>NZ_CM151156.1:370000-4870000 GCF_056481585.1 Stenotrophomonas sp. 86428_Sma
CGGGGAAGATTTAACGGGGCTAAGCACAGAACCGAAGCTTGGGGTGCATAACTTTGTTATGCGCGGTAGAGGAGCGTTCCGTAAGCCGTTGAAGGTGGATTGAGAAGTCTGCTGGAGGTATCGGAAGTGCGAATGCTGACATGAGTAACGATAATGCGGGTGAAAAACCCGCACGCCGAAAGCCCAAGGTTTCCTTGCGCAACGTTAATCGGCGCAGGGTGAGTCGGCCCCTAAGGCGAGGACGAAAGTCGTAGTCGATGGGAAGCAGGTTAATATTCCTGCACCTCGCGTAAGTGCGATGGAGGGACGGAGAAGGTTAGGTGTACCAGGCGTTGGTTGTCCTGGGGAAAGGCGGTAGGTTTGGATCTTTGGCAAATCCGGGATCCTCTAAGACCGAGCACCGAGACGAGCCTTTAAGGCGAAGTCACTGATACCACGCTTCCAGGAAAAGCTCCTAAGCTTCAGCTTACGCAGACCGTACCGTAAACCGACACAGGTGGGTAGGATGAGAATTCTCAGGCGCTTGAGAGAACTCGGGTGAAGGAACTAGGCAACATGGCACCGTAACTTCGGGAGAAGGTGCACCCTTTTTGGTGGCTCGTGCGAGCTATAGCTGAAGAGGGTCGCAGTAACCAGGCCGCTGCGACTGTTTATCAAAAACACAGCACTCTGCAAACACGAAAGTGGACGTATAGGGTGTGACGCCTGCCCGGTGCTGGAAGGTTAATTGATGGGGTCAGCCGCAAGGCGAAGCTCTTGATCGAAGCCCCAGTAAACGGCGGCCGTAACTATAACGGTCCTAAGGTAGCGAAATTCCTTGTCGGGTAAGTTCCGACCTGCACGAATGGCGTAACGACAGCGGCGCTGTCTCCACCCGAGACTCAGTGAAATTGAAATCGCTGTGAAGATGCAGCGTTCCCGTGGCAAGACGGAAAGACCCCGTGAACCTTTACTATAGCTTTACACTGAACGTTGAGTTCGTCTGTGTAGGATAGGTGGGAGGCTATGAAACTGTGGCGCTAGCTGCAGTGGAGCCATCCTTGAAATACCACCCTGTCGTGCTTGACGTTCTAACCTGGGCCCATTATCTGGGTCGGGGACCGTGTATGGTGGGTAGTTTGACTGGGGCGGTCTCCTCCTAAAGAGTAACGGAGGAGCTCGAAGGTACGCTCAGCGCGGTCGGACATCGCGCACTGTGTGCAAAGGCATAAGCGTGCTTGACTGCAAGATCGACGGATCAAGCAGGTAGGAAACTAGGACTTAGTGATCCGGTGGTTCTGTATGGAAGGGCCATCGCTCAACGGATAAAAGGTACTCCGGGGATAACAGGCTGATACCGCCCAAGAGTTCATATCGACGGCGGTGTTTGGCACCTCGATGTCGGCTCATCACATCCTGGGGCTGTAGTCGGTCCCAAGGGTATGGCTGTTCGCCATTTAAAGTGGTACGCGAGCTGGGTTCAGAACGTCGTGAGACAGTTCGGTCCCTATCTGCCATGGGCGTTGGAGATTTGAGAGGGGCTGCTCCTAGTACGAGAGGACCGGAGTGGACGAACCTCTGGTGTTCCGGTTGTCACGCCAGTGGCATTGCCGGGTAGCTATGTTCGGAAGCGATAACCGCTGAAAGCATCTAAGCGGGAAGCGCGCCTCAAGATGAGATCTCCCGGGGCACAAGCCCCCTGAAGGAACCATGTAGACTACGTGGTTGATAGGTCAGGTGTGTAAGTACAGCAATGTATTGAGCTAACTGATACTAATGATCCGAGAGGCTTGACCATATAACCTCAAGTTGCCTTGGCTTTACGACAACGTCGTAAGAGCATCCAAGTGCACGCTACGTCACAAGAACTACGAGAGGCAGGCGCCTTATCCAGCTGTATCGGATGGCGACGCTCCAACCGCCTCCCTGGTGAAATTAGCGCTGTGGAACCACCCGATCCCATCCCGAACTCGGAAGTGAAACGCAGCTGCGCCGATGGTAGTGTGGCTCAAGCCATGCGAGAGTAGGTCATCGCCAGGGTTTACACCCAAAACCCCGCTGCTTACGCAGCGGGGTTTTTCTTATTAAGTGAAGGCACTGCATTTTCCGGGTGCCTTCCGCCCCAAGGGCAAGATCGCGAAGCTGGCGCTGCAAGCGCTGCTGCAACCGTCTCCCTGGTGAAATTAGCGCTGTGGAACCACCCGATCCCATCCCGAACTCGGAAGTGAAACGCAGCTGCGCCGATGGTAGTGTGGCTCAAGCCATGCGAGAGTAGGTCATCGCCAGGGTTTACACCCAAAACCCCGCTGCTCGCGCAGCGGGGTTTTTCTTTGTGCGCGCGAAATGCGGGTAGTGCCGGCCGCTGGCCGGCACTGCCGTGGCTGCACACCGGCCGGTAGATCCACGCCATGCGTGGATGCTCTCTGCACGGAACCACGGCGCCAACCAAGGTTGGCATCTACAACTGCAGGGCGCGAGCACACACAAAAAAGCGGCGCCCTTGCGGGCGCCGCCTTCGCTTGCTTCAGTACTCAGTCGAGCAAGCTCGACGCTACTTCGCCGCAGCCGGGGCCTTGTCCTTCATCATCGCGTCGCGGGCTGCCTTGAACGGGTTGCCTTCGTACCAGTTCGGCCAGCGATCGCCGCCGGCCAGTTCCTTGCCGACGCCGTACATCAGCTGCAGGTCTTCGACAGTACCGTCCAGCTTCCAGGTGGCCGCATCGAACTCATCCTTCGGGCCGTGGTAGCGGTTGGCGCCGTAGTCCGCTGCGGCCTTGCGGCCGGCGTCCACGCCACCCTCGCGCAGGTCCTCGCCGCCATCGGCGTACAGGGCCGGCACGCCGGCCTTGGCGAAGTTGAAGTGGTCGGAACGGAAGTAGAAGCCACTCTGTACCGAGGTCTCGCCGTGCAGGGTACGGTCCTGGGCCGCGGCCAGCGGCTTGAGGATGTCTTCCAGCTCCGAGCTGCCGAAGCCGGTGACGGTAACGTCCTTGGCACGGCCGGCCACCGACATCGCGTCGATGTTGATCACGCCGGCGATCTTGTCCAGCGGGAAGGTCGGATGGGCAACGTAGTACTTCGAACCCAGCAGGCCGGATTCTTCCAGGGTCACCGCCAGGAACACCACCGAACGTTCCGGCTTCGGCTCCTGATGGGCCATGGCTTCGGCCACTTCGAGAATGCCGGCCACGCCGGTCGCGTTGTCGACCGCGCCGTTGTAGATGTTGTCGCCGGTCTCGCCCTCGTGCTTGCCCAGGTGATCCCAGTGCGCCATGTACAGCACGGCCTCGTCAGCGCGCTTGCTGCCCGGCAGCACGCCCACCACGTTGCGCGACTGCTTCTGCGCGATCTGGCTCTTCAGATCGACTGCAGCGGTGGCCTTCAGCGGCACCGGCTTGAAGCCGCGCTTGCTGGCGTCCTTGTAGGCCTGCGCCAGGTCCAGGCCGGCACCGGCGAACAGCGCCTTGGCAGCGTCGGCACTCAGCCAGCCCTGCACCGGAATGCGGGCTTCCGGGTCATCCTTGGCCGGCAGGTCGTACTGCGGGCCTGCCCAGGAGTTCTTCACCACATCCCAGCCGTAGGAAGCGCCGGCGGTGTCGTGCACGATCAGCGCGGCAGCGGCGCCCTTTCGCGCAGCCTCCTCGAACTTGTAGGTCCAGCGCCCGTAATAGGTCATGCGCTTGCCGTCGAACAGCTTCGCGTCATCGACATGGAAACCCGGGTCGTTGACGAACATGACGACCGTTTTGCCCTTCCAGTCCTGGCCGGCGTAGTCGTTCCACTTCTGCTCCGGCGCGTCGACGCCGTAGCCGACGAACACCAGGTCGCTGGCATCGACCTTCACCTCGGCCTGGCCGGTACGGGTACCCACCACCATGTCGGTGCCGAACTTCAGCTCGGTGGTCTTGCCGCCCTGGGTGATCTTCAGCACGGTCGATTCGTCGGCCGTGGTCTCGGTCATCGGCACATCCTGGAACCAGCTGTCGCCGTTGCCGGGCTGCAGGCCGATGCGCTGCATCTGGTCGCGGATGTAGTTGACCGTCAGTTCCTCGCCCTTGCTGCCCGGGGCGCGGCCTTCGAATTCATCCGAAGCCAGCGTCTTGACCATCTCGGCGAAGTCGCCGGCGTTGATCTCCGGCGAGAACGCATGGGCCGCCGGCTTGGCAGTGGCGGTGTCGGTGGCCGGCGCGGGCGCCGGAGTGTCTTCGCCTTTGCAGGCACTGAGCGCGGCCGCAGCGGCCAGGCACAGGAGGAGTTTGCGGGGCATCGTCGATTCCTGGAAAACAAAGGGCGGCCGCACCACGTGTACGACCGGTAACAGCGAGTATCACCGAACCGATGGGCGCGGTGTGCTCAGTCCGCCGGAGCGGTTTCGGTGTCGAACGGGATCGGCTCGGCGCCGGTGACCGGGCCGATGCGGGCCGTGCGGTGCACGTACAGCACCACCTCGCGTTCGAACTGCAACGGGCCGTCCACCACGGCATTCGGACCGATGATCACGCGTGGCTTGCGGCTGGCGGTCAGCGAGACGCTGAAGTTCGGCTTGCGCACGTGCACACCGCCCTTGACCTGCGAACCGATGCCCACGGTGATGTCACCGTTGACGGTTTCCACGTCGTTGCCGACGCGGCTTTCGACCAGCCCGATGCCACCGTTCACGGTTTCAACGCCGCCTTCGATCTGGCTGCCGCGATCGCTGAAGATGCTGCCGTTGACGGTGCTGACGCTGCCGTGTGCGATCACTTCGCGGCCCAGGCGTACGCCGCCGTTGACCGTTTCGATCTTGCCGGTGCGCGCGCGATCGGCGACCTTGACCCCGCCGTTGACGGTGTCGATGCTGCCGGTCTCGACACCTTCGCCGACACGGATGCCGCCGTTGACGGTGTCCAGCTTGCCGTAGCGCTGGCCGGGTTCGGCGCTGATGCTGCCGTTGACCTTGCTGATGTTTTCCTGCGCTGCCACTGGCCCGGTGACCAGCAGTACGCCCAACAGCAGCGGAATGGAGAGAGCTTTCATGGGGACCTCGATGGATGTGCGGCTGGCAGGCCGCGTGCGGAGATGTCACCATTCCCCGGTACCCCCTGCAACTGCCTGAAGTCACTGGAAAGCCCTTGCGCAACAACGCCTTCCCATCACGCCGACATCACATCGCCGCTGCTCGCGGCGGGCGCTGCCTGCTGTTGGGGCTGGCCCTGGCACTGGCGTTGCCGCTGCCGGGTGCCGCGCAGACCACGCGCGAGACCGAGCGCAAGCTGCAGAAGCTGCGCAGTGAGCTGAAGGGCGTGGCGCAGGAGCGCCGGCAGATCGAAGGCCAGCGTGGCCAGGCCTCGCAGCAGCTGCGCGAGGCAGATGAGAAGGTGGCCCGCACCGGCCGTGCGCTTGCGCAGACCGAGACCGCGCTGCGCGAGCAGGGAAGGGCCCTGGCCGAGGCCGAACAACGCCGCAGCACGCTGCAGGTCAACCTCGCCCAGCAGCATCGCGAGCTGGCCGGCCTGCTGCGTGCGGCCTACCAGCTGGGCAACCACGCACCATTGAAGCTGCTGCTGTCGCAGGACACGGTGGCCGATGCCAATCGCGCCCTGGCCTACCACCGCTACCTGCAGCGTGAGCGGGCCCAGCGCATCACCACGCTGACCGCCGACCTGAAGGAACTGGAAGCGCTGCAGGCGCAGATTGCCGAGCGCAAGCAGAAGCTGCAGGGGGCGCAGCAGGACCAGAAGCAGCAGGCAGCGGCGCTGGAAGCCGACCGCCGCGATCGTGCAAAGACCGTGGCCTCGCTGGACGAGCGCTTCAAGGACCAGCGCGAGAAGGAACAGGCGCTGGGCCAGGACGCCAAGGCGCTGGAAACACTGCTGGCCAATCTGCGTGCGGCCGCCGCCCGTGCCGAGGCCGAGCGTCGCGCGGCTGCGCGCCGTGCGGCAGCGGAGAAGGCCGCTGCCGAACGTGCCGCACGCCAGGCCGCGGCACAGGGACGGCCGCCACCGCCCACCAAGGTTCCGCCGGCGGTGGCTTCCGCACCGGCCCCGAAGGTGGGGGGCCTGGGCTGGCCGTTGTCCGGCAACCTGCTGGCCCGCTACGGCGGCAAGCTGCCTGACGGGCGTACCAGCAGCGGCGTGCTGATCGGCGCACCGGCCGGCAGCACCGTCACCGCCGTGGCCGACGGTACCGTGGTGTTCTCCGACTGGATGACCGGCTACGGCATGATCCTGATCGTCGACCACGGCAATGGCTACATGAGCCTGTACGCCCACAACGACACCCTGCTCAAGGACGCCGGTGCACGGGTCAGCCGTGGCGATGCGGTGGCCAAGGTCGGCAACTCGGGGGGCCAAGGGGTCACCGCGCTGTACTTCGAGCTGCGTCGTGGCGGGCAACCGGTGAATCCGGACAGCTGGCTGCAGCGGCGCTGAATCCCGGCTCGCCACGTGCGGGCTGGATTCAACGGGAATTTAGCTGTGCTTCGCGCATAATCGGTGCATGTGCCTTGGGCACGATGCCAACGTCGACAGGAGTGATCCATGCGCGCAGCCCGTACCGCCACCCTCTTGCTGGCCCTGTTGCCAGCGCTGTCCTGGGCGCAGCAGACCGCGCCCGCCCCGAGCCAGGAAACCAGCGGGCAGGCAGCGAACAGCGAGGAGGCGGTGACCTCGAAGGTGCCGCTGGAGGACATCCGCCGCTTCGTGGCCGTCTACAACGCAGTGCGGGCCGCCTACGTCGATCCGGTCGATGACAAGAAGCTGATGCAGGCAGCGGTGCGTGGCCTGCTGCTCGACCTCGACCCGCACAGCACCTACTTCAACAAGGAAGACGCGCAGGCCTTCGACGAACAGGCCAGCGGCGCCTACGAAGGCATCGGCGTGGAGCTGCAGCAGCAGCCGGACAACGCCAGCATGAAGGTGATCTCGCCGATCGACGACACGCCGGCGGCCAAGGCCGGCATCCTCGCCGGTGACCTGATCATCGCCATCGACGGCAAGCCGATCAGCGCGATCGATGCCAGCGAACCGCTGCGCGGACCGGCCGGCAGCAAGGTGGTGCTGACCATCGTGCGCGAAGGCAAGCCCAAGCCGTTCGATGTCAGCCTCACCCGCCAGACCATCCGCGTGACCAGCGTGCGCAGCCGCCTGCTGGAACCGGGCTATGGCTACATCCGCCTGAGCACCTTCCAAGCCGACACCGGTTCGGACTTCCAGAAGCACGTGCAGCAGCTGCAGAAGCAGTCCGGTGGCCAGCTCAAGGGCCTGGTGCTGGATCTGCGCAGCAACCCGGGTGGCCTGCTGACCGCTGCCGTGCAGGTGGCCGACGACCTGCTCGACAAGGGCAACATCGTCAGTACCCGCGGCCGCATCAGCATCAGCGATGCACGTTTCGATGCAACGCCGGGCGACCTGCTGAAGGGCGCACCGGTGGTGGTGCTGGTCGACGCCGGTTCGGCCAGTGCCTCGGAAGTGCTGGCCGGCGCACTGCGCGACAACAAGCGCGCCCGCGTGGTTGGCAGCCGCACCTTCGGCAAGGGCTCGGTGCAGACCGTGCTGCCGCTGGACAACGGTGACTCGGTGAAGCTGACCACCGCGCGTTATTACACGCCCAGCGGCAAGTCGATCCAGGCCACGGGCATCGTGCCGGAGGTCGAACTGAAGCCGGCCGCTACGCCGGCCGAGGATGCACTGCCGGCCAGCCTGAGCGATTACAGCGAAGCGACCCTGCCGGGCCATCTGCGCGGTGACGACGAGGGCACCGAGGGCTATCACGCCGGTGCGGTACTGCCGGGCGATGGCCCGATCAACGACGCGCTGGCCGAGCTGAAGAACCCGGGTTCGGTGGCTGCACGCTTGAAGGCCGAAGCGGCAAAAGCGGATGCGGCCAAGGCTGCGAAGGCCGCTGCGGCGAAGCCAGAAGCGAAGCCAGAAGCGAAGCCGGAAGCGAAGCCGGAAGCGAAGCCCGCACCCGTCCCGGCCAAGCCCTGATTCTGTAGAGTCGAGCCGTGCTCGACTGATCCACGAACGAGCGGGTGCGCGTGGAGCCGGCCAGCGGCCGGCACTACCAGGGGTCAGAAGCCGTGGCGCTTGCGCAGGCGGCGGGCGATGGCCGCTCGCACGTAGACCCCGTACACCACGCCGAACACGAAGCCGCCGATGTGCGCCCACCAGGCGACCATGCCGAAGCTTGGGCCGATATGGGCGAACACCACCTGCAGGGCGGCCCAGACGCCGATCAGCAGGTAGGCCGGGGCGCGCACGAACTCCAGGAACAGGCCGAGCGGAATGACCACGCCCAGCCGGGCGCCCGGGAACAGGGCCAGATAGGCGCCGATCAGTGCGGACACCGCGCCGCTGGCACCGATGATGATCTGGTCCGGGCTGCCCATGGTGTAGATCGCCACCAGGTTGGACACCGCGCCTCCGACCAGGAACAGCAGCAGCAGCCGCCACGGGCCCAGCACCCGCTCAGCAGGCAGGCCGAAGATCAGCAGGAACACCAGGTTGCCCAGCAGGTGTGACCAGTCCGCGTGCAGGAACAGGGCCGTGAACAGGCGCAGCACGCTGCCGTCCTGCAGGGTCGCCCACCAGTCCAGCGGGTGGGTCAGGCCGGTGGACAGCGCGCCCCAGTCCAGCCAGAGGCTGCCGCGGGCGTCGTCCGGACGCGAGATCGACCACAGGAACGCCAGCCACAGTGCCGCAAACAGCACGGGCGTGGCCCAGCGCAGGGCCGCCTTCTTGCGCGACGGGAGGGAGACGAACATGGGCAATAGCCTAGCGTGTGGGCGCTTACGGCGGGGATTGTCCTGTTCAGCTTCTGGGACGAAAAAAGCGCCTGCGCTGTTATTGTTTCATTAACAGCTCTGGGTAATACTCGCATACGGCGTCGTATGTCGGGAGGGGAATCCGGCGCGCTCCGAAGGGCCCCAAGGCCTGCCGGGCGCAGGCGCACTCAGAGCACCATCACCGCTTACCGGAGAGAGAACTACGATGCAAACCGCTTCCACCATTGCCCGTCTGACCCTGCTGGCCGTCGGCGTTGCCGGTGCGCTGGCCGCCGCCGACGCCAACGCTGCTGCCTTCCAGCTGAAGGAAAACAGCGCCAAGGGCCTCGGCCGCGCGTTCGCCGGTTCCGGCAGCGCCGAAGGCGACGCCTCCATCATCGCCGTCAACCCGGCCGGCATGCGCCAGCTGGAAGGCACGATGGTCCAGGGCGACCTGAGCGCCATCAGCTTCAAGGCCGAGTTCAAGGGCCAGGGCCGCAATGCGGCAGGCCGCCCGCAGACCGGTGGTGACGGCGGCGACGCCGGCATGATCGCTCCGGTCCCGGCTGCGTACTTCCACATGCCGATCGGCGAGAAGGCCCACTTCGGTGTGTCGCTGACCGCACCGTTCGGCTTCAAGACCGAATACGACAACGGTTGGGTCGGTCGTTACAGCGGCCTGAAGACCGATCTGAAGGCCATCGACCTTGGCTTCGCCGCGTCGTATGACGTCAACCCGTACGTGTCGTTCGGCGCGTCGGTGTTCGTCGAGCACCTGACCATCGAGCTGAGCAACGCCGTCGACTACGGCAGCATCCTGGCCGGCGCCGGCGCTCCGGGCTTCGCCCCGGGCAGCGCGGATGGCACCCTGAAGATCGAGGGTGACAACAATGCCGTGGGCTGGACCGTCGGTGGCCTGTTCTCGATCGACGAGAACACCCACATCGGCCTGAGCTACCGTTCGAAGGTCGAGCACAAGATCACCGGTGGTGATGCGACCTTCAGCGGCGCCGACCGCGCACGTTCGCTGCTGACCAACTCGCCGCGTACCCGCGGTTGGTTCATGGACACCAGCGGCAAGGCCACGGTGACCATGCCGGCCTCGGCCACCCTGAGCGTGACCCACAAGGTCAACGACCGCTGGACCGTGATGGGCGACGTGACCCGTACCGCCTGGTCGACCGCCTTTGACAGCGTCACCGTCGACTACGCGTCGCCGCAGGCGGACTCGGTCCTGGAGTTCGGCTACCGTGACACCACCTTCGTGTCGCTGGGCGCCGACTACAAGCTGAGCGACACCGTCACCCTGCGCGGTGGTGTTGCGCTGGACCAGACCCCGACCACCGACGCCCACCGCGACGCGCGCGTGCCGGATACCAGCCGCAAGTGGCTGTCGCTGGGCGTGGGCTGGACCCCGTCGGCAAACACCGAGTACAACTTTGGCTACACCCACCTGTTCACCAGCGATCCGAACGTGAACGTGCGTGCCACCACTGCCAACCAGGGCAACTCGCTGTCGGGCAAGTACAAGGTCCGTGGCGACGTGCTGGCGGCTTCGTTCCAGTACAAGTTCTGATTCGGGCCTCGGCCTGACGCAGCACACGGAAGGCCCCGCGCAAGCGGGGCTTTCTTTTTCTGTGGCCACGGGCCATCCACGCGTGGCGTGGATCTACCGAAGATCGCAGCCATCCACGGCGTGGATCCACGACAATAGCGCCATGAACCTGTCCGATCCGAACTTCCAGCTGGAGCTGGCCGCCAACATCGCCGTCGCCGGCTCGATCCTGCTGGCCGGCCGCAACAACGTGCACACCTGGTGGCTGGGCATCGTCGGCTGTGCGCTGTTTGCCGCGGTGTTCGAGCGCTCGCATCTGTACGCGGACATGGTGCTGCAGTTCTTCTTCATTGCCATCAGCGTGCTGGGCTGGTGGCAGTGGCTGCGCGGCGATCACGGTGCGCCGCTGCCGATCACCTCATTGCGACCGCGTGCATGGGCCTGGCTGGCGCCGCTGGCGGTGGTGGCCACGTTCGGCTACGGCTGGATGCTGACCCGCCTGACCAATGCCTATGCGCCGTACATCGATTCGGCGGTACTGGTGCTGAGCGTGATCGCGCAGATCCTGATGATGCGGCGCAAGCTGGAATCGTGGTGGGTGTGGCTGTTGGTGAACACCGTGGCAGTGCCGCTGTACTACAGCCGTGGCCTGCACCTGACCTCGATCCTGTACGTGGGCTTCTGGATCAACGCGCTGGTGGCGTTGCGCCACTGGCGGCACCTGATGCGGGGGTAGAGCCGAGCCCATGCTCGGCTGCACCGTGCAAGCCGAGCATGGGCTCGGCGCTACAGGAAACAAGGCACAAAAAACCCCGCTTTCGCGGGGTTTTTCGTTCACCGCATCAACCGGGCGATCAGTCGCCCAGGGTCAGCAGCGAGGCGTTGCCACCGGCGGCGGTGGTATTCACCGTCACCGTCTTTTCGGTGGCGAAGCGCAGCAGGTAGTGCGGGCCGCCGGCCTTCGGGCCAGTGCCGGACAGGCCCTGGCCGCCGAACGGCTGCACGCCGACCACCGCACCGATCTGGTTGCGGTTGACGTAGACGTTGCCGACGTGGACGCCGTTGCTGATGCGATCAACGGTCTCGTCGATACGCGAATGCACGCCCAGGGTCAGGCCGTAGCCGGTGGCGTTGATCTGGTCGATCACTGCGTCGAGCTGGTCGCCCTTCCAGCGGATCACGTGCAGGACCGGCCCGAAGATTTCCTTGTGCAGCTGGCCTAGGTCCTTCAGTTCATACGCACGCGGTGCGAAGAAGGTGCCATTGGCCGCTTCGGCGGACAGCTCGGCGGCCGCGATCAGGCGCGCTTCGCGGTCCATGCGCTCGGCGTGGTCCTGCAGGATCTTCAGCGCGTCGGCGTCGATCACCGGGCCGACGTCGGTGGACAGCAGGCCGGGGTTGCCGACCTTCAGTTCCTTCATCGCACCGGCCAGCATGGTCATCACCTTGTCGGCGATGTCGTCCTGCACGAACAGCACGCGCGCGGCCGAGCAGCGCTGGCCGGCGGAGGTAAAGGCCGAACCGATCGCGTCCTTGACCAGCTGTTCCGGCAGCGCCGAGGAGTCGGCGATGAAGGCGTTCTGGCCGCCGGTCTCGGCAATCAGCACACCGATGGCGGCGTCACGTGCGGCCATCGCGCGGTTGATCGCACGGGCGGTGTCGGTGGAGCCGGTGAAGGCCACGCCGGCCACGCGCGGGTCGGCGGTCAGCGCGGCACCGACGGTGGCACCGTCGCCCGGCAGGAACTGCACCACCTCGGCCGGCACGCCGGCGTCATGCAGCAGCTTCACCGCGTAGTAGCCGATCAGGTTGGTCTGCTCGGCCGGCTTGGCGATGACGCTGTTGCCGGCGGCCAGGGCGGCAGCGACCTGGCCCAGGAAGATCGCCAGCGGGAAGTTCCACGGGCTGATGCAGACGAACACGCCGCGGCCGTGCAGCTGCAGCTCGTTGGATTCACCGGTCGGGCTCGGCAGCTTCTCGGCGTGGCTGAACTGCTCGCGTGCCTGCTTGGCGTAGTAGCGCAGGAAATCCACGGCTTCGCGCACTTCGGCGATGCTGTCGGGCAGGCTCTTGCCGGCTTCCTTCACGCACAGCGCCATGAACTCCGGCATGCGCGCTTCCAGCTGGTCGGCGGCGTGCTCGAGGATGGCGGCGCGGCTGGCGGCCGGGGTGCGGTTCCAGGCCGGCTGCGCGGCCACGGCGTTGGCCAGGGCCTTCTGCACGGTGGCGGCATCGGCGGCCAGCCACTGGCCGACCACTTCGCGGGTGTCGGCCGGGTTGGTCACCGGCAGCGCGGCGCCGGCCGGGTTCGCACCCGGCACCAGCGGGGCGGCCTGCCACGGCTTCACTGCAGCGTTGATCTGCTCGGCGAGGGCGCGCAGTTCGTTGTCGTTGGCGAGGTTGGCGCCCATGGAGTTCTTCCTGTCGTGGTTCTGGCTGCGCAGCAGGTCAACCGGCAGCGGGATCTTGGGATGCGGAATCGATTCGAACGAAGCGACCATCTCGACCGGATCGCGGATCAGGTCGGCGATCGGCACGCGTTCGTCGGTGATGCGGTTGACGAAGCTGGAGTTGGCGCCGTTTTCCAGCAGGCGGCGTACCAGGTACGGCAGCAGGTCTTCATGCGAACCGACCGGCGCATACACGCGGCAGGGCAGGTTCAAGCGGTCGGCCGGCACCACTTCGGCGTACAGGTCGTCGCCCATGCCGTGCAGCTTCTGGTGCTCGTACACGCCGCCATTGGCGATGCTGCGCACGGCCGCGATGGTGTGCGCGTTGTGCGTGGCGAACATCGGGTAGATCGCGTCGGCATGCGTGAACAGGCGCTTGGCGCAGGCCAGGTAGGAGACATCGGTGTTCTGCTTGCGGGTGAACACCGGGTAGCCCGGATAGCCTTCGATCTGCGCGCGCTTGATCTCGGCGTCCCAGTAGGCGCCCTTGACCAGGCGCACCTGCAGGCGGCGACCGGCGCGGCGCGCCATGTCGGCCAGGTGGTCGATCGTGTACGGCGTGCGCTTCTGGTAGGCCTGCACGACCACACCGAAGCCATCCCAGCCGGCCAGCGACGCATCGGAGAACACCTGCTCGATGATGTCCAGCGACAGTTCCAGGCGGTCGGACTCTTCGGCGTCGACGGTGCAGCCGATGCCGTAGCTCTTGGCCAGCTGTGCCAGTTCCAGCACGCCCGGCACCAGGTCCTTCAGCACGCGCTCGCGCTTGGCGTGCTCGTAGCGCGGGTACAGCGCCGACAGCTTGATCGAGATGCCCGGGGCGTTGTTGACGTCGCCATCCGGACGGCCGCCGCGTGCCTTGTGATCGCCGCCGATGGCGTGGATCGCACGACGGTAGTCTTCCAGGTAGCGCAGCGCGTCCTTCATGGTCAGCGCGCCTTCGCCCAGCATGTCGAAGGAGTAGCGGTAGCTGGCGTTGTCGCCCTTGTGCGAGCGCGACAGCGCTTCGCTGATGGTGCGGCCCATGACGAACTGGTGGCCCATGATCTTCATCGCCTGGCGCACGGCCAGGCGCACCACCGGCTCACCGACGCGGCCGACCAGGCGCTTGAACGCGCTGGGCGCATCGGCGCGGGTGGCGTCGTTCATCTGCACCAGCTTGCCGGTCAGCATCAGGCCCCAGGTGGAGGCGTTGACCAGCACCGAGTCGCTGCCGCCCAGGTGCTTTTCCCAGTCGGCATCGGCCAGCTTGTCGCGGATCAGCTTGTCGGCGGTGTCCTGGTCCGGAATGCGCAGCAGCGCCTCGGCCACGCACATCAGCAGCACGCCTTCCTCGCTGCCCAGGTCGTACTGGCGCATGAAGGCTTCGATCGCGCCCTGGTCCTTGGCACGCACGCGCACGCGGCCGACCAGGTCGGCGGCCAGCGCCTGTACCTTGGCCTGCTCCTCGGCGGGCAGGCGGGCCTGCGCCAGCAGCTCGCGCACGTGGCTCGCCTCGTCCTTCAACCAGCCATCGGTGATGGCCTGGCGGAACGGGTTGGGGGGCGCCGGCAGTTCCGGCGACAGCAGCGCGCCGGGACGCAGGGCGTCGGTGGCGGCAGGGGAGGAGGAAGGTGCGTTCATGCCGGTCCGGCCAGTGGAAAACTTGGCGATTTTAATCATTTTTGCGGGTTGCGGAAGTGCCCCTCAGCCACCTTCGTGAAGCGCTGATAGCCCCTAGCTGCGGTGGATTCAGCGTGTTCAGCAAGCTCGGCAGAATTTGTGCTGAATTCGTCATTCGCACCGCCGACCTCATGCTGTGTTGCAGCATGGGAAAAAGTGTGAATGCACCCTTGCTACCGGCGAGAGGGCGGGGCTACCATCGAGACGTTTCCCGCGGCAGGAACGCGGTTGCGACATGATCGAGGTGCTTCCAGCTCCGGATGGGTCAGGTACGCAGCTGCGGCTGCGTCCCCCACGGGCGCTCGATGCCCGGCAGTTCGTCCTGTTGTTCACCGTGTTGTCGGGTGCGATGTGGCTGGTGTCCGCCCTCGGGTGGTTGGCCGGCAATGCATTCGCCCCCCTGTTCGCGCTGCTGTACAGCCTGGTGCTGGCGGCGGCACTGCGTGCCTTGTGGCGCAGTGGTGAACGGCAGGAGGAGATCCGGGTAGTGCCGGCGTACGTGGAGGTCATCCCCGTACCCGGTGGATCGCCGGTGTTCCGGGCCCACCCCCACTGGGTGCGCCTGCTCACCGACGACGAGAGGGTCCGGCTGGCATCCAGCGGCCGGCAGGTGGAGGTGGGGGAGTTTCCTCGCGCCGGCCGAACGTCAGACGCTCGCAGAGACACTTGAAAGCTTGCTCGCCGCCAGCGATGGCGGCAACCGACGACGCTAAGGGTCTAGGCAATGAAGCAAAGCAGCAGGTGGGGCACGAAGTGCGTTGCAGCGGTCGCCGCCATGGTGGCCGGGGGACTGATGCCGGCGTTGGCTTGGGCCCAGGCGGCCGATCCCAAGCCGTGGCAGCTGAACATGGGCAAGGGGGTGACCCAGACCTCGCGCCTGGCCTGGGAATCGAACAATCTCTCGTTGATCATCTGCACGGTGATCGGCGTCATCGTGTTCGGGGCGATGGCCTACGCCATCTTCAAGTTCCGCAAATCCAAGGGCGCGGTCGCCGCCACCTTCAGCCACAACACCAAGGCCGAGATCATCTGGACAGTGATCCCGGTGATCATCCTGATCGTGATGGCATGGCCGGCCACGGCCAACCTGATCAAGATGTACGACACCCGTGATGCCGAGATGACGGTGAAGGTCACCGGCTACCAGTGGATGTGGAAGTACGAATATCTCGGCGAGAACGTCACCTTCACCAGCCGCCTGGACCGCGAGTCCGACCGCGTGCGGCAAAGTGGCATCGTGCCGACCCGCGAGACTCACCCGCATTACCTGCTGGATGTCGACAACCGCCTGGTGCTGCCGGTCGATACCAAGGTGCGCTTCGTCATCACCTCCGACGACGTGATCCACGCCTGGTGGGTGCCGGCGCTGGGCTGGAAGCAGGACGCCATCCCCGGTTTCATCAATGAGGCCTGGACCAGCATCGAGCAGCCCGGCGTCTACCGCGGCCAGTGCGCCGAGCTGTGCGGCAAGGACCATGGCTTCATGCCGATCGTGGTCGAGGCGGTGTCCAAGGAAGAGTTCAAGCAGTGGCTGGCGCAGCGCAAGCCGGCGCCGCCCGCCGAGCCGGCAACGCCGGCGGCACCTGCCGAACCGGCGGCACCGACTGCACCGGCGAGCGAGGCACCGGCTGCGCCTGCTGCTGCAGAAGCGGGCAGCGCGCCTGCCACCGTGGCCAGCGGCGCGTGATGTAAAGCCCGCGGCCGTTCGCGGCCGTGGTGACAACCGATTCTGAGAGGTGTTTTGCAATGGCGCACTCGGCAGTTGGGCACGACGATCACCATCACCAGCAGAGTTTCTTCGAGCGTTGGTTCTTCTCGACCAACCACAAGGACATCGGCACGCTGTACCTGGGTTTCAGCTTCATCATGTTCATCATCGGTGCGGCGATGAGCGTGGTGATCCGCGCCGAGCTGGCGCAGCCGGGCCTGCAGTTCGTCAAGCCCGAGTTCTTCAACCAGATGACCACCGTGCATGCGCTGGTGATGATCTTTGGCGGCGTGATGCCGGCCTTCGTCGGCCTCGCCAACTGGATGATCCCGCTGCAGATCGGCGCGCCGGACATGGCGCTGCCGCGCATGAACAACTGGTCGTTCTGGCTGCTGCCGGTGGCCTTCAGCCTGCTGCTGCTGACCCTGTTCCTCCCTGGCGGTGCACCGGCCGGTGGCTGGACGTTGTACCCGCCGCTGTCGCTGCAGGGCGGCTACAACGTCGCCTTCAGCGTGTTCGCCATCCATGTGGCCGGCATCAGTTCGATCATGGGCGCGATCAACATCATCGCCACCGTGCTGAACATGCGTGCGCCGGGCATCGACCTGCTGAAGATGCCGATCTTCTGCTGGGCCTGGCTGATCACCGCGTTCCTGCTGATCGCGGTGATGCCGGTGCTGGCCGGTGCGGTGACCATGCTGCTGACCGACAAGTTCTTCGGCACCAGCTTCTTCAACGCCGCCGGTGGCGGTGACCCGGTGATGTACCAGCACATCTTCTGGTTCTTCGGGCACCCCGAGGTCTACATCATGATCCTGCCCGCCTTTGGCGTGGTCAGCGAGATCATCCCGACCTTCAGTCGCAAGCCGCTGTTCGGCTACCAGGCGATGGTGTACGCCACCGCCGCGATCGCGTTCCTGTCGTTCATCGTCTGGGCCCACCACATGTTCACCGTGGGCATGCCGCTGGGTGGCGAGATCTACTTCATGTTCGCCACCATGCTGATCTCGATCCCGACCGGGGTGAAGGTGTTCAACTGGGTCAGCACCATGTGGCGTGGCTCGCTGACGTTCGAGGCACCGATGCTGTGGTCGGTGGCCTTCGTCATCCTGTTCACCATCGGTGGCTTCTCCGGCCTGATGCTGGCGATCGTCGCCGCCGACTTCCAGTACCACGATACCTACTTCGTGGTCGCGCACTTCCACTACGTGCTGGTGACCGGCGCGGTGTTCGCGCTGATCGCCGCGGTGTACTACTGGTGGCCGAAGTGGACCGGGCGGATGTATAGCGAGAAGTGGGCCAAGGTGCACTTCTGGTGGTCGATCGTGTTCGTCAACCTGCTGTTCTTCCCGCAGCACTTCCTCGGCCTGGCCGGCATGCCGCGGCGTATTCCCGACTACAGCGTGGCCTTCGCCGACTGGAACCTGATCAGCTCGATCGGTGCGTTCGGCATGTTTGCCACGCCGTTCATGATGGCCGCGATCCTGCTGTCCTCGCTGCGCAACGGCGAGAAGGCCGAGGCCCGATCGTGGGAAGGTGCGCGCGGCCTGGAATGGACGCTGCCGTCGCCGGCACCGGCGCATACGTTCACCACGCCGCCGACCATCCGCCCGGGGGATCTGGCACATGACGACATCACGCATTGAGGTGGGGCATGCATAACGAAAGCCCGCTCCCGATCGGTAGAGTCGAGCCATGCTCGACTGACGAAAAGCAGCCGAGCACGGCTCGGCTCTACAACAGCGAAGCGCAGCCGACCAGCGGTCGGCTCTACCAGGGTGGAAGCATCGACCAGCAACGCCAGCGCGCCAGGCGCACGGCGATGTGGGTCGGCGCCATCGCCGTGCTGGTCTACGTCGGTTTCATCCTCAGCGGGGTGATCGGCCGATGAGCGAGGCGCCGGCCAGCACACCGTCACGCAGTGCGGGGCTGCCGCGCCTGATCGGCGTGGCGGTGGCGGTGTTCCTGCTGACGTTCTCGCTGGTGCCGCTGTACCGCATCGCCTGCGAAAAGGTATTCGGCGTGCGCCTGGAGCGCGGTCCCGGCAGCGAGGCCAGTACCGGCGCCGTGACCGGCAAGCGCACCGTGCGCGTGGAATTCGATGGCGGGGTCAACTCACGGCTGCCATGGTCGTTCCATCCCGAGCAGCTGACCATGGACGTGGTGCCCGGCGAACTCAACGAAGCGCTGTACTTCGCCCGCAATGACAGCCAGCAGGCAGTGGTCGGCAGCGCGGTGCCTTCGGTGGCGCCGGCGCGTGCGTCGGGCTTCTTCAGCAAGACCGAGTGCTTCTGTTTCACCGCGCAGACGCTGCAGGCCGGCGAGAAGCGCGACATGCCGGTGCGCTTCATCGTCGATCCGGACCTGCCACCGGAGATCAAGACGATCACGCTGTCCTACACCTTCTACCGCAACGACGCGCTGTCCGATCGGCTGGCTCCGGCCGCCACCTCGGAAGGCGCGCACGCCGCACCCTGACCCCGGATACCGACATGGCCCAGACACCGACCGACGCCAACGTGTACTTCGTCCCGGCCCAGAGCAAATGGCCGTTCGTGGGTTCCATCGCGATGATGGTGACCATGGTCGGCGTGGCCAGCTGGCTCAACGATGCCAGCTGGGGACGTTGGACGTTCTACATCGGCATCGCGATGCTGGTGCTGACCCTGTTCTGGTGGTTCAGCGATGTGGTGCGCGAATCGCAGGCCGGCAACTACAACCATCAGGTCGATGGCTCGTTCCGGATGGGGATGATCTGGTTCATCTTCTCCGAAGTGATGTTCTTCGGTGCGTTCTTCGGCGCGCTGTTCTACACCCGCAACCTGGGCCTGTCGTGGCTCAGCGGCGAAGGCCGCGGGGTGATGACCAACGAGCTGCTCTGGCAGGGCTACTCGGCGGGTTGGCCCACCAATGGCCCGGCGGCGATCGGTGGTGCGTTCCAGACCATTCCGGCCTGGGGCCTGCCACTGATCAATACGCTGATCCTGCTGACCTCCGGCGTGACCCTGACCATCGCCCACCACGCACTGAAGGCGGGCAACCGTCGCCAGCTGCTGATCTGGCTGGGCCTGACCGTGGTGCTCGGCCTCGGCTTCCTGACCCTGCAGG
This sequence comes from Stenotrophomonas sp. 86428_Sma, assembly GCF_056481585.1. Taxonomy (NCBI): domain Bacteria; kingdom Pseudomonadati; phylum Pseudomonadota; class Gammaproteobacteria; order Lysobacterales; family Lysobacteraceae; genus Stenotrophomonas; species Stenotrophomonas sp. 86428_Sma. The sequence continues at coordinate 389,206 of NZ_CM151156.1, forward strand.
CGGAGGAGTACATCCACGCATACAAGGAACTGAACCTGACGCTCGGTTCGGGCATCTACGGTTCGACGTTCTTCATGCTGACCGGCTTCCACGGCGCGCACGTGCTGCTGGGCACGATCATGCTGATCGTGATGTGGCTGCGATCGGCCAAGGGGCACTTCACCCGCGACAACCATTTCGGTTTCGAAGCCGCCGCGTGGTACTGGCACTTCGTCGACGTGGTGTGGCTGATGCTCTTCATGTTCGTCTACGTGCTTTGACCGCGCACGTATCGGTGGCCTCAGCCGCCGATGCCGTGCGGTTTTATCCAGCCCATGTAGATGCTCACGATCACCAGCAGGATTAACGCCACCGACACCGCGATGCGGCGGGTCAGTGCGTTGACCGTGCGCTTGGTCTGGCCGCGGTCGACCAGCAGGTAATACAGGCCGGCGCCCAGATTCCAGACGATGACGATCAGAAACGCGATTACCAGCAGGGTCTTCAGCGAATCACTCATGCGCGGCTCGAGGGCAGGGTGGATGCGCCTATCTGACCGCGTTTGCGCGGACTTGTCATGATGCGCCAGCACACGCGCGTGATCGGCTGGCTGTTGGCGGTGCTGGCGATGGCCGGTTTCAGCGCATTGGGGCTGTGGCAACTGCAGCGCATGCATGCCAAACAGGCAATGTTGGATGCGCAGGGTCCAGCTGTGGCGGAAGCGCTTCCGTTGTCGCAGGCCCTGGCGGCGCCCGGCGCCTTGCACGGCGTGGCCGACCACGGCCGCTTCCTGCCCGGCGTGGTGCTGCTGGACAACCAGACCCGGCATGGTCGCGCCGGGGTGAAGATCTATCGTCCGTTCCGCAGTGACGGAGGCAGCGTGCTGCTGGTCGACCTCGGCTGGCGCGCGCTGCCGCCGGATCGCACGCTGCCGGATGTGCCGGCGCCGCCTTCGCCGGTGGCGGTGCGTGGGTTATTGGCGCCGCCGCCGTCGGCGGGACTGGCACTGGGCCCGGCGTTCTCCGCTACCGATGAGGCCGGGCGTTGGCTGGCCAGCCGTTTGCCCGCCGAAGGCCTGGCGGCGGCGCTTGGCCTACCGGTATTGCCCGACCGCGTCCTGCGCCTGGACCCGGCACTGCCATTCGGCGACGAACGCGATCTGGACCTGCTGCCGAACACGCTGCCGCCGCAGCGTCACCTGGGCTACGCCGTGCAGTGGTTCGGCCTGGCCCTGACCGTGCTGGTGGTCGCGCTGGTGCTGGAGTGGCGCAGGAGACGTGCCGTGGCCCGGTAGTGCCGGCCGCTGGCCGGCATCCCCTCGGATTCCTGGATGCCGGCCAGCGGCCGGCACTACCGGGGCACCACACCCGCATCCCTTACCCAACCATGAGAAAATGCCCCGCATGAACACTGCTACGTCCCCGCAGGCGCGCGGCTCCGGCCGCCGGACCCTGGTGCTGCTGTTTGCCGTGTTCTTCGGTGCGATGGCACTGGCCGCCGTGCTGCGCTTCTCCGGCTGGCAACCGACCGGGCACCGCAATGCCGGCCAGCTGCTGAAGCCGCCGGTGGACCTGCGCCAGCAGGCGCCGACCCTGGCCAGCGGCCAGCCCTACGCCTGGAACCCCGAGGCCCGTACCTGGCGTCTGCTGGTGGCGCCGGCCGGTGCCTGCGACGCGCAGTGCGTCACTTTGTCGCAGGGACTGGGCAAGGTGTGGCAGCTGTTCGGCCATAACGCCGATAATGTCGAAATCCTGTGGCTGGGAACGCCACCGGCGTCGATCGCCTCGCTGCCCGCGCTGCGGCCGCTGGCTCCGTCGCCAGCACTGCGCGCGGCCCTGCCCGGCGTCGACGATCCGGCTGGCCTGCCGGTCTACGTGATCGATCCGAACGGCTTCGTGATCATGCGTCATGCCCCGGGCACCGACCTGGGTGGCCTGCGCAAGGACATGGCCACGTTGCTGAAACTGAAGTGAGTCCCGTTTGATGAGCCTTTCCGCGCGTCCGGCGCTGCACCGCAATTTCCACCGCCTGGCGTGGTTCGCCATGATCATGACCGCGAGCACGATCATGTTCGGCGCGTTCGTGCGCCTGTCCGATGCCGGCCTGAGCTGCCCGGACTGGCCGACCTGCTATGGCCAGGCCACCTGGCCGCAGCACGTGGAAGAGACCATCGGCCACCCGGCGGCGGAGATCCGCCCGCTGGAGACCCACAAGGCCTGGCGTGAGCAGGTGCACCGCTTCCTGGCTGGCGCGCTGGGCATCGAGATCCTGACTCTGGCCCTGTTGGCCACGCGCAAGCGGCGATTCGGAAGCACGGCGGTGGTGACCGCCTGCGTGCTGGTGGCCGCCGGCATACCGCTGTACATGATGGGCTGGCATGGCACGGCCAGCGTGCTGGCGTTGATCGGTGAGGCGATCCTGCTGATCGCCGCGCTGCGCTGGAGCAACATCGACCTGGCGCGCGCTGCATTGCTGACCCTGGCGGTGGTGATCTTCCAGGCCTTGCTGGGCATGTGGACGGTGACCCTGCTGCTCAAACCCATCGTAGTGATGGGCCATCTGCTCGGTGGCATGCTGATGTTCGGCCTGCTGGTGTGGATGGCCTGGCGCGCGACGCACATGCCGATCACCCTGGCCGAGGCGCCGAAGCTGAAGTGGCTGCTGCGCATCGGCGTAGCGGTGCTGGTCACCCAGATCGCGCTGGGGGGCTGGGTCAGCGCCAATTACGCGGCGCTGGCCTGCGGCGGTGGCAGCGCCTCGCTGGACAACTTCCCGCGCTGCGCCAACCAGTGGTGGCCGCAGCACAACTTCGTCGAAGGCTTCACCCTGTGGCGTGGCATCGGCGTGGACTACGAAGGCGGCGTGCTGGATGGCGCCTCGCGTATCGCCATCCAGATGGCGCACCGCCTGTTCGCGGTGGTGGTGGCTGTCTACCTGCTGTGGCTGGGCGTGCGCCTGTTCCGGTTGCCGAGCATGCGTGGCTGGGCCAGCGCGTTGATCGCGCTGCTGGTGCTGCAGGTCACCCTCGGCATCCTCAATGTGAAGCTGGCGCTGCCGCTGGAAGTGGCGGTGGCCCACAACGGCGTGGCCGTTGCCCTGTTGTTCGTGCTGGTCAGCCTGCTGGCCCGCCTGCGTGCCCCGGACTGATTCCATGTTTTCCAATTACCGCCAGTACTGGGACCTGACCAAGCCCAAGGTCGTTGCCCTCATTGTCTTCACCGCCCTGGTCGGCATGGTCCTGGCCATCCCTGGCGTGCCCAGCTGGGAGCAGGTGCGCGCAGGCGTGCTCGGCTTCCTCGGTATCTGGCTGGCCGCTTCGGCCGCCGCGGCGATCAACCAGCTGCTGGATGCGCACATCGATGCGCAGATGGCCCGCACCTCGTGGCGTCCGCTGGTGGTGGGCAAGGTCAAGCCGTGGCAGGTGCTGGTGTTCGCCGGCGTGCTGATCGTGCTGTCGATGGTCATCCTGGTGCTGTGGGTGAACCTGATCACCGCAGTGCTGACCTTCGCCTCGCTGATCGGTTACGCGGTCATCTACACCGTGTACCTGAAGCGTGCGACCTCGCAGAACATCGTCATCGGTGGCCTGGCCGGCGCAATGCCGCCGATGCTGGGCTGGGCCGCGGTGACCGGCATGCAGGGCTCGTCGGACTGGGCGTACTCGTCGCTGCTGGTGCTGATCATCTTCATCTGGACGCCGCCGCACTTCTGGGCGCTGGCGATCTTCCGCCGCGAGGACTACGCCAAGGCGGAGATCCCGATGCTGCCGGTGACCCATGGCGTGGTGCACACCCGCAAGCAGATCATGGTGTATTCGGTGGTGCTGGCGCTGGTCTGTCTGCTGCCGTACCTGGTGGGCATGAGCGGTGCGTTCTACCTGGGTGGCGCGATCGTGCTCAACGCCGTGTTCCTCTGGTACGCCTGGCGCATGCTCAATCCGCCGGACGAACTGTTCTCGATGAAGATGTTCTATTACTCCATCGTCTACCTGATGGCGCTGTTCGCCTTCCTGCTGGTGGACCATTGGATCCTGCCCTGGCTGTAGAGTCGAGCCATGCTCGACTCGGGGGCGGATCCCCGTCGGGGCTCTGACCCGGTCTGATGGTGGGCGCATCCACGCATGGCGTGGATCTACTTGAACCGCGGTTGCTGTGTCGCCATTGCTGTTCCTGACCCCAAGGAAAGGAAGGCGCAGGGATGCATTCGATCTTCCGCTGGACTGCGGCGCTGCTGCTGACGCTGGGCATGGCCCTTAGTGCGCATGCCGACGACACCGCCGTGCAGATCCGCCAGCACGCCGGTGAGCATCGCCTGCTGGTGCTGGGTGAATTTCACGGTACCCGCGAGACACCGCTGCTGGTACGCCAGCTGGTGGACGACTACAGCCGTAACGGCCCGGTCGTGCTGGCGCTGGAACTGCCACGTGCAGAGAACCCTGCGCTGCACGACTATCTGGAATCCGATGGCGGGGCCGCGGCGCGCCAGCACCTGCATGGCCGCGCGTTCTGGACCGTGCGCGATGACCAGCATGACGGCCGTCGCAGCCGCGACATGCTGGCGATGATCGAAGACCTGCGTGCGCTGAAGGCACAGGGTCGTGCCATCGATGTGGTCGGCTATGACGTCGACAACAGCGATGGCGGCAACCAGGCACGCGATGACCGCATGGCGGCCGAGCTGCGGCGGCTGCACCGGCGACTGCCGGCTGGCGCACGCATGCTGGTGCTGACCGGCAACGTGCACGCCATGCTGCAGCGGCCGCAGGGCATGCCGCCGGAAATGCAGCTGCACCCGATGGCCTCCCAGCTGCGGGATCTGGAGATCTACAGCGTGCGGTTGGGCGCGCAGCGTGGTCAGGTGTGGGGATGCGCGGGCCGCTGCGTGGCGCGGTCACTTCCAGAGCAGGTGGCCACGGCGCCGCGGGTCGATGCCGATGCGAAACGGCCGTACGACCTGTGGGTGTGGATGCCGGAGCTGAGCGTCGGCACGCTGGTGGGCCCGTAACGGCAGGCAACCCGTCCACGAATGGCGTGGATCTACTGGTGGTTCACGCCATCGGTGGGAGTAGAGCCACGCCATGCGTGGATGGGCTCTCACGGAACCCGGCGCAGCCAGTGTCGGGTTTCGCCCGGGAGGGCTGCAACTGCGCCCATCGACCAAGCCGTCGCGCTGTAGGGTTTTGCCGCGCTGTCAGCTTCCTGCACGCAAGGCGTCACAGATACCGACTGTTCCACCAGACCGGATCATCAACAGTAGATACACAGGTATTGCGGGATGACTCGCAATTCTGTGGAGCAATCAATGAGATGTCATGTTTCTCTGCCCATCGTTCTGTGTGCCGCGCTTACCTGCCTGGCTGGCAATGCAGCAGCAGAAGTAAAAGCACTGAGTCGGGCCAACTGCATTGGATTCATCAACGAATCCGTGACCTATGAACGGCCCCAGTTTCGCAATTTTCAGGGGTCGGCCGTAACCAGGCACGTTCCCCTCGGGAACATTGAGCCGAAGCATGCTTTCGGTGCGCCTAACAATGGACTGTACTCCTGGCGATTTTACGCAGGCGATGGCAGTGATCCAGAACGAATGGTTGTTCACGGATATCACACATGGGTGCTGGGCGGACGCGTATTCACGCAATCCACGAGTGCGGTCGATTGCCAACTTTCGGAGTGGTGAGCATCATGAAGAGTCTTTGCTTTATCGCATTCTCGCTGGCCATGTCGATGTCAGCTCAAGCATCCCAGAATGAACCTGCTCCCGATGCGGTAGGGAGCTGGCTACACCAACGTGCCATGCAGGCTGCAATGCAGGAGGCCTCGGCAATGGGAAGATCGTCCGCCAGAGTGGGCAGCTACCAGATGGTGAAACTGGCAGACCTTGATGCCCCCCGAGAAGTGAAGCGGCAGCTTCGCGATGACATCGAACGATCCAACGGTGTCGTGCGGGTTGCAGCAGGGAGCATCCCAACGCAGGCCGAAATGCTGGCTGCCGTGCCGCGGACTCACCGCTCAACTCCAGAACTACGCCAGCGCCTGCCGCAGCCACCCAGCAGGCTGGAAAGCAGCCTGCTGGGCGCAGCCGAGATGATTGGCATGGAGCCCAGTGGTGCGTTGGAGGGTGGAAAGTCCTCGGGCTTGAGCCGTTTCTACCGGCTGGAGGGTGTCGGCATCGTGGAGTTCAGCGAGAACAACTTCCTCGCTGCGGGCATGCAGATCGAGGTCATCGCGGAGGCGCAGAACACCGTGGTGGACGGCAAGCCCGCTCACCTCGGGAAGGTTGTGGATAGTGTCGGCCGTACTCGGGTTGAGCTTGCCTGGACGGGAGACAGCAAGACCTACAGTCTGACCGTCACGGGCGAGCCGGGCAGCGACGTGGAGCGCAACGCCCGAGTGCTGCACGACATCGCCGCGGCCATCGTGGATTAGCGGCGGCGTATGCGTCATCCACGCATGGCGTGGATCTACTGCGGGTTCACGCCATCCGCGGTTTGGTAGATCCACGCCGCGCGTGGATGGGCTCTCTACAAAAACCCGCGCGCCCAATCAGGGCGCGCGCTTCGCATACCGCTGCGCGATCACGCCGCAGACGATCAGCTGGATCTGGTGGTAGATCATCACCGGCAACACGATGGCGCCGAGGCTTCCACCGGCGAACAGCACCTTGGCGATCGGCACGCCGGTGGCCAGGCTCTTCTTCGAGCCGCAGAACACGATGGCGATCTCGTCCTCGCGGTTGAAGCGCAGGCGGCGGGCGATGAAGGTGATCAGCGGCATGGCGATGCCCAGCAGCACGGCGGCCACGACCGCCACGGCCAGCAGCGACAGCAGTGGCGTCTTACTCCACAGGCCCTCGGTGACAGCTTCGCCGAAGGCCGAGTACACCACCAGCAGGATGGTGGCCTGGTCGGTGTAGCGCAGCAGCGCGCGCTGCTTTTCCACCCAGCCGGCGATCCAGGGCCGCAGCAGATGGCCGGCCCCGAACGGCACCAGCAGCTGCAGCATGATGCCGCCGATCGCATGCAGCGGATCGTGGATGCCGCCGGAGGTGCCGGCCAGCGCGGTCAGCAGCAGCGGGGTCAGGAATACGCCGAGGATGCTCGACAACGAAGCGCTGCACACCGCTGCGGGCACGTTGCCATGCGCCATCGAGGTGAACGCGATGGACGACTGCACGGTGGAGGGCAAGGTGCACAGGAACAGCACGCCCAGATACAGCTCCGGGGTCAGCAGCCAGCCCGACAGCGGCTTGAACATCAGCCCCAGCAGCGGGAACAGGATGAAGGTGCAGGCCAGGATGGTCAGGTGCAGCCGCCAGTGCAGCATGCCGCCGATGATCGACTCGCGCGGCAGGCGCGCACCATGCAGGAAGAACAGCGCGGCGATGGCGACGGTGGTGACATCGTCGAGGACGATGGCGGCGGCGCCCTTCATCGGCAGCAGCGAGGCCAGGCCGACGGTGCACAGCAGGGCGAGGGTGAAATTGTCCGGTCGCAGGCGCGACCACCAGCGGGTCATGGTGGGCAGAGTCCTTGGTGCGGAGGGTTCAGGGCGAAGTGACCGGTGTGGCCAGGCGCTGGCGGGTAGCGGCCTCCAGCGACTTCAGGCCGGCGCGCTGGCCGAGCTGCAGTGCCTGTTCCGGGCTGGCGTGTTCGTAGCGTGCGTTGACCAGGCCGAGCACGGCACCGGCGCGGTTGCCGGACGCACAGTGCAGCAGCACCGGCCCCTGGCTCTGCTGCAGGGCCTGGTGCACGGCACGGATGTTGGCCGCATCCAGGCCGTCGGCACCGGCCACCGGAATGCGTACGTAGCGCAGGCCCAGTGATTCGGCTACGCGGGTTTCATCAAAACCCCGGTCCTCGTCGGGCTGGCGCAGGTCGATCACGGTGCGCACGCCCTGTGCGGCCAAGGCCTGCAGCTGTGCGGCGCTGGGCTGGCCGCCGGCGTACAGGCCGGGGCGGACTTCGTTGAGGGGCGCGTCTTCGGCCAGGGCCGTCAGCGGCAGGCAGAGCGACAACAACAGCAGGCAGGTCAGGCGCAGCAGCATGGTCCTCTCCGTGAAAACGTTCTGCCGCTACAGGCGCAGTCCGGCGCGCGCCTTCAGCAGCTCGCGCAGTTCGTACTTGTCAGTATCGTCCAGGCCCTGCTGGCGCTGCTTTGCCAACAACTCTTCCAGACGTTGCACCAGCAGCTGTTTCTCCAGTTGTGCCACCGCGTCGTGCAGTTCCTGGGTCCAGCTGGCTTCGGTGCCGGGCAGCGTCTGTGCGGCCAATGTATGCAGCGAGGCCTGTTCCTCGCGGCCGTCGAAGTGTTCCAGCAGGGCGCCGGTGCTGATGTCCGGGCGCTGTTCGACCAGCCCCAGCAGCTCCAACAGCAGTTCCACACCGGGCAGGCGAAGGCCCTGGAAGTGATGCTTGCCGCCCAGGGTCAGCGCCAGCGACGGCTGCTGCAGCAGCACGGCGATCGCGCCGCGCACCAGGCTGCGCCTGGCCACTGGTTGGATCGTGCGCGAAGGCTGGCGTTGCGGCATCGGCGTGCGTGCAGCCTGGGCGTTGCCGCCGAGCCCGGTCAGCTGCGCCAGCTGCTGCTTCATCAGGTCGCCGAAGGCACCGTCGGGAATCTGCGCCAGCATCGGCTTTGCGCGTTCGGCCAGGCGCGCCTTGCCGTCCAGCGTGCCCAGGTTGATCTCGCGGGTCAGTTCATCGAAGAAGAACTGCGACAGCGGCGTGGCCTGCTTCAGGCGCTCGTTGAAGGCCTCGGCGCCTTCCTTGCGCACGATGGTGTCCGGGTCCTCGCCATCGGGCAGGAACAGGAAGAAGGCCTGGCGGCCGTCCTTCATGCGCGGCAGCACCGACTCCAGCGCCTTCCAGCCGGCGCGTCGGCCGGCGGCGTCGCCGTCGAAGCAGAAGAACACGTCCGGCGCGTTGCGGAACAGCAGCTCGGCATGGTCCGGCGTGGTTGCGGTACCCAGTGTTGCCACCGCCTGGGTGACACCGAACTGGAACAGCGAGACCACGTCCATGTAGCCCTCGACCACGATCAACCGCTCGATCTTCTGGTTGGCCTGGCGCACCTGCCACAGGCCGTACAGTTCGCGGCCCTTGTGGAACAGCGCGGTTTCGGGCGAGTTGAGGTACTTGGGGCCGTCGTCCTTCTCGAACACGCGGCCACCGAAGGCGATCACCCGGCCACGGCGGTCGAAGATCGGGAACATCACCCGGTCGCGGAACTTGTCGTAGACGTGGCCGCGGTCATTCTTCGAGAACAGGCCGGCGCGGTCGAGCAGCTTCATGCGCCGCTCGTCCTTGCCCAGTGCATCGCGCAGGCCGCTGTAGCCATCCGGGGCGTAGCCGATCTGGAAGCGCGCGCGGTTCTCTTCGTCCACGCCACGCCCATCAAGGTAACTGCGTGCCTTGTCGCTGCCTTCCAGGTTCTTCTGGAAGAACCGGGCGGCGGCATCCAGTGCCGAATACAGCTCGCGGCTGTCGTCCTGCTGCTGGGGGCTGCGCGGGTTCTCGTTGCGCGGTACTTCCATGCCAGCGCGCTTGGCCAGCTCATCCACCGCGTCGAGGAACTCGAGGCGGTCGTAGTTCATCAGGAAGCTGATCGCGGTGCCGTGCGCGCCGCAGCCGAAGCAGTGATAGAACTGCTTGGTGGGCGAGACCGTGAACGACGCCGAGCGCTCGTCATGGAACGGGCAGCGCGCGGCGTACTCCTTGCCCTGGCGCTTCAACGGCACGCGGCTGCCTACCACCTCGACGATGTCGGTGCGGGCGAGCAGGTCGTCGATGAAAGCGTCGGGGATACGGGCCATGGGCAACAGGGCAGGGCGCGGTGCAGGACCACGCGACGGAACCGGGGGCGGTCGGCCTAGTTTACCCCCTGTCGGGCACCTGGCTGGCGGTTGCCGGATCAATGCCGGCGGCGGCCAGGTGATGACGCGCGCGCAGGCGCTCATCGATCACCGCCGTCATCAGGGCGCCAACGAAGAACACGACGGTGGCGTAGTAGATCCAGACCAGCGAGATCACCAGCGCGCCCATCGAGCCGTAGGCACTGCCGGGTGCCACGGTGGCGATGTAGACGCCGATGCCGTACCGGCCCAGTGCGAACAGTGCCGAGGTGATGACGCCGCCGATGAAGGCCTGGCGCCACGCCACGCGACGGTCGGGCAGGTAGTGGTACATGAAGGCGAAGCCGACTGCGTACAGCAGCAGGCTCGTGACGTACCCCAGCGCGGGCAGGATCGAGGGCAGTTGCGCGAAGGCCACCTGCAGCACCGTGGTGGCGGTCATCGACAGGATCAGCAGGAAGCCCAGCGCCAGCACCACGCCGAACGAGAACACGCGCTTGCGCAGCCAGGCCTTGAGGCCTTCCAGGCGCTCGCCGCTGGTGCGGAAGATCAGGTTGAGCGCGTTCTGCAGCTGCGCGAACACGGCGGTGGCGCCGACGAACAGCAGCAGCGTGCTCCACACCCCCGCCAGCGAGCCGACATCCGGCTGGTTGTCGGCGTTCCTCAGAACGGTTTCGGCCACGGTAGCCGCGCTGCTGCCGGCCACCGAGCTGATCTGGTCGATCAGTGCCTGCTGGGCCGGTGGGTACAGCGAGGCGGTCAGCCACAGCAGCAGCACCAGCAACGGCGCCATCGACAGCAGCGCGTAGAAGGAGACGGAAGCTGCCTGGGTCAGCACGTCGACGTCGATGAAGCGCTTGGCCACCGCCATCGGGAAGCTGTCCTGCAGGCGCTTGATGTACTTGTGCAGTGACACGGGAACGTTGGGCTCGGGTTCAACCATGGGTGTGGTTGTAGCAGGCGAGCGACGAAGGTGCGGTGAAGCGGGTGCATCAATGGGGTCAGAGCCCTTTCGCGTTGCGAAAGGGATCCGACTCCGTGTACCGGATTACGCCAGCTGCTGCTTGACCAGCTTGGACACCAGGCCCATGTCGGCCTGGCCAGCGAGCTTGGGCTTCAGTGCGCCCATCAGCTTGCCCATGTCGGCCGGGCCGGAGGCGCCGGTCTCGGCGATGGCGGCCTGGATGGCGGCCACGATCTCGGCTTCGCCCATCTTGGCCGGCAGATAGGCTTCGATGACCACGATCTCGGCGCGCTCGATCTCGGCCAGGTCTTCGCGGTTGGCCGCTTCGTACTGGCTGACCGAGTCCTTGCGCTGCTTGACCATCTTGTCGAGCACGGCGATCACGGCGGTGTCATCCAGCTCGATGCGCTCGTCCACTTCGCGCTGCTTGATGGCGGCATTGATCAGGCGGATCACGCCCAGCTTGTGCTTCTCGCCCGCCTTCATGGCGGCCTTCATGTCTTCGGTGAGCTGCTGCTTCATGCTCATGAGGAACCTCGTGGTGGTAGGTGGGGCGGGGCGGATGCCCGAACCCGGAAACGCGAAAAGCCGGCGACGCTCGCGCGTGCCGGCTTCGGCTCCATCGCGACGGGCAGGCCCGCCGCAATGAAGATGCGTCCGATCAGTACAGGCGCTGACGCTTGGTGACGTCGCGCGACGAGCGGCGCAGCTGACGCTTCACAACAGCGGCGGCCTTGCGCTTGCGCTCCTGGGTCGGCTTTTCGTAGAACTCGCGCTTGCGGGTTTCGGCCAGCACACCGGCCTTTTCGCAAGTGCGCTTGAAGCGGCGAAGAGCAAACTCGAAGGGCTCGTTCTCGCGGACTTTGACGCTGGGCATGGAATCTCCGGGACACAGTAGAACCGGGTCACGCCCGGCGAGCCGCACATTATAGCGGCGAATAGACAAACTGCAAGCGGCTAACCCTGAATACGGGCCAGAGGTTCGAAAGCAGTGAGACCTGCACGTCCCCCGAGGGGGCAGCAGGGGCGTCATAATAGCAGGCATGCGAGTCCTTGGCATCGAATCTTCCTGTGATGAGACCGGCGTGGCGGTGTATGACACCGACCTGGCCGGCAGCGCGGCCCTGCGCGCCCATGCGGTCTACAGCCAGATCGCCCTGCACGCCGAATACGGTGGTGTGGTGCCCGAACTGGCCAGCCGCGACCACGTCCGCAAGCTGCTGCCGCTGGTGCGCCAGACCCTGGCCGACGCCGGCCTGGGTGTAGGTGATATCGACGGCGTGGCCTATACGGCCGGTCCCGGCCTGGTCGGCGCGCTGCTGGTCGGCGCCGGCGTGGCGCGGTCGCTGGCCTGGGCGCTGGAGGTGCCGGCGGTGGGCGTACACCATATGGAAGGCCACCTGCTGGCCCCGCTGATGGAGGACGACCCGCCGGAAGCGCCGTTCGTGGCACTGCTGGTGTCCGGTGGCCATACCCAGCTGGTGGCGGTGGACGCGATCGGCCAGTACCGCCTGCTGGGCGAGACCTTGGACGATGCGGCCGGCGAGGCCTTCGACAAGACCGCCAAGATGATGGGCCTGCCGTACCCGGGCGGCCCGCAGCTGGCCAGGCTGGCCGAGCAGGGCACGCCGGGGGCCTACCGCTTCGCGCGGCCGATGACCGACCGCCCGGGGCTGGATTTCAGCTTCTCCGGCCTGAAGACCCAGGTTCTGATGGCCTGGCGCGACAGCGACCAGAGCGAGCAGACCCGCGCCGACATCGCCCGGGGCTTCGAAGACGCCGTGGTCGAGACCCTGTCGATCAAGTGCGAGCGCGCGCTGGAAGCGGCCGGGACCAATGTGATCGTGGTGGCCGGCGGTGTCGGTGCCAACAAGCGCCTGCGCGCCCGCCTGCAGCAGATGGCCGAGCGCCTCGGCGGACGGGCCTGTTTCCCGCGGCCGGCGTTGTGCACCGACAACGGCGCGATGATCGCCTTCGCCGGCGCGCTGCGGCTGCAGGCCGGCCAGCACAGCCCGCCGAAGGTGGACGTCACCCCCCGCTGGGACATGGCGACCCTGCCGGCGGTGTGAGCCCCCGGCCGCGCGAACCGCTCGATCGGCGTTTGTAGAGTCGAGCTTGCTCGACTGGGCGCAATGACGGACACAGAGCAGTCGAGCAAGCTCGACTCTACAGGCAGGCCTCCGTAGCGCCGGGCCACGCCCGGCTACACATTACGGACGCCCTGCCAATGGCGACGCCGCCAACACCGTTGTCGCCCGCTCATGGCGCTGCAGCCAGCCCAGCGTATGCGGGCAGCGGGCGTGGATCAGCCGTCCGATCGCCGCCAGGTCGGCACCGATGTCGCGTTCCAGGATGGGTTCGTGGTGGGCGATCCGATTGCGCAGGAGGCGGATGCGGTCGAGGTCGGCATGGATGGACCGACGCAGGACGGACAGCGGCACCGAGGGTGCGTGTGGCAGCGCCAGGCCCATGGTCCCGGCCCAGATCGAATGCTCGAACCGTCGAGCGAACAATTGCTGCCAGAAGCCGAATCGCAGTTTGGCGATGACCTCCGGTACATCCCGTGGAGCTCCGGCGCTGCCGCGGACATCGCATAGCGAGGCAAGGGCGCCTTCGGTAGGAAGGCTGCGCAGCAGCGCTGGATGCCAGGGCCAGCATCGACCATAGCGATGCACCAGCGCCGTAGCTGCTGCATTGCGGATCACGACTTCACAGATGTGCAACGGTGGCAGGAGAGCAGCACACATCTGCATGTTCCAGGCATAGAGCGTGGCTGGATCGGCTACGCAACGAGAAGCGATGCGCTCGTAGGTCGACCATCTCTGCCTGGATAGAGCTGCCTGCAGGATCCTGCTTTCCTTCATCAACTCACTCCCAGGGAACGTGGTTTCACCTTGACCCTGGGAACGATGCAGGAACATCAGAAAACGGCATCATGATCGTCAGTGTTCTTTCGTGGATCGGCTCGGTTTTTCACCCGGTCGTCTGCCGTGACGCATTTGCCAATTGACTGGTCAGGGGGGCACTCCTAACCTTGCGGCGTGTGCTCCGGGACTCGCGGCTGAATTCCAGCTTCCCCTGGGGACGTTGAGAGGTACCAAAGGGCCCCGCTAGCAGGGCCCTTTGTCTTTTCTGGAGCCGCGTTCCTGCCGGCCACCCACCGCCCGTTCCGGGCAGGCTCACCGTCGTGCCGTTACCATGGCCCCCTGTATTCGGGCTGGTTAAGCGCAATGGACAAGGTTTTCATCGAGGGGCTGACGATCGACGCCCTGATCGGTATCTACGATTGGGAACGACGGATCCGCCAGGACCTGGTGTTCGACCTGGAGATGGGCTTCGACAACCGTCGTCCGGCGGCCTCCGACGACATCGCCCACACCCTGAACTACAAGGCGGTCAGCAAGCGCCTGGAGCAGTTCGTGCGCGAGTCGGAATTCGGCCTGGTCGAAACCCTGGCCGAGCGCTGCGCACAGATCGTGCTGGACGAATTCGACGTGAAGTGGCTGCGCCTGAAACTGAGCAAGCCGGGCGCGGTGCGTGGCGCGCGCGCGGTGGGCGTGATCATCGAGCGCTCGCAGGACTGATCCGGTAGTGCCGGCCGCTGGCCGGCACCCCCAACAACAACGACAACGCAAGGAGACAACTGATGGTGGACGCGGTGGTGGCGGTACAGTGGCTGGAAAAGCTGCAGAACACACTGGAACCCTATCCCGGCGCCTACCTGGCGTTGATGATCTCGGCGCTGCTGATCGCTGCGGGCTTGGCCAACTGGGTTACCAAGCGCATCCTGGTGCGTGGCCTGCGGCGCCTGCTGCAGCGCCTGCCCGGTGCCGAGTCCGGGCGCGGCAGCCATCTGATGCGGGTCATCTCGCGCCTGTCCAACGTGGTGCCCAGCCAGGTGATCGCCTCGGGCATCACCCTCATTCCCGACCTGCCACCCGGCCTGGTCAACGTCATCATCAAGCTGTGCATCGTATGGGCCGTGCTGACGGTGTCGATGGCGTTCTCGCATGCGCTGGACGCGGCCAACAGCCTGTACGAACGCAAGCCCGATGCGCGCAACAAGCCGATCAAGGGCTACCTGCAGGTGGTCAAGATCGTGGTGTTCGTGGCCGCCGGTCTGTCCATCATCGCCACGCTGCTGGGGGTGAAACTGGGGCCGTTGGTGACCGGCCTGGGGGCGGCCACGGCGGTGCTGATGCTGATTTTCCAGGACACCATCCTGTCGCTGGTGGCCAGCGTGCAGATCAGTGGCGATGGCCGTGTGCGCATCGGCGACTGGATCGAAATGCCCAGCCAGAACGCCGACGGTGACGTCATCGATATCGCGCTGCACACCGTCACCGTGCAGAACTTCGATAAGACCATCACCACCATTCCGACCAAGAAGCTGGTGACCGAGTCGTTCAAGAACTGGCGCGGCATGCAGGAGGCCGGTGGCCGCCGCATCAAGCGCGCGCTGTACCTGGACCAGCACAGCGTCGGCTTCCTGGACGAAGGCGACTTGGCCTTCCTCGGCCAGTTCGCGCTGCTGCGTGATTACCTGCAGGAGAAGGAGCAGGAGCTTGGCCAGTGGAACGGGCGCCTGCGCGAGCAGGGCGTGGCCGAGGTCAACAGCCGCCGGGTGACCAACCTGGGTACCTTCCGGGCCTATGTGGAGCGTTACCTGCGCAGCCACCCGGGCATCCATACCGACATGACCCTGCTGGTACGCCAGCTGCAGCCGACCACCGAAGGCCTGCCGCTGGAGCTGTACTGCTTCACCCGCAGCACCGCCTGGGGCGAGTACGAGGCGGTGCAGTCGGACATCTTCGACCACCTGCTGGCGATCCTGCCGGCCTTCGGCCTGCGGGTATTCCAGGCCTCCAGCGACGCCATGTTGATGGCCGGGCAGCGCCAGCTGGCCGGCTCGGAGTAAGCTGCGGTGCCCCCGGCGGGGCCATACGGACCCCGCTGGTGGCTGAAACTGAATGAACAAACCCCTCGCCAAATCGCCCGGGATCGCTAGAATGCCGGGCTTGTAAACGTTTTCATCAAGGACTGCCGGTGGCCTCCGATCGCATCGAATCCCTCATTGCCCAGATGACCGTCGAGGAAAAGGTCGGCCAGCTGGGTGTCTTCGCGGACATGGTCCGCCCGTTCGCCCCGGACGTGAACCCGGAAGCCAACGTGCGCAATGCCGACCAGGTGCTGCAGCAGGTGCGCGAGGGCAAGGTCGGCTCGCTGTTCAATGGTGTGGGCGCCGAACTGGGCCGCCGGATCCAGCAGGTCGCCACCGAAGAGAGCCGCCTGGGCATCCCCGTGATCCTGGCGGCCGACGTCATCCACGGCATGCGCACCGTGTTCCCGATTCCACTGGGCGAGGCCGCCAGCTTCGAGCCGGCGCTGGCCGAGCGCACCGCGCGCGCCACCGCCATCGAGGCCACCGCTGCCGGCCTGCACTGGACCTATGCTCCGGCCGTGGACATCGCCCGCGACCAGCGCTGGGGCCGTGGCGCCGAAGGTGCCGGTGAGGACGTGGTGCTGGGCTGTGCCTTTGCCGCCGCCCGCGTGCGCGGCTTCCAGGGCAGCGACCTGCGCGCCGCCGATTCGCTGCTGGCCACGCCGAAGCACTTCGCCGCCTATGGCGCGGTGATGGCCGGCATGGAATACAACATGGTGGACATCTCGCCGCAGACCCTGCGCGACGTGCACCTGCCGCCGTTCAAGGCCGCCTTCGACGCCGGCGCGATCACCGTGATGTCCTCGTTCAACGACATCAACGGCGTGCCGGCCAGTGCCAACGCCGAACTGCTGACCGACATCCTGCGCGGTGAATGGAAGTTCCCGGGCGTGGTGATCTCCGACTACACCGCCGATATGGAACTGGTCGCGCACGGCTATGCCGCCGACGACCGCGATGCCACTGCCAAGGCGTTCACCGCCGGCCTGGACCTGAGCATGCAGAGCGGCTTCTACGCCGAGCACCTGCCGGGCCTGGTCGAGAGCGGCGAGGTGCCGATGGCGGTGCTGGATGAGGGCGTGCGCCGCATCCTGTGGCTGAAGGAAACCATCGGCCTGTTCGACGACCCGTACCGTTCGCTGGACCCGGCGCGCGAAGCCGATACCTCGTACCTCGCCGCGCATGACGAACTGTCGCGCGATGCCGCGCGCCGTTCGATCGTGCTGCTGAACAACCGCGACAACGTGCTGCCGCTGCAGAAGACCGGGCAGAAGATCGCGCTGATCGGCCCGTTCGTGCAGGACCGCGAGAACATTGAAGGCTGCTGGACGCTGTTCGGCGACAAGCAGCGTTACGTGGATCTGGAAACCGGCGTGCGCGCCGCCATCGGCGATGAAGCGCTGCTGGAGATCGTGCCGGGCTGCGAACTGGAAACTGCCATTCCGGGCGGCACCGAAGCCGCCGTGGCGGCCGCGCTGCGCGCCGACGTGGTGGTGCTGGCGCTGGGCGAACCGCAGCGCTACAGCGGTGAAGCGCAGTCGCGCGTGGAGATCACCCTGCCGCCGGCACAGCAGGCACTGGCCGAGGCGGTGGCGATGACCGGCAAGCCGCTGGTGGTGCTGCTGCGCAACGGCCGTGCGCTGGCACTGCAGGGCGCGGTGCGCAACGCGCACGCGGTGGCGGTCACCTGGTACCTGGGCACGCAGACCGGCCATGCCGTGGCCGATGTGCTGTTCGGCGACTACAGCCCGTCCGGCCGCCTGCCGGTCAGCTTCCCGCAGGTGTCCGGCCAGCAGCCGTACTTCTACAACCACCCGCGCACCGGCCGCCCGGAACTGCCGACCATGTCGGAGTTCAAGGCTCGCTGGCGCGAGATCCCGAATGAGCCGCTGTACCCGTTCGGCCACGGCATCGGTTACACCACCTTCGCCTACGGCGTGCCGCAGCTGAGTGCGGCGCAGCTCGGCTGGGACGACACCCTGACCATCATCACCACGCTGACCAACAGCGGCGACGTGGCCGGCGAGGAAGTGGTGCAGCTGTACATCCACGACCGCGTGGCCAGCCGCGTACGTCCGGTGCGCGAACTGAAGGACTTCCGCAAAGTGGCGCTGCAGCCGGGCGAGTCGGCCGAAGTGGTGTTCACCCTGACCCGCGAGCAGCTGGCGTTCACCGGCCGCGACGGCGTGCTGCGTGCCGAGCCGGGCCAGTTCGACCTGTGGGTCTGCGCCTCGTCGGCAGCAGGCGAAGCCGTGCAGTTCGAGCTGCTGAAGGCCTGATCGAGAAAAAGGGGACGGAGGGGATTAAGTCGTTTGTGGCACAAACGACTTAATCCCCTCCGTCCCCCCCTTTTTGTTGTTCTCACTGGCACGGCGCTACCATCGGTGTTCTTGAACCGATGGATGCCTGCGCATGCGCATGATCGCTGTGTTGATTCCCGCCCTGTTGCTGGCGGCCTGTTCGCAGCCGGCACCGCCGGCCGAGCCTGCGGTGGACGCACCGCCGCCGATGGAGGCCAGTGCTGCGGCCACGCCCGCGGCTGAATCGGCGAAGGCTGCTGCCGAGCCGGCCGGCGCCGCACCGGCGGATGTGCCCGCGGAAGACGCGCGTGCGCGTATCGAGACCCTGCTCGGTGATGCCGCGCAGTACGAGAAGGTGTTCAACGCGTTCAAGACCGCGGTGGTCGGCGGTGATCGCGCTGCGGTGGTGGAAGAGGTGCGCTTCCCGCTGAATATCGCTAACGGAAAGAAGATCACCGGCCCCGGTGAGTTCCAGCGCAGCTACGAGAAGATCATCACGCCGGCGGTGGTCAAGGCGGTGTCCGAACAGGACTTCGGCAAGGTGTTCGTCAACCAGCAGGGCGTGATGATCGGTGATGGCCAGGTGTGGTTGAACGGGCAGTGCCTGGACCAGGCTTGCACGAAGACCGAGGTGAAGGTCATCACCATCCAGTAAATGCGAACGGCCCCGCATACGGGGCCGTTTCGTATGGGTAGTGCCGGCCGCTGGCCGGCAACCGCAGGATGCCGGAAGAACCCAGGGTGCCGGCCAGCGGCCGGCACTACCAGGACATCAGGTCTTCGGGGTGAGCTTCAGCAGGCGCGCCTTGTTGCCGTCCTCCAGCAGCCACAGGGCGCCATCCGGGCCCTGTTCCACTTCGCGGATGCGCTCGCCCATGTTGAAGCGTTCGGCTTCGCGCGCGCTGTCACCATCGAAGGCCACGCGCACCAGCGAGGTGGACGACAGGCCGCCGATGAAGCCGCTGCCCTTCCACTGCGGGAACAGGTTACCGCTGTAGATCACGAAGCCGGCCGGCGAGATCACCGGCGTCCAGGTCACCTTCGGGGCGGCGAATTCCGGGCGGGTGCTGTGGTCGGGAATCGGGCGGCCGTCGTAGTGGTTGCCGTTGGAGACGATCGGGTAGCCGTAGTTGGCGCCGCGCACGATCAGGTTCAGCTCGTCGCCGCCGGCCGGGCCCATCTCGTGCGCCCACAGCTTGCCGTTGGCATCGAAGGCCATGCCGAGGATGTTGCGGTGGCCCAGCGACCACACCTGCGCGGCCACGCCGCCCTGCGAGGCGAACGGGTTGTCGGCCGGTAGGCTGCCATCGTCGTTGAGGCGGATGATCTTGCCGAGGTTGCTGCCCATGTCCTGCGCCGGATCGAACTTCTGGCGCTCGCTGGAACTGATCCACAGCTTGCCGTCCGGGCCGAAGACGAGGCGGTGGCCGTAGTGGCCCTCGCCACTGACCTTGGGCGTCTGTCGCCAGATCACCTTCAGGTCCTTCAGCTCACCGCCACCCTTGGCATCCAGCGCCAGCGTGGCGCGTGCGACGGCAGCGCCACGGGTGTCCAGCGTGCCTTCCTCGGCATAGCTGAGATAGATCACGTGGTTGCTTGCGAACTGCGGGTGCAGGATCACGTCACCGAAACCACCCTGGCCACCGTAGGCGACCTTCGGAACGCCGGTGATCTCGTGTTTCTGGCCACTGGCCAGGTCCAGGTGCTGCAGCTTTCCGCGCTTTTCGGTGACCAGCAGGCTGCCATCGGGCAGGAAGGTCATTGCCCACGGCTGGTCGAAACGACTGATTTCGGATGCGGTGAACGGTCGCTGGTCGGCAGCGTCTGTGCTGGCAGCGGCAGCTTTCTGCCCACTGGCATCGGGGCCGGCGGCACTGCAGGCCGTGGTGGCGAGGATCGGCAACAGGCCGAGGGCGAGCAGCAGGGGCGTGCGGGTCATGGGTATCTCCAGCGGAAGGGGATGCGGATGGCCAGGCTCTCCCTTGTATACCACCGGGGCGGTGACGGTCCTGGCCCGAAGGTCCTGTTTCCCCCTGTGCGGCGGCGGCGGGATCGTCTAGGGTGGGTTCGCCCGGGTAAAGCATGCCCGCCTGACTGCAAGGAACCGCAATGAACGCACCGATCATCCATCGACCCTCGCCGGCCTTCATTGCCGCCTCCTGGGTGGCCCTGCTGCTCGGCGCGGTGGCCTACCTGATAGGCCTGTTCAATGCGGAGATGCCGCTGAACGAAAAGGGCTACTACCTGACCCTGCTGCTGTTCGGCCTGTTCGCGGCGGTGTCGCTGCAGAAGAGCGTGCGTGACCGTGTCGAGGGAATCCCGGTGAGTGGCCTGTATTACGCGCTGTGCTGGTTCGCATTGCTGTCTGCGCTGTTGTTGCTGCTGGTTGGCCTGTGGAACGCCACCCTGGTGCTGAGCGAGAAGGGCTTCTACGGCATGGCCTTCGCGCTGTCGCTGTTCGGTGCGGTGGCGGTGCAGAAGAACACCCGCGACCTGATCGCCGCCGGTGGCGGTGAGAGCAAGCGCAGCACGGCCGTGCCGCCGCTGCCGGAACAGGAGTGATGCAGCAACGGTAGCGCCGGGCCATGCCCGGCGTTGCCGCATATCGGATCCGTCAGGGGCCGCGTGCCAGGCGCGGTTCCACCTGCCGCGCTTCCTCCCAGCCACGGCGAACGGCACTGCGTGCCTGCGCCCACTCCAGCCGGCTCTTGCCTCGTTCGCTGGCCCAGCGTGATTCCAGTTCGCCTTCCACTTCCTCGTAGGCGCGGATCATGTCCTGCGCGCGGGCCGAGTGGCCAATACGGTAGGCCGGTTCGTAGTCGTCGAAGAACAGCTGATCGTCATAGTACGGTTCAGAGGTATAGCGCTCGCGCCAGTAGTTGCTGACCGCGTCGCGCGGCGTGCTGTCGTCCGGTACGCGGCCGGGAATCTGGTAGTCGGTCATGGAAGGGCTCCGTGGTGGACGAAGCCTGATCGTGCCTGCGCGGTGGTTAACGGCCGGGGCCGGCAGCGTGATCGTTAGATCAATCTGCCGGTCAGGGCGCGCCACCGTTCACCCGGCGTCGGCATCCTTGCGCGGCAGTTTGTAGATCACTGCACCTATGGCGAAGGCGACCAGCGCGGCGGCGATGTTCTGCCAGCTGGCACTGGCGAACAGGGCCAGGCACAGCAGCAGCGCCAGCACCGGAATCAGCGGGCCACCGGGCAGCTTCAATGCACCGGGGCGGTCGGCGTAGAGCTTGGCCAGTACCAGCACTGCCGCGGCAGTACCGATGTAGGCGAACAGGCGCGTGGTCATCGACAGCAGCGCCAGCTGCACGAACGAACCGGACAGGGCCAGGCCGAGTGCGATCAGACCCTGGCACAGGATCGACGCGGCCGGCGTGTGGAAGCGCGGATGCACCTGGGCCAGGATCTTCGGGCCGTAGCCATCGCGGGCCAGCGCGAACAGGAAGCGCGGGCCCATCATCATCGTGTTGCTGTTGGTGCCGAGGATGGAAATGGTGGCGCCCACGGTCAGGATCAGCGCCAGTGCCTCGCCACCGAAGCCGGCGGCGGCATCGGCCAGCGGCGTGGCCGAGCTGGCCAGGCCGGCCAGCGTGCCCTGCGCCACCACCTGCACCGCGCCGTAGATGACGGTGACGGTGATGATCATGGTGATCAGGGCGAATGGAATATCGCGGCGCGGATTACGGTACTCGCCGGCGGCCGCCGGAATGTTCTCGAAGCCGGCGTAGGCGTACAGCAGCAGCAAGGCGGCTTCGCCCATGCGCTGCAGGTCATGCGGGTCCGGGCGCTGGCCGGAGAAGGCCAGCTGCGGATCGATGTAGAACGCACCGATGGCCACGAACAGCAGCAGCGGCAGCATCTTGCCGATCACCAGCACCACGCCGGTACGCGCAGCCGAGCGCACGCCGATGATGTTGACGCCGGTCAGGAAGCCCAGCGACACCACGATCACCGCGATGCGGCCCATGCCGGCGCCGGCCCACGGCCAGAAGCGCGCGACCGCATCGGCCAGTGCATTGCTCAATGCGGCCGCCGAGCTGATGCGGGTCAACCAGATCATCCAGCCGATCTCGAACCCGGCGAATCGCCCGAACGCCTCACGGGCATACAGGTAGCTGCCACCGGGTTCATCGAAGTAGCTGGCGGCCTGCGCGTAGCACAGCACCAGCAGGGCAACGACGATGCCGGCGGCGACCACGCCCCACAGGCTGAAGGGGCCGAGCAGGGCGACGGTGGCGGCCGGCAGCAGGTAGATGCCGCTGCCGATCACATCGTTGATCGACAGGCCGACGATCTGCCAGCGGCTGACCGCGCGCTGCAGCTGCGGTTCGTCCTGCGCGCTCAACGGGCGTCTCCGCTCAGTGCGGGCAGCTGCCACTGGGCCTGCAGGCGCGTGTACTCGGCGCGCGGCAGCAGCACGAAGCGCGGCGTATCCTGCGGGCGCAACCAGTCCAGCAGCGCCTGCATGCGTGGCTGCGGCATGGCGGTGCAGCCAGCCGTGGCCTCACCGGGCGCGCGCCACAGGTGGGCGAAGATGCAGCTGCCCTTGCCGGGCTGGTTATCCGGGTTGTGGGCGATGACGAAGCCTTCCCGGTAGCGCACGTCGCCCTTGTTGTGCAGGTCCAGCCGCATCGGCTCGGTGGAGCCCTTGACCGCTGCACTGCCGACCTTCTTTTCATCCACGATGCGGTTGTAGAACGGAGAGCCGGGCACATCCATGCAGTAGCTGCTGTCCAGCATCGGCTGGTAGGGCATGGCGGTGCCGGGGCGTGTAACGGCATAGCCGAACGCGCTGCCCAGCGCGAAGACGCCGGCCGGGCTGCGGCCATCGCCTTCCTGTTTCTGCGGGCCGTCGGCCTGTACCGGATGCAGGCCCAGCCCCCAGGCGCTGCCGGTACGGCCGAGCGCCACCGGGAACGCCTGCCCATGTGCATGCCAGCCCTTGCGATCGCGCACATAGGCCTGCAGTTGCCCCTCGGTGCTGCCCCAGCTTTCGCTGGTGACCACGATCAGCTGGCGCGCACCATCCAGCGGCGCGGCGTGGGCGGATATCGCTGCAGAAAGCAGCACGGCAGTGGTGGCAAGGCGGACCAGCGATTTCATCAACGTGCGCTCCGGTCAGGAATCCAGCAGGTGGTCGATCCGCTCCAGGTTCACCGCGAGCTGCTGCTGGCGGTCCGGATTGGCGTGGCAGAGCAGCACGAACAGGAAATCGAGCAGCGCGTGCATGGCGCTACGGTACAGCAGCTGCGCGACCTGCGGCGTGCGGTCGTGCGCACACACCACCAGTGTTGCATCAGCATGCGCGCGCAGCGGGTTGGCGGTGTGGCGGGTGATGGAAATCACCTTGCCACCCATGTCCTGGAACTGGCGCGACAGCTGCGAAAGCTGGGGCAGGTTGCCGAACTCGGAGAACATCAACAGCACGTCACCCGGGCGTGCCGCCGACAGGTTGGCCAGCATCAGGATCGGGTCGGTATGCGGCACCACCAGCAGGCCGAGCAGCGACAATCGCATGGCGAACTCACGCGCGTACAGGCCGTCATCACCCAGGCCGTACACGAACAGCTTCGGCGCGCCGTCGATCAGCTGCACGATGCGCTCGATTTCCCCGCGTGGATTGGCCTGGCGGGTTTCCTCCTCGGCTTGTGCCTTGCTGCGGCGCAGGGCCTCGCCCAGGCGCAGGTAGTCATCGCCGCTGTCGGGTTCGCTGGGCGCCTGCTGCGGATCGGCACCGGCGCGAGCCACATCCTGGCCGATCGAGTACTTCAGGTCCGGGTAGCCCTTGAAGCCGAGCTTCTGGCTGAACTTCACCACGCTGGACTGGCTGATGCCCAACGCGCTGGCCAGCTGCTGGGACGAGTAGTCGCGCAGCAGGTGAGCGTTGTCGAGGATGAAGTCGGCGATGCGACGCTCGATGGCCGACATCTGCCCGCGCTCGGAACGGATCTTCAGCAGGGGCGGCATGCGGGGAGTCCGGGCATATGTAGGCGCGCTGCGGTTGGCAGCGTAGAGCGTTTCATGGAATGGGTCGCGCGCGTGCCAGCCGCGAAGGGGATACGGAGTGCAGTTATCGCCTTTGACGTTGAGTCCGCCTTCAAGCGAGCCGAGCACCGCAGGTCCGGCGAGGGCGAAGAGGCGCGGGTGTCTGAGCGCAGCGAGTTCCGCGCCGTCCCTCGGCGGACCGAGGAGCGCAGGTCACCGCCGTGCGCAGCACGTCGGCTCGCGGCCGGCGGAGCGTTTCTTTTGGTTACTTTTCTTTTCGCGAAAAGAAAAGTAACGCGCGACCCAACGTCAGTGGCACGCAGCGTCAGCCGAAAGGCCGAAATCAACCCAGCATCTCCAGCCCGCGCACTTCGGTGATGCCCAGCCCCGGCACGTCGCTGATGCTGATCTCCGATTCGTTGAAATGCACGCCCCCGCTGACCGGGTCGAACTGGCCCAGCGAGGGGCCGTCGAGGTCGACCTTGGTGATCACATCGCTCTTGGCCACCGCCAGGTGCACCGCCGCGGCTACGCTGATGCTGGATTCGATCATGCAGCCGATCATGCAGGGCACACCGTAGATACCCGCGATGTCCGCGATGCGGATCGCGTTGGACAGGCCGCCGGTCTTCATCAGCTTGATGTTGATGATGTCGGCCGCGCGCTGCTGGATCAGGTCCATCACCTGGCTCGGGCTGAACACGCTTTCGTCGGCCATCACCGGCGTGTTGACGCGGTCGGTCACGTACTTCAGGCCACTGATGTCGGCGGCCTTTACCGGCTGCTCCAGCAGTTCCAGCACCACGCCGGCTTCTTCCAGCGTGCGCATTGCGTGCACGGCCTGCTTGGCGGTCCAGCCCTGGTTGGCGTCCAGCCGAAGCAGGGCGCGGCCTTCCACGGCGGCGTGGATCGCCTTGACCCGTTCGATGTCCAGACCGATGTCCTTGCCGACCTTGATCTTCAGCGACTCGAAGCCGCGTTCGATCGCCGACAGCGAATCGGCCACCATCTTGTCGATGTAGTCCACGCTGATGGTAATGTCGGTGGTGATCACCGGGTCGCCGCCACCCAGCATCTGGTACAGCGGCGCGCCATGCAGCTGTGCCCACAGGTCGTACAGCGCGATCTCCACCGCCGCCTTGGCGCTGGTGTTGCGCTCCATCGCGGTCTGCACCAGACCGCACAGGCGATTGAGGTTGGCCACGTCCTGGCCGATCAGGCGCGGCGCGATGAAGTGACGGATCGCCTCGATGATCGAGCCGTGGGTATCACCGGTGATCACCGCGGTGGCCGGCGCTTCGCCGTAGCCGGTGTGGCCGGTGTCGGTGCGGATCAGCACCACTACGTCTTCCACGGTTTCCACCGTGCGCAGGGCGGTCTTGAACGGTGTTTTCAGCGGCACGCGCAGCATGCCCAGTTCGATGGCAGTGATCTTCATTCAGGGGGTCTTGGCACGCAGGCGTTGGATGTTGGTGATGCGGTCGATGTAGCGGACGCTGTCGCTGGCCATCATCGGCTCCAGCGGGGTGACCGAAACACCATTGAGATGGGCCTGCACACGCTTGCCGTCAGCACCGAACCAGCTGCCGCCCGCCGTATCGTGGATCACCCAGGTGCGGCCGTCGACGTGGCCGATGGCCATCATCACGTGGCCGGGGATGTAGACCAGATCGCCCACCTGCAGATCGGTGACGGCGCGGTCGCGCACGGCCTTGCCGTCCTTGCCGGTGAATGGCACGCGGTCCAGCGCCGGGCTGACCGCCTGCGCGCTGGTATTGCGCGGTAGGAGCACGCCGAAGCTGCGGTAGATCTCGGAAACGAAACCGCTGCAGTCGCGGGTGTCGTAGTCGTGGCCCCAGCCGTAGCGTTCACCGAGGAATTTGAAGGCCTGCTGCAGCAGCAGGCGCGGCGTCAGTGGCAGGTAGTCGGCGGCAGTGTCCTGCGAACGTGGCAGCAGCGCCGGCACCAGCTTCAATCGACCATCGGCCTCGCGTACCGGCAACTGCACCACCCACGAGGCATGCGCCTGCTGGCCGTTCACCGGTTCGGCGGCCGGCCAGTCGGCCAGTACCGGCAGGCGCACGCCCATGTCCAGCTGCAGACGCGAGACGCGTGGTTCTTCCGGGGTGTAGGCAGTCTGCGCGGTGGCGCCGGTGACGATCCGGTACGGCCCCTTCGCGCCGTAGCCGAGCACGGTGGCTTTGTCGCCGCTGGCGATGGCATCGGTCTCGATCCACGCGCTGTAGCGCTTGCTGTGCACGAACAGCCAGCGGCCGTCGGCACTGCGGTGAACCACCGCGACCTTGTCACCGGGGAACAGCGCCGATTCCTGGAAGCGGTCGATGTCGGTGTCACCGGCGGTGCTGAAGACGCGCTCGCGGGTGGGGAAGGTACGCAGTGCCGCGCGCTTCACCACCAGCCCGTATTGCGGTGTCGTCTGCGCGGGAATGGACTGCAGGCCCAGATTGGCTTCGGTCGCGCTGCGCAGTGCCGTCGCAATGGCCTGACCCTTGTCGTTGTAGAGGGCACGCGTGGGCCAGCTCGACAGCGCGGTGATGCTTGCGCGCACCGCCGCCGCATCCAGCTGGGCTGGCAATGCGGCGATGTCCTGGATGTGGCTGTCCTGTGACCGCATCCGTGCGTTCTGTGCCTCGATCTGGCTGCGGTCCAGGATCGGCACATCGGCGTTGTCCAGGCGCGCGGCCCAGTACTGGGGGGTGAGGTAGGCCTCGTGCAGGCCGATCACATAGGGCAGCGGCGCGCCGGGGTCGGGCGGCGGGGCCGCCTGTGCAAAGGCCGGTGCGGCCAGCAGGCACAGGGCCAGGGTCAAGCGGCGTGGCCAATGCCGATGCCGTTCGCGGGAAGCCAGGATCATGCGCTGCACACCCTCCTCGAATGCCTGCTGGAATATTTATTCCTTTTGGCATCGAAAGCAAGAATAAATTATTGACCGGCATCCCGGCCCGTGTTACACAGCCGTTACCACCCGCGCTGGGGAAGTGTCGCTGTGGATCCTGCCGTTCGCAAACCACGTCTGCCTGCCACTGCCGGCCTGTGTGTCGCGCTGCTGCTGTGGGCGTGGTCGGCGGGAGCGGAGCCGCCACCCTCGGCCATCCAGTTTGCGCGGGTCGTGCAGATGATCGACGCGGGACGGTTCTCCGAAGCCGGCAGCGAACTGAACACCTGGACGGCTGCGGACGCGGCGGAGCCTGGCGTCAGTTTCGACGACATCGCGTTCCAGGAAGAGCGCATGCGCCGCATCCGCCTGGATTTTTCCCTCGACGAAGCCGCCGCCAAGTCTGCCGTGCGCCGCTGGATTCCCGACCTGACCGACGAGGAATTCGCGCGGTGGGATCAGCTCGGCCTGATTGAGCATCTCGACATCGATGGCACGCGCTGGTACTTCAAGCGCGCACCGTCGAACCTGTTCCTGCTCAGCGACGAGGCACGTGCGCGCCGCCGCGCGGATGCACCGGTGCCGGCGCCGGGTCCGAACGAGGTGCTCAACGCGCACCACGCACGCGTGCTTGCCGCAGCGGAACAAAGTGGCCAGGCGTCGGTACTGCCGCAGCGCATTGAATTCACCCAGTCGCTCACGGTGAAAGCCGATGCGGTGCCGGCCGGCGAGACCGTACGCGCCTGGATTCCCTACCCGCGCGAAATTCCTGGCCAACAGGAACGCGTGCAGTGGCTGGGCAGCACCCCCAGTAGGGCGCGCGTGGCACCGGCCAGCACTCAGCAGCGCACCGCCTATCTGGAAGCCAAGGCGGTGGCGGGGCAGCCGACTCGCTTCGAGGTCCGCTACGCGGTCACGATCCTGGCCCGGCATACCGCGATCAATCCGGCCAAGGTGCAGCCGACACCGTCCGATCCGGCGCTGAAACCCTATCTGGCCGAGCAGCTGCCGCATGTGCGATTCACGCCGGCGCTGAAGCTGTTCTCCGACCAGGTGCTGCAGGGGGAAACCCGCCCGTATGAAGTGGTGCGCAAGCTGTTTGCTGCCGTGGATCGCATTCCATGGGCCGGTGCGCGCGAATACTCCACGTTCAGCAACATCAGCGATTACGCGCTGCGTGCCGGACATGCCGACTGCGGCCAGCAGACGCTGTTGCTGATCGCGCTGCTGCGCATGAACGGCATTCCCGCGCGTTGGCAGTCGGGCATGGTGTTCTCCGACGATGGCAGCGGCTACAACAACCTGCATGACTGGGGGCAGGTCTACCTGGCGCCGTATGGCTGGCTGCCAATGGACGTGACCACAGGCGCGCTGGCCAGCGACGTGCCGGCCCTGCGCGATTTCTACCTGGGTGGCCTCGACGGCTACCGCATCGCCTTCAACGACGATTTCGGCCAGCGCTTCGCGCCGGCCAAGCAGCACTTCCGCTCGGAAACGGTCGACTCGCAGCGCGGCGAGGCCGAGTGGGCAGGCGGCAACCTGTACTTCGACCAATGGAGCTACGACTTCCAGTGGCGGGTACTGCCAGCCGGGCAACGCTAGCGCGACACATCGCATTCCACACCATTCAATTCTTGCAGGAGAGAGCAGGGGATGAAGGCTTACAGCATCAAGCGGGCGGCGTTGTGCGTCGCCCTCGGGGCGTGTCTGGGCGTGATGCTGCCCGGCACCGCAATGGCGCAGAACGTGAGCGGCGCGGTGGCGGGCCGTGCCACCGCCGGTGATCAGGTGACCGTGATCAGCAACAGCACGGGCCTGACCCGCTCTGTCACGGTCGGTGCCGATGGCAGCTATCGCCTTGGCCAGCTACCGGTGGGCGACTACCAGTTGCAGCTCAGCCGTGATGGCCAGAAGCTGGGTGATCAGGTTGCTGTCAGCGTCGCGATCGGCGGCACCACCACGGTCAATCTGGCAAGCGGCGGCGGCGTCACCAATCTCGATGCACTGCAGGTGGTCGGCACACGCGTCGTCAATCGCGTGGATGTCTATTCCACCGAAACATCCTTCAACATCAATCGACAGGAAATCTCGCGCCTTCCTGTGGCGCAGGACCTGTCTGCGGTCGCACTGATGGCGCCTGGCGTGGTCGGCGGCAACTCGTCCTTTGGTGGCTTGTCCTTCGCCGGCTCGTCGGTGGCTGAAAATGCCGTCTTCATCAATGGCCTGAATGTCACCGACATGTACACCCGTCGCGGCTTCAGTACCGCGCCGTTCGCCTTCTTCAAGGAGTTTCAGGTCAAGACCGGCGGATACTCGGTCGAGTTCGGCCGCTCCACCGGTGGCGTGATCAATGCGGTGACCCGTTCGGGCAGCAACGAGTTCGAAGGCGGCGTGGAAGTCACCGCTGAACCCAGTGCATGGCGCTCCAGCGGCGGCGACCACTTCCATCGTGATGGAACCCCGCATTCGTATGGCAGCCGCGACAACAACTCGTTCCTGAAGACCAACGTGTGGGGCTCCGGTCCGATCATCAAGGACAAGCTGTTCCTGTTCGCGATGTATGAAGACCGCAGTGACAAAGGGCACAACACCTCGTCCGATGGCAGTACCTGGTTCAAGAATGATTCCGGCAACGGCTTCTGGGGCACCAAGCTGGACTGGAACATCAACGACAACCACAGCCTGGCGCTGCTGGCGTTCTCCGACGAAGGTGACGTCACCAACGCCTCGTATGGCTACAACTGGAACGCAGACCAGCTCGGTGCATGGGGCGGTGATTCGGTCACCGAGACGGGTGGTCGCAACTGGTCGGCCACCTATACCGGCCACTTCGGCCAGAACTTCACCGCCCGCGCCATGGTCGGCCAGAACAACCAGCGTGCGTTCACCAATTCGTCGCTGGACCAGGCCTGCAGCCCGGTGTTCACCGACAGCACCTACGGCGCGCGGCTGGGCAAGCTGCTGGGCCTGCGCGCAGGCTGCCACCCCACCGGCACGGCAGTGGCCGAGCGTGACGATACCCGTGACGTGGCGCGACTGGACTTCGAATGGCAGCTGGGTGATCACCTGCTGCGCTTCGGTGTCGACCGTGAGCTGATGACCACAAAGCAGTCCACCCGCTACCCCGGTCCGACCGAGTTGAGCTACACGGCCTACGTAGCGCGACCTGGCGATGAAGTCTGGGACGGTGCCAATGCCTACGTGCCAGCAGGCGTTACCGAAATGCTGCGTGCGCGCAACCGCAAGTCGGGAGGCACGTTCGAGACTGAAGCCAATGCCTTCTACGTGGAAGACATCTGGAACATCACTCCGAACCTGATGCTCAACCTCGGCGTGCGCTGGGACCGTTTCGAAAACCGCACCGCCGCCGGCAAGGCGTTCATCAAGATGGACGACCTGGTCGCGCCGCGTGTGGGCTTCTCGTGGGACATGCGCGGTGATGGCAGCACCAAGCTGTTCGGCAACGCCGGCCGCTACTACCTGCCGGTTACCAACAACATCAACGTGAACTTCGCCGGTGGTCTCACCGACGAATACAGCTACTACGTGCTCAATGGCTGGGAACAGAAGACCTCGCCGACAGGCTCGCCGTACATGGCACCGATCGTCGGCCAGCAGATCGGGCCGACCGACACACGCATGAACACCGGCGGTGCCGACCTGCGCCAGAGCGTGGACCGCGATCTCAAGGCGGTCTACCAGGACGAGTACATCCTGGGCTTCCAGAACATGATCAACCAGGCGTGGTCCTGGGGCGTCAACGCCACCTATCGACGGATGACCCGTGCGCTGGATGACATCCGCATCAACTACACCCCGTGCGGCCCGACCCCGAGCACGCTGTGGCCGATCGCCAATCCGGGCGAGAGCCTGACGATCTGGGGCGACAAGAGCATCGGCTGCGCCAACGAAGGCTGGATCACCATCGACACCGCCAACAGCGGCTATCGAAAGGGCGGCAGCGGCGAGGTGATCGGTTACTCCAAGCCCAAGCGTACCTACAAGGCGCTGGAGTTCCAGATCGACCGTGCATGGGACGAGAAGTGGATGTTCAACGCGTCCTACCTGTGGTCGAAGAGTGAAGGCAACTTCGAAGGACCAGTGAACTCCGATACCAACTACGGTGATACCGGCATGGTCCAGTTCTGGGACCACCCCGCCACCAACGAGCGCTACGGCGTACTGTTCAACGACTTCCGCCACCAGTTCAAGCTGCGAGCTGCGTACGCACTGAACAAGCAATGGTCCTTCGGCACCACGTTGCAGGTGCAGTCCGGTGGCCCGATCACTGCGTATGGCGTGATGTGGCCAAACGACTCCATCGCCGGTGGCAGTACCTCCAGTGAAGGTAGTGGCGGTGGCACCGGTTGGCTGTGCGTGGCCAACTGCTCCGGCCCATACAACCAGCGACAGTTCGAGTACAGTCCGCGCGGCGCGTTCGGTCGCCTGCCATGGACGTGGACCATGGGCGCCAATGTGACGTGGCGTTTGCCGGTGGAAGGCGTCGACCTCAGCGCACGGCTGTCGGTCTACAACCTGTTCAACAATCAGAAGACCATCAACGTGCACCAGCGCTATGAAGCGCAGCCCGGCCAGTACCGCGAGGCGACGTTCGCCACCGGGACGCGCTGGCAGGCTCCGCGCTATACACAGTTGGTGGTGACCTGGAATTTCTGAGGCTGCATCCCGTGCCGTCCGTGTGGGCGGCGCGGGCATTGGAAGGGAAGCGTGCATGCATCATCTGCTGATCCTCGCAGCGGCATTGGCCGCACCCTCCGCATCGGCGACCGACACCGCCCCCCTCGATACCGATGTCGCCGCCGTGGTCCGGCACGAGCACCTGCCCGGGCTGGCCATGGCGGTGGTCGAGAACGGACAGGTGGTCTATCGCCATGCCGAGGGCGCGCGCGGTGATGGCGGCCGCATCGACGAGGACACGCTGTTCAAGATCGCCTCCAACAGCAAGGCGATGACCGCCGCGTTGCTGGCGCGGCTGGTGCAGCAGGGCAGGCTGCGCTGGGATGACCCGGTGCGGCGGCACCTGCCCGGTTTCCGCATGCATGACGCATGGGTGGGCCAGCAGATGCAGGTGCGCGACTTGCTGATCCACAACAGCGGCCTCGGCCTGGGTGCCGGCGACCTGATGCTGTGGCCGGAACCGAACTCGTTCACCCGCGCCGACATCATTGCCGGACTGGCGCACTTGAAGCCGGTCAGCAGCTTCCGCAGTCACTATGCCTACGACAACCTGATGTACGTGGTGGCCGGCGAAGTGGCCGCTGCGGCCGCTGGCAAACCCTATGACCAGCTGATGCGCGAGCAGGTGTTCGAACCACTCGGCATGACGCGCTGCCAGGTGGGGGCCTGGTCGCTGAAACGCGTGGGCAACGTCGCCCAGCCACATGCCTGGCATGGTGATCGCAATGCGGTGGTGAACGCCGACGGTGCCATCAGCCCGGACCTGCCGTCCATGGCGGCCGGAGGCATCCGCTGTTCGCTGCGCGACATGACGCGCTGGATGCAGGTGCTGCTCGACCCCGCGCTGGTGCCGGACTGGTTGGGCAATGAACAGCGCCGCACGCTGTGGACATTCCATATGCCGATGCCGCTGGGTGAACGCCAGCGGCGCTGGGACAACGCGCACTTCTACGGCTACGGCTATGGCTGGCGCGTGTCGGACATGGACGGGCAGTGGAAGGTGGCACACACCGGCACGCTGTCGGGGATGTACTCGTCGCTGGCGCTGCTGCCCGACCGGAAGGTGGGGGTAGTGATGTTGATCAACGGTGAAGGCGAGGATGCGCGTACCGCGTTGATGCAGGCCGCGCTGAAGCGCTTCACCGCAGCGGACGGTGCGCGGCCTGCGTTGGAGTATCTGGCCGAATTGAAGGCGGACCAGGCCGCTCGTGCGGCAACCGCGCATCAGCGGCCGTCCACCGTTGCGGCGCAGGAGACGAGCCGCACGGATCTGCCGCACTGGCAGGGCCGTTACCGCGATCCGTGGCTGGGCCCGGCCTCACTGTGCCCGGGCGCGGACGGCCTGCGCTTCAGCGTGGACAAGTCGCCAAAGCTGCAGGCGGCCGTGCTGCAGTTGCAGGGGCGCTGGCTGCTGCGCTGGGATACGCTGGGCGAAGACGCACAGGCCTGGCTGCAGCCCGGTGACGGTGCACCGCCCACACTGGACCTGCGTGCCATCGATCCGGACATCGACTTCAGCTATGACTTCCAGGACCTGCATTTCACTCGTACTGGCGACTGCCCTGGCAGCGAGCGCCAGCGCCGCTGAGCCGCCGCGTGTTTCGCCGGCCACTGATGCCGCCAGCGCCGGATTCGTGGAGATCCGCACGTTGTCGCCAGGCATCGAGATGGACATCCGCTACGCCGGCGCGAACAACTTCACCGGCGCGCGCGT
This sequence comes from Stenotrophomonas sp. 86428_Sma, assembly GCF_056481585.1. Classification (NCBI taxonomy): domain Bacteria; kingdom Pseudomonadati; phylum Pseudomonadota; class Gammaproteobacteria; order Lysobacterales; family Lysobacteraceae; genus Stenotrophomonas; species Stenotrophomonas sp. 86428_Sma. Next base: position 422,542 of record NZ_CM151156.1, read on the forward strand.
GCCGGGTTACGAGGGGCCGTCCTGTTACCTGCTGGCGCCGGTGGCGAAGGCGCTGGCACAGGTGGAACAGGACCTGCGCGCGGATGGCTTTGGCCTGCGCCTCTACGACTGCTACCGGCCGGTGCGTTCGGTGCAGGCCTTCATGGCCTGGGTGAACGATCCGCGCGAGCGCTCGCGCAAGGCTCTGCAGTACCCGGATCTGGACAAGCCATGGCTGCTGGCCGACGGCTACATCGCCGAGCGCTCCGGCCATAGCCGCGGTGCCACGGTGGATCTGGGGCTGCTGGATTGCGGCAGTGGTGCATGTAGGCCGATGGACATGGGTACCGACTTCGATTTCTTCGGGCCACGCGCGCATACGCAGACGAGCGGGCTGAGCGCTGCGCAGCAGGCGAACCGCAAGCAGCTGGTGCAGGCGATGGCGCGCCGTGGTTTCGTCAACTATCCGCAGGAGTGGTGGCACTACACCCTGCAGCCCGAACCGGACCCGGGCACCGCATACGACGTCCCCGTGCGGTAGGGACATCGGCAGAGGGGCGCTGCTGTTGGTAGGTGTCGACCTTGGTCGACACGGTAGATCCACGCCATGCGTGGACGCCTTTCGTTCAATCATCGGAGTATTCGATTTCGATGGAGATTTCATCCACGCATGGCGTGGATCTACCGTGGCTACCGGATTGGGTCCGGGGCAGATCCCTTACACTGGCCGCCATCCCACCGTTGCCCACCCGATGAACCTTCCCCTGCACTTCGGCCTGCTCGGTACCCTCGAAGCGGGCGCCATTGCCCTGCTGGTCGGGCTGCTGGTGTACTTCCTGTGGTCGCAGCTGTGCCGGCTCCTGCACTGGACGGTCGGCCACGCCATCGGCTGGTCCTGCGTCATCGCCGTGATCATCTCCGCCGGCATCGATGCCTGGAAGCTGTTCTACATAGGCATCGTGCGTCTGGAGTCGCCCCTGTATGCGCGCCTTTTTCTCGCCACCATCCACGATCCGAACGAACTCGGCAGCCGGGTGGTGCTGGAAATCGCCGGCGCGCTCGCTGGTGTCGCCCTCGGCTGGGTGGTGTTCAGTTCGCGGTCATCGGCTCAGAACGTCGACTGACGCAGGTTTTTCGTTCGCTGCCGGTTAAATCCGGCAGCGCTGAATGCGCATCTTATGAGCCGCTCACTTGCTGCTAACCACCGCGCTAAAGCATGCGTGGAGGTGAGTGGTTAATCGTGCGTGTTGACGCCGGTCGCGGGGCAAAATCGATTCAGAAACGCGGTGGCAGGGTAGGTGCCGTGCGGAGACAACACGCCGCGCAACACCACCCAATCGGTAGGAGACACCCCTGATGACTATTCGCAACCGCAAGCCCCTGATCGCCCTGATCGTCGCCGCTGGCAGCGTGCTGGCCATTCCGGCGATGGCCCAGTCGGCCAAGCAGCAGGCGGCGCATGCGCAGAACGAGGCCGCACAGGCCCAGCAGGCGGCTGCACAGGCCGGCCAGGCCGCCGACCAGGCGACCAACGCTGCCGCAGCCGCATCGGCGCAGGCCAACGGCGGTGGCCAGACCTGGGCCAGCATCGATACCGATGGCAACGGCACCATCAGCAAGACCGAGGCGCAGGTGAACGCAGGCCTGGCCCAGGTGTTCGACCAGGCCGATACCAACAAGGACGGCGAGCTGAGCGCCGATGAGTACAAGGCCTACGTGGCCGCCCAGCAGGCAGGTGCAGGTGCCGGCGCGGCGCAGGGCCGCTGATCCACGCCTGATTCGGGAAGACCGGTGCATGGGGACCTGGGCGGCTGCGGCCGCCCGGGTTTTTATCGTCACCAGCACCCCTGTATCCTTGTGCGATGAACACCCCCACGCCTGCGCCGTCGCGCGCCATCGGCCTGGTCGGTTTTGACGGTGACGATACGCTGTGGAAGAGCGAGGACTACTACCGCAAGGCCGAGCAGGATTATCTTGACCTGCTGTCGCGCTACGTCGACGTGCATGACACGCAGACCGCGCGCCACCTGCTGGAAGTGCAGCAGCGCCATCTGGGTACCTTCGGCTACGGCGTGAAGAGCATGACGCTGTCGATGATCGAAGCGGCCATCGACATCACCGGCCAGCGCATCGAGGCCAAGGACATCCAGCGCATCCTGGACATCGGCCACGACACCCTGCGCCACCCGGTCGAACTGATCGACGGTGTGCGCGAAGCGGTGGCGGCCATCGCCGAGCACTACCCGGTGGTGCTGATCACCAAGGGCGACCTGTTCCACCAGGAAGCGAAGATCAAGGTCGCCAACTTGGCCGAGCTGTTCCCGCGCATCGAGATCGTCTCCGAGAAGGACCCGGAGACCTACGCCCGCGTGCTGGCCGAATTCGACCTGCCGATGCAGCGCTTCGTGATGGTCGGCAACTCGCTGCGCTCGGACATCGAGCCGGTGGTGACCTTGGGTGGCTGGGGCGTGCATACCCCGTACGCGGTGACCTGGGCCCACGAGACCCAGCACGGCGTGGCCGACGACGAACCGCGCATGGTCACTGCCGATACCGCCCATGATTGGCCGGCCGCACTGGCCGCGATCGAGGCCAAGGCCTCGGCGGCGGCCTGACAGGACCCGGCGGCTGCGGCAGAATCGTGGCATGAACGTCCGACTGCGAGCGCTGTTGTTGTCCCTGCTGCTGGTGCCGGCCATCGTGCTGGCCCAGCAGACCGCCAAGCGTTCGGCGGCCTACACGGTGGAAACCGGTGACCGCTGGGTCGATGCCCAGCTGCAGGACATCAACCACTACGCCGAACGCTACCCCGACGCCTTCCTCGACGAAGTGTCGCGCTATGCCGAGGTGCCGCGCGGTTACATCAGCGCGCTGTTCACCACCCATGGCTGGCAGGCCGGGGATATCTACTTCGCCTGCTTCTGGGCCAAGGCCAGCGGCCAGACCTGTCGCGACAGCGTGCGCGCCTTCAGCCAGGACCCGGAGGGCGGCTGGGAGGCGGTGGTGAAGCGCATGCCGGCCAAGCCGGACAACCTGCATTACCGCGCCGTGCGCCATGCCATCGTGGCCAGCTACCAGCACTGGGACCGGCCGATCACCCTGGATGCCACCCTGAGGCGCCAGCTCAAGCGGTAGTGCCGGCCACTGGCCGGCAACTGCATCATTCCAGGCATCCGGAGGTTGCCGGCCAGCGGCCGGCACTACCGATTTCCTTCATGTTGCTCTGCATATCGCCGCGGCCCCGCGCTCCGGCGACAATACGGGTTCGAGCTGTTCCCCGTTCCCGTAATCGAGTGACTGATGAGCGCCTCTTTCGTTTCGCCTGATGTGATCCGCCGCCTGTTCGCGCAGGCCATGTCCCGCATGTACCGCACCGAAGTGCCGCTGTACGGCACGCTGGTGGAACTGGTGGAGCGGATCAACGCGCAGGTGCTGGAGCAGGACCCCGCTCTGGCCGCGCAGCTGCAGCGCAACGACGAGCGCGCACGCCTGGATGAAGAGCGCCACGGCGCGATCCGCGTCGGCACCGTGCAGGAACTGGCGACGCTGCGCCGCCTGTTCGCCGTGATGGGCATGTACCCGGTCGGCTACTACGACCTGTCGGTCGCGGGCGTGCCGGTGCATTCCACCGCGTTCCGCCCGCTCACCGCCGCGGCGCTGGCGCAGAATCCGTTCCGCGTGTTCACCTCGCTGCTGCGCCTGGAGCTGATCGAAGATGAAGCGCTGCGTGCCGAATCGGCGCGCATCCTCGAACGCCGCCGCATCTTCACCGAGGGCGCGCTGGCGCTGATCGAGCAGGCCGAGCGTGATGGCGGGCTGTCGCAGGCCGATGCCGAGCGCTTCGTCGATGAAGCACTGGAAACCTTCCGCTGGCATGGCGATGCCACCGTCGATCTGCCGACCTACCACGCGCTGCACAACGCGCATCGCCTGGTGGCCGACGTGGTCAGCTTCCGTGGCCCGCACATCAACCATCTGACCCCGCGTACGCTGGATATCGACGCGGCGCAGGCGGCGATGATCGAGCATGGCATGGCCGCCAAGGCGGTGATCGAAGGTCCGCCGCGCCGTGCCTGCCCGATCCTGTTGCGCCAGACCAGCTTCAAGGCACTGGAAGAAGCCGTGCATTTCCCGGACAGCGAGGGTGGCGATGCCGGCACCCACACCGCGCGCTTCGGCGAGATCGAACAGCGTGGCCTTGCGCTGACCCCGAAGGGCCGCGCGCTCTACGACCAGCTGCTGTCGCAGGCACGCGATGCCGGTGGCGAAGGCAGCACGGGCGGCGACTACGGCCAGCGCCTGCAGGCGGTGTTCGCCAGCTTCCCGGATGACCACGACACGCTGCGCCAGGAAGGCCTGGGCTATTACCGCTACCAGTTGACCGATGCCGGTCGCGCCGCGCCGGAGCGCGTGGCTGATCTGCCGGCCGAAGTGCTGGTGGCCGCCGGCCTGGCCACCGCCGACCCGATCGTCTACGAGGATTTCCTGCCGGTCAGTGCGGCGGGCATCTTCCAGTCGAACCTGGGCGGCGAAGAACAGCGTGCGTATGCCGCACACGCCAACCGCGAAGCCTTCGAGCAGGCGCTGGGCGTGGCGGTGAATGACGAGTTCGAGATCTACGAGCGGCTGCAGGCTGAGTCGCTGGCGGCGCTGCGCATCGCGTGAAGGTAGAGCCGGCCGCTGGCCGGCTGTTCTGGGGAGCCGGCCAGCGGCCGGCTCTGCCAGAGTCTCCGGATCTCAGCTCTTCATCGTGCCGGTATCCAGCCAGCGCTGGTGCCACGACAACGCTTCCGGCAGCAGATGCGGGGTGTGCTTGCCGTAGCTCTCGCGGCTGGCACGGTCGAAGTAGTCCTGCAGCTGCGGGCGGAAATCCGGGTGCGCGCAGTTGTCGATCAGCACCTGCGCACGCTTGCGCGGGGTCAGACCACGCAGGTCGGCCAGGCCCTGCTCGGTGACGATCACCGACACGTCGTGTTCGGTGTGGTCCACGTGGCTGGCCATCGGCACGATCGCCGAGATGGTGCCGTTCTTCGCGGTGGACGGGCTCAGGAACGCCGACAGGAAACCGTTGCGGGCAAAGTCACCGGAACCGCCGATGCCGTTCATGATCCGCGTGCCCATCACGTGCGTCGAATTGACGTTGCCGTAGATGTCCACCTCGATCATGCCGTTCATGCCGATGCAGCCGAGGCGGCGCACCAGTTCCGGATGGTTGGAGATTTCCTGCGTGCGCATGATGATGCGCTCGCGGTAGAAATCGATGTTCTCCTTGAACGTCTCGTTGGCCTGCGGACTCAGCGCGAAGCCGGTGCACGAGGCATAGCTCAGCACGCCGTCACGCAGCAGGTCGAGCATGCCGTCCTGGATCACTTCGGTGAACGCGGCCAGGTCGCGGAAGCCGCTCTTGGCCAGGCCGGCCAGCACCGCGTTCGGAATATTGCCCACGCCCGACTGCAGCGGCAGCAGGTTCGGCGGCAGACGGCCCTTCTTCACTTCATGCTTGAGGAACTCGATCAGGTGCGAAGCGATCTGCTCGCTGGTCGCATCGATCGGGCTGAACGGGCTGTTGCGGTCCGGGCCGTTGGTGCGCACCACGGCCACGATCTTGTCCGGGTCGCAGCGCAGCGCGGTGTCGCCGATGCGGTCGTTGGCGTTCACCAGCGGAATCGGCTTGCGGTGCGGCGGCAGCGCGGTGCCGTAGTAGATGTCATGCATGCCGTCGACGCCGGCCGGCTGCCATTCGTTGACCTCGACGATCACCTTCTTGGCCAGGTCCAGCCAGGTCTTGTTGTTGCCGACCGAGGTGGAGGGCACCAGCGAACCGTCTTCGCGGATGGCCGAGACTTCGAGCACGGCGGTATCGATCTCGCCATAGAAACCGAACCACACGTGCTGGGCCACGTGGCTGAGGTGGATGTCGATGTAATCCAGCTTGCCCTCGTTGATGCGGTTGCGCGCATCCGGGTCGCTCTGGAACGGCATGCGCATGGCGATGCCATCGGCCTTGGCCAGCGCGCCATCGAGTTCCGGCGCGGTGGAGGCGCCGGTCATCAGCTTGATCTGGAAAGGGTTGCCCTGGGCATGCACCGCTTCGATGCGGCGGGCCAGTTCGACGGGAACGGCCTTGGGATACCCGGAGCCGGTAAAGCCGCTCATGGCCACGGTTTCACCGGGCTGGATCAGCGCGGCTGCGGCCTCTGCGGAGACCACGCGGTCACGGAGACGCGCGTTGGCGATGCGATCAACAGACATGACGACACGTGTTGCTGGGGGGAATTCCGATTATCGGCCATCCTCATCCGTACGGGGGGTTCTACCTTCGTGGAATGGCTTTTCCCCAGGGGCTCACCCAAACCCGCCGGTTTTGTTTTGCAGTGCAGCGTGCAAAGTGCTTTCGCAGCCCGCACGATGGCCCTGCATCCCGACGTGGGGGAGGGATGCAGAGCCCGCTGGCAGTTCGCTGCAAGCGGGCTTTTTTATTGCCTGTCGTCCAGTATGAATACGCGGTCTCCATTATCGGTAGTGCCGGCCGCTGGCCGGCAACCCCAGCAACCTTCGGCAGGATCGTCGGATCTGCCGGCCAGCGGCCGGCACTACCGGGTCCGTTGCGTCCCGGCCGGGTCGATACAATCAGTTCATGACCCTCGCCTCCGCTGACGTGCCCGCCTCCCTGCAGCCTCTTGTCGACCGCGCCTTGGCGCGCCTGGCCCAGGTCCTGCCCGAGCCTATCCCGGCCAACCTGCTGCCGTTGCTGACCCGGCTGGCGGTGGCCAGCGACTTCGCGCTGGACACCCTGGTGCGGCAACCGGCCTTGCTGGCACAGCTGGCCGCGCCCGGCTGCCCGCCGATCCCAGCGCCGGTGCTCGATCCGCTGCAGCCCAGCGACTGGCCGGCGCAGATCCGGCGCTGGCGTACCGCGATGTCCACACGGCTGATCTGGCGTGACCTGACCGGTCTGGACGACGTGGCGCAGACTCTGGCCGGTGCCACCGCTTTGGCCGAAGACTGCCTGCGGCTGGCGCTGGACGCCCTGCAGCAGGAATTCGCCCAGCGTCACGGCGTCATCGCCGATGAACACGGCATCCCGCAGCAGCTGGTGGTGTTCGGCCTTGGCAAGCTGGGCGGTGGCGAGCTCAACTTCAGTTCCGATGTGGACCTGGTCTACGCCTATCCGCAGGGAGGTGAATCCGATGGACCGCGTCCGTTGGCGGCCGAAGAATATTTCGCCCGTCTCGGCCAGCGCCTGGCCAAGCTGCTGGACGAGACCACTGTCGATGGCTTCAGCCACCGCGTCGACCTGCGCCTGCGCCCGTTCGGCAGCGCCGGTCGGGTCGCGCTGTCGTTCGCAGCGATGGACCAGTACTTCCAGCGCGAGGGCCGCGACTGGGAGCGCTATGCGTGGCTGAAGGCGCGCGCAGTGGCCGGCGATATCGATGCCGGTGAGGCGTGGCTGCAGACCCTGCGCCCATTCGTGTACCGCCGCTACCTGGATTTCACCGCGCTAGACGGCCTGCGCGAAATGAAGGCGGCCATCACCGCTGAAGTCGCACGCCGCGAACTGCACGACGACATCAAGCGCGGTGCCGGTGGCATCCGCGAGATCGAATTCCTGTGCCAGGCGCTGCAGCTGATCCGCGGTGGTCGCGAACCGGCATTGCGCGAGCGTCGGCTGCTGGTGGCGCTGGACGCACTGGTGGCCGCCGGGCAGATCGCGCCCGAGGATGGCAGCGCATTGCGCGAGGCTTACCTGTTCCTGCGCCGGCTGGAAAATCGCCTGCAGATGCTGCGTGACGCGCAGACCCATGTGCTGCCCAGCGACGCACTTGACCGCGAACGCATCGCTGTTGGGCTCGGCTACCCGGACTGGGAGGTGCTGCGCGCGGCACTGGCCGTGCAGCAGCAGCGCGTCAGTACCGAATTCGCCGCGTTGCTGGCACCGCGCAAGGGCCAGGCCGCGCCCGACGCGCTGGCCAACTACTGGCGCAGCCTGCCCGAAGGCAGCAACGCACCGCTGCTGGCCGAAGCCGGTTTCCTCGATGCCAACGGCGCCGACCAGTCGCTACGCGATTTCGCCCAGGGCACCGGCGTGAAGTCGTTGTCCGATGCCGCGCGTGCGCGGCTGGATCGCGTGCTGCCCGCGCTGCTGCATGCGGCCACGCGTTCGCCGCAGCCGGATGCCGCACTCAAGCGCGTGCTCGGCCTGTTGCAGGCGGTGCTGCGCCGGACCAGCTATCTCGCCTTGCTGGACGAACAGCCCAGCGCACTGGCGCGGTTGGTCGATGTGCTGGCGCGCAGCGCGCTGCTGGCCGAACGGTTGGCGGCGTATCCGCTGCTGCTGGACGAACTGCTGGACGTGCGCGTGTCCGGGCCGATGCCGGATGCCGCCGGAATGCTGGCGGAGTGCCAGCAGGTACTGGCGGTGGAAGATCCCGAATCCGCACTGCGCTGGCTCAATGAAACGCGGCTGGCACTCAGCTTCCGCATGGCGATGGCCACGCTGGATGGCCGCCAGGGTGCGGTGGACAGCACCCGGCAACTGGCCGAGCTGGCGCAGGCCGTGGTGGTCACCGTGTTGGCGATGGCCGAAGCGGACATGCATGCCGCACACGGCGAGATTCCCGGCGGGCGCTTCGCGATCATCGGCTACGGCAGCCTTGGTGGGCTTGAACTGGGCTTCGGTTCCGACCTGGACCTGGTGTTCCTGCACGACAACCCGGCCGGCGTAGATGCCAGTGATGGCGCGCGTCCGCTGGAGCCGGGGCGCTGGTATGCGCGCCTCGCGCAGAAGGTGATGGCGCTGCTTGGTGCGGTCACCGCTGCCGGCCGCCTGTACGACATCGATGTGCGCCTGCGCCCGGATGGTGGCAAGGGTTCGCTGGTGTCTTCGTTGGCCAGTTACACCGAATACCAGCGCGAACGCGCGTGGACCTGGGAACACCAGGCGCTGGTGCGCGCGCGTGGCGTGGCCGGCGATGCCAGCCTGCTGGCCGACTTCGAGCAGGTGCGTGCGCAGACGCTTGGGCGTGAGCGCGACACGGGTGTGCTGTACGCGGACGTGCTGAAGATGCGCGGCCGCATGCGCACCGAACTTGACCGCAGCGATGCCTCGCGGTTGGACCTGAAGCAGGGTGCGGGTGGCGTGGTGGACCTGGAGTTCCTGCTGCAGACCGGCGTGTTGGCGCGTAGCGCCCGGCATGCAGCGCTGCTGCAGCCGCGCGATACACCTTCGTTGATCGATGCGTTGGCCGTTGCCGGTTTCCTGCCGGAAGACACGGCGCAGGCATTGCATGGAGCACATGCCACGCTGCTGGACGTGGGCCTGGCCTGCACCCTGGACCGGCGCCCGCGACTGGCACCGACCACGCCCGCGATTGAAGACGCGTGTGCCGCGATTACCGCCGCGTGCATCGCCGCGGAGCTGCCGTTCGCCTGAGTGGGTGCAAATGCTGCAACAACTTTGGGTGGGTACCGACCGGATCATTGGTCGGCGATGACCCGCTGTTGGTAGATGCCAACCTTGGTTGGCATGAATGCAAAGCGCCAACCAAGGTTGGCAGCTACCAGATCAGTGGCTCGGCGATGACCCGCCGTTGGTAGGTGCCGACCGTTGGTCGGCACCATCTGTCGGCAGCGATGGGTTCTGCAGGGCGTGCCGACCAACGGTCGGCACCCACCGGATCAATGGCCGGCGATGACCTGCTGTTGGTAGCTGCCAACCTTGGTTGGCATGAATGCAAAGCGCCAACCAAGGTTGGCGACTACCGGATCAATAGCCCTGCGATGGCCCGCCGGATCAATGATCTGAGCATTGGCCTGCTGTTGGTAGGTGCCAACCTTGGTTGGCACAATCCGTCAGCGTTCATGACCCCGGCAACAGCGTGCCAACCAAGGTTGGCACCTACCAGAGCAACGGCGGTCAGCTGGTGGTGCGCAGCGGCGCCATCTTCCACAACAGTGCGCGGAACGGGGCCAGCAGGCAGACGCCAATCGCCAGCTTCACCGCCAGGTCGCCAGCGGCCCAACTCACCCACGGCAGGGTCGAACCGGCAAACGCGATCGACCAGAAAATGGTGGTATCCACCGTGGCGCTGCAGGTGGTGGCCACCATCGGTGCGCGCCACCAGCTGCCACGGCGCAGGCGGTCGAACACGGTGATGTCCAGCAGCTGCGCCACGATGAAGGCCGAGCACGAGGCAATGGCGATGCGCGGGGTGGCCACCCAGATCGACAGCAGCACCGCCACCGCGAAACCGATCCACGCCACGCGGCGGGCAGGGCCCGGGCCGAAGCGGCGGTTGATCAGGTTGCTGACCAGGAACGCGACCGGGTAACTGAAAGCACCCCAGGTCAGCCAATCGTTGATCGGGTACTGCACCAGCACGTTGGACAGCAGCACCACTGCGCCCATCGCCAGCACCGCCAGCACCAGGGCGCGGGCGGTCAACGGGGCAAACACAGGGGCAGGACGCACGGACATGGCGAGCCAGGGGGACAAAGGGGATCGCCCATTATCCGCCCGGCCCGCGGCAATGCCAAAACCGGCCGTTCAGCTTTACAGCGTTTCGCTCATCACATCGCCGGCGGCATAGGCGGTCGGCACATAGGCCAGCGCCTGGCCCTGCGCGCTCTTCACGGTCCAGCCGGCACCCGCGTCGGTCGGGTCGAAGCGCACCTGCTGGCCGACGACGAAACCGGCAATCGGGTCATCGCCTGCAGCCGCCGGCCATTGCAGCGTTGCGGTCTGGTCGGCCTTGCCGGGCACCTGCAGGTGCACCTGGCGATCACCGGTTGGCGTGGTGGCGACCTGCTTCACTTCCATCGGTGGCAGCGGCACCGCCGGCGTGCGTGCGGCGACCTTGCCGTTGCGCTCGCTGGCCTTGAACGGGGCCTTGGACAGTTCGGCCAGTCCCATCAACGTGGCCAACGGAATCGACAGCACGATCAGCGACGTGACCAGCACGCTGGTCTGGCCGCTGTTCAACTGCGGCGCGGCGCCGGCATGGACGGTGGGCACCACCAGCGCCGAAAGCAGCAGGGCAGTGGCGGGAACGCGCAGGCAACGGAACATGGAGACCTCCTGGTCAGGGTGGGGACGGCGGCTCAGCGCCGGGCATCGAAGATGTCGCGCGGGCCGGTGGCCTCGGGCAGGTATTCCAATGGACGGCCCTGGTTGTCCTTCAACTGCCAGCCCTGGTCGGCGCCGGTCGGTTCGAAGTTCACGGTCTGGCCCACGGTGAACTGCACGGCGGGATCGCCGATGCCGCGCGGGTACTGCATCGATGCGGTGTTCTGCGGGTCGTTGGCATCGCGCAGCAGCACTTCGCGGCGGCCATCCACGGTGGTGGCGATCGCACTCACCTGCATCTGCGGCAGCTTGATCTGCTGCGGGCGGGCCAGCGGCTGGCCAGCATCGGCGGCATCCTGGGCTTCCTTCGCCGCCGCCGCGCGGGCCGACGTCACCATCTGTGTGGACATCTCCAGGCTCGGTCCCTGCGGGCCCGGGTCGTGGATGATCACGATGCGGCGCTCTGCATGAGCGGCCGTGGACCAGGCCAGGCTTGCGACGATCAGCATCGGCATCAGGACGGCGGGCAGGGTACGCATGTCGTTCTCCTTGCTGGATTCAGGGCGTGGCGGCGGCAGCACCAGCTACCGGCACGTGGGGGATCACCAGTTCCTGCTGCAGCTGGCTGCGCTGGTGCAGGAAATCGAACACCGATTCCACCGTCACCACCGAATAGTTGCCGGAGATGCGCTCGCCGGCCGGATGGTCAGTGGTGGTGGCGTTGGCCACGAACAGGCGCGCACCCACGCGCTTGCCGAGGCCGATATGCAGCACGCTGGGCTGGTACTTCTGCTGGCGCAGCCACTGCTGCGCCTGTTCGCGCTTGACGATGGCCGGCGCGCCTTCGGCCTGCGCCATTGCCGCGGCCAGCACCTCCAGCACCCACTGGTTGGAGTTCTGGTAGTCGGTGGCAAACGGGTAGGCAACCACGTTGTATTTGGTTTCGTGCAGCGCCTTCGGCTGGATCGACGGCGACACCAGCATCGCCTTCAACGCGGCACGCAGCGGCGCCGAGGGCACGCCGATGCGCAGGTCGGTATGGCCGCCGCTTTCGCCGACGAAGTTGCCCAGCCCTTCGTGGTACAGCTGCGAGCTGTCGGTCTTGCAGCGGTTGAGCAGGTGCATCGCGCGCCAGCGGCCATTGTCCTCACGCACCAGGAAGGCCAGGTGGCTGTGGCGCAGGCCATAGCGGCTCAGGTCCTGGCCACCGCGCGCGGCCACCACCACGTCCACATCGGGCAGCGCGTCCAGGCGCTCAGCGGTGGTCCAGGCCACGTCCAGCATCGCCGCCTGCGCGGCCACGCTCGGGTAGCGCTCGCGGCATTCGGTGCTGTTGGCCCAGGCCGGTGCGGTCGCCAGCAGGCTGGCGATCAGCAGCGCGGCGCGCGGCAGGCGGGAGAAACGATCCATGTCGATACCTTCAACGGCGGGCAGGCCCGCGCGCCGATCATACGCTGCTCAGCGCAGGGGACGATCCACGCCCTTGCGCTGGAGCTCCTTGTCGCAGGCATCGCTGATCGGGGCCACCGGCAGGGGCGGGCGCTGGCCCTTCGGATCGCGCAGCGCCGGTTGTTCGCGGTACGCGTCCAACTGCTGCTGGCATTGATACGAAATCGGATCCAGCTCGGTGGGCGTGGTGGAGCAGGCCGCGAGCAGGGCCAGGGGCAGCAGGAGCAAGGTACGCATGAAGACGTTCAGAGTGATGGGGGACGTTGGACTCTAACCGCGCAGCTGGATCGAAATGTTCAGAAATCGCTGGATACCCCGGTAGTGCCGGCCGCTGGCCGGCAATGTCAGGATCTTCGGTAGCGCGTAGAGCATTGCCGGCCAGCGGCCGGCACTACCCCGCTGCCAGGCGCTGTTTCACTTCTGCCGCGATCCGTGCGGTTTCGCGCAGTGGCTCGATGCGGTTGTACTGCCAGTCCAGCCAGTGCGCCTGCAGCCGGCCGCGCTCGCGCAGCTGCTGCTGGAAGCGTGCCAGCCGGCCCTGCACGGTATCGGCCAGCGCCACCATCACCGGCATGCGCGTGGCGCAGGCTTCAGACAGCAGGTTCACCGAATCGGGCGAGACCACCACGCGGTTGGCCCAGCCGAGCAGGCCGCCATAAGGATTCGTGCCGTCGCCGCCGTCGCCCCAGATCACGTGCGGCAGGTCGGCGAACGTCGCGCGCAGGATCTCGGCCAATGCCGGTGGCGTGCGCCGCGAAGTCGTGGCCAGCAGGCTGCCGCCCTCGCTGCGGATCTGCTCGGCCAGCGCCTGGAACACGCCCACCATCGCGGTCTCGTCCCATGGCGCCAGCGGCGTCGGACCGCCCACCAGCAGTGCGGTGCGCGGGCCGGGCAGGGTACTGAAGCCAGCGAACGCGGCGCGGCCCCAGGCCAGCCAGTCGTCATCCACCGGGTTGAGGCTGCCGAGCAAGGTCAGCACGTTGCTGCCACGCAGGGCATCGTGTTCGGGCACCACCACCATGTCCCAGTGGCGGGCATTGATGCGCGGGTCGAGGATCTGCACCACCTGGCTGCCACGTGCGCGCAGCACGCGCAGTGCGCCGGCGGCCTGGCGGCCACAGCCGATCGCCAGCGGCGGCGCGTCCGCGGCCAGCGTCGCGAATGCCTCGCCGTAGCCGTTCACATCACCGGGCAGCCGCCGCGGCGACAGCCAGCGCCAGGGGGCGCGGGGCTGCAGGACCAGCGGGCGATGGGTGCCCTGGCGCAGCGCAGAGGCCAGCGCGACCGCCTGGCGGACATTGCCCGCACGGCCGTCCGTGACCGTCCAGGGCGCACTCGATCGTTTCACCTGTGGCATTAATTCGTTTCAGCCCTGCTGGGTGTTGCAACAGTCGCGACACTCTACACTGCGGCTCGTCGTTTCGCCCCGCGCCGCCCGCGGGCACTGACTTCCTTTAGCCGCCCTGGAGATCCACCGATGTCCCACGCGCTCGACGCTGCTGCCCTCGACCAGCTGTTCCGTACTGCCCGCACCCAGAACGCTTTCCTCGACAAGCCGGTCCCGGCCAGCCTGCTGCAGGAACTGTATGACCTGGTGAAGTGGGGCCCGACCGCCGCCAACACCACGCCGGCCCGTTTCGTCTTCGTCACCTCGAAGGAAGCCAAGGCCAAGCTGGCCCCGGCCCTGTCCGAAGGCAACCACGACAAGACCATGGCCGCCCCGGTCACCGTCATCATCGGCTTCGACCTGGACTTCCACGAGAAGCTGCCGTACCTGTTCCCGCACACCGATGCCAAGGCCTGGTTCGACGGCCCGCAGGAAGGCCGCCACGAAGCCGCCATCCGCAACGGCAGCCTGCAGGGCGCCTACCTGATCTTGGCCGCACGCGCGCTGGGCCTGGATGCCGGCCCGATGTCGGGCTTCGATGCAGCCAAGGTGGATGAAGCCTTCTTCGCCGGCACCTCCATCAAGTCGAATTTCCTGGTCAACCTGGGTTACGGTGACTCGGCGGGCCTGTTCCCGCGTCTGCCGCGCCTGTCGTTCGACGAAGCGGCGCGCATCGCGTAAGTCGCTGTATCGGTTTCGGGCCTGCCGTCCCGTGGCAGGCTCTTGCTGCACCGTGTACCCACCCTACGATCCGGAGAGTTCCTCAGATGAGCGCCACCCGTAAACTGCTGCTGCCGCTGGCCCTGACCCTGGCCATCGCCGCCTGCTCCAAGCCGGCCGACACCGCTGCCCCGGCCGCCGATGCCGCCGCCCCGGCCACCACCGAGCAGGCCGCCACCCCGGCCGCCGATGCCGCCGCTGCCGCGCCGGCCGCCGAAGCGATCAAGATCGCCTCGGGCACCTACAAGCTGGACCCGACCCACACCGACGTGCTGGCCCAGTGGAGCCACTTTGGCTTCTCCAACCCGAGCGCGCACTTCGGCAACGTTGAAGGCACCCTGGTGTACAACGCCGAAGACGTGACCAAGTCCACCGTGGAAGTGAAGCTGCCGCTGAGCGGCCTGAACAGCTTCACCGCCAAGTTCGACGAGCACCTGAAGAGCGCCGACTTCTTCGACGCCGCCAAGTTCGCCGATGCCACCTTCAAGAGCACCAAGGTGGAAGCCGCTGGCACCAACAAGCTGACCGTCACCGGTGACCTGACCATCAAGGGCATCACCAAGCCGGTCACCCTGGACGTGACCGTCAACGGCGGCGGCGAGCACCCGATGGCCAAGGTTCCGGCCGCCGGCTTCGATGCCACCACCACCCTGAAGCGCAGCGATTTCGGCGTCGGCGCGTATGCCCCGAACGTCAGCGATGAAGTGAAGATCCGCATCACCACCGAAGCCACCGGCGAAAAGCCGGCGGCTTGATGCACCCCGCTCACTCGTCGTGAGAAGGCAGAAGGCCCGCTGAAAAGCGGGCCTTCTTTTTTGGGCGTGGGGGACGCCTTGGTAGATGCCAACCTTGGTTGGCACACGAGCATTTCGCGGGCCAACCAAGGTTGGCCACTACCGGTTCATGCAGGGCGGGAGAGTGCTTTGGTAGGTGCCAACCTTGGTTGGCACACGAGCATTTCGCGGGCCAACCAAGGTTGGCCACTACCGGTTCATGCAGGGCCGGAGAGTGCTTTGGTAGGTGCCAACCTTGGTTGGCGCACGAGCACTTCGCGGGCCAACCAAGGTTGGCCACTACCGGTTCATGCAGGGCCGGAGAGTGCTTTGGTAGGTGCCAACCTTGGTTGGCACACGAGCATTTCGCAGGCCAACCAAGGTTGGCCACTACCGGTTCATGCAGGGCCGGAGAGTGCTTTGGTAGGTGCCAACCTTGGTTGGCGCACGAGCACTTCGCGGGCCAACCAAGGTTGGCCACTACCGGTTCATGCAGGGCCGGAGAGTGCTTTGGTAGGTGCCAACCTTGGTTGGCACACGAGCATTTCGCGGGCCAACCAAGGTTGGCCACTACCGGGTACGCGGGTTCAGCGCAGCGCGCCCAACCACGCCCCACACGCTTCGCTCGGGCTCTGCTTGGCCTTCACCGCCAGCCCGCTCACGCGCACGAAGGTCTGCGCCGCCTGCGCCACGACCTGACGTGCGATCAGCGCGGCCTGCTTGGTCGCGGCCTGCTGCTTGCGCAGCTGCACGATGTTGATCGAAGGCCGGCCCACCGGCGCGTACTTCTGGTCGCGGCGCAGCACATCGGCCACCTGCGCCACTTCGAATTCGGCCTGCAGGTAGCGGTGTTGTGCTTCCACCAGCTCACGCAGCGGTACGCGCAGGGCAGCGGTGTCGGCGAAGGCGGCCAGTGCCGCGTCGCAGGCGGCGTCATCGGCAAAGCGGGTACGCAGCGCATCCACGCTGGCCAGGGTCAGTTTGGCCATGTGGCCCTCGTTGCTGCAGGAAAGGAGCGCGATTGTCGCATTGCTTGGCGGGTCGTGCCGGCCGCTGGCCGGCAATTGCATGGGAGTGTGCGGGCCAACGGTCCGCACCCACCAGTCGATGGCGGTCCGCACCCACCGGAGGCGGAGAGCAGCCGAGCATGGGCTCGGCTCTACAATGGCCCGCTGTACCACCCACGGAAGGAAGACCCATGCAGGACACGCAGTACTGGTTGAACGAATTCTGGACGGGCCTGAGCGTGCTCGACCTGGTGGGCGGCAGCGTGCTCGGTACGCTGCTTGGCCTGGTGCTGGGCATCTTCGCCTGGCGCTGGCTGTACCGCCGCGGTTGGCTGCAGCGGCGCAAGCGCTGGCATCACTGGCTGCTGGCCAGCTACGTGGTGCTGCTGCCGCTGGCCACCGCCTTCTTCGGCCTGCAGCTGGGCTTTACTGCTGGCGCGCACCGCGCGCTGTTCAAGCAGCTCGATCATTTCCAGCCGCGCCTGCAGACCCTGGTGGAAGGCTGGAGCGAAGGCTTCACCGATTCGCTGGACGACCCGCGCATGCGCGAGGCATTGCGCAGCCAGGGCACGGTGGGGGATGTGGCCGACACCATCGCCTCGGCCTACCTCAGCGAACATCCGTTGCCTGGCCTCGATCGTCTTGGCAACGGCCCGTTGGCGCGCGGCACCGGTTGGGTGATCGGCAAAGTGCGCGAAGGCCTGTTGCGCGGCATGGTGGAAGACACGCTGGTGGACAAGGCCGGCACGGTCGGGCTGGAGCCCAAGGTGGTGCGCGAGGCGCTGACGATGCATGTGGATGAGCTGCTGCACACCCGTGGTGTGCTGCGGCTGGTGAAGGCGCAGATCAACGGCATGATGCCCGGCGTGTACTTCGGGCTGCTGTTGCCGTTGCTGATCATCGCGCTGCTGGTGGCGCTGGAGATCTGGGCCGCGCAGCGGTTCGGGTGGAAGCGGCAGGTGGCATCCAACGCGGTAGTGCCGGCCGCTGGCCGGCAGTTGCAGGTTGCTGCCGAAGGTTCATGAGGTTGCCGGCCAGCGGCCGGCACTACCTGTTGCAGGGCGTGCGGACCAACGGTCCGCACCCACCAAGCAGGGTCCGCACCCACCGGCTGCCCGGTCAATCGCCGTCGGTTTCGTCCGGGTGGGCCTTCCAGTAGCCGGTGGAACGGATCCAGTCGCGCGGTACGCCCAGGTGGCCTTCGATGAATTTGCGCATCATCCGTGCGCGGCGCGATTCGGTGGCGATCCAGTAGAAGACGTCGCCGTCCGGCGCTTCGAAGTCGGTCAGCATGTCTTCCAGCAGCGTGCTGCTGGCCGCCGGGAAGCCGTTGCGCTCCAGCCAGTGGATGCGCACGTTCTCGTACTGCGGCAGGTCCTGGCGTTCGTCCTCATCGCTCACTTCGATGAAGGCCTGCACCTCGGCACCCTCCGGCAGCACATCCAGCCAGCGGGCGATGGCCGGCAGCGCGGTTTCATCGCCAATCAGCACATAGGCGTCGTAGCTGTCGGCCACCACGAACGAGCCGCGCGGGCCGCCGATCACCAGCGTGTCGCCAGCCTTGGCCTGCTCGGCCCACGGCCCGGCAATGCCCTGGTCGTGCAGCACGAAGTCGATGGCCAGCTCGCCGGTTTCGTGGTCCCACCAGCGCGGCGTGTAGTCGCGGGCCGGCGAGGGCTCCTTGCCGGCCGGATAGCTGCGGCCTTCGGCAGTGACCACCGGCAGCACCATCTCGCCGCTGGCATTGGGGAAGAACAGCTTGATGTGGTCGTCAGCGCCGGGCGAATCGAAACCGGCCAGCTCGGAGCCACCCAGCACGATGCGGCGCATGTGCGGGGTGACCTCTTCGGTGCGCAGCACGGTCAGTTCACGGAAGCGCACATCCAGGCGCAGGCGCGTGTTGTTGTGTTCGGTCATTGGGTTACCTGTAAAGGTGTCGCGCAGTGCTGCGCGGCGTAGGGGAGACCTGGCTGGATTCAGTCTGGCTGGGTCGTTGAAAAGGATTGGCTCTCGCTACCGGCCGTACCGTTGAGCAGCGCGGATGCCCGCGTCAGCAGCGCCGCAACTTCTTCCGCCTCGCCCTCGGCCCAGCGGCCGTGGTGATGCACCAGCGCCCGCTTGAACTCGCGCAGGGCACCGGCCAGCGGCGGCGGCAGCGAGGCCTTGGTGATCTCGCGGGCGCGGTCGAAGGCGCGTCGCTGGGCCAGGCGCACCTGGGTGCGCTGCACCTTCAGCTCGAACTCGCCGGCGGTGGTGATGCGGAAGATCCGCTTGCCGTCCACTTCCTCGGCCTCGATCCAGCCGGCCTGCTCGAAGCTGGCCAGCAGCGGGTACATGGTGCCGGCGCTGGGCGTGTAGGCCTGCATGAACTGATTGCTGATCAGCTGCATCAGCTCGTAGCCGTGGCGCGGCTGCTCGCCGATCAGGGCCAGCACCAGCAGGCGCAGGTCGCCGCGGCTGAGCACCCGCGGCTGGCCGTTGCGGCGTGGCACTTCCGGATTGGTGGAACGGGCTCTGGGAGAAGCGGTACGGCTCATTTCGATATATCGGTAAACGAGTGTGCAAACGATATATCGATATATCGAAGCCGACAATCATCGATCCGGCCACAAGCAGGTCAGTTTTGGGCCACGGCCGGCCCCGCGCACAGCAAAAAGGGCGCCCCTTGCGAGGCGCCCCGGGCAACACTGTGGAAGGGAGTGAGGCAGGGCCAGACGGCGGACCGAAGCGGGCGAGGCCAACACTCGAGGCCTACCCTGAGGGCAGGGCGGGGGGCGATCCAGAGGCAGGTGCGACACGTTGTCGCCCGTTCAGCGCCGGCACGCGCAGCCGATACAGGTGGGCGTGGCGCTGCCCCACAACCGTCATCGGCCGCGGTAACACTGCGTCCTGCACATGGGCGCAGCAGCCCGCAAGCGACAGCCCGCGCAGCCGCCAAGGCCCGCCGCAGGGCCTTCAGCGGGCCCGGCAAGCCCCTTGCGGACACCGGCCGGTTGCATCCATACGCCTGCGTAGCCAAGTGACGAAAGCCCTTGGTGCGCTACACTTTGCGGTCTAGAAATCTATACAACAGTCGCGCGCGTGCGTGCGGTTATGGGAGCGCTAATGAACTGGTTGAACGAGGTGCTGAACAACGACCCGAATCCTGTGGAAACCCAGGAGTGGATCGAGTCGTTGAAGGCCGTTATTGATGTCGAGGGCTCCGAGCGCGCGCATCAGCTGCTGGAAGGCATGGTGGAACTGACCCGTCGTTCGGGCGCCTACCTGCCGTTCTCTCCCACCACCGAGTACGTCAATACCATCGAGCCGCAGCTCGAGGCCAAGAGCCCGGGCAATGCCGAACTGGAATGGCGCATCCGTTCGATCATCCGCTGGAACGCGATGGCCACCGTGGTACGCGCCAACCGCAAGCCGGGCGACCTGGGCGGCCACATTGCCTCGTTCGCCTCCGGCGCCACCCTGTACGACGTGGGCTTCAACCACTTCTGGCGCGCCCCGAGCGAAAACCACCCGGGCGACCTGCTGTTCATCCAGGGCCACAGCGCCCCGGGCATCTACGCGCGTTCCTTCCTGGAAGGCCGCATCAGCGAAGAGCAGCTGGACAAGTTCCGCATGGAAGTGGACGGCGGTGGCCTGTCCTCGTACCCGCACCCGTGGCTGATGCCGGACTACTGGCAGACCCCGACCGTGTCGATGGGCCTGGGCCCGCTGGCCGCCATCTACCAGGCGCAGTTCATGCGCTACCTGGAAAACCGTGGCCTGATCGAGAAGTCCGACCGCAAGGTGTGGTGCTTCATCGGCGACGGCGAGAGCGACGAGCCGGAAACCCTGGGTGCCATCGCCCTGGCCGGCCGTGAGGGCCTGGACAACCTGATCTTCGTGGTGAACTGCAACCTGCAGCGCCTGGACGGTCCGGTGCGCGGCAACGGCAAGATCATCCAGGAACTGGAAGGCGTGTTCCGTGGCGGCGGCTGGAACGTGATCAAGCTGCTGTGGGGCGGTTACTGGGATGCCCTGCTGGCCAAGGACACCAATGGCGTCCTGAAGAAGCTGATGATGGAAACCGTCGACGGCGAATACCAGAACTGCAAGGCCTTCGGCGGCGCGTATACCCGCGAGCATTTCTTCGGCAAGTACCCGGAAACCGCCGCGATGGTCGCCGGCCTTTCCGACGACGACATCTGGCGCCTGAACCGTGGTGGCCACGACCCGCACAAGGTGTACGCCGCCTACCACCAGGCCGTGAACACCAAGGGCATGCCGACCGTCATCCTGGCCAAGACCGTGAAGGGTTACGGCATGGGCAGCGCCGGTGAGGCGCTGAACCCGACCCACCAGACCAAGAAGCTGGACGACGAAGCGGTGCGCCACTTCCGCGACCGCTTCAACATTCCGGTGACCGACGCGCAGCTGGCCGACGGCCAGGTGCCGTTCTACCACCCGGGCCCGGATTCGCCGGAAGTGCAGTACCTGCAGGAACGCCGTGCCGCGCTGGGCGGTTACCTGCCGCAGCGCCGCCGCAAGGCCGACAAGACCTTCGTGGCACCGAAGCTGGAAGCCTACGACCGCCTGCTGAAGAGCAGCGGCGAGCGCAGCTACTCCACCACCATGGCGTTCGTGCAGAGCCTGAACATCACCCTGCGTGACAAGGAACTGGGCCCGCACATTGTGCCGATCGTGGCCGACGAAGCCCGTACCTTCGGTATGGAAGGCCTGTTCCGCCAGATCGGCATCTACGCGCCGTTCGGCCAGAAGTACAAGCCGGTGGACGCCGACCAGCTGATGTTCTACCGCGAAGACCAGAGCGGCCAGGTGCTGCAGCAGGGCATCAGCGAGCCGGGCGCGATCAGCTCGTGGATGGCCGCCGGTACCAGCTATTCGGTCAGCAACGTGCCGATGCTGCCGTTCTACATCTACTACTCGATGTTCGGCTTCCAGCGCGTGGGCGACATCGCCTGGCAGGCCGCCGACATGCGTACCCGCGGCTTCCTGCTGGGGGGCACCGCCGGCCGCACCACGCTGAACGGTGAAGGCCTGCAGCACGAAGATGGCTTCAGCCATCTGGTGGCCGGTGGCATCCCGAACGTGCGCAGCTACGACCCGACCTTCGGCTTCGAAGTGACGGTGATCCTGCAGCACGGCACCAAGCGCATGATGGAAGACCAGGTGGACGAGTATTACTACGTCACCCTGATGAACGAGAACTACACCCACCCGGAAATGCCGGAAGGCGCGGCCGAAGGCATCGTCAAGGGCATGTATCTGCTGACCGACGCCGGCAAGCCGAAGAAGGGCGAGCTGCGCGTGCAGCTGCTGGGTTCGGGCACCATCCTGCGCGAAGCCATTGCCG
Source organism: Stenotrophomonas sp. 86428_Sma (assembly GCF_056481585.1). NCBI lineage: Bacteria > Pseudomonadati > Pseudomonadota > Gammaproteobacteria > Lysobacterales > Lysobacteraceae > Stenotrophomonas > Stenotrophomonas sp. 86428_Sma. Next base: position 444,272 of record NZ_CM151156.1, read on the forward strand.
CGGCCGAGCTGCTGGACAAGGACTTCGGCGTGACCGCCGATATCTGGAGCTGCCCGAGCTTCAACGAATTGCGTCGCGATGGTTTCGATGTGGAACGTGCCAACCGCCTGCATCCGGAAGGTGAGCAGCGCAAGGCCTACGTGACCGAGCTGCTGGAAGGCCGCCAGGGCCCGGCGATTGCCGCCACCGACTATGTGCGCGCGTATGCGGACCAGATCCGTGCGTTCGTGCCGATGTCGTACACCGTGCTGGGTACGGATGGGTTTGGTCGCTCGGATACGCGTGCGAACCTGCGTAGGTTCTTCGAGGTTGACCGGTACTACATCGCGCATGCCGCGATTGCGGCGCTGGCGAAGGAAGGGAAGATGACCGCGAAGGATGTGGCCCGGGCGATCAAGCAGTACAAGATTGATCCGGAGAAGGCTAATCCTGTTGGGGTTTGATTCGAATTCTTGAGGACATTAGTGAATGGCGACCCTAGGTCGCCATTCTTTTAGTTGATAGTGCGATACGTACTTCTGCTTCGAGTGTGCTGTCAGGCGCTGAATAATAAGAGGAAATGGAATTATGGAAGAGCGCAAGTCCACTGCTAGTCCGTTGTTTATTCGGCGCATTGTCGTTGAGGGGCTTCATGGGCAAATGGATGTCGATATGACGCTGGGCCCAGGTCTGAATGTCATCTATGGCAAGAATGGTCGTGGCAAGACGACAATGCTGCACCTTCTGGCTAATCTTCTTGAGCTCGATTTCAACAGATTTAGATACATCAAGTTTCAGCGAATCTGCGTTTGGACGTCTGCAGATGACAAGGTCGAAATTGAAAGGGATGAGGATAGTTCGGCGATCAGAGTATCTGTTAACGGGGCTTTGACCGGATCTTCTATAGACGCGCTATCGCCGCTAGAGCTGACTTCTCTCAGAACTGTTCTCGGCGGCCGCGCGACATATCTTCCGGCTTTCCGCTCGGTTCTGGAGCGAACAAGGCGAGATGGATATGGTGTTGGCAGGTACAGTGAAGCACGATCTGAAGAATTGGAATCGCTTCAGAAATTGGAATTCATAGCCTTGAGGGAGGGTTCCAGAGAAAATCTGTCCCCCCGGCAGGTGCACGAGGAAGCACTCTCCTCGGTAGAAAAAACACTTGTTTGCCGCCAGTGGTTTGGCGAATTTGTTCCTGTTATTCGCTACCCAAGTATTTCAGATGTCGAGACTTCCTTAACTGAAGAGTGGCGCCGCGCACAGTACGAAATAACTGCCAAAGAGCAGCGAATGTTCGAGGAAACATTCGTAAAGGTATTTAGAGTTAGTGCTGGGCTAGAAAGCACTGAATCCAAGGATTCCAATGAAGGTATTCTTCAGGAGATATCCGATCTTCTTGAGGCTCAGGAATTGGCTTCGGGTGTCGAGAATTCCAAAGAAATAAATCAGGACCTTCTGCGGTCCGCACGTCAGCTTGGCTCGTCACCTCAACCCTCTGGAGTCAATAGATATCTTCTTGATATTTATAGGAAGGCATTGTTGGAGCGAGAGGGGACTCGAAGAAATGCGCTTCGCAAAACGCGAGAGTTCGAGAATTCAGTTAACAAATTCTTGGATGGAAAACAGCTGAAGATTGGCAGGAACATTGAGGAAAAGCGGCCGACGAAAAGACTTGTTTCAATTTCGACCGGGGCAGGTCATTCATATGGAATGAATGCGCTCTCCTCGGGTGAGAGGCAAATTATAACGATGCTGTACTGCGCGAGCCGTACCAAGTTCACGTCTGGAATGTTCCTGATTGACGAGCCGGAGCTTTCGCTCCATATCGATTGGCAGCGCATAATTCTCAACGAGTTGACCCGCCAAGCACCGGATCGACAAATTGTCGTGTGCACTCACTCGCCTGAAGTTGGGGCTGAGCATTTGTTCGATGTTCAAGATTTTGAGCCTAATGCTTCTGCGCGAAAGCAGCCTTCACTTTTTGACGATGTTCAGCCTGATGACGTGGATGAGGCATAAGAAATGGGATCGAAATACAGCATAAATGGATTTATTAATGCAGCCCTGCGGAGGAGTGGCAAGACGCTCCTTGTAGAAGGGATATCCGACCGGAATGTTATTCTTAGGCTGCATGCTGAAAGGGATTGTGACGCAGTATTTACGGTTGATCAGGCCGGCATTCTTGAAGGTGAATGCTGTGCTGGAATGGGTAATAAAGAAAAAGTGAAGGAAGTGGTAAGAGTGGCGCAGCAGCTCGCGAATAATTTGCCGAGGATCAATGATGTGCTCGCGGTGCTGAAAGATCGGGAATGGGATGGATTGCCCCCGGGTGAGTTCCGACTTTCTAATGCTTGGGTCGCGCCTGTCCAGGGAGCCAGAGAATTCTCCACGCAAGGTCATTCTATTGAGAACTACAATTTTCGGCGGGATCATGTCGTCGCCTATTTGAAGATGGCGTTTAGTGGGTCACTGAAGAATGGATTCTTCTCATTAATTAATGATGAATTTAAAAAAATCCTTGTAGTCTCCTCGTGTCTTTCGCTTGCACTGCAGGAGGAGGGGGTTTTATCAAGGGTAGGGGGGTTATTGAGGCACGAGCACTTTGAGCCCAATTCAGATCGTGTTGTGATCGCCACTTCCTTGATCTCTTCACTTGAAAGTCGAGGATGTGCCGAACCTCGAGCGAAAATGATCGTCGATCGTATAAATGGGCTTGTTGAGAATCATGAGGATTCCCTCAGCACAAATATCTCAATTCAATGGCTTCCTCATGGTCACGCGGGAGAGGAGTGTATCTGGGCGTGTATAGGTGCATACGCTCGCCTTTCGGGGGTTGATAGTGTGGTCTGTAACAGCATTGTGAGTTTTGGGCGGGATGAGCGGCAACGTTATATGGCAACTTTGTTGGCTAAAACAGTGCCTGAGGATATTTTCCCCCTGCCTGAGATAGTGGAATGGCTTGCGGCTTAGGTTTTGCCACACACGTTCCGTGTTTGCCAAGTTTCACACTTTGAGTCTGCAACGCTGTTCCTGCATCATTGCAGGCTCAATTGCCTCTTCTCATTAATTTTCCTCAACAATCATTTGGCTACATGTGTGCGTGAACGCTCATCTTTATCGGTGAACCTGCAACCGCTCAGCCACCTGCGCAGTCAGCGCCACACACGCCATCTTCAACCCCTCCATCACCCGATCCCCCAGGTACTCCTCGGGCGCACCATTCTGCCGAGTCCGCTCCGCAGCCAGCATCAGCTCCGCTACCACGCGCAGACCAGCCAATGCGCAATCCGCATCCGCCAACTGAAGGCAGCGCCCAGGCAATTGATGCCGCTCCGGCCAAGGCTGGCCGTCCGCCGCTGCACCGGTTCCGATGCGGTGTAGCGTGGCGACGAAGGCGTTGGGATCGACGGACGGTTCGCGCTCGGGTTCGGCGTTGTCCGGATCGTAGTGCGCGTGCAGGGAACGGAAGTCCGATGTGTTCATGGCAATGCTCCGTACAGGACAGATAGCAGTGCCACCGATAAAGGTGGCGGACGGTGCGGGCTCGAAAACCGGTATGTACCAGACCGGCGGATCCGAAGATCCCCACGCACCGCCCGCCATGGAACGCGAACGGATTGCCAGCCGGCGCCACACAAAGGCGACGCCGGCCGGCAAGCGCATACATCTGGTACATAGACGGGTTTTCGAGTCCCGCGCCACCCTTTTCCGGTGGCACGCCAAGAGATACCCGTGCAGCAACCAAATGCCAAGAAACCACAGGACTGATGATTGCCAGTCCTGACGTTTTCGGCATTGTCGCACACGGTGTTAAGCCAGCAAGCGATTGCGCCACAAGGGTCTTGAAGGGCTTGGCGCTATTGGCTCCAAGCGCAGGAATGCCCGCAGCCACGGTTATGGCGTAGGCCCAATTGCGACAGATTGGGGCAGCGGTTCAGCCGGGTGGCGCCTCGGCCGTGGGCGCGAAGGTCAGACGGACCCGCACCCGCGCATGCAGTGCGACGCCCTCAACCACGACCGGATCAAAGCGCCACTGGCGTACTGAGGTAAGGGCCGCACGATCCATCTCCCGCAGTCCGCTGGACCGCGCCACCATCACGTTGGAAACGTGGCCCAGCTCATCCAGCTGAGCAACCAGCACCACCTGCATGGGAGCCTGCAGGAAGGTATCGGGCGGCCTGGCAGGGGCCGTTGAATACTCAATGGCAGGCGCCTGCTGCAGCTCGAAGGTGGGGTTGTCACCGCGCTCCACGAACACCTCAGTGGAAACCTGCGGGTCTGCCGCCATGGCCGTGGCAGGTGTAGCGCCCAGCTGCATCAGAACGAGGTTCAGTGCCAGGGCGGTGTTGAAGCGGGGCATACGTGGTTTCCATTCCAGTGCGCTGCCAGCATAGCGGCCATCCTCTGGCATCGCTTGCCTTGAATGCCGGTGTACGGGATTGCTGCGCGGACTACATAGGCGCACCCGACCGTGGCCACAGCGCATCGTCGCGATCCAGGTGGTAGTCGCTGCCGAACGCCAGTGCAGCCTCGCGTGGAGGGAGGTCCGCGTAGCGGCCCAGCAGGTACTCATCCATGCCGACGTCGCAGTGGTACGCAGCCGCAGACATTGCGTGTGCAGTACCAGCGAAGTCGCCCAGGCCATTGTCGATGAGGTGGATCGACAGCAGAAGTACCAGCGATTGCGGTGCCGAATGCAGATTGCCGGGAAATTCGTCAACTAGCCGCCAAAGGCACCCGGACGCAGAGAGCTGTCGTAAATGCCCGGATCTCGGCTTCAGATTGTCAGCGCATTTTCGATTAGGAAGTTAGCGGCGCCGCACAGAGGATCTTTAGGCTTGTTTCTGGTCTCCATGAGTTGCATAAATTCCTATGGAAATTGGGGCCATCCTGTCGTTCCAATGTCGTAGACTCTGCAAAAATGGATTGGCCCACAGGGGGGGGCTGAAGATGAAAGGGAATTCTCTCGTGGCGGCAGGGATACTGTCGCACGGCCCAGGCGCGCCTTACGCCGCCAATCTTTCCATGGTTTTTAACCAGCCTCAACTTCGGTGCACCAAGCCGATGGCCTTGCCCACGGCTGTGCGGTAACGGGCAACGACGCCTGTACCCAAGCACGCGCCACGCACTCAACACCGATCATTTGAATCTCAGTCGTACTGATCAGTATGAGGCGACACGGATTGTCGCGTGCTCCCCGCAGTCTGTTCCCACACTTTGAGGGGGGCGGCGACTTAGGTCGGGCCCAGCAAGGAACCATGAGTCAACGCTCAAACAAGGACCCACTCGCCAGGAATCTTGTCCTGTTGCGGCTGATCCCGCGCTATCCGCGTAGCATCTCCACAGTTGAACTGCGTGATGCACTGTGGGCGGAGGGTTTTGATATTAACTTGCGCTCGTTGCAGCGCGATCTCTCGGGAAAGCTGAGCACGCTCTTCCAGCTGGTATGCAGCTCAGAAGACAGTGATGAGGCTGTGCGTCGCTTGCGTCCTTATCGATGGTCATTTGCCGCAAGCGCGCAGACGACAGTCCCCTCCATCAGTCCGGCGGCGGCGTTGGCGATGACCATGGCGGAAGAGCACCTTCGCCATATCCTCCCGCCTACCGTTCTCGATCTACTAGACCCGCATTTCAACGAGTCCCGGGCTTTGCTGCAGGCAATGGACCACAACGGCTTTTCGCAGTGGTCTCGGCGTGTTCGGGTAGTCCCTCCCGTGAAGCCGCTTCTACCTGCTTCGGTTGTGCCGGAGATCTGGGACCGCGTCGCTACCGGTCTACTCGCCGGCCGCGTACTTCAGGTTCGGTATCTCAGCCGCGCAAAGGAGACGCCGGTAGAACTGATGCTTCATCCCGCGGGACTTGCATCGCGCGGAGCGACGACTTATCTGATTGCTCGCGTCGGCGACTTTGATGATTTTCGCCACTATGCCTTGCATCGCATCCTGGATATCTCTGTACAGGAGGAGGAGGCCGACGATCGTGGCTTCGATATGCCGAGCTATCTACAGTCGGCCGCGTTCAGTCCCCGCAACAGCATTGGGACCACAGAGCTGCATGCCGAAGTGCATCCGCATCTAGCCTGGGCCCTGGCCGAAACGCCACTTGCCACCGGGCAGCAGCTGCAGGCCATCGAAGAAAGTGACTGGCAAAGGCTGCGGGTCCAGGTGCCTGACGACCAAGAGATGATCACTTGGATTCTGGCCCAGGCCGAGCGCATCCGTGTAATTGAGCCAGATTCCCTCCGCCAGCGCATCGCAGTCCGAGTGCAGAGCGCAGCAGCAGCTTACCTGCTGACCGACGTCTGATTCACACCCCAACGCTGTTCATACCCAACACCACCACTGCCAGGAAACAAGAACATGCCACTACCCATCATCATCGGACTCGGCGCTGCGGCAGCCCTCTCGGTTGGCGCCAAGAAGGTCTACGACGGCTACAAGAAGCATAGTGAATCGGACGACATCGCCGATGCCGCGCGTTCCCGCTATCAGGTTCGTCGAGAGCAGTTTGATCGCCAGGAGGCCAAGGCACTTGAGTCGCTCGACGCGCTCGGGCAGTTGGAACTGAGCATCGGAAAGGACTTCGAGCGCTTCTCATTGCTGTCGGCGGCATTGTTGGAGCAGCTCAACCAGAGCCGCGATCTGAAGCTCGAGGTCAAGCTGCCGCGGCACACGTTGCAGAAGGTCGAGGCCTATGCGTATTCCGCGGTGGGTGTGCTGGGGAGTATTGCCGGGGCGGGCGCTGGTGGTGTCGCCGCTGGCTTCGCCGTGTATGGCGGCGTGATGACGTTTGCTGCGGCTTCAACGGGCACTGCCATCTCCAGTCTGGCGGGTGTTGCGGCGACGAATGCGACGCTGGCAGCGATAGGTGGAGGATCGCTGGCTGCTGGTGGGATGGGTATCGCGGGCGGCACGGCCATCCTCGGCGCCGCGGTAGCCGCCCCCATCTTCGCCATTGCGGGTTGGGCCTATGACAGCCATGGCGACAAGGCGTTGAAGAATGCCAAGCAGTCCAGCATTGAGGTCGACAAGGCTGTTTCCAAGATGGAAAAGGCAGGCGTTTCGCTTGCGAGCACTGCGCTGTCAGCACGCAAGGTGAAGGCGGCGTTGGAAGAGATCCGCGTCAACTTCGAGCGCTACCTCGATACGCTGGAGGGGATGGACAGTCTCGTAGGCGGTCTGAAGCGCCTGGGTCGGAATGTCGACGAAGAGCTGTCGAAGTTTGAGGACGAGATCATGCTGGCCATCGGCAATGGCTACGCGTTGGCGGCGATCCTAACCGACATCATTTCCACGCCACTGTTCAAGGTCAAGATGAAGGATGGCGATGTGGTGGTAAGCACCGATGGCGTGCCGCAGATGGAGACTGACGCGGATGGATCGATGATTCTCAACAAGGACGGCATTGACGCGGCCTTGGCTGAAGGTCGCAACAGCGCAATGCGATTCAACCCCCAGTAAGCATCCAGTGGCGGGTGCTCGACATCCGCCATCTTCATCAAATCTCCTCATTTGGACTATCCCATGATCTCATCGTATGCAGATCACGATTTCGACTGGATGCCCCAGTTGGAGAAGACCGTCGTGAACAGCCTGGCGACCAGCTTTGGCCTCGACTTCCTGTTGCTTCAGGATAAGCAGGGGGGGGATGTGGACACCATCCACAATGTTCGTCAGGGGCACTACGTGGCGGATGGTGACAGCGGTGCCGCCAATACCGAAAGGCAGCGGTATGAGAACCGCGGGGAGTACGACACCACGGCCTATCACACCCACGACAACTACAAGAACCAGGGCAGGGCGGACAAGACGAGCCATCAGGCCGGCACGCTCACGGATCCTTATCGTGGGAAGACCATGGGGGCGCAGGACAAGCGTGCCTTGGATCATGTCATCGCGGCCAAGGAGGTGCATGACGATCCGGGTCGCGTGCTGGCGGAGTTGGATGGGGTGGAGCTTGCCAACCGGTCCAGCAATCTGCAGTCAACGCACCAAACCATCAATTCTTCCAAGGGCGCCAAGCCGGTCGACGCGTATCTGGCCGACGTCTCCAGGACCATCAAGGAGAATGAGCGGAAGATCGCGGCGTGGAAGCGGGAGCTGGATGCAATGCCGCGTGACACCCCGGAACAGCAGCATCATGCAAGAACCCTGGAAGCCGGCATTGCCAAGGTTGAAAAGCGCAATGACACGCTGAAGGACATTGACCAGGACGGAATGCGTCAGCGTGATGCCGAGGCGCGTGATGCCTATGAGCGGGAGGTCAACGTTGCTTACTACACCGGTAGCAAGTTCCTCAAGAATACAGCGTACGCGTCCGCGAACGTCGGGCTGCGAATGGGGCTGCGCCAGGTGTTAGGGTTGATTGCGAGCGAGGTTTGGTTTGAGTTGCGGGCCAAACTCCCGTCAGCCCTGAAGGGGTTGAAGCGGCGATTCACGTTCGAGCGATTTCTTTATAGGGTAAGTGCGTTGCTTAGTGGCATCTGGCGAAGGGTGCAGCGCCGATTCGGCGACTTGCTTGCTGAATTTGGAGACTCCTTCCTCGGCGGCGTTGCGGCCAGCATCACCACGACGGTGTTCAATATCTTCGCAAGGTCGGCCAAGAACACCGCCAAGATCATCCGCGAGATGTGGGGGTCGCTGGTGAAGTCGATCAAGATCATGTGCCTCAACCCGGGCAGGTTGAATGACATCGATCAGAAGCGGGCAGCACTGGAAGCACTTACTGTGGGTGCAGGGGCGATCGCGGCTTCACTGGTTCTGAGCCAGCTGGCAGCGCTTTCTGCGACCCCAATCATCGGCGGGCCGCTGGTTTCGTTCCTGGCGGCACTGGTGAGTGGCGTGGTGACCTTGGGCTTGACCTGGTCACTTCTGCACAGTCCTTTGGCTGCAAAGATATGGGATTTCATGGCGCGCAGCGCACATGTCCAGACTCTGGCGGACTTCATCGAGATCAACCGTCGCCTTGATACCTACCTGATGGAACTGGCTGCGATTGAACTGAATGTTGATCCGTGCGCGATGGTTGAATTTGCTCAGGACCTGGCGGCCTGCAACGCTGAGTTCGAACGCTCGTTGGTGCTGGCGACTGAGATCGAGCGACGTGGCATTGAATTGCCATACGAGGTTGGCAATGTATCTGGCACGCGCGCGTGGCTTTCTGGACTGGCTAGGGCGTGAACGCGCCGTTTCCGTGCAGCGGCTGTGGACTTTGTTGCCAGCAGGTCCACGTGGCTGAGCAGACGCGTTTCCTGGACAGAGGCGATGGAGTCTGCCGCCACTACTGCGAAGAGAATCGGCGCTGTGGCATATACGAAGATCGACCCGACATTTGTCGAGTCGATCTTCAATTCCATAGGCACTATGCGGCAACAATGTCTTGGGATGCCTTCGTTGAGATCAACGTGCAGGCATGCCGCTTTCTGCAGGCACAGGCTTCGCCAGGGGCTGATCAGCGCGGTTCCTGATCGAAAACCGACGGGTCATCGCGATTGGCCAACCAGTGGCCAACGCCATAGAGCGCAAATCCGTATACAACAACTGCTCCAATGATTCTGAACATCGCACTTCCTCTTCTTGGTTGAGGGGAGTAGGCGTCCCTGCCTCAAACGATTCCATCGAAGTCCATTCTGTGTGAAGTTGCGACAACATGTGTCGCAGGTCTGAACTTCTGGCGTGGAGCTTCAGTTCTCCCGAGATCTTACGTTCTGCCAATACACTGGACTGGGCGGCACGTGCCTGTTCGTGCCCAACCACGATGCGGGCACGGCTAGAACGGAAAGCAGTGCTAGCTACCAGAAGGTGGCGATCTATCCGGTCCCGACCCACCCGTAGAGCCTGACTCCCGACAAGAAGAACAAAGTGCTCTTCGTGAGTGTCAAGGCCAGCGAAAGGAGCGTGGACGAGCGCGCGGTGCGGGGCCGGTTGCAAGGCGTGTTGCCACGTCAAGGCAAGGAAGGCGGGGCTTCCTCTGCCGAACTGTGCTTGCCAGAAACGTGCTGATTGCGACATCGAAAGGTACTATCCCGTCTCGGAGGCCAGTTGGCTGTTGGCGCGCATCCAGAACTGACCCACTTTCGGCGGTGATGCGCGGGTAAAACTGACCCACCTGAAGCCCACATCCTGAGCATCTTTTGCTCGGGGGATTTCAGGAGTGATCACCATGGTCATGTTGGCCAAGATCCGGCGGATGCATTTCCGCGATGGCCTGCCGCTGCGCGAGATCGCCAAGCGCACGGGCCTATCCCGCAATACCATCCGGCGATGGCTGCGCAGCGGCCAGTCCGAGCCGGTCTATCCCAGGCGAGCCTCGCCCTCCCGGCTCGATCCCTACCGGTCCCAGTTGGAGACGTGGCTGCGTGCCGACAGCCATCGTCCCCGGCGGGAACAACGCACCGCCAAGGTGCTGTTCTCGCAGTTGCAGGCGATCGGCTATCCGGGCACCTACACCCGGGTGACGGCCTTCATCCGCCAGTGGAAGGCGGCCGGCGGCGCCAGCCGCCGCCCGGCCTTCGTGCCGTTGCACTTTCCTCCGGGTGAAGCCTTCCAGTTCGACTGGAGCCGCGAGTACGCCTTCGTCGGCAGCCACGCCAAGATGCCGCTGGATCTCGCCCACGTGAAGCTGGCCTGCAGCCGCGCCTTCTGGTTGGTGGCCTATCCCACCCAGAGCCACGAGATGCTGTTCGATGCTCATACCCAGGCGTTTACCGCCTTCGGTGGCGTGCCGCGCCGCGGCATCTACGACAACATGAAGACGGCGGTGGACGGGATCGGCCAGCACCGGGAACGGCGGGTCAACGCCCGCTTCCACGCCATGACCAGCCACTACCTGTTCGCCGCGGAGTTCTGCAACCGCGCCGCGGGTTGGGAGAAGGGGCGGGTCGAGAAGAACGTGCAGGACCGGCGCCGACAGATCTGGATCGAGGCCGGGGCCCGCCACTGGCCAGATCTGGACACCCTCAACGCCTGGCTCGCCAGCGAGTGCCGCGCCGCTTGGCCGATGCAGGCGCATCCGGATGCCTCCGACATCACCGTGGCCGAAGCTCTGGAGGACGAACAGCCCCACCTGATGCCGATGCCCGCGCCCTTCGACGGCTACATCGAGCGGCCGGTGCGGGTCAGTTCGACCGCGCTGGTCAGCTTCCAGCGCAACCGCTACAGCGTGCCGTGCGAACACGCCCACGCCGTCGCCAGCCTGCGCGTGTATCCCTTCGAACTGGCCGTGGTGGTCGGCGAGGCCGAGGTCGCCCGCCACCGGCGCAGCTTCGAGCGTGATCGGGTCCACTACGACTGGCAGCACTACATCGCCCTGGTCCAGCGCAAGCCGGGGGCACTGCGTGACGGCGCGCCGTTCCTGTCCATGCCCGATCCGCTGCGCAAGCTGCAGCAGGTGTTGCTGCGCCAGCCTCACGGCGACCGCGCCATGGCCCAGGTGCTGGCCGCCGTACCCGTGCACGGGCTCGAAGCGGTACTGGTGGCGGTGGAACTGGCACTCGAGTCCGGCCTGGTGCGCGCCGACCACGTGCTCAACGTGCTGGGGCGATTGCAGCATCCGGACCGCACGATCGAGACGGTCGCCTCGCGAGTGACGCTGCGTCATCCGCCGGTGTCCGATCCGGCCCGCTACGACGCCCTGCGGGAGGCAGATCATGTCGACGCCTGACCTGCCGCTGCGCATGCAGCAGCTCAAGCTGCACGGCATGGCCAGCCAGTGGCCCGAACTGCTGGCCAAGATGCGCCTGCACACCATGGAGCCCGAACACTGGATGGCCGAACTGCTGCAGGCCGAGTCCGCCGAACGGCAGGTTCGTGCCCAGGCCAACCAGATGAAGGCCGCACGTTTCCCCGTCCATCGTGACCTGCTCGGGTTCGACTTCGCGGCCAGTCCCGTTGATCGCGCACTGGTCGAACGACTCCACCAGGGTGACTTCATCCACACCCCCGAGAACGTCGTCCTTGTCGGTGGACCGGGCACCGGCAAGACCCACCTGGCCACCGCCATCGGCATCCAGGCCGTGCGCCAGCATCGCCTGCGCGTGCGCTTCTTCTCCACCATCGAACTGGTCAATGCGCTGGAGAAGGAACAGGCCCAGGGCAAGGCCGGGCAGATCGCCCTGCGCCTGACCTATGCCGACCTGGTCATCCTCGATGAACTGGGCTACCTGCCGTTCACCCCCTCAGGCGGCGCGCTGCTGTTCCACCTGATCAGCAAGCTCTACGAGCGCACCAGCCTCGCCATCACCACCAACTTGGCCTTCTCCGAATGGGGTCAGGTGTTCGGCGACGCCAAGATGACCACCGCGCTGCTGGATCGCATCACCCACCACTGCCACATCCTGGAGACCGGCAACGACTCCTGGCGGCTGCGCAACAGCACCGCCGCCAACAAGACCAAAGCCAGAATCAGGGCAAAGGAGGCCACCACCCAGACCACCAACTGATACCCTCAGCCCCGTACACCGGGTGGGTCAAAGTTCAACGCGCAGCCTGGGTCAGTTTTAAGTGCGCGCCAACAGTTGGCCGCACTAGATGAGACAGGGGAAGCAGGGATGGCGTACTGGTGGGTGAACCAAAAGCAGACGTTTGATCGGGCGGTTAAGGCAGGCTATTTGTGGTCGCCGAAGACTAATGTGGAGGGAAAGACGAATCCCTTCTATGAGCACATGACCCAGGTGCAGCCGGGCGATGTGGTCTTTGCGTTTGCCAACACTCGAATCAGGGCGGTTGCGGTCGTCAATGGGGTGCACTACGCGAGGGATCGTCCTGATGACTTCAAGAAGACGGACAACGAATGGCGCAAGGACGGCTGGGCCGTTCCAGTGGACTATCACCTAATGGAAGCCCCGCTAAAAGTGAGCGATCACATGGTGAAGATTGGGCCGCGTCTTCCGAAAAAGTACTCTCCGCTGAAGCTGGATGGAAAGGCTAACCAGGCCTATCTGTTCCCTGTGCCCGAGGCGATGGCCACTGAGCTGTTGGCGCTGCTCAACGTTGACATTGACCAGCTGGGTGATTGGCAGGACGAGGTGTCGGTCAAGCAAATTAAGGAAGACAACAATATTGGTGAAACCGTAAGGGCCCAGCTGATCAATGCCAGAGTGGGACAGGGTATCTACCGGAAGCGCGTGAGCGAAATTGAAGAATCCTGCCGCGTTACTGGTACGAGTGAGCCCAAGTTTTTGATCGCCAGCCACATCAAGCCCTGGGCGAAGAGCACCAACGATGAGCGTCTTGATGGGAACAATGGCCTCATGCTGGCACCTCATATCGATCGGTTGTTCGATCGCGGGTACATCTCGTTTGAAGATGACGGCCGACTAGTCGTGAGCAGCCAGTTGCCCGAGGCGGTGCGCTTGAAGTGGGATATTGTGCAGAAGATTTCGAACGTTCCGTTCTCCGCGGCGCAGATCTATTACCTGAACTACCATCGAGATGTGCTGCTGCGTAAGTAGGTGAGAATCGCCGATTGTAGGCATCCCAAAATTGGGGATGCCTGCAATCGGAGGGATTTGACCGATAATGGCCCGAATCGCTCATTGCGCTGGTAATTGTCTGAGCAATTCACGGTGGTGGTCGGGGTTTGAGCGAGGGGCTGAATGAAGGTCAGCTGCTGGAATCCTCAGCGTCAGCCATTGAGCGCAGCCTTCATCTGAACCCGTGCTCACCCCATGCTTGCCGCACGCACCTGGATATCCTGCTGTGCGCGCTCGTCCTGCAGTTGCTGCTCCTGCTGATTGGCCAGTGCGCGCTGCTGCGCTTCCCTGCTGACCGAATCGAACTGCAGCAGTGATTCCTCCACAGGCGTCTGCGCCGCTTCTGCCGTTGGCATGGAGGCGCGCAGATGGGCAGGATCGTTCGCCTCGCCCTGCACCACGAAGAGGGTATGGCCGGCAGGATGCGTTGCCGTGGCGTTGCTTACGAGTACGTGATCAACGTGGGACAGATCATTGTCCTTGGCCAGAACCAGCAGGCTTGCCGTCATCCTCTCGCTCGTGGCATCGAAGCTTCGGCCGTGCTGGGCATCCAGCTCCGCTACGCCCTCGCGGATCTGCTGATAGAGCGGGTGATCGGGATGACCGGGTTGCATTGGATTGCTTTCCGTCAGAGCGGCCGACGGCGGCGCTACATGCTCAGGGAGGTCGCGCTCCTCATCTGAAGGGGAAGAGGGGGGCGCTGCCTGACGGGTAGCGTCTCCGCCAACGTCAGCCGTTCTGGGGCCTGCAGGTTCCGGCTCCGGATCGTCCTGGGCCGGTAGTGGCGGAACTGGGAGATCCAACGGGACTTCCTGGGCGGTCCTTGGGGCCTGCTCGCTCTCAGAAGGTTGCGGCAGCGGCTGCTCTGCTTTGTCTTGAGCTGTAGCGACGGCAGGCTGCACCGGCAGTGCATCCGCAAGCTTCTGCGGCTCAGCACCGCCCTGATGCGCTGGACCCTCAGCCCTGCGCTCCTGCATGTGAACTGGCTGGGTTGAGCCTGCACTGTCCGCAGTACTTGCGACCGAGGCATTCCCCTGCTCATAGGCCCGCTCTGCGGTCGGTTCATGCTGCGAGGCACTTTGAGGGCCCACTGCCGGTGCAGCCGGTGTCGGCTCCTCCTTCCGAACGTCCTGCCGGGCGGCATCCTCTGCACGCTGCGCCGAATCGGCTTGTCGTTCAGGGCGACTCTCTACTGGCTGCTCACTCTCACGGGAGGGACGCGTGCGCTCTGGCTCAACAATCGACGCCGAGGGCGCGGCGATGACAGGAGCGGGCGCCGGAGTGGGCTCGCGAGCGGGTTCAACGACAGCACTGGCTGCCGCACCTCGTTGCAGGTCAGTGTCGCCCTTCAGTGCCTCAACCGGGTCGATCTGCACCCCTCGCGCCTCCAGCACGGCCGCAGACGCTGCCTGCTGCGCATCCACCGCCGCACTGCCTTGACGATTGGCCTCCTGCAGCGCTTGCCGGTGCGCGTCCTGCTCCCTTGCAGTCAGCGCAGCAATGCGTAGCTCGGGTACGTCGGGCGTCGTCGCCTGATCTGCAGGCGCAGCGCCTTGGGCAGCTAGTGAAGCCTCAGGCCGAAGCTGCGATTGAGCACGCGCAATATCTTCAATGGTGGTGGTGCCGGTGAGCACCATCCGGTTTCCGCCGGCGTCACCGAACGTGGCGATGGCACTTTCTGCGCTGGGCGCGTGGGTGCGGGGATCTGGCATCAGTTCCAGAACCACGTCGCCTGTTCTGCCCTGCAGATTCAGCGTCTGCTCCACCGCGACGGCTGTAGCTGCAAGCTGCTGCTCGGTGCGCTCGATGCCATGGCGCGCGTAGAGCGCATCCACCTGGCCGCGAATACCCTCGTGTGCAACCTGTGCGGTGTCCTTGAGCTGCTTGGCGATGTCGTGCAGCCCGGCGATACCGTCATTCTGGCTTTGCCAGGTGATCTCCAGCTCGTCGCTCAGATTCCGGTTGGCGGCGCTGTCAAAGATCACACCCTTGCTGACCCATTGGCCGTCCGCCTGCCGTGTATAGGCATTGCCATCACTCGCCTTCAACGTGTCGGCGCTGGCTTGCGCGTCCTGAATGGCACGGGGAATGGATGGATTGTTCGCGTCGCCGAAGTCGCTCCAACGTCCTTGCTCGTGAGCAACCATGTAGCGCGCAGCCATCGCGGCTTTGGTGTTTGACGCGTTCTGGGCGATGACCGTGCGCGACTGTTCATCCAGAGCCTGCGCCTGCTCCGCCGAGACTGGCAGGTGGCGGCTGTTGGGCACTCGGCCATCCACCATTTCCTTGATTTCAAGTTCCCATTGTCCCGAGCTGGCATCGCGTACAAAGGCGCGATCGGTCTCGAAGGCGCCTCGTGCCGGCTCGGCCAAGCCATTGGCGTTCAGCCGGTAGGGGTTCTGTGGGGGTGGCGGATTCGACAAGCCCAACTCATACGAGGCCCGGGCCGCCTGCCAGTTCAACTGGCGCTCCAATGTGCCGGTGGCAACATAGCTGGTGCGGAAGGTGACGTCGTCACCCTGTGCCGTCTGCACCGGGCGGACTTCGACGCCGGTGCCCAGGTCGGTGCTCTGGACCTGCTGCTGTTCGCCGGCTCGCAGCCAGCGCCCATTGGGATCAGCGGGGTCGCGCGTCCAGGTGCGCCCCATCGGGTCAACTTGGGAGTAGACGCGTTCGATGTCTTTCTGCTCGGCCCAGCGTTCGCCGAGATACGCACCGAGGACACCGCCACCGATACCCGTTGCAATGGCGCCGGGCCCCGTCCACGAGCCCGAAGCGAGGCCGACACCAGCGCCGCCAAGAAAGCCCCCCACTGCACCGCCGACGTTGCGGCCGACGAAGTGTGCAGCGGTGGAATCTGCGCCTGCGGCATTGCCTTGCGAGTTCAGCTCAATCCACTTGTGCCCGGAGGTGGCGAAGTCGTGCGCAAGCAGTGCGACGCCCGCAACGCCGGCAACCTTGATAGCGGGGTTGATTCCGGCGTGCATGCCATGCGGTGCAACGTCGGCCACTGCTTCGGCAACCGTCGCCGCACGGGGAGGGCCGCGTGGAGCTCCTGGCTGCAGGGGCGCGTGCGATGGTGGTTCGGGAAGATCAGCGAACAGACGTGGCCCTGTGCCCAGGTTGGCATGCGCGGCGACCCAGTTCGCACGCGTGGTCGACATCTCGCTCAGGTTCAACGCGCTGTAATCGTGCAGCGGTCGTTCGAAGAGCGTCTTGCTGACAGCGTCATAGCCATCGATGGGTTTGAGATGCAGGCGCACCTGCGCAACATCGACGGGTTGCGCGCTGTTGGTGGTGGCATGCTGCGCGAGGCTGCGCTCAAGCGCCTGGTACTCGGCGGCGGACTGGCTTGCGAAGGCCAGCGGCTCAGGCCCGAAGGCACTTATGGGATAGCCGTTGATGCGGACGTTGGGGTGGTCGAGGGCGGTGGCTAGCTCAAATTTGTGGAAGCCACGCTCGGGCTTGGCATTCTCGACAAATGCCACCAAGGGCTTGCCTGTGGCGATGGCGTTCTCGAAAAACTTGGGGCTGCCAGCGTTCCACATCATGTCTTGGAGCGCGCCGACGCCGTTACCCATCGGCTTGAAGCCCCGAGCATCCATGAATGCCTGGAACTTGTCGGCAACCGTGTGAAAGTCCGGATGAGCCTCAGGTTTGTCTACAATCTCTTCAATGTACTTTCCCCACGGGGTATCCCCGATGATACCTGCCCTTCCCTGCAAACTCTTACCGTAGTCCGTTGCATTGAAATAGTTGCCCTTGTCGAAGCTGTCCGTGCCCGAGAACGCTACATAGTCAACGCCGAACGGAAGTTCAGCGGGGAAGCTGCGTAGCTTTGAGTTGACGAAGTCTTCGTAGCTCGTTACTCCGTCGGGCCCGGAGCCTGGGGATTTCAGGTAGCTGACTATCTCTGCCTTCTGCTGGTCGGTGAGCTGTGCCCCACTGGCCGCATCTGTGGCAGGCATCAGGGTCGTCAGTGCGAAATTTTCAAATGAGAACTGGGGCATATCACCCTGCCTCAGCCTGCTTCTGCGGAACAAACAAGCTGCCTAGAACTACTTCCTCGTTCCGTAGCTGAATTCTGTCCGCTGGCGTCGCGATGCCAAGTTGAAGCAATGAATCAGCCCGAGCTACTGCGATGTAGCGAATGCTCTCGAAAATGCTGGGTTGATTGGAGAATACATTAAGAAGTCCCTGCGCGACGGCGCGGATGAATGCAGGAACTTCATCGGAATTTCCTATTTCCTCTTTGAAATCGATGATCGATTTCAGTACTTCACTGGTACCAAGGTCCAACGTGTAAATGCGCTCACGGCCGTCCTCGTCAATCGTAAGCGTTTCTCTTCCAAAGATGCCAAGCGACGCTACCCGCTCACCGTCACGACGGAAAGTGTATTGATACTCAGTGACTTCGCGTCCATCGGGCAGAGTGGCTGGTAGAACCCGCGGGTAAGAAATTCTCACCGCGCTGGGTGCATCGAATGCAGAGTTGGAATCGGGCCTGAATTCAATGGGCATCGCCTTTTCCTGAGATTGGCATTGATTGGTGCTGGTGATGAATGTGGCGCGCCTGTGCGTTGCCAGCTTCCGCCAACAGGCGCTGTAGCTGCACAGGTTCAGGAATCACGAGATGCGCCATACATCAATTCCGGCCGAAACCGTTGTAAGGGGGTGGAGTAGGCGTCGCGTCAGTGGCCAAGGTCTGTGCCCCCCGAGATCTTCCTGATCACACACGACAGAATGCATTCTGCCCGCTGTCCCGTTGGGATGCTCAGATTGCGGCACGCGGACTTGCGAAAATGTGTTCATCAGCAATTCCATTGCTCTGTTTCCAAAGAATATACGACTCCCTCCCGCCGCACTCCATATCCTCGGCCCTACGCCGCCGGAATGCACGCTGGTTCACACATTCAGAAAGCCG
This sequence comes from Stenotrophomonas sp. 86428_Sma, assembly GCF_056481585.1. Lineage (NCBI taxonomy): Bacteria > Pseudomonadati > Pseudomonadota > Gammaproteobacteria > Lysobacterales > Lysobacteraceae > Stenotrophomonas > Stenotrophomonas sp. 86428_Sma. The sequence continues at coordinate 462,646 of NZ_CM151156.1, forward strand.
ATCCCGCAGCTTGGGCCTCTCCACCTGCCTCCCATCCCACCTATGCCATCATCCGGCCAGGACCGCAGCACCCATCAAGGCTGAACAGGCATGGAGCAGGCAACACGCTACACCGCAACGCTGTACCTGGCCGCCCCCGGCACTCCGCTAAGAAGTGGGGGCATTTCGCCGCGCGGCCATATGTATCTGCAGGTGGCCGCGGGCGACGAGGCCCACAGCTATGGCTTCGCACCACCGCGCCAAGTGCCGGGCGAAACCCGCTCCGGCGTGCAGTACGCGCAGGTTCGCCACGATGATGCGGACGAGCATCTGGACCCGTACTACAGCCGCACCCTGGAAATCACCGAGGAGCATTACGGCTGCCTGCGTGATTTCGCTGAGGAACCGGCCGAGTTCGAATTTGATGTGGATCGCCCGGCCACCATCAATCGCTGCAGCGATTTCGTCTGGGCGGCGCTGCACTACGCCGGCCTGCATCCGCTGCCGGCGCCGCTGGATGGCGGCAGCAACCTGGGCGAGTTCGCGGTGTTGTTCAACCTGCCGGAAATCCAGTGCATTGCCGCGCCGTTCCCGGGCAGCGATCTGAATGCCGAAACCCATCATGCGATGCCCGAGCGCGAGGCCGAGCACCATCGCCAGGGTGACCGCGCCAGCGATGAGCCGCCGCCGACGCCGATTGAAGTGGCCGGCACGCTGCTGGACCCTTCTCATCCCGACCATCGCCTGTTCTCGCAGCTGATCCAGAAAGTGGCCGAACTGGATGCCGCGCATGGCCGCCCGTTCGATGCGGCCAGCCAGCGCATCAGCGCCAGCCTGCTGGTGCTGGCCAAGCAGAACAATCTCTCGCGCGTGGACCACGTGCTGCTCAGCCAGCCGACGAAGAGCAGCCATGCGGCGGAGAGCATCTTCATCGTGCAGGGCGACCGCAACGACCCGGGGCACCGCCGCGCCAGTATCGCCACCGAGGTGGCGGCCAAGACCGATGTGGCTGATTCGCTGCGGTTGAAGGAGCAGTAATCCGCGCGCCTGCCATGCGCGCGCCGGCGCACGCCACGCCCCCCACCTGCTACCATTCCCCGGCAACCCCAGCCAGCCCACCCTGCGCAGACAGATGCAGGTCGGGCCGTCGCAGTACGGCCCAGCGAGCCAGGACACCTTCCCGTGCCCATTCAAGGACGCTCGCATGTTCCGTAATCCTCTTTTCCGCTCGGCCGCGCTGGCCGTTGCCGTTTCGCTCAGCCTCGGCGCGCCCTCCGCGTTCGCCGACAACGCACCCGCCGCCAGCGCCACCACTGCCGTGCAGCGCCAGGCCGTGGCCAAGGGCCTGTACGAGCTGGCCTACAGCCCGAAGCAGAACGCCGTGTTCGTGGCCTCCTCCGGCGGCTTCGGCGATGACGCCGACCCGGCCCAGGTGCTGCGCCTGAACCCGACCACGCTGGCCGTGGAAACCCGCATCCCGCTGGAGCGCAAGGCGTTCGGCGTGGTGCTGGATGACGCCCACAACCGCCTGTACGTGGGCAACACCGTGGACCTGTCGGTGACCGTGGTCGACACCGCACAGAACAAGGCCGTCGGCACCATCCAGTTGATGGAGAAAAAAACCGGCAAGGACGGCAAGGCCGCCTACACCCACGACCTGCGCGAGCTGGTGGTCGACAGCGTGGCCAACCGCCTGTACGTGACCGGCCACAGCAGCCAGCCGGACGTGAGCAGCGTGCTGTTCGTGATCGATACCACCACGCTGAAGGTGATCAACACCATCGACGGCCTGGGCAATGCCAAGGCGCCGGGCCTCGCACTGGATGCGGCCAACAAGCGCGTCTACACCAGCAACCTGCTGGCCGACCTGGTGGTGGTGGGCACCGATTCGAACAAGGTGGTGGCGCAGCACAGGATCGCCGCCGAGCAGCCGATGAACATCGCGCTGGACCCGGCCGGCAAGCGCCTGTTCGTGACCGACCAGGGCTCGGAATTCCTGCGTGGCTACCAGGCCAAGAGCAGCGGCCTGGTCAGCAAGCATCCGGGCCAGCGCGTGCTGGTGCTGGACCGCAGTACCGGCAAGGAACTGGCCAGCATCCCGACCGGTGCCGGCCCGCTGGGCATCCTGCTGGATGCACCGCGCAAGCGCCTGTACGTGACCAATCGCGAAGCGGGTACGGTGACGGCGTACAACAGTGACACCTACCAGAAGGTGGCGACCTACAAGGTGCCGACCCACCCGAACAGCCTGGCGCTGGATGCGAAGAACAACGTGCTGTTCGTGAGCATCAAGAACGGCGAGAAGGATGACAAGGGCGCTGACGAGAGCGTCGCGCGCATCCAGCTGTAAGCGGTGCCCAGGCTGTAGACGCGGGGGCAGGCCGCGATGCGCTGCCCCCTTTTCAAGCTGCAGCGCTTATCCCATCCGCGGCGCAGGATTCTGCATTTCCTGCGCCTGCACCTCGACCTGCGGCTGCACACCCAGCCCCAGCTTCTGCATCGATTGCTCCACCGGCGTCTGCGCCGCCATAGCCGTCGGCATCATCGCGCGCAGGTGCGCCGGATTGGCCGGGTCGCCCTGCACGACGAAGACGTTGTGCCCGGCCGGATGATTGGCCGTGGCGTTGCTGACCAGCACGTGGTCGACCTGCTGCAGGCCCTGCTCGCGGGCCAGCACGGTCAGGCTGGCGGTGAGGCGTTCGCTGGTCTGGTCGAACGCACGGCCGTGCTGGGCATCCAGTGCGGCCACGCCCTGGCGGATCTGCTGGTTGAGGCCGTAGTCGGGGTGGTTGGGGGTGATCTCTGCCATGGCCATCGAACGGTAGCGGTGGGTCGTGGGTGAACCCCCCAAGTATAGATCCGACCCGTGAAGCGCGCCCGAGGGGTCAGTCTGCCGGCCGATGGTCGTAGCTGATCACCCGCTCGGCCAACCAGCGCCCGTCCACGCGACGCCAGACTTGGATGAAGCGGGCCTGGCCCACCCAGCGCTCCACGCCGTCCTTGCCGCGTTCATGGAAGCGGTGGTCGCCGATCTCCAGCGCCCGCTCCTCGTGTAGCGGGAACACCTGCAACGAAGGCTCCACCCGCTCGCGGCGCAGGCTCCAGCCGCCCTTGCGCGCATTGCTGCACATGGTGGCCACGCTGCGGCGGAAGTCTTCGCGGCTGCTGGCCGACTTGCCATCCTTGTCATGGAAGAACTCCATGTCCTGGGTGGTCATCGCGGCGGCCTTGTCGGCATCGCAGGCCTCGAAGGCGGCGGCAAACAGCTGGGTGTCGGCCTGGCGGATCTGCCCGCGCAGGTCATCGGAGGGCGCGGGGGCGGCGGCGAGGCCGGCGGCCAGCAGGGGCAGGGTGAGCAGCAGCATGGCGAGTCTCCAGGGAGGGTTCACGCAGGCTCGCATGGCGTTCGGGGCGCTGCAGCCGGCGTCCGACGAAACGGCCCTTCCACGGAGTGAATGCCCGCATTGGCGGCTCGGCTCCAGCGCCAGGGCTGCCGTCTGTGCAGGGGATGTCATGGCAACCGGCGATTCCATCACGGTCGCGATAGGGGCCGGCCCGTAGCCTGAAATCCTCCCCTTCCACAGGAGGTTCCATGCCTGCTTCCCGCATCCGCCTGCACGTTGAAGACACCGGTGGCGACGGCCGCCCGGTCATTCTGATTCACGGTTGGCCGCTGTCCGCCGATGCATGGAAGACGCAGGTGTCGATCCTCCGCGACGCCCAACACCGGGTGATCAGCTACGACCGGCGCGGCTTCGGCCGTTCCGACAAGCCCGCCGAGGGCTACGACTACGACACGCTGGCGGCGGATCTGGCCGGGGTGATCGAGGAACGTGACCTGCGCGACGTGACCCTGGTCGGTTTCTCGATGGGCGGCGGTGAGGTGGCGCGGTATGTGGCCAATCACGGGCAGGAGCGCCTGCACAGCGTGGTGTTTGCAGCAGCGGTGCCGCCGTATCTGCTGCGCGGCGAGGACAACCCGGAAGGTCCGCTCACACAGGACAAGGCCGACGAAATGCGTAGCGGTCTGGAGAAGGATCGCGAGGCGTTCTTCGATGGCTTCACCCGCGATTTCTTCAGTGCCAATGGCAAGCTGATGGTAACCGAGGATGAGCGCCAGGCCGCAATCGCGCTTTGCCATCAATCCGACCAGACGGCGGCGCTGGGTTGCATGCAGGCGTTTGCCACTACCGACTTCCGCGACGATCTGAAGAAGATCACAGTGCCAACCCTGATCCTGCACGGTGACAGCGATGCCATCGTGCCGTTTGAAGGCTCGGGCCAGCGCACGCACCGGGCCATTCCGGGCAGCGAAGTGGTGATCCTGGAAGGCGCACCACATGGGTGCAATACCAGCCATGCGGACCGCTTCAATCTGGCGCTGCTGAACTTCCTGAAGCGGTAAGCTGCGGCCATGCGCCAGACCAAGACACCCCCGTGGAAGAAGCCCAACCCCAAGGGCCAGACCTCGCAGCCGCTGTCGCCTGCGCAGAAAGAGGCGGCGCGGCAGCGGGCGGAAGAGAATGGGCGGCGTTATCCGAATCTGGTGGACAACATGTGGGCCGCGAAGCTGCCGCGCGGATCCTGATCTGTAGAGTCGAGCCGTGTTCGACCCCGCACGGTGCCCATCCACGCATGGCGTGGATCTACTGCAACAGCAGCCTGGCCTGGTCCGGCATCTATATGCCGTCCAGCGGCGTCCAGCCGGGTTCCAGCCACGGTGAGATCTCGCTCTGGCGGACAGTGATTGCCTCCGTCGGCAGCCCCGCCAAGCGCGCAAGCTCTGCACGCAACAGCTCGGAATCCACCGGCGCGGCCGTAGCCACCTGCAGCCGATCACTCTGATGCCTCACCTGTACCGGCAGCGTGGCGTACGCGTCATGCTGGCCGCCGGTGCGCCCGATCGGGTAGCGCATTGTTACCGGCCGTGACAGCTGCGCCAGTGCGGGCTGCCACGCCTGCAGCACGAGGGGCTGCCCGGCAGCGGGAACATGTACTTCAGCAATCGTGGCCGGGTAGCCCGTAAGGCTCTCGACCAGCACCTGGAAGCGCGCGCCATCCGGCATGACCAGCACGGCGGCAATCAACGCAGAGAACGAAACGAACACCGCCGCGAGGTTCCAGCTGCGCGGCGCGGTGGCCGGGCGCGTTGCGGTGCGCAGGCCCGGTCTGCGCCGCAGCTTGCGCGCGTAGATGCGCCGGTCCTTCCTGCGCGGGCTGCTGCTGTGCTCGGGCAGGTTCAAGGGCACCCGTGGAAGGCGCGCCACGCGGGCCTTGATCAGGCGCGACAGCAGCATCCACGCGATCACGAACGCCAGCAGCGGAAGCAGCGTTCGCACCCACAGATACAGCGTGACCATCCACAACACCTCTACATGCGACCATCCATGCTCATCCACATCCTACCGGGACCACGCGGCGGTTGTCGTATCCGCCAGCCGACAAGCACAGGGCGCTTGGTTAGGATGGTCCTTTGTTGTCACGGATGAACCGATGGTCTCTGCTGCTGCCCGCTTCTGTCGTATCTGTGGTCCTGGCCCGATTCTGCTGGCACTGCAGGTCGTGGCGCTGCTGGCGGTAGCCCTTGCAGCCGGCTTCTTCCACTACCGCGTGGGATTGCTGCTGGAGCCGGTGGATGACGCATGCGGTGGGCCTGATCCTGTCGCGCGCATGCAGGTCGCAGAACAGCTGCTGGCGCGGTCCGCTGCGCTTGCACCATGGCAACCGTTGCAGTGGATTCCGATGGCAGGCGTGGTACTGGCGTTGCTGGGCGCGATGTCGATCAGCGTCTACCGTCTGGGGCGTCTGTCCGAACGCCTGCGACGCGCCAACTGGGGGGTGATGGCCCTGCACGCCGCGATCCTGGCGCTGGCGCTCAGGGCATTGCACCTGTACGACATGGCGTGGACCAGCGTGGCCAAGCTGTCCCCAGCGGCGTGCCTGGTGGAACTGGGCGAGCAGGGCCGGCTACCGCTGGCACAGGCGCAGCAGGTGGTGTTCGAGATCCTCACCCATGAGCATGCGCCGCTGCTGCGCAATCCCGATGACCTTGCCCTGGTGCTGGTCGCGTTGATGCTGGTGGCAATGGCTGCAGGATTCATGCTGTGGCGGGCGATCGTGCGCGAACGTCAGGTGCAGTCGCCCAGCCCATAACGGGTGTGTGACCGACCACGCGCCCGCAATCGCGCTACAGTCTGCGCTTCGCTCCTGCAAGGATGTGCTGATGCGTTGGTTGCTGCGTGCTGTGCCATTGCTGCTGTGTTCGTTGGCGGTACACGCCGCTGAAGTGGATCGCCGGATCGCGGTGACCATCGACGACCTGCCCTGGGCGCGGGTGGACGAGATCGTTCCGCCGGATCTTCAGGCGCGGCATGAAGCGCTGATGGCGCAGCTGCACCAGGCGGGTGTGCCGGTAGTTGGCTTCGTCAACGAGAACAAGCTTGAGATCGAAGGGCAGGTGCAGCCGGCGCGGGTGCAGATGCTGCGCGACTGGCTGGAGGCCGGCTATGTGCTGGGCAACCATACCTACTCGCACATGGACCTGAACGCCAAGGGCGTGCCGGCGTTCCAGCAGGATTTCCTGCGTGGCGAGACGGTGCTGCGGCCGTTGCTGGCCGAGCGCGGGCTGAAGCCGCAGTGGATGCGTCACCCCTATCTGCGTGCCGGGCGCACGCCGGAAGAACGCGCGGAGATGGACGTGTTCTTCAAGCAGCATGGCTACCGCGTGGCACCGGTGACGGTCGACAACGGCGAGTGGGTGTGGGCGTTCGCTTATGCCAACGTGATGAACGAGCAGCCGGATTCCCCGGCGCGCGAGGCGACGCTGGCGCAGCTGCGCAAGGGCTATGTGCCGTACATGCTGAACAAGCTGGACTACTACGAGAAGCAGTCCCAGGCGCTGCTGGGCTACGCGCTGCCGCAGGTCTGGCTGATGCATGCGAACGAACTCAATGCAGCCACGTTCGCCGAACTGGTGGCGGCGACGAAGCGGCGCGGCTATCGCTTCATTTCGCTGGACGAAGCGATGCATGACCCGGCCTATGCGCGGGGCGCCGAGGGCTACAGCGGTCGCTACGGCCCGAGCTGGCTGCACCGCTGGGCGATGGCGGAGAAGAAGCCGAAGGACTTCTACGCCGGTGAACCGGAAGTGCCGAAGTGGGTGATGAAGCTGGCGAAGGTGGACTCGGAATGAGGCTCAGCGCTTGACGGCCAGCACGCCGTCAAGCGCCAGTTCGGCCTTGAACCCCGCCTTTTCCAGGCGCTTGGCCACTTCACGCGGCACGTCGCGGCCGCTGGTCAGCTTGTTCGGCGCGCCGGTGTAGTGGAACAGGCGCCCGCCCTTGCGGATGACGCGGGCGAGGTGGTCGTAGAACACCTGCGAGTACAGTTCGCCGGCGATGCCGAAGCGCGGCGGGTCGTGCAGGATCGCGTCGACGCTGTTGCTGGCCACCTGTTCGATCTGCTGCGAGACATCGCCGTGGCTGAACTGCAGCCGGCCACCGGCCGCAGCCGAGTCCGGATCCGGCGACCACGGGTTGAGCGTGCGCAGCCACATCACGTCGGCATTCTTCTCGAACGAGCGGATCTGGCCGACGCCGGCCTCCAGCGCGCAGGCGGCGAAGTAGCCCAGGCCACCGCAGGTATCGAGGATGACCTTGCCGGCCGGGGCGACCAGCTCGACCTTGCGGCGCGCGTCCTCGAACGGTGACAGCTTGGAGGTCGGCAGCATCTTGATGCCGTCGATCTCGAAGGTCGGTGCGCCCCATTCGGTCGGCACCAGCTTGATCAGCGAGCCGCTGTAGCGCGAGATCGGGGCGAAGTCCTCGCCGTCCCAGTAGTACAGCGTGCGGTCCTTCAGCTTGCCCGGCCACGGGTAGGGCTGGTCACGGAAGCGGAAGCCGTCGGCATCCAGCACCACGCTGTCCTCGCTGCGGCCGAGGTCGAGCGAGCCCTGCCAGTCGGCAGCGCCCTTGTCATGGGCACGGCGCAGGGTATCGGCGCTGTCGCGGGTCAGCAGGGGGCCGGTGTAATGGGGCACGGCGGGTACCGGGGCGGTTCGGGGGAGGGCATGGTACCGCAGCTGTTGCCGGGGCCACGTGTGGCCGCTGCAGTAGATCCACGCCATGCGTGGATGTAGACGGGTGGAGCCGAGCGTGGGCTCGGCGCTACCGCTGGCTGGTGCAGCTGAAGCCGTGCGTGGCTCCTTCTCCTGAAATCATGTTGACGCCGCGTGAGGGCTGCATGCCCTGCAGCGCGCACGACCGACGATGGACGTCCTGGGTTTCCGGTGGCTGCCGATCAAAGTCGTAGCGCAGGCTGCCGTCTTCCTGCAGCAGCCAATGCACGGTAACGCGTTCGTGGCGACCATCACCGAGATCCCAGTCCAGGGTGCGCATGACCAGGGTCTGGCCATCGGGCAGCTGCCGGACTTCGTCATAGGCCCCCTCGGTCTTCGGCGCGCTTACCGCAAGCAGCAGAAACAGCAGCATTGGCATCGCTCCTCAAAGAAGACAGGATGCGCCCATAGTGCCCTGAGCCGCCATCAGAATCATTGCCTCTTACGGGCACTTCACCGCATACACCGGCCCAGCACCGATCAGCATCAACGCCATGTAGTCACTATCGCTGGCCTTGCCCTTCAACGTCGCGTCCTTGTTGAAGTGGAAGATGCCGAAGCCGCCCGCCATGCGGATCAACGCGCTGTCGATCTGCTCGGCGTCATCGCGGAAGTAGCGGCTGATCTCGCTGCGGGTGGCCTTATGCAGGGCATTCGGCTCGCGCTGCCACTGGTCGCCGCGGCTGAAGGAGACGAAGTACTGGCCGCCTTCCTTGTCGATGCGGAAGTCGGCCGGTTTGCGCGCGCCGGTGGCGAAGCAGCCCTGCAACGGATCGGCGCTGAAAGGAAGCCCGGCATCGCCACTGCAGGCGGTGAGCAGCAGGACGGCACCGGGCAGCAGCAGGCGAAGCATGCGCATGGGATGTCCCTACAGGGCAGGTGCGGCTAGTGTAGGCGGCACTCGGGCGTCGCCCGTACAGAAATTCGGCAAGAACAAAGGGGTTTTCGGATGGCGCAGGGCAAGGCACCGTGGTGCGGCATGGCCAGTTGGCTGGGGATCGCTGTGGGTTGGGGAGCCGGCACATTGGCGGCGCAGGCGGCGGTGGCCGCAGGCGGCAATGGCATGGCTGCGGGATTGGGCGTGGGCGTGCTGGGCGCGGCACTGGTGGGCTGCGGCCTGGCGGTGGCCTCGCGCGTGCGCGGCGAGCGCTGGCCGTGGATCGGCATCGGTGGTGCGGTGCTGAGTGCGCTACCGCTGCTGATGTACCTGCTGCGGATGATGTTGAAGCTCTAGCGGTAGTGCCGGCCGCTGGCCGGCAACGCTGGATTGTTTCCGAAGCCCATGAGGTTGCCGGCCAGCGGCCGGCACTACCGGATGCGGGTCAGGTGCTGCGGTGGATTTCCACGGTGACATGCACCAGCTCTTCATGGATCGCCAGTGCATTGCGCACGGTATCGGCATCCAGACGGGCGTCGCTGGTAACCACACTGGCGCTGACCGCGTACTTGCCGCGACCGACCTGCCAGACGTGCAGGTCGGCCAGGCGCGCCGGCCAGGGGCCCTGTTCGATCACTTCGCGAACTTCGGCCACCACCGGTGCGTCCATCTGCGCGTCGAGCAGGATGCGGCCACTGTCGCGCAGCAGGCCCACCGCCCACACCGTCACCAGCACGGCGCCGACCAGGCCCATCACCGGGTCCAGCCAGGTCAGGCCCAGCAGCTTGCCGCCGAGCAGGGCGACGATGGCCAGCACCGAGGTGGCGGCGTCGGCCAGCACGTGCACGTAGGCCGAGCGCAGATTGAGGTCGTGACCGTGCGCATGGCCGTGATCGTGGTGTTGGTGGTCATGCCCGTGATGATCGCCATGGTCATGCCCGTGGTGGTGATGCGCGTGGCCCGGGCTGTCGTGCAGCCACCATGCGCAGAGCAGGTTCACGCCCAGGCCGACCGCAGCGATGGCGATGGCTTCGTTGTAGTGGATCGGCGCCGGTACCCACAGCCGCTGCAGTGACTGCACGGCCATCAGCGCGGCGACGCCGAGCAGGGCGATGGCGCTGGTGTAGCCGGCCAGGATCTCGATCTTCCAGGTGCCGAAGGCGAAGCGCGGGTCGTGCGCGTAGCGGCGCGCGCAGCGGTAGGCGAACACCGCCAGGCCCAGCGCCAGCGCGTGCGAACTCATGTGCCAGCCGTCGGCGAGCACGGCCATGGAGTTGAACCACCAGCCGCCGACGATCTCCACCAGCATCATGCCGACGGTCAGCCACAGGGCGCGGCGGGTATTGCGTTCGGCCAGCGGGTTGCCGTCGTCGAAGCGGTGTTCGTGGCGACGGGCGGCGGCGAGGGCGTCCAAGTGCATGGTGGCGGGAGCTGGAGTGGATACCCCCATAGGGTATATGATCCGGCCATGGCGCATGTACACAGGAATCGAAAGCAGCTGCTGACCCGGGTGCGCCGCATGGCGGGCCAGGTGGCGGCGTTGGAGCAGGCGCTGGACCAGCCCGAGGGTGAAGCCGGCGACTGTGCGGACGTGCTGGTGCAGGTTGCCGCCGTGCGCGGCGCCGCCCACAGCCTGCTGATGGAGCTGCTGCACGAGCACCTGCAGGAACACGTGGTGGGTGCCGATGACCCGCAGCAGCGGGCGGACGAGGCCGAAGTGCTGGTGGAGCTGCTGCGCCGCTACGGCAAATAGGCCGGGGGGCGGTAGAGTCGACTGTTAGTCGACTATCGCGCGAAGCGCGGGGTTCTATGCAGCCCGAGCGAAGAGCAGTCGACTAACAGTCGACTCTACCCCGCGTGCCGGTGCCGCGCGTTCCAGATATGCGTTGCGGCCAGCAGCAGGCTGCCGGTGACCGTCATCGGCGTTTCCCAGTCATGTGAGGGCAGCGCAAGCGCGCCGGCCAGCAACAGGCCCAGACCGACGCCAGCGGCGGCCCAGGCCAGCACCGGCAGCGGGTGACGGCGCTCGGCGCGCCATAGCGCGTAGCCGGTCAGTGGCAGGGCGATGGCCACGAACAGCAGGTGCACCCATTCCGCCTCGGCCCAGGTGCCGAACAGGGGAAGCGCGGCGGCCAGCAGGGGCAGCGCCAGGCAATGCAGCAGGCACAGGCTGGACAGGGCGACCGCGCCGGCATCAAGCAGGGCGGCAGAAGGCGACTTCATCGGGGGAGGTTCCTTGCGCAACAATTGTTATACAGTAACATTTCCGTTCCGCAGCCAACCCGCTCCGACATGAACACTGTTTCCCGCGCCGACCGTCGCCTGCCGGTCACCGTGCTGTCCGGCTTCCTGGGGGCCGGCAAGACCACCCTGCTCAACCAGATCCTGCGCAACCGCGAGGGCCTGCGCGTGGCGGTCATCGTCAACGACATGAGCGAGGTCAACATCGATGCGCAGCTGGTGCGCGAAGGTGGCGCCGAGCTGCGCCGCACCGAAGAGACGCTGGTGGAATTCAGCAACGGCTGCATCTGCTGCACGCTGCGCGACGACCTGCTGCAGGAAGTGCGGCGCCTGGCCGATGCCGGTCGCTATGACTATCTGCTGATCGAATCCACGGGCATCGGCGAGCCGATGCCGGTGGCGGCCACCTTCGCGGTGCGCGACGAACATGGCTTCAGCCTGAGTGATATCGCGCGGCTGGACACGATGGTGACGGTGGTCGACGGCAGCGCGTTCCTTGCCGACTTCGGCTCGACGTCGCGACTGGCCGAGCGCGGCCAACAGGCCGGCCCGGAGGATGATCGAGGTGTGGTTGACCTGCTATGCGAGCAGGTCGAGTTCGCCGACGTGATCGTGGTCAGCAAGGTGGACCAGGTGGATGACGAAGCGTTGCAGGACACGCTGGCCGTGTTGCGTGGCCTGAACCGCGACGCGAAGCTGCTGCTGTCCAGCTTCGGCGATGTGCCGCTGGCCGAGCTGCTGGATACTGGCCGCTTCGACATGGAGCGTGCGCAACGTGCGCCGGGCTGGGTGAAGGAACTGCGGGGCGAGCACACACCGGAAACCGAGGAGTACGGCATCGGCAGCTTCGTCTACCGCTCGCGACGTCCGTTCCACCCGGCGCGCTTCGCCCGCGCGCTGCAGTCCGGCATGCCCGGCGTGATCCGCAGCAAAGGCTGGTTCTGGCTGGCCAACCGCATGGACTGGGTGGGTGAGCTGAACACCGTGGGTGCCGCGACGCGGACGCAGGCGGCGGGCTTCTGGTACGCCGCGCGCGATCGCGTGCGTGCGGGCATCGAGGACACCACACCGCTGTTGCCGCCGACACCGCTGCCTTACAGCGACCTGGGATGGGCGCGGCAGCAGGCCGACTGCTGGAGCGCGCCGCCGCCGGGGCCGGAAGAATTCCCGGATTCGGCCGCGCACGCGGCGATGCAACGGCTGTGGCATCCCTTGTGGGGCGACCGTCGCCAGGAACTGGTGGTGATTGGCGTGCACATGGATGAGCGCGCGGTGCGTGCGGAGTTGGATGCGTGCCTGCTCAACGACCAGGAGCTGCGTGCGGGGCCATTGCTGTGGCAGCAGTTGCCGCAGGCGTTCCCGGTGTGGAAGCGTTGACGGTGCATTGAGGATCCATGGGTTGCCGGCCAGCGGCCGGCACTACCCCTGGTCGATACGTCATGCGTGGATGGATGCATGGCGGAGTCGAGCATGGCTTGACTCTACGGACTGTCGCGCCATTGCCAGTGGTTGGCGGTGACCTGCAACACCTGCGTCGGTCGCAATGCCTGCAGCAGGTGCCGGTCGTGGCTCACCATCACCAGCGCGCCCGGCCACGCCGCAAGCAGTTCCTCCAATGCCTGCAATGCGCTCAGATCCAGCGCATTGCCGGGTTCGTCCAACAGCAACAGCTGGGGCGCGGGATCGGCGTACAGCACGCTGGCCAGCGCACCTTTCACGCGTTCGCCATCGCTGAGGCTGTGGGCTGCCCGCTGGATGCGCTGTGCATCCAGCCCGAGCAGGGCCAGCCGCGTGCGCAGCTCGCCTGGGTCCGCGCCCGGGTTGGCGGCCTGCACGGTGTCGAGGATGCTGCGCTCGCCGGACAGCCCCAGCAGCTGCTGGTCGAGCAGGGCCAGTGGCGCATGCCGTTGCACGGCGCCACTGCGTGCAGGCAGCTGGCCGGCCAGCACACGCAGCAGGGTCGATTTGCCGCTGCCGTTGTCACCGACCACGGCGATGCGCTGGCCGCGGCGGATCTCCAGCTGCAACGGTGCACTGCAGCCATGTGGCAGCACCAGCGCCTCGGCCTGTAGCAGGCGCATGCTGCCACGGTCACCCGCACCGGCGAACAGTGCCAGTTCCGGCGCCGCGTGCACCGCCGATGCCGCTGCGCGCAGATGCTCTGCGCTGGCCTGCAGGCGTTCGGCCTGCACCTGTTGTGCGCGGCCGTGGCTGGCCTCGGCGCGCTGCTTCTGCCGGCCGAGCAGGATCGGGGCCTGGTTGGCCTGCTTCGCATCGCGGTTGCCACGCGCCTGGCGTTGTTGTTGCCGTTCGTGCTGTTCGCGCGCGCTGCGTTGCTGCTGGCGGTGCTGGGCGCGCGCATGATCGAGCTGGGCGGCGGCAGCTTCGCGCTCGGCGGCGCGCGCATCGGCATAGTGCTGCCACGGTCCGCCGTAACGATGCAGCCCGCGCCCATCGAGTTCGACGATCTGCTGCATGTGCGCCAGCAGCTCGCGATCATGACTGATCACCAGCAGGCCACCGCGCCACTGCTGCAACTGCTCGTACAGCTGTTGGCGATGGCGTGCATCGAGGTGGTTGCTGGGTTCGTCCAGGATCAGCCAATCGGCACCGCTGGCCAAGGCACCGGACAGCGCGACCTGCATGGCCTGGCCACCACTGAGGCGCGCGGCCGGCTGGGCGGGATCGAGATCGTCGGGCAGTCGAAGCGCCTGCCATTGCTGCTGCAGGCGTTCGCGCAGATCCCAGCGGTCGCCGACGCAGGCGAAGTCGGCCTCGTCCACGCTGCCGGCTTCGATGCGTTGCAGTGCAGCCAGTTCCGCGCCGACGCCGGCCAGTTCACCGACCGTGCCGGCGGGCGGATAGCCGGGCGTCGGCAACAGGAACACGCGGCCACTGCCGCGCACCTGGCCAGTGTCGGGCAGCAACCGTCCGACCAGCAGGCGTGCGAGCACGCTCTTGCCGGCGCCATTGGCACCGACCAGGCCGGTGGCGACCGGTTCGAAGGAAAACGTCAGATCGGAAAACAGCGGGCGGCCGTCGGCCAATCGATACGACACGCGATCGAGCGTGAGGGAATGCGGGGTCATGCGACCTCCATGGATGCCGGGTTCTCCCCTGCGCGCAGGGGCGGGAAGAGTCAGGCCGTCTGGTGGGAAGACGGCGGCATCAATGGCGCATTGGTCGCGAGCCTCTGGGAGGAATGAGCGGCCAGTATAGCGGGGCTGGCTGAATGGTTTGATGGCGCGACTCTACAAAGGCATCCACGCATGGCGTGGAACTACTGTGGGCCGGGCATGGGGTGGATCGATCTCCTACGGCACGGTTTCCAGGCGCGCGCTGACGAAGTCGATGAACACCCGCAGCTTCGGAAGCACGTGGCGGCCGGAGGGCCACAGCAGGTGGAAGATGCCGCAGGAGTGCACGTGCTCGTCCAGCACGGTAACCAGGCGGCCGTCGGCCAGTGCATCGCGCACCGAGTGCACGGGCACGAACGCCAGGCCGATATCGCGCAGTGCCAGCGCTACCCGCGCTTCGATGGTGTTGGCCACCATGTGCACCGGCAGCTCCTGCGGAGTTTCATGGTCGGGCCAGTGGACAGGCCACAGTTCCAGCTTGCCGGTACTGGGGAAGCGATAGTGCAGCAGCGTGTGCTGCATCAGATCAGCCGGTGTGCGCGGCGTGCCGCGCCGCTGCAGGTACGCCGGCGAGGCGACGATGCGGCGTGGGAACACGCCCAGGCGTCGTGCGTTCATGCGTGAGTCGCTGGGCTCGCCGACGCGCAGCACGGCATCGAATCCTTCCTCGATGACGTCGACCAGCCGATCGCTGAAATCGAGGTCGAGGCGGATATCGGGATAGGCCGCCATGAACTCGGCCATCAGCGGCAGGGTCAGGTCGCCCACCAACGGCAGGCCGATGCGCAGCGTGCCGCGAGGCGTGGCGTGCGGCTGTGCCAGCTCGGTGCGTGCGGCATCGCGCTCGTCGAGGATGCGCCGGCAACGCGCCAGGAACAGCTGGCCTTCGGCGGTGAGGGTGATGCTGCGCGTGCTGCGGTGGAACAGGCGCACGCCCAGCGCATGCTCCAGGCGGGCAACGCATTTGCCGGCAGCCGAGGCCGAGATGCCCTGCAGGCGCCCGGTGTCGACGAAGCTGCGGGTATCGGCCGCGTGCACGAAGGTCTGCAGGTTGGCGAGGTTGTCCAGGACTGACATGGGCGTGTGGGCAACGAAAGCGGCAGGGTAGGTCGGCGCGGCCGTAGTGGACGGCTCCGCCATCGCAACACTGTGGTGCGGGGTGGCGCGGGGGCCGTTACGGCCTAGCAGTTCCGGCCATCATGCCGATTGCGGACTGCACGGTCCATGATGCCCGGAGCGGCAACCGGCTTTTTGCGCTGCGCCGTGCTGCCTAACGTGGCGGGCCTCTCCCCCACGGATTCCCGCGATGAATGCCGCTCCTTCCCTTGAACCCACGCCGACACTGCCATCGGTGCAGCGGCTGCTGCAGCAGGTGCACCCGCAGCGCCTGGTCGGCGCGGTGGTGCTGGTGCGCGAGCACGGTGTGCTGCGCCACGCCGGCGCGACCGGGCTGGCCGATCGCGAGACGGCCACGCCGATGCAGCGCGACCAGTTGTTCCGGCTGGCATCGGTCAGCAAGCCGCTGTTGACCACGGTGATCCTGCGCCTGGTAGCCGAAGGCGTGCTGGACCTGGATGCGCCGGTACAGCGCTGGCTGCCGGACTTCCGCCCGGCGCTGGCCGATGGCAGCACGCCGCCGATCAGCCTGCGCCAACTGCTCAGCCATAGCAGCGGGCTGGGTTACCGCTTCCTCGAAGCCGATGCGGATGGCCCGTACGCACAGGCCGGCGTCAGCGATGGCATGGATGCGAATCCGCTGACACTGACCGACAACGTGCATCGCATCGCGCAGGCGCCGCTGTTGTTCGCGCCGGGCAGCCAATGGTTGTACTCGTTGGGCGTGGACGTCGCGGGCGCCGTGGCTGAAGCCGCGACCGGTGAAACGCTGCAGGCACTGTTCGAGCGCTTGTTGGCCGCGCCACTGGGGCTGGCCGACACCGCATTCGCGACCACCGATGCCGCGCGGCTGGCCACGCCGTATGTGAGTGACACGCCGCAGCCGCATCGCCTGCAGGAAGGCGAAGTGGTCGCACCGTTCGAGGGTACCGTCGGCATTGAGTACAGCCTCGCGCGCGCCACCGATGCCAGACGTTTTCCTTCGGCCGGTGCTGGACTGATTGGCAGCGCCGACGAGGTGATGGCGGTGTTGGAGGCCTTGCGCGATGTGCAAGCTTCGAATCTGTTGCCGCCCGCGCTGGTGGCGGAGATGGCCAGCCCGCAGGTGGGCGAGCAGGGGCCGCCGGAACCGGCCGGCTGGGGCTTCGGGTTGGGCTTTGCGGTGCTGCGCGATGCCGCCGCCAGTGGCACACCGCAGAGCGAAGGCACCTGGCGCTGGGGCGGTGCCTACGGCCATAGCTGGTTTGTCGATCCTGCGCGTGGGCTGAGCGTGGTGGCGCTGACCAACACCCTGTACGAAGGCATGGACGGTGCCTTCGTTGATGAGCTGCGTGACGCGGTCTACGCCGATCTGGAGGCTGCGCGATGAGCGGCCATGCCATTGATGCGGCCAGCCCGGCCGGTGAAGCCACGCGCCTGCCGTGGGCGGGGCTGCTGGCGCTGGCCGGCGGCGGCTTCATCACCCTGCTGACCGAAACCCTGCCGGCCGGTGTACTGCGGCCGATGGGCGAGAGCCTGGGCGTGAGTGATGCGGCGGTGGGCCAGCTGGTCAGCGTGTACGCGCTGGGATCGGTGATGGCCGCACTGCCGATGACCGCGTTGACCCAGCGCCTGCCGCGACGCCCCTTGTTGCTGGCCGCCATTGCCGGCTTCGTGGTGGTCAACACGCTGACCGCCGTGAGCAGCAGCTATCCGCTGATCCTTGCCGCGCGTTTCCTGGCCGGTGTGAGTGGTGGCCTGCTGTGGTCGCTGGTGGCCGGCTATGCGGCGCGCATGGTGGTGCCGTCGCTGCAGGGCCGGGCAATCGCGGTGGCGATGGTTGGATCGCCGTTGGCGCTGTCGCTGGGTGTACCGGCGGGCACGTTGCTGGGCCAGCAGATCGGCTGGCGCTGGGCGTTCGCGTTGATGAGCGTGCTGGGGGTCGGCCTGCTGGCGTACGCGCGCTGGGC
Organism: Stenotrophomonas sp. 86428_Sma; assembly: GCF_056481585.1. Lineage (NCBI taxonomy): Bacteria > Pseudomonadati > Pseudomonadota > Gammaproteobacteria > Lysobacterales > Lysobacteraceae > Stenotrophomonas > Stenotrophomonas sp. 86428_Sma. The sequence goes on from NZ_CM151156.1 coordinate 480,061, forward strand.
ACTGCCGGCGCTACCGGCGGCCGCGGCCGGTCAGCGCACGTCGTTGGGTACGGTGTGGCGCATGCCCGGCGTGCGCAGCGCGCTTGCGGTGATGGTGCTGTACGTGCTGGCGCACAACGTGCTGTACACCTACATCGAACCGCTGGCGGTGGAGGCAGGCGCCGGCCGGTGGCTGGACCGCCTGCTGCTGGCCTTCGGCGTGGCTGCCATCGTTGGTATCGGCATTGCCGGTTGGGGCGTGGACCGTCATCTGCGCACGCTGGTGTGGGCGGCCGTGATCGGTTTCATTCTTCCGGTGTTGGCCCTGCTGTTGTGGCCAGGACAGGCCACACCGCTGCTGCTGGCAACGATCCTGTGGGGTGTGGCGTTCGGGTCGGTTGCGACCCTGTTCCAGACCGCGCTCGCACGCCGTGCCGGTGCTGCCGCCGACCTGGCGCAGTCGATGCTGGTTACCGGCTGGAACCTGGCGATTGCCGCCGGTGGCGTAGCAGGCGGTGTGCTGCTGCAGGCCAGTGGCCCGAGCCAGCTGGGATGGTTGCCGTTGCTGCTGCTGGCGGTGACCGTGGTGTGGCTGCTGGCACGGCCGAAGGCCTGGGCGTAGGCGGCGATCATCGGTGATGTGGTGCCGGCCAGCGGCCGGCACTACCGTGGTCCATGTCATCCACGCATGGCGTGGATCTACCGAGCGCAGCGACCCGCGTTTGCTTTTGCTTTTGCTTTCTTCTGTTGATTCCGTGGTGGGACGCCGCCGCAATGTGTCCGTGGCCGGGTGGGTGGGTTGCGCAGGGGCGTGAGCCGCATGGATGCGGCGACCGAGCTTACATGGACGTACTTGCAGCGCCCCCTGCGCGACCCATCCACCCGGCCCCAACTGATGGATCCACTGGGCGCGACCCACCACGAGGGGCTCTGCCGTTGGCCGTCCTACTCGATCCCCTCACGCTCGATCGGCACGCTGCGCGGGTTCTGCATGTGCTCCCGCGCCGCGCCATAGCGCTGCTGCCGCTTGTGATGGAACACCACGAACTCATCCCGCGGCAGCGGCCGCGAGAACAGCCAACCCTGCGCGAACTCGACCTTCCGGGTATGCAGATACGCCAGCTGTGCCTCGGTCTCCACGCCCTCGGCCACCACCCACAGGCCCAGCTCCTTGGCCATGTCGATGATGTGCGGGGTTACCGGGCTGGTGGCGCTCTCGGTGTCGATCGCATCGATGAATGATTTGTCGATCTTCAACGCGTCCAGCGGCAGCTGTTCCAGGTACTGGAGGCTGGGGAAGCCGACGCCGAAATCGTCAATGGCCACGCTGTGCCCGGCCCGACGCGCCTGCGCCAGCATCGTGCGGGCGCGGTCCAGATCCAGGAAGCCGCGCTCGGTGGCCTCCATCCAGATCTGCTGCGGCAGGATGCCGCTGCCAGCCATGTGCTTGGAGATCATCTTCAGCGCACGGCCGCTGCTGATATCTTCGGCGGCCAGGTTGATCGCGATGTGCGCGCTGCGGTCGGCCACCAGCAGTTCACGCATGTCGCGCACCACGTTCTCGATCACCAGATCGGTGACCGCGCCGATCATGCCGGCCTCTTCGGCCAGCGGAATGAACAGGTCCGGCCGCACCTGGGTGCCATCCGGGCGCTGCCAGCGCACCAGCGCTTCGGCGCCGACGCAGATGCCGGTATCCAGCTCGATGATCGGCTGGTAGTGCAGGTACAGCTCGCGGCGGCGGATCGCTGTGGCCAGCTCGCCGCGCAGGGACAGGCGGCGGCGCGACAGCCAGATCACCAGGCCGGCACCGGCAGCGGCCAGCAGAACGCCGATCGGCACGAACAGCCACGCCTGCTGGCGGAAGGTCGCGGCAAGCGCGGTACGCGGCATGGTCGCGATCGCCAACCACTCTTCGTTGCGGGCGGTGGCATACAGGGTGTGGTGGTCCAGGCCTTCATCGGGGGCGCGCAGCAGGGTCTCCAGCAATGCCGGATCCATGCCGTCCTGCCTGGCCAGGAGACGCCCATCGGGGCTGGCCAGGGCAAGGCGCACGTTCGGGTCGGCGATGACATCGACGAAGCGGCGCGGATCGACCAGCACGTCGTAGTTGCCGTACAGGAACGACAGGACCTGGCGCCGTCCGCTGGCCTCGGGGCGCACATCCACGGCGATGCCGGCGCCATCACTGGTGACGTGGTCGGCCTTGGGCTGGTTGACGTCGGACAGGAACGGCCCCCACGACGTACAGCGCAGCTTGCCACCCTCGAAGTAGCCCATCTGGTCGACCGACGGCGAGGTCATCACCAGCGTCTGCATGCGCCGGATATGCTCGGGCCCGCAGGCGTCGTGGGCGCCGACCTCGGCCGACTGCAGTGCCGCCAGCGCTTCCTGGTAGGACTGGTCGGCGCGGCGCAGCGCGCGACCGGCGATGTCGCGCAGCCGCTGCTGCTCGACGCTGACTGCACGGTCCCAGGTGGCATAGGCCATCACCGCGATCGGCACGGCCGCGGCCAGCAGCGCCAGCGCGGTGCCACCAATGATCACGCGCAGCCGACTCAAGGCCGGAGCTCCAGCGGGGCGGGCAGGGCAGGGCACATGGTCGGGCCGATCCTTGGGCAGGTGCGGCTATCTGAGCATGACGCCGGGCCGGGCGGAATGGGACGAATCCGGTATTCGGTCACAATGTGATGAAAGCGACCATGATTGACGCAATCGGGCCGTCCAGCGCTGGCGCTCCGGGCCGGGGAGGACTAACGTCGAACGCTTCGCCCGCCCCAGTGCACGCCCATGACCGAGCCCGCAACGCCCCCCGAGCACCTGCGCCGCAGCCTGTCCAACCGCCACCTGCAGTTGATCGCCATCGGCGGTGCCATCGGCACCGGCCTGTTCATGGGCTCGGGCAAGACCATCAGCCTGGCCGGCCCGTCCATCGTCTTCGTCTACCTGATCATCGGCGCGATGCTGTTCTTCGTGATGCGCGCGATGGGCGAGCTGCTGCTGTCCAACCTGCAGTACAAATCCTTCATCGACTTTTCCACCGACCTGCTTGGTCCCTGGGCCGGCTTCTTCTGTGGATGGACGTACTGGTTCTGCTGGATCGTCACCGCCATCGCCGATGTGATCGCCATCGCCGCCTATGCGCAGTTCTGGTTCCCTGGGCTGGATGCCTGGATACCGGCACTGGCCTGCGTGCTGCTGTTGCTGGCACTGAACCTGGTGACGGTGAAGCTGTTCGGCGAGATGGAATTCTGGTTCGCGCTGATCAAGATCGTGGCGATCTGTGCACTGATCATCACCGGCGCCGGGCTGGTGGCGTGGGGCTTCACCTCGCCCAGTGGCCACACCGCGTCGTTGTCGAACCTGTGGAATGACGGCGGCATGTTCCCGATGGGCCTTGTCGGCTTCTTCGCCGGTTTCCAGATCGCGGTGTTCGCTTTCGTCGGCATCGAGCTGGTGGGTACCACCGCCGCTGAAACCGCAGACCCCGAGCGCAACCTGCCCAAGGCGATCAACTCGATCCCGGTGCGCATCATCATCTTCTACGTGCTGGCGCTGATCGCGATCATGGCCGTCACCCCGTGGCGCCAGGTGGTGCCGGACAAGAGCCCGTTCGTGCAGCTGTTCGTGCTGGCCGGCATTCCCGCCGCGGCCAGCCTGATCAACTTCGTGGTGCTGACCTCGGCCACGTCCTCGGCCAACAGCGGCATCTTCTCTACCAGCCGCATGCTGTACGGTCTGGCCGAAGAGGGCCACGCACCGCGCGGGTTGTCGAAGTTGTCACGCGCCGCAGTGCCCGCCCGTGGCCTGCTGTTCTCGTGCCTGTGCCTGCTGGGCGGCACGCTGCTGATCTACCTGATTCCGAACCTGGTGACCGCCTTCACCCTGGTGACGACGCTGGCCACGGTGCTGTTCATCTTCGTCTGGTCGCTGATCCTGGTGGCCTACATGGCCTATCGCCGCCGCTACCCGGAGCGCCACGCTGCCTCGATCTTCAAGATGCCCGGCGGCGTTGCCATGTGCTGGGCCTGCCTGGTGTTCTTCGCCGCCGTGCTGGTGCTGCTGAGCCTGCAGGCCGACACCCGCCAGGCGCTGGTCGCCAGCCCGGTGTGGTTCGTGCTGTTGGGCGTGGGGTATTGGGTGCGGCGGAGGACCGCGAAGTAATCCAGCATTTGCGTTCCATCGATTGATCCAGAGATCTCTCTGGAGTGGGGTCAGAGACCGTTGCGCAGCAACGGGATCCGACCCCCGCAGGAAATCGGCCGTTGCCGTTGCTGTTGAGGTTGCCGGCCAGCGGCCGGCACTACCACGGGTGCAGGGCGCAGCCCTGCCGACCCCCATTCACCCAGCATTAGCGGGCGCGGCCGGATGATCCGGCCGCCATGCCCCGTCACCCTCTCCTGCTTGCGCTGTTGCTGCTGCCCAGCCTGTGGCCCGGGCTGGCCGCCGCGCGCACCGTCTACCGCTGCGTGCAGGGCAACACCGTCAGCCTGGCCACCGCGCCGGAACCCGGTTCACGCTGCACCGCGAAGGAAATCGACGACAACGCCATCCAGACCCCGAACCTGTGGGGCAACATGGGCGTGTTCAGCGGCGTGCTGTACGAGCGCGAGCAGGATGGCGCGCTGGTCTACTCCACCCGCAACCTGCCCGGCTCGCGGGTGTTCCTGAAGTTCACAGTGGCCACGCCGCCGGGCGAACCTGCCCACGAAGGCCTGGGCAAGGTCGGCAAGCCGCAGTTGGCGCAGCACGCCAAGCAGTTCAAGGCCGCGGCCAAGGCCACCGGTGTCGATGACGCATGGCTGCGCGCGATTGCCCATGCCGAAAGCAACTTCGATGCGCTGGCGGTCTCGACCAAGGGCGCGCAGGGCGTGATGCAGTTGATGCCGGAGACCGCACAGGAATATGGCGTGCGCGATCCGTTTTCGCCGCAGCAGTCGATCGAGGGCGGCGCCCGCTACATGCGCGCGCTGCTGCGCCGCTACAACGGCGATCGCCCGTTGGCGGCGGCCGCCTACAACGCGGGCATCGGTGCAGTCACCCGCTACAAGGGCGTGCCGCCCTACGCCGAAACCCTGGCCTATGTGGACAAGGTGATGGCCCTGTATGCACGCTACCGCGAAGCGATGGGCATCCGTACCGAGGTGCCAGCCCGCTAGGCGGAAGGTGTAGTGCCGAGCCCACGCTCGGCGCCACAGAAAATCGGCTCAGCGCGAAGTGGAAGCGCTGACCAGGTCGTAGCGCTCAATGCGGCCGACGCGTGCCACCTCGGCCTGCACGTCGGCGCGCTGCTTCAGCGCACGCCAGGCCGCATCGATCTTCACGTCACCGGGCAGCGAGGGGTAGGTGCGCATGTCCTGCAGGGAGGCCAGCGCCTCGCCACGGTCGGTGGGGGAGCGCAGCTGTTCGATCAGCACTGCGGCTGCGCCGTCCAGGTTGCCTTCGTCCAGCAGCATCTCGCGATGGAACAGGCGTGCGTCGTCGCGCTGGGCAAGGATCACCGAGCGGGCGGCTTCCACTGCCTGGGCATCGCCGCGTTCGCGGGCGGCAGCGAACTGCAGCAGTGCCTGGGCCGCCTTGCCGTAACCGGCCAGGCCTGGCATGTCATTCACTGCGGCAGCAGCGTCCTGCATGCGGCCCAGCGAACTGAGCACGAAACCGACGTTGAACTGGTGCTCGGCACCATCCGGGCCCAGCGCACCGATGCGTGCGGCCAGCCTGGCTGTGGCCAGCGCATCGTCGGTACGGCCCAACCGGCGCAGCGCCGTAAGCCGGCTGTTGAGCAGCCATGCCACCCATTCGGCTTCCGCCGCCGAGGGCGACTCACCTTCGGCCGCCGCACCGGCCATGCCATCGGTCAGCGCCAGCACTTCCTCGTTGCGGTCCAGCATCAGCAGCGTGCTGCTGAACTCGGCCATGCGCGCGTCCAGCGCCCGGTCGAGCAGGCCGGAAACCCGCAGTTCGTCGAGGTGCTTCTGTGCAGCCTGCACGGGATCAAAGCGCGGGTTGGCGCGGTCGACATAGGGATCGAAGCGCTTGTCACTGCGCAGCCGGATGATTTCGGCGGGCGCGGAGATGCGGGCCAGGGTCGCGGGGATGGCCTCGCCACGGCCGTTGTCGGCCTGCAGTGTGGCCAGTGCCAGCCACAGTCCGGTGGGTTCCAGACCGCCGCTCTTCCAGCCGTTGTCGAACAGTGCCTGCAGCAGTTCCATACGCTGCTGCGGCTGGTCCCGCAGGCGGAACTGCAGGTAGTTGATCGCGTGGTGGTCCACCGGCAACGGCGCGTCGGCATGCTTCAGCGCCTGCACCAGGTGCTTCGTGGCAGGTGCCGGTTGGTTCTCGGACAGTTCCACCGAGACCAGGGTCAGCAGGATCTGCGCGTCGTCCGGCAATGCTTCCTGTGCGCGCTGCAGGTAGCGGCGGGCCTGGTCCGGCTTCTTCTGCACCATTGCGGTCCAGCCGGCTACCTGCGCGGCGCGGCCGCGGTGTTCGGCATCGAAGTCATCCAGCATCGGATCTTCCATCAGCCGTTCCATCGCGATCAGCGCGCCCAGCGTGTTGCCACTGCGCGACTGCTGGATGGCTTCATCCCATCGCGTGGCATAGGCCTGGTGCATCGCATCGGCGGTGACGGACGGCTTCTGTGGTGCCACCGAGATCGAGGCGGAGGCCGGCGTGCTGGCCAGTGCGGCCACCAGCAGGGCGGCGAGGGGGAAGATGCGGGGCATGGAGGATCTCCATCCGTGGGAAGAGCATTGAACCCGCTGTAGCCAGGGAGAACAAGCGCGACGCATGGAACTCTGGTATCCGGCAGTACGTTTGGCCGTGGCGGATCCTGCGTTCAGCGTCTATTGTCAGTGCCTCTTCAGACAGCAGGCAGGCAGCGCAGCACGATGGCACGGTGGCAATGGATGGCGGCAGGCGTAGCGTTGGCGACCGTAGTGGCACTGGCCGCGACCTGGTGGGAGACGCCGCTGCATACGCCGGCTGAACCGGCAGGCCCGGTTCCAACGCCGCTGGCGTGGACCGCGCAGATCGAGCCGCTGGCCGGCGATGGCCACTCGGGTGACCGCGATGGCGCGTCCGCGCAGGCGCGTTTCGCCGATCCGTACGCGTTGCTGCGCAGTGCCGATGGCAGCGTCTATTTCACCGATGCCGGTGACAACAACCGGATCCGTCGCCGCCTTCCCGATGGCCGCGTTGAAACGGTGGCCGGGCAGGGCGAGGGGCGTATCGATGGCCCGGCACTGCAGGCCAGTTTCAATACGCCCTCGGGCATCGCCGCCGACGCGCAGGGCAACCTGTATGTGGCCGACACCGGCAACCACGCGATCCGCCGTATCGGCACCGATGGCCAGGTGACCACGCTGGCCGGTGGCGAACAGGGCTACGCCGATGGCCCTGCCGCGCAGGCGCGCTTCGATGCACCGATGGGCATCGCGGTGGACGCGCAGGGCCAGGTCTATGTGGCCGACACCTTCAACGACCGCATCAGGGTGATCGGTACCGACGGCAACGTGCGTACCCTGGCTGGCGGCGAGCGCCCGGGGCTGGCCGATGGCCTGGCGGGTGATGCACGCTTCGATACACCGGTGGCACTGGCCTTCGATGCGCACGGCGCGCTGCTGGTGGCCGACCTGTTCAACAACGCGGTGCGTCGGGTCGGTGCCGACGGCATGGTCAGCACGCTGCTGGGCGATGGCGGCGTGATCAATGGGCCGCTGTCGCTGGCCACCACGCACGACGGCGTGCTGTACGTGGGTGACCTTGATGGCCGCATCGTGCAGGTAACACCGCAGGGCCACCAGATCGCGCTGGTGGGCAACGGCCGCCTGCCACGCCTGGCCCGCCCCAGTGGGTTGGCGATGGATGCCGATGGCAGCGTGCTGGTCGCCGATTCCGCCAGCTATCGCCTGCACCGCCTGCGCCCGCTGCCGGTGGGTGACCTGCCGGCACCGGCGCTGGTCGGGCCCGCTGCCGATGCAGCATTGCCGGACACCGGTGGGCGCTGGCCATTGGCACCCCAGGATGGCTGGCATGAAGTGGTCGGCACGCTGGGCGAGGTGCGCGGCAACTTCAAGGGCGAGAGCCGCCACCACCTGCACGGCGGTTTCGATGTGCGCGGCGATGTCGGCCAGACCGTGCTGGCGATCGCCGATGGCAAGATCAGCAGCCCGGTAGCGGCGTGGAGCCTGGGTGGGCAGGCCGAGGGCCTGGCCGTGGACCGTCTCAAGTACATCCACATGCGGGTCGGCCGCACCCCGCGCGACCAGCCGTTCGATGCGCGCTGGCAGGCGCTGTACGACGAGCAGGGCAAGCTGGAGCGGATGCGCGTGCGTCGCGGCACGCGCATCCACGTCGGCGATCGCCTGGGCAGCATCAACAACCAGGCGCACGTGCACCTGGCGGTGGGCACCGGCGGCTTCGAAACCAACGCCGTGGCGCTGGGCTTCTACAACTACGCCGACCACTTCGCACCGCGCATCACCGATGTGGCGCTGCTGGACGACAACGACCAACCGCTGGCGGCCGGCAACGACGGCGTGGTGATGCTGGCGCGGCAGGGACGTGGCGTGCAGATCGTGGTCGAGGCCTGGGACCAAGTTGATAACAACCTGCCGCGGCGCCGGCTGGGCATGTACCAGGTGGGCTACCAGATCCTCGATGCTGCCGGGCAGCCGCTGCAGGGCTATGAGCAGCCGCGCTGGAACATCGTGTTCAACCGCATGCCGCCGCAGACCGAAGCGGTGCGCGTGGCCTACGCACCGGACAGCGGCATCACCGTGCATGGCAGTGCGGTGACCCGCTTCCGCTACCTCGCCACCAACACCGTGCGTGATGGCCTGATGGAAACCGGGCGCTGGCAGCCGGCGGCATTGCCACCGGGCGAGTACACCGTCCGCGCCAGCGTGCGCGACTACAGCGGCAACGAAGGCGTGGGTCCGCGCGAGATCAGGGTACGGCTGCTGCCATAGCCGCAGCCGGGGCGCCGCAGCGTTCGCGCTCGGCGTCCATGTCTTCCAGCGGCCGCACCTCGATGCTGCCGAAGCGTGCCCACGGGAAATCGCGGGCGATGCGCATGGCTTCGTCGCGGTCGCGGGCGACGATCAGGTTGAAGCCGGCCAGCAGTTCGCGGGTTTCGGCGAACGGGCCATCCAATACACGGCTGTGGCCATCGCGCACGCGCAGGGTCTGCGCGGTGTCGACTGGTTGCAGCTTCTGCGCGGCCAGCAGCGTGCCTTCCGCCTGCAGTTTGTCGGCGTGGGCGAGGCAGTCGCGCATCAGCGCGTTGAATTCTTCGGTGGGCAGGGCCTGCAGCAGGGCAGGCTCGATGTAGATCAGAAGAAGATACTGCTGCATGGCACGGTCCTGGCGGGGGCGGAGTGTCCATGATCGCGCAGGATTGCGCGTGGGCATGTTGCAGCGCGGGAGGCGGCGCCTTCGGCGGGGATCGGCGAACGGCGGAGCCCCTCCGTGGTGGCGCTACAGCGTGATTCTTGGGCTTGGCCGGGTGGGTAGGCGGGTCGGGGGACGCCGTAAACCCGTCCATGGGGGCTTGGCCGCGGCATCCATGCCGCGGACACCCCCGCCCCGCCTACCCACCCGGCCCTGGACAGTTTCCTGCGGCGTCCACCACGGAAAATCACAAACAAGAGCAAAAGCGGGTCGCTTCGCTCGCAAAGCCGAGCCCGCCAGCCAATCGCCGTTGTTTTTGCTTTTGCTTTTGCCTTTTTTCTTGATCTTCCCGTGGTGCGTGCCGGAGGCAGGAAACTGTCCAAGGCCGGGTGGGGAGGCAGGGCAGGGGCGTGAGCCGCATGGATGCGGCGACCGAGCTTACATGGACGTACTTGCAGCGCCCCCTGCCCTGCCTCCCCACCCGGCCAAATCCATGAACCGAGCTTTCAGCGACCAACCCACCCCACCACGGAGGGGCTCCGCCGTTCGCCGACCCCCGCCGAAGGCGCGCTTTCCACGGAAGAAATAATTTTCAGAGGACGTGTCGATTCCCAACCCCCTGGTTCGTTGTACCCAGTGAAGGGCACGCACCACGCGTCCCCACGGGAGACCGCAATGAAAGTGATGGTGATCGTGAAGGCCAACGCCGACTCCGAAGCCGGCCGCATGCCCAGCGAACAGGAACTGTCCGAAATGGGCGCCTTCAACGAGCAACTCGTGGCCGCCGGCATCATGCTGGCCGGTGAAGGCCTGCACGCCACCCAGCGCGGCAGACGCATTCACTTCGGCAGCGGCACACCCAGGGTCGAGGCCGGTCCGTTCGGTCCTGCCAGCGAACAGATCGCCGGCTTCTGGCTGTGGGAGGTGCGGTCGCTGGACGAGGCCGTTGAATGGGCCAGCCGTGCGCCGTTCAACAGTGGCGGCACGCTGGAGCTGCGTCCGCTGATTTCAGCCGAAGACTTCGGTGAAGCCTTCACCCCCGACTTACAGCAGCAGGAACAGCGTCTGCGTGCACAGCTGGAAGGTTGATCCGATCCATTTCCCCGCCGGGCATGGCCCGGCGATGCCGCCCTGAAACCCTCAACGGAGTAGTGCCATGAAACTGATTCCCTTCCTCGGCTTCAGCGGCCAGGCCCACGATGCGATGGCGTTCTACGCCAAGGCACTCGGTGGCCAGGTCACGTCGGAAATGAAGTACCGCGACATGCCACCCTCCGATGGCTCGCCGGGCTGCAACGAGATGCCGCCGGAAACCCTCGACCACGTCGCGCACAGCCAGCTGGAGATCGGCAACGCCATCCTGATGGCCGCCGATGGCCCCGGCGGTGGCGAGGGGGGCTCGACCACCATCAATGTCGACGTCGACAGCATCGAAGAAGCCGAACGCGTGTTCGCTGCACTGGCCGAGGGTGGCCAGGTGCAGATGCCGATTGCCGAAACGTTCTGGGCCCACCGCTGGGGCATGCTGATCGACTGCTACGGCAAGCCGTGGATGGTCAACTGCATGAAGCAGCCCTGATCCCCCTTTTTGTCATCCACAAGGAGCTTCACCGATGAGCGCATCACAACCGCAGATGATCTTCGTCAACCTGCCCGTGCAGGACCTGGAGAAGTCGAAGGCGTTCTTCACCGCGTTGGGCTACAGCTTCAATCCCACCTACACCAATGACGATGCGGCTGGCATGGTCATCAGCGAGAGCATCTACGTGATGCTGCTGACCCAACCTTTTTTCCAGCAGTTCACCAACAAGCCGATTGCCGATGCACACACTCACACGGAAGTGATCAATGCGCTCTCGGCCCCCAGTCGCAAGGCAGTTGACGAGTTGGTGGACAAGGCACTGGCTGCAGGTGCCAGCGAACCGCAGCCGGCGCGCGACTACGGCTTCATGTACCAGCGTGGCTTCCAGGACCTGGATGGCCATCTCTGGGAAATCGCACACATGGACGGCGAGCCGGGCTGACGGCCGCCGCAAGGGAGAACCCTCATGGCTTACGTGGATGCTTACGTGCTGCCGTGCCCACAGGACAAGGTGGCGGCCTACCGCCGCCTTGCCCGCAAGGCCGGTGCGGTGTGGAAGGACCATGGCGCGCTGCAGTACATGGAATGCGTGGCTGACGATGTGGATCCGGGCAAGAGCACCTCGTTCCCGCGGCGGTCAAGGCAAAGCCCGGCGAAACGGTGATCGTCGCCTTCGTGGTGTTCCGTTCGCGCGCGGCGCGCGACCGTATCAACGCGAAAGTGATGGCGGACCCACGGCTGGCGTCGCTGGGCCCGAAGGACATGCCGTTTGATACCAAGCGCATGTTCTGGGGCGGCTTCAAGCCGATCGTTGAAGCGTGAGCTGCGGCGCTTGTGCGGGCCCGGTGCGCGTGCTGTGATCGGCGCATGCTCGAGCCCGCACTGACGCAGCGTCTGGAAACCCTCTGGCGGATGGAGTCGCCGGTGTTGATCGCGCGCCTGGCGCGGCTGCTCGGGGGCGATGTCGGCCGCGCCGAGGAGCTGGCCCAGGACACCTGGCTGGCCGCGCTGGAGCGCTGGCCGGAGCAGGGCATCCCGGACAACCCCGGAGCCTGGCTGATGACCACTGCGCGCAACCGTGCCATTGATGTGCTGCGCCAGCACCAGCGGGTGGCGCAGCAGCATGCGCAGTGGGGCGAGGAGCTGCATCCGGCACCCTTGCCAGCACCGGACGACAGCCAGGCGCTGGAAGATGATCTGGGTGACGACCTGCTGCGGCTGATGTTCGTGGCCTGCCATCCGGTGCTGCCGGCCGACGCACGGGTGGCACTGACCCTGCGCCTGCTGGGTGGCCTGACCACTGTCGAGATCGCGCGCGCCTTCCTGCAGCCCGAGCCGACCATCGCCCAGCGCATCGTTCGCGCCAAGCGCACCTTGGCGCAGAAGCAGGTGCCCTACGAGGTCCCGCGTGCTGACGCGATGCCCGAGCGGCTGACTTCGGTGCTGGAGGCGATCTACCTGGTGTTCAACGAAGGCTATGCGGCCAGTGCCGGTGATGACTGGATGCGTCCGGCGCTGTGCGAGGAGGCATTGCGGCTCGCGCGCATCCTGGCGCACCGGCTGCCGGTGCCGCCGGTGCTGGGCCTGCTGGCGCTGATGGAGCTGCAGGCCTCGCGTTCCGCGGCACGGACCGATGCGCAGGGCGTGCCGGTACTGCTGGACCAGCAGAACCGCGCGCGCTGGGACTGGCTGCAGATTGAACGCGGGCAGCAGGTGCTGGCGCGCGCGCTGGCCGCCGGTGGCGCTGATGATCCCTATGTACTGCAGGCGCGTATCGCAGCGTGCCATGCAGCGGCGCGCCGCCCCGAGGATACCGACTGGCCGCGCATCGCAGCGCTCTATACGCAGCTGCTGCAGGTGCAGCCCTCGCCAGTTGTCGCATTGAACCGCGTGGTGGCGATACTGCGCAGCGACGGTGCCTTCGCGGCGTGGGCGCAGCTGCAGCCGTTGCTGGTGGACGCGCGACTGCGCGAGTACGCGCCGCTGCAGGTGGTGCGCGGCGAGCTACTACAGGCGCTGGGGCGCGACCTGGACGCACGTCACGCTTTTGCGGAAGCTGCCAGACTCAGCCAGAACCAGGCAGAGCGGGGCCTGCTGCGGCAACGGGCCGGCCTGCCTCCCACGGAGTGACCTCGACGAAGGCAGCACTTGTCGGCGGGCCCGCGAGCCGTTATGTTTCGCGCCCAGCGGACGCGTCAGCGTCCACTTTCCATGCGTATTGACCGAGGAGCGGTTGGATGTATTCAAGGACGAAGAGCGCATCGCGCGCTTTTGCGCGCCTGCTTGCCTGTGCCCTGTGCCTGGCCGTATGGCCGATGGCCGTGCAGGCGGCAGACAAATCACAGCAGGCCTATTGGGCAGGTTTTGCCTATACCGCTGATGCCGCTGCCGTGCAGGCGACCACGCCGCATGCGCACGCCGTGCTGGAAAAGCGTGGCTTGATCCCGCTCAACCAGACCCTGGGGCAGGGGCTCAAGCGTCGCCCGCCGGCCAATCTGGAACTGATCGACCAGCCGGTGGCGATGCTCGACGGCACCACCAGCGCCACCGTGCTGGCCGCAGCGCTGGACCGCGAGCTGGTCTCGGTCGAACCGATCGGCGACCAGTACAAGGTGCTGGTGGAAGTGGCGCTGCAGGCGCTGTTCTTCGATTTCCGCGAGCGCCAGGTGATCGCGTCCTATCCGCTTACCCTGCAGCGCATCGACGTGCAGGATTACCGGCCGGACAACGACGATATCGACGCGATCGTCGCCGATCTCCTGTATGGCAGCGCCGATACCAGCCTGTCGCAGGTGCTGGCTGCCAGCCTCGCCCAGGCCAGGCTGCCCGATGCCGCCGTGCGTCGCCTGCAGGTCGCTGGCGTAACCCTGTCCGACGCGGTCCGCGCCAAGCTGCCCGACCCGAAGTGGGAAGCCCCGCTGCGCGCCACGCTGGCCCATGAGCTGTCCAAGACGCTGTCGTCCAATACCGGCGTCGGCCTGCTGCCGCCGGCCTCGGGCCAGGCGATCGGTGGTGCGATGGCGGCGCGCTTTGCCGACGGCAAGGTCTACCAGCTGAAGATTCCCGAGCCGGACTACGTCATCAACCTGCAGGTGGATGCGCTGAAGAACGGCGTGATCGAAGAAACCCCGGCGATGAAGACGATGCTGTTCGGCGCGTTCTTCACCGCCAAGGTGACCGAGCCGTTCTCCGGCAAGGTCTATTTCGAACAGCCGCTGCGCAAGGGTGCCACCAAGGTGGTGCCGGTCACGCAGTGGCAGGTCGACCAGTGGTCGGCCAGCTACGAAACCCTGCTGGCCGGCTTCGACGCCTTCGCCGGCGCCGCCGCCAAGCGCGCCGATTCGCGCGGCTGGCTGGACGAACAGAAGCCGGGCGGCCGCCCGTTGCAGCAGCAGACCCAAGCCCTCCAGGAGTTGATCAAGTCATGTCGTTGATGCGTACCATCCTGCTCATCCTCATCGCCCTGGTGGTGGCCTCCCCGGTCGCTGCACAGACCGCCAGTTCACGCGGTACCGGTTCGGCCAGCTACGGCCTGCGCCTGAGTGCCGACACCCGCGCCCAGGCCCTGAACAAGGCCAAGGTCAATGCACTGGAGGCGTACATCGCCGAAACCGGTGCGGCCAAGCTGCGCCTGTTCGAAGCACGTCGCGCCGAGTTCATCGGCGAGATCGACCGCTACGTGCTCAGCGCCGTGCAGCTGTCGGACACCGAAGACAAGAAGGCCAAGACCTACACCGTCACCGTCCGCGCCGAGATCAACACCACACTGCTGCAGACCAAGCTGGATGCCGGCTCGGCCGTGGCCGGTGCCACCGCCGCGCAGCGCTCGCTGCTGACCTTCCTGTTCATGGCGCGCTCGCAGGACACCGTGCAGTCGTTCCAGGACAAGGAATACCGCCGCGTCGACGCCAGCAGCAGCTACAGCGAGAACACCCGTGAAGGCGACAGCTTCCGCGGCAACTCGGTCAGCACCAACGGCAGCATCAACCAGAATGGTTCGATGTCGGTCACCAGCGGTGGCAGCACCACCCAGCGCAGCGACAACATCAGCTGGAAGGTGGCCAACGCCGCCGAAGTGAACACCGCGATGACCGGCGCCTTCAGCGCCGCCGGCTACGAAGTGGTTGAAGCCGAATACGTGGAAGGCGAATCGCGCGGCCTGCTCAGCATCGAGCGTATCCGCAAGGACTTCAGCACCGGCAACGACCTGGCCCCGGCCACCCTGCGTGATACCGCCAACGGCATCCGTGCGGCCAACATCCCGTACATCGCCGTCGGCACCCTCGACGTCGGCATGCGCGACCGTGACCCGGCCAGCGGCAACACCCGCGTGTTCGTCACGGTCACCGGCAAGGTGCTGGACGTGACCGGTCGCTTCCCGCGCACCGTGTCGTCGGTGGGCCCGGTGCAGTTCTCCGGTACCGGCCCGAACGAAACCGTCGCCCGTACCAACGCGCTGCAGCTGGCGGCTGAAAAGGCTGCCCAGCAGATGATCAACGAACTGAACGTCAAGGCGGTTCGTTGATCCGCCACCCCGGTGGGTGCCGAGCTCGCTCGGCATCGCCCTGGGGTTACCGATTTCCCACGTGCCGCTTCGCGGCCGTCTCTCCCAAAAGGACACTCACATGATCCGCAATACCGCTCTTGTCGTGGCCATCGCTGCCGCCACCCTGTCGATGCCGGCCCACGCTGGCCTGGGCAAGCTGAAGGACCTGGCTGGCGCCGCTACCGGCACCTCCAGCAGCAGCGCCTCCAGCGCCGCCGCTCCGGACGAAGCCGCGCAGGAAGCGCTGGTGCGTCGTTTCGTCAGCTCGCAGTCGCACTCGCTGCAGGCCCAGACCTCGTTTGCCCGCGCCTTCGGCCTGGCCGAGCAGGTGCAGCTGCTGGAAGCAGAGCGCCAGGCGCTGTCGTCGGGTTCGGTCAGCGTCGATGCGATGAAGAAGTCGGTGTCGGTCAGTGAAGCTGCGCAGGCGGCGATCAACGAGCGCCAGGCCGCACAGCCGGAACTGAACGCTGAATCCAAGCAGCACTACGCCGAAGGCCTGGTCTCGCTGCTGTCCTCGGCGGCCGAAGCACAGAAGCTGGGCGGCGAAGCCAGCAACTTCACCGCCGGCATGAAGAACCTGGGCGCGACCCAGCTGGCCACCGTCGGCCGCAAGCTGGCCGCCGGTGCATGGGTGGCCAAGGAATCGCCGGGCTTCATCCAGGGCCTGTACGGTTCGACCAAGTCGGCCGTGACCTTCGCCAAGAAGAGCAAGGTGAAGGTGCCGTCCAACGCCGATTCGATGCTCGACACGCTCTGATCCGAGGCGAATCTCCATGCGTATGACCTACCGTTTGATCGGCCTGGGCCTGGCTGCCACGCTGCTTGCAGCCTGTGGCAAGCAGGACACCCCGGCCGCCGCGCCCGCCAAGGACAAGGCAACCAGTGCACTGGCCAGCAATGCGCCAGTGGAAGCAGCGCCCCTGCGTGGCACGCCGGATTTCGGCGGCACCACCCAGGTCGCGCGCGAAGCCGACGGCATCGGCAGCACCCCGGAACTGGCGGTGCTGGCGGCATTGCAGTCGGCGGTGGCGCAGGTCAACGGCGTACGCGTGGCCAGCCAGATGCAGAGCCTGCGTGCAGGCCTGCATGTGGATGTGGATGACGAACACGTCGGCGATATCCGCGCCGACGCGTTCACCCAGCAGATGATCGCCGGCTCGCAGGGCGCGGTGCTGGGCTATGAAATCCTGTCGCAGGATGAAGTGCGGCAGCTGGACGAGGAAACCATCGCCCGCGTGCGCGCCAGCGACGAAGGCTGGAGCTTCAAGGGCTCGGCGTCGGCCAGTGCCTCCGGCGAAGCCTCGGCCAAGAGCGGTTCGGCCTCGGCCAGCGTCAGGGAAAGCTACGACGAGAAGGTCAACGTCGATGCCAAGCGTGGCGCCAGTTCGTTCGATTCCGACGTGACCCATCGCAGCATGCGCAGCTACTGGAAGGTGCGCGTGCGCGCACAGATCGCCCAGTACCGCGCGCCGGACGAGCAGGGCAAGCCGAAGATCGTGGTTGCACTGCCGCGCACCAAGGCCGGCAGCTATGCCGTGGGCGACGGCCGCGTGGACGCGGACGAAGTGGCCGACGCGATCCGCGCACGCCTGTCCGACACGCTGACCCAGACCCAGCGCTTCATCGTGCTGGACCGCGAGTTCGGCGACGAACTGCAGGCCGAGATCGACCACATCAACAGCGGCAACGTGCGCCTGCAGGACACCGCACGGGTCGGCCAGCAGCTGGCGACCGATCTGATCCTGATCCCGACCATCGAACGCTTCGAGTACCCGCGCAGCGTGCGCAACCTGCGCATGTCCGACCGCCAGGTGACCTCGTACTCCGGTGGCGGCCGCATCACCCTGCGCCTGATCAACGCCACCACCGGCCAGGTGGTGATGTCCGACAGCTTCGACCACCAGCTGGCCTCGACCGGCCCCAGCACCCTGCCGCGCGTGGTCAACGGCCGCAACATGGCCGCGGCGATGATGGAATCGCTGTCCGGCCAGATCGGTACCACCATCGTCACCACGCTGTTCCCGGTGTCGGTGGTTTCGGTGGACGGCGACCAGGTGGTGCTGAGCCAGGGCGGTGACACCGTGCAGGCTGGCCAGCGCTGGCAGGCCGTGCGCCTGGGCGAAGAACTGAAGGACCCGCAGACCGGTCGCTCGCTGGGCCGCAGCGAACACCCGTGCTGCACCATCCGCATCGACCGCGTGGCCGCACAGACCTCCTACGGCACCATCGAAGACGGCGTTGACGCCATGCGCGGCGGCTTCCGTCCGGGCCAGATTGAACTGCGCCAGAAGCTGGGCAGCAAGCCGGCCGCTGCCGCTGCCGGCGCAACGGCCTCGGCTGCACCGGCCGCCGCCGCGCGCCCGGCGGCCAAGCCGAAGCCCAAGCCCGCTGCCGCCCCGGCCGAAGACCCGAACTGGTAACACGCCAAGGCAGCACACAGATGGGGTCAGAGCCCTTTCCCGCTGGGAAAGGGAACTGACCCCTTCTTGTTTCCGTCCGTGTCGACCAAGGTCGACACCTACCAACAGCGGCGTGCCGACCAAGGTCGACACCTACCAACAGCGGTGTGTCGACCAAGGTCGACACCTACCAACAGCGGTGTGTCGACCAAGGTCGACACCTACCAACAGCGGTGTGTCGACCAAGGTCGACACCTACCAACAGCAGCGGGAAACTGTCGAAGGCGGGGTGGGTCCGGTTGCGGGGGTGTAAGCGCCATGGATGGCGCGCCCAAGCCTCCAGGGACGGATTCACGGCGTCCCCCGCAACCGGACCTACCCCGCCTACCCTCAGGAACCCAGCTTTTGCTGTTGCTTCGGCCGTTGCCGTTGTTTCTGCGGGTGCAGGGCGCAGCCCTGCCGAACCCCTTACACTCCAGAAGGATTTCCCTGCTGGAGAGAGCAATGAAACGAGTGGTACTGGGCGTGCTGGCCCTGTCGGTGTCGAGCGCACTGATGGCGGCCACCCCGAAATTCGATGGCGCGCGGATCTCCGCCGACGTCAAGGAACTGGCCTCCGACGCCTACGAAGGCCGCTCCCCGGCCACCGCCGGCGAAGAGAAGACCATCGCCTTCCTCAGCAAGCAGTTCGCCGACGCCGGCCTGCAGCCGGGCGGCGACCTCAAGGACGGCAAGCGCCTGTGGACCCAGGCCGTGCCGCTGCGCAAGGGCGACATCGTCGGCGCACCGCAGCTGGCGCTGCACCAGGGCGGCAAGACCGTTGCGCTGGAACAGGGCAAGCAGATCGCCGTGCGCGCTGCCATGAACGGCGCCAGCAACGTCGACATCAGCAAGGCCCCGCTGGTGTTCCTCGGCTACGGCGTGAAGGCACCGGAACGCAACTGGGACGACTTCAAGGGCGTGGACCTGAAGGGCAAGATCGCCGTCGTGCTGATCAACGACCCGGACTTCGAGACCGGCCAGGGTGATTTCGACGGCAAGGGCATGACCTACTACGGCCGTTGGACCTACAAGTACGAAGAAGGCGCCCGCCAGGGGGCGCTGGGCGTGCTGATCGTGCACGAGACCGCACCGGCGTCGTACGGCTGGGCCACCGTGGCCGGTTCCAACACCAACACCATGTTCGATGTGGTGCGCGACAACCCGGCCGACAGCCACCCGCTGCTGGAAGGCTGGATCCAGCGCGACCTGGCCGTGGAGCTGTTCCGCTCGGCCGGGCAGGACTTCGAGGCGCTGAAGAAGAAGGCGCAGCAGCGCGACTTCACCCCGGTGCCGCTGACCGGCGCCAGCCTGGACGCGAAGTACGCGGTGAAGACCGAAGTGATCACCTCGCACAACGTGGCCGCACGCCTGGAAGGCAGCAGCCACCCGGACGAGACCATCGTCTACAGCGCGCACTGGGACCACATCGGCGTGGGCGAGCCCGACGCACGTGGCGACCGGATCTTCAATGGCGCTCTGGACAACGCCAGTGGCACCGCATCGCTGATCGAACTGGCCCGTGGCTTCGCCAAGGCCAAGCGCCCGCAGCGTTCGCTGCTGTTCCTGGCGGTCACCGCCGAGGAAAAGGGCCTGCTGGGTTCGGAGTACTACGCCACCCATCCGCTGTATCCGCTGGAAAAGACCGTGGCGGTGATCAACATGGATGGCATGGCGCCGTTCGGGCCGTCGCGTGATTTCGGCATCTACGGTGCCGCGCGCTTCGAGCTGCTGGACCAGCTGAAGGACGTGGCCAAGGGCTGGGATATCCGCTACACGCCGGACCCGAAGCCGGAAGCGGGCCTGTTCTTCCGCTCCGATCACTTCCCGTTCGCCAAGCGTGGCGTGCCGGCGCTGTCCTGGTCGGCCGGCCAGGACTGGGTGGACGGTGGCGTGGCCGCAGGCAAGAAGGCCTCCGAGGACTACACCGCCAAGCGCTACCACCAGCAGGGCGACGAGTGGCAGCCGGACTGGGTGTTCGCCGGTGCCGCCCGCGACCTGGAAGTGCTGTACACGCTGGGCAACCAGCTGGCCAACTCGCGCAGCTGGCCGAACTGGAGCAAGGACGAATCGTTCCGCGCCGTGCGTGACGCCAGCGCCGACCAGCGCAAGTAAGGGAATGCGCCGGGTTCGCCCGGCGCCTCCCGGGTAGTGCCGGCCGCTGGCCGGCAACCTTGTGATGCTTGTGGAGGTCATGGGGAGCCGGCCAGCGGCCGGCTCTACCAGAATGGCTTCCATCCCCGCTTTCCGGCCCTTCGTCGCAACCCGCTTGTTTGCCCGGCGGGCCGCCCTATGCTCGGCTCACCCCCTTCCTCCAAGGCGCCGCCGTGTTCGCCAGCCTCTCTCTCCTGCTTCGTCACCTGCTGGCCTGGGCTGCGGCGCTGTTCGTCGCCGGCATGGTCTGGAGCGGCATTTTCAGCGGCATGAACGACGGCCCCGGCTGGGTGTTCGGGCTGCTGGTGATGTTCCTGATGATTTCCGCGCTGGGCAGCGCGATTACCCATGTACGCCGCGTCTGGCTGGTCGCCGGCCGGCTGGATTCGACCACGCTCTCCGGCCGCCAGCGCCGCCAGGTGGAACTGCCGATGGATGCCGGCCAGGCATTCTCGGTGGTGGAAGCGGCCATCGCTGAACTGCCGCGCGTTGAAGACGTGGAAAGTTCGGCCGGCAGCCTGCAGGTGCGGGCCTACGTGCGCCGCGTGGATGCCTGGAACGGCCGCCAGCCATCGCGCTGGAACCTGCCGGCACGGCTGGCGATCAAGCGCAACAGCGTGCTGGCGACGGTCACGCCGGGGCAGGGCACCAGTACCGTCACCCTGTTGTTTGAGCCGGATGCCGGCTGGTGGGCCGACCTGCTGGCACTGGATGAGGGCAGCAACTTCGAGAACGCCGAAGCGGTCACCCGCGCGATCAGCCGCCGTGTTGCCGACCAGCGTCGCGACGAGCAGGCCGCGGCTGAGCAGACCCAGGTGGAAAAGGAGCTGTCGGTGGCCCGGTTGAACCTGCTGCACGCGCAGGTGGAACCGCACTTCCTCTACAACACGCTGGCCAACGCGCAGGTGCTGACCCGCACCGACCCGGCACGTGCCGACCAGATGCTGGGCCACCTGATCCAGTACCTGCGCAGCTCGTTGCCACAGGTGGACGAATCGCTGTCCACGCTGGGCGTGGAGCTGGAGCGCACCCGTGCCTACCTGGAGATCCTGCGTATCCGCATGGGCGCACGGCTGGGGGTGGAGGTGCAGGTACCGAACGAACTGCACGGCGTGCAGCTGCCGGCGATGGCGCTGCAGACGCTGGTGGAGAACGCGATCAAGCATGGCCTGGAACCGAAGCCCGGCGGTGGCACGATCTGGATCCTGGCGCGTGGCTTCGATGACCATGTAACGGTGACGGTGGCCGACGATGGCCTCGGCTTCGGCCAGGGCACCAGCGGTACCGGCATCGGCCTGAAGAACCTGCGCGAGCGCCTGCGCCTGACCTGCGGCGAACAGGCCGGCGTGGCGATCGTCGCCAACTTCCCCAGCGGCGTGGCCGCGACCATGACCCTGCCGCAGTCGAGCAAGGAGCGCAGCCATGCCGCTTGAGGCGCTCATTGCCGAAGACGAGGAACTGCTGCGGCAGTCGCTGGTCGAGCAGCTGGGCCGGTTGTGGCCGGACCTGAAGCTGGTGGCCGAGTGCGAGGATGGCGCCAGTGCGCTGGAACAGCTGGCCGAGAAACAGCCGGACATCGCCTTCCTCGATATCCGCATGCCCGGCATCAGTGGCATTGAAGTGGCCCGTTCGCTGTCCGAACTGAGCCCGCGCACCCAGGTGGTGTTCGTTACCGCCTACGACCAGTACGCCATCGACGCGTTCGAGCAGGGTGCGATGGACTACCTGCTGAAGCCGGTCAGCGATGAGCGCCTGCTGGCCACGCGCGAACGCATCCTGTGGCGGCTGCCATCAACGCGCCAGGACGATGCCGTACTCGAACGCCTGCTTCAGCGCCTGGGGCCGACGCAGAAGGCGGCAGAGCGCCCGCCCTTGGCCTGGATCACCGCCAGCAACGGCCGCGAGACGCAGCTGATCATGCTGGAAGACGTGGCCTATTTCCGTGCTGACAACAAGTACACCACCGTGATGACCGCGGCCGGTGAGAGCCTGCTGCGCACACCGTTGCGCGAGCTGCTGGAGGTGCTCGATCCGCAGCACTTCCGCCAGATCCATCGCTCGACCATCGTCAACATGAAGGCGGTGGCAGCGGTCAGCCGCGACGATACCGGGCGCGGGGTGCTGCGCCTGCGTGGGCGTACGGAGACGCTGGTGGTCAGCCAACCCTTCATGAGCCTGTTCCGCGGCATGTAGCCGCACCCTGGAGGCACCATGCGCCTGTTCCTGTTTGCCTGCGTTGCTGCGCTGTCATTGGCCGGCTGCGAGAAGTCCAGCGAAACCTCGATCACCCGTACCAATGCCAACGGCGTGGACACGCTGTACAGCAAACGCACCGTGGTCGATGGCGAGGCACGGTTCCAGTGCATCGCCAGCAGCAGTGGCCACTGCCACTACGTGGTGCTGGACCCTGCATGCAGCAGCGGGGCCGCGTGTGCCGCGCCGCCGTTGCGTCGGTTCGCGGTGGCGGTGGGAAAGACCGAGGCGATGCGTGACCTGCCCAGGGGCTTCCACCAATGCGTCAGCCAGGACCCGATAGAACAATGCCACCGTGAGTGATCACGGTGGCATTGTGGGTCCCCCTGCTTCCCTGAAGGGTCAGTAGGCAGGTTGCAGTGTCAGGTCGTGGTGGTGCTCGTTCTCACCCACATGGTTCAGGCGGCCGACCAGTTCTGAGTGCTGCTTCATGCGCCCGATCTCGGTCATGATGCGGATGTCCTCATGGCGCAGCTCGCGCTTGGCGGTGACGGCCTGCTTGTAGTCCAGCACTTCCGGGTAGTGCTCGGCCAGGTCCAGTGCCTCGGCCACGTTCTCGACGCTGTCGGCCTTGGAGCTGATGCGGGCGCGGCTGTTGAAGGCCTTCATCCAACGCTCGAAACCGGCGGTGCGGTCGAACATGTTGGCCATGAACCAGATCACGAACAGGATCGAGATCCATGAGCCGAACACCACGACCACGCGGGTGAAGGTGATGTGGTAATCGTCGCGCCACAGGTAGTTGGTGATCAGCCCGAGGATCAGCAGCGAGGCCGCCTGCCAGCCGACGATCGAGGCGATCAGCCATTGGCACTTGGCCTGGGCCAGCACAGCCACTTCATCGCGGATCTGCTGCTCGCTCAGATTGCGCCAGTGCGCGACCTGTTTGTCGAACGGGCTGCTGTAGAGCTCGTTGTCGCGAAGCAGTAGTCCCAAACCCTTGAACAAAGCAATCATGGCTGGCTCCTTGTGGAACGTGCGTCGATCAGCGTTGGACGGTGTGGCGGGTTCAGTTCTAGCACTTCCAGCGAGCCGTGCAATGGGCGCAATGCCTAGCGGCGTAAGGGTTTTGTCTGAATGGGTGAATGTTGCTGCATCGCAACATCATGGTCGCAGCCTGCGACAGGATGTCGCAGGGTGAAACGTGCTGCGGCTGCACATGAAACCGTGGCTGAGCGCGGAGGCTCGCCGTCGGCGTCGTGATCGCCCAGAATCGGGGCCGACCGCGCAACCTGCGGCCGCTCTTCCGCCTTTCCTGGACCTGTGATGCCGGCTCTGCTGCAGCGACTTTCCCGCCCCGTCACCGCGCCTATC
Source organism: Stenotrophomonas sp. 86428_Sma (assembly GCF_056481585.1). Classification (NCBI taxonomy): domain Bacteria; kingdom Pseudomonadati; phylum Pseudomonadota; class Gammaproteobacteria; order Lysobacterales; family Lysobacteraceae; genus Stenotrophomonas; species Stenotrophomonas sp. 86428_Sma. The sequence continues at coordinate 503,723 of NZ_CM151156.1, forward strand.
CGGCGCTGGGTACTGGAGGCCTTCCCGCGTGGCCAGAGCGGCATCGATTACGACCACCCGCTGGGAGACCCGGGCTGGTTCGGCCCGGACAGCGTCACCTGGCGGCTGCACGCCGAGTTCCCCTCGATGCTGGCCGGAGGCCTGTGTGCGCTGATGCTGCAGACCTTGCACCCGCGGGCGCTGGCCGGCGTCTACGACCACTCCAATTTCCGCCAGGACCTGGTGGGACGCCTGCGCCGCACCACCGCCTTCGTTGCCGGCACCAGCTATGCGCCCAGCGGCGAGGTGGAGGCGCTGGTGGCCAAGGTACGCCGCATCCATGTGCAGATCCGCGGCCAGACCGCGCAGGGGGAGCCCTATGCGGCGGACGATCCGCAGCTGCTGACGTGGGTGCACGTGACCGAGGCGTTTGGCTTCCTGCAAGGCTTCCGCCGCTACGGGCGCGAGGTGCCGGCGCACATCGCCGATCGCTACTACGACGAGTACCGCTGCGTGGCCGAGGCACTGGGTGCGGTGGATGTGCCGCGCAGTGAAGCGGAAGTGGCCGCGTACTTCTGCGCGCGGCAGCCGGAACTGCGCGTCGACGAACGCTCGCGCGAAGTGCTGGAGGTGTTGTCCGGCGTGCGCCTGCCGGTACCGGTGCCGGGTCTGTCGCGCGAAGTGTTCCTCGGCGCCGGTGCGGCGCTGCTGCCGGACTGGGCCGAAGGCATGCTGGAACGCAATGCGCGCCAGCGCGCACAAGCTGCAGCGTCGGCGAAGCTGATGCAGGGCATGGCGCCGCTGTTCCGCCGCGCGCTGCCCGATGGCCTGGCCAGCCGCGCCTGCACGCGCATGGGCGTGCCGGTGGCGGTGTTGCGCGAGTGGCCCGAACTGCTCCGGTAGGTGCCCACCTTGGTTGGCACGCATTTCGCGCGGTGCCGCAGAAGCGCCAACCAAGGTTGGCATCTACCAGAGCGGATTCCGCAGTAGGTGGATCTACTGACACCATGGTTCTGGTAGCTGCCGACCTTGGTCGGCACGCATTTCGCGCGGTGCCGCAGAAGCGCCAACCAAGGTTGGCCTCTACCAGAGCGGATTCCGCAGTAGATCCACGCCATGCGTGGATGGGCGTTACCCGGCCGACTTCAACCCACGCAACAGCATCTCCAGCGCCGCCGTCGCCTGCCGCAGGCGCGCGTCGCCATCCTCGCCCTCGGCGATCCAGAACGCGGCCTCGGCCAGGCTGCCGTAGATCAGCGACGCCAGCGCCTGCGCATCCACCGCTGCCACCACGCCCTGCGCCACCAGATGTTCGATCAGGTGCTGCATCGAGTGCACGCAGTGGCGCTGCGATTCCGGTGAGGCGCCACCCAGTACTGCGCGCGCATCGCGCAGCACGATGCGCTGGATCTCCGGCTCCAGTGCCATCTCCAGATAGGCGCGGCAACGCTGCACGAAGCCGTCCCAGGCATCATCCGCGCCATCGCTGATCGCCTGCAGGCGCAGGTCGGTCTCGGCATCGAGCTGGGCGACGACAGCCGCCAGCAGACCCTTCTTGTCGCCGAAGTGGTGGTACAGCGCGCCGCGGGTCAGCCCGGCCTGGGCGGTCAGGTCGTCCATCGAGGTGGCGGCATAGCCATGCGCGCTGAACACCCGGCGGGCGGTGGCCAGCAGGGTGGCGCGGGTTTCTTCCATCTCGGCGCGGGTGCGACGAACCATCCGGAGCTCCTTACATACACAGTGCATGATTATTTACATACGGTTCGTATGAATGTAGCCTCTTATTCATACGCTCTGTATGTATTGTCGTGGCGCCCGGTGCGCCAGGCAAGTCACTGCCCTGGAGAACCTGATGGCCACCCCCTATCGCGACCTGTTCGCTGCCCCCGGCACCGCCGGCCTCGCTCTGGCCGGGCTGCTGGCACGCCTTCCTCTACCGATGACCGGTATCGGCATCATCACCCTGCTGTCCCAGCTGCGCGGCAGCTATGCACTGGCCGGTGCGGTGTCGGCCACCTTCGTGCTGACCTACGCGCTGCTGTCGCCGCAGGTATCGCGCTGGGTCGACCGGCGCGGGCAGGGCAGGGTGCTGCCGTGGGCCACCGCGGCCAGTGCGGCCGGGTTGCTGTTGCTGCTTGCGTGCACGCTGCTGGCCGCGCCGGACTGGACGCTGTTCATTGCGGCGATGCTGGCCGGCTGCATGCCCAGCATGTCGGCGATGGTGCGCGCGCGCTGGACCGCGATCCATCGCGGGCGCCCGCAGCTGCAGACCGCGTATTCGCTGGAGACCGTGTTCGACGAGGTGACCTTCATCGCCGGGCCACCGTTGTCCGTCGGGTTGTCGGTGGCGGTATGGCCGCAGGCCGGCGTGCTGGCCGCCGCCCTGCTGCTGGTGCTCGGGGTGACCGCACTGGTTCTGCAACGCGGTACCGAACCACCGCTGCAGCACTGCGAAGGCGCAACACCCTCGCGCTCGCTGCTGCGGCAAGCGGAGATCCGCATGCTGGCGTTGCTGATGCTGGCGATGGGTGTGATTGTCGGTACCGTCGACATCACCAGCGTGGCCTTCGCCGAACAGCGCGGGCAGTCACTGGCTGCCAGTTGGGTGCTGTCGGCCTATGCGCTGGGCAGCTGCGCGGCGGGCCTGCTGTTTGGTGCGCTGAAGCTGCAGATCCCGTTGCCGCGCCTGTTGCTGACCGGAGCAGCGGCCACTGCATTGGCCACGCTACCGCTGCTGTGGGTCGGCAGCCTGCCTGCCCTGGCCGTTGCCGTGTTGCTGGCCGGGGTGTTTTTCGCGCCGACGATGATCGTGGCGATGTCGCTGGTCGAACAGTACGTGCCCGAATCGCGCCTGACCGAAGGCATGACCTGGTTGCTGGCCGGATTGAACATCGGCGTGGCGCTGGGCGCGGCGCTGTCTGGGCGGAGTGTCGATGCGGGGGGCGTGCGCAGCGGCTTTGTTGTTGCGCTGGTGGCAGGCGGTGGCGTGCTGCTGTTCGCCGTGCTCGCGCACCGTGCACTGCGCCCGTCTGCCTCGACCACATCCCCTGAAGGAATCGTCCCGTGAGCGCTTCATCGCCTGCGCACGCCGCGCCTGTGCCTCGTCATCCGTGGTGGGCGGTTTCCGCCGTCGGCCTCGCCACGTTCTCGGTGGTCACCACCGAAATGCTGCCGGTCGGCCTGCTGACCCCGATCGCCGAAGATCTCGGCGCGTCCACCGGCACCGCCGGCCTGATGATCTCGCTGCCGGCCCTGCTGGCGGCAGTGTTCGCACCGCTGGTGGTGATCGCAGCCGGTGGCATCGATCGCCGTCGCATCCTGTGCGCGCTGCTTGCGCTTCTGCTGGTCGCCAACCTCGCGTCGGCGCTGGCACCGGGCATCGGCTGGCTGTTGGCCGCACGGGTGCTGGTGGGGTTCTGCATGGGCGGCATCTGGGCCATCGCCGGCGGTCTGGCCGCGCGCCTGGTGCCGGCTGACCGCATCGGCCTGGCTACCTCGATCATCTTCGGCGGCGTGGCCGCAGCGTCGGTGCTGGGTGTTCCGTTGGGCGCGCTGATCGGGGATGCATTGGGTTGGCGCAGCGCCTTTGCGGCGATGGCGTTGTTCAGTGCGGCGGTGATGCTGCTGCATCTGCGGGTGGTTCCTGCGTTACCTGTAAGTACATCGGTGCGGCTGCGGCAGTTCGTGCAGCAGCTTGGCCAGCGTGACCTGCGGCATGGCCTGTGGCTGACCGTGCTGCTGGTGTCCGGGCACTTCATCGCCTTCACCTACGTGCGGCCGCTGCTGACGTCCGTCTCGGGCGTGGAGGCGTCCTGGATCGGTGCACTGCTGTTTGCCTACGGCTTGGCCGGCATCGCCGGCAACTTCATCGCCGGGCCGCTGGCAGCACGCCATCCGCGCGGTACGTTGCTGGCGATCGCATCGGGCCTGCTGCTGACGCCGCTGCTGTTGCTGTGGCTGGGGGGCACGCCGAGCGGTGGCATTGCGGTGCTGCTGCTATGGGGCCTGGCCTATGGCGGCGTATCGGTGGGCCTGATGAGCTGGATGATGAAAGCGGTGCCGCAGGCCGTGGAGATCGCCACCGCCCTGTATGTAGGCGTGTTCAACATCGGTATCGCGCTCGGGGCGTGGGGCGGGGGACGGCTGCTGGATGGTGTCGGGCCATACGCCACGCTTTGGGCTGCTGCGGTGTTGGCTGCGAGCGCTCTGCTGATGGTTGCCACCACCCGCAGGTAGATCCACGCCATGCGTGGATTCCTGCCCCGTGCCAACCAAGGTTGGCACCCACCAGAGCGGGGCATTTGCCGACCAAGGTTTGCACCCACCAGAGCGGGGCATGTGCCAACCAAGGTTGGCACCCACCAGAGCGAGGCATGTGCCAACCAAGGTCGGCACCCACCAGAGCGGGGCATGTGCCGACCAGGGTTGGCAGCTACTGGGAAATGAAACGGGCGCCTTGCGGCGCCCGTTCCGGTTACATCACCACACCTTGACCCGCTTGTCCGGGGCCAGGTACAGCTTCTGGCCTTCCTTCACTTCGAACGCCGGGTACCAGGCGTCGATGTTGCGCACGGTGAGTGCGCGGAACTGGCCCGGTGCATGCACATCGGTCAGCAGCGAGTTGCGCAGCGCCTGCTCGCGGCTCTTGCTGCGCCACGCCTGGGCGAAGCCGAGGAAGAAGCGCTGGTCGGGGGTGAAGCCTTCCAGGGTCTGGCCCGGCTTGCCCTGCAGCGACAGCTGGTAGGCATCGTAGGCGGTACCCAGGCCAGCCACGTCGGCGATGTTCTCGCCCAGGGTCAGCTTGCCGTTCACATGCACGCCCGGGAACGGCTCGTAGCTGCTGAACTGTGCGGCCAGCGCATCACCAGCCGCGTTGAACTGCTTCAGGTCTTCAGCGGTCCACCAGTTGTGCAGCTTGCCGGTCTCGTCGAAGAGCGCACCGGCGTTGTCGAAGCCGTGGCTGATCTCGTGGCCGATCACTGCGCCGATGGCGCCGTAGTTCACCGCGTCGTCGGCAGCACCGTCGAAGAACGGCGGCTGCAGGATCGCGGCCGGGAACACCAGGCGGTTCTCCAGCGGCACGTTCATCGCGTTGATGGTCTGCGGCAGCATCGCCCACTCGCTGTGGTCGACCGCCTTGCCCAGCTTGGCGATGTTGCGCTGGTACTCGAACAGTTCGGCGCGCTGCGCATTGCCCAGCGCGTCATCACGGCGGATCTCCAGGCCGGTGTAATCACGCCACTTTTCGGGGTAACCCATGCCCACGGTCAGGCCGGCCACCTTGGCCTTGGCGCTGGCCTTGGTCTGCGGCGACATCCACGCGAGCGCGTCGATGCGCTTGGCGAAGGCGGCGATGATGTTCTTCGCCATCTCGTCCGCGCGTTCCTTGGTCTTGGCGTCGAAGTGCTTCTCGACGTAACGCTTGCCGATCGCTTCGCCGATGGCATGGTTGGCGTCGTCCACTGCACGCTTCCAGCGGTCGCTCTGCTGCGGCGTGCCGCTCAGCGTGGTGCCGTGGAAGGCGAAGCGGGCATCGGCGAATTTCTTCGGCAGGTAGGCAGCGGCGCGGTCCAGCGCGTGGAAGGCCAGGTAATCCTTCCAGACATCCAGCGGCTCGGTGGCGACCAGCTTGGACAGGCCGGCCACGGCCTTGGGCTGCCAGACGATGAAGTCCTGCTGCTTGCCCAGCGCGGCCGCGTCGAGGAAGGCGTTCCAGTCCATGCCCGGCGCCTTGGCATTGAAGTCGGCCTGGGTCCAGGGATTGGCACCCTTGGTCACATCATTGGTTTCTTCCTGGGTGGCGTGCGCCTGCGCGATCTTCGTCTCCAGCGCGAGGATGCGCTGCGCCTTGCCTGCCGGATCGGCGACACCGGCCAGCTGCAGCATCTGTGCGATGTAGGCCTGGTACTGCTTGCGCAGCTCGGCCATGCGGCCGCCGCCCAGGTAGAAGTCACGGTCGGGCATGCCCAGGCCGCCCTGCACCAGGTAGGGCGCGTTGCGGTCCGGCTGCAGCAGGTCCACCGACACCCACAGGCCGAACAGGCGGTCGGTGTAGAAGTTGGTCGCATTGAGCAGGTCGACGTCGGCACGCACGTCGCCGCCCAGGGCACGGGCCAGCCCGGCCTTGTCGGCGATCGCATCGATGGCCTTCAGCTGCGGCTGCACCGGCGCGATGCCGTGCTGCTCGATGCCGGCTTCGTCCATGTAGGCGGCGTAGTAGTCGCCGATCAGCTTGTCATCACCGCTGGCCTGGGTGTTGCCGGCGGCGCCTTCGAGAATGGCGCGGGTGTCGGCCAGGGTCTTCTCGGCGATGACGTTGAAGCTGCCGAAACGCGAACGATCGGCCGGGATCTCGGTGTTCTTCACCCAGGTGCCGTTGGCGAAGCCGAAGAAATCATCGCCGGCGTTGATGCTGCGGTCCATGCCGCTGGCATCGAAGCCGAAGCTGCCCAGCATCGGCTTGGCGGCCGCAGGTGCGGCATCGGCAGGCGCGGCGGTGCCGGCAGCCGGATCGGCCGGGCGGTCGCAGGCGGCCAGGGACAGGCTGGCAACGATGGCCAGTGCCAGGGTGGGACGGCGCAGCTTGGACATGGACTTCTCTTGCAGCGGAAAACCCCAAGTCTAATCCGCTCCGCCCCGGCTGGCCCTCCCGTAGTGCCGCCCGCCCTGTGCGGGATCTGGCTGAACGCGCGGAAGCGATCTTCACGCCGTCACCGGTGTGGTGCATGCTGGCCTCAGGAGCCCTGCGCGGACACGGGGAGGTGGCCATGCGGGGGCGGGTCAGGCGTCAAGAATGGCGTCCGCCGGCCGTTGAGGTCGGGGATGTGGAGGATTCGTTCGCGCATGAAGCCAGCCGACTGCACAAGGAAGACCAACCGATGCCCGCGCTGAAACGGGCGTTGGCCCGGCCGCTGCGCGCCATTACCTGGGGCGGGGTGTTGCTGGGCATTCTGCTGGTGGCCGGGTTGACCACCATGCTGGCCAACGACCATCACCGCCGGCTGGAGGCCGCACAGCGCCAGAGCCGTGCACTGGCGGTGGGCAGCGAGCGCCTGCTGGCGCTGGAGCTGCGCAACCTGGAGCGGGCGATGTCCGGCATCGCCGCCGATGCCGTTGAAGTGTTCCGCAGCGTGCCCGCGCAGGCGCCGGCGCTGCTTGATGCCTCCATCGGCGGCGTGCTGCGCCGGCATGCCGAGCTGCACAGCATCGTGGTGCTGGACAGCTATGGCCGCGCCCTGACGGCCGGCAAAGGTGACCTGAACCTGCCGCTGTGGACCGATCCGCAGCGCCGCGGCCTGGGCAGTTCGCTGTACATCGGCCCGCCGCTGCGCGCCAGCGACGGTGGCTGGGTGGTGCCGCTGGCGCTGCCGATGGCCGGTGACCGCTGGTTGCTGGCGCGGCTGCGCTGCGGCGAACTGCAGCGCATCATCGGCGGCCTCGATGTTGGCCCGAACGGGCTGGTTTCGATCAGCGATGCGGAAGGCTACATGCTGGCCCGCGTACCGGACCCGCACGGCACGGTCGGCCGACGCTACGATCTCCCGCATCGCGACCTGCTCGGCAAGCAGGCCGTGGTCGAGCTGGGCAGCCTGCCGGGCGCGGTCGATGGTGTGCAGCGCATCATCACCATCAGCACGCTGGAGCGCAGCCCGCTGGCGGTGCAGGTCGGCTTGGCCGATCAGGACGTGCTGGCGCCATGGTGGCCCTACCTGCAGGCGTCAGTAGCAATCGTGCTGGCCTACGTCGGGGTGCTGCTGGTCCTGCTGTACGCGGTGCGCCGCAGCACCCGCCGCCAGCAGTCGATGGCGGAGGAACTGAAGACCGGACATGCCGAACTGCGCCTGGCCCACCAGGTCGGGCGCGTCTGCATCTGGTACGTGGACGAGGATGCCGCACTGTTGCGCTGGTCACCGCTGGCGCGTGAGATCTTCGGCGTGCAGACCGATGCGCTGCCGGTGGCCGATTTCTTCGCGCGCGTGCATCGTGATGATGCAGCGCGCCTGCAGCAGGCCTTCGACCAGGCCTTCGCCGGTGGCGCGGTGCTCGACCAGGTGTTCCGCCTGGTACTGCCCGGAGGCGCAGTGCGCTGGGTGGGCGCACGCGGGCAGCGGGTGGAGGTGGCCGACAGCGAGCGCCGCATGATCGGTGCGCTGACCGACCTGAGCGAACGCTACCAGGCCCGCGAGCAGATGAGCGAAGTGGAACGCCGCTTCCGCCTGTTGTTCGACCGCAATCCAGCACCGTTCTGGGTGTTCGATCCGGATACGCTGCGCTTCATCGAGGTCAACGATGCCGCCGTGCGCCAGTACGGCTACAGCCGCGAGGAATTCCTGGCGATGAGCATCCTCGACATCCGCCCGCGCGAAGGCTGGGACGAGGTGAAGGGTGCGATCGCCAAGGCCCGTGTCGGCGAGCTGCAGGATGCCACCGTGCGCCTGCACCGGCGCAAGGACGGCAGTGTGTTCGAAGTGCGCGCACACCTGTCCAGGCTCGATTTCGATGGCCAGCCCGCCTGCCTGGTGCTGGCCGAGGATGTGAGCGAGCGGCTGGCCTACGAGCGCGACCTGGCCTACCAGGCGCGGCACAACCCGGCCACCGGTCTGCTCAACGTGCGTGCGTTGACCGAACAGCTGGACGAGCAGCAGGAGGGCTACACCATCGCCTTCGTGCAGCTGCGCGGCCTGCAGCTGGTGGCCGATACGCTGGGCCGCGAGATCGGCGATGCGGTGCTGCAGTCGATGGCGACCCGGCTCGGTGGCCTGGGCGCGCGCTGCGGCACGCTGGCATTCCAGCCGGCGGAGGACTTCGTGTTCGCCATCGGTGCCGAGCACGATGCCCAGCGCGTGCTGGACGACCTGCTGCAGATCGTGTCGGCGCCGATGCGCGGCAAGGATTCGCTGCACCAGTTCGAGCCGCGCATCGGCGTGGCCGTGCACATTGCCGGCGACGGCCACAGCGCCGAGCAGGTGATCGGCATGGCCGCACAGGCCGCGCATGCCGCGCGCGCCGAAGGCAATGTGGTGGTCTGGTTCGACGCGGCGGTGACCACGCGGTTGGCCGACCGCCTGCGCCTGGCCGGACGCATCCACGCCGCCATCGACAACGAGTTCCAGCTGTATTTCCAGCCGATCCGGCACGCCAGCGATGGCAGTCCGGCCGCGCTGGAGGCTCCTGCTGCGCTGGCCGCAGGCCGATGGCAGCTTCATCCCGCCCAACGAGTTCATCCAGCTGTGTGAGGACACCGGGCTGATCCTGGCGCTGGGCCGCTGGGTGATCCGTGCGGCGGCGAAGGCGCAGCGCCGGCTGGTCGAGGCCGGTTGGGGCGAGCTGCCGATCGCGGTCAATGTATCGGCGGTGCAGTTCTTCAACAGCGATCTGGTGGCCGAGTTCACCCGCGCGCAGCAGGAGTTCGGCCTGGCCCGCGGCGCGCTGCACGTGGAGCTGACCGAGAGCAGCCTGATGCGCAAGCCGGCGCAGGCGATGCAGACCATGCAACGCCTGCACGAGCAGGGCATCAGTGTGTCGCTGGATGATTTCGGTACCGGTTATTCCAGCATGTCCTACCTGCAGCACCTGCCGCTGGACATCCTGAAGATCGACCGCAGCTTCGTCGCCGACGTGGAAACCAATCCGCGCAATGCCTCGATCTGCCGCGCGCTGCTGTCGCTGGGCCACAGCATGGGCCTGACCATCATCGCCGAAGGCGTGGAGACGCCCGGACAGCTGGACTGGCTGGCTGCGCACGGCTGCGACCAGGTGCAGGGTTACCTGCTGGGGCGGCCGGCGCCGCTGGAACGGATCATCGAGGCGCTGGATGAGGTTGCCGCCTAAGTGGTAGTGTCGGCCGCTGGCCGGCATTCGCCCAGGACCGGGATGTGTCTGATTGCCGGCCAGCGGCCGGCACTACCGGCAAACGCCAGATTCGGCTACACCCCGGCATCCACCAGATGGTCGATGAAACTGCGTACCTTCGGTGCCAGGTGGCTGCGGCTGGTATAGACCGCGAAGATGCCGATCGGCGAGGCCTCCCACTCGGGCAGAACGCGCACCAGGCGGCCATCGGCCAGTGCGTCTTCCAGCAGGAAATCGGGCTGCAGGATCACGCCCATGCCGGCGATTGCTGCTTCGCGCAGCACGTCGCCGTTGTTGGCGTGCAGCAGGCTGCTCACCGCCACCTTCACTTCGCCGCCGGGCCCCTGCAGCGGCCAGTTGTTGCCGGCGGCCCAGTAGCTGTAGCTCAGGCACGCGTGTGCCTGCAGGTCCTGCGGCCTCTGTGGGGTGCCGCGTGCGGCCAGGTAGGCCGGCGCGGCGCACAGGCTCACCCGCGATTCGCCCAGACGTCGCGCGATCAACGTCGGCCCCGGCTCGCGGGTGATGCGGATGGCGACGTCGTAACCTTCCTCGACCATGTCCACCAGCCGGTCGGACAGGGCCAGGTCCAGTTCCACCTGCGGGAAGCGTTCGCGGTAGCTGGCCAGCAGCGGGCCGAGGCGGGCGATGCCCCAACTGACCGGTGCGTTGATGCGCAGCGTGCCGGAGGGCTCCAGCGCCTGCGCGCCGATGCTGGCCTCCAGCGCGTCGAACTCGGCCAGCAGGCGCACGCACTGGGCGTAGTAGGCGGCACCGGCACTGGTCGGGCTGACCCGGCGCGTGGTGCGGTGGAGCAGGCGGGTGGACAGGCGCTTTTCCAGCGCGGCGACCTGGCGGGTGACGCCGGCAGTGGACATATCCAGGGCCTGGGCGGCGGCACTGAAGCCGTTGCGCTCGACCACCGCCACGAACACGCGCATCGCCTCGAGGGTGTCCATTGTTGCGCCTTTTGAAATAAATACGGTCAATCCATCGTATTTATTGGTCCACGAAGGCGCAATAACCTGTGCCCACTCCCTTCAAGGTGTTTCCCCATGCACACCACGACCGCTCCTGTTTCGCCGCTGGCCCCGTACGGCGCCACCCTGCTGCGCCTGGCCCTGGGCGTGCTGTTCCTGGTCCATGCGCTGACCAAGCTGCTGGTGTTCACCCCGGCCGGCACGGCGGCGTTCTTCGAGTCGCTGGGCCTGCCCGGCGTGCTCGGCTACCTCACCATCGGCGTCGAGCTGGTGATCACCGTCGCGCTCCTGCTGGGCATCTACGCACGCTGGGTGGGCCTGGTCGGTGTGCCGCTGCTGCTGGGCACCATCATCACCGTGCACGGCGCCAACGGCTTCGGTTTCGCCAATGCCGGCGGCGGCTGGGAATACCCGGCGTTCTGGGCACTGGCGCTGGTAGTGCTGTTCCTGGTCGGCGATGGCAAGTGGACCCTGCGTTCGCGCTGATCGCCGCCTGACCCTGCAACTGGAGAATTCCATGTCCCGCCTGCCTTCGCTGTACATCTCGCATGGTTCGCCGATGACCGCCCTGCATCCGGGCCAGGTTGGCGTGCGCCTGGCCGAGCTGGCGCGCGATCTGCCGACGCCACGCGCCATCGTGATGGCCTCGGCGCACTGGCTGGGCCGGCAGCCGCTGGTCGGCGCGCATCCGCAGCCGCCGACCATCCACGACTTCGGTGGCTTCCCGCGCGCGCTGTTTGAACTGCAGTACCCGGCGCCGGGCGATCCGGCGCTGGCCGAAGAGGTGGCCGGCCGCATCGCGGCCGCTGGCCTGCCGGTGGCACTCGACCCGCAGCGTGGCCTCGACCACGGTGCATGGGTGCCGCTGCGATTGTTGCGCCCGCAGGCCGACATCCCGGTGGTGCCGCTGTCGATCCAGCCACTGCTCGGCCCCGAGCACCAGTTCGCGCTGGGCCGTGCGCTGGCGCCGCTGCGCGATCAGGGCGTGCTGCTGGTCGGCTCGGGTAGCATCACCCACAACCTGCACGACTGGGGGGACTACCAGGACGGCAAGGAAGCGCCGTACGTGCGGCCCTTCATCGAGTGGGTGGAGCAGCGCCTGGCCGCCGACGACCGCCAGGCCCTGCTCGATTACCGCCGGCAGGCGCCGTTCGCCGAACGTGCGCACCCGACCGACGAGCACCTGCTGCCGCTGTTCTTCGCGATGGGCGCGGCCGGCGAGGGCGGCTTCGGTGCACGCCGCATCGACGCCGGTATCGATGCCGGATTCCTCGCCATGGATCTGTACCGCTTCGACGGGGCATGAGCCGGGGCTGACGCGCGGCGGCCCCGGCCGTCGCGGTCATGGCTGCATGTGGTAGTTTTTTCCGGGTTTCCGGCGCTGGCTTGCGAGCCTCCCCGCGCGCCGCTTCCTGGAAGAAGCATGCATACCATTGAAGTCGTCCTGGCGATGCTGGTGGCCGTTGTCGCCAGCGGCTACCTGGTTCGTGTCCTGCCGTTCTCGTTGCCGCTGCCGCTGGTGCAGATCGGCCTGGGTGCGGTCATCGCCGGCGTGTTCAACCGCGGCCACGCGCTGGAGCCGGAGGTGTTCTTCCTGCTGTTCCTGCCGCCGCTGCTGTTCCTGGATGGCTGGCGTATTCCCAAGCAGGGCCTGTTCCGCGACAAGGGCGCGATCCTCGAGCTGGCGTTCGGCCTGGTGGTGTTCACCGTCATCGGTGCCGGCTTCCTCATCCACTGGCTGATTCCAGTGATGCCGCTGGCGGTGTGCTTCGCGCTGGCGGCCATCGTGTCGCCGACCGACCCGGTGGCGGTCGGGGCCATCGCCTCCAAGGCACCGATTCCCAAGCGCCTGATGCACATCCTTGAGGGCGAGTCGCTGCTCAACGATGCCTCGGGTCTGGTCTGCTTCCGCTTCGCGGTGGCAGCGGTGATGACCGGCACCTTCTCGCTGGCCACCGCCTCGCTGACCTTCGTGTGGGTGGCGGTGGCCGGCCTTGCTGTGGGCGTGGCAGTGACGCTGGGTGTGTCCACCTTCCAGCGCTGGCTGTGGCGTCGCTTCGGCGAAGAGCCGGGCGCGGCGATGCTGGTCAACCTGCTGATTCCATTCGCGGCCTACCTGCTGGCCGAAGAGATCCATGCCTCGGGCATCCTCGCCGCGGTCGCCGCCGGTATCGCGATGAGCTATGTCGAGCTGACCGGCCGCGTCTCCGGCAGCATGCGCGTGCAGCGCGCCGGGGTCTGGAACATGCTGCAGTTCAGCTTCAACGGCATCATGTTCGTGCTGCTGGGCGAGCAGCTGCCGGGCATCGTCGAACGCGCCACCACCACCATGAACGAGACCGGCCACCAGAGTGCGTGGTGGCTGCTGGTGTATGTGGTGGTGATCAATCTGGCACTGGTCGTGCTGCGCCTGCTGTGGGTGTGGCTGTCGCTGCGCTGGAACCTGCTGCGCGCGCGTCGTCGCGGCCTGGAGCGGGGCGAGGCGCCGAACTGGCGCATCGTGGTGGCGACCTCGGTGGCCGGCGTGCGCGGTGCGATTACCCTGGCCGGCGTGTTGACCCTGCCGCTGTTCCTGCCCGACGGCAGTGCATTCCCGGCGCGTGACCTGGTGATCTTCCTGGCCGCGTCGGTGATCCTGTTCTCGCTGCTGGGCGCCAGCATCGCACTGCCGCGGCTGTTGAAAGGCCTGCAGCTGCCGTCCGATTCGGGTGAGCGCAAGGAAGAGGACCTGGCGCGCCGGCTGTCGTCGAAGGCGGCGCTGGCTGGGGTCGAGCGCATGCGCCAGCAGATGGTGATGAACCAGAACACCGAGAACGTGCAGCTGTACAACGATGCCGCCTCGCGGGTCAGCCTGCTGTACCAGCGCCACCTGGAGAAGGACAGCGACGGGCCCGACGTGGACCCGGAGAAGGTGCGGCGCATGGAACTGGGCTACCGCCAGCTGCGCAGCGCCGGCCTCAATGCCGAGCGCGAGGAGCTGTTCCGGCTGACCCGGCGCGGGGTGATCTCCGATGAGATCTCGCGGCGCCTGATCCGCAACCTGGACCTGCTGGAATCGCGCAAGCGCGAGTGACCCTGCGGTCGGGCGCCATCGATCGGGGTCAGATCCCTTTCCGCGGGAAAGGGATCTGACCCCAGGATCCGGGAGCCGCGCTTATTCCGGCTTCGTTTCCAGGAAATACACCTCGACCTTGCCCTTGACCTTGATGGTCATCGGGTTGCCGCGGCGGTCGCGGGCCTTGCCGGCCTGCACGCGGATCCAGCCTTCGCTGACCGAGTATTCCTCAACGTTGTCGCGCTCGACGTCGTTGAAACGCACGCCAACGCCGCGCTCCAGCGCCTGCGCATCATGGAAGGGGCTGGCCGGGTTGATCGCCAGGTGGTCGGGAGGGGTATCGCTCATCGCTTCATTCACAGTGACGGCCACCAAGGCCGGCTTCAGCGGCACAGGATAAACCGTAGAATGCCGGCCTGCCCCAGAGGAAGTTCCGCCATGCCCGACAACAGCGACTATTTCGACTTCGAGGAAGACATCCACGACTTCGACGAGGAGGGCTTCGAGGCGCGGGTCTGGAACCTGCTGGTGCTGATCAACCCGGGCGACGAAGAGCTTGCCCTGCAGCAGTTCAACCGCTGGCGCGAGCACCTGGCCGAGGACGGGCAGCCGCTGGAAGCGGACAGCGACTGGCTGCCGGCGCTGTTCACGGCCATCGCCTGGCAGTCCGGTTTCGAGGTGGAACGAGATGACCTGGAATCGCTGCAGTCGGCGGTGAACGAGCTGTCGGCGCGCTTCAACCTGCAGCTGGACTGGGGCGGCGACCTGGACGACGAGGACTTCGCCGAAGACCTGGACGGCGTGCAGCTGATGTCCACCGCCTTCGACCGCCTGCGCGAGCACAACTACACGCTGTGGAGCGTGGATGCCGGCAGCGACGGCTTCACCGGCGTGATGGCGCTGACCCGCGACGACGACGCGATGCTGGCGCTGTGCTCGCTGCTGAACGTGGAAATCCGGCTGGGCAGCGACCCGTTCTGAGGCGGGTAGGTGGGTGCGGAGCCCGCCCGTGGGTGGATGCCAGCCTTGGTCGGCATGCCTTATGCCTGATGTGCGGACCAAGGTCCGCACCTACCACAGCAAGCGGTAGCCCCACCCACCACAGCAAGCGGTAGCCAGCAAGGCCTGCCTACGGCCGGTACTGCGCCCTGGCGTTGGCGATCACCGCTTTGACCAGCGCGCGGTCGGTGTGCCTTGAGATCGCCTGCGCGCCGAGCGCGATCGCCTGCGTACGCAGCTCGGCGGTGACGTCGTAGTGGGCGCCGCTGGCCTTGTTCTGGAAGGCCCGCGGGGGAATGCCGAGCTGCGCCGCCATCGCGTGCAGCTCGGCCAGGGTGTCGGCCATCAGGTGCGCCCAGCGCTGTCCGCGCCAGGGATGCACCGCGTCATCGACGTAGACCGTCACCGCCGCGGCCGGTTCAGGCCTGCGGCTTGCTGTCGCTGTCAGCGGCCGGAGCGGCCGGAGCGGCCTCGGCAGCGGCTTCTTCGGCCACCTCGCCCTCGGCGGCTTCGCCTTCCTCGCCCTCAGCAGCGTCGACGCCTTCGAACTCGGCGACCAGCTTGTCCAGGTACTCGTCGGCGGTCTGCTCGGATTCGGCGGCCAGGGTGTCCAGCAGCTTCTGCAGCAGTTCGGAGTACTCCAGGTTGACCTTGCGGCCTTCCTTCTCCTGCACGTTGGCCAGGTGCTTGAGCATGGCCAGCATCGGCACCGGGTTCTCGGCATTGCCCATGGTCTGGCCGCCGATGGCCAGCAGCCACTCACGGCCCTGCAGGCCGATGGCCGCGACCACCTGGCCGTCTTCGTTGGTCAGCACGGCATGGTTCTGCACCTGCTGCTGGGCGTTCAGGCGGAGGAACGGGCGCTTGGCCTGCTGCTTCTTGCGCTTGTCGCGCTTGGCCTTGGAGTTCTGGGACATGGGGTGGAGTCACCTGGAAACGGAAAGACCGCCATTGTAGCGGGTGCGCCGGGTCATGCCCCTGGTGGGTGCGGACCTTGGTCCGCACGCTTTTCCCGGATGTGCGGACCAAGGTCCGCACCTACCGTTTACTTTGCCGGACCCTGCGCGGCCTGCACGTCCGGGTCGGCGGCGGGGGCCGACAGCCCCACCTGCGGGCCGGCACCGGCCAGGGCGGCCGCTTCGGCGGCCTGGGTCATCACCACGATGCTGATGCGTCGGTTGATCGGGTTCTGCGGGTCGGCCTTGTCGAACAGCACCGACGAAGACAGGCCGACCACGCGGGTGATCTTGCTGTCCTCCAGGCCGCCGTCCACCAGTGCGCGCCGTGCGGCGTTGGCACGATCGGCGCTCAGTTCCCAGTTGCCGTAGCCGCGCGCGGCCGAATAGGCGGTGATGTCGGTGTGGCCGGTCAGGCTGATCCGGTTCGGCACGTGGTTCAGGTAGTTTGCCAACTCGTGCAGGATCTGCTGCGTGTACGGCTTCAGCGTGGCGCTGCCGAGGTCGAACATCGGCCGGTTCTGCTTGTCCACGATCTGGATGCGCAGGCCTTCCGGGGTCAGATCCAGCAGCAGCTGGTCCTTGAACGGCTCCAGCGCCTGGCTCTTGCTGATCGCCTCCTGCAGTTCCTTCATCAGCGCTTCCAGCTGCTGCTTGTCGCGCTGCTGCTGGTCCACCGGCTGCGGCACCGCCTCCTTCTGGTTCTGGAAGGGATCGTTGCTGCTGCCCCGCGAGATGTCGGTGGCACCACCGAGCTTGATCATCGAGGTGCTGGCGCCACCCGGGCCGGCCATGCCGGGCGCCGGCGTGGCGTTCTGCCCGCTCAGCGGGCTGGGGTTGCGGAAGTACTCGGAAATGGCCGCACGGTCGTTCTTGTTGGTGGTGGCCATCAGCCACAGCACCAGGAAGAAGGCCATCATCGCGGTCACGAAGTCGGCATAGGCCACCTTCCACGAACCGCCATGATGGGCGGCGTGGCCGGCCTTCTTGACCCGGCGGACGATGACGGTGGGCTTGGTCTCGGCCATGGCTTACTTGACCGTCTTCAGGTGCTGCTCGAAATCGGAGAAGGCCGGGCGCACGTTCGACGGCAGCGTCTTGCGGGCGAATTCCAGCGCGATCTTCGGGTTGTAGCCACGCAGGCAGGCCAGCAGCGCGGTCTTCACCGATTCGTAGATGCGGCTGTCCTGCTCGGCGCGCGCTTCCATGGCGGCTGCCATCGGGCCGACGAAACCGTAGCCGAGCAGGATGCCCAGGAAGGTGCCGACCAGCGCGCCGGCCACATGGCCGCCGACCTCGACGATATCCCCGCCGATCGAACCCATGGTGATGACGATGCCGAGAACCGCCGCGACGATGCCGAAACCGGGCAGTCCGTCGGCGACCTTGGTCAGCACCTGCGACGGTGCCATGGCCTCGGCGTGGTGCTTTTCCAGCTCCAGTTCCAGCAGCGGCTCCAGCTCGTGTGGCTCGATGTTGCTGCCGATCATCAGGCGCAGGCAGTCGGTGATGAAGTCGATCAGGTGGTGGTCGGCCTGCACCTTGGGGTAGTTGCCGAACAGCGCGCTTTCGGCCGGGCGCTCGACGTGGTCTTCCAGCGCCATGAAGCCTTCGCGGCGGGCCTTGTTGAGCAGTTCGTAGAGCAGGCTGAGCACATCGATGTAGTCCTGCTGCTTGTAGCGCGGGCCCTTGAACACGCCGACCATGGCCTGCAGGGTCTGCTTGACCGTCTTGGCCGGGGTGCCGACCAGGAAGGCGCCGAGCGCGGCGCCACCGATGATGACCAGCTCGTAGGGCTGCCAGAGGGCACCCAGGCGGCCGTGGGCACCGAGATAGCCCCCGATCACGCTGACGATGACGACCAGGAATCCAACGATGATGAGCATGGGGCGACGCAAGGAGAGGGGATATTTCCTTGTCGGCCCGTCGCCCGGTTTTCTGAAGAGGGAATTCTGTGAAATCCGTCAGCGGGGTGTTTCAGCCCGCCACGCCGCTTTCGGCGCCGCCACGCTGCAACGGGTCGGGCCAGGGCTCGCCATTGCCGGTGAACGAAAGTGAGACGGAGTTCAGGCAGTGGCGCTCGTAGGTGGGCGGCGGGCCGTCCGGGAAAACGTGACCCAGGTGGCTGCCGCAGCGCGCGCAGGTGATCTCGGTGCGGACCATGCCGTGGCTGGTATCGCGGATTTCGCGCACGTGTGCCGGGTCGAACGGGGCGAAGAAGCTCGGCCAACCGGTGCCGGAATCGAACTTGGTGCTGGAGCGGAACAGCGGCAGTGCGCACAGCCGGCAGCAGTAGACACCCTCGCGCTTGTTGTCGAGGAACACGCCGCAGAACGGCGCCTCGGTACCGTGCTGCAGCAGCACGCGGCGCTCCTCGCTGCTGAGGCCGGCGATCAGCGCCTCGGTCTGGGTGGCGGTGGGGGGCGTCAGGTCGAAGGCAGTCATGGCGGCGCTCCGTGAGGTTGATGGCCTGGGGATGGCGGAAAACGTGGGGGTGCCGGCGCGCGCTTGCAAGTGTGATGGCCGTTCATGGCCGGCACACAGGTGCAGGCGCAAGGTGAATGTGATCCACGCCGGAGCGTGACATGAAACCGACCCTTTCCCTGCTGTTGATGGCCCTGTTGCCCCTGGTCGCGCAGGCCCAGGTACCGACGTCGTCGAGCCCGACCGCCACCCGCAGTGCCACCACCGTGGCACCGCAGCCGGTGATGCCGCCGCCGCAGGCCGCTCGCCCGCAGCCGCAGGTCCTGCCGTCGCCGCAGCCGGCGCAGCCGATCAGGTCCACCGGTCCCGCCCAGATCGCGCCCACCCCGGCGCCGAAGCCGGCCGACAAGGTGTACGACCGCAATGGCCGCATCGTCCCCGGGGTACGCCCGGCCGGTCCGAACCGCGTGTTCGATTCGCGTACCGGCCGCTATTACGACAGCGTGCCGGCCGGCGATGGCCAGCAGATCAAGCGCTGATCACGGGTGCCAAACGAGGTTGGCGGCTACCGCACGCTGTCCGGCCTGAACGCACGAAAACAACGTCCTGCAGATCACTGCTTTTTCGCCTGCGATTAACCGTTCCGGGACCAACGTGACCGTGCGCCGGCATTGCGCCGCCGCATGTCCTTCGTCCACTGGATCGCGATCATGAAAAACCAGCAGAACCGTCATCCCGGCAAGGAACCGCAGGGCCGCAACCCGCAGCAACAGCAACAGCAGCAACAGCAACAGATGGACCCGCAGCAGCCGCACAAGGGCGGCAAGCAGCAGGAACAGCGCTCGCAGAAGCATCCGCAGCAGCGCTGACGGACCCGGGGGTCAGAGCCCGCTGCACGGGATCTGGCCCCACTACCGTTCCGGACTCAATCCGGAATCGGCAGGCTCAGCGTTTCCTTCACTTCTTCCATCACGATGTAGCTCTTCGACTCACGTACATGCGGCAGCGTCAGCAACGTGCTGCCGAGCAGCTTGCGGTAGGAGGCCATTTCGCTGATCCGTGCCTTCAGCAGGTAATCGAAGTCGCCCGAGACCAGGTGGCACTCCAGCACGTTGGGCAGCTTCAGGGCCGCGCGCCGGAACTCCTCGAAGATGTCGCCGGACTTGTAGGCCAGGCTGATCTCCACGAACACCAGCAGGCTGGCTTTCACCGCCGCCGGGTCGAGGTGGGCGTGGTAACCGGTGATCACCCCTTCGCGCTCGAGCCGGCGCACGCGCTCGGTGCACGGGGTGGTGGACAGGCCGACCCGCTCGCCCAGTTCGGTGAAGGAGATACGGCCCTCGGCCTGCAGGATGCGCAGGATCTTGCGGTCGATCTTGTCCAGTTCGCGGGTACGGGTGGCCATGGCCGTCAACCTTGGGGGATGAATTGCAGGAGAACATCCTGCCGGTTGATTGCAAATCAGGCAAATCAACTGGGAATGGCTGTCTATACTTCCCCAATTATGGTCCCGGCACGCTCCAGTGCAGGGAATGATCGGGTTGGAGAAGTCCCATGCGAGTCCTAGTTCTCGGCAGCGGCGTGATCGGCACCACCAGTGCCTGGTACCTGCGACAGGCCGGGTTTGAAGTCACGGTCATCGACCGCCAACCCGGCCCGGCGCTGGAAACCAGCTTCGCCAATGCCGGCCAGCTGTCGTTCGGCTACACCTCGCCATGGGCCGCCCCGGGCGTGCCGAAGAAGGCCATCGGTTGGCTGTTCGAGAAGCATGCGCCGCTGGCGATCAAGCCGGGCATGGACCTGGCCCAGTACCGCTGGCTGTGGCAGATGCTGCGCAACTGCACCCACGAGCGCTACGCGATCAACAAGGCGCGCATGGTGCGCATGTCCGAGTACAGCCGCGACTGCCTGAACGAGCTGCGCGCGCAGATCGGCATCGAGTTCGAAGGCCGCGACCTGGGCACCACCCAGCTGTTCCGCACCCAGCAGCAGCTGGATGCCTCAGCGCAGGACATCGAGATCCTGGCCCAGTACGGCGTGCCGTACGAGGTACTGGACCGCGCCGGCATCATCCAGGCCGAACCGGCCCTGGCCCATGTCGATGGCCTGGTCGGCGCGCTGCGCCTGCCGCGTGACCAGACCGGCGACTGCCAGCTGTTCACCCGCCGCCTGGCGCAGATGTGCGTGGATGCCGGTGTCGAGTTCCGTTTCGACCAGGACATCACCGGCCTGGAGTTCGATGGCGATCGCATCACCGGCGTACGCATCGATGGCAAGCTGGAAACCGCCGACCGCTTCGTGGTCGCACTCGGCAGCTATTCGCCGGCGCTGGTCGCATCGCTGGGCATGCGCCTGCCGGTGTATCCGCTGAAGGGTTACTCGCTGACCTTGCCGATCACTGACCCGGCGATGGCGCCGACCTCGACCATCCTCGATGAGAGCTACAAGGTGGCGGTCACCCGTTTTGACGACCGCATCCGCGTCGGTGGCATGGCCGAAGTGGCCGGCTTCGACCTGTCGCTGTCGCAGCGCCGTCGCGAAACCCTGGAGCTGGTGGTCAGCGATCTCTACCCGAAGGGCGGTGACCTGTCGCGCGCGCAGTTCTGGACCGGCCTGCGCCCGGCCACGCCGGACGGTACGCCGGTGATCGGCGCCACGCCGTTCCGCAACCTGTACCTCAACACTGGGCACGGCACGCTGGGCTGGACCATGGCCTGCGGCTCGGGCCGCTACCTGGCCGACCTGATGAGCGCGCGCCAGCCGCAGATCAGCACCGAAGGCCTGGATATTTTCCGCTACGGCCAGTACGGTCACGCGCCGCAACAAGAGAACCGCACATGCGTCCTGCCCGCGCGCTGATCGATCTGGGCGCCCTGCGCAGCAACTACCGGCTCGCCCGTGAACTGGGCGGTGGCAAGGCCCTGGCGATCATCAAGGCCGATGCCTATGGCCACGGCGCAGTGCGCTGTGCGCAGGCACTGGAAGGCGAGGCCGATGGTTTCGGCGTGGCTACCATCGAAGAGGCGCTGGAACTGCGCCAGGCCGGCATCTGTGCGCCGATCCTGCTGCTGGAAGGCATCTTCGAGCCCAGCGACATGGCGCTGGTGGCCGAGCATGATTTCTGGTTCGCCGTCGGTTCGCCGTGGCAACTGGAAGCCGTCGCTGCCTTCGACAGTCCGCGTCCGTTGACGGTGTGGCTGAAGCTGGACAGCGGCATGCATCGCCTCGGCCTGGAGGTGGACAGCTTCCGCGCCGCGCATGCACGCCTGTCGGCGCTGCCGCAGGTCGAACGCATCGTGCTGATGACCCACCTGGCGCGTGCCGACGAGCTGGACAGCGAACGCACCCACGAGCAGGCGGCGACGTTCGCGCGGGCCATCGACGGCCTCGATGGCGAGACCAGTGTGTGCAACTCGCCGGCGCTGCTGGGCTGGCCGGATGTACGCAGCGACTGGGTGCGCCCGGGCCTGATGCTGTACGGCGCCAATCCGCTGCCTGACAACACCGTACTGACCGAGCGCCTGCGCCCGGTGATGACGATGCAGTCGAAGGTGATCGCCGAACGCTGGATCGAGGCCGGTGAGCCGGTGGGTTATGGCGCACGCTTCGTGGCCAAGGCGCGCACCCGCGTGGGTGTGGTCGCGCTCGGCTATGCCGACGGTTATCCGCAGTTCGCTCCGAATGGAACCCCGGTGCTGATCGATGGTCAGCCCGGTGCCCTGATCGGGCGCGTGTCGATGGACATGCTGACCGTGGACCTGACCGCGCACGCGCAGGCCGGCATCGGCAGCGTGGTGGAACTGTGGGGTTCTGCGCCGACGCTTTCGGAACTGGCGCCGCGCTGCGGCGTGAGTGCGTACCAGCTGCCCTGCGCGGTCAAGCGCGTGGCGAAGGTCTATCAGGACTGAGCGAGCACTGGCCGTGCACGGCTCTGGTAGCGGCCGACCTTGGTCGGCGCTTTGAATGCGTGTCGACCAAGGTCGACACCTACCGGTAGGGACCGGTCGGCGCGCACGGCTCTGGTAGCGGCCGACCTTGGTCGGCGCTCTGAATGCGTGTCGACCAAGGTCGACACCTACCGGTAGGGACCGGTCGGCGCACACGGCTCTGGTAGCGGCCGACCTTGGTCGGCGCTCTGAATGCGTGTCGACCAAGGTCGACACCTACCGGTAGGCACTGGTCGGCGCGCTCGGCACTGGTAGCGGCCGACCTTGGTCAGCGCTTTGAATGCGTGTCGACCAAGGTCGACACCTACCGGTGAGTCGCGCCGCCCGGGATCATCGTGCGGCGGTGGCCTGGCTGGCCAGCTGCCGCTTCACCCAGTCATCGATCAGGCGCTTCTCGTAGCGCAGCGGATCACTGTCGCTCTTCAGCCCCTGGTTGTGCAGGTAGCCGGTATCGCTGAGGCGCGCATCGCCCTCGCTGACGATACGGCCGCTGGCGTCCTTCAACGTGTACTGCAGGCTGATCCGCGGCGGGTAGATGTCACGCATGATCCGGATGTCGCGGCCACGCGGGCCATGCCACGGCTCGTAGTCACCGGCGCGCTTGATGTCGACCAGGGTCACATCGAGGGTCTGCCCAGGCTGCAGCGGCTTGGCGGCGGTGGTCTGCAGGTAGCGTGCCAGTTGCTGTACCCAGTCGCCACGCTCGGCCTCGAAGCGGTTGGTGCTCTGGCGGATCTCGGTGAATTTGGCCGGGTCCTCCCATTTCACGCTGACCGGGCCATCGGCCTGCAACGCACGTGGCGCGTCCGCATCGGTCACGATGCGCGGTGCAGCGGCGGCGCCGCCCGCCACCAGGGCGCCTGCCAGCAGGGCAATCGCGAGTGAGCGTTTCATGACGGTCTCCTGCGTCCCCGCGATGGGAACGATGTTGATCACAGATCGAGTGTGATCCTGCGGCCGGGCCGCCGCAATGGCAGATTGCGTCATGCGCAAGAGTGGTTGCCGCCAATTCATCGTCGTCAACCATGACTGACGGCGCTTGACGCTGTGAATACGCGCTTTGGAAGATGCTGTGCCTCCAATCCGGCCTGCACAGACGCCCTTGTCCACACTGCCGCCCCTTGTGGAGCGCCCACCGATGATGGTGCCAGCGCCCGAACCCGACCTGCATCATGGCGTGCTTGAGCGCATCAACGCCGGTTTCTGCGTGATCCAGGTGCTGTTCGAGGGTGATCGCGCCGTGGACTACCGTTTCATCGAGGTCAACGATGCGTTCGAGCGCCACACCGGCCTGAAGGATGCGCGTGGCCAGCGCATGACGGCGCTGGAACCGGGCCACGAGGAGGACTGGTTCCGTATCTACGGGGAGGTTGCCCGCAGTGGCCGGCCGGCACAGTTCGAGATGGAAGCGCGTGCACTGGGCCGCTCGTTCTCGGTCGATGCGGTGCGCGTGGGCCGTCCTGGCGAGGACAAGGTCGGCATCCTGTTCTTCGACATCACCGCGCGCAAGCAGATGGAAGTGGAGCTGGGCGAAAGCGAAGCCCGCTTCAGTGCGCTGGCCGACGGTCTGCCGATGCCGGTGTGGGTGCTCGACGAGCGCGGCCATGCCCGTTTCGTCAACAGCGCTTTCAGTGAGTTCTTCGGCGGCGACGAGACGCGCGTGCCGGAAGACGTCTGGCGTGGCCTGGTGCACCCGGACGATGCGTCAGTGTTCGAGTACGAACTGCAGGAAGCGCTGAAGGCACAGCGGTCGATGCATGCGCTGGTGCGGGCCCGACGCGCCGATGGCGACTGGCGTTGGCTGGAGATGAACGCGCGTCCGCGCTTCTCGCGGATGGGCCGCTTCATCGGCCTGGCCGGCAGCAGCCCGGACGTGACCGAACGCCGCGAGATCGAACTGGCCCGCGAGGAGCTGCTGCAGTCCGAGCGTGCCGCGCGCAGCGCAGCCGAGAACATGGCACGGCTGAAGGACGAGTTCCTGGCCACGCTGTCGCATGAACTGCGTACGCCACTGACCACCATCCTCGGTTGGAGCGAGCTGCTGCTGCAGCGCGTGGACAACACCAGCCCGCTGTACAAGGGCCTGAACGTGATCGCCAACAGCGCCGGTGCGCAGAAGCGGCTGATCTCGGACATGCTCGACCTCAGCAGCATGCTGCTGGGCAAGGTGCAGCTGGAGGTGGAGATACTGGACCTGCGCGACCTGCTGGGCGAAGCCATCGGCGCGCAGGAGCTGGTCGCCGAAGGCAAGGCGCTGGACGTGAGCCTGCAGCTGCCGGAGCAGCCCAGCCTGGTGCTGGGCGATGCCACCCGCCTGCAGCAGGTGTTGTGGAACCTGCTGTCGAATGCGATCAAGTTCACCCCGGCCGAAGGCCGCATCGATCTGCAGCTGCAGGCCGACGGCAACCACTGGGTGATCACCGTGCGCGACACCGGCGACGGCATCGCGCCCGAATTCCTCAATCATCTGTTCAGCCGCTTCCGCCAGGCCGATGGCACCACCACCCGACGCCATGGCGGCCTCGGCCTGGGCCTGGCTATCGTGCAGCAGCTGGTTGAACTGCATGGCGGTACCGTCACCGCTGCCAGCGAGGGCCATGGCCACGGCGCCACCTTCACCGTGCGCCTGCCGCAGCACATTCCCGATGCCGAACGGCGGCCGCTGCGCGAAGTGATCAGCGGACCGATCCTGGAGCCGGTGATCGTCGAGCCGTATCCGCTGCGTGGCATGCACGTGCTGGCGGTGGAAGACCAGCCGGAAGTGCTGGAGTACCTGCGGCGCATGCTGGAAGAGCAGGGCGCAAGCGTGTCGGCAGCCAGATCGGCCGGTGAAGCGCTGGCGCTGCTGGCCGATACCGGGCACCTGCAGTACCACGTGATGCTGACCGACATCGGCATGCCGGGCATGGATGGCTATGGCCTGGTGCGCACGCTGCGCGAGGACATGGGCGTGGATGCGATGACCCTGCCGGCGGTTGCCGTGACCGCGCTGGCACGTGCCGATGACCGGCGCCGAGCGTTGGCGTCGGGCTTCCAGGAACACGTGGCCAAGCCGTACTCGGTGGCACAGCTGGTGGCTGCGGTACGCAAAGTGCAGGTGCCACGCGCGGACAGCGCGCTGCACTGAGCATTCACGGCCGATCGGCGACCCTGCACGCAGGAGGTCGCCGATGTCCCGTACAGCTCCCCGCATCCATACCGATCCGGCGCAGATCGCGCGCCTGGAAGCCCTGCTGCCGCAGCTGGAAGGCGAAACGCAGGTGGAACTGACCCTGCAGGATGGTCGCCGACTGCTCGGCACCGTCGCCGTGAAACCGACGGTGCAGCAATACCGCAACGAGGCCGGCGACGAAGGCAGCAACGGCCAGCTGCGCCTGGATGACTACGATACGCCGGTGCAGCAGCACCACGTGTGGCTGGACGAGATCGCCAGCATCCGCAGGTTGCCGCCCAGGGTCTGACGGCAACCTGCCAACCCCATCCACGCATGGCGTGGATCTACTGGAAAGGGCCACGCATGGATGTGCGTGACCTCGTCATCGGCCAGGCCTCATGTCGTCCACGCACAGCGTGGATTTTCCAGAGGTTGCAGTAGAGCCACGCCATACGTGGCTGTTGGGATCAATGCTCGAACAACGTAGGCGTCGCCTCGAACCGGCGCGCATAGGCGCGTTCTTCCGCCACCCTCGCCACCTCGTCGTCGGCCAGGTCCGGTGCGCCGTACACCGCATAGGCCACGCTTCCGTCGGCACCATGGCCGACCTGGTGCAGCCGGTAGCGCGAGTGGCCACCGCCGGTGTCCTCGGGGTAATGCACGGGCGGATGGCTGCCTTCCAGGTCCATTTCACTGTTGTCGACCACGCCACCGACGAACAAGGCTCGCATGCAGGTTCTCCTGGGTTTCCGGGGGAACCTCTACCCTGAACGTTTCAATGTTGCTGGCAGATCAAGGCCCCGTTCGGGTTTCGCAAAGCGGCCGCCGGGGCCGGCCCGGCCAAGCCGGTACAATGGACGGCCCTCACGCTTGAAGTACCCGCGCCGATGGCCTCCAGCGACGACGCCCCCCTGCAGACCCTGTTCCTGCCGTTCTCCCAAGGCGCCCTGCGCTGGCCGGAGGGCCCGGTGGCCTTCCTGCGTGCCCGCGACGGCTGGCCGCTGCGCGAAGTGGCCGGCAACCGCGAAGTGCATTGCGAGCAGAGCTTTGCCCCGTTCGCGCAGCCACTGCAGCAGGCCGCCGGCTGGACCGTCAGCGGCCAGCTGGATGATGTGGCCGGCAAGGGCCGCTACCCGCTGGTGCTGGTGCTGCCGCCGCGCCAGCGCGAGGAGGCCCGTGCCCTGTTCGCGCGCGCGCTGGCACTGGTCGCCGACGGCGGCCGCATCGTCGCCTGCCAGTCCAACAACGAAGGCGCACGTTCGGGCGAGGGCGACCTCAAGCAACTGACCGGCCTCGGCGGCAGCCTGACCAAGAACCACTGCCGCGTGTACTGGACCTCCCCGATGCAGGGTCAGCATGACGCCGACCTGGCCAAGCGCTGGTCGGCACTGGATGCGGTGCGGCCGATCGTCGGCGGCCGTTTCCTCAGCCGCCCAGGCGTGTTCGCCTGGGATCGCATCGACCCGGCGTCGGCGCTGTTGGCCGAGCACCTGCCGGCCGACCTGGCCGGGCGTGCCGCCGACCTCGGCGCGGGCTATGGCTACCTGTCGCGCGAGCTGCTGGAGCGCTGCCCGAAGATCACCGCGCTGGATCTGTACGAAGCCGAGCAGCGTGCGCTGGCCCTGGCCGAACTGAACCTGGCGCCGCCGCCGCGCGCGCTGCCGCTGCGCTTCCTGTGGCAGGACGTCACCGCCGGCATCGAGCCGGGCTACGACGTCATCATCAGCAACCCGCCGTTCCACACGCCCTCGCGCGCCGATCGCCCGGATATCGGCCAGCGCTTCATCGCCGTGGCCGCGCAGGCGCTGCGCCCGGGCGGACGCCTGTACGTGGTGGCCAACCGCCACCTGCCGTACGAGTACACGCTCAACGAAAGCTTTGGCGCGGTGCGCGTGATCGCCGAGCGTGATGGCTTCAAGCTGGTGGAAGCGGTGAAGGGGAAGGGCAAGTGAAGCTGGTCAAGCTTATCGCCAACCTGGGCTATGGCAGCCGCAAGCAGGTGCAGTGGATGTTCCGCGAAGGCCGCGTCACCGACGCCGACGGCGAGGTGCTGTATGCCGACGACCAGGTGCCGCACGAGGCGATCCGGGTCGATGGCGAGCCGCTGGACCCGCCGGTGGGGCTGTCGATCGCGCTGCACAAGCCGGCCGGCTACACCTGTTCGACCAAGGACACCGGTCGGCTGATCTACGACCTGCTGCCGCCGCGCTTCCGCGACCGCGATCCGGTGCTGTCCACCGTGGGCCGCCTTGACCGCGAGACCAGCGGCCTGCTGCTGCTGACCGACGATGGCGGCCTGCTGCACCGGATCATCTCGCCGAAGTCGAAGCTGCCCAAGGTCTACGAAGTGGAACTGAGCGACGACCTGCGCGGCGACGAAGTGGCGTTGTTCGCCAGCGGCACGCTGATGCTGGAGTCCGAGAAGACGCCCCTGCTGCCGGCTGAACTGGAAGTGCTGGATGCGCGTCACGCGCGCCTGGTGCTGCACGAAGGTCGTTACCATCAGGTACGCCGCATGTTTGCCGCCACCGGCAACCACGTGCAGGCCCTGCACCGCAGCCGTGTCGGCGGGCTGGACCTGCGGGGACTGGACGAGGGGCAATGGCGGCAGCTCACCTCCACCGATCTGGATACGCTGTTCGCTCCATGACCACCATCGCTGCGCTGCCGTTCCTGCCCGACGCCGTCATCTTTGACATGGACGGCCTGATGATCGACAGCGAGCGGGTCTCGCTGGCCTGCTGGAGCGAGGCGGCCGACGAATTCGGGCTGGGCTTGGACGAGACCGTGTTCCTGCGCATGGTCGGCCTCGGTGACCGTGACACGCACGCGCTGCTGCGTGCGCAGGGTATCGAGGACAGCGTGATCGAAGCGGTGGCCGCACGCTGCCATGAGCTGTACGAAGCACGCACACAGACCGGCCTGCCGCTGCGTCCGGGCATTCTGGAGCTGCTGGAGCTGCTGAAAGCGCACGCGGTACCGCGCGCGGTGGCAACCACCACGCGGCAGCCGCGGGCCAACCGCAAGCTGGCCGCTGCCGGCCTGCTGCCGTATTTCGATGCCGTGATCACCAGTGGTGATGTGGCGCGGCCGAAGCCGGCGCCGGATATCTACCTGCTGGCCGCGCAGCGGCTGGGCCAGGTGCCCGAGCGCTGCCTGGCGCTGGAAGACTCACCGGCCGGCACGCGTGCAGCGCTGGCGGCAGGCATGACCGTGATCCAGGTGCCGGACCTGGTGCATCCGGATGAAGAGCTGCGCGCACTGGGCCACCGCATCGTCGGCTCGCTGGTGGACGCGCACGCGCTGCTGCTGCCGCTGCTGCCGAGGTAACGGTGGGCGCCGACCGTGGGTCGGCACACCCAATGCCCCGGTAGGTGCCAACCTTGGTTGGCACGCTTTTCAATGCAGTCGAGCAAGCTTGTATGTTCCTCCCGGCTCCTACGCGGTATGTAGGAGCCAGGGTGGAGGGACCGTCAAGCATGCATCTGCGGATACTAGCCGACAGACGAGTCGAGCGATCCCCATCCCGCACACGAACGTCGATAAAGGATCGTACGGCCCCCAAAGGGGATCGTCGATGTAGGCAAGCTAACGTCGGTGCGGTACCACCCCAGCCCCTTAAAGATAGCTGGGAGCCGTACAAATGTCTGATTCTCTCGATATTGGCGTGGACGTGGACTCCAAGGAGTTCGTACCGGCAGTGGCCGACCGCAAGGCCGGCGACAGGATCGCCAACACCCGGGCCGGCATAGCCCAGTGGCTCAACACCTTGCCCCAGCGATGCCGGATTGGCATGGAGGCGACGGGGCGGTACTACGAGTTGTTGGCTCGGATGGCTGGCCAGGCAGGCCACGTTGTCTATGTGATCAATCCACGTCTGATCAAGCACTACGGCCGGGCGACGGGCTCGCGTGGCAAGACGGACGCCATGGACGCCGAAGCGATCGCCCGGTACGTGAAGAAGGAGAACGATCGCCTGCGTGAATACGTACCGCGTACCGACGAGCAGCAGCAGATGCACGATTTGCTGCGCAAGCGGCAGACGCTGGTAAAGACACGCGCGCGCCTGGAGCAATCCTTCGGGGTAAGCAAAAGTGCCCCCGGGGAGCTGTCAGATCTGTTCTGCGCTCTGGCTGGGACGCTGTCCGAGCTGGAAAGCGAACTGCAGCGCTTGGGTCGCGATGGAGAGCATGGCACGCTCTACAAGCGCCTGTTGACCATCCCTGGTGTCGGCCCTGCCGTCGCCGCTCACCTGATTTACTACATGACGCGCTGGCCGTTGGCCAACGCCAACGTGTGGATCGCCTGCACCGGCCTGGATCCCCGGCCTAACGAGTCTGGCGGAAGAACGGGACGGCGTCGGCTGTCCAAACAGGGCGCGCCAGTGCTGCGCCAGATGCTCTACATGGCCGCCATGGGGCTCAAGCGGTGTCGTCGGGGGCAACCGCTCTACGACGAGCTGTCAAAACGCGGTCACCCCAGCACCGCCGTCTTCAACATCCTGGCCAGAAAGCTGGCCAGGATCGCCTGGGGTGTCTTCAAAAGCGGCCGGGACTTCGATCCGGCGATGCTGAAGGTGGGTCAAGCCTGCTTCCAGCAGGCTTGACCACGAACATAGGATCTCGACTCTACGGGTGCCGACCGTTGGTCGGCACACCTGCCCCATCACACCCGGCCGAACACCAGCGCAGCGTTGGTGCCACCGAAGCCAAAGCTGTTGGACATCACGGTATCCAGCTTCTGCTCGCGGCTCTCGCGCAGGATCGGGAAGCTTTCCACCTTCGGGTCCAGTTCGCCGATGTTGGCCGAACCGGCAACGAAGCCATCGCGCATCATCAGCAGGCAGTAGATCGCCTCATGCACGCTGGCCGCACCGAGCGAATGGCCGGACAGCGCCTTGGTCGAGGACAGCGGCGGCACCGCATCGCCGAACACTTCGCGGATCGCATTGAGCTCGGTGACGTCGCCCAGCGGCGTGGAAGTGCCGTGGGTGTTGAGGTAGTCCAGCGGACGATCGACGCCCTGCAGCGCCATCTTCATGCAGCGCACCGCGCCTTCACCGGACGGCGCGACCATGTCGGCGCCATCGGACGTCACGCCGTAACCGATCAGCTCGGCATGGATGTGCGCGCCGCGCGCAATGGCGTGGTCGTAGTCCTCCAGCACCAGCATGCCGCCGCCACCGGCGATGACGAAGCCGTCGCGGTCCTTGTCGTATGGACGCGAGGCGCTGGCCGGGGTCTCGTTGAAGCTGGTCGACAGCGCGCCCATCGCATCGAACATCACGCTCATCGACCAGTGCAGATCTTCACCGCCACCGGCGAACATGATGTCCTGCGCGCCATGGCGGATCATGTCCGCGGCGGCGCCGATGCAGTGCGCCGAGGTCGCGCAGGCGGCCGACAGCGAGTAGCTGACACCCTTGATCTGGTAGGCGGTGGCCAGGCAGGCCGAGACCGTCGAGCACATCGTGCGCGGCACCATGTACGGGCCGACCTTGCGCACACCACGTTCGCGCAGCAGGTCGACTGCGCCGATCTGCCATTCGCTGGAGCCGCCGCCGGAACCGGCGATCAGGCCGGTGCGCAGGTTGCTGACCTGCTCGGGGCTGAGCCCGGCATCGGCGATCGCATCGCGCATGGACAGGTAGGCGAAGGCCGCCGCATCGCTCATGAAGCGCTTCTGCTTGCGGTCGATCAGCGCCTCCAGGTCGAGGTCGACGCGACCGCCTACCTGGCTGCGCAGGCCCGCTTCGGCGTGGTCGGCCAGGGCGGTGATGCCCGAGCGCCCTTCGCGCAGCGCAGCCGAAACGGTATCCAGATCATTGCCGAGGCAGGACGTGATGCCCATGCCGGTGATGACGACGCGACGCATCAGAAGCTCCCGGTTTCAGTGAACAGGCCGACGCGCAGGTCGCGCGCGCTGTAGATTTCGCGGTCATCCACGTACATGCGGGCGTCCGACTGGGCCATCACCAGCTTGCGGTTGATGACACGGCTGATGTCGATCTCGTAGCGCACCAGCTTGGCCTCCGGCAGTACCTGGCCGGTGAACTTCACCTCGCCGCAGCCCAGTGCGCGGCCCTTGCCGGGGGCGCCCAGCCAGGTCAGGAAGAAGCCGGTCAGCTGCCACATGGCATCCAGGCCGAGGCAGCCGGGCATCACCGGGTCGCCGATGAAGTGGCAGCCGAAGAACCACAGGTCCGGGCGGATATCCAGTTCGGCGCGTACCATGCCCTTGCCATGCGGTCCGCCGTCCTCGCGGATGTCGGTGATGCGGTCGAACATCAGCATCGGATCGTTGGGCAAACGGCCGGCGGCGGTGCCGAACAGTTCACCGCGTGCGCTGGCCAGCAGCTGTTCGCGGTTGAACGCGTGGAGACGGGTCATGAAGCACAATCCTGGAAGCGGGGAAACAGGGAAACAAGCGCTCGAGGATGCCCGTGGAAACTGCGCCGATCAAACATTTCAACCGTACGCAACCGTAGTGTTTTCAATGGAATACGCGCATCCTGTTGATGTGCAACGACCATACTTCGGCGTGTGGCCCGTTCGGCACGCCCCCGCCCTTTTCGCCTGACATGACCCGACTGCGCAAGATCATCCACGTCGACATGGACGCGTTCTACGCGTCGGTGGAGCAGCGCGACGATCCGTCACTGCGCGGCAAACCGGTGGTTGTGGCATGGCGCGGCGCGCGCTCGGTGGTGTGCGCGGCCTCGTACGAGGCACGCGTGTTCGGCGTGCGTTCGGCGATGCCTGCCGTGCGTGCCGAGCGCCTGTGCCCGGACGCGATCTTCGTGCCGCCGGACTTCGCGCGTTACAAGGCGGTGTCACAACAGGTACGCGCGATCTTCCTGCGCCATACCGACCTGGTCGAGCCGCTGTCGCTGGACGAGGCCTATCTGGACGTGACCGAGCCGAAGAGTGGCATCGAACTGGCCACCGACATCGCCCGTACCATCCGTGCGGAGATCCGCGAGGAGACGAACCTGACCGCTTCAGCCGGGATCGCGCCGAACAAGTTCCTGGCCAAGATCGCTTCGGACTGGCGCAAGCCCGACGGCCAGTTCGTGATTCCACCGCAGCGGGTGGACGCCTTCCTGCTGCCATTGCCAGTGAACCGCGTGCCCGGCGTCGGCAAGGTGATGGAAGGCAAGCTGGCCGCGCGCGGCATCGTCACCTGCGGCGACCTGCGGCAGTGGGCTCTGATCGACCTGGAAGAGGCGTTCGGAAGTTTCGGCCGCAGCCTGTACAACCGCGCACGCGGCATCGACGAGCGGCCGGTGGAGCCGGACCAGCAGGTGCAGTCGATTTCCTCCGAAGACACCTTCGCCGAGGATCTGCCGCTGGAAGACCTGGGGGAGGCGATCGTGCAGCTGGCGGAGAAGACCTGGAACGCCACCCGCAAGACCGAACGCGTCGGCCACACCGTGGTGCTGAAGCTGAAGACCGCGCAGTTCCGCATCCTCACCCGCAGCTTCACCCCGGAGCGCCCGCCGGAATCGATGGAAGAACTGCGCGACATCGCCCTGGCCCTGCGCGCCCGCGTCGACCTGCCGGCGGAGACGCGTTTCCGCCTGGTCGGCGTCGGGCTCGGCGGCTTCCGCGAAAAGGAGGCGGTGGTGCAGGGGGAACTGTTCGAGCACGGATCGAACGAGTCCGCAGGCAATCATTGATAGGGCTAAGAAGGGCCTTGATTCTGGCCGGTCAAACGGGCCCGTACAAATCTCCCAGCTCAATCAGTTGCAGATCTCTCGAAAGCCCTGCGGAACAAGATTGCCAGGGCATTTAATAGGACAAGCCCAGCTCAGCCATGATGGCTGGTACAGGTCTGCGCGTGACGGTTCTCTCGCGATCAACGAACAGTCACACCTATGGCGGAGTGAACCTTCGCAAGAGACATCCCTATCAGATAGTCGCAATCTCCGATTTCGCTGCCATTGGTCTTTGCAGACGTCACTATCGCCACAGCATCGAGATCTACCGAAACCAGAGGTCCGCCGCTGTCACCTGCATCACATAGCAAATCGTAAGGGCCGGCTAGATCCTCCACCCTAATCCAATCGCTCGTGCAGCTTTGGGAATTGCAGGTATTTGATTCTGTGTTCACGGAGGTGAGCGTGCCGCAGCTGTAGCCTGTCCGTGTTCCCGCATGGCAGAGCACCAGGAGTCCTTCCAGAGTTTCCCGCAGTAGATCCGGTCTGACCTTTCCCAAGTAGCCAATCGTGTTAAATCCATTCAATTTGGTGAAGGCCATCCAAGACGCTTCAAAACCGCTCGAGGCGGGGACGGGATGCCATTGCACGTCGTGACCTGCATCAAAGCGTCGTCGGTCAGGATCTCCATCAAGTACGACTGTGGCAGTGTCGCCAGATCCCGGGATCGGTTCGTACCGCAGGGTTGGCAGGCAATGTGCGGCAGTAATCAACCCGGGCTTTTCATCAGAATCATAGGCCCGAAATCCAAATGTGCAGTAAGAGTTGTTGGAAACAGCTCTCCCACCCGCACGAGTCTGTGGCGCTGACAGCAACTTGGAACGCCCTGAGGACTTCTTTAGTTCAATGGGTGCGGATAGAATGCGTCGCGCATTCTTTTCCTCGTCGACATAGATTTTTTCGAAATCTGTGCTGGGCAGCTCCACAACAATCACACCGCGCTGTCCGTCGATCATGATTCCCTGATGCTCCGGGAAAAGTTCTGCCACCTTTCCTGACTTAACTATCTGCTTCAATTGCGTCAGAGAGTGAGTTGCCCCGACCGTGAAGCGGTAGGTGATGGTGCCATAGACAGTGCTCACAGTTCGGAATGGCACTGGCTCAGTCCCGGTCAAGCGGACCGTCACGATCATCGGGTTCTCACTGAAGCTCTTGCCAGCGAAGCGATCAGGCATTCCTTCCAGAATGCGCGCAAGCTCTTCCCCTGCCGCAATTCGAAGTCTGAGCCGCCTGTCGGCTTCTTGGGTGGACAATCCCTCATGCTGCGCAAAGGCTTGAACAACGGGGTCGGTGGAGGGCGTCACTTGTTGAGAGAACGCGGGGGGCGCGGCCAGTGCGGTGGTGGACAGCAGTAGTTTGACCAAAGCATGTCTGATCTTCATCGTGAATTCTCCGTTCCATCGGTTCAATCAACAACGCAATCCATCGTACAGCTGTTGACGTTCAGGTCTGTGATGTTGGTCCCGGCTTGACGTTCGGCAAGGAGTGGCAAATGTGCGATGACCTGCGCGTCGTCGATCTGGTGAGTCGAACGTGGTCGCACTTATCAAGCAAGCTGGGGATGTTGAGGGTGCCGGCCAGCGGCCGGCACTACCGCAGGTGCAGGGCACAGCCCTGCAAAAGAAAATCCCCTACTTCATGGCCACTGCATCTCGCCCTTGGCCACCTTCGCACTCAACTCCAGCGACTCCACGCCCGCCAGCTTCGGGTAGCGCGCCTGCATCGCCTTCACCAGTGCCGCACTGTCCTTCGCCTTTGCCGCCTCAACATCGAACGCACGGATGTAGTCCGCGGTGAAGCGCAGCGCACTGGCATCCAACGCCGCACCCGGCGCGTAATGCCCCGGCACCACCACCTTCGGCTTCAGTGCCCGCAGCCGCTGCAGGGTCTGCAGCCAGTCGGTGTGCGACTTCGGCGTCTGCGTGTCGGCCATCCACACGTGTTCACCGGCCACCACCGGAATGCCACCGACGATCGCGCGCAGCGACGGCACCCACAGCACCGTGCGGTCCGGCGTGGGTCCATCCAGGCCGATCAGCTGCAGGCGCTGGCCTTCCAGTTGCAGGGCATCGCCGTCCAGCACCTGCGGCACCACGATGCGCGCCGGCACGTCGGCGCCCATCTTCGGTCCCCAGTAGGCCAGCTTGCCGGCCTGGGTCTGCTGGATGTGGGCGACGGTCTGCGCGGTGGCGACGATGCGCGCCTGCGGGAACGCGTCCTGCAGCGTGGCCAGGCCGAAGTAGTAGTCCGGATCACCGTGGCTGATGTAGATCGTGGTCAGCTGCTTGCCGCTGGCACGGATCAGCTCGACCAGCTTGCGCGCGTCGCTGGCAGCAAACTGCGCATCGACCAGGATCGCGTCGTGGCGGCCTTCGATCAGCACCGAGGACACCGAGAACATTGCCTGCGGGCCGGGATGGAAGGTCTGCAGGTGCAGTTGGGATTTTGTTGCTGCGGCGGGCGCCGCGGTGGCCGGTGCGGCCAGCAGCGGCGCACTGGTGAAGCTGGCGGCCAGGGCGAGGGGAAGCAGCAGGGCAGCGGTACGCATGGGAATTCCTTGTGTAGAGCCGGGCCATTGCCCGGCCGCAGGTTCGCGTAGAGCTGAGCGCGGGCTTGGCTCTACAAGGGACGTGCGTGGATCAATACGCTGCGGTGATGATCTGCTTCGGGTACGCGTGCGTCTCCAGTTCGGCGACGAAGGCGGCGCCGTAGTCGGCGTAGCTGATGCGGCTGTGGCCGCTGGCGTCGG
Organism: Stenotrophomonas sp. 86428_Sma; assembly: GCF_056481585.1. Taxonomy (NCBI): domain Bacteria; kingdom Pseudomonadati; phylum Pseudomonadota; class Gammaproteobacteria; order Lysobacterales; family Lysobacteraceae; genus Stenotrophomonas; species Stenotrophomonas sp. 86428_Sma. Next base: position 539,532 of record NZ_CM151156.1, read on the forward strand.
CGAGGAACGCCTTGGGCTGCACGCGGTACTGGCCGCGCTCTTCACCCGGGCCGATTTCGGCGGCCGGCGAGAAGAAGGTCCAGTCCAGGTCATCCACTGCCTGCAGGCGGTTGAACGCCTCACGGTGGGCCAGCGCGTACGGCTTGTAGGCCTCCGGGAAGGTGGGGGTATCGACCAGCTGCACGCCGGGTGCGACTTCGAGGCTGCCGGCGCCACCGACCACCACCAGGCGCGGCACGCCGGCCTTGCGTGCGGCGGCCGCCAGCTGCGCGGCCACTTCACCGACGCGGCCGATGTCATCGCCCGGGCGCGGGCCGTAGGCACTGGCCAGCACGTCGTGGCCGGTGATGGCGGCAACCAGCGCGTCCTGGTCATCCAGCGAGGCGATCACCGGATGGGCACCGGCCAGCTCGGCCGGGAGGTCCTGCGCGCTGCGCACGATGACAGTGAGTTCGTGGCCGCGGGCCAGCGCGTGGCGGGCGATCTGGCGGCCGATGTTGCCGGTGGAACCAACGAGGGCGATTTTCATGGCATGACTCCGTGGGGCGGTGTGGGGTGGGAATGGGGCCACTCTAGGCTGCTGCAGTTGCTCGAAAAACAGCGTATAACGCGCTTGTTTGTTGCATGGATCGAGCATATGGACCGATTGACCGCCATGACCGTGTTCGTCGAGGTGGCCGAGCGCGGCAGCCTCACCGCCGCCGCCGAGGTGCTGGACATGTCGCGGGCAATGGTCAGCCGCTACCTGGCCGAGGTCGAGAGCTGGCTGGGCGCTCGCCTGCTGCACCGGACCACGCGCCGGGTCAGCCTGACCGGCCCCGGTGAGGCGGCGCTGGCGCGCTTCCGGCAGATGCTGGCGATCGGCGAAGAACTGCAGGGCGAGCTGGCCAGTGATGATCCCGAGCCGCACGGAACGCTGCGGGTGACCGCCAGCGTCTCATTCGGGCAGAGCCACCTGGCGCGGGCGGTGGCCGGCTTCGTCGCGCGCCATCCGGCGGCGCGCATCGAGCTGCTGCTGGTCGACCGCACGGTGAACCTGGTGGAGGAGCGGGTGGACCTGGCCGTGCGCATCGCGCGCCAGATCGATCCCAGCCTGATCGCACGGCGGCTGGCCACCTGCCGCTCGGTGCTGTGCGCGACGCCATCCTACCTGCAGGCGCGTGGCACACCGACCGCCCCCGAGCACCTGGCCGCGCACAACTGCCTGACCCACCACTACGTCGGCAAGAGCCTGTGGCAGCTGCACCGCGATGGGCGTTCGCTGTCGGTGGCGGTGGGCGGCAACATCAGCGCCAACGAGGCCTCGCTGCTGCTGGAGGCGGTGCGCGCCGGTGCCGGCATCGCCATGCTGCCGACCTACCAGGTGGCGCCGCTGCTGCGCAGTGGCGAGCTGATCGAACTGCTGCCCGAATTCAGCCTGGACGAACTCGGCATTCATGCCGTGTACGCGTCACGGCGCCAGCAGCCCGCTATCATGCGGCGATTCCTGGATTTCCTGGGCGAGTGTTTCGCCAGCCCGGCCTTCCAGGATCTGGATTGGCGCCCACCGGGCAAGGAGAACACATGAACCATGGACAGGCCTTGATCGACCACAACCGTGCTGCCTGGGACCGCCAGGCCAGCGAAGTGCGCGAATGGTCGCGCCCGGTGGAAAGTTCAACGATTGCCGCCGCGCGCGAAGGCCGCTGGCAGGTGCACCTGACGCCCCGCGCGTTGCCACTGGACTGGATGGGTGATGTGCGGGGCCGTCGCATCCTGTGCCTGGCCTCGGGCGGTGGCCAGCAGGCACCGGTGCTGGCCGCTGCGGGCGCTGACGTCACCGTGTTCGATCTCTCCGACGGGCAGCTGGAACAGGACCGCCAGGTCGCTGCGCGTGATGGCCTGCAGCTGCGCACGGTGCAGGGTGACATGCGCGATCTGCACGTGTTTGCCAACGACAGTTTCGATGTGGTGTTCCATCCGATCTCCAACCTGTACGTGCCTGATGTGCGCCCGGTGTGGACCGAATGCCGCCGTGTGCTGGCACGCGACGGGATGCTGATGGCGAGCTTCTACAACCCGGTGCTGTTCGTCGGTGCGCGTGATCCGCAGCTCGATGCACAGGGATTGATCCGGCCGCAGTACGCCATTCCCTATTCGGACCTGGAAGACCTGGCGCCAGCCGAGCGCGAGGCAAAGCTGGCACGCGGCGATGCGCTGACCTTCGGCCACAGCCTGACCGAACTGATCGGTGGGCAGCTGGATGCCGGCTTCGTCATCGATCGCTTCATGGAAGACTGGCAGCCGCAGCCGCGCTTCCTGATCGATCGCTATCTGCCCACCTTCCTGGCGACCCGCGCGCGCCGGATCGGCTGAGGCGGATCGGCGCAAAAACCTGCGGCGTACAATGGATGGCCCCACGTCATGCAGGTGCCATCCCTTGTCGTATCCCTATCCGCTGGTCGTGTTCGACCTTGATGGCACGCTGGTCGACAGCGCAGCTGATATCGCCGAAGCACTGAACCGCACGCTGGAGGACATCGGTGTGGCACGCGTGCCGGAAACCACGGTGCTCGGTTGGATCGGCGACGGTGTGCGCCGCCTGGTCGAGCAGGCCGTGCATGCCGCCGGTCGCGAGGTCGACCTGGCCGAAGTGATGCCGGTGTTCATGGTGCACTACCGTGAGTGCCTGCTGCGCAGCCCGCGCCTGTTCGATGGCGTGGCTGAAGCACTGGCGCAACTGCGTGCGCGCAACGTGCCGCTGGCGATCTGCACCAACAAGCCCGAAGCGCTGGTGCCACCGCTGCTGCAGCACCTGGGCATCGGTGATGCGTTCGCGCTGGTGCTGGGTGGCGACTCCCTGCCGCAGCGCAAGCCCAGTGGTGAACCGCTGCGGCATATCGCCGCGCACTTCGGGCTGCCTGTAGAGGCGTGCCTGATGGTCGGTGATTCGTTGACCGACTACCGCGCCGCCGAAGATGCAGGCATGCCGATCGCGCTGGTGCGTTACGGCTATCCGCGCGGCCTGGACCTGGCCACCGCGCATGCGGTGGCGGTGATCGACGACCTGCGTGAGTTGCCGGGGTTGCAGGGCTGATGCAACGGACATCCCTGGTCGCCGGCCGGTAACCCGGGCTGACGCAATGGGTAGTGCCGGCCGCTGGCCGGCAATCCCGGATCGGCGCATTGGGTAGTGCCGGCCGCTGGCCGGCAACCCGGGATGCGCTGCCGAAGGTCATGATGTTGCCGGCCAGCGGCCGGCACTACCATGACCGTCGCGGTCACTTCGGCTGGTAACGCACGCTCAGCTGGTACTCGCGGCCCGGCTGGTTGAACCACGCCACGGTTTCATACGTGCGGTCGAATACGTTGGCGGCGCGCGCCAGCAGCGACCACGATGGCGTCAGCGCGTACTCGGCGCGCAGGTCCAGCGTGCCGTAGCCGCCAACCTTCACCGAGTTGCTGGCGTTGTCATAGCGCTTGCCCGCACCCTGCACGGTCAGGCCGGCGCGGACGTCACTGAAGCGGCGGTCGACGTCCAGGCGCGCGGTCTGCTGCGCGCGGCGCGGCAGCCAGTTGTCGAACTGGGTGCTGCCGTGGGTGCGGTTGCGCGGGTCGGTATAGCTCAGCTGCGCATTGATGTCGAAGCCGGCCAGCAGCATGCCACCAGTCAGCTCGGCACCACGGATGCGCGCCTTCTCCACCTGCCGCATCTTCATCGTGGAGGCATCGTAGGTGATCAGGTCATCGATGCGGGTCTCGTACACGTCCAGGCCCCAGTGCCAGCCCTGGCCCTGCTGCGAAACGCCAAGGTTGGCGCTCTTGGACTTCTCCGGGTTCAACGTCGGCACGCCGCTCCACGGGTCGTACAGGTCGCTGAAGGTCGGCGCCTTGAACGCCGTGCCGTAGCTGGCATTGACGCGCAGGCCGTGCTCTAGTTCCATCGCCCAGCCCACGCTGCCGGTGGCGTGGTTGCCGAACTGCTGGTTGTCGTCGTTGCGCGCACTGGCCTGCAGCTGGTGGCGGCCGAAGCGGCCCTGGTACTGCACGAACACGCCGGTGTTGCGGCGGCTGTCGACGAGGTAACCCGCGCTGCTGCCATCCAGGTTGTCTTCGCTCCAATCCACGCCTGCACTCAGCAGCTGGCCCTCGGCCACGCCGAAGTCACCCTGCAGCGAGGCGCTGTCACGATGGGTCTGCGCGCTGCCGAACACCCCCGGTGCGCCGAAGTTGTCCGACTCGTTGTCACTGCGGCCGACGTTGGCGGTGAACGCCAGGCGTTCGGACGGGGTGTAGCGCACCTTGCCGGCCAGCACCTGCTGGCGGGTTTCCGAATAGTTGTAGTAACCGTCGTAGTGGTTCTTGCCGTCGGCGCGCAGTGCGCTGCCTTCCACGGTCCACTGGTCGTTGAAGCTGTAGCCGCCGCGCAGGCTCTTGGACAGGTTGCGGTAGCCGTCGCGGTCGTGCTCGTCGGCAAAGCAGCCTGCGTTGAACACCGAGGCGGAGCCGCGGCAGGCATCGATGCCGTCGGAATGCTGGTAGGCGATGTCGGCGCCGAACCAGCCGCGTTCGGTGCCACCGCCGATGCCGCCGCTGGCTTCGCGCAGGCCGTTGCTGCCACCGCCGAGCTGGAAGTGCGGAGCGAAATCGCCCTGGTTGCGGCGGGTGAAGATCTGGATCACGCCACCAATGGCGTCGGCACCGTACAGGCTGGACTGCGGGCCGCGCACGATTTCCACGCGTTCGATCTGCGCCAGCGGCAGGTCCTGGTACATGGCCAGGCCGAGGTCGGCACTGTTGATGCGCACGCCATCCACCAGCACCACGGTGTGGCCCGAGTTGGTGCCGCGCAGGAACAGCGAGCTCTGCTTGCCGAGGCCGCCGGAGTTGGTCAGGTTGATGCCGGCGCGGTCGCGCAGCAGTTCCTGCAGCGACGTGGCCTGGCTGGATTCGATCTGCGCGCGGTCGATCACCTGGGCCGGCGCGATGCTGTCCTGCAGGGCGATCGGGGTGCGGGTGGCGGTGACCAGGATCTGGTCGAGCGCGGTGGTGTCATCGGCGGCCTGGGCCAGCGCGGGCAGGGCGGCCAGCACGGCCAGGGACAGCATTCGGGACTGCAGCTTCATGGGGGACTCCAGGTGCCACGCACGCCCGCGTGGCGAAGGGGAGGAGCCGCGAGGGCAGGCATGCGCCGACGCCGCAGCGCAGGCTGCGGTCATCCAGCGCCATGCCCACCGCATCGCGACCTGAGGCTTCCTGGCCGGTCTCCGGGCTTGCCGCCGGGTGGCGCGAGGCCACCGTCCAGGCGCCTTCCCATGCCTGCGGCACAGTGGCGTTGTTGCCTGGAACTGACGTGCTTACCGTTGCGGGGGCAGCGCCGGCCTGGCGTGGATCCACGCGTCACCGGCTTCCCGTTTCAACCTGCCGGCCGTGGCCGCAGGTCACCTGGAAGTGCGCGCAGTCTACGGCATCGCAGGCGGCCCGTAGCGTCGAGCCTGCTCGACTGCCTTTGCTGTGCCCTTAGAATGGTCCCTCGATCCCGTGGTGCCGTTGCCGATGTCCGCCCGTTTTCCGCTGTTCCCGCGTTGCCTGTACAGGACGCACGCATGATCCTCGACCTGGTCCGCCATGCCGGCAACGGTCGCGATGAGTTCCTCGATGGCCGCAGTGATCCACCGCAGCTGGCCCGCCTGCCGCAGGAACTGGTCGACGCCTACGCTGCGCAGCCCTGGGAGCGGGTGATCAGTTCGCCGCGGCTGCGCTCGCTGCACACGGCGATGGCCCTGGCCACCCCGCGCGGGCTGGACGTGGAAGCGGACGAGGAATGGGAAGAGCTGGATTTCGGCGATTGGGACGGACAGTCGTTGTTCGACCTGCCGGAGGATGCATTGGCGGCCTTCCATGCCGACCCGCATGCATTCCCGCCGCCGAACGGCGAAAGCTGGGGCCACTTCGAGCGGCGTATCGCGCGCGCGCTGGATCGCCTGCTTGATGATGACGATCCGGTGCCGACGCTGGTGGTCAGCCACGGCGGCCCACTGCGCATGGTGCTGTCGCAGGTCTGCGGTCTGCCGATGTCGCTGTGCTGGGCGCTGCGCATCGACCACGGCACGCGCCTGCGGGTGTGGCTGGAGCGTGGCGAGATCGGGCTGGTGGGTGAGCTGCTGGAGCTGCAGCAGCCCTGACCGCAGTCGCCGGGCATGACCCGGCGCTACCGATCCCGCATCACAGTGGTAGTGCCGGCCGCTGGCCGGCATCCCCAGGAACGCGGAGGCCTCAATCCTCGTCCGCGCGCTCGGCCACGCTGTCCTCAGCGTCGTCGTCAGCATCGAAGCGCTGCTCATGCACCGGGCCCGAAGCGGGGCCGGCCGCCTTCAGCGGATGCGCAGCGATGCGCGCTTCGTAATCCTGCACCAGCGCCTCACGCTGCGGCTCGCTCAGTTCCTGCCAATGGCAGTCCAGCAACGCGCCTTCCAGTGAATAGAGCAGGTTCAGGCTGGGCTTGAAGCCGGCGCGCTTGACCTTGACGAAGGCACCGACCGCGCCGATCGCAACCAGATCCTCGCGGCTGCGCAGGCCGACCTGACGCAGCCACGCCGCACTCTTCGGGCCGATGTTGCGCAGCTTCGGTGCGCTCATCCCAGCGCCTCGACGAACACGCGGGCGATGGCTTCCAGGCCGGCTTGGTCGTCGGCATCGAAGCGGCCAACTTTCGGGCTGTCGATGTCGAACACGCCGATCAGTTCATCGCCGCGCAGCAACGGCACCACCAGTTCCGAGCGCGAGGCCGAATCGCAGGCGATGTGGCCGGGGAAGGCATCGACGTCCTCCACGCGCTGGGTCACGCGCTGGCTGGCGGCGGCACCGCACACGCCCTTGTCCAGCGGGATGCGCACGCAGGCCGGCAGGCCCTGGAACGGGCCGACCACCAGCTCCTTGCCGTCGTACAGGTAGAAGCCCACCCAGTTCAGGTCGGGCAGAGCGTGATAGACCAGTGCGGAGAGGTTGGCCGCGTTGGCGATGCGGTCGGACTCGGCGTAGACCAGGCCACGGGCCTGTTCCAGCAGCTGGGCGTATTGTTCCGGCTTGCTGCCGGTAAGCGAGGCATTGGCGAACATGCCCGCAGTCTAGCAAGCGCGCCGGGCCGGCGATAATGCAGGCTCTGTTGCCCCGCTGGAGCTTATCGATGCCGTTGCCCGCCACGCTGCCGCCTGCCCTGTTCGTCACCGGCACCGATACCGAGATCGGCAAGACCGCGGCCAGCACCGCGCTGCTGCATGCACTGCGCCGGCGCGGCCTGCGCGCAGTCGGCATGAAGCCCGTGGCCAGTGGCAGTGAAGATCTGGGGCAGGGCCTGCGCAACGAGGACGCGCTGGCGCTGCAGGCGGCCAGCTGGCCGGTGCCGGACTATGCCGACCTGAATCCGTACGCGCTGCGGCAGCCGCTGGCGCCGGAGCTGGCCGCTGCCGAGGATGGCGTGCAGGTGGAACTGGCACCGATCGTGGCCGCGTTCGCGCGCCTGCGTGCTCAGGCCGATGTCGTGGTGGTGGAGGGCGTTGGCGGTTGGCTGGCGCCGGTCTCGGCCACGCTGGACCAGCTTGACCTGGTGCGTGCATTGCATCTGCCGGTAGTACTTGTGGTCGGCATGCGGCTGGGCTGCGTCAACCACGCACGGCTGACTGCGCAGTCGCTGCAGGCCAGCGGCGTGGAGTGCCTGGGCTGGATCGGCAACCACATCGACCCGGTGATGCAGCGCCAGGATGAGAACATCGCGACGTTGCAGCAGCGCCTGCCGATGCCGTGCTGGGGGCGGCTGCCGTATCTGCCGGGAGCGGATGGCGAAGCGCTGTCGGCGCACCTGCTCGAATGACCCTGGGTAGTGCCGGCCGCTGGCCGGCAACTGCATCCACCCGGCGATCCCGAGGTTGCCGGCCAGCGGCCGGCACTACCGTGCTGCAGCTGCCAGCTCCCGCGCGATCGCACCGAGCCGCTCCACCGCGCTGATGAAGCGCGCATCCAGCGTCTGGCAGCACGACAGCCGCAGGCAGTGGCGGTAGCGCGCGCCGCGCGAATACACGCGGCGCTGGGCGCGCACGTGCTTGAGTGATCCTGGGTAGTGCCGGCCGCTGGCCGGCAACTGCATCCACCCGGCGATCCCGAGGTTGCCGGCCAGCGGCCGGCGTTACCGTGCCGCAGCCGCCAGCTCCTTCGCGATCGCACCGAGCCGCTCCACCGCACCGATGAAGCGCGCATCCAGCGTCTGGCAGCACGACAGCCGCAGGCAGTGGCGGTAGCGTGCGCCGCGCGAGTACACGCGGCGCTGGGCGCGCACGTGCTTGAGTGATCCTGGGTAGTGCCGGCCGCTGGCCGGCAACTGCATCCACCCGGCGATCCCGAGGTTGCCGGCCAGCGGCCGGCACTACCGTGTTGCAGCTGCCAGCTCCTTCGCGATCGCACCGAGCCGCTCCACCGCGCCGATGAAGCGCGCATCCAGCATCTGGCAGCACGACAGCCGCAGGCAGTGGCGATAGCGCGCGCCGCGCGAGTACACGCGGCGCTGGGCGTGCACCTGCTTGAGTGATCCTGGGTAGTGCCGGCCGCTGGCCGGCAACTGCATCCACCCGGCGATCCCGAGGTTGCCGGCCAGCGGCCGGCGTTACCGTGCCGCAGCCGCCAGCTCCTTCGCGATCGCACCGAGCCGCTCAACCGCACCGATGAAGCGCGCATCCAGCGTCTGGCAGCACGACAGCCGCAGGCAGTGGCGATAGCGCGCACCACGTGAATACACCTGGCCGGGCATGAACACGATGTCCTCTGCCAGCGCACGCTCGAACAGCTCACGCGTATCCACGCCCGGCAGTTCGAGCCACAGCAGGAAGCCGCCTTGCGGCTCGGTGGCACGGGTGCCGGCCGGGAAGTGTTCGGCCACCAGCTGGCGCAGCCGTCCCACCTGTTCGCGGTACAGCCGGCGCATGCGGTGCAGGTGATGCTCGTAGCTTCCGGCTTCCAGATACGCCGCCACCGCATCGCCGAGCAGTTGAGGCTCGCCACCGGTGGACTGGAATTTCAGCAGCGCGATGCGCTCGGCGAAGCGGCCGCCATCCAGCCAGCCGATACGGTAATCCGGCGCCAGTGTCTTGGAAAACCCACCGACCACCATCACCCAGCCATCGCGATCGAAGGCCTTCAGCAAGGGCGCCGGCGGTTCGCAGAATTGCAGCTCGGCATACACCGCATCTTCGATCAGCGGCAGTTGCCGTGCGTTGACCAGTTCGGCCAAGCGTTGCTTGGCGGGTGTCGGCATGGTGCAGCCCAGCGGGTTGTGCACGGTCGGCATCACCACCAGTGCAGCCAGCGACGTGTGCTCCAGCATCGCTTCCAGTGCATCGACATCCAGGCCGTGCTGCGGGTGGGTGGGCAGCTCGATGGCCTGCAGGCCGAGGTTGGCCAGCAACGGGTACAGGTTGAAGTAGGACGGCGCCTCGATGCCCACCGCATCACCGGGCTGGGTGACCGCGCGCAGTGCCAGCTGCAGGGCCTCCATCGCGCCGTGGGTCAGCAGCAGCCGCTCGCTGTGGGTGTGCAGGCCCATGCGTGGACCACGGCGCACGATCTGCGCCAGCAGCCGGGGTGAACCGTTGGGGCGCGCGTAGGTCTCCACCGTCTGCTGGCCGTGACGCAGCACCTGCGCGGTGTGACGGGTCAGCTGTGCGCCCGGATAGAACTGGCGACCGCGCGGACCGGCGAACGCCAGGTCGATCACACCGGGGCGGCGCTGTGCCTCCAGCACGCGCGCCATCAGCACCTGCTGCAGTGGTGCGGTGGGGGCGGACGGGGTATCACGCAGCGAACGCTCTGGCACCGACAATCGCGGCGCGACCTCGAAGCCGGCTTTGGGCCGCGGAATGACCAGGCCGGCGTCCTCCAGCTGGCGATAGGCCGCGATCACCGTGTTCAGGCTGAGCCTTCGCTGCAGAGCCATCTGCCGCAGTGAAGGCAGGCGGCTGCCGACCGGAAGGCGTCCGCCGTGGATGGCTTCGGCCAGTTCATCGGACAGCCGTTGGTAGCGGGGTGGGATCATCGCGCTCTGGTCATCTGTATCCATCGAACTTCCCGCCATCTGGTGCTGTACCCATGATGATGGCGAGCCTAGCATGTCATCGTCGGACGGGCCTGATCGGGGCACGGCCGATACTTCCCAAGCGCACGGCTGGATGGCCGTGCGTCTTTTTTGGGAGGTGGTACCGGCCGCTGGCCGGCGATCCCCAGATCCGCAGGAGCCGGCCAGCGGCCGGCACTACCCGGGTCGTTACCGCATCGGCACCAGCGCCGCGTCGCGCCGGTACAGCGCCGGGAACTGCTTGCCCAGTGCCGCCAGCTTCGGTGCGTCGTAGTAGCGGATGTAGGCCGCCTGCGGGTAGTTGGTCATGTAGTTCTGGTGGTAGCTCTCGGCCGGGTAGAAGTGCTGGCCGCTGACCAGCTGGGTGACGATCGGTGCGCGGTAGCTGCCGGCCTGGCCGAGCTGGGCGATGTAGGCGCGGCTGGCCGCCTGCTGGCGTGCGTCATCACTGAAGATCGCCGAGCGGTACTGGCTGCCCTGGTCCGGTCCCTGCCGATTGAGCTGGGTCGGGTCGTGCACCACCGAGAAGAACACCTGCATCAGCTGGCCATAGCTGACCTGGCGCGGGTCGTAGTCGATCTTCACGGCTTCGGCATGACCGGTCTGGCCACCGCTGACGCGCTCATAGCGCGCATTGGCCGCGCTGCCACCGATGTAGCCGGACACCGCATTGCTCACGCCTTTGACGTGCTGGAACACGCCCTGCACGCCCCAGAAGCAACCGCCGGCGAACACCACGCTGGCATGGGTGGCGTCATCGCGGAACGCGGCGTCGCCGCTGGGCGCCGGTAGTGCCTTGGCCTGCGCGCTGGCTTCCAGCGGTGCCGCGACTGCGCCGTGGTCGACCAGCAGCACGCCAGCGATCAATGCAGTAGCTACCAAGCCGGCGACACCGGCGGCGATACCTTGTTCAAAAGAGAGTTTCATCGTGTGCTCCCGTTTCAACCGAAGGTGAAGGCATAGGCCTGCACGCCCGCATCGAGGAATTCGATCTCGAAGCGATGCGGGCCGACCGTGCCGCGCTGGCGCACCAGCTGGTACAAGCGGTGTTCGTTGACCACGCCGCTGCCATCGGCGCCGACATCGCTGCCGGCATCGGCGGCGGGCAGCGGCTTGCCATCCAGCCAGACGCGGAAGCGCACTGGCTTGCCGTCCTCGCTCGGTGCCAGCACCAGGTGCAGGTCGCGCGCATGGAACTGGAAGGCAATGCGGCCACCGGCCTGCTGCAGCTGTGCGGCTTCGTCGGTGACGGTCCAGCGCCCGGACAGTCCCCATTGGTTCAACGCCAGAGTGGTGGGCAGCGTGTAGTCGAACGCGGTGTCGCTGCGCTGCCCGCCGGGCGAGGCGAACTGCTCGGCGCGGGCGTGGCCCAGGTAGGTTTCCGGCGAACGCAGGTTGCCCATGTCGGCCTGCACGGCCACGCCCTTCAGGTCGGCGGCAGCGGGATCGGCCGGTGGTGGCAGGTTGGTCTGCCCGGCTTCGGTCAGCAGGCGACGGATCATCTGTTCCGAGCGCGCATAGTTGCCCTCGCCGAACTGATGGCCGCGAATATTGCCCTGCGCGTCGACGAAGTACTGCGCCGGCCAGTAGCGGTTGTTGAAGGCGCGCCAGATCGTGTACTGGTTGTCGAGCACCACTGGGTACTCGACCTTCAGCTGCTGCACCGCCTTCATCACATTGCTCGGGTTGCGTTCGAAGGCGAACTCCGGCGTGTGCACGCCGAGCACCACCAGCCCATGGTCACGGTAGCGACGTTCCCATTCGTGCACGAACGGCATCGCGCGCAGGCAGTTGATGCAGGAGTAGGTCCAGAAATCGACCAGCACCACCTTGCCGCGCAACTGCTGGGCCGTCAGCGGTGGGCTGTTGAGCCAGCCGGTGGCGCCGTCCAGCGCGGGCAGGGTGCCTTCCACCGGCAGCGGTGCATCGGCAGCGGCGTTGGCACCGGCCATCATCATCATCGGCGGAGCCGCCGGCTGCGCGCCGGGAACGGCATCCAGCAGGCCCTGCTCGATACGCGCGGTGCTGACCGTAGAAAGACGGGTCAGCAGGCCGGTATCCCAGCCCAGGCCGATCGCCACCACCGCCAGCAAGGCGGCCAAGCCCAGCACCTTGCGCAGCACATCGCCAAGGCCAAGCCGCGCGTGCAGCGCACGGAACACGCGGCCGCCCACCCACACGGCCAGGGCCAGCGCCGTGATCGCGCCCAGCGCATACGCCAGCAGCAGGGCAGTGGTACCCACGCTGGCGCCATGCAGCGCGGCACCGGTCAGCACCAGGCCGAGGATCGGCCCGGCGCAGGGCGCCCACAGCAGGCCGGTGGCGATGCCGATCAGCAGCGAGGTCCACGCACCGCCACGCCCCGCTGCGTCGGCCGCATCGGCACGCGCGCTCAAGCGGGCACCCACGCGCTGGAACGGCGCCAGCAGATGGTCGGCCAGTCGTGGCCAGAGCAATGCCAGTGCGAACAGCGCCATCAGCAGCAGGGCGATCCAGCGTCCGACCTGGTTGGCCTGTGCCACCCATTGGCTGCCCACCGCAGCCAGGCTGGCGACCACGGTGAAGGTGAGTGCCATGCCCAGCAGCAGCGGCAGCGTGCTGCGCAGGAAGGGGCGGTCGGCACGCGCGAACACGAACGGCAGCACCGGCAGGATGCAGGGACTGAGCAGGGTCAGCGCGCCCCCCAGGTAGGCAAGCAGCAACAGCAGCATGGTCAGGCTCCGGAAGCAGGGGAAGAACCGACCGGCACCCGCCAGCCATCGGCGGTACCGCCCTCAGCGGCACCGGGAACGAACACCATCGCCGCGCCGTTCATGCAGTAGCGAAGTCCGGTTGGGCGAGGCCCGTCGTTGAACACATGACCGAGGTGGCCACCGCAGCGGCGGCAGTGCACCTCCACCCGCAGCATGCCGAAGGTGACGTCGCGGTCTTCGCCGATGGCGTTGTGCAGCGGCGCCCAGAAGCTGGGCCAGCCGGTGCCGCTCTCGAACTTGGTGGAGGAGGAGAACAGCGGCAGCGCACAGCCGGCGCAGGCAAACGTGCCCTGCCGGTGTTCCTTGTTGAGCGGGCTGCTGTACGGGCGCTCGGTGGCCTGCTGGCGCAGCACCGCGTACTGCGCCGGAGTCAGCTGCTGGCGCCACTGCGCATCGCTGTGCATGACCTCGAACTGTCGCGGCGGGCGTGCTTCAGCGGCCGCCGGGGCGGCGCGGCTGCAGGCCCCCAGGCCGAGCAGGCCGGCGGCGGTGGCAACACCGCCCAGGCCCAACAGATGGCGGCGGGAGAGGGACATGGCGGACTCCGGGAAGGGGCGACGGGGCCATGCTGCGCCCGCCCGGGTCAACGAATCCTCACGCAGGATTCAATTTTTCGTGAGGTATCGGCGGCCGTCCCGCGCCACAATGCAGCCAGCCTCCCCACTGGCCCCGAGCTGCCGATGTCCACCAAACGCGTGCTGATCGTTGAAGACGATGCCCACATCGCCGACCTGCTGCGCATGCATCTGGGCGATGAGGGTTACGACGTCGCCCATGCCGCCAGCGGCGATGCCGGCCTGCGCCTGCTCGAGCAGGACGGCCCGTGGGATGCACTGGTGCTGGACGTGATGCTGCCCGGCGTGGATGGGCTGCAGGTGTGCCAGCGTGCACGCGCGATGGCGCGCTATGTACCGATCATCATCATCAGCGCGCGCGGCAGCGAAACGCAGCGGATCGTCGGCCTGGAACTCGGCGCGGACGACTACCTGGCAAAACCCTTCTCGATGCCGGAACTGGTGGCACGGGTACGCGCGCTGCTGCGCCGCGCCGAGGCGATGGCGCAGAGCGCGCGCATCGATGCCGGCGCGATCGAGCTGGGTGGGCTGCAACTCGATCCGGTCGCGCGCACCGCGTCGGTGGATGGCAATACGTTGGAGCTGACGCCGCGCGAATTTGATCTGCTGCTGTTCTTCGCCCGTCATCCGGACCAGGTGTTCGCGCGTATGGAGCTGCTCAACCAGGTCTGGGGCTATCAGCACGATGGTTACGAGCATACGGTCAATACCCATATCAACCGCCTGCGCAGCAAGATCGAGCCGGACCCGGCCAACCCGCGGCGGCTGCTGACGGTGTGGGGCCGCGGCTACAAGCTGGTCGACCCGGCCGGGGCGGCGGCATGATTAAGCCCAATCTGTGGCAGAAGCTGGCGGCGGTGATCGCCGCGCTGATGCTGATGTGCTGCATGGCGTTGCTGGCACTGCAGATGCGCGCCAACACCCGCCATGAGCAGGAAGTGGTGCAGCGGCTGTCGCTGGGCCTGGCCGAACACATCGCCCAACGCAGCGAACTGATGGACACCAGCGGCATGCGCGATGCTGCGGTGCGTGCGCTGTTCGGCCAGCTGATGGCGGTCAATCCCAGCGTCGAGGTCTACCTGCTGGACGACCAGGGCCGCATTCTCGGCCACGACGCGCCCAGCGGCCATCTGGTGCGCAACAAGGTGGACGTGGCACCGCTGCGCCGCCTGCTGGCTGGTGCGCCACTGCCGATCCTCGGCGATGACCCGCGCAGCGCCGATGGCCGCAAGGTGTTCAGTGCTGCACCGTTGATCGTGCAGGGCCGCCAGGCCGGTTATGTGTACGTAGTGCTGGTCGGCGAACACCGGCAGATGCTCGCCGACGACCTGGCGGCGGGCAGCCAGTGGAACACCACATGGTGGTCGGTGATGCTGGTCGGAAGCCTCGGCCTGCTGGCCGGGCTGGTGGCGTTCTACTGGGTGACGCGTCCGCTGCGGCGCCTGACCCGACGCATCCAGGCGTTCGACATCGACGCGCCGACCCCACTGCCGCCGCCGGAGCCACTGCGGCCCGGTGAGCGCGATGAACTGGTGATCCTGGAACACGCGCACGCGCAGATGGCGCAGCGCCTGGGGGAGCAATGGCAGCAGTTGCGCCAGCAGGACCTGCAGCGGCGCGAACTGGTGGCCAACATCTCGCATGACCTGCGCACGCCGCTGTCGTCGCTGCACGGGTACCTGGAAACGCTGGCATTGAAAGACGCCACGCTGTCGCCGGATGAGCGCCGGCGTTATCTCGGTATCGCGCTGGCACAGAGCGCCAAGGTTGGCCGGCTGGCGCGTGCGCTGTTCGAGCTGGCGCGGCTGGAACATGGCGAAGTGCGCCTGGAGTGGGAAGTGTTCGCGCTGCCGGAACTGCTGCAGGACGTACTGCAGAAATTCGAGCTGGCGGCGCAGGCACGCAACCAGCGCCTGCACGCCGCGTTCCCGCCCGGCCTGCCGCTGGTGCGTGCCGACCTGGGCCTGGTCGAGCGGGTGCTGACCAATCTGCTTGACAACGCGTTGCGGCATGCGCCCGAGGGTGGCCAGATCGAGGTGCGCCTGCGCGCGACGCAGGACAGCGTTGAGGTGAGCGTGGCCGACGATGGCCCCGGAGTAGCTCCCGCGTTGCGTGCGCAGCTGTTCCAGGCGCCGGCCGCGCTGGGCGCACGGCGTGGCGAGAACGGTGGGCTTGGCCTGCTGATCGTGCAGCGGATCGTGCAGCTGCATGGCCGCCGCATCGAACTGCGTGACAGTGAGCGTGGCGCGCTGTTCGTGTTTGCCCTGCCGCGCGCGGAACCGGCGGCCTAGCAGGTCGTCTCGCTCTCCACGGCACCGCCGCTTTCCAGCGGCAGGTGCAGGCGGATGCAGGCACCGCCCAGTTCGGAGTCGGTCACTTCAACGTGGCCGCCATGCTTGTCGGCCACCACCTGCACCAGTGCCAGGCCGAGACCGAAACCGGGGCTGCCCGGGTCCAGCCGCACATAGGGTTGCAGCACCTGGCCGCGCAGTTCGGGCGCGATGCCGGGGCCGTCGTCCTCCACCTGCAGGCACAGCCGGCCATCGTTGACCGTGCTGGCGATGCGGATCTGCCGCCGCGCATAGCGCAAGGCATTGCCGAGCAGATTGCGTAGCGCCAGTTCCAGCATATGCCGGTTGACGTTGACCAGGCCTGCTGGCGACAGCGCCTGCTGTACCGGCAGCGGCAGCGGTGCGAACTGGGCCACCACGCCACGGACCAGCGCGGCCAGCTGCAGGCGCTGGCGGGTCAGCTGATGGCAACGACCGAGTGCGGCGTATTCGACGCCGGCATCGGTGAGGTGCTGCAGCCGATCGACATCGGTGCGCAGCCCACCCAGCGCATCGCGCTGGATCTCGTCGAGTGCGGTGTCCTCCAGGTCGGCCAGGCCGAAGCGCATCCGCGCCAACGGCGTGCGCACTTCATGCGCGACCGCCTGCGCCAGCACGCGCTGGCTCTCCAGCAGCTGCTGCAGCTGCTCGGCCATGTGGTTGAAGGCATTGGCCAGCGGCCGCACCAGCGCGGTGCCGGCACGCGGCGCACGCGTATCCAGCTGGCCGTCGCGCATCTGCCGCGCCGCCTGTGCCAGCTGCGACACATCGCGCCACAGGCGGTAGACCATTACATACATCGGCAGCGCCACGGCCACCATCAGGATCAGCAGCAGGATCGCCACGCCGGACACTTCGCTGTCCTGCCAGCCTTCCTCAGGCAACGCTTCATCCAGTGGCCCCAGCATCACGGCATAGTCGCTGTCGCCGATCCGCTGCAGGCTGCGCATGTGTTCCAGGTCGATCTGCACACGGCCGTTGTTGAACGGCGGTCGCTGGCTGGCCGACAGCGCCTTCTCCGCCTGGGCCAGCGGCACCATCCGCAGGGCATAGGCGAAGTCGGCGTCGAGCCCTCGTGCCAGCGCCGGCCACTGGTCACGTGGTGTTTCCGCGAAGCGTTGCTGCAGCAGCGCATGGGTGCCACGCATCTCGGCCAGCAGGCTGGCTTCGGTGCGGTCTTCCAGCAGCGCATCCCAGGCCCACAGGCCCAGCACGATCAGCAGCAGGTGGGCGACCAGGAAGCCGATGCCGTAGCGCAGGAAGTGGAAGGCGTGGCCGCGCATCGCCGAGTGCGTGCGCTTCATCCCCATGCCGAGCGGCTGAACAGGTAGCCGCGTCCACGGACGGTCTTGATCCGCTCCGGTTGTTCAGGGTTGTCGCCCAGCTTGCGGCGCAGGCGCGAGATGCGCGCATCGATCGAACGGTCCAGGCCGTCAAAGGCGATGCCACGCAGGCCGCGCAGCAGCGCATCGCGGTCCAGGATCTGGCCGGCGTTGCTGGCCAGCAGGAACAGCAGGTCGAACTCGGCCGTGGTCAGCTCCAGCAGGCCGCCCTGCAGGTGCACGTTGCGGGTGGACGGGTCGATGTTCAGCTCGCCGAAGCGCAGGCTGCCGTCGCGAGGTTCGACCCGGCGATGGCGGCGCAGGTGGGCACGCAGGCGGGCGAGCAGCACCCGCGGTTCGATGGGTTTACAGATGTAATCGTCGGCCCCCAGCTCCAGTCCCAGCACCTGGTCGATGTTGTCGGTGCGGGCGGTCAGCACACAGATGATGCCGTCATAGTGGGGCCGGATCTGCCGACACACTTCGAAACCATCCTGGTCGGGCAGGCCGACATCGAGCAGGACCAGGGCCGGCTTCTCGGCCAGGATCCGGGCCACCGCGCGCTCACCACTGCGCTCATGGGCCACCTGATAGCCATGCCGCTGCAGATAGTCGCTGACCATCGTACCCAGGCGGGCATCGTCTTCAACCAGTACGATATCCAGCATTTTCAAGGCCTCCGTGGGCGCAAACGTACCGCCACGGCACGAGCGCGGCGATGCTATCCCAGCCTGCGGGCCGCCCGGGTCCCGGGGGCGGGCGCCATTCAGCCGGGGTTGCTGGCGCTCGGGCCGGGCCTCAGGCCTGGCAACAACTTGGCGTCCAGCATAGCTTGTTGCCGTTACAAAACGTTACCTTCGTGATACGTCTGGTGACCATCGCTGACAGCAAAGCGACTGACGCGGGGCAGGTGGGGCGCCGAGCATGGAGTCTCCTCCGCTCCGCGTGCCGTTCCCATGTCGCTCGCCGCCCCCTGCCTGCTGAACCCGTCCCGCCGCTGCCGCTGCGGAGGTGCCCGATGAGCGGCGTGGTCGGGGCCTGGTTGCCGCCCGCCGAGGACGAACATCTGCTGCAGCAGCTGGCGCCGATGCTGCGCGCCCTGCAGCAGCGTGGCCGGGGCCGCATCGGTTACTGGACCGACGCCGAGGCCGGCCTCGCGCTGGGCCATTGCCGGGCGCCGACCGATACCCCGCTGCAGCCGCTGAGCTCGGACTGCGGCCGTTACGTGTTGTGCCTGGACGGCCGCCTGTACAACCGCGCCGACCTGCAGGCGCAGCTGCGCGAGCTGCCACGCAGCTGCAGTGACGCCCGGCTGCTGCTGCAGGCGATCGTTGAATGGGGCGTAGAGCGGGCGCTGTCGCGTATCGAAGGCGCGTTCGGTTTCAGTGTTTGGGACCGCGAATCGCGTGAGTTGTGGCTGGCGCGTGATCCGGTTGGCGAGCGGCCGCTGTATTACGGCTGGTTCCAGGGCCAGTTCCTGTTCGCCTCGGAAATGAAGGCGCTGCAGGCCTTCGCCGGCTTCGCGCCGAGCATCGACCAGGATGCGCTGAGCCTGCTGCTGCGCCACGACTATGTGCCGGCGCCGCACACCATCTACCGCGGCATCCACAAGCTGGTGGCCGGCGCGGTGCTGCGCGTCGATCTGGATGACCACGCTGCCGGCGGTTCCAGCCAGGCGGCGGAAGGGGGCGCGCGCTACTGGTGCGCACGCGATGCGATGCAGAGTGCGCTGCAGGAACCCCTGCAGCCGGCGCCCAGCCTGGAACAGGCCACCGACCAGCTGGAAGTGGTGTTGCAGAAGGCGATCGCGGCACGCATGCATTCGCCGCTGGCCTGCGGTGCGTTCCTGTCCGGCGGCACCGACTCGTCGCTGGTGACCGCGATGATGCAGGCGCAGTCGACGCTGCCGATCGAGGCCTGGACGGTCGGCTTCGACGATCCCGGCCACGACGAGAGCGATTGGGCCTCGCAGGTCGCGCGGCATCTGGGCGTGCAACACCATCTGCACCGGATGGATGCGCGCCAGGGCCTGGACCTGCTGCAGCGCCTGCCGCAGGTCTGGTGCGAACCGTTCGCCGACGCCTCGCAGCTGCCGACCCTGCTGGCCAGCGAACTGCTGGGCGCGCGCAAGCCGGTGGCGCTGACCGGTGACGGTGGCGATGAACTGTTCTTCGGTCATCCCAGCTATGGCCGCGCACTGCGCAATGCACGCCTGTGCGGTGGCTTGCCGGACTGGGTGCGTGATCTGGCGCGGCGCAGTGGCAACCGCATGAACGTCGAGCGTGGCCGCCTGGGCGGTTGGCGTGCGCTGGTGGCCGAGGTTGCCGCCAACGATGTGGAAGGGCATTACCTGCAGCGTGTCACCCGCTGGCGGCAGCCGGCGCAGGTGGTGCTGGGCGCACGTGAGCCGATGACGATCTTCCAGCAGCAGGACACCGCGCTGCCGGCCGAGGCGCGCATCCAGCTGTTGGATTTCCGCATGGATCTGGCCGAGGGCATCCTCGCCAAGGTCGATCGTGCGGGCATGGCGGCGGGCGTGGAGACGCGTGCGCCGTTGCTGGACATGGAAGTGGTGCGCCTGGCCTGGCGCCTGCCGCAGCACCTGAAGTACCACGATGGTGAGCACAAGCGGATCCTCAAGCACCTGCTGGCGCGCTACCTGCCGGAACCGCTGGTGTACCGCCCCAAGCGCGGTTTCGGTCCGCCGATGGCGCGTTGGCTGGCGGGCCCGCTGCGCGATTGGGCGGAGGCGCTGTTGGATCCGCAGCTGCTGCGCAACCAGGGGTGTTTCGATGTTGCGCGCGTGCGCGGTATCTGGGAGGCGTTCCTGCGTGGTGAGCGCAAGTGGCACACGCACCTGTGGAACGTGCTGATGTTCCAGGCGTGGCACCAGCATTGGCACGGTGGTCGCGGGCGCTGAGCGGTTTCTGCATCGCGTGCGGCGGATTGAATCATCGTGGCGCGGGGCGGAGGCCCTTGCGTACGAATGTCCTCCGGCGCCGGCCGTGGGCCGTCACCTCCCCCTTTACTTCGTACGCAAGGGCCTCCGCCCAGCGTTCGGAGTTCGTCGGCGCCTCGTTGAGACGCTGTCGCGAGCGCTGCGCTCTGCTCACCGCACGCCGAGCCTCGTCGGGGCGGGCAGGGGGCTGGGCAAAGTAAAGGAGGAGGTGACGGCCAACGGCCGGCGCCGGGGGACATTTGCCCAGGCCCCTGCCCACCCCGGCGAGGCCCATCAGTTCGCGGCGATTCCGGACGAAGACGCGCTTCGCGATCCGAACGCCAGGCAAAAAAAGACCCGGCAGAGGGAGGGATCTGCCGGGTCCGGATTGCGTGGGGGGAGGGACCCACGCAATGAGCGTTGCGTCGCGTCAGTGGTTGTTCGCGTCCGCCGTTGATTCGTTGTAGCCCTGCACCAGTTCGGACCAGGCCTTGCTGGCCTGCAGGCTGAGACCGACCACGTCCTGCTGGGCCTGGCCCAGCCGCTGCAGGTTGTCCTGCCACAGCTGCGCACCCTTGGAGAGCGTCCCGGCCGCGTCGTCACTGCGGGCCAGCTCGCCGAGCCAGCCGCCGGTCGCGGTCAGGTTGCGCTCTATCGCCTTCAGCTGCACCCCGAACATGCTTTCCGCGTTCTCCAACGCCAACCGGTTCGCGCGCGTTGCCGCGGCGGCGAGCTGGCGGGTGGCATCACTGAAGCGATCGCTGAAGGCGGCGGCCATGGGGGCATCAGGGAGTGGCTTGATGCATTGCAGCATACGCCGTTGATGTGGCAATGCAACAAAAATAACAAAGGCGCCCAGGGCGCCTTTGAAACACCTTTCAGATCAATGGGTTGATCAGGCTGTTGGGCCGCGGTAACGGCAACCCGAGGTGCAGGTTTCGTGCACGGTGATCTCGCTCAGCGCCGGCAGGCCCGGCTTCAGCTCGTTCCAGATCCACACCGCCAGGTTCTCGCTGGTCGGGTTCTCCAGGCCGGGGATGTCATTGAGGTAGTGATGGTCCAGGCGGTCGTAGATCGGCTGGAAGGCCGCCTTCACGTCGCCGAAATCCATGATCCAGCCGGTCTGCGCACCCGGCTCGCCCTCGACCTTCAGTTCCACCCGGAACGAGTGGCCGTGCAGGCGCGCGCACTTGTGCCCCGGCGGCACGTTGGGGAGGCGGTGCGCCGCCTCGAGCATGAAGACTTTGAAGATTTCCATGGCGCGATTGTACGCCGCAGGTGGCCGGCCAGCCTGAGCGGATGTTGGGCTTTCGTGAAGAAAGTCTTTCCATCCGGATGAAGAGATGATAATTTCTCTTATATCCGTATGAAGAGATGTTATTGGCCGGACCCCGGCCAGGCATGGACTACTGCGGAACTTCGTCGCCCTTACCACCTCCCCCACATCGTCATGCCCAAGCACACCCTGCTCGTGGCGGCCCTGGCCGTCGCTCTGGCCGCGCCTTTGTCCGCCGCCGCCGAAACCTCCGCCGACGCCAGTGGCGAAGCCAGCACCCTGGCCGCCGTGCGCGTCACCGGTTCCAACATCAAGCGCACCGATACCGAGGCCTCCAACCCAGTGCAGGTGATCGGCCGCCAGCAGCTGGAACAGACCGGCAAGGCCACCGTGGCCGATGTGCTGCGCTCGATCTCGGCGAACACCGGCAACGCCAGCAACGAAACCACCAACAACGGCTGGGCCTCCGGCTCGGCCGGCATCGGCCTGCGTGGCCTGTCGCAGAAGAACACGCTGGTGCTCCTCAATGGCCGTCGCCTGGCCAACTACGGCTTCCCGGCCGGTGGCCTGTCCGACACCTTTGTCGATCTCAACGCGCTTCCGCTGGTCGCGGTCGAACGCATCGAAGTGCTCAAGGATGGCGCCTCGGCGGTCTACGGCTCCGACGCCGTGGCCGGTGTGGTCAACATCATCACCCGGCAGAACTTCGAAGGCGCCGAGATCGGCGGCAGCTTCGGCGGCGCCGACCAGGGCGGCCTGCACGAGCAGAACCTGAAGTTCGTCGGCGGCCTGGGTGATCTGGACACCGATGGCTACAACATCCTCTTCAGCCTGCAGGGCTACAACCGCGAACGCCTGGATCAGGACGAACGCAACCTGACAAAGAGCGGCATCTACACCGACAAGCCCGGCGGCCGCTGGAACGGCTGGTCGGCCAAGGGCGCGCGCTATCTGGTCAACGGCGTGTCGGTGCCGATGCTCGATGCCAACGGTAACTGCCCGACCGGTACCACCCGCGTTGCCAGCGCGCCGATCGACGGCCTGGCCGGTGATACCTGCGGCTTCAACCAGGCGCCGTTCACCACGCTGATTCCCTCGACCAAGCGCTACCAGGCCTATGCCAACGGCACCTTCCGCCTGAACGACAATGTCGAAGCCTTCGGCGAAGTGCTGTACAGCCAGATCAAGAGCACCGCGTGGTTTGGCAGCAGCCCGTTCTTCACTCTGGAAAGTGGCCGCTTCGCCTTGAACGCGGACAGTGGCCTGGCCGAGCCGGTGTCGTCGCTGCTGCCGGCCAACAATCCGTACAACCCCTACGGTCGTGCGATTCCGATCGAATACACCTTCTTCGACCTCGGCGGCACGCTCAAGACCAACCGTTCCACCGCCTATCGCGGCGTGTTCGGCCTGCGTGGCACCACCGCGAAGTGGGACTGGGAAGTGGCCGCGTTCGGCGCGCGCAGCAGCGAGCGTGAGAGTGTCTCTGGCGGTTTCGCCAACCGCTGGGCGCTGGCCGATGCGCTGGCCACCGGCAGTTACAACCTGTTGAATCCTGCCGCCACGCCGCAGTCGGTGCGCGACTCGATCAACATCGCCACGCTGCGTCCGGCCGAATCCAAGCTGCAGGGCATCGATGCCAAAATCTCCGGCAGCCTGGGCCACACCTGGGCCGGCGAGATCGGCTTCGCTGCCGGTGCCGAGTGGCGCCGCGAGAAGCTCGACTCCAACAATCCGTGGCAGATCGACGCTGGCCTGCAGGTGCGCCCGGCCATCGCCGAAGTGCACGGCCAGCGCCAGGTCAGTGCGGCCTAC
The DNA here is from genome assembly GCF_056481585.1 of Stenotrophomonas sp. 86428_Sma. Lineage (NCBI taxonomy): Bacteria > Pseudomonadati > Pseudomonadota > Gammaproteobacteria > Lysobacterales > Lysobacteraceae > Stenotrophomonas > Stenotrophomonas sp. 86428_Sma. The sequence goes on from NZ_CM151156.1 coordinate 562,637, forward strand.
GCCGAAGTGAACGTGCCGCTGGCCTCGACGCTGGAGCTGTCCGCCGCCGCGCGCGCCGATCACTACGATGATTTCGGCAATGCGTTCTCGCCGAAGATCGGCCTGCGCTGGCAGCCGCTCGACTTCCTGCTGGTGCGTGCCTCGGCCTCGAAGGGCTTCCGCGCGCCGTCGCTGTCGGAGAACTCCAACAGCACCAGCATCGCCTACGGCAGCGTGGTCGATCCGCGTGACCCGGACGTGCCGGGCTCGCGCCAGAACCCGACCTTCTTCACCGTCGGCAACAACGAACTGAAGCCCGAGCGCACCAAAAGCGTGAACTTCGGCGTGGTGCTGTCGCCGTGGGCCAACACCAACCTGAGCGTGGACTACTACCGCATCCAGCTGGACAACCTGGTCGGCACCAACAACACCCAGACCCTGGTCAACGACAACGTGGCCGGTGCGGTGCAGCGCGATGAGCGCGGCAAGCTGCAGGCGGTCTACAACCGCTACCAGAACCTGAGCGAGCTGAAGACCTCGGGCATCGACGTCGAGCTGCGCCAGCGCATCCCGACCGCTGCGCTGGGCGACTTCACCGTGTCCTCGGCCTACACCCACGTGCGCGACTACCGTCGCCCGACCGTGGTCGGCGGCCCACTGGTGGACTACGCCGGCAGCAACCTGGGCGCAACCCTGCCCAAGGACAAGGCCACCACCACGCTGGACTGGAAGTACGGCGACTTCAACGCAGCCGTGACCTGGTACTACACCAGCAGCTACCGCCAGGAAGCCAGTACCGCCGCCAAGGCCGTGCAGCAGCGTGTCGGCAGCTACAGCCAGTACGACCTGTACCTGGCCTACACCGGCATCGACAAGCTGACCGTGTACGCCAAGGTGCAGAACCTGGCCGACAAGACGCCGCCGTACGACGCCTCGTTCCCGGGCATCCGCGCGCCGTACGACTTCAGCCAGTACGACCTGCGTGGCCGCTACTTCACGCTGGGCTTCGATTACCGCTTCTGATCCATCCGCCGCGGCCGGTCACCTGAAGGGACCGGCCGCGCGACTGTCTGCCGTTGTGTTCCAGGGGAGTCATCGTGTCCTTGCATCGTCGTGCCGTTCTTCCGTTGCTGCTTGCCGCCGCCACCGCACTGTCCTCGCCGCAGCCGGCGCAGGCACAGAGCGCGTACTTCTTCCCGCAGGTGACCGGCGCAGCGGCGTTCGATGCAGCGGTGCCCACGCCGGAGCAGTTCCTCGGCTACCCGATCGGCAGCCGTTACACCCGGCACGACCAGCTGGTGGCGTACTTCCAGGAACTTGCGAAACGCTCAGACAAGATCAGCGTGCGCGAGATCGGCCGCAGCTATGAAGGTCGCCCGCTGCTGATCGCCACCGTCACTGCTGCAGGCAACCACGCGCGGCTGGAACAGATCCGCCAGCAGCACGCGACCCTGGCCGATCCGGCGCAGCCGCGCAGCGCCGTCGGTGACAGCCCGGTGGTGGTGTGGCTGGGCTACAGCGTGCATGGCAACGAGACCTCCAGTGCCGAAGCGGCGATGCTGACGGCGTACTACCTGGTGGCCAACCACAGTGCCGAAACCCAGCAGTGGCTGCAGCAGGCGGTGGTGCTGTTCGACCCAGCGCAGAACCCGGACGGCCGTGATCGTGCCGCCAACTGGCACAACGCGTGGGCCTCCGATCCGGCTTCGGCCGACCCGGCCGACAAGGAACACGTCGAGCCGTTCCCGCAGGGCCGCACCAACCACTACTTCACCGATCTCAACCGCGACTGGCTGGCCCTGACCCAGCAGGACTCGCGGCCGAAGGTGGAGGTGTTCCACCAGTGGTACCCGAACGTGCAGATCGACTTCCACGAGATGGGCAAGGACAGCACCTATTACTTCGAGCCGTCGCCGAAGAGCATGCACAGCCCGCTGATTCCGGCGGCGTCGTACGAATTCAACAAGACTCTGGCCAAGTACCACGCGCAGGCGCTGGATGCGCTGGGCTCGCTGTACTACACCGGCGAGAACTTCGACAACTTCTCGCCGGTGTACGGCTCGACCTATCCTGATTTCCACGGTGCCGTCGGCGTTACCGTCGAGCAGGCCAGCTCGCGCGGCCGCGTGCAGGAATCGGTGAACGGCCTGCTGACGTTCCCGTTCACCATCCGCAACCAGGTGGCTACCGGGCTGGGCACGGTGCGCGGCGCGGTAGCCGAGCGCAGCGGCCTGTTCGACCTGCAGAAGCAGTTCTTCCAGAGCGCACTGAAGCAGGCCGCACAGCAGCCGGTGAAGAGCTTCGTATTCGGCGATGCGCATGACCCCGCATTGACCCGTCGTTTGCTGGAACTGTTGCTGCTGCATCGCATCGAGGTTCGCACGCTGGAGCGTGCAGTCACTGTCGACGGCCAGCGCTTCGATGCCAGCAGCGCCTACGTGGTGCCGGTGCAGCAGGCGCAGTTCCGCCTGGTGCATTCGATCTTTGCCGAGACGCCGCCGATCAAGGGCGATGTGTTCTACGGCAGCACCAGCTACGCGATTGCACCGGCCTACGGCGTGGCCTTCGCCGGTAGCCGCAGCCGCATCGACGGCGGCGCACGCGTGGCGGCGCTGCCGGCGGAGCAGGGCACCGTGCTGGGCGGCCAGGCAGGATTCGCCTACGCGATCGACTGGCGCGACTACAATGCCGGGCGCGCGCTGGCCGCGCTGCAGGGCAAGGGCGTGAATGCACGCGCGGCATTCCAGCCGTTCACCACCGCGACCGCGCAGGGCGAGGTCAGCTTCGCCGCCGGCAGCCTGGTCATTCCGGTCACTGGGCAGTCGCTGCAGGGTGCGGCGTTGCTTGAGGCAGTGACATCCGCCGCACGCGAGGCAGGTGTGCAGGTGCACGCGCTGTCCAGTGGCCGCAGCCGCGAAGGCATCGACCTCGGCAGTGACGGCGTCAAGGCGCTGCGCAAGCCTGCGGTGGCACTCGTGATGGGCGAGGGCGTGGCCGCCACCGAAATCGGATCGGCGTGGTTCCTGTTGGACCAGCAGCTGCGGTTGCCGGCCAGCAAGCTGGATCCGCAGCAGCTGGGCAAAGTGCCGTTGGACCGCTACACCACCATCGTGTTGTCCGGTGGTACCTACACCGGCGTCGATGCAACGGCAGTGGCCGCGCTGAAGCGCTGGGTGCAGGCCGGTGGTTCGCTGGTGACCTACGGCAGTGCCTCGAAGTGGGCAATCGAACAGAAGCTGGCCGACGGCGAGAAGCTTGGCAAGGAAGAAGAAACCGCTGACGAGAGCCGCCGTGCATTCGGCGATCAGCGCGACATCGCAGCGATCGAGCGCGTCAGCGGCAACATCCTCAGCGCTGATGTGGATACCAGCCATCCGCTGGCATTCGGTGTGCCGCGCCGGCAGCTGGCGATCAACAAGGAGAACACGGTAACGCTGCAGCCGAGCACGAACCCGTTCTCGACGGTGGTGCGCATCGACACGCCGCCGCGGGTGAATGGCTATCTGTCCGAGCGCAATCGCACGCGGGTGGCGGGTAGTGCGTGGCTGCTGGTGTCGGCGCAGGGGCAGGGCAACGTGGTGCTGTTTGCCGATGACCCGGCACACCGCAAGTACTGGCACGGAACGGACCGACTGCTGATCAACGCGATCTTCTTCGGCAATCTGGTGAATCCGGGTAAAGCGCGGGGTTGAGGTGTTTGGCGCCGAGTTTCTGTTGTGCTTGGGAGGCAGGGGGCCTCAGCCAGGACACGCCGTAAACCCATCCATGGGGGCTCGATGGCGCCATCCTTGGCGCCAACGGCCCTGGCTGAGGCCCCCTGCCTCCCATGACAGTTTCCTGCGGGCGCGGACGCATCAGACCCCAAGGCGGGAGCAAGGGCAAATACAAAAGCAAAAGCAAAAGCAAAAGCGAAGCCAGGAATTGCGACTTCGGCTTTTGCCTTTGAATTTGAATTTGAATTTGAATTTGATCTTTCTTCTCCCGGCTACCCGGCGGGACAAGAAGGCGCAGGTAATGCTTGAAGCGGATGGGTATGGGGGCAGCGCAGAACCGTTGGCGCCATGGATGGCGCCATCGAGCTTACATGGACGTATTTACAGCGTGTTCTGCGCTGCCCCCATGCCCATTCGCCCTCGGTACTGCCACCGCGTGCTTTATCACCCGGTAGCCCGCAACAAAAAAGGACGGCGCGTCAGCGCCGTCCCTCGATAGCCCCCGCGCAGCGGGAAGCACGCTCCATGTCGGCTGGGATCAGCCAGCGCGACCACCGCCGCCACCCTGGCCACGACCACGGCCGCCACCATTGCCACCACCGCCACGGCGCTGGCCCTGGCCGGCACCTGCACGCTGCTGGCCATTGCCACCGCCTTCGCGGCGGCCACCGCCGGCCTTCTTCGGGCCTGCGTGCGCGTGGCGCGGCGCATCACCGTGCGGACGGCGCGCATGGCTCTTGCGCGGTGCGCGCTCGCCGGTATCGTGCTCGGCCTTGCCCGGCGCACTGTTGCCCCAGCGGATCGGCACCTGCAGCTCGAAGCCCGGTACATCGCGGATGTCCATGTCGCGGCCCAGCAGGCGCACGATCGCACGCAGCAGCTTCACTTCATCCTGTGCCACCAGCGAAATCGCCTGGCCGGTCGCGCCGTTGCGGCCGGTACGGCCGATGCGGTGCACGTAGTCCTCGGCCACCATCGGCAGGTCGAAGTTGATCACCTTCGGCAGCTCGTTGATGTCGATGCCGCGCGCGGCGATATCGGTGGCCACCAGCACGGTCACGCGGCCGGCCTTGAAGTCGCCCAGTGCACGCAGGCGCTGGCCCTGGCTCTTGTTGCCGTGGATCGCCGCGGTCTTGATGCCCGACTTTTCCAGGAACGTGGCCAGCTTGTCGCTGCCGTGCTTGGTGCGGGCGAACACCAGGGTCTGCTCGCGGCTGTCCTGCGCCAGCAGGTGCAGCAGCAGGTCGCGCTTGCGGCCGGCATCGACCGGGTGCACGCGATGGGTGATGGTTTCGGCGACGGTGTTCTTCGGCGTGACCTGGATCTGCTCCGGGTTGCGCATGAATTCCAGCGCCAGCTGGCGGATGTTGTCCTCGAAGGTGGCCGAGAACAGCAGGGTCTGGCGGTTCTGCTTGGGCAGCTTGGCCAGGATGCGCTTGATCGACGGCAGGAAGCCCATGTCGAGCATGCGGTCGGCTTCGTCCAGCACCAGCAGTTCAATGCCGGACAGGTCGATGCTGCGACGCTCGAGGTGGTCGATCAGGCGGCCCGGGCAGGCCACCAGCAGGTCCACGCCACGGCGCAGGATGTCCAGCTGGTTGCCCATGCCGACGCCGCCGTAGATGCAGGCGCTGGGGATGCGCAGGTACTTGCTGTAGCCGCGCAGGCTGTCATGCACCTGGGTGGCCAGTTCGCGGGTCGGGGCCAGGATCAGCGCGCGCGGCTTGCGCGGGCCGCTGCGCACTTCCTGCGAGGCGGTGCCCAGGTGCTGCAGCAGCGGCAGGCCGAAGGCGGCGGTCTTGCCGGTGCCGGTCTGAGCGCCGGCCAGCAGGTCGCGACCGGCCAGCGCGAGCGGGATCGCTTGCTGCTGGATCGGGGTCGGGTTTTCGTAGCCTTGCTCGGCAAGCGCACGCAGCAGGAAGGGCGCCAGGCCCAGCGATTCAAAAGACATTGAGATTGCTCCAAGTACAAGAAACGCCTGTCCGAACGGACAGACGGGGGCAGATCAAACTGATCGGCTGACTCGGAGCGTTCCCGTGAACCGCGCTGCGAGAATTGGGTGCAGCCGGCACGAAGCGCAGGCTGGAATGCGTGACGAACGGCGTCGGAGTGGGGGCGGGCGAAGAGGGCGGACCCTGGTCGCCGGCGGTCCCGGAGGGAAACGGACGGCCGCTGCAGACCCTGCAAGTCTAAACGATGTTTGAGACTTCACGCAAAAAGGCCTGTTCAGGTAGGGGGCTCTCTGCAGGGCTGCGCCCTGCACCCGCAGAGGCCGAAGCAACGTCAACGTCAACGTCAAAAGCCGGTTTCCTGAGGGATGCGGGGTGGGTCCGGTTGCGGGGGGCGCTGCAAGTACCCCTCCGGGGCCCGGCCCAGCCGCTGGCGGCTGTGCGTTCGGGTGCTTGCGAAGCGGTGCTTCGCAAGCAAAGCGCCCTCACCCATGTAAGCTCGGTCGCCGCATCCATGCGGCTCACGCCCCCGCAACCGGACCCACCCCGCCTTCGAGAGTTTTCCGCGATCTGTCGAATCTCATTCGATCAATTTCGATATCTGACGGATTTCGACGATGAATGATGTGGATGTTCGATCCGTCATCGGGAAATTGTCAGGGGTGGGACGGTGTGGGTGGGCAGGACCGTTGGCGCCATGGATGGCGCCATCGAGCCCCCAGGGTGAAGTGACCCCCGGGAGTTGGACACCAGATCCAACCCCGAGGGATACATGAACAAATACGACGCGCGTTTCAAACTGCAGGTCGCCAAAGAGGCCTGCAAGACCTCCACATCGGTCAAAGCCATTGCCCGTCGCCACGGCCTGGAGTTCTCCACGGTCAGGCGCTGGGTGGCGACCTATCGGCTGCATGGTTGGCGGGGATTTCATCGCCAGGCCCGGTCCTATGACCTCCCGTTCAAGCTGGCTGTCCTGGAGAAGATGAGCCAGGACGGCCTGTCCGGGCGGGAGGCCACCACCTACTTTCAAATTGGCGATGCCGGCGCGGTGGGACGATGGCGGCGCCTGTATGCTCAAGGCGGTGCCCAAGCGTTGGCACCCCCTCCGCCGCCGCCCCGAAAGCCGATGAAAAAGACCCGTTCGTCCAAGCCACCTGAGGATATGAGCCGCGATGAGCTGCTCAAGGAAGTCGCCTATCTGCGTGCGGAGACCGACTACCTAAAAAAACTCGATGCCTTGATCCGGGAAGAGCAGGCGGCGCAGGACGCAAAGCGCAAGCCGTCCAAGGATTGAGGCAGGTTCATACGCTGTCGCTTCTGCTCGAAGCAGCTGAGCTGTCACGCAGTACGTTCTATTACCAGAACCATGTCCTGGCCCATCCGGATCAGGATGAGGCAGCCCTGTGCGAGCGCATCCGTGCAATCTACGATCAAAGCCAAGGGCGCTATGGCTATCGCACGGTGACGCTGGAATTAGCCAATCAGGGTCATCGGACCAATCACAAGCGGGTTCAGCGCCTGATGGGGGAGATGGGACTGAAATCGCGGGTGCGTGTGAAGCGCTACCAGGCCTTCAAGGGGGCGGCCAATGTTGTGGTTGGCAATGACCTCAATCGCCAGTTCCATGCCGAGCGCCCCAACCAGAAATGGGTGACTGACGTGACCGAGTTCAAGGTGCAGGGCATGAAGCTGTACCTGTCGCCGATCATGGACCTCTACAACGGCGAAATCGTGGCTTATCAGATCAAGCGTCGGCCCGTATTTGATCTGGTGGGCCAAATGCTGGAGGAGGCCATCAAGAAGCTTTCCCCGGATGAGCGCCCCATGATCCACTCCGACCAGGGCTGGCAGTACCAGCATGAAAACTACCGGCATATGCTGGAAAAGCACTCGTTGAAGCAAAGCATGTCCCGGCGCGGCAACTGCCTGGACAATGCGGCGATGGAGAGCTTCTTTGGGACGCTGAAGTCGGAATTCTTCTACCTGAACAGCTTTGACAGCATCGAGAGTCTGGAAGCTGGGCTGGTGGAATACATCCAGTACTACAACGAAGAACGCATCAAACTGAAACTGAAAGGTCTGAGCCCGATAAAGTACCGGGAGCAGGCCCAATCGGCCGCCTGACCCCGTCCAAGTCTCGGGGGTCACTTCAGGGACGGGTTTACGGCGTGTCCTGCCCACCCACACCGTCCCGCCCAGCTCACAGACAACCCAGAGCCGGCTGTTGCTGTTGACGTTGCCCTGGCTTGAAGCAGGTGCAGGGCTGCAAGCCCTGCCGAACCCCCCACTACGGTAGGGTGGGCCGATGCCGCGCTGCAGCTTGGCGTCGACGCAGATTTGATTACACTTGAAACTTGTTTGCCCACGACTCCGGACACCCACCCATGAAGCTTGGTTCTTTGAAGGAAGGCGGCCGCGACGGCACCCTGATCGTCGTCTCGCGTGACCTGCGCCACGGCGTGCGCGCCACCGGCATTGCCGCCACCCTGCAGCAGGCCCTGGAGGACTGGAGCCACATCGCGCCGCGCCTGAACGCCCTGTACGAATCGCTCAACGCGGGCGACGCCGATGGCGTGTTCGACCTGGACCCGCAGGCGCTGGCCGCGCCGATGCCGCGTGCCTATGAGTTCGTCGATGGCAGCGCCTACCTGCCGCATGTCGAGCGCGTGCGCCGCGCCCGTGGCGCCGAGGTGCCGGAGAGCTTCTACACCGACCCGCTGATGTACCAGGCGACCAGCGCCGGTTTCTACGGTCCGCGCGACGCGGTCAAGGTGGTCAGCGAGGACTATGGCATCGACCTGGAAGCAGAGATCGTGGTGATCACCGACGACGTGCCGATGGCCGCCACCCCGGAACAGGCCGCAGGCCATATCCAGCTGGTCGGCCTGGTCAACGATGTCTCGCTGCGCAACCTGATTCCGGGCGAGCTGGCCAAGGGCTTCGGCTTCCTGCAGTCCAAGCCGCGCTCGGCGCTGTCGCCGGTGTTCGTCACCCCCGACGAGCTGGGCGCCGCGTGGCAGGACAGCAAGGTGCACCTGCCGCTGCTGACCCACATCAACGGCCAGTGGTTCGGCGCGCCGGAAGCCGGCGTGGACATGCAGTTCAACTTCGCCCAGCTGGTCGCGCATGCGGCCAAGACCCGTCCGCTCAGCGCCGGCACCATTGTTGGCTCGGGCACCATCGCCAACGAAGACACCAGCAAGGGTGCCTCGTGCTTCGCCGAGCAGCGCGTGGTGGAGACCCTGCGCGACGGCAAGCCGAGCACGCCGTTCATGTCCTTCGGCGACGTGGTCCGCATCGAGATGCTCGATGCCGCCGGCAACAGCATCTTCGGTGCGATCGAGCAGCGCATCGAACAGGCGACCAGGCCCTGAGCAGAGAGGCGGCGATGGAGATCCCGGTCGACGACGGCATCGTGCTGTACACCTACTGGCGATCCAGCGCCGCCTACCGCGTGCGCATCGGCCTGGAGCTGAAGGGCCTGGCCTGGGAAGCCCGGCCGGTGCACCTGGTGCGCGAAGGTGGCGAGCAGCACCTTGACGCCTATCGCGCGCTCAATCCGCAGCAGCTGGTGCCAACCCTGTTGCATGAAGGGCATGCGCTGACCCAGTCGCTGGCGATCCTGGAGTATCTGGATGAGCGCTTCCCGCAGGTGCCGCTGCTGCCAGCCGATGCTGCCGGCCGTGCGCGGGTGCGTGCGCTGGCCCAGCTGGTGGCCTGCGACATCCACCCGATCAACAACCTGCGGGTGATGCAGTACCTGGAGCGCACCCTGCAGGTGCCGGCCGACGCCCGCACGCAGTGGACCCTGCACTGGATCGCCGAGGGTTTCGCTGCCATGGAGGCAATGTTGGCCAACAGCAGCGCGACGGGCACCTTCTGCCACGGTGACCGTCCCGGCCTGGCCGATATCTGTCTGCTGCCGCAGCTGTACAACGCGCATCGCTTCGGTCTGGACCTGGCGCTGTACCCGACCCTGCGCCGTATCGAAGCTGCCTGCCAGGCACTGGACGCCTTCGACCGCGCACGCCCGGAAAACCAGCCCGACGCCGCCTGAAAGTAGAGGGGACGGAGGGGATTAAGTCGTAAGTGCACAAACGACTTAATCCCCTCCGTCCCCTTTTTGTTGCAATCGGGCCAGATCATCGCGGAACAGCCGATAGGCATCCTCGCGGCGCGCATCGTCGGTCTGCCGCAATACCCATGCCGGGTGCACCGTGGCATAGCCGCGGGTGCCGTCCTCGAGGGTGTGCCAGCGTCCGCGGTCGCGTGAGAGGTCGAACCCACGACCAAACACCGAGGCTGCCGCTGTCGCGCCGAGGCACACGATCACCTGGGGCCGCACGCGCGCGATCTCACCCATCAGCCAAGGGCGGCAGGCCTGGATGTGCCGGCTTTCCGGTCGCTTGTGCAGTCGCACCTTGCCACGCCGTTCATGATGGAAGTGCTTCACGGCGTTGGTGAGGTACAGCCCCGCGCGATCGATTCCCAATTCGGTCAGCGCACGGTCCAGTAGCTGACCGGCAGGACCCATGAACGGCTGTCCGCGCAGATCCTCGGTGTCGCCAGGTTGTTCCCCGATCAGCATCATGCGGGCGTCTGCAGGCCCCTGCCCGAACACGGTCTGCGTGGTCTGCTCCCACAGCGGGCACTGGCGGCAGGTGCTGGCCTGTTCGCGTAGATTCTCCAGACTGCTGGCATCCGCTGCTGGCATCGCAACACCTGCGCGCAGGGGGATCCTGCGCTGCGGCGCCTGCGCGGGACGGTCATGCATTCCCTGCACGCGGTCGGCCGCATCGCGCACCAGGCGTGGCAGCAGCTGGGCCTCCGGCAGGTGGCGCCAGTACTTTGCCGGCATCTCCTGCATCATCATCCGTGTATTGAGTCGCGCCGGATTGAAGATGCTGGCGTAGTAGGTCTGCCACAGTGATTCGCGCGCATCCTCGGCCGGGGCATCCTCGCGCCGTGCGCCGGGGCCGAAGGCAAGCGCCTGCTCATCCCATGCGACGCTGCGCGAAGGCGTGAGGATCGCCCAGCGCATGCCGGTGAAGCGGCGCGCGAAGAAGGGCGCGACCCGGTCGACAATGTGGTGCTGTGGCTCAAACCAGGCGATGAACGCATCAGGCTGGCCAGGCACCTCGCGGAAGCGCACGAATGCCTTCATCTTGTGCGTGTCACGGCGGACGGCCTGGGCGAGCGCCGTTGCGCGCAGGACATCGGCGTCGGCGGGGTTGCTCAGCACCGAACGCTCGCCATGGACGATGCGCCACAGCAGGCGATACAGCAAGGCCAGTCGCTGGGGGTCGTGATGGCACAGGCAGGTGGCCGCCAGTTCCAGGAAATCGCGGGGCACGTTGGGTGCACTGGCATCGGCCAGCATCGGCGCCCGCTGCACGGCCGGCGCATCCAGCAACGACGTTTCGCTCCCTTCCAGCCAGTCCAGCTGAGGAGGGGCCACGCCTCGCAGCAACGCTTCGCGCGCAGCATCGCGCCAGGCCTGCAGCGACCACTGCGGGTCCACCCGCAGCGACCAGCGCTGCGCGTCAGGCGGCGGGCGGTGCATCAAACAGCGATCCCTGACGAGGCGGTGGGGCCAACTGCGCGCGCAGCGCCGCCGGATCGTCCAGCGATTTGCGTGGATGGTGGTCAGCCAGCTGCACAAACGGAAGCAGTTTGCTCATCGGTGCCTTCAGGCGTGCTACATCGGCAACCCGCAGGCGACCGTGGCGGCGTGTCATCAGCACCCGTTTCACGTTGCGCACGCCCAGCCCGGGTACGCGAAGCAGCATTTCCTTCGGCGCGCGGTTGAGATCCACAGGAAAGCGCTCGGGGTGACGGATCGCCCAAGCCATTTTCGGGTCGATATCCAGGTCGAGCATGCCGTCCTGGGTGGTATCGGTAATCTCATCCACGCCGTACCCGTAGAAGCGCAGCAACCAGTCGGCCTGGTAGAGGCGATGTTCGCGCTGCAGCGGAGGCGGTTGCAGTGGCAGCTGCCGGCTGGCGTCCGGAATCGGGCTGAACGCGGAGTAGTACACCCGGCGCATGCGGTAGTTGCCGTACAGCGCATCGGCGCTGGCCAGGATCTGTTGGTCGTTGGCCCCGTCCGCGCCGACGATCATCTGCGTGCTCTGCCCGGCGGGTGCGAAACGGGGAGGGCGTGGACTGCGGCTGGCCCTCGGTGCCATCGCTGCGGGGGCTTTGCGCGCCTCCTTGGCTTCCTCGATGCGCCAGCGTAGTTCGCCCATCGCGCCGCGTATCGAATGCACCGTCTTCTCCGGCGCCAAGGCGCTCAGGCCGGCTTCGGTCGGCAGTTCCACGTTGATCGACAGGCGGTCGGCATAGCGCCCGGCGCTGGCCAGCAGCTCCGGCGAGGCCTCGGGAATGGTCTTGAGGTGGATGTAGCCGGCGTAGCGGTGTTCTTCGCGCAGTTGCCGGGCCACCTCCACCATCTGTTCCATGGTGTAGTCCGCATTGCGGATGATGCCGCTGGACAGGAACAGCCCCTCGATGTAGTTGCGCTTGTAGAAGTCCAGGGTGAGTGCGACCACCTCGTCCACGCTGAAACGCGCACGGGCTACGTTGCTGGAGACCCGGTTCACGCAGTAGGCGCAGTCGTAGACGCAGAAGTTGGTCAGCAGGATCTTCAGCAATGAAACGCAGCGGCCATCGGGTGTATAGCTGTGGCAGATGCCCATACCCTCAGTGCTGCCGATGCCGCCACTGACGCGCGAATCGCGCTTGCCCGAGCCGCTGGAGGCGCAGGAGGCATCGTACTTGGCGGCATCGGCCAGAATGGCCAGCTTGCGGATGGTTTCCATTGAGGAAACCTACGGATGAGGGGTCTCATTGGATGAGACCGCCCCTGAATTCTTCAGGAAAAGGGGACGGAGGGGATTAAGTCGTAAATGCACTTACGACTTAATCCCCTCCGTCCCCTTTTTCGTGCGGTCAGAAGCCGTGGGTGATGCTTGGCTGCCCGGCCGAGAAATCCGCGTACGGGTCGTGCTCGCCACTGCTGCCTTCGGACAGGCGGAACTTCAGAGCCAGGCCATCGCGCGAGTCGGCCGCGCGCAGCGCTTCCTCCTGCTCGATGATGCCGGCCTTGGCCAGACGGAACAGGCACTGGTCGAAACTCTCCATGCCTTCCTCCAGCGAGCCTTCCATCGCCGCCTTGATCTCGTGCACCTGGCCGCGACGCAGCAGGTCACGGATCATCGGCGTGTTGATCAGCACCTCGGTGGCCGGCAGGCGACGGCCCTCCTTGTTCTTCACCAGGCGCTGGCTGATCACCGCACGCAGGTTCAGCGCCAGGTTCATCAGCACGTTCTTGTGCGCGCTTTCCGGGAAGAAGTTGAGGATGCGCTCGATGGTCTGGTCGGCGTTGTTGGAGTGCAGGGTGGCCAGGCACAGGTGGCCGGTTTCGGCGAAGGCGATCGCCGCCTCCATCGTTTCCGCATCCAGGATCTCGCCGATCAGGATCACGTCCGGCGCTTCACGCATCGCGTTCTTCAGCGCGTTGTGGAAGGTATGGGTGTCCAGCCCGACCTCGCGCTGGTTGACGATCGACATCTTGTGCTTGTGCAGGTACTCGATCGGGTCCTCGATGGTGAGGATGTGACCGGTGGTGGTGCTGTTGCGGTGGTCGATCATCGACGCCAGCGAGGTGGACTTGCCGGAACCGGTGGACCCCACCACCAGCACCAGCCCGCGCGGGGTCATGATGACGTCCTTCAGCACCTGCGGCAGGTTCAGCTCCTCGATGCTCGGGATGCGGCTGCGGATGGCGCGGATGACCATGCCCACTTCGCCGCGCTGCTTGAACACGTTGACGCGGAAGCGCCCGGCATCGGGCAGGGCGATGGCCATGTTGAGCTCCAGCTCGCGCTCGAACTGCGGCACCTGGCCTTCGTCCATCAGCGAGTAGGCGATCTTCTTGACCATGCCCGGCGGCAGGCCGGTGTTGCCCAGCGGATAAAGCTTCCCCTCGATCTTGATGTAGACCGGTGCTCCGGTGGTCAGGAACATGTCCGAAGCGTTCTTTTCGGTCATCAGCTTCAGGAAGTAGCCGATATCCATTGCGAATTTTCCCCAACGAAACGGCCGACGCCCGTTGCCAGCACGGTGTCGGCTTGACGACAATGGCCGTGAACCGACAACCGGTACGGCCTCCCCAATGAAACGACTTAGCTTCGCACGAATGCGCCATGGCCTGTATGTGATGGCGTTTGCATTCGCACTGTCTGCCCCCGCCTGGGCGCAGGACGGCGCACTGGAACTGGCCCAGGCCCGGCAGGCGGTCGACAAGGCCACCCAGGCCGACGCCGACCAGTACGCCCCGGACCTGATCGGGCTGGCCCGGCAGGGGCTGGAACAGGCCCAGCGTGCTGCCGGCGACCGCCGCGAGCGCAAGAACGCCCCGGCGATCGCCCTGCGCGCCGCTGCCGATGCCGACCTGGCCCGCGCCCGCAGCGAGGAAGCCACCGTCACCGCGCAGCTGCAGCTGCGCCGCAACGAGGTCAACCAGCTGCAACGCCAGCTGTCCACCGGGGAGGACCGCCGGTGAAGCCGATGACTGCCGCAACCCTGGCTGCGCTGCTGGCGCTGCCGACCCTGGCCCTGGCCGCCGACAACCCGATGGTGGCGCAACTGAGCCAGCGTCTGATGGCCATCCAGGCCAATCCCGACACGGCTGAGCTGGGCGCCTTCGAGCGCATGCAGGCCCAGCAGGCCATCGCCACCCTGGACAAGGCCAAGCGCCGCGACCAGGAGCTGGCCACCTACCTGGCCGAGCGCCGGGTGGAGATTGCCGAGACTGCCGTGCGTGCCGCATTGGCCGCGCGTGAGGTCGATCGCCTCGAGCGCACCCGCAGTGATCTGCTGATCGAGGCCAGCCGCCGCGATGCCGCCCGTGCCCGCCAGGAGGCCGAGCAGCTGCGCATGCAGGCGCAGATGCAGGCCGAGGAGGCTGAGCGCCTGCGCCAGGCCGCCGAGGCCGAGACCCTGGCCCGCCAGGATGCCGAGAATGCTCTGACCAGCGTGGCCGGCAAGCAGCAGCAGCGCCTCAGCGCCGCCCAGCAGAACGCCGCCAAGCTGGCCCGCGAGGAAGCCGAGCTGGTGTCCGGGCAGAAGCTGCCGGGCTCGAAGTTCGATGGCCGTGGCGAGGTCTTCACCTTCAGTGGTGACGCATTCGCCGCCGGCGCCTCCAGCCTGTCCGGTGGCGCCCGCAACCAGGCCAAGGCACTGGCCGAGTACCTGAACATCGGCAAGAAGGGCCGCCTGCGCATCGAGGCCTACGACAGTGCCAACGGCGTCGGCCAGAAACGCGCCGAAGCGCTGCGCGATGCCCTGGTCGCGGCCGGTGTCGCCAGCAACCGGATCCAGCTCAGCGGCAAGAAGGCGGCGTCCACCCGGGCACGCTCGGCCGAGGTCATCATCGCCCCGTAATTGCTTGATATTGTTTGTTTTTCGTTGCGATGAGCATTCAGCCTGAACCCCGCCCCGGCGGGGTTCGGTCTTTTTGACGCAGGGGTCTTGTACCCCGCCTTGAGCAGGCGTAGGGTCAATCGTCCGGGACGCAATGCCGCGGACCGGACGATAGGAGGGCCGGGCCGATGCAAACAGGGCGCGAACCGCAGCAGATCGACGTGCGCAGGCCAGTGCCGCAGGTCGTTGCAGGCGTCCAGGTGGGCATCGACCGGCGCTCCTCCATGAACAACGCCCCGTGCCTTGCGGCCGGGGCGTTCGTGTATCTGTCGAAGGAGGTCCATCATGTTTGAAGATCAGCCCCAGAGCGAGATCGACGCCCGTCGCGCGCGTGATCCGGAGTTCAGGGCACTCCATGACCAGCACCGCAAGTTGAACAAGAAGTGCATGGACGCGGAGTTGGGTGTACTCCCGATCGATGATGTCACCCTGGGTCGCATGAAGCGCGAGAAGCTGCTGGCCAAGCAACGACTTCTGCGAATGTACGAAACACCGCTCCCAATGACGTCCCCCACGCTTTGACGCACCCCGTCACGCCCGGAACGGCGTGACCCGGCCATCGATGGCCCCGCCGGGCGCTCCTGCCCCGGCATCGCGGCACCGCCGATGAGGCGGCCGCGCCAAGGCACCACAGGCCGTGGTGCCTTGGCCTGCAGGCACAGCTCACCGATGCGGGCGGTACCGGTCTCCTCGTCGATCCGGGGCTGTCCGCATCTCTTTTTACGGTGGACGGGCTGCGGCCCTGCCGACCTGACTTTCATCGCCATCCGTCGGATAATCATCGGTCCGGCCCTGTGCGGCGCGAACCGAAAGTCCTCCGAATGCCCATCCATTCTTCCGTCCTCGAACTCATCGGCCAGACCCCGATCGTCAAGGCCCAGCGCCTGGACACCGGCGTCTGCGAGCTCTACCTGAAGCTGGAGAGCGCCAACCCGGGCGGATCGATCAAGGATCGCATCGGCCTGTCGATGATCGAGGCGGCGGAAAAGCGCGGCGACCTGAAGCCCGGTGCCACCCTGGTCGAGGGCACGGCTGGCAACACCGGCCTGGGCCTGGCGCTGGTGGCCCAGCAGAAGGGCTATAAGCTCATTCTGGTCGTTCCCGACAAGATGAGCCGGGAAAAGATCTTCAATCTGAAGGCGATGGGCGCCGAAGTGCGCCTGACCCGCTCTGACGTGGCCAAGGGCCATCCGGAGTACTACCAGGACCTGGCCAAGACCATCGCCGAGCAGACCCCGGGCGCCTACTTCATCAACCAGTTCGGCAACCCGGACAACCCGGCCGCGCATGAATTCGGTACTGGCCCGGAAATCCTCGAACAGATGGGCGGCGATCTGGACGCCATCGTGTTCGGCTGCGGCAGTTCCGGCACCATGACCGGCCTGTCGCGTGCCTTCGCCAAGCTGTCGCCGAAGACCGAACTGGTGCTGGCCGATCCAGTCGGTTCGATCCTGGCCGAGTACATCAACGACGGCAATCTGAACGACAAATCGGGCAGCTGGCTGGTGGAAGGCATCGGCGAGGACTTCCTGCCGTCGATCTCCGATTTCAGCCGCGTCAAGAAGGCTTATGCCATCAGCGATGCCGAGAGCTTCCACACCGCACGCGAACTGCTGGGCAAGGAAGGCATCCTGGGTGGCTCGTCCACCGGCACCCTGCTGGCCGCCGGCCTGAAGTACTGCAAGGAGCAGACCACGCCGAAGAAGGTGCTGGTGCTGGTGCCGGATACCGGCAACAAGTACCTGTCGAAGATGTACAACGACTACTGGATGCTGGACAACGGTTTCCTGCAGCGCCCGCAGCACGGCGACCTGCGCGACCTGATCCTGCGCCCGTACGGCCAGCGCGACACCGTGGTGATCGGTCCGAACGACCTGCTGACCACTGCCTACCAGCGCATGAAGCTGTACGACGTATCGCAGCTGCCGGTGATGGACGGCGAGCAGCTGGTCGGCATCGTCGACGAAAGCGACGTGCTGCTGCACGTGTATGGCGATGAGGCACGCTTCCGCGACACCGTCGCCACCGCGATGGTCAGCAAGCTGGACCGGCTGGACGTGAAGTCGCCGATCGAGGCGCTGCTGCCGGTGTTCGACCGCGGCCAGGTGGCGATCGTGATGGACGGCGACACTTTCCTGGGCCTGATCACCCGTATCGATCTGCTGAACTATCTGCGCCGTCGCGTGCAGTAAGCCGCAGATCGCCGACGTTCACTGCTGAATCCTGGTTTATCCGCGTCAAAGGTCGTTAAGGCCGCGCTGGTAGACTTCCGCACCTTCGATGGCGCCGTGCGTCGGCGCCCCTCAGGAAAGAACATGTCCAACGCAACTTCCCAGGATCGCGCCCTGGCCCTGGCTACCTTGGCCATCCACGGTGGCCAGTCGCCCGACCCCAGCACCGGCGCGGTGATGCCGCCGATCTACGCCACCTCGACCTACGCCCAGTCCAGCCCGGGCGAGCATCAGGGCTTCGAGTACTCGCGCACCCACAACCCGACCCGCTTCGCCTATGAGCGTTGTGTGGCGTCGCTGGAAGGCGGCACCCGCGGCTTCGCCTTCGCTTCGGGCATGGCGGCCAGCTCGACCGTGATCGAGCTGCTGGACGCCGGCAGCCATGTGGTGGCAATGGACGATATCTACGGCGGCAGCTTCCGTCTGTTCGAGCGCGTGCGTCGCCGCACCGCCGGGCTGGATTTCAGCTTCGTCGACCTGACCGATCTGGCCGCGTTCGAGGCCTCCATCACGCCGAAGACGAAGATGGTGTGGATCGAGACCCCGACCAACCCGATGCTGAAGATCGTCGACATCGCCGCGGTCGCTGCCATCGCCAAGCGCCATGGCCTGATCGTCGTCGTCGACAACACCTTCGCCTCGCCGATGCTGCAGCGTCCGCTGGAACTGGGTGCGGACCTGGTCCTGCATTCGGCCACCAAGTATCTCAATGGCCACTCGGACATGGTCGGCGGCATGGTCGTGGTCGGCGACAACGCCGAACTGGCGGAGCAGATGGCCTTCCTGCAGAACTCGGTGGGTGGTGTGCAGGGCCCGTTCGACAGCTTCCTGGCCCTGCGTGGCCTGAAGACCCTGCCGCTGCGCATGAAGGCGCACTGCGCCAACGCGCTGGCGCTGGCCCAGTGGCTGGAGAAGCACCCGGCCGTGGAAAAGGTGATCTACCCGGGCCTGCCGTCGCACCCGCAGCATGAGCTGGCCGGCAAGCAGATGGCCGGTTACGGCGGCATCGTTTCGATCGTGCTCAAGGGCGGTTTCGAGGCGGCCAAGCGCTTCTGCGAGAAGACCGAACTGTTCACTCTGGCCGAGTCGCTGGGCGGCGTGGAAAGCCTGGTGAACCATCCGGCGGTGATGACGCATGCCTCGATCCCGGTCGCGCGGCGCGAGCAGCTGGGGATCAGCGACGCGCTGGTAAGGCTGAGCGTGGGTGTGGAGGATCTGGGGGATCTGCAGGTGGATCTGGAAAGGGCGTTGGCTGGGAACCGCTGAGCATGAGCATTTTCTCGGTCTTCGGGAAGCATCGTTCGCTTACCTTCGAACTGACTCAGCGTGAAGTCCTCGGGCGTTATCGCGGTGCCAGCTTCGGCCTGCTGTGGTCGCTGATCAGCCCGTTCCTGATGCTGCTGGTCTACACCATGGCCTTCGGTTTCATCATGAAGGGGCGCTGGCCTGGATCGACCGGTTCCACGACGGATTTCGCGCTGATCCTGTTCGCGGGCCTCACGGTGCATGGCTTCTTCGCGGAATGCTTCACCCGTGCGCCGCAGTTGATCGTGAGCAACACCAGCTATGTCAAGCGCGTGGTGTTCCCGTTGGACATCCTGGTGTGGAGCATGACGCTGTCGGCGTTGTTCCATCTGCTGATGAACATGGTCGTGTTGCTTCTGCTGTATCTGTGCGTAAAGGGCAGCATCCATCCCACCGCCGTACTGTTGCCGGTGGTGGTGTTGCCGCTGGTCATCCTGACGGTCGGCATCGGTTGGATTAGCTCGGCACTGGGGGTGTACCTGCGCGACATCGGCCAGATCGCCGGCGTCATCGCAGCGGCCATGCTGTTCCTGTCTTCGGCGATCATTCCGGTTGAGTCGGTGCCCGCCAGCTATCGCATCGTGTTCGAGCTCAACCCGCTGACCTTCATCATCAACCAGGTGCGCGAAGTGGTGATCTGGGGCCGCCTGCCGGATTGGACCGGCCTGGCTCTGTACACCCTGATCGCCTGCGTGGTTGCTTTCATTGGCCATCGCCTGTTCAACAAGCTGCGCGTGGGGTTTGCCGATGTCCTCTGAAGTCGCCGTGGCCGAGACCGTCATCGAGGTCAACGGGGTTGGCAAGTCGTACCATATGTACGAGCGTCCTTCGCATCGCCTGTGGCAGGCGCTGGCGGGCAAGCGCAAGTCCTTCTACAAGGATTTCTGGGCGCTGCGTGATGTGAGCTTCTCGATCCGTCGTGGCCAGACAGTGGGCATTGTCGGCCGCAATGGCTCCGGCAAATCGACCCTGCTGCAGATGATCGCCGGCACCCTCAACCCTACCGAGGGCAACATCAAGGTCAAGGGGCGCGTGGCAGCGCTGCTTGAGCTGGGCAGCGGCTTCAATCCGGAATTCACTGGCCGCGAGAACGTCTACCTCAATGCGACGATCCTGGGCCTGTCGCGTGCCCAGATCGACCAGCGATTGGATAGCATCCTGGCCTTCGCCGATATCGGTGAGTTCATTGATCAGCCGGTGCGCAGCTATTCCAGCGGCATGTCGGTGCGCCTGGCCTTTGCGGTGATCGCCCATGTCGACGCCGACATCCTGATCATCGACGAGGCGCTGGCGGTCGGTGATGCGTTCTTCTCGCAGAAGTGCATGCGCTTCCTGCGCGAGTTCCAGAAGAACGGGACGCTGTTGTTCGTCAGCCATGATGCCGCCGCTGTTACCAATCTGTGCGAGAACGCCGTGTGGCTGCAGAACGGTCGCATGCGTCTGTCCGGCACCTCGCAGGAGGTGGTCGAGGCGTACATGACCGAACAGCACGTGGTGGGGCGGCGTGAAGTGGGTGGCGAAACCATCGTGGTCGAGAAGAAGCAGCGCCGCAGCACCGCCGAAGCCCCCGATTTCCGTCGTGAGCAGTTCCGCGACGAGGGCGTCATCAACCGCATCGCGCTGTTCGAATTCGATCCGGGCAATGTCGGGCAGGAGTTCGGCGCGCAGGGCGCGCGCATCGTCGACGTGGCCATCCGTGACGACGACGGAGGCGCACTTACGCTGGTCGAAGGGGGTGAACTGGTCACCCTGCAGGTCGCGGTGAAGCTGGAGGAGTCGCTGGACAACCTGATCGTCGGCTTCTACGTGAAGGACCGGCTGGGCCAGCGCCTGTTCGGCGACAACAGCTATTTCGCCTGCAGGGATGCTCCGGTTGGCGGCGCGGCAGGGCAGACGGTGAAGGCCACGTTCCAGTTCCGCATGCCGGTGATGCCGTCCGGTTCCTACATGATCGATGCAGCCGTCGCATCCGGCGACCTGCATGATCACACGCAGCAGCACTGGATCCACGACGCCCTCGAATTCCGCGCGCTGGACGAAACCATGCGCTTTGGACTCATCGGCATCCCGATGCTGAATATCACCTTGCAGAACAACGATGTCTGAGCGGTCCCTGTGCGCGCTCGACTTGAGGGAAGTGGAAGATGGCAGACGAGTTGATCATTGAAGGTGCGGCGGATCCGACCGCAGCCATTTTTCGTCACGGTGCAATGTTCACCCGTCCGGAGTTCCTGGAAACATCGGGCTGGCTGGAGCATGTTCCATTTGCATTCTGGGTGATCCAGGCGCACCGACCGCGCTCGCTGGTCGAGCTCGGTTCTCATCGTGGCATCTCGTATTTCGCGTTCTGCCAGGCGGTCAAGGAGATGGGCCTGGACACGCGCTGCCATGCGGTCGACACCTGGGAAGGTGACTCGCAGGCCGGTTACTACGAAAACGATATCCATCGCAGTGTCGTCGAGCGCAACCAACGCAGCTACGCCGCGTTCTCGACCCTGCTCCGGATGACCTTCGACGACGCGCTGGACGAAGTGCCCGATGGCTCGGTCGACCTGCTGCACATCGACGGTCTGCACACCTTCGAGGCGGTCTCGCACGACTTCACCACGTGGCTGCCGAAGATGTCCTCGCGCGGCGTGGTGCTGTTCCACGATACCAACGTGCACACCGAAGGGTTCGGCGTCCAACGCTTCTTCGCGCCGCTGCGCGAGCGCTACCCGAGCTTCGAGTTCCTGCACGGCAACGGCCTGGGCGTCATCGCCGTGGGTGGCGACATCGGCGAGACCATGAGGGCACTGTTCGCCAGTGCCGGCGTGCCGGCCGCGGAGGCGCTGGTCCGCGGTGCGTTCTCACGCCTGGGCGCAGCATGCACCGACCGTGTCTGTGCCGAGACCGCCGAGACCGAAGCCTCGCGGCTGGGCTCGGAAAAGGAATCGATCTACGCGTGGGCTCTGTCGCTGGAGTCGGAGCTGGAAGCGGCCAAGCGCGATTACCAGCGGCTGGAAGGCGAGTTCGAGGATCGTACGCGCTGGGCGCTGGAGTTGGACCAGGTTGTCCAGGCCGGTGGCGGCCGCAATGGCGCCGCTGAGTTGCGTGCCCGCAATGATGCGCTGCAGGCGCAGCTGGAACAGGTGCAGGGTGAGAAGGCGGACGTCGAAGCTGACCTGCAACGGCACCAGGCAGCATCGCAGCACGAAGCGGCCGAGCTGCGCAGACTGCTGCAGACGGCCCATGAGACCGTTGCCAGCCGTTCGGAAGTCAGCCGTGAACTGCAGCGGCGCTCTGGTCTTGCCTTCCGGCCCGGTGCGGAAGGTACCACCGAGCTGGAAGTACAGCGCGTCATCCGCGAATACGACGAGCAGCTGGAGAGCCTGAACGATGCTTTTGCAAAGGTGCTCGCCTCCAAGTCCTGGCGCATCACGCGCCCAATGCGTTTCGCCTCGCGCCTGCTGCGCGGGGATGTGCCGGCCATTATTGCGTCGCTGCGTGCAAGTGGCTTGGCGCGCCACCCGTTGCTGGCGCCGCTGGCGCGTCCGGTGCGCGGTTGGCTGCTGCGTCATGACAAGGCGCAAATCGAGCCGCCTGCCGGCCTGGCTCTGCAAGCAGTGGTGGAAGACCCCGACGAAGTGCTGAAGACCTTGTCCTTCCCGGCGCATGAATCGCCGGAAGTCAGCATCGTCATTCCCACCTACGGCAACCTGCCGCACACCCTGGCTTGCCTGCGCTCGATCGCCGCCCACCCGCCGGCAGTGAGCTATGAAGTACTGGTGCTGGAGGATGCCTCTGGAGATCCCGAGATCGAGAAGCTGGTGCCGGTACCGGGCCTGCGTTTTCATCACAATCCGAAGAACCTTGGCTTCCTGCTGTCCTGCAACCAGGCGTTGGAACTGGCGCGCGGCCGCTACACCTATTTCCTCAACAACGACACCGAAGTGCGCCCGGGCTGGATGGACCAGATGCTGGACGTATTCCAGCGCATGCCCGACTGCGGCATGGTCGGTTCCAAGCTGGTCTATCCCGATGGCCGTCTGCAGGAAGCCGGTGGCATCATCTGGCGGGACGGCTCGGCCTGGAACTACGGCCGCCTGGATAACCCGGCCAGCAGCCAGTACAACTACCTGCGGCCGGTGGACTACTGCAGCGGCGCGAGCCTGCTCATTCCCAGCGCGCTGCTGCGTGAGCTGGGCGGCTTCGATCCCGAGTTCGTTCCGGCCTACTGCGAGGATTCGGACCTGGCGTTCCGCGTGCGCAAGGCGGGTTACCAGCTCTACTACTGCCCGACCTCGGAAGTCGTGCACTACGAAGGCATCTCCCACGGCACCGATACCGGCAGCGGCATCAAGGCCTACCAGGTCGCCAACCAGAAGAAGCTGCGCGAGCGCTGGCAGGACGAACTGGCACGGCACGAACCCAATGGGGAGCACGTGGTGCTGGCGCGCGACCGTGCCTGGCAGAAGGAAACGGTGCTGATCGTCGACCACTACGTGCCGCAGCCTGATCGTGATGCCGGTTCGCGGACCATGATTGCCTTCATCGATGCGCTGCTGGCGCGTGGCTGCGTCGTCAAGTTCTGGGCCGACAACCTGTATTTCGATCCGATCTACACCCCGCCGCTGCAGGCGCGTGGCGTGGAAGTGATGTATGGCGGCCAGTGGGTGGGCGGCTTCGCGCGCTATCTGCAGGACAACCCGCATGTGCGTACCGTGATGCTGTCGCGCCCGCATATCGCTGAGCATTACATCGATGCCCTGCGCAAGCACCCGGATGTCCGCAGCGTCTACTACGGCCACGACCTGCACTTCCGTCGCATGGACATGGAAGTCACCCGCAATGGTGGCAGCGATGGCGAGGCACGTTCGATGGAACTGCTGGAGCGGCGCATCTGGAAGGCCGTCGACCGCGTTCTCTACCCGTCGGCCGAAGAGGCGCAGGATGTGCGCGCGCTGGAGCCGTCGGTCGATTCACGCGCGATCCTGCCGTATGCCTTCGATCACTTCAATGATGACGCCGTGCCCGCGCAGCGCGCCGGCGTCCTGTTCGTCGCCGGTTTCGCCCATGGTCCCAACGTCGACGCCGCACGATGGCTGGTCGAGTCGGTGATGCCGCAGGTCTGGGCGCGCCACCCTGGCGTGAAACTGTCGCTGGTCGGCTCCAACCCGACCGACGCCGTACGCGCCCTGGCAGGCGAGCATGTCGAGGTGACCGGCTTCGTCAGCGACGAGGAACTGGCCCAGCGCTACGGCGCCGCGCGCGTGGCCATCGTGCCGCTGCGCTTTGGTGCCGGCGTCAAGGGCAAGGTTGTCGAAGCCATGCAGCAAGGTCTGCCGCTGGTCACTACCGGTATTGGCGCTCAGGGCCTGGTCGGTCTGGAGGCGGTGGTCACTGTTGCCGACGAGGCCGATGGCCTAGCCGCAGGGCTGTTGTCGTTGCTGGAAGATGATGCGCTGTGGCTGCAGCGGTCGCGTGCAGCCGCCAGCTACTGCCGCGGTCAGTTCTCGCGCGATGCACTGGGCCGTGCGCTGGAATCGGCATTCGCAATGGAGAAGAAAGCATGATCGTTCGTTCGCGCGCGCCGCTGCGCCTTGGCCTGGCCGGCGGCGGCACTGATGTTTCGCCGTTCTGCGACCAGTTCGGCGGTTTTGTCATGAACGTGACCATCGACAAGTTTGCCTACGCGACCCTCGATGGCTCGCCCGATGGCCTGGTCGAGTTCCACGCACAGGATGCGGGTGCTTGCGAGCGCGTCGATCCGCATGCGGTAGATGCCGGTCCCGGCCCGCTGCAGCTGATGAAGGGCGTCTACCTGCGGGTCTGCAACGACTTCCTGCAAGGCGAGCGCCCGGCCATCCGCATCCGCGCGCATTCCGATGCGCCGCCGGGCTCGGGTCTGGGCTCGTCCTCGACGATGGTCGTCGCTCTGGTCACCGCCTTCGCAGAGTACTTCGCGCTGCCGCTGGGCGAGTACGAGATCGCACAGCTGGCATACCGCATCGAGCGCGTCGACCTGCAGCTGTCCGGCGGCAAGCAGGACCAGTATGCGGCCGCATTTGGCGGTTTCAATTTCATGGAGTTCTATGATGCTGACCGGGTGATCGTGAACCCGCTGCGTATCAAGGAATGGATCTGGTCCGAGCTCGAGGCTGGCCTGGTGCTCTACTTCACCGGCGTGTCGCGTGCTTCCGCAAAAATCATCGACGAGCAGTCGCGCAACATCAAGGAAGGCAAGGCCAGTTCGCTCGATGCGATGCATCGGCTGAAGGTCGAGGCCAGTCAGATGAAGGAAGCGCTGCTGCGCGGTGATTTCGAGCGGCTGGCGCAGGTAATGCAGTCCGGTTGGGAAGCCAAGAAGCTCAGCGCCAGCAGCATCTCCAACCCGATGATCGATGAGATCGAAGCGTTGGCGATGCGCCACGGCGCGCGTGCGACCAAGGTCTCCGGCGCCGGCGGTGGTGGCTTCATGATGTTCCTCTGCGATCCGGCACACCGGGTCGACCTGGTGCGTGCACTGGCAGGCGCCGGCGGCTCCGTTTTTGATACACACTTCACCCACCAAGGTGCAACGGCATGGAAAATCGGATGAACGACTTCATCAAGGCCGAGTTCGGCAAGACTCTCGAGAACTTCCAGAGCATGTCGGCGGATGCCGCGCTGGCCGCGCAGATCGAACAGGCGGTGGCATTGTGCGTCGGCGCGCTGAAGGCTGGGCGCAAGATCCTCTTCGCCGGCAACGGTGGCAGTGCCGCAGATGCGCAGCACTGGGCCGGCGAGCTGGTCAGCCGCTTCTACTACGATCGCCCGGGGTTGCCGGCGATCGCACTGACCACGGATACCTCGATCCTGACTGCGATCGGCAACGATTATGGTTACGACTACACCTTCGCCAGGCAGATTGAAGCCCTCGGTCAGGAAGGTGATGTGTTCGTCGCGATTTCGACCTCGGGCCGTTCAAAGAACATCATGCGCGCGCTGGAGGCGTCCGAGGCCAAGGGCGTCCGCGTGATCGGCTTCACAGGCGAGCATGGCGGTGACATGAAGGATCGCTGCGACATCTGTTTCCGCGTGCCGTCCAACGAAACGCCGCGCATCCAGGAAGGCCACGAATTCATCGGCCATCTGCTGTGTGCGTTGATCGAAAGCGAGATGTTCCCGCGCTGACATGGCTGTCGACGAGATCCTGATCCTGGCCGGCGGCTTTGGCACCCGCCTGCGCAGTGAAGTACCCGATCTGCCCAAGCCACTGGCACCGGTAGCGGGACGCCCTTTTCTGGCCTACCTGCTGGACCGTTATGCGGCCGCCGGCATGCGTCGTGTGATCCTGGCTACCGGCTACCTCGGTGATGTAGTGGAGCAGACCATCGGCGCCCGTTGGGCGGGCATGGACGTGGTCTACTCGCGCGAGGAAACACCCCTCGGCACCGGCGGCGCGATCGCCGCCGCGGCACGGCTGGCGCAGGGTGAGGGGATGCACGTCTGCAATGGCGACACCTACCTCGAGTACGCGCCGGCCGCTCTGGAAGCAGCCGCACAGGACCTGCCGATGTCGATCGCGCTTGCGCGGGTGGAGGATGTTTCGCGATACGGTACAGTTGATGTCGAGCAGGGCAGGGTGCTGCGCTTCCATGAAAAACGCCCAGGTGGAACCGGCCTGATCAATGCTGGCAGCTACTTTCTGAGCGCCTCGGCGCTTGCGGCACTGCCGGACGAGGGAGCATTTTCGTTCGAGAAGCGGGTGCTCGAGCCGGCTGCGGTCAATGGCCAGGTCGGTGCGCTGGTGGATACTGCCGCGTTCATCGACATCGGAGTGCCGGAAGACTTCCGGCGTGCGCAGACGCTTTTCGGGGCCGGCTGATGGCGACGCCGCAGAACGTGCCGGGCTTTGTCGTCGGGCCGGCCGCACGGCGGCCCGGTGCACCAGTACTGTTCCTTGATCGGGACGGGGTGATCAACGTCAATCACGGTTACGTGCATACACCGGATCGGACCGAGTGGGTCCCAGGTATCCTGCCGCTGCTGTCCGATGCCGCGCGCCTGGGATACCAGATCGTGGTGGCGACCAACCAGGCCGGCATCGCGCGTGGACTCTACAGCGTCGAGGACTTCACCGCTTACACGCGCTGGCAGCACGAGCAGCTGCAACAGGTCGGGGCGCCGCTGCTGGGCACGTGGTTCTGCCCACATCATCCCCAAGCCGGCTTGGGCGAATTCAAGATCGACTGCCTGTGCCGCAAGCCTGGTCCGGGCATGCTGCTGAAGGCGATCGAGCAGTTCGTGGTCGATCCTGCCCAGGCCGTGTTTGTCGGCGACAAGATTTCAGACATGCAGGCGGGCGCAGCTGCAGGTCTTGGGAAGCTGTTCCTGATCGCTGGTGATGTGGGTAAGGGTGATGCGCCGCAGCAAACCGTCTTTGTGCCTGACCTCGCTGCGGTGCAGCGTCAGTTGTAGCCGAGCCACCGCGAAGTCCGCCCGATGCCGGGGTAACCCTGTGCTGCTACGATGCCCTCTCCATCCTTCCGGGAGAGGGTTGTGGCGCGTTTCAGATCTGTGTCGTCGACGGGAAACTGTCTACTGTGCAACGAGCCCGCTACCGCCTTCAGGGTGGTTGATGGCGTGCAGTACCTTGAGTGCTGCACCTGTGATTTCATATTCGCCGATCCGGCGCTGATTGCTTCGATCGACGCTGGGGAATCTTCCCGGGAGTACGATGAGGACTATTGGCGATCCGAACTGCGATCGGCACGTGATCGATCCTATGGATCTTCACTTGCCCGGTTGGGCGAGGCATTGCTTTATTGCTCGATTCCAGTCCAGCATTTCATCGACATCGGTACCGGTCCTGGTTTCCTGTTGGATGCGGTCCAACGCTACCTGCCGAAGAGTTCGCATTGTTTCTACGGAGTGGAAAAGTTTCCGCCAGAGCCGGCGCACCGCTCCAGCCACGCAAACTACATGTGTGGTGACCTGGCCGATATCGGGATGACATTCGAGTGTGGCATCTGCGTGGAGGTGGTTGAACACCTGACGCCTGCCATGGTCAGATCACTGGCCGGTTCCCTTCGCAAGGTCGCCGCTCCGGGGGCGCTCTTTCTTTTCAACACCGGCCTGACCGAGTACGTACGGACCGAGGATCCGGGTTACCTGGATCCATTCCATCGCGGGCACATCACCTGCTGGTCGGAAAGTGCTGCGCGCAGGTTGTTCGAGCCTTATGGCTTCCGCGTTCTGCCGTTGCAAGGTAAAAGCTGGGCATTCGTGGTTGAGGTTCACTCGGATGATCCTCGGCAGAAGGTACCGCTGGCCGACCGCATATGGTCGGCACCGCAGGCCAATGTGGACCTGCTGACCGATGCCGACATGGGGACCGTCATGCACATTCTGGCGCGCGAAAGCGCCCGCGCCTACCTCTAGCGCGCCTGGGGCCTCGCCTTCGCAGCATGGGAAGGGGGTGCGGTCGCGCCAGGGGGTGCGCCTTGCAGCGTGTCGCACTGCTACTATCTTGGTCCGGTCGCTGCCGGCATCAAGTGCGGAATGGCCGTGTACGCCCCTTGCCTGTTCGCCACTGCGGTTGCCCATGGCTCCTGCCGGAGCCTGGGCAGGGTCGCTCGGGTCGAGCAGGGGCGAAGCCTTGCGGCGCTTTGAATCAATGGAGCTGTGTGTCGATGTATAACAAGATCTTGGCTGGAAAGTCGGTCGTTCGCCTGGTCGATCTGGCGGCCATCGCAGCAGTGACTTTCGCGCTGTCCATCTACTTCTATCATCCCTACTACTTCGGCGATGAGATGTTCTCCTTCAACTTCGGAGAGCATAGTGGCAACACGTTGATGGGGGTTTTCACGGGGCTGAACAGTTACAAGCCGCGCATCGTGATGAACTTCATCTGGGCGGTCATCGTTTCCCAGGATCTGCCGCGCTGGATGACCATGATGGTCAATTGTGCAGCATTGGCGGGATGTGCCGCGCTGGTCTATGGGATTGCACGGGTGCATTTCAATGCTCGCCGGGGCGTTGCCCTGTTGGCAGCGGCGATGATGGTGGCGTGCCGCTTCAACATCATGCTGTACTTCGACTACGTCTCCGGAACAGTCGAGGCGATCAGTCTTCTGTTCCTGCTGGGCGGTGTCGCCCTATCCATGCAGGGCCTGGTGTTCATGCAGCGTCAGCGTGCTTCATGCATGGTACTGGCGCTGTTGTTTTTCATCCTGTCCGTGTTCACCCATGAACGCTACGCGCTGGCATTGCTGGGTCTGTCTGGTGTGGCCGTCCTGCGCTGGTGGCCCATGCGCAGGACCATCGGCGCCCAGCCTCTGATCTTCGCTCTGGTCGCTGCCGTTGTCCCGCTTGGCCTGTACATCCTTGCGGTGAAAGCGCTGTCCAACCAGTCGGTGGCGATGGGGACGTCCGGACAGACCGTCAGTGTATCGATCGACACGCTGAAGGTGTCTGCGACCTATCTGGTGAATCTGTTCCTGGGCGGCAACTACGGCCCGCAGTACTTCGTTGGCATGTTCAACCATGCGGCGCCGCGATATCTGTACGTTTTCGTGCCTCTGGCAGCAGTCTCTCTGCTGGCTTGGTGCCTGCCTTGGCTGCGTCCGCAATGGCGGTCGACGACCTTCCTGATGCCGATGCTGGCTTTCCTCGCTGCGATTCTCGGCCTGGTTGCGATCGCGAGCTTGCCGGGTGCGGCACGGCAGGAAGCCCGTTGGATGTTCCCGGCCATGGCATTCCTGCTGCTGTTCGTCTTCGCCGGCTACCGGCACCGCGCGCAGATCATCATCCTGTCTGTGCTGGCCGTCACCCAGCTGTTCTATATGTTCTTTGGCAGCATGTGGTCGATTGCCAGCATTGCCGGTGCGCGCCTTGCCGTGTCCATCAGCGATTCACTGAGCACCCTGCGCCAGAGCGGGCACGGTGTGGTCGTGGCAGGACCCGAGCCGGATATCAGCTGGGTCCTGGGCGAGGATGGCAAGGTCTACTGCCGCCTGAACCTGCCGAAAGGCCACTGCTTGTATCCACGCGCCGAATTCAGCAAGGGGAATGTCCGGGACTTCAGCTACGGTCTTGTCATAGGTGAGCCGAATCTTCGCGGCCGTCCGGGATTCAGCGTGATCTCCGCTGAACAGGCGCGACGCCTGATGGACCCCGCGGCGCTGCCGGCACCGACCCGTGAACTCGGTATTGGCAAGGATTGGTCCAGTTGGGTCGGCATCGCGCCGGCGCAGGTGAGCGATGAGGGCTTGGAACTGCGCGGGTTGTCGGAAATGACTCGGCAGCAGGCTGTGAATGAACTGGACCGCCACATCGTCCTGTATACCGCACAGTCCGCGGATGGGCGGCCGGGCAAGATGCGCCTGCAGGTCAACTGGCATGGCGCGGACGGTCAGTTCATCTCCACCCAGATCGAAGTCGTGGACGTGGGGTTGGTATCCCATACCTACCCCCTTCTGGCTGTCGCCCCCAGCGGTGCGACTCAGGCCTATGTCTATGCGACGTTGCCTGACGACCACTCGGGGAGAGTGTTGCTGCGCAGCATCGGCGTGGCTAGCCCCTGACCGGGCCGGGGGGCAGGGCTATGTTAAGATTTTACAGCTAATGCCCTGCGCCCTGAGGCGCGGTAACCGATTCAATGGCTGGGAGCGCTGGTGGTGTGGAGAGTGGAGCAGGAGCGCCTGGTGCGTCTCCTCAAATCCGAGAAGCTGCGGTTCCTTGCCGTTGGCGCCGTGAACACGGTGATCGGCTATGCCTGCTTCCTGCTCGCCTTTGCGCTGATGGATCCTTGGGCAGGTCCGGTCCCCATCCTGGTGGTGGCCTATCTCATCGCGCTCCCCATTGCCTTTTTCAATCAGCGTGTCTTTGTGTTCCGTTCCCGCGCGCCGTGGGTTCGCGAATTCGGCCGGTTTCTTCTGGCCAATTCGACAATCTTCGTCGTCAATGTTGTAGCGCTTCCGGTCTGCGTCAGGTTCTTCGACGTTGATCCCCGAGTAATTCAAGCGGTGTTCGTGATGGTTTCGACTGTCGCCAGTTATTTCGCTCACAAGTATTTTTCTTTCTCCCGGTGACCCGATGCGTCGTATTCCGTTGTTGATTCCCAGGATGCCATCCGCGGACAAGGTTTATCCGTATCTCCGAAAGATTGATCAGAATCGGATTTACACCAACTATGGGCCGTTGAATGGCGAGTTCGAACAGCGTCTGGCAACCGAACTCGGCCAGGGGCTGGAAGCCAATCACCTGACGACAGTTTCCAACTGTACTGTGGGCCTGGAGCTGGCCATCCAGGCATTCTCGCTGCCTGAAGGGGCGCACGTCCTGTTGCCGTCTCTGACCTTCGTTGCCACCGCCACCGCCATCGTCCGAGCCGGCGCGAGCCCGCTGTTCAGCGATATCGACCCTTCCGGCTGGTGCCTGACTCCGGCCATCGCTGAACAGGCCCTGGCAGACGGCGCGGCGTTCGATCTGGTAATGCCGGTCAGCACCTTCGGCAAGCAGCATGACGTCGCTGCCTGGGATGCCTTCAGCGAACGCACCGGTATTCCAGTGCTGATCGATGCGGCCGGTGCCTTCGGCAACCAGCCGATCGGCCGCACCACGGATGTGGTGTTCAGTTTCCACGCGACCAAATCCATTGGTAGTGGCGAGGGTGGACTGGTCGTGTCGTTCAACACAGACCGCATCAAGCGCATTCGCCAGTTGGCCAACTTCGGCATCGATGCTGCGCGCGGAGAGCTGGCGGGCCTGGGCACCAACGGGAAGCTCAGTGAGTACCATGCTGCGGTGGGTCTGGCGGCACTGGACGAGTGGCCTGACATCATCGCCCAGCGTCGCGAGCTGCACGCCCGGTATGTGCGGAACCTGCTGCAGGCCTGCCCGGCCCTGAAACTGCAGGACAAGGACCCTGACGGGATCTATCCGCTGCTTCCGGTGCTGCTGCCGGAGCGGAGCGATGCGTTGACCATTGGTAACGCACTGCGTGATCAGGGAATCGACACGCGGCGCTGGTACTGCCCGCCGCTCCACGCCCACGGCGTTCTTTCACACTACGCAAGCAGCGGCTCGCTGGCCGTTACCTCGTCCATTGGTGATCGTATTCTCGGCCTGCCCTTCTTCGCCGGCATCAGCGACGAGGAAATGCGTACGGTAATCGATGCTCTGGTACGGGTGCTCTCTGCTGAAACTGTGGGAGCACCGTTGTGAGCACCATCAGCTATGTGATTCCGGTCTACCACAATGAAGGTTCCATCGAACTGACGTGGGCGGCGATCCGTGATCTGTTCGCCAGCACCCTGCCGGAGCACGATTACGAGATCGTGTTCGTCAACGATGGCTCCAAGGATGACTCCCACGCGGAAATGCTGCGGGTCAGCGCACAGGATCCGCGGGTACGCTCGATCTCGTTCACCCGCAATTTCGGCCAGCTGTCGGCGACGTTGGCCGGTTTCGATGCCGCCAGCGGTGATGCCGTCATCAACATGTCTGCCGACATGCAGGATCCAGTCGAGCTGACGGCAGAGATGATCCGCAAGTGGGAACAGGGCAACGAAGTGGTCATCGCCCATCGGGCCGACCGCGAAGACAATTTCACCTCGTCGCTGTTTTCGCGCATCGTGTACGGCATTCTGCGCATGTCCAATCCGAACATGCCTGCCGGCGGTTTCGATTTCACGCTGATGAGTCGACGTGCGCTGACGCTGTTCATGAGCATGAAGGGCAGGCATCGGTTCTTCCAGGGTGACGTGCTCTGGGCCGGATTCCCCACCGCCTACATCCCCTACGTGCGCCGGAAGCGTGAGATCGGAAAGTCACAGTACAACTTCAGCAAGAAGTTGAAGCTGGCCTTCGATTTCATTATCGACGGCTCCTACCTGCCCATCCGCCTGATGTCGCTGTCCGGCACTGTCCTTGCCATGCTGGGCCTGTGCTATGCGGTGGTAATCGCTGTTTCACGCTTGTTCGACCTGACCCCCTTCTCGGGTTGGGCGCCGATCATGGTGGCGATTCTGGTGGTGGGCGGCATGATCATGTTGATGCTGGGTGTAATCGGTGAGTACCTGTGGCGGATTCTCGATGAGATCCGTGCCAAGCCGATGTACATCATCCGAGAAGATTCAGCTGAGAAGGCTGCCATTTCCAAGAATGAGTTGGAGTAACACAGATGAGTAACAGCAACGAACGCCTGGTGTCCGTCTATTCCGCCGCGTTGAACATCGACGCTTCCCGCGTGGTCGATGGACTGCTTTACAACAGCATTCCCGAATGGGACTCGATTGCCCACATGCTGTTGGTTTCGCAGCTCGAGAACGAGTTTGACGTCATGTTCGATACCGACGACATCATCGACATGAGCTCGGTTGCCAAGGCCAAGGAAATTCTGGCGAAGCACGGCGTCGAGTTCTGATATGGCTGGCCTGCTGGATGGAAAGGTAGCGCTGATCACCGGGGCATCACGTGGTATCGGTGAGGCGACCGTGCGCGCCTATCTGGCGCAGGGAGCCCATGTCGTGGCGACCGCCCGTGATCTTGCCGGTCTGCAAGCACTGTTGGACAGTGTGCGCGAGACCACGCCGGACGCCCGGCTGGACGTCGTTGCACTGGACGTAACCGATCCCGGTTCCGTGCGCGACGCGTTCCAGGGGGTGTTCAAGCAACATCGCCGGCTTGACGTCCTCGTCTCCAACGCCGGTGTGTTGCAGGATGCGTTGATCGGCATGGTGACTCCGGAGCAGATCCAGCAGGTATTCTCTGTCAATACCTACGGAGTGTTGTACTGCGCCCAATATGCAAGCCGTTTGATGGCGCGTAACGGTGGTGGTTCCATCATCAACCTTGCATCCATCATCGGCGTGAATGGCAATGTCGGGCAGGCCGTGTATGGCGGCAGCAAGGCCGCAGTCATAGGTATCACGTTGTCGCTTTCCAAGGAGCTGGCGCCGACGAACATCCGGGTCAACGCCATCGCGCCGGGGTTCATCGATACGGACATGGCGCGTTCCATCGGTTCGGAGAAGTATGCCGAGCGCGTGGCATCCATCGCCATGGACCGTGTCGGCGCTCCGGCGGAAGTGGCCAATGTGGCGGTTTTCCTTGGCTCAGATCTTTCGTCCTATGTGACCGGACAGGTCATCGGGGTCGACGGTGGGATGCTGATTTGATGTTCGCGCGTACTCTGGAACAGCATGGTGACCGGATTGCGGTGATCCTCCCCGGTGGAGAAACGCTGGATTACCGTGAGCTGGCCGTGCGTGCAGACGCCATGTGGGGCGCTGCCGATCGTGGTTGGGGGGTGATCGCGCTGGAGTGTGCCAACACGCTGCCCAACCTGTTGGCGTACCTGGGCGCGCTGCGCGCAGGACAGCCCGTGCTGCTTCTGGACGCTACGCTGAACGATGCGCTGCGTGCACAGGTCATCGAGCACTACTGCATCAGCCACGTAATCGACGCCGAAGGTCAGTGGCATGCGACCAATCTGCGACCCGCACCCGCCAGTGCGGAACTGGCGGTTCTGTTGCCAACCTCGGGCAGTACAGGCTCGTCGAAGCTGGTCCGACTCTCTGCCGAAAACCTGCAGGCGAACGCACGCTCGATCGCATCCTATCTCGGCATAGATGCCAGCCAGCGGGCGATCACCTCGCTGCCGGTGCACTATTCGTACGGCCTGTCGGTGGTGAACAGCCATCTGCTGGCAGGGGCGACCTTGCTGCTGACCAGCGAATCGGTGGTTTCCCGATCTTTCTGGGATTTCTTCCGACAGCACGAAGCCACCAGTTTCTCCGGTGTGCCAACCCACTATGAAATGCTGCGTCAGTTCCGCTTCGAACGGATGGCGCTGCCGTCGTTGCAGACCATGACGCAGGCCGGCGGTCGCCTGGCCGAACCCACGATCCAGTGGTTCCACGACCTGGCGAGTCAACGCAATCAGCGCTTCTTCGTGATGTATGGGCAGACTGAAGCGACGGCTCGCATCGCCTACGTCCCGCATGACGCACTGGCCTCCAAGATTGGCTCAGTTGGTATCGCCATCCCAGACGGAGCGCTTTCGCTGGTCGACGAACAGGGGGCGCTTGTCCAGCATGCCGGCGAAGTGGGCGAACTGTGCTATCGAGGGCCGAATGTGATGCTCGGCTACGCCGAGGGTCCGCAGGACCTGGTGCTGGGCGACAGCCAACTGGGTGAGCTTCGCACCGGAGATCTGGCGCGGTTCGATGCCGACGGCTACTTCTATGTCGTGGGGCGCCTGAAGCGGATGATCAAGGTGTTCGGCAACCGGTTCGGCCTGGATGAAATGGAGGCGACGCTGCGCGGCGCAGGCTGGGACGTGGTCATGACCGGACGCGATGACCTGATCGTTGCTGTACTTACCCAGCCTGAGGATGGCGCTCTCGAGCGTCTCAGACAGGACATCGCTACGCGGTACAAGCTGAATCCGGTGGCGGTGAAGGTGCTTTCGGTCGATGCCATCCCGGTGTCTTCGTCCGGCAAGATCCTTTACGCAGACCTTCTTCAACAGGTTGAGGCAGCCCAAGGGGGCCCCCGTGCAACGTGATTATTTCGCCCTGCCTGTCTATGGCGTTGGCGCTGTCGAAAAAGAAGCGCTGCTGAAGCAGCTGTTGAGCCGGTTGACGGTACACCATGCGGAGCACTGCGCGCCGTATGCGCGCGTGTTGCAGGCCCATGGGCATGTCGCCGGATCAGAGCACAGCGTTGATGGCATTCCTTTCCTGCCCGTGCGCCTCTTCAAGGAACATGAACTGAGCTCGACACCCGATGACCAGCGTTTCAAGGTGCTGACCTCGTCAGGAACCACCTCGCAGACCGTGTCCAGGATCATCCTTGATCGCGACACGGCGACCGCGCAGACGCGTGCGTTGGTACTGATCATGCAACAGTTCCTTGGCAAGGCTCGCTTGCCGATGCTGATCATCGATCATCCCGGTGTCGTGAAGGACCGTGCAAGCTTTTCCGCGCGTGGCGCTGGCATTCTCGGCCTGTCCAATTTCGGCCGGGACCACACCTACGCACTGAACGACGACATGACGATCAACCTGGACGCGGTGAGCGCGTTCCTGGAGCGGCATGCCGGGCAGCGTGTATTCCTGTTCGGGTTCACCTTCATGGTCTGGAAGTATTTTGTCCAGGCACTGCAGGGACGACCGGATGCGCCGCGTTTCAGTGATGCGGTGCTGATTCACAGTGGCGGCTGGAAGAAGCTACAGGACGAAGCGGTCAGTAACGAGGTTTTCAAGCAGTCCCTGGTCGATGGATTCAACATCGGTGCCGTGCATAACTTCTACGGCATGGTGGAACAGGTGGGTTCCATCTTCGTTGAATGCGAGCATGGTCGGCTGCATTGCCCTGCGTTTGCGGACGTGCGGATCCGTGCGCCAAGTACCTGGGAGCCGCTGCCGGCCGGAGTGCCGGGCTTGATCCAGGTGCTGTCGGTGCTACCCACCAGCTACCCTGGGCATAGCCTGTTGACCGAAGATGTAGGTGAGTGGATCGGTGTGGACGACTGCCCGTGTGGTCGTCTCGGCCGTACATTCCGCGTGCACGGCCGCGTTGCACGCGCCGAGGTGCGTGGCTGCAGTGACACCCATGCTGCCGATGCAGCGAACGTTTCCGCCTGACCCACGCCCATGAGCAGCTACCAGTCCCTGATTACGACAGCCCCCGCCCTCGAAACCCTGTCAGACGCGCCGCCGCTGTCGGCATTCGCCGAACCGTCGGTGGCATTTGTCGACGCATTGTCTGCGGAGCTGTTCGGCATGCCCGAGGCGCGCAGCTACCCTGAGCTGACCGCGCTCGCCTTCTGGATGCGGCGCTCCAGCATCGTCAGGCTCAAGGAAGCCTACCTTCGTCGCCACGCCGGACAGCTGTCGGTGGCGCGTGGCACCGTGCTGCATTTCGCGCCCTCCAACGTGGACACGATTTTCGTGTACTCGTGGTTTATCTCCCTGCTGTGTGGCAACCGCAATATCGTCCGGCTTTCAACCAAGTCATCGGTGCAGACCGATCTGCTGGTCGGCGCGATCGGTCGCGTGCTTTCGCGCCCGGAACATGCCGAGATCGCACGACGCAGCATGGTGGTGCGCTATGCGGCTGACGCACGCACCACAGCGTTGCTTTCCGCGCAGTGCGATACCCGCGTGATATGGGGCGGCGATGCCACTGTGGCGGCGATCAGGCAGGTGCCGCTACCGGCGACGGCCACCGAGATTGCATTTGCCAACAAGTTCTCGCTTGGGCTGTTCGATGCCGCTGGCTGGCTGGCAGCATCGGACGAGCAGCAGGCGCGATGGATCGATGGATTCTTCAATGACGCCTACTGGTTTGACCAGATGGCCTGCTCGTCCCCCCGCCTGATCCTGTGGGTCGGCACAGAAGCGGAGGTCGACAGCGCGCGCGATGGCTTTTGGCCCGTGCTGGAACAGAAGGTACGCCAGAAGGGTGTCTCGTTCGGTGACGTCGACTACGTAAACAAGCGTATTGCCCAGGATCTGCTTTCCATCGAGACCGATGTCAGTATTCCGGCAGGCAAAGGCAACGACGTTGCGCGCCTGTGGTTGGAAACCCCCGCGCTGCACGCCGATGCACATTGTGGTGCGGGTCTCTTCTTCGAGTCGCGACTTGCACAGCTGGATGAACTCCGGGCACTTCTATCACGCAAGGTGCAGACTGTTTCTTACTTGGGCATGCGGCCAGAGCAGCTGCGCGAGTTCGTGCAGGAGGCCCCGCTGGCCGGTGTCGATCGCTTTGTACCGGTGGGCAGTGCACTCGATTTCGCGAGCATCTGGGACGGATTTGACCTGATGACGGTATTCACTCGAGAGATCGCTGTCGCCTGATCGGCCCTGCACTGTCCGAATGGAGAACACGAATGCCATTGCTTAATGATCGTGCCATCGAATCGGTGGTGATTGCCGGTGCCGGTGGCTTCGGTATGGAAGTCTTCGACTACCTCAGCGTGGATGCGCACGGAGGCGGGCCGAAGATCGCCGGATTCATCGATGACGGTGTCGACAATCCGATTCCCGCCCAGCTCGGGTCGATCCATCTCGGCGCGATCGGCGACTATCAGCCTGTGGAACGTCAGGCAGTCGTCGTTGCGGTTGGTTCGGTGAAGGGGCGCCGACTCATCCTGTCACGTCTTTGGGAGCGGGGCGTGTACGTTCCCCCGTTCGTGTCGACCAATACCGTAACCTCTCCGAATGCGCAGTTTGGGGATGGTGTACTGGTATGCCCCTTCAGCGTGATCAATCGCAATGCCGTGCTTGGCCGCGGAGTGGCGGTCAACGTGCATTGCAGCGTGGGCCACGGCGCCCAGGTCGGGGAGTTCAGCGTTCTCTCCCCCTACGCCGCTCTCAATGGCGATGCATCAATCGGCGACGATTGCTTCCTGGGGACGCGCGCGACGATCTACCCCAAGACCCGTCTGGGAGTGGGGTGCATTGTCGATAGCCATACCGGTGTGCGCGCAAGTGCAGGTGATCGCCAGATGATCTCCGCGCGCGGAACCTACCAGGTGATCGCGCTCCGGACCTGACGATCCGGAGCACAATCGGCGCGGATCAGCCCAGCGCGGCTTCCAGCTCCGGCAGGATCGCAAACAGATCCCCCACCAGGCCGATATCGGCAATCTCGAAGATCGGCGCGTCGCCGTCCTTGTTGATCGCGACAATGGTGCCGGCGTCCTTGATGCCGGTCAGGTGCTGGATCGCACCACTGATGCCAACGGCCACGTACAGTTCCGGCGCGATGATCTTGCCGGTCTGGCCGACCTGCAGGTCGCTGGGCACGTAGCCGGCATCGACGGCCGCACGCGAGGCACCGACGGCAGCACCGAGCTTGTCGGCCAGCTGGAAGATGACCTTGAAGTTCTCTTCCGAACCGACGCCACGGCCACCCGAAACCACGCGCTTGGCGCTCTGCAGGTCCGGACGGTCGCTGGCACCGGCGGCCAGGCCGACGAAGCGGGTATGGGTCGGCAGGGCCGCGTCGACGCTTGCTGCTTCAACGGCGGCATTGCCACCCTGAGCGGCTTCCGGCCACGAGGCGGCACGCACGGTGGCGACCACGATCTGGTCGGCCGGCGCTTCCACGGTGATGATCGCGTTGCCAGCGTAGATCGGGCGCTTGAAGGTGTGGCTGCCTTCAACGCTCATCAGGTCGGAGACCTGGTTGACGCCGAGCAGGGCGGCCACGCACGGCATCAGGTCCTTGCCGAAGGTGGTTGACGGGCCGAATACGTGGGTGTAGCCCTTGGCCAGCTGTGCGATCTGCGGCGCCAGCACCTGGGCGATGGCCTGCGCGTTGGCCGCGTTGGCGACGGTCAGGACCTTGGCGACCCCAGCGATCTTCGCGGCTTCAGCGGCGACAGCGGCCGGATCGGCGGCCAGCACCAGCACGTCGATGCTGGCACCGCTGATGGTGGCGGCGGCGCTGACGGTCTTGGCGGTGGCGGCATTGAGCTTGCCGTCGTGGTGCTCGGCGATGACGAGAATCCTGCTCATTACAGCAACCCCTTCTGCTTGAGTGCGGCAACCAGTTCGGCCGCGTCCTTGACCATCACACCCTTGCTGCGCTTGGACGGCGCGGCGTACTGGGTGGTCTTGAAGGTGTCGGCGGCTTCAACGCCGAGGTCGGCCAGCTGCAGGGTCTCCAGTGGCTTGGCCTTGGCCTTCATGATGTCCGGCAGCTTGATGAAGCGCGGTTCGTTCAGGCGCAGATCGGTGGTGACCACGGCCGGCAGATCCACTTCCAGCGTTTCCAGGCCGGCGTCGACTTCACGGGTCACCGTGGCCTTGCCATCGGCAATTTCGAGCTTGCTGGCGAAGGTCGCCTGCGGGCGGCCCCACAGCGTGGCCAGCATCTGGCCAGTCTGGTTGGCGTCGTCGTCGATGGCCTGCTTGCCGAGGATCACCAGATCCGGCTGCTCCTTTTCGATCAGCTTGAGCAGGGTGCGCGACGCGGTCAGCGGCTGGACCGCTTGGTCGGTGACGACGTGGATGGCACGGTTGGCGCCCATGGCCAGGCCGTTGCGCAGGTGCGCCTGGGCGTCGGCCGGGGCGATGGTGGCAACCACGACTTCGCTGGCGATGCCCTTGTCGCGCAGGCGCAGGGCTTCTTCCAGAGCGATTTCATCGAAGGGGTTGGGGGACAGCTTGACGCCGTCGGTGACCACGCCGGAACCGTCCGGCTTGACCTGAATGCGGACGTTGTAGTCCACCACGCGCTTGTACGCGACGAGGATTTTCATCTGGTACGGGGTCCTTCAATAACGGGGAGAACGTCCGGTCCTGGAGCAGCAACCGGTTCGGGGGTGGGACCCCGATTCTAGCTGGCTTGGGGTGACCATGCGAATGCGTATGGTGGGAGCTCCGGCTGTTGCGATGCAGCAATGCAGTCGGCCTGAGTTCACTTGTGTGATCGCGTGTTACCGGAGGCCCGTTGTATCCTTCAACGTTGCATTGTCGTGGCCATGAAGGCCCCGTCCCACGAATCTCGATCAGGAGAACAGGTAGTGCCCACATGGCTTGTCACCGGCGGCGCCGGATTCATTGGCGGTAACTTCGTTCTCGAGGCCGTCGCGCGCGGCGTCAAGGTCATCAACCTCGATGTGCTGAC
Source organism: Stenotrophomonas sp. 86428_Sma (assembly GCF_056481585.1). Classification (NCBI taxonomy): domain Bacteria; kingdom Pseudomonadati; phylum Pseudomonadota; class Gammaproteobacteria; order Lysobacterales; family Lysobacteraceae; genus Stenotrophomonas; species Stenotrophomonas sp. 86428_Sma. Next base: position 602,915 of record NZ_CM151156.1, read on the forward strand.
CTACGCCGGCAACCTGAAGACCCTGTCCAGCCTTGATGGCAACCCGAACCACCTGTTCGTGCAGGGCGACATCGGCGACCGTGATCTGGTCGCCCGCCTGCTGGCCGAGCATCAGCCGGACGCGGTCGTGAACTTCGCCGCTGAAAGCCACGTTGACCGCTCCATCGATGGTCCCGGCGCCTTCATCCAGACCAATGTGGTGGGCACCCTGGGCCTGCTGGAATCGGTCCGTGACTACTGGAAGGCGCTGCCGGCCGAGCAGGGCGCGGTGTTCCGCTTCCTGCACGTGTCCACCGACGAGGTGTACGGCACCCTGGGCGAGACCGGCAAGTTCAGCGAAACCACCCCGTACGCCCCGAATTCACCGTATTCGGCGTCGAAGGCGGCTTCGGACCATCTGGTACGTGCGTTCCACCACACCTATGGGCTGCCGGTGCTGACCACCAACTGTTCGAACAATTACGGCCCCTACCACTTCCCCGAGAAGCTGATCCCGCTGGTGATCGCCAAGGCGCTGGCCGGCGAGCCGCTCCCGGTGTACGGCGATGGCAAGCAGGTGCGCGACTGGCTGTTCGTGTCCGACCACTGCGAGGCGATCCGCACCGTGCTGGCCAAGGGCCAGGTCGGCGAGACCTACAACGTCGGCGGCAACTCGGAAAAGCAGAACATCGAAGTGGTGCAGGCCATCTGCGCGCTGCTCGATGTGCGCCGCCCGCGTGAGGATGGCCTGCCGCGCAGCAGCCAGATCACCTACGTCACCGACCGCCCGGGCCATGACCGCCGTTACGCGATCGATGCGTCGAAGCTGAAGAACGACCTGGGCTGGGAACCGGCCTACACCTTCGAGCAGGGCATCGCCTTCACCGTCGACTGGTACCTGGACAACCAGAACTGGGTCAACGGCGTGCTCGACGGCAGCTACCGCCTGCAGCGCATCGGCACTGCAGCCTGAACCCAGGAGACACCATGACCCAGCGCAAGGGCATCATCCTCGCCGGTGGTTCCGGCACCCGCCTTTATCCGATCACCAAGGGCGTCAGCAAGCAGCTGCTGCCGGTGTACGACAAGCCGATGATCTATTACCCGCTCAGCGTGCTGATGCTGGCGGGTATCCGTGAAGTGCTCATCATCAATACCCCGCACGAGCAGGCCCTGTTCCAGCAGCTGCTGGGCGACGGTTCGCAGTGGGGGATGGACATCCAGTACGCGATGCAGCCGAGCCCGGATGGGCTGGCGCAGGCCTACCTGATCGGTCGCGATTTCGTGGCCGGCAGGCCGAGCTGCCTGGTGCTGGGTGACAACATCTTCCACGGCCACGGCCTGCGCGAAGTGCTCAAGCGTGCCGACGAGCGCGTGGATGGCTCGACCGTGTTCGGCTACTGGGTCAATGATCCAGAACGTTACGGCGTGGCCGAGTTCGACACCAGCGGCAAGGTCATCGACCTGGTGGAGAAGCCGGAGAACCCGCGCTCGAACTATGCGGTGACCGGCCTGTATTTCTACGACGGCAACGCCAGCGATTACGCGGCCGAACTGAAGCCGTCGCCGCGTGGCGAACTGGAGATCACCGATCTCAACAAGCGCTACCTGGCCCAGGGCAACCTGCACCTGGAAGCGCTCGGCCGTGGCTATGCGTGGCTGGACACGGGCACCCACCAGTCGCTGCTGGAAGCCTCCAACTTCATCGAGACCATCCAGACCCGCCAGGGCCTGCAGGTGTGCTGCCCGGAAGAAATTGCCTTCGGCAAGGGCTGGATCAGCGCCGAACAGCTGGAAGCGTTGGCTGCACCGCTGATCAAGAATGGCTACGGCCAGTACCTGCATAAACTCGCGCTGCGTGGAGTCGTTCCGTGAAAGTGATTGAAACCAAGCTTCCCGGCTGCAAGATCATCGAGCCGGCCGTGTTTGGCGATGCGCGTGGCTATTTTTTCGAAACCTGGAATGCTGAGCGCTTCGCTGCACTGGGCCTGCCGGACCGTTTCGTGCAGAGCAACGTATCGACGTCCGCACAGGGCGTGCTGCGTGGCCTGCATTACCAGTGGCCGCGCCCGCAGGGCAAGCTGGTCAGCGTGCTGGAGGGCGAGGTCTATGACGTCGCCGTGGACATCCGTCGTGGCTCGCCGACCTTCGGCCAGTGGGAAGCGGTGGTGTTGAGTGCGGAAAACAGGAAGCAGTTCTGGATTCCGGAAGGCTTCGCGCATGGGTTTGCCGTGCTCTCCGAACGTGCGCTGTTCAGCTACCTGTGCACCGATGTCTATGTCAAGGAAGCGGATGCGGGGATCCGTTGGAACGATGCTGATATCGCGGTGGACTGGCCGGTCAGCGCACCGACCTTGTCGGCCAAGGACGAGAACGCGCCCTTCCTGAAGGACATCGCTGAAGATCGCTTGCCGGTCTACGTGCCATGACCGTTCTGGTGTTCGGTGGCAATGGCCAGGTCGGCCAGGAGCTGCTGCGCGCGCTGGCGCCGCTGGGCAAGGTGGTCGCAACTACCCGCAGCGGGCAACTGCCCGACGGAAGTGCCTGCGAAACCGCCGATTTCGGCCAGCCCGACAGCCTGCCGGCATTGCTGGATCGCCTGCAGCCATCGGTGGTGGTCAACGCGGCCGCCTACACGGCGGTCGATCGCGCCGAGCAGGATGCCGAGGCCGCCTTCGCCGCCAATGCGCAGGCGCCGGGCGTGATCGCGCGCTGGTGTGCGGCGCACGGCGTGCCCTTCGTGCATTACTCCACCGACTACGTGTTCGATGGCCAGGGCACCACGCCCTACCGCGAAGACGAGCCGACCGCGCCATTGGGTGTGTATGGCACCAGCAAGCGTGATGGCGAAGAGGCCGTGCGCGCTGCCGGTGGCCGCCATCTGATCTTCCGCACGGCGTGGGTGTACGCCTCGCATGGCGCCAATTTCCTGCGCACCATGCTGCGGGTGGGTGCCGAGCGCGACCAGTTGCGTGTGGTAGCCGATCAGATCGGCACGCCGACACCGGCTGCGCTGATCGCTGATGTCACCGCGCAGGCACTGCAGCATCCGGGGCAGCTGTCCGGCACCTGGCATCTGACGGCCAGCGGCCAGACCAGTTGGCATGGGTTCGCCGAGGCGATCTTCGCCGAAGCGCTGGCGACCGGCGTGTTGGCGAAGGTGCCGACCGTCGAGGCGATTCCCAGTTCCGAGTACCCGACCCCGGCCAAGCGCCCGGCCTGGTCGGTGCTGGACAACCGCAAGCTGCAGCAGGATTTCGGCATCGTGCTGCCGACATGGCAGGACGGGCTGAAGCGGGTGATGGCGGAGATTGCCTGACCCGGTAGGCGACGTGCCGACCAACGGTCGGCACCCGCCGCAGGGCGTCGGATCAACTACGCCCGTACGTGTCCTCGAAACGCACGATGTCGTCCTCACCGAGGTAACTGCCGGACTGCACCTCGATCAGCTCCAGCGGCAGCTTGCCCGGGTTGCGCAGGCGATGGGTCACGCCCAGCGGGATGTACGTGCTCTGGTTCTCGCTGAGCAGGATCACCTCGTCGCCGCGGGTCACCTCGGCGGTGCCACTGACCACGATCCAGTGCTCGGCACGGTGGTGATGCATCTGCAGGCTGAGCGTACCGCCGGGCTTGACGGTGATGCGCTTGACCTGGAAACGCTCGCCGTTGTCGATCGAATCGTAGGCCCCCCAGGGGCGGTAGACCTTGCGATGCCAGGTGGCCTCGCTGCGACCGTCGGCCTTCAGCTGCGCCACCACGGTCTTGACCTCCTGCATGCGGTCGGCCTTGCCGACCAGCACCGCGTCGTCGGTCTCGACCACGATCACGTCATCCAGGCCGACCAGTGCCACCAGGCGCTGTGCATAGGCATAGGTGTTGCGGCAGTCGATCGCGATCACGTCACCCTGATGCGCATTGCCATCGCCATCCTGATGCGAGACATCGCGCAGTGCGGTCCACGAGCCGACATCGTTCCAGCCGGCGTCCAGCGGAATCACCACGGCGTCAGCTGTTTTTTCCATCACGGCATAGTCGATGGAATCGGAGGGAACGGTGGCGAACGCCTCCTTGTCGAGGCGGGTGAAATCCGAATCGCGACGGGCCTGCTGCCAGGCCTGGCGGCTGCCGGCCAGCATGTCGGGCTGGAAGCGCTCCAGTTCCTGCAGGTAGCGCGAGGCCTTGAACAGGAACATGCCGCTGTTCCAGTAGTACTGGCCGCTGGCCACATAGCCGGTGGCGATGTCCAGGTCGGGCTTTTCGACGAAACGCTCGACGGCACGCAGGCCCTGCCCATTGGCGGCCTTGATATAGCCGTAGCCGGTTTCCGGACCGGTCGGCACGATGCCGAAGGTCACCAGCTTGCCGGCCTCGGCAGCGCTGGCTGCAGCCTGCACGACTGCACGGAACGCAGCCTCATCGGTGATTACATGGTCCGAGGGCAGCACCAGCAGCAGCGCATCGGCGCCGTCGCGGGTGGCCTCCAGGGCTGCGACCGCAATCGCCGGCGCCGTATTGCGTCCAACCGGTTCCAGGATGATGGCAGCCGGCTCGGCGCCGACCTGCTGCAGTTGCTCGGCAGCGACGAAGCGGTGCTCTTCGTTGGCGATCACCAACGGGCCGTGGGTGGCGATGGGCGCGACGCGCTGCCAGGTGGCCTGCAGCATCGTCAGTTCGCCTGCCAGCGGCAGGAACTGCTTCGGATACGCCTCGCGCGACAGTGGCCACAGGCGGGTGCCGGAACCACCGGACAGGATGACGGGCTGGATGTTGCTCATGATCTTCCTTGATTACTGCTGGATAAGGCGGGAGATTTCGTCGGTGCGCGCCTGCATCAGCGCTGCGTCGCCGCGGGCTTCAACGTTCAGGCGCAGCAGCGGCTCGGTGTTGGAACTGCGCAGGTTGAAGCGCCAGTCGCCGAAATCGGCGCTGATGCCGTCGGTATGGTCCAGCGCGGGCGACCGCGCGGCGAAGTGCTCCATCACGCGGGCCACGGCGGCCTTGGCATCGGCCACCTTGAAGTTGATCTCGCCGCTGCAGGGATAGGCCGCCATGCGGTCTTCGACCCAGTCGGCCAGCGAGCGGCCGCTCTCGGAGATCAGCTGCGCGATCAGCAGCCACGGGATCATGCCGGAGTCGGCATAGGCGAATTCGCGGAAGTAGTGGTGGGCGCTCATCTCGCCGCCGTACACCGCATCTTCGGCGCGCATCTTTTCCTTGATGAAAGCGTGACCGCTCTTGCACAGCACCGGCACGCCGCCTGCCTGTTCAACCATTTCCACGGTGTTCCAGACCAGCCGCGGGTCGTGCACGATCTTGCCACCGGGATTGCGTGCCAGGATGGCCTTGGCCAGCAGGCCGACCAGATAGTAGCCCTCGATGAAGCGGCCGGTATGGTCGAAGAAGAAGCAGCGGTCGAAGTCACCGTCCCAGGCAATGCCGAAGTCGGCGCCGTGTTCGCGCACCGCATTGGCGGTGGCGGCGCGGTTTTCCGGCAGCAGCGGGTTGGGAATGCCGTTGGGGAAGCTGCCATCAGGTTCGTGGCAGATGCGGATGAACTCGAACGGCAGGTGCGGTGCCAGCAGGTCGACGATGGCGCCCGCACCACCGTTGCCGGCATTGACCACCAGCTTCAGCGGCTTGAGCTTGGCGGCGTCGACGTAGCTCAGCAGATGCCGGATATAGGCGCTCTTGTCATGCTGGGCGGTCTGCCCGGCGCGTGGCGGCTGGGCCTCGGACGTATCGACGGCGACCGCATCGGAGATCGCGAACAGGCCGGTATCGGAGCTGATCGGGCGGGCGTTCTCCTTGACCAGCTTCATCCCGTTGTAGTCCATCGGGTTGTGGCTGGCGGTCACCATCACACCGCCGGCTGCGCCGAGGTGATCGGTCTGGAAGTAGACCTCTTCGGTACCGCACAGACCGATGTCGATCACCTCACGACCGGTACCACGCAGGCCTGCGGCCAGTGCATCCTGCAGCGCCGGGCTGGTCAGGCGCACATCGTGGCCGAGGACCACCGGGCCGGGAGCGAGCTGCGCAGCCAGGGCGACGCCGATGCGGCGCGCCAGGTCTTCGTTCAGTTCTTCCGGCACGCGGCCGCGGATATCGTAGGCCTTGAAGGCGGGCAGGGGCATCGATCAGATCCTTTGTGAGCTCAGCCCTCAATTGTAGTCCCAGTCCCGTTTGGGAATCGTTTCCATCGGAGAACGCCACCTGACTGGCGCCACGGATCAGGCCTGCGGCGATCGTCGGCCTGGCCGGCGGGTGCGCTTGGCCGGCAGGCCCGGCAACGGCGCCAGCAGCGCCTGGACGTCTTCCTCACTGAAGCGTGGACCCGTGCTGCCGCCGCCTTCCAGAATCGATTCCGCCAGAACGGCTTTGCGTTCCTGCAGCTCGGCAATCCGTTCTTCGATGCTGCCTGCGGCGATCAGCCGGTAGACGAACACCGGCTGCTGCTGGCCGATGCGATGGGCGCGGTCACTGGCCTGGTTTTCGGCCGCCGGGTTCCACCAGGGATCGAAGTGGATGACGGTGTCTGCAGCAGTCAGGTTCAACCCGACGCCACCGGCCTTCAGGCTGATCAGGAACACGGGTACCTCGCCCTGCATGAAGCGCTGCACCGGTGTGGCCCGGTCCTGGGTGTCGCCGGTCAGCGTCACATAGGCCAGCCCGAGCTCCTCCAGCGCCTGCGCGATCAGCGCCAGCATGCCGGTGAACTGTGAGAACACCAGGATCCGCCGGCCTTCCTCGACCATCGACGGCAGCATGTCGCGCAGCAGCTCCAGCTTGGCCGAGCCGGCATTGCGTGCAGGGGCGTCGCCCGGCAGCAGGCGCGGATCGCAGCAGACCTGGCGCAGCTTCAGCAAGGCATCCAGCACCACGATATGGCTGCGCGCCAGCCCGCTGCCGCTGATGGCTTCGCGCACCTGCTTTTCCATCGCGGCACGCACGGTTTCATAGAGATCACGCTGGCCACCCTCCATCTCCACCGCGCGGGTGATGAGGGTCTTGGGCGGAAGCTCTGACGCGACCTGATCCTTGCGCCGGCGCAGGATGAAGGGGCGCAGACGCTGCGCCAGCAACGTGGCGCGACGGTGGTCGCTGCCGCGTTCGATCGGATGGCGCCAATGCTGGTTGAACTGCTTTTCGCTGCCGAGCAGGCCGGGCAGCAGGAAATCGAACTGCGTCCACAGTTCGCCCAGATGGTTTTCCAGCGGGGTACCGGTCAGGCACAGGCGATGGCGGGCCTGCAGCGTGCGCAGGGTGACGGCCGCACGCGATTTCGGATTCTTCACCTGCTGGGCCTCGTCGAGGATCAGCAGATGGTAGGCATGTGCCTGCAGCGCCTGCTCGTCGCGCCAAAGCAGGGGATACGTGGTCAGTACAAGATCGTGCTCGGGGATCGCCTCGAACAGCACCTCACGTGCCGGTCCGTGCAGGGTCAGTACGCGCAGGCCCGGGGTGAAGCGTGCCGCTTCGCTCTGCCAGTTGTGCAGCAGCGAGGTCGGCACCACCAGCAGCGCCGGCCGGTCCAGGCGGCCACTTTCCTTCTCGACCAGCAGATGCGCCAGTGTCTGCAGGGTCTTGCCCAGCCCCATGTCATCGGCCAGCACCCCGCCCAGCCCCTGCTGGCGCAGGTACTGCAGCCACGACAGGCCCTCCAGCTGGTAGGGACGCAGCGTTGCCACCAGCCCCGCCGGTGGCGGCACTTCGCCCAGTGCGGGTGCCTGCATCAGCCGCTGCACCAGCGCCTGGGTATCCTTGCGGCCCCGGAACTGCAGGCGCGCCGTGTCCTGCAGTGCCTGCAGGCGGCCACGGTCAAGCGCTGACAAGCGCAGCGGCGCGCCACGCTGGGCGAACAGGTCCGCCAACAGGGCCATGATCGGCTTCAGTCGCGCGGCCCGCAGTGCCAGGCGGGTGTTGTCGCCTGCCATCAACAGGACGTTCTCGTCGTCGCCGATGGCGTCCAGCTGGCCACGCATCCAGCGGGGATCGGACTGCAGCACCTGCTGCAGCAGCGGAACCATCGATACGTTGCGGCCTTCCACCTGGATGTCCAGACCCAGGTTGAACCAGCCCGCATCCGCCGGGTCCGCCTGGATGTCCAGGTCGATCTCATCCACCCGGGTGATGCGATGGCGGAAGTCGTCGTCCGTCTCCACCTTCCAGCCCAAGGCTTCCAGGCGCGGCACGTCATCCAGCAGGAACCGTGTCCAGTCATGGGTGCGCAGCTGGAACTGCGGGCCAGCGCCGTCCAATGGCGCCCGCGGGTCCGTGTCGCGATACAGTCCCACCGTGCGCAGCTCGGCCTCGCGCCGTGATTCCTCAGCCAGGTCACGGGGCAGCAGGGCGAGCTGGCCCTCCGGATCGAGTGCGAACAGGCTCGGATCATCCAGGAACCGCACGTGCTCGTCGTACTCGAAGGCCACGGTCGCGATATCGGCCCATTGCGACGGGTCGCGGCGGCCGAGCCATGCCGGCCGGAACTCAATCGTATGCAGGCGCAGCACGGGGATCATCGCGCTGATCTGCAGGGTGGGCAGCGTGTCGCTTGCACCGGGGCGCGGCAGGGCAGGGTCGATCTGTTGCAGCATCTGTGCGACCACCGCTTCTTCGTTGGGTAACAGATTGGGCAGGCTCAGGAAGGCGTCGGCGTCCTCGGCCCTGACATCCAGCAGCAGCGGACCGACCTCGCCGGTGACCGGGTCCAGATAGCACGCACTCCGGCCCAGGACCACGCCTCTGGCGCCGCCCTCCACGCTCAACGCGGGTTCCAGCAGCGTCGCGCCCTGCGTCATGCCAACGGTCCAGCCCAGTTCGCCGCGGCGTGGAGCTCCTGACCGGGCCGGCACGTCGCCGTGCGTACCGCAGGAGACCCAGCCATGGCCGCTGGAGACGATCAACTGCAGGGTGGCCGCGAAGTCGATCCATTCGTCCTTCGTCGCGGGCTGCCGCTGGGTGCGTAGCTGGATCATCACCGCCAGATCAGTCGGCGTGAGATAGGCCGGAGGATCCAGCAGCAGGTCCGCGGTGATATCCATCCACTTGCCCGTGCTGATCGCACCATCGGCCCCGTACTTGACGCGCCGGACCAGCACGGCGGGGTGGTGGTTGTAGGTGGACAGTTCGAAGATGACACCGTTCCGGCGTGGTTGGGCCGGCCGGATCCGCGCGCTCTGCCAACGCGAAAGCTCCGCCAGCAGTTCAGGACGCGGCGGTTGCGCCAGGTCCTGTTCGGTCAGGGGGCTCTCGTCGTCCATGGCAAGCGAATCCAGCATGTACGAGACCAGCACCGCCGCCACATGCTTGCAGGTGCGGCCGACGGGGCAGGAACAGGCACTCTGCAGGCGGCTGCGCGCGGTGCGCGTACTGGCCGTCAGATCGATCTCCACGTAGTAGGGATGCCTGGCCGAACCCTGTACCTCGGCCGTCAGCAGGCCATCGCGAAGTTGCCGGTTGCGCACGCCACCCAGGCACTGCTCGCTCTTCTGCAGTGTCCATTCGTCGATCCAGCGGAACAGGTCTTCGTCTGTGAAGGTCGGCGTCATCGTAGATCGAGGGGCGTAGGCGCTGAAGCACCCTTCTGCGTGGAATCGCCCATTCTACCCAATGCCCGCCTGGTGCTCCGTCAATGCTGCGGCGCATCCAGGCCCTTCGCCGCCCTCCAGCTAGAATGCGGTCATCCTCAACGTGCAGGGTAGTACAGCAATGCAGCAATCGACTTCCACCGGCAAGCGCGGCAAGCGCTTCGCCAGTGCGGCGGAGGCCCTGCAAGGGGTGGTCGCCGATGGCCAGACGCTGGCCGTGGGCGGCTTCGGCCTGTGTGGCATTCCCGAGGCCCTGATCGCCGCGCTGCGTGACAGTGGCGCCAAGGGCCTGACCGTGATCTCCAACAATGCCGGCGTCGATGGTTTCGGCCTGGGCCAGCTGCTGGAAACCCGGCAGATCAAGAAGATGATCTCGTCCTACGTGGGCGAGAACAAGGAATTCGAGCGCCAGTTTCTGGCCGGCGAGCTGGAGCTGGAATTCAACCCGCAGGGCACCCTGGCCGAGCGCCTGCGTGCCGGTGGCGCGGGCATCCCGGCGTTCTTCACAGCCACTGGCTACGGCACGGTGGTGGCCGAGGGCAAGGAAACCCGCGAGTTCGACGGCAAGCACTACGTGATGGAGACCGCGCTGCGTGCCGATGTCGCGCTGGTCAAGGCGTGGAAGGCCGACGAAGCAGGCAACCTGGTGTTCCGCAAGACCGCGCGCAACTTCAACCCGGCCTGCGCGATGGCCGGCAAGGTCTGCATCGTGGAAGTGGAGGAGGTCGTGCCGGTCGGCGCCATCGATCCGGACCAGGTGCACCTGCCGGGTATCTACGTGCATCGCATCGTGCACAACCCGCATCCTGAAAAGCGTATCGAACAGCGCACCATCCGCGCGGAGGGCAACTGACATGGCGTGGACCCGCGATGAGATGGCGGCACGCGCCGCCCGCGAACTGACCGATGGTGCCTACGTGAACCTGGGCATCGGCCTGCCGACCCTGGTTGCCAACCACATCCCCGAAGGCGTGGATGTGTGGCTGCAGTCGGAAAACGGCCTGCTCGGTATCGGCCCGTTCCCGACCGATGTCGAAGTCGATGCCGACCTGATCAACGCCGGCAAGCAGACCGTGACCGCACGCGCCGGTGCCAGCTACTTCGGCAGCCACGACAGCTTCGCGATGATCCGCGGCGGCCACGTCAACCTGGCCATCCTCGGCGCCATGCAGGTCACCCACAAGGGCGACCTGGCCAATTGGATGGTGCCCGGCAAGATGGTCAAGGGCATGGGCGGCGCGATGGATCTGGTGGCCGGCGTGCAGCGCGTGGTGGTGCTGATGGAGCACACCGCCAAGAACGGCGAGCACAAGATCCTGACCGAATGCACGCTGCCGCTGACCGGTGTGGGCGTGGTCGACCGCATCATCACCGATCTGGCCGTGTTCGACGTCACCGACAAGGGCCTGTTGCTGGTGGAAGCGGCGCCGGGCGTCAGCGATGACGAGTTGAAGGAAAAGACGGGCGTGGCGTTCGTTCACGGTTGAAGGTCCGGGGCGGCCCGGCTCAGGGACGCCCCATTCTCAGGTAGCACCATGCTTTTCCCTCACGACCTGCCCGATGCCGATGTCCAGCACCTGCCGGGCTGGCTGGCCGCGACCGATGCCGACCGGCTCCTGTCCGTGCTGCAGGCCGAAGTCCCCTGGGAAGTCCACCGCATCCGCATGTTCGGCAACTGGGTGGATTCGCCGCGGCTGAGCTGCTGGATCGGCGATCCGCAGGCGCGCTACCGCTATTCGGGGGCTGAATTCGTGCCGCACCCGTGGCCACCCGCGTTGCAGGCCATGCGTGATCGCCTGCAGGTGGAGGGCCTCGGCCGCTTCAACAGCGTGCTGCTGAACCGCTATCGCGGCGGCGGTGATTACATGGGCTGGCACAGCGACGACGAGCCGGAACTGGGGCCGGCCCCGGTGATTGCTTCGTTGAGCCTGGGCACGGCGCGCCGATTCCTGCTGCGCCGGCGCGATGACCCGGCGCGGAAGGCCGAGTATCTGCTCGGCCACGGCGATCTGCTGGTGATGGCCGGTCAGACCCAACAGTTCTATCAGCACGCGCTGCCGAAGATGGCGCGGGTGCAGGGCGAGCGGATCAACCTGACGTTCCGCTGGATCACGCCGCGCTGATCGATCAGCGCGCGACGGTCGGCTGGTCGGCCTGCCCGCTGGTCAGCGTCCAGCCCACCATCTCCTGTGCCAGCTGCTGCAGGCCGCGCTCGAAGGCCGCGGTCACCGCCGGTACGTCGGTGCTGTCGACCGGCTGCGCCTGGCGGAAGGTGCGGTCAGCCACCACGCGCTGGTCGGCGACGTGGATCAGCTTGGCGTTGACCTCGATCACCACCGTCGGCGTGGCCTGTCCCTGGTAGTCCGATTCGAAGCGGCGCACGTCGGTGGACAGCTTGTAGTCGGCGCGGATGCCGGCGGTGCTGCGGGCCACGCCGCGGATGCGGCCGGAATCCTCGAAGCCGCGCAGCAGGGTGTCCTCGATCATGTCGGTGGCCGGCTGGGCCCAGCTGGCGCCCTTGTAGATCTCCAGCTGCGACGGCGTCGGCCGCACGTTGATGCGCGGACTGTCGACCATGCGCGCGGCGCTGGGTTTGGCCAGTACCAGCTGCCAGCTGGCCTGTGGCCACGCCGGGTCCGCCTTGACCTGCACGGACGGCGAGTACAGCGTCACTGCGGTTTTCTCGCTGCTGCCAAGGATGGAGCAGCCGCCCAGCAGGGTGACCATCGAAGCGGCCAGCAGCAGGCGCGGAAGGGTGGTCGGGCTCATTTGGGTTCGAACTCCTTCGGTGCGTCGCGGCCCAGCAGATAGCGCGCGGGGTTGTTCTCGAGGCGGTCGCTGACCCGGCGCAGGTCGCGGATCAGGCCGCGCAGTTCGGTCAGCGTCGGGCCCAGCTGGCCGAGGCCATCGTTGGCGAAGCTGTTGATGGCAGCGCGGTTCTCGCCAAGGATCGAATCGGCGTTGCCGGCGGCCGAATCAAGCTTGGCCAGAGTGCCGTCGAGCTTGTCGATGATGCCCGGCAGCTGCTGCACCAGGTTCTTGTCCAGGCGCTCGATGGTTCCGTTGGTGGTCTTCAGCGTGGTGTCCAGGCTGCGGGCGGCGTCGCGCGCGCTGAGCAGCAGCGCCTGCGTGCCCTGGTCACGGTCGGCCAGACCACCGCTGATGGTTTCCAGGTTGGCCAGTGTCGCGTTGATCGAAGCCACGTTGCGGTCGCTGAGAATCTGGTCCATGCGCTCGACGATGCGGTTGGCGACGTCGGTGATGTTCTGCAGCGCCGATGGCGTGGTCGGGATGATCGGCGCCGGGTCCTTGTTGACCGTGGTCAGCGCCGGCGACTGTGGCGTGCCACCGCTGAGCTGGATGATCGACGGGCCGGTCAGGCTGGTGATCGCCAGCTTGGCGCGGGTATCGGTCTTGACCGGCGTGTTGGAGTTCAGGCGGATGCGCGCAACCACCTGGCGCGGGTCGTCCGGTACCAGGTTCAGTTCGGTGATCGAGCCCACCGCGATGCCGTTGTACTGCACCGGGCTGCCCACAGACAGGCCGGTCACCGCTTCGCGGAACACCACGCGGTATTCCTGCCAGGTGCGGTCGGAAGAGTACTTGGCGGCCCACAGGCCGAAGGCCAGCAGGGCCAGGCCGGTGATCAGGGTGAACGCGCCGATCAGCACGTAGTTGGCTTTGGTTTCCATGGCTCAGGCACTCTCGATCTGTTCGCCACGCGCGGCGCGCGCGCGGGGTCCGTGGAAGTATTCCTGGATCCACGGATGATCCAGTTTCTCGATGTCAGGCAAGGGTGCGTTGGCCACCACCCTGCGGTCGGCGATCACCGCTACCCGGTCGCAGATCGCGTACAGCGTGTCCAGGTCGTGGGTGATCAGGAACACGGTCAGCCCCAGCGCTTCCTGCAGGGTCTTGATCAGGCGGTCGAATGCAGCCGCACCGATCGGGTCGAGGCCTGCGGTCGGTTCGTCCAGGAACAGCAGCGGCGGGTCCAGCGCCAATGCACGGGCCAGGCCGGCGCGCTTGCGCATGCCACCGGACAACTGCGAGGGCAGCTTGTTGATCGCATCGGCGGGCAGGCCGGCCAGCTTCACTTTCAGCAGCGCCAGTTCGTAGTGCCAGCGCTCGGGCAATTCGCGGTGGTGTTCCTTCAAGGGCACCTGCACGTTCTCGCCCACGGTCAGCGAGGAGAACAGGGCACCGTCCTGGAACAGCACACCGGTGTTGCGCTCGATGTGCTGGCGGCTCTCGGCATCGTCGGCACGCGCGTCGCGGCCGAGCACTTCGATCTGCCCGGCATCGGGCACGCGCAGGCCGAGGATCGAACGCATCAGCACCGATTTGCCGGTACCGGAGCCACCGACCACGCCCAGGATCTCGCCGCGGCGCACGTCCAGGTCCAGGTCTTCATGCACGGTCTGGCTGCCGAAACGGTTGACCAGCCCGCGCACGCGGATGGCCAGCTCGTGGCCGTTGTCGTCCTGCATGGGAATTTCTTCGGGCGTCGCATGCGTGCTCATGTCACCAGTCCATGTGCATGAACCACAACGCCGCGAAGGCGTCGATGATGATCACCAGCGAGATCGTCTGCACCACGCTGGAGGTGGTGCGTTCGCCGACCGACTGCGCAGTGCCTTCGACCTTCAGGCCTTCCAGGCAGCCGATCAGGCCGATCACCAGCGCGAACACTGGCGCCTTCGACAGGCCGACCAGCATGTGGCGCACTTCCATCGTCTCGTGCATGCGCGCGATGTACATCTGCGGCGGAATATCCAGGTCGAACGCACCCACCGTGATGCCGCCGGCCAGACCGGCGACCATGGCGATGAAGGTCAGCAGGGGCAGGGTGACCAGCAGCGCCAGCAGCCGTGGCAGCACCAGCAGGTCGATCGGGTCCAGGCCCAGAGTGCGCATCGCATCGATTTCCTCGCGCGCCTTCATCGCACCGATCTGCGCGGTGAAGGCGCTGGCGGTGCGGCCGGCCAGCACGATCGCGGTCAGCAGCACCGCGAACTCGCGCAGGAAGGCGATGTTGACCAACTCGACCACGTAAATCTCGGCGCCGAAATCGCGCAGGATGGTCGAGCCGAGGAAGGCGATCACCGCGCCGACCAGGTAGGACAGTAGCGCCACCAGCGGTACCGCATCCAGCCCGACCTGCTCCATCTGGTGCACGGTGGCGGTCAGACGGAAACGGCGGGGTTCCTTGACCAGGCGTGCGGCCTTGACCAGGTTCTCGCCGAGGAAACTGCACAGCGCTTTGATGTTGTGGCCGGTGGCATGGACGCTGACACCCAGCCGTTCCAGCGCGGCCAGCACGCCGAAATCGCGCTTGGGCTTGGGCCGGTCGTCGGCCACTTCCTCGATGGTGCACACCAGCGCCTGGTGGTCCGGGCGGAACTTCAGTGCGTCCTCACCGAGGTCGGCGCGATGGGCCACGCGCAGCACCTGCAGCACGCCGGCCGAATCCATCTTCTCGATGGCGGTGGCATCGATGCCGGTCAGCGTGTCGGGAACGCCGCGCAGCACTTCGGCCGCGGCCAGCGCGGTCTTCAAGGTCCAGGTGCCGGACAGGCGGATCACGCCCGGGTCATGGGCATCCTGTTCGAGCTGGGGGGCGTGGTTCGGGGTCACTTGGGCCATTCGGGTCGCAGCATAACCGTTCTGTATTGGGCATCGCGTCGAACTCGGATGAATTTCTCCGGTAAGGCCCAGCCTAGGTAATACTACGGCGCATGTCCGCAGACGCTCACACGATCCCCACGCCCCAGGCCACCTACGCGCAGCGCGTGGCCTTCGTTTCCGAGATCGCCGGACGCCTGCACAGCTACGGCACAACGGCCCAGCGCCTGGAAACGGCAGTGGTGGCACTGGCCCGCCAGCTCGATCTGGATTGTGAACCGTGGTCGAATCCCACCGGTATCATCCTCAGCTTCAGCGACCCTGCGCAGGCGATCGGCTCCAGTGACATCACCCGCGTGATCCGCCTGGCCCCCGGCGAGAACGACCTGCACAAGCTCAGCGTGGCCGATCATATCGCCGAGGAAGTGGCCAACGGGCGGATGAGCATCGCCCAGGGCCACACCGCGCTGCGCCAGCTGGACAAGGATCCGGGCCGGCGCGGCAAGCTGCGCACCATCCTTTCGTTCACCCTCGGCGCGGCCGGTGTGGCCGGCATGTGGAAGCTGCCGTGGCTGGACATTGCCACCGCCGGTGTCATCGGCCTGATGATCGGCCTGCTCGGCATGGTCACCGACCGTCGCCCGGCCACCCGCGAAGCCGCCGAGGCGCTGGCGGCGCTGCTGGCCGGCCTGGTCGCCACCCTGGTGGCGTCCTTCATCGGCGCGCTCAACCTCAACACGGTGATCATCGCCTCGCTGGTGGTGCTGCTGCCCGGCATGTCGCTGACCAATGCGGTCAATGAGTTGGCCAGCCAGCACTGGGTGTCGGGTACCGCGCGCTTTGCCGGCGCGCTGACCACCATCATGAAGCTCAGCGTCGGCGCGATGATCGCGGTGACCCTGGCCGACGTGCTCGGGCTCGATCCGGTGATCCGCGCCACGCGGCCGCAGGGGCCGTGGGTGGAGTGGGGCTCACTGCTGACCGCAGCGTTTGCCTTCGCGATGCTGTTCAAGGCCAACCGCCGCGATTATCCGTGGGTGATCGCCGCCTCGGTGGCTGGTTATGCCATCTCCAAGTTCGGTGGCCACGCCTGGGGCGCGCCGGCTGGCATCTTCCTGTCGGCGATGCTGCTGACCGCCGGTGGCAATCTGTTCGGCCGCCTCGTCGGCCGCCCGGGCGCAATCATCCGCCTGCCCGGCATCATCATGATGGTGCCCGGCAGCACCAGCCTGCGCGGCGTGCTGACCCTGGTCCAGCAGCAGGACGTGGGTGCCGGCCAGAGCGTGTTCCTCACCGTGCTCAACGTGGTGATGGCGCTGGTCGCTGGCCTGCTGTTCGGCAACCTGCTGATGCCGGCCCGCAAAACCCTGTAATCGCCCTCTGGGCTGCTTCCTGTGGGTGTGGACCGTTGGTCCACACACCTTTCCTTTCCGGGGAATGAAAACGCCGGCTTTCGCCGGCGTTTTTCATTGCATCCCGATCCGGCCTCAGGCCTTCTTGATCAGGAAATCTTCCGGCTTCTTGTTGCCCTTGGCGGTCAGCTCGGCCATCCAGCGCGGCTGCTTGCCACGGCCGGTCCAGGTTTCCTTCGGATTGGCCGGGTTGCGGTACTTCGGCGCAACCTTGCCCAGCTTGCGGCCAGCGGTCTTCGACGGTGCCTTGGCGGCCTTGGCCACCTTGCGCGCGCGGGGGGCCGGGGCGTCGCCAAACAGTTCCTCGATGGTGTAACCCTCGGTCTTGGCCAGCTTGGTCAGCTGTGCCCGGACCTTGGTGATCGGCCGGCGCTTGGCGACGATGGTCTGCTGTTTCTTGGCGGTGCGGATCAGGGCGCCCAGCTCGCGTGCCGACAGGCCGGTCAGGTCAATGCTCATTTACGGTTACTCCGGAAACTAATAAGTGGACGGGACGAGCCAGTCCCTGGCGTCGCGGGACAGAATAAAGATGAATTAATCCCAGCACAAATGCAGAGCGGTCATGGCCTGGCAGCATCCCGGCTGCATTGCGTCGATTTTGACCGGATTATGTCCGCTGCAATATTGCTCAAATGGGCGTCAGGCAAAAAAAAGACCGGGGCATGCCCCGGTCTTTTCCTGATCAACCCTGCAGGCGCTGCAGCAGGGTGGCCTTGTCCAGGCTTTCCGCTTCGCTGGCGCGGCGCGAACGGTACTCGTAGGTGCCGGCGGCCAGGCCACGTTCGCTGACCACCACGCGGTGCGGGATGCCGATCAGTTCCATGTCGGCGAACATCGCGCCCGGGCGCAGTCCACGGTCGTCGAGTGCCGCGTCCAGGCCCGCATCGCGCAGCTCCTGCAGCAGGTTGGCCGCGGCGTCGGCCACGGCGGCGTCGCCCTTCGGGTTGATCACGCACACCACCACCTGCCACGGCGCCATCGCGTCCGGCCAGATGATGCCGGCATCGTCATGGTTCTGTTCGATCGCGGCAGCCACCACGCGCGAGATACCGATGCCATAGCAGCCCATCGCCATCACCGCGGCCTTGCCGTTCTCGTCCAGAACGGTGGCATCCAGCGCTTCGGCATACTTGCGGCCGAGCTGGAACACGTGGCCGACTTCGATGCCACGGGCGATCTTCAGTTCACCACCGTCCAGCGCGCGGTCACCGGCACGCACGTTGCGGATGTCGGCCACTTCCGGTTCCGGCAGGTCGCGGCCCCAGTTGACGCCAGCCAGGTGGAAACCGGCTTCGTTGGCGCCGACGACGAAGTCGGACATCGCCGCCACTTCGCGATCGGCCACCACGCGGATGGCCTTGGCCGGGGCGACCGGGCCGAGGAAGCCCGGCACGCTGCCCAGGTGCTCGGCGATTTCCGCCTCACTGGCGAAGCGCTGTTCGTCCAGGCCGGCAACCTTGGCCAGCTTGATCTCGTTGACCTCATGGTCGCCGCGTACCAGCAGCAGCACGAACTGCTGTGCCTTGCCTTCGCCGGCGATCAGCGCCACCGATTTCACCGTGCGCTGCAGGTCGATGCCGAGCAGCGCCGCGACATCCTCGCAGGTCTTCTGGGTGGGGGTATCGACCTTGCGCATGGCTTCGCTGGCGGCCGCACGCGGTGCCGGATCGGCAGCGATCGCCGCTTCCATGTTGGCCGCGTAGTCCGAACCGGTGGAGAACACCAGCGCGTCTTCGCCGGAATCGGCGATGACGTGGAATTCCTGCGACGCATCACCGCCGATCGCGCCGGAGTCGGCCTGCACCATGCGGAAGTCCAGGCCGAGGCGGGTGAAGATACGGCTGTAGGCCGACTTCATGTTCTCGTACTCGCGCACCAGGCACTCATCGTGCAGGTGGAACGAATAGGCGTCCTTCATCAGGAACTCGCGCGAACGCATCACGCCGAAGCGCGGACGGATCTCGTCGCGGAACTTGGTCTGCACCTGGTAGAAGTTGACCGGCAGCTGCTTGTAGCTGGACAGCTCGCTGCGCGCGAAGTCGCAGGCGGCTTCTTCGGCGGTCGGGCTGTAGCAGAACACCTGGTCCTTGCGGTCCTTGATCTTCAACAGCTGCGGGCCGAACTTCTGCCAGCGGCCGGTCTGCTCCCACAGTTCCTTCGGCTGGATGGTCGGGATCTGGAATTCCACGGCACCCGCACGGTCCATTTCCTCGCGCACGATGCGCTCGACCTTGCGCAGCACGCGCAGGCCCAGCGGCGACCAGGTGTACAGGCCTGATGCCAGCTTGCGGATCATGCCCGCGCGCAGCATCAGCCGGTGGCTGGTCAGCTCGGCGTCGCTGGGGGTTTCCTTGGTGGTGTGCAGGTGGAACTGGGAGAGGCGCATCGTCGGCTTCGGATAACGGCAGAGACGCCTATTCTGCCAGCCCGGCCGGGGGGAGGGGTATCGGCAGGGCTGCGCCCTGCACCCGCCTCAAGCAACGTCAACTGCAACTGCAACAGCGGGCTTCCCGTGGGATGGCGGGGTGGGTCCGGTTGCGGGGGACGCCGTAATACGTCCCTGTGGCTCGGTCGCGCCATCGATGGCGCTCAGGCCCCCGCAACCGGACCCACCCCGCCTTCGTTTGTAGGGCCGAGCCATGCTCGGTTGCTGTTCGATCAATTCTCGAACTATTCAATTTCCATGGAGATTCATCCACGCATGGCGTGGATCTACTGACCACCGGGAATCTGTCGGGGGTGGGGCGGTGTCGGATTGCGGGGTGTCAGCCGCATGGATGCGGCTGCCAAGCCTACAGGGACGTACTTGCGGCGTCCCCGCACTCCGACACCGCCCCGCCATTCCACGGAATGCCCGCTCTTGACGTTGCCCTTGCTACCGCCTCTGCGGGTGCAGGGCTGCAAGCCCTGCCGATAACCCTCACTCCGCCGGGCAGTAGGCCTTGATGGCGGCTTCAGCCAATCCCTTCTGCGCGCTGCGCTGCTCCGGAGCCAACGGGGTATCGGCCTTGCCATCACCATCGGTGTCCTGCATCACCTGGCCGCCGCCGTCCAGCAGGGCCAGGTTGGCGCGGGCGGTGCTGCACTGCTCGGGCACCGGCGCGGCCGGGGTCTCGGCGCTGGCCGCCGCCTGGGGACTGCGCGCCTGCGCCCGGGTCTCGAACTTCCTGCCCGCCGGCGGGGTCTCCGAATACTGGGTCACGCCATTGGCGTCCTTCCATTTGTAGACCGGGCCGGCCACGGCGTTGGCACTGGCCAACAGCAGCAGGCATCCAAGGCAGGACAGGGCACGCATGGCAAACTCCACGGAATGGGCGTAGAACGCCGATTGCAGCATTGGCGCCGAGCACTGGCAAGTCGATTAAACTGGATTCCATGGACCCGATCACACCGCCGCCGCGTTCGCGCACGATTTACCTGCTGCCCAACCTGTTCACCACCGCCGGCCTGTTTGCCGGTTTCTACGCGATCATCGCCGCGGCCAACGGGGACTTCGTCAACGCCAGCATCGCCGTGTTCGTGGCGGCGGTGATGGATGGCCTGGATGGGCGCGTGGCGCGCCTGACCGGCACCAGCAGCGAATTCGGCGTGCAGTACGACTCGCTGGCCGACCTGGTCAGCTTCGGCATGGCCCCGGCGCTGGTGATGTACCACTGGTCGCTGTCGTGGCTGAAGTTCGACGACCCGCTGCTGGGTCGCGTCGGCTGGGCCGTGGCCTTCCTGTATGCCGCCTGCGCGGCGCTGCGCCTGGCCCGCTTCAATACCCAGGTAGCGGTGGTCGACAAGCGCTGGTTCGTCGGCCTTGCCAGCCCGGCCGCAGCCGGCCTGATGATGTCCTTCGTCTGGGCGTTCGCCGATGGCAACCTGGGCTGGGACGGCAACCAGCTGCGCTACGTGGCGCTGGCGGTGACGATCATCGCGGCGCTGCTGATGGTCAGCCGCATCCGCTTCTGGAGCTTCAAGGGCGGCGGCGCCAAGGGCACCCGCTCCGACCGCGTGCCGTTCCTGGTACTGGCCCTGGTGCCAGTGGCGATCGCCATTGCGGTCATCGATCTGCCGCGCGTGCTGTTCGCGGTGGGCATCCTGTACGCCTTGTCGGGCCCGGTGATGTGGGCCGTGCAGCGCCTGCGCAAGAAGCCCGAGGCCGCGTGAGCGAGGACCTGCCCGTGCTGTGGTCACCGGCCCAGCAGGCCTGGCTGCAGGCCATGGGCTACACCGTCTATCACGACGGCCAGCTGGCCGCCGAGCTGGATGCCGCGCTGCAGCTGAGCGTGGCCGACGCCGAGGCGGCTGCCACACCAGCGGCGGAGCAGGCGCGGGCGTCAACCGCACCCGCGCGCGAACCTCTGGCTGCGGCCGCACCGGTTTCCCGCCAGGAACGCCCGGCGCCAGCGCGTCGCGAGACCCCGGTCAGCGCACCGGACACCGCGCCCGCGGCTGCCCGGCCGCTGCCTGGCGGCAATGCCCGGCAGCCGGTGGTGCGCCTGCCGGATCGCCTGCAGATCGCCTTGCTGCGCGCGTCCGGCTGCAATCCCAATGATCCGGCCACGCAGGCGCTGATGGACAGCTGGCCGCTGGACCAGCTGCGTCAGGACCCGGCCGCCAAGCGCGCGCTGTGGCCGCAGCTGCGCGCCCTGCGCAAGCGGGGTGCGCCATGAGTGCGGTCAGCCAGCCCGGTCCGGTCAGCCTGCGCGCGCTGCGCGAGAGCGACCTCAACGCGGTGATGGCGATTGAAGTACGCGGCTATCCGTTTCCCTGGACCCGCGGCATCTTCGTCGACTGCCTGCGTGCGGGCTATCCGGGCCTGGCCATGGAGCGTGATGGCCAGCTGATCGGCTATGGCGTGCTCAGCATCGCGGCCGACGAGGCCCATGTGCTGAACGTCTGCATCGATCCACTGACGCAGTCGCGTGGGCTCGGACGTCAGTTGCTGCGCGCGCTGGTACAGCTGGCCGGCGACCGCGGGGCGCAGCGTGTGTTCCTGGAAGTGCGTCCGTCCAACACACCTGCGCTGGCCTTGTACCACAGCGAAGGCTTCAACGAGATCGGTCGCCGCCCGCGTTACTACCCGGCCGCACAGGGCCGCGAAGACGCGGTGGTGATGGCGATCGAACTGGTCGACGGCGACCTGCAGGCGATGCCGCCGCTGTAACGGAGCAGGGTTGCCGGCCAGCGGCCGGCACTACCGATGGATCTCCGCTGTCATCGATACATCACCTACCGTGGTAGGTGCCAGCCTTGGTTGGCACGCTTTCCTCACGCCAGCCGCAGTGCCAACACCCCCCCGACGATCAACGCCGCCGCCAGCCAGCGCGCGCGCGGAATCCGTTCGCGCAGCAGGAACACCGAGATCAGCAACGCGAACAGGATCGACGATTCGCGCAACGCCGAGACCATCGCCACCGGCGCCTGGGTCATGGCCCACAACGCCATCGCATACGAGGCGGTGGTGCCGACGCCACCGGCCAGCCCCAGCGGCCAGTGCTGTCGCGCATAGTCCAGCACCGCGCCGCGGCGCGTGTACAGCGCCCACAGTGGCAGTGGAATGCCCGACAGCAGGAACAGCCACAACGTATAGCTGAGTGCGCTGCCGGACTGGCGCGCGCCCTGCGCATCGACCAGCGTGTAGGTGGCGATCATCGCCCCGGTCAGCAGCGGCAGGCGCAGCTGACCGCCACGTGCACCCAATGCCATGCACAGGATGCCAGTGCTGACCAGTACGACGCCCAGCCACGCTGCCGGCGGCAGCTGCTCGCCCAGCAGGGTGCCCGCCAACGCGACCAGGATCGGCGCGCTGCCACGCATCAGCGGGTAGGCCAGGCTCATGTCGACCTGCTGGTAACAGCGTGCGACCAGGCCGTAGTAGGTCACCTGCAGCAGCACCGACGCGCTCAGCCACGGCCAGCTGTGCGCGGCGGGAAATGGCAGGAAGGGCAGGGCGGCAGCCGACAGCAGCGCGGCACTGCCGGTCACCAGTACGGTGCCGAGGAACTTGTCCGGCCCGCGCTTGACGATCGCGTTCCAGCTGGCGTGCAGGGCTGCAGCGGCGAGAACCAGCAGGAAGATGGAAAGCGGCATCCGCCGATGATGCCATGCGGGAGAAATGGAAACGCCGGGCATCGCCCGGCGTTTCCGATTCCGCTTCGGTAGGTGCCAACCTCTCCCACCGTGGTAGGTGCCAACCTTGGTTGGCACGCACCAGAGTGACGCGCTTACAGCTTCGCGCGCTGTTCGCGCAGGCCGGCCAGCTGGGTGTTCCAGTCGACCAGGCGCACGCGTTCCTGCTCGACCACCGCCGGCGGCACCTTGTCGGTGAACTTGGCGAGCTTGGTTTCGCTCTTCTCCTGCTCGCCTTCCACGCGCTTGATCTCCTTGTCCAGGCGGGCACGCTCGGCGTCGAGATCGACCAGGCCTTCCAGCGGCACCAGCAGCTTCAGTTCACCGACGATCGCGGCGGCAGCCGGCGGTGCACTTTCGCCTTCAGCCAGCCACTGGATGCTGTCCAGCTTGAGCAGGAACGACAGCGAGGCGCTGAAACGTTCGATGCGCACGCGGTCCTGCTCCAGACCGGCCTGCAGGCGCAGCGGCACCAGCTTGGACGGGGCCACGTTCAGTTCGCTGCGCACGCGACGCACGGCACTGATCACCGCCTTCAACCATTCCACGTCGGCTTCAGCCTGAGTGAAATCGCCTTCGAACTCGGCGGCGGTCGGGTAGGGGCGCAGCGACAGCGTGGTTTCGGCCAGGCCCAGGCGCGGGGCCAGCTGCTGCCACAGCTGTTCGGTGATGAACGGCGTGAGCGGGTGCAGCAGGCGCAGCAGCGCTTCCAGCACGTACAGCAGAGTGTGGCGGGTGCTTTCGGCGTCGGCGGCATCGGCACCATTCAGTGCCGGCTTGCTCAGCTCCAGGAACCAGTCGCAGAACTCGTTCCAGGCGAACTCGTACAGGCACTGCGCCAGCAGGTCGAAGCGGTAGTTGGCGTAGTGGCCCTGCGCCTCGGTGGACACCGCCGCCAGGCGCGCCAGGATCCAGCGCTCGGCATCGGTGCGCGGCGTCGGCACGCCGGTGAACGCTGCACTCTCGGTGTTCATCAGGGTGAAGCGGCTGGCGTTCCACAGCTTGTTGCAGAAGTTCTTGTAGCCCTCGGCGCGGTTCATGTCGAACTTGATGTCGCGGCCGTGGGTGGCCAGCGCGGCGATGGTGAAACGCAGCGCATCGGCACCGTGGGCAGCAATGCCGTCCGGGAATTCCTTGCGGGTGGCCTTCTCGATCTTCTCCACCATCTTCGGCTGCATCAGGCCCCCGGTGCGCTTGGCGACCAGATCGTCGATGGTGATGCCGTCGATGATGTCCAGCGGATCGAGCACGTTGCCCTTGCTCTTGGACATCTTCTGGCCCTGGCCGTCGCGGATCAGGCCGGTGAAGTAGACGTCCTTGAACGGGATCTTCCCGACCAGGTTGTCGGTGGCCATGATCATGCGCGCCACCCAGAAGAAGATGATGTCGAAGCCAGTGATCAGCACCGACGACGGCAGGTAGCGGTCGAAGCCGCGCTCGGCCATGGCCTGTTCGTTCGGCCAGCCCAGGGTGGAGAACGGCCACAGCTGCGAGGAGAACCAGGTCTCCAGCACGTCGCTTTCCTGGTTCAGCACCACGTCGCTGCCCAGGTTGTGCTTCGCCCGCACTTCCTCTTCGCTGCGACCGACGTAGCAGCTGCCGGTGGCTTCGTCGAACCACGCCGGAATGCGGTGGCCCCACCACAGCTGGCGGCTGATGCACCAGTCCTGGATGTTGTTCATCCAGTGGCGGTAGGTGTTGATCCAGTTCGGCGGCACGAAGGAAATGCTGCCGTCTTCGACCAGCTCCAGGCCACGCTTGGCCAGGTCGTCCATCTTCACGAACCACTGGTCGGTCAGGTACGGCTCGATCACCTGGCCGGTACGGTCGCCGCGCGGCACCTGCAGCTTGTGCGCCTTGGTCTCGACCAGGATGCCCAGGTCTTCCAGCTCAGCCAGCACGGCCTTGCGCGCGGCGTAGCGGTCCAGACCCTGGAAACGCTCCGGCGCGTTCTCGTTCAGCGCCGCCACCGGGGTGAACAGGTTGATCATGGGCAGGCTGTGGCGCACGCCCACTTCATAGTCGTTGAAATCGTGCGCCGGGGTGACCTT
The DNA here is from genome assembly GCF_056481585.1 of Stenotrophomonas sp. 86428_Sma. Taxonomy (NCBI): domain Bacteria; kingdom Pseudomonadati; phylum Pseudomonadota; class Gammaproteobacteria; order Lysobacterales; family Lysobacteraceae; genus Stenotrophomonas; species Stenotrophomonas sp. 86428_Sma. The sequence goes on from NZ_CM151156.1 coordinate 627,686, forward strand.
GACCACGCCGGTGCCGAAGGCACGGTCCACGTAGTCGTCGGCGATCACCGGGACGCGGCGGCCGGTCAGCGGCAGCACCACGCTCTTGCCGATCAGGTGCGCATAACGCGCGTCTTCCGGGTGCACCATCACCGCGGTATCGCCCAGCAGGGTTTCCGGGCGGGTGGTGGCGACGACCAGGTAGTCGCGGGTTTCGCGCAGGGTTTCCACGCCGTCGGCATCGCGCTCGACGTGCTCGTAGCTCAGGCCCTCATCCAGGGTGTAGGCGATCGACCACAGGAAGCCGTCTTCCTCGGCGCTTTCCACTTCCAGGTCGGAAATGGCGGTCTTCAGCACCGGGTCCCAGTTGACCAGGCGCTGGCCGCGATAGATCAGGCCCTGCTCGTACCAGCGCACGAAGGCCTCGTTGACCGCCGCCGACGGCTGCGGGTCCATGGTGAAGGTGCTGCGCGACCAGTCGGCGGAGGTGCCGAGGCGGCGCATCTGGCGTTCGATGGTGTCGCCGGACTGCTGCTTCCACTCCCAGACCTTGCCGATGAAGCCTTCGCGGCCCAGCGAATCGCGGGTCTCGCCCTTGCCTTCCAGCGCCAGGTTGCGGCTGACCACCATTTCGGTGGCGATGCCGGCATGATCGGTACCGACCTGCCACAGCGTGTCGTAGCCACGCATGCGGTGGTAGCGCACCAGCGCGTCCATCAGGGTCTGCTGGAAGGCGTGGCCCATGTGCAGGGTGCCGGTCACGTTCGGCGGCGGCAGCAGGATGGTGTAAGGCTCGCCCGTGCCGGACGGCTTGAAGTGGCCGGCCTTCTCCCAGGCCTCGTAGAGGTCGGTCTCGAAGGACTTCGGGTCGTAACTGGAGGCGAGTTGGGTCATGCGGGGGAACCGGTAATCAAGGCGGAAGGGAGATCAGCGCGGCCCGAGGGCGCGCCGGATCTTCTGGTCGGTGTGGTACTGGCTGACCGCGTAGGCGGCCCAGATGGCGGCGGGCAGCCAGCCGATCAGGGTGATCTGCAGGATCAGGCAGACAATGCCGGCAAACGGCCGGCCGATGGTGAAGAAGGACAGCCAGGGAAGAATCAGGGCGATCAACAGGCGCATCAAGGGGTCCTCGCTGGACTTACATGTCGTGCTTGTTCAGGTCGTAACCGGCGGTCTTGTACTGGCGCCAGCGTTCGCGCAGCGGTTCGCGCGCTTCCGGGTCGGCCGGAACCACTTCCAGCACGCGCTCGCACTCGCCCAGCCAGGGTTCATCGCGCAGGTTGATCACCAGCGGGCGCGCCGGTGCCTCGGTGCCCGGCACGGCGATCAGCACCAGGGCTTCTTCCTCGTCCATGTCCTCGCCGGCGATCTGGTGCGGGATGTAGGCATCGTTGTCGAACGCCCACAGCAGTTCGTCCAGCTCCTCGGCCTGGGCCTGGTCGCGGGCCAGCACCAGGGTGAACAACCCGGCGTCGTTGGCCTTGCGCGCCAGCTCGCAGACCAGGCGCAACGGCTCGGTCAGGAAGCGGGGCTTGGCGATCAGGTAGAAGTCGGCGCGGGGCATGGCAGGGTCCGGGTCAGGCAGGGGCCCGGCAGTGCCGGGCGAGGCCCTGGCCGGCGGGCGCCGGCCAGGGTCGGGTACGGCATCAGGCGCGGGCGGCCTGGTCCAGCAGCCACTGGCTCAGCAGGCCGACCGGGCGGCCGGTGGCCATGCCACGCTTGCCTTCATCGCTGGCCACGCCGGCGATGTCCAGGTGGGCCCAGCGCTGGCCTTCGGCGAAGCGCGACAGGAAGCAGCCGGCGGTGATCGCGCCGGCCCAGCGGCCGCCGATGTTGTAGACGTCGGCGAAGGTCGAATCCAGCATCGGCTGGTACTCGTCCCACAGCGGCAGGCGCCAGGCGCGGTCGAACACCTGCTCGCCGGCGGCCAGCAGCTCGTTGGCCAGGTCGTCGTGCTTGCTCATCAGGCCGGCGGTCTGGTGGCCGAGGGCGACCATGCAGGCACCGGTCAGGGTGGCGACGTCGACCAGCGCGGCCGGCTCGAAGCGCTGCGCGTAGGTCAGCGCGTCGCACAGGATCAGGCGGCCTTCGGCGTCGGTGTTGCCCACTTCGATGGTCTTGCCCGACATCGAGGTGATCACGTCGGACGGGCGGTAGGCGTTGCCATCGATGGCGTTTTCCACCGCCGGCACCACCACCACCAGGTTCAGCGGCAGCTTGGCCTTGACCGCAGCGACGAAGGTGCCGATGACGTTGGCGCCACCGCACATGTCGTACTTCATCTCTTCGATGCCGCCCTGGGTCTTCAGGTTGACGCCACCGGTATCGAAGGTGATGCCCTTGCCGACCAGCACGTACGGCTTGGCGTCGCCGCCACCGGACCACTTCAGCACCACCAGGCGCGGGCGGTTGGCCGAACCGCGGGCCACGGCCAGCAGCGAGCCCATGCCCAGCGCTTCCATCTGGTGCTCGTCGAGGATCTCGGCTTCGGCACCGTCGTGCTCGCCGGCGAACTTCACGCCGACCTCGGCCAGATGGGCCGGGGTGCAGTAGTTCGGCGGCAGGTTGCCCAGCTCGCGGGCGAACTCGACACCGGCGGCGATGGCCTGGCCCTGGGCCAGGGCCTGCGCGTCGTCACCGGCGATGGCCAGCTGGGCCAGGCCGGCGTCGTCGGCCTTCTTCTTGCCCAGGGTGGCGGTGTAGCGGTACGCGGCATGATCGGCGGCGATCACCGCCTGGCGGATCGCCCAGGCCGCGTCGCGGTCCTTCACCGCCACTTCGGACAGGGTGAACAGTGCGCTGCGGGCAGCACCGACCTTCAGCGCGCGCACGGCGTCGCCGACGGCCTTCAGGTACTGCGGCACGCCGAAACGGGCGACTTCGCCGAGGCCGACCACCAGCACGCGCGGGGCGGTCACGCCCGGCAGGTCATGCAGCAGGGTGGTGGCGCCGGTCTTGCCGGACAGGTCGCCGCGCTGGGCCAGGGCGGCCAGGCGGCCACCGCTGGCGGCGTCCAGGGCCTGTGCGGCCGGGGTCAGGGTATGGTCGGCATACGCGCCAACCACCAGGCAATCGACGGTGGCGGCGGCCGGAGCAACGTGGTTCAGGGTGAATTCGAGGGCCATTGAGCAGATTCCATTGGCGAGTCCGTACAATCGCAGGCCGTTTACGCCCAGACAGTAGACTGGGCGGCACCGCGAACGAACCCCAGAGTTTAAACCACCGCCCCATGCTGAAGCTCGACCGATACCTGCTGGGCGATTTCGTCCAGAGTTTCCTGGCTACCCTGATCGTCCTGCTGGTGGTCAGCGTGGGCGGCGTGCTGGTGGACATCCTCGGCAACATCGCCGACGGGCGCCTGCCGGCCAAGCTGCTGTTCTCGCAGCTGGGCCTGCAGTTCATCGCCTACCTGCCGCTGATCCTGCCGCTGGCGCTGATGCTGGGCCTGCTGCTGGCCATCGCCCGCCTGTACCGCGACTCGGAAATGGCGGTGATCACCGCCATTGGTGTCGGCCCCAAGCGACTGCTGCGGCCACTGCTGATGCTGGTGGTGCCGGTGGTGGCCCTGGTGGGCGCCTGCTCGCTGTGGCTGGGCCCGTGGGCCGGCCGGGTGGCCGAGCAGATGATCATCGAGGCCAACCGCAGCGTGCTGATGGCCGGTCTGGAGCCGGGCCGCTTCACCCCGTTGCCCAATGGCGGCGTGGTCTACCTGTCCTCGATCTCGCCCGATGGCACCCAGCTGGGCAAGGTGTTCCTGCAGCGCCAGAAGGATGACCGCCTGGAGGTGGTGTCGGCCAATGGCGGCCGCATGTTCTTCGAGGGCACCCGTCAGCGCTTCCTGGAGCTGGATGACGGCCACCAGGTGGAAGGGCCGGTGGCCGGTGGCCTGGACTACCGCCTGGCGACCTTCGCCCGCAATGACGTGGCCCTGCCCGATGGCGCGCAGACCCGCACCGAGGATGACCCGGAACTGATGCCGACCCTGCAGCTGATCGGCGATGAGCGTCCGCAGGCGCAGGCGCAGCTGCACCGCCGCCTGGCACCGCCGCTGATCGCGCTGGCGTTCGCCCTGCTGACCGTGCCGCTGGGCCGCAGCTCGCCGCGCCAGCAGCGCTACGGCCGCATGATGCTGGCGCTGATGGCCTACATGGTCGGTACCAATCTGATGTTCATCGGCAGCGGCTGGATCGCCAACGGCAAGATCCCCCCAGCGCTCGGCCTGTGGTGGTTGACCCTGCCGTTGCTGGCGCTGGCAATCTGGATGTATGCACGTGATGGCCGCCTGGGCCGCTCGAAGGGAGCCCGCGCATGAGGCTGCGCCCGATGCGTTTCGACCTGTACCTGGGCCGGTCGGTGTTCACCACGGTGCTGCTGACCTGGGCCGTGCTGGTTGGCCTGGACGTGGTGATGGCGTTCTCCGGCGAGTTCAAGGACATCGGCAAGAACGGCTACACGCTGGGCCATGCCGCCGCATGGGTGCTGTACACGGTGCCACGCCGCGCCTACACCATGTTCCCCACCGCCGCGGTGATCGGTGCACTGATGGGCCTGGGCCAGCTGGCGGCGACCTCGGAGCTGACCGCGCTGCGAGCGCTGGGCCTGTCGCGCAAGCGCCTGAGCGTTTCAGTGGCGATCGCGCTGTCGCTGCTGACCGCGGTGATGGTGTTCAGCGCCGAGACCCTGGGCCCCTGGGGCCAGGACCGCGCCGATGCGTTGAAGTCCAGCGCCAAGTGGGGGCGGGATATCGCCACCAGCCGTTACTCGGGCCTGTGGGCACGCGAGGGCGATACCTTCCTCAACGCGCAGAGCGGCGAGGAGCAGCTGGTCGGCGACAAGGGCACGCGCCTGATCCTGCGCGACGTGCGCCTGTACCGCATCGCCGAGAACGGGGGCATCGCCTCATTGACCCATGCCGACACCGCCGAGCATGACAGGGATGGCTGGGTGCTGACCGGGGTACGTCGCGATACCTTCGGCGAGCGCTCGGCGACCCGCCAGGAAATCGCGCGCGAACCGTGGAATTCGAAGCTGGATGCGGCCGCATTGGCCACCGGCATCGCCAAGCCGCGCAACCTCAGCCTGGCCGAACTGAGCACCAGCATCACCTACCGGCAGCGCAACGGGCTGGACGCGCGTGACTTCGAGGACGTGTACTGGAGCCGCTGGTTCTACCCGTTGAACGTGCTGGCGCTGTGCCTGGCGGCGGTGCCGTTCGCGTTCGGTTCGCTGCGCAGCGGCGGCATGGGCAAGCGCCTGTTCCTGGGCATCCTGTTCGCGCTGGGCTTCTGGCTGCTGCAGCTGTTCTTCGGCCGCATGGCCGGCGCGCTGAAGTTCGATTACCGCATTGCCTATGCGCTGCCACCGATCGTGATGCTGGCGGTGTCCGGACTGCTGTTCCGGCGCAAATCGGGTTGATTCCCAGGGAGCCGGGCAAGGCCCGGCTGTTTCCGTTTCACTTCAAGGATGAACATGAGCTTCCAACGCTTTCTGCCGTACATCGCGGCCGTGCTGCTTTCTGCCGGCTGCAGCCGGTCCACCGTCGACTTCGAGATCGACAACCCGACGGATGCACCGCTGACCTTGTCGGTCGACCAGCAGGTGCATACCCTGCCGCCGCATACCTCCATGCCCCTGGTCCTGGAGCTGGGCCAGTACCGGCTGCAGAGCGAGAAGATCGGCAGCGTACGCATGGTTGTCTACGCCGACGGGATCGGCGGGCTGATCAACCCGGCCATGGCCGAGTACGTGATCGTCACCGAGCAGTACGTCACCAGCAAAACCAATACCGGCAACCTGGCATCGAAGATCGAACTGAACGATGTGGAGATCGAGGGTCCCTACGTGAAGGCGACCGGCTTCTTCATTCCGCGCCGTTGGGACGCAGGACTGAAGGACGAACTGCCTGACACGGTGGTCTCCAGCAGCCCGGATACCTCGTCCGACTACCGGACCAAGCTCTACAATGTGCCTGGCTTCTTCGAATACCTGGATGCCGGGGACGAGCTGAAGGAGGCTTTCGGGCCGGATGGCTACCGGCCGCCGGCAGCATCGGTGGCTTTCACTGCCGCCCAGCTGCCGCCGCTTCCGGCGGCCTATGAGGCCCAGGGCAAACCGATGCGCGAGCTGTACGCGCAGTACCTTGCCGCAACCGATGCAGGCGAGCAGAAGCGCCTGAAGAAGGCCAGCCTGAAACTGTGGCAGGAGTTCGTGAAGACCCGTGCGCAATTGAGCGGACAGTCGCCGGTGGCCGATGATGTGCAGGCCAATGCGTTTGCGTCCGCCTTCTTCGACCTCTGGACGCAGCCGGCGGTGATCCTGCCGGACCCGGCGCCAGCCGGCTGATCGCTGCGTTGATCGTGTAGAGCCGAGTCCATGCTCGGCTCTACACGTGGTGCATCACCGCTTCGGCATGCGCATCAGGCGGGTGCCGCTGGCGCGGTCGTGCCAGGTCAGGCGGTCGCGGTCGACCCATGCCCACCAGAACCCCAGTCCACCCAGCAGCAGCGACAGTGAGCCCACCGCGAAGCGCAGCCACAGTTGGCCGCGCCGCAGCGGCGTGCCATCGCTCGATTGCAGTTTCAGCCGCCACGGTCGCATGCCCAGCGTCTGTCCGCCACGGCGCCAGCTGGCCGTGGCGTACCACCCCGTGATTCCCCAGCACACCGCCCACAGCAGCCACTGCCAGGCACTGAACGGTGCGATGTTCTCGCGCTGCGCGTGGCCGCTGAAGGTGTAGGCGAGGGTGAACAGCGTGCCGGCCAGCATCCACAGCGCCAGCACCGGCAGTGCGTCGTAGACCATCGCCAGCACGCGCCAGGCCAACAAGGCACGTGGGCGGGGCATTTCGGTAGCGGCCGCAGGGGCCGTGTCGGTGGCGGGGCGGGACATGCGCCGAGCATACGCAAAGCTGGCCGCGCCCGCAGTGGCCCTCGTATCCTGCACCCATGGCCCTTGTTTCCACCCCCGCCGAACGCCGCCAGCTGGTGCAGCAACTGCCCGAGCTGCGCGCCGACGACAGCGCGCGCATCCAGCGCTTCCTCGATGCGATCTGGGCCGAGAACGGCCTGGCCCGCGCCACCCTCGACAGCTACCGGCGCGACCTGGAAGGGCTGGCGCGCTGGATGGATGGACGCGACGGTGGCCTGGCCGGCATCGAGCGCCCGGGGTTGTTCGATTACCTGGCCTGGCGCACCCGGCATGGCTGGTCGCCGCGCAGCAATGCGCGCCTGCTGTCGGCGCTGCGCGCGTTCTTCGCCGATGGCGTGCGCCGTGGTGAACGCAGCGAGGACCCCAGTGCCCTGCTGGACCCGCCGAAGCTGCCGCGGCTGTTGCCGAAGGCGCTGGCCGAAAGCCAGATCGACGCACTGTTGGCGGCGCCGGACATCGACAGTCCGCTGGGCCTGCGCGACCGCGCCATGCTGGAGCTGATGTATGCGGCCGGCCTGCGCGTGAGCGAGCTGGTGCTGCTACCGGCCACGGCAGTCAACCTGCGCCAGGGCGTGCTGAGGGTCACGGGCAAGGGCAGCAAGGAGCGGCTGGTGCCGCTGGGCGAGGAATCGCAGCACTGGCTGGAGCGCTATCTGCAGGCGTCGCGCCCGCAGCTGGTCGGCAAGGGCAAGGTGCAGGCGCTGGCCGATGGGCAGACCCCATTGTTTGTCGAGCCGACGCTGCATGCGCTGACCCGCCAGGCGTTCTGGCATCTGGTCAAGCGCCACGCGCAGGTGGCCGGTATCGATCCGGTGCGGATCAGCCCGCATGGCCTGCGCCACAGCTTCGCCACGCATCTGCTCAACCGCGGCGCCGACCTGCGCGCGCTGCAGATGCTGCTCGGCCACAGCTCGCTGTCGACCACCCAGATCTACACCCTGGTGGCCCGCGAACACCTGCAGAAGCTGCACGCGCGCCACCATCCGCGCGGCTGAGCAGCGGCCTGAACCCCGGCCTCGGACGGTGGGCAGTGTCGCGGCCCGGTAGCGGCGGCTGTGTCAGAATCCGGGGTCTTCTTCTGTCGCGGACCGCTCCATGCTCCGATTTGCCATCGCCGCCGTGTTCGGTGCGCTCAGCCTGACCGCTTGCGCCCAGCCGGCTCCGCCGGCCGCCAAGGCACCCGCCGCGGCTGCGGCCAAGGCCGCCCCGGCCGCCAACGCTTCGGCCGACCAGGCCGTACGCGCCGCGCTGACCGCCCTGAATCCCGGCTTCCAGGTGGACTACATCGGCGCTGCGCCGTTCCCCGGCTTCCGCGAGGTCGTGGTCTCCGGCCAGTTGCTGTACGTGTCCGACGATGGCCGCTACCTGTTCCAGTCGCAGCCCTACGACACGCGTGCCAAGGGCCCGGCCAACAGCGAAGGCCTGCTCGGCTACCGCCGCGATCTGCTGGCCAAGGCCAACCACGGCGACCGCATCGTGTTCGCTGCGCCCAATGCCAAGTACACCATCAGCGTGTTCACCGACATCGAGTGCGGTTACTGCCGCAAGCTGCACCAGGACATCGCGGAGCTCAACCGCAACGGCATCTCGGTCGAGTACCTGGCATTCCCGCGCATGGGCCTGGGCAGCAAGGACTACACCGACATGATTTCGGTCTGGTGTGCAGCGGATCGCCGCCAGGCCCTGACCAACGCCAAGCGCGGTGGCAGTGTGCCGGCCAAGAACTGCACCAACCCGGTGGCGATGCAGTACGCGCTGGGCCAGCAGTTGGGCGTGAACGGCACGCCGGCGATCTTCGCCCCGGATGGCACCCAGCTGGGCGGTTACCTGCCGCCGGCGCAGCTGCGTGCGGCGCTGGAAAAGCAGTCGGCCAAGCGCTGACCGGGAATGCCGCCGGGCCATGCCCGGCGGATGCATCAATCGAACGAGGCCGGGGATGCGTGTCGCATCCCCGGCTTTTCTCTTATTTCAGGCCATCACTGACCGCCTTGGTCAGCGTGCCCTGCGCATCGTCACCGCTGAACTCCCAGACGAACGCGCCGCCCAGGCCCTGGGTCTTCACGTAGCCCATCTTGCGGGTGATGTTGGCCGGGGTATCGAAGCTCCACAGCGTGCTGCCGTTGTAGATCCAGGTGGCACCGGCGGTGTTGTCGGTGTAGCCCGGCCACGCCAGGTTCTTCAGTACCTTCCAGTCTTCAATGCCGGCTTCATACGTGCCCGGGGCGGCGCCGGTCGCGGTCTGGTACAGGCCGTTGTTGGCGTTGGTCACACCGGTCCAGCCACGCCCGTAGTAGCCGATGCCCAGGTTGAGCTTGGCGGCGGGCACGCCACGGCTGATGAAGGCCTCGATGGCGTCGTTGCTGTTGTAGAGCTTCTGGTCGCCGGTGGACGGATCATTCGGCGAATCGAACAGCGCCGACTGGTGATTGGTCTTCGCATCCCACGCGCCGTGGAAGTCGTAGGTCATCACGTTGATGTAGTCCAGGTACGGGTGGTACGCGGCCGGATCAGTGACGCGGATCTTGTCGATGCCGGCACCCACCGCCACCGTCAGCAACAGGCCCGGACGCACCGCATCGAGCTGGCGGCGGAACTCGGCCATCAGCGCGGTGAAGTTGGCGTTGTCCTCCGGCTTGCCGCATTCGATGCCACAGGCCACCGGGTACTCCCAGTCGACGTCGATGCCGTCGAACACGCCCAGTGCGGCACCGGCGCCACCGGCACCGTCGGTCACCGGCAGGTTGCCCTTGATGTAGGCGTCGATGCACGAGGCGACGAAGGCCTGGCGGTTTTCCGGACGCGCCGCGCTGGAGAAACCACGCGACCAGGTCCAGCCACCCAGCGAGATCAGCACCTTCATGCCCGGGTACTTGGCCTTGAGCTGCTTGAGCTGGTTCCAGTTACCGCGCAACGGCTGGTCCCAGGTATCGGCGCTGCCGCTGACGCTCTCGGCGGCACTGAAGGCCTTGGTGTAGTCGGCGAAGGCATCGCCACCGGCACCGCTGTTCGGATCCGACGGCTGGGTGATGCCCACTTCGCAACGGTTGTTGCGCACGTTGCCGAACGCGTAGTTGATGTGGGTCAGGCGTGCGGCCGAGCCACTGCTGTCGATGTTCTTGACCCGGTAGTTGCGGCCGTAGATGCCCCACTGGGTGAAGTAACCGATCACCCGCTTGCCGGTGGTGCCGCCGTCGCCGGCCAGCGTAGTGGCGCTGATCTCAGTGCCCTGGGCCGAGGCGTTGCCGGCGTTGTCGCGGGCACGAACCCGGTAGCGGTAGGTGGTGGAGGCAGTCAGCCCGCCATCGATGTAGCTGGCGCTGGACGGTGAACCGACCAGGCTGCCGTTGCGGTACACGTCGTAGCCGGCCACGCCGCTGCCACCGGTGTTGTCGGTGGACGGGCTCCAGCTGAGCGCGATGCTGTTGGCGGTGCGGGTGCCGACCGCCAGCCCGCCCGGCACGCTCGGTGCGGTGGTATCGCCACCGGCGGCGTTGACGGTGATGGTGATGGTCGCGGTGCTGGTGGTGGCGTTGTTGTTGTCGGTCGCGACTGCACGCAGGGTGTGGCTGCCGGCGCTGGCATTGGCCCAGCTGGCCGCGTACGGCGCACTGGTGGTCACGCCCAGCGTGCTGCCATCGCGGAAGAACTCGACCTTGGCGACGCTGCCGTCCGGATCACTGGCGTTGGCGGTCACGTTGACCGTGCTGCCGGCGCTGAAGGTGGCGCCGTTGGCCGGCGAGGTCAGGCTGACCACCGGCGGCTGGTTGCTGCCGCTGCCATCGCAGGCACCGAGGTTGGTGTAGTAGGGCGCACCGGCCGGATGGTCCGGCGGCGCGTTCCAGATGTCCTGGTTCGCCCGATAGAGGACGCCTCCTTTCTGCAGGGTATCGCCGGCCCGGTAGATCTTGGCCTGGTCCCACTGGGCCACGCCGGCACAGCTGGCGGCCTGCGCCAGGCCGGGCAGGGCGGCGGTACCGGCGGCCAGGGCAAGCAGCCAGGCCAGGCGGCGGGGACGACAGCTTCGGGTCGCACGTTCGGCACTGCGCACAATCGGGTCGTACATGGGTAAGTCTCCGATCAAAGGGCGCGCGGGCCCCGATGGCGCCGCGCGTGACGCAGGTCCGGGCGTCGCCCGGGAAGGCGACGGAGGGGGCGGACGGAGGTACCTGGGAGGCCGGGGAGAGAGTCCGGCGCCAGGTAGGGACAACGTTGTCATCAATCGTGTGGTCAATCCGTGAGCGAGTGCATGGTTCGGGGATTTGGCGGAGAGCGGCGCTGGCGCGCGGTCGGCGGCCATCGGCGGAGCCCCTCGTGGCTGGAGTGGGTCGCGTACAGCGGGTTTCTGAGGGTTGGCCGGGTGGGTGGGCTGCGCAGGGGACGCTGCAAGTACGTCCATGTAGCTCGATCGCCGCATCCATGCGGCTCACGCCCCTGCGCAGCCCACCCGCCCGGCCACGGACAGGTTCCTGCGCGGCCAGCCACGGAAGACAGAACAAAAAATCAAAAGCAGAAGCCGGTCGCTTCGCTCTTCAATGCCTGACTTCTGAGATTTCCCTGGTTGCCGGCCAGCGGCCGGCACTACCGGGGAGCATCCACGCATGGCGTGGATCTACTGCAGATCGCGGAAATCTGTCGAAGGCGGGGTGGGTCCGGTTGCGGGGGCGTGAGCCGCATGGATGCGGCGATCGAGCCTCCATGGACGGATTCACGGCGTCCCCCGCAACCGGACCCACCCCGCCATCCCACGGAATGCCCGTTGTTGCTGTGGCTTTTGCCTCTGCTCTGGCTGTGGCCTTGGCTTGGGCGCCTCTGCGGGTGCCGGGCGCCGCCCGGCCAAAGCCCTTCCCCCGCTTCCGGTACAATGTCGGGCCCGTTTCCCAACTACGGTTCCCCGGACATGATGGTCCTCGAGGGCGCGCCCGCCCTGTCGCCGTTCCGCCGCGAACGTCTTGAATCCCGCCTGCAGTCCATCGCTCCCTCCCTGCGCATCAGCGGTGCCTGGCACGTCTACTTCGTGCAGCCCGAAGGCAGCGCCGCCCCCGACCTGATCACGCTGTGCCGCATCCTCGAAGCTGCGCCGCAGGCCGAGGCCGTGGCCGAAGGTGCGGTCAGCCGCATCGTGGTGCCGCGCCTGGGTACGCTGTCGCCGTGGTCGAGCAAGGCCACCGAACTGGTCCGTGGTGCCGGGCAGCCGGTCAGCCGGGTCGAGCGTGGCCTGCGCATCGACGTGCAGGGGTGGCCGGCCGATGCCGCCGCCCAGCAGGCGCTGGTCAAGGCGCTGCACGACCCGATGACGCAGTCGGTGCTGGAGACCGTGGAACAGGGCCTGGCGCTGTTCTCGGCGCCGGCCCGCGGTGAACTGGAACGCGTGCCGGTGGACCAGCTGGAGGCCGCCAACCAGCGCCTCGGCCTGGCCATGGCCCAGGACGAGATCGACTACCTGCGCGAACGCTTCACCGCGCTCGGCCGCGCGCCGTCCGACGTCGAGCTGATGATGTTCGCGCAGGCCAATTCCGAGCACTGCCGCCACAAGATCTTCAACGCCAGCTGGACCATCGACGGCCAGGAACAGGACCGTTCGCTGTTCCGGATGATCAAGAACACCCACCAGCAGACCCCGCAGCACACGCTCAGCGCGTACAGCGACAACGCCGCGGTGATCGAAGGCCATCCGGCGTCGCGTTACCGCCCGGATCCGGCCAGCGGCGAATACCGCCGCGAGCCGCAGGTGCCCAGCGCGTTCCAGATCAAGGTGGAAACGCATAACCATCCGACCGCGATCGCGCCGTTCCCGGGTGCCTCGACCGGCAACGGTGGCGAGATCCGCGACGAAGGCGCGACCGGCCGCGGCGGCAAGCCGAAGGCGGGCCTGTCCGGGTTCTCTGTCTCGCACCTTCGCATTCCCGAGCTGCCGCAGCCGTGGGAAGCGCCGCGCGCGCTGAACCCGCGCATGGCACCGGCGCTGGAAATCATGACCGACGGCCCGCTTGGCGGCGCTGCGTTCAACAACGAGTTCGGCCGCCCGAACCTGCTCGGCTACTTCCGCAGCTTCGAGCTGCCGGAAGGTGCCGACCTGGTGCGTGCCTACGACAAGCCGATCATGCTGGCCGGCGGCCTCGGCGCCATCGACCGTACCCAGGTCGACAAGATCCAGCTGCAGCCCGGTGATGCGGTCATCGTGCTCGGTGGCCCGGCGATGCTGATCGGCCTGGGTGGCGGGGCCGCCAGCTCGGTGGCCTCCGGCGAAAGCGCCGAGGACCTGGACTTCGCCAGCGTGCAGCGCGACAACCCGGAAATGGAACGCCGCTGCCAGGAGGTCATCGACCGCTGCGTGGCGATGGGCAGCAACAACCCGATCAAGTTCTTCCACGACGTCGGTGCCGGCGGCCTGTCCAATGCCATCCCCGAGCTGCTGCACGACTCCAGGGTCGGTGGCGTGATCGATCTGGGCAAGGTGCCCACCGATGATCCGTCGCTGTCGCCGATGCAGTTGTGGTGCAACGAATCGCAGGAACGCTACGTGCTCGGCGTCGCCCAGGAGCGCCTGGGCGAGTTCGCCGCGCTGTGCGCCCGCGAGCGCTGCCCGTTCGCTGCGGTCGGCGTGGCCACCGCCGAGGAACACCTGGTGGTGGCCTATGGCGCCGTGCCGGGCCACACCCCGGCCGATGCGCCGATCGACCTGCCGATGGACGTGCTGTTCGGCAAGCCGCCGAAGATGCACCGCGATACCGCACACCCGCCGGCACCGCGCTGGCCGGCGCTGAAGACCGCGGGCCTGGACCTGCAGGAAGCGGGCCTGCGCGTGCTTGCGCACCCGACGGTGGCCTCGAAGAACTTCCTGGTCACCATCGGTGACCGCAGCGTCGGTGGCCTGACCGCACGCGAACAGATGGTTGGCCCGTGGCAGCTGCCGGTGGCCGATGTGGCCATCACCGTGGCCGACTTCGACGGCGTGGCCGGCGAGGCGATGTCGATCGGCGAGCGCACCCCGCTGGCCCTGCTCGATGCGGCGGCTTCGGCACGCATGGCCGTGGGCGAAGCGTTGACCAACCTGTGCGCGGCCCCGGTCGATGCGCTGGATGAGATCAAACTGTCGGCGAACTGGATGGCCGCGGCCGGCCACCCGGGCGAAGACGCGCTGCTGTACGACGCGGTGAAGGCCGTGGGCATGGAACTGTGCCCGCAGCTGGACATCAGCATTCCGGTGGGCAAGGACTCGCTGTCGATGCAGGCGCAGTGGCACGACCAGGGCCAAGCGCACAAGAGCGTGTCGCCGGTGTCGCTGGTGATCTCTGCGTTCGCACCGGTCGCCGATGTGCGCCAGCAGCTGACCCCGCTGCTCGACCGCGACGTGGAAAGCGAGCTGTGGCTGATCGGCCTTGGCGCCGGCAAGCAGCGCCTGGGCGGTTCCATCCTGGCCCAGGTGCATGCCGACCACGGTGACCTGCCGGCGTTCGCCGGCGCTGCCCCGGATCTGGACGACCCGCAGCGCCTGCGTGGCTTCTTCGAGCTGATCCGCGATGCGCGCCAGGCCGGCCTGCTGCTGGCCTACCACGACCGCAGCGACGGCGGTGCCTTCGCCGCGCTGTGCGAAATGGCCTTCACCTCGCGCCTGGGCCTGGACATCACCCTCGATGCCTGGGGCGATGATCCGTTCCGCAGCCTGTTCAACGAAGAGCTGGGCGCGGTGGTGCAGATCGCGCGCGAAGACCGTGCTGCGTTCGCCGACCTGGTCGAACGCCACGCACTGACCGAATGCGCACAGCGCATCGCCAAGCCGACCACCGCACCGGTGGTGCGCGTGTCGCTGGGCGGCGAGAACCTGGCCGAGTGGCGCTGGGACGCGCTGTTCGACGCCTGGTGGTCGGTCACCCACGCCATGCAGAAGCGCCGCGACAACCCGGCCAACGCCGACGTTGAGCGCGAGATTGCGCGTTCCTTCACGGCGCCGGGCCTGAAGCCCAAGCTCAGCTTCGACCTCAACGAAGACGTGGCGGCGCCGTTCATCAGCACCGGTGCGCGCCCGCGCGTGGCCGTGCTGCGCGAGCAGGGCGTGAACGGCCAGATTGAAATGGCCAACGCCTTCGAACGTGCCGGCTTCCGCGCCTTCGACGTGCATATGAGCGACCTGATCGAAGGCCGCGTGGCCCTGCAGGATTTCACCGGCCTGGTCGCCTGTGGTGGCTTCAGCTACGGCGACGTGCTCGGTGCCGGCCGTGGCTGGGCCACCTCGATCCTGGAGCGCAGTGCGCTGCGTGATGCCTTCGCCGCATTCTTCACGCGCGAGGACAGCTTCGCGCTGGGCGTGTGCAATGGCTGCCAGATGATGAGCCAGCTGAAGGGCATCATTCCGGGGGCCGAGCACTGGCCGCAGTTCCGCCGCAACGCCAGCGAGCAGTTCGAAGCCCGTACCGCGCTGCTGGAGGTGGTGGAATCGCCGTCGATCCTGCTGCGCGGCATGGCCGGTTCGCGCCTGCAGGTGGCGGTGGCGCATGGCGAAGGCCAGGCCGTGTTCGACAATGCCATCGACCAGGCCGCCGCACGTGTTTCGCTGCGCTACATCGATGGCCACGGCAACGTTGCCAGCCAGTACCCGCTGAATCCGAACGGTTCGCCGGACGGCATCACCGGCCTGACCAGCACCGACGGCCGCGTCACCATCATGATGCCGCACCCGGAACGCACCCCGCGCGCGCTCAACCTGAGCTGGGCTCCGGCCGAGTGGCAGGGTGACTCGCCGTGGATGCGCATGTTCCGCAACGCGCGGGTGTGGTGCGGCTGATCGCACTGCATCGCGCAGGCCTCAATGCCATCGCGTATGGAAAAACCCGCCGTTGATCGGCGGGTTTTTCTTTGCGCGCTTGAAACTCCAGTCGCGACCGCTAGTTACATGCATTTTCATGCGTCGAGGAATCGTCACGCATGCATAACAAAATCCTTTCATAAACACGTGAAATAGTGATGTGCTTCACGGCAATAGGATTTGCTGTGTCAAAGTCTTGACGATCTGCAAAGTTGCCGTTAACACTTGAACCCCGTTTCAGAATCATTCATTTCGCAGTAACCGGTTGGCGCACGCGCTCGGTTTTCTGTCGCTGCGCGCCGTTCGGCAATACCCCGCAGTAAATCACGCGAATAAACGCCCCCAGGGGACGTTGGGCCGGAAAGCCCAGCGGTGGCGTTGCTTTGCCCAAAACCAGTCCAATCAGGAGCCGTACCGATGAATCGGATTTATCGCAAGGTCTGGAACAAAGCATTGGGTCAGTTGGTGGTGGCCTCGGAACTGGCCTCCTCCGACAGCGGCGGCGGGGTCGTCGACCAGCGCCGCGATGCAACGCAGGCTGCGCCCGCAAGGTTGGCGATGGCACTGGGCCTGGTATTGGGATTGGGCATGAGCGGTATCGCCGCAGCACAGTCGGTGCAGATCGGCGGCAGCGCCACCTGCGTGGCATTCAGCGGCAAGCTGCTCGAAAAGTGCCTGATCGAAGGCTCGGCCACGGCCAAGGGCAGCAACGCGGTGGCGATCGGCAGCAACAGCAGCGCCAGTGCGGCCAACAGCGTAGCGCTGGGCGCCGGCTCCAAGGCCACGCGTGCCAACACGGTGTCCGTGGGTGATACCGGCAAGGAACGGCAGATCACCAATGTTGCCGCAGGCAGCCAGGCCACCGATGCGGTGAACAAGGCGCAGCTGGACGCGCAGGCGCGCGCCACGCAGGCCGCGCTGGCCGATGTCGCCGCAGACGGCAATCGTTATTTCAAGGCCGATGGCGCAGGCGATGACAGCGACGCGGCGAAGATCGACGGGCAGGGCGCAGTCGCGGCCGGTGCCGGCGCACAGTCGCTGGCCAATGCCACCACTGCCATCGGTACCCAGGCCATTGCCGCGGGCCTGGGCGCAAGCGCGTTCGGCCAGGGCGCCTTGGCAATCGGCGATGCCAGCGTGGTGGTCGGGCAGAGCGCTGCGGCCTTCGGTCTCGGCGACACCGCGGTTGGCGCAAGCGCGACCGCCGCCAGCGAGAACGGCGCGGCCACCGCGCTGGGTGCGCTGTCCGAAGCGACTGCCGATGGCGCCACCGCTGTTGGCGGCGGTGCCGTGGCGATGGGCCCGGGCAGCACCGCATTGGGCCGCGGCGCTACCGCCGCCAACGAAGCGTCGATTGCGGTGGGTGCATTCAGCACCGCCGTTGGTGAATACAGCACCGCGCTGGGCTCGAATTCCGCGGCGGTGGCCACCGGCAGCGTGGCGCTCGGCGCGGGCTCGCTGGCCGACCGCGTCGATACCGTGTCCGTTGGTGCCGCCGAATACGGCCTGACCCGGCAGATCACCAGCGTGGCCGCAGGCACCGAAGACAACGATGCAGTCAATGTCGGTCAGCTGAAGGACGTTGCCGCCGTGGCCGATGCCACCGCCAAGCGCTTCCAGGCTAACGGCAGCAGCAACAGCGATGCCGGTGCACTGGCCGAGGGCGACGAGGCGCTGGCGGCCGGCGAGGCCGCCAATGCCATCGGCAACGGCACCACGGCAGTCGGTGCCGGCGCCACCGCCGTCGCGCAGAACGCCACTGCCGTTGGCAACAACGCGCTGGCCTCGGGCCAGAACAGTGCCGCGTTCGGCAACAACGCGCAGGCCAACGGTCCAGGCAGCGTTGCCGTGGGTGGCGCTGCGGTGGATGCCGATGGCAACCCGCTGATCACCAGCGGCGGCGTGCCGGTGGAAACCGGCGCAACCAGCGCAGGCGTCGGCGGCACTGCGGTCGGCGCCAGTGCCGAAGCCAGTGGTTTTGCGGCGTCGTCCTACGGCGTCGGCGCCTATGCGGCCGGTGCGCAGGCGTCGGCCTTCGGCGCCGTGGCCAATGCCATCGGCGATTATTCCACCGCGCTGGGTACGCAGAGCAACGCGACGGGCACCAGCAGCGTCGCCATCGGTGGTCCGGCTGACCTGATCCCCGGCCTGGGCTTCTTCGTGCAGACCCAGGCCAGTGGCGAAGCCGCCACCGCCGTCGGTGCCGGTGCCATCGCCAGTGGCGACCGCGCCGTGGCCAACGGCAGCCTCAGCGAAGCCTCCGGCGCCGAAGCGACCGCGGTCGGCTACTTCGCCTATGCACCGGGCGAGAACGCCAGTGCCCTGGGCGCGCAGACCTGGGCGAGCGGAGCGCAGAGCACGGCCGTGGGTTACTACGCCACCGCACGCGGCGCGAACAGTGTGGCACTCGGCGCGAATTCCGAAGCGGTGCGCGCCAACAGCGTGGCCGTCGGCAGCGCCGGCAACGAGCGGCAGATCACCAGCGTCGCTGCGGGCAGCGAAGCCACCGATGCGGTGAACAAAGCCCAGCTCGACGCCGTGGCCGGCACTGCCGACACCACCGCGCGTTTCTTCCAGGCACAGCCGGAGGCGGGCAGTGATGCTGGCGCACTGGCTGATGGCGAAGGCTCCATCGCTGTGGGTTCGTCGAGCAATGCGATCGGCGCAGGTGCCATTGCACATGGTGCTGCCGCGTCGGCCATCGGCGATGACAGCGTGGCCGTGGGCCGCAACAGCGCGGCCACCGGTAATGGCGGTGTCGCCATCGGTGGCCTCGGCCAGGCCTACGACGAGTTCAACCAGCCGATCATCGGTGCCGATGGCACGGCGCAGCAGGTGGGCACCACCGCTGTTGCCGATGCCACCGCAGTCGGCAGCGGCGCGCAGGCCACCGGGGCTGCCAGCAGCGCCTTCGGCAACGCGGCCAAGGCCAGTGGTGACAACAGCTTCGCCGCAGGCGGCAAGTCGCGCGCCACCGGCAGCTATGCGGTTGCGGTCGGCGACAGCGCATTCGCCAGCAGCGATGACAGCACTGCAGTAGGCGGTTACAGCTGGGCCACTGCCAGTGGCGCAGCAGCATTCGGTTCGGGTGCATGGGCCACTGCCACCAATGCCTCGGCGTTCGGCAACGCGGCCTGGGCCAGTGGCAGCGGCGCAACGTCCATTGGTTACAACAGCTGGGCCAACGGCGCCAGCTCCACAGCGGTCGGCCGTGGTGCCTTCGGCTATGGCGACAACAGCGTGGCGCTGGGCTTCCAGGCGCTGGGCAACAGCATCAACAGCATCGCCATCGGCACCAACACGGTAGCCGGTGGTGAAAGCGCGATCGCGCTGGGTGCGGGCAGCAATGCCAGCGCCAGCAATACGGTCGCGCTGGGTGCCGGTTCGGTCGCCAACCGAGCGCGCACGGTGTCGGTGGGCAGCGCCGGCAACGAACGCCAGGTCACCAACGTCGCCGCCGGCACCCAGGCCACCGATGCGGTGAACAAGGCGCAGCTGGATGCGGTGGCGACCACGGCCACCACCACCAGCCGCTTCTTCCAGGCCAGCGGCAACGGCGACGACGTAGCCGGTGCATTGGTGGAAGGTGACAACGCACTGGCGGCCGGTGATGCCGCCAACGCCATCGGCAATGGCGCCACCGCACTGGGTAGCGGCGCCAACGCGCTGGCCAGCAACGCACAGGCGCTGGGCTTCAATGCGTTGGCGACCGCAGCCAACGCCAGCGCTGTTGGTGCCAACGCACAGGCCACGGGCGAGTACGCCACCGCGCATGGCGCGGAAAGCGAAGCCAGCGGCGAGCAGAGCGCGGCGTTCGGTGCGGCCAGCATCGCCAGCGGCGCCGGTAGCACTGCCAATGGCGTGCTGTCCGAAGCGTCCGGCGAAGAGGCCGTGGCCGTGGGCTACTTCAGCAATGCCAGTGGTGACGCGGCCACCGCTGTCGGTAGCGAGAGCGTAGCCAGTGGTACGGCGTCGGCGGCCTTCGGTATCGGTGCCGAAGCCAGCGGCGGTTACAGCACCGCCATCGGTGGCTACGCGCAGGCCTCGGCGTTCAATGCCACCGCGTTCGGCAACTTTGCCAATGCCTCCGGTTCCAACAGCGTGGCCGTGGGTGGCGACTCGGAAGCCTCCGGCGCCTACAGCACTGCAACCGGCCAGGGCAGCCTGGCCACCGGCACGAACAGTGTCGCCGTCGGCGGCTCGCTGTTCGGTCTGCTGGCCACCGAGGCATCGGGCAACTACTCCACTGCGGTGGGTGGTGGCGCCTGGTCGGGGGGCATCAACAGCACCGCACTGGGCAACGCCGCCGAATCGCGCGGTGCCAACAGCGTGGCGCTGGGTGCGGACTCGATTGCCGACCGCGACAACACCGTGTCGGTGGGCGGCGGCGGCAATACCCGCCAGATCACCAACGTGGCCGATGGCACGCAGGGCAATGATGCGGTCAACAGGAATCAGCTCGATGCCGTAGCCGCGGCAGCGGAAAAGACCAGCCGGCAGTTCCAGGCCAGCGGCAATGCCGATGGTGAAACCGGGGCGCTGGTGGACGGCGATAACGCGCTGGCGGCCGGTGACGCGGCCAACGCGATCGGCAACGGTGCCACCGCGTTGGGCAGTGGTGCCAATGCGCTGGCCGCCAACGCCACGGCCGTGGGCATCGATGCGCTGGCCACCGGCAGCAACGCGGCGGCCCTGGGCAGCACGGCACAGGCTACCGGCGAAGACAGCCTGGCGCTCGGTACCGGCGCCAGCGCCAGTGAACTGGGCGCAAGCGCGGTCGGCGCGCGCGCACAGGCCAGCGGTGCCTACAGCACGGCCACGGGTACCGAATCCAATGCCAGCGGCACCCAGGCACTGGCCAGCGGCTTCCGCAGTGCCGCGTCCGCCGATGGCACCACCGCTGTCGGCGGCTACGCCGAAGCCAGCGGTCGCCTCGGCACTGCCTTGGGCTACGGCTCGGCAGCCAGTGGTGCCAACACCACTGCAGTCGGTTTCGGTGCCGCTGCGGCTGGTACCGGTGCCGTTGCCGTGGGTCAGTCCAGCGAGGCCAGTGGCGAGGAGAGCGTGGCCATCGGCGGCAGCACCTTCTTCGGCCTGATCCCGTCGCGTGCCAGTGGCACCGGTGCCGCGGCGTTCGGCGCCGGTGCATGGGCCACCGAAGACTACGCGACCGCCATTGGCTGGAATTCGTGGGCGGCAGGCAGCAGCGCCACCGCGCTGGGTGCCAACGCCACCGCCAATGGCAACAACAGCGTCGCGCTCGGCGCCGGATCCAAGGCCGACCGTGACAACACTGTGGCCGTCGGCAAGGCGGGCGGTGAGCGCCAGGTCACCCATGTCGCAGCCGGTACCGAAGCCACCGATGCGGTGAACAAGGGCCAGCTGGATGCGGTCGCCGGCGTCGCCGACAAGACCAGCCGGCAGTTCCAGGCCAGCGGCAATGCCGATGGCGAGGCCGGTGCACTCGTTGACGGCGACAATGCACTGGCTGCTGGCAACGCGGCCAACGCCATCGGTAATGGCGCCACCGCGCTGGGCAGCGGTGCCAACGCCATGGCCGCCAATGCCACGGCCGTGGGCTTCGATGCGCTCGCCACCGGCAACAATGCGGCGGCGCTCGGCAACGCGGCGCAGGCTGCTGGTGTCGACAGCGTAGCCGTGGGCAGTGGCGCCAGCGCCAGCGAACTCGGCGCCAGTGCTACCGGCGCCGGCGCCCAGGCCAAGGGCGCTTACAGCACTGCCAGCGGCGCGCAGGCCACGGCCAGCGGCACCCAGTCGCAGGCCAGTGGTTTCCGCGCCAATGCTTCGGCCGACGGCGCTTCGGCGCTGGGCAGCTATGCCGAAGCCAGTGGTCGCCTTGGCACTGCAGTGGGTTACGGCAGCAAGGCCACCGGCGCCAATGCCACCGCGGTGGGTGTCAGTGCCAACGCGTCGGCGGCCGGCAGCATCGCACTGGGCGCAGGCTCGGTGGCCGACCGTGCCAACACCGTGTCGGTGGGCAGCAGCACCAGTGATCGTCAGATCACCCGCGTCGCTGCCGGTACCGAGCGCACCGATGCGGTCAATCGTGGCCAGCTTGATGCGGTCGCAGCGACTGCCGATGGCACGGCACGTTACGTCAAGGCCACCGGCGCAGGTATCGCCAGCGCCAGCGGCAGTGATGCCGCCGCGATCGGTTCGGCGGCCAGTGCCAGCGGCGCGCGCAGCAATGCGCTGGGCGCCAACGCGATGGCGATCGGCAACGGTGCACTTGCACTGGGCAACAGTGCCGGCGCGTCCGGTGCCAACTCGGTGGCGCTGGGTGCGGGCTCGCGTGCGCTCGATGCCAACGTGGTGTCGGTCGGCGGTGGCAATGGCACCGATGGTCCAGCCACGCGCCGCATCGTCAATGTGGCCGATGGCCGCATCGCCGCCGGCAGCAGCGATGCCATCACCGGCTCCCAGCTCAACGTCACCAACCAGCGGGTGGGCGCGGTGGAAACGCGCGTGGGCGATTTCGATTCGCGCATCGCCACCGTGGAAACCACCGCGGCCAGCGCGGTCGGTTACGACGACGCCAGCCGTGACCGCCTGACCCTGTCCGGTTTCCAGGGCACCACCATCGACAACGTCGGTGCCGGCAGCATTGCCGCGGGCAGTCGCCAGGCGATCAACGGCGGCCAGCTGTTCCAGTCGCTCAGCGATGCCGCCAGCTTCCTCGGCGGTGGTGCCAGCGTCGGCATGCAGGGTGTGTTCGTGGCCCCGAACTACGTGATCCAGGGCGCCACCTACAGCAACGTCGGCGATGCGCTGGGCGCGCTGGACCGCAAGGTCAGCGAGATCGACCGCAGAACCGCTGGTGGCTCGCGTGCCGGGACTGCCAACCTGCGCGCGATGAGTGCCTCGCTGGATGAGAGCCCGCTGGCAAGCACCGCTGATGCACCTGCAACGGCCGACGCGGCACCGGCCAGCACCGCGCGTGTGCAGGGCACGCCGACCGCTGCCGCCGCCGGTGCCGGGATTCCGGTTGGCACTCCCGCGACGGGCTTCAATGCCGTCGCCATGGGCGAGGGCGCCGTCGCCAGTGGCGCTTCGTCCACGGCCATCGGCCAGGGCGCCAATGCCACCGCGGCGAACGCGGTGGCGCTGGGCCAGGGCTCGGTTGCCGATCGTGCCAACACGGTCTCGGTGGGCAGTGAAGGCAACGAGCGCCAGGTCACCAATGTGGCGGCGGGTACCACGGCCACCGATGCGGTCAACAAGGGCCAGCTCGACCGTGGCATGGCCACAGCCAACAGCTACACCGACAGCCGCGTCCAGGCCGTCGCCGACAGCTTCGATGTGTTCAAGGGCGAGATCGACGGACGCCTGCGCCACATGGATCGCCGCATCGACCGCCAGGGTGCGATGAGCGCGGCGATGCTCAACATGGCCACCAGTGCCGCCGGTATCCGCACCCAGAACCGAGTCGGCGTCGGCATTGGTTTCCAGGGCGGCGAGTCGGCGTTGTCGCTGGGCTACCAGCGTGCGATCAGCGATCGCGCCACGGTGACCTTCGGTGGTGCTTTCAGCAGCGACGACAGCTCGGTTGGCGTCGGTGCCGGCTTCGGCTGGTAAGCCACTCCATCGCGCCGGCGGCCACCCACGCCGGCGCAGCACCTGCAGTGAGGGCCTGGGGGGAGGTCACGGCAATCCCGGCTGGGCCGGCCGGGAGTCGTCAAGGAATGATGGCCGCAGTGTTGGTTCGATCCATGACCCAGAAGAGGAATTCGACGTGATCAAGAAGCAGAACCTTCGCATCAATGTGCTTGCCGCCGCCGTGCTGTCGATGACGGCCGTCGGTGCCGTCCACGCCGCCGGCCTGCCGACCCGCGAACCGGTGCGCCAGGCCAGCACCGCCCAGCCGGGCGCCGAGCGCATCATCGTCAAGTACCGGGCCGGCGCTGCCGCCGCCACCGACCGCTCGGCGAAGCTGTCCACCGTGCAGTCGGCGCTGACCCGGGCCAGCCTCTCCGGCGGTACCTCACGTGCCAGTACCCTCGGCCCGCAGGTGGTACGCAAGCTCGCTACCGGTGCGGACCTGATCCGCGTGCAGGGCCGCCTGGCCCCGGCCGAACTGCAGCGTGTGCTGAAGGAACTGCAGGCCGACCCGTCGGTGCAGTACGCCGAAGCCGACGTGAAGCTGCGCCGCACCGAACTGCGTGCCGGCAACGTACAGCCGGCGCTGGTGCCGAACGATCCCTTCTACCAGCAGAACCAGTGGCATCTGCACAATGCGGTCGGCGGCATCAACGCACCGGCGGCATGGGATGTCTCGCAGGGTGAGGGCATCGTGGTGGCGGTGATCGATACCGGCATCCTGCCGCAGCATCCGGACCTGGTCGGCAACCTGCTGGAGGGTTACGACTTCATCAGCGATGCGGAGACCTCGCGGCGCCCGACCAACGATCGTGTGCCGGGTGCGCAGGACTACGGTGACTGGGTCGAGAACGACAACGAGTGCTATGACGGCTCGCTGGCAGAGGACAGTTCCTGGCACGGCACCCACGTCGCTGGCACCGTGGCCGAGCAGACCAACAACGGCGTCGGCATGGCCGGTGTCGCCTACAAGGCCAAGGTGCTGCCGGTACGTGTGCTGGGCAAGTGCGGCGGTTACCTGTCCGACATCGCCGACGCGGTGGTCTGGGCATCGGGTGGCACGGTGACCGGTATTCCGGCCAACACCAATCCGGCCGAGATCATCAACATGAGCCTGGGCGGCAGCGGTACCTGCGGCAGCACCTACCAGGACGCCATCAACGGCGCGATCTCGCGTGGCACCACCGTGGTGGTCGCGGCCGGCAATGAAGCCGACAACGCATCCAAGTACCGTCCGGCCAGCTGCGAAGGCGTGGTGACCGTGGGTGCCACGCGCATCACCGGCGGCATCACCTACTACTCCAACTACGGCACCCGCGTGGACCTGTCCGGTCCGGGTGGCGGCGGCAGTGTCGACGGCAACCCGGGTGGCTACATCTGGCAGACCGGCTCCAATGCGGCCACCACGCCGGAATCGGGCACGCCGGGTTACATGGGCATGGGCGGTACCTCGATGGCTTCGCCGCATGTGGCCGCCGTTGCCGCACTGGTGCAGAGCGCGCTGATCGCCAAGGGCAAGGATCCGTTGACCCCGGCCGCGATGCGTACCCTGCTGAAGGAAACCGCACGTCCGTTCCCGGTCGCCATCCCGGCGGCCACCCCGATCGGTACCGGCATCCTCGACGCCAAGGCTGCGCTGGCCAAGGCACTGGAAGAACCGTGCACCGAGAACTGCGGGCCGGTGGCCACACCGCTGACCAACAAGGCCGCCGTCGGTGGCCTGTCCGGTGCGGCCGGCAGCAGCAAGCTCTACAGCTTCGAAGCGGCTGCCGGCAAGCAGTTCAGCGTGATCACCTACGGTGGCACCGGCAACGTTTCGGTCTACGTGGCTGAAGGCCGTGAGCCCAGTGCCAGCGACAACGACGCCAAGTCGACCCGTCCGGGCACCTCCGAGACGGTGCGGGTGACCAAGCCGGTGGCGGCCACCTACTACATCAAGGTGGTGGGTGAAGCGGCCTACAACGGGGTGAGCATTCTCGCCACGCAGTAAGCTTGAACTGTCGTAGTTGAATGGCCGAAGCCCGTCATCCCATGTGACGGGCTTCGTCTTTTTACGAAAGGTGGCGCAGGGGCGGCGGAAATCATGGCTTAACTGTTAAAGTCGAGCCGATTGACAGGAGAGTCATGTGAACGCGCTTGCTGCTACCGCCGCTGCCGACGACGCTGAAGGCCGCATCCTGGATGCGCTGCTGGCGCGCGGCCGGCTGAAGGAAGGCGATCTGGCACGTGCGCGGCCGCTGCACGCAGAGGCCGGCGGTAGCCTGCTGGGCCTGCTGGTGCGGCTGGGGCTGGTCTCCGAGCGTGACCAGGCCCAGGCCAGCGCCGAAGTGCTGGGGCTGCCGCTGCTGGAAGGCAAACAGCTGCCGGAAGCACCGCCACAAGGGCTGGCGGAAGGCTTGCCGTTGTCGCTGCGCTTCCTCAAGCAGTTCCATGTCTGCCCGCTGGCGCTGGATGAACAGGGGGTCCGGCTGTGGCTGGCCGATGCCCATGATCCTTATCCGCAGCAGGCCGTGCAGCTGGCACTGGGTGTACCGGTGACACCGGTGCTGGGCATGCGCGCAGAAATTGATGACCTGGTCGAACGCTGGTTCGGCCAGGGCCGCAGCGCGATGGGCGCGATCGTCGAAACCGCCGATGGCGAGGGCGGTGCGGTCGATGACATCGAGCATCTGCGTGACCTCGCCTCGGAAGCGCCGGTGATCCGCCTGGTCAACCTGGTGATCCAGCGTGCAGTGGAGCTGCGCGCTTCGGACATCCATGTCGAACCGTTCGAAAGCCGGTTGAAGGTGCGTTACCGCGTCGATGGCGTGCTGGTGGAAGGCGAAAGCCCGCCGGCCAACCTCACTGCTGCGGTGATCAGCCGCATCAAGATCATGGCCCGGCTCAACATCGCCGAGCGCCGCCTGCCGCAGGACGGCCGCATCATGCTGCGCGTGCAGGGCAAGGAGCTGGACCTGCGCGTGAGCACGGTGCCGACCGCGCACGGCGAAAGCGTGGTGATGCGATTGCTGGACCGCGAAACGGTGGTGTTCGATTTCCATCGTCTCGGTTTCACTGACGCCTTCCTGCCGCAGTTCCGCAAGGTGCTGGAACAGCCGCACGGCATCCTGCTGGTGACCGGCCCGACCGGTTCAGGCAAGACCACCACGCTGTACACCGCGCTGAGCCAGCTGAACACTGCCGACGTCAAGATCATCACGGTCGAAGACCCGGTGGAATACCAGATCGAAGGCATCAACCAGATCCAGGCCAAGCCGCAGATCGGCCTGGACTTCGCCAACGCCCTGCGCAGCATCGTGCGCCAGGACCCGGACATCATCATGATCGGCGAAATGCGCGACCTGGAAACCGCGCGCATCGCGATCCAGTCGGCGCTGACCGGCCACCTGGTGCTGTCCACCCTGCATACCAACAACGCAGCCGGCGGCATCACCCGCCTGCTCGACATGGGCGTGGAAGACTACCTGCTTACCTCCACCATCAACGGCATCCTGGCCCAGCGCCTGGTGCGTCGGCTGGAGCCGACCCATGCCGAGCGCTATGAAGCCTCGCCGGAAGAGATCGAACGCTTCGAGCTGCGCCGCCTGCAGCCGGAAGGACCGATCTACCTGTACCGCCCGAAGCCCTCCGCGCTGGCGCCGACCGGTTACCTCGGCCGGACCACCATCATGGAATTCCTGGTGATGAACGACGCGCTGCGGCGCGCGGTGATGCGCCGCGACGGCATGGGCGAGATCGAACGCATTGCCCGCGAAGCCGGTATGCGCACGATGTACGAAGATGGCCTGTCCAAGGCCCTCAGTGGTCAGACGACCATCGAGGAAGTCCTGCGCGTCACCGAGGAAAGCTGATGCGCGCAGGACGCCGGGGCTGACATGCCGACCTACCGTTACAAGGCACTGAATCCGCACGGCGAGATCTTCGACGGGCAGATGGAAGCGGCAAGCGAGGCCGAGCTGGTCGCGCGCCTGCAGGACCAGGGCCATCTGCCGATGGAGACCCAGCTGGCCGATGGCGGTGCGATCGGTGGCAGTACCTGGCGCAACCTGATCCGCCAACGGCCGCTGCAGGGTGCGGCATTGCTGCAGTTCACCCAGCAGCTGGCGACACTGCTCGGTGCAGGCCAGCCGCTGGATCGCGCGCTGTCGATCCTGCTCGGGTTGCCCGAAGACGAACGCTCGCGCCGCGCGATCACCGACATCCGCGATGTGGTGCGCGGTGGCGCGCCGCTGTCGACCGCACTGGAGCGCCAGCATGGGTTGTTCTCGCGCCTGTACGTGAACATGGTGCGGGCCGGTGAAGCCGGCGGCAGCCTGCACGAAACCCTGCAGCGCCTGGCCGACTACCTCGAACGCAGCCGCGCGCTGCAGGGCAAGGTGATCAACGCGCTGGTGTACCCGGCCATCCTGCTGGTGGTGGTGGGTGGCGCGCTGCTGTTCCTGCTCGGCTACGTGGTGCCGCAGTTCGCGCAGATGTACGAAAGCCTGGATGTGGCGCTGCCGTGGTTCACCAACGCGGTGCTGCAGCTGGGCCTGTTCGTGCGCGACTGGTGGGTGTTGCTGCTGGTGGTGCCAGGGATACTTGCGCTGTTCTTCGAACGCAAGGCGCGGCAACCGGCCTTCCGGCTGGCGCTGGATGGCTGGCTGCTGCAGCGTCGCGGCATCGGCCGCCTGCTCGGCGAACTGGAAACCGCGCGGCTGGCCCGCACGCTGGGCACCCTGCTGCGCAATGGCGTGCCGTTGCTGGGTGCCTTGGGCATCGCCCGCAACGTGCTGGGCAACCGCGCGCTGGCCGCCGATGTGGAAGCCGCCGCGGATGAAGTGAAGAACGGTACCGGCCTGTCGCTGGCGCTGTCGCGCGGCAAGCGTTTCCCGCGCCTGGCGCTGCAGATGATCCAGGTCGGCGAGGAATCCGGTGCACTCGATACCATGCTGCTGAAAGCCGCCGATACCTTCGAACAGGACAGCGCCCGGCGCATCGACCGCCTGCTGGCGGCGATGGTGCCGGCGATCACCCTGGTGCTGGCCTCGGTGGTCGGTGCGGTGATCGTTGCCGTGCTGGTACCGCTGTACGACCTGACCAATGCCATCGGTTGACGATGGATCCCTACGCAACCCCGACACTCCGCAACTGAAAGGACCGACCATGATTGCTTCCCGTCGACCGATCCGCCTTTCCTTCACCGCCGCGCGCAACCAGTCGGGCATGAGCCTGCTGGAAATCATCATCGTCATCGTGCTGATCGGTGCGGTGCTGACCCTGGTCGCCAGCCGCGTGCTGGGCGGCGCCGATCGCGGCAAGGCCAACATCGCCAAGGCGCAGGTGCAGACCGTTGCGTCCAAGGTCGACAACTACCAGATCGATACCGGCAAGCTGCCCGGCTCGCTCAACGATCTGGTGACCGCACCGGCGGGTGTCGGTGGCTGGCTGGGGCCGTATGCCAAGCCGGCTGACCTGAACGACCCGTGGGGCCACGCGCTGGAATACCGTGCGCCGGGCGAAGGCCAGCCGTACGAGCTGATCAGCCTCGGCAAGGATGGCAAGGCCGGCGGCAGCAGCGTCGATGCCGACATCCGCTACCAGCCGTAATCCTGCATGACGTATTTTCTGCCGCGCCGGCTGCCTCGCCCGCGCCTGCACGGCAGGCGCGCAGCGGGCCTGTCGCTGCTGGAAATGCTGCTGGTGATCGCGCTGATCGCAGCGATCGGCCTGATTACCGCCGCCGGCCTGTCGCGCGGCTTCGCCGGCATGCAGCTGCGCAGCGCCGGCAAGGACATCGCCAACCAGCTGCGGGTAGTACGCGCGCAGGCGATCGCCCGCGGCGAGCCGCAGCGCTTTGTCATCGAACCGGCAAAGCGGCGCTGGGAAGGCGCCAACCAGCGCCATGGTGACGTGCCGGCACAGCTGCAGGTGCAGTTCGAAGGCGCTGCGCAGCTGGCCACCGCGCCAGGGCAGGGCGTGATCGAGTTCCATCCCGATGGTGGCTCCAGCGGTGGCCGCATCCGGCTGCAGCGTGACGATGCCGAATGGCGCATCGACGTGGGCTGGCTGACCGGTGAGGTCCGCTCCGGCCCCTGGCGGGCACAATGAAGCGGCACATTCGCGGCTTTACCCTGCTGGAAGTGATCATCGCCTTTGCCCTGCTCGGGCTGGCGCTGACCCTGCTGCTGGGCAGTCTGTCCGGTGGTGCCAGGCAGGTGCGCGAGGCCGAGCTGCGCACGCGCGCGATACTGCATGCGCAGTCGCTGTTGGCCGAAACCGGTGTCGCCACGCCACTGCAGGTGGGTAGCCAGCAGGGCGACTGGGAACAGGGACGCTACCACTGGGAGCTGCAGGTGCAGCCGTGGGTGGAGCCACGTGCCGGCAACGTCGTGCAGTCACAGTCGGCCGGTGCCCCCTGGCTGGCCGAACTGCAGCTGCAGGTGCGTTGGGGCGACAGCGAACGCGAGCAGCTGCGCTGGCGCAGCCTGCGCCTGCTGCCGCCGGACCTGGAGAGCGCGCGATGAAGCGCCGCGTCGCGGGTTTCACGCTGGTTGAAGTGATGCTGGCCACGGTGCTGCTGGCCGGTGGCCTGGCGCTGGCGTTCGCCAGCGTCCGCTCGGCAATGGCGGTCAGTCAGCGTGGCGAGCAGATCGCGGCCGAGAGTGAGCGCATGCGCGCGGTGCAGGCGCTGTTGCGGCGGCAGCTGGCCGGTGCGCTGCGCACGCCGCTGGAAGTGCCCGATCCCACCCGCGAACCGATCTTCTTCCAGGGCGAAGAGCAGCGCATGTTGTTCGCCGCCGATCTGCCGGGCTACCTCGGCCGCGGCGGACCCTACCTGCACGCGCTGCAGGTGGACGGCCGCGATGGCCAGCAGCGCCTGCTGCTGGACCTGGTGCTGCTGCAGGAAGGCGAGCGCATCGCCGAGAACCCGCCGCGCCCGCCGGAAGTGCTGGTGGAAAACCTGAAATCGGTACAACTGCGCTATCGCGGCATCGATGCCAGTACCGGCCAGGTGAGCGACTGGATGCCGCGCTGGGACGATACCCGCCGCCTGCCGATGCTGGTGGAGATCAAGATCGTCCCGGCCAGGGGCGCGCCCTGGCCGACGCTGGTGGTGGCGCCGCGCAACGGTGGCAGCGGAGGCGCGCGATGAACCGGCAACGCGGTGCGGCACTGGTACTGGTGCTGTGGTTGATCGCATTGATGACCGCGCTGGTCGGTGCGTTCGCGCTGAGCGCACGGGTCGAGCATCTGCAGCAGCGGGTGCTGGATGACGATGCACGCGGCCAGGAACGGGCGCGCGCCGGCCTGGAGTACGCGCTGCTGCGCCTGTCCGCCGATCCGCTGCGGGCGCCCTGGCGCGCTGATGGCCGAACCTACCGCTGGCAGTTCGATGACGCCAGCATCGAGATCAAGGTGCTGGACGAGAACGGCAAGATCAACCTGAACCTGGCCGACGTGACCTTGCTGACCGCGTTCCTCAAGGTGCTCGGCGAAGACGAAGGGGCAGCCCGGCAGCTGGCCGGTGCCATTGTCGACTGGCGTGATGAAGACAGCCTGCTGCAGCCGGGCGGCGGTGCCGAAGCCCCGGACTATGCGGCGGCGGGGTTGCCGTATGGCCCACGCAACAAGCGTTTCGAGACGCTCGGTGAACTGCAGCGGGTACTGGGCATGCGCGGCCCGCTGTACAAGGCCATGCTGCCGCACCTGACCCTGTACAGCCGCCAGGCACGCCCGGATCCCCAGTTCGCCAGCGCGCCGGTGCTGACCGCACTGGGCCTGGATGCGGATACCGTGCTGGCGCAGCGCGCACAGCAGGAGCGTGACGCAGATACCGCTGGCGGTGCGACAACGCTTGCCAGCAGCAGCGGCACCTATAGTATCGAGTCTCGTGCAACCGACGGCAGTGGACGCCGGTCGGTGTTGCAGGCAGTGGTACGCAATGGCTCGGGCGGGGTTCCCGGGCGGTCCTACACAGTGCTTCGCTGGGAGCAGGGAATGACAGCAAGATGACGGCATGGCAGGACAGTGTGCGGCAGGTGCAGGGCCGGATCGGCCCTGGCGCCGGCCGTTTCCTGCGCTGGTGGCGGCAATCGCTGCTGGCCTGGGTGCCGGCACGTTGGCAGTGGGCACTGGGCTGGGCACAGGCGCGCCTGCTGCTGCAGCGCCAGGGTGAGCAGCTGCAGGTCTGGCGAGAGGCCGGAGAACGCCGCGAAGCAGTTGCCAGCGTGCCATGGCCGCTGTCGCCGGCCGAACTGGACCGCGTGCTGGAACCGCGACTGCGCAGCCTGCCGCGGGTGTGGCTGCTGCCGGCCAGCGAGGTACTGCGTCGTCATCTGCGCCTGCCTGCGGCTGCGGCCGACCGGCTGCGCGCCGTGGTCGGTTTCGAGATTGACCGCCAGACGCCGTTCGAATCCAGCCAGGTCAGCTATGACGTGCGTGAACTCGGGGGCGCCGCCGAGGGCCAGCTGCAGGTCGAACTGATCGCCTGGCCACTGCGCCAGCTTGAGGCGTGGCGGGCCAGCGTAGGCGAATGGGCCGATGCACTGGCCGGTGTCGATGCCATCGACACCGAGGGTGAACCCCTGCAGGTGAATCTGCTGCCACCGGGGCAGCGCCAGCTGCGGGCAGACCCGACGCGGCGCTGGAATGTGCTGCTGGCCGTGGCCGCGCTGGTGATGCTGGTGCTGGCGGCCCTGCAGCTGCTCGACAACCGCCGCGCCGCCGCCGACGAACTGCGTGCGCAGGTCGAGCGCAGTGCACGCAGTGCGCGTGGTGTCGCCAGCGAACGCGCGCAGCTGCAGGCGCTGATCGATGGTGCCGCATTCCTGGAAAAGCAGCGCAGCCAGCGCGCCGGAACGGTGGAAATCTGGAATGAACTGACCCGGCGCCTGCCGGAGGGCACCTACCTGGAAAAGCTGGCCATCGAGAACAACAACCTGCAGCTGATCGGCCTGAGCCGCGAGGCCTCGCAGCTGGTGCAGCTGCTGCAGGACGCACCGCAGTGGCGCAAGGTCAATCTGACCGGCGTACTGCAGGCCGATGGCGCCGCCAGTGGCCGTGACCGCTTCACCATGACCGCCGAACTGCAGCCGTTGCCGGCTGCGGCCCCGACCCGGGAGGCGGCCGATGCCGATGCCAAGCGCACGCCGTGACCGCTGGCTGGCACTGGCGCTGCTGCTGGCAGTGCTGGGCCTGGCCTACCTGCTGCTGGTGCACCCCTGGTTCACCCAGCCACTGCGCGAAATCGACGCCGACGTGGCCGCCCTGCGCGAGCGCGAGCAGCGCGTGCAGGCGCAGCTGCAGCAGCAGCCGCAGATCGAACAGCGCCTGCGCGCCACCCGCGAGGCACTGCAGCAGCGGCCGGGCTTCCTGCGCGAAGCCACCGCCGAAGCTGCGGCCGCTGCGCTGGGCGCGAAGCTGCAGGATGCGGTGGCGATGGCCAGCCCGGGCAACCGCAGCTGCACCATCAGCAACCGTACGCCACTGACCGACAACCGCCGTGACGCCGAATTCGTGCGCGTGGCCATGCAGGTGCGCCTGCGTTGCGGTGTGGCCGAACTGGCCACGGTGCTGCACAGCCTGGAAACCGGCAGCCCGCGCCTGTTCGTCGACAACCTCAACCTGATCGCGCAGCGCTTCCAGCAGTCGCCCAACGAGTCCGGGCTCGGCCTGGACGTGTCGTTCGAACTGGCCGGTTACCTGCTGCCCGGTGCTGCGGCCGATGGCGCTGCGCCGGCACCTGCAGCCGAACCGGGCGCGGCGCCGCAACCGCCTTCGGCCACACCTTCACCGGCCGCCGCACCGGCTGCGCCGGAAGAACGGCAGGAGGTGGCCGATGAAGCTTGAGCAGATCAGCCTGCGCACCGGCTTCCTGCTGGCACTGGCCGGCTGGGCGGCAGCGGTCTGGCTGGCCACCGGCTTCGGTCTGGGCAGCCAGCTGCCAGGTGCGGACGGTGATGCCGATGCGGTGCCTTCGTTGCCGGTGCTGCCGCCGTTGGCCGCAGAACGCATGGCCAGCGCCGAAAGCTACAGCGCGATCGGCGAGCGACCGCTGTTCGCCGAGGACCGCAGGCCGAAGCCCTACCTGCTCGGCGGCAGCGAGCCCGCCGCCAGCGCCGCGCTGCGCCTGACCGGCGTGCTGCTGACCGGCGACTTCGGCATGGCCACCTTCACCACCGAACAGAACCGCTCGCTGCGCCTGCGCCTCAACGGTGAAGCCGTCGACGGCTGGCAGCTGGTCGCACTGCAGCCGCGTCAGGCCACCGTGATCGGCCCCGGTGGCAACCAGGTGCTGGAACTGGCGGTATTCAACGGGCAGGGGGGGGAACCGCCGACCGTGCTGCGCGGCGCCAACGGTGCGCCACCGGCCGGTGCGATCGTTGTGCCGCCACCGGCAGGCGCTCCGCCGGCACCGCCGCCGGCTGCGGCAACCGCATCGCCGTCGCCTGCTGGCAGTGCGCCAGCATCCTCGGCTGCGGCGGCCGCCACACCGCCTGCCAACAACAACGGCCCCAGCGAAGCGCAGATGCAGGCCATCCGCGAACGCATCCAGGCCCGTCGCCGCCAGCTGCAGCAACAACAACAGCAGCAACAACCGTCGCCGCCCCCGGGCGATGGCACCAACCGATAGAGTGAATGCATGAGCCTGCGTTTCCTTCCCTGGTCCTTTGCCCTCGCGCTGCTGGTCGGCTGCAGCACCGTGTCCGCACCGCATGTGCAGCGCAAGGGCAATCTGTCGCCCACTGCCGAGGCCGGCCAGGCGGCCGAAGTCGCCGCTGATGCTGCCCGTGACGCCCAGGGCGCTCCGCAGGCGGTGATCCGCCGTGGCACCGGCACCATGATCAACCGCGAAGCAGCACGCGCACCGGCTCCGGCACTGCATGGCGCCAGCACCGGTGAAGCAACCTTCAATTTCGAAGGCGAATCGGTGCATGCGGTGGTCAAGGCCATCCTCGGTGACATGCTGGGCCAGAACTACGTGATCGCACCGGGGGTGCAGGGCACAGTCACCCTGGCCACGCCCAAGCCGGTGTCGCCGGCACAGGCGTTGAACCTGCTGGAGATGGTGCTGGGCTGGAACAATGCCCGCATGGTCTACAGCGGCGGCCGCTACAACATCGTCGCCGCCGATCAGGCATTGGCCGGCACTGTCGCGCCGAGCACGGCGCCGGCAGCCAGTGCGCGTGGCTTCGAGGTACGGGTGATCCCGCTGCAGTTCATCTCCGCAACTGAAATGAAGAAGGTGCTGGAGCCGTACGCGCGCCCCAACGCCATCGTCAACGTCGACAGCGGCCGCAACGTGATCACCCTGGGCGGTACCCGCGCCGAGCTGGAAAACTACATGCGCACCGTCGAGATCTTCGACGTCGACTGGCTGTCGGGCATGTCGGTGGGCGTGTTCCCGATCCAGTCCGGCAAGGCCGAGCAGGTGGCCGCCGACCTGGAGAAGGTGTTCGGCGAGGAGAGCAAGACGCCCAGCGCCGGCATGTTCCGCTTCCTGCCGCTGGAAAACGCCAACGCGGTGCTGGTGATCACCCCGCAGGTGCGTTACCTGGACCAGATCCAGCAGTGGCTGGACCGCATCGATACCGCCGGTGGCAGCGCCCGCCTGTTCTCCTATGAACTGCGCTACATCAAGGCGCGCGATCTGGCCGAACGCCTCAGTGAAGCCTTCGCCAGCAGCGGCAATCGCGGCGGCTCCAGCCCGGCCTCGCTGGCACCGGGTGCAATGCCGTCGCAGCTGGGCAGCGACGGTGATCGTGGCATGGACAGCAACAACAGCAGCAATTTCGGTTCCACGCCGGGCACTGGTTCCAGTGGCACCGGCAACGGCAGCATGAACCTGCCGCAGCGCCAGTCCGGCAACGTCAGCGTCAGCCTGGAAGTTGAAGGCGATCGCGTGGGCGTGTCGGCGGTGGAGGAAACCAACACCCTGCTGGTGCGCTCGACCCCGCAGGCCTGGCGCTCGATCCGCGAAGTGATCGAGAAGCTGGACGTGATGCCGCTGCAGGTGCATATCGAAGCGCAGGTGGCCGAGGTCGCACTGGAGGGTGACCTGAAGTACGGCGTGAACTGGTTCTTCGACAACGCGGTGGCCGGGCGCGCGCTGACCGGCGCATTGGCCGGCGTGACCCTGCCGGCCGCCGCCGGCGGTTCCTGGAGCAGCTTCGCCGGTGCCGCGACCGGTGGCGAAGGCCTGGGCTGGGCGTTCACCGGCCACAATGGCGCGGCGGTGGTGAGCGCGCTGGACAAGGTCACCGATGTGCGCCTGCTGCAGACCCCCTCGGTGTTCGTGCGCAACAACGCCGAGGCCACGCTCAACGTGGGTGACAAGGTGCCGATCAATACCACCACGGTGAACACCGGTATCGGCACCAGCAGCTACAGCTCGGTACAGTACATCGACACCGGCGTGATCCTGAAGGTACGCCCGCGCGTCACCCGCGACGGCACGGTATTCCTCGACATCGTGCAGGAAGTGAGCAGCGCCTCGAACGTGCCGGAGAACTGCAACCCGCAGGAGCGCAACTGCAACCCGCGGATTTCCACCAAGAAGCTGTCGACCGAAGCGGCGGTGCAGAGCGGCGACACCATCATGCTGGCCGGCCTGATCACCGACACGGGCACCGATGGCAGCAGCGGCATCCCCGGCCTGAGCCGGATTCCGGTGGTGGGCGCACTGTTCGGGCAGAAGAGCCGCACCAGCCGTCGTTCGGAGGTGATCGTGCTGCTGACGCCGAGCATCGTGCGCAACGGGCAGGAGGCACGCACCCTGACCGACGAGTACAGCCAGCGCTTCCGCGCGATGGAACCGCTGAACCAGCCGCGCGCAAAGAAGTAAGGGATTACGGCCGGGCTGCGCCCGGCACCCGCAGAGGCCAGAGCTGGAGCAACGGCAACAGCGGGTTTACTGAGGGGGGGCGGGGCACTGTGGGTTTGCGGGGACGCCGTAAATCCGTCCATGGAGGCTTGGTCGCCGCATCCATGCGGCTCACACCCCGCAAACCCACAGTGCCCCGCCTTCGACAGTGTCCTGCTGCTGTTGGTAGGTGTCGACCTTGGTCGACACGCTGGATCCACGCCATGCGTGGAAGACTCTCCATCGAAATCGAATATTTCGATATCTGTGAGATCTGAGCCGAGCATGGCTCGGCTCTACAGAAAGCAATGCCCGACAGATCGCAGGAAACTGTCGAAGGCGGGGTGGGTCCGGTTGCGGGGGTGTCCGCGGCATGGATGCCGCGGCCAAGCCCCCATGGACGGGTTAACGGCGTCCCCCGCAACCGGACCCACCCCGCCATGCCACGGATAGCCGGCTTCTGCTGTTGCTTCTGCTCTGGCCTCTGCAGGTGCCGGGTGCAACCCGGCCGATACCCTCCCAGTGCTAGGCTGTGGCTACCGACAACCACGGAGGCGGGATGGGGGCGATCGTGTTGTTGCCGCTGTGCGTGGACGATGCCGCGCTCGACCGCTGCCTGGCCGCGCTGGATGCCGGCACCGCGCCGGGAACCGCGGTCTGGCTGGCCGATGACGCGCAGACCGGCCCGCGTGCGCAGGCGGTGGTGGAGCATTGGTTGGCGCATACGCCACTGCAGGCCGAATACACCCGCCGCGCGCGGCCGTTGGGCGAGGTCGCCCATCTGGATGAGATGCTGCGCGCCTGCGAGGGCATGGACGTGGCGGTGCTGGCGCCGGACAGCGTGCCCGCGCCGGGCTGGCTGCAGCAGCTGCAGGATGCCTTCGCCCGCGATGCCGCCATCGCCACCGCAACCCCGTGGTGCAATGCCGGCGAAACAGCCGCGTGGCCGCGATTGGGCGAAATCAATCCCGAACCGGAGGACCCGGCGCTGCTGGCACACACCTGTGCCACGCTGCCGGTGCTGCATCCGGAGCTGCCCTCGGCGGTCACCCACGCGGTACTGGTGCGCGGCAACGCGCGTCGCCGCGCCGGCGGCCTGGACGTGGACAGCTACGCTGGCTGGAACGCGGCACTGGTGGACCTGAGCCTGCGCATGGCTGGCCTGGGATGGCGCAACGTGCTGTGCGAGACCGCCTTCGTCAGCCGGGCAGGGGAGGCGGTCAGCCGTGATGGCGATCTCGAGGCCCTGGCTGCGCGCTGGCCGGGGTGGGTGCCACGGTTGGCTGACTTCCTCATGCACGATCCGCTGCATGGCCTGCGTGCCGACCTGCAGCAGCGCATGCGGCAGGCGATAATGCCGAAGGAACAGGGTGACCTGTTCGTCTCGTCTTCCGCGCCGGAGCCTCCTGCTTGAATGTTGCCATTGCCGCCATCGTCGTCACCTACCAGAGCGGCAGCACCATCGACGCCTGCCTCTCGCGTCTGCGCCAGGCGCAGGACGTGGCCGAGATCCGGGTGATCGACAATGGCTCGATGGATGGCACGCTGGATATCGTGCAGCGCCATGCCAGCCACGACCCGCGCGTGCGTTTCGTCGGCAATCCGGACAATCCCGGCTTTGCCGCCGCCAACAACCAGGGCGTGGCCGATTCGCACAGCCCATGGCTGGCCTTCATCAACCCGGACCTGATGGTCGAACCGGAGACGTTGGCCGCACTGCGCAGCCGCGCGGAAGGACTGGGCGACTGCCTGCTCGGTGTCGAGCAGGTGGACGAGCAGGGCCATGCCGACGAAGCCGTGCGCCGCCGCGACCCGGATTTCCTGATGATGCTGCGCTCGCCGGGCAAGGGCTCGAAGCTGGCGGTGCCGCGTGACCCGCAGCAGGCGCTGCAGCGGGTGCCGGCGCTGTCCGGTGCGCTGCTGATGATGCCGCGTGCATTGTTCGACTGCATCGGAGGTTGGGACGCCGGCTATCGCCTGCATGCCGAAGACCTGGACCTGTGCCGGCGTGCACGCGAAGCCGGAGCAGTGGTGGCGATCGCCAATGACCTGCAGGTCACCCACGTTCGTGGCGTCTCCAGCCGCTCGCGGCCGTTCTTCGTGGAATGGCACAAGCACAAGGGCCTGTGGCGCTATTTCCAGAAGTTCGAGGCCAGGCAGCGTTCGCTGCCGGTGCGGGTAGCGGTGTGGGGCGTGATCTGGGCGCACGCGCTGATGCTGGTGCCGAAGCTGCTGCGCAGGGCGCTGTAGCGCCGCAAGAGCATCCACGCATGGCGTGGATCTACCAATGTTGTTTCCCGTGAGCTGAGTGTGGCCGCAGGCACCCCGGTTCACCCTGCCGGGCGCATAATCCGCCCCATGCCTATCATCCAGTCCCTGCTCGACACCGACCTGTACAAGTTCACCATGATGCAGGCGGTGCTCCACCAGCACCCCGGCGCCCAGGTGCAGTACCGGTTCAAGTGCCGCACGCCCGGCATCGACCTGGCCCATTACATCGACCAGATCGACGAAGAGATCGACCATCTGTGCAGCCTGCGTTTCAGCGACGCGGAGCTGGACTACATGCGTGGCCTGCGCTTCGTGAAGCCGGACTTCGCCGATTTCCTCGGCCTGTTCCACCTCGACCGCAAGTACATCCAGCTGCGCGCGTCGAAGACCGTGCCCGGCGAGATCGAACTGGACATCACCGGGCCCTGGCTGCACACCATCCTGTTCGAAGTGCCGCTGCTGGCGATCATCAACGAAGTCTGGTTCCGCAACACCACCACCGCCGACTTCGCCGAGGGCGAGCGCCGCCTGCAGGCCAAGGCCGCGCTGCTGCGTGATACCCCGGGGTTCGAGCAGTGCCGCATCGCCGACTACGGCAGCCGCCGCCGCTACTCGCGTGACTGGCATGCCCGTCTGCTGCCGCTGCTGCGCGATGCGCTCGGCCCGCAGCTGGTCGGCACCAGCAACGTGCACTTCGCCCGCCTGTACGGCATGACCCCGCACGGCACCATGGCCCATGAGTACCTGCAGGCGTTCCAGGCGCTGGGCCCGCGCCTGCGCGATTCGCAGGTGGCGGCACTGGAGTCGTGGGCACGCGAGTATCGCGGCGACCTCGGCATCGCGCTGTCCGACGTGGTCGGCCTGGATGCGTTCCTGCGCGACTTCGACATGTACTTCTGCAAGCTGTTCGACGGCGTCCGCCATGACTCCGGCGATCCGTTCGACTGGGGCGACCGCATGCTGGCGCACTTCCAGCAGCGCCGGGTGGATGCGCGCAGCAAGGTGCTGGTGTTCAGCGATGGGCTCGACATCGCCAAGGTGATGCGCCTGTACGACTACTTCCGTGGTCGCTGCCAGGTCGCCTTCGGCGTCGGCACCCACC
The DNA here is from genome assembly GCF_056481585.1 of Stenotrophomonas sp. 86428_Sma. Lineage (NCBI taxonomy): Bacteria > Pseudomonadati > Pseudomonadota > Gammaproteobacteria > Lysobacterales > Lysobacteraceae > Stenotrophomonas > Stenotrophomonas sp. 86428_Sma. The sequence goes on from NZ_CM151156.1 coordinate 667,229, forward strand.
TGACCAATGATCTGGGGCCAACGCCGCTCAACATCGTCATCAAGATGGTCCGCTGCAACGGCCAGCCGGTGGCCAAGCTCAGCGATTCGCCGGGCAAGAGCATGTGCGACGACCCGGGCTACCTGGCCTATCTGCGCCAGGTCTTCGAGCTGCCGCCGGCGTAAACACGTCGGCTTACAGGTAGTCGACCACCACCAGGTAGGCGCCCTGCAGCGGCTGCTGCTTCGAAGCCTGCACGCTGTAACGCTCGGAGAAGGCGATATCGCCGGCGCGCATCGCGCTGGCCGACACCGACAGCTTCTGGCCCTGGCGCTTGCCGTCGCGCAGCGTCGCGGCCTGGCCGTCGGCCAGCGCCGTCACGGCCACCGTCGAGCCCTTGGCCGAGGGCGGGCAGGCGGCCAGGCTCAGCTCACCCTGGGACAGGTTCGTCGTGCAGCCCGGCTCGGCGATACGGCCGCTGAAACGGATGCTGCCGCTGCTGGCCTGGGCCAGCGCACTGACGGACATCAGGGCCACGCACAGCAGAATGGAGTTCCTCATGACACGTTCTCTGGTTCGGTGTGTCCTAGTTAGCGACAGGTTCGATCCGTCTTTAATAGGACAAATCCGAATCTGCTAGGGCCATCACCAAGAAAGAGTGATGCGCATCAAATAAGGCGATTTCCACCTGAAAAAAGCCTGTTTTCGCGCATGCCGAACGCGCCACGGGAAGCGTCATGCAGGGTCGTTTGTGACCTGATCGCCTTGCCGTCAAATCCCCCACGCCCGCCGGGCTCTCATTCCGCCTACCACGTCACATTTGAGGCGTCAATGAATTGGCGTTCAGAAAAATAATGAGACTTTCATCACAGTTGTGCCTATACTTGCGTCACGGATTCAGGGGAAGGTATGTCCGAGTCCGGCCACAGGTGAGACGCAAGGATGGGTCTTGATAGCCCGGCAGTGCTCCTTGCTTCCTCCTCTACTTCTCATCTCTTCAGTAGGGTTAGGTAAAAGCGAATGCACAAGATCAATATCATCGCCGCTCTGATGCTGGCCGCCGCTCCGCTGGCCGCCAACGCCGCCGACGGCACCATCACCTTCAACGGCAAGGTGACCGACAAGACCTGCACCATCTCGACCCCGGGCGGCAAGGACTTCTCCGTCAACCTGCCGACCGTGTCCAAGAACACCCTGGCTGTCGCCGGTAACGTTGCCGGTCGTACCCCGTTTGCCATCAACCTGACCAAGTGCAGCGCCGGCAACGTCGCGACCTACTTCGAGCCGGGTTCGACCGTTGACTTCAGCACCGGCCGCTTGCTGAACCAGGCTTCGGCCAACGCTGCCACCAACGTGCAGCTGCAGCTGCTGGGCTCGAACAACCAGGTCCTGGCGATCAAGGCCGCCGGCGCTGGCCAGCCCCAGACCAACTCGCAGTGGGTCACCGTCGGCACCGACGGCTCGGCCGATCTGAACTACTACGCTGAGTACTACGCCACTGCCGCCGCCACCCCGGGCGACGTCACCAGCAGCGTCAAGTACACGATCATCTACAACTGATCGTAGTCGTACCCGCACTGGCCGGCGTACGCGCCGGCCAGTGCATCGCGGCCCCTGGCCACATACCTCGAGCGTAGTACTTCCGATGAAAGCATTCTTTCCCCGGGCGCTGCTGCTGGCAGCGTTCACGCTGCCCTTCTGCCAGAACGCTCTGGCCGGCGTGGTGGTCAATGGCACGCGAGTGATCTATCCGGCGCAGGCGCGCGAAGTCACCGTGCAGGTCGACAACGTGGGCGATTCGCCGGCGCTGGTGCAGGCCTGGATCGACAGCGGCGACGCCAACCAGACCGCCGATACCAGCGATGCCCCGTTCGTGCTGACGCCGCCGATCGCGCGCGTCGAGCCGGGCCGCAGCCAGGCGCTGCGACTGATTTTCTCCGGCGCGCAGCTGCCGACCGACCGCGAGTCGGTGTTCTGGCTCAACGTGCTGGATGTTCCGCCGTCCCCGGACAACGCCGACAGCGGCGAACAGAATTACCTGCAGGTCGCGTTCCGTTCGCGCCTGAAGCTTTTCTACCGGCCGCAGGGCCTGAAGGGCGTCGCCAACGACGCGCCGGCAGCGCTGCGCTGGACCCGCACGGGCGACCGTCTGCGGGTGGAAAACCCGAGCCCCTTCCACGTCACTCTGGCCGAAGTACATGCCGTGACCGGCAGCAGTGAAAAGGCCGTCGAGGACAAGGGCGCGATGGTCGCGCCGAAGCAGAGCCTGGAGTTCGCCGCACCGGCGGGCACCGACCAGGTCCGCTTCATCACCATCAACGACTACGGCGGCCGGGTGGAACACACCATCCGCCTCGGCAGCACCGGGGGCTGAACGCGCCGCGCCGGCCTTGGGCCTGCGCATCCCGCCACCGCCGCTGTGCGGCGAATTGAAGGAATGTCAGTGTGATCGGAAACAGATTGACATTGTCGATCCATCAGGCGCTTTGCCTGTTGGTTGCTGGCGTGGCCTGCCCAGGATGGGCGCTGGCTGCCCCGGCCAATCTCGGCGAACAGGCGCTGATGGCGCAGAGTGGTGCGGCCAATGCGCGTGCACCGGAATCGGCCCAGTTCAACTCCAGCTTCCTGTCCGGCCAGGCCAAGCAGGTCGATCTGGCGGCCTTCAGCAACGGCAACCCGATGGTGGCCGGCAACTACCGTGTCGACGTCTACGTCAACGGTGCCTGGCAGGGCCGTCGCGATCTGCAGTTCAAGGCCGATGCGCAGGGCCGTGTCGACGCCTGCCTGCCTGCCGCTGCCGATGCTGGAAGAAATGGGCGTGGACAGCGAAGCCGTGCTGCTGCAGCAGGATCCGTCCGTGCCGACCGACAAGACCAGCTGCGTGCCGGTCCAGCAGCGCATGGCCAATGCCTATGGTGTCTATGACAGCGGCAACCTGCGCTACGACCTGAGCATCCCGCAGGTGTTCCTGCGTCGTGAGGCACGCGGCTACGTCAACCCGGCGCTGTGGGACCGCGGCATCAATGCCGGCTTCGTCGGCTACAGCTTCAATGCCATCGACAGCGACAGCCGTGTCGAAGGTGGCCAGCGCAACCGCAGTGCCTACCTCGGCCTCAACGCCGGCATGAACCTGGGTGGCTGGCAGTTCCGCCACGATTCGAACCTGACCTGGTCCGAGGGCGATGGCCGCCATTGGCAGAGCATCGCCACCTATGCACAGCGCGGCATCCCGCAGGTGCGCGGCATGCTCACCATCGGTGAGGCCTACACCACCGGTGAACTGTTCGACTCGATCGGTTACCGCGGTGCCAGCCTGGCCAGCGACGACCGCATGCTGCCCGATTCGCTGCGCGGTTACGCGCCGGTCGTGCGCGGCATCGCCGAGACCAACGCACGCATCGAAGTGCGCCAGAACGAGCAGCTGATCTACTCCTCCACCGTGTCGCCGGGCAGCTTCGTCATCGACGACCTGTACCCGACCGGCTACGGCGGCGACCTGGAAGTGAGCGTGATCGAGGCCGATGGCCGCCGCCGCGAATTCAAGGTGCCGTTCGGTTCGGTGCCGCAGATGCTGCGCGAAGGCGTGTCGCGTTACTCGCTGACCGCCGGCCAGGTGCGCAACAAGCTGCTGGCCGATGAGCCGTGGCTGGTGCAGGGCACCTACCAGCGCGGTATCGGCAACCAGCTGACGCTGTACGGCGGCAGTGCACTGAGCGACGGCTACCTGTCGCTGCTGTACGGCGTCGGCCTGTCCACGCCGGTTGGCGCGTTCGCCGCCGACGTCACCCACGCACGTACGACGTTCGACCACTACGGCAACCACACCGGTGCCAGCGTGCGCTTGAGCTACAGCAACATGATCGGCGAGACTGGGACCAACCTGACCCTGGCCGCCTACCGCTATTCGACCGAAGGCTTCTACAGCCTGCAGGATGCGCTGTACGGCCGTGATTCGGACAAGCGCGGCATCGATCCGACCACCCGTGGCCGTCAGCGCAGCCAGTTCCAGGTAACGCTGAACCAGCCGCTGGGCCGTCGCGGCGGCGCGCTGTACGTGACCGGCTCGGTGCGTGACTTCTACGACCGCCCCGGTACCTCCAAGCAGTATCAGGTGGGCTACAACAACGCCTGGCGTTCGGTGAACTACGGCTTCTCGGCGCTGCGCACCGAAGAGGGCGTGCTCGGCCGTTCCGATACCCAGTACCTGCTGTCGATGAGCGTGCCGCTGGGCCGTGGTTCGCACCCGGTGTCGTTCAGCGCCGACCTCGGCGTGCGCGAGCGCGGTGGCTACGACAACAGCCGCGTTGGCATCACCGGTTCGACCGGCATCGACAACAACTTCAGCTACGGTGTGGCGCTGTCCGACTCCCGCGAAGGTGGCACCACCGCGGTGGGCAGTGCGGAATACCGCAGCCGCTACAGCGCGTTGAACGCGACCTACAGCCACTCGCGCGATTTCCGCCAGGCGTCGGTCGGTGCCAACGGCAGCGTGGTCGTGCATCCGGGCGGCTTCACCTTCACCCCGCAGCGTGGCGACACCATGGTGCTGGTGGAAGCGCCGGGCGCACGCGATGCGATCGTCAGCAACGCCCCGGGCCTGCGCGTCGACGGCCGCGGCTACGCGGTGGTCCCGTACGTGTCGCCGTACCGCCTCAATACCGTCACCCTCGATCCGCAGGGCATGGCCCACGACGTCGAGCTGGAAAGTACCAGCCAGTCGATCGCGCCGTTCGCCGGTGCCATCAGCTACCTGCGCTTCGATACCCGCAAGGGCAACGCGCTGCTGATCCAGGTGCGCAACACCGATGGCCGCACCATGCCGTTCGGTGCGCAGGTCAAGGACGAGCAGGGCCAGCCGGTGGGCATGGTCAGCCAGGGCGGCCGCCTGTACGTGCGCAGTGACAAGAACCAGGGCAGCCTGCTGGTGGAGTGGGGCGCCGGCGCCGACCAGCGCTGCACGGTCGATTACCAGGTTCCGGCGGGCGCCGATGCGTCCAAGACCGGCTTCATCCCGCTGGAGGCAGCATGCCGATGATTTCTTCCCGTGGCCGCAAGGCGCTGAGTGCCCTTGCATTGCTGGGCGGCGTGCTGCTGGCCCAGCAAGCCAGCGCCGCGTGCAGCCTGAACTCTTCGTGGTTCACCGCACAGGACGTCACCATGGACATGGGCCAGATCGTGATCCTGCCCAGCACGCCGGTCGGCGGCGTGATCAAGGAGATCAGTGAATCGATCACTCAGCGTGATAGCGTGGCCAGCTGTGATCGGAGTGGCGGCTACTCGCGCGGCGAGTATGTCAACGCGGCGCAGCAGCGCCCGGTGCCCGGTTTTGCCAATACCTATGAAACCGATGTCCCTGGCGTTGGCATCAAGCTATTCCGCGATTCAGGGGCGATCCAGGCCTACTATCCGCACAGCATTCCATTCAACGGTGGGGCGAGGATCAATCTCAACGGTGGTCGATTCCGTATCCAGCTGATCAAGACAGCCGCGCAGACCGGTTCCGGCGTGATCGCGCCGAACGGTCGTTTCACTACATACTATTTTGATGGTGATGGCAGCCGTCGCCCGGTGTTGACCTCCACCTTCAAGGGCTCGGGCACCACCGTGGTCAGCCCGACCTGCGAAGTGCAGGCGGGCAGTCGCAACATTGCCGTCGATTTTGGCAGCGTGCCCAACACCACGTTCACCGGTGTCGGTTCCAAGGCTGTCGATCGCGATTTCGAGATCCGCCTGAACTGCCAGGGCAGCAATGTCGCGCAGTATCAGAGCAAGATCGGTATCCGCCTGGATGCCGACCAGGACAGCTCGAACATGCCGGGCGTGCTGAAGCTCAGCGCGGCCACCAACAGTGCCACCCGCATCGGCATCCAGATGGTCCAGCGTGATGGCAGCACCGAGCGCGAAGTGCGTTTCGGCCAGACTGTCAACGTCGGTACCACCACGCCCGGTACCAGCACGATGACCTTGCCGCTGCGTGCGCGTTACGTGCAGACCCAGGCCGGCACGGTGGGTGCAGGTGTCGCAAACGGCCAGGCCACCTTCACCATCCAGTACGAGTAAGGCGGCCGCAGGCCGCGCCACTGCTGCGTTCCACCGCAACGTCGCCCGTTCCACGGGCGGCGTTGACTGCGTCTTGATCTTCCAACGATGAAGATCAATGCCACGACGCACGTACCATCATTCGAATGTGATGTACGTCGCGATTTTGGAGTTTCCTCATGAGGTGACCGTCTCCTGCCTGCGGGTGTTGGACGGGAACGCCGAAAGGATCCAGACGTGGCTACAGCTCCTGGCATTCCCTCGCGCCGGCCCTTCGGAGCGCTGCGATGAAGGTCCTGTCGGTGTTCGGCACGCGACCGGAAGCGATCAAGATGGGGCCGCTGGTAAGGGCCTTGGCGGAGGCTGCGGACATCGAATCGCTGGTCTGTATCACCGGCCAGCACCGGGCGATGCTGGACCAGGTGATGTCGCTGTTCGCGATCACCGCCGACCATGACCTCGATGTCATGGTGCCCAACCAGACCCTCAATGGCCTGTGTTCCAAGCTGTTCGAACGGCTTGACGCGCTCTACACGCAGGTTCGCCCGGACCGGGTACTGGTGCACCGCGATACCACCACGGCGATGACCGCCGCGCTGGCCGCGTTCCATCACCGCATTCCAATCGGCCACGTCGAGGCCGGCCTGCGCACCGGTGACATCAACCGGCCATGGCCGGAGGAAATGAACCGGCGGGTGATCGACGTAGTCGGCCACCAGCTGTATGCGCCCACCGCCAGCTCGCGCGCCAACCTGACCCGCGAACACCTGGGCGGGCAGATCCTGGTCACCGGCAACACCGTCATCGATGCCCTGCAGCAGACCGTGCAGCGGCTGGATGCTGACCCGGCCCTGCGCGCGCAGGCCGACGCGCCCTTCCACATGCTTGACCCCGATCGTCGCCTGCTGCTGGTCACTGGCCACCGCCGCGAGAGCTTCGGCCAGGGCTTCGAGGACATCTGCCGCGCGCTGGCCGAGCTGGCTCGGCGGCATGACCTGCAGGTGCTGTACCCGGTGCATCTCAACCCGAACGTGCAGGGCCCGGTCAACGCCCACCTCGGCCATCTCGACAACGTGCACCTGGTGCCGCCGCAGGACTACCTGCGCTTCGTGCGCCTGATGCAGCGCGCCGACGTCATCCTCACCGACTCCGGTGGCGTGCAGGAAGAAGCGCCTGCGCTGGCCAAGCCCGTGCTGGTCATGCGCGACGTCACCGAACGCCCGGAGGCGGTCGAGGCCGGAGTGGTGACGCTGGTCGGCACCAGGCCCTCGCGCATTGTCGAGGCGGTCAACGCGGCACTCGCACAACCACCGCATCCGACCCGCTTCGATCCCGACGCCAGCCCCTACGGCGATGGCCGTGCCAGCGCGCGCATCGTCGCCGCCCTGCGTGGCACGCCCCTTCCCGAATTCTCGCCCGGCCTCCGCAACAGCGGTGCCGCCCACTCCCATCCACGCGAAGTGACGCCATGACCCAGACCGGCCGCTCTCCCCTGTTTGCATCCGCCGCCGCGTTCGTCCTGTCGGGCGTGGTTGCCAGTGCCCATGCCGCCGACAGCGTCGCCGGCCAATTCGCCGAATGGAGCGGCGACAGCACGGTCAACCGGCAGATGACCCTGCGTGAACTCGGTTTCCGCCAGCCGCTGGTGCTCAGCGGGCAGGAGAGCCAGCGCGAGGTCTACCTGCCGGTGCCGGCCGGCGTCGCCACCCGCGATGCGCAGCTGCAGCTGGACGGGCGCTATGTGCGCGGCCACGCCGGGCGCACTTCCGGTTTGTGGTCGGTCGACGGCGACCCGATCGCCGCGCGTTCGATCACCGATGCGCAGGGTGATGCCAGCCAGCTGCTGGCCATCGATGGCGAACCTCGCCAGAACGGTTTCGTGCGGGTCGGCGTCGGCTGGTGGTCGATCGTTTCCGACTACCAATGTGCCGACCAGAGCGCGCCGGCCAACGTGTTGCGGCTGTCGCCGGACTCGCGTTTCAGCTACCGCTTCGATGGCCGGGCCGTGGACACCGTGGCCAAGGCCTGGGGCGCGCTGCCACCGCAGGTGCGCCTGCTGGTGGACGGCAAGGCGCTGCAGGCGCCGGCCTACGATGCCGCCTGGCGCGTCGGTACCGCGTTGCAGGGCGGTGGCAAGCAGGTGCAGGTGGTGGCGCTGCCCAAGGTCGGTGACAGTGTCGACCTGACCGGCATCAGCATCCCGGCCAGCCTGCAGGGCGTGCCGGCCTACGCTGCGCTGGCGACGGGCGAGCGTGCGCATGTGATCAAGGATCTGGCTGAAGTTGGCGCGCTGCTGTCGCTGCGTGACAGCGGGCCCTTGGCCGCTGACGTGATGATCGGCAGTGATGCGCTGCGGGCCGGCGTACGCGCGGCACTGGACGCGCTGGCCGTACAGGTTGCGGCTACGGGGGCCGATGCGGGCGCTGCCTTCGCCGCGTGGCGCGGTACCGATATGGGCGGCATGGAAAAGCCCACGGCCAACGCATCGGTCAGCGTGGTCGCCGTTGCTGGCCGTCCGACGCTGGTGGTCGACCCGGCGGCGGCGGGCAAGGTCGCCGGGTTGTTCGCCGATCAGTGGCGCAGCTATGCGCTGGGCCGCAGCCTGCAGGTCAGCGCGGCGGGAACACCGAAGCTCGACGGTGACCAGGTGCTGCTGAGCCGGCTCGGCAACATCGCCGGTACGATGGATGTGGTCACCCGCGCGGACCGCAGTGCCACCTTCGATCTCGGCGCGCTGTCGGCCGATGGGCGCCTGCCCGAGGAAGTGGTGATCGATGTCTCGGCGGCGCCCAACGCCGCCGGGCAGGGCGCGGTGGCCACGATCCATTTCAACGATTACCTGCTGGGCGGCAAGGTGCTGTCGGCCAATGGCCAGCCGCAACGGCTGGTGGCCAAGGTGCCGGCCTACGCGCTGTCGGCGCGCAACGAGATCCGCGTCAGCTTCCTGCGCCAGCCGGCACGACCTTATTGCCACGATCCCGCCACCGCCTATCCGGTCTCGATCCTGCCCAGCAGCCACCTGACCCTGGCCAAGCGGTCGCTGGGCAGTGATTTCGTCGGCGCCAGCAGTCAGCTGTCGCGCGGCAACCAGGTGTTCGTGCCGGCCACGTGGCTGCAGGATGCACCGGCATCGCTGCGCAAGGTGATTGCGGTGGCCAGTGCAGTGGGTGCCTCGCCGGAGGCGTCGGAACTGAAGGTGGTCGATGCCGGTGCGGCGGTCAGCCCGGGCGCACCGTGGCTGGCATTCGGTGTGGCGCCATCGGGTGTCGATGTGGCCGGCCTGAAGGACGGTCATCTGCTGATCGGCGGGAAGCCGCAGCCGCTGCTGGATGTCAGCGGGTTGGATCGTGCCGCGGTGGTGCAGGTCGGCACCTCCGGCGGCCAGCTCGGCGTGCTGTACAGCGACCTGGGCGCACAGGCACCGTCATTCGGCGCACCGTTCCGGCTGCTGCGCGGTGATCTCGCCGTGCTCGACGGCAGTGAGGCCGTGCGCGAATTCGACCGCCAGGATCCCTATGGCACGCGTATCGCGCAGGACGGCAATCCACAATCGAAGTGGGAACGGCACATGGTCTGGTTGCTGCTGCTGGTCGGCGTGATCGTGTTCGCGCTGCTGGCCGCCCGCGTTACCCAGGTGCGCCGCCGCAAGTCCGCCAACACAGGGCACTGATCCACCGTGGACGGTCTGTTCTGGAACATCCAGCTGGCCAACTACTACGCTGCCCTGGAAACCACGGCGGCGGCGGTGGCCGTGCTGATCCTGATCTCCAGCCTCGATGACCTGTTCATCGATGTCTGGTATTGGGTGCGCGAGAGCTGGCGGGCGCTCACCATCAAGCGTCGCGAGGCGTACCGGCCACTGACCCAGGAAGACCTGCTGCAGCGGCCGCAACAGCCGCTGGCGATCATGGTGCCGGCGTGGATGGAGTACGACGTCATCGCGCAGATGGTGGAGAACATGATCAACGTACTCGACTACCGCGAGTACGTCGTGTTCGTCGGCACCTATCCCAACGACCAGCAGACCATCGACGAAGTGGAGCGCATGCGCCGCCGCTACAAGCGCCTGCGCCGCGTGGAAGTGCCGCATGACGGGCCGACCAGCAAGGCCGACTGCCTGAACTGGCTGATCCTGGCCATCTTCGATTACGAGAAACGCCACGACATCGAGTTCGCCGGGGTGATCCTGCACGACAGCGAGGACGTGCTGCACCCGATGGAACTGCGCTTCTACAACTACCTGCTGCCGCGCAAGGACATGATCCAGTTGCCGGTCACCTCGCTGGACCGCGAGTGGTACGAACTGGTGGCCGGCGTCTACATGGACGAGTTCGCCGAATGGCATGCCAAGGATCTGGTTGTGCGCGAGAGCGTGTCCGGCATGGTGCCGTCGGCGGGCGTCGGTACCTGCTTCTCGCGGCGCGCGCTGCTGGCGTTGAGTGCACAGACCGACAACCAGCCCTTCAACACCGACAGCCTTACCGAGGACTACGACGTCGGTGCACGTTTGGCGGCGATGGGCATGCAGTCGATCTTCGCGCGCTTCCCGGTGCAGTTCCGCGTGCGCCGGCCCTCGTGGTTCGGCTGGGGCCCGGTGCGCGAACGCACCCAGCAGATGGCCCTGTGCGTGCGCGAGTACTTCCCCGACAACTTCCGCGCTTCCTACCGGCAGAAGGCACGCTGGGTGCTGGGCATCGGGCTGCAGAGCTGGGAGTCGCTGGGCTGGCGCGGCTCGCTGGCCACCAAGTACCTGCTGGCGCGCGACCGCAAGGGCATCATCACCTCGTTCGTCAGCATCATCGCCTACATCATCTTCCTGCAGCTGCTGCTGTTCTGGCTGTTGAAGATGACCGGGCTGTGGACGATGCAGTTTCCCAGCGTGTTCCAGGCCGGTACCTGGCAGATGAACGTGGCGCTGCTGACCACGGCGGCGCTGGCGACCCGCGTCGTGCAGCGCTTCTACTTCGTCAACCGGCTGTATGGCTGGGAACACGCGCTGATGTCGATCCCGCGCATGGTGGTCGGCAACATGATCAATTTCATGGCCACCGCACGCGCCTGGAAGGTGTTCCTGGCCTACCTGCTGTTCGGCAAACGCATGGTCTGGGACAAGACCATGCACGACTTCCCGGATGCGGCGCAGCTGGTGCAGACCCGCAAGCAGCTCGGTGAGCTGTTGACCACCTGGCAGGCGGTGGAACCCGAACGCCTGCAGCAGGCGCTGGATCAGCAGCAGGCAGGCCGCCAGCAGCCGTTGGGCCGCATCCTGCTCACCCAGGGCTGGCTGGATGATGAAACGCTGGCCGAGGCGATCGCCTTCCAGGGCGACCTGCCACGCGCGGTCATCGACGTGGACTATCTGCGCGCCTGCCAGTTCCCGGTCAGTGCCGATGCCTGCGTGCAATGGCGCATGCTGCCGCTGCCACCGCGTGAGCAAGGCACCCTGCGGCTGGCCGTCGCCAGCCCATTGCCCGAAGAGGCGTTGGCGCTGCTGAAGCAGGAAACCCGCAGCGAGCACGTCGAACAGAGCATCGCCCGCGAAAGCGAAATCAACGCGGGCCTGCGCCTGATCGGCGGCGACCGGCAGTGGCACCTGGACAACGTGCCCTTGCTGGGCGACCTGCTGGTTGAGATGCGCCTGATCGACCACGCGCGGTTCGAGATCGCACTGGACGACTACATGCCGCAGCGCGACGGCCGTATCGGCGACTACCTGGTGAAGCAGGGCATCACCACCGAGGAGGCCGTGGCCCAGGCCATGCAGGAACAGCGCCGGCGTGCGGCCACGCTGCAGTCACCGCCTCCCGGAGCCTTGCCGGCATGAAGACCACGCTGCTGTCCACCGTCATTGCCGTCGCGTTGGCCACGGCCAGCGTATCGGTACAGGCCCAGGCCGATGCGCAGCTGCCATTGTCTGGAGCTGCCTACCGTATCGCCGAACAGGCGTTTGCCGCCTATGAGCGTGGTGACTACCAAGCGGCGTACCAGCAGTCCACTGAAGCGATCCGGCTGCGCCCGGACGTGGTGCGGCTGCGCCTGCTGCAGATCTATGCGCTGCAGAAGCTCGGGCGTGGCGCAGAAGCGCAGCAGCAGGCGCGGCGTGCGCTGGACGCGGGGATGAAAGATTCGGCCTTGCCGGCGCTGGCGGCTGCCACCGCTGCACGTAGCGCGGCAACCGGAGGCGAAGGTGCGCGCACGACATCCCCATCGCGTCCGGTCGGCAGCGCCGCAGACCGCAGCAGGCAGCAGGCCTACGCGCTGGCCACCGAGGCGTACGCGGCCTATGACGCCGGGCGGATGGGAGAGGCGGCCAGCAAGGCCGAGCAGGCGTTCCGGCAGCAGCCGAAACTGGGCGCTTGGGCGCTGCTGTGGGTGGCGGCACTGGAGGCACAGCAACAGCCCGAACAGGCCGACGCCGCCATCGGCACCGCGCTGCAGCTGGGTGCACCGAATGCCGAGGCGCTGCGCGCGCGGCGCGTGGCACTGGGTCGCCAACGCGCCCTGCTGCAGGCCCAGCAGGCCTATCAATCGCTGTCCGCAGGCGAGGATGCCGCCGCCATTGAGCAGGCACACGCTGCCGTGGAACTGGCCCCCGACGTGGCTTCATACCGGCTGCTATTGATCACCGCGCAGCTGCAGGGCGATCAGCTGGCCGACGCTGAGCACAGTGCTGATCAGGCGTTGCAGGCCGACGGCCAGGATCTCAATGCACGGGTGATGCGCGGCTACCTGCGCCAGCGCCAGGGCAGTTCACTGCGGGCCAATGAGGATTTCGATGCGGCACTCGCCACGCCCGGGTCATCCATGCAGCAGCGCAACGTGCGTCTGCTGGCGGTGGATGCAGCGCTGGCCGCAGGTGATCGGATACGCGCAGCTGCACTGCTGGCACCGTTGCAGGCGGCGGTACTGCCAGCTGAAGGCGATGCACGGACACGGCAGCTTCTGCAGCAGGGCATCGAGCAACGCGCCCGGGCGATCCGTTCCAGTCGCGCGCTTCCCCGCATCAGCGCCCAGACCTACCCGGCACCGTTCCAGCACTGCCAGTCTAGCGACACAGGCAATGTCTGCGAGCTGATGCCGGCCGACCTGCAGGGCGATGGCGGTGCCGCACAGCGCGCCTACGCTGCCTACGCGCGGGAGGACTACGCCGATGCCATCGTTGAGGCGCGGCAGGCCGTGCAACTCGCACCGGACGACGCGAACCTGCAAGGCCTGCTCACCACCACGCTGGCGGCGGGCAACCGTGCCCAGCAGGACGAAGCACTGCAGCGCCTGGATGCGGCGCTGACACAGCGCCCTGACGATGCGGAGGCGCTGATGCAGCGCGGCTACCTCAACCAGAAGGCGCACGAACCTGCGCGCGCACTGGCCGACTTCCGTGCCGCCGAGGCCACCGGCAAGGCACCGAAAAGCGTGGTGCTCGACCAGGCCTACGCCAGCGCAGCCAGCGGCGATCATCCACAGGCGGTGTCACTGCTGCGTAGCGCCATCGACCGCGCCGACGTCGGTGAGCTGCCGCTGGATGAGCATCAGCGCTACAACGTGCGCAATGCCATCGCCAACTATTCACGCGAGTGGGGCGTGGTCGCCTCGGCGGGTTTCCGGGGTGCGCGCCAGGCCGCAACCAATGTCGGCGGTGCGGCGATCAGTACGCCCGGCGATTCGGTGTTCAGTACGCTGGAGGCGTTCTGGCGGCCACCAGCGTTCAATGACCAGCATGGCACGCTGGAGCTCTACGCACGCCTGCTCAACACGCTGTACGACGAGGGTGGCACCTACGAGTCGATCCGTGCGGTGGATCCGTGCACCGGCGAATCAACGCCGGATGCGCGTGCACGCGCCGAGCGCCTCAGTCATTCGCGCTCGACCACCGGCTGGCCGTCCACCATCGCCTCGTTCGGCCTGCGCTACGCCTTTGGCCAGACCGGTTTGAGCGCCGGCATCGAGCGCCGCCAGTTCCTGGGCAGTGCCACCCGCCAGGGCGAGGTCTACCCCGCACCGGCAGCGGTGCAGTGCCGCCTGCAGCTGGCCCTGAACCGGCCACTGGAAGCCAGCACGCTGGCGCGCTACCGCTTGGCCAGCGGTTCCGGTGGATGGATGTCCTACCTGACCTACGGCTATTACCACGGCACCGATCTGCGCACCGATGTGAACCAGTGGTGGATGGTCAGTGGCTATGCGCAGGGGGGATATACCTGGGACGACAACGGTGCCACCTTCACCCTCGACGCGCTCGATGCCAACGGCACGCCGGTGCGGCGCCTTGGCGAGGCCAATGGCCGCCTGCATCGCGAACAGTGGTTCGCTGCCGGTGAACTGCGTGCCGGGCGCAGCTTCCGTTTCGGTGCCGGGCAGACGCACTGGGTGGTCACACCTTATGTCGTGGTTGGCGCCGATTGGCTGGACCAGCGCTCGCGCGTGCGCGACATCCGTTACCCGCTGTTCCCGGCGCAGTCGTTCGCGCTCAACGATACGCAGCGCAGCTGGTCACTTGGCGCAGGGCCAGGCGTGGGCGTGCGTTACTGGTTCCGCGAGGACCACTACAACACGCCGCGTTCCTACCTGGACCTGACCGTGCAGTACCGCATCGCCATCGGCGGTGGTGATACGCAGCGTGCCAAGGGCCTGTTCGCCACCGCCATCCTCTACTACTGAGGCAGGCCCCAGCGTCGCCGCAGCGCTGCGGCCTGCGGTGTGTCCTGGGTCAGCCATGGCTCCAATGCATAGACCAGCACGTGCTGTGCGCCGCTGTCGCGTGCCCATGCCAACTGCCGCTGGATGCGTGCGGCATCGGCCGTTTCGCCCTTGAATCCGCTGCCGTCGGCGGGGCCGCCGGGCAGTTCGCGGAACAGTTCAACGATCGCATCGAAACCGATGCCGTTGGCATGGAGATGATCGAGCAGCGGTTGCAGCTGCTGCACGTTGCCGGCGCCGGCCACCCCCACGCCGTCCTGCACCATTGGCCGCACGGCCGCGTGCGCAAGTACCGCCTGCCACAGCGTGACCAGGTTGCCATCGGTCTGCAGGCGGCTGAAGTAGCAGGACATCGCGCAGTCGCCGCCGCGTGCGCTGGCGGCCTGCACCAGCCCGTGCAGCCACTGCGCCAGCCATTGCTGGCGGGCCGGATCGGCCCAGTGGTACTGCTCCAGTTCGTAGGGCAGGTACCAGCCCCCGAAGGCCGGCTGCTGCGCCCAGGGCGCCTGTGCCAACCAGCTGCGTGCGTGCACCAGGCTCTCGGCCAGGAAGGCCTGCAGCGTTGCGTCGTCTGCGCCGATGGCCTGCCACCAGCGCTGCTGGAAGGGCAGGCCGACGCGGATGCGGATGTCGTTCCCGCTGGCGGCGGTGAACAGCTGCTGCAGGCTGCCGTCGGGCAATGACCAGTCGCCGTCACTGCCACCGACGATGCCGGTCCATTGCAGCACCAGCTGCCTGCAGCCCAGCGTACGTGCAAGCTTCAAGGATCGCTGCCAGTCGGCCAAGCCCCACTGCAGGTGGCTGCGCCAGGGCTGCAGGAAGGTGCCATCCACCTGCACCGGCAGCGAGCAGCCGGGCAGGGTGGCGAGCGTACCGGCCAATGGCGCCAGCACTGCCGCACGCAGCAGCCGGCGGCGCAACGGCGAAGACGGATCCGCGGGAAGGTCAGGCCGAACCATGCCCGCATCATCCCAGAGCACCGTGCGCAGCAGGTGAACCAGCGCCCGGTAGCGCCGGCCGCTGGCCGGCACCGCCCAACGCTTACTCCAATGCGTAGCGCAGGGTAAACAGCACCGCCACCAGCCACACCGCCGGATGCACTTCGCGCCAGCGCCCGGTACCGGCCTTCAGTGCGGCATAGGCGATGAAGCCGAACGCCAGGCCATTGGCGATGGAGTAGGTGAACGGCATCGCCAGCGCACACAGTGCGGCCGGCACCGATTCGGTCAGGTCGCTCCAGTCCACTTCCACCAGCTCACGCAGCATCAGCCCGGCCACGAACAGCAACGCCGGTGCGGTGGCATAGCTGGGCACCATCGCCGCCAGCGGCGAGAACAGCAGCGCGGCCAGGAACAGTGCCGATACCACCAGTGCGGTCAGGCCGGTACGGCCACCTACCTGCACGCCCGAGGCGCTTTCGGCAAACGCGGTGGTACTGCTGGTGCCGAGCATCGAACCGGCCACGATCGCGGTGCTGTCGGCCAGCAGCGCACGGCCGAAGCGCTTCTGCGCGCCCGGCAGCTTCAGCAGGCCGGCGCGGCCGACCACGCCATACAGGGTGCCGGTGGCATCGAACACTTCCACCAGCACGAACACCAGCACCACCTGCAGCAGCACCGCGATCGGCGCGCCGCCGTCATGGTGCAGCAGGCCCGGCAGGTCCAGCTGCAGGAAGGTGGGTGCCAGGCTCGGCGGCAGCGAGACCAGACCCTGGTACTGCACGTCGCCCAATGCCCAACCAGCGCCGGTCACGGCCAGGATGCCGATCAGGATCGCGCCACGGATGCGACGCGCTTCCAGCACCGCGATCAGCAGGAAACCGGCCAGCGCCAGCAGCGGCGGCGCCGTGTTCAACGGGCCCAGCGCCACCAGCGTGTCTTCATTGCCGACGATCACGCCGGACTTCTGCAGCGCGATGATCGCCAGGAACAGGCCGATGCCGGCCACGATGGCCGAGCGCAGCGACGAAGGAATACCCGACACCAGCCATGCACGCACACCGGTCAGCGACAGCACCAGGAACACCAGGCCGGAGATGAAAACCGCGCCCAGTGCCTGCTGCCACGGCAGGCCGGCAGCGCCGACCACAGTGAAGGCGAAGAACGCGTTCAGGCCCATGCCGGGCGCCATGCCGACCGGAAAGTTGGCGGCCAGCGCCATCACCGCCGAACCCAGTGCAGCCGCCAGGCAGGTGGCCACGAACACCGCGCCCGCATCCATGCCGGTGGTGCCGAGAATCTCGGGATTGACGAAGACGATGTAGGACATCGTCAGGAAGGTGGTGACACCGGCCAGCAGCTCGGTGCGCACGGTGGTGCCGTGCTGTTGCAGCTGGAACAGGCGCTCGAACAGGGACATGGGGTCGCTCATGGGTAGATGCCGGCCGCTGGCCGGCATGCATGGTCGGTACACATTGCAAAAGGAGAAAGGCCGCGCGAGCGCGGCCTTTCCTGTTGCCTTACTTCAGCGCCTTGAAGCGCAGGCGCTTCGGCGCAGCGTCGTCGCCCATGCGGCGGCGCTTGTCTTCTTCGTACTCGCGGTAGTTGCCCTGGAAGAACTCCACGTGCGAGTCGCCTTCGAACGCCAGGATGTGGGTCGCGATGCGATCCAGGAACCAGCGGTCATGCGAAATGACGAAGGTGTTGCCCGGGAACTCCAGCAGCGCATCTTCCAGCGCACGCAGGGTTTCGATGTCCAGGTCGTTGGACGGTTCGTCGAGCAGCAGCACGTTGCCACCCTGCAGCAGGGTCTTGGCCATGTGCAGGCGGCCACGCTCACCACCGGACAGCGAACCGACCATCTTCTGCTGGTCCTGGCCCTTGAAGTTGAAGCGGCCGATGTAGGCGCGCGACTGGATCTCGATGCCGTTGATGTTGAGGATGTCCAGGCCGCCAGCGATTTCCTGGAAGACGTTGTGGTTGCCTTCCAGCGCGTCGCGGCTCTGGTCCACGTAGGACAGCTTCACGGTCGGGCCGACCACGATCTCGCCGGTGTCCGGCTTTTCCTGGCCGGTGATCATCTTGAACAGGGTCGACTTACCGGCACCGTTCGGGCCGATGATGCCGACGATGGCACCGGCCGGCACCAGGAAGCTCAGGTTGTCGAACAGCAGGCGGTCGCCGAACTTCTTGGAGACGTTCTTGAACTCCATCACCGCATTGCCCAGGCGCTCGCCCGGCGGGATGAAGATTTCATTGGTCTCGTTGCGCTTCTGGTAATCGACCGACTGCAGCTCTTCCAGGCGGGCCAGACGGGCCTTGCCCTTGGTGCGGCCGCCCTTGGCGTTCTGGCGCGACCACTCCAGTTCCTTCTGGATCGCCTTCTGGCGAGCCTTTTCCTGGTTGTCTTCCTGCTTCAGGCGCTCATCCTTCTGGGTCAGCCAGTCGGTGTAGTTGCCCTTCCACGGAATGCCGCGGCCGCGGTCCAGTTCCAGGATCCACTCGGCGGCGTTGTCCAGGAAGTAGCGATCGTGGGTAACGGCCACCACGGTGCCGGTGTAGCGCGCCAGGAACTGTTCCAGCCATTCCACCGACTCGGCGTCGAGGTGGTTGGTCGGTTCGTCGAGCAGCAGCATGTCCGGCTTCTGCAGCAGCAGGCGGCACAGCGCTACGCGGCGCTTTTCACCACCGGACAGCTTGCCGACCACGGCATCCCACGGCGGCAGGCGCAGCGCATCGGCGGCCACGTCCAGCTGGTTCTCCAGGGTGTGCGCGTCGCCAGCGGCCAGGATCGCCTCCAGGCGCTCCTGTTCCTTGGCCAGCGCGTCGAAGTCGGCGCCTTCCTCGGCGTAGGCCAGGTACACCGCGTCCAGCGCGGCCTGGGCCTGCAGCACTTCGCCCACGCCTTCCTCGACCGCTTCACGCACGGTCTTGGTCGGGTCCAGTTCCGGTTCCTGCGCCAGGTAGCCAACCTTGATGCCCGGCTGCGGGCGGGCTTCGCCCTCGAAATCGGTGTCCACGCCGGCCATGATCTTCAGCACGGTGGACTTGCCGGCGCCGTTCAGGCCCAGCAGGCCGATCTTCGCGCCCGGGAAGAAGGACAGCGAGATGTCCTTGATGATCTGCCGCTTGGGCGGGACCACCTTGGACACGCGGTTCATGGTGTAGATGTATTGCGAGGACATGCGGTCTCCGTAGGCGCGGCCCTGCGCCCGACCCGTCACGGGAACATCCCGTTGCGGCAGCGGGCACAGACTGAAATGGAATACCGCCAATTATAGCCGGAACCGGTTCCGGGCCGCGCCCGGGCAGGGGCGCCGGGCTGGCCGCGGCCTGAATACCCGGTCACAGTCCTGTAGCGGGAAGCGTTTCCAGCCGGAAACGGTTCAGATCGGGTGGGCAATATGGGCTCACCACCCACCCGAGCAGAGGTCTGACATGCGCATCAATCGAGTAATGGCCGGCGCCGTGGCCTCTGTGCTGGCGCTCGGCGCCGTGGCCCCGGCCTTCGCCGACAACGACCACCGCCGCGACCATGATCGCCGCGAGTGGCGCGAGGACCGCCGCGTGTGGTGTACCGCCCGGCCTATGGCCCGGGCTACGGCTGGAAGGTCGGCCATCGCTACCGCGACTACTACCGTGGCCCGGTCTATGTGGTGAACGACTACCCGCGCTATCACCTGCGTCGCCCGCCGTATGGCCACCACTGGATCCGCGATGACCGCGGCAACATGCTGCTGGTGGCCATCGCCACCGGTGTGATCGCCCAGTACGTGCTCAGCAGCCGCTGAGTCCGCAGCCACCTCCACGCATGGCGTGGATCTACCGGTACGCCGGTACAGCGCACTCGAAACCATACGGGGCCGGATTCCTTCGGGGACGCCGGCCCCGTCCGTTTCGGCCCCGGCAGGCCCGGTGCGGGGCTACAATCGGGGGCTGAGCCGTACCCCTTTTCCCTGCCTGCTGGAGTACCCGATGTTCCCGCGTGACGTCCGCATCGAATCCTACGATCCCGAACTGGCCAAGGCCATCGCCGCTGAGACCCAGCGCCAGGAAGACCACGTCGAGCTGATCGCCAGCGAGAACTACACCAGCCCGGCGGTGATGGAAGCGCAGGGCAGCCAGCTGACCAACAAGTACGCCGAAGGCTACCCGGGCAAGCGCTACTACGGTGGCTGCGAATACGTGGACATCGCCGAGCAGCTGGCGATCGACCGCCTGAAGCAGCTGTTCGGCGCCGACTACGCCAACGTGCAGCCGCACAGCGGCTCGCAGGCCAACCAGGCCGTGTACTTCGCTCTGCTGCAGCCGGGTGACACCATCCTCGGCATGAGCCTGGCCCACGGCGGCCACCTCACCCACGGTGCCAAGGTCAATGCCTCGGGCAAGCTGTTCAACGCCGTGCAGTACGGTGTGAACGACCAGGGCCTGATCGATTACGACGAAGTCGAGCGCCTGGCCCTGGAGCACAAGCCGAAGATGGTCGTGGCTGGCTTCTCGGCCTACTCGCAGGTGATCGACTGGGCGCGCTTCCGCGCCATCGCCGACAAGGTCGGTGCCTACCTGTTCGTCGACATGGCCCACGTCGCCGGCCTGGTTGCTGCTGGCGTCTATCCGAGCCCGCTGGAACACGCGCACGTGGTCACCTCGACCACCCACAAGACCCTGCGCGGCCCGCGCGGCGGCATCATCGTCGCCAAGGGCGCCGACGAAGACCTGGTCAAGAAGCTGCAGTCGATCGTGTTCCCGGGCATCCAGGGTGGTCCGCTGATGCACGTCATCGCCGGCAAGGCCGTGGCCTTCAAGGAAGCGCTGGAACCGGGCTTCAAGGCCTACCAGCAGCAGGTGGTGAAGAACGCCCAGGCGATGGCCAACACGCTGATCGCGCGCGGCTACAAGATCGTCTCCGGTGGCACCCAGAACCACCTGATGCTGGTCGACATGATCGGCAAGGACGTGTCCGGCAAGGACGCGGAAGCCGCGCTGGGCAAGGCCCACATCACCGTCAACAAGAACTCGGTGCCGAACGACCCGCGTTCGCCGTTCGTGACCTCGGGCCTGCGCCTGGGTACTCCGGCGGTGACCACCCGTGGTTACGTCGAACAGGACTGCGTGGATCTGGCCAACTGGATCGCCGACGTGCTCGACGCACCGAACGATGACGCCGTCATCGCCCGCGTGCGCGACGCCGTCAGCGCGCAGTGCCGCAAGTACCCGGTCTACGGCTGATCGCAGCAGGGGTCAGAGCCCTTTCCTGACGGAAAGGGATCCGACCCCGAAGCCCGGATCGAAGCAGGGGTCGGATCCCTTCCCGCAGGGAAGGGCTCTGACCCCGGTATCGGAGCAACCGCGCATGGATGAGCGCCACCTCAAGTACCTGTACACCGCGCTGGCGGTGCTGTTCGGCCTGCCCAGCCTGGCGATGGGCGGCGCGGCGGCGACGATGCTGCTGCTGATGGGGCTGGGCCAGTTCGGCCATGGCACCCTGGCCTCGGTGACGGTGATGCCGCTGTGGGGCCTGGCCGGCATTGCCGGCTGCCTGGCCTGGTTGTGGCTCAGCGCGGGTTTTCTGCTGCAGGGGCGTGCCGGGCTGCACGTGCACCGCCTCTGGTGGTGGATGCTGCTGGCGGGCGGTCTCGCCGCCTTGCCGCCGCTGGGGCTGGCGCTGTGGTGGGGCATCGCCGTGCACGGCGAAGGTCTCGGCTTGTTGCTGCTGGGCCCGTCGATGCTGGTGCCGGCTGCGATGCTGGTGTGGATCAAACGCCGCGGATGACGCGGCCCAGGGAAGGAAACCGAACGCATGGATGAGCGTCTGCACAAACGCTGGATGGCCATTGCCGGCCTGTTGGTGGGCCTGCCAACGGTGGCCGCCGGAGGCACGGGTGCCGTGCTGGGTCTGATGGTCGTATGGGATGGCAAGTACCTGACCGGTGACGAGTACAGGATCCTGCTGCTGTGGTCGTCGGCCGGGATCATCGGCCTGCTGTCGTGGTTGTGGCTGAGCGGCCTGTTCCTGTGGCGCGGTGTCAGCGGCCTGCGCCAATCGCCGGTTGTCGCCTGGGTCGGCCTGGCGCTGGGGGCCCTGGCCGCGCTGGGCGTGGTTGGCGCCACGCTGTACTTCACCTTCAAGCACGGGGAGATCTCGACCCTGGCCTTCCTCGGGTTCGGCCCGCCGTTGCTGGTGATGGCAGGGCATCTGGCGTGGCTGCGTTGGGCGCGCGCGGCCTCGGCGCCGCCGGCACCCGGTTGAACGCGCAGCGCTGACCGCGCTGGAGGCTCTGTTCGGCCGAAATGCAGGCGCTTCCGCGCAGACAGCATTTGCTGCTGCGCCCCTTCTCAGGTACCTTTGCGACGCTGCCATGACCGTGGCAATAGGTACTTTCCTGAGCCAGGCGTTCCATGCACTGCCCCTTCTGCCAACATGCCGATACCCGGGTCATCGACTCGCGCGTCTCCGAAGACGGCGCGACGATCCGTCGTCGGCGTGAATGCGAAGCCTGTGGCGAGCGCTTCAGCACCATGGAAACGGTGGAGTTGAAACTGCCCGCCATCGTCAAGAGCGATGGCACTCGTGAAGCATTCGACCAGCGCAAGGTCCGCGCTGGCTTCGACCGCGCGCTGCAGAAGCGTGCGGTGGCCGAAGACAAGATCGAAGCGGCGGTACGCGCCGTGGTCCACCAGCTGCGCATCAGCGGCGAGCGCGAAGTGCCCTCGATCAAGGTCGGCGAGTTCGTCATGAACGAACTGCGCAAGCTCGACCATGTCGGCTACGTACGCTTCGCGTCGGTCTACCGCAGCTTCGAGGACGTGGCCGATTTCCGCGAGGAGATCGAGAAGCTTGAGCGCGACCTGCCCTCCAGTACCGAACAGCTGCAGTTGCTGGGCGACGTGATCGCCCTGACCAAGAAGAAGAAGGGCTGACCGCCCCGGTAGATGCCAACCTTGGTTGGCACCGATGGCACATCCACTGGTGGGTGCCAACCGTTGGTTGGCACAGTGGCGCCCATCCACGCATGGCGTGGATCTACACCGGCACCGGCGGCGTTACCATGGCCGCATGATCACCCCGTTCTCCGTTCTCGACCACCTGCACATGGCCAACGCACTGCGCTTGGCCGAGCGTGCCGCCTACACCACCCGCCCCAACCCGATGGTGGGCTGCGTGATCGCCCACGGCGAACGTGTGGTCGGGCAGGGCTGGCACCAGCGTGCCGGTGGACCGCACGCCGAAGTGTTCGCGCTGCGCGAGGCAGGAAGCGAGGCGCGCGGTGCCACCGCCTACGTCACCCTGGAGCCTTGTGCGCACTACGGGCGCACACCGCCGTGTGCGCTGGCCTTGATCGAAGCGGGTGTGTCGCGCGTCGTTGCCGCGATGCGCGATCCGTTCCCGAAGGTCGATGGTGGTGGCTTCGATCTGCTGCGCAATGCGGGCATCGAAGTCGCTGAAGGGCTGATGGCGACGCAGGCACGTGAGCTCAACAAGGGCTTCCTGTCGCGTGTGGAGCGCAACCGGCCGTGGCTGCGGGTGAAGCTGGCCGCCAGCCTCGATGGCCGTACCGCGATGGCCGATGGCAGCTCCAAGTGGATCACCGGGCCGGCCGCGCGCGAAGACGTGCAGCACTGGCGCGCGCGCGCAGGTGCGATCCTGACCGGCGCCGAAACCGTGCTGGCCGACGACCCGATGCTGACCGTGCGCCTGGCTGATGCCGAGGTGATGCCGCCACTGCGCGTGGTGCTGGATTCGCGCCTGCGCTCACTGGAGTGCAGCCGTGTGCGCGAGGGCGGGGCACCGACGCTGTACCTGCACGATGCAGCGGTGAGTGCACCGGATGCGGCCGATGCCGAATTCGCCAGCGTGCCCAGTGTTGATGGGCGGTTGGATCTGGGCGCGGTGCTGGCACTGCTGGCCGAGCGCGGCATCAACGAAGTGCATACCGAAGCCGGCGCGACCCTGGCTGGGGCACTGCTGCGCGGCGGCTGGGTCGATGAGCTTCTGCTCTATCAAGCTCCCACGCTGCTGGGCGATACCGGTCGCCCGCTGCTGGCCGGCCTCGGCATCGATGCCATGGACCAGCAGCGCCGCCTGCGCGTGGTTGACCAGCGTCAGGTCGGTGAGGACATCAGGCTGCTGCTGCGCCCGTGAGGGAATGACGCGAAGCAGGGGCGATGCCCTTGTCGTCAGGCTTCCTCGTCGTCTTCTTCGCCGACGGGGCACTGGCCCTTCCATTGCTGCTTCCACAGCGCATGCAGGTTGCGGCAGTACGCGCCCAGTGCCTCGCCCGGCAGGTTCTTCGCCTTCAATCGCAACTGGTGACGGGTAAACCCGTCGTCGTACTCATGCGGCAATACCAACAGGGCACACTGATCGTGGTACATCAGGAACGCGTGACAGTCGTCGTCTTCGCTCATCCACGCATCCAGCTGCCGGTCGCTCAGCAGGGTTGACTCGAAGGCAACCGCTGGGATGACCGAGAAGGTCGTAATCCTGGACTTGGGAGCTTTGGCTTGCCCGCACGCCACAAGCGCCAGCAGCGTCAGCAACATGACCATGGTCGACGTCGTGCGGTGTTTCATGCGGTTGCCCCGATGGAAGAGGGCAACAGCATTGACCATGCAGGCCACGCAGGGCCATGCAACGGTTCTGAAAGTGCGGCCGCCCTCGTCGTCGGCGACAATGAGCCGAGCGTGGGCTCGGCTCTACACGCGGCTCACGCGCACTCGTCGGTCCACATCATCTCGGCGATCGGGCGCAGTGCCTTGCACTCCTGCGTCATCTCATCGGCCGACTGCACCTGTGCCTTGGCCTTCAGCTCCTCGGCCATGGCGTCCACGCCGCTGATCTGGTCCGGTGCGATCTTCGCCACGCAGCCACGATGCTGCTGCAGCAGCAGGTCGCAGCCCGGTACGCCGGTCACCTTCGGCGCGTTGGCCGCCTGCGCATCCTGCATCCAGTCCTCGAACGGTGCCAGCGCACCGGCCACGGTGCCCACCAGGTCATCGAAATTGCCGCTGTACCAGTAGCCGTTGTCCTTGGCCGGGTACAGGGTGAAGGTGCCGCTGACCGGCACGCGCGCGCCACTCTGCAGCGCCTGGGTGTAGGCATCGGTGAACTGCTTGCGCGAGGCCGGGCTGGCATCGGATGCGAGGCTGGCGGCGAACAGCGGGCGCACCTTGCCCAGGTCGGGCAGCTGGCAGCTGTAGGTGATCCGCGCCAGCTTCTGGTCTTCAACGTATTCGTTGTCTTCGATCACGCTCTTGGTCGCGCGGCACTTCGAATCACGCAGCGCTTTGGCATACAGCGCTTCGGTGGCTGCAGCGTCTACCTTGGCGCCGGTGCTGGCCAGTACGGTCTGCCAGGGTTCGGCCAGTGCCTTGGCCAGCGCACCTGGATTCGGGGTTACAGCGTCCTGGCCTTCGAATGCCGGTTTCAGTGCGTCGTTGAGCGCGCGCGTGGCGGTCGCGTCGTCTTCCAGCAGGGTGCGTGCATACAGGTCGAACGCCTGTTCGGGCGACAGCGTGGCCGGGGCGGCCGTGGCGATCAGCGGGGCGCACAGCAGCATGCTGGCCAGCAGAGTACGGGTGGGGGTCTTCATGACGGTGTTTTCCTGTTCCAGAGGCGCGCAAGCCTAGCGCATCTGCGTGGACTTTCGATGGCGCGATGGGGTCACGAGGTCGTGTATGCCGGCCAAAAAAACGGGCCCCTTGCGGGGCCCGTTCGATCGCACGACGAGGAGCGATCGCTGGATCAGAAGCTGGCGCGGACGCCGGCCGAGTACTGGGTGACGTCGCGGTAGCCGGAGATCTCGCCCACCAGCCCCCAGGTCCTGGTGAAGTTGATCTGGCCACCGATGGTGCCGACCCAGGTGCCCTTGTAGTTGTTGCCGCCGTCCATGTAACCGGCCTTGGCCCAGGCTTCGGTCATGCGCGACGGCTTGCCGCGGATGCCCATGGTGGCGCGGGCCAGGTTGGTGTGGTCCTTGTAGCGGTCGCTGTAGCCGTCATAACGATCGGTCAGCTCAGCGTTCTGGCGCACCCAGGCGATGTCGGCGGTGAAGTCGACGCGGTCGGTCCACGGCATGTGGTAGCCGATGCCCAGCTCCGGCTGATTCAGTTCAACCTTCAGCGAACCGTCGCTGTAGTGATAGGTCTTGCTGGTGCGCGACCAGCCACCGAACACGTAGACCTGTTCGGCGATGGCCACAGAGCCACGCAGGTAGCCGCCGTCGACCTTCGGGTCGTCCAGTGCGTTGTCGTCAACCTTGACCTGCGTCCAACCGCCTTCAACGTAGGTGTAGCTCAGGGCGTCGGCCGAAGCCGAAAGCGGGGCGGTGGCCAGCAGGGCGGCCACGATCAGCATCTTGCGCATGGGAATTCCTGTGAATTTCAGTCCTTTGGCGGGCATGCCCAGCGGGCTGCCCGTGGCGACCTCATGTCGTCCGGGGCAGAATTTTAATGAAAGTTTTACAAATTGCGAGCGACGGCCGTCACAGCTGTGGCATCCGACCCCGTTCAGCACGGGCTGGTACACTAGCCACGCCGGTTCGCCGGTACACAAACGTCTTCAGGGCGGGGTGCAATTCCCCACCGGCGGTAGGTGCGCAAGCACGAGCCCGCGAGCGCCCCGGCCCACGGCCGGGGGTCAGCAGATCCGGTCCAATGCCGGAGCCGACGGTCATAGTCCGGATGAAAGAAGACGGTGCCACAGGGCTCATGCCCTGCGTGCGCCTGTTTGCCTTGCGGCGTTTTTCGCTCACTTTTCGCGGAGAACGTTACTTGTTTACTGGAATCATCGAAGGCGTCGGCCGTCTGGCCGCACGCGAATCCATTGGCGGCGATGTCCGCTTCACCTTCAATGTCGGGACTCTGCCGTTCGACAACGTGCAGATGGGCGAGAGCATTGCCATCAACGGCGTCTGCCTCACCGTCATCGCATTCGACGCCAGCAGCTTCCAGGCCGATGCCTCCACCGAGACCCTGGGCCTGACTACGCTGGGCCAGCTGGGCGAGGGTGCGGTCATCAACCTGGAACGCGCGATGCGCCCGACCGACCGCCTCGGCGGCCATCTGGTCAGCGGCCACGTCGACGGCCTCGGCCAGGTGCTGTCCATCCACGAAGACGCGCGTGCCCAGCGTTGGCGTTTCGCAGCGCCGGCCTCGCTGCGCCGCTACATCGCCAAGAAGGGCTCGATCTGCGTGGACGGCGTCAGCCTCACCGTCAACGAAGTGGACGATGAAGGTTTTGAAGTCGCCCTGATCCCGCACACGGTGGCCAACACCGCCTTCTCCGCCGCAGGCGTGGGCAGCGCGGTCAATCTTGAAATCGATCTGGTCGCCCGCTACGTCGAACGCCTGATCAGCGTGCCGGCCAACGGCCAGCACCCGCATGGAGATGCAGCATGAACTTCGCCCCGATTCCGGAAATCCTGGAAGACATCCGCCTGGGCCGCATGGTCGTCATCGTCGATGACGAAGACCGCGAGAACGAAGGCGACCTGATCATGGCCGCCGAGCTGGTCAAGGCCAGCGACATCAACTTCATGGTCACCCATGGCCGTGGCCTGGTGTGCCTGCCGCTGAACCGTACCCGCGCCGCCGATCTCGGCCTGGCGCCGATGGTGCAGGCCAATACCGCGCAGTTCCAGACCAATTTCACGGTCAGCATCGAGGCCGCCGAGGGCGTCACCACCGGCATCTCGGCGCATGACCGCGCGCACACCATCCGTACCGCGGTGAAGCCCAACGCCAAGCCGTCGGACCTGCACCAGCCGGGCCACATCTTCCCGCTGATCGCCCAGCCGGGCGGCGTGCTGACCCGCGCCGGCCACACCGAAGCCGCCGTGGACCTGGCCATGCTGGCCGGGCTGGAACCGGCCGGCGTGCTGGTGGAGATCCTGAACCCGGATGGCAGCATGGCACGCCGCCCGGAACTGGAAGTGTTCGCCCGCGAGCACGGTCTGAAGATGGGCTCCATCGCCGACCTGATCGCCTACCGCCTGGCCACCGAAAAGACCGTCGAGCGTGTGGACGAGCGCGAGATCGAGACCGAGTTCGGCCCGTTCAAGCTGGTCACCTACCGCGATCGCATCGCCCACGACGTGCATTTCGCCCTGGTGCGCGGCACCCCGGATGCGGACACCCCGACCCTGGTCCGCGTGCAGGTGGAAAACCCGCTGGCCGACCTGCTGCACTGGCGCCGCGATGACTTCGGCGTGGCTGCCACCGATGCCCTGCGCGCGATCGATGCCGAAGGCGCCGGCGTGATGGTGGTGCTGTCGGCCCCGCGCGACGGCGAGGCCCTGCTGGCCCGCCTGCGGCAGCAGCCGGCGCCGGTGGTACCGGGCAAGGACAAGGACGTGAGCCAGTGGCGCCGCAATGGTGCTGGCGCACAGATCCTGTCCGACCTGGGCCTGGGCAAGCTGCGCGTACTGGGCACCCCGCGCCGCCAGATCGGCCTGGCCGGGTACGGCCTGGAAGTGGTGGAGACGGTGACCCTGTAATGGGTGGTGCCGGCCGCTTGCCGGCAACCGCAGTCCCCGTGATTGCCGGCCAGCGGCCGGCACTACCGGTGGGTGGCGACCGTTGGTCGGCACCCACCGGGCCCCCATCGGCCACGGCCGGGGCCCATCCACGCTAGAATTACCCCCTTATCGAGTCCCCCAAGCCGCATATGAGCCACTTCGAAGGCGATCTTCGCACTCCCGAATCGGCGCGCTTCGCCATCCTGGCCAGCCGCTGGAACGCCCGCATCACCGACACGCTGGTCGCTGGCGCCCGCCAGAGCCTGGCTGGCAACGGCATCACCGAAGCCAACATCGACGTGATCCGCGTGCCGGGTGCCTGGGAACTGCCGCTGGTGGCCGCGCGCCTGGCCGCCGCCCACGAACACGCCGCCATCCTTACCCTGGGCTGCGTGATCCGTGGCGATACCCGCCACTACGAGCACGTGGCCGATCGCTGCGCCGAAGGCCTGATGCGCGTGCAGCTGGACTTCGGCGTGCCGGTGCTGAACGGCGTGCTGGCGGTGGAACGCGTTGAAGACGCCGAGGCCCGCGCAGGCGGCAGCCACGGCAACAAGGGCGAGGAAGTCGCACTCGCCGCATTGGAAATGGTCAATCTTCTGGAGCAGCTGCCATGAACAAGAACACCCAGGGCAAGCCCTCCGGTAAACCCGTCCGCCGTGATGGCGTCGATCCGGTGCTGCGCTCGCGCGCCCGCCGTCGTGCCGTGCAGGCCATCTACGCCTGGCAGATCTCCGGCGGCAACGCCCAGTCGCTGATCGCCCAGTTCGCCCACGAGCAGGCCCGCGAAATCGCCGACCTGGCGTACTTCGAAGCGCTGCTGCACGGCGTGCTCGACAACCGCCGCGACATCGACGAAGCGCTCGGCCCGTACCTGGACCGTGGCATCGAAGAAGTGGACGCGATCGAACGCGCGGTGCTGCGCCTGGCCGCCTACGAGCTGCGCTACCGCCTGGACGTGCCGTACCGCGTGGTGATCAACGAAGCCATCGAATCGGCCAAGCGCTTCGGTTCCGAGCATGGCCATACCTACGTCAACGGCGTGCTGGATCGTGCCGCCGTGGAATGGCGCAAGGTCGAATCGGGTCACTGACCCACCTGTGGTAGTGCCGGCCGCTGGCCGGCAGCTGCAGGGATCCTGAGGTTGCCGGCCAGCGGCCGGCACTACCGCCCACCGCGCCCTGCGCGGCACGTACAACAGCGGGAGCGCCCCATGTCCCTGGCCGAATTCGCCCTCATTGACCGCATCCGCGCCCGCACCCTCGAGCGCGACGACATCCTGCTCGGCATCGGCGACGACGCTGCGCTGCTGCAGCCGCGTGCCAATGAGCAACTGGTGGTCACTGCCGACACGCTCAACAGCGGCGTGCACTTCCCGGTGGAAACCCCGGCCTTCGACATCGGCTGGAAGACCCTGGCGGTCAACCTGTCGGACCTGGCTGCGATGGGCGCGCGCCCGGCGTGGTGCACGCTGGCGTTGTCGCTGCCGGAAGCCTCCGAAGACTGGATCGATGCGTTCGCCGATGGCTTTTTCGCCCTGGCCGATCAGCACGACATCGCGTTGATCGGCGGTGACACCACGCGTGGTCCGTTGTCGCTGTCGGTGACCGCGATGGGCCAGGTGGGACGTGGCCAGGCGCTGCGTCGCGACCGCGCGCAGGTGGGCGATGACATCTGGGTGAGCGGCACGCTCGGCGATGCCGCCGGTGCGCTGCGCCTGTGGCAGCAAGCTGCGCTGAGCATCGCCACCGCCACGCTGCTGGCCGACTACGAAAGCCTGCGCCTGCGCCTGCTGCGGCCGACGCCGCGTGTGACCCTGGGCCTGCGCCTGCGTGCGTTCGCGCACGCGGCGGTGGATGTATCCGATGGCCTGCTGGCCGATCTGGGTCACATCACCACGCGCAGCAACGTGGCCGCACATGTCGATGCCGATTCGTTGCCGATCTCCCACGCGCTGCGTGAGCTGCTCGGCCGCGATGGCGCGCGCGACTGCGCACTGCGCGGTGGCGACGACTACGAACTGTGCTTCACCGCCGCCGCCGACCAGCGCGACGCGCTGCACTACCTGGCCGAATCGCTGGACGTGCCGCTCACCCGCATCGGTCGCATTGCCGAAGGGCAGGGCGTGCATGTGGATGGCGAAGCCGCCGACGGCGGATACCAGCACTTCGTCTGATTGATGACGCCGGGCATGGCCCGGCGCTGCCACGCGACTGAAACCGCCGGGCATGACCGGGTGCTGCCGTATCGGTGCGCGGTTGCTGGATGACATCGACGCTGCAGAGCCGAGCCTACGCTCGGCTCACGCGCGAAGCGCGGCTTTCATCGCGATGTGCCCCATGGCAGCCGAGCATGGGCTCGGCTCTGCAAATGTCGCTAAGCTGCCTGCAACTGCACACCCAGTACTCAGTCAGCCTGCGGCTGCCTGCCGCGACGCTGCTGCAGGCAGGACTCACACGTGACCGTTGCCAGCGACCGCGCATCGTTGACCGCGGCCAGGGCCTGCTCCAGGATCGGCGCGAGGTCATGTGGCAGGCGCGCAGCGGCTTCGCCAAGAGTGGTGATGACATGGGGATAGAGAGGCTTGTACATCTCGGCATCCTTGTTCGCAGGGCGTGGGCGCTGTTGCTTCGACCCAACCCGTTCGGCGGTTGCCAACGGCTCACAGAGATGCCGATGGTGCTGTCACTGCAGGCTCGCTGGACCAGGCAGCTGGCGCTCACGACGGGCGTGGGTCAGAGCTGTGTGGTGCTGTTGGCGATATGTTCCTGGCAAAGGAGCAGTTTTCCCATGCAACAAGTTGCAAAGCACACTGGACACCGGATGGAGCTTCAGTTGACGGCTGGCAGCGTGAAGGTCCGTAGCGGGCACAGTGCGACGCCTCCAGCTGGGGAGGGCTCCTGCGGGTCGTCGTCAACACATTGGCAGTGGCACTACACCGGCGGCAGCACCTTGCCGGGGTTGAGGATGCCGTCCGGGTCCAGCGCGGCCTTGATCGCTCGCATCGTCGCCAGCGTTTCTGCGGTGAAGGCCTTCGCCATGAAATCTCGCTTGGCCAGGCCAATGCCGTGTTCTCCCGACAGCGTGCCGCCCAACGCCAGCGTCAGCTCGAAGATCTTTGGCAGCGCGGCATGCGCGCGCGCGTTCTCGTCGGCATCATCCGGGTGGTAGAGGATGTTGACGTGCAGGTTGCCGTTGCCGGCATGGCCGAAGGTGACGATGGTGAGTGCGTAGTCACGTGCCAGTGCCTGCACGCCGGCCACCAGTTCCGGAATGCGCGACACCGGTACCACCACGTCTTCGTTGATCTTGCCCGGCGCGACGCTGCGCAGTGCGGGCGACAACGCTTTGCGTGCGGCCCACAGTTGATCGCGTGCACGACCTTCCATCGCCACATCCAGTTCGATCATGCCGTCGCCCTCTGCGGCGCTGGCCAGTGCCTGCAGCAGGTAGGGCAGGGTGTCGTGGTCACCATCGGCTTCGACCAGCAGCATCGCACCGGCCTCCGGCACGTCGGCACCATTCAGCCGCAGCAGCTCCAGGCTGCGTGCGTCCATGAACTCCAGGCGGGTCGGCACCACCGGCTGCGACATCAGCCGCGATACCGCCGCAGCGGCGGTATCGGCATCGCGGTACAGCACACGCAGGCCGGCCTGGCTGACTGGCAACGGGGTCAGTTTGAGCGTGGCTTCTACGATCAGTGCCAGCGTGCCTTCGCTGCCCACCAGCAGATGCGTGAGGTCATAGCCGGTGGCGTCCTTGGTGTAGGCACCGCCGCAGCGGATCACGTCGCCGGTGCCGGTAACGGCAACCAGGCCCAGCACGTTGTCGCGGCTGGTGCCGTACTTCACCGCGCGCGGGCCGCCGGCATTGCAGGCCAGGTTGCCGCCGATGCTGCAGATCTCGGCGCTGGAGGGGTCCGGCGCCCAGAACAGGCCATGCGGGGCCAGCGCCTGCTGCAGGGCGCCGTTGAGCACGCCCGGTTGCACCACCGCGCAACGGTCACCGGCGCGGATCTCGACGATGCGGTCCATGCGGGTGAACGACAGCACGATACTGCCGGGCAGCGGCACCGCCGCGCCGGTGGTGCCGGTACCAGCGCCACGTGCGACCAAGGCCACGCCATGCGCACGGCAGGCCCGCACCAAAGCCTGCACCTGTTCGATGTCGGCTGGCAGCGCCACCGCCGCCGGGCGCTGGTGACGCCATGAGTTGTCCTGCGCGTTCGCCTCCAGCGCGCCGTCATCCATGCGCCAGCCCTCCGCGCCCAGCAGGGCGGACAGTTCGGCAACCAGTGCAGCAGGCAGGGCAGGACTCATGACGGATCTCGTGGGGCAGCAGGAGCGGGTTGGATCAGTTTCCAGGCAACAACGGCGGTAGCCAGTGGCAGCCACACCCAGCGCAGTTCAGAGAGCAGGGTGGCCACGCCACGCGCGCTGAAGAACTGTGGCGCGAAGGGTGAAACGCGGATGGGTCGCCACGGCGCGAAGAAGCGCTGCTCGCTCCATGGCCAGGCCAGAGCGACGCCGAGGCCGCCGGAGGTCATCGCATCCAGCAACGGATGGCTGGCGGCGCAGACGAAGACGAACACCGCCGCTTGTAGGGTCGATGCCACCGTTGGCCCTGCCTTGGTAGGTGCCAACCTCGGTTGGCACGAAACCGCCGACCAAGGTCGGCGACTACCGGAGCTGTGTGGCGCCGACCAAGGTCGGCCGCTACCAGAGCGTGCCATTGCCTCTTCGGTAGGTGCCAACCTTGGTTGGCACAGAAGCGCCGACCAAGGTCGGCGACTACCGGAGTTGCGGGGCGCCGACCAAGGTCGGCCGCTACCAAAGAACGCCAATACCGCGGCCACCGCCGCCAGCACGAACGCAAACAGCAACGAATGGCTGGCACCACGATGTCCGAACGCATCGGCGTAGGGAATATGCAGTGCAAAGGCCAGCACGTCGGCATCGGGCAGCATCGCAGCGATCACACCGGCCGCCAGCAGGCGCGGCGGGATGCGGCCACGGTCAGCGGCGCACCAGAGCGCCAACGGCACAGCGGCATGGGTGATGATCGAAGGCATCAGTCACGCACCGTGGTCGTGCCGGCCAGGCTGCGCTCTGGTAGGTGCCAACCTTGGTTGGCACAGAAGCGCCGACCAAAGTCGGCCTCTACCAGAGCGGACGGTAACCATCAGCAGTCATCCAGCCGGAACGCATCACGCAGCCACCGCAGCTGCGGTGGTTCACCACTGGCTTCAACCACATCAAAACGGCAGGGTGCATTGGCCAGCGCCGGGTTGTCCTGCAGGTACAGTTGCGCGGCATGGGCCAGGCGCCGGCATTTGCGCGCATCCACCGAAGCGGCGCCGCCACCGAAATCCGATCGCGCGCGATAGCGCACTTCCACGAACACCACGGTGCCGGCGTCGTCCATCACCAGGTCCAGTTCACCGCCGCGATAGCGCACGTTGCGCGCACGCGGCTGCAGTCCGGCCTGTTGCAGGTGCTGCTCGGCGGCGGCTTCCACCGCCGAGCCACGTTGGCTGCGCTCAGCGACCACCGACGATCGGCATCGGCCGGCCGCCATTGAAGGTGGACCATGCCGGCTGGCGCAGGATGTTGCCGTTGCTGTCCAGGAACAGGGTGCCGGTGGCACCGTCCAGGCCGCCCTCGTTGGACAGCTTGTCCAGATAGGCGGTGATCTTCCAGGCATCGGCACCGAAAGCGAACAGGCGGCCAGCGGCGCCGCGAGCGCTGGGCAGCGCGCTGGCCACCTGGCTGGCCGAGGGCAGGCCGGACACGCTGCGCACATTCCAGGCTTCGTTCGGGTAGACGATGCCGTCCAGCGCCACGTCTTCTTCCACCTTGCCGCTGCCGACGGTCAGCTGCGAGGTGCCGACGCGGGTCGCGCCACCGGCACCGGCCAACGCCAGCTGCGGCGCCAGCAGCCGGGCCTGCGGGGCGCGCACGGCGAGGAACACGGCATCGACCTGACCGGCATTGCGCACCTGCGCGCCGACATCGCCGACGGCTTCGCTGACATTGACCGTGGCCACCACCTGGCCGCCGCGCTGTGCGAAGCGCTGGGCAAAGGCGGCGGCGGAACGGCGGCCGGTGTCGTCGTTGCTGCTGATCACCAGCGCGCGGTTGCGCTCGCGGCCACGCAGGTACTCGGCGGCGACGATGCCGTCGTCTTCCGGTGCCAGCGAGAAACCAGCGCTGCCGGCCGGCGGTGCATCCTTGCCGCGGTTCAGGGCCAGCACCGGTACCTGCAGCTGCTGGCGGCCGTACACGGCGTCCACTTCGTCGCGGCCCAGCGGGCCGACCACGAAGTCGGCACCGGAGGCGACGGCCTTGTCGTAGGCGGCGAGGGCACCAGCCGGGGTGCCAGCGGTGTCGAAGAAATTGATGTCCGGGCGGCGACGGCTTTCACCGTAGTAGGCGCTCAACAGGCCGTCGCGCACCGGCTGCGCGGCGGTGGCCAGGCGGCCGCTGAGCGGCAGCAGCACGGCCAGCTTGGCCGGCGGCCGGTAGCCGTCGCTCATCGCCGGCGGACGCTTGCTGGTATCAAACTGGGCCGCGCCATCGCGGTCGAACGGGCGCGGCAGCGGCAGGCCGCGCGCGATCAGCGCACGGCCGGCGAAGTTGTACAGAGGATCGTTGGCCGGCAGGGCAGCGGCACGGCTGCGCAAAGTGGCGTCGTCGAGGGTACCGAGCAGGCCGGAGATGGCGGCCTGGTTCTCGCTGCGCGCACTGCCGGTCAGGCTGGCATGGGCGCGTGCACGTTCGGTGGCGGCGCCGAAGGCATCGCCGGTGCCCTGCAGCGCGTTGGCGCGGGCCAGATACCAGCGCGTACGCAGCGCCGGCAGCACGTTGTCGCCGTGGTCCTTCAGCAGGGCCAGGGCCTGCGCCGGCTGCTTGTCGGCCAGTGCCAGCTCGGCGCCGGTCAGCTGGTAGCGCTGCAGGCTGGCGCCGGACAGCTGGCGGGCGGTGAGCTGGCCCAGCAGGCTGCGCGCGCGCGCACTGTCACCGGCCAGGTGCCAGGCCCAGGCCGCGTCGGCCAGCGCGTTGCTGCGAGCGCCGCCGCGCAGGGTGGCGGCCAGGGCTTCCAGCTGCAGCGCGGCGTCGCGTGGCTTGCCCTGTTCGATCAGCGCCAGCGCCTGGCTCTGGGCCGGCGAATCGGGCGTGCTGGTCAGGCTGGTGGTGGCACAACCGGCCAGCAGCATCAGCGACAACGACAGGGCGGAGATCCGTGCGGCGGGCTTGTTCATGATCGGGTCCATGCGATGAGGGCAGCGGCCTTGGCCGGGTACACGCTACGATTCTACCCTTGCCCCGTGAGTACCGCTGAAATGAGTGTGCCAACCCTGTACGTCGTCGCCACCCCGATCGGCAACCTGGCCGATCTGAGCCCGCGCGCGCAGGAGGTGCTGCGGTCGGTGGCGGCCATCTGTGCCGAAGACACCCGCCGCAGTGGCCAGCTGCTGTCCCATTTCGGCATCCAGCAGCCGTTGGTGGCCCTGCACGAACACAATGAAGAGGCCCTGGCCCAGCGCCTGGTCTCGCGCCTGCAAGCCGGTGAATCGCTGGCGCTGGTCAGTGATGCCGGCACCCCGCTGGTCAGTGATCCCGGTTTCCGCCTGGTGCGTGCTGCGCGCGCGGCGGGCATCAAGGTCAGTCCGATTCCCGGCGCCTGTGCCGCCATCGCTGCGCTGAGCGTGGCCGGCCTGCCCAGCGACCGTTTCAGTTTCGAGGGTTTCCTGCCGGCCAAGGCCAGCGGCCGCCGCGACCGCCTGCAGGCGCTGGCCGGTGAAGTACGCACCATGGTGTTCTACGAATCCTCGCACCGCATCGCCGAATCGCTGGCCGACATGGCGGCGATCTTCGGCGGTGAGCGCCCGGCGGTGTTGGCCCGCGAGCTGACCAAGCTGTTCGAGACCGTGCTCGATGGTGACCTGGCCGGCCTGCTGGCGAAGGTGGAAGCCGACGAGAACCAGCGCAAGGGCGAGTTCGTGGTGATGGTGCAGGGCGCGGGTGATGACGAAGAAGCGCAACTGGCGCATGGCCGTCGCGTCTACGCCACGCTGAGCGAGCATCTGCCGCCGTCGACTGCCGCCAAACTGGCTGCCGAGCTGACCGGCGCACCGCGCAAGGCGTTGTACGGGAGTTGATGGATCGTGCGGACCAAGGTCCGCACCCACCAGAGCGGAATCCGCACCCACCAGAGCAGCGGAGTCGGTAGATCCACGCCATGCGTGGATGAACGGGCCGCGCCAAGGTCCGCGTCTACCCGGGCGGACCGATAGCGCCAGGCCTTGCGGCGTCAGGACTGTACGGGTGTGTCGAGGGTGTCCAGATAGTTGGCAATCTCGGCAATCACCGAAGAGAGGTCCGGCGCGATCAGGCGATTCCTGCGCAGGAAGGCGCGCCACTGGGTCTGCTTCTGGGTATCTGCGGCGAATGACTGAGTCAGTCCGTAGGGCAGGGGCGTTGGCGCCGGGGTCCTTCGTCGATCAAACGTCGCGCCAATGGCCGCAACAAGGTGCGGGCGATCCATGGCGTCTTCGCGGATCAGTGCCAGCAAGTCGAAGAAGTCCTTCATCCTGCTGTTAGCGATGCCCGGTGCCGCTATAGCCTCGAGCTTTTCGGCAAACACGGTTTCGCGTGGATAGACGCGCAGGCAGGCTTGAGGGAATCCCTCCAGAATCACCGGATAGGTGATTTCCGGCGGCGGGGTGATCACCGCGTCGCCAAACCCGACGTCCCACTGCACATGGCAGCGTGCGCGACCCAGATGTGCGATCAGGCGCATGCGCAGCCCCTCGTACATGGCTTCTTCACGTATGGCCTCGATGACGATGCTGCCTGGATCGAAGCGCAGGCCGTCGTCCCCGGGCATTCCACAGAGCGAAAGTGCGATATGTAGCAGGCGATCGGGCTCAGCGCTGCCGGATCCCAGGAAATCGGCATCCCGTGTAGGGCGGTGCGGCGCGTCGAACCACACTGCGAACAGCATGGCACCCTTCAGCAGGAACTGGTTGCGGTATCGAGAAGCGGAGAGCCGGTAGAGCAGGCGCTCAACGGCGAACCTGTCCAGCACGAACTGAAAGTCCTCACCCCGCTTGCGTGCGAGATCGAGCAGCCGTTGCCGGATGGAAGCAACGCGGTGGGGAGGTGTTGGAGAGGGGATCAAGCCAGGGCATCGAGGTACGGTCTCATCAGTCTGGCAACGCGGCAGATCCGCGCATACTCCATCAACGCATCCGGCGTGGTTGCACGGCCGTGAAGCGCGTCACGCAGGGCTTCAAGTGCGACATCAAGCCCTACGAGATTGCGGAACTTGAAGCAATCGACGACGGTTTTGGCTACGTTGCTGACGTATATGAGACGTCCGCCTACGCGACGTTCTTCCAGCCCCGCATTGAGGGTCGTTGCCGACATGCGGACCACACGGAGGGGCGGCCAGTTGATCCGCGGAACGCGGTCGCTGTTGCCGATGGAGACCCAGCGTTCGAATGGTGCCTGGGTGGTCAGGCCATGCAGGCGCAGGGCACTCAGCAGGCATAGACGGGGGTGTGGCAGGCGTTCTGCAATGATCCGCAGTCCATCATCGGTGTCGTCGCTCTTTCTTTCCGCCAACGCGTAGACGCCACGGGACAGCCGGATCAGTGCGCCTGCCTCGACCAGGCGGGTCAGTTGGGCGCGGGCGATCCCGGCAGTCACCAGTTCGCGGGCGCGCAGGGTGCCTGCGCGTCGCAATAGCTTTCGTGCCTTGGCCTCGGCGTTTCCCATGACGGCATTGTTCCATAATGTCGGGTGTTTTGAATATCGACCGACAAAAAGGAACATCGTTGGCTGCGGCGAGTGAATGGTGCGGACCAAGGTCCGCACCCACCAACGCGGAATCCGCACCCTCCAGAGCAGCGGAGTCGGTAGATCCACGCCATGCGTGGATGGATGAACCGGACGCCGCGATCAGCACGGCAGGAAGGGCGTGCGTAGGCTAGAATGTGCACTGGCGGAGCCGGCCAGACAGTCGCGTCACCCCTTCGGGGGTGCCGAGGAAAGTCCGGGCTCCATAGGGCAAGGTGCCAGGTAACGCCTGGGCGGCGCAAGCCGACGGAAAGTGCAACAGAAAGATACCGCCTACGTCTTCTTCGGAAGGCCGGTAAGGGTGAAATGGTGCGGTAAGAGCGCACCGCGAGTCTGGCAACAGACCGGCACGGCAAACCCCACCTGGAGCAAGACCAAATAGGGATCCTTTGGCGCGGCCCGCGTTGGATCCGGGTAGGTTGCTTGAGCGTTGCGGTGACGTAACGCCTAGAGGAATGACTGTCCACGACAGAACCCGGCTTATCGGCCGGCTCCGCCTCTTTCTTCCATATGCGTGAACCGCGCATCGGTAGTGCCGGCCGCTGGCCGGCAGCTTCACGATGCCTGCAGGGCGGACAGAGTGCCGGCCAGCGGCCGGCACTACCTCGACGTCGCGCGTTCGTCAGCCCGGCGTACGGTACTGGCCCGCGGAAATAAACTGCGAGAAGCGTTCGCACCACACCACCACGGTGGTGTAGTCGTCCACGTTGACGTCATCGGGTACATCGACCAGGAAACGGTTGAAGGTCTTCACCTCGCCGATGCGCCGGGCCTGCGCCTTGATCTTCAGGAAGTCTGCCTTGTTGTCGACGAAATCGCGGACCAGGTAGACCTTGTAGTCCGGGCCGGGTCCCATCTTGCCGTCGAAGGCCACCTGGCGTGCGCTGACGCTGACCTTGCCTTCCGCCCAGTGCACCGCGTCGCTGCCCTTGAGGTCGCGGCGGAACGTGGTGTGATGGGTGGCGTCGTTCATGGCGGCCTGCACCTGTGCCGCGGGCGGATCATCAGGAGCGATCAGGATCGGCAGGAAGTAGACGCCCAGGCCGAAGCCGAGGCCGAGAGTGAGCAGATGGGTGGCGAGCAGGATGAGGGTGCGGCGCATGGGGCCTCCATGTGGATGTGGATCGCGCGGCATGGTGCCGGGCATGACCACCTTGGGAGGTTGCGGGCGGCATTTATAGACACAGTGCCAAGTGCAAAAAGGGCACAGTGGGGTGGCTGCGGCAACGCAGGCCCTGTGGCGCGGGCGGAAAGGCGCTGCGTCGGGAAGCTGAATGACGTTGGCAGCCTTGGATCGCAGTGACGGGTCGTGCCGGCCGCTGGCCGGCAGCGGCGTGGCCTGCCCGAAGATCCGGAGGTTGCCGGCCAGCGGCCGGCACTACCCTGCTGGAAAGAGATTCCGGCCAACGGTAGGCAATACCCCTGCTGGAGAGAGATTCCGGCCAACGGTAGGCAATACCCCTGCTGGAGAGAGATTCCGGCCAGCGGCCGGCACGACCCGGTCAGAAAATGACGTGACTCTGTCCGTTGGCTGCGCCCTGTGGGCCAAAGCGGCGCTCGTGGATCTGGCCGTGGCCGTCGGCGTCGATCAGCAGCACGGTGCTGGCGCGGGTGCCGTAGTCGTCGCCGCGGATGAAGGCGGGGCTCAGCCAGCGCTCGCGTTCCAGGCCGATGCCGGTGTCGGGCAGGTCGCTGTCGGCGGGGCGATGTTCGTCGGCCAGGGCGGCCCAGAGCGGGGTCAGGTCCGGGGTCAGATCCTTTTCGCTTTGCGAAAGGGATCTGACCCGGTCTTCCTGCAGCCAGGCTTCAAGGGCCGCCATCAGCCGCCGGGTCTTCGGCCAGGGCGCGTCCAGCGCACCGTTGGACATGCCATGCACGCCCGGGCCCAGGCGCTGCCGCTCGGCGGGGTGGTTGCCCAGGAACTCCAGGCTGTGGCCGTCGGCCAGCAACAGGTTGAACGGCGCGTAGGCGCCGGCCACGGTTGCCAGTCGGTCGATATGCACGGCGGCCGGGTCGCGGCCGCGCAGGAAGTCGGCCACCAGCGCGCCCCGTGAAGGACCGGTCTGCGAGGCCAGCGGATCACGCACATTGGTGACCACTGCCATCCGGCCTGCGGCACCGACGCCGGCCCAGCCACCACCGGAGCGCAGGTCGCGCCCCCCGATGACGAAGGTCTCATCTTGCCAGGGGGCCAGCGCCGCCGTCGGGCGGGCGTGGAACTCATCACGGTTGCCGGTCATCACCAGCCGCCAGCGGGGGTGGTGCATCCAGCCAAGAGCGAGCAGGCACATGGCCTCATTGTGCACGGTTTGCGCAGTCTGGCGCCGCTTCCGGCCCGTTTGGGATGAATGCGCGGCTGATGTTTCACGCGCTGTCCACAGCCCTGAACTTCCGTTCAATCTCAAAAATTGAGACGGATCAGCAACTTGTGGATAAGCCTTGAACAATTCTCTAAAGGTTGTTGCAAGCCATTGATGTGGCTGGCGATTTCCCCGCTGAAAAGTTGTTGACAACCCTTCGGCCGCTGCTAAGGTGGGCATCAGAGGGAAATCCGGGTGTTTTGTGGGTTTTCGTGGTTCAATGTTTCACCGGGCGAAGGATAGGTGCACGCGTCGTGTTCCAGGGCGAGACGGCCATCACAGTTGACGATAAAGGGCGCATGGCGGTTCCCACCGCTTACCGCGACCTCGTCGCGCGCGCCAGCAACAACCGTCTCGTGCTGACCTACAACCCGTTCGAAGCCGGCTGCCTGTGGCTGTATGCAGAGTCGGAATGGGAGCGGGTCCGCGACGACGTGATGTCCAAGCCCAACACCCAGCGCGTCGTGCGCCTGTTGCAGCAGAAGCTGGTCGGCTCGGCCGCCCATCTTGAGCTGGACGGCAACGGTCGCATCAGCATCCCCGCCAGCCACCGCGGTGCGGTGGGCATTGAGAAGAAGGCGGTATTGCTCGGTATGGGCGACAAGTTCGAATTGTGGAGCGAGCAGGCGCATCGGGCCCTGATCCAGCAGACATTGTCTGACGAGGATCTGGGTGATGGGTTGCTCGACCTGAAGTTGTGAGCCGGGGTGCCCGGATGCGCCCAGAAGCGCAGGCCGGTCACCTTCCGGTGTCGCAGTCGCCGGCGGTGCACCTGCCGGTCCTGTACACCCAGGTCCTTGAAGGCCTGAGGGTGATCGAAAACGGACGTTATCTGGATGGCACGTTCGGTCGTGGCGGTCATGCACGTGGCGTGCTCACCCAGCTCGGTCCCGAGGGGCGCCTGCTGGTCATGGACAAGGATCCGGAAGCCATCGCCGTAGCCGAGCGCGATTTCGCGCCGGACCCGCGCGTGTCCATCTTCCGTGGCAGCTTCGCCCAGCTGCTGCAGTGGGATGCGACGGCTGAAGGCCTGGACGGCGTCCTGTTCGACCTGGGCGTGTCGTCGCCGCAGCTGGACGTGGCCGAACGTGGCTTCAGCTTCGGCAAGGACGGCCCGCTGGACATGCGCATGGATCCGGACAACGGTGAAAGCGCCGCACAATGGATCAACCGCGTTGAAGAGCGCGAGATTGCCGATGTGCTGTGGACCTACGGCGAAGAGCGCCAGAGCCGCCGTATCGCGCGCGCCATCGTGGCCCGCCGCGAGAAGCAGCCGTTCTCCCGTACCGCCGAACTGGCCGAGTTGATCGCCTCGGTGATGCCGCGCGGAAAAGACAAGATCCACCCGGCCACGCGCAGCTTCCAGGCCATCCGCATCCACATCAACCGCGAGCTGGCCGACCTGGAAGCCGGGCTTGATGCGGCCGTGGAACGGCTGAAGCCCGGCGGCCGCCTGGCGATCATCAGCTTCCACTCGCTGGAAGACCGCATCGTCAAGCAGTACATGAACCGCCTGGCCAAGGCGCCGCCGGCCAACCGCCGCCTGCCCGAGGCGGAGGTGTTCGTACCGACGCTGGATCTGATCGGCGGTGCCATCAAGGCCACCGACGAAGAACTGGCGGCCAACCCGCGTGCCCGCAGCGCCGTGCTGCGCGTGGCCCAGAAGCGGGAGGCTGATGCATGAGCCGGCTGCTGCTGATCATCCTGTTGGCCTCGACCGTGGCCTCGGCGATCGGCGTCGTGTTCGTGCGTCACCGTCACCGGCAGACGTTCATCGAGCTGTCGCGCGCTGAGCGCAAGCGCGATGACATCAATCTGGAATTCGGCCGCCTGCAGCTGGAACAGGCCACCCTGGCCGAAGCCAACCGTGTGGATCGCATCGCCCGCGAGAAGCTCGGCATGAAGTTCCCCGAGGCCGCCGACATCGTGGTGGTGCGCCCATGAGCAAGACCGGCCGCAACCGCCCCCGCAACGCCTTCAACCTGCGCCAGCGCCTGCGTTGGGTTGCCCTGGCGCTCGGCCTGTGCTCGGTGTCGCTGGTGGGCCGTGCGGCCTACGTGCAGATCATCAACAGCGACTTCTACCAGCGCCAGGGTGAGGCCCGCTACCTGCGCGAGCTGCCGATCAAGACCTCGCGCGGCATGATCACCGACCGCAACGGCGAGCCGCTGGCGGTGTCGACCCCGGTCGCTTCGATCTGGGTCAACCCGCAGGACCTGCTGCGTTCGCCTGAGCGCATCCCTGAGCTGGCCCAGGCGGTCGGCATGTCGGTGGATGAACTGAGCAGCCGCCTGTCGCAGAAGTCGGACAAGGAATTCATGTACCTGCGCCGCCGGATCAATCCGGACGAGGCAGAGAAGGTGGTCGCGCTGAAGATTCCGGGCGTGGCCGCGCAGCGCGAGTTCCGCCGCTTCTACCCGCAGGGTGAGGCGATGGCGCACGTGCTGGGCTTCACCAACATCGACGACCGCGGCCAGGAAGGCCTGGAGCTGGCGTTCGACGAATGGCTGCGCGGCAAGGCCGGTGCCAAGCGGGTGATCCGCAACCGCAAGGGCGAAACCGTCGAAAGCG
This sequence comes from Stenotrophomonas sp. 86428_Sma, assembly GCF_056481585.1. Taxonomy (NCBI): domain Bacteria; kingdom Pseudomonadati; phylum Pseudomonadota; class Gammaproteobacteria; order Lysobacterales; family Lysobacteraceae; genus Stenotrophomonas; species Stenotrophomonas sp. 86428_Sma. The sequence continues at coordinate 710,191 of NZ_CM151156.1, forward strand.
ATCTGCTGCGCGCCGCCGAACCGGGCAAGGACCTGACCCTCAGCATCGACCGCCGCATCCAGTACCTGGCGTTCAAGGAACTGCGCAACGCGCTGGTGGCCAACAAGGCAGCAGGCGGTTCGATGGTGATCATGGATGTGACCACCGGCGAGATCCTGGCCATGGTCAACTTGCCGACCTACAACCCGAATTCGGTGGGTGGTGCGGCTCCTGATACCCGCCGTAACCGTGCGGTGACCGACCTGGTCGAGCCGGGTTCGACGATGAAGCCGCTGACCATCGCCACCGCATTGCAGGCCGGTGCGGTGACCAAGGACACCGTCATCGACACCAATCCGGGCTACATGCAGGTGGCGCGCTTCACCATCCGCGACGTGCCGCGCAACAACGGCGTATTGAACGTGACTGGTGTGATCACCCGCAGTTCCAACATCGGCGCGGCCAAGGTCGCGGCGAAGATGCCGGACCAGGTGTTCTATGACGGCGTGCGCCGCTTTGGCTATGGCTCGGTGCCGCACAGCGGCTTCCCGGGTGAATCCGGTGGTGTGGTGCGGCGCCCGGCCAACTGGGACGGTGCCACCAAGACCACCATGTCCTACGGCTACGGCCTGAACGTGACGCCGCTGCAGATCGCCACCGCCTACTCGGCGCTGGCCAATGGCGGCAAGTTGATCGCGCCGACCTTCGTCAAAGGCCAGCGCAACGAAGCGCATCAGATCATCGACGAGAACGTCGCCAAGCAGGTGGTGGCGATGATGGAAACAGTGGTCACCCAGGGCGGCGCCAAGCAGGCGGCGGTGCTGGGTTACCGCGTGGCCGGCAAGACCGGTACCGCGCGCAAGACCGGCCCGGGTGGTTACGAGCGCGGCCATTACAACGCGCTGTTCGCCGGCGTGGTGCCGGCCACCAATCCGCGCTTCGCCACCGTCATCGTCATCAACGACCCGCAGGCCGGCAAGTTCTACGGCGGCCTGGTGTCGGCGCCGGTCTACCACAACGTGATGGAAGGCACCCTGCGCCTGATGGACGTGCCGCTGGACGACCTGCAGTCGTGGCTGGCCGCACAGCAGTCCGGCAAGGTCGGCCATTCGGCCTCGATCCTGCCCGCGCCGCCGGCCGAGGCCGCGCTGCCGGTGGATGCCGCCGCTGAATTCGACGCTGCGCTGCCCAGCGCGCAAGCCCAGACGCCGCCCGCTACGGGAGGCACGCAATGAGTCCTTCGATGTTGCTTTCGCAGTTGCTTCCGGATGTGGCCCTGGCGGGCCACGATCCCGTTCTGACCGGCCTGGTGCTGGACAGCCGCGCCGTGCGCCCCGGCAATGCCTTCGTCGCCATCGCCGGTTTCGGCGCGCATGGCCTGGGCTTTGTCGAGCAGGCCCGTGCGGCCGGCGCTGGCGCCATCCTGTTCGAACCGCCGGCACCGGTCGAACTGCCGGCACCGGACGATGCGATCGCTGTGCCGGGCCTGCGCGCGCGCATGGGTGCGATGGCCGACCAGTTCCATGGCGCACCGTCGCGGGCGATGGCGATGGTGGGCGTGACCGGCACCAACGGCAAGACCTCCACCGTGCAGCTGCTGGCCCAGGCCTGGCACCTGCTCGGAACGCCCAGTGGCAGTATCGGCACGTTGGGCGCCGGACTTTATGGTTCGGTTGAGCCGACCGGTTTCACTACGCCGCTGGTGCTGCAGATGCATGCGCTGCTGGCGCAGCTGCGTGATGCCGGTGCGCGCGCGGTAGCGATGGAAGTCAGCTCGCACGCGCTGGACCAGGGCCGCGTGGATGCGGTGCACTACGACGTGGCGGTGTTTACCAATCTCACCCGCGACCATCTGGACTACCACGGCGACATGGCCAGCTACGGCGCGGCCAAGGCACGGCTGTTCCATCGCCCGGGACTGAAGGCCGCGGTGATCAATCTTGACGACGCGTTCGGTCGCCAGCTGTTCGCCGGCCTCCCGGCGGGCGTGCAACCGATCGGCCTGAGCTCGCGCGGCGCCACCGATGCCAGCGTGCGCGCCGAGGCGCTGCAGCTGGACGGCCGTGGCATTGCCTTCGAACTGGTCATCGACGGCCAGCGCGCGGCGGTGCAGTCGCCGCTGCTGGGCCGCTTCAACGTGGACAACCTGCTGGCCGTGGCCGGCACCCTGCACGCGCAGGGCCAGCCGCTGCCGCGCATTGCCGAGGTGTTGTCGGCGCTGCAGCCGATCCGTGGCCGCATGAACCGCCTGGGCGGCGAAGACGGCCTGCCGACCGTGGTGGTCGATTACGCACATACCCCGGACGCACTGGAACAGGCGCTGGACAGCCTGCACGGCCACCTGCAGGGCACGCTGTTCTGTGTGTTCGGCTGCGGTGGCGAGCGTGATACCGGCAAGCGCCCGCAGATGGCCGCGATTGCCGAGCGCTTGGCCAACCAGGTCATCGTCACCGACGACAATCCGCGTGGCGAAGATGGCGACGTGATCGTGGCCGACATCCTGGCCGGCTTCACCGATGCCTCCGCCGTGACCGTGCAACGCAGCCGCGCGCGTGCGATCGGCCTGGCGGTGAAGCGTGCCGGTGCCGGCGACATCATCCTGATCGCTGGCAAGGGCCACGAGCCGTACCAGGAAGTGAATGGCGTGCGCCATGACTTCGACGACACCGAAGTGGCCGCCGCTGCGTTGGCCGCCAAGGCCGGTGTGCTGGCGGCCCAGGCCGGGGAGGGCATCGCATGAAGCGCACCCTGCTTTCGCTGATCGCGCACTGGGCCGGCGGCGAGATCCATGGCGATGACGTGGCCATCGATGCGGTCAGCAATGACACCCGCAGCCTCGGCCCGGGCAGCCTGTATGTGGCGCTGCGCGGCGAGCGTTTCGATGGCCATGACTTTGCCGCCGACGCGCAGGCGCGCGGTGCCAGCGCGCTGCTGGTCGAGCGCCTGCTGCCGATCGAACTGCCGCAGGTGCTGGTGGCCGACTGCGAGCTGGCGCTGGCGAAGATCGCCACCGGCATGCAGCGCGACCGCGATACCGAGGTGTTCGCGATCACCGGCAGCAACGGCAAGACCAGCGTGAAGAGCCTGCTGCTGGCAATCCTGCAGCAGGTGGCCCGTCATGCGCACAAGGTGGTCTACGCCAACCCGGGCAACCGCAACAACGAGATCGGCCTGCCGCTGGCAGTGATCGATGCTCCCGAAGATGCCGACTACGCTGTCTACGAGATGGGCGCGGGCAAGCCGGGTGACATCGCCTACCTGACCGACATCGCCCGCCCGCGCTATGCGCTGGTCAACAACATCGCCCCGGCGCACCTGGAACGCATGGGCAGCCTGCTCGGCGTGGCAGTGACCAAGGGCGCGATCTATGCCGCGCTGCCGGCCGATGGCGTGGCCGTGATCAACGTCGACGATGCCTACGGCCGCTGGTTCGAACAGCACTTCGTCGGCACCCCGCCGCGCAGCCGTGTGTTGCGCTATGGCCTGGAGCACACCGCGGACATCACCGCGCGCGACATCCGCGCCGGCGCGCAGGGCAGCCAGTTCACCCTGGTCGCACCGGGCGGCGAAGCCCGCGTGGTGCTGGGCCTGCCGGGTCGCCACAACGTCAGCAATGCGCTGGCCGCTGCCAGCCTGGCGCTGGCCGCCGGTGTCGATCTGGCGCTGATCGCGGCCGGCCTGGCCGAAGCACAGCCGGTACCGGGCCGCCAGATCGCCCATCAGCTGCGCAACGGCGCGGTGCTGGTGGACGACAGTTACAACGCCAACCCCGGTTCGCTGGCCGCGGCCATCGACGCCCTGGCCGCCGCGCCGGAAGAGGGTTGGCTGGTGCTGGGCGACATGCGCGAGCTGGGTCCGGACGCCGAAGCGCTGCACGCGCAGGCAGGGCTCCGCGCGCGCGCTGCTGGCCTCAAGCGCCTGTATGCGCTGGGCCCGCTCAGCGCCGCTGCCGCCACCGCCTTCGGTGAAGGCGGCCGTCATTTCGCCACCCATGACGCGCTGTCGCAGGCGCTGAAGGACGAGCTGCACGCCGGCGTGCGCTGCCTGGTCAAGGGTTCCCGTGGCAGCGCCATGGACACGATTGTCAAAGCGCTGCTGGCGCAAGGAGAGGAATCCCCGCATGTTGTATGAACTGGCTCGATGGTTGCAGCAGTTGGAGAGCCTGTTCGGGCTGTTCAACTACCAGACGTTCCGCGCCATCCTTGCCGCGTTGACGGCCCTGTTCCTGTCGCTGTGGCTCGGCCCGGCGATGATCCGCAAGCTTGCCCAGTTCAAGGGCGGCCAGCCGATCCGCAAGGACGGTCCGCAGACCCATTTCTCCAAGGCCGGTACGCCGACCATGGGCGGTTCGCTGATCCTGCTCACCATCACCCTGTCGGTGCTGATGTGGGCCGACCTGCGCAACCGCTACGTGTGGCTGGTGCTGGCGGTGATGCTGTGCTTCGGCGCCATCGGCTGGTATGACGACTGGATCAAGATCGTCCGCCGCGACCCGAACGGCCTGAAGTCGCGCTGGAAGTACCTGCTGCAGTCGATCTTCGGCCTGGCCGCGGGCCTGTTCCTGTTCTACACGGCCGACGTGCCGGCGGCGCTGACCTTCTACATCCCGATGTTCAAGTCGATCGCGCTGCCGCTGGCCGGCATCGGATTCGTGGCCATCGCCTACTTCTGGATCGTCGGCTTCTCCAACGCGGTGAACCTGACCGACGGCCTGGACGGCCTGGCGATCATGCCGACCGTGCTGGTTGCCTGCGCGCTGGGCGTGTTCGCCTATGCCTCGGGCAACGTGGTGTTCGCCAACTACCTGCAGATCCCGCAGATCCCAGGCGCCGGCGAGCTGGTCATCATCTGCGCGGCCATCGCCGGTGCGGGCCTGGGGTTCCTGTGGTTCAACACCTATCCGGCCATGGTGTTCATGGGCGACATCGGCGCGCTGGCGCTGGGTGCGGTGCTGGGTACGATCGCAGTGATCACCCGCCAGGAGCTGGTGCTGGTGATCATGGGCGGCGTGTTCGTCATCGAAACGCTGTCGGTGATGATCCAGGTCGCCTCGTTCAAGCTGACCGGCAAGCGCGTGTTCCGCATGGCACCGATCCACCACCACTTCGAACTGAAGGGCTGGCCGGAGCCGCGCGTGATCGTGCGCTTCTGGATCATCTCGGTCGTGCTCGTGCTGATCGGCCTGGCCACGTTGAAGGTGCGCTGAGATGAACGACCTGTCCCGCCAGGCAACACGCCTTGAGGCCATCGAAGGCAGCTACGACAAGTGGCTGCTGGGCGCGATCATCGCGCTCACGGGCATCGGCGTGGTGATGGTGGCGTCCAGCTCGATCGCTCTGATGAGCAGCCCGTTCTACTACCTCAACCGCCACCTGATCTTCCTGGCGGTGGGTATCGTGCTGGCGGTCGTAGCCGCCCGCACTGAACTGAAGTCCATCGAGCAGTACAACCAGATGCTGCTGCTGGGCTGCTTCGTGCTGCTGCTGGCGGTGTTCGCACCGGGCCTGGGCAGCACGGTCAACGGCGCACGCCGCTGGATCAATCTGGGCATCTCCAAGTTCCAGACGGTGGAAGCGGTGAAGGTGCTCTACATCGTCTGGCTGTCCAGCTACCTGGTGCGCTTCCGCGACGAGGTCAACGCGACCTGGCCGGCGATGCTCAAGCCACTGGGCGTGGCCGGTGCGCTGGTGCTGTTGCTGCTGCTGCAGCCGGACTTCGGTTCCTCGACCCTGCTGCTGGCGATCACCGCCGGCATGCTGGTGCTGGGCGGTGTGAACATGCCGCGCATGTCGATGCCGGTGATCATCGGCCTGGTCGGCATGAGCGCGCTGGCGATCATCGAGCCGTACCGCATGCGCCGCATCACCTCCTTCCTGGACCCGTGGGCCGACCAGCAGGGCGACGGCTACCAGCTGTCCAACGCGCTGATGGCCGTGGGCCGCGGCGAGTGGACCGGCGTTGGCCTGGGCAACTCGGTGCAGAAGCTGTACTACCTGCCGGAAGCACATACCGACTTCATCTTCTCGGTTACTGCCGAGGAATTCGGTTTCCTCGGCACCTGCGTGATCGTGGCCCTGTACGCGCTGCTGGTCGGCCGCACCTTCTGGCTGGGCATGCGCTGCGTGGAAATGAAGCGCCACTTCTCCGGTTACATCGCCTTCGGCATCGGCCTGTGGATCAGCATGCAGACCTTCGTCTCGATTGGCGTGAATCTGGGCATCCTGCCGACCAAGGGCCTGACCCTGCCGCTGATCTCCTCCGGCGGTTCGTCGGTGCTGATGACCTGCGTGGCGATGGGCCTGCTGTTGCGCGTCTCCTATGAACTCAAGCGCGCCGAGCGTCGCCAGGCCGTGCGCATCGGCGGTGGCGACGAGGCCATGGCCGATGCACCCGTGGACGCGCCGGCCGCACCGGCTGCGGCCAGCGTGCCGATGAGCGCCGAGCCGACGGCTGCCGCTGCAGCGAACGCCGCACGCGGTACCAGCCGCCTGCAGTCGCGCATCGAACCGACCTTTGGGAGGCTGTCATGAGCGCAGCCACCGATAACGTGCGCCCGGTGATGATCCTGGCCGGTGGCACCGGCGGTCACATCTTCCCCGGCCTGGCCGTGGCCCGCGTGCTGCGCGCCCGCGGCGTACCGGTCACCTGGATGGGCGCCGATGGTGCGATGGAAACCCGCCTGGTGCCGCAGCACGACATTCCGATCGACACGCTGGCCATCACCGGCCTGCGCGGCAAAGGCAAGCTGGCCCTGCTGGGCGCGCCGTGGCGGCTGATGCGCGCGCTGCGCGCGGCCGGCATGATCATCCGCAAGCGCCAGCCGCGTGCGGTGGTCGCCTTCGGTGGTTTCGCGTCCGGCCCGGGGGGCATGGCCACACGCCTGCACGGCCTGCCGCTGCTGGTGCACGAACAGAATCGCGCTCCCGGCATGACCAACCGCATCCTGTCGCGCTATGCGCGCCGGCTGCTGACCGGCTTCCCGGGCACCTTCGTCAAGGGCGAGGAGTTCGTCGGCAACCCGGTACGTGCGGAGATCGCCGCCATCGCACCGCCGGAACAGCGTTTCGCTGACCGCCAGGGCCCGCTGCGCGTGCTGGTGGTCGGTGGCAGCCAGGGCGCGCGTGCGCTCAACACCGGCGTGCCGCAGGCGATTGCTGCGCTGGGCACGAGTGTGCCGGTGCAGGTTCGCCACCAGAGCGGCGAAAAGCTGCATGCCGAAGCGGTCGAGGCATATGCCAAGGCCGGCGTGCAGGCTGAAATCACGCCGTTCATCGCCGACATGGCCGAGGCCTTTGCCTGGGCCGATCTGGTGGTGTGCCGTGCGGGCGCTTCGACGCTGGCCGAGCTGTGTGCGGTGGGTGTCGGCAGCGTGCTGGTGCCTTTCCCCGCTGCCGTCGACGATCACCAGACCCGCAATGCAGAGTACCTGGTCGAGCGCGGCGCGGCGGTTTTGCTGAAGCAGGACGGAACGCTGGCCGACGGCATTGCCGCACTGCTGCGCGATCTGTCCGAAAATCCCGCCCGCCGCATGCAGATGGCGCAAGCCGCGCGTGCCCTGGCCAAGGTCGATGCCGCCGAGCGCATCGCCGATATCATTCTTGAGGAAGCTGTATGAAGAAGGCATGCCACCGCGCCTGCCCTGCGCGAGGCCGCGCATGATCCGTCGCCTGCACGACACCAACGACCTGGTGCGCGCGTTCCCGCGCGTGCATTTCGTCGGCATCGGCGGCACCGGCATGAGCGGTATCGCCGAAGTGATGCTGACGCTGGGCTATGAGGTGTCCGGCTCGGACAATGCCGACAACGTGGCGACCCGTCGCCTGGCCAGCCTGGGTGCGCGCATCATGCGCGGTCACTCCGCAGCCAACGTGCTGGGCACCGACTGCGTGGTGGTCTCCAGTGCCATCCGCGAAGACAACCCGGAACTGATGGAAGCGCGCAGCCAGCGCATTCCGATCATGCCGCGTGCGGCGATGCTGGCCGAGCTGATGCGCTTCCGCCGCGGCATCGCGGTGGCCGGTACCCACGGCAAGACCACCACCACCAGCCTCACCGCTGCAGTGCTGAGCGAAGGTGGCCTGGACCCGACGTTCGTGATCGGAGGCCAGCTGCTGGCCGCCGGTGCCAACGCCAAGCTGGGTGGTGGCCAGTGGCTGGTGGCCGAGGCTGACGAAAGCGATGGCAGCTTCCTGCGCCTGAATCCGCTGATGTCGATCATCACCAACATTGATGCCGACCACCTGGAGAACTACGGCAACGACTTCGCCCGCGTGCAGGCGGCGTTCGCCGAGTTCCTGCAGCGCCTGCCGTTCTACGGCCTGGCGGTGCTGTGCATCGACGATCCAGAAGTCGCGGCTCTGGCTGCCAAGACCCCGCGCCACGTGATGAGCTACGGCATGAGCCCGCAGGCCGACGTGCGCGCCGAGAACGTGGTGCAGGAAGGCTCGCGCATGCGCTTCACCCTGCGCCTGCCGCAGGGCACCAGCCAGGAAGTGGTGCTGGCGCTGCCGGGCAAGCACAACGTACTCAACGCGCTGGCCGCCGCTGCGGTGGGCTGGCAGCTGGGCGTGGCACCGGACGCGATCGCGCGCGCACTGGAAGGCTTCGCCGGTGTCGGCCGTCGCTTCAACGATCTGGGCGAAGTGACCACCGCCAGCGGCGCCAAGGTCCGCATCATCGACGACTACGGTCATCACCCGAGTGAGCTGGAAGCGGTGTTCGCCGCCGCCCGTGGTGGCTGGGCCGACAAGCGCCTGGTGGTGGCCTTCCAGCCGCACCGCTACAGCCGTACCCGCGACCAGTTCGACAAGTTCGCCGCGGTGCTGTCCAGCGTCGATGCACTGGTGCTGAGCGAGGTCTACCCGGCCGGCGAGGAACCGATTGCCGGTGCCGATTCGCATGCGTTGGCCCGCGCCATCCGAGCGCGTGGCCGCAGCGAGCCGGTGGTGGTGGGCAAGGCCGCCGAGCTGGCCAGCGTGCTGCCGGACGTGCTGCAGGACGGTGACCTGCTGCTGATGATGGGGGCCGGCGACATCGGTGCCGTGGCCACCCATATCGCGGTGGAAGGCTTCAAGGGGGAGGGCGAGGCGTGAGCGCGCTGACCTTCCCGCCGCTGCGCGTGACCGACCCGGCCGTGTTCGGCCGCGTCGCCGTGCTGCTCGGCGGCAGCTCCAGCGAACGCGAGGTGTCGCTGGACTCCGGCCGCAACGTACTGGAAGCGCTGCAGTCGCGCGGCGTCGATGCGTTCGCGGTGGATGGCATTCCGGCGCTGGCCAAGGCGCTCGCCGCCGGTGGCATCGATCGCGTGTTCAACATCCTGCATGGCCACAACGGTGGCGGTGAGGACGGCATCGTGCAGGGCCTGATGGACGCCTTCGGCGTGCCGTACACCGGCTCGAACGTGCTGGGCTCGGCGCTGAGCATGGACAAGATCCGCACCAAGCAGGTGTGGCTGTCGCTGGGCCTGCCCACCCCGCAGTACCGGAAGGTGGACGCGACCACGGTGCATGCACTGGCAGCCGAACTGGGCCTGCCGGTAGTGGTGAAGCCGGCCAATGAAGGCTCCAGCGTGGGCATCAGCCGGGTCACCGACGACGCCGGCCTCGATGAAGCCGTGGCGCTGGCCGCGCGCTACGACGGCCAGCTGCTGATGGAGCAGATGGTGGTGGGCGACGAACTGACCGTGGCCATCCTGGGGGATGTCGCGCTGCCGTCGATCCGCATCGTGCCCAAGGGCCAGTGGTACGACTACAACGCCAAGTACATCGCCGAAGACACCCAGTATCTGTGCCCGGGCCTGGACGGTGACGACGAAGAAGAAATCCGGCGCATCGCGCTGGCCGCGTTCCGTGCCGCCGGCTGCCGTGGCTGGGGCCGCGTGGACGTGATGCGCGATCGCAGCAGCGGCCGCTTCTTCCTGCTGGAAGTGAATACCGCGCCGGGCATGACCAGCCATTCGCTGGTGCCCAAGGCCGCAGGCCAGGCCGGCATCAGCTTCGAAGAGCTGGTGTGGCGCGTGCTGGAACAGACCCTGGAGGCCTCGCACGCATGAACGCGGTGCTGCGCATCTTCGTCTGGCTGTTGGCGCTGTCGGTGGTTGCACTGCCGGTGGTGGCCGTGGTCAATGGCTGGGTCGGCGCCGAGCGCTGGCCGCTGGCGAAGCTGCGCGTGCATGGTGAGTTCAAGCGGGTGCCGGCCGAGCAGTTGCAGCAGGTGCTGCTGCCGTACGCGCATGCGGGCTTCTTCGCGGTCAAGCTGCAGGACGCGCAGGACGCCTTGGAACAGCTGCCGTGGGTGGAAAGCGCGCAGGTGCGCAAGCAGTGGCCGGACGTGCTGGAAGTGACCCTGGTCGAGCACAAGCCGTTCGCGCGCTGGGGCAACGACCGCCTGGTTTCCGAGCAGGGCAAGTTGTTCCCCACGCCGAAGAAGCTGGCCGATCTGGCGCTGCCCGAACTGGACGGCCCCGACAGCCAGACCGAAGAAGTGATGAAGCTGTACAGCGACTCGCGTGCATTGTTCGCACCGGCCGGCGTCGACGTGCGCCGGGTGACGATGGATGCGCGCGGCAGCTGGTCGCTGGTGCTGAGCAACGGTACCGAAGTGGTGGTCGGCCGCGACGACGCGCGCTCGCGCATGCAGCGCTTCGTCAAGGTGCTGCCGCAGCTCAACCGTCAGGACGCGCCGATCGAGCGCGCCGATCTCCGTTACACCAATGGTTTCACGCTGAGCTGGGGTACCCCGGCCACGCCGGCGAAAACGCCGGCGACCCCAGCCAGCAGGACGCAGGAAAGGACATGAATCGCAAGGGTGACAAATCGCTGATCGTTGGCCTGGACATCGGCACCTCCAAGGTGGTGGCGCTGGTGGGCGAGTACTCGCCGGGCAACCCGATCGAAGTGATCGGCATCGGCTCGCACGAGTCGCGCGGGCTCAAGCGTGGCGTGGTGGTGGACATCGAATCGACCGTGCAGTCGATCCAGCGCGCGGTGGAAGAAGCCGAGCTGATGGCCGGCTGCGAGATCCGCTCGGTGTATGCCTCGATTTCCGGCAACCACGTGCAGTGCAAGAATTCGCCCGGCATCGTGCCGATCCGCGACGGCGAAGTGACCTGGGGCGACCTGGATCGCGTGCTCGATGCGGCCAAGGCCGTGGCGATTCCGGCCGACCAGAAGATCCTGCACGCGATCCCGCGCGAGTACGTCCTGGACGATTCGCAGGAAGGCATCCGCAACCCGGTCGGCATGACCGGCGTGCGCCTGGAAGTACATGCCCACCTGGTGGTGTGCGCGCAGTCGGCTGCGGCCAACATCAGCAAATGCGTCCAGCGCTGCGGCCTGCAGGTGGACGACCTGGTGCTGTCCTCGCTGGCCTCCAGCGTGGCGGTGCTGACCGCTGACGAGCGCGAGCTGGGCGTGGTGCTGGTCGACATGGGCGCCGGCACCACCGATATCGCGGTGTTCGTGCAGGGCGCGATCTGCCACACGGCTTCGCTGCCGATCGCCGGCGACCACGTCACCAATGACATCGCGCACATGCTGCGCACGCCGACCCCGGAAGCCGAGCAGATCAAGGTGCGCTATGCCTGCGCCCTGGCCCAGCTGGCCACCGCCGAGGAAAGCATCCAGGTGCCGTCGGTGGGCGACCGCCCGCCGCGCCGCATGCCGCGCCATTCGCTGGCGCAGGCCGTGCAGGGCCGCTACGAGGAAATCTTCGAGATGGTGCAGGCCGAACTGCGCCGCTCCGGCTTCGAGGAACTGGTACGCGCCGGCATGGTGCTGACCGGTGGCGCTTCGAAGATGGAAGGCGTGGTCGAACTGGCCGAGGAAATGCTGCAGATGCCGGTTCGCGTGGGCATCCCGCAGCACGTCACCGGCCTGGGCGAAGTGGTGGGCAACCCGGTGCATGCCACCGGCGTGGGCCTGCTGCTGATGGGCAGCCAGATCGAGCACCCGCGGCGGCCGTCGCTGCCGACCGGGCGCGCTGGAAGCATGTTCAAGAAACTCAAGACCTGGTTCCGCGGCGAGTTCTGACGCGGAACCCGTAACACCGGGCATCGCCCGGGCGCAGCACCCGCAGTACCCGTAGCACAACGCAACACCGGCAACACACAACCCACACAGCCGCAACGTCGGCATGCAGCAGGACGGCAGGACGCCCGAATGCCCATGCCAGCCAAAGCGGATACAACGAGGACACGGACATGGCGCATTTTGAACTGATCGAAAAGATGGCACCCAATGCGGTGATCAAGGTGGTTGGCGTGGGCGGCGGCGGCGGCAATGCCGTGGCGCACATGGTCAACTCGGCGGTGGACGGCGTGGAATTCATCACCGCCAACACCGACTCGCAGGCCATCAAGAATTGCGGTGCCAAGCTGCAGCTGCAGCTGGGTACCAACGTGACCAAGGGCCTGGGCGCAGGCGCCAACCCGGAAGTCGGCCGTCAGGCCGCGCTGGAAGACCGTGAGCGCATCATGGACGCCCTGCAGGGTGCGGACATGGTGTTCATCACCGCCGGCATGGGCGGTGGTACCGGCACCGGCGCTGCGCCGGTGGTGGCACAGCTGGCCAAGGAAATGGGCATCCTGACCGTGGCCGTGGTCACCAAGCCGTTCCCGTTCGAAGGCCGTCGCCGCATGCAGGTGGCGCTGAAGGGCATCGAGGAACTGAGCCAGCACTGCGACTCGCTGATCACCATCCCGAACGAGAAGCTGATTACCGTGCTGGGTCGCAACGCGACCATGATCCAGGCCTTCCGTGCCGCCAACGACGTGCTGCAGGGCGCCGTGCAGGGCATCGCCGACCTGATCGTGCGTCCGGGCCTGATCAACGTCGACTTCGCCGACGTGCGCACCGTCATGTCCGAAATGGGCCTGGCGATGATGGGTACCGGCACCGCCCGTGGTGATGACCGCGCCCAGGCCGCGGCCGAAGCCGCGATCCAGAACCCGCTGCTGGACGATGTGAACCTGGCCGGTGCCAACGGCATCCTGGTCAACATCACCGCCGGCGCCGACTTCACCATGGCCGAGTTCGACGAGATCGGCCGCACGATCGATGGCTTCGCTTCCGAGGACGCCACCGTGGTGGTCGGTACCGTGCTGGATCCGGACATGCAGGACGAAGTGCGCGTGACCGTGGTCGCTACCGGCCTGAACCGCGTATCGGCCAGCAAGACCCAGCGTCCGGGCGAGCGTGCGCCGATCAAGCTGGTCCGCAATGCCACCACCGGCCAGCCGGAATTCGGTGACTTCGACAACGGCGGCGACGCCGTGTCCAAGGCCGTGGGCGGCATGGGTCTGGGCCTGCGTCGCGCCAGCAGCGATACCGCGGCAGCCTCCGCTCCCTCGGCCCCGGCCGCTTCGGCCCCGGCGGCGGCGGAACTGCCGAACGATTACCTGGACATCCCGGCGTTCCTGCGCCGCCAGGCGGACTAAGCGGGGCGCCCGGGGCTTGTCCTCCCCGGGTTGCGCCACCATGTCCTGAAAACGCGGGCGCCGGGCCAGGATGGGTCCGGCTGCCCTGCTTCACGCGCGTCCCCGCGGCGTGCCGGTGCGTCCTGCCGGCAGCCTTCACTGGCGTTTCAGCCAGGGTAGGGGAGGGCGCGTGTTAATCTAATGTGTCACTTCCGGCCCATCCCCCATGATCCAGCAACGCACCCTCAAGAACACGATCCGCGCCACCGGCGTTGGCCTGCACAGCGGTGACAAGGTCTACATGACCCTGCGCCCGGCACCGGTCAACCATGGGATCGTGTTCCGTCGCGTGGATCTGGACCCGGTGGTGGAAGTGCCGGCCAAGGCCGAACTGGTCACCGAAGTGACCCTGTGCACCGGCCTGACCTGCAACGACGCCAAGATCCAGACCGTCGAACACCTGATGTCGGCGCTGGCCGGCCTGGGTGTGGACAACATCATCGTCGAACTGTCCTCGGCCGAGCTGCCGATCATGGACGGTTCGGCCGGCCCGTTCGTGTTCCTGCTGCAGTCGGCAGGCATCGTGGAACAGGACGCGCCCAAGCGCTTCATCCGCGTGCTGAAGACCGTGGAAGTGACCGAGGGCGACAAGGTGGCCCGCTTCAGCCCGTACGAGGGCTACAAGCTGGGCTTCACCATCCAGTTCGATCACCCGATGATCCCGGCCAAGCAGTCGCGCCAGGAAATCGAGTTCTCGACGCTGGCCTACACCAAGGAAATCTCCCGCGCGCGCACCTTCGGTTTCATGCGCGACCTGGAATACATGCGCGAGCGCAACCTGGGCCTGGGCGGTTCGATGGACAATGCCATCGTGCTGGACGAGTTCCGCGTGCTCAACGAAGACGGCCTGCGCTACGCCGACGAGTTCGTGCGCCACAAGATCCTCGACGCGATCGGCGACCTCTATCTGGCCGGTGGCCAGGTGCTGGGTGCCTACGAAGGCTTCAAGTCCGGTCACGCCCTCAACAACAAGCTGGTGCGGGCGCTGATGGCCGACGCCACCGCCTGGGAATGGGTCAGCTTCGACTCGCCGGCCACCCCGGACCCGGTGGAATATGCCACTCCGGCCTACGCCTGATTCCTGTAGATCGTTGAATTGAAAGACAAAAGCGCCGCCTTCCAGGGCGGCGTTGTCGTTTCAGGCGTGTCCGGCGCATTCAGCATGCTTGACGCGCGTCAAGGCCGGTTCGAGGTCACGGTTTTGTGAACCTGTTGGATCGGAAGCCTGAATTTAACGTAGTTTTAACAACAATCTAACGACAGGCCCCCGGATGGCAGCTAGGATGCGACCCGGCCCCCGAAATGTTTCACGCCGTGGTGACACGCGCGACGGGGAGCGGAGCCGGATGCTCCGTTGTCGTCAGGACCGCTTCTTCGGCTTCGAAGGAACGTCCTGCAGGCACGCCAAGGCGTCGCGTAGCCCTTTGTGCGTGGCGGCTGAAACTGCGTGGGGTCCATTCCGGTTGTCGAGCGCTGGGGAGCGCGTGGGAGTGGGAGACGCAGTCTTGATGGTCACCCTGGTGGCCTTCAGCCCGATGGAACGGGCCGCGTCGAGCAACTGGGCTTCGGCAAGCCGCAACTTGGCATGCCAGACCGGGGACTCGACGAGAAAAACGAGGTGTTCCCCGTCCACATTGGCCAGCCGGCAACGGCTGCGCAGAGGTGGCGGCAACTGGGGGCGCAACTGACGGTCCAGCGCGTCGAGCCACAAGGCACGCCGCAGCGGGTTCCCGCTTTTGTCCGCCATCACCGCATCCAGCGCCGGCTTCGGCACTGACGCGGGGCGAACGCTGGATTTCGGCTCAGACATGAAAACTCACTGATGGCATTCAAAAAGATCGTAATCAAAACGCGTGAAGGACAGGCCAAAGCGTCGCCGATCGCGCGTTTGCGGTTCTATTTCGAGGACCGCCCCCGCGCCCTGCTGGGCAGCGTGCTCGGGGTAGGCTGCATTATCGGCCTTGCCGGCGGCATTGGCGCCAGCGCGCTGAATGATTCCCGCCTGCAGGCCAAGGTCGAGCGCCAGGATGCAGAGCTGGCCAAGGTCAAGCGCGATGCGCAGACCCAGGTCAACGCGCTGGCGGCCCGCCTCGGCGAGCTGCAGGCCCAGGCCACCCGCCTCAACGCCCTCGGCGAACGGCTGACCCAGATGGGCAAGCTGGAAGACGGCGAGTTCGACTTCAACGAGACCCCCGGTCTCGGTGACGGCGACGCCGGCGGCCCGACCAGCGACATCCCGGTCAAGGACGTCAACGCCGACTTACAGGTGCTGGAGCAGCGCTTCGCTGCTTCAGGCCGCCAGTTGTCGGTGATGGAATCGCTGATGTTCGACCACCAGCTGCAGCAGAACGCCGTGCCCTCGCGCATGCCGATCCGCAACAGCTACGTGACCTCCGGTTTCGGCACCCGTGCCGACCCGTTCGGCCGCGGTGCCGCCACCCACAAGGGCATGGACTTCCACGCCAAGGTCGGTGACCCGGTGATGGCCGTGGCCGAAGGCGTGGTCAGCTTCTCCGGCGTGAAGGGCGGCTACGGCAACGTGGTCGACGTCGACCATGGTAACGGCTACGTCACCCGCTACGCGCACAATTCGCGCCTGGTGGTGAAGGTCGGCGACCTGGTCCGTGCCGGGCAGGAAGTGGCCAAGGCCGGTTCCACCGGTCGTTCGACCGGCGCCCACGTGCACTTCGAGGTGTGGGAGAACGGCAACGTGGTCAACCCGCGCAAGTTCCTCGGCGACGGCGGCAACACGCCGGTCGGCCGCGTCAGCCGCGGCTGAAGCCCCATTGGGGTGCCGGCTGCTGTCGGCACTACCGCCCCCGGAGTACGGGGGCAGCGCCGTAGGCGCGGGGGTGTGGAGGCGAGGTAAGCGGGGCCCACGGTTCGCGCAGCGAAGCGTGGGAGCGCCAGCGCGCATGCGCTGACGCGTACCCGGCCAGCGGCCGGCACTACCGGGAGTGTTCGGATGCCATTGCCGCCAAAGGGTTGAAACCCCTTGCGGCCGTCCCAAGCTACAATGGGTGTTGCCATCGACAGGGCGCCAGGCGCCCTGTTTCGTTTGCGGCGGACGGATCCCAAGGGGGAGGCCGGGCGTCGTGTCCATCCAACCCGGTTCCTTCAATGATCAACAGCCTGCTTACCCGCGTATTTGGCAGTCGTAACGAACGACAGCTGCGCCAGCTCAACCGCATCGTCGCCAAGATCAATGCGCTGGAGCCGGAGATCGAGAAGCTTTCCGACGAGCAGCTTCAGGCCAAGACGCCGGAGTTCAAGCAGCGCATCGCCGACGGTGAAGCCCTGGACAAGGTGCTGCCGGAAGCGTTCGCGGTCTGCCGCGAAGCCGGTCGCCGCGTGCTGGGCATGCGCCACTACGACGTGCAGCTGATCGGCGGCATGGTGCTTCACCTGGGCAAGATCGCAGAAATGCGCACCGGTGAAGGCAAGACCCTGGTGGCGACCCTGCCGGTGTACCTCAACGCGCTGGAAGGCAAGGGCGTGCACGTGGTCACCGTGAACGACTACCTGGCCCGCCGCGACGCCGCGCAGATGGGCAAGCTGTACAACTGGCTGGGCCTGAGCGTGGGCGTGGTGTACCCGGGCATGCCGCACAGCGACAAGCGCGAAGCCTACGCCTCGGACATCACCTACGGCACCAACAACGAATTCGGCTTCGACTACCTGCGCGACAACATGGCGCTGTCCAAGGCCGACCGCTACCAGCGCGGCCTGCACTACGCCATCGTCGACGAAGTCGACTCCATCCTGATCGACGAAGCGCGTACCCCGCTGATCATCTCCGGCCCGGCCGACGATTCCCCGGAGCTGTACATCCGCGTCAACCGCGTCGTGCCGAACCTGGTCAAGCAGGAAGCGGAAGACGGCGAAGGCGACTTCTGGGTCGATGAGAAGGGCAAGCAGGTGCACCTGTCCGAAGCGGGCATGGAGCACGCCGAGCAGCTGCTGGTCGAGGCCGGCATCCTCGACGGCGAGACCGAAGGCCTGTACGCGCCGCAGAACCTGACCGTGGTCCACCACCTGAACGCCGCGCTGCGCGCGCACGCGATCTACCAGCGTGACGTGGATTACATCGTGCGCGATGGCGAAGTGGTCATCGTCGATGAGTTCACCGGCCGCACCCTGTCCGGCCGCCGCTGGTCCGATGGCCTGCACCAGGCGGTGGAAGCGAAGGAAGGCGTGCCGGTCCAGCGCGAGAACCAGACGCTGGCGAGCATCACCTTCCAGAACCTGTTCCGCATGTACAAGAAGCTGTCCGGCATGACCGGTACGGCCGATACCGAAGCCTTCGAGTTCCAGAGCATCTACGGCCTGGAAGTGGTGGTGATCCCGACCAACCGCCCGACCATCCGCAAGGACAGCCCGGACCAGGTGTTCCTGAACCGCAAGGGCAAGTTCAATGCGGTGCTGGCCGACATCGAAGAGTGCGCCAAGCGTGGCCAGCCGGTGCTGGTGGGTACCACCTCGATCGAAACCTCGGAAATGCTGTCCGAGCACCTGCGCAAGGCCGGCGTGAAGCACGAAGTGCTGAACGCCAAGCAGCATGACCGCGAAGCGACCATCGTCGCCAATGCCGGTCGTCCGGCCGCGGTCACCATCGCCACCAACATGGCCGGTCGTGGTACCGACATCGTGCTGGGCGGTTCGCTGGAAGCGGAAATCCACGAGCTGGGCGAAGGCGCGACCGACGAACAGAAGGCCGCGGTCAAGGCCGATTGGCAGAAGCGCCACGAGGCCGTCAAGGCTGCCGGCGGCCTGCACATCGTCGGTACCGAGCGCCATGAATCGCGCCGTATCGACAACCAGCTGCGCGGCCGTTCGGGCCGCCAGGGTGACCCGGGTTCGTCCCGCTTCTACCTGTCGCTGGAAGACAACCTGATGCGCATCTTCGCCTCCGACTGGGTGCAGAAGGCCATGCGCATGATGGGCATGAAGGAAGACGACGTCATCGAAGACCGCCTGGTCAGCCGCCAGATCGAGAAGGCGCAGCGCAAGGTCGAGGCCCACAACTTCGACATCCGCAAGAACCTGCTGGACTTCGACGACGTCAACAACGACCAGCGCAAGGTGATCTACGCACAGCGCGATGAACTGCTGGACGCCGAGTCGGTGAAGGACAACGTCGACGGCATCCGCGACGACGTGATCTTCGACGTGGTGGCCCGCTTCGTGCCGCCGAACTCGATCGACGAGCAGTGGGACCTGCGTGGCCTGGAAGCGACCCTGGAGTCGGACTTCGGCCTGCAGATGTCGCTGACCGACCTGGTCAAGTCGCACGAAGAGCTGGACGCCGAAGCCATCGCCGCCAAGGTGCAGGAGCGCGTCAACCAGCACTTTGCCGAGAAGGAAGCGGGTGTCGGTGAGGAAACCATGCGCGCGCTGGAGAAGCACGTGATGCTGACCGTGCTGGACCAGAGCTGGAAGGAGCACCTGGCGCGCATGGACTACCTGCGCCAGGGCATCTACCTGCGTGGTTACGCGCAGAAGCAGCCGAAGCAGGAGTACAAGAAGGAAGCCTTCGAGCTGTTCTCGGACATGCTGGAGAACGTCAAGCGCGAAGTGGTGACCCTGCTGTCGCGCGTGCGCATCCGCAGCGACGAGGAAGTGCAGGCGCTGGAAGCAGCCGAACGCCAGCAGGCCGAAGCGCGCCTGAGCCAGTCGCAGTTCCAGCACCAGGACGTGGGCGGCTACAGCGCCGACGAGGAAGCCGCGCAGGTGCAGGCTGCCCAGCAGGGCATTGCACAGGCGCAGCGCGATGAGCCGAAGATCGGCCGCAACGATCCATGCCCGTGCGGCAGTGGCAAGAAGTACAAGCACTGCCACGGCCAGCTGAGCTGACCCCGAAGAGCCCCGCGAAAGCGGGGCTCTTTTTTCATGGCGGCTGTTTCGCGGGGCTGATCCGGCCCGATCCGAGATTGCGCGGGCCGCCCTGTTCTGGGCATGCTTCCCCCATGGCTCCCCCCACCCGATCGATCCACGTCGTGGCCGCCGTCATCACCGACGCCCGTGGCCGCGTGCTGCTCAACCGTCGTACCGAGAACCGCGACATGGCCGGCCTGTGGGAGTTCCCCGGCGGCAAGCGCGAATCCGGCGAGACCTCCGAACAGGCGTTGGTTCGCGAGCTACGCGAGGAACTGGGCATCGAAGCCGATGTCGGCGAATGGCTGATGGATGTGCCGCAGCGCTACCCGGACAAGCACCTGACCCTGGAAGTGCGCCACGTGCGCAGCTGGAAGGGGACGCCACGTGGCCGCGAGGGCCAGGCCATTACCTGGGTGGCGCCGGACAAACTGGGTCGCTATTCGATGCCACCGGCCGATCTGCCGGTGGTGGCCGCGCTGCGCCAACCCGACAGCTACCTGATCACCCCGGCGCCGGCCGATGACGCCGACGGCGTGCAGCACTGGCATGAGCAGCTGCAGCGCGCGGTGGCGGCGGGCCAGCAGCGCATCCAGCTGCGGTTGCCGACGGCGCATCCGCAGCGCCAGGCGATGGTCGAACAGGCCGTGCGTACGCATCGTCGCAGCGGGGTGCAGTGGCTGCTCAACCGCGATATCGAACGCGCGCGCGTACTGGGCGTTGGGGTGCACCTGGGCAGCGAGCAGCTGCTGGAGCTGTCGCAGCGTCCGCTGCCCGAAGGCCAGCTGGTGGCCGCGTCCTGCCATGACCTGCAGCAGCTGCAGGCCGCACAGCGGTTGGGCTGCGACTTCGCCGTGCTGGGCCCGGTGCAGGCCACGGCCAGCCATCCCGATGCCGTGCCGCTGGGCTGGAACGCGTTCGCCGAGCTGCGCGCGCAGGTGTCACTGCCGATCTACGCCCTGGGCGGTATCGGCCGCGGTCACATCGCCGAAGCGCGTCGCCATGGTGGGCAGGGCATCGCCGCCATCCGCGCGCTGTGGCCGGAGTAAGGCTGCTTCGCTCGCCGGGCATGGCCCGGCGCTACCGTGTGGGATGGAGGCAGTAGATCCACGCCATGCGTGGATGGATGCTCGCGATCACAGCGTGATCCAGAAACACCCGTATTGCCGTCGCAACCCCAGCACCGTCGAAGCGCGCGACGCGCTGCCGGGCAACGTCTGCTCCAGGCGCAGGCCGATGGGATGCCGCGCCACAGAGGCCACAGGGTCGGATCCCAGCGCGGCAGGGCTCTGATCCTCATCCTGCGATTGCGGCAGCGCCTGTGACGGATACACCGGCACCACGTCCACCAGGGGCCGCCGCGCCAACGATTCCAGCTGGCCGAGGATGCGCTGCGCGCCCGCATCGGAAACCGCGCCCCACAGATACAGTGAGGACAGCCGATTCACATCGTTGCTGACGATGCCGATGCGCAGCGCGTCCACCAGTTCACTCAGCCGCCGCGGGCAGCGTGCCCCCAGGGTGTCGCGCTGCAGGGTATTGCCGGCGGGCGCAGGCGGTGGCAACCGCGACCGCGCGCCCAGGCTGTCGCAGGGCCGGTCGGTGTAGACGCTTTGGCCCTGGGCATCGGTGCAGCGGTTCAGGCGCGTGGACTGTGCGTGGGCGGCGCTCGACAGAACGCACGGCAGCAGCAGCAGGAAGGAAAGCCGGATCATCCTCGCAGGGTAGCGCTGATCACGCTTGCGCGCCGTGCTTTCAGCCCTGCAGCAGCTTCAGCACCGAAGTGGTCGGCTTGGCCAGGTTCAAGGTGTAGAAGTGCAGGCCGGGTGCGCCGCCTTCGATCAGGCGCTGGCACAGCTTGGCCACCACTTCAGTGCCGAATGCACGCACCGACTCCGCATCATCGCCATAGGCCTGCATCTTGCGGCTGATCCAGCGCGGGATCTCCGCACCGCACTGTTCGGAGAAGCGGCGAAGCTGGCTGAAGTTGGCGATCGGCATGATGCCGGGCGTGATCGGTACCTGCACGCCCAGCCGCCGCACTTCGTCGACGAAATGGAAGTAGGCATCGGGGTTGAAGAAGTACTGGGTGATCGCCGCATCGGCACCGGCGTCGATCTTGGCCTTGAAATGCTTCAGGTCGGCCAGTGCGTCGGAAGCCTGCGGGTGCGTTTCCGGGTACGCGCCCACTTCGATATGGAACGCATCGCCGTGCTCGGCGCGGATGAAGTCGATCAGTTCGGCGGCATAGCGCATGTCACCGGGGAAACCCATGCCCGACGGCAGATCGCCGCGCAGCGCGACCAGGCGGCGGCAGCCGATGGCGCGGTACAGCTTGAGCAGCTCGCGGATTTCCTGACGGGTGCCGCCGACGCAGGACAGATGCGGTGCGGCATCGAAGCCATGGTGCTGGTTGAGGTGGCGCACGGTCTCGGAGGTATAGCTCAGGGTCGAGCCACCGGCGCCGAAGGTACACGACACGTACTCGGGACCGTAGTCCTTCAGCCTGGCCGCGGCGCGGTCCAGCTGGCTGCGCTGTTCGTCGGTCTTGGGCGGATAGAACTCGAAGCTGATGGCGGTCATGGCACGGGCGGCAGCGGCGGGTGCGGATTAGTATATCGCTTCATCAAGATGGATGTTGTCAATTTCTGCGGGCGTATATCGTCAGCCGCCTGCGACCGTTCGCCCCGGCGATCGGCCGCTGCTCCGAAATCGCCCCCCGGGTGCCATGGCCGGCGGCACGCTGAGCCCATCCCGGCACCACCCACCTGACGAAGGAGCAGACGATGAAGATCTTCCTGGCACTCTGGTATGCAATGAAGGCCCTGGCCCGGCTGGCGATGATCGGTATGGCGATGGCCGTGCTCGGCTCCGGCTCGGCGCACGCCGCCAGCGCCCCGGCGGCGGGCAAGGTGCAGGTCGAGGTGGTCGGCAAGGGCCGCCCGCTGCTGATGATTCCCGGCCTCAACAGCAGCGCCGAGGTGTGGCGCGAGACCTGCCTGGCCCTGAAGGATGTGCAGTGCCATCTGGTGCAGCTGCCCGGCTTTGCCGGTGCGCTCGCGGCCGATCCGCGCCCGGTCGAGTTCCTGCCGGCGATGCGCGGGCAGCTGCTGGCCTACCTGCATGACCAGCATCTGGGCCCGGTGGTGGTGGTGGGCCACAGCCTCGGTGGCCTTCTGGGCCTGCAGATGGCGCAGGCCGAGCCGAAGGCGGTCAGCGCGCTGGTGGTGGTTGACGCCCTGCCATTCCTGCCGGCCGCGCGTGACCCGAAGGCCACCGCTGACAGCGTGCGGCCGGTGGCCGACCAGCTGCGCAAGGGCATGCTGGCCGCCGACGCCGCGCAATGGCGGGCGCAGTTGAAGGCGGGCCTGCCGGGGATGACCCGCGATCCGCAGCGCCAGGCCGAACTGGGCCGCTGGGGCGAAGACAGCGATCGCCAGACCACGGCCGATGCCATGCATGCGGTGATGACCACTGACCTGCGTGACAGCATTGCCTCGATCACCGCACCGACGCTGGTGCTGGGCAGCTGGGCCGGCTACCAGCCGATGGGTGGCACCGAGGACGGCACCCGGGCGGTGTTCCAGTCGCAGTACGCGAAACTGCAGGGCGTACAGATCGCGATGAGCGCGCAGGGTTTCCACTTCCTGATGTGGGATGATCCGCGCTGGTTGCAGGAACAGGTGCAGGCCTTCCTCGACCGCCACCACTGAGTTTCAACACGCCTCGGAATGGACATGCCGGATTCCTCCTCGACGCTACGCTTCTGGCTGCTCAATGCGCTGGTATGGGCGCTCTATGGCGTTGCCGGAATCGGCCTGCGCCAAGCCTATTTCAGCGATGCCGGAAGCGCAGGCGTGTTGATCACGCTGGGCCTGGCGTTGGCCCTGTTCGGATGCAGCGGTGCCATCCGCGCGCTGGCGCTGCGTGCAGACTGGTGGGCGCGCGGAACGGCCGGGCTGTTGCTGCGGCTGGCGCTGTCGGTGGCATTGGGTGCTGCAGTGGCGCAGCTGCTGGTGAACATCGCGCTGCACTCGGCGCTGGCCTGGAACTGGGTGAGCCTGGGGCGGCAGACGGCCGACTTCAGCCCCAAGGCGCTGCTGCTCTACTGGTACACCACTGCGGTGATGCTGGCCCTGTGGGCAGCGCTCTGGGCAAGCCTGCACAGCCTGCGCCGGATACGCGGGGCGGAACTGGCCCGCCTGCGCGCCGAAGCCGAGCGCAGTGCGCTGGAACGCGATGCGCTGCGTGCGCGGCTCAACCCGCACTTCATGTTCAATGCGCTGAACAACCTGCGTGCGCTGATCCTGGAAGATCCTGAGCGTGCGCGCGACATGGTCACCCGCCTGTCGCGCACGCTGCGCCAGGCGCTGGCGCACAACCGCAGCGAGCAGGTCACGCTGGCCGAGGAACTGGCGGTGGTCGACGACTATCTGGCCATCGAGGCCATCCACTTCGAGCAGCGCCTGCAGGTGCGGCGGCAGATCGATGCCGATGCCATGCAGGCGCAGCTGCCTGCGATGGCGTTGCAGCTGCTGGTGGAGAACGCGATCAAGCACGGCATCGCCAGCCGCCCCGGCGGCGGCGAGGTGCAGATCCGTGCCACGCTGGACAATGACGTGCTGCGCCTGCAGGTGGATAATCCGCTGGGCAGCGCCAACGAGCCCACCCCTGGGCATGGCGTCGGCCTGGCCTACCTGCGTGCGCAGCTCGGTACGCAAGGTCGTTTCATCCTGCAGCCGGTCGGCGACCGCATGCGGGCCCTGCTGGAGATTCCGCAATGAATGGCGTGCTGCGCGTGTTGATCGTTGATGATGCGCGGCTGGCGCGGCAGGAGCTGCGCACGCTGTTGTCGGCGCTGCCGTGGGTGCAGTGCGTGGGCGAGGCCGACGATGTGCCGGCCGCGCGCGAGGCGATCGCCACACTGGCGCCGGACCTGGTGCTGCTGGATGTGCAGATGCCCTCCGGCAGTGGCTTCGATGTTCTGGATGGGCTGGAGACGGTGCCGGCGGTGATCTTCGTTACTGCCTACGACACCTACGCGGTGCGCGCGTTCCAGGCCAATGCGCTGGACTATCTGGTGAAGCCGGTCGAGGCACCGCGCTTGCTGGAAGCGTTGCAGCGGGCGCGCCAGCGCGAGGTGGTGGCGGGCGAAACACCGGAGCCGCGCAGCACGCTGGGCGCGCAGGACCAGGTGTTCGTGCGCGAGGGCGAACGCTGCTGGTTCGTCGCGGTCTCGGAGATCCGCCGGCTGGTGGTGGATGGCAACTACACGCGGCTGTGGTTCCGCGACCAGAACGCGTTGCTGACCCGCAGCCTGAGTGCGCTGGAGGCACGCCTGCCGCCGGATCTGTTCTTCCGTGCCAACCGCAACACGCTGGTCAACCTGCGCCGTATCCGAGGCGTGACGCCCAGCATCGCTGATGGTTATGACCTGGCGCTGGATGACGGCAGCGAGGTGGAGGTGTCGCGGCGGCAGGCGCGTGAACTGCGCGAGCGGATGGCGTTGTAGTTGCCGCTACAGCTCGGCACTGACCGGGCTGGTGATGAAGCCCCACAGCAGGCGCGCCATCACCGTCGGTGAACGTGCCTGCGCGCGGGCGTAGGCGAGCAGTGCATCCAGCCGCGAGCGGTCGTAGAGGTGTCCGGCCAGCAGCACCGCGTGCACACGACGGGTGTTGGCGGTGTCCTGCAGCGGGTTGCCGTCGAGCAATACCAGGTCGGCGGCTTTGCCGACCTCGACACTGCCATGCGATGCCTGCAGCTCCAGATGACGCGCCGCGTGCAGCGTTGCCGCGCGCAGCACGTCGGCCTGGCTCAGGCCTGCCTGCCGCAGCCACTGCAGTTCCTCGTGATAGCGGAAGCCACCCAGCCCGGTATCGGTGCCGACCAGCACGCTGACGCCGGCACGGTGCGCGGCACCGGTGAGGGCCAGTCCATGCTCGAAGTACGCCTTCAACGCGTCTTCGCCGCGCAGGCCAGGATAGCGTTCGGTGGTGGCCGTCAGATCATCGCGCCATGCCCAGCGCGAAAGTGGATCGAGATAGGCCAGACGCGGATCGTTGATGAAGGCGGGGTCGCGCGCACGCGCATCCTCTTCGCGGGTGACATGGGTGGGTACGAACGCGGCGCCGCTGGCCTGCATCAAGCCGAACGCCTCATTGCACACGGAAGGCTGGTAGCCACCGACCATGCGTTCGGCCAGTGCGGTCGGATCTTCGCCATCCAGCGTACCGCCGCGCCACGCGGCGGCGTTGTCGAAGCAATGACGCACGAACAGGTGCGCATGCTCGAAACTGCGCTGGCCTGCCTGAAGCGCGTCCTCCAGCGGAACCGCCCTGGGCAGGTGGCCGACCAGCGGGCGATGCAGGTGCCGCGCTTCGCTGGCCAGCCGCTGGTAGGTATCCGCACGCAACCGGTTGTAGACCTTCAACGCGTCGACACCGCGCGCGCTGTACGTGCGCGCACGCTGTGCCGCGGTGTCCGGCGCCAACGCTGGATCTTCGAAATAGAAGCTGGCGATCTGCACGAAGCGCGGTGCGACCTGCTGGCCGGCAACGGCCTGTGCGGTCCAGCGGCGCTTGTCGGCCACGCAGGCGATCAGCGGATCGGTAGCCTGCGGGCAGTCCATCATGTCGCGGGTGCCGGTGATGCCATTGGCCAGCATCAGCGGGAACTGCAGCTGCGGCGACAGCTGCAGGGCGTGGGTGTGCATGTCCCAGAAGCCGGGCAGCAGCCAGCGGCCGCCGGCGTCGAATACCGGCAACGCTGCATCGGCAATGCCTTCGCCGACGGCGGTGATCGTGCCGTTGCGGATGGTGACCGTGGTGGGTTCACTGGCTTGGCCGCGCATGACGTCCACCACCCGCGCGTTGATGATCATCCGGTTGTCGCCGGCCTCGGGCAGCGGCGGTGCACGCAGCGGCCAGAGCAGGGCGGCGATGAACAGCAATGGCGGTGCCAGCAGGACGACGGCCAGCACCTTCAGCCATCGGCGGCGGACGGGGTGGGGCAACGCACGTGCTGCTTCCATGAGCCGACGATCCTTGTGGTGGGTCGCGCGCAGGGTGCGGCAAGAGGGCGGGGGATGCCAGTGACCATCGGCATGCCGTCCTCCCTGGCGCCGGGGCGGTTACCCTGTGCAGCGGATTCCCTGACCACGCCACGCCATGTCCATCGTCCTCACCGATTTCGCCCGTCCCCGCCTGTTCCCGCGCGTGCCGCGCGGCAACACCATCCAGGATTGCACTGCCGAGCAGTTCGAGGCACACCTCAATGCGCACGCGCCGCTGAAGGTGCTCGACGGCTACGCGCCGTTCTGCAAACTGTTCGTCTACGAGAACTGGACCAGCACGCGCTGCCTGACGGTGCCGGTCACCGACGCCAACCGCCACCAGCTGCGCAGCGGCTACGAGGCGCGCAACCGCGAGGAACTGCCGGTACTGGTGCGCTGGTTCGAAGGCGTGGAGTCACCGCGTGCGAACTACCTGGTGGTGATCCTGTACAGCGCCGGGCAGCTGGCGAAGGAGGGTTCGCCGATCGAGGCCGACTGGGGCATCGTCGGCTGTATCTACACCGCCGAACCCGAGGAAGTACCGATGGCGCCGATCACCATGATGCGCAATGCACTGGGCGTGGAGGAGGGCGGTTCCGGTGTGCCGCTGGATCGCGAGGCTTACCAGCGCTCCGTCGCGTTCTGGGAGAACAACGCCAACTGGCGGCCGTGAGCCCACGCTGCGGCCGGACAGTCGGCCTGTGAACAGGGAAGATTGCGGCGGGACGCTACCATGGGGGTGGATCAACGCAGGGAGCACAGGGATGGATGTTCGCAGTTGGATGCCGTTCGCATGGGTCGCCGCAGGCCTGCTGGCCGCGTGTGAGGGCTCTGCAGCAAAATACGATGCAGGCGCTGCCTGTGGTGCTTTGTCCGACGTGACGCCGATCCGCGATGCCGGCGTGGGTTCACTGCAGGCGCAGGCAACGTCGGGGCGCTGCACGTTCCATGTGGAAGCGGATGACGCTGCAGCGCTTTCGCGTCAGCAGTCGTTGCTGCAGAGCGTGTCTGCGATCGCCTGTGGTGCGCCAGCCACCACCCGGGATTCGCAAGGGGCTGCAGGCTTCGACCTGCAGATGCCTGCGCGTTGCCCACTCTCTTCCAGCACGCCGTTGATTGCCCGGGAAGGAGGCTGGCACCAGCGGCGACTTTCGTCGGTCCCGACGTATCCTGCGGCCGCCATGCGCGAGGCCCAGCAGGGAGGTGTCGAGCTGATGCTGCTGCTGGATGCGCAGGGCAAGACCCAGGCGATCATCCTGTCCCGATCCAGCGGCTACCCGCTGCTCGATGCGGCGGCGCTCAAGCACGCGCGTGACTGGCGCTACGAGCGTGAAGCGGCAGGCAAGGCACCAAGCATGAGCCTGATACGCGGCACGGTCACGTTCAAGCTCAACTAAGGCGTCTGCAGGGCGGGCTCGGGCTTCCACTCCCACCAGGTGTAGTGGTATTCGCGCTCGGTCGCGCTCCATTGCTGCGCGCAGCAGGTGCATGTCAGCCGGTAGCATTCGCCCCAGCCGTCCTCCGCTTCGCCCCGTGCACGCAGCTGCACGTGACCTTGTTCCAGCAGCGGCTCGGGGCTGAAGAACACATAGGATGGGTAGAGCGCGCACAGGCAGCCTTCGCGTGCCTGCCAGTAGCGCAGCCGTTGCAGGGCCGCCTTCAGGTGCACCTGGTTGCTGATCAGCATGCCGCCAAGGGCGATGCCTTGGCAGCTGCGTTCGATCGTATCCACATGCGCGACCAGCGCGTTCAACGATGAGGCGCTGAACAGCCGAGCGACCGTACGCGTGGCATCGTTGATGCGCGTTGCATCGCGCGACAACAGGTCCTGCAGCAGCACATCGGCCTGTGCATCGTCGAGCCGGGGTATCGGTGCTGCAGACCACGGCCAGCGCATCAGCGTGACTTGCCGATGGCAGCGTAGTGGCCGGCAGTCAGCCGCAGCAGGTCGGCTGGTGCCAGTTCGACTTCCAGGCCGCGGCGACCGGCGCTGACATGCAGCGCGGGCAATGCCTGCGCGCTGGCGTCCAGGAAGGTGCGCAGGCGCTTCTTCTGCCCGAGTGGGCTGATGCCACCGACCAGGTAACCGGTCGCGCGCTGTGCGGCATCGGCCGCGGCCATTTCGCACTTCTTGCAGCCGGCCGCTTCGGCCAGCGCCTTCAGGTCCAGCTGGCCGGCCACCGGCACGATCGCCACCAGCAGCTCGTGGGTTTCGGTGCTGGCCAGCAGGGTCTTGAACACCTGGGCCGGGTCGAGGCCGAGCTTGTCGACGGCTTCGCCGCCATACGATTCGGCGTGGGCGTCGTGCACGTAACTGCGCACGGTGTGGGCGATCTTCTCGCGCTTGAGCAGGTTGATGGCCGGGGTCATGAGGGCATCGTAGCGCGGGGCAGGGGTGTTGCCTTGACCGAGGCTATTGTTCCCGCTCCGGTGGGGAACATCCACGCATGGCGTGGATCTACTGTGGGTTGGCTGGGGGATATCCACGCATGGCGTGGATCTACTGGGGCCGGACGATCAGTAGATCCACGCCATGCGTGGATACGTGGTGTACGGCTGCAGGCAGACGCAGAACGGGCGCCCGAAGGCGCCCGTTCCGTGTGTTGCATGCACCGGTAGTGCCGGCCGCTGGCCGGCACCGCGCAGGCATCAGTAGCGGTAGTGGTCCGGCTTGAACGGGCCTTCCACCGGCACGCCGATGTAGTCGGCCTGTTCCTGGCTCAGGGTGGTCAGCTTCACGCCGATCTTTTCCAGGTGCAGGCGGGCCACTTCTTCGTCCAGCTTCTTCGGCAGCAGGTAGACCTTCTTCTCGTAGCTGTCCTTGTTCGCCCACAGGTCGATCTGTGCCAGGGTCTGGTTGGCGAAGCTGTTGGACATGACGAAGCTCGGGTGGCCGGTGGCGCAGCCCAGGTTCACCAGGCGGCCTTCGGCCAGCAGGAAGATCGCGTTGCCGTTCGGGAAGATGTACTTGTCCACCTGCGGCTTGATGTTGACGTGCTTGATGCCGGCGAACGACACCAGCGCATCGACCTGGATCTCGTTGTCGAAGTGGCCGATGTTGCAGACGATGGCCTGGTCCTTCATCGCGCTCAGGTGCTCGATGCGGATGATGTCCTTGTTGCCGGTGGTGGTGACGTACAGGTCGGCACGGCCCAGGGTCGATTCGATGGTGTTGACTTCATAGCCTTCCATCGCCGCCTGCAGGGCGCAGATCGGGTCGATCTCGGTGACGATCACGCGCGCGCCGTAGGCACGCAGCGAGGCCGCGCAGCCCTTGCCGACGTCGCCGTAGCCGCAGACCACGGCTACCTTGCCGGCCAGCATCACGTCCATCGCGCGCTTCAGGCCATCGGCCAGCGACTCGCGGCAGCCGTACAGGTTGTCGAACTTGCTCTTGGTGACCGAGTCGTTGACGTTGATCGCCGGGATCAGCAGGGTGCCGGCCTGGGCCAGCTGGTACAGGCGGTGCACGCCGGTGGTGGTCTCTTCGGAGACGCCCTTCCAGTCCTTGACCACGCGGCCCCAGTAACCCGGGCGCTCCTTGGCGACGCGCTTGAGCAGGTTCTTGATGACCTGTTCTTCGTGCGAGGCAGAGGCGGTGTTGACCCAGTCGCTGCCGTTTTCCAGCTCGTAGCCCTTGTGGATCAGCAGGGTCACGTCACCGCCGTCGTCGACCACCAGCTCCGGGCCGGTCAGGGTGCCGTCGGCCAGGGTGAAGGTCAGCGCGTCCAGGGTGCAGTCCCAGTACTCTTCCAGGGTCTCGCCCTTCCAGGCGAACACCGGGGTGCCGGTGGCGGCAATGGCGGCAGCGGCGTGGTCCTGGGTCGAGAAGATGTTGCACGAGGCCCAGCGCACGTCGGCACCGATGTCCTTCAGGGTCTCGATCAGCACGGCGGTCTGGATGGTCATGTGCAGCGAGCCGGTCACGCGCACGCCCTTCAGCGGCAGCTCGGCCTGGTACTTGCGGCGGATCGACATCAGGCCCGGCATTTCGTGCTCGGCGATGTCCAGTTCCTTGCGGCCCCAGTCGGCCAGCGTGATGTCGCGGATCTTGTAATCACCTTCGGTGGAGAAGGTCTTGGCAACAGCGTTCATTCGTGTGCTCCGGTTGTGGGCGAGCGGGTGCTCGCATCTAGCCGGGCGCCGTTGTTACAAAGCCACCTTACCGAGCCTGGCCGGGCCTCATGGGATCCGGTCGCAGCGCCCCTCGGCAGGGGAGAACCCCCATTATATCGCGGCCCCGGCGTGACATCCGGATGACCCAACCATCGGCAGGTGGGATCACGTGCACGGCCTGTTAAGGTCGGTGTTTTCACGCATCACACAGGTGGAACGATGAGCATGCACGCGCGCCGCACACGGCGCTGGACCGGCCTGGTCCTGTCGATGGGACTGCTGGCGGTGGCCCCGCTGGCCTGGGCTGCGTCCCCGCAGCCCGCCCAGGTACAGGCCCAGGGCGTCAACGGCTACGAACTGCCTTCGGCGGCGCTGCAGGCGGTGGTGGACGCGCCGCGCGCGCCCTCGCTGTACCTGTCGCCACGCCGCGATGTCGCCGCGATGATGCAGATGCCGTCGCTGCCGTCGATCCAGGTGGTGGCGCAGCCGGAACTGAAGCTGGCCGGCCTGCGCATCAACCCGCGCACCTTCTCCGACAGCCGCTTCAGCTTCGGCGAGAAGCTGTGGCTGATGAACGTGGCCGACGGCAAGGAACGGCAGATCAGCGGCCTGCCGGCCAAGCTGTCGATCGCCAGCGTGATGTGGTCGCCGGACCAGAAGTGGCTGGCCTTCAACCAGGTCGACGCCGCCAGCGGCGCCAATGAACTGTGGCTGGTGGATGTGGCCGGCGGCAGCGCCCGTCGTCTGGTCGCCGGCCTGAACACGGTGATCGGCAGTGGCTACCAGTGGCTGCCGGACAGCCGCGGCCTGGTGGTGTTCACCCGTCCGGCCAACCTTGGTGCGGCCCCGGCCGCCGACGGCATTCCGACCGGCCCGGCCGTGCAGCAGACCAGCCAGGGCGGCGGCGTGGTGTCGATCCGTACCTACCAGGACCTGCTGAAGAACGAGGCCGACGCGCGCCAGTTCGATTACTACGCCACCACCCAGCCGATGGAAGTCAGCCTGGATGGCAACACCCGCGCGATCGGCGCAGCTGGCATCTTCATGGGCTTTGCGGTGTCGCCGGATGGCCGCTTCGTTCTGCGCCAGCCGGTGCAGCGGCCGTATTCCTACGTGGTGCCGGTGAGCAGTTTCCCGCGCCGCATTGAAGTGATCGACCGTGCCAGCGGCAAGCTGGTGCACACCGTGGCCGTGCGTCCGCTGGTGGAAGGTTTGCCGACCGGCAACGACGCTGAAGTGACCGGCGTGCGCGATATCAGCTGGCGTGGTGATGCCGATGCCACGCTGGTCTGGGCCGAAGCCCAGGACGGCGGCGACCCGAACAGGGAGGCCAAGGTGCGCGATGCGGTGCTGATGCAGGCTGCGCCGTTCGACAAGCCGCCGGTCACGTTGGCCCAGCTCGGCAGCCGTCTGGTGGGCATCAACTGGGGCCGTGGCGACCTGGCCCTGCTGACCGAGTCGTGGTGGAAGACGCGCAAGACCAGGACCTGGCTGATTGCCCCGGACAATGCCGGCGCCGAGCCGCGCCTGCTGTGGGATCGCGACGGGCAGGACCGCTATTCCGATCCGGGCCGGCCGCTGTTGTCCAGCGACGACCGCGGCCGCTCGCTGCTGCAGACCAGCGCCGATGGCAGCAGCCTGTATCTGGCCGGTGCCGGTGCATCGCCGGAAGGCGATCGTCCGTTCGTGGACCGCTTCGACGTCGCCACGGGCAAGGCCACCCGCCTGTTCCACTCGCAGGCGCCGAGCTATGCGCTGCCGGTGGCGCTGCTGGACAACCAGGCCAGCTCGTTGCTGCTGAGCCGCGAGAGCCCGGATGAGCCGGCCAACTTCTACGTGCAGTCGCTGGCCGATGCCGGTGCTGCACCGCGTGCGCTGACCCACTTCGCGCATCCGCTGCCGCAGTTGAAGGGCGTGCAGAAGGAGCAGATCCGCTACAAGCGCAAGGATGGCGTCGACCTGACCGCGACCCTGCTGCTGCCGCCGGGCTACGACCCGAAGCGCGACGGCCCGCGGCCGCTGCTGATGTGGGCCTACCCGGGCGAGTTCAAGAGTGCGGCTGCGGCCAGCCAGGTGACCGATTCGCCGTACCGCTTCAATGCGGTCAGCTACTGGGGCCCGCAGGCGTTCCTGGCCAAGGGGTATGTGGTGCTGGCCAGCCCGTCGATGCCGATCATCGGCGAGGGCGACAAGGAGCCGAACGACACCTACATCGAACAGTTGGTGGCCAACGCCCAGGCAGCCGTGGATGAAGTGGTGCGCCGTGGCGTGACCGATCGCGATCACATCGCCATTGGTGGCCATTCCTACGGTGCGTTCATGACCGCCAACCTGCTGGCGCATACGCGCCTGTTCAAGGCGGGCATCGCGCGCAGCGGCGCCTACAACCGCACGCTCACCCCGTTCGGCTTCCAGGCCGAGGAGCGCAACTACTGGCAGGCGCAGGACGTCTACCAGAAGATGGCGCCGTTCAACTACGCCGACAGGATCAAGGATCCGATCCTCTTCATCCACGGTGTGGACGACAACAACTCCGGCACGTTCCCGATGCAGAGCGAGCGCATGTTCGCCGCGGTGAAGGGCCTGGGTGGCACCGCGCGTCTGGTGATGCTGCCGAACGAATCGCATGCCTACCGTGCACGCGAGTCGATCATGACCATGCTGGCCGAAAGCGAGCGCTGGCTGGAACAGACCATCGGCCCGGCCGAGCAGGGCAAGGCGAAGAAGAAGCGCTGACGTGACCCGGTAGTGCCGGCCGCTGGCCGGCAACCTCATGGACTCACGCGACCTGAGGTTGCCGGCCAGCGGCCGGCACTACCAGATGAAACCATTTTTGCATCGCAGCACGATGCCCGTTCTGGTTTAGGCTTGGGGTCTGGATCCGTTGACCGAGGCCTGTGCGTCGCCGATGAACGAGTACCGCAGCAGCATCGAGTTTGCTTCCCCCGATCTTCCGCTTCGCGATGACGTGCGCCGGCTCGGCGCGCTGGTTGGCGACCTGCTGGTTGAACAGGTCTCCGCCGCGTTCCTCGACGATGTCGAGGACGTGCGCACCCGCGCCATCGCCCGCCGCGAGAACCAGGCGCCGTTGTCGGAGCTGGCCGATGGCCTGGCCGGGCGCACGCCGCAGCAGGCCGAAACCATGGTGCGGGCCTTCAGCACCTACTTCCAGGTGGTCAACATCGCCGAGCGCGTGCATCGCATCCGCCGTCGCCGTGACTACCAGCGCGCCGGTACCGCAGGGGCGCAGCCCGATGGCCTGCAGGATGCACTGCAGCACCTGAAGGCGCAGGGTGTGGGCCTGGACGAGCTGGCGCAGTGGCTGCCACGCATCGACATTGAACCGGTGTTCACCGCACACCCGACCGAAGCCGTGCGCCGTGCGCTGCTGGAGAAGGAACAGCTGATGGTGGCCAGCCTGGTCGACAACCTCGACGGCCAGCGCACGCCGGGCGAGGCTGCTGCCGATGCCGCACGCTTCCGCATGGCGCTGACCGCGTCGTGGCAGACCACCGATTCCTCACCGGTGCGGCCGACCGTCGACGACGAGCGCGAGCACGTCGGCTTCTATCTGGTGCAGGTGCTGTACCGGGTGATCCCGGTGCTGTACGAATCGCTGCAGCAGGCGCTGCGCGATACGTATGGCGAAGAACTGCCGCTGCCGCGCCTGCTGCGCTTCGGCACGTGGGTGGGCGGCGACATGGACGGCAACCCGAACGTGGATGCCACCACCATCCGCAACACGCTGGATGCGCAGCGGCAGGCGGTGCTCGGGCGCTACCAGAAGGAACTGCTGCAGCTGGCCAGCCTGCTCAGCCAGTCCACCGAGCGGGTAGGGGTGAGCGATGCGCTGCAGGCGCGCGTGGTGCAGTACCAGCAGCTGCTGCCGCAGGTGCAGTCGCGCCCGCGCCACGCCGATATGCCGTACCGCCTGCTCAACGACCGCATGCGCGCACGCCTGCAGGCGACGCTGGACGATGGCGAGGGCGCCTACGCCGGCCCCGCCGAACTGATCGACGACCTGCAGCTGATCCTCGACAGCCTGCTTGCGAACCGTGGCGAGCACGCTGGTGGTTTTGCCGTGCAGCGCCTGCTGTGGCGGGTGAAGACCTTTGGCTTCCATCTGGCGCGGTTGGACGGGCGCCAGGAATCGAGCGTGCACGCGCGCGCGCTGGCCGCCGTGCTGGGCGGCGACGCGGCGTGGGACGATCTGGACGCATTGGGCCGCGCGCGCCTGCTGGCGCCGTATGCGAGTGGTGACACGCCGTTGCCGAAGGGCGACGACGAAGGCAACCGGCGACTGGATGCGGTGTTCGCCGCCTTGGCCGATGCGCGTGCGCGCCATGGTGGCGATGCGCTGGGCAGCTACATCATCTCGATGGCACACGACCGCAGTGACGTGCTGGCCGTGCTGGCGCTGGCACGCCGTGGCGGCCTGGTGGAAGAGGGCGGTTCGGTGCCGCTGGATATTGCGCCATTGTTCGAAACCGTGGACGACCTCAAGCGTGGCACCGCGACCCTGCGCGACCTGCTGGCCGACCCGATCTATCGCGCGCACCTGCGCGCACGCGATGACGTGCAGATGGTGATGCTGGGCTATTCGGACAGCAGCAAGGACGGTGGCATCGCTGCTTCGCGCTGGGGCCTGCAGCGTGCGCAGGTGGAACTGCTGGAGGTGGCGGCCGAGGCCGGCATCCGCCTGACCTTCTTCCATGGCCGTGGCGGTTCGATCAGCCGTGGTGGTGGCAAGACCACGCACGCGGTGGATGCGTCGCCGCGCGGCAGCATCGATGGCCGCCTGCGGGTGACCGAGCAGGGCGAGGTGATCCATCGCAAATACGGCATCCGTGCGCTGGCGCTGCGCTCGCTGGAACAGGCTACGGGTGCGGTGTTGCGCGCCAGCCTCCGCCCGCGGGCTGCCGAACCCCGCGAGGATGAGTGGCGACCGGTGATGGATGTGGTCGCTGGCTCCAGCAGCGAGGTGTACCGCGCCTTCGTCGGCCAGTCTGGCTTCATGGACTACTTCCGCACGGCCACGCCGATCGACGTGATCGAGCGGATGACGCTGGGTTCGCGTCCGTCGCGCCGGCTCGGCCAGGACGCGGCGTTGGGCAACCTGCGCGCGATTCCGTGGGTGTTCGCCTGGAGCCAGGCGCGTGCCGTCATTCCCGGCTGGTACGGCGTGGGCAGCGGCCTGCAGGCGGCGGTCGATGCTGGTCACGAGCAGACCCTGCGCGAGATGGCACGTGACTGGCCGTTCTTCCGTACCTTCCTGGACGACATCGCGATGGTGCTGTCCAAGGGGGATATCACCATTGCCGAGCAGTTCTCGCTGTTGTCGGGCGACCTGCACGGGCGCTTCTTCCCGCAGGTACAGCGCGAACTGGAACTGACCCGGCACTGGTTGCTGGCGCTGATGGGCCAGCAGACGTTGCTCGACCACGATGCGCGGCTGTCGCTTTCGATCCGCCTGCGCAATCCGTACGTCGATCCGATCAGCGTGCTGCAGGTGGATCTGCTGCAGCGTTGGCGCGAAAGCGGGCGCGAGGATGACGAGCTGCTGCGCGCGCTGGTGGCCTGCGTGAACGGTGTTTCGCAGGGTGTGCAGAACACCGGTTGATCCGCATCCGCCGGGCATGGCCCGGCGAATTCGAAATGGTAGTGCCGGCCGCTGGCCGGCAACCTCATGATGTCTGGCAACACGCGCGAGGTTGCCGGCCAGCGGCCGGCACTACCTCACTCTTCCGGCGACGGCGGGTTCGACGCCAGCAGTTCCAGATGGCGCTGCTCCATTTCCTGGCGCAGCTGGCGGCGGATCAATGCGGCCGCCTGGCGGCGCTTCTCGTCCGACGTGACCGGCTGCAATGACGGCACCGGCGTTGGCCGGCCTTCCTCATCCACGGCCACCATGGTGAAGAAGCAGCTGTTGGCATGGCGCACGCTGCGCTTGAGGATGTCCTCGGCCACCACCTTGATGCCGATCTCCATCGACGAGGTGCCGGTGTAATTCACCGAGGCCAGGAAGGTGACCAGCTCGCCCACCGCGATGGGCTGGCGGAACATCACCTGGTCCACCGACAGGGTGACCACGTAGCTGCCGGCGTAACGGCTGGCGCAGGCGTAGGCGACCTGGTCGAGCAGGCGCAGGATGGCGCCACCGTGGACCTTGCCGGAGAAATTGGCCATCTCCGGCGACATCAGCACGGTCATGGACAGCTGGTGGGTTTTCAGTTCGGTCGACATGGGGCGATTGTATCGGCAACCGGTAGTGCCGACCGCTGGCCGGCAACCACGCGATTGTTCCCGGAGGCCATGAAAAAGCCGGCCAGCGGCCGGCTCTACCAGAAGCAGAAGGGCCGCTTGCGCGGCCCTTCGTGTTTCTTACTTCAGCTTCGCATCGGCGCGCAGGGCGGCGGCGCGGTCGGTCTTCTCCCAGGAGAAGGCCGTGGCGTTGACGGTCTCGCCTTCGCCGTTGAGGTAGCTGAACTCCTTCGGCTTGCGGCCGAAGTGGCCGTAGGCCGCGGTCTGCTGGTACATCGGGTGCACCAGGTCCAGCATCTTGATGATGCCGTACGGGCGCAGGTCGAAGTGCTTGCGGATCAGCTTCTCGATCTTGTCGTCGCTGATCTTGCCGGTGCCGAAGGTGGTGACCGAGATCGAGGTCGGCTCAGCCACGCCGATGGCGTAGGAAACCTGCACTTCGCAGCGGTCGGCCAGGCCGGCGGCAACCACGTTCTTGGCGACGTAGCGGGCCGCGTAGGCCGCCGAACGGTCGACCTTGGACGGGTCCTTGCCGGAGAAGGCGCCACCACCGTGACGGGCCCAGCCGCCGTAGGTGTCGACGATGATCTTGCGGCCGGTCAGGCCGCAGTCGCCCACCGGGCCGCCGATCTCGAACTTGCCGGTCGGGTTGATGTGGAACTTGGTGCCCTTGTGCAGCCACTTGGCCGGCAGCACCGGCTTGATGATCTCTTCGCGGACGGCCTCGATGAGGTCCTTCTGCTTGATGCCCGGGGCGTGCTGGGTCGACAGGACCACGGCGTCGATGGCCGAGACCACGCCGTTTTCATAGCGCAGGGTGACCTGGCTCTTGGCGTCCGGACGCAGCCACGACAGCGGCGAGTTCTTCTTCTTGCGGATCTTGGCCTGCTGCTCGACCAGGCGGTGCGACAGGTGGATCGCGGCCGGCATGTAGCTGTCGGTCTCGTTGGTGGCATAGCCGAACATCAGGCCCTGGTCGCCAGCGCCCATTTCTTCCGGCTTCTTGCGGTCCACGCCCTGGGCGATGTGCGGCGACTGCTTGCCGATCAGGTTCAGCACGCCACAGGTGGCGCCGTCGAAGCCGACGTCGGAGCTGTCATAGCCGATGTCCACGATGACCTTGCGGGTCAGCGCTTCCAGGTCGATCCAGGCGCTGGTGGTGATCTCACCGGCCACAATGGCAACACCGGTCTTGACCATGGTCTCGCAGGCCACGCGGGCGCGCTGGTCCTGGGTCAGGATCGCGTCCAGCACCGCATCGGAGATCTGGTCGGCAACCTTGTCCGGATGGCCTTCGGAGACCGACTCGGAGGTGAAGAGATAGCTGGACATCAGGCGTAATATCCCTTGATTCGGATGGAAAGATGGGCGCGAATGATACACGGGGTGCGCCGCCTGTGCATTGTGAACCTGTACCGGTTGCCGGTGGTTAAGCCCGCGTAGGCCCGGCAGGGGCCGTCCGGCCGGGATTGGGGCTCAGCCTCGAGGCCCAGTGTTCCATCAGCGTGAAAACAGACGGGACGGCTACCGGCCCCGACCGCGCAGGCCACGACGCCGCCCGCCAGAGCGGGCCAGCCGTCATCGTTCTGCCCCGAAATCGCCATCTGGCTGCCGCCTGCCGGGCGCAGGCTGTCGGCCAATCCGGCCGCCGGGCATGAGTGGATCTGCCATGCAGGAACTTGAACAGCGTCTCCAGCAACGCTTCCCCGATTGGTTCCATGGTCGTCGTGGCCAACTGGCGCGGCCGTTGCTGCGCAGCGTCGGCCGCTGGTCGCGGTTGGACCAGATCGAAGCCTTCCTGCAGAGCAGTTCAGG
The DNA here is from genome assembly GCF_056481585.1 of Stenotrophomonas sp. 86428_Sma. Taxonomy (NCBI): domain Bacteria; kingdom Pseudomonadati; phylum Pseudomonadota; class Gammaproteobacteria; order Lysobacterales; family Lysobacteraceae; genus Stenotrophomonas; species Stenotrophomonas sp. 86428_Sma. Next base: position 748,764 of record NZ_CM151156.1, read on the forward strand.
CCTGCGTGGCTTCGGCTTCGTCGCCGCCGGCCTGGAGTTCATCGACGGCCAGTACCAGGTGGACCCGGCCGCGCTGGCCAGGATCCCGGCCACCGGCCGCCTGCTGATCGTCGCCAACCATCCCTCCGGGGCACTGGATGCCCTCGCCCTGCTGGACGCGGTCGGCCGCATCCGCCGTGACGTGCGGATCGTGGCCAACGACCTGCTGGGGGCGATCGCGCCACTGCAGGACCTGCTGCTGCCGGTACGCATCCTCGGTGGCAAGGCCCAGCGTGGCAGCCTGCATGCCGTCGAAGAGGCGCTGGCCGCCGAGCAGTGCGTGATCGTGTTCCCGGCCGGCGAGGTCTCGCGGCTGTCGCTGCGCGGCATCCGTGATGGTCGCTGGCAGCGCGGTTTCGTCCGCTTTGCCCGTGCCGCTGGCGCGCCGGTGCTGCCGGTGCGTGTGGAGGCGCGCAACTCGGCGCTGTTCTACGGCGCCTCGACCCTGTTCAAGCCGGCGGGCACCGCGCTGCTGGCGCGCGAGATGTTCACCCGTCGTGGCCGTCCGCTGCGGCTGAGCATCGGTGAGCCGATGCAGCTGGGCAAGGGCGGCGACCCGGGCGCACAGCTGCTGGCGGTGCGCCGCGCGCTGTATGCGCTGGGCCGTAATGGGGCGGCGGGCGATGCAGCTGCTGTAGCAGGCCCCGAGCCGCTGGCGTCCCCGGTGCCGCCTTCACAGGTGGCCGCAGGCATCGCCGCGGCGATCCAGCTGGGCCAGACCGCCGACGGCAAGCAGATCCTGCTGGCGACCTGTACCGCCGATTCGCCGCTGCTGCTGGAGCTGGGGCGCCTGCGCGAGCTGACCTTCCGCCAGGTAGGCGAGGGCACCGGGCGCAGCCGCGATCTGGACGATTACGATCCGCGGTACGAACACATCGTGATCTGGGACGCGGCCGCGCAGAGCATCGCCGGCGCCTACCGGATCATGCGTGGTGCTCACGCGCTGGCCCGGCACGGCCTGTCCGGGCTCTACAGCGCGTCGCTGTTCCGCTATTCCGACGACGCCATCACCCACATCGCCGAAGGTCTGGAGCTGGGCCGCAGCTTCGTGGTGCCTGATTACTGGGGCAGCCGCAGCCTGGACTACCTGTGGCAGGGCATCGGCGCCTACCTGCAGTGCCGGCCCGGCATCCGCTACCTGTTCGGCGCCGTGTCGATCAGCGCAGCGCTGCCGCGCGATGCACGCGAGCAGCTGGTGGCGTACTACCAGCGCTACTACAGCGGTACCGCCGGCCTGGCCGAATCGAACCGCCCGTTCCAGTACTTCGCCGCGCCGCCAAGTTTCGGCGAGCTGGATGCAGGTGCCGCGTTCGATGTGCTCAAGGCCAACCTGGCCGCACTCGGCACCGGCGTGCCGACGCTGTATCGCCAGTACACCGATCTGTGCGAACCCGGTGGCGCCCGTTTCCTTGCCTTCGGTGTCGACCCGGACTTCAGTGATTCGATCGACGGCCTGATTGAAGTGGACCTGTGCGCGATCAGGCCGAACAAGCGCAAACGCTACCTGCGCGACGCGGGGACGCCGGCATGAGCGCGCTGGCGAACCTGTCGCCGCACCGGCGCGCAGTGTTCGTCTCCGACGTGCACCTGGGGTCACGTCATTGCCATGCCACCGAGCTGGCGCGGTTCCTCTCGCAGCTGCGCTGCGAACGGTTGTACCTGGTGGGCGACATCATCGACCTGTGGTGGATGGCGCATCGCCGCGCCAACTGGCGCCAGTCGCACAGCGAAGTCATCCAGGCCCTGCACGCGCTGCGCCGTGCCGGGACCGAGATCGTCTACATCCCCGGCAACCATGACGCGTCACTGCGCCACGTGTGCGGGCTGATGCTGCCAGCGATGCAGGTGCGCCGTCGCGCCATCCACGTGACCGCCGATGGCCGTCGCCTGCTCGTTGCGCATGGGGACGAGTACGACGGCGTGACCCACTTCGGTGGCCTGCAGGAAAAGTTCGGTGACTGGCTGTACTACCGCATCCTGACCGGCAACCAGGCGTTGAATGCGGTGCGGCGGCTGCTGGGGATGCGCTACTGGTCGCTGTCGGAGTTCCTGAAGAAGCGCAGCGGTGCGGCCGAACGCTACATCGAACGCTTCGTGCAGGCCGGGCTGGACGACGTGCGGCGGCGCGGACTGGATGGCATCGTCTGTGGCCACATCCACCGCGCGGCGCTGATCGAGCGCGATGGCCTGGTCTATGCCAACGACGGCGACTGGGTGGAGAGCCTGACCGCGCTGGCCGAAGACCATGATGGCGCGCTGCGCCTGCTCGACCACAATGGCCAGACCCTGGTGGAACTGCCGGGCGCGCGCATCAAGCAAGCGGCTTGACCCACTCTTGTAGAGTCGAGCCATGCTCGACTGCTCTTCTCAGACTGCCCCGCGTACAGCAGTCGAGCATGGCTCGACTCTACAAAAGAGCGCGAGCGGCTGTGCCATCAAGACGGCACGCCCGCAAGCCGCTAGCATCGGCCCATGGATTCCCTGACCCAGATCGTGCTCGGCGGCGCCGTCGCTGCTGCCATCGCCCCGCCCGGACATCGCCGTGCGGCCCTGCTGGCCGGTGCCGCGCTCGGCACCCTGCCGGACCTCGACGCCCTGTGGCTCGGCTTCACTGCCGCCGACCCGGTGGCGAACATGATCGAACACCGCAGCTTCAGCCACTCGCTGCTGGTGCTGCCTTGGGTGGCGGCACTGATCTGGTGGATGTTCAAGCGCTTCGGCAATGGCCGCGTCGCCCAGTCACCGGTGCGCTGGTTCTGGGCGATCCAGCTGGCGCTGGTCACCCATCCCATGCTGGATGCGTTCACCGTCTACGGCACCCAGCTGTGGTGGCCGCTGCGCCCACACCCGACCATGGGTTCCAGTGTCTTCATCATCGATCTCGGCTACACGGTATGGCTGCTGCTGGGCTGCGTGCTGGCCTGGTTTGGTCGCGCCCGCCCCTGGGCTGGCAAGGTGCTGGGTGTGGCGTTGCTGGTCAGCAGTGCCTACCTGGGTTGGGGCCTGATCGCCAAGGCGCAGGTCGACCGTGCTGCCCAGCAGAGCCTGGCGGCGATGGGCCTGGGCGATGCGCCGCGCTTCTCGGTGCCGATGCCGTTCAACACCCTGCTGTGGCGCGTGGTGGCAATGACGCCGAACGGCTACGTGGTGGGCGACCGCTCGCTGGTGGCCGACCACGGGCCGATGCGGTTCGAAGGCCACGCATCCAACGTGCAGGCCTTGCGCGAAGCGCAGGCCATTCCGGCGGTGCAGCAGCTGACGTGGTTCAACCGTGGCTTCATGCGTGCGCAGGTGGTGGACGGCCGGCTGGTGCTGAGCGACCTGCGTATGGGGCTGGAACCGGACTACACCTTCAACTTCGCGGTGGCCGAGCAGGCTGATGGGCAGTGGCGGGCGATCACGCCCGAGCAGGTGCGGGTGGATTACAGCAGCCCGGCTGCACGCGCCGACGTCGGACGCCGGTTGGCCGCGATGTGGCAGCGGATCTGGCAGGAGCCGGCAGCACAGCCGGGTGCGGCCGACCACAGCGCCGTGCATTGATCCGTAGATCCACGCCATGCGTGGATGGCGGGGTGCATCGGCGAAGGCAGCCACGCATGGCGTGGCTCTACTGCCTCCATCGGCGGTGCAGTGTCGCATCCGTAGATCCACGCCATGCGTGGATGGCGGGGGGCATCGGCGATGGCAGCCACGCATGACGTGGCTCTACTGCCTCCATCGGCGGTGCAGTGTCGCATCCGTAGATCCACGCCATGCGTGGATGGCGCGGACATTGGCGAAGACAGCCACGCATGGCGTGCGCTCTACTGCCTCAATCGGCAGTGCAGTGTCGCATCCGCAGATCCACGCCATGCGTGGATGGTGCGGGCATCGGAAGGCAGCCACGCATGGCGTGGCTCTACTGCCTCCATCGGCGGTGCAGTGTCGCATCCGTAGATCCACGCCATGCGTGGATGGCGGGGTGCATCGGCGAAGGCAGCCACGCATGGCGTGGCTCTACTGCCTCCATCGGCAGTGCAGTGTCGCATCCGTAGATCCACGCCATGCGTGGATGGCGGGGGGCATCGGCGATGGCAGCCACGCATGGCGTGGCTCCACCGAATCAATACACCGTGGCGCGGCCCTGCACGAACGAATAGAAGAACACCGCGTTCGGATCGTTCTGCACCAGGCGGAACTCGCGACGCATGCCTTCCACGGTTTCCTCGTCCACCGATCCGGCCTGCAACAGCTGGTCGGCAGCCGACAGCAGCAGCTGTTCCCAGAACGCGATCATCGTCTTGCGACGGGCCGGTTCGCGGTTGTCCAGGTGGATGGTCTTGATCTCGGTGTGCACGTCGCGGAAGCCGCCGGCCAGCAGCAGGTTGCCCAGCTTGGCGCCGACGAACGGGTCGCCCCCGTGGTCGTACTGGAAATCGTTGAAGGCCATCCAGTAGCGCCAGATATGCGGCGAATACGGGTCGAGCAGGAACGAGGCATTCATCACCTCGGTGATGTAGACCGGCGAACCCGGGGCCAGCACGCGGCGCACTTCGCTCAATACGCGTGCTGGTGACGGCACGTGCTCCAGCACCCAGCACAGGAACGCCGCGTCGAAGCTGCGTGCTTCGAACGGCAGCTCCCCGGCGTCGGCCTGCTGCAGGGTGTAGCGGTCGCTGCACCATGGTGTGCGCGCCAGGTTCTCGCGCGCGGTGGCCAGCTGTGTTTCGCTCAGGTCCACGCCGGTCACGTGCAGATCGGGGAAGCGGCGCAGCAGGATTTCGGTCTGCGCGCCGACGCCGCTGCCGACTTCCAGCAGGCGACGCGCGCCGCTGTAGTCGATCTGGCCGAAGATGCTCGATTCCAGCAGCCGTGCCTGGGTCAACAGGCGCTGCTGCTCGGTGCCGGAGAATCCGTGCAGGTAGGTCGGGGAGGAAATCGGCGGGGTCATGGGGGCGGGCTCTTGTAGCGTCGAGCGTGATCAATGGAAGGGGCGCGTAGAGTCGAGCGTGCTCGACTGTTCAGAAAGCCAGTCGAGCACGCTCGACTCTACGGTGTGGAGCAGTCGAGCAAGCTCGACTCTACGGATCAAGGCAGTCGGGCGGGTTACGAGGGGCTGGCGCGCTCAGGCTGCCGAAGACAACGCCGGTTCCCCGGCAATCAGGCGGTCGAAGTACTCGGTCGTCAATGCGATCTGGCTGGCCGGATCTTCGGCACGGTTGACCACCGCGCGGAAGGCGGCATTCTCCGGTCGATCCTTGGCGTACCAGCCCAGGTGCTTGCGCGCGATGCGCACGCCCTGCGGCTCGCCATAAAACGCATGCAGTGCATGCAGGTGGCCGAGCAGGATGTCGCGCACTTCTGCCAGTGACGGCGGCGGCAGTTCCTCGCCGGTGGCCAGGTAATGCGCCACCTCGCGGAAGATCCATGGCCGGCCCTGTGCCGAGCGGCCGATCATCACTGCATCCACGCCGGTTTCCTTCAGGACGTAGGCGGCCTTCTGCGGCGAATCGATATCGCCGTTGGCGATCACCGGAATGCGCAGTGCGGCCTTGATCTCGCCGATCGTGGCGTACTCGGCCTGGCCGGTGTAGTGCTGGTCGCGGGTGCGGCCGTGCACCGCCAGTGCGGCGATGCCGCTGTCCTCGGCGATGCGTGCGATCACCGGGCCATTGCGATGGTCGCAGTCCCAGCCGGTGCGGATCTTCAGCGTGACCGGCACGTCCACCGCATTGACCACTGCCTCTAGGATGCGCGCTACCAGCTGTTCGTCGCGCATCAGTGCCGAACCGGCCCAGGCGTTGCACACCTTCTTGGCCGGGCAGCCCATGTTGATGTCGATGATCTGCGCGCCGTGGTCCACGTTGTAGCGGGCGGCTTCGGCCAACTGCTGCGGCTCGGTGCCGGCGATCTGCACGCTGATCGGTGCCGGCTCGCCGTCATGGTCCATGCGATGGATCGACTTGCGCGTGGTCCAGAAGCGCGGGTCGCTGATGGTCATTTCCGAGGCGGCCAGTCCCGCGCCCAGCCGTTTGCACAGCAGGCGGAAAGGCTTGTCGGTGACGCCGGCCATGGGCGCCAGCACGACGTTGGGGGCAATGGTGTACGGGCCGATCTGCATGCGCCCATTGTAGGGCGCGGGCGGCGGTACGGCCGTGTCGGGGGCGGTCCGGTTCAGGCCGATCCGCACCCAGCTCATGCCGTACCGGCATCAACAGATGCTTGACGGTTGCTTCCGCCGCCCCCAAGGGCGGGCGATGGTGGGCGGCTAGCCCAGGCTCTGCCAGGCCTGGCGGGTCCCCACGGCGAAGGCCAGCCCCAGGCCCAGGCAGACCAGCGAACTGACCGCCCAGAAGCGCGTGCCGTTGTACCCCGGTCGGAACAGCGCCAGGCCGAAGCCCATCATGGCGCGCAGCAACAGCAGCGCGGCAATGCCTGGCAGGACCAGGCGGCTGGCCGGCAACGGCGCATGCCAGCCGGCAGCAGCCAGCGCGTACAGCGTCCAGGCGACCAGCACGGCAGTAATGCCGGCGGTCATCAGTGGTGGCCACCAATGCCCCGCCTGTGCCAGCCGGACCATGCGCTGGCCAGCGCCGAACCACCGGTACCAGGGTGCCCCAAAGGCAATGCAGCCGATATGCAGCAAGGCTGCGATGGCACTGCCGGCGGCGGCAACCAGCAACCAGGGGAATCCGTTCATGTCCTGCCCGTGCAGAGAAGCTGCGCGGATGTTCGGCGAGGGGCGGGGTGAGGGCAATGCGGCAGGCGGTCGCAGAGCTGGACAATGGGCAAAAGAAAGGCCCGGATGCCAGCACACCCGGGCCTTCCCATCCACGCATGGCGTGGATCTACTTCACTTCCACGTCGGCCGGAGTGAAGCGCGGCATCGCCGCTGCAGCGCCTTCCTTCTCGGTCGAACGACCGGCGAACTGGTTGGCGAAGCGCACGTGGCGGGCGAACGGGGCGTCGGCCACCTGCGCCAGCGACGCGGCCAGCGCACCGTTGAAGGCGTCACCGGCACCGGTGGTGTCGATCGCCTGCACCTGTTCGGCACCCACGCGGTAGTACGGCTGGGTATCGCCGCGCAGGTTCTCATCGGCATGCGACACGAACACGCCCACCGAACCCAGGGTCACCACCACGGTGCCGTTGCCGACCAGCTTGCGGCACAGCGCGTGCAGGCTGGCACCATCCAGTGCGGCGACGTCGTTGGCATCCACGCGCTCACCGACATGGCGGCCGAGCAGGGCGGCGAACTCGGTCTCGTTCGGGGTGATCACATCGGCCAGCTTGAGCAGGCCGATGGTCGAGGGGGCGTCGGCCGGTGCGGTGTTGAGCACGGTGGTGACGCCGGCCTCGCGGGCCGTGGCCAGTGCCGCTTCGATGGTCTGCACCGGCGATTCCAGCTGCACCAGCACCACCTTGGCGCCGGTCAGCAGGGCCTGCTGCTGTTGCAGGAAGTCGGTGCTCAGCGCGGCGTTGGCACCCGGTCCGATCACGATGGTGTTGCGGCCACGGGCATCGACGTAGATGCCGGCGGTGCCGGTCGGCTCGCTGCTGGCCTCGGCGATCAGCGCGAATCCATCCTGCGCGGCCAGCTCACGGGCGGTGGCACCACCGGCGTCGTCGCCCAGCGCGCATACGAAGTGCGTGTCGGCACCGGCGCGGCAGGCCGCCACGGCCTGGTTGAAGCCCTTGCCACCGGGGCCGGTGCTGTAACGGCCGGCAATGGTCGCACCCGGTGCCGGCAGCGACTCGCACCGCCACACGTGATCGACATTGAAGGAACCGACGACAACGACACTGCTGCTCATAGGGAATCTTTTCTCAACCAAGGGTTCAACTGAAGTGCGTCAGCACGCCGGCGATGGTCGCCGTCATGAAGGTGGCAATGGTACCGCCCAATACCGCGCGCAGGCCGAACTTGGCCAGGTCGTGGCGACGTTCCGGGGCCAGGCCGCCAATGCCGCCGATCTGGATCGCGATCGAGCTGAAGTTGGCGAAGCCGCACAGCGCGTAGGTGGCGATCAGACGACCTTCCTCGGACAGGCTCACGCCGGCGATCTGGCCGTTCACGATCTGCGACAGCTCGGTGTAGGCCACGAACTCGTTGATCACGACCTTCTGGCCGATCAGCGAACCGACGGTGGTGGCATCGGCCCACGGGGTGCCGATCACCCAGGCGATCGGGGCCAGCACGTAACCGAAGATGGTCGACAGGTTGGTCGGCTTGCCGATGGCGGCGGCCAGGCCGGTCACATCGCCGATCCAGGTCAGCGGGGCGTTCAGCAGCGCGATCAGGGCGATGAAGGCCAACAGCATCGCACCGATGTTCAGCGCCAGCTTCAGGCCGTCACCGGCGCCGGCGGCGGCCGCGTCAATGATGTTGCTGGAGGTCTTCTCGACTTCCATCTTCACCGTGCCGCGGGTCAGCGGGGTGCCGGTTTCCGGGATCAGCAGCTTGGCCACGACCAGGGTGGCCGGGGCCGCCATGATGCTGGCCGCCAGCAGGTGCTTGGCGTAGAAGGCCTGCTGCGCCGGGTCGCCACCGCCGAGCATGCCCACGTAGGCCGCCAGCACGCCGCCGGCGATGTGGGCCATGCCGCCGATCATCATGGTCAGCAGCTCGGACTGGGTCATCCTGGCGATGTACGGGCGCACGGTCAGCGGCGCCTCGGTCTGGCCGATGAAGACGCTGGCGCAGACGCTGGTGGTTTCAGCACCGGACACGCGCATCACCTTGGTGATCGACCAGGCCATCACGCGCACGATGCCCTGCATGATGTTGAGGTGGTACATCACCCCCATCAGCGCAGAGAAGAAGATGATGGTCGGCAACACCTGGAAGGCGAAGATGAAGCCGTAGTTCTTGGTGTCCATCAACGAGCCGAAGATGAAGCCCGAGCCCTCGTTGACGTAGCTGAGGATCTTGACGAAGCCCTTGCCCAGTGCGTCGAACACGTCGCGTCCGCCCGGGACCAGGATCACCAGCGCCGCGAAGGCGATCTGCAGGGTGATACCGGTGGCAACCAGCTTCCAGTCAACCGCGCGCTTGTTATTGGAAAACAACCAGGTGATGCCGATCAGCACCGCCAACCCGAACAGGCCGAAGCCGATCCTGCCCAAACCTTCGACCATGTGAGTGACTCCCCTGGGGCGTCGCGAAAAACGGGAAGCCTAGTGCAGGGCAGGGGCCGGGGCAAGAAAAAGCAGCGTGCGCGCGGCCAACGGTACCGATCAGGCCAGCAACGGCAAGGGCTTGCGGTTGGCGGCGGCGGGTAGAATGGGGTTCGATCCCGGCCCGGATGCGGGCCCGCAGCAGGAGATTCGCATGCAATACCGTCGCCTGGGCTCCACCGGCCTGCCGATTTCCGCCTTGTCCTTCGGCGCCTGGGTGACCTTCGGCGACCAGGTCCCGCGCGATGAGGCCCGCAACCTGGTGGCCGCCGCCTGGGATCATGGCGTCAACTTCTTCGACAACGCCGAGGGTTATGCCAACGGCCGTGCCGAACAGGTCATGGGCGACGTGATCACCGACCTGCGCCTGCCGCGCGACGGTTTCTGCGTGTCCAGCAAGGTGTTCTTCGGCAGTGCCAAGGACCCGCGGCCGACCCAGCGCGGCTTGTCGCGCAAGCACGTGACCGACGCCTGCCATGCCGCGCTCAAGCGCCTGCGGGTGGACTACCTGGACCTTTATTACTGCCACCGCCCGGATCCGGACGCGCCGATCGCCGAGACCGTGCACGCCATGGATACCCTGGTACGGCAGGGCAAGATCCTCTACTGGGGCACTTCGGAGTGGTCGGCGGCGCAGATCCAGCAGGCGCTGGACATCGCCGAGGCGCGCAACCTGCAGGGCCCGTCGATGGAGCAGCCGCAGTACAACCTGCTGCACCGCGAGCGGGTCGAGGTCGAGTACGCGCCGCTGTATGCGGGTGCCGGCCTGGGCACCACCATCTTCTCGCCGCTCGCCTCGGGCCTGCTCACTGGCAAGTACGACCAGGGCATCCCGGCCGATGCGCGGCTGGGGCGGGAAGGCATGGAGTGGTTGCAGGACCTGGTGCTGGGGGCCGACGCCGGGGCCCGCCTGGGCCAGGTGCGGCGCTTCAGCGAGGTGGCACGCGCGCTGGGCCATGCCCCGGCCACGCTGGCCATCGCCTGGTGCCTGCGCAACCCGAACGTTTCCAGCGTGATCCTCGGCGCAAGCCGGGTCAGCCAGCTGCTGCAGAACCTGCAGGCACTGGACGTGCTGGAGCAGGTCGACGCGGCCGGCTGGGCCCAGGTCGAAGCCGTCTTCGCCTGACAACCCTTTGGAGAGTCGAGCCACGCTCGACTCCAGGTTGGTCGGGCCTTTGTAGAGTCGAGCCATGCTCGACTCCGCACGTAGCGCGGGCATTTCCAGGCGACGGCGCGAGAGCAGTCGAGCGTGGCTCGACTCTACAAAAGCCGTGTGCCCCCACCTTTCAATATATGAAATCTATCGAATTTCAGAATTCGATCATTAATCTCATCAATCAAATTGAGAATGGTTGTTGATTGTCAACTGAGAATCATTATCATTTAACTCGTCCCTCGCACGAGTCCAGATGCTCATGAATGCTCAACCTGTACTGCTGCGCCCCGAAACGCTGACCCTCCGCGATCGACCGGTCCGCGTCGTTCCGCCGGAAGAGGTCATCGACAGCGAAGCCCTGCTCAAGGGCCGTCGTGAAATTCTGATCCAGCACGGCGACCGCTTCTATCGCCTGCGGCACACCAGCAACGACAAGCTGATCCTGACCAAGTAATCGCGGCCTGGTCGCCCGCCTCCCTCCCTCCTGCCGGCAGCGCCGACAGGGTGGGCGACCCGTCCGCTCCCGCTCTCTCCCCCTCGGTCTACCGCGTGCACCTTCCGGGTGTGCCGGTAACCGGGGGTTCCCCTGACTGACCGAGTGAACCTGATGACCCACCATACCGCCCTGTGTCTTGCTGTCTGGATGGCGTTGCCGCTGTCCGCCCACGCTGCTGCCACCGCCGCCCCTGATGCGCGCGAATTCGATCGGGTGCAGGTCACCGCCACCCGCACCGAGCGGGCCGTGAGTGACGTGGCGGCCACCGTGGACGTCATCGACCGTGAGCAGATGGACCGGCATCTGGTGCAGGACATCAAGGATCTGGTGCGCTACGAGCCGGGCCTGTCGGTCACCCGCAGCGCGACCCGCTTCGGCCTGGATGGTTTCCGCATCCGTGGCCTGGACGGCAACCGCGTGCGCATCCAGACCGACGGCATCGTCATGCCGACCCGGTTCGACATCGGTTCGTTCGCCAGTTCCAACCGCAACTTCACCGACCTCGATACGCTCAAGCGCGTGGAGATCGTGCGCGGCCCGGCCAGCTCGCTGTACGGCTCCGATGCGCTGGGCGGCGTGGTGGCGTTCGTCACCAAGGACCCGGCCGACTACCTCAAGGACGGCAAGAACAGCTACTTCGGACTGAAGTTCGGCTACGACGGTGAGTGGAAGGGCCTGCTCGGCGGTGCCACCGCCGCCTTTGGTGGCGACCACTGGAGCGGCCTGGTCAACGTCAACCACCACCAGGGCCAGGAAACGGACAACAAGGGCACGGTGCGCAGCGACAACGACACCCGTACCGCGTCCAATCCGCAGGACCGCGACGGCCGCAGCCTGCTCAGCAAGCTGGTCTATGCACCGAGCGAAGACCAGCGCTTCCGCTTGACCGTGGAAGGCAACGAAGACACCACCGATACCAATGTGTTGTCGGCGATTGCCAGCGTTGCACCGCGCCCCGGCGCGATGGCTGCGGCTACTGGCATGAAGTCCCACGACACGCAGAAGCGTACCCGCGTGTCCTTTGCCCACGAAATGGATGCGCTGGACCAGCCGTTCGCCGACAGCCTGCATTGGCAGGTGTATGCGCAGAACAGCGAAACGCGGCAGCAGACCGACGAGACCCGCACCGACGGCAGCCGCCGTCACCGCGTGTTCTCCTTCGACCAGCATGCCTTTGGCCTGCAGGCGCAGTTCAACAAGGCGTTCAGCACCGGCAGCGTCGAGCACGCATTGACCTACGGCTTCGAAGGCACCCGTACCGAGATCCGCCAGAAGCGCGACGGCTACCAGGTCAACCGTGCCGGTGTGGTCAGCAACATCGTTACCCCCGACACCTTCCCGGTGCGTGACTTCCCGATCAGCAAGACCACCGAGTTGGGCCTGTACGCGCAGGATGAAATGCGCCTGGCCGACGGCAAGCTGTCGCTGGTGCCGGGCGTGCGCGTGGACCGTTACGAGCTGAAGCCGGAAGTGGACAGCATCTTCGCCGAAGACAATCCAACCACGGCCGTGGCCCAGCTGAAGAAGACCAGCGTGTCACCGAAGCTGGGCATGGTCTGGCGCTTCACCGACCAGTGGTCGCTGTTCGCCGGGTATGCGCGTGGCTTCCGTTCGCCGCCGTACAACGACGTCAACATCGGCCTGACCAACGTCGCCTTCCGCTATACCGCCATCGGCAATCCGGACCTGAAGCCGGAAACCAGCGACGGCTACGAGCTTGGCCTGCGTTTCATCGCGCCGGCGGCGTACGTCAGCGTCAGTGGCTACTACAACGATTACAAGGATTTCATCCAATCCAATGTCGATACCGGCAGGAACGCACAGGGATTGACCGTGTTCCAGTCGCAGAACATCGCCGACGCGCGCATCTATGGTGCGGAAATGAAGGCCGGTATCGAGTTTGGTGAACTCAGTCCGGCGCTGAAGGGCTGGGCGCTGCGCAGTGCGTTGGCGTGGTCGCGTGGTGACAACCGGACCGATGACGAACCGCTGGCCTCGGTCGATCCGTTGCGTGGCACGCTGGGCCTGATGTACGACACCGATACCTGGGGCGTCGAACTGGCCGGCACCTTCGTGCAGCGCAAGAAGCGCCTGCCGCCGCCGGCCGCGCGGACGCGGACCAACCCGAATGCACCGGCGCCGTTCGTCTACCAACCGGCGGGCTACGGCGTGCTGGACCTGATGGCGCACTGGAACTTCGCACCGGGTGCGACCTTCAATGTCGGCGTGTTCAACCTGGCCGACAAGCGCTACATCGAATGGTCGTCCATCACCCCGAGCCTGATCACCAATCGCGCACTGAGCGATCGTTTCAGCAGCCCGGGCCGCACCTTCTCCGCCAGCCTTGCCGTTTCCTGGTGACCTCATGAGCCGAGCACTGTCCGCACGCAGGAATGACTCCATTGCCGCGCCGCACAGCGCGGCCTGGCCGACCCCGGCACAGCTGGCCACGCTCGGCACCGTGCTGTGCCTGTACCACGCCGACGGCAACGAGCTGGGCGGCTGGCGCCAGGCCGTACGCGTGCATGCCTGCCAGGGCGTGGACAGCGAAGGCCTGCGCGAAAGCCTGTGCTTCCTCGATGGCCGCGGCCGCTGCGTGTGGCGCCTGTACCTGCTGCCGGACAGCGACTTCCTGGCCTGGGACCGGCTGGTGGCTGCGCTGCCGCCGGGGCCCGAGCACGACAGCGACGGCAGTGTCGGCGAACGCCTGTGGCGGCGCCTGGCCGGTCATCTGGGTGGCCAGCGCTGGCGCCTGTGCGCGCTGCGCCTGCATGCCGCCGACGATGGCCGCACGCTGGCCGCCAGTCTGTCGACCCTGTCCTCGCTGGGCGCAGCCACCGCGCGCCGCATTGCACGGCTGGAAGGTGCCGAAGGCGAGCTGGCAATCGACGATTGCTGCTGTGCCGATGCCGCGCGGCGTCCGGCGCCGCGGATTCCCGGCGACCTGCCGCTGATCCGCCTGTGACCCACTCCTGATGGAACGCCTGTCGGCCACGGACGGCCTCTCAACGCATCTGCAACCCCGAAGGAAGACCCCGATGAAGCTCCAGACAGCCAGCGCCCTGCTTGTGCTCGCCGCCAGCGGCGTGGCCAGCGCGCAGCCCTCCGATATCGCCCGTGAACACGACAGCATCCCTGCCATGCAGGGTGAGTACACCGTGGACTTCGCCTTCGACGAGACCGTGCTGCTGAAGCCGGGCTACGAGCGCGCACCGGCGATGCGCAGTGGCGGCAACGAAGTGGTCATCGTGGTCGAAGACACGCCGAAGCGCATCGTGCTGCAGCACCTGCTGCTGGACGAGAAGAGCGGCCACATCACCAAGCACTGGCGCCAGGACTGGGTGTACGAAGCACCGAACCGTTTCGAGTTCAGTGCCGACCAGACCTGGAAGGTGCGCAGCATTCCGGCGGCGGTGAACCAGGGCGCCTGGACCCAGTGCGTATACGAAGTGAGCGACGCACCGCGCTATTGCGGCACCGGCACGTGGACCTACACCAACAACGTGCCGAGCTGGACCAGCGACCTGAGCTGGCGTCCGCTGCCGCGCCGTGAGTACACCAAGCGCAGTGACTACAACGCGCTGGCCGTGATCAACCGCCACACGCTGACCCCGAACGGCTGGACCCACGAGCAGTTCAACACCAAGGTGCAGCGCAACGCCGATGGCAGCCAGGTGGAGATCGCCCGCGAGTTCGGCTTCAACGACTACGTGAAGACCACCGAGGTCGACTTCACCCCGGCGCGCAACTACTGGAAGGCCACCGCCGGTTACTGGGCCAAGGTGCGCCAGTGCTGGGATGGCTTCCTCGGCCAGGCCCCGGGGGTGCACCTGAAGACCAAGATCGACGGCATGGCGATGATCATCCCGATGTTCACCCAGGCCGAAGAGATCCAGGCCGGCAAGAAGGTGAAGGACAAGCAGATCGACGACGTGTTCGCCAAGTACGTGGAAAAGGCCCAGTAAGTCGAGCCCTGCTCGACTCATGGCGCGGATCCTCTGGTCAGGTGCCGCGCCGCATATTCGCTTCTGGTAGGTGCCGAGCTTGCTCGGCACGCTCTTCGTTGGCGATTGCACACCGCATCCACGCATGGCGTGGATCTACCGTGCCGCATATCCGCTCCTGGTAGGTGCCGAGCTTGCTCGGCACGCTCTTCATCGGTGATCGCACACCGCATCCACGCATGGCGTGGATCTACCGTGCCGCATATCCGCTTCTGGTAGGTGCCGAGCTTGCTCGGCACGCTCTTCGTCGGTGATCGCACACCGCATCCACGCATGGCGTGGATCTACCGTGCCGCATATCCGCTTCTGATAGGTGCCGAGCTTGCTCGGCACGCTCTCCATCGGTGATCGCACACCGCATCCACGCATGGCGTGGATCTACCGTGCCGCATATCCGCTCCTGGTAGGTGCCGAGCTTGCTCGGCACGCTCTGCATCGGTGATCGCACGCTGCATCCATGCCATGCGTGGATGCGATGCACTCAGGACGCCGGCCCACTCAAGGTGGTCAGGTCCAGCCCGGCGTCCTGGAAGGCACGCAGGGTAGCCTGCAGGCTGGCCTCGTCATCGCGGGTGCGAACGCCCATGACAGCTTGGTGGCAACGCACTCGATCCGTGCTGCAGGCGCTACGGTCCGGCAGCAGCAGCGCGGTCTGTGCGACGAGGATCGCCATGTGCGCCACTTCCTTTCTCGGCTTCGGTTGGCCCCGGTAGAACCGGTCGAACTCAGCACGCAGGTCGGCCACCACGCCGGCATCGCTGCGCGTGCGTGACACGCTGGCCGGAACCAGATAGGTCGGGTGGCCCTCGAGGAAGGCTTGCGCTTCATCGGCCAGCACCGTTTCCAGCACGAAGGCCTGCACCGCGTCAGGAACATAGCCCTCCGCCGCGCGGGCGACCGCGGGCAGCACCGCGGTGAGCAGCGGGGAACTGGCCAGAAGGATGCGCAGGCAGAGGCTGTATTTCATCTTCATTCCTTGAACATCGGGAGCGCGGGAGCAACGTTCCGCGCTTCCGGACGATCTGATCGGGTGGGGCGCGCAGCATAGCGCCCCCCCGAGCGTGTCACGATCGCGTCAGGCTTCGCGCAGGGCCAGTGCCGGTGGCGTATGCAGGATCGCCCGCGTACCCCACCAGCCTGCCAGCAGGCTCAAGCCGATGCCGACCACGCCGCCGATCAGCAGGCCCGGCCACGGCGGCAGCAACGGCAGCTCGAACACCTTCTGCGAGACCGCCACACCGATCGCAGCGGCCGCGCCCACCGCCAGCAACGCCGCCAGCGTGCCCAGCGCACCGAATTCCACCAGTACCGCGCCACGCAGCTGGCGCCGGGTCGCGCCCAGCGTGCGCAGCACCGCGCTGTCGTAGCGGCGTTCACCCGCCGTGGCCTGCAGCGCGGCCAGCAGCACCAGCACGCCGGCCAGCAGACTGAACACCATCACCAGCTGCACCGCCTGTGCCACCCGTTCCATCACATCGCGCACCTGCGAGATCACCGCGTCCACGTCCAGCAGCGACAGGTTCGGCTGCGCGCGTACCAGCTCGCCCAGTCCGGCGGCCTTGCCGGCCGGTAGATGGAATGCCGACAGCAGGTTGTGTGGCGTATCGCCCACCGCATTCGGGTTCAGCAGCACGAAGAAGTTCGGACGGAAAGTGTTCCAGTCGGCCTTGCGCACGCTGGTGACAGTGAACTCGCGTTCCTGCTCGCCCACCGCAATGGTGATGCGGTCGCCGGGATGCACGCCGTAGCGCTTGGCCCAGCCGATTTCCACCGAGGCTTCGGCGGCGGTGCTGTCTGCCTTCCAGAAGGTGCCGTTGACCAGTGTGTTGGCCGGCGGGAAGCTGTTGCGCCAGCTGAAGTTCAACGGCCGGTTCTCGTCGTCGTCATCGCGCTGGCCTTCGCCCTGTGCCGGCTGCCCGTTCTGCTCCGGCGAGCGGTCCACGCGCAGCGGCGGCTTGCCGTTGATCGCGATCAGGCGGCCAGTGGCCATCGGTTCGATGCTGGCGTCGTTGGCGCCCAGTCCACGCAGTGCGGCCAGCACGCTGTCGCGCTGTTCGGGCTGGATGTTGATCAGGAAGTAGTTCGGCGTATCCGCGGGCAGTCGCTCGCGCCACTGCTGCAGCAGGCCGGGGCCGGTCACCGCCAGCAGCAACAGCGCGCACAGCGACAGCGACAGCCCCACCAGCTGCATCACCGCCAGCATCCGGCGCCGGGTCAGCGCGGCCAGACCCAGCCGCCAGTGGCCATGCAGGCGGTGCTGCAGGCCGCGCAGCAGCTGCAGCAGCACGAAGCCGACCACGCCGGCCGCCACCGCCAGCGCGGCCAACCCGCCCAGCACCCACAGCGCCAGCTTGAGATCACCGGTGACCTGCACCGCCAGCAGCAGGCTGGCCGCCAGGGCAGCCACGTAGGCCAGCAGCGAAGCCGGCGGCAGGGCGGCGAAGGAACGGTTGAGCACCCGCATCGGCGGCACCCCGCGCAGGCGCAGCAGCGGGGGCAGGCCGAAGCCGAACAGCAGCAACAGCCCGATGCCGGCACCGGTCAGCGCAGGCATTGCCTCGGGCAGCGGCAGGCGCTGCGGCACCAGACTGCCCAGCACCTGCACCAGGCCTTCCTGCGCCGCCATGCCCAGGCCGATGCCGAGTGCGCAGGCCGGCACCGCCAGCATCAGCAGCTGCAGTGCCAGACCGGACAGGATGTCGCGCTGGCGCGCGCCCAGGCAGCGCAGGATCGCCACCTGGTCGATGCGGCGCAGGGCGAAGCGGTTCGCCGCCAGCGCCGTGGCAACACCGGCCAGCAATACCGCCAGCAGCGCGCTGAGGCCGAGGAAGCGCCCGGCCAGGTCGAAGGCCTGGCGCACGCCACGCTGGGTGTCGTCCACACTCAGCAGGCGCAGGCCCTTCACCTGCGGCAGCAGCCATTGCCGAAGTGCCGCGATCGGCTCTGCTGCTCCGGCGAACATCAGCCGGTAGTTGATGCGGCTGCCCGGACCGAGCAGGCCGGTGCCTTCCACATCGGCGCGGTTGACCAGCAGGGTGGGGGAAAGCGTAAGCAGATCGCCGCCGGTATCCGGCTCGGCCTCGATGATGCCGGCGATGCGCAGCGTGCCAGCGCCGAATTCAAGGTCGTCACCGGCCTTCAGTCCCAGCCCCTGGAGAAGGCGTGGGTCGGCATAGGCCTGGCCCTTGGCCGGCATGCCGGCGTCGGCGATCAGGGCGCCCCCGGGCGTGGCCCGCACCCGCAGCGTGCCACGCAGCGGATAGCCCGCCTGCACCGCCTTGATGCTGGCCATCTGGCTGGCATCGGCGTTGAACAGCACGCTGCCGAAGCTGGCGATACGGGTGTAGGAAAGTCCGCGCCGCTGCGCCTCGTCGGCGAACGCCTGCGGCGGGTCATCGCGCCCGGCGATGCCGAGGTCGCCGCCTAGCATTTCCGCTGCGCTGCCGGTCAGTGCCAGGTTGACCCGGTTCACCAGCGTGCCGACCGCGGTCATCACCGCCACGCCCAGCACCAGCGCGGCGAACACGGTCAGCAGGTCGCCGGCCAGCGCCTCGCGGCGCAGCGCGCGCCACGCGTGCCGCAGCAGGTTCATGCCTGCGCCCCACGCTCGACCGGCAGCAGGCGGCCGTCGTCGATGCGGTGGATGTACTGGCAACGCTGGGCCAGGCGCAGGTCGTGAGTGACCAGCACCAGGGTGGTGCCGCTGCCGGCGTTGAGTTCGAACAGCAGGTCGCTGATGTGCTGGCCGGTGGCGTGGTCCAGCGAGCCGGTTGGTTCGTCGGCGAACAGGATGCGCGGGCGGGTGACGAAGGCACGTGCCAGTGCCACGCGCTGCTGCTCGCCGCCCGACAACTGGCGTGGATAGTGGCGGGCGCGATGGGCCAGGCCGACCTGGGCCAGCACTTCTTCGACCCGCGCCCGGTCTTCGCGCCCAGCCAGTTCCAGCGGCAGCGCGACATTCTCGGCGGCGGTCAGTGCCGGCAGCAGATGGAAGCTCTGGAACACGAAGCCGACCTCACGCGCGCGCAGCTGGGCGCGGGTCTCCTCGTCCAGCGCCGCCAGGTCCTGGCCGGCCAGCGCGATGCGGCCGCGGCTGGGCAGGTCCAGCCCGGCCAGCAGGCCGAGCAGGGTGGTCTTGCCGGAACCGGAGGCGCCGACGATGGCCGCGCTGGTCCCTTCATGGACGGTCAGGGTGATGTTGTCCAGTATGTGGACTTCACCCTCCGGGCCCTGCACGGATTTGCCGACCTGGTCGACGGCGATGGCAACGGACGCGCTGCGGGGGGACAGGCTGTCGATGAGGAGACTCCAATGCGCAAGACGGGATGGAGCCGGCGAGCCGGCGTGATGATGGTGCTGCTGCTAGGGTTCCTGCTGCTGCCTGGGCTGGCGTGTGCCAAAGGTCCGGCTGGCACCGTGCTGGTGCTCGGCGACAGCCTCAGTGCTGCCCACAATATCCCTGCCGACGCCGGCTGGGTGAGCCTGCTGCAGCAGCGGGTCAGGCAGCAGTCGAAAACACCGGCGCGCATCGTCAACGCCAGCATGAGCGGGGAGACCACCGCTGGCGCGCTGACCCGCCTGCCCGGCCTGCTGGCGAAGGAAAAGCCGACCGTGGTGGTGATTGCCCTCGGCGGCAACGATGCACTGCGCGGGCTGACCCCGGCGCAGGTGCAGGGCAACCTGGAAAAGATGGTGCAGGCCAGCCAGAAGGCCGGTGCCAAGGTGCTGCTGCTGGGCATCGACGTGCCGCCCAACTACGGGCCAGCCTATCGCCAGCGCCTGGCGGCGGCCTACAAGGCGCTGGCCACGCAGTACAAGGTGCCGCTGCTGCCCTTCCTGCTGGAGGGCGTGGCCCTGCAGCCGGGCATGATGCAGGCCGACGGGCTGCACCCGACCGCACAGGCGCAGCCGAAGGTGCTGGACAACGTCTGGCCGCTGCTCAGACCGCTGCTCTGAACCGTTTGTTTACCTCTTGACGGAACTTCACATCGCGTCCACCGTCGATCCGGCATGTTTCACAAAGCTGAAGTTAGAGGGAATCACATGCGTCAGACGAAGGAGACCTCCGGCTTGGTGCTGGTGGTCGAAGACAACCGCAACATCTCCGAAATGATCGGGGAATACCTGGAAGGTCGCGGCTTCGAAGTCGACTATGCACAGGACGGCCTGGATGGCTACCGCCTTGCGGCGGAAAACAGCTATGACGTCGTGGTGCTCGACTTGATGTTGCCGCGCCTGGATGGCATCGAAGTGTGCCGTCGCCTGCGCAACGATGCGCGCAAGTCCACCCCGGTGCTGATGCTCACGGCACGCGACACGCTGGACGACAAGCTCACCGGCCTCGGTTTCGGCGCCGATGACTACCTGACCAAGCCGTTCGCGATCCAGGAGCTGGAAGCCCGCCTGCGCGCGCTGATCCGCCGCGAGCGTCGCCAGGTCGGTTCGGAAGTGCTGAAGGTCGCCGACCTGGTGCTCGATCCGGTCAGCATGCGTGCCACCCGTGCCGGTACCGAGCTGCAGCTGTCGCCGATCGGCCTGCGCCTGCTGACCATCCTGATGCGCGAATCGCCGCGCGTGGTCACCCGCCAGGAGATCGAACGCGAGATCTGGGGCAACGGCCTGCCGGATTCGGACACCCTGCGCAGCCACCTGTACAACCTGCGCAAGATCATCGACAAGCCGTTCGACCGTCCGCTGCTGCATACCGTGCAGAGTGCCGGCTACCGCATTGCCGACATCGCCCAGCCGATGGCCTGAGCAGGCCCGCGCCGGTGCAGCCGCAGGCCGGGCCGGGCTGCGGCCAGGCACAAGGGCAGGGGATGACCGTCCGGCAGTGCCGCCGGTCATCGCCCGTGCATCCCAACGGCGCGGTGCGCTGCCTATAATCGCAGCGCTCTGACCGGGACCCCGCAATGCCGCACGGCCTGCCGCGCAAGATCCGTATCGCTTTCATCCTGCAGGCAGTGCTGGCCAGCCTGGGCATCCTGCTCGGTGCGTGGCTGGTTTCGCTGGTGATCAAGCACAGCCTGGTCGGCGCCGCCCTGCGCGAGGAGGCAGCGTACTTCTGGACGCTGCACGAGGCCTCGCCGGTGCAGCCGCCACCCAACACCCAGAACATCCGTGGCTACCTGCTGGAAAGCGGGCAGTCGGCCCTGTCGTTGCCGGCCAATCTGCGCAACCTGGAGCCCGGCTTCCACGAACTGCCCAAGGACGACCAGCTGGTGCTGGTCGATGTGCGCCCGGCCGGCCGCCTCTACCTGGTATTCCTGCGTTCGCGCGCGGAAATGCTGGCGTTCTGGTTCGGCATCGTGCCGGTGCTGCTGACCCTGCTGGCGGTGTATGGCGCCAGTTGGGTCACCTATCGTGCGTCCAAGCGCCTGGTATCGCCGGTGAACTGGCTGGCGCGACGCGTCTCGCGCTGGGACCCGGGCCACCCGGAGGCGGCCGACCTGGAGCCGAACAAGCTGCCGGCGGACATGCAGGGCGAAACCCGCCAGCTGGCGGCCGCACTGCATTCGCTGGCCAACCGGGTCAGCGCGCACGTGGCGCGCGAGCGCAATTTCACCCGCGATGCCAGCCATGAACTGCGCACACCGCTGACCGTCATCCGCGTGGCCAGCGACATGGCGCTGGGCGATGACAGCCTGGAGCCGCGCCTGCGCCGCAGCCTGCAGCGCATCCAGCGTGCAGGCCGTGACATGGAGGCGGTGATCGATGCCTTCCTGATCCTGGCCCGCGAGGCCGACGTCGAGCCGCAGATCGAGCTGTTCGACGTCAACGACATCGTCCGCTACGAAGTGGACAACGCCAACGAACTGCTGGGTACGCGCCCGGTGTCGGTGCACCTGCACAGCGATGGCCCGGTGCAGCTGCATGCGCCGCCGCGGGTGCTGCAGGTGGTGGTCAGCAACCTGGTGCGCAACGCGTGCAGCTACACCGATGAGGGGCGCATCGACGTGCATGTGCACAACGACCGGGTGGTGGTGCGCGATACCGGTATCGGCATGTCGGCCGACGCACTGTCGCGGGCCTTCGAGCCGTTCTACCGCGCCGAGCCGAGCCGCCCGCAGGGCACCGGCCTGGGCCTGTCGATCGTGCGCCGGCTGTGCGACCGCTTCGGCTGGAAGGTCAGCCTGGCCAGCGAGCCGGGTCAGGGCACCGAGGCCACGGTGGTGTTCCGCTGACGCGGCACCTGCTGCCTCGGTAGATGCCGACCTTGGTCGGCGCTTTCAACAGGATTCACGCCGGTGCCCCATGCCAACCAAGGTTGGCATCTACCGGAGCGAGGCCGCAGCCTTCTTCAATCGCACTTCACCTTCGGCGCCAGCGCCCTGGTCCAGATCGCATAGCCGGCCGGGGTCATGTGCAGCATGTCCTCGCGGAACAGCGACGCATCCGGCTGGCCGTCGATGCCGAGCATCGGCGTGTAGACGTCGGTGAAACCGGTGTTGGGCAGCTTGGCCAGGGCTGCCTTGATCAGCGTGTTGGCCTCGTTGATCGCCGGCAGCAGGTGCGCGCGCGACGGGCTTGGCTTGATCGACAGGTACTCCACCTTCGTCTTCGGCAGGTCGCGATGCACGCGCTGCACGAAGGCAACCACATCGTCGCGCACCTGCACGGCGCTGCGGCCGCTGTTGAGGTCGTTGTCACCGGCGTAGAAGAACACCTTGCACGGTGCATACGGCACCACGATGCGGTCGGCATACCAGGTGCTGTCGCGCACTTCCGAACCGCCGAAGCCACGGTTGAACACCGGCTGGCCGGGGAAGTCGGCTGCCAGGCCTTCCCACATGCGGATCGAGGAGCTGCCGATGAACTCGATGCCGCCCCGTGGCGGCGGGCTGGCCTGGTCGGCGCTGGCAAAGTGGGCCATGTCGCCGGCCCAGGCCACGTTGGAGACCTGCTCGGGCACGCGCGGCGGCTTGGCCGGGCTCAGCGCCTGGGCCAGGGGGGCGGCGGTCAGCAGGCCCAGCATCAGCAGGCAGGTACGGCGACGGGACATCAGGCGCTCCAGCAGGGAAGGGGAAAGCCATCATAGAAGCTGGGGCGGGCCGGGGCTTGCCCCTGGCAGTCCATTCACCGGGCCGGTGCCGGGATGCGGCTGGCGGCCTTGTGGCAAAATGGCGGCCATCTGCCTATCCCTGTGCACCCATGATTCCCTGCCGTGCGTCTGAGCGGTCGCTGCGCCGCGCCCCTGTTGCTGGATGTTCCACCCGTGGCTGATCAGTTCGGCCATCTGCCCCGCGGCCCGCGCCGCATCTTCCAGGCCGCCCGCTGGTCCTGGCAGGGCCTGCGCGCCGCCTGGCTGCATGAGTCCTCGTTCCGGCTGGAGGTCTACCTGCTGATCCTGCTGACTCCGGTCGCGGTCTGGCTGGGCCAGACCCCGGTCGAGCGCGCGCTGCTGATCGGCTCGATGCTGCTGGTGCTGGCGATGGAACTGGCCAACTCGGCCATCGAGGCGGTGATCGAACGTTACGGCAGCGAGATCCACGAGCTGGCCGGCCGCGCCAAGGACATGGGTTCGGCGGCAGTGTTCGTGCTGATGATGAACGTGCTTCTGTGCTGGGCGCTGGTCGTGGTCCCGCATGCAATGGCCGGCAATTACGGCTGATCCCCATTCCCCCACTGCCCTGAAGAGTTTCCATGTCCTTTGAGTTCCTCGCCGACCCCAATGCCTGGGTGACCCTGTTCACCCTGAGCGCACTGGAAATCGTGCTCGGCATCGACAACCTGGTGTTCATTTCCATCGCGGTCAGCAAGCTGCCGGAAGAGCGTCGCCCGTTCGCGCGCAAGCTCGGCATCGCCGTGGCCTGCATCACCCGCATCGCCCTGCTGGTGTCGCTGGCCTATCTGGCGCACATGTCCGCCAACCTGTTCACCGTGGCTGGTATGGGCATCTCCATCCGCGATCTGGTGCTGATCGTCGGTGGCCTGTTCCTGATCATCAAGGGCTACATGGAGATCAAGGAACTGATCACCGGTGGCGAAGACGAGAACCCAGCCACCAGCAAGGCCTCGGGTGTATTCGGCATGGTCATCCTGCAGATCGCCATCATCGACATCGTGTTCTCGCTGGACTCGGTGATCACCGCCGTCGGCATCGCCGATCACATCCCGGTGATGGTCGCCGCCATCCTGCTGTCGGTGCTGGTGATGCTGCTGGCCGCCAACCCGCTGGGCCGCTTCATCGACGCAAACCCGACCGTGAAGATGCTGGCACTGGCCTTCATCCTGCTGATCGGTGCGGTGCTGATCCTGGATGGCCTGGACGTGCACGTGCCCAAGCCCTACATCTATGCCGCCATGGGCTTCTCGGTGTTGGTGGAATGGCTGAACCTGCTGATGCGCCGCCGCGCACGCGATCACCACGTGCCGGGTGCTGGCGACTGGTAAGCAGATCACAGGCCAATGTGTCTTCCAGAACCCCCGGCCAGCGCCGGGGGTTCTGCGTTATGGGACCCATTGGGCTCGCCGGGCCATGCCCGGCGGGGAGGTTCCCGCCAGCTGTGAATTGAGGTCAACAGTGTTTTCCCGGGGCGAGGCTTAATCCGCGGCAGCAAAGCGCGCAGGCTACGCGCTCTTTTCCAGGACCTGCCCCACGCAGGATGACCCCATGAACTCCAGAGCCGCCTTGTTGGCCCTTGCCGTCGGCGCCTTCGCCATCGGCACCACTGAATTCGCGCCGATGGGCCTGCTGCCCGTCATTGCCGACGGCGTCGGTGTGAACATTCCCACCGCCGGCATGCTGATCACCGCCTATGCCGTGGGCGTGATGCTGGGCGCGCCGGTGATGACCCTGCTGATGGGACGGTTTGGCAAGCGCACCGCGCTGATGCTGCTGATGTCGATCTTCGTGGTCGGCAACCTGCTCTCGGCACTGGCCCCGAACTACGGCCTGCTGTTGCTGTCGCGTCTGGTCACCAGCCTCAATCACGGTGCCTTCTTCGGCATCGGTGCGGTGGTCGCCGCCAGCCTGGTGCCGAAGGACAAGCAGGCTGCCGCCGTGGCCACCATGTTCATGGGCCTGACCATCGCCAACATCGGCGGTGTGCCGCTGGCCACCTGGGTGGGCCAGCAGCTGGGCTGGCGTCTGTCCTTCGCCGGTACGGCGGTGCTGGGCCTGGTCGCGATCACCGCGCTCGGCCTCGCGCTGCCGGCATCCGCGCCGGGGCCGCGCCCGGACGTGCGCCGCGAACTGAGAGCGATCCTGCAGCCGCAGGTGCTGCTGGCGATGGCTACCACCGTGCTTGGCGCCGGCGCGATGTTCACCCTCTATACCTACGTGGCACCGGTGCTGACCGAACTGACCGGTGCCTCCAACGCCTTCATCGCGATGTCGCTGGCGCTGATCGGTATCGGCTTCACCTTCGGCAATGGCATCGGTGGGCGCATGGCCGACTGGTCGCTGGATGGTGCCACCCGCATCCTGCTGGCGGTCCTGGCCGTGTTGATGTTCGTACTGCCGCTGGCCTTCATGCACCACGCCACTGCGGCGCTGGGGGTGCTGCTGTTCGGTGCCGCGACTTTTGCGATCGTGCCGCCGTTGCAGATCCGGGTGATGCAGGCGGCCAGCGAGGCGCCGGGCCTGGCGTCGTCGATCAACGTCGGTGCGTTCAACCTGGGCAATGCCGTGGGTGCGGCGCTGGGCGGTGCGGTGATCAGCACGGGCCTGGGCTACGCCGCGATTCCGGTAGCCGGTGGCCTGCTGGCGGCCTCGGGGTTGCTGCTGGCGTGGCTGGGGCGTCCGCGCACTGCGGTGGCTGAGGCTTGCTGAGAGGGGAGGGTTTCCGGCAGGGCTGCGCCCTGCACCCGCCGAAGCAACAGCAACAGCAACAGCAAAAGCCTGCATTCCGTGGGTTGGCGGGGTGGGTCCGGTTGCGGGGGACGCCGTGAATCCGTCCATGGAGGCTTGGCCGCGGCATCCATGCCGCGGACACCCCCGCAACCGGACCCACCCCGCCTTCGACAGATTCCCGCGGTCTGTCGGAACGTCGTTCCGCTCTGGTAGGTGTCGACCTTGGTCGACACGAATGCCTGAAGAACCGGCTTTTGCTTTTGTTTTTTTCTTTTGATCTTCCCGCGGTACGCAGGAAATTGTCCGTGGCCGGGAGGGTGGGTTGGCTGGGGGCGTGAGCCGCATGGATGCGGCGATCGAGCTTACATGGACGTACTTGCAGCGCCCCCCAGCCAACCCACCCTCCCGGCCACCCCCAGAGAACCAGCAAACAACCACCGCGGAGGGGGCGGCGCCCGATGGCCGGTCTTTCACCCGAACCATGGCATGCTCGGCGCCAAGCCCACCCGGAACCTCCGCCATGCGCCTGTTCACCCGTGTCCTGCCCCTGATGCTGTTGGCCTCCCTGCTCTCCGGCTGCGGCTACAACGCCATCCAGCAGAAGGATGAAGCGGTCAAGGCCAGCTGGTCGGAGGTCATCAACCAGTACAAGCGCCGCGCCGACCTGGTGCCCAACCTGGTGCAGACCGTGAAGGGCTTCGCCAGCCAGGAAGAGCGTGTGCTGACTGAAGTGACCAACGCCCGTTCGCGTGTCGGCCAGATCAACGTCAATGCCGACGACGAAGCCTCGCTCAAGCAGTTCCAGCAGGCCCAGGGCGAACTTGGCAGCGCGCTGTCGCGGCTGCTGGTGGTCACCGAGAACTACCCGGAGCTGAAGTCGAACCAGAACTTCCGCGACCTGCAGGCGCAGCTGGAAGGTACCGAGAACCGGGTCACCGTCGCCCGTGGCCGTTACATCCAGCAGGTGCAGGACTACAACACCTACATCCGCTCGTTCCCGCAGGTGATCACCGCCAAGATCTTCGGCTACAAGACCAAGCCGAACTTCACCGTGGACAACGAAGCGCAGATCTCCAACGCGCCGGCGGTCGATTTCGGCAACGCGCCGCAGCAGCAGCCGGCACCGCAGCCGGGGACCTGATCGATGCGCCTGGCCTCTGCGCTGCTGGCCCTGCTGCTGTGGCTGCCGCTGGCCTCGCATGCGCAGCAGCTGGCGCCGGTTCCTGCGCTGGATTCGCCGGTGGTCGATACCACCGGCACGCTGGATGCCGCGCAGAAGCAGGCGCTGGTGCAGCAGGCGATCGAACTGCAGCAGCGCAAGGGCAGCCAGCTGCAGGTGCTGGTGGTGCCGACCACCCAGCCGGAGGACATCGCGCAGTACACCACGCGGGTCTTCGACCAGTGGCAGATCGGCCGCAAGGGCGTGGATGACGGGGTGCTGCTGGTGGTGGCCAAGGACGACCGGCGCGTGCGCATCGAGCCGGGCTACGGTCTGGAAGGCGCCATTCCCGATGCCATCGCCAACCGGGTCATCCAGGAATACCTGGTGCCGCGCTTCCGCAGCGGCGACTACGCCGGTGGCATCACCGACGCCACGGCGGTGCTGGTCAAGCTGATCGACGGCGAAACGCTGCCGGCACCGGTCAGCGGCCATCGCGGGCGTGAGCCCAGCGGTGGTGGCGATACCTGGTTCCTGGCGCTGTTCATCGGTGTGTTCGCCGGCAGCATCCTGCGCGGCGTGTTCTCGCGCGTGCCGCGCCCGCTGCGAGGCCTTCTCGGCGGCGCCGGTGCAGCGCTGGCGGCGTTCCTGTTCACGTCCACGCTGCTGGCCAGTGGCCTGGCCGGCGTCGTAGGGCTGATCGTGGCCATGCTCTCCGGTCATCCGGGCCGCTTTGCCGGCGGCGGCGGCTGGGGCGGTGGCAGCTGGGGCGGCGGAGGCGGCTTCGGCGGGGGCGGTGGATTTGGTGGTGGCGGCGGCTGGGGTGGCGGTGGTGGCCGCTCCGGTGGTGGCGGTGCTTCGGGGGGCTGGTGATGATCCAACGTCTATGTCGGCACGTGTTTTCGCCGTCGGTACGGCGCGCATTCCCGCCCGCCACATTGCAGGCGATCACCGAGGCCATCGCGGCCGGTGAGCAGCGCCACGGTGGGCAGGTGATGTTCGCGGTGGAAGCGGACCTGCCGCTGGCCGCGCTGTGGCACAGGGTGACCCCGCGCCAGGCTGCCGAGCATGCCTTTGCCCGCCTGCGCACCTGGGATACCACCCACAACAACGGTGTACTGATCTACCTGCTGCTGGCTGACCACGCCATCGAGATCGTCGCCGACCGGGGCCTGCAGGGCCGGGTCAGTCCGGCGCAGTGGCAGCGGGTCTGCACCCACCTGCGCGAGGGCCTGCGTGGTTCCCATCCGGTGGAAGCGCTGCAGGATGCCATCGACGAGGTCTCCAGCCTGATCGAAGGGCACTTTCCGGCCTCGACGCGGTCGAACGATGACGCGTTGCCGAACTCGCCCCAGCTCCTTGGTTGAGCCGGGGCGGCACTGGCCCGAGAATAGGCGTTCAACCGCAAGGCACCTTCCATGATCTATTTCCACGACATCGACCCCATCGCCCTCTCGCTGGGGCCGATCAAGGTGCACTGGTACGGCATCATGTACCTGCTCGGCTTCACTGCGGCCTGGCTGCTGGGCCGCAAGCGCATCGCTGACGGGCGCCTGCCGGGTGTCGATGCCAACGGCTTCTCCGACCTGCTGTTCTACGCCATGCTCGGCGTGGTGCTGGGCGGGCGCATCGGCTACATGCTGTTCTACGCGCTGGGCGATTTCCTGCATAACCCGCTGCTGCTGTTCAAGGTGTGGGATGGCGGCATGAGTTTCCACGGCGGCCTGCTGGGCGTGATTGCCGCCTGCTGGTGGTGGTCGCGCAAGCACAAGCTGCATTTCTTCGACACCATGGACTTCATGGCGCCGCTGGTGCCGCTGGGCCTGGGCTTCGGCCGTATTGGCAATTTCATCGGTGCCGAGCTGTGGGGCAAGTACACCGACGGTAGCTGGGGCGTGGTGTTCCCGTCCGGCCTGCCGGCGCCGCTGAACCAGCTTGACCACGCCACCCTGCAGGCGCAGTTCGCCACCGGCGCGCTGAACCAGTTCGCCCGCCATCCCTCGCAGCTGTATGAAGCGTTGCTGGAAGGCCTGGTGATGTTCGTGGTGTTGTGGACGGTGTCGGCCAAGCCGCGTCATCGCTACTTGGTCGGTGGCCTGTTCGCGCTGATGTACGGCCTGTTCCGCTTCGCGGTGGAGTTTGTGCGCATGCCCGACAACGGCGTCTACGTGGCCTTCGACTGGCTGACCCGAGGCCAGATCCTCAGCCTGCCGCTGATCGCCTTCGGCCTGGTGCTGCTGGTGATGTCGCGCCGCGCGCCGGTACTGCAGCCGCAGCCGCTGGTAGCTGCCGAGGGCAAGGCATGAAGGCTTACCTGGACCTGCTCTCGCACGTGCTCGAACACGGCGCCGAGAAAAGTGATCGCACCGGCACCGGCACCCGCAGCGTGTTTGGCTGGCAGATGCGTTTCAACCTGGCCGAAGGCTTCCCGCTGGTCACCACCAAGAAGCTGCACCTGCGCTCGATCATCCACGAGCTGCTGTGGTTCCTGAAGGGCGACACCAACATCGGCTACCTGAAGGACAACCAGGTACGGATCTGGGACGAGTGGGCCGACGACAATGGCGACCTCGGCCCGGTCTACGGCAAGCAGTGGCGCAGCTGGGCCACTGCCGATGGCGGTGAGATCGACCAGATGCAGTGGCTGGTGGACGAGATCAAGCGCAACCCGGATTCGCGTCGGCTGGTGGTCAGCGCCTGGAACGTGGGCGAGCTCTCTCAGATGGCGCTGATGCCGTGCCACAACCTGTTCCAGTTCTACGTGGTGGACGGCAAGCTCAGCTGCCAGCTGTACCAGCGCAGCGGCGACATCTTCCTCGGAGTGCCGTTCAACATCGCCAGCTACGCGCTGCTGACCCACATGGTGGCGCAGGCCACCGGCCTGGGCGTGGGCGACTTCGTGCACACGCTGGGCGATGCGCACCTGTATTCGAACCACTTCGAGCAGGCGCGCGAGCAGCTGTCGCGTGAACCGCGCGCGCTGCCGACGCTGTGGTTGAACCCGGAGGTGACCGACCTGTTCGGCTTCCAGTTCGACGACATCCGCATCGACGGCTACGACCCGCACCCGGCCATCAAGGCGCCGGTGGCGGTGTGAGCGCAATGAAGCTGTCGATGATCGTGGCGCTGGACCGCAACCGTGGCATCGGCCAGGGCAATGCCATGCCCTGGCACCTGCCGGATGATTTCAAGCATTTCAAGGCGCTCACCATGGGCAAGCCGATCCTGATGGGGCGCAAGACCGCCGAGTCGATCGGCCGCGTGCTGCCGGGGCGTACCAACCTGGTGCTGACCCGTAGCGGCCAGGTGCCGTTCGAGGGCATGCGTGCAGTGGCGTCGCTGGACGAGGCGAAGGCGATTGCCGAAGGCGAGGGCGCCAGCGAGCTGTGCATCATCGGCGGCGGCGAGATCTTCCGCCAGCTGCTGGAGCAGGCCAGTGACCTGTACCTGACCTGGGTGGATGCCGAAGTCCCCGCCGATACCCATTTCCCCGAAGTGGATGCGCAGGACTGGCAGGAAGTGAGCAGCGAGCCGCATCCGGCCGACGAACGTCACGCGTACGCGTTCCGCTTCGTGCACTACGTGCGCCGCTGATCGCCGCCCATCTGTAGAGCCGAGCCATGCTCGGCTGCTGTTGCCGGACACATCCCGTAGCCGAGCATGGCTCGGCTCTACAGGATTGCCTACGGCATCCGGTAATGCCCGATGATCGTGTGCTGGAACAACAGGTTCTCTTCGCGGGTGCCGCGCGCGATGTTGTGCAGCACCAGCGGCGTGCCATCGGCCACCTGCCGGTCGGAGACGATGCCCACATGCAGCAGGCCGTTGCCGTTGAGCTTCCAGGCAACGATGTCACCGGCCGCATAGTCGGTGGCGAGGGCGGTGATCGGTTGCTGCCAGCCCTGCCGTTCGAACCAGCGCATCAGGTTCGGTACACGACGATGATCGATGTTGCGGTCCGGCCGTGACAGGCCCCAGATCGCCGGATAGGCACTGAAGTTGCCGCGCATGTCTTCATGCACGCGTGCCTGCAGGTCCAGGCCCTGGCTGCGCAGGGCGCGCACCACCACATCGGTGCACACGCCGCGATCCAGTGGCACGTCGCCGCCGGGATAGGCCAGCACTTGATAGGCAGGGTCGTAGCGGGAGGTGACGCCGATCTGCGCGCGCGCCGCAGCCACCAGTGGCGGCGAAGGCGCCTGTGGTGGCGTCGGTGTGCGTTCAGCGCTGTCCGCAGCCGTGGGAGCAGTCGGCGAGCCGGGCTGGCAGCCGCTGGCCAGGGCCAGCGTCAGCAGCAGCACCGTCCATGGTGCCCAGCCGTGCCGCGTCATGCCTGCGGCGGGGTGCTGTTGTTGTTGGGACCGCCGGAGCCACCACCACCACCGCCACCACGGCGACGACGACGGCGCGGGCCGCGGTTGCCCGGGTTGGCGGCCGGAGCATTGCCGCCGCCCTGTTCCTTGCTCTGCGCCGGTGCAGCCGGGCGCTCGTGCGCCGGGCGCGCTGGCGGGCGGGCGTTGGGCACGGGTGCCGGTACATCGCGGCCTGGCACCTGCACCACGCGCAGTTCATCGGTATCGAGCTGGATCGCGGTCAGCTTGCCGCCCCAGACCGCGCCGGTGTCGATGGCGTGCACGCCCTGGGTGATGGTCAGGCCCAGCGCCGACCAGTGGCCGCAGACCACCTTGAGGTCACGCTCGACCCGGCCCGGCACTTCGAACCAGGGATACAGCCCCTGTTCCTGGGTGCCCGGCGTGCCCTTGTCCTCGATGCCGATGCGCCCGCGCGGGGTGCAGTAGCGCATGCGGGTGAGCACGTTGATGATTGCGCGCGAGCGGTCGTAGCCGGACAGGTTCGGTGCCCAGCTCGGCTTGTCGCCGTACATGTTGCGGAACAGCTTGCGGTAGCCGGCGCCGTGCAGCTGTACCTCGACTTCGGCTGCATGCTTCTCGGCCATCTGCGTGGTCCACTTCGGCGCCAGGCCGGCGTGCACCATCATCCAGCCCAGCTCGCGGTCCACGTGCACCAGCTTCTGCAGGCGCAGCCAATCCAGCAGTTCGTCGCGGTCCTCGGCCTGCACGATGCGCAGCAGGTCCGGGTTGACCTTGCGCTGTTCCTCTTCGGTGCGCGCACCGACGGCCAGCAGCGAAAGGTCATGGTTGCCCAGCACCACCACGCTGTGCTCGCGCAGCGAATGCACCAGCCGCAGCGTTTCCAGTGACTGGCCACCGCGGTTGACCAGGTCGCCGCAGAACCACAGGGTGTCCTGCGCCGGGTCGAAACGGATCTTCTCCAGCAGTCGCTGGGTGACGTCATAGCAGCCCTGCAGGTCGCCGATCGCCCACACACTCATCGTTCGGCCTCCGTGTCAGTGCAGGGTACGCGGGATGGCCAGCACGAAAGGTGCGACCGGCGCGGCAAATTCGGTGCCGTCGTCGGCGACCATGTCGTAGTGGCCCTGCATGGTCCCGTGATCGGTCCCCAGCATGACACCAGACGTGTAATGGAAGTCTTCACCGGGACGCAGGCGCGGCTGCTCGCCGATCACCCCGTCGCCATCGACATGCTCGACGCGGCCGTTGGCATCGGTAATGCGCCAGTGGCGTGCGACCAGGCGCGCGGCAACACGCCCCTGGTTGTGGATGCGGATCGTGTAGGCGAACGCATAGCGCCCGTCTTCCGGCGCGGATTGATCGTCGAGGAAGCGCGGTGCGACTTCGACGGAGATGGCATAAACGTCAGCGTCTTCCATACCGGCAGTGTAATCAGGAGGCATTGGCCAAAGCGATGAATTCGGCCACGTCCAGCTGTTCGGCGCGGGCATCGGGACGCACGCCGGCGGCAACGAACTGTTCGGCGGACACCACGTTGTTCAGGGCGTTGCGCAGGGTCTTGCGGCGCTGCCCGAAGGCGGCCTTGACCACCTCGGCGAAACGCTTGTGGTCGTGGATGTTGATCGTGGCCGGGTCACGCGGCACCAGCCGCACCACGGCCGAATCGACCTTCGGCGGCGGCCGGAACGCGCCCGGCGGCACCACGAACAGCGAGGTCACCTGGCAGTAGGCCTGCAGCATCACGCTGAGCCGGCCGTACACCTTGCTGCCGGGGCCGGCGGCCATGCGGTCGACCACTTCCTTCTGCAGCATGAAGTGCATGTCGCGGATCACCGCCGCATGTTCCAGTGCATGGAACAGGATCGGCGAGGAGATGTTGTAGGGCAGGTTGCCGACCAGGCGGATCGACTGGCCGGCAGCCAGCTCGGTGAAGTCCACGCGCAGCACGTCGCGGTGGACGATGGTCAGCTCGCCCAGCGGCTCGGCGGCGGCGGTCAGTGGCGCGATCAGGTCGCGGTCGAACTCGATCACCGTCAGTTTCGGATGCACGCGCAGCAGCGGCAGGGTGATCGCGCCCTGGCCGGGGCCGATCTCGACCACGCGGTCACCGTCTTTCGGGTTGACCGCCATCACGATCTTGTCGATGTAGTGGCGGTCGGCCAGGAAATGCTGGCCAAGCTGCTTCTTGGCCGGGGCGGTGAACACCGGGCCGGAGGGGGAATGCGGGGAATTCATGCGCTCAGTGTACGTTGCCGCGCAAGCTGCGCACACAACGTCGTTGCCGCCTGCAGGCTGGAAGGATCGGCAATGCCGCGGCCGGCAAGGTCCAGCGCGGTGCCATGGTCCACCGCCACGCGCGGGTAGGGCAGGCCCAGGGTCAGGTTCACCGCCTGCTCGAAGCCCGAATACTTCAGCACCGGCAGGCCCTGGTCGTGGTACATCGCCAGCACGGTGTCGAAGCCTGCCAGCTTGGCCGGCAGGAAGGCGGTATCGGCCGGCAGCGGCCCGATCAGGTCCATGCCCTCCGCGCGCAGGCGCTGCAGCAGCGGGATGACCAGGTCCAGTTCCTCGCGGCCCAGATGACCGTCTTCACCGGCATGCGGGTTCAGGCCGAGCACGGCGATGCGTGGCGCGGGCAGGCCGAATTCGCGGCGCAGCGCGGCGTGCACGGTGCGCAGGGTGTGTTCCAGGCCGGGCGCGGTGATCGCGTCGGCCACCTCGCGCAGTGGCAGGTGGGTGGTGGCCAGGGCCACGCGCATGATGTGGTTGGCCAGCATCATCACCACCTTCACCCCGGCCTGGTCGGCCAGCAGTTCGGTGGTGCCGCTGTAGGCGATGCCGCCTTCGTTGATGACCGCCTTGTGCACCGGGCCGGTGACGACGCCGTGCAGTTCGCCGGACAGGCACGCCTGGCCGGCACCGAGCAGGGCGCCGATGACGGCGCCGGCATTGGCCGGATTGGCCTGGCCGAAGTGGCTGGGCACGGCATTGGCCACCACGCGCACACGCAGATCGCCGGGGACGCGTGCTTCGGCGTCCTCGGGCAACAGCTGCAGGGGCAGGTTCAGCGCGGCCGCGGCCGCGCGCAGGGTATCCGGGTCGGCGAAGGCCAGCAGCCGGCAATCTTCACGCGGCTGCTGGACGAGGCGGACACACAGCTCCGGGCCGATCCCGGCGGGCTCGCCCGGTACCAGAGCGAGCTCGGGGCGCATCGGTCAGGACTGCGGCGGCGTGGCGGTGTTTTCCGCGCGGTCGCCGCTGCGGAAGCTGACGTAGGCTTCGCCACGCAGTTCCTGCAGGAAGCGGTTGTACTCGTCTTCCAGCTTGCGGCGGCCGATGGTCTCGCGGACCTGGGCACGCTGGTTGTCAGTGGTCACGTCGGTCTGGCGGGTGCCCACGCGCTGCACGATGTGCCAGCCGGCATCGGTGCGGAACGGCTGGCTGACGCCGCCGTCCTGGATGCCGGATACCTGCTGGCCGAACGCCGGACCGAACGCGTCGGCCGGGAACCAGCCCAGATCGCCGCCCTGGCCCTTGCTGTTGTTGTCCTCGGAGGACTCCTTGGCCACGGTCTCGAAGTCCGCGCCACCGGCGATGCGGGCACGCAGGGTATCGATCTTGGCCTTGGCGGCAGCGTCGGTCTGGTGATCGTCCACGCGCACCAGGATGTGGCGGCCGTGGTACTCGGTGACCGTGTGCTCGCCACCGCTGGCGGCGCTGGCATCACGCACTTCCACCAGCTTCAGCAGCTGGAAGCCGCTGGGGCCGCGGATCGGGCCGACCACTTCGCCGGGCTTCATCTTTTCCATCATCTGCGCGAAGGCCTGCGGGATTTCGTCCAGGCTGCGCCAGCCCAGGTCGCCGCCTTCCAGCGCGTTGGGGCTGTCCGAATAACGCACGGCGGCGGCGTTGAAGTCCAGCTCACCCTTGTCCAGCAGGGCCTTCACGCCTTCGGCCTTCTTCTGGCCGGTGGCGATCTGGTCGGCGTTGGAGCCGTCGGGCAGGGCGATCAGGATGTGCGCCAGGTGGTACTGGTTGCCAACCGTGGCCTGCTGCTTCAGGGCGGCGTCGACTTCGCCCTCGCTGACGCTGATGCGGCTCTGCGCGAAGCTCTGGCGCAGGCGCTGCACGGTGATTTCATCGCGCACTGAAGCGCGGAAATCGTTGAAGTCGATGCCGTCGTGGGCCAGGCGCTGGCGCAGTGCATCCAGGTTCGAGCCGTTCTGCTGGGCGATGGCATTCATCGCCTGGTTCAGCTCCTGGTCGCTGACGCGGATGCCGCTGCCCTGGGCGCGGGCCACCTGCAGCTTGACCAGCACCAGGCGCTCGAGCACCTGGCGGCTGAGCACGTCTTCCGGCGGCAGCTGGTTCTCACGGCCGGCGTACTGCGCCTTGATGTTGGCGATCGCACGCTGGAGCTCGCTCTGCAGGATCACGTCCTCGTCGACGACGGCGGCGATGCGGTCCAACGGCTGCGCCTCCTGCGCGAGCACCTGCAGGGGGGCGGACACGCTGGACACCGCCAGCAGGGAGGCGAGAAGAACGGGGAAGCGCTTGGTCATGGGATCTGATTCGGATCGTAGTCATCCCGGGTCGCCCCGGTGTTGCTGGGCGGCACGAGATAGAGGTCGTCGCGGTTGTAGCCGAGGATAGCACGGCGCAGCGTACGGTCCGTGTCCTGGCCGATGGAGCTGAGGCCCTTGAGCACGAACTCCAGCTGGATGGAATTGTTCATGTCGCCTTCGCGGTTGCGCACGTAGCGGCGGGCCACTGCACGCACGGCCAGGCAGCAGCTGTCCCACTGCACGCCGGCGATGATCTCCAGCGGTTCCTTGTCCTGCAGCGAGTAGTAATACCGGCCCACCAGGCTCCAGCGCGCATTCAGCGGGTACAGGAACGACAGGTCGGCCTGCTCC
Organism: Stenotrophomonas sp. 86428_Sma; assembly: GCF_056481585.1. NCBI lineage: Bacteria > Pseudomonadati > Pseudomonadota > Gammaproteobacteria > Lysobacterales > Lysobacteraceae > Stenotrophomonas > Stenotrophomonas sp. 86428_Sma. The sequence continues at coordinate 784,819 of NZ_CM151156.1, forward strand.
AGCAGGGTCCGGTCATGCTTGTTGGCGGTTGCCGGGGCGCCGGCATTGATGCGGTAGCGGTAGCTGAGGTTGATCACGCCATCGTTGGGCATCAGATAACGGGCGCGGACGCTGGCCAGATCCTCGCGCTTGTACTTCGGGTCCCACTGGTAGGTGGCGCCCAGGGTCCAGCGGTCGTTGATCATGTAGTTGCCGTCGGCGATCCACGCCGACTTGCCCTTCTCCACCGGCGCGCCGCCCGGCGTGGTGCTCACCCGCGATTCGTCGAAGTACTGGATCTGGCCGATCGCGGCCGAGAAGCGTTCCTTGCCGGTGGTCTGGTCGATGAAGCGGGTGCCCAGTGCCAGGGTCAGCTGGTTGGCATCGTTCTGGCGGTCGGCGCCGGTATAGCGCGAGTCGCGGAACAGCTGGCCCCAGCTGAAGGTGAAGTCACGGGTGTCGAAGATCGGCAGCTCGTCCTGGTTGCGGTAGGGCGTGCGCAGGTAGAACAGGCGCGGCTCCAGGGTGTGCAGGAACGACTTGCCGCGGATGGTGGTCTCGCGGTCGAAGAACAGGCCGGCATCGAGGCTGCCGATCGGCAGGCTGCGGCTGGGCGAGGTATTGCCGCGCAGCTGCTCGGGCGTGGCGGTGTTCGGATCGATGCCCTGGGAGGTGAGCACGGTACGGCGGACGCTGTCGGCCAGGCCGCGATCCAGGTCATAGGCGGTGTAGCGGTAGGCCAGGGTCGGGGTTACGTACCAGGCTGCGCCACTGATCGGGAACGACACGTAGGGCTTCACGTCCAGGCGCGAACCACCGAACATGCGCTGCACCTGCCCGTTGCGGGTGTACTGCAGGTCGGTGCCGGCACTGGCGTCGTACTTGAAGTTGACGTCGTCGTGGGTGAAGCGCACCGCTTCGGTGTAGATGCCGGTTTCCAGCCACGGCAGCACCGGCTTGTTCCAGTTGAAGAACAGGCGTGGCTCGCGGTTGTAGGGCAGGGCGCGCTCGTCGAGGGTGTAGTCGGTCAGCTGCCAGCGGTCGGCCATGATGCCGGCCGTCCAGTTCTGGCCGGTGCCGTACAGGCCGATGGTGCTCTGCAGGTTGGAGGCGGTCACCCCCACCAGGCGGTTGGCGAAGTCCTCGACATAGCGTTCGTCGCTCACCCAGGCCAGGTTGGCGCGGGCCTGCCAGTGGCTGTTCACGTTGTGGTAGCCGTCGAACATCACCCGGCCGCGGTCGCGGTCGCGCAGCTTGTCGTTGGGCATGTAGCTGGTCAGCACCTCGCCACGGCCGCCGTTGTAGAGGTAGCGGAACTCGTTGTCGAGCAGCAGGCCGCGCCGGCTCATGTAGCGCGGGGTCAGGGTATCGTCGTAGTTCGGCGCCAGGTTGAAATAGATCGGCTGCGCATAATCGAAGCCATTGCGCCCGGACATGCCCAGCTGCGGGAACAGCAGGCCGGTCTTGCGGCGGTCATCGATCGGGAACTTGAAGTAGGGCGCCCACAGCACCGGCACCTTGCCGATCCGCAGCACGGCGTTGCGGGCCGTGCCGAAGCCTTCGTCGTTGTCCACTTCGATCTGCGGCGCCGACAGCTTCCACACCGGCTGCGACGGGTCGCAGGTGGTGTAGGTGGAGCGGTGCATCTGGCCGACCGCGCCCTGCAGGTCGACCGACTCGGCATCACCGTTGCCCCGGCGCGACACCAGCTGGTACTTGATGTCGGAGATCTTGTGGGTGTCGCTTTCCTGGTTGCCTTCGGCGCGCTTGGCGACCATCCGGATCGACCCGTCCTGGTAGCGGACATTGCCGTCGGCGATGTAGTTGCCGGTCTCGGTGTCGAAGCTGAGCTTGTCGGTACCGACGAACTGGTCACCCCGGCGCAGCGCCACGTTGCCCTCGTACTGCGGCACCGTGGTGGTGCCCAGCAGCTGGTCGCCTTCGATGTCGGTCGGCTGGTTCTCGCGGGCGGCTGCGGCAGCAGCCTTGTCCTGGGCCGGGACCGGGGTGGGGGCGTCGGTGAACGCGGGAATGACGTCGGTGGCCGGGCACAGGCCCCAGTTGAGCGGCTTATCATCGGCCATCGCCGGCAGGCTGATGGCGATGCTCAGAGGCAGGGGAAGCAGGCGGAGGGCTCGGCGCACGCGGTTCGGATTCGGGCGAAAACGGACGGTAGCTTGCCCCATCCCTTGCATAGGGGCAATGAAGGGCGCCGGAGCCTGCCGGTTCGGGTTCATCCGGCGGAGGCACCCGCAGAGGGGGTGATCAGGGCCTGGACATGGGCCACGCTGCACTCGGCCAGGGCCTGCAGGTCGTAGCCGCCCTCCAGCATCGAGACCACCCGGCCGGCGGCGTGACGGCGTGCCAGCGCATGCAGTTCACGGGTGATCCAGGCGAAATCGTCGGTCTCCAGCATCAGATCGGCCTGTGGGTCGCGCAGGTGGGCGTCGAAGCCGGCGGAGATCAGCAGCAGCTGCGGACGGAAGTCGTCGATGGCTGGCAGCATCTCGTCGGCCCAGACGTTGCGGAAGCGGAAGCCGCCGCTGCCCGGTGGCAACAGGATGTTCATCAGGTTGCCGGCACCGCGGTCGCGGCGCAGGCCGGAATTGGGGAACAGCCCGGCCTGGTGGGTGCTGTAGTAGGAGACCCGGGCATCGTGCTGGAAGATGTCCTGGGTGCCATTTCCGTGGTGGACGTCGAAGTCGACCACCGCGATACGCTCCAGTCCGTGGCGGTCGCGGGCATAGGCGGCAGCGATGGCGATGTTGTTCAGCAGGCAGAAGCCCATCGCCGTGCTGCTGGTGGCGTGGTGGCCCGGCGGGCGTACCGCGCAGAAGGCCAGCGGGTCCTCGCCCAGCATCACCGCATCGACCGCGGCCACGCCGGCACCGGCGGCGTGCACGGCGGCGCTGGCCGAGCCGGGCGAGGTCCAGGTGTCCATGTCCAGCTGGCGCAGCGGCGCGGTCTGCGGCTGCAGCACGAAGTCGAGCAGGGCGCTGTCGTGGACCCGGGTCAGTTCGCCGAACTTGGCCGGCGGCGCCTCGCGCCAGTCCAGCTGATCAGGGAAGGCGGCGTGCAGTGCGTCGAGTACGTACTGCAGGCGCTGCGGGCACTCCGGATGGCCGGGGCCGGGGTCATGCAGCAGGCAGGACGGGTGGGTATAGACCAGCATCGTGCCGACTCAGCGCTGGCGCTGCTGTGGCTGCCACAGCGCTTCGCCGTGGCCATCGGCACGGGCCAGCACCCGGGCCAGCACGAACAGCAGGTCCGACAGTCGGTTGAGGTACTGCAGCGCCTCGCTGCGCACGGCCTCGTGGCGGGCCAGGGTGACCGTTTCGCGCTCGGCGCGGCGGACGATGGTGCGGGCCAGATGGCAGCGCGCGGCGGCTTCGCCGCCGGCCGGCAGGATGAATTCCTTCAGCATCGGCAGGTCGGCGTTGTAATGGTCCAGCTGCTGTTCCAGGGCCGAGACGTCGGCGGCGTGGATCGCGGCATGGCCGGGAACGCACAGCTCGGCGCCCAGGTCGAACAACTGGTGCTGCAGATGCACCACCAGCGCGCGCACATCCTCGGGCAGGGGCGCGGCCAACAGCAGGCCGAGCGCGGCATTGGCCTCGTCGACGGTGCCGTAGGACGCCACGCGGGCGTCATCCTTGGCTACGCGCTGGCCGTCGCCAAGGCCGGTACTGCCGTCGTCGCCGGTGCGGGTGTAGATGCGCGAGAGGCGATGACCCATGGCGCGGCTCAGTGGCGGATGTCGCGGCGGGCCTGCTGGAGCTTCAGCACCTGCTCCACGGCCAGCTGCAGGGCGGCGGCCAGCGCCACATAGATCGCCGTGGTGCGCAGGTAGGGCCCGAACCACTGCGCGTAGTTCTGTGCCCAGCCGGCCAGGGTCGGCTCGGCCACGTTGCGGCTGCTCCAGTAGAAACCGCCCTGTGCCAGCAGGTGGCAGACCGCCACCGAAGCGACCAGCAGCAGTGCGCCCTTGGCCAGTACCGGCCAGCGCGCGCTCTGGTAGTTGCGGCCCAGCAGCATGCCGCCGGCCCACAAAGAGAAGTAGGCCGGCAGCAGCAGCCAGTAGCCCGGCGACACGCAGTAGTGCTGCCAGAAATCCAGACCGCTGCTGCGGATCACGATCCAGTCCACCAGCACCGCGAACACCATCAGCAGCGGGAACGCCCAGCGTGTCCAGCGGGCAAGGTAGAAGCCACCGATGAAGAACACGGCCCAGGAGGCATCCGGAATGGCCGCGAAGTGATTGACCCGGGTCGCCGCCAGCAGCAGTACGAGTACGGACAGGACGAAGGCGCGGTTGGCGGTATCGGACATGGTGGGGGCCCGGAGCGGATTCAGGTTTCATTCTAGCCCGCCGCGCAGGTTGGCGCAGGTGCCGCCCGTTCGGCGTACAGTCGGGGCGAGCGCGTATCATGAACACATGAGTGAACGACATGACGTGCTGATTGTCGGTGGTGGCCTGGTCGGTGCCAGCCTGGCCATCGCCCTTGACCGCCTGGGCCGCGACGTGGGCCTGCTTGAGGCCAGCCCGGCCGGCGAGCTGCCTGCGGTGTTCGACCAGCGCAATCTCAGTTTCGCCGCTGCCACCGTCAATGCGCTGACCGCGCTGGGGATGGTGCAGAAGCTGGCGATGGCACCGGGCCCGATCCGGCGCATCCATGTCAGTCGTGCCGGCGATTTCGGCCGTGTGCAGCTCGAAGCGGCCGATTACGACCGGCCGTGGTTCGGCCAGGTGGTGGTCGCGCGCGATTTCGGCCAGGCGCTGGAAGCGCGCCTGCAGGAACTGCCGCGCCTGCGCCGTTACCGGCCGATGCGGTTCCTGGGGCTGGGTGAGGTGGTCGATGGTTACCGCCAGGTACGGGTGGCTGACGAGGCTGGCGAGCGCGTGCTGCTGGCACGGCTGGTGGTCGGGGCCGATGGCACCACCAGCGGCGTGCGTGGCGCGCTGGGCATCGAAGTCGACCGCCATGATTTCCAGCAGACCCTGTTCGTGGCCCGCGTGCGCAGCCAGCGCGCGCCGGATGGCACCGCCTGGGAACGCTTCACCGATACCGGCCCAACCGCCCTGCTGCCGCGCGGTGACCGCCACTTCGGAACCGTGCACGGTGTTGCACGCGACCAGGCCGATGCGGTGATGGCGTTGGACGATGCGGCCTGGCTGCAACGCCTGCAGAGCGCGATCGGCTGGCGTGCCGGCCGCCTGCTTGAATCCGGCCCGCGCAGTGCCTACCCGCTCATCCAGGTGCTGGCGCGCGCGCTGGCCGGTGAGCGCACGGTGCTGCTCGGCAATGCCGCGCAGACCATCCATCCGCTGGGCGCACAGGGCTTCAACCTGGGCCTTCGCGATGCGCTGACCCTGGCCGAACTGCTGGAGGATGCGCATGAGGATGCCGGCAGCGATGCGCTGCTGAAGGCCTACGTCGCGCGGCGCGAGGAAGATCGCCGGCAGACGGTGGCGTTCTCCGGTGGGCTGGCACGATTGACCAGCAACCCGGCACCGCTGATGCGGCCGCTGCGCAGCCTCGGCCTGGTGGCCGCACAGCGCGCGTCGGTGCAGTCGATGCTGGTCGGTGGTGCGATGGGCTTCCGTGGTGACGTGCCGCGCCTGTGCCGCGGAGAAGCCGCATGAGCCGGCGCACGCGTCTTGATGTGGCCATCGTTGGTGGTGGCGTGGTCGGTGCCGCGTGTGCGCTGGCGCTGGCCGATGCCGGCCTGTCGGTTGCGCTGGTGGAAGGCCGCGAACCGGCACCGTGGCAGGCCGCACAGCCGGACCTGCGGGTGTTCGCCTTCGCCGCCGACAACGTGCAGCTGTTGAACCGCCTGGGTGTGTGGCCAGCCATCGCGCAGGCCCGCGCCTGGCCTTACCGGCGCATGCAGGTGTGGGATGCCGCGGGTGGCGAGGATCTGCTGTTCGACGCCGATCGCTTCGGCCGTCGTGAGCTGGGCTACATCGTCGAGAACGGCCTGCTGCAGGATCGCCTGTGGGCGGCGCTGCCGGCGGCGGGCGTGCAGCTGCACTGCCCGGCACGGGTGGAAGCGCTGGAACAGGATGAAGACGGCGTGCGCCTGCGGCTGGATGACGGGCGCCGCCTGGAAGCGGCGCTGGCGGTGGCCGCCGACGGTGCCGAGTCAACCCTGCGCCAGCTGGCCGGGATCGAGGTTGAAAAGCATGACTACCACCAGCGTGGCGTGGTGGCCTATGTGGACAGCGATCTTCCCAACCAGGCCACCGCATGGCAGCGCTTCCTGCCGACCGGGCCGCTGGCGCTGCTGCCGGTGGCCGAGCGTCGCAGTTCGATCGTCTGGACCCTGCCCGAGGATGAAGCGGCTCGCGTGCTGGCCCTGGACGAGGACGCCTTCAACCGCGAACTGACGCGTGCGTTCGCCGCGCGCCTGGGTGAACTGCGGCTGGCATCACCGCGTGCGGCGTTCCCGCTGCGTCGGCAGCTGGCCCGTCACTACGTGGCCGGCCGCGTGCTGGCGTTGGGCGATGCCGCGCACGTAGTGCATCCGCTGGCCGGGCAAGGCGTGAACCTGGGCCTGCGCGATGTCGCCGCCCTGCAGCAGTGGCTGGCGCCGTCGGCCGAACGCCGCGGCCAGCCGCGGCTGTCGCCGCAGCGCCTGCAGCGCTGGGCACGCGAACGGCGCAGCGACAACCACATCGCCGCCTACAGTTTCGATGCGATCAATCGGCTGTTCTCCAACGACGAAATGCACCTGACCCTGGCCCGTGGACGCGCACTGGGCTGTGTCGGCAAGTGGCCGCCGCTGGTGCAGGCGTTCTGGAAGCGCGCCGCCGGCGTCTGATGCAAAAAAGGGGACGGAGGGGATTAAGTCGTATGTGCACATACGACTTAATCCCCTCCGTCCCCTTTTTCAATCAACCAGCCAACCAGCCAGGTCGGCACGATCCAGCTTGCCGCGACGCTTCACGTCCAACGCATTGAACTCATCGGCCAGCGCCGGATTCGCCTGCGCTTCTTCGCGACTGATGAAACCATCGCTGTTCACATCCAGCGCGGCGAAGTGGATGCGGTACTGGCCGACCACGCTGCTCGGTTCCAGCGAACGCACGGTCACCTGTGCCTCGCCGGCTGGCCGTGCAATCTCGACGCTGCCGCTGACCCGGCCGGCATCCAGCGGTTGCTGGCGGATCGCGCCGCCGGTCGGGCCCAGTGGCTGGCTCTGTGCAGGGGTGTGCGGCAGCTGCTGGGCAATGGCCGGTGCGGCTGCCAGCACGGTGATCAGCATGGCGAGCGGGTGGTATCGCATGGTTCCCTTCCTCGGTAGCGCCGGGCCATGCCCGGCGGGCATGTTCCTCAGCGCAGCGGCGAGGCCAGTACCGTGATCTCCTCACGGTCGTGATAGAGCTGCTTGGCGCGGACCACCAGCGGCTTGCCGGCCTGCTCCTGGAACAGGTCCAGGCACAGCCGGGTCTCGTCCCAGCGCTTCTTCATCGGCAGTTTCAGGTTGAAGATCGCGTGCCTGCACCAGCCTTCGCGGAACCAGGTGGCCATGCGTTCGGCCACCCGTCGCGGCTGCTCGACCATGTCGCAGACCATCCAGTCCAGCGGCTGTTCCGGGTGCCAGTGGAAGCCATCGGCACGCAGGTGCTCGACCAGGCCGGTGTCCAGCACGTGCTGGCGCAGCGGGCCGTTGTCGATGCTCAGCACGTGCATGTGCTGGCGGGTCAGTACCCAGGTCCAGCCACCGGGAGCGGCACCCAGGTCGGCCGCGCGCATGCCGGGCTTCACCAGCGCCTCGCGTTCTTCCGGGGCCAGCAGGGTCAGCAGTGCTTCGTCCAGCTTCAGCGCCGAACGCGATGGCGCTTCGGGCAGCAGCTTCAGGCGCGGAATGCCCAGTGCCCACGGTGCGCTGTCGGCCGGGTCGGCCACGCAGACGAAGGCGTGGGTGCCGTCGACGAACACCACGTGCAGGCGCGGCAGACGGTCGTTCGGCTTGTCGGTGAGCTTGCCGGCCTTGCGCAGCGCCGGGCGCAGCGCATTGCCGAAGGCACGGGCCAGCCCGGACAGCGGCTTGCCGGCGTCCGAGTCGGGATGCTCCACCCACAGGTCGCCGAAGCGCGGCGCATCGGCCAGCACCTCCAGCATCGGGGTGATGCGGTCGGCCGGGTCCAGCTGCGGCAGCTCGGCCAGCACCACCAGCTTCTGCCGCGCGAAGATCAGTTCGCGCCAGCGCAGGCGCGGCGCCAGTGCCGCAGCTTCGTCGCACATGAAAAGCACATAGCCATCATTGCGCTGGGTGCGCGCATAACCGGCGAAACCGGCTTCACCTGCGCGGAACTGCAGTTCGCCGGCCAGCTCGGGCTCGAAGCCCTGTCGGCACAGGCACAGCAGGCCGATGCCGGCCTCAGTAACGGGCGCCATCGCTTTCCCCATAGGCACGCAGCACGCTGCGCGCGGCGTCGCGGTTCAGGCCCTGCACCACTTCGATGCCGCGCTTGTTGAGTTCACCCACCCAGTCGGCCGGCAGCGGGCCTTCATCGAACGGGGTCAGCTCTTCGACGTCGGCCGAGTTGGCACCGATCAGCAGGCGGTCGATGCCGGCCCACACGGTGGCGCCGTAGCACTGGCAGCACGGCTGCGAACTGGTGGCCAGGGTGACCGGCGACAGCACTGCGTTCAGGCGCGGGGTCTGCAGGCGCTGCTGGGCCAGCATGTAGGCCATGTTCTCGGCGTGCGCCAGCGAGGTCGCGTGCGGCATCACCCGGTTCACGCCGGCGGCGATGACCTTGTCATCCGGGCCGAACACCACCGCACCGAACGGGCCGCCACTGGCGTGCTCGACGTTCAGCCGCGACAGCTCGATCGCCAGCGCGACCTTGGCCTCATCGCCCGGATATCGACGATCCAGGTCGATCTGGTCGTGAATCCAGGCGGGAAGGGTCAGGTGGACTTGCGCGTACAGCATCGCGGGGGTGCCTCGTAGGGAATGGAAGAAGGTGCGGTTGCTTGGGAAACCGGCGCGCAGTGTAGCCGCACCGGCCTGTATCGGGTGTGGCGGTGGGTCAGCCCGGCGAGCCGGTGCGGATCACCACGTACTGCTTGCGGAACTCCAGCCCGGCCTGCGGCCAGCTGGCGGCATAGGCGCGCAGCAGGGGCAGGGCGGCGGCGAAGTCGTGGCCGTTGACCCGGCAGTCGGCTTCGCACAGGCCGTCGGCATCGCGCGAGGAGAACAGGCGGATGGCGAGGAATTGGCGGGCCTTCAGCAGCGCGTCGAAGGCGTCCATGCTGCGGGTGAACAGGCAGCAGGGGCAGGAACCATGATCGTCCTCGCTGCAGGTGGAGGCATCCACCTCCTGCGCGCGGTAGTGCGCCAGCGGCCCCAGCACTACGGTGCGCTCGTGTTCCTCGCCATCGTCACCGGCCGGATAGGTCAGGCCCATCATCGGCAGGCCCTGCGCGTCTTCGGCGCCGATCGCAGTCTGCAGCGTCGCCAGGTCCACCCGCACCCAGGTCTGGAAGCCAGACAGCAGCGATGCCTGCTCATCGGCACCGTTGGCGTGCTGGTACTCGAACAGGCCATCGGCGAACAGCAGCGGATGCTGGCTCTCGATGACGGTAGATGTCTGCCAGCCGCCGTTGTCGCGCGCGTGCGCGGCCATCGCATGCGGGGTCAGGCGCAGGCCGCTGTCCAGCAGCAGCGCGTCGCCGTCGACGTGGCTGGCGATGCCGGCCTCCTGCAGGACCTGCTGCAGCAGCGGGAGGAGGTCGGTGGAGGTCGTGGTCATGTCAGGCCTGTGGATGGATGGGGTGGAACATCCAGGCAAGGCCTGGGGATCTAGCGGTCGAGCGCGTCAAGTTCGGCGCGATATCGCTGCGCGTCGGACTGCTGCTGCGGATCGTTGCCGTGGTCGCGCAGCCAGGTTTCCAGCTCGCGGCGATAGTCCGCGCGGAAATCGGCATTGCCCGGGCTGAAGTGCAGCTTGCGCGCCGCCACTTCCACCCGCTCGCGCGCGCTGGCCCGGGCCTGGGCGATGCCGTGCGGCGATTCATTGGTGAGGATGACGAAGTTGCGTGGGAAGCCCGGCGTGTACTTGACCACGAACGGCTGGTCGCGCGCCGGGATACGGATGGCGTTTTCCAGCGGCCACAGCGAAGCGGTGTTGGTGTGGAACACCACTTCCACGTCGCGGCCCTCGGCGGTACGCAGCACCCCTTCGTAGCGCCAGATGTACTGCTCGTTCATCGTCGAGCTGGTGCGCTCGGACTTCACGATCACCGCTTCACCACGCTCGCCCACCACGTTGAGGAAGGCGGCGTTGAGGAAGTGGCCGAGGAAGATGTTGAGCATCGCCAGCGGGAACACCACGATGGCGTAGCCTGGAAAGCGCCGCCACCACGAGACCAGCCCGGCCAGCACCATCGCCGAAAAGAACGTCAGCAGCGGATGCTGCGAGATGAACCAGAACAGGACGGAGAGGGCGGTGATCATCGTCGGGGTCATGCGGGCGCCGTGCTGGCGCCCGCGCAGGTCCTCAGGCCGACCAGGTGTCGCGCAGGGTCACGCTGCGGTTGAACACCGGCTTGGCTTCGGTGTGGTCGCGGCGGTCGGCCACGAAGTAGCCGGTGCGTTCGAACTGGAACGACTGCTCCGGGGCAGCGCTGGCCGCGGCCGGCTCGACATAGCCGGTGACGGTGCGGCGCGATTCCGGATTGAGGTAATCGCGGTAGGTCTTGCCTTCCGATTCATCATCCGGGTTCGGCACCGAGAACAGGCGGTCGTACAGGCGGATCTCGGCCGGCACGCCATGTACGGCGCTGACCCAGTGGATGGTGCCCTTGACCTTGCGGTTGGCGCCTTCCATGCCCGGACGCGATTCCGGATCCAGCCAGCCGCGCAGCTCGGTGATGGTGCCGCCGGCATCCTTGATCACTTCGTCGCAGCGGATGATGCCGGCACCACGCAGGCGCACTTCGCCACCCGGGACCAAGCGCTTCCAGCCCTTCGGCGGCACTTCGGCGAAGTCCTCGCGGTCGATCCACACTTCGCGTGCGAACGGCACTTCGCGGCTGCCGAAGCTCTCGTCCTTCGGGTGGTTGCTGAAGGTCAGCTGTTCTTCGTGGCCTTCCGGGAGGTTGGTCAGCACCAGCTTGACCGGGTCGACCACGGCCATGCGGCGCGGCGCGGCGCTGTCCAGGTCTTCGCGCAGCGCGCCTTCCAGCACGCTGAAGTCGATCAGCGAATTCTGCTTGCTGATGCCCACGCGCTCGGCGAACAGGCGCATCGCCGCCGGGGTATAGCCACGGCGACGCAGGCCCTGCAGGGTCGGCATGCGCGGGTCTTCCCAGCCGTCCACCAGCTGCTCGGTAACCAGCGCCATCAGCTTGCGCTTGCTCATCACCGTGTAATTGATGTTCAGGCGCGAGAACTCGATCTGGCGCGGCTTGGCGGCTTCGCGCGGCAGGCCGGCGTCGACCAGCGGCTGGGTCAGCGTGTCGTCATGGGCGAAATCGACGTTGTCCACGCACCAGTCGTACAGCGGGCGGTGGTCTTCGAATTCCAGCGTGCACAGCGAGTGGGTGATGCCCTCGATCGAGTCGCCCAGCGCGTGCGCGAAGTCGTACATCGGGTAGATCGGCCACGCGTTGCCAGTGTTCTGGTGCTCTACGTGCTTGATGCGGTACAGCGCCGGATCGCGCAGGTTGATGTTGCCGCTGGCCATGTCGATCTTCGCGCGCAGGGTGCGCGCGCCATCCGGGAACTCACCGGCGCGCATGCGGCGGAACAGGTCGAGGTTTTCCTCGACGCTGCGGTCGCGCCACGGCGACGGGCGGCCCGGCTCGGTCAGGGTGCCGCGGTAGGCGCGCACTTCCTCGGCCGACAGGTCGCAGACATAGGCCTTGCCCTGTTCGATCAGCTTCTCGGCGGCCAGGTAATAGGTCTGGAAGTAGTCCGAGGCGTGGCGCAGCTCGTTCCAGCTGAAGCCCAGCCAGCGCACGTCGTCCTGGATCGCGGCCACGTATTCCGGGTCTTCCTTGGCCGGGTTGGTGTCGTCGAAGCGCAGGTTGCAGACGCCGCTGAACTCGCCGGCGATGCCGAAGTTCAGGCAGATCGACTTGGCATGGCCGATGTGCAGGTAGCCGTTCGGTTCCGGCGGGAAACGGGTCTTGATCGCCTGGTGCTTTCCGCTGGCCAGGTCCTCGCGCACGATCTGGCGGATGAAATCGCGCTTTTCGTGGCTGTCGGCGGGGGTCTCGGGGCTGGCGGGGGTGTGCTCGGACATGAGTCGGCGAAAAGAAAGGCAGAAAGATCGCCAGTCTAACGCGTACGGGGCAGGGCTGCCCGGTGGGGCGTGGGGATGCCGGCCAGCGGCCGGCACTACCAGGCCCTCTTCCCGGAAGCGCCGGCCGCCGGCCGGCGGAATGTGGATCGCCGTGCAATTGGGTAGTGCCGGCCGCTGGCCGGCAGAACGGTCATGCGCCGTCACCACCACCATTCAGCCCCCGGGCGTATGCTGGAACCCTGTCCCACGGAGCTGCCGCATGCACATCGTGTACAAGGCCGACAACCTGTTCGACGCCCACCTGGTCAAGCACGCGCTGGAGGATGCCGGCATCCCGGCCTTCGTGTTCGGCGAGTCGTTGCTGGGTGGCATGGGCGAGCTGCCGCTGTTCGGCGTGCTGCGGGTAGGCATCCCTGATGCGGCACGGCCGCAGGCCGAGGACATCGTGGCGGCGCTGGACTTGGGCCACGCGCCGGACGCCCCCATTTCAGATGCAGACGACATAGCCGGCCTTCCGGCCTAGGAGCGCATCATGTTGGGAATTGGCCAGGGCATCCTCGGCATCGGCGCCTTCAAGCAGCGCCTGCCGCGCCCGGAAGAAGCACTGCCGGGGCGTGACCAACCGCTGCCGCTGCACAGCAACCAACACTTCGTGAACAGCCATCCGCTGAAGGACCGTTTCGCCGGCCTGCAGCAGATCCGCTTCGCGCTGGGCTGCTTCTGGGGCGCCGAGCGCAAGTTCTGGACCGAACCGGGCGTGTACAGCACCTCCGTGGGCTATGCCGGTGGCATCACCCCGAACCCGGCCTATGAAGAGGTGTGCTCGGGCCTGACCGGCCACACCGAAGTGGTGCAGGTGGTGTTCGACCCGGCGGTGGTGAGCCTGGAGCGGCTGCTGCAGCTGTTCTGGGAAAGCCACGACCCGACCCAGGGCATGCGCCAGGGCAACGACACCGGCACCCAGTACCGCTCGGCGATCCATGCCACCGACGAGGCGCAGTACGCTGCCGCGCTGGCCAGCCGCGAGGCCTACCAGGCCCAGCTGGATGCGGCCGGCTACGGCCCGATCACCACGGAGATCGTGTATCCGGCGCCGGCGTACTACTACGCCGAGGACTATCACCAGCAGTACCTGGCGAAGAACCCGAACGGTTACTGCGGCATCGGCGGCACCGGGGTGAGCTGCCCGATCGGGCTGGATGTGGAGGCGCCGCGCTGACGCGCGGTGGTCCGCCTGCGGCGGGCAGAATCTACGGCAGAAGCCAAAGCCAAAGCGGCTCTGCGTTTCTGCGGGTTGGGCGGGGCGGTGTGGGTTGGCAGGACACGCCGTAAACCCGTCCTTGGGGGCTCGATGGCGCCATCCATGGCGCCAACGGTCCTGCCAACCCACACCGCCCCACCCCCGACAGTTTCCCGGTGACGGTGGGCAAGAGCATGGGTTACTGACGAACTGAAAGAAAAGAAAAAGGACGCGGCCTTCGCCGCGTCCTTTTTGTTTGATCCTGCAGTGCTCCGTAGAGTCGAGCTTGCTCGACTGTGAGCAAGCGAAGCGCGCGACCCGCTTTTGCTCTTCTTTCTTTCATCCGTGGCGGGCGGCCGCCGGAAACTGTCGAAGGCAGGGTGGGTAGACCGTGCAGGGGCGTGAGCCGCATGGATGCGGCGACCGAGCTTACATGGACGTACTTGCAGCGTCCCCTGCACGGCCTACCCACCCTGCCAACCGCATGACCCGCTCTTCGCGACCAAGCCCCCGCCACGAGGGGCTCAGCCGTTGGCCGAAATCCTCACAGTTCCGAACGAATGCGCTCGCGCAGCGCCTGCAGATCCTTGGCAAACGCATCGATACCGGTCGCCAGCTTCTCGGTCGCCATCGGATCGGCCGCCAGATCCGCTGCGAACTTCGCCGCGTCGATCGGGGTCACCGCCGCGCCATCCGCCGCACCGGCCACCAGCTTGCGCGGCAGCTCGCCGTGGTCGGCGTCCAGCTTCTCCAGCAGGTCCGGCGAAATCGTCAGGCGGTCGCAGCCGGCCAGCGCTTCGATCTGCGCGGTCGAACGGAACGAGGCGCCCATCACCACCGTCGGCGAACCGCGGCGCTTGAATTCGGCATACACGCCGCGCACGAACTTCACGCCCGGGTCTTCATCGATGTTGGCCGGGGTCTGGCCGTTGGCCACGTACCAGTCCAGGATGCGGCCGACGAACGGCGAGATCAGGAACGCGCCGGCTTCGCTGCAGGCCAGCGCCTGGGTCGGGTTGAAGATCAGGGTCAGGTTGCAGTCGATGCCCTCGGCCTGCAGGATGCGCGCGGCTTCCACGCCTTCCCAGGTCGCGGCGATCTTGATCAGGATCTTCTCGCGCGGCACGCCGGCATCGGCGTACATCTGGATGAACTGGCGGGCCTTGGCTACGGTGGCAGCGGTGTCGTGGGCCTGGTCGGCGTCCACTTCGGTGGACACGCGGCCCGGCACCAGCGTGCTCAGCAGCGCGCCGACGCCGATGGTCAGGCGGTCGGCCACGGCGTGCACCACGGCTTCGCGGTCGCCACTCTGCTGGCGGCCCCAGGCCAGTTCGCGTTCGATCAGCTCGGCGTAGACCGGCAGGTCCAGCGCCTTCTTCACCAGGGTCGGGTTGGTGGTGCAGTCCACCGGCTGCAGGCGCTTGATCGCCTCGTAGTCACCGGTATCGGCAACGACCACGGACAGTTCGCGCAGCTGGGACAGTTTGGACGGGGTACTCATTACGGCTCCTGGTGCAGGGGGATCGAATCGCGCGCGGTGCGCAGCGGTAATCAGGGGCGGTCGTTGTGGACCGCGGTCACGCGCAGGCGCAGCTTGCGGCCGCCGGGCGCGTTCCAGTCGATGCTCTGGCCGATCGAAAGGCCGAGCAGGGCACTGCCGACCGGGGCCAGCACGGAAACCTTGCCTTCATCGACGTTGGCTTCGCGGGGGAAGACCAGGGTCAGGACGTGCTTCTCGCCCGACACTTCATCTTCGCACTCCACGCGCGAATGCATCATGACGATGCCTTCGGGAATCTGGTCCGGTGCCAGCACGGTGGCCCGGTTGAGTTCTTCAGCAAGCGCGAGCGCGGCAGGCGTCTGGCTCAGCGCAGGGGATTCGAGCATGGCGTCCAGGCGGTCCATGTCGAAGGTGGAAACGGTGATCGACGGCGGCAGGCCGCTGGCGGTACTCATGGTGAAGCTCCTTGGTTGAAAGCCATGCAAAAGGCGGCACCTGCTGGCGCCGCCTGTCTGTATTGTGGGGACAAATGCGACCGGAATCGACTCCTGCCGATTCCAGGCCGGTGCTGCGGGGGTTCAGCCGTTCAGCGCAGGGCCGGGCAGGGCGGTCGTGTCGCCGGCGGCGTTGACCGCTTCCAGGGTGAACAGCGCCTGCGGCAGGCGCTTGAACTGCTCGGCCAGCTCCATCAGGAAGTCGTTCATGGCCGAGCTGCGGCGCCAGATCATGGCGATGCGGCGGCTGGGGCGGCCTTCGCCGGTGAAGTCGAGCAGGCGGATGTTGTTCGAGCGCGGCACCGGCGGCTGCACCGACAGGCTTGGCAGCAGGGTGATGCCGACGTCGGCGGCGACCATCTGCCGCAGGGTTTCCAGGCTGGTGGCGCGGAACTCGGACTTCTCGTTGGCACCGAACAGGCGGCAGACTTCCAGTGCCTGGTCGCGCAGGCAGTGGCCATCTTCCAGCAGCAGCAGCTTCTGCGTGGCCAGCTCCTGCACGTCCAGGTGTTCGCGACGGGCCAGCGGGTGGCGCCCGGATACGGCCAGCAGGAAGGGTTCCTCGAACAGGAACTCGGCATGCAGCTGGTCGTCGATCACCGGCAGGGCCAGCAGTGCAGCGTCGAGCTTGCCTTCGCGCAGGCGGTCCAGCAGCACATCGCTCTTTTCCTCGACCAGCAGCAGTTCCAGCTCCGGGAAGCGATCGCGGATGCGCGGAATCACATGCGGCAGCAGGTACGGGCCCAGGGTAGGGAAGATCCCCAGGCGCACCGTACCGGCTTCCGGATCGCGGCTGCGTCGCGCCGCTTCCTTCAGCTGTTCCACTTCGGACACGATCACCCGTGCCCGTGCTGCTGCTTCCTGCCCAGCCGGGGTCAGCATCACCTTGCGCGGCGCGCGTTCCACCAGCGGCAGGCCCAGCTCTTCTTCCAGCTTGCGGATCTGCGTGGACAGCGTCGGCTGGCTGACGAAGCAGGAGGCGGCAGCCCGGCCGAAATGCTTGTGGTCGGCCAGGGCTACCAGGTACTTCAGATCACGTAGGTTCATCCTTACACCCCAGGGGTAACGGACCGGCTGACGGCATGGTTACCCGACAGGCAGACAATGTTCCCGGTGATCTGGGAACGGTGGATCAGGCAGCTTCAGCAACGGCACCACTGCTGCTGCTCACCGACGAGCGGATCAGGTGGTCGAACGCGCTCAATGCGGCGGTCGAACCGGCGCCCATGGCAATGATGATCTGCTTGTAGGGTACCGTCGTGCAATCGCCAGCAGCGAACACGCCCGGCAGGTTGGTCTGGCCGCGGTCATCGATGACGACCTCGCCACGCGGCGACAGCGCCACGGTGTCCTTCAGCCACTCGGTGTTGGGCAGCAGGCCGATCTGCACGAAGATGCCTTCCAGCTCGACGCGGTGGGCGTCGCCGCCGACACGGTCCTTGTAGACCAGGCCGGTGACACGGCTGCCGTCGCCCAGCACTTCAGTGGTCTGTGCGCTGGTCAGCACGGTGACGTTGGCCAGGCTGCGCAGTTTCTTCTGCAGCACTTCGTCGGCGCGCAGGCTGGAATCGAACTCCAACAGGGTTACATGCGACACGATGCCGGCCAGATCGATGGCCGCTTCCACGCCGGAGTTGCCGCCGCCGATCACCGCCACGCGCTTGCCCTTGAACAGCGGACCATCGCAGTGCGGGCAGTAGGCCACGCCCTTGTTGCGGTACTGGTCTTCGCCCGGCACGTTCATCTGGCGCCAGCGTGCGCCGGTGGACAGGATCACCGAACGCGACTTCAGCACCGCGCCGTTCTCCAGCTGCACCTGCACCAGGCCGTCTTCACCGGCCGGCACCAGCGCACTGGCGCGCTGCAGGTTCATGATGTCCACCTCGTACTCGCGCACGTGCTGTTCCAGCGCGGTGGCCAGCTTCGGGCCCTCGGTCTCCTTCACCGAAATGAAGTTCTCGATCGCCATGGTGTCCAGCACCTGGCCACCGAAACGCTCGGCGGCGATGCCGGTGCGGATGCCCTTGCGTGCAGCATAGATCGCTGCTGCCGCGCCGGCCGGGCCACCGCCCACCACCAGCACGTCGAAGGCATCCTTGGCGGCGATCTTCTCGGCATCGCGCTTGCTGGCGTTGGTATCGAGCTTGGCGACGATCTGCTCGAGGGTCATGCGACCCTGGTCGAAGACTTCACCGTTGAGGTACACGGTCGGCACCGACATGATCTCGCGCTTCTCGACTTCGTCCTGGAACAGGGCACCGTCGATGGCCACGTGCTGGATGCGCGGGTTGAGTACCGCGGCCAGGTTCAGCGCCTGCACCACGTCCGGGCAGTTCTGGCAGGACAGCGAGAAGTAGGTTTCGAATTTGTATTCACCTTCCAGGTTCTGCACCTGCTCGATCAGCTCGGCGGTGGCCTTGGACGGGTGGCCGCCGACCTGCAGCAGCGCCAGCACCAGCGAGGTGAACTCGTGGCCCATCGGCAGGCCGGCGAAGGTCAGGTGGATATCCTGGCCCGGGGTGCCCAGGTCGAAGGACGGCACGCGGCCCTGGCCATCGCGCAGCACCTGCAGCGAGATCTTGTCCGACAGGCTGTCCAGGGTCTGCAGCAGTTCCAGCATTTCCTGCGACTTGGCGCCGTCGTCGGCGTGCGCGGTGATCTGGATCGGGCGGGTCACGCGCTCCAGATAGGTCTTCAGCTGCGACTGCAGGTTGGCGTCCAACATCGGGTCATCTCCTGGCTTCAGGCAAACAGGGGGCGTGGCACCGCTGTAGAAGGTAGCGGACCAGCTGGGGGTAGGGGTGAACCCAAGACAGCGACCGTGGAAGGGGCTGGCTGGCCAAGGCGGGCGAGCGTTGGCTGTCTTGGGTTCACCCCCACGCCGGCGGGGGGACCGGCACGGGGATGAAAGGCGCGCCGTGGCGTGGGGCCACGGCAGGCCGGTACTGCCTTAGATCTTGCCGACCAGGTCCAGCAACGGGGTCAGGGTCTTCTCGCCTTCCTTCCACTTGGCCGGGCACACCTGGTTCGGGTTGGCGGCGGTGAACTGGGCAGCCTTCAGCTTGCGCAGGGTTTCGGAGACGTCACGGGCGATCTCGTTGGAGTGGATCTCCAGGGTCTTGATCACGCCTTCCGGGTTGATGATGAAGGTGCCGCGCAGGGCCAGGCCTTCTTCCGGAATGTGCACGCCGAAGGCGTTGGTCAGCTGGTGGGTCGGGTCGCCGACCAGCGGGAACTGGGCCTTGCCGACGGCCGGCGAGGTTTCGTGCCACACCTTGTGCGAGAAGTGGGTGTCGGTGGTGACGATGTAGACCTCGGCGCCGGCCTTCTTGAACTCGGCGTAATGGTCAGCGGCGTCTTCGATCTCGGTCGGGCAGTTGAAGGTGAAGGCGGCCGGCATGAAGATCAGGACCGACCACTGGCCCTTCAGGGTGCTGTCGGAAACCTTGATGAACTCGCCATTCAGGTAAGCATTGGCTTCGAACGGCTGGATCTGGGTGTTGATCAGGGACATCGTTTTTCCTCTGGGTGAAGGGGAGTGGGTGAATCGACAGGACCTAGAGTACCGACTCGCTATCGATAAGAACAATCCATTGATTGCATCTATTTGATAGATGCAGTCTATCAAAATGCGCTGAGCAGGCACTGAACCCGGACGCTTTCATCCTGCAACTGCCTGTGTGACAAGGAAAATCTTCCGGAACGGCTGAATAGGGCCAATAGTCCCTCCTTATCCCCTCGGGCAGAACCTGAACGGATTGCAGCCTTTTGTAGAGTCGAGCCATGCTCGACTGCGGACCTGTGGATGTGTAGCTCGACTGCGCCAGAAGCAGCCGAGCATGGGCTCCGCTCTACAATTGCGGCATGTTTTCCCAAACCGAACCCTCCCTGCGCCAGATCGTGGCCGAGGCCAGTGCCCGCCTCGGCGGCGTCGAGGCCCGCCACGAGGCCGAACTGCTGCTGCTGCATGTGCTGGAGCGCCCGCGCAGCTGGCTGTTCGCGCATGCCACCGATCCGCTGGCCGCCGCCGACCTGGCCGCCTTCGAAGCGTTGCTGGCCCGCCGCGTGGCCGGTGAGCCGGTGGCCTACCTGACCGGCCGCCGCGGTTTCTGGACGCTGGACCTGGAGGTCGACCCGGCCACGCTGATCCCGCGTCCGGAAACCGAGCTGCTGGTCGAGCTGGCGCTGGAGCGGCTGCCGCCAGACCAATCGCTGCAGCTGGCTGACCTGGGCACCGGCAGCGGTGCGATTGCACTTGCACTGGCCAGCGAACGGCCCCAAGCGAAGGTGCTGGCTACCGATGCCAGCCCGGGCGCGCTGGCCGTGGCCGCGCGCAATGCTGCGCGCCATGAACTGCGCAACGTCCGCTTCGCCGAGGGCGGGCAGGACTGGTATGCGCCACTGCAGGGTGCACGCTTCGACCTGATTGCCAGCAACCCGCCATACATCGCCAGCGATGATCCGCACCTGACACAGGGCGACCTGCGTTTTGAACCGGCCACCGCGCTGGCCTCCGGCGTGGACGGGCTGGATGACATCCGCCGCATCGTCGACGGTGGCCAGGCCCATCTGCTGCCCGGCGGTTGGCTGCTGATCGAGCACGGTTGGGATCAGGGCGCGGCGATCCGCGCGCTGTTCGACGCCGCGGGTTTTGCAGAGGTGCAGACCGTGCAGGACCTGGAACAGCGCGACCGCATCACCCTGGGCCGGTGTCCGGCCTAGAATGGAGGTTCTCCTGCCCCGGCAGGGCATCACCCTGGAGCTGCAAGCATGCGTACGCTGTACCCCGCCATCACCCCCTACGACGTCGGCACCCTGAAGGTCGACGACCGCCACACGCTGTACTTCGAACAGTGCGGCAACCCGGATGGCAAGCCGGTGGTGATGCTGCACGGTGGCCCGGGCGGTGGTTGCAGCGACAAGATGCGCCAGTTCCACGACCCGTCCAAGTACCGCATCATCCTGTTCGACCAGCGCGGTGCCGGCCGTTCCACCCCGCACGCGGACCTGGTGGACAACACCACCTGGGATCTCGTCGCCGATATCGAGAAGCTGCGCGAGCATCTCAAGGTTGATCGCTGGCAGGTGTTCGGCGGCAGCTGGGGGTCGACCCTGGCACTGGCCTATGCCGAAACCCACCCGCAGCGCGTGACCGAACTGGTCCTGCGCGGCATCTTCATGCTGCGTCGCTGGGAACTGGAATGGTTCTACCAGGAAGGCGCCAACCGCTTGTTCCCGGATGCGTGGGAGCACTACCTCAAGCCGATTCCGTCGGTGGAGCGTCATGACCTGATCTCGGCCTTCCACCGCCGCCTGACCAGCCAAGACGAAACCACCCGCCTGGAAGCGGCCAAAGCCTGGGCGGTGTGGGAAGGCGCGACCAGCTTCCTGCACGTCGACGACGACTTCATCAACAGCCACGAAGACCCGCACTTCGCGCTGGCCTTTGCCCGCATCGAGAACCATTACTTCGTCAACGGCGGCTTCTTCGAGGTGGAAGACCAGCTGCTGCGCGACGCGCACCGCATCGCTGACATTCCCGGCGTGATCGTGCACGGCCGCTATGACGTGGTCTGCCCGCTGGCCAACGCCTGGGACCTGACCAAGGTGTGGCCGAAGGCGAAGCTGGAAATCACGCCGGCCTCGGGGCATTCGGCGTTCGAGGCTGAGAACGTGGACGCGTTGGTGCGCGCCACCGATAGCTTCACCTGATCGGTAACGCCGGGCCATGCCCGGCGCTACCGGCCCTCATCCACGCATGGCGTGGATCTACCGCAGCCTGGTAGTGCCGGCCGCTGGCCCGCAAACCTGAGACGGTTGGATTGCTGGAGACGCCGGCCAGCGGCCGGCGCTACCACTGCCCGGCCAGCAACGCGTCGGCCAGTACCTGCAGCTTTGGCGAGCATTGCCGCGAGGGCGGATAGATCAGTGACAGTGCACGGCTGCGGCCTTCAAACGGCTGCAGCACGCGCTGCAGGCGGCCATCGGCCAACGCATCGGCCACGGCGAAATCCATCACCTGCACGATGCCGATACCGGCGATGGCCGCTTCCACCAGTGGATCGCCGCTGTCGAACACCATCCGCGTCGGCGGCGTGAACTCGCGCAGTTGCCCGTCCTGCAGGAACTGCCAGTCCACCAGCCGGCCACTGCGCAGGTTGCGCACCGCCAGGCAGGCATGGTCCTGCAGCGCGGCCACATCGTCCGGTGCGCCACAGCGGGCCAGATAGGCGGGGCTGGCCACCGTCACCCAGCGCAGCGGCCGCAATGGCCGCGCGACGATGCGCTGGTCGGCGATGACGCCGGTGCGCAGCGCGGCATCGAAGCCTTCCTCGACCAGATCGACCAGACGGTCGCTGAGCACCGCTTCCACCTGCAGCTGCGGATGCTGTTGCAGCAACGGCGCCAGCATCGGCACCAGCACCTTGCGCCCGAACATCGACGGCGCACTGATCTTCAACGTGCCCGAGGGCGTGCACGGACGGTCGGCCAGTTGCCGCTCGGCATCGTCCAGGCCGGCCAGCAGCGGTGCCACCTGTTCGACGAATTGGCGGCCATCCGGGGTCAGCGCCACATTGCGGGTGTTCCGCTGCAGCAGCTTCACCCCCAGCGTGGCTTCCAGCCTTCCGATCGCGCGCGACAGGCCGGACTGGCTCAGGCCCAGTTGGCCGGCGGCCACGGTGAAACTGCGGGCTTCGGCCACCTGCACCAGCATGCGCACCGCATTGAGGTCCATCGAGGCTCCATTCATGCCGAAAATCATGACAGATATGGTCGGGGAGGGGTTTATTGATTGGCTCGCATCAATGAGACTGCGCTCCCCCACCGCGCCAGACCGCCGATGCTTCCCCTCAAATACCCGCGCTGGGCGCTGACCCTGCTGGCCACCGCCCAGCTGATCATCGCCCTGGATGCCACCATCATCTTCGTTGCCCTGCATGACATGGGCCGCGCGCTGCAGATCAACGCGCAGCAGCTGCAATGGGTGGTCAGTGCCTACACCGTGGCCTTCGGCGGCAGCCTGCTGCTCGGCGGGCGCGCCGCCGACCTGATCGGCCGCCGCCGCTTCTACCGGCTGGGCATGCTGCTGTTCGCGCTGGCCTCGCTGCTCGGCGCGCTGGCGCCGAGCGCCACGCTGTTGATCATCGCGCGCGCCGCACAAGGCGTCGGGGCGGCGCTGCTGTTCCCGGCCACGCTGGCGCTGATCAACACGCTGTACGCCGAAGGCCCGGTACGCAATCGTGCGCTGGCGATCTGGAGCATGGCCAGCGCGGTCGGCCTGGCGCTGGGCACGCTGCTCGGTGGCGTGCTGACCCAGGCGTTCGGCTGGCCGGCGGTGCTCGCGGTGATCGTGCCGCTGGCCACGGCGTGCGCGGTCGCGGCCGGTACATGGCTGCCGGCCGATGGTCCACGCGTGCAGGGCCGTTCCTTCGATCTGGCCGGTTGTCTCACTGTCACCGCTGGCGGCAGCCTGCTGGTCACCACCCTGGTGCAAGGGCCGGAGTGGGGCTGGACGGCGCCGGCTACGCTCATCTGCCTGCTGCTTTCAGCCGTATTGTTGACGGTGTTCGTACAGATCGAAAAGCGCAGCCGTGACCCGCTGATGCAGTTTTCGCTGTTGCGCCTGCCCGGCCTCCGCGCCGCGCTGGGTCTGACCTTCGCTTTCATGAGCAGCTATGGCGTGCAGTACTACTTCCTGGCGCTTTACTTCCAGGATGGCTATGGCTGGAGCCCGCTGCAGGCCGGTATGGCCTTCCTGCTGCCGACATTGGTGTGCACCTTCGGCATCCGGATTGCCGAACGCATGCTGCGGCGCCGTTCGCCACGGCAGGTGCTGGCCTGGGGCTTCGCCGCAGGTGCCGTCGGCATCGCCGCGGTTGCGTTGGCGATGCCGCATGGCGCCAGCTACTGGCCGCTGTTGCCGGGCATCGTGGTGCTCAGCGTCGGCCAGGGCATGAGCTGGACGGCGATGTGGATCGTGGCCGGGCAGGGCGTGCCGGGTCCGCAGCAAGGCGTCGCGTCCGGCATGGCGGCCACCGCCCAGCAGATCGGCGGCGCCTTGGGATTGGCGGTACTGGTGATGGTCGCCAACGCCGCGCGCGGCACGCAGGCGGCAACCAGTCCTGATGCGTTGCAGGGCATGGTCAATGCACAGTACGGCGCCGCGCTGTTCGCCGCGCTCGGCGTGGTGATCGCGCTGGGCCTGCGCCCGGCAACAGTAGTGGTAGTGCCGGCCGCTGGCCGGCAAACACAATGACCCAACTACCCTGAGGTTGCCGGCCAGCGGCCGGCACTACCAACCCGGGATGGATCCACGCGCGTTCAACCCAATGCCAGCAACTGCGGTTGCAGCGCGCTGAAGATCCGCGCCAGCCGCTCCGCCCATGCCAGCTGCCCGGCGGCATCGGCGATCAGGTCCTGGCGGATCTCCAGTTCCACGTGCACCAGACCGCGGCCTTCGCCATGCACCGGCACCGCGTAGTCGCTGGTACTGCTGACCGAATACGGTTCGTTGTCACCCACCACCAGGTCGCCTTCGTCGCGCAGTGCCTGCAGCAGTGCATGCGCAAAGCGCGTGTCCTGGTGGTACAGCACGCCGGCATGCCACGGCCGCTGCATGCCGTTCATCGCCGGGGTGAAGCTGTGCATCATCACCAGCAGGGTGGGGCGACCGGCATCGCGGCGTGCGTCCAGTTCGGCGGCGATGCGTGCGTGGTACGGCGCGTGGATCGCATCGATGCGCTGTTGGCGCTGCGCCGCCGACAGCCCGGCATTGCCCGGGACCACGGTGTGGTCGCTTACTTCCGGAATCAGCGTCGGCGAGGCCAGTGGGCGGTTGCAGTCGATCAGCAGCCGCGAATAGGTCTGTTCGATCGCCCAGGCATCCAGCCGTTCGGCCAGCGCGCGGGTGGTGCCGGCAATGCCGATGTCCCAGCCGATGTGGCGGTCCAGTTCGACCTGTGGCAAGCCCAGGCCGGCGAGGGCACCTGGCACCTGTTGGCCGGCATGGTCGGCCAGCAGCAGGTACGGCGAAGCGCCCTGAGGCCGGTGAATCGCGTAGATTGCCGGATCATCGGCGCCGAGCAGCGCCGGCAGCGCATGCAGGTCGGCGTCAGCCACGCGGGCGCCCGTCCAGGTGGTGCTCGATCATCCACAGGCCGGCCCACAGCTTGGCATCCAGCTCGTAGCCTTCGCCCATCTTCTGCACCAGCCAGGCCGCGGCCTCACTGCGTGGAATCTCGTGCACGGTGATGTCCTCGCTGTCATCGCCGCCACCTTCGCCGATCCGGCGCAGGCCGGTAGCGCGTACGAAGGCGATCTTCTCGCTGCTGGCGCCGGACGACGTCGGGCCGATCATCAGCACTTCGGCGTGATCGGCGGTCCAGCCGGTTTCTTCTTCCAGTTCGCGCACGGCCGAGACTTCAATCGATTCGCCGGCGTGGATGTCGCCGACCAGGCCGGCCGGCATCTCGATGGTGGGTGCCTGCAGCGGCACGCGGAACTGCTCGACGAACAGCACCTTGTCCTCCGGGGTGACGGCAATGATGATCGCGGCCAGGCCACCGGCGTGGGTACGTTCGCTGTATTCCCAGGTGCCGCGCACCAGCATGCGCTGGTACTTGCCTTCATAGACGACACGCGGGGCTTCGGTGTTGCGCTGGCTCATGCGGGCTCGCCGGAATTGGAAAAGGATGGAGTGGGAACGGGGTCGGCCACGCCGGCGGCATCGAACAGCCGGCGGCGGGTCATCGGGCCGAAGCGCAGGGTCTGGCACAGGCCACCAAGCAGCTCCGGATCTGCTGCCTGGCGCAGCAGCCCGGGCTGGCTGCCGTCCAGCGGCGCGTCCAGCGCGATGGTGGTCAGCTGGCGCCAGAGCTGGGCGTGCTCGCGCTGCTCACGCAGGCGCACCGCCATCTGTGCCGCGCCGCGCAGACGCAGGAACGGCACTTCGTCCAGGCGTTCGTACAGCGCATCCATGCTGCCGAAGTGGGCCAGCAGCACGGCGGCGGACTTGCTGCCGACACCACTGACACCGGGAATGTTGTCCACCGCATCGCCGCACAGTGCCAGGTAATCGGCGATCTGGTGCGCGTGCACGCCGTGCCGCGCCTTCACTCCGGCTACGTCCCAACGCTGGTTGCGTGCGTAGTCCCACTGCTCGTCGTGATCCAGCAGCAGCTGCGACAGGTCCTTGTCGGCGGAGATGATCACCCCGCGGTGGCTGCCACGGTGCACGTGCAGGGCGCTGCCGATCAGGTCATCGGCTTCGTATTCGTGGTGGGCAAGCACCGCAAGGCCCAACGCCGCGCACAGCGCCTTGCAGTGTACGAACTGGCGCTTGAGCGCTTCCGGCGCCGGGTCCCGATTGGCCTTGTAGGCCGGATACAGCCGGTGGCGGAAGCCGCTGTCGAGTGCTTCGTCGAAGGCGATGGCGATGTGCCGCGGGCGCTCGCGTTCGAGCAGATCGAGCAGGAAGCGGGCGAAGCCGTGCACTGCGTTGGTCGGCCAGCCCTGCGCGTCCTGGAACTGGTCCGGCAGCGAGTGCCAGGCGCGGAACACGTAGATGCTGGCGTCGACCAGATACAGCGATGGCGGTGGTGCCGGCAGGCTCATGCCGGTGGCGTCCAGTCGCGCAGCAGGGCCGCCGGATCGGGGCGCTCGCGCTCAGGTACATCGGCCTTGGGTGTACCGATGTGGATGAAGCCGGCGATGCGTTCGCCTTCGACCAGGCCCAGGTGGGCCTGTACCGCCGGATCGAAGGCCATCCAGGCGGTCAGCCACTGCGCGCCGAAGCCCAGCGCCTGCGCGGCCTGCAGCAGGGCGAAGCAGACGCAGCCGGCGGTCATCAGCTGTTCCTGCTCGGGCACCTTCGGGTCCGGGCGCGGGCTGGCGACCACCACGATCACCAGCGGCGCATGGCTGAAACGCTGGCGGTCCTTCTCGAATACCGCCTCGCCGGCATGCGGGTCGCGCTGGCGGCTGCGCTCGGCCAGGAAGTCGCCCAGAGTGTGACGTGCATCGCCGGCAATCTTCAGGAAGCGGAACGGTACGCGCTTGCCGTGGTCGGGCACGCGCACGGCCGAGGCCAGCATGCGCTGCAGGGTGGCTGGATCCGGTCCGGGCTCGCCCAGTTGCCGCGAGGGCACCGAGCGGCGGGCATCCAGGGCAAGCAGGGCAGCGGGGTCGGGCATGGAGTCTGAACCGGTCATCACGGGTGTTTGATTATAGTCGGGGTGGTCAATGACGCCGTCTGTGTCGCGTCCCGCCCCTGAATATCAAACTGTGATGAACATCATGCCACTGGCGGGAAAGGGACGACCGCTTCCTCTCGCCTCGTGGGCCTCGCACGGCTTACGATATCTATCTTGCCGGGCCGCCGGTCATGAGGTTTGAAGTGAGGACTGTTTCACTGTCCGTGACGGGCTGGCCGGCCTACCATCGACGTACCGGTACATGGGGTGTGCCGGCCGTCGCGATGTCCATGCTGTCTGTCGTACTAGAGAAGGTGGGGAGCCTTCCCGAATGATGAGCGCGCCCACACCGATGGGATCGCCGGGCCGTGACCCGGTCCAGCTTCAGCGTGCCCGGGACATGGTCCTGCCGGCGCTGTGCCAGGCGTTCGGGGCCGCACTGGCGCGTTTCGACGATGCACTGTTCGACCGCGCGGGCAATGCTGGCTCGTCGCAGCTGCTGTTCCTGGATGCGATGCGCGAGCTGCGCCGTCGCCGTGAGGACATCGCCGCCGCCTTCGCCGGCCACCTGCAGCGGGCCTGGGATGCACTGGCCAGTGGCGAGCCGTTGTCGGCCGAAGCCACCCTGTCCGGGCCGGCCGAGGATGGCCTGAGCCTGTTGGCTGAACATGTACTGGAATCGCGGCTGGCGGTGCGTAATTTCGCCACCGTGCTGCTGCGTGACTTCAAGCCGGTGCTGGCGCGGCTGGACCGCCGCCTCGGCCGCCTGATCGGCGGCGCCGAGCTGGACGCCGACCACAACCCGGTCAGCCCCGAACACCTGGGCGTGGCCATCCATGAGGCCTTTGCCGGCTGCGAACTGGCGCCGGAAGTGCACCTGGTGCTGATCAAGCTGTGTGAGCGCGACCTGCGCGCGCCGGTGGGCCGCATCTACGAGAAGCTGGACGAGCAGCTGGCCGCCGCTGGCGTGATGTCGCAGATGGGGGCGCCGCGGCGTCCATTGTCGGCCGCGCCCGACCCGCGCATGGCGCCCGGGTCGGACGATCTGGTCGAGCCGCGCCACGCGGCGGGCTTCGAATCCGAATTCAGCGATGATGAACAGGCCGCGCCGGCCTGGGCACAGCGCTTCGCTGCGCGCTGGTCCGAGCGCCGTGGCCACATGCAGCAGCACCTCGGGAGCGAGGATGCCGGCAACGGCGAGGCGTATGCCGGCCAGCAGGGAATGCTGCTGGAGGCCCTGCATGAGCTGCTGCAGCAGACCCGTCACGTTCGCGAGGACGCCACCTCGGCCGCGCAGGTCGCGGTCGGCCAGCACCGCCCGTTGAGCCAGCGCGAGATGATGTCGGTGCTGTCGCTGCTGCAGGCCACGCCCAGCGCCACCCTGCGTGCGGCCATCGGCGAGGACGGCGAATCACTGGCGCAGCGGCTGAAGAGTGAAGTGCTGTCCAGCGCCACCCGTCTCGGCGTCGATCCTGGCCAGACCCGGCTGGACCCGCAGGACGAAGATGCGATCGATCTGGTCGGCATGCTGTTCGACGTGATGCTGGACGAACGCGAGCTGGAGGGCCGTTCGCGCGAGTTGATCGGCCGCCTGGTGGTGCCCTTCGTCAAGGTGGCGATGCTCGACCGCCGCATGTTCGTGCAGAAGACCCACCCGGCCCGCAAGCTGCTCAACTCGCTGGCCGAAGCCTGCGAGGGCAATACCGGCGAAAGCCAGGCCGAGCGCATGCTGATGGCCAAGGTCGAGGAAATCATCGAGCGCCTGGTGGCTGAGTTCAACGAGAACCTGGCGATCTTCCTGACCCTGGAAGAAGAATTCCGCGAGTTCCTCGTGCAGCACCGCCGCCGCGTGGAAATCGCCGAGCGCCGCGCCGCCGAAACGCAGCGCGGCCAGGAGAAGCTGGAAATGGCCCGCAGCCGGGCGGGTGCCGAACTGGATCGCCGCATCGGCGATGCCACCCTGCCGCCGGCCATCGCCGAGTTCCTGCGCCAGCCGTGGCAGCACCACCTGACCCTGGCGCTGCTGCGCGAGGGCGAGGAGGGCGCGTCGGTGGCCGAGGCACTGAGCCTGGCTGACGGCCTGCTGGAGGAAGTGGCCGAGGCCCGCCGCCAGATCGTCGGCAAGCCGTGGCTGCAGGCCTGGCAGCCGGTGCTGGCCAAGGTATTTGCCAGTGTCGGCGTGCACGGCGATGCCGCCACCGGTGCCATCGACGCCCTGCACGACACCCTGCAGGGCATTGCGGAATCGCGACCGGAACTGCAGCGCGCGCTGCCGGAGCTGCCGCAGGTCGCCTTGCCGGCGCCGCCGGTGGCTGAGTCGCCAGCGGTGGAGCTCGGCGGGCAGATCGACGCCGACGATTTCGACAACGCCGACGCCGACCGCTTCCGACGCATGGAAATCGGCAACTGGCTGGACTTCGTCGACAAGGACGGCAAGGTGCAGGCCGGCAAGCTGTCCTGGGTCAGCCCGATTTCCTCGCGCCTGCTGTTCGTCAACCGCCGCGGCGTGCGCTTCTGCGTAGCCTCGCCGGAAGAACTGGCGGTGATGGTGCGGCTGGGCCGCCTGCGCGCCCACGTCGACGATGGCGCCTTCGACAGCGCGATGCAGGGTGTGATCGATCGGCTGGACCCGGGCAGCGCAACACTGCACTGAGCCGTGGCCGCCTGCTAGGATCGGGAAAACTCACCGATCAGCGGGGACCTGCATGGCCGTGGCGTTGCTGGGGATCAAGGAGACCGCGCCGGGCGAACGGCGCGTGGCGTTGACGCCGGAAACCGCGCGCAAGCTCGGTGCCTTGGGCATCACTGTCTGGTATGAGGCCGGCGCCGGTCTGGCGGCGGGATTTACCGATGCTGCCTATGACGACGCCGGTGCACGTGTGTTCGATGTAGGTCGCTGGGCCGAGATCGATATCCTGCTGTGCGTGCAGGCACCGCCGGTGGCGGTGCTGGAGCAGCTCAAGCCCACTGCCAGCGTGGTCGGCCTGCTGACCCCGGCCAGCGATCCGGCGCTTGCGGCATTGGCCGCTGGCGACCGCCTGCACCTGTTCCCACTGCAGCAGCTGCCGCGCACCACCCGCGCGCAGGCGATGGATGTACTCAGCTCGCAGGCCGGCATGGCCGGTTACAAGGCGGCACTGATCGCGGCCGAGCGTGCGCCGCGTTTCTTCCCGATGCTGACCACCGCCGCCGGTACCGTGCGCCCGGCCAAGGTGCTGGTGATCGGTGCCGGTGTGGCCGGTCTGCAGGCCATCGCCACCGCACGTCGTCTCGGTGCACAGGTGGAAGGTTTCGACGTGCGCCCGGAAACCCGCGAGCAGATCCAGTCGCTGGGCGCGCGCTTCCTTGATCTTGGTGTGAGTGCAGCCGGTGAAGGCGGCTATGCGCGTGCGTTGACCGATGAGGAACGCGCCGAGCAGCAGCGCCGGCTGGCCGACCACCTGCGCAGCGTGGATGTGGTGATCTGCACGGCAGCGGTACCGGGGCGACCGGCGCCGACGATCGTGACTGCCGCGATGGTGGAAGGCATGGCCACCGGCAGCGTCATTGTCGATCTGGCGGCAGAGAGCGGCGGCAACTGCGCACTGACCCAGCCGGGGCAGTGCATCGAACATCAGGGCGTGACCATCGATGGCCCGCTTGGCCTGGCCAGCCGCGGCGCGACCCAGGCCAGCGAGATGTACGCGCGCAACCTGCTCAACTTCGTCGCCTTGTTCGTGCGCGAAGGGGAGCTCAGTTTCGACTGGGACGACGAGTTGCTGGCGAAGACACGCTGGCAGGCGTGAGCCGGTAGCGCCGGTTGCCTTCCCGGTAGATCCACGCCATGCGTGGAGGAACGGCCCAGCGTGCGGACCAGGGTCCGCACCCACCCTGCGGATGCCGGCGTTACCGCGGCTTCGCCGGCGGCGGGTTGTCGCGCACCCAGTCCTTGCGTTGTTCCGGCGTCATCTGCGACCAGCGCTCGCGCAGGGCGTCGCGCTGTTCCGGCGGCATGTTCCGCATCTGACCGAACAGGGCCCGGGCCTGCTCACGCTGTTCCGGGTTCATGTGCTCGAAGCGGCGCAGGCCACGGCGGGCCTTGTCGCGCTCCTCCGGGCTCATCGATTGCCAGCGCTGGCCATGCGAAAGCATGCGCTGGCGCTGGCCGGCATCGGCGCTGTTCCAGCGGTCGCGCAGCGGCGCCAGCAGGGATTCGCGCTGCGCTTCGCTCAGGTGTTCCCACGCCGGCAGCGGTGCGGCCGGCGCAGGGCGTGCGGCAGATGCGGGCGCGGCGCTCTGCGCCAGTGCCGGGAAGGCCGGCAGCAGCAACAGGGTCATCAGCAGGGGCAGGGTGTGCAGTCGGGACATGATTCACTCCATCGCCAGGTCGGTGTCGCCCAGCCACAGGTACAGATCGGGATTTTCGTCGTAGAGCGCGCTGTTGTCTTCTGCCGAGGCAAGCACAGGTGCCGGCGCAGGGCCCGTCAGGGTGCCGTGGCCGGTGAACTGCAGGCCGATACCCAGTGCCACCACCAGTGAACAGGCACTGGCCAGCCACCAGCGCCAGCGCCCGCGATGGGCAGCCGTGGCGCCGTGGCGAGCCTGGCGCAGCCGGGCCAGCGTTGCCGGCGACAGCGCGTGCAGCGACTGAGCGTGCAGGCTGCGCAGGGTGTCATCGGAAGGCAGGGAGCGGTTCACGGGTGGGTCTCCAGATAATCCTGCAGCGCCTGGCGGGCGCGTGCCAGATGGGTTTTTACCGCGCCTTCGCTGCAGCCCATGGCGCGGGCGGTGGTGGCCCCGTCCAGGTCCTGCAGCACGCGCAGGGTGAAGGCCTCGCGCTGGCGGGCGGGCAGGCGGCGCAACGCGTCCACCAGCTGTTGGTACTGCTGGCGCTGTTCGTGCGCCTGTGCCGGGTCCGGGCCGGGGTCGGCCCAGTCGATCTCGCCGCCTTCCGCGTCCTGGTTGTCGCGCCAGAACGGCAGTCGGAAGCGGCGCCGGCGCTGCACGTCGATCACGCGTCGGCGCAGGATGCTCCAGAACAGCGGGGCCCATTCGGCAGCCGGCTTGTCGGCGTAGTCCAGCATGCGCAGCAGCGTGTCCTGCACCGCGTCCATGGCGTCTTCGCGCTGGCGCAGGCCGGCCTCGGCGAAGCGGAACGCGCGCGGGCCAACACTGGCCAGGAACGCTTCCAGCGATGCCGGCAGGGCATCGGTCTCGGCGCTCGGGGGGACGGGGCTGCTCACCAGCACAGGGTACGGTTCCTCGCTCGGGGTCACCATCGACAACGCGTGAGCGCCACTTCGGTTGACGCCGGGTGCACGCCGGGTTCAGCCCATGGTTATGATGGGCCGACGAAGACAGAGCGGGAGCGTTGCCGGTGAGTGACGGGTTCGTAGCGCTGTACATCTTCATGCTGGCAGCCATCGCCGGCCACGTGATCATTTCGCGGGTGCCGGTGATCCTGCATACCCCGCTGATGTCGGGCTCCAACTTCATCCACGGCATCGTGCTGATTGGTGCGATGGTGGTGCTGGGGCACGCGCAGACACCGCTGGAGAAAGCCCTGGGCTTCCTCGCCGTGGTGCTTGGTGCCGGCAACGCCGCCGGTGGCTACGTGGTCACCGCGCGCATGCTGGAAATGTTCAAGCCGAGCGCGCCCAAGGGCGGCAAGGACGAGCCGAAGGAGCCGCAGGCTTGAACATCAGCACCGTCGAACTGCTCGATTGGCTGGTCAAGGCCAGCTACCTCGTCGCCGCCACGCTGTTCCTGCTGGGCCTGCAGCGCATGGCCTCGCCGCTGACCGCGCGCAGCGGCATCCGCTGGGCCGGGCTGGGCATGCTGCTGGCCACGGTGGCGACTTTCTTCCTGCCCGAACTGCATAACGTGCCGCTGATCCTGGTGGCGCTGCTGCTTGGCGCGGGCCTGGCCTGGTGGTCGGCCGGCAAGGTTGCCATCACCGACATGCCGCAGATGGTGGCGCTGTACAACGGCATGGGCGGCGGCTCGGCCGCGGCCATCGGTGCAGTGGAACTGCTGCGCTACGCCTTCCTCGCCAACCGTGATACCAGCCACTGGAGCGCACAGGCGCTGGCCGACCTCGCTGCCCGCCAACCCTCGGGCATGGTGCTGCTGCTGGCGGTGGTCGGCGCGGCCATCGGTGCGGTGTCGCTGTCCGGCTCGGTGATTGCCTGGGCCAAGCTCGATGGCCGCCTGGACAAGCGGGTGACCTGGCCGGGCCAGCAGGTGATGAACCTGCTGGTGGCACTGGCGGTGGTGGTGCTGGCGATCATCGCGGCCAGCACGCTCAACACCTGGGCGATCGTCGCGTTCTTCGTGCTGGCACTGGCACTGGGCGTGCTGATGACGCTGCCGATCGGTGGCGCCGACATGCCGGTGGTGATCTCGCTGTACAACGCGTTCACCGGCCTGGCGGTGTCGTTCGAAGGCTATGTGCTGGGCAACGAGGCGCTGATCATCGCCGGCATGATGGTCGGCGCGGCGGGCATCCTGCTGACCCGGCTGATGGCCAAGGCGATGAACCGGCCGATCCGCAACGTGTTGTTCTCCAACTTCGGCGGCGGCGCCGGCGGCGAAGCGCAGGCGATCACTGGCGCGCAGAAGCCGATTGAAGCGTCGGACGTCGCGGCGATGATGGCCTACGCCGAACGCGTGGTGATCGTGCCCGGTTATGGCATGGCGGTGGCGCAGGCCCAGCACAAGATCTGGGAGCTGGCGCAGCGGTTGGGCCAGCGCGGGGTGAAGGTGAAGTTCGCGATCCACCCGGTGGCTGGGCGCATGCCTGGGCACATGAACGTGCTGCTGGCCGAAGCGGGTGTGCCCTACGACCTGATCGCCGACATGGACGACATCAACCCGGAATTTGCCAACACCGATGTGGTGCTGGTGATCGGTGCCAACGACGTGGTCAATCCGGTGGCACGTACCGACCCGGCCAGCCCGATCTACGGCATGCCGGTGCTGGATGTGGTCAATGCGCGCAACGTGGTGGTGATCAAGCGCGGCAAGGGCACCGGTTTTGCCGGCATCGAGAATGCGCTGTTCTACGCCGACAACACCCGCATGCTGTACGGCGATGGTGCGGAAGCGGCGGCCTCGCTGGTGAGCGAACTGAAGGCGCTCGACGGCGGGCATTGAGCGGCGGCTGCATCGGGTTGGTGCGGACCTTGGCCCGCACGCATTTGCCGGCCAGCGGCCGGCACTACCCCCATCCACGCATGGCGGCTGTGCCCGGTAGGTGCGGACCCTGGTCCGCACGCTTCTGCCGGCCAACGGCCGGCACTACCGAATCCACGCGTGGTGGTTGCATCGGGTAGGTGCGGACCTTGGTCCGCACGCATTTGCCGGCCAGCGGCCGGCACTACCCCCATCCACGCATGGCGGCTGTGCCCGGTAGGTGCGGACCTTGGTCCGCATGCTTTTGCCGGCCAGCGGCCGGCACTACCTGCCGGTGGGTCAGCGCGCCAGCCAGGCGCCCACGGCCACGCCCAGGGCCAGCCACAGCCATTCCATCGCGCCATTGGCGAGGGTGATCAGGGTCCAGGCCAGGTGCGGGCCCATCCGCAGGGTGGCGTCCCACAGGTCCAGCCCGATCGAGCCGCCCATCCACGCGCTGGCGATGGCCCAGTTGGCCACGGCCGCCACCAGCAGGGTGCCCAGCACGA
Source organism: Stenotrophomonas sp. 86428_Sma (assembly GCF_056481585.1). NCBI lineage: Bacteria > Pseudomonadati > Pseudomonadota > Gammaproteobacteria > Lysobacterales > Lysobacteraceae > Stenotrophomonas > Stenotrophomonas sp. 86428_Sma. The sequence continues at coordinate 819,148 of NZ_CM151156.1, forward strand.
CCAGGGCAATGCGCAGCCGGCCCGGGCCCAGCGTGCCCATGCGCAGCATGAACACCAGTTCCAGGGCGGTCAGTACCGCCATCCAGCCGACCTGCCGGCCGGTCATCAGCGCCAGCATCATCCAGGCGAGGGGAGCAACAAGCAGACCCAGTAACAGCATGATGGGCCAGAGCCAGGTCACGGTCCTGGCACGCGCGGCATTGGAGGACATCGAAGCTCCCTGAAGATCACCCACAGGATACTGTGGTTTGCCGCAGTGCACCGGCGGCGGCAGGGCGGCTGGGCTAGAATGCCGTCTTGCGTGGCCTTGGCCACGGCCCCATATCGGTCCCCATGTATTCCCGTAGCAGCGAACCTGTCCACTTCGAACGCGATTGCGAGGCCGTGATGGTCCCGCAGGGCGACACCGTGACCCTGCCCGCCGGCAGCTATGGGTACATCACCCAGGCGCTGGGCGGCAGTTATTCGGTGTTCGTCGAGGGCAACCTGTTCCGCATCGCCGGCAAGGACGGCGACGCCATCGGCAAGGAGGCACCGGCACCGCTCGAGCTGCCGGCTGACGCCACCGATGAACAGGTGGAACAGCTGGTGTGGCAGCAGCTGCGCACCTGCTTTGATCCGGAAATTCCGGTGAACATCGTCGAACTGGGCCTGGTCTACGAGGTCGAGATCAAGCACCTGGACGAAGGCAAGCGCGAGATCGACGTGAAGATGACCCTGACCGCACCGGGTTGCGGCATGGGTGAGATCCTGGTCGACGACGTGCGCAGCAAGCTCGAAATGATCCCGACGGTGGCCGAGGCCGACGTCGACCTGGTGTTCGACCCGCCGTGGAACCAGCACATGATGTCCGAGGCGGCCCGGCTCGAGACCGGCATGCTTTGACCCACGGCCCGCAGTGACGCGGGCCGGGCATTACCCGCAACCAGAACAGGAAATCTCCGGTGTCCCAGTCCATTCCCAGCTTCGCCGTCACCCGTTCGGACCACCCGCGCAGCGCTGAAGAGCGCGCCCAGATCCTGGAGAAGCCGGGTTTCGGCCTGCACTTCACCGACCACATGGTGGAAGTGCGCTGGGACAAGGACACCGGCTGGCACAACGCCAACGTGCGCGCCTATGGCCCGCTGCAGCTGGACCCGGCCGCGGCCGTGCTGCACTACGGCCAGGAAATCTTCGAGGGCATCAAGGCCTACCGCCATGCCGACGGTTCGATCTGGACCTTCCGCCCGGATGCCAACGGCCGTCGCCTGCAGCGTTCGGCGCAGCGCCTGGCGCTGCCGGAACTGCCGGTGGAGATCTTCGTTGAATCGCTGAAGCAGTTGATCGCCGTCGACAGCGCCTGGGTGCCGTCGGCCGATGAGTCGAGCCTGTACTTCCGTCCGTTCATGATCGGCGACGAAGCTTTCCTCGGCGTGCGCGGCGCGCACAAGGCCGGCTACTACGTGATCGCCAGCCCGGCCGGCCCGTACTTCGCCAAGGGCGTCGCCCCGGTGTCGATCTGGCTGTCGACCGAATACGCACGTGCAGCCAAGGGCGGCACCGGTGCCGCCAAGTGCGGTGGCAACTACGCGGCTTCGCTGCTGCCGCAGCAGAAGGCACAGGCACAGGGCTGCTCGCAGGTGCTGTTCCTCGACCCGGTCGAAGGCAAGTACCTGGAAGAACTGGGTGGCATGAATGTGTTCCTGGTCTACAAGGACGGCACGCTGGTTACCCCGCAGCTGTCCGGCAGCATCCTCGAAGGCATCACCCGCGAGAGCATCCTGCAGCTGGCCCGCGACCGCGGCATGAAGGTCGAAGAGCGCAAGGTCAGCATCGACGAGTGGAAGGACGGCGTTGCCTCCGGCGAGATCACCGAAGTGTTCGCCTGCGGCACCGCGGCGGTGGTCACCCCGATCGGCCAGCTGAAGGGCGAGGGCTTCTCGGTGGGCGACATCAACGCACCGGCCGGCGAAGTGACCATGTCGCTGCGCAAGGAACTGACCGACATCCAGTACGGCCGCCTGCCGGACCGCCACAACTGGCTGGTCAAGCTGGGCTGATCGCCCGCGTTGAACCGGTAGCGCCGGGCCATGCCCGGCGGTTCTTCTTGAAAGCCCGTCCCAGTGACGGGCTTTCTGCGTTGTGGGCCCGCCCGGCGACCGCAGCAGGCGGGCGCTTGACGCAAATAGGTTTGCACTGCAAACTAAATTCAAGCGACCCCGATGGAGCGTGTCATGCAGCAGCCGTCCGTCATTGATCCTTCCTCGCGCCTGCAGGCGCTGACCCGTGAATATTCGCGGTACTCGCGAAGTGCCGGGGGCCTGTCGGCGATGGCAGGCGGCATTGCCTGCCTGGCCTCGTTCCTTGCCGGCGCGCTGCTGCCGACCACCCTGGCGCTGCGCATCGTGCTGATTGCCGTGCCGGTGCTGTGGATCGTCGGCAAGCAATGGCTGGCACGCCGTTACTACCAGCGGCTGGGCCAGGTCGAGGAGCAGGTCACGCCGGTCGAGCGCAATTTCCAGCGCTTCTTCATTGCCTTCACCGCGCTGGTAAGCGTGCTGGTGATCGGCAGCGTGCTGACCCGGCTGGCGCCGATGGGCGAGCTGCCCTGGGACCTGCGCGCCATCGGTTACCTGGCCGTGGTAGCGCTGCTGCCCTGGGTGGTGTGGCGCTGGCTGCGTACACCGCTGGAGTTCATCGTGGGCGTGTTCCTGTTGTGCCAGGCCGCGCTGGCCTTCACCGGGCAGGCGTATGGCTTCGGCCCGAGCACGGCGGTGTTCCCGCTGGCATCCATCGCACTGATCGTGGTCGGCTGGCGTGACCACCAGCGCTTCCACCGGCTGCAGGTAGAGATGCGCGCGTTCATGGCGGCGCGGACGAACGCCGAATGACCCAGCTGCCTGACTCCAGAGCGCTGCTCCAGCTCGACCGCTTGATCCACGAGCCGGCACGCCTGCTGATCCTGTCGATCCTGGCAGGTGCCGAATCGGCCGAGTTCGGTTTTGTCGAACATCTCAGCGGGTTGAGCAAGGGCAACCTGTCCAGCCATCTGAGCAAGCTGGAGGCTGCTGGACTGGTCGCCATCGACAAGTCGTTCCGCGGCAAGCGCCCGCTGACCACCCTGCAGTTGACGCCGATGGGCCGCACTGCCCTGGCCGAGTACCGCACACAGCTGGCGGCGATCGTTGCCGGCATTCCCGATCCGGATCGAAAGGACGCCTGACATGACATTGCTCCCGCGCCTGTTTGCAGTTCTGGTTGTTTCCTTCTCTGCCCTCATCGGCGCGGCTGCGGCTGCAGATCCGCGCCAACAGGGAGCTGCGCTGACCACGCAGTTCTACGAAGGGCACATCGACGCACTGTGGGAACGGATGACGCCGCAGATGCAGGCGGGGCTGCAGTCCCCGCAGAACCTGGTGGCGCTGCGCGAGCAGGTGCTGGCGGGCTGGGGCGCAGAAACCGAGCTGGTCAGTGAGAAGGTCGAGAAGGTTGATGGATTCGACACCTATCTGCGGCAGGTGCGCTTCGCCAGGAGCCCGGACCTGATCCAGGTGCTGTGGGCCATCGATGCCGACGGGCGGATTGGCGGCTTCTACATCCGCCCGCTACAGACCACGCCGCCGCAGGCCGCAGCGAGCGGGTTCCTCGACTATCAGACCCGCACACGGCTGCAACTGCCGTTCGACGATGAGTACTTCGTGTTCTGGGGCGGGCGCAGTGTCGAACAGAACTACCATGCGGCCCATGCCGGCCAGCGCTTCGCGCTGGATCTGCTGGTGGTCCGCGATGGCCGGTCGCACCGTGGCGATGGCCTGCGCAACGATGATTACTACTGCTTCGGTCGCCCGATCCTCGCGCCCGCCGACGGCACGGTGGTGGAGGTGATCGAGGGTGTCGCCGACAACGTGCCGGGCCAGATGAATGCCGCCCAGCTCACCGGCAACCGCGTCATCCTCGACCACGGCAACGAGGAATACTCGGTGCTGGCGCACCTGCGCCAGGGCAGTGTGCGTGTGGCGCAGGGACAGGCTGTCCGCAGCGGCGCGCACCTCGGTGACTGTGGCAACAGCGGCAACTCCTCCGAGCCGCACCTGCACTACCAGCTGCAGGCCGGGCCCGTGTTCGGTGTCGGCGAAGCGCTGCCAGCACAGTTCTCCGGTTATGTGGCCGATGGCCAGCCGGTTGCACGCGGCGAGCCGGTCAAAGGTCAGCGGATCCGGCCGGCGCGCCTCCCGCAGGCAAAGTAGTCAGCGCGTCCGACGCGATGGGCAGGCACGCCGCGGGCACGCTGCGCCGTCGTTGGTGTCAGCAGTGGACGCCGATGTCGGCAAAGTCATCGCAGGACATGTGATGACCCAGTCAGGTGCGTGCAGGGCAGGAGAAAGTTCCTTCACCTTCACAAACCCTCGACCCGAAAAGTCTCAGAACGAACATTTCATCTTGCTGAAAAGACGCTGAAAATCTTGTGGTGTCCGGTTTTGGTCATTAGCGTCATCTGCACGGCGGATCGTTAGGGGGATCCGCTGACTCGCCGGACTTCGAACCTCGCTAATGCAAGCCAGCCCAGGGTTCGGGCCGGTGCTTCTGCCGATTCCGGCATTCACACCACAAGAAAGGGAAATACGATGTCCCAGGTAACGCAACCGCGTGTGCGTCGAGTGTGGGTGGTCCTTGGTGCGTCCGTTCTGTCATCGCTGCTGCTGGCCACGCCTGCGCTGGCCGGTGATGTCCAGCTCAGCGGCCTGCAGTCCGCACAGACCCACCAGCGTTTCATCGTGAAGTACCGCGACGGCAGCGCGCCGGTGGCCAACACCACCGCACTGGCCTCTTCGCTGAAGAGTGCCGCCGCCGGCCTGGCCAGCAGCCAGGGCCGCGCGCTGGGCCTGCAGCAGGTCCGCAAGCTGGCCGTCGGCCCGACCCTGGTCAAGACCGATCGTCCGCTCGACCAGGCCGAATCCGAGCAGCTGATGCGCAAGCTGGCCGCCGACCCGAACGTGGAATACGTTGAAGTCGACCAGATCATGCGTGCCACCCTGACCCCGAACGACACCCGCTTCAGCGAGCAATGGGGCTTCGGCACCTCCAATGCCGGCATCAACATCCGGCCGGCCTGGGACAAGGCCACCGGAACCGGTGTGGTCGTGGCGGTGATCGACACCGGCATCACCAACCACGCCGACCTCAATGCCAACATCCTGCCGGGCTACGACTTCATCAGTGATGCGGCGATGGCGCGCGACGGCAACGGCCGCGACAACAACCCGAACGATGAGGGCGACTGGTACGGCGACAACGAGTGCCAGGCGGGCTACCCGGGTTCGAACTCCAGCTGGCACGGTACCCACGTGGCCGGCACGGTGGCGGCGGTGACCAACAACAGCACCGGCGTGGCCGGTACCGCGTTCAACGCCAAGGTCGTGCCGGTGCGTGTGCTCGGCAAGTGCGGCGGCTACACCTCCGACATCGCCGACGCGATTGTGTGGGCTTCCGGCGGCAGCGTCAGCGGCGTGCCGGCCAATGCCAATCCGGCCGAAGTGATCAACCTCTCGCTCGGCGGTGGCGGCAGCTGCTCGACTACCTACCAGAACGCGATCAATGGCGCTGTCGGCCGTGGCACCACCGTGGTGGTCGCCGCCGGCAACAGCAACACCAACGTGTCCTCGTCGGTGCCGGCCAACTGCCCGAACGTGATCGCAGTGGCGGCCACCACCTCGGCCGGTGCACGTGCCAGCTTCTCCAACTATGGCAACGGCATCGATATCTCGGCACCGGGCCAGGGCATCCTGTCCACCCTCAACAGCGGCACCACCACCCCGGGCAGCGCCAGCTACGCTTCGTACAACGGCACCTCGATGGCAGCACCGCACGTGGCCGGCGTGGTCGCGCTGATGCAGTCCGTAGCCCCGAGCCCGCTGAGCCCGGCGCAGGTGGAGAGCATCATCAAGAGCACCGCACGTCCGCTGCCGGGCGCCTGCTCGGGCGGCTGCGGCGCCGGCATCATCGACGCCGATGCGGCCGTGGCTGCGGCGATCAACGGCGGTGGCCCGAACCCGGGCGGCAACGTGCTGCAGAACAACGTCCCGGTCACCGGCCTCGGCGCTGCCAGCGGCGCTTCGCTGAGTTACACCGTGAACGTTCCGGCCGGCAGCACCCAGCTGCGCGTGGCGATCAGTGGCGGCAGCGGTGATGCCGACCTGTACGTGCGCCAGGGCAGTGCCCCGACCGATACCGCCTACACCTGCCGCCCGTACCTGAGCGGCAACAGCGAGACCTGCACCATCAACAGTCCGGCTGCCGGCACGTGGTATGTGCGGGTGAAGGCCTACAGCACCTTCTCGGGCCTGACTCTCAACGCCCAGTACTGAGCCCAAGCCCCTCTCCATGGGCACGCCCCGGCTCCGGCCGGGGCGTTTTTGCATGGGGACGCGCGGTGATACGAGCCGCCGCGTCGTGGTAGGTGCCGACCTTGGTCGGCACGCTGTTCCTCAGACCGATTCGAAGCGGTTCGCGGCCACGTTCTTGCGCACGTGCTGCGGGTCGAAAATCCGCCCGTTCATCGCGATGTACACGCCGCTCGGCAGCGACTGCACCGCACCGATCGCACAGCCGATGTTGAACTCCGCATCCGAACCGCGGAAACGCGCCGGGCTCAGCGCGCCGGTCATCACGATGGTCTTTTCCGGGATCGTCGCCAGCACCTGGCCGGTCTGCACCATCGAATCGGTGCCGTGGGTCACCAGCACGTGGCGGGTCGGCTGCGCGGCGATGGTGGCGCGGATCAACTCGCGGTCCTCATCGTTGATGTGCAGCGAATCCTTGCGCAGGATCGGAATCACGTTGAAGCGGAACGTCACCCCCAGCTCGCGCAGGATCATGCCGATCTGGGGGTCGCCGATCTGGTAGTCCGACTTGTCGTCGAAGTAGATCTTGTCGATCGTGCCACCGGTGGTGACGACCAGGAGCTCTTCCATCATGTGCATGCGCGAAACCAGGACAGGTACAGCGGCGCGGGGCCAGGAACACAGATGATACGGCCCGGCGGCCGCAGCGTCAGCGTCGCTTGCCGAAGCGGGCGCGCAGCCCCGGCAGGCTGGCGCTGAAGATCACCAGCAGGGCCAGCGCGATCTCGATCAGCGCCAGCCAGCGTGTTTCCGGGTGGCTCCAGGCACTCATCACCCCGTGGCTGAACCAGCCCAGGGCCAGCACCGAGGCCCAGAAACCGGCCTTGCGCCAGCCCAGTCGCAGGGCAACGGCCAACGCCAGCGGCGGCGCGGTGAACACCAGCTGGGTGGCCAGCCAGTGCTTGTCATTGATGAACCAGCCGGCGAACAGCGCGGCCAGCCCCATCAGGGCCAGCAGCAGGACCGTGCGCGGCGCCGCGCTCATCGGGCCAACCGCTGTGCGATGTCGGCCACCCGGCGGCCCAGCGCGCGCGCCAGCACGGCTTCATCGTCGGTCGGCTGCGGGTCGTCGGCTGCACCGGCCACATGGCTGGCGCCATACGGCGTGCCGCCGCTGGTGGTGTGACTCAGCGCCGGTTCGGTGAACGGGATGCCGACGATCACGCAGCCATGGTGCAGCAACGGCACCTGCATCGACAGCAGGGTCGATTCCTGGCCGCCATGCATCGAGGCGGTGGAGGTGAATACGCCGGCCGGCTTGCCGGAGAGAGTGCCGTTGACCCATTCGGCGCCGAGCCCGTCCAGGAAATGCTTGACCGGCGCCGCCATGTTGCCGAAGCGGGTGGGGCTGCCAAGCAGCAGGCCCTGGCATTCGACCAGGTCCTGCACGCTCACGTAGGGGGCACCATCGTCGGGGACCGGAGGTTGTGCGGTCTGGGTCACGGCGGCCACCGGCGGCACTGTGCGCAGGCGCGCGGTCATGCCCGGCACTTCGCCGATGCCCCGCGCGATCTGGCGCGCCAGCCGTGCCACTGAACCGCCCCGGCTGTAGTACAGCACCAGAATCTCGCCCATCGTGCCCGCTTCTCCTCGTCGTGTGGCCACCAGTATGGCTATCCTGCGAGCATTCCGCATCGGGTACCCTTTCGCCGATGGAACCTTTGGATACGCTCAACCTGTGGATGGAGCGCGCGCGGGATCGCGCACGGGCCATCAGTTTCGGCCGCTTCCTGTGGCATCGCTTCCTCGACGACCGCCTGTTCCAGGCAGCGGCGGCACTGGCGTACACCACGGTGTTCGCGCTGGTGCCGCTGGCCATCGTGGTGTTCGGCGTGCTCTCGGCCTTCCCTGTCTTCGACCGCTGGAGTGACCAGCTCAGCGATTACGTCTTCTCCAACTTCGTGCCCAACGCCGCGCGCGCGGCCGAAGGCTACCTGCGGCAGTTCTCGGCCAGTGCCGGGCAGCTCACGGCTGCCGGCTTCATCGCACTGGTGGTCTCGTTGCTGATCACCCTCAACAGCGTTGAAGAGACCTTCAACCAGATCTGGCGGGTCGGCTCGACCCGGCCCAAGCTGACCCGCTTCCTGGTCTACTGGACCGTGCTGACCCTGGGCGCAATGCTCGCTGCCGCTTCGCTGGCGGTGTCGGCGCGGGTGTTCGCGATGCCACTGTTCGGCACCCAGGAGGGCCGCTGGCTGGCCGAGTTCGCGCTGCGGCTGGCGCCGATCCTGATCGAGTTCGTCTGTATAACGCTGATGTTCCGGGTGGTGCCGCACCACACCGTGAAATGGCGGCACGCGGTGCCCGGCGCGATTCTCGCGGCGGTCATCCTGGAACTGGTGAAGTGGGGCATCGGCGCCTACCTGGGCAGCTTCCAGTCCTACCAGAAGCTCTACGGCACGGTCGCCTTCGTGCCGATCCTGCTGCTGTGGATCTACCTGTGCTGGGTGGCGGTGCTGCTGGGCGCGTCGCTGTCCTCGTCGATGGCCGCCTTCCGCTACCAGCCGGTGGAACTGCGCCTGCCGCAGGGCTACGAGTTCTATGGCCTGCTGCGCCTGCTCGGCCGCTTCCACCATGCCCGAGCCAAGGGCAAGGGCCTGGCCGATGATGAAATCCTGCGGCTGGAGCCGATGCTGACCGATTCGCTGCTGCAGGACCTGGCCTGCAACCTGCAGGAGATCGGCCTGCTGCGCCGCGATGAACGTGGCGAATGGCTGCTCTCGCGCGACCTGGACCAGGTCAGCCTGGCCGATCTGTACGAATGTACCCAGCTGCGCATTCCGGTAGCCGAGCAGCATCTGCCATACCGCGACGACACACTGGGCCGTGCTGCGCTGGCGGCACTGGACGATCTGCGACTGCCCCTGCGCGAACGCCTCAAACGCAAGGTCAGCGATATCTACACCGATTCCGGAGACATGCCATGACCCGCAAGACCCCGTTGCTGCTGCTTCCGCTGGCCCTGCTGCTGGCGCTGTCGGCCTGCAAACCGTCCCAGGAGCCGACCCCCGCCAGCAGCCAGCCGCCAGCACAGGCACCGACGCCGACCACACCGGCACCGGTCGAAGAGACCCCGGCCGAGCGCACCACTGCCGAGTTCCCGACGCTGAGGATGAAGGCGGTGGATGGCAGCGACTACGACCTGGCCGCGCACCGCGGCAAGTGGGTGATCGTGAATTTCTGGGCGACCTGGTGTGCCCCGTGCCGCAAGGAGATGCCGGAGCTGTCGGCGCTGCATGCGATGCGCAGCAACATCGAGGTGGTTGGCCTGGCCTATGAGGATATCGAGGTGCCGGAGATGCAGTCGTTCCTGACCAAGCATCCGGTGACCTATCCGATCGTGATCGTGGACCCGTTCGATCCGCCGGCGGACTTCGCCACGCCGCGAGGCCTGCCGTTGACGCATCTGCTGGATCCGCAGGGCAAGCTGGCGCACACTTTCCTTGGCCCGGTGACGGCCGCCGACATCGAAAAGCAGATCGCCAGCGCAAAGTAGGGGTTATCGGCAGGGCTGCGCCCTGCACCCGCCGAAACATTCAAGCAACGGCAACAGCAACAGCCAAAGCGCGATTTCCGTGTGGTGGCGGGGCGGTGTCGGAGTGTGGGGACGCCGCAAGTACGTCCATGTAGGCTTGGCAGCCGCATCCATGCGGCTGACACCCCGCACTCCAACACCGCCCCGCCTCTGACAGATTTCTGCGATCTGGTAGATCCACGCCATGCGTGGATGAATCTCCATCGAGTTCGAATACTTCATGTCGATGGGGTCAGATCCGTTTTCCGCAGGAAAACGGATCTGACCCCTGAATTTCATTCGATATCTGACAGATGTGTCGACCAAGGTCGACACCTACCAACAGCCGCAGGGATCTGTCAGAGGCGGGGCGGTGTGGGTGGGCAGGACCGTTGGCGCCATGGATGGCGCCATCGAGCCCCCATGGACGGGTCTACGGCGTGTCCTGCCCACCCACACCGCCCCGCCATCCCGCGGATAGCCCGCTGTTGCTGTTGCTGTTGCCGTTGCGTTGAGCAGGTGCAGGGCGCAGCCCTGCCGACCCACCCTAATCTTCGACCGGGAACTCCTCGATCGGCTTCAGTACATCGTAGTGCTCGCGATGCAGCTTGCCCTTCAGCTTCGGCAGCTCCGGCAAGGGCGCATCCACCCGTGTGTCCGGCAACCGGTCCAGCAGGTTGCGCACCAGCGTCAGCCGACCCAGCCGCTGATCGTTGAAATCCACCAGCGTCCACGGTGCCGCCTCGCGATGCGTCGCGCGCAGCATCGCCTCGCGGGCCTCGGTGTAGGCGCTGTACTTGCTGCGCGATTTGAGGTCGACCGGGGAGAGCTTCCAGCCTTTCAGTGGATCGACGTGGCGTTCGGCGAAGCGCTTTTCCTGCTGCTCCTGATCCACGCACAGCCAGTATTTGAACAGCAGGATGCCGTCGTCCACCAGCAGTTGCTCGAATACCGGCGCCTGATGCAGGAACTGCTGGTACTCGGTTTCGCTGCAGTAACCCATCACCCGCTCGACGCCTGCACGGTTGTACCAGCTGCGGTCCATCAGCACGATCTCGCCGGCGGCGGGCAGGTGCGAGGCGTAGCGCTGGAAGTACCACTGCGTGGCTTCGCGGTTGGTGGGCTTGGGCAGTGCCACCACCCGGCATTGACGTGGGTTGAGGTGCTGGCTGATGGCCTGGATCGCGCCGCCTTTGCCTGCGGTATCACGGCCTTCGAACAGCACCAGCAGGCGTTGCCCGCTGTGCTGTACCCAGCGCGCCATCGCGGTCAGTTCCAGCTGCAGCGGTAGCAGCAGTTCGTCGTAGTCCTTGCGCTTGAGCTTGGCCATCATCACACCACGCGGGGAGGAAGCCCGAGCGTAGCGCAGGGATCGCTCAGGCGATGTCGAGGCCCTGCCAGCCATGCTCGCCAGCCAGCTGCTGCAGCAGCGCCGACAGGTTGCGGGCAAACCCGGCCATGTCGAACAGTCCACTGTGGTCGCGTGCCTGGGCCACTTCGGCGCGCAGCGTGGCCAGCGCCGACGGGTCATTGCCCAGCGTACTGGCGGTGGCGATGAACGCCGCATCGTCGGCGACATTCATCCGTGCCAGCCCCAGATGGTGATTGAGGCTGCCGGCCACGCGCGCGGCGAAGGTGTCGCCGGGGCAGGTCAGCACCGGGCAGCCGGCCCAGAGTGCGTCGGACGCGGTGGTGTGCGCGTTGTACGGATGCGTGTCGAGGAACAGGTCGGCCAGCGGATAGCGAGCCAGGTACTGCGGATGTGGCAGCTTGGCCATGAACACCAGGCGTGCCGGATCCAGGCCAGCGGCCTGTGCGGCGCTGCGCAGGCGCGCGTCGGCCTGGCCGGGACCGGACAGCAGCCACAGTACGCTGCCGGGTACCGCCTGCAGTACCGCGAAGGCGCGGCCCATGCTGCGTGGATTGAGCTTGTAGCTGTTGTTGAAGCAGCAGAACACCACGCCCTGTTCGGGCAGGCCGCACTCGGCCCGGGACGGTGCCGGTTCGAGCAAGCGGGTGTTGTCCGAGGGCTGGAACGCACGCGGCAGGCGCAGTACGCGCTCGCTGTAGTGGGGTTCCAGTGACGGCGGCAGAACGAAGCTGTCGCCGATCACCGCATCCATCCACGGCGCACCGGACGTGCCGGGATAGGCCAGCCAGTTCAACTGCAGCGGGGCAGGGCGCATCGCCAGCACTTCCGGCGTACCGCCGCCGCCCCAGCCGCGCAGGTCGAACAGCAGGTCGATGCCCTGTGCGCGGATGCGTGCAGCAGTGTCTGCATGGCGCAGTGCGGCCACATCATGCAGCTGCGTGGCCACCTGCAGGCGCTGGCGGATGCGGCTGCCGTCATCGTGGTTCAACGCGAACAGGTGCAGCTGCAACGCCGGGTCACGACGCAACTGCTCGAACAGGGCCACGGTCAACAATCCGGTGGGATGCGCGCCGAAACCATTGGAAAGGAAGCCGACCCGCAGCGGGCCCTGGGAACGCACCTTCACTGGCGGCAACGGCCGGACTGAAGTGGCAACGGCGGATGCACGGGCACGCGCGCAGGCCAACTGCTCGGCTGCGCTGGCATCTTCGCTGAGGAACGCGAACGGTTCGACCACGCCCTGCCCAGAGGCAAGTGCACCACGTACCTGTGCCGCCAGCGCGTCCACGTCCTGCCAGTCGCACAGGCGACGCTGCCAGGCCAGGCGCTGGGCGGCGATATAGGGTTCGCCCGGCATCAGTGCATGCGCACGGCGATAGGCTGCCGCCGCGCCTTCGGCATCATCGGCATCTTCCAGCGCATGGCCCAGCCACAGGGCAATGCCCGGGTGCTGCGGGGCCAACGCCGAGGCCTGGCCGAGCAGTTTCGCCGCATCGGCATGCGCGCCGGCCATCCAGGCCACGCGGCCCAGCCGCGCCAGCGCTTCAGGGTGGTTCGGGCGCAGCTGCAGTGCACGGCGCGCGGCCTGCTCGCCGGCGGCGATGTCGCCGGCTTCCAGTTCCAGGTCCGCCAGCATCACCCAGGCGACGAAGTCGCCCGGCTGGCGTGCAATCGCCTGTTGCAGGTGCTGCCGCTGCTGCCAGGCCGACATGCGACTCAGCCCGCCGACAACTGGGCCAGGGCGTCGACCTGGTGCTCGTGGCTGAGCCGCTGCAGCAGCGGGTCGAGGTCGCCGGCCAGCACGTTGGGCAGGTCGTACAGGGTCAGGCCTTCCACGCGGTGGTCGGTGATCCGGCCCTGCGGGAAGTTGTAGGTGCGGATGCGCTGGCTGCGGTCACCGCTGCCCACCTGCAGGCGCCGCGACTCGGCCTGCGCCGCGTCCTGGCGCTGGCGCTCGGCATCGAGCAGCTGTGCCTTCAGGCGCTTCATCGCCTTGTCGCGGTTGGCGTGCTGGCTGCGCTCGGTCTGGCATTCCACCACCACGCCGGTCGGCACGTGGGTGATGCGGATGGCCGATTCGGTCTTGTTGACGTGCTGGCCGCCGGCACCGGACGAACGAAACGTATCCACCTTCAGGTCGGCCGGGTTGATGACGATGTCATCGACCTCATCGGCCTCGGGAATGATCGCCACGGTGGCCGCCGAGGTATGGATGCGGCCCTGCGATTCGGTGGCCGGCACGCGCTGCACGCGGTGCGTGCCCGATTCGAACTTCAGGCGCGAGAACGCGCCACGCCCGACCACGCGCGCCACCACTTCCTTGTAGCCGCCATGCTCGCCCGGGCTGTCCGATTCGATCTCGACCTTCCAGCCCTGGCGCTCGGCGTAGCGGGCGTACATGCGGAACAGGTCGCCGGCAAAGATCGCGGCCTCGTCGCCGCCGGTACCGGCGCGCACTTCCAGGAACAGGTTGCCTTCGTCACGCGGGTCGCGCGGCACCAGCAGCAGCGCCAGCTCCTGCTCCAGTTCCTGCAGGCGCGCCTGTGCAGCAGCGATTTCCTCATCGGCCAGCTCGCGCAGGTCCGGGTCGGCGCGCATGCCTTCGGCGGCGGCCAGATCGGCCTTGGCACGGGCTTCATCGGCCAGGGCGATGGCGATCGGTTCAAGTTGGGCGAATTCGCGCGAAAGGTCGCGGAAACGAGTGTTGTCGGCGACCACATCGGGTTCGGCGAGCAGGCGTTCCAGTTCTTCGCGGCGCTCGGCCAGCGCTTCCAGCTTACGGCGCAGGGTCGGCGTCATCGGGTCTCACGGGTGGGTGGCGGTAACCCGGCGTGGCCGGGAACAGGCGCTCGGCGGCGCGGGTCAGGTCGGCATCGCCACTCAGCGCGGCCGCACGCAGGGCGGCGGTCGGCGGATGCAGCAGGCGGTTGGTCAGGCCGTGGGCAAGCAGCTCCAGCACTTCGTCGGCCGGCTTGCCGTTGGCCAGTTGCTGGCGTGCGCGCTCCAGCAGCTCGGCACGGGTGGCTTCGCCGAACGCGCGCAGCTGCCGCAGCGGCGCCTGATGGGCGCTGGCCTGCTGGGTCTCGACGAAGCGCGACACCTGCAGGTCGATGATCGCCTCGGCTTCGGCGGCGGCCTCGCGGCGGCCACGGCGGTTGTCTTCGACCGCGCGTTCGAGATCGTCCACGGTGTAGAGGAAGGCGTCGTTGAGCGTGCCGACCTCGGCCTCGATGTCGCGCGGTACGGCCAGGTCGAACAGCAGCATCGGCTTGTGCCGGCGCGCGCGCAGGGCCTTGGCCACCATTTCGCGATGGATCACCGGTTCGCGCGCAGCGGTGGCCGAGAACACCACGTCGGCCTCACCCAGGTGGCGGTCCAGTTCGGTCAGCGGCAGCGCCACGCCACCATGTCGGCTGGCCAGTTCCTGCGCGTGGGCGAGGGTGCGGTTGGCGATCAGCAGCCGGCGTACCTTGCCTTCGCTCAGGTGCCGTGCAGCCAGTTCGATGGTCTCGCCGGCACCGACCAGCAGTACGGTGGAATCGTCCAGCCGCGCGAACGCGTTCTGCGCCAGGCGCACCGCAGCCGACGCCACCGATACCGGGTTGGCGCCGACCTGGGTATCGGTGCGCGCACGCTTGGCCACCGAGAAGGTCTGCTGGAACAGGCGGTCCAGGCGGTGGCCGAGCAGGCCATGGTCGCGCGCGGTCGACCAGGCATCCTTCACCTGGCCGAGGATCTGCGGTTCACCCAGCACCATCGAGTCCAGCCCGGTGGCGACCCGGAACAGGTGGCGCACGGCCTCGGCGTCAGCGTGCTGGTACAGGTAGCCCTGCAGGTCGCCGGCCTGGGTGTGCAGCCACTGGTCCAGCGCCTGTGCCGAATCGGCCACGGCGTACAGCTCGGTGCGGTTGCAGGTGGACAGCAGCACCGCCTCGGCGATCTGCGGAGTATCGCGCAGCGAACCGAGCGCGCGCGGCAACGCCTCACCGGCGAAGGCCGCGCGCTCGCGCAGCTCCACCGGTGCGGTCTGGTGATTCAGTCCGAGCACCCACAGGGTCATTGTTCAGTTGCTTGCGATAAGCTGCTGGCCATTGGACGACATTTTAAGGCCCCGATGCCGACGATGCCCGCATTGATTCGCATCCCCAGTGTTCTGCTGCTGTCCCTGGCCTGCAGCCAGGCCCTGGCGGCGGTGCCGGCCAAGGCCCCCGTACGGGCCCCGGCCACTGAGGAACTGGCGCTGGAACCGGTGATGGCCGGTGAGTTCGCCCTGCAGGCCGGCAAGCTGGCCGAGGCCGCGCGCTGGTACCTGCAGGCGGCCCAGCAGACCGACGGCGACGCCGGCCTGGCCGAGCGCGCGACCCGCATTTCCATGCTCGCCAACGATGATGCCAGCGCCGCCAAGGGCCTGGCCCTGTGGCAGCAGCGCGCCCCGCGTTCGTTGACCATGCGCAGTGCGGCCGGTGCGCTGGCCATGCGCCAGGGCGATGTGAAGGCAGCGCGTGGCGATCTGCAGGCCTTGCTGGCCGACCCCGACGAGCGCGGCTGGAAGTTCGCCCTGGCCGCACTGATCGGTGGCGGCCGTGATCCGGCGGTGCCCGCGCAGGTGCTGGGTGAGCTGGTCGACGCCAATGCCATTCCGCCGAAGATCGAAGCCTGGCAGGAGTTTGGCCGCCTTGCCCTGCGCATGGAAAAGCCCGAGCTGGCCCGGCGCATGATCGATGAAGTGGTCAAGCGCTTCCCGGAAGAGCCACGTGTGGCGCTGCTGCGTGCCAGCCAGCTGCAACAGGCGGGCGAGACCGGCAAGGCGTTGTCGCTGCTGCACGATGTGGAGCCGAAGACCCGCCAGGACCCGGAACTGCGCAATGCGGTGGCCATTGCCTATGACAGTCTCGGCCAGCCGTCCGCCGCCGAGCGCGTGCTGGCGTTCGGCCCGCAGGACGTGCAGACCTGGGGCATGCGCGCCTCGCTGCTGGCCAAGCAGGGCGACAAGGCCGCGCTGTCCAATCTCTACAACGAACTGTCGCGGCAGGCGGCCAAGCCGGACCCGGCGCAGCGCCTGCTGCTGGGCAAGATCGCCGAGTACCTGAAGCGTTATCCCGAGGCAGTGCAGTGGTACCACAGCGTGCCCGGTGGCGATGAGCTGAGCGAAGCGCGCCTGCGCGCGGCCAACGCCCAGGCCCTGGCCGGGCGCCTGCCGCAGGCATTGGATGAAGTGCACGCGATCCAGTCCGATGCGGTGGTCGACGACGATGTGCGCCGCGATGCCTACCTGCTGGAGGCCGAACTGCGCCAGCGTGCTGACGACAGTGCCGGGGAGCTGGATGCGCTGGCCCGCGGCCTGGCCGCCTACCCGGATGACAACGGCCTGCTGTACGCCCGTGCGCTCACCTGGGAACGCCGCGACGACATCCCGCGCGCCGAGGCCGACCTGCGCAAGATCCTGGTGACCGACCCGGAGAACGTGCCGGCATTGAACGCGCTGGGTTACACCCTGGCCGATCGCACCGGTCGCCTGCAGGAAGCGCTGGAGCTGATCGATCGCGCCCGCGTGGCCGAACCGGACAACGCTGCCATCGTCGACAGCTATGGCTGGGTGCTGTACCGCCTGGGCCGCAAGGAAGAGGCACTGGTGCAGCTGCGCCGGGCCTGGACCCTGGCCAAGGACCCCGAGATCGCCGCCCATGTCGGCGAAGTGTTGTGGGTGCTGGGCAAGCATGACGAGGCCCGCCATTTCTTCGACGAAGCGGCCAAGCTCGACCCTGAAAACCGCGCGCTGCTGCGCGCCCGCGAGAAATTCAATCCATGAGTGTTTCCCTGATCCGGCCGCTGCTGTTGGCAACTGCGGCTCTGGCGCTGACCGCCTGTACCAGCGTGGGCACGCAGAAGATCCCGGCGCCGGCGGTGGTCGAGGTTGTTTCGGCCGAGGCGGCGCAGGCCGAAGCGGCGCGCGTGGCCGCGCTGCAGGCACAGCCGGACTGGGCTTTCCAGGGCCGGGTCGCGGTCAGCAAGGGCAAGGACGGCGGCAGCGGACGCATCGACTGGAAGCAGGAAGGACGCCGCTATGTGGTCGAGCTGAGCGCGCCGGTGACCCGGCAGAGCTGGAAGCTGACCGGCGATACCCATTCCGAAGCCGGTCGCCTGGAAGGACTGGCCGGCGGGCCGCGTGACGGCGAAGACGCCCAGCAACTGCTGCTGGAGGCGACCGGCTGGGACATTCCGGTCAACCAGCTGCCGGCGTGGATCCGTGGCCTGGTGGCCGGTGATGCTGCCGGTCCGGAGAAGGTCGAGCGTGATGGTGAAGGCCGGCCGCGTCGCATGCAGCAGATGGGCTGGCAGGTGCAGTACCTGGACTGGTACCCGGCCGAGGCCGGGCGCCCGGCGCTGCCGCGCCGGATCGAGGCCGGCAATGGCGACGCCAAGGTGCGCCTGCTGGTCGACCAATGGGGGCAGGGCACCCCATGAGTGCCGGGCGCGATGACACAGGCTGGTCCTGGTGGCCGGCCCCGGCCAAGCTGAACCTGTTCCTGCACATCACCGGCCGCCGTGCCGATGGTTACCACGAGCTGCAGACCGTGTTCCGCCTGCTGGACTGGGGCGACCGCATCGGTCTGCGCCTGCGTGAAGACGGCCAGGTGCGCCGGCAGGGCGAGGGGCTGGCTGGCGTGGCCGAGGCGGATGACCTGGCGGTCCGCGCCGCGCGGCTTCTGAAAGATGCGGCCAATATCGTGCAAGGCGCGGACATCATCGTCGAAAAACACGTTCCTGCAGGTGGTGGCTTTGGCGGCGGTTCGTCCGATGCCGCCACCGTGCTGGTGGTGCTGAACCGCCTTTGGCGGGCCGGTCTGGACGAGGACGCGCTGGCCGCGCTGGGCCTGCGCCTGGGTGCGGACGTGCCGGTGTTCGTGCGCGGGCGCAATGCCTGGGCCGAAGGGGTGGGCGAGCGCCTGCAGCCGATCGAGCTGGAACCGGCCTGGTATGTGGTGGTTGAACCGGGCGTTCATGTTCCCACCCCGGCCCTGTTCGCAGACCCGGATTTGACGCGCGACAGCCCAGTGGCGAAAATAGAGGACTTCGCTTCCGGAACCCTGGTCGGGAACGCGTTCGAACCGGTGCTGCGCCGCCGTGAGCCTGCCGTCGAGGCAGCGTTCGCAGCGTTGAGCGACATCGGCACGGCGCGGCTGACCGGTTCGGGAAGTGGTTGTTTCGTCGAGTTCGCATCGCAGTCTGCCGCAGAGCAGGGACGGTCGAAGTTGCCGAAGGAGTTGCGGGCAAGGGTGGCAGCGGGCGTTGCGCGTTCGCCACTGCTGGATGCACTCGAGCAACACTGATTTATCAATGCAGGGGCGTCGCCAAGAGGCCCAAGGCACCAGGTTTTGATCCTGGCATTCGTAGGTTCGAATCCTACCGCCCCTGCCAATAGCGGCTGTGTCCGCGCCTTCCAGCGCATCACCTGCGCGGGACGTGGAAACAACCGCGGTGTTGTCAGCAGCAAGGGTCCATCGGGTCCTTGCCGACTCCGGATCCCCGCCACTCGTCCCCGCCCGAGACAATCATGATGCAAGAGTCCCCGAACCTGCTGGTCTTTTCCGGCAACGCCAACAAACGTCTGGCGCAGAACATCTGCAAGGAACTGGGGGTTCGCCCGGGCAAGGCGCTGGTCTCGCACTTCTCCGATGGTGAAGTGCAGGTGGAAATCGAAGAGAACGTCCGCAAGCAGGACGTGTTCGTGATCCAGCCGACCTGCGCGCCGAGCGCGGAAAACCTGATGGAACTGCTGGTGCTGATCGACGCGCTCAAGCGCGCATCGGTGGCCAGCGTGACCGCCGTGGTGCCGTACTTCGGCTACTCGCGCCAGGATCGCCGCATGCGTTCCTCGCGCGTGCCGATCACCGCCAAGCTGGCGGCGAAGATGTTCAGCACCGCTGGCGCTGATCGCGTGCTGACCGTCGACCTGCACGCCGACCAGATCCAGGGCTTCTTCGATATTCCGGTGGACAACGTGTATGCGTCCCCGCTGCTGCTGGCCGACATCTGGCGCGCCTACGGCACCGAGAACCTGATCGTTGTGTCGCCGGACGTGGGCGGCGTGGTCCGCGCCCGTGCGGTCGCCAAGCGCCTGGATGACGCCGATCTGGCGATCATCGACAAGCGCCGCCCGCGCGCCAACGTCTCCACCGTGATGAACATCATCGGTGACGTCGAAGGCAAGACCTGCGTGATGGTCGATGACATCGTCGATACCGCCGGCACCCTGTGCGCCGCTGCCGCTGCCCTGAAGGCGCGCGGTGCGCTCAAGGTCGCCGCCTACTGCACCCACGCGGTGCTGTCGGGCCCGGCGGTGGACAACATCACCAATTCCCAGCTCGACGAGCTGGTGGTGACCGACACCATCCCGCTGAAAGACGCAGCGCGGGTGTGCAGCAAGATCCGCCAGCTGAGCGTGGCGGAAATGCTGGCCGAAACGATGCGCCGCATCGCCTTCGGCGAGTCGGTCAGCTCGCTGTACGTCGACTGAGTTTTTCGTCCCTGCCGGCAACGGCGGGGACATACCCCGGGTGCTTCTGGTCGCGGAAGCATCTTCAACCGCCACGCCGCAGGGCGCGGCAACAACCTGAGTAATCGAAAATGTCGAAGACCCATGAAATCAAGGTCACCAAGCGTGAACTGCAGCGTAAGGGTGCGAGCCGCCGCCTGCGTCACGCCGGTGTGATCCCGGCCATCGTGTACGGCGGCAACGCCGAGCCGGTCGCCATCAGCCTGGACCACAACGAAATCTGGCTGGCCCAGCAGAACGAGTGGTTCTATGCCTCGATCCTGGACCTGAACCTGGACGGCCAGGTGCAGAAGGTCCTGCTGCGTGACATGCAGCGCCACCCGTACAAGCAGCTGATCATGCACCTGGACTTCCAGCGCGTGAACGAGAACGAAGCCCTGACCGCTTCGGTCCCGCTGCACTTCATCAACGAAGACACCTCGCCGGCCGGCAAGGCTGCCGACGTCGTGGTCACCCACGAACTGAAGGAAGTGACCATCACCTGCCTGCCGAAGGACCTGCCGGAGTCGATCGAAGTCGACCTGGGCGAGCTGAAGGCCGGTGACGTGGTGTACCTGTCCAACATCAAGCTGCCGAAGGGCGTGGAAATCCCGGCCCTGGCGCTGGGCAAGGACCACGACGACGCCATCGTCACCGCCAAGGCCGGCAAGGCCGACGCGGCTGACGAAGAAGCGGCTGCCGCCGAGTAATACCGCTACGGTGCCTGCCTCCGGGCAGGCACCGTATTGGAAGGAACCATGGCAGGACTGCGACTGATCGTCGGTCTGGGCAACCCCGGATCGGAACACGCCCGGACCCGGCACAATGCCGGGTTTCATTTCGTTGAGGCCCTGGCGGAAAAAGCCGGTGCACGATGGAATGTGGACAGCAAGCTGTTCGGTGAGACCGCCAAGGTCGAGATCGCCGGGCAGACGGTGTGGCTGCTCAAGCCCGCCACCTTCATGAACCTCAGCGGCAAGTCGGTCACCGCCGCACAGCGGTTCTGGAAGATCGAGCCGGAAGAAACCCTGCTGGCCCACGACGAACTGGACCTGGCGCCCGGCGTGGCGCGGCTGAAGTTCGACGGTGGCCACGGTGGCCAGAACGGCCTGCGCGACACCATCCGCCTGCTCGGCCACGGCAAGTTCCATCGCCTGCGCGTGGGCATCGGCCACCCCGGCCACAAGGACCGCGTGGTGGGTTGGGTGCTTGGGCGCCCTTCCAAGGACGATGAAGTACTGATTTCGCGCGCCATCGATGATGCGATCGACGTGCTGCCGCTGGCGGTGCAGGGCGATTTCAGCGAAGCGATGAAGCGGCTGCACACTCCGCGCTGACCATGACCGACCCGCGTACTCCCTGCACCGTGTGTGGCGCCATGATCCTGCTGGCGACGGCGGCCCGGAACAATGGGCTCTGCATGCCGTGCCGGAATGGCACGCGGCAAAGCATGGAAATGGCGAGAACGCGGGATCGGGAGATTCGCGAAGAGCGGAAGCGCTTCGGAGAATCCGCAGAGGGGCGGCATTGGCATTGGTTGATCGAACAGGTCCACGGGAACGGTTGTGGATTTGCCGGATTGTCAGTGCAGGATCAGCGTTACTTTGCGATCAACGCGCTCATCAATGATGTCTATCGTGGAGGGCTTGATGCCTATTTCCTCAATTCTGCTGGCGCCTACATTGCTGAAGCGCTTGCAGGGCTTGGGGAGATGCAGCAGCTTGGCGTGCGAGACATCGTGCTCGCTGCCCAGCAGCTACTGTTTGGCAATGAGGCCATGGAAGATCATCATGCGCAAAGACGCCTGCAGATCTATCGTGCTGACGGGTGGCTCGACGATGAAGTCGAAACAGCACTTGCTGCGCTGGATGGGCGATTCTATGCACTGGTCGACGAGGGCCAGCTTGAAGAACTGCTGAAAGCGTACGCAGAACGTCACAGGTTGTACGCCGCGTTCTAGCGCGGGCTACTGGAAGGACGATTGGGGATTGAAGGCATGCCCGCAGGCGAGCCTTGAATCCCGAATCATCCACTTACACTCAAACCCGGATTCAACCCATGGGTATCAAATGCGGCATCGTCGGCCTGCCCAACGTCGGCAAGTCGACCCTGTTCAATGCGCTGACCAAGGCGGGTATCGCCGCGGCGAACTTCCCGTTCTGCACCATCGAACCGAACGTCGGCATCGTGCCGGTGCCGGATCCGCGCCTGAACGAGCTGGCAGCGATCATCAACCCGCAGAAGGTCATCCCGACCGCAGTCGAATTCGTCGACATTGCCGGCCTGGTCGCCGGTGCCGCCAGCGGTGAAGGCCTGGGCAACAAGTTCCTGGCGCACATCCGTGAAGTCGATGCGATCACCCACGTGGTGCGCTGCTTCGAGAACGCCGACGTCATCCACGTCAACAACAAGGTCGACCCGATCTCGGACATCGAAACCATCGATACCGAGCTGGCGCTGGCCGACCTGGACAGCGTCGAGAAGGCGCTGAACCGCGCCGAGCGTGCGGCCAAGGGGGGTGACAAGGACGCCGCGGCGCGCAAGCCGGTGCTGGCCAAGCTGCAGGCGGCGCTGTCCGACGGCAAGTCCGGCCGTTCGGTGGGCCTGGACGAGGAAGAGAAGGCGCTGGTGCGCGATCTGTTCCTGCTGACCCTGAAGCCGGTGATGTACATCGCCAACGTGCTGGAAGACGGTTTCGACAACAACCCGCACCTGGAAGCCGTGCGTGCGCATGCTGCCGCCGAAGGCGCGCAGGTGGTGCCGGTGTCGGCCGCGATCGAAGAAGAGCTGTCCCAGCTCGATGACGAAGACCGCGATACCTTCCTGGCCGATCTGGGCCTGAGCGAGCCGGGTCTGAACCGCGTGATCAACGCGGCCTACAGCCTGCTCGGCCTGCAGACCTACTTCACCGCCGGCGTGAAGGAAGTCCGCGCGTGGACCGTGCGCAAGGGCGCCACCGCCCCGCAGGCTGCCGCGGTCATCCACACCGACTTCGAGAAGGGCTTCATCCGCGCCGAAACCATCGCGTATGACGACTTCATCAAGTACAAGGGCGAAGCCGGCGCCAAGGAAGCCGGTCGCCTTCGCCTGGAAGGCAAGGAATACCGCGTGCAGGAAGGCGACGTGCTGCACTTCCGCTTCAACGTCTGATCCAGCAGCAACGGATCGGCCCCGGACGCCCCGCCTTGTGCGGGGCGTTCGCGTTTCTGGTGATGGACAAAAAAGCACCAGGCTGCGAAACGCTTGCGGTGCGACGTTTGCCGGCACTTGTCCACAGCAAACTCCCATCGCTTTCCACGCCCCATGTGGAAAACCGTGGGGGCGGATCCCTTTCCACGGGAAAGGGCTCCGACCCCGATCAGTGCAGTCGGACCGTGGACAGAATTTCACCACGCTTCGAAACGCCTGCGCTGCAATGCTCGCGCCCACTTGTCCACACCAAGTTCCCATCGCTCTCCACGTCCGGTGTGGAAAACAATCGAAGGGCATGGACAAAAAATCACCACGTCCGGAAACGCCCGCACTGCAAGCCTCGCGGCCACTTGTCCACACCAAGTTCCCATCGCTTTCCACGCGCGGTGTGGAAAACCCGCGTGGCCCGCTCTGGTAGTCGCCCACCTTGGTGGGCGCGTGGCAGATCAGTGCCCACCAAGGTGGGCATCTACCAGAGCCAGGTCCCCAAACAACAAGGCCCGCCAATGGCGGGCCCTGTCGTCCACGTTCTGCAATGCGGCGTGCCTTACAGCGCGCTGCCACCGAACTTGTGGGTGTACTGCAGGTTGATGGTGCGGCCGACGCTGTCGAACCAGGACACGTCGTAGTACGGATACGCGGTGTACGTGGCGTCCTTCGGCGGCATCTTGTTGAACACGTTGACCACCGACAGCGACAGGCGCGAGTGGTCGTCGAAGCGGTACTGCAGCGACGCGTTGTAGCGGTAGGTTGCCTTGATGTACGGGCTGTCACCACTGTCCCACTTGAATACCTGGTCGTAGCTGTCCGAGGTCGGCAGCTTGCCCAGGCGCGAACCATAGACCGTGGCCGACCACGCGTCCTTCTCCCAGGTCACGCTCAGGCTGGTCTTGGTACGCGGGATGTCGAAGTTGCTGTTGACCGCGAACTGGTCCTGGATCGGATCACCGGGGTAGCGCTGGAAATCGTGCTTCTTCACCCAGGTGTGGGTGCCGTTGAGGATGAAGTCGCCGATGCCGGTCTGCAGGCGGTAGCGCAGGCCAATGTCGATGCCGGAGGTGGATTCGCGGGCGACGTTGATCGGGGCGACACGCACGCCGTACAGGCGGCCATCACTGGTGCGGGTGATGCGGTCGAGCGCGTCCACGCAGGTCGGCGAGTTGATGTCGGCACTGCCGAGGCGGCAGTTCGCTTCGCTGGCCAGGATCGTGCGCACGTCCATGTCCTGCACCTGCTTGCGCATGTCGATGTCGAACCAGTCCACCGACAGGTCCAGGCCGATCGCCGGCGACCAGACGAAGCCGGCACTCCACGAGGTGCTGGTTTCCGGGTCGAGCTGGCGGTTGCCGGTGCGGCTGCGGATCAGGTTGTGCTCGTAGTCGGAACAGTCGGCGGCATCGTCGGCGCGGCAGCTGTACAGGTCCACTGCGCTGGTCTCGTCGTTGCCCGGGCCGGCGAACACGTAGTGGAGGTCCGGCGCACGGAACGCGGTGCCGTATGAACCGCGGACCAGCAGCGTGTCGATCGGGCGCCATTCCAGGCCACCGCTCCAGGTCGCCTTGCCGATGGTGTGGCCGGAATAGCGGTACTGGTCGTAGCGGCCGGCCACGCTCAGGTTGACCGTCTCGTGCAGCGGCATGCGCAGCTCCGCAGCGGTCGCCCAGCGGTTGCGCGAGCCCTTGCCGTCCGAATCCTTCCAGCTGTAGTAGTAGTACTGGGTCGCCAGCGGATCGGGGTTCAGCGAGTACGCCTGCTGGCCCACTTCCACGGTCGCGGCGAAGCCGGCATCACCGCCCGGCAGGCCGAACAGCGCGGAATTGGTCAGCGTGAACGCAGCCGTCTCGGTGCGCGACTTCGGGGTGTAGGTGGTGCGCGCCGCGATCGAATCGTACTCGGCGCGGGTCAGCGGCCGGTACAGGCGCGACGGGTCGGCGTTGTAGATCGGGAAGCCGTCGTCGTCCACGCCCAGCTGCGGGCCCAGGAACAGGTCATTGGCTTTGGCGGCGATGATCTGTGCCCAGCTGATCCGCGACTGGTACTGCGAATGGCTCAGGGCCGCTTCGTAGTCCCAGTTGCCGGCCAGGTTGCCCTTGAAGCCGGTGGTCACGCTGAAGGTCTTCTGCGTGCTGCGCACCATTGCATTGCGCAGGCCACCCATCTCCTCGGGCGAGAACTGGCGCTGCCAGAACTCGATCTCGCCGGTGGCCTGGTTGTTGAAATAGCCCGACTCATCGCCGTTGGCGTCCATGCGGCCCCACTTGGTGACGTCGCGCATCAGCGACATCGTGTGGTAGCCCAGCTGCACATCGGCGAACCACTGCTGGCCGTTGTCGAAGTCGTAGCTCAGCGAGGCGTAGCCATTGGCGCCGCGGCGCTTGCTGAGGATGGTGCCGTAGCCGATCGAGCTGTCGCTGCCGCAGTAGTAACCGTAGCGCGGGCGGTAGGCGCGGTAGGTGCTGCCCTGGTTCTGCCCGGCCAGCGCTTCGCAGGTGGCCGCGCCCGGATCCAGGTAGTCGTCGTTGTAGTCCGTGCGCAGGTAAGCGCGGCGTGCGATGCGTGAGCCCTCGGTGGGGCCGTCCTGGGTCGAATCCTGGATGTCGCGCTCGTACGCCCACAGCGGGGTCTGCGACTGCAGTTCAACGCTGTATACGGCGTTGAAGTTGCCACGGCTGAAGCCACTGGCCAGGCTCATGTCGAACGACTCGCCACCGCCTTCGCTGGTGGTGCCCATGCGCACGTCGACGGTGGTGCCGTCGGCCTTCTTCTTCAGGATGAAGTTGACCACGCCAGCGATCGCGTCCGAACCGTAGATGGCCGAGGCACTGCCGGTCAACACTTCGATGCGCTCGATCATGCCCAGCGGGATGTTGGAGACATCGGTGAAGTTGCTGCGGCCCTTGAACGGCATCGGGAAGTCGGCGATGCGGCGGCCATTGACCAGCACCAGCGTGTGATTCGGGCCCAGCCCGCGCAGGTCCACCTGCTGGGCGCCCGGCGAGAAGTCGGCGCCGCTGGACGACTGCTGGCTCTGCGTCTCACCGCCGTTCTGGGTCATCGAGCGCAGCACGTCGGGCACGCTGGTGAAGCCGCTGGAGCGGATCTGCTCGGCGCTGATCACCGTGATCGGGGCGGGGCCTTCCACCTGGGCGCGCGGAATGCGCGAACCGGTGACCTGCACCGCATCCAGTTGTTGAACCGAAGAGGAAGCCGGTGCCTGGGCCGCCGCGGAAGCAGCCACGCCCATCAACGCCAGCTGGATCGACCACGCCATCGCCTTTCTACGCATGAGGAATTCTCGGAAATGAAGCCGGCCCGCAGAGGAGGGGCCCTGTCCCCCATTCAGATTTCCGGAATGGGCGCGCGCATTTAACGCCTTTTTTATGCCCTTGACTACTGGGTCCCTATCTGGCAAAGAGTGAAAACGCTTGCAAGTCGATTTTGTTCAGGGAGATCAAGATGCGACGCCTCCATTGCACCCTGCGTGCCCCCTTCGCCTGGCTGGCGCTGCTGGTGTTGGCCGTGCCGTTGGCCGCCCTTGCGCAGGACCTGCAGGGCCCGGGCTTCGCCTACTACGAAGCCGGGGATCTCGACGCACCCCGGCCCGGCCCGCGCGCGCCGGCCATGATGCTGATGGGCGGTGGCGAATGGGTGCCGGAGGCCTTTCACTGGTGGCTGAAGCAGGCCGGTAACGGCCGCGTGCTGATCCTGCGCGCTTCCGGTAGTGATGAACTGCAGGACCGCCTGTATCGCGAGATCGGCGGGACCACCGCAGTGCAGACGCTGGTCTTCGACAGCCGCCGCGGCGCCGACGATCCGGCCGTGCTGCGCGTGGTGGCTGCGGCCGATGCCATCTTCATTGCCGGTGGTGACCAGTCGCGCTACATCCGCTTCTGGAAGGGCACCGCGCTCAACCGCGCGCTCAATGCCCATGTGCGCGCCGGCAAGCCGATTGCCGGTACCAGCGCCGGGCTGGCCATCCTCGGTGGCTATGCCTACGGCGCGATGGACGGCGGCAGCATCACCTCCGCCGGTGCGCTGGCCGACCCGATGGGCAGTGCGGTGACCATGGACAGTGGCTTCCTGCAGATGCCCTACCTGCAGCGCGTGGTCACCGACACCCACTTCGACAAGCGCGATCGGCTCGGCCGCCTGATCGTGTTCGTGGCGCGCGCCGCGCAGGACAGTGGCGACCCCGACATCGTCGGCATCGGCGTCGACGAGGACACCGCCCTGTGCGTGGAGCCCGATGGTCAGGCACAGGTCTACAGCGCCGACGGCGAAGGCAAGGTCTGGGTGGTCAGCCCCGGCCGCGATGCCGACCGTCTGGTCGAGGGCGAGCCGCTGCGCTTCCACGCGGTGCCGGTAACGGTGGTCGCCAGCGGCAGCCGCATGCGCCTGGACGATTTCCAGGCCGAGGCCGATTACCAGGCGATGGCCGACGTCAGCGACGGCGAGATTGAGTTCACGCTTCGGTAGTGCCGGCCGCTGGCCGGCAACTCGCCTTCCCTGATGCGCCCCTTGCCGGCCAGCGGCCGGCACTACCCCGCAATCCATTCCCTCGTTCTGCTGGAGACGTACCCGATGAAACTGCGCCTGGCGCTGTCCGCACTGTTGTCCCTGCCCATGCTTGCCCAGGCCGCACCGGCGGCTTCACCGCTGCTGGTCATCCACGGCGGCGCCGGCGTCGAGCGCAAGGACCTGTCGCCGGCCGAGGAAAAGGCCGCACGTGACGCGCTGCGGGCGGCCCTCTTGAAGGGGCATGCGGAGCTGGCGGCGGGTCGCCCCGCGTTGGCTGCTGTCACCGCTGCGATCACCGTCCTGGAGGACGATCCCACCTTCAACGCCGGCAAGGGTGCGGTGTTCACCCACGACGGCCACAACGAGCTGGATGCCGCAGTGATGGACGGGGCCACCCAGGCTGCAGGCGCGGTGGCCGGCGTGCAGCGGGTGCGCAACCCGGTCCTGCTGGCGCAGGCCGTGATGCAGAAATCCAGGCACGTGATGATGGTGGGGCAGGGCGCCGAAGCCTTCGCGGTCGAGCAGGGGATGTCTCTGGTCGATCCCTCCTACTTCCGTACGGAGAAGCGTTGGCAGCAGCTGCAGCGTGCACTGAAGGAAGAGGCCAGTGGCCAGGCGCATGCCGACCTGGAGACTGCAAAGCACTTCGGGACCGTCGGTGCGGTCGCATTGGATGCGCAGGGGCACCTGGCCGCCGGTACCTCCACTGGTGGCATGACCAACAAGCGCTATGGCCGGGTGGGTGACTCGCCGATCATCGGTGCAGGCACCTGGGCCGATGCGCGCTGTGCGGTGTCCGGCACCGGCTGGGGCGAGTACTACATCCGCACCGCGGCCGCGCACGAGATCTGCGCACGCATGCGCTACCAGGGGCAGACGCCGGAACAGGCCGGCAAGGGCGTGATCAACGAGACGATTCCGCAGATGGGGGGTGACGGCGGTGCGATCGTGCTCGCTGCAGACGGAAAAATGGCCACGCCATTCAACACCCAGGGCATGTATCGGGGCTGGATCGGCGGCGACGGCGTCCCTCATGTCGCAATTTTCGCCAACGAGACCCTTGCGGTCCCGGGGCAATAACCTTGCGTATCAATGGGTTTGCGACAGCGTGTGAAAAAAGTGGAAAAAAGCGTTGACAGCCCCCCGTCCCATCAGCAGAATAAGCGGCTCACCACCACACACCGCAACGCTTCGGCGGCAACGGAATGGGGTGGTAAGGAGGGATACCCAAGCGGCCAACGGGGGCAGACTGTAAATCTGCTGGCTTACGCCTTCGGTGGTTCGAATCCACCTCCCTCCACCAGTTTCACGTTGTGACATTCCCGGCGCGGGAGTAGTTCAATGGTAGAACCTCAGCCTTCCAAGCTGATGGTGCGGGTTCGATTCCCGTCTCCCGCTCCATTGAATGAACTTTGAATATTATCGAGTTCATGTCATAATGCAAAACTCGGCTCACGTAGCTCAGTCGGTAGAGCACTTCCTTGGTAAGGAAGAGGTCGAAGGTTCGATTCCTTTCGTGAGCACCATCTTAAGCATCACCTCTCAGACGAATTCGAGATAAGCAGCCATGGCCAAGGGTAAGTTCGAGCGCACCAAGCCGCACGTCAACGTCGGCACCATCGGTCACGTCGACCACGGCAAGACCACGCTGACCGCCGCACTGACCAAGATCGGTGCCGAGCGCTTCGGTGGCGAGTTCAAGGACTACTCCTCGATCGACGCCGCGCCGGAAGAAAAGGCTCGTGGTATCACGATCTCGACCGCGCACGTCGAATACGAATCCCCGGTCCGTCACTACGCCCACGTCGATTGCCCGGGCCACGCTGACTACGTCAAGAACATGATCACCGGTGCCGCCCAGATGGACGGCGCGATCCTGGTGTGCTCGGCCGCTGACGGCCCGATGCCGCAGACCCGCGAGCACATCCTGCTGTCGCGTCAGGTCGGCGTGCCGTACATCGTCGTGTTCCTGAACAAGGCCGACATGGTTGACGACGCCGAGCTGCTCGAGCTGGTCGAGATGGAAGTGCGCGAGCTGCTGAGCAAGTACGACTTCCCGGGCGACGACACCCCGATCATCGCCGGTTCGGCCCGTCTGGCGCTGGAAGGCGACCAGAGCGACATCGGCGTGCCGGCCATCCTGAAGCTGGTCGATGCCCTGGACAGCTGGATTCCGGAGCCGGAGCGTGCGATCGACAAGCCGTTCCTGATGCCGGTGGAAGACGTGTTCTCGATCTCGGGCCGCGGCACCGTGGTGACCGGTCGTATCGAGCGCGGCGTGATCAAGGTTGGCGACGAAATCGAAATCGTCGGCATCCGTCCGGTGCAGAAGACCACCGTGACCGGCGTTGAAATGTTCCGCAAGCTGCTGGACCAGGGTCAGGCAGGCGACAACGCTGGCCTGCTGCTGCGCGGCACCAAGCGTGACGACGTCGAGCGTGGCCAGGTTCTGGCCAAGCCGGGTTCGATCAAGCCGCACACCAAGTTCGAAGGCGAAGTCTACGTCCTGTCGAAGGACGAGGGCGGCCGTCACACCCCGTTCTTCAACGGCTACCGTCCGCAGTTCTACTTCCGCACCACCGACATCACCGGCGCAGCTGCTCTGCCGGAAGGCGTCGAAATGGTGATGCCGGGTGACAACGTCAAGATGGTCGTCACCCTGATCAACCCGGTGGCAATGGACGAAGGCCTGCGCTTCGCCATCCGCGAAGGCGGCCGTACCGTCGGCGCCGGCGTGGTCTCGAAGATCATCGAGTAAGCCTGCAGTACCGGTGGTTGCATAGCGCCGCCGGTTACGCGAATGGCGGGCCGGGAACCTCGGTCCGCCTTCGCCGTCTAAGGGAAGGCAAGTTTCAACACGTACGCCAGTAGCTCAATTGGCAGAGCAGCGGTCTCCAAAACCGCAGGTTGGGGGTTCGAGTCCCTCCTGGCGTGCCATCTGCCCACCTTATCCAGCGGCCTGGGCCGCTAAAGCAGACACAGCCGGATGAATAGCAAGATCGAACACTCCAAGGACAACTCCGCCAACGGCGGGGATATCGTCAAGTACGTCGCCGCATCGCTGCTGGTGCTGGCCGGTCTGTTCGTCTGGTTCTGGTTCTCCGCCGACTCCGGTCGCGCCACCCAGCTGGGTGCGTGGGCGGGTCAGCTGCGTGCGTTGGCGGTTGTGGTCGGTCTGGTTGGCGGTATCGGCGTGTTCATGCTGACCGGCAAGGGGCGCGACACCCGCGAATTCCTCTCCGAGTCGCGCTTCGAACTGCGCAAGGTGGTCTGGCCGACGCGCCAGGAAGCCATCCGCATGACCTGGGTCGTGATGGTGGTGGTGACCATTCTCAGTCTGTTGCTGGGTGGGTTCGATTACGTCATTCAGTGGCTGGTTCAGTTGTTCCTGAGCCGCTAAGGAGAATTGCATGAAGCGTTGGTACGTCGTTCACGCCTATTCGGGCTTCGAGAAGTCGGTGGCGCAGGCTCTGCGCGATCGCATCGTCCGTGACGGCATGGAAGAGCGCTTCGGCGATGTCCTGGTCCCGACCGAAGAAGTGGTCGAGATGCGCGCTGGCCAGAAGCGCCGCTCCGAGCGCAAGTTCTTCCCGGGTTACGTGCTGGTCCAGATCGAGACCCACGAAGAAGCCGGTATTCCGCGCATCGACAACGAAAGCTGGCACCTGGTCAAGGAAACCCCGCGCGTGATGGGCTTCATCGGCGGCACCGCCGACCGTCCGCTGCCGATCGCCGATTCCGAGGCCGAAGCCATCCTGAATCGCGTTCAGGAAGGTGTCGAGAAGCCGCGTCCGAAGGTGCTGTTCGAGCCGGGCCAGATGGTCCGCGTTACCGACGGCCCGTTCAACGATTTCAATGGCGTCGTCGAAGAAGTCAACTACGAGAAGAGCCGTCTGCGCGTCTCGGTGCTGATCTTCGGTCGTGCCACTCCGGTCGAACTCGAGTTCGGCCAGGTCGAAAAGGCCGTCTGACCGGTCCTGTAGGGTCGAGCCATGCTCGACTCCAGGCTCCGGATGGCGGTGCAGTCGAGCATGGCTCGACTCTACAAGGGGAACCGGGCTCTGCCCGGTTTCGTCCGTTTATGTGCCGCTTCAGGCATGTGAAGAAAAAACCTGTTATAGTGCGCGGCTCCCCGCTGGGAAGCCAGCAGGACGAGGCCGCCGCAAGGTGGCCTTCAGCATGATTTCAAAACGCGATGCCGGGACGCGTGATTCCCGGTCCGATGGGGAGCCTGTTGTCGAAAGGCGCTAGCACCCGGAGAGTACTCACATGGCAAAGAAAGTTGTCGGTTACATCAAGCTGCAGGTGAAGGCCGGTCAGGCCAACCCCTCGCCGCCGGTCGGTCCTGCGCTGGGTCAGCGCGGTCTGAACATCATGGAATTCTGCAAGGCGTTCAACGCTGCCACGCAGAAGCTCGAGCCGGGTCTGCCGGTTCCGGTGATCATCACGGCCTACTCGGACCGTACGTTCACCTTCATCACCAAGAGCACCCCGGCCACCACCCTGCTGAAGAAGGCCGCTGGCATCTCGTCGGGCTCCAAGCGCCCGAACACCGAGAAGGTCGGCAAGGTCACCCGTAAGCAGCTGGAAGAGATCGCCAAGGCGAAGGAACCGGATCTGACTGCCGCCGATCTGGACGCCGCCGTGCGTACCATCGCTGGCTCTGCCCGTTCCATGGGCCTCGTGGTGGAGGGTTAATAAGATGGCACAGACCAAGCGTGAGAAGGCCATCAAGGCCGCCGTCGTTCCGGGCAAGGCATACGCCTTCGAGGACGCGATCAACATCCTGAAGAGCGCCACCAAGGCCAAGTTCGTCGAGTCGATCGACGTCGCTGTGCGCCTGGGCGTCGATGCGAAGAAGTCCGACCAGCAGGTCCGTGGCTCCACCGTGCTGCCGGCCGGTACCGGCAAGTCGGTCCGCGTCGCCGTGTTCGCTCCGGCCGGTGCCAAGGCTGACGAAGCCCTGGCCGCTGGCGCCGAAGCCGTCGGTATGGATGATCTGGCCGAGAAGATGCAGGCCGGCGATCTGAACTACGACGTCGTCATCGCGACCCCGGACGCCATGCGCGTCGTCGGTAAGCTGGGCACCGTGCTGGGCCCGCGCGGCCTGATGCCGAACCCGAAGGTCGGCACCGTTTCCCCGAACCCGGGTGAAGCCGTGAAGAACGCCAAGTCGGGTCAGGTCCGTTACCGCACCGACAAGGCTGGCATCATCCACTGCACCATCGGCAAGGCCGACTTCGCCGAAGACGCGCTGAAGTCGAACCTGACCGCGCTGCTGCTGGACCTGATCAAGGCCAAGCCGGCCACCTCGAAGGGCACCTACCTGCAGAAGGTTTCGGTCAGCTCGACGATGGGCCCGGGCGTCACCGTCGACCAGTCGTCGCTGACCCTGAAGTAATTGTTTCAAGCGGTCACGGTACCTTCGGTGCCGTGACCGTGACATTTGAAGGCATCGCTGGCCGTACATCGCCCGCGG
Organism: Stenotrophomonas sp. 86428_Sma; assembly: GCF_056481585.1. Taxonomy (NCBI): domain Bacteria; kingdom Pseudomonadati; phylum Pseudomonadota; class Gammaproteobacteria; order Lysobacterales; family Lysobacteraceae; genus Stenotrophomonas; species Stenotrophomonas sp. 86428_Sma. The sequence continues at coordinate 852,139 of NZ_CM151156.1, forward strand.
TAGCCGTCAAAGACCGCAGGCGCGGTCCTGGCAATACCGGCGACGGGCACGGAAGCTCGATCTGGCAAGGAGTCGCCGCCGGAGCAGTCATGAGCGCTTAATCGATTCCCCGGAATCACCCTGCGTAGATGGTGCCCTTCTGGAGTTTTTCTGGTTCACGCACGTCTGGGTTTCCCAGGTTGGCCCACTCCAGGTCTAGAACGGCCCACCCCCGGAACATCATCCCGATGTTCCCGGCGTCCAGGACGGATGCCGCACAGGACCGCACACGGCAGGAGCCGTAAGCGGAGTTCAATAGGAGGAGTGCAATGGCTCTCAATCTGTCCCAGAAGCAAGAAGTAGTCGCCGAGCTGGCAGACGTCGCCGCCAAGGCCCACTCCTTGATCGCAGCCGAATACGCTGGCACCACGGTCGCCCAGATGACCGCGATGCGCAAGCAGGCTCGTGAAACCGGTGTTTTCTTGAAGGTTGTCAAGAACACCCTGGCTTCGCGCGCCGTTGAAGGCACCGAGTTCGCAGTCGCCCAGGACCAGATGGTTGGTCCGCTGCTGTACGCGTTCTCGCTCGAGGAGCCCGGCGCTGCCGGTCGCCTGATCAAGGAAGCCGCCAAGGGCAACGACAAGCTGAAGGCTAAGGTCGTCGCCATCGGTGGCGAAGTGTTCCCGGCAAGCCACGTCGAAGTGCTGGCCTCGCTGCCGACCCGCGACCAGGCCCTGGCCATGCTGGCCCGCGTCCTGACCGAGCCGGTCACGATGTTTGCCCGCGCCATCAAGGCCGTTGGCGAGAAGCAGGGTGGTGGCGACGTCGCCGCCGACGCTGCCGAGCCGGCCGCCGAGACCGCCTGAGTTTCGACTTACCGTGGTTCCTGACGGAACCTCAACCCAGAAAATCATCCAAAGGTATTAATCATGTCCCTTACCAACGAACAGATCGTCGACGCCATCGCCGAGAAGTCCCTGATGGAAGTGATGGAGCTGGTCAAGGCCATCGAAGAGAAGTTCGGCGTCTCCGCCGCTGCTCCGGTTGCCGTGGCTGCTGCCGCTGGCCCGGCCGCTGCTGTTGAAGAGCAGACCGAGTTCACCGTCACCCTGAAGTCGGCCGGCGACAAGAAGGTCGAAGTCATCAAGGCCGTCCGCGCCATCACCGGCCTGGGCCTGAAGGAAGCGAAGGACCTGGCCGAAGCCGGTGGCGTCCTGAAGGAAGGCGCTTCGAAGGACGACGCCGAGAAGATGAAGAAGGACCTGGAAGCTGCTGGCGCGACTGTCGAAGTCAAGTAAGCAGTTACCTTGCATCGTCACCGATTCACGGCGATGCAGCCAATGCTGGGGGCGTAAGCCCCCGGCCTTTGGTCGTTGTTGCAGTACCGGTAGGGTCGACTGTTGGTCGACTGTTTCAAAAGCAGAAAAAGCCCAACACGGGCTGCGGTCAGACCCCGGCAGGCCAGCGCAGAGCGCGGCAGCGGGGGAGTGGATGCAGACGAGTTGGCAGTTGGAAGTAGCGGGAGAAGGCGTGCTGGTGCCGGCAATACCAGCGACTTCCAACTGACAATTTCAAGTTCCCTTCGGATCGTGGGCGCACGATCCGCACAACAAGGTGGAAGACCTCATGACGTCCTATTCGTTCACCGAAAAAAAGCGTATCCGCAAGGATTTCGGCAAGCAGCGCTCGATTCTCGAAGTGCCGTTCCTGCTCGCCATCCAGGTGGATTCCTATCGTGAATTCCTGCAGGAAAACGTCGATCCGGCCAAGCGCACGGACCACGGCCTGCACGCTGCGCTGAAGTCGGTCTTCCCGATCGCCAGCTACAGCGGCAACGCTGCCCTGGAATACGTCGGCTACAAGCTGGGCGAACCGGTCTTCGACGAGCGTGAGTGCCGCCAGCGTGGCATGAGCTACGGCGCCCCGCTGCGCGTGACCGTGCGCCTGGTGATCTACGACCGTGAGTCGTCGACCAAGGCCATCAAGTACGTGAAGGAGCAGGAGGTCTATCTGGGCGAAATCCCGCTGATGACCGAGAACGGCACCTTCATCGTCAACGGCACCGAGCGCGTCATCGTCTCGCAGCTGCACCGTTCGCCGGGCGTGTTCTTCGACCACGACCGTGGCAAGACCCACAGCTCGGGCAAGCTGCTGTACAGCGCCCGCATCATTCCTTACCGCGGTTCCTGGCTGGACTTCGAGTTCGACCCGAAGGACGCGCTGTTCACCCGTATCGACCGTCGCCGCAAGCTGCCGGTGTCGATCCTGCTGCGCGCGCTCGGCTACAGCAACGAAGAGATGCTGGCCGAGTTCTTCGAGATCAACACCTTCCACATCAACCCGGATGAAGGCGTCCAGCTGGAGCTGGTGCCGGAGCGCCTGCGTGGCGAAACCCTGGGCTTCGACCTCGCCGACGGCGACAAGGTCATCGTGGAAGCCGGCAAGCGCATCACCGCGCGTCACATCAAGCAGCTGGAAGCCTCGGGCATCGCCGCCCTGGCCGTGCCGGACGACTACATCGTCGGCCGCATCCTGTCGCACGACGTGGTCGATGCTTCGACCGGCGAACTGCTGGCCCAGGCCAATGACGAGATCACCGACGAGCAGCTGCAGGCCTTCCGCAAGGCCGGTGTGGATGCCGTGGGCACCCTGTGGGTGAACGATCTGGATCGTGGCCCGTACCTGTCCAACACCCTGCGCATCGACCCGACCAAGACCCAGCTGGAAGCCCTGGTCGAGATCTACCGCATGATGCGTCCGGGCGAGCCGCCGACCAAGGATGCCGCGCAGAACCTGTTCCACAACCTGTTCTTCACCTTCGAGCGCTACGACCTGTCCGCGGTCGGCCGCATGAAGTTCAACCGTCGCGTGGGCCGCAAGGAAACCACCGGCGAAGCCGTGCTGTACGACCGCAAGTACTACGGTGAGCGCAACGACGAAGAGTCCAAGCGCCTGGTTGCCGCCCATGGCGACAGCTCCGACATCCTGGACGTGATCAAGGTCCTGACCGAGATCCGCAACGGTCGCGGCGTGGTCGATGACATCGATCACCTGGGCAACCGTCGCGTGCGTTCGGTCGGCGAAATGGCCGAGAACGTGTTCCGCGTGGGCCTGGTCCGCGTCGAGCGCGCGGTCAAGGAGCGCCTGTCGATGGCCGAGTCGGAAGGCCTGACCCCGCAGGAGCTGATCAACGCCAAGCCGGTTGCCGCTGCCATCAAGGAGTTCTTCGGCTCCTCGCAGCTGTCGCAGTTCATGGACCAGAACAACCCGCTGTCGGAAGTGACCCACAAGCGTCGCGTCTCGGCCCTGGGCCCGGGCGGCCTGACCCGTGAGCGCGCCGGCTTCGAAGTGCGCGACGTGCACCCGACCCATTACGGCCGCGTCTGCACCATCGAAACCCCGGAAGGCCCGAACATCGGCCTGATCAACTCGCTGGCCGTGTACGCCCGCACCAACCAGTACGGTTTCCTCGAGACCCCGTACCGCAAGGTCGTGGACGGCAAGGTCTATGACGAAGTCGAGTTCCTGTCGGCGATCGAAGAAAACGAGTACGTCATTGCGCAGGCCAACGCCCTGACCAATGCCGACAGCGTGCTGACCGAGCAGTTCGTTCCGTGCCGCTTCCAGGGCGAGTCGCTGCTGAAGCCGCCGGCGGAAGTCCACTTCATGGACGTCTCGCCGATGCAGACCGTGTCGATCGCGGCCGCGCTGGTTCCGTTCCTGGAGCACGATGACGCCAACCGCGCACTGATGGGCGCCAACATGCAGCGTCAGGCCGTGCCGACCCTGCGTGCGCAGAAGCCGCTGGTCGGTACCGGCATCGAGCGCGCCGTGGCGCGTGACTCCGGTGTGACCGTGAATGCCCGTCGTGGTGGCGAGATCGTGCAGATCGATGCCGCCCGTATCGTGGTCAAGGTCAACGAGGAAGAGATCGTTGGCGCCACCGACGCAGGCGTGGACATCTACAACCTGGTCAAGTACACCCGTTCGAACCAGAACACCTGCATCAACCAGCGTCCGCTGGTCCAGGTGGGTGACGTCATCGCCCGCGGCGACGTGCTGGCCGACGGTCCGTCCACCGACATCGGCGAACTGGCCCTGGGCCAGAACATGCTGATCGCGTTCATGCCGTGGAACGGCTACAACTTCGAAGACTCCATCCTGCTCTCCGAGCGTGTGGTGGAAGAGGATCGTTACACCACGATCCACATCGAAGAGCTGACCTGCGTCGCGCGTGACACCAAGCTGGGGCCGGAGGAAATCTCCGCCGACATCCCGAACGTCTCCGAGCAGGCGCTGAACCGCCTGGACGAGAGCGGCGTGGTGTACATCGGTGCGGAAGTCCGCGCCGGCGACATCATGGTCGGCAAGGTCACCCCGAAGGGCGAAAGCCAGCTGACCCCGGAAGAGAAGCTGCTGCGCGCGATCTTCGGCGAGAAGGCTTCGGACGTGAAGGACAGCTCGCTGCGCGTTCCGCCGGGCATGGACGGCACCGTCATCGACGTGCAGGTCTTCACCCGCGACGGCATCGAGAAGGACAAGCGCGCCCGCCAGATCGAAGAGTCTGAAATCAAGCGCGTCAAGAAGGACTTCGACGACCAGTTCCGCATCCTGGAAGCCGCCATCTACATGCGTCTGCGTTCGCAGATCGTGGGCAAGGTGGTCAACGGTGGCGCTGGCCTGAAGAAGGGTGACGTGATCACCGACGCCTTCCTCGACGGCCTGAAGAAGGCTGACTGGTTCGCCCTGCGCATGAAGGACGAAGACGCTTCGGAAGCCATCGAGCGCGCCCAGAAGCAGATCCAGGCGCACGAGAAGGAATTCGAGCGTCGCTTCGCCGACAAGCGCGGCAAGATCACCGCCGGCGACGACCTCGCCCCGGGCGTGCTGAAGATGGTCAAGGTGTTCCTGGCCGTGAAGCGCCGCATCCAGCCGGGCGACAAGATGGCAGGCCGCCACGGCAACAAGGGTGTGGTCTCCAACGTGGTGCCGGTCGAGGACATGCCGTACATGGCCTCGGGCGAGACCGTGGACATCGTGCTGAACCCGCTGGGCGTGCCGTCGCGTATGAACATCGGCCAGATCCTGGAAGTGCACCTGGGCTGGGCCGCCAAGGGCCTGGGCCGCAAGATCCAGGCGATGATGGAAGCCCAGGCGGCGGTTGCCGACCTGCGCAAGTTCCTGGACGACATCTACAACCACGACGACACCAACGTGGCCAACCGTGTCGACCTGTCGCAGTTCAGCGACGAGGAACTGCTGCGCCTGGCCCGCAACCTGACCGACGGCGTGCCGATGGCCACCCCGGTGTTCGACGGTGCCACCGAAGCGGAAATCAAGCGCATGCTGGAACTGGCCGACCTGCCGAGCAGTGGCCAGACCCAGCTGTACGACGGCCGCACCGGTGAAGCGTTCGATCGCCACACCACCGTGGGTTACATGCACTACCTGAAGCTGAACCACCTGGTCGACGACAAGATGCACGCCCGTTCGACCGGTCCGTACTCGCTCGTCACCCAGCAGCCGCTGGGCGGCAAGGCGCAGTTCGGCGGCCAGCGCTTCGGTGAAATGGAAGTCTGGGCGCTGGAAGCCTACGGCGCGGCCTACACCCTGCAGGAAATGCTGACGGTGAAGTCCGATGACGTGCAGGGCCGCAACCAGATGTACAAGAACATCGTCGACGGTGAGCACGAGATGGTCGCGGGCATGCCGGAATCCTTCAACGTGCTCGTGAAGGAAATCCGCTCGCTGGCCATCAACATGGAACTGGAAGACAACTGATCCATGCCGGCGCGGCGGCCTCTGCCGCCGCGCCGCTGGCAGTCAACTGAAAGCCCATCGACACAGCATTCCTCCTTCTGGAGAACACCATGAAAGACCTGCTCAACCTCTTCAACCAGCAGCGCCAGACGCTGGACTTCGACGCGATCAAGATCGCGCTGGCCTCGCCGGACCTGATCCGTTCGTGGTCCTTCGGCGAAGTGAAGAAGCCGGAAACCATCAATTACCGTACCTTCAAGCCGGAACGTGACGGCCTGTTCTGCGCCGCCATCTTCGGCCCGGTGAAGGACTACGAGTGCCTGTGCGGCAAGTACAAGCGCATGAAGCACCGCGGCGTGGTCTGCGAAAAGTGCGGCACCGAAGTGACCCTGGCCAAGGTGCGCCGTGAGCGCATGGGCCACATCGACCTGGCCTCGCCGGTCGCGCACATCTGGTTCCTGAAGTCGCTGCCGTCGCGCATCGGCCTGATGCTGGACATGACCCTGCGCGACATCGAGCGCGTGCTGTACTTCGAAGCCTACGTGGTGACCGAGCCGGGCCTGACCGCCCTGGAACGCCGCCAGCTGCTGACCGAAGAACAGTACCTGCAGGCCCGCCAGGAGCACGGTGACGACTTCGACGCCGCGATGGGCGCCGAGGCCGTGTACGAACTGCTGCGCACGATCGACCTGCAGTCGGAAATGACCCGCCTGCGCGAGGAAATCGCCGCTACCGGTTCGGAAACCAAGCTCAAGCGCCTCACCAAGCGCATCAAGCTGATCGAAGCCTTCCTGGAATCGGGCAACCGTCCGGAGTGGATGGTCATGACCGTGCTGCCGGTGCTGCCGCCGGACCTGCGTCCGCTGGTTCCGCTGGATGGCGGCCGCTTCGCGACCTCCGACCTGAACGACCTGTACCGCCGCGTCATCAACCGTAACAACCGCCTGCGCCGCCTGCTCGAACTGAGTGCGCCGGACATCATCGTGCGCAATGAAAAGCGCATGCTGCAGGAATCGGTCGATGCGCTGCTGGACAACGGCCGTCGTGGCCGTGCCATCACCGGCACCAACAAGCGCCCGCTGAAGTCGCTGGCCGACATGATCAAGGGCAAGCAGGGCCGCTTCCGCCAGAACCTGCTGGGCAAGCGCGTCGACTACTCGGGCCGTTCGGTCATCGTGGTCGGTCCGTACCTGCGCCTGCACCAGTGCGGCCTGCCGAAGAAGATGGCGCTTGAGCTGTTCAAGCCGTTCGTCTTCGCCAAGCTGCAGCGTCGTGGCCTGGCCACCACCATCAAGGCCGCCAAGAAGCTGGTCGAGCGCGAAGAAGCCGAAGTCTGGGACATCCTGGAAGAGGTCATCCGCGAGCATCCGGTGATGCTGAACCGTGCGCCGACCCTGCACCGTCTGGGCATCCAGGCGTTCGAGCCGGTGCTGATCGAAGGCAAGGCCATCCAGCTGCACCCGCTGGTCTGCACCGCGTTCAACGCCGACTTCGACGGTGACCAGATGGCCGTCCACGTGCCGCTCTCGCTGGAAGCCCAGCTGGAAGCGCGTGCGCTGATGATGTCGACCAACAACATCCTGTCGCCGGCCAACGGCGAGCCGATCATCGTGCCGTCGCAGGACGTCGTGCTGGGTCTGTACTACATGACCCGCTCGCTGGAAAACAAGAAGGGCGAGGGCATGGCCTTCGCCAACATCGCCGAAGTGAAGCGTGCCTACGACAACCGCGTGGTGGAACTGCACGCGCGCGTCAAGGTCCGCATCACCGAAGTGGTGACCGACGAAGACGGCAACAAGCAGAACAAGACCTCGATCGTGGACACCACGATCGGTCGCGCCCTGCTGGCTGAAATCCTGCCGGAAGGCCTGCCGTTCGCGCTGGCCAACACCGAGCTGACCAAGAAGAACATCAGCCGCCTGATCAACTCCAGCTACCGCCAGCTGGGCCTGAAGGACACGGTCGTGTTCGCCGACAAGCTGATGTACACCGGCTTCGCCTACGCGACCCGCGCCGGCGTCTCGATCGGCATCGACGACATGCTGATCCCGGACGAGAAGAAGGGCATCCTCACCGAGGCCGAAGCCGAAGTGCTGGAAATCCAGGAGCAGTACCAGTCGGGCCTGGTCACCGCCGGCGAGCGCTACAACAAGGTGGTCGACATCTGGTCGCGCACCAACGAGCGCATCGCCAAGGCGATGATGGACACCATCGGTACCGAGAAGGTGGTCAATGCCAAGGGTGAGACCATCGACCAGAAGTCGATGAACTCGCTGTACATCATGGCCGACTCCGGTGCGCGTGGTTCGCAGGCGCAGATCCGTCAGCTGGCCGGCATGCGTGGCCTGATGGCCCGCCCGGACGGCTCGATCATCGAGACGCCCATCAAGGCGAACTTCCGCGAAGGCCTGAACGTGCAGGAGTACTTCAACTCCACCCACGGTGCCCGTAAGGGTCTGGCCGATACCGCGCTGAAGACCGCGAACTCGGGTTACCTGACCCGTCGTCTGGTCGACGTGGCACAGGACGTGGTGATCACCGAGGTGGATTGCGGTACCACCGAAGGCCTGATCATGACCCCGATCGTGGAAGGCGGCGACGTGGTCGAGCCGCTGAAGGACCGCGTGCTGGGTCGCGTGGTTGCCGAGGACGTGTTCCTGCCGGGCAACGACGAAGATCCGATCGTCACCCGCAACACCCTGCTGGACGAAGCCTGGGTTGCCAAGCTGGAAGATGCCGGCGTGCAGACCATCAAGGTCCGCTCGACCATCTCCTGCGAATCGGCCTTCGGCGTCTGCTCGCGCTGCTACGGCCGCGACCTGGCCCGTGGCCACCTGGTCAACATCGGTGAAGCGGTCGGCGTCATCGCCGCCCAGTCCATCGGTGAGCCGGGTACCCAGCTGACCATGCGTACGTTCCACATCGGTGGTGCGGCGTCGCGAGCTGCTGCGGTCGACAACATCACCGTCAAGACCACCGGCTCGGTCAAGTTCAGCAACCTCAAGTCGGTCGAGCACGCCAATGGCTCGCTGGTGGCAGTGTCGCGCTCGGGCGAAATCTCGGTGCTCGATGCCCACGGCCGTGAGCGTGAGCGTTACAAGCTGCCGTACGGTGCGACCATCACGTCCAAGGACGGTGATGCGATCAAGGCTGGCCAGACCGTGGCCAACTGGGATCCGCATAACCACCCGATCGTGTCGGAAGTGGCCGGCTTCATCCGCTTCATCGACTTCGTCGACGGCATCACCGTCATCGAGAAGACCGACGAGCTGACGGGCCTCGCTTCGCGCGAAATCACCGATCCGAAGCGTCGTGGTACCCAGGCCAAGGACCTGCGCCCGATCGTGCGCATCGTTGATGCCAAGGGCAACGACCTGTCGATCCCGGGCACCGACCTGCCGGCGCAGTACCTGCTGCCGCCGCGTTCGATCGTCAACCTGCAGGATGGCGCCCCGGTGGGCGTGGGTGACGTCGTTGCCAAGATCCCGCAGGAAGCGTCGAAGACCCGCGACATCACTGGTGGTCTGCCGCGCGTGGCCGACCTGTTCGAAGCGCGCAAGCCGAAGGATCCGGCGGTGCTGGCCGAGCGTTCGGGCATCATCAGCTTCGGCAAGGACACCAAGGGCAAGCAGCGCCTGATCATCAAGGACACCGATGGTTCGGAGCACGAAGAGCTGATCCCGAAGTACCGCCAGGTCATCGTGTTCGAAGGCGAGCATGTCACCAAGGGTGAAACCATCGTGGACGGCGAGCCGAGCCCGCAGGACATCCTGCGCCTGCTGGGTGTCGAGCCGCTGGCGGCCTATCTGGTGAAGGAAATCCAGGACGTGTACCGCCTGCAGGGCGTGAAGATCAACGACAAGCACATCGAGGTGATCACCCGCCAGATGCTGCGCAAGGTCGAGATCACCGACCAGGGCAGCAGCAAGTTCCTGAACGGCGAACAGGTGGAGCGTCAGCGCGTTATCGAGGAGAATGCGCGCCTGTCGACCCGCAACGAGCTGCCGGCGCACTTCGATCCGGTCCTGCTGGGTATCACCAAGGCCTCGCTGGCGACCGAATCGTTCATCTCGGCCGCGTCGTTCCAGGAAACCACCCGCGTGCTGACCGAAGCGGCCGTCCGCGGCACCTCGGACAACCTGCGTGGCCTGAAGGAAAACGTCATCGTGGGCCGCCTGATTCCGGCCGGTACCGGCCTGGCGTACCACAGCAACCGCCGTCGCGGTGCTTCCGGTCTCACCGAGTCGGAAATGCAGACCCTGGCCGGCACCCCGGCTGCGGTCGAGGCACCGGTGGTTGAAGCCGAAGCTGAACAGGCCTCGGGCGAAGAATGAGGTATCCGGTCCGGCCGCTAGGCCGGACCACCCCATCGGTCCATCGATGGGAGTGGGAAAGGGCAGGGGAGATCGTCCGCGATCGACCCGGCCAACCTGAACGGGGTACATGGAGGCCCCCCAGTAACGTTCCGGGATCAGGAACGGGCTTGACAGGAGGCGTTTGACTGCTTTCCTGGCAGGTTGCTACAATCGTCTGTCTCAGCAGGCCAGAATTTCGGCCTGCTTTAACATTTCCGCATCTCTGGTCGGATTTTCCGGCCACCAATCAGAAGAACCTACTGATGGCGACGATCAACCAGCTGGTCCGCAAGCCGCGGCAAGCGACCACCTACAAGAGTGCCTCGCCGGCGCTCGACAAGTGCCCGCAGCGCCGTGGCGTCTGCACCCGTGTCTACACCACCACTCCGAAGAAGCCGAACTCGGCTCTGCGCAAGGTTGCCAAGGTCCGCCTGACCAACCAGGAAGAAGTGATTTCCTACATCGGTGGTGAAGGCCACAACCTGCAGGAGCACTCCGTGGTCCTGATCCGCGGCGGTCGCGTCAAGGACCTGCCGGGTGTGCGTTACCACACCGTTCGTGGCTCGCTCGACGCCGCCGGCGTTGCCAAGCGTCGCCAGGCCCGTTCCAAGTACGGCGCCAAGCGTCCGAAGGCATAAGGAGAGAGCACTATGTCGCGTAAGGGTAATACTCCGCAGCGTTCCGTCCTGCCCGATCCGAAGCACGGAAGCGAAACCATCGCCCGCTTCATCAACATGGTCATGCAGAGCGGCAAGAAGTCCGTCGCCGAAAAGATCGTGTACGGCGCCATGGACGTGATCACCGAGAAGAACAGCAGCGCCAACGCCATTGAACTGGTGCAGAAGGCTCTGGACAACGTCGCTCCGGCGGTCGAAGTCAAGTCGCGTCGCGTCGGTGGTGCCACCTACCAGGTGCCGGTCGAAGTGCGTTCGTCGCGCAAGATGGCCCTGGCCATGCGCTGGCTGATCGACTCCGCGCGCAAGCGTGGTGAGAACACCATGCCGAAGAAGCTGGCTGCTGAACTGATCGACGCCTCGGAAAACCGTGGCGGCGCCATCAAGAAGCGCGAAGAAACCCACCGCATGGCCGAAGCCAACAAGGCATTCGCCCACTACCGCTGGTGAGTTTGACGGCCTTGTAAAACAGGCAGGGCAGCACCACTTCGGTGCGTGCTGCCTCGCGGTCCCAGAAGGACTGCGCCAATCCGAAGGCCGCCGAAAGGCGGCGTTCGGCCATCCGAAATCCAAGAAATCTGAGAGGCTCCCGTGGCCCGTTCCACTCCCATCGAGCGTTACCGTAACTTCGGCATCATGGCTCACATCGATGCCGGCAAGACCACCACGTCCGAGCGCATCCTGTTCTACACCGGCAAGAGCCACAAGATCGGTGAAGTGCATGACGGCGCCGCCACCATGGACTGGATGGAGCAGGAGCAGGAGCGTGGCATCACGATCCAGTCCGCTGCCACCACCGCGTTCTGGAAGGGCATGGACAAGTCCCTGCCGGAGCACCGCTTCAACATCATCGACACCCCCGGGCACGTCGACTTCACCATCGAAGTGGAGCGCTCGCTGCGCGTGCTCGACGGTGCCGTCTTCGTCCTGTGCGCCGTCGGTGGCGTGCAGCCGCAGTCGGAAACTGTGTGGCGCCAGGCCAACAAGTACCACGTGCCGCGCATCGCGTTCGTCAACAAGATGGACCGTACCGGTGCCAACTTCCAGAAGGTCGTCGGCCAGCTGAAGGCCAAGCTGGGCGCGGTTGCCGTGCCGATGCAGCTGCCGATCGGCGCTGAAGACAACTTCAAGGGCGTCGTCGACCTGCTGAAGATGAAGGCCATCCACTGGGATGAAGCTTCGCAGGGCATGAAGTTCGAATACGGCGACATCCCGGCCGAACTGCAGGGCCCGGCTGAAGAGGCTCGCCAGTTCATGGTCGAGACCGCTGCCGAAGCCAGCGAAGAGCTGATGGAAAAGTACCTGGGCGGCGAAGAGCTGGCCGAGGCTGAAATCATCAATGCCCTGCGTACCCGCACCCTGGCCACCGAGATCGTGCCGATGTACTGCGGCTCGGCCTTCAAGAACAAGGGCGTGCAGGCCATGCTGGATGGCGTGATCCAGCTGCTGCCGTCGCCGGTCGACGTGCCGGACGTGAAGGGCGTGGACGTTGACGACGACACCGTCGAAATGACCCGCAAGTCGGACGACAAGGCTCCGTTCTCGTCGCTGGCCTTCAAGATCATCACCGACCCGTTCGTCGGCGCGCTGACCTTCTTCCGTGTCTACTCGGGCACCCTGAACGGTGGCGACACCGTGCTGAACTCGGTGAAGGGCAAGAAGGAGCGCATCGGCCGCATCCTGCAGATGCACTCGAACAACCGCGAGGAAATCAAGGAAGTTCTGGCCGGTGACATCGCCGCTGCCGTGGGCCTGAAGGACACCACCACCGGTGACACCCTGTGCGCCGTGGACGCCCCGATCATCCTGGAGCGCATGACGTTCCCGGAGCCGGTGATCTCGATGGCCGTCGAGCCGAAGACCAAGTCGGACCAGGAAAAGATGGGCCTGGCCCTGGGCCGTCTGGCACAGGAAGATCCGTCGTTCCGCGTCAAGACCGACGAAGAATCCGGCCAGACCATCATCTCGGGCATGGGCGAGCTGCACCTGGACATCATCGTTGACCGCCTGAAGCGCGAGTTCAACGTTGAAGCCAACGTCGGCGCGCCGCAGGTGGCCTACCGCGAAACCATCACCCTGGCTGACGTCAAGTCGGACTACAAGCACGCCAAGCAGTCCGGTGGTAAGGGTCAGTACGGTCACGTCGTGATCGAACTGTCGCCGATCACTGCTGCCGACCGTGCCGATCCGAAGATCGCTCCGATGATCAAGGACGACTTCCTGTTCATCAACGACATCACCGGCGGCGTGATCCCGAAGGAATTCATCCCGTCGGTCGAGAAGGGCCTGCGCGAAACCATCACCAGCGGCCCGCTGGCTGGCTTCCCGGTCGTGGACGTCAAGGTGAAGCTGGTGTTCGGTTCGTACCACGACGTCGACTCCTCGGAAATGGCGTTCAAGCTGGCTTCGTCGATGGCCTTCAAGCAGGGCTTCGCCAAGGCCAAGCCGGTGCTGCTGGAGCCGATCATGAAGGTCGAGATCGTGACCCCGGAGGATTACCAGGGTGACGTGATGGGCGACGTCAGCCGTCGTCGCGGCGTGCTGCAGGGTTCCGACACCACCGGTGACGGTTCGGCCAGCATCATCAACGCGATGATCCCGCTGGGTGAAATGTTCGGCTACGCCACTGCACTGCGTTCGCAGACCCAGGGCCGCGCCACCTTCACCATGGAATTCGATCACTACGAGCCGGCTCCGACCAACATCGCCGAAGCCGTCATGAAGAAGGGCTGAGCCTCGCTCAGCCTCTCTTGAAACCACTTACGAACAATCAAGGTATAGAACAATGGCAAAGGGTAAGTTCGAACGCACCAAGCCGCACGTCAACGTCGGCACCATCGGTCACGTCGACCACGGCAAGACCACGCTGACCGCCGCACTGACCAAGATCGGTGCCGAGCGCTTCGGTGGCGAGTTCAAGGACTACTCCTCGATCGACGCCGCGCCGGAAGAAAAGGCGCGTGGCATCACGATCTCGACCGCGCACGTCGAATACGAATCCCCGATCCGTCACTACGCCCACGTTGACTGCCCGGGCCACGCTGACTACGTCAAGAACATGATCACCGGTGCCGCCCAGATGGACGGCGCGATCCTGGTGTGCTCGGCCGCTGACGGCCCGATGCCGCAGACCCGTGAGCACATCCTGCTGTCGCGCCAGGTCGGCGTGCCGTACATCGTCGTGTTCCTGAACAAGGCCGACATGGTCGACGACGCCGAGCTGCTCGAGCTGGTCGAGATGGAAGTGCGCGAACTGCTGAGCAAGTACGAGTTCCCGGGCGACGACACCCCGATCATCGCCGGTTCGGCCCGTCTGGCGCTGGAAGGCGACCAGAGCGACATCGGCGTGCCGGCCATCCTGAAGCTGGTCGACGCGCTGGACAGCTGGATTCCGGAGCCGGAGCGTGCGATCGACAAGCCGTTCCTGATGCCGGTGGAAGACGTGTTCTCGATCTCGGGCCGCGGCACCGTGGTGACCGGTCGTATCGAGCGCGGCGTGATCAAGGTTGGCGACGAAATCGAAATCGTCGGCATCCGTCCGGTGCAGAAGACCACCGTGACCGGCGTTGAAATGTTCCGCAAGCTGCTGGACCAGGGTCAGGCAGGCGACAACGCTGGCCTGCTGCTGCGCGGCACCAAGCGTGACGACGTCGAGCGTGGCCAGGTGCTGGCCAAGCCGGGCACGATCAAGCCGCACACCAAGTTCGAAGGCGAAGTGTACGTCCTGTCGAAGGACGAGGGCGGCCGCCACACCCCGTTCTTCAACGGCTACCGTCCGCAGTTCTATTTCCGCACCACCGACATCACCGGCGCCGCCAAGCTGCCGGAAGGCGTCGAAATGGTGATGCCGGGTGACAACGTCAAGATGGAAGTCACCCTGATCAACCCGGTGGCCATGGACGAAGGTCTGCGCTTCGCCATCCGCGAAGGCGGCCGTACCGTCGGCGCCGGCGTGGTCTCGAAGATCATCGAGTAATCTGGTAGTATCAGCGCCCCGATGTTGCCTGGGTAGGGCATCGGGGCGTATCAAATGGGAAAGCAGGCACAGGATGTGCCTTGTGTTCCCCGGACCAGGAAGGGTCAATGCCATTCAGGCGGCGTCAACAGGCGACTGTTGACAGCTGCCTTGCGTGCCATTATGCTTCTACGTCTGGGCAGGCCGGGTAACTGGTCTGCCTACGTTTTTGAGGTCTATGGAGTGACCTTGGCGGCCTGCAGGACTGCGGGCCGTCCGTATTCAGGAATTTCATGGGACAAAGCAACCCAGAGGCTTTGTCTGTCGCTCTTTTAACGAAGGAACCTACCGCCATGGCGGACCAAAAGATCCGGATCCGGCTGAAAGCGTTCGATCATCGTCTGATCGACCGTTCGGCCAGCGAGATCGTTGAAACGGCAAAGCGGACCGGCGCGCAAGTGCGTGGCCCGATCCCGCTGCCGACCAAGATCGAGCGTTACACCGTTCTCGTTTCCCCGCACGTCGACAAGGACGCGCGTGACCAGTACGAGACCCGCACGCACAAGCGCGTGCTCGATATCGTTGACCCGAATGACAAGACCGTGGACGCGCTGATGAAGCTCGAACTGGCTGCCGGCGTCGACGTTCAGATCAAGCTGACCTGAGGACTACGACCATGACGAAGAAGTATTCGTTGGGCTTCGTGGGCCGCAAGGCTGGCATGAGCCGCGTGTTCACTGAAGATGGCCGCTCCATCCCGGTGACCCTGATCGAAGCAACCCCGAACCGCATCGCGCAGATCAAGACCGTCGAAACCGACGGCTACAGCGCCGTGCAGGTGACCGTCGGCGCGCGTCGCGCTGCCCTGGTCAACAAGCCAGAAGCCGGCCACTTCGCCAAGGCGAAGGTGGAAGCGGGTCGTGGCCTGTGGGAATTCCGCGTTGAAGACGCGCAGCTCGGCGATTTCGCCGTTGGCGGCGAAGTCAAGGCGGACATCTTCGAAGTCGGCCAGATCGTCGACGTCCAGGGTGTCACCAAGGGTAAGGGCTTCCAGGGCACCATCAAGCGCCACAACTTCCGTATGGGCGATGCAACCCACGGTAACTCGCTGTCGCATCGCGCGCCGGGTTCGCTGGGTCAGCGCCAGACCCCGGGTCGCGTTTTCCCGGGCAAGAAGATGTCGGGCCACATGGGCGCGGTGCAGCAGAGCACCCAGAACCTGGAAGTGGTCAAGGTCGACGTCGAGCGCGGTCTGATCGCCGTTCGCGGCGCCGTTCCGGGCGCGGCGGGTGGCGACGTGATCGTCCGTCCGGCGAGCAAGGCATAAGGAGAGATGACGATGGAACTCGTTATCACGGGTAGCAACAACAAGGTCTCGGTCTCCGACGCCGTGTTCGGTCGCGATTTCAGCGAAGATCTGGTCCACCAGGTCGTCGTTGCCTACCGCAACGCCGGTCGCGCCGGCACCAAGGCACAGAAGACTCGCTCCGAAGTGGCTGGTACCACCAAGAAGTCGAAGAAGCAGAAGGGCGGCGGCGCGCGTCATGGCGCACTGACGGCTCCGATCTTCGTCGGCGGCGGTGTCACCTTCGCGGCCAAGCCGCGCAGCTTCGAGCAGAAGGTCAATCGTAAGCAGTACCGTGCCGCCATGTGCGCGATCCTGTCCGAGCTGAACCGTCAGGGCCGTCTGACCATCGTGGAGTCCTTCGACGTCGAAGTGACCAACACGAAGGGTCTGATCGCCAAGCTGGCCGGCCTGGAAGTGGGCAAGCGCCCGCTGATCGTCACCGAAGAAGCGTCCGAGCACCTGTACCTGTCCGCCCGCAATCTGCCGTACGTGCAGGTGCGTGACGTCCAGGGTCTGGATCCGGTCTCGCTGGTGGGTGCCGACACGGTCGTCATCACCGCTGACGCGGTCAAGAAGGTCGAGGAGTGGCTGGCATGAACAGCAACGAAAAAATCTTCAGCGTGCTGCGTGCCCCGCGTGTCTCCGAAAAGACCGCGCGCCTGCAGGAACTCTCCAACCAGTATGTCTTCGAAGTTTCGAACGAAGCCACCAAGGCCGATGTAAAGGCCGCGGTTGAGCAGCTGTTCGACGTCAAGGTCGAAGCCGTCAACGTGGTCAACGTCAAGGGCAAGAACAAGTCCTTCCGTAACCGTGCTGGCCGCCGCGGCGATTGGCGCAAGGCGTACGTTCGCCTGGCCGATGGCCAGTCGATCGATGTAACGGCCAAGGCCTGAGGTACATCCCATGCCATTGATGAAATTCAAGCCCACTTCCCCCGGCCGCCGTTCGGCCGTGCGCGTGGTCACTCCCGACCTGCACAAGGGTGCTCCGCACGCTGCGCTGGTCGAGTCGCAGAGCCGCTCGGGTGGTCGAAACCACCATGGCCGCATCACCGTGCGTCACGTCGGTGGTGGTGCCAAGCAGCACTACCGCATCATCGACTTCAAGCGCAACAAGCTGGGCATCCCGGCGCGCGTGGAACGCATCGAATACGATCCGAACCGCACCGCGCACATCGCTCTGCTGTGCTACGTCGACGGTGAGCGTCGCTACATCATCGCCCCGAAGGGCCTGAAGGCTGGTGATCAGGTGATCGCTGGTTCGGATGCCCCGATCAAGGCTGGCAACACCCTGCCGCTGCGCAACATCCCGGTCGGCACCACCATCCACTGCATCGAACTGAAGCCGGGCAAGGGCGCTCAGATCGCTCGCGCCGCTGGTGCGGCCGTGCAGCTGGTGGCTCGCGAAGGCATCTACGCCACCCTGCGCCTGCGCTCGGGTGAAATGCGTAAGGTTCCGGTCGAGTGCTGCGCCACCATCGGCGAAGTCGGCAACGACGAGCACAGCCTGGAAAAGCTGGGCAAGGCCGGTGCCAAGCGTTGGCGCGGCGTCCGCCCGACCGTTCGTGGTGCTGCCATGAACCCGGTTGACCACCCGCACGGTGGTGGTGAGGCGAAGGCCGGCCAGGGTAATCCGCATCCGGTCACCCCGTGGGGTGTCCCGACCAAGGGTTACAAGACGCGCCATAACAAGCGCACTCAGCAGTTCATCGTCCGCGATCGTAGGGGCTAATCGACCATGGCACGTTCACTCAAGAAGGGCCCGTTCGTCGATCACCACCTCGTCAAGAAGGTGGAGGCCGCTGCGGGCAGCAAGAAGCCGATCAAGACCTGGTCGCGCCGTTCGATGATCCTGCCTGACATGGTAGGCGTCACCATTGCCGTGCATAACGGCAAGAACCACATCCCGGTTCTCGTCAACGAGAACATGGTCGGCCACAAGCTCGGCGAATTTGCCATCACCCGGACCTTCAAGGGTCACGGTGGTGACAAGAAGTCGGGCAAGTAAGGAGAGATGACAATGGAAGCGAAAGCCATCCTGCGCACTGCGCGCATCTCCCCGCAGAAGGCTCGTCTGGTCGCTGACCAGGTGCGCGGTCTGCCGGCCGAGCGTGCGGTCAACCTGCTGAAGTTCTCGGACAAGAAGGCTGCCCACCTGATCAAGAAGGTGGTGGAGTCGGCAATTGCCAACGCCGAGAACAACCAGGGCGCCGACGTCGACGAGCTGAAGGTTCAGACCATCATGGTTGATGAAGGTCCGACCCTGAAGCGTTTCATGGCGCGGGCGAAAGGCCGCGGTACCCGCATCCTCAAGCGCACCAGCCACATCACTGTGGTTGTGGGCGCCGCCAAGTAAGCGGATAAGGAAAAGACCATGGGTCATAAAGTTCATCCGATTGGTATCCGCCTCGGCATTTCCAAGGACTGGAACTCCAAGTGGTACGCCAACAAGGCCGAGTTCGCTGGTTACCTGGCAGCCGACCTGAAAGTGCGCGACATGCTGCGCAAGAAGCTGGCTCAGGCCGGCATCAGCAAGATCCTGATCGAGCGTCCGGCCAAGACCGCTCGCGTGACGATCCACACCGCCCGTCCGGGCGTGGTGATCGGCAAGCGCGGTGAGGACATCGAGAAGCTGCGCAAGGAAGTGAGCGAGATGATGGGCGTCCCGGCGCACATCAACGTCACCGAAGTGCGCAAGCCGGAACTGGACGCGCAGCTCGTTGCCGAGTCGATCGCCCAGCAGCTGGAGCGTCGCATCATGTTCCGCCGTGCAATGAAGCGCTCGGTCGGCAACGCGATGCGTCTGGGTGCCCTGGGCATCAAGGTCAACGTCGGTGGCCGCCTCAACGGTGCAGAAATCGCCCGTTCGGAGTGGTACCGCGAAGGCCGCGTGCCGCTGCACACCCTGCGTGCCGACATCGACTATGGCTTCGCTGAAGCCAAGACGACCTACGGCATCATCGGCATCAAGGTCTGGATCTACAAGGGCGAGGTCTTCGATTTCTCCCAGGTTGGCCAGGAAAAGCAGGACGACACCCCGTCGCGCAACGATCGTCACGATCGCGGCGACCGTGGTGACCGTCAGCGCCCGGCCCGTGAAGCGAGGTAACGACAATGTTGCAACCCAAGCGAACCAAGTACCGCAAGGTACACAAGGGCCGTAACGATGGCCTGAGCTGGAGCGCCAACGCTGTCAGCTTCGGCGAATACGGCCTGAAGGCAACCGCACACGGTCAGCTGACCGCGCGTCAGATCGAAGCGGCCCGCCGCTCGATCAGCCGCTACGTCAAGCGCGGCGGCAAGATGTGGATCCGCGTGTTCCCCGACAAGCCCATCACCAAGAAGCCCATCGAAGTCCGAATGGGTTCTGGTAAGGGCAACGTGGAATACTGGGTGGCCCAGATCCAGCCCGGCCGCATGATCTATGAAATCGAGGGTGTTTCCGAGGAAGTGGCTCGCGAGGCGTTCCGCCTGGCCGCCGCCAAGCTCTCGGTCACCACCACTTTCGTGACCCGTACGGTGCGCTGATGGATATCAAAACTCTCCGTGAAAAGTCGGCTGACGAACTCAAGGCCCACCTGATCGACCTGCGTAAGGAACAGTTCTCTGTCCGTATGCAGCAGGTCACCGGCCAGCTGCCGAAGACCCACGACATTCGCCGGGTCCGTCGCGAGATTGCTCGCGTCAAGACCCTGCTCGGCAGCACGAAGTAAGGATGGCCGCTATGAGCGACAATACTGAAAAGAAGACGCTGCGCACGGTCGAAGGCCGTGTCGTCAGCAACAAGATGGACAAGACGGTTACCGTCCTGGTTGAGCGTCAGGTCAAGCACGCGCTGTACGGCAAGTACATCAAGCGCTCGACGAAGCTGCACGCCCACGATGCCGACAACGCCTGCAAGGAAGGCGATGTCGTCCGCGTGACCGAGATTGCTCCGATGTCCAAGACCAAGAACTGGCGCGTGGTGGAAGTCATCACGCGCGCGGCTGAATAAGGAGCTGAATCATGATCCAGATGCAGAGCTACCTTGACGTCGCGGACAATTCGGGTGCCAAGCAGGTGATGTGCTTCAAGGTGCTGGGTGGTTCCAAGCGCCGTTACGCCGGCATCGGCGACATCATCAAGGTCACCGTGAAGGATGCGATTCCGCGCGGCAAGGTCAAGAAGGGTGAAGTGTATGACGCCGTCGTGGTGCGTACCCGCAAGGGTGTGCGTCGCGCCGACGGCTCGCTGATCCGCTTCGACGGCAACGCTGCCGTTCTGCTGAACAGCAAGCAGGAGCCGATCGGTACCCGTATCTTCGGGCCGGTGACCCGTGAACTTCGTTCGGAGAAGTTCATGAAGATCGTCTCGCTCGCTCCCGAAGTGCTGTGAGCGACAGGAGATAATCATGGCTAACCGTATCAAGAAGGGCGACCAGGTTGTCGTCAACGCTGGCAAGGACAAGGGTAAGCAGGGCGAAGTCGTCCGCGTCGACGGCGACCGTGTGGTCGTCGCCAACGTGAACATCGTCAAGCGCCACACCAAGCCGAACCCGCAGGCAGGTGTTGCCGGCGGCGTGGTCGAGCGCGAAGCTTCGATCCATATCTCCAACGTGAATGTTCTGAACCCGGCTTCGGGCAAGGGCGAACGCGTTGGCTTCAAGGTGCTGGAGGATGGACGCAAACTGCGTGTGTTCCGCTCCAGCGGTGAGGCGCTCGACGCCTGAGGAATGAGAAGATGAGTTCCCGTCTCGAAAAGTTCTACAAGGACGAAGTGGTGCCGGCGCTGATGAAGCAGTTCGGCTACACCAATCCGATGGAAGTGCCGAAGCTGGTCAAGGTCACCCTGAACATGGGTGTCGGCGAAGCGGCCACCAACAAGAAGATCCTGGAAAACGCCGTCGGCGACATGACCAAGATTTCCGGCCAGAAGCCGGTTGTCACCAAGTCGCGTGTGTCGGTTGCGTCGTTCAAGATCCGCGATGGTTGGCCGATCGGCTGCAAGACCACGCTGCGTCGCCACAAGATGTACGAGTTCCTGGATCGCCTGATCAACATCTCGCTGCCGCGCGTGCGCGACTTCCGTGGTGTTTCCGGTCGTTCCTTCGACGGCCGCGGCAACTTCAACATGGGTGTGAAGGAGCAGATCATCTTCCCGGAAATCGACTTCGACGCCGTCGACGCGATCCGCGGTATGGATATCGCCATCACCACCACTGCGAAGACCGACGCGGAAGCGAAGGCGCTGCTGGCAGCGTTCAAGTTCCCGTTCCGTAACTGATCTGTCGAGGAAACCGAAATGGCAAAGACCTCCATGGTCAACCGCGACATCAAGCGGGAAAAGCTGGCAAAGAAGTACGCTGAAAAGCGTGCAGCTCTGAAGAAGATCGTGTCCTCCGTGGACGCGACCTACGAAGAGAAGATCGACGCCGCAACCAAGCTGGCCAAGCTGCCGCGCGATTCGTCGCCGAGCCGCCAGCGCAACCGTTGCGAGCTGTCGGGTCGTCCGCGTGGCGTCTACAGCAAGTTCGGCCTGGGCCGTAACAAGCTGCGTGAAGCCACCATGCGTGGCGACGTCCCGGGTCTGCGCAAGGCCAGCTGGTAATCCCGGCCGGCCCTGCGATCAGGAGCCCCTTCGGGGGTTCCTGAACCGGGCAGGGGAGGCATTCAGCTTTCCCGACGCAAAAAAACCGAAGAGCCCGGCGCAAGCCGGGCTCTTTTGGCGTATACTCCCGCGTCTTGCCCTGTGCAGACGGGGTTGTAGGAGTGGGCTTCCGGCCCGCTGCAACAAGGGGCCTGGCCCGTTTCCAGGAGACAACAGATTTTCGCGAAAGCGGATATCGGTGCACTCAAAGGTACTCATATGAGCATGACTGATCCCATCGCCGACCTGCTGGTCCGCATCAAGAATGCGGCCGCGGTTGGCAAGCAGACGGTGAAAGCCCCGTCGTCCAAGATCAAGGTTGCGATTGCCCAGGTCCTGAAGGACGAGGGTTACATCACCGACCTGCGCGTGACCCAGCTGGAAAACAACAAGTCCGAGCTGGAAATCGTGCTGAAGTATTTCGAAGGCAAGCCGGTCATCGCGACCCTGAAGCGCTTCTCGCGTTCGGGCCTGCGCCAGTACCGCGGCAAGAGCGAGCTGCCGAAGGTCATGAACGGCCTGGGTATCTCCATCATTTCCACCTCCAAGGGCATCATGACTGATGCGCAGGCGCGCCAGCTGGGCGTCGGCGGCGAAGTCCTGTGCTTCGTGGCCTAAGGCGAAAGGAGTAGAACTATGTCCCGCGTAGCCAAGAAGCCGATCGACCTGGGTAAGGTTGAACTGAACGTCCAGTCGGACAGCGTCACCGCCAAGGGCCCGAAGGGCACCCTGTCGCTGGCCAAGCCGGCCGGTATTGCCATCAACGTCGACAACGGCGTTGCCACCCTGAGCACCGAGAACGCCGAGCTGGTCGCACTGACCGGTACCGTGCGTGCGATCCTGTCCAACATGGTCAAGGGCGTGTCCGAAGGCTTCGAGCGCAAGCTGGAGCTGGTCGGCGTGGGTTACCGCGCTGCCATGCAGGGCAAGGACCTGAGCCTGTCGCTGGGCTTCTCGCATCCGGTCGTGTTCGTGGCGCCGGAAGGCATCACCCTGTCGACCCCGACCCAGACCGAGATCCTGGTCCAGGGCGCTGACAAGCAGGTCGTCGGTGAAGTTGCCGCCAAGATCCGTGCGTTCCGCAAGCCGGAGCCGTACAAGGGCAAGGGCGTGAAGTACTCCGACGAAGTCATCATCCGTAAGGAAGCCAAGAAGGCATAAGCGCGAGTCCCTCGCAAGAGCCCGCACATCCCTGTGCGGACTTCTCAGGGAAAAGCTCTTCCTTCAGCTTTCAAGGAATAATCAAAATGAACAAGAACATCGCCCGCCTGCGTCGCGCCAAGTCGACCCGCGCCCACATCCGTGAGCTCGGCGTCGCCCGCCTGTCGGTGCTGCGCACCGGCCAGCACCTGTACGCCCAGGTCTTCACCGCCGACGGTTCCAAGGTGCTGGCTGCCGCCAACACCACCCAGACCGACGTCATGGAAGGCCTGAAGAACGGCAAGAACGCCGATGCCGCCGCCAAGGTTGGCCGCATCGTCGCCGAGCGCGCCAAGGCCGCCGGCGTCGAGAAGGTTGCCTTCGATCGTTCGGGCTACCGCTACCACGGCCGCATCAAGGCCCTGGCAGAAGCGGCCCGCGAAGCCGGCCTGCAGTTCTAAGGGACAAGGGCAGGGGGTCATTGGCCTCCTGCCTGCCTGCTCGCCAGCCTGAGTGAGGCTGGACGGCGCCGCTCTTCTGCAGCGGCCCACCGGAACGCCGCGTCACGCCACAACCATAAGCGGCTTCGAGCCGTACATACCCAAACAACCAAGGAATCAACATGGCAGAAGAGCGTCAGCAGCGGGGTCGCGATCGCGACCGTAACCGCGAAGAGAAGATCGACGACGGCATGATCGAAAAGCTGGTCGCGGTCAACCGCGTCAGCAAGACCGTCAAGGGTGGCCGCCAGTTCACCTTCACCGCCCTGACCGTTGTCGGCGACGGCGAAGGCAAGGTCGGTTTCGGTTATGGCAAGGCCCGCGAAGTGCCGGTCGCCATCCAGAAGTCGATGGAACAGGCCCGCAAGAACCTGGTCAGCGTTGACCTGAACAACGGCACCCTGTGGCACACCATCAAGGATGGTCACGGCGCAGCCCGCGTGTTCATGCAGCCGGCTTCGGAAGGTACCGGCGTCATCGCCGGCGGTGCCATGCGCGCCGTGCTGGAAGCGGTTGGCGTGAAGAACGTGCTGGCCAAGGCCACCGGTTCGCGCAACCCGATCAACCTGGTGCGTGCCACCGTGAAGGGCCTGTCTGCTGCGCAGTCGCCGGCCCGCATCGCGGCCAAGCGCGGCAAGAAGGTGGAGGAACTCAACCATGGCTAATGAGTCCAACAAGACTGTCAAGGTCCGCCTGGTGCGTGGCCTGCGTGGCACCCAGTCGCGTCACCGCCTGTCGGTGCGTGCCCTGGGCCTGAACAAGCTCAACGATGTGCGTGAACTGAAGGACAGCCCGCAGGTGCGCGGCCTGATCAACAAGGTTCAGTACCTCGTCCAGGTTGAGGAGTAATCGACCATGACTCTGCGTCTCAATGAACTGAGCCCGGCACCGGGCGCCCGCACCGAGCGTACCCGCGTCGGTCGCGGTATCGGCTCGGGCCTGGGCAAGACTGCCGGCCGCGGCCACAAGGGTTCGTTCGCCCGCAAGGGTGGCGGCAAGATCAAGGCTGGCTTCGAAGGCGGCCAGACCCCCATGCAGCGTCGTCTGCCGAAGATCGGCTTCCGTTCGCCGATCGCCAAGGACACCGCTGAAGTGCTGCTGTACGCGCTGGACAAGCTGCCGGCCGGTGAGATCGACTTCGCCGCGCTGCGTGCTGCCAAGCTGGTCCCGAGCACTGCAAAGAAGGCCAAGGTCGTCGTCAAGGGCGAAGTGACCAAGGCGTTCACCCTGAAGGGTATCGCTGCCACGGCTGGTGCCAAGGCTGCGATCGAAGCTGCCGGCGGCAGCGTAACGGAGTAAGAAAATCATGGCGCAAGCTGGCATCGGTAACCTCGCGGGCGGAATGGGCAAGTTCACTGAACTTCGCCAACGTTTGCTGTTCGTCGTCGGGGCTTTGATCGTCTATCGCATCGGCTGCTACGTGCCGGTGCCGGGCGTCAATCCCGATGCCATGCTTGCCATGATGCAACAGCAGGGCGGCGGCATCGTGGACATGTTCAACATGTTCTCGGGCGGCGCCCTGCACCGTTTCAGCATCTTCGCGCTGAACGTGATGCCGTACATCTCGGCATCGATCGTGATGCAGCTGGCCGTGCACATCTTCCCCGCCCTGAAGGCGATGCAGAAGGAAGGTGAGTCCGGCCGCCGCAAGATCACCCAGTATTCGCGCATCGGCGCCGTGCTGCTGGCAGTGGTGCAGGGTGGCTCGATCGCGCTGGCCCTGCAGGGCCAGGTCTCGCCGTCGGGCGCTCCGGTCGTGTACGCGCCGGGCATGGGCTTCGTGCTCACCGCCGTGGTCGCGCTGACCGCCGGCACCATGTTCCTGATGTGGGTCGGTGAGCAGGTCACCGAGCGCGGCATCGGCAACGGCGTGTCGCTGATCATCTTCGCCGGTATCGTCGCAGGCCTGCCGGGTGCGATCATCCACACCTTCGACGCCTACCGCGACGGCAACATCCAGTTCATCCAGCTGCTGCTGATCGCCATCGTCGTGCTCGCCTTCACCTTCTTCGTGGTGTTCGTCGAGCGTGGCCAGCGCCGGATCACGGTCAACTACGCGCGCCGCCAGGGCGGTCGCAACGCGTACATGAACCAGACCTCGTTCCTGCCGCTGAAGCTCAACATGGCCGGCGTCATCCCGGCGATCTTCGCCTCGAGCCTGCTGGCCTTCCCGGCCACCCTGGCCATGTGGTCCGGCCAGGCTGCCAACCAGAGCAGCTTCGGCCAGGTCCTGCAGAAGGTCGCCAACGCGCTCGGCCCGGGCGAGCCGCTGCACATGATCGTGTTCGCTGCGCTGATCACCGGTTTCGCGTTCTTCTATACCGCGCTGGTGTTCAACTCGCAGGAAACCGCCGACAACCTGAAGAAGTCGGGCGCGCTGATTCCGGGCATCCGTCCGGGCAAGGCCACTGCCGATTACATCGACGGCGTGCTGACCCGCCTGACCGCGGCCGGCTCGGCCTACCTGGTGATCGTCTGCCTGCTGCCGGAACTGATGCGCACGCAGCTGAACGCCTCGTTCTACTTCGGCGGTACTTCGCTGCTGATCGTGGTGGTGGTGGTGATGGACTTCATCGCCCAGGTGCAGGCGCACCTGATGTCCCACCAGTACGAGAGCCTGCTGAAGAAGGCCAACCTGAAGGGCGGCAACCGCGGCGGTTTTGCCCGCGGCTGATTGGCCTGTTATACTTTCGTCTTCCTGACGTGATGGTCCCTCCGCTTCGCGGACTCCGGCCACACAAACGAAGGGCGGCCCCCGCAGCGGTTCCGGGTGGGGGTGTGATGAGGTGGTCCCGCGCTGGAGTAGCGCGGGCGGCTCCGGGGGAAACCCCAGGTCCAACCCCATCCGGCGCCGGAGCCTGGGCACACTCCCCAGGCCGGGTTCATGAAACCGATGGTTTCACGGGCTTCCATGTAAACCGGAACCTTGTTAGTATCGCTAGTTCACTTTTTTGATCCATCCTGCCGGATTGGCGTGCCCGAGGCGCGCTGTCGGCCATCACTCAGCTGGAGAACCGCGTCATGGCGCGTATTGCAGGCGTCAACCTGCCAGCCCAGAAGCACGTCTGGGTCGGGTTGCAAAGCATTTACGGCATCGGCCGTACCCGTTCGAAGAAGGTCTGCGAAGTCGCAGGCGTTGCTTCGACCACCAAGATCCGCGATCTGTCGGAGCCGGAAATCGAGCGCCTGCGCGCCGAAGTCGGCAAGTACATCGTGGAAGGCGATCTGCGCCGTGAGATCGGCATCGCGATCAAGCGCCTGATGGACCTGGGCTGCTACCGCGGCCTGCGTCACCGTCGTGGCCTCCCGCTGCGTGGCCAGCGCACCCGTACCAACGCCCGCACCCGCAAGGGTCCGCGCAAGGCGATCAAGAAGTAAGGGACTGAGAAATGGCTAAGCCCGCTGCTAAGACCAAGAAGAAGATCAAGCGCGTCGTCACCGACGGCGTTGCCCACGTCCACGCTTCGTTCAACAACACCATCGTCACCATCACCGACCGCCAGGGCAACGCTCTGTCGTGGGCGACCTCCGGTGGCGCTGGCTTCCGCGGTTCGCGCAAGTCGACCCCGTTCGCTGCCCAGGTGGCTGCTGAAAAGGCCGGTCGTGCTGCGCTGGACTACGGCGTGAAGTCGCTGGAAGTCCGCATCAAGGGCCCGGGTCCGGGCCGTGAGTCGGCCGTGCGTTCGTTGAACAACGTCGGCTACAAGATCACCAACATCATCGACGTGACGCCTATCCCGCACAACGGGTGCCGTCCGCCGAAGAAGCGTCGCGTCTAAAGGGAGCGATAAGAAATGGCTCGTTATATCGGTCCTACCTGTAAGCTCGCCCGTCGCGAAGGCGCCGACCTGTCCCTGAAGAGCCCGGCGCGCGCGCTGGACTCGAAGTGCAAGCTGGAGCAGAAGCCCGGCCAGCACGGCGCCACTGCCCGCAAGGGCAAGCTGTCCGACTACGCCACCCAGCTGCGTGAAAAGCAGAAGGTCAAGCGTATCTACGGCCTGCTGGAGCGTCAGTTCCGCAACTACTACAAGAAGGCCTCGACCAAGAAGGGCAACACCGGCGAGAACCTGCTGCAGTTGCTGGAAACCCGCCTGGACAACGTCGTCTACCGCATGGGCTTCGCCGTGACCCGTCCGGCTGCCCGTCAGCTGGTGTCGCACCGCGGCGTCACCGTGAATGGCAAGTCGGTCAACCTGGCTTCGTACCAGGTCAAGGCTGGCGACGCCATCGCTCTGTCTGAAAAGGCTGCCAAGCAGCTGCGCGTCCAGGAAGCCCTGACCGTCGCCGCCCAGCATGACCTGAGCCCGTCGTGGGTTGAAGTGGATTCCGGCAAGTTCACCGGCATCTTCAAGGCTGTTCCGGATCGTTCGGATCTGCCTGCGGACATCAACGAAGCGCTGATCGTCGAGCTGTATTCGAAGTAATTCACATTGGAGAGCCCCCGGCGACGGCCGGGGGTTCACTAGGAGAACCCGCAACATGACGGTTACCGCCAACCAGGTTCTGCGTCCTCGCGGTCCGCAGATCGAACGCCTTACCGACACCCGTGCAAAGGTCGTTATCGAACCTTTGGAGCGGGGTTACGGGCATACGCTGGGTAATGCCCTGCGTCGCGTGCTGCTGTCGTCCATCCCGGGCTTCGCCATCACGGAAGTCGAAATCGACGGCGTGTTGCATGAGTACACCACGGTCGAAGGTCTGCAGGAGGACGTGCTCGAAGTCCTGCTGAACCTCAAGGACGTGGCCATCCGTATGCACTCCGGCGACAGCGCCACCCTGTCCCTGTCCAAGCAGGGCCCGGGCGTTGTCACCGCTGCCGACATCAAGGTCGACCACAATGTGGAGATCCTGAACGGCGACCATGTGATCTGCCACCTGACCAAGGACACGGCAATCAACATGCGTCTGAAGATCGAACGTGGTTTCGGCTACCAGCCGGCTGCCGCGCGTCGTCGTCCGGACGAAGAAACCCGTGCCATCGGCCGCCTGGTCCTGGATGCCTCGTTCTCGCCGGTCCGCCGCGTCGCCTATGCCGTGGAAGCGGCCCGCGTCGAACAGCGTACCGACCTGGACAAGCTGGTCATCGATATCGAGACCAACGGCACCATCGACGCCGAGGAAGCCGTGCGCACCGCCGCCGACATCCTCAGCGACCAGCTGTCGGTGTTCGGTGACTTCACCCACCGCGACCGCGGTGCGGCCAAGCCGGCCAACAACGGCGTGGATCCGGTGCTGCTGCGCCCGATCGACGATCTGGAGCTGACCGTGCGTTCGGCCAACTGCCTGAAGGCTGAAAGCATCTACTACATCGGCGATCTGATCCAGAAGACCGAAGTGGAGCTGCTGAAGACCCCGAACCTGGGCAAGAAGTCGCTCACCGAGATCAAGGAAGTGCTGGCTCAGCGCGGCCTGTCGCTCGGCATGAAGCTGGAGAACTGGCCGCCGGCCGGTGTCGCCAGCCACGGCATGCTGGGCTGATATCGGTAATGCCTGAAGGCTCCACCGTTCGCGGTGGGGCCTTCAACGCAACACACCATGCCACGACGAACCCCAGGTTCGCGCGGCAGGCCGCCCAGGACGGGTGGCCAGGACCAACCGCAGTCCGCGCAGCAACGCCAGGATGGCGACAACGATCCGCACAGTCTCATCATTAACCAAGGAATATCACCATGCGTCACCAGAAGTCTGGCCGTAAGTTCAGCCGTACCAGCGCCCACCGCGAAGCGATGTTCAAGAACATGGCTGCCTCGCTGTTCAAGCACGAGCTGATCAAGACCACCCTGCCGAAGGCCAAGGAACTGCGCCGCGTTGCCGAGCCGCTGATCACCCTGGCCAAGGTCGACTCCGTCGCCAACCGCCGTCTGGCGTTCGCTCGCCTGCGCGACAACGAAGCCGTGGGCAACCTGTTCACCATCCTGGGCCCGCGCTACGCGAACCGTCCGGGCGGCTACCTGCGTCTGCTGAAGTGCGGCTTCCGCGCTGGCGACAACGCGCCGATGGCCTACGTCGAGCTGGTTGACCGTCCGGTCGTGGCCGAGGAAGTGGCCGAGTAATCGGACCGCTCCAATGCGACACAGCGAAAGCCCGGCCTCTGCCGGGCTTTTGCGTTTCCGGGGGCGGATCCCTTTCTGCAGGACAGGGCTCTGACCCACACCGTTCCGACAGGCGTCACCTGTGGCGGTTCGAATGGCGCGCACTCTCGGTTACGCTTGGCGCCTGATCCATTCGAGCGTTGACGATGAATCCACTGCGCTGGCCCTTCCGCGCCCAGTTCTTCCTGGGCTTCCTGATCTGCGCGGGCCTGCTTGGCTACGCGATCTTCCTGCAGCTGAAGATGGGCCTGGAGCCGTGTCCGCTGTGCATCTTCCAGCGCCTGGCCTTCGCTGCGCTTGGCCTGCTGTTCCTGATCGGTGCACTGCATGGTCCGTCCAACCGCCCCGGACGCGCGACCTATGGCGTGCTGGCCTTCATTGCCGCCGCAGTGGGCGTGGGCATCGCCGCGCGCCACGTCTACGTGCAGATGCTGCCGCCGGAAATGGGGTCCACCTGTGGCCCGCCGCTGGCCTTCCTGAGCGAAACCATGGGGCCGCTGGAAGTGTTCCGCACGGTGCTGACCGGTACCGGCAACTGCGGCAACATCGACTGGACCTTCCTGGGCCTGACCATGCCGATGTGGTCGGGCGTGTGGTTCGTGCTGCTGGCGCTGTGGGCGCTGGTGGTGTCGCTGCGCAAGGTCAAGCGCTGAAGCAGGGTAGTGCCGGCCGCTGGCCGGCACACCGCGGGAATGCCGGCCAGCGGCCGGCACTATCTCAGAAATCCTGCTGCAGGCTCAGGTAGGCGCCGCGGCGCGGTCCCCATTGCGGGGCGAACACGCCGACGCCACCGCCATCGCGCAGCTGGTAACTGCGGTCCAACGCGTTGATCACCGCCAGCTGCACATGCAGTGGATGGCCGCTGTCGACATTGAAGTCGTGCCCGGCGCTGAGGTTCACCTGCAGGCAGGACGGCAGCTCGCCACCGTTGGGCACGCCCTCGGTGTCCGAACGCAGGCCGCTGCCGAACACGTAGTTGGCCCCGATCCGGTTGTGCCCGGCGAAGGCATAGCTGAGGCCACCCGACGAGGTCAGCTTCTGGTCGTGGTCGAGGTGGATCCAGTGGTTGGCCACATAGGCCAGCGCCTCGGGATCGAGGTTGTACTGGCTGGTGATGACATCCGTACCGATGGCTTTGTTCAACGCGGCATTGAAGTAGGCACTGAACGGACCGTTGCTGTAGTCGGCACTGAACTCCAGACCACGGATGTGTCCGCGGCGGTAGTTGAAGGTCGAGTAGATGTAGGCGGCGCCGAACTGGCCTTCGTCCTGCAGGCGGGCGACGCGGCGGTCGTACGCATCCAGTCCAAGGGTCAGGTGTTCGCCCAGTTGCTGCGAGACGCCGATGTCGTAGTAGTCGCTGCGCTCGGCCAGCGGCGTGTTGTTGCCGCCGCTGGACTGCTGGTTGGTGGTGCCGTCGTACAGGGCGATGTCGCTGCTGGCGATCAGTTCACTGGCCGGTGGCGTGAAATAGCGCGAATAGCCGGCATGCACGGTGGTGCTGTCGCTGGCATTCCAGACCACGCCCACGCGCGGGCTGAGCTGGCCCTCGGTGCGGCCGAAGGCCTTGTAGCGGTCACCGCGCAGACCGTAGTTGACGGTCCAGTCGTCGCCGATTTTCCACTCATCCTGTACGTACAACGCCAGCGTGCTGGCATGGAAGGCGCTGTGGTCAGGAATCAGCAGCGGCGTGGTGCTGGACTGCTGGCCGCCGTCATCAACCGGGAACACCCAGGTGTTGCTGCTGGCCCGTGCGTTCTCGTAGTTGCCGTACAAGCCGTAGCGCAGCGTGTGGTCGTTGCCCAGTGGTGTGGAGAAGTCGGCCTGCAGGGTGTTGGCACGGTTGCTGCGCTGCACCTGCGAGGCGACGCCACTGAACACCAGATCGCCGATGACGTCCGGGTTGAACGCTGCATCGCTGTAGCGCTGCCCGGCGGACAGCTGGTAGGCGGTGTTGCCCAGCGTGCCCTGCAGTACCAGCATGCCGAAGCGGGTGGTCTCGCGTTGGGTCTCATCCAGCTGGCTGGAATCGAAGGTGGTGGTGGCCAGGTAACCGAACTGCGGCGTCTGCCCCGGATTGACCGGAATCTGGAAACGGTTGTTGGCGAAACCGGCGAACACACTCAGGCGGGTGTTCTCGTTGACCAGGTAGGTCAGGTCGGCGAAGGCCTTGCCCTGGTGGGTATCGTCGTGCAGCGGCTTGCGCGAGTTGGTCGGATTCTCCAGGCCGACTTCGTTCTGGTCGTAGTTGCCGGTCAGGAACCAGCTCCAGCGTCCTTGGTTGCCCCACCAGGAGGCATTCGGGTTCACCTTGCCGAACGAGCCGGTGGTCAGTCCGGCGCTGCCACCGTTGCCCAGCTCGGCGCCATTGCGGGTGGTGATGTCGACCACCGCCGCGGTGCGCTCGCCGAACTGCGCCGGCAACGCGCCGTCCATCAGGCGGATGCTCTTGATGGTGCGCGCATCCAGGGTCTGGCCGAAGCCGGAAATCGACTCGGGCAGCAACACGCCGTTGATCCGGTACTGCAGGTTGGCGTGGTCGCCGCGCACGTGCACGCCGCCATAGGAATCCTGGACCACACCGGGTGCCTGCAGCAGCACCTGGCTGAGTGGCGCGGAGGCGCCCAGCGGCTGCTTCTGGATGTCCTCGGCGGTGATCTGGTACTGGCTGCTGCCGATGTCCGGCGACAACGCGTTGCGGGCCTGGTCGAGCTGGGCGCTGACGGTGACCGTGTCCAGGTCCTTGACCGCAGGCCCGGCGCCATCGGCGGCGGCCGCGAAGGCGGGCAGGCTGGCCAGGGCCAGGGCGAAGGTGATGCCGGTAGCGAGGGGCGAGGGCTTCATGATGGGAAGAGTGATGGCAGGGCGTGGAAGGGGCCGGTCCATGACGTGGAAGTGTTACTCCGTAACAGATCATGCGCCTGCCTTGAGCGGCTGACCATGCGGGATCTGGCTGCTCGCATCGGCCTTTCCCTGCCGTTCAGGCGGCCTGGCCGAGCAGGTCGGCCCTTTGCGCCAGCGGCTGGCTCTGCGACCATGACCGCCCCCCATCCCGGAAGTCTGCAATGAGCCTGTCCGCCGTTCCGCCCGTGCCCGATCCCGCCGCAGCCGCCACTGGCGCCGCCTGGTCGCCGGAGAGCTGGCGTGGCAAGACCGCGCTGCAGATGCCGACCTACCCGGACCCGGTGGCGCTGGACGCCGCCCTGCACGAGCTGAAGCGGCTGCCGCCGCTGGTGACTTCCTGGGAGATCCTGGCGCTGAAGCAGCAGCTGGCCGAGGCGCAGGAAGGCAAGCGCTTCCTGCTGCAGGGCGGCGACTGCGCGGAGAACTTCAGCGACTGCGAATCGGGCACCATTTCCAACCGGCTGAAGGTGCTGCTGCAGATGAGCCTGGTGCTGGTGCATGGCCTGCGCCAGCCGGTGATCCGCGTCGGCCGTTTCGCCGGCCAGTACGCCAAGCCACGTTCGGCCGATACCGAGACCCGCGACGGCGTGACCCTGCCCAGCTACCGCGGTGATGTCATCAACGCGCCGGCCTTCACCGAAGCGGCACGGCTGCCGGATCCGAAGCGGATGCTGCAGGCCCACGCGCACTCGGCGATGACCATGAACTTCGTGCGTGCGCTGATCGACGGCGGTTTCGCCGACCTGCACCACCCCGAGTACTGGAACCTGGAATGGGTGAGCCATTCGCCGTTGGCCGCCGACTACCAGAAGATGGTGGCCTCGATCGGCGATGCAGTGCATTTCATGGAGACCCTGGCCGGGGCCCGCGTGCACAACCTCAACCGCATCGATTTCTACACCTCGCACGAAGCGCTGCTGCTGCCCTACGAGCAGGCGCTGACCCGCCAGGTGCCGCGGCAGCAGGGCTGGTTGAACCTGAGCACGCATTACCCGTGGATCGGCATGCGCACGGCCGCGCTCGATGGCGCGCACGTGGAATACCTGCGTGGCGTGCGCAACCCTATCGCGATCAAGGTCGGCCCGTCGGTAACGCCGGACCAGCTGCTGCGCCTGATTGATGTGCTCAACCCGCATGACGAGCCGGGTCGACTGAGCTTCATTCACCGCATGGGTGCAGCGCAGATCGCCGAGAAGCTGCCGCCGCTGCTGGATGCGGTCAAGCGCGATGGCCGCCGCGTGCTGTGGGTGTGCGATGCGATGCATGGCAACACCGAAAGCACTGCCAATGGCTTCAAGACGCGTCGCTTCGACAACGTGCGTGGCGAAGTGGAGATGTCGTTTGATCTGCATGCGGCCGCGGGCACGCGCCTGGGTGGCGTGCACCTGGAGCTGACCGGCGAGGACGTGACCGAATGCACCGGTGGTGCGCGCGAACTGACCGAGCGTGACCTGGAGCGTGCGTATCGCTCAACGGTGGACCCGCGGTTGAACTACGAGCAGTCGCTGGAGATCGCGATGGCGATCGTGCGCAAGCAGGAGCAAGTGCGGTAAGGAGTTTTCGGCAGGGCTTGCAGCCCTGCACCTGCTGACGCAACGGCAACGGCCGAAGCAACGACAACGGCATGCATTCCGTGGGATGGCGGGGTGGTATCGGAGTGCGGGGGCGCCGCAAGTACGTCCTTGTAGGCTTGGCAGCCGCATCCATGCGGCTGACACCCCGCACTCCGACACCACCCCACCTCTGACAGATCTCCGCGGCTGTTGGATCCACGTCATGCGTGGATGAATTCCCATCAGAATCGAATATTTCGATATCGGAACGATTTGAGCCGAGCATGGCTCGGCTCTACAGAACGCAGTACCCGACAGGTCGCAGGAATCTGTCGAAGGCGGGGTGGGTCCGGTTGCGGGAGTGTCCGCGGCATGGATGCTGCGGCCAAGCCCCCATGGACGGGTTTACGGCGTCTCCCGCAACCGGACCCACCCCGCCATCCCACGGAATGCCAGCCTCTGCTGTTGCTTGTGCTTCGGCTGTTGCTGTTGCTTCGGCTCGCAGCAGGTGCAGGGCTGCAAGCCCTGCCGACCAACACCCTCCTTACGAACGGCTGACGTGACGCTCATGCGCCATGCGCGAGGCTGTCCACTTGGTTGTCCGACTGGAGGTGGTAACGGTGCACTGGCAGAGCGCACAGGCCTACGCATGGCCGTTGGGATTGGCCGTAGTGGTGGGCGGCATAGGCGCGTGGCTGATCCTGTGGATCTATCACCGGCTGAAAGGGCGTGATCGCCGACGTGCGCGTATCGGTCGAGTACTCGGGTTGCCGCTGGCCACCGCGTGGCCGCTGCTGCTGCTGATTCCCGCCTTGCAGGCGACACCGCTGCAGGATCCGTTGCTGGGCCATCTGCAGCACGGACTCCACATTGCATTGATGGCCTGCTTCGTCTGGCTGCTGGTACGCGCGGTGGCGGCGGGCGAGCGCGCGATCCTGCGCAGCCATCCCATCGATGTCTCCGACAACCTGGAGGCACGCCGCATCCAGACCCAGACGCGCGTGCTCAGCAGGGTGTTGATGGGCGGCATCATCGTGCTCGGTGCGTCGCTGGTGTTGTTGACCTTCCCGATGGTGCAGAAGATCGGCACGGCGCTGCTGGCGTCGGCAGGCCTGATCGGGCTGGTGGCGGGCATCGCCGCCAAGCCGGTGTTCGGCAACCTCATCGCCGGCCTGCAGATCGCACTGACGCAGCCGATCCGCCTGGACGACGTGGTGATCGTCGAAGGCGAGTGGGGACGCATCGAGGAGATCGGCAGCAGCTACGTGGTCGTGCGGATCTGGGATGAGCGGCGGATGGTGGTGCCCTTGACCTGGTTCATCGAGAACCCGTTCCAGAACTGGACGCGGCGCAGTGCCGATCTGCTCGGCACTGCGTTTCTGTGGCTGGACTATCGGGCACCGATCGCGGCGATCCGTGCCGAGCTGGAGCGCATCTGCCATGGCCAGGCGCTATGGGATGGGCGCGTCTGCGTGACCCAGGTGACCGAAACCAACGAGCGCGCGATCCAGGTGCGTCTGCTGGTCAGCGCGCGCAGTTCCGGTGATGCCTTTGATCTTCGCTGCCTGGTGCGCGAACGCATGCTCGATTTCCTTGCGCGCGAGCATCCGCAGTCGCTGCCGCAGGTGCGTGCGCGGCTGCAGCATGCAGACGAACTGGACATGCCGCGCGGTCCACGTGCACGCACTGCAGATGTGCGTTCGCCGGGGGCGGAAGATGGTGAGGCGGCGATCGTGCCGGTGGAGCCGGAACCCGAACGGTAGCGCCGGCCGCTGGCCGGCGACCCGGATCTGCCGGCCAGCGGCCGGCACTACCGGATCACGGCTCGCCGGCGTCGATCAGGGTGTCGGTGTCGAAGTGCGGTGGGCGCCGCGCGCGGGTGCGCTGTTCATAGGCGTAGGCCATTTCGATCAGCTTCGGTTCGCTCCAGGCGGTGCCCATGAACAGCAGGCCGACCGGCAGGCCATCGATCTGGCCCATCGGCACGCTGAGGCTGGGATAGCCGGCGACGGCGGCGGCGCCGTAGCTCTCGCCGGGGAAGTCGTCGCCTTCGCTGCGGATCGGCCATGCCACACCGGTGGTTGGCGCCACCAGGGCATCGAGCTGGTGGGCGGCGAGGGCAGCATCGATGCCTTCCGGGCCGGCCAGCCGGCGTGCATCGCTGCGTGCGCGGATATAGGCCGGGTCGGCCAGGCCAGCGGTAGCGTCGGCCTCCACCAGTAGCTCCTGGCCGAACAGGCCCAGTTCCTGCTTGCTGTGCGCCTGGTTGAAGGCGATCAGCTCGGCCAGGCTGCGCAGTGGCGCGCGATGGGTGCTGAAGTAGCGCTCCAGCCCGGCCTTGAATTCGTACAGCAGCACCGTGCGTTCGGCCTCGGCCCACGCGCCCTGGTTGGGCAGCTCCACTGGCACCACGATGGCACCGGCCCGACGCAGCTCGGTGGCCGCCTGTTCGATCAGCGGCGGCATGCCGCGGTACTTCAGCAGCGGTGTCTGCAGCAGGCCGATGCGCTTGCCACGCAGGCCCTGCGGGTCCAGGCGCGCGGTGTAGTCGTACACCGCGCGGCCGGGCATGGTGGCCGTGGCCGGGTCGGCATCGTCGCGGCCGGCGATCGCAGTCAGTACGGCTGCGGCGTCGGCGACGCTGCGTGTCATCGGCCCTGCGGTGTCCTGGCTGAAGGAAATCGGAATGATGCCCTCGCGGCTGACCAGGCCGACGGTCGGCTTGAGGCCGACGATGCCATTGATCGCCGCAGGGCAGACGATGCTGCCGTCGGTTTCGGTGCCGATCGCTACGCTGGCCAGGTTGGCGGCGACCGCCACCGCGCTGCCGCTGCTGGAGCCGCAGGGCGAGTGGCTGAGGCGATAGGGATTGCGGGTCTGGCCACCGCGCGCGCTCCAGCCGGACACCGAATCGTTGCCGCGGAAATTGGCCCACTCGCTGAGATTGGTCTTGCCCAGCACCACCGCACCGGCATCGCGCAGCCGGCGCACCAGGTAGGCATCGTCCGGACGGAAGCCCTGCAGGGCCAGCGAACCCGCACTGGTGGCCATCGGCGCGGCGTTGATGTTGTCCTTCAACAGCAGGGGAATGCCATGCAGCGGGCCGCGCAGGCGGCCGTCACGGCGTTCGCGGTCGCGCGCGGCGGCTTCCTTCAGGGCATCGGGGTTGAGCTCGATCACCGCGCGCAGGCGCGGCCCGGTGCGGTCCAGCGCGGCGATGCGCTGCAGGTAGGCCTGGGTCAGGGTGGTGCTGTCCAGTTCCCCGGCGGTCATCCGCGCCTGCAGGTCGGCGACATCGGTTTCGGCGTACGGGAACGGCACGTTGCGGCTCGCAGGTTCGGCCGCATGCGCGCTGGGCGTGGCCGGGCTGCAGCCAGCCGAAAGCAGCGCCGGCAGCGCGGCGAGCAGGCAGGTCAGCAGAGGCGGCAAGGACGGGCGCATGGGGCGGCTTGGTCGGCTCCAATCCCCAGTGTAGCCGGTGCTCAGCGGTGGCGCTTGCGCAGGTCGCGGGCGAGCACGTAGACCACGATCAGGTTGATTGCCAGGATCGTCCACGACGGCCAGCCGGGGTGGCGGATGATCGCGAAGATGTCGAAAGGCAGGTACAGGGCGGCGGTCAGGCAGCCCAGCCAGGAGGCCCAGGCCTTGGCCCGCCACAGGCCCCAGGCTTCGACCAGGTGCAGCAGGCCGTAGCCGATCATCCCCGCCGCGGCCAGGTGGACCGCGTCGGGGCTGATCATGTGCAGCAGCGAGGGCAGGGTGCCATGGTCCGGATCCAGGCTGAAACGCCGGATCAGGGCCATGATGCCGTGCCGTAGCGGCTGCGGTCCGAGCACTTCCAGCCCGGTGGCGGCCAACAGCGCCAGCATCGCCTTGCTCGCTTCGAGCAGGGCGATGACATGGAGACCCGGATGCCGGTGTGGATCCGGGTTGTAGCCGCTCAGGTTCACGGGGTGCTGGCTCAGCCGCCGCGCGAAGCCTTCTTGCGGTCGCTTTCGGTCAGGAACTTCTTGCGCAGACGGATCTCCTTCGGGGTGATCTCGACCAGCTCGTCGTCTTCGATGAAGTCCAGGGCCTGTTCCAGCGAGTACTTGATCGCCGGGGTCAGCTGGATCGCATCGTCCTTGCCCGAAGCGCGCATGTTGGTCAGCGGCTTGGTCTTGATCGCGTTGACGGTCAGGTCGTTGTCCTTGGAGTGGATGCCGACCAGCTGACCTTCATACACGTTGTCGCCTTCAGCAGCGAACAGCTTGCCGCGCTCCTGCAGCGGGCCCAGCGAGTAGGCCGGCGTGGTGCCCGGCGCATTGGCGATCATCACGCCGTTGATGCGCTTGGCGATGGCGCCCTGTTCCTTCGGACCGTAGTGGTCGAACACGTGGAACAGCAGGCCCGAACCCTGGGTCAGGGTCTTGAACTCGTTCTGGAAACCGATCAGGCCACGGGCCGGGATCGAGTATTCCAGGCGCACGCGGCCCTTGCCGTCCGATTCCATGTTCTTCAGCTGGCCCTTGCGGGTGCCCAGCTTTTCCATCACGCCGCCCTGGTGGATTTCTTCGATGTCCACCACCAGCTGCTCGATCGGCTCCATCATCTGGCCGTCGATTTCCTTGATGATCACTTCCGGGCGCGACACGGCCAGCTCGTAGCCTTCGCGACGCATGTTCTCGATCAGCACCGACAGGTGCAGTTCGCCACGGCCGGAGACCAGGAACTTGTCGGCGTCTTCCAGCTGCTCGACCTTCAGGGCCACGTTGTGGACCTTTTCACGGTCCAGGCGGTCCTTGATCTGGCGGCTGGTCAGGAACTTGCCACCGGACAGGTCCTTGTTGCCGGCGAACGGCGAGTTGTTGACCTGGAAGGTCATCGAGATGGTCGGCTCGTCGACGGTCAGCGCAGGCAGCGCTTCCGGGAAGTCCGGTGCGCAGATGGTATCGGAGATGGTCAGCTCCTGGATGCCGGAGATGGCCACGATGTCGCCGGCCTCGGCGGTATCCTGCTCGATGCGCTCCAGGCCCATGAAGCCCAGTACCTGCAGCACCTTGCCGTTGCGCTTCTTGCCTTCACGGTCGATGACCGCGACCTGCATGTTCTTCTTCAGGGTGCCGCGCTGGATGCGGCCGATGCCGATCACGCCCACGAAGTTGTTGTAGTCCAGCTGGCTGATGCGCATCTGGAACGGGCCTTCCGGGTCCACTTCCGGACGCGGCGCGTGCTGCATGATCGCTTCGTACAGCGGGGTCATGTCGCCGTCGCGCACGGTGTCTTCCAGGCCAGCGTAGCCGTTCAGGCCGGAGGCGTAGACGATCGGGAAGTCCAGCTGCTCGTTGGTGGCGCCGAGCTTGTCGAACAGGTCGAAGACCTGGTCGATCACCCATTCCGGACGGGCGCCCGGACGGTCGACCTTGTTGACCACGACGATCGGCTTGAAGCCCATCGCGAAGGCCTTCTGGGTCACGAAGCGGGTCTGCGGCATCGGGCCGTCCATCGCATCGACCAGGATCAGCACGGTGTCGACCATCGACAGCACGCGCTCGACCTCACCACCGAAGTCGGCGTGGCCGGGGGTGTCGACGATGTTGATCCGGTTCTTGATGCCGGTCTTCTTGTCTTCCCAGGTGATGGCGGTGTTCTTGGCCAGGATGGTGATGCCGCGTTCCTTTTCCTGGTCGTTGCTGTCCATCACGCGCTCGGCGAGGACGGTACGCTCGGACAGGGTGCCGGACTGCTTCAGCAGCTGGTCGACCAGGGTGGTCTTGCCATGGTCGACGTGGGCGACGATGGCGATGTTGCGAAGATTTTCGATGGACATACGAAAGGGGGCCAGTCGGCGCCGGATTTGGAAAAAGAAGTCCAACATTATACGTCGAACTTGACGATTCGCGAAAAGGTGGATTTCACACCCGTCATGGGGCCCATTCAGCTGGGGGGCCGCGGCGCCGGTCGAGGCCGCCTGGCCTGCACCGCGGGGCACCCCGTCCCGTGGCTGAAGCCCGGATCTGCGCCCATGGTCGAAGCCGCCGCCGCCACGAGGCGGGTGTAAACTAGGTGGCTAGACGCGTTCCCCTCTGCATCAAGGATCTTCATGTCCCTCATCGCCACTTTCGACACCACCCAGGGCCCGATCAAGGTCGAGCTGTTCGCCGACAAGGCGCCGCTGACCGTGGCCAACTTCGTGAACCTGGTCAAGCACGGTTTCTATGACGGCCTGATCTTCCACCGCGTGATCGCCGACTTCATGATCCAGGGCGGCTGCCCGCAGGGTCGTGGCACCGGCGGCCCGGGCTACAAGTTCGAAGACGAGAAGAATGGCGTGAAGCACGAGGTCGGCTCGCTGTCGATGGCCAACGCCGGCCCGAACACCAACGGCAGCCAGTTCTTCATCACCCACATCAAGACCGACTGGCTGGACGGCCGCCACACCGTCTTCGGCAAGGTCCTGGAAGGCCAGGCCATCGTCGATTCGGTCAAGCAGGGCGACGTGATCCATTCGATCACCCTGGAAGGCGACGTCGACGCCGTGCTGGCCGCCCAGGCCGAGCGCGTCGCGGAGTGGAACAAGCACCTCGCCGCCTGATCCCCCTTCGAAACGGCCACCCTCGGGTGGCCGTTTCCCTGTTCCCCGCCGCCCGCCAGGCCTGCGTGGCCACGCCCGCGGCGTCCCATCAAACGCTTGCAAGCAAGAGGAAACCCCCATGAAAGCACCCGTTCGTGTTGCCGTGACCGGCGCCGCCGGCCAGATCGGTTATGCCCTGCTGTTCCGCATCGCCTCCGGCGAAATGCTGGGCAAGGACCAGCCGGTCATCCTGCAGCTGTTGGAACTGCCGGTGGACAAGGCCCAGGCCGCCCTGAAGGGCGTGATGATGGAGCTGGAAGACTGCGCCTTCCCGCTGCTGGCCGGCATGGTCGGCACCGATGACGCCGAAGTCGCGTTCAAGGACGCCGACATCGCCCTGCTGGTCGGCGCGCGTCCGCGTGGCCCGGGCATGGAGCGCAAGGACCTGCTGCTGGAAAACGCCAAGATCTTCACCGCCCAGGGCGCGGCGCTGAACAAGGTCGCCAGCCGTGACGTGAAGGTGCTGGTGGTCGGTAACCCGGCCAACACCAACGCCTACATCGCGATGAAGTCGGCCCCGGACCTGAAGCCGGAGAACTTCACCGCCATGCTGCGCCTGGACCACAACCGCGCGCTGAGCCAGCTGTCGACCAAGCTCGGCAAGCCGGTCGGTGGCATGGAGAAGCTGGTCGTGTGGGGCAACCACAGCCCGACCATGTACCCGGACTACCGTTTCGCCACCGCCGATGGTGCGTCGATCGCCGATGCGATCAACGACCAAGAGTGGAACGCCAACACCTTCATCCCGACCGTCGGCAAGCGCGGCGCGGCGATCATCGAAGCCCGTGGCTCGTCCTCGGCTGCTTCGGCCGCCAACGCAGCCATCGACCACGTGCGTGACTGGGTGCTGGGCAGCAACGGCAAGTGGGTCACCATGGGCGTGCCGTCCGACGGTTCCTACGGCATTCCGGAAGGCGTGATCTTCGGTTTCGCGGTGACCACCGAGAACGGCAAGTACACCCTGGTCAAGGATCTGCCGATCGACGACTTCAGCCAGAAGTACATCGACAAGACCCTGGCCGAGCTGGAAGAAGAGCGCGCCGGCGTCGCCCACCTGCTGGGCTGATGCAGGCGGTACCGGCCCTGGCCGGTACGTCTTCCATCAAGGTAGGTACCGACCGTTGGTCGGTACCCAGCAACGGGGAAGCTCAGGCTTCCCCGTTTCTGTTTGAGGAATACAGGAACTGATGATCCACCTGCATTACATCGACGACGCGCTGCTGGTGGCCGAGAAGCCGGCCGGCCTGCTGTCCGTGCCTGGCCGCAGCGCCGAGAACCAGGACTGCGTGGTCGCGCGCCTGCAGGCGCTGTACCCGGATGCACTGACCGTGCACCGCCTGGACCAGGTGACCTCCGGCCTGCTGCTGCATGCGCGCGGCAAGGAGATGCAGGTGGCGTTGTCGATGCAGTTCGAGCAGCGCCAGGTTGGCAAGCGTTACGAAGCGATCGTGGAGGGGCTGCTTGAAGGCGATGCCGGCGAAGTGGACCTGCCGTTGATCGTGGACTGGCCGAACCGGCCGAAGCAGATGGTCGATCACGAACGCGGCAAACCGGCGCTGACACGTTGGCACGTAATGGCACGTGATGTTGAAGCGCAGCGCACCCGCGTGGCGTTGGAACCGATCACTGGCCGCAGCCATCAGCTGCGCCTGCACATGGCCAGTCTCGGCCATCCCATCGTTGGCGATGTGCTGTATGACGCCGCGCCGGCGCAGCGTGTGCATCTGCATGCGCGCAGCCTGCGGTTCACCCATCCGGTGACGGGCGAGCCGCTCGCGTTCGAGTCCGCGACTCCGTTCTAGGGGTTCGGCAGGGCTTGCAGCCCTGCACCTGCAGAATCAACGTCAACGTCAGAAGCGGGCTATCCGTGGGTTGGCGGGACGGTGTCGGAGTGCGGGGACGCCGCAAGTACGTCCCTGTAGGCTTGGCAGCCGCTTGCTCGTGTGCGCTGTCCTGCGCACACGGCAAGACCGGGGTTGCGCGTCCTACCCAACCCGCCCGAGGCATGCCTCGGGCCCATGCGGCTGACACCCCGCACTCCGACACCGTCCCACCTTCGATAGGTTCCCGCGGCTGTTGGTAACTGCGGCTTTGTTCCGCGCGGCTGTTGGTAGGTGTCGACCTTGGTCGACACGATTCTTCTGTCAGATATCGAATGAATCATCCACGCATGGCGTGGATCTACCGTGTCGACCAAGGTCGACACCCACCAGAGCAGTCGACCAAGGTCGACATCTACCAGAGCAATACGCCTTTCCGACAGATCGCAGGAAACTGTCGAAGGCGGGGTGGGTCCGGTTGCGGGGGCGTGAGCCGCATGGACGCGGCGACCGAGCCTCCATGGACGGATTTACGGCGCCCCCCGCAACCGGACCCACCCCGCCACCCCTCAGGAAACCAGCTTCTGCTGTTGCTTCGGCCTCTGCGGGTGCAGGGCTGCAAGCCCTGCAGAACAGAACCCCACCCCCTACCAAGGTAGGGCGGCCCGCGCGCCAGCACCGGACTATCCTCGAACCCATGACTTTGTCTGGGAGGGCTGCGTCATGAACTACGAGGAAACCTACCGTCGCTCGATCGACGAGCCGGAGGCCTTCTGGGGCGAGGAAGCCAAGCGCATCCATTGGCACAAACCGCCGCAGCAGGTGCTCGACTACAGCAACCCGCCGTTCCGGCGCTGGTTCGTCGGTGGTGAAACCAATCTCTGCTACAACGCCGTCGACCGCCACCTGGCCGAGCGCGCCGACCAGCTCGCACTGGTTGCCATTTCCACCGAGACCA
The DNA here is from genome assembly GCF_056481585.1 of Stenotrophomonas sp. 86428_Sma. Classification (NCBI taxonomy): domain Bacteria; kingdom Pseudomonadati; phylum Pseudomonadota; class Gammaproteobacteria; order Lysobacterales; family Lysobacteraceae; genus Stenotrophomonas; species Stenotrophomonas sp. 86428_Sma. The sequence goes on from NZ_CM151156.1 coordinate 895,414, forward strand.
ACAGCACCCGCGAGATCACCTACCGCCAGCTGTATCGCGAGGTGAATGACTTCGCCGCCGTGCTCAAGCACCTCGGCGTCGGTCACGGTGACCGCGTGGTGATCTACATGCCGAACATGGCCGAAGCCGTGTTCGCGATGCTCGCCTGTGCGCGCATCGGCGCCGTGCATTCGGTCGTGTTCGGTGGCTTTGCCGCGCACAACCTGGCGCTGCGCATCGACGATGCCAAGCCCAAGCTGCTGATCGCCGCCGATGCCGGCATGCGCGGTGGCAAGTTGATTCCGTACAAGCCGATGGTCGACGCCGCCTGCGCCGAAGCCACGTCGCCACCGCCGCACGTGCTGATCGTGTCGCGTGGGCTGGATGCCGCCGAACCACGCGTGCCGGGCCGCGATGTGGACTACGCCGAGCTGCGTGCGCAGATCGGTGAAGTCGACGTGCCGGTGCAGTGGCTGGAAGCGAGCGAGCCGAGCTATCTGCTGTATACCTCCGGCACCACCGGCAAGCCGAAGGGCGTGCAGCGCGATGTGGGGGGCTATGCGGTGGCGATGGCACAGTCGATGGAAACGGTGTTCGACTGCAGGCCGGGACAGGTGATGTTCTCCACCTCCGACGTCGGCTGGGCGGTCGGCCATTCCTACAACGTGTACGGCCCGCTGATCGGCGGCTGCACCTCGCTGCTCTACGAAGGGCTGCCGACGAACCCGGATCCGGGCATCTGGTGGGCGCTGTGCGAGCAGTACAACGTGCGCACGATGTTCTCGTCGCCCACCGCCATCCGCGTGCTGAAGAAGCACGACGCGGACTTCATCCATCGCCACGACCTGGGCGCGCTGAAGTACCTGTTCCTGGCCGGCGAGCCGCTGGACGAACCGACCGCGCACTGGATCAGCGAAGCGCTCGGCAAGCCGATCATCGACAACTACTGGCAGACCGAAACCGGCTGGCCGGCACTGACCCTGCTGCCGGGCCTGGAGATGAAGCCGGTGCGTTTCGGCTCGCCCGGGTTCCCCAATCTCGGCTACCGGATGAAGGTGATCGACGAGAACACCGGCGAGGAAGTGGCACCGGGGCAGAAGGGCGTGCTGGTGGTGTCGCCGCCGCTGCCGCCGGGCTGCATGAGCACGGTGTGGAACGACGACAGCCGTTTCCTGCAGAGCTACTTCAGCCACTTCAAGGAGCTGCTGTACAGCTCGCTGGACTGGGCGATCCGTGACGACGATGGTTATACCTTCATCCTCGGCCGTACCGACGATGTGATCAACGTGGCCGGCCATCGTCTGGGTACGCGCGAGATCGAGGAGGCCATCTCCAGCCATCCGCGCGTGGCCGAGGCGGCGGTGATCGGGGTCAAGGATGAGCTGAAGGGGCAGGTGCCGCTGGTGTTCGTCACTCTCAAGCAGGGGCTCGATGGCGAGGATCCGGCGCCGGTGGTGGCCGAGATGATGGCCACGGTGACCACCTCGCTCGGCGCGGTCGCGCGCCCGGCGCACGTGCACGTGGTCAATGCGCTGCCCAAGACCCGATCCGGCAAGCTGCTGCGGCGCTCGCTGCAGGCGCTGGCCGAACAGCGCGACCCGGGTGACCTGTCGACGCTGGACGACCCCAGCGCGCTGGAGGAGATCCGCCGCGCGCTGGGACGCTGACCCGGTAGTGCCGGCCGCTGGCCGGCACCCCCCATCAATCCCGAGGTTGCCGGCCAGCGGCCGGCACTACCCGCAGCACTTGCGCTAAGCTCGGCCTGTCATCGACCTGCAATACACGATGCGCGCCGGGGAAGGCGCGTGCCGTCCGGGGATGGCACACAGGGGAGCGTGCCCGCCAGGGCGCGCCGGCATTGCGCATCGAGGGAGGGGGAGGCAATGGCTTTGCTGCACGCCAAGACGGCTGCTGGCCGTCAGGAAATCGAGGACCGTGGTCGGCGTCTGCCGGCGGCACTGCGTTCGATCCTGCTGATGGTCGACGGCCATCGCGATGACACTGAATTGCGCGGCCTGTTCGAAGGCCTGCGGGCACCGCCGGATGCACTGGAGCAGTTGGCCGCGCAGGGCCTGATTGAAGTGATCGGCGGAAGTGTCGAAGCCGCACCGACGCGCAGCATCAGCACCGGCCGTGAACAGGACCCGGCGCTGTACCAGCAGCTGTACGACGCGATGAGTGAGGCCGTGCGTCGGCATCTGGGCCTGAAGGGCTATTTCATGCAGTTGAAGATCGAACGCTGCACCGATGCGCTGGCACTGGAACGCCTGTGCCCGGAACTGCTGGCGGCGGTGGGCAAGGCGCGCAGCCCGGCATTGGCGCAGCGCTGGTGGCAGGAGACCCAGGCGGCCGTGGTCAATGGTGGCGGCGAGGTCGTGCAGGCCTGAGCCACCGCGTAAAGTGATCGGTTCACTTCCCCACAAGGAGTCCCGCGTGCAGGACGACCACGACGACACCGATACCCCCGGCTGGGACGCGATCAATGCGGCGCTGGCGCCGCTGTATGCCGGGCAGGAACCGCGTCACTTCGGCACCGCGCTTCCGTACACGCTCGGTGGCCAGGATCCGCTGGATGGCATCAGCGTGTACTGGGCGGATGCGCCGGTACCGCATTGGCATTACATCACCTACGGCTTCTCCGAGCTGTACGCCAAGGAGAGCAGTGATGCCACCGCCAGTGGCTATGGTTTCGAGCTGACCTTCCGCCTCGCTGCCGACGCCGGTGAGAACGCCGGCAGCACGCCGCCGGTGTGGCCGATGAACCTGCTGCAGAACCTGGCGCGCTATGTGTTCGGCAGTGGCAACGTGTTCGAGGATGGCCATCACCTCAACGCCAACGGCCCGATCGCGTTGGAGACCAACACGCGCTTGTGCCATCTGGCCTTCGTCGCAGATCCGCAGTTACCCGCACGCGACACCGCCAATGGCCACCTGCAGTTCCTGCAGCTGGTCGGGTTGACCGATGAGGAGATGGAAGCGGTCAAGCGCTGGTCGACGCGCGGCGTGCTGCAGGCGCTGCAACCGGCGATGCCGCTGTGGATCAGCGACCTGCATCGCGGCAACCTGCTGGAGGATCCGGCATTGGCTGCACAGGTGCAGACCGGCAGCGAGCGCGAGGGCTCCAGCACCGGCATGCTGTTCATCGAGACGCTGGACTGGCGCCAGGAGGCGGGCGTCACCACCCTGGTGCTCGGTGCGGGCCAGGTGGCCAGCGTGTGCGAGCTGCTGCCATTGCGCCTGCGCCACGGCAAATCACTGGAACTGGTCAGCCGCGAGCGGCAGTGGGAATTCATTCCGGCCGCGGGCGGTGAAACCAGCGAGGTATCGGCCGACAGCGCGCGCTGGGCACTGGACGAGTCGGGACTGCAGGCGCTGGCAGGCGTGCGGGCCGAGCGCGGCATCTACCCGGTGGCGGCGGCGCTGCGCATCGAAGTGGTGCCGACGTACCTGCGCGATGCCAAGGGCGAAGTGATCCGCCAGATCGGCTGAGTGTGGCGATTGCACCGATGGGGGCAGAGCCGTCTGCTGCGCAGACGGCTCCGACCCATGGTCTGGATCAGGCCAGGCCTTCGGCCTTCAGCGCGGCCTGCACGCCGGCATCGGCATCCATGCGCGCCTTGTAGGCGGCCAGGTTGTCCAGGCCGGACAGGTCGACCTTGGTGCCAGCAGCCCAGCGCAGCGTGATGTAGAAGTACGGGTCGGCGAAGCTGCGGAAGCCGGCCAGCCACGGCTTGTCGGCCAGCTGCTTGTCGGCGGTCTCGAACAGGGCGCGCAGGCGCTTGTGCGCGGCGGCACGGATCGCGTCGTACTGGCCTTCGTCGGCGATGAACTTGCCCGGCGCGAACAGCGGCGAGAAGGCCGGATGCACATCGGAATTGACGAAGGCCAGCCAGCGGGTGGCTTCGGCGCGCTGGCGCGGGCTGCCGTCGCCGCCGAGGCCGGCCTGCGGGAAGCTGTCGGCGATATAGCCCATGATCGCGGCGTTCTGCAGCAGCACGAAGTCGCCGTCGACCAGTGCGGGGACGGCACCGGCCGGATTGATCTTGAGGAATTCCGGGCCCTTCAGGGTGTCCTTGTTCAGCAGTTCAACCTCGAACGGCTGGCCGGTCCACTGCAGGGCGATGTGGTCGGCGGTGGAACAGGCACCGGGCTTGCTGTACAGCTTCATGGGAACTCCAGGTGATGCGGGCGGGAAACGCCCACTATCCCAGAGCTTGCCAGCGGGCGGCAACGCTGCCGCCAGCACGGATCGTTACGACTGCCGCGGCTTGAGGTTCTGCACCTTATAGAAGGTGTGATCGCCGATGGTGGCCACCTGGTAGGCATTGCGCCAGTTCGGGCTGGCAATGGACAGCGCGGCGAAGTGGCTGGCACCGGGCACGATCTCGCGGCGCTCGCCGGCCGGCAGCGCCCAGTTGCGCTCGGCGTCGAAGGCCACGTTCATCGCCTCGCTCCAGGCCGCATCATTGCCCAGCTGGGTGCCGGGCGAGACGATGGTCGGTGCGAACTGCTTGCGCGCGGTGACCACCTGGCACATGGAGTCGCCCCACAGGCCACTGTCGAGGCGGCGCAGGGCGACCTCGGCGACGGCCTGCTGGCCACGCAGGGTCTGGTCGCGGGCTTCCAGGTAAACGGTGGTGCTCAAACACAATGAATCAGCGGCCGGCTGAGGCAACAACTGCGACAGCCAGAGAATCCAGGCCAGTTTCATATAACTCCTTGCTCCGTATGGGCCGCACGCTCCGGTTCCGGCCGCGGGGGCGACAGGAGGCGGGGTACGACTTGGCGTCATGGGGAGGCGGCCATCGGGGCCGCCCCGTGGGCAGCCCCAAAAGAAACGATCAGTACCGATCGAGGGGCTGCGCCGGCTCACCGGAAACTGGCTGGTGAGCGGAAAGATGGCGCAAGGTAGGGGGGGATAGCCGAACGCATCGTGAACCGCCCGGCTTGACATTCAGGTTCGGTAGGGGTGACGGAAATCACATTCCGCCCCCCATTCAGGCGCTCATCAGAGCGCGGCGGCCACCCGGCTGCCCTGGTCGATGGCCCGCTTCGCATCCAGTTCGGCGGCCACATCGGCACCCCCGATCAGCTGCGCGTTGATGCCGGCGGCCTGCAGTTCGGCCTGCAATGCACGGTTCGGTTCCTGCCCGGCGCAGATCACCACGTGGTCGACCGGCAGCAGCTGCTCGCTGCCTTCCACGCGGATGCGCAGGCCTTCGTCGTCCACGCCCAGGTACTCGACGCCACCGAGCATGCGCACGCCCTTGGCCTTCAGTGTGGCGCGGTGAATCCAGCCAGTGGTCTTGCCCAGTCGCGCGCCGGGCTTGCCCGGGCTGCGCTGCAGCAGCCACAGCCGACGCGGTGACGCCTCGACCTCGGGCCGGCCCAGCGAGCCGCGGGCCTCGAACGCGCTGTCCACGCCCCATTCGGCCATCCAGCGTTGCGGGTCGAGGGAGGGTGACTCACCTGCGTGGCTGAGGAACTCGCCGACATCGAAGCCGATGCCGCCGGCGCCGATGATCGCCGCATTGGTGCCCACTTCAACCCGGCCCAGCAGCACGTCCAGGTAGCTGACCACCTTGGCGTGGTCGGCGCCGGGGAAGTCGACCTTGCGCGGGGTAATGCCGGTGGCCAGCACCACCTCGTCGAAGCCGGCCAGGGTGGCGGCATCGGCGCGGGTGCCGAGGCGCAGCTGCACGCCGGTTTCGGCCAGCGTGTGGCGGAAGTAGCGCAGGGTCTCGTGGAACTCTTCCTTGCCGGGGATGCGCTTGGCCACGTTGAACTGGCCGCCGATCTCCTCGTTGGCATCGAACAGGGTGACCTGGTGGCCGCGCTGGGCAGCGACGGTGGCACACGCCAGGCCTGCCGGGCCAGCACCGACCACGGCAACTTTCTTCGGCGTGGCGGTGGGGCGATAGACCAGCTCGGTCTCGTGGGCGGCGCGCGGATTGACCAGGCAGCTGGCCAGCTTGTTCTCGAACACGTGGTCCAGGCAGGCCTGGTTGCAGGCGATGCAGGTGTTGATTGCCTCGGCGCGGCCGGCACGGGCCTTGTTCGGCCATTGCGGGTCGGCCAGCAGCGGACGCGCCAGCGACACCATGTCGGCACCGCCGCTGGCGAGGATGCGCTCGGCGACGTCGGGCATGTTGATGCGGTTGGTCGCCACCAGCGGCACCTTCACATGCGGCTTGAGCTTGGCGGTGACCCCGGCGAAGGCAGCGCGCGGCACCGAGGTGGCAATGGTCGGAATACGGGCTTCGTGCCAGCCGATGCCGGAATTGATGATCGTCGCGCCGGCGGCCTCGATGGCCTGCGCCTGCTGCACGATCTCCTCCCAGTTGCTGCCGTCCTCCACCAGGTCCACCAGCGACAGGCGGTAGATGATGATGAAGTCCGGGCCACAGGCCTCGCGGATGCGGCGCACGATCTCGACCGCGAAGCGCATGCGCTGGTTCGCATCGCCGCCCCAGCGGTCGGTGCGCTTGTTGGTGCGCGGGGCGATGAACTCGTTGATGAGGTAGCCCTCCGAGCCCATCACTTCCACACCGTCGTAGCCAGCCTCGCGGGCCAGCTTCGCGCTGCGTGCGTAGTCGGCGATATGGCGCTCGACGCCGCTGGCCGACAACGCACGCGGGGTGAACGGGTTGATCGGTGCCTTCAGCTTCGACGGCGCCACCGACAGAGGGTGGTAGGCATAGCGGCCGGCATGCAGCAGCTGCAGGCAGATCTTCGCGCCGTGCTGGTGCGCGGCGGCGGTGAGCTGACGGTGCGGGCGTACTTCCCAGGGCCAGGACAGCTTGCCGCCGAACGGCTTCAGCCAGCCGACCACGTTCGGCGCGAAGCCAGCCGGTGACGATCAGGCCGACACCGCCCTCGGCGCGTTCGGCGAAGTAGGCCGCCAGCCGCGGGAAGTCGCGGGCGCGATCCTCCAGGCCGGTGTGCATCGAGCCCATCAATACGCGGTTGCGCAGCTGGGTGAAGCCCAGGTCCAGCGGGGCGAACAGATGGGGGTAGGCGCTTTCGTTGGCTGGCGACATTGTCGATACGCTTGCGTACGGAAGCGCGAAGCGTGCCGCGAAACGGCGGCCGGGGCAAGGGCCGCTGGATCGCGCCTGCGGCGCTGCCCCCAAACTCCGGGGGGCGGTAATGCCGGCCGCTGGCCGGGTACGCTCGGCACATGCGTGCTGTCGCTCCCGCAATTCGCTGCGCGAACCGCGGGCCCCACTTACCGGCCTCCACGCCCCCGCGCCTGCGGCGCTGCCCCCGAACTCCGGGGGGTAGTGCCGGCCGCTGGCCGGGTACGCTCGGCACATGCGTGCTGTCGCTCCCGCAATTCGCTGCGCGAACCGCGGGCCCCACTTACCGGCCTCCACGCCCCCGCGCCTGCGGCGCTCCCCCCGAACTCCGGGGGGTAGTGCCGGCCGCTGGCCGGCATCCTGGGCAGATCAGGGTGCTTGCGGCTGCCGGCCAGCGGCCGGCACTACCGGGGTGCGACCGATCCCGAACCAGCCCAGCGTGACACCACACAGCGGACCGATCAGCAGGGCGAAGGCGAGGGTGCCGAGCCCAACATTGCCGCCCAGCCACCAGCCCAGCAGCAGCACGCTGCCCTCGATCAGGCTGCGCACCTTCCAGATCGGCCAGCCGGTGCGGGCATGCAGGCCGGTCATCAGGCCGTCGCGCGGGCCGGGACCGAGGCGGGCGCCGATGTACAGGCCGGTGGCCAGCGCGACCAGCAGCATGCCGGCGCAGAACATTGCCAGCTGCCAGCCAAGGCCGACGGCCGGCGGCAGCAGCCATAGCCCGAACTGCGCGGAAGGGCCGATCAGCATCACGTTGAGCACGGTCCCTACACCCGGCTTCTGCCGCAGCGGCCACCACAGCAGCAACACCAGTGCGCCGATGACATTGGTCGCCAGGCCGAACGACAGCGGCGTCTGCGCGGCGATGCCCTGTGACAGGACATCCCAGGGCGCCACGCCGATGGCGGCACGGATCATCAGCGAGGCGCCGAAGCCGTACAGGAACAGGCCGGTGATCAGTTGCAGCAGGCGCAAGGGCAGGGCGGTGGGCATGGCGGTCTCGGGGGAGAGAAATCTGTTCCCACCGTAATCCCGATTCAGTCACTTCCATAGATACAGATGCCGACCAATCCGCCGCTACAGTGTCGTCGAGCGTGCTCGACTGCTCCTGATGAATCAGTCGAGCACGCTCGACGCTACGATCAGACCGCACGGCCGGGCATGGGCTCGGCTTTACATCGGCGTTCCAGCCTGGCTCAGTCGCCCCAGCCTGCCAGCGCCAGCTTGCCCACCGTGCGTCCGCTGGCCAGGCGCTGATGCGCGATGTCCAGATTTGCCGCATTGATCGGGCCCAGGCTTTCACTGAGGGTGCCGCGCAGCTGGCCGGCATCGATCATGCTGGCCGTGCGGCTGAGGATGCGGTGCTGCTCGATGCAGTCGGCAGTGGCAAAGCGCGAGCGCGCGAACATGAACTCCCAGTGGATGCCGATGCACTTGGCTTTGTAGGGATCGCCGATGCGCAGCGGCCCACGCGGCTCGACGATCAGGCCCACATGTCCCTGCGGCGCCAGCAGCAGGCCCAGTTCGTCCCAGTAGTGATCGGTGTCGGCCAGGTTGAGTGCGACCTGCACCGTGTCGATGCCCAGCGCCTGCAGCTGGGCCTGAAGTGGTTGCCGGTGGTCGATCACGTGCCGGGCACCCATCTGCCGGCACCAGTCGGCCGAGGCCTCGCGCGACGCCGTGGCGATCACCTCGAAACCCGCATGGCGGGCCAGCTGGATTGCCATCGAGCCGACCCCGCCCGCACCGCCGATCACCAGCAGGTGCTGGCCGGCGTGGCGGCGATCGTCCAGCCGCAGCGGCATGCGCTCGAACAGCAGCTCCCAGGCGGTGAGCGTGGTCAGCGGCAGCGCTGCGGCTTCAGCGAAATCCAGCGTGGTTGGCTTGCGCGCGACCAGGCGTTCATCCACCCAGTGGTACTGCGCATTGCAGCCGGGGCGGGTGACATCGCCTGCGTAATAAACCTCGTCACCGGAGGCAAACAGGCTCGCCTCGTCGCCGATTGCCTCGACCACGCCGGCAGCGTCCCAACCCAGCACGCGGGGTGCCTGGAGCGTGGCCGGATCCGTGCTGGCACGCTGCTTGCCATCGACGGGGTTGACTGAAACCGCCTCGACCCGGACCAGCAGGTCACGGCCCCGGGGAGGCAGCGGCGGAGGCAGGTGGATATCGCACAGGGCAGGGGCGGATTCACGACTCAGGGCGACGGCTTTCATCACGGCTCCGGCTGGGTTCGTGGCTCCATCATAAGGTTCCTCACGTTTCCGCAGACGCGCTGAACCGTTTGATGCAGCGCGCCGCGCAATATGTCGTTTTCCCCGCCTAAACCCCGTCAAACCCTTGCAGCGTGAGGGTCTTGCGGATTTTCATCATCCTGTATAGGGTTTCAACGTCGGACCGGCGGACGGTCGGGCGCAACACTTCACATGTTACGGGACTGTTAACATGGCCTTCACCCGCCTGAGCATAATGTTCGCGGCGGTGGCGTGCTGAATCGGCTGTCGTACATCGACGCACTTGTGCTGGCCCATGCCTCTACCGGTTTCATACCCCCGAAATAGGAGCTGTACTCAATGAACAAGAAGATCCTTACTGCCGCGCTGCTGGGCGGCCTGGCTTTTGCCCAGGCAGCTTCGGCGCAGGAGTTCGATGACCGCTGGTACCTGACCGGTTCGGCCGGCTTCAACTTCCAGGACAGCGACCGTCTGACCAATGACGCTCCGTTCGTGACCCTGGGCCTGGGCAAGTTCATCAGCCCGAACTGGTCGCTGGACGGTGAGCTGAACTATCAGAACCCGAACTTCGATTCGAACAAGGACCTGAACTGGTCGCAGTACGGCGTCTCGCTGGACCTGCGTCGCCACTTCATCAAGGAAGGCCGCGGCTGGAACCCGTACATCGTCGGTGGCCTGGGCTACCAGAAGTCGGAAGAAGAGTACCCGGCGCTGAATGCCAACGGTCCGCGCCAGCGTAAGGACGGCAACGTTGCCGCCAAGCTGGGCGTCGGCCTGCAGACCACCTTCGAAAAGCGCGTTGCTGTTCGCGCCGAAGTGGCCTACCGCGCTGACTTCGACGACCAGAGCGTTGCCGCTCCGAAGGAAGACTGGTTCGGTGACGTGCTGGCTTCGGTCGGCGTCGTGATCCCGCTGGGCCCGGCTCCGGTCGCGGCTGCTCCGGCTCCGGCTCCGGTTGCCCCGAGCTGCGCCGACCTGGATGACGACGGTGACGGCGTCAACAACTGCGACGACAAGTGCCCGAACTCGCAGCCGGGTCAGACCATCGGTCCGGACGGTTGCCCGGTGCCGGTCTCCATCGACCTGAAGGGCGTCAACTTCGACTTCGACAAGTCGAACCTGCGTCCGGACGCCGTGGCGATCCTGAGCGAAGCCACCGAGATCCTGAAGCGTTACCCGGATCTGCGCGTTGAAGTTGCCGGTCACACCGACTCGAAGGGTACCGACGCTTACAACCAGAAGCTGTCGGAGCGTCGTGCTACCGCCGTGTACAACTACCTGACCAAGAACGGCGTTGACGCCGGTCGCCTGGTCGGCCCGATCGGCTACGGCGAGAGCCGTCCGATTGCTCCGAACACCAACCCGGATGGTTCGGACAACCCGGAAGGTCGCGCCAAGAACCGTCGTACCGAGCTGAACGTCCAGAACTAAGTTCTGACGGTCTGCCAGTAGGACACAGCAGGACCCGGCTTCGGCCGGGTCTTGTTGTTTCTGCGGCCCGGAATCCGCGTGTCCGTCGGTCCGGGAACAACCGTTCGTCGGGTTTTTATCCGTAAAACCAATGAGTTGCCGTATTCATTGAAAGTGGCGCTTGAAAGCTGTCGCGGCATTGCTAAACTCGCCGCGTCACTTCCTTTCCTGGATGCCCTTCATGCTGCGCTCTGCATCGGCCGCCTTCCTGGCGCTGGCCCTGGTTCCCGCCGCCCACGCTGCGGTCGATTGCTCGGTCAACACCAGCGCCTCGCCGCTGCCGTTGCCGGCCACGACCATCGCGCCGGTGGCCGACGAGCTCTACATCCGTGGCAACCAGCTGGGCATGCCGGCCGGCGTGCTGAGCAGCAACTACGATCCGTCGCAGTCGCTGGACCAGGTGCTGCAGCGCCTGCGCATCGATGGTTGCCAGAACATCGCCAAGGCCATTCCGAGCGCCCCGGCAGTGAAGCCGAACGATCCGGCGGCCTACAAGCCGCAGACCGAATTCGACAACACGCCCTGGCGCTTCGACATGAGCCAGAACGGCAAGCGCATGACCGCCGAAGAGTTCGACGCCTGGATGAAGGCGCGTGGCGTGCGTGTGGTCAAGGCGCGTCCGGCTCCGGCCGCCACTCCGGCCCCGGCCGAAGCACCGGCTGAGACCAAGCCGGTCGACAAGAAGTAAGCACCGCGGGGAGCAGAGGCTTGCGCACGCGCCGCCCACCTGCCGCCCCCGCCGCCCGCTCCCACGCACCGCGTGGGCGTGCGACTCCCGCTGCCACAGCCGCCGGTGTCCGTCATGGCCTGGCGCGCGTGCTGTCCAAGGCCGGCGTGTGTTCGCGCAGCGAGGCCGCGCGCTGGATCGCCGATGGCCGCGTGCGCGTCTCCGGCCGCATCGTGCGGGATCCCGAATTCCCGATTGGGCAGCCGGCGCCGCCGATCGAGGTCGATGGCCAGCCGATGGGCGCGCCGCAGCGCCTGTACCTGATGCTCAACAAACCGCGTGGGGTGGTGACCACCGCGCAGGACGAACGTGGCCGCGATACCGTGTACCGGTGCTTCGATGGTGCCGGCCTGCCGTGGATCGCGCCGGTCGGGCGCCTGGACAAGGCCAGTGAAGGGTTGTTGCTGTTCAGCAACGATCCGCAGTGGGCCGCGCGCCTGACCGATCCAGAGACCGGCCCGCAGAAGACCTATCACGTGCAGGTGGATCGTCTGCCCGATGAGGACACCCTGGCCGCGCTGCGCGCCGGTGTCGAAGACGAGGGCGAGTTCCTCGTCGCCCAGGCTGTGCGCGTGCTGCGCAGCGGCGATAAGACCGCGTGGCTGGAGGTGGTCCTCGACGAGGGCCGCAACCGCCACATCCGCCGCCTGTTGGCGGCCTTCGACCTGCAGGTGCTGCGCCTGGTCCGGGTTGCGATCGGCGGGCTGCAGCTCGGCGATCTCGGCAAGGGCCAGTGGCGGGTGCTGGAGGTCAGTGACCAGCAGCGGCTGGGGGCCGCTGCACCGGGCTGATCATCGCCCGCGGCCGGCGGTTGCCGGCCACCGTTCCAGGCGTAGGGGGCGTCTGGCTGCTGAATTTCCCGAACGGAGCCTGCCCATGTACCACCCGACCCTCAACCAAACCCTGCGCTGCGCAGGCCTGCTGCTGCCGATGGTGCTGCTGACCGCCTGTGGTGGCCACAAGAAGGTGGCCAAGGCGGAAATGCCGGCCGAGACCCCGGTGGTGGAAGTGAAGACCCCGGAGCTGGATGGTCGCGGCAGCTACCGCTTCCTGATGAGCAACGGCGACAAGAAGATGACCGCCGATGAGTTCGATGCCTGGATGAAGGCCAATGGCATCCGCGTTGCCAAGGGTAACGGCCAGGATGCTGCCGCCAAGCCGGTGGTGGTGGCCAGCAAGGACGAGCCGAAGGGCAAGAAGAAAAAGAAGTGATGCCGGGAAGGTGCCGACCTCGGTCGGCACGCCCTCACGCCCGGTAGGTGCCGACCTTGGTCGGCACGCTTTGGCCGGTGGGGATCAACCCTTGATCACGCCCAGCTCGACACCGATGCGGGTGAACGCATCGATTGCGCGGTCCAGATGCTCGCGACTGTGCGCGGCGCTGATCTGGGTGCGGATGCGGGCCTGGCCCTTGGGCACCACCGGGAAGAAGAAGCCGATCGCGTAGATGCCTTCTTCCAGCAGGCGCTCGGCGAACTTCTGCGCCAGCGGTGCGTCGTACAGCATCACCGGGCTGATCGGGTGTACGCCCGGCTTCACGTCGAAACCGGCGGCGACCATCTTTTCGCGGAAGTAGCGGGTGTTTTCCACCAGGGTGTCGCGCAGATCGTCAGCGGCGGCCAGCATCTCGAACGCTTTGATGCCGGCGGCCACCACATGCGGCGGCAGCGAGTTGGAGAACAGGTACGGGCGCGAACGCTGGCGCAGCAGCTCGATCACCTCGGCGCTGGCGCAGGTGAAGCCGCCCAGTGCACCACCCATGGCCTTGCCCAGAGTGCCGGTGATGATGTCGATCTTTTCCAGCACGCCCTTCACTTCGGCCGAGCCGCGGCCGGTGGCACCGAGGAAGCCGGTAGCGTGGCATTCGTCGATGTGCACCAGCGCGTTGTACTTCTTCGCCAGCGCGGTGATCTCGTCCAGCGGGGCAATGAAGCCGTCCATCGAGAACACGCCGTCGGTGGTGATCAGCTTGGTCTTGCAGCCGGCGGCGTCGGCGGCCTGCAGCTGGGCTTCCAGGTCGGCCATGTCGCAGTTGGCGTAGCGGAAGCGCTTGGCTTTGCACAGGCGCACGCCGTCAATGATCGAGGCGTGGTTCAGCGCATCGGAAATGATCGCGTCGTTCTCGCCGAGCAGCGGCTCGAACAGGCCGCCGTTGGCATCGAAGCAGGCCGCGTACAGGATGGTGTCCTGCTTGCCGAAGAAGTCGGCGATCTGCTTCTCCAGCTGCTTGTGCAGGTCCTGGGTACCGCAGATGAAGCGCACCGAGGCCATGCCGAAGCCGTGGGTATCCAGCGCATCCTTGGCGGCCTGGATCAGGTCCGGATGGTCGGCCAGGCCCAGGTAGTTGTTGGCACAGAAGTTCAGCACCTTGCGGCCGTCCTCGAGGGTGATCTCGGCCGACTGCGGGCTGGTGATGATCCGCTCGGACTTGAACAGGCCCTGGGCGCGGATGGCGTCCAGTTCCTCGGCGTAGTGGCGGGTCAGGGCGGAGGAGGCGTCGGTCATGGCGTGGGCACGGCTCTGAACGGGGAAACCGCTGATTCTACCGGGCATCGCCGCTTGCCGACCGGCCCGGATGGGGCATCGCCACGGCCGGCACATGTTGCATCGCAATAGCAAACTGGTTAAAAATTCGTGAACCGGAGCTGTCCCGCTCCGGCCGCTACGCCCGCTCCCCGCCTTCCACGCCACCGCCCCCACCGGAGACGCTCATGAAGCACGCCCGTGCCTGCCTCGCCATTGCCGCTGCCCTGACCCTGGCCGGCCCGTTCGCCTCCAGCGCCCAGGAAAACGAATCGCCGTACAGCTGGAACGTCACCGCTGTTTCCGATTACCTGTTCCGTGGTGTGTCGCAGACCGACGAGGATCCGACCCTGCAGGCCGGTTTCACCTACACCAGCCCGGTTGGCCTGTATGCCGGCGTTTGGGGTTCGGGCGTGGACTTCGGTGCAGGTGATCCGAAGACCGAGGTCGACTACCTGATCGGCTACGGCGTGGACGTCACCGAGCGCGTCAACGTCGACGTGCTGCTGAACCGCTACACCTACCTGAAGTCCAGCCACCAGAACTACAACGAGCTGATCACCACCACCACGCTGGATGACACCTACAAGCTGACGGTGGCCTACACCAACGATGTGTGGAACAGCAGCACCGATGGCTGGTACTTCGGCCTGGGTGGCAGCTGGGGCCTGCCGAAGGACTTCACCCTGAATGCCAATGTCGGCCGCAGCACGTTTGAAAACGGCATCGCCAAGGATTACACCGACTGGAATGTCGGCGTTGAGCGCCAGTTCGGAATGGCCAAGGTCGGCCTGGGCTACTACGGTACCGACGGCAACGGCCGCGACAACTCCGGCAAGCTGGCCCACAGCCGCGTGATGCTGACCGTGGCCATCGGCAAGTAACGCTGCAGGCGTTACCGGTAGTGCCGGCCGCTGGCCGGCAACTTCGGGATGGCAAAGAAAAAGGCGCCCATCGGGCGCCTTTTTCAGTTTCAAGGTGTGCCGAGCAAGCTCGGCACCCACCCACCCATCGCGCGCGGCGAAGGGTCAATTCCAGCTCAACACCACCTTGCCGGCCTTGCCTTCTTCCATCAGGTCGAAGCCCTTCTGGAAGTCGTCGATCGGCAGCTGGTGGCTCATCACCTTGCCGAGCGGGAAGCCGGACAGCACCAGCTGGGTCATCTTGTACCAGGTCTCGTACATCTTGCGGCCGTAGATGCCCTGCACGGTCAGGCCCTTGAAGATGATCTTGTCCCAGTCGCAGCCGGCGCCCTTGGGCATGATGCCGAGCATGGCGATCTTGCCGCCGTGGTACATACAGTCGAGCATGTCGTTGAACGCGCGCGGGTTGCCGCTCATTTCCAGGCCGACGTCGAAGCCCTCCATGTGCAGCTCCTTCATCACGTCCTTCAGCGACTGGTTGGCCACGTTGACCACGCGGGTGGCACCCATGTCGGCGGCCAGCTTCAGACGGAAGTCGTTGACGTCGGTCACCACCACGTTGCGTGCACCGATGTGCTTGCAGATGCCGGCGGCGATGATGCCGATCGGGCCGGCACCGGTGATCAGCACGTCTTCACCGATCACGTTGAACTCCAGCGCGCAGTGCGCGGCGTTGCCGTAGGGATCGAAGAACGCGGCCAGCTCGGACGGAATCTGGTCCGGGATCGGCCACAGGTTGCTGGCCGGCATCACCATGTACTCGGCGAAGGCGCCGTTGACGTTGACGCCGATGCCGACGGTGTTCGGACACAGGTGCGGGCGGCCGCCACGGCAGTTGCGGCAGTGGCCGCAGACGATGTGGCCTTCGGCCGAGACGCGCTGGCCGATTTCATAGCCGGTCACGGCCGAGCCGAGTGCGGCGACGCGACCGACGAATTCGTGGCCGATGGTCAGGCCCGGCTTGATGGTGCGCTGGCTCCACTCGTCCCACAGGTAGATGTGCAGGTCGGTACCGCAGATCGCGGTCTTCTCGAGCTTGATCAGGACCTCGTTCGGGCCCGGGGTCGGAACCGGAACTTCTTCCAGCCAGATGCCCTTGGCCGCTTCGCGCTTGACCAGGGCCTTCATCGTTTGCTGCGCCATCGGGGTGGAACTCATCAGGGGGAAAGCGCGGATTATAGGGTGCCGCGCGGATTTCCCATGTTGCGCTGCGGGTGCAGTGGCGGAACGAAAGGCGTGCGCCGGCGGGCGTTTCGAACGTGCTGCGAACAGCGGCGTCGCTTCGCTCGCCGGGCATGGCTCGGCGCTACCGTCCGAGGCCAGGGGACTGTGGGGAGGCGAGAGGCCAGGCCGATGCAGGACCGTGAGCGCCATGGATGGCGCGACCGAGCCCCCATGGATGGGTTTACGGCGTGTCCTGCATCGGCCTGGCCTCTCGTCTCTGACCGATCGCAATGGAGATGCTGAACGGTGGAAGCACCTGATTGCATGACTTCCGGGGTTCGGGGCGGGGCAGGGCGGCGGGCTACAATCGAAGGTTCCACTACCAGGGGCCGCTCCATGCGCTCGAACCTGCTTGCATTCTCCATCGTCGCCAGCCTTGGGCTGGCCCAGGTCGCCCATGCCGCTGAAGGCATGTGGGTGCCGCAGCAGCTGCCGGAAATCGCCGGCCCGCTGCAGAAGGCCGGCCTGAAGTTGTCCCCGGAACAGCTGGCCAACCTGACCGGCGACCCGATGGGCGCGGTCGTCGCCCTCGGCGGCTGCACCGCCAGCTTCGTCTCGCCTCAGGGCCTGGTGGTCACCAACCACCACTGCGCCTACGGCGCCATCCAGCTGAATTCGACCGCGCAGAAGAACCTGATCAAGGACGGCTTCAACGCGCCGACCCTGAAGGACGAACTGAGTGCCGGCCCGAACGCCCGCGTGTTCGTGCTCGACCAGATCACCGACGTCACCGCCCAGGCCAAGGCCGCCATTGCTGGCGCCGGCAACGATCCGCTGGCCCGCAGCCGCGCGCTGGACGCCTTCGACAAGGCCCAGGTCGCCGCCTGTGAAGCCGACGCCGGCTTCCGCTGCCGCCTGTACAGCTTCTCCGGCGGCAACACCTACCGCCTGTTCCGCAACATGGAAATCAAGGACGTGCGCCTGGTCTACGCGCCTCCGGGCAGCGTCGGCAAGTTCGGCGGCGACGTCGACAACTGGATGTGGCCGCGCCACACCGGCGACTTCTCGTTCTACCGGGCCTATGTGGGCAAGGACGGCAAGCCGGCCGCCTTCGCCGCCGACAACGTGCCGTACCAGCCCAAGCACTTCCTGAAGTTCGCCGACCAGCCGCTGGGCGCCGACGACTTCGTGATGGTGGCCGGCTACCCGGGCCGCACCAACCGCTATGCACTGGCCGGTGAGTTCAACGAAACCGCCAGCTTCACCTACCCGACCATCGCCAAGCACTACAACGCAGTGCTGAAAATGATCGCCGACGCCGGCAAGGCCGACGCCGACGTCAAGGTGAAGTACGCAGCGACCGCCGCCAGCATGAACAACGTGGCCAAGAACTACCTGGGCCAGCTGGAAGGCTTCAAGCGCATCGACGCCGCAGGCCAGAAGCAGGCTGAAGAAGCCGCCGTGCTGGCCTGGCTGAAGAAGCAGGGCGCTGCCGGCAAGCCGGCCCTGGCCGCCCACGCGCAGCTGCTCAAGCATCTGGATACCAGCAAGTCGACCCGCGAACGCGACCTGTTCGTCGGCCAGTTCAACAACACCTCGGCCGTCGGCGCGGCGATCACCCTGTATCGCCTGTCGATCGAGCGCAGCAAGCCGGATGCCGAACGCGAAGCCGGTTACCAGGAACGCGACCTGACCACCATCGAAGGTGGCCTGAAGCAGATGGACCGTCGCTACGTGGCAAAGATGGACCAGCAGCTGCAGACCTACTGGCTGGACCAGTACGTGGCCCTGCCGGCCGCGCAGCGCGACAACGAAGTGCTGAACAAGTGGCTGGCCGGCAGCGATGCCGCTGCGGTCAAGTCGCTGGTGAACAAGCTGGGCGGCACCGAGCTGGGCAGCCTGGACAATCGCCTGAAGTGGTTCAAGGCCGATCGTGCCGCGTTTGAAGCCAGCAGCGATCCGGCCATCCAGTACGCCGTGGCCGTCATGCCGGCACTGCTGAAGCAGGAAGAGCAGAAGAAGATCCGCGAAGGCGAATCGCTGACCGCCCGCCCGCTGTACCTGCAGGCCGTGGCCGACTACAAGAAGAGCCAGGGCGAGTTCGTCTATCCGGATGCCAACCTGTCGCTGCGCATCACCTTCGGCAACGTCATGGGCTATGGCAAGGACGGTGTGAAGTACACCCCGTTCACCACCCTGGAAGGCGTGGCGGCGAAGGAAACCGGTGAAGATCCGTTCGATTCGCCGAAGGCGCTGCTCGATGCGGTCAAGGCCAAGCGTTACGGCGGCCTGGAAGACAAGCGCATTGGTTCAGTGCCGGTGAACTTCCTGTCCAACCTGGACATCACCGGCGGCAACTCCGGTTCGCCGGTGCTGGATGCCAACGGCAAGCTGGTCGGCCTGGCCTTCGATGGCAACTGGGAATCGGTCAGCTCCAACTGGGTGTTCGACCCGGTGATGACCCGCATGATCGCCGTCGACAGCCGCTACATGCAGTGGATCATGCAGGAAGTGGCGCCGGCGCCGCAGCTGCTGAAGGAACTGAACCTGGTCAAGTAAGGTTCGCGGTTCCGGGCGGTCCATCCACGCATGGCGTGGATCTACTGCCTGTACCGAGGGTAGTGCCGGCCGCTGGCCGGCAACCTCGACCAGATAGCCGGAGTTTCCGAAACCCCGCGACCCACGTCGCGGGGTTTTTTCATGCCCGGCCCGGCCGGGTGCGCCGAACAGGTATCATCCCTGTTCCGCGTACTTCACAGGATGTGAACGAAACGCGGAAACCTCCTCCCCCAGGACCCCTTGCACGCATGCGCATCCTGCTTGCCCGCCACGGCGAAACGCCGTGGAACGCCGAAGGCCGCTACCAGGGCCAGATCGATATTCCGCTTTCGCCGATCGGTGAAGCCCAGGCCCAGGCACTGGGTGCCCGCCTGGCCTCGGTGGACATCACCCGTGCCGTCGCCTCGCCGCTGTCGCGCGCGCAGCGCACCGCGCAGCTGGCGCTTGGCGCCGCGCGTGCCGACATGCTGCTGACCGAGCCGGAGCTGCAGGAAATCGCCCACGGTGAATGGGAAGGGTTGCTCGCCAGCGAGATCCACGAGAAGGATCCGTCGCGCCTGCAGGCCTGGCGCGAGGAGCCGGATACGGTGCTGATGCCCGGCGGCGAATCGCTGCGCCTGGTGCTGGAGCGCAGCTGGCGCGGCCTGGCGCGTGCCACCGAAGGCCTCGGCGAGCACGACACCCTGCTGGTGGTTGCGCACGATGCGGTCAACCGCGTGATCCTGTGCAAGGTGCTGGGCCTGCCGATTTCCCGCCTGTGGACCTTCCGCCAGGCGCCGACCACGCTCAACCTGCTCGAAGGCGCGGATCTGGACAGCCTGGAAGTGGTGCGCCTGAACGACTGCGCCCACCACACGCCGTTCTTCGGCGAAGCCAAGCACCGCGCACTCTGACCCGCCACACCGAACCACCTGTACCTGCTGGAAGCACTGCCGTGACGAACACCCCGACCACCCTGGCCGATTGGCTGGATTACATTGAACGCCAGCACCCGGCGACCATCGACATGGGCCTGGAGCGCGTGCGCGCCGTGGCCACGGCGATGGGTCTTGGCGCGCCGGCCGGGCGCACCATCGTGGTCGGTGGCACCAACGGCAAGGGCTCCACTGTGGCCTTCATCGAGGCCATCGGCCGTGCTGCCGGCTGGAAGGTCGGCGCGTATACGTCGCCGCACCTGCTGCGCTACAACGAGCGCGTGCGCATCGACGGGCAGGACGTGGACGATGCGGCGCTGGTCGCCGCGTTCA
This sequence comes from Stenotrophomonas sp. 86428_Sma, assembly GCF_056481585.1. Classification (NCBI taxonomy): domain Bacteria; kingdom Pseudomonadati; phylum Pseudomonadota; class Gammaproteobacteria; order Lysobacterales; family Lysobacteraceae; genus Stenotrophomonas; species Stenotrophomonas sp. 86428_Sma. The sequence goes on from NZ_CM151156.1 coordinate 915,325, forward strand.
GCGCCATCGAGGCCGCGCGTGGCGAGATCACGCTGACCTATTTCGAGTACGGCACGCTGGCCGCGCTGCAGCTGTTCGCCGACGCCGGGCTGGACCTGGCGGTACTGGAAGTGGGCCTGGGTGGCCGTCTCGATGCGGTCAACATCGTCGACGCCGACGTGGCAGTGATCACCACCGTCGACATCGACCATGCCGAGTGGCTGGGCGAGGACCGCGAAGCGATCGGCGCCGAAAAGGCCGGCATCATCCGCGGCTGGAAGCCGGTGATCCTGGGCGAGACCGATCCGCCGTCCAGCGTGCTGGCGCGTGCCTATCTGGTCGGTGCCAACGCGATCCGCGGCGGCAGCGATTACTTCTACGAGCCGATCGACGCCCAGCGCTGGCGCTGGCGCGACGTCGGCCTGCGCATGGAGCTGCCGACCCCGGCGCTGGCCGGCCCGATCCAGCTGGCCAATGCCGGTGCTGCCATCGCCGCCCTGCGGGCGCTGGACAAGCCGGTGCCGCGTGCGGCGTGGGCTGCCGGTATCGCAGCAGCGCGTATCTCCGGCCGCATGCAGGCATTCGAGCGCGACGGCGTGCAGATCCGCGTGGACGTGGGCCACAACCCACAGGCGGCGGGCCAGCTGGCGCGTGCGCTGAAGGCCGAAGTGTCAGCCGGCCGCACCCTGGCGGTGTACGCCGCGTTGCAGGACAAGGACGCGGCGGGTGTGGTGCAGGCCCTGCAGGACGTGGTGGGCGAGTGGACCCTGGCCGGGCTGGACGGTCCGCGTGGGCAGAGCGCCCAGCAGCTGCAGGCACGCCTGAGCGGTACGGTGGCGGCCAAGGCACCGCTGGCCGATAGCGTCGAACAGGCCCTGGCGCAGGTGCTGGCCCAGGCTGAGCGGGGTGACCGGGTGCTGGTGTTCGGCTCCTTCCATACCGCCGCTGCGGCCCTGCAGTGGCTGCAGGGCGACGCCTGATCCGCGTTCAGCCAACGCCGACGCCGGCCGGTCCGGCACCCGTATAATCGACGGCAATCTCCGGACAGTTGCCTGCCTCACGTGGATACGCCTCTGAAACAGCGTCTGATTGGTGCCATCGTGCTGGTGGCACTGGCCGTGATTTTCCTGCCGATGCTGGTCAAGGGACCCGCACCCGACAGCGGTGTCGCCAATGTGCCGATCGCCGCGCCGGATGCGCCGGCCGATGGTCAGTTCGAAACCCGTGAGCTGCCGCTGGTCGCCCCGGCCGGTGGTGCCACCGGCCTGCAGACCGGGCAGGCCAAGCCGCTGCAGGAGGCTGCCACGCCGGCTACGCCGCCGACCGTGGACACCTCGCCGGCAGTCGCCGCCGGCAACTATGCGGTCACCTTCGGTGCCTACGGCAGCAAGGCCGACGCCGATGCGGTGATCGCCTACCTGAAGCGCTCGCAGCTGCCGGGCTTCGCCGAAACGGCCACCATCAACGGCCGCCAGGCATGGCGCGTGCGCGTTGGACCTTACGCCGACCGTGCCCAGGCCGAAGCGGCCCGCCTGCAGGCGGTGAAGATCCGTGCGGATGTGAAGGCCGAAGTGATCACCCTGGACGCGGCGGCCGGCAGCAGTGCCCCGGTTGCGGCCACCCCGGCACCGGCTGCGCCGAGCGCCAGCACCCCGTCCGCAGCTGTTGCGCCCTCGGCCAGCGGCAACCCGGTCCGCAGCGAAAGCCTGCCGCCGAGCACGCCAACGGCGACCGCGCCGCCGGCCGCCAAGCCGGAACCGCCGAAGCCGGCGCCGAAGCCCGAACCGAAGCCGGAGGCCACCGCCAGCAAGCCGGCGACGGTGCCGACCACACCGGCAGCACCGGCTGCCAGCGGCGTCGGCTTTGCCGTGCAGCTGGGCGCGTTCGGTCAGGCCAACGATGCCAATGCCCTGCGCGACAAGGTTCGTGCCGCTGGTTTCAGCGCTTTCGTCGAGCAGGTGCGCACGGACAAGGGCACCTTGCATCGCGTCCGCGTCGGGCCGGTGGCCAACCGCGCTGACGCCGAGCAGCTGAAGGCGCAGGTCGCTGCCAAGGTCGGCGTGGCCGGCATGGTCCGACCGCACCCATGACCCACGCGCAGCCCCGTTGCCAGCGCCGCCGAAGGAGCGGGGCGCCATGATCGACGTGGTGCTGCTGATCGTGATCGCCGCCTCGACCCTGCTGGGGATGCTGCGCGGCTTCGTCGGAATCGTCATCGGCACCCTGTCGTGGCTGCTGGCCGCGTGGGCGGCCTTCGCCTTCGGTAATGACGCGGCCCACTGGTGGGCCGCGCCGGCGGCCCCCGGAGGCGAGCACTTCGTCGGTGGCTACCTGGGGGTCGGCATCGGCGTGATGATCGTGGTCGCGGTGATCGGCATGGTCATCAAGGCCCTGGTCCACCGCAGCATGCTGACCAGCCTGGACCGCCTGCTGGGCGGGGTGCTGGGCGCGGTGCGAGGCGGCCTGATCGCCGCGGTCCTGCTGCTGCTGGGCAGCTTCACCCCGCTGACCGCCGAACCCTCCTGGCAGCGCTCGGCGGTGCGTCCGTTGCTGAACCCGACCGTGGCCTGGATGAACAGCAAACTGCCGCACTGGGAGGTTCCCGGGGCCGATCTGCTGCCCAAGGCCTTGCCGACCGACGCGCTGTCCCCATCTGCATTGATGGAGTTGGGCAAGAACGCAGGCGCCGGGTTGGGAAAGCCGGGCGCGGCAGGCGATAATGGCATCCTCAACCAGGTAGTGGCAGGCAGCGGATGGCTGCGGCCTGCGAAAGCGGAACAGGGCGATTCCTACGATCCGGCCGAAGTGCGCCCGGACGCTCCTGCACTGCCGGACAGTATCGAGCCGGGCGATCCGGCCAACGTCGACCGCGCGCGCGGCGACCACCGCGGCCAGGTACGGCCACCTTCCTTGTAACTGGGCACAGCCCAGCGGAGACCTCGCACCATGTGTGGCATCGTCGGAATCGTCGGCAACCAGAACGTCGCCGGGCAGTTGTATGACGGCTTGACCGTCCTCCAGCACCGTGGCCAGGACGCGGCGGGCATCGCCACCGCCAACGGCAGCCGCCTGCGCGTGCAGAAGGCCACCGGCCTGGTCCGCGATGTGTTCGATGCCCGCACCATGTCCACCCTGGAAGGCAGCGTCGGCATCGCCCATGTGCGCTACCCGACCGCCGGTTCGGAAGGCATGGACGAGGCACAGCCCTTCTACGTCAATTCGCCGTACGGCATCGCGCTGGCCCACAACGGCAACCTGATCAACACCGAAGCGCTGCGCCAGCAGGTGTTCGAACAGGACCGCCGCAACGTCAACACCGATTCGGACAGCGAAGTGCTGCTGAACGTATTTGCCTATGAACTGGAGCAGCAGCGCCAGCTCAGCCCGGAAGCCGCGATCCGCGCGGTGGCCGGCGTGCACCGCCGCTGCAAGGGCGGCTATGCGGTGGTCAGCGTGGTGCTGGGCCTGGGCCTGGTCGCCTTCCGCGATCCGCATGGCATCCGGCCGCTGGTACTGGGCAAGCGCAGCCACGCCGAAGGTGACGAGTACATCGTCGCCTCCGAGTCGGCCGCGCTGGACGTGCTGGGCTTCCAGCGCGTGCGCGACGTGCAGCCGGGCGAAGCGCTGGTGATCACCGCGCGTGGCGAGCTGTTCTCGGAGATCTGCGCCGAGCCGGCCGAGCACACCCCGTGCATCTTCGAATACGTGTACTTCGCGCGCCCGGATTCGATGATCGACAACGTCTCGGTACACAAGGCGCGCATGCGCATGGGCATCAAGCTGGGCGAGAAGATCCTGCGCCTGCGCCCGGACCACGACATCGATACCATCATCCCGATCCCGGATACCTCGCGCGATGCCGCGCTGGAGATCTCCAACGTGCTCGGGGTGAAGTACCGCGAAGGCTTCATCAAGAACCGCTACATCGGCCGCACCTTCATCATGCCGGGCCAGGGCGAACGCGTGAAGTCGGTGCGCCGCAAGCTCAACCCGATCCACCTGGAGTTCCGCAACCGCGTGGTGCTGCTGGTGGACGATTCGATCGTGCGCGGCACCACCAGCCAGCAGATCGTGCAGATGGCCCGTGATGCGGGCGCGCGCAAGGTCTACCTGGCCAGCGCGGCACCGCCGGTGCGCTACCCGAACATCTACGGCATCGACATGCCGGCGGCCGAAGAGCTGGTCGCGCACAACCGCACCGTGGAAGAGATCGAAGCCCACCTGGGCTGCGACTGGCTGATCTACCAGGACCTGGAAGACATGGAAGCGGCGGTGAGCGAGGGCAACCCGGCGCTGCGCAACTTCGATTCGTCCTGCTTCAACGGCCACTACCCGACGGGTATCGAGCCGGGCTACTTCGAGCGCATCCAGCAGCTGCGTTCGGACGACGCCAAGCACAAGCGCCGCGCCTGAGGTCCAGGCGTGGTCGATGTACCCGACGTTGGTGGCGACCTGCTGCGCGCTGCGCAGCAGTGCCTGGCCGAAGCCGACCCGCTGCGCAAGGTGGCGCTGACCCAAGCCTATGCCGCCGCGTTCCGTGCTGGCCGCCTGAAGGTGGCGGCCGATGCACCGCCGCCGGAGCCGATCTGCATGCCGGGCCGGCCGGCACGGCTGGTGCTGGTGCATCCGCGCGAAGTGCCGCGGCGCGGACTGGGCGGCGTGGAAGGGCGTGCCGCCTTCATCCACGCCATCGCCCATATCGAACTCAACGCGATCGACCTGGCCTGGGATGCGGTGTACCGCTTCCGCGGCCTGCCGCCGGCGTTCCATGCCGACTGGGTCAGCTGTGCCGACGACGAATCGCGGCACTTCATGCTGTTGCGCGAACGCCTGCAGGTGCATGGCCACGACTATGCCGATTTCCCAGCGCACAACGGCCTGTGGGAAATGTGCGAAAAGACCGCCCATGATGGCCTGGCACGCATGGCGCTGGTGCCGCGCGTGCTGGAAGCGCGCGGCCTGGACGTAACGCCCGGCATGATCGGGAAGCTGCGCAATGTCGGCGATGGCGAAACTGCCGATGTGCTGGAAGTGATCCTGCGCGAGGAAGTGGCGCACGTCGCTGCCGGTTCGCGCTGGTACCGCTGGTACTGCGACCGCGCCGCTGTCGAGCCGCGTGCGCGCTTCAAGGAACTGTTGGTGGAGTACGCCGGCGGCTACCTGCATGGGCCATTCAACATCGAAGCGCGCCTGCTGGCCGGGTTCGATGCGGATGAGTTGGCCAACCTGGTTGAACAGGCCGGCTGAAGAAAAGGGGACGGAGGGGATTAAGTCGTTTGTGGCACAAACGACTTAATCCCCTCCGTCCCCTTTTTTCATGCGTTCGGCAACACCACGCGCTTGCCATCCACCGTTGGCCGGTTGATGTAGAACAGGCCGGGACCCGGCCGGTACGGCAGTTCGCTGACGCCGGCATCGGCGGCGTAGGTCAGTGCGGTGTCGCCCAGTGCATCGAAGTTCCAGTGCGCCGACTGCATCAGGTAACGCCGTCGCAGGAGCGCCTCCTGTGTCTGCGTCAGCGGCTGTCCGGCCACCAGTCGGCGTGCAATCGGCTGCAGGGCGGACGGCAGCTCCCAGCCGGGAACTCCAGCGGCATTGGCGGTCCATTGCACGCCAGCATCGATGGCCTGCTGCTGCATCACCTGCAGTGCGATCAGCTGGTAACGCCAGTCGATGCGCCGACGCAGCACCACCGCGGCGGTCACATACAGCACCGGCGACAACAGCACGCTGCGGCTGCCGGCGCGACGCTGCTGCTGCCACTGGTGCCAGACGTCCACCCAGATCTCCTTTTCACCCACGCCCAGCTGCTGCCGCCAGCGTTCGGCGTCGGCCTGCGTTTCGGCGTAGGCCGTGGTGGCCTGCAGCAACGCCAGTGGAGGGACCTGGTAGTCGGAAACCGGTGGGCGACGCAGCTGCTGCCGGCGTGGACGGCTGAGCAGCTTGGGCCCTTCTTCCAACTGGTTGTAGCCACCGCCGATGTTGGCGTGCACGCCGGGCAGGGCGATCTCGGTGAACGTTGGCGCGACGCTGGTCAATGGATAGTGTTGGCGATGCTCGTCACGCGCGGCCAGTTGCACGACGTGTGCCGCGATGCCACTGCGCAGGGCGAGCTGCGGGTGTTCATCGGCGCGGCCACCATTGACTGCAACCACGGTGTCGAACAGCCCGATGAAGCGCAGCACCGGCGTGACGGCGGCGAAGTCCGCAGTGCAGGGCAGGCCGGCGCCCTGCAGCAGCTGGCGCCAGCGCGCGCTGTCCCAGGCCTGCAGCTGGTTTGCGATATCACGTGCCGCGGCAGCACCGCGCGAATAGCCGAACAGATCCAGCTGCACGCCACGCAGCGGTCGCTGCCAGCGCGCGGACAGCTCGGCCAGTGCCGCCGGCAGCAGCACCTGCAGCGCGCGCTGCACTTTCGCGCGAACGCCACTGGCACCGATGCCGAAGGCCAGTCCGATCAGATCGTCATCGGCTTCATCGCGGGTCCCCACGCCCTCGACATAGATCGACAGCGAAGGCGCGGCCATCGCATCGCGGCGGCTGTCCGGATACAGCTGCCGCAGGCGCGCGATGTTGGTCAGGCCGTTGTCGTAGCTGCTGGTCAGCCGGCTCTGGTAGGTCGAATCATCATCCGCGCGCAGCTGCGCCGGGCGTGGCTGCGGAACCTGTGGGCGACCGCGTGCCAGGTTGTGTGCGTTGTTGCGGGTGCCATCGAAGAACAGGCCGATCCGCAGCAAGCCGACATCTTCGTCCGTGTCCTGCGATGGTGCCATGTGCATTCCCCGTCGTGGCTGCGTCACGGTAGCGCGAAAGCGGTGTATTGGCGAAGTGTAGTGACGCTTTTGACCTTACTTAACGCAGATGCGGTCGATCACAGTTCCTGATTTTCATTCCCATCTTCTATTGAATTCACATGACCCGCGCAGGCCAGATGGCCAGACCCGGTAGACCCGGGCGTGCTGCATCAACGCTGTTCACATCATTCAAGGAGCGACGCAATGTTGTCCAGATCGATTGGCAAAGCGGCAGGTGGCCTGGTGTTGGGTTTGTCGGTGGCAGCGGCCGCGCATGCGGCACCGTTGTTCGAGCCGGTGACGGTCATCAGCCGCGCATCGGCAAACAGTGAGCCCGCGCTGGGCAAGCTGCTGGCCACCCCGTCCACCGCGACGGTACAGGAAGTGCGTGTCGACGCTGCTGCCACTGCGCAGCCGCAGCTGGAGTTCGAACTGCTTGGCCAGCGCGTGCAGGCGGTGCGCAGTAAGGTGGAAGCCCTGCCCGATGGCGGCAGCATCTGGTACGGCCAGTTGCGCTCGCCGTCCGATCGGCTGACTGCCGCCACTTCGAACGGCCAGGATGATCCTGGTAATTCAGTGATCCTGGTGCGTTCGGGCAACACCCTCACCGGTTCGATCCGCAAGGACGGCAAGTTGTATCGCCTGCGCCCACTGGGCAACCGCCATGTACTGGTGGAAGTGGATGAATCGCGGATGCCGGCCGACCATCCGGCCGACTACAACCAGCTGCCGAAAATCCCGATGGGCAACAATGACCGCATCGGCATCGCGCAGGCCTCGTCCGGTACCCCGGCCACCATCCGCGTGCTGGTGGTGGCAACCAATGCAGCGGTAACGGCCTATGGCGGCAACATGCAGTCGCTGGTGCAGCTGGCGGTGGCCGAATCCAACCAGGGCTACGTCAACAGCAACGTGGGCATCACCCTGCAGCTGGCCGGCTATGAAACCACCAGCTACACCGAATCCGGCAACTTCACCACCGACCTGACCCGCTTCCGCAACACCAGCGACGGCTACATGGACAGCATCCACACCAGCCGCAACAACACTGCGGCCGATGTCGGCGTGCTGCTGATCAACAACACGAGCTACTGCGGGTTGGCCTCGGGCATCGGTTCGACGGCATCGACGGCGTTCGCGGCGGTGTACTGGGATTGCGCGACCGGCTACTACTCCTTCGCGCATGAGATCGGCCACCTGCAGAGTGCGCGGCACGATATCGCCAGTGATCCCAGCACGTCGCCCTATGCCTATGGGCACGGCTATCGCTACGAGCCGGCCTCCGGTTCGCGCTGGCGCACGATCATGGCTTATGACTGCTCGGCCGGCTGCCCGCGCCTGAACTACTGGTCCAACCCGAACATCAGCTACAACGGCATCCCGATGGGCAATGCCAGCACCGCCGACAACCAGCGCGTGCTGGTCAATACCAAGGCCACCATCGCGGCCTTCCGCTGAGGCCAACCGCCGACCGAGGTCGGCGTCTACCCGGGTGCGTTCACCTGCCCTGGTAGATGCCAACCTTGGTTGGCACCCCGCGATCCATCATTCGCGCGCGAGCGTATCCAGCGACCAGCCGCCGGCATCCACGCGCAGCACCGATCCCTGTTCGTACCAGTCACCCAGCACGATGCGGTTGCAGGCACGGCCACCGGCCTGCAGCATGTGCACCGCCGGGCGATGGGTGTGGCCGTGGATCATGGTGTCCACGCCATGGCGCACGAAGGTGGCATCGACTTCGGCGGGTGACACGTCGGTTACCGACTCGAACTGCGCACGATCATCCTGCTTCATTTCCGACTGGCGGGCCTGGCTGGCGTCGCGTGCCTTCTGCGCGAAGGCGATGCGTGCGGCCAGCGGCTGCGACAGGAACTGCGCCTGGAAGACCGGGTCGCGCGTCTGTGCACGGAACTGCTGGTAGGGGATGTCGTCCGTGCACAGCAGGTCGCCGTGCTGCAGCAGCACCGGGCGGCCGTACAGCTCGATCACGCACGGGTCGGGCAGGATGCGCAGGCCGGCACGGCGCGCATAGTCTTCGCCGAGCAGGAAGTCGCGGTTGCCGCGGATGAAGTACACCGGTACGCCGCTGTCGGAAAGTACCTTCAGCGCGTCGGCCACCGCATCGGCAGCAGGTGAGGGCGTGTCGTCGCCGATCCAGGCTTCGAACAGGTCGCCGAGGATGTACAGCGCATCGGCGCCGGGCGCCTGCTCGCGCAGGAAGCGCAGGAACAGGTCGGTGATCTCCGGACGGCTGGGGTCCAGGTGCAGGTCGGAAATGAACAACGTGGTCATGCAGGCATTCTAGGGCATCCACCGCCGGGCATGGCCCGGCGCTACCGAAGGGATCTGACCCCGGGGGCTACACCGGCAGCGGCAACCAGGCCAGGCTGGCCGATGCCAGCAGGATGGCAATGCCGGTGGCGGCCAGTACATCGGACGGGTAGTGCAGGCCCAGCACCACCCGCGACAGCGCGACGCCGAAGGTGAACGGCACCAGCAGCGGCGCCAGCCACGGGTAGTAGGCCAGCGCGACGATGGTGAACGACACCGCGTGCAGGGTGTGCCCGGAGGGGAAGCTGAACTCGTCCAGCGGCGCCACCCAGGCGCGGATGCGCAGATCGGCCGCATACGGGCGGGGACGCCGGGTCCAGCGCTTGAGGCTTTTGTAGAGCAGCAGTGCGGCCAGGCCGGTGGCGGCCATGTGCACCGATGCACGCAGTCCTTCGAAGCCGTCCAGCGCCACCAGCGCGCCCATCAGCACGTACCAGAACACGCCATCGCCGAGCCGGCTGATGACCGAGAACAGGCGACGCACGCGGCGACGCCGGCAGTAGTGGTTGGCCCGGCGGCAGAGCCGCGCCTCGCGGCCAGCCAGCAGCTCAAGCGGCGTGGTGCGCATGGCCGCTCCTCCGCGACTGGGCCAGCTCGGCCAGCAGGGCATCGAATTCGGCAACCACCTGCTGTGGATGCAGGCGCTTCATCGCACGCGCGGCGCTGCTGCCGAATTCGCGGCGCCGTGCATCATCGGCGGCCAGCTGCACCGCTGCCTCGATGAACTGCTCATCGTTTTCCACGGCCGCACCGTTCTCGCCATCACGCAGGTATTCGCGGGCCGCACCGTAGTCGAAAGCGACGGTGGCCAGGCCGCTGGCCATGCTTTCCAGGGTCACGTTGCCAAAGGTCTCGCTGCGGCTGGGGAACAGGAACAGGTCACCGCTGGCGAAATGCCGTGCCAGGGCTTCGCCGCGCTGGATGCCGCAGAAAATGAAATCGGGGTTTTCATGTGCCAGTTTTTCGCGGGCCGGACCATCACCCACCCAGACGAAGCGGGCTTTGGGCCGGATCTGCTGCAGGCGGCGGAAGGCTTTCACCGCCAGGCCAAGGTTTTTTTCCGCAGCGATGCGGCCGACATGGATCGCGACCAGGCCGTTGCCGTCCACGCCCCATTCCTCGCGCAGCGCCGGGTCGCGCCGGCCCGGATCGAACTGCTGGCTGTCGACCGCGCGTGCCAGCAGGCGCACGCGTTCGAAGCCCTGTTCACCGAGGAACTGCTGCAGCTCGCGGGTGGGCACCAGGGTTGCATCGGCCTGGTTGTGGAACCGGCGCATCCAGCGCATCGCGGCAGCCTGCAGCCAGGCCACGCCGTAGTCGGGCAGGTACTCGTCGAAGCGGGTATGGAAACCACTGGCGACCGGAATGCCAAGGCGGCGCGCGGTGCGCAGCGCCGACCAGCCCAGCGGGCCTTCGGTGGCGATGTAGACCGCATCGGGACGCTGCTGCTGCCAGTGGCGGTTGAGCCGGATCGGTGCAGGCAGGCCGAAGCGCAGGCCGGGGTAGCGCGGCAGTGCGGCGCCCGGCACCAGCAGCGTGCCCGGTGCCGAGTCCAGTGCTTCGCTGGTCTGGCGTGGCCGGATCAGGTCGATGTCATGGCCGGAATTGCGCAGTCCCTGCTCCAGGCCCTGCACGGTCAGGGCAACGCCGTTCACTTCCGGCGGGTAGGTCTCGGTGACGATGGCATAGCGCATGGCGGGCCTCCGGGTTTCCGGCATGCTCGGGCCTGGCGATGTAGCCGATATGACCGCTTTGCGACCACGGGATGACGGTGGTCAGGTCCCTGTACGAAGCCACGGCCCCGAAGGGCCGTGGCGGTCGTGCAGGGGGCGTGGTGGATCAGAAGCGCTGCTGGTATTTCATGTAGATGAAACGACCGATGTCGAAGCCACCGTAGTAGGAGAAGTTGGCGCTCGGCTGGCTGTACATGGCCGGTCCCTGGCGGCCGAACACATTGTTGGCACCGATCGAGACGGTCGCATCCCATGGCAGGTTGTAGCGCGCCTGCACGTCGTGGAAGGTGACCGATCCGCGACGGTTGTAGTCACGGCTGCCACTGAACCACGGCGCGCGCTGGCCCGGGTGCGAGCACTCACCCGGATACGTGGCTGCATCCAGGCAACGCTCCTTGACCGCGGAGAAATAGCGCAGGCCCCAGTTAAGGCCGAGGTTGCCACGCTCCCAGCCCAACGATGCGTTGGAGCGCACACGGAAGCCGATGCCGCCGTTGCTGGCGATGCCATTGCTGGGAATGGGCGGGGCATCCGCCTCGTTGGTGGTCCGTTCTTCCGCGGCGACCACATAGGTGGTCTTCCAGTCGGCGCTCAGCGTGCCCCAGGACGTTTCGATCTTGTGGCCGATCTCCAGGTCATAGCCTTCGGCCTGGCGGAACCCGCTGTTGCGGCTGCCATAGTTGAGCGTGTTGACGATGCCCAGTTCCGGGTCGCGGGTGAAACTGCCGCAGCGCTCGGCGATGCCCAGTTCGTAGCAGTCGCGGAGGATGTCGTTGGGATGGTCGGCGACGATGGTGTTGTCGATACGGATCTTCCACCAGTCCAACGCAATGTTCAGTCCTTCGGCAAACGTCGGGCTCCAGACCAGCCCCAGCGTGCGGCTGGTCGAGGTTTCCGGCTTCAGGTCGGGATTGGAGCCGTTGGTGAAGGGCAGGGGCGTCTGCCCACTGCTGCCGGTGATCGGCTCGTTGCCCTGGCCGAGCTGGCGGTAGCTGTCCGCGTTGGCGATGTCGGCGGCGCAACGTGCACGTACCTCCGGGCTGCTGGCGGCGGCGCCATAGACCGTATCGCAGGGGTCACGGAAGCCGGTGGTGAAGGTCTGCGAGCCGCCGCCGTACAGATTCGAGATGGTCGGCGCACGGAAACCCTGGGCCCAGGTGCCACGGACCAGCAGCTGGTCGATCGGCTTCCACGAGATGCCGAACTTGCTGTTAAGGGTTCCGCCGAAGGTGGTGTAGTCCGAGTAGCGCGTTGCCATGTCCAGGGTCAGCTGGCGTGCACCGGGGAGGTCGCTCAGCACCGGCACGCTCAGCTCCAGATAGGCCTCGTCGACACGGTAGCCACCGCCGGTGGGGCCCGCCGCCAGGTTGGTGGTGGCGCCGGTCTGGGCCAGCGCGTCGGGAATGAAGCGACCCTCCTCGCGGCGGCTCTCCACACCCAGGGCGAAGCCCAGTTCCCCGGCAGGCAGCGTGGCAAGGCCGCCACTGAGGCTGGCGAACAGGTTGCGGGTGGTGTTGCGGCCACGGGTGAGTTCCTCGGGGAACAGCCAGTCCTGCAGTTCGCCATTGCCGGTCAGGCCGTACGGGTCATCCTGGCCATACGGCACCAGTGGATTCCAGGGCTTGCAGCCGGCAATCGGTGCATCCGGTGTACCGCATTCCACCTTGCCGGTGGCCGGGTTGTAGAACGAAGGACCGGTGGAATCGGCAACGCGCTGCTTGTGCAGGTTGCCGGTAGCACGCTGCTCCAGCTCGCTGCGGTTGTACTGGTAGCCGGCTTCCCAATCGAAGTCGCGACCGGCGAACTGGAAGCTGCCTTCAAACGCTGCAACACCCTGCCAGGTGGTCAGTTCGCTGGTGCTGACGCGTGGAATCTCCCAGGTGCGGCGGTTCCAGTGCACGTCGCTTGGGCGTTCATAGCCGTGGTGGCTGCCGAACGGATTGAACCAGCTGTCGGCGGACATCGGCGTGATGCCGGCCGCACCGGACTGGAACGGATAGCCGGCAATCTGGCGCGTGGTGGTGCGTCGGTTGTAGGCCAGCTGGGTGTTGAAACGGATCTGGTCGTTCAGATCCATGCGTGCATCGACGAAGAGCGAATCGCGCTTGATCGGCGTTTGCACGTGCATCTGTTCATTGCTGTTGCTGACATCACCGGTGAACGGTGTGTTGTCACTGAGGTGGAAGCTGTCCGGCCCGCCCGGCTGGCTGCCGCGATCGAGCGAATAGCTGCAGCCACGGGCGCTGCTGCAGCCCGGGCCCTTGAAGCCGACGATGCGCCCCCACTGCCCGACCGTGGTCCAGCCATCGTCCGGATGACGATCGGTATAGGTGTAGGCGCTGAAGCCGCGGTCCTTCGCCCAAACGCCCTTTTCTTCGACATGCTCGGCGGCGACACTGATCGAAGCGCGGTCATTCGACCAGCCGGCAACCACGTCGTACTGGGTGCGGGCACCATCGCCTTCGCTGAACTGCCCGTGGTAGACGTTGGCGGTCACGCCCTGGACGTTGCGCCGGGTGATGATGTTGACCACGCCGGCCATCGCGTCGGAACCGTAGATGGCCGAGGCGCCGTCCTTCAGCACTTCCATGCGTTCCACGGCAGCGGCGGGAATGCTGGATATATCCTGGTAACCCGAAGTGGTCATGCCCAGGCGCTTGCCGTTGACCAGCACCAGGGTGCGCTGTGCACCGAGGCCGCGCATGTCCACGTAGCTGCCGCCTGCGGCCTCGCCTGCACTGAGCGGGCTGGCACGGCTCAAGGCCGGGCTGCCGGTCGCGGTCAGGTTCTGCAGGATGTCGGCAACGGAATTGAAGCCCTGCCGCTCGATGTCGGCGCGGCTGATGGTCAGCACCGGCTGCGCGGTTTCCAGGTCGACCTGGCGGATGCGCGAACCGGTGATCTCGATACGGTCCAGCGTGGTGGCTTCCGGTGCGTGCTGGGCGAATGCGGGGGCGGCCAGTGCGGTGGTGGCCGTCATCGCCAGTGCACGACGGATCGCCAACCCGAGCTCGGGAATACGGATGGTCATGGGTCTCTCTCTCAGTCTTCGAAGTCTTCGGAACACAGCCAAGCGGGGCTGCGTCAACTCCACCGCGGCGGTGGATGTTCGAACCTAGTGAAGATGGATGGGGAGACGTATGGGCAAGCGACGAAAGCGCTGCAGACGGCCGTGACGCTTCTGCACAAAGCGGAAGCAAATCAATCGATTGCTCCAACCTGTGGCATCGCGGCGGACGCAGCGTAGAGGACCGTGTCCCTGATTGAACGCATCACGGTCAATGTGGAAAGCGACAGTCTGCGCGGAGGCAGAAAAAAACCACGGCCCCGAAGGGCCGTGGTCGTCGAGCTTCAACAGCGCGGATGGATCAGAAGCGCTGCTGGTACTTCATGTACATGAAACGACCGATGTCGTAGCCACCGTAGTAGGAGAACGACGAGTTCGGCTTGCTGTACATCACCGGCGCTTCCTTGCCGAACACATTGTTCGCGCCCACCGAAACGGTGGCATCCCACGGCAGGTTGTAGCGGAACTGCACGTCGTGGAAGGTCACGGCACCGCGCTCGTTGTACGCGGTCGGCGACTTCAGCCACGGAGCCAGGAAGGTCGGATCGGAGCATTCGTCCGCATAACGCGAGGCGTTGAGGCAGCGCTCCTTCACACCGGAGTAGTAGCGTGCCGTCCAGCTGACGCCGAAGTCACCCACATCCCAGCCCAGCACCAGGTTCGAGCGCACGCGGAACGCAAGGCTGGTGGCGGTGCCGATGGTGTTGGCAACGCCGTTGATCGGCGTGATCGCTTCGCGGACATCGTTGGTGGAGCGGTAGACGTTCTTGCTGACGTAGGTGCTGGTCCAGCCTGCGCTCAGCTTGCCGTAGCTGGTGTCGACGCGGTAGCTGACATCCAGGTCGTAACCTTCGGTCTCGGCAAAGCCGGCATTGCGGTTGCCGAACTTCAGGCCGGTGACGATGCCGTTGGACGGGTCACGGCTGAAGCGGCTGCAGCGCGATTCGATGCCCTGCTCGTAGCAGTCCCTCAGGATCTGGTTCGGGCTGTCACCGACGATGGTGTTGTCGATGCGGATCTTCCACCAGTCCAGCGCCACGTTGAAGTTGCTGATGAAGGTCGGGCTCCACACCAGGCCCAGCGTCTTGCTGGTCGAGGTTTCCGGAACCAGCAGCGGGTTGGAACCGGACACGAACGGCGTCGGGGTCGCATCCTGCGCCGTGGTTACCGGCGTGTTGCCCTGCTTCAGCTGGCGGAAGTTGGCGGCATCGGCGATGTCACGTGCGCATCGCGCGCGGACTTCAGCACTGCCCTTGGCCGAGCCGAACACGGTGTCGCACGGATCGCTGAACTGCGCGAAGGTTTCCGAACCACCACCGTACAGGTCGTTGATGGTCGGGGCGCGGAAGCCTTCTGCCCAGGTACCACGGACCAGCAGCTGGTCGATCGGCTTCCACTTGAAGCCGAACTTGCTGTTGAGCGTGTTGCCGAAGGTGTTGTACTTGGAGTAGCGGGTGGCGGCACTGAAGCTCAGCTCACGCGCACCGGGCAGGTCGGCCAGCACCGGCACGCTGAGCTCCAGGTAGGCTTCCTTCACGTTGTAGCTGCCACCGGTCGGGCCTGCGGCCAGGTTGGTGGTAGCGCCGGTCTGGGCCAGGGCATCGGGGGTGTAGCGGCCATCTTCCTTGCGGCTTTCCACGCCGAAAGCGAAGCCCAGGTCGCCGGCCGGCAGGGTCATGATGCTGCCGGACAGGTTGGCGAACGCGTTCTTGGTGGTGGTCCGGCCGGTGGTGTGCTCCGCCGGGAACAGCCAGGCCATCAGTTCTTCATTGCCGGTCAGTCCGTTCGGATCGTTCTTGCCGTAGGGCACCAGCGGGTTCCACGGCGTGCAGCCGCTGATCACCGCGCCCGGACGGCCACACATCACCTTGCCGGTGGTCGGATCCAGGAACGACGGACCCACGGCGTCACGCACGCGCTTCTTGTGCAGGTTGCCGGTGGCGGTAGCGGTCAGCTCGTTGCGGTTGTACTGGTAGCCCACGTCCCAGTCGAAGTAGCGCTGGCCGATCTCGAAGCTGCCATCCAGCGACACTACCGCACGGTAGGTCTTCAGTTCGCTGGTGCTCACACGCGGGATTTCCCAGGTGCGGCGGTTCCAGGCCACGTCGGTTGGCTTGGCATAGCCGTGCTGGTTGCCGAACGGATTGAAGTAGCTGTCCTTGGACATCAGGCCGGTGGCGGTTGGGTCGCCCGAGATGGACACCGAGCTGGACTGCAGGGGGTAGCCTGCAATCTGGCGCTCGGCCGAACGCTTGTTGTAGCCGAATTCGGTGCGCAGGTTGACCTGGTCGGTGATCTTGAAGCGACCGTCGAAGTACACCGAATCACGCTTGAGCGGATACATGACGTGCATCTGTTCGTTGGCGTTGCTGACGTCGCCGGTGAACGGGGTCGCATCGGTCAGGTGGTAGTTGGCCGGGTTGGTCGGGTCAGCACCACGGTTGAGCGAATAGCCGCAGCCGTCCTTGGTGTTGGTGCAGCCCGGGCCGCCCTTCAGGCCGGTGACCTGGCCCCACTGGCTCAGCGTGGTCCAGTTGGAGGCATCGTTCGGGTGGCGGTCGCTCACGCCGTACTTGCTGAACCAGCGGTCCTTGGCCCAGACGCTCTTTTCTTCGGAGTGCTCCAGTGCCAGGGTCAGCGACACGCGGTCATTGCTCCAGCCACCCACCACGTCGAAGCGATCGCGCGCGCCGTCACCTTCGCTGTACTGACCGTGGTAGACGTTGGCGGTCACGCCGTTGACGTTGGAACGGGTGATGATGTTGACCACGCCGGCCATCGCATCGGAACCGTAGATGGCCGACGCGCCATCCTTCAGCACTTCGATGCGCTCCACCGCCGACACCGGCAGCGAGGACACGTCCTGCAGGCCCGAGGTGCTGATGCCCAGGCGCTTGCCGTTGACCAGCACCAGGGTGCGCTGCGCGCCCAGGTTGCGCATGTCGATGTAGGTGCCGCCGGTGTTTTCGCCCGAGCTCAGTGCGTTTGCACGGCTGATCGCCGGGCTGCCCATGGCGGTCACGTTCTGCAGGATGTCGGCCACCGAGCTGAAGCCCTGGCGCTCGATGTCCAACCGGCTCAGTGCCAGGACCGGCTGAGCGGTCTCCACGTCCACCTGGCGGATGCGCGAGCCAGTGATCTCGATGCGATCCAGGGTGGTCGGCGCGGCGGTGCTGCCACTCTGGGCGAACGCAGGCAGGGCGGCCAGCGTCGCAGTGGTTGCCAGGGCGTAGCGGATGGCCTGCCCCAGGGGGGTGGTACGTGAAGTCATGACGAGCTCTCTCTCTCTCAGGTCGTGCAGGGACGCCAAAAGGGGCGTCGAAGAAATCGGCCGCCCACAAGCGGACCGATGACCCGATAGTAGTCTCGTTGGTTAATGCTCTGTAAAGAGGTCGTGTCGATTTGTACCAGGCTTCATCGTCAGATTTCACGAAAGCTCAACAAAAGCAGTCGCTTAGCTGTAACGCTGAATGCGCTCCCCCGACTTGATCTGCTGCGTCGCAGCAGGTCAACCGGGGGCGCATGCGCGAACCGTAACGGTGTGTGACCTTCTTTCCCTCGCGGGAAAGCGTGAGCCTCAGGCTACGAAGGGCCGGAACTGGATGCCCAGCCCGGCGATGCCGTCGGTCTCGCCGATCAGATCGGCGCGCAGCAGTGGCCGGGCATCAATGAAGGCCTGCGGCACGATCAACGACAGGCGGTTGTCGTCGGCGGTCAGTTCCAACGCCGGCAGTGGATCGTCCTCATGGGCACGATTGAGCAGCACCGCCAGGCGCAGCAGGGCGGCCAGCCGGCGAGCGGTCAGCAGCAGGCGCTCGGGCAGGGCGTCGAAGGCGGTCTTGGTCACGCTGCGGCGATGGCTGCGCACCAGCGCGGCCAGCATCTGCTGTTCCTGCCGCGAGAAGCCGGCGATATCCGAGTGTTCCAGCACGTAGCTGCCATGCACGTGGTAGCCGCTGTGCGCGATCATCAGGCCCAGCTCGTGCAGGCGCGCGGCCCAGCCGAGCATGCGCGCGTCGTCGGCATCGAGCCGCCAGCGTTCCTGCACCTGTTCCAGCAGTGACAGCGCGGTGTCCTGCACACGGTCGGCCTGCACGGTATCGATGCCGTAGCGCTGGCTGAGCGCGGACACCGATTCATCGCGCAGGTCGTTCTCGCCAGCGCGGCCGACGATGTCGTAGAGGATGCCTTCGCGCATCGCGGCCTTGCTGACCAGCAGCTTCTGCAGGCCCAGTGCCTGGAAGGCGGCCTCCAGCACCAGGATGCCGCCGGCAATGATCGGGCGGCGGTCGCTGGACAGCCCCGGCAACTGGATGTCGTCGATCTTCTTGGCCTTCAGCAGTTCGTCGCGCAGTTGCGGCAGGGCCTCGGCGGTAATCGCGCCCTTGCTCAGCTTCATCGTCGCGCAGATCTCGCTGATCGCCTTGTGCGTGCCCGAAGAACCCAGCGCCTCCTGCCAGCCCAGCGCGCGGTACTTGCTGGCGAAGGGCTGGAACTCGCGACCGATCTCGGCCAGCGCGTCCTTCCAGCGCTTCTTGCTCAGCTTGCCGCCGGGGAAGAAACGCCGGGTGCTGGCAATGCAGCCGGCCTGCAGGCTTTCGCACTCCAGGGTCTGCATGCCCATGCCGATGATGAATTCGGTGGAGCCGCCGCCGATGTCGATGACCAGCCGGCGCTGGCCGGGCTTGGGCGGTTGTGCATGGGCCACGCCCAGGTAGATCAGGCGCGCTTCTTCGCGGCCGCTGACCACTTCGATGGCGTGCCCGAGCGCGGTTTCGGCGGGAACCAGGAACGACTGCGGTGAACGCAGCTGGCGCACGGTGTTGGTGGCCAGTGCGCGCACCCGGTGCGGCGGTACATTGCGGATGCGCTGGCCGAAGCGGGCCAGGCATTCCAGCGCGCGCTGCCGGGCAGCGGAGGAGAGTCCCCCTTGCCATCCAGGCCGTCGGCCATGCGCACCGTCTCGCGCAGGCGGTCGATCACCCGCAGCTGGCCGAGCGTGTAGCGCGCGATGACCATGTGGAAACTATTGGAGCCAAGGTCGATGGCGGCCAGCAGGTCGCCATCCTGCAATGCGGGCGGAGTCGTGGTGGTGTGCGGCATGGACGAATGTTAGCCGAAGGGGCGGTGTGCTCGTCACCGCGCGGCCTTCACATTTTGGAAGAGGGGAGTGCGGCAGGGCTGCGCCCTGCACCCGCAGAGGCCAGAGCAACAGCAACAGCAACAGCAACAGCAACAGCGGGCTATCCGTGGGATGGCGGGGCGGGTCCGATGGCAGGGGACGCCGTGAACCCGTCCATGGGGGCTTGGTCGCCGCATCCATGCGGCTCACACCCCTGCCACCGGACCCACCCCGCCTTCGACAGTTCTCTGCGATCTGCCGGGACGGCGTTCTGCGCGGCTGTTGGTGGGTGTCGACCTTGGTCGACACGGTAGATCCACGCCATGCGTGGATGAATCCAAACGTGCCGACCAAGGTCGACACCTACCGGGTCAGAGACCCTGCATCAGTGCCATCTGCGCAGAATGCGGTGCCTCGTCGTGGGCGGGCGCACGCTTGTGGTAGATGCCGTCGGCATCCAGTTCCCAGGCATTGAGGTTGTCGTCCAGGTAGTTCTGCAGGACCTCGCGGTAGACCCGCTTGGCCAGCTCCGGATCGAGGATCGGGAAGCAGGTCTCGACCCGGCGCAGCAGGTTGCGCTCCAGCCAGTCGGCGCTGGCGCAGTACATCTCCGGTGCGCCGTCGTTGCCGAACCAGTAGACGCGGCTGTGCTCCAGGAAGCGGCCGACGATCGAGCGCACGCGGATGTTGTCCGAGATGCCCGGCACACCCGGGCGCAGGGTGCAGGCGCCGCGGATGATCAGGTCGATCTGCACGCCGGCCTGCGAGGCGGCGTACAGCGCGCGCACCACCTGCGGTTCGTTCAGGGCGTTCATCTTGGCGATGATCCGCGCCGGGCGGCCGGCGGCGGCGATGCGTGTTTCGCGCTCGATGCGGCCGAGGATGCCGGTGTGCAGGGTGAAGGGCGACTGCAGCAGGCGCTTGAGCTTCATCTTCGAGGCCAGCCCGGACAGCTGCTGGAACAGCAGGTGCACATCGTTGCCGATGTCCGCATCGGCGGTGATCAGGCTGATGTCGGTGTACGCACGGGCGGTACCGCTGTGGTAGTTGCCGGTACCAAGGTGCACATAGCGGCGCAGCTTGCGGCCCTCGCGGCGCACGATCAGCAGCATCTTGGCGTGGGTCTTGTAGCCGACCACGCCATACACCACCTGCACGCCGGCCTCCTGCAGGCGATCAGCCAGGCCGAGGTTGGCTTCCTCGTCGAAGCGGGCGCGCAGTTCGACCACCACGGTCACGTCCTTGCCGTTGCGCGCGGCCTGGATCAGTGCATCGACAATCAGCGAATCCTTGCCGGTGCGGTACAGGGTCTGCTTGATCGCCAGCACGTTGGGATCGACCGCCGCCTGCCGGATCAGGTCCAGCACGGCGGTGAAGGCATCGAACGGGTGATGCAGCAGCAGGTCGTGGCGCGCCACTGTCTCGAAGATGCCGTCGCTGTCGCGCAGCGTGCGCGGGGTCATCGGCGGGTACTTCAGGTCTGGCTGTGCGATCAGGTCGTACAGCTGGATGATGCGGTTGAGGTTGACCGGGCCGTCGATGCGGTACACCGCGTTCTCGGTCAGGCCGAAGTTCTGCAGCAGGGTCCGCACGATGTCGCGCGGCATGTCCTGCGCGATTTCCAGGCGCACTGCCGGCCGGTAGCCGCGGTCGACCAGTTCGTCGCGCAGTGCCAGCGCCAGGTTCTCCACTTCCTCCTCGTCCACCACCAGCTCGGAGTTGCGGGTAACGCGGAACTGGTAGGCACCCTGGACTTCCATGCCCGGGAACAGTTCATCGACGAACGTGGACAGCACCGAGGACAGGAACACGAAGTTCTGCGGACCGCCGAGCTTCTCCGGCAGCTGGATGATGCGCGGCAGCGAGCGCGGCGCACGCACGATGGCCAGGTGGCCGGCGCGGCCGAACGCGTCGGTGCCCTTCAGCACCACCACGATGTTCAGCGACTTGTTGAGGATCTTCGGGAACGGGTGCACCGGGTCCAGGCCCAGCGGCGACAGCACCGGCATGATCTCGTTGCGGAAGTACGCACGCAGCCAGCGCTTCTGGCGATCGGTCCAGGAATGGCGGCCGAGCACGCCGATGCCGGCCTCCATCAGCGCCGGGCGCAGCGTCTCGTTCCAGCAGCGGTACTGCTGGTCCACCAGTTCCGCGGCGCGGTCATGGATGGCGTTGAGGATGGCCTGCGGGCTCATCCCGTCCGGCGCCGGCGGCAGGCCGAATTCCTGCGCGTGGCGTACGGCAGCGGCGCGGATCTCGAAGAACTCGTCGAGGTTGGTGCAGGAGATGCACATGAAGCGCAGGCGCTCCAGCAGCGGCACCTGCGGGTCCATCGCCTGGGCCAGCACGCGGAAGTTGAAATCCAGCTGCGACAGCTCGCGGTTGATGTACAGCGCCGGGTCGCGCAACGGATCGTTGTCCGGGCTCACGGGGAGGGGGAGGGATCCGAGGCTGCTCATGGCGTCATTCTTCGATGGAGGTCAGGGGGGCGGACTCGCGCGGGCGCACGTGGTCGGCATCGAAATGGCAGGAGAACACCGAGCCCTTGCCGACCTCGCTTTCAATCTCCAGCCGTGCGTGGTGCAGGCCGAGGATGTGCTTGACGATGGACAGGCCCAGGCCGGTACCGCCGCTTTCGCGGGAGCGGCTGCTGGAGACACGGTAGAAACGTTCGGTCAGGCGCGGCAGGTGGGAGGCCGGGATGCCATAGCCGGAATCGCGCACCGCCAGCACGGCACCGTCGCCTTCGCGGCGGAACTCCACGGCGATGCGGCCACCGGCCGGCGTATAGCGCACCGCATTGGTGACCAGGTTGGAGAAGGCGCTGTGCAGCTCCTTGGTCGAGCCTTGCAGGTCAACGCCGGCCAGGTCGTCGATGCTGATCTGGTGGCGGCCCTGGCTGTGCGCTTCGGCTTCGCGGCGCAGGGTCGCCAGCATCGGCTGCATGGCCACGGTCTCTTCCTCGCTGTGTTCCTGCGATTCGAGGCGCGACAGGGTCAGCAGGTCTTCCACCAGCTGGGCCATGCGCTGGCTCTGCTTGCGCATTTCTTCCAGCATCGGTCCGGTTCCCGGGAAATCCTCCGGGTCCATCATGTCCAGATAGCCGTGCACCACGGTGAGCGGCGTGCGCAGTTCGTGTGAAACGTTGGCCACGAAATCGCGGCGCACCTGTTCCAGGCGCAGCAGCTTGCTGACGTCGCGGGCGATCAGCAGCCAGTAATCCGACGAATAGGGAATCAGGCGCAGGTTCAGGCGGATCGCCGGATCGACCGGCGAAGGCACGTCGAGGATCGGTTCGGCGTTGCGGCCGCCGGCCAGCCAGTGCGCCAGCGGCATCGGCTGCAGGCGTTCGACCAGGGCTTCGCCGAGGTCGCCGGGATGGTGCAGGCCGAGCAGGGCGGTGGCTGCCTCGTTGAACCACTGCACGCGCTGGCTGTTGCGATCCAGCACCACCACCGCATCGGGAAGTGCGGCGGCCGCGGCGCGATAGCTGCGCAGCATGTCCAGCAGGCGGCGCTTGCGCACGCGCATCTCCACCTGGTTGCGGTACAGCAGGCGGTCCAGTTCGTTCCAGACGCCGGTGCCTTCCTCTGCGGTGTCCCAGCGCTGGCGCGCGGTCAGCCGGCGCAGCACGCTGCGCAGTCGCCAGTAATGCCAGGCCAGCGTGGCCAGCGCGCCCAGTGCGATGCACAACCACAGATGGCCCGTGAACCACCCCCCAGTCCGGCGAACAGCAGTACCGCGGCAACGGTGGCCAGGGTCTTCAACCAGGCAGAGCGGATGTGGCGGGGCATTGCGATCTCGTCGTTGAGGTGCGGCGGTTCACTGGGGTGAACCGAGGGTTATAGCAGAGTTGCCGGCGCCGGCACCCGCAGGTGCGTGGCGCCGGCACGACGAGACTCAGGTAGCAGTGGAGAAGCGGTAGCCGGCGCCGCGCACGGTCTGCACCATGTTTTCGGCGTTGAACGGTTCCAGCGTCTTGCGCAGGCGGCGGATGTGCACGTCGATGGTGCGCTCCTCCACGTACACGCTGCCGCCCCACACATGGTCCAGCAGCTGGGCGCGGGTATAGACGCGCTCCGGGTGGGTCATGAAGAAGTGCAGCAGGCGGTATTCGGTCGGGCCGATCGGCACCGGCTGGTCGCTGGCGAACACGCGATGGGCGGCGCCGTCGATGCGGATAGGGCCGACCGCCACGCTGCCGTCCTCGTCGTCCTCGCGGGCGCGGCGCATCACCGCACGGATGCGGGCCAGCAGTTCGCGCGCCGAGAACGGCTTGACCACATAGTCGTCGACGCCGGCTTCAAGGCCACCCACGCGGTCGTTTTCTTCGCCGCGGGCGGTCAGCATGATGATCGGCACTTCGCGGGTCAGGGTTTCCTTGCGCCAGCGCCGGGCCAGGTCCAGGCCGCTGGTGCCGGGCAGCATCCAGTCCAGCAGGATCAGGTCGGGGACGCGGTCGGCGATGGCGGTCTGGGCCTCACGGGCGTCGCCGGCGTGGACCGGTTCGTAATCGCCCTTGCGCAGGGCGAAGGCGACCATTTCACGGATCGCGGGCTCGTCATCGACGATCAGGATGCGTTTCTGCACGAGGACACCGTAGGGCTCGGTTACTGGAGTGGTGCCAGTAGACTACGGTTTGATGACATGTTTGTGACTGCCTGGCCGGAACCGTTCGGGATTGCCATCGGCCGGTCATGCAGCGCTCAGCGGCGGTCCAGGTCCGGGTCCTGCACGCCCTGCCGGCGCAGCTCCAGCACGGTGGGGGTGATCGCTTCGATGCGCGCATCTACCCGTGCCCGGCCTACGTAGTCCAGCGCCGGATTGCGCTTGAGCGCCTGCAGCTGCATCAGCGACTGTTCCGGCCGGCCGCTGAGGAAGGCCGCCTCGGCGTAGGCCTCGCTGGCACGCACGCTGTCGCCGGCCAACTCGCTGGCGCGGGCGTACCGCTGCTGGAAGACCGGATCGTTACCGCTTTGCGACAGTAGGGGCCGCAGCATGGCCTGCGCGCGCTGGCCCGCCTCGCGGCTGCCCTGTTCGTTCAGGATCTCGGCATAGGTCAGCGCCACCGGACGGCTGTTGGGGTGCTGGCGCAGCAACTGCTCGAAGCGGCTGTTGGCCTGGGCGGTCTGGCCTGCACGCGATTCGGCCTCGCCCAGCCCCAGAGCCAGCCACAGGTTGTCCGGGCGGGTCTGCAGCAGGCCTGCCAGGGTCTGCCGGGCCTGGGTGGCGCCGGCGCGACCGCTGCGCATCACCGCCAGCGCCTGGCCATAGCGCTGGGCATCGTTGAGGCCGTCCTTCTGACGCTTGGCCAGATCGGCATACTCGCGTTCCAGCTCGGGGGTGGAATCCGCGCTGAGCACGCGCAGGCGCTCGCGGGCCCAGTCGAAGTCGCCACTGGCGCCGCGGCTGAGCTGGCCCATCGGGATGCGCAGCACGCTGCTGGGCAGCAGCGGGTTGGTTCCGCGCAACAGGGGTTCGGCCAGGCTGGGATCGGCCGGGTCCACGCGCTCCCTGCGCTCGCCGCTGGGGGTGCTGGTGGTCAGCAGCACCGTGTCCTTCTTCATCTGGTCGGCGCGGGCCTTCGCCTCGCTGATGCGGGTGATGTTGACCGGATGGGTGCGCAGGAACTCGGGCACGCTGTAGCCACCCTCGTTGCCGCGCATCGCCGATGCCATCCGCTCGAAGAAGCCGGCCATGGCGTCCACGTCGTAACCGCTGCGCGACAGCGTGCGGATGCCGAGGCGATCGGCCTCGGATTCGTTGGAGCGGGTGTAGTTGATCTGGCGCTGCTGCATCAGGCCCATGCCCGAGCTGATCGCGGCCATGGTCGCGTTGCCGGACGACGTGCTGTTGCTGGCCTGTGCGGCCACCACCGCCGCCAGCATGCCGAGCAGGATCGGGATCTGGTCGCGCTGGGCACGCTCGACCCCGCGCAGCACGTGCTGCTGGGTGACGTGGGCGATTTCGTGCGACAGCACCGCCGCGACCTCGTCCTCGCGCTCGGCGGTCAGCACCAGGCCGGCATTGACCCCGATGTAGCCGCCCAGCGTGGCGAAGGCGTTGATCTGGCGGTCCTTCATCACGAAGAAGGTGTACGGCTGGCGAGGCTGGTCGCTGTTGGAGCCGAGCCGGGTACCCATGGTCTGCAGCCAGTCGTTGACCAGCGGGTCATCCAGCAGGTAGCCGTAGTTGCGCAGCTCGCGCAGCATCATCGCGCCGTACTCGGCCTGGCGGGCCGGGGTCAGCAGCTCGCCGGCCGAGGAGCCGATGTCGGGCAGCTTCTCCTGGGCCTGGGCGAGCGGCATGGCCAGGGCCAGGGTGACGGCGGTAGTCAGCAGCAGGGCTCGCAAGCAGTGGGTCCTCGGGCAGGGCGCGCCAAGCGTGGCAGGGTGGGGGGCAACCATTCGTTAATCCACAGTGTTGCGGCCGTGGCGTGGAAATTCCAGCGCACCGGTACCATATGTAGACCGTCGATCCATCGTGGAGTTTCCCGTGACAGCCCAGACCGCCGGCGGTGCCCCCGCCATCACCATCTATTCCACCGCCGTCTGCCCGTACTGCGTGGCCGCCAAGAACTTCCTGAAGAGCAAGGGCCAGCAGTGGACCGAGGTCCGCATCGACCTGGACCCGGTCGAGCGCGAGAAGATGATGGCACTGACCCGCCGTACCAGCGTGCCGCAGATCTTCGTCGGCGACGTCCACGTGGGCGGCTACGACGACATGATGGCCCTGCACCGTGAAGGCAAGCTCGAGCCGCTGCTGGCCGGGCAGGGCCAGGCATGAGCGCGGCCGACGACGGCAGCAAGGACCGCATCGCCGAGTTCACCGACTTCCGCAAGCGCATGAACGAGCGGATCCTGGGCGAGCCGAACCAGGTGGTGCGCCGCTTCTTCGCGCTGGACACGCAGACCTACCAGGCCGGCGCGCTGGATGTGAAGACCAAGGAACTGCTGGGCCTGGTGGCCTCGATGGTGCTGCGCTGCGACGACTGCATCAGCTACCACGTGGCCCAGTGCAAGGACGCCGGGGTGACCCGAGAAGAGTTCTTCGAGACCTTCTCGGTCGGCCTGGTGGTGGGCGGTTCCATCGTGATCCCGCACCTGCGCCGCGCGGTCGACTTCCTCGACCAGCTCGAAGGCGGCGCCGCCGCCCCGGAAGCGCACGCGCACTGAACCTGACGGGCGCCGGGAACCGGGCCCTGTGGCCCTCCCGGTAGTGCCGGCCGCTGGCCGGCATTCCGTGAACCCCACATGGCCGAGGTTGCCGGCCAGCGGCCGGCACTACCGGTCGCTTCCCCGCAATCCAACAGCCCAGGAGCCCCTTCTTGTTGAAGGGGCGCGCCGACAGGCGGGGGTAGAGGAAGAATGCGCGGGCAATTATGCCTTTGCCGGGGTCAGGACCATGGTCTACTTGGGTAGCCGGCCCCGGCTAAGGCATAATTGCCGGTGAAACTTCCTTTGCGCCGGCGTTTCCGGGCACGTCCGGACGGCGTTTTTCCCCCTGTTCGGAACATCGATCAATGACGCAGAAAATTACGGTCATCCGCGGCGACGGCATTGGCCCGGAAATCATGGACGCTACCCTGTTCGTGCTCGACCAGCTCAAGACTGGCCTGGAGTACGAAGACGCCGACGCCGGCCTGGTGGCCCTGGAAAAGCACGGCGACCTGATGCCGGCGGTGACCCTGGAATCGATCGCGCGCAACAAGGTCGCGCTGAAGAGCCCGCTGACCACCCCGGTCGGTGGTGGCTTCACCTCGATCAACGTCAGCCTGCGCCGTCACTTCGACCTGTACGCCAATGTGCGTCCGGCCCACACCTTCCCGAACACCAAGTCGCGTTTCGACAACGTCGACCTGATCACCGTGCGTGAGAATACCGAAGGTGCCTACCTGGCCGAAGGCCAGGAAGTGTCGGCCGACGGCGAGACCGCCTTCTCCGGCACCCGCATCACCCGCAAGGGCTCCGAGCGCATCGTGCGCTACGCCTTCGAGCTGGCCAAGAGCACCGGCCGCAAGAAGGTCACCGCCGTACACAAGGCCAACATCATCAAGTCGACCTCGGGCCTGTTCCTGAATGTCGCCCGTGAAGTGGCTGCGCAGTACCCGGACATCGAATTCCAGGAAATGATCGTCGACAACTGCTGCATGCAGCTGGTGATGCGTCCGGAACAGTTCGACGTGATCGTCACCACCAACCTGTTCGGCGACATCATCTCCGACCTGTGCGCCGGCCTCGTCGGCGGCCTGGGCCTGGCCCCGGGTGCCAACATCGGCAAGGACGCGGCGATCTTCGAAGCCGTGCACGGCACCGCGCCGGACATCGCTGGCCAGGGCAAGGCCAATCCGTGCGCGCTGCTGCTGGCAGCCGCGCAGATGCTGGACCATGTCGGCCAGCCGGAAAATGCCGAGCGCCTGCGCAAGGCCATCGTGGCGACCATGGAAGCCAAGGATTCGCTGACCGGCGACCTGGGTGGCACCGGCACCACCATGAGCTTTGCCCAGGCCATCGCCAGCCGCCTGTAAGCGGCGGTCGTTCCGGCTGGAGATCGTCTCGGCGATGTCCAGTCCGGGCCTGCATGCGTTGAAGACGGGCCGTCCTTGTACGGCCCGTCTGCGTTTTCAACTGCGGTTTTTCACCGACAGGATTTTTTCAGATGCCTGAGGCGGCCGTGTGGGTCGTGGCGGCCGTTGCCGTCTATGTTGTCGGCGTGGCGATCTACGCCATCTTCTACTGGCCGTGGTCCCGCGCCCAGCGCGCGCTGCGCCGCCTGCGGACGCAGGGGGCGCCCCTCCGCAGCATGCAGGAGGGCGAGGCGCGCATCCTGCGGTTGATCGAATTTCCGGCAGGGTCGCCTGTGTATCTGCTCGAAGGCAGCTGTGCCGAGTTCGTGATCAGGAGCAGGATCTCTCCGGCCCAGCATGTGCAGACCCTGGCCGGCGTCCCAGTGAAGTATCCGGCGGGCCTTGCACGTGCCGTGCGCGCGGGCAGCAATACCGCCGAAGTGGTGCTGGGTCGTGACCACGCGATGATCGTGCGACTCAATGGGGTCAAGCTGGCCCAGTAGCGTCGAGCCATGCTCGACTGCTCCTGCGTAGTCGAGCATGGCTCGACGCTACAAGGACATTCTGTGCGAAATTTGCACAGATCATGTGCTTTTACATGGCTGGTTCGTGCGCCGTCCGCTCCGCATCATGTGCCCACTTTCCACCGCACAGGAGCTTGAACATGAACCTCACCGCCTTTGGTCTGGCCAGCCTGATCGGCATGGCCACCGTTACCCCCGTCACCGCTGCCGAACCGGCCCATCCCACCATCCGCCACATGGCTGGCGCACCCGTTGTGGCTTCGCTGGATGCGGCGAAGACCGCCGTGCTGGTGATCGACTTCCAGAACGAATACTTCGACGGCAGCGCTGCGCCGGGTTTCGCCGGTGGCCGTATGGTCATCCCCGATGGCTTGGCCGCACTGCGGCAGGCGAAGCGGGTGGTCGAGTTCGCCGATGCCCACGGCATCCGCGTGATCCATGTACAGCACGTGTTGCCGGCGGGTGCGCCGCTGTTCGCGCAGGGCAGCGTCAATGCCGCCTTCCATCGCGACCTGCAGCCGCGCAAGGGCGAGACCGTGGTGCAGAAGGACAACGTCAGCGTGTTCGCCGGTGACTCGGCCGCAGTGCTCGACCAGGTGCTGAAGGATGCCGGCATCGACACCCTGATCGTCACCGGCCTGCAGACCCATGCCTGCGTGGCCGGTGCCGCCCGCGATGCCGCAGCGGCACCGCGTGGCTACCGCGTCATCGTGTCGTCCGATGCAACTGCCAGCCGTGATCTGGATCTTGCCGGAGGCCAGCGCATCGGTCATCGCGCGCTGCATGACGCCTCGCTGGCGCAGATTGTGGACACCTTCGGCGATGTCATGGCGACTGACGCGATCCTGGCACTGCCTGTGCGCAAGGCCGGCGACGGCGCTTGATAAGCTGACGGGGCCCGCACGCCGCGGGCCCCGCCACCTGGAGCTGCCCGCCGATGGACCATTTCGCCGCCCTGCGTGCGCTGCGCGCCATCGTCGATGCAGGCAGTTTCACCGCCGCCGCCGAACGACTGGGTACCACCCATTCGGCGATGTCACGGCAACTGCGGCAGCTGGAAGAACATCTGCAGGTTCGACTGCTCGATCGCAACAGCCGTCGGCTGTCACTGACGGAAGCCGGTCGCGACTACTACCGCGAGGCGGCAGCGCTGCTGGATCGCCTGCAGGAAGCGGATGACCGCGCACGCGCAGGGCAGGCGCAGCCCAGTGGCATCGTGCGGATCAGCGTGCCGCAGGTGGTCGCCAGCCAGGAGTTGCCGCATTGGTTGCCGTCGTTCCTGCAGCGCTACCCACAGGTCACGCTGGATCTTTCCGCCGACGACCAGCTGGTTGATGTGGTCGGGGGTGGCTTCGATCTGGCCCTGCGCATCGCGCCTTCCTTGCCGGACAGCCAGCTGGTCGCCCGCGAGCTGGCCAGCTGCCCACGCATCCTGGTCGCCGCACCGGCCTATCTGGCGCGGCACGGTCTGCCCCGGCAGGCTTCGGACCTCGCACAGCACACGCTGCTGGGTTTCAGTCCCACAGCGGCGATGTCGCCCTGGCAGCTGCAGGGACCACGCGGTGCCGCCGCGAGCATCGAGGCGGGGCAGCGCCTGCGGGTGGATGCGACGCCAGCGTTGTACGCCGCCGCGCTGGCTGGCATGGGCATCAGCCTGTTCACTGCGCTGACCGTGCAGGAGGACCTGCGTGCCGGCCGCCTGATCCGCGTGCTGCCCGCCTGGCATGCCGGGCAGCGACGCTACTTCGCGCTGTATCCGCATGCGCGGGCATTGGCGCCGAAGGTGCGTGCGCTGGTCGAGCACCTTGCGGCGCACTACGCTGCACAGGTGGGCGCGGCAGGATAGTCGCGCGGCTGCAACCGGGGTGGTGATGGAGTCGGTGTATCTGCTGGTCGCGCTGGGCGCGATCGTCGCCGGATTCGTGCAGGGCCTGTCCGGCTTCGCCTTCGGCATGGTGGCGATGTCGTTCTGGGCGTGGGGACTGGAGCCGCGGCTGGCGGCGACGCTTTCGGTGTTTGGTGCGCTGGTCGGGCAGCTGGTCGCAGTGTTCACCGTGCGCCGCGGTTTCAACCTGCGCCTGCTGCTGCCGTTCGTGCTGGGTGGGCTGGCCGGCATTCCGCTGGGCGTGACGGTGCTGCCACGGCTGGACATGGACTGGTTCAAGGCGCTGCTGGGTGGCTTCCTGGCGCTGTGGTGCCCGGTGATGCTGATGGCGCGCTCGTTGCCTCCGGTCCGCGTCGGCGGCCGTATCGGTGATGCGATTGCTGGCATGGCCGGTGGCGTGCTCAGTGGCATCGGCGGCTTTGCCGGGCCGGTGCCGACGTTGTGGAGCGCCCTGCGAGGCTTCGGCAAGGACGAGCAGCGCGCGGTCATCCAGAACTTCAACCTGGCGATGCTGGCGGTGACCATGGCCACCTATGTCGGCAGCGGCCTGGTGAGCCGGCAGATGTTGCCGTACTTCGCCATCGTGGCACCGGCCATGCTGGTGCCGACCCTGCTGGGCGCGCGGGTCTACATCGGCATCAGCGAGGCACGCTTCCGGCAGGTCGTGCTGGGCCTGCTGACCGCGTCAGGCATCGCGTTGCTGGCGTCGTCGCTGCCGGTACTGCTGGCGCGCTGAGGGAAGAACGAAAAAGGGCGCCACGAAGGGCGCCCTTTGTCGTCTACGGCATGTTTCGGCTCAGCGCTGCTGGATCTTCGACAGCAGGCGCAGGAATTCAACATACAGCCAGACCAGGGTCACCATCAGGCCGAATGCGCCATACCACTCCATGTACTTCGGTGCACGCTGGGCGACACCGGTTTCGATGAAGTCGAAATCCAGCACCAGGTTCAGCGCGGCCACGACCACCACGAACAGGCTGAAAGCAATGCCCAGCCAGCCGGAGTCGTGGATCACCGGCACGTCGATGTTGAAGAAGCCCAGCACGAACGACGCGAGGTAGAGCAGGGCAATGCCGCCAGTGGCGGCGACCACGCCCATCTTGAAGTTCTCGGTGGCCTTGATCAGGCCGCTGCGGTACGCGAACAGCAGCGCGAACAGGGTGCCAAAGGTCAGCAGCACCGCCTGGAACACGATGCCCGGGAACTTGGCGTTGAACACGGCCGAGATGGCACCCAGGAACAGGCCTTCCACCAGCGCGTACATCGGTGCGGTGACCGGCGACCATTCCTTCTTGAACACGGTGATCAGCGCCAGCACGAGGCCGCCGATGGCGCCGCCCATGGCATACAGCCTGGCACCGGGCAAGACCTGGCCGTAGTCGCCGATGGTCTGGTTCCAGGCGAAAGCGGCCGTTAATACGGTCAACAGCAGCAGGAAACCGGTCTTGTTGACGGTGCCGTTGAGGGTCATGGCCTGGTCGGGGCTGGTCACCACCGAGCCACTGGCGAGGTCGAGGAAGGTGGACTCGGAAAGAGCCGGGTTGCCGCTGCGCATACGCGTTCTCCGTGCGAATGAGGGTCAGGACGGCCATCCGGCCGATGGGCGTGAGCATAGCCGATGACTGCTTTCGGCGTTGTGGCAGGCGCCGGATCTACGCATCCTGCGTTGACAGTTCCCAATGCGCTTGGCGACAATGACCAACTCCCCGGGCCTGACCCGAGGGGATTGCAAGACCGGGGTATAGCGCAGTCTGGTAGCGCGCCTGCTTTGGGAGCAGGATGTCGGGGGTTCGAATCCCTCTACCCCGACCAATCCCACATCACGTCGGATTGGACACCGTTCCGGTTCGGGCGCCCGTAGCTCAACTGGATAGAGCACCGGCCTTCTAAGCCGGCGGTTACAGGTTCGATTCCTGTCGGGCGCGCCATTGGAATCAACTAGTTACGCAGTTTTCTATGCCTCGTTCTGCGGGCGTCCGGAATTGGCTCCGGAATTGAGCGTCACTTGTGTTTGGCCCCACGGTGGCCGCCCAAGGCGTCAAGTAGGCTAAGCAGGAAGCCGATCGAGCCCACGTAAACGGCGTCCTCGTCATCGTCAGGGTCGAGTTCGAAGCCGATCTGCGCGACTAGGCGTATAAACTCTGCGCGCAACCGATGAAGATTGACGTCCGTAAGGCGCGGGTGTGGTCGATGTGCTTCGGCAGGTTGGGTGCGGCTTTGCTGGGGCATGCCATGGTGCTGCTGTTGTGAGTCCTTTCAGACCAGCGAAGCGGGATAGCGTTCGTTCTCGAAAGCGGGTTTGATGAGGCCCAGTGCCTCGTTCAGGGCGAAGTTTGTTGTCAAGATGCTGCCTTGGCCGTCGTACTGGACGCGGATGTTCCGTTGTCTCGCCCAGCGCTCGACGCTGGCAAGCCGAGGGCGTTTCCCAAGTCGGACGCCGGCTGGGGCCAGACTTCGCCCATATGCTATTCCGCCCAGATCGAAGCCGCCCAAAAGAAGTCGTCTGGCAAACAACTGGCGCGCTGGTAATTGAAAAGGCGGCCCAAGAAGGCCGCCCATCTACTCAATCTCCGCCACTTCAATTCTCGTGGGTAGGAGGGCGAGTTGGCTTTGGCGGGCCAGCGGGACCAGTAGTTACGGTCCCAGTCCGGCCGCCACTGCCGTAGCTGCCGCCGCCTACGTCGGCACCGCCACCCCTGCCGACGCCTTGACCGCTCCCATAGCCACTGCCTGAGCCCACGCCGTTTCCATTTCCACCAGACGGCAGCGGCGTAGTACTGGCCTGGGCCTCATATTTGACTCCCATGTATCCGTCTCCGCCCACGGTAACTTGATAGCCAACACAAGCAGTTCCGTTGCACATTGTTATGATGTCCCCGGGGACTATCCATAGAGACTGAATGGCAACCAGTCTGTTGAAGCTTGCTATGGCGAGGCCAAGCTCATTTGAAGTGTGTGCGTCGATTCTGGGATAGCCAAGTGCGCAGTCATTACAGGGATAAGTTCCGATGTTTCTGGTTCCTTGCACCTGTGCGTGCACATACACTGTTGCTCCTAGCAGAAGGACCAAGAAGATTGCTGCCGTAAGCCTGATCTTCATTTCCTGCTCCTCTGTGCCAGCGTAGCGGCCAGTTGATTGGCCTTCCTTAGATCAGACGGAGTCATGGACTGCGCCATCATGTCCAATATCTGGTCGTTGCCACCGATAGGGATCAGCTGCCCCGCAGCTTTCTTGTAGGCATAGGCAAGGATCGGGTCCTTCGGCGTAATGATGCCGCGCTCATACGCAGTTCCCAGAGTGAAAAGCCCATCCGGGTTGCCGGTGTCAGCTACACTTTTTATGTAGCGATATGAGTCTTCATTGAACTGCTTAACTTTTTCGGCCGATACGATTTGTTCTTGCTGATCACCAACGATGATGTCCTGGTAGTTGTAGTAGGCCAGCCTCGCGTAGGTGTCCCCCCCTTCCGCTGCCTCCCTCAGCCACCGTGACGTTTCCTTTAGTGCGTCGCCTGGAATGCCCTCGCACTGCTTGAGCTTTTCTTCAGTGAAAGCAAGAGAGCTCAATTGCTGATCGGCCAGGAATTGCTCTCGTGTCTTCCCGCTGGCTTTGAGGATATCTGGAGAGACTTGGCTATTGGAGTAGTCAATGGGCCTCTCTGGCTGCATTGCAACGCGGCATTCGTTGAGTATCAGGAACAGCTGTCGTTTTGCTTCCAGATCTCCAGCTTCTGCTCTATTGCGAAGCGACGGATACAGGTCTTTCACTGGAACATCTGGTACGCGCTGTGCAGATTGGAGGTCGGCATCGACTGCTGTCGATCTTGGAGTGACACTTCGAATCTCTGCCGATGCCGCGGGTGCTTCATTCGCCGATGCATCGCCAACGTGCTGAACATCATCATTTTTATTGGAGCATGAGGTGACCATGCCGGCGATGAGTGCGAACTTTGACAGGCATGCGCACTGGTAGATAAGGCTGTACTTGGGGGAGGGATGTGGCATCGGGCTCTCCGTACGCGCCGGTGGGTAGATGGGCAAGCATGCTGTCCCGAACATCGCAACATTCAGTCAGCTTCCGCAATAGGTAGACATCCAGCTCCCTTGCAGGGAGAAGGGCTGTAGAGGCCAAGTCCTGCTTTGCTGCGCTGACGCAAAGTCGAGTCAGGCTCGATCCTGTTCATGTTGTATGTCGCGATGGGTGCACTCTGGTCGAGTGCACCCCGGATGGATCACATCTGTTCCAGTTCGCCCACCCGCACCTTGCCGCCACCGCCGCAGTTGCCGTGGCAGCCGCCGCTGATCGGGCCGCTGCCGCCGCCACCACCACTGCCGCCACCACCGCCGCCACCACCACCACCGCGGGAGTTGGGCGGGAGGACGGTCGAAATCACTTCGCCGGAGTCGAAACCTGCACCTCGCCACGTGTAGTTGACGCAGGAAATACCGTTGCAGACGGTCAGGACATCGCCGGTCTGGACGCGCGTCTGGGCTGTCCAGACCGTGGTCCGGCCGGCATTGAGATTCTTGACCTCTTGGGAAAGCTGCTGGTTGGTCACCGGATCGGGATACGGGGTTGTCAGCGTGCATCCGGCGGTGCAGTTGATGACGCCAGGAAGCTTTTTCGCTTGAAGGCTCCCGGCCGCCATGAACAGCAGCACGCCTGCAATGGCGGGAATGGAGTTTCTACCAAGCGAAGGGATAATCCCAATCAGTCTAGCTTTCACAATAGGTCCTTATCGTGGGATGCAACAGTTCTTGAAGATTTCGTTCGATGAAATGCGGGCTTTCTCTTTCTCTTGGCTGCTCAGGTTTTTCTCATGGTTGGCAATGTCATCGGTGGTGGCAAAACGTGGGTCCAGCCGGTTGAGGACGCGGGTGTACGCCAGGGCCGCAACGGGATCCGCAGGAACGATGCCGCCATAGGTGTAGGCCATCGCCATGTCGCTGATGACATTGACGTTCCCTTGTGATTCCAGTTCGCGCAGATATCCGGTGGCGGTGTCCTTCCACGCCTCGAGCGCCGCGGGATCACGGATTGCGTCATCAAGCGAACCGATGACTTTCTCCGGCGATCGCGAGTAGGCGCGCATCGCTTCCTGCGAGCCCATGGCGGCGGCCTTCGAAAGCCAATCGGCGTGATAGATGTCCTGATCCAGAGCCAGCGACTCACACTCTTTGAGGATTCGTTCCGACCGCTCCAGGAACCAGTTGCCGGCCCCGACCGTGGTGGCCGAATCCGCCAGCTTGTCAGCGCGATCCGAGATGAAGGTCTGGCATTGCTCGATGGTTCGATAGATTTCGTAGGTTGCCGTGGCATCTCCGGATTCGGAGCGCAGCATCAGTTGCTTGACGTGGGCAAGCGCGTCACCGGGAGGCCGGAACTCATTGCCTCTTACGATTTCGTAGGCCTTGGGGCCCACGGCCTTGTACGAGCCCGGCGGGATTTTGTTGTCCCGCTCAAGCCTTTGCGCGGCCGCCGCACCTGACGCCGGAAGCTGCCTTCCCTGGTCAGGCCGTTCATCGAGGCTGCCACTCTTCCCGGATTCCTCTGCCGTGGCATCCGCAGTTGCCTGCTGCCGGTAGCCGGACATTGCAACGGCTGCCACTGCCAGCACGGCTGCCAGCGCGACGAATCCGATTAGCCGCTTGCTCATCTATTGATCTCACCTTCATTGCAGGAATCGGCATGGTTGCAAACGCGCGCCCTGCGTTCCATGTCCTGCAGCTAACGTTGTATGAATGGATCTCCCCCATCCCTATTTGAGATTCATTCACGATTTGTTCACTAAGCGTTCATGCTCTCGGGGCGTGCCCGACGACGGGCGGGCTGTTCGCCAGCGCCTGACATCCGATGCGTGCGGCACGCGCCTTCTCTAGCTCGGGATGGATGCAGATTCGAACGGCGTGGGTGAGGTGAAGCAGGTGCTGGTCGAAGTACATCGGCGGCGCAGGCGCCAACGGCGGCTTACCTTCTGCCGCGGTGCTGTCGCCTTGCGGGCGTTTGCTGGCCTGCTGATGGGGGTGACGGCCGAACGCAACACGTCGTTCGATGTGATCGAAACGATGTCGCCGATGGACAGTTGCGACCGATGTTCTGGGCCGACGATGAGCGCTTGCACGCGCAGGGTGTGCAAGCGATTACCCGTCGAGTGCTTCTTGGCAGGACGCAGTCGCGCAACGTGATGTTTCAGTTGCTCGACGGAGCGGGCCAGCCACGCCTGCAGCTGCAGGTCACGCCGAAAGGGGAGGCCACGCTGTCATTCCTGGATGGGCATGCGGACATCGCGCGCGTGACCTCGGCGGAGCAGCATTGATCTCCTGTTCCGGCCCCTGCACATCAATGTGAAGAAGTGCTTGCAATTCCTTCGCGACTCCCGGAAAATGCCGGACTCGCTTCGGGGGACGGACTTCTGGTTCCACCCGCTAGCAAAGCATCAAGGTCCAGCGTCAGCCTCATCGGCGGTGGAGCGAAAGTTTCAGTGGTGGCTGTAGCTCAGTTGGTTAGAGTACCGGATTGTGATTCCGGTGGTCGGGGGTTCGAATCCCCTCAGCCACCCCACTGATTCAACCGCATCGGCGCAGCCGAAACGGTATTGCAATAAACAGAAAGCACGCTAAAATGTGCGTCTGAGTTTCACGGGCCGTTAGCTCAGTTGGTAGAGCAGTTGACTCTTAATCAATAGGTCCAAGGTTCGAATCCTTGACGGCCCACCAAGACAGAAGCCACCTGGTATCCCAGGTGGCTTTTTTCTTATAAGTGTGACTACCATCGTTTCGATGGATCACGGGTTGCAGAGCCCCGCTTGGCCGTGGATCTGCAATGCAGCGGGACCGCAGTGCTGGTTTCAACGATGTTGAAAAAAGTGCTTGCACCCACCGAGCGGATCGGGTCATAATTCGCGCCCCGATTTCGGGCTGTTAGCTCAGTTGGTAGAGCAGTTGACTCTTAATCAATAGGTCCAAGGTTCGAATCCTTGACAGCCCACCAGACGAAAGCCGCTTGGTTCGCCAAGTGGCTTTTTTCTTGTCTGTGCGCCGGGTTGGGCGTGCGGATGTCTGTGCGCTGGCTGGTGTGGAGCCCCCTTGAGTCAAGGGGGCGCGGCAAAGCCGCGGGGATGTGGGGGCTGATGAAGTGGGGCCCGCGGTTTGCCGCGCAAAGCGTGGGGCTGCGGCGCGAATGCGCGGCAGCTTCCCACTTGGTTCGCCAAGTGGCTTTTTTCTTGTCTGCGCGCCGGGTTGCGCTTCATCCACGCATGGTGTGGATCTGCTGAAACGGCGCATGGCGTGAATCTACTGAAGCGATGCTGAAATCAGGGACATACGCGTCATCAGTGTTTTCAATGCTGTGCGCTGCTTCTCACCGCATCGCGTCCTGTATCGCACCCAATGGATCTTCCGCGCCGATGGCGCATGCACGAAGGAAGATGTAGATGGCTGATATCAATCGATTGCACCGCACGCTGTGGGTTCCCTTCGCGTTGATGGCGCTGGCGGCCTGCGCACCAGCCAATGATCCCGCGAAGACCGTTGAACGCGATGCGGGCACGGAGAGCACTCCGGCGCGCCCGGTGGGTGACGCCATGCAGATGCAGCCGGCTCAGCCTGCGGAAGCGGAGGTCCTGCCTGACGCGGTGGATGTGCAGCGCAATGCGGACGGTTCGGTGGATGTGCGCAAGGCCATGCCGGAGTCGGTGGCTCTGCGGCGCACCGATGACGGGGGCGTGGAGATCCGCAAGGGGGAGGCGCCCGCCGAACATGCAGGCATGGCACCGGCCCGCGCTGTATCGCAGCAGTAAGCCGCAGTCGTCCTGGCGGGTGGTGCGCCCGCCGGGGCGGCAGCGATGCAGGGGCCGCGCGCATCGCGGCAGATTCAGTTTTGTGCAGGCCTTCCGCTTCCAGCCCCCGCCTGCGACAATGAACGCCTGAGCCGGCCACGCGAAAGTGGCGGAATTGGTAGACGCCCTGGATTTAGGTTCCAGTGCCGCAAGGCGTGGGGGTTCGAGTCCCCCCTTTCGCACCAGTGCCGGCCTGTCCCCGCCCTGATCGGGCCATCTGCGCCCCCTTGACCGGCACGCGCTGGCAGTGCAGGCCGAATTGGGCGAAACTAAAGGGCTGCGGCAAGCAGGCGCGTCCCAGACGTCGTGTCCTTACAACCGTTTCATCCCAATCATCGAGCCGGGGGCGTGGGCCACCGGTGGCAGGAGTCAACATGCAAGCTTCGATCGAATCCACCGGCAACCTGGAACGCCGCCTGAGCTTCTCGCTGCCGGAAGAGCGTCTGCAGAGCCACATCGTCGGCCGCCTGGGCGAAATCGCCCGTACCACCCGCATCAAGGGTTTCCGTCCGGGCAAGGTGCCGGCCAAGGTGATCGAGCAGCGCTTCGGCGCGCAGGTCCGTGGCGAGGCGCTGGACGGCCTGCTGCGCGAAACCTTCGATGCCGCCGTGCGTGAGCACGACCTGCGCATCGTCGGCAGCCCGCGCATCGACAAGGGCGACGAGGGTGAATTCTCCTTCGTGGCCACCGTGGAAGTGGTGCCGGACTTCGGCGACATCGACGTCAGCAAGCTGACCGTCGTGCGCCACAGCGCCGAGATCACCGACGCCGACATCGACCAGATGATCGAGAACCTGCAGAACCAGCGTCGTACCTGGGCCCCGGTCAGCCGTGGCGCGCAGGACGGTGACCTGGTCGCGGTGGAAACCTGGTCGCAGGCCGGCGAAGAGCGCCTGCCGGCCGAGGGCACCGAGAAGGGTTCGATCGTGCTCGGCCAGGGCATGATGTTCGACACCATCGAAAAGGGCCTGGTCGGCCTGGCCAAGGGCGAAGAAAAGACCCTGGACGTCGAGTTCCCGGCTGACTGGCGCGTGCCGGTGCTGGCCGGCAAGACCGTGCAGGTCACCGTCAAGGTCGCCGAAGTGTCCGAGCCGGTCGTGCCGGCGGTCGACGAAGCCTTCATCAAGAGCTTCGGCGTGAAGGGCGGCGACGTCGAGCAGTTCCGCAGCGACATCCGCGCCAACCTGGAGCGCGAGCTGAAGGGCGCTCTGATGAACCGCCTGCGCCGCGAAGTGGGCGAGCAGCTGATCGCCGCCTATTCGTCGGTGGAAATGCCGCCGCGCCTGGTCGAGAACGAAGCCCGCGCCATGCTGGCCCAGCAGGTCGAGCAGATCCGCCGCAACGGCCAGAACGTCGGCGAGATCCCGGCCGATGCCCACGAAGGCTTCAAGGAAGCGGCCGCCAAGCGCGTGCTGGTCGGCCTGCTGGTCGGTGAAGTGGCCCGCATCAACGACCTGCGCCTGGAAGCCAAGCGCCTGAACGAAACGATGCGTCTGATCGCTTCGACCTACGAAGAGCCGGAACAGGTCATTGAGATGTACCGCAACGACCCCCAGCTGATGTCTGGCCTGCAGAACCGTGTGATGGAAGAGCAGGTGATCGACTGGATCGCCGAGCGTGCCCAGCACACCGAAGAGAAGCTGTCGTTCCAGGACGCGATCCGCCAGTAAGCCCGGGCGGATCACCGGATGCCCCGCGCCTTTGCCGGCGCGGGGTTGTTGCCCCCCAAGATAGGTACCTCACGTAATGGACAACCGAACCAAAGCCCTGAACCTGGTTCCGATGGTGGTCGAGCAGACCAGCCGCGGCGAGCGTGCCTACGACATCTATTCGCGCCTGTTGAAGGAGCGCCTGATCTTCCTCGTGGGCCCGATCGACGATCACATGGCCAACGTGGTGGTGGCGCAGTTGCTGTTCCTGGAGTCGGAGAACCCGGAAAAGGACATCAACATCTACATCAACTCGCCGGGTGGCGTGGTCACCGCCGGCATGGCGATCTACGACACCATGCAGTACATCAAGCCGAATGTGAGCACCACCTGCATCGGCCAGGCCGCCTCGATGGGCGCCCTGCTGCTGGCCGCGGGCGAAGCTGGCAAGCGCTATGCGCTGCCGAACTCGCGCGTGATGATCCACCAGCCGCTGGGTGGCTACCAGGGCCAGGCCACCGACATCGACATCCACGCGCGTGAGATCCTGACCCTGCGTTCGCGCCTGAACGAGGTGTTGGCCAAGCACACCGGCCAGTCGCTGGAGACGATCGCCCGCGACACCGAGCGCGACAACTTCAAGAGCGCCTTCGAGGCGCAGGCCTATGGTCTGGTCGACCAGGTCCTGGAGCGTCGTCCGGACGAGTCGATCCAGGCCGGCTGACCGGCCATCACGGGGCCAGGGAGGCCCCGTTCCTGCAGGGTCGGGCGGGACTGGTGTCCCCTCGGCCCTGTGCTATTCTCGAATCGAACCCCCGTTCAGCGGGTGGGGTAACTGGGTAAGCGAAGCATGAGCGAAGACCGCCAAGGTCGTTCCACGGACACCGGCAAGATCCTCTACTGCTCTTTCTGCGGCAAGAGCCAGCATGAAGTGCGCAAGCTGATTGCGGGTCCGAGCGTATTCATCTGCGATGAGTGCGTGGAGCTGTGCAACGACATCATCCGTGAGGAACTTGAGGAAAAGGCGCAGTCGGCGCGCAGTTCGCTGCCCAAGCCGCGCGAGATCCTCGAGGTCCTCGACCAGTACGTGATCGGCCAGAACCGCGCCAAGCGCACGCTGGCCGTGGCCGTGTACAACCACTACAAGCGCATCGAGAGCCGGCAGAAGAACGACGACGTCGAACTGGCGAAGTCGAACATCCTGCTGGTCGGCCCGACCGGTTCGGGCAAGACCCTGCTGGCCGAGACCCTGGCCCGCCTTCTCAACGTGCCGTTCACCATGGCCGACGCCACCACGCTGACCGAAGCCGGTTACGTGGGCGAGGACGTGGAGAACATCATCCAGAAGCTGCTGCAGAAGTGCGACTACGACGTCGAGAAGGCGCAGCAGGGCATCGTCTACATCGATGAAATCGACAAGATCTCGCGCAAGAGCGAGAACCCGTCGATCACCCGCGATGTGTCCGGCGAAGGCGTGCAGCAGGCCCTGCTGAAGCTGATCGAAGGCACCGTGGCCAGCGTTCCGCCGCAGGGCGGCCGCAAGCACCCGCAGCAGGAATTCCTGCAGGTGGACACCAAGAACATCCTGTTCATCTGCGGCGGCGCGTTCGCCGGGCTGGACAAGGTGATCCAGGCCCGTTCCACCGACGTCGGCAGCATCGGCTTCGGCGCCAAGGTGAAGAGCAGCGAGCGCAAGCAGGAAGTGGGCAAGGTGCTGGCCGAAGTCGAGCCGGAAGACCTGATCAAGTTCGGCCTGATTCCCGAGTTCGTCGGCCGCCTGCCGGTGGTGGCGACCCTGGAGGAGCTGGACGAGCCGGCCCTGATCAAGATCCTGACCGAGCCGAAGAACGCCATCACCAAGCAGTTCAAGAAGCTGTTCGAGATGGAGAACGTCGAGCTGGAGTTCCGCCCGGACGCGTTGTCGGCCATTGCCCGCAAGGCGCTCAAGCGCAAGACCGGTGCCCGCGGCCTGCGTACCATCGTCGAATCGGTCCTGCTGGACACCATGTACGACCTGCCGTCGCAGGAAAACGTCAGCAAGGTGGTGGTGGACGAGTCGGTGATCGAGCACAAGTCCGAGCCGTACCTGATCTACCAGTCCCCAGCGGCCCCTGAACAGAAGGCCGCAGGCGCCGAGTGATCCTTCCAGGTTGTTGATTGGAAAGGATTTTCAAGGAATGCCTTGCATCTGAAAGCCGATGGCCCCATAACGGGGCCATCGGCTTTTTTTGTCTCCGGAAGATGCCCTCCCGGAGGCGGTTTTCCCCCTTCCCTGGAGCCCCCATGGCCCGTTCCCCAAGTGAAACCCTCGACCTGCCGGTCCTGCCGCTGCGCGACGTAGTGGTGTTCCCGCACATGGTCATCCCGCTGTTCGTCGGCCGTGACAAGTCCATGCACGCGCTCGAACAGGCAATGGAGGCGGACAAGCGCATCCTGCTGCTGGCGCAGAAGTCGGCCGAGACCGACGACCCGCATGCGGCCGACCTCTACCAGGTCGGTACGCTGGCGCAGGTGCTGCAGTTGCTGAAGCTGCCCGACGGCACCATCAAGGTGCTGGTCGAAGGACTGTCGCGCGTGCAGGTCACCCACGTCGACGAGCGCAACGGCTCGCTGCACGGCCAGGCCGTGGAGATCGACGCCACCGACGAGCGCGAAGCACGCGAGGTGGAGGCGATCGCCCGCTCGCTGATGTCGCTGTTCGAGCAGTACGTGAAGACCAATCGCAAGCTGCCGCCGGAGCTGCTGCAGACGTTGTCGGGCATCGATGAGCCGGCCCGCCTGGCCGACACCATCGCCGCGCACATCAGCGTGCGCCTGGCCGACAAGCAGCGCCTGCTGGAAACGCTGGCCGTGGGCGACCGCCTGGAAATGCTGGTCGGCCTGGTCGACGGCGAGATCGACGTGCAGCAGATGGAGAAGCGCATCCGCGGGCGCGTGAAGTCGCAGATGGAGAAGAGCCAGCGCGAGTACTACCTCAACGAACAGATGAAGGCCATCCAGAAGGAACTGGGTGACCTGGACGACGCACCGGGCGAGCTGGAAGAACTGGCCCGCAAGATCGCCGAAGCCGGCATGCCGAAGGCCGTTGAAGCCAAGGCGCGCAACGAACTGAACAAGCTCAAGCAGATGTCGCCGATGTCGGCTGAAGCGGCCGTCGTGCGCAACTACCTGGAGTGGTTGCTGGGCGTGCCGTGGAAGAAGCGCAGCAAGGTGCGCAAGGACCTGAAGGCCGCACAGGACACCCTCGACGCCGACCACTACGGCCTGGAGAAGGTCAAGGAGCGCATCCTTGAATACCTGGCGGTGCAGTCGCGCGTGAAGCAGATGAAGGGCCCGATCCTGTGCCTGGTCGGGCCGCCGGGCGTGGGCAAGACCTCGCTCGGCCAGTCCATCGCCAAGGCTACCAACCGCAAGTTCGTGCGCATGTCGCTGGGCGGCGTTCGCGATGAAGCCGAGATCCGTGGCCACCGTCGTACCTACGTTGGTTCGATGCCGGGCCGCATCGTGCAGAACCTCAACAAGGTCGGCAGCAAGAACCCGCTGTTCGTGCTCGACGAGATCGACAAGATGTCGATGGACTTCCGTGGCGATCCGTCGTCGGCGCTGCTGGAAGTGCTCGACCCGGAGCAGAACAACGCGTTCAACGACCACTACCTGGAAGTGGACCTGGACCTGTCCGAAGTGATGTTCGTGGCCACCTCGAACTCGCTCAATATTCCCGGCCCGCTGCTGGACCGCATGGAAGTGATCCGCATCCCCGGTTACACCGAGGACGAGAAGCTCAACATCGCGACCCGCTACCTGGTGCCGAAGCAGATCAAGGCCAACGGCCTGCAGCCGGAAGAGCTGGAGATCGGCAGCGATGCGATCCAGGACATCGTGCGCTACTACACGCGCGAATCGGGCGTGCGCAACCTGGAACGCGAGATCGCCAAGGTCTGCCGCAAGGTGGTGAAGGAGATCGCGCTGGCCGGCCCGCAGCCGGTGAAGGCGAAGAAGGGCGCGAAGAAGTCCAAGGCGCTGGTGAGCGTGTCCAGCAAGAACCTGGACAAGTACCTGGGTGTGCGTCGCTTTGATTTCGGCCGCGCCGAGGAAGAGAACGAGATCGGCCTGGTCACCGGCCTGGCGTGGACCGAAGTCGGTGGCGATCTGCTGCAGATCGAATCGACGCTGGTGCCGGGCAAGGGCCAGCTGATCCTGACCGGCCAGCTCGGCAACGTGATGAAGGAATCGGCTTCGGCGGCGTTGTCGGTGGTGCGTTCGCGCGCCGTGGGCTTTGGCATCGACAGCGACTTCCTGCAGAAGCACGACGTGCACCTGCACGTGCCCGATGGTGCCACGCCGAAGGACGGACCGAGTGCCGGTGCGGCAATGGTCACCTCGCTGGTGTCGATGCTGACCAAGGTGCCGGTGCGTGCCGACGTGGCGATGACCGGTGAGATCACCCTGCGTGGTCGTGTCACCGCCATCGGTGGCTTGAAGGAGAAACTGCTGGCCGCACTGCGCGGTGGTATCCGCACGGTCATCATTCCGGAAGAGAACCGCAAGGACCTTGCAGACATTCCGGCCAACGTCACCCGCGATCTGGAGATCGTGCCGGTGAAGTACATCGAAGAAGTCCTGGACCTGGCGCTGGAGCGCCCGCTGGCACCGAAGAAGGCGCGCAAGAGTGCGCAGCGTGTCACGGTGCGCAGCAAGGCCAAACCGAGTGGAAGCGCGCGCGTCAAGCATTGACGCGCGCTGTCCGATGGCCCGAAACCCGCGTCGTTGCTGGCTTTCCAGCTTGCGTGGGGGTAGGGCCACTGGTATAAAAGCAGCACTCGCGAATGAGTGATCGCTGTCAGCGATGACTGAATCGGCGAACCGTTTCCACATGGCGGCCGCATGCAGAAGGCGTGCGGTTGCTTCCCTGTCGAATAAGCGGAACCCACCGCCAAAGGAGTTGTAGAGAATGAACAAGACCGAATTGATCGATGCCGTTGCTGAAGCTGCCGACCTGACCAAGGCCGAGTCCAGCCGCGCTGTCGATGCCGTCGTTGCTGCCGTCACCAAGGCGCTGAAGGACGGCGATGCGGTCACCCTGGTTGGCTTCGGTACCTTCCAGGTCCGCGACCGTGCTGCCCGCACCGGCCGCAACCCGAAGACCGGCGACACCATCAAGATCGCTGCTTCGAAGAATCCGTCGTTCAAGGCTGGTAAGGCCCTGAAGGATGCTGTAAACTAAGCGGCTCGCTGGGGTGCTTAGCTCAGCGGTAGAGCGTCTCCTTTACACGGAGAGGGTCGGGGGTTCGAAACCCTCAGCACCCACCACAGCACCGCGGTAAAAGTTTGAGTGTGGAGCGGTAGTTCAGCTGGTTAGAATGCTGGCCTGTCACGCCGGAGGTCGCGGG
The DNA here is from genome assembly GCF_056481585.1 of Stenotrophomonas sp. 86428_Sma. Classification (NCBI taxonomy): domain Bacteria; kingdom Pseudomonadati; phylum Pseudomonadota; class Gammaproteobacteria; order Lysobacterales; family Lysobacteraceae; genus Stenotrophomonas; species Stenotrophomonas sp. 86428_Sma. The sequence goes on from NZ_CM151156.1 coordinate 960,203, forward strand.
TTCGAGTCCCGTCCGCTCCGCCATTCAACGAGGCCTCCGGCCAAAAGCTGGAGGCTTTGTTTTCTCCCCGGTCCAGGCCGGTGAGAAAACAGGAAATAGCAACAATGCGGAGCGGTAGTTCAGCTGGTTAGAATGCTGGCCTGTCACGCCGGAGGTCGCGGGTTCGAGTCCCGTCCGCTCCGCCACTACATCGAGGCCCCCGGCCTAAAGCTGGGGGCCTTGTCTTCTCACCGACGGGTTCGGAAGGAAGGCGAAAAGGTTTTTGCAAGAACGGAGCGGTAGTTCAGCTGGTTAGAATGCTGGCCTGTCACGCCGGAGGTCGCGGGTTCGAGTCCCGTCCGCTCCGCCATTGCAGAATTCTTAAGTCCCTGTGAAAAAACTTTGAAAAAAGTGTTCATCGGGCTGGGTTTCCACGGAGTCTTCGGATATACTGGGCGCCTGCAAAGTTTCAGCGCGGAGCGGTAGTTCAGCTGGTTAGAATGCTGGCCTGTCACGCCGGAGGTCGCGGGTTCGAGTCCCGTCCGCTCCGCCAACTTTGAAAGCCCTCGGCGCAAGCCGGGGGCTTTTTCTTGTGCCCTGCGGCAGGCCTGCCGAGGTGCTGACGGCACAGGTCCGCGGAGATCGGCGCAGGCCACGCCGGCGCTGCTTTTGGTCCCTGCGACGAAGCGGGTTACACTGCCGGGCTCGCCAATCAGGCCTTGTGATTCCTCACCATGCTGCAGAAACTCCGCGACAAGACCTCAGGCTGGATCGTCACCGTGATCCTGGGGCTGCTGATGATTCCGTTCCTGTTCGTGATCGACAACAGCTACCTGGGTGGCGTTGGCGCACAGAACGTGGCCAAGGTTTCCGCGCCTCCGACCTGGTGGCGTTCGGCACCGTCGTGGTGGCCGGTGCGCATGCTGTGGCAGCACCACGAGATCAGCGCGCAGGATTTCCGCACCCGCTTCGAGCAGGAGCGCATGCGTGAGCGCCAGCAGCAGGGCGAGAACTTCGACCCGCGCGCGTTCGAAAGCACTGAAAACAAGATGGCCGTGCTCGATCAGCTGATCGACGAGCAGGTCGTGCGCCTGGTGGGCGAGCAGGCCGGTGTTGTGATCGGCGATGGCGCGGTGCGCGAGTACATCGCCACCATCCCGGCCTTCCTCGATTCGAACGGCAAGTTCAACGAGAACAACTACCGCCTGGCTCTGGCCGGTGGCAATCCGCCGCGTACCCCCACGCAGTTCCAGGAGCTGGTGCGCGAGAGCCTGCAGCAGTCGGTGATCCCGTCGGGCCTGCAGAATTCGGGCTTCGTCACCCAGGCCGAGACCGAGCGCCTGCTGAAGCTGCTGGGTGAGACCCGCGACGTCGAACTGGCCGCGCTGCCGGAGGTTCCGGCCGATACCGCGCCGGTCACCGATGAGCAGATCAAGCAGTGGTACGACAGCCACGGCAAGGATTTCCGCCAGGCCGAAAGCGTGTCGCTGGAATACGTCGAGATCAATGGCGCCAACCTGCCGGCACCGACCGCGGCCGACGAAGCGACCCTGCGCAAGCGCTATGAGGACGAGAAGGCGAAGTTCACTTCGCCGGAACAGCGCCAGGCCGCGCACATCCTGATCACCGGTGACGGTGCCGAAGCCAAGGCGAACAAGATCGCCACCGAAGCCAAGGCGGCGGGTGCCGACTTCGCTGCACTGGCCAAGGCCAATTCGGAAGACCCGGGTTCGAAGGACCAGGGCGGTGATCTGGGCTGGGTCGAGCGTGGCGCGATGGTCAAGCCATTCGAAGACGCCCTGTTCGCCGCCAAGGCGGGTGACGTGATCGGCCCGGTCAAGACCGACTTCGGCTACCACGTCATCAAGGTCGCCGCGGTGCGTGGCGGCGAAGGCAAGTCGTTCGAGGAAGTGCGTGACACGCTCGCCGCAGAGCAGCTGAAGGCCGACGGCGAGCGCGGTTTCAACGAGCTGGCCGGCCACCTGGTCGATGCCATCAACAAGAGCCCGAGTGATCTGGCTGCTGCGGCCAAGGAAGTAAACCTGCCGCTGCAGACCCTGGGCCCGATCACCCGCGCAACCGCCAGTGGCATCGCCACCGATCCGGCTGTGCTGCGTGCGGCCTTCTCCGAAGTGCTGGTGCAGGATGGTACTGCCAGCGACCCGATCGCCCTGGGCGGTGCCACCAACCACAGCGTGGTCATCCGCGTTGCCGCGCATACCCCGGAACAGGCAACGCCGCTGGACAAGGCGCGTGAACAGGTGATCGCCGCGATCCGCGCCGACCGCCAGCGCCAGGCCAGCGACAAGGCCGCCGACGCCGTGCTGGCCAAGCTGAAGGCCGGTGCCACCCTGCAGTCGCTGGCCGCCAGCGAGAAGCTGCAGCTGAGCCCGATGCCGGGCCTGCCGCGCAGCCAGCCGGTGCCGACCCCGGAAATCAACCGCGCGATCTTCAGTGCGCCGGTGCCGGCGGAAGGCAAGCCGAGCTACGGCAAGGTCGACGTCAACGGCCACGCGCTGCTGTTCGCAGTGAACAAGGTCAACCCGGGCGACATCAAGGAAGTGACCGCCGAGCAGCAGAAGCAGCTCAAGGATCAGCTGAGCCAGATCGACGGCATGGCCGCAGCCAAGGCCTACGTCGAGGCGATGCGCAGGAAGTTCGTGATCCAGACCACCGAAGAGAACCTGTAAGCCTCGCGGCGAGCAGTGACTCGTCCTGCCATAGGTTGACACCGATGGGTGGATGGTCCGGCCGCCGTCAGGCGGCCAAAGACGCCCGATGCATCGCATCGGGCGTCTGCATTTTAAGGGACAGGTGGGGGCGCTCAGCGTTGTAGATGTCTACGGCCTCAGCCACCATCTGGCGGGCTTGCCCCAGGTCCCGTGGGCGATGAAGCAGGAACTCGCACTTGAGGATCCCGTTGACTCGCTCTGCCAGAGCGTTCTGATAGCAGTCGTAGCCGTCGGTCATCGAGCAGGTCAGGCCGTGCCGCGCATGGATCTTCTGGTAGTAATCCGAGCAGTACTGGATTCCACGATCAGAGTGATGGATCAGCTTCTGCGGTGTCTTTCTCCCTTTCAGCGCCATCTCCAGCGCCTGAGCTACCTGCTCTGTCTGTAGCGTTTCATGCACGCTCCAGCCCACGATCTTGCGCGACCAGGCATCGGTGACCAGGCTCAGATACACGAACTTCCCCTGCGTCGGCAGATAGGTGATGTCCGCCACCCACACCTGCTCGCTACCGGTTGGTATTACGCATCCTTGGCCAGGTTTGAGCAGATTCGGATGCCTGCGAAAGCGATGATGGCTGTCGGTAGTCTTGTGATAAGCCCGACGTTTCGGTACCAGCAGGCGCGCTTCCCGAAGTACGTCAAACAACCGGTCACGCCCCATGGTGATTCCCGCCGCCTGCAGCTTCGGTCCGATCAAATGGTGCAACTTGCGCGTCCCGATCCGTGGCTGCCGCACGCGGCAATCGCTCACCAGCGCCAGTGCTTTGGTCTCGCTGGCGCGTCGTCGTTGATGCCGGCACCCCGCTTGATAGAACGCCTGTCGACTGATGCCGAAATGGCGGCAAGCCCTTGCCACGCTTACGCCTTTGAGGCGCCCTTGCGTGAGGACTTGCCTGAAGGCTTTTTTACGATGCGCACCCCGTAATCCTCTTTGAGGACATCCACGATGGCTTCGAAAAGCTGTGCTTTCTCGTTGGCCTCCCGCAACTGGACCTGCAGGGCCTTGATCTGTTGTTCCGGCGTCAGCGGCGTGGCCGGTCCACTTTTGGGAGAAGTCGTCATGGGGGCAGATGATGCACCACCTGACCAATCCTGCCGACCATGGCGGCGAAGCCACTTCAGAACCGTGCTGCTACCTTGGATACCGTATCGCTCCTGAGCCTTCTTATAGGTCAGTTCTCCACGCTCGACCTGATCGACCACGGACAACTTGAAGGCCAGCGAGTAATCCCGCTGACTGCGCCTGATTGTTGATTTCATTGAACATTCCTTTTCCAGAGGGAAAAGGTGTCAACCCAATTCAGGACGGGTCACAGGATAGAAGAAGGCCCGGCATTGCCGGGCCTTTTTTTGTGCCTTCGCGTCGTCTGTGGCGCGCTTGAGCTTTGGTAGTGGTCGAGCTTGCTCGACCGCCTTTTGTAGAGTCGTGCAGATGCAGTCGAGCATCGCTCGACTCTACAAAGAGCAGATACAGCGGGGTTGGAGCGCGTCAGTCCTCGACGCGCAGCACCGCGCCGGGCTTCAGCACGCTGCTGCCACTCAGGCCGTTCAGCGACAGCAGGGCCTTTACCGGCATGCCGTAGCGGCGGGCGATGGTCCAGGCCGACTCGCCATCACGCACGGTGTGGCGGCGGCTGCGCGGGCGGTCGGCGATCGCGGCCACGGTCTTGGCCACCTGCGGCGTCGGCGTGGTCGTGGCAACCGGTGCGGTGCTGGCCACCTGCGTGGTCGCGGCTTCCGTCACCGTCGCATTGGCGGCCGAGACCGGGGCCAGGACCCGGGTGGTTCCGGAGGCGCGGTTGCCGGCGGCCAGGGCCGGGTTGAGGCGGGCGATCCTGGCGGGGTCCAGGGCGCGCTGTGCGGCCCACTGCTGGACGCTGGTGCCGGCCGGCAGGGTGTGGTCCTTCAACACCGGCACGGTGCGGTCCAGCGAGGCCATCACGCGAGGCTGGTCCTCCACGTCTTCCAGCACGCAGGCCAGGGCATGCAGCTTCTCGACATAGGCATGGGTAACCGGCGACAGCCCCGGCAGGGCTGCCGGCTTGGCATTCTGCGCGTTCATGCCGGCCTTGCGCATGGACTGCAGTACCCGGTACTCGCCGGCGTTGTAGGCCATGGTGGCCAGGCGCCAGTCGCCGCCGAACATGCCATGCAGGGTCTTCAGGTAGCGCACCGCGGCCTGGGTGGAATCAACCGCCGACAGGCGGCCGTCGTAGCCGTTGGCCATGGGTACGCGGTGGTTGCGCGCCGTGGTGGCGATGAACTGCCACAGGCCGGTCGGGCCGCTGCCGTTGCGGGCATTGGGCCGATAGCCGCTTTCCACGAACGGGATCAGCGCGAATTCGGTGGGCAGGTTCGCCTTGCGCAGCTCTTCGACCACATAGCCGAACAGCACCAGCGCATCGTCATCCTGGTTGGCCAGGCGCGAGGGGGCGTGGGCGAACTGCTTCTGCCAGCGCGGGCTGGTAGCCTCGGCATCGCAGCTGGGCTCGGCCAGGCCGTCGCGGAAGCTGGTGAAGATCTCCTGGCCATTGCGCACCGAGGGCGCAGGCAGCGCGGACGGATCCAGCGGCAGCGCCGCAGCGGCGGTCAGGTTCTGGCTGATGCCGGCGCCCAGCGACTGTGCGCCCGCGGTTCCGGCCAACCCCAGGGCAAGGCCCAGGGCCAGCGGCAGACTTCGGCGCATCATGCGCGGAAGCCGTCTTTCCAGTGCCGGAGACCGGCCATCACGTCGACGTCGTCCACGACGTCACGGCCCAGGTGTGCCGACACCGACGCACGGATCGGTGCAGCGTGCACACGCAGGAAGGGATTGCAGTCGAATTCGTTGGCCAGGGTTACCGGCAGGGTGGAACGGTCATCGCGGCGCATGGCCAAAGCCTCCTCTTGGCGCTGCCACAAGGCAGCGTTGGCGGGGTCGACATGCCGCGCGAAGACGGCATTTGACACGGTGTACTCATGAGCGCAACAAAGCATCAGTTGCGCGGGCAGGGCACCCAGCTTGCGCATCGACGCCAGCAGCTGGGACGGCGTACCTTCGAACAGGCGTCCACAGCCCAGGCTGAACAACGAATCTCCGCTGAAAAGATGTTCAGCAGTGTGAAACGCGATGTGGCTGCGGGTATGCCCGGGCACGGATAGTACGTGGAACGTCCGGCCCAGTGCCTGAACGCGTTCACCTTCGACGACCCGCTCGGTGGCCGTGGGAATGCGTTCCTCGACCGGCGCGATGACCCGCACGCCGGGGAAACGCGCCTGCAATGCCGGCACGCCACCGATGTGGTCGTCGTGGTGATGGGTGAGCAGGATCGTGTCCACGCGCAGGCCCTGATCGGCCAGTGCGAGCACTGGCGCGGCATCGCCGGGGTCGACGACCACGGCAGCGCCCTCGTTGTCGATCAGCGTCCAGATGTAGTTATCCGCAAATGCGGGCAGGGCAGTCAGTCGCATAGAATTGGACCATGCCCGCGCTGCAGAGCACCCGTCAAGCGAGCCAGACCCCGTGGTTCGACAGCGAACCGGCGGAGGCCTTGCGTGTGCTGGAGCGGCAATTGCTGCTGCCGCAGCTGTCGGTGCTGCCGGCGCAGCCCTGGCTGTGGATCGCACCAAGTGCGGCCTGGCTGGACGATGCACAGCTGGGCGGACGCGGTCTGCGCCTGTTCCGGCAGGGGCAGGGCTATGCCGGCGACACCCGTTGTGCGCTGCCGCTGCCGCTGGCCAATGAAAGCGTCAATGCGATCGTGCTGCAGCATGTCACCGCGGCCGATGCCGACCGGCTGCTCGACGAGTGCGAGCGCGTACTGATGCCGGGCGGCCATCTGTGGCTGAGCAGCCTCAATCCGTTCAGTCCGTATCGCACGCGCTGGCGCCAGCATGGGCTGGTGGTGCGCACGCCGCAGCGGATCCGCCTGCTGCTCGGCCGTCATGGGCTGGAATGCGACGATATGCGTTACCTGGGCCCGCTCTGGCGCGGTGCGGGCAGCCGTCGTCCCGGAGGTTGGGCACCGCTGCGCGCGGCCTGCCTGTTCCATGCGGAAAAACGCACGCTGGCCCTGCCTGGGCCGAAACCGCTGCCGGTGCGCTGGCACGGCACCGTAGCTACCTGATTCTGGAGTTGTATTGAAAACCATCGAAATCCACACCGACGGTTCCTGCCTTGGCAATCCCGGCCCCGGCGGCTGGGCTGCGCTGCTGCGCTACAAGGGCCACGAGCGCGAACTGAGCGGTGGCGAGGCGCACACCACCAACAACCGGATGGAGCTGATGGCGGCCATTTCCGGGCTGGAGTCGCTGACCGAGCCGTGCAACATCGTGCTCTATACCGATTCGCAGTATGTGCGGCAGGGTCTGACCCAGTGGATGCCGGGCTGGATCCGCAAGAACTGGAAGACGGCTGGCGGCGATCCGGTAAAGAACCGCGAGCTGTGGGAGCGCCTGCAGGCGGCCACGCTGCGGCATCAGATCGACTGGCGCTGGGTGAAGGGTCACTCCGGCGACCCGGACAATGAGCGGGTGGATACGCTGGCCCGCAACGCGGCGATCCAGATCCGCGACGCCAGCCCGGTAAACTGAGCCCATGCGTCAGATCATCCTCGATACCGAAACCACCGGCCTGGAGTGGAAGAAGGGCAACCGCATCGTCGAAATCGGCTGCGTGGAGCTGTTCAAGCGCCGCCCGACCGGCAACAACTATCACCAATACATCAAGCCGGACTGCGAGTTCGAACAGGGCGCGCAGGAAGTCACCGGCCTGACCCTGGAGTTCCTCGATGACAAGCCGGACTTCGCGCAGATTGCCGACGAGTTCCTGGCCTTCATCGATGGCGCCGAGCTGATCATCCACAACGCGGCGTTCGACCTCGGCTTCCTCGACAACGAGTTGTCGCTGCTGGGGCCGCAGTACGGGAAGATCACCGACCGCTGCGCCGTGGTCGATACCCTGGTGATGGCGCGTGAGCGCTTCCCGGGCCAGCGCAACTCGCTGGATGCGCTGTGCAAGCGGCTGGGCGTGGACAACTCGCACCGTGCGCTGCATGGCGGCCTGCTCGATGCGCAGATCCTGGGCGACGTCTATATCGCGCTGACCTCGGGCCAGGAAGAAATCGGCTTCGGTCTGGGCGATGACGATGGCGGTGGTGCCGGTGCGGCGCTGCAGGCCTTCGATACCAGCAAGCTGCTGCCGCGCCCGCGCGTGGTGGCCACGCCGTCGGAGCTGGAAGCGCATGCGGCGCGACTGGAACGGCTGCGCAAGAAGGCTGGCCACGCGCTGTGGGATGGCCCGAAGGTGGAAGAGCCTGCCAGCGCGTAATGCCTGGGATGGGGTAGTGCCGGCCGCTGGCCGGCAACGTCGCATCCACGCATGGCGTGGATCTACCGGTTAGTGGCAGCGCACCAGGATCACGCTGATGTTGTCGCGGCCGCCGCCATCGAGCGCGGCGGCGACCAGCGTGTCCACGCATTCCTGTGCGCTGGCATCCTCGAAGGCGAGGGTGCGCGCGATGCTGCGGTCGTCCACTTCCTCGGTCAGGCCGTCACTGCACAGCAACAGCTGCATGCCCGGGCGCAGTTCGCCGCTGGTGGTGGCCACGTTCAGATGCGCCGGATCGGTCACGCCCAGCGCCTGGGTGACCACGTTGCGGTGCGGATGCGCACGCGCCTGTTCGGCGGTCAGGTTGCCCTGCGCGACCAGCTCCTGCACCACGCTGTGGTCCTGGCTGAGCTGGGCCAGCTGTCCGTCGCGCCACAGGTAGGCACGGCTGTCGCCAACCCACGCCACTTCATAGCGGTTGCCCTGTACCCGTGCGGCGACCACGGTAGTGCCCATCGGCAACGTGTCGTTGCGCCGGCGCGAGGCACGGATGATCTCTTCGTCGGCGGTGCGGATGGCCTGCGCCAGCGGTGCGCCGCGGCGGATCTCGCGCACGATGGTCTCGCGCGCCAGCGCGCTGGCCACTTCACCGCAGGCGTGCCCGCCCATGCCGTCGGCCACCAGCCACAGGGCCAGCTCACTGTCACCGTAGTAGGTGTCCTCGTTGAGCTCGCGGCGCATGCCGGGGTGGGTGAGGTGTCCGAATTCGATCATGGGCGCTGGGGCGGGGTGTTGCTGGGGAGACAGGCATCATCGGGTGGCTGCGCGCATCCGGCAAGGCGTGCGCTCAGGAAATTTTCACTTCGTTGGCCGGAATGACTTGTCGTCGGCCTCACTTCCTCGTATGATGCGCGTCCCCGGTCCGCCGGGGACCACCCGGAGAGGTGGCAGAGTGGTTGAATGTACCTGACTCGAAATCAGGCAGGCGTTTATAGCGCCTCGGGGGTTCGAATCCCCCCTCTCCGCCAGATTAAAGAAAAAGGGCTGCCGAAAGGCAGCCCTTTTTCTTTAATCTGGCGCGGGACGCGCCGCGCTCTGCGCGTCGCCCCACACGTTGCAGCGCAACCTGTGGGCCCCTCCCTGTGCCGGCCTCTCCCCGCCCCTGTCGGGGCAGGTGCATCAGTAGATCCACGCCATGCGTGGATGCTGTTCCTGCTGGCAGGCTCATCCACGCATGGCGTGGATCTACCCATTCCATCGCGAGCTGCGGGTTAAACTGCCTGCATCACCTGTTGGAGCTTTTTCCCATGACCGCTGAAATCCTCGTCCCCGTTTCTTTCGGCGAGCTGCTGGACAAGATCTCGATCCTGCAGATCAAGTCCGAGCGCATCAGTGACGAGGGCAAGCTGGCCAATGTGCGCAAAGAGCTGTCGGCGCTGGAGCAGACCTGGATGGCACACCCGGCGGCGGTGAAGGACATCGCCAAGCTGCGTGCCGAGCTGAAGGCGGTCAACGAGCAGCTGTGGGACATCGAGGACGACATCCGCCTGAAAGAGAAGGCGCAGGCGTTCGACCAGGGTTTCATCGACCTGGCGCGCAGCGTCTACCTGCGCAATGACGAACGCGCGCGCATCAAGAAGGCGATCAACCTGGCGCTGGGTTCGGCGTACGTGGAAGAGAAGTCTTACCAGGATTACGCGCAGCGCGCGTAATCCGGGGCAGCCTGCTGCTCACCCCAGGTGGTCGGCGACGTAGCGTTCGAACGCAGCGATACCGTCTTCCACGGTGATCAGTTCCATCACATCGTCGAACTCGATCTTGGTGCCCCACTTCAGATCCGAGGCCTGCTTGGCCAGGTACTTGCGCGCGGCATCGTCGTAGCGGTCCACGCAGTAGCGGCGGTCGGAATAGGGACCGCTGCGGTTCGGGTTGCTGGCTGCATGCAGGCCCAATACCTTGGCGCCCATCGCGTTGGCGATGTGCATCGGGCCCGAGTCCGGGGTCATCACCAGATTGGCGCGGGCCAGCAGCGCCGGCAGCTGCTTCAAGGTGTCCTTGCCGACCAGGTCAAGCGCCGGTGTGTGCAGCTGCGCCTGGATGGCATCGGCCATGCTGCGCTCCAGTTCGCTGCGGCCTCCGCACAGCACCACCTGCCAACCGCGCTGTGCGGCGTGGTTGGCCACGGCGGCGTAGCGGTCTGCATACCAGTTGCGGCGCACGTGGCTGGAACAGGGCGAGATCATCAACACCGGGCGGCCATCGTCCTGCCATTGCGCGGCAGCCCACTCATACGCGGACTGTGGCACCGCCAGGTTCCAGCTGACCTCGGTCTGGCGCAGGCCAAGGGGTTCACAGAAACTGCCGATGGCATCCAGCACATGGATGCCGGGGCGGTCGGGGATGCGTTCGTTGATGAAGAGACCATGCAGGTCCTTCGAGCGGCTGCGGTCATAGCCGATGCGACGCTCTGCGGGAATGAAGGCCGACAGCAGGTTGGCGCGGAACGCCACCTGCATCTGCAACAGCGCTTCGAAGCGCCCCGGCGGCAGCTGCCTGCGCAGTTCCTTGACCCCGGCCATGCCGCTCTTCTTGTCGTAGGCATGGAAGGTGACACCGGGCAGGCCGTCGAGCAGCTTGTGGCCGGCTTTGTCGATGATCCAGTGGATCGGCGTATCCGGGCGCGCAGCCTGCAGGGTGCGCACCAGGGGCACCACGTGGGTGACATCGCCAAGTGCGGACAGGCGCAGGAGGCACAAGGAGGAGGACGCTGATGCCATGTGTTGTTAGACTCAATGAAATGGTCGCATTCGACGCCAATGAAGCGCTGACGCCATGCCGCGAGGGTCGCGGCATCGGGGCCATTCTGTTCGACCGCGAGCGGCTGCGGCAAGCCGAGATCGGCCTGTTCTCGCCCCAGCACTGGGGCAGCAGGGCTCGGCCGGTGGGCGAGGGCGGTCGTGGCAGCGCCTGGTTCGTCGATGCGCCGTTCGGCGCCAGCGTGCTGCGCCACTACCTGCGCGGTGGCCTGGCGGCGAAGATCAGCCATGACCAGTACCTCTGGCGCGGCGCGGACCGGACGCGCAGCTTCGCCGAATTCCGGCTGATGCGCGCGCTGCGCAGAAAAAGCTGCCGGTGCCCCGGCCACTGGCGGCGTTCTACATGCGCGAGGGCCTGCGCTACCGGGCTGCGATCCTGATGGAGCGGATCGAGGGTGTCCGTTCGCTGGCCGACCGTGCTCTGGTCGCGGGCCGGGGCGCACCGTGGGAGGAGACCGGGCGGCTGATCGCCCGCTTCCATCGTGCCGGCCTGGACCATGCCGACCTCAATGCGCACAACATCCTGTTCGACGGCAACGGCCACGGCTGGTTGATCGACTTCGACCGCGGGGTGATCCGCATCCCGGCGACCGCCTGGCGCGAACGCAATCTCAAGCGCCTGCTGCGCTCGCTGATCAAGCTGCGCGGCGAGCGCAGCATGGAAGACGTGCAGAAGGATTACGCGCGGCTGCGCCGCGCCTATGACATGGCCTGGAACCGGGGCACCTGATGGACTGGTCGTTGCGTTTCCTCGGCGTCGGCAATGCGTCGGCGGTCGAGCTGGGGTCGCCGATGTCGGTGATCGAACGGGACGGTCGGCCGTGGCTGACCATCGACTGTGGCGGCGAAGGCCTGACCGCGTTCAAGGCGCACTACGGGCACATGCCGCAGGCGCTGTTCGTCACCCATGTGCACCTGGACCACGTGGCCGGCTTCGAGCGCCTGTTCGTCGATACCTTCTTCAACGCGCACCGGCGCGGCAAGGTGCGCCTGTATGTGCCTGCCACCGTGGTGCCGCTACTGCACAAGCGCATCGGGGACTACCCGAACGTGCTGGCCGAGGGCGGTGCCAACTTCTGGGATGCGTTCCAGCTGATCGTGGTGGGCGATGCGTTCTGGCATGAGGGCGTACGCCTGGAAGTGTTCCCGGTGCGCCACCACTGGCCGGAGACGGCCTATGGCCTGCGCCTGCAGGGCGCGCTGACCTGGAGCGGCGATACCCGGCCGATTCCGGAGATGCTGGCCCGCTTCGCCAACGACAATGAACTGATCGCGCACGACTGCGGCCTGCACGGCAACCCGTCGCATACTGGCGTGGACGACCTGGAGCGCGAGTACAGCGCCGAACTGCAGGCGCGGATGATGCTCTACCACTATGCGAGCGCGGCCGACGGCCAGGCGCTGGCCGCGCGGGGGCACCGTGTGGCGCAGCCGGGGCAGTGCGTGCCGCTGGCCAACCCCACTGCACCGCACGTGCTGGTGCAGGATCCGCCGTGAGCGGTGCTGGCCAGCCCGCCGACGCGGCGCTGGCTGCCGAGCTGGAGGCGCTGGAACGCGCGCTGCATGCGCCGCAGGTGCGGGCCGATCGCGAGCAACTGGCGGCACTTCTGGACGAGGATTTCAGCGAGATCGGCAGTTCCGGGCAATGCTACGGCCGTGATGCGGCATTGCAGGAGATCCCGCTGGAGCGCGCGCAGGTGCTGATCGAATCGGAACAGTACGCGGTGTGGCTGTTGGCCGAGGATCTGGCCCAGGTGCGCTACCGCAGCCGCTATCACGTTGATGGCCAGGCCCAGGGCTGGGTGTTGCGCAGTTCGCTGTGGCGACGGCATGCGCAGGAATGGAGGGTGGTGTTTCACCAGGGCACGCCTGAGGCGCGGTAGCGCCGGGCCATGCCCGGCGAAAAGCGCCAACCAAGATTGGCAGCTACCAGAAGTGGGGCCACGCCCGAAAAGGCGATGGCCCCGCCGGCTGACCTCGGCGCCCGCGTCGATCGATACCGTTGCTGCCTTCCGGCCCTGGCGGGATTTTCGACCTAGCGTCGCGAGGGGCCGACGGGGCCACCATAGAGACGTTGGCCGCCCAGTGGGCGGCCGGTTCACGGATCAGGGGAAGCAGCGCGCGATGCGCCGGAGACCACAGCCGGACTGCACATCGGCTGGCCGATGGCAGACGGCAACTATAGCGCAGGCAGGTACATCGACGCCAGCTTCGTGCACTGAATCGGCTGTAACCCGCGTCTGCCGGCAACGCCCCGCGCCGACCGGCGTTGCTAGAATGCCGGCCAGGAGGAACGACCTCCCCCACATCGGGAATCAATGACCAGGACGGCCTGGCCCTACCAAGAGGAGGGCTGTCATGGCCTGGATCTATCTGTTGTTCGCCGGCCTGCTGGAAATCGTCTGGGCCGTGTCCATGAAGCAGTCCGAAGGCTTCACCAAGCTCACCCCTACCGTGGTCACCATCATCGGCATGATCGCCAGCTTCTGGCTGCTGGCGGTGGCCATGCGCAGCCTGCCGTTGGGCACCGCCTACACGATCTGGACCGGCATCGGCGCGGTCGGTGCGTTCGTGGTCGGCATCGTCTTCCTCGGGGAGCAGGTCAGCCCGATGCGGATCGGTGCGGCGGTGCTGATCGTTTCCGGCCTGGTGCTGATGAAACTCTCGAGCAGCTGAATGCATTTAGTTGGGCGGAGAAAGGAATCTCCGCCTGCTGCAGGTATATGCATTTTCGGCAAAACCATTTTGTCCGCCCGTTTTATTTGACGTGCGTCATGAAAATAACGAGCTTGATTCACATGCCGCTGGCGCCATCGGCCGCACAGTGCCGCCATTCGTCATGCGAAATCGGGGAGTTTTCGCCTTGGCGGACACGTTGACCTGCCTTTTCCAGGTGCGGTCGCGTGAAGATGTGAAGATTTTCAGAAGTTAATGAAGCCAGGCCTTGTTCCCGTGTCGGGAGCCGGGGTGGGCCGCATTGTCTTCAAAAAACCTGCCTGCAGTGCCATCCGGTCTTTTCATGGAGATTTACCGATGAACCGCATTTACCGTCTGGTTTTCAATCGTGCCCTCGGCGTAATGCAGGTTGCTTCGGAGGTCGCCCAGAATCCCGGCGGAAGCGCGGTCTGCGCAGGGCGGGTGCCGCGATTGAGGGCGCACCAGCTGGCGGTCGCGCTGGCGGCCACGCTGGCCAGTGGTTCGGCGTTCGCGGCGTGCAATACCGCAGGCACCACGGTGACCTGCGCGACTGGCTCCAATACCAATTCGCTGGCCAACAGCATCAATGGCGTGACGCTGGATATCCAGACCGGCGCTGTGCTCAGCGTGCCGCCGATCGTTGGCGGAAGTGCCGTGAATTTGAGCGGTAACGGCATCACCGTGAACAACCAGGGCACGATCGATCCCACCCTCAACGGTGGCCTGAGCCTGGCGGCGTCGGGCATGGTGCTGGGTAACAACACCGTCGGTGGAAACACCATCAACGTCAACAACCAGGCGGGCGGGGCGATCAAAGGCCTGGTCAATATCGGCTCCATTCTCGGTTTCGGTGGACAGGCGCTGGTGATGCAGAACGCTTCCGGCGGTGTCAGCAACATCATCAACGCCGGCAATGTGGACATGTCGATCCTTGGCGCAGGCCTGTTGACCACGGCCGATGCGGCATCGATCGTCAGCTACGGTGGTGCGCAGACCAATCTCAACAACACCGGCACCATTACCGGCCGCATAGGGTTCCAAGGCTCGGCCACGGCGGGGGCCGGCAATACCTTCCTCAATGCGGGAACCATCAACGGCAGCGTGAACCTGGGTAGTTCGGTCACCGGCAACACCTTCACCGCCGTGTCTGGTTCCAGCGTCAATACCGCCGGTATCGGCGTCGCTGGACAGGTCGGCGTGCTTGCGGTGAATCTGGCCGCGGCCGGCATCGTCGACGGTGGTTCGGCGTCCAACAACAGCCTGGTGCTGCAGAACAGCCCAACCGGCCCGGGCAGCGGTACCGGTGGGGCGGTGACCACGCTGGGCTGGAACCAGTACATCAACTTCCAGAGGCTCACCGTCAACAGCGGTACCTGGAACCTGCAGGGTGCGTGGGCTGGCGCAGGTACGACCACGCTCAATGATGGTCTGATCAATTTCAACAATGCCGGTTCCTTCGGCACAGGGCTGTTCACCGCCAGCGGCGGTGCCATCGCCTCCTCCACGGCCGGTCTGAACCTGGCCAACGCTTTCAGCCTCGGTGGCAATCTGTCTCTGTCCGGAACCAATGCATTCGGTCTGGGCGGAGTGCTTTCAGGCGCTGGTGGGCTGACGGTCAACAACACCGGCATCGTCACCCTGGGCGGCGCGAACCTGTTCAGCGGTGGCGTCAACCTCAATGCTGGCGGCCTGGTGCTCGGCAATGCCGGTGCGCTCGGCACCGGCAATCTGACCGTCGGTGGCAACGCTTCGCTCGATACCTCGGCCAACTTCAATCTGGGCAACAACCTCGTCATCAACGGTGGCGGCACGCTCAACCTGCTGGGCAGCAACGCGCTGGGCCTGAATGGTTCGATCTCCGGCGCTGGCGACCTGATCAAGGCGGGTCCGGGTACCCTCACCTTGAATGGTGCCAACCTGCTTACGGGCTCCTTCGCGGTCACCGGTGGTGCGCTGGCATTGGGCGCCGGTGGCAGCCTGTCGCCGACAAGTGCGATCTCGCTGAGCGCAGGTACCAACCTCGATCTCTCGGTTGCGGCCAGCCAGACCATCGGCTCACTCGCCGGATCCGGTGCGCTCAACCTTGGCGCGCGCAGCCTCACGTTGGGTGGCCTGAACACCAGCACCAGCTTCTCCGGCGTCATCGGCGGTGTCGGCGGCGCGCTGGTCAAGGTCGGTACGGGTACCCAGACCCTGTCGGGCGCCAATACCTTCACAGGTGGCGTCACGCTCAACGGCGGTGGCCTGCTGCTGGGCAATGCAGGCGCGCTGGGTACTGGAACACTTAGTGTTGGCGGCAACGTGTCTCTCGATGGCACCGGGGCGCTTGCTCTCGCCAACGCGGTCAATCTGGGCGCGGGCAGCATCCTCAATCTGTCCGGGAACCAGGCATTGACCTTCAACGGCGTGATCGGTGGCTCCGGCAGCCTGGTCAAGAACGGCGCGGCCACCTTGACCCTCAACAACGCCAACACGTTTGGTGGAGGGCTGTCGCTCACGGCTGGAGGACTGGTGCTCGGCAACGGCGGTGCGCTGGGAACCGGCGCATTGAATGTCGGTGGCGCGGTGACGCTTGATGCCAGCTCGGCACTGACCGTGGGCAACGGCATCAACCTGGGGGTGGGTGGTTCGCTCAACGTGCTGGGCTCCAACGCGCTGACGCTGGGCGGCGTGATCGGTGGTACCGGCAGCCTGGTCAAGAACGGCGCCTCCACGCTCACGCTGGGTGGGGCCAACGCGTTCACCGGCGGTCTGAACGTGAACGCAGGAAAGGTGGCACTGGCCAGTGGCGGCAGTCTGGCGGCCACCGGGGCGGTGAGCCTGGCGGGGGCCGGCGCCGAACTGGACATCTCGCTCGGCGGCAACCAGACCATCGGCGCGCTGTCCGGCATCGCTGGCAGCACCGTGACGCTGGGCGGCAGCACGCTCACCTTCGGTGATGCCACCAACCAGACATTCGGCGGCGTGATCGGCGGTACCGGTGGCCTGGTCAAGCAGGGAACGGGCACGCAGACGCTCAGCGGCGCCAATACCTTCAGTGGTGGCCTGAACCTGGCGGCCGGTGGCCTGTTGCTGGGCAACGGCAGTGCACTCGGTACCGGCGCGTTGACGGTCAGCGGCAATGGCTCGCTCGACGCAACCGCAGCACTGAATCTGGGCAATGCCATCAACCTTGGCGCGGTGCTGACCCTGCCGGGCAGCCAGAACCTCACCCTGGGCGGCAACATCACCGGCACCGGCAGCCTGATCAAGAACGGTGCCTCGCTGCTGACCTTGAACGGCACCAATGCATTCAGCGGCGGCCTGAACCTCAATGCCGGCAGCCTGCTGCTGGGCAACAACGGTGCACTCGGGACGGGCGCATTGAGCGTGGGTGGCAATGCATCGCTCGATGGCAGCACGGCGTTGAACCTGGTCAACAATGTCACTCTGGGTAGTGGGGCTGCGCTGTCGCTGCCGGGTTCGCAGGCGATCACGCTTGGCGGGGTGGTTTCCGGAGCCGGTGGCCTGGTCAAGAACGGCGCCAGCACGCTCACGCTCAACGGCGCCAACAACTTCGCCGGTGGGCTGACGCTCAACGGCGGTGGCCTGATGCTGGGCAACGCTGGCGCACTGGGAACCGGGCTGCTTGCCGTGGGCGCGAACGCGACCCTGGGCAGTACGGTGGCATTGAACCTGGGCAATGCCATCGATCTCGATGCCGGTGCGCAGCTGAGCCTGACCAGCAATGAGAATGTTGCTCTGGGCGGACTGATCACTGGCACCGGTGGCCTGATCAAGACCGGCACTGGCGTGCTGTCGTTGAACAACAGCAACACCTTCAGTGGTGGTCTGGCGCTGAACGCGGGCGGTCTGTCGGTCGGCGCCAACGGTGCGTTGGGTACCGGTGCACTGAACATCGGCGGCAATGTTTCTCTGGATGCGAGCGCCCCGGTTTCGCTGGTCAATGCAGTGAACCTGGGCGCCAACACGCTGACCCTGCCGGGCAGCAGCAATCTCACCCTGAGCGGCGTGGTGGGGGGAACCGGTGGCCTGATCAAGAACGGCGCCTCGACGCTGACCTT
The DNA here is from genome assembly GCF_056481585.1 of Stenotrophomonas sp. 86428_Sma. Taxonomy (NCBI): domain Bacteria; kingdom Pseudomonadati; phylum Pseudomonadota; class Gammaproteobacteria; order Lysobacterales; family Lysobacteraceae; genus Stenotrophomonas; species Stenotrophomonas sp. 86428_Sma. The sequence goes on from NZ_CM151156.1 coordinate 977,799, forward strand.
GTCCGGTGCCAATACCTTCCTCGGTGGCGCTACGGTCAACGCAGGTACGCTGGCACTCGGCGCGGGTGGCAGTCTTGCCGCCATCGGTGCGGTGGACCTCGCCGGTGCCGGCGCGACGCTGGACATCTCCGCAGCGGGTACCGGGCAGACCATTGGCGCGTTGAACGGCGTGGCAGGCAGCCATGTGGCATTGGGCACGCAGACCCTTACTTTCGGTGGCGCCAGCAATGGCAGCTTTGCCGGTGTCATCGATGGCAGCGGTGAGCTGATCAAGGTCGGTGCTGGCGTGCAGACGCTGTCCGGTGCCAATACCCTCAGTGGCGGTGTCGCGCTTGATGCCGGTGGCCTGATCCTCGGGAATTCGGGGGCGCTGGGCACGGGCACACTGGGCATCGGCGGCAACGTCAGCCTGGACGGAACGACGGCACTGAACCTGGCCAACGCCGTGAACTTCGGTGGGGGTACGCAGCTGACGCTGGGCGGCAGCAGCGATCTCACCCTTGCAGGCGTGGTGGCCGGCAGCGGCAGCCTGATCAAGAACGGTGCAGGCCTGCTGACGCTCAACAACACCAATACCTTCGGTGGCGGCCTGACCTTGAACGGTGGTGGCCTGGTGGTCGGCGCGAACGGCGCACTCGGTTCCGGCACGCTGGCGGTGAATGCCAGCACCACGCTGGATGCGGGTGCTGCAGCGACGCTCGGCAATGCGGTCACGCTGGGCTCGGGTGTCGCACTGACATTGCCGGGTAGCAATGCGCTGACGCTGTCGGGTGTGATCGATGGCAACGGCAGCCTGATCAAGAACGGTGCCACCACGCTGACGCTGTCCGGTGCCAACACCTATACCGGCGGTACCACCATCAACGCCGGTACGCTGGCACTGGGAACAGGTGGCAGCCTTGCCGCGGCGGGTGATGTCACGCTGGGCGCAGGCGCTGGCTTCGATATCTCCGGTGCCGGCAGCAGCCAGACCATCGGCGCGCTCAACGGTGCGGGCGGAAGCACGCTGGCGCTGGGCGGAAACTCATTGACGTTCGGAACCGCCAGCAACGCTGCGTTCGATGGCGTGATCAGTGGCGGCGGCGGCCTGGTGAAAGTGGGTGCAGGCGTGCAGACGTTGTCCGGCGCCAACACGTTTGGCGGCGGCGTGACGCTCAATGCAGGCGGGCTGGTGCTCGGCGATGACGCGGCGCTGGGCTCTGGCGCGCTCACCGTCGGCGGGGCCGCCACGCTGGACACCACCGGCCTGGCAGCACTGACCAACAACATCGCGCTCAACGCAGGCCTGACCGTACTGGGCACCAATGCGCTGACGCTCAACGGGGTGATTTCCGGTACCGGCAGCCTGACCAAGAATGGTGGCGCAACGCTGACCTTGAACGGTATCAACTCCTATACCGGTGGTACCAACATCAACGCCGGCACACTGGCGCTGGGTGCCGGTGCAAGCCTGGCGGCGAGCGGTACCGTGAACCTCGCCACCGGCGCGACGCTGGATCTGTCGGCCGGCAGTGGCACGCAGGTGTTCGGCACCCTGGTCGGCAACGGTACGGTCAACCTGGGCGCCAATTCGATCGAAGTCGGCGGGGCGACCAATGGCACCTTCAGTGGCTCTATCGCAGGTACGGGTGGCCTGACCAAGGTCGGTGCGGGCATCGAGACGCTGACCGGTGCCAACACCTACACCGGCGGCACCTTCATCAATGCCGGCACACTGGCGATCGGTCCGGGCGGCAGCCTGGCGGCCACCGGTGCAGTGACACTTACCGCAGCGGGAACCGGCTTCGACATCTCGACGTCCGGTGCCAGCCAGACCATTGGTTCGTTGGCCGGCGTGACCGGCTCCACGGTCACTCTGGGCGCGCAGTCGCTGATCCTCGGCGGCAACGGCAACAGCGTGTTCGACGGCGCGATTTCCGGCACCGGTGGCCTGGTCAAGAACGGCACCGGCATCCTCACGCTGGGCGGCGCCAACCTGTTCAGCGGCGGCCTGGCGCTCAACGGCGGTGGCCTGGTGATCGGCAACAACGCTGCGCTCGGCAGCGGTGCGCTGACGGTGGGGGCCAGCGCTACGCTGGATGCTTCGACCGCGGCCAACCTGGCCAACAACATCACGCTGGCATCAGGTGCCAACCTCAACCTGCTGGGCAGCAATGCACTGACCTTGGGCGGCATCGTTTCCGGTACCGGTGGGCTGATCAAGAACGGTGCGGCCACCGTGACCCTGAGCGGTGCGAATACCTACACCGGAGGCACCACCATCAACAGCGGCACGCTGGCCATCGGTGCTGGTGGCAGCCTGGCCTCGACCGGTGCGGTGAACCTGGCCGGTACCGGTACCCTCGATATCTCTGCGGGCAACCAGAGCATCGGTTCGCTTGCCGGTGTGGCCGGCAGCACCGTGGCGCTGGGGGGCAGTGCGCTGACCCTGGGCGGCACGGTAGACAGCACGTTCAACGGTGCGATCACCGGTAATGGTGGCCTCGTCAAGAACGGCGCAGGCGTGCAGACCCTCAACGGCGCCAGCACCTTCAGTGGCGGTGTAACGCTCAATGCAGGCGGCCTGGTGGTCGGCAACGATGCCGCTCTGGGCACCGGGGCGGTAACGGTGGGTGGCAACGGTACGCTCGATTCGAACACTGCGGTGACGTTGGCCAACAACTTCGTCCTCAACGCCGGGCTGACCGTACTCGGCAGCAACAACCTCACCCTCAACGGCAGCCTGAGTGGCACCGGCTCGCTGACCAAGGAGGGCGCGGCAACGCTGACCTTGAACGGTGCCAATACCTATACCGGTGGCACCTTCATCAATGCCGGTACGTTGGCATTGGGTGCCGGCGCGAGCCTGCATGCCAGTGGCATCGTCAATCTGGCTGCGGGCGCGACCTTCGATCTGTCGGCGGGCAGCGGCACGCAGCAGTTCGGTACCCTGATCGGCAACGGCACGGTGAACCTGGGCGGCAACACCTTGACCATTGGTGGTCCCGTCAATGGCACGTTCAGTGGTTCGGTGGGGGGTACCGGTGGGCTGATCAAGGAAGGCACCGGCACCCAGACCCTGACCGGTGCCAATACCTTCACTGGTGGCACCACCATCAATGCGGGCACGCTGGCGATTGGCGCCGGAGGAAGCCTGGCAGCGAATGGCGCGGTGACACTGGCCAACGCCGGAACAGCGTTCGATATTTCTGCCGGTGGTGCGCAGAGCATCGGATCACTGGCCGGTGTTACCGGCAGTACGGTCGCGCTCGGCGGCAGCACGCTGACCCTCAATGGCGTAGGAAACACGACCTTCGCTGGTGACATTACCGGTACCGGTGGCCTGGTGAAGAATGGTGCAGGCATCCAGGGCCTGACCGGCAGCAATACCTTCAGCGGTGGCGTGGCACTCAACGCCGGTGGCCTTGCCTTGGGTAACAACAATGCACTGGGAACCGGCACGCTGACCGTGGGCGGCAATGCCAGCCTGGACGGCACCAGCGCGCTGACGCTGGCCAATACCGTGCAGCTGGCCAGTGGCACGCTGACCCTTGCCGGCAGCAACGCGCTGACCTTGAACGGTCCGATCAGCGGCGCTGGCGGCCTGCTCAAGGATGGCGCAGCAACGGTCACCCTGGGCGGTGCCAGCACCTACACCGGTAACACCACCATCAACAGCGGCACGCTGGCGGTGGCGGCCGGTGGCACCCTGTCGGGTGCGAGCACGGTCAATCTGACCGGTGCCGGTACGCTGGACATCAGTGCCGGTGGCAACCAGAGCATTGGCGGCCTGGCCGGCGTGACCGGCTCCAGCGTCGTGCTGGGTGGCGCAACCCTCACCACCGGCGGCAACAACGGCAGCACCGCCTTCGCTGGCGTGTTGAGTGGCAGCGGTGGCCTGGTGCAGAGCGGCACCGGCACGCTGACCCTGAGCGGCGACAACGTCTATACCGGTGGCACCACCATCAACGGTGGCAGCACGCTGCAGCTCGGCAACGGCGGCAGCACCGGTTCGGTGCTGGGCGACATCACCAACAACGGCAGCCTGGTCTACAACCTGGGCACCACGGCAACCGTAGGCGGTGTGGTCAGCGGTGGCGGTGGCCTGACCCAGGCTGGCAGCGGAACGCTGGTGCTGACCGGCAACAACACCTACACCGGCGGTACCACCATCAATGCAGGCGGCACGCTGCAGGTCGGCAATGGCGGTGCGACCGGCGCGATCGTCGGCGACATCACCAACAACGGCGCGCTGGTGTCCAACGTGGCGGGCAACACCACGCTGGGCGGCACCATCAGCGGCAGCGGCGGCCTGACCCAGGCCGGTGCCGGCACGCTGACTCTGACCGGCAACAACACCTATACCGGCGGCACCACCATCAATGCCGGTGGCACGCTGCAGGTCGGCAATGGCGGTGCGACCGGCGCGATCACCGGTAATGTCGCCAACAACGGCAGCCTGGTGTTCGACGTGGCGGGCAACACCACGGTCGGTGGCGCGATCAGTGGCAGTGGTGGCCTGACCCAGGCCGGTGCCGGCGTGCTGACGCTGGTCGGCAACAACACCTACACCGGCGGCACCATCATCAATACCGGTGGCACGCTGCAGGTGGGCAATGGTGGAGCGACCGGTTCGATCGCTGGCGACATCACCAACAATGGTTCGCTGATCTCCAACGTCGCGGGCAACACCCTGCTGGGCGGCACCATCAGTGGTACGGGTGGCCTGACCCAGGCGGGCAGTGGCTCGCTGGTGCTGACCGGCACCAATACCTACACCGGCGGCACCACCATCAACACCGGCGGCACGCTGCAGCTGGGCAATGGTGGTGCGACCGGCTCGATCGTCGGCGACATCACCAACAACGGCACGCTGGTGTCCAACGTGGCCGGCAACACCACGCTGGGCGGCACCATCAGCGGCAGCGGTGGCCTGACCCAGGCCGGCAGTGGCACGCTGACCGTGACCGGCAACAACACCTACACCGGCCCGACCACCATCACTGCCGGTGGCACCCTGCAGGTGGGCAATGGCGGCGCGACCAGTGCGATTGGCGGCAGCGTCACCAACAACGGCAGCCTGATCTTCAACGTGGGTGGCAACACCACCGTCGGCGGAGCCATCAGCGGCAGCGGTGGCCTGACCCAGGCCGGCAGCGGCACGCTGATCCTGGGCGGCAACAACACCTATACCGGCGGCACCACCATCAACACCGGCGGCACGCTGCAGGTCGGCAACGGCGGCGCGAGCGGATCGATTGCCGGCAACGTCAGCAACAACGGCAGCCTGGTGTTCAACGTCGGTGGCAATACCACCGTTGGCGGCACCATCAGCGGCAGCGGTGGCCTGACCCAGGCCGGCGCTGGCACGCTGACTCTGACCGGCAACAACACCTATACCGGCGGCACCACCATCAATGCCGGTGGCACGCTGCAGGTCGGCAATGGCGGCGCCAGTGGCTCGATCACCGGCAACATCACCAACAACGGTGGGCTGATCATCAACACCGGTGGCAGCACCACGCTGGGCGGCAGCATCAGCGGTGGCGGCAGCATCGTGCAGGCCGGCCCGGGCGGGCTGAACCTTGGCGGCAACAGCGGTGGTTTCAGCGGCACCGGCCAGGTCACCGGCGGTGGCCTGAATGTCACCGGCAACATCGGCGGCCAGTGGACCATCGGCAGCGGTACCACGCTGTCCGGCACCGGCACCATCGGGGGTACCGGTGGTGGCGTGACGGTATCCAGTGGCGGCGTGCTGTCGCCGGGTAATGGCCCAGGCAATGGCAGCGGTGCGGGCAATGGCACCGGCACGATCACGGTGGGTGGCAACCTGACCTTGTCGCCGGGCAGCGCGCTGGGCATCGATCTGGGTGCCACCGGCAGCGACACGGTGCAGGTGGGTGGCAGTGCCAACGTGGGTGGCAGCAGCGTGCAGGTGAATACCATCTCGCCGAGCACCAGCTACCAGCAGGGCCAGCAGTACACCGTGGTCAATGCGGGCGGTGGCGTGAGCGGGCAGTTCGCTTCGGCGAAGACGCCGTCGGCCTTCCTGACCATCACCCCGGTCTACACGGCGAACACGGCCAATCTGCAGATCGATGTGGCGCAGACTGCAGCCTTCACCACGGCGGCGAAGACGCGCAACCAGTACAACACCGCCGCAGCGCTGGACAGCCTGCCGCAGAGTGGTCCGGCGCTGGGGCTGTACAACACGGTGTTGATCTATGACGCCGCCACCGCGCGCAGCGCATTCGACCAGCTGTCCGGTGAAGTGCATGCCGCCAGTCGCGCTGTGCTGCTGTATGACAACTATCTGGAAGAAGGCATCCGCCAGCGCCTGGGCAGCGAGCTGCCGACGGTGCGTGGCGAGCGCGCGTCGGCCTGGCTGGCCGGCAGCGGCAAGGTGTTCAGGCAGGATGGTGATGGCAACGGCGACGACATCCGCTCCAACCGCAATGCGCTGATGGCCGGCGTGGACTGGCAGCTGGGCGAGCACGTGGTGCTGGGTGCAGCGGCCGGCAACGAACGGCTGGATACGCGCCTGTACGATCGCAGCTCGCGCGCCCGCCTGCGTGGCAACACCTTCGGCCTGTATGCGCAGGGCCAGTGGAACAACGGCTTTGCGGTCGGTGGCAGCGTGTCGCGCGGCGACTACCGCACGCGCACCACACGTGAGGTGCCGCTGCTGGGCCAGACCCTGTACAGCCGCCAGGACTCGGATGTGACCATCGCCCAGGTGGAGGGCAGCTGGACCTGGACCCACGGCAGGACCCAGCTGCAGCCGTACGTGCAGTTCACCAAGCACTGGGTCGACAGTGATCGCGCGGTGGAGCAGGGCGGCACTGCTGCGCTGGAGCTGGAAGGCGGCAAGGACACGCTCAATGTCAGCACCGTGGGTGTGCGGGGCCGCTGGGACGTGGGCAGCGGCGAGCGCTTCCCTGCACAGCTGACGGTCGGCCTCGGCTGGCAGCATGCTTCGGGTGACACCGACGTGGCCAGCCGCAACCGCTTCGCGGTCGGCGGCAATGCGTTCGATGTGTACAGCGCGGTGATGGCACGCAACGCGCTGGTCAGCCAGCTGGGCGTGGCGGTTGGGCTCGGCCGCAACAGCCAGCTGTCGATGTTCGTGCAGGGCCAGCACGGCGACGGTCGCCGCGATGTCGGCGGGCAGATCAACCTGCGCGTGGGCTTCTGAGGGGAGCGGGCCAGCGGTAGAACCACGGCGGGCGTGGATGGGACCGGGGCGGGAGCGCTAGAGCTCCCGCTCCATTTCCACGGCGTCGATCCCGGCACCGTGGCCATCGGGCACGATCCGCGTCACCTGGAAGCCCAGGCCGGCATAGAAGCCCTGGGTGTGCTGGCTGGTGCTGAGCGCGATGCGCTTGATCGAGGGATCCGCTTCGGCCTGGCGCAGGCGCGCCAGCGCCAGTTCGCGTCCCAGTCCATGCCGGTGCAGCGCGCGCTGCACCATGCCCCAACAGAAACCGGCGCTGCCATCGCCGCGTCGCGACAGGCCGCCGCAGGCCACGATGCGGTGGTCGCGCTCGATCACCTGGAAGGCGCAGTCCATGGCCTGCTCACGCAGGAAGCGCTCAAAGTCGCTGCGCTCTTCGGGCGCGAAGTAGGTGGGCACGTTGCTGTCGAAAATCGACAGGCAGGCGCTGGCATCTGCGGGTCGGTAGAGGCGGAGGTTCATGGGCCCACGATAGACGATCGTCAGTAGATCCACGCTACACGTGGATTCATGGGCCGGATGCCGTGCGTGTATCCCTCAGGCCGAGATTCCCGCCAGCACCGCATACATCACCACGAAGCTCACCAGGAACAGGTAGACGCCGCCGATGGCCAGGTAGCGCAACACGGTCAGCGCCTTGTTGCCGCCGTACACGCGTTGCTGCATCCACAGCAGATAGACCGGGACCGCCAGCCACAGCAGGGCATACAGCCATTGGCTGACGGCGGCGAAGGCGGGGGATGCGAGCGCGCTGCTGATGCCGGCGATGAGGAAGGTTGCCAGCAGCACCATCATCAGCCAGCAGTGGCTGTACAGCGCCACCACCAGGTGTTCCAGATAGCCCATCGACCGCGGGATGTAGGCGATGCGCAGCACCAGCGCGAACACTGGCATCAGGAAGAACAGGGCACCGGGCAATGCGGTCAGGATCGCCTGCATGTACAGATCGCTCTTGCCCCCCATGCGCTGGATGTTGGCGTTGCCGTTGTGCAGGCGCTTGTTGAGCCAGTTGTTGGCGAACCGGGGCCAGCCGGCCACCACGATGGGGTTGGTGTCAGCGTCCCACGGTTTGCCGTTGACGGTGTGGTTGAAGAAGGTGCCGGGCTCGGTTGTGGCGACCTCCTTGCTGGTGCCGGTGAGCTCGGCTTTGCGCTGTGCGGCTGCCGCATTCACCGCCGCTCTGGCCATGGCGAAGCCGGCGTTGCCGGTAGCAGGTGAGCTGGCCTGCTGTTGATCGATCATCGTCAGCTGTTTCGCGCGTGCGGCCTCGACCTGTTCAACGGTGATGGACTTGGCATACAGCGAATCGCCTCCGCCCATGCGGATGTCGTCGACGTGCACGAACAGTTTGCCGATGAAGAACGTAAACAGGGTGAGGATGACGAACAGCCGCAAAGGCTGCACGTATCCGACCCGGCGGCCCTTGAGGTAGTTCTGCGTGATGCGGCCGGGAACCCAGAGATCGCGCAGCGTGCGGAAGATGCGCCCGTCCAGGTGCCAGAAGGATTCGAACACTTCTTCAATGGCGTGGCCCACGTGCTTGAGCGGGTTGTGCGCCGATTGCCCGCAGCGATGGCAGTAGTGGCCCTGCAGGGCGGTGTTGCAGTTCTCGCAGTCGGCGTGAGCGCTGTCGGTCGAACTCATGGGCAATGGGCCAGGCGTCGGATGAAGGCGTCTACGATAGCGAATTTTCAGGTTTCGTTCAGCTTTGTTTTGGAGTGCCAACGAGCGTGCGTAAGGCGATCAAAAGCATCCACGCGTGGCGTGGATCTACTGATGGATCTGGAGGAACAAGTCCCTCTGTTGAGGGGCTGCCACGACAGGGGCGGGGAGAGGCAGGCGAAGGGAGGGGCCCAATGGTTGCACAGCAACGTTTGGGGCGAAGCGCGCGCAGCGCACTTCGCGTCCCGCGCCAGATAACTGAAAAAGGCCACCCCTTGAGGCAGCCTTTTTCAGTTATCTGGCGGAGAGGGGGGATCCAGTTGAGTCGGATCCAACCCCTTGAACCGCTTGGCATTCACAAACCGGGAGTGCCCTGTTTTGTGCCCGGCGCATTGTAGGACTATCCAAGCATGCACGGATAGCTCCGGGGCTCCTCCGTGTGCCTTTAGAGAATGCCGCCTGGATCGCCGAGGGCTGGTCGCGGGATAGCTACTCCAATTGGTCCTACCCGCTGGACCCGACTGCTCAATGAGCCATCTCAGGGCCTCCTAGTGGCTAACCACTTCACTGCGAACAACGGGCACCCGGCGAGGGGAGAGGATCTTCTCCCAATCACCGGGGGTGATCATGCCACTTCTACGTTAGTACGTATCGGGACGACTCATAAGCGCCGCCCAAGCTCTCAATTCGCTATCGGGGACATGAAGAATGCCGTCGGCTGTTGAAATCCATCCGGGCTGCCTATTCACACCGCTGCCGTTGATCAAGGAAGCGGCCGATCCCCGCATTTGGGAAGACCATGGAGTCGTTGTCTCCAGTCCCCAGCCACTGTCAGGGCACTCATTTTCCTCAGTGACGCACACTGACTGGCGGATGGACATGAAAGCGGCTCGGGCACTGCTGCTGATTACAGCCCGATTCAATCGTGTCCACAGAGTCCACGTGGCTGAGAGCTATTCACTTTCACCCAGTGCCAAGGACGGAATCATTCAAAGCATCCGACCGCTGGCAACTAGCGATGTTCAGGATTGGAGGAGTTTTCTGGAGCAGATGGCTCAGTGCTCCGGAATTGCACCGTTCCAACTTCGCTCGGATCGCTCCTGGGTCGGGGCAGCATCGCCCTTAGAGGCAAGTCTTGTTTGCCCCGCAATGGCAAGAGTGCCGCAACAGATGGCGGATCTAGTGTCATTCATCGCAGATCATCTCGACAACCCCAATGAGGAGATTGACGAAGCCGCGGCATTTCAGTTCTTGACGATCCATCCGTTGCATGACGGCAACGGCAGAGTGGCCCGAACCCTCTTGATCAAAATGGCCTCCAGGAAACGTAGCTTGTATCCGCTTTACATTGCGTGGCGGCTCATGTTCGACAAGATTGGCCTAACTAGATCATGGCGGGAGCGATCCCTGGACGGTGGAACCTTATTCGATGTGAACCACTACATCCAATGGCGTCATACCAGCTCTAACATCGGGAAGGCCTATCTCGATGCAGCAGCGGCAGGGTGCGATACCCGCGTTCTGGATTGTCTAGCAGCCTTTGGACAGATTTCCCCAGCCGGCATCTGTGCACTCAACAGTACGGTCAACCAAGGGCTTTCCGCAAGAATGGTCTCCAAACACGAGGACTGCCGCCACACCAATTTCTATAGCGAAACGCTTCGCACCCTTCTCCAGAAGATCTGCAAGGACAGTACTTCGGGCGAAGATTTACCCCTTCAAACGATGAAAGCACAAGGATGAAATGAGAAAAATGCGACACGTGCACCGCTCAAACAACTCGACAACACGGGGCTCGGATCTGAGAGCCGCAATACGGCATAGCATTAGGTTGAGCTTGGTGGTTGCAGGATGCTTCTTTGCCGTTCAGCCCGGCTTCGCAGACACCTCGACGGACAGGGGCACTACCAATCTTCCTCCGGTGGACGCAACCCCTCCTCCCTACGTTCCTCCATACACTCCTCCGATGGAACCGCCGGCTCGCCCGCCTGACCTAGGATATGATCCCGGCGATTCAAGTGGTGGGGGCGGTGGCGGGGCTGGTAGTGACCAGCAACAATCTTGTGAATTCCTGCTTGCCACTCGTCCCGCCGCCTGCCCTAATCCTATTCCCATGCCAACGGATCCGCTGTTTGGGGATGATCGAATACCCGCGGGACAACGCTCTTCCATGCGGATGGCTCATTCGTTCGTCAATGGCAAGGCCTATTGGGAAGGAACGCCGATCCAGATGGATTCCCTAGCCATCTGGTTCCTTCAAGTAGCTTTGCAGGAACAGGTCAACAGTTTCGCCTCAGGCGCCAGCCTTGTGGAGACCAATGCTCGCATGCGGATTCAGCTTGGTTTGACATGTGACATTCAGCTCGATGCGTCGAGTCAGTATCGCGTCGGGGGAACGCTGACCAAGCCGGAAAAGTATTGTATCGAGATGCTGAAAGCATTCGATGCTGAGGCCAACGACAATCAGAATTTCATGATTTGGTTCATTGAACATCAACGAAAGGTTGGCGTACCCCTCGAAAACTACGTTCCGTATGGGATCGTCGAGCTCGTTGACACGCGAAACTCTATCGGCGAGAAATGGCGTGCAGTGACGGAAGACGCATCCTGCTCAAAATGGTGGACACAGGTCCAGAAAAACATGTGCGGGGTAAAGTAATGCACGCGAGATCGATTCTGTTTACGGCCATTTTGGCAGTCATCGCCACGGCTTGTTCAGAACAACCCGCCCCAGACAAGGGCACAGTGGCACCGGCGGCAGAAGGCGCCGAGTCGTCCCACTCTGTTCCGGGACAGACACCACGCGCTACCACGTCCCAGCACTCGACGGGTGGTGAATCCCATAGCTTTGACGCGGCCGTGGTTGCGCAGCGCTTGTGCACTGGAGACTGCCGTGACGCCGGCCCTCTGCAAGCAAGATCTCAAGAAGAGGCTGAATGGCTAATTCGGCATCAATATCCTTCGCAGGCTGAACTCGAGCGGCTTCGATCAGAGTCGCTGGATGTATTGCAGCAAAAGGCGTCAGTGGGCGACTCCACCGCAGCCGCGGTGCTGGGAAAACGGATTGCCTTGGAGAAGAACTTCATGGACGGCCAAGTCATGCTCCGAAATCAGGTGCTATCGGGCAACTTCTATGCGCTTTACGCGATCTCAGAGTCGTATCGCGAATCGAAAGTGCCAAACGCGGTAGATGGTGCAGCATATCTCCGTCTGGCTTACATCATGGGCGACCACAAAGCAGCGACCGAGATTGCGAAGATGGGTCTCAGCTCTGCGGAGCTGGCGGCTGCCGACAGGAGAGCGTCTTTGCTCTACAAGGGATTCGCAGGAGACCAGGTGCCTGATCCGCGCCCACAAGGGTAGTCGTATATGGTGCAGCAGGGTGCCCTCTTAAGGGCACCCTGACTTCGCAGGCATGGGCAATAATGCAGTGCTGGTCGATGTAAGCCATCGACCAGCGCGCCAGAGCTCTCCGCATTGTTCCCTTCTTCTTCCCTTGCTTGGCGGCATTGGCTGCTTTTCGCTTTTTCTTCATGGTTCGGCGCAAGCTTCGCCGCTCGTGTCGTAACCAGCGGCTTTCAGGAGTTTGTCGGCGGCGCGTGCCGCTGCTAGGACGTTTGCCCACCCCTAGTGCATAACGCGTTTTCGCCGTTGCGCAAGCCCGGCGGCGCAGGAGCGCCGCCATTACCGTTTTGCCGAGAGGGGGCCGAGCGGCAGCGAGGCCAGTCGATTTGCTAGTGCTCGGTCACCGTCCCGTCTGCCGCCTTGGTCCGGTTCAAGATCAACTGCTGTAGCGGGTCGCCATCGGTCAGGTGCTTGGAAGCGCGCCGATGTCCTCTTCCTTGATTCCCATGCGTTGCTCTCTCAGCGCCTCGAAAGCCCGAGCATAGCGCGCCGTCAGTTGCAGGGCGCAGCTGGGCCACGGCCAGCTCGGTCTTGCGCAGTCGGCGTTTGAAGACGCGATGGCCTGGAGATCGGCGGGACCCGTTGCCGGAACGACCAGAGCCCAGAGGGCGCGCGAACAAGATGGTTTGGGGTGTGCATCGTCAGATGTGTCCCGATTCGTGTCCCGCCGAAGGTTATCTCAGAAAAGCAAAAACCCCTGCGTAAACAGAGGCTTGCGTAATCTGGCGGAGAGAGGGGGATTGTCGTGTGCATCCATGCACCCGATCCCGATGCGCGTTGCGCCTCGGGACCCGCCTGCGGTGATCTGTCCGTGCATGTCGCGCATCTGGAGGAACAAGCCCCTCTGTTGAGGGGCTGCCCCGACAGGGGCGGGGAGAGGCCGGCAAAGGGAGGGGCCCAAAGGTTGCGCAGCAACGTTTGGGGCGAAGCGCGCGCAGCGCACTTCGCGTCCCGCGCCAGATAACTGAAAAAGGCCGCCCTTGGGGGCAGCCTTTTTCAGTTATCTGGCGGAGAGAGGGGGATTGTCGTGTGCATCCATGCACCCGATCCCGATGCGCGTTGCGCCTCGGGACCCGCCTGCGGCGGTCCGGTTCTGCTCCTGCAGAACCGTCGAACCCCGGCGTGGCTTCTCACCACCCATCCCATCCGCCAGACAAACGCAAAAGGGCCACCCTGTGGGCGGCCCTTTTGCGTTTGTCTGGCGGAGAGAGGGGGATTCGAACCCCCGAAGCGCGGTTTAGACGCTTACACACTTTCCAGGCGTGCTCCTTCAACCACTCGGACACCTCTCCGGATCCCTGCCATCGGCAAACGCCTCAGCAGGGGCGCAGATTCTAGCGGGCTGCGCGGCACTTCACAAGCACCCCGGTCAGGAACCTGCGAAGGACGTGCCGGAGGCGAGGGGGCTGGACAGGCATGGCACAATGGAACATCCGATGGAAAACGGTGGCCTGATGTCCTATCTCGTCCTTGCCCGCAAGTGGCGTCCGAAGCGTTTTGCCGAGCTGGTGGGCCAGGAACACGTGGTCCGTGCGCTCAGCAACGCGCTGGACAGCGGCCGGGTCCACCATGCGTTCCTGTTCACCGGTACCCGCGGCGTGGGCAAGACCACCATCGCGCGCATCTTCGCCAAGTCGCTGAACTGCGAGCAGGGCACCAGCGCGGACCCGTGCGGTCAGTGCGCGGCCTGTCTGGACATCGACGCCGGCCGCTACATCGACCTGCTGGAAATCGACGCCGCGTCCAACACCGGTGTGGATGACGTGCGCGAGGTGATCGAGAACGCGCAGTACATGCCCTCGCGTGGCAAGTACAAGGTCTACCTGATCGACGAAGTGCACATGCTGTCCAAGGCGGCGTTCAACGCGCTGCTGAAGACGCTGGAGGAACCGCCGGAACATGTGAAGTTCCTGCTGGCCACCACCGACCCGCAGAAGCTGCCGGTCACCGTGCTCAGCCGCTGCCTGCAGTTCAACCTCAAGCGCCTGGATGAAGACCAGATCCAAGGCCAGATGACCCGCATCCTGGCGGCTGAGGAAATCGAGGCCGACGGCAGCGCCATCGTGCAGCTGGCCAAGGCCGCCGACGGCAGCCTGCGTGACGGCCTGTCGCTGCTGGACCAGGCGATCGCCTACGCCGGCGGCGCGCTGCGCGAGGACGTGGTGCGCACCATGCTGGGCACGGTCGACCGCACCCAGGTGGCAGCGATGCTCGATGCGCTGGCCGAAGGCGATGGTCCGCGCCTGTTGCAGGTGGTGGCTGCGCTGGCGGAGTTCTCGCCGGACTGGAGCGGCGTACTGGAAGCGCTGGCCGAAGGCCTGCATCGCATCCAGGTGCAGCAGCTGGTACCGGGTGCCGCAGCGGCTGCCGAAGGCCTGGATGCGACGGTGTTCGCCGAACGCCTGCGTCCGGAAGTGGTGCAGCTCTGGTATCAGATGGCCTTGAACGGCCGTCGTGACCTGCCGCTGGCGCCTAGCCCGCGCGCGGGCTTTGAAATGGCTGTGCTGCGCATGCTGGCGTTCCGCCCGGCCGCGGCGGTCCCGCCGGTGCCGAAGTCGGTGGATGGTGCAGGCAATGCGCCGGGTGGCAATGCTGCCGGTGGTGGCAGCGGTACGGGTACCCACGAAGCGACACCGGTTGCTGCCGCCACTTCGGCAAGCCCGGCCGTAGTAGCCCAGGTGGCCGCTCCGGCGCAGGCCGCGCCGCGCGAACCTGAACCCGAACCTGAGCCGGCCCCACGACCCGAACCGGACCCGACCCCGGAGCCCGAGCCGGTTCCGGTGGAAGAGCCCGTGTCACCGCCGCCGGTGAAGGCCGAAGCAGCGGCACCGGCATCCGTTGAAGCCGAAGCGGGCGACGACCTGCCGCCGTGGGCCACCGACGAAGCCGAGGCGCGTGACAAGGCGCTGGCGGCCGAGATGGCTGGGCCGGACGCTGCCATGGTGGCGCCCTGGCATGAACCGCCAGCTCCCGTCGCGGCTCCCAGCGAGCCTGCGCCGCCCGAGCGCCCGTTCCGCACTGAAGGCATTGCAATCGCGCCGGCCGAGCCGGCCCCGGCACGTGATGCCGTGCCGCAGGAAGGTGTCAGCGATCTGGCCAGCGCCGAGGATTGGCTGGATCTGGTCGCCAACAGTGGCCTGAGCGGCCCGTCGCGGCAGTTGGCCGCCAACGCCGCCTTCATCAGTTGCCAGCACGGGACCTTGAAACTGGGTCTTTCGCCCGGATTTGAATATCTGCGCTCGGAGCGCGCGCTGGCCGCCCTGGGCGAGATGCTGGAGAAGGCCCTCGGCCAGGCGCCGAAGATCGTGGTCGAGACCGTGGAAACCGAACACGTTCCGGCCGAGACCCTGCACCAGCGTGCCGATCGCCAGCGTGGCGAGCGGCAGCAGGTGGCAGAGGCTGTTTTCATGGACGATCCGGAAGTGCAGGTGCTGATCCAACAGCACGGCGCCCGGGTTGTTTCCGATTCCATCCGTTCTTTTGACGAGTAAGACACTATGCGCGGCAACATCGCCCAACTGATGCAGCAGGCCCAGAAGATGCAGGAAAACCTGCAGAAGGCCCAGGAAGAAATCGCCAAGATCGAAGTGACCGGCAGCGCCGGTGGCGGCATGGTCAGCGTGACCCTGACCGGCGCCAAGGAATGCCGCAAGGTGCGCATCGACCCGTCGCTGGCCAGCGACCCGGAGATGCTGGAAGACCTGATCGCCGCCGCCTTCAACGATGCCTCGAACAAGATCGATGCCGAGTCGAAGTCGAAGATGGGTTCGGCCACCGCCGGCATGCAGCTGCCGCCGGGCATGAAGCTGCCGTTCTGATTTTCAGCGTGGCACCCGTGTAACCGGGTGCCACGGATCCCGTAGAGTCGAGCTTGCTCGACTGCTCCAACCTTCAGTCGAGCATGGCTCGACTCTACAAACAGCCGTCGAGCCTGCTCGACGCAATGAAAGCCTGCCGCCGTGTCCGCACCCCTGCTTGAACAATTGATCGACGCACTGCGGGTGCTGCCTGGCGTGGGCCAGAAGACGGCGCAGCGCATGGCCTACCACCTGCTCGAGCGCGAGCGCGAAGGTGGCCAGCGCCTGGCCGAAACCCTGGCGCTGGCGGTGGAGCGCATCGGCCACTGCGCGCAATGCCGCGATTTCAGCGAAACCGAGTTGTGCCCGACCTGTGCCAACAGCAGCCGCGAGCGCAGCCAGCTGTGCGTGGTCGAATCACCGGCCGACCGCCTGGCCATCGAGAACGCCACCGGCTTCCGCGGTGTCTACTTCGTGCTGCAGGGCCGGCTGTCGCCGCTCGATGGCATCGGCCCGCGCGAGCTGGGCCTGGAGCAGCTGGAGCGGCGGCTGGCCGAAGGCGAGGTGCAGGAGCTGATCATCGCCACCAGCGCCACTGTGGAGGGGGAGGCCACCGCGCATTACCTGGCGCAGCTGGCGCGCGCGCGCAAGGTGCAGCCCAGCCGCCTGGCGCAGGGCCTGCCGCTGGGCGGCGAACTGGAATACGTTGATCGTGGCACGCTGTCGCACGCGTTCGGGACGCGCAGCGAATTCCGCGATTGAGCCACGGCCGGCATGGCCGGGCGCGGGCGGCCTACAATGCGGGAGACATCCCCGCCGAGGCCGATCATGAGCAACGAAACCCTCTTCAGCAAGATCATCCGTCGCGAGATCCCGGCCACCATCGTCTACGAGGATGACGAGGTGCTGGGCTTCAAGGACATCGCACCGCAGGCGCCGGTGCACGTGCTGTTCATTCCGAAGAACGAGATCATTCCGACCCTGGATGACCTGCAGCCGTCGCAGGCGCACCTGATCGGCAAGCTGGCGCTGGCTGCCGCCGAGTACGCGCGCCGTGAGGGCTTTGCTCAGGACGGCTACCGCATCGTGATGAACTGCCGCGAGGATGCCGGGCAGACCGTGTTCCATATCCACATGCACCTGCTGGCCGGTGCGCCGCTGGGGCACTTCGGTACCCCGGGGCGTTGAAGCCCCTATCCACGCCTGGCGTGGATCTACCGTATCCCGGCGTGGATGGAAAAGGCCGCCCGAGGGCGGCCTTTTCCGTCATGCCTGTGCGGTGATGATCACCACCAGCCCCAGCGACCATAGCCGCCCCAGTACGGGCCATACGGGCTCGGGCCCCACGGGCCATAGGGATAGGGCACCACGTCGACCTGACGCTGTTCCGGCCACAGGTAGATCACATCGGCCGACAGCTTCGGCAGGCGGTAATCGTATTCGCCGATGCGGGTGTTCTGGTAGCCGTCGATCTTGCCGATGAAGGTCACGTCACGACCGGCTTCGAACACCGCCGGGTCGTAGAAGCCGGCACGGCAGGCGATGAAACGACCGTCGCTGGCATCGGACGAAGTGGTGTTCGGGCGGCCACTGCCATTGAGCGGGCGCGAGATGATCTGGAAGCAGGTCTCGCCCTGGCCGGGCTTGGTTTCGATGATGCGACCGCCCCAACGGACCGGCGTGCCGACCTGCTGGGTAGCGACTGAATCGCGAGGGGAGACCAGGCTGAACTGTCCCTGCAGCGGCTTGGGGGCCGTGGCGCAGGCCGACAGGGCCAGCGTGGCCACAGCGGTGAGAAGGAACTTGGTGTTCATGGGGAGGCTCCGGAAGTCGGGCGATGCCTGCGCAGGTCCCGCAATAATGAAGCGAGGTCGGTGCAAGTTCCAGCGTAACGCGCATCAGCGAAACGCTGGCTGAGCGCGAGCAGGGCCGGGTCAGGACGCTGCCGGTGTACGCGCTGTGCCCAGTCCTGGGCGGTTTCGTGCGGTTCACGGGCCAGGCCGAGGCGGGCGTAGCGCCGGCCGAGCCGGTGCCAGGCGCGCAGCAGCGGGTCGCGTTCGCGCTCGCCACGGGCCAGCAGCCAGGCCATCCACGCCAGCGCCAGCAGTGCGGCCACCACGAAGCCAGCGACCAGCTGCCCGGGGCCCAGATCGTCCAGCCCGAACGGCTTGAGCAGCTGTTGCTGGCGGCGCGCATCGAACGACAGCACCAGGTCGTTCCAGCCGCGGCGCAGCCAGTCGCCCAGCTGGCCCAGCTGCAGCCAACGCTGCTGCAGTGGCGTGTCCGTGCCGGCCTGCAGGCGGTCATCCAGTGTGTCCAGGATGCGTTCCGGTGCCACGGCTGCGGTCGGGTCGACCCGGACCCAGCCGCGCTGCGGCAGCCACACCTCGGCCCAGGCGTGGGCATCCATTCGCCGCACTACCCAGTAGTCGCCGATGCGGTTGCGGGTGCCGCCGGCGAAACCGGTCACCACCCGCGCCGGGACGCCGGCGTTGCGCATCAGCACCACGAAGGCCGAGCTGAAGTGTTCACAGAAGCCGGCCTTGTAGCCGAACAGGAACTCGTCGATCGGGTCGCGTCCCGCCGCAGGGGTGTCCAGCGTGTACGAGAAGTCGGTGGTGATCCACTGCAGCGCGCGGCGCACGATGGCCTCGTCATCGCTGCCAGCCTCCTGTCGCCATTGCTGCGCCAACGTGGCGGTGCGCGGGTTGAAGCCGGTCGGCAGCTGCAGCGTCGCGCGGCGCAGATAGGGCGACAGCGTGCTGTCGAAACGCAGGGGAGGGGCCGAATGCAACCGCCAGCGGCTGAGCGAGGCCAGCGGGCGTTCGCTGCTCAGGCTCATGTCCGCATCCAGCATGCTGCCTGCAGGCGCGCGGCTGGGCAGGTCCAGCGCCACCAGCTGGCGGCGGTCGGTCGGCTCGTAGTCGATCTGGTAATCCCAGCCCTGTGTACTTGCTTCAACCACCGCAGCAGGCCGCCGCGCGCTGGCGCGGTCGCGTGTCCAGCGCCGTCCATCGAAGGCTGTCAGTACAGGGCCGCGCCAGTAACGCTGCGCCGGCTCGGGTGGAGTGCCGAAGAACTGCACGCGCAGCGCCGGGCTGTCGTCGGCCATCAGGTCCAACCACTGGCCGGGCTCCATGCTGTCGGACAACCCCGGTGTACCCACGGCGCGCTCGGGAACACCCCACAGTGGTGTGGCCAGGCGCGGGAACAGCCAGAAACAGGCCAATGCCAGCGGCAGGCCGATCGCCAACAGGCGGCCGACACCATGCAGCTGCCCGCGCAGTGGCAGGCGGCCGGCATGACCTTCATCCTGGGCCAGGCGTTGCAGCGCGATCAGTGCGCTGCCCCCGGCCAGCGCGGCCAGCGCGGTTGTCAGCGGTCCCTGGTCGAGCAGGAATGCTGCAAAGGGCGAGAACAGCGCGAAGCCGAGCAGGCTGCGGGCATCACGCAGGCTGCGCAGCTCGCTGGACTTGATCGCCAGCATCGCGGCCAGCAGTGCGCAACCGGTATCGCGCCCGGGGCGCACCATGCCCATCTGCCAGACGATGGCGCCGAGCATGCCCAGCACCAGCAGCAGGCGTACCGGCATCGGCAACACTGTCCGCCACGACAGGGCGGCGGTGATGATCGCCGCCAGCGCGATCACACCAGCCAGCAGTGGCGGCAGCTGCAGCAGCAACGGTAACAAGGCCAGCGCCGCGCTGGCCAGGGTCCAGTTGCGGGCATTGCGATCGAGCAGGGCGGGGGTCTCAGTCATGCGGCATCAGCGCCAGCGCGCGCAGGCACAGGTGATGGTGGCTGGCGCCCTGACCGGGCCCGAACGGCGGGTGTGCAGGCAGCAGCAGGGTGTAGCGGCGGCCCTCGCGCTCGGCCACATCCACCCAGCGCGCCAATCGAGCGATGCGTGCTTCATGGCCCAACGGCGCCAATGCGCGCCAGTCGAGGATCACTTCGATGCCGACCGGCTTTTCGTACTCGCGCACCAGCAGGCTGTCGCGGCGAGCCGAGTGCTTCCAGGAAATGCTGCGCGGCGCATCGCCCGCCCGGTAGGGGCGCAGCTGATGCAGTTCCTCGCCGCTGGCATGGGCGCGGGTGTGCAGCGGATCGCTGCCGCTCTCCGGCAGTGCAGGCGCCACGGCTTCGGCCAGCGGGTAGACCAGCAGCGGCTGTTCCGGCCACACCCACGACCACGCCCGCACCAGGCCCAGCGGCTGGGTGGTGGACAGTCGGATGCGCGGCAGTTCCAGCCAGCCACGGCATTCGCTGGGAACGTCCAGTTCCACTTCGCCACGGCCGTGCGCAGGCAGCGAGGTCCAGGCGTTGCTGTCACCCAGCTGCAGATGCAGGCCGTGCCGCGCACGCGGGTCACGCAGTGAGAGGTCCACGCGCAGACGCAACGGTTGCCCGGCCGCTACCGGCTCGGCGGAGATCGCATCGATCTGCACGCCGGACAACTGGAGATGCGCGGCAATGGCACTGGCGATTGCTGCTGCCGCGAGCAGCAGGGCCAGCAGCAGCGCCGGGTTGTTGTTGTAGTTCAGTGCGCCCAGCAGCATGGCCGTCAGCAGGGTGGCAACGAACAGGCCGAAGCGGGTGGGCAGCACATAGATGCGATGGCGGTCCAGCCGCCTCGGCAAGGCTTCTGGCCTGCGTGGCCGAGCCAGCAGCTGCATGCGTGCCCAGCGTGTGGCCACGCTCAGTCCACCGCGACGGTCTGCAGGATCGCGCGCGCCAGTGCCGGACCCGAACTGGATTCGGCTTCCGCCACCAGTCGATGACCGGCCACCGCCACGAACAGGGTCTGCACGTCTTCGGGCACCACATGGCCGCGCCCCAGCAGCAGTGCATGTGCCTTGGCCGCGCGCAGCAGCGCCAGGCCCGCACGTGGCGACAGGCCCACGCGCACACCGGCATGCTGGCGGCTGCGGGTCAACAGCGCCTGCACATAGTCGATCAGCGCGTCGCTGGCATGCACCTGGTTCACTGCGTCGCGCAGCGCGCGCACCTGGGTGTCATCCAGTTTCGGTACGGCACGCGCGATCAGGTCGCGGCGATCGCTGCCGCGCAGCAGCTCGCGCTCGGCCTGCGCGCTGGGGTAACCCATCGCCAGTCGCAGCAGGAAGCGGTCCAGCTGCGAATCCGGCAGCGGGAACGTGCCGGACAGATCCACCGGGTTCTGCGTAGCGATCACGAAGAAAGGATCGGGCAGGGCATGGGTCTGTCCATCCAGGGTGACCTGTTGCTCGGCCATCGCTTCCAGCAACGCGCTCTGCGTGCGCGGTGGTGCGCGGTTGATCTCGTCGGCCAGCAGTACGTGGGTGAACACCGGGCCGGGGTGGAACTGGAACTGACGGCTGCCGGCTTCATACACCGACACGCCCAGCACATCGGCGGGCAGCAGATCGGAGGTGAACTGCACGCGCTGGAAGCTGAGGCCGAGGCTGCTGGCCAGCGCATGCGCCAGCGTGGTCTTGCCCAGGCCGGGCAGATCTTCGATCAGCAGGTGACCGCCGGACAGCAATGCGACGAACGCCAGCCTGACTTCCGGCACCTTGCCCAGTACCAGTGCGTTCACCTGATCCTGTGCCTCCCGCAGGGCCTGACGCAATTGATCGGTTAGCATGCTGGGATTGGGGGACGAAGCTGGCATGATCGTCTCAGATCTGGAATCCACTCGATTATCCATAGAGCAATGCAAGGCGAACAGCGCGCACGGACGATATTTCTCTGGTTATGGACGCTGGTCACAGCGGCCAAGCTGATCGTTGCCGCGCGCTTGCCGCTGTTCGTCGACGAAGCGTTCTATTGGCAGGAAGGCCAGCATCTGGCCGCGGCCTATTCGGATCTGCCCGGGTTGACCGCCTGGCTGGCCCGCCTGGGCGTGGAGCTCGGCGGTCATCACGTGCTTGCGCTGCGCCTGCCGTTCCTGGCCATCGGTGCGCTGTTGCCGCTGCTGGTGGTGCGCACGGCCACGCGCTGGTTCGGCAATGTGGCGGGTTGGCAGGCGGGCAGCCTCACGCTGTTGATGCCGTTGTCGGCGACGCTGGGCCTGCTGGCGGTACCCGACGTGCCGATGGCGCTGGCGGCGGTGATCTGCCTGCACGCCGGTGCGCGCCTGCTGCACAACGTGGATGCCTCCTCGGCGATGAAGCTGGCGCTGGGCCTGCTGATCGGTGCACTCAGCCACTACCGTTTCATCGGTGTCATCGGCGTCGGTTTCATCGCGCTGCTGGCATTGCCGCAGGGGCGGCGCATGCTGGCCGATCCGCGCGTATGGGTCGCACTGGCGGTGGGCGTGCTGGCATGGCTGCCACTGCTGGCGTGGAATGCGGACAACCACGATGCCGGTCTGAAATTCCAGGTGGTCGAGCGTCATCCCTGGGCCTTTGAATGGGGCGGGCTGTGGTTCCTGGTGATCCAGCCGATGCTGGTGACGCCGATCCTGTGCATGGCGATGTGGAAGGTGGCGCTGGCAGGAACCCGGAGCGGTGGCGGTGCGCGCGTGCAGTGGCGCTATTTCGGCCTGGTGGGCGGCGTATCCACACTGGGCATTTTCGTGCTTGGCTTCTTCACTGACGTCGAGCGGATCAGTTTCCATTGGCCGCTGCCGGGCTACCTCGCACTGCTGGTGGCGGTGCCGGTAGTGCTCAACGGCTGGCCGCGCTGGCTGCGCCGCACCGGCTGGTGGCTGGCAGGCGCGGGCATGGTGCTGGCGTTCGGCTACTACCTGATGGCATCCACGCCGGCACTGCGCGAGCAGATGGCCGGCAGCAAGTACTACCCGCGCAATTTCGCTGGCTGGCAACCACTGGCCGTAGCGGTCCATGAAGAGCTTCGGCAGATGCCGGAAGGGACGCGCGTGCTGGCCGGCAACTTCAAGGTCGGCGCCGAACTGGGCTTCCAGCTGGGCAATGGCAACATCGAGGTGCTGCCGCATCCGCTCAATGACAAGCATGGCCGCACCGCGCAGCTGGCACAGTGGGGCCTGCTGCATGAGGGCGAGCGCACGGCGCCGATGCTGCTGGTGCTGTCACCCAGCGACCAGCGCTATCGCGAGCTGCTGGAGCGCTATCACGCCATCTGCGATCAGGTGGGGCCGATGCCTGCGCCACGCGTGGTCAGCAGTGATCACGGGTTCCAGCGCTTCCTGTTGTTCCGCCTGCCGGTGCAGCGCGCGGAAGGGCCGTGCGTGACGCCGGCGATGGCGTGGCTGGATGCGCCGTCCAATGGCGAGAAGGTGTCCGGCACGTTCGCGATCAAGGGCTGGGCGTTCAAGGATGGCGTCGGCCTGGCACGCGTCGAAGTGCTGGTCGATGGCCGTTCCATCGGTGACGCCCGCTATGGGCGTGTGTTCGACGTGCGCCCCGTGTGGCCGGACAGCACCGATCCGCAGCACCCGGCGGTGGGCTTCGACGCATCGCTGGATACCACCACGCTGGCGCCGGGCAGGCATTGGCTGGGCCTGCGCCTGTATGGCCGCGATGGCAGCGTGGAGCAATGGCAGGAGCAGCCGTTCGAGGTCCGTTGAGGCTTCTGCTTTTGTAGGGTCGAGCCATGCTCGACTGCTTTTTCCGGGCCGCCTGCCATCTACAGCAGAAGCCGTCGGGCAGGGCTCGACGCTACAGTTCAGGGCACCGCGAAACCGGCCCTGCGCAGCAATCCGCATACCGCGATCAGCGGCAGGCCGATCAGCGCGGTCGGGTCGCGGTTGTCGATCGCTTCGAACAGGCTGATGCCCAGGCCCTCGCACTTGAAGCTGCCGGCACAGTCCAGCGGCTGTTCGGTGGCCACGTAGCGTGCGATCTCCTCCTGGCCCAGCGCGCGGAAACGGACCTCGGTCAGATCCACGGCACTGAATGATTCTCCGCCTCGCGTGAGACTGATGGCGGTATGGAAGCGTACCGTCTGCCCGGACATCGCCGCCAGCTGCGCGCAGGCCGCCTCGGCCGTGCCCGGTTTGCCCAGCGGCTGCCCGTTCAGGTCCGCCACCTGGTCCGAGCCGATCACCCAGGCGCCGGGGTGGCGGGCGGCGACTCCGGTTGCCTTGGCCGTGGCAAGGCGCGTTGCAAGGGCCAGCGGCGTCTCACCGTTCAACGGGGTTTCATCCACCTCCGGGCGCGCGCAGTCGAAGGGCAGGCCCAGCCGCTGCAGCAACTCGCGGCGGTAGCGGGAGGTGGAGGCCAGGACCAGTGACATGCGAGAATACCGGGGCAGGGTGCGGCAGTCTGGCCTGTGCGCAGCGCCAGCAGCAAGTGCTGTATGGCGGGCATTTGACAGCAGCCCCCCCGATCCTTAGTATTCAGCGGCTTATGTCCGCGAACGTGCCCGAATCGCTGGATGCTTGGCGGATGGTCGTAGCGCGAAGGCGCTTCGACGGCCAGGTCTCCCTGGCTGAATTGACCCGCCTGCAGGGGCTGGTCGCAGATACCGACGGCGAGTGTTCCTACTCGCTTGAATTCGGTCGCGACGACGTCCTGCGGGTATCCTATGTGGAACTGACCATCGACACCGCGTTGCCGCTGACCTGTCAGCGCAGCATGCAGCGATTCTTGTTGCCGGTGAAGGTGACCCAGAGGCTTGGCCTGATCCGCGACGAGGACGAGGAATCGTCCCTGCCGGAGGAGTACGAGGCGTTGCTGGTGCCGGAAGACGGCCAGCTGCGTCCGCTGGACCTGGTCGAAGACGAGCTGGTGCTGGCGGTGCCTGTGGTGCCGCTGTCGCCCGACGGTGAAGCAGTCGACAAGGACTGGGCGCCGAGCGAAGAAGAAACAAAGAAGGCCAATCCGTTCGCGGCATTGGCGGCATTGAAGAAACAATAGCAGCCGGATTGTCGTCGGCGGCTGCGGCGAAAGCGAAAGTGTGCTGGGCGCTGGCGTCCTGCGCGACGATACGACGAAGCAAAACGAACCGAGTTTGGAGCAATCCCATGGCTGTGCAGAAATCCCGTGTTACCCCGTCCCGCCGCGGCCAGCGCCGTTCGCATGACGCCCTGAGCGCCAAGCAGCTGTCGACCGACCCGACCACCGGCGAAGTGCACCTGCGTCACCACATCACTGCCGACGGTTTCTACCGCGGCAAGAAGGTCATCCAGACCAAGACCTCGGCCGTCGAAGAAGATTGATGTGCCGGGAAGGCCGCTGCCCCCGGGCAGCGGCCTTTGCCTTCTTTCCCGGGCGTGCCGGTGATCGGCGGCCCGCGCAACAGGAAACATGATGAGCAAGCGGATCTACTCGAGGATCGCGGGCACCGGTAGCTATTTGCCGGAAAAAGTCCTGACCAACGCCGACCTGGAAAAAATGGTCGAAACCTCGGATGAGTGGATCCAGTCGCGCACCGGAATTCGTGAACGGCACATCGCGGCCGAAGGCGAAACCACCAGCGACCTCGGCTACCAGGCCGCGTTGCGCGCACTTGAAGCGGCCGGTATCGACGCTTCGCAGCTCGACATGATCGTGGTCGGTACGACCACGCCCGACCTCATTTTCCCCTCCACCGCGTGCCTGATCCAGGCCAAGCTCGGTGTTGCGGGGTGCCCTGCCTTTGACGTCAACGCCGCCTGCTCGGGCTTCGTGTTCGCGCTGGGCGTGGCCGACAAGTTCATCCGTTCCGGCGACTGCAGGCACGTGCTGGTGATCGGCACCGAAACGCTGACCCGCATGGTCGACTGGAACGATCGCACCACCTGCGTGCTGTTCGGCGATGGCGCCGGCGCCGTCGTGCTCAAGGCCGACGAGGAAACCGGCATCCTCAGTACCCACCTGCATGCCGACGGCAGCAAGAAGGAGCTGCTGTGGAACCCGGTGGGCGTCTCGACCGGCTTCAAGGACGGCGCCAACGGTGGCGGCACCATCAACATGAAGGGCAACGACGTGTTCAAGTACGCCGTCAAGGCGCTGGACTCGGTCGTGGACGAGACCCTGGCTGCCAATGGCCTGGACAAGTCCGACCTGGATTGGCTGATTCCGCACCAGGCCAACCTGCGCATCATCGAAGCCACCGCCAAGCGCCTGGACATGTCGATGGACCAGGTGGTGGTGACTGTCGACAAGCACGGCAACACCTCGTCCGGCTCGGTGCCTCTGGCGCTGGACGCCGCGGTGCGTTCGGGCCGCGTCGAGCGCGGCCAGCTGCTGCTGCTGGAAGCCTTCGGCGGCGGCTTCACGTGGGGTTCGGCCCTGCTGCGCTATTGATAGTGCAAGTTACGACAACGTGAAGCTTTGTCGTTGCGGCCCCTCTGGGGCCGTAACGCGTTTAAGGAGGACCTGTCATGGTTGAGCCCATCGTCATCGAAGGGCAACGTGCCTGGCTGAAGCAGTACGGCAAGGGAAGCCGCGCGCTGGCCCTTGGCCTGCTCAATTTTGTTGCCCGTCGTTTCCATCTGGATGCCCTGCGCCCGCCGCCGCACCGTGGCGGTGACGCCGCGCGCGAAACCGAAGCCCGTCGCCTTGCAGAACTGCAGGCGCAGGGCGTGAACGTGCCCGATGTGCTGGGCACCGGCCATGCTGCGCTGGTGATCGGCGACAACGGCAGTTCGTTCAATACCTGCCTGCGCGAAGCCGACGAGGCCGGTCGCGACCGCCTGGTGATGGCGGCCATGCTGGCCATTGCCGCAGCGCATGCGCGCGGCGCCTATTTCGGTCAGCCGTTGCCGCGCAATCTCACCTGGGATGGCGAGAAGGTCGGTTTCATCGACTTCGAGGAAGATCCGCTGGAAGTGATGGATCTGTCCGAAGCGCAGGCCCGCGACTGGCTGATGTTCGGCTATGGCGTGGCCAAGTACTACGCCGACCGCCCCGAGCACCTGCAGGCGATGATGGCCGAGGCGATGGGCGATGCGCAGGCGCCGGTGCGCGAGCACGTGCATGCGGTCACTGGCCGCCTGCGCAGCCTGGCCCGGGTCTGCATGAAGCTGGGCCGCTCGGCGCGCGCGCTGGCCCACTCCATCTTCATCGCCCATGGCGCCAGCACCGCTGGCGTGCTGATGCTGGTAGGCCTGTGCGTGGATTTCCTCGCCGACGGCGATCTGGACGTCCTGCAGCTGTTCTGCTGACCGTGCGTCCGCCGGGCCATGCCCGGCGGCGTTCCGCGGCTGGCCCACCATACGCGTGCATACGCGCACGTACAGACGACACGGCATGTTCCCCCTTATCATGGCCCGCTTCGATTGCAACAAGCGGATGACCGCGTGACCGTATCCACCCTCGCTTTTGTCTTCCCCGGCCAGGGCTCGCAGTCTGTGGGCATGGTGGCCGAGCTGGCTGAACTGCACCCGCAGGTGCGTGAAGCCTTCACCGAGGCATCCGATGGTGCCGGCGTCGACCTGTGGGCGCTGTCCCAGGGTGGCCCGGAGGAAATGCTCAACCGCACCGAATACACCCAGCCGGCCCTGCTGGCCGCAAGCATCGGCGTGTGGCGCGCCTGGAACGCCGTGGGCGGTCCGCGCCCGTCGGTGCTGGCCGGCCACAGCCTGGGCGAGTACACCGCCCTGGTCGCCGCTGGCGCGCTGAGCCTGCATGACGGTGCGCACCTGGTGCGCCTGCGCGGCCAGCTGATGCAGGAAGCCGCACCGGCCGGCGTCGGTGCCATGGCCGCCGTGCTCGGCGCCGAAGACCAGCTGGTGCTGGACGTCTGCGCCGAAGCCGCAGGCAGCCAGGTGGTGGTGCCGGCCAACTTCAATTCGCCGGGCCAGATCGTGATCGGTGGCGACGCCGACGCGGTCGACCGTGCGCTGGCGCTGCTGGCCGAGAAGGGCGTGCGCAAGGCGGTCAAGCTGGCCGTGAGCGTGCCCTCGCACACCCCGTTGATGCGCGAAGCCGCCAACCGCCTGGCCGAAGTGATGGCCGGCCTGGCCTGGCAGGCGCCGCAGCTGCCGGTGGTGCAGAACGTCGACGCCAAGGTGCATGACGGCATTGACGCGATCCGTACTGCGCTGGTCCAGCAGCTGTACCAGCCGGTGCAGTGGACCGGGTGCGTGCAGGCGCTGGCTGGCCGTGGCGTCACCCGGATCGCCGAGTGCGGCCCGGGCAAGGTGCTGACCGGTCTGGTCAAGCGTATCGACAAGGCCATCGACGGCCGTTCGCTGGCCACGCCAGGCGACTTCGAAGCCGCCCGCGAGGCATGGTCGGCCTGATCCCCCTTGTTCCTGCCGACCGTACCGGTGGCCGCTGCAAGCGGTACGGGTACGGCGGCCGTCCCAGCCTGAGGAAAACATCATGAGCAAGCCCCTGCAGGGTGAAATCGCACTGGTCACCGGCGCCAGCCGTGGCATTGGTGCCGCCATCGCCGATCTGCTGGCCGCCCAGGGCGCCACCGTCATCGGCACCGCCACCACTGAATCCGGCGCCGCCGCGATCGGTGAGCGCCTGGCCGCCCACGGTGGCCACGGCCGCGCGCTGAACGTCACCGACGCCGCCGCGCTGGACAGCGTGCTCGATGGCATTGCCAAGGAATTCGGCCCGATCTCGATCCTGGTCAACAATGCCGGCATCACCCGCGACAACCTGCTGATGCGCATGAAGGACGAGGACTGGGCGTCGATCATCGACACCAACCTGACCAGCGTGTTCCGCACCAGCAAGGCGGTGATGCGCGGCATGATGAAGGCGCGCAAGGGCCGCATCATCAATATCGCATCGGTGGTGGGCGTGACCGGCAATGCCGGCCAGGCCAACTACGCTGCCGCCAAGGCCGGCATCATCGGCTTCAGCAAGTCGCTGGCCAAGGAAATCGGTTCGCGCGGTGTCACCGTCAATGTTGTCGCACCCGGCTTCATCGACACCGACATGACCAAGGCGTTGCCGGAAGAAGCGCGTACCGCGCTGATCAACGACATCGCCCTCGAACGCCTGGGTTCGCCGGAAGACATCGCCCATGCGGTGGCCTTCCTGGCCGGCCCGGCTGCCGGTTACATCACCGGCGAAACCCTCCATGTGAACGGTGGCATGTACATGCCGTAAGCAAGGGGCGCAGGGATTGCGCCGCAAGTGGTTGATCTGCGGAGGTTTTTGCTGCGATGCAAGGCCGCGCCGGTTTCCACTACACTATCCCACGGCCATCGCCTTTGATGGCGACCACTTTTGAACCACAACTCCATCTGGAGCGAGATCCCATGAGCACCATCGAAGAACGCGTCAAGAAAATCGTCGTCGAACAGCTTGGCGTCAAGGAAGAAGAAGTCACCAACAGCGCATCGTTCGTCGATGACCTGGGCGCTGACTCGCTGGACACGGTCGAGCTGGTGATGGCCCTGGAAGAAGAATTCGAGTGCGAGATCCCGGACGAAGAAGCCGAGAAGATCAGCACCGTGCAGGCCGCCATCGACTACATCAAGGCCCACGTCAAGGCCTGATGTCAGACGGCAGTGCGCGCGCGGGCTCACGCTCGCCGCGCACCGCACCCCATGGGGCCGCTGTTGCGGCCCCGTGTGTTTGAGCATCACACCGAAGCAAACCGAGTTGCCCGTTGAAATCATCCGGGCCAGGAGAATCAGCAATGAAGCGTCGCGTCGTCGTAACCGGCCTGGGTATCGTCTCGCCGTTGGGCAATGATCTGGCCAGCAGCTGGGAAGGCATCACCCAGGGTCGTTCGGGCATCGGTCCGCTGACCAACGTTTCTGATGCCTATCTGGATCGGTTCACCACCAAGATTGCAGGTGAAGTCAAAGGATTCGACATCACCGCCGACAATGAACTGTTCGGCAAGTTCCGGGTCAGCGGCAAGGATGCCAAGAAGATGGACCCGTTCATCCATTACGGCCTCGGTGCCTCGTTCATGGCCCTGCACGACTCGGGCCTGGAAATCACCGACGCCAATGCCGAGCGCATCGGCGCCATCGTCGGCGCCGGCATCGGCGGCCTGCTCGGCATCGAAGAGCAGACCATCGAGTTCCATGAGGGCAAGAAGATCTCGCCCTTCTACGTGCCCAAGACCATCATCAACATGCTGCCGGGCCAGCTGAGCATCATCACCGGCCTGAAGGGCCCGTCGTTCTCGGCGGTCTCGGCGTGCGCGACCTCGAACCATTCGATCGGCACCGCCATGCGCATGATCCAGTACGGCGATGCCGACGTGATGGTGGTCGGTGGTGCCGAGCGTGGCTCGTCGCCGACCGCACTGGGCGGCTTCTGCGCGATGAAGGCCATGAGCACCCGCAACGACGCCCCGGAACAGGCCTCGCGCCCGTGGGACAAGGACCGTGACGGCTTCGTGCTGGGCGACGGCGCCGGCATCCTGATCCTGGAAGAGTATGAGCACGCCAAGGCACGTGGCGCGAAGATCTACTGCGAACTGGCCGGCTTCGGCGCCAGCTCCGACGCGTACCACATGACCGCACCCAGCGAGAACGGCGAAGGCGCCGCCCGCTGCATGGTCATGGCCATGAAGGACGCCGGCGTGACCCCGGAACAGGTGGGCTACCTCAACGCGCACGGCACCTCCACGCCGCTGGGCGACCTGGGCGAGACCATGGCGATGAAGACCGCCTTCGGCGACCACGCCTACAAGATGATGGTCAGCTCCACCAAGTCGATGACCGGCCACCTGCTGGGCGCTGCCGGCGGCGTGGAAGCAATCTTCTCGGTGATGGCGCTGCAGGACAACATCATTCCGCCGACCATCAATCTGCAGCAGCCCGGCGAAGGCTGTGACCTGGACTACGTGCCCAACGAAGCACGCCAGGCCAAGGTCGACGTAGTGATGTCCAATGGCTTCGGCTTCGGCGGCACCAACGGCACGCTGATCTTCAAGCGCGTCTGACCGGCGTTGTAGAGTCGAGCTTGCTCGACTCCGCCCTTGTGTAGAGTCGAGCCATGCTCGACTGAACGTGCAACACAGTCGAGCAAGCTCGACTCTACGCACGAGGAGGCCGCCGCAAGGCGGCTTCCGTGCATCTGAATCCCCGAACTGGCCGCCATGACCCACGCACCGCTGATCCACCCGCTGCCGCACCCGATCGATCTGCTGGCCCTGCAGCAGCACGACCCGTCGCGCTTCCCGCTGCTGATGGAATCCACCGCCTCGGGCACTGCCCAGGGCCGCTGGAGCCTGCTGCTGGCCGCGCAGGGCGATAGCCTGCGGCTGGATGCCGATGGCCAGGTGCGCGACCAGCATGATGCGGTGCAGGCCGGCAGCTTCCTGCAGGTTCTGGACCGCGCCTGGCAGCACGAACGCCTGCCGCATGACGGCAGCCACAGCCTGCCGTTCCGCGGCGGTTGGGCGTTGATGCTGGACTACGAAGTGGCCAGCCAGATAGAACCGGTGCTGCCGGCGCGCGCACGCGAGGACGGCCGCCCGACCGCGCTGGCGCTGCGCTGCCCGGCCGCGGTGCTGCACGACCACTACAACGAGGCCAGCTTCGTCATCGCCGAAGCCGGCGAGCAGGCGTTGCTGGATGCGCTGGTGGCGCTGGCCTCGGCCACGCTGCCCGAAGCCGGGCAGGGCTGGCAGCCACCGCAGTCGGTCGGCGAGGACGCGCCGCAGCGCTTCACCGACGGCGTGCGCCGGGTGATCGAGTACCTGCGTGCCGGCGATGTGTTCCAGGTGAACCTGTCGCGGCGCTGGAGCGCGCAGTTTGCCGCACCGGTCAGCCCGCAGGCGCTGTACGCGCAGCTGCGCCGTGCCAACCCGGCACCGTTCGCCGGCCTGTTCAGCGCGCACGGCCGCCATGTGGTCAGTTCCTCGCCGGAGCGGCTGGTGTCGGTGCATGCCGGCCACGCGCAGACCCGTCCGATTGCCGGCACGCGTCCGCGCTTCGAGGGGGACGATGATGCTGCGCGCATCCAGGAACTGGTCGGTCACCCGAAGGAGCGTGCCGAGCACGTGATGCTGATCGACCTGGAGCGCAACGACCTGGGCCGCATCTGCCTGCCTGGTACCGTGGTGGTCGATGAGCTGATGACCGTGGAGAGCTACGCGCACGTGCATCACATCGTCAGCAACGTCAGCGGCCATTTGCGCCCGGAGGTCACCCCCGGCGAGGTGATCGCCGCCACCTTCCCCGGCGGCACCATCACCGGCTGCCCGAAGGTGCGCTGCATGCAGATCATCAGCGAGCTGGAGCAGGTGCCGCGTGGTGCCTACACCGGCGCGTTCGGCTGGCTGAACCGCGATGGCGACCTGGACCTGAACATCCTGATCCGCACCGCCGAAGTGGATGGCCACGAGGTGAGCTTCCGCACCGGCGCCGGCATCGTGGTCGACTCGGACCCGGACAAGGAACTGGACGAGACCCGCGCCAAGGCCCGCGGCCTGCTGCGCGCGCTCGGCCAGCAGGGGTAGGCGTATTCCGGTAGTGCCGGCCGCTGGCCGGCAACCTCATGCACCCATGATCCGCGCGATTGCCGGCCAGCGGCCGGCACTACCGGTACCGATGGGTGCCATTGTTCGGGTGGGTGCCGACCGTCGGTCGGCACAGGCGCATGCCCCCGGTCATGACCCCAATCCACCGGCACGGTATCCTGCACGACGGAATCGAGTTCAGAGGTAGTCCATGGCGGGAGCCAAGCGCGGGTGTCTGTTCGTGGTAACGCTGGTGGTGGTGCTGGCCGCCGTCGTGGCCGGCGCGGGCGCATGGTTCTTCTACCAGCAGACCCGGTTCGCCGACGCCCCGATCACCCCGTCCGCCGAGAGCGTGGTCATCGCCAGCGGCGATGGCATGAACAGCGTGCTGCGCAAGCTGCGCGACGCCGGCGTGGACGAGGGCCAGGACGCGCAGTGGCAGCTGCTGGCGCGCCAGCTCGATGCGGCCGGCAAGCTGAAGGTGGGTGAGTACGCGCTCAGCAGCGACCTGACCCCGCGTGATCTGCTGCTGCGCATGCGCGCCGGCAAGGTGCTGCAGCACCGCGTCACGATCATTGAAGGCTGGAACATCCGCCAGTTGCGTGCCGCGCTCAAGCGCGCCGAGCCGCTGCTGCACACCACCGACAACCTCGATGACGCCGCGTTGATGCAGCGCCTCGGCTTCGGTGGCCAGCATCCGGAAGGCCGCTTCCTGCCGGAGACCTACGTCTACCAGCGTGGCGACAGCGATCTGGATGTGCTCAAGCGTGCTCACGCTGCAATGCAGGACGCACTGGATGAAGCCTGGGAAAGCCGTGCGCCGGACCTGCCGATCAACACGCCCTACGAGCTGCTGACGATGGCCTCGATCATCGAGAAGGAAACCGCGCTGGCCAGCGAGCGCCCGCAGATTGCCGGCGTGTTCATGCGCCGCCTGAAGATCGGCATGCGCCTGCAGACCGACCCGACCGTGATCTACGGCATCGGTGCTGCGTATGACGGCAACATCCGCCGCCGCGACCTGACCACCGATACGCCCTACAACACCTACACCCGCGCCGGCCTGACCCCGACCCCGATCGCCATGCCCAGCCGCGATGCGCTGATGGCGGCCGCGCAACCTGCAGCGGGCGACGCGCTGTACTTCGTCGCCGTCGGCGATGGCAGTGGCGCGCACGTGTTCTCGCCCAGCCTGGACCAGCACAACGCCGCAGTGGCCCGCTACCTGCAGCAGCTGCGCCAGCAACGTACCAAGGAGACCCCGGCGCAATGAGTCCCGCGCTGCTTCGCCACCCGCGTTTCGTCAGCCTGGAAGGCGGCGAGGGCGCAGGCAAGACCACCGCCATCAATGCCATCCGTGACTGCCTGCGCAGCCACGGCCACGAGGTGGTGCTGACCCGCGAGCCGGGCGGTACGCCGCTGGCCGAGCGCATCCGTGGCCTGGTGCTGAAACCCGATGCCGAGATCGCCGCCGAGCCGCTCAGCGCCGAAGCCGAGCTGCTGCTGGTGTTCGCTGCACGCGCGCAGCATGTGCGCCAGGTGATCCATCCGGCACTGCAGCGCGGCGCCTATGTGCTGAGTGATCGCTTCACCGATTCCAGCTATGCCTACCAGGGCGGTGGCCGCGGCCTCGATCCGCAGTGGATTGCCGATCTGGAACGACGCGCGGTGGGCCTGCTGCCGGGCCTGACCCTGCTGCTGGACGTGGACGTGGCAGTAGGCCGCGCGCGCGCCAATGGCCGCGACCTGTGGCCAGACCGCATCGAGAGCGAACAGGATGATTTCTTCCAGCGCGTGCGCGAAGTGTTCCGCAGCCGCGCGCAGCAGGACCCGCAGCGCTTCGCGCTGATCGACGCCGGCCAGGTGCAGGCGCGTGTAGCGGCTGATGTGGTCGCGCAGGTCGAGCGCTGGCTGCAGGACGGGGAGGGCGCATGAGCACATTCTCGCCGTGGCAGCAGCGCGCCTTCGATCAGACCGTGGCAGCGCTCGATGCCGACCGCCTTGGTCATGGCCTGCTGATCTGCGGCCCGGCCGGGCTGGGCAAACGCGAGGTGGCACTGGCGCTGGCCGACCACGTGCTGGCGCGCGGCGATGCCGCGCATGCCATGCGCACGCGCCAGCTGATCGCCGCCGGCACCCATCCTGACCTGCAGCTGGTCAGCTTCATTCCGAACAAGAGCGGCGACAAGCTGCGCACCGAGATCGTCATCGAGCAGGTGCGCGAGATCACCGACAAGCTGGCGCTGACCCCGCAGTACGGCGTGGCGCAGGTGGTGATCGTCGACCCGGCCGATGCGATCAACCGCTCGGCGGCCAACGCGCTGCTGAAGACGCTGGAAGAGCCGCAGCCCGGCCGCTACCTGTGGTTGATCAGCAGCGACCCGGCGCGCCTGCCGCAGACCATCCGCAGCCGTTGCCAGCGTCTGGAATTCAAGTTGCCGCCGCAGCACGAAGCGCTGGCCTGGCTGCAGCAGCAGGGCCACAGCGAAGCGGCCGCGCGCGAAGCGCTGGACGCGGCGCGCGGCCACCCCGGCCAGGCCGACAACTGGCTGCGCGAAGATGGCCTGAGCCTGCGCCGCGAAGTGGGCCGCGAGCTGGAACAGCTGGCCGCCGGCAAGACCGGCGCGGTGGAGCTGGCGCAGAAGTGGTGCGGTGATGACAACGCGGCGCTGCGCCTGCGCTTCGCTGCCGACCTGGCGCTGGCCCAGGCCAGCACCGATGCCTTGACCACGCCGGAGCGATTGCACAAGCTTGCAGCCTGGTTCGATGCGGCCAACCGCACCCGCGACCTGCTGCGCACCACGGTGCGTGCAGACCTTGCCGTCGTCGAGTTGCTGCTGGCCTGGAACAAGGTGAACGAGCGGCCTGCCGCAAGGGGAAATCGATGAGTGCCAGCAACGCCCGCCAGGGCATCCTGTCCCTGGCCGTGAAGGACAAAGCCGCGCTGTACAGCGCGTATATGCCATTCGTGAAGAACGGCGGCATCTTCGTGCCCACGCCCAAGCGCTACTTCCTGGGCGACGAGGTGTTCCTGCTGCTGACCCTGCCCGATTCCAGCGAGCGCCTGCCGGTGGCCGGCAAGGTGATCTGGGTGACCCCGGCCGGCGCGCAGGGTAACCGCACCGCCGGCATCGGCGTGCAGCTGGCCGACGGTGCCGAAGGCGAGGGCGTGCGCCACAAGATCGAGACCCTGCTGGCCGGCCTGACCAGTTCGGACAAGCCGACGCATACGATGTAACGGCGCGCGGATTGCCGCCCTCGATAGCGCCGGGCATGCTCGGTTGCATGCCCCGAAACGCCTGTGAACACGAATGTGAAAAACTGTTGACGGCCTCTGAAAAGCCCCTATAATGAGCGGCTCAGCAACACACCGGGCGGTTAGCTCAGCGGTAGAGCATTGCCTTCACACGGCAAGGGTCACAGGTTCGATCCCTGTACCGCCCACCAAATAAAACCCTGATTTTTCAGGTGTTATGAAGAAGCCGGCCTTGAGCCGGCTTTTTCGTAACTGCACGGTAACAGCAGGTTTTAAATCACCCTCTTTCCGGTGATTTACCGATTGAGCGATGCCCGCAGTGCGCTGCTGCCGGATGCCCGCACGCCCTGCGTCGTGACGGCCTCCAGCCGGTCCAACCGATCCACCACCTGCGCGAGCAGAGCATTGCTCTGCTGCACCGCCGCCGTGGTCGCGGCCTGGCCATCCTTGTCCACTACCAGGTCGAACACAGCGCGCGCGAAGTTGTCCGGCAGCGCCTCGATGGTGTCGGCCAGCTCGCCCATGCCGACGCCACCCTTGTCCAGGTCGCCCACCTTCATCCCGTCAATCAGGCCCGTCACCTGGCCGTAGAGGCTGTTGTAATCCTGCCCGCTGGCGTAGAGGTTGCGTCCGAAGCCCAGCGCCGCCTGTGCGGCCGCCTGCGCCGCGCTGCTGTCGCCACCCGATACGGCCCGCTCCAGCTCCCGCATGGTCTGCTGTAGCTTCTCCTGGTCGGTCAGCGGCGACAGGTCGCTCACGGATAGCCCGTAGCTAATGGCTTTCTTGTCCTTGTCGATCTGCGCCTGCAGCTTGCCCATGTTGGTGGCGCGCAGTGCCTCGATCTTGGCCAGGTCCTCAGCGCGCGCGCCGGACAGGCCCAGCGCCTTGGCGTAGTCGTTGGCGGACTTCACCTGTTGGCGGTAGGTGCGCTCGATGCTCAGTGCCTGCTGCTGGTAGGCGGTCAGGTCGCCCGTGAGCAGCTGCGTGGACACGTCGGCCATCAGGGTCGAGTAGTTGCCCAACAGGCCCGACACCTTGCTGATCTGCGTGGCCAGGTCCGTACCGGCGACGCCCGCAAGGTCTTGGAAGTAGTCCACGGCCTTGTTCACCTTGTCGATCTCCAGACCGTTGAGTGCCCGGCCCAGCTCGTCGGCATTGCCCACCGCCAGTTCGATAGATGCTCCCAGCGCCGCGAACACGTCCGCCGAGTCGAAGTAGCCATCCAACTGCCCACCGAATCCCGCCGCCTTGACGGCCTCCGTGTAGAGCCGGTCCTGCATGCCGGCCAGGTAGGACTCCAGCTGCTGCTGCGCCTCCGCCGAATCCGCCGACAGCGACAGCTTGCCCAGGCTCACCTTGACCCCGGCCAGCTGCTGGGACATGTCCACGCCCAATTGCTTGGCCAGGTCCGTGGCAGCGCCGCGAATCTGCCGGGCCGCCATGTCGAACGTGCGATCGATACCGGGGTCGAGTGCCCCGTATTGGGTCCACTTCTTGTCGGAGCGGAACCAGCCGCCCTTTTGCTTCACGTCGGCGTAGCTTTGCCCGTCCAGTCCACCGAACCCGTAATCACCCGTGATGCCCTGACCAGTGATCTTGGGCGCACTGCGCCCGAACGCCTTGCCCAGCAGCGAGCTGCCCGAGAAGATCGCCGCCGTCTTGCGGTTCATGCCCAGCGCGCGCCCGATCACGTCCAGCGACATGCTGTCGAGCATGACCGGCGTCAACAGGCCACCGGAGGCGAAGTGGCCACG
The DNA here is from genome assembly GCF_056481585.1 of Stenotrophomonas sp. 86428_Sma. NCBI lineage: Bacteria > Pseudomonadati > Pseudomonadota > Gammaproteobacteria > Lysobacterales > Lysobacteraceae > Stenotrophomonas > Stenotrophomonas sp. 86428_Sma. The sequence goes on from NZ_CM151156.1 coordinate 1,015,164, forward strand.
CTTGAGCAGGTCGAACTTGTCCTGGTTCTCCAGCCCGAAGCCTTCCTTGTAGGCGCTGCCGGCCATCTGCATACCCATCGCGATCAGGGCAGCGTAGGGGGCGAACGCCGCCACGGCGCCAAGCGCACCGGTGGCGGCTCCTGCGGCACCGGCCCCACTGGCAGCGGCCGTGCCACCTCCCGTCAGTGCAGCCACGTTGTTGCCGAAGCCCATCATGGTGTTCGGGCCGAAGCCACCCGCCGCGGCTGCGGCGCCGGGGGTGAACCCGATAGCGCTCTGGCCCTTCGATAGCAGGCTGGCGATGTTGCCGGCGTTCTGGCCGCCTGCGGCAGTGCCGTTGCCGGCGAAGATCCCCAGGATGCTGTTGAGGCTCAACCCGTTGCCGCTGCCGAGCCCATTGATGCCGTCCATGATGCGGGTCTGAATCGGGATCACCAGCCTCTGCTCCAGCAGCTGGCGTGAAATGTCGCGCAACCCCTGCTTGGCAATGTCCTTCATGTCGTCCCACATGCCCGACCAATCGCGCAGGCCGCCCGCGACGAAGTTGGCCATAGCGTCGGCCGTGTCGCTGACCAGGTAAGTGCCCACATCGGCCCACTGCTGCAGGCTGGCGGCATACTTGTCCGCGTCGATGCTGGCCTGAGCCGCAGCGCGCGCCTGCGCCATGAGCGAGGCACTGAGGTCGGCGGTGATGCCCGCGCCGGCCGCGTTCGCCTCGTTGATGGCCTCCTGCATGTCCCGCTGGTTTTGCATCTCACGCCGTGCGCGCTCCCGCGCTGGCCCAATGAGGCGCATCATGTCCAGCTCGCCGCTCATGGTATCCAGCAGCGCCTGCGGCGCCCGCTTGCGCTTGTCCAGCTCGGCGGTGGTGGCCGCAACCTGAGCCGCTGATTCCTTCTCCAGCATGTTGAAGGCAGCGCGCGTGATGTTGCCGGCGGCCAGCTCCTTGTTCAGTTCGGCCAGGCGCTGCTTGTGCTTCTGCTCGGCTTCGGCCAGCGGGCCGGCCATCGTGGCAGCAGCCATGTCCGCCTCTGCGGTGTAACGGCGCAGCAGCTCGGCCTGGCGGTCATACGCCGCGTTCCCGGTCTTCGCTGCGCTGCCCTTACTCGTTGGCTTGCGTGGCTCGTAGGCGTCCGGCGTGGCCGGCAACAACGCCCATTCGGGCATGCGCTCCGACCCCTCCAGCACTGTGACGCTCGGCCGCCTGGCAGTCTTGGGCTGCATCGCCTTCCAGCCGTTGTCGGCATAGGCAGTGCCTTGTGCGTACTCGTTCTTGAAGCCCTCCCAGCCGCCACCACCAAACGCGTATTGACCGGTCGCCAGCTTGAACGCGGCGTGGCCTTGCTTCTCCACACCCACCAGGCCGCCCCGGACGCGGTCGAAGAAGTCCACGACGGCGCCGCCGTCTCGCACCGCGTCAGTGACGCCCCGGATGGCACCGGAGAGAGCGTCGGCCGCTTCCTTCGCGAAGTTGCCGTTGACTGCCACCGCGTCGAGCTGGTCGGTGAAGTCCTGCAGGGCAGGCATGATGCCCGATACCACCTGCACTTTCATGCCTTGCAGGGACAGCTCCGCCCGGTTGGTCACATCACGCATGCCCAGCATTGCCTGCGTCAGCTGCACGTCGATGATGCTGCCTGCGGCCTCCGCCGCGTTGCCCATGCGGTTGAACTCGGCGCTGTTGTTGCGCAGCAGCGGGATCAGCATCGCCGAATCGCTGGCGATGGCCTCCATGTAGCTGGTCAGCTCCGACTGCGACAGGTTCGCCTTCTCCAGGCTTTTGAAGTACAGGCCCAGGGCGTCGGGGCCAGACAGCTTGCGGAAGCTCTCGACGGTGAGGCCGCTGCCCTTGGCGATGTTGTCGAAGAAGTCTTTCATCTCGCCGCCGCCCGTTTGGGCGTAGTCGCCGATCTTCTCCTGCACGTCCTTGAAGATATCGGCCAGCTTCTCTTGGCTGATACCTACCGTGCGGGCGCCTGCGGCCATGCGCTGGAAGTCCTGCGACGTGGTGCCGGAAAGCTTGCCGAGCCGGTCGTACTCCACTGCCAGCTGCCCAACCTGCTTGGTCCAGGTGAACACGGCCGTGCCAACAGCAGCGGCAGCGGTGCCCAGCGCCGCACCCGCCACGGTAGCGACGCGAGTCATGGAGGCGTGGATCTGCGTGGCTTTCTGGCTGGCCAGCCGCTCGGCCTTGGTCATGCCCGTTTCAAACGAACCCGTCTTCATCAGCAGGTCGACGGTGAGGGTATAGAGGCTCATGGGTGTCCCGGCCTGAAATTTGAATTCTGTGGAAGCGCGAAGAAAAGGGGGCGCGCGTGTCGAGGGGGGAGGCCCTTCAAGTTTCGACCTCCCCCCTCCCGTTGCCTGGTCACGACGCTGAGGACGCTGCCCGCGCTGGCGCCGCCCAGGCTGCCGGTGTTGTCAGGGGCACCGCCGGCTGGCCCCTCCCTTTACTCCGTGTCCGTCACGCCTTCGATGACGGTGAACGCCTTGGGGTAGGCCGATGCCACGTCCAGACGGGTGTGGCAGATGAAACCAACCTCGCCAGTCTCGGCATACAGCTCCTTCAGCAGCTGGATCGACACGGACTCGCGCATGTAGATGGTGAACATCTGGAAACCGCCCACGTAGATGGCGGCCGCGTTGGTGGCCGTGCCCACATCCTCGTTGGTCGGGATCTGGCTGGTGGTGAGGAACTTCCAGTTGCTCAGGGCTTCCGGCCGGCGCAGCGGCTGGCCAGTGGTGTCCACCAGCAGGCTCATGGTTTCGTCTTCGCGCGGCGACAGAATGGCCACGTCCGGCACCGGGGCGTTGGCCTCGGTGATGAGGCGACGGGCGCGGATGAACTGGCGCCAGTCGGTGATCGGCGCCCCGTTGGTGCCCATCGGCAACTTGTTGATACCCGGGATGTTGCGCAGGCCGCGAATCTCCGGCTCGGTGCCGCTGCCCATCAGGGACGCGCGGTCGATCTCCTTGGCGAACGCTTGGGCAATGGCCGTGCGGAGCGCAGCGTCCAGGCCGCCCAGCGAGTCGGCCAGCAGCTCGCGAGAGATCTTGAAGCGGAACGCCAGGCTGCGCGGGGTGACCTTGACCGCGCGGAACGCCGGCTCGCTCTCAGCCACCTGGCCGTGTTCCTGGCGCCAGGCTGGGGTGGGGATGGTGTCCACTGCTGCGATGCTGAAGGAGCTGGCCGAGGTATCCAGCACGGCCACGTTGGCGCCTGCGCTGAGAACGGACGAGGCGGGCACCAGGGCGTTGAGGATGCCCGGCATCAGCACGGTCGGCACGGTGTAGCCGCCTGCGGTGTTCGTGCCCTCGCTGAGCGCAGCGCGCACGCCGTCGCTGGTGCGCATGTTGGCGACGCCCCGGATGAAGTCCGACAGGCTCACCTGGTCATCGCCATTGTTGAAGCCGCCGCCGTCCGGGCGCATCGCATTCAGGCGCCGCGCGATGGTTGCCTGGTTCTGCAGGTCGGATGCGGTGAGCAGCGTGCCGATCTGGCGACCGTCGGTGTCCCGCAGGCGCTCGCCCTCGCTCATGGTTCCCATGGCATTGGCCGCGGTCAGGTCCATTTGCTCCTGGTGATCCATGCCGGCGCTGATCAGGCTGATTGCGTTGTTGACGTACTCCAGCGCATCCATCACGCCATCGGTGAGGTTTTCGTCCTTTTCCTTGGCGTGAGCCATCAATGCGTTGGAGGCGCGGCGCAGGCTGTTGCGATAGGCCAGTGCTTCAGCGCGCGGCAGCTGGTCCAGCGGCTTGTCGGTGGTCGGCTCTTCGATGGTGACACCGAGTTTGCCGAGTTCCGCGCGGGCCGAAAATGCGGCCTTGCGGTTGGTGTGGCGGTCGCGCATCTGCTGGAAATCGTTGTGGTGAGGCATTGGGTGGTCCCTATGTGGGGTCCAGAAACGCACAAGCGCGCCCGGACCATGGTGAAGTGGTCTCAGAGCGCGCTTTGGCGTTGCCTCTGCCGCAGTGTCGGCCCAGTGTCAGGTTTGCCCGTGGGGCAGTCTGTCTTGGACGCGCTCAGTTTATCGTTGTTGTTGCTTGGCGATGCCTGTTTCGTTACGCGGGCTTCAGCGCGCGCCGAATTCGATGTGCCTTCTGTCTGCACGCATCGGTGCAGTAGCGCCGTGGTCGGCCGGTCGCCTGGTCGCGGAGCGGTCCACCACAGACCTCGCACCGAAATTCAAATTCTGCGGAAGCGCGAAGAAATGGGGGCGCGCGTGTCGGGCTGGCAGACGCTTCAAGTTTCGACCTCCCCCTACTGCTGTCTGGCATCGGCCGCTCTCCTGGTGGTGAACGTCGTGCACTGGTGAACGTGGTGCATCGGGTGCAGCGGGCGCATGGGGTGCGCCCCGTGCAGTTCGCGCCGTTCGGGCCTGAGGCCCTGAAAAGACGTGCAGCAAGAGCCGTGAGCAACAGCACCAAGCGTCCGCTGCGCTCCCGCTTGGTAGATATGTAGATAGGGGTACACATAGCGACCCCGGAACAGGCCAAAACAGCCTTGACTGGTACACATAGCGAACCCGGAGGTCTGTAGGTGTACCGACACCTCTTCGAGTCGGTACACATAGCGACCTCGTAGGTACGCATAGCGAACCCGATTCTCAATTTCTACGCACTGCTGCTGCTCGCTGTCGGTACACATAGCGACCCCTCTTTTCGTTTTGCTCGCCAAAGGTGTGGCGGCGTCGTGGTTGGCGGCTCCAGGTGCTTGTCTGACTCATCGATGGCGTAGTAGGTGAGCGCGTACAGGCTGCATACGTTGTTGGTGCCCTTCCGGGTCTCGATGATCCAGCCGGACTCCAGTAGCTCTCGCTTGGCCGCGACCACCGTTGATTTGCTGTTCCAGCCACGCTCCTTGAGCATCGACCAGGGGATGCTCAGATCCCCGTTCCTGCCGGGCCTGTACTGGCGTGCAAGCTCGATGAGGAGCTTGCACGCCCAGGCGCTTAGGCTTCCGAACTCTGGCGAGTCGGATATGTCATGGAGGATCGAGAGGAAGGGTGGCCCCTTCCCTCGGCCAGTGAACTTTGCCCGCTTGGACATGCGTGTCACACGTTCTCTTCCAGCTCGTGGCCGTCGCGCTCCTTGGAAAGATCGCGAGCAAATCCGATCAGCATCTGCACCACTTCCAGCGCGCGCTCATCCGCACAATCTGGCCCCGCGTGGTGGATGCAGTTGATGACCGCTGACGCATAGCCGAGCAGGGCATCGATTTGAAATCCGAACCCTTGCTCTCGCAGATGTGCTGGGAGCAGGAGATCTCGCTCCACCTGAGCCTTCGCGGTGATCCGGGTCACGTTCATCGCATGCGCTCCCGTGCGGCCACCACCCGAGCGGCACTCTGCAGCAGCTGACCGACACTGCGGCCCCAATCGGCGCCGGCGCGATCGGCGCGGCGCTGGATCCACTCGTGCACGCGCGCGTCGGTCGGGTTGCCCCGGTGCTGCAGGGCGCAGTCACCGCACAGCACGTAGGGCAGGGAGGCCCAGCCGAACTCCCGCTCCACGCGATGGAACGTGCCAAACACCGGCAGCAGCGGCTTGCCGCAGCAGTCGCAGGCAATAGGGATCACTTCGAATCGGCGGCTCATCCGACCCTCCGCAGCTTGTTGGCGTAGGTGACAAGCCCAAGCACCCGAAGCGCAGCGCGCGGCATCAGGTGGCCTTCGTAGATGCCCGACAGCGCGTAGACGTACAGGCCACCCGGGCGGTGCTGCACGAAGCGAATCAGCGCCTCGCCGTCGATCTCCACGGCGTACATGGCGTCATAACGGTATTCCGTCACTTCCAGGTCGATCACCAGCACGTCGCCAGGAAGGTAGCTCGGGGTGTTCTGGCTGTCGGTCAGCGTGACGGTGGCCCAGCGCGCGGTGTCGGAAAAGTCTGAATGCGCGTCGGGGGTTTGCCCGATTGCGGGCGGGAATGGTTGGTGTACGATGGGCGTCATGGTCTCGTTCCTGGTGAGGGTTCGATGGCTTCTGCGGCTCAGCTGGGTGCGAACCAGCTGGGCCGTTTCTATTTCAGGCGGGTACTGCATCGGGCTTGCCCTCAAGGGATGCTTTCTCCATAGCCTGCTGGCACTCGACCAGGGCCGCATGGCTACAAAGGCGGCGGCGCCCGTCCTTGTAGCTGCGCAGCACTCCGGCCTTCACCAACTCGAATCCACGGGTACGGGTTACTCCGATCAGGTCGAATGCCTCTTCGATCGGGTAAGCCAATTTGGTGCGATGCATGTTCACGGGCTCCTGTTGTTTATCGCGAATTGCGCGACTCGCGTAATTCGGATTCAGTGGAACACGGTTGCATGTGAATTGCAAGAGTCACTAAAATCGAAAAATGAACCCGCCCAAGACGCCGGCCAAGCGCGGCCGTAAGCCCAAACATCCGTCTGAAAAGCCTGCACAGCTCACGATCCGGCTGGATCCACGAACGCTGTTCGGGCTGGATGTAGTTGCCCGGGATCGGCGCACGTCACTCAGCCAGGCTGCTGAACACCTGATCGAGCAGCAGTTGAGGGACTACCAGGTGGATGGAGTGGCCGCGTCTAAGCTGGTCAGCGGGGTCGCCGCGGTAATGACCGAAAGCTTTCAGGCTGGAAACCCGCTAGCGCTCCAGGTGGCGGACGCCGGGGCGGAGCAAATGGCGACACAGCTGCTCTCATCTGCTGCCGGACGTGCGTTCTTCATGCCCGAGTCCCTGCAATCCCCATCGGAGCGCTATTTCCGTGAGGTTTACAGGGTTCTCCTCCAGCGCGCGCGCGATGCCGTGGCTAACGGCGAAGACGTTGGCCCCGTGACACCGGTCATGGTGGTGATGAACTCGCTGGGTAATCCTGAGCTGCTCGAGTACTTCAGCGGGAAAGCGGCCGAAGCCGAACAGGCCGGCCTATCTGTGGCCGAGGCGGCGGAGCAACTACACCAAGAACTGGTTGCTGATATTGCGGCAAACCCCTGATTTCAGAGCAAAGCTCAAAATTGAGTTTTGCTACAGGAATTGCACCTGCGCCAGCTTGTCGCGTGCTGCACCCTGCACCAGGTGGCCGTAGTGCTTCTCGATCATCGCCAGCGACGTGCCGGCGAGCTTCGCTACGGTCAGCAGGTCCATGCCGCCCACGATGGCGTCGGTGATCCAGCAATGGCGCAGCGTGTAGAGCGTCACGCCGGCAGGCAGTCCAGCGCGCGCTGACGCATCCCGAACAAGCTCGCTCCAGTCGCTGGGCGTCCACACCTTCTTCCCGTCCTGGGTGAACAGGTGCGCCTTGGGTAGCTTCCCTTTGGCCAGGCGGTCGAACAGCGCAGTGGCAGCGGGGGAGAGCGGTATCTTGCGGTCGTGATCCTTGCTGCGGAACCTCACGCTGGCGGTGCGGCCGTCATAGTCCGAGCGCAGGCACAGCGACGGGTCGCCCGGCCTGCAGCCCGTCAGCGCCACACACTCGATCAGGTCGCGCACCGGCCCCTCAGCTGCCTCCAACAGCGCGCGGCGCTGCTCTCGCTCCAGGTACAGCCCCCGGCGCTGCCCGGCATCCTTGAGCGGCTTCACGGCGTTCCACTCGAACGCAAGATCAGGGGATACCTTGCGGCGGGCCACGGCGTGGTTCAGGGCGGCCACCAGCGTCGTGCGGATGCGGTTGATGCTGGAGCGTGCCAAGGGCTTCGCCACCGGTGGCCGGCCGCGCTTCACGGGCAGCGGCGGGAGGTCGCCTTTCTCCACGCGATCGCGCCAGGCTTCGATGTGATCCTGGTGGAGATCCTTGAGGCGCACCTTGCCCAGCTTGTCGCCGTAGAGGCAGCGCTCAAACCGGCGCTTGGCGTCATCCGATGCGGTCTTGCGTCCGTCCTTCTCCAGGGCGGTCACGTAGTCGCGGCAGGCATCGGCCACGGTGAGTTCGCTCTTGGGGGCGATGACCGCCAGCGGTGCGCCGTGCTGGTCCGTCTCGGCAAGCACAGCACGCGCGCGGGTGCGGGCGGCCTCCACAGTAACGGCAGGCCACTTGCCCAGCGCGCGGGTGCTGGTCCGGCTCCATTGGACGTTCCAGCTCTTCACCCCCGATGGCTGTACCCGAACGTGTAGCTGCGGAACCATGGTGTCCCACAGACGGTAGGGCGCATCCTCGGGCTTGGCTGATTCGACAACGCTGGGACTGAGGCGCTTGGATTGCTTCATGGGCTCGTAACTGCACGGTAACAGCAAAACCCAGTGTGCGGCCAAATCCAGCGGGACGCAATGACACGGTAAATCAAGGGATTTCAGGCGGATGCGTTGCGCCACAAGGGCCGTTGCCATCCTTCACACGGCAAGGGTCACAGGTTCGATCCCTGTACCGCCCACCATGTTGCAGAACGAAAGAAGCCTCCAGCAATGGGGGCTTTTTTGTTGCCTGTGATTCCGTAGTGCCCGCCGAAGCGATCACCGTTTCAGCCGAGGTCCTCCAGCAGCTCGCGCGCGATCATCGCGGTTGCATCCAGCAGGTCGTGACCGCTGCCGGCCCGCACCACCACCGCCAGCAGGCTACGGCCCACATCGGCATTGCCGCCGCTCAGTTCCATCTCGCCTTCAAAGCACAGATCGGCCAACCATTCATGGGCCTGCTGCAGTCCGCGCTTGCGGACGCGGCGGAATTCCGCGAGCAGCTTCGCCTGGCCGGCCTCCTGCTCACCATCGGCAAGCAGGCCGATGGCACCGCCGTGCGCCGCGCGCCAGATGGCCGGTAGCGGGCGACCGTTCGCGTCCACCACGTCCACCGAGAACTGCGCGCAGTACATTTCGTAGCGCTTGCCCGCTGTGCTGCAGGGCACGATGCCGGCCTCGGCCAGCAGGCGTTCGGCTTCATCCAGTTTGCTGAACTTCAAGCGCAGCAGTGCAGGGCGGCTCAGGTGTTGTGCCAGCGCCTGCTGGTTGGCGGTGAACCAGACGTTCCAGCCCACGCTTGCGCGGCCTTCCAGTGCGGCCTTGAAGTACTCCAGGTGTTCGGCGTCCATTGCGGCCTCCTGCGCTCCCTGCTCGATTGTAGCGGGCGCATATCCGGGCCGGTCAGGCGACGTCGCCGGAGAGGCAATGATGTGCCTCGCGTACCAGCTGTCGCGCGGCCACGATCAGCCCGTCGGTGTGGAAGGCGCCCAACTGTTCGTCCGGGTCGCCTTCGTTACGCACGTGGGCGGGCCCGTGCCACGAATGGAAGCAGAGGGTTCCATTCCTGCGCTGTCCCACCGCCCCGGGCAGGCGTAGTCTCAGCCCGTTGCCGTGCCCATCCACTCTGGAGTGCCACCATGCCGCTCGCCCGTATCGATCTTCGCAAAGGTAAATCCGCCGACTACCTGCAACGCGTCGGCGAAACCATCTACCAGGCCATGCGCGCGGTGGGCGTGCCGGAGAACGATCGCTTCCAGATCTTCCAGCAACACGAGCCGGGCACGTTGATCTACGACCCCGGTTACCTGGGCGTGGACCGCACCGACGATTTCATCTGCATCCAGATCACCTGGAACGAGGGACGCACGCTGGAGCAGAAAAAAGCGTTGTACCTGGGCATTGCCGATGGCCTGCATGCGGCGGTGGGTATCCGCCGAGAGGATGTGTTCATCAACCTGGTGGAAGTGAAGCGGGAAAATTGGTCGTTCGGTAATGGTGTGGCCCAGTACGTGAGTTGATGCGCGAAAAGCATCCACGCATGGCGTGGATCTACTGAATGGAGGGCGTGCGCGGGGGAGGGCAGCCCTGCGTCACCGTGTCGCAGGGGGCAAACCCTGAACCTGGTCCAAGGTTGGTCAGGGCCCCGTAGAATGGCGGCGTGCGCCGTTCTGCTCTCCACCGCCGGTTCCAGGCCCTGGCATGGCTTGCCATGCTGCTGGTGCTGCTCGCCCCGCTGGTGAGCCGCTGGCTGGCGCACGGTCACGTGGCTGCTGCAGCACCGGTGGCCGCCATGGACCACGCGATGCACGCAGAGCATGCGCAGCACGCGATGGAAGGCCATCATGACCACCACGCGATGGCGATGCCGCACGGCGAGGCCGCAAAGAAGCCACCTGCCGATCCACACGCCGATCATGAGATGGGTGTGGACTGCGATTACTGCCTGATCGCTGCACGGCTGATCACCCTGCTGGTGGCGGCAGTGCTGCTGTTGGCGCCGATGGCACCGGTGTGCCGCGCACTGCGCGGTGCGGTGCAGACGTTGCCGCAACGGATCAGCGGCACATTGGGAGCGCGTGGGCCGCCAGCCATGATGGCCGCCTGAGCCGCACGCGCGTTGCATTGAGCATTTTTCCATGAGGTTGCCGGCCACGGCCGGTGCCCGCACGCGCGTGTTTGTCCCTTTCTGATTGCTGCCCTGCCATTGCGGGGTGGCCTTGCATGCCGTGAACAAATGAAAACGAACCCCAACTCCGCGCACCTGCGCCGGGCGACGCTGCCTGTCCTGTGCGCGTTGCTCATGCACGCCGCGCCCCTGCTTGCCGCCGATGCGGCACCACCGACCACGCTGGATACCGTGCGGGTGGTCGATACCCGCAGCGGTGAGCTGTCGTCCACCGCCAACGCCGGTTCCGCGCTGGGCCTGAGCGTGCTGCAGACACCGGCCAGCCTGACGGTGATTTCGCGCGAACAACTGGAGCAGCGTGGCGACAGCAACCTCAACGATGCGATCAGCCGGGCAGGTGCGATCAGTGCGATGCCGCACCCCGGCAACGGCCTGAGTGCGCTGTCCAGCCGCGGCTTCACCGATGGCGCTTCGGTGATGCGCCTGTACGACGGGCTGCGCCAGTACGGTGGCGTGGGTATCACCTTCCCGTTCGATACCTGGTCGATCGAGCGCATCGAAGTGCTGCGCGGCCCGGCCTCGGTCATCCATGGCGACGGTGCGATCGGCGGCGTGATCAACATCGTGCCGAAGAAGCCCACGCGTGGTGCGATCGAGAACGAGATCAGCGTAACCGTGGGCAGCGAGGACACCGCGCGCCTGGGCTTCGGCAGCGGCGGTGCGCTGACCCCGGACCTGGCCTACCGGCTGGACGTGAGTGGCAACTACAGCGGTGGCTGGGTCGATCGTGGGCGCAACAGTGACGCCACATTCTCCGGTGCGTTGCTGTGGCAGCCGCGCGCGGACCTGAAGCTGACCCTCACCCATGCGCAGGGCTACCAGCAACCGATGCGTTACTTCGGCACGCCGCTGATCGAGGGCCGCCAGCTGGAGGCGCTGCGCCACCGCAACTACAACGTGGAAGACAGCCAGATCCGCTATCGCGACCGCTGGACCCAGCTCGATGCGCTGTGGACGCCGAACGCGAACGTGGAATGGCGCACGCGCCTCTACCAGATCGACAGCCAGCGCGATTGGCGCAATGCCGAAGCCTATGTCTACAACCGCGCCACCGGCTTGATCGATCGCTCGGGAAACACCGAGATCACCCACAACCAGGACCAGACCGGGCTGACCTCGACGCTGCGTGTGCAGGGAACCGCGGGTGGCCTGCAGAACAGCTTCGCGGTGGGCCTGGACGCCAACCGCGCGCACTTCAAGCACACGAACAACACCTCTGCTGGCAGTTCGGGCCCGGTCGATCCGTTCGAACCGGTGCCGGGCCAGTTCGTCAGCGACGCGCCGAACCTGCCGCGCTACCGCAATCGTGCCGAGCAGTACGCGCTGTTCGCGGAAGACCGGTTGGCGCTGAGCGAGCGCTGGTCGGTGCTGGGTGGGCTGCGCCACGACCGCGCGCGCATCGACCGTACCGATCTGATCAGCGGCCAGAATGCGTTCTCGAAGACCTACAGCAGCACCGGCTGGCGTGCAGGCACGGTATTCGCGCTGCAGCCGACGCTGAGCCTGTATGCGCAGTACTCGCAGGCGGCGGACCCGGTCAGTGGCCTGCTGATGATCAGCCCGGCCAACGGTGCCTTCGACCTGGCCAAGGGGCGGCAGATCGAGGTGGGCCTGAAGCAGGCCTTCGATGGCGGCGAGTGGACGCTGGCGGCGTATCGCATCCGCAAGACCGGGCTGCTCAGCCGCGATCCGCTGGTGCCGGACCGCCACGTGCAGGTGGGCGCGCAGACCTCACGTGGTATCGAGGCGTCGTTGAACTGGAACGTCGCGCCGCACTGGACGTTGGATGCCAACGCCACGGTGCTGAAGGCCGAGTTCGAGGACTTCCTGGAGACCACCGGTTCGCCGCCGCTGCTGGTGTCGCGCGATGGCAACGTGCCGCCGAACGTGGCCGAACGCCTGGCCGATGTGTGGTTGAGCTGGCAGTTCGCACCGGACTGGAGCGCGGCGGGTGGCGTTCGCTATGTCGGCAAGCGCTACGCAGACAATGCCAACACGCTGGAGTTGCCCAGCTACAGCACCACTGATCTGGCGCTGACCTGGCAGGCAGCACCGCGCACGCGATTGTCAGCGCGCCTGTTCAACGTATTCGACAAGGCGTACTACGCCACCGCGTACTACACCAGCACGCAGTGGCTGCTGGGCGCGGATCGTCGCGTCGAGTTCACCGTCGACCATCGCTTCTGAGGACACGCACCATGTCGCTGCGATCCACTGCCAAGCGCTGGACCTACCTGGTGCACCGTTGGCTCGGCATCGGCGGATGCCTGCTGATGCTGTTGTGGTTCGTCAGCGGCATGGTGATGTTGTTCATCGGCTACCCGAAGCTGACGCCCGGTGAACGTCTGGCGGCATTGCCGGTGCTGCCGGAGGCCCGCGATCTGCGCGGGCTGTCGGTGCTGCCTGCAGCCGTGCAGACCGAGCCGGAGGCCGTGGCGCTGACCACGCTGCGTGGCGAGCCTGCGTATGTGGTGCGCGCGGGAAGCAACGTGGGCGCCTGGTCGGCGTACACCGGCCACGCCCTGCTGCCCGTATCGGCACAGCGCGCCGAAGCGTCAGCGGTACAGTTTGCTGGCGGCCCGGCCTTTGTCGGTGCAATGCGCGTGGAAGAGGACCGTTGGACGCATTCGCGCGCGCTGGACGCGCACCGGCCGCTGTACCGGGTGGAGGTGGGGGGCGCACAGCCCGGTGACCTGTATGTGTCCTCGCGCACCGGTGAAGTGGTGCTGGACGCACCGCACGTGCAGCAGCGCTGGAACTATGTGGGGGCCTGGCTGCACTGGCTGTACTTCCTGCGCATGCAGTCGGTGGATCCGGTATGGACGTGGGTGGTGATCGTGCTGTCCGCGCTGTGCACGGTGGCGGCGGTCAGCGGCATCGTGGTGGGTGTGTGGCGCTGGCGTTTCCGCGGGCGCTACCGCTCCGGTGCGAAGACGCCGTACGTCGAACCGTGGATGCGCTGGCACCATCTGATCGGACTGATGGCTGCGGCCTTCGTGTTCACCTGGATCTTCAGCGGGCTGATGTCGATGAATCCATTGGGGGTCTTCAGCAGCACGCGCGAGGCGATCGATGTTGAACGCTATCGTGGCAGCGCGGTAACAGTGGATGGCGCGTTGGGTGAGCCGGCGAAGCTTCTGGCGGTGGCCGATGCTGAGCGCTTCCAACCAGTCGAGATCCAGTGGCGCCGCATCGGAGGCGAGCTGTTCGCGGTGCTGTTGGATGGGAAAGGCGATACCCGCATCGTGTCTGGCAGCGATGGGCATTTGCAGGTGGCGCGGTTGCTGCCGGCCCCGTGGCTGCAGCAGAAGGTGCGTGCGCTGTCCGATGCGCCGATGCAGGAGTTCGTGGTGCAGCAGGCAGCGGATGCCTACTTCTATCCGCGTGCACCGGAAGCCATGAACGGCGCGGCGGTGCGGCGCTTCCCAGTGGCGGTGGCGGATTTCGGCGATGCCGAGGCCACGCGCGTCTACCTCGACCTGGCCACCGGCGATCCGTTGCTGACAATGGGGCACCGTGAGCGCCTGGGGCGCTGGCTGTTCTACTTCCTGCACAGCTGGGACCTACCGGCGATGCTGCGCCAGGAAGGTGCCCGGCTGGCGGTGTTGCTGCTGCTGAGCGCTGCTGGCACCGCGCTGTGTGCCACGGCGACGGTGATCGGCTATCGGCGATTGCGGATGAAGCTGCGGCACAGGCGGCGCTGAGGACCTGGGCTACATCCGCAGCCAACGTGTGGACACGGCCACCAGCAACAAGGCCGTGGCCACGCCGATGAACGCAGCGATCAGGCCGAAGTGGTTGGCAGCAAAACCGATCAGCGCCGGTCCGGCAAGGATGCCCGCAAAGCCCAGCGTGGATACTGCGGTGATTGCCAGCGCACCCGGCATGCGCGTCTGGTGGCCGGCCAGCGAGAACAGTGCCGGTGCGATGTTGGCGCAGCCGAGGCCGACCAGCACATAGCCGAACAGTGACGCCTGCCACGGCGTGACCAGGGTCAGTACCAGCACTCCCGCGGCGGCGAGCAGCGCGCCGAACACGATCGCGCGCTCACGGCCTACGCGCTCCACCAGTGCGTCGCCGAACAAGCGCGCCCCGGTCATGGTCAGGGTGAAGGTTACATAGCCGATACCGGCGAGGCTGGCATCGACGCGACGCACATCGCTGAGGAAGACCGCGCTCCAATCCAGCATCGCGCCTTCACCGAGGAAGGCGACGAACGCCAGCACGCCGATGAACAGCACGATGCCGTGCGGCAGGGCCAACATCGGTGTGTCGTGCGGCATGCGTTCGCTGTGCCAGTACGCCGCCGACAGCAGCATCACCAGCAGCATGGCGCCAACGCCGATCAGCACCGATGCCAGTGGCGGCAGCTGTGCGGACAACAGCACGGTCATGGTGGCCGCGCCGAGGAAGCCGCCGATGCTGAAGAAGGCATGGAAGCCGGACATCATCACCCGCCGCGCTTCGCGCTCGACGATGACGGCCTGCACGTTCATCGTGCAGTCCATCGCGCCCACGGCGGCGCCGAACACGAACAGCACCAGCCCCAGTGACCAGGCCGAATCGGCCAGCGCCAGGCCGGGCACGGTCAGGCAGATCAGCAGGCTGCTGGCCACCATCACCCGCCGGCAGCCCAGGCGTGCGGCCAGTACACCGGACAGCGGCATGGCCAGCAGCGAACCGGCACCGAGGCAGAGCAGCACCAGGCCCAGCGTAGCGTCGTTGATGTCGGTGCGCGCTTTGGCGAATGGCACCAGGGTGGCCCACAGCGCAGTGGCGAAGCCGGGAATGAAGAACGCAGCGCGGGTCGCGTGCTGTTCGGCACGCGCGCGGTTGGCAAGGAACATGAGCGGTACGGTCAGGGCGGAGTGGGGTGTACCGCGATGCCGGCTGCGCGGAAGCGCGCGGCCAGCGCCGGCGGAGCCGAGGTGGTCAGCACCAGATCGTCGATTTCATCGAGGCTGGCGATCTGCCAGTTGCCGCGGGCACCGAGCTTTTCAGTGGTGGCGGCGACGATGACGCGGCTGCTGCAGGCCACCATCGCGCGTTTCAGCGTGGCTTCTTCCGAATCCATTGCCCAGACGCCGGTGTCGCCGTCCACCGCGCAGGGGCCGGGCAGGTATACGTCGGCGCGCAGGCGCTGCACCTGCGCCAACGCTTCAGCGCCGACCGCGCCGCCGCCACTGGCCAGGCGGCCGCCGATCAGCTGCACCGAAGTGCCTTCGAGCATGCTGGCGGCGGTGGCGATCTGCGGAGCATTGGTGATCACCGTCAGGCCGAGAGCGGTCGGCAGCTGCTGGGCGATCGCCAGGTTGGTTGAACCGGCGTCGAGCAGTACGACCTGGCCGGGCTGCAGCAGCGCGCAGACGCGGGCGGCCAGCTCGGCCTTGTCGCCGCGGTCGCGGGTCAGGCGCTCGCGCAGCGGGCGTTCCTTGGGGGGCGGCAGCACGGCGCCGCCGTAGACACGCTGGCACAGGCCTTGGGCGGCCAGCTCGCGCAGATCGCGGCGGATCGAATCTTCGGAGACGGCATAGCGGCGCGCCAGTTCGGCGGCGACCACGCGGCCCTGCTGGCGCAGTTCCTCGAGGATCTGCAGGGTGCGCTGGGCGGGGAGGGGGCTGGGATCGGAGCTCATGCCGCAAGTCTGCACGTTCGTGCATTAATGTGCAACAACGTGCATCCGGCATTGGGGGGACACAGGGCGGCTGGACTGCTGGTGAATTCGCCCGCGTCCACGTCTATGGATCGCCCTCGCGGCCCGGCATCATGGCGGGGCACCTGGCATGGAATCCACGATGTCCCCCACCGTTCACCGCAAGCTGCGCATCGGCGCGGACCAGTACACCGGCCAGAAAGTGGTCGACCAGCAGTTCCACGAATGCGATTTCTCCGGCGCGGACCTGACCGCCACCGAGTTCATCAACTGCAGCTTCTACGACGCTGAATACCGCGCCGGTTGCCGCTTCAACGGCGCCACATTGAAGGAAGCCAGCTTCCGTAGTTGCGACATCAGCATGTGCCACTTCAGTTTCATCAAGGCGCTGGGCCTGGAGATCAGCGAGTGCCGTGCGCAGGGCGCGGATTTCAGCAACGCCAGCTTCATGAACCAGATCACCACGCGCAGCTGGTTCTGCAGTGCCTTCATCAAGAAATCGAACCTGCGCTATGCCAATTTCTCGCGGGTGACATTGGAGAAGTGCGAACTGTGGGAAAACCGCTGGGATGGCGCGAACGTGAGCGGTGCCAGTTTCGCCGGTTCGGATCTGTCCGGTGGCCAGTTCGAGGGGATCGACTGGAACAGTGCCAACTTCACAGACTGCAACCTGACCAACTCGGAGCTGGGCGAGTTGGACCTGCGCAGCACCAACCTGCGTGGCGCCACGCTGGATGTGCAGCAGGTGGCGCTGTTGATGCAGCGTATCGGCATCACGGTGGTGCCGTAGGCATCATCCGGCGTACGCCACCCAGCCCTTGAAGCTGAAGCCGGCATAGAACAGCTCCACACCGTCGAAGCCGGCCTCCTGCAGTAGCGCAACCTCCTGCTCGGGTGCCAGCAGCGGCAACCGTTCGGCAATGGCGTCGATCGCGCGCTGCGCATCGGCGTGGGCAACCCCCGAGGCTTCGGCGAACGCCGCGTAGCGCTGCAACCAGCGCAGCTTGCCGGCCGGGTCCTGCGGCACGCTGTGGTGCGCCACCACCAGCGGCGCACCGGGTTGCAGGCGCCGGTGCAGTTCGCGCAGCGTGTGCAGGCGCTGCCCGGCATCGAGGAAGTGCAGGGTCAGCAGGCAGCTGGCGCCGTCGAAGCGCGCATCCGGTGCATCGTCGATATAGCCTTCCAGCAGCTGCACGTGCGACATCAGCGGACCCAGTGTCTGCTCGGCCAGGGCCAGCATCGGCGCAGCCGGGTCCACGCCCAGCAACTGCCAGCCCGGCTGAGCCTCGGCAAAGGCCTTCAGTTCCAACCCGCCACCGGCACCCAGCACCAGCACGCGGCCGTGCGCAGGGACGCGTTCGGCCAGCAGCAGCCGGCTCATCTGCTGCAGGGCGAGGAAGCCGGGCACCTGGCGCAGCGGCGCTTCGGCATAGCGGGCCACCGCCTGCGGATCGGAGAACGTGGACATGCGCGGATTCCTGCAGCGGGGGACATACCACTGTAGCGCGGCGCGCAAGAGGCATTGCGCGCCGCTGCCGCACGGGCAGGACAGGGCTCAGGCCGTTGCGGCCTCAAGCACGTCTTCCAGCCGCACCTCGCCGAGGAATCCACCGCCGCTGGTTGCCGGCTGCTGCGCTTCGATGGCGTGGGCGAACTGCACGCCGGCGTCGTCCTGCAGGCGCTCGAACAGCTGCTGCACCCTTGGGAACTCGCGTCGATCGACCACCTGGTGATAGTCGTTCCAGCGCGCGATGCCTGCGAAGTAGGCGTCGGCAAAGCTGCGCTGTTCGCCCAGCAGCCACGGGCCCGTGCCGATCATCTGCTCCAGCGCCTGGTGGGCGTGGCGTACCTTGGTCGTGCCATAGGCGCGCAGCGCCTCGCCTTCATCGCCTTCCGCATGCTCCAGTGCGTGCCAGAGCGGCGCGTAGGCACCGAAGAAACTGGTGTTGAGATAGGCCAGCCGATGGTTGAGGCGATCGAAGCCGGAGGTGCCCTGTGCGAAGCCCAGGCCCTGTGCGATGCCCTTCGCGGCCAGGTGGTTGAGGATGGCCAGGCTCTCGCTGAGCAGCTCGCCCTGTGTGGTTCGCAGGGTCGGGGTTTCGCCCAGTGGATTGAGGCGGCGGTAGTCTTCGCCCTGCACCTGGCCGGGCATCTCGATGCGGCACAGGTGATACGGCTGGCGCAGCCACTCCAGCGCGATGATGGAGCCGAACGAGCAGCCCGAGGGCACGCCGTAGAAGAGGATCGGGGTCATGGCAGGTTTCCGGTTCGAGCCGCGATGCGGCGGGTGAGGAAAGCGTGCCCGCGTGGACATTGCTCCGGAAGCCGTCCGAATGGCATCCTGAAGTCTACATATGTGGACGTTACGCATGCTCAACCTCAACGATCTGGCCCTGTTCGTCACTGCGGTGGAGCAGGGCGGTTTCGCCGCAGGCGGGCGCCATCTGGGCCTGCCGCGCTCGACCCTGAGCAAGCGCGTGGCGCTGCTGGAAGAACAGCTCCAGGTGCGGCTGCTGCAACGCAGTTCGCGCCGCTTCGCATTGACCGAGGTCGGTCAGGAGTTCTTCGAGCGCGCACGCGCAGCGTTGTCCGAGGTCGAGGCCGCCGAGGCCATCGTCCGCGACCGCCAGGCCGAACCCAGCGGCACCGTACGCATCAGCGCTTCGATTCCGGTGGTGCAGGGCGAGCTCGCCGCGTGCCTGCCTGCACTGGCCCGCCGCTATCCACGGTTGCGCATCGAAGTTGAAGTGAGTGATCGTTTCGTCGATCTGGCTCAGGAGGGCATCGACATCGCTCTGCGCAGTCACTTCGGTCCGCTGCCGGATTCCGGGTTGGTGCAGCGCTCGCTGGGTAGCGAGCGCATCGTGCTGGTGGCGTCCCCTGGCTATCTGGCAGCCGCGCCGGCAGTGGATACGCCCGAGCAGCTGCGTGCGCATGCCGGCCTGCTGACCGCGCGTCATGCAACGCGCTGGACGCTGCACGGCCCCGACGCCCGCACCGTGCAGGTGGAGCCGCAGGTGGCGCTGGTCGGCAATGAATCGCAGCTGCTGATCGCGGCGGCCGAAGCGGGTCTTGGTATTACCGTGTTGCCACACAGCCTGTGTACCGAGGCCCTTGCCGCTGGCCGCCTGCAGCAGGTGCTGCCGGCGTGGCATGCCGGCGAAGTGACCACCAGCGTGCTGCTGCCGCATCGTCGCGGCCAGTTGCCGGGCGTGCGCGTGGTGGTGGATGCGCTGGTCGCGCATTACCAGCTCAACGCAGTTCCCGCGCCAGTACCTGCCAGATCCTCGGGTCCTGGCACTGCGAAACGTTGAAACGTACATAGTCAGTCGCGCGCTGCGATTGGCTGAACGCGTTGCCCGGTGCCAGCACGATGCCCTCGCGCAGGCATTGCCGGGCCAGTGCGGCGGCATCGCGGCCATCGGGCAGCTGGCACCACAGGAACAGCCCGGCTTCCGGCTGCAGCCACGGCGTGATGCCCAGCGCCTGCAGCTTCCGCAGCGTGTGCCGGCGCGCATCGGCCAGGCGCGAACGTACCGACTGCATGTGGCGGCGGTAGCCGCTGTCGGTCAGCGCGATGTGCATCAACTGCATCGCCAGATGGCCGCCGCCGAAGCTGGTGGCCAGCTTCAGGTCGGTCAACGCTTCGATCCAGTCGTGGCGCGCAGCGATGTAGCCACAGCGCGAAGCCGCCGACAGCGTCTTGGAGAAGCTGCCGACGTGGATCACCCGCGACAGTCCATCGAGCGCGGCCAGCCGCGGCGCAGGCTGCAGTTCGAAGTCGGCGAAGATGTCGTCCTCGACGATGATCAGTTCATTGCGTTCGGCCAGGCCCAGCAGGCGGTGCGCGGTGCTGGCGGAAAGCACCGCGCCGGTCGGGTTGTGCAGGCCCGAGTTGGTGATGTACAGCCGCGGCGTATGCGCCTGAACTGCCTGCGCGAACGCCTCCAGGTCCGGGCCGCTGTGCGTGTACGGCACGCCGATGGCCTGCACCTGGTGCGCCTTCAGCAACGCGTGGTAGTTGAAGTAGCTCGGGTCATCCACCAGCACGCAGTCGCCGGGTTTGAGCAGGAAACGGCAGAGCAGATCGACCGCGTGCGTACCGGATTCGGTCAGCAGGATCTGCTCCATCGGTGCATCAATGCCCAGCGCGGCGCTGCGTCGTTGCAGCAGCTGGCGCAGTGCGGGCAGCCCGAGCGGGCCGGCGTAGTCGACCAGCTGTAGGGCATCGGCACGCGCCAGCCGACGCAGGCCGCGGCGCACGCCATCGTGGTACAGCCAATCGCTGGGCATCCAGCCACAACCCGGCTTGAGGTGGCCCGCGGGCGTTTCCAGCGATTGCCGCGACACCCACAGCGGGTCCACGGCGCGATCCAGCCGGGGTTCCATTTCAGCCAGCGCCAGCGGTGCGGTCGGCCCACTGACGTAGAAGCCGGATCCTGCGCGCGCACTGATCAGGCCTTCGGCGGCCAGGCGCTCGTAGGCCTCGACCACGGTCGAGACCGACACCCCCATCGCCGCCGCCTGCGCACGTACCGAAGGCAGGCGCGAGCCGGGGCCATCCACCCGCGCACCGATGCGGGCGCGGACGGTCTGGATGACCGATTCAATGCGGGTGAGCGAACGTGGCATGGCGGAACCGTAGTGGAAGTGTGGGCAGTACAGTTACTTGTGACTGTACTGGATTGTAGCTGGGGTCGTTCCGCGCTGGATGCTTCCATACAGGTCCAGCCGGGCATCGTCCGGCATCTTCAGGAGTACAGGCGTGGAACGGTCGGCGAGTGGTTGGATCAATGGCTTCATCGGTGTAGTGATCTTCGCGGGCTCCCTGCCGGCCACCCGCTTGGCGGTGCTGCAGCTTGACGCCGGATTCGTCACTGCTGCACGCGCGACCATTGCCGCTGTGCTCGGCCTTGGCCTGCTCCTTCTGCTGCGCCAGCCGTGGCCGCGGCGCAATGACCTGCCAGGCCTGGCGGTGGTCAGTCTGGGGGTGGTGGTCGGCTTTCCGCTGTTGACCGCGCTCGCGCTGCGGCATGCGTCATCGGCACACACCATCGTGTTCCTCGGCCTGCTGCCACTGAGCACTGCGGTGTTCGGCGTGCTGCGCGGCGGCGATCGACCGCGCCCGGCGTTCTGGTTGTTCTCGCTGCTGGGCAGTGCCTGCGTGGTCGGCTATGCGGTGCGCAACGGCATCGAGGCCTCGCTGCAGGCTGACCTGCTGATGCTGGCGGCGATCGTGGTGTGTGGGCTCGGCTATGCCGAAGGTGGTCGACTTGCCCGCCACCTTGGCGGTTGGCAGGTGATCAGCTGGGCGCTGCTGCTGGCGTTGCCGGTGATGCTGCCGCTGACAGTGCTGATGCGCCCGGCCTCGTTCACCGCGGTCGGTGCGTCGGCGTGGTGGGCGCTGGGCTACGTGGCGGTGTTCAGCATGCTGATCGGCTTCCTGTTCTGGTACCGCGGGCTGGCGCAGGGCGGCATTGCGGCCGTCGGCCAACTGCAGCTGCTGCAACCGTTCTTTGGCCTGGCCCTGGCCGCGCTGCTGCTGCACGAATCGGTCAGCCTCAGCATGGTGCTGGTGACCGTGGTCGCGGTGATCTGCGTCGCCGGCGCGCGCCGCTTCAGCCGCTGAGCGAAAAAGGGGACGGAGGGGATTAAGTCGTAATCGGCCCTACTGTGCCTGAAACGACTTAATCCCCTCCGTCCCCTTTTCCGGGTGGCCGCGGAACAGATGCGCAACGGCATAGTCGATGAACACCCGCAGGCGTGCACTGGGATGGCGCCCACCGTGCCATAGCAACGAGAACTGCCCCTGGTGCGTGGGCAGTGCTGGCAGTACCCGCTGCAGGCGGCCATCGGCCAGCGCGTCGGCTGCGAGGAAGTCAGGCATCCAGGCCAGGCCCATGCAACCGATCGCAGCGGCCAGCACGGCCTCCATGTTGTTGCAGGTCATCGCCGTGGGAAGGCGCGCTCCAGCATCGCCTTCGATGCCCGGCAGCTGCCACGGGTGCAGCTTTCCGGTGGTGGGGTAACGGAAGCGCAGCGCGGTATGCAGGCGCAGCTCGCTCACATTACCGGGCGTGCCATGGGCCTGCAGATAGCCCGGCGCCGCACAGAGGATGAAACGGAAGCCGCCCAGCCGCCGTGCGGTCAGGCTGGAATCGGCCAGTTCACCGCTGCGTATCACCGCGTCGAGGCCTTCGCTGACCACGTCGACGATGCGATCGTTGAAGTCCAGCTCCAGCTGCACCTGCGGGTAGCGCTGCTGGAACCCCGGCAGTACCGGCAACAGGAAGCGGTAGCCGATGGTGGGCAGGCCGATGCGCAGCAGTCCACTCGGGGCGTGCTGTCGCTGCGCCAGATCCGCCTGCGCTTCGGAAAGTTCATCCAGTGCCCGCCGGCAGCGCTGCAGCAGCAGTTCGCCTTCGTCGGTGAGGTGCACGCGGCGGGTGGTGCGCTGGAACAGGCGGGTGCCGAGTT
This sequence comes from Stenotrophomonas sp. 86428_Sma, assembly GCF_056481585.1. Lineage (NCBI taxonomy): Bacteria > Pseudomonadati > Pseudomonadota > Gammaproteobacteria > Lysobacterales > Lysobacteraceae > Stenotrophomonas > Stenotrophomonas sp. 86428_Sma. Next base: position 1,037,617 of record NZ_CM151156.1, read on the forward strand.
CCTGTTCAAGGCGGGCGATGCGCTTGCCCACGGCCGACGCGGACAGGCCGAGGACGCGAGCGGCGCCGACGATGCTGCCTGCTTCGGCGGTACGGACGAAGGCCAGCAGGGCAGAAATGGAATCCATGCGGGGCATGATTACGGAACATCGGGCCGCAATCAACGTCCATCGAGCCTGTTTTTCTGGAATAGCGGCCTGTCCATCATCAATGCCCCTGATGGATGGAGGCCCGCATGGCCCCGGTTTCGATGCTTCCCGTACCTTCCCACACGCATCAGCGCTGGGCCCTGCTTGCCGTCTGCCTGGCTGCACTGGCGCTGCCGTTGTCCTTCTCGGCCGGTGCCGTCGCGGTGCCGGCGCTGGCCCGTTCCGCGGCGTCGTCGCCGACTGCGCTGGCCTGGGTGACCAACGCCTTCATGCTCACCTTCGGAAGCCTGTTGCTCGCTGCCGGTGGCCTGGCCGATCGTTATGGTCGGCGGCGGTTGTTCCTGCTGGGTACGGCGGGCTTCAGCATCGCCACGGCCGTCGTTTGCCTGGCCCCTACGCTGCTGTGGCTGGATCTGGCGCGCGGGCTGCAGGGCGTTGCCGCTGCAGCGGCGCTGGCGTCCGGCACCGCTGCGCTGGCGCATGCCTGGCAGGGGCCGGTGCGTGCCCGTGTGTTCGCGCTGCTGGGCACCACATTCGGTGCGGGGCTGGCGCTGGGGCCGCTGCTCGCGGGTCTGCTGTTGCAGGCATTGGGATGGCGCAGTGTGTTCGCCGCGGGCGGTGTACTGACGCTGGCGGCCTTCGCCGTGGGCGCGCGCGTGTTGCCCGAAAGCCATGGTGAACGCGGGCGGCTGGATGTCGGCGGCATGCTGGGCTTCAGCCTGATGCTGGCGGCGTTGACCCTGGCCCTGCTGTGGCTGGGTGAATTCGGCTTGCATGCAATGCGCGTGCAGCTGGCGCTGTTGGCGACGCTGGTACTGGGCGGGGTATTCGTCTGCATCGAACGACTGCACCGCTCACCGTTGCTGGACCTCTCGCTGTTCTCGCAACCGGCGTTCCTCGGTGTCCAGCTGCTGCCGGTCGCAACCTGCTTCGGCTACGTGGTGCTGCTGGTGGTGTTGCCTCTGCAGCTGTTGGGCGTGCATGCACAGAGCGCGACATTGGTCGGGCTGCAGATGCTGGCCTTGTCTGCGCCGATGCTGGTGCTGCCGATGCTGGCCGCGCGCTGGGCGGAACGCGTTGGAAGTACGCGGCTGTGTACGCTGGGCCTGCTGGTCTGTGCCTCTGGGTTGTACCTGTTGTCGCGCCATGCATCGCATCCGTCGCCGTCGCAGTGGGTGCCGTTGCTGATGCTGATCGGCGCTGGAACGGCCTTGCCGTGGGGCTTGATGGATGGGCTGTCGGTCAGTGTGGTGCCGGTGCAGCGTGCGGGCATGGCCGCCGGCATCTTCGGAACCGTGCGGGTGGCCGGTGAAGGCATCGCATTGGCCGCAGTCACGGCCTTGCTTGCGCTGCTGATCGGCCACCAGCTGCAGGGAGCATCGCCCGCATCCCTGGCGCGCGCCGGTGCCTATCTGGCAACGGGTGCGCATGCACAGGCGCAGGCACTGCTTCCGGCGATGAGCGGCGCACAGCTGCAGCAGGCCAGTGCCGAGGCGCTGGCGATACTGCTGCGTGTCCTGGCGCTGCTGACTGCCGCATGCGCTGTGCTGTTGCACCTGCTGCTGCGGCGGCCAGCGTTGGCCGTGATCAGAACCGATAGCTGATGGTGCCGGTCACCACGCGCGGGTACCCGGCGAAGCAGTCGCCAAAGGTGCGGCACGGCGCGTAGTAGCGCTTGCCGGTGAGGTTGGTGATGTTCAACGCCATCGTCCAGTCGGTCACCTGCACTTCCAGCAATGCATCGGCCAGCGTGTAGCTGGGCGTGATGATGCGCCCGCCATTGCCCAGCGACACCGTATTGCCGACATGGCGCACGCCCAGGCCCAGGCGCAGGCGTGCGGCATCATCCAGCTGGAAGCCCTTCGACACCCAGGCCGAGGCCAGGTCCTGCGGGGTGTCGTTCAGGCGCTGGCCCACTTCGAGTGCGAAGTTGCTGCGGCTGACCTCGGCCTCGTTGCGCGCAACGGCAGCGGTGACCGTCAGGTCGTTGGCGAACTGGAACTGCCCTTCCAGCTCCACGCCCTTGGAGCGGATCTGGCCGGTCTGCACCACGTTCAATACGTTGTCCGGGTCGTTGGTCTGCCGGTTGGTTTCGGTGATGCGGTACGCCGCCAGCGTCAGCAGCAGGTTGCGCGCCGGTTGCCACTTGATGCCGGCCTCGGATTGGCGGCCGCGCATCGGCTTGAAGGCGCTGCCGAACAGATCCTGGCCGGACACCGGCAGGAACGATTCGCTGTAGCTCAGGTAGGGCGAAACGCCCGCACCCAGTTCGCCGATCAGCCCGGCGCGGTAGGTGGTGGCATTGTCGGTCTGGCTGGGCTGGCCTTCGGTCTTCGAGCGTGCATGGTCGCGGCGCGCGCCCAGCACCAGCGAGATGCGGTCGGCCCAGCGGATCTGGTCCTGCACATAGACACCGAGCTGGGTGGAGGTCTGGTCCGGCTGACGATCCCAGCCACGCACGATCGGTGCGACCGATACCGGGGTGTAGATGTCGATCGGCGTGCCGGTGGCGTCCAGCCGCTGCAGCTGCTCCTTGTATTGGCTGTAGTCCACGCCGGCCAGCAGCAGATGCTGGAAGGCACCGGTGGCGAAGTCGAACTGCAGCGCATTGTCGGCGCTGAAGATCTGCACGTCGGGGCGGGTGCCATAGGCCGTGCGGTTGACCACGCGGCGCTCGGCGTCAATGAAGGGATTTTCCGGATTGCTGTAGCTGTCCACGTACATCTGCTGCAGAGTGGTCCTGCCATCGATGTAACGCACTGCCGAGCGCAGGCTGAGCGTGTCGTTGAAGCTGTGGTCGAACAGCGCGGTCAGGCTGTAGACGCGCGAGTCGATGCGGTCGAAACCGGGATCGCCGATGAAGGTGGACGGGGCGAGGCGGCGTCCGGGCGGGGCAAGCAGGGTCGCGGCCAGCGGCAGGAACTGCTGGCTGGAGCCTGTCTTGTCATGCTGATAGCTGGCCAGCAGGGTCAAGGTGCTGCGTTCACCGCGCCAGCTGATCGACGGTGCCAGATAGACGCGGTCATCCTTCAATACATCGGTCTGCATGTTCGATTCGCGCACCAGCCCGACGAAGCGGCCGGCAAGCGTACCGGCATCGTTCAATGCGCCGCCGATGTCACCCTGCAGCTGCCTGCGGTCGAAACTGCCGAGCTGCACGCCGACCTCGCCGTTGAGGGCGCCGAAGGTCGGGCGCTTGCTCATTGCATTGATGATGCCGCCGGTGGCGCCGGCACCATACAGCACCGAGGACGGGCCGCGCAGCACTTCCACCCGCTCCAGGCCATAGATTTCCGGGCGGGCGAGGGGGCTGAAACCGTAGCTGCGGCGCAGGCCATCCTGGTACTGCACTGGGTCCAGCCCGCGCACCGAGGTGGCATCGTTGCGGGTATCCAGGCCCCAGGCATCGGCGGTGACGCCGGCGCTGTAGCGCAGCACTTCCTGCAGGTTGTGCGCGCCGCGATCGGTGAACAGCTGCTGGGTGACCACGCTGATCGCCTGCGGCGTCTCGGTCAGGGCGGTGTCGGTCTTGGTCGCGGTGCTGGCCCGCTCGGCCACCACCGTTACCTTGTCCAGGGTGCGCGCCGCCGGGTTGTCCTGGGCCTGGGCGATGGCCGAGGCCAGCAGGGTGGGCAGGGCGAGCGTGTACAGCAGCGGACGCGACGGCAGAGCGGTCATCGGGAGTGATCCGGGAAGGGCGGTGACGGCGGATTATCCGGATGCCCGCCCTCAAATACAAATGATTCCCAAGTGCGATTGGGGCGCCCTGGCCCGGCGTCAGGGCAGGCCGTCCGTCGCGCCGCGGATGCTCATCCAGGCGCCGCCACCGGGGGCGCTGCCGGCGCGGACACGGAAGCCGTGCAGGCCGGCAATGGCGGCCACGATCGACAGGCCCAGGCCGAATCCAGGCCCCTGGCCGGCGCTGCTGCTGCCACGGAAGAAGCGCTGGTAGATCAGCGTGCGGTCCTGTGGCGGAATGCCCGGCCCGTTGTCGATCACATCGATCCTCGGGGCGCCGTGATCATCGACCGCACGCAGCAGGATGCGGCCGTGTGCAGGGGTGAACTGCAGGGCATTGGACAGCAGGTTGGCCAGCGCTTCGAACAGCAGCTCGCGGTCGCCACGCAGCGGGCCCACCTTCGGGTCCACCTGCAGCTCCAGCAACTGCTGCTTCTCTTCGGCCAGCGGCAGGTAGAACTGGTGCAGTTCCTGCAGCAGCTCGGTGACGTCGACCGCGTCGAAGGCTGAACGTCGCTGGTGGCTCTCCAGTTCCGACACCCGCAGCAGCGCGGCGAAGCGCGCCATCAGCATGTCAGTCTCGGCCAGCGCCTTGTCCAGTGGATCGGCATGCGGGTCCCGTTCGTCCAGGCCCACGCGCATGCGGTAAAGATGCGCGCGCAGGCGGGTCAGCGGCGTGCGCAGATCGTGGGCGATGCTGTCGCACACGCCTTTGACCTCGGTCATCAGCTGTTCGATGCGTTCCAGCATGGCGTTGACGATGCTCGACAGCCGATCGATCTCGTCGCGACGGCTGGACACCGGCAGGCGCTGGCCGAGGTCGCCGGCAACGATGCGGTTGGTGGCCGCTTCGATCTGCTGGATCCGTTTCAACGGGCGCCGGCGCAGCAGATGCCAGCCCACCAGGCCGGGAATGACGGTCAGCGACACGCCCCACAGCAGTGCATCAAGGATGATGCTGTTGACCGCCATGAGCTTGCCGTTCTGGCGCACGAATACCAGCGTGCGGCCATCGCGGGTTACCACGCCGAGCGCACTGCCGCCGTTGTCGTGGCGGCCATCGGCCAGCGTCCAACCGTCCACCGCATGCGAGTTGCCATCCAGCGGCAGCCCCTCGGGGATCGCTGTCAGCGGGCCCGCCATCGGCATGCCGCCCTTGTCGAACAACCCATAGGTATAGACCTGGTGCAGATCGAAGCGCTGGCTGTCGCGCAATGCTTCATCCAGTGCCGGCCCGTCGAAGCTCATGAACAGGTGGGCGCGCTGCTGCAGGCCTGATTCGGTCAGGTCACTCAGGTAATCCGAGATGCGCCAGTACATCACGCCCAGCAGCAGGCTCGACCACGCCACGAACAGGATGCAGTACAGGCCCAGCAGTCTGCTGCTGGAAGAGCGCCAGTGGTCAGGATTGCGCGTCGAAGACATAGCCGGTTCCACGTACGGTCATGATCGGCTGCGGTCGGCCGGGTTGTTCGATGCGTTTGCGCACGCGGCCGATATGCACGTCGATCAGGTTGGTGCCCGGATCGAAGTGGTAGCCCCAGACTTCCTGGAACAGCATGCTGCGGGTGACCACCTGGCCGGCGTTGCGGACCAGGAATTCGAGCAGCTTGAACTCGGTCGGCAGTAGCGCGATTTCATGCCCGCCGCGTCGCGCCGAACGGGTCATCAGGTCCAGTTCCAGGTCACCGGCGCGCAGCACGTTGTCGATGGCAGCGGCCTGGCCCTGGCGCCGGATCAGCACTTCCACGCGTGCGGCCATCTCATCGGAGGCGAAGGGCTTGGTCAGGTAGTCGTCGCCACCGGCGCGCAGGCCACGCACGCGTTCATCCACGTCCGACAGTGCGCTGATCATCAGCACCGGCGTGGTGATGCCTTCACGGCGCAAGGCGGTGACCAGGGCCAGCCCGTCGATGCCGGGCAGCATGCGGTCCAGGGTGATCACCGCGTAGTCGCCTGCACGTGCCAGCGCCAGGCCGTTGCTGCCGTCGCTGGCCAGGTCCACGTCGAAGCCGTGGCTGCGCAGTTCGGTGGCGATCTCCTCGGCGGTGACAAGATCGTCCTCGATGGTGAGTACGCGCGGCATGGGCCAGTGTGCAGAGTGGGACAGGGGCATCCTCGCAATCGTGGGCAGCGACTGCAAATGAAAAATGTTTCATGCGCCATTTAGCAGGATCGTGCCGCCACGTCTTCTATATTCGGCGCCGAACGCTCCCCCACGCGTGGAACCTGCAGCCGATGATCCTTCCGAACCCCTCCCGTCCGTACCGTGCTTGGCGGCTGCCGCGAACCGCGGGCCTGCCGCTGCTGGCGCTCGCCCTGGCCGGCCTGCTCAGCGCCTGCGGCAAGGACGCGCCCAAGCCCGGCGCGACGACGCCTGAGGTGACGGTGCTGACCCTGCGCAGCCAGCCGCTGGCACTGCAGCAGGAACTGCCTGGGCGCAGCGTTGCCTCGCAGGAATCGGACGTGCGTCCGCAGGTGGATGGCGTGCTGGTGAAGCGGTTGTTCGAGCAGGGCCAGTGGGTGAAGGCCGGGCAGCCACTGTTCCAGATCGAGCCCGCGCTGTACCAGGCTGCGCTGAACGAGGCGCAGGCCAACCTGAAGACCGCCGAGGCCGCTGCGGTGACCGCGCGCCTGCGGGCGCAGCGCATGCAGGCGTTGGGCAAGGACCAGCTGGCCGCGCGCCAGGACGTGGACGATGCGATCGCCAGCGACCAGCAGGCTGCCGCCGCGGCGCAGGCCGCACAGGCCGCGCGTGACACGGCCAGCACACGGCTGGGGTTCGCCACGGTGACCTCGCCGATTGCCGGGCGCATCGGCCGCGCGCTGTTCACGCCGGGGGCGCTGGTCACCTCGGGCCAGGCCGATCCACTGGCACGGGTGCAGCAGATGGACCCGATGAACGTGGACATCACCCAGTCCAGCAATGAGTACCTGGCACTGCGCCGCGCCATCGCCGACGGTGGCGTGCAGGCCGACACAGCACCGGTGCGGCTGCGCTTGTCCGATGGCACCGACTACCCGCTGCCCGGCACGCTGGAATTCGCCGACGTGGACGTGCAGCAGGAGACCGGCAGCATCACCCTGCGGGCGCGTTTCCCCAACCCGGATGGGCAGCTGCTGCCAGGCATGTACGTGCGCGCGCTGGTGGGGCAGGGAACCCGCCAGCAGGCGCTGCTGGTGCCACAGGCTGCGGTCGACCGCAGCCCCAAGGGCGAGGCACAGGCGTGGCTGGTGGACAAGGACGGCAAGGCGCGGCTGCGCCTGTTCCGCACCGCGCGTGCGGTGGGCGATCAGTGGCTGGTGCTCGATGGCCTGGCCGCCGGTGAGCAGGTGGTGGTAGCCGGCGCGCAGGGCCTGGCCGATGGCATGACGGTACGGGTGAAGCCGGCACCGGCACCGGCACCGGCCGGGAAGGACTGAGCAGATGCTGCCGCGCTTCTTCATCCATCGCCCGGTATTCGCCTGGGTCCTGGCGATCTGCATCATGGCCTTCGGCACCATCGCGGTGACCCAGCTGCCGGTGGAGCAGTACCCGGACATCGCGCCGCCGCAGGTCAACATCACCGCCAACTACACCGGTGCCTCGGCGCAGACGGTGGAAGACAGCGTCACCCAGGTGATCGAGCAGCAGATCAAAGGCATCGATCACCTGTTGTATTTCTCCTCCACCAGTTCGTCATCGGGGCAGGCGCGCATCACGGTCACCTTCGACCAGAGCGCCAACCCGGATATCGCCCAGGTGCAGGTGCAGAACAGCGTCAACCAGGCCATCAACCGGCTGCCGCAGGAAGTGCAGCAGCAGGGCGTGACGGTCGCCAAGTCGCAGGGCGATTCGCTGATGGTGGTCTCGCTGTACGACACCAGCCGGCGCATGGAGCGCGTGGACGTCTCCGATTTCCTTGTCAGCAATGTGCAGGATCCGATCAGCCGCATTCCCGGTGTCGGCGAGATCAACGTGTTCGGCTCGGCTTACGCAATGCGCGTGTGGCTGGACCCGCACAAGCTGCGCGCCTATGACCTGATGCCCTCGGACGTTCGCGCTGCGATCCAGGCGCAGAACACCCAGGTGACGGCGGGTGAGCTGGGCGCGATGCCGTCCAGCCCGACGCAGAGCCTCAACGCCACGGTCACCGCGCAGTCGCGCCTGCAGACGCCCGAACAGTTCCGCGCGATCATCCTGCGCACGCTGCCCAATGGCGCGGCGGTGTTGCTGGGCGACGTCGCACGGGTCGAGATTGGCGCGGAGAACTACCAGACCAGCAGCTATCTCAATGGCTATCCGGCGGCTGGCTTCTCGGTCACCCTGGCCTCCGGTGCCAATGCGTTGGCCACGGCCGATGCGGTGCGCGCGGAGATCGAACGGCTGCGGCCGACTTTCCCGCCCGGCCTGCAGGTGGCCTACCCGCGTGACAGCACACCGTTCGTGCGGGTCTCGATCGAGGGGGTCATCCATACCCTCATCGAAGCCATCGTGCTGGTCGTGGTGGTGATGTTCCTGTTCCTGCAGAACCTGCGCGCCACGCTGATTCCGGCGATCACGGTGCCTGTGGTGCTGCTGGGCACCTTCGGCGTGCTGGCCGTTGCCGGATTCACCATCAACACACTGACCCTGTTCGCGATGGTGCTGGCGATCGGCCTGCTGGTCGACGATGCGATCGTGGTGGTGGAGAACGTGGAGCGCATCATCCACGACGAGCATCTGCCGCCGCGCGAAGCGACCGAAAAATCGATGGGCGAGATCACCGGCGCGTTGATCGGCATCACCGTGGTGCTGGGCGCGGTGTTCCTGCCGATGGCGCTGTTCGGTGGTTCCACCGGCATCATCTACCGGCAGTTCTCGATCACGATTGCATCCGCCATGGCATTGTCGGCGCTGGTGGCGCTGACGCTGACCCCGGCGCTGTGCGCGACCCTGCTCAAGCCGTCTTCGGCGCAGAAGCCACAGGGTCGTTTCTTCCGGGCGTTCAACCGGGGCGTCGAGCGCAGCCAGTTGGCCTACCAGGGCAGACTCGGCGGCGTCGTCTCCCGGCCGCGGCGCTGGATGGCGTTCTACCTGCTGCTGGTGGTCGCCATGGTCGCGCTGTACGCGCGCATGCCCACCGGCTTCCTGCCGGTGGAAGACCAGGGCCAGGTAACCTTCCAGTTCTCCACGCCGGAAGGCACGCCGATGGCGCGTACCGAAGCATTGGGCGAGCAGATCAGCCGCTACTTCATGGAGCACGAAAAGCAGAACCTGGATGTGGTGTTCGTGGTGGTCGGCCGCAACAATGCCGGCACCGGCCAGAACGCCGGGCAGGGCTTTCTCGCCCTGAAACCCTGGGATGAGCGCACGGGCGACAACACCGCTGCGGCGATCATCACGCGAGCCAATGCCTACTTCCGCCGCTTGCCGGATGCCAAGGTCAATGTACTGGCACCGCCGGCGGTGCGTGGACTGGGCCAGTCCAGCGGCTTCGAACTGTGGCTGCAGGACACCAGCGCGGCCGGGCGCGTGGCCCTGCAGGCGGCGCAGGAACAGGTGGTGCGTGCGGCCGGCGAAGACGACGGGCTCACCTCGGTGCGCCTGAACGGTCTGGGCGACAAGGCCGAGCTGCGGCTGGACATCGACCATGCCCAGGCCAGCGCACTGGGCCTGGCCCAGGCCGACATCAATTCAACGTTGTCCGCGGCCTGGGGCGGCAGCTACATCAACGATTTCCTCGACCGTGGCCGGGTCAAGCGGGTCTACATGCAGGGCGACCAGCCCTACCGCAGCGTGCCCGACGACATCGGCCAGTGGTATGTGCGCGGTGGCAACGGCCAGATGGCGTCGTTTGCCAGTTTCGCCAGCAGCCACTGGGCGCGCGGGCCGCAACTGCAGCAGCGCTTCAACGGCCTGCCGGCGATGCAGATCCAGGGCAGCGCTGCCGAAGGCCGCAGCTCGGGCGAGGCGATGCAGCGCATGCAGGCGCTGGTTGCCGATCAACCCGGGTTCGACCTGCAGTGGAGTGGCCTGTCCTACCAGGAACAACTGGCCAGCAACCAGACGTTGTGGCTGTACATCGCCTCCATTGCCTTCATCTTCCTGTGTCTGGCAGCGCTCTATGAGAGCTGGACGGTGCCGGTGGCAGTGGTGCTGGTGATCCCATTGGGCGTGATTGGTACGGTGCTGGCGACCACCGCGGCCGGGTTCGTCAACGACATCTACTTCCAGGTGGGTCTGCTGACCACCATCGGCCTGTCGGCCAAGAACGCGATCCTGATCGTGGAGTTTGCCGAGGCCCGCTATCGTGCTGGCAGTTCAGCGGTGGAAGCGGCCCTGCAGGGCGCACGCCTGCGCCTGCGCCCGATCGTGATGACGTCGTTGGCCTTCGTGGCCGGTGTGATCCCGTTGGCGTTGGCCACCGGCGCGGGCGCAGTCAGCCGCCGTGAAATCGGCATGAGCGTGATCGGTGGCATGGTCTCCGGCACGGTGCTGGCAGTGGTGCTGGTGCCGTTGTTCTTCGTGCTGGTGCGCCGCCTGGGCCGGTCACGGCCGCAGGACTGAGGGGGGGCGGCTGTCATCTGGCTGCCGCAGCACCCTCACCCGTTCTTTGCCCAGGTGCCGCTAGCGTAGGTCGTCCCCGTCCCCCACGGAGACCTGCCATGTGGCTGCTCGATCATCTCTGGCCCGGCCGCAGACCTGTTCCTCCCCCGGTCGCCACCGAACCGCAGGCGACGCCCCGCCGGCCCTGGCTGAAGCGCCCGGTGCGGGCCGGCCGCAGCGGCATGGCCCCCTGGCAGAAGGTTGCCGCACCACCACGGCGCACGCGCCACTAACCGGTGCGGTCGGCGGGATGGTTGACCCCATCGTTGACCGGGATCACACCCAGCGCGAACGGGTCGATGCCTTCCAGGCAGGCCACGTTGTAGCCGTACTGTTCCGGGTTGGAGCGGCGCCGGTGATGGGTGTAGATGCCGCACACGCCACAGAAATAGTGCTCGGCCACATGGGTGTTGAACTGGTACAGCTGCAGGTGGTTCTGCCCGCGCACCACCTGCAGGCCCGCGCGGCTGACGCTGGCGGCAATGGCCCCCCGGCGCCGGCACATAGAGCAGTCGCAGCGGCGGGGTTCGACAATACCGTCCGGCAGGTCCAGCAGCAGTTCGACCGTGCCGCAGTGGCAGGTGGCTCGGTGCCGGGGTTGGACCGGAACGCCGGCCACGGAAGTGATGCCCATCGTTGCTCCTGTGAAGTGAACCTGGCCGCAGAGGCCGCCGCCGACGGTGCGCTGCCCAGCCTGAACGGTCCGTAGATGCCACGGTGAACCCGCTTGTGGCTAACTATGCGGCTTCAAGACCGCGACAGGATGCCAGTGAACGCCGCAGGACGTTGGATGACAGGGAGTGCCATGGCGCTGGCGGCGCTGTGGGTGAGCGGGCTGCTGGCCTACCAGCTGCCGGGGCCGGGTTGGCTGGCCACCGGCGTGGCCGTGCTGTGGCTGCTGGTGGCGCTGTGGGCGTCGTGGCGGGTCGCGCGGGGACGTGCCTCGCGCCGCCTGGGCACGGCCTTCGGTGCGGCGCTGGCGCTGGCCGGCCTGTGGTGGCTGCTGCTGACCCCGCGCCAGGACCGCGTGTGGGCCGATGACGTGGCCCAGCGCCTGCACGTGGTGTCCTTCGACGGGCGCCACGTGGTGCTGGACAACGTGCGCGACTTCAGCTGGCGCAGCGAAACCGACTACGACGCGCACTGGGTACGGCGTGAGTACGACCTGGACCAGCTGCGCTCGGCCGACCTGGTGCTGTCGTACTGGATGGGCCCGGCGATCGCCCACACGCTGATCTCGTTCGGTTTCGAGGATGGTCGCCACGTGGTGTTCTCGCTGGAGATCCGCAAGGAGCGCGGTGAGTCGTTCTCCGCGCTGGGCGGCTTCTTCCGCAAGTTCGAGATGACCCTGGTGGCTTCGGAGGAGACCGACATCATCCGCACCCGCACCAACGCGCGTGGCGAAGATGTCTACCTGTACCGCCTGCATGGCATGGACCGCGCGCAGCTGAAGGAACTGTTCGCCGCGTACATCGAACAGGCGCGTGAACTGGATGCCAAGCCGGGCTTCTACAACACGCTGACCAGCAACTGCACGACCATCGTCTTCGACCTGGCCCGCCACATCGCACCGCACCTGCCGTTGGACTATCGGCTGCTGCTGTCCGGCTATCTGGCCGAGTACGCGCAGGAGGTCGGTGCACTCACGCCGGGCGTGCCGTACGCCGAGCTGCACGACAAGGGCCGCATCACCCAGCGCGCATTGGACCTGGGTGATGGCGAGCATTTCTCCACCGTGATCCGCCAGGGCGTGCCCGGCACCGAGCAGGACCCGCAGTAATGACCCAACTCTTTCTGACCCGCTGGCAGCGCCTGCTGCCGGTGTTGTTCGCCGCCTTCCTGCTGCTGGGCAGCAGCGGCTGCGCGATGGTCACCGTCAAGCAGGTCAAATCCAGTGATTCACTGGTCAACAAGCGCGCGGATGTGCTCAACACTGGCAAGCTCAGCCCCGCCGCGCGTGAAACGCTCAGCGCAGCGGGCCTGGACGAATCGCAGTGCGAGAAGGACTTCCTGGTCTGCCGCAGCACGTTGCTGATGACCGACGACCTCAATGTCGAGCAGCGGCTGTCGGCGCTGTCCGAGCTGTGGGTGAAGGCTGCATTGGCGATGACGCCAAAGAAGACCGCCGCAGGCGACCCGCCGATGAGCGATGCGGCATTGGATGCCTGGCTGGAAGCCGCGCGCTATGCCTATGCCTACCTGTTCTACAGCGGCCGCTCACCGTCCGACCGGGCCTTCGAGGACCGGCAGACGCAGGTGCGCGACTACTACAACTACGCGGCCGAGAAGGCGGCGGTGGTGTTGTTCGTGCGCGCACGTGCCGCTGCGCTGGCCGGCGAGGACTACACGAAGCCGCTCACGGTCGGTAGCTGGTCGCTGGCTTCCAACTACCAGCAGCTGGGTCTGAAGAGCATTCCGGCGCAGCTGGTTCCGGCCGGTACCGTCAGCTTTGTCGGCCTGCGCAGCACCTATCGCCGCGATGGCTTCGGTGCCGAGCTGGTGATGGTGATGGACCCGCCGAAACTGGTCGCGCCAGTGATCGCGCCCGACGGCCCGAAGGCTGAAACCGCGCAGGACGACGAAGACGACGAGCGTCGTGGCCGCCGCCACCGCCATGACGATTCGGTGCCCGAGTTCAGTGAGATGTCCTCGATCAACGTCACCGCACTGCTGCGGTTCGAGGGCAGCAGCCTGGAAGACGTGATGCGCACGCGCCGGGTCGAGCTGGATGCCTATTCGCCGGAAGCGACCGAGCGCATCACTCTGCACGGTGAGCAGGTACCGCTGGCCGGCAACTTCACTGCCGCCTACGGCCTGTGGCTGGCGCAGAGTGGCTTCGCCCGGCAGTCGCTGCGCACCCTGTTCGGCATGAGCGAGGGCATCGGCGAGCCGCACATCTACCTGATGCAGCCGTGGGACCCGAACCGCCGCATCATCTTCATGCTGCACGGCCTGGCCAGCAGCCCGGAAGCGTGGGTGAACCTGGCCAACGAGATCATGGGTGACCCCGAGCTGCGCCAGCAGTTCCAGGTGTGGCAGGTCTATTACCCGACCAATGCGCCGATCGCGCTGAACCGCTACGAGATCGCCAATGCATTCAACGACACGCTGAAGCATTTCGATCCCAACGGCAGCACGCGTGCGTCGAAGGACATGGTCTACATCGGTCACAGCATGGGCGGCGTGCTGGCGCGCCTGCTGGTGAGCGATTCCGGCGATGTACTGTGGAACGACCTGCTGGCCAACTACGACCTGAAGGGGGAACGGCTGAAGCGGGTGCAGAACAAGCTGGGTCCGCTGCTGCATTTCAAGGCACAGCCGAACGTGGAGCGTGCGATCTTCATCGCCGCGCCGCACCAGGGCACCGACATTGCCGGCAACAAGGTCGGTCGCCTGATTGGTCGCCTGGTACGCCTGCCGCTGACAATCCTCGGCAAGTTCGAGGACGTGTTCATGGCGCTGGCGCAGGCCGAGCAGCAGGTCGATGGCACCGCCAAGCCGAAGATCCCGAACAGCATCGACAACCTCAAGGCCAGCGATCCGTTCGTGAAGGCCGCCGCACAGCTGCCGATTGAGACGGGCCTGAAGTACCACTCGATCATCGCCCAGCGCAAGCCGGAGCTGCCGGTGGAAAAATCCGATGATGGGCTGGTGCCGTACTGGAGCGCACATCTGCCGGGCGCGCTGTCGGAGAAGGTGATCATCTCCGGCCACAGCGTGCAGGAAACCCCGCAGGCGGTGCTGGAGGTGAGGCGCATCCTGCACCGGGATATCGATGACATGGGGACCGGCAGCCGGTAGTGCCGGCCGCTGGCCGGCAATCCCGCAATGCGGCGGTACTACACCCGCCGCGCGATCACCGTGGCCAGCAGTGCCAGGCCGAAGGTGATTGCCAGGCACAGGAAGTAGCCGGTGTGTGGTGCGGTTTCCACGAACAACGCGAACAGAGCACCGGACACCGCCAGTGCGGTGGTCACCGACAGCGCCTCGCTCAGCTGCAGTGCCGAGGTGTTGGCACCCTGCTCGTGCGGTGCGGACAACGACAGCGTCAGCACCGACAGGCTGGCGTAGATCATGCCCATGCCAAAGCCGGTCATGGCCCAGCCGACCAGGGCCACCGGCAGCGGCACTGCGTTGAACAGCACGGCCAGTGTGGCGGCGATACCGATCGTCATCAGCGGCGTGCCAACGCGCAGCAGCTGCTGGCGTGACCAGCCGCGCTGCTGGTGACCCTGCAGCCATGAACCGGCGAACCAGCCCAATGCGCCGAGGCTGAGCACCGCGCCGGCCCAGCTGGGCGAGAGCCCGCGTTCGCGCTGCAACAGCAGTGGCAGGTAGGCCTCACAGGCGAAGAATGCGGCCGCCGCGACGCCGCGCAGCGCGATCACGCTGGGCAACCCGCGGCGCAGCAGCAACGTGCCGGCTGGCAACAGGCGGTGCACGCAGAACAGCAGCGCCAGCATGGCCACGCCGATGCAGAGCAGCGCAGGCAGGCCCTGCTGCTGGCCGCCGAAGTAGAGCAGCAGCGCCGCCAACGAAGCACCGCTGGCCCAGCGCACCACGTTGCCGCGTCCATCGTCGCTGCTGGCAGCATCAGTGGGCTGCATGCGTGCCAGTGCAGGGCGCAGCAGCAGCGCGGCCGGGACCGCCAGTAGCGGCACCGCCAGGAACACCCAGCGCCAGCCGAGATGCTGCACGATCAGCCCGCTCAGCGCGGGACCGATCATCGACGGCACCACCCAGCCGGCGGAGAACGCGGCGAATACCTTCGGGCGCAGGTGTTCGGGATAGCTGCGGCCAACCATCACGTACAGCGAGACCGAGATCGCGCCTGCGCCCAGGCCCTGTAGCAGGCGCCCGGCCACCAGCATGCCCATGCGCATGGCGAAGCCGGCCAGCAGCAGGCCCAGCACGAAGCAGCCCAGGCCATACCACAGCGGCCGAGCTGGTCCCTGGCGGTCGGCCCAGCGTCCGGCCAGGGTCATGCCGATGACACTGGTGGCCAGGGTGCCGCCAAAGGCCAGCGCATACAGGCGCAGGCCATCCAGCGCCTCGGCCACGGTCGGCATGGCGGCCGCCACCGCCAGGGCCTCGAAGGCATGCAGCGCCACCAGTGCCACCATGCCGATGGTGGTGGCGCGATAGCGGGGAGACAGGATCGACGTATCAGCCGGCGCACGGGCGTCGGCGGGCGAAAGAGTGGGGGACATACGAGTCAGATGCGGGCCGCGCTTGTCAACTGGCGGCGAAGATAGCAGCATGCCACCTCAACTGCAGTTTAGGTCAAGCAATGGTTTCCCAGGAACTCAGCGTTGGTGAAGTCTCCCAGCGCAGTGGCGTGGCGGTTTCCGCGCTGCATTTCTACGAGCGCAAGGGGCTGATCAGCAGCCTGCGCACCTCGGGCAACCAGCGGCGCTACAGCCGTGACGTGCTGCGACGGTTGGCCGTGATCCGCGTCGCGCAACGGGTGGGCATGCCACTGGAAGCTGTCGGCCGTGCCTTCGAAAGCCTGCCCGAGGGCCGCGCGCCGACCAAGGCCGACTGGGCCAAGCTGTCCGCGCGCTGGCGCACCGAGCTGGAGGAGCGCATCCGCATGCTGGAACTGCTGCGCGATGAACTGACCGGCTGCATCGGCTGCGGCTGCCTGTCGCTGCAGCGCTGCCGCCTGGCCAACCCCGAAGACGTCCTCGGCGAACGCGGCGACGGCCCGATGCGCTGGGAGTGATCCGCGAAAAGGGGACGGAGGGGATTATGTCGTTTGTGCATTAACGACTTAATCCCCTCCGTCCCCTTTTTTCTTACCAGACCGTGATCGTCTCGCCGCTCTGGATGCCTTCCACCGCGCGCTGGAAGGCCAGCGCCGCGCGCTGCGCGCTCACCGCTTCGAAGCCTGGGAAATAGGGGCCGTAAGCCGCCATCGATTCGATCAGCACGTTCGGGCTGACCACGTTGATGCGCAGGCCACGGGGCAGCAGCTCCAACGCGGCGGCACGCACGAAGCCTTCCAGTGCGGCATTCACCGAGGTGGCGTTGACGCCATCGCGGATCGGCTGTGCGCTGACGATGCCGCTGGTCAGGGTGATCGAGCCGCCGGCGTTGAGGTGGTGCTGGGCGACCAGTGCCAGCCGCACCTGGCCCAGTAGCTTGTCCTGCAGGCCGAGGTTGAACTGCTCGGGTGTCATGTCCTTCAGCGGACCGAAGTGCAGCTTGCCAGCGGTGGAGATCACTGCATCGACCGGACCGGTGCGCGCGAAAAGTTCGGCGACGCTGGCGTCGTCTGTCAGGTCGACGCGCAGCTCACCGCTGTTGCGGCCGGCGGCGAGGATCTGATGCTGCTGGCCGAGCTGGTGGGCGACTGCCTGGCCGAGGGTGCCGCTGGCACCGACGAGGAGGATCTTCATGGCCGTTCCTTGCGAGAGGGGGAATGGGCGCAGTCTGCGCCCTCACAGTGGGGTTAGGTAAGCGGCGTATGCTTCGCAGATTCCTAACTCTGGATTAGTAATGGATACCCTTCGCTGCATGCAGGCCTTCGTCGCCGTGGCCGAGTCCGGGAGCTTTGCAGGAGCTGCCGAACAGCTGCAGGTGTCGGCGGTGATGGTCGGCAAGTACATCCAGCAGCTGGAGGCGCACCTGGGTACCGCGCTGCTGCAACGGAACACCCGCCGCCAGCGCCTGACCGAAGCCGGCGGCGCCTACCTGGCCGGGTGCCGGCAGGTGCTGGAGCAGGTGCAGCAGGCGGAGGCGGACGTGGCCGGCCTGCAGGTTCAACCTCGCGGGCTGCTGCGGGTCAGCGCGCCAACCACCTGGGGCAGCTGCGTGCTGGCGCCACAACTGGCCGGCCTGCTGCGCGCGCAGCCGCAGTTGAACATCGAGCTGGACCTGAGCAACCGCCGCGTGGACCTGATCGAGGATGGCTTCGACGTGGCGATCCGGGTCGGGCCGCTGCCATCGCAGGAGGTGGTGGCGCGGCCGCTGCCGCCGTATGCAATGAGCCTGTGTGCGGCACCGTCCTACCTGCGCCGGCGCGGCACGCCGCGCACGCCCGCGGATCTGCAGGGGCATGATTGCCTGAGCCACCTGGCCTGGCGCGGCGGCCATGGCTGGCAGCTGGCCAACGGCGAACAGGTGGACTGGGAAGCGCGCCTGACCTGCAATGATGGTGTCGCGTTGCGCGAGGCCGCCGTGGCCGGCGCAGGGCTGGTGCTGCAGCCGACCGCGCTGCTGGCCGGCGAAATCGCGGCCGGGCGGTTGAAGCCGCTGCTGCGCGACTACCTGCCCGAACCGCGGCCGATGCATCTGATCTACCTGCCGGATCGACGGCCGCGCCCGCGGTTGCAGTGCTTCGTCGATTTCGTCATGGCCACATTGGGGCAATGAACATCCACGCCATGCGTGGATGATGGTAGGTGCCGACCGTTGGTCGACACACATCGGGATCAATCATTCGCCGCAGACAGTTCCTGCCCACGCACCTGCGCGGCGCGCAGCGCCGTATCCACCAGCGCCTCGAAACCACCGGCCTGGAAGCTCTCGATCGCGGCCTGGGTGGTGCCGTTCGGCGAGGTCACGCGGCGACGCAGTTCGGCCGGGCTTTCGCCGGCTTCATCGAGCATGCGCGAGGCTCCCAGCAGGGTCTGCACCACCAGCGTGCGCGCCGCTTCTGCAGGCAGGCCCTGTGCGATACCCGCCGCTTCCATCGCTTCGGCCAGCAGGAACACATAGGCCGGCCCACTGCCGGAGACCGCGGTGACCGAATCCATCAGCGACTCGCTGTCGATCCACACCGTGCGCCCGGCACTGGCAAGCACCTGTTCGGCGCGTGCGTGCTGCTGCGCGTCCACCGACGCGGTGGCGTACAGGCCGGTCACGCCGGCGCCGAGCAGGGCCGGCGTGTTCGGCATCGCGCGCACCACAGGCAGGTTCCCGCCCAGCCAGCGTTCAAGCTGCGTGCTGGTGATGCCGGCGGCAATCGACACCACCAGCGGTCGGTTCGCCTGTGCCAGCGCCTGCAGCGACTGGCATACATCGCGCAGTACCTGCGGCTTCACCGCCAGCAGCCAGGTATTGCCCTGTGCGGCGGCATCGGCGGCGTTGTCGTGCACCTGCACGCCGAAGTCGGCAGCCAGTGACTCGCGCAGTGCGGCCACCGGTTCGGCCACGTGGATGTGCGCGGCAGGCACGCCCTGGCGGATCAGGCCGGCGATCAGGCTGCGGGCCATGTTGCCGCCGCCGATGAAGGTGATGGAATCAGCTGCCATGGAAGTCTCCTTGGAAAATCAGGCCGGGCCCGGGCGGGCGCCGAACAGGGCGGTGCCGATGCGCACCAGGGTGGCACCCTCGGCGATGGCTTCGGCGTAGTCGCTGCTCATGCCCATCGACAGCGTATCGACCTGCGCGTACTGGGCGGCCAGTGACTGGAAAAGGGCGCGCATGCGCACGAATGCATCCCGACGACGCTCGGCCTCCGGCCACGGTGCGGGAATCGCCATCAGGCCGCGCAGGCGCAGCTGGGGTTCGGCGGCGATCGTGGCGGCCAATGCGTCCACGGCCTCCGGCGCACAGCCGTGCTTGCTGGACTCATCGTCGATGTTGACCTGGATCAGCACGTTCAGCGGGCCGCGCGCGGCCGGGCGATGGCGTGCCAGCGCGGTCACCAGCTTGGAACGGTCCACGCTCTGCACCCAGTCGAAATGGCTGGCCACGGCATCGGCCTTGTTCGACTGCAGGTGGCCGATCAGGTGCCATTCCAGCGCCAGGTGCTGCAGCGCCTGCATCTTGGCCAGTGCTTCCTGCACGTAGTTCTCGCCGAAGGCGTGCTGGCCCTGTGCGGCCAGCGCGGCCACGGCCTCGGCCGGCTGGGTCTTGGACACCGCCAGCAGGCGTGGGTCGGGCCTGCCAGCGGCCTCGGCGGCGGCGTGCAGGTTGCTCAGGATCTGGGGCAGGGGAGTGGCCACGTAACGCGTTCCGTTGAATCAGGAGGCTATACTGCCGCCCGGGGAAAGATCCTTCCAGTCGAAGCCGTTATTGGGGAGTAGCCGCTCATGGATATCGCCGAGCTGTTGGCGTTTTCCGTAAAGAACAAAGCGTCCGACCTGCACCTGTCCGCAGGCCTGCCGCCGATGATCCGCGTGGACGGCGACGTGCGCCGGATCAACATCCCAGCCCTGGACCACAAGCAGGTCCACGCGCTGGTGTACGACATCATGTCCGACAAGCAGCGCCGCGATTACGAGGAATTCCTCGAAGTGGACTTCTCCTTCGAGATCCCGTCGCTGGCGCGCTTCCGTGTCAACGCGTTCAACCAGAACCGCGGTGCCGGTGCGGTGTTCCGTACCATTCCGTCCGAGGTGCTCACCCTCGAGGACCTGGCCTGCCCGCCGCTGTTCCGCGAAGTGATCCAGCAGCCGCAGGGCCTGATCCTGGTGACCGGCCCGACCGGCTCGGGCAAGTCGACCACGCTGGCGGCGATGATCGACTACATCAACAAAAACGAATACGGCCACATCCTCACCGTCGAGGATCCGATCGAATTCGTGCACACCTCGCAGAAGTGCCTGATCAACCAGCGCGAAGTGCACCGCGATACGCATGGCTTCAACGAAGCGCTGCGCTCGGCACTGCGTGAGGACCCGGACATCATCCTGGTCGGCGAACTGCGCGACCTGGAAACCATCCGCCTGGCGCTGACCGCCGCGGAAACCGGCCACCTGGTGTTCGGCACCCTGCACACCAGCTCGGCGGCCAAGACCATCGACCGTATCATCGACGTGTTCCCGGCCGGCGAAAAGCCGATGGTGCGTTCGATGCTGTCCGAGTCGCTGCGTGCGGTGATCTCGCAGGCACTGCTGAAGAAGGTCGGCGGCGGCCGTACCGCTGCATGGGAAATCATGGTCGGCACCCCGGCCATCCGCAACCTGATCCGCGAGGACAAGGTGGCGCAGATGTATTCGGCCATCCAGACCGGCCAGCAGTACGGCATGATGACCCTGGACCAGCACCTGCAGGACCTGGTCAAGCGCAGCCTGATCACCCGCAACCAGGCCCGCGACTACGCCAAGGACAAGCGCCTGTTCGAGTAAGGCGGGGCCGCAACGGGACGGCGTGCGCCAGTGCGCCGCCGTTTCCGCGCCGTTTCCGCCTCCGACCGTTTCCTGGTACATGCCCCATTGGGAGCCCGCCGTGAACACCACCGCGACCACCATCGATTTCACTTCGTTCCTCAAGCTGATGGCGCACCAGCGCGCCTCGGACCTGTTCATCACCGCGGGCATGCCGCCGGCGATGAAGGTCAACGGCAAGATTTCGCCGATCACGCAGACACCACTGACCCCGCAGCAGAGCCGCGACCTGGTCCTGAACGTGATGACCCCGGCGCAGCGCGAGGAATTCGAGAAGACCCACGAGTGCAACTTCGCCATCGGCCTGTCCGGCGTCGGCCGCTTCCGCGTCAGCTGCTTCTACCAGCGCAACCAGGTCGGCATGGTGCTGCGTCGCATCGAGACGCGCATTCCGACCGTGGAAGAGCTGAGCCTGCCGCCGATCATCAAGACGCTGGCGATGACCAAGCGCGGCATCATCCTGTTCGTCGGTGCCACCGGTACCGGTAAATCGACCTCGCTGGCGGCGATGATCGGTTACCGCAACCAGAACTCGACTGGCCACATCATCACCATCGAAGACCCGATCGAATTCGTGCACAAGCACGAGGGCTGCATCATCACCCAGCGCGAAGTCGGCATCGATACCGACAGCTGGGAAGCCGCGTTGAAGAACACCCTGCGCCAGGCGCCGGACGTGATCATGATCGGCGAGGTGCGTACCCGCGAAGGCATGGACCACGCCATCGCGTTCGCCGAAACCGGCCACCTGGTGCTGTGCACCCTGCATGCCAACAACGCCAACCAGGCGATGGACCGCATCGTCAACTTCTTCCCGGAAGACCGCCGCAACCAGCTGCTGATGGACCTGTCGCTGAACCTCAAGGGCGTGGTCGCGCAGCAGCTGGTGCCGTCGCCCGATGGCCGCTCGCGCAAGGTGGCGATGGAGATCCTGCTGGGCACGCCGCTGGTGCAGGACTACATCCGCGACGGCGAGATCCACAAGCTGAAGGAAGTGATGAAGGACTCGGTCCAGCTGGGCATGAAGACCTTCGACCAGAGCCTGTTCGAGCTGTACCAGGCGGGCGAGATCAGCTACGAGGACGCGCTGCGCTACGCCGATTCGCAGAACGAAGTGCGCCTGCGCATCAAGCTCAGCCAGGGCGGCGACGCCCGCACCCTGTCGCAGGGGCTGGATGGCGTGGAGATTTCCGAGATCCGGTGACCTGGGTGTTCCGTAGCGTCGAGCCTGCTCGACTGTTCTTGTCGAGTCGAGCAAGCTCGACGCTACGGGCGGGCGGCTGCGCGTATTGATGAATTCCAGTCATGACCAACTGCAATGCTGCCCATTCAATCCGTGGGCTCTGCAGGCGTATCGTCAGCGCGCTCCCCTTTGGAGCACGACGATGCAGACACGTGAACTCGGCCGCGGTGGCCTGAAGGTTTCCGCCCTCGGCCTGGGCTGCATGGGCCTGAGCCATGGCTACGGCCAACCGGTGGAGCGCAGTCAGGGCATCGCCCTGCTGCAGGCCGCCGTCGAGCGTGGCGTGACCTTCTTCGACACCGCCGAAGTGTATGGCCCCTACACCAACGAAGACCTGCTCGGCGAGGCGCTGGCGCCGTACCGCGACAGGCTGGTGATCGCCACCAAGTTCGGCTTCAAGGATGCGCGCGTCGATACCGGGCTGGACAGCCGTCCCGAGAACATCCGCGCGGTGGCGGAGGCCAGCCTCAAGCGCCTGCGCACCGACCATATCGACCTGTTCTACCAGCACCGCGTCGACCCCAACGTGCCGATCGAGGATGTGGCCGGTACCGTGCGCGACCTGATCGCCGAAGGCAAGGTCGGCCACTTCGGCCTGTCCGAGGCCAGTGCCGCCACCGTGCGTCGCGCCCATGCAGTGCAGCCGGTGGCCGCCGTGCAGAGCGAGTACTCGCTGTGGTGGCGTGAGCCGGAGCGCGAACTGTTGCCGACGTTGCAGGAACTGGGCATTGGTTTCGTGCCGTTCAGCCCGCTGGGCCGTGGCTTCCTGACCGGCGCGATCAACGCCGATACCACCTTCGACGCCAACGACTTCCGCAACACCGTACCGCGTTTTGAAGTGGAGGCGCGTCGTGCCAACCAGGCGCTGGTTGACCGCATCAGCACGATCGCTGCCGCACGTGGCGCGACGCCGGCGCAGGTAGCGCTGGCCTGGCTGCTGGCGCAGGCACCGTGGATCGTGCCGATTCCGGGCACCACCAAGATCCATCGCCTGGAAGAAAACCTGGGCGCGGCCGACCTGCAGTTGGCGCCGGAGGAACTGCAACGCATCGCGCAGGCGCTGGATGAAGTGTCGATTGTCGGTGAGCGCTACAACGTGCAGCGCGCCGCGCAGGCCAAGGGCTGATCACCAGGTGGGTGCGGACCGTTGGTGGTGGGTGCGGACCGTTGGTCCGCACTCCTCAACTCCCCATCGGCCCGCGCAACGCGTCGAGCACCGTGCGCATCGCCACGGTGACGTGGCGGCGTGACGGGTAATACGCGTAGTAGCCATCGAAGTGCGGGCACCAATCGTCCAGCACCGACTGCAGCCGGCCATCGTCCAGCATCGGCTGCACCTGGTCTTCCGGCAGCCAGGCCAGCCCGCTGCCGGCCAGTGCAGCCGCGCGGGTCATGCCCATGGTGTTGAAGGTCCACTGACCGGTCACGCGCACGCTCAGTTCGTTGCCGTCCTGGCCGAAATCCCACGGCATCAGTCCGCCATGCGTAGGCAGGCGCAGGGTGATGCAGTTGTGGTTGGCCAGGTCGTGCGGATGCCGTGGCACCACATGCTGGCGGAAGTAGCTGGGCGCACCGACCACGCGCATGCGCAGCGGTGGGCTGACCGGTACCGCGATCATGTCGCGCGCCAGCCGTTCGCCGAGGCGGATACCGATGTCGTAGCGCTCGGCGACGATGTCGGCCAGCCCGTAGTCGGCAGCCAGTTCCACCTTCAGGTCCGGATACTGCTGCAGCAATGGCGCCAGCCGCGGCCAGGCGATGTATTCGGCGGCATGGCCGGTGGCATTGATGCGGATGGTGCCGGCCGGGCGTTCGCGGTACTCGGCCAGTGCGGCCAGTTCGTCCTCGATCTCGGCCAGGCGCGGGGCGAGGGTCTCGAGCAGGCGCGCACCGGCTTCGGTGGTGGACACGCTGCGGGTGGTGCGGGTCAGCAGGCGCACGCCGAGGCGCTCTTCCAGGCCGCGCATGGCATGGCTGAGCGCGGACTGGGAGACACCCAGCTGGGCGGCGGCCCTGGTGAAGCTACCTTCGCGGGCAACGTGGACGAAGGCCTGCAGGTCGTTGAGGTTTTCACGGGGCATGACGGGATGATACGGCCGGGCTGCGCCCGGCACCCGCCGAAACAACGTCAATGGCAACGTCAAAAGCTGGCTTCCCGTGGGAGGCGGGGGGGCTCAGGTTGCGGGGGACGGCGCAAGTACGTCCATGTAGCCTCGGTCGCGCCATCCATGGCGCTCACGCCCCCGCAACCTGAGCCGCCCCGCCTTCGACAATTTCCCGCGAGCTGTTGGAACGGCTCCGACCCCATTCTGTGTAGGCGTGTGGGGATGTCGATTTCAGGGACTGTGGTTCGTCGAATGAATGACTTCAACAGGAGCTGCACATGAGCACTGACACCAAGCCGAAGGGCCCGGCCTCGTACTTCCCCTCCATCGAGAAGACCTACGGGCAGCCGGTGACGCACTGGTTCGGGCTGCTGGCGGGCAAGAAGGGCCTGAAACACATGGAACTGGTCAGCTTCCTGAAAAGCGAGCATGGGGTGGGCCACGGCCATGCCAATGCGTTGGTGGCGCACCATCTGGCCGGAAAGGGCTGAGCAGGCAACCCGGCGCTGAACGGTCGTGTGGGGGTCAGGCTACACGGCCTCCGGGGTCAGGCAGACTGGGCGTTCATCCCGAGGCAGGACGCCCTCATGCAGGTCACGCTGGACGCGATCACCGTCGACAACTACGAAGCCGTGTGCGATCTCGACGTCAGCGAGGCGCAGCAGGACTTCGTGGCCGGCAATACCTGGTCGCTGGTGCAGGCAGCATTCCATCCCGGCTACCAGACCCGCGCCATCCAGGCCGATGGCGAGCTGGTCGGGTTCTTCATGTGGGTGCCGGAGACGCCGCAGCGCATCTCGATCTGGCGCTTCATGGTCGATCAGCGCTGGCAGGGGCGTGGCATCGGGCGGCGCGCGCTGGAAGTGGCGCTGGCGCAGATCCGGGACACGCCCGGCCTGGCAGAGATCGAGATCTGCTACAACCCGCGCAATCCGGTGGCGGGCGCCTTCTATGGCAGCTTCGGTTTCGTCGAGACAGGCATGGACGATGATGGCGAGGACATGCTGGCCGTGCTGCCGGTGACGCCTCCGGAATAACCTGAATGGGCGAGCGCAGCTGAACGATTTCATCTGCAACTGTCATGCAGATCGTGTCTAATAGCGCTCCCCACCTGCTGTTCCCCCACCCGTATGTCCCTTCCCGCCCATGGCCCCGCGCCGTGCGACGACGCTGACGGCCACCTGGTCACCGCCGGTCCGCTGACCCCGCCGCCCGACAGTGCCGGCACCACCGCCGACGAAAAAGCGCTGCGCCACTCGATCGCCGAGGACGTGCAGGGCATGGTGCTGGCCACGATGGTGGCCTCGCTGGGCCTGGCCATCTTCGCCAAGGGTGGGCTGATGATCGGCGGCATGGCCGGCATGGCCTTCCTGCTGCACTACTCGATGGGTTGGAACTTCGGCCTGGTGTTCGTGCTGGTCAATCTGCCGTTCTACTGGGTGGCGCTGCGGCGCATGGGCTGGGAATTCACCCTGAAGACCTTCGCCGCGGTCACCGCCTGTGGCGTGCTGACCGACCTGCTGCCGCGCTGGATCGACTTCTCGCACATCAACCCGTTGTATTCGGCGATCGTGGGCGGTGCGTTGTCCGGCCTGGGCATCCTGTTCTTCATCCGCCACCGCGCCAGCCTCGGCGGCATCGGTATCCTGGCGGTGTACCTGCAGCGCACCCGCGGCTGGAGCGCGGGCAAGGTGCAGATGTCCTACGACGCCTGCCTGATGGTGGCCGCGTTCTTCGTGCTGTCGCCGTCGAAGGTGCTGTACTCGGCGATCGGCGCGGTGGTGCTCAGCCTGGTGCTGATGTTCAACCACCGCCCGGGCCGTTACATGGGCGTGTGACGATTCGACGGTAGTGCCGGCCGCTGGCCGGCAACACCTGAGGCGTTCCGAGGTTGCCGGCCAGCGGCCGGCGCTACTGGGAGGCCTGCAACCACGGCGGCGACAGCGTCAGCAGCCGCGCATGCACCGGGCAGTCCTCGGCGTGCGCACCGGGCAGGTAGCCCAGGCTCATCAGGAATTCGCCGGTGATCTCGCCGCCGGTGAAGCGGAACGTCTTCTTGAACAGCTTCACCCAGTCGGCCTTGCTGCGCGGATGGTGCGCGTCCAGCCACGCCGCGAAGCTGCCGTGGCTGGCCCGCAGCTGCTGGATCACCTGTGCGTTGTGGATCGCCGCCAGCACCTTCAGCCGGTTGCGGATGATGCCCGCGTCCGACAGCAGCCGTTCGATGTCCTGCTCGGCGTAGGCTGCAACCCGATCCACATCGAAGCCGTCATAGGCCGCGCGGAAGCCCTCGCGCTTCTTCAGGATGGTCTCCCAGCTCAGCCCGGCCTGGTTGATCTCCAGCACCAGCCGCTCGAACAGCTCGCGCTCGTCACGCTGCGGGAAGCCGTACTCGTTGGCGTGGTAGTAGTCGTGCACCGGATGGCCCGGGGCGATGAGGCAGTAACCGCTCATGGGGAAGACTCGTTGGATTCGGGTTCGGGATCGATGGCCACCGCGGGGCGCCCGCCGATGGACAGCATCGGCCAGCGCGGTGGCACAAGCGTGAGTTTGCCGTCACGCAGGGCCTGGTTGATCGCCTCGGCCTGGCCGCTGACGGTGCCGAACAGCGAACCGGCCCGGCGCCACTGGCCATCCCCGCCACGTGCGTACAGCACGCAGTCCGGCCCACGGTGGGTGTACAGCTCGCACAGCAGCACCTCGGTGCTGCCGTCGCCATCCAGGTCGCGATGCACGATCAGGCAGTCGCGCTCGCTCTGGGCGCAGGATTCGCCATTGATCGCGCGGGTGGCCAGTGCCTGCCACCAATCGTCCGGTGGCGAGCTGGATCCCTTGGCCAGCTTCAGCGCGCGCTGCAGGGCGGCGACGTCCTGCAGACCCTTGTCGAGGCGCTGTCCATCGTCCCAGCGCGAGGTACGTGCCAGCGCGGCAGCGATCACCTGTGGCGCGTTGGCATCGGCGGTGATGGCCGGATCACGCTGCAGCTCGCGCAGCGCCTGCACGCCACGGCGCCCAAGATCGAAGCGCAGCACGTTGACGTCACTGCTGGTGATCGCCGGCGGGTCCGCACGCAGGCGCGCCAACTGGCTGGACAGGGTCAGCCGCACCGGGTCCAGCAGCGGCGAGTTGCCCAGCAATGCCAGTGCCAGCACCACCCAGCACATCCAGCGGTTGACCGGCTCCAGTGTCTGCAACCAGCGGGGCTGTCGGCGCAGCACCGCCAGTGCATAGCCCACGGCATAGCCGGCCACGGCCAACGCGATCAGCACCGCCCAGAAGCGGTCCAGGGTCCAGCCGTACTGCACCACGCGCAGGCCCAGTGCATACAGCGCCAGCACCGCATAGACCGGCAGCGCCAGCAGGCTGGCCTCGACCAGCCGGCGCAGCACGACGGGGTAGGGCGCGGTGTCGTCGCCTTGCTGGTAGACCGCATTGGTGAATGACACCAGCAGCAGCGACAGCACCAGCAGCAGACTGGCGGCCGAGCGGGTCTTCCACAGCGGTTCCAGCCCGGTCAGCGGCAGGCTCAGCACGAACAGCACGGCAATGAACGAGAGCAGCGGCAGCAGCCCGCGACAGATCGCGAACAGCACCTGGCGGGTGATCTGGATCGCGCGGTGCTGGGTGCGCCCGATCAGCACGCCGAACCCGGCCAGGCTGCCGGTGGCCAGCGCGATGAACGCGTCCTGCCGGAACAGGTCGCGGAAGACGGTCACGTCGAGCAGCTGGAACAGCGCCGCCCACAGCCACAACAGCAGCCAGGTCAGCCCGGTGAACAGCGCCGCCAGGGCCAGGGTCAGGCCGTTCTGCCAGGCGCGCTCGAACAGCTCCGGATAGCTGGCGCGCCAATGCCCGTGCTGCAACTGGAACTGCCACCAGGGCAGGGCCACGAACACTGCTACGGCCATGCCCACGGTCAGCGGGAACTGCAGCGCGCCCGAATCCAGCGCGGTCTCGCCGTTGAGGTTCCAGCCGATCCAGGCGGCCAGCGCCAGCACCACCACCGAGCCGAGCACCGCCTGCAGCCACAGGCGGCGCTGGCCCAGCTCGACCAGGCTCAATGCCACCGCGCTGGGAATGGCCAGTACCCAGGCGTACCAGCAGTAGCGCCAGCCGATATCGCGGAACGGCCACGCATCGGACAGTTCCTGCGCGGCATACAGCATCAGACCCTGCAGCAGGGCGATCAGGACGATGGCGCTGCGTGCCGGCAGGGTCAGGGGCGATGAAGACTGCATCGATGACCTTCCATGGCAAAGCATCATCCTAGCCCATCGCGGTTCGGCGCCATCGCGCGACCATCCCGCCCCCAGCAGGTAGAATGGGCCCATGCCTGTTACGCCGACTTCCCTTGCCGATCACCTGCTCGTCGCGCTGCCGTCGCTGCTCGACGCGACCTTTGCCCGCAGCGTCGCGCTGATCTGCCAGCACGACGAGAACGGGGCGATGGGCGTGCTGGTCAACCAGCCTTCCGAGTACACGCTGGGCGAAGTGCTTGCACAGATGGACATCACCACCGGTGATGGCGACCTGCAGGCGCGCATGGTGCTCAACGGCGGCCCGGTGCATCCCGAGCGCGGCTTCGTCATCCATGACGACGCGCGCGCGTGGGATTCCAGCCTGACCGTGGGCGAGGGCCTGTACCTCACCACCTCGCGCGACATCCTCGAAGCGATGGCGCGCGGCGAAGGCCCGGCCAATGCCGTGGTCACCCTCGGCTGTGCCGGTTGGGGTGCAGGGCAGCTGGAAAGCGAGCTGTCCGAGAACAGCTGGCTGACCGTGCCGGCCGATGCCGAGCTGGTGTTCCAGCTGCCGCTGGAGCAGCGCTGGCAGGGTGCGGCCTCGCGCATCGGCGTGGACTTGTTCCGTCTGACCGATTACAGCGGCCATGTCTGAGCCGACCGCGCCCGCACCGGTGTCTGCTGCCCCGGCGATCCGCCGTGACGGCACCGTTCTGGGGTTCGACGTCGGCTCTCGCCGCATCGGCGTGGCCATCGGCAGTGCCTTCGCTGCGCATGCGCGCGCGGTGGCGGTGGTCGACGTGCACGGCAATGGCCCGGACTGGACCGCGATCGAACGCCTGCTCAAGGAATGGAAACCCGACGGCCTGGTGGTCGGCGACCCGCTGACCCTGGATGGCCAGGACCAGCCCAACCGCAAGCGTGCGCAGGGCTTTGCCCGCCAGCTGCGGGAACGTTTCAAGCTGCCGGTGGTGATGATCGACGAGCGTTCCAGCTCGGTCGAGGCCGCCCGCCGCTTCGCTGTCGAGCGCGCCGAAGGGCGCAAGCGCCGCCGTGATGCGGCCGCCCTCGATGCCGTTGCCGCGGCGGTGATCATCGACCGTTGGCTGTCGTCGCCGGACGACGCCACCCCCATTCCCTGACTGCCCGACACCGCCATGACCGCCCAGCAACTCGATGCCTCCGGCCGCCTGCGCCACCTGCTGACCCTCGAAGGCCTTCCGCGCGACACCCTGCTGCAGCTGCTTGACCGGGCCGGGCAGATCCGCGACGCCGCGGTCGGTCGTGTCGGCAACAAGCGCCACGTGCTGGCCGGTTCGGCGGTGTGCACGCTGTTCTTCGAACCGTCCACACGCACCCGCAGCTCGTTCCAGCTGGCCGCGCAGCGCCTGGGCGCCGACGTACTGAACTTCGATGCCTCGACCTCGTCCACGCGCAAGGGCGAAACCGCCTGCGACACGCTGCGCAACCTGGAAGCGATGGGCGTGCGCGGCTTCGTGGTGCGCCACCCGGATGATGGCGCCGTGGCCGCACTGGCCGAAGCGGCGGGCGAGGGCACCGCGCTGATCAATGCCGGTGACGGCCGCAGCGCGCACCCGACCCAGGGCCTGCTGGACATGCTGACCCTGCGCCAGGCCAAGGGCCCGGATTTCTCGAAGATGAAGGTGGTGATCGTCGGCGACGTGAAGCACTCGCGCGTGGCCCGCACCGACCTGCATGCGCTGCGTACGCTTGGCGTGGGCGAGATCCGCGTGTGCGGCCCGCAGTCGCTGCTGCCGGACGACGAGACCCTGAAGGGCTGCGTGGTCGGCGATGATTTCGACGCGATGCTGGAAGGCGTCGACGCGCTGATGATGCTGCGCCTGCAGCGCGAGCGCATGGAAGAAGGCCTGGTGCCGTCGCTGGAGCAGTACCACGCGCAGTACGGCCTGACCAACGAACGCCTGGCCCGCGCCGGCAAGGACGCCGCGGTGCTGCATCCAGGCCCGATCAACCGCGGCGTGGAAGTGACCGACGAGGTGGCCGACGGCCCGCAGTCGTGGGTGCTGCGCCAGGTCGCCAACGGCGTCGCCGTGCGCATGGCCGTGCTGGAAACGCTGCTGGGCTGACCACTTTGGTGGGTGCCAACCATGGTTGGCACACTCACCGCTCGGCTTGTCCGCGCACCGCTTTGGTAGATGCCAACCTTGGTTGGCACTATCCACCGGAGCTCATGTCATCGGGTAGATCACATGATGCCCCAAGCTCCCATTCGCACCAGGCATGGGGATATTGCCCCAACCGCGTCGTCAGCCCGGCCCTGATCGGATTTCCCATCAGGTACATCGCATGTCGGTGCAACGATTCGTCCGAGCGGATCGCATGATCGTGATAGCAGGCCTGCCAGAAGCGCCCGACTCGCCCCAGCAGCCGGTTTGCCTGCTGGGCTGTGCGCGACTTGAAACGCTTCATGACGGTTTCCAGTGACCCGGCGCGCAGTTCGACCAGCCAGTGAATGTGGTCGGGCATGACCACGTAGGCAATCGAGCGGGTGAAGCCTTCCTGATCAAGTCGCTGGAATTCGCGCACTGCCAAGGCGGCCACTGCGGCGTTG
Source organism: Stenotrophomonas sp. 86428_Sma (assembly GCF_056481585.1). Lineage (NCBI taxonomy): Bacteria > Pseudomonadati > Pseudomonadota > Gammaproteobacteria > Lysobacterales > Lysobacteraceae > Stenotrophomonas > Stenotrophomonas sp. 86428_Sma. The sequence continues at coordinate 1,068,371 of NZ_CM151156.1, forward strand.
GTGAAGAGCGGTGCGCGGTCATGGACGACTGTGGTGAGGATATAGCTGAGGCCGACGCTGGAGCGACGACCGAGCAGGAGACGTGTGTTCTGCATGGAGCAAGCATGGATGGGCCTGCTTCCAGTGAACATCGGGGAATGGCTTGGTTTCAGGTAGGCCAGTGCCAACCAAGGTTGGCAACTACCAGAGCAGTCAATGCCAACCAAGGTTGGCAACTACTAGAGCAGTCAATGCCAACCAAGGTTGGCAGCTACGAGAAACTGCGGTTCAGCGCTTCTGCGCGAACAGCCACGCCCACATTGCCGGGTCGGCGTAGGTAGCGTCCCAGGCATTGTGATTGCCTTCCGGGTACTCGGTGTAGCGCACGTCGCGTGCAGCGGCGCTCTGGAATGCGCTGTGCAGCCTGCGGTCGTCATCCGGTGGCACCACGTCGTCCAGCGCGCCGTGGAAGATCCAGACCGGCGTGTGCTGCAGGCGCTGCGCGATCACGGCATACGGATCGGTTTCCTGGGCGACCTGCTCGACGAACAGGGTCGGGCGTTTTGCGCGTGGTGCCAGTACTGCGCCGCACACCGGCACGATCGCGGCAAAGCGGCGCGGGTCGTCCAGGGCGATGTTCCAGCTGCCGTAGCCGCCCATCGACATGCCGGTCAGGTACTGCCGTGCCGGGTCGGCGCCGAACTCGGCGATCGTCGCGTCCAGCGCGGCAACGGCCGCACGGTTGTTGCGGCCGCTCCATTCCTCATGGCCCGGTACCTGTGGAAACACCACCAGGGCAGGGAAGTCGGGATGCTCGCGCAGATAAGGCCCCAGCCCGGCGTGGGTCTGCTTGATGCCATCGGCGCCGCGCTCGCCCGAACCGTGCAGGAACAGGATGACCGGGACGTTGGAGGTTGCGGGCGTCTGCCCACCAGGGCTGCGGGCCTGCAGGCCCGCGGGAATGAACACCTGGTAGTAAGCCGTGTGTCCATCCACCTTCACCGCACGTGCTTCGAAGCGACCGCGCGCACTGTCCGGCAGCGAAGTGCAACCGCTCATCATCAGAAGGGCCAGCAATGGCAGCCAGCGCGACAGCAAACGGACCATGGGGTTTTCCGAAGCGGCGAGAACGCCTGCATCGTAGTCCGGCAACGTCGGCCCGGCATCATGCGCCGCGTCACTGCGGGCGCGGGAAGCTGGCGATGATGTCCAGCTGCTCCTGTGCCTCGGCATTGCCTTCGGCGGCCGCAGCCTGCACCTGCGCCATATCCGGGTGCAGCACCACCAGCAGCGGGTTCTCGCAGACCGGGCAGTCGTACTCGGTGGCGTCCTCGTCCAGCTCCATCTCCATGGCACGCGAGCTGCCCTTCCATTCGCAGGCCGGGCAGGTGTGCTGCTGGTCGCGCCAGCCGGGCTGGAAGTAGTTTTCTATCGTTGTTGCCATGGGTGTTCCCGTTGAGTGGGGCCCGAGCCCCGCTTGGCGGGGCCCGATCCTTGATGCGGTCAGTGCAGCAGCACCAGGGTGGCCAGGCCGAGGAAGGTGAAGAAGCCCATCGAGTCGGTCACGGCGGTCAGGAAGATGCCGCTGGCCAGCGCCGGGTCGAAGCCGAAGCGTTTCAGGGTCAGTGGCACCAGCACGCCGGCCAACGCGGCGAACAGCAGGTTGCAGGTCAGCGCGATGGCGATCACCGCCGACAACCCGGGCGAGTGGAACCAAGCGAGTACGATCAGGCCCAGCACCGAACCCAGCATCACGCCGTTCAACAAGGCGACCCGCACTTCCTTCCACAGCAGCGTGCGCGCGTTGGAGGCGCCCACCTGGCCCAGCGCCAGGCCGCGCACCATCAGCGCCAGCACCTGGGTGCCGGCGTTGCCTCCGAGGCCCGCAACGATCGGCATCAGCACCGCCAGCGCCACCAGCTTGTCGATGGTGCCCTCGAAGTGGCCGACCACGCTGGACGCCAGGAATGCCGTGCACAGATTGACCGACAGCCACATCAGGCGGCGGCGCATGGCGCGCCAGACCGGGCTGAAAAGATCTTCGTCCTCGTCCAGGCCGGCGGCGCCCAGCGCCTGGTGCTCGGCCTGTCCACGGATGATGTCGACCACGTCATCGATGGTGATGCGGCCGACCAGGATGTTGTTGTCGTCCACCACCGGCGCGGAGATCCAGTCATGGTCGGAGAACTGGCGGGCGACCTCCTGGTCGCTTTCGCCGACATCGATCGCCGGCTGCTCGTCGTCGATCAGGCGGTTGATCGGGGTGGTGTCCTCGTGGGTCACCAGTGCCGCCAGCGACACCCGGCCGAGGTACTGATGGCGCCGGCTGACCACGAACAGGTGGTCGGTGTGGTCGGGCAGTTCGCCACGCAGGCGCAGGTAGCGCAGCACCACGTCAACGTTGACGTCGGCGCGCACGGTCACCACGTCCGGGTTCATCAGACGGCCGGCGCTGTCCTCGGGGTAGGACAGCACCTGCTCCAGGCGCTCGCGGTTCTCGCGGTCCATCGACTTGAGGACTTCGTCGATGACCGTGTCCGGCAGATCCTCGACCAGGTCGGCCAGATCGTCGATGTCCAGGTCTTCGACCGCGGCAATGATCTCGTCCGGGTCCATGTCGGCGAGCAGGCTCTCGCGCACGTCGTCGCCGACGTGGACCAGCACCTCACCGTCATCTTCCGGATCGACCAGGCCCCAGACCACCTCGCGCTTGCCCGGCGGCAGCGATTCGAGCAGGTTGCCGATCTCGGCCGGGGCCAGGGTGTTGACCAGGCGGCGCACCGGGCCCAGCCGACCGCTGTCCAGTGCGTCGGACAGCATCCGCAGTTGGCGCGCAGTCTTGTCGTGGCGTACAGCTTCAGCCATCGCAGCTCCCGCGGGATAAGAAAAGCCGCGATCCCGGCAAGGATGCGGCAACAGGGGTGTTCAGCGCGTCATTATCGCAAGGGGATGTTTCAACGCATAGCCGCCGGGCGGTGGTAGTGACGGCCGCTGGCCGGCAAGCGTCCCCATTGAAGGCCATGAGGTTGCCGGCCAGCGGCCGGCACTACCCTTGGCGCTCAGGGCGTATCCGCCACCAGCGCCAGCCAGCGCTCGATCGCGCGGCGGTCGCGTGCGGCCAGCAGCTTCGGCGCGCGCGCGCGCAGCGCGGCCAGGTCGGCCTCGCGGATCGCGCGGCGCACCTCCAGCAGTGTGCCGGGGTGCAGGCTGAATTCGCTCAGGCCCAGCGCCAGCAGCAGCGGAGTCATCCGTGCATCACCGGCCATCTCACCGCAGACCGCCACCGGAATGCGATGCCGCGCGCCGGTCTCGATCACCATCTGCAGCAACCGCAGCACGGCCGGATGCAGCGGCGAATACAGCTCGCCCAGTGCCTCGTTGTTGCGGTCAGCGGCCAGCAGGTACTGCACCAGGTCGTTGGTGCCGATCGACAGGAAGTCGACCAGGTCGATGAAGCTCTCCAGCGCCAACGCCGCAGCGGGCACCTCGATCATCGCGCCCAGCGGCACATGGTCGGACACCATGTGGCCTTCGCTGCGCAGCTGTTCGGTCAGCTTGAGCATGCGCCGGCGCACCGCCAGCAGTTCCTCGCGGGTGCTGACCATCGGCACCAGCACGCGCAGCTTGCCGTAGGCCGAGGCGCGCAGGATCGCGCGCAGCTGGGTGTCGGCCACCTTGGGCCGTGCCAGCGACAGGCGTACGCCGCGCAGTCCCAGGGCCGGGTTTTCTTCGTTGCTCAGGGTCAGGCCGGTGCGGTCGGCCTTGTCCGCGCCCAGATCGAGCGTGCGGATGGTGACCGGTCGCCCGCTCATGCCCAACGCGGCATCGCGGTAGGTCTGGAACTGTTCTTCTTCGTCCGGCAGCTCGTTGCGCTGCAGGAACAGGAATTCGGTGCGGTACAGGCCCAGCCCCTGCGCGCCCAGCGCATGCGCCTGGGTGACGTCCTCCAGCGATTCGGCATTGGCCAGCAGGGCGATGTCGACCTGGTCGCGGGTACGGCTGGGTTTGCTGCGCAGGCGGCCGAGCTCGCGCTGCTCGCGCGCATGTTCTTTCAGGCGCGCGCGGTAGTCGCGCAGGTTGTCGGCCTGCGGGTTGGCGGTGATGCTGCCGTCGGCGCCATCGATGATCAGCACGTCGCCATCGGCGATGCGGCTGAGCAGCTGCGGCACGTTGACGATCAAGGGCAGGTGCAGGCTGCGCGCCAGGATCGCACTGTGCGACAGCGCGCTGCCGGCGGCGGTGACGATGCCGACCACGCCCTGCGCCTGCAACTGGGCAAGCTCGGAGGGCGCGATGTTGTCGCAGACCAGGATTTCACCGGCCAGGCCTTTCATCACCGGCGGGCGTTCGGGCTGCAGGAAGGCGTGGATGCGGCCGATCACATGGTCGAGGTCGTCCATGCGGCTCTTCAGATAGGCATCGTCCATGCCATCGAAGACCTTGGCCAGGCGGTCACGCTGCAGGCGCAACGCATAGCCGGCGCTGTAGGGGCCGCTGCGGATCAGTTCGTCCAGCCCGAACAACAGCTCGGGGTCGTCCAGCAGCAGGGCATGCAGGTCGAGGAACTCGCCCACCTCCTGGTTCAGGGCGCCATGCAGGCGCTGCCGCAGTTCGTGCATTTCCGTGCGCGCGGCATCCACCGCGCGGTGCAGGCGGGCCAGCTCGGCCTCGACCTGATGGGCGGCGACGCGCTGCTCGGCCACTTCCAGCGCATGTGGCAGGCGCACCCGCGCCCGGCCCATCGCTGCGCCACGGGCAGCACCGTGCCCGGCCAGCAGCTGTACCGGCCGCTGGCCGGAGGGGACCTGGCCGGCGCGCGCGCGTGGCACGCTCAGCTGTCCTCGTCGAAGCGGCGTTCGAACAGGCCGACCACCGCTTCCATCGCGGCGGCTTCGTCCTCGCCGTTGATGCGCACCGTGACCGGTGTGCCCTGGCCGGCGGCCAGCAGCATCACGCCCATGATGCTCTTGGCGTTGATCTCACGGCCCTTGGCGGCCATGGTCACGTTGCAGCGGAACGGCGCCAGGGTCTGCACCAGCTTGGCGGTGGCCCGGGCGTGCAGGCCCAGGCGGTTGCTCACGGTGAGTTCTCGTTCAAGCATCGTCGACTATCGCTCCATTACGGGTACCCGCCGCGGCTGTGGCGGGCAGTTGATCCAGTCCCTGTTCCGGATAATTCATCACCCGCAGCAACATCGGCAGGCTCAGCGCCGACACCCGGCGAACCGGGGTCCCCAGCCGGGCCAGCTGCCCGGCAAGGTTGGCGGGGCTGGCGCCGTACAGGTCGGTCAGGATCAGCACGCCTTCACCATTGTCGACCCGCCGCAGAGCGGCTGAGGCGAGCGGGAGCAGGGCGTCCAGGTCTGCGTCGAACGGTACTTCGAAAGCTTCGGTTTTCAGCGGCAATTGCCGCAGGAGCCGGGTCGCCACGTCTAGCAGGGCGGTCCCGACCCCGGGATGTGTTACGAGGAGAATGCCACAGGTCATTACTGCACGTTAACAGGTAAAGGTGAATTGGCGATAGCAGCAGATGAGGGGCACTGTGTCCCGTATTCAGTGTTGCTCGGGTCGGAGCCCTTTTCCGTTGGAAAAGGATCCGACCCCATCCGTTTTTCGATGCCTGACCGGGACTCATCCACGCATGGCGTGGATCTACCGTGTCGACCAAGGTCGACACCTACCAACAGCACACGGAATCTGTCAGAGGTGGGGCGGTGTGGGTCTGCAGGACCGTTGGCGCCATGGATGGCGCCATCGAGCCCCCATGGTGAAGTGACCCCCGGGAGTTGGACACCAGATCCAACCCCGAGGGATACATGAACAAATACGACGCGCGTTTCAAACTGCAGGTCGCCAAAGAGGCCTGCAAGACCTCCACATCGGTCAAAGCCATTGCCCGTCGCCACGGCCTGGAGTTCTCCACGGTCAGGCGCTGGGTGGCGACCTATCGGCTGCATGGTTGGCGGGGATTTCATCGCCAGGCCCGGTCCTATGACCTCCCGTTCAAGCTGGCTGTCCTGGAGAAGATGAGCCAGGACGGCCTGTCCGGGCGGGAGGCCACCACCTACTTTCAAATTGGCGATGCCGGCGCGGTGGGACGATGGCGGCGCCTGTATGCTCAAGGCGGTGCCCAAGCGTTGGCACCCCCTCCGCCGCCGCCCCGAAAGCCGATGAAAAAGACCCGTTCGTCCAAGCCACCTGAGGATATGAGCCGCGATGAGCTGCTCAAGGAAGTCGCCTATCTGCGTGCGGAGACCGACTACCTAAAAAAACTCGATGCCTTGATCCGGGAAGAGCAGGCGGCGCAGGACGCAAAGCGCAAGCCGTCCAAGGATTGAGGCAGGTTCATACGCTGTCGCTTCTGCTCGAAGCAGCTGAGCTGTCACGCAGTACGTTCTATTACCAGAACCATGTCCTGGCCCATCCGGATCAGGATGAGGCAGCCCTGTGCGAGCGCATCCGTGCAATCTACGATCAAAGCCAAGGGCGCTATGGCTATCGCACGGTGACGCTGGAATTAGCCAATCAGGGTCATCGGACCAATCACAAGCGGGTTCAGCGCCTGATGGGGGAGATGGGACTGAAATCGCGGGTGCGTGTGAAGCGCTACCAGGCCTTCAAGGGGGCGGCCAATGTTGTGGTTGGCAATGACCTCAATCGCCAGTTCCATGCCGAGCGCCCCAACCAGAAATGGGTGACTGACGTGACCGAGTTCAAGGTGCAGGGCATGAAGCTGTACCTGTCGCCGATCATGGACCTCTACAACGGCGAAATCGTGGCTTATCAGATCAAGCGTCGGCCCGTATTTGATCTGGTGGGCCAAATGCTGGAGGAGGCCATCAAGAAGCTTTCCCCGGATGAGCGCCCCATGATCCACTCCGACCAGGGCTGGCAGTACCAGCATGAAAACTACCGGCATATGCTGGAAAAGCACTCGTTGAAGCAAAGCATGTCCCGGCGCGGCAACTGCCTGGACAATGCGGCGATGGAGAGCTTCTTTGGGACGCTGAAGTCGGAATTCTTCTACCTGAACAGCTTTGACAGCATCGAGAGTCTGGAAGCTGGGCTGGTGGAATACATCCAGTACTACAACGAAGAACGCATCAAACTGAAACTGAAAGGTCTGAGCCCGATAAAGTACCGGGAGCAGGCCCAATCGGCCGCCTGACCCCGTCCAAGTCTCGGGGGTCACTTCATGGACGGGTTTACGGCGTGTCCTGCAGACCCACACCGCCCCGCCATCCCACGTAATCCCGCTCTTGCCGTTGACGTGGCCTCTGCGGGTGCCGGGCGCAGCCCGGCCGACCCCCTCAATCCTGTTCGCGGTGGTAGGTCGCCACGTCTTCCCAGCCCATCTCGCGGGCATGCCGGGCCAGGCGCTCGGCCAGGAACACCGAACGGTGCTTGCCGCCGGTGCAGCCGAAGGCAACGGTCACGTAGCTGCGGGTGCCATCCCCCAGCTTCGGCAGCCAGGTATCGAGGAAATCCATCAGCTGGGTCAGGTAGCGCTGCACGTCCGGCTGCGCTTCCAGGTAGTCGCGCACGCCCGGTTCGCGGCCACTCAGCGCACGCAGATCCGGGTCCCAGTGTGGATTGGGCAGCACCCGCGCATCGAACACGAAGTCTGCCTCGGCTGGCACGCCGCGCTTGTAGGCGAACGATTCGAACAGCAGCGACAGGCCGGTGGCATGGTCCATCGTGAACTCGGTGATGATCCGCCGCCGCAGCTGATGCACGTTGAGATTGCTGGTATCGATCACCGCATCGGCCTCGCGGCGCAGCGGCGCGGTCAATTCACGCTCACGCGCGATCGCTTCGGGCAGCGACAGGCCCAGCTGGCTCAGTGGATGGCGGCGGCGGGTGTCGGCGTAGCGTTTGAGCACGGCCTCGTCGCTGGCCTCGAAGAACAGCACCTTCACTTCCACGCCGGCATCGGTGGCCAGCTGCCGCCAGTCGCCCAGCTGGCTCAGGTCGGCCTGGCCGCGCACGTCGATGCCCACTGCCAGGCGGCGTGGTGCGCTGCCGTCGTGGTTGGCCAGCAGGCTGCGCACGAAGTCGGGCAGCAGATTGATCGGCAGGTTGTCCGAGCAGTAGTAGTCCTGGTCCTCGAAGGTCTTCAGGGCGACGGATTTACCCGAGCCGGACAGGCCGCTGACGATGATCAGGGTCGGGGCGGAGGGGGTGACGGTGCTCATGGACAGGCTCTTCGAAGGACAGGGGAATCAGGGTGTTCGCCGTTCCAGCAGGTTGCTGTGGCGGGCGATGAACATGGCCGCCGGGTCGATGCCCTTGGTGCGCAGGATGTGCAGGCGGGTCGCGGCCTCGGTCAGCACGGCCAGGTTGCGGCCGGGCATCACCGGCAGGGTGATCAGCGGTACATCCAGGTCCAGCACATGGCGGGTGCCCGAATCGCCGGTCAGGCGCTCGTAGCCATGCGGGGTGGGTTCGGTCATCGGCTTGGTCAGGTGGACGATCAGCCGAAGGTACTTGTTCTTCTTTACAGCCGTGTCGCCGAACATCTCGCGCACGTTCAACACGCCCAGGCCGCGCACTTCCAGCAGGTCCTGCAGCAGCTCCGGGCAGGTGCCATCGAGTACATCGGGCGCGATCTGGGTGAATTCGGGGGCATCGTCGGCCACCAGGCGATGGCCACGGCTGAGCAGTTCCAGCGCCAGTTCGCTCTTGCCGGATCCCGCTTCGCCGGTGATCAGCACGCCGATGGAGTAGATCTCCATGAACACGCCGTGCAGGATCACCCGCGGCGCCAGCGTCCGCGCCAGGTGGTAGGACAGGTGGTTGAGCAGTTCGTGGCCGCGCTTGGGCGACAGCCACAGCGGCGTGCCGGATTCATCAGCGGCGGCACGCAGGTCTTCCGGGCAAGCCTGGTTGCGGGTCAGCACCAGCGCCAGCGGGTGCGACTGCATGATCTTTTCGATGGTCTCCCAGCGCTGGCGCGGTTCCAGCGCATCCAGCCAGGACAGTTCCTCGGTGCCCAGGATCTGCACCTTGTTGGGGTAGATCGCATTGAGATAACCAGCCAGCGATGGACGCCGCGAGACCGTGTTGCCGGCCTCCAGCTCGCGCTTCTCGCCGGACTTGCCGGCAGCCCAGCGCAGCCCCAGCCGCTCGCGCTGCTGTTCGAACAGTTCACGGGCGGTGATGCTGGTATTCATGCGGCACTCGCAGGTGGGGTCATGTCCAGCGCCTCGCGCAGCGCCCGGGCATCGCCCGCTTCGCGCAGGGCCTGGCGGATGTCGGGCGCCGAAAACAGCTCGGCCAGCTCGGACAGCAGCATCAGGTGCTGGTGGGTGTAGTGGGCGGGGACGGCCATGGCGAACACCAGGTCCACCGGCTCGTCGCCACCGAAGTCGACCGGGGTGGCCAACCGCAGCAGGGCGCCGCGGGGGCGGTCCAGGGTTGGCGCGCGGCCGTGGGGAATGGCGATGCCGTGACCGATCGCGGTGCTGCCCAGCGCTTCGCGCTGGCACAGGTTCAGATAGATCTGTTCGGCGTTGGCCTGGCGGCAGGCCAGCAACCCGGCGGCGGCCTGCAGGACGCTGTCGCGGTCGGTGGCCGTGCAGAGCTGGGTCTGCACGGCCGCCAGGAGGTCAGTCAGGGGCATGTCTGCGGGGAACGGTGGCGATCAGCCACCATTGTCGCCCACCGGCAGCGGTGCGTGCTGCTGTTTTTTCTCCTTGTGCTTGATCACCAGACGGTCAAGCTTGTCCGCAAGCAGGTCGATCGCGGCATACATGGTCTGGGCATTGGCCTCGGCGTGCAGGGTCTGGCCGGGAATGTTGAGGCTGGCGTCGACGTGGTGTTCGGTCTTCTGCAGCTTGAGGGTCACCCGCGCTTCGCAGTGCTGGTCGAAGTGTTTGCCGATCCGGGCCAGCTTCTCCTCTACATAGGACTGCAGGGCCGGGGTGACTTCGACATCTTTGCCAAACGTTTCGATGCGCATCGGGTTTCTCCTGTGTTCGGATGTGCCAATGAACCTCTCCGCCGGGCGCGGCGGCGCGTCAAGCGATTCTGACCCTTTCGTGCGAGGCGGAAATGTTCATGGCTTCACGATACTTCGCCACGGTGCGTCGCGCTACTGGAATTCCCGACGATTTGAGCAGGTCAGCCAGCTTGGCGTCAGAAAGCGGCTTGCGCGGGTTCTCGTCGTCGATCAGGCGCCGGATCATCGCCTGGATGGCCGTGCTGGACGCCTCGCCACCGCCCTCGGTATCGATGCCCGAGGCGAAGAAGGCGCGCAGCGGCAGGGTGCCGCGCGGGGTACGCACGTGCTTGCGGGCGATCGCACGCGAGACCGTGGATTCGTGCAGGCCGAGCTCGGTGGCGATCTCGCGCAGGGTCAGTGGACGCAGCGCCTGCTCGCCGAATTCGAGGAAGCCGGCCTGCTGCAGGATCAGGCTGCGTACCACCCGCAGCAGGGTTTCGCCACGCTGCTGCAGCCCTTTCAGCAGCCAGCGCGCTTCCTGCAGCTGGGCACGCAGGTAGCCGGCATCGGCGTCGCCACAACGTCGGATCAGCTGTTCGTAGCCGCGGTGGATCACCACCTTCGGCCCGGCATGCGCGGCCAGCGCTGCGCGCCATACGCCGTTCTGCCGCCACACCACCACATCCGGCACCACGTAGGTGTCCTGCGACAGCGGTGCGATCTGCGTGCCCGGGCGCGGGTCCAGCGAGCGCAGCAGGGTGACTGCCGTCTCGACCTCGTCCAGGGGCTGTTTCAGTTCATGGGCCAGCCCGGCGACGCCGCTGCGCGGCAGCCGTTCCAGCGGGCCTGCGGCAATCTGTCGCGCCAGCACCAGGCCGGGCGTGTCACCGGCCAGCACATCCAGCTGCAGCAGCAGGCATTCGCCCAGCGTGCGTGCAGCCACACCGACCGGATCGAAACGCTGGATGCGATGCAGCACGGCGAGGATCTCGTCCTCGTCGGCGTGGATCGCCGGCAACAGGGTTTCGGCGATGGTGGCCAGCGGCTCGCGCAGGTAACCGTCGTCGTCCAGCGCATCGATCAGTGCGGCACCGATACTGCGATCACGCGAGGACAGATGCGACAGATGCAGCTGCCACAGCAGATGGTCGGCCAGTGTTTCGGTTTCGGCTACGCGCTCGGCGGCGCTGCCGGTGTCGTCGTCATCGTCGAAGCTGCCGCCGCTGCCGGCCGCGCTCCAGTCCAGTTCGGCCGGTGCCCAGTCGTCACCGGCATCGGTACGTTCTGCCGGGGCGTCACCGTCGTTGCCATCGCTGCCTTCGTTGCCGGCGCTGCTGCTGTCGCTGCTGTCGGCCCAGTCCAGCAGCGGATTGCTTTCCACCGCCTGGGCGATCTCCAGCTCCAGCTCGGTGGTGGACATCTGCAGCAGCTTGATCGCCTGCTGCAACTGGGGCGTGAGCACCAGCTGCTGTCCCAACGATGTCTGCAGCCGAGTCTTCATGCCTGTGCCGAAAGGAAGGAGAGGGACCCGGCGCTTGCCGTCACAGCTTGAAGGAATCCCCAAGGTAGACGCGACGCACGTCGGCATTGTCCAGGATCGCTTCCGGCGAGCCCTGGGCCAGCACGCTGCCCTCAGCGAGAATATACGCGCGGTCGCAGATTCCCAAGGTCTCGCGCACGTTGTGGTCAGTGATCAGCACGCCGATGCCACGCTGCTTGAGATGGGTGACGATGCGCTGGATCTCGCCGACGGAAATCGGGTCGACGCCGGCGAACGGTTCGTCGAGCAGGATCAGGCGCGGCTGCGCGGCCAGGGCACGGGCGATCTCGCAGCGGCGACGTTCGCCACCGGACAGGCTGGCGCCGAGCTGGTCGGCGACGTGGCCCAGCTGCAGTTCGTCGAGCAGGCTGTTCAATTCACGCTCGCGGCCAGCCGAATCCAGGCCCTCGCGCAGCTCCAGCACCAGGCGGATGTTGTCGGCCACGGTCAGCTTGCGGAACACCGACGGCTCCTGCGGCAGGTAACCCACGCCCTGCTTGGCCCGGGTATACATCGGGTCGCCGGTGATGTCCTTGCCGTCGAGCACGATGCTGCCAGCATCGGCGGCAACCAGGCCGACGATCATGTAGAAGCAGGTGGTCTTGCCGGCGCCGTTGGGGCCCAGCAGGCCGACCACTTCACCGGCGTCGAGGGTCAGCCCGAAGTCCTTGACGACTTCGCGTTGCTTGTACTTCTTGCGCAGGCCCTTGGCGACGAGCATTACTTCCTGCTCCCGGCCGGCTGTGCCGGCGTGGTGGCCTTGGGCTGTGCCGCAGGTGCGGCCGGGGTCTTGTTCTTCGGCGGGATGACGGTGCGCACGCGGCTGCCGTCGCCACCGGAGTTCATTTCGCCGGTGCGGGTGTTGTAGACCATGCGCTGGCCGGCATTGGTGCCGCGCGCGCTGGTGACCTTGTAGTTGCCGGTCAGGGTGATGATCTCGGTCTTGATGTCGTAGTCGATGCGATCGGCCAGCGCGTCCATCCAGGTGCCATCATCGAGCTGCTGCTTCATCCTGGCCTGCTTGCCGGTGAACACCACGCGCACGGCCTCGCCGTCCTTGAGGTAGATCTCGGCCTCGGACGAACGCAGGTCCAGCGTGCCCTGGGTGATGATCACGCCCTGCGACAGCACGGTCTTGCCGTCGCCGGTGAGCATGCCGGACTGGGCGCCGGAATCGATGTGCATGTCTTCGTTGCGGTCGGTGGACTTGGCGAAGGCGGCGCTGGGGACAAGAAGACCGAGCGCGAGTACGGCGGCAAAGGGAATCTTCATCGGGGTCCGTTCTACCGGTGGGGGCCTCCCGGGTGGACCGGAGGCGGGCGGGTGGGGCTGCCGGCCCTGCGCCTGTCCGGAGACGTCGCAGGCTGGCGGCGGAATCAGCGTTTGGGCGTGTAGCGGCCCTTGGACTGGCTGAGGAAATGATACGTGTTGTTCTTCGAATCCACTTCGAAGCCGACGCCGGACTGTTCCATGCCCGGGCGGGTCATGGTCACCAGGGCGTCGGTGCGGGCGCGGTTTTCCTTCGGGAACACGTCCAGATGGTCGGTGCGGAAGGTGGTCGGCACCGTGCCCGGGCCGACCGGGCTGTCGCCGGCGACATTGCCGCGCAGCTTCATCTCGTCGCCCTTGGCGCTGAGCCAGCCGGTTTCGGCACGCAGGGTCCAGTGCCTGCCATCCTTGTCCGGCATCTCGAACAACGGCGTGGCGATGTTGATGGTCTGGTCACCGCGCTGGCGTTCCAGCAGCGGCGCACGCAGCGTGGTCGATTCCTTGCCGTGCTCATCCAGGGCGACGATCTGGAAGTCGTGCAGGATGTAGTCCACGCCGACTTCCTTGCCGTCATTGGCCGGCCCCTTGTCGCGGTTGCGCAGCGCCGCCCAGCTGCTCAGCAGGGCCGCCAGCAGCAGGCCGATGCCGAGCAGGGTGCGCCAGTTCACGGTCGGCAGGTTCATGCGCCGAACCTCGCCAGCACCGCATCCACATGCCCCTGCGCGGCCAGCAGGATGTCGCACAGCTCGCGCGCGGCGCCACGCCCGCCATCGGCACGGGTCTGCCAGTGCACGCGCTCGGCGATCCACGGATGGGCGTTGGCCGGTGCCACGGCCAGGCCGACCGCGCCCAGCGGCGCCAGGTCGGGCAGGTCATCGCCCATGAAGGCCACCTGTTCCAGGCCGATGCCATGCTGCGCGCACAGCGCCTGCACGCTGGCCAGCTTGTCGCCCACGGCGATCTGGGTGTCGATGCCGAGGTCGGCGCCGCGCTTGAGCGCGGACTGGCTGTTGCGCGCGGTGATCAGCACGGGGTGGATGCCGTGCTGCTGCAGCAGTTTCAGGCCCAGGCCATCCTGCACGAAGTACGCCTTGCTCTCGTTGCCGTCCTTGTCGTAGTACAGCCGACCGTCGGTGAGGGTGCCGTCCACGTCGAAGCAGGCCAGGCGGATACGGGCCGCGGCGGCATGCAGGTGGGCAGGGAAGGCGGGCAAGGGGGACCAGGGCATCAGGGCGGCAGGCTCGGTGGGTTCGGGTGGGGCAGTACAGACTGAATGGGGTCTACGGACTGTCGGTTAAACCACCCGGGCCCGCAACAGGTCATGAATGTTCAGGGCGCCGACCGCACGGCCCTGGCCATCGACCACGATCAGGCCGGTGATCTTGTGGGTCTCCATCAGCCGGGCCGCCTCCACCGCCAGCTGGTCGGCGCCGATGGTGCGTGGGTTGCGCGTCATCACATCGGCGATCTTCGCGGTGCGCACGTCCAGCGCGCTGTCCAACGCGCGGCGCAGGTCGCCGTCGGTGAACAGGCCGATCAGCACGCCGCCGGCATCGACCACGGCGGTCATGCCCAGCCGTTTGCGGCTCATCTCCATCAGCGCTTCACTGAGACTGGCGTCGGCGCCCACGCTGGGCAGGTCGTCGCCGGTGTGCATCACGTCGGTGATGTGCAGCAGCAGGCGGCGGCCGAGGCTGCCGGCCGGGTGTGAACGGGCGAAATCGTCGGCGGTGAAGCCGCGCGCATCGAGCAGGGCCACCGCCAGCGCGTCGCCCATCGCCAGCGAGGCGGTGGTGCTGGAGGTCGGCGCCAGCGCCAGCGGACAGGCCTCGGCCGGCACGCTCACGTCCAGGTGTATGTCGGCGGCGGTGGCCAGGCTGGACTGTGGGCGCCCGGTCATGGAAATCAGCACGTTGCCCTGGCGCTTGAGCACCGGCAGCAGCATCAGCACCTCGTCTGACTCGCCCGAATAGGACAGGGCCAGCACCACGTCGTCCTCGGTGATCATGCCCAGGTCGCCGTGGCCGGCTTCACCTGGGTGCACGTAGAACGCCGGCGTACCGGTGGACGCCAGGGTGGCGGCGATCTTGCGGGCGATGTGCCCGGACTTGCCCATGCCGGTGGCGACCACCCGGCCGCGGCTGCCCAGGATCGCCTGGCAGGCCTGCTGGAACGCCTCGCCAAGGCGGTCGGCCACGGCGTCCAGCGCCTGCCGCTCGATCTCGAAGACGCGGCGGCCGCTGGCGACCAGGCCGGCAGGGTCGACGGAACGGGGGGGCAACAGGGATTCGGCCATGCGGACGCCACGCAGCGGAAGTAGAATGGAGGCACATTTTATTAGGAAAGCCCGTTGGACGCCGACACCATCCGCAATCTGATCGAAACCGGCCTGCCCGGCGCCCGCGCCGACGTGCAGGGCGACGATGGCGTGCATTTCGAAGCGACCGTGGTCTGCGAGGCCTTCGCCGGCAAGATGCCGCTGGCTCGCCACCGCATGGTGTATGCCACGCTGGGCGACCTGATGGGCGGCGCGATCCACGCGCTGGCGCTGAAAACCGTGACCCCGGCCGAAGCCGGCTGAACCGCAGAAGATCCCGAATACATGGCCAAGATCGTTGTGACCGGCGGCGCTGCGCTGCACGGTGAAGTGAGCATCTCCGGCGCCAAGAACGCCGTCCTCCCCATTCTCTGCGCGACCCTGCTGGCCGATGCGCCGGTGGAGATCACCAACGTGCCGCACCTGCACGACGTGGTCACTACGGTGAAGCTGCTGGGCGAGCTGGGCGCCAAGGTCACCATCGACCAGGGCACGCTGTCGCGCGGCAGTGCGATCGTGGTCGACCCGCGTTCGGTCAACCAGCACGTGGCACCGTACGAGCTGGTCAAGACCATGCGCGCCTCGATCCTGGTGCTGGGCCCGCTGCTGGCCCGCTTCGGCGCGGCCGAAGTATCGCTGCCGGGCGGCTGCGCGATCGGTTCGCGTCCGGTCGACCAGCACATCAAGGGCCTGCAGGCGCTGGGTGCCGAGATCGTGGTCGAGAACGGCTTCATCAAGGCCACCGCGAAGCGGCTGAAGGGGGGGCACTTCACCTTCGACATGGTCAGCGTCACCGGCACCGAGAACGTGCTGATGGGCGCGGTGCTGGCCGAAGGCACCACCATCCTCGACAACTGCGCGATGGAACCGGAAGTGACCGATCTGGCGCACTGCCTGATCGCGCTGGGCGCGAAGATCGAAGGCCTGGGCACTGCCCGCCTGGTGATCGAAGGCGTCGAGCGCCTGTCCGGCGGCCGCCATGAAGTGCTGCCCGACCGCATCGAGACCGGCACCTTCCTGGTGGCCGCAGCGATGACCGGTGGCAAGGTCACGGTCAACCGTGCGCGCCCGAACACCATGGACGCGGTGCTGTCCAAGCTGGTCGAAGCCGGTGCGAAGATCGAGACCACCGAAGACACCATCACCCTGGACATGCAGGGCAAGCGGCCGAAGGCGGTCAACCTGACCACCGCGCCGTACCCGGCATTCCCGACCGACATGCAGGCGCAGTTCATGGCGCTCAACTGCGTGGCCGACGGCGTGGGCGTGATCAACGAAACGATCTTCGAGAACCGTTTCATGCACGTCAACGAACTGCTGCGCCTGGGCGCGGACATCCAGGTCGAAGGGCATACCGCCATCGTGCGTGGCAACGAGCACCTGAGCGGCGCGCCGGTGATGGCCACCGACCTGCGCGCCTCGGCATCGCTGATCCTGGCCGGCCTGATGGCCAGCGGCGATACCACCATCGACCGCATCTACCACCTTGATCGTGGCTACGAGAACATCGAAGAGAAGCTGTCTTCGCTCGGCGCCACCATCCGGCGCGTGCCATGATCCTGCGCGGCAAGTTCAGCCCGCGTCGCAAGGCGCTGCTGGCTCTGGTGCTGATCGTGCTGGCGTGGCTGGGCTATGCCTGGTACGCCAACATCGCCATCACCCAGGGCATCGAGCAGAAGGACATGGACTGGAACGGCGATGGCACGGTCTCGCGCGACGAGATCATCGAGTCGTTCTATGCCGTTGCGGTGAATGACAGCCAGGATGGCAACCGTCATTGCCGCACTTTCGTCTGGCGCAGCACCGGCGAGCAGATCCGCGTGGACTGCCGCACCGAGTTCAAGCCGGCCGAGGAACAGAAACCGGCTGAAGCGAAGAAATAAGAAAACGCCCGCGAAAGCGGGCGTTTTCTTTTCGGTAGTGCCGGCCGCTGGCCGGCAACCCCATCAACCTCGTGGAGCATCGCGAGAATGCCGGGCAGTGGCCGGCACTACCGGTTCGCGCGTCAGTTCATCGCCTTGATGGTCAGGTCCAGCGCATCGCGGCCGCTCTCACGCTGCAGCATGCGCGCCGGTACCGGGAATTCCGGCACGATCCAGGCGATCAGCTCCTTGTTGCCGTCGGCGCGCGAGACCTTGGTGGCTTCGTAGCTCTTGCCGCCCACGGTGATCGACTCCTTGCCGATCACGCGGTAGGTCATGTTCTTGATGCGGCCTTCGTCGACCATGCGATAGGTCAGCGGCTTGCCGGCGGCCAGGTCGCGGGCGATCGCCAGGTTGATCAGCAGTGCATCCATGTCACCGGACTTCAGTGCGATCGGGCCGGCGCGGTCCGGCTTGATGTCGCCGGTCCAGGTGGCCTGGTTGCTGGTCCAGTTGTAGTTGGCCTGCACGTTGCGCTTCTTCACCAGCAGCGCCGAACGGTCCTGGCTGCTGAGCGGGCGCAGCTGGCCGCGCACCTCTTCGAACACGGTGCTCTGGCTCAGGTCGGCCAGCTGGTTCTTCACCTGCAGGCTGTAGCGCCACTTGTTGCTGCCTTCGCTGGCCAGGGTCATGGTGCCGTTGGCCTGCATGCCCATGTAGCTGGCCAGGTAATCGGCCTTGAACGGTTCCAGCGCCATGGCCGGCAGGCTGGCCACGGTCAGGGCAGCGGCTGCGATCCAGGTGAGGGGGCGGGTCAGGGTATTCATGCTCAGACTCCTTGGTATTCGATCAGGCGCAGATCGACGCGGTCTTCGCCGTCTTCGCGTTGCAGGATGCGCACCGGGGTGGGGACACCGTTGGCGATCCAGAGAATGGTTTCGTTTCTGCCACCGTTGGTCCGGTAGACCCGCAGTGCGTTGTAGGACAGGTCGCCGACCTCGACGTTCTCGGTCTGCGGCGCGGCCTGGTAGTCGTGTTCGCGGACCTTGCCCATGTCCACGTAGCGGTAATGCATGGAGGCGCCTGGACGCGCATCGCGCATGATCGCCAGGTTGATCAGCAGCGCGCTCTGGTCGCCTGCCTGCAGCGGGATCGGTTGCGCGCGTTCCTTCTTGACGTCACCGGTCCATTGCGCGGTGCCGGCCTGCCAGTTGTAGGTGCCGACCGCCTTCTTGCCCAGGAACAGGCCCTTGCGCACCGTGCTCTGGCTGAGCGGCGCATACACGCCGCTGCGCTCCTCGAACACTGTGCTCTGTTCGATGTTCAGGCCCAGCACGCTGGCAAAGCCGCGGCGGCCGACCACCTGCATGTCCACCCGCCACTGGCTGCCGCCGGTGTGGGTGACCTGCATGCTGGCATCGCCCGCTTCCTTGCCCTTGTAGAAGGCCTGGTAGGTGGCGCTGAACGGTTGCAGCGGCGGTGGCTCCCAGGCCAGTGCCGGTGGCATCGGTACGGCCGGCGCATCGGCTGGCGGCTGAGCTGCGGGCACCGGTGCCGGCGGGGCGGCGGGCGCCTGTGCCTGGCCCCAGCCCACGCCGGGGAACACGGCAAGCGACAACAGCAATGGAGTGGACAGCAGGGTCGTGGTCTTCATGGAGGACAGGGACCGCAGGAGGGGGCAGGATGCCAGCCCCGCAGTCAGCGGGGCGTGTGCATGGGGGCTACCGGTTCAGGTTCCCGGCGGAATCTAGGGCCAACGGGCTAAACAGGGGGTGACCGTCCAGTTGCGGCTGGCCCTCCCGTTCAGCCAGGCGGCCGGCGCACAACAGCTGCAGGGTGGCGATCAGCAGCGGATGCTCCACCGCCAGCACGCGCGCGGCCAGGCTCTCGGCGTCATCGCCGGGCAGCACCGGCACCCGCACCTGCGCCAGCACGGCGCCCGCATCCAGCTCGGGCACGACCAGATGCACGCTGGCACCGTGCTCGGCGTCGCCCGCCTGCAGCGCCCGGGCGTGGGTGTCCAGGCCCTTGTGCAGCGGCAGCAGCGATGGATGGATGTTGACCAGCCGGCCATTGAAGCGCTGTACGAAGGCCGCGCCGAGGATGCGCATGTAGCCGGCGCAGACGATCCAGTCCGGTTGTACTGCGGCCAGCGCATCGCCGAGCGCCTGCTCGTAGCTGGCGCGGTCGCTGAAGGACTTCGGTGCATGCGCCCAGCGCAGGTTCGGTGCGACGCGCTGCAGGGCCTCTGCGGCGGGGCGGTCGGAAAACACGCCGACCACCTCGGCGGGCAGTCGGCCGTCGGCAATGGCATCGAGGATGGCCTGCAGGTTGCTGCCGCGGCCGGAGGCGAGCACGGCAATGCGGGTGGTCGCGGTCACTGCTGGGCGCTCCGGCGGATCAGCGGCCAGATCAGCAGGCTGCCGAGGGTGGCCATCAGCATGTCGGCGTGCGCGTCCCACATGTCGCCCTGCTGCCCGTTGTAGGCCTCGGCAGCATCCGGTGACAGCGCCAGCGCGATGGCCCACTCGAACCATTCGTAGACCAGGCTGGCACACATCACCGTCATCACCGCCAGGGTGAAGGCCTGGCCCAGGCGCAGCGCCGGCCACGCATGACGGGCAAGCTGCAGCAGCGCAGGAGTGAAGCAGACGCCGAACAGGAAGTGGATGAGGCGATCAAAATGGTTGCGCTGCCAACCGAAGGCCGCATTCGGCGACCAGCCGCTCAGCGTCTGCGCCCAGGCGTCGTAGGGCACGTTGGAATACAGCCAGCGCGCGGCCACGCAGTGCAGGGCGATGAAGCCGCAGATCGCGATGAAGGCACCATTGCCCAGCCAGCCGCCGCGACGGTCGACCCACAGCAGCGCGGCCAGCCCGATCACGGTCAGGGTGCTGTGCAGGGCCTGTTCGGTAGGCCACAGCGGGTGGACCCAGCTGATTGCGAACACCGCCAGCACGGCGGCAAAGGCCAGCTTCTTGGGGCCCGAGAAACGGTGGGTGGTGGGCGAAGCGGACGTCGGGAGGGCAGGCGCGGACATGGGAAATCGATCAGGAAAGGACGGGGCGTCTGCCGGCAGGTTCAGACACTGAGGTGGTCGCCGCGGTCGAACAGCGCGGCCATGTCAGGTTTGGACAGGAACACCCAGGCATAGGCGGCCAAGGCCATGCCCAGCGGGCCGGCCAGTACGCCCAGCCACGCCGCGCGCCGGCACCAGGCCAGCCCGGTGCGATGTGACAGCTGGCGCGCGGTATACAACTGCACGAACCCCAGCACGGCCGCCAGCACGGCGATGGACGCATAGACCGTGGTCAGCATCCAGGCGTCGTCCAGCCCGCGCGAGTGGGCCACCCATCCGCTGAGGCCAAGGAACGCCACTGTGGCGAACCAATGGAAGCCGGCCAACGCGTAGAACAGCACTTTCAGCGTCTGCAGATGGCTGGTCAGCTGCAGCTGCGCCAGGGTCTGATGCGGCAGCGGCGGCGGATTGCCGGAGGCGGTCATGCGGGCGTGGTGGGAAGGTCGAAGGCGGCCTTCACCTGCGGGCGCAGCAGGGTGATCAGGCCGAACACCCCCAGCACCGTGCCGATGGGGGTGAACAGGCAGGCCAGGCCGGCCGCGATCAGGCACAGCAGGTAGCGGCGTCTCTGGGCCAGGCAGCGGCCGGCATAGGCGACGAACGCGCCCAGGCTGACGCCACCGAATACGGCGATGCAACCGATGAGGGTGAACATCCAGCCGAACAGGCGCTGTTCGGCCGGCGACGACGGCTGGCCGCCGGAATTCATCGGCAGGTTGCCGGTGAGCGCGGTGATGCCCAGCACGATGTGGATGATGAAGATCAGCGAGAACAGCACGATCAGGCCGCCGACCACGTAGTGCGCGATGGCCAGCATGCGCAGGTGGTCGGCATCCTGCGCGTTGAACACCGGTACCGTCGCCAGCGGCGGCGGCACGGGGGCGGGCGACAAGGGGGGCGTTGCGTCCATGCGGGCTCCTGGGTTGTCGGGATCAGGCGATGTGGACGCGCTCGGCGCCTTCGGCGGTGACCACCTGGCCGATGGTCCAGTGCTCCAGGCCCTGCGCCTTGACCGCATCGGATACCGCGGCCACCTGGTCCGGCGCCACGATCAGCACGAAGCCGATACCGCAGTTGAAGGTACGCCACATCTCGCTGTCGGCGACCGCGCCTTCCTTCTGCAGCCACTGGAACACCGGCGGCAGGGTCCAGGACGAGGCCTGGATGTCCAGGCCGAGGCCTTCGGGCACCACGCGGATGATGTTCTCGGTCAGGCCACCACCGGTGATGTGGGCCATGCCGTGGATGGCCGCGCCGTGCGACTTCAGCAGCGACAGGATCGGCTTCACGTACAGGCGGGTCGGCGCCATCAGCGCATCGACCAGCTTCACGCCGCCTTCCAGCTCCAGCTCGGCCGGGCGGCCGGCGCGGTCGTAGATGCGGCGCACCAGCGAGTAGCCGTTGGAATGCGGGCCGGACGAAGCGATGCCGATCAGCACATCGCCGGCAGCCACGCTGGCGCCATCCTTCAGCTCGCTCTTCTCGACGGCGGCGACGGTGAAGCCGGCCAGGTCGTACTCGCCCGGGGCATACATGTCGGGCATTTCAGCGGTTTCGCCGCCGATCAGCGCGCAGCCGGCCTCGGTGCAGCCGTTGGCGATGCCGCCCACGACCGCCGCGGCGGTGTCGATGTCCAGCTTGCCGGTGGCGAAGTAGTCCAGGAAGAACAGCGGTTCGGCACCCTGCACCAGCACGTCGTTCACGCACATGGCGACCAGATCGATGCCGATCGTATCGTGGCGGTTCAGCTGGTGGGCCAGCTTCAGCTTGGTGCCCACGCCGTCGGTGCCCGACACCAGCACCGGCTCGCGGTACTTGTTGGACAGGTCGAACAGGGCGCCGAAGCCGCCCAGGCCGCCCATCACTTCCGGGCGGAAGCTGCGCTTGACCAGGGGCTTGATCCGCTCGACCAGTTCGTTGCCGGCGTCGATGTCGACACCCGCGTCACGGTAGGTGAGGGGGGAGGGGGCGGAAGACGGGGTGTTGGTCACGGGCGTCGGCGCTGGCAGGGGTTGAACGGGCGATTTTAACAGGCCGCATTGGCGCAAAGGCCGTATTCGGGCAACAATTCCCCCGGATACGTCGAGCCAATGGATGTCCTGATGCGCCGCAGCCTGATTCTGACCCTGCTCCTTGCGCTGAGCCTGCCGGTGGCCACGATGGCCCAGAGCGGCCTGCGCACCGAGGGTGATGTTGCCACCGCCACTGGCGCGTACGAGGCCGAAGTGCCCGTCAACAGCCAGGCCGAAGCCGACCGCAACGGTGCGCTGGCCCGCGCCTTGAGCGTTGTACTGGGCAAGTTGTCCGGCGATCGCAGCGTGATGTCGCGCCCTGGCGTGGCGCAGGCGCTGCGCAATGCCAAGGATTACGTGGCCAGCTACGACTACAAGCAGGACCAGAGCGTGAGCGCCAGTGGCGCCCCCAGCTTCCGCACCCTGCTGGTGGCCCGCTTCCGCGAGGACGATGTCGATTCGCTGGTGTCGGCGCTGGGCCTGCCGCTGTGGCCGCAGCCCCGACCGAAGCCGGTGCTGTGGCTGGCCGTCGATGACGGCAGCGGTCCGCGCCTGGTCAGCGTGCAGCAGGCCAACGCCGCCCGCCCGTTGCTGAACCGCGCCATTGAACGCGGCTACAAGCTGGGCCTGCCCAGCGGTGGTGCCGCCGAACAGGCGCTGGCCGGTGCCATCTGGCGCCAGGACAGTGCCGCCGTGGCCCGTGCCTCTTCGCGCTACTCGCCGCCGATGCAGCTGATCGGCAAGCTGTACCGCGCCAATGGCGGCTGGCAGGCGGACTGGGTGTTCGTTGACAACGGCCGTGAGCTGAACAAGTGGACCAGCAAGGACGCCAACGCCATGCGCGCGATGGCCGCCGGTGCCGATGGTGCCGCCGATGCGCTGGTCAAGCGCTATGCCAAGGCCGGCGCGGCCGTCGGCCAGGCCGGCACCTACCGGGTGGTGGTGACCGGCATCAACAGTGCCGACGACTACCTGCGCCTGGCTGCGGGCCTGCGTGAGGTGCCGGTGGTGCGCAACGTCACCCCGCTGCACGCTTCGGCCGGCCAGCTGGAGCTGAGCCTGGAGATGACCACCGGCCTGGCCGGCTTCAACCGCATGCTGGGCGACAACGGCGTGCTGGTGCCGAGCGCACCGCTGCCGGCCCTGCCGACGCCGATCGACGACACCACCGGTGCCCCGGTCGCTGCGCCGGTCAGCAACGAGTACCGCCTGCGATGAACCTGACCCCGGAAGCGGAAATCGCGCAGTTTCTGCGCCGCCTGAAGTACATCCTGTTCGCCGGCCTGATCGGCTGGGTGGTGTGGTTGCTGGCGCCGATCCTGACCCCGTTCGTGCTGGCGCTGGCGCTGGCCTGGCTGGGCGATCCGCTGGTGGACCGCATCGAGGCCACCGGCCGTTCGCGCATGACCGGCGTGGTGCTGGTGTTCGCGGCGATGGTGCTGGTGATCGTGGCGCTGCTGCTGGTGCTGGTGCCGATGATCGAGCGCCAGATCACCACCCTGATTGCGGTCGCGCCGCAGGCACAGGCGTGGCTGATGGAAAAGGGCATTCCCTGGTTCGAGCAGAAGACCGGCCTGGAAGTGATGCAGTGGCTGGACCCGGACCGCCTGATCGAATGGGTGCGCAGCCACTGGCAGCAGGCCGGCGGCTTCGCCACCACGTTCATGGGCTACGTCTCGCGTTCGGGCTTTGCGATGGTGACCTGGGTGGTCAACATCCTGCTGCTGCCGATCCTGGCGTTCTACTTCCTGCGTGACTGGGACAAGCTGGTCGAGCGCGTGGCGTCGGTGATTCCGCGCAACCAGATCGGCACCATCTCCGCGCTGGCACGCGAATCCAACGAAGTGCTCGGTGCGTTCATCCGCGGGCAGTTCCTGGTGATGCTGGCGCTGGGCGTGATCTATGCCGGCGGCCTGTCGCTGGTCGGCCTCAAGCTGGGTCTGCTGATCGGCCTGATTGCCGGCCTGATCAGCTTCATTCCCTACCTGGGCGCGACCACCGGCATCCTGATGGCGGTGGTCGCCGCACTGGTGCAGGCACAGGGCTTCGACCTGAAGCTGCTGATCCTGGTCGGCGTGGTGTTCACCGTGGGCCAGCTGCTGGAAAGCTACGTACTGACCCCGCGCATCGTCGGCGACAAGATCGGCCTGCACCCGGTGGCAGTGATCTTCGCGGTGATGGCCGGCGGCCAGTTGTTCGGCTTCCTCGGCATGCTGCTGGCGCTGCCGGTGGCAGCGGTGACCAACGTGCTGCTGCGCTACGCGCACCAGCGTTATCGCCAGAGCGAGCTGTACGTGGGTGAGAAGCCGGCGATCGTGCTTGATGGCGTGGTCGATGCCCCCCATATCATCATTCCGAACGACAAGGGCCCCGACCTGAAGTGATGGGTGTGCCGCAACTGCCGCTGGCCCTGCATTACCCGCGGGACCAGCGCCTGGAGACCTTCATCGGCGCGCCGGACGGCGCGCTGGCGCAGCTGCGCGCGATCGCGGTGGGTGCCAGCCACGATTGGGTTTATCTGGAAGGTGCGGCGGGCACGGGCAAGACCCACCAGGCACTGGCGATGTGCTCCAGCGCCGAGCAGGCCGGGCGACTGCCGACCTACGTACCGCTGGCCAGCGCCGCCGGCCGCGTACGCGCGGCGCTCGATGGGCTGGAAGCGCGCGAACTGGTGGCGCTGGACGGCCTGGACGAGGTTGCCGGCAACCGCGAGGACGAGATCGCGCTGTTCGATTTCCACAACCGCGCGCGCGCTGCGGGCGTGACCGTGCTGTACACGGCGCAGAAGGCGCCGGAAGAACTGGGCCTGGTACTGCCCGATCTGCGCTCGCGGTTGGGCCAGTGCGTGCGCGTGCTGCTGCAGCCGCTGGATGAGGAAGGGCGGGCAGCGGTGCTGCGTGAGCGCGCGCTGCGGCGTGGGCTGGCGATCGACGAGGCCTCGATCGAGTGGCTGCTGTCGCACACCGGTCGCGAGCTGGGTGGATTGATCACGCTGCTGGACTGGCTGGACCGCGAGTCGCTGGCGGCGAAGCGGCGGATCACCGTGCCGTTCCTGCGCCAGGTGCTGGAAGAAGGCCGGCCGCGTTACTGAGGTTGGGGTTTGCTTTGCAGGGCTGCGCCCTGCACCCGCCGATGCCAGGGCAACGTCAACGTCAAAAGCGGGCTATTCGTGGGATGGCGGGGTGGCTCAGGTTGCGGGGGACGGCGCAAGTACGTCCATGTAGCCTCGATCACGCCATCCATGGCGCTCACGCCCCCGCAACCTGAGCCACCCCGCCTTCGACAGGTTCCCGCGGCTGTTGGTGGGTGTCGACCTTGGTCGACACGCGTCTTGCTTGTGGTAGGTGTCGACCTTGGTCGACACCAGAGCGAGCATAGCGACGCGACCCGCTTTTGCTTTTCTTTTTTCTTTTCCGTGGCTGGACGCGCACGGAAACTGTCAGAGGCCGGGCGGGATGGGTACGCGGGGGTGTCTGCGGCATGGATGCCGCGGACAAGCCTCCATGGATGGATTCACGGCGTCCCCCGCGTACCCATCCCGCCCGGCCAAGCACGGCTTTGCAGTCGAGCAAGCTCGACTCTACTGATTAGGCATCCAGCCACGAGGGGCTCAGCCGTTCGCGGCCAACTCAACATCCAGCGCGCGCAGGCGATCCACGGTCCCGACATCGGTCCAGCGCCCGCGATGGTGCTGCCCCGTCATCAATCCCTGCGCCATGAAGTGCTTCTGCAGCGGCACCACCGAGAACTTCGGTGGGAGCCGCTCGCTGCCCGGTGCATCACCGATCACCGTGCGCCAGTCGGCCACGATGGAAGGGCGATACACGCCGATGCCGGCATAGGTCAGGCACGGGCCTTCGCGGTCGTGATGCAACACGCCCTGTGCATCGAGACGGTAGTCGCCGTCCGGGTGCTGCGCGGGATTGTCGACCAGCACCAGGTGCGCCTGGCCCTGCGGCTCGCGCGGCAGCGTGGCGAAATCGAAATCGGTCCAGATGTCGCCGTTCACCACCAGGAACGGGGCCTCGCCCAGCACCGGTAGTGCATTGAGGATGCCGCCGCCGGTTTCCAGCGGGGTCTGCCCTTCGTACATGAAATGCAGGCGCAGGCCCCATTGGCTGCCATCGCCCAGCGTCGCTGGAAACTGTTCGGCCAGCCATGCGGTGTTGACCACCACCTCGCGCACGCCGAGTGCGGCCAGGCGTTCCAGGTGCCAGACGATCAGCGGTTTGCCGGCCACTTCCAGCAGCGGCTTGGGCGTGTGCAGTGTCAGCGGGCGCATGCGCTCGCCGAGGCCGGCAGCAAAGACCAGCGCCTTCATCGGGCCACGCGCATCGGTGCGGCCAGGTCGGTCAGCGCCGGCTTGATGCGGTGTTCCAGCAGCTGCTGCAGCGGTGCCAGCTCGCGGTAGCGCGGCAGCACTTCATCCAGATAGGTGATGAAGCGCGGCGCGTCGTCGAGGTAATGGCCCTTGTTGTCGCGGTAGCGCAGGCGGCAGAACAGGCCGAGGATCTTCACGTGGCGCTGGATGCCCATCCAGTCGGCATCGCGCAGGAAGGTGGCGCGGTCGGGCACCGGCAGGCCGGCGTTGCGGGCGCGCTCGTGATACTGCGCCAGCCACTCGTCCACACGCTGCAGCGGCCAGCTCAGGAACGCGTCCTTGAACAGGCTCATCGCATCGTAGGCGATCGGGCCGCGCACCAGGTCCTGGAAATCCAGCACTGCCGGACCATTCTCGACCGGCATCAGATTGCGCGGCATGTAGTCGCGATGGGTCATCAGCTGGGCCTGGCCCAGCGCGTTGTCCATCAACCTGCGGTGCACCAGCTGCAGCCCTTCAATCTCACCGCAGTCCAGTTCCAGGTTCAGGTGGCGCTGCAGGAACCATTCGTCGAACAGGCCGGCATCGCGCTGCAGCAGCGCTTCGCCAAACTGGCTGAAGTCGGCCGGCACCGGGATCGCCTGCAGGCGCAGCAGCTGTTCGATCGAGCGGCCGAACCATTCGTCCGCGTTGCGCTCGTCGAGGATCTTCGCCAGGGTCGGGCCGCCGAGATCTTCCAGCAGCAGGAAGCCGGCATCCAGATCCTGTGCCAGCAGCGCGGGCACACGCAGGCCGTTGTCATCCAGCAGGCCGCGCATGCGCAGCCACGGGCGCGGATCTTCCAGCCCCGGCGGGGCATCCATCACGATGTGGCTGCCGCGCGTGCTGGTGGTGCGCCAGTAGCTGCGCATGCCGGCATCGACCGAGGCGCGTTCGACCACCGCACTGGAATCATCGAGCTGGGTACGGGCCCACTGCAGGCGCTGCGCGCTGCGCTGGGGATCAGAGGCGGGTTCGGTCATGCAGGCATATCCGGGCGCGCCGGGCGCGCCTACGTCGGGAACAGGAAGGGAAGAGGGTGCGGGATCAGCGGCGACCGCTGAACAGACGCAGGACGGCCAGCACGGCCACCGCGCCCAGCACCGCACCGAGGAAGCCGGCCGGCTCACCGGGGGCGTACCAGCCCATGTACTGGCCGAACCACCCGGCCAGCAGCGCGCCGATGATGCCCAGCACGATGGTCAGCAGGCA
The DNA here is from genome assembly GCF_056481585.1 of Stenotrophomonas sp. 86428_Sma. Classification (NCBI taxonomy): domain Bacteria; kingdom Pseudomonadati; phylum Pseudomonadota; class Gammaproteobacteria; order Lysobacterales; family Lysobacteraceae; genus Stenotrophomonas; species Stenotrophomonas sp. 86428_Sma. The sequence goes on from NZ_CM151156.1 coordinate 1,095,943, forward strand.
GCCCATGCGGTTGTTGCCGGGCATGAAGAATCGCCCGAGCAGGCCGACGAAGAAGCCGACCAGGATGATGTAGAGCCAGCTGCTGCTGCCGAACAGACCATTCATGCGCGCGATTTCCACCAAGGGTGGACGCAGCCTAGCAAGGCCAGGCTGCGTCCGTCACGGTGTGCCGGATTCAGCAGCAGCCGTGGTCGCCGTGGCGGGTGCCACTGTCGGCAGCCACCGGCGAACCGCTGGTCTCGCCGCGCAGGCTGGCGGCGTAGTGCTCGCTGATCACCTTGGACACGCAGGCGGTGACCTTCTTGCCCATCGGAATGTGCAGGAACTCGTTCGGGCCGTGTGCATTGGAGTGCGGACCGAGCACGCCGGTGATCATGAACTGGGCGCCCGGGAACTTCTCACCCAGCATGCCCATGAACGGAATCGAGCCACCTTCGCCCATGTACATCGCCGGCTTGCCGAAGAAGGCCTGGCTGGCGTCGTCGATGGCCTGGGTCAGCCACGGCGCCATGGCCGGGGCGTTCCAGCCGGTGGAGGCCTTTTCCAGATCCAGAGTGACCTGCGCGCCGTTCGGCGGATCGCGCAGCAGCGCTTCCTTCAGCAGCTCACCGCAGGTCTTGCCATCGGCGGTCGGCGGCAGGCGCAGCGACAGCTTCACCGAGGTCTGCGGGCGCAGCACGTTGCCGGCCGATTCCAGCGCCGGCATGCCACCGACGCCGGTGACCGACAGTGCCGGGCGCCAGGTGCGGTTGAGCACCAGTTCGGTCAGGTCCTCGTTCATCGGACGCAGACCGTCGACCATCGGGAACTTCTCGAAGATCTCGGTATCGACCACTTCGGCGGCGCGCTTGGCCTGTTCCTGGCGCTCGGCCGGGATCTCAACGTTCATGCCGTCGATCAGGATGCGGCCGGTGTCCTGGTCCTCGATGCGCGACAGCAGCTGGCGCAGCAGGCGGAAGCTGGACGGCACCACGCCGGAGGCATCGCCGGAGTGCACGCCTTCGTTGAGCACCTTCACGGTGAAGTTGCCGCCGGTCAGGCCGCGCAGCGAGGTGGTGCACCACAGCTGGTCGTAGTTGGCGCAGCCCGAATCCAGGCAGACCACCAGCGACGGCTTGCCGATGCGGTCGGCGAGGTGGTCGACGTAGGCCGGCAGGTCATAGCTGCCCGACTCTTCACAGGCTTCGATCAGCACCACGCAGCGGGCGTGCGGCAGGCCCTGGGCCTGTAGTGCCAGCACCGCGGCCAGCGAGCCGAAGATGGCGTAGCCGTCGTCCGCACCGCCGCGGCCATACAGCTTGTCACCGCGCAGGACCGGGGTCCACGGGCCGAGGTCGTCGTCCCAGCCGGTCATTTCCGGCTGCTTGTCGAGGTGGCCGTAGAGCAGGATGGTGTCGTCGCCGGTTTCGGCGCCGGTAGCCGGAATTTCCAGGAAGATCAGCGGGGTACGGCCTTCCAGGCGCACCACTTCAACCTTCAGGCCGGGCAGCTGCTGGGCCTTGGCCCAGTTCTCCATCAGGGTGACCGCCTGTTCCATGTAGCCGTTCTGCACCCAATTGGCGTCGAACATCGGCGACTTGTTGGGAATGCGGATGTAGTCGACCAACTGCGGGACGATTTCGCTGTCCCACTTGTCATTGACGAATTGGCCGAGCTTGGCGCTGTCCATCTGAAACTCCGGTTGCATGGGCTGATCCGGCCATTCTACGCCTGTGCCGCGGGTAGGGTTTTTCCTACATCACGTCGGGTATTTGGCTGGCTTTTAGAAATCCAGGAAACCGATAGGCTGTGTGCATGTGGTGACGGACACTGTTCCTACCGACGGGATTGCCGGTCGGGACGGCCAGAATCACAAGGAGATACACGTCGTGCCTTGGAGTGTCGTGTTGAGGGCACTGGTGCTGGTCGTGTGGATCGCTGGGGCGCATGCCGCCGAACCGATCGACATCAACCGCGCCGATGCCCAGGCGCTGCAGCAGGGATTGACGATGGTCGGAGCCGCCAAGGCCGAGGCGATCGTCGAGCACCGGCGCAGACACGGCCCGTTTCATCGCGTCGAGGACCTGACGCAGGTGAAGGGGATAGGGAAAGCAATCGTCGAACGGAATCGACAGCGGATCACCGTAGGCAACAGGTTGTTGCCGGCGGATCCGGTACCCGGATCGGTACCGGTGCGAACCGTACCGAGGCGCTGACAGCAGGAATCGTCGGAACCGGCAGGAGGCTGGTTCACCGGACACGGACAGGAAGGCCGTGACCACCGACCGCCGCAGGACGCGGCACCAATCACCAGGATGGTGGCATCACAGACCTGTGGAAGGGGCTGAGATACAAACAGGACAGACGCGGCCGCGTGCAGGATGCAACGCTACCCCCACAGCGCAGGATGCGAGGGGGCGGCAGCAGGCCGACAAGGACGTAACGATTGCCCGGTACGACACATGGCTGTGTCGCCGGGCAGTTTCATTTCCGGCGCCTGGTTTTGCCGCGGCCACCACGGGCCGATGGTGTACGGTGGCCGCACCGCATGGAAAGGACCCCCGCTGGATGCTCCCGCACCGCCCCACCACCCTGATGCTCGCCCTTGCACTGGCCCTGCCGCTGCTGGCCCATGCCGCTGCGCCGACAGCGGCTGCCAAGCCCACGGCTGCCGCAGCCAGCAGCGCTGAAGTGCGCGGGCCGACCGACCTCAAGCCGGGCGAATACCTCTGGCATCCGGAAATCTCGCCGACCGGCCCGATCGTGCTGGTGGTCAGCCTCGATGAGCAGCGCGCCTACGTCTACCGCAACGGCATTGCCATCGGCCTGACCACGATCAGCTCGGGCAAGGCCGGGCACGAGACGCCAACCGGCGTGTTCACCATCCTGCAGAAGGACAAGGACCACAGGTCCAACCTCTACAACAGCGCGCCGATGCCGTACATGCAGCGGCTGACCTGGGACGGTATCGCCCTGCATGGCGGCAGCCTGCCCGGGCATCCGGCCTCGCACGGCTGCGTGCGCCTGCCGCAGGCCTTCGCGCAGAAGCTGTTCAGCGAAACCCAGCGCGGCGATACCGTGGTCGTGGCCGATGCCAAGAGCTCACCGATGACCCTGGCCTATCCGTCGGTGCTGGCGCCGGTGAACGCGCGCGGCCAGGCCCTGCCGGAGGCCGAGGGCGGGGCGCCGGCGCAGGCCTGGTGGGATGACAGTGCGGCCCCGGCCGGGCAGGTCGGCATCCTGGTCAGCCTGCACGACCAGCGCCTGTACGTGCTGCGCGATGGCGTGATGATCGGCGAGTCACCGCTGAAGGCTGACGCCCTGCCGGCGTTCCAGGGCACCACGCTGTTCGTGATGGGGCAGGGTTACAGCGACACCCCCAGCCCGCTGGACGTGAACCAGCGCCTGCACCAGTGGACGGCCTACCCGTTGCTGGGCCAGGACCGCGCCCAGGCCACGCCGGACCTGCTGGCCACGCCCTCGCTGCCGATGGCGCTGCCGGCCGAGTTCGCCCGCCAGCTGTACCAGGTACTGGTGCCGGGGACGACCCTGCTGGTGACCTCGCTGCCGGCGGTCCGCCCAAGCCCGGCTGAATCCGGAATGCAGCCGGTCTTGGAATCCGAGCCGCCAGGGTCCACCCTCAAGGGCAACTGAGTGCCCTCGTTGTGCCCATGACTGCATCCCGCCTGTGCCGGCTGGCCGCGTTCGGCCTGCTGGCGACCTCGGCCAGCGCCCCGGCGCTGGCACAGACGCCCGCCCTTGCCACCAGTGCCGATGATCTGGCCGCCTTGCTGTCGCGCAGTGCGCCCAAGGCCGACCGCCACGTATTGCAGCTGGCGGCGCACGCCATGCGCTGCGCGCTGCAGCGGCCGGAGCTGGGCATCAATGGTGATCGCCTCAGCGTGATCGATTATTCGCGGCCGTCCACCGAGCCGCGCCTGTGGGTGTTCGACCTGGCCCACCAGCGCCTGCTGTTCGAGGAATGGGTGGCGCATGGCCGCAACAGCGGTGAGAACCGCACCGAACACTTCTCCAACCGCGATGGCAGCTTCATGTCCAGTCTTGGCGCGTTCACCGCGCAGGAGACCTACATGGGCGGCAATGGGTACTCGCTGCGCCTGGCCGGGCTGGAACCGGGCTTCAACGACCGCGCGCGAGACCGTGCGATCGTCATCCACGGCGCGCCCTATGTGAATCCGGCGACCGCGCAGCTGCAGGGACGGCTCGGCCGCAGCCTGGGCTGTCCGGCAGTGCGCCTGTCGGTGGCCAAGCCACTGATCGACGCATTGCGTGGCGGCACGATGGTGTTCGCCTACTACCCCGACCAGGACTGGCTGAAGCACTCGCAGCTGCTGGGCGGTGAGTGTGGTGGCCAGGGCACGCTCGCCACGCGGTGATGCATGACGGCGCGCGGCATGATGCAATGCGCCGATGAACATCGACTCCCTGTTGCACACTCCGAGCCAGGTGATCTCCCGCCTGGACTATCGCCGCGAACGCTGGCGCAACGGCCTGGGCTGGACTCGCGAGATCCTGCGACTGCCGGCGCAGGGTGATGACTGGGCGCTACGCCTGTCGGTGGCCGAAATCGAGCAGGATGCCGCGTTCTCTGCCTTCCCCGGCGTGGAGCGCGAACTGGTGCTGCTGCAGGGCAATGGCGTGCGCCTGCGTTTCGAGGATGGCCGTGTGGCCGAGGTGCTGCCGCCGCACGGGCGCGTGCGCTTTGCCGGCGAGGACGCGCTGCACGGCGAATTGGTGGACGGCACCACCCACGACTTCAACCTGATGTGGAAGCGCGAGCTGCTGCAGGCCGAACTGCTGCACCGGCCGTTGGTGGGCACGATGTTCTTCTTCTGCGAAACGGGTGTGGCCTGGGCGCTGCATCTGCTGGCCGGTCAGGCGGAGTTCGGTGCCGACAGCGGCTTGCCGGCGTTGCAGGCGGGAGACACTGCGTGGTTGGCGGCCGGTGAACGGCAGCGGCACGCGTTGCAGGGCGGTGGCGAGTTGCTGGCGATCCGGATCAGTGCGGCGGCGGGATGATTCCTGGGCGCCGGTTGGCACTATCCACGCATGGCGTGGATCTACTGGGGTGCGGTTGCCACCATGTCTGGACACACCGTTCAGTAGATCCACGCCATGCGTGGATGGGGCCACCGACACCGCGTCACGGTGCGAACCAAGGTTCGCACCCACCAGAATGCGGTTCGCGCCAGCCGAATCTGTTCAGTAGATCCACGCCATGCGTGGATGCGGCCGCCGATACCGCGTCATGGTGCGAACCAAGGTTCGCACCCACCAGAATGCGGTTCGCGCCCACCAGAAGGCGATTCGCATCCGCCGAAGTGGAGCAGTACATCCACGCCATGCGTGGATGCGGTGGCCTCAATACACATCGCGCCGGTAACGACCGGCCAGCAACAGCGCTTCCTTGCCCGCGGTACCCAGCACCTGCTCGATCACTGCATCCACCGCCGGGGCCATGCCCTGCAGGCTGCCGCAGACCAGGATCGTGGCGCCTTCATCCACCCACTGGCGCAGCGTTGCCGCTTCGGCCAGCAGCCGGTCCTGCACATAGCGGTGCGCACCGCCATCGCGGCTGAACACTGCATCCAACCGCGCCAGCGTGCCGTCGGCCAGCATCGCCTGCAGTTCTTCACCGAAGTGGAAGTCATGCGCGGCGGTGCGCTCACCGAACAGCAGCCAGGTGCGGCGTGCGCCACTGCGTACGCGTTCGTGCAGATGCGCGCGCAGGCCGGCGATGCCGGTGCCGTTGCCGATCAGCAGCAGCGGCACATCGGCGGGCGCGCCATGGAAATTGTCGTTGCGGCGCAGACGCAGCTGTACCGGTTCGCCGATGGCAGCGTGGTCGCACAGCCAGCCGCTGCCGATGCCGGGTGTACCGTCAGCGCGCAGCTGGCGGCGCAGCAGCAGCTCAACCGCACCGTCGGCCATGACCGAGGCGATCGAGTACTCGCGATGCGGCAGCGGTTGCAGGGTCGCCAGCAGCGCAGGCAGATCACCCGGGGGAACCAATGAGGGCAGGTGCGAGCGCGCGACGCGTGCCAGCAACGTCTGCCCGTCATCCAGCACGGTGTCCGCGTCGAAGCGTTGTGCATCCAGCCAGGCACGCACGGTGTGCGATGCGTGCTGCGGGCCGATCTCGGCGATGTCACCGGCCTGCCACTGCGCATTTGCATCGGCCGGGGGCTGCAGGCGCAACCAGTACACCGGACCACCGGGGCTGCCCGGGTTCAGATGCTCGCGTTGCAGCAGCGTCCACGGCTGGTACTCGGCCGGGCTCCAGTCGGGCAGTTCGCTGGCGTTACCGCCGAGTTGTCCCAGCAACTGTTGCCAATGACGCAGCGCTGCCGGATCGGCGTTGTCGACCTCGATGGCGTCGAACAGCGGATGCGCGCCGTGTTGGCGCAGCCAAGTGTCCAGCTGGTGGCCGAATCCGCAGAAGTGGCCATAGCTGCGGTCGCCCAGCGCGAGCACCCCGTAGTGCAGGTGCTGCAGCGGGGGCGGGGTGGCCATCACCCCGCGCAGGAACGGCAGGGCGTGGTCGGGTGGATCGCCTTCGCCGGTGGTGCTGGCAATAAACAGCGCGCGCTGGCTGGAAGCCAGCAGTGCTGCATCCACCTCATGCAGTCCGCGCACGCGCACTGGCACGCTGGCACCGCGCAGGGCCTCGGCGCTGCGTTCGGCCAGTTCGCGGGCGAAGCCGGTCTGGCTGGACCAGACCAGCAGGATGGGCGCGGTGTCTCCGGTTGCGGCGTCGTCGCGCGGGCGCCCACGCCACCACAGGGCCGCGCAGGCCAGCGCATACAGCACCGTGGCGAGCACCGCGATCTGCGACTGCCGCGCCGGTGGTGCGCCCCGCCACCACGCTTCGCCGAGATGCAGGCGAAGCAGTGCCCAGCCGATCGCTGCCAGCAGGAGCAGAACCAGTGCGTTGCCGAGCCAGGCGCGCGATGGACGTGCGCTCATGCGTCCTGCTCGTCGAGCAGGCGCTGGAAGGCGCTGCTGAGAAATTCCTGCGGGCCGTCTGCCGCACGCTTCAGGTAGCGCGCAGCCAGTCCTTCGCGCTCGGCCAGTGCCATGCCCTGTTCGCGCCCGAGTACGGTCAGTGCGGTGGCCCAGGCATCGGCGTGCATGGCGTCATCGGCCACCACGGTTACTGCCGCGGCAACCTGCCGCACCGGTCTGCCGGAGCGCGGGTCCAGGCTGTGACTGTAGGCCTCGCCATCGGCCTGGTACTGGTGCCAGCGATCACCGGAGGTGGCCACCGCCTTGCCGTCCAGCGCCAGCACCCGTGGCGGGGTATCGGTGTGCACGTCTTCTTCGGGTGCGGATTCCACCAGCACGCGCCACGGCTGGCCGTCCGGTTTGCGGCCGTAGCCGGCCAGTTCGCCGCCGACTTCGATCAGCGCGGCAGTGATGCCCTGTGTGCGCAGCCACGCAGCGACATGGTCGACGCCAAAGCCCTTGGCGATCGCAGAGAGATCCAGTTCCAGTCCACCCGGTTGCAGCAGCGCATCGTCCTGCCACTGCAGGCGCTGCCAACCGCAGCGATCACGCGTGGCCTGCAGGGTAGCGTCGTCGGGCTGGCGGCGTTCACCGGCATGTGCACCGAAGCCCCACAGTGCAACCAGCGGACCGATGGTGGGATCGAAGGCGCCGTCACTGGCGGAAGCGATGGCCTGTGCGCAGACCAGAACGTGACGGGTTTCGGCCGGCAACGCGCACCATTGGCCGGCGTCGGCGCGGTTGTAGCGGCTTAGATCCGAGCCGGGTTCCCAGGTGCTCATCTGTGCGACCACTTCATCCAGCCGCGCCTGGATGCCAGCGTGCAGCGGGTGCAGGTCGCGCTGGCGCGATGCGACCAGCGACACGCTCCACGTGGTGCCCATGGTGGTGCCGCCGAGGCGGGCGATGTCGAGCAGGGAATCGGTCATGGTGATGCGTAGCAGCGGCGATGCCGGGGGCTGCCCGGCATCGCAGTCCACATTACTGCGGCAGCACTTCCAGCGTGGCGACGTAGCTCAGGCGGCGCTTGGCGGCCTGCTTCACCGAGGTCTTGTTGTCTTCGGTGCCGGTCTCCAGCCAGTACATGCCGGCTTCCGGCCAGGTCACCTTGATCTCACCCTTGGCATCGCTGGTGACCTTCAGCTCGTCCTGCGCGTTGCGGTAGCGGGTGGCGCCACGCACGATCTCGAACTCCAGGCCGGCGGTCGGCTTGCCGTCGACCAGCACGCGGAAGGTGGCTTCCTCACCGGCGAACAGATCGTTCGGGTGGCCGACGGCGACCAGCTCGATACCACGGTTGGTCGGCTTCAGCGCGGTGTCGTTCGGGGCGCCGTTGGTGACGAAGGTCTCCACGCGGCCGACCGACTGGCTCACTTCCAGCTTCTTCGCATCCTTGGGCAGTTCGCCGAAGGTAGCCACGCTGCCGCGCCAGCGCTTGCGCTCGCCGTTCTGCTCGTAGGTGGCGAACAGGCCGTCATTGACCGACGCGATGCGGTAAGTGCCCTGCTGCTTCAGCTCGACATCGAACACGCTGCGGTACTTGCCGGTGGCGGCGTTCTGCGCCTGCACGGTGCTGCCGTCCGGCGCGGTGATCACCACCGATTCCAGGCGCAGCGGAACGTGATTGAAATAGAACAGGTCATTGGAGACCGCACCGTCGACGGTGATCCACGGCGCGTTGCCGGCGATCACGGTCTGCGAGGGCAGCAGCCAGGCCTTGTGGGCCAGGGCGGAGAAGGGAAGGGCAGCGGCCAGAGCGGCGGCGAGGACAAGCGTGCGCTTCATGCGGAAGACTCCAGGTGGATGCAGGGTGGTGCGGCGAGGGGAGGGGAATTACGACTTAATCCCCTCCGTCCCCTTTTCAGGGTTTGACGGCGAGGGTGACCTGGCCCAGTTCGGTGGCGCCCTGTGCCTTGCCGGTCTGTGCGGCGGTGGCCGGCCAGGTGAAGGGGATCTTCAGCAGCTCGCGGCCGCCGACTTCGCGCACCGCTTCCACCACCAGGGTGTAGTTGCCCGGGGCCAGCTGCTTCAGCGCCGGCTGCTTGTCGTTGAACGACAGCGCGTGCTTGCCGGCCGGGCGGGTCGGGCCGGTCACGCCGTCCACCGGCACCTGCAGGGTGCGGCCGCTCTTGCGCCACCACTGGCGCAGGTCCGGCAGCCACTTGGTGCCGTGGCCTTCGCTGTTGCTGGTCTGCTGGTACCAGACCGACAGGTTGGCGGCGACCTTCTGGTCGGCGCCTTCCAGCCACACCGCCACGTACGGGCGGTGGTACTCGGCCACGTTGAGCTTGGGCACTTCGACGTTGATGTCGAGGGTGGTGGCATAGGCCGGCGAGGTGGCCAGCAGGCCGCTGAGGGCGATGGTCAGGGTGACGCGCATGGGGCGGCTCCGGAAACGAAGGAAAGTCAGTGGATCAGCAGCAGGGCGATCAGCAGCGGGATCATCAGGCCGAGGCCGACCAGCGGCCAGGTCATGCGCCGCTGCCGTGCATGCAGGTGAAGCAGGAACAGGCCGGTTATGCAGAACACCAGGCAGGCCACGGCGAACAGGTCCAGGAACCAGCCCCACGCTGGGCCCGCGTTGCGGCCCTTGTGCAGGTCGTTGAGGTAGGACACCGCGCCGCGCGAGGTCGATTCGTATTCCACCGCGCCGGTCTCGCGATCGATGCTCAGCCAGGCGTCGCCACCGGGGCGCGGCAGCGACAGGTAGATCTCTTCGGGCGACCACTCGGCCGGTCGCCCGCCGATGGCGATGCCCAGCTGCGTGTCCAGCCATTGCCGGGCAGGGCGCGGAATCGGTGCGTTGCCGTCTTCGCGCGTGCCGAGCTGTCCAAGCAGCGCGGCCGGCAGTTCCAGATGCTGGTTCTGCACCTCGGGCTTGGCCTCGATCTTCGCGGCATGGTTGAGGGTCAGGCCGGTCACCGCGAACAGCAGCATGCCGATCAGGCACACCGCCGAGCTGATCCAGTGCCACTGGTGCAGCGTCCGCAGCCAGAAGCCACGGTTCTGTTGCTGCTGCACGGTGGAAGAGGCAGGACGGCTCACGGCACGGTTCGAGGCGGACGGGGACTGCCCATTACATCATTGATGAGAATAGCTCGCAATTGCGTGTCGTTCTGTATCCCAGGGGGATTGCCGGCCAGCGGCCGGCACTACCGACTGGCCGGCAATCCCGCAGATCAGTAGATCCACGCCATGCGTGGATGGAGCGCTGCCGACCAAGGTCGGCACCCACCAGGGCAGGGCGCAGAGATCAGAACTTCGCGTTCAACGAAATCCAGTAGCTGCGGCGCTGGTCCTTGGTCGCGTAGTCGTCCACGCAGCTGAACTCGCTGGGATTGAGCAGCAGGCACGACTGCGAAACGAAGTCCTTGTCGAACAGGTTGTTGACCCGCGCGTTGACCGTCAGCCACGGCGTGGCCTTCCAGCTGCCACCGAGATGGAAGATCGTGTAGTCCTCGTAATAGCGCACGTGGCGGGCGCCGGCACTGTCGATGAGGGTGTCGCGATAGCGGTCGTAGCGGCCTTCGCCGATCAGCGACAGGCTGATCGCTTCGTTGATCTGCCAGTTGAGGCTGGCGTTGGCCATGTGCTTTGCCGGCTTGGTGCCAGAGATCGGGCGCCCCTTGTCGGGGCCGCTGGTCTGTTCGCTCTTGGTCCAGGTGTAGTTGCCGCGCAGCTGCAGGTTGTCGAGCAGGTCGACGTGGCCGGCCAGTTCCGCACCGCGGGTCTCGGCCTTGTCGATGTTCACGCTCTGGGTGAAGGTGCTGTAGCCCAGTGCTGCCCAGCCCGGGCCGATGTCCACGCAGTAACCGCTGCCGGCGCGGGCCACTTCGCAGTTCGGGAACGTGCCGCCTCTGGCGATCTTGTCTTCGAACTTGTTGAAGAAGCCGGTGACATTGAAGCCCCAGCGCTGGCCTTCGTAGTACGCGGCCAGCTCGTAGTTGGTGCTGGTTTCAGGCTTCAGGTTCGGCGAACCCACCAGCGGCAGCACGCCCTGGCCACCGAAGCCGGTGATGCCCGGGAACAGCTGGTCGGGACGCGGCGTCTTGTAGCCGGTGCTGACGCCACCTTTGAAGGTCCAGGCGTCAGTGGCGTTCCACACCAGGTAGCCGCGCGGGCTGACATGGCTGCCGAACACGTTGTGGTCGTCGTAGCGCAGGCCGAAGGTGGCGGTGAGGGTGTCGGTCAGCGACCAGTTGTCCTCGGCGAACAGCGCCCACATGCGGTGCTTCTGCTTGGTGTTGCTGCGGTAGCCGGCGCCATCCATGCCGAACACGCCGTCGATCATGTCAGTGTTGTTGTACTGGCCGCCGACGGTCAGCTTGTGCGCGCCGAAGTCGAGGTCGAGCATGGTGTCGAGCACGTAGCCTTCCAGCTCCATGGTGCGCAGCGGACGCGGCAGGAATGCCTGCAGGCGTGCCATTTCACTTGGGTTGAGGGCGGCCAGTGCATTGCCGCGGCCGGCCGCGCAGTTGTTGGCGCCGCCGGTGCGGCGGCAGACGTCGTTCCACAGTGTCTGCAGGTTGGCGCGTTCGTCCAGGGTCAGCGGCAGCGAGCGGCCCAGGTTGCTGCTCTTGCTGTGGGTCAGCGAGGTCTGCCAGGTGCCGAAGCTGTAGCGGCCCTGGTGGGTCAGCGACAACTGGTCGCGCTCGTAGCGCTGGTAGGCGGTGTAGCCCACGCGCGGCTGCACCACGCGGCGGGTGACGGTGCCGCTGCCGTTCGGGTTGGGGATGACGGCATTGCCGACGCGCCACAGGCTGGCCAGGCTGTCGAGGGTGCCGGTCTGGCCCTCGCTGTTGTCGTACTTCTGCCGCGACACGTCGTAGTCGAGCCACAGTTCGTGGTCATCGTTGACGTGGAAGTTCAGCCGCACACCGGTGTTCCAGTTGGTGTTGGCCACCGACTTGCCGCCGCCACCGAAGCCGATGCTGCGTTCCCACAGACTGCCGTCGGGCAGGGTCAGTGCATCCCACTCCGGATTGGAGGCCTTGGCGTCGTAGTAGCTGCCGCGTACTGCCAGGCCGATACGGTCCTTGACCAGCGGGCCGCTGAGGTAGACGTCGGTGGTACGCGCATCGCCGAACTGATCGTCCTGCTGCACGGTGAAGCCCTGGGTGAGTGCGCCGTGCCAGCTGTCCTGGTTGCGACGGGTGATGATGTTGATCACGCCGCCCATTGCATCCGAGCCGTACAACGTGGACATCGGGCCGCGCACCACTTCAATGCGCTCGATGGCATCCAGCGGCGGCAGGTAGGCGAACTGGCCACCGCCGAAGTTGTTCGGATACAGCTGGCCGACATTGCTCTGGCGGCGGCCGTCGATCAGCACCAGGGTGTACTCGGAGGGCAGGCCGCGCATCGAGATGGTGGCACGGCCGTTCTTGTCGCTGGCTTCCAGGCCGACGTCGATGCCTTCAACGTTGCGCAGCGCGTCGACCAGATTGGTGTACGGGCGCTTGCTGAGTTCTTCGCGGCTGACCACGCTGATGCTGGCGGGTGCATCGACCACCTTCTGCTCAAAGCCGGAGGCGGTGACCACCACCTTGTCCAGCGTCTGTGGCGCGCCGGAAGCGTCACCGTGGGCGAAGGCAGGGGCGGTCATGGCTGCCAGCACGGCGCTGGTCAGCAGGGTACGGGACAGGGACGAACGGACACGATGGCGCTGGGCCATGGCAGTAACCTCGAAGGATGCAGGGTGGTGCAATGCCAGGCGCGAACGGCGCGGCATGCACGGGGAGGCCCGGTCAGGGGCGGCAGGGATGAAGCAGGCAGCGGCGTGCGGGCACGACCGCGCAGGCGGTCACGCGGGGCCGTGATTCAGGCGAGCGGCGGCGCCTGGCCGCGTTGCTGGCGGCGCCCGGGCGCGGGGCGTGTCCGGAGCGGCCAGCGGCCAGTCCGGGCGCACGCCGGGCATGGCCGGCGTGGTGGGTACGAGTTCAAGCTCGGTGCGCAGCCATTGGCTGGCCAGCAGCAACGGCGGGCGTGCCTTCTCGGCCGATTTCACCGGGGCGGCAGCACAGCGGCGCAGTTTGGCCGGTGCTTCTTCCTGCGGGGACGCTTCGCCACCGCGCTCTTCCAGCGGCATCTGCACGGCCATTCCGGCTTGGCCGTGTGGCAGCAGCGGCAAGGTGCCCAGCAGCAAAGCCAGCATCGCCACCCACGCCAGCAGACTGGCCAGCGCAGGACGCTGGCCGCGCATGGCGGTGCCCATCTTTCGATGGATGAGTGGGCGAGGGCGAAGCGGGCGCAGCAAGCAGGGGTCCCCAGGGGTCTGCCGGCAGCGGCCGGCATCAACGGGGCGTGATTGTAATGAGAGCTGTTAGCTGTTGCAAATGAGAATGATTGCCAAAATGTCGCAGGCCGGCCGGATCCGGCTCAGACCTCGCTCCAGCGCCGCAGCAGGTTGTGGTAAACGCCGGTCAGCTGCAGGATCGCCTCGGCGTCACCGCCGGTCTGCCGCAGGCGCTCGATCGAGCCATCCATTTCCCACAGCAGGCGGCGCTGCACATCGTCGCGGATCATGCTCTGTACCCAGAAGAACGAGGCCACGCGCGCACCGCGGGTGACCGGCCGCACCTGGTGCAGGCTGCTGGACGGATACACGATCAGGTCGCCGGCCGGCAGCTTTACCTCGTGCTCGCCGTAGGTATCGCTGATGATCAGCTCGCCACCCTCGTACTCCTCGGGCGCGGACAGGAACAGGGTGCAGGAGATGTCCGAGCGCAGTTGCTCGCCGTTGGCCAGGTTCATCACCGCGCCATCGACATGGAAGCCATAGGTGCCGCCCCCGCTGTAGCGGTTGAAACGCGGCGGCAGGTACTTCAGCGGCAGCGCTGCGCTGAAGAACAGCGGGTGCCGGGCCAGCGCGACGAGGATGATCTCGCCCAGTTCGCGGCGCAGCGGCGAGGCCTCGGGCAGCTGCTGGTTGTGCTTGGCCTGCGCGCCCAGATGGCCGACGGTCTCGCGGCCATCGGTCCAGTCGGCGGCATCCAGTCGGCGGCGGAAGTCGGCCACCTGGTCTGCGCTGAGAATGTCGGGGATGTGCAGCAGCATGCGGGACTCCTCAGAGGGACGGCGGTGCGACCAGGGCGCGCACCTGCGGATGCGGCGACGCGGCCAGTTCCGGCACGATGTGCGCCATGAACGCCGGGCTGCCGTGCGCCAGTGCGAGCCGCAGCCAACGCACGGCCTGCTCGACCTGGCCGGCCTGCAGCAGGATGGAGGCGTAGTTGGCCTGGCCGCGGAAATCGCCGGTCTCGGCCGCGCGCCGGTACCAGCCCAGGGCGGCCTGCGGATCGCGTTCGATCTCCAGGCCGTCTTCGAGGTGGCGGGCCAGCAGGTTCATCGATTTGGCATGGCCCAGGTGTGCGGCACGGGTATACAGGGCCAATGCCTGCGCGCGGTCCTGCGGTACACCGCGGCCGGTGGCCAGCAGGTTGGCCAGGTTGTACAGGCCCCAGTCCAGCCCGGTGTCGGCCGCGCGCCGGTACCAGACCGCGGCCAGCGTCGGGTCGGCGACGGTGCCCTGGCCCAGCTCATGGCAGCGGCCGAGCATGTTCATCGCCATCGGCGCGCCGTTGTTGGCGGCGGTTTCGTACCAGAGCAGCGCGGCCGAGGCGTCCTGCGCGGTGCCTTTGCCTTCCATGTGCATCTGCGCGAGCAGCAGTTGTGCCTCGACCTGTCCAGCCTGCGCGGCGTCGCGCACGCGTGCGAACGCGGCCTGCGGATCGTGCTGCAGCAGCTCGGCCAGGGCGTCGCTGTCGATGGGAGTGCGGGTAACCATGGGGTGAGTATCGCCGGAAGCAAAAACGGCGGCAGGAGAGCCTGCCGCCGTGGTGGAGCGGAGTTACATCAGAACTTCACGTTCAGTGCCAGGGTGGCCGAGCGACCCGGGGCGATGCTCGCGTAGTGCGAGGCATAGGCCTTGGTGAAGTAGGTCTTGTCGGTCAGGTTCTGCACGTTGAGCTGCAGGCTGATGTTGTCCTGGATCGCGTAGCTGGCCATCGCGTCGAAGCGGGTGTAGCTGGCAATCCACTTGGTGTTGGCGACGTCACCGTACTGCTTGTCCGAGTAGAACGCACCGGCGCCGATGGTCAGGCCGGTCGGGAAGCGGTAGGTGGTCCACAGGTTGGCGCTGTGCTTGGCGGTGTTGGGGAACACGTTGCCGTTGTTCGGCGACGGCACGTAGATGCCGCTCGGGCAGGTGCGGCCCGATACGGCGCAGACAAAGCCGTTGTCCTTCAGTTCCGAATCCAGGTAGGTGTAGCCGCCGTACAGGCTCCAGGCATCGGTCAACTGGCCATTGAAGCCCAGCTCGAAGCCGTTGATTTCCTTCTTGCCTGCGTTCTGGCTGGTGCCGTTGTCGATCGTCACACGTGCGTTGTTCATCACGGTATGGAAGATCGCCGCGGTCAGGTTCAGGCGGTTGTCGAGCAGGTCCCACTTGGTGCCCAGTTCGAGGTTCCTGGTGTCCTGCGGCTTGAGGTCGGCCACAGCCGCGCTCAGACCGTCGGAGCCGTCACCTCCGTCCATGCCCGGCGGGGTCGAAGAGGTGCCCCAGGACAGGTAGATGCTACCGTTGGCCGCCGGCTTGAACACCACGCCGGCCTGGTAGTTCAGGAAGTCGTTGTCATTGCGCACGCGGGTCGGCGCCGCACCGGCCACCGGCGTGGTCAGGGTGGTGCGGAAGTCGTCGTAGCGCAGGCCGAGATTGAAGCTCCACTGTGCGTTGAGTTCGATGGTGTCGAACAGGTACGCCGAGGTGGTCTTGGTGCGCTGTTCGACGTCCAGCGCCTTGTCGCTGCGATACACCGCGTGGGTCGCCGCCCACGGATCGTTCGGGTTCGGATTGGCGAAGCTGGTGCAGTTGTAGCCGGTGGCCGCGCCGGTGGTCGGGCACTTGCTGTTGCCGGTCAGCGGGTTACTGGTGCCCGGGGTCATCAGGTAGCTGCCGCGGGTCATCTTCTCGTCGCTGTACTCCACACCGGCGCTGTAGCTGTGCTTGAGCGCGCCGGTCTGGAACGCGCCGGTCAGGCCCAGCTGGTCGGCGAAGCTCTTGACGTCGACGGCGCGGCTGTTGGTACGGCGCCACAAGGTGCCGTAGTTGTTCGGGTTGCCCTGGCTGTCGTCCGGCTGGGTCCACAGGTAGTCGTTGCTGGTGTTGCCCAGGCGCGCGATGTTGCGCAGCTTGTGGCCACCGAAGTCGTAGCTGGCGTCCAGGGTGCTGATGTCGGCGCGGGTGCGCTGGAAGTCACGGTCGACCAGGCCGTAGTAGTTGTTGCGGTCCGGCACCATCGGGCGGCCATCGACCCACTTCGAGGCCGGCGCACCGTTCGGATTACCGTACGGGAAACCACCTGCATCCGGCAGGTCATCGCTCTGCATGTGGTAGTGGCTGGCGATCAGCTGTGCCGGACCGTTCAGGCCGAACGCGATCGACGGCGCGATGCCCCAGCGGCTGACATTGGCAGCGTCGCGGCCGGCGATGTCCGACTCGTGCTTCATCAGGTTCAGGCGGGCGGCGATGCCATCGCCCAGCACGTAGTTGGCGTCCACGGTGCCGCGTGCGTAGCTGTCGGTGCCGATGCCCATGCTGGCGCTGGTCTCGTTCTTCAGCTTCGGCGTCTTGCTCACCAGGTTCAGGCTGCCACCACCGGAGTCACGGCCGCCGTAGGCCGAGCTCGGGCCCTTGACCACTTCCACCTGCTCCAGGTCGAAGATCTCGCGCGTCTGCGAGCCGACGTCGCGCAGGCCGTCGACGAAGACGTTGCTCTGCGAATCGAAGCCACGGATGAAGGGGCGGTCACCGGTCGGGTTGCCGCCTTCGCCGGCACCGAAGGTGATACCCGGGACCATGCGCAATGCATCCTGCAGGTTGGTTGCACCGGTTTCGGCGATCAGCTTCTCCGAGACGATCGACACCGACTTCGGGGTGTCCAGCAGCTCGGCGGTGAACTTCGGCGAGGACGGATTGAACCAGCTGCCGCGCACCTGCACCTTGTCCAGGTCGGTGGCCTTGCGGGAGCCGGCATCGGCGCTGTCGGCAGCCTGTGCGGCCAGCGGTGCGAAGCCGGCGGCCAGGGTGGCGGTAGCGAGCAGGGAAACGCGCGGAGCGTGCTTGCGGGACGTGATGTGGGTCATGGTCTGGGTGGCGGTGGCTTGGATCGGGAAAGGGCGAGCGCGAGCCGGCGCAGATGGACGTGCGGCGACAGGCGGGAGGTGGGTTCTATAGAGCCGAGCCATGCTCGGCTGGCGGGAAACGCAATCAGGCGCACGGCAACGGCCGCAGGGCGCCTCAGCTGGCGTGCGGTGCGGGCGGAGCGTGGCCGGGGTTCAACCGCAGTGCGGGATCGCGCAGCTGCCAGCGCAGGGCGTCGGAACGCCACAGCGGAACATGCGCGACCAGGGCGGCGCGCGGGGGAGCCAGTCCGGTACAGGGCGTGGCGCCCTCGCCATCCAGCGGCGGCTCGGGTGCTGGCGCGGCATGGTGCGGGCACTCGTCGGCCGGCGGGGCCGGCACCGGCATGACCTGCTGCAGATCTTCAGCGTGTGCCTGCCAGCCGTGGGTAGCCGGGTTGTTGCCGCGTCCTTCGTGCAGTGCCGACCAGCCCAACACCAGCGTCAGCAGCACGGCCACGAGCAGCGGCCACCCTTGGCGGGCGAGCTGGCACAGCGTGGCGGTGGGCGCGGGCGAAGCCATGGCGCGGGGGCGGAGTCGTTACGAAGATGTTACGTAGAATAACATCAACGATAATGATTCGCATGTACGGGCCATGCCGGGCCCTCGAGGCGACCCGGGGGCGCCCTGGGGAGGCTCTAATGGCCTTGCGATGGATCCACCCCATGGGTGGATGCTCTCCCGCGGGGCGCCCTCTGGGGGGCTCTCTGGGCCGAGCGCCGCCTCAATCCCGGTCGTCGCGGGTCCAGACAGCGTCGTGCTCGCGCTTCACCGGAAACTTGGGCACAGGGCTGTAGGCCGGGGCGCACAGGGCGCGGCCGTCACGCACGTCGAAGCGCGCGCCGTGCAGCACGCACTCCACACTGCCCTCGGTGGTGTTGAACTCGCCCGAGGACAGCTCGAACTCTTCATGTGTGCACTGGTCTTCCAGCGCGTACAACTCACCGTCGAGGTTGAACACCACGATCGGCGTGCCGGTTACCTCGTCGAACACGCTCTTCATTTCACCCGGCAGCAGCTCGGTGCCGGCACAGACGAAGGTCCAGGTATCGCTCACGCGGCGGCTCCGGCCAGCGGCTTTTCCAGGATCTCGAAGCGCAGGTCGTCGCGCTTGGGAATGCCGAAGCGTTCGTCGCCGTACGGGAACGGCTTCTTGATGCCGGTGCGCAGATAGCCGCGGCGCTCGTAGAAGGCGATCAGCTCGTCGCGCACGTCGATCACCGTCATCTGCATCACCGGCACCTTCCATTCGCGTGCGGCGTGCGCTTCGGCGGCGTCCATCAGCTGCTTGCCGACGCCGCCACCCTGCTGGGCCGGGTCGACCGAGAACATGCCGAAGTAGCCCTTGCCGTCGACATCGGCGACGTGGGCGCAGGCCACCAGCTGGCCGTCGCGTTCGGCCAGCAGGATGGTGGAGCGCGGGCGGTCCAGGTCGGCCTGGATGCCCTCGGCATCGATGCGGGCGCCGTCCAGCAGGTCGGCTTCGGTGGTCCAGCCAACGCGGCTGGCGTCACCACGGTAGGCCGAGGTGACCAGGGCGATCAGGGCGGGGATGTCGGCCGGCGTGGCGGCGCGGAAGGTCAGGGTGCTCATGGGCACATTCTAGGTGGAGCGGGGAAGGGCGCGGGAGGCTACCGCTTGGGCCAACTTTGCCGAGTGTGGCCAATACACAGGGTTGACGCCGTCTTCATTATTCGTTCATATCCATGGTCAGCACCCGCCCACCGTGAAGCAACGCGTGGCTGTCTGCCGGAGTGGGTGCCGCCTGGTCGAAGGCCAACTGCCGTTCGGCGCGGGTGGGGCACACAGGGAAGTCGATCCAGGGAGGATCTTCATGCAGTCTCGCCTCATTTCTCATCCGCGCGCCGCAACGGCTGCCAAGGGTCTGTTTCTCGGTGTCATTGCCCTGTGTGTGCTGGCACCGGTCGGCGTTTCAGCCCAGATCGTTCCCACCTGGCGCCAGGAGTACGACAAGCGGCTGAAGTACGGGGACCTTGTCGAACCGCTGAAGGGCGAGATCTTCGGCGAGCAGGTCAACCTCTATGACGGCTCGATTAGCTTCAAGGCCACGGATATTTCGATTCCAGGCAATGGCGGTCTGACGATGACCTTGGGCCGCAGCTACAGCGATGACGATGGCGGCGGAGAGAACTCATTCTCGAATTGGGGCCTGGATATCCCGTCCATGTCCGGCGTCTATGGTGATCTGCCGGAGACCGCGTCTGTCGGCTATTGGGCGCCTGCCGCGCGCTGCAGTACGGTGGCGGCGCCTCCGTCATTAGAGGTCTGGAACCGTCGCAAAACCCAGACCGTCAATTTCAGTCCCACTACATTCTGGGATGGCGTGCGACTCTCTCTACCGGGTGGTGGCAGTGAGCCGGTGCTGGGAGGCAGCGGAGATGCGCGCCAGCCGCAGCCACAGTTTGGCGAACCGGCGCCTTGGAATACCAAGGGCGGCTGGACGTTCAGTTGTCTGACCGCCCTGAAGAGCGGACAGCCGGGACAAGGCTTCCTTGGTCATGCTCCCGACGGCACCAAGTACTACTTCGACTGGATGGTCGCCAAGCCTCACAACGGTGCAACGCTGCAACCCTACGGGCCAGAAAGCAATGCACTGCTGAATCGAAAGCGTGTGTTCCTGTACCCATCGCAGGTTGTGGATCGCTTCGGCAACTGGGTGCGCTACGAGTGGAGTGGCGACCGGCTGTTGCGCATGGTTGCCAACGATGGCCGCGAGATCAGCCTGGGCTACAACGCGAAAGGACTGATCGCATCCGCAACCGCTGCTGGGCGTACCTGGACTTACGGGTACACGGAGGCCGATATCCTGCGGACAGTGACGCTGCCGGACGGAACCCAATGGGTCTACAACCTGCCGCCGCTGTCAGTCACCCACAAGTATGCCGACTATAACGGGCAGAGCATCTGGGAGTACATGGACTACCCGGCCACATGTTCGCGCGTCAACAAGATCGTGCCCAGCGAGATCACCCTGAGCATCCAGCATCCGTCGGGTGCGCTGGGGACGTTCCTGTTCCGGCCGTTCCGCCATGGGCGCAAGAATGTGAAGCTGGATTGCCAGACCTCTGGCGACAATCACCTGTTTGCCGATGGCTGGAACTACACGCCGGTCTACCGTGACGCAATGTCGCTGGTGACCAAGACCATCAGCGGTCCGGGCATGCCCACTGCACAGTGGACCTATCAATACACCAATCTCAATGGTGCTTTCGCCCAGGACCTGGGCGGTCCAGTAATCCCCGTAGGCCAGGCAGAGCCGAAGATCACCACCGAGACGTTGCCCGATGGTGTCGTTCGCGTCTACGAGTTCGGCAAGGAAGTTGCCTACAACGACGGCCTGTTGCTGTCCACGACAACGCGATCGGGCGGCTCCGTCGTGCGCGTTGACCGCAATAACTACTATCCAGATGCCCAGCTGGATGCGGCGCCCTTCCCGAAAGAGGCCGGCAAGGACTTCAAGTACGGTGCGAGCGATCTCAAGGCCCATTACAATCGCCCCGTCCAATCCACTGTGGTGGAACAGGATGGCGTGCAGTTCACCCGCACCGTGCAGGCCTTTGATGCATTTGCGCGCGAAGTCACCGTCGTTGAAGCGAATTCCGCCGGCCAGAGTCGCACCACCAGCACCAGCTACTACGACAATCCCGCGCTATGGGTTAACGGCCAGACAGCGCGCAGTGTGCTCAATGGCATCGAACAGTCCCGCACCGAATTCGATACGGCCAAAGCACTGCCGCTGCGCGCCTACGCATTTGGCCGCCTGGCGCAGCAGGTGACCTATGCAGCCGACGGCACGGTTGCGTCGGTGGCCGATGGCCGTGGAAATACCAGCCATCTATCGGGATGGAAGCGTGGTGTTCCGCAGCAGCTCCGCATGCCGGCCACGCCCGAAGCGCCCAATGGTGCGGTGCGCACGGTTGCCGTCGACGACAACGGTTGGATCACCTCGCTGACCGACGAAACCGGCGCAACCACCAGCTTCAGCTACGACAGCATGGGCAGGCTGCGCAGCCAGCAGTTCCCTGGCGGCGACAGCGTGAACTGGAATGGCGTAACCATGGACCTGCAGCGGCTGGGTGGCGCGCAGCTGGGGGTGCCCGCCGGTGCGTGGAAGCACTCCCGCACGCAGGGCGGGCGGCGTACGGATACCTACCTGGATGCGATGTTCCGCCCGGTGCTGGTGACCGAAAACGCCAACAACGTGCTGGACAGCGCCGTGGTGACCCGCTACGACACCAGCGGCAAGACCGTGTTTGCCTCGTATCCCACGCGGCAGCTCTCCGATATCAATGCCACCCTGACTGGCACCACGACGCAGTACGACGCGTTGGGCCGCCCCACCGTGGTCAGTCAATCGTCCGAGTTGGGGGCACTGGTTACCCGCACCGAGTACGTGGGCAACCTGTCAGTGAAGGTGACCAATCCCCGCGGCCAGGCCACGACGACCCGTCATCTTGCCTACGACCAGCCCAGCTACGAGATGCCGCTGACGCTGCAGCACCCGGAAGGCGTGGTGACCGAGATCCAGCGCGACACGCTGGGCAAGCCGCTGGCGATCACCCGCCGCAATGCAGACGGCAGCCAATCGCTCACCCGCCGCTACGTCTATGACGGCTACCAGCAGCTGTGCAAGACCATCGAGCCGGAAACCGGTGCGACCGTGCAGGACTACGACGCGGCAGGCAACGTGCTGTGGTCGGCGGCCGGCACGGGTTTGACCAGCACCACCGACTGCAACCGCAGTGAAGCCCTGGCCAGCGGACGTGCGGTGAAGCGCAGTTATGACGCCGCCAACCGCCTGTCGACCCTGATCTTCCCGGATGGGCGCGGAAATCAGAACTGGTCCTACGCGCCTGATGGTCTGCCGGCCGAGATCAGCACGCAGAACGATCCGGCCCGGCCGATGGTCGTCAACCGCTACCAGTACAACCGCCGCCGCCTGCTCAGCGGCGAAACCCTGCAGCATCCGGATCTGGGAAGCCTGAGCCTGGTATATGGCTACGATGCCAACGGCACGCTGGCCAGCAATACCTATCCGGGTGGGCGTGTCGTCAGCTATGCGCCGGACGCACTGGGTCGGGCGACGACGGTCGGCGGCTATGCGAAGGAGGCCAGTTACTTTGCCAACGGCGCGTTGGCCCGCTTCGTATATGGCAATGGGATCGTGCACACGTTGACCCAGAATGCCCGCGGGCTGCCCGACCGCAGCCGCGATGCCACTGCAGCGGCCGCAGTGCTGGATGACAGCTATGACTACGATGCTGGTGGCAACGTGATGGCCATTTCCGATGGTCTGCCCGGGGCGCCCGGCAACCGGGACATGACCTATGACGGCCTGGACCGGTTGCGGACGGTCACTGCGCCGGGCTTCGGCAACGCCTTGTATGAGTATGACGCGTTGGACAACCTGCGCCGTGCCAAGGTCGGCAGCCGCGATCGTACGCACTACTTCGATCCGACCAATCGGCTGGTCAACGTGATCGAAACCGGAACCGGGGCAACCGTGACCGGTCTTGGCTATGACGTGCAGGGCAATCTTTCGGTGCGCAATGGTCAGGCTTTCGCGTTTGACTACGGCAACCGGCTGCGCGCGGCGGGAACAGCAGAGAGCTACGAGTACGACGCCCACGGTCGCCGGGTGAAGGCTGGTGCCAGTGGCAAGGGGGCAATCTACTCGTTCTACGACAACGGCGGCGTGCTGCGATTCCAGCGCAACGAACGTACCGGCAAGCAGACCGACTATCTCTACCTGTCAGGCAGCCTGGTTTCCCAGGTGCATGGTGAAGCGGCACCCAGCGTTCCCGCGCTGAGTGCGCCGGGCTACATCACCCAGGGCAGCGTGAACCTGACCTGGAGCCCGGCCGGCGGTGCCAACCGCTATGAGTTGCAGCGTGCCCTTGCGGGCAACTGGAGCACGGTCTTCGATGGCGCGGCGCAATCGTTCACCAGCACCGGCCTGGTCACGGGGACCTATCAATTCCGGGTGCGCGGCTGCCGGGCGGTGTGCGGCGGATGGAGCAATGTCGCGTCAGTGGCCGTGGCATTGGCGCCATCCACCGTGCCGACCCTGAACGTGCCTGCCACAGCCTTCAACGGCAGCTACAACGTAGCTTGGTCTGCGGCTTCCGGTGCCGAGCGCTATGAGCTGGAGGAAAGCGCCAATGGTGGCGCTTGGGCCCAGGTGCACAACGCCATCGGTCAGTCCAAGGCCTTCAGTGGCAAGGCAGCGGGAAGCTACAACTACCGGGTTCGCGCATGTAACCCGGTAGGGTGCACGGGATACAGCGCCACGGCTGCGGTGACGGTCGTATATCCGCCTGCCACTGCGCCAGGACTCTCTGCGCCGGCACGCGCTGCGCCGGGCAGTATCGGCATTGGCTGGAACGGGGTGGCTGGTGCCACGCGTTACACCTTGCAGGAGAGCAGCAATGGTGGCGGATGGGTCACGCTGTTCGACGGCAACGCAGGTTCCTATGCCACCGCTGCGCGGGGTGTGGGCAGCTATGGCTATCGGGTTGCCGCCTGCAATGGCGCAGGCTGCGGGCCGTGGTCGGCCACGTCGACGGTAGCGGTGATCGGGCCGCCGACGATCGAGCCGGTGATCAGCGCACCGGGCCTGGTGAACGTGCCGCAGTACAGCCTGAGCTGGTCGGTGCCGGCCAACAGCGAGAGCTTCGTGCTGGAGGAGAGTGCCAACGGTGGTGGCTGGACGGTGGTGCATAACGGCGGCGGGAACAGCTTTGGTGCCAGCCGTGGTAATGGCAGCTATGCCTATCGTGTGAGGGCGTGCAATTTCGCGGGGTGCAGTCCCTATTCGGGCATCGCCAGTGTCTCCGTCGTGCTTCCTCCCGCGGCCACTCAGATCTACGTGGCGGAGTGGCTCAGCACGCGCAAGGCGCCCTATCAGGTGCAGTGCAGCGTCGGCTGGCGCGCGGTTCCGGGGGCAACGGAGTATCAGCTGGAGCCTTCCGGAGCTGGACGGCGCCTGTACACCGGCCCCAAGACCTATGTGCAGTCGAGCGGCGGGACCTACTGCGCCAGTCTCTACATTGTCAGGGCCTGCAACGCCGGTGGTTGTTCGGCATGGTCCGCAGACTTCCCCGTCACCCGCGGCGTATTGAATTGGGACTAAGCCATGAATGGACTCTGTTCGCTGTTGATTCGGGCGGTACTCGCGGTGGGGGGGCTGGTGGCCTGTGTGGCTCCGGCAGTTGCCCAGGAAGTGGTCGAGTACATCCACACTGATGCACTGGGTTCACCGGTGGCGATCACCGATGCCAGCGGGAACGTCATCGAGCGTACGGTGTATGAGCCGTATGGGGCGGTGGTGAATCGGCCGTTGAAGGATGGGCCGGGATATACGGGGCATGTGACGGACTCGGGGACCGGGCTGAGTTACATGCAGCAGCGGTACTATGATCCTGCGTTGGCAGGCTTTCTGTCTGTCGATCCGGTCGCTGCATATCAGAGCCCGATTGGACAGTTCAGTCGCTACAGGTACGGAGATGGCAATCCCTACCGCTTTACTGACCCAGATGGGCGTCAAGTGTCGGATCCACGTTCTTGCCACGACACTTCCAGCTGCCTGACCCTTGATCAGGCACAACAGCAAGTCGGGCGAGATGGCCGTCTGATGCTGAGAATTGTTGGAGGATCGGCGGTCGCGGGCACAACCGGTGGTGCAGCGATAGAGGGTGGAGGATTCGTTTCAGCGTTGGCTGCGGCAATGCGTGGCGCCATAATGGCCGGGAAGGATTTTTCCCAAGCACGGAAGTACATTGACTCGGTTGCAGATCAGTTGGGTCCCACCGGGGGACGTGCTGGCAGAAGAACCAACCAGTACGAGGGGCATGGTGGCGCCGCTGGCGCAAAAAAAATGTTCAATATATTGACTCGCGGTCAGTCTGAGGCGCGGGATGGGGGGCAGTTAGGGAAACTGGGCGACGGCTCAGTGGTTCAGATGAGTGCAAGAATTACAAGGGATGGTTCGGGCGAGACTTCAGTTCGGCTCAGCGCTGAACGAACCGGAACCAAGATTAAAGAGGTTATTAAAGTTAGATTTAAAGAGGAGTAGGTGGCATGTTTGGTGATGATTCCACGCTATTCATGAGGTATGTGAAGGGGCGGGGTAATGCTGTATACCCGTGGTCGTTGTCAATTGTAGATTGCTATTTTATGTGGCTCGCATTTTCCAAGGTCTCTGGGAGTGATCGGCCGCTGCTGTCGAGGATATCTGATAATGGCAGGCAGATTGAGGATGTTCTCATTGCTGATGCCTACGATATCTATGAGATTGATAGTCGTGCCGCGGGTTTTGAAGTTGTGCTGCGCCATGATTCGTCGGGCTCATTGTGTTATTGGGATGTTCATGAGCGCTTTGTTATAGCTGTTGGTGGTCGTGACTTTCTTGGGGTGGCAAGCCCATATCCCGGGGACATAGAAAAGCATCGTTATATTGAGGAGATGATGCATAGAGAGGCGTTCGGATTTGATGGGCCGCCTGAGGCGATTTATGCGGCCATCTCCAATCCGTTCTCTTGAAGGTGTGACTAACGTCGTTGTTTAGGGATGCTCTGAAGAACTCCCGGGCAGTGCGGGCCGCTGGCCGGCAACCTGAGAGGCAATGACAGCTCAGGTTGAGGAGACTGTACTGCTTGCTCACCATAGACACCCCTCTCGTTACCATTGATTATGGCTCTGAGCTGCCTACGAAATCCTGGTCGGTCCAATATGAAGATCAAATTGATCTTGAAGGGCGTCGCCGTGTATTACGCGAAAACTGCTGTTTTCACGATCGTAAGCTATGGATTGTTGCGTCTCGTGTACGGGCATACATGGATTTCATTCATTGAATGGGCGCTCATACTTCTGGCGGCGTTCACGGTGGGCTACATACCTCTTTTCGTTGGCTTGCTACGCGGGAAGAGTTCGTAGCAGCCTTGTGCAGACGCGATACGTCCACCGAATGGGGCCTCTTCTTAAGCGTAGCTATCTTGCAGGCTGCTGAAGCGCCAGTCGCAACGGGAGACTGCGTCATCGGCATTTTTTCGCGGCAAGACCTACGTGCAGTCGAGTGGCGGGACCTATTGCGCGCATGAGTATCGCGCGCGTGCCTGCAATGCAGAAGATTGCTTGCCGTGGTGGAGCAACCATCCTGTCACCCAGAGTGTACCGAGCTGGGACTAAGCCATGAATGGACTCTCTTTGTTGTTGATTCGAGTGGTGCTTGCGATAGTGGTGCTGGTGGCCTGTATGGCGCCAGCGACCGCCCAGGAAGTGGTCGAGTACATCCACACTGATGCATTGGGTTCACCGGTGGCGATCACCGATGCCAGCGGAAACGTCATCGAGCGTACAATCCATGAGCCGTATGGGGCGGTGGTGAATCGGCCGTTGAAGGATGGGCCGGGATATACGGGGCATGTGACGGAATCGGGGGCCGGGCTGAGTTACATGCAGCAGCGATATTATGACTTCCAAACTGTCGCATTTCTGGGGGCTGATCCAGTTGCAGCTAGTTCGGAAGGGGCTTCATTCAATCGCTATCGCTATGCTTCTGCCAATCTGTATAAGTTCAAGGATCCGGACGGCAGGGCAGACATGAACGTGTTCGGTGAAGCTGATCCGAACGGGCTGAGAGCAGGAGGAGATGCGCTCAACATTCCGGGCAAGTTCACGGTCGCAGGGCACGCCAATAACATGGTCATTCAGGACCAGCGAGGGGGGCGCATGGAAAACTACTCCACAGTCAGCTCCTGGGATATGGCTCGGACCCAGTTTGGGCTAAAACAGGGCCGGGAAATATTCATGGCAGGTTGCCACTTGGGGGCGGAAATCGGTCAGGCAAAGGCTTTTTCTCAGGGATGGGCGAACCTGAATAAGTCGTCCGTATATGCTCCCAACGGATTCGTTCGCTATCCAAAAAACTACAAGCCTGGAGATGATATGACGCTCCGTGTCAGTATGGGTGAGAACGGAACCGGAGGTGCAGGTGTATGACAGAGGTTCTCGCCTGGAGGGACGGGGCCGGCAGGTCCCGCCATTCGTTCGATTACGATCAAAGCTGATGGTTCAATATCCTATCAGTTTGCTGAGCCTGAATTGGGGTCCAGAATTCGTAGAGTAGAAACGGTGAAGGTGAAGCAATGAAAATTCTTTCGAATTCTGTTGCTTTGTCTTTGCTGCTTGTTGGCTGCGGTAACGGGGAGCCCCAGGAAGAGCGGCTTTCCCGAAATGAGAAATATGATGAGGCGCCAAGTCTGGCCCTTTCCGAGGAGGAGTTGGAACGTCAGACTTCGATGGCTGAAAACGGGAGTGCAGAGGCCCGTCTAAAGCTCGAATGGCACTACTCGACGCGTGGCGACATGGAGCGGTATCGCTACTGGCTTGAGGAGGGAGTCGCACGAATTGACGTTAGTTCAATGCAGCGATTGGCACTGTTCCTCTCCCTTGAGCAAGGCGGGGGGGACTGTAGGCGCGCAATGCAAATCCTCGAGGAAGGCTTGCGTCTTGATCCGCCGGAGACTACGCGCGAATTGATGGAGATGGATCTTCAGAGGTTGCGGCATGAACGGGTCGGGATTCCACCTTGCGGGGTGGGGATTTCCAATTAGAGGTTGCAATTGCGCGAATGTCCATAATAATTCGTTCGGATTCAATGATAGGAACGGGTGGTGTGGAGCGTATTCTGGTTTGAACTCGAGGTCATTGGATGGGCAGGTTTCGATGAGGATCATAGTTTTTCTATCTGCTGCCTTATCGATGCCGCTTCTCGCCTCCTGTGTGCAGGACCGCGGTTGTCTTCTTCGGGTGGCCAACCAGGACCACGACAGCTCCTCATCTCAGAAGATCCATGCTGATATGGATGAGCTCATACATTCGCGTCCTGTGGATGGGGCGCGGAAAGTGAATGCAGAGTTGGTGGTATCGCAGCTCGAACTCTCTCGGGAGGGTCAGAGAAATAGAAGGATCTTCTATGTATTGACTGATGGCGGCGGGAAGTTCTTGACTGCGGGGACTTGCGGCATTGACGAAGACCAGTGTGCCTCGGTCATTTTGAAGCGAATGATCGGGTTCTGTGAAAGGATGTAGATTGCGGGTGCGCTAAGTTTTGGGAGGTATTTCAGTGAAAAATTCCCAAATGCTTGATCGCTTTGGGCGGCTGGTCGATATTATTGTAGCGGCGCTTTGCTTGTTAGGGCTTACAGCCTGTGGCGGAAGAGATGAAGGTTTGGGTGTGGTCATAAATCATGAGCCGGGAAACGCAGCGGCTAATCACTACGCACTTG
This sequence comes from Stenotrophomonas sp. 86428_Sma, assembly GCF_056481585.1. Taxonomy (NCBI): domain Bacteria; kingdom Pseudomonadati; phylum Pseudomonadota; class Gammaproteobacteria; order Lysobacterales; family Lysobacteraceae; genus Stenotrophomonas; species Stenotrophomonas sp. 86428_Sma. Next base: position 1,124,437 of record NZ_CM151156.1, read on the forward strand.
CGCTCGAGTCAGTTTTTAGTTCTTCCGGGAGCGTGCCAGAAGCGCAAATATGCAGGGTACATTTAATTGATGTCAGGAAATCATTTGATCAGGCTGGAAGCGAAAGGGTGAGGGTATATTTCGTCTTGGCCGATCATCAAGGTGTCGTCAGGTCGGCGGACACCTGTGGGCTTCCTATGAATGAGTGCGTGATGACTATTGCCGAGAGGTCGAGGGTGAGCTGTCGGCTGGAAAAAGGGCTGGCTCCCCACTGATTCGGACGGCACTCGCGGTATTGGTGCGCGTGGCCCGTATAAGGCGTCGCGGCGGTCGGATGGGATGTATACGGCACCGCTACTGAGGGGCAGTGAGAGGGCGGCGCGGATATGCAGTAATGAATCGTTCGGACAATGGGAAACTGCAGTCCGATGAGCTGAAGTCATTTCATGTCGATTGGGATTCCAAGTGCAGGGCTTTTGTTGATGAGCTTGGCTATCAGTGATTCAGTGAATTTTTCGGCTGACAGGGGGGGGCTTGGGGTTTGTGGGTGTGGAGCGAAGAAAGTGAGCGGGTATCCATGGCGCTGGATGGCGACGCGGAGGTGTGGGCATGAATTTTAATTTCCGGTTTTTCATGGTTATTGTTTTTATTTTCTATGGGGCTGGTTGCAGGTATCAAGAAGGTGGGGGCGCACCGTCTGGAAAGACCTGTGGCGTCGAGGGCAGCTCCGCCTGCCGGGTCAGCTTCCGGGAACTGGCTGCTACGCCCCGGCTATTCGATGGAAAGTTGGTGCGGATGGAGGGCTATCTCGGGGTGAGCCGGGAGCTCTTTGTACTGAATTCAAGCAAAGAGTTGTTTGAGGCCGGAGTGACTGAGGAGACCCAAGTTCGAATTAGAGGGCCAATAGATCTGCAGCAAAGCGTATTTGATGAATACGCGTATTCATGGGTCTCGATAATCGGGGTGTTCAGGACAAGAGAGAGTGACAATTCGACAGGTGACCTGCTGCTTGGCGAAATTCACGCCCCCCTTGAAGTTCGCTCCCTACGAATCCCTGGTCCCGTTCCACGTGCGGAATTTGGAGATGTGCTCGTCAATCTTGAAGATCTGAAGTGAGCGATAGGTTGTGGAAATGGCGTTATGTGCTTTCATTTCTGCCTTCTGTGGCAGGAAAGCGGGATGATCCACAGGCGCGCCTAACATGTGATCGCATGGTCTCCATGTTAGGATTGACACTTGCCAGACAGAGACTTCGGAACATTCTCGATGGCTGGCAGAGTCACAGATATCACAGTACGCCATTTCACTCCTGGGCTGTTCAATTCTACACGTTGCGCGATTGCGTCTGTGTCATTGCGAGCTGATCGATCACGTCGATAGGCTTTGGGGCAATTTCCGCTTGGTTGAAGAATGCGAGGTTTCGCATTGAGCGCTATCGATGAAAAGGATCTCGTTTTAGCCTGTCTGCGGAGGCTGTTGGAATTCGAGCCCGCTTCCGTGGAACAGGTGTCTGGCTGGTGCCAGAGGGCGGAACCTATCAAAAACGTGCTTCGGTCAAGTTCGTATGAAATCGGAGTTCCTCGCGTGATATGGCACTATCTTGATGATGCCGATATCCGTATTCGCGATCCCCGCTATGCCGAAGCACAGGTGTTGGCCGTTAGGCGGTGTGCTGATGACTGGGCTTGAGTACATTCAGAGAAGCCATGAGCATTACATATTGCTGGCCAGATTTCATTGCGGCATCCCTCTCGGATGCTAACCCTCCGGATCTCCCTTTCCTCCGGGAAGACTGGGCCGGGATGGCGTTTGATCGCAACCTGTATGAGGATTTTGCTCCGAATGATGTTTGGGTGGCGTGGCTGAGCGCACTTTCGGAGGACCTTGAAGATATCGCGATGTGCGCGGTTCGATGTTCAGAGTGCTTCGACGGGGGAAGCCCCGTGGAAATTGAGCGAGGTCTGGATGGCCTGCGCTCCTACTGGCTCGAAGATGGGAACTTCATGCGTGATCATTATTTGTATTCGCATGATGGTCGCTGGGTTGTAAAGCTGGATCAGGACGTGACGTTGTTTGCGGGAGATGTCACTTTCCTTGAGGATGTTGTCGCGCGACTTGGTGGTGTAGAGCATGTCGAGAAGATGATGCGACGGGACCTGATTGGTACAGCTGAGGACGTTGTTGGCCTCGGTGGGTACGTCAAGGGGCTTCTTGCGCCATTGAACGCATCGACTCCATAGCTGATTGCTGCGTAGAAGATTGGGTGTGCAGGTGCTATGTGATGGAGTAGCCTCAAAAGGAGGAGCTGAGTGCCAGGGTTTGTTGAAAGCTTCCCCATTTGGGCTTCCATCATTCTAGGTGCCATGTGGATAAACGCATTTGCGGCTCACAGGATGTTGCTGAAAATCGAGCGTGAACGGCCGGAAGTGCTCGCTGCAGTCGGAATCATCAAGGTTGATTGGTGGCTTAGGTGCTTGCGCGGTATTGCAGTGCTTGCCCTTACTTCCAAAGGGCAGACGCTCCATCAGGGGGCACGGTGGGTGTTGAGGGGCGTCGTGATGATGTACGTCTTCTTGATTGCCTCCGGGGTATCCATGCTTGTTGGCATGTAAAAGACGGTGCCTCAAGGCCGTTGATGGTGGATGGATCGGCATTACGGTGAGATTGCTCGTTCCTGACATCGCTCAGCGTTTCCCGGTTACACCTCTGCTTGCTTGCGTCCAGCGCGCAATAAAAAACGCCGCAGTTTCCTGCGGCGTTCTTGTACTTTCCTGGTTCTGGCGAATCCTCAGCCCAGCAGCTTCCGTACCTTGGTCAGCGCGGTCATGAACCGCTCGATCTCGGCATGCGTGTTGTAGAACGCCAGCGAGGCACGGCAGGTAGCCGCGACGCCGAAGTACTGCAGCAGCGGGTGTGCGCAGTGTTGGCCCGAGCGCACGGCCACGCCTTCCAGGTCGAGCAGGGTCGCCAGGTCGTGCGCATGCGCGCCATCGATCAGGAAAGAGACCACCGCAGCCTTCTCCGGCGCTTCGCCGATGATACGCAGGCCGTCAACGCGGCGCAGCTCTTCGGTGAAGTGCGCCAGCAGTTCGGCTTCGCGGGCTTCCACGTTCTCCTGGCCAAGCTGCTGCAGGTAGTCGGCAGCCACACCCAGGCCGATGAAACCGGCGATGTTCGGGGTGCCGGCTTCGAACTTGTGCGGGGCATCGTTGAACACGGTGCCGTCGAAGCTGACTTCCTTGATCATCTCGCCGCCGCCGAGGAACGGCGGCATCGCGTCCAAGTGCTCGCGACGGGCCCACAGCGCACCGGTGCCGGTCGGGCCGCACATCTTGTGGCCGGTAATGGCGTAGAAATCGCAGCCGATCGCGGCGACATCGACCTTGCGGTGCGGTACCGCCTGCGAGCCATCGACCACGGTGATGATGCCGCGCTTGCGCGCTTCGCGGCAGATCTCGCGCACCGGGTTGACCGTGCCCAGCACGTTCGAGACGTGGGTGACCGCCAGCAGCTTGACCTCCGGGGTCATTGCCGCGCGCAGCGCATCCAGATCGAGTGCGCCGTCAGGCGTGATCTCGGCCACGCGGATGGTGGCGCCGGTACGCTGCGCGACCAGCTGCCACGGCACGATGTTGGCGTGGTGCTCCATGCGCGTGATCAGGATCACGTCACCAGCCTTCAGCCGTGGCAGCGCCCACGAATAGGCCACCAGGTTGATGGCGAAGGTGGTGCCACTGCACAGCACCAGGTCGCTGGGCCGCACGTTGAGGAAGCGCGCCAGCTTGTTGCGTGCGCCTTCGTAGGCATCGGTGGCTTCGCTGCCCAGTGCATGCACTGCACGGCTGACGTTGGCGTTGTAGCGGCGGTAGAACTCGTCCACCGCGCCGATCACCTGCACCGGCTTCTGGCCGGTGTTGGCGTTGTCGAAATAGACCAGCGGCTTGCCGTGCACTTCACGCATCAACAGCGGGAAGTCGAGGCGGACGCGGTCCCAGTCGGGGGCGCCGGTGCGTTCTTCGATCGGTCGCGGCGTGGACAGGTTCATGCCACACCCGCCTCGGCGAGGGCCTTGTCCAGGCGACGTGCCAGCTGCGCACGCAGCGCGTCGGGCAGGATCTTCAGCGGCTCGTGGCAGAACGCGGCGCTCAGCAGTGCCTGCGCCTGTGCCTGCGGCAGGCCGCGCGAGCGCAGGTAGAACAGCGCATTGGCATCGAGCTGGCCGACGGTCGCACCGTGTGCGGCCTTCACTTCATCGGCGTCGATCACCAGCGTCGGCTGGGTGTCGATCTCGGCATCGGCCGACAGCAGCAGGTTCTTGTTGGACAGGTTCGCGTCGGTGCCATCGGCGCCTTCGCGGATCTGGATGCCACCATGGAACACCACGCGGCTGCGGTTGGCGGCGACGCCGCGCCACAGCAGTTCGCAGGCGGTATCGCGTGCGATGTGGTCGATGCCCAGGCGGGTTTCGACGTGGCGGCGGCCATTGCCGAGCAGCACGCCGTTGGCGGTCAGCTGGGCATTGTCGCCTTCCAGGCGCACGTTCAGTTCATGGCGGCTGAGCGCGGCGCCCAGTTCCAGGTCGACGCGGTGGTACTGCGCGTCGCGGGCCAGCACCGCGTCGGTGCGCAGGAAGCTGGTCTGGCGCGCGCTGCCTGCCTGCACGCGGGCGTGCTTGAGCACGGCATCACGGGCGACGTGGGCATGGAGCACGGTGTTGTCCAGGTGGGCGGAGTCACCCACGCTGAAGCGATGCTCGACCACGCCCAGGCTGGCGCCGGCACGCAGTTCGATCAGGTGACGGTGGTGCCAGGCCAGGTCGGTGTCGCCGGCGACGCTGGCGAATACCAGCTGCAGCGGCGTTTCGATCTGCACGCCTTCATCCACGCGCAACACCACACCTTCATCGGCCAGCGCGGCATTCAGGCGGGCGAAGATCTCCTCGCTGCGTTCGTAGCGGCGGCCAAGGAAACGCACGGCGTCTTCGCCGGCGGCCAGTGCGGCCGACAGCGGCTGCAGCTGCACGCCGGACGGCAGGGCCTGCACGTCGCTCAGCGCGGCATCCAGGCGACCATTGACGAACACCAGGCGCGGCGCCGGGATGTCGTCCAGCAGCGTGGCGTCCAGCGCCGGGCCCTGCAAAGGTGCTGCGGCGAACGAACGGCGTTCCAGCTGGCGCAGCGAGGTGTACTTCCAGGCCTCGTTGCGGGCGGCCGGCAGGCCGTCGCGCAGGGCCGCATCCAGCACTTCGCGGCGCGCATCGCTGCCGCAGAAGGCCTGGGCCATCGAATCAAGCAGGGCGCTCATCAGACCGCCGCCTCGGGCACGACCCGGTCCTTCAGGAAATCATAGCCGTGCGCTTCCAGTTCCAGCGCCAACTCCGGGCCGCCACTCTTGACGATGCGGCCATCGGCCAGCACATGCACCACGTCCGGCTTGATGTAGTCCAGCAGGCGCTGGTAGTGGGTGATGACCAGGAACGAGCGGTCGGCGGCGCGCAGTGCGTTGACGCCGTCGGCCACGCTCTTCAGCGCGTCGATGTCCAGGCCCGAGTCGGTCTCGTCCAGGATCGCCAGCTTCGGTTCCAGCACGGCCAGCTGGAAGATCTCGTTGCGCTTCTTCTCGCCACCGGAGAAGCCTTCGTTGACGCCACGGTGCAGCAGTTCGTCCTTCAGGTGCAGCACGGCCAGCTTCTGGCGCACCAGCTTGAGGAACTGCATGGAATCGAGTTCTTCCTCACCGCGCGCCTTGCGCTGGGCGTTCAGTGCCGCGCGCAGGAAGTAGGTGTTGTTCACGCCCGGGATTTCCACCGGGTACTGGAACGCCAGGAACAGGCCGGCAGCGGCGCGCGCTTCCGGGTCCTGCTCCAGCAGGTCGACGCCGTCGAACTGCACGCTGCCTTCGGTCACTTCGTAGCCGTCGCGGCCGGCCAGGACATTGCCCAGGGTGGACTTGCCGGCGCCGTTGGGGCCCATGATGGCGTGCACCTGGCCCGGCTGGACGTCCAGCGACAGGCCCTTGAGGATTTCCTTGTCGCCGATGCGGGCGTGGAGGTTTTCGATCTTCAGCATGGTGGGGGTTTCCGTGGGGCGGGCCGCGGCCCGCCGGTAAAGAGAATGCGTTTGCGAGGGGCAGGGGCGGGCGGTCAGCCCACCGAACCTTCCAGCGAGACTTCCAGCAGCTTCTTGGCTTCCACCGCGAACTCCATCGGCAGTTCGCGGAACACCTGCTTGCAGAAGCCGTCGACGATCATCGACACCGCGTCTTCCTGGCTGATGCCACGGGCGCGGCAGTAGAACAGCTGGTCGTCCGAAATCTTCGAGGTGGTGGCCTCGTGCTCGACGGTGGCGCCCGGGTTCTTCACCTCGATGTAGGGGAAGGTGTGCGCGCCGCACTGCTTGCCGATCAGCAGCGAATCGCACTGGGTGTAGTTGCGCGCGCCATCGGCATTGCGGTCCACACGCACCAGGCCGCGGTAGGTGTTCTGGCCGCGGCCGGCACTGATGCCCTTGCTGACGATCTTGCTCTTGGTGCGCTTGCCGACGTGGATCATCTTGGTGCCGGTGTCGGCCTGCTGGCGGTGATGGGTCAGCGCCACGGAGTGGAACTCACCGACCGAGTCGTCGCCCAGCAGCACGCAGGACGGGTACTTCCAGGTGATCGCCGAGCCGGTCTCGACCTGGGTCCAGGTGACCTTGCTGCGCGCACCACGGCATTCGGCACGCTTGGTGACGAAGTTGTAGATGCCGCCGACGCCGTTTTCGTCGCCCGGGTACCAGTTCTGCACGGTGGAGTACTTGATCTCCGCGTCTTCCAGCGCGACCAGCTCGACCACTGCGGCGTGCAGCTGGTTCTCGTCGCGCATCGGCGCGGTGCAGCCTTCCAGGTAGGACACGTAGGCCTTGTCCTCGCACACGATCAGGGTGCGCTCGAACTGGCCGGTGTGGCCGGCATTGATGCGGAAGTAGGTGCTCAGTTCCATCGGGCAGCGAACGCCCTTGGGAATGAACACGAAGCTGCCATCGGAGAACACCGCCGAATTGAGCGCGGCGAAGTAGTTGTCGCCCACCGGCACCACGGTGCCCAGGTACTGGCGCACCAGTTCCGGGTGTTCCTTGATGGCCTCGGACATCGAGCAGAAAATGATGCCCTTCTCGGCCAGTTCCTTGCGGAACGTGGTGCCGACGGACACCGAGTCGAACACCGCGTCCACCGCCACGCCGGCCAGCTTGGCACGCTCGTGCAGCGGCACGCCCAGCTTGTCGTAGGTGTCCAGAAGTTCCTTCGGCACGTCATCCAGCGAGGCGTACTTCGGGCCCTTCGGCGCGGAGTAGTAGCTGAGCGCCTGCAGGTCGATCGGCGCGATCTCCAGCTTGGCCCAGTCCGGCATCGGCATGGTCAGGAAGTGGCGGTAGGCGTCCAGGCGCCACTGCGTCATCCACTCCGGCTCTTCCTTCTTGGCCGACAGGGCACGGATGGTGTCCTCGTCCAGGCCCGGCGGCAGGGAGTCCGATTCGATCTCGGTGATGAAGCCGGCCGAATACTTGCGGCCGAGCTGCTCGTGGATCTCGCGGTTGGGGGTGTCGTCGTGGGCGACGTTTTCGATGGTTTCGGTGGCCATGGGGGGCTGCCTACGGATCAGGAGACGACGTCGACAGCGATGGTGCGGCGCTGTTCGTCATCGGCAAGGGGGAGAGGGGGCAGGATCTGCGCAAGGGTGACATCGCGCAGGGCCTCGGAAACCACGTCGTTGATCAGCCGCCAGCTGCTGCGCGCGCCGCACTTGGGCGCCATGCCGCACTGGTGGTGGTCGTGGCTGCATTCGGTCAGGGCCAGTGGCCCTTCCATCGCTTCGACCACTTCGAACAGCGAGATCTCGATGGCCGGGCGGGTCAGGCGGTAGCCGCCACGCACGCCGCGCAGGCCTTCAACCAGGCCGGCCTGGGCCAGCGGCTTGAGCACCTTGCTGACGGTGGGCGGCTCCAGACCGGTGAATTCGGCCAGCTCGGTGGCACTGAGCACCTCGCCCGGACGGGCGGCGAGCACGGTCAGCACGACGGTGGCGTAATCGGTGAGTTTGGTGACGCGCAACATGGGGATGCGAGTGGTTCTTAAAGCGGACTGAAATTGTACGCTTTTATTCGCCGCCATCCAACCCGGGCATTCAGCCGGCGCTGGGGCCGGGTCGGGAGGACACACCGGGGCCGTTGCCAGGGCGCAATGCTGCGCCAACGGGGTGATTTTCGCAATCACCCGGAATGCGCGAGAATCCCTGTTCCATTCGCTGCAAACAGCCCGTGCCGATGCCGAAGAAGATCCAAGCCCGCAAGTCCGCCATCCATGGCAACGGCGTGTTCGCCGTGGCCCCGATCAAGCAGGGCGAGCGCGTGATCCAGTACAAGGGCCTGCTGCGCAGCCACGGCGACGTTGATGCCGATGACAGCGGCGACGTCGAAAGTGGCCATACCTTCCTGTTCACCCTCAACGACGACTGGGTGATCGATGCCAACTACAAGGGCAATGACGCGCGCTGGATCAACCACAGCTGCGACCCGAACTGCGAGGCGGTGATCGAGGAAGACGAGGACGGCGACAGCCGCGGCGACAAGGTGTTCATCGAGGCGCTGCGTGACATCAAGGCCGGCGAAGAGCTGACCTACAACTACGGCATCACCCTGGCTGAGCGCCACACCGCCAAGCTGAAGAAGATCTGGGAATGCCGCTGCGGCTCGCCCAAGTGCACCGGCACCATGCTGCAGCCCAAGCGCTGACCCGCAGCGGGTAGTGCCGGCTGCTGGCCGGCACACATGTGAAAAGCGTGCCGGCCAGCGGCCGGCACTACCTTACTTACCCAGCACGCCTGCCGGCACCAGGTTGCCCAGGTTCTGGTTGAAGGTGACCACCAGCTTGCCGTTCTTCACCTGCGCCGACTGCACCTGCAGGGCGCCGAGCAGGCCGGCCACGGCCGGGTCCAGCTTGTAGATCGGTTCGCGCTGGGCGTAGTCGCTCAGCCAGGCATTGAGCAGGCCGCGGGTGCGCGAATCGAGGCGACCGCCCTGGTTGGCCGGGGTGAAGTCATCCACGCTCGGTTGCTGCAGGTGGAAGCCCTGGGTCTGCGCGTCGTAGCGCAGCCCACTGCTGAGCTTCACCGTGCCCAGCTTGGCCGGGTTGCCACCGGCGGTGGCCAGTGCCACATCCATGCCCAGGTTCAACCGTTCGCCGGCCGGAAGACTCAGTTGCGGGTGACTCATGGTCAGGGCGATCAGGCCGCCGAGGGCGTCCTGGGTGCGCGGGAAGCTGCCATCGAGGTACTGCTGCACGTCGCTGGCGCCGACCGACAGTTCGCGGCCGGAAATGGAAGGGGCGGCCTGGGCGCCGATCGCAGCGGCGATCAGCACGGTGGAGGCCGCGAGGCGGGTCATCAGGGAACGCAGGCGCATGGCAGTGACCGGTGGATATGAATGGACGAATCAAAGAGTAGCCGTGCCGGCTGAATCGCGCGTGCATGCCGCTGCAACGGTTCAGTCCAGCGATGGGCGCAGTTGCGCCGACTGGATCTGCCAGGCGCGGCCATCGGCACGGGGTTGCACCCGGTACCAGCCACCGAAGCGGAAGGTGCCCTCAGGGGTCACTGCGCGGATCTGTACCGGAACCTCCAGCAGCTGCGGCGGCTGGTGACCGTCGCGCGCGATCGGTAGTTCGCTGGTCAGGCGCAGGCTGCGCACGTCCGTGAGCTGGCGCAATGCGGCATCGTCGGCGCGTCGTGCATCGCTGGGCGGGAATGTCCACGCGGCGTCGACGGCCTTGCGATCGCGATTGAGCAGGGCCATGACATAGGCATTGAGCATTCCCGCCGGCAGCTCGGCCTCGGCCGCGACGGCGGCAAACAGGGGATCGACATCGATGGCCTGCACGGCCGGTGCATCGCCTTCTGCGGCGGCCTGTGACTTCGTGCGGGCAGCCGCCTCGGCCGTGGCCGACGGTGTGGCATCCGCTGGATGAGGTTGCGATGGCGGCCGGGAACAGGCCAGCAGCACCAGCGGTGCGAGCAGTATCAGGAACCTGCGCATGTCTGCCTCCTCCCCGAGGCGAACGGAAGGAGGCAGTGTATCGGCTGTGCCGCGATCAGCGGGAGGAGGGCAGCTGTTCCAGTGCATCCAGTGCCGGCAGCACCTGCGCGGCGATGGCGGCCAGGGCATGCCCTTCGGTGTCGGCGTGGCGCTGCACGATGTCGCGCAGCAGCTGGGTGGCGATCACCAGGGTCGCGCGCTCGTCGCCGCTGATACCAGCGGTGCGCGGCGCCGCTTCCAGCAGGCGCATCAGGTCGCGGCTTGCGCGATGTTCCAGTTCGATGGTGCAGCGCCCGGTGCACTGCAACCCGTCCTTTTCGATGGGGGTCACCGAGATCCGGTAGCGGGTGGAGGGGCTGGCCATGAGGGTGTGCTCGCCGTAGCTGTGGAGGATGTGCCCACCTTAGGCAAGGCCGTGCCCGGCGGCGATGGCCGGGGCTGCACGCAGTGTTCCACCCGGTACGTTCCGGGGCCGCAACGGACCACGCCCAGCCAATGGCGACGGGCCTGTACGCGCATTCCCGGGGATGCGGCAACGCTGTGTTGCGGGCTGTGGTTGGGACAAAAAAAACGGGACGGCCAGAGCCGTCCCGTCGGAATCCGCGTTGGGGCGCGCGCTTACAGCGCGGCGTCCTTCAGCTTCTTCAGCGGACGCACCTTCAGCTTGGTGGTGGCCGGCTTGGCAGCGAACCACTGCTCTTCCTTGGTGAACGGGTTGATGCCCTTGCGCTTCGGCTTGGCCGGCACATTGACGGTGGTGATCTTCAGCAGGCCCGGCAGGGTGAAGGAGCCAGCGCCCTTCTTGTGCACCGAGGAGGCGACGGCGCTTTCAAGCGAGGCCAGCACAGCGCGGACGTCCTTGGCGATGACGCCGGAGGCTTCAGCGATGTGTGCAACCAGGCCGGACTTGGTCAGCACTTCCTTGATCGGCTTCGGAGCGGCCGGCTTGGCGGCTGCCTTCGTCGCGACTTTCTTCACTGCCTTCTTCGGGGCAGCCTTCTTAGCGGTCTTTGCCATGGTTTCCTGTTCCGTGAACGGTTGGTTGTTTGGTCGGCGCCGAACCCCGTCGGCAAGCGCAATGTAGGGCAACTCTCGGGCGCCGCCAATAGCCCGAAGCGCGGAAAGTGCATGTTTTTTCATATCCAGGCCGATTCAGTACATGGCCGGCAGTGGGGGAAGGGGGTGTGGCAGCGCGCGCGATGGCCCGCGCCCGCCCATCGGAGGAATGCGCGAAACCACTGAAAACAAGGGAAAAATGCGCGCCGGCCTGGCGAAGAAGTGACCAGTTGTCCGGTTTCCGGCGGACCTGTGGCGTGCGGCGGAGCGACGCAGGGCTAACGCCTCCCGTGCGAGGGTGACCGTTCATCACCGCCACGCAGGAGCAGCACAATGGGAATCTCGCGACACGCCACCGCGCACTGGGAAGGCGATCTGAAGTCGGGCAAGGGGCAGTTGAGCACGCCGCAGAGTGGGCTGCTGGACAAGACCCGCTACGGCTTCAACAGCCGTTTCGGCGACGAAAAGGGCACCAATCCGGAAGAACTGATCGCTGCCGCGCACGCCGGCTGTTTCACCATGGCGCTGTCGGCCAAGCTCGGCGAGGCCGGCTTTACCCCGACCTCGCTGGATACCGAAGCCAAGGTCGATCTGTCGCTGGAAGGCGGCCCGCAGCTGTCGCAGATCCGGCTGAAGGTGAAGGCGGTGGTGCCGGGCATCGACGCGACGCAGTTCCGTGCGATTGCCGATGACGCCAAGCAGAACTGCCCGGTATCCAAGGCGCTGAGCGCGGTGCCGATCAGCCTGGAAGCCGAGCTGGGCTGAGGGTAGTGCCGGCCGCTGGCCGGCAACCGCATGATGTCGAGGTCCAGGTAGCAGCCGGCCAGCGTTATGGCGGCCTTCCTGGCCGCCACCCTCCGGGCCGTCGCATCCAACGTTGGCAGCGGCTCCTGCCGCTGCCTTCGGCTCTACCACCCCCCATCACAATCACCAATCAAGGGTGCCGGTAATCACCGTCTGCACCTGGCCACCGGACCAGACTTCCCCGTCTTCATCGACGAAAAGGGTCAGGCGCGCGTCGTGGCCGACTTCGCGGCCCTGGCTGACTTCGAACGGTGCGCGACCACGGGGCAGCGCATCGCGCAGGTCCAGCCATGCGGCCAGCACCGCATTGGCGGCACCGGAGGCGGCGTCCTCGAAGCGGCGTCCATTGCCGACGAAGGCACGTACCGCCAGATCGAAGCCCTCACCGCCATCGCTGAAGGCATAGGCAAACACGCCCATGCTGTCGGTGGACTCGGCCAGTGCGGCCACCGCATCCCAGTCCGGCTGCAATGCGCGCAATGCGGCCTCATCGGCCACCTGCACCACCCACCAGCTGCGTCCGCCCTGCATCCGCGCCGGCGGCAGGGAGCCCAACGGCCAGTCCTTCAGCGCCGCCTGCAGGCGTGGATCGGTCGCCTCGGCAGTCTCGGCCAGCTGCGCGCGCGGCGTGCGGATGGCGATGCGCTGCTGCGCACCCTCACCGCTGACGCGTAGCGGCAGGGCACCGGCAATGCCGTCCTGTACCAGCACACCATCGACCGCTGCGGCCAGGCCGGCCTGCAGCACCGCATGCGCGGTGCCGACGCTAGGGTGGCCGGCAAACGGAACTTCCTTCTGCGGGCTGAACATGCGCAGCCGGTAACTGGCACCGGCGACCTGCGGCGGGAACACGAAGGTGGTTTCGGGCAGGCGCGTCCAGCGCGCGATGGCCTGCATGCTGGCGTCGTCCAGGCCCTCGGCATCGAGTACCACGGCCAGCGGATTGCCAGCGCCGGCGCGCGGGGAGAACACGTCCAGCTGCAGGAAACGGCGGGTGGACATCAGGCGGCACTCCAGTAAACAGGCCGCATAGCGTAGCGCGGGGCACCAAAAAGGGGACGGAGGGAATTAAGTCGCTTTTGCCTCATGTGCCATAAGCGACTTAATTCCCTCCGTCCCCTTTTTCCCGTGGGCTACCAGCGGATGCTGCCGTCGATCACGCACTGCACCTGGCCGCCGATCCACACCGTGCCCTGCGCATCAACCTCGACCTGTACGCGACCATCGCGGCCGACTTCGCGGCCCTGGCTGGCGACGTAGCGGCCCTCGCGGCCGGGCAGGGCATTGCGCTGGCGCAGCCAGGCACCGATCAGCGCATTGGCGCTGCCGGTCACTGGATCCTCGGGCACGGCGGCTGCATCAGCGGGGCAGAAGGCGCGCACCACCCGGGTGTGGTCGTCGCCGGCCTCGTCGGCGAACACGGCCACACCGGTCGCGTCGGTGGCGAGGCTCCAGTCGGCCAGCGTGGCCATGTCCGGCACAAGGCTGCGTACGGCGGCGGCGTCGCGCAGCGGCAACAGCCACCAGCGTGCGCCGTTGTCCCACAATTCGGGCACGTGCCCGCTGTCGGCCAGCCCCAGCAGCGCTTCGGGCGCTCCGTCGGCCGCGGTGTCCAGTTGCCGCGCCGGTGGGCTGGCCAGCTGGAGCTTCAGTGCCTCGGCCGGGCCGCTCACCCGTACCGGCAGCAACCCCGCCGCACATTGCTGCAGCAGGGCACCGTTGCGCGGTTGCGCCAGGCCGCAGGTCACCGCCGCCCAGGCGGCGCCGACGCTGGGGTGGCCGGCGAAGGCCAGCTCGCGGGTCGGGGTGAAGATGCGGATGTGGTAGTCGGCGCCCGGCGTGCTGGGGCGCAGGAAGAACACCGTCTCGGACAGGTTCAGCCAGGCGGCCAGGGCCTGCATCTGGCTGCTGGAGAGCCCGTCGGCGTCCAGGATGACGCCCAACGGGTTGCCGGTGCCGGGGCGGGGGGCGAAGACATCGAGCTGCAGGTAACGGAGGACGGCCATCTACGGGGATATTGCGCTTAGAATCAAAGGTTCCGCCCCCGAGGGCGGCTTCCCCACATTCTACATAGCCAATCCATGTCAGCTTCCCCCCTTGTCGATCGTTGGATCGTACTGAAGTTCGGCGGCACCTCGGTGTCGCGTCGTCACCGCTGGGACACGATCGGGAAGCTGGCGAAAAAACGTGCGGAAGAGACTGGCTCGCGCGTGCTTGTAGTGGTTTCGGCGCTGTCCGGGGTCACCAATGAACTGACCGCGATCGCCGATGGCGCGCCGGACAGCCGTGATCGCGTGGCGGCGCTGGTCGAACGCCACGAGGCCTTCCTGGTTGAACTCGGCCTGGGTCGCGAGGTGCTGGCCGAGCGCCTGGCGGCGCTGCAGGGGCTGCTCGACGACGCGCGCGCGGCCACCCGGCCGCTGCAGTGGCAGGCCGAAGTGCTGGGCCAGGGCGAACTGCTGTCCTCCACCCTGGGCGCGGCCTACCTGCACGCCTCGGGCCTGGACATGGGCTGGATGGATGCCCGCCAGTGGCTGGACGCGATGCCGCCGCAGCCGAACCAGAGCGACTGGTCGCAGCGGCTGTCGGTGAACTGCCAGTGGCGCGCCGATGCGGAGTGGATGCAGCGCTTCCGCGCGCAGCCGACCCGCCTGCTGATCACCCAGGGCTTCATTTCGCGGCATGCCGATGGTGGTACCGCCATCCTCGGCCGTGGTGGCTCGGATACCTCGGCGGCGTACTTCGGTGCGCTGCTCGGTGCCAGCCGCGTGGAGATCTGGACCGATGTGCCGGGCATGTTCAGTGCCAACCCGAAGGACGTGCCGGACGCACGCCTGCTGACCCGCCTGGACTATTACGAAGCGCAGGAAATCGCCACCACTGGCGCCAAGGTGTTGCACCCGCGCTCGATCAAGCCGTGCCGCGATGCCGGCGTGCCGATGGCCATCCTCGATACCGAGCGCCCGGAACTGCCGGGCACCAGCATCGATGGCAGCGCTGCGCCGGTCCCGGGCGTGAAGGCGATCAGCCGCCGCAACGGCATCGTGCTGGTGTCGATGGAAGGCATCGGCATGTGGCAGCAGGTCGGCTTCCTGGCCGATGTGTTCAACCTGTTCAAGAAGCATGGCCTGTCGGTGGACCTGATCGGTTCGGCCGAAACCAACGTCACCGTGTCGCTGGATCCGTCCGAGAACCTGGTCAACACCGATGTGCTGGCCGCGCTGTCGGCCGACCTGTCGCAGATCTGCAAGGTGAAGGTGATCGTGCCGTGCGCGGCGATCACCCTGGTTGGTCGCGGCATGCGCTCGCTGCTGCACAAGCTGTCGGACGTGTGGGCCACCTTCGGCCGCGAGCGCGTGCACATGATCTCGCAGTCGTCCAACGACCTGAACCTCACCTTCGTCATCGACGAAGCCGATGCCGATGGCCTGCTGCCGATCCTGCACGCCGAGCTGATCGACAGCGGTGCGATGCCGGTGGAAGAGACCGAAGTGTTCGGCCCACGCTGGCGCGAGATCGCTGGCACCGTGCGCCCGCGTGGCACGCCGTGGTGGCGGGGCCAGCGGGCGCACCTGCTGCAGCTGGCCGACACCGGTACGCCGCGCTATGTCTACCACCTGCCGACCGTGCGCGCCCGTGCCCGCGCGCTGGCCGCGATCAAGCCGATCGACCAGCGCTACTACGCGATCAAGGCCAACAGCCACCCGGCCATCCTGCAGCTGCTGGAAGCCGAGGGCTTCGGCCTTGAGTGTGTATCGCACGGCGAACTGAAGCACGTGTTCCAGCACCTGCCCGAACTGTCGCCCAAGCGCGTGCTGTTCACCCCCAGCTTCTGCCCGCGCAGCGAGTACGAAGCCGCGTTCGCGCTGGGCGTGACCGTCACCGTCGACAACGTCGAAGCGCTGCAGCGCTGGCCGGACCTGTTCCGCAACCGCGAGCTGTGGCTGCGCGTGGATCTGGGCCGTGGCGAAGGCCACCATGCCAAGGTCCGTACCGGCGGCAAGGACTCCAAGTTCGGCCTGCCGATCGCCCGCGTCGATGAGTTCGTGCGCGCGGCCACCGATCTGGGCAGCCGCGTGGTCGGCCTGCACGCGCACCTCGGCAGTGGCGTGGAAACCGCGCAGCACTGGCGCCTGATGTGCGATGAGCTGGCCGGTTTCGCCCGCCGCATCGGCAGCGTGCACACCATCGACATCGGCGGTGGCCTGCCGATTCCGTACAGCGACGAAGACGAGCCGTTCGACCTGGACGCCTGGGCCGAGGGCCTGGCCGAGGTCAAGGCGCTGCATCCGGCATTCCGCCTGGCGATCGAGCCGGGCCGCTACCTGGTGGCCGAGTCCGGCGTGCTGCTGACCCATGTCACCCAGGTGGTGGAGAAGGACGGCGTACGCCGTGTTGGCCTGGATGCCGGCATGAACGCACTGATGCGCCCGGCCCTGTACGACGCCTGGCATGACATCGAGAACCTCAGCCGCCAGGGCGGTTATGCCGAAGCGGCATTCGACGTGGTCGGCCCGATCTGCGAATCCAGCGATGTGTTCGGCAAGCGCCGCAAGCTGCCGGTGTCGACCGCACCGGACGACGTGATGCTGATCGCCGATGCCGGCGCCTACGGCTATTCGATGGCCAACACCTACAACCAGCGGATGCTGCCGCGCGAAGACGTGATCGAATGACCACCGCGCGCGCCCTGCACCCGCCCACCGACACGCCCCGCGCCATCGCGCGGGCCCGTGCCTGACCGGATACACCATGACTGCTTTCGACAAACACCAGGTTTCCCGCTTCCGCTTCGTCCGCTGCGAATTCGCCGCGGACACCGGCGTGGCCAAGCTGGTCTACGCCTTTGATGACGGCCCGGAGATGGTGGAAACCATCACCGTGCCGGGCGCCCCGTTCGTGCTGGACGAAGCGCGTACCGCCGCTGTGCAGCGCGCGCTGCAGCTGCTGCACCTGATCGCCGGTGTCAGCTACTACAAGGCGGGCGTGCCGGAGACGGTCAGCATCGACAGCTACGCCATCGATGCCGATACCGCTGCGCTGGTGGAGACGGTCTACCTCAACGGTCTGGGAGAGTTCGCCTACCGCAACGGCCTGAACCTGCGCGGGCGCTTCCGCCTGCCGGTGCAGGGCGAGGCAGTGCAGGCGCCGGTGCTGGGCCTGCAGCCGCACGCGCTGGTGGCGATCGGTGGCGGCAAGGATTCGCTGGTCAGCATCGAAGCGCTGCGCCGTGCCGGCGTGGACGAGACGGTGACCTGGATCGGTGGCTCGCAGCTGATCCGTGCCTGCGCTGAACGCACCGGCCTGCCGACGCTGAACCTGGGCCGCGCGCTGGCGCCGGAACTGTTCGAGCTGAACCGCCAGGGTGCGTGGAACGGGCATATCCCGGTCACTGCGGTGAACTCGGCGATCATGGTGCTGGCCGCGCTGCTGCAGGGCGTGGACCAGGTGGTGTTCTCCAATGAGCGTTCGGCCAGCTACGGCAGCCAGATTCCGGGCACCGGCGAAGTGAACCACCAGTGGTCCAAGGGCTGGGCGTTCGAGCAGGCGTTCGGCCGCCATGTGCAGGCGCACGTGGCGGCGGACCTGCAGTACTACTCGCTGCTGCGTCCGATGTCCGAGCTGGCGGTGGCCCGCCAGTTCGCCAAGACCGATTTCTACGACGCGCACTTCTCCAGCTGCAACCGCAACTTCCACATCCTCGGCGAGCGCCCGGTGAACCGCTGGTGCGGTGTCTGCCCGAAGTGCCATTTCGTGTTCCTGGCGCTGGCCCCGTTCATGCCCAAGACGCGCCTGGTGCGCATCTTCGGCCGCAACCTGCTGGACGATGCCGAGCAGGCCGGCGGCTTCGACGCACTGCTGGAATTCCAGGACCACAAGCCGTTCGAGTGCGTGGGCGAAGGCCGCGAATCGCGTGCGGCGATGGCGACCCTGGCGCAGCGCCCGGAGTGGAAGGAAGACGTGCTGGTGAAGCGCTTCTGCAATGAGATCCAGCCGCAGCTGGATGCCGCCGAACTGGAACTGGCACCGCTGCTGCAGCTGCAGGGCGAGCACCGCGTTCCGGCTGCGCTGTGGGAACTGGTGCGTGAAGATTTCGAAGCTTGAAGGAAAGCGCGTTGCGCTGTGGGGCTGGGGCCGTGAGGGCCGCGCCGCGTTTGCGGTGCTGCGCGAGCGCCTGCCCACGCTTGGCCTGAGCCTGTTCTGCCCGGCGGCCGAAGTGGAGGCCGCGCGTGCGGAAACACAGGGCGTGCTGGATGTGCGTGGCGAGCCTTCTGCTGAAGCGCTGGCCGCGTTCGACGTGGTGATCAAGTCGCCCGGCATCAGCCCCTACCAGCCGGTTGCGCTGGCGGCGGCGGGGCAGGGCACCACCTTCATCGGTGGCACCGCGCTGTGGTTTGCCGAACATGCAGGTGCCGATGGCATCGTGCACGACACCGTGTGCGTGACCGGTACCAAGGGCAAGAGCACCACCACCGCGCTGGTCGCGCACCTGCTGCGTGCCGCCGGCCACCGCACCGGCCTGGTCGGCAACATCGGCCTGCCGCTGCTGGAAGTGCTGGACCCGCAGCCCGCACCCGCGTACTGGGCGGTGGAACTGTCCAGCTACCAGACCGGCGAAGTGGCGCGCAGTGGCGCCCATCCGCAGGTAGCGGTGGTGCTGAACCTGTTCCCGGAGCACCTGGACTGGCACGGCAGCGAGCAGCGTTACATCGAGGACAAGCTGCGGCTGGTGACTGAAGCCGCACCGCGCATCGCCGTGCTCAATGCCGCCGATCCGCATCTGGCTGCGCTGTCGCTGCCCGATAGCGAAGTGGTCTGGTTCAACCAGCCGCAGGGTTGGCATATGCGCGGTGACATCGTGCATCGCGGCGAGCAGGCCGTGTTCGATACCCGCAACACGCCGCTGCCGGGTCGCCACAACCGCGGCAACCTGTGTGCGGTACTGGCGGCGCTGGAAGCGCTGGGGCTGGACGCCGTGGCGCTGGCACCGGCGGTGCAGGATTTCCGTCCGCTGCCGAATCGCCTGCAGCGCATCGGCGCGGCCGATGGCCTGACCTACGTCAACGATTCGATCAGCACCACGCCGCATGCCAGCCTGGCCGCGCTGGAGTGCTTCGCCGGGCAGCGCATCGCGCTGCTGGTGGGCGGGCATGACCGTGGCCTGGACTGGACCGATTTCATGCAGCACATGGCGCACGACGTGCCGCCGGTGGAGATCGTGACGATGGGCAGCAACGGCCCGCGCATCCACGCCATGCTGCAGCCGCTGGCCGATGCCGGTCGCTTCGGTCTGCACGCGGCGGCGGATCTGCCCGAGGCAATGGCGCTGGCACGTGCCGCGTTGGGTTCTGAAGGCGGGGTGGTATTGCTGTCGCCGGGCGCGCCGAGCTTTGGTGCCTACCGGGATTACGTGGCGCGTGGCCGTCATTTCGCTGAGCTGGCTGGGTTTGACCCGGAGAGCATCAGCGCGATTCCCGGGCTGGGTATCGCTTGAAGGTAGTGCCGGCCGCTGGCCGGCAACCTCTCGGAGAAATTCATCCACGCATGGCGTGGATCTACTGCTCCTGATCGATGAACGCGTAGCCGCCGTCGATCAACTGCTGCAGGTACGCATCGAAGCTGGGCGCGATCACCGCATAGCTGTCCGGATCGTGCAGGTAGCGCACCACCTGGCCGACCGCACCGCCCGGCGCGGGATCAAAATCCAGGTACAGCATCGAGGTGCCGCCGTTGTTCATGCAGTGCGAGAAGCACAGGCGGCGGTTCATCGGCAGATCGGCGTCGATGCCCTCACCCAGGATCTCCGGCTCGTCATCCAGCCACTCTTCGTAGATGGAACGGATGCTGTCGTCCCACTGTTGCTGGTCCTCGAAGATCTGCGCGACCGAGCGCAGGTAGTAGGGGTAATCGCCCACATCTGAACCCAGCATCAGCACGCAGACCTCACCGCCGGGATACTCGCGGAAATGGGTGCCATCCACGCGGGACAACAGTTCCACCAGGCTGTCCGGCACCTGCGGCCACTGCGCACGCAGGCGCTGCAGGTCTTCGGCGCTGGCGCCCTGGACCCAAGCCCACTGCGGGGCATCCTCGGCAGGCAGACGCGGAACAAGGCCAGACAGGAAGCGATCAACAAGATTCATGCGAAAAAAGGGGACGGAGGGGATTAAGTCGTATCCAACCACACCTGCGTCACGTCGCCAATGCAGAATGCGACGCGGGAGGGGCGAATACGGCTTAATCCCCTCCGTCCCCTTTTTCTTGCGGAGCAGGCGCATGAATCGTTGGCGATGCGGTGTGGCGGTGATGCTGGGGCTGGCAGCGATGCCGGCGTGGGCGGCGATGAAGACGCAGCCGGTGGAGTGGAAGCACCAGGGCACGACTTTCAGCGGCGTGCTGGTCTATGACGACGGCGACAACGATAAGCGCCCCGGGCTGGTGATGGTGCCGAACTGGAAAGGCGTGAACGAATCGGCGGTCGAGAAGGCCAAGCAGCTGGCTGGCGATGACTATGTGGTGCTGGTGGCCGATGTCTACGGCAAGAGCGTGCGGCCGAAGACCGATGCCGAGGCCGGGCCGGTGGCGACCAAGCTCCGCAACGACCGGCCGCTGCTGCGTGCGCGCGCGCTGGAAGCGGTGAACGTGCTCAAGGCGCAGGCCGGCAAGGCGCCGCTCGATGCCAGCCGGATCGGTGCGGTGGGCTTCTGTTTCGGTGGCACCACGGTGCTGGAGCTGGCCCGTGCCGGTGCGCCGCTGGCAGGGGTGGTCAGCCTGCACGGCGGGCTGGGTTCGCCGCTGCCGGCACAGGCTGGTGGCAGCCACCCGTCGGTGCTGGTGCTCAACGGCGCCGACGACAAAAGCGTGACTGCCGAGGACATCGGCAGCTTCCAGAAAGAAATGAACGCGGCCAAGGTCGATTGGGAATTCACCAACTACAGCGGCGCGGTGCACTGCTTTGCCGAGCGCGATGCCAACAGCCCGCCGGGCTGCCAGTACAACGAGCGCGCGGCGAAGCGTGCGTGGAAGGCGCTGGATGAGTTCTTCGAGGAGCGCTTCGAGAAACGTTGAACCGTGCAGCGGTAGTGCCGGCCGCTGGCCGGCAATCTCATGATGCTGCGGATGTCATCGGGAATGCCGGCCAGCGGCCGGCACTACCGAAGGCGGTCAATGCGAGCGCTGCACCGCGTAGCGGGCCAGGCCGCGCAGGGCAGCCACGGCATCATTGTCGGCCAGGCCATCGAGCGCGCGCTCGGCGGCTTCGGCATATTCCTCGGCACGCGCGCGGCTGTACTCCAGGCCGCCGGTGGCACGGATCGCGGCCAGCACTTCCGGCATCGCCGAGGCGTCGCCGTCCTGCACGATGGTGCGCAGGCGTTCGCGGGTGGCGGCGTCCGAATGGGCCATGGCATGGATCAGCGGCAGCGTGGCCTTGCCCTCGGCGAGGTCGTCACCCAGGTTCTTGCCCAGCTCCTCGGCATTGGCCGAGTAGTCCAGCACGTCGTCGGCGATCTGGAACGCGTAGCCCAGGTGCATGCCGTAGTCGAACAGGGCCTGCTGGGTGGCTTCGTCCACGCCGCTGGCCAGTGCGCCCAGGCGGGTGCCGGCGGCGAACAGCACGGCGGTCTTGCGCTCGATCACGCGCAGGTAGGCGGCTTCGTCGGTATCCGGGTTGTGCACGTGCAGCAGCTGCAGCACTTCACCCTCGGCGATGCGGTTGGTGGCATCGGCCAGGATCTGCATCACCGACATGCGCTCCAGCTCGACCATCAGCTGGAAGCTGCGCGAGTACAGGAAGTCGCCGACCAGCACGCTGGGCGCGTTGCCCCACAGGGCGTTGGCGGTGCTGCGGCCACGGCGCAGGCTGGATTCGTCCACCACGTCGTCGTGCAGCAGGGTGGAGGTGTGGATGAACTCGATGATCGCCGCCAACTGGTGGTGGTCCGGGCCGGCCTGGCCGACCGCATGGCCGGCCAGCATCACCAGCATCGGGCGCAGGCGCTTGCCGCCGGCGGAAATGATGTGGTCGGCGATCTGGTTGATCAGCACGACGTCCGAGGACAGGCGGCGCCGGATCAGGGCGTCGACGGCGGCCATGTCGGCCGCGGCAAGCGACTGGATCTGGGGCAGGCCCAGGGCGGGACGGGTGTCTTCGGTGATGGTCATGCGATCAGGCTTTCAGGCTCATCGCTGATTATAGGCGTTGCCTGTGAATTCGGGCGCAAACCGGGCAGGCCGGCGTCCGCGGCCCGGCCACGGATGCCGCCTGCGTGAATACGTATGCAGGTTGCGCCATGCCCGTGAGGCCACCGCTAAGCTTGCGGCATCAGGATTTCGGCCCGCTCCCGGCGGGTCCCGCACGCCCGGAGGGGGGCTGTCGATGTCGCACTATCCATGGTGGCGCGGAGCCGTCATCTACCAGATCTACCCGCGCAGTTTCCTTGACGCCAACGGCGACGGGGTAGGCGACCTGCCGGGCATCATCCAGCGCCTGGACCACATCGCAACGCTGGGCGTGGACGCGATCTGGATCTCGCCGTTCTTCAAATCGCCGATGGCCGACTTCGGCTACGACATCGCCGACTACCGCGACGTCGACCCGCTGTTCGGCAGCCTGGACGACTTCGACCGCCTGCTGGCCAAGGCGCACGGTCTGGGCCTGAAGGTGATGATCGACCAGGTGCTGAGCCATACCTCGATCGAGCACGCCTGGTTCCGCGAGAGCCGCCAGGACCGGACCAACCCCAAGGCCGACTGGTACGTGTGGGCGGACCCGCGCGAGGACGGCACCCCGCCCAACAACTGGCTGTCACTGTTCGGCGGCTGCGCCTGGCAGTGGGAGCCGCGCCGCGAGCAGTACTACCTGCACAACTTCCTGGTCGACCAGCCGGACCTGAACTTCCATCACCCGGACGTGCAGCAGGCGACCCTGGACAACGTGCGCTTCTGGCTGGACCGCGGCGTGGATGGCTTCCGCCTGGATGCGATCAACTTCTGCTTCCATGACGCACAGCTCCGCGACAACCCGGCCAAGCCCGCCGACAAGCGGGTGGGGCGCGGCTTCAGCCCGGACAACCCGTACGCTTACCAGTACCACTACTACAACAACACCCAGCCGGAGAACCTGCCGTTCCTGGAGCGCCTGCGCGCGCTGCTGGACGAGTATCCGGGGGCGGTCAGCCTGGGTGAGATCTCCTCGGAGGACTCGCTGGCCACCACCGCCGAGTACACCCGCGATGGTCGCCTGCACATGGGCTACAGCTTCGAGCTGCTGGTGGACGACTACAGCGCGGCCTATATCCGCGACACGGTCTCGCGGCTGGAAGCCGTGATGACCGAAGGCTGGCCGTGCTGGGCGGTTTCGAATCACGACGTGGAGCGGGCCGTCAGCCGCTGGGGCGGCCACCCGGCTGACCCGCGCCTGGCGAGGATGCTGGTGGCGATGCTGTGCTCGCTGCGCGGCTCGGTCTGCCTGTACCAGGGCGAGGAACTGGGCCTGGCCGAGGCCGAGGTGCCGTTCGAGGCCCTGCAGGATCCGTATGGCATCACCTTCTGGCCGAACTTCAAGGGCCGCGACGGCTGCCGGACGCCGCTGCCGTGGACCGAAGCGCCGCTGGCCGGTTTCACCACGGGCCAGCCGTGGCTGCCGATCCCGGCCGAGCACCGCGCCGCGGCGGTGGCCGTGCAGGAGCGCGACCCGCACTCGGTGCTGGCCGCGTTCCGGGCGTACCTGGCCTGGCGGCATACCCAGCCGGTGCTCCTGCATGGCAGCATCCGATTCATCGAAAGCGCCGAGCCAGTGCTGCTGTTCGAGCGTATGCTTGCAGATGAAACCCTCCTGCTGGCCTTCAACCTGTCGGCCGAGGCGGTGAGCCATCCGCTGCCGCCGGGCAACTGGCAGCAGGTGGCGGTGCCGGGCCCGGATGCGGGCACGGTGCAGGGCAATGAACTCCAGCTGCCGCCGCGCGCGGTGTATTGCGCCCGACGCAGCTGACCGTTTTCTCCGGTGGCGGTACTTGCGGGGACGGGGCCGAAGCGCCCCGTCCCTTTTTTGTGGGTGTGACCCGTCCTGAATTGGGTTGACACCTTTTCCCTCTGGAAAAGGAATGTTCAATGAAATCAACAATCAGGCGCAGTCAGCGGGATTACTCGCTGGCCTTCAAGTTGTCCGTGGTCGATCAGGTCGAGCGTGGAGAACTGACCTATAAGAAGGCTCAGGAGCGATACGGTATCCAAGGTAGCAGCACGGTTCTGAAGTGGCTTCGCCGCCATGGTCGGCAGGATTGGTCAGGTGGTGCATCATCTGCCCCCATGACGACTTCTCCCAAAAGTGGACCGGCCACGCCGCTGACGCCGGAACAACAGATCAAGGCCCTGCAGGTCCAGTTGCGGGAGGCCAACGAGAAAGCACAGCTTTTCGAAGCCATCGTGGATGTCCTCAAAGAGGATTACGGGGTGCGCATCGTAAAAAAGCCTTCAGGCAAGTCCTCACGCAAGGGCGCCTCAAAGGCGTAAGCGTGGCAAGGGCTTGCCGCCATTTCGGCATCAGTCGACAGGCGTTCTATCAAGCGGGGTGCCGGCATCAACGACGACGCGCCAGCGAGACCAAAGCACTGGCGCTGGTGAGCGATTGCCGCGTGCGGCAGCCACGGATCGGGACGCGCAAGTTGCACCATTTGATCGGACCGAAGCTGCAGGCGGCGGGAATCACCATGGGGCGTGACCGGTTGTTTGACGTACTTCGGGAAGCGCGCCTGCTGGTACCGAAACGTCGGGCTTATCACAAGACTACCGACAGCCATCATCGCTTTCGCAGGCATCCGAATCTGCTCAAACCTGGCCAAGGATGCGTAATACCAACCGGTAGCGAGCAGGTGTGGGTGGCGGACATCACCTATCTGCCGACGCAGGGGAAGTTCGTGTATCTGAGCCTGGTCACCGATGCCTGGTCGCGCAAGATCGTGGGCTGGAGCGTGCATGAAACGCTACAGACAGAGCAGGTAGCTCAGGCGCTGGAGATGGCGCTGAAAGGGAGAAAGACACCGCAGAAGCTGATCCATCACTCTGATCGTGGAATCCAGTACTGCTCGGATTACTACCAGAAGATCCATGCGCGGCACGGCCTGACCTGCTCGATGACCGACGGCTACGACTGCTATCAGAACGCTCTGGCAGAGCGAGTCAACGGGATCCTCAAGTGCGAGTTCCTGCTTCATCGCCCACGGGACCTGGGGCAAGCCCGCCAGATGGTGGCTGAGGCCGTAGACATCTACAACGCTGAGCGCCCCCACCTGTCCCTTAAAATGCAGACGCCCGATGCGATGCATCGGGCGTCTTTGGCCGCCTGACGGCGGCCGGACCATCCACCCATCGGTGTCAACCTATGGCAGGACGAGTCAGTGGGCTTCCGGCGAAAGGCATCCACGCATGGCGTGGATCTACCCAGAGACACCCCAACCAGTAGATCCACGCCATGCGTGGATGGGCCTTGCCGACCAATGGCCGGCATCCGCGCAAGAGAAAACCCGCTGCCTGCGCAGCGGGTTGCCGATGAGTCCCTGCCGGCCAGCGGCCGGCACTGCCCGGTCGTGGTCAGAACTTGTAGTTCACGCCCAGCATGTAGGTGCGGCCCCACTCGATGTACTCCAGCGGGCGGTCCTTGCTGCCGGCGTAGGTGCGGTACGGCTCGTTGGTCAGGTTGCTGCCCTGCAGCAGCAGGGTCAGCCCGCGCAGGCTGCTGCTGTCGCTGAAGGTGTAGCTGACCTGTGCATCGGTCACGTTCTCGCCCACCACGTAGCGCAGCGTGCGATTGCCGTTGAAGTTGCCGATCTCACCGATGAAGTCCGAACGGCGGCGCTGGCTCACACGTGCTTCAAAGCCGCTGCGCTCGTAGTAGGCGGTGAAGTTGTACACGCGTTTGGACAGTCCCGGCAGGCTGATCGGGTCGGTGCCCACACTGGAGGCGCTCTCCGGATCCAGGATGGTGATGTCGCTCTTGTTGAAGGTCGCGCTGGCCTGCACGCCGAAGCCGCGCAGGCTGTCGGTCAGCATCTCCAGCGGGAACGACCCGGTCAGCTCCAGCCCCTTCAACGTGCCGCCCTTGCCGTTCTGCGGCGTGGAGAAGGTGCCGGTGGTCAGCACCGGTGCGGTCATGCCCGGCGGTGGCACGTAGTTGCCGAGCAGGCCGCTGAAGTCGTAGTTGTCCACCGACTGCGTGTAGACGTAGCTCTTCAGGTCCTTGTAGAAGATCGCCGCAGCCACGTAGGCCTTCTCGCCGAAGTACTTCTCATAGGACAGATCCAGCGCGGTGGCGCGCCACGGATCCAGCAGCGGATTGCCTCCGCTGCCACCGGGGCGGCCGTTGTTGGTATCCACGCCGAATTCCAGGCCGGCACGCATCTGGTCCACGCGCGGGCGCGCGACCTGCTTGGCGGCGGCAAAGCGCAGCGTCTGCTGGTGCGGGAACATGAACACCAGGTTCAAGCTCGGCAGCCAATCCTTGTAGGTCCTGCCGGCAGAGAAGGGCTGGATGTTGCTGCCCGCCGGCTGCGAGCTGTCCCAGTAGCGCGAATCCGAGCTCTGGTCGGTATGCTGCATCTGCACGCCGATGTTGCCGCGCACGCCGACCACGCCGATGTCGGTGTTGATGTTCAGGCGTGCCCACGCCGTGGTGATCTTCTCCTCGACCGTCCAGGATTTCGGAATCAGGTAGTCCAGGTTGTCGACCGGGTTGAAGGTCATGTAACGACCGACGGCTGCCGGCACATTCCACGACGGGATGTAGCCAATGCCGGCGAAACCGAGGTTGACCGGGCGGTACTGCAGGTCCGGTGCGATGGTGGATTCGCCTTGGGCGCCGAGCAGGATGTTGCCTTCGGCCTGGGCCTTCTGCTTGCGGCGGTCGGCATAGTTCACGCCCACGTCCACATCCGAGAACCAGCTGGACATGGCCTCGGGAACCGGCAGCGTCGCCGCCAGCTTGGCGCCCTTCAAGCGGTCTTCGACCTCTGGCACCTTGCCGTAGCCGGAACCATAGATCGTGTTGGTCAGGAACAGGCTGTCCGGATTGGAATAGTCGCGCCCCGGTGTGATCTGCGAGAAGCTGTTGTTGTTCACCACCAGGCCGATCGTGTCGAACTGCGGGCGCGGCACCAGCTGCAGGTTGTTTTCCAGGTTGATCTCGCGGCGGGTCGCCTTGGAGTAGTTCAGGTCGGCGACCAGCTTCACGCCACCGACGTTGAACTCGTTGTTCCAGCCGAACGCATCGATCTTGTCCTTGCGCTTGTTGTACATGCCGCGCACCAGCGGGTATGCATTGTTGATCGTGCCGCCGGTGAAGCTGCCATCGGCATTGCGGCCGACATTGCTGAACACCGGCAGGATCGCGTTGGGGTTGTTGCTGTCCTCGCCGTTGCCGCTGAGGCTCAGCTCGAACTGGTTGGCGGTGTCGATCTGCTCGGCTTCGGTGTGGAACGCATCGAAGGTGCTGGTCCAGCTGTTGCTGGGGCGGAACTGGATCGTTGCCATCACACCGTCGCGCTTGTTGTTGCCGGTACGGCGCAGTGCCTTGATGCCATCGGTGAAGTAGGTGCCAGGTGCGATTCCGCGACGCTCGCCCTTGTCGGTGTGTTCGGTGGTCCACGGCTCGTACAGGCCGACCTGGTTCTCCTGGATCGGCATGTCGCTGTGCGCGTAGCCAATGGCGATGCCCAGGGTGTTGTCGAAGAACTGGTCGATGTAGCTGGCGCTGAAACGGTTGCCATACGGATCGATGTTGGCGGCGCGGCCCAGGGAGCTCTTCTGGTAGCGGCCGCTGACTGCGATCACGCGCTCGCCGAAGCTGAGCGGGCGCGCGGTCTGCATGTCGATGGTGCCCGACAGGCCCTGCCCGACCAGCGCCGCGTCCGGGGTCTTGTACACGGTCACGCCGTTGACCAGCTCGGACGGGTACTGGTCGAATTCGACGCCGCGGTTGTCGCCGGTGCTGACCACTTCACGGCCATTGAGCAGGGTGGTGGCGAAGTCGGGCGACAGGCCACGCACACTGATCACCTGCGCACGGCCGGCCACGCGCTGGGCAGCCAGGCCGGGCAGGCGCGAGATGGATTCGGCGATGCTGACGTCGGGCAGTTTGCCGATGTCTTCGGCGGAGATCGCTTCGACCACCGAGGTGGCGTCCTGCTTGATCGCGATTGCGTTCTCGATGCCGCGGCGGATGCCGGTGACCTGCACCGTAT
This sequence comes from Stenotrophomonas sp. 86428_Sma, assembly GCF_056481585.1. Lineage (NCBI taxonomy): Bacteria > Pseudomonadati > Pseudomonadota > Gammaproteobacteria > Lysobacterales > Lysobacteraceae > Stenotrophomonas > Stenotrophomonas sp. 86428_Sma. The sequence continues at coordinate 1,152,578 of NZ_CM151156.1, forward strand.
CCAGGTTGGTGGCGGCGGTGGCGGCCGGCGTGGTGGTGCTCTGCGTGGACTGTGCCGACGCCAGCGTCGGCGCCAGGACAACGGCCAGCGCGATGCTCAGCGCGCTGCGCTTGTGGTTCAACATTTTCCCCTCCCAGGCAATGTTGCAGATCGATTCGTGAACGTCCCGGAGTGACCGTGGACGTGCGACGCGGTGGCCGCTGTCGTCGCCGCTATGGTAGGCAGCGCGTTCTTCGCGGGAATCACCCTGCATACGTATTCAATGGCGTTTGCAGGGATGTAATCGCTTTCAGGTTCTGTTTGCGGTAGTGCCGGCCGCTGGCCGGCAATCGCGTTCACCGGGTTGCCGTCCAGCGGCCGGCACTACCGCGGCATTCAAAGCGGCGTGAAACGAATGGCCTGCCCACCCCCCGGTGCCAGCACCAGCGTCAGCACATCGGCGCTGGTCACCTCTCGGGTTTCGCGCGCGAATGCGAAGGGATTGCTGCGGAAATCCGCGCCCTCGCCATCGCGGTAGATCTCGGCGCGATAGCGCACGCCCGGCTCCAGGAAGCCCAGCGACACCGGCAGCACGCGGCCGTGCTCGTCGGTGATGCTGCCGAGGAACCAGTCGCGGCTGTTGCGGTCGCGTCGCACGATCGTCGCGTAGTCGCCCACTTCGCCATCGAGCACGCTGCTCTGCTCCCAGTCCACCGCCACGTCTTCGATGAAGCGGAATGCCTCGCGATGCTGCAGGTAGTGCTCGGGCAGGTCGGCGGCCATCTGGATCGGGCTGTACAGCACCACGTACAGCGCCAGCTGGCGTGCCAGCGTGCTGGGAATGGCCTGGCCGTGGCGGCCCTTCAGGCTGAGGATGCCGGGGGTGTAATCCATCGGCCCGGCCAGCATGCGGGTGAACACCAGATTGACCTCATGTTCCGGCGGGTTCGGCGGCTGGCCCCAGGCGTTGTACTCCATGCCGCGCGCGCCTTCGCGCGAGATCCAGTTGGGATAGGTGCGGCGCAGGCCGGTGTCCTTGATCGGCTCATGCGGGTTCACCGACAGGTGCCGCCGCGCCGCTTCCTGCACCACCTTCAGGTGGTGGCGCGCCATGAACTGCCCGTCATGCCACTCACGCCACAGCGGGCCGCCCGAGGGATTACGGCGGTCGACCTGACCGTCGTCGCAGACGTAACCGGTCTTGAACTGGTCCACGCCCAGCCGCGCGTACAGGTCCAGCGCAGCGTCCAGCTGGTCCTCGTAGTGCTCGATGGCGCAGCCGGTTTCATGGTGGCCGATCAGGTGCACGCCCTTGTTCTGGCCATACGCCGACAGCGCTTCAATGTCGAAATCGGGCGTGGCACGGGTGAAATCGAAGTCGTAGCCATTGCCCACCCACATGCCGTCCCAGCCCGGATTCCAGCCTTCCACCAGCACGCCACGGAAGCCGTGCGCGGCGGCGAAGTCGATCACCTTCTTCGTCTTCGCGGTGGTGGCCGCATGCTTCGGCCCGGTCGCCCAGCTCTCGTTGTCCAGGTGCATCGACCACCACACCCCCAGGTACTTGGCCGGCTTCACCCAGCTCACATCACCCAGCGCATTGGGTTCGTTGAGGTTGAGGATCAGGTCCGATTCGACCAGGCCACCGGCACGGTCGGCAATCTGCAGCGTGCGCCACGGCGTGGCGAAGGGCAGGGCGCGGCGCACCTTCCAGCCTTCGGCCGAGGGCGAGAGCTGCGCGCGCAGGCGCTGGCCCTCGGTGCGGCGCAGCCACATGCCGGCATAGTCCACCAGCGCCGCCTCGTGGATCGCCACGTGTAGGCCATCGCGGCTGCGCAGGGTCATCGGCGTATGCACCAGCGGAACCTCGCGCAGCGGCGTGCGCTGGTACAGGTACTCGTAGTGGATCGGTTCCCCGGCAGGGATCCACCACGCGGTGGAATCCTGCGCGATGGCGAACTCGGTCAGCTCGTCATCGATGATGGCTTCGCGCAGGTTCGGCTGCTCGGGGAATACGTAGCGGAAGCCGAGGCCATCGTCGTACACGCGGAACACCACATTTAGCCGGCGCTTGCTGCCGGTGGTCTCGGTCAGCTGCACGATCAGCTCGTTGAAGTGGTTGCGGGTAATCCGGCGCTCGCCCCAGGGCTGTTCCCAGCGGTCATCGACGCTGCGTTGCTGTTGGCCGAGCAGGGCGAAATCCCGGTCCAGGCGCCCATCGCGCAAGGCAAAGCCCAGCTTCGAATCTTCCACCACGGTCTCGCCGAAACGCTCGACGCGATAGCGCGCGGTGCCACCGTCCAGCACCAGGCTGACCTTGAGCACCTTTCCCGGTGATTCGACGCTGGCCACCTGCGGCGCGGCCTGCGCCAGCGTGGCCAGGCCCAGCAGAGCCAGACCGAGCAGGTGCGCGAACACCGCGCGTACAGCAGTGGGTGACATCGGCATTTCCCCTCCCAAGGCGCCGTTGGCAGACCCGGACCATAAGCCAGCGCGGCAGGCCCGCTACCGCGCAACGCCATGAATACGTATGCAGCTGGACGCAGCCGACAGCCCCGCGTCTACCATGGGGCCAAGGCACCTTGAGGGAGGGGCCGCGCCCGCCCGCCGGCAACGACGGTGCGGACCTACAACGCGTGCAGAGAGGGAGGGAGGCCGACGGGCGCAAGCCGGTCCGCCGCTTCGATGCTGAAGATCATTTGCCTGACCGCTGCCCTTGGGGCAGCGCTGGGATCGACCGCGCAGGCGGCCGACCTGCAATTCGACGGCCGCCATGCGCGCGCCGAAGCCGCTGCCAAGGGCAGCTACGTGCTGCATGCGCCGAAGGCTGAGGTGCGTATCGCGCCCATGCCGATGCGCAGCCAGACCGGCAGCGTGATGTTCGATGCACTGTTCGCGCTGGCCCAGCAGGAGATGGACCAGGACCGCGTGGATGCGATCCGCGATCCCGCGTTCGACGAAGGCCGGCCGGTGCCATGCGAGTGCTTCCAGACCGGCGCGCGCTGGCCTTACGTGTGGACCCGCGATGTCAGCTTCGCCGCCGACCTGGCGCTGGCGCGGCTGGATCCGCAGCGCACCCGGCAGTCGCTGCAGTTCAAGCTGTCGGCAGCGCGCGATGGCCATACACCCGGCCTGTTCGTCGCGCAGGACACCGGTTCCGGCGGCAGCTGGCCGATCAGCAGCGACCGCGTGGTGTGGTTCCTGGCGGCACGTCACCTGCTGGAAGATCGCGCGTTTGCCGACCAGGTCTGGCAGGCGCTGCAGGGCACGCTGGCGCAGGATCGCGCGATGGTGTTCGACACGCAGATGGGCCTGTACCGTGGCGAGACCTCGTTCCTGGACTGGCGCGAGCAGACCTATCCGGACTGGACCCGTGAGGACGTGCGCTTCATCGGTGACTCCTACGCACTGTCCACCAATGTGCTGCACTACCAGGCGCTGCGCCTGGCCGAACGGCTGGCCAGCCAGCACGGCGACGCCCGCGCGGCCGACTACAAGGCGTGGGCCGATGCGTTGGCGCAGCAGATCGATGCACGCTTCTGGCGCGAGGATATCGGCCAGTACATGAGCTACATCGGCGAAGCCGCGCACCCGGTGCCGTACGCCAAGGTTGATCTGCTCGGCCTGTCGCTGGGCATCCTCGCCGAGGTGCTGCCGCCGGAGCGCGCGCGCCGAGCACTGGCCGCCTACCCGATGGGGCCGACCGGCAGCCCGGTGGTGTGGCCGCAGGAGTCGCAGCAGCCGATCTACCACAACCGCGCGATCTGGCCGTTCGTCAGTGCCTACTCGCTGCGTGCGGCGCGGCAGCTGGATGATGCACCGCGCATCGCCGCTGAGATCCGTTCGCTGATGCAGGGCGCTGCGCTGGCCGGTTCCAACATGGAGAACTACGAGCTGGTCAGCCAGGCCGTGCATGTTGACGAGGGCGCGTTGAGCGGCCCGGTGGTCAACTCCGAACGCCAGCTGTGGTCGGTGGCCGGCTATCTGTCGATGGTGGTCGAGGGCGTGTTCGGTGTGCAGGACGATGGCCGCGTGCAGCCCAAGTTGCCGGCCGTGCTGGTGCCAGAACTGTTCGGCACGCGCCCCCGCATCACGCTGGAAGCCAACGGCAGGCGCTATGTGCTGGAGCGCCCGCAGCAGCTGGGTGATGGCTTGCTGGTGGCGGGCAGGACGCTGACCCAGGGCAACACGACCACGGTGCAGCTGATGGCTGCCCCGTCCGCGACCGGCTTCGGCGGCACAACCGCCGAAGCCAATGCGCGTGCGCCGGCCACGCCGACCGCACCGCAGGCCACACGCGATGGCGCTGGCTGGAGCGTGCCGGTCACGACTGGGCAGGTTCTGTGGAAGGACGGCAGGGCCGTCGCCGCCAGCAATGGCCAGGCGCACATCAGCGACGATGGCCTGCAGCACTGCTTCAGTCTGACCCGGCGCGAGGGTGCATTGGAATCACTGCACAGCCCGACGCGCTGCGTCGGTCCGCAGCAGGTGCTGAAGGGCGAGGAACGCTGGCAGTTCACCTCGGTCAAGGCCGGGCAGATGCGCCTGCGCCTGCAGTACCGCAACGCGAACGGGCCGATCAACACTGGCGTCACCGCTGCGGTCAAGCAGCTGGTGCTGCAGTGCCCGGGCCAGCCGTTGCAGCAGCATACGGTCACCCTGCCGCACAGCGTGGCGATGCAGGACTCGACCTCGGCGACATTCACGGTGCCCAAGGGGCAATGCACGGTCGCGCTTGAAGAGGGCTTCAACATGAGCGCGCTGCAGCACTTCGCGCACTACACCGGCGGCAAGGGTGGACGCGATGGTGTGCTCAACCAGGCCCAGGTGCAGGCGCTGAAGGTGGCGCCGGTGGCGATGGAAGAGGGCGCACGATGAGTCGTCCCGCCAAACCGCAGCTGTCGTTCTGGCAGATCTGGAACATGTGTTTCGGTTTCCTCGGCATCCAGTTCGGCTTCGCCCTGCAGAACGCCAACGCCAGCCGCATCTTCGAGACACTGGGCGCGGACATGGACGCGGTGCCCGGGCTGTGGATCGCGGCGCCACTGACTGGCCTGCTGGTGCAGCCGGTGATCGGTTACCTGTCCGATCGCACCTGGACGCGCTGGGGCCGTCGCCGCCCGTTCTTCATGATCGGTGCGGTACTGACCACGCTGGCGCTGCTGGTGATGCCGAATTCGCCGACGCTGTGGATCGCCGCCGGAACCTTGTGGGTGCTGGACGCCTCGATCAACGTGTCGATGGAACCGTTCCGCGCCTTCGTCGGTGATCAGCTGGCACCACGCCAGCGTCCGGCCGGCTATGCCATGCAGAGCTTCTTCATCGGTGTGGGCGCCATCGTCGCCAGCTTCCTGCCGTTCATCCTGGCCCACTTCGGTGTTGCCAATACCGCAGCTGCCGGCGAAGTGCCCGATACCGTGCGCTATGCGTTCTACTTTGGCGCGGTGGTGCTGCTGGCGGCGATCACCTGGACGGTGGTCAGCACCCGCGAGTACTCGCCGGCAGAGCTGGCCGGTTTCGATGACGCCGAGCCGCCGGCGCACCACGCAGGGGCTGCGATCAGTGGCCCGGCACCGTGGGCACAGGTGGCGCTGTGGCTGGGGCTGGGCGTGCTGCTGGCGCTGCTGATCGCCTGGCGGCAGGGCGACAGGATGCTGTACGTGCTGGCCGGCCTGTGTGCCGGCTATGGCCTGCTGCTGGCGGCCGCGCGTGCGTTGCCGGCCACGCATATGCTGGCCGCCATCGTCGGTGACCTGCGCGCGATGCCGGTGACCATGCGTCGTTTGGCGTGGGTGCAGTTCTTCTCATGGTTCGCGCTGTTTGCGATGTGGATCTACACCACCGCCGCGGTGGCGGGTACCCACTTCGGCTCGACCGATCCGCAGTCGGCGGCCTATAACGAGGGCGCCAACTGGGTGGGCGTGCTGTTCGGTGCCTACAACGGCTTCGCCGCGCTGGCCGCAGTACTGATCCCGCCGATGGTGCGTGCGATCGGCCTGCGCTGGAGCCACCTGGTCAACCTCTGGCTGGGCGGCGCCGGCCTGGTCTCGCTGATGTTCATCCGCGACCCACACTGGCTGCTGCTGTCGATGGTCGGCGTCGGCTTCGCCTGGGCATCCATTCTTTCGCTGCCATACGCACTGCTGTCCGACAGTGTGCCGGCATCGAAGATGGGCGTGTACATGGGCATCTTCAATTTCTTCATCGTGATCCCGCAGCTGGTCGCGGCCAGTGCGCTCGGCTTCGCCCTGCGCGCCTGGCTGGGTGGCCAGCCGATGCATGTGCTGGTGCTGGGCGGCTGCAGCCTGTTCGTCGCCGGCCTGTGCGTGCTGCGGGTTCCGTCCCGTCCGGAGGTGGTGTGATGCGTGGTGCGCTGTCTGTTGCTGTTTCCCTGGTGCTGCTGGCCGGCCATGCGGCGGCCGCGCCGCGCCCGGACTACGTCGGCACCACTGAGCCGTTCGCCAGCGATGCGGTGTACTTCGTGGTCACCGACCGCTTCGTCAACGGTGACCCGTCCAACGACCACCGCGACCAGGGCGGCAAGCACCGCACCTTCGATATCCCGGTGCCGTGCCCGGACAAGGTGGACGGTAATATCGGCTACCTCGGTGGCGACTTCCGCGGCGTGCTCGACAATGCGCAGTACATCCGCAACCTCGGCTTCGGCGCGGTATGGATCACGCCGATCATCGACAACCCGGACGAGGCGTTCACCGGCAGCAAGCCGATCAGCTGCACCAGTACGCTGACCGATCGCGGCAAGACCGGCTACCACGGCTACTGGGGCATCAACTTCTACAAGCTCGATGAGCACCTGCCCAGCAAGGACCTGGACTTCGCGGGGTTGACCAAGGGCCTGCACGGCGCAGGCCTGAAGGTGGTGCTGGACATCGTCGGCAACCACGGCTCGCCGGCCTGGACCATGCCGACGCGGCAGCCGCAGTTCGGCCAGATCTTCGACAAGGACGGCAAACTGATTGCCGACCACCAGAACCTGCCACCGCAGAAGCTGGATCCGAAGCACAACCCGCTGCACGCGTTCTACAACAACATCGGTCCGGTCGACAGCAAGGACGGCTCGATCTTCGACGGCAACCTTGCCGAGCTGTCCGACTTCAACCAGGACAATCCAGCGGTGATGGATTATCTGGTGGGCGCCTACCTGCAGTGGACCGCACAAGGCGTGGATGCGCTGCGCATCGATACCATCGGCTGGCTGCCACATCCGTGGTGGCATGCCTTCGTCAAACGCATCCGTGCTGAACACCCGGGCATGTTCATGTTCGGCGAAGCGTTCGACTACAACGCCGCGAGCATCGCCGAACACACCTGGCCGTCCAATGCCAACGTAAGCGTGCTGGATTTCCCGTTGCGCGGCGCGCTGGAACAGACCTTCGGCACCGCCGGCAAAGGCTTTGAAACCCTGGCCGAGCCGCTGCACCTGACCGGCGGCCCGTACGCCAATCCGTACGAGCTGATGAGCTTCTACGACAACCACGACATGCCGCGCCTGCAGGCCAGCGACAACGGCTTCATCGATGCGCACAACTGGTTGTTCACCGCACGCGGCATTCCGGTGGTCTATTACGGCTCGGAAACCGGCTTCATGCGCGGCCGCGCCGAGCATGCCGGCAACCGGGCCTACTTCGGTCAGCCGCGTGTGGATGCCGCACCGCAGAGTCCGATCTTCGCGCCGCTGCAGCGTATCGCGCGATTGCGCGAAGCCACGCCGGCGCTGCAGCGTGGCCTGCAGGTGAACGAGCGCCTGCAGGGTGATGAGGCGGTGTTCTTCCGCGTGCTGCAGCATGGCGACGTGGCGCAGACCGCGCTGGTGCTGCTGAACAAGGGCGACCGGACCAGGACCCTCATCGTGTCGCGTTACGTGCAGGCGGGCCGCTGGCGCGATGCACTGGACGGCGGTTCGTTGCAGGTGGATGCCTCCCTGAAGGCCGACGTGCCCGCGCACGGCGTGAAGGTCTACGTGCTGGACGCCGCCGTGCAGCAGCCGGCATTGCAGGCCGAGCTGGACAAGGCGATGGCCGACCAGAAGGCGCGGGATCAGCGGCTGGGGCGGTAGTGCCGGCCGCTGGCCGGCAACCCCGGATTCCTGGCTCCTGCCTACCGCTCTGGTGGGTGCCAACCTTGGTTGGCACGCTTTTCGAGCAGTCGAGCAAGCTCGACTCTACAATAGGCACCCCTCACGCCCCACCGTACCGCCATGACCGACCTCGCCCCGCAGACCCCGATCGAAACCCTGCTGAAGGCGGCGATGGACGGGGCGGTGCCGATCCGCGCCTTCATGGAGGCCTTCGTCGCCTCCGAAGTGGTGCTGCTGACCGGCAGCCTGGTCACTCCCGACGGCAGCGGCTTCGACCCGCTGCTGTTCGACAAGCAGGGCACCCTGCATGTGGCCGTGTTCACCGACCCGTCGCGGGTGGGCACCTACAGCCAGCAGGCCGAACACCAGATCCGCTGGCTGATGCTGGACGTGCTGCGCCGCGTGCCGGGTGGCTATGGCGTGGTGATCAACCCCGGCACCACGCTGGGCTTCGAGATCTCGCCGAGCGGCATCGGCGAGATCCTGAAGGACTTCGCCCAGCGCTGAGTGGCCACCGCGCTATATTTGTAGAGTCGAGCCGTGCTCGACTGCCTTTCGCGCAGTGCGAGATCAGTCGAGCATGGCTCGACTCTACAGAACGCTTCCCCATCGAGGCATTGCCATGGAATTCAGGGTGCTACCCGCCGATGCATTGGAACGGCAGCAGTTGGCCCGGTGGTACCACGCCGAATGGGGCCGCGACGCTGGCCTGTCGCTGGAGCAGGAACTGCAGCGGCTCAATCAGCCGGGGGACGCCGAGGGTTTCCCGCACCTGATCGCCGCCTTCGATGGAGACCAGGTGGTCGGTGCCGTGCAGCTCAAGCGCCGGGAAATGCAGGCCTTCCCGCAGTACGAGCATTGGCTGGGCAGCGTGTTCGTGGCCGATAGTCATCGCGGGCGTGGGCTGGCTGGCGCGCTGGTCGAGCAGGCCGCGGCGCAGGCGGTGCGGATGGGGGTTTCCGAACTGTACCTGCAGACCGAATCCCTGGATGGCGGCCTGTATGCGCGGTTGGGCTGGAAACCGCTGCAGGAAGCCGACAACCGAAGCTATCGCGTGCTGGTGATGGTGCGCAGGTTGGCCGCATGAGCGCCGCAACGGCCCGGCACTCCCGCTCCGCACTGATCTTTCTGATCGCGGCCATCGTTGCCGCACTGGTCTCCATGCCCCTGCTACGCGCGGTGGGCATGGTGCTGTGGCCGGTCTTCGTCATTGCCTGGCTGATCAATCTGGGCGCGGCCTGGCATCTGGCGCAGTGGGCACGCCAGCAGGGCCGTTCGTCGTGGGCCTACGGACTGCCGGCCGCGCTCGGTACCGTCGCCTCGATCGTGGTCTATGTGCTGTTGGCGTTGTTGGGGCCGAAGCGCGGGGCTCAGCCGGAAATCACCGGCTGAGTGCTTCGTTCCACTCGTTCCACAGGACACCATTCACGGCGTTGAGCAATGTCTGCTGGACCTCGATCAGTGTGTTGATCTCATCCAGCACCGCCTCTAGGTCAGTGATTGAGATCTCGAATCTGGCCGTGCACTGGCTCATGGCATGTGCAAATTCGGTGCCATGCGCTAGCTCGATGGCTTCCTGGAGGACATGAGGGGCGTCGCTGAGGTGGAGCTCCAGACGAACGTCTTCATCGCCCGTAATGAGGACACTGTCCTCGCCCAGCTCCAACTCGAGCTCAAAACCACAGTCGGCCAATACCTCGGCCGCCCAGTTCAGTGATGCGGAAATCCCCTGTGCGTTGAAGTAGATATGGCTGGACGTCATCGAGGCTTCCCAAGAAAATTTTGGGGAGAGTATCGCTCGGTTTTACAGAAATCCTGATGATGCTTGAGTATCCCTAGCCAATCAGGTCGCCAAATGACGTATTTGGACTTAGCAAGTCATTCCAGTCCGCAGTAGTGATGCCAGCCATCTGACCGGCACCACCGCCTGCATCACATCGAGACCTTCTTCCGGTTGTCGTTGCTGACGCGGTCGATCAGCTTGTTGTACGGGTCGAAGCCCGCTTCATCCGGCTTTTCATCCACCGTCACCGTGATCTTCGGCTCGGCACTGGTGATGTGGTGGCGCTGCAGATACAGCACCTTCTGGTCGCGTTCCTTGCCCGACGGCCCGTTGGCGAACACGCCGATCTCGACCCAGTCATCCATCGTGCCGTCGCTCTCCTTGCCCTTGCCATCGGCGTACTGCTTGGCGGCGTGCAGGTCCAGGGTTACGTCGTAGCGACCGTCAGCACGCTTGCGGGCGCTGGCGGCCATCACCCGGTTGTCGTAGAAACTGATCTTCTCGAACAGGTCGGTGACCAGCTGCTGGCGGTCAGCCGGGGTCTCGGCACGGATGTAGCCCAGCAGCTCGCGTGAGGTGGTGTACGGCGGCTGCTGGTAACCCTTGTCCTGCAGGAAGCGCTTCAGAGCACGGTTCAGCGCCTGCTCGCCGATTTCCTCGCGCAGCCGGTAGAACACCAGCGAACCCTTCTGGTAGTGGATGTACTGCTGGTTTTCCACGCGCTCCAGCGGCTGCTCCTCGATGGCCTCGCCACCGCGTCCGGACAGGTAGCCATCCAGCTCGCGCTTGAGGAACTGGCGCATGTGCTGGCGGCCGTACTCCTGCTCCATCACCATCAGCGCAGAGTACTGCGACAACGATTCGGACAGCACCGTCGCGCCCTGCACGTTGGCGCCGATCACCTGGTGCGCCCACCACTGGTGCGCGATCTCGTGCGCGGTCACGTAGAACACGTAGTCCACCTTGTCCGGATCGCGCAGGTCGGCGATGAAGCCGATGGCCTCGGAGTAGGGGATGGTATTGGCGAACGACTGCGCGAAGCGCGCATAGCCCGGGAACTCGATGATGCGTACCTGGCGGTGCTGGTAGGGCGTGAAGTTCGCTTCGTAGTAGGCCAGCGACTTCTGCACCGCTTCGATCATCCGGTCCACGTTGTAGCCGTGCGCCGGGTCGAAGTAGACCTCGATCGGGATGTCCTTGTACTTCGCCCTGCGCACCTCCCAGCGTGCCGACAGATAGGCGTAGAAGTTCAGCATCGGCCGATCCATGGCGTAGCTGAAGCAGCGGCGGCCATTCACCGCGGTCTCCTTCTGCAGGTAGCCCGGCGCCAGCGCCACCTGGTCCGGTGCGGTGCAGACCGTGGTGCGGAAATCGAGCCAGTCGGCGTCGTTGGAAATGTAGGTGTTGGCGCGCGCGGCTTCGTCTTCCAGCTTGGGCATGCGCCGCGGCTCACCCAGGCCGCGCTTGCGCCGCTCGTTGCGGTCGCTGATCTCGGCGCCTTCGTTGTAGCCGAACGACGGCAGTACGCGGCTGTTGAAGAACGTGCCGTTGTCCACGATGTTGCTCGGCGCCTGGCCGGCGGTGATGCCGTTGGGTTTCTGCACCACCCGGAAGTGGACGTTGCGGCTTTCACCCGGTTGCAGTGGCGCGGCCAGGCGGTAGATGCGGTAGCCAAGGTCGGCGTCGTGCATCGACAAGGTCTGCCCACCCAGGTCAACTGCGACCAGCTGCTTGTCGTCGCCCATCGAGACATGCACGTCCTGGATCGGCACGGCATGCGTGTTGCGCACCGTCCAGTTCGCATCGATCACCATCGACTGCGATTCGGGGAACAGGTCCACGCGGTTGTCCACCGCCACGATGCGAGGCTGCGGCAGGTTGCGGTACTTCGACAGTTCACGCTCGTAGCGGGCCTGCAGATCCAGCTGCTGGTCGGGCGAGACGAACTCGTTGCGGATGTTGGTGCTCCAGTACAGCCAGCCACCCACGCCGACGAAGGCCAATGCGGCGACTCCGGCGAAGACCCCGGTCGGGCCGCGCAGGCGGCGGCCGGCCAGGGCCAGTCGCTGGCGCAGGCCTTGGCTGACACCTCGTACCCAGAAGGCTGACGCCAGGCACATCAACGTCAGCAGGAACAGGGCCCAGTAGCCCTGGAACGCCAGCTGCCCGGTCAGGAAGTGGCCGTAGCCGTTCATGTCCGAATAGGGCGCGTTGGGCCAGCTGCCGAAGTTGTACAGGTTCTGCGTGTAGTCGAGCAGGCCGAGCACACCCTGGCCGATCATCACCACGATCAGCAGTGCGTAGCCGACGAACTTGTTGTTGGTGAGCACCTGCAGCACCAGCGCCAGGCCGCCCATCAGGATGTAGACCACCGAATCCAGGGCCAGGCTGCGCAGGTACAGCAGCGGCTCCAGATGCGTGTAGCCCTTGGCCAGCTGAACGCCCATCGCGGCCAGCGCGCCGGCGGCCTGGAAGCAGATGATCACCGCCAGCAGTGCGGTGAACTTGGCCAGCAGCGGCACCCAGTTCGGCACCGGCATGGCATCGGTCACTTCATTGATGCGTGCACTGCGTTCCTTCCAGACCAGCTCACCGGCGAAGAACAGCACGATGATCACCAGCAGCCAGCTGAAGGCCCCCTGCAGGCCCATGATCATCTGCGAGGTGACCGGCCAGATCGAGGTGCCGTACAGGGTCTGCCGGAACAGCGCGCTGGGCAGGAAGTTGGCCAGGCCCAGTACCAGCAGCACGATGAACGGCACGCTGCGCAGGACGCCGCGTGTATCGAAGCGCACCTGGCGCAGGAACTGCTGCCACGCCGTGGTGGCAGTGAACGCCGGTATCACGCGCGGCAGCGTCGCGCGGGTGGGACGGACCACGCTGGCATCGGCAACCGGTTGCGCCTGCCTGCGGCCCCAGCGCCGACGGCCACTGCCACTGCGTTCGGTGCGGAACAGCGCGAAGGTGGCGGCGAACAGCGCGGCAGCCACGCCCAACCACAGGGCGCGATTGACCAGCAGGTAACCGGCCAGCTCGGGAATCCCGTTGTTGCGTTCGGCGGTGGACCAGTAGCGGATCGTGCGGCCGAGTGCGCGCATGCCCAGCGGTTCGCTCAGCACCGCGATCCACGTGTTGTCGATGTCGCGCAGCAGGGCCGCGCTGGCGCCATACAGCACCAGGTAGGCCACCAGGCCGATGTAGACCCACAGGATCGAGCGCGTCAGCGCCGCCAGCAGCGACAGCAGCGCGGTGGTGAACAGCAGGTTCGGAATGACGATGACCGCGAACGTCCACGCATAGCCCTGCCAGCTGATCGGGCCCATGCGCTCGGGATCGACCCACGGCATGAACGGCGCCAGCCACAGGCCGAAGGCGATCAGGACGTAGACCAGCAGCCCGGCCGCCAGGGCGGCAGCGATGCGCCCGGCCAGGTAATCGCGGCGCTTCACCGGACTGGCGAAGATCAGTTCGGCGGTGCCGAGTTCGAAGTCACGCAGCAGCGCGTTGCTGACGAACAGTGCGGTGACCAGCATGCCAAGCAGGGTGAAGATGCCCAGCATCTGCGCGATCACGGTGGGCGCGTTGCTGTGCACGTTGCCAGTGCCGCCACCGATCTGCACGGCGTCGCTGGAGGCGGCGGCGAAGGCGAGCAGGGCGAACAGCCCGGCCAGCAGCCACAGCAGCGGGGAACGCAGCTGCTCGCGCAGCTCGAAGCGGAAGAAGTTGAGGATCATGGCGTGCTCCGCTCAGGCTGCCGCGCGGGCACGGGCCTGCAGGCGCAGGCGCTGGAAGTACACGTCCTCGAGGTCGGGAGCTACGGCCGCAAAGCCGTCACCGGGGTCGTTGGCGCTGTGCACGTGGATCACCGGGCGGCCACCGACCAGGCGGGTCGACAGCACCACATAGCGCGCTTCGTGGTCGGCCAGTTCAGAAGGATCGACCTGCTTGCGCCAGACCTGGTGCTGCAGGGCGTCGATCGCTTCGGCAGGACGGCCGGTCAGCAGCACCTGGCCCTTGTTCATGATCGCCATCGTCGGGCACAGATCGGTCACGTCCTCGACGATGTGGGTGGACAGGATCACCGCCACGTTCTCGCCGATGGCCGCCAGCAGGTTGAGGAAGCGGTTGCGCTCTTCCGGGTCGAGGCCGGCGGTGGGTTCATCGACGATCACCAGCCGCGGGTCACCCAGCAGCGCCTGGGCAATGCCGAAGCGCTGGCGCATGCCGCCGGAGTAGGTGCCCAGCTTGCGCTTGCGGGCATCCCACAGATTCACCTGCTGCAGCAGCCCATCGACCACCTCGCGGCGCTGCGCGCGCTGGGTCAGGCCCTTGAGCACTGCGAAATGTTCCAGCAGGTCCAGCGCGCTGACTTTCGGGTACACGCCGAAATCCTGCGGCAGGTAGCCGAGCCGGCGGCGCACCGCGTCCTTGTCGCGCAGCACGTCGATCGGCGCCTCGCCTGGAATGCTGAGCGTGGCCGTGCCGCTGTCGGCCTCCTGCAGGGTGGACAGCGTGCGCATCAGCGACGACTTGCCGGCGCCGTTGGGGCCGAGCAGGCCGAACATGCCGCGCGGGATATCCAGGTTGACGTTGTTGAGCGCATGCACGCCGTTGGCGTACGTCTTGGACAGCGAATCGATCTTCAGCATGCGACGTACACCTTTCCATGGGCGATGTCTGCGCGTTATCCGCGCATCAGCGTCCGTGCGCATCCGCCGTTGGTCATGGGGGGAGAATCCGGCCGTCGTGCGTTGGTAGGGGCGCCGGCCCTGCGGTGCCTACCCGCGCAGCGACGATTCCCGCACCACCAGCTTCACCGGGATGCTCTGGCTCTCCACCGGCTGCCGCCCGATCAGGGCCAACAGGCGTTCCACCAGCAGCTGCCCGGCCTGCTTGGTGTCCTGCTGCACCGTGGTCAGCGCCGGCGATACCGAGGCCGCCAGCGGGATGTCGTCGAACCCGGTCACCGCCACGTCCTGCGGCACCCGCCGCCCGGCCTCGCGCAGGGCGCGCATCGCACCGATGGCGATCAGGTCGCTGGCGGCACAGATCGCATCGATCGGTTCACCGCGTGCCAGCAGCGCCTGGCAGGCTTCCTGGCCCGACGCCTCGGTGGTGATCGCATCGTGTTGCAGTGCCGGTTCGGCGGCCAGGCCGTGGTCCTGCAGGGCCGCGACGTGGCCGCGGTAGCGCTCCTGGAATTCGGGGTAATGGCTGGAGGCATGGCCGAGGAAGGCGATGCGGCGGCAGCCCTGCTGCAGGAGGTGGGTGGTGATGTCATGCCCGCCCTGGAAATTGTCGCTGCCGATCGACACGCCGGGCTGGCCGGGCAGGGCGGCGCCCCAGCGCACGAAGTGCGTGCCCTGTTCGACCAGCCGCTGCAGGCGGTCGCGCGATTCGTGGTAGTCGCCGTAGCCGAGCAGGATGATGCCGTCGGCCTTGTTGCTGTCCTCGTAATCGGCCTGCCAGTCGGTGGACAGCTGCTGGAACGAGACCAGCAGGTCCTGCCCGTGCAGGGCGCATGCGCGGGTGATCGAGCCGAGCATCGAATGGAAGAACGGGTTGATCAGCGAATCGTCGTTGGTCGGGTCTTCGAAGAACAGCAGGGCCAGGGTGCCGGCATTGCGCAGGCGCAGGCTGGAGGCGTTCTTGTCGACCTTGTAGTTCAGCTCGCGGGCGATGCGCAGGATGCGCTCGCGGGTCTCGGCATTGACCATCGGGCTGCCCCGCAGGGCCCGCGACACGGTCGGCTGGGAGACCCCGGCCAGGTGGGCGATGTCCAGGGAGGTGGCTTTGCCTTTGATCGTCATGGGAACGGATAGGGAACGTGCAGCGATCATGATGCCATGAGGCTGGCCCTCCGCTCGCAGGTGCGCTCCTGTCTGGATGAACGGGATTGATGTTGAAAAATGTGACCAATTTGTCACTTTGACCTGATTTGCACAAAAGCGCATTCAGCAGATGGACAGCTGCCATGGCATGGCCCTAGAGTCCGCGCACCAGGGGACAACAAGGCAGTTGACGTGGGCAGTAACGGATCAGGGATCGATCTGCAGGAGTCACTGTGCGTGGACGATGGAGGCGCGCTGGCGTGCTTCGTCGCCCTGTTGGGGTTTCTGGATCGGCCTGCCGACCCCGACCAGTTCCGGCACCAGCTGGGCCACCCCGAAGGCCGTATCGATACACAGGATCTGTTGCGCCTGGCCAAGCGGATGGACGTCAAAGCACGCGTGGTACAGGCGCGGGTAACCGCGCTGCGCGACCATCCGCTGCCCGCCATCGCCTGCCTGGCCGACGGGCGCTATACGCTCGTGCTCAAGGCTGACGCCGAGAACGTGTTGTGCTTCGACGCGGCGGCCGACGGACGCCCGGTCACGCTGTCCCTTGGCGAGTTCTCGCGGGAGTTCGATGGCCGCCTGTTGCTGATGACCACGCGTGAAAGCGTGGCCGGCGCCGTGAGGCGCTTCGATGTCGGTTGGTTCATTCCTGCCCTGGTGAAGTATCGCCGCCTGCTGCGTGACGTGTTGGTAGCCTCGTTCTTCCTGCAGTTGATGGCACTGATCACGCCGCTGTTCTTCCAGGTGGTGATCGACAAGGTACTGGTGCACAAAGGCATCACCACGCTGGAAGTGCTTGCCCTCGGCCTGCTGGTGGTTTCGGTGTTCGAAGTGCTGATGGGCGGACTGCGCACCTACCTGTTTTCGCACACCACCAGCCGCGTTGATGCCGAACTTGGCTCGAAGCTCTTCTCCCACCTCACGCATCTGCCATTGGCCTATTTCCAGGCGCGCCGGGTGGGCGATTCGGTGGCGCGCGTGCGCGAACTGGAAACCATCCGCGAGTTCCTCACCTCTTCGGCGCAGACGGTCGTGCTGGACCTGTTCTTCGCCATCGTGTTCCTGGCCGTGATGTGGCTGTACAGCCCTGCATTGCTGCTGATCGTACTGATCACGCTGCCGCTGTACGCGGTGGTGGTCATGGTGGTCGGGCCGATGCTGCGGCGCCGCCTGGATGAAAAGTTCGTGCGCGGTGCCGAAAACCAGTCGTTCCTGGTCGAAGCAGTGACCGGTGTGGAGACCATCAAGGCGCTGGCGGTCGAGCCGCAGGCGCAGAACCGCTGGGACAAGCAGCTGGCGGGTTACATCCAGGCCAGCTTCCGCGCCAGCATGCTGGCCAACTGGGGCTCGCAGGCGGTGCAGCTGATCCACAAGCTGGCCACCGTGGCACTCCTGTTCTTCGGCGCGCGGCTGGTGATTGACGGCAAGCTGACCGTGGGCGAACTGGTGGCGTTCAACATGCTTGCCGGGCAGGTTGCCGGGCCGGTGCTGCGCCTGGCGCAGTTGGCGCAGGACTTCCAGCAGGCGCGCATTGCCGTGGAGCGGCTGGGCGACATCCTCAACTCCCCTACCGAACCGGCCAGCTCACCCTCGCGTGCCAGCCTGCCGGCAGTGGATGGCCGCATCGCGCTGGAGCACGTGTCGTTCCGCTATCGGCCTGAGGGGCAGGAAGTGTTGTCGTCGATCAGTCTGGAGATTGCTCCGGGTGAGATCCTCGGCGTGGTCGGGCCCTCGGGATCCGGCAAGTCGACCCTGACCAAGCTGATCCAGCGCCTGCACACCCCGGAGCGCGGCCGTGTGCTGGTGGATGGGGTCGATCTGTCCATGGTGGATCCGGCGTGGCTGCGGCGACAGGTGGGTGTGGTGCTGCAGGAAAACCTGCTGTTCAACCGCAGCGTGCGCGAGAACATCGCCATGGCCGACCCGGCGATGCCGATGAGCCGGGTGGTGGAGGTGGCCAAGCTGGCGGGGGCGCACGACTTCATCCTGGAGTTGCCCGAGGCCTACGACACGCGCATCGACGAGCGCGGCGGCAACCTCTCCGGCGGGCAGCGTCAGCGCCTGGCGATCGCTCGCGCGCTGGCCATCGACCCGAAGATCCTCATCTTCGACGAAGCGACCTCGGCGCTGGATGCGGAGAGCGAGGAAGTCATCCAGGACAACCTCAAGCGGATGTCCGCTGGCCGCACCGTGATCATCATCGCGCATCGTCTTTCGGCGGTACGCCAGGCCAACCGCATCGTGACCCTCGAACGTGGCCGCATCACCGAGACCGGCACGCACGAGGATCTGCTCCGCGCGGGAGGCCGTTACTCACTGCTCTACACCAAACAGATGGGCCTGCCCGCCGTGGCGGCCCCGCTGAACTGACCACCGCGGGCCCAGCCAAGGACAGCACGCATGTTGAAGGGACTGAGGCATCACCTGGGCATCCTGCGCGAGAGCCTGCGCGCGGAGCGTGCGCAGCCGGACCAACGCGACTCGGCGGCGCCGGACTTCCTGCCGGCGGCGCTGGAGATCCTGGAAAAGCCCCCGAACCCGATCGGCCGCACCGTTCTCTGGCTGCTGATCGCCTTTCTCGCCATCGCATTGGTCTGGTCGTGCCTTGGCCGCCTAGACATGGTCGCGGTGGCCGAAGGCAAGGTGATTCCGCGCGGCAACGTGAAGGTGATCCAGGCTGCGGACCAGGGTGTGGTCCGTGCGATCCACGTGGTTGAAGGGCAGTCGGTGAAGGCCGGCACGCCGCTGCTCGAACTGGACCCGACGGTCAGCCATGCCGAAGTCGAGCAGGCGCGCCAGGCGTTGCTGACCGCGCAGATCGATGTGGCACGGGCGCAGGCCGTGGTTGACCACGTTGCCGGTCGGGCCGGTCGCTTCATCGCACCGGAGGGAGCACCTGACAGCATCATTGCCATCCAGCAGGCACTGGTGGCCGCCAAGCAGCGCGAGTTCGATTCCACTGTGGGTGGCTTGCAGCAGGAGCGCAGCCAGCGCGATGGCGAGCACGGCATGATCCTGGCCGAGATCGCCAAGCTGGAAGAGCAGCTGCCGCTGGCTACCGACCAGTTGAACAAGCTGGAGGAGCTGAGCCGCGACAACTATGTGCCGCGACTGCAGGTGGCCGAAGTAAAGGAGCGTGTTGTCGGCATGCGCCAGGACCTGGCGATCCGTCGCGAAGAGCAGCGTAAAGCGACCGCTGCGCAGCTGGCGGCCAGCCAGCAGATGAGCAAGAGCCGCAGCGAGTTCGCACGTGAAGCACTGGACGCCCTGACTGAGGCGGAAGCGGCACGCGCGTTGCGAGGCGAAGAATTGAAGAAGGCCCATGACAAGGCTGGGCACACGGTATTGCGCGCACCCGTGAATGGCGTCGTGCAGCAACTACAGGTGCACACCATCGGCGGCGTGGTGAAGCCGGCTGACGCGCTCATGGTGCTGGTGCCGCATGACGGCGAGCTGGTGGTCGATGCGATGCTGCCCAATCGCGATGCCGGCTTCGTCCGCGACGGGCAGCCGGTGGAGGTGAAGCTGGAGGCCTATCCGTTCACCCGCTACGGTGTGGTGGATGGCGTGGTCGAGACTGTGGGCCGTGATGCGGTGCAGACCGAGAAGGAAGGGTTGCGCTATCCGGCGCGCGTGCGCCTGCTGCGGCCCTGGATCGAAGTGGATGGCCGGCGCCGCGCGCTGGCGCCGGGCCTGGCCGCAACGGCGGAAATCAAGACCGGTGACCGCCGCATCATTGAATACCTGTTGTCGCCGCTGTCCAGGCGCGTGCAGGAAGCGGGGAGGGAGCGATGAACCTGGTCAACGGCTTCAGGCAGATGTTCATTCGGGAAGCGGGCGGCTTCCTGCTTGGAATAATCCTGATCGTGCCTGCCAATGCCATGGCCGCCGAGATCACCAAGCGCAAGCCAGCACCCTCTGGAGATATCAGTGCCGACCTTCTCGCCGAGCGGATTGTCAGCCTACTGTCCGAACAGCGGGCAGCACCCGGATTCAAGGGGATCTCGAGCTCGAGCTGGAATCGTCTTTCCGCTCGCCCCATGGTGCCCTCGCCTTACCGTACTGGTGTGTTGCGGATGGACGCCAAGGTTCGCGAAGGCTGGAGCTACTGGATTGAATCCAGAGAGCGTCCCAATGGCGGGAACGTCGTCGCGTTCTACGTAGTGGGGGAGCAAGGCCGCCGGGTGCCAGGGTACTGCACCTTCTCTTTCGCGAAGTTTGCCGATCGATTGAGAAGAAACGGCTTTGATCACACGCGTCCCCAGGTGCCGCCAGGCTCGCCACGCATACATTTTTTTTCTCGACCACATCTGCCCGTGGTCGTGATCACTTACGTCCCCACTGGATCCGTCAGCGGCGAATCCTGTGTGGAGAGCATCCAGGTCGAACCATCGGAGCAGGGAAATGGCTGAATTCAATTCGCAGTTGAAGTCGATTCTCGATATTCTCAGGGCGCGAGGTGGCGAATCGCTGCGCGCCGCGAATCTGATTCAGAGAGCACTGGAGGGCTCCCCGCAGCTCATCCTGCAGTTCAATCGCGCGGCGCTTCAAGGGAAGCTGAAGGCGATTGAACTTCTTCCGGAGAGTGCCAGCGAGGGCGGGCATCTCGACGGCGGGGTCATGCGGCTGTCAAGGAACGCGCTTTCCAGAGGCGTCGGCACGGCAGTGATGGACAACCTGAGATCCACGCTGGGTCATGAGATCGGGCATGGCTTGTTCAGTGGTGCCGTCGATGCTGCTTCTGGGAATTTCTCGAATGTAGTGATCAATCTGTCGCAGTTCCGTGATTCGGATCGCAACTACACCATAGCGATCAAGAACTATGTGCTTGCAGCACGTGCCAACGAGGCCGTCGCAACAATCAACGGGTGGAATGCTGTCCGCAATGAAATGGTTGCCAGCAATGGAGGCAAGCCAATTGATCGCCAGGCGCTGTTGGAGCGCATGTACTTCGTGCGCCCGGACTGCGTAACAAGGTTACCCAGCGGGCTTTACGAAACTGCCCCCGGGATCGTGCTTGATCAGAATCTCGTTCTGCAACAGACAGCGGCCAACATCGAAGCGGTGGCCGTATGCTACTTCGATGATCCAGGTTCAAAGCTCGGCCCGAACGCCAATCTGAGCTATCACGAGTACTACACGCTCGGAGCGATCAACAGGATTCTGTATTACGAATCCGAGTATCGCCGCATGTTGGGGGCCGGAAAGCCCAATGCGCTGACCATCGATTTTGCATCACTCGGAGTGGACAGAGCAAAGCTGGAGGCATCTGGCTTCTATTTCACCGGGAACAGTGAAACCCTGGGAATCTCGGATGGTCCGAACAACTGGACGACCATCACGCGTAAGGGCTCAGCGACACCCGGCTGGAACTCCCCGTATGCATTGAGTTGGCTGTTCAATGCCGACGATGGGCTCCTGCAGAAGATTGCCTTGGCGGGTGGGCTCGGCGGAGCCATCGGCGGCGCCGTTTCATCGGCACTGCGTATCAAGGATCCTGCATGGCGGGTGCTGAGTTCCACCATCCTGACAACCGTCGGCGAGAATCTGGCAGAGGCCATCCAAGCCGGCGGTGTTTCTGTAACGCTTCCGTCGGGAGTGGTCCAGAACGTCCTTGACGACCTTCCGGAAGAATTCCAGGCCAACCTGCGCAGTGCAGGTGTGGGTGCGATCTCCTCCTACCTGGCCGCAGAGCTGATCAGCTCGCTTGGTATTGAAGGAACGCTTGGAGAGCTGGGGCAGACCGTCGCATCGACGGCGATCGCGCAGATCATCCAGAACGCGGCAGCGATTTCCAACGGCGCGAACATCAGCCTGTTCAATGGCATCAAATCCGCCCAGCTGTTCAACGCGGTGGGGGCCTATGTTGGCGCGCGCATCGGTGCCAGCCTGGTAGAGTTCGATACCATCGGTGGCCAGATCGGTGCGCAGGTGGGATCGGCCATTGGTGCTTATGTCGGTGCATCTGCGGCGACGACATGGGCTGCAGCGGGCAGTAAAGTGGGTGGGGCGGCATACGGCGCGATCGGCGCGGCAGTCGGCGCATTGGTCGGCTACATCCTGGGAGGACTGATCGGCTCGTTCTTCTCAAGTGGAAAGCCGCGGTCGTGGGCCACGGTCAGCTGGGAAGAGACATCGGAGAGTTTCGTCATCAGCGGAGTGCGGTCACGCTCCGGTGGCTCCAAGGCCGGTGCGAAGATCCTCGCCAGTGCCGTGGCGGAGAATCTCAATGCTGTGCTGAAGTTGTCCGGAAGCCGGGTAGCCTCTGGTAGCTCTATCGATGGCGGCACCTTTGGCGCGTATGGAAAGGAGTATCGATACTGGTCGGCGGCTCCCGTCGCGTTCTCCAGCGCGGAAGAGCTGATTGGATACGGATCGGCACTGGCACTGACCAATCTTGCTGGGAAAATGATCGGCGGCGACGTCCATATCAAGCGCGCCCTCGTGCAACACCTGGGGATGCTGCCGTCTTCGCGTGAGTTCAACGTGACGTCTCTGGTCGGGGATCTTGCGATGGCGGCCGACTACGGGCGCTATCTGATGGACCCCTTCCAGATCAACGCGCTCATTGCCGGCGCTCCAGAAAGCGGACTGGCAGCACAATGGGCTATCACATTTGCGCGTGCCACAGAGCTTGGGTTGAACAAGCGTGCATCGACTGACTGGGTAGGCGGATTTGCGGCATGGATGGATCAGTTGCCCGATGGGGAGCTGAATGGCGTAGGCCTGAATGCGGCGAACGTCGTTGCATCGCTTGACAGTACGAGTGGCCGGAAGTTCCTGTTCATGGGATGGAGCGGCGAGCAGCTCCTCTCTATTGGCGACACCATCGTCACCGCAGACAAGGATCGCATCCTCGGTGGCATCGGCAACGACAGCATCATCGTCAATGGTGCCACGCTGTCCAGCACCACCGGCCTGCTGATCAATGGCAAGGCCGCCCCGGCCACCCATCGCATTGGCATCGCTGCGGTCATTGATGCCGGTGCTGGCGACGATCTGGTCCGCGGCGGAGACCTCGGCAACGATCTGCTCGGCGGCAGCGGCAACGACACCCTGGTGGGGGGCCTGCTCGATGACTGGCTGCTTGGCGGTGACGGCAACGACGTGCTGTTCGCCGGCAATGTCACCAATGTGAACTTCGCCATCGGTGATGCCAGCGCACAGGCGCTGGCGATCGCCGCGCGTGGTGGCAACGGCAACTACCTCGACGGCGGTGCCGGCGACGATCGCCTGTATGGCGGCACCGGTTCGGACTGGCTGGAAGGCGGCGCCGGCAACGATCTGCTGGTGGGTGGCGAGGGCGGCGACATCATCGCCGGTGGCGCCGGCGATGATCGGGGTGCCAATGGCGAAGCACGCCTGTTCGGTGGGGGCGGCGCGGACCAGTACCTGTTCCGGCTCGGTGACGGCCGCGACGTGATCTACGACGAAGAGGGCGCAGGCGCCATCCGTGGCAGCGGCGACAGCTTGAATGATCGCCTCGCCAAGATCGCCAATGGACAGCTGGCGCGCAACTGGGCCGGTGGCGGCGAGTACGAGGTCAACGGTTCGGTGAAGGGCGGTGAGGACGCGATCGTGTTCGGCACCGGCCTGTCGCTGCAGAACATCCAGATGCGCCGCTCCTCGGCCAGCGGTGCCGGCAACGACCTGATCATCGCCCTGGTCAGCTATGACGCCGCCGGCAACGCGACCCTCACCGGCGATGAGCTGACCATCAAGGACTGGTTCGAATCCTCGCATCGCGTGGAGTGGCTGCGGTTTGCCGATGGCGAGGACATCCGCATCGGCGACATGACCTCGTACATCATCGGCACCGGTGGCTCGGATGTGATCCTGGGCACCTACGGTGCGGACTTCCTCTATGGCGGCGCCGGCAATGACGAGATCCGGGGCCTGGCCGGCAATGACTTCGGCAATGGTGGCTCGGGCGACGATTTCGTTGCTGGCGATGGCGACCAGGACTGGGTGATGGGCGGCTCCGGCAACGACCAGGTGCTGGGCGGCGCGGGCAATGACACGGTGTTTGGCGATGATGGCAATGATCGTGTGTATGGCGGTACGGGTTCGGACCTGGTGGTCGGCGGCCGTGGCAACGACGAAGTGGTGGGCGGTGAAGGCGATGACGTCTTCCGCTACCAGCGCGGCGATGGCGACGACATCGTCATGGACGACTATGTCGACAACTGGGATCTGGTCTGGGAAAGGGGCGCCTATGTCAACGGCTATGTGCGCAATGCCGATGGCACTGTCAGCAAGGATGGCGTGGTCTACTTCGATGGCTCCACCTGGATCAGCCACAACGACTGGAATGATGAGGCGCAGGTGCTGCGCCGGCACAAGGGCGCGCTCAATGGCCTGATTGCGCGCAACGCGGGTGTTGATTCGCTGGAGTTTGGCGTTGGCATCGACATCCAGGATGTGATGTTGCAGCGCGATGGCAATGACCTGCGCCTGGTGATCGGCCGCGATGGTGAGAAGGAGCGCCTCTCGGCGTCCAGTGACCGCATCACGATCAAGGACTGGTACGCGCTGGGTGGATCGATCGAGAACATGGTGTTTGCCGCGACCGGCCGCCATGCGCTCACCGACATGACCCTGCTGGGGGGCGGCGATGGCAATGACACCATTGCCGGTACGGCCGGCAAGGACTGGTTGACCGGCAACGGTGGCGATGACGTCATCGACGGCGGCGCGGGCAATGACCTGCTGATGGGCAACGAAGGCGACGATACGCTGCGTGGCGGTGCGGGTGACGACATCCTGTACGGCGGCCAGGGCGATGATCTGCTGCACGGCGGTGCCGGCGCGGACACCCTGTTCGGCGGCGGTGGCGTGGACATCGCCTCTTACGCGGGAAGTGCGGCGGTGCGCGTTTACCTGGAAGGCACGTTCGCCAATACCGGCGACGCCAAGGGAGATGTCTACAGCAGCATCGAGGGTATTGAAGGCAGTGCCGGTGCCGATCGCCTCGGCGGCAGCATCGGCGCGGACGTGCTGCGCGGTGGTGGTGGCGCGGATGCGCTGTACGGCGGTGAGGGCGACGATGCCTATGAGTACAACGTCGGCGACGGTAGTGATGTCATCTATGAAGGCGCCTTCTATCTGGATGAGGTGATGTCCAGCTCAGGGACGTTTGGATCAGCCTACACGGCGTCCTGGGAGTATCTGGGCCTTGGCGAGACAACGGCGGGCAACAAGCATCAGTATCGGTTGACGGTCAAGGAGATCGCATCCGGCACCGTTGTCTACCAGAGCGTGGACAAGGTGGACTTCCTGTTTGACGCCCCAGTGGCGAACGCGCCAGCCTCCACCACGTGGCCATCGGCGCAGGGGCAGTTCCGTTCGTCGACCTGGCGAAACGGGCCAAATGGGCAACAGATCGTGCGCGAAGTGTTCCAGGCCACCGACGGGGGCCAGGATACGCTGGTACTGGGAGCAGGGCTCAGCCTCTCAAATCTTCGGTTGGCGCTGAGCGGGACGACGCTCCAGGTGGATGTCTTCGCCGCACAGAACGGTACGATCAAGCTCGCCAATCATACGAATGCCCAGCGTCGCGTCGAGTTCATGCAGTTGAAGGACGGACTGGTGCTGGATCTGCGCCAGTTCCGCCAGCTTTCCCACGGCGGTAGCGCGAGTGACGATGTATTGTTCGGGTCCGATGGCGCGGACACGCTTACGGGTCTTGCAGGTCACGACGTGCTGGCGGGTGGAGATGGCAATGACGCGCTGCGGGGCGGCGACGGCGACGACACGCTGGAGGGCGGCGCCGGTGCCGACATCCTCGACGGCGGCAGCGATCGCATCAGCCTCGGCCAGGCCGCGGTGGCGGGTGAAGCCTATGGCGATACCGTCCGATACGTGACCTCCACTGCGTCGCTGGTGCTGGACCTGGCTGCGGGTACTCTGTCGGGCGGGCACGCCGATGGCGATACCCTGGTTGCAGTCAACGGCGTCAGCACGCTGGAGAACGTAGTTGGCAGCGACGGCTTCGCCGATACGATCAGTGGTGATTCACGCGCGAATCGCTTGATCGGGCTGGGTGGCAACGACTGGCTGGATGGGCGGGGGGGGCGACGACGTGCTCATCGGTGGTGATGGCAATGACACCCTGATGGGCGGCGACGGCAACGACGCGTTGTCCGGTGATGCCGGCGATGACCGGCTTGAAGGTGGCGGGGGCAACGATGTGCTGGCCGGCGGCGCCGGTGCCGACGAGCTTTACGGCGGGCTGGGCGACGACCAGATCAGCGGCGATGTGGGCAACGACAAGGCTTGGGGCGGCGAAGGCAATGACACCCTGGGGGGCCAGGACGGAGACGATCAGCTCTATGGCGAGGCCGGCAACGATACCCTGGTGGGCGGCGCAGGCGACGACCTGCTGGATGGCGGCACCGGCAACGACACCCTGGCCGGTGAGGCCGGCAACGACCTGCTGCGGGGCGGGGATGGCAATGACACCTACCTGTTCGATCGGGAGGGTGGCAACGACCGCATCGAAGACGCACTGGGCGTCAATCGCATCGTGCTGCAGAACGTGGCCAACCACGAGGTCTGGCTGCAGAAGGTGGGCAACGATCTGCTGGTCAGCGTGATTGGAGGCAGCACTCGGATCACCATCGCGGGCTACTACACCGGCGCCAGCCGGATCACCGAGATCGCGACCGGTGCAGGCTCGCTGTTCCTCGCCCACGCCGAGCCGCTGCTTGCGGCAATGGCGGCAGAGTCGGCGTCCGTGCCGGCTGGGATGTCCTCCAGCTTGCAGGGCATGCTCGGCAGCTACTGGCAGAACTCGAGCAAGCCGGCACCGCTGGTCGAAACGCAGTACCTGGCCACCGATGAGGACGTGCCGCTCAGTGGCAGCGTCAATGCCGTCGACCATGACGGGAACATCACCGGGTACACGGTGATCAACGCCCCCGGCATGGGGACCGTCACGCTTAATGCGGCCACCGGCGCCTGGGTCTACACGCCGGCGGCGGACCGCCACGGCAATGACCATTTCGTGGTCCGGGTCACCGATGCCGACGGCAATACCGCCGACCAGATCGTCGATCTGGAGGTGCGCTCGGTCAACGACGCGCCCAGCGACATCCTCGCACCCGGTCCGCTGGCCGTGGACGAGAACGCCGCCAACAACCTGTCGCTGGGCCGCTTCGGCCATGTCGATCGCGACGGCGCGGAAGATACGGCCAGCTTCACCCTGATCAATGATGGCGGCGGCCGCTTCAAGCTCACCGCTGATGGCACGCTCAGCGTTCGTGATGGCACCAAGCTGGACTATGAGACCGCCACCGCGCACACCATCCGGGTGCGCGTGACCGACGGCGCCGGCGCGTGGTTCGAGAAGGACTTCAAGATCGACGTCCGCAACGTCAACGAGGCGCCGTTCACGCCGACCCGGCCACCGAACACTGCGGCCGTACTGGCCGGCGAGAAGACCGGGGCCGGTACGGTGGTGGGCACCTTCGTGATCGGGGACCCCGACAAGACCACGCCGACCCTGCAGCTGGTGACCAACCCGGGTGGCCTGCTGGAAGTGGTGGGCAACCAGGTGCGTGTGCGTGCGGGCGTTGCGATCGACTTCGAGACGCTGGCCGCCGCCCAGGGCGCGACCCTGGTCGATCTGGATGGCGACGGCATCAAGGAGGTGCTGCTGACCGCCAGCGTGAGGGCGTACGACGGCAGCCTAGCATCGGCCTCGACGCTCAGCTTCACCTATGCCATTGAAGATGAGAACGAAGCGCCGACGGCGGTGGTGTTCGCGGCCACCACCACTAGCTTCAGCGAAACCGATCGCGTTCCCACCGGAACCGCGCTGCCGGCGATCCTGCTCGGTACGCTGTCGGCCACCGATCCAGACACCACCGCCGGCAGTGATTTCGCCACGATGGTGTTCAGCGTGTCCGACAGCCGCTTCGAGATCATCAACGGCAACCAGCTGCGCCTTAAGGCCGGTGCGATCGTTGACTATGAAGCGGGAGGCAACGTCACCGTGACGGTCACCGCGACCGATCGCGGCGGCGCCGGATTGAGCGTCAGCAAGCAGTTGGTCTTCACCGTGGTCAACCGGGATGACTACCTGTACGGCACTGCCGCTGGCGAAACGCTGGTCGGCCAGGCCAACCGGGACGTGATCCAGGGGCTCGGCGGCAACGACATCATCAACGGCGGCGGCGGCAACGACGACCTGTACGGCGGCGATGGCGATGACAATCTGCGCGGTGAGGCTGGCGACGACAAACTGTGGGGCGAGCTGGGTCGCGACACGCTGTACGGTGGCGCAGGCGTCGACGAACTGCGTGGTGGTGATGGCGATGACAACCTGTATGGCGAAGACGGTGATGACCGCCTGTACGGCGACGCCGGCAATGACATCCTCGATGGCGGTGCCGGCAATGACCTGCTGGAAGGGGGCATCGGAAATGACACGCTGCGCGGCGGCGTCGGCAACGACATCCTGCGCGGTGGCGATGGCGACGATATCCTCGATGGCGGCGTCGGTGCCGACACCCTGTCCGGAGGCGCCGGTGTCGATACGCTGACCTACGCCTCGGCGACTGCGGGCATCGTGCTGAACCTGGCTACCGGAACACATGGCGGGGCGGCCGCCGGCGATGTGCTGGAAGATGCGTTCGAGCGCGTGATCGGCAGTGGGTTCGACGACGTCATCACTGGTGGCGCGGGGGATGATTACATCGAGGGTGGCACGGGCAACGACAAGCTCTACGGCGGCGCTGGCAATGACACGCTGTATGGCGGTGATGGTGACGACCTGCTCGATGCGCAGGCAGGCAATGACACCCTGTATGGCGGCGCCGGTAACGACATCCTGATTGGTGGCGATGATAGCGACGTCTACTTGATCGACCGCAACTCCGGTGCCGACGAAATCCGCAACTACGACTCCAGTGGCGACGATATCGACGTCATCGGCTATCGCGACATCAGCCGCAATGACCTGTGGTTCAGCCGTACCGGCGATGACCTGGTGATCTCGGTGATCGGCACCAGCGTGGTGACCACGATCAAGGGCTGGTACACGACCACCAATGCCAATGATCGCGCCAACTACAAGATTGATTTCTTCCTGGCCGGCGAGCACGCCAGCAGCACGATCAATGCGGAGGCACTGGTCGCGCTGATGGCCGGTCGCACCAGGCCGGCCACGGTCGCGGCCTATCAGGCACTGCATGCCGACGGCACGTTCGAGAACCAGTGGCGGCACTACTGGGATGGCAACGGCTTGCCGTCGATCAGCATCGTGCCGGATCAGTCGATCAACGAGGATGGCCAGGTCGCCCTGCAGTTCACCGTCGGTGATGACCTGACCCCGGCATCCGGGGTCACCGTACGTGCCGTGGCGGTGGATGCCACTGACCTCACGACGGTGGTGGCCTGGATGAATACTCCGATGATCACTGCGGGGGCCAACGGCGAGCGTACGGTGACGCTGGTGCCGAAGGGCAACGCCAGCGGACGCGTTGCGATCAAGCTGATCGCAACCGATGCCGGTGGGCTGGTGACCGAGCGCGTGTTCTTCATGAATGTGGCGCCGGTAGTGGACGCGCCGGTGATTACCCGTGCCGTGCAGGTCGGCAAGACACTTGATAGTGGCACGCTGACGCTGGATGTGCAGGCGGCGCTGTCCGATGCCGATGGTTCGGAGACCCTGGAGATCCGCATCTCGAACCTGCCGACCGGGCTGACCCTGAACAAGGGCACGAACCTGGGCAACGGCGTGTGGTCGCTGACGCCGGCGCAGCTGGCCGGTCTGGCGCTGGTCGGTCCGGCCACGTGGTCGGCCGACCTGACCGGCACTGCGGCGCTGACGGTGACTGCCATCGCCAAGGAGACCGCGACGGGCAAGACCAGCAGCAAGACGCAGACGCTGTCGGTCACCATCAATGCGCGTCCGACCGACATCACTGTCGACCGCGCGTTGAGTACGGTCGAGTCAACCGCGGATGCACCGGTGGCCAATGGCACGGTGCTCGGCAATTTCGCCCGCGTCGATGCGGACAACGATGGCTTCACCTTCAGCCTGACCAACAACGCGGGCGGCCGCTTTGCGATTTCCGCAGCCGGTGTGCTGACCGTGGCCAATGCCAGCCTGCTCGACTACGAGGCCAACACCTCGCACCAGATCGTGGTGCGGGTGACCGATTCGGGCGGGTTGACCCGCGACAAGACCTTCACCGTCGCGGTGACCAACGTCGATGAAGCCCCGGCCACGCCGATCGTCTCCAGCCAGCCGGTGGCGATTGCTGCGGAGAATGCAGCATTGGGTGGTGTGGTGATTGCCAACTTGGCTTCCAGCGGTGGCAATGGCACCTACAGCTATGTGCTGGAGGGCGACGCGCGCGGCTGGTTCACCCTGGTCGGCAACCAGCTGAAGTTCCGTGATGGCCTGGTACTGGATTTCGAGGCGCTGAAGGCCGCCGGCATGACCCTGAGCGATGCTGACAGCGATGGCCGCCAGGAAGTGGTGTACTCGGTGTCGGTGAAGGCGGTATCCGGTGGATTGACCTCGGCAGGTGCGCGCACCATTACCGTACGCCTGGAGGACGTCAATGACGCGCCTCATGGCATCACTGCCGACCGCTCGCTCAGCATTGCCGAGAACTCGGGCAACGGCACCGAGGTCGGCAGGTTCAGCGGCCAGGACCAGGACGTTACCGACGGTCTGACCTTCACCCTGGTCAACAACGCTGGCGGCCGCTTTGCCATCACCGCGGCTGGTGTACTGAGCGTCGCCAATGGCGGGCTGCTGGACTACGAGGCCGCCACTTCGCATGCAATCACGGTGAGGGTGACCGACACCCACGGCGCGACCCGCGACCAGGTGTTCCAAGTGGGCGTGTCCAACGTCAACGAAGCACCACGAACGCCGGACGTCGTACAGCACGTGGCGCTCACCTCCGAGAACACCGGCGTGTCCGGGCAGGTGGTAGCCACGCTGTCCTCGTCTGATCCGGACGGGACCGTACCCTCGTATCAGATCATCAACGACCCCTTTGCCTGGTTCGTCATTTCCGGAAACCAGCTCAAGTACAACGTCAGCAGTTTCGATTTCGAAGCGGTTGCACCGTACCTGCAGCTGATCGACGGCGACGGCGACGGCCAGCTGGAGGCTTACTACAACGTCACGGTCCGTGCCACGGATGGTGCGCTGGTGTCGGGCAATCGCGAGATCACGGTACGCATCGAAGACGTCAACGAGGCACCGACGACCTGGGGCCAGAGTCTGACGCTGGCCGAATCGGCGCCGGGCGCGGGCCAGACCGTGTTCCAGTTCACCAACTGGTCCGACCCCGACAGCCAGTGGTACAACCGCGACCACCGTTTTGCCATCACAGGTGGTGCCAGCAACCTGTTCGGTATCAACGCCACCACGGGTCAGATCGCGCTGCACGGGCAGCTGGACTATGAAACCGCGCAGAGCCACCAGATACAGGTGACGGTCACCGATCGTGGTGGCCTGTCCAGCAGCACCTGGGTGACGATCAATGTGCAGAACGTCAATGAGCGGCCGACGGTCGTGACTTGGCAGGATGGGAATTTCTATCAGGTGCTCTCAGCGAGTGACCAGGAGGACTTCTACGCCATCATGCATGTCACCAGTGCAGTGGAGTTCACTGGCATCTCCAGCCAGTATTGGGATACCTACTCGGGTGAAACCGAAATGCTCGATGGAGGTATTACAACGCGCGGTATCTCGGGCGATGGTTTCCTTACTTCTTACGGAAGCAACATCTTCGATTCGCGCATCGTGGGCCGTGGCGGCCGTCGAACGGAGATATCTGGAAACTGGGGCGATCCGCGAGGCAGCGGCGCGGGCTACTACCAGGAAACCTACTACGACACCTGGTATGAAATCGTCGTTCAGGCGGTGGATTCTGCAGGGCAGTGGAGTGATCCTTTGAAGTTTGTCGTCAACCAATGGGGCGGGCGCCTCGGTCCGGTCGTACTTGACCTGGATGGCGACGGCGTGGAGACCGTGGGCTGGGCGCAGAGCGCCACGCGCTTTGACATGGACGGTGATGGCGTGCGTGATCTGACCGGTTGGGTCGGGCCGCACGACGGTCTACTGGTGCTCGACCGCAACCGCAACGGCACGATTGATTCCGGCGCCGAAATCTCGTTCACGATGGATCTGGAGGGGGCCCATTCCGACCTCGAAGGTCTGGCTGCCTATGACAGCAATGGTGATCGGCGTCTGGATGCCAATGACGCCCGCTTCGAAGAGTTCCAGGTCTGGCGTGACGCCAACCGCGATGGCATCAGCCAGGCGGGTGAGCTGTTGACGTTGCAGCAGGCCGGCGTGGCGTCGATCAACCTCGATGCGCGCCGCACCGGGCAGATGCCGGGTACATCGGTGGACAACACTACCTATGCCAACGGTCAGTACACCCGTACCGATGGCACCCAGGCGGCCCTGTCGGACATGTTCTTCGCTTTCGGCGAGCGCGATGAGGAGGGCAACGGTGACGGCCTGAATCTGAATGCTGGCGCCGGCAAGGGCGGACGCGACCTGGGCAGCGGTGATGCCGCCTCCGGCCGGGTCAACCGTCGAGGCGGCGATCCACGCTTCGCGCCTGCAGCTGACCTGCCGCAGGCCCCGGTGGCGCAAGCAGTGACGGAACCGGGGGATCGTTTCGGTGGCGTTGAGCCCACAGCCGCCGAGCGGATGCAGCAATCGGCTCGTTCGGAACATCGTGCTCCCATCGACGAAAGCATTCCCTCCGGCCAGGCATCACAGCGCTCAGCCTTGCATGACAATCTGGCGCTGGCACAGAAGAAGCGGTTCCAGATGATCGAAGCGATGTCCACGTTCGACGCCCAGCCCTATGCCCAGGGCATCAGCACAGCGGCGCGCGATCCGGCCACCATGGAACTGTTGACCGCCATTCCCGACTACAGGATTTCCCGTTCATGATCACGTCCACGACCGCCACCGCCACCACCACCACCGACGGGGCGCCGCGTACCGTTGCCGAGGCCCTCGGCCAGATCGTCTGGCTGCTTTCACAGTCGCCGCTGCACCGTGAGATGCAGTTGAAGGACCTCGAATGGTCATTCATGCCGCCGCTGCTGAAGGAGCAGTTCCGGGTGTTCCGTTTCGGCACCCTGCCGCCGTTGCCGGGCATGCAGGAGGCCGGTGCGGCCTTCGCCGGGGTGACCCAGCAGGCGCTGGAACAGTTGCCGCTTGGAGTTGCAATCTGGGCCAATTTGTCAGAGGAGGCCGAGCGCAAGCTGGAAGCCGGCGAGCGGCTGGAACTGGACGACTGGAACAGCGGCGATCGCCTGTGGCTGATCGAGTTCATCACCCCCTTCGCCCAGCCCGGCAACGGCCTGGCCGAGGCCATGCTGGGCGATCTGCTGACCGGGCCGTTTGCGGGGCGCAGTCTGTCCATGCACCGGACCGATCCGGCCACCGGCCGGCGTGACAAGGTGACCCTGGGCGGCGTGCCGTCGCAGGCGGCCTGATCCGGGAGAGGTGAACGTCCGCCCCGGTCGCCACGCTGGCGGTCGGGGGAGTAGAGGCAAGCCCGGTGGGCCGGGGCTCGATGATAGAATGCCGGGTTTCTGGCAGTGCCCACCCATGGGCGGCCGGGTATCGGCAACTCCGGCTGTGTGCTATGACAGGCACCAGCCCCCGGACAATGGAATCACTTACCTATGGCGCGCGGCATCAACAAAGTCATCCTGGTCGGCAACCTCGGCAACGACCCGGACGTGAAGTACACCCAGAGCGGCATGGCGATCACCCGCATCAGCCTGGCCACCACCAGCGTCCGCAAGGACAAGGATGGCAACCAGCAGGAACGTACCGAATGGCACCGCGTGGTGTTCTTCGGCAAGCTCGGCGAGATCGCCGGCGAGTACCTGCGCAAGGGGAGCTCGGTCTACGTCGAAGGCAGCCTGCGCTACGACAAGTACACCGGCCAGGACGGCGTGGAGAAGTACTCCACCGACATCGTTGCCGATGAAATGCAGATGCTGGGCGGCCGTGGTGACGGCGGCGGTGGCGGCGGCGGTGGCAACTACGGCGGCGACCGTCCGCAGCGCCAGCAGGCGCCGCGCCAGGAGTACGGCGGCGGTGGCGGTGGCCAGCGCGGCGGCCAGGGCGGTGGCTATGGCAACCAGGGCGGCAATCAGGGCGGCGGTTACGGCAACCAGGGTGGCAACCAGCGTCCGCAGCCGCAGCAGGCGCCGCCGATGGATGACTTCGCTGACGACGATATTCCGTTCTAGAGAACACTTAAGTACTAACAGTTGAAATAAGCCAAGGAGGAGCCCTGTCTATGGGGCTCCTCCTTTTTTTTCGCGTTCTCGGGACGGCAAAAAAAAGAGCTATAGTCATACATACGTGAAATCAGGCGAGCAAGGGATGAGCCCCAAGCTGTCGGTCCATGTGATGCAAGACGGCGAGCGAGTTCCGATGCTCCAGGACGAGTCGGGCCTTCCGCTGTTCTATCCCACGTTGTACGCGACCTCGCAGCTGCGAAATGCTGGCTTGGCCGTCAACACCATCCGCAACAAGCTTGCCGATCTGATCGTGTTATTGCGATGGGAGGTTGCGAACTGTCGCAATTTGATTTCGGAGTTTCAGTGTGGACGCTTTCTGACCATCGCCGATGTGGTTTCGCTACGCGATTTCGCCAAGCTTGATATGCGGAACTGGAAATCCGATGGGCACTGCACAGAGAAGTCAAGTATCCGTGTCCTAGCCTTTCTGGAGGCGAGGGTTGCCCCGAGCCGAGCTCGGGCCGCAATTGGCTCGCAACAACATTTCAATCGTCTAAGTACGATTGCCGACTATCTGGAATTCACGGCAAGCGTCCTCACGCAGCACAACGGTTCTCACCAAATGGGACAAGAAATCGCTCGTATGGGGACTGCCATCCGAAAGCATCGTCCGCGCGGTTTGACGAAGCATTTTGAGGAAGAGCCAGAACGTCGCTCCCCTCCGACCGACCTCGTGAATCACTTCATGGCAGTCGGATCTGAATGTGATTCAAGAAATCCGTTCAAGCACCCGGATATCAGACTCCGCAACGCGATCATTTTCGGCCTGTTAAGACATACCGGCATGCGACGCGGAGAACTCTTAAGTCTTCGACTGGATCAGTTTGACTTGGGCCACGAGCCTCTTGTTTGGGTTAGGCGCAACCAAGATGACAAGCACGATTCTCGATGTTATCAGCCCGTCGCTAAGACCAAGGAAAGACCTCTCCCGCTACCGGCTGAGCTCGCTGAGCAGCTCAGCCGATACATGCTGCAGGTCCGCGCTGGCATCCGTCCTGCGCGGCGGCACCCGTATCTTCTGATTTCGCATCGAAAGGGCGCTGGCTGGGGACAGCCACTCTCCATTTCTGCTCTCAACAGCCAGATCTTCGGTCGAATGCGGGCTGTGGATAGGGACTTTGAGCTGATCCATCCCCATGCGTTCCGACACCATTTCAACTATGAACTGTCCAGAAGCATTGATGAGCACAACGCAGAGATTAAATCGGACGTCACGGCTGACCACGCTGTACCGATCAGCGAGCATAGAGAGCAAGATGTAAGGGCTTTCCTCAATGGTCACCGACATAGAGCATCTGGCGCGGCGTACAACCGCCGCCATATCCGCGAAGTCAGCGAAAAGGCCACACGTCTGGTGCAGTCCGGGATGATGCGGAAGATCAATAAAGACATGGCCGAAGAAGATGAAGACTGAGCGAAGGCCTCTTGGAAGAGTCAAGCAAGCCGCGCTCAGCGCATTGTCAAAGGACGGCTATCCTTTCGATCCATCCAGCAACCAGTGGCGGCTAAACAAGGACGTCCAGCTCTCTCTGGTACTTCCGCACAGTATTGACCCGTCCGTCGAATCTGGCTTCCGCGCCACATTGCTTCGTTACGCTGAAGAAGCTTCAGCCCTTCATACACGCAACATGGAGAATAGATTCAAGAGGTACCTCCGCGATACGGGAGCGTCGGAGGTGTCCGTGGCCGATCTCATCAACTGGAGGGCCATCTTGGGCACCCACAGTCAATGGAAGCTCGGTGGATTGAAGGGGTTTTTGCTCGCATGGCATGACTATGGGTTTGATGGCGTCTCCACGGAGGTCGTCGATCTCCTGCAGGGCTGGCGGATTCAGGGCAACGAGAAGGGGGCGGCGGTTGCTAGCGGCTGTCCCGATAGCGGGCCGTACACCGACCTCGAGATGGCGGCCCTGCTGGACTGGGCAAATCTGGCAATTACACGTCGGAACATTTCTCTAGAGGACTACGCGTACTTACTGGCGTTGGCAATGACGGCAAGACGCCCTGTCCAGCTCGCGGCACTTCGAGGTCGGGACCTGATCCGTGATAGCACAAGAGGCGTGGAGACCTTCAGGCTTCGAATTCCTCGTGCGAAGCAGCGTGGGATCAAGTTCCGCGGCGCGTTTCGCACGCTAGCTGTCATCGAAGACCTTTACCTGGTGCTTCAACAGCTGCACCAGCGTTCCGTCGCCTTGGCCAGCGAGATAGTAGAGCAAGCCATCGAGCCAGAATTGGCGGACGAACTTCCAGTCTTCATCAATCGAGGGCGCCTGATGCAGGTGCGCAGCGTTCATGAAATGAAAGAGCTTCTAATGGGTGATGCGCCGGATCAGCTGCATGCAAGCACCTCCTCCCTCTCATTGGCCTTGCAGCGCTGCGCGAGAGCGTCGACCGCTCGCTCAGAGCGGACCGGTGAGTTCATTCGGCTGTCCGCGACTCGCTTCCGACACACCCGGGGAACAAAGCTGCGTCGTGAGGGGTTTGGCGCCTTTGTGATCGCAGAGCTTCTCGATCATTCTGATGTTCAGAACGTCAGCATCTATACCAAGAACACAGCGCAGGAGGCCGTTCTGATCAACGAGCTGGTTGGTGCCCAGCTGGCTCCTTTCGCGCAAGCCTGCCTGGGCAAGCTTGTAGCATCGGAGAGGGAGGCGATCCGCGGCGGTGATCCTAGGAGTCGTGTAGCCAACGAGCGTCAGAATGCCGTTGGAACCTGTGGCAACTATGGGTTCTGTGCTAGTGGGTATCGCGCCTGCTATACGTGTAGTCACTTTCAGCCTTGGGTTGATGGGCCTCACGAGGAAGTTCTGGCTGATCTTTACGCAGAGAAGGACCGAACTCGAGCTGCAGGATGTGCCGATGCGGTTGTGAATGCGAATGATCAACTGATACTTGCGGTTGAGCACTGTGTGGCAATGTGCAGAACCGCAAGGTCAACGGAGTAGCCTCCTGGGAGCGAGTACTCATGGGTGACATCGTTCAGTTCGTGCCCCGCACTGAGAAGGACGCAGATGCGAATCTCATGGAGTTCATCCGGTTGACGAGGGAGGAGCTCACCTCTTTTGGAGGTGACGGCTCTTGGGTAGATGATAGATGGCAGGACGGGGCGACGACGGTCGTGTTTGCGACAAAGACGGCGCCGCTCGATCCCTACAGCTTCACTCCCATGGCTGAGCCATTCAAGCAGTTCGCCAAGGCTTATGTTCGTTACTCATGGAGCCAAAGGCCCGTCAGAAATCTGTCCTTTATGATCCTGGCGCTCCGATGCGTAGAGGCCGGATTGCTCGCGGCCTGTGGGAGAGCGGATGTTGGACTTCTCGGCATTGCAGTTATGGACGTGTGCGCGAACAAGTGCGCTGAGTTCTGCGGCACCAAGCAGATTCAGTACTCGGTTGGTCGCCACATTCAATTGATCTTCGACTTTCTGCGTGGAAAAAGGCTTGTTCGATTCCTGCCGCCTTGGAAATCACCCTTCAAGAAGCCGGCGATCCTGACAGAGGGCGTGGGCGAAGCCGGAGCGGCATACCGTGCATCGAAACTTCCTTCCACACAGGTCATGCTGCAAGTTGCCGATCTCTTTGCGGTGGCGGACGACGTGGAGAGTCGCTACTTCAGCTCGCTGATCATCATTCTGATGGCCACCCCTAGCAGGATCTCCGAGGTGCTTCGGTTGCCGGTTGACTGTGTGCAATGGGAGTTGGATGAAGCCGGGCAGTCCCAGATGTACCTACGCTGGAGAGCGGCCAAGGGCAAAGGGGGGATGAAGAAATGGATTGTACCCGTAATGCATGAGGTGGTTCAGGAGGCGGTAAAGCGTCTTCTTGAGATAGGTCAACCTGCACGCGATGCAGCGAAGTTCGCGTCGGCGAATCCGGGGCAATTCATGTATCACTCGGGCTGTCTGCGAGAGACGAAAGGCGTCGATGAGACCCCCCTCACTCCGGAGCAATTTTGTGCCGCGGTGAATGTTCGGTACCCGAGGCATAAGCCACGCGCCGGCCTCCGCGCATGGCATGAAGTTCGCTTGGACAGCAGGTTGAAGGCTCTTGTTAATCAAGGAAGGACCAGCTACCGGGATCTAGCCGAACACGTCCTGCGCGAGTGCAGTGATGCGTACTGGCCGTACATTGACGGCGAGCGAACTGTCCTGGCTTGGGATTCATTGTGCTTGCACAGGATCAATGAATTTCATATGGAGTTCGAGGCCAAGCAGTTCTCGTGGCGGCTTCCCAACGCCAACGAAGTCAATAGCCGCCTCGGTAAAGCGGGCCGCCCGTCGTTGTTCGAACGAAGGGGGCTGAAGGGGGAGGGCGGGCGTGCGATCAAGCTGACTACCCATCAGCTACGACATTGGCTCAGTACGATGTCTGAAAGGGCAGGAATGGACGATTTCACTCTCGCTCAATGGGCAGGGCGTGCGAGAGTTTCAGACAATAGGCACTACGACCATCGCAGCCCACAGGAGCGCCTGGCGGGTGCGCGAGAGCTCCTGTCCCTGCGCCACATATCGCCGTTGGAACGCTTCAGTCAACGTGCGCCGGTCACCTATCAGGAGCTTGGTGTTGATCGGCTTGGAACTGCAAAGGCTACCCTCTACGGCATGTGTGTCCACGATTACGCCATGGCACCTTGCCAGAAGCAGAGAGAGTGCATGACCTGCAAGGAGCATGTCTGTATCAAGGGAGATCATGTAACGCTTGAGCGAATCCGCTTGCTGGAACTGCAGACCGAAACACTTCTCGCACGCGCGAGGAGAGCGCACTCTGAAGGCGACTTCGGCGCCGATCGCTGGGTCGATAGCCACAAGTGGAAGCTTGCACACGTCAGGGCTATGAGGCTCGCGCTCGAGCATCCTGAGGTTTCGTCAGGGGCTATTCTTAGAATACCGGAGGGGCACGATCCCTCACCAGTTCGTAGAGCGCTGCTGGATCTTGGGTTGATTGAACATCCCGCCTCAGAATCAGTCGACACCCTCAACATCACAACGCACGGGAGTACGGATAAGTGCCCAGGATTGTAGTGACAAAGGCGGCTCTGCCAAAAATACTGCGTGAACTTGACCGCTGGGAGGGAAAGCTCACCTGGCCGTTGT
Source organism: Stenotrophomonas sp. 86428_Sma (assembly GCF_056481585.1). Lineage (NCBI taxonomy): Bacteria > Pseudomonadati > Pseudomonadota > Gammaproteobacteria > Lysobacterales > Lysobacteraceae > Stenotrophomonas > Stenotrophomonas sp. 86428_Sma. Next base: position 1,191,679 of record NZ_CM151156.1, read on the forward strand.
TCTGCGCGCGAGTCGCGTTGGTGTTGGGCGTCGGCTCAGTATCCAAGCACACGATGTACCTCTATCCCACGATCAAAGAGCGTTTCCAGCAACGCCAACGGGACTTGAGGGAGACAAAGGATGCACTTCCCAGGGACTTCACTTTGAGGGGAGCAGTCCGACGCATTGCAGATCTGGAGGCTCAGGTCCGCAGACTCGAGGAAACGAACAACCTGTTGCTGGACCAATTCCGTCGTTGGCAGTACAACGCCTATGCCAACAATGTTCGGATTGATCTACTTCAGTTGGATCAACCACTACCTTCATTGGATCGTGCGAACGGCCTATCCGGAGGGCGCTCTAGACAGCGCAAGCAGAGGGAAGGTTGATGGCGGTCAACACGTGCGTATGGATATGCTGAGCACGACGTGAGTGGCGTTGGAGGCGCGCACACCGTTATCCATGCTTGACTTTTTTCGTCTGACGCTTAGCCCTAAGGCGCTTTCGCGCAGCTAGCCATGTCGCCCAGAGCGTGAACGATACCGCGCAGGCGGTGATGAATAGGCCAACGATTAGAATCGCCTGATCAGTCGAGTTCAACGGCGTTTGCTCCATGAATGGATCAGATTCGCGCTATCTTATCTGAGGATTTCGGTAGGTAGTGCGGGCACGATGGCTGCATTCAGCGCCTTGCGTGACGGAATTCCCATCTGAAGGGATAAATTGCGGGCAGTATGGCTGCATGTCCTGGAAGCCAGCTGGGTGACCACATGTTGCACAGAGCTCGTCATAGGGAGAGTTGCATACTTGTCTATGTGTATGAGTACGGTAGCTTCGGCCCAAGACGGGGGGGGATGGACGGGCGTTGCTATAGCCTATGTCGTAGCCGATTTCGATGGGTAGTGCGGGCATGATGGCTACATTCAGTGGCTGGTATCTGGTGCGTGATTACGAGCGGCAGATAGTTCGTCAGGGAGAGAATTGGACGTTCATCTGTGTAGATGAGTCCGGTAGCTTCCGTCCGATACCAGCGGTGATAGTTGGTGCGTTGTTTGGATCTACGTCGTGGCAGAGGTTGATGAAGGCGGCGCGTGCGGTACCCCTGCATGTTCTGCAGTGCTAAACAGACTGCCTCTTAGCAATCTAGCGAAGAAGAATCTGGCGCGCATGGCGCTTGGCCGGTCCGTCGTCCTGTCATGGCGATTGATGCATTTCGCAAGATTTCAGCGAACGGCCGCTCTGTTGGCGTGGCCACGGCTAAGCCCAGCCAAAGATACTGTGGCGTATCCCCCTCCTGCAGTGCGCTAAACGCCTTCACACGGCGTGCCTCTTTCGTGATGTTAACCGCGTTAGGGAAGCGAGTGTTCAGGCGCTCGGCTTCATGAATGATCAATTCATACGTTGCGTTGCCGAACTCAGCGGCCTCCTGACTCGATGAGAAGTAGCCCTTGTGAATTACCGCATTTCGAAGCTTAGTGAGCTTCTGGTCTAGAAGTGGAGGTGGGCTACCATCCAGAGATGTTCTCAAGGCTATGTACATGCCAAGTTGGCGCTCAGACTGCATGGCTACTGATTTCCACATCGTCTCAATCGACGCATTGGAAGTTGAGCAAGAAGTCAGTTGTACCCGAATGGAGAATTCATAGAGTCGCTCCAGTGCTGAGGCGAAGCTGCTGATTGATTCACGAAAGTAGCCATCCACGAGAGCCTCTAGCCCGCTCTCGAACAGGAGTTCAAATGGCAGGTTTCCAAGAACTACGAGGAGTGGATGGTCATTCGGACATTTGGTGCGATAGATGCCATCGTCCTGAACAGGCGCTGTTCTGCTTTCAACGACTACGCCGTCGGAAGGAATCCCGCCCCCATCTGCTATGAGCTCTTCAGTACATGTTGGGCAGGGGAGAATGATTCGCATAGACCATTTTATTCAAACTAGCATAGGGCTGAGAGGGGCGATTTAAGATAGCAGGATTCTTCAGGTGTCCATGGCGCTGCGTGGCGTCTGCTGTTGCTGCAGTGGAAATTCGACAAGCTAATTACCTGAGACCTGAGGTGTGGACGGTGTAGCGATTGGCGACGTCGCTAGGTAGTCGCGCAACTGAAAGGCCAGGGACGAACCGGAATCTACAAGCCTGTCAAGCACCTCCAGAGTGGCGAGCCTGAGGTTTACATCCTGAAGAAGCGCTTGGCGATGTTCGTGAACCGCAGTCTGGCAGATGGTCTCGGCGTGCCAAAGGCTGTCACCATCGTCGAACAGGGCTGCCGGCGCCTTCGCTATGGCGTCTCTCATTTGGCCCAATGCGGTGGGTACCGCCGTTGCCCTACCGACACCCGCCATCAGCGCAAGGATTCGGTCAAGCGCGTGCAGGCTGTCCCCAGCAGCGACCAGACAGGTGGCGACGAAGCGCGGGCGGCTTCGCAGAAGCGGCAAGTCATGAAAATTCGTGTGCCATGGCACGGATTGAAACAGCAGAACAGCCAGTAGCTTCTCATTCCTGCTATAGACACGCCGGGAGCTCGTGCGCAATGACTCGTCGGGCAGAATCTTCGCTGCGGCTCTGTCCCAGACTCGCCAGAACGCATCCGCGTTAGCGTAATCTCGCTTCATGCATTCCGTAAGCGTTGATTCCAGCAGCCTTTCACTGAGTTCCGGTCCGTGGTCGATGCAGTATTCGAGGAGCGCAAAGATAGGAGCGTTGTTGTTGTCCTGCGCTAGCAGCTCAGCGGCTAGAAGGGATCCCACTTCCCTGCGCGCCTCAAAGTCTACATAGTCCGGCGCGTAACGATCGGCGCGCAGCTTGCTTTCCTGGTGGGCCATCTGACGAGCAAGCGTCGTAAGTGCCTGGATCCTCCAGGCTTCTGAAGCTTCGCTGAGGGATGCGTCGATTGCTATGGTCCATTCCTTAACGGCGGTCAGTCGCTTTGGACTCGCTCTGGTTGCAGCCGTCCCGGCCTCAATTGCCGCCACCAAGCGCTTGTTGATGGCTTGTCGTGCATCATCAATGTAGCCATTCCCGCGCCTTCTTGCGTCGCCAGTGGCGATTTCGATTGCTTCGGCATACTCCGCCAACGCCGTTGTCAGAATATCGGCGAGAATAGGTTGTTTGGGGCGCAGAGCTTCTGAGATGGCAACGGCTGCTGCACGACGTACAGACCAGACGGGCTCCGTAATGATATTGGCGAGTGACCGTGGAAGCTTGGGATGTGTTGGGTCTGCACTTGCCAGCAAGACAAGCGTCTTGGCCCTCAGCTCGCCCGTCGCAGGGTTGCGCCGGATCCAATTATCGCTGTCCAGATACTTCGAGGTGACTTCGAAAAGATAGTCCTTTGCCCACCGTAGGCCTTCCGAGTTCTCGGCCGGCCAGCGCAGAATCAACGCACAGGGGAGATCGTCTTCCAGTCCCAGTAGTAGGGTCTCCTCCTCACCCTTCGCCTCTTCACGGAGGCGCTGAAACTCTTCGTACGCCTCAGATGCGGAGGCAAACCGACTTGCTGCCCCTCGTGATGATGCGAAGGTTGGCTGGGTCACGGCTCCCGCCCACAGGCGCAGCATGGACGCGCGGTTCAAAAGTTGGCCTCTCAATTCCGCTTGGTCGCTTACTTGCTTCAACTCTGGCTCTAGGTCCGCGATCTCTAGTTTCACAGACTGACCATCGCCGACTGGCTCGCCGAGCTTCATGCCCCTGCTGTCCATGCGCTTGATTGCCATCCGCCAGCCGCTAGGGACGTCTGTTGCATGGCTAAGGCCTTCAATGTGCTTATCGAGGATCGCAAAGATCTCGTCCCGAAGGTCGGGGCGCTCAAGTTGCAGCCTCAGCGCCAGCATCTCCAAGTGCTGCATTCTGTGCGGAAGTCGGTTGCTGGCGGTACGCTCTTTCTGCCTTTCGATATCTAAGCCATCGTGCCCTCCGCGGATGGCCAGGGTGCTCGTTTCTCTCACGTAACGCGCCATGTCGTCTGCGAAGAACTGCGGGGAGCGGAATAGCGCCAGGAGCTTCTGCGAGGCTAGGCTCGGATGTGCCATCAGGACACCTGCCACTAGTCCCGTAGTGAAGCTCGATTCTCCGCGTTCCAAGATGAATTCAAGAACTTCCGAGATGATTTCTGGGTGCGCAGCCGCTGCATTCAGTAGCCTCTCTTCCAGCGCCATCAATGCACAGTCTAGAACATAGCTCGAGACGGACTGTCCGCGATAGGCCGCCCAAAGTCGCCAGTCGTGGACGTGTGCCCGTCCGTTTGGACTTTGCTCCGGTGGGAGAATAATCACTTCCTCCGGATGAGTCTGGGCAAATGACGCTGCTGCGTGATTGCAGAGATCGACAATAAAATGAACGCTTTCGAGAAAAGAGAAAAGCAGAAGCCACCGGAAGGGTCCTTGCAGTACAGACGGAGGAAAGAACGAGTGGGCTGCCCTCTGACTGAGTCCCATAGCTGCTTCCCAACCGCTCATGTCAAATTGCCGTTTGTTCTGAGGCAAAGTTTCGACGTACAGCGCCCAAAATGAAGCGCGTACCAATTCAGGGTTGAAGTACGCAGGCTCCCGGGAGTGCAGTATGTTGGTAATGAATTCCAGGCGATCTTCTGCGTAGGCGTCACGGTCCGCTCGGTCGTCTGCGACCTGTTTCACCAAGGCGTCGATGAATGCCCTGAACTTTGCAGGCGCGGCTCCAGAGCAACGACACAGGAGTTGGTAGAATCGCTTCCCTAGAGTGTTACCTCGGTACCAAGTTTCTTTGTCTTGCCGGCAGTAGCGCTCAGCCATGCTAAATATGGCGTTGACCCGAGGGGTCGGGTTCTGCCAGTCGTCATCGTGCGCAACCGCGTCCTCGGCTAGCTGAGCTACCCACGAGTGGGCCTCCTGCGGCATAGACGGGAATGCCTCAGCGACCAGACGCACTATCACGTCCCAAGCTTTTCCTACTGGTGCAGCCATTCCGATTCTGGCGAGAATCTCTCTGTTTGCGGCGTCGTCTCCCAGGTGCGAGTAGTTGACGGGGGTCGGTCCCTTGCAAGCAACTCTCAGCAAGTGGCTCAAACGCTGAAGAAGAGCAGTGCCGTTGAACAAGCCATCGCTTCCTAACTTCGCCACTAGTTCCTCAACCCGCTCAGATCGCAGGAGTCCTATGACAATCTCATCCCTCCAGAGCTGTGTTATAGCCGATTCGGGTTGGATTGCTTCCTCCAGCAGCGCATAAGCCCTATCGTCGCCCTCGGCGGATCGCTGCGCCGTCCAAGAGCGCAGTGCTCGACGCATGCCTGCATGTACTCCAAGCTTGGTGAATAGCGCGGTCCAATCACGCTCCGCAGAAAGTACCTCTCGTTCTACTTGAAAGAACAGGGACCAGTCCTCTAGAACATCGTGTGCAGGGGCTACTCGAGAAGCTTCATCGCTTGCGAGTACGCCGTCCTGCAAAAGCGATGCAACAGCTTCTGCGTCAGGAGGGGGATTGACGAACTGTGAAAAGCGCTCGGTGCGTAGGTAGCAAATTCGATCGAATGTCGATTGGCGTCGTGCGCGGAGGGCAGAAGACAACCCCCTGGTCGGTGCAATCCGCTCTGTCCAGAGTGCCCTCCTAAGGTCATTGCCGGAGGCACTTGGAAGGGCCGCTCCCTTGAGTACGTACTTAAAAGCAAGCTGCAGGTAGTAGGGGGTGAGCAGAACCGTCTTTACGCCTTGGTCGTTGGCAGCGACAGCCTCGAGTGGGCTTGAGGCTATCGCAGTGAAGAGCTCGGCTTCTGTGAGCAATGGAACGTCCACAACTTGGCTAGAAAAGCTGTAGAGGAAATTTGTGTACAGGCCGTTCAAAGCGTAGGCTCGGGTCGTGACGCAGAGCCGCGATGACTTGTTCTTGCGAACAAGTGCGAGAAGCTCTTCAAGTGCGCCTGGATTCTGTGCTTCGAGTGCCTTCTCTAAAGAATCGATGATTATAGTGGGGGTGCCTGCTCGTAGAAGAGTGTCAACACTCTGGACTGGATCCTGCAGTCCATGCAGAGACTGAACTGCTGCCAAGGTAGGGGCGTCCAGTTCATCAGCCCTGAAGAAAAGCAACTGGCCAGACTCGCGAAGCAGAGACGATAGCTCAGACACCAAGGCTGACTTTCCAGCTCCTGGACCACCTACAATGATGGCAAGCTGCCTTTCATCAAGTGCTGACAGCACGCGACCCACGCATTCGCCTCGGGGAATGTGCCTGCCATTGGGTAGCCTTGTCGAGATGAGAGCGAGCTGAAGCAGCGCTCGTTGCGTCAGTCGATCAGGAACACTGCTCAATCCATGGTGAGGGGACAAGCGACTCACCGCTGCCCTAAGTCCCTCCTTGGCGGTGTGAGGCCACGTCGTCGAAGTGATAGTCCCGACGGAAATACCTTGCTCTTGTACATAGGAGACAAGACCATCCCAAATCAACTCACCTGAGTCGCCTGGATGCCCGGAGGTTAGCAGGGCCTGAACGAGGCTGAGCTCCTGGGAGGAATCGGTTCCAAGGTCATGAATGTCAATGCGAAGGCGCTGGAGCAGCTGAAAGAGAAGCTCCTCGCTATACTGGATGGTCAATGTACTCTTCGAAATCGTTTTGAATGCTTCCCAGGCATCCTTGTAGATCTTGCCGAAGGTGTTTGAATCTAGCTTCTGTAGATAGTCAGCTAGATCCGTTGATGCACGAGAAAGTTCACAAAGACGCTTTGCTGCCTGGTTTGCGGACGTCGCCGGGGACGCTGCCGCAAGAACCAAGACATCACAGGAGCGATCAAAGGGGCTTTTCTCGATGCCGAGGAAATCACGCCAAGCGCCCTGCAGCCCATCGATAAAGTCCTTGTTGCCAGCCGTGGCGTTGAGGCCGCGCTTGCACTGGATTAGCTGTAGCCAACCCTCTGCCGAGCTGCTGAGCCGGCAGTATATGTCGTCGGTGTGGGCACCTTTATAGCGAGCTTCAAAGCGCAGCTCCGAAACCCGGATGCCATGCAGGCAGAAGGCTGTTGGTATGCCCGTAAGCATGTTGGCTAAGTAGAGCGCACCAACCCGGGCCTGAAAGACGCCGCCACCACCGCCAGTGGCAATGGTGCTCGTTACTTGAGTGCCCTGTAGAGGCAGGCGAGGGGTGAGTTTCTTCTTTGTCATCTACCAATGCCCTCGCTGATCGATGGTGCCATATGTGATCAATCATAAAGGATATGCGGCATCCGTCACGCGGAATGAGCAGTGCATAGAAAGGGTGACGGGAAGCGCTATCGAACTTGTCCTCAAATCTGCTGGATGCACCCGGAAACCCGACGATCTGCTTTCCGACTTTGGCTGCCAAGAGAGTGATCAATCGGGGTTGGGCAGAGGCTTGGTCCGCCAGGCTTAAACGTATGGGCGAAGCTTAACCTCCGGCGCTTCTGTCACCGATGTAGTGCCGTGGGTTTGGGTGCGCGGGTATCGACGGCTGAGGTTAGGCAGGGGCGAGCACGGGCCGAGAGGCGGAGACCTCGCCCTCTATTCAAGCGAAGGCCGGCTGAGTGCTAGTCTGATAGTAAAGTGTACGGGCTTTTACGTCAGGCAAATACATGGGGGTAGGTATGAGCGTTGTTGATTCGCGTTACGACAAGCTCTTTCCGCGAGCAAGGATTGTTCAAGATGAGGTCGTTCTTGCTCAGGCGTGGAAGAAGACTCACACCTTCGTGCGGCGTTACAACTGGTACGCCGATGTGTTGGAGCTCGACGTGTCCGGGGTCTGTCTGCCGGAGAATCTGGCCGCTTGGTCCGCAGATGTTGCGGGTGGGAATTACGCGACAGATGCCGCGTGGCTAGTTCCGGCACCCAAGAACGGGGTGTGGTGCTTCGCACCAGAGTCGGAGGGGGGTGGCAGCCGCAGCGCAGCGATGGTGATCAAGCCCCCGTCATGCGCCCTCTTGCTCATATCGGAGTGCGTGAACAGTCGATTGCGACCGCCGTAATGCTATGTCTGGCGGATTGTATTGAATCGGCACAAGGGGATACGTCCCTTCCAGCGGAGAGTGCTGCGGAAATGGGTGTCTTTAGCTACGGCAACAGGCTATTTTGCAATTGGTCGAAGGATCACGCTTACGCATCCTTCGCGTGGGGAAATTCAAATACATACAGCAGGTATTTTCAGGACTACCAGAAGTATGTCGAACGACCACTAACAATTGCGAAGAAAGTTGAAGCTGGCGCAGATGCCAAGGTGTTCATTGTCAGTCTGGATCTGAGTGCATTCTTTGACAACGTGGACATTGCTTTGCTGGTAGAGAAGCTGAAGGTCGCATATAAAGAGTTCTTTGATAACTCTGAGGGTGATTTGCAGCCTGCGGACGATGCGTTCTGGGATATTGCACTGAGGGCATTGAGTTTCAAGTGGCGTGATGAAGACTTGGCTCTTAGCTCGCTGTTCCGGGATGGTGTACTCCCGATTGGCCTTCCTCAGGGATTAGTCGCGAGTGGATTTTTTGCCAATGCATACTTGCTTGATTTTGATCGTGAGATTGGCTCCTTCATCGGCCGTAAGCCCCGAGGTGGAAGCTTCCGAATTCACGACTACTGCCGCTACGTCGATGACCTGAAGCTGGTGATCTCAGTCGGGACAAACGACAAGATGCCTCACGATCTCGCCAGGTTGGGTGAGGAAATTACTGGTTGGGTTCAGGGGCTTCTAAAGAAGCACACCACGCCAATCGAGCCAAGTGGTACGTATCTTCGGCTCAACGCGAAGAAGACCCAGCTGGAGACGCTCGTTGAGATTGGAGCTGAGTCCGGCACAGGGGCACGTATGAAGACGCTTCAACGGCAACTGAGTGGCCCTTTTGATCTTGATTCCCTACGGCACGCTGAAGCCGGGTTCAATGGCCTTCTCTCGTTAGCTGAGCTTGGACTCATGGAGGGCGCCAGGTCCGCACAGGGAAATCTTAGTCTGGCAACGGTGGCAACGTTGAAGCATGAAGTTAGGGATGACACTCTTACGCGTTTCTCCGCGTACCGATTGGTGCGCTCACTTCGCGAACGTAGGAGGATTACTGACCTGACGGAGTCCAGCGATGGTGAGCGGGCGGTTGATGCGTTGCGGCATGATTACCAAGCAGCTGCACGGCGCTTGGTCTCTGCATGGGCACTGAATCCTTCTCTTGTTCAGGTGCTTCGATATGCGCTGGATATCTGGCCCAGTATCGAGCTTCTGGAGCCTGTGGAGCAGGCGCTATTGAGCAAGCTGGGGGACTCTGGCCACAACTCCGAGCTGGGGCGGAGGGTTGCCTATTATGTTCTTGCCGACTTGTTTAAAGCTGGCGCAACTGAAACTGGTAGGGAGGCTCTGCGGGATCCTAACTTCGAAATTTCTGACGTGGAAGCATACCGAGTTGCACTCGCGGACCTCGCGTCAAGAATGCTGGATGAATGGGAGACCCCTTGGTACGTACAGCAGCAGGCAAGTCTTCTTCTGGCATCAGTTGGGCAAGTAGCTAGAGTTCCACGGGGTGCACCTGAGCTTCGATTCCATAGGGCCCTCCATCTCTTCGCTCGAGGAAGGTCGCCTGCTGTGGGCATCTCCTTCGAGGAGGAGATCGTGGTGTCCTTAGTTGGCCACCAGATTTTTAAGGATGCCGGGCGCTACACGCAGTGGTTCATAAATTTTGGCAGCAAGAGGAGCAGAAGGCAGGTGTCAAAGGCTTGGGAGATAGTGGCTGGAGCTTCTCCTGATCTGCTTAGGCATCTTCTTGGTTCCAAGCGGAATGGGATGCAGTCGTTGATCGCTTGTGCACCCAGGCATCTGGTCCGGTTCGCGGAGAGCCGATGGTCAGCCGGAAGCTCGCCTCTGCCTTTGAAGAAGTGGTTGCCGCTTCTGACTGTTGTGACCCACCCGCGTCAGATCTTCAGTCAGGAGAATTCTCTGCTAAAGCTCGCCGAAGCGTTAGGTAGATCAAAGACAGTGCGAGCCTTTGATGCTGAGCTTCTCACTCCATTGAACGTCGAAGTCAGGTCCGATGACTGGGACCAGTTGGACAATCCACTCTTCGCTACGCTGGAGGCGCGTGCTGTTGCTTCACTTAAGAGAACAGATGGTACGTATGACACTCCTCCTTGGTGTCGGGGCGAAGATGCCTGGATGTATGCGTTTGGGCGCTTGCTGCGCGCTGCGGCCACAGGTGAGCCCGACTTCACCACGCGTCACTGGCTCTCCAGCGAGGGCGCGGGTTGGTATAGTGGCCTAAGGAGTACGTGGCAGAAGCGTCGCTTGGGCATGCTTCACTCCGCAGAGGGCCTGAGAGGCACCACGGCCGCAATTACGCCGTGGTTTTCGGATTTGCTGATGCACTTGTTGAGGTGGCCGGGTGTTGCGGAACGGAAGAATTTAAGGGTAGCGACGATTTCAACTCGGCGAGAGTTTGAGGACGCAATTAGTAAACGCCTTGAGTTCCAAGGCAGACTCTATGGTGTCAGTAGCCGCTTGCCCATATACCGCTATCCAGTCGAATGGCCCTTAAACAAAGAGCGCGGACTGAGAGTTGCAATGGTTCAGGGTCTCATGCCGCTTCATCATCACTTCAATGATGGGCTGTCATGCCTTGATGATCCAGGTTACCGGGAGAAGCACCGGAATCACACTGCAGCTTTGCTGCATCTTACCAGTAAGCACTTGGCAGCACGCGAGTATGTATTGGGAGCTTCGGAGAAGCCTCATATCGATGTCGTGTTGTTCCCTGAGCTCAGCATCCATGTCGACGACCAGGATCTCATGAGGGCCTTCTCAGACTCGACTGGGGCGATGCTGTTCTATGGACTATTGGGGGCGAAGGAGCCGACCACTGGCGAGCCTATCAATGCGGCTCGGTGGCTTGTCCCGCAGCGACATGCAGGCCGCCGCTCTTGGATTGAGGTAGATCAGGGTAAATTCAACCTCACTCCTGAGGAGCGTAGGCTAGGTATAAGGCCGTGGCGGCCTTACCAGGTCGTCATCGAACTTCTTGACTCCGGTAGGGCGATCGAAAGGTCCTACCGAGTGACAGGCTCAGTGTGCTTCGATGCTACGGACCTTTCTCTGGCCTCGGATCTACGAAATGAAAGTCACATGTACGTCGTCGCGGCTATGAACAAAGATGTAAAGACTTTTGATGGAATGGTTGCTGCGCTTCGATATCACATGTACCAGCATGTTTTGATTGCCAACATCGGCGAATTCGGCGGCTCTACAGCTCAGGCGCCCTACGAAAAGGAGCATAAGAGACTAATGTCTCATTCTCATGGCGGTAATCAGCTGGCTGTGTCGGTCATAGATGTGCGCTTGGAGGATTTCGGGCCTGAGCTTGAGGCAGCGCTGCCCGCAGTGGCGAAGATGAAGGAGGTGAAGGAGCGCATAGGCAAGGCGCCGCCTGCGGGACTAGATCGCGCCTAGGTGCCTTTCGACGATCTGTTTGCTGATGTGATGGGTCTGAGCGATTCTTCGGGTGGAATGGAGTTCTGAGATTTTTCGGCAGGTTTATTTCCATTCTTGGTATTTGTTGGTATGTTCTTGTAAAGTTGTGAATGTTCAGATGGTGCTGTCTGTATCTGTGTGTCTTTCAATCAATAGGAGCAATAATGTCTTCGCCAGTCTCAGAGATGCTCAACGTTCCCAGCTACATCGCGAAGAATGGGCTCGAGTTCAACATCACCCTGAACAAGAAGCAGCTCAGCTCTGCTCACGACTACTGGCTTTACTTCATCGTCTGCAACCGCAAAGGCTGGGGGAATATTAATTTCACGCTTTTTGCTACAAAGAAGTCGTTCCCTTTGGAGCAGATCGCGGATCACCTTGCGAAGACTCTCGGCCTCGACGAGGTTAAGACGAGGCTCGATGCAGTAGATGATGGTGGAAAGCAGCTTCTCTTCCCCAGTTTTGTCGAGGGTTGGGCTCTTATTTGAGAAGCGCCTTGAAGTTTCTGCGGAGTCGATGCTGCTTTGCCCTGCGGCTCTAATTGCGTCCGTTCTATGTGTGCCCATGGCTGCTGCCGAGCATCAGTCAATTCTGGGCTACCATCAGACGGAGCTTGCTGCCAGCAAGTATGTCCTTGGTCCCCCAACCAGTTCTTGCGCAGCTCATGAGGCTATTGTCGTGGCATAGGCTGCGTCCGGGGCGCTGCAATGCGTGATGAGGGACTGTCGGATGTGGAGAGGCATCTCGTCAGCAATCACCGGAGCAGCCCTCATCTAGCTTTGGGATGTTGGCGCGCGTTTTGCTCCTTCAGGTTCGGGTCGCTCGCTCAACCATTCGTTTTTCTGCTGATAGCGTCGGGTGATAAGCAGCGCCTCAGGCGTTTGCTGCGTGCCAGGTGCGTACAGTCTCGGCTGGTTATATAGGGTGCGCAGTGGAAAAGTCGCTTGGGCCACTACTGCTGTTTAAGAGATGCTCTAGCTATGTGCATGAAGAATAGCGCCTCGGCATTCGCCGGGGTCTTTTTTTCTTCCAAGCTGCCGATATAGAAGGCAACTCATTGGAGGGCAAGCATGAACTGGCTGGATTGGGAGGTTCTCTATTGGAAATGGATACCGGCGTGGTCATGGATCTACATAAGTTCGCTGCTGTCTGTGGTTGCGCTGTTCGCATTCTGGGGCATCATCGAACGGCGCCAGGGACGTGAGCGATACTTGGTGACGCAGAGCGCAGCGATGACTTGGACGGTGGTCTGGAGCATTTTTGGTGTGACGGGACTGGTTCTAAAGTCCGTCTCCGGTGGAATGAGCCCTTCGATGTTCCGAGCGGGAATGATGATGCTCTTGGCCCCGATACTGCCAGTCGCAGTTTGGCTGCAGTGGCAGTGGAACGTGACCCGCGTGCTTGTACTGTCGAACCCCGACCGTGGCCAGCCCGCCTGCGAGTGGAGTCCTGCGTATCGATATGTACTGGAGCCGATTGGATTCGGGAAGGTGCAGCTCCACGTAGTGAAGCGGTCGAAGTCTCGATTTATGCGATTGATTCGAATTCAAAAGTGGAAGCCCGAACAAACCTCCAATATAGGCGTTCTGGGCGGGAGAGCGGCGTTGGTGGGACTGCTCAATGGACTACTGCCTGGTGAGCAAATCGAACTCATCACGCCCAATGCTGGATTGACGAAAGCCTTAGACAAGGCGGTGAAGAAAGGGCTTCCGGCTGAGTTCGCAGTGTCGCCGGCAGCGAGGAGGCTGGGGCATGTGGCGCTGCTTGGAGGACGTTTGATGGGAGGAGGTTGGAGCTGGGCTTACGCCATGCGCAATCCAGTGATTAGTGGCTACAGAATCCGACGCATGTGATTGCACGATGCGTCGCCCCGCGGCCTGTTGCTCGGCGGGACCTCAGGCAAAACCAACGTGCATGTTGGGCGTGGAGGGGCTGCGTGGCACCGGTCCTGCTACCGCTGTTTGAGGTCCGATGCCGAGTAGGCCGATTCTTTTCTTGTGCTACCAGGGCTTAGACAAGCGCCAGCGGCAGATGGCAGTTGCGCTCTAAAGGGCCGGCTCATGCGCTAGCGGGCTGGAAAATCTACTGAATCAGCTCGCATGGTTGAGGGAAATGTCTCCTGGCTTCCTCTTAGGCTATTGATTTAAATGTATTTTTTTCGTCCACTCGGGCGCTAGTCTGATTTGCTCCTGTGTACACAACCGTTCTGATCGAACGCTCGTTCGCAGCAGAAAAGAAAGCCCCGCTCATGCGGGGCTTTTCTTTATCCGGAATCCCTTCGGAGTTGTGCCCCGCAGCATCGGTTTTCGTGCACCGCGACTTGCAAACAGACAATTTCCTCCCCTATGGTGCAATCGATTGCATTGCTGTGAATCGTTGCGTTTGATACCGGTTGGGAGGCCGGCAGGTGGATGTCCATCCATTCGATCAGACCGGCCCCGGCGGCGGGCCTCACGCGGCGCGATGCGTTGCGCATGGCGGTTGCTGGAGGCGTAGCTCTGGGTACTGCGGGTACGCTGCCTGCATTCGCCGCCATGGCGCCGCTCAAGGGCAACCTGAAGCACTCCGTGGCCCGTTGGACCTTCCCGCAACTGTCGGTCGCCCAGCTCTGCGCGACGGTGAAGGACATCGGCTTTGCCGCGATCGACCTGGTCGGCCCGGAAGACTGGTCCACGCTGAAGGCGAATGGCGTGTACAGCTCGATGTGCAACGGCGCAGAACTGGGCCTGACCAAGGGCTTTGCCGGCCGCGAGTTCCACGACCAGCTGGTGGAACGCTACACGCGGCACATCGATCTGGTCGCCGATGCCGGCTATCGAAACCTCATCTGCTTTTCCGGCAACCGCAACGGTATGGACCCGCAGGACGGCATGGCCAATGCCGAGGCCGGCCTCAAGCGCATCCTCGGGCACGCCGAGAGGCGCGGGGTGGTGCTGGTGATGGAACTGCTGAATTCCAAGGTCGACCATCGTGACTACCTGTGCGACCACTCCGCATGGGGTGTGGAGCTGTGCCAGCGGCTCGGCTCGGACAACTTCGGCCTGCTCTACGACATCTACCACATGCAGATCATGGAGGGCGACATCATCGCCACCATCGGCAAGCATCACGCCTGCTTCAAGCATTACCACACCGCAGGCGTGCCCGGCCGGAACGAGATTGGAGACCAGCAGGAGCTCCACTATCCGGCCATCTGCCGCGCGATCCGCGACACCGGTTTCAAGGGGTATCTGGCGCAGGAGTTCACGCCTGCAGCGCCCGATCCCGTTGGCTCATTGCGCGAGGCGATCCGCCTCTGCGACGTCTGAAACGATATCCACCCAGGTGAGAAACCCATGGCAGATAATCACTACGACGCCATTGTTGTTGGCTCGGGAATCAGTGGCGGTTGGGCGGCGAAGGAGCTGACCGAAAAGGGCCTGAAGGTCCTGATGCTGGAGCGGGGCCGCAACATCGAGCACGTCAAGGACTACGTCAACGCGATGAAGGAGGCGTGGGATTTCCCGCACAGAAACCGTCCGACGCAGGCGATGAAGGCCAAGTTCCCGGTGCTGATGCGCGACTACGGCCTCGCCGAAAATCTGGAAGGAATGTGGGCCAACGAACAGGACTCACCCTACATCGAGACCAAACGCTTCGATTGGTTCCGCGGCTATCACGTCGGCGGCCGCTCATTGTTGTGGGGCCGGCAGAGCTATCGCTTCTCCGACCTGGACTTCGAGGCGAATCTCAAGGACGGCATCGCAGCCGATTGGCCCATCCGCTACGCCGATATCGCGCCGTGGTACGACCATGTGGAGAAATTCGCCGGCATCGCCGGTACGCGCGAAGGACTGGACGTGTTGCCGGACGGCGAGTTCCTGCCGCCGATCCCGTTGAACATCGTCGAGAAGGATGTGGCCGCGCGTATCAAGAAGGCCTTCGGCGGAAAGCGGCACATGATCCACTCGCGCACTGCCAACATCACCAAGCCAATGCCCGAGCAGGGGCGCGTCAACTGCCAGTACCGAAACAAGTGCATCCTGGGCTGTCCTTTTGGTGCCTACTTCTCGACCCAGGCGGCGACACTGCCAGCTGCGATGAAGACCGGCAACCTGACCTTGCGGCCGTTCTCGATCGTCAAGGAAGTGCTCTACGACAAGGACCGCAAGCGTGCCCGTGGCGTGGAGGTGATCGACGCCGAGACCGGGCAGACCTACCAGTACACGGCCAAGGTCATCTTCCTCAACGCGTCGTCGTTCAACTCGACCTGGTTGCTGATGAACTCGGCCACCGATGTCTGGGACGGCGGGCTGGGCTCCTCGTCGGGCGAGTTGGGGCACAACGTGATGGACCATCATTTCGGTGCGGGTGCCTCGGGCCGGGTCGAGGGCTACGAAGACAAGTACTACTTCGGCCGTCGTCCCTGCGGCTTCTACATTCCGCGGTTCCGCAACGTCGCTGCCGACAAGCGCGGCTACCTGCGCGGCTTCGGCTACCAGGGCGGCGCCAGCCGCACCGGCTGGTCGCGTGAGATCGCCGAGCTGAACATCGGTGCCGACCTGAAGGAGGCGCTGACCGTGCCCGGTGACTGGCGCATCGGCATGACCGGGTTCGGTGAAATGCTGCCGCACCACGACAACACGATCCGCCTGGACCGCGACCGCAAGGACAAGTGGGGGCTGCCGGTGCTGGCGATGGACGTTGCCATGCGCGCCAACGAACTGGCGATGCGCAAGGACATGGCCGCCGATGCCGCCGAGATGCTGGAGGCGGCCGGCGTCAAGGACGTGAAGATGCACGACAACGATTACGCCCCGGGCAAGGGCATCCACGAAATGGGGACCGCGCGCATGGGACGTGATCGGAAGAGCTCGGTGCTGAACCAGCACAACCAGGTCTGGGATGCACCCAACGTCTATGTGACCGACGGTGCCTGCATGACCTCCAGCGCCTGCGTGAATCCTTCGCTGACCTACATGGCGCTGACTGCGCGCGCGGCCGACCACGCGGTACGCGAACTGAAAGCGGGGAACCTCTGATGGATCGCCGCGAGCTGTTGAAGATGATCGTCGCCGCCACCGGTGCGGCCATGGTTGGGTTGCCTGCCCTTGTGCAGGGTCAGGCGCCGGCGGGCGCCACCAAGATTCATTTCTCCGATACCGACGTCGCTACGCTGGACGAGATCGCCGAGACCATCCTGCCTCGGACCCGGACACCAGGGGCGAAGGATGCCGGCGCCGGTCTGTTCATGGCGACCTTCGTCACTGACTGCTACACCGCCCGGCAGCAGGCGACCTTCCGCGCAGGGCTGACCGATATCGACAAGCGGGCCGGTGGCCGCTTCGTGTCGCTCACGCCGGAAGCCCGCACCGAATTGCTGCGCACGCTGGACGCCGAAGCCAAGGCACGCCATGCCGATGTCACCGAAACCGGTACGCCTGAAGAGGGCGAGGCGATGCCGCATTACTTCACGATGCTCAAGCAGCTGGCCATCTTCGGCTTCTTCACCTCCAAGGTCGGCGCCACCGGGGTGCTGCAGTACGTCGCCGTGCCGGGGCGCTACGACGGCGATCTTGCCTATGTTCCCGGCACGCCCGCCTGGGGGACCAGCTGATGGAGCGCAACAGGATGATCAAGCCGCTGCTGATCGCGGCCACCGTGCTGGCCGCCGCACCCGTGTTCGCGCAGAACGGTGCCGACGCCGCGCGCGACCCGAAGAAGACCGAGGTGTGGACGCCGGTGCCTGCGACCGTTGCCACGCCGCCAGGCAGGGCCCCGTCCGACGCAATCGTGCTGTTCGATGGCAAGGATGTCTCCGCGTGGGAGTCGGAGCAGGGCGGACGCGTGCCCTGGAAGGTTGCCGATGGCGCCATGACCGTCGTGCCCGGCAGCAAGGGCATTCGCACCAGGCAACGCTTCTGCGACGTCCAGCTGCATGTCGAGTGGCGCACGCCTGCCGACACGAAGGGCTTCGACGGACAGAACCGCGGCAACAGCGGCATCTTCCTGCAGGAGCTGTACGAGCTGCAGGTGCTCGACAGCTACAACAACCCGACCTATGCCAATGGCCAGGCGGGCTCGATCTACAAGCAGGCCATGCCGTTGGTGAACGCCTCGCGCGCACCGGGACAGTGGCAGGCCTACGACATCCTCTGGAAAGCACCGCGCTTCTCGGCGGGCGGCGGGCTTGTCTCGCCCGCGCGCATCACGGTGCTGCACAACGGCGTGCTGGTGCAGGATGACACCGTGCTGGCGGGCAAGACCGAGTACATCGGCGCGCCTTCGTACGCGCCGCATGCGTGTGCGCCGCTCTATCTGCAGGAACACGACTCCAGGGTCAGCTACCGCAACATCTGGGTGCGCGAGCTGTAGGGGCACGCGGCCGGCGTGATCGTCGGCCGCTTACTTCGCCAGGTAACTGGTGATGTCATTGATCTCCTGCTGTGACAGCTGGGAGAAGGGCGGCATCAGCCCACCGCCCTTGCTGATCTTTTCCTTGATCTGTGCGGGTGCCATGCGCTTGCCGATGTCGGTGAGCGCCGGGAACGCGCCCGGCATGCCCGCACGATCGGCGCCGTGGCAGGCCACGCAGTTCGCGGTGTAGAGCTTTGCACCCGCAGCCGGATCGTCCTTGCACCAGGCGGCCGTCGCAACGCTCATGCCACCCAGGGCCACCGCCATTGTCAGGATCATTTTCATGTGGGGCTCCTTGATGCGTCAGCGCCGCGCACGGGCGGGCACGTTGGTGGTCAGGTGTTCGCGCAGATAGTCCGCACCGGTCTGGATGATCCTGGCCGGATCGCGTGGCTGGTCGTGCTCGATGATGTACCAATGCACGCCGGCGGCTGCCGCAGCAGGCAGGATCGCGTTCCAGTCCAGCACGCCCTGGCCAACCGCGGCGAATCCGCCTTCGTCCTGGGCCTGGCCCTTCGGTGCATTGTCCTTGGCGTGTACCGCGAATACGTGGCCGCGGAACTTTGCCAGCATCACTGCCGGGTCCAGGCCTGCACGCGCGACCCAGGCCAGGTCCAGCTCGGTCTGCAGGTCTGGACCGGCGGCGGCGAACAGCAGTTCCAGTCCGGTCCTGCCATCAAAGTCGGCCAGTTCGAAGTCGTGGTTGTGGTAGGCCAGACGCATGCCCTTGCCGCGCACCTGCTTTGCGATGCGGCCCAGTTCCTGGCCCAGGGCGGTCCAGCCGGCGGCATCGATCGGGCGATCCTTCTTGTCCAGGTACGGCACCACCAGCGTCGTGTTGCCGATCGACCGGTTGAAGGTCACCACCCCGTCCAGATTGCTGCGCAGCTCGGCCAGCGGCACATGCGATGAAACCGCCCTGATCGAATACCGGTCCAGCAGCTGCTTGAGTTCGGCCGCGCTGGTGTTCTGCGTGCCGACCGTTTCCACCGCATGGACGCCTGCGTCGTGGACGATCTTCAGTTGCTGCTCGAGCGAGCCGGCATCGCGCAGGGTGTACATCTGTACCGCGATCGGCTTCTGCGTGCTGGCGGCTTCGACTGCAAAAGCGGGCAGGGCAGCGAGCAGCAGAATGAGGCTTGCAGTTCCATGGACAAGGGCTTTCATCAACAGATCCTCCCGGGTTTCAACCGATGGCAGTCCAGGCGCGCGACCTGGCCGATGCAATGACACGATCGACGATCCGCGCCGAGCGCAGGCCGTCCTCGAAGGTGGGCAGGCCCTGCGGCCGCTCGCCCTCGATGGCGCGATAGGTGTCGGCGACAAACGCTTCGAAGCACTGGGCGTAGCCCTGCGCGTGGCCGGCCGGCAACACCGACAGCCGGCGCTGTTCGGCACCGCCGGCGCCCGGTCCGCGCACGAAGACCTCCTCGCGCTGGTCGGGCAGGCCGATCCACAGCCGCTCGGCATCCTCCTGGTTGAAGGCCACACTGGCGTTGGCACCGTCGATCTCGAACCAGAGGTGGTTGTGGCGTCCGGCCGAGACCTGGCTGACCGTCAACGACGCCAATGTGCCGGCGCCGGTCCTGAACATCGCCGCCGCCACGTCCTCGCTTGAGACCGCCTGCATTGCGCTGGCTGCGGTTGGCGTGCTGAAGCTCTGCCCGCTGACGGCGCCGCGCTCGGCGATGACCGTAGAGAACGCCGCGCTGACCTCGGCGAAGCGTTCGCCGCTGACCCATTCCACCAGGTCGCACCAGTGGGAGCCGATGTCGGCGAATACGCGCGATGCGCCACCCAGCGCCGGGTCCACGCGCCAGTTGTTGCTGGCCGGGTCCAGCAGCCAGTCCTGCAGGTAGCTGCCGTGGATCAGGTGCAGCGGCCCCAGATCACCCTGTGCTATGCGTGCGCGCGCCTCGCGCACCACCGGGTGGTAGCGGTAGACGAAGGGGACCGTGGCAACCAAGCCGGTCGAGGCGGCCAACGCCGCCAGCGCCTGCGCATCGTCCAGCGTGGTCGCCAGCGGTTTCTCGCAGATCACGTGCTTGCCGGCTTCCAGCGCGGCCTGTGCCATCGCGCGGTGCAGATGATTGGGCGTGCAGACATGCACGACCTGCACTTGCGGATCGGCGATCACCTCTTCGATATCCCGATAGGCGCGCGGGACATTCCACAGCTGCGCCATCTCACGCGCGCGCTGCGCTGACGAAGCGGCGACGCCGCGTACCTCGGCACCGGCGAGCAAGGCCGCGCGGCGGTGCACGGTGCCGATCATGCCGGCGCCGACGATGGCGATTCCAAGCGTTGGCATCGGCTCGAATCCTCAGGGTGTGGAAGAAGCGGCGGCCACGGCGGGCCGGTCGCGGAACAGCAGCAGGAAGGCGATCAACACCACCAGTGCAACGCCGGCCGGGAACAGCCATATCTGCTGCCAGTCGGGGCCGGCCTCGGTGGTGAAGTGCTCCACCACCGCGCCGGACAGGAAGGTGCCGATCAGCATGCCCACGCCGTACGTGGCCAGGGTGATGAAGCCCTGCGCGCTGCTGCGCACGGCGGGGCCGGCATGCGCATCGGTGTAGATCTGGCCGGTGACGAAGAAGAAGTCGTAGCAGATGCCGTGCAGCACGATGCCGATCACCAGCAGCGGGAAGCCGCTGCCGGCATCACCGAAGGCGAACAGGGCATAGCGCAGCACCCAGGCCGCCATGCCGACCGCCAGCATGGTCTTCACCCCCAGCCGCACGAACAGGAACGGCATCGCCAGCATCAGCAGCACTTCGGACACCTGGCCCAGCGACTGCAGGCCCGCAGCGCCGCGTACGCCCAGGTCGTTGAGATAGGGGTTGGTGAAGTTGTAGTAGAACGCCAGCGGAATGCAGATGGCGATGGAGGCCAGGAAGAACACCAGGTACGAACGCGACTTCAGCAGTCGCAGCGAATCCAGCCCGAGGATCTGCCCGAGCCCGGCGTCGCGCTGCTGCGCCAGCGGCGGCGTGTGCGGCAGGGTGAACGCGTACAGCCCCAGCGCCAGCGAGGCCACTGCCGCCATCTGGAAGGTGAGTTCGAGCCGATGCGCCTGTTCCCAACCCAGCCAGCCGATCAGCACACCGGCCACGATCCAGCCGACGCTGCCGGCCACGCGCACCAGCGGGAACTGCTTCTCAGGCGATTGCATGTGCCGCATCGCCACGCTGTTGGCCAGTGCCAGCGTGGGCATGAACAGCAGCATGTAGCCCATCACGCAGGCCGAGAACATACTGAAGCTGGTGGCGGTGGACGCCAGCCACATCAGTACCGCGCCGGCCAGGTGCAGCACCGCGAGGATGCGCTGCGCGGCGAAGTAGCGATCAGCGATCAGGCCGACCAGGAAGGGCGCGACGATCGCGCCGATCGACTGGCTGAGGAAGGCCGTTGCGACCTGGCTGGCGCTGGCCTGCAGCGGGCCCTGTACCAGGTACGTCCCGAGGGTCACGAACCACGCTCCCCAGATGAAGAACTGCAGAAACATCATCGCGCCCAAGCGCGACATGGCGTGCGACATGGCTTGCCCTCCCGGGGCGGTAATGGCTCAGATTCCCAGCATGCGGTGCAGTGATGCGGCGTCCGTGCCACTGTCGGCAAAGTCATCGAAGGCGCGCTCGGTCACCCGGATGATGTGGTCGCGGATGAAGGCGGCACCTTCGCGTGCGCCGTCCTCCGGGTGCTTCAGGCAGCACTCCCATTCCAGTACCGCCCATCCGGGGAAGTCGTACTGGGCGAACTTGGAGAAGATCGCCTTGAAGTCGATCTGGCCATCACCGGGCGAACGGAACCGGCCCGGACGATCGATCCAGTCCTGGTAGCCGCCATACACGCCGCTGCTCGCGCTGGCGCGATACTCCGCGTCCTTGACGTGGAAGATGCCGATGCGCGCGTGGTAGCGGTCAATGAAGCCCAGGTAGTCCATCTGCTGCAGCAGCAGGTGGCTGGGGTCGTACAGGATCTTCGCGCGGGGGTGATGGTCCACCACATCGAGGAAGCGTTCAAAGGTCGCGCCGTCGTGCAGGTCCTCACCCGGGTGGATCTCGAAGCACAGGTCCACGCCGCAGGCGTCGAACGCATCCAGGATCGGGCGCCAGCGGCGGCCGAGTTCGGCGAAGGCTTCTTCCACCAGTCCCGGTGGACGCTGCGGCCAGGGATAGAAATAGGGCCAGGCCAATGCGCCGGAGAACGTGGCATGCGCGGTCAGCCCCAGGCGCTGGCTGGCTTTGGCGGCCAGCAGAAGCTGCTCGACTGCCCAAGCCTGGCGGGCAGCCGGATCGCCGCGCTTGTCCGCCGGCGCGAATCCGTCGAACAGGCTGTCGTAGGCCGGATGCACCGCGACCAGCTGCCCCTGCAGATGGGTGGACAGCTCGGTGATCCGCACGCCATGACCGGCCAGCATGCCGGCGACGTCGTCGCAGTACGCCTGGCTGCGCGCGGCCTCGGCCAGATCGAACAGGTGGGGCGCGCCGGTGGGGACTTGTACGCCAGAATAGCCCAGACCCGCGGCCCATCCGGCCAGCGTGTCCAGCCGATCAAAAGGAGCTGTGTCGCCGATGAACTGCGCCAGGAACAGCGCTGGACCCTTGAGCGTCTTCAACGTGATTCGCCCTCGATGCAATCGATTGCATTATCCTAGCAGGGGCTCACGCAGGACCTGTTGTGCACTGCACAGCAGACAGGAGAACTAACGCCATGGCCACCATCTACGACATCGCGAAGCACGTCGGCGTCTCCGCAGGCACGGTGTCGCGGGCGCTTTCCCGGCCGGACAAAGTGCTGCCGGCTACCCGCGCGCGCATCGAGCAGGCCGCCGCCGCACTGGGCTATGTGCCCAACACGGTGGCCCGCACGCTCAAGACCCAGCGCAGCGGCAAGATCCTGGTTACCGTCCCGGACATCGCCAATCCATTCTTCGCGCAGATCCTGCAGGGGGCGGAGGACGCCGCACAGGCGGTCGGCTATGCGGTTCTGCTCGGCGATACCCAGCATCAACCCGACCGCGAGGAGCGCTATGCGCAGATGCTCCGGCGCAACGAGGCCGACGGCATGATCGTGCTGGGGCACCGCCTGCCGCCCACGGCGCGCGAGATCGTCCAGCAGCGCGGTGCCGCCGCGCCGGTGATCAACGGCTGCGAGTTCGACCCCGCACTGGGCATTCCCAGCGTCCATATCGATAACGCCGCGGCCGCGCGCGTGGTGATGGAACATCTGTATGGGCTGGGACACGAGCGGATCGCCGTGGTCGGCGGACCGCCGGACAATCCGCTGCACCAGCAACGGCTGGAAGGGGTGCGGGCGGCCGGCAAGGCGCGTGGACGCCTGCGCCAGCTGAACATCGTGCCGGGTGACTTTTCGGTGGAATCCGGCCATGCGGCTGCCATGGCGCTGCTGGACGGCATGTCTGCGCCAACGGCGATCTTCTGTTTCAGCGATCAGATGGCGCTGGGCACCCTGGCGGCCTGCCGCGATCTGGGCATCCGCGTGCCGGAGGACCTGTCCATCGTCGGCTTCGATGATCTGGCATCTTCCCGCTACCTCACGCCGCCGTTGACCACCATCCGGCAACCGATGCGGGAGATCGGTGAGCGCGCGGTCAACCTGCTGCTTGCCATCATCGAGCACATGGATGTGCCGCTGCAGCAGACGCTGGATTTCAGCCTGATGCTGCGGGGTTCAACGGCGCCACCCAGGCGTGGGTGAGGCAGGGTAACCGCCGTGAATCCTTGATCCCGAATTGACGCAGAGGTGTCAGACTCACCACAGGCCGCCCGGCAAGGGCGTGCGATCGCGCAAGGGGGTCGGCAATGCCGTTCTTGACGGACTCGACGGAAGTCGCGGTCGAAGGCATCGGCGCGGCACGTCGCATCGGCTGGATGCGCTTCGTGGGCAATGGGCTGGGCGCGATTCCCATCGCCTCGATCATTCTTGAACGTCAGGACGGCCCGTGGGCCTGGGTGTTGCTGCTGCTCAACGCGCTGGCCTGGCCGGCGCTCGCGCTGGTGCTGACCCAGCGCTCACGGCAGCCTGCGGTGGTCCAGTTCCGTTGCATGGTGGTTGATTCCTTCTTTGGCGGTGGCTGGATCGCCTTCATGGGGCTCAGCGTGGTACCCAGTGCGTTGTTCGCCGCGCTGCTGGTCGCCGACAAGATCGCCGCCGGTGGGGTGAAGCTGGCGGTACGGGCCACACTGGCACTGGTAGCGGGATTCGCGCTCACCTGGTGGGGGCTCGGGTTTCCTTACCAGCCGGTGTCATCGCAGCGCACGATCGTGCTCAGCGTTCCGTTCCTGTTCGTCTACGGCATCGGCCTCAGCATCCTCAGCTGGCAGCTGGCGCGGCGGGTGAAATCGCAGAACCGCCAGTTGAAGCGGCTGAGCCGCATGGACCCGCTGGTGGAGCTGGCCAACCGCGGCTTCCTGATCATCCGTGCGCAGCAGGCACTGGACAAGGCGCAGGGGCAGGGTGGCTTTGCCTGCCTGCTGATGCTTGATGTGGATGACTTCAAGCGCATCAATGACTCGCACGGTCATCGCGCCGGGGACGAAGTGCTGCGCCATATCGCCTCCACCTTGCGCGCCTTCGCCCGGCCCGGCGATACCCCTGCGCGGCTGGGAGGCGACGAGTTCGTCGTGCTGCTGCAGGACTGTGCGCCCGTCGATGCGATGCATGTGGCAGAGCGGGTTCGGCTGCAACTTCTGGAGGCAGCACGGCAGGCAACCCCGGGCATCGAGTTCAGCGTCAGCATCGGAATCGCGGCGACGCCGCGCGGTGGCAGCGTCGAGGACTGGCTGGCACTGGCCGACCGCGCGCTGTACCACGCCAAGCGCCAGGGCAAGAACAACGCCAGCTATGGCGAATGAGGTGTTGACACGTCTCTGGCGCAGGCCAGCAGCTGGGCGGCCGTTGCCGGAGGCTTGCAGCGCACCGCCAACTGCAGCGTAGTGGTCGGCATGCCCAGTTCCAGCGCAACAAAAGCCAGGCCGCTGCGGTGCATGCTCTGCATCGAGGCCGGCACGATGGCGATGCCCAGGCCGGCAGCGGCAAGGTTGATCGCCGAAGCCACCTGCGGCGCTTCCTGCTGGATGGTAGGCGCAAAGCCCTGGCTGCGGCAGGCAGCGACGACGTCTGCACTCAGGCCCTGGCCCGATTTCCGCGAGAACAGGATGAAGCGCTCGTCGCGCAGCTCGGCCAGCGCGATGCTTGTCCGGCACGCCAACGGGTGATCGGCCGGCAGTACTGCCACCAGTGGCTCGGCACTGAGTTGCTGTGTCATCCGTTCACCGCTATCGGAAAACGGCGGGCGCACGATCACTGCATCGAGTTCGCCATCATCGAGGCGCCGGACCAGCGATTCACTGCCATCTTCGACCAGCTGCACCTGCACCGCCGGATGTGCCCGCTGGAAGCTGCGCATCAGCGCGGTGACCGCCTCGTTGTAGGTCGCCGATTCGGTCAGCCCCAATGTCAACGTACCGACCTCGCCGCGTGCGGCGCGCAACGCCTCCTCCTTGGCCTGGTCGACGCGCGCGAGGATGTCCTCCGCGGCTCTCCAGAATACCTGGCCAGCATCGCTGAGCACGATGCCGCGTCCCTGCCGGTGGAACAGCGGTGTGCCGATCTCTTCCTCCAGGGCGCGGATCTGCTGCCCGAGCGGCGGCTGGGCGATATGCAGGGCCTCGGCGGCCTTGGTGAAGCTCTGCAGCTGGGCAGTCATGACGAAGTAGCGCAGGTGCCGCAGTTCCATTGGAACCTCAAACGTTCTGGTGCTGTACGAACAGGGTATTGGACGGTCGCCGCTGGCGGCAACATCATCGGTATCCCACGGCAGATGTCCAACGACAAGGGAGACCCCATGAAAAAGACACGTCAGTTGCGCGATCTGCTCCGCCAGGGCAGCGTGATTGCGCCAGGTGCATTCGATGGATTGTCGGCACGCCTGGTGGAGCTGGCCGGCTTCGATGCGGTCTATGCCAGCGGCGGCGCCATCGCGCGTTCGGCCGGCGTGCCGGACATCGGCCTGCTCGGCCTCAGCGAAGTGCTTGCGCAGGTTGAACGGATCGTCGATGCCTGCGATCTGCCGGTGATCGCCGACGCTGACACCGGCTTCGGCGGCACCGCGAATGTTGAACGCACGGTGCGCGCGTTCGAAAGGGCAGGGGTTGCCGCACTGCATATCGAGGACCAGGCCTTCCCCAAGCGCTGCGGACACCTGGATGACAAGACGCTGGTCGACGCGGGCGAGATGTGCACGAAGATCCGTGTCGCCTGCCAGTCGCGGATCGACCCGGAGCTGATGATCATCGCGCGTACCGATGCCATCGCCTGCGAAGGCCTGGATGCGGCGATCGAACGGGCGCAGGCCTATGTGGACGCGGGCGCGGACATGATCTTCGTCGAGGCACCGGAAGCGCTGGAGCAGATCGAGGTGATTTCGCAGCAGGTTCCCGGGCCGAAGCTGATCAACATGTTCCACAGCGGCAAGACGCCGCTGGTGCCGGTGGCGCGGCTGGCCGAACTCGATTACCGGCTGGTGATCATTCCCTCGGACCTGCAGCGCGCTGCGATCCGGGCCATGCAGCGCACCCTGCAGGAGATCGCAGCGACTGGCGACAGCGGGCGTGTTGCCGGCGAGCTGGCCAGCTTCGGCGAGCGTGAGACGATCGTGCGCACGGCGCGGTATCTGGCACTGGACCGGGTGTGATCCGGGCGTGATTGCGGACGTGCCGATGGACGGAGAAGGGGCGGCGGAATCCGCGTGTGTTGCCTGTTCATCCTGCACCCGGAATCATCGCCGCCAATCCTCTACCATGGGCCACCCTGCCCGGACGTGCCGCCCATGCAAGACGCCCTCGTTGCCCAGCCCAAGCCCCCCGTCCCGAGGATCGCGGCCTGGCTGATGATGCTGCTGGGCATGTGGCTGGCGCTGAAGCTGGGCCTGGTGGTGACCCTGCTGTCGGGCCTGCTGGTGTTCCAGCTGACCCACCTGCTGGCCTCCACCGTGGAGGGCAAGCTGCCGCCAGGCCGGGCGCGGGCGATCGCGGTGATCGTGCTGTCAGCGGTGATCATCAGCGCGCTGGTGCTGGCCGGGATCGGCGTGGCGTCATTTTTCCGCAACGAGACCGGTGGACCGGACGCATTGCTGGCGCGGCTGATGGAGATCCTCAATTCGTCGCGGCACCAGGTGCCGGCGCTGCTGCAGCCGTACATCCCCGAGGACATGCCGGCGCTGCGCACGGCACTGAACGACTGGGCCGCCGAGCATCAGCGCCAGCTGGGCGTGGCCGGTACCTCGGTGGTGCAGGTGGGCGTACGCGTACTGATCGGAATGGTGCTGGGCGCGATGATCGCGCTGTATGACGAACTGCCGCTGCCGAAGATGGGCCCGCTGGCGCAGGAGCTGATCGGCCGCACCAGCCGCCTGGCCACCGCGTTCCGCCAGGTGGTGTTCGCGCAGGTGAAGATCTCGCTGCTCAACACCGTGTTCACCGCCATCTTCCTGCTGGGCGTGCTGCCGTTGTTCGGCGTGCACCTGCCACTGTCCAAGACCCTGGTACTGATCACCTTCATCGCCGGCCTGCTGCCGGTGGTGGGCAACATCATTTCCAACACCATCATCACCATCGTCGCGCTGTCGGTCTCGTTCTACGTGGCCGTGGCGGCGCTGCTGTACCTGATCGTGATCCACAAGCTGGAGTACTTCCTCAATGCGCGCATCGTTGGCGGCGAAATCCAGGCCCGCGCCTGGGAGCTGCTGTTGGCGATGCTGGTGATGGAAGCGGCGTTCGGCCTGCCCGGCCTGGTGGCGGCGCCGGTGTTCTACGCCTACGTGAAGCGCGAACTGGTCGACCAGCGCTGGATCTAGTACGGCAGGGTGTGACGCATTCGCCCCAGCCCGGCGCGGGGTGAGACCTTGCCGGCGCGTTCGCGGTGGCTGCGGTATGCCTATGGTCACGGTTCGCGCGGCACTGGCTTGGCGCTGCCGGGACCGGCGGCTACAGTGATCCGCACTTCAGGGGAAATTTGCATGGCCGGCAAGGCATCGCCCATCGGACTGCGGACCTGGGTCTGGATCCTGGCAGGGTCGTTCGTGGTCTGTACGCTGCCGTTGATGGCCATCGCGCTGTTCCAGGGCGCGCTGCGCTACAGCGCTGCCGAGGACAACCTGGTCAGCCTGCGCCAGCTGCGCCAGACCTTCGAACTGGCCAACCTGGTCTCGGCCGAACGCGGCCCGGCCAACAGCCTGCTCGGTGCCGACCCGGCCGATGCCAGCGAGCATGCGCGGCTTACGCTGCAGCTGGCGGTGGTACGCAGGCGTGTGGACACCGCGCTGCAGCAGCTGGATGCCGTGTTCACGGCTGATCCGGGCGTGGTGGATGAGCATGGGATGCTGGCAGACGCGCAACGTCGCCTGCAGTCGGCGCGCGCGGGCGTGGACCGGGTGGCAGCGCAGCCGCGCGACGCACGACGCGTCGAAGACGTGGAGCGCGCGATCAGCGGCATGTTTGCCGTGGTCGACCGCCTGCACCTGCTGACCTCGGCACAGATCAACGTACTGGTCCGGGCCGACCGCGAAGCGGCGATTCCAGCCATGCAGGGGCAGGTGCTGATCGACCTGCGCGAGCACGGCGGGCGTCTGGCCTCCAACGTGATGGCGCCGGTGGCGGTACCCGGTGCCTGGCGCAACGAACAGGTGCGCGCGGCGCTGCAGACCGAGGGCCGCCTGCTGGAACTGTGGCGGCTGGCCGGCAGCCACGAATCGGTGTTCCGCAGTGATCCGACGCTGTCCTGGCATTGGGATATGGCGCGCCGGCAGTTCTTCGGCGAGTCACTGCCGATGATCGAACAGCTGATCGACGACGGACGGCGTGGCCTGCCGCCGCCGTGGACCGCTGCCGAGTTCACCACGCGCTACGTGCCGACCCTGCAGTCGCTTGAGGCGCTGCGTGACGGTTACCTGAGTGTGTCCATCGCCAGGTTCGAGCACACCCGCAACCGGGAGGCCACGCGGCTGGCGGTACTTCTGGCCACCGCGCTGGGAACCCTGGTGGTACTGGGTGTGGCGCTGCGTATCGCGCATCTGCAGATCCTGCGGCCTCTGCTGCAGGCACAACGGCAGGTGATCCAGATTGCCTCCGACGCGCCGGGGCCCGAGCAGCATGTCACCCATCCGCTGGCCGAGATGCAGCGCCTGTTCGATGCGATTGAAGTGCTGCGCGAGAAGTCGCGCGAACGCTCGGCGCTGACCAGCGAGCTGCGCCAGCTGGCCGGCACCGATGAATTGACCGGACTGCTGAACCGTCGCGCGCTGGAGGAACTGGTGCAGCAGCGCCACGACGAGGGGCGGATGAGCGCAGTGGTGATCCTGCTGGACGTTGATCGCTTCAAATCGATCAATGATGGTCATGGCCACGATGCGGGTGATGAAGTGTTGGTACAGGTGGCGCAACTGCTGCAGCGCCATCTTCGCCGCAGCGACAGCATTTCCCGCTATGGTGGCGAGGAGTTCCTGGTGCTGCTGGCCGACGGTGACCTGGCCGCTGGCCGACAGCTGGCCGAATCGCTGCGGCTTGCGCTGCAGCAGCTGGACATCGTGGTGGCCGGCGGTACCGTGCTGCGGGTGACCGCCAGCTTCGGCGTGGCCCGCGGTGCTACCGACGCCTTGGGCTGGCGGACCCTGCTGCGTGCCGCCGATGCGGCCATGTACCAGGCCAAGGCGCAGGGCCGCGACCGCGTGCGGGTCGCCGGTGGTGGGCGCATTCCACGCTGAAACATCATGTTCATCGCTGGCGCACGCATGGCTGCCTAGACTGGACCTTCGACCATTTGGCAGGAGCGCATCATGACCGTTCGCCCCGTCGTTGCTGCAGCGCTGCTGGCCGGGATGCTGGCCGGCTGTACCTCCACTTCGTCGCAGACCGCTGCGGATGCGCCACGCCACCCCTCGGTTGCCGCCGACCTGAGCCCGGTGCCGGCTTTCACCGGCGGCGGTGCGGGTTGGAGCATTGAGATCGCCTCCACCGGCCAGGGCAACCACGATGCCAGCCTCAGCGCTGACGGCCGTACCCACAAGGGCACGCTGCGCTATCCGGGGCAGCCGGCCGATGCACCGAGCTCGCTGATCGTGCTCAACGGCGAGCTTGGCCAGCAGCCCGCCATCGTCGAGATCAAGCGTGAGTCGTGTCGCACTGCCGAAGGTGTGGACACCCTGGCCAGCGTGCAGGTGACGATGGAAGGGCAGCCGCAGCGCCGCGGTTGTGGCCACCTGGCCGTGTACTGATCCTGTGCGCCGTCGTGCTTGAGATTCCAACCCTGCACACCGTGCGCCTGCGGCTGCGTCCACAGCAGCTGGATGACTTCGGCGTCTATGCCGCGTTCCTGGCCTCGCCGCGTGCGCGGGGCATGGGCGGGCCGTTCGGTGAGGTGGCGGCGTGGGGGCAGTTCTGCCATGACCTCGCCAGCTGGCATCTGTTCGGCCATGGCGCGTTGATGATCGAGCGTGCCGATACGGGAGCCTGCATCGGCCAGGTCGGGATCAATCATGGCCCGCTGTTTCCTGAAAAGGAGCTGGGCTGGTTGCTGTACGACGGCCATGAAGGGCAGGGGTTCGCCACCGAGGCGGCCGGCGCGCTGCGCGACTGGGCCTTCGTGGTGGCGCAGCTGCCGACCCTGGTCAGCTACATGGCGCCGGACAATATGGCATCACAGGCCGTTGCGCAGCGGCTGGGCGGCGTGCTCGATGTGCAGGCCGCGCGCAGCGATGCGGATGATCTGGTCTACCGCTACAGCACCCGGTAGTGCCGGCCGCTGGCCGGCATCATCGGTGCACCCGGGGGCGTCATCTACGCATGTCAAGCCATGACCCATTGCGCGTGGCGCCCGGGCTTTGCCATCCTCCCTGCTGTTTTCCGTAGCGTGGAATCCCGATGCGTCCTGTGTTCTGGCTGGCTTTGGCCCTGCTGCCCACCCTGGCGGTGGCGCAACCCGCGCGTACTGCAAAGGCCAAGGCCCCAGCGCAGGATCCCTTCAGCGAGCTGTTCGACACCGCCTGCATGCAGCACATCGGTGCCCCGGCGCGGTTGCAGTCGCTGATGGAATCCAATGGGCTGTCGCCGTTGCAGCCCGCCGAAGCCGCGACGCTGTTGCAGGGGCAATCGGGCGTGGCCTGGATGGTGCCTCTGGCCAGTGGCCGCTATGCGGTGAGCTGGGCTGACGATGGCACGTGTACGGTCTACGCCGAAAAGGCCGACGCGGCGGTCGTGCAGAAGGGATTCGCCCGGTTGGTGCAGGCCGCACCGAAGCCGTTGCAGGTGCGGTCGCTGCCAGGGCGTGGGCCGCTGTCGGCCGATCAGGTGGCCATCCAGTACGGCTGGGCCACGCCGGGGCAGGGCAAGCTGCAGGTGCGATTCCGCCTGGTCACACGGCAGGCGGCCGAAGCCGGCGTGCAGGCGATGGCCTCGGCGGCCCCGGGCGAAGCGATGCTGGCGCAGGGCGCGCCTGGGCCCTGAAGGGCCCACGCTCGCGATTCAGCCTTTCACGCGGCAAGTGGTATATCGTTTATCGATAAATCCACCCGGGGTGGCGAGGCCACCCCAATGCCGGAGGCCGCTTGACCGCTCGTCCCGCCCGCGCCAGACCCGCGCGAGGCTTGTTCACCCTGGCCCAGGCCGCCGTACAGGCGGTGCGGGCGATGTGCTGGCTGGGCATCCTGGCCGCACTGCTGGCCGTGCCGCTGGTCGCCCACGACCGCAGCTGGCTGCTCGACAGCATCCACGACGCTGATGCCGCTGCCGTGCATGGCAGCGACCTGTTCCTGCATTTCTGCCTGGGCCTGGGCGCGATCGTCGCGCTGCTGGTGCTGTGCCTGATGTTCCTGCGCCACCTGCTGCGGCTGTTGAAGTCGGCGGCGCGCGAGCGGCCGTTCACCCACGCCAATGCACAGCGCCTGCAGCGCATGGCCTGGCTGATGCTGTCGATGGAGGTGCTGTCGATCCTGATCGGCGCCTACGCCGCCTGGATGGGCCCGGACTTCACCTGGATGGAGGTGGGCGGCGGCATGTCGATCACCGGCCTGGTCGCGGTGCTGATGCTGTTCGTGCTGGCCCGCGTGTTCGCGGTGGGTGCAGCGATGCGCGACGATCTTGATGGTGTCATCTGATGGCGATCGTCATCACCCTGGACCGCATGCTGCAGGAACGGGGCATGACCCTGTCCGAGCTGGCCGGGCGCATCGACATCACCCTGGCCAACCTGTCGATCCTGAAAACCGGCAAGGCGCGCGCCATCCGCTTTTCCACACTTGATGCGATCTGCCGTGAGCTGCAGTGCACGCCCGGTGACCTGCTCGGGCATGACCCGGCGCAGGCGCAGGAGGCTGACTGAGTGTTTCCCCTTTTCCCTTACCTACTGACGAAACGGACCTGAAATGGAATGGTTGGCTGACCCCTCGATATGGATGGGCCTTGCAACCCTGGTCGTGCTGGAGATCGTTCTCGGCATCGACAACCTGGTGTTCATCGCGATCCTGGCCGACAAACTGCCGCCGCACCAGCGTGACCGCGCGCGGGTGATCGGCCTGGCGCTGGCCCTGCTGATGCGGCTGGTGCTGCTGGCCGCGCTGGCATGGATCATGAAGTTGACCGAACCGCTGCTCACGCTGTTCGACCACAGCTTCTCCGGGCGTGACCTGATCCTGCTGGGCGGTGGTCTGTTCCTGCTGTTCAAGGGCACGATGGAACTGCACGAGCGGTTGGAGGGCCGCGAGCATCACGAGGATGGCAAGAAGGTCTACGCCAGCTTCGCGATGGTGGTGGCTCAGATCGTGGTGCTCGATGCGGTGTTCTCGCTGGACTCGGTGATCACCGCAGTTGGTATGGTCGACAACCTGGGCGTGATGTATGCCGCGGTGACCATCGCGATGGTGCTGATGCTGGTGGCCAGCAAGCCACTGACCCGTTTCGTCAACAAGCATCCTACGGTGGTGGTGCTGTGCCTGGGCTTCCTGTTGATGATCGGTTTCAGCCTGGTGGCCGAAGGCCTGGGCTACAAGATCCCGAAGGGTTATCTGTACGCGGCGATCGCCTTCTCGATCCTGGTTGAAGCCTTCAACCAGTGGGTGCGCTTCAATCGTGAGCGCAACGAGCGCCGCCAGCCCTTCCGCCAGCGTACCGCCGACGCCGTGCTGCGCATGCTGGGCGCGCGCCCGGCCAATGGCCACGACGACGAAAACGCTGACGAACACGTCGATGCCGAAGAGCGGTTGCAGCCGGCCGAGCACGAGATGATCCGCAGCGTGCTGGGCCTGGCTGATCGCCCGGTGTCGAGCGTGATGACCGTGCGTGCCGACGTGCAGTGGATCGACCTGGCACGTGGGCAGGAGGATGTGGTGGCACGCCTGGTGGCATCGCCGCACACCCGCCTGCTGGTGGGTGATGGCGACCTGGACAGCCTGCGCGGCGTGGTGCAGAGCCGCGACCTTCTGGCCGACCTGCTGCAGGGCAGGCCGCTGCAGCTGGAGGGCAACCTGCGCGAGCCGCAGTACGTGCTGTCCAGCGCCAGCGCACTGCAGGCGCTGGAACTGATCCGCCAGCACCCGGTGCCGTTGGCGGTAGCGGTGGACGAGTACGGCAGTGTGGAAGGCCTGGTGACCGCCAACGATCTGCTGGCGGCCATTGCCGGTGACCTGGTCGACACCCAGGACGAGCGCTATGGCGTGGAGGCGCAGGGCGAGAACCAGTGGGAGGCCGACGGTGCGCTGACCCTGGACGACCTGCAGCGTCTGGCCGGTGTCTCGCTGCCGCGCAGTGCCGACTACATGACCATCTCCGGTCTGGTGCTGGAGCGTCTGGGGCGCCTGCCGGACATCGGTGACACGGTGGAGATTGCGGATGTACGCATCACCGTACTGGCAATGGAGAAGCGTCGCATCGCCCGCCTGCGGGTGGAACGCATCGGGCTTTCGTAGAGTCGAGCCATGCTCGACTGGCCCTCTGTAGAGTCGAGCCATGCTCGACTGCTTCCTGAGCAGCCGGGTACGGGCCCGGCTCTACACAACACTGCCGGCAACCGTCACCATGGCGGGCCCGCTTTCTTTCCAGGATGGTTGCAGTGCTGAGTACGATCGGTTTGTTGATGGGCCTGTATGTGGCCTGGCGCCTGTTCTGGCCACTGCGCATGCCCATCTGGATGAAGGTCGTGCTGTCGCTGCTGCTGGTGAGCGTTGCCGTGCAGCTGCGCATCGTCGCCATGTTCTGGGGCACGATGGCCTCGCCGGAGATACCGAAGCTGGCCATCGCCTCGTTGGCCACGGGTTCGACTGCCGTACTGCTGCTGGCGCTGTTCCTGCTGGTGCTGGACGCGGGCCTGTTGGTGTCGCGCATCCTGCGCAGGCCACGTGCTGTATCGGCGTTGCGCGCGCCGAAGCTGCGCCCGGCGGCGGGTGTGCTGGCGCTGCTGGTCAGTGGCTATGGCGTCAGCCAGGGCATGGCCGTCCCCAAGCCTCGGCAGATCGAGGTGAGCATCGCCGGCTTGCCGGCCGCGTTCGATGGCTATCGCGTGCTGCAGTTGACCGACATCCATGCCAGCCGCCTGCTGACCGGTGAGTGGGTGCGCAGGGTGGTGGACGACAGCAACGCACTGACGCCGGACCTGATCGTGATCACTGGCGATCTGATCGACGGCAGTGTCGAGGCCCGTCGCGAGGACGCGCGTCCGTTGGCCGACCTGCAGGCGCCGGATGGCGTCATTGCCATCACCGGCAACCACGAGTACTACGCGCAGTACCAGGACTGGATGCAGGCGTTCCGCGCGCTGCACATGCAGGTGCTGGAGAACAGTCATCTGCAGGTACGACGCGGTGACGCGGCGCTGACCATCGCCGGTGTCACCGACCCGGTGGCCGCACGCTACGGTCTGCCGCTGCCGGACCTGGAGGCCGCGCTGGCTGGCGCCGATCCGGGCGCGCCGGTGATCCTGCTCGACCATCGCCCGCGCAACGCACGCGAGGCTGCCGCGCGTGGGGTGAAGCTGCAGCTGTCCGGGCATACACATGGCGGCCAGATCATTGGCATGGACCAGCTGGTGAAGCGCGCCAATGGCGGTTATGTGTCGGGGCGTTACGAGGTGGATGGCATGACACTGTACGTGAGCAATGGTGCTGGCCTGTGGGCCGGTTTCCCGGCACGCATCGGCGTTCCTTCGGAAATCACCCTGATCACCCTGCGCCGCGCCCCGTGACCCCTGACAAACCACAGGGAAGGCACCATGTCCCATCCCCGCGCACCCATGGAACGTCTGATCCGCGCCAATGCGGACGAGATCAATCGGCTGCGCCAAGCCATCCGCGAAGCCGCTGGCGCGCGCTGGCGTGGCCCGGAAGAAGTGCAGCGGCACACTGCAGCCTGCGCGGAATACAACCAGCGCTATGAACAGCTTGCGTTCCCGGGTGGCTACGCCAATGCACTGAAGCAACTGGCTGAGCAGGATCCGAACACGGTGGATGTCGTGCTGACCTTCCTTGAGGTGCGCCCGTACTTCTTCCGTTCCGGATATATGTGGAAGACGCTGCTGAAGCGCGTGCAGCGGGTGCCGATGGGCGCGAAGCAGCAGGCCCGGATGCAGAAGATCCTCGATGCCTACGCCGCTTACAGGGCGGCAAGCCAGCACACCGGGTAGCTCCACGCCATGTGTGGAGGTCGCGCAGCACCCCGCGTCCCAGCCGGCCCCGGATCGGCGATCATCTGCACTGGGTTCTGAAACCAGGAAACACGCAATGCAGGGAGCGCATCATTCAATCCGGCGTCCGCGCCACGTCGCGCTGCTGGTTGGTCTACTCGCGCTGGCGGCATGCCAGCGCACAACCGATGCGCCGACCGGAGCACCCGCAGCGGGCACACCGCTTGCCGCCCCGGCCATGGCAGAAGACCTCTCTCCGCTGCTCGATGCGCTGCCGACCTGTGCGCTGGACGGCTGGTACATCGATCAGCAGACCGAGCGTCCGGCACATCCCTGGCTGGCCACGAATGCGCCGAAGCCCTGCAAGGTGGACGAAGAGAATGAGATCGCCACGTTCTGCACGGGTGGGCAATGGAAAGGATTGCCGGTGGAAGAGGTGATCCTGCCGACGATGACGTTCGTCTCGTTCCGTGGGGCCAGGATTGCCTTGCCGTTGGAGAAGGCGCGTTCAATCGCCCGCCAGCACCTGGGGCAGGACTTCCCGGGTGGCGCGGCTTACGAAGCGGGCCGCGAACCGAAGCTGATGGCTGATCCTGAAGATGCGCAGCGCTCGTGGCTGCTGTGCAGCACGCCGGAGCCGGGAGATGACGCGGGCAGCCAGGCAGGCGTGAGCTATTCCGGCATGAACCTGCCCTACGACCACGACGGTTGCAGCTACCGCTACAGTCCGGTCGACTTCTGCGATGCGCGGCACCGGGCCGCCATTGAAGAAGCTCTCCAGCATCAGAAGCCCAATTTCAACCAGCACTATCTGCTGGTACAGGTCGATGATCGTCCCGAGTACTTCCAGCGCACGCTGGTGCTGGTCGACACCCGCACCGGACGCGCCACGCCATTGCCGATCGATGCCTTCACCGGCCCGGCGGGGAAGGGCGGAGACGCCGCCGGCTACGGGACCCTGGAAACGGGTGTGGACCAGCAGCAGTTCTGCCTTGATGGTGCGTTGCTGGTCTACCGCGTGTTCGAGGAAGGACGCTTCTGCTTCGGCTTTGACGGTGAGCGATTCACCGGCCATGAAACCCAGTACATGCAGGCGACGGATAGCCGATGACCGGTATTTCACCCCGGCCGTGACATCCTCCCCGAACCTGCGCAACCGGGATCGAGGCTGTTGAAGGCGAACACGCAATGACTGCCGAGCGGCAGCGCTCGATGTGGGTGGCCGGCCTGTCCACGGTGGTGGAGTGGTACGACTTCACCTTGTATCTGTACTTCGCCACGGTGCTGTCGCGGGTGTTCTTCGGTGGTGGCGAGCAGGCGCTGCTGGTCACCCTGGCCGGCTTTGCGGTGTCCTACCTGATGCGCCCGCTGGGCGCACTGTGCTTCGGCCACCTGGGGGATCGCCTGGGCCGGCGCTGGATGCTGCTGGCATCGATGGCCTTGATGGCAGCGGCGATGCTGGCCACCGCGCTGCTGCCGACAGCGGCCACGGCGGGCACTACGGCGGGCGTGCTGCTGTTGGTACTGCGCTGCGTGATGGCGTTTTCGGTGGGCGGTGAGTACACCGGCGTGGTGGCGTATCTACTGGAAAGCGCGCCGGTGCGGCGACGTGGCCTGGTGACCTCGCTGGCATCGGCAGCCAGTGAAGTGGGCGCGCTACTGGCGGTAGCGATCTCCGCGCTGACCGTGGCGCTGTTGCCCACCGCGCAGCTGGACAGCTGGGGCTGGCGCATTCCGTTCTTCTTCGGTGCCGCGCTGGCACTGGTGATCCTGGTCGCGCGCTCGGGCATGCACGAATCGCCGGAGTTCGAACGCCAGCGTCGCGAGGGCAGTATTCCGGCTACGCCGCTTCGCCACGTATTGCGTAACCACCCGCTGGCGGTAGCGCGCACGTTTGCGATTTCGGCGCTGGGATCGATCACTTACTACGTCGGCATCACCTATGTGCCGGCATTCCTGCATGCGCAGGGTCATGACGAAGGTGATGCACTGTGGCTGTCGACGATTGCGGCAGTGGCGGTCATTGCGATCACGCCGCTGTGCGGCGCATTGTCCGACCGCGTCGGACGACGGCCGATGCTGCTGGGTCTGACTCTGCTGGCGGCGCTGCTGCCGTTGTCCCTGTTCGCGTGGATGGCGGAGGCGACGGCGCTGGGCATCGGGCTGGCGGCGGTGCTGCTGGCCTGCGTGGCCGGTGGCGTGAGCGCGGTCGCGGCCCCGGCCACGGCCGAGCAGTTCCCCGGCGAAGGCCGGGTCAGCGGGCTGGCACTGGGGGTGACCATGGCCACCGCCTTCTTCGGCGGCGCAACGCCATGGCTGGCGCAATGGTGGGTGGAGCGCAGCGGCTGGGCAGCGGCGCCGGGCGCGATGATCGCGCTGGTGGCGGTGCTGGTGCTGCCGGTGCTGTGGACCCTGCCCGAGACGGTCCCGGGCAGGGCCAGGCGCTAGCGGGTCAGACCTTCAGGGTCTGCTCGATGTCGGCCAGTACCGCGGCCGCATCCACGCCGATGGCAATCGACTGCACCACGTGGCCATCCCACACGCTGGGACCGAACGCCAGGCCTTCCGGCTTGGGAATGGTCATGCCGCGGGCGACACCGTCGGTGGCCACGCGCACGCTGGCGCGCTCGAACTGGAACAGCTCCGGGCGGGTCAGCGCGATGCACGCGCAGCAGTCGTGCACGACCATGCCCTTGTGGCCGGCCTGCAGGTAGAAGTCCACGTAGTCCTGCGACAGCGCACGCACCAGCTCGGCGTCGGTACCGCCGATGGCAGCCAGCTTGTCCAGGCCGTCACGGTCCATTTCCACGCGGGTGGTCACGTCCAGACCGATGGCGGTGACCGGCCAGCTGGCGGTGAACACCACGTCGGCGGCTTCGGCATCGCCCCAGATGTTGGCCTCGGCGGCCGGGGTGATGTTGCCGTTGACGTGGAAAGCGCCACCCATGATCACCACGCCGCGCACCAGGCCGGCGATGTCCGGGGCCTGCTGCAGGGCCAGGGCCAGGTTGGTCATGCGGCCGACCGCGACCAGGGTCACCTCGCCCGGATGGGCGCGGACCAGGTCGATGATCAGCTGATGGGCCGGGCGCGCATCGGCGGCCACGTCCAGGCTGGCCGGCACCGGGTGGTTGCCCAGGCCGTTTTGGCCATGGATGTGCACCGGCCAGGCTTCCGGGGTGGCTTCCGGCTGCAGCGGGCCACCGGCACCGCGCGCGACCGGAGCGGCAAAGCCCCAGGCCTGCTTCAGGTACAGCGCGTTGTGCGTGGTCGACTCCACCGAGGCATTGCCGAAGGTGGTGGTGACGCCGATCAGGTCGATCTGGGCGTGCTTGTGCAGGTACAGCAGGGCCAGGGCGTCGTCGACGCCCGGGTCGGTATCGAAAATGACTTTCAGCATGTTGTTGTTCTTCTTCTTCCGTGTGGTGCGGGGGGCGCCGGCGGCCCGGAGGCAGGCCGGCGCGCCCTACATTGTCCCATCTTCATGACAGGCAGGGCCATTGCCGGGGGGGCAGGCCATAATGCCCCCCAGTCCAGGCACGGAGTCGCCGAATGCTGATCGTTGCCCTTCTGCTGGTCCTGCTGGTGCTGGGCCTGAACGTGGTGGCTACCGTGGTGATCGTCAGGCGCGATGGCCTGTCGGCCGGGGGGCGGGCGGTGCAGCTGCTGCTGGTCTGGCTGCTGCCGCTGGTCGGTGCGATCCTGTGCATGGCGGTGGCCACGGCCGATGGCTCACCCGCGCGGAGCGATGGCAGTGGCGGTGGGCCCGCCGATTTCTCCGGCGGCTATTCCGGGGACAGCCACAGTCATCACAGCTACAGCAGCTCCGACTGTGGAAGCGACGGCGGCAGCAGTGACGGTGGTGGTGGCAGCTGCAGCGATTGAGGTCTCTGTAGAGTCGAGCCATGCTCGACTGCACTTCGCTCCAACGCCTCGGTGCCTGATCGAAAGGCAGTCGAGCATGGCTCGACTCTACAGAACAGCGGTTGGCTGCGGCCGGTAGTGCCGGCCGCTGGCCGGCAACCTCAACAGCTCAGCCGCCGCCTTCGGTCGGCAACGGCGCCGGTACGTTCAGCAGCCCGCCTGCCGCCACATAGGCGGCCAGCGCCTGGCCCTGGCTCAGCAGATGGCGTTCCATGGTGCGTTCGGCAGCCTGCGCGTCGCGGCGGCGGAAGCACTCCATCAACTCGCGGTGTTCGGCCAACGACTGCGCGGTGCGGCCCGGCGTCAACAGCTGGCGGCCACGGTGCATTTTCAGGATGCGGTGCAGGTCGTGGGTGATGCGGATCAGCCACGGGTTGCCCGCGTAGTGCTGCACGGTTTCGTGGATCAGGTAGTTGTTGCGGTAGTACTCGGCGATGTTGCCCTCGGCCGCCGCTGCTTCCATCGCTGCATGCAGGTCTTCCAGCTGCTGCACGCCGGCGTCGTCGATGTGCTTCACCGCCTCATGCGCGCAGCGGCCTTCCAGCATCGCCATCACCGGGAACAGCTGGTTGAGGTCTTCCAGCGTCAACCGGGTGACCCGGCTGCCACGACCGGCATCGATCTGCACCAGGCCTTCGGCGGCCAGCAGCTTCAGCGCCTCGCGCAGGGGCGTGCGGCTGATGCCCAGTTCTTCGCACAGCGCGGGCTCGTCGATCCATTCTCCCGGCGGCAGCCGGTAATCGTAGATGCGCTCGCGCACGTGTTCGGCCACCTCTTCGTACAGGGGTGCGCGCTTCTTCGGTGACCGCGGGGCAGGGGCAATGGCCATGGTGGAAGTGTACCGCCAGGTAGTGCCGGCCGCTGGCCGGCAACCCATGATTGCTGGATGGCTTCATGAGAGTGCCGGCCAGCGGCCGGCACTACCGTTGGGTCGTTACATCCAGCCTGGCACCACGAACACCAGCCAGGCCAGCAACGGCCCCAGTGCCACCACCAGGCCGCTGTAGACCAGGAAGCGGCGGAACAGGGTCTCGCGCTCTTCCTTCGCTGCCGAGGCCACCACCAGTGCGCCATTGGTCGAGAACGGGCTGACATCGACGATGGTGGATGACACCGCCAGCGCGCAGATCACGCCGGCGGCGCTGAGGTGGCCCTGCATCAGGAACGGCACCGCCAATGGGATCGTCGCGCCGAGTACCGCTGCCGACGAAGCGAATGCGGAGACGATGCCGCCGACGTAGCAGACCAGCAGCGCACCGAGCAGCGGGATGCCGATGTCGGACACACCGTTGCCGATGAAGTCCACCGCGCCGGCATGTTCCAGCACGCCGATGTAGGTCACCACGCCGCAGATCAGCAGCACGGTGGACCAGCTGATGCCATCGACCGCACCCTTCTGGCTCTGCGGGGACAACAGCGCCAGCGCCACCGCCACGGTGATCGAGACCAGGCCGACGTTGAGGTTGTAGATCAGCGCGGCCACGCCCAGGCCGAGCAGGCCGATCAGGGTGAACAACCGCTCGCGGGTCAGGTTCACCGCATCCAGTGCCACCGGATCATTGCTGAGCGTGCCGCCGCCTGCCGCGACCAGCGCGCCATGACCTTCGATCGCGAACTGGCGCGACGACGCCTGCGGGCCACCGGCCATCGCCAGCTCGGCATTGCCGAGTGTTCCTGCTGCGGTGATCGAGCCACGGCGCAGCAGGGCGATGCCACCAAAGGCGAAGAAGCAGATCGTCGCCATCATGAAGTTGAAGCCCAGACTGGTCAGGAACACCGCCATCTCGGTCACTTCCAGCCCGGCTTTCTGCACCACGCCATTGGTGATGCTGCCGTACACGCTGATCGGCGAGAAGCCGCCCGCCTGCGCACCATGGATGACCAGCAGGCCCATCATCAGTGGATTGATGTTGTACTGCTTGGCAAAGCGCAGCGCGACCGGGCCGATGATCGCGACCGCCGCTGGGCCCAGTGCACCGAACGCAGTGAGGACCGCGGTGATCACGAACATCACCCACGGAATGGCCACGATATGGCCGCGAACGGCTTTCACTGCCCAGTGCACCAGCAGGTCGATGGTGCCGTTCTTCTGCGCGATGGCGAACAGATAGGTGATGCCGACCAGGGTCAGGAACAGATCGCCGGGAAAGCCGGCCAGGACCTCCTTGCCGCCCATGTCGACCCACAGCCCGCCGATGATGAAGGCCAGCGCGAAGGCGACGGCACCCATGTTGATCGGCATCGCGGTGGCGACGATGAACATGATCACCAGACCGATGATCGTTGCGATTTGTGGACTCATGCGCCCTCCCAGACACGTGACTCACGTACAGCGCGGATGGAGACCCGCCATCCCGGGGCAAGGCGACGTACTGCGTGTTGCGTGATACGTACTGCTCGAACCCGTTACTGCAGCCGCTCCAGCGCGCTGCGGACCCACGCCGCGGCGCCTTCAAGGCTCTGGAACTCTTCCACCGCGCGCACTTCGCAACACGGATAGGCCGGCGCGATCATGCGCGCCAATGCGTTGCCCGGGCCCAGCTGCAGGAACACCCGCGCGCCACGCTCGAAGGCCTGGCGCATCACCTGCGCCCATTCGATGGTCTGCGCGAGCTGCGCCGACAGCGTGTGGACTGCCGTTGCGCGATCCCGCACCGGTCGCGCATCGATGCCGGCCAGCAGCGGCAGGCGTGGGGCCTGCAGTGGCGAGGCGTCGAGTGCGGCAGCGAACGGTGCGACCGCCGCTGTCAGCAACGGTGTGTGTGCAGGCACGTGCACCGGCAGTGGACGGATGTCCGCACCCTGCGGCCGCGCGGCATCGGCCAGCCGCTGCAATGAGGCGTGCGTGCCGCCCACGATGAAATGGTCCTGCCCGTTGGCGATGGCCACGTGCGCTCCGTGCAGATCGCAC
Organism: Stenotrophomonas sp. 86428_Sma; assembly: GCF_056481585.1. NCBI lineage: Bacteria > Pseudomonadati > Pseudomonadota > Gammaproteobacteria > Lysobacterales > Lysobacteraceae > Stenotrophomonas > Stenotrophomonas sp. 86428_Sma. Next base: position 1,233,982 of record NZ_CM151156.1, read on the forward strand.
AGCGGCTGCAGTACATGGCGTTCCAGGCCAAGCACTGCCTGCAGGCCTGCATCGGCGGGGCTGGCACTGTCCATCAACAGCGCGCGCTGCGCAGCCAGGGCAAGGCAGGTGGCCGCATCGACGCCGCCGGCGATGGCATGTGCGGCCAGCTCGCCGATGCTGTAACCCGCGATCACCGTCGGCGTTGGCAATACCTCGCGCAGGCCCTGCCAATGCGCCAGGCTTGCTGCGCACAGCAGTGGTTGCGCCCGCACATTGTCGAAGTGGTCGTCGGCCGCCGCAGCGGCGAATACATCGCGGCCGAGCAGTTCGCTCGTGGCATCGAGCACCGGCCGCGCGGCAGCCAGATCGCGCACGCGATCGAACATCGCCGCGTGCTGCGCGCCTTGGCCGGGGCAGAGCAGGGCCAGGCTCATGCCTGCTCCTGCTGCAGCAGGAACAGGCTGCAGGCCAACAGGTCTGCGCTGCCGCCCGGGCTCAGCCGGCGCATGACGAAGCCGTCACCGATGCGACGCAGATGTACCTGCCAGTCCGGCGCGAAGGTGCCGCCGGCGTCCAGGAAGGTGCGTGCCTGCCGCTGGGCCCAGCGCAGGCCGTCGGCGCCGCCGCGGTGCAGCAGGTTGAGGTCATCCACGCACGCGATCAGCTGCATCAGGGTCTGGCACATCGCGGCCTCGCGTGGGAGGCCGCTGGCCAGTGCGTGGCGCAGGGCAGGCAGTGCCACTTCGCGCAGCAGCGGGTAGCCGGCGGCCGCTTGTTCGCGCACACCTTGCACGCCGTGCCGTGCACGCGCGCGCTGGCCAGGGCTGTTCGCATCCAGAGGTGCGTCGGCGAGCTCGGGCGCCCAACGGCGCACTTCCTGGCAGACCTGCTCGGCTGCGGCGACGCGGCCCGCGCGGCCCCAGCAGGCAGCGGACGCGGCCACCAGCAGGCCAAGGCTGAAGATCGCACCGCGATGGGTGTTGATGCCCGCAGTGGCGTGCAGCATCGATATCTCGGCGGCGATGCCATGCCGGCGCAGCGTCTGGAACGGCGCCGCGCCGGCACCGGCGTCGGCCACGGCGATGAAATAGTGGCGCAACGCGAACAGGCTGCGCAGGAAGGTGCCGGCATCCATGTCGTGGTGGCTGCCGCGATCGAACGGTGTAACCAGTCCCGGTTTGGGGGCAAGGGCCAGTTCGGCGTGCAGGCTGGCGATGGCAAGGCGCCCCAGGCGCGCGCTGTCCACCGCCGGGGTGGACCGGGCGACGCGCTTCACGACGGCGTTCATGCGACAACTCCAGTGGCGTTGAACAAGGCCTCGCGCAGTTCCAGAGCGGCACCATCAATGCGTTTGACCAGTACTTCGCGGCTGCGACCGGCGTATTCGCGCCAGTTCACCGCGCCACCATCCACCAGGCACAGTTCGCCATCCACGCGATGCCCATAGGCGCTTTCCCAGTGCTGCAGGCGTTCGACCAGCAGGTCGGCCTGGCGCGCGTCATCCACCTGCCACAGCAGGTCGATGTCCGAGCGCGGGTGCACATAGGGCAGTCCGGTGAGGTGCTGCCATGCGAAGGCGCCGAACACGCGGGCCGGTGCAAGCCGCAGCATTGCCTGCAACGCCGCCTGCCAATCCGCCGGAACGCCGCCGGCGAGAACGTGATCCAAGGGAGGGGGAGGCTGCAGCTGCTGGACGTCCTGCAGGGCCACGCGCAGCGCCAGCCGTTGCTTGCCTTCGCTTGGCGGTAGCGGTACCCCCAGGCGCAGCCGAGGGTCGGGGTCGTCCGCCGCACAGCGCGCCACCATGGCCGGCAGGCCCTGCGCGAACCACGCTGCCAGGCGTGGTTTCTGTGCAGTCACGTCAGCCCGCCAGTCGGCATCGGCCGACAGCCAGGCCAGCGTGTGGCGGGCGGGCCGCTCAGGCATCGCCGTGGGCCACCGCAGTCGAAACCCCTGCCGCCAGGGTACGACCGCCGCGCTGTGCGCCGCGTGCGGCACGCAGGTCGCCTTCGGCGGGCGTGCGCAGCGCCTGCAGCAAGTGCTGGGCAAGATCCCCCTCCCACAGCGATTCCACCGCACCCATCGCCACGTAGTTCTCCACGCCCGGCGCGAACACCGGCGAGGTCTGGCTGAGTGCCTGCAGTTTCTCCAGCGGTTGCTTGGTCACCCGCGCCATCGCGCGCAGGTCCATCACCCGCACCTGTGCATCGGGCAGGGCGTGGATGTGGTCGGCCATCAGGCCGAACGACAGAAAGCCGCCGCTGACCGACTCGCCATAGACCAGGGTCACCAGCCGCGCACCGCGTCGGCGTGCCAGATCCAGCGTCTGCGCCAAGTGAGCGAAGTAGCCGTTGATGCCAAGCAGTTCGTCGCGCCGCGCCAGGCGCTGGCCAGCGGTGTCCACCAGCATCACGATCGGTCGCTGTGGAAGCGCGGCGGTACTGGCAAGCACGGTTTCGGCCAGTGCCAATGCGTGGTCCACGCCGACTTCGAGTTTGTCGGCGGTACCGATCACGGTCACCTCGCCATCCTCGGTGGTGGCGCTGCCGGTCAGCACCGAATCGTTCACCGCAATGGCATGCCCATGCGGGAACAGGGCATCGAGCAGGGTCTGCAGCGGCATGCTCATGGCAGGCTCCGGTCGGCGGTGGCGATGAGGAACGCATCGGTGTCGAGCAGCGGCAGTCGCTCGGGGGCAGTGATACCCAGCCGCGCCCAGATCTCCAGGCCATCGCGGCAATCGCCCCAGGCCTGCACGCGCGCCTTCAGTGCCGCATGGCGTTCCTGCAGCGCGGCCAGTGCAGTATCTGGATCGGTGCTGCTGGTATCGGGCTGCAGCGCATTACTGGCAGCCTGCGCGAACGCCTCGATGGCATCGGGCACCAGCACCTGTGCCTGGTCGATCAGGTAGCGGTGCTTGCCTCCCGTTATGCGCCAGACCAGCGCGCGATCGCGGGAATCGAACTCTTCCACACCACGCACGGTCTCGATTACTTCCGGCCCGGACAGTGACAGCCGGCCTTCCTCGGACATGACCACCGTGCTGCAGCAGCGGGCGACGATGCCCATGCCACCGAATGCGCCGTTGCCGCTGCCGATCAGCGCCACCACAGGGACGCCTGCAGCGCGCGCATCCAGCGTGGCGCGCATGATCTCGGAAATGGCGATCAACCCCGCGTTGGCTTCGTGCAGGCGCACGCCGCCGGTATCGAGCAGCAGCAGCACACCGTCAGGTCGGGTTTCTGCTGCACGGTGCAGCAGCCCGGTCAACTTGGCGCCGTGCACCTCGCCCACGCCGCCGCCCATGAATTCACCCTGCTGTGCGGCCAGCAGCACGCGTCGGCCGCGCAGTGTGGCTTCGCCGACAACGATGCCGTCGTCGAACGCCGCGGGCTGGTCGAGCTGTGCCAGGTGCGGGCTGATCATCCGCCGCGCCGGGCCGAGGAATTCGCGGAACGAGCCGGCGTCGGCCAGGCCGGCGATGCGCTCGCGTGCATCGGCTTCGTAGTAACTGTGGCGCTGCGTCCGGCTCATCGTGGATCTCCAGCAAGCAGGGTTTCCACCGCCTGGCCCAGGCGCAGGCTGACCACCGCCGGGGTCGCACCGGCATCATTGATCGAGACGCGTACATCGCGCAGCGGATGGCGCTGTGCGAAATCACCGATCACCGCCTCCCATACGCGGCCAAAGCCCTGCGCGGCGGTGATGATGCGCACCGTCATCGCGCCGTCCAGTGCGGCCGGTTCCAGCAGGATTTCCAGGTTGCCCGAGGCCAGTACGCCGACCAGCACTGCATCGCGCGGAAACTGCACCGCCGTGTGTCCTTCGAATCGATAGTCGAGGGTTTCCATGCTCAGCCCCTTACCAGTTGCGGAAGCGCTTGGGCGGGTCGTACAGGCCGCCGGACCAGCGCACCAGGTCCTTCACCGAACGCGCCGCAAGCAGGTCACGGCTGGCATCGCGCACGGAGATGCCGAGGTCATCGGGACGGCGGATCACGCCGCGGTCGCGCAGGTTCTCCACCATCGCGCGGTCGCGCCCCATGCCCACGGCGGTATAGCCGGACACGCCGCGGATCGCCTGTTCGCGCTCTTCAGGGGTGCGGCACAGCAGCAGGTTGGCGATGCCTTCTTCGGTCAGTACATGGCTGACGTCGTCGCCATAGATCATCACCGGTGGCAGCGGCATGTCCGCGCGCTCGGCCAGCTCCCAGGCGTCCAGCCGATCGACGAAGGCCGGTGCCATGTGTTCGCGGAAGGTTTCCACCATCTGCACCACCAGCTTGCGGCCACGCGGCATCTCACCGGGGCGTGCGGCCTGCTGGCCGGCCTTGACCCAGGCCTCGCTGGCATGGCGGCGGCCACGTGCATCGGAGCCCATGTTCGGTGCGCCACCGAAGCCGGCGATGCGGTCGCGGGTGGCGGTGGAGCTGTTGCCCTGCAGGTCGATCTGCAGGGTGGAACCGATGAACATGTCGCAGGCATACAGGCCGGCGGTCTGAGAGAACGCGCGGTTGGAGCGCATCGAGCCATCGGCACCGGTGAAGAACACATCGCTGCGTGCGGCGATGTACTTCTCCATGCCCAGTTCGGAACCGAACGAATGCACCGATTTGACGAAGCCCGATTCGATCGCCGGAATCAGTGCGGGGTGTGGATTGAGGGCCCAGTGCTGGCAGATCTTTCCCTTCAGCCCGAGCGATTCGGCGTAGGTCGGCAGCAGCAGCTCGATGGCCGCGGTGTCGAAGCCGATGCCATGGTTGAGGCGGTTGACGCCGTACTCGGCGTAGATGCCCTTGATCGCCATCATCGCCATCAGCACCTGGATCTCGGAGATCTGCGCCGGGTCGCGGGTGAACAGCGGCTCGATGTGGTTCGGCTTCGGGGCCTGCACTACGAAGTTGACCCAGTCAGCAGGGATATCGACGCGGGGCAGGGTGTCGACGATCTCGTTGACCTGGGCGATGACGATGCCGCCACCGAACGCGGTTGCTTCGACGATCACCGGGGTGTCTTCGGTGTTGGGGCCGGTATAGAGGTTGCCGTGGCGGTCGGCCGCCTGCGCGGCGACCATCGCTACGCGGGGCGTGAGGTCGATGAAGTAGCGGCCGAACAGTTCCAGGTAGGTGTGGATGGCACCGATCTGGATGCGCCCTTCGGCCACCAGGTTGGCCAGCCGCACCGATTGCGGGCCGGAGAACGAGAAGTCCAGCTTCGAGGCGATGCCGCGTTCGAACACATCCAGGTGCGAGGGCAGCGACAGCACCGACTGCACCATGTGCAGGTCATGCACCCGCGCGGGATCGAGGTCAGCCAGGCACTGGGCGAGGAAGTCGGCCTGCTTCTGGTTGTTGCCTTCCAGGCAGACCTTGTCGCCCGGCTCCAGCAGCGCGTGCAGCAGCTCGCCCACGTCGGTGGCGGCGACCTCACGTCCCCGGGCCCACTGTGCGGCACGTTCCAGGCGGGCCTGGCGGCTGCGTTCCAACGTATCCCAGCTCGGGTTCATCGACCGGCTTCCGATTGGTGTCGATGTAATTACGGCATAATTACAGTCGGGCATGCAACCCGCACTGCAGCAAAAAGAAGGGCCCGCGCGAAGGCGGGCCCATTCAGATTGAAATGGAGGATGACCCGCATCGATCGGGGTAGTGCCGGCCGCTGGCCGGCTCCGCGTCATCGATGCATCGCTTGGAGCCGGCCAGCGGCCGGCACTACCGTTTCTGGTGGCTCAGAACTTCCAGCGCAGGCTGGCCGACACGAAGCGCGGTTCGCCGTAGTTGTTGTAGTCCAGATTCGCCCAGTAGGTCTTGTCCAGTGCGTTGCGCACGCTCAGCGTTGCCGTCCAGTTGTCGCTGATGCGGTAGTTGGCGTTGAACTGCACCAGCATGTAGGCCGGCTGGTTCACCGTCACCGTGCCGCCCAGCGGGTAGGCGATGTTGTAGCCCTGCACCTTGCTCTGCCACTGCACGCCACCGCCAACGCTCAGGCGTTCCAGCGCACCGCGCAGCTGCAGCTGGGTGTTGAGCTGCAACAGATCCTTCGGCGGGTTGGCGTACAGCAGATCGGTGGCGGCGCGGGTGACCTTGACGTGGGTGTAGCCGGCATTGACCATCCAGCCCGGCAGGATCTCGCCATTGACGTCCATCTCCCAACCGCGCGCCTTGGTGCCGTTGACGCCGACGTAGGCGGAGGTGCCATCGCTCAGCGAACCCTCCGGCACGCCCATGTCACGCACCGCGTAGTTGTCCTGCTTGGCTTCGAACACGGCGGCATTGGCGGTCAGGCGGCCATCGAACCACTGCGTCTTGATGCCCGCTTCCAGGTTCGAGCCCTGTACTGGCGCCAGCAGGTTCTCGTTGCGGTCCTTGAAGTTCTGCGGGTTGAAGATCTCGGTGTAGCTGGCGTACGCCGAGACGTTCGGCGTGATGTCGTAGACCAGGCCCACGTACGGGGTGACTTCATCACTCACCTTGTATGCACCGCTGGTGCCGGTGTAGGCGCCTGCGGCGTTGTAGGAGCGGCTGAGGGTTTCCCAGCGGCTCAGGCGTGCGCCGGCAATCAGCGACAGCGGATCGGCCAGGCGCAGGCGGGTGGCCAGGTAGATGCCACTCTGCGTGGTCTTGGCCACGCGGCGCGCGCCGGTACGGCGGTAGGTGACCTCGGAGATATCGCCGTTCCAGCTGTACACGTTGGGAATGTAGTAGCAGCGTTCGCGTGCACCCGTGGCGCTGACACACGTTGCCCAGTCGGCCGGGAAGTTCAGTGCCAGGGTATTCGTCGTGCCTTCCAGGTCCGACCACTGGGCCCCCACAGTGAGGTCGTGGTCGCGGCCGAACAGATCGAAGCTGCCGGTCAGGTAAGCATCGACGTTGCGCCGGGTGTCCTTCGAATCACCGGCGGCCGCGCGCAGGAAGATGCCCGAGCCGGTCACCGGGTCCGGGTTGCCGGTGCCGTACAGGCGCACATTCTGCACGTTGCCGCGGGTGTAGGCGGTGTTGATCTTCAGCAGCCAGTTGTCGCCGAAGCGCTGTTCCAGGTTGGCGAAGGCAGTGTTGCTCTCGCGCTTCCAGTAGCTCCACTTCGGCGACAGGTTGGTCGAGCGCGGCAGGTGCGCAAAATTGCCCTGGTTGTCGAAGAACGGCACGGTGCCCCAGGTCGAGCCGGTCGGATTGTTGTCCTGGCTCTGGTAACCGAGGGTGATCGTGGTGCTGTCGGTGACGTCGCCTTCCAGCACCGCCATGCCGGCCATCTTGTTCTCGTCGTAGCGGTCGTAATACAGGCCACGATCGGTATAGGCGGCGACCACGCGGCTGCGGAAACGGCCGTCATCGGTCAGCGGCGCGGTCACGTCCGCCTCCATGCGCCGATAGTCCCAGCTGCCGGCGCTGACCGCGAACGAGGCATCGAACTCCTTGCCCGGCCGCTTGCGCAGCAGATTCACCGTGGCCGACGGCACGCCGGCGCCGCTGAGCAGGCCGTTGGCACCGCGGATCACTTCGATGCGGTCGTAGAAAGCGGTGTCGTATTCCTGGTTGGTGGAACCGCTGTAGGTGGGAATGCCATCGACCTGGAAGTCGGTGATGGCGAAGCCGCGTGCGTAGTACAGCGGGCGCTGGGTGTCATAGAAGGACACGCTGACGCCGGTGACGTTGCGCATCACGTCGTTGATGCTGAACAGCGATTCGTCCTGCAGGCGCTTCAGGCTGATCGCAGTGGCCGACTGCGGGGTTTCCTGCAGTGTGATCGCCAGGCGGGTGGTGCTGGATGGCGGAGCGGACTGCTCGGCACGGACGCTGACCCGGTCCAGGGTCTTGGCGTCGGATGCATCGGCGGCGGCCTCGGCGAACGCCGGAGACGCGACCAGCGCGAGCGAAGAGAGCAGGGCAGCCGGCAGCAGCGCGCGGCGGGGCAGGCGGTTACGGAACGTCAGGGACATGGTGGGTTCGAAGCTCGGAGACGGGAAGGGGGCGGCAACAGTCGTCCAGCACCCGGGGCGGCGGCTTCGGGCACATCAGGTCCATCTGGGAGGGGCGCGGTCACTGCGCAGGGCGCAAATGTAAATAATTCTTAACAACATTACAATTCGCGTCATTGTGCATAGGATTCCCGGCGCCGGGCATCGCTTTCTGCAGCAGGGAGCGGCCCAAACGCGAACGGCCACCCGAAGGTGGCCGTCCGTGTCTGCTGCAGGGAATCTGCCAGGCTTACAGCGCCTGCAGTTCCTCGTTGGCGTTGCGCTTTTCCTTGGCTGGTGCCGGAACCGCTGCCGGCACCACCGCAGGAGCGGGCGATGCCGCGTCCGCATCCACCGGCACCTCCAGGTACGGCAGGCGCAGGGTCTGGCTGGTCAGCGTGCGGATCTCGTTGACCAGCGCGGCGTTGTCGTTGAGCTTGCGCCCGTACGACGGCACGATCTCGCGCAGGCGGGTTTCCCAGCCGGCCTTCATCTGGTCCGGGAAGGCCTTGGCCATCAGGTCCAGCATGATCGGCGGCGAGGTCGATGCACCCGGCGAGGCACCGAGCAGGGCGGCGATGGTGTGGTCCTTGTCGGTCACGATCTCGGTACCGAACTGCAGCACCGGGCCCTTCAGCGGATCACGCTTGATGATCTGCACGCGCTGGCCGGCGGTGACCAGCTTCCAGTCGCCCGGCTTGGCATTGGGGAAGTACTTGACCAGTTCGGCCTGGCGATCAGCATCGTTCAGGCGTGCCTGGGCCATCAGGTACTGCACCAGGTCCAGGTTGTCCTTGCCCACTTCCAGCATCGGGCCAACGTTGTTGTGGGTGACCGAGGAGTACAGGTCCCACCACGAGCCGTGCTTGAGGAACTTGGTGCTGTACAGCGCGAACGGCCCGAACAGGACCACCGGCTTGCCGTCCAGCTTGCGCGCATCCAGGTGCGGCACCGACATCGGCGGCGAACCGGTTTCGGCCATGCCGTAGGCCTTCACACCGTGGCGCGAGGTCACGTCCTGGCCCTGGAAGGCGAGGAACTGGCCACCGACCGGGAAGCCGGCGTAGTCCTTCGATTCCGGAATGCCGGACATCTGCAGCAGCTTCAGCGCGGCGCCACCGGCACCGATGAACACGAAGCGGGCGTGGGTGGTGGACTCGGTTCCGGCCTTGAGGTCCTTTACCGTCACGTTCCAGCTCTTGTCAGCGTTCTGCCGCAGTGCGCTCACTTCGTGGTTCAGGTGCAGGCTGAAGTTCGGGCTGCGCTGCAGGCCGGTGGTCAGCTGGCGGGTGATCACTCCGAAGTTGACGTCGGTGCCCAGCGGCATCCAGGTCGCGGCGACCTTCTGCTTCGGGTCACGGCCTTCCATCAGCAGCGGTGCCCACTGCTTGATCTGTGCCGGATCCTCGGAGTACTGCATGCCGTAGAACAGCGGATTCTTCACCAGGGCCTGCTGGCGCTTGTGCAGGTAGGCGATGTTGTCATCGCCCCAGACGAAGCTCATGTGCGGGGTCGGGTTGATGAAGTCGCTGGGCTGGCTCAGGCGGCCTTCCTTCACCTGGTGCGACCAGAACTGGCGCGAGACCTCGAACGATTCGGCGATGCCGACCGCGCGCTTGGTCTCGATGCTGCCGTCGGGCAGTTCGGGGGTGTAGTTCAGTTCGGCGAAGGCCGAGTGGCCCGTGCCGGCGTTGTTCCAGCCGTCGGAGCTTTCACCGGCGACGCCGTCGAGGCGTTCGTAGACCTGGATGTTCCAGTCCGGCTGCAGTTCCTGCAGGTAGGTGGCCAGGGTGATGCTCATGATGCCGGCGCCGACCAGCACAACGTCGACGGGCTTGTCGTTGCTGGCGGCGGGCACCGAGCGCTGGGTCAGCGGCCAGTACAGGAACAGCGCGGCGGCCAGCAACAGCAGCACGAGCAGGGCGAGCAGGGCCTTGCCAAATTTCTTCATGGGGGCGGGATCGTTGGCGGAGGGGAAGGGGTCAGGATGCGCGTGGGGCAGGGAAAGGGCGTGAAGAAACAACGCCTTGCGCCATCCATCCGCGATTCTAACCGGATCCGGTCTGTTTTTGATGCAACGCAGCATCCGGCGTTTCGCGCCATCCTCACCCGCTAGCGCCGGGTGATACCCGGCGAACGAAGCCTTGCCAGCGTCAGGCCATCCCTGGCGACAGCTTCACTCAGACCAGCTCAAGAATCTCGTCACCGGCCTCGTCGACCTGCCCGGTCGGGCGCCAGCCCAGGCGCCGGTAGAAGCCATGCGAGCGCGAGCGTGGGTCGGCCGAACAGGCCAGGAACAGGCGTTGGTGGCCGGCATCGCGGGTCAGGCTGACCACGTCCTGCAACAGCTGCCGACCGATGCCGCGGCCTTCATACTCGGGCAGCAGGGCCAGCACCAGCACCTCGCCGCTGTCGCGGTCGGCGAAGCAGTAGCCGGCCATGCGCTCGCCCTCCCAGGCGACGCGGCCGATCGAATCGCCCTGGGCGATGCCGGCCGCCCAGCTGTCCTCGGTGATGCCCAGCTCTGCCAACTGCGCGGCGCTGAAGGCGTTTTCGCGGGTGCGCCCGCGCAGGTCGATGCAGGCGGCGGCATCTTCGGGGCGCGCATCGCGGACGAATACAGGCATGCAGGGCATCCTTGCAGTGATCGGCCGACCAGTATCCGCATCACGCATCGACCCGGTGTGGAGACTTCGTGGAGATTGGATGGAGCAAAAAGGGGACGGAGGGGATTAAGTCGTCTTTGCCCAGAATGTCGTTTGGGCCTTAAACGACTTAATCCCCTCCGTCCCCTTTTTGCGGCGCTGCCTCAGCGCTTGCGCCGCACCAGCGCTGAGGAGGCATCCAGCACGGCGCGGGTCAGCAGGGCCATGGTCTGGACGTCACCCTTCCAGTGCTGCCAGTACAGCGGCACGTCCTCCCACGCGCGCTGGCGTACGTAGACCAGGCGGCCGGCGTCCAGGTGCCGTTTGACCAGCGGCAATGGGTTCATGGTCCAGCCCATGCCGCCCAGATTGGCCTGCACGAAGGCGCGGGTGGAGGGAATCCACCAGGTCGGCGCGGTGCTGGGCAGGTCGTCGCCGGCCATGCGCCGGGCAAAGCGCGACTGCATTTCGTCCTTGCGGTTGAACACCAGCACCGGCGCCTGCGCCAGCGCCTGCGCGGTCACGCCCTTGGCAAAATGGCGTTCGCGGAATTCGGGGGTACAGGTGGCGGCGTAACGGATGCTGCCCAGCGCGTGGATCTGGCAGCCCTGCACCGGCTCGTCCAGCGTGGTCACCGCACCCAGCACCGTGCCCTGGCGCAGCAGTTCGACGGTGTGGTCCTGGTCCTCCACGCGCAGGTCCAGGGTGGTGCCGGTGCTCTGTGCGAACTGCGAGGCGGCCTGCGGGAACCAGGTTTCCAGGCTGTCGTGGTTCACCGCCACCGGAATGCTGGCCTGCGGCAGGTCCTCATCGGCCAGGCCCATCCGGTGCAGGGCGTCGTGCTCGAGCAGGGCGGTCTGCTCGGCCAGCTGCACCAGCACCTGGCCCTCGGCGGTGGCGGTGGCCGGGGTGCCGCGCTTGACCAGCAGGCGACCGACCCGGTCCTCCAGTGCCTTGACCCGCTGCGAGATGGCCGAGGGCGTGACATTCAGCGACTGCGCGGCGCGGTCGAAGCTGCCTTCGCGGATCACTGCGGCGAGGGCGCGCAGCTGGGCATGGTCGATACGCATCGAATTAAGTTCCGCTAATGTTGGTTTAGGAAGTTTAGCTCGTCTTTTTCATGTTGCGGCGCGACAATGGCGCCCGTTCCGGTGCTGTCCGCCTTCGCGAGGCACCGTCCCCCCAAGCAAGCAAAGGCACTGAATCCCATGTTCTCGGTCATCTCCGCCAGCACCGGCCTCGGTGCCTGGTTCTCTGGTGCAGCTACCGGCATCGGCCTGTTCGCCGTGGTCGGGGCCCAGAGCGCCTTCATTCTGCGCCAGGGCATCCTGCGCAAGCACATCGTGCCGGTGGTTGCCACCTGTGCGGCCATCGATGCGATCTTCATCTTTGCCAGCGTGGCCGGCCTGCGCACGCTCACTTCGGCGCTGCCGTGGCTGACCACCGCCGTGCTGTGGACCGGCGTCGCGTTCCTGGCCTGGTACGCCATGAAGTCGGCACGCCGTGCGATTGCCGGTGGCGGCGGCATGGGCGAGGCTGACAGCGACGACGGCAGCCGCCGCGCGGTGCTGATGGCCGCGGTCGGCTTCTCGCTGATCAACCCGCACTTCTGGCTGGACATGATGGTGATCGGCTCGATCGCCGAGAACTTCGGCAACGCCCGCATGGCCTTCGCCGCCGGTGTGGTGACTGCCAGCTGCCTGTGGCTGACCGCGCAGGGCCTGGGCGCACGCCTGCTGGCGCCGCTGTTCACCAAGCCCAGTACCTGGCGCGTGCTCGACGGCACCATCGCCGTGATCCTCAGCATCCTGGCCCTTACGTTGGCGGTGCGCGGGGTCCACTGACCCGGCGCACGCCCCCCGAACCCACGTCCTGACTCTCTCTCCAAGGTAGTGGTAACGACGGCACCGGCAACGGTGCCGTCGTTTTTTCTGCCGATGTGGCGCGGCAAACGGTCACGTGCCTAGAATCGTGCATCCGGACAGGGTGTCCGGTTTTCCATGGGGGAAGGATGCGCAGGATTGTGCTGGCTGTACTGTTGGGCGCGGTTGTGGGTGGGGCATCGGCCGCAACGCTGGACCTGGATCGCTATCTGCGGCAGGAGTCGTTTACCGACATCAAGATTTCACCAGGGGGCGAGTACATCGCCGCGACGGTTCCGCTGGAGGCGGGAACCGCATTGGCGATCTACCGCATTGCCGACATGAAGATGGTCGGCAGCTTCCGCCCGCCCCGCAACGATCACGCGCACACCTTCGACTGGGTCAGCAACGAGCGGCTGCTGGTGGGCATGGCACAAAAGTTGGGCGTGCTGGACCGGCCGACGCCGACCGGTGAACTGTTCGGTATCAATGCCAACGGCAAGGGCGGCGAGCTGCTGGTGGGGTACCGGGTTGCCGACCAGAGCCTGGGCACCAACATCAAGGTCAAGCCGGCAGGCCTGGTGGCCGCCTACCTCAGTGATGAGCTCAAGGACGATGACCGCAACGCGCTGGTGACGGTGATCCCGCTGGTCGGCAGTTCGCATGCGCAGGTCGAGCGCATGGACGTGATCACCGGTCGCCGCAACGCCGTGGCGCGCGCTCCCATTCCCGATGCGGACTTCACGACCGATGAGCAGGGCGAGGTGCGTTTCGCACGCGCTGTCGTTACCGATGGCACGCAGAAGCTCTACTACCGCACGGGCAGCAACAGCGACTGGGTCCTGCTCAATGATGAATCCCTGAGCAAGCGCATCGAGGCGCCGCTCGGCTTCTCGGCCGATGGTCGCCTGGCGTACCTGCAGGTCGAGCAGGCAGATGGACCTGATGCCATTGTCAGCTGGGACCCCCAGAGCAATGAACGACGCACCGTGCTGCGCGATGGGAGTGCCGACCCGGCGCGCATCATCCGGCGCCCCGGCAGCCGCGTGCCAGTCGGGGCCCTGTTCCTTGGCAGTGCGCCGCGAACGGCATTCTTCGATGACGCCTCGGACGACGCTCGCCTGTACCGCAGCCTCGAAGCCGGCCTGGGCGGAGCGGTCTACATCACCTCCAGCACGCGCGATGGCAAGACGGTGCTGGTGGAAACCTGGTCAGGCAGCAATCCGGGCGATTTCTATCTCTATGACACGGTTGGCAAGAGTGCACGGCACCTGATCAGCCGCAGTGACTGGATCGACCCCGCGCTGGCGGCGGAGGTGCGTCCGATCAGCCTGACGGCCCGTGATGGGCGTCCGCTGCATGGCTTCCTTACCGTCCCGCATGGCCGCGAGGCCCGTGCGCTGCCGATGGTGGTGGTGCCGCACGGAGGTCCGATCGGTGTTGCCGACCAGGGCGCCTATGACACCGAGACACAGATGCTGGCGGCGGCAGGTTACGCGGTACTGCAGGTGAATTTCCGCGGCTCTTCCGGCTATGGCCGGGCCCACATGCAGGCCGCGCGAAAGCAATGGGGGCTGTCGATGCAGGATGACGTCACCGATGCCACGCGCTGGGCGATCGAACAGGGCGTGGCCGACAAGAACCGCATCTGTATCTATGGGGCCAGTTACGGTGCCTATGCGGCGATGATGGGGGCGGTGCGCGAACCGGGCCTGTACCAGTGCGCGGCCGGCTATGTCGGCATCTACGACCTGCCGTTGATGTACGCCCGCGGAGACATCCAGAGCGATGAGTCAGGCCTGGCCTACCTGCGGAACTGGCTGGGATCGCCCAAGGATCTTGCAGAGCGTTCCCCGGTGAATCTGGCCGCGCAGGTGCGGGTGCCGGTATTCCTGGCCGCGGGTGGCCAGGATCAACGTGCGCCGATCGTGCACAGCGAACGCATGGAAGCTGCGTTGAAGAAGGCCGGCACGCCGGTGGAAACCCTGTACGTCAAGAATGAAGGGCATGGTTTCTATTCCCCTGCCAACCAACGTGCGTACTACAGCAGGTTGCTGGCCTTCCTCTCGCGCAGCCTGGGCGGCCAGGTGGCCGGGCAGGCCGCACCTGCGGAGAAGAGCAGCGCGCCCTGAACAAGCCGGGGGCGGCGGATGATCGATCCGCCGCCCCCGGAGTTCGCCTGCATCAGGCTTACTTGACCCCGTGCATCATCTTCTTCAGCAGCGGCGCGGCGATGAAGGCGGCCAGCGCACAGCCCAGGCCGATCCACATCAGCAGCCAGAACAGGTGCGCATAGGCGCCGGCAGCGGCCACCATGTCCAGCGATTCGCCCTCCGGCACCTCGATCGCGGCCAGCTTGCCGAACAGCGCGGCCAGCGTTTCCGAGAATGCGGTGGCCAGGAACCAGGTGCCCATCATCAGGCTCATCACCCGCGGCACGGCCAGCTGGGTCACTGCCGACAGGCCGACCGGCGACAGGCACATCTCACCGCTGGCCAGCAGGAAGTAGGCCAGCACCAGCCACCACACGCTGGCCATCTCGCCGGTGGCGCCGACCTGCTGTGCGGCCAATGCCAGCGGCACGAACGACAGCGCGCCGATCACCAGGCCCCAGGCCGATTTGACCGGCTTGCCCGGTTCCCAGCCGCGGCGGTCCATCCACGTCCACAGTGCGGCGAAGGCCGGCGCCAGCAGCACCAGGAACAGGCCGCCGAGGTAGGTCAGCGAGCCGGCGGTCTGCGGAATCACCAGGCAGTCGCGCACCAGCAGCACCAGCATCAGCACGACGATGGCGGCGAAGAACGTTCGCGGCGCAGATGAGCCCGGACGGCGCTCGGACAGCCGCGCGCTGACCACGAAGCCCAGCGGCGCCAGCAGCAGCGAGATGATCGACCACGGCAGCGGGGTACCGCCGGTGATCACCAGCGAGGGCACGATGTCCTTGGTCAGCAGGCGGTCGGTGAAGGTCACCCAGGAGCCATACGACTGCTCGTACATCGTGAAGAACACCAGTGCCATGAAGATCAACACCATCAGCGCGACCATCTGCTGGCGCTGCACCGGCGTGCACTTGCTGCCGGTGAACCAGGCGAACCAGACCAGCACGCCGCCCAGCACCACCAGCATCAGCATCAGTGCCAGGCTGATTTCACCGCCCAGCGCGAACGCGCCGTTGCCGGCCGCCCACATCAGCCACGCCACCGGCAATACACCGAGCATCGCGCACAGATAGATGAGCCATTCGCGCGGCAGGCCCAGCACCTTCTGCTTCAGCGCGGCCGGCTGCGGCGGCTCGGCGTGGCCCTGCAGGTACTTCTGGCCCCACAGGAACATCGCCAGGCCGGCCAGCATGCCGATGCCGGCCGCACCGAAACCGTACTTCCAGCCATAGGCCTCGCCGAGGAAGCCGCACACCAGCGACGAGAACAGCGCGCCGAGGTTGATGCCGGCGTAGAACAGCGAGAAGCCCGAATCACGGCGCGGATCGTCCTTGGCGTACAGCTTGCCGACGATGGTGGAGATGTTCGGCTTGAGGAAGCCGACGCCCATGATGATCAGCGCCAGCGACAGGTAGGTCACCGCCAGTGCCGAGGTGTCGCGCACCACTTCGCCGTTGACCCGATAGGCGGCGTGGCCCTCGAAGGCCATGCCGAGGTGGCCGAGCACCAGCAGGATGCCGCCGAACAGCACCGCCCGGCGCATGCCCAGCCAGCGGTCGGCCAGCATGCCGCCGAACACCGGGATGCAGTACACCAGGCCGCCATAGGCACCGAGCAGGTCCAGGCCGGCCTTGTCGCCGAACAGGTGGTACTTGGTCAGGTACAGCAGCAGCAGCGCCTTCATGCCATAGAAGGAGAAGCGCTCCCACATTTCGGTGAAGAAGCAGACGTAGACGCCCTTGGGATGGCCCAGGAAATCGTCGGAAGCGATAGCGGTGGAATTCATCGCGGAATTATAGGCCTGTGGCCCGATCCGCTTTCAGTAGATCCACGCCATGCGTGGATTGCCGGACTGGCCTGGGCGATCACAGGTACCGCAGCCACGCCAGATCGCGCCTTCGTGCCTTGAACCGCGCGAACGCCCGTGTCGGCGGGTACAGCACCACCGCCAGCGCACAGGCCACCAGCAGCAGGCCGGCCACCGAATCCAGTGCGTACAGATCACCGTGTGTCGGCCCCCAGATCGCCAGCGCGGCCAGGTACAGCCCCTTCAGCACATACAGGTGCAGCAGGTAGAAGAACATCGGCGCGGCGCCGACATCGGCCAGCGGGCGCAGCGCACGCGCCAGTGGCGGCCATTCGTACAGGCGCAGCAGCAACAATCCCACGCCCAGCGTCAACAGCAGGAACTGCAGCGACGGCGGGTACTTGGTGATGTTGAACACGCTCATCCAGGTGCGCAGCGTGCTGGTCTGGTACTGCCACGGTGCATCCCCGTACTGGTTGGCGAACCGCAGCAGGGCGAACAGGGCCAGCGCGCCGACGCCTGCGCACAGCAGCCAGCGCTGGCGTTGCGCCGGGTCGCGGTCGCGGGCGAACCACGGCCCCATCAGGTAGCCCAGCGCGATTACCCCGATCCACGGCAGCACCGGGTAGGAAGTGCGCAGGCGCAGCGCGCCGGTCTCGATCCAGTCGCGCTGGTGCAGCACTTTCCACAGCATCGCCAGCAGACCGTGGCCTTCCACTCGCACGCCGTCCAACAGGTTGTGCCCGGCCACCAGCGCGACTGCCAGCACCAGCAGGGCCGGGCGCGGCAGCCACAGCAGGCCGGCCAGCGCGATCATGCTCAGGCCGATGGCCCAGATCACCTGCAGGTACAACGTGTCCGGCGGCAACTGGAAGGTCCAGGCGAAGTTCACCAGGGTCAGTTCCAGCACGACCAGGAACAGCCCGCGCTTGAGCAGGAACGTGGCGGTGGCCCGGCGCGGATCCGCCTGGCGCTGGCCGTACAACCAGGCCGACAGCCCGGTCAACAGGACGAACACGGGCGCACACAGGTGGGCCAGCAGACGGCAGGCGAACAGCGCAGGGGAGACCGTCGATGCGTCCATCGGGTCGCTTACCTGATGCTGCAGGAAGAAGGTCTCGCGCACGTGGTCCAGCAACATCAACAACATCACGGTGCCGCGCAGCTGGTCGATGGAGGCCAGGCGAGGGGAGGGGGAAGGGGGCATGCGATGCAGTAACAGCAAGGTAGCATTAAGATATAACATATCATTTGCTCCGCGCCCAGCCGGACTTTGCCGGGTCGGTCGATTGCCGGTCCACGTACGGGCCCATTGCGCTGCAGCACACGCCCCCATCCTTTGGCACGCTGGACTTGATCTGCCCTGAACGCTAGCGTGGCAGGGATTTTTTGCCAGCAGGGGCTTCCATGAACCACGACGCTGCGCCCAAGCAGCTCACCTTCCGCGCAGTGGCCCTGGCCATCGTGCTGGCGGTGGTGCTGTCGGCCGCAAACGCCTACCTCGGTCTGTTCGCAGGCCTGACCATCGCCACCGCCATTCCCGCCGCGGTGATTTCCATGGGCGTGCTGCGCCTGCTGGGCGGTGGCTCCATCCTTGAAAACAACATCGTGCAGACCGGCGCCTCGGCCGGTTCGTCGATCGCCGCCGGTGTGATCTTCACCATCCCGGCGCTGGTGATCATGGGCTACTGGCCGGACTTCAAGTACTGGTGGGTGCTGGGCATCGCCGGCCTCGGTGGCCTGCTGGGCGTGCTGTTCTCGGTGCCGCTGCGCCGTTCGATGATCGTTGAAGACCCGCTTCCGTTCCCGGAAGGCAAGGCCGCGGCCGAAGTGCTCAAGGCCGGTGAGAACCCGGGCCCGGGCCTGAAGATCCTCGGCCTGTCGGCAGTCATCGGTGCCTTCGTCAAGCTGGCCGCGGAAAGCGGCATGCGCCTGATTCCCGACGCCTGGGCCACCTCGGCCTACGTCGGCAGCTCCAAGGTCACCGCCTTCATCGGTACCAACCTGTCGCCGGCACTGCTGGGCGTGGGCTACATCGTCGGCCTCAACGTCGGCATCGTGGTCGTGTCCGGCTCGATCCTGACCTGGCACATCGCCATTCCGATCTACCAGGCGTTCTTCATGAACACCGATCCGGCACTGGCCGCGTCGGTCGCCACGGCATCCTCCACCGAAGCGGCGTTCGCCATCTGGGGCGCGAAGATGCGCTACCTGGGTGTCGGCGCAATGCTGATCGGTGGCATCTGGACCCTGATCTCGCTGCGCAAGTCGCTGCTCAATGGCGTCAAGAGCGGCTTTGCCGCCGCCCGCAAGAGCGGTGGCCCGGTGCTGGCGCACACCGAGCGCGACCTGCCGATGAAGTGGATGCTGGTGGCCCTGGTGGTCTTCGTGCTGCCGCTGCTGGCCCTGTACCAGGCCATCGTGGGCCAGTGGCACGTGTCGATCCCCATGACCATCATCATGATCGTTGCCGGCTTCCTGTTCGTGTCGGTCTCGGCCTACCTGGCCGGCTTGATCGGTTCGTCCAACAACCCGGTGTCGGGCATCACCATCTCCACCATCCTGTTCGCCTCGGCCGTGCTGGTGGTGCTGTTGGGCGCCGATGGCCTCAAGCCGGTCGGTGCCGGCGGTGCGCCGCTGGGCGCGGTGGCGGCGATCATGATCGGCGCGGTGGTGTGCTGCGCCGCAGCGGTTGGCGGTGACAACCTGCAGGACCTCAAGGCCGGCTATATCGTAGGTGCCACCCCGTGGAAGCAGCAGCTGATGCTGGGCATCGGTGCCTTCTCGTGCGCGCTGATCATGGCCCCGGTGCTGAACCTGCTGGCCACCGCCTACGGCATCGGCGTGAAGTCCGAGCTGCACCCGAACGCGCTGGCTGCGCCGCAGGCCAACCTGATGGCCTCGGTGGCCAAGGGCCTGTTCGGTGGCGAACTGCCCTGGACCTTCATCGGCATCGGTGCCGTGGTCGGTGCCGCCATCATTGCCTTCGACAGCTGGCTGAAGTCGCGCAACGCACGCTTCCGCGTGCCGGTGCTGGCCGCCGCCATCGGCATCTACCTGCCGCTGGAGCTGATGGTGCCGATCTTCCTCGGCGGCCTGATCGCCCACCTGGTCGAGCGCTTCCACAAGGTGCGCGCCGATGACGAAGAAGGCCGCGACCGCGTGCACAAGCCGGGTGTGCTGTTCGCTGCGGGCCTGATCACCGGTGAGGCACTGATGGGCATCGCCATCGCGATTCCGATCGTGGTCAGCAGCCGCGCCGACGTGCTGGCCGTGCCGTTCCACCTGCCGGGCGCGCAGTGGATCGGCCTGGCCGTGCTGTTCCTGGTGGGCTGGCTGATCTACCGCACCGGCAAGTACACCAAGGCGTAAGGGATGGGTAGTGCCGGCCGCTGGCCGGCAATCCCGGAATCCCGTGATACCCCTGGTTGCCGGCCAGCGGCCGGCACTACCGCAAACCGCGCTACGGCGCGGTTTGCTTTTTCTGGCGGCGGGGCCAACCCCGCGCGCAGCCATGACCGATGGCCTTGGCAGCCCCGGCCGCACGGGCCTACCATCGGTTTTTTGCCGTCCTGCGGAGACCTCGATGAAACTGCGTCATGCCCTGCTGCCACTGAGCCTGCTGGCTGCCCTGCCCAGCGTTGCCGCTGCCCGTGGCCTGGAAGTCCGCGACATGGTGGCCATGGACCGCGTCTCCGCGCCGGTACTGACCACGGACGGTGGCACTGTGGTGTTCGCCAAGCGCAGCGTGGACGCCAACCTGAAGGCCTCCACCGCGCTGTTCGCGCGCAACCTGCGCACGCGTGACGCCGCTCCGCCGAAGCAGATCACCCCGGCTGGCTGGAGCGTCAATTCCGCGTCGCTGTCGGCCGATGGCCAGACCGTTTATTTCCTCAGTGCCAAGAACGGCAGCCAGCAGCTGTACGCGCAGCCGATCAACGGCGGCACCCCGCGTCAGCTGACCGACTTCCCGGTGGACGTTGACAGCTACCACGTGTCACCGCAGGACGACCGCGTGCTGTTCAGTGCCGGCGTGTTCCAGGCCTGTGCCTCGGATCTGGCATGCACCGAGAAGAAGCTGAAGGAAAAGAAGGACGCCAAGGCCAGCGGCCAGGTGTGGGATTCGCTGTTCGTGCGCCACTGGGATACCTGGAACGACGGCCGCCGCAACACCCTGTTCGTGGCACCGCTGCCGGCAGCCAAGGCCGGGGCGGTCAAGGGCGCCTCGGCGCTGAGCGCGACCATCGACGGCGATGCACCGTCCAAGCCGTTCGGTGGCAATGACGATTTCGCGTGGTCGCCGGATGGCGCCAGCGTGGTGGCCAGCATCCGCGTGGCCGGCAAGCAGGAGCCGTGGTCGACCAACTTCGACCTGTACCGCTTCGACGCTGCGGGCAAGCAGGCGCCAGTCAACCTGACCGCCTCCAATCCGGCCTGGGATGCCGGCCCGGTGTTCAGTGCCGACGGCAAGACCCTGTTCTACCGTGCGATGAAGCGCCCGGGCTTCGAGGCCGACCGCTTCGGCCTGATGGCGATGGACCTGGCCAGCGGCAAGAGCCGTGAGATCGCGCCGCAGTGGGATCGCTCGGCGGGCGGCATCACCCTGTCCGCCGACGGCTCCAGCATCTACACCACCGCCGATGACCTCGGCGAGCACCCGCTGTTCCAGATCGACGTGGCCAGCGGCAAGGCCACCAAGCTGATCGGCGACGGCAGCGTTACCTCGGTGGACGTCGCCGGCACCAGCGTGGCGATCACCCGCAACAGCCTGAAGAGCAACGACCAAGTGCTGGTCGGCCTGCTGCCGGCCGCCGGCGAAGCCATCGGCGAGCTGCGCGCGCTGACCCCGGCCGCTGGCGACGTGCTCAAGGACGTCAGCTTCGGTGACTACGAACAGTTCGAGTTCAAGGGCTGGAACAACGACACCGTGCACGGCTATGTGGTCAAGCCGCACAACTACCAGGAAGGCAAGTCGTACCCGGTCGCGTTCCTGATCCACGGCGGCCCGCAGGGCAGCTTCGGCAATGGCTGGAGCTACCGCTGGAACCCGCAGACCTATGCAGGCCAGGGCTACGCCGTGGTGATGATCGACTTCCACGGTTCCACCGGCTATGGCCAGGCCTTCACCGATGCGATCAGCCAGCACTGGGGCGACCGTCCGCTGGAAGACCTGCAGAAGGGCTGGGACGCGGCGCTGAAGAAGTATTCCTTCCTCAACGGTGACAAGGCCTGTGCGCTGGGCGCCAGCTACGGCGGCTTCATGGTCAACTGGATCGCCGGCAACTGGAACGGCCCGTTCAAGTGCCTGGTCAACCATGACGGCGTGTTCGACCAGCGCATGATGGGCTACGCCACCGAAGAACTGTGGTTCACCGAGTGGGAGCAGGGCGGTACGCCGTACCAGAAGGCGGCGAACTACGAGAAGTTCAACCCGGTCAACCACGTGGCGGACTGGAAGAAGCCGATCCTGGTCATCCACGGCCAGCAGGACTTCCGTATTCCGGTCGAGCAGGGCCTGGCCGCGTTCACCGCCGCCCAGCGCCAGGGCATCGAATCGAAGTTCCTGTACTTCCCGGATGAAAACCACTGGGTGCTGAAGCCGAACAACAGCATCCTGTGGCATGACACCGTCAATGCCTGGCTGAAGCAGCACATCGGCAACTGATGACTGCAGCGCCGCCCTTCGGGGCGGCGCTTTTGTTTCGCCATCTGCTGTACCGGTGGGTGCCGACCGTTGGTCGGCACACCTTCCTGATCTGCCGCCCACAGCAGCCGGCCAGCGGCCGGCTCTACCCAGAGCGCCTGCATGCCCTCGACCGCCCTGATCCAGAACGACATCGTCGTCTTCGGTTTGATCGCCGCCACCCTCGGCGCCGTGTTCTGGACCGCCTCGCGCGAGCAGGGCCTGTGGAAACGCTTCTACACCTTCGTGCCGGCACTGCTGCTGTGCTACCTGATTCCCGGCATCTACAACACCGTCGGCCTGATCGACGGTCAGAACACCAAGCTCTACAACCCGATCGCACGCGACATCCTGCTGCCGGCAGCGTTGATCCTGCTGACCCTGGCGGTGGACATCAAAGGCATCCTGCGGCTCGGCCCGAAGCTGGTGCTGATGTACCTGGGTGCGTCCGCCAGCATCATGCTGGGTGCGGTGGTGGCTTTCCTGGTGATGCGCGCGCTGCATCCGGAAACGGTGGCCGGTGACACCTGGGCCGGCATGGCCGCACTGGCCGGCAGCTGGATCGGCGGCGGTGCCAACATGCTGGCGATGCGCGAAGTGTTCGACGTCAACGCCACCACGTTCGGCCAGTTCGCGGTGGTCGATGTCGGTGTCGGTTACGTGTGGATGGCCGCGCTGATCTTCCTGGCCGGGCGCGCAGCGAAGATCGACGCGCGCAGCGGTGCCGACACGTCGGCCATCGATGAGCTGAAGGAGCGCATCGCGCGCTTCCAGGCCGAGCATGAGCGCGTTCCCAGCCTCACCGACCTGATGCTGATCGTGGCAGTGGCCTTCGGCGGCGTGGGTCTGTCACACGCGATCGGTGCGCCGCTGGCAGCATGGTTCAAGGCCAATGTCAGCTGGGCCTCGCAGTTCAGCCTGGATGCGCCGTTCGTGTGGGTGGTGGTGCTGTCGACCACGCTGGGCCTGAGCCTGAGCTTCACCCGTGCACGCACGCTGGAAGGTGCGGGCGCCTCGCGGCTGGGTTCGCTGCTGCTGTACTTCCTGATTGCCTGCATCGGCATGCAGATGGATCTGCTGGCGCTGCTGGACCGCCCGTGGCTGTTCCTGCTCGGCCTGATCTGGATTGCCGTGCACATCGCGCTGCTGTGGTGCCTGGGCAAGCTGCTGAAGGTGCCGTTCTTCTATTTCGCGATCGGTTCGCAGTCGAACATCGGTGGCCCGGCTTCGGCGCCGGTGGTGGCTGCAGCGTTCCATCCGGCCCTGGCGCCGGTGGGCGTGTTGCTGGGCACGATGGGCTACGCCACCGGCACCTACCTGGCCTACATCGTCGGCATTACCCTGCGCGCGCTGGCAGGGCAGGGCTGATGGGGTAGTGCCGGCCGCTGGCCGGCAACCAGGTAATGCTGCACGGGTTCATGAGGTTGCCGGCCAACGGCCGGCACTACCGATGCGTTACGCCACCGGCAATCCGCGTTCGATCAACCACGCCTTCGCGTCTTCGGCGTCCTGCTCGAACCGCGCCGAGTGAAAAGAGGGGCGCCGCAAGGTCCGGCGCGTCGCCACGCGCCCGTGGCCAACCGCGCCCGCGGCTTTACGCCACCGGCAACCCGCGTTCGACCAGCCACGCTTTCGCGTCTTCGGCGTCCTCTTCAAACCACGCTTTCGTAGACCCCAGCCGATACGTATACCCCCAGGCATCCATGTCGGCCATCAACCGCGCACTGCCAACGCCAGGCAGCTGCCCGGCCAGCACGATCTGCAGGTAGCAGGTGGCATCTTCCTCGGCCACCGAGTCGGTGGCGTCGGTATGCACCTGCGCACGCCGCTCCGGCGGCAGCACGATCAGATGGCAGGCTTCGTGCAGCATCGAGTGCACGGGCGTGTCATCGCGCACGTACACGTTGCTGGCGATGATGCCGGCCTCGGGCTCGCCCCAGTAGCTGCCGGGAATCGGTTCACCGGCCGCGACGTGGTGCAGCTGCAGGCCATGCGCGGCGAGCAGGCACTGCGCATCAGCGAAGGCGATGTCGCCCACGCAGGTGATGTCCACGGCGGTTGTTGTATCGGTCATGCGGGTCAGGCAGCCCCGCTCGTGCAGGCACGGGCGGGGCAGAGCTTCAGGGTTTGTCCGGGCCTTCAGGCAGCGCCACGGAGATGTCCAGCACATCGTGCTGGCCATCCTTCACCAGGTCGACCTTCACTGCATCGACGTCGATGTTCACGTACTTCTTGATCACTTCCAGCAGCTCGCGCTGCAGCAGCGGCAGGTAATCGGGGCCGCCGCGGTTGCTGCGCTCCTGCGCGATGATGATCTGCAGGCGGTTCTTGGCGGTTTCGGCGGTGGTCTTCTTCGCTTTGAGGAAATCAAACAGGCCCATGCTTACCCTCCGAACAGCTTGCTGAAGAAGCCCTTCTTCTCGACGTTGGTGAAGCGCATCGGGCGTTCTTCGCCGAGGATGCGCGCGACGGCGTCGTCGTAGGCCTGGCCGGCTGCGGACTCGACATCCAGGATGACCGGCTCGCCCTTGTTGGAGGCGTTGAGCACGTCACCCGACTCGGGGATCACGCCAATCGCCTTCAGGCCGAGCACTTCCTCGACGTCGGCGATGCTGAGCATCTCGCCGCTTTCCACGCGCAGCGGGGTGTAGCGGGTCAGCAGCAGGAAGGCCGGCACGTCCTGGCCGGACTCGGCCTTGTGGGTCTTCGAGTCGAGCAGGCCGATGATGCGGTCCGAGTCGCGCACCGACGACACTTCCGGGTTCACCACCACCACCGCACGGTCGGCGAAGTACATCGCCAGGAAGGCGCCCTTCTCGATGCCGGCCGGGGAGTCGCAGATGATGTAATCGAAGCCGTCGGCGGCCAGGTCCTTCAGGACCTTGCCCACGCCTTCCTGGGTCAGTGCGTCCTTGTCGCGGGTCTGCGAGGCGGCCAGCACGTACAGGTTCTCGAAGCGCTTGTCCTTGATCAGGGCCTGCTTGAGGGTCGCTTCGCCGTGCACGACGTTGACGAAGTCGTACACCACGCGGCGTTCGCAGCCCATGATCAGGTCGAGGTTGCGCAGGCCGACGTCGAAGTCGATCACCGCCACCTTCTTGCCGCGCCGTGCCAGGCCGCAGGCCAGGCTCGCGCTGGAAGTGGTCTTGCCGACGCCGCCCTTGCCGGAGGTGACTACGATGATTTCAGCCAAAGGACTTCTCCTGATGATTCTGTTTGGGTGCTGCGTCAGTCCAGCGCAGCGATCTTGATCTGGTCCTGTTCCAGCCACACCTGCACGGCCTTGCCGCGCAGGGAGTCCGGGACATCGTCCAGTACCTTGTAGTGGCCTGCAATGGCGACCAGTTCCGCATGGAAATCACGGCAGAAGATGCGTGCCGCGGTGTTGCCCTGTGCCCCTGCCAGCGCACGGCCGCGCAGGGTGCCGTAGATGTGGATGCTGCCATCGGCGATGACCTCGGCGCCGGCGCCGACGGTGGCCATCACGGTCAGGTCGCAGTTTTCAGCGTACAGCTGCTGGCCCGAACGCACGTTGCCCAGCTGCATGCGGCCCGGCTGCGGTGAGGCGGCGTCGGCAACCTTGGCCACCGGCGTGGCCGGTGCCGGCTTCGGTTCGGCACGGGCTGCGCGACGCGGTTCCGGCGCGGGCGGCGGCGGCGGGGCCGGCTCGGCCTCGGCACGCTCGTACTGGGCGCGGAACTTGGCCAGCAGTGGCAGCCCGAGCTGCTGCGAGAGCAGGTCGACTGCGCTGGTGCCATAGGCCAGCGCCACCGGCAGCACGCCGGCACTGCGCAGGCCATCGACCAGCGCCTGCGCGGTGGCCACGTCCGGCACCTGGCTCAGGCCGCCGAAGTCGAGGATCACCGCGGCGCGGCCGAACAGTTTCGGCGCACGGGTGACGCGTTCGCGCATTTCCTGCACGAGGCGTTCGACATCAAGGGTACGGATGCGCAGGTTGGCGATGCCCACCTGGCCGATCTTCAGTTCACCGGCCTGTTCGTAATCGAAATTCACCGCCACGCTCAGGTCCCCGTCGGCCGCTGTGCCTGCGCCGGCAGATGCCGGGCACGTGTCCATGCCACATCAGGCAGCTTGCCGCCGTAGGTCTCCTGGACCCACGGGTAGCTGCACAGTTCCTTGGCCAGCATGCTGGCGCGCACGTCGACCTGCGGCATGGTGTTCTGGCCCAGCTCGCGGAAGCCGAAGCTGCCGTGGAAGAGCAGGGCGGCATCGGCGCCATGGTCGAGGAAGACTTCGCAGGTCATCTGCGGGTAGCGCAGCTCGGCAAAGCTCTGCGCGTCGGCATAGAACGCACGGCCGACGCCACCGCCACGACGGCGGCTGGCGACCACGATGCGGTCGATATAGAAGAACGGGGTGTCCAGCTGCTGCTTGAACCAGGCGAAGTTGCTGCTGTCGTGCTGGCTGTCGCTGCCGAAGCCGATCAGGAAGCCGGCCAGGTTGCCGTCGCGCTCGGCGACGCGGAAATACTCAGCGGTTTCGTAGAACAGGCGCAGGCGGGCCGCATCCAGGGGAAGGATGGCCAGGCCAGCGTTGTTGTTCAAAGCCAGGACGGAATCGAGCTCGTGCTCGCGCACGTCGCGGATGACAATCGACATTGTGACTCCGTGGGGTAACGCGGTTGGTCCGTCAAATTGGACCCTGCGCACGATTATTGCATGCCCGGGGTGGGCTGCGGCATGAACAGGGGACCTCGGATGCATGACTTCCGTGGGAGTGCGCGACGCGGGCCGGGCCCGTAGAGTGCTGGCATGTTGGGAGTCCTCAGCCATACCCGCGTCCTCCGTCTGGCCGGCCTGTTTACCTGGGTCATGGTCGGCCTGCCACTGGCGTACTCGCAATTCGAGAACCTGCACAGCCGCAGCGATATGGGCAGCTGGGCGATCCTGTTGTTCGTCGCCTACCTGTCCTTCGGCGCCGCGTACTACTGGCTGACCCGCCTCCTGCGCAGTGACAGCGACAGTCATACCACCTGGCTGGACCGCGGCCTGCTGCTGCTGCTGACGGTTTCGGCGCTGGGCGTCAGTTTCCTCAGTGGTTCGGGCCTGGGCAGCATCCTGATGATGGTGGCTGCCGGCGTCATTCCGTGGATGCTGTCGGCGCGTCTGTGCGTGCTGTGGCTGCTGGTCAGCCAGCTGGCGGTGGCCCCGGTCTATTACATACTGCTGAACTTCCCGCTGTTCGAAGCCGTGATGCAATCGCTGCTGTATGGCGGCTTTTCCATGTTCATCTTCGTGACCAGCCTTGTCGCGAGACAGCAGACCCAGGCCCGCGACGAGCAGCGCAGGCTCAATTCGGAGCTGCGTGCCACTCGTGCCCTGCTGGCCGAAAGCGCCCGCGTCAACGAGCGAACCCGCATTTCGCGTGAGCTGCACGATCTTCTGGGGCATCAGCTGACCGCACTGACCCTGAACCTCGAAGTGGCCGGTCACCTGGCCGAGGGCCAGGCGCTGGAACATGTGAAGCGCTCGCATGCCTTGGCCAAGCTGCTGCTGGGCAACGTGCGTGAGGTGGTCAGCCAGCTGCGCGAGACCGGCGCCATCGATCTGGCGGCGGCGCTGCGCCCGCTGACCGAGAACGTGCCCTCGCTGGACATCCAGCTGGAGATCGAGGATCCGCTGAACGTGGAGGACCCGCAGCGGGCCCACGTGCTGCTGCGCTGTACCCAGGAGATCATCACCAACGCGGTGCGCCATGCCGGCGCCCGCCACCTGTGGATCAAGGTGTACCGTGAAGCCCCCGACCGGGTGGTGGTGGAGGCCCGCGACGACGGCGTCGGCGCGGATATGGTCAATGTGGGCAATGGCTTGCGCGGCATGCGCGAGCGCCTGCAACAATGTGGTGGCCAGCTGCAGGTCGAAACCCTTCCCGGTGAAGGCTTCCGGCTGCGGGCGACGGTGCCGGCAACGGTGCTGGTGGCCGCCCTTACCAAGGTTCCTGAAGGAGTGCGTTGATGATTCGCGTCTGCCTGGTCGACGACCAAACCCTGGTGCGGCAGGGAATCCGCTCCCTGCTGGCGCTCGACGACGGTATCGAGGTGGTGGCCGAGGCCGGCGATGGCCGGCAGGCGGTCGAACTGATACCGCAGGTGCGCCCCGACGTGGTGCTGATGGACATGCGCATGCCGGTGATGTCCGGGCTGGAGGCGCTGCAGGTGCTGTCGCGCCAGGAGCAGCTGCCGCCGACCATCATCCTCACCACCTTCGACGACGACCAGCTGGTGCTGGCCGGGCTCAAGGCCGGAGCCAAGGGCTACCTGCTCAAGGACGTGACCCTGGCGCAGCTGGTCGGTGCCATCCGCACCGTGGCCGACGGCGGTTCGCTGGTGCAGCCGGCCGTGACCCAGCGCCTGCTGTCCGGCCTGGAGCACATGCGCAACGAGTTCGTCAGCCTGGACCGCCCGGACCCGTTGACCGACCGCGAGACCGAGATCCTGCGCCTGATGGCCAGTGGCTTCTCCAACAAGGAGATCGCCAACTCGCTGGGTGTGGCCGAAGGCACCATCAAGAACCACGTGTCCAACATCCTGTCCAAGCTGGGCGTGCGCGACCGTACGCGCGCCGTACTGAAGGCGTTCGAACTCCAGCTGGTCTGAGGAAAACCTTTTCAGGACAATGACTTGAGGTCCAGTCATGGCCCTCGGGTGGGGTTGCCCCCTACTTCACGGGTATCGGTATGCGGTACCCTTCGAATTCTTTGTCCATACAAATACGCAGCCGGCAGGGAAACCGGTGCGCCAATCCCGATAAACAATGCCCGCGAAGCCTGCTAGGATTGGCGCTTCGCTTCAATCAACCCGGCCGTGGGATCGGCCCCGGAGACTCTCTGAATGACCCGTATTATCGAGTTCCTGATCGCCTTGGGGATCGTGGCTGGCCTGTTCGTCATCATTGGCGTATGTCTGCCGGGCGAGCGTCACATCACCGAAAGCATCGAGACCAACCGCAAGATGACGATCGTGTACGACACGGTCAGCAGCCTGCGCCGCTTCAAGGACTGGAACCCGCTGGTACTGCGCGATCCCGCCGTTGAACTGAAGCTGTCCGGCCCGGCCTCCGGCGTCGGTGCCACTCTCGACTTCACCTCCAAGGACCTGGGCACCGGCTCCTGGAAGATCACCGAAGCCGAAGAGAACAAGCGTGTTGCGATCGCCATCGATGACGCCACCAAGGGTCACGACAAGATCACCACCTTCACGCTGGAGCCGACCGGCAAGGGTGGCCGCAACGTCAAGATCACCCAGGACTACTCGGTGAAGTACGGCTTCGACCTGTTCGGCCGTTATGCCGGCCTGTATGTCAGCCGCCAGATCGGCGACGACATCAAGATGGGTCTGTCGCGTATGGCCAACATGCTGGCCAGCGTCCCGAACGTGGACTACCGCACCCCGGAAGCCCCGCTGACCGATCTGGCCATCGTCAATGTGCCGGCTGAAGACCTGCTGGTCGTCAACGCCGGTAACGTGGACCGCGGTCAGGACACGATCACCAAGTCCATCAAGGACAACCAGGAGTGGATCAAGCGCGTGATGGAGGCCAATGGCCTTGAAGCCGCCGGTCCGTTCCGCATCATCACCACCGATTTCGGTCAGGAGAAGTACGCCTTCGACATCGCCCAGCCGGTGAAGAAGAAGGGTGCTGAAGGTGCCACCGCTGAAGAGCTGACCGTCAAGATCGACGGCGGCGCTCCGGTCAAGTACGTGCACGTGGCCCCGCACCGTTCGGCGCATGCCGCCTACACCGGCCACATGGCGGGTCTGGACGTGGCCCGCAACGGCCTGCGTGCCTGGGCTGTGACCAACGGTTCGGAAGTGGTCGATCGCCCGTACGAAACCTGGAAGGACGGTCTGGACAAGTCGTTCACCCCGGAAGCGACCTACGACATCTACTGGGCCGTCAAGTAAGCCTCGGCTGACCCATGTAGTGTTGGACACGAAAACGCGCCGCTCATTGCGGCGCGTTTTTTTTTCATCTGGCGCCCGGCAAGGGCGCTGCGCAAGGAGCCCACATGTTCAATCTCGAACGTCGCGCACGTAAGCCATCACTGCTGGCCTGCCTGGGGGCGCTGCTGGCCGCCGCCTCTATCGGCCTGTCGGCCTATGCCTCGCACGGTGTGGCCGACCCGCTGGCGCAGCAGCACCTGAACATGGCGGCGCTCTATGCGTTCGCGCATGGCGCGGTACTGGTGGCGCTCGGGCCGCGCGCGCAGGGCGCGATCGCGCACCTGGCGTTGTACGTGCTGCTGCTGGGCGTGCTGTTGTTTTCCGGCAGCCTGGTGGGCGGTGCGTTGTGGCAGTGGCCGACGCGGATGGCACCGATCGGTGGCACCAGCATGATGGCCGGATGGGTGTTGCTGGCGATCAATGCGTTGAGGCGGTGACGGTCGCAGGGCTGTCGCTTCGATCCATGCCGATGCGATCCTAAGGGTTCATGGGCGTTACTTTTCTTTTCGCGCGAAAAGAAAAGTAACCAAAAGAAACGCGCCGCCGGCCGCGAGCCGATGCTGCGCATCGGTACCCTGTGCTCCTCGGTCCGTCGAGGAACGGTGCGGAGAGCAGCCGAGCATGGCTCGGCTCTACAGAATCGCAAGCACCTCTTCGCCCTCGTCGGACCTGCGGTGCTCGGCTCGCTTGAAGGCGGACCCAACAGCCGCGCGCTGATCCGTTATAGAGGCTTCGAGCGAAGCGACCCGCTTTTGTCTTTGCTCTCTTGTTCCATTCCGTGGCGGACGCACACGGAAACTGTCAGAGGCCGGGCGGGTGGGCTGGGCTGGGGTATCCGCGCCATGGATGGCGCGGCTAAGCCTCCAGGGACGGATTCACGGCGTCCCCTGCCCAGCCTACCCGCCCGGACAGCTCCATGAAGTTCGCCGTGCAGCCGCCACGAGGGGCTCAGCCGTTGGCCGGTTTCCAGCACCAGTGCCACGGTTCGTAGACGATGCCGTGCGGGTTGTCGCGCGGGTAGCTCAGCTGGAAGCCATGCCCACCGGCATTCGCCTGCAGCCACGCAAACGCGTCGGTGGCTTCGAACGATTCTTCAGCCGGGGCGTCGCCCGGTGTACCGATGTCCAGCGCATGGCCGCTGTGGTGTTCACTGAAACCCGGGGCGGCATTGACCTTCAGGATCTCCGCCACGCTCAAGCCGCGCGCCAGCTTCCGTTCGAAGATGCCCAACTGGTAGGCATGGCTGCGGAAGCCGGAGATGGCGTCCAGCGCAATGCCATCCTGTGCCGCATGCAGTCGCATCCGCCGCCAGCCCTGCGCGGCGCCACGGCGCAGCCACAGCGGGCGGGCGAAGCGATCGCGGCCGGCAAAATGCAGCAGGCAGGGTTCGGGTTCCAGCGGCAGGCCGCTGTCGTCGGCGTAGCGCTGCGGGTCCAGGCCAAGCTGCTGCAGGCGCTGCTGCAACCCGGCCAGCGGCAGCCACTGATCTTCCAGTCCGGCGCCGAAGGGCCGTGCAGCCGCGGTGTCCAGCAGCGCCAGTGCATCCTCGACCCTGGGCTCGCGCGGCAGGCGCGGCACCATCGAATGCACGCCGTGCGGCAGTACCGCCGCCAGATAGCGGCCATCACGCTTGCGCCGCAGCACCCACTGCGCCTGCGACAGCAGGCGTGCATCCAGGTTGCTGCGCGCGCGCAGCAGGTCGGCAGGCCACAGTTCGATGGCCTCGGTATTGATCAGCAGGGGCGGGCGTCGTTGCATCGCCTCAGCTTACTGCCGTGGTGCCGACGCGGCCACCTTGCGCAGCGCATCGAGCAGCGCCTGCGGCCGGTCCACGCTGAGCAGCAGCGTGCTGCCATCACTGACCGGCAGGGCGAGGACACGCGCACGGTCGGTGACCAGGGCGAAGCCCTTGCCGCCTCCCTGCAGGCGGAAGTGGCCCGAGTAGAAGCCCGGCATTGAATAGCCATTGGTTTTGACACGGATGCCATAGCGGCGGTCACGCTGCAGGTCGACCACCTCGGCCTGGTCCAGCCGCAGCTGCGCCACCGGCACGCGCCGCCGGTACATCGTCGAGCGCACGTCCAGCACGTTGCCGGCCAGCTCCACCCGGCGGCGGAAGAATGCGGCCCCCAGCCCGACAGCGAGTACAGCGATGACGATCAGGCTCCATGCCGCACTGCCGCCCATCCGGAACCAGGGCGGCGACAGCGTTACTTCGATCCAGGGTGCGTTCGCCGGTGCCTTGTACAGCTGCGCATACAGGCAGGCCACGAAGGCAGCCAGCAGCGGCAGCACGATCCACAGCACGCGCAGCGGCGAACTCTCGGCCACGTCAAAGGGTTTCGGGTCACTGCCGCCCATGGTTCAGGCCTCCTTCTTGAACACCAGCATCGCCGGGCGCATCGGCGCCGGGATGATGATGTTGACCAGCTCCCAGCCCAGCTGGCCCTGCCGGCTCAGCTCGGCCTGGACATCCTCGGCCTTGAGTACGCCCATCATGGAGGTCTTGACCTCGATCGTCTGGTAGCTCCAGCGCTTGCTCATTCCTTGTCCTCCGGCGATGCCTTGGGTTTGGGCAGGCGTCCTGCCTTGCGCAGCGCGTCGCGCAGCACGTATTCGATCTGAGCGTTGAGGCTGCGCAGTTCGTCATCAGCCCAGCGCTGCGCCGCAGCCAGGACGTCGGCGTTGATGCGCAGCGGGTAGGCTTTCTTCTCACTCATGGGGGCTCCTGGCGGGGCGGTGGGGCGCCCCGTTGCGAGTGTGGCTCAATACAGCGAGCCTGCATTGACGATCGGCTGGGTGCCGCGGTCCGAGCACAGCACGGTCAGCAGGTTGCTGACCATGTGCGCCTTGCGTTCCTCGTCCAGCTGCACCACGCCGTTCTTCTGCAGTTCGGCCAGGGCCATCTCGACCATGCCGACCGCACCGGCAACGATGCGCGTGCGTGCGGCGATCACCGCGTTGGCCTGCTGCCGCTGCAGCATCGCCTGGGCGATTTCGGCGGCGTAGGCGAGGTGGCTGATGCGTGCGTCGATGACCTGCACGCCGGCGTCGGCCAGGCGCTCGGCCAGTTCGTTCTTCAGGTGCTGGGAAATCTCGCTGGCATGACTGCGCAGTGCCAGCTGGCCATCCTCATGCTGGTCGTAGGGGTAGCTGGTGGCCATCGCGCGCAGTGCCGATTCGGACTGGATGTGCACGAAGCTCTCGTAGTCGTCCACGTTGTAGACCGCCTCGGAGGCATCGACCACCTGCCAGACGATGACCGCCGCGATCTCGATCGGGCTGCCGTCCAGCTCGTTGATCTTCAGCTTGCCGCTCTCGAAGTTGCGCACGCGCTGGCTGACCCGGCGCTTGGCATAGAAGGGGTTGTTCCAGCGCAGGCCGTTGTCCTTCACGGTGCCCACGTATTTGCCGAACAGGCTCAGCACCGCCGCCTGGTTGGGCTGGACCGTGTACAGGCCGGCCAGGGCGAAGATCGCCAGCGCCGCCATCAGGATGCCTGCCAACATCAGCAGCAGGTTGGGGGAACCGGTGCTGGCCTTGGCTGCTACCCCCAGTACGAACAGGGCGCCGCCGGCGAGGGCGACAAGCAGGGCGCCGGCCAGCGTGCCGAGGCCGTTGAGCGAAGACAGCGACTTCTCTTTCATGGCGGTACGTCCTTGAGGGTTCGGAATGAAGATATCAAAGTGATATCACTTGTCGACTACCGTTCGTCGGATGCCGTGGCCGGGACGGTCGGCCAGCTAGAATGCCCACCCGCCTTCACATCGCTGCTGGAACCGCCATGGCCAAGCTTGGAACTCCGTTGTCCCCCTCCGCCACCCGCGTGCTGCTGCTGGGTTCGGGCGAACTCGGCAAGGAGGTGGCCATCGAGCTGCAGCGGCTGGGCGTGGAAGTGATCGCCGCCGACCGCTATGCCGATGCCCCGGCCATGCAGGTCGCGCACCGCTCGCACGTGATCGACATGCTCGATGCGATGGCCCTGCGTGCCCTGATCGCCCAGGAGCAGCCGCACCTGGTGGTGCCGGAGATCGAGGCCATTCACACCGAAACCCTGGTCCAGCTGGAACAGGAGCAGGGCCTGCGGGTGATCCCGACCGCGCGCGCCGCGCGCCTGACCATGGACCGCGAAGGCATCCGCCGCCTGGCCGCCGAAACCCTGGGCCTGCCGACCTCGCCGTACCGCTTCGTTGATACCGAGGCCGAATACCGCGCCGCTGTGGCCGCCATCGGCCTGCCGT
This sequence comes from Stenotrophomonas sp. 86428_Sma, assembly GCF_056481585.1. Taxonomy (NCBI): domain Bacteria; kingdom Pseudomonadati; phylum Pseudomonadota; class Gammaproteobacteria; order Lysobacterales; family Lysobacteraceae; genus Stenotrophomonas; species Stenotrophomonas sp. 86428_Sma. The sequence goes on from NZ_CM151156.1 coordinate 1,268,277, forward strand.
GCGTGGTCAAGCCGGTGATGTCGTCCTCGGGCAAGGGCCAGAGCACGCTGCGCAGCGAGGCGGACATCGCCCCGGCGTGGGAGTACGCACAGACCGGTGGCCGCGCCGGTGCCGGTCGCTGCATCGTCGAGGGCTTCATCGACTTCGACTACGAGATCACCCTGCTGACCGTGCGCCATGCCGGTGGCACCTCGTTCTGCGCGCCGATCGGCCATCTGCAGAAGGACGGCGATTACCGCGAAAGCTGGCAGCCGCAGCCGATGTCGAGCGCGGCACTGGCGCGTGCCGAAGAGATCTCGCGTGCGATCACCGATGACCTCGGTGGCTGGGGCCTGTTCGGCGTCGAGCTGTTCGTGAAGGGCGACGAGGTGTGGTTCAGCGAAGTGTCGCCGCGCCCGCACGACACCGGCCTGGTGACGCTTGTTTCGCAGGAACTGAGCGAGTTCGCGCTGCACGCGCGCGCCATCCTCGGCCTGCCGATCCCGGTGATCCGCCAGAGCGGCCCGTCGGCCTCGTGCGCGCTGCTGGCGCATGGCGAGGGCGTGCCGTACTTCAACAACGTCGCCGCCGCGCTGCAGGTGCCGGACACCGCCGTGCGCCTGTTCGGCAAGCCCAGCGTGCATGGCCATCGCCGCGTCGGCGTGACCCTGGCGCGCGCGGAAACCATCGACGAAGCGCGCACCATCGCGCGTGATGCCGCCGACGCCATCGGCGTCGAACTGCGCCCGTAAAGCAAAAAGGGGACGGAGGGGATTAAGTCGTTTGTGGCACAAACGACTTAATCCCCTCCGTCCCCTTTTTGCTATTTCACATCCACCCACACCAGGTGGTGGTCGCTGCCATCGGCGATCTTCGCTTCCGGGCTTTCATTGGCCGGCCAGAACACGCCGCTGCCGATGTACTCGAAACCGGTCGAGGGCAGCACGTAGTCCAGGCGCATGGTGCCGGACTTCGGGCCGAAATCGCCGGTGGCGTGGAACGGTGCGCCCTTGCGCTCGATGCCCTTGGCCGCATAGGCCTGGCTGGTCTGCTCGCCGCCGACGCTGCGCGGGGTGGGGTAGCGCAGCACGCGGGCGTTCTCGATCAGTTCGACGATCGCCTCATGGCGGCCATCACCATCGACCGGGTCGTTGTTGAGGTCGCCCAGGATCACGAAGCGCGCGTCCTGCGCCAGGCCACCGCACTGGCCCTTGTCGTCGCACAGCCACGGCTTGTCACCGTTGGACAGGTATTCCTGCCACAGGCGCAGTTCGTCATGGTTGCGCGCGGCGTTGCGCTTTTCCGGGCCGTCGAATACCGGCGGGGTCGGGTGCGAGACCAGCGCGTGCACCACGCCGGCCGGGGTCTTCACCGGCACGTCCCAATGCGACTTCGACGACAGCCGCAGCTGCGACCACACGTGGTCGTTGTAGAAGCTCTTGCCGGTGCGCGGATCGACCGGACGGATCGCACCCGGCATCGCGCTCCACTTCAGCAGCTGGAAGCTGCGCACCTTGGCTTCATCGATCGGGTAGCGCGACAGCACCAGCATGCCGTACTGGCCCGGGTGCAGGCCGTAGCCCCAGGCGTCGTTGCCGCGGCTGCGGCCTTCGCCGCCGACCACGCCGTTGTTGTCCAGGTCCAGGCCGCTGGGCACGCCGGTATTGACCGGCGCCAGGTAGCGGTAGGCGAAGTGCAGCGGCTTGCCGCCACCGGGCTGGGCGACGTCCAGGTAGCGCTTCTGGAACAGGTCGGCGGCGCGATGCGCATCGTCGAAGTCGAATTCGTTCAGCAGCACCAGGTCGGGGCGCACCTGTTGCAGCACCGCGGCGATCTTGCGTGCGTGCTCGCTGTCGCCTTCCAGTTCCTTGATCAGGCCACCGGCGTCATCGGAGTACAGCGAGGTGTTGTAGGTGGCCAGGCGCAGCGCGCCGGACGGCTTTTCGGTCATCGCAGGGGACGTGGCGAAGGCGGGGGCGGTGGCGCCGCAGAGCAGGGCCAGGGCGAGGATCAGGGGTTTGGCGTTCATGGGCCGTATTGTGCACCCGGCCCGGTGTCAGCGGTTTGTCAGCGCCCGTCCAGATCCTTGTCGAAATCGTGCCAGCGGCGACCGTCGTAGGCCTCCAGCGGATGGAAGCGGCGCTTGTAGTCCATCTTCTGGTGGCCGCGGATCCAGTAGCCCAGATAGACGTGCGGCAGGCCCTCGCGGCGCGCCCATTCGATCTGCTGCAGGATCGCGAAGGTGCCCAGCCCGCGTGCGGCGTGGTCCGGGTCGAAGAAGGTGTAGACCGCCGACAGGCCATGCTCGGTGACGTCGGTCACCGCCACCCCCAGCAGCTGGCTGGGCTGGCCGTCGTGGCCGGGCAGGCGCATCTCCATGAAACGGGTATGCGACCAGCTGCCGATCAGGAACTGCTCGAACTCGTGCGGGCCGTGGTCGTCCATGCCGCCATTGGCGTGGCGGTGGGTGAGGTAGCGGTGGTACAGCGCGAACAGGTCGTCGCGGGCGGTGGCGGCGGTGATCCGCACCTCCAGGTCGTCATTGCGGGCGGCACAACGGCGCTGGCTGCGGTCCGGGGCGAAGCGCGCCACCGGGATGCGCACCGCCACGCAGGCCTGGCAGTGCGCGCAATGTGGCCGGTAGACCAGGTCGCCGCTGCGGCGGAAGCCCCAGCTCAGTGCCAGCGGGTACAGGCCGCCAAGGCGGCGATCGTGCGGGTCCAACACCAGGTCGCGCGCCACCCGGTCCGACCAGTACCCGCAGGGGTGCTCGCCGGTCTGGAAAAGTCGCAGTTCGTCGTCTCTGTCGCCATGTATCGCCATGGGCACAGCATAGCCCCAGCCTGTCGCAGTGGCGGCGACTGTCCGCCGGATGAATGGAACCGGCGGTGGCGTCAACCGATGTCGCGCCCGGGCGTTGTTGTTCCCCGAGGGTGAAGTGATCACCCCGACGCTGTTCCCATCCCCAGGAGTGACCTCATGATCCGTACCCCCCTGCTGCTGGCCCTGCTGCTCGGCACCTCCGCTTCCGGTATCGCGCTGGCCGCCGACACCCCGACCACGCCGGCGCAGCGCCCGGCCAAGCTGGACACCAACGGCGACGGCGTGATCGACCGCAGCGAGGCCGCTGCCAACCCGCGCCTGGCCGCGAAGTTCGACGAGCTGGACAAGAACAAGGACGGCAAGCTATCGCGCGATGAGCTGCCGCGCTGGCAGCATGGTCGCCGTGGTGGCCACGGCGGTGAGCGCTGGGCCAAGCTGGACGTCAACAAGGACGGCCGCATCAGCCGCGAGGAAGCCAAGGCCGACCCGCGCCTGGCCGCGCGCTTCGACCAGCTCGATCTCAACAAGGATGGCTACCTGGACAAGGCCGACCGCGAGCTGCGCATGAAGCAGCGCCGTGACGCCTGGTTCGCTGCCGCTGACACCAACAAGGATGGCCAGCTGAGCAAGGCCGAGTTCGACGCGGCCAAGGGCCCGATGCACGGTGGCCCGCGCCACGGCGGTCCGCGCGATGGCGAGGCGCCGAAGCCGCAGCGCTGAGGTTCAACGCAGTGAATGACGACAACGCCGGCGCACTGCCGGCGTTGTCCGTTACAGGCGGCCGCTGCGCATCAGTGAGTACACCACCAGCGCGATGACCATCAGGTTCATGGCGATGATGCCGGTGCGGCCGTACATCGATTCGAACTTCCAGTTGATGCCGGTGCGTCCGCGGCGGGCCGAATCGCGCGCGATCATCGGTGCCATCACCCGCTGCAGCGGCACCAGGCACTGGTAGTTGACCACGCCCAGGCCTACCGCCAGCACCGTCAGCTGCGCCCAGACCGGCGCCTGCAGCATCACAGCCAGCAGGATCGCCAGGCACCAGAACATGCCGGTGATGATGTTGAGGTAGAGGAAGCGGCGCACGTCGCGGCGCTCGGACGCCGTTTCGGTGTACGACATCAGGAAGCGGCCGCCGAGATAGCTGCCGATCGCACCACCGACCACGCCGCCGATCACCGCCCCCCAGCTTTCGGCCGGCAGCACGTGCAGCTGGCCCAGCGTGGCAGTCAATGAGCCCATCGCGGTGCCTCCGGCAACACTGGCGCCGCCAAGGCCAAGCTTGCTGCCGCCGATGCCGACACCGGTGCCGAGCAGCACCGCAGCACTGGCCGTGCCGGGCGCGGCCACCAGCACCATCGACACCACGGCAGTGGCGAATGCCGCGCTCGGGGCGCTGCTGCGCGCGAATTCGCCGAAGCGCTGCAGCAGGCCGTCGCGCACCAGGGCGCGTGCGCGCGACAGGCGCTTGCGTACGGCGGCATCACTGAGCCCGAGCAGGTCGGCCACCTGCTGCGAACGCTGGCCTTCGCGGTAGTACAGCAACAGCACTTCGCGGCTGTCGGCCGGCAACGCGGAAATGATGTCCTCGGCGGCGATCTCTTCTTCCACCCGCTGCAGGCGGTCGGCCGCGCCCGGGGCCGGGTCGGCGGCCATGCCCATCGCCACCTCGGCGGCCTCGCCGGTCAGCGGTCGTCCGCGCTGGGCGCGTAGCCAGTCGCGGGCCAGGTTGCGGGTGATCTGCCGCAGCCAGGGCAGGAAGCTGGTCGAACTGCGCAGCTGGTGCAGCTGCTGCCAGCCCTTCACGAAGGCCTCCTGGGCGATGTCCTCGCTGGCCTGGCGGTCGCGGGTGATGGCCAGGGCGATGGCGGTGACCGTGTTCTGGCAGGCCAGCACGATGCGGCCGTAGGCATGCTGGCAACCGCTGGCGGCGGCGGGCAGTTCGCGTTCCAGGGTCTGGTCGATCGATGCGGCGAACGTCGTCATGGCGGCGGCTCTCCTGCTGGGATTGTGTCCCATGACGGAGCCGCGCGCCCGATGTGACCAGAAAAAAGGGGACGGAGGGGATTAAGTCGTTTGTGCACAAACGACTTAATCCCCTCCGTCCCCTTTTTGCGGTTGCCGGCCAGCGGCCGGCACTACCCGTGTGTCACTTCGAGGGCTGGATGCGGACCCGGATTTCTTCCTCTTCCGGTGCGGCCTGCGGAGCCGGTTGCGCCTGCTGCGGCTGGGTCTGCGGGGCAGGGGCCGGTGCGACCGGCGCCGGGGCGCCGCGATGGCGCAGGCCGATCACCAGCGCCACGCCGGCGATCACCACCAGCAGGGCGATGCGGATGCGCCAGGCCCAGCCACGGCCGCCGCCGGTCGTCTCTGCGGTGTCGCGGAAGGCGAATTCGGCGGTCGGATGGTCGCGGCGGGTGGTGTCGAGCAGCCGAGCCTCGCGCAGGATTTCACGCGCGCGCGGCTGGTCGTCGGCGCGCACGATCCACACCGCCGGGTAGGCGTTGGCGTTGCCCAGGTCGGTATAGCTGAACTGGCCGCGGCGACGGGTCTTGTACGAGCGCCCATTGGTCACCTTGACGTCGATGCCATGCCCGCGCAGGAGCTCGGCGACGCCTTCAACGGTTTCCACACGCTGGCTGCTGAAGATCTGGCGCATCGGATCAGTCCTTGGCCGGCACGGCGGCGGCCGCGGCCTGGTCGGGAACCACGCGGATCAGGCCTTCCTGCGCGGTGCTGGCCACCAGCACGCCATTGCGGGTGAAGAACTGGCCGCGGGCCAGGCCGCGCGAATCCTGCGCGCTGGGGCTGTCCAGCGAGTACAGCAGCCAGTCGTCGGCACGGAACGGCCGGTGGAACCAGATCGCGTGGTCGAGCGAGGCCATCTGCACGTGCGGGTGGTAGTAGCTGATGCCGTGCGGGAACGTGGCGGTGCCCAGCAGGTGGAAGTCGGAGGCATAGGCCAGCAGTGCCTGGTGCAGCTCCGGGGCATCGCCGACCGGCTCGCTCAGGCGCAGCCACACCTGGTGGTAGGGCGGGCGCTTGGGCGGGTTGAGTTCGTCACGCGGGTAGACGTGGCGGAACTCGAACGGGCCGCCGCGTGACAGCCAGCGCTGCACCTTGATTGGCAGCCGCTCCAGCACTTCGGCCGGCAGCGGACGGTTCGGTTCGATGTCTTCCGGCTGCGGCACTTCGGGCATCTTGTGCTGGTGCTCGGCGCCGGTCTCGGCCTGCTGGAACGAGGCCGCGCAGAAGAAGATCACCTTGCCGTGCTGGATCGCAGTGACGCGGCGCACCGAGAAACTGCCGCCGTCGCGGGTACGGTCCACGTCGTAGACGATGGGGTGGTCGATGTTGCCGGCGCGCAGGAAGTAGGCGTGCAGCGAGTGCACGTGGCGCCCGTTGTCGACTGTGGCCTGCGCCGCAGCCAGCGCCTGGCCCAGCACCTGGCCGCCGAACACGTACTTGGTGCCGATGTCGCGGCTCTGCCCGCGGAACAGGTTGTCCTCCAGCCGCTCCAGGGTGAGCAGGTCGATCAGCTCGGAGACGACGGGTTCGGGCGTGTCGTTCAAGGGGGCGGCCACAGCAATGAAGAGGCCCCGATTATACCGTTGCAGGCCAGTCCATCATTGGTAGTGCCGGCCGCTGGCCGGCAACCTCATGATCCTCCTGGGGCACCTGCGGTTGCCGGCCAGCGGCCGGCACTATCGGTTACTTGCCCAGCCGGGCGACCAGCGCCTGCAGGGCATTCTGCGCATCCGGGGCGAACCAGGCCTCGACGAAGCGGTCGAGCTGGATCAGGTCCGGGTGCAGGGCTTCGTGCAGGTCGGCACGGGCAATGGCGCGGGTCAGCAGCATCGGCTGGCGCGGCTGCTTGAGCAGGTTCTGCAGCCAGGCGATGGCGCGCGCCACCACCAGGTCGCCTTCGGCCAGTTCATCGACCAGGCCGATCTGCAGCGCCTGTTCGGCCGGCACCAGCGAACCGGTGGTCAGCAGGACGCCGGCGCGGTGCACGCCCACCGCACGGCGCAGCAGGCGCTGGATGCCCTCCGGCGCGATCAGGCCCACCTGCACTTCGTTCAGGCCGATGGCATACGGCCGCGACGGATCGGCGCTGCGCGCCATCACCCGGTAGTCGCAGCACAGGGCCAGCACGCAGCCGCCCGCCGGTGCGTGGCCGGTGATCGCCGCGACCACCGGGATGCGGCTCTCGGCCAGCGTGCGCACGGCGCCAAAGAAGGCGTTCCAGGTGTCCAACAACTTGTGCTTGTCATCACCATGCGAGAGCAGGTGCGGCACGTCCATACCGCCGGTGAAGATGCGCTCGCTGCCCGACAGCACGATGCCGTGCGCGTCTTCGGCCATGGCCAGCTCGATGGCATGGATCAACTGCCGGCACAGTTCGGTGTCCAGTGCGTTGACCGGCGGCCGCGCCAGGCGCAGTTCGCGGATGGGGCCATGGTTGATCACCTCGATGAGCGTCGTCATGCTGCGGTCTCGTTGCGAAGAAGGAACCTGGGCGATGATAACCAAACCATTCGTTGGCGTACTGTTGGTTCTGTGTGCGGCCGCAGCATCGGTCTCGGCGGCGGAACCGGACTGCGTCACGGTGGAGCAGGGCTGGGCGCGGTTGCCACCGAATCCGGCGATGCCGATGACCGCCGGCTACGGCGTGATCCACAACGGCTGCAGCAAGGCGGTGGCGATCACTGGCGCGACCAGCAGCAGCTTCAATGATGTGTCGCTGCACGAAACCACGATCACGGATGGGGTCAGCCGGATGCGCGCGATCGAGCGTCTGCCGCTGGCGCCGGGTGCGCGCGCCGAGCTCAAGCCCGGTGGCCTGCACCTGATGCTGATGCAGGGCAAGGGCGCGTTGAAGGAAGGGCAGGCGCTGCCGTTGCGGCTGCAGCTGGAAGGCGGTGGCGAAGCGAGCGCGACGTTGGTGGTGCGCAAGGCCGCGCCGTAAGCGCGCGGGGAAACGGCACGCTGCTGCTGACGCAAGGGGTTGGGATGGCCGTCGTAGCGTCGAGCTTGCTCGACGGCCCCGGCCTGCAGCAGTCGAGCAAGCTCGACTCTACGGATGAAGCGACGATTGGGATGGCTGCCGTAGCGTCGAGGACGCTGGGCGCGAACGGAATATCCGGTAGTGCCGGCCGCTGGCCGGCAGGACGCGAAATGCCGGCCAGCGGCCGGCACTACCAGGGGGCTTACGACCAGTCGTACGAGAACAGCACCGTGCGGCTTTCCGGCTCGTACAGCATCACGATCGCATCGGCGCCGGTGGCGCACCAGTTGTAGCCGGCCACTTCGGCCACCGCGAAGAACGCGTTGCCATCGCGGCGGATGATTGCCAGTTCCGCATCGTCCGGTGCATGCCGGTCGTTGGCGGCGTCGGTGAATTCCAGGGTGAAGGCGTTCGGGATGTCAGCCGTCTCGATCCAGTTGCCGCAGGAAATCTGTCCACCCAGCGTATCCAGATAATCGCGCTCGCTGGCCTCACCCTTGCCGTAGCGCGAGTAGCAGGCGAGACGGCCATGCGTGGCATGGTAATCGCGGGCCTTGGCGTAGCTCTCGCGCATCTGCGCGATGTGTTCCTGCGCATCCTTGTCCTGCACCGCATCACCGATGAAATAGCCCGCGTTGCCGAGGAAGCGCATCTCGTTGCCGGCGGTCAGTTCGAAGGCGATCCAGTTGGTGCCGGTGAAATCGTTGTGGTGTTCTTCTGTGGTCTCGCCGATGCAGCCGTCATACGGCTCGATCGGGCACAGCATCGTTGCCACCTGGCCGGCCAGTTCCGGGCGCAGCACGCCGAGGTCGATCTTCAGCAGCGGCAGCAGGTGCTGGCCGAGCCAGGCCTGGTCGGCGGGGAAGACATCGGTGGGGAAGGCGACCATGCCGGGCAGCAGGTCGCGCAGTTCAGTCTGGTGGATCATGTCAGTCCTTTGAATTGGATCGGTAGTGCCGGCCGCTGGCCGGCATCCGCGATACATCTGGAGGTTGCCGGCCAGCGGCCGGCACTACCACAGGCGCGTCAGGTCGACGCGCTGCGGATCGCTTCCGGCAGCGGCGCGCTCTTGCCGGTCTGGGTGTCCATCCAGACCACCACCACGTTGCCGTCCGAATAGAGCTTCGATTCGTCCTGCTGGTCGACGATGCGGTGGCCGATGGTCACGCTGCTGTTGCCCAGGCGCTCGACGAACAGCTCGACCAGGATGTCGTTGGGCCACACGATGGGCAGCCGGTAGTTGACGTTGGTCGCGGCCACCACGGGTGCGATGCGGTCGGTCATCGACACACCGTCCACACCCAGCATCCAGCGCACGCGCGCTTCTTCCAGGTAGGAGATGTACTTGGCGTTGTTCACATGGCCCATGCTGTCCATGTCACGCCAGCGCACGCTGATCGGAATGCGGGCCAGGATCTTGTGTTCGCTGCTCATCAGGCGTCCTTCTTCTTCGTCGTGCTCTTGCTGGCCTTGCCGGTGCTCTTGGCGGCTACCGCCTTCTTGGCCACCTTGGCCGGCTTTTCAGGCTTCACCTTGCGCGGCGGGCGGGCGTCGGGCTTGTTGGCCACGGCGGCCGGCTGCTCGGGGCGTGCGCGGGTGGAGGGCAGCATGCGTGCAAGGAACTGGCCGGTGTAGGACTGCGGGCAGGCCGCCACGTCTTCCGGCGTGCCGGTGACCAGGATGGTGCCACCGCGATGGCCGCCTTCCGGACCCAGATCGACGATCCAGTCGGCGGTCTTGATCACGTCCAGGTTGTGCTCGATCACCACCACCGTATTGCCTTCGTCGCGCAGCTTGTGCAGCACGCCCAGCAGCGCTTCGATGTCGTGGAAGTGCAGGCCGGTGGTCGGCTCGTCGAGGATGTACAGGGTGCGGCCGGTATCGCGGCGCGACAGTTCCTTGGACAGCTTCACGCGCTGCGCTTCACCACCGGACAGCGTGGTCGCGCTCTGGCCCAGCTTGATGTAGCTCAGGCCGACGTCGACCAGGGTTTCCAGCTTGCGCGCAATCGACGGCACCGGCTCGAACAGCTTCAGCGCATCCTCGACGGTCATTTCCAGCACGTCGTTGATGTTGAAGCCCTTGTACAGGATCTCCAGCGTCTCGCGGTTGTAGCGCTTGCCATGGCAGACGTCGCAGGGCACGTACACGTCCGGCAGAAAGTGCATCTCGATCTTGATCAGACCGTCACCCTGGCAGGCTTCGCAGCGGCCGCCGCGCACGTTGAAGCTGAAACGGCCCGGCGAATAGCCACGCGCACGCGCTTCGGGCACCTGTGCGAACAGTTCGCGCAGCGGCGTGAACAGGCCGGTGTAGGTGGCCGGGTTCGAGCGCGGGGTGCGGCCGATCGGCGACTGGTCGATGTCCACCACCTTGTCGAACAGGTCCAGGCCATCGATCTCCTTGTACGGAGCGATCGGGTGCGAGGCGCCGTTGATCTCGTTGGCGGCCAGCGAGAACAGGGTGTCGTTGATCAGGGTCGACTTGCCCGAGCCGGATACACCGGTCACGCAGGTCAGCAGGCCCGACGGAATCGCCAGGTCCACGCCCTTCAGGTTGTTGCCGGTCGCCCCGCGCAGGTGCAGGGTCATCTTCGGGTTCGGCGTGTGCCGGCGCGCCGGAATCTCGATCGCGCGCTTGCCCGACAGGTACTGGCCGGTCAGCGAACGCGGTGCCTCCAGGATGTCCTGCAGGGTGCCCTGGCCGACGATCTCGCCGCCGTGCACGCCCGCGCCCGGGCCGATGTCCAGCACGTAGTCGGCCAGCCGGATCGCATCCTCGTCATGTTCGACCACGATCACCGTATTGCCCAGGTCACGCAGGCGGGTGAGGGTGCCGAGCAGGCGTTCGTTGTCGCGCTGGTGCAGGCCGATCGACGGCTCGTCGAGCACGTACATCACACCGACCAGGCCGGCGCCGATCTGGCTGGCCAGGCGGATGCGCTGTGCCTCGCCACCGGACAGGGTGTCGGCCTTGCGCTCCAGGGTCAGGTAATCCAGGCCGACATCGACCAGGAAGCCGAGGCGTTCGCCGATCTCCTTGACGATCTTCGCGGCGATCTCGCCACGCCAGCCCGGCAGGCTCAGTTCACTGAAGAACTTCAGTGCCTCGTCGATCGGCAGCACCACCAGCTCCGGCAGCGGGCGATCGGCCACGAACACGTTGCGCGCCGCCTTGTTCAGGCGCGCACCATGGCATTCCGGGCACGGCTGTTCGCTGATGTACTTGGACAGCTCCTCGCGCACCGCCGGCGACTCGGTTTCCTTGTAGCGGCGTTCGAGGTTGGGAATGATTCCCTCGAAGCGATGCTTGCGCTGGGTGCGGCCACCAGCTTCGGTGAAGTAGGTGAAGGTGATCGTCTCGTCGCCGCTGCCGTACAGCACGGCCTGCTGCACCTTGGCCGGCAGCGAGTTCCAGGCGGCGTCCACGTCGAACTTGTAGTGCTTGGCCAGCGAGGCGATCAGCTGGAAATAGTAGGCGTTGCGGCGGTCCCAGCCGCGCACCGCACCGGCGGCCAGCGACAGCTCCGGATGCACCACCACGCGCGAAGGGTCGAAGAACTCGGCGATGCCCAGGCCATCGCAGCCGGGGCAGGCGCCCATCGGTGCGTTGAACGAGAACAGGCGCGGTTCCAGCTCCGGCAGCGAGTAGTCGCAGACCGGGCAGGAGTACTTGGAGGAGAACAGTGCCGGCGTGGCGTCGGCGGTGTCCAGGCTCTGCACCGAGGCCATGCCATCGCCCAGCTTCAGTGCGGTCTCGAAGCTCTCGGCCAGGCGTTGCTTGATGTCCTCGCGCGGGCGGAAGCGGTCGATCACCGCCTCGATGGTGTGCTTCTGGCGCAGCGCCAGCGGCGGCACCGCATCGATTTCATACAGCTCGCCGTCCACGCGCACACGCACGAAGCCCTGCGCACGCAGCTGGTCGAACACCTGTGCGTGTTCGCCCTTGCGGTCGCGGATGACCGGCGCCAGCAGCATGTAGCGCTGTTCCGGGTCCAGCGTCAGCACCTGGTCGACCATCTGGCTGACCGTCTGCGCTTCCAGCGGGTAGCCGTGGTCCGGGCAGCGCGGGGTGCCGACGCGGGCGTACAGCAGGCGCAGGTAGTCGTAGATCTCGGTGATGGTGCCGACCGTCGAACGCGGGTTGTGCGAGGTCGACTTCTGCTCGATCGAGATGGCCGGGGACAGGCCTTCGATGTGGTCCAGGTCCGGCTTTTCCATCACGCTCAGGAACTGGCGCGCATAGGCCGACAGCGACTCGACGTAGCGGCGCTGGCCTTCTGCATAGATGGTGTCGAACGCCAGCGAGGACTTGCCCGAACCGGACAGGCCGGTGATCACGATCAGCTTGTCGCGGGGCAGGTCGAGGTCGAGGTTCTTCAGATTGTGCGTCCGCGCGCCGCGGATGCGGATGAAATCCATCGCCATGGGGGATCCGGTTGTGGGGGCGTTGGCTGGGTGCCGGGCCAGCAGGGAACGGCAATCGGTCAGCCTACCGAGGTGACCAGATGGGGGCAATGGGCGACAATGCCAGCCCGATGTCTCACCTGATGAGACCGGCCGACAGCTTTGTGCAGAGCCGAGCCATGCTCGGCTGCCGGGACCCCGAACCGTTCAGCCGAGCATGGCCCGGCTCTACAGGGCCCGGTTTCCAGGCCGTTCAGGGGTTGACTTGACCCGCGCCCGCTGATCTGCGTACAATTCCGCTCCTGTCCGCCCTCGATGGCGGCAGCTCAGACCACAATAACTACAGAGGAAGGCCTGGTCATGTACGCAGTACTGGTCACCGGCGGTAAGCAATACCGCGTGGCGCAGGGCGAAAAGCTCCGCATTGAAAAGCTCGAAGTCGAAGTCGGCAGCGAGATCAAGTTTGACAACATCCTGATGCTGGGTGACAGCGACGGCGTGAAGCTGGGCGATGCGCTGAAGGGCGCTGCCGTCACCGCCAAGGTCCTGTCCCAGGGTCGTGCTGACAAGGTCCGGATCATCAAGTTCCGTCGCCGCAAGCACCACATGAAGCGTCAGGGTCACCGTCAGTACTACACCGAAATCGAGATCACCGGCATCGCCGGCTAAGCATCAGGAGAAGCAGTCATGGCACATAAAAAGGGCGTAGGCTCCTCGCGCAACGGTCGCGACTCCAACCCGAAGTACCTGGGCGTCAAGATCTTCGGCGGCCAGGCCATCGAAGCCGGCAACATCATCGTGCGTCAGCGCGGCACCCAGTTCCACCCGGGTTCGGGCGTTGGCCTGGGCCGTGACCACACCCTGTTCGCCCTCGTGGACGGCAAGGTGGAGTTCTCGGTCAAGGGCGCCAAGAAGCGTCGCACCGTCAGCATCGTCTCGGCCGACGCCTGATCCAGGCATCGCCGGCACCCGTGCCTCGGCATGGGGGTGCTGCATGAAGAGCCCCGCTTCGGCGGGGCTTTTCGTTAGAGTGAAAGCAAGACCGGCTAGGCCGGGGTGCCGGCCAGTGGCTGGCATAACATTCAAGGCGACGGCAGGCAGGCCGCGCCCATCGCAGGCATCGAAACAATGAAACTGGTAGACGAAGCAGAAATCGAAGTGTTCGCCGGCAACGGCGGCAACGGCTGCATTGGCTTCCGTCGCGAGAAGTTCATTCCGCTCGGCGGCCCGGACGGCGGCGACGGCGGTGCGGGCGGCAGCGTGTACATCCGCGCCGACGAAAACCTGAACACCCTGGTCGACTTCCGCCATGACCGCATCTTCAAGGCGCAGCGTGGCGAGAACGGCATGGGCCGCCAGGCCTATGGCAAGGGCGGCGAAGACCTGACCATCACCGTGCCGGTCGGCACCGTGGTGATCAACGTCGCCACCGATGAAATCATCGGCGACCTGACCCGGCATGGTGATCGCCTGCTGGTGGCGCAGGGCGGTCGTGGTGGCCTGGGCAACATGCACTTCAAGAGCTCGACCAACCGCTCGCCGCGCCAGGCGCTGCCGGGCGAGCCGGGCGAAGAGCGCACGCTGAAGCTGGAGCTGAAGCTGCTGGCCGACGTCGGCCTGCTGGGCTTCCCCAACGCTGGCAAGAGCACCCTGATCCGTGCCGTTTCGGCGGCGACGCCGAAGGTGGCCGATTACCCGTTCACCACGCTGTACCCGAACCTGGGTGTGGTGAAGGTGGAGAACTACCGCAGCTTCGTGATTGCCGACATTCCCGGCCTGATCGAAGGCGCTGCCGACGGTGCCGGCCTGGGTGCGCAGTTCCTGCGCCACCTGCAGCGCACCCGCCTGCTGCTGCACCTGGTGGACATCTCGCCGATGGAAGGCGGTGTGGAAGGCATTTCCCCGGTCGAGCAGGTGCGCGCGATCGAGCGCGAACTGGAAAAGCATGATCCGGAGCTGCTGCAGAAGCCGCGCTGGCTGGTGCTGAACAAGGCCGACCTGATGTTCGAAGACGAAGCGAAGGCTGCGGCCGAACAGATCGTCGCCGAGCTGGGCTGGAAGGAGCCGTGGTTCCTGGTTTCCGCGCTGGGCCGCGAAGGTACCTTCCCGATCATGAGCCGGATCATGGCCTTCTTCGATCGCCAGAAGGAAGACGAGCTGGAAGCCCGCAACGCGCAGTAATGCTGTTGTGGTTCCATGCGAAAAACCCGGCTTCGGCCGGGTTTTTTTGTTGTGGTAGTGCCGGCCGCTGGCCGGCAACGTCGATGGGTTGCCGGCCAGCGGCCGGCACTACCGGATCGCGTGGATCGCAGGCAACAAAAAACCCGGCCGGGGCCGGGTTCTTGTCTGCTGCCCGACCCCCGAAGGGGCAGGGCGGCAACGCCGGATCAGGCGGCCTTGAGGGCCTTGATGCGGTCGTTCAGGCGGCTCTTGTGGCGAGCAGCCTTGTTCTTGTGGATCAGGCCACGCGCGCTGAAGCGATCCAGGATCGGCTGGGCAACGGCGAAGGCGGCTTCGGCGCCGGCGGCATCGTTGGCGTCCAGCGCCTTGATCACTTTCTTGACAGCGGTGCGCAGCATCGAGCGCTGAGCCACGTTGCGCGCGTTGCGCACGACGGTCTGCTTGGCGCGCTTCTTGGCGGACTTGATATTGGCCACGGTGGTGGTTTCCTGAAAAAATCGGTGTTATGGGAACAGCAAGCTAGCTAGTATGATGGCCCGAGAAATGCACGTCAAGTCGATTGTCAAGAGGGACGCTGAGTGAGTTCACCGAAGATGTTGCGAGGCCTGCTGTCGTTCAGCAGCATGACCATGGTCTCGCGGGTACTCGGACTTGTCCGTGACCAGGTGATCACCACCACGTTCGGCACCAATGCGGTTACCGATGCGTTCTGGGTTGCCTTCAGGGTACCCAATTTCCTGCGCCGGTTGTTCGCCGAAGGCTCTTTCGCCACCGCTTTCGTGCCGGTGTTCACGGAAGTGAAGGAAACCCGCAGCCATGCCGAGCTGCGTGAACTGATGGCCCGCACCGCCGGCACCCTGGGCGGCGTGCTGATGCTGGTCACCGCGCTGGCGCTGATCTTCGCGCCGCAGCTGGCGGTCGCATTCTCGAGTGGTGCTGATACCGACCCGGTCAAGCAGACCCTGCTGGTCGACCTGTTCCGCCTGACCTTCCCGTTCCTGTTGTTCGTCTCGTTGACCGCGCTGGCCGGTGGCGCGCTGAACAGCTTCCAGCGTTTCGCGATGCCGGCGCTGACCCCGGTCATCCTCAACCTGTGCATGATCGCCGGTGCGCTATGGCTGGCGCCGCGGCTGGGCGGCACCCCGGAAAAACAGATCCTGGCGCTGGGCTGGGCGGTACTCGCCGCCGGCATCCTGCAGCTGCTGTTCCAGCTGCCCTCGCTGAAGGGCATCAACCTGCTGACCCTGCCGCGCTGGGGCTGGCGCCATCCGGGCGTGCGCAAGGTGCTGACGCTGATGGTGCCGACCCTGTTCGGTTCGTCGGTGGCGCAGATCAACCTGTTGCTGGATACCCTCATCGCGGCCAAGCTGACCGACGGCTCGCAGTCGTGGCTGTCGCTGGCCGATCGCTTCCTGGAGCTGCCGCTGGGTGTGTTCGGCGTGGCGCTGGGCACGGTGATCCTGCCGGCGCTGGCCCGCCATCACGTCAGCACCGACCGCGAGGGTTTCTCGCGCTCGCTGGACTGGGGCCTGCGGATGACCCTGCTGATCTCGGTGCCGGCCATGCTGGGCCTGCTGCTGCTGGCCGAGCCGCTGATCGCCACTCTGTTCCAGTACCGCCAGTTCACCGCCTTCGATACCCGCATGACCGCGCTGTCGGTGTACGGCCTGAGTTTCGGCCTGCCGGCGTTCGCCCTGCTGAAGGTGGTGCTGCCGGCGTTCTATGCCCGCCAGGACACCAAGACCCCGGTCCGTGCCGGTGTGGCCGCGCTGGTGGCCAACATGGTGTTCAACTTCGCCCTGCTGGCCGTGCTCTACCAGGTCATGGTGCCGGACGAGCTGAAGGCGCAGGGCGTGATGGCGGCCATCGGCAAGCAGCCGGGCCTGCACCTGGCGCTGGGCATCGCCAGCGCACTGTCCAGTTACCTGAACCTGGGCCTGCTCTGGTACTGGCTGGGCAAGACCGATGTCTACCAGCGCCGGCCGGGCTGGGGCGGCTACCTGGTGCGGCTGCTGCTGGCCTGTGCGGCCATGGTCGGCGTGCTGTTGGCCCTGCTGCACTGGGTTCCCGACTTCACCGTCATGGACAAATGGCACCGTATCGGTGGCCTGATGCTGCTGGTCGGCGGCGGTGGCGCGACCTATGCGGTGGCCATGCTGGCGATGGGCTTCCGCCCGCGCGACCTGCGTGGGCATTGATCGCGGCCCGTGGCGGCTATACTTCAGGGTTACACCATTGAAGCAGCGGCCCCGGTCGGGCCGGAACGAGAGTTGATGAGCAGGCTGTTCAGAAGCGTCGAGGGCGGGGAGCTGTTCCCCAACGGAAGCGTGGTCTGTATCGGTGCATTCGACGGCCTCCACCTGGGCCATCGTGCGCTGGTCCGCCACGCGGTTGCCCGCGCGCGCGCCTTGGGCGTGGCCGCGGTGGCCGTGGCGTTCGAGCCGCTGCCGCGTGAATTCTTCGCCCAGGGCACGCCGCCGCCGCGGCTGACCCTGGCGCGCAGCAAGGTCGAGATCCTGCGCGAGCTCGGCGTCGATGCGATCGGCCTGTTGCGTTTCGACGCGGCGATGGCGGCGATGCCGGCCGAGACCTTCGTGCGCCAGTTGCTGGTCAATCGCCTGAGTGCGCGTGAGGTCTGGATCGGCCCGGAGTTCTGCTTCGGCAACCGCCGCCGCGGCGACCTGGCCCTGCTGCAGCAGCTCGGCGCCGAGCTGGGCTTCAGCGCCGGCGAGATCGAAGCGGTCGATCTGCACGGCGAGCGCATCTCCAGCACCCGCATCCGCCAGCTGCTGCAGGACGGCGATTTCGCCCGTGCCGGCGATCTGCTCGGCCGTCCCTACGCGATCAGCGGGCGGGTGGTGCGTGGGCGCCAGCTCGGCCGCACGCTGGGCTTCCCCACCGCCAACCTGCGGTTCCCGAAGACCCCGGCGCTGTCGGGCATCTACGCGACCTGGGTGCACGGCGTGTTCGACCAGCCGTGGCCGTCGGTGTCCAGCTTCGGCACGCGGCCGACGGTGGACGGCGTGGAGCCGCTGCTGGAAGCGCACCTGTTTGATTTCCAGGGCGACCTGTACGGGCGCCACATCGACGTGGAGTTCGTCGCCAAGCTGCGCGACGAAGAGAAATTCAATGATCTGGCGGCGCTGACCGACCAGATGCACCGCGATGCCGAACAGGCGCGCGCCATCCTTTCCGAACATAGATTGCGAGCCACTGCGTGAGCCAGGACTACAAGACCACCCTGAACCTGCCAGCCACCGAATTCCCGATGCGCGGCGACCTGCCCAAGCGCGAGCCGGGCATTCTGGCGCGGTGGGAAGAGCAGGGGCTCTACCAGCAGCTGCGCGAAAACGCCGCCGGCCGCCCGCTGTTCGTGCTGCACGACGGCCCGCCGTACGCCAACGGCCGCATCCATCTCGGCCACGCGGTCAACAAGATCCTGAAGGACATCATCGTCAAGTCGCGCTACCTGGCCGGCTTCGACGCGCCCTACGTGCCGGGCTGGGACTGCCACGGCCTGCCGATCGAGATCGCGGTCGAGAAGAAGTGGGGCAAGGTCGGCACCAAGCTCGACGCCGTCGAATTCCGCCAGAAGTGCCGCGAGTTCGCCGAAGAGCAGATCAACATCCAGCGCGTGGACTTCAAGCGCCTGGGCGTGACCGGCGACTGGGACAACCCGTACAAGACCCTGAGCTTCGACTTCGAAGCCAACGAGATCCGTGCGCTGGCCAAGGTCGTGGCCAATGGCCACCTGGTGCGTGGCGCCAAGCCGGTGTACTGGTGCTTCGACTGTGGCTCGGCGCTGGCCGAGGCCGAGATCGAATACCAGGAAAAGGAATCGCCGGCGATCGACGTTGCCTACGCCGCGCGCGATGCGCAGGCCATCGGCCAGGCGTTCGGTGTGAGCGTGCCGGCCGATGTGGAAGTGGCCGTACCGATCTGGACCACCACCCCGTGGACGCTGCCGGCTTCGCTGGCGGTGTCGCTGGGCGCGGAGATCAACTACGTGCTGGCCGAAGGCCCGGCGCACAACGGCAAGCGCCGTTGGCTGGTGCTGGCCGCGGCCCTGGCCGAGCGCGCGCTGCAGCGCTATGGCGTCGAAAACGTGGTGCTGCACGGTGAAACCACCGGTGCTGCGCTGGAGAACCAGCTGCTGGCGCACCCGTTCTACTCGGAGCGCGAGATCCTGGTGCTCAACGGCGACCACGTCTCCGACGAGGACGGTACCGGTGCGGTGCACACCGCCCCCGGCCACGGCCAGGAAGACTTCGTGGTCAGCCAGAAGTACGGCCTGCTGGACAAGTACAACGCCGGCCAGGTCACCCCGATCGACGGCCGTGGCGTGTACCTGGAATCGACCCCGCCGGCCGGTGACGTGGTGCTGGCCGGCCAGCACCTGTGGAAGGCGCAGGAGGCCATCGTCAGCGTGCTGCGCGACAACGGTTCGCTGCTGGCCTTCCACCCGATCCGCCACAGCTACCCGCACTGCTGGCGCCACAAGACGCCGGTGGTGTTCCGCGCCACCCCGCAGTGGTTCATCTCGATGGACAAGGCCAACCTGCGCAACGATGCGCTGGCCGCCATCGATACCGTCGGCTGGTTCCCGACCTGGGGCAAGGCGCGCATCCAGAGCATGGTCGACGGTCGTCCGGACTGGACCATCTCGCGCCAGCGCACCTGGGGCGTGCCGATCGCACTGTTCACCCATCGCCAGACCGGCGAGATCCACCCGCGTTCGGTGGAGCTGATGCAGCAGGTCGCCGACCGCGTCGAGGCCGAGGGCATCGACGTGTGGTATTCGCTGGATGCTGCTGAACTGCTGGGCGCCGAAGCGGCCGACTACGAGAAGGTCACCGACATCCTCGACGTCTGGTTCGACTCGGGCGTGACCCATGAAGGCGTGCTTGCGACGCGTGGCTTCGGCAAGCCGGCCGACCTGTACCTGGAAGGTTCCGACCAGCACCGCGGCTGGTTCCAGTCCTCGCTGCTGACCGGCGTGGCGATCGACAAGCGCGCGCCGTACAAGCAGTGCCTGACCCACGGCTTCACCGTGGACGAGCACGGCCGCAAGATGTCCAAGTCGCTGGGTAACGGCATCGAGCCGCAGGACATCATGAACAAGCTGGGCGCGGACATCCTGCGCCTGTGGATCGCCTCGGCCGACTACAGCAACGAGATGTCGCTGTCGCAGGAGATCCTCAAGCGCAACGCCGACGCCTATCGTCGCCTGCGCAACACCGCACGCTTCCTGCTCGGCAACCTGGACGGTTTCGATCCGGCCCAGCACCTGCAGCCGCTCGAGCAGATGGTCGCGCTGGACCGCTGGATCGTGCATCGCGCGTGGGAGCTGCAGGAGAAGATCAAGGCGGCCTACGACGGCTACAACATGGCCGAGATCGTGCAGCTGCTGCTGAATTTCTGCAGCGTGGACCTGGGCTCGCTGTACCTGGACGTGACCAAGGACCGCCTGTACACGATGCCGACCGATTCGCACGGTCGCCGTTCGGCACAGAGCGCGATGTACCACATCGCCGAAGCGTTCACCCGCTGGGTGGCGCCGATCCTGACCTTCACTGCCGACGAGCTGTGGGGCTATCTGCCGGGCGAGCATGCCGGCCATGTGCTGTTCACCACCTGGTACGACGGCCTGGCGCCGCTGCCGGCTGATGCCCAGCTCAACGCCGCCGACTTCGATCAGCTGCTGGCCGTGCGCGAGCAGGTGGCCAAGGTGCTCGAGCCGATGCGTGCCAACGGCGCGATCGGTGCCGCGCTGGAAGCGGAAATCACGATCGCCGCCAGCGAAGAGCAGGCCGCGCGCTGGCAGCCGCTGGCCGATGAACTGCGTTTCCTGTTCATCAGTGGCGACGTGCAGGTGCGCCCGGCGACCACCGACGAGGTGTTCGTCAGCGCCCAGCCGACCACCAAGGCCAAGTGCGTGCGCTGCTGGCACCACCGCGCCGACGTCGGCAGCAACGCCGACCACCCGGAACTGTGCGGCCGCTGCGTGAGCAACATCACCGGTGCCGGCGAACTGCGGAGCTGGTTCTGATGGCCGCGCCCCGTCCGCATCCGAACGCCCTGGTCTGGCTGCTGCTGTCGGTGGCCATCATCGGCCTGGATCAGTGGTCCAAGGCCTGGGTGTTGTCGAGCCTGCCGGAGTTCCAGCCGGTGGTGGTCATCGACGGCTTCTGGAACTGGTACCGCACCTACAACACTGGTGCCGCGTTCAGTTTCCTGAGCGACGCCGGTGGCTGGCAGAAACACTTCTTCACCGTGTTGGCGATCGTCATCAGCGGCCTGATGGCCTGGTGGCTGCGTAGCACTGCCCGCGGCAACTGGAAGGCCGCGGTGCCGTACGCGCTGATCATCGGCGGCGCGATCGGCAACGTGATCGACCGCCAGGTGCATGGCCATGTGGTCGACTTCATCCAGTGGTACGTGGGCAGCTACACCTGGCCCTCGTTCAACATCGCCGATTCGGCCATCGTGGTGGGTGCCATCGGCATCGCCCTGTTTGGCCTGTTCGACGGCAAGTCCGCCAAAAAGGCGGATAATGCCAACCCGAAACCGTAAGCCGGCCGCTGCCGGGAGACTGAACTGATGGATGTGCTGCTCGCCAACCCGCGTGGATTCTGTGCCGGCGTCGATCGTGCGATCGAGATCGTCAAGCGCGCGATCGAAACGCTGGGCGCGCCCATCTATGTCCGCCATGAAGTGGTGCACAACCGCTTCGTGGTCGACGACCTGAAGCAGCGCGGTGCGATCTTCGTCGAGGAACTCGATGAAGTGCCGGACAACAACACGGTCATTTTCAGCGCGCATGGCGTGTCCCAGGCCGTGCGCCAGGAGGCCGAGCGTCGTGGCCTGAAGGTGTTCGACGCCACCTGTCCGCTGGTGACCAAGGTCCACTTCGAAGTGGCCCGCCACTGCCGTGCCGGCCGTGACGTGGTGCTGATCGGCCACGCCGGTCACCCGGAAGTGGAGGGCACCATGGGCCAGTGGAACCGCGAAGCCGGCACCGGCCAGATCTATCTGGTCGAGGATGTCGAGCAGGTTGCCACGCTGCACATCAACCAGCCGGAAAACTTCGCCTATACCACCCAGACCACGCTGTCGGTGGACGATACGCGCGGCATCATCGATGCATTGCGTGAGCGCTTCCCGGCGATGCAGGGCCCGAAGAACGACGACATCTGCTACGCCACGCAGAACCGCCAGGACGCCGTGCGCGATCTGGCCAAGCGCTGCGACCTGGTGCTGGTGGTCGGCTCGCCGAACAGTTCCAACTCCAACCGCTTGAGCGAGCTGGCCCGTCGTGAGGGTGTGGAGTCGTACCTGATCGACGGCGCGCACGAGATCGACCCGCAGTGGGTGGTTGGCAAGCAGCACATCGGCGTGACCGCAGGTGCCTCGGCGCCGCAGGTACTGGTCGATGGCGTGCTGGCGCGGCTGGCCGAGCTGGGTGCCAACGGCGTGGGCGAGCTGGACGGCGAACCGGAATCGATGGTGTTCGCGCTGCCGAAGGAACTGCGCCTGCGCCTGGTCGACTGACCGGGAAGCGCCTCATCCACGCATGGCGTGGATCTACTGAAACTGCTCTGGTGGGTGCGAACCAGCGCAAGGTGGGTGCGAACCTTGGTTCGCACGCTTCTGTGCATGCACGAATGGGCGCGCGCCCATGACCTTTGGCCATGGGGCCCTGCATCGCACAGGCCTAGCATCGGAAGATTCTCCGTTGTTGGAACCTGCCCGATGAAGACCCGAGCCCTGGCCATGTCATTGCTGTTCGCGCTGGCGGCCACGCCCGCGCTGGCGCAGACCTCGCCGCCGGGCGATGCCGCGGCCCCTGGCCTGCTGCGCATCGACGTGGATGCACGCGACCTCGCGCGCCGCATCTTCAAGGTGACCGCCACGGTGCCGGCCAAGCCCGGCCCGATGACCCTGCTGTACCCGCAGTGGATTCCCGGCAACCATTCGCCCACCGGTCCGATCGACAAGCTGGCCGGCCTGCGCGTGACCGCCAACGGCGAGCCGCTGGCCTGGCAGCGCGACCAGTTCAACGTCTATGCGTTCAAGGTGAACGTGCCCGAGGGCGTGAGCGAGATCGTCGCCCACTTCGATTTCCTGTCCTCGCAGGGCGGCAGCCAGGGCCGGGTGGTGATGACCCCGGAAATGCTCAACCTGCAGTGGAACGCCAATTCGCTGTATCCGGCCGGCGTCGATGCGCGCAACCTGCAGACGCAGGCCAGCGTGACCCTGCCCAAGGGCTGGTCGTTCGCCACTGCCCTGGAAACCGCGCGACGCGATGGCGATACCGTCGTCTTCAAGCCGATCTCGTATGACCATCTGGTTGATTCGCCCTTGTTCGCCGGCGAGCACTACCAGCGCATCGATCTCGACCCGGGCGCGAAGGTGCCAGTGCACCTCAACGTGTTTGCCGACGAAGCCAAGTCGCTGAAGCCGAGCGAGGCACAGATCGCGATGCACCGCGCGCTGGTGCAGCAGGCCGACAAGCTCTACGGTGCGCGCCACTACAACCACTATGAGTTTCTGCTGGCGTTGACCGACCGTCTCGGCGGCATCGGCCTGGAGCATCACCGCTCCAGCGAGAACAGCGCCGATCCGGGCTACTTCACCGAATGGGACAGCAACGCGTGGATGCGCGACCTGCTGCCGCACGAGTACACCCATTCCTGGAACGGCAAGTACCGCCGCGGCGCCGATCTGGCCACCGCCAACTTCAACGTGCCGATGGGCGACAGCCTGCTGTGGGTGTATGAGGGCCAGACCCAGTTCTGGGGCCAGGTGCTGGCGGCGCGTTCGGGCCTGTGGTCGACCACACAGGCGCGCGACATGCTGGCCAACGTGGCCGCGACCTATGACCGTGGTCGCCCGGGCCTGGCCTGGCGGCCGCTGCAGGACACCACCAACGACCCGACCATCGCCCAGCGCCGCACGTTGCCCTACCGCAACTACCAGATGAGCGAGGACTACTACTCCGGCGGCCAGATGCTGTGGCTGGAAGTGGAGGGCAAGCTGCGCGAACTGAGCAGCAACCGGCGCAGCCTGGATGATTTTGCGCGCGCCTTCTTCGGGGTCGGCAACGGCGACTGGGACGTCAATCCCTACACCTTCGACGACGTGGTCGCGACCTTGAACGGCATCGCGCCGTACGACTGGGCGACGTTCCTGCGCGGTCGCCTGGATGGCCACGGTTCGTTGACCGGTGGCCTGGAACTGGCGGGCTGGAAGCTGGTCTACCGCGATACTCCGAACGACGCCTACAAGGCGCAGGAAAAGCGCGCCAAGGCGGCGCTGCTGGCGTACTCGCTGGGCGCGACCGTGCTCGACAGCGGCGTGGTCGGCGACGTGATCTGGGACAGCCCGGCGTTCAATGCAGGACTGGCGCCGGGCATGAAGGTGATCGCGGTTGGCGGACGCGAGTACAGCAGCCAGCGCTTGAAGGATGCAGTGGGGGCCGCAGCAAAGGACAAGGCGCCGATCGTGTTGCTGGTGAAGCAGTTCGATCGCATCGAAACGATGAGCATCGCCTACCACGGTGGCCTGCAGTACCCGGCGCTGGAGCGCATCGCCGGCAAGCCTGACCGCCTGGCGGACCTGTGGAAGGCGCGATGAAACCGCGTGCCCGCGATGGCGTGATCCTGCTGATGGCGGTCCTCGCCATCATCGGCGCGTTCCTGCACGGTGACGGGCGTTGGCTGCACTGGCTGGCCAAGCCGACGACCACGCTGCTGATCGCTGCCATCGCCTGGCGCGTGCACGATCCCGCGCAGCCGTTCTATCGGCGTGCGGTGCTGGCCGGCATGCTGCTCTCGTGCGTGGGCGATATCGCACTGATGCTGCCGATGGATGCGTTCGTACCGGGACTGGTCGCGTTCCTGTTGGCGCACCTCTGCTACATCGTCGCATTCCGCGATGGCTTGCGTGCCGGACGCGGCCTGCTTGCCTCCAGCGTCCTGCTGGCGGCGTTCGCCGTGCTCAATGTACTTGGCCTGTGGCCGCACCTGCCCGCACCGATGCGCATTCCAGTGCTGGCGTACGTGGTGGTGCTGGCCTCGATGGCGGTGCTGGCACTGGCACGCCAGTGGCGCCGGCCACAGCCTGACGCCATGGAGGCCGCCAGTGCCCGTTGGGCCGCCGCCGGTGCGTTGCTGTTCGTCGCCAGCGATTCACTGCTGGCCTGGGACCGCTTCGCCGGCGGCCTGCCGCTGGCCAGCCTGCTGGTGCTGTCCACGTACTACGCCGCGCAGTACGCCATCGCGCGCTCGGTGAAATAGAAAAAGGGGACGGAGGGGATTAAGTCGCAAACCGCACCAAGGCACATACGACTTAATCCCCTCCGTCCCTTTTTTGTGTGGCCTACCGGCGGCTCACGCCGCGCAGGGCGCCCTGCGCATCGAACTGCAGGCGCACGGATTCGCGGTCACCGGCGACTTCGTCCGGCAGCCATACCAGCTTGCCGGCTTTGCGCACGATCACGTAGACGTGGCCGACTTCAGATGCGGGGTTCTGCAGCGCATTGCGCTGTTCCTGCAGCGCCTGCGCCACGCGCGGAACAGTCTCGAAATCGATGCTGGCCAGGGATGTGCTGCTGCGCTGCAGGCTGATGGTCGGCGCAAACTGCTGCGGGTTCACCGGATTACCCTTGCGCCATTGGCCACGTTCAAAGTGATAGCTGTCGACGTGGCCCGGCTGTTGCGGATCGACCAGATCGAGGTTGATGCGGCCATCGTCGTAGAAGTGGATGCTGTGGAAGACCGTCAGCCGCTGGCCGGCCAGCGCTGGCATCTGCTCCAGTGCCTGACGGGCAGCCAGCAGGTAGTCCGCATCGAACAGGCGGTTGTTGCGCTCGGGCGCTCCAGCGGTGCTCGCGGCGGGGAAGGGCGCCGGGGACGGCACAAGCGATGCGGATTGCTCGCGCGGCGACTGGGACGAGACGGAGGCAGGCAACCGGTCCGGCTGTACCGAATGCCCCAGCGTTTCGCTGATGGTCTGCAGGGCGCCTCCGGCAACGGCCACGCCCGCCAGAACCAGCAGCAGTACCAGGAACACGGTGCGGGTTGAGGGCGGCTGTTTCATACTCCCTCCAGGCGCACGTTGCTGTGGTCATCCGGGTCGTACAGCAGCGTCACATGCTCGCGCGGGATGTTGGCCAGTTCAATCAGCGGGATGAAGCGGCGCACGCGGGCCTGCTGCACGTTGCCTTCGCGGTCGATGTATTCCAGCTGGAACTCCACCTGCGGCTGTTCGTTGAGGTAGGTGCCGGTCTGACGCACCTTCAACACCCTGGCCTCCACGCCGATGCCGCGATACTTCAGCGCATCGCCGCGGGCATCGGCGTGCAGCAGGCGGCCGAGCAGGCGCAGGCCCAGCGCATAGCCACACAGCACCAGCGGGCACACCAGCAGCGGGTGACCGAACGACAGGAAGGTCCAGCCCAGCCCCTCGCTCTGCAGCTGGTAGGCCCACACATAGGCAGCGGCAACGATGGCGATGCCGAGTGCTGCACCGATGCCGCGCCGCCACAGGCTGGCGACATTCAGTTCGGGCTGGGCACCGTCCAGCACGATGTTGGGGAATGCCCCGGGCGTCCGGCCCAGGCGCGCATCAATGTGCCTGCCGGCCTCGAAGCGATGCAGCTGGGGTTTGCTGTCGACCACCAGCATCTGTTCGCGGACCGGCGTACCGGACAGGTTCTTGAAGGACAACTGCAGTTTCCATTGCGCGAACCCACGCACCTGCACGCCGGTCTGTTCGGCCTGCTCGATCAGCGCACTGCGCGGTTCACCGTCGGCCAGGATCGACTGCGCCCGGTGCAGTGCGCGTGGCGGCCCCAGCAACAGGTAGTGCAGGAAGGCGAACAGCAGCGTCAGCCACAGGACCATCGACAGTGCGAGCAGCAACAGTGCCAGCCACGGTGCGCTGCGGTCGACCAGCGCCACCGGCCACGAAGTGCCGAAATAGAGAATGCAGGGAAAAGGCAACGCGAAGAACAGCAGGAACGCGCCCCAGAACCAGAGATAGGCTTTCATGGGGGAAGGGGACCGCGGTGGAACAGGGCGCGTAGATTACTACGCTTCAGCGGAACTGCAGGGTAAGCAGGTAGTAGCGGCCGAGCGGATCGTCCAGCCCGGGCATCTGCCCGCCGTTGCCGACCAGATAGTTCACCGGTTGTGTGTCCAGCACGTTGTGCACGTCCAGCGCTGCAACGATGCGCGGCCCCAGCCGGCGTGCGAGGTGCAGGTTCCAGCGCAGCTGCCGTGGGTTCATGCAGTGGTTCCGGTCGACCTGCTTCTGCGGGCACTCCGCCCCCGGCAGCCAGGCACGCGTGCGCCCGATCTGGTTGCCGCGTAGCGCGATGTCCCAGTTGCTGTTCTGCCATTGCACGTTCAACACCGCAGCCAGCTCGGGTGTCACATGACCACGCAGGTCCACGGCGGCCTCATGGTCACGGCGGCGAAGCAGTTCCTGCTGCTTCAGCGCATCGAGCGAAAACAACCATTGGCCGTTGCTGCCGCTGTCGATGCGGTACTCGCCACGCAGCACCCAGTTGCGGGAGGTGGTGCGGCCGATGTTGTCGAACGACAGGCGCAGGCTGCCCAGGTGGCCGTCTTCATCCAGTTCCCACGTGCTGCGGTTCCACACTGCATCGCTCGGCTGCAGGGCGAGGATCTCGTTGCGCAGTTCCACGATGTTGTGGGTCAGCGACAGCGAGAACGTGTCGTCGGGCGTCCACGTGGCTGCCAGCGAATGGCTGCGTGATCGTTCGGCCTTCAGTGCATCGTTCTCAACCACGTTGGCCGTGACGCTGCAGCCGCCACCACGCGTGGCGATCGCACATTCCGGAAGGGCACTGGACACCGGAAGCGTGATCGAGCCGAAGTAGCCGGGAGGCCGCCGTTGCTCGAACAGGCTCGGTGCACGATAGCCGCGCCCGCTGGCCAGCAGGAACGACCAGTGCGGCGTCGGGCTCCAGCGCAGCCCGGCACGAGGCGAGAACGCCATGAAGCCGCCGTCGCGGTCCCAGCGTGCAGCCAGGTCCGCGCGCAGCGTGGGGGCCAGCGGCAGGCCCAGCTCGGCGTAGACGCCATTGCTTTGTCGCGACAGGCGGCGCCGCTGCTGTGGCAGGCCCAGCGCAAGGTCGCCCTGGCTCAGCAGTGCGTCCGGGCGCGAGGTCCAGCGTTCATGGCGCAGGTCGATGCCGGTGGCCAGCTGCGCATTGCCGCCGGGCATTGCCATCAGCTCACGCTGCACGCCCCACCAGCCCTGCCATTGTGCGGTGCTGCCGCGGTTGCGGATGGACGGAAACAGCGTGTCCGCCTCGGCCGCCGGCGGCGCGTCGAAACCGGGAGTGAACCTGCGCGCCTGCGTTGCTTCAAGCAGGCGTGTCGTGCGCACGGTGCCTGCAGTGGACAAGGTCACGTCGCTGCGCTGCGCGCTGATGCCCGCCTCCCAGCTGCGCCGGCCCTGGTCGCGGCCGATGCCGAAGGTAAGGTCGGCATCGGTGGCGCGGACGCTGGGGCGCACGTTGCCGGCCTCACGCAGCACACTGTTGAAGGTGATTCCGCGCGAGACCACCGCAACGGCGGTCGGGCCCAGATCGAAGCGCTGGCGGTTGTGACTGGCCCGCGCCTCGACATAGGCATAGCGTCCCTCACCACGTTCATGCCGGTAGTGCAGGAAGGCCGACGCGGTATCCGAGGCGGGCTGCAGCGACCGCGGCCGCGCGCTGTCAAACCAGCAGCCATCCTCGCGCCGCTTCAGGGGCGGCTCGCAGCGCCGGGCGGGCACGTACCAGTTGCCGAAGATCGCGCCGATCGGATACAGCGAGGTTTCCGCGTGCCAGTCACGCTGGTCACCGGCGACATGTTCGACACGGTGCAGATCGAGTCCGGCAAACCAGCGGTCCCCGTTGCCACGCGCGCCGCCCGTGGCGGCCTGCAGGCGGTACTGGGCCGCATCGCCGCGGCTGCTGAGCCCGGTCTGCAGCATGGCTTCGGGCCCATCGGCCTGGTCGCGCAGGATGATGTTGACCACGCCGGACATGGCGTCGGCCCCATAGATGGCCGAGGCACCACCGCGTACCAGTTCGATGCGGTCGACGAAGCTCAGCGGAATGCCGCCGAGGTCGGTGAGCCCACCCTGTTCCAGCGACACCATCGGATAGCGCGGCAGGCGCCGGCCGTTGACCAGGAACAGCGTCGCCCGCGGGCCCATGCCGTCGAGACTGGTGGTGGCCGCTGCGCCCACCGGCAGGTACTGCGAATCGCCGCCGCGCGAGGTGCTCATGGCCGGATGGCCGTTCATGCCGGGCAGGTGCCGCAGCAGGTCGAACAGATTGCCGTAGCCGCTGCGCAGGATATCGTCGCGATCGATGGTGGTGACCGGCAGTGTGGTCTGCACCGAAGAGCGCGGCAGCCGGCTGCCGGTGACATGGATGGGCGCCAGTTCCACCTGGTGTGGCGTGTCGGCGGACTTGGGAGCCGGGCGCGGCAGGCGCGGGGCTGCGACCGCTTTCGGCGGCGTGGCAGGGGGCTCGGGATGGACGCGCCGCACGACAAAGGCACCGGATGAAGTGCGCAGGATGTTCACCGGCAGGCCGGCGACCAGCTGCTTCAGGGAGGCCCCGGTATCGCGTTGGTCACGGCTGCCGCCGGTGCGCAGATCATCCAGTTCACGTGCGTCGAACAGCAGGGCGGTGCCACTCTGCCGGGCCCATTGCTGCAGTGCCGGCACCAGTGGGCCAGCGCCCACGTCGATCTCCAGCGTGCCGGCGGGCTCGCCGGCATCGGCCATCGGTAGTGCGGCAACACCCAGTGCAAGGCATAGCAGGGCGCGGAGCAGCCCCCACTGCAGCGCACCCGGACCTGCCTTCACTGCCGGTCTCCTCAGTAGGTGCGGCGCAGTTCCAGCGCGCCATCCGGACGCGTCTGGCCAGCCACGGACCAACCCAGTTCCAGCGCCGACAGCAGCTCCTGTGCATCACCGGCGCGGAAGGTGCCGCTTACAGCCAGGTCGGTGATCTCCGGATCGACGATCACCAGTGGCGTGCGGCCATAACGGTTCATGCGCTCGACCACGATCGACAGTGGCGTGGCATCGAACACCAGTTGCCCACGCAGCCAGCCTTCAGCGGCTGCGTTGGACGAGAGGGCAGGGCCCGGCTGGATACGGCCGGAGGGCAATACCTGCAGCTGTTGGCCGGGTGCCAGCGTGTGCTGCGCTGCGCCGTTGCTGACTTCCACGGCACCTTCCAGCAGCGCGACCTCGACCAGGCCGTCGCGCAGGCGTTCCACCTGGAAGGTCGTGCCGATGTCGCGGATCGTACTGCCGCCGGCGTGCAGCTGCAGCGCCTTGTTCGACGGAGCGACCTGCAGTTGCAGCCGACCCCGCTCCAGCACCAGATCACGATGACGCCAGCCGAAGCGGGCGCGGAGGGTGGTGCCGGCATCCAGCATGGCGACGCTGCCATCGGCCAGCGTCTGCTGCTGTGCCTGGTGCGAATCATTGGCGTAGACCTGTGGCGTCGGGTTGCCGTCGACGGCAACCATCCAGCCGATGCCGATCGCCATGCAGATACCGGCGGCAGCGGCCACGCCCGGCAACCAGCGCCGGCGTGGCGGACGCGCCGCCCGTGCCGCGGCGGTGCGCAGCCAGGGGTCAGCCGCAAGCTCCGCACCCTGCTGGAACAGGGTTTCGGCCTGCACCCAGGCTTTGACGTGGGCCGGATCTTCGGCCAGCCAGTCCTCGAACGTTTCGCGTTCGGCCGATGTGCAGTCCGGGGCTTCCAGGCGGGCTACCCAGGCGCTGGCGCGTTCAAACAGCTGTGCATCATCCCTGTGCGGGGTGCCACTCATTGGCCGTCCCTGTCGTTGTGCAGCGGATCCGATCCCAACTCCTGACGCAGGCCCTGCAGGGCCCGGGCGATATGTTTTTCCACGGTCTTGGCAGTAATTCCACAATGCCGCGCGATCTGGGTGTAGCTCATGCCGGTGATGCGGTTGAGCAGATAGACCTCGCGTGCGCGTTCGGGCAGCTTGAACAGGGCCTGCCGCAGCAGGGACAGCATCTGCCCTGACTCGGCCTGGCGCAATGGATCGGGCGAGGAACTGGACGGTTCGTCGCTGCCATCGTGTTCGGCCAGCGGCAGATGCGGCCGCGACTGCGGCGAGCGTCCGCGGTCTGCCAGGCGGTTGCGGGCGATACGATACAGCAGCAGGCGCAGTTCGTCCGGGCCCTGTGCGCGATAGCGGATCAGCCGCTCCATGC
Organism: Stenotrophomonas sp. 86428_Sma; assembly: GCF_056481585.1. Classification (NCBI taxonomy): domain Bacteria; kingdom Pseudomonadati; phylum Pseudomonadota; class Gammaproteobacteria; order Lysobacterales; family Lysobacteraceae; genus Stenotrophomonas; species Stenotrophomonas sp. 86428_Sma. The sequence goes on from NZ_CM151156.1 coordinate 1,298,967, forward strand.
AGTCCTGCGCGATATCCTCCGCATCCTCAGGCCCGACCCCCCGCGTGCGCAGGAACGCGCACAGCGGTGCGCGCTCTTCGCGTACGAACGCGATGAAGGCATCCGCAGGTGCGGGCGGCTCCGGCGCGCGATGGATCAGGGGAGACGGGGTGGACAGGGCTGGCCTCGACTGTCGGTGGCGAATGCGTCATCGAGTTTTACGCGACGATGACCGGATGGGGAAGAGTGTGCATCGATCGGATTCTTATTGTGAATGTATTCATTTTTCAGGATCCGTTCCACTGGGGGAGATCGCCCCGCTGCGGCGTTGATCGTTCTACCCGCGTGTTGCGGGTGGAGAGAGAGAACGCATGAAGTATTCGAAGTTGAGCCTGGCCCTGGCCGGGCTGATGGGCGTTGGCGCCATATCCGTGGTGGATGACGTCATGGCAATGAATTATCACGTGCAGGGCGATCGCATCTTCCTGAGTGGCGATGTGACCTACGCCGACGTGGTATCCCTGCCGGCACTGCTGGCCAAGGCGCAGGCCGAAGGCCGGCCGGTCCGTGAGGTGGTGCTGCGTACGTCCAATGGTGGTGCGTTGATCGCCGGCGAGTGGCTGCAGGGCATCATCCGCACCTCCGGACTGAACACCATCGTGTCCGGCAATTGCATTTCATCCTGCTCGATCATGCAGTCTGGTGGCGTCGAACGCTATCTGGCCGGCGATCTGCCGCTCATCGACTCGGTGCAGATCCACGCGGCCAGCAGCGGCGGCAAGGTGATCTACACACCGTCGCCGCGCATGACCCAGATCTATACCGGCAACTACGGCGGCGGCATGGATGCCGGGCTGCTGCACAAGGCCATGTATGAAGTGGTGCAACCGAACGGGTTGCTGGTGTTCCGCGATCCGGCGCGCAGCACTGGTGCCTCGGTCACCTTCGATCCCGATGGCAGTGGCAGCAAGCTGGAGTCGTTCCCCGGCCAGGATATCTACAGCAACAAGATCATCACCGCGAACGGATACCGCGATCCGGGTGACACCTTGAACGTCACCGCCAACGTGGTCGGCGACATCAACCCCGGTTACCTGCGTACCGGACGCCAGTTGCAGGCGTTCGTCGATGATGATTTCGCGCGCTGGAATACCGACTGGCGATCCACCTACATCAATGTCGCACAGAGCATCTACAACGCATCAAGCCGCGGTCCGCAGGGCATCGGCGCGCTGTCGGTGCAGGGCTACCTCAGTGATCCGGACATCCAGGACCTGCTGCTGTCCAAGCTGCGGCTGGCTGATCTGGATGTCTCCACGCTGGACAACGCCATGGGCGTGATCCGGGTGAGCAACGGCGCCACATGGCGCACGTCCGCGACGACAGGCGCGGACTTCATGCTGGTCGACAATGGCACCATCGCGCTGGAAGGCGGTGCGCTGCGCGCTTCGGAAGTGCGGGTGCTCGGCGCAGGCATGCTGGTTGGCCATGGCGACGTGGCGGGTACTGCGATGGACCGCGCTGCTTTGCTGGACGGCACCGGTCCTTCCTACCGCGAAGACGGCTTCAACCGCCTGCGCGTGTTCGGCACGCTGATGCCGCGCGGCGGCGACCTGGTCACCCATGGCTACGTCAACATCATGCCGGGCGGCAAGGTGCTGTTCGACGTTACTGAGAATGGCGGCACGGCCGCCGGCCGCCTGCGCGTGGGCACGTTCTTCGATGACGAGCAGACAGAGGGGGCACTGGTGATCTCCAAGGGTGCCTTCCTCGAACTGAACGTGGCGCAGGGCTACTACGGCCAAGACTTCCGTCGTGACCTGGTGGAGGGCCCGATCTATCAGGGCGGCTTCGAAGAGGCCGTGCGCCTGGGCGACACCGGTTACAGCGCCAGCATCAGTGGTGAAGTGTTCCGCCCGCGCCACAATTCACTGCTCAGCTTCAACGTGAAGCAGACGGCCGATGGCCTGTGGCTGACCGCCAACCCGGGCTTTGACCAGCTGGGCCTGTTTGCCAACGGTACGTCCGGCGACGGCCTGGGCCGCGCGCTGGCGACCGCCTCCGATCGCCAGGACAAGGGACTGAGATCGCTGCTGGGCGCACTGCAGTTCGCCGACCGCGATGTGATCGCACAACAGGCCGGTGCCCTGCGCGGTGATGCGCACGCCAGCCTGCGACTGGCCGACACCGCGCTGGTGGGCAGTATCGGCAACGTCGTGCAGCAGCACCAGTCGGCCATGCGCAGCGGCGGTGATGCCGATGGCCTGGCCTCGCAGGTGGCGCAGTCGGTCTCCTCCCAGCCGGGCATGCGCCATGGCAGCCTGTTCAACCAGCTGGCGATGCACCTGGTCGAGCCGGCGTCGGGCAGCGTTGCGGGCAGCGCTGATGCTGGACGCAGCCATGGCATCTGGGCGCGTGGTTTCGCCAGCCATGGCCGCCTCGATGCCGACGGTGGCGTGGCCGGCCTGAGCCACACCATCGGTGGCATCGTGGTCGGTGCCGATACCCGCGTGGCCGATGACCGCGTGACCCTGGGCGTCAGCGTGGCCGCGGCGGACATGTCGACCAAGGCCAGCGATGGCTCTGGTTTCACTGGTGACGTGCGTGCGCTGGACGTGGGCGGCTACCTCGATGCGACGTACGCGCGCGGCTATCTGTCGGCGGCCGTGCGCTACACCGATCTGCGCCACGATACGCGTCGCAGCATCAGCGGCATCGATGGCCTGCAGCAGCCACTGCGCGCCAAGTACAGCAACGATGCGATCTCCGCACGGGTGGAACATGCGTTCTCCTTCACCACCGCCAAGGGCCTGGTGATCCAGCCGTTGCTGCCGGTGGTGGACTACGCGCGCACCTCGGCCACCCGCTTCAACGAAGGGCAGGGCGCCGGTGCGCTGGTTGGCCGCAGCGGCAGCCTGGAGAGCATCCGCGTGGGTGCGGGCCTGCAGCTGTTCAAGACCTTCGAAGGCAACAACGGCGAGCGCATCACCCCGCGCGCGCGGGTGGTCTGGCAGAAGGAACTGGGCGATTCGCAGGCCCGCTACAGCACCGGCTTCGCCGCGGCACCGGATCTGGTGTTCGGCGCCAGCAGCCAGGCGGTGGGCGAGCAGGTGCTGGCCTGGAACCTGGGTGTGACCAGCCGTGCCAGCGAGCGGCTGTCCATCATGGCCGATTACGTGGGTGAGCGCCGCGACGGGCAGATCCAGAACGGCGTGATGCTGGGCCTGGGCTACAAGTTCTAAGTGGCACCCGGCACCGGCGATGACGGCATCGCCGGTGCCATCCCAACGCGGGTGCTGCTGCGGTATGGTCGGTCTGCCATTCCACCCAGGCCCGTCCATGCAGATCGCCGTCTTCAGTGCCCGTCCCTACGACCGTCGTTTCCTTGATGAGGCGAACCAGCGCGATGCGGCTGGGGACGGCTTTGCGTTCGTGTACTTCGATGTGGCCTTGGATGTGCATACGGCTGCACTGGCGCAGGATTGCGCGGCGGTCTGTGTGTTCGTCAATGATCGACTTGAAGCACCGGTGCTGCACGCCCTGCATGCAGTGGGTGTGCGGGCAGTGCTGCTGCGCTGCGCGGGCTTCAACAATGTAGATCTTGTAGCGGCAAAGGTGCTTGGCCTGTTTGTTGCCCGCGTGCCGGCCTATTCGCCAGAAGCGGTGGCCGAGCATGCACTGGCACTGGTGATGACCCTCAACCGTCAGACCCACCGCGCTTACAACCGCGTGCGCGAGGGCAATTTCATGCTGGATGGCCTGCTTGGGCGCACCCTGCATGGCCGCACGGTCGGCATCGTCGGCACCGGCAGGATCGGCCTGGCCACCGCACGCATCTTCAAGGGCATGGGCTGCACCGTGGTGGGGCACGATCCGTATCCGTCGGCAGGCTTTGCGGATGTGGGCGAGATGGTGGAGATGGATGAACTGCTGGCGCGTACCGACATCGTGTCGCTGCATTGCCCGCTGACGCCTGAGACCCATCACCTGATCAATGATGCATCACTGGCCCGGATGAAGCCGGGCGCGATGCTGGTCAATACGTCGCGCGGCGCACTGGTCGATACCCATGCGGTGATCCGCGCGCTGAAGTCGCGCCGGCTGGGTCATCTGGCCATCGACGTGTACGAGCAGGAAAGCGCGCTGTTCTTCCAGGACCTGTCTGGCGAGATCATCGACGACGAGGCCTTCCAGCGCCTGATGACCTTCCCGAATGTGCTGGTGACCGGCCACCAGGGCTTCTTCACCGTGGAGGCGCTGCAGGAGATCTCGGCGATCACGCTGGGGAATCTGCAGGATTTCGTGGCCGGGCGGGTGTGCGCCAACCGGGTAGAGGCGGGCTGAGCCGGATGGATTGACCGCCGGGGCGCCCAGCCCGTAAAATCGCGGGCTCCGCCGGAATAGCTCAGTTGGTAGAGCGGCGCATTCGTAATGCGTAGGTCGTAGGTTCGATTCCTATTTCCGGCACCAGTTTCAAGGTTGCAAAAAGCAGTAAAATCAAGGGGTTGGCCGGGTATCCGTCCAGCCCCTTTTTCTTGCCACCCCCAGTCCACCCCGGGAAAAACAGGGATTTCCAGGGATCGTTTTTCCCCACTTTTTCCCCAGCCCATGAACGGAATGCTGCACATCTTGCGCACCATGTTCCCCGACAAGCCGCTCTTGTCGGTCGAAGACGTGGCGCGCGTGCTCAACCGAACGGGGGCCGGCGGCTACGAGCAAACCCGCGAGCAACTGGCGGCCGGCGTCATCGTTCCCGGCCTGCGCAAACTGGGCGGTAGTTGGCTGGTGCCGGTGACCGCGCTCGCCGAGGCGCTCGACGGGCTCACAGACACCGACGCGGCCGGGCAGGCCACCCCAAAGGCCCACCCAGCCCGGCACACGGTCACCCGTGCCAACCCCATCGTGCCGCGCAAGGGGGGCGGGTTCCTGACCGGGCCAAGCACATGGCACTGGCCGACATGACGTCCCTGGCTTTTGCGTTGGCCACCTTCGATGCAGCGGAGTTTTGGGGCGAGGTGCTGGCCGTGCTGGGGCAGCCCTTGCCGCGCCCTGCGCTGACCGCAACGCCCGCCGACTGCTTCGCCGAGCTTCAGCCCTGGGTGCGGCAGAACGGGCGTTTGGTGGGCCATGTGCAACTGCTGCCCATCGAGGAGCGCGACAGGGCCCTGGCAGAGGGCGAAATCTGGGAGGCCCCCCTGGCCGAGGCGCTGCTGGAGCCTTGGACCAGCGTTGCGGCGCGCGAGCCATTCGATGACGCGATGGAGGCGGCTCAGTCCGCGTTCCAGGCGGCGTGGAGGGAGGTCCGCAACCAAGCCCGTGCTCAAGGCTTGGACGACGGTCTGCCGCCCGCGGCGGACCCAATCACTCGCACGCCGTTCCGCTTCTAAGCATCTACAGTCCCCACCGATCCTAGTGGTTGCCCCGTATGTCGTTTGATTCGAAAGCAAAGACCGAAGCGGCGCTGATCCGTCGCTATGCTGACCGCTACGGGCACGTGGATGACACGTTCGCGGGCGGGTGGGGGGTAACCTGGGGAAAGTTGCTGCGCGCTCTGGACAAAGAGCTGGCCGATGAGAAGAAGCAACGCCAGGAACTGGGGGCTGGCAAGCGGGAGGCGGTGTGGATGGACACATGGACCGCAGCCGAGGCCGCGGGCCTGCTGAACATGACTTACGAAGCCTTCAACGCGTGGGCTCGCAAGGTGGGCGTGGTGGTGGACAAGCCGGGGCAGGCACGCACCCACGCAGCCATATCGTTGGTGGACCTTCTCGACGCCCTCGAGGACGAGAAAACGCGTCCGGCAGGGCGCCCATGGCGGGACGCGAGGGAGCCAGGCCATCTCTTGGGGGCCACGCGAACGTTGCCGGAAGGCTTGGCGACGTTTCGAGAGCAGCTCAATGGCGACCTCCTGCTCACGATTGGGGTCGATGAGCGAGGCGAGCGGGTGGTGGCGTCGGTAAGACCTGGTCAAACCTTGGGCGCGAAGGATCACATTCGGATGTTCTTCCGAGGCAAGAGCATCGCTGAGGTTGATCAACACAACTACTTCAAACTCGAGGTCGAGAAGTGCGGACTGGCCGAAGCGTTCGGCATGCCTTGGGCACAGCCCGCACTGAAAGGCGCGTTGCTCCAATGCCACAAGGACTGGCTGGGTGCCGTTTCCGACTTCATGGCGTGGGAGGAATCCCTGGCCATCAAAGACGCATCGGAAGCCCGGGCTGCATTCGATGCCGAAGAGGACCCGCAGGCCGCGCCAGCCATGGTGCTGAAAGCGCGCGAAGCAGAGCGAATGAAGGACGCGAAGATGGCGCTCACGGCTCGTAACGAAGCAAGGGCGGAACTGCTGGACGTCTCGCTTCCGGCCCCTGCCCCGAGCAGAAAGGGAACGCCCTTTTAGACGGCCCTTCAGGGGCGCAACGCCCCTGTCTCGCCGGCTGCCCGCCGGCTCGGTCGTGGAGAGATAAAAGCGGGGAGGCAGCGGCTTCCGCCGCCGCCCCAGCGTGGCTGGATGAATGAGGATTCAGGTCCAAGAGGGGAGGCCCTCTTAGGGCATCGAAGCGCGCGGATCGTGACTGGAAAATGGAGCCACACCAGCACGGAGACAGTCATGCAACCGCTCATCCTCTCGCTCGACCCCTCGCTCTTGAACCAGTTCTCTAACGTGACCTCGCAGGCCCTCGCGGACGCCCTGGCCGACGTTCTGCCCCACGCGTTGGGCGTGCTTGCCGCCGACACCAGCACGTCGGTCAACGTGCCCAACCGCGACCTGCGGGGCGTGCCCTCCGGCCAGGTGCTCACCCTGCAGCTGGCAACGCTGGACGCCTTCCTCGACGTCCAAGACGCCGCCAACGGCTAAGCCAGCAGCGCAGCGGTAGCCCGGGGCCAGGTCTGGCCCAACCCCTCAACCCTTTTCGCGAAACGCGGCCGACCAGCCGTGCTGGCGGAGCTTTGCCCCAAAAAACTCAAACCTGGAGATTTCCCATGAACGTTGTTGCTCGCCCCCTCCCTGTTTCGACCAAGCCGAAGAAGCCCGCGAAGAAGCCCAAGCAGACCAGGCTTTCGCTCGCCGTCGCCAACAACGTTGGTTACGACCGGGCGCCGGAAGGCATCACGACCGAAACCTGGCTCACCCCGCCGGAGATCGTCCACGGCCTGGGTCCGTTTGACCTGGATCCCTGCATCCCGCAGCAGGGCATGCCCTGGCGCACGGCCACCCGGATGCTGAAGCCCAGCGACGACGGGCTCAAGACGCCCTGGCCAAAGTCGGCGTTTGTGTGGATGAATCCGCCCTACGGCGGGCACAAGAACAGCCCGACCAGCCAGCACCGCTGGATGGAGAAGGCCGCCGAGCATGGCAACGGGATTGCCCTTGTGCTGGCGCGGATGGAAACGAGCTGGATGCAGGAGTCGGTGCTCAACCACCCCAGCGTTTCAGCGGTGGTGTTCACGAAGGGGCGTCTGTCGTTCTGCCGCCCGGATGGGACCCTGGGCACGAGTTGCCCGGCGGGATCGGTGTTCATCGGCTACGGTGCTGCAGCCGCGCGCAGGCTCAAGCGGGGAGTGGAGTCTGGCCTGATTCGCGGAACCTACCTCGACATGGCCCACGTGAGCCGGGTGGCGGGCGCTGACGTGGGGGCGGCTAACAATGAATGAGGTCACTGCGCTTGTGAAGGCCATCCGCGCCATTCCTTCCACTCCTGGCAAGCCGTGGAATCCGCGGGTTGCATTCGAAACGTTCGTTCAGCACGCACTGATGTCAATGGCACATATCCACGCAGACACCAAGGGTCACCTCGACACCAAAGTCCTTGCTTTTGGACCCTTGAAAAAAAATGTCGAAGAAGCGCCTGAAGTGGTAGCAGCCATCAACGCTTACATCAAAGCGGTCTTCGCAAGCAGGCCGTTTGACGATGTCCTGGGACGGGTCCATGCCGAGCTGCTGGCCAGGAAGGGTGGAGAAGGGCTGGGTCAGTCTTTCACTCCCGGCGATCTTCTCGATCTGGTTCAAGCCCTTGCCACCAGGCATCGGCCTGGTGGGAGCGGAGCCAAGGTCTACGACAGCTGTTGCGGCGCGGGTTCGCTTGCCCTTGCCGCGATCAGGAGTCAACTGAAACACCTTCCAAGCGAAAAAATCCTGGTGCTGGCGGGTGACATCGATCCGTTGTGCGCAGCGATGACGGCTTTGCAGATCCACGCGAATCAAACGTTTCATTTCCTGCCGCTTGGGGCGGTCAAAGTCACGGTGGGGAACGAACTGACCGGTCCCAGGCGCCCCGGGTTTTGGTCCCACTTCCACCTCTACGAGTAGAGGCCGGAGGCCCGCCTTTCCCTCTTCAAGACTCGGCGGCGAGCAGCCGCCGGCTCTTGCTTCAAGCCGCTTTTGCTCTTGTTTTTCCTAACAGGTAACAAGCACCTGTTACCCCCTTGTTACCCGTGAAAGCCTTGTCCCATAAGGAGGTAACAAGGGGTAACAGGGTAACGGGTGGATCGCGAGCTCCCGATGGGTGTATGCATGGATGTTGTGAGCGGTGAGTGGATTTTTCTTGCGTGGATCTCTTAAACCACTTGTTACCTTGTTACCACCTGTTACCCCCAGTAAACATAAGGGTTTGAAGGGTAACAAGTGGGTAACAAGCACTTGCTACCTCCCAGGCTGATGCTTGAGGTATTTCACACTTTCAAGTGTTTCTGGAGCATCGAAAGCAGAAACGAACATCCGTTGGCGCGAGCCCTTGCCAGTTCCGTAAAGCCTGCTTAGATGGATTTGTGGCCACAACAGGACCACAAATCAAGAAACGGAGCAGGCAGTGAAGACGAAACGCGAAAAGACCGCACGGGATGAGTTGTTGAAGGCCCGGGTCAGCAAAAGTTTTAAGGCGTTGGTGGAGGAGACGGCGGTGGCCCGTGGGCAAACCCCTTCCGAGGCCATGCGTCAGGCGCTTCAAGAGTGGGTGCATCGCCCCAGTCAAGCGGCATAAAAAACCCCGGGTGCGAACCGGGGCGTTTACTACTAGGGATTACAACATGAAGAGTAAGTCGAAGACTGGCCCTGTCAAGGGCGGGGAGGCCAATGGCGACGCCGTTGATCAGGCTCCGAAGAAAAAGGGCAAGGCCTTTGGGGCCGATGCCAATCCCAACGACGCCACGGATGACCTGGGCGTTATTGGGGAAGACCTCTCGTTTGAGCTGGCTTATGCCGACGATATGCGCCGCGCCAACTGTTTCCGCATTGGCGGCAAGATGGACAACGGCGAGATCGATTTTTCGCTGTATCAGTGGAATGAGTCCGAAGGCATCTGGGCCCCGCAAGCCACCCGGGAAGTAGAAGCCCACGCGTTGGACTGGATGCGCAAGCACGCCCCGGAGGACGCCAAGCAGAGCAGCGCGACCAGCTGCGTCAAGACGGCCATTCTCGAAATGATCCGCTTGCCTGGCATGAAGTTGCCTGAAAGCCAGCATCGGGCCATCGTGCCGCTGAAGGGCGGTTACCTGGAGATCCTCAAGGACGCCAACAAGAAGGCCTACATCGAATACCTGCCGGCCGACCCCAAACACGGGATCACTTCCTTGGTCCCAGCGAAGCTCAACCTCGACCAGGTGAGGTCCGGCCGCTACACCCCCAAGCCGTTGGACCCCAAGTCGCGGTGGGCCAAATATCTGGATCGCTTCATGCCGGACATGGCCGTGCGAGGGTTGCTTCAAGAAGCCATGGCGTCGTCGGTCATGCCGATGTGCCTGGAAAAAGCCTTCCTGTTGCTGGGAAGCGGCAGCAACGGCAAGAGCACCTTGCTTCACGTCCTGCGAGCCATCCACCCCAAGAACACTGCGGTCCGCATCGACAAGCTGGATGGGCAGTTCGCCATGGCACCTCTCGCTTCCAAGACTCTTTATCTGGCGACAGAGGCGCCCAAGGTCCTCTCCGATCCCATCCAGCAGGTCTTGAAGGCGCTTATCTCGCGCGATCCCATGTCAGCGGAGAACAAGGGCAAAGATGCCTACACCACGGTGCCGCGCGGCACGCTCTTCCTGGCACTGAACGCCATGTTCTCGGTGACGAGTCACGAACACGGCTTCTGGCGAAAGATTTGCATGATCCCGTTCAATGTGCGCCTGGCCGAGAACGACAAGGACCGCGATCCGGACTTCCACAAGAAGCTGACCGAGGACCCGGCGGAAATGGCCGTGATCATCGACTGGCTGCTGGAGGGGGCCATGCGCCTCATTGAGCGTGGCGGCCTGCCCGAGGAAATGCCCGAGGCCGTCAAAGCGCTGGCCGAGCAGACCCGGCAAGAGACGGACACCACGGCATCTTATTTCGCCGAGCGCATGGTCATCGAAGAAGAAGGCACGTGGACCGACAAGAACGACATCTATGCAGACTACCGAAACTACGTTCTGGATGAGCTGGGCCGCAAGCCGGTGGGTGCTGAAGAGCTTTGGAAGCGGGTGCGCGAACGGATGCCGGGGCTCCAGCAGAAGCAGAAGAAGGCGACGAAGGGATCGAAGGCCGAGCGCTGGGTCAACCTGCGCGTGGGGGGATTGAAGCCGCGCCTGGAGGGCGGGGCTCCCCAGGCCATCCCGGACGAGGAGGTTCCGTTGGGTGACCCTCTGAGCAAAGAGGCCATGGAAGCCATCGCCCTCCTGTCGGGCGCACCGATGGCTGAAGCCGCGTAGGCCTTTACAACCGGCGATGGTGCGCTATTGCAAAGGGGTATCCAAACCAAGACGGAGCCCCCATGCCATCGCCCGACCACATTCCCGAAGACGCTTTCCACGAAGAAGCTATCACCGCTGCCGATCTAGAGAGCCCAGAGACACCGGAAGCGGACCCGCAATACTTGCTCGTGCAAAGCGGGTTTGGTCTCCACGTCCGTCTGGGAAAAGACGGCGACCAGGGATTGCGCAGCGAGGACGAAATCGCCGAGCTGGTGCGGCGAGCGTTGTATCACCGCAAGAGTCTGACCCTTCATATCGAGTTCTGACCCCATCTACCCACAACCACCTGTTGAGAGGCGCAGGAGGTTGAAAAAGATTTGAGGCAACCACCCATGTCCAAGTATTCCGATCTCATCCAAGCCACCGCCGAGCGAATGCTCGACCTCATGAAGCAGGGCACCATCCCCTGGCGCCGACCCTGGAACGACCCCGACGCCCCGAAGAACGGCTCGATCAACGGGCCGTGGAATCCAACCTCGGGCAAGTCCTATAGGGGCTCGAACACACTGATCCTTCTCGGGGCGCAGATGGCCCATGGCTACAACGACAATCGCTGGCTGACCTACCGGCAGGCAGAAAGCATTGGGGCCCAAGTCAAGCGCGGCGAAAAGGGCCAGCAGATCGCTTACTGGGATTTCAGCAAGGCCGGCAAAGCCAAAGACGGGGCCGAGCCGTTGACCGAAGGCGAAGAGAAGAGCGGATACCAGGGACCATCGGTGTTCGTCGCCACGGTGTTCAATGCCAGCCAGATCGACGGCATGCCGGAGCCCCCGCCGCCCTTCGTCATGCCCGAGTCGATCCGTAACTTGCGTGTGCGGGAGCTGCTGGACCGTCACCAGCCGAAGGTTCACCACGACGGTGGCAACCGGGCGTTCTATAGCGTCGCTGCCGATTCAATCCACCTGCCGAAGCACCACACTTTCAGAGATGACGTCAGCTATCAGGCCACGCTGCTCCACGAACTGGCCCATTGGACTGGAGCGAAGCACCGCCTCGACCGAGACCAGACCGGGCGATTCGGCAGCCAGGACTACGCCAAAGAGGAGCTGGTTGCAGAGCTGTCCAGTTTGTTCATTTCCGAGCGCCTGGGTATTGCCCTGGGCAAGGAGCACGAAGAGCAACACGCCGCCTACCTGCAGTCCTGGATGAAAGCCCTGGCCGATGACCCCAGGACCCTGTTCCGCGCAGCCAGCCAAGCGGAGAAGGTCATGACCTTTTTGGACATCCCGGCGTTTGAACGCGAGCCGCTGCCGCAGGTCAAGAAGGAGCAGGACATGGAGCAGGGGCGAAAGACGGAAGCCGGTCGAAGGACCCCATCGCGACGCAAGGAACGCCAGGTTGCTTAGCGCAGGTAGGGGGTTGACCTTTTGAGGTTTCGAGTTAGAAATGAATGTGCTGGGGGAAGACCCGGCTGTGGTCCGATTCCTCTACTTCTAACTGAGAACTTTTCCAGGGTGAGCGGTTAGAAGGTGGTTGGGTGGTTATCCTTGCTGTATCGGTGGTTTCCGGTGGTTGCTGTCGCCGGGGTGGAAAGAATGCTTAGTTAACCGACCTGAGAAATCACTAACTAGGCACCATGTTTTTTCTTGAGCTTCTTACGCTGGGTTGAGAGGGGTGGCGAAAGCCGCCCCTTTTCTCTTTGCGGCCCCTTGCGCATCCCCCTTTCTTTGTTAAGACATGAGTATCACTCACCAAGCGGAGGAACCATGGCTGGCAACGTCTTTTCAAATCTACTTCGACCCTTCATCCGTCAAAAGGACACGGAACTACCAGGCGTGGCTTCTTCTGAGCCGCCTGAACCCCCGGTCCGGGAGCGCTTGGATGATTCAAGCCAGCGGCCAGTGGCTTCGGTGGAGCCGGTAAAAGTTTCACCCGGTGAACGTCCTCAGATGATCCCATCTTCCAATCAGACCCGGTCGGGTCAACAGAGCGCTCTGCAGGCCCAAGGGGCGATCCCATCTTCTAGTCGGACCCGGTTGGGATCGCAGAGTGCGCCCCCATCGTTCAACGATGAGGCAACGGATCGGTTGGGGAGCACTTTGGCCTTCGCTGGTCTGAAGACGAAGGGTCGCTTCGAGGACGAGGTAAGGCAGGCCATCGAAGACGGCGCCGATGTGAAAGGGTATCGCGACGCGCGCGGCGATTCCGCCTTGCATAAATGTCAGGAGCCGTGGCAGATGGAACTGCTTATCTCGGCTGGGGCGGATGTTCACGCGTTGGACAAACAAGGGCGTTCGCCTTTTGATCGCCTGTTGAGCACATACCAAAGGGAACCCGCTTGGTCCGAAAAACCTACTGCGGAAGGTTTGGCGCTGTTGGCGAAGGCCGGAGCGGATGTCAATGCCCTAAGCCAAGGGCAATCCGCTCTGCATGTTGCTGCGAAGCGAGGGCTTGAAGGCGATTGCCACATGCTTATCGATGCCGGCGCCGACGTGAATCTGCGGACGGACGGGGGAGACACCCCGCTCCACCTGGCCAGCGACCCAAGCGTTGTGCTGCGCTTGCTGGATGCCAAGGCCGATCCCTCCCTGCTGAACTCGAATGGCGAGCCAGCGCTAAAACATGATCCTATGCTTTATCGAGAAAGTATTCGGAACCACCGAGACGATTTTTCGCCGCGTGAGCGCGTCGATGCGGCGACCGACCCGATTTTCCTGGCCGAGACGCCCAGCGAGCTTGTCGCTGCGTTGGGGCAGGGCGGTAGTGTGAGGGACACCGATGCGCTGGGCCGAACCGCGCTTCATTACGTCAAAACGGGGGAGATGGTGCAGGCGTTGGTGTTGGCCGGGGCCCAGGTTGACGCAAAAGACATGGAGGGAAACATTCCTGCCCATACCGCGGACGAGCGCGCGATGGAAGAGTTGGTCGATGGGGTGGGGCGAGGCGTTCCCCAGCACCACGTAGAGAACGACAGGGGGGAAACCCCTTATGCGAGCCGGGATTACTACCACGAGGCTCGGTATTGGGATGCCGAAGCGGAAGAGCAGGCCGCGGAAAAGGCGGAGCAGACGAAGGAGGAGCAAGACCGCGTGCTCAACATTGTGGCCCTCGTTGAGGCCGGCGACGCCAAACGTCTGCTGGAGCAGGTGGATCCCAACGAAGAACTGGTCAGTCGGAACCGAACGTTCAACATCGACGGAGACGAGGGCTGGGCCTACAACAACTATGCCGGCTACAGCGTCCTCCATGAAGCGGCGAAGCAGGGAAAGACGGAACTCTGCCGAGAACTGGTGTTCGCAGGGGCGGACTGGGACAAGGGGTGTAAGCTCGTCGGCGAGCAAGGCTTTGACAACCATGTCAACGGCTTTCGAAACGAGCCTGGCATGAAGCCCATCGATTTTGCGAGCAACCGAGAGACCAAGTCGTTCTTGAACAACGCTGAGAACGAGCTGCGAGCCCACAACCGATCCAAGCTCTTGGACGAGCTTCTTCCCGCTGCCAATGCTTGGAAGCCACCGGAAGGCGGGTTTGGGGCCGACGCCCAACGGCAGGTCGGTGCGGCCATGAAGGCCCATGGGCAGGACGGCCAAACCCTGGAAGCCCCTCGCTTGCGAGCGCGCTTCTAAGGCCAAGGGAAAGGGCGGCGAAAGCCGCCTTTTCTTTTCCCGATCCCCTTGCGCAAACCAAACCGTTTGTTATGGGTAGTGCAACCCATTCAAAAAAGGAGGCCTCATGCGCGCGTTGATTCTTTCTCTGGCCCTTGCCAGCCTGCTCCCCCTTGCCGCCAGCGCCGCCGAGCCCCGTAGCGATTCGGTCGCCGTTGCCGTCGGGGTGAATGCCACCGTGATCACGCCGCACACCATCGCAGTAAGGGTCACACACGCCTGGGAGGCGTCCCCCACGGAAACCGCCACCGGGGTTCAGTCCTTCGAACCCATGGAAGCGCCGGGCCGTGGCCCATACGCGGCTTACAACTCAATCTTGAAGAAGAACCCCGCAACACGCGAAAGCGTCACGCTGTGGGTGATTGACGAGGCGCAGCGCTACTACACGCTCCGAGTGACGTATGAGCGCGTCCCATGCCGCGACACGCGAAACAACGGTGTGGATGACAGCGTATGTGCGCTGCGCATCGCTGGCCGCATTCTGCCGTTCTACATGCAGGGCGACGAGCAGGGGGCTTTTGAGGTGGGGGATCAAGTTTTTCTCCGCTCCGAAGGGACCGCGCAGCCAGTGATTACAGAGCTTGAGGCAGCTTCCGTATCCGTAGTCATCGGTGCGGGCAGAGAAAATGTAGCCGTTGGAGGGCAGCGCTGATGGCAATCTATATTATTTTTGTTCCGGTTGGGGTCTTTGTCTGGGACGGCATGGGCTCTTTGCCCCGAGAACTTTTTGAGCTTCCTTTTGACAAAGTTGCTCTCATTTCGGGGGATACAGCGAGACAGATCCTAGATGGCATGGAATGTTCCGGGGTTGCAGGAGCATTGCCGAATGACGCCCGGTTGCACGCGAAGGTCGAGCTCCCAATGGCTTGGAATCTGAAGCCCAGCCAGTGGGGCCAGCCTCTCACCTTCCAGGCGCGCCCGCTGAGGAGTCGCGCGGGAGGCCGCCCATGGTGAGCGCGATCCTTCTGCTGACCCTGCTGAGTCTCATGGTCCTGGTCCCTCTCTGGACGTTTAAGCGCTTTGGCGATGCCAAGGCAGCTTGGCAACGGGTGAGGGGCGGTGAGCGAGACGCTCGCACGCACGGCCGCGTCGTGATCCATGGCGGGCTGTTTGGAGTTGGGATGGTGGTCATCGCCGCGTTCTTGGCCCAAGCCACCTTCAGCGTCTGGCACCAGCTCGCCACCGGGGGAGGCCTGTTTGTCCTCGGCACGGTCGCGGTGCTCTGTCTGCTGGCCTTTTTCTGGGGCAAGGGGAGGTCGCGCGGATGAGTGCGTTGACGATGCTGGTCCTTTCCATGCTGGTCCTTGCTGTGTTTCTCTGCTCGGCGGCGTTTCTCTCTTTTATGATCGCGTTGACTTACCCGACCGTAAAGCAATCGCTGGCCCTATTCTGCGCCGGGAAGCGCGACGCATCGCTCTACGTGGATTTCGCGATTTTTGGGGGGATCTTCGCGGGTTGCGTCCTCACGCTCGCATTCGGGGCGGTGGTAATGGCCCTCAACATTTCCAGCGCTGAGGACGCCGCTCTATACGCGGCCACCTTGCTTAGCGCGGGGCTGGGCTACTGGGTGGGCCGATGAACCGCGAGCCTTCCACCTTGTTTGCCCCAGGCGTTCTTCCCGGGCCTGACGGCATCGAGCTGCTCCCCATGCCTGCGGAGATCCAAGCCATCTACGACGCTGCCCAACGCAACACGCCTTTCAGCATGGACGTGGACGACGCCCTGGCCGCGCACCGCCAAACGTGTGGTGAGCGGGATCAAATCGAGCACGCCCGACGGGTAGACCCGTCCGATGCCATGCCCATCGACCCGGAGGCTCGTCGCCAAGCCTATGAACGTCAGCGGCGGTATGCGATTGGCGCCGGCATGACCGCAGGCCTGACGCTTGGGGCCATCGCCCAGGCGCTTGGTGTGTCACCCTCCGAGATTCAAGGCGACCTGGCGGCGATGGATCGATGAGTCCGCGCAAAGGCTTCCTCGGCGGCCGCTCCCCGGCCCAGGTTCAATCCTGGCTGGACGAAGGGGTGAGCCAGCGCGCCCTGGCCCAACGCCTGGGCGTCACCCACCAGGCCGTGAACCGCTTCGTCCGGCGGCACCGCCTGGCGGGCTCCGGACGGCAGGCGTTCCGGGACCGCCAAGCCCGCGAGCTCGCTGAGCGTCGCCAGCAGGTGCAGCGGCTGGTCCGAGCCGGGCTGACCTCGGCCGAGGTGGCCCAGCGCTTGGGCTTGTCGCCGGCCACCATCGGCCTGGACCGCCGAGCCCTTCGCTTGGGGCGTGTCCTGAAAGGGCCAGAGCACCGCACCTTGCGCGGGCTGGCCCTGGACCAGGTTCGGGCTCGCTTGAAGGAGGTCAGCCGGGCTCACCTGGCGCGGGAACTCGGGGTGAGCAGTTCCGCCGTCTATCGCTACTGCGGGAAGGTGGGCCTCAGCCGTCCGTAGCCGAGATGCTTCTTGGCCCGCTGGTCGCTAAGTGGCCCAGCATATAGTTCGCGATCAGGCCCCGATCACGGGAAGGTTATTTCGATCAATGGCTTAGCCGCCGTTAGGCTTTGGAGCATTGGCCGAAATGCACCCGCTGAACGATACTTGGAGCCTGTTCGAGGGGATGTATTCGATGCCGCTGCTCAACTGGTCCGACCGTGACGAGGACCTAACCCGTTCCGCCCTGACGCCTTACCGCCTCCTGGAGCCGGTGGTCAGCTTGTCCTATGGGGAGGTGGACTCCCCCAACATGCTGATCGAGGGCGACAACCTGGATGCGTTGAAGGCGTTGCTGCCTTACTACGCTGGCCAGGTTGGTTGCGTCTACATAGACCCGCCGTTCAATACCGGAGCGATGTTCCCGAAATACGACGACAACTTCGAGCATTCGATTTGGTTGTCAATGATGTATGCCAGGCTCGAACTCATCCACGAGCTTGTTTCAGAGAAGGGATCTCTTTTTCTTCATCTGGACGATAACGAGGTTGACTATGCGAAGGTGATGCTGGATGAGATTTTTGGCCGGTCCAACTTCGTCAACAGGATAACTATCGCTGCCCGCTCGCCTTCTGCATTTAGCACTGTCAATCCTGGTGTATTCAAAGCATCGGAATACATTCTTTGGTATGCGAAGGACAAAGAGAAGTTTGAAGACGTAAGTGCCCGCATTCCACGCGGTGTTGACTATGCCTACAACCTTTGGCTGGAGAACCGGGATTTGCCTGAGAGTGAATGGAGGTTTTCGTCTCTTGCCGATAAATATGCTGAGGTGCCGCGGAACGCAAGGATCAAACACCCTAAGTCTATTCTCCAGCACTTCGACAAGTGGGTTCTGAAGAACTCAAGCCAAGTCTGCCGCTTGGCATCCATTAGCGACTCCGGTGCGGGTCAGGCAATCGTTGATCTAAAGAAAGAGTCTCTCACTCGACCTGGTGAAGTTCTAAAGCTGGAGCGGGGCGAATCGCTCGATACGGTCTACATCTTGGACGGTCAGCAAATCCTTTTCTACAGCAAGAACGTTGTTGAGATTGATGGAGAGCCTGTCGCCTCCTCAATGCTTACGAATATCTGGAGTGATATCTCGTGGGAGGGCATTGCTGGCGAGGGCGGCGTGACATTTAAGAAAGGTAAAAAGCCCGAGCGGCTCCTGCGTCGTTGCATTGAGTTAACGACTAAACCTGGGGACCTTGTTCTCGATAGTTTTCTTGGAAGCGGGACGACAGCAGCAGTTGCTTTGAAGCTCAATCGCAGGTTTGTTGGTATTGAGCGAGGTGACCAGGCGCGAAGCCATTGCCAAGCGAGGCTTGTATCCGTTGTGGAAGGTGAGCAATCAGGTATTTCGAAAGAAGTCGGTTGGAAAGGTGGCGGTGGCTTTCGCTTCTACAAGCTCGGCGTGCCCGTATTCGATGACCAAGGTCACATCCGCGAGGGCATCAAGTTCGAACACTTGGCCGCCCACGTCTGGTTTGCCGAAACGGGCACCGCACGCTCCACACGTGCCTCGAAGCAACCGTTCCTGGGTGAGCACCATGGGATCGGCTATTACCTGCTGTTCAATGGCATCTTGGGCGACGAGAGCAAGACCGGCGGCAACGTGCTGACCAAGCGGGTGGTGAAAGGCCTGCAGCCATTTGACGGGCCCAAGGTGATCTACGGCGAGTCCTGCGACTTGCCCAAGGAGCGGCTGGAAGAGCTCCAGATCACCTTCAAGCAAACCCCCTACGACATCAAGGCACGCTAAGCATGGCTCTTTCTCTCAAGGTGTATCAGCAGCGGGCCTTGTGCAGCCTGGCCCAGTTCCTAGAAGACGCCAGGCTGACCGGCCCCGCATCCGCGTTTGAGAAGAACGTGGATGCCGGTCTGATCGCCCACTACAAGCCCATGCCGGGTATGGAAGCCTCGCCCTACGTCTGCCTTCGCATCCCCACTGGCGGCGGCAAAACGGTTATGGGCGCGCACATCATCCAGGCGGCAGGCGACGCCTACCTCGAGCGCGAGTTCCCGCTGGTCATGTGGATGGTGCCCACCACCCAGATCAAGACCCAGACGCTGGAAGCCTTCAAGAACCCCCGCCACCCCTATCGCCAGGAGCTGGACGAGGCGTTTGGGGGCAAGGTCGCGGTGTTCGACGTGGAAGACTTCACCCACATCCGCCCTGCTGATCTGGGAACCAAGGTCTGCGTGGTCATTTCGACGATGGCCGCGCTGCGCGTGGAGAACCAGGAAGGCCGCAAGGTTTACGAGCACCACGAAGATCTGGAGCCTCACTTCGCCGGCAGCGTGTCCGATTTGCCCTACTTGGAGCAGAACAAGGCGGGAAAGGCCATCGCGTCCTTTGCCAATCTGCTGAAACTTCACGGTCCGTTGGTCATCACCGACGAAGCCCACAATGCCAACACGCCCCTGTCCTATCAGGTCTACGAGCGCCTGGGTGCCAAGGTAGTGGTGGAGCTCACCGCAACCCCGGAAGCCAGTAAAAGCAATGTGCTGGTCAGCGTCAGTGCCTTTGAGCTCAAGGGCGCGGACATGATCAAGTTCCCAGTCGTGCTCAAGGAGCACGTCGGGCAATGGGAAGTCGCCGTGGGCAGCGCTGTGGCCCGCCGCAACGAGTTGGGCAAGACCGCGCTGGGCGAGCCGGATTACATCCGTCCCATCCTGCTGATTCAGGCTGAGAACGCCAAGGGCACTGCCACGGTCGAGGAGGTCAAGAAGCACCTCATCGACAACGAGAAGGTGCCCGAGAAGGCGATTGCCATCGCCACGGGCGATCAGCGCGAGATCGACGGCGTGGACCTGTTCGCCAAGGATTGCCCCATCGAGGTCATCATCACCAAGCAAGCGCTCAAGGAAGGGTGGGATTGCTCCTTTGCCTACGTCTTCTGCTCGGTGGCCCAGGTCAAGAGCGACAAGGACATCCAGCAGCTGCTGGGCCGCGTGCTGCGCATGCCGTATGCCACCCGCCGCAAGCAGGAGGTCATGAACAAGGCCTACGCCCATGTCACCACTGCGGCGTTCAATCTGGCTGCCGCAGAGCTCACCAAGTCGCTCATCGACATCGGCTTCAACCCTCTGGAGGCCGTGGGCGCGGTGCTGCCGGATCCCACACCTGGGCCCGGCTTGGACTTGCGAGGCGGCAAGGTCAATCCGGTTCCCGTGACGCCCAAGACCACCATTGCCGTGAGCAAACAACCGGATCTTACTGGTATCCCTGCTCGGGACCAGACCAGCGTTGTTTTCACTCCGAACGAGGAAGGCAAGGGCGGCTCGGTGGAGATCACGGGCGAGGTGGACGAGTCCACCGTGGAAGCGATCACCAAGGCTGTGCCAACCAAGGAGCGGGAGGAGGCCACGGCAACCATCGAGCGCCACCAGATCGCTTCCAAGGCCGTCAAAGCCCCCAGCCAGAACGGCGCAGTGTTCAGCGTGCCCCGGCTTGGGGTCATGGAGCAGGGCGAGCTGGAGTTCGTGGAGAGCGGCGCCACGCCGCCGGGCTTCACCTGGGACTTGCTGGCCTATCCCCCGGACTTGACAAGCCTCAAGTTCAATGCAGATAGCAAGACCTTTGAAGTCGATTTGGTGGAAGAGAAGGTCAGCTACACGCCGATTGATGACGACGTGAACACCTACTTGCCAGGCTTCGCCAAGGACCGCACACAGGCGGACCTGGTGGGCTGGCTGGACCAGAAGATCCGCGATCCAGCGGTCAAGCAGCCCGTGCTGCGGGAGTGGTTGCGCCGGTCCATCGGCGGGCTGTCCGAAGATCGCGGCTTCTCGTTATCCCAACTGCTCAATGGCCAGTTCGTGCTCCGACGGAAGCTCGGCGAACAGCTCCAGATCGCCAAGGCAGAAGCACTCAAGGATGGCTTCCAGCAGGCCCTGTTTGGTGCCGACGCAGAGATCGTGGTCAGCGACGAGCCCGATGCCATGTTCACCTATCCGGCGGACATGACCCAGTATCCAGCGCATTCTTACTACCAAGGCGGCACATATCGCTTCCGCAAGCACTACTACCCCTTCGTGGGCGATCTTCAATGGAAGACCGCCGGGGGCAAGGTGGGCGAGGAGTTCCTCTGCGCCCAGGCCATCGATCAGCTGGACGAGGTGGAGTTTTGGGTCCGCAACCTGGTGGACAAGAGCCAGTTCTGGATGCCGACGTCCAAGCAGCGCACCTACCCGGACTTCGTGGCGCGGCTTAAAGATGGTCGACTGCTCGTCGTTGAATACAAGGGTGGTGACCGTTACTCCGCGGACTCCGAGAAGGAGAAGCGCATGATCGGCGAGCTATGGGCCGCTAAGAGCAACGGCCGAGGTGTCTACCTCATGGCCCAGCTGCGGGACGAGAAGGGCAACAGCATCACCGAGCAACTTAAAGCAGCGATCTCTAAATGATCAGGTGTGAGTGGGGTTCACCCCCGTATTACGAACACCGGAAGGCCGCTTGACCATACAGTGCAAGGAGGGTGTGTGACCGAAGACGAGATCGAACAACGAAAGATTGAAGCCAGAGTGCGCTTGGCTAAAGGAAGCATGGATAAGGCTGGAAAAGAGCTTGAAGAAGCTGAAAGGGTCGCGAAGGAGAGTCCTACACCTTTCAAGCGGAAGCTGGTGAATCAGGCTAAGGGGCGCTACAGCAAGGCCGCGCAAGTTTTTGACAGAGCCGTGGGCGACAAGATGAAGAGAGAGCTTGGGGGCGGTAAGGATGGACCCGGGCGAAGGATGTAAACGGGATGCTTATCGCACGGGCTGATTCTCGGATCGTTGATCGCCCGCTATACGAGCCCGCGATGCCTTGGTTAAAACCCAGATATGGATCGAAGGCTGAAGCGCATGGCGGATCAGGTAGCCTCCCGTTGGCTGTTCTCCGCTAAGGTCTCAAGCTGCGATACGGCGAGCGTCTAAGTTGGCAATGCCCAGAATGTCGAGAGCAAGGAAATGGTCCGCACCACAAACTGGCCCAGCGCGAAGTTGTCCCCCCAGCAGAAGGCCATCGTCGCCGCGCACGCGGTGCTGAACCTGGCAGAAGGCAAGGCCGGCGAACGCGAGCTGCGCAGCCTGCTGGTCAACGAGATCGGCCTGGCCTGGGCACCGTTAAACTGCCTCCAATACCTGTCCGGCAAAGAAGCCCCGGCCGCGCTCACTGCGTTGCCAGACGAATGGCAGGCGCTGGAGCGCAACAAGAAAGACCTCCTGCGTGCCTCGGTCGTTTCCTTGGTTATGGTCAAAGACGTCTGCGGCGCTGGGGGCTGCAAGCTCTCCGGCGCCAAGATAGCCGAGCGGCTGGAAGAGCTGCGAACCGCAATGGAGCCCAAATAGCGATGGATCACTTCGAAGGTGTGGTGCTGGACTATCTGCGCGCCGACCGAGCGCTGTTCGTCAACAGCCAGTGCTGCATCCAACTCAACGAAGGCGCGAACCCGGATACCAGCGGCCCGCACTGGTATTGCGACGCCGTCGCGGTCAGCTTCAAGGAGCAGGCGGCCTACCTCTGCGAAATCACCTACGCCGCACGCGCGCCGTCGCTGCTGGCCCGTCTGCGGGCGTGGGACGAGCATTGGCCTGGGGTCAGGGCAGCCCTGGCTCGGGACAGCGGTGTGCCGCTGGATTGGAGTGCCAGGCCCTGGCTCTTTGTCCCAGAGTCCAATGCCAAGGGCATTCAATCCGCCATCGGCGGGCTGAAGAACCTCCCCAGCCCCCGTGTCACCTTCTTGGAGGAAGTGTTGCCCTGGCGCTACCGCTCCTGGGATCGCGGTGCATACGTGGACGAGTCCCCATGACCGATCTCAATATCACGGCCACCAGCTACGCCCTGCTGCAGGGCAAGTTCACTTGTTGGAAGTGCTCGGAGTCGATCGTGGTGACCGCCATTTGGGTGCCTGGGTTCCTCGACAACGAGGACGAGGAGTATCCCGAGGAAGGCGGCCCATCGCTGCTGAAATACGTCAGCGAGCTGGACGTGGGCACGATGGCCCGGGTCAGGGCCGCGGCCCCCTGGCTCAAGCCCAACTGCTCGCAGACGGCCAACCAGACCTACGTGGCCAACCACTGTCAAATCTGCGGCGCGCTGCAGGGAGACCATTTCATATTCAGCCCAGACGGCCCGTTCTTCCCCCAAGACCAGGCCGGCGTGGACCAGCTCAAGGTCATCCCAGGGCACGGGCCCCTGATGGCGAGCGCTTCCACGGCGCAGTCGGACTGGATGGGACTGGTCAAGCTTCCCACGCACGCCTGACATCGAGGCAGACGGGATTTCGGCCAAGGGTCTCTACCACTGCGAATGAGGCTGGGCATACTTCTGCCCATCCCTTGTTCCTCGGAATCCTTCTGCTGGCTCATCCCCGGCCTATTTTTTTGCCTGGTGTCAGGCCTCGCCTCGCTGGGCTTGGCGGTCCTTGGTGAGCGCAACCGCCTCCTCATACGTGGCTGCTTTGCCGCTAAGAAGCAGATCCAACGCGACCCGGTGCCGGGCGGTGTAGTAGATGTTCCCCAGTGGCAACACCGTCGCTGGACGCATCGCGGGGCCAAGGGTGTAGACGAAGTGCGGAGAATCGGTTTCCGGCCAATGCCGGTCTACGTCCTGAAGCCGATCAACCGTGTCTACGCGCTCGATGAAGTGGACACTTCGGAACTGCGATAGGTAGCGGAAGCCGATGTAGGCCGGCGGGACAGTGGGCCAGCCATTGCCACCGATGGGATGGAAATACTTGCCCTGCTTGGTGACGACATCGATCCAGGTCAGCTCTTGAGAGCTGGGCATCAAGTCTCGGCTTAGCGAAACCACATAGGCGAGCGAGTCAAACGCGTTGGAGGTCATTCCGTATTCCGATAGGTGCAAGGCGAGCTGGTCCAGCCACAAGCGTTCGATTTGGTTTCTGGTCGCAGCATGAGCCCGCTTCGCCATGGCACGGATTTCAGACCAGGAGAGGTGATCGACGGGGATGCCCTTGACGTCCGCGGGAAGGTGCCTAACGGCCCAATCCTTCCGAGCCGCGCTGACCGAGATGAGCCGCTTGTGCTGCACATTCGAGTCGGCCAAGCGATGGACATACCGGGCAAGTTGCGCATGCGTGGCCACCTGCCAGTGTCGCTTGGCTTCAAACACCAGATGAAAGGCCGTGCCTGAAAGAACCTCCAAATCAGTGAACCCGCGATCCTTCATGCCGAAGTCTTGGCTGGAAAGCGCCACCTGTGCCAACGGATCAAGCCCCATGGCACCGAAGAGCTCCGCACGAAGCGCTGCGGACTGCTCCAGGCACCATCCCAGGGCATAGGTGCCCGCGTTCTCATCGCAGCCGGCTAGCCCAAAGCAACTGACGGGTTCTGCCCCCCGAATCAACATCAAAGCCTCCTTGCAGTGGGGCAAGGCATCGCCCCTACTGGGTCGACTGATGTTGCCAGAACTTCTGGTTTTGGGGCCACCACTTCCCCGCGTTGACGCGCCTCATCACGAGCGCGCGGAAAGCATCGGGGGAAGGGGCTGGCCCCTTCCGCTTATGCCTGCACTGGTTGCATCGGGCATGTGCGGCCACCACGTTCCCGGACACGTCTCGGCCCCCGTCTTGCTGGGCCAGCAGGTGTTCGGCGGTGCACTGAAAGGCTTGAGCCTTGCGGGACTTCAGTCCCAGTTCTGATGGAGCTTCGAGCCACATCGGCAGACCGCAATAGAAGCAGCGGCCAGACTGGGCATGGAAGGCGGATGTGCGGATGGATTTGAGGCGCTTGGTCGTCATGGATGGCTCCGGAATCGAAAAAAGATTCCCGCGCCCCCATTGGGTGGACCTCGGGCACCCGGAGCCTACTGGCATGCGGGCACAACACCGACGCTTCTGCGACCGGCGGTTGCTTTTTAGCTTACTCGTGCGTTCGGTGCAAGCGCTTGGGTTGGCGCCTCCAAATCTTGCTGCCCGATCCTCTTGCGGAAATGGATTTATCGAGTATTGGTGAAGCAAGCCCAATCCGGGCCACTTTCCCTTTCCCTAAATCCGAGGAGGATTTTTCATGCGCAAGACCCTTTCTTTTTCTCTGGCCTTGATGGCCGCGTTTTCTGCCGCTTCGGCGTCCGCCGCTGACGTCACCGAAGACCTGATGATTTCTGCGACCGTGAACAACGAGTGCAGCCTGCTCGTGACCCAGCTGGGCGGCGGTGAATACAACGGCTTGGCGTCCGGCACGCAGGGCTATTCCAATGGTGCGTTGATGGTTCGCTGCAACCAAGGCACCGCCTTCAGCATCGTGCCTGGCGATGGGTTGAACTACGGGGCGGCCATCGCGCGACCCAATCACCGTGCTGTGTCCGATGGGGCCGGGAACTTCGTGGCCTACGGGCTGTTTAAAGACCCTGGTGCCAGCCAAGCGTGGGGCAGTGGGGCCGATGCGTGGGAGGGCGTGGGAACCGGTGAGCAGCAGATGATCGGCATCGGTTATGCCTTCTATGATTTGAACAAGGTGCCCGGCGGGACCTTCTCCGATACCATCGCCGTGACCCTGACTTATTGATCCTCAACCGTTTCCCTTAAAGCCCCCGGAAATCCCCGGGGGTTTTCTTTTGGGGGTGGGTTGACAACTTTAAATGTTTTGGTTGGATCAAAGGAGGTGATCGGTTTGGAGGAGTGATGTTGAAGCGTTTGTTGGCCGTTTCGTTGTGCTCATTGTTCGCCGTGCCTGCGTGGGCGGGAAATGTGTCGTTGTTTCCCACGAGCATCGTGGCGCCGGCTGGGGAAAAATCGGGCGCGTTGACCTTGGAAAACCATGGGAAAACCCCCGAGCGTTTCCAAGTAACGGTGCTGGACTGGTCCCAAGACGCCGGGCAGGACGTGACCAGCCCCGCCACCGCGGTGCTCGCGGCACCGTCCATTGTCGAAATCCCGCCTGGGTCCCGCCGGGCCGTGCGGTTGGTGCGCACTCAAGGCGTCGGCACGCCGGGCTACTACCGCGTGCTGCTGCGCCAGTTGCCCCAGCCGTCCACGGCGGGCCGCGTGCAGTTGTTGATTCACCAGAACCTGCCGGTGGGGTTTGAGGATGCCAAGGCCGGTCTTCCGGTGCTCAAGGCCCGCTTCACCGCCGACGGCCTGCTGCTGACCAACACCGGGCCCACCGCCGCGCGCCTGACCGCCGTCGGTCCTCAAGGCATGCCGGCATGGCGCGAAGGGGCGCTGGGGTGGGTGCTCCCTGGTCAGAACAAGCTGGTTGAGCTCAAGCCCGGCTTGAAAGCCGCCTCGCTCTCGATCACGGTCAACGGGTCCCCCGCTACCGTCCCCGCAGACTAAGGGCAACGCATGCGGCGGGGAAGCGTCCTGGGCCTCGCGCTGGCCCTGTCCATCGGCACCGCGCACGCGGCCATCCCAGACGGGGTGGAACCCGTGCTTGCAGCGCCCATCCTGGCCAACGGCCAGCCCGCCAAAGACCCCGTGTTGCTCTGGCAGCAGAACGGGGCTTGGGTCGCGGAAGCCACGACTTGGCAGCAGCTCGGCGTGACCCTTCGCCCGGGCGAAGAGGGGCAGGACCTGACTGACCAAGCCTTGGGCGTCTCGGTGGCTTACAACCCCGAGAACGCCACGGTCCGGCTCACCATCCCCGCCGACCGCAAGCCAGCCCAGCAGCTCACCCGACGAGGCACCCCGGTTTCCCAGGTCTCGCCGGCCATCGGGGGCGTGCTGGTCAACTACAACCTCGCCACCCAGATCGCAGGCGGCCAACAAGCCACGTCCTTGGCACTGGACGCGCGCACCGGAGGGCGTTGGGGCGTGGTCTCCACCACCGGGCAGCTCAACCATTCCCCCAGCGGGTTTGGCATGCGCCGCGGCATGACGGCCTGGCAGAAAGACGACTTGAAGCGCCAACGGACCTGGCAAGCCGGCGATGTCTACGCCATCCCCCGCATCGGCTCCGTGGCGCTGGGGGGCATTCGCCTCGCGAAGGACCCGGCAGCCCTGGATCCGCTCACGCCGACGTGGCCCGTCCCGACCTTGGGGGGCATCGCGTTGGATCCGGGGCAGGTCAAGGTCCTGTCCAACCAGGCGGAAATCACGCGCCAAGACGTCAAGGCCGGCCCCTTCACCGTGGACAGTCGAAACGTGGCCTTGGGAGCCAGCCAAACGGCCGTGGTCGTGCGGGACGCCTACGGCCGGGAAACCGCCGTTTCCACTGCACGGCTCTACGTCGCCCCGACCCTGCTGCGTCGGGGCCTCTCCGCGTGGGAAATCGCCGCCGGCCAGGTCCGCGAAGACGAAAACCGCTACGGCACGGC
Organism: Stenotrophomonas sp. 86428_Sma; assembly: GCF_056481585.1. Lineage (NCBI taxonomy): Bacteria > Pseudomonadati > Pseudomonadota > Gammaproteobacteria > Lysobacterales > Lysobacteraceae > Stenotrophomonas > Stenotrophomonas sp. 86428_Sma. The sequence goes on from NZ_CM151156.1 coordinate 1,325,990, forward strand.
CGGCGTCAGCGCTTCCTGGGCCAGGGGCGTCAACGACCGCTGGACCATCCGAGCCGGTGGCCAGGTGGACGAGAAGGGCAAGGGCAACGTCACCGTGGGTTCCACCTGGGCCCCGGGCACCTGGGGCGTGCTCGACGGCGAGGTGGGTCGCTCAAGCGACGGCGGGACGCGCTGGGCTGTTGCCTACGGCTACAAAGGGCCCACGTTTGGCGTGCGATTGGAACACGAGGAAAACGACGGGTTCTGGCGACTGCAGAGCGAGACCGCGCTGCCCATCGCGTCGCGCACCCAAGCCAGCGTTTCCTACCGTCCGGATCGCCGCTTCACCTTGCGCGGCACCTACAGCGCCATCGACACGGGGCGCTCCAGCCTAGCCTTCGCCTCCCTGAGCGTGAGCGCGAACCTGGGCACCGCGGGCCAGGTGTCCGCCAACGTGCTCCGAGACCTTCAAGGCGACGATCTTCAAGTGTCCGCCAGCTACACCTACCGCTTCGGCAGCAAGGCCAGCGTGGGCGTGCGGGCCCGCCAGGCCCCAGGCCAGGATGCCCTGACCACCCGAGCGACCTACCGCACCGAGGGCGGCCTTCGCTTGGCTGCAGAGCACACCGAGGGCGAACTGGGCAGCACCCGGGCCACGGCCGACGCGATGACCCGTTACGGCGACGCCCGGATCATGCTGGACCGCTACGACGGGCAAACCCAGGTGGCGGCCAACTTCTCTGGCTCCGTGTTCCTGGACCATCGCGGTGTGGCCTTCGGAAGGCCTGCCTACGCCAGCTTCGCGGTCGTGGACGTGCCGGGCCAGGCGGGCGTGCCGGTGCGGGTCAACGGAGCGCCGGTCGGCCAGACCAACAAGCAAGGCCGCGTGCTGGTGACCGACGTTCCCTCCCTGCTACCCACCACCGTCAGCCTCAAGGACAAGGAGCTGCCGGTGGGCGTGGAGATCGGGGAGACGGAGAAACAAGCCGTGGCCCCCCGGCAAGGCGGTGTGCGGGTGACCTTCCCCGTGCTGACGCAGAACGCCCGGGCCTTCATCCTGACAGCTCCGATCATCGCGCCGGGCACCGTCGCGTCCACGCCGAACGAACAAGCCATGGTCGGCTACGACGGAGCCCTTTACCTAGAACACCCTGAGCCGGGGATGGCCGTCGAGGTTTCGGGCGTGTGCAAAGCCGTGTTGCCGTCGCCACTGCCGGGCCTGGACGAAGTGGCGGAGTTAAGGTGCAACTAGCTGCTCAGATCTCCCTCGCGACCGTGCGGCGCCCCTAGCACCCTTGCCTTCGAAGCAATGACTGCGCAAACGGTCGACCCACAATCCGGGCAAACCGCAGGCTTGAGGAGCCTCTCTGGCAAGATAGGAACGATGGCCTCGCATTCGCAGCGCAGCCCCAGGGCTTCGACCTTCTGCACCCGCCGCTCCCGGTCCCCCCTGATGGCCAAATAGCTTGAGTTGCACTTGGTGCTCGGGCAGAAAACGGGCTTGTCGCCCGCTTGCTCAGCCGGACCGAGAATCAGCACATGGCCGCAGTCGACGCATTTGCCCGTCGCGAGATGCTTGCCGGCAGCGATCAGCGTCGAGCTCGCAACCTCTTCCAGCTCCGCGATGAGAGCCCGGAGCCTTTCGATCTTCGGCCGTGCGTTCGTCAGATCCTTGCGCAAATGGAGAAAGCTGCCCAACTAGTTGTAGTAGCTACGAAACTTGCTCCAAGGAATGCGTTTGGCCTCGCCTATCGGCAGGAAATCGCTGTCGTTGAAGGCAGCTCTTAAGTCACTTGAGGCGAAATCGAGGTCTTCGGGCAGCGGCGTCACCGAGATAGAGAAGCTGGCCGTTTGATCAGAGTTTGGATCGAACGCGGCCAGCATTTTGATGATTTGATCGGGTCGCCACTCTCTAGCCAACTCGGCTGAAATGTCGTCGCCGTAGGCGGCCAGATTTTGATAAGCCACGGATTCCAGACAGAATCGAAGCTCAAGTGCGGCATAAATCAGCGAGGACTCCTCGCCTTGGGTGAGGAAGGCCTTCGCCTTTTCGAGATGATCTGCGATTTTGTAGAGGGCCATGCGTGCAGCATACTGGCTCTGTAGGGAATGCGCTGCCCAATGGTGCACGGTGGCCGACAGGCGCTTAGTGAGTGCCGGATCCTGCCGACACCCCCGCGGTCGGTCTATAAGGTGTGGTGGAATCACCCTGATGACCTGTCCAGCTTCGGAGGTTTTGACCCCGCAGGAAAGAGGTGGGGCAGCGCTTGGCTTCTAGTGCAGCCCCTATCGATTAGAATCCCGAAGATCGACCGGGGTAAAGCAGGTGACGGGGATGGGCACTCGAGATGATAGTCCGTGGACAGAGGCGGAGGAGGTGATCGTTGCCAGGGCATACTCTGGCGGCAAGGGATTGCTGGAGATATCACGGAACCACCACCGATCAGTTCTGTTGCTTGAGGAAAAGCTCATTGAACTTGGTCAAATTAACCGAATTGCTGGTGTCGATTTGGATCAGGTGGCAGCTTGTGCCCCTGGTGAAGATTTAGGAGATCCGATGCTCTCTCTACTCAAGCACACGACGCGGCGAGAGGCTGAAGAGGCGGATCAAGTAAGAAGTGCATTGGAGTTCGGTTCAGAGCTTGAATCACTCGAGCAGGACTATGCCGCCGGATTGCTTAAGCAGGGTGAATACGAACGGCAAAACCGCCGTTTGATGGCACTGATTGAGGGCGGCGAGGCCGCCCGTGCTTGGCTGAAGCAGGAAGAAGCAGAGCGTGCAGCTGAACGCAAGCGCCTTGAGGCGGGAGGGGATGGTCGTTGGTCGGAGCTTGAGGATGATCCGTGGGAGGGTGAGGAGTGAGCACTCCTTGGTAAGTTGCCCCCTCATGATTCGCCCAGCGAACGGCTTCCAGCGGATCAGATGCGAGATTCATTTTTGTTCCCGAGGGTAACGCCTGAAAGGCTGATCTCGTCCGCTGCCTTGCCAAGCATCCGGGACCGCAGAGCGTTCGTAGAGATCTTGGACGGGGCTAGAAGTCTCAGCGGCCGCCCATGCAGATCGCGGTAGCAGGCATCAGAAAGGGTGCTGGAGACGGAGATGACCAGGCTCGGAGACACCACAAGCAAACCAGCATCGAACAGGGCGTGGATGTCCTTCCGAAGCAGCAGCCCGTTGCTGAGCGCATTGGTGGACGTGCCGTTGTAGGGCGTGATGTGCGCAGCATCGATCACGGCCGCGTGCGCCGTGCCTGTGACCATGCACACGGCCCCGTAATGCTCGATCAATCGCTTCCTGAACTCGGCCTGCCCATCCCGGATGACTCGCAGCACCTGCTCGACGCGCTTGCCATCCACCTCGACGTCTGGCGGAGCGAGTGAGGCGGGTGCAGAGCTCGGAATCAGGCGGCCGGACTCTTCCAGCGTCCCCCTGAGTGCTTCGACCGCGTCGTTCTTCATCATCTGCGCCGGGGCACGAAGGACGGGGTCAATCCCGGATCGGTGACGAATGTGTGCAAGCAACCGAGCGGCGTCCTCCAGGTAGGTCAGCTTTTGCTCCCGCTCACTCCACAACTGGCGCAGCGCGTCCAAATCCCATGACCACAACGCCAGCCTGAGCTCGCTGCTCGTCAGGCGAGGCGGGGCCTGTGCGCGCACCAACTTTTGCTGGGCTAAGGCCAGCTCCTCTGCGTCCGCAGCGGCGTCAGCAGGATCGATGCCTTCCCCTTCATCGTCCTCGAGAAAGAAATGCCCGCCGAACTGCCGCGTGCGATTTCGCTCCAGTTCCTGCTCGAAGCGCTGCCGGCGTCGCTTTGCGCGCCATTCGGCGATCCGTTGTTTGTCGTTGCCGTTGTCCATGCCATTCCTTTGCTGGCCGAATGCAGTAGTCCACGCTCCAAGACGGGCCGTTCAAGCGCTTGGGGCGCTATCTCGCTACGTCCTTCATGCCGTGTCTGCCGTTATCCCGGCGGAGTGAGACGCAGCCTGCAAGCGTAGAGCAGACGGTGCTAGCCGATTCCATTGGTTGAATCGCCATCGCTGGTCTCGACGAAGTGGTGTGGCCCAAGCGTCCTTAGCAATGCCAGCAGAGCGCTATGGGACGCCATCGCTTGCTCTAATGTGCTGGCCTCTTCCCCGTATCGAACGGCCGGTGACGTCTTCAATGCCGTTAGAATCTCTTCGCTGATACGAATGCTGAGCTTTTCCTCCAGCAGCTTGCCAAGGTGGACGTGGTCATGCCCCTTTCCGGCATCCTTTGGATACGAGTGTCCCTCGCGGGCAAGAAGGCCTTTCAGCAACTTCTCAGCGCATTGAGCCGCCTCCCAGCGCGCTTTTCCATACTCGCGTCGGCTGGCGATGGCATCGACGCTGTGCCTGAAATCTGCTTTTGCTTCAGAGAACAGTGCATGCCCGCCGAGTGAATCCAGAGTCATGATTGCTTGCCAACCATGCACAAATGCGTGGAAGAAAAACGCAAGCTCCGGGTCCGATAACTTGTTGGCCATCGGTTGTGTCAGTCCCTCCACCGAGCACAACACGTTGTGGATTGCCGGACCCCTGCCAACACCGCCCTTCTGGGCTATGGATAGGTCGCGATCAAACACGAGCGTCCCTTCGCCCATGATCATCGGAAGACGAACCTTCCAGAGGTTGCCGTTGACGACAACCAGGAAGCTTCCCGGTGAGAAGTCGATCTTCATCGCGTCGCCGTAGTGATCCGAATACCAGTCATGGACCTTGGCAAGTAGGTCGCGCGGACCGAAGGGGGGACCCCTGTCCGGTGGTCCGCCGAGGATTGGAGTGCCATCCAGCTTCAAGGTCCAGGATATTTGCTGGGAGGCTCTCATTCCTCGATGGCAGGGTTCGATGCCCATCGCCGAAAAGCGACTGTCGAGAGACGTCATCATGGCGTCGAACTCTTCTTCGTTGGTTGGGCGAGTGGGCCACTTCCACTCGTTCAGCTCATCTTTTCTCGACCGTTCCATGTCGCCCCCTTAGGGCTTAAGTAGATGTGCAGTATAAACGGCGCCACGCGGGCTCTGAGACGCGTGAATCCGGTGAAAGAAAGCCGCAGCGATTGAGAGGGGCAAGCATCGCCGGTGTTCGCGGGTTGTTCCTCAGCGACGTTGCCCCGATGGGGCCTGCCCCTCACCTGAGTTTGGTGGTCCCCCTCATGGCGGGGCAGCACTTGGCGAGAGAGCCTCAACCATGCAGGGATGACGCCGCTCCATCTGGGGTCCGAAAACGGTGCAAGCCGGGTTTGAGTCGTTGAGGGTTTACAGTGGTTCTACGAAACGGCAGGATCAAGGTTTGACCAACCCCAAGGGAAAGCCATGGCACTGACGCTTGAACAAATCCGAAAGAAAAAGGCCGAGGCCGAGGCTTTGCTGGCCGAAATGGAAAAGGCCGAAGGCGATGCGCTTGCGGCCGAAGCCGGGGCCAGCTTTGCAGGAGTCTACGAGACCTTGCAGCAGTTCGGGCAGCATTACACGACAAAGCAGAAGAACGATCTGAAGGCGCTGCTTGAGCCACGCAAGCCGTCTTCCGCAAGCACCGGCATCAGTCGCGCCCCGAAGTTCCAGATCCCGGATGGGACCACGTGGGCTGGCACTGGACGTCAGCCGAAGGCATTCCTTGCATGGGCCGAAACTGCTGAAGGTAAAGCGTGGAAAAAGAAACACCCGGACCAGGAATGGCCGGCGCACCCGTTCAAGGCCTGATTGCCATTGGGCGTTGCAGACAGAGCCCCGGCAAACCGGGGCTTTTTTTGTGGGCGTTCAGTGAATGGCAGCCACGCGCAGGCTGGGGCGGAAGCCCCGGCCCATGTCCTAACCTCCCCGGAGGGGGCTTTTCAGGCGCGGTCCCGGCCGCGTTCTTTTGAGCTCTTGGAGAGAAAAGGCAACGTCAAACGCGGCATAAAGCAAAAGCGCATTGGGAGAAAGGCAGGTGGAGCCTCGGCTTCCGCCGGGCCCGGTGCTGAGCGGGAAATGTGAGGCGTTTCAGGGTTTTTCAGCGATTCGCGGCCCTTCCGGCAGTTTTGATATTTAGTCGATAAAACGCAGGGTGAAAGTATTGCGATTTTTTTGAGGGGGCTTAGTTTGAGTGGGTGGTGAGGGAATGCCCCCTCTTCAAAGGTTTTCTAATGATTGCTTGCGCTATTGGCCGGTCAGGCTTTGTTGCCCTTGGTTATCGGGGGGTCTTCTAATGGCCCACCACCACGCCAGGCCCCTCCAACTCAAGTCGGGCGAATGGGGCGCCCGGGTGCCCGCCCCGAATGTTCGGAACGGCGACAGGCTCACTGTGGTTGCCCGGAGCGGCAGCTCCTGGGAAGCCGTCGTTGTCGGCGTGGTTTGGCAAGGCCCGGAGGCCGCGATTTGCCAAACGGCTCGGGGGCTCATGCAGTGTGGGTGCTGCGGGGAAGTGGGGCAGAAAGGGGCCTACCCCTTCTCAACGTATCCGGCAGAAATGCAGCGTTGCGACGATTGCGGGGGTTCGGCATGAAGCCCCCAGCAACGCGTCGCCGCCGCTATTTCGCCTATCAACGCCGCTCGGGGTCCACGTGCTACTTCGACAAAGCCATGCACGCCCACCTCCAGCGGTATCCGCACACCATCGGCCATTACCAGCTCACGCGTTTCCTGGGCACTTCCGCGTTGCTGACCGCTGAAGAAGCGGCCGCCCAAGGATGGATGGCCAAGCCCAGCCGGAGGACCGCATGACAAGGCGCTACGTCCTCTGGCCCTCACAAGCAGGGTTCGAATGAAAGAGTTGATTGAAATCGAGAACGCCGGTTACCGCCACCGGGTCAAATACATGTGCGACTCAGAAGATGGCTTTGGCGTAGTGACTCGCCAGGAATACAGCTACCTCAAAGATGGGATTGTGGTCTGGAGTCAAGAGTTTCCGGCGGGCGTTTCGTTTGGCGAGATGGCCCTCGTTTTTATGGATTCGGGGTTGTATGTAAGAGCAGACCTGAAGGAGAAGAGGAGGAGCGGATGAGCCGCTACACGCTACAACCCAAGCGGAACAACATTTCACTTGTGGAGACCATCCATGAAACGTGGATTGACGCGCCCAGCAAAGCCGCGTTTCAAGCCCTGGCCGCCGCGCAAGGCCTGAGCATGCGCGCTGCACTGGCCCAGCTCATCGAGCAACACGCCCAGATTCGAGAACCGTTTTCCCCTCGACGCCCCACGCCTTGGACCGGAGAGGCGGCGAAGGGGCGAGAGCGCTACAAAACCGCGCTCCCCAGTGTGCAGGTGGCTCCCCAGGTCGCCATGGCCCTGCTCATCGACGCCAACCGAATCGGCATTCGTCAGCCAGAAGCCGTTCGCCAGTTGGTCTGGCGATGCATCCAAGCCAGCGCCTGACGAATCGGACTGCCTTTTGCGGGCATGGGGCCAAGGACAGCCACGCGGACGCTGGGGCGGAAGCCTCGGCGCTGGGTCTTTCCTCCCCGAAGGGGGCTTTTCAGGCGCGGCCCAGGCCGCGTTCTTTTGAGTTCTTGAAGAGAAAAAGGCAACGTCAAAAGCGGCATGAAGCAAAAGCGCATTGGGGGAAGGGCGGGGGGCGGGGTTTCCGCCGGGCCCGGCGCTTGGCGGGCAGTGGAAATATGAGGTGTTTCAAGGTTTTGGCATTTTCTGCCAATGCCCGTCAGTTTTGCATTTTAGTTAGAAAAATACAGGGTCTATCTATTGCGAAAAGTTGGTTTTCTTTTACTTTGAGATCAGAGAAGAGCGCCGATGCTCTTTAACCAAAGGAAACCCCATGTTGACGTTCTTTGCTTTTTGCCTCTTGGCTGGATTGGTCGCCGGATTGGCCATTGCTGATCGACCGGATGCGCTCTGATGAATACTCGCAGCCAAACCCAAGCGCCCGCCCGGTCTTCCATCGCCACCACCTCAGCGCTCCTGCGATTCCTGTTCGACGCCATGTCGGGCATGGGAGCGGCCAAGCTGGGATGGGAGATGGTGACCGACCCCAAGGCCAAGCTGTCGGACATTGCCATCGGCGTGTCGCTCTGCCTGGCTCCTGCAGCGATTGCGGCCACCTGGGCGCTTTGCCTGTTCGGCATCGCCCAACACCACCAGCTTTTTTTTAAACCCGAACCCCTGACAACCACGGAGGACCTCGCTCGTGCGAAAACTTTTCAACAAACTGCTTAACATCGCCGTTTTTGGCATGGTTCTGTTCGCCCTGGACCAAGTCCCGGAACGCCTGGATCGCATGTCGCAAACCGCCCAGAACCTGGTTCAGCAGGTGGGCTACTCCGGCCCCATGCAGGGCATCCCCTCGGGCGTGCCAGACGGTTACGAGTTCTGATGACCCCCGCACCCTGGCCATCGTCGGAGCTCGTTCGCCTCGCATGGGCGGCACGCCGGGATCCTCTTGCCCGGCAGCACCTGCTTCAGGCGTTCCAAGAGGGGGCCGATTTCCATACCCCTCTGTCCAGCAGCGATCTGAACGACGACCTTTTTGCCGTCCCTGGGGATTGCTTGGCCGGGGTGGTGATTCGGGAACTGACGGGCGTCAAGGACGCCGAAGAGTGGCTGCATGCGTTTCTTCGCGCGCACGAGTTGCATCAAGCTGCCACCTACTGTGGGAAGCGCTGGCAAGCGGCGCTTCTGATGACCGTGAGCCCGCAGTAAAGGGTGGCCCGGCCTACGCCTTGGGTTTCGCCGCCGCTTCCGCTCGCTTACTGAACTTCTTGCACCACTCGAGCATGTCTTGCACGTCCTTAAGGAGCTCGTCCGGCTCTGGAAGCCACGTTGGTGTATCAATGGATTGAGAGTGCTCAAACGCAGAATACTTGGTCATCATGCCGTCGATCAGTGCGCAGTCTGTCGGAGTGATTGCGCTGAGCCGCTGTAGCTTGTTGCGCGTGTTGATCTCGCGCTGATAGCGGTTGATGATGCCCGAACAAAGTTCGTCCTCTACGGAGCGCTCAACCAAGATTCGGAAGTTGCTGCAGGCGGCCTTCAGGGCAAGTTCTTTTAGTGGCGGATCAAGCTTCTTAAGCTGTCCGATGCTGCTGATCATTTGGTTCAAGCCGGATTGTGGCTTCAGAGAGAACGTATTGATCTGCGCCGGCATGCCGGTCCTGCTTCCATCGCGGGCGATCGATTCAACCGCGACCTTGACCGTAGACTGATCGAGGTTGGCCCGCTGCTTGGCGGCACTCTGCAGCAGGACCATCAAAGACAGCCGATGCGTGAACACGATCACCTGGCGATGCTCGGCCAGATCCACCAAGCGTTTGGCGACCGCCTCCTCAAAGCGTTGATCCAGGGAGGAGATGGGGTCGTCGAAGATCACGGGCATGCCCCGTTCAAGGCCCGTCGCATCGGCCAGGAAGGCCGCCAATGCCACGATGCGTTGCTCACCCTCGCTCAGGATCTCCCGATTCTTCTGGGCGCCTTGCGCGTCCTTCAGCTCCACGTAGAAGGTGAACGCGCCTTTGCCTTGGGAGCGATACGACATGCGGACAGGAAGCGAATGGCCCCCCAGCGCCCGCAACTCGGCATTGAAGCGGTCGCAGTAGCCCTTGGCCAACTCCGATTCGCCGATGTCATTGCTTTTGGTCGTCAACTGGCTGGTTGAGGTGGACCGGACAGCGGCTTCCACCGTTCCCACGCGTTTGAGGCGGATCACGTCCGCCCATACCGCATCGCGCTGCTCCGACAGCCACTGTTGTGCTTTCAGCTCTGCTAGGCGGGTTTCCTTCTCCTTCCGCCCCGTCGGGTCCAGCAAGCCCGCCAGCGCGTCGCGATCAGCGGTGGTTGTTTTGACCTTCTGATCGTAGGCGTTGGTCCACACCGACCACTCCACCGCCGAAGCCGTCGTGGCCCCGGCCATGGCTTTCAACCTCGCATGGATGGCCTCAAGCAGCTCAGTGGCTTGAGGGGCTTCCAAGCCAATAGCAGCGCACTGGGCCTGCCAGGCGACATCGGTGAGAGGACTGGGCAATGCCTTCTTCAGCGCCGTCAGCGCGTCTTCCGCGCTCTTGGCTTCTGTCTGCAGGGTGTCGTTGAGATAGCTCTCGAAGCTGGCCAAGCGGGCCTTGCCGTCGTCTCCCAACGGTTGCTGGCAGAGGACACAACGGGATTCGTCCCCAACGTGGGGGAAAGGGTGGTCACGGTAGGCAAGACCTGTCGAATACGCTTTTGCAGCGTCCCAAAGGGTTCGCCACACGGCGTCTCCGATGCCCTTGAGAGGCAACCCGTTGAGGAATGCCGTGGCATAGGCGGTGGCGGCCTGGCGCTTGACCTCTGCATTGCTGCGGGCATCCAAGAGGGCTTGGGCCTTCTCGTCGCTCAAGCTCTCCCTCAACGCCGAGACGCTTGTGGCCATCTGCGACAAGCGTTCTAGCTCTCCGACGGCCTTGGCGTGGGCCACTTCAGGGTTCGCCTGGGCCAGGGCGGTCTCTAGCGCCAAACGCTCATCGTTCAGTGCAGCGGGGAAAGCGCAACGCTGGTTGATCTCCTCTTCGGTCAGTTTCGCCGTCAACTTCCGGAGGACCGTTGCAGCGCTGCTCTGCGCGTGGTCTTCCGGGATGATGGGCAGTTTGCTGGTGAGCTTGGCTCCGCGGGCCTTCAACTGGGTGGCCAGGTCATCGGAGATCTTGATGAGCATCCCGACGAACCGCATGGCCCGGGGAAGGTGGGTGGCGGTGGTGGCGCTGTCGCCGAACTCCAGCGCCGTGGCTGAGTCGAACACCGGCACCGCTTTCAACGTCGCATGGGGGCCGTCGGTTGCTTGCCAAGTGAGTTCAGCAGGCGATGTGGTGCCGTCGGATCGCGTCGCCGTGACTTTGATGAGGGCAGAGGCAGCAGCGGGGTTTTGCTGGAACACGTTGCCGTGGATAGAACCCCTGGCCCGCGCGCCGCAAACGTGCTTCATTAAACGGGCGTAGCCCGATTTGCCGGCCCCGTTGGGTCCGTAGACCACGGTCATCTGGCCTTGGCTGAGGTCCAATGCCGCGTCCTCGCCAAGGGCATTGACGCCGCGGATGGAGGAGACCGAGTCGATGCGAAGCTCAGCGGCGGTGGGTGTCCCCAAGATGGTTCCCGGTGCCAACGCCGGGTGGGGAGCATCCAGCTTCTTGGCTGCCTCGGCCAGGCAGTGATCCGCCAGCGCCTCCATCTCCTCTTCGTTCGGCATGCGGCGGTGCTGGATCACCGTGGAAGCGGCCATGCGCAGCCAGCTTGGGCGGCCATTCAACCACTCTTCCAGAGTCGTAGGCGCAGCGGCCCCATTCTTGTTCGCCATCGGTCACTTCCCCTGTGAATGGCCAGAGCCAGGAAGGCTCCGTTCCCCTTCCGCAATAGTGACGCGGGTCACATTTGGAGGCAAGTCGGTGATGGTCGTAGGGGATGGGGAAATGGTTTTCCCGAACGGTAGGGATCAGGCCTCTGAGGGGGCATCGATCTGGGCGGCAGCCAGGGCGGCTGCCAGATCACGGTTCAGTGCTCGCGCTTCAGCCCGCAGTTCGCTCCAGTTCGGCGTCCCGACCGGGCCTTGCCCACGCATCGACGCGAGCCAAGCATGGGATCGCAGTCTGGCCGCTTCCGCGGCTGGCGTCGAGGACTTGAGGGCGTCCAATGCCGCCAACTGGATTTCTAGCAGGTTGATGTCCATCAGCGCCTGCAACTGCTCCGGTGCCATCGGGCTTGGCGCATCCCGCTGCAGCCACCAGCGTCGAAGTCGTTTCAGCATGTCTTCTCTTCCCTGAGATCGTTGTCGCTACTCGGGAGGATGGCCACGCCACGGCTCTGGGCGTAATCCCTCACCTTCGTCAGCAGCTCTCGCTGCTGTTCGGGTTCAAGCCGCGACATCACCAGCAACGTCTCTGCCACTAGATCATTTGTGGCATGGAAATAGGCGACCGGCATGCCAAGTGCTTGGGCCAGCTTTTCCATCGTTGCAGGATCCGGCACGCGATCTCCTCTCTCGTAACGAGAAACCCTGGGAGCGGCGGAGTTTTCCTCGTCCAACCCAAGCACGGCCCCCAACTGTGCTTGCGTCAGGCCCTTGGCCAGCCGGGCCTCGCGCAAGCGGCGGCCAAACGTGTGAGCTGGGGCGAGAGGGGCAGGCATGGGCGATCACGAACCGGGAACAATCCCCAAGTCTGCCGCTTCCCATGCTGCACCGCATTTGCCAAAATGGCAAATAAGGCCATGGTGGCCGGGATCAGGGGGATGCATGAAGCAAGCGATTGCAGCCGTGGCCGTGTGCCTGGCGTTGGCCAGCGGGACGGCCACCGCCCAGGACGGCATTTGGGGAAGGATTGGCAAGGGGTTGATGCAGGCGGGCAAGGACGCCGCCTCGGCCCCGGCGACCAAGCGTTACCTGGAGCCGGCAGGCACTTACTGGGACGACGGCGACCCTCCAGTGCTCGACGGCTACACCCGGATCCGGTGGGGCTTGGCGGCCACCGCGTCGGCCGGTTTCGGCATGTGCGAAGACAACCTCTTTGCCCAGGCCAAGGCCGGCGCTGCCCTGGCACCGGCGATGCGAACCCACTGCATTGGCTCATGGGGGCACCAGTTCAAACGCGTAGGCCTGCAAGGCGATCCGGCCTCTGCGTTTGAGGCCAAGGCGCGGCAGATCGCCTCTACCGATGCGTTCTACCTGCGGCCCTACATCGACGTGGAGATCGACCCCAAGACCAACATTCTCCACGCCTACGTGCTGGTCATGAACCACGACTGGTATCCCCGCTCGCCTGACTTTCTTCCGACGGCCGTTATCGGCCCTTCGCCGTTGGGCAAGGGCAGTGCGGTGGTCGGGGTCGAGCATGGCGGGCGCTACCACGCCGCGTTGCGATTGAAGCCGGAAGACGCGGCCGAGCTGCGACGGGTGGGGCGCGACGCCACGGGAGACCGAATCTTTTTCAAGGTCGTGGAGGGCAGGTTGAAGCCCAACGGCCTGCCCGACATCGTTCTCCAAATCGACCGCCTCGAGATCGGCTACAAGAACCAGATCATCGGCATCACCCCTTCCAAAGACAAGGACGCATGACATGAAGCACGCACTGATCGTGGCCGCAGCAGCGGCACTTTTGACCCTGACCGCCTGCTCTGGCGACAAGGGCCCCTCAAAGGAGGATGGGGTGAAGGTCGTGGAAGGCTTTTTCACCGAGCAGGGGAGGCAGGCAACCCTCCAGCGCTCTTGGCGGTTTGAAGTGACCGACGCGGGCGGCTTGGATCTCGACTGCGAGAAGAAGCCGAATGGGGATCAAGAGTGCTTGATCGGCGGGTCGGTAAAGGCCCTGGGTTACATCGGCGGCCAGCCCACCAAGGATGAGCCGAGCACCCTCAAGCCGAAGCTGCGTGCAGTGTTCCGCCCGCAAGGCGAGGGCTGGCAGCCGGTCGAGGTGAAGGACGAAGGGACGTCCGCGGGCTAAACGGGCGGCAGTCCACCGCTTGACTGCACGCCGGTCTCGATCAAGCGTGCAGCCATCCAACAGGGGAGGACCATATGAACCGCTATCCGCCGCAGCAAGTTGTGTATGCGCCGCCGGGCCCATCCGCGCTGATCCTCCCTAGCGTCATCTTGGGCCCGTTGGGCCTGGTTGGGCTGGCGGCCGGCCTGGAGGTGATGAAGCGCGACTTCTTAATCGGCGTGGTCTGTTGTGTGCCCGGTGCGCTCGTCTTCGCGTTTTTGGCATTTTGCCTGGCGCTCCATCTCCGGGCTCAGCGGCTCTGGGACTGGCACGTCCGAACGGGGCGGATGCCGTATTTTCGGAAGCACGGCTTCCTGAAAGGGGCGCTGCTCGGGGGCGGATTGGGCGTGGTGACGGTGGTGGCGGCCGCCGTTCTGGGGTTCAAGTATGCAGAGCATCCCGTGTATGGAGAGGTGGCCACGATGGCGTTCTACGGCGCGTGGCTGTATGGCGTGTTCCTGATCGGCGTGCTGGCCGTCGTGTTGGGGTGGGTCAAGCGCGCGTGGGATAGAACCGCACTCCCCAGCTAACACGCGCCCGCTGGCGTCGCGGCAGGTGAGATGGGTAGGGCTTAGCTTTTTTGCCAAAGTCGGCAGAAGGCGGCATAGTCTTGCAACCATTACCAATCAAGCATTTAGCGGACATCCCCATGGCTAAGAAGGGCAAAGCAGCCAACGAAGCTCTCTTTGAAGAAGACTACGTGCTGCGGTCACTCGGGCGGATTGGCTATGACCCAGATGTAGCGCTAACCGAGTTGGTGGCCAACACATGGGATGCGGGAGCGGCTAAGGTTGCCGTGATCATCCCGGAGGAAACAGGTGGCTTGCTGTCGGTGGAAGATGATGGCCATGGAATGACCGAGGATCAGTTTCGCAAGCGCTGGATGACCTTGGGATACAACCGGCATCGAAGCCAAGGGGCGAACGTCCAGTTTCCGTCGGGGCGTCGCGATTGGGTGCGCATGGCCTTCGGGCGCAACGGCATTGGTCGCCATGGCCTTCTGTGCTTCTCTGATCATTACACGGTCGAAACTTGGACGAACGGCGTTCTCTCAACCTTCGTGATCGGCACTCGAAATCAGCCGTCCCCGTTCTACATCCAGAGCCATGAAACAGGCACCCGTTCCGGCCATGGCACCCGGTTGTTGGTAGAGGTTGAACGCCACCGCCCGGATCCAGATCGGATCAGAACGGTCTTGTCGGGACGTTTCCTACACGATCCGCAGTTCATCGTTTCGGTGAACGGCCAGTCCGTCCCTCTGTCTGAGCATGAGGGCCTTCTAGAAGAGCGCAAGATTCAGGTTGAACCAGGCTTTGGCGTCACCGCGTATGTGGTGGACACAACGCGCACGGCCAAATCCACGCGTTACCAAGGCGTGGCATTCTGGGTGAGCAATCGGTTGGTGGGGCTGCCGAGTTGGACCGTTGGGCCAATGGCCGTTCTGGATGGGCGGGTGCGCTTTGCGAAGCGCTATGCCATCGTGATCGAGTGTGGGGCAGAGTGGCTGTCCGAAGTCGAACCAGACTGGTCGAAGTTCAAGAATACCGAGCGCACCGATCGCCTTTTCGAAGCGGCCAACGGGTATGCGCAGGAAATGGTCGAAAAGTTATCGGCCCACTTGATTGAAGAAAACTCAGAGGACGCACTCTACAAGAATCGAGAGGATCTGCGCACGCTGCCTAGGCGTTCCATGCTTGAAGTGGCGCAGTTCACGAAGGCGGTGGTGCATGACCAACCAGGCATACCGCCTGAAACGCTCAACAAGGTCGTCAAGGCAGTCATAAAGATTCAAAAGGCACGAAGCGGTTCAAGCTTCCTCGACAAACTGATGCAGCTGGGTGAGCACGACATCGACGGGCTCGACAGGTTGCTGGGGCAGTGGACGGTGGAGGATGCACTTACCGTTCTGGACGAGATCGACAGTCGGTTGTCCATCATTGCGGCCATGGAGAAGCTCAGCGGCGACCCGGAGGCTGACGAGCTGCACACCCTCCACCCGCTCGTGACGCAGGCGCGTTGGCTGTTTGGTCCTGAGTTCGATAGCTCGGAGTATGCGTCGAACAATACCCTGCGCACCGTCGCCACCAGCTTGTTCAAAGTCAGAAAGGGTGGACAGGCGTTTGCCAATGCAGCGAAACGCCCTGACATTGTCGTCCTATCCGATGCGACACTCTCTGTTGTTGGGACGGAGACTTTCGATACTGCCAGGGATCAGCTGGTGATGATGCGCGATGTCCTACTCATTGAGCTAAAGAAAGGGCGCTCTGAAATCGGTCGCAAAGAGATGAATCAAGCGGCTGAGTATGTCGATGAGCTTGTCTCCAGCGGAGGCATCGAAGGGGTTCCCTTCTTCCATGCCTTCGTGGTCGGTCATTCGGTCGCATCCAATATCTCGACCGTCACTAACCGGGAATACAACGGAGCCCAGCGTGGACGCGTCACGGCGACCACTTACAACCAGCTCGCATTGACGGCGAATCGGCGCCTTCATGGGCTCAAAGCAAGAATACCCTCCCGTTATGAGGAGGTCTCTGGTTACGAGCTTGTCCAGAAGGTCATGGGGACGCCCAGCCAAGCATCGTTCGTGCCCCCAGCTGAGTAGTGCACTGTTCCGTGCGTGTCCGACGATTGCCTCTGGCCGCTAGCTCACAGGTCCCCTGCACGTCAGCGTCAGCGACTGGTAATCCACCCGCACGGGGTTGTAGAACTGGCGATACCAGTTGAAAGCGATGGTCTGGCCCACGTTGTGCTCGTTGCACGCCGGCAGGCCTTGCTGGGTGCCAAAACCGCCGTTGGGCGTGCATCCAGGCTGGCCCGTGCAGGTGGTGTAGGGCGTCGAAGCCACCACCGAGGACTCAGGCCACTCCCAGCGATAGGGGTTGTTGCTCTTGCCGACCAGATCGGACGCGCAGGCCTGGCGGCACACGGCCAAAGAGGTGCCGCCGCTGGTCCAGTTGTAGTCGCAGTAGTGCATGCCCATGTTGGAGACGCACTCAAAATCGTAGGAGTAGGCATAACGGATGTTCCCAGCGTCCGAAAGCGCGTTGCATTGCTCTTCATAGAAAGCCGACTCGCTCACGTTGGCGGGCCAGTTGCCGGGCATCGGTGCAGGCGTCTCGACCCGGTGGATGGGCACGTGGTTGATGGCCCAGTCGAGCTTTGCTTTCTCCGCTGCTGTCAGGCGCACCACGGCGTCGGGATACCAGTAAGAAATGCCACTCGAACCCGAGGGCGGCGGCACGTCCTGCCCATCGGCCGAGTGCCACGCCACAACCTGCAAGCTCCCATCGCTGCAGCGAGCGGCCGTGGGCTTGCACGTGTTGACCTCGTAGCGACGAGCCCCGGTATCCACCCAGTGGGACCAGCCGCCGTAAGTGGGCCCGGGCAGGGTCGTGGTGCCAAACGGGCAGTGGGTGAACACGTCCCGCGATCTGACCTGCTGCCGCTCCCAGGTATGCGTGCCGGTTTGGCCTGACGGGCAGGCTTGCGAAGTGGGCAGCCATTGATCCCGTTGCTCTTGGGCGGCTCCAGGGCAGGCCTGGCAATCCCTCGCCGTCACGGCCACCACGCTCTGGGATTGAACCCAGGCCTCGGGATGCTCCCATGCAGCGTCTGAGTTTGGATACACGTCGCCGGGAGCGCAGACCTGGCGCGTGCGCACCGTCTCTGTGCCCCACGTGCCCGCCGGACAGCTCGCCCGGGCCGCCGAGCTTTCCGATTGCCGGCACGGCACCAAGGCCGGCGGAGCCGGGGTGGGGACCGGCGTTGGGAGCGGCTGAGGCACCGGAACGCTGGGCGCAACAGGAAGCGGTGGAAGAGCCGGGAAAGGAGCAACTGCAGGGCTTGGCGACACGTTCCCAGGAACGCCCGGCACCGCATCGCTCACGCTGGGCGCACCAGTGACGGGCCCCGCCGGGGTCGGCGTTGAAGGGCCAGGGACGGCGGGCGTGGAGGGCAGGGGAAGCGTGGGTACCACGGCGACCGACGACCCAGCCACCATGCCCGAGTAATAGACGATCTCGACCACGGCCCCATCGACCCCGCACGCCAATCCTAAGCCGGGGACGTCCAGGCTCCCTCGGTTGCTCAGCAAAACACTGGTGTTGCCCACGATCACGTCCCGCACGTTCACGTCGTCCGCGATGGCGGAGACGAACGGCACGCAGGCCCGCGCAGGAAGCCCAGACAGCCCCACGGTGAAGGCATCCCCCGCCAAGCGCACCGTGGCCGGGGACACGGTCACTGCGCCGCCCCACGCGTTGCTCATGGTCACTGCGCTGCCTTGGCGGAAGTCGGCGGGGGCAAGCCCATCTTCAAGCACGTTCAACGTGCTGACGCCGCGGAACGAGCCAATGACGCCATGGGACCGATCAACGCGGCTGGCCAGGTCCCGAACGTTCTCGACGTCCGACGCCACATTGACCCGAGTAGTAACGCGGGGGTAGACCCAGAACGCGGCGGCGCCCATGGCCGTGGCAACACCCAATGCGAGCAGCAACTCGACCAGGCCAAAGCCTGGAGCGGAAGAACGGCGGCGAGGGCGGGCATGCGGTGTCATGCACTTCAGCATGCGACACAACCGCGTTTTGACAAGCCCCGACGGCAGTTCTTGATTTTAGTCAAAAATCTTTCAAATCAATGGGTTGACATCGGTTGGCGATGTGGTTGGATCGTGTGTAGGAGCGGTTTAATGGGTAAACCGACCTATCCACAAAAAGAGAGTGAAGACATGAAGATTCATCCCGTCGAGCCTGCCAGCACCGACCTGGCGCATTTCCAACTCCACACCGCCGCGCGGTTCCTGGACCGCACCAATGGCCTGAACCAACTGGCCGACAAACACCGCAGGATCCAGCGCTTGGCCACCCGCGCCCGCCATGAGCGGCGTTGGAAGAAGGAAGAGGAGCGCTTCGTATGAGCATTTTGAACATGGCCCTGCTGTTTGTCGGTGTCCTGAGCACCGCGGTGTTCTACCGGGACCTGGTCGCCAACCCCATCTCCGCCGGGCGCGCCCTGGTGCGCTTCTATCAACTGCCGGCGGAGCATCGCCAAGGAAGCGTGCTGCAAGAGGTTTCCAAGGCATGGTGGAACATCGTGCTGGTGCCGTTCTACGTGCTGGTGGCCCTGGTGCTCATCGGGGTTCTGGGAGGTGGGCAATGAGTGCCGGGACCGAAAGCCTCATCAGGGCCATCCAAACCAACGACCCGCTGGCCTTCTATGGGTGGCTCCACACACTCAAGGGGACGCCCGACCTTGACGCTGGCGTGGCCGGTGATCCTGGCATCACCGCGTTGGCCGTCGCGAGCGTCATGTATTCCAAAGCCATCCAGTCGGACCGGATCCTTGCGGCGCGCTATGCCGCGATGGTCGAAGCGCTCATGGACGCCGGGGCCAACCCGCTGGTCCGGATTGGGGAGCGTTTCGTCGTGCGACGGGGGCACAAGGGGAAGCTGGAGCGGCGTCAGGTGTCAGACGGCCAAACGCTGGCGGAGGTCTGCGGGGGCGTTCTTTGCCCGGCCATGCAGGCATGGTTCGCACGCCATACCGCAAATTTGATGAACACCCACCTTCACCGCTACCACCCAGCGTTCATCAAGACTCAGCAACCGGTCGCTGAAGAGGTTTGAAGCGCGTGCCGGCGGCTACTCGCCGCCGAAAGGCGGGGTGGAGACAACGGCAGGGTGGGCCACGGCTTCCGCCGGGCCCCAGGGTCGCTGAACGTAAGACGTCTGCACCGCTGAAACCCCCTCGCTGCATGGCTCTTGCGGGAATAGGTTTGCATCGTAGTGTGTTGCACGACCTACCCATAAAAGGAGCCCATCTCATGCGTCTCGTTGTCTGTTGCTTCAAAGGGGGTGTGGGGCGCACCACGCTCTCGCTCAACCTCGCCGCCGCGTTTGCCGGCCAATCCCGCGTGCTCGTCAACGACCGCGACCCGCAATGCGGTTCCGTGGCGTGGTCAGCGATGAGCGACGGGGAAACGCCGTTCACCGTGAGCCGTGCCTCATCCCCAGGCTTCGACCTGGAGATTCAAGACCTGCCGCCCAGCGCCCCAGTGAAAGACCAGCTGCCGGACGCGGACCTCTACATCGTCCCAACGCTGCTCGACGGGGGCAGTTACGTCGTCTACCTGCGGACCATCGACACGCTGCGACGTCAGGGCAAGCCCTTCCTGCCGGTCGCCAATCGGGTCAACCTCAAGCGGGCGGAGCACCGCCGCCGGCTGGAAGATCCCAGCCTGGCAGGCGCCATCGTCATTCCCGAACGCGCAGCACTGGCCAGCTATTACGAACTGGGGGAAACCGTGTTCTCCATGCGAGGAGCTGGGGTGGACAAGGCCCGAGAAGACATTTTGCGGGTAGGTCAGGCTATCCAAAAAAGGTTGGCCAACCCGGGCCGGGGGCAGGCATGATGGAGCTCCCAATGCTGCCCCTGCCGGACCTCATGGCTGCCAAGAAGACCCCCGCCAAGAACGCCGTTGCCAAAGCCCGCAAAGACCTGTCCAAAGCCGCGAAAGTGGTCCACGCCAAGCCGCAACGCACGTATGCGCCGCTCATTGATCTGGACCAGTTTTCCGAGGAGCAGCTGGCAGAGCTGATGGTGGCTGCAGGGGACGCGCCTGGGCGGAGAACCTATTTCGACTACTCGGAGGAGCGGCCCTACCTGCGGGACGGCCAGAGGGTTCATCTGGACGTGGGACGCGACTCCACCATGTTCGACTACCGCGACGAGAACGGGGCGCGTGTGGAGCGAACGATGGTCACCGTGCCGCCCAAGCTCCGGGAGCAGATTCAGGACGTCACCGGGGAAGAACAGCCGATTCTCACCACCGCGCTCATTGCGCTGGCTTCCTGGGCTTGCCAGGAGCTCAAAAAGAGCAAGCGTCGCCTCGTCGTGACCACGGCAACCGATGACCTGGATCCAATGCGGAGACAGGTTCGGAAAGCCATCGTGGGGCGGGCGAGGAAACAACGGTAGCCCTGGGTTGGTAGTGAACGACAGGCGGCCATGGGCCGCCTTTTTTATGGCTGGCGGCGGGTGGAAAGAGCAACGGCAAAAGCGGCTAGAGCAAAAGCGTTGTGGAGAAAAGGCGGGAGGGGCCTCGGCTTCCGCCGGGCCCGTGCTTGGCTGGAAGTGTGAGGTGTTTCAGGGTTTTGGTGTCTTTTGCGGTTGCCCGTCAGTTCTGCACTTTAGTCAAACAAATGTGTTGTTTTTGAGTTTACATTTTTATGCCCTGTCGTAACCTGGATTTGTAGGGAGGCAATACCGCTGACCTGAAAACCAAACAAGGATTCATCATGAAAACCCCTCGCCGCCAAACCCTCGAAAACCGCGCCGCCCGTTTGGGACTGCGACTCTCCGAAGCTGGGCTCCACGTCAAAATGGAAGCCGCCAACAACTGCGAAGCCATGCCGCGCTGGGAACTCTCGGACGGGAAACACCAATCCAGTCTCCGCGGGTATGCCACCCTGGCCGAGGTTTCCGAAGCGTTGGATCACGAGGAAATCGCTGCAGAGCTATGAGCAGGTCCTACGCCATCCCTCGGGTGGCAGTGAAAGACAGGCGGCCATGGGTCGCCTTTTTTATGGCTGGCGGCGGGTGGAAAGAGCAACGGCAAAAGCGGCTAGAGCAAAAGCGTTGTGGAGGAAAGGCGGGTGGGGCCTCGGCTTCCGCCGGGCCCGGTGCTTGGCTGGAAACGTGAGGCGTTTCAGGGTTTGTGTGTTTTCTGCGGTTGCCCGTCAGTTCTACACTTTAGTCAAATAAATGTGTTGTTTTTGAGTTTACATTTTCAGGGCCTGTCGTAACCTGGATTTACAGGAAAGCAATACCGCTGACCGAAAAGGCCAAAAAGGTAACCGCCATGCAAAAAAACACTTTCACCATCGAAGCTGACTACTCCACCAACAGCTGGAGCAGCAACTGGGAGCCCATCGACAACGCGGAATACTCGACACTCGCCGAAGCCGAAGCCGGCATGGAAGATCTGGAGCAGAAACTGGGCTGGCGCAACATGCGCATCGTGGATGAAACGCGTTTTGTTTGGGCCTACGGACAGGAGGGCGAGGATGAAGATGCCTAAGCTCTATGCCATCCAATCCAAGCAACCGGCCCCGCGCCGGTTGTCTGGACCGAAGAAAGAGCTGATCTACGTCGATGCATCCAACGTTCTGATTGAAAGCGATGCGCATGTCCTAGATATGCGAGAGCTTCTCAAGCTCCACAAAGAAGATTTAAAAAAGAGGAGCAATAGCGTTTTGCAGGAGATCGCTCGTGGTTCGTAACCCCTACGCCATCCGACCCAAGCAGCCGGCCCCGCGCCGGCTGCCCACGGTTCGCATTGCCCCGGCCAAGGCGGCCGCATTCCGGGCTCTCGCTCGCCAGCAGGGGCTCACGGCCAGCAGTGCATTGGCTGCCCTGGTGGCCGCCCATGCCGACATCCGCCAGCCGTTCGGGCCCCGAGCCCGTGCCCAGCATGGGCCGGATGGGAGGCGCTACGGCGCGATTCTGCCGGACCCAAAGGTGACCGAAGAGGTGGCCAAGCGCCTAGTGGAGGATGCCCGGGTGGCCGGGATCTCGCTGGGCGAGGCGATGAGGCAGTTGGTGGACCGGTGCCTAGAACTGAGCAGCCTTGAGAGGGCGCCTGAGCACTCAGCGGGAAGCATCTGCACCAACCACTAACCTTCTAGCGGCTGGGACCGGCGCAGGTGCGCTCGGGGCGCCCAGCGTGTGCCGATCGTTTCCTAAGGCCGAGTTGCAGGCATACTCAATGTTTGGAAGTTGTTAGGATCTTGCATGTATAACTTGCTGATGGTCTACCAGGAGGGCACCTGGGATCAGGACGAGTTCGTTCTTGAGCTAGCCAGGTTCCTGGAATACACGGCACAGCCTCTTATTGATCGGTTCGGCGCCCTAGATCAACAAACTATCCAATATTTGAAAGGCATTCCTGCGCTCTTTGCTTATGAAGACCGTGGTCGCGAGGCCGGCCTTCCTGCCCGTGTTGGCAAGATTGACGATATACAAGTTCGATATGGTGGCGTGCGTATTACGTGGTCTTTCGATGCGAGTGTGAGCCCTATTCCCGCGTTGGCTCTTCGCGAGATGTTTGCCGCGCTTGATGTCGCCGCAGATAGAAGCTGGGAGCACACCCGGACACACTGGGCTGTTAAAGATGCTGATCTCTATGATGTCCTGCTTCGATACGGGCTGCTTGAGAACGATCAGACCCCACCCCCTAAGGTATTTGTTTCGTATTCGTGGGACTCCCCCGAGCACATCGAATGGGTGCGGAACTTGGTCAACGCCTTAAGGATGAACGGAATCGATGCGATATCTGATAGGACCCACTTGAGGTTCGGCCAGAATCTGCCTCACTTCATGGAGCAGTCGGCAGCATGCGATCGCGTGATTGTCGTTTGCACCGAGAACTACATGAATCGTGCGAACGGTAGGGTGGGTGGTGTCGGCTACGAACACCTTGTAACCGCAGCGGACCTCGCCAACGATCCATTGTCCATGAGGTTCATTCCAGTGATTCGCGATCCCAGGGATGCCGCGCACATGCCAACTAATCTTAGGGGGCGTTTCTACGTCAACCTTTCGAATGGTCCGGATTTCAATGGTAACTTTCAGGAGCTTGTGAGAGACCTGCACAACGCGGTGCCACCTATACCGCCGATCGGAAGAAGGCCTTCTTTCTGAAAGCGGTGAGGTGGCGCTAAACACTTCCTACGGCCGTTACCTCATCGTGAGAGGCCGGCTCTGGCGAACCGCCAGCCCAGGCTTGGGGGAGTAGGAGAGGCGGCACCTGGTCAACACGTAGTAGGATGTGAGCACAAGCGCGCAAATCAGGTGCCGTCAGGGGAGGTTGGCAATGGCAAGGAACAAGCCCATCGATTTCCCCGTGCTCCTGGTCGAGTGCGACACAACTGGCGTGACGCGAGACGACCCGATCATTCACATCATGTGCGTGCTGGTCGAGAAGGGGCAGGACGGCAACGCGCATCCTGCTGCCGTGTATACCGGCTACCAGGAGGTGGCCAGACCTTCCTCGCAAGAGGCGTTCAAGGCACACGGCATCCCAGATGAGCGGCTGAAAGGGGAGAGCCTCGACGTGGAGCAGATCCGCGGTCTGATCGCCCAAGCCGACTCCATTGTTTCGAGGATCCCACGGTTCAACGCTAAGAAACTTCACGCGCTAGTGCCCGAGTGCTTGGAGAAGCGTTGGTTCCCCTATCCCCACAGGATTCAGAACTGGCGCTGGGAGCATTTCCCGGCCGTGGCTCGCATGGCGATCATGTGTGGTGAGGTGGAGAACGACGGCTATGGAACCATCCATCACCTGTCCGAGCTCCTTAAAATCGAAGCAAGCTCATACGAGGTGGTGTTTGACGAGGACGGGCCGCCGACGCTGACCGTCAAGTTCGGGAGGCGCAAGGTGCTGGAATGCTTCCCCGAGGCCTTGCTGAAGTGTGTAGAAGGGGATCGGTTCCGCTTCCATGGGAAGGAGGGCTACGACTTCATCACCGCCTACTGCGACTCGGGTGATGCCTACCGTGATCGCGCCTTCCGCTTGCAAACAACCCCCTCGAATCTGGCGCTGTCTGGGACGTGGGCCTACCTGCAGAAGATCAAGGGCAACGAATACCTCATTGGTGCATAGGCCAGCATTTCGCGCCGAGCGTTAGCCCGTGCTCTCGTTTACCAATCGCGCCCAGACAGTCTGTAGATATCTAACCTCATCGCTCCACGCCCGGTATTCGTCCAGCGGCATCGGGGCCTCCAGGCCGCGCTTTACCCGCTCCAGGTATTTGTTCTTCCGGGCCATAGCCTCGCGATACGCCAGCTCTGCTTCATCCAACCGGTCAGCACGTTTTGCGGCCTGCAGCTGGGCCAGCCGGCGAACGGAATCCGGGTTGGTGGACAGCACTTTGGGAGCATGAGGCAGCGACGGGCCGCCGGCCATCGGAACGCGCTTGTGGTTACTGACAGGGTCCATCACTCGGTGGCGCCAGCACTCTCTCCAGTCGTTTGCATCGAGCGGGCCGCCGCCTGGCACGTCCAGCTGCACGACGATCCCGTGGTCTTCAATCAGCGACCACACGGCCCTCAGGAACGCGTCTACCGGCACCCGCAGAAGCGTCACCTGGCCCTCTGCCAGCACCTCGGCCCCGTCCCTCATTCGTAACGCCAGCAGGGCTTCACCAACAGCGGACGGATCCCCAGCCCGGGTGCTCCAGCCCACCAAGCCCACGCGCTCTCCATCCACCTCACCCAACCAGGCATAGACGCGGAAGCGGGGCTTGGCGAAACGCGCGGCCAGGCAGGAGAGCACGCGCTCACGCTTCGAGTGACGCGATAGGGGGGTGAAGTGATTCTCCGCGTAGAGCAACGCCGAACGACGCCTATCCAGCAGCATGGCCACACGGCCAGGGGGCGCCGACGCTTTCCACTCTTTCCAGCTCACGATGTCTCGCAGGCCCTTGGAAGCTGCGCAAGGGCGGCAGGCAGGCACCCAGTTCTCCACGACACCGACGGGGCCTCCCAGTTGCGCGGGCACCAGCGACGTAGCCGTCCAGGACTTGGGAGAGGACAGGTCCAGTGGACCGGAGCAGAAGGCGCAGGCGTTACCGAACTCTGCCAGTCCTGCTTTGCGTTGCCACCCGTTGGCCTTGCCTTCCATCGGGGCATCGGCTCGGGCAATGGCATCCAAGAAGGGGGGCAGCTCAAACACGGAACACCCCCCAGCCGTTCAACGCAGGCCCAGCAACCGGATCGCAGAACAGGGGCAGTGGGGCGTTGCAGGAGTTTGAAAAAGATTTGACTAAAACGCTTTGCCGAGCCTGTCGAACCTCCCCAGCGACCGCCGATCCAAAACCCAGAGCCCGCTTGCCCGAAACATTTCCAGACCAGCACTGGCCCCCCAACCGCTGATCGAATACCGGGGGGCAGTGAACTTCAACCGAGGCCACTCGCTTGACTAAAACGGATGGGGTCAACGCTTTCCAGGCACCCGAACCAAAACCAATAGCCCCTGCAGTCGTCCTCCAGAACCCCCGAGCAAAGTTGACTAAAACAGATGGAGGCAGGGCTTTCAGAACACCCGAGCAGCGTGACTGAACCCAACCACTCACGCGATCCCATGCTGGCCTCCGCTTGACTAAAACGAACTGGGACAGGGCTGGGGCGTGGGGGAAACGGCGGTCCCCGATTTCTGAGACAGGGGGTGCGGCGTCGGTGGAGAGGTGGGGAGCTGGATGGGTGGGGAGGCAGGCTACGGGGGCTGGCGAAAACTTTTTTGAGCGGCTGGGCGTGGCGGGAGTGAGGGGCATAGGGGGCTCCGGTTGGGTTGAGGATTGGGGCTTTCCTAAACTTCTACCGGGGAAAAGCGGAAGGGCAAGAGCGGGGGAGCAAAAACTTGGGGAGGACTGCGAGGGAAGAGGTTGGCTGCCCATTCACCGTTCAAGGTTTTCCGAAGGGTGAAGGGAGTAGGCCATACACAAGTCGCACTGAAGTGTTTTTCCGGCTTGGCTAGAAACGCTGCGCCTTTCCACCCGTCCAGGCCTTGCTGCGCCTTGTTTTCAGTCTTGGCTAACAACTTGGCCAACCGTTCGGCTGAAAAATGGCCGGAACCCCAGAAAAACAGAAGAAAAACGGCTTAGCCCACTTGCGCTTCTTAAATCCTTTGCTAATCCATGGGTGTGGATTTTCATTGCAGGGGGTTAAGTGGGTCGTCCGTCGCTTCTAACCAAATCTTTCAGCATCGCTCCCGATGAGTTGGAGAGCGCGCGGTATTGCGCGAAAGAACAAGGCGTTTCCTTGAACAAGTATTTGCGCCTGGCGGTCCTGGAGAAAAACCGGGGCGTGGTTCAGGGGCTTGAAGCGTCCGATGCGTTGGGCGACATCCGAGCCACGGTCCGCGAATCCGAAACGCGGAATGCCCTTGCCCTAGAAAGCGCGCTGGCGGACTTGCGAGCAGAGCAGAGCGCGGCGCTCCAGGCCAATGAAGAACTGGTGGTGAAAACCCTTCAAGCGTTTTCCCAGTTCCTGGCGCAGCAAGAACCCGACGCCGAAACCCTCTCCAAGCAACCGGCTGCCGAACCCAGTCGAGCTTCTGCTGCTACCTCGGCGTTCCTGCCTCCAAAACTCTAACCCTTTCCCCACTACCTCATAAGGAGGCATACCCATGAAGCGTTTCATCCTCACTCTCACCATCGCCGCGTTGCTGGCTCCGGGGCTTTCGTTTGCCCAGGACAGCACCCGGCCCGAACCCCAAAAGACCAACAAGCTGCGCCTGTTCAAGGCCGGCGGGATTGGCTGCGCTGCCGGTGCAGGCATCGCCCTGCTGACCGGCAAGAAAGACAAGGCCCTGACGGTGTGCGCTGCTGGGGCGATTGTCGGAGGCATTGCGTCCTATCAAGCCCAGCTCAAGGAGTTCCGCGAACTGGAAGCCGAAGCCAAGGCAGCTGGCCTGGATGCTCAGGTGCATACCAAGACCGTCGAAACCAAGGACGGCCAGGCCGAAGCCCTGGACAAGCTGGTCATCCGTTACCCGGCCGCTGACATGCAGCCGGTGAGTGCCAAGACCGGCGCCACGCTGGACAAGCTGGCCGCGTTGCTCAAGGCGAGCAAAGAAAAGCTGACGGTTGGCTTCAGTGGTGCCGATGCCGCCGTGTGCCAGGTGCCGGTCGTTGAGCTGGCAAAGCGCGGTGCGCTTCAGAACGCCACGGTCGATGACCAGTGCGGCCGGGGCGATTACGCCATCACGGTTTCGCCGATCCCCGACGTTCGCTAAGCCAACCGAGAGCTGGGGGGCGAAAGCCCCCTGGCTCAAATCTTTTTCAAGCGCCTGGGAGGAACCATGACACCCGAAGAACTCATCAAACAACGCAAGCAGCGCGAGCTGCTCGCCAAAGCAGCACAAGCCAAGACCACCGCCCCCACGGACGCGGAGAAGCTCGTCAGCGATGCGACAAAAGAAAACTTGAAAACCGCAGGCCGGCTGGCTGCAAGTTTTGGCAAAGCCTTGGCAGACAAAACCAAGCAAGCGGCCTCGGTCGCCGCTGAGAAGGGGCGAGAGGCGCAAGAAGCGTTGGCCCGGCGTGCGGAAGAGGCCAAGGCGCGCAAGGAAGCCGAAGCCGCAGAGAACGCGCGCCTGGAAGTCGAGCGCGCCCAGGCGTTGGCCGAGCAAGAAGCGACTGCCCAGCCCGAGCCGCGGGTGGTTGAGCCCGAGCCCGTTCAAACCGATTCCGCTCCCGAAGCGCCCGAGCCGGTTGTTGAGGAGGTGGTTCCCGAGCCGACAGCAGAACCAGAAGCAGGCCCCGCGCCTGTCATCAAAGAGCCGGTCAGCGCTCCTGCGCCTGCCGTCAGTGAAGCCGTGGACGCAACGCCTGCCGCTCCAGTGCCGGCCGAGCTGGTGGCCCCGTCTGTTCCGAACCCCGAACCGAGCAAGTCAGCTCAAGCCCCGGCACCGGCCCCCAAGGCGACGTCGACCCGGGCCCCGGTGAAACCGGAAGCCCTCAAGGCCAATCCGGCCGGTGAGGCGTCGGCGAAGGCCAGCAACAAGAAGGGCTGGCAACTTCTGGCTGGGTCGGGCGTGGCCGTCCTTGTGCTGGGTGGGGCGTTGGCGTGGTGGACCACTCACCGCTCCAGCGAAACCGTTCCGCTCCAAGACAAACCGGCTGCAGCAGTGACTGCCCCGGCCCCCGTCGCCGTGCCAGTTGCTCCGGTTGTATCCGCGCCGCCCCAGGTCGAGGAGCCCAAGCCCGTGACTGCCCCGGTGGAAGAGAAGGCCGCGGTCGCTGCCCCGGTTGTGGAAGCCCCGGTGCTGGCAGAGCCACCTAAGGCCCAGACCCCGGCAACTGCCCCGGCGTCAAAGCCGGTGCCGGTTTCGAAACCAGCTGCAAAGCCCAAGCCGGCCCCCAAGCCTGTTGCTAAACCCGAGCCGAAAAACGATTGGCAGGACCAAGCCAACAGCGATATCGACGCGTGGGCAGAAAAGATCAGGTGAGGTGCTTGCGCTTATCGAAAGCCTTGCTAGAAAGAATGTGTATCCATGAAAGATGGGAGGAAAAATGTTTGGGTGGTTGTTTACGCAGTATCGAAAGCCCGGAAAGCTCCACTTCGGATCGAAGTGGCTCAACCTGCATGGGCGATTTTTCATTGGTAACCCAGAAAGATTTGGGCTCTCCGATTGCCGAGAGAACGTCCTGACCTCGTATTACTACCTGCGGGCGGACCGGAAGATGCCGGTGGCAAACGATGGGGACTTTGATGCCTGGAGGATGGACGCCCTGCGCGCCAGCCAGGTTCGGCACGCCAGCGAAAAACATGTGTCCAAAGCCGGCTTTCTTGTCACCTCGGCCGCGTGCGTGGCCCTTTGCTTTGGGGCATTGGTCGTCAACAAAGTGAAAGGAACACGCCCTTCGCCGGCGGCGATCCAACTCGCGCCCTCGTTGTCGTTGAACGAGTGCAAAAAGAAATGGACGAGCGGCACCATCACGCCTCAGGAAATCGTGGCGTGTCAGGCGCTATCTCAAACCAACAACAACAACAACGGGAGGCACTGAGCATGTTGCTATCGCTGATGGATTGGACGGTCGGTATTGGCCGCAAGCTGTTCAAGAAGGACGATCAAGCGTCGAGCACGCTGGAGCAAATCATTCTGGACGGCAATGACCGCTACGAAAACTTGGTCGGGCGCTTTGACGTGAGCGACCGCGTGAAGAGCCGCGTGCTGGACGTTCCCCCAGAGGATGTAGATATGGCGGTCCAAGCGGGCGCGGTTTTCGACGAGAAAGAGATGGCACTGGTTGTGCCCGAAGAACTGGATCTGGACCAGTTCCATCCGTGGTGGCCGAAGGTTCCGGAGGATCTGCGCAACACCCAGGCCCGCATGATCATCACCAAGGAAGGACGTCGTGCCGAAGGCTTCGTGCTGGGGGACGACATGGCGCTGGGCGGCGACAGCACTGCAACCTCGCTGATGTATCTGGCCTTCCCGCTGATTGGTGCGGTTCAATACTTCTTGGGCTCGCTCATTGGCGTTTTTAGTTACGTGGTGCTGCTGGCTGCCATTCCTTACTTTGTTGCGTTGAAGCAAGCGGAAGGGATGAAGGAAGCCTTCAAGGGCCTGGCCCTGATGGTGCTGCCCGTGCTGATTGCAACCGCTTCGGCGGCGTTGTCGTCCGCGCTCCACGTGGACGCGGCCAGCATGGGGCAAGCAGCGGTTGACCCGATGAACACGGGAGCGGGGATGATGGCGGTCGCTGCGGGCTTTGCCAAAATGGCGGGCATCGTTCTTCTGATCTTGACCATTCCTGGCCTGCTGTTGTTTGCGGCCTTCCTGAGTGCGGCCTCGCATCCCCACCGGGGCGTGCTGGGGGGGACCGCCGAGCGCTTCATTCAGATGATGAAGTGGATGGTGGTGATCTTGGCCCTTGTTGGGGTTGGCTCCCTTCTCCCGGACGGAATAGGCGTGGCCGTGGCGTTTGTGATTGCGGCCATGTATGCCCTGCAGTTCACGGAAGGCAACTTCGTTCAAACGGCCGCTCGCCTCTATCTGCAGAACTTGGACAACAACCTGGCGACCCAGGGGGCCCTGTCCAAGTCCCACGTGAAGGCCCGCGAGCAGCAGGCTGCCGAAGCGTTGCGCGACAAGACCCCGCTTTTGAAGGTGGGTCGAGCGTCTGGTCACCTGAACGACCGCGGCCATGGCTTTGCGCCGGACAAGGGCACGGTGATGATGCTGTCCTGGCGCGACCTGACCCAAGGCCTGATCGTCTACGGGCGTATCGGTTCGGGCAAGTCCTTCAGCGTGCTGCGGCCGTTGGCCCGTCGCTATCGCGAGTCCGCATTGGCCGTAGGACTGCGGAATGAACTGAAGGGGAGCGCCGCGGGCGAGACCGTTCTTGATGCGAAGCGCAGCGGGGGGGAGCACTCATCCTCGACGCGAAGGACGGCGCGATCATCTCCGATTTGGGCAAGGACGCGTTTGATATCGTCGTGCGCGCAGGCATGTCGGTGGCCCCCTACGAGGGCCTGGAGCCCGACCAAATCACCAAGGCCCTTCGCGGCGCGACCGGTGGCAAGGTCGATGAGAAGTCCAAGCTCTGGAGCGACGGCGGCGACGCGTTCCTCTTCCACACCGGCATCATCCTGAAGGCCGCATGCGAGCACGAGCAGGCCTACCGAGACTTCTGCATCGCCAAGCTGGAAGGGTTGGAGCACGCCCGGTTGATTATGCTGCTGGAGCGGGAGGAGTTGGAGAAGCGTGGCTTGGGGTTGGAAGACCTGGAAGCGGCGCTGGCTCGCGTGGAAGAGCAAATGGGCACTTACGCGATTGTGGCGGAGGCTTCCCGGAACTGGTTCTACACCCCATTCCACCATGCCAAGCTGTTGGCGATGGTTGAGCAGGTGGTGCCGACGCCGCGTGGCGGGGAGATTGCCAGCGCTCGCGTGCTGGAGTTGGTGAACTGGTTGGGGTTGGAGCGCCCGGATACGTCTAGCACTGACGAAGAGCGGGAGGCCTATGCCGCCTACTCCCGGGACTACCACAACCGCTTGGCCACCCGGTCCGAGACCGTCCATCCCGACTTGCTGCGTCCCATGTCCCAGCTGCAAAGCTCGCTGGAATGGGCATTGCTGGGCGTTCCTGCAATGCATAAAGAGCAGCGCCAGTCCTTCACGTTGAACTCGCGGGGGCTCATCGAAAAACTGCTTCGGGGTGAAAAGCTCCGGACGGCAGATGACATCCCGTGGCATTCCGTCGAACGTGGGGAAGTGGACGTCTCTCAGGCGCTTTACGGGAAGTTCGTGGGCTTGTTCCTGCCCCCCACCCAGTTCGGCGAAGCGGGCGACATGATGCAGCGGTTGCTCAAGCAGCGTGTCATGAACGGCATTCGGGCACGCGGGGCGCACGGCGACAAGTGGCGCGAAATGCTGCCGGGCCAAACCGACGTGCTGCTGATGATGGACGAGGCGCATTTGCTGCTGACTTCGGACGATGTGCTGCTCTTCAGCACCTCCCGAAGCCTGGGGTTGATGCCGGTGATCGCGGTGCAGGGCCACGACAGCCTTATCAACACCTACGGGTCGGAGAACGAAGCCGATTTGCTGGCCAACACCATGCAATCGGTCGTCGCGCTCAACCACTCGTTTGTCACACGCAACTACTTGATGAAGCGGCTGGGCAAGGCTCAGTTGACCACCTTCAAGGAGCCGACGCGTGGCATCGATTTCTCGGGTGGCTTGACCAACTTCCGCCACAGCGTTCTCAACGATCCGAACCACCCCTACGCAGCGGCCTACGAGCAAATGCTGATGCAGGGCGCAGGCCGCTTGAGCGCGCTTCGCGTGGATCCGGCGACGGGGCGCAAATGGCGCGTCGGGGCTGAAGACACGGTGGGCCAAGAGGAGCTGGCACGGGACATCGACATGCCCACAGGGGGCAAGCGGGAGGTCCTGCCGCTCTTCCTGGAAGAGGAATACCCGGCCCTGACCGCTGCACGTGGCAATGCGATTGTCTCGCTCTGCCGAGCAGGCGTGAGCCGCACGGACTTGGCCGAGATGATGCCCAACGACTGAGCCCCAAAAGGGCAAGGCAACCCTTGCCCTTTCCCAAAATCGATCAATGCTGACCTAACCACCCATTTCCTTGAAGGAGGACTTTATGAGCAATGCCCACCTCGATGCCTTGAACGACCTGCTGGGCGCTCGCGATAAACGGCGAGCCAAGCTGGCCGGAGAGCGTCCAAACGACCACCAACCGCAGAAGAAAGCAGCCTTCGACCAGTCGCTGGCGAAGGACCAGGCCGATATCCAGGAGAAGCAACAAGCCGTGTTGGACTGGGCCAAGCAAGCCAAGCCCGACGAGATCACCGACGCGCGTGAGCGGTTGCACGCACAGGTGCAGCAGCGCGCTGAAGACGCGCCCAAAGACAAGCACGCCCAAGTGGTGTTCAGCACCGTGGACGAATGGCGACAGAAGCGCCAGCAGAAGGACGGAGGGCAATCCTTGGGGGAAAACATCCCCATGCTGACTGCGGCCCAGCGGCAGCAAACCATGGGGCCTGGTAAGTTGGGCTACGCGCACTACGCCGCCAGCGCGAAGAAGGAAGCGGACTTCATGAAGCGCTATGAGGCGGGCTTCGACTGGGACAAGCACGAGGCCCAAGTCCAGAAGAACATCTACCGTCAATGACGGTCCATTCCCCGTGTCGCATCCAGGGCCCTTCGGGGCCCTTTTTGTTGGGCACGTTCCCTTGTTTGTGAGTGGATCGATCTACCCATAAAAGCAAACGGAAAAAGCGGCTCAAAGCAAGAAGCGGGGTGGGGGTTGATCATCTGGGGAAGAGAGAAAAAAAGGTTTGACTAAACATCAAAAGTGTCGATCAATCGAGATTTTTAGGGTTGCCAGTTTTATGGGATGTGGTTGACTGTAATCAGTCAAACACAACCGGGGGAGGCCCTTATGTATATTTTTGCCGATGCTTACGAGTTCGCCGTGGACAACGTGGGGAACCTGCTGATCACCTTGCTTTCGTTTTCGGTGGTGAGCTACGTGGCCGCCAACGTGGCGGGGTTGCTGGCTTGATGGCCTGGTTGAGGGGGGATTTGGAGCAGATGGATCTGCACACCGTTTCGCTTTTCCTACAAACCGGGGTTTTGGTTGGCGCGGCTTTCATCCTCAAGATCGCTTGCTGATTGCCAAAACCGAAAAAGACGGTATGCAAAGGGGATGGAACCCCAACACGACAATCCAGCAGGCAACCCAGGTGGGGGCGATTTCTTGAATCGTCCCCACGAGCCGTTGCTTCATCCCATTCTGCACCCCCTGACGCTGGCCCAGTTCTACGGGAAGCATCACGAGGCCGCCGCTGCCGCCGATGCGCGGGAAGTGTTGGACCTGGCCACGCGGTTTTGCCGAGAAGCCCAGGTTTCCGGGTTGGACACCCAGACCGACGCGGGCTTTGACTGGGTGCTGACCCCCAGCCGTTTCTCCAACCGCATTTCCCTGGAGCTGGGGCAGGGCGGCCACGCTGCGTTGCTTCAGGTCGATCCGGACCTATCCGCTCACCCGCTCGACGCAGCCATCCATGCCGGCGTGCTGGGCCACAAGCCCCTGGCCACCGCTTACGCCTTGCTCCCGGCCGAGCAGCGGGAGGGGCTGTTGAGAGAGCTGAGGGAATCCATCGACCAGGTCCAGTCGAACCGTTCCGCAGCGAAGCAGCTCCAGGCCCTCCGAGTCCTGCCTGAACTGCCGGTGCCGTCTCAGCCGCCTCTGGACATCGCCCAACTGCTCCGGCGGTTTGAGGTCCCCGATGCCCAAGCCCGGTTGGCGGCGGACCACGTCAAGGCGACCTATGGAGAAGCGCTGAACACCATGCATGGTAGCCAGGTGCTGGCAGCAGCCCATGCGCACGCCCCGCACTTGGGGCTATACGGAGCCCCTTGGCAGACGTGGCTTTGCGAGAGCGCAACGACCGGCAACCTGGATGGGGTGGAGGCCTGTTTGCGCATGCAGGCCGAGCCCAATGTGCCCGACGCCAACGGCGAGACGCCGCTACACCTCGCCGCGCGCCACGGCCACCCCGGCATCGTTCGTCGGTTGATTGAGGCCGGCGCGGATCCAGCGTTGGGGAACCCCCGCGGGGAGACTCCCCTGCATGTGGCGGCCCAACACAAACGCGCGCAGTGCTGCCTGGAGCTCATGGCCGCAGGCGCGGACCCTGGGCAGTTGGATCGTGAGGGGCGCAAGCCGGGCGACGCTCACCGGGAGAAGGCACGTGAGCAAGTCCACGGTTTATGACTGCTGGAGCTGGACGGTCCCGTCGAGCATCGAGCCAAGCCGGGCCGTCCGCTATTGGCCCCAGGCCCTGCTGTCTGGGGCATGCGTCGCGGCGCTGACCTATCCCGCGGCTCTCTGGCTGGGCTGGCAAATCCCATCATCACATTCACTGATGAACTTCGGTCAGGCACTGACTGGCAGCCTGGCGGCGCTGGGGAACCTTGCCACCGGCACGATCTCATTCCGAGAGCCTGCCGCCGCATTCTGGGAGGTGGCCAAGGAGCAGGCAACGTTTGGCACGTTGGCACGGGTCGGCGTTGCGGCGGGCTTGGCAGGGTGGGCGTCGATTTGGGCGACGCGGCGTGGGCTCATCCCGCGCTCAAATACCTGGCATGTGTCCGGCGCTCAACTGTTGCAGGGGAAAGAGGCCCTGACTGAAGCCCGGCGTCGTTCGCTTACAAAGAAGGAGCAGAGGGGCGAGCGGCATGCGTTGTCACTACATCCGGCTTGGGTGGTCAGCAAGAAGCTGCTGGCCCGTCACATGTTCATCTATGGAGCCGTGGGAATGGGCAAGTCAGTCATCCTGAAGCACCTGCTGGAACAGGTTGTTCGGCTCGACAAGAAGGCTTTCATCTACGACATCAAAGGAGACTTTACGTCGATCTTCGAGCGCCCGGTGATCGTCTGCCCCTTCGACAAGCGAAGCTGGATCTGGGACGTGGGCCGGGACGTAGCGACGCAAGCCCAAGCCGCCGCGTTCTCCCAAAGCATCATCCCCCCGGAGGAGGGCAGCGGCGCATTCTGGGCGTCTGCGGCGCAAGCCTTGCTGGAAGGGTGCGTGCGCGAACTCCAGGCCACGAAGGGCAAGAACTGGGGGTGGGCAGAGTTGGCCGCGTTGGTTGCCCGTCCCGCTGAACCGATGGCTAAAGCACTGTCGCTCTACTACCCCCGAGCCGCCGCTCTCATTTCCAATCCCGATTCGAACACCACCAGCAGCTGTATCGCCGTGCTCGCCAACGGCACCGCGGTTATCGAGCGCCTAGCCTTGGCATGGCCCGAGCGCACGCCTGGGCAGATGTTCTCCATGCTGGACTGGATCAAGGACGACTACACGGGATGCAAGCAGGTCATTGTTCAATCAGGTCCTGATGAGGTGCTAACCAAGGCCTACATCTCCGCCATGATCAACGTCGCGGTGCCGGAAATCATCGGCCCCTCGCTGCCAGATGACGAAACCGGGCGATTCCTGGGGTTCTTCTTCGATGAGCTTACCTCCGCCGGCAAGCTCAACATCGAGCTGTTGCTGGCCTTGGGACGCTCAAAAGGCGTGGTGGCCTGCATGGCCGTGCAGGATTGGTCACAGGTCGAGAGGGTCTATGGGGACAAGACCGCGCAAGCCTTTTCAGGGTTGGTCGGCACACACATTATTTGCCATCTCCAAATCGGCGAGACCCGGGAAAAAGTCTCCCGGAACCTGGGCAAGCGCACCGTGGCGTGGCGCACGCATGATGACAAGGCGACCGTCCACGAGGAGTCGAAAGCCGTTGTTCCGCCGGGGCGGCTCACTGACGACTTGGGCCCACGCAATGGCAGCGCCTATGGCTCCGAGAGTTGGGGCATCCGGGCCATTGTGCAGACAAGCCGGGACCCACTCTTGCTGGACTGGCCGGGCGTCAGCTACCCGCACGCGCGCGACGGCCAGGAACGCGCCGCGTGGACCCAACAGGGGGCGCGCCCGGTGGAGCAAAAGCCCATGCCACCGAGCGACGCGCAGAGCGCTGCAGAGGTCCAGCGGGTCTTGAAGATGACCGCCGACCAGGCCGCCGCGGAGCTGCGAAAACGTGGTGCCACGCCGCCGAAGCTCCGCGCCGTTTCAGACGACGAACTGGAAGCCATCTTCCGCAAGTAGTGGGGTTGTGGAGTCGCTGGGTTTTGGTAGATCTGAAGGGATACCCATTCCTGGAGAACTCCATGTTCAACGTCACCGCATTGACCGCTCAAGGCACGGACAGCAAGTCCGGCGCGGCGGTGGTCGAGTATCTGATGCTCACCGAGTATTACCTCGACAAAGACGGGAACGCGCAGGGCACCATGGCCTGGGGCGGCAAGATGGCCGCGCACCTCAATCTCTTGTCCACGGCGGTAACACGGGAGAGCATGAGCAAGCTGGCCGAAGGATTCGACCCCCAGACAGGGAGGGCGCTTTGCCAGAACGCAGGCCAGAAAGGCAAGGTGCGGCCAAAGGTGGACAAGAACGGGGATCCCGTCCTGGACGCCCAAGGCAAGCCCGAGGTCGTGGTGGTCGGCGGCCACCGGGTCGGCTACGACGTCACGGTGTCGGCGCCCAAGGACGTTGGGATTCTCTTTGCAATGGAGTCGCCAGAACGGCGCGATGCCGTGCTCAAGGCGCACCAAGCCGCCTCTACAGAAGCGATGAACCGGCTGGAACAGATGGTTGAGACTCGACGGGGAAAGGGCGGCAAGGACGTGATCGGCGTGAAGGGCCTGGTGTGGTCAAGCCACCAGCACTTCGCCGGGCGTGACCTCGACATGGATCTGCACACCCACCATCTCGTTTATGGGGTGGCGCTGGGAGCCGATGGCAAGGAATCGACCTTCGATGCCGTCGAAATCTATCGCCATGCCCGGGCCATGGATGAAATCTACAAGCTGGAGCTCTACAAGAACCTTCAAGGGTTGGGCTATCAGGTCGAGCACGTCCGAGAACTGGACGACGACGGCAAGGAGACCAACCGATCCTACGCACGCCTTGCGGGCATCGACCAGGACGTCATCGACCACTTCAGCAAGCGCCGGAAGGCCCTGCTCGAATACGCGGAGCAGCATGGGGTCAGCACCCAACAGGCGAACAAGGCCACGCGGAAGCACAAGAACGAGCCCACTTACACGGAGTTGGTCGAGCACTGGCAGGAGGCTTTGAAGGACTTCGAGCTGACGCCGGAGACGTTGAAAGCAGCGCGGGGGAACCTGAACAAGGTGGAACACAAGAGCGACGCCGAGCTGCTGGAACTGCTCCACGAGAACGAAGCCGTGTTCAACGACATTGATTTGGTGCGGGTGCTGGGAATGGAATACGCCGGCAAGTTGGACGCGGCCGGACTCCATGCCCGCATTGAGCAGTTCAAGCAAGACAATGGGCTGGTGCTGGTCAACGCCGAGCGCTTGGCAGACGAAGACCGGGGGCAGACACTGGCCCGCAAGCACACGGAAGACCGGTTCTGCGCGCCATGGATGTTGCAAGCGGAGCAAGCGGTGGTGGACATCGCCAACCGCCGGGCCAACGAGACCCAGCACCATGCTTCGCAGGCCACGGTGGATCGCGTCATTGAGGACTACCAGAAAGCCAAGGGCTTCCAGCTCTCGCAAGAGCAGTTGGTGGCCGTGAACCACATCTGTCGCGGCAGTGGCGGGGTGGCAAACTTGAGCGGCTTAGCAGGCACCGGCAAGACCACGATTTCCGAGCTCTACAAGGAAGCGCTGGAATCTGAGGGGATGGTGCTGCTGGGGGTGTGCGTGTCGAACAAAGCCGCCCAGAAGTTGGAAGTGGAATCAGGGATGCCCTCAACCTCCATGGCACAGATGCTTCACGACTTGGCCGAAGGCAAGCGCGAACTCCAGCCCAACGACGTGCTGGTCATTGACGAAGCCGGCATGGTGGACACGCGGGACACCCGAGCCTTGTTGGCCTACGCAGAGAAGGCGAAATCCAAGGTCATCCTTCAAGGCGACGCCGAGCAACTGCAGCCCATCGGGGCCGGGTCCGGTTTTCAGCTCAC
The DNA here is from genome assembly GCF_056481585.1 of Stenotrophomonas sp. 86428_Sma. Lineage (NCBI taxonomy): Bacteria > Pseudomonadati > Pseudomonadota > Gammaproteobacteria > Lysobacterales > Lysobacteraceae > Stenotrophomonas > Stenotrophomonas sp. 86428_Sma. The sequence continues at coordinate 1,363,998 of NZ_CM151156.1, forward strand.
CAAGCAAGCGGTGGGCGATGTGAAGTTGACCGAGATTCGCCGACAGGCGCGGCAGGAGGACCGCGAGACGGCGATGGGGTTCTACGCCAAAAACGAGAACGGTGAAGTGGTCGATCTGAAAAAGGGCACCCGCAGCCGGCGCGAAACCTTGGAGCTGGGCGATGAGCAGAAGGAGCGCCTGATGGACTCCATCGTGGAAGCCCACTCGCAGGAGAAATGCATCGAGCGCCTGGTGAACGACTACTTCAAGAATCCAGCGGCGCTGGACGACAAGCTGGTGCTGGCCCACAGCCGGGCCGAGGTCGGCGCTCTCAACGCAGGGATTCGAAAAGGCCTCAAAGAACGCGGCGAGATCGGCACGGATGAGGTGGTGGTGGAGGGGCGCGTCAATGGACGAAAGTTCGATCTGGCCTTGGTAGAGGGAGATCGGGTGATGTTCACAGCCAAACGCAAGGACTTGGGTGTGGTCAATGGCACCCAGGCCACCATCCAATCCATCAAAGCGTCGCGCTCTGGCGGCTACGATATCGTCGGCACCTTGCGTTCGGAGAACCCAAAGGAGAATGGGCGCAAGGTGGTGTGGAACACGCACGAGCACAAGGCGGTGGTCCACGACTACGCGGTGACCGTCCACAAGAGCCAAGGGCAGGGCAAGCGCGAAGTGTTCCACCTTATGAACCTTGGGATGATGGACAACGCCAGTTCGCTGGTGGCCTTTACCCGTTTGACTAAAGGGAGCTACAAGCTGTATGGCACCTACGATGACGTGGAGCAACTCAACACCCGCTTGGGGTTGGAGCGATTGAAGGCGACCGTTCTGGACGCGGGGCTAAAAGACGATCCGCAACGGCCGGTTGTCCAGCGCCTTGGGGCAGCTGCACGCCCCACCGCTCAACGCCCAGCCGCTCAGCGAACGCGCATCCAAGGCAAGCTCGACGCGCTGCTGAAGGAGCACGCGGAACGCCCAAAACCGCAGAGGAGCGAGGGCGAGCGCAAGGCCCGTTGGCTGCTGGAAGTGCTGGAGCCGTTGCGGCGGGCGCGCAAGGCGTCTCCCAAGCTGCCGGCGCAGTCCCCGAAACACACGCAGGGCTTCTCGTTGTGAGCAGCAGGCTGGGCGGCCATGCCGCCCATGTGCTTTTCTCTCCAAACCGCTTTTGCTTGGAGGGGCGGCCCGCGGCTTCCGCCGGGGCCCTTGCTTTACAGGGTGGCCATGACCACGGCCTGCAGCACTATCACCGCCACGCCGAAAAGGAAGGGGTAGAGGAACAGCCATTTGAAGAACCCCCAAGCCAGGGACGACGGAGCCCCCGCCGAGCGGCGCGGAACCGCCTCGGGCCACGCATACCCCGCCGCCAAGGACTTCATGTAACCAGTGGTGCGCCTGCGGGGATCGCGGATAAGAATGCCCGGTGGCTTGCTATAGATTCGCCAGCCATGCTGAAAGGCTTTGTAACGCCAAGCGTATTCGTGAGCCTCCGCATCGGCCTGGGTGCCCGTCATGCTCGACAGCGGCACGAACGAGAATCGGCGCCCCTGCCAGCCCCCACGAGCGCTGCGGTGCTGCTGCTCGCGTTGGTTTAAGTCGACGGTCTGCCCCACGTAGCAGCACCCGTTGTCAAAGAACAAGCCGTAGAGATGGCGTGGGCGGGACAGGTATTTCTGATTGCGTTTCCAGTTCAAAGGTCCTCCCAAGATGGGTATACCTACATACCCATAAAAGAAAGATCCGATTCGTCAAGGCTCGCCACGAACAAAGGCCCCGAAGGGCCCTTGCCGAGATACGATCACCTCCTTTTCCACCACGCAATCGTTTAGCGCCCCAAGTTGATGCTCAACCCGAAGCCGGCCACCGGCTTGTTGCCAGAGCCAAAGGACAGGCCAGCAGAAATACTGGTGCGCTCAGACACCCGAGCACCCCAGCCCACGGCCATTGCAGCACTGCCCCCCGAGAATCCCACGCCCACGTTCAGGTTCACCTGGCCAACGGCCGTGCCCCCGTTCTGGGCCGCAGCGGTGGCCATCTGGCTCATCGCGCCGAGTTGTGCGCCCAAGCCGTTGACGCGGCGATCCTGGTGCCGCAAACGGCGGTCCGTATCGACCCAGCGGTCATCCCACACCTGCTGCATTTCGTAGACCTGCCCACCGTTCACAGCATCCGTGGACCCGCGTTCGATGCGCCCCGGAGCCACGCCGGTCACGCGCTGATTGCCCGCGTTGACGCCCGCAGTCGTCACCGAAGGGCCGCCTTGAATCGTCACGCCTTGGCCGTTGAGCGTGGTGGTGCCGACCTGGACGGAGCCCGCGTCAGACAGTTGCACGTTGTCGCTGACCGCCACGGTTTGGGTGCCGTCCGTGTTGTCGGTCACCTCGACGTTCTTGCCCGCCCTTACAGTCGAGCCCGCGCCGGTCCCGGCGGTTCCATCCACCCCATCGGTGCCGGCAGGTCCTTGGACCCCTGGCTCCCCTTTCAGGCTTGCCAGCCAATCTTGTTCATTGCCTTGGAAGCCGTTGGCCAACGCCACCTCGTAGGCGCTTAACCCATCTGCGCCGCGCGGGCCGGGCGTGCCCGAACCGCTGCCTGGGTTTTGTTCAAGGAAAGTCACCCGTCCATCTAGGTCGTCCAAAGCGGCTCCCACAGTTTGATGCGTGGCACCGCTGCGGAACTGATAAATGGGCGCGACAAAGTTGCCGTTGACGAACGTGGCGCCGCCGCCCAACGCTTGGGCCGCCTGACGGACCTGACCGAGGTTTGCGACGTCGGTGTCTGAGGTGCCGGCCCGAACGTTCGTGATTCGGCGGGTGCTCTGGCCTCCGTCCTCAAAAGTGGATCCCACGCTGACTTCGTCGCTGGCCCAGCAACGGCTATGAGAACCCAAAGCGACGCAATCCTGCGCTCGGGCCTCAGCCCCAACGCCTAGTGCAAGTGACTGAAATGCATCGGCAACGGCAGAACTGCCTATGGCGACTGCATGGTCAGCGTTTGCCTCTGCCAAGATGCCTTGAGCAATCGATGCATTGCCCCGCGAACGGCTGAAGTAGCCAAAGGACATGGAAAGATCCCCACTGGCTTGTGACTGGACACCAACCGCCAAGGAATGGGCTCCGGTAGCCGCGGATTGCGCGCCCAGGGCTATGGACGCTTCGCCCCCCGCGTAGCTCAGCGTGCCTACCGCGACGGCGCTCACCGCCGCGGCATTTGCGGCTTGGCCCGTCGCAATGGAGTTCGCGCCGGACGCTTGGGCATTCGTCCCCGACGCCACCGCGTTGTCTGCGGAGGCATTGGCTTGAACACCCGTGGCGACGGCCCCGTTCCCGGAGGCATTGGCATAGGCGCCCGTTGCAGTGGCATTCGGGGCTGAGGCTTGGGCGTATTCCCCGGTCGCCGTCGAGTTGTCTGCGGAGGCGTTGGCTTGAACGCCCGTGGCGATGGCCCCGTTCCCGGAGGCATTGGCATAGGCCCCCGTTGCAGTGGCATTCGGGGCTGAGGCTTGGGCGTATTCCCCGGTCGCCGTCGAGTTGGGTTCCGAAGCCGTGGCCCCGGTTCCCGTGGCGGTTTGAGCAAACGATGGGGAGGCAAACAACGAGGCCCCCATCAAAGCCGTTAAGATCGAAATGCGAAGCGAAGACATGAAAACCCTCCCGAGTATGGATTGATACTTCATCCATAGCAGGCGATTGCATTTCCGCAAGGCGATCAGGCGATCTTTTTCAAGGTGTTAGGGAAGGTGCCGACACAAACCCGAGCCGGGAGCGTCCAGTTCCAGGTCATCCGGTTTTCATTGCCCCACGCCAGACACGACGTTTCCATCCCCGCAGGGCACCAAGCCGGCGCCAGCGCACGGGCCAGCACTTCCGAAGAGGGCTCTCCGGTCACCGAAGGAAACGCGCCCGGCTTGCGCCCCTGCCGGTAGGCCCACTTGGCTTGGCCGCACTCGGCTTTCATCTCGACGTGCGGATAGTCTTTCGGGCTGGTCCATCGGCCGCCCCAGTTCAGCCCCACGATCTCCGCCAGCTCCCCAAAGCGTTGATAGCCGGCCATCACATGGGCATCGTCCAAGTTCCAGCTGGGCTCCCCATTGACGAACACGGCGGCATCCAAGGCCAGTCCGAAGTTGTGGCAGCTGGAGAATGCCCCAACGCTGGTCACGCCAGACCCGGAGGCAAGCAGGGCCGCCTGGCGCTCGGGGCTTCGATACCCTTCCACGGGCCGCACATCAAACCCTTCCGCGGCCAGTTGGGCTTGGACGGCTTCGACCTTTTCCCGCAGCGCTGGGGAAACCCCTTTCCACGTCCTTTCGCTTTTCGGGTGGAAGAATCGGTAAATGGCGCCGTGCGGCTTCGGGGTTTGGAAAACCCAGGGGCTGCTGGGCTTGGGTTTGGATTTGGGTTGAACGGTCGAACACCCGGCCAAGGCCAGGCAAGCCAGAACGGCGGCGATGGTGAAGCGGGGCTGCATGCTTTCCTCCCAGAAAGAACAATGGATGCTTTCAGGGGTAGTGGATTTTCGGAAAAGCGCAAGCGGGCGAAAACAAAAAAAGCCCCCGAACAACCGGGGGAGGAGGCCTGCAGCTCGGGGGCTTAGTGGGGCAGGGAAAAAGGAGTAAGAAACCCCGTCCCGTTGAAAGCCATAGCACACACCAAGGCGAAGTCAACTGCCTTTTTTCTTCCTCGTCTTTTTCAAGTAGTCCCGCTGGGCTTTTTCAGCCGCTGCTTTCGTGACCTCAAAAAGCTCGCCCAAATCTTGCATGTCAGGGTTGTAGTAACGGGTCAGCATCTGGGTGGTCTTGTGCCCCGAGAGTTGCATGACCTGGTGCATGGGCAGCAAGTTGGCCAGCTCGGTGATGCGGGTGTGGCGCAGGTCGTGCAGGGTGGCGTCGGTCACCCCCGCTTGTTCGCGGGCGCGTCCCCAGGCCTGGGTGAGCGTGTCCGAGGCAATCGAGGTCTTGCCCTCGTCCAAGCTGAAGACAAAACCGGAGCTGGGGCGCACGGCGGGCGGGTTCTGGGGAGAGGGCGGGATGCGATCCTTGCGCAGCTTGGCGGCGTGGAGCTCCTTGGTCAGGGTGTCCAGCACCGCAACCGCTTCAGGAGTGAGGAAGATGGTCCGATGGATGGGCTTGCCACCCTTGGGGTTCTTGGTGTCCCGGAACGTGGCCTCGGGGCGCTGCTTGCTGTAGTCCAAATCTTCCCAGCGCAGCTTGATGGCTTCGCTGCGGCGGGCCGCGGTCCAGCGCAGGAAGGCAATGGCGCCCCGGGTGGCCGCGGACATGGGGGCAAGGGCGGTCAGGATGTCCGCCCACTCCTTATCAGTGACCACCCGCTCGCGCTCGTTCCTCACCTTGGGCTTGAGCGTGGCGTGGATGGGGTTGTCCATCTTGAAGCCCCAGCGCTTGATCGCTGCCGTGAAGACGCTGGAGAGAACGGCGAGTTGGCGAGTGATGGTGGCCGGGGCGAGGTAGTAGTCATCTTCCAAAGACCGGGCCATGCCGCCGTTGGCGAGGCCGAAGTCCTGGGGCGTGAGCTTGTCCACCGGCTTGCTGAAGGTGGCGGGGAAGCGCTTGGCGAGCAGGCGCAAGAGGCGCGCATCGTTGTCGCTCCCCTTCTTCTTGCCATCCTTGGCCTTGAGTGAGAGCACCTCGGCGATGTAGCGCTCGATCCAGACCCCCAGGCTCTGGCTGCTCATCAGGTTGGAGGCGGGTTGCTTCTCTTCGTGGAGCGCGGCGCGCTCTGCAGAAGCGAACGCCTCGGCCTGGGCGAGGGCCTTGGCTCGGGTCGCTTCGCTGTAAGGGAAAGTGCGGTTGATGGCGTGCAGGTTGCCCGCTGCATCCTTGCGCTTGATCTTCACTTGGAACGCCGAACCGCGGTCGTAGACGCCCTTTGTGCGGGCGGTTTTTTTGGGACGGGCCATTCGTTCAGTCCTTGATTAGAAGAATGGATTTTCCCAAGGTTTTCCCTTGAGTTCAATAAGTCATTGTTTTTAAATGACTAAAATGAGAATCGTTCGCATTCGTAATGCGTAGGTCGCAGGTTCGACTCCTGTTTCCGGCACCAGTTGCATGAAAAGCCCCGGCCTTGGTCGGGGCTTTTTGTTTGGGCATTTGAAGCAATCACGGCTCTTGTGTCATGAGCGCGAACCCTTATCAGGCTCAAGCGCGCGCACCGGCTGCCGCAGCACGGTCTTCAACCGCGCAGCGTCGATCCTGCGCGGGTCGCTCAGGTAGATCTCATGATGGGGGCCGGCAAAGGCGTAGCCCAGCGAAGGCATCAGTTCGTCGTGCAGATGGGCCAGGGCCGGACCCTCGTCATCGTAAGCGCCTACATGCAGGGTCTGCAGGCAGAGGCCTTCTTCAAGAACTTCGTGGCGAAGGCTGGCCGGAACGTCGCCCAGTTTCTTCGCCGCCTTGGCGATGGCAGCCTCCAACTGCGCTGGACTGATCCCGTCCGGCGTGCGGATCATCACCGTCCACCTCCACTCATCCTTGCGGCGAGCCACAAAGCTCGACGGATCCTCGGCGGTCCACAGGGCTTCCAGCGGTGGCACCACGTAGTCCTGGCCCCCGGACTTCAGTGCGAACTTCAGTGCATAGCTCACCGCGTACAGCCACTGCACCGCCTGCACATACGCGGGGGCGGTATTCGGATCACCGTGGCCGTCGACCATCAGGTAGGGCAGGGGCGGTACGTCTACCGTCACGAACCGGCCCGCCGGGGGCAGGTACAACGCGCGATCGCGCTTCTTGAAGTCGATCTTGTCCACGGGCCTTCCTCCTGCGCCGAGCATCCCACGCCGGGCACCCGCCAGCACGCCTGAACAGGTTCAGATGACTTTGCCGAACACGGGCGGAGCAGCCGCCATCGCCCGATGCTAGGATGCCGCCCCCGGGTGTTCTGCCCGCCGCGGTTGCGCGGTGCGACAACGTGTCGCAGCCAGAAGCGGGCCTTTCCTGCGCTCGATCATTGTCAATGCCTTTCTTAAATGGTGGGTGACGGCCTAAAATTGAAAGGCTGACTCGACCCCACCTCCCTGCCTGTCTTCCGGACCGGTGGGACCGGCTTTGGCCGGAACAGGCAGGACGGGGAACGGCATTCCCTCGCAATTGGATCGACCGATGATTCCGTTGAAAACCCTTGGGCGCTGGTTGCGCCCGGGCCTGCTGCTGTCGTTGCTGGTGATGCTCACCGGTTGCGATGCGGTGGCCATCCTCAGTCCGAAGGGCCAGATCGGCCAGGATGAGAAGACCCTGCTGATCACGGCCACCGTGCTCATGCTGCTGGTCGTCATCCCGGTCATCATCATGACCCTGACCTTCGCGTGGAAGTATCGCGCCTCCAACACCAAGGCCCGTTACGAGCCGAAGTGGTCCCACTCGACGGCGATCGAGGTGGTGGTGTGGTCCATTCCCTGCATGATCGTGCTGGTGCTGGCGGTCCTGACCTGGCGTTCGTCGCACGCGCTGGACCCGTATCGTCCGCTGGAATCGGACGTCAAGCCGGTCACCATCGAGGCGATCTCGCTGGACTGGAAGTGGCTGTTCATCTATCCGGAAGAGAAGGTGGCGGTCGTCAACGAAATCAAGTTCCCGGTCAACACGCCGTTGAACTTCAAGATCACGTCCGATTCGGTGATGAATGCCTTCTTCATCCCGCACCTGGGCAGCATGATCTACTCGATGGCTGCGATGGAGACCAAGCTCCACCTGATCGCCAACGAGACCGGTGAATTCCCGGGCATGTCCTCGCACTACAGCGGCGCGGGCTTCGCCAAGATGCACTTCACCGCCTACTCGGTCACCGATGCCGAATACCGCCAGTGGCTGGACCAGGTCCGCGCCGGCGAGCAGACCCTGGACAAGGCCTCGTTCAAGGCGCTGGGTGAAGCACGCAACGCCGAGTGGTATCCGGTCACCTACTTCGGCAAGACCGAAGAAGGCCTGTTCGACTGGGTCATCGCCAAGCACATGGGCGACAACAAGCATTACGGCATGAAGCACGAACACGCCGGTGCCGCCGCTGCCGATGCCGCCAGCCATGAAGCGCACGAGGGCCATGCCCCCAGTGACGCGCATGATTCCAAGGAATCGGGTGAAAACCTGGATGCCAACGAACACGAACACGCAGGCCACGCCGGCCATGCGGGCTCGGGAGAATGAACATGTTGGGTAAACTCTCAATTGAGTCGATCCCCCACGATCCGATCGTGCTGACCACCCTGGTCGGCGCGGTGCTGGGTGGCCTGGGCGTCATGGCCCTGATCACCAAGTTCAAGCTGTGGGGCTATCTGTGGAAGGAGTGGTTCACTTCGGTGGATCACAAGAAGATCGGCGTGATGTACCTCATCGTCGCCTTCGTCATGCTGCTGCGCGGTTTCTCCGACGCCATCATGATGCGTACCCAGCAGGCGCTCGCCGTCGGCGGGTCCGAGGGTTACCTGCCGCCGCACCACTACGACCAGATCTTCACCGCGCACGGCGTGATCATGATCTTCTTCGTGGCGATGCCGCTGATCACCGGCCTGATGAACCTGGCCGTGCCGCTGCAGATCGGTGCGCGCGACGTCGCGTTCCCGTTCGTCAACTCGCTCAGCTTCTGGCTGTTCGTGTCCGGCGCGGTGCTGATCATGCTGTCGCTGTGGATCGGTGAGTTCGCTGCCACCGGCTGGCTGGCGTTCCCGCCGTTGTCGGGCATCGAATACAGTCCAAGCGTCGGCATGGACTACTACATCTGGGGTCTACAGGTCGCAGGCCTGGGTACCACGCTGAGCGGTATCAACTTCTTCATCACCATCCTGAAGATGCGTACCCCCAGCATGAAGCTGATGCAGATGCCGGTGTTCACCTGGACCGCCCTGGTGACCAACGTGCTGATCGTCGCTGCCTTCCCGGTGCTGACCATCACCCTGGTGCTGCTGACCCTGGACCGTTACCTGGGTACGCACTTCTTCACCAATGACGGTGGCGGCAACGCCATGCTGTACATCAACCTGATCTGGATCTGGGGTCACCCGGAGGTGTACATCCTGGTCCTGCCGGCGTTCGGTGTGTTCTCCGAAGTCATCGCGACCTTCTCGCGCAAGGCGCTGTTCGGCTACAAGGGCATGGTCTACGCCACCGCCTGCATCGGCGTGCTGTCGTTCATCGTGTGGCTGCACCACTTCTTCACCATGGGCTCGGGTGCCAACGTCAATGCCTTCTTCGGCATCACGACGATGATCATCTCGATCCCGACCGGCGTGAAGATCTTCAACTGGCTGTTCACCATGTTCCGCGGTCGCGTGCAGTTCACCACGCCCGTGCTGTGGACCATCGGCTTCATGGTCACCTTCACCATCGGCGGCATGACCGGCGTGATGCTGGCGATCCCGGCCATCGACTTCGTGCTGCACAACAGCCTGTTCCTGATCGCCCACTTCCACAACGTCATCATCGGCGGCGTGGTGTTCGGCATGTTCGCCGGCATCACCTACTGGTGGCCGAAGATGTTCGGCTTCCGCCTCAATGAGTTCTGGGGCAAGTGCGCGTTCTGGTGCTGGTTCATCGGCTTCTACGTGACCTTCATGCCGATGTACGTGCTGGGCTTCATGGGCATGACCCGTCGTCTGCAGAGCACCGTCAACCCGGCCTACGAGCCGCTGCTGCTGGTCGCTGCCGCAGGTGCCTTCATCGTGGGTGCCGGCATCCTGTGCCAGATCATCCAGGTGGCCGTGTCGATCCGCGACCGCAAGAAGACCGCCGACCTGACCGGCGACCCGTGGGATGCCCGTACGCTGGAGTGGGAAACCTCTTCGCCGCCGGCCTTCTACAACTTCGGTAGCCTGCCGGAAGTCACCGAGCTGGACGATTTCTGGGAGCGCAAGCAGCGTGGTGAAGCCTGGCCGAAGCCGGCCAAGTACACCGACATCCACATGCCGCGCAACACCGGCACGGGCGTTGTCATCGGTGCCTTCAGCCTGGTGTTCGGCTTCGCGATGATCTGGCACATCTGGTGGCTGGCCATCGTCGGCTTCGTCGGCATGATCGCCACGTTCATCTACCGCACCTTCGACCAGGACGTGGACTACTGGGTCCCGGCCGCCGAGGTGGAACGCATCGAGAACGAACACCGCAAGCACCTGGAAAACCAGGGCCTGGTGAAGTCGGAGCTGAAGGCATGAGCACCAATACCTCGACCCTGAGCCACGGGCACGCCGCGCAAGCGGCGGCCCATGGCCATGACGACCACGAGCACCACGACACCGGCGGCAACACCGTCTTCGGTTTCTGGGTGTACCTGATGAGCGACTGCCTCATCTTCGCCTCGCTGTTCGCCACCTATGTGGTGCTGGCCGGCGGTACCGATGGTGGCCCGACCGCGAAGGACCTGTTCGAACTGCCGTTCGTTGCATGGGAAACCGCGCTGCTGCTGACCTCCTCGCTGACCTTCGGCCTGGGCATGATTGCCATGCACCGCAAGCAGATGGGCCAGATGTACCTGTGGCTGGGCATCACCTGGCTGCTGGGCTTCGGCTTCATGTGCATGGAAGTGTGGGAGTTCCAGCACCTGATCCATCAGGGCTACGGTCCGGACCGCAGTGCCTTCCTGTCGGCGTTCTTCGCCCTGGTCGGTACCCACGGCCTGCACGTCAGCGCCGGCCTGCTGTGGCTGCTGGTGATGTTCGTGCAGCTGAAGAAGTACGGCCTGACCCCGACCAACAAGACCCGCATGGCGTGCCTGAGCCTGTTCTGGCACTTCCTGGACCTGATCTGGATCGGCGTGTTCTCCGTCGTCTACCTCAATGGAGCCCTGTAATGGCACATGACAACCATGCACACGACCACGGCACCGGCGGCGAAAGCCATGGCACCGTGAAGTCGTACCTGATCGGCTTCGTGCTGGCGGTGGTGCTGACCGTCATCCCGTTCTGGATGGTGATGTCGGGCGACTTCTCGCGCACCGTCAACGGTGTGGTGATCGCGATCACCGCGGTGCTGCAGATGCTGGTCCACCTGGTGTTCTTCCTGCACCTGGACCGCTCTTCGGAAAGCCGCTGGAACGTCAACGCTGCGGCCTTCACCGTGGTGGTGATCGGCATCATCGTGGTCGGTACCCTGTGGGTCATGCACAACATGAACGTGCACATGATGCACTGACGTCCTCGCGACGTTGCCACGCAGAAAGGCCGCCCTCGGGCGGCCTTTTTGTTTGTCTTGACCCGTCCTGAATTGGGTTGACACCTTTTCCCTCTGGAAAAGGAATGTTCAATGAAATCAACAATCAGGCGCAGTCAGCGGGATTACTCGCTGGCCTTCAAGTTGTCCGTGGTCGATCAGGTCGAGCGTGGAGAACTGACCTATAAGAAGGCTCAGGAGCGATACGGTATCCAAGGTAGCAGCACGGTTCTGAAGTGGCTTCGCCGCCATGGTCGGCAGGATTGGTCAGGTGGTGCATCATCTGCCCCCATGACGACTTCTCCCAAAAGTGGACCGGCCACGCCGCTGACGCCGGAACAACAGATCAAGGCCCTGCAGGTCCAGTTGCGGGAGGCCAACGAGAAAGCACAGCTTTTCGAAGCCATCGTGGATGTCCTCAAAGAGGATTACGGGGTGCGCATCGTAAAAAAGCCTTCAGGCAAGTCCTCACGCAAGGGCGCCTCAAAGGCGTAAGCGTGGCAAGGGCTTGCCGCCATTTCGGCATCAGTCGACAGGCGTTCTATCAAGCGGGGTGCCGGCATCAACGACGACGCGCCAGCGAGACCAAAGCACTGGCGCTGGTGAGCGATTGCCGCGTGCGGCAGCCACGGATCGGGACGCGCAAGTTGCACCATTTGATCGGACCGAAGCTGCAGGCGGCGGGAATCACCATGGGGCGTGACCGGTTGTTTGACGTACTTCGGGAAGCGCGCCTGCTGGTACCGAAACGTCGGGCTTATCACAAGACTACCGACAGCCATCATCGCTTTCGCAGGCATCCGAATCTGCTCAAACCTGGCCAAGGATGCGTAATACCAACCGGTAGCGAGCAGGTGTGGGTGGCGGACATCACCTATCTGCCGACGCAGGGGAAGTTCGTGTATCTGAGCCTGGTCACCGATGCCTGGTCGCACAAGATCGTGGGCTGGAGCGTGCATGAAACGCTACAGACAGAGCAGGTAGCTCAGGCGCTGGAGATGGCGCTGAAAGGGAGAAAGACACCGCAGAAGCTGATCCATCACTCTGATCGTGGAATCCAGTACTGCTCGGATTACTACCAGAAGATCCATGCGCGGCACGGCCTGACCTGCTCGATGACCGACGGCTACGACTGCTATCAGAACGCTCTGGCAGAGCGAGTCAACGGGATCCTCAAGTGCGAGTTCCTGCTTCATCGCCCACGGGACCTGGGGCAAGCCCGCCAGATGGTGGCTGAGGCCGTAGACATCTACAACGCTGAGCGCCCCCACCTGTCCCTTAAAATGCAGACGCCCGATGCGATGCATCGGGCGTCTTTGGCCGCCTGACGGCGGCCGGACCATCCACCCATCGGTGTCAACCTATGGCAGGACGAGTCATCTGCGGATATGGGTAGTGCCGGCCGCTGGCCGGCAATCGCGGGAAGCCGGCCGGCTCTACCCCGCCACCCGGCGCAGGAACTCTTCGGCATCCATAGGCCGGCCCAGGTGATAGCCCTGCAGCTGGTCGCAGCCCAGTTCGCTCAGGTATTCGCGCTGCGCCTGCGTCTCCACGCCTTCGGCCACCACCTGCAGCTGCAGGGTGCGGCCCAGCGCGATGATCGACGACACGATGGCGGCATCCTCGTCGTTGCGTTCCAGGTCATGCACGAACGCACGGTCGATCTTCAGTTCGGTGGCCGGCATCCGCTTCAGGTACAGCAGGCTGGAGTAGCCGGTGCCGAAATCGTCGATGGCGATATGCACGCCCATCGCGGTCAGATCGTTGAGAATCGCCAGGCTGGCGTCGACATCCTTCATCGCCGTGGTCTCGGTGATCTCCAGGGTCAACCGCGCCGGCTCGATCCGGTGCCGCTGCAGCACCTCGCGCACGCTGTCCAGCAGGGCCGGCGAGGAGAACTGCAGCGGCGACAGGTTCACCGCCATCGACCATCCGGTATGCCCGGCCTCGTGCCATGCACGCAGCTGTGCACAGGCACGGTCCAGTACCCAGTCGCCGATCGGCAGGTTCAGGCCACTGCGCTCGGCGATGGGAATGAACACATCCGGCGCCAGCAGGCCCAGTTCCGGGTGCTGCCAGCGCAGCAGGGCCTCGGCGCCGGTAGCTGGTGCGCCAGCGGCCGGGAACTTCGGCTGGTAGTGCAGCAGCAGCTCGTCATGCGCGATCGCCTTGCGCAGATCCTGCAGCAGGCGCAGCTGGCGGTTGGCGCTGAGCTGCATCGACGGGGTGAAGAAGGTATAGCCGTTCCGGCCTGTTTCCTTGGTGTGGTACATCGCCGCATCGGCGTGCGCCATCAGTTCGCGCTCGTTGCTGGCGTCATCCGGGTACAGGGCGATGCCGAGACTGGCGCTGACCTGCAGTTCGGCGGCATCCAGGGTGAATGGTTCGCCGGCAGCGGCGATGATGCGTTCGGCCACCACCACCGCATCGTCCGGGGTGTCGATGGCCAGCACGATCACGAACTCGTCGCCGCCGAGGCGCGCGAACGTGTCCTGCGGCCGCAGCAGGCCGCCGATGCGCTGTGCCACCGCCACCAGCAGGCGGTCGCCCAATTGGTGGCCGTAGGCATCGTTGACCGCCTTGAAGCCGTCCAGGTCGCAGAACATCACCGCCACTGCGCGGCCGCGGCGGCGCGCCTTCTCGATGGCCTGTTCGATGCGGTCCTGCAGCAGCATGCGGTTGGGCAGCTGGGTCAGCGGGTCATGCAGGGCGGCCTGGATCAGCTTGTCGTTGGCGTGTGCCAGTGAATCGGCCAGCAGCCCGGTACGCACGCGCATCTGCCGATCGAACAGCGAGGCGACCAGGGCGATACCCAGGGTGGCTACAGTGGTGACGATCACCAGCACTGCCAGCCAGCGCGTGTCGATGCCGCCGCTGCCGACCGCGCCGCAGATGCTGCCTTCGGGGAAGCGTGCGGCGGCCATGCCGGTGTAATGCATGCCGACGATGGCCAGGCCCATCACCAGCGAGGCCAGTGCGCGCAGGCGCATGGTGTGGCGCTGCTCGGAACGCAGGCGGAAGGCGATCCACAGCGCCGCGCCGGCGGCACCGATGGCTACTGCAATGGAGGCGGCGAACCAGCCCGGGTGATAGTCGATACCCGGCTGCATGCGCATCGCGGCCATGCCGAGGTAGTGCATGGTGGCAATGCCCAGGCCCATCAGCACGGCGCCGGCCAGCAGTCGTCGCCAGGGCAGGCTGGGTCGTGACACCAGCCACAGCGCATAGGCCGAAGCGCCGATCGACACTGCAAGCGAATACAGGGTGATGCCGAGGTCGTAGCCGACCGGGATCGGCAGGTCGAAGGCCAGCATGCCGATGAAATGCATCGACCAGATACCCAGGCCCATCGCCGCCGCGCCGCCGGCCAGCCACCAGCGGGCCACGCGGCCCTCGGCCGTGGCCAGGCGGCCGGCCATGTCCAGCGCCGTGTACGAAGCAAGAATGGCCACCAGCAGGGAGATGGCGACCAGGCTCTGACTGTAACTGCCAGTCATGTTGAATCCAGAGGGGGAGGGAGGGGCGCCCGCAAGGCGCACGCCCGCGACAGCTATCGGCGCGGGTGGGCGGGACTTGAGCGGTCGCAGCACCTGCGACCCGGCTCGGCTATCCTGCCACGCCTGTTCCCGTTGCTGGAAATCATCCGATGGCAAAAGCCCGCACCGCCTACGTCTGCAGTGAATGCGGCGCCGAATTCAGCAAGTGGCAGGGCCAGTGCACCGAGTGCAACGCCTGGAACTCGCTGTCGGAAATCGTGCTGGAGAGCGCGGCGGCGGCCAAGGCGCCCGCGTCGCGCCGGGCCGGCTGGGCCGGCAAGATCGACCCGCCGAAGATCACCGCCCTGAAGGACGTGGAGCAGACCGAGCATCGCCGTGTCTCGACCGGCATCGGCGAGTTCGATCGCGTGCTGGGCGGTGGCCTGGTCGAGGGCGCGGTGGTACTGGTCGGTGGTGACCCGGGCATCGGCAAGTCGACCCTGCTGCTGCAGGCGGTGGCGAAGATGGCGGCCGAGCTGCCGGTGCTGTACGTCACGGGCGAGGAGTCGCTGGCCCAGGTGGCCGGCCGCGCACACCGGCTGGAATTGCCGCTGGATGGTGTCAATGCGCTGGCCGAGACCGGCGTCGAGTCGATCCTGCAGCATGCGTCCAAGGCCGGCCCGCGGCTGATCGTGGCCGACTCCGTGCAGACCCTGTGGACCGAGAGCCTGACCGCCGCGCCCGGCTCGGTCAGCCAGGTGCGCGAGAGCGCGGCGCGGCTGGTGCGTTTCGCCAAGGAGACCGGCACCGCCGTGTTCCTGGTCGGCCACGTGACCAAGGAGGGCGGTATCGCCGGCCCGCGCGTGCTCGAACACATGGTCGATGCGGTGCTGTACTTCGAAGGCGAGAGTGGCAGCCGCTTCCGCCTGCTGCGCGCGTTCAAGAACCGCTTCGGTGCGGTCAACGAGCTGGGCGTGTTCGCGATGGGCGACAAGGGCCTGAAGGAAGTCTCCAATCCGTCGGCGATCTTCCTGTCCGGCGGCAGTACCCACCAACCCGGCAGCTGCGTGATGGTCACCCGCGAGGGCACCCGGCCGCTGCTGGTTGAAGTGCAGGCGCTGGTGGATGCGTCGCCGCTGTCGAACCCGCGTCGTGTCGCGGTCGGCCTGGAGCAGAACCGGCTGGCCATGCTGCTGGCGGTGCTGCATCGCCACGGCGGCGTGCTGGTCGGCGACCAGGACGTGTTCGTCAACGTGGTCGGTGGCATCCGCGTGCAGGAGACCGCTGCCGACCTGCCGGTGCTGCTGGCGGTGCTGTCCTCGCTGCAGGACCGGCCGCTGGCGGAAAAGACGATTGCGTTTGGCGAGGTTGGCCTGTCCGGCGAGATCCGCCCGGTGCCCAATGGCGAGGACCGCCTGCGCGAGGCCGCCACCCATGGTTTCAAGCGCGCCATCGTGCCCAAGGCCAACGCGCCCAAGGGCGGTTCGGTGAAGGGCATGGAAGTGATCGCGGTGGAACGCCTGTCCGAGGCCATCGACGCGGCATGATCGCCGCGGTGCCGCCGGGCCACGCCCGGCGGGATATGCGCGCGGAATACGGCAGCCGACACGGCAACGGTCAGCCTGCCTGTGCTAGTTTTTCCCGCTCGACGAAGGCGCCCTCTGGCGTCTTTCCGTGCCCAGGAGTAAACGATTACATGCAGGACACCGCGCTCACCGCCCCCAACGCCGAAATCCGTCGCGCCGGGGTCGATCTCAATGGACTGATGACGGTGCTGGGCAAGCACCTCTATTCCACCCCGGTGGTGGCGCTGCGTGAGCTGGTGCAGAACGCGCACGACTCGATCATCCGCCGCCGCATCGAACAGCCCGGCATCGAAGTGCCATCGCGCATTTCGGTGCAGGTCGATGCCGGTGCCGGCGTGCTGCGCATCATCGATACCGGCGCCGGCCTGACCCGCCAGGAGATCCACGATTACCTGGCCACCGTCGGCGTCGGCTACACCCGCGGCCTGCGCCAGGGCGGCGAGGACGATGAGGGCCTGATCGGCATGTTCGGCCTCGGCTTCCTGTCGGCCTTCGTGCTGGCGCGCCGGGTCAGCGTGCGCACCACCTCGTACCAGACGCCGGAACTGGGCCATCTGTACGTGTCCAGCAACGCCGAGCAGTACACCGTCAGCGAAGTGCCGGCACGCGCGGTCGGTACCGAGGTGGAACTGGAGCTGCATCCGGACTTCCTGCCGCTGGCCAACGAAGCGCGCCTGCACGAAGTGCTGGGTCGCTACTGCGCGCTGCTGTCCGAGCCGATCTTCATCGGTGCTGCAGGCGAGGCGCTCAACCCCGAGCCGCCGCCGTGGCGCGGCCAGGGCGATGTGGCCCTGCATCCGGTGCAGGCGCGTCGCCAGGCGCTGCAGTTCGCGGCGCGTTTCGAACATGATTTCGAGCCGATCGTCACCGTGCCGCTGCGTGCCGATGGCAACAGCGATGCCACCGGCCTGCTGTGGGTGCAGGACGGTGCCACCTACGGCACCAGTGACAACCGCAACCTGTCGGTGTTCGTGCGCGGCATGCTGCTGGACGACGATGCGCGTGACCTGCTGCCGCCGTGGGCGGGCTTCATCGGCGGGGTGATCGAATCCTCGCGGCTCACGCCCACCGCCAGCCGCGAAGACCTGCAGCGCGACGACCAGTACCGCGCCGTGCAGCATGCGTTGCTGGAGGCGCTGATTGATGGCCTGGCCGACGTCGCGCGGCAGCAGCCGGAAGCGTGGCGACGTGTATTGAGCCGCCACAACGAGGCGCTGCTGGGCGCGGCGCTGTGCGATGACCGCCTGTTCGACCTGTTGCTGGAGCACGTGCGCGTGCCGACCTCGCAGGGCGATCTGCCTGCCAGTGCGCTGCCCGCACGCGGTGCCGTGCATGTGATCCTCGACAACGGCGGCGGCTTCGAGGAAATGCTGTTCCGCGCGATGGGCGTGCCGGTCGCGCATGGCCATCGCTATGCAGTAGTGCCGTTCCTGCGCCGCTGGGCCCAGGCCAAAGGACTGCGTCTGGTCGAGCTCGGCACCGAGCAGGGCAACCGGGCGCTGTTCCGCAGCGATGACAGCCTCGACGAGGCGCAGCTGGCATGGCTGCGCGAGCAGCTGGGTGACGGCGAACAATTGCTGCCGGCACGCTTCAGTCCCGAGTCGCTGCCGGTGGTGGTGGTGCCCGACCGCGAAGCCGAGCTGAAGCAGCGCCTGGAAGACGATGAGAACGACAAGCGCGTTTCAATGGCGGCGCTGCGGCTGGCGCGTCAGTTCACCGCGCGCATCGAATCGCGTGCGCCATCGCGGTTGTACCTCAACCTCGACAACCCCGCGGTGCAGGCGCTGCTGCGCGCCCAGCGCGACGGCCACCCGCAGGCCGAAGCCGCAGCGCGCCTGCTGCGCTCACTGAAGATCATCGTCGCCGCGCAGGGCCGTCCACTGGCCCGCGCGACCGCCACGCCCGGCCCGGATCTCAACGGCGCCTTCACCGATATCGCCGGTGCCCTGCAGCAGATGCTGCGCTGAGCACCGCATCCTCTCATCCAGCCTTCGCTAGACAGGAGTACTTACCCCATG
This sequence comes from Stenotrophomonas sp. 86428_Sma, assembly GCF_056481585.1. NCBI lineage: Bacteria > Pseudomonadati > Pseudomonadota > Gammaproteobacteria > Lysobacterales > Lysobacteraceae > Stenotrophomonas > Stenotrophomonas sp. 86428_Sma. Next base: position 1,382,219 of record NZ_CM151156.1, read on the forward strand.
GACATCTGGAACTGGGTCGAAAAACTGCAGGGTGACCTGCGCCAGGCCGGCCAGGCGCAGAATGCGCACCTGCTGAACCGCCTCGCCGACGAGGTGAGTGAACTGCGTGTCGACCGCGTCGACGCGCTGCTGCCCGAAGCGCGTGCGCTGGGCAAGGCGCTGGACAACCCGTGGGTCGACGTCTACGTCGGCCACTGGGCGCTGCGCAACCGCGTCGGCAACCGCGTCGAAGGCGAGAGCGCGCTGGGCGAAGCCGTGGCGCTGTTCGAGCGTGCGCATCGCGAGGACACCCTGGAATGCCCGCAGTCGATCTGCGTGACCCAGGATCTTGCCGCCTGCTACGGCAACATCGATGGCCCCGGCTGGGTGCCCGAGCGCATCGAGGTGTGCGATGAAACACTGGGTCGCATCGACCCGAGCTGGGCCTGCTTCCAGTGCCTGAGCTGCGAAAAGGCCGATGCACTGCTTGATGATGGCCGCGGCCAGGAGGCACTGGATTACCTGCAGGTGCAGTCCGACGCGATCGAGGCCTGCGGCAAGGAAGTGTTCGACAGCTTCCCGGAGATGCAGATCAAGATCCTGCTGGGCATGGGCCGCGCCGAAGAAGCGCTGCTGCTGATCGAGAAGCGCGAGGCCGAAGTGGCGGCGTCCGGCGAGTACGAGCCGGCCAACTGCACGGTGCCGCGCCGCCTGTCCAAGGCTTGGGCGCTGGCCCAGCTGGACCGCGACGAAGAGGCCCTGCAGCAGCTGGTGCCGTGGAGCGAGCTGACGCCTACCTACTGGCGGCTGTGGGCGAACACCGCCGCAGCGCTGTGCCGGCGCGATCCCGCACGCAATACCTGGGATCTGGGCACGCGCTTCAACACCATCATCGAACACTTTGCCGAGGTTGGCTCGCACCGCCTGCTGATCGAAGTCGCTGCGCTGAGCCTGGAGCTGGCCCTGCAGCGTGGCGCACGCTGGGTGGCGCTGCGCCAGCTGGAGCTGGCGCGTACCCATCTGGCACAGCTGCGCCAGGACCGTGGGGCGGCTGCGCTGGTGGCCGGCCTGGCGGCACGCATCGATGCATTGCCGGATGTGGCGCCGCTGCCGGTGCCAGCCGCTGAACTACTGGTTTGGCTGAACGAGCAGGGAGAGCAGAACCAGTCGCGCGATCCCGAACGTGAGGCGCAGTGGCTGCTGCAGGCACAGGCGCAGCTGCCAGATGACGAGGCGCTGGCCGAGATGGCTGCCTCCGCGCTGAGCGCCTGTGGGGCGCAGACGGAAGCGCGCGCATTGCTGTGGCGCTTCGTGCGCGCACACACGCAGGATGATGGCCCGGCCGCCTACACGCTGATGCGCTGGCTGACCGAGCAGGGCGACGACGAAGGCCTGCGCCAGCTGGCTGATGCCTATCGCGGCAGCGTGCCGGTGTTCGCGCACTGGTGCGAGGTGCAGCGCGCCCGTCGCGTGTCCGACTGGCCGGCACTGGAGCAGGCCGCGCAGGCGCTGCTGGCGGCCTCGCCGGGCTCGCATGGCGCACGCGGTACGCTGGCGCGGATGTACATGGAAACCGGTCGCTTCAGCGAGGCGCAGGCCTGCTATGCGCAGCTGGTGGAGCTGCTGGAAGAACCCAACGCCGCACACTGGGACCACATGAGCGCGGCCAGCGCGGCACGCGACTGGGATGCGGTGCGCCGCTCGGCGGCTGCGATCGGCATGGAGCTGTCCAGCCAGGACGGCGTGGTCGAGGAGCCGTGGGGCTGGGTGATCATCCGCAGCGAAGAGAACGGCGAGCCGATGGAGTACTACGCGCGCCGCAGTGGCCCGGTCACCGCACGTATCGTCGAGAACGCACCGGCCAACCGCGCCCAGCAGGTGGGCGACTGGGTGGTGTTCGATGCTGCGCTGGTGCACCCGGCGCCGGAGGAGGAGGAAGCGCGCGAGCATTTCATCCCCACCTATGCGCAGGTGCATGTGCTGGAGCGCGGCGGCTTCGCCCGCAGCTGGCTGATCGACGGCGCGCACCCGGGCGAAGACGCGTGGAATGCCTTTGTCGCAGCGGCCGAGGCGCAGGGCTGGCAGGTGTGGTCGCACAGCCGCCCGGACTACACCGTGACCGATCCGGACGAGGAGGAGGGCACGCTGCCGGGCCTGCTGTTCACCGTCGCCCAGCCGCAGGACCATGCACCGCTGGCGCTGCACCGCTTCCTGCAGCAGGAAACCGCGAAGTGGCAGCATCCGCATTGCTGGCTGCGGCTGGCCGAAGCCTGCGACCAGGATCGCCAGCCGCACCTGGACGTGATCGAGCGTTACGGCTTGTAAGCCTGGTATCGGGTAGTGCCGGCCGCTGGCCGGCAGCGCCGGGATATCCTGTGTTGCCGGCCAGCGGCCGGCACTACATCAAGGAGAAGTACATGCGAAAGACAGGGATGTTCATGATCGCCGGGCTGCTGCTGGCCCCCGCCGTGCAGGCCGCACCGGCCTGCCAGGAACCAGTGGCTGTCGCCCGTGCCTTCTACGAGGCAACCACCGGCAATGGCGATCTGCTGGAACCGCCGCCGGCGCTGGTCAGCCCGGCCTTCGGCAAGGCCCTGCGTGGCGAGCGCGCCTGCCAGACGCGCGAGGAAGGCATCTGCACCATCGATTCCGATCCGTGGCTGGATGCGCAGGATGGCGACATCGAGAGTCCGGTGCGCTACATCTGGAAAGAGGTCTCGGCGACGTCCGGCCAGGTCGAGATGCGCTATTCGGTATGGAAGAAGGCCTACGTGACCCGGTTGCCGATGGTGCGCCAGGGGCAGGGCTGCTGGCAGGTGGATGACATCCTCACCAACAGCGGTCGCTCGGTACGGAAGATCCTGGCCCAGCCGGTGCCTTGACCGTCTACGGCATCCACGCATAGTGCGGTCCTGTTGCCGGGCAGCGGCCGGCACTACCCGGGTGGGTGCCGACCGTTGGCCGGCACACCGCTATCGCGAATGCCCGAACACCAGTTCGATCGCGAACTGGCTGCCGAAGAAGGCCAGCAGCAGCAACAGCATCGCCGCCAGCGTCCAGTGCACCGCCTTCATGCCGCGCCAGCCGTAGCGGCGACGGCCGATCAGCAGCACGCCGAACACGATCCACGACAGCACGCTCAGCACGGTCTTGTGCACCAGCTTCTGCGCCAGCAGGTCGTCGACGAACAGCACGCCGGTGACCAGGGTCAGGGTCAGCAGCGCGAAGCCGACGGTGATCACCCGGAACAGCAGCGATTCCAGATCGGCCAGCGGCGGCAGGGCGCGCAGCCACGGCCGGAACTCGCGGCGGCGCAGGGCGCGTTCCTGCAGCCACAGCATGATCGCCAGCAGCGCGGCGATGCTCAGCGTGGCGTAGGCCAGCAGCGCCAGCCAGGCGTGGCTGGCCAGGCGCCAGCCCAGCACCTTGCTCGGTTCGTGGCCGTAGCCGTGGTAGGCCAGCAGCAGTACCGCGGCCAGCGGGAACACCACCACGCCCAGTGCCGACATGCGCCCGCGCGCGCCGACCAGCGAGGTCAGCCAGGCCATGCCCAGGCCGACCAGCGACAGCGCGGCGAAGAAGTGCATGTCGGGCCCGCCGTTGGTGCGCATCGCCACCATCACGTGGTAGCCGCCGTGCAGCAGCATCGCCGGCAGGGCGGGCCACAGCCAGGCGGGGGAGCCGGTGCTTTCATCGCGGCCAAGCGCACGCACCAGCAGGGCGCTGGCGGCCAGGTAGAGCAGGGCGGCGATGAGAACGATTAACATCGTTGCAGTTTCGCATACCCCTGCGGTGGTGGCGACGGCCCTGTGGTCGCAGTCCGGGGAGGGGAGCGGACCCGTTATACTGTCTGCCTTATTGTCCCCCGCTTTCAGACAGGTTGCGCCGCATGTTCGAGTCACTGACCCAGCGCCTTTCCGGCACCATCGAGCGCCTGCGTGGCCGCGGCCGCCTGACCGAGGAGAACATCCGCGAGGCCACCCGTGAGGTCCGCATCGCGCTGCTCGAAGCCGACGTTGCGCTGCCGGTGGTGCAGGCCCTGATCGAGCGCATCAAGGTGCGCGCGGTCGGCCAGGAAGTGCTGAAGTCGCTGACCCCGGGCCAGGCCCTGATCAAGGTCGTGCGCGACGAGCTGACCGCGGTGATGGGCGCCGAAGCCAGCGACCTGAACCTCAATGTTCCGGCCCCGGCCATCATCCTGATGGCGGGCCTGCAGGGCGCCGGCAAGACCACCACGGTGGGCAAGCTGGCCAAGCACCTGAAGGAAAAGCGCAAGAAGAAGGTGATGGTGGTCTCGGCCGACGTCTACCGTCCGGCCGCGATCGAGCAGCTGAAGACCCTGGCCGAGCAGGTCGGCGTGCTGTTCTTCCCGTCCAGCGCCGACCAGAAGCCGGAAGCCATCGTCCGCGCCGCCATCGACGATGCACGCAAGTCGTTCGTCGACGTGCTGCTGGTCGATACCGCCGGCCGCCTGGCCATCGACGAAGCAATGATGGCCGAGATCAAGGCCCTGCACGCGGCGGTGAATCCGGCCGAAACCCTGTTCGTGGTCGACGCCATGACCGGCCAGGACGCGGCCAACACCGCCAAGGCCTTCGGTGATGCGCTGCCGCTGACCGGCGTGGTGCTGACCAAGACCGACGGTGACGCCCGTGGCGGTGCCGCGCTGAGCGTGCGCTACATCACCGGCAAGCCGATCAAGTTCGTCGGTGTCAGCGAGAAGCCGGAGGGCCTGGACGTCTTCCACCCGGACCGCATCGCCAGCCGCATCCTGGACATGGGCGACGTGCTGTCGCTGGTCGAGCAGGTCGAGCAGCAGGTCGACAAGGACAAGGCCGCCAAGCTGGCCGAGAAGGTCGCCAAGGGCAAGAAGTTCGACCTGAACGACATGCGCGACCAGCTGGAGCAGATGCAGAACATGGGCGGCATCGGCGGCCTGATGGACAAGCTGCCGGGCTTGGGCAACATCCCCGACCATCTGAAGCAGCAGGTCAGCCAGGGCAAGGAAGTGCCGCGCATGATCGCCATCATCAGCTCGATGACCAAGAAGGAACGGCGCAACCCGAACCTGCTCAACGGCTCGCGCCGCGCGCGCATCGCCAAGGGCTCGGGCGTGACCCCGGCCGACGTCAACAAGCTGATGAAGCAGTACATGCAGATGGAAAAGATGATGAGCAAGATGGCCGGCGGCGGCATGAAGGGCATGTTGCGCAGCATGATGGGCGCCATGGGCGGCCGCGGCATGCCGTTCCGTTGATGCGTTGAACACCGGCTTTTTTTGTAGAGTCGAGCCATGCTTGTATGTTCCTCCCGGCTCCTACGCGGTATGTAGGAGCCAGGGTGGAGGGACCGTCGAGCATGCATCTGCGGATACTAGCCGACAGACGAGTCGAGCGATCCCCATCCCGCACACGAACGTCGATAAAGGATCGTACGGCCCCCAAAGGGGGTCGTCGATGTAGGCAAGCTAACGTCGGTGCGGTACCACCCCAGCCCCTTAAGGATAGCTGGGAGCCGTACAAATGTCTGATTCTCTCGATATTGGCGTGGACGTGGACTCCAAGGAGTTCGTACCGGCAGTGGCCGACCGCAAGGCCGGCGACAGGATCGCCAACACCCGGGCCGGCATAGCCCAGTGGCTCAACACCTTGCCCCAGCGATGCCGGATTGGCATGGAGGCGACGGGGCGGTACTACGAGTTGTTGGCTCGGATGGCTGGCCAGGCAGGCCACGTTGTCTATGTGATCAATCCACGTCTGATCAAGCACTACGGCCGGGCGACGGGCTCGCGTGGCAAGACGGACGCCATGGACGCCGAAGCGATCGCCCGGTACGTGAAGAAGGAGAACGATCGCCTGCGTGAATACGTACCGCGTACCGACGAGCAGCAGCAGATGCACGATTTGCTGCGCAAGCGGCAGACGCTGGTAAAGACACGCGCGCGCCTGGAGCAATCCTTCGGGGTAAGCAAAAGTGCCCCCGGGGAGCTGTCAGATCTGTTCTGCGCTCTGGCTGGGACGCTGTCCGAGCTGGAAAGCGAACTGCAGCGCTTGGGTCGCGATGGAGAGCATGGCACGCTCTACAAGCGCCTGTTGACCATCCCTGGTATCGGCCCTGCCGTCGCCGCTCACCTGATCTACTACATGACGCGCTGGCCGTTGGCCAACGCCAACGCGTGGATCGCCTGCACCGGCCTGGATCCCCGGCCCAACGAGTCTGGCGGCAGAACGGGACGGCGTCGGCTGTCCAAACAGGGCGCGCCAGTGCTGCGCCAGATGCTCTACATGGCCGCCATGGGGCTCAAGCGGTGTCGTCGGGGGCAACCGCTCTACGACGAGCTGTCAAAACGCGGTCACCCCAGCACCGCCGTCTTCAACATCCTGGCCAGAAAGCTGGCCAGGATCGCCTGGGGTGTCTTCAAAAGCGGCCGGGACTTCGATCCGGCGATGCTGAAGGTGGGTCAAGCCTGCTTCCAGCAGGCTTGACCACGAACATAGGATCTCGACTGCTTTTCTGTCGGTGCCCCGGTCGAGGTAGAGTCGAGCAAGCTCGACGCCACCCCCGTCCTGCGCGCACCATGGGGGCCTGTCCGAAACGATGGGCCGTCATGCAGAGTTCCGCTGTATCTTCCCGCGTCGAGGCGTTCTGCCGGCGCTTTGGCGTATCCGTTCCGATCCTGCTGGCCCCGATGGCCGGCGCCTGCCCGGTGCCGTTGTCGGCTGCGCTGGCCAATGCCGGCAGCATGGGGGCGATGGGCGCAGTGCTGTCGTCATCGGCCGATATCGGCCACTGGATGGATGACTTCCGCGCTGCCTCGACGGGCCCCGCACAGGTGAACCTGTGGGTGCCGGACCCGGCACCGACCCGTGATGTCGCCGCTGAAGCCGCCAGCCGCGCCTTCCTCGCGCAGTGGGGTCCGGACGTGCCGGCCAGCGCCGCCGATGCCACGCCCGCCGACTTCGAAGAACAGTTCGCCGCACTGCTGGCGGCGCGCCCGGCGGTGGCCTCGACCATCATGGGCGTGCTGCTGCCGCGCCACGTACAGCAGTTGAAGGATGCCGGCATTGCCTGGATCGCCTGTGCGACCACCTTGTCCGAAGCGCGTGCGGCACAGGACGCCGGTGCCGACGCGGTGGTGGCACAGGGCGTGGAAGCCGGTGGCCATCGCGGCGCGTTCGATCCGGCGATGGCCGAGCGTCAGTTGGTCGGCCTGTTTGCGTTGTTGCCGCGCCTGGCCGATCACCTGCAGATTCCGGTGATCGCCGCCGGTGGCATCGCCGATGGCCGTGGCATTGCTGCCGCACTCACCTTGGGGGCCAGTGCCGTGCAGATCGGCACTGCCTTCCTGCGCACGCCCGAAGCGGCGATCGCTTCAGCGTGGGCCGATGGATTGGCGGCCAGCGAACCCGAAGATACCTGGCCGACCCGCGCCTTCAGCGGCCGCCTGGGCCGTGGCCTGGCGACCCCCTATGTGCGCGCCGCCGCTGCGGAAGGCGCACCGGCGCCACGCCCGTACCCGGTGCAGCGCGGCCTGACCGCGCCGATGCGCAGGCAGGCCGTGCAGGAAAATCGTCTGGCGGCGATGCAGGCCTGGGCCGGGCAGTCGGCGTGGATGGCCCCGGCACAGCCGGCCGCCGACGTATTGCGCGGCATGTGGGAACAGGCGCAGGCGCTGCTGCGATGACCGTGACCTGCAACGGCCAACCGGTGCAGGTGGAGGATCTGCTGCCTGCGCTGGTCAACTATGGCCACTTCACCTCGCTGCAGGTGCGCGGTCACGCCGTGCAGGGACTGGACCTGCATCTGGCGCGGCTGTCGCAGGCCACGCGCGAACTGTTCGGCAGCGAACTGGATGCGGCGCAGGTGCAGGGCTGGATGGCGCAGGCGCTGCAGCAGGCTGGCCTGGCCGATGCCTCGCTGCGGGTGACGGTGTACTCGCGCCGCTTCGATTTCCGCAATCCGCTGGCGGCCGTACCGGTGGACGTGCTGGTGGCGGTGTCCGCGCCGGTGGCGCTGACCGCACCGAAGCGGGTGCGCAGCGTGATGTGGCAGCGCGAGCTGCCGCAGATCAAGCACGTCGGCACCTTCGGCCTGTTTGCCGAGCGCCGTGCGGCGATGGCGGAAGGGTTCGACGATGTGCTGTTCGTGACCGCCGATGGCGTGATGAGTGAAGGCAGCACCTGGAACCTGGCCGTGCACGATGGTGAGCGCCTGCTTTGGCCACAGGCGCCGGCCCTGCGCGGTACTGCCGAGACGTTGTTGAAGCAGCATTGGCCGGGGGCACAGCTGACGCGGCCGTTGGCACTGGCTGAACTGGATAGCGTGAAGGCCGCTTTTGCCTGCAACGCCAGCGGCCTATGGGCGCTGGACGCCATCGACGGGCATGACCTGCCGGGTTCGCAGGCACTGGCTGAACAGGGCAGGGCAGTGCTGGCGGCGGTGGCTTGGGACAGATTGGGGTGAAAACCCCCGCCGGGCATGGCCCGGCGCTGCCGTGGAGGCGGATTCACCCCGGGGTTGGCTCGGCCGGGCTCTGCCGCTATAATCGCCCGCTTACCTCGCCATCCTGGCGACTGGGCAATAGGAAAAACACCATGGTCAAGATTCGACTGACCCGCGGCGGCGCCAAGAAGCGTCCGTTCTACCACATCATCGTCACCGACGTGCGCAGCGCGCGCGACGGCCGCAACATCGAGCGCGTTGGCTTCTACAACCCGGTCGCCCAGGGCGCCGAGAAGCGCATCGAGCTGGACCTGGCCCGCGTTGACCATTGGGTCAAGAACGGCGCCCAGCCGACCGACAAGGTCCGCAACCTGATCAAGGAAGCGACCAAGTCCCAGGCCGCTGCGGCCTGATCCTGACGGGCCACGCTTCGGCGTGGCCCTCTTGGTTGAAGCAGATGAAAGATATCGAGCGCCGCATCCTGCTGGGCAGGGTTGTCGGCGCTTTTGGTGTGCGCGGCGAGATCAAGCTCGAGTCCTGGACCGAGCCACGTTCCGCCATTTTCCGTTACCAGCCGTGGATCGTGCGCAGCCCGTCCGGCGTGGAAACCACGATTGAAGGTGTACGCGGCCGCGACAGCGGCAAGCACCTGGTCGCCCGTTTCCCCGGCGTCGAGGACCGCGATACTGTTGAAGCGATGCACGGCACCGAGATCTACGTGGCCCGCAGTGCGTTGCCGCCGCCGAAGCCCGATGAGTATTACTGGGTGGACCTGGAAGGCCTGGACGTGAAGACCACCGAGGGCGTTGCCCTGGGCCAGGTCTCGCACCTGTTCAGCACCGGCGCCAACGACGTGGTGGTGGTCCGTGGTGACCGCGAACGGATGATTCCGTTCGTGCAGCCGGACTTCGTCAAGTCGGTCGACTTCGAGGCCAACCTGGTCGTGGTCGACTGGGATCCCGAGTTCTGAGTGTGAGCATGCGTTTCGACGTCATCACCCTGTTCCCCGAGTTCCTCGCCCAGTCCGCTGGACTGGGCGTGGTCGGGCGCGCGCAGGAGAAGGGCCTGTTCAGCCTGCATGGCTGGAATCCCCGTGATTACGCCGAAGGCAACTACCGCCGGGTGGACGACCGTCCGTTCGGCGGTGGCCCCGGCATGGTGATGCTGATCGAGCCGCTGCAGGCCTGCCTGCAGGCGATCCGTGATGCCGATCCGACCCCGGCGCGGGTGATCCATCTCAGCCCGCAGGGAGCGCCGTTGACCCAGGCCAAGGTGCGGGAACTGGCGGCACTGCCGCGCATGGTCCTGCTCTGTGGCCGCTACGAGGGCATCGACGAGCGTTTCCTGGAGGCCAATGTCGACGAGGAGATTTCCCTCGGCGACTACGTGCTGTCCGGTGGCGAGCTGGGCGCGGCGGTGATCATCGACGCCGTGGCCCGCCTGCAGGACGGTGCCCTGAACGACGCGGAATCGGCGGCGCAGGACAGCTTCGAGGGCGACCTCGGCCTGCTCGACTGCCCGCATTACAGCCAGCCGGCCCAGCACCCGCTGGGTGACGTGCCGGACGTGCTGCGTTCGGGCAACCACGCGGCCATCGCGGCCTGGCGCCGCCAGCAGTCGCTGGTCCGTACCGCCCAGCGGCGCCCGGACCTGCTGGATGAACAGGCGCTGGGCAAGGCCGACCGCAAGCTGCTGGAGCAGGCCCGTCAGGCCCAGAAACACAAGGCCAGCCCCTAGCGCAGGGCTGGCGTTATCGGCTATCATGGCCAATTCCCGTCGGCCCCGGCCGGCGTGCGCAGTACCCAAAACAAACGTGCAGCACAGTCCGGTGACTGCATGAGCCTACGTTGTCGATACGACACGCCCACCCGAACAAGAATCGGTGTAACCCATGAGCAAGCTGAACAAGTCCATCGTCGCGGAATTCGAATCCGCCCAGATCACCCGTGAACTGCCGAAGTTCAGCCAGGGCGACACCGTTGTCGTCAACGTGAAGGTGAAGGAAGGCAGCCGCGAGCGCGTGCAGGCCTACGAAGGCGTTGTCATCGCCACCAAGAACGCCGGCCTGAACTCCTCGTTCACCGTCCGCAAGATCTCGCACGGCTACGGCGTCGAGCGCGTTTTCCAGACCCACAGCGCGATCATCGACTCGGTCGAAGTGAAGCGTCGTGGTAAGGTCCGCGCCGGCAAGCTGTACTACCTGCGTGGCCTGGAAGGCAAGGCTGCCCGCATCAAGGAAGACCTGGCTGCCGCTGCTGCCGCCAAGGCTGCCCGTCTGGCCGAAAAGGCCTGATAAACAACTTCGGTTGTTGCCGCGACGGCCACCTTCGGGTGGCCGTTTGCGTTTCCGGCATCGCTTCGGCCACGATCAGGGGATGAACGACATCAATCCGCGCTATCCCGCCGTGATCCAGTCGGCGCTGCGCTTCCTCGACGGCAAGGGGCTGGCGCGCGTGCAGTCGGCACCGCTGCTGCATCGCCTTCTGTGGCGCATGGGCATCGCACTGCCACCGCCGATCCTGGCCGGCTTCGGCACCAATGCGCTGGTGCAGGGCCTGCTGTTCGGGCTGTTCTGGACCGCGCTGATGTGGCTGATGCTGTGGCAGGGCAGTGAGCGCCCGCTGGCCCTGCTGCTGGCGGCCGGCCTGGTGGCCGGTGCGCTGTTCGGCATTGTGATGGCGGCGCTGATGCGTTCGCTGCGCCGCCACCGCAAGCTGCCGGACTGGCAGCAGTTCCGGGCGCGGCAAGCGGACTGAGCCGATGGCGCACTGCGCCGTGACCGTTGGGGACAGGCCGCGCTAGGCTGCGGTTTCATCCCGATGGACGTGCTGTGCGATGCCTGCCAAGCGAACCGCACCTTCCACCGCGCCCGCGCTGTTGTCAGGCGGCAACCCGCAGATCGCCAAGGGCGAAGGCGATGCGCCGGTGCAGGCCTATATCGCGGCGATGCCGGACTGGAAGCGGCCGATCGGAGCACAGCTGGACGCGCTGATCGAACAAGCTGTACCCGGTGTGCACAAGGCAGTGAAGTGGAATTCGCCGATGTATGCGGTTGCGCCGGGCGAAGGCTGGTTTCTCAGCTTCCACTGCTTCACCCGCTACATCAAGGTGGCGTTCTTCCGTGGCGCTGCGCTGAAGCCGGTGCCGCCCGAGCCGTCCAGGAGTGCCGATACGCGCTACCTGCACATCCAGCAGGAGGGTGCGTTGGATGAGGCGCAGTTCCTCGACTGGGTGCGCCAGGCCGCGGCATTGCCCGGCGAGCGCATGTAAGTGCATCGTTCCGATCTCCCTGCCGACGAGAACCGCTGATGGCCACGCATGCACCGAACCCTGCCGATGCCGGAACCCCGGCCGCTGAACTGATCGATGCACGCATCGCCGAGCTGGGCGACTGGCGTGGCGAGGCGCTGGCACGCGTGCGTGCCTTGATCCATGAGGCGCTGCCGGACGTGCAGGAAACCTGGAAGTGGCGCGGCACGCCGGTGTGGGAGCACAACGGCATCCTGTGCACCGGCGAAACCTACAAACAGGCGGTGAAGCTGACCTTTGCCAACGGTGCGGCGTTGGCCGATCCGAAGGGCCTGTTCAACGCCAGCCTGGACGGCAACACGCGACGTGCGATCGACATCCATGAAGGCGCGATGCCGGATGCCGCGGCGTTGAAGGCACTGCTGCGCGCGGCGGCCACGTTCAACGCTGCCAAAAAGAAGAAACGGTAGAGCCGGCCGCTGGCCGGCTGTTGCGCGATGCTTCCGGAGGGGCTTGAGGTTGCCGGCCAGCGGCCGGCACTACCGCAGTGGCGCGGCATCCGGGTCGGCCACCGGCGACGGCGGGCAGGCCGGAATCTCCGACGGCGTGGCCAGTTCTTCGGCGTGCGAGGGCTTGCCCATCATCTTCGCCTTGCGCCAGCCGCCCCAGCGGTAATAGGCCAGCGACAGCAGCATCGACACCAGCGAGCTGACCGGGAAGCTCCACCAGATCGCATCGGCGCCCCAGTACGGCTGCAGCAGTTCGGCGAACGGCACGCGTACGCCCCACAGCGAACCGGCCAGGATCAGCAGCGGCGGAATCACCGCGCCGGTGGAGCGCACCACGCCGGAGATCACGAAGCTGACGCCGAAGAACAGGAACGAGCCGATCACCACGTGGTTGAGATGGCGGGCGATGTCCAGCGCCTGGCTGGCCGGTGGCAGGAACAGTGCCAGCAGCTGGCGATCGAACACCACCAGCGGCAGGATCAGCGCGCCGGTCAACAGGAAGTTGAACAGCACGCCCTGGCGCGCGGTGCCGCGCACGCGATCCCAGCGCTGCGCACCGACGTTCTGTGCCGCCATCGAAGAACACGCCGCACCGATCGCCATCGCCGGCATCTGCAGGTAGTTCCACAGCTGCAGGGCAGCGCCGTAACCGGCGCCGGTGTCGGTGCCGTACTGGTTGACCATGGTCATCAGCAGGATCACCGACAGCGAGATCAGCACCATCTGCAGGCCCATCGGCACGCCCTTGAGCACCAGCGCCTTGAGGATGGTCAGGTCGAGCTTGAACAGGCGCATGTCGGCGCGGCCCAGCCACAGGGTGTGGCGCTTGTGCCGCATGTACAGCAGCAGGCCGGCCAGCGACAGCGTCTGCGCGACCAGCGTGGCCCAGGCCGAACCGGCAATGCCCAGCGCCGGGAACGGCCCCATGCCGAAGATCAGCACCGGGTTCAGCACGATGTCCAGCGCCACCGACACCATCAGGAAACGGAACGGCGTGCGTGAATCACCGGCACCGCGCAGCGCGGCGGTGAGGAAGGCGAACGCGTACAGCGTCGGCATCGCCAGGAAGATGATCTGCAGGTAGGCCTCGGCCAGCGGCAGCGAAGCGGCCGGTGTACCCATCGCCGCCAGCAGCGGATGGGCCATGAACCAGCCGGCGATGGCGATGATCACCGACAGGCCAATGAAGAAGGTAGCGCTGGTGCCAACCACGCGCCGCGCCTGCGCGATGTCGCGCGCGCCGATTGCCTGGCCGATCAGGATGGTCGAGGCCATGCCGAAGCCGAACACCGAGCCGATCAGGAAGAACATGATGTTGTTGGCGTTCGCGGTGGCGGTCAGTGCCGCCTCGCCGAGGAAGCGCCCGACCCAGACCGCATTCACCGAACCGTTCAGCGACTGCGCGATGTTGCCTGCCAGGATCGGCAGTGAAAACAGCAGAAGATTGCGGCCGATCGGGCCGGAGGTCAGGTCAAGCGGCGCTTTGGCCATGGAGTGGTGATCGAATCCCGGGAGGCGCACACTAGTACCAAGCCGGTTTGCAGGATGTGGCAATGCATCAACGACTGCAGGTGAAATGGAGCATGGCGTTGGCCTTGATCGGCGCCGCACTGGCCGCATGTTCGACAGGTGACCGGCTGGGCGATACCCAGGTGCGGCCAACCGACCGCCCCGAGTGCCTGGTCGGCAGCCAGCGCCAGGATCTTTCCGCCGGCGTTCCCACCCTGATCGGGGGCAGCGGTTGCCGCACCGACCCCGATAACCCGCGCCCCCTGAACAAGCCACCGGAGTAGTCCGCACCGATGCCTGAGCTTTCCCCGTTGTCGCCCAGTGTCCGCCTGGACATCTGGTTGTGGGCGGCCCGTTTCTTCAAGACCCGCAGCCTGGCCAAGCAGGCCATCGAGACCGGCAAGGTCAGCGTGGCCGGGCAGCGCCCGAAGTCCTCGCGCGCGGTGCGCGTGGGTGAGCAGCTGCAGGTGGATCGTGGCGAGGAGCATTTCGAGATCCAGGTGCTGGGCCTGAGCGACCAGCGCGGGCCGGCGCCAACGGCACAGCAGCTGTATGCCGAGAGCGAGGCTTCGAAGGCGCGCCGTGCCGAACAGCGTGCACTGCGCATTGCGGCACGCGATGGTTTCCAGCCGCCGGAACACAAGCCGGACAAGCGCGCGCGGCGTTTGATCCGGGCGTTGGGTGACATCGACGCGCTCTAGCGAAATCCTGATTCCAACGGATTGTTCCTATCGCGGTGCGAAACAAGGCGCCGGTCACGGTACGTTCGGATTGCGCTGGGCAGGCTGGTCTTTCACCTATCGAAGGCCTGCCCATGCGTCGTCTGCTGTTATGCCTGTCCCTGCTTGCTGCGGGGCCACTGCACGCTGCCGACATCACCTTCTGGGACGTTCCGCAACGCGGTGGCAACAGCATGAACATGTCGCCTCCGGACCGGAAATACTTCGAGGCGCTGCGTGCGACCGGTGCGACCTGGGTGCGGCTGGTGCCGGACAAGTGGAAGGGGCAGGGCGGTCGTGACTTCCTCATCGGCAACGCCGATGACTATCGCGGACTGGTTCCGGCCGACCTGGCCACGCTGCGGCGGGTGCTGGATGACGCCGATGCGGCCGGACTGAAAGTGGTGCTGACGCCGCTGTCGCTGCCGTTGCTGCGCTGGAAGCAGCACAACGGCGATGTGGTCGACCAGCGCCTGTGGCAGTCGTTTGACAACCATGTGCCGGCCCGTCGCTTCTGGCATGACCTGGCCACGGCGCTGAAGGGTCATCCTGCCTTGGCCGCCTACAACCTCATCAATGAGCCGGTGCCCGAGTACGGTGCAGGCCTGGCCGAGCATGCGTCCACTGAGGCGATGCAGCGGTGGTATGCCGGTGTGCAGGACGGCCCACGCGATCTGCGCCGCTTCTACTCGGAACTGATCGCCAGCATCCGCGAGGTCGACACCGCGATGCCGCTGATGCTGGATGCGGGCTGGTATGCCGCCGCCGACGGTTTCAACTACTGGCCGGCACCGCTGGCGGATTCGAAGCTGCTGTACAGCGTGCACATGTACGAGCCGTATGCAGCAACCAGTGCACCGAACCAGACGCGTGCCAAACCCTGGCGCTATCCGGCGCAGGTGCCGTTCGGTGCAGGCAGCGAGCATTGGGATGCGGCGCGTGTACGCCGTTACCTGCAGCAGCCGATGACGTGGGCCGCCTCGCATGGCGTCGGTGCCAACCGCATGGTGGTGGCCGAATTCGGCTGCATGCGGCGGTGGCCGGATTGCAGCCGCTACCTGCAGGATGTGCTGCAGGTGCTGGAGCAGGACAAGGTGCACTGGGCCTTCTACGCCTTCCGCGAGGATGGCTGGGACGGCATGGACTACGAACTGGGCGACAAGCCGCTGCCGTGGTCGTACTGGCAGGCGCAGGAAAAGGGCGGCCATGTCGAGCCGCCGCGTTCGATGCAGGCGCCCTTGTTCGCACCGATCCTGCAGCGTTTGAAGGCGGGCAACCGGTAAGCCGCCGGGCCTGGCCCGGCGCTACCCATGGCGATGCCGGTAGCGCCGGCCCATGTCCGGCCAGGCTTTCCCTCAGCGCTTGCCGCCGAGCAGATTGCCGCCCAGCTTGAGCAGATCGCCCACGCCCAGCTGACCATCACCATCCTGGTCCAGCAGGCTGCCGAGCAGGCCACCGGCAAGACCGCCCTGCTGCTGCACCTGCTGCTTTTCCTGGCCGAGGGCCTGGCTGAGCGAGCTGGCATCGGCCTGGCCGCCACCCAGGCGCTGGGCGAGGAAGGCCATCACGATCGGCGCGAGGATCTGCAGCAGCTGGCTGGTGCGGCCGCTGTCGAGTTGGGTGGCCTGGGCCAGGCCGGTTTCCACCTTCTGCTGGCTGCCGCCGAAGATGTGGCCGAGGATGCCGGCGCCATCGCTGGCAGCGCCACCGCTGGCGCCACCGCCGCCCAGCACCGAACCGAGCACGCCGCCCAGGTCCAGGCCGCTGTGGTTGTTCTGCAAGGCGCCGAGCAGTGCCTGCGCGCCCTGTGGCTGCGAGGCGTTGTTGCCCAGCGCGCCCATCAGTACCGGCAGCGCGGCACTGATCGCGCCGGAAGCCTGGGTATTGCTGATGCCGAGCTGCTGCGACACCTGCTGCAGCGGGGCGCCCTGCAATTTGGCGAGAAGTTCATCGGTCAGGCTCATCTGCGGAATCCTTGATTGGGGTTGGGCGTGCAGAAGGTACGACGCGGACCGTTAAAACGGCGACGCCGCCTCACGGGGAGGCGGCGTGCCGTACACGGGGCAGGGCGATCAGAGCTCGATGTCTTCGGCGCCCGGGGTGGCGGTGGGGAAGTCCGCTTCCGGCTGCGCCGGCTTGAACGGATCCGACGGCTGGCTGGCCAGCGCCTTCAGCGCCGCGGCAACACCGGCACCGTAGGCCGGGTCGGCCTTGCTGCAGTTGTCGATGTGGCGCTGCTTGATGAAGTCCGGCGCATCGCCCAGGGCACGGGCGGTGTTGGCGAACAGGCGGTCCTTCTGTGCCTGGTTGTAGCTGCGGAACAGCGCACCGGGCTGGCTGAAGTAGTCGGCGTCGTCCTCACGGAAATTCCAGAAGTCGGCGTCGCCCCGGATCTTCATCGGCGGCTCGCGGTACTGCGGCTGCTCCTGCCACTGGCCGTAGCTGTTCGGCTCGTAGTGCGGCAGGCCGCCGTAGTTGCCGTCTACGCGCATCGCACCATCGCGGTGGTTGCTGTGCACCGGGCAGCGCGCGGCGTTCACCGGAATCTGGTGATGGTTCACGCCCAGGCGGTAGCGCTGCGCATCGGAATAGGCGAACAGGCGCGCCTGCAGCATCTTGTCCGGCGACGGGCCGATGCCCGGCACCAGGTTGCTCGGCGCGAACGCCGACTGCTCCACGTCCTGGTACCAGTTGACCGGGTTGCGGTTCAGTTCGAACTGGCCCACTTCGATCAGCGGGTAGTCGCTCTTCGGCCACACCTTGGTCAGGTCGAACGGATGCACGCGGTAGGTTTCCGCGTCCAGCTCCGGCATGACCTGGATGAACAGCTTCCACTTCGGGAAGTCGCCCTTCTCGATCGCGGCGAACAGGTCGCGGCCGTGGCTTTCGCGGTCATGGCCGACCAGGATCTGCGCCTGCGCGTCGGTCAGCGATTCGATGCCCTGCTGGCTGACGAAGTGGAACTTCACCCAGAAGCGTTCGCTGTCGGCATTGGTGAAGCTGTAGGTATGCGAGCCGAAGCCGTGCATGTGGCGGAAGCTGCGCGGAATGCCGCGGTCGCTCATCACCACGGTCACCTGCAGCAGGGCTTCGGGCAGCAGCGTCCAGAAGTCCCAGTTGTTGCGCGCGCTGCGCAGGTTGGTATGCGGGTCGCGCTTCACGGCCTTGTTGAGGTCGGCGAACTTGCGCGGGTCGCGCAGGAAGAACACCGGGGTGTTGTTGCCGACCAGGTCCCAGTTGCCTTCTTCGGTGTAGAACTTCAGCGCGAAGCCGCGGATGTCACGCTCGGCGTCGGCGGCGCCACGCTCGCCGGCCACCGTGGTAAAGCGGGCGAACATCTCGGTCTGCTTGCCGACCTTTTCGAACAGCTTGGCGCGGGTGTACTTGCTGATGTCGTGGGTGACGGTGAAGGTGCCGAACGCGCCCGAGCCCTTCGCGTGCATGCGGCGCTCGGGAATGATCTCGCGGTTGAGGTTGGCCAGCTTTTCCAGCAGCCAGACGTCTTCCATCAGCAGCGGGCCACGCGGGCCGGCGGTCTTGCTGTTCTGGTTGTCCACCACCGGTGCGCCGAAGGCCGTGGTCATCGGCGTGACCGGATCATCGCCGTGCTTCTGCTTGGGCGTGGTGCTCAGCTCGCGCTGCTGCTGGGCGCCCTGCTCCGGCGACGGGGCGGTGTGATACGGGCACTTGGCGTTGTTGTTGTCGGACTGGCTCATCGGCTGGCTCCTGGTGGCGGTGAAGACGTGGGAGAAACATCTTCACTCGACTTTAGCTATGGCCAGATGAAATGAATAATCGAATGATCCGTTCAGATTGATAGGTTCTGTCAATTGAAACGAAGAATCGGATTTGCACAGTCTTTCAACAGGCCTCCCGCAAGGCGAGCGGGAGGCCATGGGCGTGCGCTGCGGCTACAGCAGTGCCTTCAACCGGTACAGGGCTTCCAGCGCCTGCTTCGGCGTCAGTTCGTCCGGGTCGATCGCCGCCAGCGCGTCCTGCGCCTTGCTCGACGGTGCCGCGAACAGGCCGAACTGCTGCGGTGCATCCAACGCCTGCGGCGCCAACTCGGCGGCATGGCTTTCACCACCGCGCTGTTCCAGCTCGGCCAGGCGACGCCGTGCCTGTGCCACGGTGGCGCGCGGCAGGCCGGCCAGTGCCGCCACCTGCAGGCCGAAGCTGCGGTTCGCCGGGCCATCCTTTACCGCGTGCATGAACACCAGCGCCTCACCGTGCTCGACGGCATCCAGGTGCACGTTGGCGATGCCGCTGCGGCCACCCTCGTGCTGCTCGTCGGCCAGCGCGGTCAGCTCGAAGTAGTGGGTGGCGAACAGCGTGTAGCAGCGGTTCTGGTAGGCCAGGTGACGGGCCACCGCGTCGGCCAGCGCCAGGCCATCGTAGGTGGACGTGCCACGGCCGATCTCATCCATCAGCACCAGCGAATGGGCGGTGGCGTGATGCAGGATGTAGCTGGTTTCGGCCATCTCGACCATGAAGGTCGACTGCCCGCGGGCAAGGTCGTCACCGGCGCCGATGCGGGTCAGGATGCGGTCGATCGGGCCGATCAGCGCACGGCTGGCCGGCACGAAGCTGCCGATGTGGGCCAGCAGTACGATCAGCGCGTTCTGCCGCATGTAGGTCGATTTACCGCCCATGTTCGGGCCGGTGATGACCAGCATGCGACGGTCCGGATGCAGATCCAGATCATTGGGTTCGAACGGCTGCTCGCGCACCGCCTCGACCACCGGGTGGCGGCCACGCTCGATCTTCAGGCACGGCTCGGCCTGCAGCTCCGGGCGCGCCCAGTCCAGCGCCTGCGCGCGTTCGGCGAAGGCCGCCAGCACATCCAGTTCGCTCAGCGCGGCGGCGCATTGCTTCAGCGGTTCCAGTTGGCCGCCGAGGGTGTCCAGCAGCTGCTCGTACAGGTACCTCTCGCGCGACAGCGAGCGGTCACGCGCGGACAGCACCTTGTCTTCGAACGCCTTCAGTTCTTCGGTGATGTAGCGCTCGGCATTGGTCAGCGTCTGGCGGCGGGTGTAGTGCACCGGCGCGCGGTCGGACTGGCCCTTGCTGATCTCGATGTAGTAGCCGTGCACGCGGTTGTAGCCCACCTTCAGGGTGGGAATGCCGCTGCTTTCGCGCTCGCGCTGTTCCAGGTCGACCAGGAACTGGTCGGCGTGGGTGGACAGGCGGCGCAGTTCGTCCAGCTCTTCGTCGAAGCCATCGGCCAGCACGCCGCCGTCGCTCAGTTTCAGCGGCGGCATTTCGGCGATGGCGCTGGCCAGCAGCTGCGCGCACTCGTCGTGTTCGCCCAGCGCCGCATGCAGCGTCTGCAGGCGCGGCGAATCCAGTGGTGCCAGCACCTCGCGCACCGCCGGCAGCAGGCCCAGGCCGTCGCGCAGGGTGGAGAAATCGCGCGGCCGCGCCGAACGCAGCGCGACACGGGTGAGGATGCGTTCCAGGTCACCGAGGCGGCGGAACTGCTCGCGGATGTCCGCATCGCTGCCGCGATCGATCAGGGTTTCCACCGCATGGTGGCGCTGTACCAGCACCTCGCGCAGGCGCAGCGGGCGGTGCAGCCAGCGCCGCAGCAGGCGCCCGCCCATCGGCGTCACCGTGCTGTCGAGCACACCCAGCAGCGTATTGCGGGTGTCGCCATCAACACGCGTATCCAGTTCCAGATGGCGGCGGGTAGCGGCGTTCATCGCGATCGCCTCGCCGGCGGTTTCCATCGCGATCGAGGTCAGGTGCGGCAGGCGCTGCTTCTGGGTTTCCTCGACATAGCCAAGCAGGGCACCGGCCGCAGCGGTGGCGCGCGGCTTGTCGTCGATGCCGAAGCCGCTCAGGTCATGCAGCTTGAAGAAATTCAGCAGCTGGCGGCGGCCGCTGTCGGCATCGAACAGCCACGGCGCGCGGCGACGCACGCCGGTGCGCTGGCGCAGGAACTCCGGCCAGTTCTCCTCGTCGGGCACCAGCAGCTCGGCCGGCTCCAGCCGCGCCAGTTCGGCTTCCAGCGCGTCGTCGGTTTCCACCTCGTTGACCAGGAAGCGGCCGCCGGCCAGGTCGGCCCAGGCCAGGCCGTAGCCCTGCTTGCTGCGCGACAGGGCCATCAGCAGGGTGTCGCGGCGTTCATCCAGCAGCGCCTCGTCGGTGACCGTGCCGGGGGTGACGATGCGCACCACCTTGCGCTCGACCAGGCCCTTGGCCAGCGCCGGGTCACCGATCTGCTCGCAGATCGCCACCGACTCGCCCAGCGCCACCAGCCGTGCCAGGTAGCCTTCATAGGCATGTACAGGCACGCCGGCCATCGGGATCGGTGCGCCGCCGGAGCTGCCGCGCTGGGTCAGGGTGATGTCGAGCAGGCGCGCCGCCTTGCGGGCGTCGTCATAGAACAGTTCGTAGAAGTCACCCATGCGGAAGAACAGCAGCAGGTCCGGGTAATCGGACTTGGCCGCGAAGAACTGCTTCATCAAAGGTGTATGGTCTTCGGATGCCTTCGATTTCTTGGGTTTTGTAGCAATATCAGTCATTTATAGCGGTTCGACAAGGGCGGATGTGCGAGTAAGTGGAAGGCTGTAGATGGCTTTGGAAGGGTAAAAGGTAGCCAAGGGGTAGCCAAATCACTGCAGGGCACAAAAAGGTGGCAGAATTTGGCTACCGGGGCCGTGCGGGGCTCCAGCGGCAGCCAGATCCAGGAGGAACACTAGATGGCACTTCGCTTGAAGTTCAATGAAGAGCAGCTGCGACAGCTTCGCAGCACTATGCGTCCAGCGCTAGACAAGAGCGGCAGTCCAGTAGTCTCCGCCAGAGGCGGCTACGCTGTCCTTGAGCCTAACCCTGAGGGGAAGGCCTGGAGGTTCCTCGACGCGAGCAAGGAGGCTCCCACGGGCTTTGGCGTCTATGTGGGCAAGACAAAGGCCAGCTACGAGGTCCAGCGCAAGATCAACGGCAAGGTGATGCGCTTCACCGTGGGGGACACTCGGGATCTGTCCCTTGAAGAAGCCCATAGGCTGGCCCGCCATAAATTCCAGGAGTCCAAGGAAACGGGTGCCCACCCCAAGGTCAATGAGCGCGCAGAGACCACCATTGAAGAAATGAGGCAATTGACGGTCAATGGGGCTATAACCCTCTATCGCGACATGCTTATTCGTCGCACGCCCCCTGCGGCGGAGGGCACTATCAAGATGCTCAATAATACAATCGCGCGCCTGGATCGTGATGAGGTCAATTTTGGCAGCAAGCAAATAAGGCACATCACAGAAGAAGATGTTTTAAAGGCATTCAATGCAACTTGGCTCTCTGCCGCGCTTCACTCAAATCGGCTTACGCCTGAAATAAAAGCCCATATGGAGAAGGTGGGGCGGGTGAATTTGACCAAAGAAGAGTTGGATAAGCTAGGGGTCACTAGCGAAGCCATGCGGGTTCGAATTAAGGCGGCAGGCGTAAGTGCCGCAGAACAAACCTTTGCTGCAGCATCGCGCGCTGTTCGCTACGTGATCGATAAGGAAAAGCGGCAGGCTAAAAAAGCAGGGCGCAATCCAATAATTTTTGGAAATGATTTTCAGGTCCTTTGGGAAGAGGGGCGGATGCGGGATGCCAGGGCTCTTCACAGCTACTACGTTAAAGCCAGGGTTCGCAATCCGCTGGGTGAGGCGGATGGAACGCTTGGCGCAGCCATTGAATACCTCTGGAGCAGGCGCTTGGCTCAGCGAGGCCAGAACGAGAGCGGAGTCTATTACCTGCTTTCAACCCTCTTCTTGGGCGCTCGCAGAAATGAAACCGCAGAATTGGCATGGTTCGACCGCGTGCCAGAAAGCGAGCGTGAAACGACCTCATGGGTGTGGCTTGATGCTATGGATCCCAAAGCCCGCAAAGAAGGGCGCACGTCAGTAAATCCGATGACAGGGAAGGAGGGGGCGCAAGTATTCTTTGCTCAGACAAAAAACAGGCGCGATCACAACATGCCGCTGGGCCCGTTCTCCACAGCCCTTATGCGTCACCGCTTTGAGAGGCGCTTGGAGGCGGATGACCCCCGCGCCCGGTGGGTATACCCAGCACGCAGTGCGCGGGCCGCAGAAGGGCATTACAAGGACAGCAAGGCCATTATGAAAGGGCTGGGCGAGAAGCTGTCTGTTGAATTCGGCCCAACGCCCCACGACTTACGCAGGACGCTAGGCCGCTACGCAGGTAAGCTTCAGATCCCTGATCGCATCGTAAGCAGGCTCTTTAATCACCTTGCTCCAAAAGATCCAACGGACCCTGACGCCGGATCGGCTTCTACTATTCGATACCAAGAGCCGGAGTGGTATGAGCTGCAAGAGGCTCTGTCTCGTGTTGAGCAGCTAATGGCTTCCAGCGCACCTACCTTCTACAATCAGTTGAAGCCAGTTGACTGGCCTTTGCTGCCTGAAAAGGAAAAGGGTGGAGTGGATGAGTAATGTATTCCCACTGTCGCGTGATCCCGTATCCGTGTCGCCGCCGCCTGACAAGGCGCAGTGGCAAGAGGAAATAGAGGAAGCTAAAAGCGGGGTTAGAGCAAAGGTCAGCACCAAAGCTGCAGCCTTTTATTTGGGTGTCCATTACACCACCCTAAGGGCATGGGTGAGGGCAGGGGAAGGGCCTGAGCCGGTCAAAAATCCTTCGCGTCCTGGCACCACGGCTGTAAATCAGCACATGGGCTTTACCCTGCAGTCCCTTGATCGCTTCTTAAAATCGCGAGAAGGATCCTCGATAACGAGAGGGAAAAGGAGCGAGGTTGAATCCGTCTTGCGTGATGTTGATCGCATCCAGGCAACGATTGAATTGAAAATGGCTGAGGATGCTCTTGCAAAGGCTAGGGAAAAGGCAAGAAGGCTTGGCGTCCTTTCTTTCAATGGTCTTGAAGGTGTTTCGGAAATCCACCCCTGGTTAATTCTTGATGGGCGGATAGCAGGTCATCTTTGGGTTCTGCCTGAAGAGCAATTGCAGGAAATTGATCTTGAAGATGTGATTGAAGTTTCATTGCTTACCGCCTTGTCTCTCCCCTGGAAGAGCGATGCACATAGACAACCCTACGCTGAAGTCGCTCAGTTTGAGTTGAACTCCCTCATCGCCGCGATTGAGGCGGAAAGGGCGGTTCAAAGAGCCGCTGATGAAGAGCGGTTTTTGGATGTTAATACACCCAAATCCATTGGCATTAAAGGGCCTTACAGGCTTTAGCCGTTTTCGTGTTGGTAATAAAAGGCCCCCTAAATGGGGGCTTTTTTGTTGTCTTTCTCTGCTGGTCTTCTAGCTCGCAAAACGAAGACCAGCAGAAGACCAGCAGGAAGACCAGCAGGCCGAAAGCCTTGCCCCATAAAGGTTTGCGAGGTTGCTGCTGGCCTTGCTGGCCTGCTGGCCTTTGATTCAACTTTTCCTATGTGCATGCATATAGAACAAATATGCGCAGTGAGAAATATGCATTTCTAAGACCAGCAGGCCAGCAGAGGATGATATTTGTTTAAAAACCCTTATATACCAATGGTTTCAGCTGCTGGTCTTTGTTGCTGGTCTTCTGCTGGTCTTCTGTTTTTAGGCTTGCAAGGCCAGCAGGCATCTTTTCCAGAATAAAAGAACCTATTGACGAAATCTAGATTTATGTTTTATTGGAAGTATTCCAACTGTAATACGGGAGATTTTGTGAAAAATAACAAAGAGAATTCCGCTGGCGTAGCAAAAATTCCAGTTCGAAAGGATGTTCATATCAATCTGCGGCTAGAACGTGCGTTGGCACTTCGACTTCAGGCTGAAGCGCAGCGGTCAACTATTTCTACAAGTGACAAAATTAGGCGCATATTAGACGCCGCATTGCCAAACAACCAATAAAAAAATCCCCCGCCTGGCAGGGCGAAGGATTTAAGGAGAAAACATGCGTATAGATAATATTCCATCAGTTGGGAGTTCTGTCAACACCTCAGGACACTTTGAGCCAAGTAGGCGTTATTCACGCGTGCGCGGCGCGCCAGCCAGTGCGGCTGTTGCCTTGGAGAACGACGCAAACACAGCCTCCTTGGAAGAGGCTAGAATCAAGCAAAGGGAAAAGATCGAAAAAGAGTGGGTTGCTGCGCACGAAGTCGATTCACGAGGTAAGGTCAAACCGCCTTCGCTTGAGTATATTTTTGGAGGCCAAATCACATCAGGAAAAATTGGCAAGTGGGCTTGCCAGTCAACTGAAGCGTCAGGGGCAATAATTCACAAATGGGATGGAACTTATTGGAAGGCTGTAAGCACTGATGTAGGGATCGGCGTAGCCTCCCAATGGCTGAAAAACAATGCAAAACACGCTGTGAGCCAAAAAAGAGCAGCTTCATGTTGGGAACATGCAACCGTGGACTTGAGAAGCCTCAATCCCCTGCCTGTCCAGAGCGACAAACGAGCCATCGTTCCTTGCGCTGACTACTACATTGAAGTCCTGCCCGCAGGATTTCAGGCCCTGAAGCCTGATCCTTGCCTGGGAATGACACATGCAGTTCGCATCCAGTGTGGCGCTTCAGGACACCGCCCCTACAACACTACGGCACTGCCAAAAACGTCAAAGTTTGCGCAGTTCCTGGAACGTGCATTGCCTGATCCTGAGGTTCGCGAATTAGTGCAGGAACAATGTGGAATGACGCTGTTGCCAGGCAATTATTCAAAAGCTGCGTGGTGGTATGGCGCAGCCGGGTCAGGTAAATCTACGCTGGCAGAGCTCGTTGAAGCGATGCACCGGCAGTCTGTTCGCTTGAGCCTAGAGGCCTTGGGTGATCGCTTCAGTCTTGAGCCGCTCGTAGGCGCAAGCCTGATCCTCGTTGATGAGGTGGAGTGTGAGCGTTGGGCAGAAGGGCGCTTCAAAACGCTTGTTTCAGGCAATGGCATCGGCATAGATCGTAAAAATGAAAAAGCCCTCGCTAGCTATCACTCTAAAGCGAAGTGGCTGATTACAAGCAACAGTGCTCCTTTCGTTCGCGACAAATCCGATGGTGTGTGGCGTCGTCTTACGGTCGTGCAATGGAACGTTGTCATCCCCGAGAGTGAGCGCATCCCTGACTTCCAGAAGACCATCCTTGAGACTGAAGGCAAGCTAGTCCTAGACTGGATGCTTGAAGGTGCAAGGCGTGTTGTAGCTCGCGGTCGTCCGCTGTCTGATCATGAGCTACCTGAAGCTGCCAGAGCCGCTAAAAAGCGAGCTCGCAACGGCTCTGACAGTGTCCGTGCGTGGGCAGATGAAATGCGTGTTGTCTCTGAGCCTGGACACTGGGTTCAACTGACTGAAATCTACGCAGGCTATGAAGCCTGGTGCGGACTTCAGGGCTATCAACCAGGTGAAATCCTTACACCACGCCAGTTCTGGCGCGGTATGTCAGAAGCTGGGCTGGTCAACCCCGCTCATAAATCAAATCGCAGGGTTGGAGGCAAGCAGGCGGACTTCTATGAAGTGATGATCTGTGGCCGTGCTACTGAGCAGATTAGAGAGTGGGCAACGACAGAGCAAGTCTCTTCTAGTGACAAAGCAGAAGTTGAGCGCGGCGTGGTCTTCTCTTCATATCAGGCGTGGAGTCAGAAGAGGGTGGAGCTATCGCTCATGAAGCCGTCAGAAGTGCTGAATAAATCGGCATTCTGGGAAGCGATGGTTCAATCTGGAATGATCTGCTATCAGCCTTCGGGTGCTTGCGATGAAGCAAAATGCGCGCTAGAAATCCTGGGCTCAAAGCAGTATGAAAAGCTCACAGACGCAGAGGCCGGGCAATGGACCTAAAGCGAACGCTTGCCCGGCTCATTGAGATGATGTTCAAAGGTGATATTCACAGTTTCCTTGGAACATGCTTGCGCAAGCGCAGATGCATTGATGGTGCCAAACGTGCCCACTTCGACGCCATCAATCCTGATCGAACGTTTGTCCTTTGGCCCACCTTTGACAAGTAGCGGGCAGGCAGGCGATGGAACGTTCTCGTAAGTGATGCTGTAGCCCGCAAGGCGCTTCGCGCCTACATCGATAGGAACCAGGTCCACGGGTCCCCATCTGCTCTGCAAGTGGCCTGCTGAGTCCACCATTTTTGCGGGCACAAGCTTTTCATCGATCAGCTTGCCAGGAAGACCTTCATAGTGACCTTGTGGCATTCCCAAGGATCGCTCTGCACTGGCTGTCAGAGACGCTAAGTCACTTAGCTCCTCATTGACCCGCCTTTTGTCTGTTTGACCTGCTAGAGCCAGAATGCTCGCGGTCACTACTAAAATTACGCTTGTTACAAGCAAGAATTCAATCAGTGAATTGCCTGATTGCTTCATTTCACGCTCAGCTGTCTGTAGCGACTTATCGTTGCAGTAAGCACACAGATCCCCAAGACGACAAACCAGGTCACTATGTGCGTGTCCAGTAGGGAGTCGCTAAATGCCAGTGGTCTCATCAACCAGGCGGCAACCCCCGCAACCGCGCTAATGACTGACATGGTGGCCGTGAATACAAGTAGGCGCTTGTCATCGAATGAATTTATGAAAAACCATACGAGCGAGAAATGAAGTAGCCCAAAAGCTATTCCATAAATCAGTGCTTCATAAATGTTTGATATGTCCATACATTACGAATAGCCTCAATACTAGTTTTCGTCAAATGATAAGACGAGCCCCTCCTGGGAGGGGCTTTACATGTGTTGTTTGGATGTTTCGGTCGCACCCGAAACAGCACTCTACAAAGCGTAAAAAAAGCAGGTGACTTCATAATTTCTTCAATTTTAAAGTTGAGCACCATAAGTTGAGGAAACTGAATTAAATATGATTGCTATGTTGAATTTGTCAATACACTGTTGCCAATTCAAAAAAAGGTCTCATAGTTATTACTAGGTATTTGGCAGTGGATATTTAATGAAATGTAATCAAGAGGCATATGAAGAGGATGCAATAAGCGCAGCTGATGCTCTGGCTGCTAGCGAATGCTACTTGCTGCGTCCCGCAGGATCTGGATACACCGCCTCCATTTATACAGGTGTCGCTGATGGCGTTCGCCTTGTATCTCTCCATGAAATTCAAGAACTGATCAGTAGCGGCGTCTTGATTGCGATGGCGGATCCGCATGGCTTCTAAAAAGAAATCTAAGCCACGGGGCAGCACGGCAACGAAATATGATGACTACGCCCAGGTATATGCTGATCGCGTCATCGCGGCGCTTCAAGAAGGAACTGCCCCTTGGATCAGACCTTGGAGGGCCGGAGTATCACGGCCACCAGGTGAGGGAATGCCTTACAACGCAATCACAGGCAAAGGATACTCAGGCGCAAATGCCATGATGTTGCTGATGATGCAGGGTGCTAATGGATACACAGACGACCGCTGGCTCACATTTAAGCAAGCTGCGGATCTGGGTTGCCATGTCCGCAAAGGGGAAAAATCAACAACGTGCGTCAAGTGGATTGAGGCCGTAGACAAAGAGGAGGATGCCGATCCTGCTCAGAAAAAGCGGATGATCCCCATCCTTTTCTCAGTCTTTAATGGAAATCAGATTGAGGGAATGCCCGCAGCACCTGTTCGTCAACTGCCACAGGAGGCTGAGCGCCATGCTCAGTGCGATGAACTCCTAAGAGAGTCAGGCGCAATAATTCGCCACGATGGTGGCGATAGAGCTTTCTATTCCCCGCATCGCGATAGCATCCATTTGCCACCTAGAGAGGCCTTCAAGTCAACTGATAACTTCTACGCTACCGCACTGCATGAGCTGGGGCACTGGACCGGCCACAAATCCAGACTTGACCGCGATTTAACAGGAGCGTTCGGAAGCGAGAGCTACGCAAAAGAAGAACTGCGCGCGGAAATGGCGTCAATGATGATTGGCGAGCGTCTTGGTATAGGTCACGATCCAGGGCAGCACGTAGCTTATATAGCGTCGTGGATCAAGATCCTGAAAGAACATCCCCGAGAAGTTCTATTGGCGGCAAAAGACGCTGAGGCTATAGCCGGTCACTTGGGTGTTGCAAAGTTTGAGCACGAGCCTACAAAACCGCTTGAGAAAACGGCTGAAATAGACAGCCCGCCGCCAGCTTTGATCGCAAAGCAAAAGTCCAGGGGCAGAGGTGTGGAGTTGGCTATATAGCTGGTTGACACGTTGCCAATCCAAATTAGCCTGATGGTATACGTTTAAATACGGTTATCCAGGGAGGCAATATGGTTCGTCAGCTTTCATTCGATTTCGAGGGTAATGGTCTTGAGGCCCTTCCCTCGATCAGTCCAGGTGCGGTTTTGCGTGCTTGTCATAAGACAATCACAGAGTGGCGCAAGTTCGACTATTTGATGCGTCGTTCTCCACCTCCACTGACCCTGCTGGGATACGTCATGGAGGAAACAGGTCAAGATGAAGAGCAGTGTGCCGCCGCTCTGGAAGCCGCTGACGATGCGGGCCTTATCTTCTACATGCCTGGATCGACGGTCATCAAAATTCAGCCAGCGGGCCTCTATCTTTTAGCGCTGGAGCTAGTAGACGAGGACGAGAGGCGTTCTCTTGAAACCCTTCGCCTGAATTGATCGTTAAATTGCATCTTTCCGGGCCAAAAACAACGCTTGGCCTATTGATTTCCCCTTTGCGACCTTTTACGATGCAGGTGTGGTTTAATCGTAATTAATTCCTCAAGGGGCAATTCAATGTCTGCACAGAAGGCTGAAGCTCAGGGCAAGAAGCTGGATAACCTGGCTGCTCAAAAGAAGAAGTTGCTGGAAGAACTCCAGAAGATTGAAGCTCAGGAAAAGCAGGAGCTTCAGGCGGAAGCTGAAAGCGCACACGCAAACATCGTGAGCCTGCTGTCTGACTTCGCCGATTACTTCGATGCACGCCAGAAGAACGAAATTGCCCGTTTCGTTGGCGGCGGTGCCTCACGTCCGGGCCGCAAGGCTGGTTCTTCCAACGCCTCTGCTGGCACCCGTGGCCCTGTCGCGGCAAAGTTCAAGCTGCCCAGCGGTGACACCTGGAGTGGCCGTGGCCGCACTCCCACGACCTTTGCGGAGTGGGAAAAGTCGGATGAGGCCAAGAAGTGGCGTGATGCCAATCCAGGCCAGAAGTGGCCTGCTGCCTAAAATCAGTTTGCTTCACTTAGAGCCCGCCACTGGCGGGCTTTTTTTATTATTTGACTTTAAGAAGCTGGTCCCAGCGGGTGGTATATGCCGGTGACAGGTGCTTTTGATTCATTGCCCAAACAGGCACCGCAAATTCGCTTCCTCGACGCATTTTTGCAGCTGACGCGAAGGTCATTGCACCCCGTCCGAACTTGCGGTTGGCAGCGTCCAGGACTTCCATCATCTTTGCTGAGCGCGGATCAGGCCTTGCGAAGAGGTCCGCCTGCACCTGATCGCTGGCTGTAAGATCAAGCAAGCCAACGCCCGCTTTCTTGTAGCGGTAGCCAGGACGATGCATTGCCTTGACCAGGGCTTGCGCCACCATCAGCACTTCACGAGTGTCAGCGGTGGGCGCGATGAAGTTGAACGCCTTGCTAGGGTGATACTGCGCTGCGTCTTGCTTGAAGGGATTTGTATTCATCCAGACCCATACGCCAGCAGCCTTCAGTGATCGATTGCGAAGCTTTTCCATCGCTCTGATGGCGAACGTGGCAACTGCCTGCTGTAGATCAGCTAGCTCAATCACTTCCTTGCCGAATGATCTGCTCACCACAATCTGCTGTCGATCAGGCTCTTCTTCGAGCAGATCAGAACACATGACCCCCTGAAGCTCCCGTTGCGTCCTGGCAAGCGTGACGCCATAGCGCGAGCGCAGAGTCTCTGGATCAGCGCGCACCAGATCTCCTGCAGACATGATGCCGTCCGCTCCCAATTTGGCCGTGAGCTTCCGTCCGACTCCCCACACATCTTCAACAGCAAAAGCATCGAGTGCAGCAGCACCAGGTAGTGTCGTGATCACACCATCAGCTGTGCTCTTTGCCCGCTTGTTCGATAGCTTCGTCAATGTCTTTGTCGGCCCGATGCCAACGCAACACGGGATTCCAGTCCATTTCATAATTCTTGCCCTGGCCTCTTTCGCAATGCGCTCTCTGTCACGCGGCGCAATGCCATCTAAGGATATGAAGCTCTCATCGATGCTATAGACCTCTACCTGCGGAAACAGGTCCTGCAGAATGCTCACGATGCGTCCGCTAATGTCACCGTAGAGCGCGAAATTGGCAGACTGAACTTTGAGTTGGCGTCGAAGTCGTGGCTCAACTTCATGTATGGGTTGACCCATCCTGATGCCCAGTGCTTTGGCCTCACTGCTGCGTGCAATCGCGCAGCCATCGTTGTTGCTCAAGACAACGACAGGTTTGCCGCGCAACGAAGGATTGAAGATACGTTCGCAACTGGCATAGAAGTTGTTGCCATCCACAAGGCCTAGCATGTCAGCGCCTCAGCTGCTTTCGCAGGCTCCACGTCACTACGCCCCACACATCAAGTTCCACATCCTCTGGAACCATAATTGGAGCGTTCTCCGGATTGCCAGAGTGAAGTTCAAAGCGGCCACGCACGCGGCGCAACTGCTTCACCGTGAACCCGCCCTCCCACAGCACCATCGCGATATCGCCGTGTCGTGGCGTCTTGCTGCGATCCACGACCAGGGTGTCACCCGGAAAGATGCCGAACTCGATCATGGAAGTGCCGGTGTCGGCCTCAACGAAGAAGGTAGCCACGGGGTTGTCTACGCAACGGGTGTTGAGGTCCAACAAATCCTGAGTGCCGAAGAAGTCTTCTGCAGGGCTCGGGAACCCGCATGTAACGCGCACCGGCATGAGAGGTAGAGGAAGGCATGGAGCATAGGCATCCGCAGCTCCCAGGAGGCCTGGAGGCATTGGTGGAGGGTAGGGGCTGGTAGACATGGCTGGACTCTCACGTATCGCTGACTCACCGGCTGCGACAAAGGGCACCGGGAGCGGCAGTCTAGCTCCGAATTAGTAATTTCACTAACGACTCGGTAGGATTGCCCATGGCCCTCCCACTAGCTGAACTGCTAGAAAAGCTGAATGCGTTGGAAGAAGCCCTTCCCGGCATGATCCAGGCATACCCTGACCCAGCTGACTTCTGGCCTGCATTTGCGGGCCAGGCTGATCTGATTGAGGACGAGGCTGGGCAGCACTCAGACGAAGTAGCGGGGCGCATTGATGCGATGCTCGCCCGGCACAACCTCAGGAGCGAGTGATGTGTTATTCAGCAGAAGTGTGGGCTGACTACGACACTTATGTGCGCCATTTTGGCGCTGATATCGATATCGCCGCGTTCGTCCAAATATACTTGCGACGAGCCGAGGGCGTGAAGTGGAAAATTCCCAAGGGCATGGATCTCTCCTTCAAAGACCCTAAAACGCCTGAGGAAAAGCAGATCCATGACCTCATCAGAAGCTATAACGCAGAGGTCATTGCAGCTAGCGAACAAGAGATGTTCAAGCAGTCCAAGAGAGTGGCTGACGCAGAACGAAAGCTAGCTGTCAAAGAGACGAAGGCCGCGCTGACAGACGTGCGGGTTGGCACAAACAAGGTCAAACAGATGAAGCGGTGGATTGCAGACGCCATACGATCAACTGTCAATCCTGAAAAGGACAACAGGATTTGGCCCGATTGGTATGCCCCAGTTCTCATCGTTGAGAACGGCAGAAAAATTGTCAGGCCGATGCGCTATCACTGCCGTCCAGCTGGGCATGATCCGTCAGTGGACAGGACAACAAACGGCAAGGTAAGCGGCACCTACAATGCGCGGCGCGACAACCTTACCCGGTTCTGGCGTAGGCAATTCGGCCATACCCATGGGCTCATGCTGGCAGAGCAATTTTATGAAATGGTGGAGGGGCCTGATGGCACATCGCATGAGGTCCAGTTCAATCCCAGCACTGGCGAAACCATGTATATCGCATGCTTGTGGTCACACTGGGTCGATCCCACGGGCGTCGAACCTGACCTTTATTCGTTCGCTGCGATCACAGATGAACCTGAGCCTGAGGTTGCTGCTGCGGGCCATGATCGAACAATCATCAACATCAAGCCGGAATTCGCTGACGCTTGGCTAACGCCTGATCCCAACAACCTGGAAGCGATGTTCGCTATCTTTGATGATCGCCGTCATCCCTACTATGAGCATCGGCTTGCGGCATGAAGTAAGATCGCCACGTCAATAATAAAACAGGGGTGGGGACACATGGACGATACGATGGCAAGGAAGCGGCGCATGCCGGTTCGCACATTGAACTATCTTGCGCTCCTTATGTTTGGTCCGTTCGTTGCTTACGTGGCTGCTGGAATTGCGCATGGGTTTACGCCACTCGGATCCGGGTTCTACATGCTTACGCTCAGCTACGCGCACTGGTTGGGCTACAGTCTCATTCCCTTGATTCTTGCCGCTTTGATCATGATCAAGAGTCGAGTCATCGCATGGGTTGTCATGATCTTGGGCGGAGCCTACCTGGGTTATGTAACCCAGCCGCAGCATGTAGAAGCCAGGGCGGCAGCACCTATCACATCGCCGCAGAGTGCGGCGGAAGATCGCTTGCCTATCGTCAACGCCACAGTAGAGCTACTTCCACCCGACAAGCTCGATGCCACTGTGACGCCAGAGACCATAAAGTTGATGGAAGGGCATTACATCCAACAGATCAAGGACAATGTCTCTGCGCGATCCGGTGGAGATCAGGCTGCTGTCAACGCCGTAAAGGTTACTGCCAGCACGATGCGGGTGGAAGAATCTGGAAACATTGTCTACATTACAGAGCTTGACACGTCTATTGATGCTTCAGCTGACAAGATCCCGTATAGCCTACGCGTCATCTGGAACATCGATGATGGGGCGCTTAAGAGGGTTCAGTGCGTAACTAAGAATCCCAAAGATCCTTGGCGTAATGGAGCGTGTGGATCGAAGATCGCAGAAACGTTCCGCTGGGCAGGATGGCACAAAGATTGAAGAAGAGAAAAGGGGCCTTGGTCCCTTTTTTCCTATTTGGGTATCACACTACACAATAAAGGACTACTAGGGGGCAATGTGTTTGAACAAGTTAGAGACCAATTGCAGTCCGGCGAATTTCGTGTGGAGCTCGTTGACTGTCAAGTGACTCAATGCGTTGACGACGATCCGATCACCTTCAAAGGTGTTGGCATCGTCTCTCAGAACAAGGATGGGGAGCTTGAGTTTGTTCTTGTGTGCCAAAGCACAGAAGGTCCTTACGACCGCTACGCTCTTCTCAATAATTACATTTCTGGGAAGCTCATTGGAGACGATGGGCTGTATTCAATCAAGGGCCAAGATCACAACGGGTATGAGTGGATTTCTGAGCGTCAACTCATCAACCGAAGCCATGGTCATAGCTTAAGAATTTCCGCCAAACTAAGCGAGTTGAAGACTGTGCGCTCAGTTCATGCAAACAAGAATTGCAAGGAATACTGTGGGTGGTATTTCACTGGCGAGCTAATGCTTCCATTTCGTCCGCATGATAATGATTTCGAGTGTGAGCTGGAAGGTTGGACGTGGAAGGCGATCAAAGACCATCATGGCAATGTAGAGCTTCGGTTCAATTCGCTCGCGCCTGACTTTGAAAAAAATAGCCGCTCATTTTTGACTGGTGTCAGCCTGCTCGCTGGACAATCTCCCGTGCCTTGCTGCAGCTGGCATATCAAGGGCGATAAAGAAGAAGTAACCATTCTGCCCCATGGGCTGCGCCCTCAAGGGAGTCGACTGCTTGAGTTCATCCCCAGGGAATGGATCTATCGCGGGCACTGGAACGCGTTTCTGATTCTGTGGATTAACGCCAAGTCCGATGCGACAACTAGAGATGTTCAAGAGGTCCTGTATCACTATTTCCATCGCATTTTAAAGACGTATCAAAATGACATGGAGAACAGTGTCCAGGTTATCGCTTCATCCATTGAAGGCCTTATCAGCACGTTCTATCATCTTGACAGTGACATTGACGACGAATTTTCAGCTCTTCTTGAAGACGCCATTGCCAAGATTTCTGCGAGCGATCTTGAGATAGACGACAGGGCATTGGGTGTCCTCAAGAGTTCGCTGAAGAACAGCAAGTTGCCTAAGCTGAAGGTTTCATTCCGCCGACTAATTGCGGATGGAATTTTGACTAAGGACATGCTTGATGCATGGGACAAGGTTCGGAACAAAGCGGCGCACGGCGGGCTTCTAGATCCTACCACCGATGCAACGCAGACCCACCTTGACGGGTTCTTCCAGTGCTACGAGGCGTTCAAGCGCATTGTTTTTGACGTAATCAAGTATGCTGGAACACATCGAGATTACTCTCTGAAAAATTGGCCGGTCATTGAGCCTCGCGTTGAGCCTGAGCATGAGGCTGAGGACGAAGCGGGGCAAGCTGCGGTAACAGCGTCGTAAAAGCTAATTCTGTGGGCTAGATGACCTGCGCGCTAAACAAATAAAAAAGGGGCCCAAGGCCCCCTTTTTTTCTATCTGGATATCACGCTACACAACTCTTTCGCCAGTGGCGCTACATTGATAGACCCAAACGCCGTAGGTGGGGACGGTGATCCCTTCCAGGACAAAGCTCTCTATTCCAGAGTATTTGATATACGACAGCTGGCCCGTAACGCGGCCCAGTAGGAATTCACTTCCGAACTGTGTTTTTCCTTCAATGAACCCCTCCGTTACCTTGAGGTCCTTCACTGCCCAACGCGGCCCGTTCTCAAGATCCTCGACCTGACCCGCATCGAGGTCAATTTTCCACGTCGCAGATGGTGGAACGACGAAGCCCGCTATTCCTTTTTCAAAAATGCCAGCTAAGAACGCATCTTTTTGGCGCTGCGAAGTGAACTTCTGATACTTGGGAGCGCTCACAAGCTCGCACTTCAAGTAGCTCGGCTTTGCCATTGCAATGCCAGGAGCAAGCGCAGCAGCTATGAGGAGGAATTTCGCAATATTCAAGAGACTTCCTTTTCATCTTTAAGGAACAGTGGGCCTGCTGACCCCTACGCAATTATAGGTGTGACCAGCAGCCTTGTGCGGCCCTCAGCTATCCGCTCGCGAGCAGAAGTCCTTACTGGGAGCCGTCCCTGAGTGAACTGCGCTGTCCAGCACGCTCCCATCGCCTGACAACAGCAACTGGACTTCGCTCGGAACCGCACTGCTGTCGTCAGAGCGCTCCACAAACGCTGCCACCAAGATCTGATTGCCCAGGTCATAGACCTGCCCATAGGCCAGCGTTCCAACGGCATTGGACGGAACTTGGACAGGCTTGCCATTGAGCGACAGGGCAGTGAAGCCATCCTTGCCTGCTGCCAGCTCAAGTCGGCCTGCAGACGTGTCTACGTGCTCCGTTGCTGGCAGTTCCTGGGAAGCTGAATTCCAGACGATTTGCACCTGCTTGGCCTGCCTAATCGCTTCCTGGCATCCCGGACTGGGCTTAGCATTAGCGGCGAATGATACGGATGCTGTTGCAATGCAAAAACAAATGATAGCTCGCATAACACCCTCTCTGGTTGTTGGCGAGTCGTAACCTACACCGATTCAACCGCGAGGAGTCGATAGTTTGAAAATTATTGTGCTGGCCTGGGTTCGCCCCGTCGCGGTATCATCTTCGACTCAATGGACTGGGGCTTGAAGATGAATCATATTTTTAAGGGGGTTTTGGTTGCTGCGTGCCTTGCAACTTTGCCCCTAGCTAACGCAGCTCAAGGTCAGAGCGCTTCAAGGATTGCGGATGGATCGTCTCATGCCTTTGCTGTGACTTTTGGGGCCTACGCTAACCAGGGGGATGCTGACGCCGTAATGGCGTATGTGAAAAGATCCAAGATCCCTAGTTTTAGCGAACCAACGGTCATTAATGGTCGGCCCGCCTGGAGAGTGCGCCTAGGGCCTTTTTCAACGTGGCAGCAAGCCGAGGATGCGAAAGCAAAGGGGCTGACGCTGCGTAGTGATGTTAAGGCGCAGATCATTACACTTGGTTCGACAATCAGCCCAGCGGCTCAACCAGCAGTGATGAAGGCGACGCCCGTTG
Organism: Stenotrophomonas sp. 86428_Sma; assembly: GCF_056481585.1. Lineage (NCBI taxonomy): Bacteria > Pseudomonadati > Pseudomonadota > Gammaproteobacteria > Lysobacterales > Lysobacteraceae > Stenotrophomonas > Stenotrophomonas sp. 86428_Sma. The sequence continues at coordinate 1,418,581 of NZ_CM151156.1, forward strand.
AGCTCTTTCAGGCTTATTCTGAAAACGAAGTAAGGGCTGATCAGAAATACAAGCACAGACAAATTCTTGTGACCGGTCAGATACGTTCAATCCGTTCAGGGGTCGGGGATCAACCTCTTGTAATTCTCGTTGGGGGTGGTCGTTTCGAGGATGTTTACGCGCGGGATATTCCTGCTGCGCAGGCGGTTCGATTGAATAGGGATCAAGTGGTTACACTGTTGTGCGAAGGGTCCGGAACGATAGCGTCAACGCCCCAGTTAAAGGGTTGTATTGTCTATAGTCTCTAATTAAATTCATATTTCCACCTGAAAGGGCCCGATTGGGCCCTTTTTGTTTGAGTGATTAGTTGGCTCTTGCGCAATTCCAATTCTCTGTTTGTATAAAAGGTATACCTTTCAATACAATTGGAGAAACGGACGATGCGTAAATTACTGCTTGCGGCAACACTGGCACTCCCGCTTGCTTCACATGCTGTAGAGGTGTCACCTGTTGTTGCTATCTACAGTCCAAGCCAAAAGATTGGTGTTCTGTCGATCACTAACACGGACGCGACGCCAAAAACCTACCAAGTCTTTGCAGATGCCTGGACAGTAGAAAACGGTAAGCAGGAGAGGCGTAAAACAGAAGATATCCGCTTTGCCCCAAGCCTTATCACAATCCAGCCGGGTAAGCGTCAGGTCATCCGCTATCTAAAATCAAACCCGTCTGCTAGTGAGCAGGCATACCGCATCCGAGTTCAAGAAATATTAGATCCTGAAGTAGCAAAGCTCCCAGGCCTGCATCAGACCGTGAAAATCGACTCCCCTTGGTTCTGGCGACCTAAGGGCGCGCAACCTCAGCTTTCGGCAAGCTGGCAGGCAGGGAGTCTGGTTATTCACAACACCGGAAGCGCAACAGCGCAGCTTACTAATCTGACAGCTGGGCGTGAGAACAAAAACGGGCTTGTGGGTTACGTATTGCCAACGGAAGCGCTAAGGCTTCCTTTGAAGGCAAATTCTCCGCCTAGTTCAATCAGTGTCGTTGTGAATGGCGTAACTCAGGACTTGGCGGTTAGATGAAGTATCGAGCCATGGCCCTCGCCTTGGCTCTTGCTTGCCTTCCCATCTACGCAAACGCAAACGAGCCACAAGACACAGCGGATGTTCTCGCATCAGTAGTCCTCTCAGGGAGAGAGGTTCTACCTGCGCGGCTGATCAAAGCAAAGAACTCATCGATCTACTTATCAGTTGAAGATTGGCGATTACTGCCGAACCTGACGCTGCCATTGGAAGGAAAGACAGGCCTCATTTCTTCAGATGATCTGGGTCTTTCAGTGGCCTTCGATGAAGCAGAACAGGCGTTCAAAATTTCTGCTCCAGCATCGTTGATGACGCGTCAGAACCTCTCAGGAGCTCGCGGAGCGAGGGTGAAAGAAGTAGATGCGCAGCCCAAAGGAGTGCTGCTTAACTACGACATTGCTACCCGCACGAATGACTCTGGATCCTACGCGGTGAGCGGTGCTCATGATGCCCGTGTTGGCGTGGGCCCCGGCACCTTGATTACGACTGGGCAGTTGAACACAACGAAAAATCTGACTGACTACAGACGCGGCATCAGCACCTGGAACATCGATAATTTGAAGCGTGGAGTTGCTGTCCAAGTAGGCGATGTGTTCACTCCTCGCTCTGCAATGACTAGCACTGTCAATCTTGCGGGCGTTCGCGTCGCATCAGACCGAATGCTTCGCCGCGATCAAGAATTCATGCCGGTTCCGCTGATAGGCGGTGTGGCGGACACACGCAGTGCTGCAGAAATATTCGTCAACAACGACAAGATGGGCTCCCGCAATGTGGCCGCAGGCCCTTGGGATCTAGGTCGTGTGCCAGTATCGCCAGGATCAAATGATGTTCGGGTTGTTATCCGCGATGAGTTCGGAAGAGAAGAAGTAGTTAGCCAGCGCTTCTACATGACGAACTCAAACCTGCCCAAGGGCCAAAGAGAATGGGACATTGCAGCGGGGGTTGTGCGTGTCGATAGCGATACATACAGGACGCCCGCTGTCACTGCCAAAATCGAACAAGGCGTAAGCAATTATTGGACCGCAGGCGCAACTTTGCAGACGGACGGCACGAACACGAACGTTGGCCTTTCAAATCGAATCATCCTGGGCACGGCAGGCTCTGTTGCTGTTGAAGCAGCTACAAGCAACACAGCAAAGGGCGACGGAACCGCCATATCTGTCTCTTACGAATACAGAGCTCGCAACTGGGCGGCGCAAGTGGGACACACTCGCTACAGCGAGAACTACTGGCAGCTATCACAAGCCAACAAGGCTGCTGGTTCCACGCTTTCTACAACGACAACGGGAAGTCTTTCGCTGAATCCACTAGGCAAGCCTTGGTCACTCTCTCTCGCTGCCGCTCGCATTGACTACTCCACTGGTGCCAGTCGTCAACGAGTCGACCTTGCAGGGCGATACAGGAGCAACAGGAGCGAAATCGGGTTTGGCGTGGGAAGGGACTTTGAAACAAAAGAAGATGCGGTCTACGTGTCGTTCCGCCACAACTTCGGCAGCACCTCAGCCTCAATCTCCGCGAGGCAGTCGCCTGATCTGACTGTTCGGGCAAACGCTCAAGGTCAGGCAGATATCTCAAATCAGCGGGTCAGGTGGTCAGCTTCAGTAGAGGACAGGGAAAGAGGCACACGCAGCCATGTTGAGGCTTCTACGGCAACAAAACGCCTGGACGTTCGTGGTTCTATCACTGATGACGAGCGTGGCACAGAGCTCCGCACTCGCGCGCGCGGATCATTATGGATCGGGGAGGGCGGTGTCACAGCCCAACGCTACTCAACAGGTTCATTCGCGGTCGTTGAGGTCCCAGGGCAACAGGGTGTGCCAGTAGCGGGCTCGGGCGGCTTCAGTGTGAGCACTAATAAGCGGGGCATTGCGGTCCTACCGAACGTCCGACCGCTCGCTCAGTCCAGGGTGTCCATTGACACCACGGCCATTCCATTTGAAGTCGGCATAGAGACGAATGCCATGCCTTATACCGCACGCCGCTACGGCGGAGCAAAGGTCAAGTTTGATGTGGCCAGCATGAGCATGGTTGAAATACAGCTTACGGCGAATGGGAAGCCTGTCCCGTCTTCTGCTGCTGCCGTCACAAACACCGAAAGGGTGATCGTCGGTCATGAGGGTGTCGCGGTGCTAATGGATCCTAGGCCCGGTCAGAGTATTTCAGTTGAATTTCCAACTGGAGGAGCCTGTCAAGCTCAACTGCCAGCTGTTCTGCCCAGTATTAAAAATAGAATTGAACTGATTTGTCTGTAATTGACTTGCGCAACTCCAGGTTGGGGCTATAAATAAAAGAGATGGGCTAATTCGGCCTTTCGACCTTCCCAAAAATATAGGAGATATAAAAATATGCGTAAAATTTTAATTGGTGCCGCCATGTTAGTGTCAATGGCATTAGCTGGTTCTGCTAGCGCCGCCACTCTCAATGATCAGCTGCAGTTATCGCTTGATGTTGAATCATCTTGCATCTTTAGCTTGACCGAACAGTCGCTAACAGGCCGAATTGATAATCAGGGCGGAAGCTTTGTCTTAACCTCGCCCGAGGGCTATATCAACGTCGAATGTAACCAGGGCGCAGCCTATACGATTGAAGCAGGTGTCGCGTCGGGTGGATTTGTCGAGCTCACAGGCGATACAACGGGTGAAAAGGTTCCCGCCTATCTGTTTACTGCTGACCCATACAATGGAGGCACGCCCTGGTCCACTGTTGCAAATGGTGAGGCCTTGAGCGGAGTGGCAACAGGCGGCTTAGATGAGCATTCCTTCCGATTCCTTCCCAACACTGACGCAACGGGCCGTAGAAGCTTAAACATCCCAAAGCCTGATATTTACCGCGCCAACGTGGAAATCACCTTCAACTACTGATGCGTATGTTTGATGGTAATAAGGGCCCCAATAGGGGCCCTTTCTTATTTGCAAATGTCATATGTAGGGTTATTGACTCTTGTTGGATTCATGCTAAATATGATGTATAGCAAGTAAAAGATGCTACTAAACGTAAAAATAGGGAGGATTAAATGACAAGACCAATTAAAGCATTTTTCAATGTCGCAATCCTGGTGACAGGTATGGCCTTGGCAAATCACTTCATTCCAGTTGCCCAGGTAACAATGGAAAGCATGTCTCACTCAATCAGCGAAATAACAGGGAAATGAGGAATTCATCATGAGCGCTTTCAATCTCGCAATCTTCATCGCCGTCTATCTCACCCAGCTGACCTTGCTGTTCCTGTTTGCCCGCTTCTGCTATCGCAAGGCTGGCTTCAGTAGGACCCACGCTGGTAGCCCTGCTGGTGCATTCTTCTTCGCCATTGGCGGGCTGATCGCACTTGTGGCAATGGTGGCGACCACTGTTCTAGCTTTCATCTCTGGAAGCATGCTGCTGGCAGTGGGCTAATTTAAAAACAATTTTAAGCACGGGGGTGCAAACAGTAGGAGTAAATTATGAAAGATCTAACCACTTTGGTGTATGTGTTTGATGATGCGCTGTCCGAGAGCCACTTGGACGACTACACGCAAGCAGTGATGTTGAGGAGTATGTGGCAAATGGCTGGTAGGGGCTTGCTCACTCTTAGGAGTGTGGAATCTTTAGCTGATCGCCGCGAACGGATCCAGCAACAAGCAGTGATGTTGAGGAGTATGTGGCATATGGCTGGTAGGGGCTTGCTCACTCTTGGGAGTGTGGAATCTTTAGCTGATCGCCGCGAACGGATCCAGCAACGATGGGATGCTCGACTTCTTCAGCGTTTGAACCAACATACAGCGCCAGCTAAAGGCTCGCCCAGGCGTCCTGGGAGGCTTTGATAGTTCCCTGTAAGGGGTAAGTAAAATAATTCAAGGCACGGGGGTGCAACCAACAATCAAAATAGGAGAAATAAACCATGTCAATGAAAAAATTAGCTGAGAGATGGGTGGGCAAGAGTTTGATTGAACCGATTTCTATGCCGCCAGCCAATTTGGAAAGGCCAAAAACTAAGGAGGAGATTGAAGCTGCGGCTCTTGCTGAGCACGAGAGCTTAAAGTCAAAGGGGCAAATTACGTTCTATCCTTACGACAGGGGTCAGTGCTACAACAAGGGCAGTAGGGCAATTATGGCTTTTGTGAATCTTCCTGGATCCTGCGCTCACTATATCTTTGTGGAAGACGTGGGCAGGTGGGAGTTTGTTCAATTCCCCCACATGAGCACAGAAAAGCGTTGCGCTGAGCGGTCGGGCTACAGAAACGTTGAAGAGTTGCGTGCCGATCTCTTCCCATTCTTCAGTAGTTACATTATTAAAAATGACTTATTTGGATTCGCGCCAATGCTCGGGTCTTTTGTGCTTGACCGCATGGGGACTCTTCCAGCGCAATTAGATAAAAACCTAATCAATCTTATGATAGGGAGAGGGTAATGTCTTCCAGGGAGGAATATCGCTTAACGACCGTGCCGCTTGAGGGGGGCGGCTACCAGATGAAGGTATCGGGGGGACGCAGGGAACGGATCCAACAGCGTTGGGATGCTCGGCTTCTTCAGCGCTTGAACCAACATACAGCCCCAGCTAAAGGCTCGCCTAGGGGTCCTGGGAGGCTCTGATGGATGAGGATGACCTACCACAATACATATGGGATCCAGGGGCTTCCCGCGTCGTCTATGAAGACGATAGAAAGCGGACCAAGGAGCGGGCAGAATGGATCCAGAGACGCTGGGATGAGCGCAAAGAAAGACGCGAGCTAGAGAAGAACACCGGCCCCGCAATGGGGCGGAGAACGCCGCCAGGGCGGTTGTGATGGAAAGAAACCCTTACGAAAGAGCCGCATCGACCCACAACCCTTGGGTCGGTATCGGATGGCTTTGCGTAGCGATCACGCTTGCAGTGATGTGGTTCAAATAGACTCTTGCGCAAAACAAGAATTGCCTTTAACTGGATGTATAGCAATCAATCCAGGGGAGGACATATGTTTGAAGGCATCCTAGTCGCGTCATATCACGTGTTAGCGGGCATCAGCATGGCTTGGCTTCTTGTAAAGCTATATCCAAGTGTTCTTGAAGCCGGAAATCGCTATGTCTTGATAGGAGCATCACTCGCCGTAGCGGTGATCTATTTTGCAAGCCGTGATGTGTTCAACGTGCTCTCTGCTTTTGCTGTATGTGCATTCGCACTCTGCCTCGCTAAACACGTTGTTATGAGTGTAGGGACCATGCCAGGACGCCCACCATTGGCCTTTGCCTGCGGCCTTGCAACAGTGTTTGTCGGGAGCTCAGCAGCGTTCAATCTCATCAGCGAGGTCCAGCATGTCGCGTCGATCTGACCCGGAACGTGCGCTTTCAAGCCAGGTTCCACCCATCCGTGTTGAGCGTTGGTTTCTCATAGAGCTCAAGAGAGTGGCGGATCTTAGGGGGCTAACTGTCTCTCAATACGTGCGGCAGATGCTGCGTGAGAGTGTTCTTGCGGATCAGATTGAAGAAGAGAAGCAAAAGCTTTAAAGCAAAATCAGGTTTTGAATAAATCCAAAAAAGAAAGCCCCCGAGAGGGGGCCTTTTTTTTACATTAAGCACGTTAGCTCACATACCAAGTTTTTTCATCAAGGCTTCTTTTGTGCGGGGCTTTGGAATTGAATTCAGTGAATCAACAATTTCATTGTAAGCCTTGATGCTCTTTGCCGCATCCATACGCTCAACCTTGTTGCTTAGGCCAAGGTGGCGACGAACTGCATCCAAAAAACCAGCCCCTTCAAATCCGCCGCCTCCCAGCTTTTCAAGTTCTCTATCAACGAGCGTTGAGTTGGTGATGCGATGTGTATCAGAGAAGTCAGACGCATCAACACGTTTAAAGTCTGGCATAAAACAGTCCTTGTTTGAGTTGGGCCTGCATTATTGCTCTTTTATGTAAATAAATCAATAGGCGGAAAGTGTTGATAAATATCATGCGGAAATACTTGACAATTAATGCCTCGGGGTTAATTTGAATTTATGGATAGCTTATTTGCTACCCACAAACAACCAACCAGGAGAAAAATATGAAAAATTTACAAGATAAAGTATTGAATTTAACCGAAAGGATGGACGACCCGGCGCGTGATGTTTTTGAATACGTGTGGAATAATAAGGATGCAATTATGGGGCGGTTGGTCGAGACGGGGGGCTTGGATGCTGTAAAAGGTGATAATGACTGGTATGTCAGTTACGCCGACACGGTTGAGGCTGGGCTGATTTCAGCAATCATAGATCAACATAAGAATATTGAAGACTACGAGGATATGGAAGGGTCATTCAAGGATGTGGAAATAGGAGTCAATGTAATTGAGTTCGATTCAGGTAAGCTTGGATATGACGTTGAAATTGGGTATGGAGCGGATTACACCGAGGCAACTGTTGGTGACTTGCGGGAGTTGAAGAATTGGTATGAAGAGGATTGGATCGTCGTTCGCGATTATGACGACAGTTTTATTGATAAAGCGCAAATCCGGGGGAGAGAGGAGGAAGGCGAAAATTATAGAGATGAGTTCCCTGGCGTGTCGGCAAAGCTACAGCCTGGCGAGTATGATGAAATCATGGGAAGGGAACGTAAGCTAATTAGCCAGGTGCCAAAAAGCTCTGATGATGAGAGCCTCGCTTTGAAGGAAAACAATCAAAAGCGCAGTTCACTTCGGATGGATTGACAATTGATTTGTGATCTAAGGGCCCTCTTTATTGGGGCCCTTTTTGTTGTTCGGTATAAATTAATCTAAATAAATTAAATGATTTGCGTGTTACAGGCTTGACAATTCCCTGTGCTGGGCTAATTTTAATATATGGATAGGTGACTTCCTATCCACTTAAGCTGACCAAACAAAAACAGGAGAATTTTATGGCATTTGAATTATTCTTAATTATCGGCGGGGCTGCACTTATCCTAGTGGCAAACCTTGCGCGGCTACATCAGCGCTGCTCTGATGAAAAATACGCAGAGGATCGAGATGAATTCATTCTTGACGCTCAAGCCTTTGCCGCTAAGTCAAAGCAAATCATCGGCAAGCAGTGAGGGGCTTATGAATACATCTGAACATATGTTGTATGGTGCCATTGTTTTAGTGTTTGTTTGCATTGTGGCTTTCCTTGCTGCCGGAGCATTAAAGGGGGTCGATCAACAGATGGCGCTAGTAAATCAAATGTCAGTAGCAAGCCAAACCATCCCGGAGCTGCAGAAGCTGGATGCTTTAGATGCTGAAAGGCGTAATCAGGCAGAGCTGTTGGCTCAGCGATAATGTGCAGTCAAACAATAGCAGGCCCCCATCAATTGGGGGCTTTTTTATTGCTTAAAATAAATTGCTGGCAATCTATTGACAAGTGTCGCTGTTCTGTTTGCATGTATTTAAAGGTATACAAACAAATACCTTTTTACTAAATCAAACAGGAGAAAAACATGCGTGTAAATTCAATTTCAGGCTCATTTGATCACTCTGGCCTACTTGCGGCTTTTCGGAAATCCGAAAAAGGTTCGTCTAAATCATTTGATCCGTCAATTTGTCTTGCGACAAAGGCAAAGCGTAGAGCCCGCTTAGAGCGTCAGGCGATGCGGCAAGCAAAGCACGATGAGATGCAAGCTAGAGCTGAAGCTCGGGCTCGCAAGCAGCAAGATCGATGGGGCTTTTAATTACGGCTCTTTGACTATCATTCAATAATACAGGAGAACAACATGACAACAAATATGCTTTTACAGACGACTGAGAGCCTTATTTCTGCAATTCAAGCAGAGGACGTAGAGGCATTCAGGACACTTGTCCAGGGCATCACAACCGCTGGCTTGGCGGCTGGGGCGTATCCAGGATTGTGGCTCAATGGTCAGCTCCCAGGGTCTGGGATCACAGCACTACATGTTGCGGCAAGGCTCTATTCAATTAATTACAAAGATCCTGTGCGATCTGCGAAATTCAATGAAATGGTCGAAATTCTTTTGACAAATGGGGCGAGTCCAGCGCTTGCAATGGGCAAGACGTATCGAAAGGGAACACTGGGTCCAAACCGGATTATCGTCACTGATGATCCCGGTAAAACTGTAGCTGAGGTCTGCGATAAAAGGTTGCCTCCTTCCCTCGCAGCTTGGTTCGCTGCGCTCAAGTGTGATGTTCGTATAAGTCGTGATCACAATATATTTGCAACAAGAGTGGAAAGTGCAAGCCTCGAAAGGCCTAGGAGGCACAACGATGAAGTTGAACGAACCTCATACATAATTGCGGCACGATGAGCAACATGACAGTCAAAGCCCCGCACCTGCGGGGCTTTTCCATTTAAGACTTGCGCAAATAAAGACTTATGCTAATTCTGGATTGTTAGTTACCTATCCAGATATAAGGAGTCTTTCATGAGAATTTGTGTTTTCAATGCTAAAGGAGGTGTCGGCAGAACCACGACTACGCTAAACCTCGCCGGTTTCTTCGCTCAAGATCCAGCGCTGCGCGTGCTTGTGTCCGACTGTGACCCACAAGGCTCCGCCTTAGCCTGGGCCGCTTTGGCAGACGAGACGCCTTTCACTGTCGGCAGGAGCCGCAGCAGAGGATTTGATGTAGAGATCCTGGACTTGCCTCCTAAGATCCCAGATAACGAACACCTCCCAGAAGCCGATATCTATCTAGTTCCCACGCTCCTGGATGGCGTGTCATTCGTAGTATTTCTACGGACCATTGCTCTGCTACAGAAGCACCAGAAGCCATACTTGGTCATCGCGAATAGGTTCAACCCGCTGCGCGCTGAGCACAGAGAACGGTTATCCAGCCCCGCTATGCGCGATGCGTTTGTCATGAGGGAGAGGGCGGCTTTCGCCGCCTACTATGCCGAGGGCCGGACCGTATTTGACATGAGCGGTCGTCACATTGGCGGTGCTAGAAGCGAAATAGAGTCCATTGCTCTGGCTGTCCAGGACAGGCTGAAATTATCGAAGGTGGCCGCATGACAATCCACTTGAAGAAGACCGGCTCACGAGCTGGGACACGTGACTTGAGCGTGGTTGCCCAACAAGTCCACGCTCCGCGTCAGCCTCGCATCAAGCAGCAAGAGCTCACAAGCATTGAAGAAGCACAGAGCAGACTTCAGACCGCTGATGACAGCCTCCTGCTTGCAGCTGGGGATCAGCCAGGGCGGTCTACATTCTTTGATCTTGATGACTCCAACGCGCCGCGTTCAAAGGCAGGCAGGAAGGTCCATCTAGTTCTAGAGAGAGGTGCGGCGCTGCCTGACTACCGAACTCGACAGGGGAAGCGCAATCACAGGAGTATGGTTACGCTGCCGCCAATGCTGAGGCAGAGCATTCAAGAAATTTTTGGTGCCGCTGACGGCGAGGACTTCCCTTTCACGACAGCGCTCATTGCCCTGGCAGACTATGGCGCGATGGCCCTCAAGAGAGATGACAAGATGCTCGTTGTGAGTCCTGCAGAAGATCCGCAAGCTGAAGAGCGAAAGCAAGTTAGAACGCTGATCCGGCGCGTAGGCTTGAAGCAATGATGAAGGCCCCTTGCGGGGCCTCTTCATGTCACCACTGCTTGATCGCATCAAATAGGTCTAGGACGTGGAACTCCATCTCTAGTAGCTCTAGTGCTGTCGCCGGGTGCGCGTTTCCCCTGACCACACTCTCTTTGTAAGCCTCAATGTCATCGCGCGCAGTGCGCCACAGGCGCTCTCTCTCTTGTTCAACACGTTTGCGATACGCCTGCCTTTCACTGATCGCAGAAGGCTTGGTGGAAAGCTTGCGTGGAGGAGAGGGTGCGGCAATGGCCGTGCGCCGTGCGCTCAGGTGTTTGAGGTCATCAGGGAGACGATCACGCAAGCGTGCGAGCGAGTAGGCCAGCGTCCCTTTTGTGCGTGAGTTGTTGCCGCTGAGGCGGGGCCTGCGGCGCACGAGGTCATCAATGCTATGAAAGCTGTAGCGCCACCAGTGCTGCCAGTTGTGCGGGTCTACAAGGACAGCATCATCAAGAGATAGCGGGTCAACCAGTGCTCCATTCTCGATCAGTGCCCACACAGCATCAAGGAACATCGTCTCCGCCAGTTCCATCACGACGACGCCATTGGTGCTCACTACTGGCTGAGCATGGAAGCCGAAGCGAAGTATCGCGGCAGCTTCGCCATGGGCTTGCTCTTCGCCGCTGCTCACAGCCCAGCCTACATAGCCACGCTCAGCACTGTGATGAGCGAAGAGCTTCACACGCGGTTGTTGCCACCTTTGCCGCAAGCAGACGAGAACCTGAGCCTTGCTCGCACCGGCTCTTGTAGCAGTCAGATGGTTGCGGGCAACAGTGAGCACAGCGTCTCTCTGTAGAAGCACAGAGGCCCTGGACTCCTCAGTTCCTCGCCTGAGGAACGAGTCCCAGGACAGCACGTCACGGTTGCTTCGCGCCTTCGCACAGCTCAGGCAAGTGACGATCCGGTTCACATCAACAGCCTGCCCGCCGAGCGCTGGTGCGAGCAAGAACGAGTTGACCAGGCGCACGCCCGCAGCATTCCCATCAGCTAGACAGAAGCGGCAGGCGCGGCCCTCATCCATGTTGACAAGCCTGCGCTTCCATGGGGCAGTTTGAACGTTCGAAGGAGCGGCGGCTTTCAAAATACTTTCAGCTACTACCGATGAAAGCGATGTTGCGAAGGTCATAGAAGCACCACCTGCTTTCCCTGAAGACCGCGTTTTCCATTGAGCGCTGAATGGCAAACAAAAAAACTACAAGCGCCCCATGATGATTTTAGAAAGCCATCATCAAGGGTGAGGGCGTAAGCAATGGCATGGCACATTTTGTTTTCCTCCTAAGCTATCAACTGAGTTACACATTCATTGATAGCAGGGGTTCCCATGTGCGCAAGAGGATGGCTTTTAGTTTTTCTTGGGGCCACCGGAGGTTGTCGTTTGGTTTGCCTGTGTTCTTGTCTGATGGATCATCGACAAGAGCAAACTAATAATACACTTCTCGCACTGAAGTGTTTCTGAAAAGCGGCCCCTCAAGGGGCCCTTTTTATTTCCAAAGCTATTGGAATCTAAAGCTTTGCCACGGGTGCACATCAAAGGCCCTTGCTTGGCGTTGCCACTCCTTAATTCCCTTTGATGCCAACGTTTTCCCGAAGGCCTTGCGCAATTCGGAATCTGGGCTATTGATTGTAATAGGGTAAATGGAGGATTTAATACATGAGAGCTATAAAAATTTACATGCAGCCCAAAGACTACTCCCGCGTCACGACTGAGTTGACAGCGAAGGGGGAGTCATTCTCTGAGTTTGCGAGAGAGGCTGTTTTAGAAAAGTTCGATAGAGAGAAGTTGTTGGATCAAATGATGCTGGCGAGGAAAGGGCTTGATGAACTGCTTACTGAGATAAGGCAGGAGACAGCCCGCTCAAGAAGGGACCTCGCAGCGCAAGCCAATAATCATCTGGAGTTGCAGAGGAGTGAAGCTTCAACATCTCTAGCGAGGAATGAAGAGTTCCTGCAGCTTCTCGTAAAGGAGCTTTCTAAATTGTTTGATGGCAGTAAAGCGGCAGCTACGAGTTCTGGGCGCAACATGCCCCAAGGGCCTGGCACTGGATTCTATCCGGGCGATGGAAAACAAATTTAACTACCACTGGAGGAAAAAATGAAACTATACAAAGCAACACTACTTGGCCTTTCAATTTCTTTGTCACTGACCTGCATTGCTAATGCTGGAATCAAGGATTGGATGAGGGATAAGAAGGAACGGCTCACGGGGCAGCACACAACAGAACAAGTTGGCTCGCCAACTGATCTGCCCCCTGTAGAGGTTCACGAACAGAAGCAGCGGAGGGTAGATGGCAAGAGACTCACAGCTGACGCAGCGAAAGGCTGTGCGGCTGGAGCAGTGATGAGCTTGCTTTCAGGTGGCCTAGATCTGCGCGCATGTGCCGCAGCAGCAGTAGGAGCCGGAGTTCAATCAGTTCAGCAGCAGCTTGCCCAGGCAAGACAGGTTGAAGAGGCTGCCAGGAGAGCGGGCATGAAAGCTAAGGTCGAAACGGAACACCACACAGACAGATCGGGAAGGCAGCAGGAGGCAATGAAGTCAATTGAAATCGAATACGAAGCATCTGATCTTTTAGTGATGGACGCTAAGACAGTAGAGACAATGGAAAAGCTCTCAAACCTCTTCAAGGGGTCAAAGGGTCAGCTTGATATTCGCATCGAAGGAACCAACCCGGCCTGTCTTTCGCTTCTTGGTGAGCTTGATAAGCGGGGAGCTCTTGATAGGCATCTGGTAGACAACCAGTGCGGACGTAGCACCTCGCACAAGCTCGTGATCACTTCACTGACAAAGGGAGGTAGGTGATGAGCGACCTTCAACGTGAAAGAGAACTGCGTAGGCTGGAAGCGAGTTTCGGATTGGATAATAACGTGGAGGGTGAGTCCTCCCCTGCGTCGAAACGTATCATCCCAGAACCCGTGATGGAGCAAGTTGAGCCAGTAGCGAAGAAGGTCGCTGAAGCAAGTCAGCGAATAATTAAACAGACAACAGCTGTAGCTGATGAAGCTGTCAAACGATTGCCAAACATAAATCTGAATAAGGCTCGTAAGAAAAGTCCATATATATGCGTGGGAGCCGCATTGCTTGTTTGTGCTGGAGTGCTTGCCCTGAAATTCAAGGGTGATGAAAAGGCCGCAGCCGCGCCTGCTGTCGCTATGGCGCCATCTCAGGGCCTATATATTCCCCCGGCTATTAATCAAGTGCCAGCATTGCCAGGGCAAGTCCAGGAAGAGGAGAGGAAGCCCGTTGATCATTTAGAGGAAGCAATCCCCCAGGACCTTCCTTTGATAGAAGAAGCTGCGCACCTTGAAACTGTGCAACCTCCTGTCAGTTCAATGGATGAGGATAAAAGTAGCGTTCAAAACGCTGTTCCTGCTCAAACAATTGCCCCGGCACCTGCTGCTGCGCCTCAAGTTAGATCGGCGCGAAATAATAATAATGAAGCTAAGGTTGACCGACAGCCTGCTGTAGTTGCCGCGCCTCGCGTTATTCAACGGCATCAACCACCCCCGGCAACAGAGGCGGAAATTAAAGCTGAAGTTGATAGGGTGAAAGCGGGGAAGCCATGGCAAAGCAGGATTGATCAGATAAAAGAGTTGGATCTTTAATTGCTGGGCTTGCGTAGTTCCAATTCTCTGCTATTTCTGGATAGGTAAAACACTTACCAGAAAAATTGGAGGATTAAAATGTCAGTTTTAGATAAAGCGCTTTCACTAATTTTCACTCAATACAAAAGCGACTTCCGGCCACGTTTCGGGAGTCGCTTTTCTGCATTTTGGGGAACCTTGTTGCTGGGCCCTGTTGAAGCAAAGGGACTAGAAGATGTTCACCCAGATCTGCGGTCAAGCTACTACCACTTGGTCATTGATCGTCGTCCTCCCAGAACCGAGCTTGGTCTGAAGCAATGGGAAGAGGGGAGCAGGCTCGTGGCTCCTACTCGCTATGCAGAAGAGCGCTATGCGGGAAAAGCTCAATTCATCGCAACGGCTCTCATCACGTTCGCGCTTTGCCTAACCGCAGCTGGAGTGATCGCTTTGAAAGGAAATAAGGCCGATGGGATGCGAGTGATGGCTTCAAATGGCGGGCAGGTTGCACCCACAGCGCAAAGCTGTGAAGCGCTAGCGAGAAGCTTGATGGACGGAACTGCAGACAAGAAAAATCCAGCAACAATGTCGCTGGCTAAATCATGCCAGTCAAAATACTAATAGGAGGAATAAATGAGTTTACTTTACAAATTGCTTGATAGAACCGAACTGCTCTTATCAAAAAAAGAAAAGAAGGAATCACTGTTGATAGCAGAAGCTGCGCCCCTTGAACCTGTGCAACCTCCTGTCAGTTCAGTGGATGAGGATAAAGGGAGCGTTCAAAACATTGTTCCTTCTCACTCTCACGCCCGCATGCTTGAAGAGGCTTACAAGGTGGCGGATCTAATCACGGGCCGACATGACGTGCCTGATCGCATTCCCTCAAATCAGCTGGTTGTTGAGCCAGAACGCGAGGAACTTGTTAAACGTATGGGGGCTGAGCTAATTGACGGGATCTGGACAGTCCCTGAAGGAATGGACATACAGAAATTCAGTCAGTTTTGGCCGCTCATACCTGCGGACTTGCGCGATAAGGCAGCTCGTAATACTACGACAAAAAATGGTGATCCAATTGAGGGGTATTTGCGCCCTGATGACATTGTAAGGGGAGGGGATTCGACAGCTACCCCCCTAATGTATGGAGCGTTGCCCGTAATTGGGGCCTTGGCTTACCTTGTCTCACTAGTTAGCCCTCTACTCTCATTGCTAGTGATGCTTCTGGCCACCCCATTCCTCATCACCATTGCCCAGGGTGAGGGAATAATTGATTCTGTTAAGAGCTTCTTTGTCTTGCTTGTGGGGCCCGCTGCATTGGCAGCTATGGCAGCAAACGGGGCGCGTCAGCTTGAGAGCTTGAATCTCCTGGGATCTATCAGAGCAGGTGGAATTCAGTCAGTAGTAACTGCGTCTTTGAGTCTCGCCACCCTCTCCGCAATCGTGATGGGAGTCGCGTTTGTTTTGATGCTTGCATCTAATATGCTGGACTCAAAATATAAAGCGTCAGTTATAGGCGGGTTCTGGGCACGTGTTCGCTATAGCGCCAAGCTTGCCCTTGTGTTCACGCTTGTCATGGTTCTTTCCGTGGCAATTCTGCCCACATCTATGTTGCCTTTCGCATTTTTCTTCATGGCAAGTATGTATCCCATGATTCATACTGAGAGCAATTACAACTCAAGAGCTAAGGAACTAGAGGCGCTTGGCATTACATTCAAGTTGGGTCGAATGGGCAAGCTGAGCACAGTTCACGTAGAACCACGAATTCTGCAGGCAAAGGAGGCTTACGCTGATAAATCCCCGACTATGGTTTGCGGTTATGCGGAAGGTTGGTTGACAGCTAAACATCACCCCAATGCCCCTGACGAAGGTCAAGAGATGGTTCTTTCAGCAGTCGATGTTTCGTCGCATATCTTAGTTTTCGGAGCTACAGGTGTGGGTAAAACATCATCTACGCTGCGGCCTTGGATCAAGCAGTGGACTGAAAATAAAATGGGTTCTGCCTTTATTGCATGCGCGAAGGGTGCTCTTGCTGGTGAAGTATCGGCTTACATAGATCTAAGGATCGGAACGGGCGTCGATTACGCACCGATGCAGGGTCTTGATGCCCAGGGCGTTTACAACGCACTAAAGGCAATCAAGGTTTCTAACAAAAGATCAAGTTCAGACCCAATTTGGGATAACGGTGCAATGGACTATATAGACAATGTGACCGTCCTTCATGAAGCCCTGCGTGACCATGAGCTTGCGATGCTGGAATATTCATTCACTATTTCGCGTGAAAACGAGGATGCCGCTCTCTATTACGGGCTTGAAGCCATTCGATTAGAGAAAATTGGTGCTGACGCGAGCGAGGCGAGATCAAAGGAAGAGCTTGCTATGGAGCGTTCTAAATACTGGGCTTCAAAAGCACTTACAGAACGTAAGTGGCTGTGGAACATTGATACTCTTTCAAAGATAGTCGTGATGGGTAATCAAGTTCGTGTTGTAGATGGAGTGCCAGTTGCATCTGAGGACATGTTGTTTGCTTTGTCAGAACTAGGTTACGGAGCATCAGATGAGCGTATCCAGAGGATGCCTGAGTCGATACACCCTGAATTAGGAAAGGGCACATTGCTGGATGGAACAATTGCATATTTTACAAATACGTGGCCCAACGCTGGCGAACAACGTTCTTCCTGGATGTCTAACGTAAATGATCGAATTCAGCCGTTGTCCAGAGGCAAATATTTAACTGGGAAAAATGGCGTTCACTGGAAGATGCTTGAGAAGGGGGAGGATGTTAGATCATGCCTCTACTGGAAAAATGTGGGCATTGACTTGCCTGAAACAATTCACGGTCGTGCTGGTTTGGCTATTACCGCCTTTGCGAAGCAATGTGTCTATGATGAAATAAAGAAGCGTGGTGGGATGAAGAAAGCGGATTGGAAAGCCATGGGGCAGTCGCGTGTTGCATTCTTCTATGATGAAGCCCAGGGCGTTGTAGGTGATGCTGAGTTGCAGTTAATCGACATTTCAAGGTCGCTTGAAGCTGCTTTCATTTGTGCCACTCAGTCATATGAGAGTTTTGTGGATAGGTTTAATGACGAAAACACTGCTCGTAAGTTTGCAAACACATTCCAGTCGTTCTTCTGCATGGAGGCATCAAGCGGGACGTATGAATATGTGAAGACAAGGCTTGGTAAGGCGGATTTGATCACCTTCAAGCAGCGCTCAAACGGAATTGATTACTCGGGCGCTTTAAAGAACTATGCGCTTAGTCCGTTGAATGATCCTGATCATCCAAACCGCGCAGGCATGGAAAGCCTGTTGAAGCGTGGCTTTGGAAAGCTAATTGTTCGCGCTCCTACAGCTCCGATGCAATACGTGGGTGGAAAGTGGGTAGGAAACAAGACTCGACAGCTTGATGAGAACTCAATGCTCACCGATATAACTGTTCCAGTGGGTGGAGTCCTGGAAACTGTTGATGTGTTTGAAGATCAAGAGTTCAATTCATTGCTAACGAGGGGTAAGGCGATTGTTTCATTGCGTCGCGCTGGCGGTAAAAGAATTGACCTTGTGAAACTTCAGTATGTAGGGCCAGATGAGCTGCGCAAGGATAACGTGGCCTGATCGACAGAGGAGGTGGTCTGCCCCTCCTCTTGCGTAAATTTAATTGTAGGTAATCATAGAATCATAGAATTTAATTTCAACAATCGGAGGGAATATGAATGATGAGGTAAAGCACGGCAATAAACTATTTAAAGCTCAGGCAGCTTTTCAGGATGTGCGTAAGGAGCGTGATGAACATCTAAAGTCAGATCGGCCGAGTGCGTTCATGAAAGAAGAATACAAGGCCTGGACTGAGAAGAGCTCAGAGCTTAGTGCTTCAGTTGAACGTGCTAAAGAAAAATTCTTTGGCGAAATTAACCGGGCGAGCCCTGAAGATATCGAAAAGCTTCAGGGGCAGATGAAGGAGACCATGGAAGTTCAGAACTCACAGCGCAAAAGCTTTAGTCAGTTGTTGTCAGCTCGCAGAGAGCAAGAGGGCGACAGCCTTCCCTTTCAATTGAGTGAAGTGGAAGACGAATGGAAGAATAGGAATGAAAACAGGGCGCGTATAAGAACCTCCCACGGAAGAGAAGACTATGCTGCTACAGCGCAAAGCGAAAGTGATTACTGGAAAGCACATCAGAAAAAAGAAGATGCTTACATGCAGGCACACCTGGGCAGTGGTCAGCCCACACTGGGGCAGGTTGAGGATTGGCATAGAGAACAACATAGGCAAAAGGATGTTCCACAAGTTAAGCTTAAGCAGCAAATACAGTGAGAACTAAAAGCCCCGCATTTGTGGGGCTTTTTTTACGTCCACTACCTTGACCAAATCTAGTTCTCTGATTTTATGGATGTATGGGTAGGTAAGTATCTATCCCTTTATCTTTTAAAAATTGGAGGACACGACATGATCAAAGAAAGATATCTAAGAGTATTGGCTGCCGCATTGATGGCGATGCCATTTGCTTCTTTTTCCAGCACAATCACTATCAATGATCCCTTTTACAATCAGATGGCTTCCCAAGATCTTGTGAATGCCATTTTCCAGAAGTCGGAGGATCTTGCACTTGTAAATATTGCTCCTGAAATTGATCGAGGTGTGGCAAAGCGTGCGCTAGACGCTATGACTTGCGCCACGGAAGACGGTCAGCAGATTGACAAGTTGCTTGTTGTGGATATGAGCATGCCAGCACGCAGCAAACGGCTTTGGGCTTTTGATGTGAGTGACCTGGACAATCCCGTGTTAATCACGAGGGACTACGTTGCCCACGGGTCAGGCTCTGACGTATCAGCAAAGGGTAGGGCGGCTAAATTCTCTAATATCCCAGATTCCAATATGACGAGTCTTGGGCTATACCGCATAGCTGAAAAATACCAGGGCAAAAATGGGTGGAGTAGGCGGCTGGACGGTCTATTTGCAAAGTTCAACAGCAAGGCGAGAGACCGTGCGGTTGTATTGCACCCATCTAACTACGTTCGTGACGATTATGTTGGCAGGAGTCAAGGTTGCCCTGCTGTCAATCAGAGAACCATGGACAAGCTGGAAGAGGCGGGTCTGAGCAACGCCTATCTATACATCGATGGCCAGGATGATGAGCTACAGACACTTGTTAGCGCTTGCGCTGAAAAAAGGCGTGCTCGATTACTTGCTGAGGCTACACGTCGCTTTGAAGAAAGCTTTGGGCTGTTCGCGACAAGCCTTATTTTTAATGAGCCATCAGCCTCTTCTAGCTTTTTAAGCTGGGCCCTGCCTGAGAGTGAATTTATACCCGCGCCTATCATCAACACGGAGGGCGCATGCCTAATTGACAGATCCCGGCATGGCCTTAGGTTGTCTGCATGAAGACAAATAATTACAAGCAAATACGTTCCGTTCTTATGCAGTCCAAAGTTTCCCCCGAGACTGAGGCGGCAGTCAGAGGTTATGCCTTAAAGAATGGATACACAATTTCAGCGGCAATTAGCTTCATTTTGTCAAGCTGGGCGTCAGCTCAGAAAAAGAAGAAGTAATTGTGAATGAGAAGGTCTTTGACGCTTTTGGTCGTGTTCCCCCGCATGTAGCTCCTAGTGTTCTTGTCAGGCGCTGGGATCAGGCACTGATTGCCGGTGGAGCTACGTTCCTCGCCACATGGCCATCTCTTCTCTGGATCGGTCTGAAGCTTCCAGGAGCTAATCTAGGGCCATGGACACTACATGCCACAGGTGCGCTCGCTGTGGCATTCAACTGGGCAACGTTGGGTGTCTCAGCCGGTGCTGCAGCTTCTGAATACCTTGAGCAGGTCCATGACACCTTTCAAGTCATTCTGAGGGTAGGGATCCCACTAGCACTCTCCATTGCTTGTGCTTGCTGGTCTTTTGCTAAAGGCCTGACTCCTCGCTCAAACACGTGGCATCTCTCAGGTCCTAGCTTGCTAGACGGCAAAGAAGCATTGCGCGAGGCCAGGGCAAGAAGCCTCAAGAAGAAGCAGATTGAAGCTGACAACTTCCCCCTGGCTCTCCACCCAGCGCTGATCTTGCCCAAGAAACGATGGGCGAGGCATCTGCTGATCGCGGGTAGCGTGGGTAGTGGTAAGACAGTCATCTTGATGGCGTTGATCAGGCAGATGCTTCAACGCAACTTGAAGTGCTTCATCTATGACGTAAAAGGGGACTTCACAGCTAAGGGCGATTTCGGCGTTGGTCATCGCCCCATAATTGTTAGCCCGTTCGATAAGCGGTCATACGTCTGGGATGTTGCACGTGATGTGCGCTCACCTACGCAGGCTGCTGCGTTCGCAGCTAGCCTCATCCCTGAAGAAAGCGGCAACGGCAAGTTCTGGACCATTGCGGCTCAGCAATTGCTCACAGGAGCATTGCGGTCTCTTCAAAATACGAGGGGGACAGAGTGGAACTGGACGGATCTAGCGAATGCCGTGTCCCAGAGCGCTCCTGCAATGTTGTCCATGCTCAAGGAGCATTACGCAAAAGCCGCGCCTTTGATCGCGAACGAGGAGAGCCAATCCACTGCCTCTGTGCTGGCTACGCTGGCGGGATACACGCGGGTCATTGATGACCTTGCACTAGCGTGGCCTACACGCACAGATCGCATGTTCGCTATGACAGATTGGGTCAAGGATGGCTACAGGGGTCGCAAGCAAGTCATCGTCCAGGCTGGCCCAGATCCAAGCCTTACAAAGGCTTACATAGCGGCAATGATCAACGTCGCTGTTCCTTCGATCATTTCAGCCCAGCTCCCTGACAACGAGGAGGGCAGGTTCCTGGGTTTCATCCTTGATGAGCTGCCCAGCATCGGGCGTTTGAACATCGATCAGCTCCTCACCCTGGGGCGTTCAAAGGGCGTGTGTGCAGTTCTCTGCTATCAAGACTTCAGTCAAATGGAAGCTGTGTATTCAAGAGAAGTTGCTAAGACGTTCTCTAGCACAGTCGCAACAAAAATTATTTGTGAAGTCCAGGCCGGAGACACGCGGGACTACCTGGCCTCAACACTGGGTAAGCACAAAGTGGCCTGGAGGACGTATGACGACAACGCAACCGTGCACGAAGAAACAAGAGCCATCGTGTCCTCGCCTGAGCTGACAGATCGATTGGGCTTCAGGAAGGGAAAGGCATACGGGCCTAGTGGGTGGGGCATTCGCGCCATTGTTCAGATGGGCGGTGATCCCTTGTTGCTCAATTTTCCCGGCAACCAGATCGCTAATCAACGTCCAGGACAAGTTCCAGCCCGCTGGACTATTGGGCCTCGATCAGCGCCTAGGGTGGTCAGCACAACCGTTCCAGCAAATGTGGATGGGGAAGGGACGGACATTGGCCTTTCAATTGCTGATGTATTAGCCAGAGAGGCGTCCCGGATATACAAGTCTAAAGACTGATTCGGTTCTTGCCAAAAACGTCATTTGCCTTTTACTGAAGTGGTCGCTTTGCCGCTTCGACAACGGCGCTTTGGGAGATAAAGATGATTTCTATTGCTCGTATCAATGCCCGTGGGCAAAAACAAAATGGCGAGGCAGTGGTTGACTACTTGCTTGCGGTGGAGGAACTGTCGCAAGGAATGAAGAATGCAGCCGAGAGGGCAAATTCACACGCAGCGTCAGATGGTCTTGCATCTTATTACTATGATGAGAATGCAGATGCTGTCCAGCGATGGTCAGGCAGATTGGCTGCTGACTTAGGACTTGAAGGAAAGCCCGTTGACAAGCAGGCGATGTTAAAGCTCGCGGAAGGGTTCCACCCCTACACCGGGGAGCCGCTTTGCAAGAACGCTGGAGAGAAGCCCAGAGAAGTTGAAAAGATTGATCGAAAGACTGGGAAGCCCAAGCTGGATAAGAATGGGAATGTAATTATGAAGTCTGAGGGAGGGCATAGGGTCGGCTTTGACCTAGTCACGACGCCTCCTAAAAGCGTGTCCATCGCATTCGCACTTGGCAATGATGATGAAAAGCTGGAAATACTCCAGGCACATCGGCGAGCAAACGATGTTGCGATGAAATTCCTGGAGAGCAAAATTGAAACTCGCAGGGGGAAGCAGGGTGTAAATGTGATCGGGACCGAAGGTGTGATCATCATGCAAGCGGATCACATGGGAAATCGAAATTTAGATTGTGGCATCCATACTCATAATCTTTGTTTTGGTATTACAAAGGGTGTTGATGGCAAGTATGGAACCTTTGATTCTCAGGAAATATACAGGCATCAAAAAGCTGCCGATCAAGTCTACAAGAGCGAGCTCGCAATGAATTTGCGTGAGCTTAATTATGGAATTGAGCAGCTGCGAGAGGTCGATGCCCTAGGTGAGGAGACAGGGAACGTGTCCTTTGAGATATCAGGTATTAGTCGCGAATTGATTGAGCTTAATTCGTCCCGTCGCACCGAAATTCTAAAATATGAATTAGAGCACGGGGTTGATCGTCAAGCAGCTTGCCTTGCAACCCGGCAACATAAGGATGAACCCGCATTCGATGAACTGCAGGCCATGTGGACTGACACCTTCAACAAGATCAAACAGGAGCGCGCAGAGCTGGTGCCGTCTATACAGCAATTAAAGTCTACCGCTGATAAAAACATGCGAATTGATGAGGATGCTGAAATATTAAAGCGTCTTCATAAAACAGATTCAGTGTTCACTGAGTGCCATCTTATTGAAGCCATTGCAAAGGAGAATATGGGGAAGGTGCGCTTTTCTGATGTGATCGAGAAAGCGGAGGAATTTAAATCTCGCATGCGGCTGGTTGAGATCGCGCCTGAGAAGATTGCTTCTGCCGACGCCGGGGAATCGCTTTCTCGGCGTAATACGGAGGTGAGATATGCCGCAGGCTGGATGGTTGAGTGGGAGAGAGAAATAATCAACGGCGTTATGGCCAGGCAGGATGAGGATCATCAAAAAATTCCTCAAGTCAACGTTGAGGGCGCTATAGCATCATATGAGTCGAGAAAGAAATTCACTGTTACTGACGAGCAGCGCAATAGTGTGATCCACGTGACCTCAAAATCAGGTGGTGTGGCGGTGTTTACAGGTGGCGCGGGCACTGGGAAGACTACTGTCAGTGACATTTACAGTGAAGTGTTCAAAGCGGATGGCCGCAACATGGTGGGCGTTTGCGTATCCAATATGGCTGCTTCAAAGCTAGAAGCTGAAAGCGGGATGCCATGTAAGTCAGTTACCAAAACTCTTTCACTGCTAGACAGAAACTTGATGAAGTTAACTGATAAAGATGTGCTGGTGATTGATGAGGCGGGAATGATAGATGCTGATCAAACCAGGCGTCTCCTTTCATATGCTCAAAAAGGAGGGTCCAAAGTTATTCTCCAGGGCGATGAAATGCAGCTTCAACCAATCGGGGCTGGTTCCGGGATGGCACTAGCAAAGGTGGCTGTAGACGATGTTCAGCTGACTGAAATTAGAAGGCAAAAAAACGCTGAGGATCGCGCAATTGCAGGGCTCTTCTACACAAGAGGAGCTGATGGAAAAATACAGCACAACAAGAAAGGCGAAAAGTCTAGGAGTGAAACAATATTGCATGGCAAGGCCATTTTTGAAGCGCTTGAGACAAGGGGGTGTATTGATGATTACGATACGCGCGATCAATCTATAAGCGCTCTTGTTGATGACTATATGTCTTCTAGTGCAAGCATTGATCAAAGGCTCGTGCTTGGCAGCACTCGGATGGACGTTAAGGAACTAAACGAAAAGATCAGATCAGCTATGGTTTCCGCTGGCCTTGTTGATTCTTCATCGGTCAATGTTTCAATCGTAAACAAGAAGGATAAATACTCTATTGACTTGTCGCCGGGGGATCGAGTTGCTTTTACAAAAAATGATGAGAAGGGCTTGGGAGTCGTCAACGGGGATGCAGGAACTCTGTTGAGTGTTGAAAAAGGCGATTCTGGCGGCTACGACATGATTGTAAGATTGAAGTCCGAAACTCCTGCAAAAGATGGGAAGTTAGTAAAATTCAATACTGATTCATTCAATAATATTCGACACAACTATGCCGTCACTGTGCATGATAGCCAGGGGCAGGGTAAGGAAGATATTTTCCATCTTGCTAATCTAGGTATGATGGATAATCACAGTGCGCTAGTTGCTTTTACTCGGCTTACAAAGGGTAAATATACGATGTATGGCGACACCGAAACTATTGAGCGAATTCATGAGCGCATGGGGATGGAGTGACTGAAGGCAAATGCTACTACTGAGGGTGTTTTAAAGGACGCAAAGC
The DNA here is from genome assembly GCF_056481585.1 of Stenotrophomonas sp. 86428_Sma. Taxonomy (NCBI): domain Bacteria; kingdom Pseudomonadati; phylum Pseudomonadota; class Gammaproteobacteria; order Lysobacterales; family Lysobacteraceae; genus Stenotrophomonas; species Stenotrophomonas sp. 86428_Sma. The sequence continues at coordinate 1,442,929 of NZ_CM151156.1, forward strand.
AGATTGATAAAAATCACATTGCTCTTAGTCAGTTGCGGAGTTCTATTGAAGCGTTTAGTGGTTTGGAGGCGAAGAGGGATGGACAAAGGATTGATAATTCTCAGAGGGCAAGAAAGACTATCAACGTGTTTGGGCTTGGTGCTTGAAATCATAAAGCCAAAGTCAGGAGCAAGGACGCTCCCATTGATATCGCCGCTATCAAGGCGGCTAGCTTAAAAAAAGGGAATCTTCTGCGCGGTATCTGCCACGACAACGATACGGCCAAATGCAGTCTCTGCCGCGTTGCTCTCTTCCAGGGATCACATGTAATGCCAGGAGGTTTCGCATAGATCTTCCAACCTGCTTTCGCGGCATTGATCCGCCATGCATATTCGTATTCTGAAGCTTGAGCCTCTGTCGCGTTGACGGATCCGAGGTTTACTACGTCAAAGGGCTTGCCTTCCCAGCCTCCCCTTAAACTTCTGTGCTGCTTCTGACGTTGATCCAGCGACGTCCCCCCGACCTGAGTAGTGGGCGGGTTTAGAATCCAGTGCTGATGGTATCTTTCTTCGCCGCCAACTGCGCGGCGTGCTGGGCGGGTGTTAGTCCGCCAAGCGCTCTTTTGGGCCTTTCTTCGTTGTAGTCGCGCCGCCAGCTTTCGATGCTGGTACGGGCATGAAGCAATGTCGGGAACCAGTGCTCGTTGAGGCATTCATCGCGTAAACGCCCGTTGAAAGACTCCACGTAAGCATTCTGGTTCGGTTTGCCCGGCTCGATCAGACGCAGGGCAACTCCCTTGTCGTGAGCCCAGGCCACCATCGCCTTACCGCAAAACTCCTTGCCGTTGTCTGTCCTGATCACTCGTGGCAAGCCGCGCTGCATGGCCAGTCTGTCCAGCACCCTGGACACACCTTGCCCGGAAATTGCCCGCTCCACTTCGATGGCAACAGCCTCGTGGGTGGCGTCGTCTACGATGGTCAGGCACTTGATCACCCGGCCTTCCGCGGTGCGGTCGAACACGAAGTCCATCGACCACACCTCATTGGCAGCGGACGGCCGCAGGAGGGGCTGGCGCTCGCCTACCGGCACCTTCTTACGCTTTCTGCGACGCACCTGCAGGCCCGCTTCCTGATACAAGCGCTCCACTCGCTTGTAGTTCACGACCAGCCCTTTCTGTCGCAGTTTCAAATGGATCATGCCCACCCCGTAGCGTCTGTGCCGATGCGCCAGCGCGGCGATCTGCTCGCGCAGCTCAACGTTGTGGTCGGCCCGAGGCTCATAGCGCAGCGCGCTAGCGCTCATCCGCACCACCTTCAGCGCCCGCCGCTCGCTCAACCCCTTCTCGACCATGCTCCGCACCAGCAGCCTGCGCGCCGGTGCGGTCACCACTTTTTTCGCAACGCATCCTTGATGACGTCGTTCTCGAAGACCTGTTCTGCCAGTAGCTTCTTCAGGCGTGTGTTCTCCGCCTCCAGGTCCTTGAGCCGCTTGGCGTCGGGCACGCTCATGCCGCCGAACTTGCTGCGCCACAGGTAGTACGAGGCCTCGCTGAAGCCGTGCTGGCGGCAGAGGTCCTTAATGGGCATGCCGGCCTCGGCTTCGCGTAGGAAGCCGATGATCTGCTCTTCGGAAAAACGCTTCTTCACGTCCAATCTCCTTGTCATTGAGGATTGGACTCCAAACCGCTTCGCTACTCAATCTCGGGGGGACGTCGCCAGGTCAACGGTTTGGCCGATGTAAACGTGCCCGTTTTCAAAGACTAACGCATAGAGTGTTCGTGATCTTATGTGATACTTTTGATCTCGCTTCCAGTTCATGAGTCTCCTTATGTATGTTTGATAGTTCATACATAAGGTGAATTTGAAATCTGGCAAGCAATTTCGCTGGGCGAAAAAAAGGGACCCTTAGGTCCCTTTGCTACTTTTGATGTTCACCAGGGCAGAAATGTCCAACCGCTGGCAGTCTTGAATCCAAGGTATTTTTCAAGCTGCTGTTCAAGTAGCTTCAAATTGTCTTCAAAGCGTTGAAGGGCATCAGATCTGTTTTCGCGGCTGCTTGTCAAAATTCGATCATCCGTCACTATTCCACTCTCAATCTTAGAGATGTCTTCTTTTAGATAGGTGGCCATGGCTCCGGCATCTTTAATCCTTTCTAGTGTTTCGTAAATCCCGTCTGACTGCTTGAATAAGAACTTTGATTCACGGAAGGCTTTGATCATGGTGGCTTCACAAGCCTTGAGCGGGGTGTCAGACTTTTCCCACAACGCCTGAAAATATTCCAATGCTGTGGTGTAGATGGCAAAGCGCTTGTTATACAAATCCAGTCTAGCTTTTGAGCTCGCAATCTTCATTTGCGATAGGGCTATAAGGATTGTGGCAATGCTTAGCAACACAGTTACAGCGTCTTTGTCGAAATTTATACTCATTACTTCATCGCTCTTTAAAGTTGAGCTTGATTTAATCTGATTCATCATTTTTTTGCAAGCTCCTTCAACGAACAAGGGCCCCTAAGAGCCCTTGCCGAGATACAGATCACCTCCTTTTCTGCCGACACATTCTTTAGCGTCCCAAGTTGATTGACACTCCGACGCCACCCATCGCCTTACCTCTTGCGCTATACGAGAACCCACCTGAAACGCTTGTGCGTTCAGTAATACGAGCTCTCCAGCCGATAGCCAATGCACCTTCATTACCGCTAAAGCCGATGCCTGCTGAAGCCTGGACTTCACCCACGGCAGCTGGAACGTTCGCTGCTGCCATCATCGACATGGCCGCTACTTGAGCTCCCATTGCGTCTATGCGGCGGTCCTGGCGATCAATGCGCCTGTTAGTTTCGTCCCAGCGATCATTAAGAGCGGTCTGCATGTCATAGATCTGGCCACCGTTCACCGCATCCGTCGAACCTTTCTCTATGCGGCCTGCTGCTACGCTCGTGACGCGCTGGTTGCCAGCATTGATGCCGTCACGGGTCATGGATGCACCGCCTTCAATTGAGACGCCTTTGGCGTCCACGGTTATTGCGCCGACTTTGACGCTGCCGTTTTCACTGAGGACTACGTTGTCAGCCACCGCAACTGTTTGAGTGCCGTCCTGGTTATCGCTGACTTCGATGTTCTTGCCTGCGACAGATTTACTGCTGCTACCACCGCCGACACCATCTTTACCGTCAGCGCCTTTGAGCGAGGCCAGCCATTCTTTTTCAGTGCCTTTGTAACCATTGCCTACGGCAACTTCATAGGCGCTCCTGCCATCTGCGCCGTCTGCACCAGCAGGGCCTTGAGGTCCGGTTCCAGGGGAGTTTCCATTGCCGATGCGATTGTCTAGGTAGACAAGAGCGTCATTGACGTTGTTAAAGCTAGGACCGCTCGGCATCGCAAAATTTGGGTTGGTCCATACGCCAGTAGTGGGATCATAAGAAGCTCCACCACCGAACCACACGGCTTGCCTGGATACTGCGGTTTGTGTTTGACGCACTCGCAAATCTACCGCTCTAACTTGCCCTGTATTTGCCGCGTCAGTGTCCTCTATTCCGGCTGCAACATTTTTGAGGCGTTTATCGTCGCCTGATCGGCCAAAGGATACAGTTCCATCTTCAGAGCACTCAGCACCGTAGCCAACTGCTGTGCATTTTGCTGTCGCGGAAGAGAACGCTCCAACTGCAGTTGATTGATCTGCGTATGCGTTAGCCTGATTGCCTGCGGCAGTAGATCCCTCACCATTGGCATTCGCATTTGAACCGTATGCCGATGACTGATTGCCAGCAGCACGTGCTGATGGTCCGCCTGCTACGGAGTTGTCGCCTATTGCTAACGCCGGATCATTTTTAGATGGATCACCCTTCGCTGCAAAATAGGGGTTGCCTGCGCCAGGGGTTGTAGGAATGCCAGCAAGAGCATCGTTCAATTGTTTTAGGTTTACAGCATCTGTATCAGCTGTTCCCGCGTTAACGCCTGTTAATTGGCGATTTCCAAACGCGACTGTGTTAGCTCTTCCTCCTGTTGAACCGCCGATGGCGATTGAGTCCGGTGCATCGGCTCTTGCTCCTGGGCCGATTGCCGCAGTTGCTCCGCCAGTTACTATTGTGTTTGGGCCAATAGCCACGCCGTTGCCGCCAATTACACCATTGCTTTCAACTCTAGAGTCTCGCCCAATCGCCACTCCACCGCCGTCATTAACGCCGCCTGCATAAGCACCATTGCCGATAGCTACGCCTTTTCGGCCTGCGGAGGCATTGTCGCCAATAACAGTGCTTCCGTAATATGCCTTTGAATTCCTTCCGACAGCGATGTTAGGTCCATACTCGCTGCCATCAAATTGAGTTTCCGCATTTGTTCCAATGGCAATGTCATAGCTGCCAATAGCCCGCGCAGCGCCACCAGTTTCGGGTCCATTGACCACAATTCGTTTGCTGCCAGTTCCTGCTGCGACGGTTTCATTTAGCTGTTTTACGTTTACAGCATCATAGTCGCCAACACCCTTGGCGACACCTACAATTCTTTTTCCCTCTGGCAACCCGCCTCCTACTGCAACGGTGTCGTATTGATCGGCGATTGTGTTTGCTCCGATAGCGACTGCACCGTTAGCCGTGGCTTTCGCATTGGGTCCAATCGCTACTGTGTTATGGTCTTTCGCTTGTGCATTTTCACCTATAGCCACACCCCCTTGCTGGGTTGCTATAGCTTTACTGCCGATTGAAACTGATGCGCTTGCTGCTTCAGACTGCTCGCCTATTGCGACACCGCCTGCAATTGCTTTTGATTGCTTGCCAATAGATACAGCTGTCGCAGTGACGTTTTCAATGTCCCAAGAGCTGCCGTTCCAGGTCATTCTCTGGAACATGCCTGTAGTAGCGCTAGCTAAATCACCAATGGCAACATCGCCTTGTGCTGCCGCAGCGGCTCCATCGCCAATTTGAATTAGCGATGCGTTGGCAAGGCCCGATGAAAGCAGGGCTATCGCCGCAATTGCTAACCTGGATTTGTTTAATCTGCTTTTCATTAATTTGCTCCTTTGGGCTTTGCCATGATGTTGGTTGTGGTGGATTTGCTACATAAAAATGTAGGTTTTAGGATGTTTACCTGTGAGGCATCTGCAGGAATGGGGAAGGTGGTTGGTCTTTCGAGTAATGCTTTGTCATCGCCTTCAAATGGAATTGAGGCTGAATAAATCCCGTTTGAATTGGTTTTTGTCTTCCAGATTCGACTGCCATCCAGGATCTCAACTTCTGCATTGGCAATAGGCTTGTCGAGCCAGACTGCGCCGCGAATGTGGCAAAAATTCCCTTCAACTAGGGCTATTGGCTGAATTGCCAATTGCTTGATGAGGTCGAGGTTCTCTTTGTCTGATGCTGCGATAGCGCTTGTTGCTAAAAAAAATAGCGATAGCGAAATTAATGTTTTAAAGATTTGCATTGGCGGGCCTCCTTTTAAAATATGGTTCTACCTATCCACAAATAACAGGAGATTTGGCTTGCGCAAGGGGGAGGGTATTAAAAATATCTCGCGCATAAAAAAGCCCCCTCTTTCGAGGGGGCTGGAGACACGACCGTCTCTCAATGTCCAATTTACGTCGAGGAAGGAGGTGCCTCTTTCAATCGGACACTTATACACATAACACTAATTTTGATTAGCGCAAGTGCGTGCGGTTTTTAATTTATTTGGATGAGAATGCCAGCAGCAATGGGGAAAAGAAGTCCGTGTTCCGCATGGTCGGATCCAGGCACTGCCTGATAGATCGATGAGGGCAAGGGCGGCAGAGCTGGCTCAGCAGAAGGTAGCCAGAAGGTAGCCAAAAATTGCTTGCAGCCTTGATGGGCTTGGAAAAATAAATAAAAACAAGAGGTTGCGGTGATCCGAAAAGCTTACGCTAGAACTGCTTCATCAGCGGGGTGTGTTCCTTGGACGCCTTGGCGTTGCTGGTGTTGTCTTTTGTATCAGTCACTTGGGGCGTTTCGCGTCTTGGCAGGGCGTCGGGGCGTGGCCACGCGCAGGCATGGCCGGAGAGGACATTAGTGTAGCGACCTGGGGCGGTCGATGATCCGCGGCACCCGTGCTGGGCCCGGGGGCTGTCCGTGTGCCAACGCCTGCGCCCCTGCGCCGGCACTTTGGTTGATTTCCCCAGGGGCCCACGGTAGTGTCAGCCCCGGCGATTTCCGCCAAGCGGCCTCCATGGAAACCGGGGCGACTTATCCCCCGGGCGGGCGTTGATGGAAAGAACAAGCATGACTGCAGCCTGCATGGCCGCCGAACCTCGTTACACCTGGCGTACCGTCCTGCTGAGCATCCTGGTCGCCATCGTTCCGCTTGCCGGCTCCGCACCCTACACCTTGCTGAAGGCGGTGCTGCTGCTGGCCCTGCTGGTCACCGGCGTGGTTCTGATCCGCCGCCAGCCCGATGTCCGCCTGCGCTACCGCATCGCCCGGTTCATCGTGATCGTCTGCTTCCTGCGCCTGGCCTATGCCTTCTACAGCATCCTCTGGCACGGGCTGCGCTGGAACGAGCTGGATCTGCCGGCGCAGACACTGCTCTACCTGGGCACCGCTGCCGTGTTCGCCACTGCGCTGGACTGGCGCCTGATCTGGAAGATCTTCGCCGTGTCCACCCTGGTCTTCGGCGGGTCGTGCATCGTGCAGCACCACGTGATGGGCCTTGAACGCGCGCACGGTTTCAGTGGCGGCGAATGGACGGCCATCGAGTTCACCATGGTGACGCTGTGCATGGCGTTGTTCTCGGTCATCCGGTTGATCCAGCCCAATGTGCATCCGGCCGAACGCTGGCTGCACGGCGTGGCCATCGCCGTCGGCGTCTACGGTTCGATCCTGGCGCAGAGCCGCGGGCCGATCCTGGCGTTCATTCCCGCCATGCTGATGGTGATTGCGGTGCACGTCCGGCGCACCCGGCGCTGGCGGGGGGCACTGGCCTTCGTCGGTGCCCTGGTCATTGGCGTGGTCGGTGCCACCTCGGTGCTGAACCATGAGGTGATCCAGCGCTTCGGTGAGGTCAGTGGCGAGATCTCCGGTTTCAACCAGGAAAACGAGGTCGGCTCGGTCCGCGAGCGCATCGCCATGTGGGGCGTGGCGGTCGACGCCTTCGCCGAGCATCCCGTGGCGGGGGTGGGCCTGAACCAGTTCGGTACCTACGCACGTGAGGGCATCGCCCGCGGCGAGGTGTCCGAGTCGATCTTCCGCTACAACCACCCGCACAACGAGTACCTGGAAGCGGCGGTGACCGGTGGCGTGCCGTTGCTGCTGATCATGCTGCTGGTCTTCATCCTGCCCGGCATTCATTTCGTGCGGCGCCTCGGCCACGCCGACGACATCACCGCGATGATCGCCACCGCCGGACTTGCCGTGGTCATCGTCTATGCGCTGTCGGCGTTCACGGACAACGTGTTCTACCGGGCGATGCCGCATTCGTTCTATTTCTACCTGGTGCTGGGCTTCATGCTGGCGACCGCCTTGCCTGCGCGCGACCTGCGCCGGCCAGGGAGTCCCTCCTGATGGCGCATATCCACCTGCTGGCCGCCGACAACCAGCGTGGCCTGTCCCATGACATCCAGGTGATCGAGCGCTCGTTGCAGCAGCTCGGGCACACGGTGACGGTCAGCCGTCTGGACGCGGTGCGCAATGGGGGGGCCTGGAAACTCCGCGGGATGCGCCTGCGCAGGCTGCTGGCCTCGTGGCTGAGCCTGGGGCGCACGCCGGCCCGGTTCGACATCAACATCTCGCTGGAGCATGTCCGGCCGGCAAGCTTCGGACTGGCCGAGGTCAATCTGTTGATTCCGAATCCGGAATGGGTGTCCGCACGCAGCCTGCGGATCCTGCCGCGGTTCGATGCGTTGTTGACCAAGACCGAAGACGCCACGCGCATCTTCAAGGCGCTGGGCATGCGCGCGCTGGAAGTCGGTTTCTGCAGCCGTGACCGCTACGACCCGGCGGTGCCGCGCAGGCCGCGCACTTTCCTGCATGCGGCCGGTACCAGCCGCATGAAGGGCACGGCAACGCTGGTCGAGGTCTGGAAGCGCCATCCGGAGTGGCCCTTGCTGACCATCCTGCGCGGCGGCCCTTCGGACGAAGATGAGGGCGGGGCCGCGAACCTGCGGATCGTCCGCGAGCGCCTGCCCGACCAGGAGGTGCAGCGCCTGCAGAACGAACATGCGTTTCACCTGTGCCTGTCGCAGACCGAAGGCTGGGGCCATTACCTGGTGGAAGCGATGAGCTGCGGGGCGGTGGTGATCACCTGCGATGGCGCGCCGATGAACCAGATGATCGACGACAGCCGCGGCATCCTGGTTGACGCGCACGAGGGCGAGCCCTGCCATCTGTCCAGGACCTGGCATGTGGATGAGAAGGCGCTGGAACAGGCCGTCGAGCGTGCGCTGGCGATGGATGAGGCCGAGTGGACCCGGCTGGGCGCCAATGCACGCGCATGGCACCTGGCCAGCGAAGTGGCGTTCCCACGCCGGCTGGGCGAGGCCCTGGCCAAGCTTTGAGTTGATGCGGCTGGTTGCTGCAGAGTGCTCAGCCTGGCACCAGGGTGATCTGCGGATGGCTGCCGAAGATCTCCATGACGATCTCGAAGTAGGTCTGTCCCTGGCCAAGTGACAGTGCCGTCAACTGAGCGTGGATGGCCGGACCGTTGAACCTGCCGCCTTGATCGAGTTTCGACTGCAGCCAGGCGCGTGTGGTCTCGCGGCCCAGTGCCTCGCGGCTGTGGGCGATGTCGCGCCACACCACCGTGGCGGTGGCATGACCGGCGAGCGCGCCGTAGCCCCCGTGCAGCAGGTCATCAAGCGCGTCCAGGCTTGCGCCCAGCTGCCAGTCTTCGTCGGCCATGAATACACGATTGATTTCCACGTAGAGGCTGGCGATGTCGTTGATGGACGCGCCTTCGATGTGCAGGATCCGTGTCATCTGCAGACTGTAGCGCTCCTGGGCGACGGTTGTGTCCGGCGCAGATAATCCGGACCGCCCTGGATGGGGGGGGCGTTATTATGGTGTTAATCCTGCGTGATTTTCATCGGCGCTGGCGTGGCAGCGGTATTCGATAATGATATGGCGCCATTATCGGTCGCCGCATTTTCTGACTGCCTGCACAGTTCCATATATTTGGATCGGTCCATATATAAAGTCCCGTAAAGTTTCCCTCCGCTGCGCCGCCATCGAACGTACGGCCACGATCAAGGGAATTGAGATGCTTGCCTTACGTAATCTCCGTGTGGGATCCCGGCTTGGCGCCGGCTTCGGTCTGCTGCTGCTGTTCATCATGGCCATCGTCGGCCTGGTGCTGTATGGGAATCAGCTGAAATCCGCCCAGTTCGAGAAAGTGGTGGACGTCAACATGGTGAAGATGCGCCTGTTGAATGACATGCTTGATACCAACAACGCGGTGCTGATGCATCGTCGCCTGATGGTGATCAAGCGGGGTGACGAGTTCGACAAGGATTACCAGCGTGCCCAGGAGTTGTCGCGGACCTATGACGGTATCTGGGCCAAGTACATCAAGATTCCGCGTGACGCTACCGGCGATACCCTGGTCGCGCGCATCGAGGCGGCCCGCAAGGCCACCGATGCATCAACCCAGCAATTGCATGAGCGCATGAAGGCGGGGGATTTCGATGGTGCAGCGAAGGAGCTGCTGGCCGAGCACGGATTGGCAACGGCCTGGAATGAATCCATTTCGGCCCTGCTGCGCCACCAGGAAACACTGACCGAACGCAGCCGCGAAGAGTACCGCGCAACCGAATCGTGGACCGGCACGCTGTCGATCGCGTTCGGGGCACTGAGCCTGTTGCTGGGGACATTGGCGGCCTGGGCGATCACCCGCAGCCTGACCCGCCCGCTGGAAGGAGCGGTGAAGCTGGCTGACGGCATCGCCAGTGGCCGCCTGGACAGCAGCATCGACGCCACCGGCAACGACGAGGTGACCCAGCTGCTGAAGTCGATGCAGCGCATGCAGGCGCAGCTGCAGTCGGTGATGGCGGCACAGGGGGAGCTGGCCCGCCAGCACGATGCCGGCAGCCTCAGCTACCGCATGGACGAGAGCGCGTTCCCCGGTGACTACGGGCGCATGGTGCATGAGACCAATGCGCTGGTTGGATCGCACGTGCAGGTACAGAACCGGCTGATCGAGGTGATGAAACACTACGCACGCGGCGATCTGTCGGTGGACATGGACCCGCTGCCCGGCGAGAAGGCGGCGATCACCCAGGCGATGGACGAAACCAAGTCCAGCCTGTCGGCGATCAACAGCGAGATCCGCCGCTTGGCAACCGCCGCTGCGGCAGGTGACTTCAGCCTGCGTGGTGACGAGGATCGCTTCGCCTACGATTTCCGCGACATGGTGGCGGGGCTGAATCGCCTGATGCAGACCACCGACGAGAATCTGGTGCAGGTCTCGACCCTGCTGCAGGCCATCTCGCGCGGTGACCTGACCGTGCGCATGCAGGGCGATTTCCACGGTGTGTTCGCGCGCATGCGTGATGACTGCAATGCCACGGTCGATCAGCTCAAGCAGATCGTCGGTCGCATCCAGGCCAGTGCATCCAGCATCAACCTTGCGGCAGGTGAGATCGCCTCGGGCAACACTGACCTGTCACGGCGTACCGAACAGCAGGCGGCAAACCTGGAAGAAACGGCAGCATCGATGGAGGAACTGACCTCCACCGTGAAGCAGAATGCCGAGCATGCACGGCAGGCCAACCAATTGGCCATCGGCGCGCATGGTGTTGCCTCCCAGGGCGGTGAAGTGGTGGGCCAGGTGGTCACCACGATGTCGGCCATCGAGGCATCGTCGAAGAAGATCGCCGAAATCATCTCGGTCATCGATGGCATCGCCTTCCAGACCAATATCCTCGCGCTGAATGCGGCGGTCGAAGCTGCGCGTGCCGGCGAGCAGGGCAGGGGCTTTGCAGTGGTGGCCAGCGAAGTGCGTACGCTGGCGCAGCGCTCGGCGGGTGCGGCCAAGGAGATCAAGGGGCTGATCGAGGATTCGGTCGGCAAGGTCGCCGACGGCTCGGCGCTGGTCCGCCAGGCGGGCACCACGATGGGCGAGATCGTGGCCTCGGTGCAGCGCGTGACCGACATCATGGCCGATATCTCTGCTGCCTCCCAGGAGCAGAGCTCGGGCATCGAACAGGTCAACCAGGCGGTGGTGCAGATGGATGAGACCACGCAGCAGAATGCGGCGCTGGTCGAAGAAGCCAGTGCTGCAGCGCGCTCGATGGAGGAGCAGGCCAACCTGCTGGCCGAGGCGGTTTCGGTGTTCCGCACGGGGGCGGTGACCGCCGCCGCCGCGGTGCGCCCGGCGCTGGCAGCCGTGGCGGCATCGGTTACCCCGGTGCGCCGTCCGGCATCGCTGTCGCCACGCATCGAACCAACGCTGGCTGCCAATGCGGGTGGCTGGGAAGAGTTCTAGAAGAGGGCAAGGCCGGCAGGGAGACGGCGCCCATCGCGACGGCTGGTCGCGATGGGCGCGGATTTTCTTCCTGAACGTGCGATGGCCGATGAAGTGGCGGACACACGCATTTCACTTCCGGTTGCCAACCGCGGGAGGACACTGGCGCCATACCGGAACTCAGGAGATGGCCATGAAGACCTCGACCCGATTGCTTGTGCTGGGCACCCTGCTGGCAGCTTCGTCGGTGGCCGGCGCGCAGACCTATGGCCCGCGCGATGAGGGACGCAAGTTCAACGACGGCAGCCGCGTGGTCTGCAAGAACGTGGAAGTGCAGCGCAACTCGCGCGATCCGAACCGCATCACGGGTACCGCTACCGGCGCCGTGATCGGTGGCCTGCTCGGCAACCAGGTAGGTGGCGGCAACGGCAAGAAGCTGGCCACCGTGGCAGGCGCCGTTGCAGGTGGTGCAGCCGGTCGCCAGATCCAGGGCAACAGCCAGCAGAAGAACGGCGACCGCGTGGTGGAACGTCGCTGCGAACGCGTCTACCGCTGATCGATTGCAGCCAGATCCCGCTTCCCCTTCCACACCGCAGTACTCGAACGCCGGCCCAGCGCCGGCGTTCGTCGTTACGGAAAAAGGGGACGGAGGGGATTAAGTCGCAATCGCCCAAACCGGCCGTTTACGACTTAATCCCCTCCGTCCCCTTTTTTGCGAGGAGGCGCCAGCTGGCGAGGCTGCCGTAGAGCAGCAGCAGGGCGGTGAGGGTGATCAGTTCGTGGCTGACTTCGGTCAGGCGGGCGTCCATCTGGTTCAGGCGCACCATCAGGTTGATGCCCGAGGTGGTCGGCAGAAGCTGCGCCAGCCAGACCAGCGGTGGTGGCGTCATCACTGCCGGCCACGACAGGTTGGCCAGGAAGAACAGCGGGATCGAGGTGGCGATGATGTACTGGAAGGCGCGTTCGCGGGTGCGGAAGAAACTGCCGACGAACAGGCCGAAGGCCACGGTGGCGGCGATGAACAAGGTGCCGCCGAGCAGCTGGCCCAATGGGTTGCCGCCGCGCGGATAGTCCTGCACCCAGGCGGTGAAGCCGGCGTAGTAGAACAGGCCGAACAGGCCGATCAGGGCGAAGCCCAGTGCCATGCCGGCCAACGTCGGCAGGTCGAAGCGCAGGCGGCGGCCGAGCGCGAGACGACGGCCGCCGAGCAGGACGCCGATGCCCATCAGCAGGGTCTGGTGCACGATCAGCTCGGCCACGCCCGGCACGATGGCGCTGCCATAGCCTTCCTGGGTGTTGTACAGCGGGCGCTGCACCAGCGTGACCGGTGGTGCCTGCGGTGCGCCCATGAAGGCGGCCTGGCCGACCACGGCATCACGTCCGAACGCGCCCAGTGCATCGGCCACGCTGCCCAGCACCCAACTGGCACGGCCCAGGTAGGCGCCGTTGCCGAGCAGCACCAGCTTGGCCGGGTGGCCGCGCAGGATGTTGCGCTCCAGGTTGGCCGGGATCAGCACGATGCCTTCGGCGTGGCCGGCTTCCAGCTGCTGGCGCGCGCTGTCGATGTCTGCCGGTTGCCCGACCACGCGCGCAACACGGAGTGCATCGAGCTTCCGCAGCAGCTCGCGGCTGGTCGCGCTGTGGTCTTCGTCCACCACCAGTACCGGCAGGTTGCCGGCCACCTGGTGGCGATACGCGGCCGGGTAGAAGAACGAGTACAGGATTACCGCGCCGACCATCACCACGATCGCATAGCGGTCGCACAGCACCGCCATCAGGGTCTGCCGCAGGCTGCGCCACAGTGCGCTCATGCGTCGGCCCCCGCCGCTTGCGCGGCTTCGGGCGTACGCGCGAAGGCGATCAGGCGCAGCCCACCGATGCCGCCAGCCACCACTGACATCAGCAGCAACGTGGCCAGCGGCCATACCGAAACCTGCAGCGGCGAACCGATGAACTGTTGCTGGGTCTGCAGCTTGATATAGGCGCTGAGCGGCAGCAGCTGATGCCAGACGCGGGTGAATAGCGGCCCGTCCAGCACCGGGAAGGTGGCGCTGGAAAATGCCAGTGCAGTACCGATGCTGAGGCCGACCGCTGACAGCGCGGTACCCATGTCGCGGGTGACGCCGACGAAGAACAACGCGTAGGCGGCAGTAGCCAGGTAGAACAGAGGTTGTGCGAGCAGCAGCAGGAGCACGCTCCCGGCCACACCGTCGCCGCGCAGCCAGGCCAGGTAACCGATGCCGAGCGCGCCATACAGCGAGAACAGCAGGACGTACGGCGCGATCTTGCCGGCAATCGCCGGCCACGGTGTGCGGCCGAGCCAGGCGGGCAGGGTGCCGTCGCGGATCTCGCGGCCGAGGCTGCCGGCCACCGCAAGTGCCAGCACCAGCGACAACACCGCCGGGAAGATCAGCGGCAGCAGGAACAGCTCGTAGCTGCGCGCCGGGTTGTACAGGATGTCCGACTGCACCGCGATCGGTGCCGCACGCAGCTTGCCCGGGCCGACCTGCAGGCCGATGCGCTCGCGCAGCAGGCGTGCGTTCCAGGCCGAGACCGCGTCGCCGATATCGCGCGCCGCGGACTGGCCGGTGGTCATGTAGGTGGCGTTGTAGTAGGCGAACACCGTGCCCTGGCGTCCACGCAACGCCTGCCGGGTGACATCGCGCGGCACCAGTACGATGGCGAATACATCCAGCCGACGCAGCTGCGAACGTGCATCTTGCATGTCCGCAGGCTGGCTGGCGATGCGCACGCCGGGGCTGGCATCGAGCATGCGCAGCAGCAGGCGGCTGTCGCTGCTGTGGTCGAGGTCGACCACGGCGATCGGGATGTCGCGCATCACCGAGGGCGTGAACATCCACGCCATCACGGCCAGCATCAGCAGCGGCAGCAGGGTGACCAGCAGCAGGTCGGCGCGGTTGCCGCGCAGCGACCGCAGCTCGCGCCGCCAGCTGGCGGCGAAGCTGCTGCTGTCGGGGCTCAGTGCTGGGGCCATGCGAACAGCACGCTCATGCCGGGGCGGAAGCCCTCGATGCGGCGTACCGGGCGCACCCGCACCTCGAAGCTGCGGACGTCGTAGCCGGACGACTGGCGGGTGGTCCGCCAGGTCGCATAGTCACCGGCCGGATTGATGAAATAAACCTCGAACTCGCCGTCCTGGCCAAGCGCCGGCACGCTGCCCTGCAGCTTGCTGCCGACCTTCAGGCCCTGCATCTGCGATTCGCGCAGGTTCATCGCCACCCACATGCGGTCGATGTCGACCAGGGTGAACACCGGATAGCCCGCTGGCACCAGTTCGCCCGGGTCGGCCATACGCTTGTTGATCTCGCCGGCCACCGGCGCGCGCCCTTCCACTTCGACGCGCGCGGCGTTGACTTCGGCCACCGCGCCCTGTGCCTGTTGCACCTGGCCCTGCGCGGCACGCTTGTCCTGCTCGCGTGCGCCGGCCAAGGCCATGTCGTACTGCGCGCGGGCGGCACGGGCCAGTTCGCGCGAGCTGGTGGCCTGGGCATGCGCTTCATCGCGCTTCTGCCGGGTCATCACCCCTTCGTTGAACAGGTTCTGCACGCGCTGGTAGGTCGCTTCAGCCAGCGTCGCACCGGCTTCAGCCCGCTTCCAGTTCGCTTCGGCGGCGCGGATGTCCTCGCTGCGCGCACCTTCGTCGGCCTTGTCGGCCACCGCCTGTGCGGCGGCCAATGCGCCGTGCGCCTGCTGTTCCTTGGCGGCCACTTCGGGGCTGTCGAGCAGGAACAGCACCTGCCCGGGCTGCACGCGGTCGCCCTCGCGCACCTTCAGTTCGGCCACGCGCGCGGTGATCTTGGCGGCCACGTTGATCGTGTCCGCATCGGCCATGCCCTGAATCTGGTCGGCGGGGCTGCGCCAGGCCAGCCACAGGCCGAGCACCACCACGACCAGCAGCACCACTATCAGGATCGGGCCCAGGCGGCGCTTGGCCGGGGGCGTCGTTGCATCGTCGTGCAGCACATCACTCATGGTCGATCACCTCGTCCGCACGCCGCCGGAACTCTTCGAAACGGTCCATCTGTCCACTGACCTCCAGCAACTGTGCCAGCGCAATATCGTATTGGTAGGCGGCCTGTGCGCGCTCGACGCGGGCGCCGCCCAGGCCGAGCCGCGCGTCGATCACATCCAGCGAAGTCGCTTGGCCTTCGCGGAACGCCAGCTCCTGCAGGCGCAGGTTTTCCTGTGCCTGGGCGATGCTGCTGTCGAGCAGCACGTACTGCTGGCGCGCGGTTTCCAGCTCGTTCCAGGCCTTGCGCACGCCCAGCGCGACCTGGTTCTCGGCCTCGCGCAGGCCTGCTTCGGCCTGTTCCTGCTGCGCACGCGCGGCGCTGATCTGCGCCGGCCGCGAGTTCGGCGACAGGAAGGTGTACTTCAGGCCGATGCCGAATGCCCAGTCCGGATCGGTCAACATCTCGTCACGGCGGCGAAAGTCGTACTGGCCGAAGGCGAAGATCTGTGGCTTCAGCTTGGCCTGCTGCACGCGCACGCCCTGTTCGGCCTGCGCCACCATCGCCCGCAGGCGTGCGATCTGCGGCTGGCGCGCCTGCGCAGTGCGCTCGAAGCTGGCGACCGGTTCCAATGGCACGCGCTGCACGAACAGCGGCGACACCGGCTGTACCTCGCCACCACTGCGCAGCAGCGTGGCCAGCGCCGCCTTCAGCGTGGCCAGGTCGTTCACCGTTTTCTGGTATTCGCGCTCGGCCTTGTCGCGGGCCACGGTGGCCTGCAGGCGCTGGGCGCGGGTGGCGAAGCCCTCGCGTTCCAGCTTCTCTGCGTCGGACAGGTGGCGGTTCAGGCCATCGCGTACGTCGCGGCGCACATCCACTGCCTGCTCGGCCAGGCGTTGGCCGAAATAAGCCTGGGCCAGCTGTACGGTCAGCGATTGGCGCTGAGCCTCGCGCTCGGCACTGGCCTGTTCGTGGGCGGCGCTGGCCGCACGTTGCGCAGCCGGAATCACGCCGCCGGTGTACAGCGGCAGCACCGCGGTCACCACCGGGCGGGTACGCCAGTCGCGTTCGGTGAACGACAGGGGCGAGTCGATGCCAAAGGCCTCGGCCACCGGCGCCAGCGAGCCCAGTGGCAGGGTGAGGGTCTTCTGGAACTGCAGCCGGCGCACTTCGCCGGTGATCTCCGGCAGGCGCAGCAGGCGGGTGGCGTCCTGCAGGTCCTGCTTGTTGCGCACCGCTGCATCAGCGGCGGCCAGTGCATCGGAGACCTGCTCCAGGCGCTGGCGTGCCTGTTCCCAGTCCAATGCGGGTGCATCGGTGAGGCTCTGCGCCGGCACAGCCAGGGGCAGGCAGGCTGCCAGCGCCAGCGCGGCCTTCGCGCCGTGCATCCTTGTACGTCGGCCGATCACGCCCATGCCGTCCCAATGGTGAAGAAGTGCGCAAACGGTAGTGCGCGCGGCGTGAAGCCCGGGTCTGCGGTCATTGGATTGTCCTCAACGAAGGGTGCCGCTGGCTGCAGTGCGCAGCGCCTGGGTGATGTGCTGCAGCGTGCTTGAACGCACGGCAGCATGCTGCCAGTACAGCGGCACATCGAGCCAGCGGCGGGGTTCCAGTACCACCACGCGGCCGGCGCGCACGGCGGGCGCGACCAGGGTTTCCGGGGCCATGCCCCAGCCGAGTCCGCACGCGGCGGCTTCGACGAAACCGGTGGAGGAGGGCAGGTAGTGTAGCGGCGGCTGCAGTCGCGCGCGGGTCAGGCGCCGCACGAAGCGCCACTGCAGTTCATCCTTGCGGTTGAACACCAGCATCGGTGCGCGCGCCAGGGCCGTGGCCTGCATGCCGTCGCGGAAGTACTGGCGGGCGAAGCCGGGCGAGGCGATGGCGTGGTAACGCATGGCGCCGAGCGGATGCACGTTGCAGCCCTTCACCGGCAGGCTTTCGGCAGTGACCGCGCCGAGCACGCTGCCATCGCGCAGCAGCTGCAGGGTATGGTCCTGGTCATCCATGCGCAGGTCGAACAGGTAGCCATGGCGCTGGTGCAGTTCGGCGATGGCCGGTACGAACCAGGTATCGAGCGAGTCATCGTTGACCGCCAACGGGATCGGCGTGCGCGCGGCATCGCTGCCGCGTTCGGGCAGCAGTTCGGCCAATGCCTCGGCCTCCAGCGCCTGCATCGGCCGGACCCGGCGCAGCAGCGCTTCGCCTGCGGCGGTGGGCCGGCACGGTGCCTGACGTACCACCAGTACCTGGCCGAGCCTGTCCTCCAGCGCCTTGATCCGTTGCGACAGGGCCGACGGGCTGATCGACAGGCGGCGTGCTGCGGCGTCGAAGCTGCCTTCTTCCAGCACCGCAGCAAACGCGGCCAGTTGCGGATGTACCAGATCCATGCCGGTGCCTCTTCAGTTTTCCTGCACAGGATAAAGAAAAATCAGATTGTCTAAACAGGGTCAGCGGCCGCACCCTGCGCGTCCCCTCGCTGCCTGGCCTGTCCTGATGTGGATCGCCGCTACCGCCGCCGGCCTGTTCGCAGGTGCCGGCCTGATCATCGCCATCGGTGCGCAGAACGCCTTCGTGCTGCGCCAGGGCCTGCAGCAGCGCCATGTGGGCAGGGTGGTGCTGGCCTGTGCCGGCGCGGACATCGTGCTGATCCTGGCCGGCGTCGGCGGCATGGGCGCGCTGGTGCTGCAGTGGCCGCTGCTGCTGCAGGTGCTGCGCTTCGGTGGTGCGGGCTTCCTGCTCTGGTATGGCCTGCAGGCGGGGCTGCGCGCATGGCGCGGTGGCAGTGCGCTGGCCGCCGCCGAGGCGCAGGGCGGCAGCGGACGGCAGGTACTGCTGACCTGCCTGGCCTTCACCCTGCTCAACCCGCACGTCTATCTGGATACCGTGGTGCTGCTGGGCAGTCTGTCCACGCGTTACCCGGGCGATCTGCGCTGGGCCTTCGCCGCCGGTGCCTGCATTGCCAGTGTGGTCTGGTTCTGCACGCTGGGCTATGGCGCGCGCCTGTTGCAGCCGGTGTTCCGCAGGCCGGGCGCCTGGCGTGTGCTGGATGCAGGCGTGGCGATCTTCATGTTCTGCCTGGCGACGTTGTTGCTGCTGCGTCCTTTATCGCCATGAGTGCGTGACGTACGCCGGTGTTGCGTATGTGTTCCACCGGTACGGTTCACGTGGCCGGATACAGCGCGGATAATGCGCGCCTGGTCGCGACCCCGCCGCGCATGCCGTCGTTCGGCAGCCCCCCGGTCGCCTGTGTTCTCGTTGTACGACCGCCACGGCGCGGCATCGGTGTTGCATGAAAGACAATCTACAGCTGCTCCTGTCCCACCTGGGGCGCACCTTCCTGTTCGGCCTGATGATGGCGCTTCCGCCTGCGTTGGCCTGGCTCGACATCCATTGGCTGGGCAATGCAGTCGGCGAGTGGTCGTTGGTCGAACTGACCCAGGAAGGCTTCCTGGTCGCCAGCGTGGCTGCCTTCGTCCGGCTTGCATTGCGACGTGCCGATGATCGGGCCTTTGCCGTTCTGGCGGCCGCGCTGTTCGCCTGCATGCTCCTGCGTGAAATGGATGAGGCGCTGGACCTGATCGCACACGGCTTCTGGAAGTACCCGGTGGCCGTGCTGATCATCGGCTCACTGGCCTGGGCCAGCCGCGACTGGCGCCGGGCCATGCCGGCGCTGGTGCGTTTTCTCGTATCCCGGCCGGGTACCGTGATGACGATCGGCCTGGTTCTGCTGCTGTTCTATTCGCGTCTGATCGGCATGACGTCGTTGTGGACCGGACTGCTGGGTGACCAGTACATCCGCGTGTTCAAGAACACCATCGAGGAGACCACCGAACTCCTTGGTTACACCTTCATTCTCGCAGCCAGCGTCGGCTATGTGGCACAGCGGGTACGCGAACCCCTGACGGCGCGGAAGCGCGCCGTGCACGAGGGTGCCGGGATGCAGCAACGGCCACTCTAGGCGGCATCCACCGCGCATAACGGCGTCTCGCCGGGGCGCAGGGTCAGTACCCGCACGCCGGTGCGGGTGACCGCCACCGTATGCTCGAACTGTGCCGACAGCTTGCCGTCGCGGGTGTACACCGGCCATTCGTCCGGCTGCTGGCGGATGGCCGGCTTGCCCTGGTTGAGCATCGGTTCGATGGTGAACACCATGCCTTCTTCCAGCACCATGCCGGTGTTGGGATGGCCGTAGTGCAGGATCTGCGGTTCCTCGTGCATCTCCTGGCCGATGCCGTGGCCGCAGTATTCCTTCACCACGCTGTAGCCGTGGCTGCGCGCGTGGCGGGCGATGGCGTGGCCGATGTCGCCCAGGCGCGCACCAGGACGCACGGCGGCAATGCCTTTCCACATCGCCTGGTAGGTGGTCTGCACCAGCCTGCGCGCGGTGTAGTCGACCTCACCGACCCGGTAGGTGGTGCTGGAGTCGGCGATGTAGCCGTTCTTCTCCAGGGTGATGTCGAGGTTGACGATCTGGCCGTTGCGCAGCACGTCGGTGGTGCTGGGTACGCCGTGGCAGACAACGTTGTCGATCGAGGTGTTGAGCACGTACGGGAAGCCGTACTGGCCCTTGCTGGCCGGCCTCGCCTGCAGCTCATCAACAATCATGCGTTCGACGAAATCGTTGATCTCCATGGTGCTTCGGCCCTGCAGCGGCAGCTGGTCGAGTGCGGCGAACACCTCCGCCAGCAGGCGGCCGGATTCGGCCATCAGCGCGATCTCGTCGGGGCGCTTGATGATGCCCATCGGCTCAGACCTGGCCCGGCGGCAGCAACGGGGGCTGCACGCCGGCCGCGCGCAGCTCGCTGGCGACGATGTCCTGGAAGCTCAGCGTGGGGTTCAGCTCGCACAGCATGCCGACCCGGATCCAGAAGTTGGCCTGGGCGTTGATCGAGCGGCTGGAGACGGTACAGGCACGGCGCAGCTGGTCGTGCAGGGTGTCATCGATGTTGACGATGCCCATGGGCGGTCCTGAAGGAGGGGGTATACGAAGCGTATATGCTTCGTATATCCGGCTCAAGGCCGCCCGGTTCAGCTCGCGTCGGTGGCGAAGCGCAGACGGTTGCCGTCGGGGTCGACCAGCAGCATCTCGCGGCTGCCCCATTCGGTGTCATGCGGCGGCTGTTCGATGGGGACGCCTGCGGCGCTGAAGGCGCGGTGCAGGGCGTCGACGTCCTCGACGATGAAGTACACCGCGCCGCCGACCTCGCAGTCGCCGCTGTGTTCGGTGAGGAAGATCGTCTGGCCGTCGCGGGTGAGCTGGGCGAACAGCGGAAAACCGGGTTCGAAGCGGTGTTCCCAGTCAACCACGAAGCCCAGTCCCTGCACGTAGAACGGCAGGGTGGAGTCGGCGTGGCGCATGCGCAGCTGGGGGATGACGGTCTGGGCCATGGCGAGGGCTCCTGGGGCAGGCGTCCAGTGTAGTGCCGGCCGCTGGCCGGCATCCTCATTGTTCCCGGGCTCACGAGGATGCCGGCCAGCGGCCGGCACGACCGACTCTGCCTGGGTCTGGTAGTTGCCAACCTTGGTTGGCATTGCCGGCCAGCGGCCGGCACTACCGAAGCCACGCTGGCCAACGGCCGGCATTACCGACGCGGTCAGCAGGCGGTCGGCACGGCGGCCATCGCCGCCAGCAGTTCGCGGTTCACCTGCTGGTGCCGCGCCTGCCATAGCGGTAGATCCTCGGCGCTGACGTCAGGCTGGCCATCCAGCGACGACAGCCAGCGCTTGAAGCGGCTCTGGTAGTTGGCCAGCGACACTTCGCCGGTGATGTCACTGCCGACCAGGCCGCCGGCGCGCAGCGCTTCGATCACCACCAGTGCGTGTTCCAGCTGGAAGCGGCCCTGGTCCCAGTTGCTGCGGGCGACGTCCTCGGCGAACACATCTTTGTCGATCGACAGGTAGGTTGGTTGCGGTGACTTCGCCTGCTCGGCGGCGAACGCGGCCACCAGCGCTTCGGGATGCTCGAAACGGCGGAAGGCGTGGCCCATGCCGAGGCGATGCCCCCAGCCCACGTCCACGTCCATGCACCAGTAGGTCAGGCGACCGCCGATCAGCGGGCGCCAGTGGTTCTCCCAGGCATGGCCGAGGCCGATGTCGCTGGAGGTGATGCCGAGCACGTGGATGTGCGAGATCTGCGGCAGCTTGCTGGCGGCGTTCACCCACGACCCGCAGTGCATGCCGAGCGGGAAGCGCATGTTGTCCGGATGGTTGTCCAGCACCACCAGCTGGAACGGCGCCTGCGTGCGCATGCGCTGCAGCAGCGGCAGGCTGAGGTGGTGGAAGTCGCCACTGCCGAGCATTACCGTGCCGAGCTGGGCCGGCAACGGTGCCAGCACTTCAGTGGCGAAACGGTTCAGGGTGGCATTGCGGCAGGCGAAGCGCAGTGGATCGTGCCATTGCGGCAGGGCCAGGGTCTGCGCCTCTGGCAGCGGTAGCACGCCACCGTCCAGGTCCAGGATCAGCGGGGAACGCAATGGCATCGCTCAGCCGCCTCCGTCCGGTTCGCCCTGCAGGTACGGGGCCAGCCTGCGCAGGGCTGCACGCAGCAGCGGGGAACGGGCGTGGATCGCATGCCGGGTGGAGGTGAAGCTGGCACCCAGTTCGGCCTTGATCCGCGAATCGGTCCAGCCGGCCACGTAGTGGCTCAGGCTGTGCTGCAGCGCGTATTCGAGGTTGTGCATCCAGCTCACCGCGTACAGGTTGTGCTCGCGGGACTGCGGATAGGCCAGGCCGATGTACTTGTCCACCAGCTTGCCCGCATGCACGTAACACAGGTTCCAGCCGATCAGCTGGCCCTGGTGGCGGTACAGGAACATCCGTCCCTGGCCCTGGCTGTCGGCCAGAAGCTGCTGGAAGTAAGGCAGGTCGAGCTGGTCGAAATGCACCGCGCTCTGCGCGTACACGCCCAGGTACAAGGCATACAGTTCGGCCTGCAGCTGCGGGTCGGCCAGGGCCGGATCGCCGGTGGCGATGCAGTCGATCTGCAGGTCGTCGCGCGAGCGCAGCTTGCGCCGGATGTTCTTGCGGCGCGAAGACGACAGGCGGCCGAGATAGCCATCGATCGAATCGAAATCGATCGCCACCCAGGCCAGCGGCATGCCTTCCAGTTCGACGAAGCCGCGTGCCAGCAATGCCTGCAGGAAGGCACCGCTGTGTGCGTTGGCCGCGTCGTCCAGCAGCGGCGAATCGATCGCCAGGTCCTTGACCACCAGAAGGCGCGTATCGCCGATCGCGTGACGCGTCACGTCCTCGGCCAATGCCTCTGGTGCGACGTGCGCGGGCAGCGGGGTGTACTCGGTGCTGGTGGCGCCGACGAAGCGGGTCTTCCAGGTGATCCAGGGCCGCCACAGGCGCGACAGCGGCAGGCCAAGCAGCTTGCCGCGCAGGTCGTCATCCATCGTGGTGGTCAGGTCCAGCGGCGCACGGAAGGTCGGCAGGCCGCTGGGAAGGCGGCCTGCCTCGAATCCGAGTGGCGGGTGGGCCAGGAAGCCCTCCAGCAGCGCGGCCGGTTCCAGCGCGGTGCTGGATGCGCGTGACGTCATTTCCATCGGCACGGGAACCGGCAGCGCATCGACCTCAGCCCTTGGCCTTGGTCAGCGCCTGGTCGAGCAGGGTGATCGCCAGGTCGATTTCTTCGTAGCTGATGTCCAGCGACGGCGCGAAGGTGATCACGTTCTTGTACCAGCCACCCACGTCGAGCACGAGGCCCATGCGCTTGCCGTCGTGCAGCAGGTCACCGGCCAGACCGATGTCGACCATGCGGTCCAGCAGTTCCTTGTTCGGGGTGTAGCCGTCGGTCTGGCAGATTTCCGCGCGCAGGGCCAGGCCCAGGCCGTCGACGTCGCCGATTTCCGGGTGGCGCTTCTGCAGGCTACGCAGGCCATCGAGGAAGTACGCGCCCTTTTCCGGCACGGTGCGCTCGTAATCCATTTCCTTGCCCAGCTTCAGCACTTCCAGGCCCAGGCGGGTGCCCAGCGGGTTGGAGTTGAAGGTGGAGTGGGTGGAGCCCGGCGGGAACACGGTCGGGTTGATCAGCTCTTCGCGCGCCCACAGGCCCGACAGCGGGTTCAGGCCGTTGGTCAGCGCCTTGCCGAACACCAGCACGTCCGGGGTCACGCCGAAGTGCTCGATGGCCCACAGCTTGCCGGTGCGCCAGAAGCCCATCTGGATTTCATCGACGACCATCAGGATGCCGTACTTGTCCAGCACGCGCTTGAGGCCGGTGAAGAAGTTGCGCGGCGGGATGACGTAGCCGCCGGTGCCCTGGATCGGTTCGACATAGAATGCGGCGTACTCCGCCTGACCGACCTTGGGATCCCACACGCCGTTGTATTCGCTTTCGAACAGGCGCTCGAACTGCCACACGCAGTGGTCGGAGTACTCGTCCGGGGTCATGCCCTTCGGGCGACGGAAGGGGTACGGGAACGGAATGAACATCGCGCGCTCGCCGAAGTGGCCGTAGCGGCGGCGGTAGCGGTAGCTGGAGGTGATCGACGACGCACCCAGGGTACGGCCGTGGTAGCCGCCTTCGAAGGCAAACATCAGGCTCTTGCCGCCGCGCGCGTTGCGCACGATCTTCAGCGAGTCTTCAATGGCCTGCGCGCCGCCGACGTTGAAGTGCACGCGGCCGTCGAGGCCGAACTTCTCGTGCATGTCCACGGCAATGGTCTTGGCCAGCTGCACGCGGGTCGGGTGCAGGTACTGGCTGGCGACCTGCGGCAGGGTGTCGATCTGGTCCTTCAGCGCATCGTTCAGACGCTTGTTGCTGTAGCCGAAGTTGCAGGCCGAGTACCACATCTGCAGGTCGAGGTAGGGCACGCCCGCACCGTCGAACATGTAGCTGCCTTCGCCGCGCTGGAAGATCTTCGGCGGGTCGACGTAGTGGACGGTATCGCCGAAGGAGCTGTAACGGGCTTCGTCGGCTAGCAGCTGCGCGTCGGAGGCGGCGGCGTCGGCGTTCTTGTCAAAAATGTTCATGCAGTTCGGTTCCGTGAAGGACGTTCGAAAGAGGTAGCGGGGGCGTGCTTGGAAGGGAGTGCTCAGGCGGTGGCCAGCAGCAGGGGCAGTACGGCGGGCTGCGGGCTGGCGTCGATACGACGTGGCTGCAGCAGGCTGCCATCGAGCAAGTGCGGCAGCAGTGCGATTGCATCGTGGAAGGTATCGATGGCGGCATGCTCGATGCCGGCATGGGTGCAATGGGTGATCAGGCGACGCTTGGCGAACACGAAGTCGGCATCTTCGGAGACGCAGAAATCCGAACTGCCATCGCCGATCATCAGCACACGCGGTGCTTCGTTGGCGCGCGCCTGCGCAGCGCAGGTGCACTTGCAGGTGCCGCTGCGGCAGCCTTCGGCCTGGTAGGGCGATTCCAGTTCCCAGTGGTCATCGCACCAGCGCAGGTGGTTGGCCACCACCGGCAGTCGCGACAGGCCGTGGTTGGCGAGGATGCGGTGGATCGCATGGTCCAGGCCGTCACTGACGATGCGCAGCGGCACGCCCAGCTGTTCGGCACGGCTGACAAAGGCGGCAAAGCCCGGATCGATCTGCACCTGGTCCAGGTGGGCGTCGAGCGTGGCCGGGTCCAGTTTCAGCAGCCTGACCTGGCCCTGCATGCATTCGCGCGAGCCGATCTTTCCCGCCTTCCACTGGTCTTCCAGTTCCTGCCAGCCCAGCTGGCCGTATTTCTCCAGCAGCGAGTCGATGACATCTTCGAGGCTGATGGTGCCGTCGAAGTCACACAGGATGCTCCAGTGCATGGGCAGGTCCGTCGATGAAAGGAACGTCCGGCGCGATGCCGGGCCAGGCTCAATGTAGGTAGGCAGCCTTTCTCGTTCCTTTCCTGTTGAAAGCCTGCATTGCAGGGCGCGGAAAGCGTTCAGGAAGGTGCATGGATGAATGCGTGGGGCGCACTCCATCCGTGCGTCCTGGGGTCACGCGCGGGCCAGTGCCCGCAGTATTTCGGCGGTCTCTTCACGGGTCTGCCAGGCGCTGTTGCCGAGGGTCAGCATGCGTGCGGCGAAGTCGCGTGCGTTGGGCATGTCGTCCTGCGGCACGATGCCGCGCAGGTAGGCATAGCCGGGCAGGGCATGGATGAACATGCGGCTGGCGCCAAGCCCGCGTGGCCACAAGTCCTTCAGTACTGCATCGCGGGCGCGTTGGCTGGGCAGCAGCAGCATCAACAGTGGCCAGGTGCCACCGCTACCGGCCAGCCCATCGACCACCTCAACGGCAGGCAGCTGTGCCAGCTGCACCCGCAGCTGCAACGCACGCAGCCGACCGGCCTGAAGGAATGCCGGCAAGCGCCGCGCGGCATGCGCGCCGATGTTCTGCCGCCACTGGCTGACCCGGTGCTGCGGGATATCCAGCGGGAAAATGTCACCGACCGCATCTTCCAGATCGCCACGCTGAAGCGCATTGCGCAGTGGATTGCCATACACCAGTGACAGCAGCGAAGGGCGATAGCAGGCAGCAAGGCCCAGCAACTGCACGCTCCGCAGCAGCTCCCAGCGCAGGCTGGAGCGAACGTGCTGGACGGCATGTTCGGCCAGCGCAGCACGCAGTTCGTCATCGCGGCTGACCAGCAGGCCGCCTTCATGCAGGCTCAGGCCCTTGCCGGCGGCCAGGCTGAAGAATCCGATATCGCCGCGCATGCCGACACTGCTGTTGCCGACCCGTGCGCCGAGTGCCTGCGCGGCATCTTCGATCACCCAGGTGCTGGCGTTGCGGGCGACTTCGCAGGCCAGCTCGACATCGGCAATGCGCCCGCCCAGGTGGGTGGGCAGGATCGCCAGCGTGCGCGCATCGGCCAGCCGCTTGAGCTGGCCGGGGTCGAAGTCGAAATGACCGCGCCGGGTATCGCACAACTGCACGCGCAGGCCCAGGCTGTGCACCGCGATCGGCACCAGCGGGCAGCTATAGGCCGGCATGATCACGGTGTCGCGCTTTGGCGCACGCTTGCGCAGCGTGCGCAGGGCGATCAGCAGCGCGTGCGTGCCGGAACAGGTCAGCTGCAGCGGCGGTGTGCCGAGTTGGCTGGCCAGGATGTCACGCAGGTCGCCGCCACCGGGAAGGAAATCGCTGGCCTGCATCGGCAGGCCGGCGGTTGGTGGCAGTTCGCGCGCGAACAGGCTCATCGCAGCGCGCTCACGTCGTGGTTTCGGCAGGGCTGTGCGGGTCGTCCGCCTCGGCGCGGCCGAGGCAGACGATGCCGGCCACGATCAGTACCGCACCGAGCAGATGGTGGAGGGTCAGCGGCTCGTTCAACAGCCACGCCGACAGCAGCAGCACGCTGATCACTTCCAGGTGCGAGGCAGCAAAGGCGGGACCGATCGGCGCATGGCGCAGCAGGCTCATCCAGGTGAAGAATGCACCCACGTAGCCGAGGATGGCGCCGTAAACCCACGGCTGCGACAGCACGCGCAGCAGCCAGGCGGTGTTGGCCTCGACCGGCAACGCGGCGTCACCGGCGTACTTGAAGCACAGCTGGGCCAGCGTGTCGAAAGCCATCAGCAGCGGGAAGCCGATCACATACAGGCGCCTCATGAGCCGGCCCCCACCACGGCTACGCCGGCGGTGACCAGCAGCATGCCGGTCACCCGCAGCGGCGTGAGTTTCTCGCGGAACAGGAAACGGCCGGCGATCATCAGCGCGACGATGTTGATCGAGCCCAGCAGCACGCCCTTGGACAGCGGCACCAGCGACAGGAACGCGATCCAGGCGACGAACTCAAGCACGTAGCAGGCGATGCCGATCCACAGCCAGGGACGGCTGAGCATGTGTTTCCAGCGCTGCAGTCCTTCGCCCTCCTGCGGGTCGCTGGCGGCGGCCTTGAAGGCGAGCTGGCCACCGGTATCGAGCACGACATTGGCCAGCCACAGCAGCGTGGCAAGTGCCCCCATGTCAGGCCACCGCCTTGAGCACGCCAGTGCGTTCACCGATTTCGGTGAAGAAGCGCGCGCTGCGGCGGATCACATCGCGGCGTTCGCGGTCGATGGTGATCATGTGGTAACTGTCTTCCAGCACCACCAGTTCCTTCGGGCCGCTGACCCGCGACATCACCAGCTCGGCGTTGCCCATGCTGGCCACGTCGTCCTCGCGGGCGTGCATCACCAGGCACGGCGCGGTGACCTGGTGCAGGTGGCGGCGGGTCCAGTTGCTCAGGGCGCGCATTTCGGCCAGGGCGTGCCAGGGGTTGCCCGGCAGGCCGGCGGCGGCGCTGTCGCCGGACAGCATGGCGGCGCTGACCTGCGCACGCAGGCGCTCGTCACGCAGGCCGTACGGCGGTTCTTCCATGAACATGCGGTCGCGGCCGATGTTGAAGCGCTTGAACCACGGCAGCAGGAACGAGAAGCGGGCCACGGCGGGGATGTTCCAGCCGTCATAGCGGAAGGTGGCGCCGTACACGCCAACCCCGGACACCCACTCGGGGCGACGTGCAGCCAGTGCCAGCGACAGCACCGCGCCCATCGACAGGCCGCCGACGAACAGCTGGTCGACCTTGCCGCGCAGGGTTGCCGCCGCATCTTCCACGCCCTGGTACCACTGTTCCCAGGTGGTCGCCAGCAGGTCATCCACGCTGCCGCAATGGCCGGGCAGCTGCACACCGTGCACGGTGAAACCGGCGTTGTTCAGCCCTTTGCCCAGCATGCGCATTTCCGCCGGGGTGCCGGTCAGGCCATGGACCAGCAGCACGCCCTGTGGGCCACCGGGGAGGAAGAAGTCGTGCGATTCGGTCACCTGGCGGCTCCGGGACGGCAGTGGGGATGGCAGGATCGCAAGCGCGATTTTCGCCAGCCTTTCAGCGCCCCGGGCCGGGTCAGGGCGCCTTCAGCAGCGGCAGCGTGATGGCGACCTTCAGTCCGCCACCTGGGCGGTTCAGGAAGCTCAGGCGGCCGCCGAAGTGCTCCACCGCCTCGTGCGCGATAGCCAGGCCGAGGCCGGTGCCGCTGGCAGCGGTGCCCGGCGCCCGGAAGAAGCGCTCGCCCAGCCGTGGCATCACGTCGTCGGGCACGCCAGGGCCGTTGTCTTCCACATACAGTTCGACATCATTGTCGTCCAGCGCGTGCACGCCCACCGTGACGGTTGCATTGCGGCCGGCATAACGCAGGGCGTTGTCGATCAGGTTGTCCAGCGCTTCCTGCAGCATGGCGCCGTTGCCGAGTACACGCAGCGGATGGGGACTGCCGCGGTAGCCCAGATCGATGCCATCGCGGATCGCCTCCGGTACGCGCATGCCGACCCACTGCGGTACCAGCTCGCACAGGTCCAGTGCCTCCACGGTATCGGGCACGGTCTGCGCCCGGCTCAGTGCCAGCAGCTGGGTGCTGACCCGGGCGGTGCGCTGGTTGAGCCGGCGGATGTGCTGCAGCGCCTCGCGCACTGTATCGGGGTCGCCATGTGCCAGTGCCTGGTCCACATGCAGGGCCATGCCCGCCAGCGGCGAACGCAGCTGGTGCGCGGCATCAGCGATGAAACGGTTCTGCAGGGTGATCATTTCCGCCTGGCGGGCAAACAGATCATCGATGGTGCTGATCAGTGGCTGGATCTCCTCGGGCACGTCGGCATCGGAGATCGGCGCCAGTTCGCCGCGGCGCTGGGCCAGGCGGGTCCTCAGCGGGGTCAGGATGCGCAGGCCATAGGTCACGCCGAACCAGACCAGCGCTGCGGTACCCAGCGCCAGCATGGTCATCAGCGGGATGATGATCATCAGGATCTCGCGCGCACGCTGCCGGCGGTCGGCCATGCTCTCGGCCACGGTCACCGCCAGCTGGTCCTGCGGATCGTTCATCGCCTGCGTGCAGACGGTGGCCATGCGCACCTGCTGGCCATTGAGGTTGCCGTCGTACAGCGCCGGATGCACACCGGTGCAGTCCTGCGAAGGGGCGTACGGGCTGAAGTCTGCATTGCCGCTGAGCGTACCCATGCGGCTGCTGTCGACGTTGAAGTAGCGATGGCCGTCGGGGTCGTACTCGATCAGGAAGCGCGCCTGCGGAGACAGGTCGCTGGTCACCGGCATGGTGCTCAGCATCTGCGCGAACGAATGCGTGTCGTCGATCAGGTTGCGGTCGTGGATGCGGTTGGAATAGTCCAGCGCAACGTAGTAGGCCAGGATCGTGTTGAAGGTGAGCAGGCCCAGCATCGGCAACGCCAGGAAGGCGAGCAGGCGCCGGCGCAGGCTGGGTGGTCCACTGATCACGGGGCGCTGTCGTCCTGCGCGTCTTCCAGCATGTAGCCCAGCCCGCGCACGGTGCGGATGCCCATTCCGCCGGGCTGCAGCTTGCGGCGCAGGCGGTGCAGGGCGATGTCCAGGCCGTTGTCGGTAAGGTCCTGGCCCCAGTCGCACAGCGCCTCCACCAGCTGCGCGCGCGACACGATGCGCTCGGCGCGGACTGCCAGAGCCGACAGCAGGCCGAACTCGCGCGCGGTCAGTTCCAGCGACTGGTCGTCGATCCACACCCGGTGCCCGGCCAGGTCCAGGCGCAGGCGTCCGATGCGCAGGTCCGGGTTGCCATTGCTGGTCACGCGGCGCAGCTGTGCGCGCACGCGCGCTTCGAATTCGTCCAGCGCGAACGGCTTGACCAGGTAATCGTCGGCGCCCAGGTCGAGCACGCGCACGCGTTCGGCCAGGCCGTCGCGGGCGGTCACCACCAGCACCGCCAGGCCATCGCCGCGCTGACGCAGGCGCTGCAGCACATCGCGGCCATCCAGCTGAGGCAGGCCCAGGTCCAGCACCAGCAATGCGTACTGGGTCGAGCCCAGTGCCGCGTCGGCGTGCGCGCCGTTGTCGACGTGGTCAACCACGTGCCCCTGCCGGCGCAGCGAGGCGCACAGGCCGGAGGCGATATCCGGGTCGTCTTCAGCAATCAGAACGCGCATGCGCGGGGGCTCCTGTAACGGTCAGGCCCACCGGATGGACGGGGTGGGCCTCTCTCGGCTGCCGAGGGTAGCCGCAAACTGGGTGAAGGTGGAGCGCGCCGCCGCCGCCCGGTGCCGTCGCGCTGTCCCTTCATTCAGTCCTGCAGGCCCGGCTCACCCGGCGCCAACGGCACCCGCGAGCCATCCAGCAGGCCACGGCTGAGCCTGCCATTTTCGATGAACAGCAGTTCGCCGTTCTCGCCGTTCTTGATGCTGCTGTCGATGGCGATCACGCGGTCGCCATGGAAGCTGCTGACGTGTGGCATCGAGGTGTGGCCGACCACGATGCGTTTGAGCTGCAGGCGGTCGAGTACGGTCTGCACCCCCGCGGTGTCGAGGCGGCCATCAAAGTAGCCGCGGTACCAGATCGGGCTGGTCTTGCCGTCATACAGCGGTGCGGTGGCCGGGTCGGCCTTTACTTCGGCCTTGGGCAGGCCCAGTGACGCCTGGTAGGCCGCATTGGTGCGCGCCGGGTCCAGCGCCAGCTGCACTGCCTCGGGCGAAATACCGCCGTGCAGGAACAGGGTGTCGCCGATCTTCAGCAGCACCGGGCGGGTGCGCAGCCACTGCCCGATCACCGAATCGGCACCGTACAGCTGCGGGTAGCTGCGGCCGAGCAGCTGCGCGCTGCGCAGGTACTTCGGGTTGACGTAGCGCAGGTCGTCGTACAGCACCATGGTTTCGTGGTTGCCGAGCACGAAGTGCACCGCGCCGCCGGCGGCGGCCGCCTGCTGCTGCAGGCCATACAGCAGCCAGAAGGCCTCGGTCACCTGCGGGCCACGGTCGAACACATCGCCGGCGATGACCAGCGTGTCCTTGCCCAGCGCCCAGCGATCCTGGGCATCGATGACCTGGTGGGCGCGCAGCAGGCGCACCAGCAACCCGTACTGGCCATGGATGTCGGACAGCGCAACGATGCGCGGCACGGCCGGCAGCACGGAAACCGAAGGCGCATTCGGGGCAGCCACGTGCACCGTGTGCTCGTAGCCGCAGCGCGGGGCGATGTCGGCACCTGCGGCCTGCGTGGCAAGCGTGTGCGACTCGACCTTGTCGTCGCAGATCCATTTGGCCTGCAGCTGGTCGCCCTGGCGGAACACATAGGGGCCATCGGCCTGCACGTGGTCGGCGGGCGCGGCAACCTCGCGGGCCTGCGTGGTTGCTGTGGCGCAGGCCAGCAGCGGCAACAGCAGGGTGGTCAGCAGGGAAGGGCGATCGCGCGACATCGGCGGCATCCAGTGGCGGAAAGACCCGATGCTAACCGGCGCGGGTGTTCGTCGGTGTGCGCGAATGGGCGGATCAGGTGTCGCGCCCGCCGTCCCTGAGCTTGCGCACGCGGGTGGCGGTGGGCTGAAGTGGCTGGCCGTCGCGCCCGCGCGGCTGCATGTAGGGCAGCGGCCGCCGCGTCGCCGATTCGATCAGCTGTGAATGGGCTTCACCGGCCTCGAAGCGATGGCGTTCACCCCATTGGCGCAGCGCGACCAGCAGCGGGAACAGTTCCTGGCCAGCGGCGGTGAGCACGTATTCCTGGTAGGCCGATCCATCGGAGGCCGGCTGCAGCTGCAGGACGCCGGCCTCTACCAGCCGGCGCAGGCGGTCGCTGAGGATGTTGCGGGCCGCGCCGAGGCTGCGCTGGAAATCACCGAAACGGGTGACGCCATCGAAGGCATCACGGATGACCAGCAGCGCCCAACGGTCACCGAGCAGATCGGCGCTGCGGGCGACGGGGCAGGGGCTGTCGGCGTGCATGGTGGACCTCTCTGATGTGGTTGCAGTTTAAAACCAATGGCAGTAGTCTGCATCAAGTTTCAAATTGCAACCACATCATGAGTGCCATATCGCTTCCCCGCCCGCTGCTGGTCCTGCTCGCGGTTGCCGCAGGTGCCAGCGTTGCCAACGTCTATTACGCGCAGCCGCTGCTGGATCAGCTTGCACGCGCCTTTGCGCTGGACCGGGCCGTGGCTGGCGCGGTGCTGGCTGCTACCCAGGCCGGTAGCGTGCTGGCGTTGCTTGGCCTGCTGCCGCTGGCGGACCGTGGTGACCGGCGACGCCTGCTGCGGCTGCAGTTGATCGCATTGGTGCTGGCGCTGCTGTGGCTGGCAGCGTCACGCACGGCGGGCTGGCTGTTGTCGGGCATGCTGCTGGCCGGCTTGCTGGGCACGGCGCTGACCCAGGGCCTGATCGCCTATACCGCCATGCTGGCACCGCCCGAGCAGCGAGGTCGCGTGGTCGGTGTGGTGCAGGGCGGCGTGTTCATCGGCCTGCTGCTGGCGCGCGTGGTGTCCGGTACGGTGGCGGCGGCCTTTGGCTGGCAGATGGTCTACCTGTTGTCAGCGATGGTGATGGCGGGGTTGGCGGCGCTGCTGTGGCGGCGCCTGCCCGCAGTACCGGTGCCGTCGGTTCCCCCACGCTGGCGCGAGCTGCTGGGCTCGATGCTGGGCATGCTGCGCCGCGATCGAACGCTGCGCGAGCGTGGGCCGCTGGCACTGCTGCTGTTTGCCGGCCTCAATGTGTTCTGGGCGGCGGCACCCTTGCCGCTCTCGGCGCCACCGCTGCATTGGTCGACCGCCGCCATCGGTGCACTGGGCCTGGCCGGGGTGATCGGTGCGCTGCTGGCGGCGCGGGTAGGGCACTGGATGGACCGTGGTTTCGCGCATCCGGTCAGCGTCGGTGCGCTGTTGTTGATGCTGGTTGCGTGGTGGCCCTTGCTGGGCCTGCCGCAGTCGCTGTCGTTGCTGCTGTTGGGCGTGATTGTGCTCGACCTGGGTGGACAGGCACTGCACGTATCAAACCAGGCATCGCTGCTGCGCGCGCCGGCTGAACAGCATGGACGCCTGGTGGCTTTGTACATGCTGTTCTATGCGGTGGGCAGTGGTGCCGGTGCAGCGGCCGGGCCGTGGATGCAGGCGCGCCATGGCTGGCCGGCGGTATGCCTGTTGGGGGCGGGCATCGCGTTGCTGGCGCTGCTCTGGTGGGCAGCGTGGCGGGTGGTGGCGGTGAAAGCAGCGGCCGGCGGCCGTATCGGTAGTGCCGGCTGTCAGTAGAGTCGACTGTCAGTCGACTGCTCTTCGCCCTGCGTGCGAAAAACCCCGCGGTGCGCGCGATAGTCGACCCGCGGTCGACTCTACCTGTCCTGCCGTCATCGCTGCAGTGCGCGCCGTCCCGGCGCTTCCTGCAGGTCCGCACTGGCCACCACCACGCGGTTGCGGCCGCTGCGCTTGGCCTCGTACATTGCCGCGTCGGCACGGGCCATCAGCCGCTCGTAGTCCGGATGGCCGTCGTGGCCGGCCACGCCGATGCTGGCGGTCAGTGCCAGCACCTGGCCGTTGGCCAGTGCCACCGGCGACTGTGCGATCTGCCGCCGCAGGCTCTCGGCGATCACGGTCGCCTGCGATTCGCTGGCAGCCACCAGTACCACCACGAATTCTTCGCCGCCATAGCGGAACAGGTAGTCGCTGCCGCGCGTGAGCTGGCCGAGCAGGCCGGCGACGTGCTGCAACGCGCGGTCGCCGGCATCGTGGCCGTGGCCATCGTTGATCGCCTTGAAGTGATCCAGGTCGAGCAGCAGCAGCGAGAATGGTGTGCGGTTGCGTGTGGCCAGCTCGATTTCCCGGCGCAGCACGGTGGGCAGGAAGCGACGGTTGAGCAGGTTGGTCAGCGCGTCGCTGCCGGCATCCAGTTCGCCGATGCGCTCGAACAGCAGTGTCATCAGGGTGCGGATGGCGGCCAGGTCCTCGCGGATGGCCGGCAGCACCGCCAGTCGCTGCGCCGGAGCATCGCCGCTCGCGCGCTGCAGGTGGCCATCAATGCGGGCCATCAACTGGCCCACCTGCTGCGTTTCGCTGCTTTCGCCGAAGCTGGGGATGCCCTTGTGGGTGAACCACAGGCCGAACTCCGAGGTGGCCAGGCTGGCGTTGTCGCTGGCCTGCACGTGGCCGGCCAACGCGTAGAGCAGGGCGTTTTCCCAGTCCAGCAGCAGTGCGCGCTGGCG
This sequence comes from Stenotrophomonas sp. 86428_Sma, assembly GCF_056481585.1. Lineage (NCBI taxonomy): Bacteria > Pseudomonadati > Pseudomonadota > Gammaproteobacteria > Lysobacterales > Lysobacteraceae > Stenotrophomonas > Stenotrophomonas sp. 86428_Sma. The sequence goes on from NZ_CM151156.1 coordinate 1,477,172, forward strand.
CTCGCGTTCGGTACCGACGTTCTGTACCAGCGAGAACAGCCGGTAGGCGGCGTCGGCACGGGTGGAGCGCTCGCGCGCGTGGGTGTAGGCCAGGGTCATGCCTTCCATGGCGATGTCCATGATCGCGCTGAGGCAGTCGATGGCGGCAAATGCGGTGTCGCTGTCCGGTGCATCGTCGCGCAGGCGCACGAACAGTTCGTGCTTGAGCACGCGCGCACCGCGGGTAACCAGGTCGACCGGAATGCCGACGCGGGCGTGCACGTCGCCGATGATCCGCTGCGAGGCCACGGTGTTGGCGATGCCGCTGGCATCAGTGGTCAGCAGCTGCGCCAGCCAGCGCTGCATGGCCGGCTGCAGGCGCTGCTTGACCTGGTCGTGGGACAGGAAACGGCGCGCACGGGTGTCCTGCAGCAGTACTTCGTAAAAGCGCTGGGCCAGCGCGGGTGGGGCATCGGTAGCAGCGGCCCTGAGCAGCGCGGTGGCGGCAGGGCCGGCCTGCAGCAGACACTGCTGCCAGGCCTCGGCCAGCGGCTGGCTGGCATCGTCCAATTGGGGTGGTTCCACGTCGATCTCTGACTGCGTACGGCAAACCACGGGTATCGGCCGCGGCGGCATACGGTTGATGGCGGGTTAGCCGGCCAGTTTACGCGCGGTGCAGGGTTGCACGGTGCGCAAACCACATCGGCGCCGCTGCGGCAATGAGTGAACGCATTTGAGAATCAATCGCATTGATGGTAGAGTGCGCGCACGGAACGGGCTGCAGGTGCCTGCTGCAGGACTGCTCCGCCTCCCCCTCGTCGTTGCCTCAAGCCCTTTGCCAGAGGCCCCGTAGCCCTGCCAGAAGGTCCTGATCATGTCCCCTGCCGTTGTCCTTTCGCCGCGCCCGCTGGCGCTTGCCGTTGCCGCCCTGCTGGCCGGCAGCGCTCTGACCGCCCACGCCGAAACCGACGCCACCGATATCGACACGGTGCACGTCACCGCCTCGCAGATCGCGCGCCAGGCCCTGGGTACCTCCACCATCACCGCAGAGGACATCGCCAGGCGCCCGCCGGCCAACGACATCGCCGAGCTGCTGCGCACCATGCCCGGCGTCAACCTGACCGGCAACAGTGCCTCGGGCCAGTACGGCAACAACCGCCAGATCGATCTGCGTGGCATGGGCCCGGAAAACACCCTGATCCTGGTCGACGGCAAGCGCATCGGTGCGCGTGATGCCGTGCGCATGGGCCGCAGCGGTGAGCGCAATACCCGCGGCGATACCAACTGGGTGCCGGCGGAAATGATCGAGCGCATCGAAGTGCTGCGTGGCCCTGCAGCGGCACGTTATGGCTCGGGTGCTTCCGGTGGCGTGGTCAACATCATCACCAAGCGCCCGACCGGCGACCTGACCGGCGCGGTCGACCTGTATGGCCTGGTGCCCGAGCACAGCGCCGAAGGCGGCAGCGAGCGCGTCGGCCTGCAGCTGAGCGGGCCGATGACCGACACCCTGTCGTTCCGCCTGTACGGCAATCTCAACAAGACCGACGCCGATTCGCTGGAACTCAATCGTGACTTCGCGACGAATCCGAACGCGGTGCCGCCGGCCGGTCGCGAGGGCGTCAAGAACCGCGATGTCAACGCGCTGCTGCGCTGGGACGTGACCGCCAACCAGGTGGTCGAATTCGAAGCCGGCACCAGTCGCCAGGGCAACATCTATGCTGGCGACCGCGCGGTCAGCACCACCGGTACCTCGACACCGATCGATCTGGGGGCGTTGGCCGAGCAGCAGGCCGAGACCAACCGCATGTATCGCAACACCGGCGCGATCACCCATCGCGGCCGCTGGGGTGATGTGACCTCGCGGGTAACGGCTGCAGTGGAGGCGGTGAACAACTCGCGCATCAACGAAGGCCTGGCCGGTGGCTCGGAGGGCAGCTTCAACGGCACCGACTGGTCGACCTCGCGCCTGCGCAACTACCAGCTGGACGGCGAAGTCAGTTTCCCGACCACGCTGGGTGGTGCCGAGAACATCTGGACGCTGGGCTTTGAATACCTGGACAGCCGCCTGACCGACCCGTACTCGATGAGCCAGTCCAGCAGCAGCGGCGGCGGCATCCCGGGGCTGTCGGCCGATCGCGCACGCGGCAAGTCCGACGCGCAGACCACCGCCGTGTTCGTGGAAGACAACATCTACCTGGGCGAGCGCTGGATCGTCACCCCGGGCCTGCGCTTCGACCACCACAGCCAGTTCGGCAACAACACCAGCCCCAGCCTCAATGCGCAGTTCCGCATCAACAGCGACTGGGTGGTGAAGGGCGGTATCGCCCGTGCATTCAAGGCGCCGAACCTGTACCAGTCGAATCCGGACTATCTGTATTACACCCGGGGCAATGGCTGCCCGAATGCACTGCCGAGCCTGGGCGCCGGCTGCTACATGCGCGGCAACTCGGACCTGAAGGCGGAAACCAGCCTGAACAAGGAACTGGGTATCGAGTGGGCACCGCAGAGCGGCTGGCAAGCGTCGTTGACCTACTTCCACAACGACTACAAGGACAAGATCCAGGCCGGGTACAACCAGATCGGGCTGACCGCCGACACCAAGGGCCGCATCTTCCGCTGGGAGAACGCACCCAAGGCGATCGTGCAGGGTCTGGAAGGCAACCTGGTGGTCCCGCTGCTGGGCGAGCAGGGCAACCGCCTGAAGTGGAGCAACAACTTCACCTACATGGTGGAGAACGAGAACAAGAGCACCGGCCAGCCGCTGTCGGTAATTCCGAAGTACACCGTCAACACGATGCTGGACTGGCAGGCCACCGACAAGCTGTCGGTGCTGCTGACCGGCACCTTCTACGGCAAGCAGAAGCCGGCCACCACCAACATCAACAATGATCCGCGCTGCACCGGCACCTGCGATCCGTCGATCGCGCTGCAGGACCGTGGTGCGTACAACATCTGGGGCGTGAGCGCGCGCTACAAGGTGACCGAGACGGTCAGCTTCGGTTTCGGCGTCAACAACCTGGCCGACAAGCGCCTTTTCCGCGAGGCCAACAGCAGCGATGCCGGCGCGGCGACCTACAACGAGCCGGGTCGCGCGTACTGGGCCAGCCTGCGCTTCGGGTTCTGACCGCAGGCGGACGTCGGTCCGCTGCGTCCGCCAGGCGTGGCCTGGCGTTGCCGGCCGCGCTCCGGTAGCGCCGGGCCATGCCCGGTGAGGGACCGCGTGGCCTGCAATGTTATAAACACCGTGATAGTTTCCCAACGCCCTCCGGCGTAGCCTGCCTCCCATCGCAAAGGAGCTGTTGCCATGGGCCACGACCACGATCACCTGCCATCCGAGATCCGCCACGAGAAACCCTTGTGGTGGGCGCTCGGCCTGACCTCCACCTTCCTCGTCGTCGAGGTGGTGGGCGCGTTCTGGACCAACAGCCTGGCGCTGCTGTCCGACGCGGCGCACATGGCTACCGACGCTTTAGCGCTGATGATCGCGCTGGTCGCGGTGCGGCTGAGCCGGCGCCCGCCGGACGCGCGCCGCACCTACGGCTATGCACGCCTGGAAGCGCTGGGCGCGATGATCAATGGCGCGATGCTGTTCGTGGTCGCCGGCTATATCCTGTGGGAGGCCATTGGACGTTTCCGCGAGCCGCAGGAGATTGCCTCGTCGGGCATGCTGGTGATTGCCGCGGCGGGCCTGGTCATCAACCTGATCTCGATGCGCCTGCTGCAGGCCGGCAGCGGCGAGAGCCTCAACGTGAAGGGTGCCTACCTGGAAGTGTGGGCAGACATGCTCGGCTCGGTGGCCGTGATTGCTGGCGCGCTGTTGATCAAGTGGACCGGCTGGAAGCCGATCGACCCGATCCTGGCGGTGCTGATCGGTCTGTGGGTACTGCCGCGCACCTATGTACTGATGCGCGAAGCGATCAACGTGCTGCTGGAAGGCGTGCCCAAGGGCATGGACGTGGCCAAGGTGCGCGACAGCCTGTCCGGCCACGCTGCGGTACTGGACGTGCATGACCTGCATGTGTGGGCGCTGGCCTCCAGCACCCCGGCGCTGACCGCGCACATCGTGATGCGCGACGGCACCGATGCCGATGCGCTGCGTCGTGATCTGGGCGGGCGCCTGCACGATGACTTCGGCATCGAGCACGTGACACTGCAGATCGAAGCGGACCACTGCGGCGAAGCCTGTGGTGAGCCGGCGCCGGCCAAGGGCGGCGAGCACGAGGGCCATGAAGGCCATGACCACGGCGAGGACGCGCAGGGCCATCGCGGCCACGTGCATCGCTGAACGAGGATGCAGGGGCGTCGATCGGGTCAAGCCGCCTGGATGAAGCCGGCTTGGTAGAGTCGACTGTTAGTCGACTATCGCGCGCAGCGCGGGCTTTTTCGCGACCTTGCCGAAGAGCAGTCGACTAACAGTCGACTCTATCCCGCCGCGAGGCCAGCCGATCCGCCAGCCGGGTCGGTTCCGGCAGCCGGTACCCGCGCAGCGTGCGCTGTACCCAGTCCAGCGCGGTATCCGCACTGACCCGATGGCCACCGGCCACGAACAGCGGCTTGCAGCGCAGCTTGCTGCGCAGCACCCAGCCCAGTTGCTCATCGCCATCCAGCAGCGGCGTATGCGCGCCGGCCTCGGCACCCGGTTCGACGAACCGGCCCACCAGTTTCGACTTGGCCACGCCGATGCTTGGCAGGTCGGTGACCACACCGAGGTGAGCGGCCACCCCCAGCCGGCGCGGGTGGCTGATGCCATGGCCATCGACGAACACCAGGTCCGGCGTGCGTGGCAGCAGCGCGAGTGCGGCCAGCAATGCCGGCAGCTCGCGGAAGCTGAGCAGGCCGGGGATATAGGGCATCACCGTGGGGATGCGCGCGATCTCCTGCGCCACGGGCTGCAGCGTCTCTACGTCCAGCAGTACCGCCGCGGCGCGGGTGATGGCGCCATCGTCCTCGAAGCCGACATCCAGCCCGGCCAGCCAGCGCACGTTGCGTGGCAGGCGGTCCTGGCGCTCCACGCGGCCAGCCAGCTGGAGCTGCTGCTTGCGTGCCGCGGCGACGCTGCCTTCCCAGCGCCCGGGGTCGATCACCGTATTCATTGGTCACAGCATCGCATGCGCGGTGCCACGGCCCGGTGAGCGGCGCCCGGGGCTACAATGGCGGCCTGCCTTTCCTCGCGTTGGAGACCCTGCAGTGACCCGTAAACTCGTACTGTTGCGCCATGGCCAGAGCCAGTGGAACCTGGACAACCGCTTCACCGGCTGGGTCGATGTCGACCTGACCGAGCAGGGGCGCCGGGAAGCGGCCGCCGCGGGTCGCCTGATGCGCGAGGAAGGCCTGCAGTTCGACGTTGCCCACACCTCCGTGCTCAAGCGTGCCATCCACACCCTGCAGGGTGCACTGGCCGAGCTGGAACAGGACTGGCTGCCGGTGAACAAGTCCTGGCGCCTCAACGAACGCCATTACGGCGGCCTGCAGGGCCTGGACAAGGCCGAGACCGCCGCCAAGCACGGCGAGGACCAGGTCAAGGTGTGGCGTCGTTCGTACGATATCCCGCCGCCGGCCATGGACCTGGAGGATCCGGGCCACCCGATCCATGACCGCCGCTACGCTGGCCTGGACCGCAACGCGCTGCCGGGCACCGAATCGCTGGCCACCACGCTGGACCGCGTGCTGCCGTACTGGCATGACGCCATCGCGCCGCAGCTGAAGGACGGCAAGACCGTGCTGGTCACCGCCCACGGCAATTCGCTGCGCGCGCTGTACAAGTACCTCAACAACGTCTCGCGCGAGGAAATCCTCGAGCTGAACATCCCGACCGGCATCCCGCTGCTGTTCGAACTGAACGACGACCTGACGGTGAAGTCGTTCCGCTACCTGGGCGACCCGGAAGCAGCGCGCAAGGCCGCTGAAGCCGTGGCCAACCAGGGCAAGGCGAAATAAAACAGAAGGCCGGCGCAAGCCGGCCTTCGCTTTTTGTAGAGTCGAGATCCTATGTTCGTGGTCAAGCCTGCTGGAAGCAGGCTTGACCCACCTTCAGCATGGCCGGATCGAAGTCCCGGCCGCTTTTGAAGACGCCCCAGGCGATCCTGGCCAGCTTTCTGGCCAGGATGTTGAAGACGGCGGTGCTGGGGTGACCGCGTTTTGACAGCTCGTCGTAGAGCGGTTGCCCCCGACGACACCGCTTGAGCCCCATGGCGGCCATGTAGAGCATCTGGCGCAGCACTGGCGCGCCCTGTTTGGACAGCCGACGCCGTCCCGTTCTGCCGCCAGACTCGTTGGGCCGGGGATCCAGGCCGGTGCAGGCGATCCACGCGTTGGCGTTGGCCAACGGCCAGCGCGTCATGTAGTAGATCAGGTGAGCGGCGACGGCAGGGCCGACACCAGGGATGGTCAACAGGCGCTTGTAGAGCGTGCCATGCTCTCCATCGCGACCCAAGCGCTGCAGTTCGCTTTCCAGCTCGGACAGCGTCCCAGCCAGAGCGCAGAACAGATCTGACAGCTCCCCGGGAGCACTTTTGCTTACCCCGAAGGATTGCTCCAGGCGCGCGCGTGTCTTTACCAGCGTCTGCCGCTTGCGCAGCAAATCGTGCATCTGCTGCTGCTCGTCGGTACGCGGTACGTATTCACGCAGGCGATCGTTCTCCTTCTTCACGTACCGGGCGATCGCTTCGGCGTCCATGGCGTCCGTCTTGCCACGCGAGCCCGTCGCCCGGCCGTAGTGCTTGATCAGACGTGGATTGATCACATAGACAACGTGGCCTGCCTGGCCAGCCATCCGAGCCAACAACTCGTAGTACCGCCCCGTCGCCTCCATGCCAATCCGGCATCGCTGGGGCAAGGTGTTGAGCCACTGGGCTATGCCGGCCCGGGTGTTGGCGATCCTGTCGCCGGCCTTGCGGTCGGCCACTGCCGGTACGAACTCCTTGGAGTCCACGTCCACGCCAATATCGAGAGAATCAGACATTTGTACGGCTCCCAGCTATCTTTAAGGGGCTGGGGTGGTACCGCACCGACGTTAGCTTGCCTACATCGACGATCCCCTTTGGGGGCCGTACGATCCTTTATCGACGTTCGTGTGCGGGATGGGGATCGCTCGACTCGTCTGTCGGCTAGTATCCGCAGATGCATGCTTGACGGTCCCTCCACCCTGGCTCCTACATACCGCGTAGGAGCCGGGAGGAACATACAAGCCAGAGCGCAGAACAGATCTGACAGCTCCCCGGGAGCACTTTTGCTTACCCCGAAGGATTGCTCCAGGCGCGCGCGTGTCTTTACCAGCGTCTGCCGCTTGCGCAGCAAATCGTGCATCTGCTGCTGCTCGTCGGTACGCGGTACGTATTCACGCAGGCGATCGTTCTCCTTCTTCACGTACCGGGCGATCGCTTCGGCGTCCATGGCGTCCGTCTTGCCACGCGAGCCCGTCGCCCGGCCGTAGTGCTTGATCAGACGTGGATTGATCACATAGACAACGTGGCCTGCCTGGCCAGCCATCCGAGCCAACAACTCGTAGTACCGCCCCGTCGCCTCCATGCCAATCCGGCATCGCTGGGGCAAGGTGTTGAGCCACTGGGCTATGCCGGCCCGGGTGTTGGCGATCCTGTCGCCGGCCTTGCGGTCGGCCACTGCCGGTACGAACTCCTTGGAGTCCACGTCCACGCCAATATCGAGAGAATCAGACATTTGTACGGCTCCCAGCTATCTTTAAGGGGCTGGGGTGGTACCGCACCGACGTTAGCTTGCCTACATCGACGATCCCCTTTGGGGGCCGTACGATCCTTTATCGACGTTCGTGTGCGGGATGGGGATCGCTCGACTCGTCTGTCGGCTAGTATCCGCAGATGCATGCTTGACGGTCCCTCCACCCTGGCTCCTACATACCGCGTAGGAGCCGGGAGGAACATACAAGCCATGCTCGACTGCTGTTGGCCTCTTGCCGCAAGGACAATAAACCCGGAACGGAGAGCAGTCGAGCATGGCTCGACTCTACATAAGCGCGTCCTGTGACCTTTGGCCGGTCCCACCGCAGGCCTCCCCGGCTACCCTGTGAAATTACCCGCAGGAGAGCCTCATGAACGTCCGCAACCTGGTCCCGCTGGGCCTGACCATCGCCATCGCTGCCTCGCTGGCGGCCTGTGGCAAGAATGAAACCGCGCCGGCGGCCAGCGCCGACGCCAAGCCGGCCTTCGACCTGTCGCAGATCAAGACGCCGCTGATCTCGCTCAACAGCGCCGACCTGGATCCGTCCATCTCGGCCTGTACCGACCTCAATGGCTTCGTCAACAGCAAGTGGCTGAAGGCCAACCCGGTGCCGGGCGACCAGACCACCTGGGGCAGCTTCGAGATCCTGCGCGAGCGCTCGTTGGAAGTGCAGCACGCACTGGTGCAGCAGGCCGCGGCCAGCCAGGCCAAGGCCGGCTCGGTGGAAGCCAAGATCGGCGACATCTGGAAGACCGGCAACGATGAAGCCAAGATCGAAGCCGCCGGCCTGGCGCCGCTGCAGCCGCAGCTGGACAAGATCACCGCGCTGAACGATACCGCCGCCATCACCCAGTACCTGCGCGACAGCCAGGCCGAGGGCAAGGGCGTGCTGTTCTCGCTGTTCGCCAATGCCGACTACAAGGATTCGGCCAACGTCATCGCCTATGTCGGCCAGGGCGGCCTGGGCCTGCCGGAGAAGGGCTACTACTTCGATGACGCGCAGGCCAAGATCCGCGACGCCTACGTGGCCTACATCGCGCAGGTGCTGACGCTGTCCGGCGTGGACGCGGCGCAGGCTGCCGAGCAGGCCAAGGCCGTGATGGCCTTCGAAACCCGTCTGGCCAAGGCCTCGATGTCGCGCATCGAAATGCGTGACCCGGCCAAGCGCTACAACCCGCTCAGCGCGGCTGACGCCGACAAGCTGACCCCGAACTTCAGCTGGACCGCGCTGTTCGACACCCTGAAGGTGCCGGCCGCGCAGAAGTTCTCGCTGGCGCAGCCGGGCTTCTTCGGTGAAATGGACAAGATGCTCGCCGATGTGCCGGCCAGCACCTGGCAGGCCTATCTGCGCTTCCACACCATCGACGACGCCTCGCCGTACCTGAGCAGCCAGTTCGAGAAGGCCAACTTCGATTTCTATGGCACCACCCTGCGTGGCCAGAAGGAAATGCAGCCGCGCTGGAAGCGCGTGCTGGAGTCGGTCAACGGCGGCATGGGTGAAGCCTTGGGCCAGCTGTACGTCGACGCCGTGTTCCCGGCCGAGTCCAAGGTGGCCATGCAGCACCTGGTGGAGAACCTCTCGGTGGCGCTGAAGGCGCGCCTGGAGCAGCTGCCGTGGATGGGCGAAGAGACCAAGAAGAAGGCGCTGGAGAAGTGGGCCAGCTTCACCCCGAAGATCGGCTACCCGGACAAGTGGCGCGAGTGGACGGGCCTGCAGACCAACGGTGACAGCTACCTGGGCAACATGCAGGCCGCGCGCGCGTTCAACTACCGCTACATGCTGGACAAGATCGGCAAGCCGGTGGACAAGACCGAGTGGGGCATGACCCCGCAGACCGTCAATGCCTACTACAACGCCACCAAGAACGAGATCGTGTTCCCGGCGGCGATCCTGCAGGCGCCGTTCTTCGACGCCAAGGCCGATCCGGCGCTGAACTACGGCGGCATCGGTGCGGTCATCGGCCACGAAATGATGCACGGCTACGATGACTCGGGCAGCCAGTTCGCCGCCAACGGCAACTTCGACAACTGGTGGACCGACGCCGACCGCAAGGCCTTCACCGAACGTACCGACCAGCTGGTCGCGCAGTTCGATGGCTACGAGTCGGTGCCGGGCGTGTTCGTCAAGGGCAAGCTGACCCTGGGCGAAAACATCGGTGACCTCGGTGGCCTGACCGTGGCCTACGACGCGTTGCAGATGGCGCTGAAGGAAGATCCGAAGGCGAATGTCGAAGTCGATGGTCACAGCCAGGACCAGCGCTTCTTCATGAACTGGGCCACCGTGTGGCGCCGCAACTTCACCGACGGTGAGCTGCGCGTCCGCCTGAACACCGACCCGCACGCGCCGGCCAACTTCCGTGCCAACGGCGCGCCGTCGAACATGCCGTCGTATGCCGCTGCGTTCCAGTGCAAGGCCGGCGACGCGATGGTGCGTGCCGACGACAAGCGCGTGGTGATCTGGTAATCGATCGCACGTGATGCGTGATGCAGAAGGCCCGGCGAATGCCGGGCCTTCTGTTTGTCTGATCGGTAGCGCCGGGCCATGCCCGGCGGATCTCAGGCCAGCGCTGGTTCCTGTGCCAGCATGCGATGGAAGCGCTGCAGCACATAGGGATCGATCAGGCCGCCGGACTGCTCGTCGATGATGCGCAACGCAGTCTCGCGTTCCATCGCCGCGCGGTAGGGGCGTACGCTGGTCATGGCATCGTAGGCATCCGCAACGGTGACGATGCGTGAGCCCAGCGGAATGCTCTCGCCACGCAGGCCGTCGGGATAGCCGCTGCCATCGAACGCTTCATGGTGGGCGCGGATCAGCCGCGCGACCGGTGCCGCATCGCTGCGGCCGGTGGCCAGGAAGATGTGTTCGCCGCGCACCGGATGCTCGCGCATGATCGCGCGTTCCTCGTCGGTGTGCCGGCGCGGTGTCAGCAGTACATCGTCGGGAATGCCGATCTTGCCGATGTCATGGAAGCGCGCGGCCAGGCCGATCTGCGAGCAGGCATCGTCATCGAGATCGCAGTGCGTGGCAAGGCGCTGCGCGAGCAGTCCGACGCGGTCGCAGTGGTGGCGGGTGTAGGCGTCGCGCATCTGCAGCGACATCGAGAGGGCATCGATCAGGCAGGCCTGCGCGTGCAGCAGGTCGGGGGCGGGTACGGCGTCAGGAAACATGGTCATCCGCCCGCACCGGGTGGGGACCGGTGCGGGGTATTCGGGGGCGATCAACCCGGGGCGAGGGTGGTCAGAAGGGCGCGGGCCGCATTGAAGCGGTCTTCCGGCAACGGCAGCGGGTGCTTGATGCGCAGCTTGTCAGGCCCTTCCATGGCGTAGAGATTGGGTTGTTTCTGGATCAGCTGGATCACCGCCATCGGGTCGATGTTCGGCTTGGACTCAAACACGATGCGGCCACCGTTCTCGCCCAGGTCCAGCTTGCGGATGCCGAGGGTGTTGGCCTTCAGCTTCAGCTCGGCGATGGCGAACAGGTGCTTGGCCGCATCCGGCAGCAGGCCGAAGCGGTCGATCATCTCCACCTGCAGTTCGCGCAGCGCATCACTGTCGCGCGCGCTGGAAATGCGCTTGTACAGGGTCAGGCGGGTGTGCACGTCCGGCAGGTAGTCTTCCGGAATCAGCGCCGGCACATGCAGCTCGACTTCGGCACCGCGCACTTCCTCGCCGGCATCCAGGTCGGGCAGCTTGCCCTGCTTGATGCTGCGCACCGCGCGCTCCAGCAGCTCGGTGTAGAGGCTGAAGCCGACCTCGGCCATCTGCCCGCTCTGGTCCTCGCCCAGCAGTTCACCGGCACCGCGGATTTCCAGATCGTGCGTGGCCAGGGTGAAGCCGGCACCGAGCTCGTCCATCGACGAGATCGCTTCCAGGCGCTTTTCCGCATCCGGGGTGATCGAGCGGCGGTCGGGCGCCACCAGGTAGGCGTAGGCGCGGTGGTGCGAACGACCGACGCGGCCACGCAGCTGGTGCAGCTGGGCCAGGCCGAAGCGATCGGCGCGGTTGATGATGATGGTGTTGGCGTTGGGGATGTCGATGCCCGATTCGATGATCGTGGTCGACAGCAGCACGTTGAAGCGCTGCTTCTGGAAATCAAGCATCACCTTTTCCAGCTCGCGCTCGGGCATCTGCCCGTGGGCGATGCCGATGCGCGCCTCCGGCACCAGCTCGGACAGCTCGCGCTGCATGCGGCCGATGCTTTCCACGTCGTTGTGCAGGAAGTAAAGCTGGCCACCACGCGCCAGCTCGCGCTGGAAGGCTTCGCGCAGCAGCGCATTGTCCCACTGGGTGATGAAGGTCTGCACCGCCAGCCGGTTCGGCGGCGGCGTTGCGATGATCGACAGGTCGCGCAGGCCGGCCATGGCCATGTTGAGCGTGCGCGGAATCGGCGTGGCGGTCAGGGTCAGCAGGTGCACGTTGGCGCGAAGCGCCTTCAGCGCTTCCTTCTGGCGTACGCCGAAACGCTGCTCCTCGTCGACGATGACCATTCCCAGGTCCTTGAACTTCACGTCCGGCTGCAGCAGGCGATGGGTACCGACGATGACGTCGATGGTGCCGGCGGCGACCTTTTCCAGCTCGGCCTTGATTTCCTTGGTGGTCTTGAAGCGCGACAGCACCTCGACCTTCAGCGGGTAATCGGCGAAGCGATCGCGGAAGTTGCGGTAATGCTGTTCGGCCAGCAGCGTGGTCGGCACCAGCACGGCCACCTGCTTGCCGGCACTGGCGGCGGCGAATGCCGCACGCACCGCCACCTCGGTCTTGCCGAAGCCTACGTCGCCGCAGACCACGCGGTCCATCGGCTGGCTGCTGGCCAGGTCGCGCAGGGTGGCGTCGATCGCGGCCAGCTGGTCCGGCGTTTCCTCGAACGGGAAACCGGCCGCGAACGGTTCGTACATCGCGCGGTCTACCTGCAGCGCCAGACCAGCACGGGCCTGGCGGCGGGCCTGGATCTCCAGCAGCTCTGCAGCCACGTCGCGCACCTTCTCGGCGGCCTTGCGCTTGGCCTTGCTCCACTGTTCGCCGCCCAGCGAATGCAGCGGCGCGGTTTCCGCCGAAGCACCGGAGTAGCGGCTGATCAGGTGCAGCTGGGCGACCGGCACATACAGGCGGTCGCCCTTGGCGTATTCGATTTCCAGGAACTCGCCGGGCATGCCGCCGACGTCCATCGCGATCAGGCCACGGTAGCGGCCGACGCCATGGTCCTCGTGCACGATCGGCGCACCCTCGGTCAGCTCGCCGAGGTCGCGGATGATCGCCTCCGGCTCGCGGTCGGCACGGCGCGTGCGGCGGGTGCTGCCGGCGCGCTCGGGGAACAGCTGGCGCTCGGTCAGCACCGCGATGCGCGGGTCGTCCAGCGCGAAGCCATCTTCCAGCGGCGCCACCGCGATCGCGAAGCGCGCATCGCTAGCGAGGAAGCTGGGCAGGTCGGCCACCACCGGCGGCTTCAGCTCGGCGGCCTGCAGCACTTCCAGCAGTGCCTCGCGGCGGCCGGGCGAATCGGCGGCGATCAGTACCCGGCCCGGATAATGGCCGAGGAAGGATTTCAGCGCATCGCCGGCGGGGGCTTCGCGTGCGGCCACCGGCAGCGGGGGCAGCGGCTGGTCGCCCAGCGCGTGCGCGTCGGCGATGCGTGCGTGGTCGGCGGCCCATACCTCGATGCGCGGGGCATCGTTCAGGCGCTCGCGCAGCAGCTCCGGCGACAGGTACAGCGCCGACGGCGGCAGCAGCGGCCGTTCCACATCGTGGCGGCGCTGCTCATAACGCTCGCCGGTCTGCGCCCAGAACGCCTCGGCGGCTTCGCCGGCACCGGCACAGACCACCGGCAGGCTGCCGCTGGGCAGGTAGTCGAACAGGGTTGCGGTGCGCTCGAAGAACAGCGGCAGGTAGTACTCGACGCCGGCCGGGGCCAGCCCGGACTTCAGATCCTGGTACAGCGCGCTGCGCCGGGTATCGACATCGAAGCGCTCGCGCAGCGTGGACAGCACGCGGGCGATGCTGGCCTCGTCCATGGGCACTTCGCGGCCCGGCAGCATGTGCACGGCCTCGACCTTGTCCAGCGAACGCTGGCTTTCCGGATCGAAGGCACGGATCGAATCGATGTCCTCGTCCAGCAGTTCCACCCGCAGCGGCTCGTCGGCGCCCATCGGGAACACGTCGAGCAGGCCGCCGCGCACGGCGAAGTCACCCGGGTCCATCACCTGCGGCACGTTGCGGTAGCCGGCGCTTTCCAGGCGGCGCTTCTCGGCTTCCAGATCCAGGCGCTGGCCGACCTTCAGGTCGAAGCTGCCACCAATGACGTAGCTGCGCGGGGCCAGCTGCTGCAGCAGGGTCTGCACCGGCACGATCACCAGGCCACGCTTCAGCGTGGGCAGGCGGTGCAGGGCAGCCAGGCGCTGCGAGATGATGTCCGGATGCGGGCTGAAGCGGTCGTAGGGCAGGGTTTCCCAGTCCGGGAAGGCGACCACCGGCAGGGCCGGGTCACCGCCCAGCAGGGTCTGCAGATCGGCTTCAAGCTGGTTTGCGCCGTGGTTGTCACGGGCGATCACCAGCAGCGGAGCGTCGTGCACGCGCGATGCCTGGGCCAGGTACCAGGCCAGTGCGGTGGGCGAGGCGGGGGCGCGCCACCAGGCGCGGAGCTGGCCGGCGCGCGGCAGCGGCGGGGCGGGGTATGAGGTACGCGACATGGACCCCGGATTTTAGCAGAAGCCCGATCCGGTCCCGGTGCATCGTGCCGGCCCGTTGCCGGCAGCCTCATGTGCCGTTGGGGGAACGCAATGCCGGCCAGCGGCCGGCACTACCGGAATGACGCGCCGGGCACGCCCGGCGCATCCGTCAGTTGTCCAGCTCCAGCACCATCCGCACCAGGCCTTCGGCACCGGTCGGGTGCGGCACCGGCTTGAAGCCCAGCGAGGCGGCCAGCTGCTTCATCGGCTCGTTCTCGGCGGCAACGTCGCCGTACAGGCGGTCCAGGTACTTGCCGCGGCCCCACTTCACCAACTTGCGCATCAGCTGCCGGCCGAGGCCCTGGCCGATCAGGAAGCGGCTGATCAGGATCGCGTACTCGGCTTCACGGGTACCGGGGATGATCGAGGCCCGGGCGACCGCGCCGACCACCGCTTCGCCAGCGGGCAGGGATTCGGCAGCGACCAGGGTGATCTCGGTCTTGGGATTCGGGTGGGTCAGGCGCTGGGTGGTTTCCGGCGACAGCTCGGTCACCGCCTGCAGGAAACGATCACGGATTTCTTCCGGCCCGAACAGGCTGAACGCCGCTTGCAGCGGTGCGCCATCTTCCGGGCGGATGGGGCGGATCAGCAGCTCGTGGCCGCTGGGAGCCTTGAAGATCTCATGCCAGGGCGGCATGCGGTTGCGAGTGGCCATACCGGGTGATTCCTTGGTGGTCCATCGATTGTGGCATCACCGGGGCTGCATTCCGTGAACGAAAGGCTCACGGCGGTACAGCCTCGTGAAGGCCGTTATTCGGGTGCTTTGAGCCAATCCAGGCGGGTGCTGGCGCCGGGTTCACCCAGGTGCTGGCGCAGCGCCGGCAGGGCCGGGCCGACCACCCGGTCGAACTGCCAGGGCGGGTTGAGCAGCAGCATGCCGCTGCCGTTGAGGCGCAGCGGTGAGTCGTCCGGGCGCACCAGGAACTCGATCGTCATCGCCGATTTCACCGGCAGGGCGGTGGCCTTGCGCAGGAAGTGCAGGATGGTGCGGCGCTGCTTGATCGGGAACCAGACGGCACACGTGGCCTGCGGCCAGCGCGCCAGGGTCTCGCCCAGCGCGGCCAGGACCGCCTGGTATTCGGCGTCCTGGGCCTCGTAGGGCGGGTCGATCAGCACCAGGCCACGGCCGATCTTGCTGCCGTTGAACTTCGGCGGCAGCAGCGAGCGCAGCAGCGCATAGCCATCGCCCGCCCGCACGTCGACGCGGCTGTCATGGGCGAACAGGGCCTTCAGCGTGGCCGTTTCGGCTTCCTGCAGCTCACAGACCGCCATGCGGTCCTGCGCGCGCATCGCCTGCGCGCTCAGCAGCGGCGAGCCCGGGTAGTTGGTCAGGGCGCCCACCGGATTGTCGGCCTGCACCGCCTTCAGATAGCGCTCGACCACCTCCGGCAGCTTGGGCTGGGCCATCAGCCGCATGATCCCGGATTCAGCCTCGAGGGTCTTGCGGCTCTCTTCGCTGGCCAGCAGGTAGCGGCCGGCGCCGCCGTGGGTGTCGAGCACGAAGAACGGGCTGTCCTTGCGCTTGAAGCTGTCGATCAGGGCCAGCTGCACGATGTGCTTGAGCACATCGGCGTGGTTGCCGGCATGGAAGGCGTGGCGATAGTTCATGGGCGGCAGTGTACGGGGCGGCGGCCGCAGCGGCTATGCTGCGCGCCATGACAGCTCCTGTTGCCCATGTCCTGGTAGTCGAGGACGAAGCCGCCATCGCCGAAACCGTGCTCTATGCGCTGCGCAGCGAGGGCTATGCCGCCAGCCACTGCCTGCTGGGCGGCGAGGCCCTGCAGCGGCTGCAGGCCGGGGATATCGACGTGGTGGTGCTGGACGTGGGCCTGCCCGACCTGGGCGGCTTCGAGGTATGCCGGCGCCTGCGCGCGCAGGCCGGGCCGGTGGCGCAGCTGCCGGTGATCTTCCTGACCGCCCGCAACGACGAAGTGGACCGGGTGCTCGGCCTGGAACTGGGCGCCGACGATTACATGACCAAGCCGTTCTCGCCGCGCGAGCTGGTGGCGCGGGTGCGTGCACGCCTGCGCCGTGCGGCGCCGGTCGTCGCAGCGCCCAGCGCCGATGCGGGCTGGCAGGAGCATGGCGCGTTCGCCATCGACCGCGAGGGCCGGCGCATCCGTTTCCGTGGCCAGGCATTGGACCTGACCCGCTACGAATATGCGCTGCTGGAGGCGCTGCTGCAGCGTCCCGGCGCCATCCTCAGCCGCGCCCAGCTGATGGACCGGGGCTGGGACAGCAGTGCCGACAGTGCCGACCGCACCGTCGATACCCACGTCAAGACGCTGCGCGCCAAGCTGCGTGCGGCCGGTGCCAGCGACGATCCGATCCGTACCCACCGTGGCCTCGGCTACGCGCTGGAGGTCTAGCCGATGCGCCTGGTGCTGAAGCTGTTCCTCGGCTTCTTCCTGATCACCGGCATCGCCGCGTTCTTCGTGATGCGCGTGTTCGTCAACGAGGTGAAGCCCGGTGTGCGCCAGGCGATGGAATCGACCCTGGTCGATGCGGCCAACGTGCTGGCCGAGATGGCCGCCGCCGACGTCAAGGACGGCACCATCCGCAGCGGCAGCTTCACCCGCAACCTGGCCAAGGCGCGGCAGCGCGACCTGAAGGCGATGGTCTGGCGTTTCCCCAAGCGCTCGCTGGATTACCGGGTGACCATCACCGACGCCAAGGGCATCGTCATCTACGATTCGCTGGGCCGTGATCTCGGCCGCGACAACTCGCGCTGGAATGATGTCTACCGCACCCTGCGCGGTGAGTACGGCGCACGTTCCAGCCCCGAGATTCCGGGCGAGGAAGGCGATACGGTGATGCATGTGGCGGCGCCGGTGTACGACCCGGCCGACGGCCGCACGCTGATCGGCGTGCTCAGCCTGGCCCAGCCCAACCGCAGCATCGATCCGTTCATCGCCGCCAGCCAGCGCGCCATCATCGAGCGCGGTGCGTGGCTGATTGGGCTGTCGGCGCTGGTCGGCGTGCTGGTGACGATGTGGCTGACCACGGGCCTCGGTCAGCTCAGCCGCTATGCACGCGCGGTCAGCGCGGGCGAACCGGTGCCACCACCACGGCGCCGTCGCGACGAGATCGGCGATCTCGGCCAGGCGCTGGAAACGATGCGCCGCAAGCTGGAGGGCAAGGCCTACGTCGAGCAGTACGTGCAGTCGCTGACGCACGAGATGAAGAGCCCGCTGGCGGCGATCCGCGGTGCCGCCGAACTGCTGCAGGAGCCGCTGCCGGAAGCCGATCGCGTGCATTTCGCGCGCAGCATCGTCGACCAGCAGGAGCGGCTGACCGAGACCATCGACAAGCTGCTGGCGCTGGCCGAAGTGGAACAGCACGGCTGGCTGCAGACCCGCGATCCGATCGCGCTGCCGGCATTGCTGGCCGATGCGGCGGCCGCCGCACAGGTGCGTGCGCAGGCGGCCGGCGTGCAGGTCCGCATCGGCAACGTGCCCGACCTGCGGGTGCAAGGCGACGGCTACCTGCTGGGGCAGGCACTGCACAACCTGATCGACAACGCGATTGCCTTCTCGCCAGCCGGCGCGGAGATCGCGCTGCAGGCCGAGGTGGACGGGCAGGGTGTGCGCCTGCAGGTGGCCGACCGTGGCGCCGGCATTCCCGACTACGCGCGTGAGCGGGTGTTCGAACGCTTCTATTCGCTGGCGCGGCCCGGCAGCGGGCGTCGCAGCTCCGGCCTGGGCCTGCCCTTCGTGCAGGAGGTCGCGCGCCTGCATGATGGGCGTGCCAGCGTGGATATCCGCGAGGGCGGCGGCACCGTGGCCAGCCTGTGGCTGCCGTTGAGTGCGCCGGGCCAGCGCCCGCGCCGCTGACTTCACACTCGCTTCAAATTCGCCACAAACCCTGCTCACTGCGGCGGTCCATCCTGCAGCCCTCTCCAACGAGGATGGACCATGAAATCCCTGAAGATGCTGCTGCGGTTCGCCATTGTCGGCGGGCTGATCCTGCTGCTGCTGGTGCCGCTGACGATGATCCGCGGGGTCATCAACGAACGTAGCGCGTACCGCGACGAGGCCTTCTCACGGGTGGCCGACAGCCGCGCCGGTGCACAGCAGCTGGTGGGCCCGGTGCGGGTGGTGCCGTGGGTGGAACGCAAGCAGGTTGAACTGGTCGACCCGCTGGGCGTCAAGAAGACCGAGGTGCAGGTCACCGAGGGGCACTGGCTGCAGATGCCGGCGTCGCTGGAGGTGGGCGGCGAGATGCTGCCGAGCCAGCGTGAGGTCGGCCTGTTCAAGGTGCCGGTATACAGCTGGAACGGCCAGATGAAGGCGACGTTCGCTGCAGACGACTATCCGGTGAAGGCCGGCCGCAGCTACGGCCAGCCGTATGTGGCGGTGGGCATTTCCGATGTGCGTGGTCTGGTCGGTACGCCGAACCTGCGCGTGGATGGCAAGCAGCTGCGCCTGCTGCCGGGGGTTGGTGCGGCCAGCGAGGTGGGGCGAGGCCTGCATGCGCCGGTGGCCGGTTTCGCCGCGGAACAGGGCGGTACGCTGGCTGCCAGCACCGTCGAACTCGAGCTGCGCCTGGATGGCAGCCGCATGCTGTCGGTGGTGCCGGTGGGCGATGACACCAAGATCGCACTGCGTTCGAGCTGGCCGCATCCGTCGTTCAGCGGTGCGTTCCTGCCCAACGAGCGCCGTGTCGACGCACAGGGCTTCGATGCGCGCTGGGCGGTGTCCTCGCTGGCCTCCGATGCACAACGACAGCTGCGCAATGATGGTGCGGTCGAGTCGCAGGCGGTGACGGTGTCGCTGGTTGATCCGGTCGATGCCTACACCCAGGCCGACCGTGCCTCGAAATACGGCGTGCTGTTCGTGCTGCTCACCTTCGTCGGCTTCATCCTGTTCGAGCTGATCAGGTCACTGCGCATCCACCCGCTGCAGTACCTCATGGTGGGCCTGGCGCTGGCGATCTTCTTCCTGCTGCTGATCAGCCTGTCCGAGCACATCGCGTTCTGGAAGGCCTACCTGGTTTCTGCGGTGGCCTGTATCGGCCTGCAGGCGGTGTACCTGGCCAACGTGCTGGGCCACTGGAAGCGCGGCCTCGGCTTCGCTGCGCTGCTGACCGTGTTGTATGGCGCGCTGTATGGCCTGCTGGTGTCGGAGAACAACGCGCTGCTGATGGGTTCGCTGCTGCTGTTCGTGATCCTGGCGCTGGCGATGTGGGTGACCCGCCGGGTCGACTGGTACGCGCTTGGCGCGGAACTGAAGTAAGGAGTACGCCATGAGCTGGCGCCAGGGATTGCGGCAACGGGCACGGCAGGGCATTCCGGCCCTGCTGGAAGTGGATGCACTGCTGCAGGCACATGGCGTGCTGGCGGCCCTGCCCGGGGCACGGATCGCCCCCGGTCTGGTCCGCTTCCAGCTGGCAGCGGTGACCTGCGAGGGATTGCAGGGCCAGGGACTGGCCTGGCTGCACGGCGCGCGGCAGGGACGCGGCGCGCTGGCTGGCCGGGTGCCGCGCTACCGGCCATGGAAGGCCGGGGCGGAGGCGCTGGCCGAGATCGGCATCGGCGGCCTGCCCGAGGACTGGCCCGCGCATGCGGCGGTGTACGGCTGCAGCAGCATCGACCGGCGGCACTGGTTGCTGCTGCTGCCGGAACGGGCGCAGTTGTGGCTGGGATGGAGTGGGTGATTCGGTTGTTCATCCACGCATGGCCTGGATCTACTGTCGCTGTCCATGACCGATGGGACGGTATCGGCGCGCCCCTGCTGGCTAGACTCGATGGGTTGATGATCGAGCCGAAGGGCAGGGGTGCGATGTGTTGAAGTGGGGCATGCTGGCCGCAGCGCTGGCGATGGGTGGCAATGCAGGCGCGCAGCAGCGCGAGCCGGTGGACCTGGACATGGTCAGCCGCATCCGCCAGGAGGCCTTCCATCGTTCGCAGGTGATGGACACCTTCAGCTACCTCACCGAACGCATCGGCCCGCGCCTGACCAACTCGCCGGCGATGGGCCGCGCCAATGCCTGGACCCGCGGCAAGTTCAACGAATGGAAGCTGGACAACGTCCACGACGAAGCCTTCGACGACTTCGGGCGCGGCTGGGAGTTCACTTCGGCCAGCGTGGAAATGCTGGGTGACCGCATCCAGCCGCTGCACGCGCTGCCGAAGGCCTGGACACCGGGTACCCAGGGTCCGGTCGAAGGCGAACTGGTGCAGGTCGAGATCAAGAAGCCCGAGGACATCGAGAAGTACCGCGGCAAGCTGCGCGGCAAGATCCTGCTGCTGGGCGAGGCGCGCGAGTACAAGCGCGGCACCGAGGCGGATTCGCACCGCCACGACGCCACCTCGCTGGAGGGCCTGCAGGAGTTCACCCTGCCCAAGGACAAGGACGCCACCGCCGAGCGTGCGAAGCGGGTCAAGGAATACCAGGAACGCCAGCAGCTGGCGACCAGGGTCAATGCGTTCTTCGTGGAAGAAGGCGCGCTGGCCTCGATCAGCATCAGCAGCTGGGACAACGGCATCATCCGCGTTGCCGGCGGCGGCTCGCGCAAGGCGGGTGAGTCGGTGGGCATTCCCGAGCTGGCGATGATCAGCGAGCACTTCAATCCGCTGGTGCGCGCGCTGGAGGCCAAGCAGACCGTGCGCCTGCGCGTGGATGTGGCTGCGCGCTTCACCGACGAGGCCGACCAGCCCGGCTACAACACGCTGGCCGAGATCCGTGGCAGCAGCAAGCCCGATGAAGTGGTGATGATCGGCGCACACCTG
The DNA here is from genome assembly GCF_056481585.1 of Stenotrophomonas sp. 86428_Sma. NCBI lineage: Bacteria > Pseudomonadati > Pseudomonadota > Gammaproteobacteria > Lysobacterales > Lysobacteraceae > Stenotrophomonas > Stenotrophomonas sp. 86428_Sma. The sequence goes on from NZ_CM151156.1 coordinate 1,498,298, forward strand.
GATTCCTGGCACAGTGGTACCGGTGCGGCCGACAACGCGGCCGGCGTGGCGGTGATGATGGAAGCGATGCGCATCCTCAAGGCCACCGGCGCCAAGCCCAAGCGCACCATCCGCGTGGCGCTGTGGAGCGGCGAGGAACAGGGCCTGATCGGCTCGCAGGCCTATGTGGCCAAGCACTTCGGCCGTTTCCCGGAACCCACCGACCCGGCGCAGAAGGCGCTGCCGGCCTCGCTGCGCGAACCAACCGGCGCGCTGCAGAAGACCCGCGACTACGGCAAATTCCAGGTCTACTTCAACATGGACAACGGCTCTGGCCGCTTCCGTGGCATCTATGCACAGGAAAACCTGGCGGCGATGCCGATCTTCGAAGCCTGGCTGGCCCCGTTCCATGACGTGGGCGCTACCACCGTGGCCACCCGCAACACCGGCAGCACCGACCACATCAGCTTCGACCGCATCGGCCTGCCGGGCTTCCAGTTCATCCAGGACCGGCTGGACTACTTCACCAATGTCCATCACAGCCACCTGGACACCTGGGACCACGCCGAACCGGAAGACCTGAAGCAGGCCGCAGCCATCGTCGCCTCGTTCGCCTATAACGCCGCGATGCGCGAGCAGTCCTTCCCGCGCAAGGTAGAACCGTAAAAGGGGACGGAGGGGATTAAGTCGTTTCTCCCCTCCGTTTCCCGGTTGCAGGCCCAGCGGCTGGGCAATCGCGACTTAATCCCCTCCGTCCCCTTTTTCCGTCGGGGGCGGCGGGCTGGTAAAATCGGGGGATTCCCGTTCCTCGAGCCGTCCATGACCTGCCGCACCCGCTTCGCCCCCAGCCCCACCGGTTACCTGCACATCGGCGGTGCCCGCACCGCGCTGTACTGCTGGCTGGAGGCCCGCCACCGTGGCGGCGAGTTCGTGCTGCGCATCGAGGACACCGACCGTGAACGCAGCACCCAGGGCGCGATCGACGCGATCCTGGAGGCGATGGAGTGGCTGGGCCTGGACTATGACGAAGGCCCGATCTACCAGACCGACCGCGTCGCCCGTTACCTGGAAGTGGCCGAGCAGCTGGTGGCCGACGGCAAGGCGTACTACGCCTATGAGACCCGCGAAGAGCTGGATGCGATGCGCGAGGCCGCCATGGCCAGGCAGGAAAAGCCGCGCTACAACGGCGCTGCACGCGAACTGGGCCTGCCGCGCAAGGACGACCCGAACCGCGTCATCCGCTTCAAGAACCCGCTGCAAGGCACGGTGGTGTTCGACGACCTGATCAAGGGCCGCATCGAGATCGCCAACAGCGAGCTGGATGACATGGTCATCTTCCGCCCGGACGGCTACCCCACCTACAACTTCGCGGTGGTGGTGGACGACTGGGACATGGGCATCACCGAGGTCATCCGCGGCGACGACCACATCAACAACACCCCGCGCCAGATCAACCTGTACGAAGGCATCGGCGCGCCGGTGCCGAGGTTCGGCCACATGCCGATGATCCTGGACGAGCAGGGCGCCAAGCTGTCCAAGCGCACCGGCGCGGCCGACGTGATGCAGTACAAGGACGCCGGCTACCTGCCGGACGCGCTGCTGAGCTACCTGGCCCGCCTGGGCTGGTCGCACGGTGACCAGGAGCTGTTCAGCCGCCAGGAGCTGATCGACCTGTTCGACGTGAAGGACTGCAATTCCAAGGCCTCGCGCCTGGACATGGCCAAGCTGGGCTGGGTCAACCAGCACTTCCTGAAGACCGAGGATGTGTCCGCGATCGTGCCGCACCTGGTCTACCAGCTGCAGAAGCTGGGCCTGGACGTGGCTGCCGGTCCCGCCCCGGAGGACGTGGTGATCGCCCTGCGTGAACGCGTGCAGACCCTGAAGGAAATGGCCGAGAAGGCGGTGGTCTGGTACCAGCCGCTGACCGAGTACGACGAAGCGGCGGTGGCCAAGCACTTCAAGGCCGGTGCCGAAGTGGCGCTGGGCAAGGCCCGCGAGCTGCTGGCCGCCCTGCCGGAATGGACCGCCGAGTCGGTGGGCGTCGCCCTGCACGACGCGGCCGCAGCGTTGGAAATCGGCATGGGCAAGGTGGCCCAGCCGCTGCGCGTGGCCATCACCGGCACCCAGGTCAGTCCTGACATTTCCCATACCGTTTACCTGGCCGGCCGCGAGCAGGCCTTGAAACGCATTGATGTGGCCATCACCAAGGTAGCAACGGCCTGAGGCATCCTTGCCAGGCCCGAACCGGAGAACACGCATGCCCGCCAAGACCGCCACTGCCTGTACCGCCCCGCACCACCACGTCCACGACGCATCGGATTTCGTGGCGGTGGTCGAGCGTGTCTCGCGCGAACGCGGGCTGCGCCTGACCCCGATCCGCGCCAATGTGCTGAAGCTGATCGCCGAGGCCGGCAAGCCGGTCAAGGCCTATGAACTGCTGGAATGGGTGCGCAACGGCAAGGGCGTGGGCGCTGATGCCCCGCCCACCGTTTACCGTGCGCTGGACTTCCTGATGGCCAATGGCTTCGTGCACAAGCTGGAATCGGTCAATGCCTTCGTGGCCTGCCACCATCCCAGCAGTGCCGCGCACTCGGTGCCGTTCCTGATCTGCAACAGCTGCCACAGCGCGGTGGAGCTGGAAGACCGCGAGATCGTCACCCAGTTGGAGAAGCGCGCCAAGGAGCTGGGCTTCCAGCCGCAGGCGCAGACCCTGGAAGTGCACGGGCTCTGCGCGCGCTGCGCGGGCTGAGTCGCGGCGCATACCCGGACTGAGCCGCACGCTCAGTCCCGGGCGGCGTGCTCTTTCAGACGCTTCAGGACGCTGCGCTGTGCGTCGACCAGTACAGGGTCGTCCACCCGCAACTGCTCGACCCAGGCGAGCGCTGGTACCGGGTCGGCATGGCGCACGAAATACAGTGCCTGCGCCAGGAAATGCACATTGGGCACCCTGGCGTCCCAGATGAGCTTGGCGATACGCAGCATCGACGCCTGCATGCCGGGTGTAACCTCAACGCCGGTCTTCCCTGAAAGCGCGGTATTGAGGCAGTAAAGCGCCTGGCAGGGCAGATCACGCGGTGTGCCCGCACGCGACCAGTCAGCGCGTTCGGCAAAGTCCAGCAGGACGGCAATGGCGGCGGGGCCACTCACATCGGCCAGTGTGCCGAGCGCGAACACTGCCAGCTGGGGGTCCCCCAGCATATCGCGCAGGCCTTCCACGCCCTGGCGTCCCCAGGCGGTGCAGGCCTTGGCCCAGCCGCCGAACGGTACGACCCGGCTACCATCGCCCAGCAGGCCATCATCCGGCCAACCGTGCAGTATCCGCAGCCGCTCAATTTCCTTGCCACCTTCGGCGCCGTGCTCCTGCACGAAGGCGATCAGATCTTCCGCTTCCAGCGTGTCCTTGGCCGCCCGCCTGGCCAGTGTCGTAAATTTCATCGTCTTCCAGCGATCCTGATCCAGATCCGCAACGGTAGCGGATCAATGGGGTGAAGGCAGTCAGCAGCCTGCACCCTAGTCCATCGGCTTGGACCGGGTATCTACCCGCACGATCACCGACATGCCGGGCCGCAGCTGTGCGGCCAGCGTCTGACCTTCATTGATCGATATCCGCACCGGCAGCCGCTGCACCACCTTGGTGAAGTTGCCGCTGGCGTTGTCCGGGCGCAGCACGCTGAACTCCGAACCTGTGGCGGGTGCGATCTCCTGCACGCGGCCGCGCAGCACCTGGCCCTGGAACGCGTCCACCGAGAACGTGGCCGGCTGACCGATCGCCATGCCCCAGGTCTGGCCTTCCTTGTAGTTGGCCACCACCCATAGCGCGTCAGGCACCAGGAACAGCAGCTGCGAACCGGCGGCGACGTACTGGCCCACGCGCACGCTGGCTTCGCTGATCTGGCCGTCGCGCGGTGCGTGGATCACCGTGTTGGCCAGGTCGATGCGCGCCAGTTCCAGTTGTGCCTGTGCACTTTCCACCTGGGCCTCCAGGCTCTTGCGCGCCACCTGGGTCGACACCAGCGTTTCCTCGGCGATGCGGATCTGCGCCTGCGACTGCTGCACGCTGGCCTGTGCTGAGGCCTGGGTGGTGCGGAACTTGTCGCGGTCGTTGACCGACACCAGTTGCTGCGCGGCCAGTTCCTCGTAGCGCTTCAGCTCGTTGCGCGAGCGTTGCAGCTCCGCCTGGCCGGCCGACAATGTGGCGTGTGCGGAGGCGATCTGCGCACGGTTCTGCGCCTGCGACTGGTCCGAGTTGGCCAGTGCCGCACGTGCGCTGTCCAGCGTTGCCTGCGCCTGGGCGACACGCTGCGTGTAGATGCGGTCATCGATGCGCAGCAGCGGCTCGCCCTCCCTCACGTGCTGGAAGTCCTTCACCAGCACTTCGGTCACGTAGCCGTTCACCTGTGGCGCCATCACCGTGATCTGCCCGCGCACATAGGCGTTGTCGGTCACCATCACGCTGCTGGTGAACGGCCACAGGTGCCAGGCGCGCAGGATCAGCGCAATGCCCAGCAAGGCCACCACCACCATCACCACCACGCTGCGCGCGCTGGGCTTGAGGTACTTCGGCGCGGCAGCCGGTGTCGCGGGCGTGGGCGCAGGCGCCGCATCGGTCGGCGGCGGTGGAGTGACGTTGTCGGCGTCGATGTCGTCGGGGCGGGGCGGGACGGGAGGCATGGAGGAGGACTCAGCGGGGCGCGGCCGGCGTGGCCGCAGCGGGGGAAGTGGGGTGGCGCTTGCGCCATTGCTTGAGCACGGCGGTGCGCAGCGACAGCAGCAGCAACCAGCCCAGGAAGCCGATCGCCAGCCAGCCGCTCAGCGTGAACACATCATTGAAGCCACGCACGTTGGCTTCGCGGCGCGTGGTCTGCGCCAGCTGCGCGCTGCCCTGCGCGCTGCGCAGCACCGGGTCGGTGATCTGTGCGCTGTACAACTGCTGCTGGAGGCGCAGGCGTTGTGCCACCACCGGGTCGGCCGGGTCGAGCTGGCTGGTCAATGCACTGGAGTACAGCTGCTCGCGGTGCAGCTGGAAGGTACCCAGCACCGCCGAACCGGCCAGGCCGCCCAGCGTCTGTGTGATCGACAGCGTCACCAGGAAGGTGATCATGTGGTCCACACCCTGCTTCAGCGCGGCGGAGATGCCGAGCATGATCAACGGGCCCATGAACATGCCGGCACCGACCGAGGCCAGGAACTGGCTGACGTAGAAGTCGTGCGGCCGGTCCAGGCTGGTGCGGTGCTGGTCGAAGAAGGCGGCTGCGCCCAACAGCAGGATCGCCATCAGCAGCTGCGGAATCAGCCGCTTCGGGCCGAAGGTCAACGAAGCGCCGGCGATGCCGGTGACCACACCTGCGAGTATCACCACGAACAGCGGGCGCATCTGGTCCGGGCCCATGCCCAGCGTGCGCATCAGGTTGACCACGCCGTAGGACTGCTCGGTGGTCAGGAAGCGGATCAGGAACGCGCCGACGATGAAGTGCAGCACCGGCAGCTTCGACAGCCAGCGGATCTGCAGCAGTGGATTGCGCCGGTAGTGTTCGATGATGAAGGCAGTGGTGGAGAGCACGATCGAGGCGACCAGCGCCCAACCCAGCCATGGCGTGTTGAGCCACCAGCGGGTGTAGCCCTGCGCCAGTACGATCACCAGCAGCGCGACAGCCGGCGCAAGCAGGGCGAAGGTGAGGAAGTCCAGCGGCTCGAAGGTTTTCACCTGGATACCGGGCGGCAGCTTCAGCACCACCACTGCCGCGAACGCGCACAGGGCCAGCCCGGCTTCAAACGAGTAGAGCTGGTGCCACTGGCCGGTATCGACCAGGCCCGGCGAGACGATCCAGGCGATCGGCACCGCCAGCTGCGAGAGGCCCACGCCAACCACCAGCAGATTGCCGGTGAACCGTCGTGGCAGCGCCTGCAGCATGTACAGCGTGCCCAGTGTCGAACAGGCGGCGCCAGCGAAGCCGCTGGCGGCACGGGTCAGCATCGTGGTCTCGAAGCTGCCAACGAACAGGTGCAGCACCGCCAGTGCTGCGTACAGGCCCAGGCCGATCTCGGCGAACAGGCGGATGCCGTACTGCTGGCGGAACTTGAAGGCCAGCAGGTTGGCCGTGACGTTGACCATTGCATAGGCCGCCACCAGCCAGCTGCCCTGGGTCGGCGTCAGTGCCAGCTGGCCCTGCAGGAAGGGCAGGTTGGCGGTGACCAGTGCATTGCCAAGGCCACCGGTGATCGCCACCAGCAGCGACACCAGTGCATAGGCCACGCGTCGATACGGTGGGTGCCAGGGCATCGACGCCGAACCGGGCATGGTCGGCTTCTCGTGCTCCTCCCAATCCGGAACCGGCTTCAGATACGGCTGGACCATCAGCGGGCCTCGCTGGTTGCTCCCTGGAGACCCCCGCGCAGCAGCTGCAGGGCACGCCCGGCCAGGTGGGCGCGCTCGTCGCGGGTCTTGCCGCGCAGGGCTGCGCCCAGCATGCCCGAGATCAGTGAAATGTCCGTCTTCTCCAGGTCGGCACGGCACAGTCCGGCGGCCTTGGCACGGGCGATCGGTGCTTCCAGCAGATCGCGCACGGTCTCGCGCGCGGTGCGCATGGCTGGCACGTCCGAATCCACCGCCCGCCAGTAATCGGCCAATGCCGGCGAATCGATGATGCGCTGGGCCATGCCCTCGAACACCTCGAACAGGGCATCGTCGCGGTCGCCGAGCTGCTCGACCTGGCGCCGGATACGGTCGACCGTACGTTGCAGCAGTGCCTGGATCAGCGCGGTGCGGTCGGGGAAGTTGCGGTACAGGGTGGCGCGGCCCACCTGGGCGCGTTCGACCACCAGGTCCAGCGGGGCGGTGACACCGTGTTGGCCGAACACATGATCGGCGGCGTCGAGGATGAGGGCACGGCGGGCAGCAGCATCGGCACGTTGGGCAGTCATGGAATTATTTTCGGACAAAAGTGTCCGATTGGCGAGACTTTGAGTGACGGGATTGTCCGCTTGTTGTGGTACGCACATCTTTGTGACGAATGCGTGATGGATGCTGCACAAAGAGATGGGGGCCAGAAGGCCCCCATCGGATCTGCTTGCATTGGATCCACGCCATGCGTGGGCTGAGGCTGGGGTCAGAACCCATTCCTCTGGAATGGGATCCGACTCCACTACGCGATCAGAAGAACGCGCGGATGCCGAATGCGACACCACGGCCCGGCAGCGGCGAGTAATCACGCAGCAGCGAGGTATGCGGACGCACTTCGCGGTTGGTCAGGTTGCTGCCATCCAGGAACACCTCGTAGCTGTTGCTCGCGTTGCGATCCCAGCGGTAGGCCAGATGCGCGTCGACCAGGGTGTAGCCGTCGCTCGGCGCTTCGTTCTGGGCGACATCCTTCTGGCGGCTGTAGCGGACCGCACCGACCGAGGCGCGCCAGCCGTCCTTCGACCAGCGCAGGTCGGCGCCGACGCGGGCCGGGGCGATGCGCGGCAGGTAGCCGGTGTTGGCCAGCTCCACGCTGTAGTTGTGGTTGTGGTCGCCATGCGGCACGGCGATGTCGAGGTTGCGGCTGCCGTTGCCATCCAGCTTGGCCTTCACGTAGTCGCCGAACACGCGCAGATCCCAGTCACCGGCGCCGCCTTCGAACAGGTGCACCAGCGCTTCGGCTTCGGCACCGCGGAACACCGCATCCTGTTGCGTCCAGGCGCGGACCGGCAGACCCTCGGTAACGCCGGTGTCGGCCAGGTAGATGAAGTCCTTGAATTTGGTCTGGTAGACCGACGCCGAGAAGTCCAGGCGTTCGCTGTGGGTGTGGATGCCCAGTTCCACGCGCTGGCCGCGCTCGGTCTTCAGGTTGGCGTCACCGATTTCCAGCGAGCGGGTGGCGATGTGTGCGCCGGCGGCATACAGCTCTTCGTTGGTCGGTGCACGCTCGGAGCTGTCCACGCCGATGCGCAGGTCAACGGCATCGTTGAGCTTCCAGATGCCGGCCGCAGACAGGTTGGTGGCGCCGAAGGTGCGGCGGCGGTAGTCACCGGTCGGGTCCAGCTTGACCTGGTCGTGGCGGCCGCCCAGTTCCAGCTTGAACGGGCCGAACTGCTTTTCCTGCAGTACGAACAGGCCGATGTTCTTCGTGCCGGTATCCGGAACGAACGCCTCTTCGCCCTTGGCACCGAAATCACTGTTGCCGAACTGCAGGCCGAACGCGCCGTCCCAGCCGCCGATCTGCTGCTGCACCGCTTCCAGGCGCGCCTCGATGCCACGGTTGGTGAAGCGGGTGGACGGCGTGCCGGCTTCCAGCTCCACGTGCTCGTAGTCGGTGTAGGCCACGCGTGCATTGATGTTCTTCAGGAACGAGACCGGGTTGTAGATGCCGGCCTTGGTCTCGAAGCGGTTCTGCACCATGTCGATGCGCACGTCATGCTCGTCGCCGCCTTCCTCTTCATCGCCATGGTCGTGGCCGTGGTCATGGCCATGATCATCGCCATCGGCATGCACGTGCGCGCCATTGGGAATGCCGTAGTTGGTGCGATAGGTGCTGGCCGATACGCCGAAGTAGCCGCCGTCGCCCAGCCAGGTCGCGCCGACGCCGCCGGCGCGGGTGCGGATGGAGCTGTTGTCGAGGCGGCCGCGGCGCGGTTCTTCGCCTTCTTCGCCCGCGTGGTCATGGTCGTGATCGTGATGGTCTTCAAGGCTGTCGATCACTGCATAGCCGGGAATGCGGTAGTCGTCGCCATTGCGCACCAGGCCGTCCACATGCAGCACGACATTGCCGCTGACGCCATCGAGGCGGAACATGCCGCTGCGCTCGTTGTTCACCGAATTGCCGCGCAGCTCGGCGCGGCCGCTGAGCGGGCGCTCCGGCAGCTCGCGGGCGATGCGGCCATCCACCACATTGACCGCGCCACCGATGGCACCACTGCCGAACAGCAGCGTGGCCGGGCCCTTCAGCACTTCGATCTGGTCGGCCAGGAACGGCTCGATGCTGGTGGCATGGTCGGCGCTGACGGTGGAGGCATCCATGTTGCCCATGCCATTGGACAGCACAGCCACGCGCGGGCCTTCCTGGCCGCGGATGATCGGGCGGCCGACGCCAGGGCCGAAGAACGTGCTCTGCACGCCCGGCAGCTTGGCCACGGTATCGCCGAGGGTGCCGGCCTTCTGCTCGTCCAGGCGTTCGCCGGCCAGTACCTCCACCGGGCGCGCCAGCGATTCGGCATCGCCCTGCAGTGGCGACCCGGTGACCTGCACCGACGACAGTTCAGTCAGGTGGCGGTCACGCTGAGCGCTGTCATCGCCGGCGGCAAAGGCAACCGAAGGCAGCAGGGCGGCGAGGGCCAGAGCGAGGGAATGCGGCTTCAACCGCGGGGTGTGGGCGGGCATGGAGCGGGTCCTTTGTTACAGTGTATCAATCGCTGGGCGCACGTATCCCGTCAGCGGGACAGGGGGAGGAAAACCGTGCGGGTCGGGAGCAGATGTTATATTATTCCATAACGATTCGCCGACCCTGCTGGAAGTCATGTCCCTGTCCTCACGCCTGCGCCACCTGCTCGACCGTTTCGGCGCCACTGGTTCGATGCTGTGCGCGGTGCACTGTGCGGTGATCCCCGTGCTGCTGGCGGCGGCGCCGTCGCTGGGCCTGTCGTTCTGGCTGAGCGATGGGGTGGAACAGGCGCTGGTGGTGTTCGTCACCCTGCTCGGATTGTTCAGCCTGGTCTGGGGCTACCGCCGGCATGGTGCGCTGCGTGCGCTGGGCTTCCTGATTCCCGGCCTGGTGGCGTTGTGGGCCGGCGTGCTGTACGACCCGCTGCACCACAATGCGGTGCCACACGCGGTGGTGATGACCATCGGCGGCCTGCTGGTGGGGGTCGCCCATCTGGTCAACCTGCGCCTCAACCACGGTCACGTGCACGACGCCAGCTGCGCGCACTAGGCGCTCCGTGATAGGATTTTCGATCGTGCGCGGGGGCGCCCAGCAAGGCGGCCCCGCCGAACCCGTGTCAGTACGGGGTAACCAGATTTCACATTTGAGGAGTTGAAGACATGGGTAAGGGTGACCGCAAGACCGCCAAGGGCAAGCGCTACAACGCCAGCTACGGCAACGCCCGTTCGCACACCGCGAGCAAGGTCGCCGTAGGCGCCGCCGCTCCGGTTGCCAAGAAGACCGTGGCCAAGGCTCCGGCGAAGAAGGCTGTGGCGAAGAAGGCCGTCGCCAAGGCCTGATCCGGCCTGGACCGGTTCAACGAAAAACGCGGCGCCTGGCGCCGCGTTTTTTTGTGCCCGCGCGCACGCCGGCACACGATTCTATGTAGAGCCGAGCCCATGCTCGGCTGCATTCGGCCAGCCGAGCATGGGCTCGGCTCTACAGGAGCGTCAGCGCAGGGTTTTCTTCAACGTTTCCGGATTGCCATCGTTCGGCGCGGCCGGCACCTGCAGCAGGTCGGCCAGCAGCGGGTAGACGTCGACATTGTCGAAGCCATCGATCACCAGGCCCTGGCGGAACGACGGGCCGCTGGCCACGAATACCGCGCGCATGGAGGGCAGGGCATTGTCGTAGCCATGCGAGCCACGATCCTGATGGTCGCGCTTGGCGATCTTCTCCTGGTGCAGGGCATCCCAGCCTTCATCCATCATGCAGACAATGGCGGGAATGCGCGGGTGGGTGCCGTAGTGCAGGCGCGGCGGCAGGTTCTCTTTCTTCCAGCACTCGTAGTGCGCGTGACGACCGAGCAGTGCGCGCTCGGCGGCGGCCTCATGGCCAGCTACCGGCGCGAAGCCCACCGACTGGCCCTGGCTGACATTGCGCGCGATGGCCGGGGCGGCCATTGATTCGGTGGCGATCACCTGGCCGACCGGGACGCTGGCCATGCCATGGTCGGAGACCACAATCACGTTGGTGGTCGCGGCCAGGCCGCGCTGCTGCAGTCCATCGAGCACCTGGCCGACGATCTGGTCGGCGCGCACGATGGCGTCGGCATACTGCTTCGATTCGGGGCCGTAGTTGTGGCCGGCCTTGTCCACATGTTCCATGTACAGCGTGGTCAGGCGGGGTGCATCGGCATCGGTCTGTGCAAGCCAATCGAGCACGATGCCGGCGCGCTGCTCCAGTGGTTCCTTGCCGTCGTAGACGCGCCACTGGCTGGGGCGCACACCGCGGATTTCCGATTCACTGCCTGGCCACGAGGTGGTGGCCGAACGAACCCCGGCGTTCTCAGCGCCGACCCAGATCGGTTCGCCGCCCCACCAGCCGCTGGTGGTGACCGCCTCACGGTTGCTCAGCTCGAACCGGCCTAGGGCTTCATCGTCCATGCTGTTGTTGACGATGCCGTGGTGGTCCGGGCGCAGGCCGGTGACGATGGTGTAGTGGTTGGGGAAGGTCAGCGACGGATAGGACGGGGTCATCCAGCGTGCACGCACGCCGCCGTCGATCAGGCGCTGCAGGTTCGGGGTCAGACCGCGGTCCAGCGCATCGGCGCGCAGGCCGTCGATGGAGATCAGCAGCAGCTTCGGCGGCGCAGCCGCAGCGACAGCGGTGGGAGCGGAGGCGGAAGGGGCGGGCGCGGTGGTGCAGGCGGCCAATGGCAGCAGCAGCGCCAGCGCGCAGGTCAGGCGTACGGAAGTCATCCGCCCATGATAAGCCGGTGCAATGACGCGCCCAAGACACGCTGCGCCGAAGGGCGCAGCGTGTCCGCGCATTTTTCCTTATCCCCGCGCCTGTCGGCGCGCCCCCTTCAACAAGAAGGAGGCTTTTCTCCAGACATGTTCCCGATGCTTCCATCCACGCATGGCGTGGATCTACCGTGTCGACCAAGGTCGACACCTACCAGCAGCCGTGTAGTGCGCCGTCCCGACAGATCGCAGGAACCTGTCGAAGGCGGGGTGGGTCCGGTTGCAGGGGCGTGAGCGCCATGGATGGCGCGACCGAGCTTACAGGGACGTACTTGCAGCGTCCCCTGCAACCGGACCCACCCCGCCTCCGCGCAGGAAGCCCGCTGTTGCTGTTGCTCTAGCCTCTGCGGGTGCCGGGCGCAGCCCGGCCAGCCCTCTCAGGCGAACAGCGGGGCCTGGCGTTGTTCCAGTCGCAGCAGCGCGGCCTTGGTTTCCAGTCCGCCACCAAAGCCGGTCAGCGCGCCGTTGCTGCCGATTACACGATGGCAGGGCAGGATGATCGGCAGCGGATTGCGCCCATTGGCAGCGCCGACGGCGCGGGTCGCACTGGGGTGGCCCAGGTGCTGCGCCAGCTGCAGGTAGCTCCAGGTCTGGCCGAACGGGATCAACGCCAGCGCCTGCCACACACGCAGCTGGAACGGCGTGCCGCGTGGCGCCAGCTCCAGGTCGAAGCTGCTGCGTTCACCGTGCAGGAACTGCAGCAGCTGCTCGCGCGCTTCCGGCAGCGCATCCGGCGCGTAGTGCCAGTCGTCGCGGCCGCGTGCCGGGTGGCGGTTTTCCGGGAACAGCACATGGGACAGGCCACGCTCGTCACCGGCGATGGTCAGCACGCCGATCGGGCTGTCGAAACGATCGAACAACAGGGTCATGTCGGTTCTCCAACGAAAGTGCCGGACAGGTGCCACAGGTGCAGCACGGCATAGGCGCGCCACGGCCGCCAGGGTTGCGAGCGCGCTTCGGTCGCACGTTCGCTCAGGCGCTGGCCCTGTGCGTGGCCGAGGACCTGCTGCAACACAAGATCGCCGGCCGGGAAGGCATCGGGCTGGCCGAGCCCGCGCAAGGCGATGTACTGCGCGGTCCACGGACCGATGCCGGGTAGTGCCACGCAGCGGGAAACGAACTCTTCCAGCGCTTGGCCCGGGCCGAAGTCGAGCGCGCCGCTGGCGCAGGCGGCGGCAAGCGCACGCACGGTGGCGGCGCGGCTGCGTGGCAGGCCGATCGATTCCAGTGGTGCTTCGGCCAGCAGCTCGGGGGCCGGGAACTGGCGATCGAACTCCGGCGGCATGCCCGGCAGGTGCGCGCCATAGGCATCCACCAGCCGCCGCGCGAAGGTGGTGGCCGCGGCCACGCTGACCTGTTGGCCGAGCACCGCGCGCACGCCCACTTCGAAGCCATCCCAGCCGCCCGGTACGCGCAGCCCGGGACGTTCGGCAATGCCGCGCGCCAGCAGCGGCTCTTCGCCGAGCGCGGCGTGTACCTGCTGCAGGTCGGCGTCCAGATCGAACACGCGACGTACGCGGCGCACGATGTCCGGGATCAGGCGCGGATCGACCGCGCCCAGCTGCAGGCGCAGTTCCGGGCGCTTGGGGTCGGCAGTGACGCGCAGCAGGGTGGGGCGCTCGGGTGTGCCGAGCACGCGCTGGTAGCTGTCTTCGCCGATCAGCTCGATGCCGGGCAGGCTGCGCTTGCGCAGGAAGGCCAGCATGCGTGGGAAATCCAGTGGTGGCCGGTATGCCAGACGCAGTACCAGGCAGCCATCGTCGGCGGCCAGCGGCTGGTGCTGGCGACGCAGTGCCGTCGGTGCCATGCCACAGCCCTGCAGGAAGGCGGTATTGAAACGGCGCAGGCTGTTGTAGCCGGCGGCCAGCGCGACGTCGGTCACCGGCAGCGTGGTCTCGGTCAACAGCTGCTTGGCCAGCAGCAGGCGATGGGTGGCGTGGATCTGCCCTGGCGTTGCGCCCAGATGTTCGACGAACAGGCGCTGCAGCTGGCGCGCGCTGAGTCCGATCTTCTCTGCGAGGTCGGCTACCGGCTGTTCCTGCAGGAAGCCACCATGGATCAGGGCCAGTGCGCGCTGCACGGTCTGCCCGGCCAGTGCCTGCTGCGCCTGCGGTGCCAGCTCGGGGCGGCAGCGCAGGCACGGGCGGTAACCGGCTGCCGCAGCAGCGGCCGCAGTCGGGTAGTAGGTGATGTTGCGTGGCTTCGGTGGCGGTGCCGGGCACACGGGGCGGCAATAGATGCCGGTGCTGCGCACGGCGGTGTAGAACACGCCGTCGAAGCGTGCGTCGCGGGCCAGGCGGGCGCGGTCGCAGGCGGCGGTGTCGAGGGCAAGGGCGGTGTCCATGGCGCCAGTCTAGGCGTGTGAGGGCGGGGATACTCGCCGGATTCGGACATGGATGCTGGAGGGGGGCTGGCAGGGCTTGCAGCCCTGCACCCGCCGAGGCCAGAGCAACAGCAACAGCGGGCTTCCTGCGGGTGGGCGGGGTGGGTCCGGTTGCAGGGGGCGCTGCAAGTACGTCCCTGTAAGCTCGGTCGCGCCATCCATGGCGCTCACGCCCCTGCAACCGGACCCACCCCGCCTTCGACAGGTTCCTGCGACCTGTTGGTACGGCATTCCGCAATGCTGTTGGTGGGTGTCGACCTTGGTCGACACGCTTTTTCCCAAGGGTCAGAAGGGGTTCAGTGCCACGCGCTGAATGCGCGGCCTGGACGGGTAGACTGTGGCTCTTGCTCCCATCAATCCCGGTTGCCCGATGTCCGCCAAATTCCGCTGGTTGCCCCTGTTGTGCCTGGCCCTGGCGGGCTGCAGTCAGTTGGAGAATCCGGGCAATGTGACCGCTGCCGACAAGGCGGCGCGGGCGCCGGCCAGTGATGGCGAGAACATGGTGTCGATCAATGCGGCTGACGCACCGCCACCGCCGGCGCCGCCGCGCAGCCGGGCGGATCGGCCTTGGCCGCAGGCGCAGTTGGAGAATGGCCGCGCCTGGGTCAGCTGCAGCACCGAGTATGCCGGTGATGCGGGCGATGGCGTCGAGCTGGAGGGCCTGCAGCGCGAGCAGATTTCCCAGGCCCTGGCGCCGTGTGCCGAGCGTGGCCTGATGCGTGTGCGTTACGCCGGCAAGATCAATCCGGGCTTCGCCGAAATGATGTGGCGACTTGCCGTGGTCGCCGATGAACAGAAGATCCACAAGCGCATCCTCGATCTGGACTCCAGCGGCGGCCAGGTGGAATCGGCGATCGTCGCCGGTGACAGCATCGGTGAATCGGGCTGGACCATCTGGGTGCGCGAGGGCTCGATCTGCCACAGCGCCTGCGTGTTCGTGCTGGCCGCCGGTGACAACCGGCTGCTGTCGGGCAAGGTCGGCATCCACCGCATGATGCGCATCAGTTCCAAGGCCACCTCGCGCGCTGAGCTCAACCGCGAGCTGCACGAGGTCTACGACAACGTGAAGGACTATCTGCAGCGCAACGGCGTGGCGGTGGGCGTGGCCGACCTGATGATGACGGTGCCCAATCGCAGCCTGCGCCTGCTGACGCCGGACGAACTGCGCCAGTACGGCCTGGATGGCACCAACGCGGTGCAGGACGATCTGGAACGGATCAAGCAGATGCGTGCCTGTGGTGACGACTTCGTGCAGCGCAAGGACGCGTTCCTGATCGCCTTCGACCAGCAGTGCAAGCACGAAGGCGCCGACATGGAATCGATCAACAGCTGCGGCCAGGCGTTGAAGCAGCGCTTCGGCTTCCCCGATGCGGTGTGCCCGGAAGAAAGCCCGCTGTCGGAGATCGATGTGGCAACGCTGCCGCCTGCGCCTTCGGAGCCGCCGCCGGTGGCCGAACAGGCGCCAGCAGACACCGGCACGCCTGCCGCGCAGGCCGATGCCGCAGCGGTGGAAGGCAGCGCCCACGCACGCTGACGAACAGCTCACCGCGCTGGCGTAGACTGCGGTTCTTTCCCGAGAACCGGCGGTGTCCATGAAGCGCGTGCTCCTGCTGCTGTCCCTGCTGCCCCTGACCGCATTGGCGCAGGCACCCGCGCCGGCCACGCCTGCACCGGCACCCGCGCGCCCCGCACCGGCATCGCCGGCGGCTGCGAAACCGGCCACGGCCGGCGCTCCGGCGTTGACTGCCGCGCAGCAGGCGCAGGTGCAGAAGCAGGATGCGGAAATGGGCGCGGCCGCAGTGAAGGCGGCGCAGCTGGTCGATGCCAACCGCGCAGGCGAGTTGTGGGATGGCGCTTCGGCCGTCGCGCGCCGTGCAGTACCGAAGGCCGCCTTCGTCAGTCAGTTGACTGCCGAGCGCACGCGCCTGGGCGCGCTGGCCGGGCGTGGCCAGCCGACCATCACCCGGGTCAAGTACAGCGCCGGTGCCGCGGTGCCGGAGGGGCTGTACATCAACGTCAGCTTCCCGACCCGTTTCGCCAACAGCGCGCAGCCGGTACGCGAGCTCGTCTCGTTCCGTTTCGACGAGGACCAGGTGTGGCGCCTGGCCGGTTACAGCCTGCGTGCGTCGGCACCCTGAGGAGATGATCGATGGCAACTGAACTGACGATGCTGGCCTGGTCGGTGCTGCTGGGCTTTGTCTACATCTTCGCTACCTCCACCGTGGTCACCCGCGAGCGTGGGATGAAGTGGAATGCCTCGGCGCGTGATGGCGAAGCCAGGCCACTCAGCCCGCTGGCCGGGCGCCTGCAGCGTGCGCAGGCCAACTTCCTGGAGACGTTCCCGTTCTTCGCTGCCGCCGCCATCGCAGTGGTCGTGGCCGGGCGCGGCAACGACACCACGGCGCTGGCGGCGCAGGCCTACTTCTGGGCGCGCGTGGTCTACCTGCCGCTGTATGCCGCGGGCGTGCCCTACGTGCGCAGCCTGGTCTGGGCAGTGTCGCTGCTGTCGATCCTGGCGCTGGTGTTCGCGTTGTTGTGATCCCGGCCTGATCCAGATCAAGGCCGGTCAGGTGCGCGGCGCTATGCTGGCGCGGACTGAATCAACGGCAGGAGGCGCGCATGCGCAGGATGGACGTGGTGGTGGTCGGCGCCGGACCGGCGGGGCTGTGTTTCGCGCGTGCGCTGGCCGGTAGCGGCCTGCAGGTCGGGCTGGTCGAAGTTCAACCGCGCCAGGCCCTTGCCGAGGCCGCCTTCGAT
Organism: Stenotrophomonas sp. 86428_Sma; assembly: GCF_056481585.1. Lineage (NCBI taxonomy): Bacteria > Pseudomonadati > Pseudomonadota > Gammaproteobacteria > Lysobacterales > Lysobacteraceae > Stenotrophomonas > Stenotrophomonas sp. 86428_Sma. The sequence continues at coordinate 1,515,058 of NZ_CM151156.1, forward strand.
GGCCGTGAGATCGCGCTGACCCATGCCTCGCGGCAGAGCATGGAGCAGCTGGGGCTGTGGCAGCGCCTGCCGCAGGCTGAAGTCGCTGAACTGCGCGATGCCAAGGTGATGAACGGCGGCTCGCCGTTCGCGCTGACCTTCGCCAGCAGCCAGGTCGACGGCCAGCCGCTGGGCTGGCTGGTACCCAACCATCTGATCCGCCGCGCTGCATGGGATGCCGTGCAGGGGCAGGACGGCCTGGAGCTGTTCGACGGGCGCAAGGTGCTGGGCGTGCAGGCCGATGCGCAGGGCCACGTGGTCAAACTCGATGACGGCATCCAACTTCATGCGCGCCTGCTGGTCGCCGCTGACAGCCGCTTCTCCGCAACCCGCCGCATGCTCGGCATCGGCGCGCAGATGCGCGACTTCGGCAAGTCGATGCTGGTGTGCCGCATGCAGGTTGAGCGTGATCATCACCACACTGCCTGGGAATGGTTCGGCTACGGCCGCACGATGGCGTTGCTGCCGCTCAACGAAGGCCAGGCATCAGCAGTGATCACGCTGCCACCGCGGCAGATTGAAGAACTGCTGGCGATGGACGAGGTGGCCTTCGGTGAGGCCATCGGTGCCTGCTTCGAACACCGTCTTGGCCGCATGCAGCCAGTGGCCACGCCGCAGGCGTATCCGCTGGTGGGTGTGTACGCGCACCGTTTCGTCGGCGAGCGTTCGGCGCTGATCGGCGATGCCGCCGTCGGCATGCACCCGGTCACCGCGCATGGCTTCAACCTGGGACTGGCCAGCGCACAGCGGCTTGCACAGGGCATCGTCGCGCAGCAGCGACGTGGTGCCGACATTGCCGCCGCCGGCATGCTGGCCAGCTACCAGCGGGGTCACCGGCTGGCGTCGCGGCCGCTGTACGAGGCCACCAATGCCATCGCCAGCCTGTATACCGACGATCGCCGCCCGGCGCGGCTGCTGCGCGCGGCGGGCCTGCGTCTGGCACAGGGCGTGGCACCGTTCAGGCAGCTGATCGCCTCGCACCTGACCCAGCGCGTGGCCTGAACCGGTTCAGATCAGCCCGTTCAGATCAGCCGGCGGCCAGCACCCGGATCTGGCTGTCGGCGAACTCGACCACCTGGCCTGCGCGGATTTTGCAGGCCTTGCGCAGTTCGACTTCGCCGTCGACCCGCACCTGGCCGTCACCGATGACCATCTTTGCCTCGCCGCCGCTGGTGACCAGGTCGGCCAGCTTGAGCAGCTGCTTGAGTTCGACGTAGTCACCGTCGAGGTCGAATTCGAGAATCTGCATGGAGCGGGGTTCCTGGGGAAGGGCGCAGCCAGCGGCCGGGCCGGTGAAGAGGGCGCGTATTGTGCGCCAGCTTGGGTCATGACGGTACGCGCACGGCAAGCTGTACGCCTTGTTCAGGATCAATGCGGTATGATTCCGCTCTGAGCGAGTGAAATCTCCTCCAACCGAGCAGCGCCAGGGCACGCGATAAGAAGGGCGCCCAAAGCGCGGACCATCACCTTTTTTATCGCACTGCCAGGAAGACGGCAGTGTCTTCGGAGTTCCCCATGTCCCAAGATTCCCAAGCGCCGCTGCAGTTCGCGCAGCTCGGCCTGTCCGAGCCCGTGATGCAGGCGGTCACCGCCATCGGCTACGAAACCCCGTCGCCGATCCAGGCCGCCACCATCCCGGCGATGCTGGAAGGTCGCGACGTGCTGGGCCAGGCCCAGACCGGCACCGGCAAGACCGCAGCGTTCGCGCTGCCGGTACTGTCCAACATCGATCTGCAGCAGATCAAGCCGCAGGCCCTGATCCTGGCGCCGACCCGCGAACTGGCCATCCAGGTTGCCGAGGCGTTCCAGTCCTATTCGTCGAAGATCCCGGGCTTCCGCGTGCTGCCGGTGTACGGCGGCCAGCCGTACGGCCAGCAGCTGTCGGCCCTGCGCCGCGGCGTGCACATCGTGGTCGGTACCCCCGGCCGCGTGATCGACCACCTGGACCGCAGCACCCTGGACCTGTCCGAGCTGAAGACGCTGGTGCTGGACGAAGCCGATGAAATGCTGCGCATGGGCTTCATCGACGACGTCGAAGCCGTGCTGAAGAAGCTGCCGGAGCAGCGCCAGGTGGCCCTGTTCTCGGCCACCATGCCGCCGCAGATCCGCCGCATCGCGCAGACCTACCTGCAGGACCCGGTGGAAGTGACCATCGCGGCCAAGACCACCACCTCGGCCAACATCCGCCAGCGTTACTGGTGGGTGAGCGGCATGCACAAGCTGGACGCGCTGACCCGCATCCTGGAAGTCGAGCCGTTCGACGCGATGATCATCTTCGCGCGCACCAAGGCCGGCACCGAGGAACTGGCCAGCAAGCTGCAGGCCCGTGGCCTGGCCGCTGCCGCCATCAACGGTGACATGCAGCAGGCCCAGCGTGAGCGCACCATCGCCATGCTGAAGGAAGGCAAGCTGGACATCCTGGTCGCCACCGACGTGGCTGCCCGCGGCCTGGACGTGGAGCGCATCAGCCACGTGCTGAACTACGACATCCCGTACGACACCGAAAGCTACGTGCACCGCATCGGCCGTACCGGTCGTGCCGGCCGCAGCGGCGAGGCGATCCTGTTCGCCACCCCGCGCGAGAAGGGCATGCTGCGCCAGATCGAGCGCGCTACCCGCCAGCCGATCGAAGAGATGCAGCTGCCGAGCGTGGAAGCGGTCAACGACACCCGCATCAACAAGTTCACCTCGCGCATCAGCGAAACCCTCGGCGCCGGTGGCCTGGACTTCTACCGCCAGCTGCTGGAGCGTTTCGAGAACGAGCAGAACGTGCCGGCCATTGAAGTGGCTGCCGCGCTGGCCAAGATGCTGCAGGGTGACACCCCGTTCCTGCTGCAGCCGCCGGTGCGTGCCCCGCGTGAAGAGCGCGCACCGCGCGAACGCTTCGACCGTGGTGACCGCCCGGAACGTGGCGATCGCTTCGACCGCAACGAGCGTGGTCCGCGCTTCGAGCGTGGCCCGCGCCGCGACGACGCCGAAGGTGGCTTCGAGCAGCGTCCGCGCCGTGAGGTTCCGCCGCGTGGTGCGCCGGAGCAGGGCATGGAGACCTACCGCATTTCGGTCGGCCACCAGCACGGCGTGAAGCCGGCCAACATCGTTGGCGCCATTGCCAACGAAGCTGGCCTGGAAAGCCGCTTCATCGGCCGCATCGACATCCACGACGACTTCTCGCTGCTGGACCTGCCGGCACAGATGCCGCCGGACGTGCTGTCGCACCTGCAGAAGGTGTGGGTGTCCGGCCAGCAGCTGCAGATGCGTGCGCTGGCCCCGGGTGAAGACACCAACCCGGCCCCGCGTCCGTTCAAGCCGCGCTTCGACAAGCGTGGTCCGGGCGGCCCGGGTGGCCCGCGTCGCGGTGGCCCGGGCGGTCCGGGTGGCCACGGTGGCGACCGCGGCGGTGACCGCGACAGCCGCCCGCCGCGTCGTGACGGCTTCAAGCCGCGCGGCCCGCGCAGCTTCTAAGCCGCACCTGCGGTCCTGAACAACGCCAGCCTCCGGGCTGGCGTTGTCCGTTATGGGCCTGGAAAAGGGGACGGAGGGGATTAAGTCGTTTATGCCCGGCAGTGCGCTTATGCCGAAAACGACTTAATCCCCTCCGTCCCCTTTTCGCATGGCAAACACATTGCCGGTCATAGGCTGGGTCGGTTCCAAGGGAGGTTGTCACCGCAGCACATTCGGGGGGATCCGGGATGGGTAGAAGTGGCACGGACCAGCAGAGCCGGCGGGTGCCGATGACCCGTGGCCTGGGATTGCGCTTTGCGTTGTTGACGGGCATGGCGATCGGGTTGGTCGCGCTGTCCGCGTTGATCCAGGAACTGCAGGCGGCCTCGACGGCCTGGATTGCCGGCCAGGGCTACTGGTCGCGGGGGCAGCAGGATGCGACCGCTGCGCTGAGCCGCTACCTGGCGCGTGGCGATGCACAGGACCTGGATGACGCGCGCCAGGCCCTGCGGATTCCGTTGGGGGATCTGCAGGCCCGGCTGGCGCTGGAACAGGCGGTACCGGACGAGGAGAAGGCCCGGCAGGGTTTCCTGCAGGGCGGCAACGCGCGCGCCGATATTCCGCGCCTGGTGTTCTCGTTCCGCTATGCCCGTGACCTGGGAGCATTCCGCGAAGCCACTGCACTGTGGCGGCAGACCGATGGTGATCTGGAGGCTGTGCAGGCCCTGGTCGCCGAGCTGCAACGGAGGCATGCGGCAGGTGAACTGCCCGTGGCCGACCGCAATCGCTACCTGCAGCAGCTGCGGGATCTCGACCGCCGCCTGCAGGTGCAGGCCCAGGCGTTCTCGCAGGCGCTGCTGAGGATGGCCACCATGGTCCGGATCGCCACGCTGATGGTTGGCGGCCTGTCGGTGCTGGTGATCAGCCTGATGGCAGTGGCGCTGGCGCGTCGTGTCGGCAAGGATCTGACCGAGCACGAGAGCCGCTTCCGCGCGGCGTTCTACCAGGCCAATGTCGGCATGCTGAAGCTCGACACCGATGGCCGCGTGGTCGAGGCCAACCAGGCGATGGCGGATATCCTCGACTACCGGCGTGATGTGCTGCTGCAGATGCTGCTGGGTGATCTGCTGATGGAGGGGGAACTGGTCCTCGATGGTGTCGGCCGCATCGACTGGGACCGGCAGCTGCGGCCGAGCGAGCTGCGTTTCCGCCGGCGCGATGGCAGCCTCGTCTGGGGACGCTGGAGCGGTACCGCGGTTCGCAGCTCGGGCGGAGGATTGTCGGTGTTCGCGATCATCGAGGATGTCAGCCAGAACCATGCACTGGCGCGCGAGATCGAGCATCACGCCAGCCACGATCCGCTGACCGGCCTGATCAACCGCCGCGAGATCGAACGCCTGCTGGAACGCGCGCTGCTGCAGGTCCGGACCGACGGTGGTACGCATGCGCTGTGCTACATCAACCTGGACCACTTCAAGCTGGTCAACGACAGCTTCGGTCATGCCGCCGGCGACCAGATGCTGCGCGGTTTCGCCGACTATCTGGTTGCGGCGGTGCGTGATGGCGATTGGGTCGGCCGCCTGGGGGCCGATGAGTTCGCGGTGTTTCTCGCCCACGCCGGCCAGGATGAAGCCAAGCGGGTACTGCAGCGGGTGATCCGCAACCTGGGCCAGGCCACGTTCCCGATCAGCGAGGGGAGCCCGCAGTTGAGCTGCAGCATCGGCGTGGTCGAGGTCAGTGCCGACGCTCCCGATGTGAACTGGCTGATGAGCGCTGCCGACAGCGCCTGCTATGCCGCCAAGCAGGCCGGTCGCAACCGCGTGCACTGCTTCAACGAGAACCGCATGGCGCTGGAGGAGCGGCGGCAGGAGGCCGAGCGTCTGCAGGGTGTCAGCTTGGCCATGGCGGAGAATCGCATGCTGCTGTACGCGCAGCGCATTGCCCGCGTGGGCGATCCGTCCTACCTGCATTACGAGGTGCTGGTGCGCATGCGTGGTACCGATGGCAGCCTGCATCTGCCCGGCCAGTTCATGCCGGCGGTGGAGCGATACGGCATGGCGGTGGCGCTGGACCGGCACGTGCTCGGGCTGCTGTTCCGCCACCTGCAGGTCTGCCCGGCACACGTGCGCCAACTGGGCCTGTGCAACGTCAACGTTTCGGCGCAGTCGATCGCCGAGCCGGGATTCCTCGCCTTCGTCTGAGACCTGCTCGAGCGCAACCGCGCGCTGGCCTCGAAACTGTGTTTCGAGATCACCGAGACCGCGGCGATCAGCAACCTCAGCCAGGCGCGCGCTTTCATCGATGCGGTCAAAGCGCGTGGTTGCCGGATGGCACTGGATGACTTCGGCTCCGGCCTGTCCTCGTTCGGCTATCTGCGCCAGCTGCCTGCGGACATCCTGAAGATCGACGGCACCTTCGTGCGTGACATGGACACCGACCCGGTCAGCCACGCCACGGTGCGGGCGATCAGCGAGCTCGGGCGGGAACTGCAGATGGAGGTGGTGGCCGAATGGGTGGAAACCGCCGAGGTGGCTGGCGCACTGACCCGGCTCGGTGTGCAGGGCCTGCAGGGCTACGCGATCGAGCGGCCGCAGCCGCTGGAACGGATGACCCTGAGTGACCTGAGGCCGGTCCGCCTGGTGGCGGTGAAGGGGCCTCCGGCCGCTGGCTGAACGGCGCACGGCGACTTTGGTCTACACATGCGCGGCGTGCCCGGCTGCGATAATGCGCGCCAGGGGCGACGCGCAGTGGGCGCGGACGTAAGCAGGAACAGGATGTGGCGTGGGCGTCAGGCAGTGGCGGTACGAAACAGGGGCGCTGCTGGTCGTCCTGCTGATGGGAGTGTTGCTTCCCGGTCTGGTGCACGCGCGCCTGGCCGAGGCGGGCCGGGATTTCCTGCTGGTTGGCGCACCGACGGACGAACCGACACCCCATCGTGGCTGTACGCCCGCGATGCTGGCCGGGCCGCGCGAGCAGGTAGAGGTACCGGCGCCGCCCGGGGGCTGGTCGGGGCAACCCCAGGCGCTGGATGTGTTCAACGTGTTCGCTGGCGAAGTCCGCGTACAGCATGGTGACCGCGAGATCTGCGGCAACATGCACGATGCGCGCACCCGTGATTCGCGCTTCCGTGCCGGCATCGGCCTGGTGGCGGTGCCAGCGGCAGGCAGCCATGAGCCGTTCCTGGTGTCGTGGCAGGCGCCGCTGAAAGCGCGCTGGGTGCCGACCTTGCGGCTGGGGGCGCCCAGTCCGGTCCAGCAGAACGATACCGCCCGCCTGCTGGTGCGCGCGGCCTGCATCGCGGTGGCGATCGCGCTGGCGCTGTCGGCATTGATGGCCTACCTGACCACCCGTGACCGCAGCTTCCTGGTCTACATCGGCGTGACGATCGTGGTGGTGGTGTGGCAGGCGGTTCTTGGCGGCTTGAGCGGTTATCCCGAACCGTGGCTGCCGGTGGGCGAGCGCGGCGCATGGTGGCTGCTGGCGCTGACCGCCGCGACCCAGGCGCTGGTACTGCCCGCTCTGTGGCGCCTCAACGGCGGGGACCGCTTGCTGCCGCGCTCGCGGCCGGCACAGCAGGCTGTGCTGTGGGGCCTGATGGGACTGGCCGCGCTGGTGCCGTGGCTGCGCTGGGACACCCTGGCGCTGGTCGCGCAGAGCCTGCAGCTGACCTTCATCCTCGGTTGCCTGTTGTCACTGGCCGCTGGCATGCGTGCCTGGTTGCGCGGTGACTGCTGGGCGTTGGCGGGCCTGGCGGCGCTGGTGCCACTGCTGGTGATGATCGCAGCCGATGCCAGCAGTGCGGGGTGGCTGCTGGAGTACCGGGTGGAAGCACTGCAGCTGTCGGTGACCTGGCTGCTGATGATGGCCGCCTATGCCATGAACCAGCGGTTGGGCCGGCTGCGCCAGCAGCGCGATGAACTGCGCCAGCTGGCCGAAACCGATGGCCTGACCGGGCTGCCCAACCGCCGGGCCGGCCTGCAGCAGCTGGCCCGTCACCTGGCACAGGTCGACCGTGAGCGTGGCCCGCTGGTGATCGGCTTCCTCGACATCGACCTGTTCAAGGACATCAACGACCGCCATGGCCACGCGGTGGGCGACCAGGTGCTGGTGGCGGTAGCGCGTGCCCTGCGCACGGCAGTCCGCAGCCAGGACGAAGTGGTGCGGATGGGCGGCGAGGAGTTCCTGCTGCTGATGCCGGGCATGCCGCGCGAGGCGGCGTCAGCGCGCCTGGACCGCCTGCGCCAGCGCATCACCGAAGCCGGCCAGGCCCTGCAGGTGCCGGGCCTGGAAGTGACCGCCAGCATCGGACTGGCGCAGTGGCGGCCGGGTGAGGATGACCTGGCCGCGCTGCTGCGGCGGGCCGACCATGCCATGTACGTGGCCAAGCGGGCGGGTCGCAACCGGGTGTTCGACGGCGAAGAGCTCGATCCGCCGGCCCCGGCATGAAGCGCAGCGGGCGGCGATGCCGGATAATGGACCGATGACCACCCGACTCAACAAACATATCGCCGACACCGGCTTCTGCTCCCGCCGCGAGGCCGATCGCCTGATCGCCGCCCGCCGCGTCACCGTCAACGGCCACGCGGCCGGCACCGGTGCGGTGGTGGGCGAGGAAGACCAGGTGCTGGTCGACGGCCAGCCGCTGCGCGCGCGCGTGGCACGCAAGCCCGGCGCCCGCCGCCACGTCTACATCGCGCTGAACAAGCCGGTGGGCGTCACCTGCACCACCGAAACCTCGGTCAAGGGCAACATCGTCGACTTCGTCGGCCACGAACAGCGCATCTTCCCGATCGGGCGCCTGGACAAGGAGTCCGAGGGACTGATCCTGATGACCAGCAACGGCGACATCGTCAACCAGATCCTGCGTGCCGAGAACGGCCACCAGAAGGAGTACCTGGTGGCGGTGAACAAGCCGGTCACCGACGAGTTCCTGCGTGGCATGGCGCGCGGCGTGCGCATCCACGACCAGATGACGCTGCCGTGCAAGACCTCGCGCATCGCCAAGTTCGGATTCCGCATCACCCTGCAGCAGGGACTGAACCGGCAGATCCGCCTGATGGCCGCCGAATTCGGCTATCGCGTGACCCAGCTGCGCCGCGTGCGCATCGACAACATCAAGATCGGTGCGCTGAAGCCGGGCCAGTGGCGCAACCTGACCGAGCAGGAGCTGCAGGGCCTGCTGCCGAAGCAGCTGAACTGGTAACGCGCGGTAGCGCCGGCCGCTGGCCGGCTGCACCAGGCATCGAATGAGCGCGGGATGCCGGCCAGCGGCCGGCACTCCCCGTTGTGCGGATTGCGCACCGGCATCAGCTAGACTCCGCAGTGACCTGCCGGAACGTGACGCTGCATGATCAAGCCCGACAAGCCTGCCAACGAAGCCCTGCGGCTCGAGGCGCTGTACCGCTACCGGATCCTGGATTCGCAGCGTGAGAAATCCTTCGACGACCTGGTCGCGATCGCCAAGGCGGTCTGCGGTACCTCGATGGCGGCGGTGACCCTGATCGACGTCGAACGGCAGTGGTTCAAGTCGATCCAGGGCATCGACGCGGCGGAGAACCTGCGCAGCGAATCGATGTGTGGCCACGCCATCCTGCAGCCGCAGGAAATCATGGTGGTCGAGGACGCGTTGCAGGACATCCGCTTCCACGACAACCCGGTAGTGACCGGCGACCCGCACATCCGCTTCTACGCCGGTGCGCCACTGATCAGTTCCGATGGCCTGCCTCTGGGCACGCTGTGCGTGTTCGATGCACATCCGCAGCACCTGCCCAGCGACAAGGCCGAGGCACTGGCCGCGCTGTCACGGCAGGTGATGCTGGTGATGGAGCTGCGCCGTTTCGCGCTCGACATCCAGAAGCACATGCTGGAGCGCGATGACTACGAGCGCCTGTTGGCGGAGTACCAGGACGTGCTGCTGGCGCAGAATGCCGACCTGGCCGAGCAGAGCCGCACCGATGCGCTGACCGGCCTGCCCAACCGCCGCGCAATGGCGGCGGCACTGGAAGAGGCGGTGGTGGAGATCGATGGGCAACCGGGCGTCGCCTGCGTTGCGTTGCTCGACATCGATCATTTCAAGCACATCAATGATTTCCAGGGCCACGCTACAGGCGACCGGGTGCTGGCCGAGCTGGGCGTGCTGCTGCGCTCGCACTTCGCCGGCCGCGGCATGGCTGCGCGCTACGGCGGCGAGGAGTTCGTGGCGGTAATGCCGGGCACCGACCTGCACACGGCCGAACTGCAATGCGAGTTCCTGCGCCTGGCCGTGGCTGACCTGCCGCTTGGATTCCCGGTCACGGTCAGCATCGGTGTTGCCCAGCACCAGCCAGGTGAAAGCGTGGATGACATGCTGGCGCGCGCCGACAAGGCGCTGTACCGGGCCAAGGGCAATGGTCGCAACCGGGTGGAACGGGCGGGCTGAAGCTCCAGGTAGATCCACGCCACGCGTGGATGAAAAATCCATTCGAACGCCGTGCGCGTCGCATTCCCTGCGATCCACGTGCTGCACCATGCCGTTCCTGTTCCCACGGACACAACCATGCTGCAGACCCTGGCCATCGCCCACTATCGCTCGCTGCACGGGCTGATACTGCCGCTGCAGCAGTTGAATGTGGTGACCGGCGACAATGGCAGTGGCAAGTCCAGCCTGTACCGCGCGCTGCGCCTGCTGGCAGAGACCGCGCAGGGCGGCGTCGCGGCGGTTCTGGCCCGCGAAGGTGGGCTCGGTTCGGCGCTGTGGGCGGGGCCGGAAAAAATGGACCGTCGGGTTGCTGCCGGCGAAATCCCCTTGCAGGGCGGCCCACGTCAGGAATCGGTGGGATTGAAACTGGGCTTCACCACCGACGAGTTCGGCTATGCCATTGACCTGGGCTACCCACCGCCCAGCCGTTCGGCCTTCGCACTGGACCCGCAGATCAAGGCCGAGGCGATCTGGGCCGGGCCGTTCCTGCGCAGCGCCAACCTGCTGGTCGACCGACGTGGGGCAATGGTGCGGCAACGCCATGCGCGCGGTTGGGATCTGGTCGATGACCGGTTGTCGCTGTTCGACAGTCTGTTCACCCAGGTTGGCGATCCGCAGCGCATGCCGGAAACCATCGCCCTGCGCGAGTACATCCGTCGCTGGCGCTTCTACGACCATTTCCGCAGCGACGCCGATGCCCCGGCACGGCAACCGGCGATGGCCACGCGCACGCCGGTGCTGCATCACGACGGTCGCGATCTGGCGGCGGCCTGGGTGACCATCCTCGAGATCGGTGATCCGGGCGCACTGGCGCGCAGCGTGGAGGATGCGTTCCCGGGCGCCACGGTGGGGTTCGAGGAACTGGACGGTCGACTCGCCCTGCGCTTCCACCAGCCGGGGCTGCTGCGGCCGTTGTCGATGGCCGAGCTGTCCGACGGCACGCTGCGCTTCCTGCTGCTGGCCGCGGCACTGCACACGCCGCGGCCACCGCCGCTGCTGGTGCTGAACGAGCCGGAGACCAGCCTGCATCCGGACCTGCTGCCGGCGCTGGCGCGGCTGATCATCGCCGCCAGTGCGCGCAGCCAGGTGTGGGTGGTGTCACACGCCAGCCGGCTGATCGCGGCGTTGGAGCAGGCGCCGGGCTGCCACTCGCTGCATCTGCACAAGGAACAGGGCCGCACGCTGCTGAGCGGGCAGGGCCTGCTGGATGCGCCGGCCTGGCATTGGCCGCAGCGTTGAGACATCGATCCGGATCCGGCAGATCCACGCCATGCGCGGATGCACTCAATCGGCGATGTTGCGTGCCTCGGCCGTGCCAAGGATTTCCGGGTGCTGCACCGGCTTGCGGCGGTTCAGCAGCGGATGCAGGAACACCGCGCCGACAATGATCGCCACGCCCAGGTAGAACCACGGCGTGACCTCGTGCTGCTCGCGCAGCAGCACCACCGCCAGCACCACCGCATAGACCGGTTCCAGGTTGGTCACCAACTGCACCGTATAGGCGCTCAGGTGGCGCAGCGCGACCAGGGCCAGGGCGAACGGCAGCAGCGTGCAGAACCCGGCCAGCACCAGCAGCAGGATGCCGTCGTGCAGATTCGGGACCACCCACAGCGGGCTGGCCAGTGCTGGCAGCAGGTAGGGCATCAGCGGTGCCAGCAGGGTCAGGGTGAGGGTGCCGGCACCCAGCTCCAGTGCGGTGACTGTGAGCGGATCGGCGTGGCTGACCATGCGCTTGTTGAGCGAGCCGAACACCGCCACCAGCAGCGCCGATATCGCGCCGATCAAGACACCCAGGCGCATGCCATCGGGCACGCCACCGACCACCAGCGCAACACCCGGCAGCACCGCCAGGCCGAACGCCAGTTCACGTAGCTGGAACGGCCGCTTGGCGACCCAGGGTTCGATGATCGAGGTGAACACCGGGGCCAGTGCAATGCAGGTGGCGGCCACCGAGGCATTGGCCAGTTTCACCGCGCCGTAGAAGGTCAGCCAGTGCAGGGCGACCAGCGCACCGATGCCGGCGTAACCGGCCACCAGCCGCAGGGGCAGGGTGCGCAGCCCGCGCCAGACCCGCGGCAGCAGGGCCAGCATCGCCGTCACCAGCAGCATGCGCCACCACACCAGCGGCAATGCGGGCAGGGTGATCAGCTTGCCGAGGATGGCGGTGACGCCCCACAGCAGGACACAGAAGTGGATCTGCCACAGCGCTTTGCGGGTGTCGGGTGTGCTCATCCGCCTATTGTGAGGCAAGGCGAACGTCGCAGCGCTACCCGCGTGCGGGATCGCTGCCCTGGTCAATCCGCCGCTGCAGGGCCATCGCCGCCGCCGGGTTGCGTGCCTTGCCCGCGCCGATGCACAGCAGGTAGACCTCGCGCGGGGTTTCCGGAGCTGGCGCGGCCAGGCAGGGCAGGTCATCCACCGGTTCGCCGCGTGACCAGCGGCGTGCGCGTTCGGCCCAGCGCTGTTGCACGGGCGCCGGCAGGCCCTCGTTCAAGCGGGCCTGGCTGCGCTTGATCCTGGCGTAGACGAAGCCGGCACTGACATCGCCGTGTAGTGGCGCCTCGTCGCTGTCCTCGATCACCAGCGCCACGCCGTGTCGACGGGCGGCAGCAACCAGTGCCGGGCCATGTGCCTCGGCGTTGCGGACCTCCAGCGCATGCTGCAGCGTCACCCCTTCCAGTTGCTTCGGCAGCTGCGCCATCAGGGCACCCAATGCATCGGCATCGGCCGGATGGCGCGGATCGAACTGCCACAGCAACGGGCCGAGCCGGTCACCGAGTGCAATCGCCGCCTGCAGGAAGGGCGCGGCCGCTTCCACCGTGCTGGAGAGGTCGCGGCGCTGCACCAGGTAGCGTGGTGCCTTCATCGAAAACCGGAAACCGTCGGGTGTCTGTGCGGCCCACTGCGCGCACTGCGCCGCTGTTGGCGTGCGGTAGAAGGTGCCGTTGATTTCGATGCAACGCAGGGCACGGCTGGCATGGGCCAGTTCTTCACGCTGCGGCAGGCCAACCGGGTAGAAAACGCCGCCGCGCCATTCGGGAAACACCCAGCCACCAATGCCGCAGCGGATCTCCGCCTGCCGGGCGGTCGCGGTCACTGGCCGTGGTCCGCGCGCCACGGGTCGTAGCTGCCGAACCACCACAGATAGCCTTCCGGGTCGGCGCAGGCGTAGCCGCGTCCGCCATAGTCCTGGTCGGCGATGTCGATGACAATGCGGGCACCGGCGGCCTTGGCCCGTGCATAGTGCGCATCGGCATCGGTGACGATCACGCAGGCGTTCTGGGTCTGGCGGCCGCCGACCTCATCAGGCATCGCCGCATGCTGGCTCCACTCGCTTTCCTTGTCGGCCGAGCCGAGCATGATCATGCCGGTGCCGAAGGTCAGCTGTGCATGGAAGACCGTATCGCCATCGGCGTAGACGGCCTGGGCATGGAAGCCGAAGGCGCGCTGCAGCCAGTCGATGGCGGCCTGCGCGTCGCGATAGCGCAGGCATGGAATGATGGTGGAGCCGTTGCTCGGTTGGCCGTTCCCGCCCATGACACCCCTCCTATGGCACAGGGCAGGGTGCGCCGTAGACCGTTACCATCGCGCGAAACCCCGGTGACGGCCTGCACATGGCCGCCACCCCTGTTCGGAGATCGTGCTGGATGAAACCCTGGATTGGAGGAGCCGTGCTGCTGGCGTGCACGACCATGGCGAGTGCTGCCACCCCGGCGCAGCTGCAGGACCTGGATGCGACCGTCGAGCGCGTGCGCGCGCAGTTCGACGTGCCCGGCATTGCTGTGGCAGTGGTCAAGGATGGCGAGGTGGTGCTGGAACGCGGCTGGGGCGTGCGCGAGCAGGGCAAGCCGGAACCGGTGCAGGCCGATACGCTGTTCGCCATTGCTTCCAACACCAAGGCGTTCACCGCCACCTCACTGAACCTGCTGGCCGAGGACGGCAAACTGAAGATGGACGACAAGGTGATCGACCACCTGCCGTCGTTCCGCATGTCCGACCCGTTCGTGACCGGGCAGATGACGATCCGCGACCTGCTGTCGCATCGCAGCGGGCTGAGCCTGGGCGCAGGTGACCTGCTGTTCTGGCCGACCACCTCCTACAGCAATGCCGAAGTGGTGGAGCGGCTGGGCAAGGTGCCGCTGAAGGGCGGTTTCCGCGAGAGCTATGCGTACGACAACATCCTGTATGCGGTTGCCCAGCAGGTGATCGAGCATGTCTCCGGCATGAGCTACCAGCAGTTCCTGCAGACCCGCATCTTCGACAAGGTGGGCATGGCCGGTACACGCTACAACGCCGATCACCTGAAGCCGGGCGACAAGGCCGCGGTCGGCCACGCCAAGTACGATTTCAAGGACCTGCGTACCGTTGCACCGCTGACCTGGTCGAACAATGCCGGCGCCGGTGGCATCTATTCCAGTGCGCACGACATGGCGCGCTGGATGCAGGTGCAGCTGGCCGAAGGCAAGCTGGCCGATGGCACCGCGCTGTTCAGCGACAAGAGCCAGCAGCAGATGTGGCGGATGATCACGCCGCAGTCGATTCCGGCGCCGAGCGTGCCGGAGCTGGCGCCGGCGCGGGCCAACTTTGCCGGCTACGGCGAAGGCTGGAGCCTGAGCGACTACCGCGGCCAGAAACTGGTCTGGCATACCGGTGGCTGGCCGGGCATGGTCTCGCGTTTGACCCTGGTGCCAGGCGAGAAGCTGGGCGTGGTGGTGCTGACCAACCAGGAAGTAGGCGCGGCGTTCAACGCGATCACCCTGAGCGTGCTTGATGCTTACCTGGGCGGTGAGAAGCACGACTGGGTGGACGCCTATGCCAAGGCCGTGGCCAAGGGCCAGGACAAGGCCGACGAGGCCTGGGCCAAGCACCAGAGCGCGCGCGACAAGGGCAGCAAGCCAGCGCTGGCACTGGCCGGCTACACCGGCACGTTCCGCGACCGCTGGTATGGCGACATGCAGGTCAGTGCCGAGGGCAAGGGCCTGCGCCTGCGCTTCATGAAGACCGCGCAGCTGAGCGGGCGCCTGGAGCATTGGCAGCATGACACCTTCATCGCGCGCTGGGACGACCGTTCGCTCAACGCCGACGCGTTCGTGAACTTCAGCCTGGATCCGGACGGCAAGGTGCGCGAGGTGCGCATGCAGTCGATCTCCGACCTGACCGATTTCAGCTTCGATTTCCAGGACCTGCTGTTCACCCCGGTGAAATGACGTCGCCGGGCGTGGCCCGGCGCTGCCGTTTGACGAATCCCATCGGTAGTGCCGGCCGCTGGCCGGCAACCTGATGATCCCCGGAAGCGTCGCGAGGGGGCCGGCCAGCGGCCGGCACTACCGGAACCGCGGTGATCATCGGCTGGCGTACACACGCGGCGTGGGATACTCCGCCGGCTATTGATGGCGAGGGAATGCGATGTTCCGTTGGTTTGAATCCCTGATTCCGGTGTTCCCTCCCGTGGACGGGCGCATGCCGCCGCGCAAGGTGCTGCCGTTCTACCTGCACTACCTGCGCCCGGTGTGGCCGGTGCTGCTGGCCACCCTGATCGCCGGCCTGCTGCTGGCGCTGGTGGAAGTGGCGATGTTCGATTACCTGGGCCGCATCGTCGACATGGTCGCCGAGCAGCCGGGGGCCGATTTCTTCAAGCGCCATGCCAATGAGCTGGGCTGGATGCTGTTCATCACGGTCATCGCGCGGCCAATCCTGGTCGGCCTGCACAACCTGCTGGTCAACCAGGCCATCGTGCCTGGCCTGAGCAACCGCTCGCGCTGGCTGATGCACAACTACGTGGTGCGGCAGAGCCTGAACTTCTTCCAGAACGACTTCGCCGGCAGCGTGGCCAACCGGGTGATGCAGACCGGTACCTCGCTGCGCGAATCGGCAGTGCAGATGGTCGACTCGCTGTGGTACATCGTGGTCTACACCGGCACCGCGCTGTACCTGTTCGCGCAGGCCGACTGGCGGCTGATGGTGCCGCTGATCCTGTGGCTGCTGGCCTATGCAGTGATCCTGGCCTACTTCGTTCCGCGCGCGAAGGAACGCGCATGGATCGCCTCCGAAGCGCGTTCCAAGGCGATGGGCCGCATCGTTGATGGCTACACCAACATTCCCACGTTGAAGCTGTTCGCCCATGGCGGACGCGAGCAGGCCTATGTGGCCGAGTCGATCCAGGAACTGGCGGTCAAGCACCGTGCGCAGACCCGCATCACCACCGGCATGGACCTGACCATCGCCATCGTCAACGGTTTCCTGATTGCCGGTACCTGTGGGCTCGCGCTGTGGCTGTGGAACGGTGGCCACATCACTGTTGGCGCGATCACGCTGGCGACCGGCCTGGTGATCCGCATCCACAACATGTCCGGCTGGATCATGTGGACCATCAACGGCATCTTCGAGGACATCGGTACGGTGCAGGATGGCATCACCACCATTGCCCAGCCGCTGACCGTGCAGGACCGCGAGGATGCGGTGCCGTTGCAGGTGACCCGTGGTGGCGTGCACTTCCAGGACATCCACTTCCACTACGGCAAGAAGGGCGGTGTGATTGCCGGACTGGACCTGGTGGTGAAGCCGGGCGAGAAGATCGGCCTGGTCGGTCCTTCCGGTGCCGGCAAGTCGACCCTGGTCAACGTGCTGCTGCGCCTGTACGACCTGGAAAGCGGCCGCATCCTGATCGACGATCAGGACATCGCCCATGTCACCCAGGAGAGCCTGCGCCAGCAGATCGGCGTGGTCACCCAGGACACCTCGCTGCTGCATCGCTCGATCCGCGACAACCTGCTGTATGGCCGCCCCGATGCCACTGACGAGCAGCTGCATGCCGCCGTGGCCAAGGCGCGCGCCGCAGCCTTCATCGATACGCTGGTGGACGGGCAGGGCCGGCGTGGCTATGACGCGCACGTGGGCGAGCGCGGCGTGAAGCTGTCCGGTGGTCAGCGCCAGCGCATCGCCATCGCCCGCGTGCTGCTGAAGGACGCACCGATCCTGGTGCTGGATGAGGCGACTTCGGCACTGGACTCGGAAGTGGAAGCGGCGATCCAGGACAGCCTGGACCAGCTGATGGGCGGCAAGACGGTGATCGCGATCGCGCACCGGCTGTCGACCATCGCACGCATGGACCGGCTGGTGGTGATGGACCAGGGCCGCATTGTCGAGACCGGCACCCATGCCGAGCTCATCGCGGCCGGTGGCCTGTACGCGCGCTTGTGGGCGCGGCAGACCGGTGGTTTTGTGGCTGCAGACCAGTAGATCCACGCCATGCGTGGATGCATCCCTTGGGGTCGGAGACCCGCATGATTCGTTCTCTACGCCCCCTGCTGCTGGCGCTGGCACTGGCACTGGTCGCCACTGCCGCAGCCGCTGCATCGCCATCAGTGGAAGGCGAAGCCCTCGAGCAGGTCATCCTTCTCAGCCGCCACAACCTGCGCGCACCGGTGGTGGCATCGGGCGCGTTGGCCAATGCGACTCCGGAGCGCTGGCCGAGCTGGGACGTAGGCGCCGGCGAGCTGACCAACAAGGGCGGCGTGCTGGAGATCTACATGGGCCGTTACATCGGCCAGTGGCTGCGGCAGGCAAAGTTGCTGCCGGCAACGGGCTGCCCGCAGCCGAGCGACTTCCACGCGCACGCCAACAGCCTGCAGCGCACCCAGGCCACCGCGCAGTTTTTCGTTGCCGGTGCGTTCCCGGGCTGCCACGTGACGGTGGAACAGCGCATGCCGCTGGGCACGATGGATCCGTTGTTCAATCCGGTGATCCACAACGGTGATGCGGCCTTCCGCGAACGCGCGTTGTCGGCGATGCAACAGGCGCAGGCCGCATCGGATCTGGCACCGGCGTTGGCGGCGGTGGAGGCGATCACCCGCTACCCGCAGTCGGCTGCGTGCGCAGGCCGCAGCGAATGCCACCTGACGCCGGCCGATTCCATTTTCAGCGCAGAGCCGGGCAAAGAACCGCGTACTTCCGGTTCGCTGGCCCTGGCAAGCGGGTTGGTCGATGCCTTGTTGATGGAGCACTACCAGGGAAGTGGCATCCCCCGCGAAGGCTGGGGCCGATTGAACACGGAGGCCAAATGGCAGGCGCTGGCGCAGATCCGCAACCGCTACCAGGACATCCTGTTCGGAACACCCGAGGTGGCGCGGGACGTGGCCGAGCCGCTTTTGGCAAGAATAAACGGGCTGTTCGAAGATCCGGCGTCACCGAAGGTGAGCCTGCTGGTCGGCCACGATTCCAACATCGGTTCCGTGCTGGCGGCGCTGGGAATCACGGACTACACGTTGCGGGGCCAGTATGAGAAGACACCGATCGGCGGCCTGCTGCAGTTCGAGCGCTGGCGCGACCGCCAAAGCGGTGGCGAGCGCTTCCGCCTGGCCTACGTCTACCCGACCACCGCGCAACTGCGAGATGCGCTGCCGTTGAGCGATGTACAGCCACCCGTTCGGGTGGAGCTCGCGCTTCCCGGGTGTGGGCAGAATGGATGCAGTGACGTGCAGTTCGAGCGCGTGCTGCATCGCGCGGTGAATTGAATGCCATCCACGCATGGCGTGGATCTACTGGCAGGCGGGTAGTAGATCCACGCCATGCGTGGATGGGTCCATCCCGGGACGCCGAACAGAAAACGGCCCGGGTTTCCCCGGGCCGTTCTGCTTCCGCTCACACCGGCGCGATCACTCGATCGGCTGGTCCAGCATCAGCTGGCGTGCGAAACGCACCGGCGGGGCGCCGTAGGACAGCATCTGGTCGTGGTAGGCCTTGAGGTTGAACTTGTCACCCAGCTTGTCCTGCATCGCCTTGCGGGTGTCGAAGTGTTCCTGCGCACCGACGAAGTAGGTCGGCAGCTGTGCCGAGGTCAGCTGCGCGCGCACCCACTTGCCCGAGGCTTCGCTTTCCTGCTGGAAGGCATCGTGGGTCATCAGGTGCATCGCCTTCTCGCGATCCCAGTTGTCCACGTGAACGCCCTGGTCGAGGATCGCGTTGGAGATCGTGCGCAGGTAGAACTTCAGCTGCACCAGGTGGAACAGCGGGTCGTTGTTGAGGTAACCCTGCTCCTGCATCATGCGCTCGGTGTAGACCGCCCAGCCTTCGGCGAACAGGCCCGAACGCAGCACCGCACGCAGGGTGGAGGGGAACTTGGCCGAATGCCAGCCTTCCAGGTAGTGGCCCGGGGTGCCTTCGTGGATGCTCAGCAGGTGGATCATGCGCGAGTTGTACTCACGCAGGAACGAGTCGACCTGCTTGTCGTTCCAGTCGTCCGGAATCGGCGAGACGGCGTAGAAGGTCTTCAGGTTCTTGTCCAGCGGGCCCGGCGAATCGCAGTAGGCCACGGCCACGCCGCGCTGGAATTCCGGCATCAGGATGATGTCCACCGGCGCGTCGGGCAGGGTCATCAGGTCGTGCTCGCGCACGAACGCGGTGGACTGCTCCAGTGCGGCCTTGGCATCGTCGACCACCTTGTCGCGCGCCGGCTTGTCGGCGTAGGCCAGCTCCAGCGCGGCCTCGATCGCCTTCTGCTGCTGCTCGTCGGTCGGCTGTGCCGGCATCTCCGGTGCGCCCGGCTTGTCCTTCAGCACGGTCTGCGCGATGCCGTACATGTCTTCGCGCACGCGCTTGAGTTCGGCGCGTGCTCGCTCGCCGATCTCCTGGCGCGACAGCGACGAGTTCAGCGCGAACTTCAGCTTCTGGTCGTACTTTTCCGCACCGATGCGGAAGTCGCCCTTGGCGTTCGGCACCAGGGTCTTGTCCAGCCAGGTCTGCTGTTCGTCCACCGCCTTCTTCAGGCCATCGATGGCGGCCTGCAGGCGCTGCTGGTCGGCCTGCGGCAGTTCGCCGATGTGCGGGGTGATGAAGGTATCGACGATGCTGAGGATGCCCTTGTTCTGCTTGGCCACCGTCTCGGCATGGATCTTCGGCACGCGGGCCGGATCCAGGTTCTCGCGGGCCTGGGCGAAGATCGCCGGCAGCTTCTCCATGCGCGCGGTGGCCGACTTCAGGCGCTCGGGCAGCGGTGCGAACTCACGGGCCATCAGGCCGTAGATCGCGCTGCCGGCCACGCCGTTGTACAGCTGCGGGTCCCACTTGCCGGACTGCATGACCTCGGCATTCCAGATCTCGGACTGCAGCTGGTTGCGCAGGATCGCCGCGTCCACCTGGTTTTCGCGGCCGAGCTTGGCCACCTCGATCTTGTCCAGCTCGCCCAGCAGCGCCTTGTAGGCGGCCAGGGTCTTCTGCTGGCCGGCGGCACTGAGGTCATCCAGTTCGCTGTCGTAGCGGTGGTCACCGATCTGGGTGGCGCTGACCGGCGACAGCTGCATCCAGGTGTCCAGGGCGCGCTTGGAAAGATCGGCGAAGGCGGCATCGACCGCCGCGTCGCCGGCCTGCTGGCTGGCGGCCGGGGTGGAAGCGTTGGTCGGGGCGTCGGCCGGCTGGCAACCGGCCAGGGCGGCGACCAGGGCGAGGGCAAGAAGATGCGGGCGCATCGGCGTTCCTGTACTGGGGTCAATTCCCGAGCATAGGCCTCCGGGGCTGCTTTGTCCCCGTGCCATAGGATTACCATGGGCACTGACAAGGACCCTCCAGCGGAGCGCAGGACATGGAATACCAGGGAAGCTGCCATTGCGGCAGGATCGCATTCACCGTACAGGCCGAGGCGCCGATCAGCGACGTCATCGACTGCAACTGCTCGATGTGCCGTCGCCGCGGCAGCCTGCTGTGGTTTGCCCCGCGCGAGGCGTTCCAGCTGAGCACCAATCCCGCGGATGTGGCCACCTACCACTTCAACAAAGCCCACATCGATCATCACCACTGCCGCGAGTGCGGCGTCGCTCCCTACAGCGAAGCGGTGGACCCGCGCACCGGTACGCCGATGGTGGCGGTGAACGTGCGCTGCGTACCGCAGGTGGACCTGGCCACGCTGGCGGTGATGTCCTACGACGGAGCGGCACTGTGACGCCGCTGCGCGCGTGGACGCGTGTGGTGGCAATGCCGGTGCTGCTGCTGGCGCTGGCGGCCTGTGCCAAGAACGGCGAGAGGGCGCAGGAGGCGGGTGCGGCCGCTGCCGATGCTGCTGTCGCTTCGCCGGAAGGTGCGTTCCTGGCCTACGAGCATGACGTGCAGATCCAGCTGGAAGCGGCGCAGATCGCTGTGCGCATCCAGCAGGTGGCGCAGGCCTGCCAGAGCGCGAAGTTCGGTGACTGCGCGGTGCTGCAGGTCGATCAACGCAGTGGCGAGCAACCCAGCGGTGAGGTCAAGGTACGCATCGCGCCGAAGGGCACCGAGCCACTGATCGCGATGGCCGGTGAGGGGGGCACGCTGCAGTCGCGTAACACGCGCGCCGAAGATCTCGCGCAGCAGGTCGCCGACACCGCACTGACCAAGGCGCGGTTGGAGAAGGAACATGCGCGGCTGCTGTCCTACCAGGACCGCAAGGACCTGAAGATCGAAGACCTGATGGCGATCACCACGCGCCTGTCGGAGATCGAAGCGGGCGTCGAGCAGGCCAACAAGGATTCTGCGCAGCAGCGCCGGCGCATCGATACCCAGCTGGTGACGATGCACTTCGACACCACCTCGGGCCAGCGCAGCCGCAGCGAGATCGGCGAAGCGCTGAGTGAATCGGGCAGCATCCTCAGCACCAGCGTGGCGTTCCTGATCCGCGCTGCCGCCGCGTTGTTGCCGGTAGCGGTGCTGGCGTTGATCGCGGCCTGGGGTGTGCGGGCGTGGTGGCGTCGCCGCCGCCGCAGGCTGCCGCCCAGCCTCTGAGGTGAAGGTTGATGCCGGCAACCCGCCGGCATCAGCCCTCGTCGGTCTCGTACTCGACGAACACGTCCAGCTCCAGTGCCAGTTCCTGCACGGCATCGCGCACCTTCTGCGCGGTGCTTTCGTTGCCGACTTCCACCTCCAGTTCGTGGATGCCCGGGCCGATGTCATCGGACAGCCCGGCCGAACTGGAATCGTCGTCGTCCATGTGCGGCATCAGGTCGTCGGTTTCCTCGACATGTTCGATGCCGTCCAGGCCGAGCAGCAGGTCGCTGATGGCACGGGCGTCGTCTTCGGTTCCGGTGATGCGCAGTCGCAGCATGGCCATGGCGTCGATACGGTGTGGGGTTGCCTGCAGCCTAGCCAGCGTGAAGCAAAGAACGGGTGAGGGCGCAGTCAGGCGCGTGTGGCCGGGCGCCCGAGCAGGCTTTCCGGCAACGCGGGAATCGGCGTGCGTTCGTCCTGCGCCTGCTCCAGCAACCAGTCAATGAACAGGCGCGCGGCGTGGCTCGGCGGTTGCCCTTCGGCGTGCACCACGTGATACGCATAGCGCGCTTTCAGTGCCGGGCCGGGCAGGCGTACCACTTCGTAGCGCTGCACGTAGGGCTGCGCGATGTGGGTACGTGCCAGCACCGCGCCCATGCCGTACACCGCGGCACGCATCGCATCGGTACTGTCGGCGAAGGTGTGCATCGGCGGCAGTGGCGAGGGTGGGCGCACGCCGGCATGGCGGAACCAGTCACGCCAGCCCTGCGGCGACAGATCGGTCAGCAGCGGCAGGTCGGCGATGCGCGCCGGATCGACCAGCGTTTCGACCCCGGCCAGCGCCGGTGAGGCGACCGGGAACAGGTAGTCATCCATCAGGTGCTGTGCACGCAGGCCCGGCCACTGGCCCAGGCCATAGCGGATGCCGACCTCCGGACCGTTGTCGTCGTAGCGGTCCAGACCGCTGCCCGTGTGCAGTTCGATGCGGATGTGCGGATGGGCCTGGGTGAAGCGTGGCAGCCGTGGCAGCAGCCAGCAGTAGGACAGCGAGCGCAGCGTGGTGATCCGCAGCGGCACGCTGTCGGCATCCGGCTGCAGGTGATGGGCGACGGCCGCGACATCGGAGAAGGCGGCGCTGGCGGCGTCGGCCAGCTGCCGGCCCTCGGCAGTCAGGCGCACGCCGCGGGCGTGGCGCAGGAACAGCCGGGTTTCCAGCACCTCCTCCAGCCGGCGCACGTGGTGGCTGACCGCGCTGGCGGTCAGGTGCAGCTCCTGGGCGGCCTGGGCGAAGTTCTGGTGGCGCGCTGCAACCGCGAACACGGCCAGTGCGGGGAGCAGGGAAGGGCGTAGCTGCATGTCCAGCCTCAAACCATACTTGTGGCTGGCAGCGATACTACGCGCTTGTGCGGCGGGCGTCTGCGCCCGATCCTGTCTGCCTTGGCGAGGAACAGACGATGGACGGAGGCAGGGCATGAATGCGGTCCCACAGGTGGCCGAGCGCGACTGGCGCACGCCGCTGGAATTGACCCTGCTGGGCGCCATCTGGGGCTGCTCGTTCCTGTTCATGCGGGTGGCGGTGCCGTCGTTCGGCCCGTTCGCGCTGGTCGAGGTGCGGCTGGTGCTGGGCGCGCTGGTGCTGCTGCCGTTCCTGTGGCGCGCCCGCGCACAGTTCCCGCCGCGGCGCTGGCTGTGGCTGGCACCGATCGGCCTGATCAACTCGGCGCTGCCGTTCGTGCTGTTCGCCTATGCCGCAGAGCAGGCGCCGGCCGCGATCGGTGCGATCTGCAATGCGATGACGGTGCTGTTCGCCGCGCTGATCGCGTTCCTGTTCTTCGGCGAGAAGATCGGCATGCGCCGTGCGGGCGCGCTGCTGGTCGGCTTCGCCGGCGTGGTGGTGCTGGCCACGGCCAAGGTCTCCGGCCTGAGCATCGGCACCGCGGTGCTGGCCGGTGCGGCGGCTTCGTTGCTGTACGGCCTGGGCGTGAACCTGGTGAAGCGGCACATGACCGGCCTGCCGTCGGCGGCCGCGGCGGCGGCAACGCTGTCGTGTGCCTCGCTGTGGATGCTGCCGATGGCGGTCAGCCATTGGCCGCAGGCGGCGATTCCGGCCAAGGCCTGGGGCGCAGCGATCGCGCTTGGCGTGGCCTGCACCGGGCTGGCGTTCCTGATGTTCTATCGTTTGATCGGCCGTATCGGCCCGTCGCGTGCGTCGACCGTGACCTATCTGATTCCGCTGTTCGGCGCGGCGTTTGCGTGGTTGTTCCTCGGGGAAGCGGTGACGGTGCAGATGCTGATTGCCGGTGCGTTGATCCTGGGGAGCGTGGCGGTGAGTCAGAAGGGTTGAGGTGTTTTGCACGTGGCGCGTGCTGAAGGCGCTTCATCGTTCATGGGCGTTACTTTTCTTTGTACGCAAAGAAAAGTAACCAAAAGAAACGTTCCGCCGGTCACGAGCCGATGCGCGTTGCGCATCGGTGCCCTGCGCTCCTCGGCCCGTCGAGGGACGGCGCGGGAACTCGCTGCGCTCAGACACCCGCGCCTCTTCGCCCTCGCCGGACCTGCGGTGCTCGGCTCGCTCAAGGCGGACCCAGATCAAAGGCCACAGCTGCACCCAGTAGATCCACGCCATGCGTGGATGCCTTTGCGGTTGATCTTGACCTTCCAGTCCGCCTTGAGCGAGCCGAGCATCGCAGGGGAATCAGGGGCGAAGAGGTGCCGATGTCCTGTAGAGCCGACTGCTAGTCGGCTGACTTCCTCGCGCCGCCCCCTGATTCACCGAGAAGCGCAGGGGACCGGCGTGCGAAGCACGGCGGCTCGCGACCTGGCGGCGCGTTTCTTTTGGTTACTTTTCTTTTCGCGCGAAAAGAAAAGTGACGCCCATGAACGATGAAGCACCTTCAGCACGCGCCACGCGCAGAACCCGCGACGGCGTTACTTCACCGGCACCGGAATATTGCACAGGTCGATATGCCCCGCCGGGCGCTTGTAGAAATCGTCCACACGATTGCGTCGCGCTTCGACCGTATCGGCGAACGTCTTTGAATCAGTACGCAGTACCTGGATCGGCGTGCGCTCGGCCACCGGCACATCGCTGGCACGGCGGATAGACACGATCGGCGTGCGCAGCTTCGGGTCGGCATAGAAACCCATCGGCGCCGGGCCGCGCGGGGTTGCACTGAGCAGTTCCATGCCCTTCAACACGCGACCGACCAGGGTGATGTTGCGGTCCAGCTGGCGCGGCGACTGGCCGGTCACCACATAGAGTTCGGCGCCGATGCTGCTGTCTTCCTCGTTGTTGCGGCCGGCGCCCAGCATGCCGTAGCAGTGCGCCAGCCAGGCCTTGCCGGCCTGCGGGTCCTGGCCGACCGGCAAGCCGTCGACGAATCCGGTCTGCGCGGCCCAGCCATCGCGGTCCGGCAGCACGCTGACCTTCAGGCCGGCGCTGGCGCGCTCGAACTCGGCCGGCAGCTTGCGCGCGGCACTGCCGAACGGCTTGGCCTTGGCCGCGTCATCGGCGTCGGCATCGCCGAACTGCACCACGAAGTTGTCCTGCGAGCGGTAGATGCTGGTGCCGTCCCAGAAGTGCTCGTGGGCGAAGGTCTGGATGTTGGCGACATGGCGCGGGGCAAACTGCGGCGCCAGCTCGATGATCACCCGCCCGGCCGGCAGGTCCATGTAAAGCAGGTTGGCCGGGTCTGGGGTGCGCCAGTCGCTGGCCGCCGAAGCATCAAGAATCTGCTGCGGGCTGCGGTAGGGCGTGGCCGAACTGGCCATGGTGGGCAGCAGGCAGGACAGGGCGAGGGCGGTCAGGGCAAGGCGACGGCGGTGCGGCATGGGAACCCCGGAACATGAACGAGGCTTCGATTCTGCGCGAGCGGCCCGGCCACGCCAACCGGCAGAGTGACTAACGACACATTCGCTATACCGAACTTCGCACTACTGTGGACTTCAACGTAGTGGAGGGCCGGTCATGTCCGAGGACGATGTCCAGCTGAAGAAGTTCCAGAAGGAGCTCAGCGCCGGAACGGTGTCGCTGGCCCTGCTGGCGGTGCTGGCCCGGGCCGGGGAGCCGCTGTACGGCTACTTGATCGCCAAGGAGCTGGAGCGGGTGGGCGAGGGCGTGCTGAGCGGCAAGCAGAGCGCGCTGTACCCGGTGCTGCGCAATCTGGAGGGCGCCGGCCTGCTGGAAAGCCATGTGGAGCCGTCCAGCAGCGGGCCGCCGCGGCGCTACTACCGCATCAATGAACGTGGCCGCGAGGTGCTGGCGCAATGGCGC
The DNA here is from genome assembly GCF_056481585.1 of Stenotrophomonas sp. 86428_Sma. NCBI lineage: Bacteria > Pseudomonadati > Pseudomonadota > Gammaproteobacteria > Lysobacterales > Lysobacteraceae > Stenotrophomonas > Stenotrophomonas sp. 86428_Sma. The sequence continues at coordinate 1,540,995 of NZ_CM151156.1, forward strand.
CAAGCCTGGCAGGCCACACGCGATTCCGTCGATTCCGTGTTGGAGGGGGTACCACAATGAACGACCCGAGCCTGGCAGGCCGAGCCCTGCCCACGACCATCCCGCAGTACCTGGCGCAGCTGCGCGCGGCGCTGGAAGGCGCCGACCCGGCGATGGTGCAGGACGCGCTGTACGACGCCGAGGAATACCTGCGCTCGGAACTGGCCGCGCAGCCCGGCCGCAGCGAGGCCGAGGTGATCGCCGACGTTGCCGGCAGCTATGGCGCGCCGGACGAGGTAGCCGAAATCTACCGCGAGACCGAAGTGACGGTGAATCGCGCGCTGCGTACACCGCGTGCGGATACCGCGCCGGTGCTGCGTGCGGCGGCGGAAGCCAGTGGTGTCGAGCCGGCCGCACCCCCGCCGGTACCGGTGCCGCGTTCGCTGCTGGCGCGCTTCTTCGGCGTGGTGACGGATCCGCATACCTACGGTGCGCTGTTCTACATGCTGCTGTCGCTGGCCACCGGCATCTTCTTCTTCACCTGGGTGGTGACTGGCCTGTCGCTGTCGCTGGGCCTGCTGATCCTGATCATCGGCATCCCGCTGACCGTGCTGTTCTTCGGCTCGGTGCGCGGGCTGGCGCTGCTGGAAGGGCGGCTGGTGGAAGCGCTGCTGGGCGAGCGCATGCCGCGTCGTCCGCGCTACACCGACCGCAGCCGCACCTGGCTGCAGCGCATCGGGGACATGTTCACCGACGGCCGCACCTGGCTGACCCTGCTGTACTTCGTGCTGATGCTGCCGCTGGGCGTCATCTACTTCACCATCGCGGTGACGTTGCTGTCGCTGTCGCTGAGCCTGATCTGGGCGCCGGTCGCGGCGATCTTCAGTGGCGACATCCCCGGCGTGTACGTCAACGACGTGAACGTGCTGCCGATGGCGGCCTCGCCGCTGGTGGCAATCGCGGTTGCCGCGGCGGGGGCGCTGCTGCTGCTGCTGACGATGCATCTGGCACGCGGCATCGGCAAACTGCACGGGCTGATCGCCAAGAACCTGCTCGTGCGGCTGTAAGCGGGAATCCACGCTTCGGTAGGCTTCGCTCTGGTAGGTGCCAACCTTGGTTGGCACGATCCATCAGTGCAGGGGCGCTTGGCGGAATTCGCTTTGGTAGGTGCCAACCTTGGTTGGCACAATCCTTCAGATACCGGGATTCAGGGTAGAGCGCCAACCAAGGTTGGCATCTACCAGGGCGTACCGACCAAGGTCGGCACCCACCCTGGGCGAGTTACCCCGCCTTTCGCCGCAACGGGGTGACGTTGCTCTTCTTCTTCGTGACCTTCGCCGCCGGTGCTTCGGCATGCGCGGCGAAGAAATCGCGCACCTTCGGGTACACCACTTCGCGCCAGCGACGGCCGCTGAAGATGCCGTAGTGGCCGGCGCCTTCAACGATGAAATGCTCGCGACGGTCCGCGCCGATGCCAGTGCACAGCGCCTGCGCCGCTTCGGTCTGGCCGAGGCCGGCGATGTCGTCCAGCTCACCCTCGATGCTCAGCAGCGCGGTGTCGCGGATCGCCGACGGATCGACCTTCTCGCCGTTGACCACCCACTCGCCACGCGGCAGCAGGAAGTCCTGGAACACCACGCGGATGGTATCCAGGTAGTACTTGGCCGGCATGTCCAGCACCGCGTTGTACTCGTCGTAGAAACGACGGTGCGCGTCGGCGTCTTCCAGGTCGCCCTTGACCAGGTCGGTGTAGAAATCCCAGTGCGAGCTGAAGTGGCGGCTCGGGTTCATCGACAGGAAACCGGCGTGCTGCAGGAAGCCCGGGTACACGCGACGGCCGGCGCCGGGATAGCTGGCCGGCACGGTGTGGATGACGTTGTTCTCGAACCACGACAGCGGGTTCTGAGTGGCCAGGTTGTTCACTGCGGTCGGGCTGCAGCGTGCATCGATCGGGCCACCCATCATCACCAGCGTGCGCGGCGTCGGCTCGCCACGGCTGGCCATCAGCGAAACCGCGGCCAGCACCGGTACGGTCGGCTGGCACACACTCACCACGTGCAGGCGCTCCACGCCGAGGTGGCGGATGAATTCCTGGATGTAGGCGATGTAGTCATCCAGGCCGAACTCGCCTTCGCTGGACGGCACCATGCGCGCGTCCATCCAGTCGGTGACGTACACGCGGTGGTCGCGCAGCAGCGTGCGCACGGTGTCGCGCAGCAGCGTGGCGTGGTGGCCGGACAGCGGCGCCACCACCAGCACGAACGGCTGGTTGAGCATGGTGTGCAGCTGGTCGGCTTCATTGCTGTGGCGCTTGAAGCGCAGCAGCTTGCAGAACGGCTTGCTCACTTCCTCGTGCACGACGATCGGCACGCGCTCGCCCTCGACGTCGATTTCGTTGATGCCCCACTCGGGCTTCTCGTAATCCTTGCCGATGCGATGGAAGAGTTCATTGACCGCCGCCAGGCGATCAGCGCCGGGCATCTGCGACCACCAGTGGCCCTGGTTGGCGAAGAACCTGGCGTTGGCCTGGGCCTGGTGCACCCAGGGGGCGAGCAGGTTGCGGGTCAGTTCGTGCAGTTGATAGAGCATGACGACCGAATATGTATGGTCATATGTTGCCGCGCAGCATATCCCATCCGGGTGTCCCGCAGGTTAAGTTGGCTGAAAATAATGAATCCGGATTCACATCCGTTCCAGCGCGGCCGCATCGCCTGCCAGAGCGGGACCGAGCCAGCAATGCGACCCTACCGGCTGCAGACCGTGCCGGGCCAGCGTCCGCCGGTACCAGCGCGCCGGGCGGGCCTGGAAACCCTCGTGGTCGCCCTCGAACGCGTCCTCGGCGGCGAAGGTCTCCAGGAAGGCCACGCCGCCGGTCAGCTCCGCCACGCCGGCCAGTCCGGCACGCAGCTCACGGTCGGGCACGTAGTGCATCACGTCCGAGCAGATCAGCAGGTCGACCGGGGCGCAGGGCCGCAGCCAGGCGAAATCACCTAAGCGGGCCAGGTGCAGGTTGCGGGTGCGGCCGTAGCGGCGCACAGCGTACTCGCTGCTGTCGAAGCCGAGGTATTCGACCTTCGGACGCAGCTTCAGCAGCGGCGCGCGCCAGGCGCCTTCGCCGCAGCCGATATCCAGCACGCTGCGGATCGGTCGCTCCAGGTAGTACTCGGCGCTGGCCACAGCCAATGCCACCTTGCGTGCCAGGCGGGCGCTGCCGCCGATGTCGGCGCGGCGGTACCAGCGTTGGAAGTAGGCGGCGTCGTAGGTCTTGTCCATGGGGCGGTGCGCGATCGGGGAAAACGGCGCTTATCGTACGGCGTTGCGGCGTGCCATGCGTCGATGTGTCGCGGCGCTGGCGCGTGGGGTGGCCCGGCCACGGCATGCGAGAATGGGCGCCAACCTACGCCAGCCGCCGGAGCGAGCGCATGCAGAGCTACTACTGGGTCAAGACCTTCCACATCGTGTTCGTGGTGGCGTGGATGGCGACGGTGTTCTATCTGCCGCGCATCCTGGTGAACCTGGCCGAGACCGCTGGCCAGCCGGCGGTGACCGAGCGCCTGCAGCTGATGGGCCTGCGCCTGTACCGTTTCGGCCACTCGATGTTCGGGTTGGCATTCCTGCTGGGCCTGGTGCTGTGGCTGGGCTACAAGGTCATTCCGGATTTCCCGACGATGGTTGCCTCGGGCGGCGCCGGTTGGCTGCATGCCAAGCTGGGGCTGGTGGTGCTGCTGCTGGTGTACTTCAGCTGGATCGGGCGCCTGCTCAAGGGCGTGGCCAAGGGCAGGGCGCTGCCGTCGTCGCGCGCGCTGCGCTGGATCAACGAGATCCCGTTGCTGGCGTTCATTCCGATCGTGTGGCTGGTGCTGGCCAAGCCGTTCTGACGCGGGGTCATCTGCACCCGGTAGATCCACGCCATGCGTGGATGCCGCCAGGGCGCAAACGAAAGAGCCGGGCGATTGCCCGGCTCTTTCGTTTCTGCAATCACCTGCGTGTTGCCGGCCAGCGGCCGGCACTACCGGGCTTAGGCCGCTTCGTACGTGCCGTAGCTGCGCAGGCGGGCGTAGCGCTGTTCCAGCAGCTGCTCGGTGGACAGCTTGTCCAGCGCGTCCAGCTCGTTCAGCAGCACCGCCTTCAGGCGCTTGGCCATCTGCGTCGGGTTGCGGTGGGCGCCGCCGGTCGGCTCGCGCACGACCTTGTCGACCAGGCCCAGGCTCTTCAGGCGCGGGGCGGTCAGGCCCAGCTGTTCGGCGGCATCCTTGGCCTTGCCGGCATCCTTCCACAGGATCGAGGCGCAGCCTTCCGGGGTGATGGTCGAGTACACCGAGTACTCCAGCATCACCGTGCGGTCGCCCACGCCCAGCGCCAGCGCGCCGCCGGAGCCGCCTTCACCGATCACGGTGCAGATGATCGGCACCTTCAGTTCGGCCATCTCGATCAGGTTGCGCGCGATCGCTTCGGACTGGCCGCGCGATTCGGCGTCGATGCCCGGCCAGGCGCCGGCGGTGTCGATCAGGGTCAGCACCGGCAGGCCGAAGCGCTCGGCCATCTTCATCAGGCGCAGGGCCTTGCGGTAGCCCTCCGGCTTGGGCATGCCGAAGTTGCGCTTGATCTTTTCCTTGGTGTCACGGCCCTTCTGGTGGCCGATCACCATCACCGCACGGCCGTTGATGCGTGCCAGGCCACCCATGATGGCCTTGTCGTCGGCGAAGGCACGGTCGCCGGCCAGCTCCTGGAACTCATCGAACATGACGCGGAGGTAGTCTGCGGTGTACGGGCGCGACGGATGACGGGCCAGCTGCAGCACCTGCCACGAGGTCAGGTTGCGGAAGATCTGCGCGGTGCGCATGCGCAGCTTGTCCTGCAGCGCGTGCACTTCCGCCTCGACATTGACCGCCGGCCCGGCACTGGCGTTGCGCAGTTCCTGGATCTTGGCTTCCAGGTCGGCGATGGGTTGCTCGAAGTCGAGGTAGTTCGGATTCATCGGAAGCCGTCGTGTAAAGAAGAGGGGAATTCTAGCCGAATGCGTGCAAACCACCCGTACGCCTTCGTCTGGAAGGCGACGGTAGCGCAGCCGGGCAGGGGGCGCCAGTCAGCTCAGGGCACCACCAGGGCGCTGCGGCCCATCAGCTGGCTGCGCTGGGAAACGAAGTCGTTGTAGGCCTCGTTGGCCTCCCGGCCCAGCCCGCTGCCCAGGGTGGCGGTGGCCGAGGTGAAGGCCATCTGCGCGGCGAAGTCCTGCTTGCGCAGGGCCTTCTGTTCATCGGCGGTGGTGGCCTTCAGCCAGCGCGCATAGACCTCACGCAGCGGCGCGGCATGCGCCTCGAAGGCCGGCACCAGCGCCGGCAGGCTGGCCGGGGCCGGTTCCAGGCTGAACGCCGGGGCCACGTAGCCGGCCGGCTGCTCGCGCTTGAACGCACCGGGCTCTCCCATGCCTTCTTCCACGTAAGCGATGAAGTCTGGCGCAGTGAACACCTTGGCCACGATCTGGCCGCCGCTGGAATCGACGTGGGCGACCACCTTTTCCTTGGGGAACGGTTCGCGCACGCCGTAGGTCCAGGTCTTGTCGATGAACAGGTCGTGGCGCTTCTCGAACGGGCCTTCGAAGTCGACGCCGCCCAGCTCGATGCCGGCCTTGCCGGTGCCGAAGTTCTTCAGCTTGCTCTCGTCGGTGACGTAGATCTCGCGGGCGATCACGTACTCGCTCAGGGTCGGGTTGATCAGGCCACCACGACCGTCGACGTAGACGATGAAGCGCACGTCGCCGAGCTTTTCGGTGTGCAGGCGATGTTCGCCGACGGCCAGCGAAATCGGGCGCGAGCCCTGTGCGGCCACCGGCAGGTCCTTGCCATCGATGCTCAGTGCCAGCGGCGTGTCGGTCGGGTTGTCGATCTGGAACTCGACCTTCGAGGGCGAACAGGCGGCCAGGGCCAGCGCGGCGGCGAACGGGAACAGCAGGGTCTTCATCGGCAATCGTCCTTGATACATGGAACGGGAAAGCAGGGGGTTCAGCAAAACCAGGGAGCCAGCTTCAGCTGGCCCACGGCGGGCTGTAGCGCACCTTCAGGGTGCGCACGGCCGGGTCGGCGCGCAGCGCCTCCATCAGCTTGGAATCGATGCGTACCGCGCTCTGCCCGGACACATCGAGCATGCCGGCGACGCCGCCGTGCGGCCCCTTCAGCAGCAGGTCCAGGCGCAGCGGCGTGCGGCCGGGGCGATGGCGGTCGAGCAGGGCGTCGATGCGCTCCCAGACCGGGCGCTGCTGGCGCAGGTCCAGGCGCAGCGAGAGCCGGGTGGCGTAGTTGGCGCAGACTTCGTCGAAGTCCCAGCACTGGCGGATGCGCAGCGCGAAGCCGCCGTTGAACTCGTCCTCGCGCAGGCCACCTTTGACCACCAGGATGCGGTCCTTGGTCATCAGGTGGCCGAACTCGGCCATCGCGTCGGAGAATGCGCTGCACTCGACGCGGCCGCGGCCATCCTCGAGCTGGATGAAGATCTGGCTCTCGCCCTTGCGGCGCACGCCGACCACCTGGCCGGCCAGCACGGTCTGTACTTCCGGGCGCCAGCGCTTCTCGCCGCCGCCGCCACCGCCACCGCTGTTGGCGCTCCAGATCTTCTCCACCGAGCCCAGGTCGTTGCCGACCAGGTCGCGCACATCGTCGCGCCAGGGATCGAACGGGTGGCCGCTGAGGTAGAAGCCCAGCGTGTCGCGCTCGCCGTTCAGGCGCTGCAGCAGCGGCCATTCCTCGGCTTCGGGCAGGTCCAGCTGGATCGTGGTCGCGCTCGGGTCGGGGCCGCCGAACAGCGAGTTCTGCCCGGACGCACGTTCGCGCGCCATCTGGTCGGTGGCCTTGATCACTTCCGGCAGCTGCAGCATCAGCGAGGCGCGGTTATGCCCGAGCTCATCCAGTGCGCCGCAGTTGATCATCGCTTCCAGCGTGCGCCGGTTGAGCTTGGCCGATCCGACGCGGGTGCAGAAGTCGAGCAGGTCCTTGTAGTCGCCACCCTTCAGGCGCTCGTCCACCACCGCTTCGCAGGCACCCTGGCCGACGCCCTTGATCGCGCCCAGACCGTACTGGATGGTGTCCGGGGTGACGGCTTCGAACATGAAGGCCGAGTGGTTCACCTTCGGCGGCAGCACGGTCAGGCCGAGGTTGCGCACTTCGTCCAGGAAGCCGACCACCTTCTCGGTATTGTCCAGGTCCGAGGACAGCGTGGCCGCCATGAACTCAGCCGGGTAGTGGCGCTTCAGCCACGCGGTCTGGTAGCTGACCAGTGCATAGGCAGCGGCGTGCGACTTGTTGAAGCCGTAACCGGCGAACTTCTCCATCAGGTCGAAGATCGCATCGGCCTTGGCTTCGTCCACACCGTCCTTGGCCGCACCTTCGCGGAAGATCTCGCGGTGCTTGGCCATTTCGGCCGGCACCTTCTTGCCCATCGCGCGGCGCAGCAGGTCGGCGCCGCCCAGCGAGTAGCCGCCGACGATCTGCGCCATCTGCATCACCTGCTCCTGGTACACCATGATGCCGTAGGTGTCCTTCAGGATCGCTTCGGTGCGCGGATCGGGATAGATGATTTCTTCCTGGCCGTGCTTACGCGCGTTGAAGGACGGAATCAGGTCCATCGGGCCGGGGCGGTACAGCGACACCAGCGCGATCAGGTCTTCGAAACGGTCGGGGCGCGCGTCCTTCAGCAGGCGGCGCATGCCCGAGGATTCGAACTGAAACACCGCGCCGGTATTGCCGTTGGCGAAGATGTCCTTGTAGGTGGGCGTGTCGTCCAGCGGGATCGCGGCGATGTCCACCGGCGGAATGCCGGCGCGCTCATGGCGCTTGTTGATCGCCTTCACCGCCCAGTCGATGATGGTCAGCGTGCGCAGGCCGAGGAAGTCGAACTTCACCAGGCCCACTTCTTCCACGTCGTTCTTGTCGAACTGGGTGACCGGGTTCTTGCCGAGGCCGTTCTCGTCGTGTTCGGCGTACAGCGGGCAGAACTCGCTAAGCGGCTCCGGCCCGATCACCACGCCACCGGCGTGCTTGCCGGCGTTGCGGGTCAGGTCTTCCAGCTGCAGCGCCAGATCGATCAGGTCGCGGACATCGTCCTCGGTCTCGTAGCGCTGGATCAGTTCGGCCGAGGCCATTTCCGAGCCCGGGCCTTCCTTGCCCTTGCCCAGCGCATCCTTCAGGTGGATGCCGAGGATGTTCGGGATCAGCTTGGAGACACCGTCGACCAGGCCGTACGGGAAACCGAGCACGCGGCCGGAGTCGCGCACCACCGCCTTGGCGGCCATGGTGCCGTAGGTGATGATCTGGCTGACGCGCTCGCGCCCGTACTTGCGCGCGACGTAGTCGATCACCTCGTCGCGGCGGTCCATGCAGAAGTCGATGTCGAAGTCGGGCATCGACACGCGTTCGGGATTGAGGAATCGCTCGAACAGCAGGTTGTACGGCAGCGGGTCCAGATCGGTGATCTTCAGCGCCCACGCCACCAGCGAACCGGCACCCGAACCACGGCCCGGGCCGATCGGAATGCCCTGGTTCTTGCCCCACTGGATGAAGTCGGCCACGATCAGGAAGTAGCCCGGGAAGCCCATCTTGATGATGGTGTTGAGCTCGAACTCCAGGCGCTCGAAATACTCTTCGCGGGTCTTGCCCGGCGCCAGTGGATTCTTCTCCAGGCGCTCTTCCAGGCCATCGCGCGACATCTTCTGGATCCAGGTGTCCAGGGTCTCGTCGTCCGGCACCGGGTAGTTGGGCAGGAAGTAGGTGCCCAGCCGCATCTCGATGTTGCAGCGCTCGGCCAGCGCCAGCGTGTTGTCGATCGCATCGGGGATGTCGGCGAACAGCGCGCACATCTCCTCGGCCGACTTCAGGTACTGCTGGTCGCTGTATTCGCGCGGGCGCTTGGGGTCGTCCAGCACGCGGCCGGTGGAAATGCATACGCGCGCTTCGTGCGCGCTGAAATCCGTCGGCGACAGGAAGCGCACGTCGTTGCTGGCCACCACCGGCAGGCCACGCTGGCCGGCGGCCATCAGCGCGAACTGGTTGAAGGTTTCTTCGCCCTCGCGGCCGGTGCGGGTCAGCTCCAGGTGCAGACCGTCGCCGAACACGCGTTGCCAGTCGGCCAGCTGCTGCTCGGCCAGTTCATGCTTGCCGTCCAACGCCAGGCGCCCGGCCAGGCTCTGCCGGCCAGCGAGTGCGAACAGGTTGGCGTTGCCGGCCTTCAGCCAGTCCGGGTGGATTGCCACGCCGCCTTCCGGGCGATGGCCTTCCATCCAGGCGCGGGTCAGCAGCCGCGACAGGCTCAGGTAGCCCTCACGGTCGCGGCACAGCAGGGTCATCCGCCACGGGTCCTGGCCTTCCTCGGCGATCAGTACATCGGCGCCGGCGATCGGCTTGATGCCCACGCCTTCGGCGGCCTTGTAGAACTTGACCAGGGCGAACAGGTTGTTGAGGTCGGTCACCGCCAGCGCGGGCAGGCCGAGCTCGACCGAGCGCGACAGCAGGTTGGCCTGCTTGGCCTTCTTCGGGTCCGCCTGGTCGGGCTTGGCCGGCACGCGGATGGTCGAGTCCGCCAGCGAGAACTCGGTGTGGACGTGGAGATGTACGAAGCGGGAGTTGGACATGCCGGACCAGGTTGGAGCGCGCGGGCCCCGGGTGCTGACGGAAGATCGTCGCCGGGGTCGGGATGCGCTGGAGTGCCCGGTCAGGGTAGCGAGGGCAGGGGGAAGCGACAAGGACTTGACGGTGCGCCGATTGCGCGAATGTCGCCGGGCATGGCCCGGCGCCAGCGGAGGCGTTCACATTGCCGTGAAAGCGCCGGACGATACCCGGCAGCCGTTGTTCAAGCGATGGCTGTGATCGCGGGGGCTGGCGCTGTTTCCAGGCACTCGCGCACCGGGGCGAAGCTGCGCCGGTGCTCCACGCAGGGGCCGTGCTCGCGCAGGGCGGCCAGGTGGGCCGGGGTGCCGTAGCCCTTGTGCTGCTCGAAGCCGTACTGCGGATGGCGGGCATGCACCTCCTGCATGTAGCGGTCGCGCGAGACCTTGGCCAGGATCGAGGCGGCCATGATCGCGCGGTCGATGCCATCGCCGCCGACCAGCGCCTGCGCCGGCAGTACCAGCCCCTTGGGCACCACGTTGCCATCGATGCGCGCGAAGCCGGCCACGTGGGCGACCGCTGCGACCACGTCGCGCATGCCCTGCAGGGTGGCCTGGTAGATGTTCAGACGGTCGATGGTGTCCACGTCCACCAGCACCACATGCCAGGCCAGGGCGCGCTCGATGATGCGGTCATGCAGCTGCTCGCGGCGCGCCGCGGTCAGCTGCTTGGAATCGTCCAGGCCGTTGATGCGCGGCCGTGCCGGGTCGAACACCACGGCCGCCACCGCGACCGGCCCGGCCAGCGGGCCACGACCGGCTTCGTCGACGCCGGCGACCAGGCGCTCCGGCTCGACCACCGCCGCGCCATCGAACAGGGTCAGGCTGGCCGCTGCGGCATGGCGGCGGCTCATGCCTGGGCCTGGTCGCGCATCAGCAGCTCGCCGACGGCGTCGGCGGCACGTGCCGACGCATTGCGGCGCAGGCGCTCATGCAGGCGGGCATAGGTGTCCTGCAGGTCGGTCACCCGCTGCGGGTGGTCGAACCATTGCTGGATGGCCGCAGCCAGCTTGTCCGGCGTGCAGTCATGCTGCATCAGCTCCGGTGCCAGGTCCTGGCCGGCCAGGATGTTGGGCAGGGCGAAGCGGTCGACCTTGATCAGGCCGAATGCCTTGACCAGACGGTAGGTCAGCTCGTTGACACGGTAGCCGACCACCATCGGCCGCTTCACCAGCATCGCCTCCAGGGTCGCGGTACCGGACGCCAGCACCACCACGTCGGCCGCGATCATGGCGTTGCGCGCCTGGCCGTCGAGCACATGCGAGTACGCGACCGGCAGCGCCGAGCGCGACAGCTGCTCCTCGATCAGCCGCTTGCATGCGGGGTTGGCGGCAGGCACCACCACGTGCAGGCCGGGGATGCGCTCGGAGACCTGCCAGGCGGCTTCGAAGAAGGGTTCACCGAGGCGCGAGATTTCGCCCAGGCGGCTGCCTGGCAACACCGCCAGCACCTTGGCCGACGTCGGCAGGCCAAGCGCGGCGCGCGCTTCCTCGCGGTTGCCCTGCAGGGGGATGTCATCGGCCATCGGATGGCCAACGAAACGCGCGTCGATGCCGTGCTTGGCATAGATGGGCGGTTCCATCGGGAACAGGCACAGCACCAGGTCGGCGCTGCTGCCGATCTTCTCGGCGCGCTTCTCGCGCCAGGCCCAGACCGAGGGGCTCACGTAATGCACGGTGCGCACGCCGCGCTGCTTCAGCCAGCGTTCGATGCCCAGGTTGAAGTCGGGCGCGTCGATGCCGATGAACACGTCCGGCTGCCATTCCAGCGCACGCTGGCGGAACGCGGAACGCAGTTTGAGCAGGCGTGGCAGATGGCGCAGTACTTCGGTCAGGCCCATCACCGCCAGCTCGCTGGCATCGTGCCAGGTCAGGCAGCCGGCGCTGCGCATGGCATCGCCACCGATGCCGGCGAACTCGGCATTCGGAAAGCGTGCCTTCAGTTCGCGCACCAGTCCCGCACCCAGCAGATCACCGGAGGCCTCACCGGCCACCAGCGCGATCCGCAACGGGCGCTCGCTGAGCACCCGCTGCGCGGGGACGCTGCCGGCCATCGAGGCCAGCGGAATCACGGCGGCGCCGGCCGGCGCCTGGCCGGTCGTGCTGCTCATCGCAGCAAGGGCCTCTCGGCGTGCTCGATGAAGTCCAGCATGGCCTTCACGTCATCGCTGTCGCGCGCCTGTTCGGTCAGCTGCACCTTGGCTTCGGCCAGTGGCAGGCCCGCCACGTACAGCGTGCGGTAGGCACGCTTGATGGCGGAAATGCGCTCGGCGTCGAAGCCGCGGCGCTTCAGGCCTTCGCTGTTGATGCCGCGCGGGCGGCCCAACGAATCGGTGCCGACCATGGTGAACGGCGGAACATCGCCATTGGTCAGCGCGCCCATGCCGAGGAAGGCATGCGCGCCGATCCGGCAGAACTGGTGGGCCCCGGCGAAGCCGCTGATGATCACGTAGTCACCCACGGTCACGTGGCCGGCCAGGGTGGTGTTGTTGGAGAACACGCAGAAGTTGCCGACATGGCAGTCATGCGCCACGTGCGTGTAGGCCAGCATCCAGTTGTCGTCGCCGATGGTGGTGATGCCGCCGCCGCCGCCGGTGCCACGGTTCAGCGTGACGAACTCGCGGAACACATTGCGGTCGCCGATCACCAGCTCGGTGCGCTCCCCTGCATACTTCTTGTCCTGCGGTTCGCCACCGACGGCTGCGTGGCCGATGAAGCGGTTGTCGCGGCCGATCTTCGTCGGGCCGTGGATGCTGCAGTGGGGGCCGATCACCGTGCCGGCACCGATTTCCACATCGGCCCCGATCAGGGTGAACGCGCCCACCTGGACGTCATCGGCCAGGCGCGCGGCCGGGTCGATGACGGCGGTCGGGTGGATCCGCGGTGCGTTGTCAGTCATTCCTGCCTCCAGTGGATCAGCCCTTGGCGCCGGCGCACATGACTTCGGCCGAGGCAACGACTTCACCGTTGACCTTGGCTTCGCCGTAGTACCAGCCCATGTTGCGGATCAGGCGCTTCATCTGCACATCCAGCATCAGCACGTCGCCGGGAACGACCTGCTTGTTGAAGCGGGCGTTTTCCACCTTGACCATGTAGAACAGCTTGGACTGCGAGTCACGGCCGAGCGTGAGCTGGGTCATCACGCCACCGGCCTGCGCCAGCGCTTCGATGATCAGTACGCCGGGCATGATCGGGCGGCCCGGGAAGTGGCCCTGGAAGAACGGCTCGTTGATGCTGACGTTCTTCTGCGCAAGGATGCGCTTGGCGTCGATGTCGAGCTCAAGCACCCGGTCCACCAGCAGGAACGGGTAGCGGTGCGGGAGCAGTTCCTGGATCTGGCAGACGTCGATCGGAAGCTGCAGCGTGTCGTTCATTCTTTCTCCTTGCCAGCAGCCAGGACGCGGCGAGCCAATGCGTCCAGCTGCTTGAAGCGCGCGGCGTTCTTGCGCCACGTGCGGTTGTCGGTCAACGGGGTGCCGGACGAGTACTCGCCGGGCTCATGGATGGAATTGCGGACCACCGACTTGCCGGTGATCACGACCTTGTCGCAGATCTCGAGGTGGCCGACCACGCCAACGTGGCCGCCGAGCAGGCAGTAACGGCCGATCCTGGCGCTGCCGGCGATGCCGGTGCAGCCGGCGATGGCCGAGTGCGCACCGATCTGCACGTTGTGCGCGATCTGCACCAGGTTGTCCAGGCGCACGTCTTCGTCCAGCACGGTGTCTTCCAGCGCACCGCGGTCGACGCAGGTGTTGGCGCCGATCTCGCAGTCATCGCCGATGCGCACGCCGCCGAGCTGCGGCACCTTGATCCATTTGCCGGCGTCCATGGCCAGGCCGAAGCCATCGGCGCCGAGCACGGCACCGGGGTGCACACGAACCCGCTTGCCGAGCTTGACCCGGGTGACCAGGGTGACCCGCGCGATCAGCTCGCAGCCGTTGTCCAGGCTGCAGTCTTCGCCGATCACGCTGCCGGTGCCGATGATGCAGTTTTCGCCGACCACGCTGCGGGCGCCGACGGAGACGAACGGGCCGATATGCGCGCTGGCGGCGACCTGCGCGCTGGGATCGATGACGGCGCTGGGGTGGATGCCCGGCGGGCGCGTCGGCGCGATGTCGAACAGCGCGGCGATCTTGGCGAAGGTGGTGTACGGGTCCTTGGCCACGAGCGCGGCGCCGGGGGCGGCCTCGGCGTCGTCGGCACGCAGGACCACCAGCGAGGCCTGGCTGTCGGCCAGCTGGGCGCGGTAGCGCGGGTTGGCGAGGAAGGTCAGCTGGCCAGGACCGGCATGGGCGAGGGTGGCCACGCCATGGATGGCGGTGGCGGGGTCGCCATGGACCTGCAGGCCGAACTGCTCGGCGAGTTGCTGGGCGGTGTAGGTGGGAGTATTCACGGCGGGAGTTTAACGTGTGACGGCATTGCGGTCATGCGGGGCGGTCATGCAGCCAACGGCAGGGCCCCTCGCGGCCGGCAGAGCCAGTGTCATGGGCTGGGTCGGACGGGGCGGGGCTGCGGGGGGCGGCGCAAGTACGTCCATGTAGCCTTGGTCGCCGCATCCATGCGGCTCACACCCCCGCAGCCCCACCCCGTCCGACCTCCGAGGGCGTGGCGCGAGTGCCAGCCACGGAAAAACAGAAAAGATCAAAAGCAGAGCGGGCGCTTCCGGCATCCAGGCCAAACGAAAACGCCGGGCAGAGCCCGGCGCTTCGCATCCCGTCTGGTGGAGAGCCCCCCTTCTGTTAAGGGGGGCGCGCCAGCGGCGCGGGGGATAGGTGAAATGCGCGGGCAATTCACCGGAGGTGGATCAGTTCTGAGGAACGACGTTCCTCAGAACTGGCCACCGAACGTGAATTGCAGACGTTCGATCTTGTCATCGTCTTCCTTCTTCAGCGGGAAGGCGTAGCTGATCGAGATCGGGCCGACCGGGGCGCGCCACAGCAGGGCCACACCGGTGGACACGCGCAGTTCGTTGGCCTTGAAGTTCTTGGTGCCGTTGTAGACGTTACCGAAGTCGACGAAGGCGGACACGCGTGCCGACGGGCTGTCGAACAGGCGCGGGAAGTAGGCTTCGACCGAACCGACGGTCTTCAGCGAACCACCCAGCGGCTGGCCTTCCGGGTAGCCGTTGGTGACTTCGCGCGGGCCGAGGGTGTTGTCTTCGAAGCCGCGCACCGAGTTGGTACCGCCGGCGTAGAAGTTCTCGAAGAACGGCAGGCCGCTGGCGGTCACCGTACGGGTGGTGCCGTCCGGGTTGGTCAGCGTGCGGGTGTAGTCGTTGCCATAGGCATCGCCGTAGCCCACTTCGGCACGGGTGTTGATCACCAGCGACGGCATGATCGGCCAGTACTTGCTGATCTGGTAGTTCAGCTTGTAGTACTCGATGGTCGAACCCGGCAGCGTGGTTTCCAGGCCGATGCGCTGGTAGGTACCGCGGGTCGGCATGAAGTAGTCGTTGCGCGAGTCACGCGCCCAGCCCAGCTCGGTGCGCCAGGCATGGAACGTGCGCCTACCGACGGCGTTGATGTAGTCGATGATCGACTGCGGGGTCGAGCCCTGGTAGGTGGTGATCTGGTTGCTGTCGATGCCGAACATCAGCGAGACGGTATCGGTCTCGGTGATCGGCACGCCGAACACCACCTGCGCCGAACCATTGGTGCTGTTGTACTGCGCGGTGTTGAAGTCGGAGTAGTCCAGTTCGCGCCAGGACAGGTTGTAGCCCAGCGACACGCCGTCATCGGTGAAGTACGGGTTGGTGTAGCTGAAGCCGTAGCGCTGCAGGTAGCTGCTGCGCGAGGCTTCGACCGACACGCGGTTGCCGCCGCCGAGGAAGTTGTTCTGCGACAGCTGCACCGAGGTGGTCATGCCGTAGGACTGCGAGTAGCCCAGGCCGAACACGAAGCTGCCGGACGTGGTTTCCTTGACGTTGTAGACGACGTCGACCTGGTCGTTGCTGCCGCTCACGGCCGGGGTTTCAACGTCCACCGACTCGAAGTAGCCCAGGCGCTGCAGGCGGATCTTGGAGCGGTCGATCGCGGCCTGCGAGTACCAGCTGTTCTCGAACTGGCGCATTTCGCGACGCATCACTTCGTCGGACGTACGCGTGTTGCCACGGAACAGGATGCGACGCACCGACACGCGCGGGCCGGGCACGACCTGCATGTTGATCGCCACGGTCTGGTCGGGGCGGTTGGTGGTCGGGATCGGGTTCACCTTGGCGAACGCGTAGCCGATGTTGGACAGCGAGTTGGTGATGGTGTCCGAGCTGAATTCCAGCAGCGCACGCGAGAACGTGTCGCCGGACTTCTGGATCACCATGCGCTCGACGTCCTCCTGCGGAAGGATCGTGTCGCCGCTGACCTTGATCTCGGAGATCTTGTACTGCGCACCTTCGGTCACGCCGGCGGTGAGGAACATGTCGCGCTTGTCGGGGCTGATCGACACCTGGGTCGAATCAATGCTGAAGTCGACATAGCCGCGGTCGAGGTACCAGGAATTGAGCTTTTCCAGGTCGCCGGACAGCTTTTCCTTGGAGTACTGGTCGTCACGGCGGTACCACGATGCCCAGTTGTGCTCCTTGGACTCCCAGGTCTCCAGGATGTCCTTGCTCTCGAACTTCTCGGTGCCGACCAGGTTGACGTGACGGATCTTGGCCGCCTTGCCTTCCTTGATGGCGATCGCGATGTCCACGCGGTTGCGGTCCAGCGGGCTCACCGTCGGGGTGATCTCGACGTTGTACTTGCCGCGGTCGTTGTACTGGCGGCGCAGTTCCTGGGTCACGCGGTCCAGGCTCAGGCGATCGAAGGTGCCGCCCTCGGTCAGGCCGATGTCGGACAGGCCCTTGAGCAGCTGCTCGGACTTGATGTCCTTGTTGCCGGTCACGGTCAGCTTGTTGATCGCCGGGCGTTCCTTGACGGTCACCACCAGGATGCTGCCCTGGCGGTCCAGCTGCACGTCTTCGAAGAAGCCGGTCTTGTACAGGGCGCGGATGGTCTCGCCGACCTTGTTGTCGGTGACCGTCTCGCCACGCTCCACCGGCAGGTAGGTGAATACCGTGCCCGAGCTGATGCGCTGCAGGCCATCCACGCGGATGTCGCTGACAGTGAAGGGCTCGGCTGCCTGGGCCAGGGCGGGAGCGCCGGTGACGGCGGCGAGGGCGAGGGCCAGCAGGCGGCGATTGGGGAGTCGCGTCATGTCACGTCCGGTAGGAAGGTCGATTTCATTGGTGCGGGATGCCGACGCTGTAGACGGCAACAACGTGGAAAAGTTCATCGCGGGACCAGGCCGAGGATGTCGTTGTAGAACGCCAACCCCATCAGCCCGGCCAGCAACGCCAGGCCGATGTACTGGCCGGCGGCGATGGCACGCTCGCTCAGCGGGCTGCCCTTGACCAACTCGATAAGGTAATACAGCAGGTGGCCGCCGTCCAAGATCGGGATCGGCAACAGGTTGATGATGCACAGGCTGAGTGACAGCAGGGCAAGGAACTGCAGGAACCAGTCCAGGCCGCGTTTGGCCGAGATGTTGGCTACCCGGGCGATGGTGACGGGCCCGGAAACGTTCTGCAGCGAGGCTTTGCCGGTGACGATGCGGCCCATCATGCCCAGCGAATCGGCCGCCAGGCGGCCGGTTTCGCGCACGGCCACGGTGACCGCGTCGAGCGGGCCATAGCGCAGCAGGGTGTCGTAGGGAGGGCTGAACGAGGTCGGGAACTGCACGCCGATCTGCCAGATCGGCTCGCCCTTTGAATCCTTGCCCTGGCGCGGGGTGACTTCCAGCGCCAGGCGCTCGCCGCCCCGCAGGACCTCGATCATGCCCGGGCCGCCGGCGCGGCCCAGCGTCTGGATCTCGCCGATGACCTGGTCGGCGCCGTCGATGCGCTGGCCGTCGATCGCTACGATCAGATCGCCCGGCTGCAGCTGCCCGGCCACCACGGAGTCCGCGGTGAGCGACTCGACCAGCGCCGGTTGCAGCCACGACTGCCAGTACAGGCCAGCCAGGATCGGCACGCGCCGTTCATCGAAGCCGGGGGGCAGCTGCGACAGCGGCAGGCTGCGCACGCGCACCTGGTCGGCCGGGTCCAGCACTTCCAGCTTCACGTCGCGGCGGTCCATCGCGGCGGCGGTCAGCGCCATGCTGGCCTCGCCGAGGGTGACCACCGGGCGCTCGTCCACGCGCAGCACGCGGTCGCCGCTGGTCAGGCCGGCGCTGGCGGCGATGCCGCTGACACGGCCGATGGTCGGCGAATAATCCTGCTTGCCGATCACGAACATCGCCCACAGCAGCAGGATGCACAGCAGCAGGTTGGCGATCGGTCCGGCGGCGACGATGGCGATGCGCTGCCAGACGGTCTTGTGGTTGAAGGCCTGGCCGCGCTCGTGCGGGTGCACTTCGACCTCGCGCTCGTCCAGGAACTTCACATAGCCACCCAGCGGGATGGCGGCGATGGCGAACTCGGTGCCGTGCCTGTCCCGGCGCGACCACAGCGGCCGGCCGAAGCCGACCGAGAAGCGCAGGATCTTGACCCCGCACAGGCGCCCGACCCAGTAATGCCCGAACTCGTGGAACGTGACCAGCAGCCCGAGGCTGACAATCATCCACCAGACCGATCCGATGAAGTCAGTCATGCAGGCTCACAGTGGCGGGCAGGGGCGGCGTCGTCATGCTGGGCGAGGCGGTCGTTCAGGCGGCGTCGATGGCGTTCAGGGTCAGCTGGCGTGCCCGCTGGTCGGCGGACAACAGGACCTCCAGTGTATCGGCTGGCTGGGTCGGCAGTGTTGAAAGAGCGTTAGCAACCAGCTCCGGGATGGTCAGGAAACCGATCCGGCCCTGAAGAAACGCTGAAACCGCCTCTTCATTGGCAGCGTTCAGCACCGCCGGGGCGGTGCCGCCGGCCTGCATCGCCTGCCAGGCCAGGGCCAGGCAGGGGAAGGCGTCGGTGTCCGGGGCCTCGAAATCGAGCCGGCCCTGGGCCAGCAGATCCAGCCCGGATACGCCCGATTCGATGCGTTGTGGCCAGCCCAGGCCAACGGCCAGTGTGGTGCGCATGTCCGGCAGGCCCATCTGCGCCAGAGTCGAGCCGTCCACGAACTCGACCAGCGAGTGGACCAGGCTCTGCGGGTGCACCAGCACTTCGATGCGCTCACCGGGGATGCCGAACAGGTGGTGGGCCTCGATCACTTCCAGGCCCTTGTTCATCAACGTCGCCGAATCGACCGAGATCTTCGGCCCCATCGACCACTTCGGGTGGGCAACGGCCTGGGCCGGGGTGACCTGGGCCAGTTCGGCGCGGCTGCGGCCACGGAACGGGCCGCCGGAGGCAGTCAGCAGGATGCGGCGCACGCCGGCACCATCGACGCTGGCATCGCGCGAGCGCAGGCACTGGAAGATCGCGCTGTGTTCGCTGTCGATCGGGATGATCTCGGCGCCGGCGCGTTCAGCGGTGCGGGTCAGCAGCTCACCGGCCAGCACCAGCGATTCCTTGTTGGCCAGCAGGATGCGCTTGCCCGCGGCGGCGGCGGCCAGGGTGGAAGACAGCCCGGCCGCACCGACGATGGCGGCGACCACGGTGTCGCAGGCATCGCTGGCGGCCAGCTGGTCCAGCGCGGCATGGCCGGCATGCGCCTCGGTGGCCAGTCCAGCATCGCGCAGGCCATCGCGCAGCTCAGCGAACAGCGATTCGTCGGCGATCACCGCGTGCGCGGGCCGGTGCTGGCGGCACAGTGCCAGCAACGCCTGCACCTGACGACCGGCGGCCAGCACGGTGGCCTGGTAGCGCTGCGGGTGGCGGGCGATCACATCCAGCGTGGAGGCACCGATCGAGCCGGTGGCGCCGAATACGGCGACCCGGCGCAGGTCTGCGACAGCATTCATGGTCAGAACCCGAAGATTTCCTTGCCGAGTGCGAACACCGGCACTGCAGCCAGAACGCCGTCGACACGGTCGAGTACGCCACCATGGCCCGGAATCAGGTGGCCCGAGTCCTTGGCGCCCGCGTGGCGCTTGATCAGGCTTTCGAACAGATCACCCAGCACCGAGGCGAACACGGCCACCACCGAAGTGATCAGCAGGCCCGGCAGGTGTGCGGTATCGATGCCGGCCAGCCAGCCCAGGCCGACGGCCACGGCGACACCGGCCAGCAGGCCGCCGAACAGGCCTTCCCAGGTCTTGTTGGGGCTGATGCGCGGGGCCAGCTTGTGCTTGCCGAAGTGACGGCCGGCGAAATAGGCGCCCGAATCGGCCGCCCAGACCAGTGCCAGCGCAGCCAGCAGCCACAGGTGGCCCTGCTTGCCCGGCGGATCGCCGCCGGCATGGATCAGCACCAGCGCGGCCCAGGCCGGAACGATGGCCAGCGTACCGGCCAGCATCTTCACGATGCGCGAGGGTGCCGACGGTTGCGCGCCGAAATTGAAGAAGCGCAGCCAGACCAGCGCCGCCAGCCACCAGGCAACACCGGCCAATGTGGTGATCTGGAACAGCACCAGCGTGCTGCCATCGGCCCACACCAGCAGCACCATCAGCAGCAGGTTCAGTACCAGCAGCACGGTGCGCGCCAGGGTGTCTTCGATGCCGGCCAGCTTCAGCCACTCCCACAGGCCGATCAGCAGCACCGCAGCGGCCGCCGCTGCCAGCCATTGGGTCGGCAGCAGCAGGATCGCGGCAATGGCGACCGGCGCCATGATCAGCGCGGCAAGGACTCGGGTCTTGGTCATGGGCTGGAAGTCTCGGTGGCCAGTGCGGCGATCTGGGCGCTGGTCAGGCCGAAACGACGCTCACGGCTGCCGTAGGCGTCCAGCGCCTGCTGCAGCAGGGCGGGATCAAAGTCTGGCCACAGTGCCTCGGTGAACCACAGCTCGGTGTACGCCAGCTGCCACAGCAGGAAGTTGCTGATGCGGGTGTCGCCACCGGTGCGGATGAACAGGTCCGGTGGCGGCAGGTCGGCCAGGGCGACCTGGCTGCCCAGCAGCGATTCGTCGATCTGTTCGGGCAGCAGGCGGCCGGCGGCGACTTCAGCGGCCAGCGCGCGCGCGGCACGGGCGATGTCCTGGCGGCCACCGTAGCTGGCGGCGATCGACAGGGTCAGGGTGATGTTGTCTGCGGTGCGCTGCTCGGCCAGCTGCATGCGGCTGACCAGCCCGGCACCGAAGCGTTCGCGCTCGCCGATGAAGCGCACGCGCACGCCACGCCGATGCAGCTCGTCCACTTCGCGGTCGAGCGCGCCGAGGAACAGCTTCATCAACGCATCGACTTCTTCCTGCGGCCGGCCCCAGTTCTCGCTGGAAAACGCGAACAGGGTCAGCGCCGGAATGCCCAGCTCAAGGCAGCGCTCGATGGTGCGGTTGACCGCACGCGCGCCGGCGCGGTGGCCGATCACGCGCGGACGACGGCGCTGCTGTGCCCAGCGCCCATTGCCATCCATGATGATGGCAATGTGGCGGGGCAGGGCGGCCGGCAACGGAGGCGGGACTGAAGGCATCGACTTCAGACCGACAGCAGTTCTTTTTCCTTGTCGGCAACGACCTTGTCGACGTCCTTGATGTTGGTGTCGGTCAACTTCTGGATGTCGTCCTCACCGCGCTTCTTCTCGTCTTCGCTGATCGCCTTGTCCTTGACCAGCTTGGCGATTTCCTTGTTCGCGTCCTGACGGATGTTGCGGATCGCGATCTTGGCGCCTTCGCCTTCCTTCTGCACCTGCTTGGCCAGCTCCTTGCGGCGCTCTTCGGTCGGCGGCGGCATGTTGATGCGGATCGCGGTGCCCAGGGTGTTCGGGGTGAACTCGGCGTTGTAGAGACCCTTTTCGATCTCCTTGATCATGCTCTTGTCGAACGGCGTGACCAGCAGCGAGTGGGCGTCGGCGTTGGAGATCGATGCGACCTGGTTCAGCGGGGTGCTGGCGTTGCCATAGGCGCTGACCGTGACGCGGTCCAGCAGGGCCGGGGTGGCGCGGCCGGTGCGGATCGAGGTGAGGGTGTGCTTCAGAGCGTCGATGCTCTTGGCCATGCGCGTCTGCGCGTTGTTCTTGATGTCGTTGAGCATCGCCCGGTCCTGGGTGTAACTGGAATCGGGCGATTATAGGCGAATACGGGACGCTGCCGGGCCAGAATCGACCCGGAGCTCGCCTGGCGCTCAGGCTCAGGCCGGGTCGCGGCCCTGGACCAGGGTGCCGATGTTCGCGCCGCTGAGGATCTTCAGCAGCTCGCCCGGCTGGCCCATGTCGAACACGCGCATCGGCAGGTCGCTGTCGCGGGCCAGTGCGAAGGCCGCGGTATCCATCACTTCCAGGCCGCGGCGGATCACTTCGTCGTAGCTCAGGCTGTCGAAACGGACCGCGTCGCTGTGCTTGTTCGGGTCCTTGTCGTACACGCCATCGACCTTGGTGGCCTTCAGCAGCAGGTCGGCACCGATCTCGATCGCACGCAGCGCGGCGCCGGAGTCGGTGGTGAAGAACGGGCTGCCGACGCCGGCGGCGAAAATCACCAGGCGGCCCTTTTCCAGGTGGCGGATGGCGCGGCGGCGGATGTAGTCCTCGCACACGTCGTTGATCTTGATCGCGCTCATCACGCGGGCCTTGGCGCCCAGCTTTTCCAGAGCGTCCTGCATGGCCAGGGCATTGATGACCGTGGCCAGCATGCCCATCTGGTCGCCGGTGACCCGGTCCATGCCGCCAGCGGCCAGGCCGGCGCCGCGGAAGATGTTGCCGCCGCCGATCACCAGCGCCACTTCGGCACCGGCCTGCTGGGCTTCGATGACCTCACGGGCCAGGCGATTGATGATCTTCGGGTCGATGCCGTAGTCCTCATCTCCCATCAGCGCCTCCCCGGACAGTTTCAGAAGGATGCGGCGATAGGCGAGCTTGGACATGGGGACCTCGGGTGCGTGGAAATCGCGGGCGATTCTACGCGCATGCCGCGTTGGGCCAAAGTGTTTTGTGCACTGCGGCGCGAAATCCTGCCGTCCGCCCCGCTCACGCGGGGCGTCCCGTTCAGCCCAGCTCGGCGCCGGCGGTGGCTGAAAGCTCGTCGTGGCCGAGGGCGCCGGGGGAGCGGGCGATCACCCGGTTGCGGCCCAGGTTCTTCGAGCGGTACAGCACATCGTCGGCTGCGCGCAGCAGGTCCTGCACGTCGGCAAAGCGTTCGTAGCCGCCCTGGGTGGCCACGCCGGCGGAGAAGGTGACGAACAGCGGGCCTCCCTCCAGCTCGGCCATCGGCGTGGCGACGATGTTGGCCAGCACACGCCGGATCACGTCCAGCGCCACCGATTCACTGGTGTTGGGCAGCAGCGCGACGAATTCCTCGCCACCGAAGCGGGCCACGGTGTCGCTGTTGCGCAGCTGGCCCTGCAGCTTGCCGGCAAAGGCGCGCAGCACCTCGTCGCCGGTCAGGTGGCCGTGGGCATCATTGATTTTCTTGAAGTCGTCCAGGTCGATGAAGGCCACCGACAGCGGCCAGCCCTGGCGCCCGGCGCGCAGGAACTCCTGTTCCAGCACCGCCTCCAGCTGGCGGCGGTTGAGCACGCCGGTCAGGGCGTCGCGGTGGGCCTGGTCGGCCAGGCGCTTGGCCCGCGCCTCGAATTCGTCGGCGCGGCGGCGTGCCTGATCGGCATCCTGCAGCTCGCGCAGGTTGCGCAGGGTGGCCAGTTCCTGCGCGTGGTCGATCAGCTCCCGGACCCGCGAGGGCGAGTTCAGGCCGGCCTCGAACAGGCTGGCGATATCCGGAAGGGCATCGCTGATGCGGGTCAGCACCTGATCGAAACGGGCGCTGTCGAGCTCCAGCCGGTCATGCACCTGGTGCAGAGCGCGTTCGCGGGCGGCATCGGCGTCTTCGTCCAGCCAGATGTCGGCAACAGCGCCGGACAGCTGCACGCAGGCCTGGAACGGCGAATCGGCAGCGTCGTCGTCCTCGCTGTGGCTGATGCTTTCCACCAGGTAGCGCGGCAGGCCCCACTGTTCGGCCACCCAGGCGCCGACATCGGCGTGGCTGCAGCCCAGTTCCTCGCGCTCGCGTGCGACCAGATCGGTATTGTCACGGGCTTCGCGCAGCAGTGGCAGGTAGCGCTCCGATTCGGCCTGGGCCAGGCACAGCACGCCCAGGTCCTGCAGCAGCCCGGCCAGCATCAGTTCCTCCAGCCGGCGCAGGCCGCGTGCCTGGCCCAGCTGGCTGGCGGCCAGGGCGCTGAGAATGCTGCGCTTCCACGCGCGCTGGCGCAGGTCGTGGTCGGCACCGCCGCCAGCGGTCAGGCCCTGGGTGACGGTGAAGCCGAGGGCGAGGCTGATCGTGGCATTCAGGCCGAGCATGGTCAGCGCCTGGCCGAGGTTCTCGATGCGGCGGCGGCTGGCGTACAGCGGCGAATTGGCGATGCGCAGCATGCGAGCGCTCAGCGCCATGTCGATGGCGATGATGTCGGCGGCGGTGGCGATGTCCGCTTCCGGGTCCTGGGCCAGCTCGATGATGCGCAGGGCAATACCGGGTGGCGAGGGCAGGTTGCGGCAGAGCGCCAGGGCAGCTGTCAGCTCGGGAGGCATGTCGGGTCGTTCAATTCCATTGGGACAAGAATACCTAGGAATGCATCACAGTCCGCGATTTTCGTTCCTGCTATGTGACTGTGGATTCCCTGCGCCGAGTATCGGCTTGATTCGCGCGCAACGCAAAGGTGCCGGTTGTGCGCACCAACGGTGCACACCCGCCGATGGGGCATGGGTTCATCCCTTGGCCCATACATAAAAAAAGAGCCGCGGTTTCCCGCGGCTCCTTCTGGTCGCTTCACAGCCGGAAGGCTGGAATCAGACCTGCATCGCCTTGGCAACTTCAGCGGCGTAGTCTTCCACCACCTTCTCGATGCCTTCGCCGACGATCAGCAGCTTGAAGCCAGCCACGTCGGCGCCAGCGGCCTTGACCACCTGCTCGACGGTGGTGTCGCCCAGCACGTAGGTCTGGCCGTACAGGGTCACGTCGCTGACGATCTTGTTGATCTTGCCGCTGATGATCTTTTCCAGGATCTCGGCCGGCTTGGCCTTGTCCTTTTCGGACATCTTGGCCAGCTCGATTTCCTTTTCCTTCTCGACGAACTCGGCCGGGACGTCCGCAGCCTTGTTGTGCGGCGGCTTCAGGGCTGCCACGTGCATGGCCAGGCCACGGGCCAGCTCGACGTCGCCGCCGACCAGGTCGACCAGCACGCCAACCTTGCCGTTGGTGTGGACGTAGGCGCCGATGGTGTTGTTGCCATCAACCTTCACCATGCGACGGATCTGGATGTTTTCACCCAGGGTCTGCACGGCGGTGGCGCGGGCTTCTTCAACGGTGCGGCCATCGGCCAGCTTGGCAGCCTTCACGGCTTCGACGTCGTTGGCGCCCGATGCCAGGGCGGCAGCGGCGACGGCATTGACGAAGGACTTGAAGTTGTCATCGTTGGCGACGAAGTCGGTTTCCGAGTTGACTTCGACCAGCACGGCCTTGCCGCCATCCTGGGCCAGGCCCAGACGGCCTTCGGCGGCCACGCGGTCAGCCTTCTTGTCGGCCTTGGCAGCGCCGGACTTGCGCATGGCTTCAGCAGCAGCGTTGATGTCGCCGTTGGCTTCGGTGAGAGCCTTCTTGCATTCCATCATGCCGGCGCCGGTGCGCTCGCGCAGTTCCTTGACCAGGGAAGCAGTGATTTCCACGGGATTACCTCACGAAAGAAAGGGGTTGGGCCGGCATGGTGGCCGGCCCGTGTGACACGGTCCTGTCACGCGCCAAAGGCTGCGCGCAGGGAGGGTGGACGCCGGGCGTCCACCCCGGGGCCTGGATCAGGCCTGGGCGTCGTCGCCCTTCTTGGCAGCCTTCTTGGCCGGGGCGCGGCGGGCCGGCTTCTCTTCGCCTTCAGCAGCGGCTTCGGCGAACTCTTCCTCACGCACCGAAGCAGCGTGCGGCGCAGCAGCCTTGCCTTCCAGCACGGCGTCGGCAGCGGCGCGGGCGTACAGCTGCACAGCGCGGATGGCGTCGTCGTTGCCCGGGATGGCGTAGTCCACCAGTTCCGGGTTGTAGTTGGTGTCGACCACGGCGATGACCGGGATGCCCAGCTTCTTGGCTTCCTTGATCGCGATGTCTTCGTGGCCGATGTCGATCACGAAGATGGCGTCCGGCAGACGGTTCATGTCCTTGATGCCGCCCAGCGAGGCTTCCAGCTTGTCGCGCTCGCGACGCAGGCCCAGCACTTCGTGCTTGACCAGCTTCTCGAAGGTGCCGTCGGTTTCACCGGCTTCCAGTTCCTTCAGGCGGGCAACCGACTGCTTGACGGTACGGAAGTTGGTCAGGGTGCCGCCCAGCCAACGCTGGTTCATGAACGGCATGCCACAACGCTCGGCTTCTTCCTTGATGGTTTCGCGGGCGCTGCGCTTGGTGCCCAGGAACAGGACGGTGCCGCGCTTCTGGGCAACCGACGAGATGAAGTTCATCGCATCGTTGAACAGCGGGACGGTCTTTTCCAGGTTGATGATGTGGATCTTGCCGCGGGCGCCGAAGATGTACGGAGCCATCTTCGGGTTCCAGTAGCGGGTCTGGTGGCCGAAGTGGACGCCGGCTTCCAGCATCTGACGCATGGTGACCTGGGGCATTGCAATACTCCTGATATGGAACCGGCGATTCCGCCCGCGGGATAGGTATGCGGGACGCGTGGAAGCGCGGATGGTTCCGGGGTTGGGCTTCCCTGTTGCCTCCGTGGCCGAACTCCTTGCGGAGCACCCCGGCACGGATGGGGGCAGCAGGTGTGGATTCACCGGTGACGTCCGGTGTGGACGGTCTCCCGCGCACGCAGGCGGCAGGAATCCGGTCGATTATAGCCCGCTGGGAGCGCTCGCTGCAATTGCCGGGTACGGCGCGGTCAGATCGACCACGCGGCCGTCCTGCAGCCGGGCCTGGAAATGGCCACCGGCATAGCCGTCGGCATGGACGGGGAGGGCCCAGCGGCGTTCCCGGCCCGCCAGCAGGTAGCCGGCCAGTCCCGGCAGCAGCAGGGTGCGGCGTCCATCGCCGGCGACAAACGCAAGATCGTGCAGGCGGGCGTGAACGGAACCTGCGTTGCGCAGTCGCAGAAGAGGCTGCGACGTGCCGGGCTCGATCCCGGCATGCAGGTCCGGCCGCGCCAGGGGCGTCGCATGCCCCCGGAACAAGGGCAGCGAGTAGCGAGGCAGGCCCTGTCCGCTGGGGCTCAGGATCACCCGGTAGGCCTGCTCGACGGCAACGGGCGACGTCTCCCGAGGCAGCAGCCAGATGCGTTGACGGGTGCCGGGCGGGAGGTCGAGCCGGGCGGGGCTGGCCAGGATCTGGTCGCTGGGCCGCAGCTTTTCCGCATCGACCTGCTGTTCCCAGGCCAGGATCCGAACCTCGCCCTGCCAGCGGCCGGGCCCGGGGTTGTACAGCCACAGCTCGCCGTGCCCCCCTTCGGCGGGCAGCTGCAGGGTGGTGGGCACCAGGTCCAGCGCCGCAGCGGGCAGTGCCAGCAGCAGTGCCAGCAGGCTCAGCAGGATGCGCATCAGTAGATGAGGGTCACGGCAGGCGCCGCGTCGTCGCTGTCGGCCGGCGGCGCGAGGTCGCGGATCTGTTGCGGAAGCTCGGGCGCGTCGCTGCGCCGGTGCGGTGCCGAGCATCGGGTGTTGCCGGCATCACTGCTGCAGCCCTCGACCACAGTCAGCCGGATCTGCAGGGAGGTGCTGCCGGGATCGGCCCACGCGGGCGTACTGGCGACCAGCATCGCCCCGATCAGAAGTGCGCGAACCACCTGCCATCCACCGTACTGTAGGACCCGTTGCGCGGTATCGGCCGGATCGGCCGAATCTGTAGGGTCGACTGCCAGTCGACTGGTCCTGCCGCAGGAGTGATGTGCGCATCCACGCATGGCGTGGATCTACCGAAACCCATCCCGGTGGATGCCGACGATTCCAAACCCACGCCGGTGGGTGCCGACCATTCCAAACCCACCCCGGTGGGTGCCGACCATTCCAATCCATCCCGGTGGATGCCGACCGTTGGTCGGCACACAGGTCAGTAAGTGATCGTCACCTGCACCAGATCGTTGTAGGTACCGGCCGGGGGCTGGCCGGTGACCGGCGGCACCCGGCCATGGATGGTCAGCTGCTGCGCGCTGCCACTTCCGGTGCCGCCAACGGTATCGACGTTGAGGGTATTGCCCCAGCGCAGGCTGCGCGCGGCGTCGCGGTACAGCTCATAGGGGAGGTAGTAGGTGCCGCTGCCAATGGTGGTGGCCATGCGCCGGGTGGTGGAGGCGGCGGGGTTGTTCTGGCCGTTGTTGAGGCTGATCTGGTAGGCGGTGTTCTTCAGGCAGGTCAGCGTGAGCGTGGCGGTCCGGTCGATGTTGGCGGGAATGCTGCCGGTGACGTTGCCGAAGTCCATGTTGGTGGTGACGTAGCTGCCGCATTGCGGCAGCACGTTGGCAGTGGCAGTGAAGCTGAAGGCCGCACTGGCGCTGTTGGTGCCGGTTGCGCCGCCGTTGCAGGCGGCCGGCACGGTGGCGTTGCCGAGCAGGACTTCATTCCAGGCCCAGGTGAGCACCACGTTGGCGCCACTGAAGGTGCTGCTGTAAGCACCCGAAGCGAGGATCTGGTTGGCGGGGATCTGCGCGAACAGCTGCACGGACTGCGCACCGCTGCCGCCGGTCAGCAGCGGCACGTTGTAGCTCATGGTCAGTTCCTGCGCCGGCGGCGTGCCGCGTGGCACCAGGCCGGTGACCTGGCCGTAGCTGGCGTTGTTGTAGAGCTGGAAATTCATGGTGTCGCTGGTGGAAGTGGACATCGTGCGGAAGGTGGAGCTGCTGCCGCCGCCACTGCCTGCGCCGACACCCACGCAGACGCGGACGCCGGTGGTGGCCAGCAGGCTCAGTGCGGCGGTGGTGCAGGTCACCGTGATGTTCAGCGTCGCCGCCGTAGGGCCGGGAGCGTTGCTGTTGATGTTGCCGAACGGCAGGGTCGGGTTCGCGGTTGCCGTGCAGACCGCTGTCGCCTGGGCCGGTAGTGCCGCGAGCAGGCCGGCGAACAGCAGCATGCCGAGCAGCAGCACTCTCATGGCGCCACCTCCGGGATGCACGGCAGCGGTGCCGGCTTCGGCCGGGCGCCGGACGCCACTACCTTGGGCGGCTCGGGTACCTTCACCCGGCACTGGCCGCGGCTGGTGGTGATGTACAGCACGCTGCCGGCAGCGACGTCTTCCAGATACAGCAGGCCGTCATAGCCCACCGTGGCCTGGCGTCCGCCGGGCAACTGCACTTCGCTGCCCACTTCCAGCGGCTGCCCGTCCATGCTCTGCAGCGTCAGGCTCAGAGAGGGCCGCGAGCGCAACTGGAATGTCACGTGGGTCCCAGCGCGCTGGCGCGGCGTCACCCAGTCCTCGATGCGGTCGGCACGCATGTCCTCGGGCAGGTCCAGGGTGTCGATCGAGACCCGGTTGCGCTGCCAGGACAGCAGCGGGCTGACCAGCAACAGGCCACGATCATCGGTGACGCCGATCAGGCGGTTCTCCAGCCGCACCGGCACGCCACCGACACCATTGGTGCTGATCACCGCGAATGCATCGGAGACCTCGCGGGTGGCAAACGCGTGCCCGCCCATCCAGACCAGGCTGCCACTGGCGCTGCCGTAGGCATAGTTGAGCCCGCCCTGGCGCGAGGCCCCGAAGGAGTAGCGGCCGACGTCATTGAGGATGCCGACTTCGGCCAGGCCGCCACTGCCGTCCTCGCCGTGGCGCACCTGCGCGCGCCAACCGATGCCGCCTGCACTGCCATCGCCGGGCACCGGCTGGGTGACGTCGGCCACCCACGTCTGGCTGTCGCCATTGCGCTGGCTGGACAGGCTGGCCTGGCGGTTGTTGCCCAGGCTGGCGGTTACCGACAGATAGATGCTGCGGTCATCACTCTGGTCCAGGTTCTGGTTCACCGAGAGGTAGGCTGACCAGCGCTGGCTCCAGGTCCGCGACCAGAACAGGCTGGCGTAGCGGTTGTCTTCGCCATCGGGGTAGCGCAGGCGCAGGTAGCTGGCGCTGAGCGTGCCCAGCCGCAGCAGGTCGGCGCCGACCGTGGCCTGTTCGCTGATGCTCGGCGGCAGGTTGCCCTGCAGTGCGCCCAGGTCGCGGTAGTCGCCGTGGCTGCGCACGCTGCGCAGGTTGACGTTGAGGCGGCGGTTGTTCCAGCTGTAACCCAGCGCCCACTGGCCGCCCTGCAGGCCCTGGTAGCTGCTGTGCGCATAGGCGGCGTTGAACACGCCGGCGCCACCCAGCAGCCACCAGCCGCCGATGCCGGCCTGGGCCAGGCCACCACCGCCTTCGGCATGAGCCTCGCCGGTGAACGTGTCACTGATGCCACCGCGCCAGCTGGCACTGGCCACGGTGCGGTCGTCGTAGCCGAAGGAGCGTTGGCCGAAGCCCTCACGCAGGTGGCCGATGCCGGCGGACCAGTCCGACAGGCCCTTGGCCAGCAGCTGCTGGGTGCCATAAAAGCTGAAATCCAGGGTCTGCATGCGGCCGAACGCATCGGTCACCACCACCTGTGCGCTGCCGGTGCCGCTGATCCCCGGCTGTGCGGCCAGCTGGAACGGGCCGACCGGGACCTGGCCGCTGTACTGGCGCAGGCCATCGACGTACAGCTCGACCGTGGACGGCACCACCGCCTGGCCGAGGAAACTGGGCGTGGGGGTCAGCACGCGATAGGGCTGCAGGCCGTAGTTGCGACCGATCTGCAGGCCACCCAGGCGCACCGGACGGGTCCAGTCGACGAAGCCGCTGTAGAAATCGCCGACCTCCAGCGTCATCGCCTGGTCGGGGAAATCCAGGCTCCAGCGCGTATCCAGGCGCACGCTCTCACCACGCCAGCGACGGTCGCCAGGCTGCTGGTAGCGCCTGCTGACCGCGGTGTTTTCGAAGGTGCCGTTGCCGACGCCGAACAGGCGCAGTTCGGAGCTCAGGCTGAGGTTGCCCAGCGTATCCACCCGGCTGCCATACACGTCGTAGTTGAGCAGCAGTCCGGGTGAGGCACTGCCTGCGGGCGCGCGTGTCTGCGGGCGGCTGAGCACGGTGGTTGGCAGGGTCAGCTGGTCCAGTGGCACGTCCAGCGCCAGGGTCTGCAGGCGTGCGTCATAGCGCACCACCGCGCCGCTGATCTGGTCCAGGTACACCGGTGCATCGCCGTGGGCGTTGAAGCCGAGCTGGCGCAGTACGTCGGGGCTGGCCTGCAGGCGGCCACGGTTCTCGATGAAAGGCAGCAGTCCGCGTGGGGTGCTGTTGAGCGAAACGTCGAGGTACAGCGTCTGGTTGGCGGTCAACCGTGTGGGCGGTGGCAGCATCGCATCGGCGGAGATGCCTGATACATCGGCGGTGGCGGTAGCCGCTGCACCGGACACATCGGCGGCTTGGGTCGCCGCAGGAGCCAGGGCAGCAAGCAGCGCGCCCATCAACGCCTCAGCGAGCCGATGGGGGCGACAGCGGCGTCTGTTCCGACTCGCCATTGAGCTTGGCCGTGATCTGGTCGTTGTCGCGGTCGATCGCCGTGCGCTCGATCGGCCAGCGCATCACCTGCCCGGGCAGCACGTAACCCAGCAGTCCGGGATGCACGATGCGTGGGCGCGTGGGGCTGCCCAGCGCAAGATCGGCGATCTGCGCATAGCTGTTGCCTGCGTTGGCCACCTCGACGCCGTTGCGGCCATCGGGCAACTGCACCAGGCGGGCCTGCAGCTGCGGCGCAAGCTTGCCGGCGGCGGGCTGCACGAACACCGGTATCGAATAGCGCAGCACGAACTGCATGCCGTCGGCGCGGGTGGCCAGGTCGGGCACCTCGTCGACAATCAGCCTGTAGTACTGCTGTGCCGGCGGTGGCGTCCTGTCCGGACGCATCACCCGGACCAGCTGCTGCTGCCCGGCAGCCAGTTCCTGCATCGGCGGGGTGACCACCAGTTCATCGGTGGGCAACAGTTGCTCCTGGCCGTCCTGCTGCACCCAGCGGAACACCCGAACCTGCAGCTTCACCGGCGAGGTGCCACTGTTGGTCAGCCAAAGCTCGCCGGCACGCTGGCGCGCTTCCAGCTGCAGGCTGGTCGGGGCGACCTGCAGGCTGGTGGCTTCGACCGGGGCGGCGAATACCAGGCTCAGGACGAGCAGCGCCACGCCGGTGGCGCGCCACGGGCGGGGTCCGGCCATGCGGGCGTGCTCCATCAATAGGTGATCGTGGCGGTAACCGTATCCAGGTAGTTGCCGGTCGCCGGGTTGTTGGTGCTCAGGTTCAGGATCTGGCCGTAGACGATGTAGGGCACGGCCAGGCCGGTGCCGATGCCAGCCTGGGTGTTGGTGCCGGAGGTGGCACCCCAGACCAGGGTGTGCGCGGCGTCCTGGTAGAGCTGGTAGCCGACGTAGTTGTTGGCGGTCACCGCGGCGTTGGTGTTCTTCATCCGGCGAGTGGTGACGTCATTCGCGGTGCTGGCATTGGCACCCGCATTCAGTGAAATCGTGTACGGGGTCAGTGCCGAGCACTGGGCGGTCACCGTGCCCTGACCCAAGGTGGGGGTCGCGGTGGTCGAGGCCGCCGTGCCGAAGTCAACGTTGGTGGCGGCAGCAGCCGTGATCGTGCAGGCCTTGGTCACCACCAGGGTGACATTGAAGGTGGTGGTGTCTGCGGCCAGGGCCGGGCCGGACAGCAGGACCCCGGCCAAGGCCCAGGCAAGCGGGGAACGAAGCGCGGATCGCATGGACAACCTCCCTGACCCGAAGGTCCGTTGAACAAGGCGAAGGCGGCACGTTCGGCACCGCTTCGGCGACGGTGACCCCAGCTTAGGAGGCGTAAGTGTCTGTATTCCGTGATAAACAGGGAGACGAAAGGGGGGCGGCGATCACGCTTTCACTTTCCTTGCCGGAACCGTGCATGGCCCGGATCGCCAGTTGGGTGGCGTTCGTTCAGATTGTGGCCGGATCGGCGATAATGGGGGCCATGAGCGTGAATCTGAAAACCCCGCAGGAAATCGAGATGATGCGAATCGCCGGCCGCATGGCCAGCGAAGTGCTCGACATCGTCACCCCCCACGTCAAGCCCGGTGTCACCACCGAGGAACTGGACCGCATCTGCCACGACCACATCGTGAACGTGCAGGGCGCCGTTCCGGCCAACGTCGGCTACCGCGGCTTCCCGAAGACCGTGTGCACCTCGGTCAACAACGTCATCTGCCATGGCATCCCCAGCGAAGGGAAGGTGCTCAAGGATGGCGACATCATCAACATCGACGTCACCGTCATCAAGGATGGCTGGCACGGCGACACCAGCCGCATGTACTTCGTCGGCACCCCGTCGGTGATGGCCCGCCGCCTGGTGGAAACCACCTACGAAGCCATGTGGCGCGGCATCCGCGCGGTGCGTCCGGGCGCGACCCTGGGCGACATCGGCCATGCCATCCAGAGCTATGCCGAAGGCGAGCGTTTCAGCGTGGTGCGCGAGTACTGCGGCCACGGCATCGGCAAGGTCTACCACGATGAGCCGCAGGTGGTGCATTACGGCCGCCCGGGCCAGGGCCTGGTGCTGCAGCCTGGCATGACCTTCACCATCGAGCCGATGATCAACGAGGGCACCCGCTACAACAAGGTGCTGCCGGATGGCTGGACCGTGGTGACCAAGGACCGCAAGCTGTCGGCACAGTGGGAGCACATGATCGCGGTCACCGAGACCGGCGTGGACGTGCTGACCCTGTCGCCGGGCGAGTCGCAGGTCTCCTGACGATGCTGCCGGCGAGTTCGCTGCTGGACACGCCGGCCGCGTCGCTCAACGACCCGGACTGGGCTGCTGCCGCGCGCCAGGCGCTGCAGCAGGCCGACGCGCGCCTGTACCGCCGCTTCGACCAGGGCGACAACATCGAGCGCCTGCTGGCACTGCGCGCGCGCGCTGCCGACCATCTGATCCGCCTGGCCTGGCAGCGCTGCCTGCCGGCCGACAGCGGGCTGTCGCTGTTCGCGGTCGGCGGCTATGGCCGCGGTGAACTGTTTCCGCGTTCGGACATCGACCTGCTGGTGTTCGGCGATCCGCCGGCACAGCTGGCCCATGAGGCGGCGCTGGCGCGCCTGTTCGCGCTGCTGTGGGACTGCGGATTGGCCGTCAGCCATGCGGTGCGTTCTGCATCGCAGTGCCGCGAGGCGGCAGCGGACCAGACCGTGCTGACCGCGCTGATCGAGGCGCGCCCGATCCTGGCCGATGATGTGGCGCGCCGCGCGCTGCGCGAGGCCGTCGACGATCGTGAACTGTGGCCGGCGCGCACCTTCTTCCTGGCCAAGCTGGAAGAGCTGCGCAACCGACACCAGCGCTTCGGCGACACCGCCGACAACCTGGAGCCGGATCTGAAGGATGGCCCCGGTGGGCTGCGCGATCTCAACACGCTGGGCTGGATGGCACTGCGTGCGTTCGGCGTGCGTGACCTGGAGGCGCTGGTCGGGCTCGGCCATCTGGGCGCAGACGAAGCGGCAGCACTGAAGCGCGAACGTGCGGTGCTGGCGCGGCTGCGCTTTGGCCTGCATCTGGTCGCGCGTCGCCCGGAAGAGCGCCTGCGTTTTGATTACCAGAAGACCTTGGCGGCACGCCTGGGCTTTGAAGACGATGCCGAGAACCTCGGTGTCGAGAAGATGATGCAGGGCTTCTACCGCGCCGCGCTGGTCGTGCGCCGGATCAGCGACCGCCTGCTGCAGCGCTTCGAGGAACAGTTCGATGGCGAGGCGCAGCCGGAGCCGCTGACCGTGGGTTTTTCCCTGCGCCGTGGTTACCTGGCGGCCAACGAAGCCGACTGGCCGCGCGGCGACATCGGCCAGGTGTTCGCGCTGTTCGCCAGCTGGGCCAACAATCCGCAGGTGCGCGGCCTGCATTCGCTGACCGCGCGTGCGCTGGCCGAAGCGCTGCCGCTGCTGCCGGCCTACGACCAGGCTGATGCCGATGCACGCGAGCAGTTCCTGGCGCTGCTGCGCGGCCAGCGCCCGGTCGATACGCTCTCGCGCATGGCACGGTTGGGCGTGCTTGGCCAGTGGATTCCCGCGTTCGCCCAGGTCAGCGGGCGCATGCAGTTCGACCTGTTCCATGTCTACACCGTCGACCAGCACACGCTGATGGTCCTGCGCAACATCGGCCTGTTTGCCAGCAGCCGTGCCGACGAGCGCTTCTCGATCGCGCACGAAGTGTGGCCGCGCCTGCGCAAGCCGGAACTACTGCTGCTGGCCGGCCTGTTCCATGACATCGCCAAGGGCCGTGGCGGCGACCACTCGGAACTGGGCGCGGTGGACGCGCGCGCGTTCTGCCAGGCGCATGCGCTGAGCACGTCCGACACCGAACTGGTGGCGTGGCTGGTCGAACAGCACCTGCGCATGTCGGTGACCGCGCAGAAGCAGGACATCGCCGATCCGGAAGTGATCCACCGCTTTGCCACCCTGGTCGGCAGCCGCGACCGCCTGGACTACCTGTACCTGCTGACCTGCGCCGACATCGCCGGCACCAGCCCCAAGCTGTGGAATGCATGGAAGGACCGCCTGCTGGCCGACCTGTACTTCGCCACCCGGCGCGCGCTGCGCGAGGGGCTGGAACACCCGGTGCCGGCGGCCGAGCGCGTGGCCGAAGCGCGTGACAGCGTGCGCGCGCTGGTGCGCGAGCGGGGTTACGACGATGCCACCATCGATCGCCAGTTCGCGGTGATGCCCGACGAAGGCTTCATCCGCCTGCGCCCGGAGCAGCTGGCCTGGCAGGCTGCCGCGCTGGTGCCGGTGAAGCAGGGCCAGGCGCTGGTGAAGGTACGCCGGATCAGTGTCGACGACCCCGCGCTGGAAGTCTTCGTGCATTCGCCGGACCGCGACGGCCTGTTCGCCGCGATCGTGATGACGCTGGACCGCAAGGGCTACGGCATCCACCGCGCACGCGTGCTGGACGGTCCGGCCGATACCATCTTCGATACCTTCGAAGTGAACCCGGCCGATACCTTCGCCGATGGCAGCAGTGCCAACCTGGAAGCGGCGCTGCGCGAGGCACTCAGTGGTGACCTGTCGCGCCTGCGGCCGTCACGCCGGGTGGTGCCACGGCAGCTGCGGCACTTCCGCTTCGCCCCGCGCATCGAATTCCGCGATGAGCCGGGCGCAACCCGTTTCGCCCTGGTCGCCCCCGACCGCCCCGGCCTGCTGGCCGATGTGGCGTTCGTGCTGCGCAATCAGGGCCTGCGCGTGCATGATGCGCGCATTGCCACGTTCGGCGAACGCGCCGAAGACACCTTCGTGATCAGTGACGAACACGACCTCCCCCTGACTGAACCTGCCCGGCAGCAGCTGCATGACGCGATGCTGGCCTGCCTGGACCCTGATCGAAACGCCGGAGACCCCGCCTGATGGCCACCAAGCCCGCCAAGAAGACCGCCGCGACCCCCAAGAGCGCAGCGGCCCGGAAACCTGCTGCTGCCGCACCGGCCGCGAAGAAGACCCCTGCGCCGAAGAAGGCCGCTGCGGTGACGGCCCCGGCGAAGAAAGCGGCTGCGGTGAAGCGTGCTGTGAAGAAGCCGGCGCCGGCCAAGAGTGCCGAAGCGGTCCGCGCCGAAACCATCGCCCGCAAGTCGCTGCGCAAGCCGTCGGCCCCGGGCGTGGAAGAGCTGAAGTTCGGCATCGAGAGTGCCTTCGAGCGCCGCGCTACCTTGACCCTGCACGAGCTGGAAGGCTCGACCAAGCCGCTGGTCAACCGCGTGATTGACGGCCTGGAGAGCGGTGAGTTCCGTGTTGCCGAGCCGGACGGCCAGGGTGGCTGGAAGGTCAACGAGTGGCTGAAGAAGGCCGTGCTGTTGTACTTCCGTGTCAATGACATGGCCGTGGTCGACGCCCGTCCGGCGCCGTTCTGGGACAAGGTCGAATCGCGCTTCGCCGGCTATGACGAGGCGAAGTTCCGCCGTGGTGGCGTGCGCGTGGTGCCGGGCGCGATCGCCCGCCGCGGCACCTACTTCGGCAAGGACGTGGTGCTGATGCCGAGCTTCACCAACATCGGCGCCTACGTCGGCGAAGGCACCATGGTCGATACCTGGGCCACCGTCGGTTCCTGCGCGCAGATCGGCCAGCACTGCCACCTGTCCGGCGGCGCCGGCATCGGCGGCGTGCTGGAGCCGCTGCAGGCCAGCCCGACCATCATCGAGGACCACTGCTTCATCGGTGCGCGCTCGGAAGTGGTGGAAGGCGTGGTGGTTGGCCACCACAGCGTGATCGGCATGGGCGTGTTCCTCAGCCAGAGCACCCGCATCTACAACCGTGCCACCGGCGAAATCACCTACGGTTACATCCCGCCGTACAGCGTGGTGGTGTCCGGCTCGCTGCCGAGCAAGGACGGTACCCACTCGCTGTACTGCGCGGTGATCGTCAAGCAGGTTGATGCCAAGACCCGCAGCAAGACCAGCGTCAACGACCTGCTGCGCGGCCTGGCCGACTGAAGGTGACTGCGCCGGAGGATCTGGCGCAGTCCGCGATCTACCGGCATCCGTCCGACACCCTGGTCGGGCGGATGCTGCCGCGCCTGCTGCACGCCCCGCGCTGGACCCGGCTGCGCCGTGCACTGTCGCGGCGCTGGCCGATGCCGGCGCTGGTCAGTGACGTGCGCGATGTGGTCTACGTGAGCTGGTGGGTCGACGTGCGTCACGCACCAATGCCACCGCCGGGCCATCATTACGTGGTCCATGCCGGACGCACGCCTTACACCATCCTCAGCTACCGGCACGGGCACTTCGGGCCCGCGCTGGCCGGGCCGCTGCGTTCCCTGATGCCGTCGCCACGGCAGAGCAACTGGCGCTGGTACCTGCGTCGTGACGACGATCCGGACGGGACGCCGGTGGTGCTGTTCGACCGCAACGTGATGGACCAGCTGGCCTTCGTCGCCGGCGCGCGCGTTTTCAGCGATGCCATGCAGCCGCAACTGTCCACACGCTTCGAGCATGTGGTGCGCACCGATGGCGATGGGCACACCCTGATCGAAGGCGGGCAGGGCAGTGCGCCGAGGTTGCACCTGCAGTGGCAGGCCGCTGCAGGCTGGGAG
Source organism: Stenotrophomonas sp. 86428_Sma (assembly GCF_056481585.1). Lineage (NCBI taxonomy): Bacteria > Pseudomonadati > Pseudomonadota > Gammaproteobacteria > Lysobacterales > Lysobacteraceae > Stenotrophomonas > Stenotrophomonas sp. 86428_Sma. The sequence goes on from NZ_CM151156.1 coordinate 1,578,660, forward strand.
GATGGAGCGGCGTGGTCGGCGGCCTTGGACGGCCACCAGGCCCTGCTGCGTTTCCTCACCTGCCAGGACGAGGCCATCGCCCGTACCTGCGACGGCCGCTGGGCCAGCACCCGCATCGCGCTGCCGGTGGAGATCGACAGCCTGCAGCCCCTGCGCCTGATCGGTGAGCAGCAGTGTCCGCGGCTGCAGGCGATGGGCTTGGCGCTGCAGGAAGGGCTGGCCTTCCGGCTGCCAAGGGTACCGTTCCGGGTCGTGTCCGAGCGCCTGTTGTGAGATTCTGGCCCTCTGTTTTCCAGCATCACAGATGGCCATGAGCACCACTGTCTACGGTTTGAAGAACTGCGATACCTGCAAGAAGGCGACCAAGTGGCTGGACCGCTTCGGCGTGCCGTACACCTTCGTCGACTACCGCGACAACAAGCCCAGCCCGGAAACGCTGCTGGCATGGGCGGCGCAGCTGGGTGGCCTGGCCGCGATGGTCAACAAGTCGTCCACCACCTGGCGGCAGCTGCCGGACAACCGCAAGGCCGCCGACTCCGAGGCCGAATGGAAGCTGCTGCTGCGTGAATACCCGCAGCTGATCAAGCGCCCGCTGGTGGTCACGGCCGATGGCACGGTCAGCCAGGGCTTCAGCGACAACGGTTTCAAGGCCCGCTTCGGCGTGGGTGACGCATGAGTGCGGTCCTCGACCTGACCTGCGAACTGATCGCACGACCCTCGGTGACGCCGGATGATGCTGGCTGCCAGACACTGCTGGCGGCACGCCTGAAGCAGGCCGGGTTCCAGTGCGATCACCTGCGCCTGGGCGAGGTCGACAACCTGTGGGCGACCCATGGCCAGGGCGCGCCGGTGCTGGTGCTGCTGGGCCATACCGACGTGGTGCCGACGGGCCCGCGCGAGGCCTGGGCCAGCGACCCGTTCACGCCGCAGATCCGTGACGGCGTGCTGTACGGCCGTGGCGCCGCCGACATGAAGGGCAGCGTGGCGGCGTTCGTGGTCGCCGCCGAGCAGTTCGTCGCCGCACATCCCGATCACCCTGGCACGCTGGCGGTACTGCTGACCAGCGACGAGGAAGGCGATGCCATCGATGGTGTGCGTCACGTTGCACGGCTGTTCGCCGAGCGCGGCCAACGCATCGACTGGTGCATTACCGGTGAACCGTCGTCGACCGCGACGCTGGGTGACCTGCTGCGCGTGGGGCGTCGTGGCAGCCTGTCGGCCAAGCTGCGCGTGCAGGGCGTACAGGGCCACGTGGCGTACCCGGATAAGGCGCGCAACCCGATTCACCAGGCTGCTCCGGCCCTGGCCGAACTGAGCGCGCGGCGCTGGGATGACGGCTACGAGAGTTTCCCGCCGACCAGCCTGCAGGTCTCCAACATCCATGCCGGCACCGGTGCCAACAACGTGATTCCCGGCGAGCTGGAGGTGGATTTCAACATCCGCTACAACCCGCACTGGGATGCACCGAAGCTGGAGGCGGAGATCACCGCATTGCTGGACCGCCATGGCCTGCAGTACACGCTGAAGTGGCACCGCAGCGGCGAGCCGTTCTACACCCCGGAAGGCACGCTGCGCGCCACCGCGCGTGCGGTGCTGGCCGAGCACATCGGCCGTGCGCCGGAAGAAAGCACCGGCGGCGGCACGTCAGATGCACGCTTCATCGCGCCACTGGGTGCGCAGTGCATCGAAGTGGGGCCGGTCAACGCCAGCATCCACCAGGTGGATGAGAACGTACGCGTGGACGATCTGGAAGCGTTGCCGGGGCTGTACCAGCGCCTGGTGGAACGGCTGCTGGTGGGAACCCCATGACGGAATGAATCCCGCGAGGGTGGGTGCCGACCGTTGGTCGGCACCCCTCCCGCCGGGGCCGCTTCTCTACTCCGAAAAAATGAAGAACGGCGGCTCGACCGCTTTTTTCCAGTAACTCGGCGCGGCCATGTAGAAGTGCTGCGCTTCGGCCCTGGCGAACCAGTGCGCCGCTGCGTCGGTGTCCTTCTCCACGCCCGGCGCACCGCGGCCCAGCAGCAGCCCGGCGAAGTACTGGCCGAACACATTGCCCTGCTCGCCGGCGCGCTGGTACAGCTGCAGCGCACGCGCCGGATCGCGCGGCAGTCCCATGCCTTTCTCCAGCAGCGCGCCCAGGTCGACCTGCGCTTCGGCGTCGCCGTGCTCGGCACGACGCTGGATCTGCGCCACCAGCGGATGCACGGTGTCACCCTGTGCGGCCACCGCATCCGGCAGTCGCGACGACGAACTCGGGTAGCGCTCGTAGATCATTCCGCGCAGGTCCCAGCGCAGCGCCTGCTGCGCGTCGCCTCGCTGGCGGTAGGCCTTGGCGAGCCCGTAGAACGCATAGGGATTGCCGTGGTTGGCAGCCGCCAGATAGGCGCGTTCGCCACGTCGCCAGGACGCGCGCAGGACAGGTGCAGGGTTGATGTGGGGGCTGTCGGCATGCTGCAGCCTGGCGGAGATCCAGATCCGGCCCAGTGCTTCTTCCGCTTTGGTGTTGTGGAAGGTCCAGGGCGTGATCGCGGCAGCACGCTCGTAGTAGGTAACGGCGCGCGGATCGTTGAAACGTTCGAAGGTCTGCGCGGTGTCCCAGGCTCCGTCGAAGCTGCCGTCGGTGCCGCGTTGCTCCAGTGCCTGCTGCTGCGCCAGCGGCAGCGTGGAGGGCGGAGGCAGGGTCTGGCAGGCCGCCAGGCCCAGGCAGAGCAGGGCGGCCAGCGCCGCGTTGCGTCCAGTGCGGTGTTGCATTTCCATTACACGTTTCATGGCGGGCCATTATGCGCGCCGGGGAGTGGTTGCCAACGCAACGGTTGCGCCGTGCCGGAAACCGGGGTAGGGTCGATGCCATGTCGATCCGCCTGGCCACCGCCGTCAATAACAACAACCGCAATAATCTGCGCGCGAATAATCGTGCGCGGCCGATGCGGGACTGCGCCCTGGGTAGATAGACAGCAACACACGCCCGGACACCAGAAAACCCGCATCAGCCGATGCGGGTTTTTTTGTGCCCGGGCGCAGCCCCACCCGGGCCTGGATGGCCGGTCGAACACCCTCCCACCCGTGAAATCCCCCAACAGGAGCTCTCCCATGTGTTCGATCTTCGGAATCTTCGGCCTGCAGGCCGGTGACGATCTTCCCGCCCTGCGCCGCCATGCGCTGGAACTGTCGCAGCGCCAGCGCCACCGTGGCCCGGACTGGAGCGGCGTGTACCTCGACGAAGGTGCGCTGCTGGTCCATGAGCGGCTGGCCATCGTCGACCCGGCCGGTGGTTCGCAGCCGCTGCTGTCGGCCGATGGCCAGCTGGCGCTCGCTGTGAACGGCGAGATCTACAACCACCAGGCATTGAAGGCGGCGCTGACCACCGCCTACGACTTCCAGACCGGCTCGGACTGCGAGGTGATCAACGCGCTGTATCGCCAGGGCAGTTCGCCGGCGCAGTGGCTGGAACAGCTCAACGGCATCTTCGCCTTCGCGCTGTGGGACCGCGACAGCGGGCGCGTGCTGGTGGCGCGTGACCCGGTGGGCGTGGTGCCGCTGTACTGGGGCCACGATGCCCAGGGGCGCCTGCGCGTGGCCTCGGAAATGAAGGCGCTGGTCGACACCTGTGCCGACGTCGCACAGTTCCCGCCGGGTCACTACTTCGACAGTGCCAGCGGTGAGCTGGTGCGCTATTACCAGCAGCCGTGGCGCGACTACGCCGACGTGCAGGGCCGCCAGGCCGACCTGGCCGAACTGCGCCAGGCCTTCGAGCATGCGGTGGAGCGCCAGCTGATGAGCGACGTGCCGTATGGGGTGCTGCTGTCCGGTGGCCTGGACTCGTCGCTGGTGGCGGCCGTTGCCGCACGCTATGCGCGTCGCCGCATCGAGGATGGCGGGCAGACCGAAGCCTGGTGGCCGCGCCTGCATTCGTTCGCGATCGGCTTGAAGGGTTCGCCGGATCTTGCTGCTGCGGCGATCGCTGCCGAGGCTCTTGGCACCGTGCATCACGGCTTCGAATACACCTTCGAGGAAGGCCTCGACGCGCTGCCGGAAGTGATCCGCCACATCGAAACCTACGACGTCACCACCATCCGCGCCTCGACGCCGATGTTCCTGCTGGCACGGCGGATCAAGGCGATGGGCGTGAAAATGGTGCTGTCCGGCGAGGGCAGCGATGAGATCTTTGGTGGCTACCTGTACTTCCACAAGGCGCCGGATGCACGTGAATTCCACGACGAGCTGGTGCGCAAGCTGGACGCGCTGCACAACTACGACTGCCTGCGCGCCAACAAGTCGATGATGGCCTGGGGCGTGGAGCCGCGCGTGCCGTTCCTCGACCGTGAGTTCCTCGATGTGGCGATGCGCTTCGATGCTGCGCACAAGATGGTCGGTGCCGGCTTTGGTGGCCGTCGCATCGAGAAGGCGGTGCTGCGCGAGGCATTCGACGGCTACCTGCCGGACAGCATCCTGTGGCGGCAGAAGGAACAGTTCAGTGATGGCGTTGGCTACGGCTGGATCGATGGGTTGAAGGCACATGCCGAAGCACAGGTGAGCGACCGCGTACTGGCAGCGGCCGACAAGCGCTTCCCGCACAACCCGCCGCAGACCAAGGAGGCGTACTACTACCGCCACCTGTTCGAGCAGTTCTTCCCGAGCCGCGCGGCGGCCGAGACCGTGCCGGGCGGCAAGTCGATCGCCTGTTCGTCGCCGGCCGCCATTGCCTGGGACGCCAGCTTCGCCGTGGCGGCGGACCCCTCGGGCCGCGCGATCGCCGGGGTGCACGAACAGGCACTGGCCTAAGCCCCCAAAAAGGGGACGGAGGGGATTAAGTCGTTTTTGCCACAAACGACTTAATCCCCTCCGTCCCCTTTTTCGTATCATCGCCCCCTGCGCATTGGGGAATGTTCATGGACGTACAGGCAGGTGGCGACGTGCCGCCCACGAAATGGGGATGGCGTTATCTGGCCTGGGCCGGGGTGCCGTTGCTGGCTGGCGTACTGCTGGCGCGGTATGCCGGGCCGGCGGCGCCCGAGGCGGTTGCCCGCGCCACCGCCGCCGAAGGCAGCTGGGCGCAGCACCTTGCCTCACCGCTGGGCCTGTTCCTGCTGCAGCTGCTGGTGCTGCTGCTGGTGGCCAAGGGCGCGGGTGCGCTGCTCAAGCGCTTTGGACAACCGGCGGTGATCGGCGAGATGGCCGCTGGCCTGATGATGGGGCCGCTGGTGCTCGGCAGCCTGCTGCCGCAGCTGCATGGTGCGTTGTTCCCGGCCAGCTCGCTGGGTCCGCTGGGCATGCTCAGCCAGCTGGGCGTGCTGATGTTCCTGCTGGTAGCCGGTGCCGAGCTGGACCTGGCGGCGCTGCGTGGCCGCCGGCGCTTCGCCTTCACGGTCAGCCATGCCGGTATTGCAGTGCCGTTCGTGCTCGGCGTGGCGCTGGCGATCTGGCTGTATCCGCAGCACGGTCCGCAGGGTGTGGGCTTTACTGCATTCGCATTGTTCGTCGGCATCTCCATGAGCATCACCGCGTTCCCCGTGTTGCTGCGCATCCTTGCCGATCGTGGGATCACACAGACGCCATTGGGCCAGACCGCGATCGCCTGCGCGGCATTGGGCGATGCCACCGCCTGGTGCCTGCTGGCCTTGATCGTCGCCGCCGCCCAGGCCAGCGGCTGGTTGCCGGCCAGCCTCAACCTGCTGTGCGTGGTCGTGTTCGTGGCGCTGATGCTGGGGCTGGTGAAGCCGTGGTTTGCCCGCCAGCAGATCGCGCCGGGCCGTGAGGGACGTTGGTTGCTGGGTATCCTGCTGCTGTCACTGGCGAGTGCGCTGGTCACCGAGATGCTGGGCATCCACGCGTTGTTCGGTGCATTCGCTGCGGGCGTCGCGGTATCGTCCAACGCGCAGCTGCGCGACCTGTTGATGGCCCGCGTCGAACCGTTCGCGGTGACCCTGCTGCTGCCACTGTTCTTCGCCATGACCGGCCTGCGCATGCGCGCCGATGCGCTGCAGGCCAGCGATATCGTGTTGTGCGTGGTGGTGATCGCGGTGGCCACGGCCGGCAAGCTGCTGGGCACATTCAGTGCCGCTCGCAGCGCGGGCATGCCCACGCGCGAAGCGTGGCGGTTGGGGGCGCTGATGAACACGCGTGGTCTGATGGAGCTGATCGTGCTCAACCTGGGCTACGAGCTGGGCCTGCTCGGCGATCGGCTGTTCGCGGTGCTGGTGATCATGGCGCTGGTGACCACGGCGATGACCGGGCCGCTGCTGAACCTGATCGAGCGTCGCAGGGCTTGAGCGTTGAACGGTGGTGCCGGCCGCTGGCCGGCATCCACGCAGGTGTGCCCAGCAGCAAGAGGTTGCCGGCCAGCGGCCGGCACTACCGCGCCGGCACCAGTGTCATCACGTGCTGTGCCTTGCCGGGCAGGAAGGGCGTCGGCCGTCCATGCACCCAGTCCTCGTGGCCGGCGCCCCAGTACGGCGAAAGCGGGTGCCCGCTCTGGCCGCCGGGCATGTGCACGATGCCGTCGGCCTCGTGGCCGGGCGAGACCACCATGCGTTCGGAGGCGCCGAAGTTCGGCGTCTGCACACGCGGCATGTCACGGTCGCCGGGCAGCGGGTCGGCGGGCATGCACAGCCAGCGCTTGGCGATGTCCGGCAATGCACGCGCGATGGGATGGCAGAGCGCCGCGGTGTTGCGCTCTCCCCAGGTGCGCTGGGCCAGTGGGCCCTGCTTGGCCAGCTCGCTCTCGGTGCGGCGTGCGGCATCAAGCAGCAGCGCGTCCCAGCTGTCGTAGGCCGGTGGCAGCAGGTTGGCGGGGCGTTGCTGCAGCATCGGCCAGGCAACGCCTTCCAGTTGTGCCAGGCGCGGGTCCAGATAGTCATCGCCCAGCTGCGCGTTGGCCGGCGCCAGCAGTGCATCGGACAGGGTATCCATCACCTGCGTGCGGAACGCGCGCACCACCCGGTAGCTGACCGAGCCGGCCGAGGCCCGGCCGCCCCATTGATGGCTGACCGCCTTCAAGCGCTTCAGTGCTGGGTCGTCACTGCGTTCGATGACGTCATGCAGCAACGCCCACCAGCGCTGCAGAAACACGGCGCGATCATCGAGCTGGATCGCCAGCAGGTCGTGTTCGTCGAAGCGGTCCTGGATGGCGAGCAGGTCGCGGATCTGCTGCGCACGCGCGCCGAGGTCATAGCCACCGTTGCCGACGCTGGCCAGCGCCTCGCAGTCGAGGACGCGACCGTTGGCGGTCCACAGGCGATGGTTGGGGGGATCGATCAATGCCGGCGAGGCATCGCTGCGGATCGGCCACGGTGCGCAGTCCTGGTTGCTGGCGGCCGTGAAGCCGGCCGGCGCACAGCCGGGGCCTCGGTCGGGGCGGGCGCCGATCAGGCGCCAGGCGATGCGTCCGCTGCGGTCGCCGACCACCAGGTTCTGCGCGGGAATGCCGGCGCGGTCGGCGAAGTGCAGTGCACCGTCCAGGTCACCGGCGCGGGCCAGATCAGCGAAATCCAGGCGTACGGCGCCGGGCAGGTGTGCGACCCAGCGCAGGGCATCGCCACTGCCATCGGCATGGGTGTGCAGGATCGGCCCCCAGGCGGTTTCGCGTACCGGGAACAGCACGTCGGCCTGGCCGGCCACCGCAATGCGTTCTTCGTGCACGGTCACCGTGGCGTTGGCCGGTTCCGTGCGGTAGTCCGCCGTGTCGATGTAGCTGTTGGTGAAGCCCCAGGCGACGTGGCCGTTGCTGCCGACGATCACCGCCGGCAGGCCAGGGAGCGAGAAGCCAGTGACGTCGACCTGGCCGCCGGCAGCCTGCGGGTCCGGATAGCGCAGGCGCACCCGGAACCACAGCCCCGGCGCACGCAGGCCCAGGTGCATGTCGTCGGCAACGATCGCGCGGCCGTCGGCGGTGAGTGCGCCGGCCACCGCGAAGTTGTTGCTGCCGATGACGTCCGCCTCCTCCTGCTCGGTGCCCGGCTTTCCCTTCAATGTGCGCAGATCGAGCTGGCTGGCATCGGGCAGAATCGCATTGCCGGTGGCTTCGCCAAACAGCGGTGCATCCCATTCGGTGCCGTCGTGGGCAATCAGCGCGTACAGCGCCGGCGGCACCACCGCACGGATGCGGCTGAGGGCAAGCTCGGTCTGGTTGTTCGGGTCCTGCAGGTCGGCGTACATGGCCAGCCCGGCCAGCACGCTGTCGCTGGCCTGCCACGGTTGCGGTGACTGCCGCAGCAGCAGGTAGGCCCATGGCCGCACGGAGAGATCGGTAAGGCCTTCGTTGACGCCATCCACATAGGCGCGCACGACCGCGCCGTTGTCGCCCAGCGCGGTATCCAGATGCGCCTCGGTGCGGGCGCGCAGGCGGTGCACGCGCATGCGCTTGTCAGCTTCAATGGCCTTCGGCCCGAACAATGCCGACAGCTCGCCGGCGGCACTGCGGCGCATCAGGTCCATCTCGAAATAGCGTTCCTGCGCATGCACATGGCCGAGTGCGCGCATCGCGTCGGCCTGACTGCCGGCAGTGATGGTTACCACCCCCAGCGCATCGCGCTCGATGGTGACCGGCTTGGCCAGGCCCGGCAGCGCATGCTCGCCGTCCAGGTCGGCCAGGCTTCCGCGCAGCAGCAGCCACAGGGCCAGTGCGGTGACCAGCACGATGGCGACCAACACACCCAGCACCCAACGCCATGTACGTCGCATCGCACGTCCTTTCCGAACTCGTGGGCCGATTGTAGCCGCAGGCGCAACTGCGACTGATTCCGATTAGATCACCGCATTTTGAAATGCGGCACCCTATGCCACATCGATTCACAGGAGCCCCCCATGAAAGGCAACCCGGACGTCATCGCCTGCCTGAAGGAACTGCTGCGCGGCGAGCTTGCTGCCCGCGACCAGTACTTCATCCATTCCCGCCGCTACGAGGACCAGGGCCTGTTCGCGCTGTACGAACGCCTGAACCACGAGATGGAAGAGGAAACCCAGCACGCCGACGCGCTGCTGCGCCGGATCCTGTTCCTCGGCGGCGACCCGGACATGCGCCCGCATGCCACCGAGCCGGGCAAGACCGTGGAAGAGATGCTGCAGAAGGATCTGGATACTGAATACGCAGTCCGGAACAATCTCGCCGCCGGCATGAAGCTGTGCGAAGAGAAGGGTGACTACGTGAGCCGCGACATGCTGCTGGCGCAGCTGAAGGACACCGAGGAAGACCACGCCTGGTGGCTGGAGCAGCAGCTGGGCCTGATCAAGCGCATCGGCCTGGAGCTGTACCAGCTGAGCAAGATCGACGGCAACGGCGCCCCGGCGCACTGAGCCGGCGCCCCGCTTTGGGTAGAGCCGACCGCTGGTCGGCTGCTCTTCAAAAGACAGCCGACCAGCGGTCGGCTCTACCAGAAGAAGCACAGCGTTCTGTCGCCCGCCAGCACCGGAGCATCGCCAGCCAGCCTTCGCCAGCCAGCCGCTCCACCGCCCGGTAGAGCCGACCGCTGGTCGGCTGCTCTTCAAAAGACAGCCGACCAGCGGTCGGCTCTACCAGAAGAAGCACAGCGTTCTGTCGCCCGCCAGCATCGGAGCACCGCCAGCCAGCCTTCGCCAGCCAGCTGCTCCACCGCCCGCCAGCCGACAACGAAAAAGCCGGGGAATTCCCCGGCTTTTTCGTGTCCGGGGTCGGATCCGTTTTCAACGAAAACGGCTCTGACCCCATTGGGATCAAAAACGCCAACCGAGGTTGGCGTTTGCCGGGGTAATGCGTGTCAACCAAGGTTGACACCCACCTCAACCAAGGTTGACACCCACCAGGGGCAGGGCCCAAGCCCTTATTCCACCGACAACCCTTCCACCTTCTGCCAGCCGCGCGGCAGCAGGTGGCCGCGGGTGGCGCGGGCGCCGAGGTAGGCGTCAAGCTCGTTGAACTTCAGGCCCATCGTGCGCTGGCCACTGCGCACCTGCAGGGTCTGCCCCGGGCTGATGGCCACGATGGCGACCACGCGTTCGGTGGCGAGCTTGGCCTTGGGGATCTCGATGATCTTGTTGCCCTTGCCCTTGTCCAGTTCCGGCAGGTCGTTGGCGGCGATCGCCAGCAGGTTGCCCGAACTGGTCACCGCCACGATGCGGTCGGTGGCGACGTTGGCCACCACCGACGGGGTCAGCACGGTCGAACCGGCTGACAGGTTCAGCATCGCCTTGCCGGCCTTGTTGCGGCCGATCAGGTTCTCGAAGCGGGTGACGAAGCCGTAGCCGTGGGTGGAGGCCAGCACGAAGCGGGTGTCCGGCTCGGCGCTGGCCAGGGTCACGAAGCTGGTGCCCGCTGCCGGCGAGAAGCGGCCGGTCAGCGGCTCACCGTTGCCACGCGCGGAGGGCAGGGTGTGCACCGGCGTCGAGTAGGCGCGACCTTCGCTGTCGAGGAACGCGACCTGCTGGGTGCTGCGCGCACGCACCGCGCCCTGCAGGGCGTCACCATCGCGATAGGACAGGGCGGACGCATCGACGTCGTGGCCCTTGGCGGCACGGATCCAGCCCTTCTCCGACAGCACGACGGTCATCGGCTCGCTCGGCACCAGCTCGGTCTCGTCGATGGCCTGCGCGGCCTGGCGCTGCACCAGCGGCGAACGGCGCGCGTCGCCGAACTTCTTGGCGTCGGCCGTCAGTTCGTCGCGGATCAGCTTCTTCAGCTTGGCCTTGCTGTCGAGGATGCCGAGGATCTTCTCGCGTTCCTTGGCCAGCTCGTCCTGCTCGCCGCGGATCTTCATCTCTTCCAGGCGGGCCAGCTGCTTCAGCTTGGTTTCCAGGATGTACTCGGCCTGTTCCTCGGACAGGCCGAAGCGCGCGATCAGCGCCGCCTTCGGTTCGTCCTCGGTACGGATGATGTGGATCACCTCGTCCAGGTTGAGGAAGGCGACCAGCAGGCCTTCCAGCAGGTGCAGGCGGCGCTCGACCTTCTGCAGGCGGTGCTGCAGGCGGCGGGTGACGGTGTTGCTGCGGAAGGTCAGCCATTCGCTGAGCAGCATCTTCAGGTTCTTCACCTGCGGACGGCCGTCCAGCCCGATCACGTTGAGGTTGACGCGGTAGCTGCGCTCCAGGTCCGTTGTCGCGAACAGGTGGCCCATCAGCTGGTCGGCGTCGACGCGGTTGGAACGTGGCACCAGCACCACGCGCACCGGGTTGGCGTGGTCGGATTCGTCGCGGATGTCTTCCAGCCACGGCAGCTTCTTGGCGCGCATCTGCGCGGCGATCTGCTCGATCACCTTCGACGGCGACACCTGGAACGGCAGCGCCGTCACCACGATGTTGTTGGCTTCCTTGTTGAAGGTCGCACGTGCGCGCACGCTGCCGTTGCCGGTTTCGTAGATGTTCCGCAGATCGTTGGCCGCGGTGATGATCTCGGCGCTGGACGGATAGTCCGGGCCCTGCACGTGCTCGCACAGGTCGCGCACGCTGGCATCGGGGTTGTCCAGCAGGTGCAGCAATGCGCTGACGATCTCGTTGAGATTGTGCGGCGGCACGTCGGTGGCCATGCCCACGGCGATGCCGGTGGTGCCGTTCAGCAGCAGGTGCGGCAGCCGTGCCGGCATCCAGGTCGGTTCCTGCAGGGTGCCGTCGAAGTTCGGTGCCCAGTCGGTGGTGCCCTGGCCCAGTTCGCCCAGCAGCACTTCGGCAATCGGGGTCAGCTTGGATTCGGTGTAACGCATCGCCGCGAACGACTTCGGGTCGTCGCTGGAGCCGAAGTTGCCCTGGCCCTCGATCAGCGGGTAGCGGTACGAGAACGGCTGTGCCATCAGTACCAGCGCCTCGTAGCACGCTCTGTCGCCATGCGGGTGGTACTTACCGATGACGTCACCGACGGTGCGCGCGGACTTCTTCGGCTTGGACGCGGCATTCAGGCCCAGCTCGCTCATCGAATAGATGATGCGGCGCTGCACCGGCTTCAGGCCGTCGCCGATGAACGGCAGGGCGCGGTCCAGGACCACGTACATCGAGTAGTCGAGGTAGGCGCGTTCGGCGTACTCGCGCAGCGGCAGTTGTTCGAATCCGTGGAACACGGGGCGGGCAAGTTCGGTCATGCGGCGTTGTTACCTGTTGTCGGGAGGCGGCGACGGCGGTCGCCGCTCGCAATCCTGTGATTATCCGGATGCGGCGGGGGATGCCAAGCCACGTGCAGGGTCCAGCCCGGTTTCGAGGCCATGCCCGGCCCGCGCCAGATAACGCCCCGGTGGCAGCCCGAAGTGGCGGCGGAACACGGTGACGAAGGCACTGGCGCTGCTGAAGCCCAGTGCATGGGCGATGTCGGCCACGCTGCGGCCATCGGTCAGCTGGCGCAGGGCTTCGGACAGGCGGGCCTGTTGCCGCCACTGGGCGAAGCTGAGCGTGGTCTCGTCGCGGAAGTGACGGGTCAGGCTGCGCGGCGACAGGCCGGCCCAATGCGCCCATTCGGCCAGGCTGCGCTCGTCGGAGGGGTCGGCCAGCAGCTGCGAGGCGATCTTCAGCAGGCGCCGGTCGTGCGGCATCGGCAGGTGCATGCGCTGGCGCGGCGCGGTGCGGATCTCGTCCAGCAGCACCTCGATGATGTGCTGGCGCTCGGGTGTGGTGTCATAGCCCAGCGGCCATTCGCAGATGCGGTCGGCCAGCGCCTGCGCCAGCTTGGACAGGCCCAGTACGCAGGGATCGGCGGGGAGGGTGGCGCAGGCCGGCGCGGCCAGCGCCATGCCCCAGCCGCGCAGCGGACCGTCCAGGGTCACCGTATGCGGCTCCAGCGGCGGCATCCAGCCGGCCGAACCCGGCGCCAGCGACCACGTCCCGTGCGAGGTGCGGGTGGTCAGCAGGCCACGCTCGACACAGATCAGCTGGGCGCGCTGATGGTGGTGCCAGTCCACTTCCCGGACCAGCCCCTGCGGGCTGTCGAAGCGGAAAGCGACCACCGGTGGGCCATCGTTGCGCTCGAACCAATCCAGTGCGTCGTCCCTGAGCAGGCGCTTGGGAGCGGGAATTTCTGCCTTGTTCATCATGTCCGCTGGCTGAAATGTGTCATCCATTGGCTGAATTGTACTACCGGGCCACCTGACCAGATCATTAAGGTAGGCGCCTTCATTGATCCAGCCCACTGCTGCAACACAGCATTCGATGCCAGATCGAATATTTCCATTGAGAAATATTTTTTTTGGAAGAGAATGCTCCCCCATGATCTGTCCTGCAACCACTCCCCCCAGCTTCGGCCTGCTGCTGCGCCAGGTGCGCGACGGCCTGGTCCGGCAACTCGACGCGTCCATGGCTGAAGAAGACCTGGGTATCGGCTTCACCCACTACATCGGGTTGAAGGTGCTCTCGCACATGGCCCCGTGTACGGCCAACGAACTGGCCCAGGCCATCGACCAGGTACCCAGCGCAGTCACCCGCCTGCTGGACAAGCTGGAGTCGCTGGGCTGCGTCCGCCGCGAACCGCATGCGCAGGACCGGCGTGCGCTGCAGATCGTGCTGACCGATGAAGGCCGTGCATTGTGGGCGCGGTTGAAGCTGCGTGGCGACGCGGTGATGGATTACGCCCTGCGTGATCTTTCCGCCGACGAGCGCACGCTGCTGCTGTCCCTCCTTACCCGAATCCGCGATTCCCTGACGACCCCATGAACCCGATCCCGCATTCCACTCTCCGCCGGTCCGGGCGCGCGCTGCTGGTGTCAGCGCTGGCCCTGGCCCTGGCCGCCTGCGCCAGCAGTCGTGGCCTCAACCCGCAGGGCCACATGCTTGACGTGGACAGCCTGCACAGCGAACGCACCCTGGCCGACACCGACCTCAGCGCCACCGGCTTCCCGGCGCAGGACTGGTGGAAGGCGCTGGGCGATGCGCAGCTGGACGCGCTGGTCGCCGAGGGCCTGGCCGGCCACCCGAGCCTGGACGCTGCCGATGCGCGCCTGCGCCAGGCGCAGTCGCAGGTCGGTACCGCGCGTGCCGATCGCCTCCCCAGCCTGTCGGTGTCCGGTGGTTACACCGGTCTGCGCCTGCCCGAGTCGATGGCCGGCAGCGAGATGGGTGGCCATTACGCTGGCAGCAGCCAGGTCGCGTTTGATTTCAGCTATGGCGTGGACCTGTGGGGCGGCAAGCGCGCTGCCTGGGAAGCGGCCGTGGACGGCGCCCATGCCGCCACTGTCGAAGCCCAGGCTGCACGCCTGAACCTGTCCACCGGCATCACCCAGGCCTATGCCGACCTGGCGTATGCATGGCAGCTCAATGACGTGGCCGAAGAAGAGCTGGGCCGCTCGCAGAAGTCGCTGGAACTGACCCGCCAACGCCGCAGCGCCGGCATCGACAGTGATCTGCAGGTGCGCCAGGCCGAGGCCCGCGTGCCCGCCGCGCAGCAGCAGGTGCAGGCCGCGCAGCAGCGCATCGATGCGGCCCGCACCGCGCTGGCCGCGCTGGTCGGCAAGGGTCCGGACCGTGGCCTGTCGATCCAGCGCCCGCAGGCGTTGAATCCGATGGCGCTGCAGCTGCCGGGCGTGCTGCCCAGCGAACTGTTGGGTCGTCGCCCGGACATCGTTGCCGCGCGCTGGCGCGTGGAAGCGGCCGACAAGCAGATCAAGGTCGCCAGGACCAAGTTCTACCCGAGCTTCAACCTGACCGCACTGGCTGGCGTCGTCGCACCGAACGTGGGCGATCTGCTGAAAAGCAGTTCGACCTTCGCCTACATCGGACCGGCGCTGAGCCTGCCGATCTTCGAAGGCGGCAAGCTGCGCGCCAACCTGGCCAACACCGATGCGCAGTACGACCTGGCGGTGGCCAACTACAACCAGACCGTGCTCGATGCACTGCGCGACGTGGCCGACCAGGTCAACGCGGTGCGTTCGCTGGCACAGCAGGCGCATTCGCAGCAGCAGGCGGTGGATACCGCACGTTCGGCCTTCGACCTGGCCCAGCAGCGCTACCGCGCCGGCATCGGCAGCTACCTGGACGTGCTGACCGCGCAGTCCACCCTGCTGCAGTCGCAGCAGCAGCTGGCCGGCCTGCAGTCGCAGCAGGTGCAGACCTCGGTGCGCCTGAGCAAGGCGCTGGGCGGTGGTTTCCAGCCCTCTGACGCCGACCGCGCACCGATCGCCTCCCATTCCGATTCCTCGCATTCCTGAAGACTTCCGCCATGAGCCAGACCCAAGACACTGCGGCCCCGGCCGCCCCCAACCGCCGCGGCAACCTGCTGCGCGGCCTGTTCGTGATCGTCGTGCTGCTGCTTGCCGCACTGGCGCTGTGGTACTTCATGTTCGGCCGTTGGTTCGAAGAGACCGACGACGCCTACGTGCAGGGCAACCAGGTGCAGATCACCCCGCTGGTGGCCGGTACCGTGGTCGCCATCAACGCCGATGACGGCATGCGCGTGGAGCGCGGCCAGCTGCTGGTGCAGCTGGACCCGTCCGACACGTCGGTGGCGCTGCAGCAGGCCGAAGCCAACCTGGCCAAGACCGTGCGCCAGACCCGTGGCCTGTACCGCAGCGTGGAAGGCGCACAGGCGGATTTGAACGCCCGCCAGGTGACCCTGAAGCGCGTGCGCGACGATTTCGCCCGCCGCAAGGATCTGGCCGCCACCGGCGCCATTTCCAATGAAGAACTGGCCCATGCCCGTGACGAGCTGGCCGCTGCCGAAGCCGCCGTGGCCGGTTCGCGCGAGACCGTCGAGCGCAACCGCGCGCTGGTCGACGACACCGTGATCGCCACCCAGCCGGACGTGCAGGCGGCCGCCGCGCAGCTGCGCCAGGCCTTCCTCAACAATGCCCGCGCCGGCATCGTCGCGCCGGTCACCGGTTACGTCGCCCGTCGTTCGGTGCAGGTTGGCCAGCGCGTGCAGCCGGGCAATGCCCTGATGGCGGTGGTGCCGACCGAGCAGATGTGGGTCGAGGCCAACTTCAAGGAAACCCAGCTGCGCCACATGCGCCTGGGCCAGGAAGTTGAGCTGAAGTCGGACCTGTACGCCGGTGACGTGAAGTACAAGGGCCGCGTCCAGAGCCTGGGCCTGGGCACCGGCTCGGCGTTCTCGCTGCTGCCGGCGCAGAATGCCAGCGGCAACTGGATCAAGATCGTTCAGCGCGTGCCGGTACGCATCGCCATCGATGCCAAGCAGCTGGCCGAACACCCGCTGCGCATCGGCCTGTCGATGAAGGCCGAAGTGAGCCTGCGCGACCAGAAGGGCGAAGTGCTGCCGAGCACCCCGGCCAAGGGCACGGTGTTCGACACCGACGTGTATGCCAAGCAGCTGCATGATGCCGACGAGGTGATCCACACGATCATCCAGGGCAACCTGCCGCAGCAGGCGAAGGTGGGCTGAGGTCGCCATGTCCGCACAAGCTCCAGCCGCGCCCGGTGCTCCGGGTGCCCCGGCGGCGCCGGGTGCGGCCTCCGGGTTCCTGCCGCCCAGCGTCGCCCTGTGCACCGTGGGCCTGGCGATGGCGTCGTTCATGCAGGTGCTCGACACCACCATCGCCAACGTCTCGCTGCCGACCATCGCCGGTAACCTCGGCGCCAGTTCGCAGCAGGCGACCTGGGTCATCACCTCGTTCGCGGTCAGCACGGCCATCGCGCTGCCGCTGACCGGCTGGCTCAGCCGCCGCTTCGGCGAACGCAAGCTGTTCGTCTGGGCCACGCTGGCCTTCGTCATCACCTCGCTGCTGTGCGGCCTGGCGCAGAGCATGGGCATGCTGGTGCTGTCGCGTGCGCTGCAGGGTTTCGTGGCCGGCCCGATGTACCCGATCACGCAGTCGTTGCTGGTCTCGATCTATCCACGGGAGAAACGCGGGCAGGCGCTGGCGCTGCTGGCGATGATCACGGTGGTGGCGCCGATCTGCGGGCCCATCCTCGGCGGTTGGATCACCGACAACTACAGCTGGGAATGGATCTTCCTGATCAATGTGCCGCTGGGCATCTTCGCTGCGCTGGTGGTGGGCAACCAGCTGAAGGGGCGCCCGGAGCACATCGAGAAGCCGAAGATGGACTACGTCGGCCTGGTCACCCTGGTGATCGGTGTCGGTGCGCTGCAGCTGGTGCTCGACCTGGGCAACGACGAGGACTGGTTCTCGTCGATGAAGATCGTGGTGCTGGCGTGTGTGGCCGTGGTCACGCTGACGGTGTTCCTGATCTGGGAACTGACCGACAAGGATCCGATCGTCGACCTGAAGCTGTTCCGGCATCGCAACTTCCGCGCCGGTACGCTGGCGATGGTGGTGGCCTACGCGGCGTTCTTCAGCGTGGCGTTGCTGATTCCGCAGTGGTTGCAGCGTGACATGGGCTACACCGCGATCTGGGCGGGCCTGGCGACAGCGCCGATCGGCATCCTGCCGGTGATCATGACCCCGTTCGTGGGCAAGTATGCATCGCGCTTCGACATGCGCATGCTGGCTACGATTGCGTTCATTGTGTTGTCGATGACCAGCTTCCTGCGTTCGAACTTCAACCTGCAGGTGGACTACAACCATGTGGCGGGTGTGCAGCTGATCATGGGCATCGGCGTCGCGCTGTTCTTCATGCCGGTGCTGCAGATCCTGCTGTCGGACCTGGATGGGCGCGAGATCGCGGCGGGCTCAGGCCTGGCCACCTTCCTGCGCACGCTGGGTGGCAGCTTCGCGGCGTCGCTGACGACGTGGCTGTGGGCGCGGCGCACCCAGGTGCACCACGCCGACCTGACCGAGCACATCTCGGTCTATCAGCCGGGCATGCAGGACCAGGTGACAGCGATGGGGCAGGGCGACCTGCAACATGGCGCAGCGGTACTGAACAACATGATCAACCACCAGGCATCGCAGATGGGCTTCAACGACATCTTCTTCCTGCTGGGCTGGATCTTCCTGGCGATCATCGCGTTCCTGTGGCTGGCCAAACCGCCGTTTGGCGCAGGCGCAGGTGCGGCCGCCGGTGGCGGACACTGAAACTCCCTGGAAACACGTGCTGTATTTTGACCCCGCCGCAAGGCGGGGTTTTTGTTTGTGCACCGCGGGTCGCACGGGCCCTGCCGTTGGGATCGTGCCGCGGCGCAGGTTCAGCGGGTGCGATAGACGCGCTTGAACACCACCCGATCGCAGAACAATCGGGTGATGGCCCACATTCCCGCCACAAGTACGGCGCCGCATGTGAGCCAGCCAGCAGTGGCCTGCAATCGGCTGCCGACCAGTGCGCCGCAGATGATGGCGGCAACAAAGACCAGCATTACGGCCTCCTTCGATGCGCCGTAGTGGACCTCGGCCTGGCATCCCACGCATACGCGTACGCCGTGGTTCGAGCCGGTATGGCAGTGAGGGCAGATGATGCTGCGCTGCATGGGTGCGTCCTTTGGGGAAGGGGGAGGGCGCTGGTCAGGTCGTGGCGATACACCTGCAACCGGCTTCTGTAAATCTGCCTTCCACCGAAAAGGAATCGGGTAAATCTCGACTAGGAAAAGTACGAATTGAACGGCTAACGTGAAACTCGACCCAAAAGGGGGCCGTTCAAGGTCTGGTAACGACGCGCCGGGAGGAGATATGCAGCAGCAGGCGACTGCCGGGTGGTGCGAGATACGACAGTTCCAGCGGTAGATGCGATGCCAGGCTCGCCAAACCCCGGAAACGAAAAAACCCGCTTTCGCGGGTTTCATCATCTTGAGTCATGGTGCCCAGGAGAGGACTCGAACCTCCACGGTTTTACCCGCTAGTACCTGAAACTAGTGCGTCTACCAATTCCGCCACCTGGGCGACTCAGGAGATGAATTGTGCGGTACGGCAGAGGATGTGTCAACAACATTTCACACCTTTTTCTGCGGCTGCACGCCCAGGTGAAGCAGCAGGCTGCGCATTGCCGATGACAACTGCGCCCATTCGGCAAAACAGGCGCACAGGCGGCGCTGTGCCCATGCATCGGCGAGCGGTACGGCGACGGTATGCGTGCTGCGCCGATGCTGGCGGGCGATGGTCCGCGGCACGATGCCGACACCAATGCCGTGGCCGACCATGATGCATACGCCTTCGAAGGTCTTCATGCGGATGCGTACATCCAGGCGCCGCCCGATGTCGCGCGCCTGGTCCTCGATGTAGGTCTGCAGTGCATTGCCATCGGCCAGTGCGACGAAGGTCTCGCCGGCAACATCGGTGAAGGCCACGCTGCGCCGCGATGCGAAGCGGTGGTCTGCGGGCAGCAGCATCACCAGCGGATCTTCGGCGACCACATGCTGCTGCAGGCCGGCAGCGTCGACGGCATCGCTGATGATGCCGGCCTCGGCCTGGCCAGCACTGATCGCACGCACGACTTCAGGGCTGGTGCGCTCCAGCAGTTCCACGTGCAGGCGCGGGCGTTCGGCCAGCCATGGTGCGAGCCGCGAAGGCAGGTAGTTGGTCAGCGCTGCGGTGTTGGCATACAGATGCAGGGTGCCGCGCGCACCGTGCGCGAACGCCTGCAGTTCACCGCGCAGCTGTGCCTGCTGCTGCAGGATCAAGCGTGCATGGTGGGCGAGCGCGGCACCGGCTTCGGTCAGGCTGACGCCGCGTGGGTGCCGGTTCAACAGCGGGGTACCGGCATCGGCTTCGATCGTGCGCAGGCGCTCACTGGCTGAGCCCAGTGCCAGGTTTGCCTGCGCGGCACCGGCCGTGATGCTGCCCGCCTCGGCAATGGCCAGGAACAGGCGCAGGTCGGCGATATCCATCCGCATGTGATGCCCTCATCGCAACGCCTGCGCCTTCGGATCAGCCGAAGGCGAGGCCGGGAAGACCGCATTGTGCGCCGAGCGGCCGGCCGATCCAATGAAGGCATGAATGAATCGATGTACTTCTACGTGCTGCTGGTGGTGGTGTTCGTGCTGGCCGGTGTGGTCAAGGGCGTGACCGGCATGGGGTTGCCGACAGTGGCGATGGGTCTGCTCGGTGGCGCGCTGTCGCCGGTGGCGGCGGCATCGATGCTGTTCATCCCCACCTTCGTCACCAATGCGTGGCAGCTGTTGTCCGGCCCCTCACTGGGCCACATCGTGCGGCGCCTGTGGCCGATGATGCTGGCCGTGGTGGTGGTGACGCTGGGTTCGGCGGCGCTGCTGGTGCGGGTCGATCGCACCTGGTCGCGTGTTGCGCTGGGCGTTGCGCTGGTGGTTTATGCGGCCTATGCCCTGCTTGCGCCGGTGTTCCGCGTGCCGCAGCGGCGCGAGCGATGGCTGGGGCCGCTGGTGGGGGCGTTGTCGGGTGTGGTGACCGGCGCCACCGGCGTGTTCGTGATGCCGGCGGTGCCGTACCTGCAGTCGCTGGGGTTGCAGCGCGAGGAGCTGGTGCAGGCGCTGGGACTGGCGTTCACTGTGTCGACGATTTCGCTGACCACTGGCCTGGTGCTGCACGGCGCATTCGGCATCCAGCAGCTGGGGCTGAGTACGCTGGCGGTGCTGCCGGCATTGCTGGGCATGTGGCTGGGGCAGGTGATCCGGCAGCGCATCAGTGCGCGGGTGTTCCGCGCCTGCTTCCTGGGTTTCCTGCTGCTGCTCGGGCTGGAGCTGGTGCTGCGGCCGCTGTTGTGATGCCGGCCGCCGGTCGCGGCGATGCCGAATCACGGGCATGAAAAAACCCGCTTTCGCGGGTTTTTCTCATTCTCGACGTGGTGCCCAGGAGAGGACTCGAACCTCCACGGTTTTACCCGCTAGTACCTGAAACTAGTGCGTCTACCAATTCCGCCACCTGGGCGTCGAGGAGCGAGATTATGGGGTGTTGTTACGGGGGTGTCAACACCCTTGTGAAGATCATTGCCGATACCGGGTCGGAGTTCCTTCCTGGAGGAGTAAGAGTCGAGCCTCAGGGCCGGATTACAGGCAAAAAAAAATCCCCGCCGAAGCGAGGAGTTTTTTCGTTGGTGCCCAGGAGAGGACTCGAACCTCCACGGTTTTACCCGCTAGTACCTGAAACTAGTGCGTCTACCAATTCCGCCACCTGGGCGTTCCAGAGGCGCAATTGTGAAGATGAATCCGCAGGCTGTCAACGACTTCCTGAATATTTTTCATGCAAGGCCTTCAAGACAGCCGCTGACCCGTTCTGCACGCCGTCAGCGGCTACCATGTAGGGCGATGACTACCAAAAAACCAAGCAAGGGCGGGAGCATCTCCCGCAGCCAGGCCCCGAAGAAGGGCGCCAAGGCGGGCACGGCCCGCACCACCAAGCCGGGCAAGCCGTTGCCGGGCTGGTTCCCCGAATTGAATGAAGGCGGCGCACCACCGCGTGGTCGCAAGGTCCGCAGCGCCGATGCCGCCGCTCCGGGCCCGGCCCCGGGCCGCAAGCTGCCGCCGACCGGCAAGGTGATCGACGATCCCTATGCCGCCCGCGAAGCCGAGAAGTACGAACAGCCCATCGCCAGCCGCGAGGCCATCCTGGCCCTGCTGGAGCGCTGCGAAGGGCCGCAGACCGCCGAAGAACTGGGCGCGCGCCTGGGCCTGACCGCGCCGGACCGGGCCGAGGCGCTGTCGCGCCGGCTCGGTGCCATGGTCCGCGACGGCCAGTTGGTGCAGAACCGTCGCGGCGGTTTCGCCCCGATCCAGACCCTGAATCTGGTCACCGGCGTGGTGATTGCCAACCCGGAAGGGTTCGGTTTCCTGCGCCCGGTCGAGGGCGGTGACGACCTGTTCCTGCCGCCGTATGAAATGCGCAAGGTCATGCACGGCGACAAGGTGCTGGCCCGTGTGACCGGCATCGACCATCGTGGCCGTCGCGAAGGCAGCATCGCCCGCGTGCTCGAGCGCGGCATGACCCGCCTGATCGGCCGCTTCAGCATCGAGATGGGCATCAACTACGTGGTGCCCGACGACAAGCGCGTGCAGCGCAACGTGCAGGTGCCGCCGGACCAGACCGGTGGTGCGCGCGATGGCCAGCTGGTGGTCTGTGAACTGACCCAGGCGCCGGACAGCCGCCGCCCGCCGATCGGCCGCATCATCGCCGTGCTCGGCGACAAGCTGACCGCTTCGCTGGTGGTGGAGACCGCCATCCACGGCCACGAGCTGCCGTTCGAGTTCCCGCAGGAGGTGCTGGACGAAGCCGCCTCGGTGCCGCTGGTGGTCGAGCCGGCGATGATCGGCGACCGCGTCGACCTGCGCAGCACGCCGCTGGTCACCATTGACGGCGAGGATGCGAAGGACTTCGACGACGCGGTGTATTGCGAGCCGAATGCCGAGGGTTTCCGCCTGGTGGTGGCGATCGCCGATGTCTCGAACTACGTGCGCCCCGGCACGCCCCTGGATGAGGAGGCGCAGAAGCGCGCCACCTCGGTGTACTTCCCGGGCTTCGTGGTGCCGATGCTGCCGGAGACGCTGTCCAACGGCATCTGCTCGCTGATGCCGAAGGTCGACCGCATGTGCTTTGTCTGCGACATGCAGATCGACCGCGACGGCCTGGTCACGCATTCGCGCTTCTACGAGGCGGTGATGAACTCGCACGCGCGCCTGACCTACACCCAGGTGTGGAAGGCGGTGGGCGAGGACGATGCCGATACCAAGGCCTGGATGGGCGACCTGCTGCCGCAGGTGCAGCGCCTGCACCAGCTGTACAAGGTGCTGTCCAAAGCACGTGCCAAGCGCGGCGCCATCGAGTTCGAAAGCAGCGAAGTGCGCTTCGTGCTGGACAACCGCGGTGAAGTCACCCAGGCCGGCATGCTGGTGCGCAACGACGCACACAAGCTGATCGAGGAATGCATGATCGCGGCCAACGTCGAGGCGGCCAGGTACCTGCTGTCGCGCCACGTGCCGGCCCCGTACCGCATCCACGAGAAGCCGCCGGAAACCAAGTACGCCGACCTGCTGGAATTCCTCAAGGAGTTCAAGCTGAGCCTGCCGCCGTGGTCCAAGGTGCGTCCGGGCGATTACACCAAGCTGCTGAAGAAGATCCGGGATCGTCCTGATGCCACGTTGCTGGAATCGGTGCTGCTGCGCAGCCAGAGTCTGGCGATCTACAGCCCGGAGAATCACGGTCACTTCGGCCTGGCGCTGGAGGCGTACGCGCACTTCACCTCGCCGATCCGTCGCTACCCTGACCTGCTGGTGCACCGCGCGATCAAGCACGCGCTGTCCGGCAAGCCGCTGGACAAGTTCACCTACAACGCACGCGAAATGGCTGCGCTGGCGCTGCAGTGCTCCGAGCGTGAGCGCCGTGCCGATGAGGCCGAGCGCGAGGTCGACGAGCGCTACCGCGCCGCGTGGATGGAAAAGCACGTAGGCGGGCAGTTCGACGGTGTGATCAGTGGCGTGACCAGCTTCGGCCTGTTCGTGGAACTGGACGAGTCAAAGGTGCAGGGCCTGGTCCATGTGACCCAGCTGCCGCAGGACTATTACAAGTTCGACGCGACCCGCAAGACGCTGACCGGCGAGCGCCGTGGCAGCAGCTACCGGCTGGGGGATCGCGTGCGCATCCTGGTGCTGAAGGCCAGCATGGAAGAGCGCAAGATCGACTTCCGCCTGGTCGAGCACAAGGGTGAGGATGAAGGCGATGGTCTGCCGCCGCTGCCCGAGCGTGGCAAGCCGGCCAAGCGCACCAAGAAGCAGTATTGAAAGGTGTGCCGACCAACGGTCGGCACCCACCTCACCCGGTCGGCACCCACCTCACCCGGTAGGTGCCAACCGTTGGTTGGCACGACGTTTCGGAGGAACTCACAATGCAGGGCCAACCCGAATACAGCGGCGGCTGCCAGTGCGGCGCGATCCGCTTCCAGGCGCGAGGCGAGCTGACCGACAGCTCGATCTGCCATTGCCGGATGTGCCAGAAGGCCTTCGGTGCCTACTATGCGCCGCTGGTGTCGGTGCGCGGCGTGCAGTTCAGCTGGACCCGCGGCCAGCCACGCTATTTCCAGTCGTCCAACGTGGTGCGGCGTGGCTTCTGCGCCGACTGCGGAACGCCCCTGACCTACGAAGCCCCGGATGGCGTGGCCGTGGCCGCCGGTGCCTTCGACGAGCCGGAACGCCTGCCACCGACCATCCAGTACGGGGTGGAGCGCAAGCTGCCGTTCGTCGACAGTTTGTCCAGCCTGCCGGCGCGGCGTACCGAGGAAGACATCGCGGCGCTGGAGTTCCTGGCCACCATCGTGTCCCACCAGCACCCCGACCACGACACCCCGCACTGGCCGCCGCGCAGCCGCTCCGCCGAAGGCTGAGCGGCGGGTAGCGCCGGGCCGTGCCCGGCGAGCGCGCAGCGCGGTCGGCGCCGATGCTCTACCATAGCCACCCCCTTTCCGGTCCCCGCCCGCATGAGCAAGAACAGCCAGTGGATTGTCGGCGTCAACGCCGTCGCCTCCTCCATCGAGAACGACGCCGAGAACGTCCGCGAAGTGCTGGTCGAGGCCGGTGCGAAGAACCCGCGCCTGACCGAGATCGAGGAAAACGCCCGCCGCAAGGGCATCGACGTGCGCAAGGTGAACAGCCAGGCGCTGGACGGTGTCGGCGGTTCGGTACGCCACCAGGGCGTGGCCGCGCGCTATGCCGCCGCCCGCACCTACAGCGAGAACGAGCTGGAAGGCCTGGTCACTGCAGCCGAGGGCAAGGCCCTGCTGCTGGTGCTGGACGAGGTGCAGGACCCGCACAACCTGGGCGCCTGCCTGCGCTCGGCCGCTGCCGCCGGCGCCACTGCAGTGATCATCCCCAAGGACAAGTCGGCCACGGTCAATGCCACCGTGCGCAAGACCTCGGCCGGTGCCGCCGATCTGATCCCGGTGGTGGCGGTGACCAACCTGTCGCGCTGCCTGAAGGACCTGCAGAAGCAGGGCGTGTGGATTTACGGCCTGGCCGGCGAAGCCACCGCCTCGCTGTACCAGCTGGACCTGAAGGGCAACATCGCCCTGGTGCTGGGCGGTGAAGCCGATGGCCTGCGCCGCCTGACCCGCGAGAACTGCGATGGCCTGGTCAAGATCCCGATGCCGGGCGAGATCGAGAGCCTGAACGTCTCCGTCGCTGCCGGTGTCAGCCTGTTCGAGGCCGTGCGCCAGCGCGGTTGATCGGCTTTCCGGTAGCGCTGGGCCATGCCCGGCGGATTGCTTCGCCGGGCATGGCCCGGCGCTACCGGCGATCCGATTCACGCATGGCGTGGATCGGCCGTGTCGACCAAGGTCGACACCTACCGGTAGTCGCCAACCTTGGTTGGCGCTCTTGCCGCCTCACCCCGCGCTGCCGCCCAGTGCCTTGAACAAGGTCACATCGTTGTTCAGCTGGCCCTGGCGCACGCGCGCCAGCGACAGCTCGGCATCGCGCCGGGTCTGCTGCGCTTCCAGCCAGGTGCGCAGGTCGGTGGCACCCACGCGGTAGCGCACTTCCTGCGCCCGTTCCACTTCCACCGCTTCGTCGTACGAAGCCTGCGAGGCCGCCACCTGGCGCGCCAGCTGCTCGCGTGCCGACAGCGCGTTGTCCACTTCCGAGAGCGCGGTATACAGCGTCTTGCGGAAATTGGTCGCGGCGATCTGGTAGGCGGTGCCGGCGATATCGGTATCCAGCTGCGCGCGCTGCAGGTTGAGGAACGGAAGCGACAGGCCGGCGCCCAGCGTGGCCACCGGGTTGCGCAGCACGTCACCCAGCGACGTTGCACTGGAGCCGAGGCTGCCGGTCAGGCTCAGCGCCGGGTAGTACTGGGTAGCGGTCACCTTGATGGTCTTCAGGCTGTTGCGCAGGCGCAGTTCGGCCGCGCGCAGGTCGGGACGGCGACCGAGCAGGTCGGTCGGCAGGCCCTCCGCGATGCTGGGGCTGCGTGCGCCGAGCAGGTCCTGCGGTTCGTCCTGCTGCGGCCAGGGCGTGCCGTCCAGCAGCACGGTCAGTGCATTGCGGGCCTCCACCCGCTGCTGTTCCAGCGCACTCTGCGAGGAACGCTGCGACTGCAGGTTCTGCAGTGCCTGGCGTACTTCCAGGCGCGATACTGCACCGGCGTCGAAGCGGGCCTGGACCAGTTCGCGGGTACGTTCCAGCCGCTCCAGGTTGGCCTGGCCGGTGGCGATGGACTGGTTGAGATAGGCCAGGTTCCAGTATTGGTTGATGGTGTCGCTGATCACCAGCAGCGCGGTGTTCTGCCGGTCTTCCTCGCTGGCCTCGGCTTCCCAGCGGGCGATGTCGCGCTGGGTGCGCAGGCGGCCCCACAGGTCCACTTCCCAGCCCAGCGAGACGCCGGTGGAATAGCTGCGGCGCCAGTCGTCGGCCTGGTCGGTGGCGCGGCTGGCGCTACCACTCACACCTGAAGACGAAGGCTGCGGCCACAACGCGTTGCTGGCCAGGCCGGCCTGCAGACGCGAACGCTGCACGGCCAGGCCAGCGGCGGCAAGATCGCTGTTGGCGGCCAGCGCCTGCGCCACCAGACGGTCGAGACGTTCATCGCCGAAACCGGTCCACCAAGTGTCCTGGCGGATGTCGCGGCCCGGAGTATCCAGGCTGCTGCGCGGATCGTCGGCCGGCGCATTGAGGGTGGCGTCGCCACGACCGTAGGTCGCCGCCACGTCGGGGGCCTGCACCGGATAGCGGCCCATCGATGCGCAGCCGGACAGGGCGAGCAGTACAGCGCCCGCCAGCAGCAGGCGCGAGGGGGCAGGGAAGGGCAGTCGGGTCATCATCTTCATTCGCGGGCCAGGGCCTCCACCGGGTCGAGCTGCGCGGCGTTACGCGCGGGCAGGAAGCCGAACGCCACGCCGATCAAGGTCGAGCAGGCGAAGGCGGCGACGATCGAGGCGGTGGAGAACAGCACCTGGAAGTCGCTGGCGAAGCGGCCGATCATCGAGCCCAGCAGCAGGGCCAGGCCGATGCCGAGCACGCCGCCGAGCAGGCACACCAGCACTGCTTCGATCAGGAACTGCTGGCGGATATCACTCTGCCGTGCACCGACGGCCATGCGCACGCCGATCTCGCGGGTACGCTCGGTCACCGACACCAGCATGATGTTCATCACGCCGATACCACCGACCAGCAGTGCGATGGCGGCGATGGCGCCGATCAGCAGGGTCATCGTGCGCGTGGTCTGCTCGATGGTCTGGCGGATCTCGGCGCTGTTGCTGAGGAAGAAGTCCTCGGTGCCATGGCGCATGGTCAACAGTCGGGTGATCGCTTCCTGTGCGGCATCCATCGGCGTGGCGTCGTCCACGCGCACGGTGATGCTGGACACGTGGCTCTGGCCGAGCATGCGCGACATCACCGTGGTGTACGGCAGCCACACGCTCAGGCTGGTGCTGCCGCCGAACCCGAAGCTCTGGCGCTTGGCCACGCCGACCACGCGCGCCGGCACGTTGCCGAGCAGGATCACCTGGCCGATCGGATCGACATCGGGGAAGAACTGGGTCTGGGTGTTCTCGTCGATCACCGCCACCTGGCCGAGGCCCTTCACTGCATCGGCATCGAAGAAGCTGCCGCTGAGCAGGGTCACGCCCTTGACCCGGAAGAACTGCTCGCCGACGCCGCTGACCTGGGCGGTGGAGGACTGGTTGCGGTAACGCGCGGTGACCGAGGTCGACACGCTGGGCGTGGAGCTGTCGACGTAGCTCTGCCGGGCCAGCGCATCGGCATCACTGGCTTTGAGCGTCTGCACGCGGGCCGAGCGCATGTCGCCGAAACCACGGCCGGGGTAGACATCGATGGTGTTGGTGCCGAGCGCGCTGATGTTCTGCAGGATCTGCTGCTGCGAGCCGTTGCCCAGCGCCACCACCGAGACCACCGAGGCGATGCCGATGATGATGCCAAGCATGGTCAGGAAGGTGCGCAGCCGATGTGCATTCATCGCCAGCAACGCCATGCGGAATGCTTCGGTGAAGCGGTCGCGCGCGGCTCGCCAGCTGTTGCCGCGGGCGACGCCGGTGCTGGCCTCGCGCTGCGCGCGGTAGGTCGGTGCATTCGGGTTGGCGCGGTCGGCGATGATCTCGCCGTCGCGGATCTCGATGATGCGCTGCGCGTGTTCGGCCACGCTCATGTCGTGGGTGACGATGATGATGGTGTGGCCTTCGGCGTGCAGCTCGCCGAGGATCGCCATCACTTCCTCGCCGGATTTGGTGTCCAGCGCGCCGGTCGGTTCGTCGGCCAGGATCACCTCGCCGCCGTTCATCAGGGCACGGGCGATCGACACGCGCTGCTGCTGGCCGCCGGACAGCTGGCCCGGCTTGTGGTGCATGCGGTCGCTCAGGCCCAGCCGCTGCAGCAGCTGCTCGGCACGCGCGTTGCGCACCGGGCCGGGGCTGCCGGCGTACACCGCCGGCACTTCCACGTTGCCGCGCGCATCGAGGTCGCCCAACAGGTGGTAGCGCTGGAAGATGAAGCCGAAATGCTCGCGGCGCAGTTCGGCCAGCTCGTCCGGCTCCATCTTCCCGGTTTCGCGGCCGGCCACCTGGTAGCTGCCACGGGTGGGACGATCGAGGCAGCCGAGGATGTTCATCAGCGTCGACTTGCCCGAGCCGGACTGGCCGACGATGGCCACCATCTCACCGGCGTGGATGTCCAGGTTGACGTCGCGCAGCACGGCGATCACATCGTCGCCGGCCGGGAATTCGCGTCGCAGGTCGCGCAGGCGCAGCAGCGGCGCCGTCGTGCTCATCGGCGCCCCATGCCCGGGCCACCGACCCGCATCTGCATGCCGCCGCGGTTGCCGCCGCCGGCGCTGGCACCGGCCGCACCGGCTTCGCCGACCACCACGCGCTCGCCTTCCTTCAGTCCCGACAGGATCTCGGCCGAGGCGCCGTTGTTGATGCCCACGGTAACCTTGCGCGGCTGCGGCTGGCCCTTGTCGTCCAGCACCCGCACCATGCGCTCGTCGCCACGGCGCTTCGGCCCCAGTGCCACTGCCGGCACCATCAGCACGCCCTTGGCCTGCTTCAGCAATACCGAGACCTGTGCGGTCATGTCGATGCGCAGGGTGCCATCCGGATTCTCCACGTCGAACAACGCGTTGTAGTAGACCGCGCTGCTGGAACTGGAACTGGACGAACTGCTGGAACTGGACGAACTCTCGTTGGCGATCGAGGCCGGCGCCGGATTGATCTGGCGCAGCGTGGCGTGGTACTTGCGGTCCGGGTCGCCCAGCGTGGTGAAGTACACCGGCATGCCGGCCTTGATCTTGACCACGTCGGCCTCGGAGATCTCGGCATTGACGGTGACCACGTCCAGCCGTGCCAGCATGACGATGGTCGGTGCGGTCTGGTTGGCGTTCACGGTGCGACCTTCCTCGGCCACCACCGCCACCACGGTGCCGTCCATCGGCGCGGTGATGCGGGTGTAGGCCAGGTTGGCGCGGGCGGTGCCCAGCTCGGTTTCGCGGCCCTTGATCTGCGCCTCGTAGGACTGCAGCTGGGCACGGGCGGTCTTCAGCTGCGCCTCGGCGGCATCGTATTCCTGGCGCGAGGTGGCCTCGGCGGCCAGCATCTGCTGCTGGCGCGCGAATTCCAGTTCGGCCTGGCGCAGGGTGGCCTGCTGCACGGCGCGCTGGGCGGTGACCTGGTCCAGCGAGGCCTGCGCATTGAGCACCTGGTTCTGCTGGGTGGTGGCGTCGATCTCGGCGATCAGGTCGCCTTCCTTCACGGTGTCGCCTAGCTGCACCTTCAGCGACTTGATCTGGCCCGAGGCCTGGGCACCGACGCTGACCAGCTTGTAGGCGTCGATCACGCCAGTGGCTTCCACCGTCTGCTCGATGTCACCGCGGCTGACCGGCGTGGTCGCCACCGCCGGGGCGGCGGGCTTGCGCAGCAGCCACCAGGCGGCTGCGGCAACGGCAAGGGCGAGCAGGGCGATCAGTATCAGGCGACCCCGGCGGGTCGCGGGCAGCAGGCGGAACGTCACGTCGTGGCTTCACTCTCGGGGCCGCGGTGGCGGCGTTGGTGGGCATTGTGAAGACCGGGCGATGGGCGGCTCAATCCTCGGGGTATGTCTCTATGTAACACTGTCGGTGAATACGCGTAACCACAGGTATCCCGCCCATGGCTGGATACACTGGTACGCATTGCCCCGGATGCGGTTCAGCTGCCGACACGGGATGATCGCGACATGGAGACTGAAAACACGATGCATCGACTGCTGATCGTCGACGACGACAACGACATCCGCACCCTGCTGGCCGAACAGCTCGGCCGGGCCGGCTACCAGGTGAGCACGGCCGCAGACGGCACCGCCATGCGCCAGCTGCTGGACCGCGAACACGTGGACCTGATCGTGCTCGACCTCAACCTGCCGCGCGAGGATGGCCTGACCCTGTGCCGCGACCTGCGCGCGCGCTCGAACACACCGGTGATCATGCTGACCGCGCGTGCCGAGCCGATCGACCGCGTGCTGGGCCTGGAAATGGGCGCCGACGACTACCTGGCCAAGCCGTTCGAACCGCGCGAGCTGCTGGCACGCATCCGCAACGTGCTGCGCCGGACCGAGGCGCTGCCGGCGAACCTGGAGCCGCTGGCGGTGCGCCGTGCGCGCTTCTCGCGCTGGGTGTTCGATCTGGAGCATCGCCACCTGGTCGATCCGGACGATCGCGTGGTGGTGCTGTCCGGCGCCGAGTTCCGCCTGCTGCGGGTGTTCATCGCCCACGCCAACAAGGTGCTGTCGCGCGAGCAGCTGGTCGCGCTCAGCAGCGGCCGCAACTACGAGGCACAGGACCGCGCCATTGATCTGCAGGTCAGCCGGCTGCGCAACAAGCTGGGTGACGACGGTGGCCCGGACGGACTGATCAAGACCGTTCGCAACGAAGGCTATGTACTGGCCTCCTCGGTGAACCTGGAATAAGCCGCGATGAAGCGCCTGCGCCATTTCCTGTCCTCGATGGTCGGGCGGTTGTTCGTGATCCTGCTGCTGGGCATGAGCGTGGCCGCGATCGGCGCGACCATGCTGGCCACCTCCAAGCGCCAGCAGGAGTTCGAGCGGCAGAACCTGAACCGCATCGCCGACCGCCTCCAGGGCTACGTCAACCTGCTCGACGGCAACCCCGAACTGCGCGAGCGCCTGCTCGAAATCGGTGGGCCGAGCGTGCGTGCGCTGCAACCCGGCGCACGCCTGGGGCGGGCCGATACCGCGTTGATGGAAGTACTCGATGACCGGCCCGGGCCGGTCGCACGCGCGCATGTGCACTTCGCTTCGTTCCGCTCCTGCATTCCCAAGCTGCAGGACCTGCTGCCCCCGCCGCCACCGGGGCATCGAAAGCATCCGCGCGAACGTGATCCGGCGTTCATCCCGCCCAAGTGCCGTGCGGTCGACGTGACCCTCAACGACGGCACGCTGCTGAAGCTGGCGCTGGATTCGCCGGCGGTGGCACACAACGGGATCCTCGCCGTGGACCCGTGGTTCCTGACCCTGCTGGTGCTCGCGATTGCGGTGCTGGCCTATATCGTCGCGCGCATGGCCAGCGCGCCGCTGCAGGAACTGGCCGCAGCCGCCGAAGACCTGGGCGACGACCTGCAGCGCGATCCACTGCCGCTGCGCGGCCCGCGCGAAATGCAGCGCGCCGCCGAAGCCTTCAACGCCATGCAGCATCGCCTGCAGCGGCACCTGGCCGAGCGCACGCAGATGCTGGCGGCGATCACCCATGACCTGCAGACCCCGCTGACCCGGCTGCGCCTGCGCCTGGAGAATGTCAGCGACGAGGTGCTGCGTGAGCGCCTGATCGGCGATCTGGCCGCGATGCAGGCGTTGGTGCGCGAAGGCCTGGAGCTGGCGCGCAGCGCGGAGAGCGCCGAGCAGCGCGCCGCACTGGACCTGGATTCGCTGCTGGAGAGCATCGTTGAAGACACGGCCGAGGGCGGCGGAGATGTCGTCTTTGAAGGTGGCAGCGGAGCGGTGTTGATGTTGCGTCCGCTGGCCATGCATCGCCTGTTTTCCAACCTGGTGGACAACGCGGTGATGTATGCCTACCGGGTGCGGGTACGGGTCGAGCGTAGTGGTGGCGCGATCACCGTGGTGGTGGCCGATGACGGCCCGGGCCTGGCCGAGGATCAGCTGGAAGCCGTGTTCGACCCGTTCGTGCGGGTGGAAACCTCGCGTTCGCGCGAAACCGGCGGCGCCGGTCTGGGCCTCACCATCGCCCGCGCCCTGGCTGGGAAAGACGGGGCGCGGCTGTGGCTGCGCAACCGCGTCGAAGGCGGGCTGGAGGCGGTAGTGCAGTGGCCGGCCAGTGCACAGGTGACGCCGCCGGGCCGCGCGGGCTGAGCCTTCGCGGCTGGCGATGGTGACGCCCTTGGCCGGGTTTGGCCTATCATCTGCGCATCTTCCCAGTTCCCCCCCCATGAGCCAGCCCGTTCCCGCCGGCATGCCGTCCCGCGCTGCCCGGCAGTTCCCGCATGCTGCCAGGCCCGGCAGCCCTGCCTGGCCGCCGCCGCTGCACTGATGGCCGGACAGGGGGACATGGGGCGCTGGGTGGAGCGCTGCGGATCAGATATCGGTCGATGGCTGCGACAGGGCCTGCTGTGGCTGCTGCTGGCCCTTGCACTGCCGGTGGCAGCGCAGGAGGGGGCTCCGCCACTGCGCGACTACGCCATTGATGTATGGACGTCGCGCAACGGCCTGCCGCACAACTCGCTGCGCGACATCGCGCAGACCCCCGAAGGCCACCTCTGGTTCGCCACCTGGGAAGGCCTGGTGCGTTACAACGGGCTGGATTTCACCGTGTTCGACCGCAGTACCCGCCCGGGCCTGCGCGACAACGGCATCGGCGCGCTGTTCGTCGACCGCCAGGGTGGGCTGTGGATCAGTGATTCGCGGGGCAATGTCAGCCATCGCGGCAACGATGGCCAGTGGCGTGTATGGGAGCACCAGGCCGATACCCCGCAGGTCCTGATCCAGTCCATGCAGATGGACAGCCAGGGCCGCCTGTGGCTGCTGTATGAAGGCAAGGGCATCGGCTATCTGACGCCGGACACCGGCATCGTCTACCACGCTCCGGCCGCCGACCTGCCGATGGCGATGAGCTTCACCAAGCTGGTGGTCGATGCGCAGGACCGGGTCTGGGTCGGCACGTTGGATGGACTGGTGCTGCGCGACAACGATGGCGTGCTCAAGCGCGCGCCAGCGACGTGGGGGCTGGGCGCCGGCAGTGGCCTGTCGTGGCCGTACCGCGCTCCGGATGGCGCGCTGTGGATCGTCGCCGGCGAGCGCCTGTACCGGGTGGAGGATGATCAGCTGGTGCTGATGCACCGCCTGCCGGGGCAGCTGCACCTGACCTCGATGCTGCAGGATCGCCATGGTGACCTGTGGCTGGGCACCGAGAACCAGGGCCTGCTGCGGATCTCAGCGCATGGCCTGGAGCGCCTGCCGGCGGGCCTGAATCTGCCGGGTGGGCGCGTGGTCAGCCTGCGCGAGGATGCCGAGGGCAGCATCTGGGTGGGTGCCAACGGTGGCCTGTACCGCCTGCGCGAAACACTGTTCAGCAGCTACACCGAGCGCGATGGCCTCAGTGGCGACTATGTGCGCACCGTGTTCGAGGACCGCGATCGCCAGCTGTGGGTCGGCAGTGCCAGCGGCCTCGACCTGCAGACTGCTGATGGCCGCTTCCGCGCGATGCCGCTGCACAACCGCGGCGGCAAGGCACCTTCGGTGCTCAGCCTGGCGCAGGGCCCGGACGGTGACCTGTGGGTCGGAACGTTCGGTGATGGCGTCTACCGTCTTGGCCCCGATGGCCGGCTGCGGCACAACTATGCCGCCGCCGATGGCATGCCGGGCGGCAACATCCGCGCGATCAGCGTGGACCCGCAGGGCGTGGTCTGGGCCGGCACCCAGAAGGGCGTGGTCCGCATCGACGGCGACCGCGTGCAGGTATCAAGCGTTGCGGGCATGCCCAGCGGCCTGATCACCGCGCTTGAGCACGATCACCAGGGCAACCTGTGGATCGGCACCATCGAGGGCATCCGCGTACTGCGCGGCGATCACGTGCAGTCGATCGACCTCGCGCCGATGGGCGGTGGCCGCAGCGTGTTCGGCTTCCATCAGCTGGGTGACGCGATGTGGATCAGCAGCGACCGTGGCCTGTACCGCTGGCGCAACGGCACGCTGGCACGGGTGGGGCTGGAGCAGGGCATGCCGGTGGATGCGGTGTTCCAACTGGTGCCGGATCGCCTTGGCAACGTGTGGATCAGCAGCAACCGCGGCGTGCTGCGCACCGACATGGCCACCCTCAACGCCGTGGCCGATGGCCGCGCACCCCGGGTGATGGTGGAGCGCTACAACGAGATTGACGGCATGGCCAACGCGCAGGCCAACGGCAGCTCCGGGCCATCGGCGATCCTGCGCCAGGACGGCACGTTCTGGGTGGTCACCGCCGGAGGCCTGAGCACCGTCGATCCGCAACGCCTGCAGCGTTTCCGCGAGCGTCTTTCACCGCCGGCAGCGATTGAAAGCGTGCAGGTGGATGGCGCACCGGTGCATTGGGAAGGCCCGGACCGCAACTACATTCCCGGCGGCCGCCGCTTGGCGGTGAGTTATGTCGGCCTGAGCTACCTGATGTCTGACCGGATCCGCTACCGCACGCGGTTGGACGGCCTGGATACGGGGTGGGTCGAACGCGGCCCGCAGCGTAGCGTGGAGTTCGTTGGCCTGCCGCCGGGCGACTACATCCTGCACGTGGCCGCTGCCCATCCGGGTGGCAGCTGGGGCCAGCAGGAAGCGGTATGGAGCTTCACCGTGGAGCCGTTCTGGTGGCAGCGACGCAGCGTGCAGGTGCTGGGTGGCCTGTTGCTGCTGGCCGCGCTGGTGGCGCTGTACCGGCTGCTGCTGCAGCAGCTGAAGGCCAGCAACCTGCGCCTGGCACGGCGCGTGGACGAGGCGACCTTCGACCTGCAGGCCAAGACCGTGCACCTGCAGGCGCTGAACCAGGAAAAGACCGAACTGGCCGAGCGCCTCGCACGCCAGGCCGAGGCATTCGAACGGCAGGCCCGCGAGGATGCACTGACTGGCCTGGCCAACCGCCGTGCTTTCGATGAAACGCTGGCGCGTGACTTCGCGCGTTCGCAGCGCAGCGGTCATCCGCTGTGCCTGGTGGTGCTGGATATCGACCACTTCAAGGACGTCAACGACCGCCACAGCCACAGCATCGGCGATGCCGTGCTGGTGCAGGTGGCGCGGTTGATCGCCGCCGCCAGTCGCGACTCGGACCTGCCGGCGCGCACCGGCGGCGAAGAGTTTGCGCTGCTGCTCAACGACACCCGCCTGGAGGAAGCCGCACAGCTGTGCGCGCGCCTGCGCGGCCTGTTCCATGACCACCCCGACTGGGCCGGCGTGGACGGACTGCGCGTGACCTTCAGCGCAGGGCTGGTGGAGCTGGATGCCGACGACCGCACCCCGGCACTGCTGTACCAGCGCGCAGATCGCGCGTTGTACCGCGCCAAGAGCGACGGCCGCGATCGTACGAGTATTGGTTGATCGCATCCACGCATGACGTGGATCTACCGTCCGGTGAGTGGTGGGTGCGGACCGTTGGTCCGCACTGCGTGGATGCGGTTGCGCCGTTGGCTGGCTTACCGCGGCCAGGCGTTGGCGATGGTGCAGAACAACCGCGCGGTCTGCTCGGTGTCATACACCGCGCTGTGTGCCTCGTTGGCATCCCAGCCCAGCCCGGCGGCGGTGGCCGCACGCGCCAGCACGGTCTGACCGTAGGCGATGCCGGCCAGGGTCACCGTGTCGAACACGCTGAACGGATGGAACGGGTTGCGCTTGTGGCCGGTGCGCGCCACCGCTGCATTGACGAAGCCGAGGTCGAAATGCGCGTTGTGGCCGACCAGGATCGCGCGCTGGCAGCCGTACTTCTTCATGGCCGCGCGTACCGGGCTGAAGATGTGGTCCAGCGCCGCCTTCTCTTCCTTGGCCAGCCGGAACGGGTGGTCGAGGATGATGCCGGTCACTTCCAGCGACTTCGGGTCGATCTCCAGGCCCTCGGCCGGCACCACGTGGGCACTGGCGGTCTGGCCGGGGTAGAGCAGGCCGTTCTCGTCCATCTCGATCGGCACCGCGGCGATCTCCAGCAGCGCGTTGCGCTGGCTGTCGAAGCCGCCGGTTTCCACGTCCACCACCACCGGCAGGAAGCCGCGGAAGCGTTGTGACATCGCGCGCTGCGCCTGGGGGACTGCGGAATCGGGAGCGGCGGCAGGTGCGGGGGTGGGGTCAGTCATGCGTGAATTCTAGCAGAGCGACCCTGAGCGCCCGGCCAGCCTTCGGTGCATGCGTTCCCTGCGCGGGCGTGTGTCGACCAAGGTCGACACCTACCGGGGCACCGCGCGCTCAGCATTCCGGTAGCTGCCAACCCTGGTTGGCACACGGTGCGCCGACCAGGGTTGGCGATTACCGGACTGCTGGCCGTGCAGGCGTGGCCGAGGGAGACCACCGCGCCAACCACGCATCCACGCTCAGCCTGCCGGCGCCGGTGAAGATCAGCGGCAGCAACATGGCCATGAACAGCACCGGCAGCTTGAAGTTGCCGAAGCCCTGGTCAGTGATCGCGTAGCCCATGGCCAGGTCGGCCAGCGAGTTCCATTCCATCGGCCAATGCACCGCATAAGTGGCCACTACGGTCAGCACCAGCAGACTGGCGGCGGCAAACCGGGTGCCGAAGCCAACCAGCAGGCAGGCCGCGCCAATCAGCTCGAACCAGGTGGCAAGCTGCCAGTTCAGGGTGGCCGGCAGCTGGTCGAACGGGAACGGGAAAGCGTCCTGCAGGTCGGCGAACCAGTTCTGGCCGCGCAGCTTTTCGCGGCCGGATTCGAAGTATTCCCAGGCCAGCAGCAGGCGCAGGCCAAGCGGCGCCAACCAGGGGGCGAGACGGTCCAGCTGGCCGCGTGCGGCGGCCAGGGTCGGAAGGTTCATCGGTGGTTCTCCGGGGGGAAGGGGCGTCAGCCAGGGACTGTGAGCGGGCCGATCACGCCGGCCTGCAGGAACTGCTGCAGCAGTGCAGCACCGGGTTCGGCCAGCGCCTCCTCAGCCAGGCCGTGCGCGGCGGCCAATTGCCGCAGATAGGCATGTCCATCGAGGCCGGGTTGTTCGCCGATGCTGGACAGCAGGTATACCGCCAGCGGGCTGAGTGCGGCGAAGCGCACTTCGCCGTCAGCCTCACGGCGCACCAGCAGGCCGGTCGGCTCGGTGGGCGGCTGCATTGGTGCATCCTCGGCACCCAGTCGGTGCACCGGCCACTGGTACAGCAGCGGCCACGCCAGGGGTGAGCGCTGCAGCGGTACCTGCAGCGGATCGATGTCGCCGGGTGCCGGCAGCGGCTCGGCCTGCAACTGGTACAGCGCGGTCTCCACCCACTCGTAATGAGCGAGTTCGGCCAACGCCGGGTGCGGCAGCTGCGGCTGTGCCCGCAGCCACTGCACGAATTCGGCGGCCAGTTCGGTGAACAGCGGTGTCTGGCAGCGATGGGTGGCGAAGTAGTGGCGCACCAGGTCGCTCCAGGCGGGCTCGCCGAGCAGGCGCACGCAGACCGGGAAGCCGTTGCTCAACAGGCCGAGCAGATTGTTGAACAGCAGCCGTTGGTACACCGTGACCCGGCGTGCCTCCAACCCAGCCGGCGGTGGCACGCCCTGCGGATCGCGCAGATGGGCAGTGAACGCATGCTGCTGCGCGCGCAGGGTGCCGCGAGCGTCAGTCATGTGCGGTCCCCCCGTGCGTCGCCTGCAGGCGGCGGATGGTCTGCAGCTCGCCCTGCAGTTCGGCGTAGGGCGGGAAGTTGAAATCGCGCTCAAGCAGGGTGGGGCGCGGGCCGATGCGCGCATAGGTGTGTGCCAGCAGCGCCCAGACCGGGTCGATCACCGCACTGCCATGGGTATCGATCTTCAGGTCCGGTGCCTCGTCCAGGTGCCCGGCCACGTGCAGGCAGACGATGCGATCTGCGGGCAGCCCGGCAATGAAGGTGTCGGCGTCGTAGCCGTGGTTGCAGGCGTTGACGTAGACGTTGTTGACGTCCAGCAGCAGGTCGCAGTCGGCCTCGGCGAGCACGGCGTTGGTGAAGGCCAGTTCGTCCATCGCCGGCTCCGGCGCCAGGTAGTAGGACACGTTCTCCACCGCGATGCGGCGACCCAGCAGGTCCTGCACGTGGGTGATGCGTGCGGCGGTATGGCGTACGGCTTCGTCGGTGAACGGAATCGGCAGCAGGTCGTACAGGTGGCCGTCGTCGCTGCAGTAGCTCAGGTGCTCGCTGTACAGCGGCACGCGGTGCTTTTCCAGGAACTGGCCGACCTGTTCCAGCAGCTGCGTATCCAGTGGCGCGCTGCCGCCCAGCGACAGCGACAGGCCGTGGCAGCTCAACGGATGGCGCTGCGCCAGTTCGGCCAGTGCATCCCCGGCGGGACCACCGACATGGATCCAGTTCTCCGGCGCGCATTCGAGGAAGTCGAAGTCACCGGCCGGCGCATCGCGCAGATCCTGCAGCAGCGCCCGGCGCAGCCCCAACCCGGCGGCCGCCGCACTAAGCGGCGACCGCTGGTGGACGGCGCTGGCGCGGACGTCAGTGCTTGGCACCGCACTTGCCTTCGCCGCACTTGCCCTCGGCCGACTTCTTGTCGCCGCTCTTGGCCTTGGCGCCTGCCGCAGCACCGGCGGCCTTGCCCTTGTCGGCGCCGCACTTGCCTTCGGCACTCTTGCCGTCGGCACCACATTTGCCTTCGGCGTGCTTGGTCGCGTCCGCGGCCATCTTGGTGTCCGCTGCCTTGGCATCGGTGCTGGCCTTGGCGGCCTGGCCAGCGACCAGATAGCCCTGGGCCAGGTCGCTCATGCTCAGGGCCGAGGCACTGGCGGTCATGCCCAGGCCGGCGGCCAGGGCGGTAGCAGTCAGCAGGGACAGGGTCTTGTTGGAACTGCTCATCGGTGGTGCTCCTGGGTGGTGTGGGCGGTTGCCCGGGTCGCCGGCAGGGATGCCGGTGGAAGCGATGGTGCAGCGATCCTACTCAACGAATCCTCGCCAAGACCTCAAATTTTCGTGAGGTTTGTTACAGAAGGGGAACACGGTTTCCGGTAGATCCACGCCATGCGTGGATGAATTGCCGGAATGCCCAGAAACAAGAAGGCCGCTGTCACCAGGACAGCGGCCACCTTGGAGTCAACTCCGGTGTTGCAGTGCAGCGTCAGGGCTGGCCGGTGCTGGAGGTTTCGTCGCGTTTTTCACGCGGCGGCAGCGGCTGCTCACCGTGCACCAGGAACCACACGTTCTCGGCGATGTTGGTGGCGTGGTCGCCCACGCGCTCCAGGTTCTTGGCCATGAAAAGCAGGTGCGTGCAGGGGGTGATGTTGCGCGGGTCTTCCATCATGTAGGTCAGCAGCTCGCGGAACAGCGCGGTGTACTGCGCGTCCAGGCGGGCGTCGTCCTCGCGCAGCGCCAGCGCAGCGTCGGCATCGTTGTCGCGGTAGGCGGCAATGGCGCGGCGCACCTGCTGCGCGGCCAGGCGACCCAGCGCCCGCAGGCCCTGGATCTGTGGCAGCGGCGGCACTTTGCCCAGCGCGATCGAACGCTTGGCAACGTTGGCCGCATAGTCGCCGATGCGCTCGATGTCGGCCGGGATGCGCAGGCCGGCCAGGATCTCGCGCAGGTCGCGCGCCATCGGCCCACGCAGCGCCAGGCGCATCACGTCATGGCTGATCTGCTGCTCCAGCGCATCGATCGCTTCGTCGTTGGCGATGATGCGATGGGCGGCGTTCTCGTCGCGCTTCTCGATCACGTCCATCGCCGCTTCGAGCTGAGCGACGGCCATCTCGCCCATGCGCACGATTTCGGCCACCAGCCGCTGCTGTTCTTCGTCGTAGCTCTTGACGATGTGGTCGTTGGGAAGAT
The DNA here is from genome assembly GCF_056481585.1 of Stenotrophomonas sp. 86428_Sma. Classification (NCBI taxonomy): domain Bacteria; kingdom Pseudomonadati; phylum Pseudomonadota; class Gammaproteobacteria; order Lysobacterales; family Lysobacteraceae; genus Stenotrophomonas; species Stenotrophomonas sp. 86428_Sma. The sequence goes on from NZ_CM151156.1 coordinate 1,618,307, forward strand.
TCATGGTCTGCAATCCGGGTAGAGCCAGGCCATGCCTGGCTGGCGTGATTTGTAGAGTCGAGCCATGCTCGACTGACATTGTCTGTCTGTCGACTGCCGTTTCAGCCGAAGCGACCGGTGATGTAATCCTCGGTCTGCCGCTGCGACGGCTGCGAGAAGATCACTTCGGTGCGGTCGTGCTCGATCAGGTCGCCCAGGTACATGAAGGCGGTGTAGTCGGACACGCGCGCGGCCTGCTGCATGTTGTGGGTGACGATGACGATGGTGTACTCGTGCTTGAGCTCTTCCACCAGCTGCTCGATGCGGCTGGTCGAGATCGGATCCAGCGCCGAGGTCGGCTCGTCCAGCAGCAGCACCGACGGGCGCAGGGCCACGGCGCGGGCGATGCACAGACGCTGCTGCTGGCCACCGGACAGGCCCAGTGCGCTCTGCCCCAGCTTGTCCTTCACTTCGTCCCACAGCGCGCCTTGGCGCAGCGCCTGCTCGACGCGGTCGGCCATGTCGGCCTTGCTCAGCTTCTCGTGGTGCCGGATGCCGTAGGCCACGTTCTCGAAGATGGTCATCGGGAACGGCACCGGCTTCTGGAACACCATGCCGACCTTGCTGCGCAGGCGGTTCATCGGGTACTTCGGCGACAGGATGTTCTCGCCGTCCAGCAGCACTTCACCACGCGCCTCCAGCTTCGGGTACAGCGCGTAGATGCGGTTGAAGATGCGCAGCAGGGTCGACTTGCCGCAGCCGGAGGGACCGATCAGCGCGGTCACGCGCTTTTCCGGGATCTCCAGGTTGATGCCCTTCAGGGCATGGAACTTGTCGTAGTAGAAGTCCAGTCCACGCGCAGCCAGCTTCACCGGCGACGGCGTGTGCAGGCTCTCGTGCGAGGACGGCACGGCGATGCGCTGCATCGGCACGGCGTTGGAAAGGTCGTTCATGGCGTTATCCACGGAAAGGTCAGTCATGGGAGATACGGTTGCGCAGCAGGATGCCGCGGGCGGCAAGGCTGACCAGCAACACGAAGACAGTCAGCACCAGGGCACCGGCCCAGGCCAGCACCTGCCAGGATTCATACGGGCTGCCGGCGAACTGGTTCATCACTACCGGCACCGAGGCCATCGGCTGGAAGATGTTGTTGTTCCAGTACTGGTTGCCGAAGGCAGTGAACAGCAGCGGTGCGGTCTCGCCGGAGATGCGGGCCAGCGCCAGCAGGATGCCGGTGATGATGCCGGCCGACGCACTGCGATACAGCACCTGCACGATCACCTTCCACTGCGGGATGCCCAGCGACAGGGCCGCTTCGCGCATCTGCGAGGGCACCAGGCGCAGCATTTCGTCGGTGGTGCGCACCACCACCGGCAGCACGATGAAGGCCAGCGACAGTGCACCGGCGAACGCCGAGAAGTTGCCGCCGGTCTGCATCACGTACAGCGTGTAGACGAACAGGCCAAGCACGATGGATGGGGCCGACAGCAGGATGTCGTTGACGAAGCGGACCACGGTGCCGGCCTTGCGGGCGTTGCCGTACTCGGCCAGCCAGGTGCCGGCCAGCACGCCCAGCGGGGTGCCGATGCCGATCGCCAGCGCACACATCACCGCACTGCCGAAGAAGGCGTTGGCGAGACCGCCTTCCTGCATCGGCGGCGGCGTCATCTTGGTGAACAGATCCCAGTTGATGCCGGCCAGGCCCTTGGAGGCCAGGGTGAACAGGATCCAGCCCAGGAAGAACAGGCCGAACAGGGCGGTGGCGCAGGAGGCGGTGATCGCAACGACGTTGCCGATGCGACGGCGCAGGTACAGCGAATCAGCGGTGGTGGACATCAGTTGCCCTCCTTGCGGGACAGGCGCATCAGCATCAGGCGGGCGATGGCCAGCACCACGAAGGTGACGATGAAGAGGACGAAGCCGAGCAGCAGCAGGGCCGAGCGGTAGGTTTCAGTGGCTTCGCCGAAATCGTTGGCGATCAGCGCGGCGATGGTGGTGCCCGGTTCCAGCAGCGACGGCGACAGACGCACGCTGTTGCCGATCACGAAGGCCACCGCCATCGTCTCGCCCAAGGCGCGGCCGAGGCCGAGGAAGATGCCACCGATCACCGCCGAGCGGGTGTAGGGCAGGACGATGTCCCAGCTCACTTCCCACTTGGTGGAGCCCAGTGCATAGGCCGATTCCTTCAGGCGGGTCGGCACGGTCAGGAATACTTCGCGCATCACCGAGGAGATGAACGGGATGACCATGATGGCCAGCACGAAACCGGCGGTGAGCATGCCGATGCCCAGCGGCGGGCCCTGGAACAGCGGGCCGATGATCGGCATCTCGCCCAGGGTTTCGTTGAGGAACGGAGTGACGTACTCGGTCATCACCGGCACCAGCACGAACAGGCCCCACATGCCGTAGATGATCGAAGGAATGCCCGCCAGCAGTTCGATGGCGGTACCGACCGGGCCACGCAGCCAGCGCGGCGCGACTTCGGTGAGGAAGAAGGCGATGCCGAAGCTGACCGGCACGGCGATGACCATCGCGATGAGCGCGGTGACCAGGGTGCCGTAGATCGGAGCGAGGGCGCCGAACTTGTTTTCGACCGGATTCCAGTCGGCGGAGAAGAAGAAGCTCAGGCCCTGCATCTGCAGGGCATGGCGGCCGCCCCACAGCATCGACAGCGCGGCGCAGGCCAGGGCGATCAGGACGAAGATGACGGTGCCGACCAGCACCCATCGGAACAGTTTGTCGTTGCGGGCATCACGCGCATCACGCGTGGACGGGGCGGCTACAGGCTGGGCGATGGCATTCATGGGGACGGCAGGGCCAGGAAGGGGCGGGGCGGCACGGCGTGGAAGAAGCGGTGCCCGCGCGGGGCGGGCACCGTCGTGTCCATCACTTCAGGTCGGTCGCCCAGTAGGCCTCGATCTGCTTGACCAGTTCGGCCGGCAGCGGCACGTAGTGCAGCTCGTTGGCCTGGGCCTGGCCGTTTTCGAAGGCCCACTTGAAGAAGGCCAGGGTGTCCTGGTTGCGCTTGGCATCCTTCGGCTGCTTCTGCATCAGCATGAAGTTGGTGGCGGTGATCGGCCACGCCTGCTCGCCCGGGGCGTTGGTGATGACCAGGTTGAAGTCCTTGGCGCTGGCCCAGTCGGCGCTGGCGGCCGCAGCGGCGAAGGTTTCCGCGCTCGGCTCGACCCAGTTGCCGGCCGCGTTCTGCATGGCGGTGTACGGCATGCCGTTCTGCAGCGCGTAGGCCAGTTCGACGTAGCCGATCGAGCCCTTGATCTGCTTCACGTAGGAAGCGACGCCTTCATTGCCCTTGCCACCGACGCCGTCCGGCCACTGCACCGAGGTGCCTTCGCCGACCTTGCTCTTCCACTCCGGGCTGACCTTGGACAGGTAGTTGGAGAAGTTGAAGGTGGTGCCCGAACCGTCCGAACGGTGGACCAGGGTGATCTTGCCGTCCGGCAGCTTCAGGCCCGGGTTGGCGGCGACGATGGCCGGGTCGTTCCAGGTCTTGACCTTGCCCAGGAAGATGTCGGCCAGCAGGGCGCCGCTCAGGCGCAGCTTGCCGGTTTCCAGGCCTTCGATGTTGACCACCGGCACCACGCCGCCGATGGCGGACGGGAACTGGGCCAGGCCGGCCTGGGCCAGCTCTTCGCTGCTCAGCGGCTTGTCGGAGGAGCCGAAGTCGACGGTGCCGGCCTTGATCTGGGCGATGCCGCCACCGGAGCCGATCGACTGGTAGTTGATCTTGGCGCCGGTGCTGGTGTTGTAGTCAGCCGACCACTTGGAGACCAGCGGGAAGATGAAGGACGCGCCCGCGCCGGACACTTCGGCGGTCACCTTGGCACCGGCAGCGGCCGGGGCGGCGGCACCGTCGGCAGCCGGCTGCTGCGCGGCCTGCTTGTCGCCACCGCAGGCCGACAGGCCCAGGGCGATGGCCAGGGAAAGGGCGGCGAGGCCGGCCGAGTGCAGTTTCATGGTCACTCCATAGCGGGGTAGAGCCGACGGCGTCGGCGGATGCGGCTATGAAATGATGTTTTTGTTACAGCCGTATTACGACCATGACAGAGGTGTCCTGGATCACGTTCTGACAAGGGTTTCACGGGGTTGGCCACGGTCCGGGAGACCCCCGGAGACCCCGGATCTGCGCACCGATATGACCGCCGGTTGGCCGTGCAGCGTCGAGCTTGCTCGACTGCCTTTGGCCCTTCGTAGAGTCGAGCTTGCTCGACTGATGTCCACCGCGAGCAGTCGAGCAAGCTCGACTCTACACGCCCGTGCGCCGCAAACGAGAAAGGCGCGAGATCTCGAGGATCTCGCGCCCGGGGTGGGATCGGCGGGGGAGAGAGGACCCGCCGATCCCGTTCCTGCGGGGGAACGCGCTTGCTTACTTCAGGTTCTGCGACCAGTAGGTCTCGATCTGGCGGACCAGGCTGTCCGGCAGCGGCACGTAGTCCAGCTGGCGGGCCTGGGCGTCGCCGCTCTTGTAGACCCAGCGGAAGAACTCCTGGGTGGCCTTGCCGTTGGCAGGGTTCTTCGGCTTCTTGTGCACCAGGATGAAGTTGGTGGCGGTGATCGGCCAGGACTCGGCGCCCGGGGCGTTGGTCATCACCAGGTAGAAGTCCTTGGCGCTGGCCCAGTCGGCGCTGGCAGCAGCGGCGGCGAACGACGCGTCGCTCGGCTGCACGAAGCGGCCGGCGGCATTCTTCATCGCGGTGTACGACAGCTTGTTCTGCAGCGCGTAGGACAGTTCGACGTAGCCGATGCCGCCCTTGATCTGCTTCACGTAGGCAGCAACGCCCTCGTTGCCCTTGCCGCCGATGCCGGCCGGCCACTGGACCGAGGTGCCTTCACCGACCGAGCTCTTCCACTCCGGGCTGACCTTGGACAGGTAGTTGACGAAGTTGAAGGTGGTGCCCGAACCATCAGAACGGTGCACGACGGTGATCTTGGCGCTCGGCAGGGTCACGCCCGGGTTCAGCGCGGCGATGGCCGGGTCGTTCCAGGTCTTGATCTTGCCCAGGAAGATGTTGGCCAGCACGGTGCCGTCCAGCTTCAGCGCGCCCGGGGCGATGCCGGCCACGTTGACCACCGGCACCACGCCGCCGATCACCGACGGGAACTGCGCCAGGCCGGCAGCAGCCAGTTCTTCCGGCTTCAGCGGGGCGTCGGATGAGCCGAAATCAACGGTCTTGGCCTTGATCTGGGCGATACCACCGCCGGAGCCGATCGACTGGTAGTTGACCTTGTTGCTGGTGGCGGCGTTGTAGTCGGCCGACCACTTCGACATCACCGGGTAGATGAACGAGGCGCCCGCGCCGGTGATTTCAGCGGCGTTGGCGGCGAACACGGACGACGCTGCGAAGACGGCAACGGCAACGCGCGACTTGAAGGCGTGGATCACGGGGTGGCTCCTGGGTTGATTGGGATGCGGGGTTACCCGCCCGGCGCACATTCCATAACGGTTCGATGACAGCGCAGGGACCGTTGTATGACGCAACCGTTACAGCGCTGCCCGGCGCCCGCACAGCCAGGGGCGTGAAGGTTCTGAGTGCTGCGGGCAACGTGATGACCATGCGCCGGAGACGGACGTGGCCCGGTTGCGATCACGTTCTACATGTCGCTGATGGACTGCCCGGTGTGGTCGTCAATGCCATCCCGGCCTGGCATTCCGCAGTGATGCCGCGTCATCCACACGAAACCATCAATGCAGGTGAGCGCTGCGCGGCGGTCGGCCCGGGCCGGGACGCTGATACGTGACGCCATATGCCGCAAGGGATCGACAAGCATGTGGCGGCAAATGAGTCGTACGCATGACCGCACGAAGAAATCTGTGGTTGGTGCTCAGGTTGTCATTCGGCTGTCATGGTTTTAACGGAATGTTCGCAAAACGCTTGACCGGCCTGCCGGCGTGGCGTTCTGCCCAAGCCATTCCAACCCTCTGGAGAAATCCAAAATGCGTTCCCATTTGCTCGCCGCCGCGGTCGTTGCAAGCCTCGGTCTGGTTTCCGCCGACGCCTTCGCAGCTCCCGCCAGCACGGGCGTATCCCAGGCACAGCTGCAGCAGCTGCAGGCGCAGATCGCTGCCCTGCAGGCCCAGGTCCAGCAGTTGCAGAACGATTCGCAGGCGCTGCAGGCACAGTCCGATGCGCAGTCCGAAGTGAACATCACCCAGGCCCAGGCCCTGGAAGGTGCGCAGAAGACCCAGACCAGCGTCGACAAGCTGGCCAAGCTGGTCAATGACAACAAGATCGGCGGTCGCATGTTCTTCGACCTGACCAACATCGACAAGACCAGCAACGGCAAGGACACCGCCGCCAGCGGCACCGGTCTGGACGTCAAGCGCTTCTACCTGACCGTCGACCACAAGTTCAACGACATCTGGTCGGCCAACCTGACCACCGACTTCCAGTACAGCTCGGCCATCGGCAACACCGAACTGTTCGTCAAGAAGGCCTACGTGCAGGGTAGCTTCGACCCGGCCTTCAACCTGCGCGTCGGTGCCGCCGACATGCCGTGGATTCCGTACGTCGAGAAGTTCTACGGCATGCGTTATGTCGAGAACACCCTGACCGATCGCCTGAAGTACGGCAACTCGTCCGACTGGGGTCTGCATGGCTTCGGCAACCTGGGCAACAACTTCAACTACGCGGTCTCGGTCGTGTCCGGCGCCGGTTACAAGAACCCGACCCGCAGCAAGGGCATGGACGTGGAAGGCCGCGCGGCCTATACCCCGAACGAGAACTTCGTGGTTGCCGTCGGTGGCTACAGTGGCAAGCTGGGCAAGGAAACCGACATCCAGAGCGCCGAGAACACCTACACCCGCGCCAATGCGATGGTGGCCTACGCCAGCAGCGACTTCCGCGTCGGTGGCGAGTACTTCCAGGCCAAGAACCTCAACAACGTGATGACCGTTGCCACCGACAAGACCAGCGGCTGGTCGGTGTGGGGCAGCGTGCGCGTCACCGACGGCGGCATCAACGTGTTCGGTCGTTACGATGACACCGACGTCAGCAAGACGCTGGACCCGACCCTGAGCGACAAGTACTGGAACGTCGGCGTCGAGTTCCCGGTCATGAAGAACCTCAAGCTGTCGACCGTGTACAAGTACACGCACCTGGCCAACGCCAGCGACAAGAAGAACGACAAGACCAAGGAGTTCGGCGTCTGGGGCGACCTGTCGTTCTGATGTCCTGAAGCACTCTTGTCTACAAGCAAAGACGGCGGGCCCTGTGCCCGCCGTCCTTGTTTTGTCACACCACGAACGCGTTCACGCCTCGGCCGTGGTCTTTTCCTTGAACCGGCACAGGTCGGCGATCACGCAGCCGGGGCAATCCGGCTTGCGCGCCTTGCACACATAACGTCCGTGCAGGATCAGCCAGTGATGCGCGTCGAGCAGGAACTCGGCCGGAATCACCTTCACCAGTTTGTCTTCCACTTCGCGCACGTTCTTGCCCGGGGCCAGGCCGGTGCGGTTGGAGACGCGGAAGATATGCGTGTCCACCGCCATCACCGGCTCACCGAACGCAGTGTTGAGCACCACGTTGGCGGTCTTGCGGCCCACGCCCGGCAGCGCTTCCAGTTCATCGCGATCGCGCGGCACTTCACCGCCGTGCTTCTCCAGCAGGATCGCGCAGGTGGCGATCACGTTCTTCGCCTTGGCGTTGAACAGACCGATGGTGGCGATGTACTGCCTCAGCCCGTCCTCGCCAAGCGCGAGGATCTTTGCCGGGGTATTGGCCACCGGGAACAGGCGGCGCGTGGCCTTGTTGACGCCCACGTCGGTGGCCTGCGCCGACAGCGCGACCGCCACCAGCAGTTCGAACGGTGAGCTGTACTCCAGTTCGGTCTTCGGGTGCGGATTGAGTTCGCGCAGGCGGGTGAACATCTCCACCACGTCGGCGCGCGGCATGCTGCCACCGCGTCGCGCCGGCGCGCGCGGGGTCTTCTTCGCAGCGGCCATTACTGCTCCTTGCCGGTGGCGCGGGCCTTGGCCCGGGCGAGAATCGCGGCGGCGGCCGGGGGCAGGGCGGGCTTCACGTCCGGCGCCGGGGCTGGCGTGCGTCGCGCATCGCGTTCGGCCTCGCGGCGCGCCAGGCGCACGGCACGGGCACGGTAGCGTTCGCGTGCGGCCCAGGCCGCGTGCAGCTGCTGCTGGGCCTGCTGCAGGCGTCGTGGAAGGTCCGGGTGGCCGGGCAGCAGCTGTTCGTCGCCGGCACGGGCAACGTAGTCCATGAGACCGGCCTGCAGGGCGCCATCGAGATCGTCTGCCTGGACCCGGGCGAACAGCTGCGCGGGGTTGGGTCGGGATGCCATGGCGTCAGCGGTTCTGGAAGGCCGGCGGGCGGCGCTGCAGGAAGGCGCTGGTGCCTTCGCGCATGTCTTCGGTGGCGAACAGCAGGCCGAACTGCGCGCTTTCGTACTCCAGCCCAGTCTCCAGGCTGCATTCGCCACCCACGTGTACCGCGTCGAGCAGGCCACGCAGGGCCAGCGGGGCCGAGCGTGCCAGCTGGCGCGCGATGTCCTGTACACGGTTGTCCAGCGCATCGGTGGGCACCACCTCGTTGACGATGCCCAGTTCCAGCGCACGCGCGGCGTTGATCGGTGCACCCAGCAGGCACAGCTCCAGGGTGGCGGCGCGGCCGCACAGGCGCAGCAGGCGCTGGCTGCCGCCGAAGCCGGGAATCAGGCCGAGATTGATCTCCGGCTGCCCGACCTTGGCCGTATCGGCAGCGATGCGCAGGTGGCAGGCCATGGCCAGCTCCAGCCCGCCGCCCAGGGCGAAGCCGTTCACGCGTGCGATCACCGGCTTGGGCATGCGCTCGATCTGGCGCATCAGGGCCTGGCCGAGCAGGGAGAAATCACGTCCCTGAACCGCACTGAGTGTGTTCATCTCGGCGATGTCGGCCCCGGCCACGAAAGCCTTCGGACCGGCACCAGTCAGCACCACCACGCGCACGTCCGGGTCGGCGGCGGCAGCGCTGAACGCCTCGGTCAGCGCCTGCAGGGTCGCGGCATTCAAGGCGTTGAGCTTGTCCGGGCGCTGGACGGTCACGGTGCGGATGGCGCCGTCGTCGGCGACAGCGATCAGGGCATCGGCCACGGGGAAACTCCTGAAACGTTAAAAAAAAGTGAGATTGAACTCCGCCAACGCAGACGGGTCTTAGCCTGCATCGTGAGTAGCGGTTACACGTTGTGCCCGTTATCCTAACCCGTCGCCTCAGGGCGGCGCAGAACGTCCCTGAGTTACCACCCCTGGAGAACTGTTTGATGAAGTTGCGTTCTATCGCGGTCGCCGTCGCGGCCCTGGCCCTGACGGGCAATGCCTTCGCCCAGGACGTCTCGTCCGAAAAGGGCAAGCTGAGCTACTACTTCGGTTACGACTACGGCAACAACCTGGCGGAGCTGACCGGTCGTGGTGAGCAGCTGGACATCAACTCGGTGGTGAAGGGTCTGCAGGACGCCTACGCCAAGAAGCAGCCGGCGATCACCGCCGACCAGCTGAAGCCGGCCGTTGAAGCGTTCCAGAAGCGCGAGCAGGGCCGTGCCCAGGCTGCCAAGGCCGAGTACGAAAAGGCTGCTGCCGAAAACAAGACCAAGAGCGATCAGTTCATCGCGGCGAACAAGGCCAAGGCCGGCGTGCAGTCCCTGCCGAGCGGCGTCCAGTACCGCGTGATCGAAGCCGGCAAGGGCGCGAAGCCGACCCAGGCCAGCACCGTGCAGCTGGAAGTGGCCGGTCCGTTCCCGTACGGCCAGCGCCCGACCGAAGCCCGCCCGGCCCAGCAGATTCCGTCGATCAAGGTCAGCGAAGTCGAAATGAAGGCCATGCGCGAGACCCTGCTGCAGATGCCGGCTGGCTCGAAGTGGGAAGTCACCCTGCCGCCGGACCAGGCCTACGGTGCCGACCCGCGCACCCCGTTCCCGCCGAACGTGGCTGTGCAGTTCGAGATCAAGCTGGTCAGCGTCAAGTAAATCGAAGCGGTAAACGAAACGCGCCGGTGATCCCACCGGCGCGTTTTTGTTTGCGCGGAGCGCGACGCTGCCGTGCACTGCATATTGACCCCGCGCAAATTCAGCCCGATCGCGCTACTGTTGCCGGGTGCAAACAATGGAAAAAACGGCGCGTGTTGTCGCAAGTCCCTGCATCGGAGTGTGCACGCTGGATCCGCACCGGCAATGCACCGGCTGCGGGCGGCATATCGATGAGATCGCGCGGTGGTCGTCGATGAGCAACGAGGAACGCAGCCGCATCCTGCATCGCGTGCAACCTCTGCGTGAACAGCTGCAGCAATCACTGCGCGGCTCGCTGGCTGATCACGAGCGCCTGATGCGCGCGCTGCATCCACTGGCCGAGCCGCCGGCCGGCGACGGCTGGAACCGCAGTGAACTGATCGATCTGCTGCCGCCCGGGCCCCCGGTGGAAGCCGCCGTACTGGCCGGCATCGTGCCGCGCGCCAACGGCGCACAGGTCATTCTCACCCGTCGCACCGAAACCCTGCGTACCCATGGTGGCCAGGTCGGTTTCCCCGGTGGCCGCACCGAACCCGATGACCGCGATGCGTTGGCCGCTGCACTGCGCGAGAGCCAGGAGGAAATCGCATTGGCGCCCGGCCAGGTGCAGGCGCTGGGCTATCTCGATCCCTTCGTGACGATCACCGGCTACCGGGTCACGCCGGTGGTGGCCGTGGTCGATCCGGATTTCGTGCCGGTGCCACAGCCCAGTGAAGTGGCCGAAGTGTTTGAAGTGCCGCTGGCCTACCTGATGGCCGCAGACAATCTGCGCCAGGTCGAAATCAATCATCGCGGCCGCGTCCGCCACGTCCTCGAATATGGCTGGCCCGGCCAGCGCATCTGGGGCGCCACCGCCGCCATCCTCTACAACCTGCGTCGCCGCCTGGAGCAAGTGCAATGAAGCCGATCGATCCGCCGTGGACCACCCTGGTCGATGTCGCCACCCTGGCCGCTGCATTGGGCGAGGGCGTTCGCGTGGTCGACGCACGTGCTACTGCCAGTACCGCCGTACGCGTGGTCGATGCACGTTCCTCGCTGGCCGATCCGCAGGCGGGTAACGGCCAGTATCTGGCGGGCCATGTTCCGGGCGCGGTGTATGCCGACCTCAATCGGGACCTGTCGGATCTGACCCGCAGCGGCCACGGCCGTCACCCGCTGCCGGACAGCGATGCCTTCGCCGCGAAACTGGGCCAGTGGGGCATCGGTCCCGACACCCAGGTGGTGGTCTACGACGGCAGCGATGGCAGCATGGCCGCCTCGCGCCTGTGGTGGCTGCTGCGCCTGATCGGGCACAGCAAGGTGGCCGTGCTTGATGGTGGCATCGCCGCATGGCAAGGCGCAGGGCATCCCTTGGCGACGGGGCAGGATGAGGTGACCGCGCTGCCGGTTTACCCGGGCCGTTTCGACACCACCCAGATCGCCAATGCCGATGAAATCACTGCACGCTTGAAGCATGCACCCGGTTGGCTGGTCGATGCACGCGCGGGTGAGCGCTTCCGCGGCGAAGTGGAGCCGCTGGACCCGGTCGCCGGCCACGTGCCCGGCGCGGTCAACCGTCCGTTTGCGTTGAACGTCGCCGACGGCCGCCTGCGTGATGCACAGGAACTGCGCGCCGAACTGCAGGGCGTGATCGGCAACCGTGATCCGCAGCAGGTGGTGCTGATGTGCGGCTCCGGCGTGACCGCCTGCCACCTGTTGCTGGCGATGGAAGCGGCCGGTCTGTCCGGCGCACGCATCTACGCCGATTCCTGGAGCGGCTGGGTCAGCGACAGCAGCCGCCCGGTGGCGACCGGCGCCTGAGGCGCGCGGGGTCGGATCCGTTTTCCAACGAAAAACGGCTCTGACCCCATCAACTGAAAATCCGGGTCAGAGCCCGTTGCGTAGCAACGGGATCCGACCCCGTGTCGATCAAGGTCGACACCCACCAACAGCAGCAGAGATCTGTCGAAGGCGGGGTGGGTCCGGTTGCGAGGGTGTCCGCGGCATGGATGCCGCGGCCAGGCCCCATGGACGGGTTTACGGCGTCCCTCGCAACCGGACCCACCCCGCCATCCTGCGGAATGCCAGCTCTTGACGTTGATGTTGCTTCTGCGGGTGCAGGGCGCAGCCCTGCCGCTTACCCAACCGGCTGCAACGGCACCTTCGCCAGGATCCGCGCCCACGGGAACAACGGCCCCGGATCACGCTTGCGTGCCACCATCAGCGCCGGGTCATCGCTGGCCGGCACCTGCTCCAGATCCAGCTGGTCGTGCCCGGCAATCCGCCGCAGCGACGGATAGCGCGCCACCAGCGCCAGCAACAGCTGCTCCAGCGCCTGCAGCTGCGCCTCGGTGTAGGGCTCGTCCATCGCCTGCTGGCGGCTGTCGAACCAGTGCGGGTAGCGGCCGGTGTTGACCAGCTCGATGCCCAGCGTGTGTGCGTTCATGCCGCGCACGTGGTGGGCCACGCGCTCCGGCGCCACGTACTGCACCACGCTGCCATCGCGGTCGATGTAGAAGTGGCCGCTGTTGCCGGCGCCGCTGTCATACAGCACGCGCTCGCCGTACTCACGGGCCATCGCCAGATCGGGCAGCTCGGTGCAGTGGATCACCACCATCTCCAGCGTGGCCGGGTCGCGCAGTGGCAGACGGTCTTCGTAGGGCAGGGGCTGCAGCTGCAGGCCGGGCAGGAGCGGGTTGGGCATCCGGCGATGCTAGCATTGCGGCATGAACCTTCCTTCCCTTTCCTCGTCGGTCCGCTCCCATGGAGCGCGCGCATGAGCCGCGGCCACTGCATCCTGTCCCACGGTTTCGAGAGCGGCCCGGAGGCGACCAAGGTCACCGCGCTGGCCGACGTGGCGCAGCGCCTGGGCTGGACCCATGAGCGTCCGGACTACACCGACCTCGATGCGATGAGCGAGGTCAGCCGGGTGGGAGACGTGCGCACCCGCCTGCAGCGCCTGGTCGAACGCACCGCCATCGCCGCCCGGCAGGGTCCGGTGGTGCTGGCCGGTTCCAGCCTGGGCGCCTACATCTCCGCCATCGCCTCGCTGCAGGTCCCGGTCGCCGGCCTGTTCCTGATGGTGCCGCCGACCACGATGGGCCCGATGCCGGCGCTGGACGCCGCCGCCGTGCCGACCACCGTGGTCCAGGCCTGGCATGACGACGTGGTGCCGGCCGCTGGAGTGATCGCCTGGGCCCAGGCGCGTTCGGCGCAGCTGCTGCTGGTCGACGACGGCCACCGCCTGGAGCACCACGTGGAGGCCTCCGCGCAGGCCTTCGAGCGCTTGCTGCGGCAACTGTGAAGCCCGGGCGCACGGCGCGCCCGCCCGCATTGACTACAATGGCAGCCCCGCCGCCCCCGGCGCGGGCCTGCCGGCCGTGCCTACGGCCCTCCTTTCCGACTGGCCCGGCCCCTGTGCCGCGCCCGACCACCTGCGAACCGATCCTGTGAAATTCTTCGTCTCCTGCGCCAAGGGCCTGGAATACCTGCTTGCCGATGAACTGTCGGCCCTGGGCCTTGGCAAGGCCACTGCCACCATTGCCGGCGTCAACGCCGAGGGCGAACTGGAGCAGGCGCTGCGGATCGTGATGTGGTCGCGCCTGGCCAGCCGCGTGCTGTGGCCGATCGACGAGTTCGACTGCCCGGACGAGCAGGCCCTGTATGACGGCGTGCGTGCGCTGCCGTGGCACGAGCACATCAAGCCGGAGATGACCCTGGCGGTGGACGCGCACGTGTCGGGCGACAAGATCACCCATGCCCGCTTTGCCGCGCAGCGGATCAAGGACGCCATCGTTGACCGCATGCGTGATGAAGGCCTGGAGCGCCCGTCGGTCAACACCGACCTGCCGGATGTGCGCGTCAACCTGTCACTGCGCAAAGGCCGTGCCTCGCTGTCGATCGACCTCGGCGGCGGCCCGTTGCATCGCCGTGGCTGGCGCGGCGCCGCTCACGAGGCACCGCTGAAGGAAAATCTGGCCGCCGCGCTGCTGCTGCGCGCGCAGTGGCCGCGGCTGCACGCCGCCGGTGGCGGCCTGCTGGACCCGATGTGCGGCAGCGGCACGCTGCTGATCGAAGGCGCGCTGATGGCCGCCGACGTCGCGCCCGGCTTGATGCGCCACGGCAGCCTGCCGCCGAGCCGCTGGCTGGGCTTCGACAAGGCCGCCTGGAAGAGCATCCAGAGCGAGGCGCGTGACCGCGAAGCGGCTGGCCTGGCCGCGCTGAAGCCGGTCATCCACGGCAGCGACATCGACCCGACCGCGATCCAGGCGGCACGCGAGAATGCCGAGGTGGCCGGTGTCGCCCACGCGATCCGCTTCACCCGCGCCGACGTCGCCGACCTGGCCGCACCGGAGCAGGAGATCGGTGCGGTGGTCTGCAACCCGCCGTATGACGAACGCCTGGCCGCCGACCCGGCGCTGTACCGCGCACTGGGCAATGCCCTGCAGAAGGCGGTGCCGCAGTGGCGCGCCAGCCTGCTGTGCGGCAACGACGAACTGGCCTTTGCCACCGGCCTGCGTGCGGGCAAGAAGTACCAGATGTTCAACGGTGCGCTGGAATGCGCGCTGATCGTCTGCGACCCGATCGCCGTGCCGGGCCGTGACCCGGCGCAGCCGCGCGAACTCAGCGAAGGCGCGCAGATGGTGGCCAACCGCCTGCGCAAGAACCTGAAGAAGTTCAAGAGCTGGCGCGCCCGCGAGGACATCACCTGCTTCCGCGCCTATGACGCCGACCTGCCGGAATACGCGGCGGCCATCGATGTCTACGAGGAAGACGGTGGCCAGCGCCGTACCTTCCTGCACGTGCAGGAATATGCCGCGCCGGCCGCGATTCCGGAAAACGACGTGCGTCGTCGCCGCAACGAACTGCTGGCCGCTGCACGGGAAGTGTTCGGCGTGCCGCCGGAGCAGGTCTCGATGAAGTCGCGTGAGCGCGGCAAGGGCGGCAGCAAGTACGGCCGTTTCGAACAGCGTGATGAATTCATCGTGGTGCGCGAGAACAATGCGCTGCTGCAGGTGAACCTGTTCGACTACCTCGATACCGGCCTGTTCCTCGACCACCGCCCGCTGCGCCGGATGATGGCCGAGCAGGCGCGTGGCAAGCGCTTCCTCAACCTGTTCTGCTACACCGGCGTGGCCAGCGTGCAGGCCGCCGTGGCCGGTGCGGCCAGCACCACCAGCGTCGACTTGTCGGCGACCTACCTGCAGTGGTGCTACGACAACCTGGCGTTGAACGGGCAGGGCGGCAACCAGCACCTGCTGGTGCAGGCTGATGCGATGGCCTGGCTGGAAGGCGACCGCGGCCAGTACGACGTGATCTTCTGCGATCCGCCGACGTTCTCCAACTCCGCGCGTGCCGACGACTTCGACGTGCAGCGCGAGCAGCTGAAACTGCTGCGTGCAGCGGTGGCGCGGCTGGCGCCGGGTGGCGTGCTGTACTTCTCCAACAACTTCCGTCGCTTCAAGCTGGAAGAAAACGCCATCGCCGAATTCGCCCAGTGCCGCGAGATCACCGCACGCACCATCGGCCCGGATTTCGAGCGCAACGCGCGCATCCACCGCGCGTGGGAACTGAAGCGGTTGGGGTAAGTCCGGTAATGCCGGCCGCTGGCCGGCAACGGTGTCAGATCCGCAGAGGGTTCATGGGATGCCGGCCAGCGGCCGGCACTCCCCATATCTGGCCGGTACATCCACGCCATGCGTGGATGGCTGTTCAGTAGATCCACGCCATGCGTGGATGGCGGTTACAGCAACGCCACCAGCAGCCCGGCCACGGGCAGCGCGATCGCCAGCGGCGCGATCCATTTCGGCCGGTACGGGTACAACCCGAACGACAACGCCACGCCGCCGACGGTCATCACGCCCAGCCACAGCACCGGGCCCATCGCCCAGCCGTGGTCGACCACGCACAGTGCGAACGCTACCGCCAGCAGTACCCAGCCCAGCACCCGCCACTGCGTGCGCCGTGCCGGGGTGGCTGCAGCCTTGCCGTGCAGATCGTGCTGGTGCTTCTCCATCGCCAGCGACAACGCGGTGAACGCAGAGAACGACAGGGTCAACGCCAGCAGCATCATGCGCTGGCCTCCGCTTCGGCGGTTTCCGCAGCGTCCACCGCGGCCTTGGGTGCCGCCGCGGCGGCACGCTTCTTCTTCTCGGCTGCAGACAGCGGTGGCGTCCAGCGCTGCATGCGCCAGCCGCACAGCGCCAGCATCGCGCCGAACGCGATCATCGACAGATCGAAGCCCGCCAGCACCCAGTCGCCGTTGCGCAGGGTGATGCCCAGGTGCGCATGCGTGGTCAGCGCATTGACCACCGGCACCAGCGCGAACGCGGCTGCGCCCAGGTACAGCTGCCAGGCCCACATCATCCGCTTCGGCCAGATGAAGGCGGCCAGCAGTGCCGCGCCCCAGGCGTAGAAGAACACGTTGGCCTCGGCGCTGGAGCGTTCGGCGATGTCCAGCGGCAGCAGGCGGTTGCCCCAGAAGTACGCTGCAAAGGCGATCGGCAGGCCGGCCACGGTACCGATGTTCAACGCATCGACCAGGCGCAGGCCGAAGCCGATGCGGCCACTCTTGGCGTGCTTGGGCCGTTCCTTCACTGCCCACAGCACCACGCCGCTGGCCACCATCAGGCAGCCGACCAGTCCGGACAGGAAGAACAGTGCACGCAGGCCCCAGTCGGCGAAGCGCGCCAGGTGCAGGCCGTACAGCACGCCGCGGGTGGCGGTGGCGCCACCGGAAGGCGGTGTTTCTTCCAGCAGCGTGCCGTTGACCATGTCGTAGCGCACGGCCGGGGTGTCGGTGGACAGGCGCTTGCCGTCACGCTGGCGGATGTCGATCACCGCATTGGCCGCGCCCGGGTTGGACACGGTGAAGCCGGCCACTTCCACGCCGTGCCAATGCGCTCGCGCGCTGTCCAGCAGCTGCGCGATCGGCAGCGGCGTGGCGCGGCCTTCGGCAGGTACAGTCACCTCCGGCATGCCACCGAAGGCCTCGCTGTAGAAGGCATCCTCGTCCTGCGGGTAGGCCACCTTCACGCCCCACGGCAGGTACATGATCATCAGCGTGACGATGCCGGTGTAGGTGATCATCGCGTGGTAGGGCAGGGCCATCACCGCGCTGACGTTGTGGAAATCGAGCCAGGACCGCAGGCCCTTGTCCTTGCGGAAGGTGAAGAAGTCCTTGAAGATTTTCTTGTGGGTGATGACGCCGGTGATGATTGCCACCAGCATGAACATCGCGCAGAAGCCGACCAGATAGCGCGCCCACAGCACCGGGATGTAGTGCAGGTCGAAATGCAGGCGGTAGAAGAAATCACCGCCTCGGGTCTCGCGGGCCTTCAGTGCCTGCCCGGTGTTCGGGTCCAGTGTGGCATCGCCGAAGCCACCGCGACGGCCACGGCTGGGATCGGCCAGCTCCGGCGGCAGCCGCCAGAACATCTGCATGGCCGGGTTGCGCGGCTGCGGCAGCGTGACGAACCAGTTCTCGGCCTGCGTGGCATTGGCCTGCAGGTAGTCCACTGCGCGCTGCGCGGCGACGTCGATGCTGACGTTGCTGGAGGGCAGTTCCGGGCGCATCCAGCGGCTGATTTCCTCGCGGTAGTAGCTGGCCGTGCCGGCCATGAAAATCAGCAGCAGCAGCCAGCCGACCAGCAGGCCGGTCCAGGTGTGCAGCCAGGCCATCGACTGGCGGAATCCGTTCTTCATGCCCAGGCCCCCAGCATGCGCGCGATGACTGCCATCAGCAGGGTGGGGGCGAGGATGCCGACCCACGCACGCAGCGCACTGCGCGTGGCGAACGCCCACAGCGCCGCGCAGGCGGCCACCAGAATGGCCAGCAGCATGCCGGTCAGCACGGTCTGGCCTCGAGCGCCGGGCAGCGCCACCGCGCAGAACACGCTGGTCACGGAAGCCAGCGCGTAGCCGCCGAAGATCGCCGCCAGCGAGCGTGACAGCACGCCCCAGCGCGGGTTGGAGAAGAAGGTGCGGGGGCTGGCGGTTGCGGGCGAGCGGTCCACGGCGTTCCTGCAGGTTTCAGTGAAAAGGAACCGGCGCACCGCAGCGCGCCGGGGTTGGCCATCCGTGGCCGGGCACCCGTCGCAGAACCGGTGCCATCCATCGAGGGTCAGAGCTTCCAGCGCAGTGTCATCGTCACATTGCGCGGTTCGCCCCAGAACACGCCGTCATAGAAACCGACGCGGTTGTAATACTTCTTGTCCAGCAGGTTGTTCACGTTTACCTGCGCGGTGAAGTTCTCGTTGAAGCGATAGCCCGCCGACAGATTGAGCAGGTAGATGTCGCCCTGTTCGATTGCCACGCGGTCGCGCTTGCCGCTGGTCAGGAAATCCGCACGCGGCTTGTTGCTCAGGCTCCAGATTCCGCTCTGCCAGGTGGCGCCACCGCCCAGCCAGAAGCGGCCTTCAGCACCGCCCGGTCGCCAGCTGGCGTTGAGGCGGAACAGATCGACCGGGACGACGGTGTTCTGGCGCACGCCCTGCGCATTGCGGCTGACGGTGTGGGTGAAGCCGGCCGCCAGGTTCCAGTTCTCACCAAGGCTGCCTTGTGCTTCGATCTCCCAGCCCTTGACCTTGTTGCCCTTGCCGGTGGAGCGGTAGGCACTGACCCCACCCGGCAGCGAGTTTTCCGGCACCGAGTCGTCGAGCTCGGCAACGTTGTCCTTCTGGCCCTTGAACACGGCCGCGGAAGCATTCAGCAGACCGTCGAAGAACTCGGCCTTGACGCCGGCCTCCCACATGTCACCGACCACCGGTTCGAGGTAGTTGTTGTCCCGGTCACGGTAGTTCTGCGGCTGGAAGATGTCGGTGTAGCTGACGTAGCCGCTGAAGTAGCGGTTGAAGTCGTAGATGAAGCCGGCATACGGAGTGAGCGAGTCGTCCGGCTTGTAGCCGCCGCGACGCGTATCGGTCAGGCGACCGGCGGCGTCATGGGTGTAGTTCCAGGTGCGCGTTTCCCAGCTGCCGTAGCGCGCGCCGAGCACCGCGGTCAACGGATCGGCCAGCTGCAGGCGCGTCGCCAGATAGGCCGCGCGCTGGCGCAGTTCGTCTTCAGAAGCCAGATAGCCCAGGCGGGTGACCTGCAGCGGCGCGACGTCGCCGTTCCAGCGATGCCAATCCGGTACACGGGTGTAGCTGTCCGGGTAGGCAGCAGTGTCGGTGGCAGGCACTTCACCCTTGCGCACCGATTGGCCGAAACCGAGCACCAGCTCGTGTTCCCGGCCGAACAGCCGGAACGGACCGCCAACGTTGAAGTCGAACACCTGCATGTCGCCGTTCTCGCCGAAGCTGCCGACGAAGGCGCTGATGCCGCTGCCATCGGCATTCGGGTAGCCGGAGGCCCCGTACCACACCGCACCGTCGGTTTCGCGCTTGGAGCGGGTATAGGCGGCCTTGGCGGTCCAGCCGTTGCCCAACTGCTGCTCAAGGCGTGCGAATGCGCTCTTTTCGATGATCGGCCAACTGCTCCAGCGGGCGGACAGGTTGGTCGAGCGCGGCAGGTTGGCGGGCTGGCCATCGGACCCCCAGTACGGCACCACGCCCCAGGTCACGCCTGTGGTGCGCGGCGACTGGTATTCGTAGCCGGCCTCGAGCAGGGTCGTGTCGGTGATGTCGGCCTGGACGATGCCGTAGAACACGTCCTTGTCCAGTTTGTAGACATCGCGGAACGAGTCACTCTGTTGTTTGGCCGCCACCACGCGCGCGCGGATGCGGCCGTCGAGCGCAACCGGGCCACCGAGATCGGCCTCCAGGCGCTGGTTGCCCCAACGCCCGAGGGTCAGGTTGGCGCTCATCTGGAAGCTGTCGGTAGGACGCTTGCGCACGAAGTTGATGGTGCCCGAGGGATCGCCGGCACCGGTGGTCAGGCCGGTTGCGCCGCGCACCACTTCGATGCGGTCATAGATCACGCTGTCGGTGTTGGTCTTGATGTACCCACCGAAGGTATTGAGCATCCCATCGACCTGGAAATTGGTGATGTTGTAGCCGCGCGAGACGTAGTTGATGCGCTCACTGTCGGTAACCGATACCGCCACGCCGGTGACCTGGCCCATCACATCGGACAGCGAGAACAAGCCCATGTCATCCAGGCGCTGGCGGGTGACCACGGTCATCGACTGCGGCGTCTGGCGCAGCGACAGGCCGAGCTTGGTGGCCGTGCTGGCACGCTTGACCGTATAGCTGTCGACGATATCGCCGTCAGCGGTGACCTGGACCGTATCCAGTGTGCGCGCGGAAGGATCGGCAGTGCCGTCGGCATGGGCCAGCGGGGCGATCATCAGTGCGGTCACGGCCAGGGCCAGCAGAGTGGGACGAGGGTGGTTCAACGGCATTGCCATCGGTGCGATTCCATGCAGGACGAAACAGGCGATGGAATGCGCAGACACAGCAGCCATGCGCTTCGCGCACGTCGCCCAGCGAGTCCCATCGACGGTGCGCCACCCGCTTGGTGCGGGCGACCCGGTAGTCGGGGGATGTACACGGGCGAAGGGGCGGGTGGGTGCGTGCTTCCGTGCCCCGCTTGGCTAAGCGTACAACCGATCGGCAAATGATAGGCATTCGCATTTCGTTAATCAAGCGTGACGAATTCCGTCTCCACGCAGAGCGTGGATCGACTGCCGGATGGGGGCCTAGAACCTGAACACCACCGTCGCGGCGTGCAGCAGCAGGCCGATCAGGCCGCCCACCAGGGTGCCGTTGAAGCGGATGAACTGCAGGTCGCGGCCCACGCTCAGTTCCAGCTGTTCGACCAGATGCCGTTCGTCCCAGCTCTTCACGGTCTGCGCGATGTGCGCGGTCACGCCTTCGCGCAGGCGGCCGGTGAGGCGCTGGGCGCCCTCCAGAAGATGCTGGTTCAGCGCGTCGCGCAGGGCCGGGTCGGCCTGCAGGCTGCTGCCCAGTGACGCGAGGCTGCGCTGCAGGTGCCCGACCAGCGCCGAATCCTCACGCTGCAGGTCGGCACGCAGGCTGGCATGGATGCGCGCCCACAGCCCCTGCACGTACTCCTGCAGGGCGGGGTGATCGATCATTTCCTGTTTGAGCTGTTCGATGCGCTCGGCCAGGGCCGGGTCCTCGCGCAGGCGCTGCACGTAGTTCTGCAGCCAGCTCTCGTAGTCCTGGCGCAGCGGATGCTGCGGCTCGGCCAGCACCTGCTGCAGTTCTTCCAGCACCGCCCGCGCCAGTCGCTCGGCCAGGCTATCGCCGATCTCGTCGATCGGCTTGACCCAGTTCACCGTGCTCGACAGCGTCGGCCACTCGCGCTGGATGTAACGCACGATCAGCTGCGAGGCGCGCTCCTTCACTTCCGGCTGCTCCAGCCAGCGCCCCAAGCGCTGCAGGCCCTCGTCCAGCACGCGCTGGTGGCGCCCATCGGCGGTCAGCAGGGCCAGCAGCTCACCGGCGGTGGCGGCGGCATTCCACTGCCGCAGCTGCTGCACCACGAAGGCGTGCAGCTGCCGACGCACCGCGGTTTCGTCGAAGAAGTCCAGTGCCTGCAGGGCCCAGCCGCGGGCCATGTCGGCCAGCATCCGCGAACGTGCAGGGTCGGCCAGCCAACTGCCGAGACGGCTGGCCGGGTCGAATACCTGCAGCTTTGCCAAGAGGACCTGTGGTTCAAGGAACTGGTCGCGCACGAACAGGGCCAGGCTGTCGCCGATGCGTTCCTTGCTGCGTGGGATGATTGCCGTATGCGGGATCGGCAGGCCCATCGGCCGCCGGAACAGCGCGACGACCGCGAACCAGTCGGCCAGTGCGCCTACGGCCGCTGCTTCGCAGAAGGCCGAGACCCAGGCCCAGATGCCGCGCTCGCCCTGCCAGTGGCTGACCGCGAAACCGGCCAGCATCAACAGCAGCAGTCCCAGCGCGAGGGCTTTCAGGCGCCGCAGCTGTGCGCGGCGCGGATCGTTGGCAGACGTCATGCCGGAAGTCTAACCGGCACGGCATGAGCATCTGGTAGTGCCGGCCGCTGGCCGGCATCCGCAACGCACCCGGAACGTCCATGGGGTTGCCGGCCCGCGGCCGGCACTACCCGTTGGTTCAGAGCGCTTCGAGCTGCTTGCGCAACGCCGCCAGCTGCGCGCGCAGGGTGTCGTTCTCGCGGGTCAGCGCGACCACGCGGCGGCGCAGCGCCGGGGCATCCTCGCCCAGCTGCTCCAGTGCCGACAGCACCTCGGCGTCGCGGCTGGCGATCTGCTCTTCGTCCGCTTCCTCGAAGTCCATCTCGGCTGCTTCCGGCTTCGGTGCGCGCGGCTTGCGCTTGGACTCGCGCACGCGCTTGGCGGCCTGCTTCAGCTCATCCTTGCCACCGGCGGCAGCGGCGCGCTGCTCGTCTTCCGGCAGGTCGGCCACGGCAGCAGCAGCGCTGATCGAGATCACGCCGGCCTTCACCGCTTCCACCACCTCGGCCGCGGCCTGGGCGTGGATGCGTTCGATCATGCCGACCTGGCTGGTGCTCAGCTTGGCCTCGCGGGCCAGCTCGGCGCGGCTGATCTTCGGTGCCGGTTCCCACGGCGGGCTGTCCTCACCCGCGTCCTCGATGGCTTCGGCGGTGCCGTCGCTCTCGCGTTGCAGCTGCGCCTGCTCGATCTGCTTGCGGGCGGCCAGGATGTCGCGCTTGCGCAGCGCCAGCACGCCGCGCTGGAAGTCGGACACGCTGCGGCGGCCCAGGTGCTGCTCGATCATCCACAGGTGTACGTCTTCCATGCTCTGGAAGCGGGTGTTCTGCACGGTATTGAAGGGCAGGCCATGCTTCTGGCAGATGCCGAAACGGTTGTGGCCATCGACCAGCACATCACCCCACAGCACCAGCGCATCGCGGCAGCCTTCGGCCAGGATGCTGCGCTCCAGCGCGTCATGTTCGTCCGCGGTCAGCGGGTCGATGTAGGCCTTGAGTTCTTCTTTGACGACGATATCCATGGGCACGGCAGCGAGCAGGAGCGGAACCGCCCATTGTACCCGCTCGCCACCGCCGGCCCGGGCTCAGGCGGTGGCCCGGATCATCTCGCCCAGGGTGCTGGTGATCTGGTCGATCTGCGCCTTGTCCACGATCAGAGGTGGCGACAGCGCGATGATGTCGCCGGTACAGCGCACCAGAAGCCGGCCGTCCTGGAAGCAGCGCCGGAACACCTCGTAGCCACGGCTGCCGGGGGCATCGCGGCGCGGCGCCAGCTCGACCGCGCCGACCAGCCCGAAGTTGCGGATGTCGATCACGTTGGGCAGGCCCTGCAGCGCGTGCAGCCGTTCCTGCCAGTATTCGCCCAGCTCGATGGCACGCTCGAACAGGCGCTCCTCGGCATAGACCTCCAGCGTGGCCAGCGCTGCGGCGCAGGCCAGCGGATGGCCGGAATGGGTATAGCCATGGAACAGCTCGATGGCCTGCGGCGGTGCCTGCATCAGGGTTGCATGCACGGCGTCGCTGGCCAGCACGCCACCCAGCGGTACCGCGCCGTTGCTGACCGCCTTGGCGAAGGTCAGCAGGTCCGGGGTGACCCCGAAGCGCTGCGCGGCGAAGGGCATGCCGACCCGGCCGAAACCGGTGATGACCTCGTCGAACACCAGCAGGATGCCGTGGTGGTCGCACAGCTCGCGCAGGCGCTGGAGGTAGCCGGGCGCGGGCAGGATCACCCCGGCCGAACCGGCAATGGGCTCGACGAACACTGCCGCGATGGTCGAGGCGTCGTGCAGGGCGATCAGCCGTTCCAGGTCGTCGGCCAGCTCGGCGCCCTGGCGTGGCAGGCCCTTGCTGAACGCATTGCGCGGCAGGTCCAGGGTATGCCGCAGGTAGTCCACGCCGCCCAGCTGCAGGCCGAACGCCCTGCGGTTGTTGGGCAGCCCACCCAGCGCCATGCCGCCGAAACCGACCCCGTGGTAAGCCTTCTCGCGGCTGATGAAGCGGGTGCGCTGGCCCTCGCCACGCTGGCGGTGATAGGCCAGCGCGATCTTCATCGCGGTATCCACCGCCTCGGAGCCGGAGCTGGTGAAGAACACATGGTTGAGCGGGGCAGGCGCCAGTGCGGCCAGCCGCTGCGCCAGTGCGAAGGCCGGCGGCGAGCCCATCTGGAAGGCCGGCGAATAGTCGAGCGTGCGTGCCTGCTCGACGATGGCCTCGACGATGCGCGGGCGGGCGTGGCCGGCGTTGCAGCACCACAGGCCGGCGGTGCCGTCGAGGATCTGGCGGCCGTCGACGTCCTCGTAGTGCATGCCTTCGGCGCGTACCAGCATGCGCGGCGCGGCCTTGTACTGGCGGTTGGCGGTGAACGGCATCCAGTACGCGTCCAGTGACTCGGGGCGCTGGGTGGCCAGGTCGTGCAGCTCGCTTTCGGGACGCTTCATGCCAGCTCCATCGGGTCCGATGCGACGAATGTAGCGCAGCCGCGTCACGGTGGAGTCGCGGCGGTCCCGGTATAACCAAAGCTCGTTGACCGCTGGAGCTTCCCATGGCCGATTTCCCCGACCGCAGCCACTGGCGGGCGCTGTCCCTTCAGCTCTCGATGCCGGGCCAGGCCTTCATCGATGGCCGTTATGTCGATGCCGCCAGCGGCGCCCGCTTCGACTGCATCAGCCCGATCGATGGTCGCGTGCTGGGCGCGGTTGCCGACTGCGACGCGCAGGATGTCGAACGCGCGGTACTGGCCGCGCGGCGCAGCTTCGAGGCGGGCCACTGGTCGCAGGCGAGCCCGGCGCATCGCAAGCGCGTGTTGCTGGCGCTGGCCGCGCTGGTGGAGAAGCACGCCGATGAGCTGGCGCTGCTGGAAACCCTGGACATGGGCAAGCCGGTGCATGACGCGCGCCGTATCGACCTGCCCGGTGTGGTGCGCTGCCTGAGCTGGACCGCCGAAGCGGTGGACAAACTGTATGGCGAGATCGCGCCGACTGGCCCGCACGAACTCGGACTGGTCACCCGCGAAGCCGCTGGCGTGGTGGCGGCCATCGTGCCGTGGAATTTCCCGTTGCTGATGGCCTGCTGGAAGATCGCGCCGGCGCTGGCGATGGGCAACTCGGTCGTGCTCAAGCCGTCCGAGCGGTCGCCGCTGAGTGCGCTGCGGCTGGCGGCGCTGGCCGCCGAGGCGGGCCTGCCGGAGGGCGTGCTGAACGTGCTGCCGGGCCATGGCGCGCGCGTTGGCGAACCGCTGGCCCTGCACATGGACGTGGATGTGCTGGCGTTCACCGGTTCCACTGCCACCGGCGCGAAGCTGCTGGAGTATTCCGGGCGATCCAACCTCAAGCGGGTCTGGCTGGAATGCGGCGGCAAGAGCCCGCACGTGGTGTTCGCCGACGCTCCCGATCTGGACGCGGCGGCCAAGGCCGTGGCGCAGGGCATCTTCTTCAACCAGGGCGAAGTCTGTACCGCCGGGTCGCGCTTGCTGGTGCAGCGCTCGATCCGTGAGGATTTCGTGCACCAGGTGGTTGCTTATGGCCAGCACATGCAGCCGCAGCATCCGCTGGACGCCGACGCGCCGATGGGCGCGCTGGTGGACGCCGCGCATCTGGACAAGGTGATGCGGGATATCGCACGCGCCGAAGCTGAAGGTGCCCGCCTGCTGCTGGGCGGGCATCGTGCCGAGGTGGAGGCCGGCGGCAGCTATGTGCAGCCCACGGTGTTCGACCAGGTGCGCCCGGGGCAGGCCTTGGCGCGCGAGGAAGTGTTCGGGCCGGTGCTGGCGGTGCTCGGTTTCGACGACGAGGCCGAAGCCGTGCGCGTGGCCAACGACAGCCGCTACGGACTGGCCGCCGGTCTCTGGACACGCGATCTGGGCCGCGCGCATCGGGTTGCGCGCCAGCTGCGCGCCGGCAGCGTCTGGGTGAACGGCTGGGATGGCGGTGACATGACCGCACCGTTTGGTGGTTACAAGCAGTCCGGCAACGGCCGGGACAAATCGCTGCACGCCTTCGACAAGTACAGCGAGATCAAGGCCACCTGGATCCAGTTGTAACGACGTGGCTGCTTGACCGCTGTTCGCTCTTTGTAGAGTCGAGCCATGCTCGACTGCTTTTCGTTCTTCGGTAGAGCCGAGCCATGCTCGGCTGCTTCTCGTTCTTCGGTAGAGCCGAGCCATGCTCGGCTGCTTCTCGTTCTTCGGTAGAGCCGAGCCATGCTCGGCTGCTTCTCGCGAAGAGCAGTCAAGCATAGCTCGACTCTACAGAAGGCAGACAGCTGTCGAGCTACCGGCAGCGGGTACTCACCTGCAGCACCGCTGCACGCAGCAGATCCCGGTCGGCTTCTTCGACGGCATTCTGGAAGTAATCCATGTCCTGCCGGCCCAGCTCACACGGGTCGACGATGTACCCCGGTGGCCACAAACCCAGCAGTTGCGCCACGCCATGCACGATCTGCTCCGGCGTCATCTGCCGGCGGATCCGGAAGTAATTGCGGCGCGGCGCGAATGCCGGGTGTATCTCGCGGCGACCAATAAGGCGCGGAGCGACACCCGCAGCACTGATGCCGTCGCCACCGTCGATGCTGCCCGCCGGGAGGCCCAGGATCAGCGGCGCCGCAACGGCCGTTTCCTCTGCGGCTGGTAGGGTGGAATCTGTCTGGGCAGCCGGGGCAGGACGTGGCATCGCCGAAGCGGCCGGACGCGTCACCTGTGCGGAGCGCAGGGTAGGCTGTTGAGGCGCCAGCGTCGGCGGTTCCGGCGGCAGCCAGCGCAGCGAGATCCTTGCGTCGTCGTTACTGCGCAGCATGATCCTGCCGCTGCCCAGCAGCCACACTGCCATCAACCCATGCACCAGCAGCACCATCAGCCATGCCGCCATGCGCGGCAGCTTCGGCGAATCGGACCACGACAGCGCGACTGCAGTCATCGGCAAAGCATCCATGCAGGGACCGGTGGCGCAGCCTAGCGGGTGGCCCGAAAAATTCCGTTGGCATCGGTGTCGGCTGAAACCATCGCCCCGTGCGGCCACCGGCCCGTGGCAGAATCGGGCGATCCGCCGTTACCCGTGTTGCCGATGTCGACGATCACCGCTGCCGCGCCGTCCGTGAATTCCCCCAGTCGAGTCCTGCTGGCCAGCCTGATCGGCACCACCATCGAATTCTTCGATTTCTACATCTACGCCACGGCCGCGGTGCTGGTGTTCCCACACCTGTTCTTCCCGGACAGCAGCGAACAGGCGGCGCTGATGCAGTCACTGGCGACCTTCGCGGTCGCGTTCATCGCTCGTCCGGTGGGCTCGGCAGTGTTCGGCCACTTCGGTGACCGTATCGGCCGCAAGGCCACGCTGGTGGCCGCGCTGCTGACCATGGGCCTGTCCACGGTGCTGATCGGTTTGCTGCCAACCCACGCGCAGATTGGCTTATGGGCCCCCGCGTTGCTGGCGCTGTGCCGCTTCGGCCAGGGCCTGGGGCTGGGCGGCGAGTGGGGTGGGGCAGTGCTGCTGGCCACCGAGAACGCACCGCCGGGCAAACGTGCCTGGTACGGCATGTTCCCGCAGCTGGGTGCGCCGCTCGGCTTCCTGCTGTCGGCCGGCATTTTCCTGGTGCTCGGCCGCTGCCTGAGCCAGGATGACTTCCTGCAGTGGGGCTGGCGTATCCCGTTTGTGGCCAGCGCGTTGCTGGTCGGCCTCGGCCTGTGGGTGCGCCTGAACATCCACGAGACGCCCGATTTCAAGAAGGCGCTGGAGCGCAAGGCGCCGGTGCGGCTGCCGATGTGGACGGTGCTGCGTGACCATCCGGTACCGATGCTGCTGGGTACCCTGGGCGCGTTCGCCACCTTCGTGCTGTTCTACCTGATGACGGTGTTCAGTCTCGGCCATGGCACCGCGGTGCTGGGCTACAGCCGCGAGCAGTTCCTGCTGATGCAGATGGCCGGCATGCTGTTCTTCGCGCTGGGTATCCCGCTGTCGGCGCGCTATGGCGACCGTTGGGGCACGCGACGCACGATGATCGTCGCAAGCGTACTGATCGTCGGTTTCGGTGTGCTGTTCGCGCCGCTGTTCCAGCCGCACAGCCTGTGGCTGGTCACTGGCTTCCTGTGCCTGGGCCTGTTCCTGATGGGCCTGACCTACGGCCCCTGCGGCACCTTCCTGGCCGAGATCTACCCGGTGGAGGTGCGCTATACCGGCGCGTCGCTGACTTTCAACCTGGCCGGCATCCTTGGCGCGGCACCGGCGCCGTACCTGGCCACCTGGCTGGCCGAACGCTTCGGCCTGGTCGCGGTGGGTTACTACCTGTGCCTGACTGCGGTGGCGACCCTGTGCGCGCTGGTGGCACTACACCGGCGCGCCCTGAGGCTCAACCAAAGAAGCGCTTGAGCGTACGCCCCAGCCAACCGCCCCCTTGGTGCTCGCGGGCGAACTGGTTCAGGTGCGCCTTGACCTGTTCGGCATAGGCCTGGTCATCACCGCGGATGTGATTGAACAGCCAGCGTGAGAGCATGGTGCGCAGTTCGTCGCTGATGTCCTCGCCGGCCTGGAAGCGCATGCGGTATTCCGATACCCGCTTGATGAAGACCTCATGCACGCGCTTGTGCGCGGCGCAGAACGGGTAGCCCGCTTCTTCCATCAACTCTTCTTCGAACGCGAAGTGCGACATGGTGTAGTCCACCACCTCGTCGATCACTTCACCCACCGCCGCACGCTGCATGCTGGCCTGGGCCACGTGCAGGTGGTTGAGCATCTCGATGATGCGGCGGTGTTGTTGGTCGATCACATCGATGCCGATGTTCAGATCGTCCTGCCAGACCAGTAGTGCCATCCCCGGCTCCCCTTCATGCGTATGTCGGGGCCGACTGTAGAGCCGCCGCGCGGGTGCGGCGTTGATCTGGATCAAAGCGGGCCGGTCAGGGTAGCGCAGGCTCGCGCGGGCGCAGCGGGCTGGCCACCGTGGTGCAGCTGACCCGGTTGCGGCCACCGGCCTTGGCCAGGTACAGCTGGCGATCGGCCTCGGAGATCAGCCGATGCAGTGCATCACGCTGCGGGCGCAGGCAGCACAGGCCGATGCTGACGGTCATGCGAAGCGTCGCGGTGCCGATGTCCACTTCCAGTGCGGCGATGCGCTGTCGCAGTTCCTCGAAGTACTGCAGTGCCTCGTCCTGTTCCATGTCCGGCACCAGCAGGCAGAACTCCTCGCCACCGAAGCGTGCGATCAGGTCCTGGCTGCGTGCATGCGCGGCCACCGCACCGGCCACCGCGCGCAGCGCATCATCGCCGGCCTCGTGGCCGTGGGTGTCGTTGATGTGCTTGAAGTGATCGATGTCGATCATCGCCACCGCCACGCACTGGCCATGCAGCTGCAGCTGCGGCAACTGGCGCTGGCTCTGTTCCAGGAAGCAGCGGCGGTTGGGCAGGCCGGTAAGGAAGTCTCGGGTGGCCAGATCCTGCAGGGTGCCGATCAGTTCCAGCTGGTCCACGTTCTGCGAGACCCGGCAGAAGAATTCCTCGCGCGAGAATGGCTTGCGCAGGAAGTCATTGGCACCGTTCTTCAGGAAGCGCGGGATCAGCGAGGCGTCGGTGTTGCCGGAGATACCGATCACCGCCACCTTGTCGCGCGAGCGCAGGGTGCGCAGGCGGCGGGTGAATTCCACGCCCTGCATGCCGGGCATTTCCTGGTCGACCACCGCCAGGCGGATCGCCGGATGCGCCTCGATCGCGGCCAGGCCCTCGTTGCCATCGGCCGCTTCGTGCACCTCATGGCCATACATGCGCAGCAGGGCGGCGGCATAGCCGCGCGCGGACGGGGAATCGTCCACCACCAGCGCCGCGATGCGGCGGTTGCGTTCCAGCCGCTGCACCAGCCACACCAGGTAGTCGATGCTGCCGGGGGTATTCTTCAGTACGTAGTCGATGATCTGCTGCTGCAGCACGCGCTTGCGCAGGTCCTCGTCGTACACGCCGCTGACCACCACGGTCGGCAGGTCGCGCTTGAGGAAGAACTCGACCACCGCATCGCGGTCGCCGTCGGCCAGCACCAACCCGGTCAGCACCAGGAACCAGCCGCCACCCTCGCTCAGCAGACGATCGGCCTCGGCCAGGGTGGAGGCGATCACCACCGGCAGTTCCAGGCGCTGCTCGATGGCCTCGCGCAGCATGCCGGTGAAGGCGCGGGAGTTTTCGACCAGCAGGATCCGCTGCGGCAGCGGATCGGCCAGGTCGCCATCGACGGCGGCCTGCGGCAGGACGGGCATGATGCGGTGGCTCACGAAGGAGGGCTCGGCACGGATAGCGGCGGTTTCGGGCGTAACTTTAGAGGCGAACGCTGTGGGCCGGGCAAGATTCCGTATCAGGCCGCCGCTGGCGACGCGTGGGTGATCGATTCATGCAGGACCAGTCGCAGGCGATTGCCTCGGCAGTGGACCGTTCCGCCGTAGGCAAGCATCCGTCCGGCCAGACGCTCGACGGCCTGGTCGGTGGTGCGTGCCGATAGCGTGCAACCACGGTCGAGCAGGCTCACGATAGCAACGATGCCGCGACGTCCGCCCGCCTGGCCACTTCGGGCACGCACGCAGACCTGCCCAGTCTCCAGCTCCAGCAGCAGTGACACCGCCTCGATCAAGGAGCGGTAGATGGCCAGTTGCAGATCCACAGTCAGCAGGCAGGGGTTACCCGCCAGCCTGGGCGGAATGACGCGATGCGTGTTGTTCCAGATCTCGCATGCGCCGCCTGCTTGCAGCGCGATGTACAACCCGACCTGTTCCAATCCAGTGGGGTAGACCATGCTGGCCTGCTCGCGGAACAGACGTGAGTGCACGGATGACGCGTGTTGCAGGCTGTTCGCCACGGCATGATGGCCCTGCGATTTGAGCCAGCTGACCATTTCAACGAGCGAGCTGTCCATGCCGTCGCCCAGACGCTTCAGATGGGCGGCCCGTTCACGCAGCTCACGTTCGCTGGTCTGGTGGGAACTGCGTGCCAGGCGCAGCGTCGTTTCTTCGGCCAGGCCGCGGGACCGGGCGCGCTGATGGTGGTAGCTGATGCTGGACCCGAGCGCGAGCAGCGCGACACTCATCACCGCCATGTTCTGCTGGGTGGCGAACGTACCGAGGTCGAAAGAGGAGGGCAGGCCGGTACTGGGCGTAGCGCCGTGAAGTGGGAGATTCAACAGCGGAATCGCGATGGCAGCGCCGCGCCAGCCATGCATGAAGGTCAGGGCGATGGCAGGTAGAGCCGCCAGCAGGACAAGGTGTGTGCGGGTGGTATGTGCGCTACTGTCTGTCAGCTGCATGCCCAACCCCAGTATCAGCATCGCCAGGATCGCCGCAGCTGTAGGCGCAACAAAGCGGGTGCTCCACCTGGGATCCGCGTGCCGCTGCGCCCAAAGGAAGGCCAGCGGGAGCAGGGTAATGATGGCCGCGAAGTGACCAAAGAGCGTTCGGTCGACCGCGTCCAGCAGGTTGCTCGGCGGAGGGTTCGACCAGAGGACATATGAAATGCTTAGGTTGAGACCCGGGACGAACAGTGCCGTGCAGATCGACAACGACAGCAGCCAGAGACCGGTGGCGGCCTCGGACGGTATTCTCCTGAGGTGAAGGTGGACCACCAGCATCGCCATCGGCATCAACAGTGTTGACGCCAGGATGACCCACGCCAAGCCGTAGGCATCAATCATGGGGATGCGCAGCGTCGCGAAGTAGATGTATTCGCCCAGCAACAGGTAGGGCCACAAGCGGGGCGGGACGATCAGCAGTGCTGCTGCCCGGATGCCTGCGGGCAGGAAGAACTGATCGAGCGAGAACTGACGCGATATGAGGCAGCTGGCAGCATAGACGGCGGCCAGCACAAGACCGACCGGACGGATCCGGAAGCTCAGTTCAATTGCCTTATTGAATCGGTCCAAGTCCGAACCTCTCGTCTCCCAGCCAATAATGGCTGGCTACTTCCGCAGACACTATCGGCAGTTGGAGATAGGTGCAATCGAGGTGTCTGGCCCCCCTCTGAGCTGCCATCGGCCGCTTCTCATAAATCGTGACCTTAAACGCGCAGTAGCGTGGCGGCTTGGCCACGTGCGGACGGTGAATCATCCACAACCAGTGTGGCGACGCTCTGATCGCGTTTCAGCCGCTGTACCAACCATACTTGGCGGTTGATGTTGTTCGGCGTGCTATCGCCGCGAGCAGCATGCCTGCGAACGCACCCGGATGTTCACCGACACGGGGGGCACCGTGGTCGCCATCGATAGCGACCTACAGCACGGCAGGCTTGGGGCGCTAGCTCGATTGCAAATGTTTTGGGACAGGTATCGGCGGCTTCGGACGCAACTGGGGCATGGGTTTGCATGGCCCCAGCGGATTATGTCCGACAGACACTACGGAGTGCGCCCCGGTATATGCTGATGGAATTGGGTAGCATCCTTCATGATGCAAATTGCATCCAACCTGGAGGTCAGTGTGAGAAATTCACGAATTCATGCATTTGCTGGTGCGTTGATGTTGGTGCCGTTGTCCGTTTTTGCTTTAGCCCCGGGTGATGACCATGGAGTCAAGATGGCTGCCCGAGGACTCGGCCAGTCGATTCCGCTGGCGGAAAACCTGAGCGTGGATCCCGGTTGGCTGGTCTACGGGTTCGAGCGCGATGGCATGGACTATTTCCAGGTGAATGATCTCGCGGGGCGCGTGCACATTGTGATCGGCAATGCTGCCGGAACGTTCTGGGTACTGCCTGCAGGTGATCCATCCGCAAAGGTATCGTTGCCGGAACAGCGCCTGCCTGTTCCCAGTAAGGGCACCAGAACGGTTATCTATCGGGCTGCTGCATTCACGCTCGTCAGATATGCGAGCGGAGCTGATACGTTGTGGGCGGTAGAGGCACCTTGATAGGGCTTGTTGCCGGGATATCGGCGAGCCTCAGCATCGGATTGCATGGGCGCCCGGTGCTCGCCGGGTGCCCGTGACATCCTGGAACAGGGTGGTGTGAGACATCCTGATGCCATTTCACTGTTTTGGCTCGATCCGGTCGCTTAACTGTGAAATGCACTACTGCAGCGCAGAAGGTGAGGGACAGTTGTACGGCGGTGGATTGCTGGGCGTGGCCTCAAGATTGGTTTCGCGGTCGAGGAACAGAATCCTGACCCGGTTGCGATAGCAGTCAACGGTCCCGTCATAGGCGAGGGTTCGCCCGGTCAGTCGCTCGAACGCGGTCATGGTTGTCTGCTGGGAAAGGCGCCCATGCGGATCCAGTAGTGACACGACCATGAGGATTCCGCGCCTTGAGCCCATTCTGCCGCATCTGGCACGAATGCGAATTTGACCACCTTCATGCTTGAGAAGAATGGAGACCGCATCAATGAGTGTCCGGTAGGCAGCCAGCTGCAGTTCCACGCTCAGGTTACAGGGGTCACCTTTCAGATCCGGGCGAAGAACGCGCTCCGTCAGCTTCCATGACTCACGGATGCCACCAGCCTGCAAGGCCACGTACAGCCCAAGGTGCTCCAAGCCCGAGGGATAGACCATGCTTGTCTGTTCGCGAAACAGCCGCGAATGGACATTTGAGGTATGCAAAAGGCTGCTGGCCACTGCGTGATGTCCCTGGGCCATGAGCCAGTTGGCCAGTTCAACCAGCGAAGTATCGATGCCGTCGCCGAGCTTGCGAAGATGCAGGGCGCGTTCACGCAGCTCCATCTCGCTGGCTAATTGCGAGCTCCTGGCAAGATGGATAGCGTCCCTTTCTCCCATCTCGCGCAGTCTGTAGCGGTGGTAGAAGTGGGTAATGCGTGACCCGAGCAGTAGCAATGCGATGCCGCTGATCGCCATGATCTGCTGAGTGATGAAGGCCGCTGGATCGAATGCGGTTGGATGGGTGTTGGGCGTGGTCAGACCGATAACCATGTTGATTGCCGGAACTGCAAGGGCAGCGCCCTTCCAGCCGTACAGGCAGGTAAGCGTGGTCGCTGGGAGTGCCAACAGCAGCAGGAACGTTGCCTTCAATGCAATCCACTCTGTGGGCAGTTGAGTCGCAGCTATCCCGATCAGCAGCATCAATGAAAGTGATGCCAGCATCGGGACTTTTCTTAGCCCGCTCCACTGCTGCTCCACGTCCTGTCGCGCCCACAGCATGGCGATGGGGACCACCGTCAGAATGCCGATGAAGTCACCCACACTGTAGCGAGCCGCATTGGTCAGGAAGGGCGTGGATGGGGGCGTTGGCCAAAGCAGATGGGAAAAGCTCAGGTTGAGCAGAGTGATAACGACACTGGAAGCGGCGGCAACCAGCAAAAGGCCGATCGTCTGCGACTCTGCCATCAGCCGCCGTTGCAGCTTCACAATCAACATCACCGCTGGCATGAGGAACGCGGAGGCAACGATGACCCACGTCAGGCCGTACTTCTCGATCATCGGCACACGGGATTGTGCAAAGTACGCATATTCGCCCAACAGCAGATAGGGCCAAAGTCGCGGCGGGCACAGCAGCACGGCTGCCACCCGGATGCCGGCTGGTAAATAGAATTGATCAAGCGACAACTGTCGGGTTGCCCAATAAGCAACTGCATAGATCAAGGCCAGCATCAGGCCAGCCGGACGAATGCGCACCTTCAGCAACAATCCTTCTTTCCACCAGTCCAATCGCGCGTCCCCTTCTCCTACGTGTCCCCTGTCAGCATCCATTCGCCGCGGGGCCCGGTTTTCAGGACGGTATCGGTCTGCGAACGATTATGCAATTGCGCAGCTACGCATTTAGGAAACTGAGGAACCGTCCATCACAGATGTTGCGTGAAAATCTGTGACGCGTGCTGCACGATGAGCGCTTCGATGTGTTCTTCAAAACGTTCCATACACGCGTAAATGCCGGATGTTCACCACAACGCATCCCGCAGCTTGTACCACGACATCGCCGCCACCAGCAGCGGCGTGCGCAGCAGCCGGCCACCGGGGAAGGGCGCATGCCGCAGGCGCTGGAACACGTCCAGGCGCTCGCTCTGGCCGGCAATGGCGGCGGCGATCACCTCGCCGGCCAGCCCGGCGGCGGCCACCCCATGGCCGGAGAACCCCTGCGCGAAGTACAGGTTGCCGTCCAGCCGGCCCCAATGCGGGGCGCGGTTGCGGGTAATGTCCACATAACCACCCCAGACCTGGTCCAGTGCCACGTCGGCCAGCTGCGGGAACACCTGGTGCATGCGCCGCTGCATCACCCCGCGCAGGCCCGGTGGGGGCAGGGCCGAGTAGCTGGCGCGGCCGCCGAACAGCAGGCGGTGGTCGTGGCTGAGGCGGAAGTAGTCCAGAGCCCATGCGGTGTCGGCCACGGCCATGTTGTTGCCGATCAGGGCCCGGGCGCGTTCAGCACCCAGCGGCTGGCTGGCGCCGATATAGGTGCCCACCGGCATGATCCGCCGTTCCAGCTCGGGCAGCAGGCCCTGCAGCCAGGCGTTGCCGGCCACCACCAGATGCGCAGCGCGCACGCTGCCCTGAGCGGTATGCAGGGAAGGCTGTGGTCCCCGCTGCACGCGGGTCACCGCGGAGTTCTCGTGGATCACCACGCCGGCCGCGCGCGCCGCATCGGCCAGGCCGCGTGCATACGCCAGCGGTTGCAGGTGCGCGCTGAGCGGATCGAACATCGCGGCGCGGTAGCGCGGGCTGTCCAGCTGTGCGCGCAGGGCATCACGGTCCCACCATTGCATCGGGTAGTCGTAGTGGCGCTGCAGGTGCTCGCAGTTGGCCAGAAGTTCACGCTCATGCCGTTCGCGGATGGCGACGCTGGCATGGCCTTCCACCCAATGGCAGTCGATGCCGTGGCGATCGATGCGGGTGCGCATCGCCTGCACCGCGTCACGCGACCAGTCGAACAGGTGGCGCGCGTCGTCGTGGCCGAGCTGGCGCTCCAGCTCGTCCACCTCGCAGCCATAGCCCACCAGCGCCTGGCCACCGTTGCGACCGGACGCGCCCCAACCGATCCGCTGCGCGTCCAGCACCACCACGCGCTGGCCACGCGTAGCCAGTTCCAGTGCTGCGGTCAGGCCGGTGTAGCCCGCGCCAAGCACTGCGACATCGGCCTGCACATTCCCCTGCAGCGAGGGAAGTGGGGGCGGCTCGGGCAGGCTGGCGGCATACCAGCTGGGCGGGAAGGCGGCGCTCATCGCAGGCCTTGCGGGCGCAGTACGGACGGGTGGAGCGGGGGAGGGCGATCAGCGTTCACGTCCTTAGTTTCGCCGATGCGTGACGGCCATGGTGTGACGGCGACGACTTGCCGCGTTCGCCGGGCGACGGGTAACGTGTCGGCACGCCAAGGAGTTTTCCCATGCGCCGCCTGCCCTGGGTGGGCCTGCCCACCGACAGCACCCTGCTCGGCCATCACCGCTTTGCGGTGGCCGGCGAGAAGTACGTGCGCGCGCTGGCCGAGGCGGCCGAGGTGACCCCGGTTGTGTTGCCGAGCCTGCAGCCTCCTTTGCCGGCTGGCGAATGGCTGCAGGGGCTCGATGGCCTGCTGTTGACCGGCGCGGTCAGCAACATCGAACCGCAGCACTACGAGGGCGGCCGCAGCTGGCCGGGCAATCCGCATGACCCGGCCCGTGATGCCAATGCGTTCGCGCTGCTGCGCGAAGCGCTGGCGCTGGACCTGCCGGTGCTGGCGATCTGTCGCGGCTTCCAGGAACTGAACGTCGCGCTGGGTGGCAGCCTGCATCCGCAGGTGCATGCGGTGCCTGGCCTGGCCGACCACCGCGAAGACCCGCAGGCGCCGGTGGAGGTGCAGTACGGGCCGGCCCACGCGGTCACCCTGGCCGCTGATGGCTGGTTGGCGCGGTGGAGCGGCAGTGACCGGACGCAGGTCAATTCGGTACACGGGCAGGGTATCGCCCGCCTGGCGCAGGGGCTGCAGGTCGAAGCCGTGGCCGATGATGGCCTGGTCGAGGCGGCACGCAGCCTGCACCATGATTTCGTGCTCGGCGTACAGTGGCACCCGGAGTGGCGTGTCATGGATTCGCCGTTCTATCACGCTATTTTCCGTGCGTTCGGCCAAGCTTGCCGGCAGCACCAACAGAACCGACTGGATTCCCGATGAGTTCCCGAACGCGCCCGCGCAAGACGGCTACGCCCCCCGCACCGCAGGAAAGCAGTCTGCTGCGTTGGCTGAAGGAGCGGCGCATCACCGAGGTCGAGTGCCTGGTGCCGGACATCACCGGCAACGCGCGCGGCAAGATCATTCCTGCCGACAAGTTCTCGCACGACTACGGTACGCGGCTGCCCGAGGGCATCTTCGCCACCACCGTCACCGGCGAATTCCCTGACGATTACTACGACCTGACCTCGCCGTCGGACTCGGACATGATGCTGCGCCCCGATCCGGACACCGTACGCATGGTGCCGTGGGCGGCCGATGCCACCGCGCAGGTCATCCACGATTGCTACACCAAGAGCGGTGAGCCGCACGAGCTGGCACCGCGCAACGTGCTGCGCCGCGTGCTGGCGGCCTACGCCGAGCTGGGCCTGCGCCCGGTGGTGGCGCCGGAGCTGGAGTTCTTCCTGGTGCAGAAGAACACCGACCCGGACTTCCCGCTGCTGCCACCGGCCGGCCGCTCCGGGCGTCCGGAAACCGCGCGGCAGTCGTACTCGATCGATGCGGTCAACGAATTCGACCCGATCCTCGACCTGATGTACGACTACGCTGATGCGATGAAGCTGGACGTGGACACGCTGATCCACGAATCCGGCGCCGCGCAGCTGGAGGTCAACTTCACCCATGCCGATGCGATGGACCTGGCCGACCAGGTATTCCTGTTCAAGCGCACCATGCGCGAAGCGGCGATGCGCCACGGGGTGTATGCCACGTTCCTGGCCAAGCCGATGGAAAACGAGCCGGGCAGCGCCATGCACATCCACCAGAGCCTGGTGCGGGTGAGCGATGGCAGCAACGTGTTCGCCGGCGAGACCCATGCCGAGGGCGAGTTCAGCCCGGTGTTCGGCCACTACCTGGGCGGCCTGCAGAAATACGTGCCGCAGGCGATGGCCTTCTTTGCGCCGAACGTGAATTCCTATCGCCGGCTGGTGTTCGGCGAGGTCTCGCCGAGCAACGTGCACTGGGGCTATGACAACCGCACCTGCGGGCTGCGCGTGCCGCTGGACACGCCGGAGAACATGCGCGTGGAAAGCCGCTTCGCCGGTTCCGATGCCAACCCGTACCTGGCGATGGCGGCGACCCTGGCCTGCGGCCTGCTGGGCATCCGCGAGCGGCTGGCACCGGATGCACCGGTGACCGGCAGTGCCAAGGAACTGGGCTACAACCTGCCGCGCTCGCTGGGCGAAGCGCTGGACGGGCTGGAGCAGTGCAGCGAGCTGCAGGCGCTGCTGGGCGAGCGCTTCTGCCGCGCCTACATCTCGGTCAAGCGCAAGGAATATGAGACCTTCTTCCGCGTCATCAGCTCGTGGGAGCGCGAGTTCCTGCTGCTGAACGTCTGAGCATCTGGAATAGAAAAATCCGCCGCCGGGGGGTAGGCTGGCACCCGTCGCCGGCCCCGCCGGCCCCCCTTTCCGCATTCTGGAGCACCCGATGAAGCTGCGTATCCTCACGCTCGGCCTGGCCTCCGCCATGCTCGCCGCCTGCAGCGGTGGCAACGGCGGCGCGCAGGACAGCCAGGTCCTGAACGTCTACAACTACAGCGATTACATCGCCGAGGACACCATCCCGACCTTCGAGAAGGAGAGCGGCATCAAGGTGACCTACGATGTGTTCGACAGCGACGAGATGGTCGAGACCAAGCTGCTGGCCGGCAACAGCGGCTACGACGTGGTGGTGCCGACCCTGAACTTCTTCGGTCGCCAGATCCAGGCCGGCGTGTTCCTGCCGCTGGACAAGAGCAAGATCCCGAACCTGGCCAACCTCGATCCGGCGGTGATGAAGCGCATCGCCACCCAGGACCCGGGCAACCAGTACGGCGTGCCGTACATGATCGGCACCACCGGCATCGGCTACAACGTGGAGATGCTGAAGCAGCGCTTCGGCGGCAGCACCGACATCGCCAACAGCTGGGACCTGGTGTTCAAGCCGGAGAACATCAGCAAGATGAAGGACTGCGGCGTGACCATCCTGGACACGCCGGCGGACATGATTCCGATCGCGCTGCATTACCTGGGCCTGGACCCGCACAGCGGTGACCCGGCCGAGCTGCAGAAGGCGGCCGACCTGCTGAAGTCGATCCGCCCGTACGTGCAGAACTTCCACTCCTCGCAGTACGTGGGTTCGCTGGCCAATGGCGGCACCTGCCTGGTGGTGGGCTGGTCGGGTGACATCATCCAGGCCCGCGACCGCGCCGAGGAAGCCAGCAATGGCGTGCACGTGGCCTACTCGATCCCGAAGGAAGGCGCCCCGCAGTGGTTCGACATGCTGGCGATCCCGAAGGATGCCAAGCATCCGGAAGCCGCGTACGCGTTCATCAACTACCTGCTGCAGCCGAAGGTTGCCGCGGCCAACACCAACTTCATCCACTACGCCAACCCGGTGCCGACCGCGACCCCGCTGGTGGATGAGGCGATCCGTACCGACCCGACCATCTACCCGCCGGCCGACGTGGCCGAGAAGATGTTCACCTATTCGATCAACACGCCGGAAACCGACAAGCTCTACACCCGGCTGTGGACCGAGGTGAAGACCGGCCGTTAAGCCGGTCTGGCGCCGCCGGGCCATGCCCGGCGGATTGCTTCATCCTTGGCCGGGCGCGGTACCGCCGCCCTGGTCAAGGTGCCGTAGGATCGCCGGCAACAGGTCACGTGCATCGCGACCGCCGTTGCACAGGAACGACGAACTCATCCGCTGCAGGTTGTGCATGCCGATGAAGAACAGCCCCGGATGCGGTGAAACGCCGAACTCGCCGAGCGGATAGCCATGTGCGTCCAGCACGCCCTGCACGTCCAGCCACGGCCATTCGGCAACGAAGCCGGTGGCCAGCACCACCGAGCGGATGCCTGCGGCCTGCAGATCCAGTTCACGCGGGGCGGCGTCCGGCTCCCAGTGCAGATAGACCTCTTCGGGAATGTAGCGGGCATCGTCGGTGCGCGGTTCGGGCCGCGTGGCGTAGTACGCGCTGGCCAGCGAATCGAGATAGGCATATTCGGTCCGTGTCGCCTCGATCGCGGTGCGCAGCTGCGGGCGCACATCGGCGAAGCGGGCGACGTTTCCATCGAAGCCCTGCAACCGACCCAGCAGCCTGATGCCTGCGCGGTGCATCGCCAGCAGGCTGATCGAGCTGCCAAGGCCGGCACGCCCCTTGCCGGAAATCAGCGGGAATTCGGCGGTACGGGCCTTGCGCAGTGCATCCGGTTCTCCGGCCAGGACGGCGGCCGCTTCACTCACATGCTGGTGGATACGCCCGGCCATGTCCCACCAGGTCATCGAGTCCTTGCCGCGCAGCCGGCGGGTATGCGAATGCCGCTGGGCCAGTGACCAGTGCACGCTGCGACTGCTGTCGCGCAGGTCCTGGGCGATCTGCGCGCCGGACTGGCCGCCACCGATGACCAGCACGCCGCCGTCGGGCAGCTGGCGGGGGCTGCGGTAGTCGCCGGAGTGCAGCACCGTCAGACCCCGCGCGGGCGCGAACGGGACCCGGGGCATCCGCGCGCGGCGGTACTCGCCGGTGGCGACCACAACCGCCCCAGCCCGGATCAATCCGTGGCTGGTTTCGATGGCATAGCCACCCGATTCGGGCGTGACCCGCTGAACCGCACAACCTTCGCTGATCGGCAACGAACGTTCGTCGGCATAGTCGCGCAGCCGCCGGATCACCTCCGGGGCCCCCATGAAACCTTCCGGGTCGTCACCCGCATAGGCATGGCCGTGCAGGGCCATCGTCGCGTTGGCGGTGTTGGTCTGGAACGAATCCCAGCGCCGCTGCCAGCTGGCGCCCACGGTTTCGGCCTCCAGCACGCGATGCTCGACGCCGGCTTCCTGCAGGAGCGCGCTGAGGGACAGCCCGGCCTGGCCGGCGCCGATGATGACCAGCGGCAGCGTTGCAGGCAGGGAGCCCGGCAGGCGGGGCGGGAAAGGGGAGGGGCGGTCCGGGGAAGTCACCAGGGTGGGTCCATGCAGGGGCTTGATCCGGGCCATTGCGCGGGGAATGCCCCGGGCCATCAACAGATCCGGTTCTGAAAAACGTTGCAGATCGAGGCGTCGCCTGTGGTGTCTGGCCGGGACGACCGCAGGGTCGTCCAGGGGAGCCCGGGCCTTTGCGCGGACAGGCCACCATGGTGGGGGAAAACCGACACTCCCAGGGCCCCCGGGGCTGGCCAGCGGCCGCTTCCGCCTGCCGCCGTCATATCCCCTGGGCCCCCCGGCCGTTAGAATGGCGGCCGCTGTCCACCGCCCGCTCCCGGAGCCCCCATGCCCGTTGAAGCCCAGCCGGTAGCCACCGTCGTCGACACGACCGGTGCGCCCGGCTATCTCTCCATTCGTGACCTGCGCAAGGAATTCGACGGTTTCGTCGCCGTTGACGACGTCAATCTGGACGTGCGCAAGGGCGAGATCTTTGCCCTGCTCGGTGGCTCCGGCAGTGGCAAATCGACCCTGCTGCGCTGCCTGGGTGGCTTCGAGACGCCCACCAAGGGCAGCATCACCCTCGACGGCCAGCGCCTGGACGCGCTGCCGCCGTACCAGCGGCCGGTCAACATGATGTTCCAGTCCTATGCCCTGTTCCCGCACATGACGGTCGAGCAGAACATTGCCTTCGGCCTGAAGCAGGATGGCCTGGGCAAGGATGCGATCAGCAAGCGCGTCGGCGAGATGCTGGACCTGGTGCAGATGGGGCACCTGGGCAAGCGCAAGCCGCATCAGCTGTCCGGCGGCCAACAGCAGCGCGTGGCGCTGGCGCGGTCGCTGGCCAAAGGGCCGAAGCTGCTGTTGCTGGACGAGCCGATGGGCGCGCTGGACAAGAAACTGCGCTCGCAGATGCAGCTGGAACTGGTCAGCATCATCGAATCGTCGGGTGTGACCTGCGTGATGGTCACCCACGACCAGGAAGAAGCGATGACCATGGCCACCCGCATCGCGGTGATGGATGCCGGCTGGATCCAGCAGGTCGGCAAGCCGGACGAGGTCTACGAGCAGCCGGCCAACCGCTTCGTCGCCGAGTTCATCGGTTCGGTCAACCTGTTCGACGGGGTGATCGACGAGGACCTTCCCGAGTACGTGACCGTGCGCTCGCCGCTGTTCCCGGCGCCGATCTACATCGCCCATGGCATCACCGGCTATGAAGGGCAGCCGGTCGCGTTCGCGCTGCGCCCGGAAAAGGTGATGATCGGCAAGGACGAGCCGGAAGGGCACACCAACAAGGCGCAGGGCGTGATCGAGGACATTGCCTACTTCGGCAGCCACTCGGTGTACCACGTGCGCCTGCCCAGCGGTGCCAAGGTACTGGCCAACTTCGCCAACTCGCAGCGCTGGGCCAGTGATGGCCTCACCTGGGGCGACGAGGTGTGGGTGCACTGGCGCGACAACGACGGCGTGGTGCTGACCTCATGAGCGTCGCCGGCCTGAAGCGCTGGCTGCCGGGGCTGCGTGCCACGGTGATCGGCATTCCGTACCTGTGGCTGCTGCTGTTCTTCGCAGTGCCGTTCCTGATCGTGCTGATGATCAGCTTCTCGCTCAGCCGGGTCGGCTCGCCGCCGTACACCTGGCTGCTGCAGTATGCGGACGGCGGCTTCTCGCTGAAGCTGAACCTGGAAAACTACCTGGCGCTGTTCCGCGACTCGATCTATGCGCAGGCGTTCCTGAGCTCGATCAAGATCGCGGCGATCTCTACTTTCCTGACCCTGCTGATCGGCTACCCGATGGCCTATGCCATCGCCCGCCTGTCGCCCGCCGCACGCAACGTGGCAATGATGCTGGTGGTGCTGCCGTCGTGGACCTCGTTCCTGATCCGCGTGTATGCATGGAAGGCGATCCTGGACCGCAACGGCCTGCTCGACCAGTTCCTGCAGTTCACCGGCCTGCAGACGCTGATGACGTCGATGGGCCTGCCGAAACTGCAGCTGATCGACACCCCGACCGCCGCCTATATCGGCATCGTCTACTGCTATCTGCCGTTCATGGTGCTGCCGCTGTACGCCAATCTGGTCAAGCATGACCACCGCCTGCTGGAAGCCGCCTACGACCTTGGTGCCAAGCCGTGGCAGGCGTTCCTGCGCATCACCCTGCCGTTGTCCAAGGCGGGCATCATCGCCGGCTGCATGCTGGTGATGATTCCGGCCATTGGTGAATTCGTGATCCCGGAAATGCTGGGTGGCTCGGAGACGCTGATGGTGGGCCGCCAGCTGTGGAACGAGTTCTTCAACAACCGCAACTGGCCGGGCGCCTCGGCGATGGCGGTGGCGATGATCCTGTTGCTGCTGGTGCCGATCCTGCTGTTCAACCGTTCCCAGCAGCGCCTGCTGGAAGGGAAGCAGGCATGAGCCCGCGTAGCGCAAAGGGCCTCGGGCTGGGCGTGCTGCTGCTCGGCTTCGCCTTCCTGTACCTGCCGATCCTGTTGTTGATGTTCTATTCGTTCAACAGCTCGCGGCTGGCGATGGTCTGGGCCGGGTTCTCCACCCGTGCCTACAGCGACCTGTTCGCCGACCGCGCGCTGATGGATGCGATGTGGACCAGTCTGGTGGTGGCGTTCTGGACCGCCTGTACCGCCACTGTGCTGGGCACGCTGGCGGCGATGGTGATGACGCGCTTCAAGCGCTTCCGTGGCAAGCCGCTGTTCGGCGCGCTGGTGACCGCGCCGCTGGTGATGCCGGATGTGATCCTGGGCTTCTCGCTGATGGCGCTGCTGGCCTCGATGGGCGCGATTCCCGGCTTCCCGGCGCGTGGCCTGACCACCATCTGGATCGCCCACGTCACCTTCACCCTGTGCTTCGTCACCGTGGTGGTGTCCTCGCGCCTGCAGGAAATGGACCTGTCGCTGGAAGAAGCCGCGATGGACCTGGGCGCGAGCCGGCTGACCGTGTTCGGGCGCATCACCCTGCCGATCATCGCGCCGGCGCTGGTGGCCGGTTGGCTGCTGGCGTTCACCCTGTCGCTGGATGACGTGGTGGTGGCCAGCTTCGTCGCCACACCGGGCTCGACTACGCTGCCGATGAAGGTGTTCGCCTCGGTGCGCATGGGCATCAGCCCGAAGATCAACGCGTTGGCCAC
The DNA here is from genome assembly GCF_056481585.1 of Stenotrophomonas sp. 86428_Sma. Taxonomy (NCBI): domain Bacteria; kingdom Pseudomonadati; phylum Pseudomonadota; class Gammaproteobacteria; order Lysobacterales; family Lysobacteraceae; genus Stenotrophomonas; species Stenotrophomonas sp. 86428_Sma. The sequence continues at coordinate 1,662,307 of NZ_CM151156.1, forward strand.
CCTGCTGGTGTCGGCGGTGTCGATCGCCGCGGTGATCGGCTGGTACATCAACGCCCGCGCCGAGAAACGGCGCCAGCGCGACCTGCAGCTGGCGCGGCAGGACAACGGCTGAGCACACGGTCTGTCGACAGCGTCGGCAACATCCGGCTCACGGCCGGCGGCGCACAATGGGGGTCTACCAGATGGAGACCCCCCCATGACCGTCGAGATTGTCGACCCGGCCACCGGCCAGGTGACCTACCGCCATGAACTGATGGGTGCTGCCGACGTCGAGCAGCGCCTGCAGGCCGCCGCCGATGCATTCCCCGGTTGGGCCGAGCGCTCGCTGCAGGAGCGGGGGGCGATCCTCAAGCAGATCGCTGGCCAACTGCGTGCGCGCCGCGACGATCTGCAGCAGGCGATGACCCACGAGATGGGCAAGCTCAAGGCAGAGGCGTTGGCCGAGGTCGACAAGTGCGCGGCGGCCTGCGAGTTCTACGCCGACCACGCCGCCGACTATCTCAAGCCGCAGCTGATCGACACCGAAGCCCAGCGCAGCTATGTGCGCTACGAGCCGATCGGCTGTGTGTTCGCGGTGATGCCGTGGAACTTCCCGATCTGGCAGGTGTTCCGCTTCCTCGCCCCGGCGTTCATGGCAGGCAACGTGGCCCTGCTCAAGCACGCCAGCAACGTGCCGCAGTGCGCCGACCTGATCCTGGCGGTATGCCGTGACGGTGGCCTGCCTGACGGCGTGTTCGATGTACTGCACATCGACAACGACCAGGCGGCCGAGGTGCTGCGCGACGCACGGGTGAAGGCGGTGACACTGACCGGCAGCGAGCGGGCGGGGCGCTCGATCGCGTCCAACGCGGGCAGCCAGCTGAAGAAGTCGGTGATGGAGCTGGGTGGCAGCGATGCCTTCGTGGTGCTCGACGATGCCGACCTCGACAAGACCGTGGCGGCGGCGGTGAAGTCGCGCTTCGATAACAGCGGGCAGACCTGCATCGCGGCCAAGCGCTTCATCGTGGTCGAGGCGGTGGCCGATGAGTTCACCCGGCGCTTCGTGGAAGCCGCGGCCGAGCGCCAGTACGGTGATCCGAACGAGCGCGGTACCACGCTGGCGCCGATGGCCCGTGCCGATCTGCGTGACGAACTGCACAAGCAGGTGCAGGCCAGCGTGGCCAAGGGTGCGCGGGTACTGCTGGGTGGTGAGCCGATTGCGGGTACACATGCCGGCTATCCGGCCACCGTGCTCGATCAGGTCGGCCCGGGCATGCCGGCCTACGACGAGGAGCTGTTCGGGCCGGTGGCTGCGGTGATCCGTGTCGCTGACGAGGCCGAGGCACTGCGCGTGGCCAACGACACCCGCTTCGGCCTGGGCGGCAGCGTGTGGACGCGCGATCCGGTGCGCGGCGAACGTTTCGCGCAGCGCATGGAATGCGGTGCCGCGTTCGTCAACGCCATCGTCAAGAGCGACGCGCGGCTTCCGTTCGGCGGCAGCAAACAGTCCGGTTTCGGCCGGGAGCTGGCCGACCACGGCATCCATGAGTTCATGAACATCAAGACCGTCTACGTGGCTTGATGCCGAACGGTAGTGCCGGCCGCTGGCCGGCATTGCCTGGTTGCCGGCCAGCGGCCGGCACTACCAGAAGCGGGCCATGCGCCACGACCAACGGTCGTGGCCTACCGGTCCGGTGGGTATCGACCGTTGGTCGATACCCCTCACAACCACTTCGCGCGCTTGAACAACCGGTACAAGCCCACGCACACACCGCCCACGCCCACGATCATCAGCGGGTACGACCACGGCTCGCTCAGCTCCGGCATGTGGCTGAAGTTCATGCCGTACCAGCTGGTGATCAGCGTCGGCGCCGCCAGCAGCGCGGCCCATGCACCCAGCCGCTTGACCGTCTCGCCCTGCGCCAGCGTCACCAGCGACAGGTTCACGCTCAGTGCGGTGCCCAGCATCTCGCGCAGCGTGTCGATCACATCGCTGATGCGTACCGCGTGGTCGTGCACGTCGCGGATGTACAGCTTCACTTCGTCGGGGATCAGCTCGCCCTGGTAGCGGCGCAGCTGCGCCAGCACATCCTGCAGCGGCGCCACCGCCATCCGCATCTTGTTCAGCTCGCGCTTGAGCTCGTACAGCCGCACCACCGTGCTGCGCTTGTAGGTGTCGGCGAAGATGTCCTTCTCCAGCAGCTCCAGGGTGTCGCGGAAGCGGTGCACGATGGGCAGGTAGTTGTCGACCACGAAGTCGGTCACCGCGTACAGGCAGTACGACGGGCCCATCTTCAGCAGCTGCGGCTCGCGTTCCACCCGCGCACGCACCGGGGCATAGGACAGCGACGCGCCATGGCGTACCGTCACCAGGAAGCGCGGGCCGAGGAAGGCATGGGTTTCGCCGTACTGGATGCGCTCGTCGACCATCTGCGCGGTGGTCACCACCACGAACATCGAATTGCCGTAGGTCTCGACCTTGGGCCGCTGGTGCGCGTTGCGCGCATCCTCGATGGCCAGGTCGTGCAGGCAGAACTCTTCCTGCAGTTTCAACAGCACATCATCATTGGGGTCGTACAGGCCGACCCAGACGAAGCCGTTGCCACTGGCAATGACATCGCTGATGGCGTCCAGGGTGATGTCGTGGCGTTTGCCCTCGTCATCGTAGTGGACGCAGTTGATGACGCAGGCGGGGTTGGCCGAGGCGGGCGCGGCAGCAGAGGCGGGCAATGACATGCCCGCCATCGTGCGTCAGGGCTGTGTTTTGGACAAGTGAGGAGTACGCCCCAGCACCCATGCCAGCGCGACGTGGACGGGCAGCAGCAGCACGATCCACTGCACGTTGTACTGGGCCTGCAGGCTCAGCCAGTGCAGTACCAGCGCGGCCACCGCCTGTACCGCCAGCAGCCACAACACGATCCTGAACATGCGGCCCGGCACGCGACGGCGCAGCAGGGCGATTGCACCCGGCAACAGCAGCACGGCCAGCGGCGAAAGCAACAGCAGGTTGCGATTGGCCCACGCGGCGTAGTGGATGCTGAAGCCCCACAGGAACACCAGCACGCCACCAAACAGGGCGCACAGCAGCCAGAACGGCAGGGCCAGCCCGGCCAGCAGGCGCGGGCGGTTGCGCAGCGCCAGCACGCCGCCGGCCACGATCAGCCCGAGCAGCAGCCATGGCCACCAGCGGCGCGCGAATTCCTTCGGCTCCGCATCGATACGGTGCGGCAGCAGTTCCTGTTCGGACTGCACCAGCGGACGGCCATCGCTGTTGCGTGCCTGGCGCAGCGCATCGGCCAGGCGCATCGGCACGAAGGCTTCCTGCCAGCGCGACAGCGGCTGGTCGGCGAACGGCCCAAGGCCGACATCGAAGCCCAGCCACATCCACGGTGCCGGCGACGCCAGGCGGACCGATTCACTGCGGTAGGTGTTGCCGCGCGAGCGCCCCGACAGCTGCGACTGCAGGCCGCCACCCAATGCCTTGTCCACCGTGTCGCGCACCATCGTGGCGCAGTTGGCGGTGTAGTAATCGTAGTGGTAGCGCGCGTTTTCCGGCTTGGCCCGCTCGGCCAGGTCGGCGGCCAGCGCACGCGCCTGGTCCGGGCGCAGGTCCAGCCACTGCACGCTGGCGCCACGGCCGGTCTCGTCGTAGTAGGACAGGTCCTGCTGCAACGGCAGCGCCACCAGGTAATACATCATGTCGCCGCGTGCGAAGCGGCTGATGAAATCGTCCTCGGACGGATCGAAGTAGCCGAAGTTGTACGAGGTTGCCTCGCCGCTGACCGGATCGACCACGACGATGGCGTCGTGGCCGAAGCGTTCGAAGAACACGGTGCCCGGCTGCATGGTCACCACGCCGATGCGCGGGGCAGGGGCTTCAGCGTTGGTCGCGGGTACGGCAGGTGTGGCTGCGACCGGCTGCGCGAAGGCGGCCAGCGGCAGGGCCATGGCCAGCACGCACAGTGCCAGCCACACCATGAGGATCAGGCCGTGGCGCTTCAAGCGTCGTCCTGCGCGTCTGGCGGCAGCACGGTCACGTGGAAGGCCTGTACCCGGCGCGCATCGGCGCGGGCCACGCGGAACATGAAGCGATCCAGCGCCAGCTCGTCACCGACTTCCGGCAGATGGCCCACGGCCTCGGTGACCAGGCCGCCGATGGTGTCGTAGTCCTCGTCGGAGAACGTCGCGCCGAAGCGCTCGTTGAAGTCGCCGATCGGGGTCAGCGCGTCGACCACGTACTGGCCGTCGGACTGGATGGCGATCTGCGCGGACGGATCCTCGGCCTCGTCATGTTCGTCGTCGATCTCGCCGACGATCTGTTCCAGCACGTCCTCGATGGTGACCAGGCCGGCGACACCGCCGTACTCGTCCACCACGATGGCCATGTGGTTGCGCGACAGGCGGAATTCCTTCAGCAGCACGTTGAGCTTCTTCGCTTCCGGGATCAGCACCGCCGGGCGCAGCAGCTCGCGCACGTTTGCCGGGCCGTTGTCGGCAACCACGCCGCGCAGCAGGTCCTTTGCCAACAGGATGCCAAGGATGTCGTCCTTGTTCTCGCCGTGCACCGGGAAGCGCGAATGGCCGGATTCGACCACCTGCTTCATCAGTTCCAGGAAGGGCGCTTCAACTGGCAGCGAGACCATCTGCGAGCGCGAAATCATCACGTCGCCCACGGTCAGCTCGACCACCGAAATGGCGCCTTCCATCATCTTCAGGGTATCGGCGGCGATCAGACCCTCTTCCTGCGCGGTGTGCAGGACAGCGACCAGCTCGTCGCGGGTATGGGGTTCGCCGGAGAAGGCGGAGGTCAGGCGTTCAAGCCAGCCGCGCTTCTTTTCACTGTGCTCCGCAGGGGAGCTACTACTGTCGTCTTCTGACATCTCTGGAAAAAAGGCACCCGGCAGGCCGGGCGTTGACCCAAGTCTAGCAGGATGTGACGGCCTGTCAGTGACTGCCGGTGGCCGGGGTTGGGGCGGCCGGGGCCGGCTCCTCCTCGGGCAGGTCCAGGCTGTAGGTGCAGCCGGCCAGGGTCTTGCCGGGGTGGGAGGCCACGGTGGAGACGCTGAGGATGATCGACTCGATCTGGGCCTCGCCGGTCTTCGGGTCGGTCACGTCGCGGCTGACCAGTTCGCGGCCGGCCATGAACTTGCCGTCCTGGTCGTAACCGGTCTCCAATTCCAGCCGTTTGGCCAGCGGGCGTGGGTCGGCCTGGTCGAGCACCGCCATGATGCTGGCGCCGGCCACCGCCACCCGCTCGGTCTGTTGGCCGAAGACGGTGATCGGGCCGGCCAGCCGGAACTCGCTCATGAACTGGTTGCCCTGCGGCAGCGGCTGCAGGCCCTGGGCCACGGCCTTCAGCGGATCGGCCAGCAGCGGCGCCAGCGCGGCCTGCTCGGCCACGCCCTGGCGGCATTCGATCAGGGCCGGCAGGTCCAGGCTGGTGGCGAAGGCGGCGGGAGCGGCGAGGGCACAGAGCAGGGGCAGGCAGCAGCGCAGTGACACGGTCGGTTTCCGCAGGCGAAGGGCCGCCATCATAGCCCCGGCGAGCGCCGGAACAGCCCGGTGAGAAGGCGCAGGAAACCGGTCATCGCCCGCCGCACGAGCATCAGTGAGAGGGTCAGCACGACCGCAAGCATGGCGACCTGCATCGATTGCCCCGCGATGCGCGCCACCGCCGGCCACAGGCCCGGGCTGGTCAGCCAGGGCATCAGTTCCGCTGCGGCGGTCCTGCCCACTTTCATGTAGATCACAGCCAGCACGAACAGCACCAGCAGCGAGGTACGGCTGGCGTGGAAGAACGGGAGTGCGTTCACGGAGCGGCCCAGGCGGCGGTGCACGATCATCCGCCACAGGAGCGGAAGGGTCAGTGCACCCACCAGCGTCAGCACCATCGACGTTTCAAGCAGACCGGGGAGATGGGCCGGTTCCAACCGTCCGCTGAGGTGCGGGCCGATCATGCCGATCGCCAGCCCGGTCAGCAGGCACACGGGCGAGAGCAGGGCCAGGCTGCGCAGCAGCCAGTGCCTGCCGCTGGGTTCGTGGGCGCTGATGCGGCGCACGGTATAGGCACCCAGCACCAGCAGCATGGCGAACAAGGTGGCGCCGATCACAAACATCATTGAGCCGTTTCCCGAGGTCATCCTTGTTCCTCTCGTGTTCCTGGCGACGGGCGGTGGCCCGCTCAGCGCTCGCCCGCGTATGGATCGTCGATGCCCAGCTCGGCCAGGATCTCCCGCTCCAGCTGCTCCATCGCCTCGGCTTCCTTGTCGTCCTCGTGGTCCCAGCCGAGCAGGTGCAGCACGCCGTGCACGGTCAGATGCGCGTAATGGGCATTGAGTGCCTTGCCCTGTTCGTCGGCCTCCCGTGCCACGACCGGAGCACAGATCACCAGGTCACCCAGCAGCGGGAACTTGACGCCCTTGGGCAGGCCTTCGGGCACTTCGGCCGGGAAGCTGAGCACGTTGGTGGCGTAATCCTTGCCGCGGTAATGGCGGTTCAACGACTGTCCTTCCTTGGCATCGACCACGCGGATGGCCAGATCGGCCTCGCGGATGCGGCCCTTCAACGCGGCGGCCACCCACTTGCGGAAGCTCACTGCCGCCGGCAGGCCGGCGCGCGGCAGGGCATAGCTGACGGCGACGTCCAATCGCACGGGACCACGGGTCATGGAGTTGCTCCAGGTTGGATCTGATTCAGGTCGCGGCGGTCGTACGCGCTCACGATGCGCGCGACCAGCGGGTGGCGGACCACGTCACGGGATTCGAAGAAGGTGAAGCTGACGCCCTCGACCTCACGCAGCACGTCGATGGCGTCGCGCAGGCCGGACTTCACGTGCTTGGGCAGGTCGGTCTGGGTCAGGTCACCGGTGACCACCGCAGTGGAGCCGTAGCCCAGGCGGGTCAGGAACATCTTCATCTGCTCGATGGTGGTGTTCTGTGCTTCGTCCAGGATCACGAACGCATCGTTGAGCGTGCGGCCGCGCATGTAGGCCAGCGGCGCGATCTCGATGACGTTCTTCTCCAGCAGCTTGACCACCTTTTCCACGCCCATCATCTCGTACAGGGCGTCGTACAGCGGTCGCAGGTAGGGATCGACCTTCTGGCTCAGGTCGCCGGGCAGGAAGCCCAGCTTCTCGCCGGCCTCCACCGCCGGGCGCACCAAGATCAGGCGCTGCACCCGCGATTCGTTCAGGGCTTCGACCGCGCTGGCTACGGCCAGGAAGGTCTTGCCGGTACCGGCCGGGCCGATGCCGAAGTTGATGTCGTGGGTGGCGATCTGGTGCAGGTAGCGGCCCTGGTTGGCGCCGCGGCCGCGCACCGTGCCGCGCTTGACCTTGATCGCCACGTCCTGTGCTTCGTAGGAGCGCTCGGCGATCTGTTCGACATTGGCCTGCGCCAGGCGCAGGTGGATGGCGTGGTTGTCGAAGGTCGTTTCGCCGGCTTCGGCGTACAGCGCTTCAACCAGCTTCTGCGCCTCGACGATGGCTTCGTTGGGGCCGCTGATGCGGAACACGAAGCCACGATTTGCGATCTCCACGCCGAGCTTCAGCTCGATCTGGCGCAGGTGCCCGTCGAAGGGGCCGCACAGGTTGGCCAGTCGCTCGTTGTCTTCCGGCGACAGGGTGAAGTCTCGATGATCGATGCTTTTCATTGCTTGGGGTGGGGCGGACGCCTTCCACCGCAGTGTATTCAGGGAGGACAAGGGTAGCGCGCGTGCGGGGCACACGGCCAGCAGACGGTCGATACAGCGTTTTCCACACCCGGTGTGGACGGGGCACGCGGAAACCTGTGGATAGACCTTCGCAATGCTTGTGCCACAAGGCCCATGAGGTCCTGGTGAAAAAAGCGTCATGGTCGCCGGTCGCTACGGCAGCACTGCCACGGGTGGCCTGCGCGGGGGGCATTCATCGTGATGGCAGTGCAGGTTTCGTTGCCGGGCGAGCAACAGCGCCGGGTCCTGCCGGATTTCCACAACGGTTGTGGAATGATGCCGAATCAACCTGTGGATAGGTGGTGCGGAGCCTTGCAGCAAAAGGCTTGCCCAGGCGTGGTGAAAAAACCGTCAGGGCTGATTGGAATCATTGAGGGTGCACGGGGCACATGGCACCGTGTCGCCGTCGCAGGAGGGGATGGCATGGGCATCGGCAACGGGATGCGTGGAATCGGACTGGCGGGCATCGGCCTGCTGGTGGGGTGTGGGCAGTCAACGCCGACTGCGCTGGGCACGCTGGAGTGGGACCGGATCACGGTGCCGGCACCGGCGGCCGAAGTGATCGCCACGGTGGAGGTGCGCGAGGGCCAGCAGGTCAAGGCCGGGACCGTGCTGATGCAGCTGGACCCGGCGCGGGGAGGCGCGCAGTTCGCCGCAGCGCAGGCTGATACGGCGCGTGCGCAGGCGCAGCTGGAAGAACTGCAGATCGGCCCACGCCAGGAGCAGATCGCTCAGGCCCAGGCACAACTGGCCGCGTTGCGCGCACAGGCTGCCGAAGCAAGTGCCTATTACCGACGGGTCCAGCCGTTGGCACAGCAGCGCTTGATTGCCGCCGCTGAACTGGATCGAGCACGCGCCGCCGCCGGCAATGCCGAAGCCAGCGTGCGTGCTGCCGAGCAGGCCTGGCTGGAGCGGGTGCACGGCAGCCGTGTGCAGGATATCGCCCAGGGCCAGGCGGCTGCCGATGCCGCACGGGCACAGCAGGTGGTACAGAGCGTGAACCTGCAGAAGCTGCAGTTGCGTGCACCGCGCGACGGGGTAGTCGATGCATTGCCCTACCGGCAGGGTGACCAGGCACCGATCGGTGCGCCGCTGGCAGTGATGCTGGTCGGCGAGCGCCCCTATGCGCGCGTCTACCTGCCGCAACCGCTGCGTCTGCAGGTGAAGGTCGGGCAGGCCGCGCAGATACAGCTGGAAGGCGGCAACACCGTGCTGAAGGGGCATGTACGTGCGATCCGTAGCGAACCATCGTTCACGCCGTACTACGCACTGACCGGCGATGACGTCGAACGGCTGAGCTATCTGGCCGAGATTGAAGTGGACGCGGCCGCCGACATGCAGAAGCTTCCGGCCGGGCTGCCGGTACAGGTGCGCTTCTGAATACCGGCGAGGACATCGCGGTCCACGCACGCGGGCTGACGCGCCGCTTCGGCGATCTTCTGGCCGTGGACAACGTCGACCTGACCGTACCGCGCGGACAGGTATACGGTTTTCTGGGCCCGAACGGGTCTGGCAAGTCGACCACCATCCGCATGCTGTGCGGCCTGCTGGAACCCAGCGCAGGGCAGATCGAGGTGCTGGGGTTGGCGGTTCCCGAGCAGGCCGAAGCGCTGCGCCGACGCATCGGCTACATGACCCAGCGCTTCTCGTTGTACGAAGATCTGTCGGTGCGCGAGAACCTGGAGTTCCTCGCCGCCATCCAGGACCTGCCGCGCGCACAGGCCCGGCAGCGGGTCGACGAACTGCTGCAGCAATACCGGCTGCAGGACCGCCAGCCACAACTGGCTGGCACGCTCAGTGGTGGCCAGAAGCAGCGCCTGGCCCTGGCCGGTGCCGTGGTGCATTCGCCCGAACTGCTGTTCCTGGACGAGCCGACCAGTGCGGTCGATCCGGAATCGCGCCGCGATTTCTGGGAAGCCCTGTTCGAGCTGGCCGATGCCGGTACGACGGTGCTGGTGTCGACCCACTACATGGACGAGGCCGAGCGTTGCCACCGGCTGGCGATCCTTGATCGAGGCGCGCTGGTCGCCGACGGCACGCCGGCCGAACTGTGTGCACGGCTGGACGGCCGCACGCTGCAGGTCACCTCGACGCAGCCGCGCCAGGCCAGCCGTGCATTGTCTGAGCTGCCCGGCGTGCTGAGCGTGGCGCAGATCGGCACCCAGCTGCGAGTATTGTGCAGCGAGGATGTCGCGGACGCCGCCGCATTGCGGCGCGCGCTGGCCAGCGCCGATCCGCAGGCCCGCATCGAGGCGGTGGCACCGAACCTGGAAGACGTGTTCGTGGCGGCCACCCGCGGCCGTGGCCGGGAGCCGGCGGCATGAACCTGCGCCGCCTGTGGGCGATCATGCTCAAGGAGCTGCGGCAGCTGCGCCGCGACCGCATCACGCTGGCGATGATCGTCGGCATTCCGGTGATGCAGCTGCTGCTGTTCGGCTACGCGATCAATCTCAACCTGCGCCATCTCAACGCCGGTGTCGCCGACCAGGCCAACAGCGCGGCGTCACGCGCGCTGGTGCAGGACATGGTCGCCACCGGCGTGATCACGCCGCGCAGCGAGGCGTACACGCCCGATCAACTGATGCAGGCGCTGCGCCGTGGCGAAATCAGTGTCGGCATCGTGGTGCCGGCCGACTTCGAGCGGCGCCGTTTCGATGGCCGTGAGGCAGTGCAGGTACTCGTCGATGGCAGCGACACCGTTGTACAGAGCGCAGCGATCCAGCTGGCACAGGTGCCGCTGGATACGCGCCCGGCCAGCAACACGCGGCCGCTGCGCGAAGGCAGCATCGCTGGTGGTCCGATCAGCGTGACCAGTTTCTACAACCCGCAGCGGCGTTCGGCGGTGAACATCGTGCCGGGCCTGATCGGGGTGATCCTGACCATGACCCTGGTGATGTTCACGGCCGTAGCGGTGGTGCGCGAACGCGAGCGCGGCAACATGGAACTGCTGATCGCCACACCGGTGTCGCGCAGCGAACTGATGGTCGGCAAGGTGCTGCCCTATGCGGCTATCGGTCTGCTGCAGACCACGCTGGTATTGGTGCTGGGCACCTGGCTGTTCCAGGTGCCGATCCGCGGCAGCCTGCTGGACATCTATCTGGCCGCGGTGCTGCTGGTGCTGGCCAACCTGGCGCTGGGCCTGCTGATCTCAACGCGCGCGCGCTCGCAGTTCCAGGCGATGCAGATGACGTTGTTCCTGTTCCTGCCGTCGATCCTGCTGTCGGGCTTCATGTTCCCGTTCGCCGGCATGCCGCGGCCGGTGCAGTGGCTGGCCGAGGTGTTGCCGCTGACCCACTTCCTGCGCCTGGTGCGCGGCATCATGCTGCGCGGCGCCTCGCTGTGGGAGCTGTGGCGCGATGCACTGGCGCTGCTGGCCTTCATCGTGGTGATGATGACGCTGGCGATCCTGCGTTTCCGCAAGCGATTGGATTGAGGCATGCCATCCGGTAGTGCCGGCCGCTGGCCGGCATCAACTCCGGTGGGTGCCGACCGTTGGTCGGCACACCCTAGCCTTATTCCGCCACCACGCGCGCGCGCAGCGAATTGGTCAGCGCTTCGGTGATCACCACGTCCACGAACTGGCCGATCAATCGTGCCGGCGCCGGGAAGTTCACCGAACGCATGTTCTCGGTCTTGCCGGTCAGCTCGTTCGGGTTCTTGCGCGAAGGGCCTTCCACCAGCACGGTCTGCACGGTACCGACCATCTTTTCGGAAATGCCGGCAGCGTGCGCATTGATGCGCTCCTGCAGGCGCGACAGGCGCGCGTGCTTCTCGGCATCGCTGATCGTGTCCTCCAGGTCCGCAGCCGGCGTACCCGGGCGACGCGAATAGATGAAGGAGAAGCTGTGGTCGAAGCCGATGTCCTCGATCAGCTTCATGGTCTTCTCGAAATCGGCATCGGTCTCGCCGGGGAAGCCGACGATGAAGTCCGAGCTGATCGAGATGTCCGGGCGCACCGCGCGCAGCTTGCGGATCTTCGACTTGAATTCCAGTGCGGTGTAGCCGCGCTTCATCGCCGACAGTACGCGGTCGCTGCCGGCCTGCACCGGCAGGTGCAGGAAGTTGGCCAGCTGCGGCACGTCGCGGAACGCATCGATCAGCGAATCGCTGAACTCCAGCGGGTGCGAGGTGGTGAAGCGGATGCGGCCGACGCCGTCGATCTCGGCGATGGTGCGGATCAGCAGGCCGAGGTCGGCAAACTCGCCGTCCCCATAGGGCCCACGGTAGGCGTTGACGTTCTGGCCGAGCAGGTTGATCTCACGCACGCCCTGTGCAGCCAGCTGCGCCACCTCCACCACCACGTCCTCGAACGGGCGGCTGACTTCGGTACCGCGGGTGTAGGGCACCACGCAGAACGAGCAGTACTTGGAACAACCTTCCATGATCGAGACGAAGGCCGAAGCACCTTCGGCGCGTGGCTCGGGCAGGCGGTCGAACTTCTCGATCTCGGGGAAGCTGATGTCCACCTGCGGGCGCTTCTGCTCGCGCCGTGCACGGATCAGTTCCGGCAGGCGGTGCAGGGTCTGCGGGCCGAACACCAGGTCGACGAACGGCGCGCGCTTGATGATTGCCTCGCCTTCCTGCGAAGCGACGCAGCCGCCCACGCCGATGATGACCTCGCGGCCCTTGTTCTTCAGGCCCTTCCATACGCCCAGCTGGCTGAATACCTTCTCCTGCGCTTTCTCGCGGATGGAGCAGGTATTGACCAGGATGACGTCGGCGTCGTCCGGGCTGTCGGTCAGTTCCAGGCCATCGCTGGCGGCAAGCACGTCGGCCATCTTGGCCGAGTCGTACTCGTTCATCTGGCAACCGTGGGTCTTGATGTACAGCTTGCCTTTCACCTGGTCGGGCTTGCGCGGACCGGTGGGCAGGGCAACGAGCGGGGTACCGCCCGGCGTGGCGGGCGGAAAGACGTCTGGCGTCCCGGTCATGGCGCTTAATCCATTCGGGTGGCGGGAAAGCGGGCAATTCTACCCGCATCCCAGCGCGTGCGCCGGCCCAGTAGAGCCAGGCCATGCCTGGCTGCTTTCCGTCCCGCAGGCACGGCGGGCGGGTCATCCACGCATGGCGTGGATCTACTGGAATTCAGGGTCCGCCCCCCGGTAGCGCCCGGCCGCGCCCGTCGGCACGCCTCAGGCCGCTGCCAGCTCCGCATCGATCTGCCGCGAACGGTCGAAAGCGGTCATCGCACTCATCCGTGCAATGTAATCAGCCGTTGCCGGCGCCGGCTGCACCAGGCCAAAGGCGGTGGTCCAGGCCAGCGCATTGCCCCACAGCACGTCGGCGGCGCTCATCGTCTCGCCGAGCAGGTACGGCCCCTGTGCCAGCTGGGCTTCGATCACCTGCAGCACCGTCTCCGCGTCGTTGTAGGGCGACATCAGGCGCGGCGGCGGCTCGCGGTGCATTGCCTTGTCGATCATCGCCGGCTCGAAACAGGCGCCGTAGAAGGCCATCCAGCGCAGGTAGGGGCCGCGCAGGGCGTCGCCGATCGGCGGGGCCAGCCCGGCTTCCGGGTACAGGTCGGCCAGGTACAGGTAAATCGCCACCTGCTCGGTCACCAGTGCGCCGTTGTGGACGATGGCCGGCACCTTACCCATCGGGTTGATGGCCAGGTAGGCCGGGGCCAGGTTGGCGCCGGCCTTCAGGTCCAGCACCTGCATGCGGTAGTCGGCACCCAGCGCTTCGAGCAGGGCCACGGCGCCGCTCGAGCGTGAACGGGCGGCGTGGTACAGGGTGATCTGGCGGGATGTCATGGCGTTGCTCCTTGCGGTGGGTGGTGAACTGGAGCTCATCCTGGGGCACTATTGCGGACGACTTCTGTCCTCGATCCTTCATGCGCCATACCGCCCATCGACTGTTGCGCCTGATCGCCCTGCTGCAGGCCCGTCGCCAGTGGTCCGGGGCCGAGTTGGCCGAGCGCATGGGCGTGGACCGGCGCAGCATCCGCCGTGACATCGAGCGCCTGCGCGAACTGGGCTATCCGGTGCAGGCCTCATCCGGGGTTGGCGGCGGCTACCAGCTGGGGGCAGGGGCACCCGTACTTCCCATGCTGTTGGATGAAGAAGAGGCGACCACCCTGGCCATCGCCCTGCGCGCGGCCTCGGCCACCGTCGCCGGCATTGACGACACCGCGCGCGGCCTGCTGTCCAAGCTCGACCCGCTGGTGCCGACCCGTCGTCGCCAGCAGGCCGGCGAGGTGCATGCAGCGACGGCCACCCTGTCTGATCTTCCGTCCACCGATGCGCGCGTGCTCGGGCGGCTGGCTCAGTACTGCCGGCAGGCGTCACGGCTGGCCTTCGAATACCGCAGCGCACAGGAGGCCGTCACCCAGCGCGAGGTCGAGGCCCAGCACCTGGTCAACTACGGGCGGCGCTGGTACCTGCTGGCCTGGGATCTGGGCCGGCAGGACTGGCGCACCCTGCGCGTGGACCGGATGGGCGCGGTGCGTGAGTGCTCCGAGCCGGGCATGCACCGGCGCACCCCGGCGCCGCCGGATGTGATGGTGCGGCAGGCGGTCAGCCAGGCCCCGTTCGCGCTGCAGGCCATCGTCCGTCTGGCCGGCAGTCGCGCCGAGCTGGAAGGTCGCATTCCGCCCTGGTGCGGGGTGCTGGAGGCGGACGGCGCCGAGCACTGCCTGCTGCGCATGGGCGCTGAGAGCCGGGGCATGATGCTGGCGCAGATCCTGAGCCTGGACCGCGTGCCGGTGGCGCTGTGGACCACGCCGCCGGGCCTGCGCGACGAACTGGCCCAGCGCTTGGCCGGGCTGGGCCGGGTGCTGGCTGTGCCGCCGGTCACAGGCTGAGCCACATCGCTTGGCAAGCCCCGGCGAAGCTGGGACACTCGCCGCCATGAAGGGGATACTGGGGACAACGGCGATCATCATCGCTGCGCTGACCGCTGCGCCGGCCAGCGCCGGAACCCTGTACAAGTGCCAGGGCCCTGACGGCGTCACCAGTTATGTGAGCAAGCGGGTGGCCGGTGCGCGCTGCAGCACCATCAGCTACAGCCGCGACACCCGTCCGGCGCCGCGCCCGGTGGTGGCCGCGCCAAGGCCGACGCCGACCGCGGTGGCCAGCATTGAACGCAATCCGGTGGCCGTTGCCGCGAGCGCCGCAACGCCGGCAGCGGCCGCGCCGACACCTGCATCCGCGCCCGCAGCTGCTCCAGCACAGCCGGTCGCCCCGCGCGCCGGACGCATGGTCAGCGGCCAGGTCTATTCCTTCATGAAGGACGGCGTGCGCCACTACACCAGTGCGCGCCCGACCCAGGTGGCCAACCTCGGCCCGGTCCGGACCATCCGCTACAGTTTCATGGAGCGCTGCTACGCGTGCGGGGTCAATCCACGCGTGGACTTCGGCACCGTGCGCCTGAACACCTCGGCCTTCCAGGCCGAGATCACCTCGGCCGCGCGCGAGTTCGGCGTGGAAGAGGCTGTGGTGCGCGCGATCATCCACGCCGAGTCGGCCTACAACCCGACCGCGCTCAGCCGTGCCGGTGCGCAGGGCCTGATGCAGCTGATGCCGCCGACCGCTGCCCGCTTCGGGGTCAGTGATTCCTACGATGCCGGGCAGAACATCCGTGGCGGCGTGCAGTATCTTGCGTGGTTGTTGAAGCGCTTCAATGGCGATCTGACTCTGGCGGCGGCGGGCTACAACGCCGGCGAAGGCGCGGTCGACCGTCATGGTGGCGTACCGCCCTACAGCGAAACCCAGTACTACGTGCGCCGGGTCGGGCAGCTGGCCGAGCGTTACCGCAGCGCATTGACGCACCAGTAGTGCCGGCCGCTGGCCGGCAACCCCTGGGCAATGGCCGGTACCGACCGGCCGCTGGCCGGCAACCCCGCAATCAATGTTGTTGCAATGCGTTGTGTGGCGCGCGACGGTTCCGCTACACTCGACCGTGATTCAATGCGGCTCTGGCCCCCACCGGATCCGCTGGCAGCCTTAAAGCTACCTAATCAATATCGGAGTGCCGGATGGCCAACGATGGGGTACACGATCCAGTCAACACCGGACGTCGGCGTTTTCTTTCTGCCACCACAGCCGTGGTGGGCGCCGTCGGCGTCGGATTCACCGCAGTTCCTTTCATCAAATCCTGGAACCCCAGTGCCCGCGCCAAGCTTGCCGGCGCACCGGTGGTGGCCGACATCAGCGCCCTGCAGGAAGGCCAACGCCTGATCGTGGAATGGCGTGGCCAGCCGATCTGGATCGTCAAGCGGTCCAAGGCGATCCTCGATGCGCTGCACGGGCTGGATGGCCGTCTCAAGGACCCCGAGTCCGGCGAGAAGGACCAGCAGCCGGAGTACGTGCTGAAGCAGAACCCCGAGCTGCGCTCGATCAAGCCGGACATCTCCGTGCTGGTCGGGCTGTGCACGCACCTGGGCTGCTCGCCGGAAATGGTCGCCGAGATCCGGCCTGAACCCTACGACCCGCAGTGGAAGGGCGGCTACTTCTGCCCCTGCCACAAGTCGCGCTTCGATATGTCCGGCCGCGTCTTCAAGGACGTGCCGGCGCCGATCAACCTGAAGGTGCCCGCGCACCACTACCAGGACGACAACACCATCATCATCGGTGTCGATCCGCAGGGGGCTGCCTGATGGCCAATATCCTCAGCCGTACCGCCAGCGGCGTGGCCGACTGGGTCAATGCCCGGGCACCGGGCCTGATGCCGGTGTACCGCAAGCACGTCAGCGAGTACTACGCGCCGAAGAACTTCAACATCTGGTACTACTTCGGTTCGCTGGCGCTGCTGGTGCTGGTCAACCAGATCGTCACCGGCATCTTCCTGACGATGCACTACAAGACCAACGCCGCCGAGGCGTTCGGTTCCATCGAATACATCATGCGTGATGTGGAGTGGGGCTGGCTGATCCGCTACATGCACTCCACCGGGGCCTCGCTGTTCTTCATCGTGGTCTACCTGCACATGTTCCGCGGCCTGCTGTACGGCAGTTACCAGAAGCCGCGCGAGCTGGTGTGGATCCTGGGCATGCTGATCTACCTGGTACTGATGGCCGAAGCGTTCATGGGCTACGTGCTGCCGTGGGGCCAGATGTCGTTCTGGGGCGCCAAGGTGATCATCTCGCTGTTCGGCGCCATACCGGTGATCGGCAACGGCCTGACCGAGTGGATCATGGGCGACTACCTGCCCAGTGACGCCACGCTCAACCGCTTCTTCGCGCTGCATGTCATCGCATTGCCGCTGGTGCTGTTGCTGCTGGTGGTGCTGCATCTGGGCGCGCTGCACGAAGTGGGTTCGAACAATCCCGATGGCGTGGAGATCAAGAAGGGGCCGAAGGGCAACCGCTGGTCGCCGAACGCGCCGGCCGACGGCATCCCGTTCCACCCGTACTACACGCTCAAGGACGGTGTCGGCGCCGGCTTCCTGCTGATCATCGCCGCCTTCATCATCTTCTTCGCGCCCGGTTTCGGCGGCCTGTTCCTGGAGCACGACAACTTCACCGAGGCCAACCGCCTGGTGACCCCGGAGCACATCAAGCCGGTCTGGTACTACACGCCGTACTACGCGATGTTGCGCGTGGTGCCGAACAAGCTGGGCGGCGTGCTGGTGATGTTCTCGGCCATCGCGATCCTGTTCCTGGTGCCGTGGCTGGACAAGGCGAAGGTGAAATCGGTGCGCTACCGCGGCTGGATCTCGAAGGTGATGCTGGGCGTACTGGCGGTGTGCTTCGTCTGGCTGGGCGTGATCGGTTCCGGCCCCGGCACCGACGTGCACGAGACCTACATCGGGCGGGTGCTGACCTTCCTGTACTTCGCGTTCTTCATCACCATGCCGCTATGGACAAGGTTGGACAGGACCAAGCCGGTACCGGAGAGGGTGACCACCCATGACTGAACGCTGGATGGTCCGGCTGGCCCTGACGGCCGCCCTGATGCTGGGCAGTTTCCTGGCCTCCGCCGCCGAGGGCGGCACCAAGCTGCTGCAGGCCGGCAACGATCTCGGTGACCGCGCCTCGCTGCAGCGCGGCGCGCAGCTGTACATGAACTACTGCTCCGGCTGCCATGCGCTGAAGTACCTGCGCTATTCGCGGATGGCGCAGGACCTGGGCCTGACCGAGGAAGAGGTGATGAACAACCTCAACTTCACCGGCTCGGCGATCGGTGACCCGATTCCGGTGGCGATGCCCAAGGAGAACGCCGAGAAGTGGTTCGGCAAGATGCCGCCGGACCTCAGCCTGATCGCGCGTGTGCGCGGCAGTGACTGGGTCTACACCTACCTCAAGTCGTTCTACCTGGACAGCAGCCGGCCACTGGGCTGGAACAACGCGTTGTTCGCCAATGCCTCCATGCCCAACCCGTTGTGGGAGATGCAGGGCCTGCAGCATGCCGTGCATGGCAAGCCCGAGGCCCCCGGCATGGACCCGCCGGTGACCGGCCTGCGCATCGAAACGCCCGGTTCGGTGGATGCCGGCCAGTACGACCAGGCCGTGCGGGACATCACCAACTTCCTCGAATACGCCGGCGAACCGTCCGCGCTCAAGCGCCAGCAGCTGGGCGTCTGGGTGATCCTGTTCCTGGCCCTGTTGACCTTCCTGCTGTACCTGCTGAAGAAGGAATACTGGAAGGACGTTCACTGATTCTGCCGCCGGCCATCGCACGGGCCTATTGGCTTTTGTGATGGTCGGTTGCACACTCGGGGAGGAGTCGACCGCTGGCACGGTGCCGGCGGCGCCGATGCGGCAGGCGGTCTCCTGTCGTGGGAGAGCCTTTGATGGCGGCGAGCGTACGCATGCGCAATACACTGACGCTGTTTTCCTCGAACGACGACGTACTGTGCCACCGGGTACGCCTGGTGCTGGCGGCCAAGGGGGTCACCTTCGACTTCGTTCCGGTCGATCCGCAGAACCCGCCTGAAGACCTGATCGATCTCAATCCGTACCACTCGGTTCCGACCCTGGTCGAGCGCGAGCTGGTGCTGTACGCCGCGTCGGTGGTCAGCGAATACCTGGACGAACGCTACCCGCATCCGCCGCTGATGCCGGTCGATCCGCTCTCGCGTGCGCGTATCCGCCTGGCCATGCTGCGCATCGAGCACGACTGGGTGCCGCAGGTGCAGGCCATCCAGCTGGGCAACAAGACCCAGGCCGAGGCCGGGCGCAAGCGCCTGAAAGAACTGCTGACGGCCTCGCTGCCGCTGTTCAAGGCCAGCAAGTTCTTCCTCAACCCGGAAATGAGCCTGGCCGACTGCGCGATGGCGCCGATCATCTGGCGCCTGCAGTCGCTGGATGTGCCGCTGCCGAAGGACGGCAAGGCGATTGAAGACTACGGCAACCGCATCTTCCGCCATCCCGGTTTCGTCCGCAGCCTGACCGATCAGGAAAAGAAACTGCGCGATCTGCCGGTCTGATCCGGCCCCGCATTACCCGTCTGCACGCCGACCGGCGTGCAGGCGATCCGCCCCGGCGGGGCGCCGGGCGCGTACACTTCACGCATGACCGAAGACTTCTTCCACATGACCAGCCACCGCCCGTACCTGCTGCGGGCGCTGGTGGAATGGATCAACGACAACCAGCTGACCCCGCACATCCTGGTCGACGCCGGCGTCCCCGGCGTGCAGGTCCCGCCTTCGGCGGTCAAGGATGGCCGGGTTGTGCTCAACATCGCCGAACGCGCTGTCGTGCGGCTGATGATCGACAACGAGATGGTGAGCTTCTCGGCGCGCTTCTCCGGCACCAGCTACCCGGTGCAGGTGCCGATCAGTGCCGTGCTGGCCGTCTATGCCCGCGAGACCGG
Organism: Stenotrophomonas sp. 86428_Sma; assembly: GCF_056481585.1. NCBI lineage: Bacteria > Pseudomonadati > Pseudomonadota > Gammaproteobacteria > Lysobacterales > Lysobacteraceae > Stenotrophomonas > Stenotrophomonas sp. 86428_Sma. The sequence goes on from NZ_CM151156.1 coordinate 1,681,749, forward strand.
GCAGGGCATGGCACTGCCGGATGACATTCCGGGCAGCGAAACCGCGCCGACCAGCGACGAACTGCTGCACGAGGAAGGCACGCCGCCGGACGATACCCCGCCGGCCAGTCCGCCGCCCAAGGGTCGCCCGAACCTGCGCGTGGTCAAGTAATCCCTCTGACGCCGCCCCGATGGGCGGCGTTTTCCTTTACAGGATTTACCGGTGGGTGCCGACCGTTGGTCGGCGCTCAAAGCCCTTAGACATCCTCGGCATCCTCCGCATCCGGCCGGATCTGGCTGATCCGCGCCGCGCCCGGGCCAGTGAACGAGATCAACTGGTCGCCGCGCAGCACCATGCGGCCCACGTGGCGATCGATGCCATCGTAGGAATACTCGAACTTGAACGTGCGCTCGAAACCGAGCCGGCCATCCTCGCCGCGCGACAGGCGCAGGCCGGTGGCATGCACTGCCTGGTCCAGCCATTGCACGTCGGCTGCGCGGCAGGCATTGCGTCCCAGCTCGACCGCGCGCTCGGCGGCCGAACGCGCAGCGTTCCAGAAGAAGTAGATGATTCCGCCGGCAATCAGCAACAGCAGCAGGGTGGGCATGGCGTCAGCCGTCAGAGGTCGGTTCCGCAAAGATGGCGGCGAACGTGCGCTGGATCAAGCGCTGGATTCACCGCCGCGGCTGCGGTTCGCTGGATACCGGTTGCGCGGGCACGATGACCGGTTGCGGTGTCGGGGCGGGCTGCATCGGCGTCGCAGTGGGCGAGGGCATCACCAGCGGTGATGTGGCGGTCAACTGCAGCAGTGCTGCCCAGTCCTGGCGGTTGAAGCTGCATTCGTCCTCGCGGCCCGGCGTGCAGCTGGGGTCGATGCCGGTGCTGTTGCGTTCGCGCGCGGGCGGCAGCTTGATCAGCCCGGTGCGGTCCAGCTGCAGCAGCCGCATCGCCACGGTGTTCATCACGTTGCCGCCGACCAGGTACAGGGTCTGGTCGCCGCCAAGATTGGCCGCTACCACCACTTCGCAATGTGATTTCCAGTGGCCCACCGAGCCATTGCCCAGTGCCTGCACCAGCCCGCTGTAGCTGAGCGTGGTGCTGCGGTCGCGCAGGAAGCACAGCAGGTCGCCCGGTGCGGGCTTTGCGGTCGCGGGATCGACCAACCGGTACGGCACGCCCGAGGGGCCGGCCTGGTACGCGGCACGGATGTAGTCGATGTGGCGTGGCGAGGTGTTGAAGCCGGGAACGCCGGACTGCACCATCACCCAGGAAATGAACGCGGCCGACCAAGGGTTGTCGACCAGGAAGGCGCGGCAGTCGCTGTCGGTGTAGCGCGTGCCCAGCGGTGCCAGGCAGCTGCTGGCGCCGGCGATGCTGCCCATTGCGTTGAGCGTGCCGCTGTTGCGCCAGTAGCCGGCCACGCGCTGCCAGGCGATCAGGCCGTTGTCGGCCAAGTGATCGCTTTCGGCCTCGGTGACACTGAGGCTGGCGGCGCGGCCATCGCGATCAATGAAGGGCCGGAACCACAGCCGGTGCTCGTTGCAGGCGGTATTGCGGATGGCCACCGCCAACGGGCTCAGGCCGAAGCGGGGCGGCACATCGCAGGCTTCGGCGGCCGCTGCGGACAAGGGGGCTGCGGCCAGCAGCAGGCAGGCAGGCAAGAGCATCCGGCGCATGCGCGGCTCCTGTGGGGGATGACCGCAGCGTCGCAGCGCTGTCGTGAACGCCGGGTGTGAGAACCGGGTCAGGCCTCAGCCCGGCGGCGGGCCCAGCTTCAGCGACAGATCAATCGCCTGCACGTGCTTGGTCAGGCCGCCAATGGAAATGCAGTCCACGCCGTCCTCGGCGATCGAACGCAGGCCACCCAGTCCGACGCTGCCGGAGACTTCCAGCGGGATGCGGCCCGCCGTGATGCGCACCGCCTCGCGGCGCAGGTCGGGGCTGAAGTCATCCAGCAGGATGCGTTCGCAACCAGCCTCCAGCGCCTGGCGCAGCTGCGCAAGATCCTCGACCTCGACCACCAGCGGCAACCCAGGCCATTGCCGGCGTGCGGCAGCCACGGCTGCGGCCAGTGAACCGGCAGCGCGGATGTGGTTTTCCTTCAGCATCACCGTGTCGTACAGGCCGAAACGATGGTTCTCTCCACCGCCGCAGCGCACCGCGTACTTCTGTGCCAGGCGCAGGCCGGGCAGGGTCTTGCGGGTGTCGAGGATGCGCGTGCCGGTGCCGGCCACGGCCGCCACGTAGCGCGCGGTGGTCGTGGCGGTGCCGGACAGCGTCTGCAGGAAGTTCAGCGAAGTGCGCTCGGCGCTCACCAGGCTGCGGCTGCGCCCGTGCAGCAGCGCCAGTACGGTGCCGGCGGTGACCGTGTCGCCCTCGGAGACATGCCATTCGATGCGCACGTCCGGATCGAGTGCGCGGTGGGTGGCGTCGAACCAGGGGCGGCCGGCGATCACCCCGTCCTGCTTGCACAGCAGGTAGGCGCTGTCGGCCTGGTCGGGCAGCAGGGCGGCGGTGACGTCGCCGCTGCCCAGGTCCTCGGCCAGCGCACGCGCGACATCGGCGGCGACAACGGCCGCATCCGGCGTCGGCAGCGCGCTCATGCGGCCGGGAAGTCGGCGATCTGGGCGGTCGGGATGGCTTCCTCGGCCAGCAGCACCGGGATGCCGTCGTCAACGCGGAACACCTGCTTGCGGTCGCGGGTGACCAGCGCTTCGCGCAGCGGCTGCGCCAGCGGGTTGCCATCGGCCTTGTTCACCGCGCCGGCGGAAATGGCCTTGTTGAGGGCTTCCAGGCCCTTGCCATCCAGCAGGGACAGGGGCTGGCGGGTGTCCGGTGACACCAGCAGGTCGAGCAGCTTGCGATCCATGGTTCTTCGTCTTGCGTGGAAGATGGCTAGAATACGTCTTTAAGGCAGGTGACGGCCAATGACCCCCAACCCGATCGCGCCGCTTGTCGGCATCGTCATGGGTTCCCGTTCCGACTGGGAAACCATGCAGCACGCCGCCCAGAAGCTTGAAGCTCTGGGTGTTCCGTTCGAAGTGAAGGTAGTGTCCGCGCATCGGACGCCGGATGTGTTGTTCAGTTACGCCGAGCAGGCGGGCCCGCGTGGCCTGCGCGCGATCATCGCCGGTGCCGGCGGGGCCGCGCACCTGCCGGGCATGATCGCCGCCAAGACCGCCGTTCCGGTGCTGGGCGTGCCGGTGCAGTCCAAGGCCCTCAACGGCATGGATTCGCTGCTGTCGATCGTGCAGATGCCAGCCGGCATCCCGGTCGCCACCTTCGCCATCGGCAATGCCGGCGCCTCCAACGCCGCGCTGTTCGCCGCCGCAATGCTGGCCAGTGACCAGCCGGCGATCGGCCAGGCGCTCGACGCGTTCCGCGCACGCCAGACCGAAGACGTGATGGCCCACGACGATCCGCGCCAATGAGCCTGACCGTAGGCATCCTGGGTGGCGGCCAGCTCGCCCGCATGATGGTACTGGCCGGTGCGCCGCTGGGATTGCGCTTCGAACTGTACGACCCCGCAGCCGACGCCTGCAGCGGCCCGCTGGCGCCGCTCACCGTCGGTGCCTTCGATGACCGCCAGGCGCTGGCGGATTTCGCGGCCAAGGTCGACGTGGTCACGTTCGATTTCGAGAACGTGCCGGCCGACAGCGCGCAGTTCCTGGCCGACCGCGTGCCGGTCTACCCGCCGCCGGCCGCACTGGCCGTGGCCCAGGACCGGTTGAGCGAGAAGACCCTGTTCCAGCAGCTGGGCATTCCGCTGCCGGCCTTCGCTGACATCCGCAGCCGTGACGAGTTGGCCGCGAAGGCTGCCGAGTTCGGTCTGCCGTGCATCCTCAAGACCCGCCGCCTCGGTTACGACGGCAAGGGGCAGTTCCGCCTGCGCAGCGAGGCCGACATCGATGCCGCATGGGATGCGCTGGGTGCGCAGGTCGAGCGTACTGGTCTGATCCTGGAAGGCTTCGTGGCCTTCCAGCGGGAGGTCAGCGTGGTTGCCGTGCGTGGCCGCGATGGCAGCTTCGAGGCCTGGCCGGTCACCGGCAACTGGCACGTCGACGGCGTGCTGTCGGCCAGCGTGGCGCCGGCCGTGTTGTCGGCCGCCGAGCACGAGGCCGCGATCGGCTATGCCCGTCGCGTCGCCGAGCACCTGCAGTATGTCGGCGTGTTCGCGCTGGAGCTGTTCTGCCGCGATGGCGAGCTGTTGGCCAACGAGATGGCGCCGCGCGTGCACAACTCCGGCCACTGGACCATCGAAGGCAGCGAGACCTCGCAGTTCGAGAATCACCTGCGCGCTGTGCTGGGCCTGCCGCTGGGCAGCACCCGCATGCTCGGCCATGCCTGCATGCTGAACTGGCTGGGCGCGATGCCGGACCCGGCGCCGGTGCTGGCCCAGGCCAGCGGCCACTGGCACGACTACGGCAAGGAGCCGCGTGAGGGCCGCAAGGTCGGTCATGCCACGCTGCGCGATGATGCTGCTGATGCACTGGCCGATGCACTGGACCAGGTGGGTCTGGAGCTGGGTCGCCAGGCCCAGGTGGCGCCGGCGGTACACGCGCTGCGCAACCGCTGAACCCGGTAGCGCCGGCCGCTGGCCGGCAATGCAACGATGTGGCGCGCCGGTGCAGGCATCGGCGCAACATTCCCGGTGGTAGCGTGGAGCTCCTTTCACAGGAGTCACGACCATGCTCGACTGGAATGCCTACCGCAAGGAACTGAAGGGCCGCATCGGCGAGATCGGCAAGCTCTCGCCGGATACGGTCAAGGGCTATGCCACCCTGGCCAATGCCGGCGCGCAGACCAACCACCTGGATGCCAAGACCCGCGAGCTGATCGCGCTGGCCGTGGCAGTGACCACCCGCTGCGACGGCTGCATCACCGTGCATGTGGATGCAGCGCTGAAGCACGGCGCCAGCCGCGAGGAAATCGCCGAGGCGCTGGGCGTGGCAGTGTCGCTCAATGCAGGCGCCGCGCTGGTGTACTCGGCACGGGTGATGGACGCGGTGGCCGCGCACGAGAGCGCGTGAAGCTCCGTACTGTTTCCCGGTAGTGTCGGCCGCTGGCCGGCAGATCGGGTATGTTCGTGCGCGTATGGGGATGCCGGCCAGCGGCCGGCACTACCCCGTGGCGGAGCCGCTGCCTCAGCGCAGCTGGCTTTCGGCGAATTCCCAGTTGACCATCTGCCAGAACGCGTCCAGATAGCGCGCGCGATCATTCTGGTAGTCGGTGTAGTAAGCGTGCTCCCAGACGTCGCAGCACAGGAGCGGGGTGCTTTCGCCGGTCAATGGCGTGCCGGCGTTGCGGGTGGCCTGCAGGCCCAGCTGCCCGCCCGGATGCTGCACCAGCCACACCCAGCCCGAGCCGAACAGGCCCAGTGCGGTGCGGTTGAATTCCTCGCGCAGGCGCTGCACGTCGCCGAACTGGCGCTTGACCAGCTCGCCCAGCCGCCCCTGCGGCTCACCGCCGCCGCGCGGGCGCAGGCACTGCCAGTAGAAGCCATGGTTCCAGGCCTGTGCGGCGGCATCGAACAGCGTGCCCTGGGCGTGGCGGACGATCTCTTCCAGTGACGCTTCCTCCCACTCGGTGCCGAGGATGCCGGCGTTGACGGCATCCACGTAGGCGCGATGGTGGCGGCCGTGATGCAGTTCCACGGTCTGTGCGGACAGATGCGGCTGCAGGGAGCCGGAAAGGTAGGGCAGGGCAGGCAATTCGACAGGCATGGACAGGTTCGTGGCCAGGGGGCGGCGGCAGCCGGTTCCATCCGCTTACAATGGCGGCTACCGTGGGCAGTCTAGCCGACCATCACGGTCGGTTTGTCCGGCGAAGCAAGGAGTGTGGTTGTGGCGGTAATGCAGCAAATCCAGGCCGAGGTCGATCGTTACCCGCTCGTGCTGTTCATGAAGGGCACCCCGCAATACCCGATGTGCGGCTTCTCCAGCCGCGCCATACAGGCATTGATGGCGGCCGGCGCGGTCACCCTGCGCACCGTCAACGTGCTGGAAGAGCCCGAGATCCGCGCCAACCTGCCGCGCTTTTCCAACCTGCCGACCTTCCCGCAGCTGTTCATCAACGGTGAGTTGATCGGTGGCTGCGACATCGTGCTGGAGCTGTTCGAAGCCGGCGAGCTCAAGCGCATCGTCGAAGAGGCGACCCAGGGATGAGTGCCTGGCCATCGACGTCACCGACCGACGGGGCGCTCGATGGCCGCCCGTTGCAGGATCGTGTGGTGCTGGTTGCAGGCGCCGGCGGTGGCTTGGGCAGTGCGGCGGCCGTTGCGGCCGCAGCGGCCGGTGCCACCGTGGTCCTGTTGGGCCGCAAGCCGCGCCGCCTGGACCGTGTCTATGCCCAGGTCCAGGCGGTCGGCCCGGAACCCCTGCTGTACCCGCTGGACCTGGAAGGCGCCGGCCCCGATGACTATGCCGAGCTGGCCCAGGCCCTGCAGCGCGAGCTGGGGCGGCTGGACGGCCTGCTGGTCTGTGCCGCCCACTTCCCGGGCCTGACCCCGTTCGAGCTGGCCGACCCGGCCAGTTTCGCCCGCGCGGTGCACGTTACCCTGACCGCGCCGGCCTGGCTGGCCCAGGCCTGCCTGCCACTGCTGCGGCAGCGCGAAGATGCGGCGCTGGTGTTTGCGGTCGATGCCCCTGACCGGGTCGGGCAGGCTTACTGGGGCGGTTACGGTGTGGCCCAGCATGGCCTGCGTGGCCTGATCGCCAGCCTGCACGACGAACTCGGCCGCAGCCCGGTACGGGTCAGTGGCCTGTACCCCGGCCCACTGCGCACAGCCCTGCGGGCCCGGGCGTATTCCGTCGACCAGGACCCGGCCGCCCAAGGCCCGGAGGCCGCCGCCGCTGCGGCCGTGACCCTGTTGTCCGGTGCTGGCGCCACCTGGCGCGGCCGGATTCTCGATGCCAGCGGGGCGTCCCCGGCCGAGTGAGCGCCGGGGAAAGGCGGAGTGAAGAACCCGTCACGATTGCGTTGCGATCCGGTGCCGTTTGTCGCACAACCGTCACATTGATGGCGTAGCGTGTTAATCTAGTGTTAACCGTTGTGGCTTCCTTCAGCCAAGCGGTAGGGAACCCCAGATAAATGTCCGACCAGCCACCCGCAGGGCTGTTTGGATGCGCTTTTTTTCCGCCATCGCCAACTCGCATCGAGGCTACCGAAAAATGACCCACCCACTCCGGATGTCCAAGCTCACCCTTGGTCTCGTGGCTGCGCTCGCCGCCGCTCCCGCCTTCGCCCAGAGCACCTCTGCCGGTGTCGGCGGCCAGGTGATGTCCTCTGCAGGCCAGCCTGTCGCTGGCGCTGAAGTCACCATCACCCACACCGAGTCGGGCACCGTTTCGCGTGCCACCACCGACGCGTCGGGTCGTTACAACGCGCGCGGCCTGCGCGTGGGTGGCCCGTACACCATCACCATCACCAAGTCCGGTGAAGGCACCAAGACCGAAGAAGGTGTCTACCTGAACCTGAACCAGGTCAACACGGTCAACGCCAGTCTCGGCGGCGACCTGGCCGCCACCAACCTGGACGCCGTGAACGTTGTCGCCACCGCCGGCGGCCTGGACCTGTTCAGCGCCACCAAGATGGGCAGCGGCACCAACGTGACGCGCGAAACGATGGACGCGCTGCCGTCGGCCAACCGCAACATCCAGGACTACATCCGCCTGGATCCGCGTATCTCGCAGGTCAGCAAGGCTGACGGCGCGATCTCGGCCGGTGGCCAGAACACCCGTTACAACGCCATCCGCATCGACGGCATCAGCGCCTCCGATCCGTTCGGCCTGGGCTCCAACAACCTGCCGACCGAGCGTCAGCCGGTGTCGATGGACGCCATCCAGGAAATCAACATCGACCTGGCCAACTACGACACCACCATCGCTGGTGGTACCGGTGCGGTGATCAACGCCGTGACCAAGTCGGGTACCAATGAATTCCACGGCACCGTGTACGGTTCGTACCGCGACAAGGACATGGTCCGTTCGCGCCTGGAAGGTGACAAGCAGGACTTTAACGGCTTCAAGGACGAGAAGACCTACGGCATGACCTTCGGCGGCCCGATCGTCAAGGACAAGCTGTTCTTCTTCACCAACTACGAAAAGTACGAGCGTAGCGGTGGCGGCGTCAGCCTTGGCGAAAGCCCCTACAACAAGGCTGGCGGCATCAGCGATGCTGATATCGCCCGCGTCCAGAAGCGCATGTCCGATCTTGGCTATCAGGTCGGCGGCGTCGGTGCGCTGAACAACAAGACCGAGATCGAAGAGTACGCGGTCAAGCTGGACTGGAACATCAACGAGAACCACCGTGCGGCCCTGCGCTACAACAAGATGAAGCAGGACGTGGTGCGTTTCCCGAAGGTCAGCAACAGCGAAATTTCGCTGAGTGACTTCTGGTACACCCAGCCGACCGAGTATGAGACCTGGATGGGTGAACTGTTCAGTGACTGGTCCGAGAACTTCTCGACCGAGTTCAAGGTCTCGCACAAGGACTACTCGTCCAACCGCGTTGCCGCTTCGCACCTGCCGCAGATCCGCGTCCGCTTCGACAACAATAATTCGCTGTACCTGGGTACCGAGCAGAACACCCACACCAACCTGGTGGAGTCGAAGGAACTGAGCGCCTTCGGTGCCGGTACCTGGTATGTCGGTGACCACACCGTCAAGTTCGGCTTTGACTACACCGACAACGACCTGATGAACTTCTACGGTCGCAACCTGTACGGCGCGTATGAGTTCGCCAACCTGGCTGCGTTTGAAGCCGGCACCCCGTCCGCGTACCAGGTGCGCGTGCCGCGTGCTGGTGGCAGCCTGGATGACATTCCGGCGAAGTTCCACCTGAAGAACACGGGTCTGTTCATCCAGGATACCTGGGCGATCAACTACAACCTGAGCCTGATGTTCGGTGTCCGCGTTGACATGCCGGACTTCAGCACCCAGCGCCTGTACAACCCGCGCATCGAGCAGCTGTACGGCTTCAACAACACCAAGCTGGTCGACAAGAAGCTGTTCCAGCCGCGCGTCGGCTTCAACTACACCTTCGATAGCGACCGTCCGACCCAGCTGCGCGGTGGCGTGGGCCTGTTCGGCGGTGCTGCCCCGAACGTGTGGCTGGCGGGTGCCTACCAGAACACCGGCCTGAACTACGCCGAGTACAACCTGACCCGCAATCCGGGTGGTTTCAGCTTCGATGCTGACAATCCGTTCATCCCGGACCCGTCGCTTGCTTCGGCACGTCAGAACGTCGACCTGATCGCTCCCGGTACCCGCCTGCCGTCGGTCTGGAAGGCCAACCTGGCCTTCGATCACGAACTGCCGTGGTACGGCATCGTGGCGTCGGCCGAGCTGCTGGTCACCAAGGTCAAGGATGGTCTGTACTTTGATCGTCTGGACGTCATGACCCCGAATGCCAACCGCTCGGTTGGTCAGGACGGTCGTGCGCTGTACTGGAACGACTACGGCATGAACGGTGCCAATGCTGGCTCGAACGGCATGCAGGCTGGCCAGAAGAACGGTCGTGCCTGCTCGGCCACCGATCAGACCTGCCCGAGTGACCGTGTCAACCGTCCGAGCGATATCGGCGACGTGATCCTGCTGCGCAACACCGACAAGGGTCGCGGTTCCCAGGCTACGTTCTCGCTGGCCAAGCCGCTGACCGAGAACTGGGGCTGGTCGCTGGGTTATACCTACACTCAGGCGAAGGAAGTGAGCCCGCTGTCCAGCTCGCAGAACACCTCGAACTGGAACAACACGCTGAGCCTGAACGCCAACGACAACGTTGCGTACAACTCGCGCTATGCGATCAAGGACCGCATCACCGGTACCCTGGAGTGGAAGCACAACTTCTTCGGTGACAATGCCACCCGCGTCGGCCTGTTCTATGAAGGCCGTTCGGGTCGTCCGTACAGCTACGTGTTCTATAACGACGTGAACGGCGACGGCGCAGGCACCAACGATCTGTTCTACGTGCCGAAGGGCCCGGGTGACGTGATCTTCACCGGCGGCGCCGACATGGAGAAGAAGTTCTTCGAATGGCTGGCGCAGAATCCGGAGCTTGATGCCTACCGTGGCAGCGTGGTCCCGGCCAACGCGCACCGCGCCAAGTGGGTCAACAGCTTCGATGTCCGCATCAGCCAGGAGTTCCCGGGCTTTGCGAAGACCCACAAGGGCGAGATCGCGCTGGACATCATGAATGTCGGCAACCTGCTCAACAAGAAGTGGGGTCTGATCGACGATTACGGCTTCTACGCCACCCGTCGCGTTGCCAACTACTCGGGTATCGACCCGGCTACCGGCAAGTACCTGTACAACTTCACCGGCCGTACCGACAACTCGTCGATCCAGGAAAACAACAACGACAAGGGCAACACTGCCGTGTCGCGCTGGTCGATGCAGCTGACCGTGAAGTACAAGTTCTGATCCGTCAGAGCCTGAAGCAGTAAGTGGAAACGGCCGGGGAAACCCGGCCGTTTTCCGTTCATGCGAAAGTCCTTGCAGGTCACCTGGCATCGGCGTAGCATCCGGAAATGTGCGCGGTGCCAACGCCGCCGATGCGGTCCCGGAAAGGCGAACGCGGGAAGCACACATCCAACGGTCGGGCTTCCCGGCCGTTTTGCTTTTTAAGGGGGCGGCAGTACAGTCGGAAACCTTGAAGGAAGCGAAAAATTGGACATGACCACGAACGAAAAATCAGCCCGTGCATTGCCGGTGCAGGACGCGCGGATCTACCCCCGCGGTGGGCTGGATGTGCTGTCGCGGGCCGAAGTGGCTCGCCTGCGCGATGCATCTGCGGGCGGCATGCACGAGCTGCTGCGCCGATGCGCGCTGGCCGTGCTGACCAGCGGCAGTGCCTCTGACGATCCGCGCGCGGCGCGCGATCTGTATCCCGATTTCGACATCCAGGTGGCGCAGCAGGATCGCGGCGTGCGCATCGATCTGGTCAATGCGCCGGCAATGGCCTTTGTCGACGGCGAGATCATCCGCGGTGTCGCCGAACTGCTGTTCGCCGTGGTGCGTGACCTGGCCTACATGGCCATCGAGATGGGCCCGGCCTACGCGGCCGAGCTGGAGTCGTCCGAGGGCATCACCAACGCGGTGTTCGGCCTGCTGCGCAATGCGCGCATCCTCAACCCGGGCGACCCGAACCTGGTCGTGTGCTGGGGTGGCCATTCGATCTCGCGCGACGAATACCTGTATACCAAGCAGGTGGGCTACGAGCTGGGCCTGCGCGGCCTGGACATCTGCACCGGCTGCGGTCCAGGCGCGATGAAGGGCCCGATGAAGGGCGCCACCATTGCCCACGCCAAGCAGCGCCGTACCGTGACGCGTTACATCGGCCTGACCGAGCCGGGCATCATCGCCGCCGAGTCGCCGAACCCGATCGTCAACCACCTGGTGATCATGCCGGACATCGAGAAGCGCCTTGAGGCCTTCGTCCGCATTGGCCACGGCATCATCGTGTTCGCCGGTGGCGTCGGCACTGCCGAGGAAATCCTGTACCTGCTCGGCATCCTGCTGCGCGAGGAAAACAAGGACCTGCCGTTCCCGCTGATCCTGACCGGCCCGACGGTGGCGGCGCCGTACTTCGAGCAGATCGACCGCTTCATCCGCCTGACCCTGGGCGATGCGGCCGCCGAGCGCTACGAGATCGTCATCGGCGACCCGGTGGCGGTGGCAAAGAAGATGGCCAACGGCATCAAGCGCGTGCGTGAGCACCGCCTGGCACAGAAGGACTCGTTCTTCTTCAACTGGTCGATCGAGATTCCGTGGGAGTACCAGCAGCCGTTCGTGCCGACCCACGAGGCAATGGCCGCGCTGGACCTGCACCACGGACGTGCCCCGCACGCCTTGGCGGCCGACCTGCGCCGCGCGTTCTCGGGCATCGTCGCCGGCAACGTGAAGGAAGACGGCATGCGTCGCATCGAACAGTTCGGACCGTTCCAGATCCATGGCGACCCGGACATGATGCAGGCGCTGGACGCGTTGCTGCGCGCTTTCGTCGAGCAGCGCCGGATGAAGATCTCCGGCGAATACCAGCCCTGCTACCAAGTGCTGGCCTGAGCCCGGGCCGGTGCGATGGGGATCGCGCCGGCCGGTGTGGGAAGGTGCGGGTCGTCAAGGCTTTGACGCCCGTCGCCCCGGAATGACCGTTCATCCTGCCGCCGCTTGCCGGTGGCAGGGCGATGGCCCATGGTGGCCATCAACACTGGGGAGCGTCCAATGTCTTTGCGCCGGCAAAACGGCTTCACGCTGGTTGAGTTGATGGTCACGATCATGGTCCTGGCCGTGCTCGCCACGATCGCCTTTCCCAGTTTCCAGGGCACCCTGCGATCCAATCGCATCGCTACCGCGAGCAACGAGTTGATCGCTTCACTCGCATTGGCCCGCAGCGAGGCGGTAAAGAATCGTCGTGGTGCGGGTGTCTGTGCGTCGTCTGCGGGCAGTACATGTGATGGCAAAAGCTGGGCTGACGGCTGGCTGGTCTGGGCGGACACCAATGGAGATGGTGCGCTGAGCGCTGGGGAGACCGTGCTCCGCTACAGCGCCGGTCGGCCGGGTCTGACTACGGCGGGTACGCCGGATCTGTCCGTGGGTTTTGACCCACGTGGTCGCAACCGCGCGAATGCATCGCTGGACCTGACCCTGCGCCCGGACACCTGCGGCAAGCAACCGCTGCAACGAACGTTGCGCATTTCGCCGACCGGACAGGTCCGGCTGTTGAAGGAGGATTGCAAGTGAGGCCGTCCCGATCCCGTTCCCCGCGCGGCGTGCAAGGGGGCTTCAGTCTGATCGAAGTGCTGATCGCCATTCTCGTGCTTGGCGTTGGCCTGCTCGGTTTCGCGCTGATGCAGACCATGAACGTACGCTTCGTCCAAAGTGCCAACTACCGCACCCAGGCGACCAATCTGACCTACGAGATGCTGGACCAGCTGCGGGTGAATCGGAAGATGGCGCCGGTCTATGTCGGCGACTATACCGCCACCACGTCCAGCAAGAACTGCTTACCTCCCACCGGCAAGGACATCAGCAAAGACGCCTTCACCCTGGATTGGAGGTGCCGCCTGGGCAAGGCGCTGGGCGACGGCGCTACGGGGAAAGTAACCCGGAACGGTGACCAGTACTCGGTCAGCGTGAGCTGGGGGGATGAGCGCTGGAATGCCGATGCCGGTGACACCACGTTCACTGCCAGGAGCGGCTTGTGATGCGCGCCTCATGCTCTTCATCCCGACACATGTCGGGTCTTTCCATGGTTGAGCTGATGATCGCACTGGCCATTGGTGTGATCGTCATGCTCGGCGTGGTGCAGGTGTTTGCAGCATCGAGGGCGGCCTACCAGCTGTCCGATGGCCTGGCGCGGGTGCAGGAAAACAGTCGCTTCGCGATGGATGCCCTGCAACGCGAACTTCGCATGGCCGGGCATTTCGGCTGTGTCAATGACCAGGGGCGAAATACACCGGACAATGCCTCGCTGTTCAGTACCTTCGCAACGGCTCCGCATCCGGCGCTGGACTTCCAGACGTCGATCCAGGGCTTTGAAGCTACCGGAACCGCGCCGGGAGCGGCGGTTACCCTGACAGCCACACCCGCAACCGGCGGAACCGACTACAAGCCCGCGCTGCCTGCCGAGTTTGCTGCGGCCATGCCCAACCGAGTCAATGGCAGCGACATCGTGGTGCTGCGTTACCTGATGCCGGATGGTGTGCCGATCACCGCCATTGGCGGCGTTCCAGGCAAGCCGATTTTCAGTTTTGACAAAGCGCGCCTTGCGGTACTGCAGAGTGGTGTCTCCAACCCGGGGCTGTATGGTGCGGCCGACTGCGCCAGCGTCACGATCTTCCAGGCGCGCGCGGTGGACAAGGGCGCCGGCACCGTCACCTTTGGGGATGCGCCGAACAATGCAGGGAACTTCACCCGTCCGGTCACCACCGGTCAGGCGATGCTGCACCGTGCAGAAAGCGCGCTGTACTACATCGGCTATGACGCCGCCATTGCCCGTTCTTCGTTGTATCGCGTGCGCTTCACCGCCATCCCCAATGGCGCGCTGGTGGCCAATGCGCCGGAGGCACTGGTGGAGGGCGTAGAAAACATGCAGTTGTTGTATGGCCAGGACCGCGGGCTTACCGACGTTTATCCAACCGGTTTCATTGATCGCCAGGGCACTGCCGAAACGGTGCAGGGGTCTACCAATCCGGCCGCGAATGGTTGGCGTCGTGTCGGCGCCGTGCAGCTGGGGATGGTGATGTCCAGTCCGGATCCATCGGCGGCGCCGCAGGCCGACCAGAACGCTGCGCTCACTTCGCTGGGCGTGACGTTCACGGCGCCGGCAGACGGTCGCATGCGCGCTGTCTATCAAACCACCATCGCCCTTCGCAACCGCCTCTTTGGCAACTGAGGCTCGCATGTACACACGCCCGCGTCTTCCTTCCTTCACAGCACGCCGGCAGCAGCGAGGCGCTGTGCTGTATGTCGCCCTGATCATGTTGATCCTGCTGGCTCTTATCGGCATCGCCGGCATGCAGGTTACCGGTATGCAGGAGCGCATGGCGGCCAACTACCTGCGTTCCAATCAGGCCTTCCAGAACGCCGAAGCCGACGTGCGTACCCAGGAGGCGGCCATCAAGACAGCCATCGAAAGCGGCGGCGTTTTCGAGGCCAACCAGGAAGAATGCAGTCCGGTATTCGACCCGGCAACCTGGGCCGATGGCAAGACTGCGGCTGCGGCAATCCATACCCGGCGCCTTGATAAGTGCGTGATGGGCGGCGGAGGGACCGGCCTCGGGGGCCGGAAGAACGAAGAGACCGAAAACATCTACCAGATCACCGTCCTGGCCAGTGACGATCCGGCCAATCCATCTTCCAGCGCTGTCATCGATACGATCTTCATTCCATGAACACTTCGCGCCGCTTCTCCCGCATCGTCTCGACTCCCTGGCTGCGCGCGGGCGCTGCCGTTGCCGTGCTGGCTGGGGTGGGGGCGTTGGTCTACCCGCTGTTCGCTGCGCTTGGCGACTACGACATCGCGCAGGAGCCGTTGTACAGCAAGAAGACCCAGCCGCCGCTGATGATGATGGTGATGTCGCGCGACGAGCAGCTGTTCAACAAGGCCTACAGCGATTACAGCGACCTGGATGAGGATGGCACCCTCGACACCACATACCAGGACAAGTTCGATTACTCCGGTTACTTCGATTCCAACCTCTGCTATTCCTACGCCAGCGGCCAGTTCAAGGCCAGTGCACAGGCCGGCGGCACCTGGAAGCACAGCTGCGGTGGAAGCTGGTCCGGCAATTTCCTGAACTGGGCAACGATGAGTCGCCTGGACGTGATGCGCTACGTGCTGTACGGCGGCCATCGCATCACCGACAGCGCCGCCAGCACCGTGCTGGAGCGCGCGCAGATCCCCAACGATCTGCACGCGTGGGTAAAGGTATACAGCGGCAGTGATATCAACAGTTTCACCCCGTACAAGACCACCATGTCCTTCTGCAACGCCACCATCGAATCCGGTGGTGCACCGCTGATGCGCGCTGCGTCGGGCAACTGGGGCGAGTGGGCGGCCACCGCCAGCCGCCAGTGCATCACCGGCCGAAGCGATGAAGGCAAGGCTGATTCACCTGGCTCTGCCACCAACTTCAACGTCCGGGTTGAGGTCTGCGCCAGTGGCAGCGGAGCTTTCCCGGAGGCGTTCTGCCGCAAGTACAACGATGGCACAAGGGACTATCTGAAACCGGCTGGGCTGCTGCAGTCGTATGGCGAAAGCGGCCGTCTTCGCTTCGGTCTGGTCACGGGTACCTATGTCAATCCGCGCGATGGTGGCGTGGTGCGGCGGAACATCGGAAAGATCGCAGGCAACGGCACCGGATTCTGTGCGGCCGGCGACGAAATCAACCTGTCCAACGGTCAGTTCTGTAACAGCTTGTCCGGTGGTGCGGAAGGCATCATCAATACCATCTCCAACTTCCGTATCGACCAGTGGAACTGGAGCAATAACTGGAATGACTGCAACGACTACAGCATCCTCAACCGACAGGGCTTCGGTGACAGAGGTAATCTGACCGATCCGGGCAATGCCTCGAAGAAGTGCAGTGCCTGGGGCAATCCCCTGGCCGAGATGTATGCCGAAGCTGTGCGCTACATCAAGGGTGAAACCAAGGGCATCTACAGTGCGTCCGGAGACCTGAGCGGGCTGCCCAATGCGGTTGCCTGGAAGGATCCCTACCGCTCCCCGAACGATGGCGGCAACTCCTACTGCGCCACCTGCAACATCCTGGTGATGTCCTCAGGCCTGCCGTCGTTCGATAGCGACAACATCGGGTCGATCAATGGCCTGACACCTGCGGCGTCGGCAACGGATGCGATCGGCAATCTTGAAGGCATTACTGGTGGCAGTTACATGGCTGGCCGCGTCGGCCTGACCGAGCGCTATGCCTCGATCAATACCCATGAGGACATCTGTCGCGCGGCCAAGGTTACTGGCCTGTCGCTGGTGCGTGGCATCTGCCCGGATGTGCCTTCCACGGAAGGCAGCTACCTGATGGCGGGCTTGTCAAAGGCCGCGGCCGAGACCGACCTTCGTCCGGGCGTGCAGAACAAGCCGGATACCTACAAGCTCACTGCGACCACCTATACCGTGGCCATGGCTGAGAGCCTGCCCAAGTTCGAGATTCCGGTGGGCAACGGCAAGATCACCCTGGCCCCACTGTGCCAGGCCAACAATACCGGTACGGCAAAAATCACCAGCAATGGCTGGCGCAGTTGCTTCCTCGGTTCTGTTGGTATCGGCACCAAACAGTCTACGGTCTCGCCGAATTTCGTCTATGGACGAACTTATCGCGCAGACGGCAAGGCTGGCAGTTTCTCGCTGGTATGGGAAGACTCGTTGTGGGGCAATGACCACGACAACGACGTGGTCTCCATGCTCAGCTACTGCGTGGGCGCTACCTGCAACGACGGCGACAACACGAATTTCCGCAACATCTGCTGGCGCTCCAGCAGTGCGGAGTGCAGCAACAATGCTGTACGCAATACCGTGGGCAGCGATGAGGTGCTGGTCCGCATTGAGAATCTTTCTGCCTATGCCGGCAACGCGATGCTCACCGGCTACACGATCGTGGGTTCGAACGCGGCCGACAACGTGCAGCGACTGGTACTGCGGCCCGGCGACAAGAACGGTTCGGTGCTGACGACCACCTCGGCTCCTCCGGCAGAATGGACAGGTGCCATTGTCCTGCGCTACCGCCTGGGAAGCGGCCAGGCCAATCAGTTGGAGAGCCCGCTGTGGTACGCCGCCAAGTATGGCGTGCCGGCTGGCAAGAAATGGGACAGCAAGGTGCCTGGCGTGCCGGACAACTATTTCCTGGCGCGCAATCCGGCCAAGCTGAAGTCTGCGCTGGAGTCGATCTTCGACAGTGCTGCCGCGGGCGAGGCGCCGGTGGGGGGCAGCGCGACTGGCGCCCGGGTCAACGCAGGTTCCTTCACCGTCTCGGCGCACTACACGGTACCGTCGGGATCCAATGACTGGACTGGCGATCTCATCGCCCGTCAGACCCTCTCCAATGGCGAAGTCGGCCCTGAGCTGTGGCGGGCGTCGACCAGGATGAGCGCTTCGGGCCGCAATATCGTGGTGTCGACTGCGCCGACTTTTGTGAACAAGTCCAATCAGTTGATTCCTGTAGCAGCGGCAGATTTCACTGCGGACAACATTCCCGGCCGCGACCGCGCCGAGAAACTGGGCAACCTTGGGCTCAATACCGTTCCCAACTGGTTCGGTTCGCATACGGTTGCCGATCTCGTCAGCTATCTGCGTGGTTCACCGGTCAGCGGGTTCCGTCCGCGCAGTGTACTGCTCGGCGACATCGTCAATTCCAGCGTCGAGATTGTTTCCACCCGGGATGACTACGGCTATACATCCTGGAAGGAGCAGGGCGGGATAGTCTGGAAGACCACACTCGGTACCCGCTACAAGGCCTATCTGACATCGAAGACTGCGTCTGGCGGCCCGCCCTCAATGGTCTATGTCGGGGCCAACGACGGCATGCTGCACGGATTCAATGCCGGCACCGGAACCGCGGCCGGCACTGAACAGTTCGCCTACATTCCCTCCACGTCGCTGCAGCACATGGCCGAACTGGCCAACCCTGCCTATGGCCATCGCTACTACGTTGACGGCGGACTGACGGCATCCGACGTCCACTACGGCGAGGCGTGGCATACGGTACTGGTAGGGACCACCGGCGGTGGCGGTGCCACGCGCGGCCCGTCCGCCACGGCAGTCGGTAACGGCTCGGTGTTTGCGCTGGATATCAGCAATCCAACGGCGTTCAACAGCGGCAACGTGCTGTGGGAGATTTCCGGCAAGACCGAATCGGACATGGGCTTCGCGTTCGGCAAGCCGGTGGTGGTGCCTGTCGCTGGCACTGATCCGAACGGCGCGCCGCGATTTGTTGCACTGTTCGGTAACGGCGTCAATTCGAGTACGGGCCGTCCTGTGTTGTATGTGGTCGACATCCAGAGCGGTGAGGTACTCAAGCGCCTGTATCCGAGCGGGGGCAAGTACGCGATCGCCAATGGCCTCAACCACGTCACAGCGGTGGCACTGCACAACAGCAGCAGCCTGGCCGATACCGTGTACGGTGGTGACATGCAGGGCAACATTTGGCGCTTCGATCTGCGGGGGGGCGACCCCACGGCATGGAATGTGTCGCTCAGCGGTACACCACTGTTCACCGCCATGCGCAGCGCGGTGGCGCAACCGATCACCGGAGCGATCCAGACGTCTGCGGGGCCGGGTGGGGGCGTCAGCCTGTTCTTCGGTACCGGTCGTTATTTCACCGCCGATGACAACGCCGTTACCCGCAATTCACCTGTGCAGACGCTGTACGGAATATGGGACAACCTCAGCGACGCGATCTCCAGCCGCGACGTGCTGGTGGGGCAGTCGATCAGTGCCAATGGTGCAGCATTCCGCGACATATCCAGCAACGCGGTGGACTATTCAACAAAGCGTGGCTGGTACGTTGATCTGATCGTGGATACCACGGTGGAGGGTGAGCGCTTCTTTGGATATCCGACGTTGCAGGGTGGCACCGTGATGTTCACCACGTATGTGCCTGGACAGTCCGTCTGCGGTACAGGTGGTGGCGTCAACTGGCGCTATCGGCTGAACATGGCCACCGGCCAGCCCGCGATGGGCGGCCTCACCGACGAAGTGGGGGGGGATCCGCTGTGTGGCGCGAATTGTGGCGCCGGGGCGTTGACTCGCGGCGGCGACGTCGCGACGGGGGCTCCTGTGCTGGATACACAAGTCAGTACATCGATGCGCAAGGGCTGCGACCCCAGCGATCCGAAGTGCTCGGTCGATGGTTCAATTGACCGGTGCATCGTGACGCTGAACACTCCGGGCGCGGATACTGCATACGGCCAGCGTGCCTGCGGTCGCCAGTCCTGGCGGCAGATCCGCTGATGACCATGAACATGAGATCGCCCATGCACGCATCCTCAACCCATCGTTTTGCAGCTGGTTTCACCCTGATCGAGCTGATGATCACCGTGGCGGTGATCGCCGTCCTGGCGGCCGTGGCCCTGCCGTCCTATCAGCGGCACGTGCTGAAGACGAACCGGGCCCTGGCCAAGGCCGATCTGGTCGAGATCGCACAGTTGCTCGAGCGCTACCATACGGTGCAGAACAGCTATGACGGTTTCTCGCTGCCGTTCAACCAGTCACCGCGACAGGGCAACAAGCGCTACACGCTGTCCCTGAACGGCAAGGCCACGGCCAGCACCTACACGCTGCAGGCGGTGCCGGAAACCGGCCAGGACAAGGATGCGTGCGGCACGCTGACACTGGATCAGGCCGGACGCAAGACGCCGGACAAGAAGACCAATGCGGAGTGCTGGTAACGGTTGGGCATCGCACGTGGAAAAAGGGCTTGCACTCCCCTGCAAACGCTGGCTAAAATGCGCACCCCGCCCGAATAGCTCAGCCGGTTAGAGCACTTGACTGTTAATCAGGGGGTCGTTGGTTCGAGTCCAACTTCGGGCGCCAGATTCGAAAAAGCCGCGAGAAACCGCGGCTTTTTTCGTTTCCACGATGGCATTGCAGGTTTCAGCAGGGGGTGGACCTGCGCGGGCGCTGGCTCCTGACCCGTCCGGGGACGCTGATGATGACGCGGCTGTGCTCCTGTCCATCCACGCACAACACGATGGACTGGTTGGTACCGGCATTGCGGCCGTCGGGCCGGAACCGCACGTCGGGCCGATGATCGCTGGTGCGCAGGTCGACATGACGCTGGCGTGTCCCGTGCACGCGCAGTTTCCTTGCGGCGGCGGTCGCGCTGTTGGCCGGTTCGACCTGCACCCGCCAGCCCTGGCTCCATGCCTGGTCACACATCATGCCGTCCGACGATCCGCAGACCGTCACGCGGCGGCGTTCGGTGATGGCGGCGCTGCGCGCCATCGACAGGCTGGCGACCAGTTCGGCGCGCAGCGCTTCCGCCTGGAAGTGCCGCAGCGTGCGTTGCCAAGGGCCCCAGGCCAACGCCAGCAGGACCGACAGCACCATGACGGCGACCAGCAGCTCGATCAGATGGAGCCCGCGGTGGAGCCGGGCAGGGCGAAGACGATGGGACATGCCTCCAGCCTCGACGTACGCCGCGGCATTCACCATCAGCCAACGCCGCGCTCACCTGCCCGGAAACCCCTCAGCGGGCCGTCACTCCATGCCCCGTATACTCACTACTCCCGGGAACTGGCACCACCATGAGCGACCGTTTTGAACTCGTCTCGCCGTACTCGCCGGCGGGCGACCAGCCTGATGCCATCGCGAAGCTGACCAGCAACTTCGAAGCGGGCATCGCCAAGCAGACCCTGCTGGGCGTCACCGGCTCGGGCAAGACCTACACCATCGCCAACGTCATCCAGAACGTGCAGAAGCCGACGCTGATCATGGCGCCGAACAAGACGCTGGCGGCGCAGCTGTATGGTGAGTTCAAGGCGTTCTTCCCGCACAACGCGGTGGAGTACTTCGTCAGCTACTACGACTACTACCAGCCGGAAGCCTACGTGCCGTCGTCGGACACCTTCATCGAGAAGGACAGTTCGATCAACGAGCACATCGAGCAGATGCGGCTGGCGGCGACCAAGACCCTGCTGTCGCGCCCGGACGCGATCGTGGTGGCGACAGTGTCGGCGATCTACGGCCTGGGCGCGCCGGAAGACTACCTGTCGCTGCGCCTGATCCTGTCCAAGGGCGAGCGCATCGACCAGCGCGACCTGATCAACCACCTGACCCAGCTGCAGTACACGCGCAACGAGTACGAGCTGCAGCGCGGTACGTTCCGCGTGCGTGGTGAAGTCATCGACGTGTTCCCGGCCGAGTCGGACAGCGAGGCGCTGCGCCTGGAGCTGTTTGATGGCGAGGTCGAGAAGATCACGTTGTTCGATCCGCTCACCGGCGAGACGCTGCGCAACATGCAGCGCTTCACGGTCTACCCGAAGACCCATTACGCCACCACGCGCGAGCGTGTGCTGGCGGCGATCGAGACGATCAAGGTCGAGCTGAAGGAGCGCCTGGAGCAGCTGTACGCGCAGAACAAGCTGGTGGAGGCGCAGCGCCTGGCGCAGCGCACCCAGTTCGATCTGGAAATGATGGCCGAGGTCGGCTACTGCAACGGCATCGAGAACTACTCCCGGCACCTGACCGGCAAGAACGCCGGCGAACCGCCACCGACGTTGTTCGACTACCTGCCAGCCGACGCGCTGCTGGTGATCGACGAATCGCACGTGACCATTCCGCAGATCGGTGCCATGTTCAAGGGCGACCGTTCGCGCAAGGAGACGCTGGTCGAGTTCGGGTTCCGGCTGCCCTCGGCGCTGGACAACCGGCCGCTGCGCTTCGAGGAGTGGGAAGAGCGCTGCCCGCGCAGCATCTATGTGTCGGCCACGCCAGGCCCCTATGAGTACCGCGAGGCCGGTGACGAGATCACTGAACTGGTCGTACGCCCCACCGGGCTGATCGACCCGGTGGTGGAGATCCGCCCGGTGGGCACCCAGGTTGACGACCTGATGAGCGAGGCCAACGCGCGCATCAAGGCCGGTGACCGTGTGCTGGTCACGACGCTGACCAAGCGCATGGCCGAAAATCTCACCGAATACCTAACCGAGCACGGCATCCGCGTGCGCTACCTGCACTCGGACGTGGACACGGTCGAGCGCGTGGAGATCATCCGCGACCTGCGCCTGGGCAAGTTCGATGTGCTGGTGGGCATCAACCTGCTGCGCGAGGGCCTGGACATGCCCGAGGTGTCTCTGGTGGCGATCCTGGATGCCGACAAGGAGGGCTTCCTGCGCTCGACCGGCTCGCTGATCCAGACCATCGGCCGTGCCGCCCGCAACGTGCGTGGCAAGGCGATCCTGTATGCGGACAAGATCACCCGTTCGATGCAGGCGGCGATCGACGAGACCGACCGCCGTCGCGCCAAGCAGGTCGAGTACAACGAGCAGCACGGCATCGTGCCGCGCTCGGTGGCGCGTCCGATCACCGACGTGCTGGAAGGCGCGCGCTCCGATGCGGCCGAGAAGGAAGCAAAGAAGGGCAAGGGCAAGGGCAGGCCCGGCGTTGCCGAGGAGGGGAGTGACTATCGATCCCTCAGCCCGGCCCAGCTGGCGTCCCGTCTCAAGGCGCTGGAGCAGCAGATGTACCAGCACGCCAAGAACCTGGAATTCGAGGATGCCGCCCGCGTGCGTGACCAGATCCGGCAGCTGAAGGAAGCGAGTCTGGGCTGAACGCGGCAGTGCAGCATCTTCTTCACAAAAGTGTTGCGCTTCACGGCCGGCATCCGTAATATACGCGGCCTGCACCGACGCAATCGCGGACGTTCAGAAGCATAATCGGGCGGTTAGCTCAGCGGTAGAGCACTACCTTGACATGGTAGGGGTCACAGGTTCGAACCCTGTACCGCCCACCACGAAGTCCCTGGAAGGGGGCTGTCGTGAACTGCAAAGCCCGGCCCTGGCGCCGGGTTTTTACGTAGCAAGGCCAGCTTTCGGGCGGCAAGAACAAGATGGGCGGTTAGCTCAGCGGTAGAGCACTACCTTGACATG
This sequence comes from Stenotrophomonas sp. 86428_Sma, assembly GCF_056481585.1. Taxonomy (NCBI): domain Bacteria; kingdom Pseudomonadati; phylum Pseudomonadota; class Gammaproteobacteria; order Lysobacterales; family Lysobacteraceae; genus Stenotrophomonas; species Stenotrophomonas sp. 86428_Sma. The sequence goes on from NZ_CM151156.1 coordinate 1,704,828, forward strand.
GTAGGGGTCACAGGTTCGAACCCTGTACCGCCCACCACCTGGCTCCCGGCATTGCCGGTGCAGCGGTGGATCACGACGGAAGCCGGCCTTGTGCCGGTTTTTCTCGTTTCAGGCATCGATCACGGTTCCACATGGTCAGCGTTGCACGACCAGGTCTTCGACGCTGATCATCCGCTGCAGCTTCCAGTGACCGTCCACGCGCTCCCAGAGCTGGGCGACGCGAACCGTCGCACCACGCGTGGGCTGGGCAACGCCGGGTTCGTGTTGCAGGGGCTGCTTGGCCAGCCTCAGGACCCGGTCCTGGCGCAGCCGGTAAAGCAGCAGGGAGGGCGAACCGCAATCCTGTCGTACGACGTCCGGCTGCTGGGTTTCGGCACGCAGGATCTGGCTGCGAAGGGCCTCTTCAGTGGGCCCGTTGCCAGCGCCGAACAGGCTGGAGAGCAGCAGCATCAGGGCAAGCATCGGCATGGCACGGTGCTCCAGCGGGAAAGTGCACGCAGGCTGGCATGACATGTGGGGTGCTGCAGCCGGCCTGCGACGAAGGCCGGAATTGAACCGCCAAAGACGGCCGGGGGGCGATGAATCCGGGCCGTGCAGGCGTAGACTCCGGTCTACCGCGCAATCGCGCCGTCACTGCAAGGAGCTGCCGCATGAGTGATCACGTTCCGGTTTCCCGGCCCAATCCCATCATCGAACTGCTGTTCGGCGGCAACATGCTGGAGGGTACCTTCAAGGCGGTGATCTGGGTGGCCCTGCTGGCGGCAGTGCTGGCGTGGACCACGTTCCGCTGAGTCTTCCCGCTGCCTGCGGCAGCGGCGGCGTCGCAGGCCTGCGCTCAGGCGCTGAAGGCCTGGCGCAGGCTGCGCAGCGTGGCCTGGCGATGTTCCTTTGCGGTCGCTTCGCCCATCTCCAGCTCCTGCAGGCGCAATCCCACCAGCGTCATCGACAACGCGTAGCCGCGTGCCGCATCGGCAGCACGCGAAAGGCCCAGTGCGCGGCGCGTCAGCGCGTTCACGTGTTCCAGGTCGGGCAGCAGCCCCAGGTAGACGCGCTCGGCGCTGTCCAGGTCGGGGGCACGCAGGATCGCGTGCGCTTCAGCAGCAGGGGAGACGGAGGCCATGGGGGGTCCTTGTCCGTTGCGGGCGCTCGATCAGAACGAGCGCATCAGGGAAACGAAGGCCGACGTCTGCGTACCGCGACGGGCCATCGGGCTGTCCTTTACTGCATCGCCGAACCACTGGTTGGCGACGACGCCGGTCGCGCGCCACTTCGTGCCCAAGGGCGTGCTGACTGCGATCTGCAGGCTCGGTGATGTCGCGCTGCCCGGGTTGTAGGCGGCAAGTCCCGAGCGCAGCGCTTCTTCGTCGGTGATGCCGTAGTAGTAGTCGAGCAGGCGCGCACTGGAGTGCACCACGCCGACCTTGGGCACCCAGGTGAAGCGACCGGCCTGGATCGGATAGCTGTAGTGCAGGCGCGACTCCATGCCACCTCCGTGCCCGGTGACCTCGCGCATCACGCTGGCCTCGACGATGCCCCAGTCGGCGCTGTACTCACCGTTGATGCCGGCCATGGCCGACATCTGCCGGCTGTGCAGGCGACGTAGTTGAGGATCGTTCACGTCGTCGGTCTTGAAGCGCAGCGTGTAGGGCGTGACGGCCGCCGACAGGCGCAGGCCCTCGCGCTTGTACAGGTACATGCCCAGCGAGCCCGGGCTGGCGAAGAAGCGCTCGCCCTGCCAGGCAATGGACGGTACGACCAGCGGCTTGACGTCGTAGTGGGCGTACGCCCCCGAGGTTGCGCCGGCACTGATACCGGTCTGCACGCCCGGGTTCCGGTCGGCGGCGTGGGTGATCAACGGCAGGCCGATGGCAGCGGAGAACAGCAACGGGCGCAGCAGGGTCGGGGACAGCGACGGCATCGATCAACCACTTTGCGGGGGATGGCTGTGCATGGTGCGGGCACAACATTGTCAGAACATTGCGCCTTCGCAACTGGCACACGAAGACGCCCAAACCTGGCGCCAGGCACTATGATCGGCACCGTTTCCGGTAGCCGAGCCCCTGATGCGCATTCTCCTGGTCGAAGACGATCCCGATCTGTCCCGAGCCCTGCAGTCGGGCCTGGAGCGGCAGGGCGTGGTCGCCGACGTGGTCGGCAGCCTGGCCGAAGCCGCGGTTGCGCTGCGCGAGCCGGTGCATCAGCTGATGCTGCTGGACCGTCAGCTGCCCGATGGCGATGGCGTGGCTTTCGTCGCCACCGTACGCGCGCTGCGCCCGAACCTGGCGGTGATCATGCTGACGGCCAAGGGCAGGTTGTCAGACAAGGTCGAGGGCCTGGATGTCGGTGCCGACGACTACCTGGTGAAGCCGGTGGCGATCGAGGAGCTGATGGCGCGGATCCGTGCTGTCTCGCGGCGGCCCTTTGCCATGGTGACACCGAGCCTGCATCTGGGCCGGCTGGAATTCGACTTCGAATCGCTGCAGGCACAGGTGGAGGGCCAACCGCTGGCGCTGCCGCGGCGCCAGGTGCTGGTACTGCAGGCACTGGCGATGCGCCAGGGGCGCACGGTCACCCGCACGGCACTGGAGGCCGCGGTGTACGGCTTCGACGATGAGATCCAGTCCAATGCGCTCGATGCGCACATTTCCAAGCTGCGCAAGGCGCTGCAGCAGGCCGGGGCGGGCGTTGAAATCCATGTGATCCGGGGCGTCGGCTACCTGCTGGCGGAGGCCTGAGATGGCGCGTCCGACACGTCCGATCCGTTCCATCACGCTGGGGTTGGCCTGGCGGTTGTTCCTGGCGCAGGCCTTCACCGTGCTGTTCGCCGTTGTTGCGCTGATCCTGACCTGGGGCGACAAGGACACCTGGGGCATGGACATGTTCATGGCCGAAGCCGTGGCCAAGGCCGTGCACAGTGAAGGCGGGCGGTTGGTGCTGGACCAGGCGCGTTGGAACAAGCTCGACGCCGAGGCCGGGGGCAACCTCTGGTTCGCGGCGGTCGACGACAAGGGTGTCTGGCTGGAACGCGGTACGATTCCGGCGATCCACGCCCCGCTGCTCGCGCGCCTGCCGACGCTGGGTGCCACCGAACTCGGCTCGCTGGTGCCGCCGTACCTGGACGTGGCGCGGGTCATGATCCGCAAGGAGGACGGGCGGCGCATCACGGTGATGGTGGGTGGGGCGCCGAAGGGCGGGTTGCTGGACGGTGCGCTGATGGTGCTGCGCCTGATCGGGCTGTGGTTTTTCCTGCCGCTGATCGTGATCACGCTGCTGGTCATGCCGACCGTGATCCACCGCGCGATGCGCGGCGTGCGCCGCTCCGCACAACAGGCCAAGGAGCTGGATATCGGCCAGCCGGGGGCGCGTCTGGATGCGCAGCTGGTGTCGACCGAGGTCGCACCGCTGGTGGAAGCCTTCAACGACGCGATCGACAAGGTGCAGCAGGGGTATGCCGCGCGTGACAAGTTCCTTGCCGATGCCGCGCACGAACTGCGGGTGCCGATTGCAGTGGTGCAGGCGCGCCTGTCGCAGTTGCCGCAGGGCGAGCTGAAGTCGCAGCTGCTGACCGACGTGGCGCGGCTCGGTAACGTTGCCGAGCACCTGCTTGACCTGCAGCGACTTGATCGTAATGTCGGCGCACTGCAGCGGCTGGATCTGGCGTTGCTGGTGCGCGAAGCGGCCGCCGATCTGGCGCCGCTGGTGGTGGGGGCCGGTTACGGCTTCGAAGTGGATGCGCCCGAGATGCCAGTGTGGATCCATGGCGACAGCCTGGCGCTGGGGCGGGTGATCGCCAATCTGGTGCACAACGCCATCGTCCACGGCGGCGGACGCGGCACCATCTGCGTGCGCCTGGATGCACGTGGCCTGCTGGAGGTCAGCGACCAGGGCGCCGGCATTCCGGTGGGCGACCGTGAAGCGATCTTCGAGCCGTTCCATCGTCTGCGCGCAGCGGGTAGCGGCAGTGGCCTGGGCCTGCATCTGGTGAAGGAAATCGTGCAGCATCACGGCGGTTCGGTCAGTGTCGGCGAAGCTGCCGGCGGTGGTGCCAGCTTCCGGGTCAACTTCCATCGCGGCACCGTCCGGCGCTGACAGCCACGCGGGGAAATCCCCGATAGGCAACCTGCCACGTCCCTCGGCAGGCTGCCGGAATGGTCCCCGAACGTTCCGCTCCGGCACTGTTTGGCCCCGGCTGCGCCGCCGGCCTGGTGCTGGGCGCGCTGGTCTGCGTGCAGATGCCGGCGCTGCTGCCGTTGTCGCTGAGTGCGCCGATGGCCGTTGCCGGCGTCGCGGGCTGGCTGCTGCGCTGGCGCGGCCGCGCGTGGGCTGCAGTCCTGCTCGGCCTGGCATGGGCAACAGTGCACGGGCAGTGGGCCCTGCACGGCCAGCTTCCACCCGGTGCGCCGCCGCAGGATGTGCAGGTGCGGGGGCGGGTGGCCGATCTTCCACAGAGAGGGGCCGGCTACACACGTTTCGTACTGCACGTGGATGAGACCGATGCGCTGCCAGTGCTGCGTGGCAAGCGCCTGCAGGTCACCTGGAACGACCCGTGGCGCGGATCGCCAGCGCATCAGGCGGAGGGCGGGCGCCACGCGGTTCGTGCGGGATCACATTGGCAGTTGTCGTTGCGCGTGCGCGCGCCACGCTCGCGGATCAATCCTGGCGGCTTCGACGGCGAACGCCATGCATTGCTGCGCGGTATTTCCGGCAATGGCACGGTGCGCGACCCCGGCGCTGCGCGTGAGCGCGCGCCTGCGCAGGGCCTGCCGGCCTGGCGCGAGCGCAGCAGTGACGCCATCGCAACGCAGGTGGCACATCCTGCCGCGCGGTTCGTGCAGGCCCTGGCACTGGGCGACACGCGCGGCCTGTCCGATGCCGACTGGGAGCACCTGCGCGCGCTGGGCCTGACCCATCTGGTCGCCATCTCCGGTTTCCACGTGGGCGTGGTGGCTGGCTTTGGCGTACTGCTGTGCCGCGTGTCGTGGTGGCTGTGCCCGGTGCTGGGACGGTTCTGGCCTCGGCCGCAGGCGGCGGCATGGGGCGCGGCGCTGGCCGCAGCCGTCTATGCCGTGGCCGCCGGCGGCGCGCTTCCAACAGTGCGTGCGGCGCTGATGATCGGGCTGGTGGCACTGGCCCGTGCCGGGCGTCGCCCGGTGGGTGCGGGGCAGGGACTGGCCCTGGCCGCGATGGTGATGCTGCTGCCGGCGCCGCTGTCGGTGCTGTCGGCCGGCTTCTGGCTCAGTTTCGGGGGCGTGCTGTGGCTGCTGTGGTGCCTGCCACGAACCGGGCCGGACGGCGTCGGTGGGGGCCTGCGCGGCTTTCTGGCCGCCCAGGGCGTGGCCAGCCTCGGCCTGTTGCCGCTGTGCGTGGCCCTGTTCGGCGGCACCGCGCGCTTGGGGCCGCTGGTCAATCTGCCGATCATTCCGTGGTGGACCCTGCTGGTGGTGCCGTTGTCGCTGCTGGGTACCGGCCTGCACGCGTTGCATGATGGCGCCGGGCGCTGGGCATGGCGCGCCGCCGCCTGGCTGTTCGAGCTCAGCTGGCAGGCCCTGCAGCCGTTGGCGCTGCACCCGCAGGCGATGTGGTGGTTGGCTGAGGCGCCGCGCTGGGCGGTGCCGGCGGCAGTGGCGGGGGTGTTCTGGTGGCTGCTGCCACGCGGCGCTGGCGGTACCTTGGCAGGCCTGCTGCTGTGCCTGCCGCTTCTGTGGCCCGCCCGGCATGCACCGGCTGAAGGCGAACTGGAGCTGCTGGTGCACGACGTAGGGCAGGGCACCGCGGTGCTGGTGCGTACGGCGCGGCACGCGCTCTGGTACGACGTGGGGCCGCCGACAGGCGGCGACGGCAACGAACGCATTCTGGTCCCGGCCCTGCGCGCGCTCGGACAGGGGCCGCCCCAGCAGGCGATGCTCAGCCATGACCATCTTGATCACACCGGCAGCCTGCCGAGCCTGCGAAGGCAGCTGCCCGGGCTGCAGCTGCTGGCGCCACCGGGCAGTACCATCGCCGGCGCTGCGCCCTGCCAGCAAGGGATGCAGTGGCAGTGGGACGGAGTTGATTTCCAGGTCCTGCACCCGGCACCGGGCAGCCGCCAGGCCGAGAACGAGGACAGCTGCGTGCTGCGCGTCGCCAGCCGTCACGGCGTGGTCCTGCTGCCTGGCGATATCGGCCGCCCGGCCGAGCAGGCGCTGCTGAAGGCATACCCGGCAGCGCTGAAGGCGGATGTGGTGCTGGTGCCGCACCATGGCAGCGGTGGCAGTTCCAGCGCGCCGTGGGTCGAGGCCGTGGCGCCACGGCTGGCGGTGGTCTCGGCCGGGCACCGCAACCGCTTCGGGCACCCCCGCCAGGACGTGGTCCAGCGCTGGCAGGCGCAAGGGGCCGAGGTGCTGGCCACGGCCGATTCCGGGGCGATCCGCATATGGCTTGGCGCACAAGGGCTGCAGCTGCGTGAACAGCGCATCCACGCATCCCGGTGGTGGGATGCCGCTGGGCGGGCGCGGTCGGCTGCTATCCTATCGCCGATCGAACAAGCGGCCGTTGGGCCGGAGGGTTGAAACGTGTGGGAACTGGTCAAGGCCGGTGGCTGGCCGATGGTGCCGCTGCTGCTGTTGGGCGTACTGGCTTTGGCGATCATCCTGGAGCGTTTCTGGTCCCTGCGACGTACTGAAGTGCTGCCGCCCGGCCTCGGCCAGGAAGTGCGCAACTGGGCGGCACGCGGCAAGCTCGACCCGGCCCACCTGCAGACCCTGCGGGCGAACTCGCCGCTGGGCGCGCTGCTGGCCGCCGCGCTGGAAGCACGCAACCGCCCGCGCGACCAGATCCGCGAGCGCATCGAAGACACCGGCCGCCACCTGGTGCACCGCATGGAGCGTTTCCTCAACGCGCTGGGCACCATCGCATCGGCCGGGCCGCTGCTGGGCCTGCTGGGCACGGTGATCGGCATGATCCAGATGTTCCTGGGCATCCTCGACCATGGCGTGGGTGATGTGAACCAGCTGGCCGGTGGTATCGGCAAGGCGCTGGTGTGCACCGCCACCGGCATGATCGTCGCCATTCCAGCACTGATGTTCCACCGCTACTTCAAGGGCCGCATCCACGGTTATGTGGTAGAGATGGAGCAGGAAGCCAGCGCGCTGCTGGATACGCTGGATGGCCGCCCCGGCGTGATGAACCCTGCCGTTGCCACGCGCCCGGCCGGCGCGGCCACGGCGAAGGCCTGATCGATGCGTATCGGCAACGACCGATCCCAGGATGAGCCGCATATCGACCTGGTGCCACTGATCGACGTCATCCTGGTGCTGATCATCTTCTTCGTGGTCACCACCACCTTCGATGCGCGCTCGACACTCCAGGTGGAGCTGCCTACGGCCAGCCAGCAGCCCAGCAATGAGCCGCCGCGCTCGTTGAGCGTGCTGATCAACGCCGAGGGCCGCTACTTCATCAATGACCAGGAAGTGCTGCGCAGCGACGTCGAGTCGGTCAAGCAGACCATCGCGGCCGTTGCCGGCAGCGACCGTACCCAGCCGGTGCTGTTGCGTGCCGATGCCCGCACGCCCTATCAGGCCGTGGTGACCGCGCAGGATGCGCTGGGTCAGCTCGGTTTCCGCCGTATTGCCATTGCAACAGCACCCGAGGTGCGTCCATGAGTTCCAAACACGCGCCGGTGTGGCCGATCTACAAACGTCTGCTGGGATACACCCGTGCCTACTGGGGCATGATGGTCGCCGCCGTCATCGCCATGGCGGTGGAGTCGGTAGCCGGCTACCACTTCACCAAGCTGATGGAGCCGCTGGTCAACCGTGGCTTCGTCAATCCCGAACCGAAAATGGCGGTGATCCTGCCGCTGACCATCCTTGGCCTGTTCCTGATGCGCAGCGCCGCCACCTGGGTGAGCGACTACGCGCTGGCCAAGACCGGTCGCAGCGTGGTGCGCGACCTGCGTGAACAGGTGCTGGCCAAGTACCTGCACCTGCCGTCCTCGCATTTCGATACCGAATCGACGCCGGTGATGGTCAGCCGCCTCAACTTCGATACCGAGCAGGTCACCCAGGCCAGCGCCGATGCGCTCAAGACCGTGGTTGCCGACACCCTGACCATCATCGCCATGCTGGCGGTGATGCTGCAGATGAGCGTCAAGGTGACCGTGGCCATGCTGGTGGTGGTGCCGATGATCGGCGTGATCGTGTCTTACGTGGGCAAGCGCTACCGGCGCATCAGCCGCGGTATCCAGGACGGCATGGGCACGATGGCGCAGACCGCCGAGCAGTCACTGGCGGCCCAGCAGGAAGTGAAGGTGCACGGCACCCAGCAGCATGAGATGTCGCGCTACTCGCGCCTGGCCAACCGCATGCTGGCGCTGAACATGAAGGTGGAAATCACCCGTGCCGGTGCCTCCAGCGTGGTCCAGTTCCTGGCCGCGCTGGCGCTGGCGGTGATCGTCTGGGTGTCGACCCGTGAAGCACTGGCAGGGCGCCTCAATGCCGGCCAGTTCATGGGCCTGATGATCTCGATGACGGCGATCATCCCGTCGCTGCGCCGCCTGACCAGCGTGCAGTCCTCGATCTCCCGCGGTGTGTCCGCCGCCGAGCGCCTGTTCGACATCCTCGACATGCCGGTCGAGCGCGACGAAGGCCGCAACACGGTGCAGCGCGTGCGTGGCGAACTGGCCTTCGAGCACGTCATGCTGCGTTACCGCGAAGACAGTGGCATCGCCCTGGACGACATCAGCTTCGTGGCCAAGCCGGGTACGGTCACCGCCATCGTTGGTCGATCCGGCAGCGGCAAGACCAGCCTGATCCGGCTGGTGCCGCGCTTCTACGAACCCAGCGGCGGGCGTATCACCCTCGACGGGGTGGCACTGGACGACTATCCGCTGGCCGACCTGCGTCGCCAGGTGGCGATGGTCGGGCAGAAGGTCATGTTGTTCGACGACACCATCGGCGCCAACATCGCCTATGGCATGGACGCGACGGATGAACAGATCCGAGCGGCAGCTGAAGCCGCGAATGCCTGGGAGTTCATCGCACGCATGCCGCAGCAGCTGCAGACCCCGGTGGGCGAGAACGGCGCGCTGCTGTCCGGTGGCCAGCGCCAGCGCCTGGCGATCGCCCGTGCGATCCTGCGCGACGCGCCGATCCTGATCCTCGATGAAGCCACCGCAGCGCTGGACAACGAATCGGAGCGCCTGGTGCAGGACGCGCTGCAGCGATTGATGCCCGAGCGCACCACGCTGGTCATCGCGCATCGCCTGTCGACCATCGAGCATGCAGACCAGGTGCTGGTGATGGACCACGGTCGCATCGTCGAGCGCGGTACCCACAAAGAGCTGCTCACCATGGGTGGCCTGTACCAGCATCTGCACAGCATGCAGTTCCGCGAAAGGCAGGACTGATGGCCGGCAAGGGTACCCAGACCCCGCCGTACTGGTACGACGGCACCCCGGTTCCGTGGGCGATGCGCCTGCTGGCGCCGCTGTATGCCGGCGTCACCGCGCTGCGCCGGCGCGCCTATCGGCGTGGCTGGCGCAAGCGCTACACGCTGCCGGTGCCGGTCATCGTGGTTGGCAACATCACCGCCGGTGGAACTGGCAAGACGCCGCTGACCATCGCGCTGGTGGAGCGCCTGCGTGCCGCCGGTTGGAAGCCGGGCGTGGCCAGTCGTGGCTACGGCCGCGAAGATGCCGACAAGCCGCTGTGGGTCAAGGCCGATACGCCGACCGCCAAGGGTGGCGACGAGCCGGTGCTGATTGCCTGGAAGACCGGCGTGCCGGTGCGCGTGGACAGTGATCGTGTTGCAGCTGGCAAGGCGCTGATCGAGGCCGGCTGCGACGTGATCGTCTGCGACGACGGCCTGCAGCACTACCGGCTGGCACGCGACATCGAGATCGAGGTGGTCGATGCGCAGCGCCGCTACGGCAATGGCCGGATGATTCCGGCCGGGCCACTGCGCGAACCGGTCAGCCGTGCCAGCGAATGCGACTTCCGTGTAGTGAATCTGGGTCAGGCCGACGAAGAGACCGCGACGCAGGCCTGTGGCTTCGGCCAATGGCCGATGGCCCTGCACATCGACAGCGCGCAGCCACTGGCCGGTGGCCGTGCGCGCCCGCTGGCGTACTTCAAGGGCCAGCGCGTGCACGCCGTGGCCGGTATCGCGCATCCGCAGCGCTTCTTCGACATGCTGCGCGCGCGTGGCATCGGTGTCGTGCCGCACGCCTTCGCTGACCATCAGGCCTATCAGCCGCAGGACCTGTCCTTTGGCAGCCAGCTGCCGGTGCTGATGACTGAAAAGGACGCGGTGAAATGCCGCGCGTTCGGCAATGACTGGCACTACGCGGTTCCGCTGCGCGCCGAGCTGCCTGCCGCATTCTGGGTGGCGCTGACCGACCGCCTGGACAAGCTGCGACCGAACTGAGTGGCGCGGCGGCGCTTGCATTCATGCGCCGCCGGCCGCATTCCCGTTGTAACGAGCCTGCCGAGTACCGCCCCATGACCGAATTCGTCGTCGCCATCCCGGCCCGCTATGCCGCCTCGCGGCTGCCGGGCAAGCCGCTGCGCCCGCTGGGCGGTGAGCCGCTGGTGCTGCACGTGGCGCGTCGCGCGCTGCAGGCCGGTGCCGGCGAGGTCTGGGTCGCCACCGACGATCAACGCATTGCCGACTCACTGTCCGGCCTGGCCGAAGTGAAGGTGGCGATGACCGCCACCTCGCATGCCTCCGGTACCGACCGCCTGGCCGAGTGCGCGCGCATCGCCGGCTGGGCCGATGACACTGTCGTGGTCAACCTGCAGGGCGACGAGCCGTTCGCGCCGGCGGCGGGTATCCGCGCGGTGGCCCAGGCACTGGTTGAAGGCAATGCGCCGATGTCGACCCTCGCCACGACCGTCGAAGACGCGCATACCCTGTTCGACCCGAACGTGGTGAAGCTGGTGCGCAACGTGCGCAACGAGGCGATGTACTTCAGCCGCGCCCCGATCGCCTGGCACCGCGATGGCTTTGCACGCAGCCGTGACGCGCTGCCGGCCGGTCACAATTGGCTGCGCCACATCGGCATCTACGGCTATCGCGCCGGTTTCCTGCAGCAGTTCGCGGCGATGCCGCCGGGCCAGCTGGAGCAGGTCGAGTCGCTGGAGCAGCTGCGCGTGCTGGAAGCCGGCTATCCGATCAGCGTGGCGATCTCGCCGGAACCGTTCCCGCCCGGCATCGACACCCCTGAGGACCTGGAGCGCGCCGAAGCGCTGCTGCAGGCAATGGCTGCACGATGAAGCTGCTGGTCGTCTGCCTCGGCAATATCTGCCGTTCGCCGATGGCCGAAGGTGCGCTGCGCGCCCGCCTGGACGCCTCGCCGCTGGCTGGTCGGGTGCAGGTCGATTCGGCCGGCACCGGCGACTGGCATGTGGGCGAGCCACCGGACCGGCGAGCGATCGCCTGCGCGGCCGGGCATGGCGTGGACATCGGCGGCCTGCGCGCGCGCCAGCTGCAGGTCGCGGATTTCGACCGTTTTGACTGGATCCTGTGTGCCGATGAGGCCAATCTGCGCGATGCGGGTCGCCTGGCCACACCCGCCCAGCGCGAACGCCTGGCGCTGTACCTGCCGTGGTCCGGCGGGCAGGGCAGGGGTGCGATCCCGGACCCGTACACCGGCGGCAGTGAGCATTTCGAACAGGTCTGGACATTGGTCGACGATGCTGCAAAACGTGCCGTGGCACGACTGTTGCATGACGCCGACTCCGGCATAATCGGGCCATGAACGTCCAGCCCGTCCCGGACCTGCCCGAGTTCGCCACCTGGCTCAACGCCACCCCCTGCACCCTGACCGAACTGCGCGGTCGGCCGGTGGCGCTGTTGTTTGTCAACGCCGCCTCCGCCTGGAGCGCGCAACGCCTGGCCGAGTTCGGCCAATGGCTGTCGCGCCACCCCGGCAAGCTGCAGCCGCTGGTGCTGCAGGTGCCGCGCTTCGATTTCGAACGCGACGCCGGTGCCGCACTGAAGCTGCTGCGTCGCCAGGGGCTGACGATGCCGGTCCTGCTCGATGCCGACTGGGATGGCTGGCGCCGCTTCGGCATCACCGCCTGGCCGACACTGGTGCTGCTGGATGCGCAGGGGCGCGAGCAACAACGGTTGGTCGGGCAGGGCGCCCCCGGCGAACTGGAGCGAGCCTTGAACGCGCTGTGCGAGGGCGCGCCATCGGCGCCGCCGCGCGGTGGCAGCGAGCTGCATCCGGAGCCGCGCCACGCGCTGCGCTTCCCGCTGGGCCTGGCGGTCAGCACCGAACGCCTGTACATCGCCGACAGCGGCCATCACCGCATCCTCGAATGCAGCCACGGTGGCCGCATCCTGCGCCAGTTCGGGCTGGGCACCGCCGATTTCATGGACGGCAACCTCGCCGAAGCCGCGTTCCACCGCCCGCAGGCGCTGGTGCTGGAGCGCGATTCGCTGTACGTCGCCGACACCGGCAACCACGCGGTGCGCCGCATCAACCTGCTGACCGGGATCGTCGATACCCTGTGCGGCAACGGCCGTCCCGGTGCACCGATGGAAGGCCCGGTCGCGCAGGCGCGGCAGGTTGCGCTGGACCATCCTGTCGGCCTGGCCATTGCCGACAACCAGCTGCACATCGCCATGGCCGGCGACAACCGCATCTGGAGCTACCACCTGGGCCAGCGCAGCCTGCAATGGCGCGCGGGCAGTGGTTCCATCGACGAGCGTGATGGCAGCGGGCATCTGGCCGCCTTCGCCCAACCCACTGCGCTGGCCGTGGTGCAGCAGGTGCTGTACGTGGCTGATGCCTTGGGATCTTCAGTGCGTGCACTGCAGCTGCGTGGCGACCTGGTGCAGACCCTGGTCGGGCAGGGGCCGTGGCGCTTCGGCAGCGAAGACGGTCCGCGTTCGGACGCCAGCCTGCAGTTCCCACAGGCGATCGCGCTCAGCCCGGATGCGCCGCTGTTGTGGATTGCCGATACCGGCAACGGCCGCCTGCGCACGCTGCGCCTGGGCGGTGGCGAACTGACCACCCAGCCGTTGCCACGACGCCTGCATGGCCCGGCGGGGTTGGCGGTAGGCGCCGGTGCGGTGTGGATCGCCGAGACCGACGCCCATGCCGTGCTGCGATTCGACCCGGACAGCGGCGTGCTCAGCGAAGTCCCGATCAGCGAATGACAGACGTTCCCGCCCCGGCCTTCGACGGCAAGGCCTTCGCGGCCCAGCTCAGTACCGCCCCTGGCGTGTACCGCATGTACGCCGCCGACGACACGTTGCTGTACGTGGGCAAGGCGCGCGCGCTGCGCAACCGTGTCGGCAGCTATTTCAACGGCAGCCCGAAGAACGCGCGGATCATGTCGATGATCTCGCAGATCACGCGCATGGACGTGACCGTGACGCGCTCGGAAGCCGAGGCGTTGCTGCTGGAAAACCAGCTGATCAAATCACTGTCGCCGCGTTACAACGTCTCGTTGCGCGACGACAAGACCTATCCGCACGTGCTGCTGACCCGAGAGGACTGGCCGCGCATCGCGCTGCATCGCGGTCCGCGCGCCATTCCCGGCCGCTACTTCGGGCCGTATCCAGGCGTCACCGCAGTGCGCGAAACGCTGAACCTGATGCACAAGCTGTTCAAGCTGCGCAGCTGCGAGGACAGCGTGTTCCGCAACCGCTCGCGGCCGTGCCTGCAGTACCAGATCGGTCGCTGCAGCGCGCCCTGCGTGGAGCTGGTGCCGGCGCCGGACTACGCCGAATCGGTGCGTCGCGCCGCACTATTTCTGGAAGGCAAGAGCGACGAGCTGACCCGCGAACTGGGCGAGCAGATGCAGGCCGCCAGCGAGGCACTGGAGTTCGAGCAGGCCGCGCGCCTGCGCGACCTGATCTCCTCGCTGCGCAGCATGCAGACCCGCCAGTACGTGGATGGCCGTGCCGCGGATCTGGACGTGCTGGCGGTGGCCATGCAGGGTTCGCAGGCCTGCGTGCTGCTGCTGGCTTTCCGCGATGGCCGCAACCTCGGCACCCGCCCGTTCTTCCCGCGGACCAATGGCGAGGAGAGCCCGGAGGAAGTGCTGGCCGCGTTCGTCTCGCAGTACTACATCGAATTCGAGCCGCCGCGCGAGATCCTGTTGGACCGCGAGATTCCCGATGCCGACCTGCTGGTCGCCGCGCTGTCGGCCTCGGCCGAGCGCAAGGTACAGCTGAAGTGGAACGTGCGCGGCGAGCGCGCCGGCTATGTGGAACTGGCCAGCCGCAACGCGCAGCTGACCCTGGCGACCGAACTCAACAGCCGCAACGCGCAGCACGCGCGCAGCGACGCGCTGCGCGACATGCTGGGCCTGGCCGAGCCGGTCAAGCGTGTTGAATGTTTCGATATCAGCCATACCATGGGTGAGGCCACCGTGGCCTCATGCGTGGTGTTCGACGCCGCCGGTCCGGTGCGCGCGCAGTACCGCCGCTTCAACATCAGCGGCATCGAGCCGGGCGACGACTACGCCGCCATGCGCCAGGCCATCGACCGCCGCTTCCGCCGTGCAGTGGAAGAGCAGGGCGTGCTGCCGGACGTGCTGCTGATCGACGGCGGCGCCGGCCAGTTGGCCCAGGCCCAGGCCGCGCTGGCCGACCTGGGCGTGGAAGGCGTGTTGCTGGTGGGCGTGGCCAAGGGCGTGGAACGCCGCGCCGGCCACGAAGCGCTGGTGATGCCCGATGGCCGCGAGCTGCGCCCGGGCGCGGCCAATCCGGCGCTGCAGTTCATCCAGCAGGTGCGCGATGAGGCGCACCGCTTCGCCATCACCGGCCACCGCGGCCGCCGCCAGAAGGCGCGGATGACCAGCAAGCTGGAGGACATCCCTGGTATCGGGCCGCGCCGCCGCGCCAGCCTGCTCAAGCATTTCGGCGGCCTGGTGGGCCTGAAAGCCGCTGGTGAAGCGGAAATCGCCAAGGTGGAAGGCATCAGTGACGCCCTCGCGGCACGTATCTACGCTAACCTGCACGGGTTGGCCACGCCTGATGCGGCCGAGTAGAGAGAGAAGCACGCAAGCATGAAGTTGACCCTGCCCACCTGGCTGACGTTGTTGCGGATCGTGATGATCCCGGTGCTGGTGCTGGTGTTCTACCTGCCCTACACCTGGACCAACTTCGCTTCGGCGGCGATCTTCGGCCTGGCCGCGATCACCGACTGGCTCGATGGCTGGATCGCACGCCGCTACCAGCTGGAATCGGCCTTCGGCGCCTTCCTCGACCCGGTCGCGGACAAGCTGATGGTGGCGGTGGCGCTGTTCCTGATCGTGCAGGGTCACCCGACGCCGTGGATGGCGTTCTGGGCGGCAGTCATCGTCGGCCGTGAAATTGCGGTATCGGCGCTGCGCGAATGGATGGCCGAGCTGGGCCAGCGCGCCAAGGTGCGCGTGGCGATGATCGGCAAGGTCAAGACCACCGCGCAGATGGTCGCGCTGCTCTGCCTGCTGTATTCGGTGGCACCGAACGTGCCGGTGGAAGACATCTGGATGGGCTGGCCGGTGTTCCACATCGGCGACTGGACCCTGGCGATCGCCGCGGTGCTGACCCTGTGGTCGGGCCTGCAGTACCTGCACGCCGCCTGGCCGAGCCTGCGCGATGACGAGCGCGCTGCGCGCGAGCGTGCACGGCAGAAGAAGCTGGGCAACTGAGCCCCGGGGTCGGATCCCTTTCCGCAGGAAAGGGCTCTGACCCCATCGATGCGCCTATCCACGCATGGCGTGGATCTACTCGACGCGCTGGACGGATCTACGGTGATGCCCCATACACGCATGGCGTGGATCTACTGGAAATGCCGCATCCACGGATGATGCGGATCCATCGGTTTGCGGGGATGCCATAGTAGATCCACGCCATGCGTGGATACGCAATGCAAGGTGCCTCGCAGACCCTGAAAAAGCGCTTGACGCCATCCTTGGAATAGGTAAAATTTCGCCTCCCAAGCGGGAATAGCTCAGTTGGTAGAGCGCAACCTTGCCAAGGTTGAGGTCGCGAGTTCGAGTCTCGTTTCCCGCTCCAGATTCAAGAAAAACGCTCCCGAAAGGGGGCGTTTTTCGTTTGCGTCCAACGCGCTTCATTGCCACTTCACCGTCGCCCCATCGCCCCGCCACATGAAGGTTGGATGCTGCATCCTTCGTTCCAAGGGTGACGCCGCGATGCCTCATCAATCCTCCGCCTACGACCACGACGTGGTCATCGTCGGCGCCAGTTTCGCCGGTACCGCCTGCGCGTTGGCTGCCGCCCAGTATGGCTTGCGCGTCTGCGTGCTCGAACGCAAGGCCGACCCCGGCGAACGCCTGCACACCACCGGCATCGTGGTGAAGGAAGCGATGGAGCAGACCTGGCTGGGGCGCATGCCCGAACATCTGGTGCAACGCGTTGCCAATGTGCGCCTGTATGCACCGAACCTGCGCAGCGTGTTGTTGGCCGCGCCGGGCTATTACTTCCTCACCACCGATACGCCGAACCTGATGCGCTGGCTGGCCAGCGAGCTGCGCGCGAATGGCGTCGACCTTCGCCTGCAGCAGTCCTTCACCGACGCCCATCGCAGTGGTGACGGCTGGCAGGTGGAAGGGGCAGGGTGCTGCGCCTACCTGGTCGGTGCCGATGGCGCACGTTCGCGCGTGGCCCGGCGCACTGGCCTAGGCCAGGTGCGCGACAATCTCTACGGCGTCGAACGTGAGTTCGCCGGCCTGCAATTGCCGCAGGGTGACGCACTCCATTGCTTCGTCAGCAAGCGCTTTGCACCGGGCTACATCGGCTGGGTCGCGCAGAATCCAACCGGCCTGCAGGTGGGATTGGCGCTGCGCCATGACCCGAATCAGGTACGCCCGCCTGATATTGATGGCTTCCTTGAGCACGTGCGCGATGTGGTCGGCATTCCGCCTTCGGCGCGTCCCTCGGCCACCCGCGCAGGGCTGGTGCCCTGCGGCCGGCCGGATGGGCCGTTCACCGGCCAACGCGTGATCCTGACCGGCGACGCGGCGGGCATCGTCTCGCCGCTCTCCGCCGGGGGCGTCCACTCCTCGTGGCGGCACGGCTGGGCGGTCGGCGAGGCGATTGCCCGCCATCTGCGTGGGCAAGGGCCGGAAACGGAACGGGTGGCGCGGCAGGTGGCGCCGGCATTCCATGGCAAGCGCCTGCTGCGCTGGGCGATGGATCATCTGCAGGCCGACTGGCCGTTCGATGCGCTGCTGCATACGGCGGCCACGCGGCGCATCGCTGAGCAGGTCTACTTCCATCGCCGTGGCCTACGCACGTGATGCGCAATTCGATGGCTATCTAATTCCATGATTCTGTATTTATTTAAGTAAATACGCATATAAGCCACAAAATTAGGGAATTAAATTCATTGAACAGGGGTGGTGCCGATCCTATAATTTGGGTGACAACTGGCATGGGAAGAGGGTGGTGAGCGCTATGTTGGATTTGGGCTTCAGCAAGCCCGGCGAGGTCGTCAAGCGACTCTGCGAGCGCTTGCGCACACAGCGCATGGCGTTGGGCATGACACAGTCGGATCTGGCCGGGCGTGCCGGCATTGGGACCAACACCGTGTCCAACCTGGAGGCCGGGCGCAATGTTGGCTTCGAGGCGGTGGTCCGCGTGGCGATGGTCCTTGGTCGGATCAACGAGCTCGAAGGCCTGTTCCAGCCAAAGCTGGACAGCATCGAAGACATTCGGCGCTACGAAGAGGCCGCGAATCGCCTCCGGACGAAGAGGAAGCCCCGCAATGCCTGAGCAAGTGAATGTCTTCTACGAGGGGTGGGGAGAGCGATGGCTCTGGGGAACGCTGGTCTCCACCACCGCCCTGACCGGTCGCCCGCTGATCGCGTTCGAGTACAGCAACGAGGCCAGGCAAAGGGGGCTGGAGCTGTCTTCGTACAAGCTGCCGCTGGCCGGCCCTCCGTTGCGGCGGGATTTTCCGGACCATCAACTGCAACTGCCCGGGCCCGTGTATGACGCCTTGCCAGACGGCTGGGGCATGCTGCTGATGGACCGCATGTTCAGGCGCCGAAGGATCAGCACAGCACGCATCGGCCCGCTCCAGCGTTTGGCCTGCATCGGTGGCAACGCGATGGGGGCCATGACGTTTGAACCTGTGGCACCCGAGGGCGAGGCGCCGCAGGTCCACGTCCCGCTGGAGCAGCTTGCCGCCGAAGTGCAGGAGGTGCTCCGGGGAGAAGGTGGCGAATTTCTGCAGACCTTGCTGCTGGTGGGCGGCTCACCCCAAGGTGCAAGGCCCAAGGCACTTGTCTATCGCGATCCGCAGTTCGGTGGGTTCACCACGGCCGCCGAGCCAGGGTTCGAAGCCTGGCTGGTCAAGTTCCCGGCCAGAGAAGAGCATGCCGAGGTGTGCGCCATCGAAATGGTCTACGCCGAGTGCTTGCGCAGGTGCGGCATCGAGACCCCGGACACGCAGTACTTCAGCCTGCCCAATGGGCTGGCCGCGTTCGCCAGCAAGCGCTTTGATCGCCACGATGGGTTGCGTGTACCCATGCAGAGTCTTGCCGCATTCACGGGCGCCAACTACCAGACGGCGGGGTCCTTGGACTATGTCAACTTCCTGCGCGCGACCCAGCTGTGTACCAATGACGTGCGGCAAATGGCCGTGGCCTTCGAGCGTGCGGTCTTCAACGTCGCCTTCAACAACCGGGACGACCATCCGAAGAATTTTGCCTACATCATGTCGCCGGATGGGCAATGGCGCTTGGCCCCGGCCTACGACGTGACCTTCTGCGAAGGACCCAACGGATATCACCAGATGGACGTCATGGGGGAGGCACTGGCGATTTCCCGTGCTGACATGCTTCGGCTTGCCGAGGAAGCAGAAGTGCAGCAGGGTGACGCCAGTCTGGCGATTGACAGCATCTGCGAGGTGGCCAGCCAATTCACCGAAATCGCCAACGGCATGTATTCAAGCGTTATTGCTCAAGACACCCTGAGCATGATCCAAGGGCGTATCAACGAGAACGTGGCTCTGCTGCGGCAAGTCCGGCCTGGCCTGCGGACCTGAGGCCCGGGCGCAGGGGCCTGAACGCCGCCCCACAATGCACGCGAAAATTCCTGTTGACGCCGTGCAGCAATATCGACACAATAGCGCTCCTTCGACGCAGGTCGAACGGAATCTGCGGGAATAGCTCAGTTGGTAGAGCGCAACCTTGCCAAGGTTGAGGTCGCGAGTTCGAGTCTCGTTTCCCGCTCCAGATTCAAGAAAAACGCTCCCGCAAGGGGGCGTTTTTCGTTTGTCACACCGGTTGCACCACCGCCGCGCTAGCGTGCCTTGCCGGGCAGGGCGCTGCACCAGGTCCGGGCATCCTGCCGGTGGAAACCGGGGCAGCGGTTGTCCTGAGGGATGTAGACGTAGGGAGCGTCATCTTCGTAGGTGAAGTGGTAGTAATAGGTCCGGTCCTTCCCGTACAACCAGTAGTTCGACGAGCCCTGGTTGATGGCATACGGCTCGAACGTGAAGATCGAGGATTCGGCGGGAATGAAGTTGCTGCGCTCCATCAGTAGCAGCGTGGCGTTCGAGACCAGTGGGGTGGTCAGGACGAGCACGATCACGCCGACAGTTGCTGTCGTGATCGAGCCAATCAGCAGCCAGCGGCGGGGGCGTTTCACGGTCGGGCAGCATCGAAGCAAGACAATGCCGCAATGTGCAATACGCTGTGAAAGTCGTCCAGTGTTCCGTGCCGGGAACGCATTGAAAGCGTAGTGAAAGACTGGGTCGGCGTTGCCTGAACCGCACGCGTGCTGTGACCTTTTTCGGACGATTTCTCCATGTTCGCTCCACAATCGCACGGTAGCCTTCATGCTCCTTCTACACGTTGGCGGGCTGGTGGTCAGGCGTATCACTTCAGTGGCAGTGCCCAGGACCGGGCGCGGACTCACCCTGCATGCAGTGCTGCGCCCTGGTGCGTTGTTGGCAACCCTGGCCCTGGCCGGTTGCATGTCGGTGCCTGTTCCGGACCTGCCTGACCGCACGCCCAGCACCTGGACCCAGGTGCCGCAGGGCCAGGGCGTGGCAGTGGATGCCAGACAGTGGTGGAAAGTGCTGTCCGACCCGGCACTGGATGGCCTGGTCGACCAGGCCATCGCCGGCAATCTGGACCTGCAGCAGGCTACGCTGCGCCTGCAGGCCGTTCGGATCGTCGCCGGCACTTCCGACTCGCGTTTCCTGCCGGAGATCTCGGCCAGCGCCAAGCAGGTGCAGGACGCCGCCGCCGTCGATACCTACTTCCATGCCGGCATCGAAGCGATCTGGGACCTGGGCCTGTTCGGTGCCGCCGAGAGCGCGCAGTTGAGCGCGCAGGCTTCGGCCGGCAATGCCGAGGCGCTGCGCAATGCCGCGCAGGTGGCGGTGATTGCCGACGTGGTGCGCAGCTATCTGGACCTGACCGTGGCACAGGCCCAGCAGGACCTGCTGGCCCGGCAGCAGGCCGTGGATGACCGCGGCGAACAACTGGCCCTGGTCCGTCAGCGCCTGCGCCTGGATGAGCCCGGCGAACTGGATCGCCTGCGTGCACGCCAGGCCGCGACCCGCGCCGCCATCGCACAGGCCCGGGAAAACGCTGACAACGCGGCCCGCGCGCTGGCATTGCTGCTGGGCCGCGATGGCCCGGATCCAGCTTGGCGCACCTATCGCGCGCCGCCGAAGCTGGGCACGTTCTCCCTGCAGCAGGTACCGGCCGATCTGCTGCGCCACCGTCCGCAGATTCTGTTGGCCGAATCTGAAGTGATGCAGGCCGCGGCCAGCAAGGGCTCCGCACGTGCCGCGATGTATCCGCGGGTCAGTCTTGGTGGCTCCATCCTGTACGCGTACAACCTCACCCAGAACGCCCGCTCCAACTCCGATTCCAGTCCGTCGATCGGCCCGTACGTCGATATCCCGCTGTGGGATTGGGGCCAGCGTCGTGCGCGCTTCAATGCCGATGAAAAGCAGTTGGATGCCGCGTTGCTCGGTTATCGCAAAGCGGTACTGGAAGGCGTGAGTGAGGTGGAAGGCGCACTCGGCAGCCTTGCACGCCAGGACAGCAGCATCCAGTCGCTGCGTGCGTCCAATGATGCCGCCGGCCAGCAGCTCAAGCGCCAGGCACGGCAGGTGCAGCTGGGTTTGTCCAGCGAGTTCGATGGACTGGACACGCAGCGTGCCGCGCTTGCCTCGCAGGCTGATCTGATCGGTGCGCAGGGCGCACGCGTGCTCGCTTTTGCTTCGCTGTACCGCGCGCTTGGCGGTGCACCGCTGCCGGCTGAGGGTGAGGGCGAACAGCAATGATCGCGCTGGCCCGCAAGACCCTGGCCTATGAGTGGCGCCGGTTCCTGCCGGTAGTGCTGGCGATGTGCTTCGCTGGCGTGCTGCTGATCGTGCAGGCGGCGCTGGTGCTGGGTATCTTCGGTACCGCCGCGATCTACGTGAAGGCATCGTCGGCTGATATCTGGGCCGGTTTCCCCGGCACCCAGAGCGTGAACTACGGCCATGCAATCAGTGCGGATGTGGAAAGCCACCTGCGCATGGACCCGGATGTCACCCGCGTCGAACCCTACGAGTGGGTCGATGGCGAATGGCGCTCCAGCGCGCAGGGTACCGGTAACGTGTCTGTGTATCTGTCCGGCATCTCCACCCAAGGCGACGCGATGATGTTCGCGCGTATCCTGCCCGCCGACCTGCGCGCGCAGCTGCGCGAACCCGGTGCGGTGATCGTCGATAGCGCCGATCTGGATACGCTGGGCGTGGGCCTGCAGAACAACCGTGCGTGGATCAATGGCAAGGCGGTGCGCGTGGTCGCGGCACAACCGGGCCTGCGTGGCCTTGGTGGCGTCAACGTGCTGGCCTCGCTGGATACCGCGCGCGCCATCGCGGGTACCGATCCGCACGAGGGCAGTACCTATTTCGTGGCGGGCCTGCGTTCGCCGGACCTGGCCGACCGTGTGCGCGACCGCCTGGCCACGTCGATGGGGCAGGCCACGCCGGTCGAGTTCTGGACGGCACCGGAGTTCGCCAGCCGCTCGCAGCAATACTGGCTGTTCGATACCGGTGCCGGCATCGCAGTGTTGTTCATGGCGGTCATCGTCTGCTTCGTCGGCGCGGTGATCACCAACCAGTCGTTTGCTTCGGTGGTGGCCGGTTCGGTACGCGAGTACGCCACGCTCAATGCACTTGGTGCCGGTCGCTATGCGCTGGCGCGGGTGGTGTTCGAGCAGGCGCTGCTGATCGGCGGCGTGGGCATGTTGCTGGCGGCGGCGTTCAGCACCGTGGTGTTGTTGATCGCACAGACCCAGCGCGTGCCGGTGCAGCTGACACCGATGGTGATCATCGGTTGCGTGGCGCTGGTCGCGGTGATGGCCATGCTGTCGAGCATCATGGCGGTACGCAGTGTCGTCCGCTCCGATCCATCGTTGCTGCTGCGTTGAGGACCGGCCGATGACTTCCATACGCGCCGTCGCCCCGACCCTGCAGGCCGACGCACTGGAAAAGGGTTTCATGTCCGGCGACGTGCAGGTGCCGGTGCTGCGTGGCCTGTCACTGGACATCTATCCCGGTGAACTGACCCTGGTATCGGGCCCATCCGGTTGCGGCAAGAGCACGCTGCTGTCGTTGCTGTCTGGGTTGTCTGCGCCCGATGGCGGCCGCGTGCACGCGCTCGGGCAGGATGTGGGCCACATGACGCGCAGCGAAGTGGAGCGCTTCCGCCTGCACCATGTCGGCTTCGTGTTCCAGGGCTTCAATCTGTTCCCGGCACTGACCGCACTGGAACAGGTGCAGCTGCCGCTGGGCTATCGCGGCATGAGCAATCGCGAAAGCGAACCGCTGGCCCGCAAGGCATTGGACGAGGTGGGTCTCAGCCACCGCAGCCACATGCGACCGGCGCAGCTGTCCGGTGGTGAGAAGCAGCGCGTGGCCGTTGCGCGCGCCTTCGCCAAGTCGCCGACGCTGATCTTCGCCGACGAACCCACCAGCGCGCTGGACGCCGAGAACGGCCAGCGCGTGATCGACATCCTGCATCGCTACGCACGTGCGCACGGCGCCACCGTGTTGTGCGTGAGCCACGATCCGCGCCTGATCCGGCATGCCGATCGGGTGATCGCCATGGAAGACGGCATGGTCCGTGATGACCGCCGCCAGAACGAAACTGTAGAGTCCGCCCCATGACCAAGACGTTGCACCTGCTTCCCTTCAGCCTGGTACTGTCCGCGGCGCTGCTGCTCGGCGCCTGTTCCAAGGACGCGCCTGCCCAAGCACCTGCAGGTAAAGCCGGCACTGCCACCGCCGGCAAGGTCGCGGTGGCGCGCGGCATCATCGACGTCGAGGGTGGCCTGATCGCGCTGGCGCCGCCAGTGGATGGCTCGATCACCGCCGCGCCGGTGAAGGAGGGTGCCACGGTGAAGAAGGGACAGTTGCTGCTGTCGCTGGATGGCGCCCTGCTGCAGCAGGAAGTGGCGATGGCCACCGCCGATCTGGCCCTGGCCAACGACCGTCTGAAGGGCAGCCAGGCGCAGCTGCGCGAACTGGAGCGCAATGCGACTCGCCTGTCCACCGGCGCCAGCGAAGGCGTGTCGTCCAACCAGCAGGCCGATGCGGCCAAGCAGCAGCTGGCCGGTGTGCGCGCCGATGTCGATGTGGCCGGTGCGCAGGTCGACATGGCCCAGCACAAGCTGGAGCACGCCAGACTGAAATTGCAGCAGATGTCGCTGAGCGCACCGGAGGCCGGCACCGTGGTCGGCCAAGTGCCGGGCCTCGGCGCCTTCGTACAAGCTGGCAAGCCTGCGATCTCGCTGCTGCCGGCCCGCCCGCTGCAGGTGCGTGCAGAACTGAGCGCCGCCTATGCCGATGCCGTGCAGGTGGGCATGAAGGCCACCGTCGTGCCGGACAGCGATGGCGCCGAGAACACCGGCTCACTGCCACCCGCGCGCGTGGTGCGCATCAGTCCGGTGTTCGCGCAGGCACGCTTGCCCGAAGATGCGGGGCGTGGCGTGGCCAAGGTGGTGGAGTGTGTGCTGGAGTTCGACGGCGAGGCCAAGGCGCGCTTCGGCCAGCATGTGCGGGTGGAGTTCCGGAAGTAGGCGCTGGCCTCAGTTCCCGAGCCAGCGTCGCAGGCGAGGCCAGAGCGAGGCCGGCACAACCACGAGCAGTGCCAGCAGCAGGATGGCGCTCATGCCGAGCAGCCAGTTCGAATGGACGTCGCGCACGGGGGATTGATGCATGGCAGCCAAGCCCCATAGGACGTTCCACCCCAGCCATGGAATGAGGCTGATCAGGATCCGCAGCCACAGGCGGCGGAACCGCCATGGCTGCACAGCCAGGCCCAGCGCTGTCATTTCCACGAGGACGATCAGCGCGAACGTGATCACCGAGCCGATGGGATAGGGCAGTGTCCCGGACTCGGTGTGACGCAGTTGCCAGTAGTCTGGCTTGAAGCCGGCATGGATGAGTGCGGCAACCAGCAGCAGCCAGATGAGTGATGCCAGCAGCCAGAAGGAAGGGGGAGCACGGAATGCGATGGGCAGGGGCACGATGCAGGCGTTCGTCGCTGGCGGATCCTCAACTTCCTGCATCGGCCTGCCGCAATCCATGCAAGAGATCCGAAAATGAAGCGGTGAAGCCCTCGGATCCAGCGCCTTAAGGAACCGCAGTCGGGGTCTTCTTCCTGCCGGAAATGCGTCCCAGGACGCTGACCAGCGACACCACGCACAGCGCCAGCAGCAGTCCCACGTCCAGCAGCAGCAACCACAGCAGATGCATGCCGTGCACCGGCGGCTGATGCATGGCCGACAGCATCCACGGTACCGACCACGCCAACAGCAGAACGAAGGCAATCAACAGGCGCAGCCACAGCCGCTTCAATTTCCACGGTCGCACGATCAAGGCGGCCACGACCAGTTCAACCGTGCCCAGCAACGCGAACACGATGACAGTGCTGGTCGGGTAGGGCAGCTCGGCGCCTTCCAGGCGGTGCAGCAACCAGTAGTCCGGGGTGAAGCCGGCATTGACCAGCGCGACGATCAGCGCCAGCCAGGTCAGCGCGACCAGCAACCAGAACAGGCGGATGTAACGTCTAGGCATCGGCGGTGTCCATGGTAGCGGGCAGGCGGCTGCGTGATGCATAGCACACCGATGTGGCGATCGCGGCCAGCGCCAGCAGGCCAGGCCCGACAGTGAAGTACAGCAGGCGCAGCGGGTGGTTGTGCATCAGCGTCCAGGTCGCGAACGTCAGCGGAACCGCCAGCACCAACAGTTTGGCGAACAGCGGCCGCAGCACCGCAATCAGTGGCTGGGCGCCGAGGAACATATGGAACAGATAGAACTGGGCGATGCCAAGGCCGATGTCGCGATGCGAGGTGAAGCCGAAATTGTCGCGATACCAGTTCATTCCCAGCGGAATCAGTGCCCAGTACAGCAGCGCTACTACCAGATGCAGCAGCAGGGCGATCAACAGGGGCTTGCCGCGAAGGAACATGGGCGCACAGGGCTGGGCGGGGCAGCGTACCCCAGTGCGGACGCCCATGACCGCATCGTGTGAAGACTGTTGACGGCGTGAAGGAATTTGGACACAATAGCGCTCCTTCGACGCAGGTCGAACGGAATCTGCGGGAATAGCTCAG
The DNA here is from genome assembly GCF_056481585.1 of Stenotrophomonas sp. 86428_Sma. Taxonomy (NCBI): domain Bacteria; kingdom Pseudomonadati; phylum Pseudomonadota; class Gammaproteobacteria; order Lysobacterales; family Lysobacteraceae; genus Stenotrophomonas; species Stenotrophomonas sp. 86428_Sma. Next base: position 1,730,406 of record NZ_CM151156.1, read on the forward strand.
TTGGTAGAGCGCAACCTTGCCAAGGTTGAGGTCGCGAGTTCGAGTCTCGTTTCCCGCTCCAGATTCTACAGGGCCCCGGTAGGGGCCTTGTTTTTCTCCCGCCACGGCAAGGCGGGGCACGTTGGGCCACAAGGCTTTACGCGCAGTCAGAAAAGTGAAATCGCTGGTGTGTGTTCCGGATTTCCGGTACCATGGCGGCTTATGCGGGAATAGCTCAGTTGGTAGAGCGCAACCTTGCCAAGGTTGAGGTCGCGAGTTCGAGTCTCGTTTCCCGCTCCATGTTCCGACAGGCCCCATCATGGGGTTTTGTCTTGTCAGGGCTCCGTTCCTGGCGCGCAGTACGTTGGCCTCATGGCAGAGTGGCTATGCACCGGATTGCAAATCCGTTTACAGCGGTTCGATTCCGCTTGAGGCCTCCAATTGAAAAGCCCTGACTCCGGTCAGGGCTTTTTTGTTTGCCTGGATGCCAGCTAACCTGCGTCCGGATCGATATCCGCTACAGCCTGGCCAGCGCCTGCACCGTGGCCTGGGTCAGTGGCTGGGGCAGCGCATCCAGCGCGAACCAGCCCAGGCCGGTCTGCACACCCGGCTCCTGGATGGAGGCCTCGGCACCGGCAGGTGCCCGAGCCTCGAAGATCGGCGCAACCCAGTGCTGCGCAAGTGTCGGCTCGAAATGATCGGCCACGCACAGCAGGCGCAGCAGCGTCACTTCCAACGCCGTCTCCTCGCGAGTTTCGCGGACCACGGCAGCCTCCACCGTTTCCATCCAGTCGACTTTGCCGCCGGGCAGGCCCCAGTGCCCGCGCTCCGGATCGCGTCCGCGCTGGATCAGCAGGATGCGGCCGTCGGCATCACGGACGACGGCGCCGCATCCAACGCGGGGAATCTGAAGTTCAGTCATGGCAGAGAATGAAGAAGGAGCCGTCTTCATTCTTGCATGCACACCGTATCAGGCGAACCCGCGCTAGGCTGGGCACCTGTGCATCAGCATCCTCACAGGTGTGTCGCATGCTTCTCCGGCAACTCAGCGCTGACGACGCCGATATTCTCTGGCAAGCACGGTTGCAGGCCCTTCGCGAGTCGCCCGCGGCGTTCCTGTCCACGCTGGCCGAGGCGCAGGATGACTCGGCGGACGTGATGCGCGCCCAGCTTGCCGATCCCGGCACGCGCTACTTCGGCACGTTCGTTGACGGCATGCTGGTGGGCTTCCTGCGTTACGTACGCCCGGTGCGGATGGCGCGACGGCATACGGCGGAAGTGCACAGTGTCCATGTGGGTGCTGGCCATCGAGGCCAGGGTGTCGCCCGTCAGCTTCTTCTTGCCGCGTTCGCGGCTGCGCGCGCGGAAGGCATCGAATCGCTAACTCTCACGGTACTGGCGGACAACGCCGCCGCGCGCGCGCTGTATGAATCGCTGGGTTTCACCGAATCCGGCGTCGAGCCGCGCGCGGTGAAGCGCGACGGCCGCTATGTGAACATGGTGTCGTACTGGATTTCAGTGACCAGTCACCGACCATCGCCGGCACCTTGAATCACCCGCTCTACGCCGGATCGTAGACCGGCGTCTGCGCGCGGAAGTTGCGCCCGACTGGTTCACCCACGCTCAGGTAGTGGCGGAACAGATAGATCAACGGTTTCCAGTGGGCGACATCGATGTGCTGGGTGCCAGCCACGGTGATCGCTTCGTGCGCATGCACGCAACGGATCCGTCCTTCGACGATCACGAAGCCCTGACCGTCATCCTCGCCGGGCGGGTGCATCGCCATCACGCTGACTTCCACCTGCAGCGGGCACTCGGCAATCGCCTCTGGTGCGACGTGCGTCGAGGCGACCGCACTGAAGCCCCCCAGCGCGAACTTGTCGCGGACGTGCACGTAGCCCATCGCCTGTTTGGCAGTGGGTACCGGGTGGCAGCCTGTCGCGCGCGCGATGGCCTCGACCTGTGCGGCCTGCGCGGAGGATGGGAAGTTCAGTACGCACTCGTTGCGCAGCTGCAGGTTGCGATAGCCCTGACCCTGCACGCCGAGGCCCAGCACTACCCGGTTGCCCAGGGCCCAGAACGAAGACAACGGACTGATGTTGCTGCTGCCGTCGTCGTTCAGCGTGGTCATCAGCAACACAGGTGTGCCCGGGTACAGGACCGAAGGGGTGATGCAGCGGCGGGGAATCGGAGCGGAATTCATGGCAGGCCTTGCACTATCGGGGGGACCACTGTGCCGTGGCAGCGGGTGCCGACGCTTCGGCCTGCATCGAACTGTCGGCCTGCAACGGCGTGCCACAATGCGGGCATGGTCCACACCTCCGGTTCCCTTGTCAGCGTCGGTGCCCTGGTTGGTGACCAGGCGCGCGCATCCATGCTGCTGCAGTTGATGGATGGGCGTGCGTATACCGCGACGGAGCTGGCACGCGTGGCTGGGGTAACACCGCAGACGGCGAGCACGCATCTGCGCAGGCTGGTCGAGGGCGACCTGCTGGTCGCTGTCGCGCAGGGGCGCCATCGCTATCACCGGCTGGCCTCGCACGAAGTCGCCGACATGCTGGAGGGCATCCTGCGCGTTGCGGACCGCACGCCGTCCTGCACCGCTGAGGCATCACGCAGCATGCCGGCGTTGCGCCAGGCGCGTTCCTGCTACCGGCATCTGGCCGGTGTGCATGCGGTGGCGATCACCGACCGCTTGTTGCAGGCAGGGCACCTGGTCCCGCACCAGGCGCATTGGCAGGTGAGTGTGGAGGGCGCAGCGTTCCTGCAGGAGCTCGGCCAGCCGCTGGCAGAGCTGCTGCGGCTTCCCGTGACGGTCAAGCCTGCGCGCTACTGCCGAGGATGCCTGGACTGCACCGAGCGGCGCCCGCATCTGGCCGGGCTGGTCGGCGAGGCGATGCTGGACAGCTTCGTGAAGAACGATTGGCTTCGGCGGGTTGAGGGTCGACGCGAACTGCGCCTGACGCAGCCGGGGCGCGAAGCGCTGTGGACGCGGTTCGGCCTGGCGACATAGGGCCCCTCCCGTCTCATTCGCCCACGACATGGCAAGGCGCTATGGTCGAGTTCCAAGTCTTAGGGAGCTGCAATGGCGAGCAAGGACATGAACGATCGCGGCACGCTGGCGGTATGCCGGCAATGAGCAAATCTTCTGTGGAAGTACGTTGGCTGACGTTCCGGCTGATGAACGGCCAGTCGATCGGACCGGATCGGCTGAAGGATGGATGGGTGATTGCTTCGGAGACTCGCCACTGTGGCGTGCGGCGTGAAGCCATCGAAGGCGCGGGCGTGGTCTACGCGCTGTATGCACCGGCCAACCTGGCCTCACCGCGGCGCGCGGAGATGCGCATGCGCGAATTCCTGATGAGCTCCGGCTACACCTTCACCATGGGTACGCTGGGCGGCTGACGCCGCCCTTTTGGGGATTACGGGCGTACGGTCAGTGCCTGGCCGAGCATGCCGATCGGACCGCGCGCATCGTGCAGCACGGTGCTGGTCAAGCCGAGACCCTGGTGGCCAAACGACACCGACGTGTCGAAGCCCAGCCACTCGCCTTCGGGCATGCCGAACAGGTGCGCGGTCAGATCGAGGTTGGGGAAGGCGACCTCCTTCGGATCGGCGCGCACGGCCATGCCATTGGACAGATCGAACAGGGTGGCGGCACGGGCCAGCGGACTGACCGGCTCGCCGTCCAGCAGCCCGTGCTTCGCGCGCGCCCAGTAGGTGGCACGGCCGGTCCCCTGATCATGTCGGCGGATCTCCACGCTCTTGATGAAACCACCTGGCCAGACCGTACCTGGGTCCCACGCGGGCATTGATTCCGGCGGAGCAATGCCGGTGATCGGCGTGCCGGCGATGGCCTGCGTATCGTTCGGGCGCATCAGCCATGCACGCACGCGCAGCGCCGGGCGATCGTCATGGCGCAGCGTGGCTTCGACCAGTTCGATGGTGCGACCACCGCGCAGCACCTGTACGTGGGCCTCCATCGCTTCGATCGGAATGGTGCCGAGGATGTCGTAGGACAGGCGCGCGATCAGAAAACCGTGCCCACGCGCTGCGGCGTCGCGTTCCAGGTGGTGCGCCAGCAGCCCGATCGCAGGTGCGATGTGTTGTTCGCGGATGTTCCAGGCGCCGCCCGTGTGTTCGGTCGGCAGGTAGCGGGTGTCGCTCAGTCGTTCGAAGAAGGCCATCGTATGCGTTGTGTCAGCAGGGAGGGGCGGCGGCAGATGCTGCGCGGGTCCCTGCATCGTAAGCGTTTGGCAGCGTGGCCGGCTGAGCCGGCTCCCGCAGGAGCCGGCCGGATGCCGGTCAGGAGGACTGGCAATCCATTTCGCGGCACATCTTGTACTGGGCCAGGCATTCTGCGGGTGTCTTGGCCAGTGGGCCTGAAGTTGCGCGCAGACAATACTCGTACTGCTGGCTGCAGAATTCACAGGGGCCTGCGGCGAAGGCCAGCCCGGTCACGGCCATGCCAAGGAACATCACGGTCTTCAAGGTCGTCTTGATCATCACGTCAGTCCTTTGTGTGCCCGTCAATGGGCCCGGCCACCATAGCAGTCCTTATGGCGCGCCCCTGATGCGCTGCGACACGTTGAGCTCAACGCTGGATTGCCTTCAAGGCGTCGACAACCTGTGCTTCAGAGAAGCCACAATGCCCTTCGCCCACCGGCGGCAGCACGCGCGGCAATGGTCGCGCGCCGGCCTGTGCGGCCATCTGCGGATACACCGCCTGCATGTGCGGCACGATGGTGGGATCGTTGTTGTTGAAATGGACCACCAGCGGTCGCTTCAACGCGCCGCTCAGTGCCAGCTTCGCGCGGACATCGGCCTGTGCCGCAGGCACGGGAGCGATGCGCTGCACGCCGGCATTGAACGCGGCGTCGTCACCGAATCCGCTGTACACCACACCAAGGTTGCCGGCCGGCATGCCGCCGCTGCGCGTGGCCAGTTCATGCAGGACCAGCGTGTGCAGGCTGATTGTCCCGGCCAGTGCATCCGGAGCGACCTGCAGTCGCTTGGCGAGCACGTCGGCATGCTGGGGATTCCGTTGCAGCGCGTCGGCGATGCCCTGATAGAGCACTCCCTGCGGCAGCACGGCCGCTTCATGCGAAGCCAGTCCGGTGGCCGGCAGGCCTGCAGCGTTGGGGAAAAAGTAATCGAAGGCGACCAGCGTGGTCAGCAGATCTGCGGCGATCTGTTCGCCACTGAGATTGGCACCGCACAGCGAGACGCCACCGGTGTAGTGCTGCGGGAAGCGTTCGAGGCTGGCGAGTGTCACCGCGCCGCCCATCGAGAATCCGAGCAGCCAGGTGTGGCGCACGCGCTTGAGTTCGCCCAGCGCATGCTGGCGCAGGCGCTCCATGTCGGTGATCGCATCGGCCACTGCCCAGCCCTGGCTCGCATAGGCACTCTGCGCGACGGCGTAGCCTTCGGACAGCAGCGTTGCAGTGCTGTCATTGGCGGTCATCGGCGTAGTGCGTGGCACGCCCACCGGCTCGTAGCCGTGCGCCAGCATCACCAGGTCGCCGTTCCAGTCAGCCGGAACGTCCAGCCGCCAGGGTGCGCCCTGCAGCTCGCCGCTGAGCATGCGTGGTGCCGTGGGGGGCGCGGCCAGCAGCGATGCCGCAGGCAGCAGAAGGCCGAGGGCGAGGGCGCATCGAAGCAAGGGTCGCATCGTGGTCATTCCATGCGGGAATGGCGCCGAGCATAGATCCCCGCAAAACCTTGCGCGCGCTGCACTGCCGCAGGGGATTGCCCGCCGGCCAGGCTGCGCTCTACGCTGGCGGCATGGTCCTGCACAGCACCGCGTCGATTATCCGCATTCCCCACGGGAAGGCGGGATAGCGCGCGGTCGCCACGGCCATGCAACCCGCCCGGGAAGGCGGGTTGCATGCGGCGCTCTCCCGGGTACTGGAATCCATCAAGGAGAACGCAGATGCATCATCTTTCATCGACCGACAATGCGCCGATCCTGCACCTGGTGTGCGGCAAGATCGGTGCCGGCAAATCCACCCTGTCGCAGCAGCTGGCGGCGCAGCCACGTCACGTGCTGATCAGCGAGGACGCCTGGCTGGCCGCGCTGTATCCCGACCAGATCCATTCCGTTGCCGATTACCTGCAGCGCGCGGCCGCGCTGCGCGGGGCGCTGACGCGGCATGTATGCGCGATCCTGCAGGCCGGCGTTTCGGTCGTGCTCGACGTTCCGTTCAATACGCGGGCCGCCCGTGCATGGGGCCGCGAACTGTTCGAGTCGGCCGGTGTTGCCCACCAGCTGCATTTTCTCGATGTTGCCGACGCCATCTGCAAGGCGCGGCTGCATGCCCGCAACGCGCGCGGTGAGCACCCGTTCCAGCCCAGCGACGAAGCCTTCGAGCAGATCACCCGTCACTTCGTGGCACCTGCGCAGGAGGAGGGCTTCGTGGTGATCCGCCATTCACAGGAGGCTTGAGGGCGCGGAGAGGGCGGCGTTCAGTCGACCATCTCGGTGGCGATTCCGATACGATCTGTCGCATTGAGCTCGCCTCGCTTGACCCGGAGTCCCGTCATGGTCGACCGTCTCGCCATACTGCTTGAACGTTTTGCGGTGACCGCCTCGGTATTCCATGCCGGTGCGCTGTGCGGCATCAACACGCTGGAGGGAGAAGACGAGGCGGGTCAGCTGCACCTGGTGCGGCGCGGGCCGGTGCAGGTCAGCCACGGGCAGCAGACCGTGCAGGTCGAAGTGCCGAGCCTGCTGCTGTATCCGCGGCCGATGCCGCATCGCTTCAGCACCGACCCGCAGCAGGGCGCCGACATGGCCTGCGCCAACCTGCATTTCGAGGGCGGTCGGCTCAATCCGATCAGCGCCGCGCTGCCTGATTTCATCTGCCTGCCGCTGGCCGATCTGTATGGCGGCAACGCGGCGCTGGAACTGCTGTTCGAAGAAGCGTTCGAGCAGCGTTGCGGGCGGGCGGCGATGGTCAACCGGCTGTTCGAGGTGGTGATGATCCAGGTGCTGCGTCAGCTGATGGAAGGCGGCGAGATGCGTGGCGGCCTGTTCGCCGGGCTGGGTCATCCGCGGCTGCGGTTGGCGCTGGTGGCGATGCATGAAGCGCCGGCGCAGGCGTGGACGCTGGAAGACCTGGCCGAAGTGGCCGGCATGTCACGCAGCGTGTTCGCCGCCAGCTTCCGCGAGGCGATGGGCACCACGCCGGGCCAGTACCTGCAGGGCTGGCGGGTGGGGCTGGCGCAGCAGGCACTGCGCCAAGGCAGACCGCTGAAGCGGATTGCCGACGATGTGGGGTACGGCAGCGAAGCGGCGCTGTCGCGCGCGTTCAAGGCGCACACCGGGCAGTCGCCGCGGGAATGGCGGGGACAGGCCCGTGCCAGTGCGGCCTGAGCGTCAGCCGAGCACCAGCCGGGCCAGCTTCATCCCACCGAACAGGCCGGCCAGGCCCAGTGCCACCGAGCCGCCGGCATACAGTGCCGCCAGCCCATGCTGGCCACGCTGCAGCAGCAGGCCGATCTCCAGCGCATAGGTGGAAAACGTGGTGTAGCCGCCGAGGATGCCGGTGGCCAGCAGCAGGCGCAGCTGCGGCGAGGCGCCATTGCGCATCGCGAAGACCTCGACCACCACGCCCATCAGCAGGGCGCCGCTGACGTTGATCAGGAAGGTCGACCAGGGCCAGGGACTGCCGACGGCCACCCGCGCGCCGATCAGGTTGCAGGCATGGCGCAGGCAGGCACCGATGCCGCCTCCGACGAAGACCAGGAAATAATTGTTCAGTGTTTGCATGGCGTGCCTCGAATGCGGGTTCGCAGGGTCAATGGCGAACGCCGAGGGCAGGCACGACCTGCCGTCGACGAACACCGGGTTCGTCCTGGCAGGAGCCATCAGCCTTCTCAGGCGGTTATCGGGGGAGCCCCATCCCCATCGCGGTCCATGCTACCAGCGGCGGTGCATTCACGTCATCGAGGTCGTCAGCACGCGGGCGACCTTGCTGCGGCTGAAGCCATCCATCAGCAGTTCGAACGCGAGCAGATCCAACGCTGCATGGCGGCGATGGTCGATCTCCAGCCCGTTCTCGGCCACCAGGTGACTGACCAGCTCGTAGGCGTCCTGCCAGACATCCAGATGGGCCTGGCTGGGGATGTAGGCACTGCCAGGCTCACCGACGCCGAGCCCGCTGACCCCGTACAGCAGCTCGCGTGCGTCCAGCTTGGCCGCATCGGCGATGCGGAACAGCTGTTCGGCTTTCACGTGCGAGGCGCTCACGTGGTCGTTGAGCCAGTTGCTGATGGTTGCTGTCGTTGATTTGGCGGCGCGTGCCAGATCGGCCGGGCGTGGGTGCCCGGCTTTCTTCATGGCTGCCGCGAGTCGTTGGCCGAGAGTATTCATCTATGCAAGCCAGCTTAACGCGTGGATTGCGAAGAAGCCTTGTCGCAAGAATCAGTCTGGTTAACAGAAGGACCGACCGTGACCGAATTCTGGAGCAAGCGGCAGGTGCGCACCCGGCTGGGATTCCAGACCGATGCCGAACTGGCCCGCTTCTTTGGCATCAGCCGTTCCGCAGTGTCGCAATGGCCGAAGGATTTCCCGATTCCGGCCCTGCGGCAGTACATCCTGCATCAGCGCTATCCGAACCTGTTCCCCACGACAGAAGCGTCGGCGGGCGAATCCATCTGACTTGCGCCGCCTTTTGTCGCATTTAGCACTCTAAGCGCAATTTGCTAAGTATGCTTAGCGAAATAGGCAAGATCGATCGATCTGAGGGTCACAATCGGCGCCATCTACTGGAGTCATCGGTCCATGGTTCCCGCGGCCTGTCGGCTTCACCCCATCCGGGGGCCCCGGGGTCCCGTATGTAGTTTCGTGAACGATTAATAATTTCAATCGCTAAAGTCGCCGCATGTAATTGACCTGTCGTGAAATCTATGACTAATTGGAGTCAACCAAGCGTGAAGCCTGGGAGTCTTTCAGTAGCACGCAAGTGAGTCGGTAGACCGTCAACAATGCAGAACAAGTCCAACGGAGGTCGTATGGAATACGGCATGCATGGCTTGGCTGAACGGGTACGCCGCGAACTGGAAGCCAGTTACCACAAACACGGATGCGGTCCGGCGTTCTGGGATACCTACCAGCAGGTGCTGGACCGTCTGGTCCCGCAGGGGACCGAGCGTACCGAAGTCACCAACGAAATGGCGCTGATCATCGAACAGCTGGGCATCGTCCGGCGTGCGCAGCTTGTGCCGCCGCACGCCAGCGGGTCGCGTTGATTCAGAGCAGGCGCCAGGCGCCGCAGGCAAGCAGCGCTAGCAACAAGGACAGCAGCGCCAACGTCCGGGGTCGCCACAGGCGCTTCGGTTGTCCGGCCATTGCCTGCGGACTGCAGTAGCGCACCAGCCCCGGACCGAAACCGGCCCGGTGCTGTTGCCCTGCGCAGGCTTCCAGGCAGGCGCCGCAGGCCAGGCAATCGGCCTGCGGCCCCTGGCGGATGTCCAGTTGCATCGGACAGGCGCTGACACAGGCGGCGCAGTCCGTGCAGTCACCGAGACGATCGGCACTGAAGGTCGGCATCGGTCCGGCCAGCAGCGGATGCGCGGCCCGGAACACGTAATCCTGCGCGGTGGTCGGGTCGAGCAGGCCACGCCCCCGTCCCAGCACGCCGCCGAGGCCGGAGGGACGCGGCCCTCGCGGCTCGCCGCGGCGAGCGTCGTACAGCATGCGTGGCGTATGCGGATCGGTCAGCAGCGGCTGCATGCGTGCGAACGGGCACAACGAACGGCAGACCTGCTCGCGCAGGAAACCGGCGTTTCCCCAGGTGGCAGCGGCATAGAACAGTACCCAGAACGTTTCCCAGCCGCTCCAGCCAGCGTTTGGCGCGGCGGCCAGCAAGCCGGTGATCGGGCTGAACAGGCCGACGAAGGTAATGCCGGTCCACACTGACAGCAGTCCCCAGGCAAGCTGGGTGACCGGGCGTACAGCAGGTGCCGGCAGCATGCGGGCCGCGCTGCGGGCGATCCAGTCGAAGGCGCGCCGCCACAGCGTCTGCGGGCAGGCATGGCCGCACCAGATGCGTCCGGCGAGGTGGGTAAGCAGCGCCAGGCCGACGGCCAGTACCGCCAGCAGGCCGATCAGTACGCCGACGTCGCCGGGCCACAGGGTCCAGCCGAACAGGTCGAATCGCCGCGCGTTGATGTCCAGCAGCAGCGCCTGGCGGCCCTCCCAGCGCAGCCACGGCAGTGCGTAGAACAGCGCCAGCAGGGCGGCGCTGAGCGTGCCGCGCCAGTGCCAGGGACGGGGAGTCCGGGTACATGACGTGCTCATCCCAGCGGCAGCTCGTCGTCGTCATCGCTCGGCATGGGCCGCTGCAGGTACCAGGTGACCGCGCTGGACAGTGCCGTCACCGACCAGAACATGAAGAATCCCGCCGTGTAACCCAGTTCGCGGCTGATTGCGGTGCCCGGGAAACTGATGGCCTGCAGGCGCAATGGATCGACGAAGGCGAAGAACACCACGCTGGCCACGCCGGCGGCGATGAAGCTGGGCCAGAGGATGGCGCCCCACTGCTGGATCAGCCGCTGGCGGCGGTTGGGATAAGGTCTGTTCATGCTGTCCCGGATCGAAAAGTGGGCGGCGCGTATACTTCGCCAGGGTCGGCGCCGCATCCGCAGGGCATGCTTCCTGCAAGCGTGCCAGCCTAGGCGCAGCGGACTGCGCCGACATTGATCTGGATCAACGGTGGTGATGGCCGGCTGCGGCACACTGCCGGCACGCTTTGGGTACCCCGATGAACGCAACACCGCCGCCTGTCCTCCCCGTCGCCTCGCCCGAGTTGTGCACCGAGCAGGAAGTGACCCGCCTGGTTCACGACTTCTATGCGCGCGTGCGCGAGGAAGAGCGGCTGGGGCCGGTGTTCGGCGCGCACGTCCACGATTGGCCCGAGCACCTGGCGCAGCTGGTCGACTTCTGGTCGGCGATGCTGCGCGGCACCCGCCGGTTCAAGGGCTCGCCGATGTCCAAGCACATGGCCATCGAGCTGGACAAGGACCTGTTCGACCGCTGGCTGGTGCTGTTCCGGATCACCACCGCCGAATGCAACAACCCGCCGATGCAGGAGCTGGCCAACGACGTGGCCGCGCGCATCGGTGACACCTTCTGGAAGCGCTACCAGATGCTGCGCTGGCCGCAGGTCGGCCTGCCGGTGCTGGGGATCCCCGGCAAGGATTGATCTGGGTCAAGGCGGCGCGGGCCGCCCGGCGCGATGCTGGCGGCATGGACACGTTCTCTCCCGCCGCCGGTGGCCTGGCCTGGACCTTCGACCCCGATCTTCTGCGCCGGCACGACCGGCCGGGCCCGCGCTACACCTCGTACCCGACCGCGCCGCATTTCCATGATGGCTTCGACGCGCCGGCGCTGCGCCAGGCGATCGCCGACAGCAACCAGCTGGCCCGCGCGCTGTCGTTGTACGTGCATGTGCCGTTCTGTTCCAGCCCCTGCTTCTACTGCGGCTGCAACCGGGTGATCACCCGTGATCGCGGTCGTGGCCACAGCTACGTCTCACGCGTGCTGGCCGAGGCCGACCTGCTGGCGCCGCAGTTCGATGACGGCCGTGAGGTGATCCAGCTGCACCTGGGCGGTGGTACGCCGAACTTCCTCGATGCCGAAGCGATGACCACGCTGGTGGAAGGATTGCGCCGGCGCTTCGATTTCAGTGATTCGCCGCAGCGCGATTTCTCGATCGAACTCGATCCGCGCTTCATCGACACCCGCGACGTCGCCATGCTGGCGCGGCTGGGGTTCAACCGGGCCAGCCTGGGCGTGCAGGATTTCGATCCGCAGGTGCAGGAATCGATCAACCGCGTGCAGGGCGTGCAGCAGACGCTGGACATCCTGCGCGCCTGCCGCGACAGCGGCATGCGTTCGGTCAACGTCGATCTGATCTATGGGTTGCCGGGACAGAGCCTGGAAGGCTTCGGTCGCACCCTCGAGCTGGTGCTGGCGCTGCGCCCGGACCGTCTGGCGGTCTACGGCTACGCGCATCTGCCGCATCTGTTCCGCGCGCAGAAGCAGATCGACGAAAGCCGCTTGCCGTCACCGGAAGACAAGCTGGCGCTGCTGGGCCTGGCGGTGGAGAAGCTCTCCGCGGCGGGCTACCAGTACATCGGCATGGATCACTTTGCGTTGCCGGAAGAGGATCTGTCGCGCGCACAACGCGCCGGCCAGCTGCATCGCAACTTCATGGGCTATACCACCCACGCCGATACCGATCTGCTCGGCCTGGGCGTGAGTGCGATCAGCCACATCGGTGCCACCTACAGCCAGAATCCGCGCGACCTGCCGTCGTGGGAGGACGCGGTGGACCAGGGTCAGTTGCCGGTCTGGCGCGGCGTGGCGTTGAGTGCCGACGACCAGTTGCGCGCGGAACTGATCCAGCAGCTGATGTGCCAGGGCGAGGTGGATGGCGTGCTGCTGGGGCAGCGTCACGGCGTGGATTTCGAGCAGTACTTTGCCGAGGACCTGCGTTCGGTACAGCGGCTGCAGGAAGACGGCCTGGCCGAATACCGCGATGGCGTGGTGCGTGCCAGCGAACCCGGGCGACCGCTGCTGCGGTTGCTGGCGATGTGCTTTGACCCGTATCTGCGTGCAGCACATGAGCAACCGCGTTACTCGCGGGCGATCTGATTCAGGGGGCAACGTGCTGGCGACGCCAGTCTAGCCGCCACTCCTCTTCTCGTCATCGGCCCAACGTAGGACCTCGGACCTCTTCCACTTTTCTCGTTTCCGATCTGGAGTGGGGCAGGGAAGCTGGGGCGGCAAGCCAACCTTTCGAGGAAGCCCCGCCCATTGGGCCTTGCCTCCGGCGTCGTCAGGCCCAATAGGACTGCACAGGAATCTGCACTGAGCCAGCGCTCGCCCTCGATCATCGCGGCCAGGACTGTAATTGACGGGCCCGGAACAGTAGGTTCGATCATGGCGCCTCCTCAGCCGAGCTCAAGATGCTGGAAGCTGCGCCGGGCTTGCGCGGGTGCGACGGGTACTCAAGCCACTGCAGTACCTCGGCCATTTCCTGGATGGTCTGTTCGAACGAGTCTCCAGGCGCCACGGAATGTGCGACCTCTGGCCATTCCTGCGCCATCATCTGTGCCGATGCACGGGCTTGGTTGATCTTGGCTCCGTCGGCAGCGGCGAAGATCCCAAACCTGATTGCGCGCCGGATAGGCAACCATATCCTCTACAGCGAGAACCTGGAGACGGAGATAGTCACGTTCGAGGTCGGGCTGGATGCCCTGAACTGCATGCCGGGCGACGTGATCCAGGTGGCCGACGCCAACCGCGCCGGCCGCCGGAACTCCGGCCGGATCAGTGTCGCCAGTGGGAATAGCCTTACGCTGGACGTGGTGCCGCCCACGATGGAGGTCGGAGACCTGCTGCGCGCCACGCCGCCGAACGAGCGGCGAGCGGGAGACTTCCACATGACGAGCGACAACCGGATCTTCATTTCCCGGCTGCAGACGGTTCAGCAGACCATGATCTCCAACATGTTCCCGGTGGTCGGCGCGACAAATGGGGCAGCAGAATGCCACGATCTTCATCGTGGACCTGACCGAGGTGCCGCTGGGGTTCGGGTGAGGGTAGCCCCTCACTCCGCCGCAACGGACGCTGCGGCCAGATGGCATCCATACGCTATCCCGCCCAGATCACCGCTGCCTACCTACATGGCCAATGGATCACGCTTCGAAGTCAGGGAGCCTAACCGCCAACTTTTCCTACCACCGAGTAAAGTGGCTCTAGGACCCATTCGTACAGTCGCCTGCGCTCTCCCATAATGTCCGCCTCCAAGCGCATTCCCGGACGCAGCGCTTCTGGTGTCCCATACGCCAGAACACTTTGCTTATCCAAGGAAACAAGCACCCGGTAGACGGGTTCTCCCCCTTCCCCTTTGGAACTGGCAGCTGCAATTGCACTTCGAGAAACACGAATGACCGTACCTTCGTGACTACCAAATTTCTGATATGGATAGGCCAAGTAACGCAAGAGCACGCGATCGCCGGGCTTGACGAATCCAATTGCGGCGCTCGGGACCAACAATTGTGCGCGCAACTGTGATCCTTCAGGCAGCAGACTAAGAATCGGCTGGCCGACTTGCACCGCCTGTCCCGCTTCTACCAACCTACTGGCAACGAGACCAGAGACCGGAGCACGCAGCAGCAACTCGCCGCTGGCCTCGGCCTGAACGGACTCCTGGTTGAGCGTCGCCAAGTCACGTTCGCTTGTAGCCCGGGCAGCACGCCGCTGCTCGGGGAGTTCCGCAAGCGACTGGTCCAGTTGAGCTAGCGTCCGGCGCATCGACGTTGCTTGACGCTGTAGAGACTGCTGTGCATTGAGCATGTCCAGCATCGATTGCTCCTGCTGACCAAGTTGTATCAGGCTGACATAACGTTGATCGACGACTTGGCGGAAGCGCTGAACGGTTTCCTGGCCAATGCGCACCTGCTCCCCACGAGTGTGGATTTCGCCTTCGATTTGCTTTAACTCGCTACGCAATGCGTCGCGTTGCTGCTCAATACCACGCTGCTGAACCTGCAATTGTCTATCCTGCGCGTCCTGAAGCGTGCCCAGGCTCACGGCCCGAGTTTCTTGCCCATCACGCATGACCTTAAGTGCATCGTCGCCAGCTGCAGTGACTCGCGGCACGTTGATCAAGAGCAGTGCGGCCTGCTGTTGGACGTGGTCGCCTTCTTCTGCATGCAGAGTGGCGACAACACCTGCAGAAGGTGCTACCACGGTGGATAAGCCGAGATCCGGAATCAGCTCACCTTCCACCCTGGAACGTCGGGTGTACTCTCCAAAGGTGAAGAAGCCCAGCACGACGGCAGCAGAGGTGGCCGCCAAGGCTGCGAGCACCCACAACCTTATGGGCTGAGCAAGTGAGATGCTTCCAAGCCAATTTCCTCGCTTCGCTTCAAGGACTTCCCGGCGAAACAGCCCGTTCATGCAAGCACTTCAGTGGTCACTGACTGTTCGCACTCTCGGCTTGTCGAAGAGCACAGTTCGCGAACAATAGCGCCGGCATGCATGACCAGCACTCGATCGGCGCTGGCAATCGTCTCCGGACGATGCGCGATGATGACGCGCGTCAGGTCGAGCTGACGCACCGCATCGTTGACCAGGCGTTCGCGCTCCACGTCAAGGTGGCTGGTGGCCTCGTCCAAGAACAATAGCTGGGGTTTCCGGTACAAGGCTCGCGCCAGGATCACCCGTTGCTTCTGTCCACCAGACAAGGAGGTGCCCATATCAGCAATCAAGCTGTTGTATCCCATAGGCATTGCTGCTATGTCGTCATGAACCGCTGCGAGTCTGGCAGCTTCCATGATGCGATCTTCGTCTACGTTTTCGTTCTCAAAGCTGATGTTATCGCTGATGCTTCCTGCAAAGAGTTGATCGTCCTGCATTACGGCCCCAATGACGCGACGATAGTGCTCCATTCCTATTTTATGCATGGGAATACCTCCTATCCGGATCTGCCCTTCGGTTGGCGTTAGCAGCCCAAGCAACAGCTTCAGTAGTGTGGTCTTCCCGCACCCAGATGCTCCAATAATCGCCACCGACTCTCCGGGGCCGATCGTCAGGTTGCAATTGCGGAGTACCCAGGGCTCTCCCGATGCGTATCGAAAGCCCAGGCCTTCCACCTCTATGCGTAGCTCCGCAGGCAAGTCCTGTCCGCAAGACCGCTCTCCGGTAGCTTCAGGCTCGGTCAGTACAATGTCAGACAAGCGCTCTCCATGCAGTCGCAGCATTCGGAATTCCATCCATTTGTCGATCAGACCGCCAATCCTTTGAGCAAACTGGTCCTTATAGGCAAGGTAGGCGATGAGCATGCCAACAGAGAAAATGTTCTGCATCGCCAAGACTGCGCCGATCCAGACGACCGCGATACGCTCCATGCCAAAAATGAGCTGACTGGTGCTGTTGAACGCCAGCCCAAATCGCGCGAGCCAAACATCGCGATTGATCGTTTCATTCATCAGGTTGTAGTAGCCCGAGCTACGTAGCGTTTCTCTGCCTGCAATCTTGATGGACTGCACACCGCGAATTGACTCCATTAGATGACTTTGCTGATGGGCCGATGCGATCAGTTGCCGCTCAGTACCGTTGCGAAACGCGCGAAATGCCAAGGCGCGTGCAGACAGGTAGAGGCCGACGGCGAGCAGCGTCACCAAGGCAAGCTTCCAGCTGTAAAGTAGCATCATGCCAAGCGTAACGATTGCCATGACGCCATCAATCAATGCTTCCACAAAGCTTGTCGTAAGGGTTCGTTGGATGGCCTGCACGCTGCCCATGCGTGAGGTGATATCACCCAGGTGACGCTTCTCGTAAAAATCAACTGGGAGCCGAATCAGATGGCTAAACACGTTTCCTGTCCATTGCAGGCCGAGCCGATTGGAGAGATGGATGACAGCCCACCCCCGCACCACTCCAATACCGATCTGCAGTAGCAGTGCAAACCCAAACCCGATGCCGAGGACCGTCAGCAGATCACGATCGGCCGCGATCAACACCTGATCGACGACCCACTGCATGAAGAATGGGGCCAGCAGCACAAAGACCTGCAACGCCAGCGATAGAAGAAGAATGAGTCCAAGTGCACGCCATAGACCACTGACTCTGCCGGTCAATTGTGAGATTGCGATCGCGGGTGGCGGCGCAGATGGACGCATATCAGCACCAGGGCTGAGCTCCAAAGCAATTCCCGTGAAGTGCTGCGAAAAATCAGCCAAGGCCAGAACGCGTTTTCCAAGTGCCGGATCAAGGACCGTAACGTGGCGCTTGTGGACGCGCGTGAGCACAACGAAGTGATTGAGGTCCCAATGCAGAATGCACGGGAGCTTCAGTTCTGCCAAATGCTCCAAATCCAATCGCAGTGGACGGCACATGAAACCCATCTTCGCGGCGATGTCCATCAGCTGCGAAAGCGTTGCGCCTTTGAGAGATAGCGAATGCTGCCGGCGAAGCTCACGTAGACCTATGCGATTGCCATGGTGGGAGGCGACCATGGCCAAGCAAGCAAGGCCGCACTCCGCAGCTTCGGATTGCACAATGGCGTCCATGCGTGCTCCGTCTTTATTTCGGTTTTGCGAGTGAGGCGTGACTGCCGCAGGCGTCACCGTTATAACTCGGAATGAACGATGCCTCGCACCTGATCATCTATCCATCGCGGCGCGTGTGATCGCTACTCCCTTGTGCTGGAGGGTCCTGCAATTTATATCAGGATGATTGCGCTTTTGCAGGACACATTTCCGATGATGAGGTTGCTGCATCTCTCTTCGCCATATCTTTCCCGACATGGTACGCGCCGACCAGTGCCAAAAATCCCAAGCAAAGTGCCGCATAAATGGTGATAGCTTTGCGATCCTTTAGGCCAATGAAAGCTACGCAAAGGAAAGCACCGATAAAGAAAGTGGCGCTGACGGATAAGCCCAAAATGATCAGCGCAAAAACACTCAATATCGCTATCTCGCGATGCGCACTTGATCCTGCAGAGAGAGGGGCCTCTTTCATGGTGTCTCCAGTGGTGTGCTTACGCCTCATAGCGTCAGCGCCCTCGAAAAGGCGCTGACGTTTTTTTTGCAAAGTACTACTGGTTAAGCCAAATTAGCGAGCAGGGCACTGGAGAGCGTCACGCGCCGCCATATCTTTCCCTACCTGATAGGCAAAGGCCAATACTGCGCCAACGGTGCCGGCTACTACCAGCGGGTTGCCGCCGGAAACTTGCTCGACTTCATTCATGTCGAGTTCGATAACTTCATTGTTCATGGGCACGTCCTTTTGATGTGGGGTCACTGGATGATTAGCATTGATTGTTTGCGTAGTAACCGAGCAGAAGCATTGCGCCTACTACCGGGGACGCCACGAACGTCCCTGCGATAATCGTCTTTGTCGTACTTCCCATTCCGCCGGAAACGCTTAGAACCTGTTCATTCGTCAACGTATGCATTGCTTCACTCTCCTGTGTTGGCGCAATTCCCTGCGCCTGGGTGTCGGGGCTTCCGACGACTCCTTGCTCCGTCTCATTCTTGCGCAATGCTACCCAAGGGCTGATTTATCAATCTAGCGAAGGGTTGGCTTGGATTGGAGGTAAACATGGGGGGGCTTGGAGTCAAGTGTTTTCTTAGGTGTTCCGGGTTTCGATCTGGAGATGGAGATGGAGATGGAGATGGAGATGGGGATGGAGAGGAAGGGGCTGTGCTTGGCAAGAATTTTTTGTGCCTCGCCCTTTGTGCGATGCAACGCTGGTCTTGGCAGTCCTCGCTTTGTATCCGCAATGGGGAGTGGAAGTTGTGGGCATCGTTTTTTTTGCAATTTGTTGCAGTTGTTGGCTCAAGTGACATCTACAACTGGTGTTTGCCCGGTTTGCCGTTGGGGGCCTAACTCCCGGGATCGGCGTTATCGGCTTGTCGTTCCCTTGGTGGTCCTGTCAGAGGTGAGCGGCAATCTCCCTGCATTGGTTAGGAACCCAATCGAGCTAGACAGATTTTCCCTGGTGACACCGTCTTGCCACCTCCATTTCCGCGCACCCGTAACGGTCTAGCTGCGTGTCTGGTTGTTTGCCTGCACCTGGGAGGCCGGATGGGATGTGGTCATCCCCCCAACTGCGGGCGATCTCAGAAGCTGGCTCGTGGTAGTAGAGCATCAAAGACTTGAGGTCTCGATGTTCGGTGATTCTGGCCAGCTGCAGGATGTCGAGCTTCTTCGATAGCCTCCAGATAGCCTCTGCACGGCTGTCGTGGAAATGCACTTCCCGATCGCCCGCTGAGTCGCGGACCTTCCGCCAGAGCGCATCACGAACGCCTGACGTGATCTGGAGATGGGCCCGAAGCCGAGGGGTAGTGTCTTCAGAGCCTCGCAGGCCCGCCGACTAAGCGGTACGTCTCTCGCGTCGCCGTTCTTGCTAAGCTGGAGATACGCGTCGTGACCGGCCTTTCTGCTGCTGTGGCCAGCGAACGTCCGACATGGCGCTTTACTTGATCCACTTCCATTCCCGGGGCGTAGTCTCGAACACAGGCCGCATCAGGTTCATTTCACGAGCAACCGTCCCCGGCTTGACCTGCCTAAGCCTGGTATCTCGCCAAGCGATGATGTCCGAACTGTCGACTACCGCGATGCGCCGGTCCAAGAGCGGCAGAGATCTCCCAAGTCGCGATGCGGACCGACTCCCATCGCTCGCCAGTTCTCTTGGGCGCTTTCTCCTTGACTTAGTGGCGCATGGCTTCGCGCAGAGATTTGTCCGGAAGCTTCCCACCTCGCAGCTCGGCCTCTCGTTCTAAAGCCCACTTGGCAGCTTCCTGCTTCGTGTGCTTTGTAGTGGAGTCACGAACGCCGACGATACACACCAGCACGTGCCACTTGTTCCCTGATCGTTGGATGCTGGCCATGGCTGCATCATATGGGGAAAATTTGGGGAGAGTGGCCGGGCAAGTCCGGGCGAATCGTGGTGATCGCGAAGAACTCGATCAACCTAAGTGCCTGATTGCGTGCCGATTCGGGGTGAATCGTAGCGAACACGTAGGCTCCCCAAAACATGCGCTGGTGCCCGGAGCCGGAATCGAACCGGCATGGGGTTGCCCCCGGCGGATTTTAAGTCCGATGCGTCTACCAGTTTCGCCATCCGGGCCTGCAGCGCGGCGCCGATTGTAGCCCACCTGCGGTTCCGCAACCGGATTGCATCATGGCCGCGGCGTGCTTAACTGTCGATCGCATTCATGTCATAGTCCCTGCCATCGTTCCCAGGGGGGAGCCACCTGATGTCGCTGCACGCGATTGCCTATGCCAGTGAGGCCCGCGCCGATCTGCAGACAACCGATCTTGACCGCCTGCTGGCCGACGCCACGGCATTCAATCGTGTGGCCGGTGTCACCGGTGTGCTGATGTTCGACGGAGCGCGCTTCCTGCAGTATCTCGAGGGCCCGGAGGACGGCATCGATTCGGTGTTCCAGCGCATCCTCAATGCGCGCAGCCACGGGCAGCTGAAAGTGTTGTGCCGTGCCCCCGTGGTGCAGCGCGCATTTCCGCGCTGGTCGATGGGCACGCGGCGGATCGAACCGGAGCTGCTGGCACAGATCGTCGACGCCGCGTGGCCCGGCTTCCTGCTTGGCAGCGGTGGATTCGAGCGCCTGCTGCAGGCCTGGACCGGCGCCGACGGCGAACTGGAACCGGCCGCGGTGGCGTTGGGGTCCTGAGCCCGCCTTGGCGGCAGGGCGCCGGGGCCGGTAGGCTGTAGCCTTTCTGGCGCAGGTTTTCCGGAGTGGTGCAGCAGATGAGTGTGTTGGCCGAGGCCATGGCAGCGTATGTGCGATCGCATCCGTTGCGCGGGATGTGCCGATGAGTGCGCCGGTAGCGGCGGCCAGCGCACCCCGGTTTGCGGTGATCGGCCTGGGCTACGTCGGCCTGCCGTTGGCGGTGGCGTTTGGCCGGCAGTGGCCGACGTTGGGTTTCGATATCGATGCCGGTCGCATCGCCGAGCTGCGCAACGGCCAGGACCACACGCTGGAAATGGAATCCGACGAGCTGGCCAGTGCGCAGCTGCTGCAGTACGGCAGCGATCCGGCACTGCTCGATGCCTGCAACGTCTACATCGTCACCGTGCCGACCCCGATCGATGCTTACGAGCAGCCCGACCTGGAGCCCCTGCGTTCGGCGACACGGCTGATTGCCAGTCATCTTCGCGCCGGCGACCTGGTGATCTACGAGTCCACGGTCTACCCCGGTACCACCGAGGAAGTGTGCGTGCCGCTGCTGGAGCAGGGTTCGGGCCTGCGCTTCAACGAAGACTTCTATTGCGGCTACAGCCCGGAACGGGTCAGCCCCGGCGACCGCCAGCGGCGCCTGGCCGACATCCGCAAGATCACTTCCGGCTCGACACCGGAAGTTGCTGCGGTGATTGATGGTCTGTACCAGCGCATCATCGCCGCCGGTACCTTCCCGGCACCGTCGATGCGGGTGGCCGAAGCGGCCAAGGTGGTCGAGAACATCCAGCGCGACGTCAACATTGCGCTGGTCAACGAGCTGGCCCTGATCTTCGACAGGCTGGGCATCGATACCCAGGACGTACTGGACGCCGCCGGCAGCAAGTGGAATTTCCTGCCGTTCCGGCCGGGGCTGGTCGGCGGCCATTGCATCGGCGTGGACCCGTACTATCTGCTGCACAAGTCCGAGAGCGTGGGCTATCACCCGGACCTGATCCACACCGCACGACAGGTCAACAACCGCGTCGGCGAGCACGTGGCGGCGCGGGTGCTGGCGATGCTGGCCGAGCGTGGCTGTGCGCCGGCGGACGCACGCATCCTGGTGCTGGGCGTGACCTTCAAGGAGGATTGCCCGGACCTGCGCAACAGCCGCGCGCTGGAACTGGCGCAACGCCTGCGTGATGCCGGTGCGCAGGTGGAGGTCAGCGACCCCTGGGTCGGCCCGGCGGCGCTGACCGGCGAGGGCCTGGATTGGCTGGCCGATCCCGGGGCGGGGTGCTATGACGCGGTGGTGCTGGCAGTGGCCCACGCCCGTTTCAAGGCGATGGATGAATCCGCAATCCGGGGGCTGCTGGCGCCGGGAGGCCTGGTCTACGACGTGAAATCGGCCTGGCCGCGCAACGTGGTTGACGATCGCTTGTAAGCCTTGGCAGCGGGCGGCGCGGTAGACTCGGGGGCAGTTGCAACCGAGGAAAGCCATGCACCGGTATATCGTCTACCTGCTCGCCATCCTGATGTTCCCGATATGCCTGTGGCTGGCCACGATCTGGCCGGCCTGGTATTGGGGCGTCGGCCTGACTGCCGCGATGGTGGCGCTGGGGACCTGGGACCTGCTGCAGAAGCGCAGCACGCTGCGCCGCAACTATCCGGTGATGGCGCACTTCCGCTACGGGCTGGAATCGATCGGCCCGGAGATCCGCCAGTACTTCGTGCAGAGCGACCTGGAAGACGTGCCGTTCTCGCGCCAGCAGCGTGCACTGATCTACCAGCGCGCCAAGAACGAGATGGACACGGTGCCGTTCGGCACCCTGCGCAGCACCTATGCGGTGGATTACGAGTGGATCAACCATTCGCTGGCACCGACTGCCATCGCCAAGCATGACTTCCGTGTGTTGATCGGCCCGAACTGTGCCAAGCCTTATTCGGCCAGCGTGTTCAACATCTCGGCGATGAGCTTCGGTTCGCTGTCGGCCAATGCCATCCGCGCGCTGAACGAAGGCGCACGCCGCGGTGGCTTCTATCACGACACCGGCGAAGGTTCGATCTCGCCCTACCACCGCGAGATGGGCGGCGACCTGGTGTGGGAGATCGGCTCGGGCTACTTCGGTTGCCGTGACGAGAAGGGCGGTTTCAGCGAGGAACGCTTCGTTGCCAATGCCACCCATGATCAGGTCAAGATGATCGAGATCAAGTTGTCGCAGGGCGCCAAGCCCGGCCACGGTGGTGTGCTGCCGGCGCCAAAGGTGACCGCCGAGATCTCGGTGACGCGTGGCGTGCCGATGGGTGTGGACTGCGTGTCGCCGTCGCGCCACTCAGCGTTCTCGACGCCGGTCGAGCTGTTGCAGTTCGTTGCGCGCCTGCGCGAACTGTCCGGTGGCAAGCCGGTCGGTTTCAAGCTGGCCATCGGCCACCCGTGGGAGTGGTTCGGCATTGCCAAGGCGATGCAGGAAACCGGGCTGCTGCCGGACTTCATCGTGGTCGACGGCGCCGAGGGTGGCACGGGTGCGGCACCGGCGGAGTTCGTCGACCATGTCGGCGTGCCGATGCACGAAGCGCTGCTGTTGGTGCACAACACCCTGGTCGGCCTGGATCTGCGCGATCGCATCCGCATCGGTGCGGCCGGCAAGATCACCAGCGCGTTCGACATCGCGCGGACCATCGCGCTGGGGGCTGACTGGTGCAATGCCGGCCGAGGCTTCATGTTCGCGCTGGGCTGCATCCAATCACTGAGCTGCCATACCGACAAGTGCCCGACCGGCATCGCGACCCAGGACCCTGCACGCTGGAAGCATCTGGATGCACCGGACAAGGCCACCCGTGTGTACAGTTACCACGAGCACACGCTGCACGCCCTGAAGGAGCTGCTGTGTGCGGCGGGCCTGAACGATCCTGCCGAGCTGGGGCCGGAGCACATCCTGCGCCGCGTCTCACCGGTGGAAATCCGTTCGCTGGCCTCGCTGTACCGCTACCTGGAACCAGGCGAACTGCTGCACAAGGTGCCCGACCATGCGGTGTTCCATGCGTTCTGGGCCGATGCACGCAGCGACTCGTTCCAGCCGCCGCCGAAGATCCAGGCGCTGCGCGCCAGCAAGTCGCGGTAACCGTTGCTGTAGCGTCGAGCCATGCTCGATTGCCTTTCGATCAGGCGTCGAGATTAACGATTCTGTAGAGTCGAGTCTTGCTCGACTGCCTTTCAATCAGACATCGCGATGTTGGAACGAAGAACAGCCGAGCATGGGCTCGGCTCTACAAGGAGGCGTCATGCAGTTCAGGACCGGCACCATGGATGATGTGGCCAGGCTGTGGGCCCTGCGTACGCGCTGCGTGCGCGAGACCTGCTGCAGCCACTACCCGCCGGAGGTCATCGCGCCGTGGTCGGCCTCGCCACCGCCGCTGCAGTACGCGAGGCTGCTGGGGCAGGGTGGTTGCGTGGTGGCCGAGGACGGGCAGGGTGTCCTGCTCGGGTTCGGCGTGTTTGATACCGATGCCAACGAGGTTGATGCGTTGTTCGTCGATCCGGATCGCGGCGGCAAGGGCATCGGCCAGGCGCTGATGCAGCGCCTGCTGGCGATGGCCGATCGTGATCGTGAGGTAGTGCTGTCGGCCTCGCTCAACGCCGTGCCGTTCTATCAACGGCAGGGCTTTGTCAGCGTGCGCGAAGAGACCTATCCGCATCCCAGCGGCGTGGCGCTGGCCTCGGTGAGCATGCGCCGGCCGTGGTGATGTAGCGTCGAGCTTGCTCGATGGTTTTTGTAGAGTCGAGCCATGCTCGACTGCTCTATCGCCTGAATCAAAAGCAGTCGAGCATGGCTTGTATGTTCCTCCCGGCTCCTACGCGGTATGTAGGAGCCAGGGTGGAGGGACCGTCAAGCATGCATCTGCGGATACTAGCCGACAGACGAGTCGAGCGATCCCCATCCCGCACACGAACGTCGATAAAGGATCGTACGGCCCCCAAAGGGGATCGTCGATGTAGGCAAGCTAACGTCGGTGCGGTACCACCCCAGCCCCTTAAAGATAGCTGGGAGCCGTACAAATGTCTGATTCTCTCGATATTGGCGTGGACGTGGACTCCAAGGAGTTCGTACCGGCAGTGGCCGACCGCAAGGCCGGCGACAGGATCGCTAACACCCGGGCCGGCATAGCCCAGTGGCTCAACACCTTGCCCCAGCGATGCCGGATTGGCATGGAGGCGACGGGGCGGTACTACGAGTTGTTGGCTCGGATGGCTGGCCAGGCAGGCCACGTTGTCTATGTGATCAATCCACGTCTGATCAAGCACTACAGCCGGGCGACGGGCTCGCGTGGCAAGACGGACGCCATGGACGCCGAAGCGATCGCCCGGTACGTGAAGAAGGAGAACGATCGCCTGCGTGAATACGTACCGCGTACCGACGAGCAGCAACAGATGCACGATTTGCTGCGCAAGCGGCAGACGCTGGTAAAGACACGCGCGCGCCTGGAGCAATCCTTCGGGGTAAGCAAAAGTGCCCCCGGGGAGCTGTCAGATCTGTTCTGCGCTCTGGCTGGGACGCTGTCCGAGCTGGAAAGCGAACTGCAGCGCTTGGGTCGCGATGGAGAGCATGGCGCGCTCTACAAGCGCCTGTTGACCATCCCTGGTATCGGCCCTGCCGTCGCCGCTCACCTGATTTACTACATGACGCGCTGGCCGTTGGCCAACGCCAACGCGTGGATCGCCTGCACGGGCCTGGATCCCCGGCCCAACGAGTCTGGCGGAAGAACGGGACGGCGTCGGCTGTCCAAACAGGGCGCGCCAGTGCTGCGCCAGATGCTCTACATGGCCGCAATGGGGCTCAAGCGGTGTCGTCGGGGGCAACCGCTCTACGACGAGCTGTCAAAACGCGGTCACCCCAGCACCGCCGTCTTCAACATCCTGGCCAGAAAGCTGGCCAGGATCGCCTGGGGTGTCTTCAAAAGCGGCCGGGACTTCGATCCGGCCATGCTGAAGGTGGGTCAAGCCTGCTTCCAGCAGGCTTGACCACGAACATAGGATCTCGACTCTACAACGCAGGTGTCACCGCGCCGCCAGCCACCCGATCACGCCTTCCGCAGCACGCAGGCCACTGGCGTAGCACGCGGTCAGCAGGTAGCCACCTGTCGGCGCCTCCCAGTCCAGCATCTCGCCGGCACAGAACACGCCGGGCACTGCCCGCAGCATCAGGCCATCATCCAGTGCATCCAGGCGCACGCCACCGGCGGTGCTGATCACCTCGGCCATCGGCCGGGGGCGCAGCAGGCGCAGGGGCAGGCGCTTGAGCGTAGCTGCCACGGCAGGCAGATCGTTGCCCGCTTCCTTGCCCAGCATCTCGAACACCAGTGCGGCTTTCACTGCATCCAGGCCGGCCTGGCGGCGCAGGTGCTCGCCGAAGCTGCGACCCTTGCGAGGGCGTGACAGGTCGGCCAGCAGGCGTGCTTCATCGCGGCCCGGCACCAGGTCCAGCCACAGCATCGCGTGGCCATCGCGGTTGATGGTCTCGCGCAGGTCTGCGGCCAACGCGTAGATCAGGCTGCCTTCGATGCCGTACTCGCTGGCCACGCATTCGCCCTGCAGCGACTGCGGTTGTCCCGCCAGGTCCAGCCAGTGCGCGACCACCGGCTTCAACGGTGCGCCGGCATTGCGCTCGGCGAAGAACGGCGTCCAGTCCACGTCGAAACCGCAGTTGGCCGACTGCAGCGGTGCGATGTCCACGCCACGTGCCTGCAGTGGCGAGACCCAGGCGCCGTCGCTGCCCAGCTGCGGCCAGCTGCCGCCGCCCATGGCCAGCACGGTAGCATCGGCATGCACTTCAACGGCGCCGTCTTCGGTTTCAAATCGCAGGGCGCCGTCGTCGCTCCATCCGATCCAGCGGTGGTTGGCGTGCAGGCGCACACCCTGATCTTTCAGGCGGCGCACCCAGCCGCGCAGCAGTGGGGCTGCCTTGCGGTCGACCGGGAACACGCGGCCGGAGCTGCCCACATAGGTCTCCACGCCAAAGCCGGCAGCCCAGTCGCGCAGCGCCTGCGCGTCGAAGCCGTCCAGCCAGCGTCCCACGGTAGAGGCCTGCTCGCGGTAGCGGCTGTCGAACAGCGGCCGCGGATCGGAATGGGTGAGGTTGAGCCCGCCCTTGCCGGCGATCAGGAACTTGCGGCCGGGCGAACCCTTGGCCTCGTACAGGTCCACCTGCAGCCCAGCGGCGCGCAGGCGCTCGGCGGCGAACAGGCCGGCCGGGCCGCCGCCGATGACGGCGACCCGTGGAGGCGTTGCGGTATTACGGTTTGACATCGAGCAGCTCGACATCGAACACCAGCGACGAGCCGGCCGGGATCGGGCCAACCCGGCGGTCGCCGTAGCCGTAGTCCGGCGGGATCATCAGCGTGCGCTTGCCGCCGACCTTCATGCCGGCCACGCCCTCATCCCAGCCGCGGATGACCTGGCCGGCGCCGAGCGCAAAGGTGAACGGTTCGCCACGGCTGACCGAGCTGTCGAAGGTCTTGCCGTGCTTGGTTTCGGTGCGGTTGTCGTAGATCCAGCCGGTGTAGTGCACGGTGACCTTGTTGCCGGCAACGGCTTCGGCGCCGGTACCCGGGACGGTATCGATGCGCTCGAAGGTGGTCAGGGTGCCACCCGGCGGTGGGCCGGACGGTTCGGTCGAGCAGCCAACGGCGGCGAGGGACAGCAGCAGGGGAAGCAGCAGGCGGCGCATCGGGCGTCTCCGGAAGGGCGCAGGGCGAGGGCGGCAAGGGTAGCGCATCGGCGCCGGGTATCATGGGGGCATGGCAAAACTCCTGCTCAATCTGCGCAATGTCGGCGACGACGAATACGCCGATGTCTGCACGCTGCTCGACCAGCACGGCATCGCCTGGTATCGCACCGAACCCAGCCCCTGGGGCATTTCCAACGGCGGCCTGTGGCTGCGCGAGGACGCCGATCATCCGCGTGCAAAGGCGCTGATGGCCGAGTACCAGGCCGAACGCGGGCCACGCATCCGTGCCGAGCGCGAGCAGGCGTTGCGCGAGGGGACGGCGGAGACCTTCGGTAGCCTGTTCCGGCGCCGGCCGGTATATGTGGTGCTGGTGCTGGTGGCGATGGCCGGTGCGGCGGCGCTGGTGCTGCTGCCGTTCGTGCTGTTGCGGGGATAAGGGGTTTCGGCCGGGTTGCACCCGGCACCCGCCGATGCCAGGGCAACTACAACAGCAACAGCAACAGCAACAGCAACAGCAACAGCAACAGCAACAGCAGGCAATCCGTGGTGGGCAGGGCGGTGCGGGCAGGCGGGACACGCCGTAAACCCGTCCATGGGGGCTCGATGGCGCCATCCATGGCGCCAACGGTCCCGCCTGCCCACACCGCCCCGCCTCTGACAGATTCCGGGTGCCTGCCGGGGTCGGATCCCTCTGCCGCGCAGAGGGCTCTGACCCCTGAAACTGTCCGTGCGGGCGGGAGGCGCTAAAATAGCGGGATGATCGCCAATACCGCTGCCTACCATTTCGCCGTCATCGACGCTCCCCAGGTCTTGTGTGACCAGCTGCTGGCGCGTGCCGAGGCGGCGCAGCTGCGCGGCACGATCCTGGTGGCGGGCGAGGGGCTGAACCTGTTCCTGGCCGGTGCGCCGGAGGCGGTCGAAAGTTTCTATGCGGCGCTGCATGCCGATGCGCGCTTTGCCGATATGCGGGTCAAGACCAGCCTGAGCGAGCATCAGCCGTTCGCGCGGCTGAAGGCCAAGGTGAAGGACGAGATCATCAGCTTCCGCCGTGATGACGGCCAGCCGCTGGAGTATCCGCGTGCACCGGCGGTCGATCCGGCTACCGTGCAGCGCTGGTTGCGGCAGGGGCATGATGACGCCGGCAAGCCGGTGGTCATGCTCGATACGCGCAATCTGCAGGAAGTGGAGTACGGCACCTTCAAGGATGCGCTGGTGCTGCCCATCCACAAGTTCACCGACCTGCCCGAGGCATTGGCGCCGCACCGCGAAGCGCTGAAGGACAGCACCGTGGTCAGTTTCTGCACCGGCGGCATCCGCTGCGAGAAGGCCGCGCTGTGGATGGTCAACGATGGCATGGACAATGTGCTGCAGCTCGACGGCGGCATCCTCGGCTACTTCGAGGAGGTGGGCGGCGAAGGTTACGAAGGCCGCTGCTTCGTGTTCGACGAGCGCGTGGCGCTGGATGCCGAGCTGAAGCCGATGGTCGACCAGCCGCTGCCGGAGCCGCGCCCCAGCGCGTTCTGACGCTTCCTTGGTAGAGCCGTCCGCTGGCCGGCTGCGAAGCGATCTACCTGTATGCCGGCCAGCGGCCGGCACTACCAATCGCGCTTGGCGCGGATCAGGGCACCCCGGATCGGTCCGGCGGGCCCTGAACCCGTCCCACGGGAATCAGCATCCCGCCACCGTCACTGGCCGCCGCGCCCGACCGACCCCATGCATGGGGGATCCTGTGACGGAAAACTGCTGATGATCCCGTTGTCGATCCTTGACCTGGCCCCGGTCTGCGAGGGCAGTGACACCACCGCTGCCTTCGCCAACATGCTGGAACTGGCCCAGCACGCCGATGCGCTGGGCTACCGCCGCTACTGGCTGGCCGAACACCACAACATGCCCGGCATCGCCAGCGCGGCCACCGCCGTGCTGATCGGTCACGTGGCAGGTGGCACAAAGCGCATCCGCGTCGGTGCCGGCGGCATCATGCTGCCCAACCATGCGCCGCTGCAGGTGGCCGAGCAGTTCGGCACGCTGGCCTCGCTGTATCCGGACCGCATCGACCTCGGCCTGGGCCGTGCACCGGGCACCGATCAGCCGACCGCGCGTGCACTGCGCCGCTATTTCGACAGCGCCGACCAGTTCCCGCAGGACGTGCGCGAGCTGCTGCATTACTTCGAACCGGTACAGCCCGGGCAGGCGGTGCAGGCGGTTCCGGGTGGTGGCCTGCGGGTGCCGACCTGGATCCTCGGTTCCAGCCTGTTCGGTGCGCGCATGGCCGCCTCGATGGGCCTGCCATACGCGTTCGCCTCGCACTTCGCACCGGACGTGATGGACGAAGCGCTGGCGGTGTACCGACGCGAGTTCCGCCCCTCGGCCACGCTGAAGCAGCCGCACGCGATGCTGGCCCTGAACGTCGTTGCCAGCGACAGCGAAGCCGAATCGCGGCGCCTGTTCACCAGCCAGCAGCAGAGTTTCGTGAACCTGCGTCGTGGCCGACCGGGCAAGATTCCGGCACCCATCGACGACATCGAGTCCTTCTGGGAGCCGCACGAAAAAGTGGGCGTGGAGCGGGCACTGGCCTGCACCGTGCTGGGGGATCCGCAGCAGGTGGCGGAAGGCATCGCCGCGTTTGTCGAGCGCCACAAGCCGGACGAGCTGATGCTCACCGCCAACCTGTATGACCACCGTGCGCGCCTGCGCTCGTTCGAACTGGCGATGCAGGCCTGGCACGCCCGCCACGCGGGCTGAACAATTGCGTCACGGCCCATTGCGGCCGAACCGCGTCTGATGGGGGCTCATATCGAAGGAGCCCCCACATGGCCGACACCCGCGCCGAACACATTGCCCAGCTGGCAGAACTGATCAAGGACGTGGAGGTGGCGATGTTCACCACCACCGGCGTCGACGGCCGCCTCTACAGCCGGCCGCTGGCCACCCAGCAGGTCACCTTCGACGGTGATCTGTGGTTCGTCATCACTGCCGACAGCCCGAAGGTGGCCGAGATTGCGCTCGACCCGCGCGTCAACGTGGCCTATGCCTCGCCATCGAAGAACACCTGTGTGTCGGTGGCCGGGCGCGCGCGCGTGGTTGATGATCGCGCGAAGATCGAGGAACTGTGGTCGCCAGCGATGAAGCTGTTCTTCCCGGGCGGCAAGGACGACCCGAACCTGCGCCTGATCCAGGTGCGCGCCGACTCGGCCGAGTACTGGGATGGACCGGGCACGCTGCTGGGCACAGCGCTGAGTTTCGTGCTGTCAGCCGTGCAGGACGAACCGGCGGCGTTGGCCGACAACGGATTCATCGACCTTCGATGATGGCCGATGTCCGGTATTGGTAGTGCCGGCCGCTGGCCGGCAAACCTCGAAACGTGGCAGCCGGCCAGCGGCCGGCTCTACCGGATTCCGGCTCAGAACCAGCGCTGGAACAGCTCCACCGTGTAGCCCACCAGCTGCCCCGAACTGAAACCGAAGAACGCGATCGCCGCCAGCGCCGCGATCCAGTTGAACAGCATCAGCGCGCCATCGCGTTCCAGCAGTGCCAGCGAGAACAGCAGCAGCTGGAAGCCGAACAGGAAGTTGGTGAACGGAATCGGCAACGACAGCAGCAGGCCCAGCAACACCAGCAGCAGGCCGCTGAAGGCATGCGCCGGCAGCGGTGTCAGCAGCTGCGGCAGGCGCGGTTTCAGCATCTTGTCCAACCGCCGCAGCGGGCGGTCGATGCGGTCCAGGAAGCGGTGCATGGTGCCGCGCTTGGGCCCGCGGCGGGCGATGAAGCCGGGCAGCCACGGCCGGCGCAGGCAGAACAGCATCTGCAGGCCGATCAGGATCACCAGCGGGCCGCTGACCGCGCCGCCCATGCCCGGGATCGGGATGAACGATGGCAGGATCGCCACGAACAGGAACACGCCGAACGCGCTCTGCTGCAGGTTGCACAGGATCTGGCCGAGCGGCATGTGCTCGGCCGGGTCGCCGGAGGCGAACATCTCCAGCAGGGTGCGGATGCCCTCGTTACGGTAGGCCGGGCGCTCAACGCCCGGACCCTGGCCGGCCTCAGGCGGTGAGCTCATCGGCCTGCTCGTCGGACAGCGTGCGCAGCAGCAGCTTGTCCACCCGCGCACCATCCAGGTCGACCACCTCGAAGCGCCAGCCGGCCCAGTCGAAGTACTCGCCCGCGTGCGGGATGCGGCCGAAGTAGTGGATGCACATGCCGGCCAGCGTGTAGTAATCGCCATCCTCGGCATCGGGCAGATCGTTGCTGCCGATCAGCTCGCGCAGGTCCTCGATCGGCAGCGAGCCGTCCACCAGCAGCGAACCGTCTTCGCGGGTCACCACCAACGCATCTTCATCGGCGTTCTCCACCGCCTGCAGGCGGCCGACCACCGCGCCCATCAGGTCGCTGATGGTCACCAGGCCCTGGATCTCGCCGTACTCGTCCACCACCAGCGCCATCGACTGCTGTTCCTCGCGGAAGATCTCCAGCAGCTTCATCGCGTGGGTCGATTCGGAGACGTACAGCGGTTCGCGCAGGGTCTGGAACAGCGCGTTGTCGCCACGCGCCATGCGTGTGGCCAGCGATTTCAGTTCCAGCACGCCGACCACGTCCATGTCATTGTCGCGCAGCACCGGGTAGCGCGAGAACTCGTGCTCGGCCATGATTTCCAGGTTGCGCTCCAGCCCAGCCTGGGTATCCAGCCAGGCGATGCGGTTGCGCGGGGTCATCAGGCTGTCGGCGGTGCGGTCGCCCAGGCGCATGACGCGGTTCATCATGTCGCGCTCGTGGGCGTCGATCACACCGGCCTCGTGGCTCTCGGCCACCAGCATGCGGATCTCTTCTTCGGTCACCGAGGCAACTTCGTCCTTGCCTAGCCCCATCAGGCGCAGGACCAAGCGGGTCGAATGGGACAGCAGCCACACGGCCGGGAATGCAATTCGGGCCAGCCAGCCCATCGGCAGGGCTACCATGCCAGCGATGTCTTCCGAACGGGTGATGGCCAGGCGCTTGGGCACCAGCTCACCGAAAATCAGCGTCAGGAAGGTGATCAGCGCCACGGCCAGCGTCTTGCCGATCAGGTTCGACAGCGGCTGCGGATTGCCGAACAGGGTGATGGTGTCGGCCAGCGACGGGAACAACACCTGAAGGTGGTGGGCGATGCTGTTACCGATGGCCTCACCGCCGTACACGCCGGTCAGGATGCCGCCCAGGGTGATGCCGATCTGGACGGTGGACAGGAAGTTCTCCGGCTTCTCGGACAGCTCAAGCGCCTTGGCGGCGCGCTTGGAAGTGCTGGCCATCTGCTTCAGGCGGCTCTTGCGCGAGGTCATGACCGACATTTCGGACATGGCGAAGAAGCCGTTGAACACGATCAGGGCCAAAACTATCAGGATCTCAAACACGGGCGTCGTCCCCGGTTGGTGGCAGGGAGGGCGGGTGCTTGCGATGGCGGCTGGCGCTCAGGAACAGGGTCCGGCGCGGCGCAGGGGGGTAAGGGTCGTCGTCCATAAGGTGCGCCCGAAGGCGCGCTGGCATCTTAGCAAAGGGGCGTGGCAGGGTGGCAACCGCCTGTTCAGGTTGGGTCTTCCAGAGCCCCGGAAGGGGGCAGGGATACCCGTGATGGTCATCTAGCCGTCATAATTCCGTCTGGTGCCGTCCTTCCCGCGACGGCTGACAGGTTTCTCAATGTTCTCTCTGCAGACCATTTTCGGTTCCGGCAAACAGTTCTACACCCTGCTCGATGAGGCTGCCGTCGCGGCTTCCGACGCCGCCAAGGCGCTGCATTCCATGCTGCGCGAGGCCGACCGCCAGCCCGCGCTGGACGCGTTCAAGCTGGCCCGCCTGCGCGAACGCGCGGCCTCGGACAAGATCAGCCAGGCGCTGGTGGACAGCTTCATGACCCCGATCGAGCGCGAAGACATCGAAGCGCTGGGCTCGGCGCTGTACAAGATCCCGAAGCAGATCGAGAAGTTCGCCGATCGCTATTCGCTGGCCACGACCCACCTGGAGCACATCGACTTCGCGCCGCGCGCGGCGATGCTGGAACAGGCTGCCGGCGTGGTGGTGGAGATGGTGGCCGACCTGCGCCACATGAACCTGGACCGGATGACCGCTCTCAACGAGAAGCTGCGTTCGCTGGAGAACGAGGCCGACCGCCTGATGCTCGAGCTGTACCGCGACATCTACTCGGGCCGCCTGGACAACCTGCAGATGTTCCTGCTGAAGGAATTCTTCGAGATCCTGGAAAAGGCCATCGACCGCTGCCGCGAGGCCGGCGTGGTGGCGTACCAGATCGTGTTGAAGAACAGCTGACGGACGCCGCCGCATGTTGACCCTTGTCCTGGTGGTGATCCTGGCCGCGCTCGTCTTCGAGTTCATCAACGGCTTCCACGACACCGCCAACTCCATTGCCACCGTGGTCGCGACCAAGGTGCTCTCGCCCGGCTGGGCGGTGATGCTGGCCGCCTTCATGAACCTGATTGGTGCGCTGACCGGTACGGCCGTCGCATTGACGATCGCCTCCGGCCTGCTCAACACCAACGTCGTCGACGTCACCCCGCAGGTGATCCTGTGCGCCCTGCTGGGCGGCATCATCTGGAACCTGATCACCTGGTGGAAGGGGCTGCCGTCGTCGTCCTCGCACGCCCTGATCGGTGGCCTCTGCGGCGCCGGCCTGGCCGCTGCCCACAACAACTGGGACGCGCTGATCTGGTCCGAGCGCCTGGGCAGCTGGGCGCAGAACAAGGGCCTGCTGTGGAAGGTGTTCGTGCCGATGATCACCTCGCCGATCGCCGGCTTCCTGCTCGGCATCGTGGTGATGGTGCTGCTGTGGGGCCTGATTGCCGGCCTGGCCAAGATCGGTGGTGCCATCGGTCGTCTGGCCCGCCCGCGCATCGTCAACGCCTTCTTCGGCAAGGCGCAGATCGCCTCGGCGGCCTACATGGGCTTCGCCCACGGCCACAACGACGCGCAGAAGACCATGGGCATCATCGCCATGACACTGATCGGTGCCGAAGCCACCGGCGCACTGAACGACCTGCCGTCCTGGCTGGCCTTCATGCACCCGGATGCGCATGCCGGTGACGGCATCGCCATGTGGATCGTGCTGACCTGTGCGGTGGTAATGGCGGCCGGTACCGCCTCGGGCGGCTGGAAGATCATCAAGACCCTGGGCCACAAGATGGTCAAGCTGCATCCGATCCACGGCTTCGCCGCGGAGACCAGCTCGGCCACCATCCTGACCTTGGCCGCCCACTTCGGCATGCCGGTCTCGACCACGCACAGCATCTCCACCGCGATCATGGGCGTCGGCTTCGCCAAGAACCCGCGCTCGCTGAAGTTCGGCGTCATCGAACGCATCGTCTGGGCCTGGATTCTGACCATCCCGGCTGCCGGCGGCTGCGCGTACCTGATCCTGAAGCTGTTCGAACTGTTCGGCTGGACCTGATCGCCGCGCCAAGGTGCACACGAAAAAGCCCGCCGGATACCGGCGGGCTTTTTTCATGGGCAGAGAATTCTTCCGGACACATCGTGTCGACCAAGGTCGACACCTACCAGAGCAGAAACAGGGATCCGCCCCCGTGCCGACCAACGGTCGGCACCCACCAACAGCGCACGGAAACTGTCGAAGGCGGGGTGGGATGGGCAGGCGGGGGCGCAGAGCGCCATGGATGGCGCTCTACGAGGCACGCAGGAGCAGTTTTTGCCGTCCCCCGCCTGCCCATCCCACCCCGCCAACCCACGGAATGCCAGCTCTTGCTGTTGCAGTGGCAGTTGATCCCCAGCGGGTGCCGGGCCGCAGGCCCGGCCACCACCACCCTCAGTTGCGCTGGAACAACGCCTGCACATCCCTGCGGAACGCCGCCTGGCTGTCCGCCCGGCTGTAGAACATGTGCCCGCCCGGATAACTGCGCACCTGCACCCGGTCCGGATTGCTGCCCATCGCCGGCATCTGGTCCACCGTCAGGATCGAGCCCATGAACGGGCACGACAGATCATTCCAGCCATGCACGATCAGCACCTGCAGATGCGGATCGATCGCCACCGCCTGCCGCAGCTGGGTCACCGCGCCCTGGCGCAGCTCGCCGTTGCGGTCCCACAGCCGGTTCACGTCGTAGTTCAGCGCCTGGTAGCGTGCATCCACCTTCCAGCCGATCACGCGCGTCACGAAGTCGACCATCGCGGTGGTGGTCGGCGCAATGATGCTGTCCAGCAGCGGATCGTTGGCGCGCTGTTCTGGATCATTCGGGAACGGATCGAACGCGGTCACGTTGGAGTCGTAGCGGCTGCCCAGCGTGCCCTTGTCGCGGAACACCTCACGCAGATAGGCCTGCGTCTCCAGTCGGCCACCGGCGCGGCGCACGAACTGCGGGTCCAGCCCGGTCAGCTCGGTCACCCGGCGCAGCATCGCCTCGGTCGCCTGCGGATCGCTGCGGCCCTTCATCAGCGCAGTCGCGTAGTCGCCACGGGTGTAGTCCACCACGTCGCGCATCGCCGCATCGGTCAGTTTGCCCTGGCGCTCCAGGTGCGCTGCAGCGATCGACGGCAGCGTCTGCATCCACGCCATCGGCGAGACATCGGCGTTGTCTTCCAGGGTCGGGCTCAGGTAGGGCGACACCAGCACCAGGCCGTTCATTGCCACGCCCAGGCGGGTCTGCAGGAAGTGGGTGATGCGCGGGCCGCGGTAGCCGCCGTAGCTCTCGCCGGTCAGGTACTTGCGTGCACCCATGCGCTGGTTGCGCAGCAGCCAGTCGTAGATCGAGCGCGACAGGTATTCGATGTCGGCGCTGGGGTTGTACAGCTGCTTCTTCGCCTCGTCATCGCCGATGCGTGCACGGCTGAAGCCAGTGCCGACCGGGTCGATGAACACCAGGTCGGTGAAGTCCAGCCAGGTGCCGGGGTTGTCGTGCAGGGTGGCCGGCGCCGATGCGCTGTCACCCTCCGAACCAAAGGTGACCACCTTGGGCCCGATCGCGCCCATGTTGAGGTAGACCGACGATGCACCCGGGCCGCCATTGAGCGCGAAGGTCACCGGCCGGTCCTTGCCCGGCATCGTGTAGGCGGTGAACACCACGTCGGCGATCACCTTGCCCTTGGCATCGCGTACCGGCAGGGTGCCGACGGTGGCGGTGTAGTCCAGGGTGCGGCCGGCCAGGCGCATGCTCTGGCGGGCCGACGCATCGGCGGGCAGCGCGGGCGCTTCGGTCTTGTCGTCTTTCGGATCGGGCTTGGCCTCGGCGTCGGGCGCGGCCAGCACGCTGGCTGGGGCGATGAGCAGGCCGACGCAGAGCGCGGCAGTGTGCAGCAGGGACTTCATGGCACCGGATCGGCAGCGGAAGGGGGTTCCGATGCTAGGCCGGTGGAGGGCATGTCGTATGTGTCCAAAGGCATGGCCGCGCGTCGAGGCCGCCACTGGCCAGATTGGGTCAAGCGGGCAGGGGTGTACGCACGTCGTCGTCAGCCAGCAGGCCGTATACCGCCGAATCGGACAGTTCGCCCTGGATGCGCCAGCGCTGCCGCAGCACGCCCTCCAGGTGGAAGCCCAGCCGTTCAAGCACGTGTGCCGAGGGCCGGTTGCGCGGGTCGACTTCGGCTTCCACGCGATGCAGGCGCAGAGTCTGGAACAGGTAGTCCAGCAGATGCTGCAGCGCTTCGTGCATGTAGCCCTGGCCTTGCCTGTCGGGGGCCAGCAGGTAGCCGATCTCGGCACGAGCGGCATCGCGATCCAGGGCGAACACCACGCAGATGCCCAGCAACGGGCCATCCAGCGTTTCGCGCACGGCCAGCTTGAGCTGGGTGCCGGTGGCCTGTGCCGCCAGGTCATCGTCGATCTGCGCGCGCGCTTCGGCCGGTCGTGTCCACGCCGGGTGGTTCCAGAACCGCATCACGTCCGGATCGGACTGGATCGCGAACAGGGCGGCCGCATCGTCGCGGCGGATCGGGCTCAGGACCAGGCGCGCGCTGTGCAGCGGCAGGCCCGGGAACAGCAGCGAGTGGCTGGCCAATACGATGGTCCACACAGATGGACGCGCATTATGGCGCCGCCGGGTTTGCCGATGGGGGCGTAATGCCAAGGGCACATGAACCGGCATTACCGGGCGATGGGGCCAGAGCCGTTTCCCTGCAGGAAACGGATCCGGCCCCGCGTCGGGTCAGACTTCCAGCGAAGCCAGATCGCCCTTGCTCTCCAGCCAGCCCTTGCGGTCGGAGGCGCGCTTCTTGGCCAGCAGCATGTCCATCAGCGAACGGGTCTGCTCGCCGTCGTCCACGGTCAGCTGCACCAGGCGACGGGTGTCGGGGTGGATGGTGGATTCACGCAGCTGTGGCGGATTCATCTCGCCCAGGCCCTTGAAGCGGGTGACGTTGATCGCGCCCTTGATCTTCTCGCGTTCGATCTTGTCCAGCATCGAGCGCTTCTCTTCTTCGTCCAGGGCATAGAACACCTGCTTGCCCACATCGATGCGGAACAGCGGTGGCATCGCCACGAACACGTGGCCGGCATCGACCAGCGCCGGGAAGTGCTTGAGGAACAGCGCGGTGAGCAGGGTGGCAATGTGCAGGCCGTCCGAGTCCGCGTCGGCCAGGATGATGACCTTGCCGTAGCGCAGGCCAGCAATGTCGTCCTTGCCGGGGTCGCAGCCGATGGCCACGGCCAGGTTGTGCACTTCTTCCGACGCCAGCACGCTGTTGGAGGACACTTCCCAGGTGTTGAGGATCTTGCCGCGCAGCGGCAGGATCGCCTGGAAGTCCTTGTCACGCGCCTGCTTGGCGCTGCCGCCTGCCGAGTCACCCTCCACCAGGAACAGCTCGGTGCGCGACAGGTCCTGGCTGATGCAGTCGGCCAGCTTGCCGGGCAGGGCCGGGCCCTGGGTGACTTTCTTGCGGACGACCAGCTTTTCGGTCTTCAGGCGCGCGCTGGCGCGCTCGATGGCGATCTGCGCGATCTTCTCGCCCAGCTCCACGTTCTGGTTCAGCAGCAGGCTGAACGCATCGTGGGCGGCGCCTTCGATGAAGCCGGCGGCCTGGCGCGAGGACAGGCGTTCCTTGGTCTGGCCGCTGAACTGCGGGTCGGTCATCTTCAGCGACAGCACGAACGACACGCGGTCCCACACGTCTTCCGGGGCCAGCTTGACGCCACGCGGCAGCAGGTTGCGGAAGTCGCAGAACTCGCGCAGCGCCTCGGTCAGGCCGGTGCGCAGGCCGTTGACGTGGGTGCCGTGCTGGGCAGTGGGGATCAGGTTGACGTAGCTTTCCTGCACCAGTTCGCCTTCCGGCAGCCAGGCCACGGCCCAGTCCACGATCTCGGTGTCTTTCTTCAGGTTGCCGACGAACAGTTCGGCCGGCAGCATCTCGCGATCGCCCAGCTCCAGCTTCAGGTAATCGCGCAGGCCGTCTTCGTAGTACCAGGTATCGACTTCACCGGTGGCCTCGTCGGTCAGCTTCACGGTCAGGCCCGGGCAGAGCACGGCCTTGGCGCGCAGCAGGTGCTTGAGCGCGCGCACAGCGAACTTGGGCGTGTCGAAGTACTTCGGGTCCGGCCAGAAGCGCACGCGGGTACCGGTGTTCTTCTTGCCGACGCTGCCAACCACTTCCAGCGGGGTGGCGCGGTCGCCGTTGCGGAAAGTGATGCGGTGCTCGGCACCTTCGCGCTTGATGTGCACCTCGACCAGGGTCGACAGCGCATTGACCACGCTGACGCCGACGCCGTGCAGGCCGCCGGAGAAGGTGTAGTTGTTGTTGCTGAACTTGCCGCCGGCATGCAGGCGGGTGAGGATCAGCTCGACGCCCGGGATCTTCTCTTCCGGGTGGATGTCCACCGGCATGCCGCGGCCGTCATCGCTGACCTCCACGCTGCCGTCCTTGTACAGGGTGATCTCGATCGAGCGGGCGTGGCCAGCGAGGGCCTCGTCCACCGAGTTGTCGATCACTTCCTGCGCCAGGTGGTTC
Organism: Stenotrophomonas sp. 86428_Sma; assembly: GCF_056481585.1. NCBI lineage: Bacteria > Pseudomonadati > Pseudomonadota > Gammaproteobacteria > Lysobacterales > Lysobacteraceae > Stenotrophomonas > Stenotrophomonas sp. 86428_Sma. Next base: position 1,769,243 of record NZ_CM151156.1, read on the forward strand.
GGGCGCGCGGTGTCGGTATACATGCCGGGACGGCGCTTGACCGGGTCAAGGCCGGACAGGACTTCAATATCGGCGGCGTTATAACGGGCGTTCATCTGTCTTCGAAAGCTTGGAGCGACGGGCAAGTGTGGGGTCTGGCACGGGATTTTGCACGCCTGCGGTTCAGTCTCGGCGACGCAGAGGGGGTAAAATGGCAGCTGCTGGAATCTGAACACCGGCGACCCCCGTTGGGTCGAAACATCCAAGCCATACCGCGAGGAGGACCTCATGAAGAAGTTGCTGACCATTGCGATCCTGGCCGCTGCCGCCGTTGCAGTGCCGCTGGTGGTGGCGCAGAACGCCGGCCAGCCGGCCCCGCAGCAGGGTGACCAGGCCGACAAGGCGCAGGCCGAGGCCGATGCCAAGGCCAAGCGTCGGGCCCAGGCCAATGCCGAAATGAAGGCGCAGGGCCAGCCGGCCCCGCAGCAGGAAGAGGAAGAGGAAGCGCGCAAGAAGCGCTGATCCCGCCCCCTGCCAGGCGCCCTTGCGACAAGGGTTGCGCTCCGGAACGCCCCGCTTTGCGGGGCGTTTCTCTTTTAGTGGCGTGCCATCTGCCTCTTGGGTTGGCGGCCATCAATCTGTAAACTATGGCTTTCCGGGAGTAAGTGCGTGTCCACCATTTGCGAATGGGCTGGAGCGGCCAAGCGTGGCTTCCAGCATGGCGGGTCGCAGGTGACGGTCGATTTGACCGGCACGGTCGCCCCGACCTCGCACGGTGGTCCCCGTCCGGCGCCTGCCGTCGCACGGATCCGCACCTCCCTCGCTGCCACAGCGAACCGGAAAACCCCCTCTGAGCACCATGCCTGCCCTCCGGGCGCGCGTGGTGCTGCCGTTTTCCATTTCCAGACAGGATGCTTGCAGCCATGACTCCCTTGATTTTCGTAACCGGCGGCGTGGTGTCCTCGCTCGGCAAAGGCATTGCCGCCGCGTCGCTGGCCGCCATTCTCGAAGCCCGTGGCCTGAAGGTCACGATGATGAAGCTCGACCCGTACATCAACGTCGACCCCGGCACCATGAGCCCGTTCCAGCACGGTGAGGTCTACGTCACCGACGACGGCGCCGAGACCGACCTCGACCTGGGCCACTACGAGCGCTTCGTGCGCACCCGCCTGAGCCGCAAGAACTCGGTCACCACCGGTCGTATCTACGAGAACGTGATCCGCAAGGAACGCCGCGGCGACTACCTGGGTGCGACCGTGCAGGTCATTCCGCACATCACCGACGAGATCCGCCGCTGCATCGACGAAGCCACCGAAGGCTACGACGTGGCGCTGGTGGAGATCGGCGGTACTGTCGGCGACATCGAGTCGCTGCCGTTCCTGGAAGCGATCCGCCAGGTGCGCACCGAGCGTGGCCCGGAGAAGGCACTGTTCATGCACCTCACCCTGGTGCCGTACATCGGCGCCGCCGGTGAGCTGAAGACCAAGCCGACCCAGCACTCGGTGAAGGAACTGCGCTCGATCGGCATCCAGCCGGACGTGCTGCTGTGCCGTTCGGAACAGGCTGTGCCGGATTCGGAGCGCCGCAAGATCGCCCAGTTCACCAACGTTTCCGAGCGCGCGGTGATCAGCGTGCCGGACGTGGACGTCCTGTACCGCATTCCGTCGGGCCTGCATGCGCAGGGCCTGGACGAGATCGTGGTCAACCAGCTGAAGCTGGCCGACAAGGTCGGTCCGGTCGATCTGTCGATGTGGGAAGACGCGGTCGATGCGACCCTGCATCCGCTGGACGAAGTGACCATCGCCGTGGTCGGCAAGTACGTCGACCACCAGGATGCCTACAAGTCGGTCGGCGAAGCGCTCAAGCACGGCGGCCTGCGCCAGCGCACCAAGGTCAACCTGAAGTGGCTGGAAGCACAGGACCTGGAAGGCACCGACATGGCCGCACTGGCCGATGTCGACGGCATCCTGGTGCCGGGCGGCTTCGGTGACCGTGGTTTCGAAGGCAAGGTGCTGACCTCGAAGTTCGCCCGCGAGCAGCACGTGCCGTACTTCGGCATCTGCTACGGCATGCAGGCGGCCGTCGTCGATTACGCCCGCAACGTGGTCGGCCTGGAAGGTGCCAACAGCACCGAGAACGACCGCCAGTCGCCGAACCCGGTGATCGGCCTGATCACCGAATGGCGCACGGCAACCGGCGACGTCGAAAAGCGTGATGACAAGAGCGACCTCGGTGGCACCATGCGCCTGGGCCTGCAGGAACAGCGCCTGAAGCCGGGCACGCTGGCCCGTGAGCTGTACGGCAAGGACGTGGTTGCCGAGCGCCACCGCCACCGCTACGAGTTCAACAACCGCTACCGCACCCAGCTGGAAGATGCGGGCCTGGTGATCGCCGGCAAGTCGATGGACGACACCCTGGTGGAAGTGGTGGAGCTGCCGCGCGATGCGCACCCGTGGTTCCTGGCCTGCCAGGCGCACCCGGAATTCCTGTCCACGCCGCGTGACGGCCACCCGCTGTTCATCGGTTTCATCCGTGCCGCACGCGAGCGCAAGGCCGGCGGCAAGCTGCTGCAGGAAGCCCGCGCCTGACTTGTGATGGGGGCCGCCGGCCCCCATCTTGCACGCTTCAACCCCCAGCGCACCGGCCCGGCCGGTGCCGAGGACAACAAGGAAACGCCATGAAACTGTGTGGATTCGAGGTCGGGCTGGACCAGCCCCTGTTCCTGATCGCCGGCCCCTGCGTGATCGAGTCGATGCAGCTGCAGCTCGATACCGCCGGCAAGTTGAAGGAAGTCACCGACAAGCTCGGCGTCAACTTCATCTTCAAGTCCAGCTTCGACAAGGCCAACCGCACTTCGGGCACCGCATTCCGCGGCCCGGGCATGGAAGAGGGCCTGAAGGTCCTGGCCGAGGTCAAGAAGCAGATCGGCGTGCCGGTGCTGACCGATGTCCACGAATACACTCCGATGGACGAAGTGGCCTCGGTGGTGGACGTGCTGCAGACCCCGGCGTTCCTGGTCCGCCAGACCGACTTCATCCGCAAGGTGTGCTCGGCCGGCAAGCCGGTCAACATCAAGAAGGGCCAGTTCCTGGCACCGTGGGACATGAAGCCGGTCGTGGAGAAGGCCAAGGCCACCGGCAATGAGCAGATCATGGTCTGCGAACGCGGTGCCAGCTTCGGCTACAACAACCTGGTCAGCGACATGCGTTCGCTGGCGGTGATGCGCGATACCGGTTGCCCGGTGGTGTTCGACGCCACCCATTCGGTGCAGCTGCCGGGTGGGCAGGGCACCAGTTCCGGTGGCCAGCGTGAGCACGTGCCGGTGCTGGCCCGTGCCGCCGTGGCGGTGGGCATCTCCGGCCTGTTCGCCGAGACCCATCCGGACCCGTCCAAGGCGCTGTCCGATGGCCCCAATGCGTGGCCGCTGGACCAGATGGAAGCGCTGCTCGAGACCCTGATGGAACTCGATGCGGTGACCAAGAAGCACGGCTTCTCGCGCTTCGCGTGAGTCGTGACCCGCGGGGGGCGCTGGAAGCCCAGCGTCACCGCCGGCACTGGAAACGGTGGCCCTGGGGCCTGATCGCACTGGGTCTGGCCGTGCTGTTCACCGTGGGCATGTTCGGGCTGGTACTGATCGGCGCTGCGTCGGTGCGGCCCCCCGGTGATGGCAGCAGTGCGCTCGATCTGCGGGCGTACTTCATTGCGCTGCTGGTGGCGGAGCTGCTCGGTGCGGTGGGATGCGTCGCTGCCGCTGTGCTGGCTTGGCGGCTGAATCGCGGCAAGGTCACGGCTGGCCTGGCGATCATCCTGCTCTCGCTGTGGCTGGGCGCCCTGTTCTACGGATTGCTTTGATGAATACGACCACATCGGCGCGTGGCTGGCCCTGGGGCCTGATCGCCCTGGGGCTGTCCGTGTTGACCTGGATCGCCCTGGTGGTGGGCGTGCTGGCCTTCACGTCCGGTTTCCGGCCGCCGGGGGATGGAAACAACGGCGTGCAGGCCACGCAGTGGTGGCTGCTGGGCGCGCTGGTCACGATGGTGCTGTCCTTCCTGGGCAGCCCGGTGGCGATGGTGCTGGCCTGGCGACGGCGGCGTGGCCCCATCCTGGCAGCGATTGCCGGTGCATTGCTGGTGATGCTGGTGTCGATGATCCTGATCGTGATCGGGTCCAGTTGGGGCTGAAGCCGCCCACGCCATTTGGCAAGTGGCGGGCAGCCGGGGATAATCACGCGGCATTCGTTTTGTCGCCCCCTCTCCATACAGGTAACCGGCCCGACCATGAGTACGATCCGCAGCATCCACGCCCGTGAAATCCTCGACAGCCGTGGTAACCCCACGCTGGAAGCCGAAGTCATCCTGGAGGACGGTTCGTTCGGTCGTGCCGCGGTTCCCTCCGGCGCCTCGACCGGCACCAAGGAAGCGGTCGAGCTGCGTGACGGCGACAAGACCCGTTACCTGGGCAAGGGCGTGCGCAAGGCTGTCGACAACGTCAACACCACCATCGCCAATGCGCTGAAGGGCTTCGAAGCCACCGACCAGGCCGGCCTCGACCGTCGCCTGATCGACCTCGACGGCACCGAGAACAAAGGCCGCCTGGGTGCCAACGCGCTGCTGGGTGTTTCGATGGCCGCCGCGCACGCCGCCGCTGCATCGAACAAGCAGGCGCTGTGGCAGTACCTTGCCGCCAAGACCGGCGTGACCCCGTCGCTGCCGGTGCCGATGATGAACATCATCAACGGCGGCGCGCACGCCGACAACAACGTCGACTTCCAGGAGTTCATGGTGCTGCCGGTCGGCTTCACTTCGTTCTCCGAAGCGCTGCGCGCGGGCACCGAAATCTTCCATTCGCTGAAGTCGGTGCTGAAGGGCCACGGCCTGAGCACGGCGGTCGGCGACGAAGGCGGCTTCGCACCGGACTTCCGCAGCAACGTCGAAGCACTCGACACCATCCTCGAAGCGATCGGCAAGGCTGGCTACACCGCCGGTGAAGACGTGCTGCTGGGCCTGGACGTGGCCTCCAGCGAATTCTTCGAAAACGGCAAGTACAACCTGGTCGGCGAGAACAAGCGCCTGACCTCCGAGCAGTTCGTCGACTTCCTCGCCGACTGGGCCGCGCAGTACCCGATCATCACGATTGAAGATGGCCTGGCCGAGAACGACTGGGCCGGCTGGAAGCTGCTGACCGACCGCATCGGCAAGAAGGTGCAGCTGGTGGGCGACGACCTGTTCGTGACCAACCCGAAGATCTTCCAGGAAGGCATCGACTCTGGCACCGCCAACGCGATCCTGATCAAGGTCAACCAGATCGGCACGCTCAGCGAAACCCTGGAAGCGATCGCGATGGCCGACCGCGCCGGCTATGCCGCCGTCGTCTCGCACCGTTCGGGCGAAACCGAAGACACCACCATTGCCGATATCTCGGTGGCCACCACCGCCACCCAGATCAAGACCGGCTCGCTGTGCCGCAGCGATCGCGTGGCCAAGTACAACCAGCTGCTGCGCATCGAGGAAGCCCTCGGCGCCGGCGCGCGTTACGCCGGTCGTGACGCGTTCGTTTCGCTGAAGCGCTGAGCCGATGCGCGACTGGCGCTGGATGCTGCTGGTGCTGGCCCTGCTGCTGGGCTGGCTGCAGTACCGCTTCTGGTTCGGTCCTGGCAACTCGGGTGAAGTGATGATGCTCGAAGCCCAGGTCGCCAACCAGGAGCGGGACAATGAGGGTCTGCAGCAGCGCAACGACGCGCTCGCTGCCGAAGTGAAGGACCTCAAGGAAGGCCAGTCCGCCATCGAGGAACGCGCGCGCAGCGAGCTGGGCATGATCAAGCCCGGCGAGAAGTTCTACCGCGTGGTCGAGGATGCGCCGGTCCACCCGGCGCAGCCTGCTGCCGGCGTCACTGCCCAGGCGGGCGAACACCCGGCAGACGTGCCATGAGCGCGGCGATCTGGGTCGTTGTTCCGGCCGCCGGCCGTGGCACCCGCTTCGGTGCGCCGCTGCCCAAGCAGTACCTGCAGGCGGGCGGGCAGATCCTGCTCGCCCACACGCTGGACGCGCTGCTGGCGCACCCCGCCGTGGCCGGAGCGATGGTGGTGATCGGCCAGGACGACGCCGACTGGCCGGGCTGGAATGAGTGGTCGGGCAAGCCGGTGCTGACCTGCATCGGCGGCGCGACCCGTGCCGCCTCGGTGCTGGCCGGGCTGCAGGCGCTGCCGGACTCGGTGCGCGCCGACGAATTCGTGCTGGTCCACGATGCCGCGCGACCGAACCTGTCGCTGGCCGATCTCGGTCGTCTGCTTGAAGTCGGTCGTGCCGACCCGGTCGGGGCGATCCTGGCTGCGCCGGTGCGCGACACCCTCAAGCGCGCTGGCGACGACGGCGGCATCGATGGCACCGAGCCACGCGAGCGCCTGTGGCGCGCACTGACGCCGCAGCTGTTCCGCCGCCACCAGCTCAGCCGCGCGCTGTCTGACGCTGCGGCCGCCGGTGTTGACGTCACCGACGAGGCCATGGCCATGGAACGTCAGGGTCAGCGCCCGCTGCTGGTGGAAGGCAGCGAGGACAACTTCAAGGTCACCACCCCGGCCGATCTGGACCGGTTCGAATTCGTACTTTCCCGCCGCGCCGGCTGACCGTCCGCGCGGCCCTGTTGCAAGGGTTGCATCCATGAGCACCGCACCGTTCCCGCCCGTCCGCATCGGCCAGGGCTACGACGTCCATGCCTTCGGTGAAGGCGATCACATCATGCTCGGCGGCGTGAACGTGCCGCACAGCTGCGGCGTGCTCGCGCACAGCGATGGCGACGTGATCCTGCACGCCCTGTGCGATGCGATGCTCGGCGCGCTGGCGCTGGGCGATATCGGCCAGCATTTTCCGCCGAGCGACGACCGCTGGAAGGGCGCCGACAGCAGTGATTTCGTTCGCCATTGCGACAGCCTGCTGCGCGAGCGTGGCTGGCGCGTCGGCAACACCGACATCACCGTGATCTGCGAGCGGCCGAAGGTCGGCCCGCATGCGCTGGCGATGCGTGAGCGCATCGGTGGGTTGCTGCAGTTGCCGCTGGATGCAGTCAGCGTCAAGGCCACCACGTCTGAGAAGCTGGGCTTCACCGGTCGTGGCGAAGGCATCGCCGCACAGGCGGTGGTACTGCTGGTGGCGGCATGATTCCGCTGCCGTTGGCGTTTGGTGCACCGTTGCTGACGGCGCGCATCCGCACCACGCCGGACGATTTCCAGGTTGACGAACTGCCGGCCTTCGAGGCGACCGGTGAAGGCGAACACCTGCTGCTGCACATCCGCAAGCGCGGTGCCAACACCGTGCATGTGGCCAAGCTGCTGGCCAAGTGGGCAGGCCTGCCGGAAATGGCGGTGAGCTACGCCGGCATGAAGGATCGCCATGCGGTCACCACCCAGCGTTTCAGCGTGCACCTGCCCAAGCGCATCGCGCCGGACTTGGCCGAGCTGGCCAGTGACGAGATCGAAGTGCTCGAAGCCACTTGGCACAACCGCAAGCTGCAGCGTGGCGCACTGGCCGGCAACCGCTTCAAGCTGGTGCTGCGCGAGGTGCAGGGTGATGCCACGGCGATCAGCGAGCGTCTGCAGCAGATTGCCGAGCGCGGCCTGCCGAACTGGTTCGGCGAACAGCGCTTTGGCCGCGACGGCGGCAACGTGCCGGCGGCACTGGCGATGTTCGGTGGCCGCCGCATGCGCAAGGACCAGCGTTCGCTGCTGCTCTCTGCAGCCCGCTCGGCGCTGTTCAACCGCGTGCTGGCCGCGCGCGTGGAGCAGGGCAACTGGGATCAGCCGCTCGATGGCGAAGTGTGGATGCTCGATGGCAGCCGCAGCGTGTTCGGCCCCGAGCCGTACACCGACGTGCTGGCCGAGCGACTGGCGCGTTTCGACATCCATCCCAGCGCGCCGCTGTGGGGCGAGGGTGAACTGCGCAGCACCGAAACGGCACATGCGCTGGAGCTGGCCGCGCTGGACGACGAGGAGTCAAAGGCACTGCGGGCCGGCCTGGAAGACGCGCGGCTGAAGCAGGAGCGCCGCGCGTTGCGCCTGCGCCCGGCGCTGCTGCAGCACCAGTGGCTGGCCGACGACGTGCTGGAACTGTCGTTCGCGCTGCCGCCGGGCTGCTACGCCACCGCCGTGCTGCACGAGCTCGGCCCGGTCGAAGACGCCTCTCAGGCCTGACAGGAAAAGGGGACGGAGGGAATTAAGTCGTTTGTGGCACAAACGACTTAATTCCCTCCGTCCCCTTTTTCATCTGCGCGCCAGCAGCACCAGCATCGCGCCGGTACCGCCTTGTCCGGTCGGTGCCGAGTGAAATGCCAGCACGTCGTTGCGCAGCCGCAGCAGGCGATCGACCAGGTTCTTCAGCACCGGCGCACCGCCATCAGACTGCAATCCCTTGCCATGGATGATGCGCACGCAGCCATAGTCGTGTGCATGTGCCTCCAGCAGGAACTGGCGCAACAGCGTCTCGGCCTGCGCAGCGGTGGCGCCGTGCAGGTCCAGCTCGTCCTGCACCGAGTACTGGCCACGCTTGAGGCGCTGGAACAGGCGTGGTGGCAGATTGTCTCGGCGATAGCTGGCTACGTCACCGGCTTCCAGCGGCGTACTGTCGCGCAGTAGCCGAGCGAATTCGCCGGCGGCTTCGGCCTCGTCACGTTCGGCCATGCGCGCGCGCGGCTTCGGCCGGGGCGCGGCAGGCGCCGGCTCGGCGTCCTTGCGCAGTGGCGTCACTTCGCCGATGGCCGCACGGAACAATGCGGCCGGATCTTCGTCATCAGGGTGCGACATGCGCACAGGGTAAACCGCCGGCGCAGGTCTGCCTATGACGGTTCGATGTCGGTCATGACCGCCGACAGGGTAGGACCGGCGGCTCGCATGCGGCACAATAGACGATGCCCTTGCAGGGTCGACGGCTTCCGCAGGGGAGTACGGCGGTCCCGCCCACACTGCACGGTGACGGAATCGAATTCTTGGAAAATCAAGCGGTTAAATCGAAGATGCGAATCCTGGTCAGTAACGACGATGGCGTCGACGCCGCAGGCATCCGGATGCTTGCTTCGGTGCTGCGCGAGGCCGGACACGAAGTCACGGTGGTCGCGCCCGACCGTGATCGCTCCGGCGCCAGCAATTCGCTGACCCTGGACCTGCCGATCCGCCTCAAGCGCATCGACCATTACACCGTCTCGGTGGCCGGCACTCCGACCGACTGCGTGCACCTGGCGCTGACCGGGCTGCTCGAGTTCGAACCGGACATTGTCGTGTCCGGCATCAACAATGCCGCCAACCTCGGCGATGACGTGATCTACTCCGGCACCGTCTCGGCGGCGATGGAAGGTCGCTTCCTCGGGCTGCCGGCGGTGGCGGTCTCGCTGGTTTCCCGCAACCACGATCCGAAACATTTCGAGACCGCCGCGCGCGCTGCGGTGGAGATCGTTGCCCGGCTCAAGGCCGATCCGTTGCCGGCTGACACCATCCTCAACGTCAACGTGCCTGATCTGCCGTGGAGCGAGGTCAAGGGCTTCGAGGTCACCCGCCTCGGCAACCGCCACCGCGCCGAAGGCTGCATCGCGCAGAAAGACCCGCGCGGCAACGAGGTGTACTGGATCGGCCCGGCCGGCCGTGAGCAGGATTCCGGCCCCGGTACCGACTTCCATGCGGTGCGCACCGGGCATATCTCGATCACCCCGATCCAGGTGGACCTGACCCGCTACCAGGCACTGGAGAAAGTGGCCAGCTGGGTCGGCGGCCTCAGTGCCGCGCTGGACCAGCCGGCATGAGTCCACGCCTGCGCCTGCAACCGGAAGCCGTCGGTATCGGCATGACCTCGCAGCGTGTGCGTGACCGCCTGGTCGACCGCCTGCGCGAAGCCGGCATCGTCGACGAGCCGACCTTGAATGCGATCCGGGTGGTGCCGCGCCATCTGTTCATCGACGAGGCACTGGCCTCGCGCGCGTATGAAGACACTGCGCTGCCGATCGGCCACGGCCAGACCATCTCGCAGCCCTGGGTGGTCGCGCGGATGACCGAGGCGGTCCTCCAGGTCGCACCGAAACGGGTGCTGGAAGTCGGCACCGGTTCCGGTTACCAGGCCGCCATCCTCGGTGCGCTGGGCCTGGAGGTCTACACCGTGGAGCGCATCGGCGATCTGCTGCGACAGGCCCGCAAGCGCTTCCGTGCGCTGGGAATGAACATCCGCACCAAGCATGACGACGGTCGCGTCGGCTGGGCCGAGCACGGTCCGTTCGATGCCATCGTGGTCACTGCGGCGGCGCCGGCACTGGTCGACGCCCTGATCGAGCAACTGGCCGAGGGCGGCCGCCTGGTGGCGCCGGTCGGTGGCCCCGGGGCGCAGTCGCTGGTACAGCTGGACCGCAAGGCCGACGGCAGCATCGAACAACACGTGCTGGCGCCGGTCACGTTCGTGCCGCTGCTGTCTGGCATGCTCGACTAATCCACGGAGCAGGGTTGCATGAAGATTTTCGGGCCGCTGTACGAGCGGGCGATGAAGTGGGCGGCGCACGAACGCGCGCCGACCTACCTGACGGTGTTGAGCTTCTTCGAGGCGATCATCTTCCCGGTGATGCCGGAGGTGATGCTGGCGCCGATGTGCGTGGCCCAGCCCAAGCGCGGTTGGTGGTTCGCCACCCTGAGCCTGGCCGGCTCGATGGTCGGCGCACTGGTTGGCTACGCGCTGGGTCATTACGCCTTCGAGGCGATCAAGCCGCTGTTCGAGGCGCTGGGTATGCTGCCGGCCATCGAGCAGGGCATCACCACCGTGCAGGCGAAGATGGCCGAGTCGCCGTGGGCAGTGTTCACCTTCCTGGTGCTGGGCGGATTCATGCCCATCCCGATGAAGGTCTTCACGTGGGCATCGGGTATCGTCGGTGTACCGATGCCGCAGTACCTGTTGAGCATGCTGATCGGTCGTGGCAAGCGCGTGTTCGTGCTGGCTGCGGTCATCCGTATCGGTGGTGCGCGTGCTGAAGCGGCACTGCGTCGCTGGATTGAACCGCTGGGCTGGATCGCCACCGCGCTGGTGGTGGTGCTGATCGCCTGGCTTGTATGGAGGTCGAAGTTCGCATGAGTCCTGATCGTCTGAGCAAGGGAGTGCGCATCGGCGCGCTGGCGTTGCTGGTTTCCACCCTGGCCGCCTGCGGCACCGCCACCGTGGTTCGTCCTGGTGGTGGCAGCACCGGTGGCGGTGTGACCACGCCGAAGACCTCGGTACCCAAGCCGGGGCAGACCGTGGTGGTGCGCAAGGGCGACACCATCTATGCGCTGGCCCGCATCCATGACATCACCCCGGCCGACCTGATTGCCTGGAACAGCCTGGACAACCCCTCGACGATCTATCCGGGGCAGGTGATCCGGCTGTATCCGGCCGGTGCCAGCGGCGGCCGCGCGCCCACCACGGTGGTCACCCCGCCGCGTTCCGGTGGCAGCAGTGGCGGCAGCACCACGCCGGCCCCGGCGCCGGTCGGTCCGGTGAAGAGCAACATCGCCTGGCGCTGGCCGGCTGATGGCGCCATCGTTGGCCGTTACGTGGCTGGTGATGCGACCAAGCAGGGCGTCGACATCGCCGGCACCAGCGGCCAGGCGGTCAAGGCCACCGCCAACGGCGTGGTGGTGTATTCCGGCGCCGGCCTGGTGGGCTACGGCGAGCTGATCATCATCAAGCACAGCGACCAGTGGCTGTCGGCCTATGGCCACAACCGCAAGCGCCTGGTGAATGAAGGGCAGAGCGTGAAGGCCGGTGAGCAGATCGCCGAAATGGGCCGTACCGGTGCGAACCGCGACATGGTCCACTTCGAGATTCGCTACAACGGCAAGCCGGTCGACCCGCAGCAGTACCTGCCGGCACGCTGATCGTCAGATGCGATAGCGCCGGGCCATGCCCGGCGTTCCTGACCTGTAGAGTCGAGCCATGCTCGACCCGGGTACCGCAGAGTGGTCATTTGCGATCTTGTGTGTCGCAGGCTCACCTTCACGGCGGACGGGATACCCGGCATTCTTGATCGGTCCCAGTCGATCCGGTGCCCCATGCTCCGTCCTGCTTCCACTCTCGCGTTGCTCATCGTCGCGCCGCTGGCCTCCGCAGCCAGCGATCCGCGCGACGTGGTCACCCGTCTTTACGCGGCCGTCCAGGCGCCGGCTTCGGACGAAGCGACCATTCCGCCGTTGCTGGGCGATGCGCTGCGCTCAGCCATCGATGCGCAGCGCGCTTACGAGCGGACCTGTGCGGTGCTGGCCGCGCATGACGAGAAGCCGCACATGCTGGACCAGAGCCCGTATCTCATGGCGCCGGATCGGCCGGAAACGGTAAAGGTGGGGCTGCCCGCGACGAGCGGCGATGGCAGTTGGGTACCCGTCGAAATGGCGGTGGGCGACTATCGCTGGACCGACCGTGTCCTGCTGCAAAGGCAGGGCCAGGACTGGAAGGTCATGGACATCCGCTGGGGCCAGAGCGGCAACCTGATCGGGCGGCTGAAGCAGTTCTCGGCCTTCCGCTGCACCGCTTCTGGCGGCTAGCGCCGGGGCGCGCCCGACGCCTCGACTCAGCCTTCCAGAATGAAAGCGGCCGCGACCTTGCGGCCTTCGCCCGCCAGGATGTTGAAGGTGCGCGCGGCGGCCGGATTGTTCATCACTTCCAGGCCGATGCCGCGTGACAGGCAGGCAGCCATCACCACTGCCGGCGGGAATACCTGGCGGTCACCCGTGCCGAGCACGATCAGCGCCGGGTTCAGCGCCAGGATCGGCTCCAGGTCAGCCAGCTGCAGCGCGGTGGCGCTCACTACCGGCCATTGCGTGACCAGCTGGTCCGGGGTCAGGAAGAAACTGCTGCCCAGCACCTGGTCGTTGACCCGGGCCGAACGGCCGTCGGCGGCGCGCAGGCTGTAGGCGTAATCGGGCGGTTCGTGGTTCAGCTGCATGGCAGTAAGGCGATCAGCCGCGCGGCAGCACGATCTGGCGCTGTTCCTTGCTCGGGCGGTACAGCACGGCGACGTGGCCGATGCGCTGTACCAACGCGCTCTCGGTGGCTTCGACGATCTCGCCGATCATCACGTCACGGGCGTCGCGGTCTTCGGCAGCGACCTTCACCTTGACCAGCTCGTGGCGCTCCAGCACTTCGTTCAGCTCAGCGATGAAGGCCGGGGTCACGCCCTTGCCGCCGGTCTGCAGCAGGGCCTTCAGGCCGTGGGCTTGGCCGCGCAGGAAACGGGTCTGGGAAGCGGTCAGGGCGATGGACATGCAGGAAAACACGGTTGAATGGGGCGATCAGGGTATCATGAGGACCCCATCAGCCCCTATTTTCAATGGCTACCCGCAGCAAAAGCAGCCAGCGCTGGCTCAAGGAACACTTCTCCGACCCCTTCGTGAAGAAGGCCCAGGCCGAAGGCATGCGCTCGCGCGCGGCCTACAAGCTCGAAGAGCTGCTGGAACGTGACCGGTTGCTGAAGCCGCACATGGTGGTGGTCGACCTCGGCGCGGCCCCGGGCGGCTGGTCTCAGCAGGTTCGGAGACAGATCGGCGATACCGGCCGCGTGCTGGCACTGGATATCCTGGACATGCCGCCGCTGGCCGGCGTGGAGTTCCTTCATGGTGACTTCAGGGAAGAAGCCGTTCTATCGCAGTTTGAAGCCATGCTCGGGGATCAGCCGGTAGACCTTGTGCTGTCGGACATGGCCCCCAATAAGAGTGGTGTAGGCGCGGTCGACCAGCCGCGGATGATGCACCTGGCGGAGCTGGCCCTGGATTTTGCCGACAACCACCTGAAGACCGGTGGGGCATTCCTGATCAAGCTGTTCCAGGGCGAGGGCTTTGACGACTACGTGCGCGATATGCGCCGCCGGTACGACAAGGTCTCCATCCGCAAGCCGGAAGCCTCGCGCAAGCGCTCTCCCGAGGTGTATGCCTTGGGTCAGGGAAAACGCGCCCACATGAAGTAAGCTCGCAACGTACGCAAGTTCGACCCCAACGCAACGCCAGCACTGAGAGGAACACCGGAGCCAATGAGGATGAACGACTTGACCAAGAACCTCCTGCTATGGGTGGTCGTCGCCGTCGTGCTGATGGTGGTCTTCCAGAGCTTCTCGCCGAAGTCCTCCGGGGCCGGCGCGCAGGGCGCGTCGTACTCGCAGTTCCTGGACCAGGTGGACAGCGGCAACGTGCAGAAGGTCGCCTTTGGCGGCGACATGCGCGGCGGCACCAGCCAGCTGACCTACACCACCCGCGGTGGGCAGTCGTCCACCATCACCGCACCGTTCGATCGTGACCTGATCAACGTGCTGCGTACCAAGAACGTGGAGATCGTGCAGGAGGAGCCGTCCAGCGGCATTTCCCTCGGCGCGATCCTGATGAATTTCCTGCCGGTCATCCTGATCATCGGCTTCTGGTTGTTCATCATGCGCCAGATGCAGGGCGGTGGCGGCGGTGCCAAGGGCGCGATGTCCTTCGGCAAGTCGCGCGCCAAGCTGCAGGGCGAAGACCAGATCAAGGTCACCTTCGCCGACGTCGCTGGCTGCGACGAGGCCAAGGAAGAAGTGGGCGAGCTGGTCGACTTCCTGCGCGACCCGTCCAAGTTCACCAAGCTGGGCGGCAAGATTCCGCGCGGCGTGCTGATGGTCGGCCCGCCGGGTACCGGCAAGACGCTGCTGGCCAAGGCCATCGCGGGCGAAGCCAAGGTGCCGTTCTTCTCGATCTCCGGTTCGGACTTCGTGGAAATGTTCGTCGGCGTCGGCGCCAGCCGCGTGCGCGACATGTTCGAGCAGGCCAAGAAGCACGCCCCCTGCATCATCTTCATCGACGAAATCGACGCCGTCGGTCGTCACCGTGGCGCCGGCCTGGGCGGCGGTCATGACGAGCGCGAGCAGACCCTGAACCAGCTGCTGGTCGAAATGGACGGTTTTGAAGGTGGCGAAGGCGTGATCGTGATCGCTGCGACCAACCGTCCGGACGTGCTGGATCCGGCGCTGCTGCGCCCGGGCCGTTTTGATCGCCAGGTCGTGGTCGGCCTGCCGGACGTGAAGGGTCGCGAGCACATCCTGAAGGTGCACATGCGCAAGCTGCCGCTGGCCGACGACGTCGAGCCGATGGTGATCGCGCGTGGTACCCCGGGCTTCTCCGGCGCCGACCTGGCCAACCTCTGCAACGAGGCTGCCCTGTTCGCCGCGCGTGGCAACGAGAAGGAGGTCCGCATGGACCACTTCGACCGTGCCCGCGACAAGATCCTGATGGGTGCCGAGCGCCGCTCGATGGCCATGAGCGAGGAGGAGAAGACCCTCACCGCCTACCACGAAGCCGGCCACGCCATCGTCGGCCGCCTGGTGCCCGAGCATGACCCGGTCTACAAGGTCACCATCATTCCGCGCGGCCGTGCGCTGGGTGTGACCATGTACCTGCCGGAAGGCGACAAGTACTCGATGAACCGAGTGGCGATCAAGTCGCAGCTGTGCTCGCTGTACGGTGGCCGCGTGGCCGAAGAGCTGATCTTCGGTGCCGACAAGGTCACCACCGGCGCCTCCAACGACATCGAGCGCGCCACCAAGATGGCCCGCAACATGGTCACCAAGTGGGGCCTGTCCGACCAGCTCGGCCCGATCGCCTATGGCGAAGAGGACGACGAGGTGTTCCTGGGCCGTTCGGTCACCCAGCACAAGAGCGTGTCCAACGACACCGCGCGCCGCATCGACGAGGAAGTGCGCAACATCCTCGACGAGGCTTACGCACGCACCACCGAGCTGATGACGGCCAACCTGGACAAGCTGCACGCGATGTCCCAGTTGCTGCTGCAGTACGAGACCATCGACGCGCCGCAGATCGACGCCATCATGGAAGGCCGCGATCCGCCGCCGCCGGCCGGTTGGAACAAGTCGAACAAGGATGGTGGCAACGACAAGGGCGGCGACGCCCGTCCGCTGCCGCCGATCGCAGGCCCGGCAGAATCGCACTGACGGCCCGCTGCACGTGACACCAGACGAGGCCGGGGCAACCCGGCTTCGTCGTTTCCGGGCCACTGGCCCATCCCGAAGAACTGATCTGACGCTGGAGCCCGCATGTCCGCCCCGAAGCCCGAACCGATTTCCCACACCGCCGAAATGGTGATCGCCACCGTGGTCGGCGTGGGTGTGGGCCTGGGGGCCGACAACCTGCTGCTGGGCTGCGTGGTGGGTATCGGGGTCGGCATCGTGCTGAGCATCGCCAAGACCCTGTACGTGGACCGCAAGCGCCGCCGCCGTTGAGGGGTGTCGGCAGGGCTGCGCCCTGCACCCGTGGTAGTGCCGGCCGCTGGCCGGCAACCTCAACAGCAACAGCGAGTTTCTGGGGATGGCGGGGCGGTGTGGGTTGGCAGGACACGCCGTAAACCCGTCCTTGGGGGCTCGATGGCGCCATCCATGGCGCCAACGGTCCTGCCAACCTACACCGCCCCACCCCTGACAATTTCCTGCTGCTGTTGGTAGGTGTCGACCTTGGTCGACACGATAGATCCACGTCATGCGTGGATGAATCTTCATCGAAATTGAATATCTCGATATCTGTGAGATCTGAGCCGAGCATGGCTCGGCTCTACAGAAATGCCGACAGATCGCAGAAATCTGTCGAAGGCGGGGTGGGTCCGGTTGCGGGGGCGTGAGCCGCATGGATGCGGCGACCGAGCTTACATGGACGTACTTGCAGCGTCTCCCGCAACCGGACCCACCCCGCCATCCCTCAGTAAACCCGCTGTTGCTCCGGCTCTTGCTGTAGCTCTGGCCTCTGCGGGTGCAGGGCGCCGCCCTGCCGAACTAAACTACCCGCCGTTGTCCCTGCAGGATTGCCCATGTTCGATACCTCGCCCCAGCTCGATTGCGCCGGCCGCATCCTGCGCCTCGACCGTGCCCGGGTCATGGGCATCGTCAACGTCACCCCGGATTCGTTCTCCGATGGCGGCGCGCACGACACCACCGAGGCCGCGGTCGCACATGGCCTGAAGCTGGTCGAGGAGGGCGCGGACCTGCTCGATATCGGCGGCGAATCCACCCGTCCGGGCGCCGCCCCGGTATCGGTCGATGACGAGCTGCGCCGGGTGATTCCGGTGATCGAGCAGCTGGCCGCCCGTACCCAGGTGCCGATCAGCATCGATACCTTCAAGCCGGAGGTGATGCGTGCGGCGGTGGCCGCTGGCGCCGGCATGATCAACGACATCTACGGCCTGCGCCAGGAGGGGGCGCTGGACGCCGCCGCTGTAGCCGGCGTGCCGGTGGTGCTGATGCACATGCGGGGTGAGCCGGGCCACATGCAGGCCGATCCACACTACGACGATGTGGTCGCCGAGGTGCATGGCTTCCTGGTGCAGCGCCTGTTCGCTGCCGAGATGGCCGGCATTGCGAAGAAGAACCTGCTGGTCGATCTCGGTTTCGGCTTCGGCAAGACCACCGCCCACAACATGACCCTGCTGGCGCGCTCCGAGCGCTTCCTGGAACTGGGCGTGCCGATGCTGGCCGGCTTGTCGCGCAAGCGCAGCCTGGGGGAACTGACCGGCCGCGACACGCCGTCCGAACGCGTGGCCGCATCGGTGGCCGCGCACCTGATTGCGGTGCAGCGTGGTGCGCGCATCGTGCGCGTGCATGACGTAGCCGCCACTGTGGATGCGCTGAAGATCTGGCAGGCGGTCGAGGCGGTGCCGACGCCACGCGCTGACGCCACGCCGACGATCCGCTGGCCGGACGAAGACTGATGGGCATCGACCGGCGGCCGCTGGCGATCGCCGTGATGGGGCCGACCGCCAGTGGCAAGACCGCCACCGCGATCGCCCTGGCGAAGCAGCTGGATGGCGAGATCGTCAGCGTCGATTCGGCGCTGGTGTACCGCCACCTGGACATCGGCTCGGCCAAGCCGGATGCGGCCGAGCGCGCGCAGGCCCCCCACCATCTGCTGGACCTGCGCGATCCCTGGCAGACCTACTCGGCAGCCGAATTCGCCGCCGATGCCGGCCGGGTCGTGGCCGACATCGTGGCACGCGGCAAGATGCCGATCCTGGCCGGTGGCACTGGCCTGTACTTCCGCGCCCTGTTGCAGGGCCTGTCGCCGATGCCGGAGGCCGATCCGGCGACGCGCGAAGCACTCAGCGCCGAGGCGGCCGAGCGTGGCTGGACGGCACTGCACGCAGAGCTGGCCAAGGTCGATCCGGCGGCGGCCGCACGCATTCATGCCACCGACCTGCAGCGCATCCAGCGGGCGCTGGAGGTCTATCGCCTGACCGGCACCCCCATCACTGAATGGCAGCGCCGGCCGGGCGTGGCGCCGTTGCCGGTGCGCACCCTCAAGCTGATCCTGGCGCCGCGTGACCGCGCGGTGCTGCACCAGCGCATCGAGGCACGCTTCGACGCCATGCTGGCGCAGGGCTTCCTCGACGAGGTGCGAGCGTTGCGCGCGATGCCGGAAATGGCTGCCGTGGAGGCGCCGCTGGACCTGCCGGCAGTGCGCGCGGTCGGCTATCGCCAGGCCTGGGAGTACCTGGACGGGGAGGGCGATGCTGCCCGCTTCCGTGACAAGGCGATCTTCGCCACCCGCCAACTGGCCAAGCGCCAGCTGACCTGGCTGCGCGGCGAGCTTGATGCGCGCTGGTTCGACCCCCATATCGACCACGAGCGCCTGGCCGGCGCGGTGTCGACCTTCGTCGCACGCTGAACCCCCGCCAGCCGTGTAACATCATCGGTCGGCGGGCGGCTCGGGGGCCGTGGCAACCGTCGGCAACCCAATAAGAACAATAATCAGGAGTGTGCAATGTCCAAGGGGCAATCGCTGCAGGATCCTTTCTTGAACGCACTGCGGCGCGAACGCGTGCCGGTTTCGGTGTACCTGGTGAACGGCATCAAGCTGCAGGGCACGATCGAGTCGTTCGACCAGTTCGTGGTCCTGCTGCGCAACACGGTCAGTCAGATGGTCTACAAGCACGCCATTTCCACGGTCGTTCCGGCACGCAACGTGAAGGTCGGTCCGGGTGGCGGTTACGTGCAGTCGGGTGAAGGTGGTCAGGCAGGTGATGAAGCAGACGAGTAATACCGGAGCGGTGAATGTTTGACCGCTCGAAAAAGGGTGAACACGCCCTGTTGATCCAGCCCCATTTCGGCAAGCTGGAAGACGATGTGCTGGAAGAATTCGGTGATCTGGCCCGCTCGGCTGGGGCCAGCATCGCCGCGACGATCACCGCGCGCCTGGATCGTCCGAATCCGTCGACCCTGATCGGCAGCGGCAAGCTGGACGAGATCAAGGCCGCGGCCGATGCCAGCGGTGCCGACCTGATCCTGGTCAACCATGCGTTGAGCCCGGGCCAGGAGCGCAACCTGGAACGTTTCCTCGAGCGCCGGGTGATCGACCGTACCGGCCTGATCCTGGACATCTTCGCCCAGCGTGCGCACAGCCACGAGGGCAAGCTGCAGGTCGAGCTGGCACAGCTGCGTCACCTGGCCACGCGGCTGGTGCGCGGCTGGACCCACCTGGAGCGCCAGCGCGGTGGTTCGATCGGCCTGCGTGGCCCGGGTGAAACCCAGCTGGAAACCGACCGCCGCCTGCTGCAGAAGCGGGTCGAGCAGCTGCAGAAGCGGCTGGAAAAGGTCGAGGTGCAGCGCACCCAGATGCGCCGTGCGCGCGTGCGCAGCGAGCTGCCGCGTGTCGCCCTGGTGGGCTACACCAACGCCGGCAAGTCGACCCTGTTCAACGCCATGACCGGCGCCGAGGCCTACGCCGCCGACCAGCTGTTTGCCACGCTGGACCCGACCGTGCGCCGCATCGCGGTGCCGGGCGGCAACGTGGTGCTGGCCGACACCGTCGGCTTCGTCCGTGATCTGCCGCATGACCTGGTCGCTGCGTTTCGCTCGACCCTGTCCGAGGCGCGCGAGGCCGATTTCCTGCTGCATGTGGTCGACGCTGCCGATCCGCACCGCGAGGAGCGCATCGCCCAGGTGGACGAGGTGCTGACCGCGGTCGGTGCCGGTGACCTGCCGCAGCTGCTGGTGTTCAACAAGATCGACCGGATCGAGGGCGCCGACGTCCGCCACGATGGCCAGGACGGTATCCCCGATGAGTCGCGTCGCGAGCGGGTGTGGATTTCCGCGCGTGACGGGCAGGGCCTGGAGCTGCTGCAGAGCGTGCTGGGCAAGCGCCTTGGCCTGCAGCACGTGACCGGTGAGCTGCGCCTGCCGCCGGATGCCGGCCGCCTGCGTGCGCGCCTGCACCAGCTGGAAGTGATCCGCAGCGAGCAGGCCGACGAAGACGGCTGGCTGCTGCAGGTCGACCTGCCGATTGCCGAAGCCGAAAAACTGGCTGCCAGTGCCGACGGCGCGCCGATCCGGGCGCTGCTGCCGGAGAAACTGCCGGAGTGGTGAGGTAGCGGCCCATGCCCGGTAGTGCCGGCCGCTGGCCGGCAGCGCAACCGTGCCGGAGGGGCGCGACATCCAGCTGTCATCTGCGGTACAACGTGCAGGTTCTTCACCCCACCGTCATGCCGATGTCCATTCCCACCGATGCTGAACTCAACGCCCAGTCCGCCGCGCTCGGGCAGCGCCTGCAGCAGGCTTCGCTGCAGCTGGTGACCGCTGAAAGCTGCAGTGGTGGCTGGATCGCCAAGTGCATGACCGACATCGCCGGTTCCTCGGCGTTCTTCGACTGCGGCATGGTGGTCTACAGCTACGAGGCCAAGCAGCGCCTGCTGGGCGTGCGTGCGCAGACGCTGGAGCAGTTCGGCGCGGTCAGCCGCGAAACCGTGCTGGAAATGGTGTCCGGTGCGCTGGTCAATTCCGGCGCCGGTATCGCCGTGGCGGTGACCGGCATCGCCGGTCCTGGTGGCGGCAGCCCGGACAAGCCTGTCGGCAGCGTCTGGATTGGCTGGAAGCGCCGCGGTGGCTACGCCCGTGCCGAGCTGTTCCAGTTCGACGGCGACCGCGAAGCCATCCGCCGGCAAACCGTGGCGGCGGCATTGCGCGGTATCGACGCCCAGCTGTGACATGCTGCTCCGGTAATCGTCCGGAGCACGCATGATGTGGGAAACGCTGGGCACGGTCCGTGACCTGGGCCGACTGCAGGAAATCGCCGTCGTCCTGATCCGCTATGGCTTCGGCGACGTGGTGCGGCGCATCGGCCTGGCCAGCACGCTGGAGCGGGCAGGGCGCCTGCTGCACTGGAACGAGGAGCGGCAGGAACTGTTGCGGATGACCGCGCCGGTGCGCGTGCGCAGCGCGATGCAGGATCTCGGCCCGACCTTCGTCAAGCTCGGCCAGGTACTGGCGACGCGCGTCGACCTGCTGCCGCCGGAATGGATCGCCGAGCTCTCTGAACTGCAGAACGCAGTGCCGGCGCTGCCGTACGCGGATATCCGCGAGCAGCTCGAGGCCGACCTTGGCGCATCGCCTTCAGAAGTGTTCGCCTTCCTTGATGAAACCCCGATGGCCGCCGCCTCGTTGGCGCAGGCCCACCGCGCGCGCCTGCATGACGGTCGCGAGGTGGTGCTGAAGGTGCGTCGCCCCGGCATCCGCGATGTGGTCGAGGCCGACCTGCGGCTGCTGGCCCGCTTGGCGGAGATCGTCGAGGCGCGCCTGCCGGACCTGCGCCGCTATCGCCCGGCCGAGGTGGTGCAGCAGTTCACCGTGTCGCTGCGTCGCGAGCTGGATTTCGCCGCCGAATGCCGCAATGCCGAGCGCATCGCGCGCAACTTCAAAGGCCGCGACGACATCCTGATTCCCGACGTGCACTGGCAGTGGAGCTGCGAAAGCCTCAACGTGCAGGACTTCGTCGACGGCATTCCAGGGCGTGATCTGGCTGGCGTTGATGCGGCAGGACTGGACCGGCGCGAACTGGCGCGACGCGGTGCGGACATCGTGCTGAAGATGGTGCTGGAGGACGGCAGCTTCCACGCTGATCCGCACCCGGGCAACATCATCTACCTGCGTGACGGCCGCATCGGTGTGATCGATTTCGGCATGGTCGGTGCGCTGTCCGAAGTGCGTCGTTTCCAGGTTGCGCAGCTGCTGCACGGGCTGGTCGAGCAGGACCCGCAGGGCGTGGCCGACGTGCTGCTGGACTGGGCCGGCGGCGTGGAAGTGGACGAGAACCGGCTGCAGCACGACATCAGCCAGTTCGTCGACCAGTACCGTGGCGTGCCGCTGAAGGACCTGCGCATCGGTCTGATGCTGGGCGACATCACCCAGCTGCTGCGCAGCTACAGCCTGACCCTGCCGGCCGACCTGGCGCTGATGATCAAGGCGTTCCTGACGCTGGAAGGGATGGGGCGGCAGCTGGACCCGGATTTCGACATGGCCAGCGCCGCGCGCCCGTTCCTGGAACGGGTGGTACTGCAGCGCTATGCGCCCAAGGCCCTGCTCAAGCGCGGCCGCCGCAGCCTGCTGGGCCTGGTCGACTTCGCCGGCGAACTGCCCCGCGATCTGCGCAAGCTGGTCCAGGCTGCGCGCCGGGGAGGCCTGCAGCTGAAGGTGGAAACCACGGCGCTGCAGGGCTTCGGCGAGCAGGTCAACCGCGCGGCGAACCGGCTGGTGATGGGCATCGTCACCGCCGCATTGATCATCGGCTCGTCGATCGTGATGCACAGCGTTGGCGGCGTCTCCAGCCGTTGGCTGCTGGCACTGGGCGTGTGCGGCTTCATCGGCGCCGGCTTCTGCGGCGTCTGGATCCTGTTTTCGATCTGGAGAAGCGGCAAGCACACATAGTGTGCTTGCCGCAGCGGTTCCCAACGGGAACCGCGGAATCGCCGCGCGATTCCTGTAGAGCCGACCGCTGGTCGGCTGCTTTTGCTCCGCCTTTGTCTCTGCCAGCCAGGCCAAGCCCCGCGACGATCGCCCAGCAGGGCTCGGCACTACAGCTGTCGCCGTGTCGCCCCCGGCACTTGCAGTCCCGCTCATTAGTAGTAATACTACTAACCATGGACCTGACCGACACCCAGCAGGCGATCCTGCAGTTGATCGCCGAGCGTATCGAGAGCGAAGGCGCGCCGCCCTCGCAGACTGAAATCGCACGTGCGTTCGGCTTCAAGGGCGTGCGCGCGGCCCAGTACCACCTGGAAGCCCTGGAGCAGGCCGGTGCGATCCGTCGCATCCCGGGTCAGGCCCGCGGCATCCGCCTGGTACAGGCACCGCCGGTCGAGAAGCTGGCCGAGCCGGGCCTCCCCGACAGTGTGCTGCGCCTGCCGGTGCTCGGCCGGGTTGCGGCGGGCCTGCCAATCGGCGCCGATATCGGCTCGGACGATTTCGTGGTGCTGGACCGGGTGTTCTTCTCGCCCGCGCCGGACTACCTGCTGAAGGTGCAGGGCGATTCGATGATCGACGAGGGCATCTTCGACGGTGACCTGATCGGCGTGCATCGCACCCGCGACGCCCATTCCGGGCAGATCGTGGTGGCCCGCATCGATGACGAGATCACGGTCAAGCTGCTGAAGATCGCCAAGGATCGCATCCGCCTGCTGCCGCGCAATCCCGATTACAAGCCGATCGAGGTACTGCCGGATCAGGACTTCGCTATCGAGGGCCTCTATTGCGGCCTGCTGCGGCCCAACCGTTGACCCGTTCCATGGCGCATTACCCGCGGTCTTTTGTGGCGATTCTCTGGTTCCACTGAGGTTGGTACGGATGTCCGATAATTCTTTTCAGAGCGCCGGGCAGAATCTCAGCCTGTGCGATACGTCCGACTTAAAGTGAACCCATGGCAAAGAAGACCCCCAAAGACAGCACCTCCAACGACACGACCTCTGCAAGGACCAATCCGATGGACGAGAACAAGAAGCGCGCCCTCGCTGCAGCTCTGGGCCAGATCGAAAAGCAGTTCGGCAAGGGCTCGGTGATGCGCATGGGCGACCGCGTGGTCGAACCCGTCGAAGCCATCCCGACCGGTTCGCTGATGCTCGACATCGCGCTGGGCATTGGTGGTCTGCCGAAGGGCCGTGTCGTTGAGATCTACGGGCCGGAATCCTCGGGCAAGACCACCTTGACCCTGCAGGCCATCGCCGAATGCCAGAAGATGGGCGGTACCGCGGCCTTCATCGACGCCGAGCACGCGCTGGACCCGATCTACGCCGCCAAGCTGGGCGTGAACGTGGACGACCTGCTGCTGTCGCAGCCGGATACCGGTGAGCAGGCGCTGGAAATCGCCGACATGCTGGTCCGTTCGGGTTCGGTCGACATCCTGGTGATCGACTCGGTTGCCGCGCTGACCCCGAAGGCCGAAATCGAAGGCGAGATGGGCGACCAGCTGCCAGGCCTGCAGGCGCGCCTGATGAGCCAGGCGCTGCGCAAGCTGACCGGCAACATCAAGCGCTCCAACACCCTGGTGATCTTCATCAACCAGCTGCGCATGAAGATCGGCGTGATGATGCCGGGCCAGAGCCCGGAAACCACCACGGGTGGCAACGCGCTGAAGTTCTACGCCTCGGTCCGCCTGGACATCCGCCGTATCGGCGCGATCAAGAAGGGTGACGAGATCATCGGTAACCAGACCAAGATCAAGGTCGTCAAGAACAAGCTGGCACCTCCGTTCAAGCAGGTCATCACCGAGATCCTGTATGGCGAAGGCATCAGCCGTGAAGGCGAGCTGATCGACATGGGTGTGGATGCCAAGCTGGTCGAGAAGGCTGGCGCCTGGTACAGCTACGGTGAAGAACGCATTGGCCAGGGCAAGGACAACGCCCGCGGCTACCTGCGCGACAACCCGACTGTCGCCGCCAAGCTCGAGGCCGAGCTGCGCGAGAAATTCCAGCCGGCCGAAGCGGCCCGCGAGGAAGGCGACGACGAAGGCGAAGACGAATAAGGCTTGCTGTGGGGCAGGGTGGCGCCGTCAGTGACGTCGCCCTGTCCCGCAGGTTCGAATCGCCCAGGGATGGGCTGGGCGCCACGGATGGCGCCACCCTTGGAGTACCCATGTCCGACGCCGAAGACATTCCGACCGGCCGCAAGCGCCGGCCGCGTGAGCAGACCCCCGTGCAACGGGCGCTGGGCCTGCTGGTCCGCCGCGAGCACTCGCGCAAGGAACTCACCCGCAAGCTGACCGCCCGTGGCATCGAAGACGAAGCCGCGCAGGCCGCTGTCGCCAAGTTGACCGAGGCCGGCTGGCAGGACGACACCCGTTTTGCCGAGAACCTGGTGAGGATGCGCGCCAACACCGGTTATGGGCCGATCCATGTCCGCGCCGAGCTGGGGACCCACGGCCTGGACAGTGCCGCGATTGCCGCAGCGATGGACAGCTACGAAGGCGACTGGCAGGAAAACGCCCGTGATCTGGTCCGCCGACGCTTTGGCGAGGCCGGCCCGCAGGACCTGACGCAGCGGCGCAAGGCCGCCGATCTGCTGGCCCGACGGGGCTTCGACGGCGACAGCATCCGCCGCGCAACCCGCTACGACCCGGATGACTGAGACTGGCGGCGCCGGGCCTGATACCCTTTAGGTTTTCGGCGGTCCCTCGCGACCCTGGCCAACGCGGCCGGTGGTCCGGGTCCGCCGGCCCGCAGACTGCCAGCCCCCAATGAACGCATCCGCCAAATTCACGACTTCCCAGATCCGCAGCGACTTCCTTGAATTCTTCAAGGGCAAAGGCCACACCATCGTGCCGTCGGCGCCGCTGGTGCCGGGCAATGATCCGACCCTGCTGTTCACCAACTCCGGCATGGTGCAGTTCAAGGACGTGTTCCTTGGCGCGGAGAAGCGCAGCTACGTGCGCGCGGCCGACGTGCAGCGCTGCCTGCGCGCCGGCGGCAAGCACAACGACCTTGACCAGGTCGGCTACACCGCACGCCACCACACCTTCTTCGAAATGCTGGGCAACTGGTCGTTCGGCGACTACTTCAAGAAGGACGCGATCGCCTGGGCCTGGGAGCTGCTGACCCAGGTCTGGAAGCTGCCGGCCGAGCGCCTGCTGGTCACCGTCTACCAGACCGACGACGAGGCCTACGCGCTGTGGCGCGACATGGTTGGCGTGCCGGAAGAGCGCATCGTGCGCATCGGCGACAACAAGGGCGCACCGTTCGCTTCGGACAATTTCTGGCAGATGGCCGACACCGGTCCGTGCGGCCCGTGCACCGAGATTTTCTACGACCACGGTGACCATATCGCCGGCGGCCCCCCGGGCTCCCCGGACGAGGACGGCGACCGCTTCATCGAAATCTGGAACCTGGTGTTCATGCAGTTCGACCGCCAGCCGGATGGCACCCTGGTGCCGCTGCCGGCGCCGTGCGTGGATACCGGCATGGGCCTGGAGCGCCTGGCGGCGATCCTGCAGCACGTGCACACCAACTACGAGATCGACCTGTTCCAGGCCCTGATCCGCAAGGCGTCCGAGCTGACCGGCACCGCCGACCTGGAGAACAAGTCGCTGCGCGTGATCGCCGACCACATCCGTGCCTGCTCGTTCCTGATCGTCGACGGCGTGCTGCCGTCCAACGAAGGCCGCGGCTACGTGCTGCGCCGTATCATCCGCCGCGCCCTGCGCCACGGCTGGATGCTGGGCGTGCGCCAGCCGTTCTTCAGCAAGCTGGTGCCGACCCTGGTCGAGCAGATGGGCGAGGCCTACCCGGAACTGCCGGCGGCGGTGGATACCGTCACCCGTGCGCTGCAGGCCGAGGAAGAGCGTTTCGCTGAAACCCTCGATGCCGGCATGAAGATCTTCGAGGACGTGGCCGGCAAGGCCAGCAATGGTGTGATCCCGGGTGTTGACGCGTTCCGCCTGTACGACACCTATGGCTTCCCGCTCGACCTGACCCAGGACATTGCCCGCGAGCGCGACCTGACCGTCGACATTGCCGGCTTCGACGCCGCGATGGAGCAGCAGCGCGAGACCGCGCGTGCGGCCGGCAAGTTCGGTGGCGGCGTGACGCTGCCGGCCGAGCTGGTGGCGACCCTCAGCCCGACCGTGTTCCTGGGGTATGACCGCCTGCAGGCCGACGGCCTGAGCGTGCTGGCCCTGCTCAAGGACGGTCGTCCGGTGCAGTCGGCCGATGCCGGTGATGCGGTCATCGTGATCACCAACCAGACCCCGTTCTACGCCGAGTCCGGCGGCCAGGTCGGCGACACCGGCGTGCTCACCGGCAACGGCGTGCGCCTGGTGGTGGAAGACACCCAGAAGTTCGCCGGCCAGTTCCATGGCCACGTCGGCACCCTGTCCGAAGGCGGCCTGAAGGTCGGTGATGTGCTGTCCGGCCAGGTCGATGGCGAGCGCCGTGGCGCCACCATCCTCAACCACTCTGCCACCCACCTGCTGCACGCCGCCCTGCGCGAAGTGCTCGGCACCCACGTGCAGCAGAAGGGCTCGCTGGTCGCTCCGGACCGCCTGCGTTTCGACTTCTCGCACTTCCAGCCGATCAGCGCGGAAGAGCTGGCGGCGATCGAGCGCAAGGTCAACCAGCAGGTGCGCGCCAACAACGCCGCTGAAGTACACAACATGGGCATGCAGGAGGCGCTGGATTTCGGCGCGATGGCCCTGTTCGGCGAGAAGTACGGCGAGCACGTGCGCGTGCTGAAGATGGGTGACTACTCCACCGAACTGTGCGGTGGTACCCACGTCAACCGTACCGGCGACATCGGCCTGTTCAAGATCACCTCCGAGGGCGGCGTCTCCGCGGGCGTGCGCCGCATCGAGGCTGTTACCGGCCAGGGTGCGCTGGATTACGTGGACGCCGAAGAGGCCCGCCTGGCCGAGGCCGCTGAACTGCTCGGTGGCAGCGCTGCCGACGTGGTCGAGAAGATCCGTGCCCTCGGCCAGCGCCAGAAGCAGCTGGAGCGCGAACTGGAGGCCGTGAAGGCCAAGGTCGCCGCCGGTGCCACGGCCGATCTGTCCGGCCAGGCCGTCGAGGTTGCTGGCGTGAAGGTACTGGCTGCCCGCCTGGAGGGCTTCGACGCCAAGGCCCTGCGTGACGCCATGGACCGCCTCAAGCAGCAGCTGGGCGACGCGGTGATCGTGCTGGCCGGCGCCCAGGACGGCAAGGCCGCCCTGGTCGCGGGTGTGAACGGCAGTGCAATGGGCAAGGTCAAGGCCGGGGAACTGTTGTCCCATATCGCCAGTCAGATCGGGGGCAAGGGCGGCGGACGCCCGGACCTCGCCCAGGGTGGTGGCGAGGACGGGCCCGCCCTTGCCACTGCGCTGGCTGCAGTCGTCGAATGGGTCAGCCCCCGCCTGTGATGAACCTGGCCGTCCCCCTCCTTGTAGGAGCGGGACGGCTGACGGTACCATTGCGAATCTTTTCCCTTTGTCGTGGTAGCGCTTCTTGACGGAGCGTCAAGCCGGTGGGGGATACCCTTCCACACGGTTCCATGGAGACTTACAAAAATGTTGATCCTGACTCGCCGCGTCGGCGAAACCCTGATGATCGGAGACTCGGTGAGCGTCACCGTGCTTGGCGTCAAGGGTAACCAGGTGCGTATCGGCATCACCGCGCCGAAGGACGTTGCTGTGCATCGCGAAGAGATCTATCAGCGCATCCAGCGCGGTGACGAAGCCGGTGGCACCGGTAGCGAAAATTCTGCCGAATAACGCTTTACCTTCGCACTCGATTAACGTTATGATTCACGCCCCGCTGAGGTGCAACGCACCAGACGCGGAGAAAACCCCGGAGTGATGCCCGAGTGGCCGAAGGGGCTCCCCTGCTAAGGGAGTATAGGGTCAAAAGCTCTATCGAGGGTTCGAATCCCTCTCACTCCGCCAGATACAAAGAAGCGCCTGCAGATCCTCGATCTGCAGGCGTTTTTCTTTATCCGACACTCGCAGCGTGGAGCTGACTATCCTGGCTGATCGGTGCGGGAGGCAGGCGTTGGCATGGGCGTGGGTGTCATCGCCGGTGCCGGAGTGGGTGTACCCGGCAGCTGTGGCGGTTCAATGTGGCGAGGTGGAATTTCCCGCCACAGCAACGCAAGCGTGCAGTCGTTGGCACGTTCCCTGCACATTCTTTCGGCCTTCCGCTGCGCGGCGTCCGCCGTCTTCTCACCCAGTGCAAAGCCCAACGCAATCGTGCCGGTCGCTATGGCCGAATAGCCTTCGCTGGTGGTGCTGGCGGACTGACCGCAATTGCGCGATCGCGCTGCGCAGTAGTGCAGCGACTGCTGCATCGCAGTGGTGAGGGAAGACTGGTTCATCGAATAGCCGTAGCGGCCATCCTTGTCGTAGGTGATCGCAGACGCAGCACTTGCGGCTGATGAAACGGACAACAACAGCGCCAGTGAAACTGCATGCTTCCAGTTCATCACGCTCTCCTCTTTTGCCGATGGTGAATCAACCGGTGAATGTTGCGCAACCCCGCAGGGGGGCGGGGGAGAACGCCTGCAGGCCATTTGCCCGCAGGCGCGTACCGACGCGTTCGATCCTCAGAGCTTCACCGTCACGCCCACCTGGAAACCGCGCCCGGGCAGCGGCGCGATGTACTTCAGCGGCGAGTTGTGCGGCCGTGCTTCTTGATTGAGCAGGTTGCTGCCGTTGACGAACACCTCCATGCCGGCGATGTAGCTGTTGCGTACCGGCAGCTCACGGCTGATCTGCAGGTCGACCAGGTTGAACGCATCCAGTGGCACTTCCTGGCTGACATTGCGGCCCAGGTACTTCTGCGTGTCGTAGTAGGTGCTGGACAGCTGCGCCTTCCAGCCTTCGCGCTGCCACTGCAGGGTGGCACCGTAGCGGTTGGTCGGCATGTTCGGCAGGTACTTGCCGTCATTGTGGGCACGCAACGAATCGGGGTGATCGGCCTTGTTCTTCACCAGGTCGGCGAAGGCGGACACGTTCAACGTGCCGTAGCGGCCCAGGTCCAATGCCTGCGAGGCATCGATCTCGAAGCCCTTCACCGTGGTGTCGGTCTGCTTCCAGTACTTCAGCGGCAGGCGGTTGGCGGTCTGCACGCCCGAGTAACCCAGGTACAGATAGTTCTCGTACTTCATCCGGTACGCGGTGGCCGACAGTTCGAAACCACCAAGGTGGAACAGGCCGGTCAGTTCCAGGTTCTTCGCGCGCTCCGGTTCGAGGTTCTGGTTGCCTTCTTCCTGGGTCATCACCGAATAGTGGGCATTGCTCGCATACAACTCGTTGATCTCCGGTGCGCGCTGCGAGGACGAGTAGCGCACCTTGGCGACGAACAACGGACCGAGCTCGACATACGATCCCAGGCTGTAGCTGTTGAGCCGGTAGTCGCGGTCCTGCAGTTTCGCGTTGGCGGCATTGCGCGCGGTCTTGAAGCGGCTTGGTCGCAGGTCATGGTCAACGCGCTCGTGGCGCACGCCAGCGTCGAAACTGGCCCAGCCGAAGTCCAGCGTCTCCTTCAGGAACACCGCATTGCTGCGCGTGTCCACGTCCGGCAGGTAGCGCTGCGAGCCGCTGCCGGTGACATCACGCGACTGATGGCTGAAACCGAGCAGGCCGCTGAGCGGGCCGATGCGTTGATGGCTGAGCAGCAGCTCGGCCTGGGTGCTCTCGAAATCGTAGTCGTTGGCCTTGGTGGCGCCCAGCCGCTCGCCTGAGGTGTTGTCCAGCTTGGAAACACGGAGTTCCGCGCGCTCGAACCACGGCAGTGGATCACGCAGCAGGGCTTCCAGCGCGTAGCGCTGTTGCTTGATCACCACGCCCACCGGCAGGCCATCGGCATAGTTGGAACCGAACGACAGGTTCTGCATCGAGAAGCCTGGAACGCCGTACTCGCTGTCCTTGGCATCAATGCTGACACCCACGTAGCCACGGTCGAAGAACAGGGTCGAGCCGAAGGCCACCTGACTGTTGCGCGCATAACTGTTGCCCAGCCGGCGATGGTAGTCGGGCGTCACATCGTTGTTGATCTGCTTCTGCACATACGACGGCGTGCCGGGCACGTAGGCCGGGTTGACCGGATTGATGTAGGTGCGGCGCTGCCAGACCGAGGTCGGATTGTTGGTGTAGAACGAGAAGTCACCATCGGCCCAGTCCGGGTTCTCGGTCATGAACTGGTCGATGTATGGCTGCGAGGCCTTGTTGTAGAGCTGCTGGACGCGCGCCTCTTTCTGGCAGGCGTCGGCCAGTGCCGAGTTGACGCCCCCGCCGGCAGGGAACAGTCCGGTGTTGCAGACGCTGGCCTTGCTGTTGCCGGGGATGTCGTAGTGCGAGATCCGCTGTCGGGAGACCTGCAGGTTGGTGGAGACGTTGCGCTGGTTGTTGAAGTTCATGCGGAAGCCCTGCGCGTCGGCCGCGTTGAAGCCCTTGCGCAGGACCAGTTCCATCGACTGGTCCTTGTCTTCCATGCTGCGCGAGATCAGGCCCGAATCGATCTCCACGCTGCCGCCGATCGCATTGCCGCCGTAGCGCACGGTGTCGGAAGACTTGTTGACGGTGACACTGCGTACGAACAGCGGATCGAACGGGATGTTGATGTCGCCGCTGATCGCGTTCATGCCCAGAATCGATTGGCCGTCCTGCAGGATCTGCACGCGGTTGCCGCTGAGGCTGCGGATGACCGGAGCGCCCGCGTTTGGCCCGAAGGCGCTGCTCTGCACACCGGAGACGTGTTCGAGCAGGCCGCCGAGGGTGCGGTTCTGCGCCTGCGGATTGTCGACGGTGACCCGGCTGTCAATGCGCGAAGGCTGGGTGGCCTGGACCTGGAGGGTGGGGAGGGTGGGTTCGTCCGCGGCCTGGGCGGTGTGGACGGCGAACAGAATGGCTGCAGCAAGGAGATGGCGGCGCATGACACGATCCGTGAAGTTGATGTGAAATGTTATAACGTAACTTTTTGTATCGACAAGGGCGGATTGGGCCTTGCCGCCAGGGCTGGATATGAGAACGGTTCTCATATGAGAATGGCGGGTGATTCTTCACGGGCGCACCATGCACAGCCTCACCCTCGCCGACCTGGACCGCTTGGGCCGCAGCAGTGGTTTCCGCTATCGGCTGCCAGCACTCGCGTCCGCTGCCGATTCGGGCGCGCTGTGCGTGGTCGAGGGCAGGGTGGAACAGCGCTGCTTGCGCCCTGGCATCAGCCTGGCGCTGTCGGACGTGGTCGCGCATCAGCCGTTCGAGGCGACTTCGGAGGTACCCCCGCCGTTCGCTGCGATCGTGATGCTGGAAGGTCGTGCCGGAGCACGCCTGGAAGGGCAGGCTGTGATCGGCATGAACCGCGGCGCCGGCGCGATGGTGTTGGCCGATGCCACGCCGATGACTGCGATTCATCCGGCCGGTCAACGGATGCGCAGTCTGAATGTCTCGCTGGATGCACCGGCCGAGATGGATGATCCGGTGATCAGCGAACTGCTGTTGCAGGCTCATCGCCATGGTCGCCGGCGGCTGCACAGCTGGCAGGTACCCGCGCATCTTGAACATGCCGCCGAACAGTTGCTGTCGGGGACCTGGCAGGGCGCAATGCATGCGCTGCTGTGCGAGGGTGTGGGCCTGCAGATGCTGGCGATGGCGTTGGGTGCGCCTGCCCAGGAGGCATCGCCGGACCAGCGTGTTTCAGCACGTGATCGCCGCATGCTGCAACGGGTGATCGACTGCCTGCAGGCATCACCTGCGGCTGACCACAGCCTGGAGGATCTGGCGCGCCTGGCCTGCATGAGCCCGAGCAGCCTGCGGCTGAAGTTCCAGCAGGTGCACCGGTGTTCGGTGTTCGCCTGGCTGCGCGAGCGGCGCCTGCAGTTGGCCTGCGAGCAGCTGCGGCAGGGCTGCAGCGTGCAGCAGGCCGCGCATTTCGTCGGCTACCGGCACGCCACCAATTTCGCGACCGCATTCCGCGCGCGCTACGGCATCGCGCCCAGCGAGCTTCGCTGAGTCCGGACCATCGTCGGCAGTGCGCATACGCCTGCTGCGTCCGCGCATACGTGCGCTCACGCTCAAATGACAATAATTCTCATCCAGCCTTTCCTTCCCGCTGGATCTCCCATGCCTGCCTGTTTCCGCCCGTGTGCCCTGGCTAGCGCCATCGGCACGACCCTGGCGCTGTTCAACGCTGCCCACGCCGCCGAACGCACTCCGTCCGTAACGCCTTCCCAGCTTCCAACCGTGCAGGTCACGGCCGACCTCGATGGCAGCACCGAAAGCTCGCGCTCCTACACCACTGATTCCATGGGCACGGCGACCGGCCTGTCGCTGACCTCGCGGCAGACCCCGCAATCAGTCAGCGTGGTCACCCGCCAGCAGATCGAGGACCGTGGCCTGCTCAGCACCGCCGATGCCTTGGCGACCGCACCTGGCATCTCGGTCACGCGCAGCGACGCCAACCGCTACTCGTTCTCCGCACGCGGCTTCGACATCGACAACTACCAGTTCGATGGCGTGGTGATGCCGGTGCTGTCGCCGTGGAATTTCGGCGAGAACAACCTGGACATGGTGGTGTATGACCGCATCGAGATCGTGCGCGGCGCCAACGGCCTGATGACCGGCGCCGGCAATCCCTCTGCGGCAGTGAACTACGTGCGCAAGCGCCCGCTGCGCGAGTTCGCTGCCAGTGGTGGTATCAGCCTCGGCAGCTGGGACGCACGGCGCGCCTGGGTGGATGTGTCCAGCCCGCTGAGCCGGGAAGGGCGTGTGCGTGGTCGCCTGGTGGCCGCGCAGGCAGAGGGCGACAGCTACACCGCTGGCCTGGACAGTACGGCGAAGACGCTCTACGGCGTGGTCAGCGTGGACTTGGGCGAGGACACCGGGTTGATCGCCGGCATCTCCTACCAGAGCAACGACAACCGCGGCTTCGGCAGCGGCTTCGCGCTGTTCAACGCCGATGGCACGCGTACCCGCTTCGACCGCTCGGTATCAGCCACCGCGCCGTGGGCACGGATGAGCACCGATACCCGCAACGGCTTCTTCGATTTCAACCATCGTTTCAGCAACGACTGGCAGGCGCGCGTCTCCTACAGCCGATCGCATACCGACATGGAGATGAAGCATCTCTATCGCGGTGGCTATCCTGACCCGGTCACTGGTGCCATGCCCAATGGCAACAGCTTCACCCGCTACGACGGTCCGGTGCGCCGCGAAGCGATCAGCGCCAGCCTGACCGGTCCGTTCCAGCTGTTCGGCCGCCAGCACACTGCGTCCATCGGCTGGTCGCGCTCACGCGATGAAATCGCGCTGGGGCAGTACCGCGCACTGGCGCCGCTGCCGCCGTTGGCCAGCTATCTGGACTGGCACGGGCCGGGCACGCCGGAGCCGACGTGGGCCAGCAGCAAGACCCAGGCCGATGACCTGGACAACCATCAGAGCGGTGCCTACGCGGTGGCGCGGCTGTCGCTGGCCGATCCGCTGCACGTGATCGTCGGTGGCCGCATGAGCAACTGGGAGACCGACCAGGTCTACTTTGGCACCAAGCGGAAGTACCGCTACCGCAACGAGTTCGTACCGTATGCCGGCGTGGTCTGGGATTTCAACGGCTACAGCAGCGTGTACGCCAGCTACACCGGCATCTTCAAGCCGCAGAACAACCGCAACGAATCCGGGCAGATCCTCGATCCGGTCAGCGGCCGCAGTTACGAGCTGGGTCTCAAGGGCAGCTGGCTGCAGGAGCGTTTGAATGCGTCGGCGGCGCTGTTCCGCACCCAGCAGAACAACCTGGCCGAAGCCACCGGCGGGCTGGTCGAAGGCAGCACACAAGCGGCCTATCGTGCGGTGAAGGGCGCAACGGTGGACGGCCTGGAACTGGAACTGGCCGGCGAGCCGCTGCCGGGCTGGAGCCTTGGCACCAGCTTCACCACCTTCATCGCGCAGGACGCGCAGGGCCGGGCGATCAATACCGCCAAGCCGCGCAGCCTGTTCAAGCTGTTCACCACCTGGCGCCTGCCGGGTGCCTGGGACCGGCTGACGATCGGCGGTGGCGTGGACTGGCAGAACCGCATGTACCAGACCGCCACCGCGCCAGGGAATCGCCGTGTGCCGGTGGAGCAGCCCAGCTACGCGCTGGTGAACCTGATGGCGCGCTATCAGTTCAGTTCCAATGTGTCGGCGGCGGTCAACATCAACAACCTGTTTGACCGCCACTACTACTCGCAGATCGGCTTCTACAACCAGGGCTGGTACGGCGCGCCGCGAAACGTGATGTTCACTGTGAAGGTTGGCTATTAAGGCACGGCGTTGCCCTCCGTTCAGCGCCCTGCCTTGTGCGGGGCGCCGATGCTGTGCAGCATCCGGATGCTGCGCCCCACAGTGCTTCACGCAGCGTCCTCTTCACGGGAACGGAGCAACGTATGAAGCTGTTGTCCGCTGTGTTGTTGTCTGCGCTTTCACTTCCTGCCGTTCCGGCGCTGGCAGTGGAGGCGTCTCCTTCACCGCTGTTGGGGCGCTGGTCGCTGGATATCGCCACCTCGGCGCTGCCCGAGGCGCAGCGCCCGAAGCAGGTGGTGCTGGAGTTCAAGGACGCCGGTGCGGGGCGTTGGAGTTCACATGTGGACATCGTCCTGCACGATGGCAAGACCATGAAATCCGACGGCACGCTGGCGCTGGATGGTACGCCGGGCGCCCTGTCCGGCACCTATGGCGCGGACAAGGCCAACCTGAAACTGCCGGCGCCGAACACCCTGGTGATGCAGCTGGTGGACCACGGCACGCCGGCCTCCACCCGTATCTATACCGTGGCGGCTGACCGCTCGACGATGACCGAGACCAAGGCGTTCTACAGCCACGATGGTACGCCGATCCTGCAGACCAATCTGTTCAAGCGGATGCCTTAGCGTTGCCACCGGCACCACGCCCGCAGAACGGGCGTGGTGAATGCTGCAGCCTTACACCGCGGCCGGGTCGCGCTTGCCGGTGTCGATGCCGTACTTGTCGATGGCGTCCTGCATCCGCGCGCGCTCGATGCGGCCTTCGTCGGCCAGCGACTTCAGGGCGGCCAGCACGATGAAGTGGCGATCCACTTCGAAGAACGTGCGCAGCGACTCACGCGTGTCGGAGCGCCCGAAGCCATCGGTGCCGAGCGCGGTGAAGCGGCGGTCGTTGATGAAGGGACGGATCTGGTCGCCGACGATCTTCATGTAGTCGGTGGCCACCACCACCGGGCCTTCATGGCCCTGCAGGCACTGCTGCAGGTAGGGCACGCGGGGCTCCTCGGCCGGATGCAGCAGGTTCCAGCGCTCGGCGGCCAGGCCATCGCGGCGCAGTTCGGTCAGGCTGGTCGCGCTCCACACATCGCTGGCGATGCCGAAGTCCTGCTGCAGCAGTTCTGCCGCGGCTTCCACTTCGCGCAGGATCGAACCGCTGCCCATCAGCTGCACGCGTGGCTGCGAGTCGCTGTCGGCGGCCGTCGGGTGCAGCAGGTACAGGCCCTTCAGGATGCCGGCCTCGGCGCCCTCGGGCAGCGCCGGCTGCGGATAGTTCTCGTTGAGTACGGTGATGTAGTAGTAGATGTCTTCCTGCTCGACGTACATGCGGCGCAGGCCGTCGTGGATGATCACCGCGAGCTCGTAGTTGTAGGTCGGGTCGTAGGACACGCAGCTCGGGATCACCGACGACAGCACGTGGCTGTGGCCGTCATCGTGCTGCAGGCCTTCGCCCATCAGCGTGGTACGGCCGGAGGTGGCGCCGAGCAGGAAGCCGCGGGTGCGCGCATCGGCGGCGGCCCAGGCCAGGTCGCCGACGCGTTGCAGGCCGAACATCGAGTAGAAGATGTAGAACGGGATCGTCGCCAGGCCGTGGTTGCTGTAGGCGGTGCCGGCGGCGATCCACGAGCAGATCGCGCCGGATTCGTTGATGCCTTCCTGCAGGATCTGGCCGTCCTTGGCTTCCTTGTAGTAGCTCAGCTGGCCGGCATCCTGCGGGGTATACAGCTGGCCCAGGTAGGAGTGGATGCCGATCTGGCGGAACAGGCCTTCCATGCCGAAGGTGCGCGATTCATCGGGCACGATCGGAATGACCAGCTTGCCCAGTTCCGGGTCCTTCAGCAGGCTGGTGAGAATGCGCACGAAGCCCATGGTGGTGGACTGTCCGCGATCGCCGCTGCCCTGCAGCTGGGTGTTGAAGATCGACAGCGGCGGCAGCGGCAGCGGATCGACCTTGGCCAGGCGCGCGGGTAGTTGCCCGCCCTGGATGCGGCGGCGCTCGGCGAAGTAGATGGCTTCGGCGCTGCCCGGTTCCGGGCGCAGATAGGGCATCTCTTCCAGCTGTTCGTCGCTGACCGGCAGGTTGAAGCGGTCACGGAAGGCGCGCACCGCGTCGGCGCTCATTTTCTTCAGCTGGTGGTTGATGTTCTGGCCTTCACCGGCTTCACCCATGCCGAAACCCTTGACCGTCTTGGCCAGGATCACGGTGGGCCGGCCGCTGGTGTTCACTGCCTGCTGGTAGGCGGCGTACACCTTCTGCGGATCATGGCCACCACGTGCCAGCGCCCAGATGTCGTCGTCGCTCATGTGCGCGACCAGCTCCAGCAGCTCGGGGTAGCGGCCGAAGAAATGCTCGCGCACGTAGGCACCGTTCTGCGACTTGAAGGTCTGGTAGTCGCCGTCCACGCATTCCATCATGCGCTGGCGCAGCAGGCCGCTGTGGTCGCGGGCGAGCAGGTCGTCCCAGCCGCTGCCCCAGATCAGCTTGATCACGTTCCAGCCGGCCGCGCGGAAGGTGCCTTCCAGTTCCTGGATGACCTTGGCGTTGCCGCGCACCGGACCGTCCAGGCGCTGCAGGTTGCAGTTGACCACGAACACGATGTTGTCCAGCCGCTCGCGACCGGCCAGGGAAATTGCCGCCAGCGATTCGGGCTGGTCCATCTCGCCGTCGCCGAGGAAGGCCCAGACTTTGCGGCCCTGGTGTTCTTTCAGGCCGCGGTATTCCAGGTAACGCATGTAGCGCGCCTGGTAGGCGGCGGTCAGCGGGCCCAGCCCCATCGACACGGTGGGGAACTGCCAGAACTCCGGCATCAATCGCGGGTGTGGATACGAGGACAGGCCTTCGCGCCCGGCTTCACGGCGGAAGTTGTCCATGCGCGCCGGATCGATGCGGCCTTCCACGTACGCGCGGCCATAGATGCCCGGCGCGGAGTGGCCCTGGATGTAGATCATGTCGCCGTCGAAGGTCTCGGTACGGCCACGGAAGAAATGATCGAAGCCCACGTCGTACAGTACTGCCGCCGACTGGTAGGTGGCGATGTGGCCACCGACGTTGGAATGCTTGCCGGCACGCAGCACCATCACCATCGCGTTCCAGCGGATCATCGCGTTCAGGCGGCGCTCGATGGCCAGATCACCCGGGTAGGCCGGCTGGCGCTCGGGCGGGATGGTGTTGACGTAGGCGGTCCAGGCACGGGTATGCAGGTCGCCGTGCTGCTGTGCATCCAGCTCGCTGAGCTGGTCGATCAGGTAGTGCGCGCGCGGCCGGCCACCGGTCTGCATCACCGCTTCCAGTGATTCACGCCACTCGCGGGTTTCCAGCGGATCGGTATCGAAGGGAATGAGCGCTTGGTTCATGACTGTCTCCAGAGGGCGCCGGTCGGACTTCTGCCTGGGCGACAACACCGGCAGGGCGCACAGCACTGGAGCGGGGTCGCAACGGCGGGGCCGTGACGCGAAGGGCGACCGTGGCGGCCGCCGAGAAGACAAGCGTAGGCCTGGCCCCCCGGCTTCGATAGGCGGGCAGGGCTTGGGTCTCTGGCAAGCAAGGGTTGGCACGGCGCGCCGTATCATGGGCGGGCGCGCCGGGTGCGGCCGCTGATCAGGCCGGGGACAGGCCCGGGAAGAACATCGGGATGACCGCCACACCAACCCCCAGCAGGCACCAGGCCACGATCGGCAGCCAGCCTGAGAGCTGCTGGCAGCGTTCCGGCAAGCGGCGTCCTCCGATCCACAGCAGCAGGGTGAGCAGGCCCAGCGCGTAGGCGAGGGCGACGACCACCGGATGCACGTGGACGACACGGCTGGGCGGCCACATCTGCTGCTGGTAGGCGGTGGTGTGTGCGACCAGCAGCAGGAACAGCAGGCTGCTGAGGGTGTTGATGGCGGTGCGGGCGTTCATTGCGGGGCACTCCTTGTGCCGGCTGCCGGAAACTGCAGAGGCGGCATTCTAGCGGCTGCCTGCCGGCAGTTGAAACGCCACTGTCATCGATGGCCGTCACCCTGCGGGGCTTTCCAGCCTTGGGGTGGTTGGCCGGCCGTGAACAGCGTGAGGATCTGGGAGAAGAGCTATGCGCTGCGGCGGCGGCTGCTGCGCGGCTTCTTCCTGCGCCGGGGTTCTGCCAGCGAAGATGCCGAGGATCTGGCGCAGGAGGTTTACCTGCGGCTGCTGCGCAGCACCGGTGAGCATGCCGACGCGGTCGAGAACCCGGAAGCCTACCTGTTCACCGTGGCCGCCAATCTTGCACGGGAGCACGCGCGCGCGCGTTCGTCGCTGCCGCCGCTGGAGGACGTCGACCTCCTGGCCGAAGTGCTGAAGAGCGAAGAAGACATCGAAGGCGAATTCGAGCGCGCGCAGCGCTGGAACGATATCCGCACCACCATCGCACGGCTGCCGGCGACCACGCGGCGGGTGATGGAGCTGCATTATCGCGACGGGCTGGACTGCCCGGCAATCAGCCAGCAGCTGCAGGTCTCGGTGCACATGGTGCGCAAGCATATCGGCAAGGGGCTGGACGCCTGCAGGAAGGCGCTGGGCGCCAGGGAGCTCACATGAAACGGAATCCATCGGGTGCGGCCGACGACGTGATCGCCAGCGAGGCCATGGACTGGTTCCAGCGCAATCGCGAGGGCGTGCTGGGCGAAGCCGAGCGGGTTGCGTTTCTGGACTGGATGAAGCGCTCGCCGGAGCATGTGCGCGCCTATATGCACGCGCTCGCACTGCACCGGCAGGTTGGTGAGGCGCTGCAATCGGCATTGGCTGAAGAGGCCTCGGTGCCGCCACAGCAGGCCGCTGCCAAGGTCGTGCCGCTGTTCGGACACGCACAGGCCCCGCTGCGCAGTGCGCCGCACAGCCGTCGCACGCGTTGGTGGGTGGCGGCTGCCGCAGCCTGTATCGCCCTGCTCGGCGTGGGCCTGGTTCCGCAGCTGATGCCTACCGAGCAGCTGTACAGCGCCGGACATGGAGAAATTCGCGACCTGGTGCTGCCCGACCAGACCCAGGTGCGGCTCAACGCGGACAGCCGCCTGCGGGTGCGCATGGGCGGGTTCAGCCGCAGGGTGGAGCTGCTGCAGGGCGAGGCCACGTTCGACATCGCCCAGGACCGACGGCCGTTCGAGGTGCGGGTGAACGGATTGCAGATCCGCGATATCGGCACGGTGTTCGACGTATCGCGACGGCTGCAGGGCACCCGCATCGGTGTGGTTTCCGGCGAGGTGGAAGTGTGGAGCCACGGTGCGGATGCGCGGCGTCTTGCACAACTGGGCAAAGGCCAGGTGGTGCAGGTCGACGCGCGCAGCCATGCGGTCGAGTCGTTGGATGTGCCGTTGTCGATGCTGCTGGACTGGCAGCAACGCAAGGTCTCTTTCCTGGACGAGCGGCTGGATGAGGTGGCCGCCGCCTTCAACCGCCACAACCAGGTGCAGGTGCGGGTGCTGGATGAAGGTGCGGCGTCGGCACGGTTGTCCGGCAGCCTGGACGCGCATCGCATCGGTGCGCTGCAGGCCTTCCTCGAGCGCGATCCGCGCTTCGTGGTGCGGCGAGAAGGCGACACCGTGCGGGTTGGCAGTCGCTGAGGTCGACATGGCCGTGGGTTGTCAGAAAAAATTCATCAAATCCGCGTTCTCCACTTCGGTGGATGCGGGCTCTTACTTGGGAGAAGCCGCTGCCGAGTCACGCAGCGGCACCTGCTGCTTTCTCTCTTCCAAGGACCCGTGATGCGCAACACGCTTTACCTGTCGATCATCCTCGCCCTGTCTCCCTGCAGCGTGCCGCTGGCGGCTGCGGCCACTGCCGATGGCCTCGAGGCCCGCGTTTCGGCGCCGATCGCAGCGCAGCCGCTGGCGCGCGCGCTGGAGCAGTTGTCGCGCAGTTCCGGCGTGCAGTTCCTGTATTCGGGCAGTGGTGACGTGCACATGGCCGGGGCGGTGCCGCGCGGTGCCACCGTCAAGCAGGCGCTGGACGCGGTGCTGGCAGGGACCGGCCTGGGCTACACCGTGGTGGATGGCAACGTCATCGCCATTGATCCTGCGCCGGCACACAACGAACCGAAGCCGGCCGCGCCGAAGCCGCGCGAGGCCGAAGCGGTGGTGGCGCCGACCCTGGGCACGGTGAAGGTGATTGCTGCGCATGAGGTGATCGACCAGAAGAAGACCTCGCCGGTGATCAAGGATTCGGTGGTCTACGACGAGATGGACAGCTACGGCGACGAGACCCTGGCCGAGAGCCTGATGGCCGCGCCGGGCCTGAGTGCCGTGGAGGATGCCGGTGAGCCCCGTTACGTGACGGTGCGGGGCGTGCAGGCCAACCTCAACTACACCACCATCGATGGCATCGCGATTGCCAGCGTGGGTGGCAGTGGCTCGGGTGAGCGCATGAACAACCTGCAGCTGATTCCCAGCGACATCGGCACCCGCACCGACATCTACAAGAGCTTCAGCGCGGAGCAGGCGCCGGATGCGATCGGCGGCGTGATCGACATCATCAGCCGCAGTGCCTTCGACCGGTCCGGCAAGTACGTGTTCGCCGATGTGGCCGGCATCTATTCCACGGCGGAGACCAATGTCGAGCGCAGTGCCGGTGGCAACCACGAGACCCTGGGGCATTTCGGCAAGAGCGCCAAGATGGTGTTCTCCAACCAGTTCGGTGCCGACCAGGAATTCGGCCTTGTTGCGGTAGCGCGCTATGAGCAGCGTTCGCGCAACAGCGTCAAGCGCTGGGTGGAGTCGAACTACTACTACAACGACGCCGGCAAGTACCTCACCGACGGTACCACGGGGCCGGACGAGGCCAAGGGCTGGAACGGGCTGCGTGCGCCGGGCAATTTCAGCACCGGCACCTACACCAACTTCATCACCAACTTCGGTGGCTCGGCCAAGCTGGAATGGAAGCCATCGGACGATCCTTTCTACGCATCGTTGCTGCTGTACTCGTACCGGTTCTACGAGAACTCGACGATGAACAAGACCGATCTGTACGGCAACGCCAAGTTTCCGATCCGCAACCAGACCGAAGACAGTGGCACCACCCAGATCAACAGCATCTACATCAAGAACCGCCACGACCGCTGGGACCGCAGCAACCGGGGCGCCATCGCCAGCTTCAACTGGGATATCGGTGATCGCTCGCGGCTGACCCTGCGCGGTGGCCACACCGAAGAGACCTTCCACAACAACCAGGTCTACTGGGGTGTGCGCGCCTACCCAAGCAATCTGTTCGTCGACTACGAGAACGACAGCCACGGCTTCCCGAACGCAGTGGCGGTTTCCGACTCCAGCCTGCTGACCAGCTCGGCGTTCAAGCTGAACCCGGCGCAGGCCTATGTCTCGCCGCGCGACGCCAAGGAGAGCATCGACAACCTGCGTGCCGACTTCAGCTACAACGTCGGCGCCGATGCGCGTGGCTTCGGCCTGGCCGCCGGCGCCGAATACCGCCATCTGAAGATCTGGCAGGACATCGACTTCGACTACTTCAAGAGCAGTGCCACGCTCAACGATTACCTGTATCCGGGTTCGACGCTGCTGGGCAGCGTGCCGGGCTTCCCGCTGATCGACAACCGCAAGTGGAACGAGGAACTGCTGCCGAAACTGGGCAACAACAATGCGGCGTATCCAAATGCCAACTTCACCAGCGACTACAAGTACGTGGAGGACATCACCAATGCCTACGTGTCCGCACACTACGCCTGGGACCGACTGCTGCTGATCGGCGGCCTGCGCTACGACCACACCCGCTTCGATGCCTACAGCCCATTCAGCGATGATGGCGGCACTACGTATACCTCTGCCTTCCGCAATACGAGCGGTGGCTACAACAACCTGCTGCCTTCATTGAATGCGACGTTCAAGTTGAGCGAGGACCAGCGCCTGCGCTTCTCCGCCAGCCGAACGCTGGGCCGGCCGACACCCAGCAACATCGCCCAGGCCACCAGCACCAGCTGTGGTGATGACGAGGAGGGCAGGGGCTTCTGCACCATCAAGCAGGGCAACGCCAACCTGCAGCCGCGCCGTTCCACCAACATCGACCTGGCGTGGGACCTGTACTTCAATGGCAATAACGGCCTGGTCTCGATTGCGCTGTTCGACAAGGTGATCAAGGACGACATCTACACCCTGACCACCTTCGAGAACGTGGGTGACACGCGCTACCGGGTCACCCAGCCGATGAACACCGATGAGTCCAAGCTGCGCGGCGTCGAGTTCGCGGTGGCCAACCGCAACCTGCAGTGGGGCCGCCAGCGCTTCGACATGTACTTCAACGCCACGCGGCTGGAAGGCCAGACCAACTACCGCATCAGTGATGGCACCGAACGCCGCCTGGACCGCCTGCTGTACCAGCCGGACTGGTCGCTCAATGGGTCGGTGATCTGGCGCATGCCGTGGAAGAGCGCACAGCTGCGCCTGTCCGGTACCTACCGCAGCCGGATGCTGGTCGACTTTGGCGATACCCAGTGGCTGGATTCGTACTACGACCCGTACATGACCTTCAACATGGGCTTCAGCCACAAGGTCAGCAGGCACGTGACGCTGAAGTACGAGGCCAAGAACCTGTTCAACACGCAGCCGACCTACAGCACCGGCCCGAACGGGCGCTTCCGTACCGAGATCGACGACTACGGCCGCTTCTTCTATTTCCACATCATCTACAACTGAGGGCGCAGCCGTGGATACGATCAATCGCAGGCGATTCCTGGCCCTGGCCGGCCTGTCTGCTGCCGGCGCGTGGATGGGCACGGCGCACGCGCTGGCCGCACAGACCGATGCCGCCGCGCTGAACCCGCGCAACCTGCTGGCGTCGCCGCGGTTCGCCAGCACGCCGTTCACCCTGGGCGTGGCCTCGGGTGATCCTTCGGCCGATGGCATGGTGCTGTGGACACGGCTGGCGACCGAGCCGCTGGTGTTCGGCGGTGGCATGCCGACCCGGCCGATGGTGGTCGAATGGCAGCTGGCGGCGGACGAGGGCATGCGCAAGGTGGTACGCCAGGGTTCGGCGATGGCGCATCCCGAACTTGGCCACGCTGTGCACGTAGAGCTGGGTGGGTTGGCGCCCGCACGGCCTTACTGGTACCGCTTCACCGTAGGCGGCCACGCCAGTGCGGTCGGCTGCACCCGCACGCTGCCCGCAGCCACGGCCGCAGTGGATCGCGTGCGCTTTGCGGTGGCCGGTTGCCAGCACTACGAAGAAGGCCACTACACCGCGTGGCGGCGCATTGCCGAGGAATCGCTGGATTTCGTTTTCCACTACGGTGATTACATCTACGAAGGCGAAAGCCAGCCGGGCCTGCGGAAAATGAACGGCCAGCCGTTCACCAACCTGCGCAATCATGTCGGGCCGCAGACCTACACGCTGGACGACTACCGTCGCCGCTACGCCCAGTACAAGAGCGATGCCGACCTGCAGGCCGCGCAT
This sequence comes from Stenotrophomonas sp. 86428_Sma, assembly GCF_056481585.1. Classification (NCBI taxonomy): domain Bacteria; kingdom Pseudomonadati; phylum Pseudomonadota; class Gammaproteobacteria; order Lysobacterales; family Lysobacteraceae; genus Stenotrophomonas; species Stenotrophomonas sp. 86428_Sma. Next base: position 1,813,621 of record NZ_CM151156.1, read on the forward strand.
GCGTCGGCGCCGTGGTTCGTCACCTTCGATGACCACGAAGTGGACAACAACTGGGCCGGCGCCGAAGACCAGGACGATACGCCCAGCGAAGTGTTCCTGCTGCGCCGCGCACAGGCGTTCCAGGCCTACTACGAGAACATGCCACTGCGCCGATCGGCATTCCCGCGCGATGGCCACATGCAGATGTACCGGCGTGCACGCTACGGCACGCTGATGGACCTGCACCTGCTCGACACCCGCCAGTACCGCAGCAAGCAGGTGAACATGGCGCTGCGTGAGGAGGTGGAATCGCCGGAGCGCAGCATTGTGGGGGCGAAGCAGGAGCGCTGGCTGTTCGACGGCCTGGCCGATGCCGCGCCGCGCTGGCACACCATCGCCCACCAGGTGGCACTGGGCAACTACATGCGCGAGAAGGACGGCGTGGTGCAGTCGTCCGATGACCAGTGGTCGGGTTATCTGGACAGCCGCCGGCGCCTGCTCGACCACATCCAGAAGGTGGGCTTCGGCAACGTGGTGACGGCGTGTGGCGACGCGCACCGGCATTACGCCAGCGACCTGGTGCAGGACCATCGTGATTCGGGCGTGGTCTCCAGTGAGTTCCTCGCCACTTCGATCACGTCCGGCTCCGACGGCCAGGGCGTGGATGCGTACGCAAGGAATCAGCTCGCGCACAGCCCTTATCTGAAGGCGACCACCGACAAGCGTGGCTATGTGCTGTGCGATGTCGCCCGTGATGCATGGATCGGCGACATGAAGACGCTGGATGCCGTGATGCAGCCGAATGGTGCGCTGCGGAGCTGGAAGCGCTACGCGGTCGAGCACGGCCGCCCGGGGCTGCAGGAGGCCTGATCAGGCACGCCCCCTTGTAGAGTCGAGCCATGCTCGACTGTTTTTCGATCGTTCTTCGATCATTGACCGGAAAAAGCAGTCGAGCATGGCTCGACTCTACAAGGGCGGAGCGGCTCAATCGTGCTCGAAGCGCAGTGGTTCGCTGCCCATCGCCGGGTCGCTGGTGCCAGGGCGACCATCCTCGGCACGCCCGGCCAGACGCAGCATGCTCTCACCCGCGCCGACCTGCAGGTCATACCAGCCGGCGGTAGGCGTTGCATCCCACGCCAACGAAGTCTCTGCATGCGCCGGCAGTGCCAGCGTCTGCTCGGGCATGTGCCCGGCATAGGCACCGGCATGCACGCGCAGCTGCTGTGCGGTATCGCTGAGATTGCGCAAGTGCAGCCGCAGCTGGCCGTCGGCGCGCTCGACCGACGCCTGCACGATGGGCCCTTTGGCAGCACCCTGGAAGTGACGGTGGAAGCCGTTCGGGCCAAGCAGCCACAGGTCGTAACGCCCCTGTGCATCCAGCGCCCAGCGTTCGCGCAGCGGCGTGCCCGGTACCAGCGTATAGCGGCGTGGCACCGCACCCAGCCGCAGTCGGTCGTACACATGCAGCACCGCCGCTGCACCTTCGCAGGACAACGTCAGATCCAGGCCCGATGCGTCGATCGCAGCAATCGATGCCTGCGGCCGGTAGGGCAGGGCGCGTGCCGGGCGTACGCCACGTTCCTGTTGCGCCGGCTCCAGCCCCTCCGGCAACGCCGGCACGGTGCGTCCCGGCAGGGCGGCGGCACGTGCGGCCACCGCGCTCACATCGGGCAGGCCGTGTATGAACGGGCGGGTATCGCGCTGGGCGAAGTCGAAGGCGTTGCTCAGGTCTCCGCAGACCGCACGGCGCCAGGGTGAGATATCCGGTGCGGCCACGCCGAAGCGGCGTTCGATCAGCCGTATGACCGAGGTGTGGTCGTACACCTGCGAATCGACCCAGCCACCGCGGCTCCATGGCGAAATCACGTACAGCGGCACGCGCGGACCCAGCCCATAGGGGCGGCCGCGCAGCTCGGCGGCGTCGTACTTCTCGTCGCCCGGTGCCGGATGGCGGTGGTACTCGCCTTCGGTACTGACCGAAGACATACCCGCCCAGCCACCGTTTATCGGTGAAGGCGGTGCCGGTGGCGGCATGTGGTCGAAGAAGCCGTCGTTCTCGTCGAACATCAGCAGCAGGGCGGTGCGGCTCCACACCTCCGGATCGGTGGTCAGTGCATCCAGCACGCGTGCGGTATAGGCCGCGCCCTGGGCCGGGCTGGAGGGGCCGGGATGCTCGCTGCCGGCCGCGTCGGCGATGATGAAGCTGACCTGCGGCAGACGCCCATCGACCACGTCCTGGCGCAGCTGCGTCAGGCCACGGGTGCTGACGCCACGTGCGCGCAGCTGCGGGTCATGCCCCGGCGCAGCGCGGTAGGCCTGGCGGAACGCCTCGAAACCGGCCAGCGGGTTGTCGGTGAAGTTGTCGGCCATGTCCTGGTAGATCTGCCAGGAGACGCCCGCCTTCTGCAGGCGTTCGACATAGCTGGTCCAGCGATACGACGCCGGATGCCCGCCGTGCTCGGGGAAGTTGTCGTGCGAGTTGGCGATCACCGGACCGCCAGCACGCGCGTGTGCATCATTGTGACCGGTCCACAGGAACACCCGGTTCGGGTTGGTTCCGGCCTGCATCGCGCAGTGGTAGGCGTCGCAGATGGTGAAGGCATCGGCCAGCGCGAACTGGAAGGGCAGGTCGCTGCGCTGGAAATAGCCCATCGAATGGTTCTGCTTGGCCTTCGGCCATTGCCCCATGCGTCCATGGTCCCAGGCCTGTTGTGCATCCGGCCAGGTGTGCGGTGTGCCCTCCACCCGCATGTAGCCGAAGTGCGCAGCGGTATCCAGCGGGAACGGTGCGATCGCGCGCGTGCCGCTGGCATCGGGTTGCAGCCACAGGCTGCGCGTGCGGCCGCCGGCCTGCAGCGCAGCGGCCGGGGCCACGAAGCGGTCGCCGAAGCCACGTACGCCCGGCAGCGTGCCGAAGTAGTGGTCGAACGAGCGGTTTTCCTGCATGAACACCACGATGTGCTGCAGGTCTTCGAGGCTGCGCGTCTGCGCGGCGGGGGCGATCGCTGCGGCCCGGGCGATGCTGGGCAGCAGCGGGGAAAGGCCGGCGGCAACGCCGGCCTGCAACAACCGGCGTCGGCCGATATCAGTCACGGGCTCACTCACAGGTCCACACGGAAGGAGATGCCGACAGTGCGCGGGGCGCCGATGAAGGCGTTGTCGCGGCCGTCCACCCCTGCAAGATACCGCTTGTCGGTGAGGTTGCTCACCACCAGGTTGGCACCCATACCCTTCAGGCGCGGCGACAGGCCCTGCAGGTCGAAGCCGATATTGGCGTTGAACACGGTGGCCGAGGGCAGCTTGTTGACGTTGGCGGCATCGAGGTAGCGCGTGCCGAGGTAGCGACCGGACAGGCCGAAGTTCCAGTTTTCGCCCTGCCAGTCGGCCGACAGCACCAGGGTCTGTTCGGGCTGGCCGATCACCTTGGCACCGTCGACGATGCCCAGCTGGGTATCACGTGCGGCATCGCCACTGCCCAGGTACTTGGAGCGGTTGTAGGTATAGGCGGCGTTGAGGCGCCAGCCATTGTCCCAGCCGTAGCCGAACGCCGCCTCCAGGCCGTTGCTTTCCACGCCACCGAAGTTCTCGTAGACACCGTCGGTCTCGCCCAGGTAGTCGATGCCGCTGACGAAACCGGCCGGCAGATAGACGATGCGGTTGTCGAACTTGATGTTGTACAGGGTGACCGACGCGGTCAGCGGCCAGCGGCTGATGCGCATGCCGACTTCGATGTTGTCGGCGGTCTCCGGCTCGACGTTGCGGAAGCGCTGCGGGTCGGTCTCGCCGAGCACGCCGGAGGGAATGGCGGCGAAGTTCTGCGAGAAGCCAGCGAACAGCTCCATGCCTTCCACACCGGGCGCCCAGGTGAAGCCGGTGGACAGCAGCGGATCGGACTTGGAATCGGATTTGACGTGCTCGCTGGCACCGATCACGCGGCGGCGCGACTGGTCGACGAAGAACTGCTTCACGCCCAGGCGTGCGCTGAACGGCCCGAAGCGGGCCACGTCCTCGACGTAGTACATCTGCTCGTCAACCTTGTACTTGTCTTCGAACTGCACCCAGTACGGCTGGTGATCGAAGGCGATGTCCTGGCCGACGTTGAGCAGGCGGTGCCAGTCGCGGCGGGCAGAACGGTCCAGCTTCTCCACCCACAGGCCGCCGCGGATCGTGTTGTCGACGGCACCGAAGGTCTGCCGCCATTCGACGTCGGCGGTCACGCCCATGCGGTCGTTGTCGTAGTGGGTGTGGCGGTAGGACTGCGCGCCCAGCACGTTGCCCGCGTAGCAGTTCGGATCGTACTCGGCAGTGAAGCCCAGCCGTGGGCTGCAGCTGGCCAGGCGCTGCGCGGCGCTGCCATCGGGATTGACGAAGAATATCTGGCCGCGGTTACTGCCGCCGTACACGGTCTTTCCACCGATGTACTCCGACTCCGGGCGACCGGCACCATCATCGCTGACCTGCGCCAGGTAGGGGGGCAGCCAGTCGCCACGACCTTCCATGCGGTGCCCGTAAGCCGCCACCGAGGCCTTGAAGCCGTTGCCGCCGTCGAAGGCCGCGCGCAGGTAGCCGAAGGTGTTCTCGCGCAGCGCACGCGAGCCGGAACGGTAGTTCTGGTCCAGGTACGGAATGCCGGTGAGGGTGCCGACCAGGTTGTCGCGGTCCGGATTGGTGGCGAAGCCCTTCGGCGAGACGCTGGTGTACTCCGGCTCGTCGGCATCGTTGTAGGACAGGTAGCCGGTCAGCGTCCAGCGATCCAGCTCGGTGATGAACTTGCCGGCGATGTGGTCATTGCTGGTCTTGCCGCTGCCATCGATCCAGTCGTGCACACGTGCGGAAGAAGCGCTGACCCAGGCGCGGGTATGGCCGCCGAGCAGGCCGGTGTCGTAGCGCACGTAGTACTTGCGCGCTTCGTTGTCACCGGCACCGACCACGAAACGCAGGCGGTTGTCCTGCAGCGGATCGCTGGTAAGGAAGTTCAGGGTGCCGCCGAGGGCTTCGTTCGAGCGCGAGGAGATATCGGCGGTGCCCTGGCTGACTTCCACTGTTTCCAGGTCCAGGGTATCGATGTAGCGGTTGGCCAGCGAACCGCCACCGTAGCCCGAGCCGCCATTGGGCAGGCCGTCGATGGTGGTCCCGATCTGCTGGGTGTCACGGTTGGTGACGAAGCCGCGCATGCTGATCTGCGTGCCCCACACCGACGAACCGGTGGCATCGGCCTCGCTGACCACCACGCCGGGCACTTCGTTGAGCGCGTCGTTGACGCTGCTCATCACCGTCTGCCGGTTCAGTGTTTCCGCGCGCACCGAAGTCTTCGCGTAGCTGGTGGCCTGACCAATCACCTGTACCTGGTCGAGGGTACGCGCATCGCTGCTGCGCGCTTCGCCCGTATCGCCCTGCGGTGCTTCTGCGAGGGCGTCCAGGGCGGGGGCGATCAGCAGGGCCAGCAGCGAGACACGGGGAAAACGCGCAATCGTTCGCATCGAAACCGGACCTTCAGAGGGAGGAAACCCCGGAGTGTCGGCAGCGCCAATGACATCGGGATGACGTGGCAGCGCAGGAACGATGGCACTGTGGGGGCGGTCACGGCCTTCGGGTATGCTCGGCGCTTCAATGGACCTGAGGTGGTGGCGATGCAGAAGCGATCGAAGATCTGGCTGGGAGGTGCAGCCCTGGTGCTGCTGGCAGGGTGCAACCGGACGCCCTCGGATGGAGAGGTGGCGCCGCCTGCGCCAGCCACGGCGGACGAGGCCGCAGCACCGGCCGCCGCCCCAGCGGGTTCAACGGCCGCCGCCGACGGCATCGCACTCACCGACCGCGATGGCAAGCCGGTGCCGCTGGTGCCTTTCGACACCGGCAGCGTGCCGCTGAGCGACACCACGCTGGGTGAGCTGCCGTTCTTCAGCCTGCCGCAGGGCTACGCGCCGCAGAACGCCCCGCACCCGCGCACCTGGGCGCGCTTCCCGTTCCGGATGGGCGAGGGTGTGCATTGGGCGGAAGGTCCGAGCTGGTCGGCACGCATCGTGACCGACAGTGATGCGGCCCCCGACAAGGCGTTCTCCGCGCTGGAAGTGCAGCGCAACTTCGACGGCGTGATCACCGCCGCCGGCGGCCGCAAGGTCTTTGAAGGCACGCTGCTGCGCGACATCTACTACGGCCCGCAACTGGAAGGCGAGATCGGGGGTGGCTTCATCGATGCGGTGAACGGTGAACAGGACGCACCCACCACCGTCTACGTACTGCGCCAGGTCAACCGCACCGTGTGGGTGCAGCTGGCAGTGGACAGCAACGGCGCCGGTCTGGTGGTCGTGGATGACGTGCCGTTCAAGGCCACCGCGCAGTGGTCGGACAGTTTCCCGCACCTGTCCCTGCCGGCCGGCTATCGTGAGCGCAACACGCCCGAGCAGCGTGATTTCGATGCCTTCCCGTTCTGGACCGGAGATCACTTCGAACCGGTCGAGGGCCGCACCTTCGCTGCCGATTTCGACAAGGGCGAGCGCGAATACTCGATGCATGAAGTACGCCGCAACCTTGAGGCGATGATGGCCCAGGTCAACGGCACCAAGGTGTTCGAGGGGCGCATCCCGCACGAGGCGGCCGAGGGCGTGTCGAAGCAGGTGCAGTCGTCCTACGGCAACGCGGCCAGCTACAGCTGGGACAACTACGACACCGTGGTCTATCGCGTCGATCTGGCTGATGGCCGCCAGGTGTGGGTGCATGCTCGCCTCGAATACCTCAGCGCAGGCTGGGTCGTGGTCGAGCGCAAGGGTTTCACCCAGACCGCGGCGCTGCTGCCGGCCGATGCGTTGAAGAAGAAGCTGGACAGCGACGGCCGCGTGGCGATCCAGGTCAACTTCGCCACCGACAAGGCGCAGATCCTGCCGACGTCCGAACCGCAACTGGCGCAGGTGCTGGACCTGTTGCGTGCCGACCCGTCGCTGAAACTGTCGATTGAAGGCCACACCGACAACAGTGGCGCGGCCGCGCACAACCGCAGCTTGTCCGAGGATCGTGCGCGGTCGGTGGTGGCGGCGTTGACCGCCAAGGGCATCGCCGCCGACCGCCTGCAGGCGGCCGGCTTCGGCGCCGACAGGCCGGTGGCCGACAATGGCAGCGAGCAAGGCAAAGCGCGAAATCGCCGGGTCGAGCTGGTCAAGCGCTGAACCACGCCCTCCTCAGTACCGCGCGTCCTTGGGTTTCGGGTCGCGCGGCCAGTCCTTGCTCTTGTTGGCGAAGTCCGGCCGCGGCTGGTTGATGAAGTAGCTGGCGATGTCCACCGCATCCTGGTCGGGCATCACCTGCTGGCCCAGTGGTGGCTCGCGGGTCACCGCCGGCGGCATGTTGTGCTTGACGAAACCGGCCGCCTTGTACAGGCGCGCCATGCCGGCGCCGATGTTGAAGCTGTGGTCGCCCCACAGCGGCGGGAAGGCGATATCACCGCTGGCGTCGCGCCGGCCTTCGCCGTTGTCGCCATGGCAGGCGGCACACTGCACGGCGTACAGCGCCTGGCCACGGATCGGGTCCGGGGTCAGCGTGCTGTCGATGGGGCCCTCGCTGGGGGCGGCCACCTTTGCACCGTCTGGCACTGGACTGCTCAGCCACGCCATGTAATCGAGCATGGCGCGCATCTGCGGTGAGTCCTTCGGTAGCGGCTTGCCGTTCATTGAGCGCTGCAGGCAGCCATTGATGCGCTCGGTCAGCCCGATCACCTTGCCCGGGCGCGGCATGTAACGCGGATAGGCGCCGCCGCCGGTGTTGAAATAGTGGTTGCCGAACGGTCGCTTGCCCTCGGCCATGTGGCACGAATTGCAGTTCAGATCGTTGCCGACGTTGTCCGGCAGCAGCCGTGCGGTCTCGTTGAGGAGGCGGCGGCCAAGCATCACCGATTCGGCATTGCCGAGCCCGGCGATCTCTTCGGCGCTGGGTGCGTGGTAGCGGCCGACCACCTTGCCCTGCGCATCGAGGATATCGATCGTGCTGGCTACGGCAGCATCCAGGTCCGGGTACAGATGGCGATAGGCGAGGGTGCCGGCGCCGGCCAGCAGCACGAGGGTGACCACGCTGCCGACCAGCAGGCGGGAGCGTTTGCGCGAACGTTTCATCGTGCGGCCTCCTGCGGAACGTAGTGCACCGGCTTGTCACGCACCACCCGGCGCATGCGCGCCACGTCGACCTCGCTCACCGCGCTGGCCTGGTTGCCCCAGCTGCTGCGGATGAAGGTCAGGATCTGTGCCAGCTGTGCATTCGGCAGCTGCTCGAAACCGGGCATGGTGAAGGCCATGCGGTCGTGCGGGGTATGCGGCGTGCGGCCGCCGATCAGGGTTACCTGTACCAGCGAGCTGGGATCATCGGCGAACACGATCGAGTTGCCGGCCAGCGCCGGGTAGACCCGTGGCATGCCGCGGCCTTCGGCGCGATGGCAGGCCTGGCAATGCTCGGCATAGGCCAGCGAGCCGGCCACGCGATAGTCGCCACTGCGCAGTGCGGCGGTGGTGGTGTCGGTACCCGGTGACCACTGTGCGTTGCGGCCCTCGCGTGCCGGCAGCTGTTTCAGGTAGCGGGCCATCGCCAGCAGGTCGGCGTCGGACAGGTACTGCGTGCTGTGCTCGACCACGTCGGCCATGCCGCCGAAGGCCGCGGAGCGATCGGTGCGTCCGGTGCGCAGGAAGTCGACGATCTCGCCCTCGTTCCAGCTGGCCAGACCGGTTGATTCATTGCGCAGGTTCTTCGCATACCAGCCTTCCAGCACCGAGCCGGACAGGAACTGGCGGCTGCCATCATCGGCCATCGCCTTTTCCTGGAACGCCAGGCCGCGTGGCGTGTGGCAGGCGCCGCAGTGGGCCAGGCCTTCCACCAGTTCGGCGCCGCGCTGCTGGCTGGCATCCAGCGACGGATCCGGGTTGAACGTACGCGGGCGTGCGAACAGCAGCTGCCACCAGGCCAGTGGCCAGCGCATGTTGGCCGGCCAAGGGATCGTGCTGTCGGCGTTGCCCTGCTTCACCGGCTGCACCGAGCCCATGAAGTAGGCGTACAGCGCCTTGATCTCGGCATCGCTGGCGATCACGTATGAGGCATACGGCATTGCCGGATACAACGGCTGCCCATCGTGACGGATGCCGCGACGGACCGCGCGCTCGAAGTCGGCGTAGTCGTAGGCGCCAATGCCGGTGTCCGGATCGGGCGTGATGTTGGTCGAGTAGATCGTGCCCATCGGCGTCTGCATGCCGAGGCCACCGGCGAACGGCTTGCCGCCCGGCGCAGTGTGGCAGGCGGCGCAGTCGGCGGCGCGCGACAGGTACTGTCCCTGCGCGATCAGCGTCGGATCGTGGATGTCGACCTGCGCCGTCTGTCGCGGTGCGAACCAGTAGGGCGTGGTGCGGGCGATGCCGTAGGCGGCGGCAAACGTGGCGGCCAGGGCAATGGCGAGCTTGAGCGAGGTGCGCATGGCGGCACTGTGGGCAATCCCGCGCGCGCGTTCATTGATCCGGATCAATGACTGAACGGATACAGCTTGTACACCAAGCTGAATCGTTCCTGCGTTGTCATCAAGCCGTCATCCGCGCGCGATAGATGACCGGTCTATCGGGGCGTTAACGTCCCAGCCTGTCTGATTCACCCCAATGACGTGATATGAAGCGCCTGCTGCTGCTGTTGCTGGCGTGCGCCGGCCTGTGGCTGGCTGCATGCTCCTCTTCGATCAATGCCTCGTCCACCTCGCTCGCCGACAGGCTGATCGCGCCAGGTGGCGTATCGACCCTGCTCGATCGCCCGCGTATTGCCGCGGCCATCGCCGAACTGCCCAACCGCCATGGCTTCGCGCCGGGCCGCGATGGCGTGCCGATCTTCTGGCGTGTGTTCGATCCGGGCGATTACGGCGCGCGTTACCACTACCTGCCGCAGCGCCACGAGAACGGCCTGCCGCTGGATACCGGCCTGAGCCTGGCGGTGCCGCAGCCGTTCCGTGCGCAGGCACCGCGCGGCACCGTAGTGCTGCTGCACGGCTGGATGATGAACGGTGATTCGATGCTGCCGTGGTCGTTGCAGCTGGCCGAATCCGGCTACCGCGTGATCACGCTCGACCTGCGCAACCATGGACAGTCCGGTGCAGGTCCGTCCGGATACGGCACTTATGAATCCGACGATGTGGTCGATGTAATCGGTGAGCTGCGCGCACGTGGTGAAGTAACCGGCCCGCTGTACCTGTTCGGCGTGTCCTATGGCGCCGCCACAGCGGTGTTCACCGCCGACAAGCTGGGCGACCAGGTGGAAGGCGTGGTGGCGATGGAATCGTTCGCCAATGCCGGTGTGGCGATCCGCACGATGATTCCGCACCTGATGGGACTGCAGCCGGAAGGCCTGAAGGCGCAGGCGGTGGCGTCGTACGCGCGCTGGCGCTACGGCGGTCAGGACATCAATCAGGTGATCGCCGCCGCCAGCCGCCGCATCGACGTCGATCTGGACCGCGTGGATGTAGCGCGCGCGCTGGCCGATACCCGCGCCTGCGTACTGCTGCTGCACGGCCAGGGCGACCAGCACATTCCGGTCAGCCAGGGCCGCGAACTGGCACAGGCCAATCCGCGCGCGCACTACATCGAGATGCGCGGCGAGGACCACATCACCCTGCCGTTGCGGCTGGACCTGCTGGCCGGGGTGGTCGATGACTGGATGGCGCGCGACGAGCACCATCCGCAGAGCGCGTGCCCGGCGCCACAGCTGCCGGCCCAGGCCGAGTGGCTGACACGCAGCTGAGAAAAGGGGACGGAGGGGATTAAGTCGTTTCCCGCACAGCTGGGCCAGAAACGACTTAATCCCCTCCGTCCCCTTTTTTCTGTCAGGCCACCCGTCTTGCCAGTGAGCGCGCCGACGCGGCGACGCCGAGCAGCAGCGCGGCCACGCACAGGAAGGCGAAGCCGAGGCTGGTAGCGTGTGCGAGTGCGCCGATCGCTGCCGGTCCGGCGAGGATTCCGGCGTAGCCCAGCGTGGTGACCGCGGTGATGGCGATGCTCTCCGGCATCACCCGCTGTTGGCCCGCCATCGAGAACAGCGCCGGCACGATGTTGGCGCAGCCCAGCCCGACCAGTACGTAGCCGGCCAGCGCCACCGGGAACGATGGCACCAGCGTCGCCAGGGTGAAACCCGCAGCAGCGGTGATGCCGCCGAAGACCAGGGTGCGGGTCCGGCCGAGGCGCTCGACGATGCCGTCGCCGAACAGGCGCATCGCGGTCATCGCCAGGGTGAACAGTGCGAAGCCGGCACCGGCCTGGTCACGTGGCACCTGCCGCACTTCGGCGAGGAACACCGCGCTCCAGTCCAGCATCGAGCCCTCGGCGAGGAACACCACGAAGGCCAGCACGCCGATGAACAGCACCACGCCATGCGGCAGTGCCAGCAGGGGGCCTTCATGCAGGATCCGTTGTGGGCGCCAGTGCGGTGCCGACAGCACTGCCACCAGCAGCAGAGCGGCCACGGACACCAGCGCGGCCAGCCACAGTGGCGTACCCAGGATCAGCATGCCGGTCATGCAGCCGGCGCCGACGAAGCCGCCGATGCTGTAGAAGGCATGGAATCCGGACATCATCGCGCGCCCGGCGTCGCGCTCGACCGCGACCGCCTGCATGTTCATCGCACAATCCAGTGCACCGACGCCGGCGCCGAACACGAACAGGGCCGCGCCCAGCGCTACCGGAGAGGGCGCCAGCACCAGCAAGGGCAGGGCGCACAGCATCATCGCGCAGGTGATCACCATCACCCGGCGGCATCCCAGCCGCCCGGTCAGCGCACCTGCCAGTGGCATCGCCAGCAGTGAGCCGAGCCCGAGGCACAGCAGCACGGCGCCGAGGCTGGCGTCGGACAGCCCGGCCTTGGCCTTGGCGTAGGGCACCATCGGCGCCCAGGCGGCGGTGGCGAATCCAGGGATGAAGAAGGCGGCACGGGTGGCGTGCTGCTGGGCACGTGGGGATGAGGGCGTCATGCGCGGTGCGAAGCTCCAGGGGGTGTTCATGAAAACGTTTTCAGGACGGCTCGGCAAGTGCCATGCGTGACATCGGGCGACGCATACGATTGCAGTGACCCGATCGCGTCACTGGCGATTAACGTCGCCCACGGACAGTGGCGACACGGTCGGCATTCCGCCGGCCGCTGCCGGAGATCCGTACATGAGCACGACACCGACCATCCTCCTCGTCCATGGTTTCTGGGGTGGGGCCGCACACTGGGCCAAAGTGATCCTGGAGCTGCATCGCAACGGCCATGACCGCGTGCAGGCGGTGGAACTGCCACTCACCTCGCTGGCCGACGATGCCGGCCGCACCCGGAAAATGATCCGGCAGATCGACGGGCCGGTGCTGCTGGTCGGCCACTCCTATGGCGGCGCGGTGATCAGCCAGGCCGGCAACGAGGACAACGTGAAGGGCCTGGTCTACATCGCCGCTTTCGCGCCTGATGCCGGCGAGAGCCCCGGTGGCATCACCCAGCAGCACCTGCCGGAAGCGGCACCGAACCTGGCGCCGGACAGTGATGGTTACCTGTGGCTGCGCGCCGACAAGTTCCATGAAAGCTTCTGCCAGGACCTGAGCGACGACGAGGGCCGGGTGATGGCGGTGACCCAGAAGGCGCCGCTGGCCAGCACATTCGGCGATGTGATCAGCGACCCGGCGTGGAAGCACAAGCCGAGCTGGTACCAGCTGTCCCGCCACGACCGCATGATCGCGCCGGAAAACCAGAGGGCCATGGCCACGCGCATGCAGCCCAAGCGACTGCTGGAGCTGGATGCCAGCCATGCCTCGCTGGCCTCGCAGCCGAAGGACGTGACCGCACTGATCCTGGAGGCCTGCGCCGCCATCGGCGGCTGAGCCTGCGGCAGCGCGCCGCACCACAGCACACCGCACGACAGCCGGGGCGCAGGGGAGTACACTCCTGCGCCTGCGGCCATCCGGCCGCGTCCCCGTCTTCCCTCCAGCCGCCGCCAGAGGATCCCACCCGATCGTGGAGGTCCCGCCGTGCTGTCTGTGCCTGATGCCCGTATTCCGTCCCCATTGCCGCGTCGCCGTGCGTTGCCGCAGGCGCTTGCCCAGGACCTGCTGATCACCGCACTGGCCAGCAGCGGCATCGCAGCCGCGCAGTCCGCCGCCGAGCCGGACAAGGCCGCCGAGGCCCCGGCGTCGCAGACCCTGCAGACCGTGCAGGTCACCGCCAACCTGCTCGGCACCATCACCGAGGGCAGCGGCGCGTACACGCCCGGCACCATCGCCACCGCCACCCGCCTGGTGCTGACCCCGCGGCAGACCCCACAGACCATCAGCGTCATTACCCGCGCTCAGATGGACGACTTTGGCCTGAACGGCATCGATGACGTGATGCGGGTGACCCCCGGCATCAGCATCGTGACCTACGACAGCGAGCGCACCGAGTACTACTCGCGCGGCTTCGCCGTGCAGAACTTCCAGTACGACGGCATCCCGATGTCGCGTGACTCGGCCTATTCGGCGGGCAACACGCTCAGCGATACCGCGATCTATGACCGCATCGAAGTGCTCAAGGGCGCGACCGGCCTGCTGACCGGCATGGGCGATCCGGGCGCGACCATCAACCTGGTGCGCAAGAAGCCGGGCAAGGAGTTCGCCGGCAGTGCCACGCTGGGTGTCGGCCGCTGGGATGACTATCGTGCCGAGATCGATGTTGGCGGCCCGTTGACCGCCGATGGACGCGTGCGCGGTCGTGCGGTGGGCGCCTGGCAGGACAAGCATTCCAATCTCGACTTCTACCAGCGCACCAGCAAGGTGGGCTACGCGGTGCTGGAAGCCGATCTGGGCGAGCGCACCCTGCTGACCGTGGGTGGCGATGCGATGGACAGCGACCCGAAGGGCTCGACCTGGGGTGGCATCCCGCTGCTGGACAGTGCCGGCAACTTCAATGACATGCCGCGTTCGTTCAACAACGGCACCCGCTGGAGTGGCTGGCGCCAGTATGTGCGCACCGGTTTTGCCACGCTCGAGCATACCTTCGCCAACGATTGGGTGGCCAAGCTGCAACTCAACCACCAGGTCAACGGCTATGACGCCGCACTGGCCGGCGCCGCCGCCGGCAATCCCGATCCGTTGACCGGCGAGGGCGTCAGCCTGTGGCTCGGCAAGTACGTTGGCAAGACCGTCAGCAATGCTGCCGACTTCTATGTGAGCGGTCATTTCGGCCTGTTCGGGCGGGAGCATGAGCTGGTGGTCGGTGGCAGCGCCTCGCGCAAGCGCTGGACCAATACCGGCTACGGCCCGCAGGCGGGGTTCCCGGATACCGTGCCGGACTACAGAACCTGGAATGGCGACATTCCCGAGCCGGAGTGGCAGCGCAGCTACAGCAACAACGAAGTGACGCGTGAGAACGGCCTGTATGTGGTCGGCCGTTTCGACGTGGCCGATCCACTGAAGGTGATCGTGGGCAGTCGCCTGGCCAGCTACCGCTCGCCGGACACGCGCGAGACCGGCGTGTTCGTGCCGTATGCCGGCGTGGTCTACGACCTTGGCGAGCACTATTCGGTGTATGCCAGCTACAGCACCATCTTCAAACCGCATAGCGAACGCGACGAGCAGGGCAAGGCACTGGATCCGCTGGAAGGCCGCAGCTACGAGATGGGCCTGAAGGCCGAGTTCCTCGATGGGCGCTTCAACGCCAGTGCGGCGCTGTTCCAGCTCGACCAGGACAACTTCGCCCAGCCCACCGGCGGCAAGACGCCGGACGGGCAGGATGCGTATCGCGCCCTGATGGGCGTGCGTACCAAGGGTTACGAGCTGGAAATGTCGGGCCAGCTGGCCGAGGGCTGGCAGGTGCAGGGTGGGTTCTCGCACAAGATCGCCCGCCAGGCCGGTGCCAAGGTGACCACACTGGAGCCGGAAAACCAGTTCAGCCTGCACACCAGCTACCGCCTGCGCGGCGACTGGAAGGGGCTGACGCTGGGCGGTGGCGCGCGCTGGCAGGATTCCACTTTCGGTGAGATCACCAACCCGGCCACGCAGGCCAAGGTGGTGCATCGCACCCAACCCTACTGGCTGCTGGATGCGATGGCGCGCTATGAATTCAACGATCGCCTGTCGGCCACGCTCAACGTCAACAACCTGCTGGACAAGCGTTACTACACGATCTTCAGCTGGTACAGCACCTATACCTGGGGTGAGCCGCGCAACGTGCGCCTGGCGATGACGTACAAGTTCTGACGCCGGTGGTGCTGTAGAGCCGAGCCCGCGCTCGGCTGGCTGTCAAACCGCAGCCGAGCATGGCTCGGCTCTACAAATACGCCCGCGATGCTTTTCGGCATCGCGGGCGTTGTCGTTACAGCGGCAGGTCGAACACCAACACTTCGGCATCGTTGCCGTTTTCCAGCGTCAGCTGGGCTTCGTCGCTGACCTGCAGTGCATCACCGGCTTCCAGAGTGATGCCATTGACCTGCAGCTGGCCTCGGGCCACCTGCACATAGGCGCCACGACCGTTGCCGAGGGCGTGGTGCAGCTTCTGGCCGCCATCGAGGATGGTGGCGAAGATGCGGGCATCCTGGTGGATGCGCAGCGAACCGTCGGCACCGTCCGGCGAAGCGATCAGGCGCAGCTGGCCGCGCTTGGTTTCCGGGGCGAAGTGGGTCTCCTCGTAGGACGGCGTGATGTTCTCGGTGTCCGGGAAGATCCAGATCTGCAGGAAGTGCACGGTCTCGTCGGCGGAGTGATTGAACTCGCTGTGGCTGACACCGCTGCCGGCGCTCATGCGCTGCACGTCGCCGTAACGCAGCACCGAGCCGGTGCCCATCGAGTCCTTGTGCTCCAGCGCGCCGCCCAGCACATAGGAAACGATCTCCATGTTGCTGTGGCTGTGGGTGCCGAAGCCCTGGCCGCCGATCACCTTGTCTTCGTTGATCACCCGCAGCGGGCCGAAGCTGACGTAGCGGGGGTCGTAGTAGTTGGCGAAGGAGAAGGTATGGCGCGAGGACAGCCAGCCATGCTTGGCCAGGCCACGGGTAGCGCTCTTGCGGATCTGCAGCATTATGGAATCTCCTTGTTCGATGGTTTCGATGGGGCGGGGTGGGCTTGTAGCCGGCGTGTTTCCCCGTTGGAGAGGAGTATCCGCTTGCGCCCGGGGTTTGAAAAACGGATAGTTTTGACAGCCATCATCGAAAAATTCGAATGCTCAAACTCAGTCTCGATGCCCTGCAGATCCTGGACGCCATCGACCGCCGCGGCTCCTTTGCCGGCGCCGGCAAGGCCCTGCACAAGGTGCCCTCGACCATCTCCTACACCGTGGCCAAGCTGGAGGAGGATCTGGGCGTTCAGCTGTTCGACCGGGTCGGCCCGCGTGCCGAGCCGACCGAGGCTGGCCGCGCGCTGCTGGACGAAGGCCGGCACCTGCTGCGCGCCGCCCGCGAGCTGGAACTGCGGGTGCGCCGGGTGGCGTCGGGCTGGGAGACCGAACTGACGCTGGCGGTGGATTCGGTGTTCCCGACCTGGCTGCTCGGCCCGGACATCGCCGCGTTTCGTGAGGCCGAGGCACCGACCCGGCTGCGATTGATCGGCGAGGCCCTGTCCGGTACCTGGGAGGCCTTGCTGGACCGCCGTGCCGACCTGCTGGTTGGTGCGCCGGGCGAGGGTCCCAGCGGCGGCGGTTACGTGGTCGAGCCGCTGGGTACGGTGGAGTTCGTGTTCGCGGTCGCCCCCGGTCATCCGTTGGCTGCAGTGCCGGGCGTGCTCGGACGCGAGCAGCTGGTCGAGCACTGCGCGATCGCGGTCTCCGATTCGGCGCGGCGGCTGCTGCCGCGCACGGTCGGTCTGTTGATGGGGCAGGAGATGCTGACGGTGCCGGACATGGCCAGCAAGCTGAAGCTGCAGTGCGAAGGCGTGGGCTTCGGTTTCCTGCCCGAGCCCTGCGCGCGTGCGGCGGTGGCGCGTGGCCAGCTGGTGATCCGCGAGGTGGAGGAGCACAAGCCGGAAGAGACCTTCTGGCTGGCTTGGCGCACCGGCGAGGATGGCGCCGCACTGCGCTGGTGGCGAGAGCGCCTGCGCAGGCCGGAGCTGCTGTCACAGTGGTGGCAGTCAATGGCCAGGGGGTAGGGGTACGGCAGGGCTGCGCCCTGCACCCGCTACGAGCTGGAGCAACAGCAACAGCAACAGCAGAAGCTGGTTTCCTGTGGGGAGGCGGGGTGGGTCCGGTTGCGGGGGCCGCTGCAAGTCCCCCTCCGGGGCCCGGCCCAGCCGCTGGCGGCTGTGCGTTCGGGCGCTTGCGAAGCAATGCTTCGCAAGCAAAGCGCCCTCACCCATGTAAGCTCGGTCGCCGCTTGCTCGTGTGCGCTGTCCTGCGTACACGGCAAGACCCGGGTTGGGCCTCCTGCCCAACCCGCCCGAGGCATGCCTCGGGCCCATGCGGCTCACGCCCCCGCAACCGGACCCACCCCGCCTTCGACAGTTTTCCGCGATTTGTCGGAACGGCGCTCTGGTAGGTGTCGACCTTGGTCGACACGGTAGATCCACGCCATGCGTGGATGACTCATTCGATATCTGACAGATGTGTCGACCAAGGTCGACACCTACCAACAGCCGCGTGAACCTGTCGAAGGTGGGGCGGTGTCGGAGTGCGGGGTGTCAGCCGCATGGATGCGGCTGCCAAGCCTACAGGGACGTACTTGCGGCGTCCCCGCACTCCGACACCGCCCCGCCAACCCACGGAATGCCAGCTTTTGCTTTTGCTTTTGCCGTTGAGGTTGCCGGCCAGCGGCCGGCACTACCAGGGTGCAGGGCGCAGCCCTGCCGAAAAACACACATAAAAAAAACAGCAGGCCGGGGCCTGCTGTTTCGGTGTAATGGTGCGCCCGGAGAGATTCGAACTCCCGACCGCCTGGTTCGTAGCCAGGTACTCTATCCAACTGAGCTACGGGCGCCAATTACATAAACTTGTTGTGCTGACTGTGTATGGTGCGCCCGGAGAGATTCGAACTCCCGACCGCCTGGTTCGTAGCCAGGTACTCTATCCAACTGAGCTACGGGCGCGCGGTACACAATCAAGTTACTGCTAAATTTTACTGCATTTCCAGCGGCGGATGCTGAAAACCTGTCGAGTGGTGCGCCCGGAGAGATTCGAACTCCCGACCGCCTGGTTCGTAGCCAGGTACTCTATCCAACTGAGCTACGGGCGCCCTGCGACAGGAGCGGAATTATGCGGATGTCGGCGCGTACCGTCAACAGTTTTGTGAAAATTTTCATCCAACTGAATGAAAAAGCTGTCAGCTACGGCCTCCGGCGCCTTCAGCCACGCGAAATGATCGGCGCGCGTGCCCAATTCCTGCACGGACAGCACGCGCAGCTGCGCGTCCACATTCGGCAGCTTCGCCAGCAGCGTCTGCATCGATCCGGTCGGTGCCAACCAGTCGTGCTCCATCAATACGGCCTGTGCGCTGCCATGCACGCGCGCCATCTGCGCATCGAGGTCTTCGTTCATGCCGGCCGCGGCGTAGTGGTTGTTCAGGCCAACGCGTGCCCAGTCGGCAATCAGCCCGCGCGCTTCGGTGCCACCAAAGCCGAGGCGCCGCCCATGCAGCACGCCCTGGCGTTGCGCGATCCACGGCAGGAAACGATAGACCAGTGGCAGCAGCCAGCCACGCGGTGGCGGGAAGCCGCGCCAGAACGGTGAGCCGCTGGCGGCCAGCCACAGCCGGTTGAAGTGCTGCGGGTTGCGGCCGGCATGCACGCAGGCCAGCTGCCCGCCCAGACTGTGTCCACCGATGATCCAGGGCAGGGCGTCGGTGGCGTCATCGGCTGCGGCCAGGACGGCCTGGCTGGCCGGCAGATCCTGTTCGAGTACCTCGCGATAGCCCCAGTCCTGCGTGCGCGAGGGGCGCAGTGAGCTGCTGCCGTTGCCGCGCCACTCATGCAGGTAGACCGCCACGCCCTTCGCCGCCAGCGCCAATGCCAGTGGCAGGTAGTGACGCGCGGCCACGCCCAGCGCTGGCAGCCACAGCAGGCGCGCGATGGGCTGTGCGGGCACGCAGGCGATCACTTCGTAGAGATGGCCGTCGTCGCACTGCACGGCGAGGACGCTCGACGTCAGGCTCATGCGTGCGGTGCCGCGCCGAAGTGATCGAGCACCAGCACCTCGCTGCGGCCAGGCGCGTAGCCCTGCTGCAGGCCGCGCGCAACGTAGTCGATGCCGGCTTCGCAGGCATTGGCCAGGCTCAGGCCGTTGCACAGCTGCGCGGCGATGGCCGAGGCGAGCGTGCAGCCTGTGCCATGTGCGTCCAGCGGCAGGCGGGCGTGGATGAATTCTTCGCTGCTGACGCCGTCGAAGTAGCGATCGATCACGCGGTTGCCTTCCTGCAGGTGGCCACCCTTGAGCAGGACTGCGCCGGCTCCGAGATCGAGCAGGGCAGAGGCAGCCTGTTCGGCGTCATCGCCGTTGGCGATCTTCCGGCCGATCAGGAGTTCTGCTTCCGGGGTATTGGGCGTAACCAGCGTCGCCAACGGCAGCAGGCGTTCGCGCATGGCCTTGAGCGCACTTTCCTCCAGCAGGCGCGCGCCGCTGGTGGCGACCATCACCGGGTCCAGCACCACGTGCGGCGGGCGATGCTTTTCCAGTGCGTCGGCGACGGCATGGATCACCTCGGCGTTGGCCAGCATGCCGAGTTTCACGGCATGGATATCGAAGTCATCGAAGCAGGCTTCGATCTGCGCCTGCAGGAATGCGATCGGTGGCACATGCACGGCGGTGACGCCACGGGTGTTCTGTGCAGTCAGCGCGGCGAACACGGCCAGGCCATGCACGCGGTGCGCGGCGAAGGCCTTGAGATCGGCAGGGACACCGGCGCCACCGCCGGAGTCGGAGCCGGCGATGGTGAGGGCGGAAACGGGAGTGGTCGGGCTCATCAGTTGATTGTGCCGTGGTCCCGCAGGGGAAGGTAGATCCACGCCATGCGTGGATGTCCTTGATTCAATGCCGCCAACGCGCCCACTGCTGGTACACCACATAACCCAGCCCGGTCAGGCCGGTCAGCAGGGCGGGGGCGAGCAGGGCGTCGTATTGCCAGCGCATGAACAACCAGGCGCCGAGGATGCCGCCGGCGAGGAAGCCGCTGATGATCAGGCCGCTGAGGGTCAGCCGCCGTACCTGCAGCGGCAGTCCGCGCAGCAGGTGGCCCAGGCCGATGCCGAGGTCGGTGAACATGCCGCTGAGGTGGGTGGTGCGCACCACCGCGCCACTGAAGGTGGTGGCCATCGCGTTCTGCAGGCCGCAGGCCATGGCGGCGGCCAGTGCGCCCCAGATCTGATGCTGTTCGAACAGCGGAATGGCCACCAGCAGCAGTGCGGATTCCAGCGCCAGCGCGACGCCGTAGCGGCGGCCCAGCTGCAATGCGCTGTCCTGGATCAGCAGGCCGCTGAGCATCGCGCCCAGCGAAAACGCGATCAGCAATCCCCACAGGTGGCCGACCGCGCGCCAGTCACCCTGGGCCAGCGCCATGCCCAGCTGGCTGGTGCTGCCGGTCATGTGGCTGACCGCCTGGTGCTCGAAACCGAGGAAGCCGACCACGTTGACCATGCCGGCCACGCACGAGAGCGCGACCGCGCCGATCCAGACCCAGGTGGGCAGGCGTATTCCCATCGGCGGGGCCCCTCAGGGCCCGCCGAAGCCGCCGTTGAACTGCAGCTCGCTGAAGGTGTTGCTGGCGGGGTCGAATACCGCGCCCCAGAACTGCGTGCCACCGTCACAGACGCGGATCGCTTCCCGTGCCGGGTTGATGCCGCTGTCGTCGGGCAGATGGAAGGCGTTGATGTAGATCAGCCGCTTGCCGGTGCTTTCGATGCCGACGTATTGGCGGTCGAAGTCCAGCACCTTCGGTACCTGTGACTCCAGCGACGACAGCTGCGCTTCCAGCTGGTCGATCTGCTGCCGGCTGGGTGCCCAGTAGCCGCTGACCCGCCCGGCCTCGCGGCCGGGACTGGGGCGCGAGCAGGTGTCGAGCACCTGCGCGGCGATGATCGGGCGGGTGACCACCCAGGATTGGCCGGTACGCTCGGCGGTCGGCACGCTGGCCGGGCCGCGCGTGGTGGTGCAGGCACCCAGGGCGGTTGCGAGGGCGATCGCAGCCGTGGGCAGCAGCAGGCGGGTGCAGCGGTTCACAACACCTCCGAAGCGTAATCGGCCAGGCGTGAGCGTTCGCCTCGGCGCAGGGTGATGTGCGCACTATGCGGCCAGTTCTTGAAGCGATCCACCGCGTAGGTCAAGCCCGAGGTGGTCTCGGTCAGGTACGGGGTGTCGATCTGCTCGACGTTGCCCAGGCAGACGATCTTGGTGCCGGGGCCGGCACGGGTGATCAGCGTCTTCATCTGCTTGGGGGTGAGGTTCTGCGCCTCGTCCAGGATCAGGTAGCGCGACAGGAATGTGCGGCCGCGCATGAAGTTCATCGAGCGGATCTTGATGCGGCTGGCGAGCAGGTCGTTGGTCGCCTGGCGTCCCCAGGTGCCGCCTTCCTGGTTGTGCGTGAGCACTTCCAGGTTGTCGGTCAGTGCACCCATCCACGGCGTCATCTTCTCTTCCTCGGTGCCGGGCAGGAAGCCGATGTCCTCGCCGACGCTGACCGTGGCGCGGGTCATGATGATCTCGCGGTAGCGCTGCTGGTCCATCGTCTGCGCCAGGCCGGCGGCCAGCGCCAGCAGGGTCTTGCCGGTGCCGGCGGTACCCAGCAGCGTGACGAAGTCGATCTCCGGATCCATCAGTGCGTTGAGCGCGAAGTTCTGCTCGCGGTTGCGTGCGCTGATGCCCCACACGGCGTGGCTGCCGTGGCGGAAATCATCGACCAGTGACAGCACCACCTTGCCGTCGCCGACCACGCGGCTGACGCGCAGCTCGACTTCATCTTCGCCAGGCAGGTAGACGTACTGGTTCGGGTACCACTCCTCGCCATCCTGCGCCAGGATTTCGTAATGCGTGCGGCCCTTGTCGCTCCAGCTGCGCAGGTCATCCCCGTGGCGCTTCCAGAAGTCTTCCGGCAGCTCGGTGGCGCCGGTGTAGAGCAGGCTGAAATCGTCCAGCGCGCGGTCGTTCTCGTAGTCCTCGGACACGATGCCGGCGATCGCGGCCTTGATCCGCAGGTTGATGTCCTTGGAGACGAACACCACCGGCAGGTCCGGGGTTTCTTCCTTCAGTGCCAGGATCGCGCCGAGGATGGCGTTGTCCGGGATGACCTTGCCGAAGCTCTTGCCGGCGTCGAAATGGCTGGTCTGGAAGCGCAGCTTGCCGGCGCTCTGCTTGCCGCGCAGCTGCAGGCCATTGGGACGCTGCAGTGGAATGCCGTCGGCCAGGTTGTCCAGGCCGGATTCCTGCACCAGCTCGTTGAGGAAGCGGCTCACCTGGCGGGCGTTGCGGCTCGCTTCGGAGGTGCCCTTCTTGCCGTTGTCCAGCTCCTCGATCACCTGCATGGGCAGGTAGACGTCGTGCTCCTCGAATTTGAACAGCGCGGTGGGATCGTGCATCAGCACGTTGGTATCCAGCACGTAGATGCGCTTGCCTCGGGTCATCGTCGATTCCTGGTTACGGACAGGGAAAAACCACCACGGCCTGCTGCGGGGCAGGGTGATGACAGACACAGTAGGCAGTGGGACTCACTTGGACTGGGAGGCCTTCAGTTCGGCGAGAACGGCATCGGCATGGCCGGCAACCTTGACCTTGCGCCAGGACTGCACGATGCGGCTGTCGGGGGAAATCAGGAAGGTGCTGCGTTCGATGCCACGTACCTGCTTGCCGTACATGTTCTTCATCTTGATCACGTCGAAGGCGCTGCACAGCGCTTCGTCGCCATCGCTGACCAACGGGAAGTTGAAGCCCTGCTTGGCACAGAAGTTGTCGTGCGACTTCACCGAGTCGCGCGAGACACCGAGTACCACCGCGCCTGCCTTCTTGAATTTCGGCAGCAGTGCGTTGAAGTCGATGCCTTCGGTGGTGCAGCCGGGGGTGTTGTCCTTGGGATAGAAGTACAGCACCAGCCAGTGGCCGGCGTAGTCGCCGAGAGTGGCCTGTTCGCCACCGGACAGCGCCAGCGGCAGGGAGAGGGTGGTGCTGTCCAGGGTATCGCCGTTGTTCATGAGGTCCTTCTGTCGAGCCTGGGTTCTTTCTACGACAATTGCATGAAACGCCACGCGCCCGTGAGAGGCGCGCGAAGAATCAGAATTTCATCGGGTCCATGATCGCGTCCAGGTTCAGGTGGTCGCAGAATTCAAGGAAATCGTCGCGCAGCGCGGCGATGTGCATGTTGGCCGGCACGCCGATGGTGACCTGCGCGCTGAACATCTCCGCACCGGTCTGCATGGCGCGGTAGCGCGTGCTCTGCAGGTTCTCGATGGTGATGCCCTGGCGGTCGAAGAAATCGGCCAGCTGGAACAGGATGCCCGGCTTGTCGGCGGCGATCACTTCGACGATGTACGGCAGCAGGTTGGACTGCGCCTGTTTGGCGGCGGTGCGGTACCAGACCAGTTTCAGGCCCTCTTCGCGCTCCAGCCGGGTCAGCATCGCTTCCAGCTTGGCCACCGAGTCCCAGGAGCCGGTGGCCAGGGCGGTGACCGAGACATCGCGGCCGACCGTGGCCAGGCGTGCGTCCACCAGATTGCAGCCGCTGTCGGCAATGCGGCGGGTGACGGACAGCAGGGGAGACTCCGGATGCGTCGTGTAGGCGTTGATCAGGAGGTGGTTTTCGCTCGGCGCGGGGCGCGGGGTGGTGTCGGTCAAGGCGATTCCGGGTAATGCATGCGTTAGTCTGAATGCCCGCCAGAGGCGGGATCCACCGGTGTCCAGCATACTTGCCCGTGCTTTCGCGCCGCAAGTAACATTCAGGTCGCCCCCGGCCTTTCGTGGCGGGCGTTTTCCCTTTCCAGCCAAGAGCAGCACGTCCTTGTCCCTTTCCGGCCTCATCACCGCGCTGGCGACCCCGTTCCGGGCCGACGGCGCCCTCGATCCCGACGGTTGGCAGCGCCTGCTGCACCTGCAACTGGAAGGTGGCGTCCATGGCGTTGTCGTAGCCGGCTCGACCGGTGAAGCAGCGACCCTCACCGATGCCGAGTACGACCTGCTGCTGGCCAGCGCGGTCGAGCGCATCGGCGGCCGCATCCCGGTCATGGCCGGTACCGGCCTGTCGGGCACCGCCAAGACCATCGAACAGACCCGCCGTGCCGCCGCGCTTGGCGCCAGCCACGCGCTGGTGGTCACCCCGCCGTACGTGCGGCCGACCCAGGCTGGCCTGATCGCCCACTACCGCGCGGTTGCCGACCAGGGCGGGCTGCCGGTCGTGCTGTACAACGTGCCCGGCCGTACCGGGTGCGACATGCAGCCGGAGACCGTGGCCGAACTGGCCAGCCATCCCAACATCGTCGGCATCAAGGAGGCGGTGGGTGACACCGGCCGGGTGCAGGCGCTGCTCGCCCTGCGCAGCCCGCAGTTTGCCGTGCTCAGTGGCGACGACGGTACGGCGGCGCGCTCGATCCAGGCCGGTATCGATGGCCTGATCTCGGTCGGCTCCAACGTGCTGCCCGGCGCCTACCGCCGGATGTGCGAGCTGGCTGCCGCCCACGACCACGAAGCCACCGGGTCCTGGGATGCGCGCCTGCAGCCGTTCCATGATTTCTGCGGCGTTGAGCCGAACCCGATTCCGGTCAAGGCGCTGCTGCGCCGTATCGGCATCGGTCACGACCTGCGCCTGCCGCTGCTGCCGCTGTCGGCGGCGCACCATCCGGCGGCCGATCATCTTGCCGGCGACATCGCCGCCCTCGAAGCCCTTTCCAGCCACTGACCTTCCGTCTTGGTCTGACCCAGGAGATTCACATGCGTCAATCCGTATCCACCGTCCGCGTGCTGTCCTACGCGCTGCTTGCCGTGGCCGTCGCCGCCGGCACCACCGGCTGCTTCAAGCGTGGCGTCAAGGGCGACTACGCCCTGGCCCCGGAAATGCGTCCGCTGGAAGTGCCGCCGGACCTGAACCTGCCCAACGCCACCAGTGACAACAGGGTGCCGACCCTTGCCTCGGCGACCAAGCCGGCGGCCCCGGTGGCTGCGGCCCCGGCCGTGGGCAACACCGGTTTCACCATCGCCGGCGGCAAGGACGAGGCTTTCGCCAAGGTCGGCACCGCGCTGGAAGGCGTGGAAGGCGTGACCATCGCCAGCCGCGCGCAGCTGCTGGGCTCGTATGACGTGGCCTACGAAGGCAGCAACTTCCTGGTCCGCGTGGTCGCCGTCGATGCCGGCGCCTACATCTCCGCGGTCGACCCGCGTGGCCTGCCGGCCACTGCAGAAGCGCCGGTGAAGCTGATCGCCGCGCTCAAGGCAAAGCTGGCCCAGTAAGGGCCGGTCGGGTGGGTGCGGGCCCAGGTCCGCACGTGCCCGGGTAGAGGCCGACCTTGGTCGGCGCTTCTGTGCCAACCAAGGTTGGCACCTACCGGATCCTGCGGTTGGCACCTATCGGATCTTGCGGTTGGCACCTATCGGATCCTGCGGTTGGCACCTATCGGATCTTGCGGTTGGCAGCTACCGGATCTTGCGGTTGGCATCTATCGGATCGCGCGGATGCTATCTGCCGAGCAACGAAAAAGGGCGCCATAGGCGCCCTTTTCGTTGCGGCAAGAGGCGCTTCTCAGCGCTCCAGCAGCTTCAGCTTGTCCGGCTTGCCGTCCCATTCGCCGGCGTCGGCGGGCGGGTCCTTGCGCACGGTCAGTACCGGCCACTCCTTCGCCAGCTCGGCGTTGAGGGCGACGAAGCTCTCCTGGCCGGCAGGAACATCGTCCTCCGGGAAGATCGCGTTGACCGGGCATTCCGGTTCGCAGAGGGTGCAGTCGATGCACTCATCCGGGTCGATCACCAGGAAGTTCGGGCCTTCGTGGAAGCAATCCACGGGGCATACTTCCACGCAATCGGTGTGTTTGCACTTGATGCAGTTTTCGGTGACGACAAAGGGCATGGGCTGGGGGTGGATCGATTCCTGAACCCGCCAATTCTAGAACAGGTTGGCCCCCGGTGTCGGCGCGGGGCGGAAATCGGGCGTCTGGCAGGCGCGGCCGTGGTGGTCGTTGGCGGCAGGGTGAGGCCTGTGCGACGCTGCGGGTCAGCCGGCTGCATTGGATGGCCGGACCCCTTCCCAGCAGGATCGTTCATGTCCCCAGCCCAGCCCAACATCGCCTCCCATGGCGGTGAGAACACTGCATTCATCGTCCTGATCAGCTGCGTGGCCACGCTGGGTGGATTCCTGTTCGGCTTCGACAGTGGTGTCATCAATGGCACGGTCGATGGCCTGCGCCAGGCCTTCAACTCCAGCGAGGCGGCGCTCGGTTTCGAAGTCGCCTCGATGCTGCTGGGCTGCGCGATCGGTGCCTTCCTGGCCGGCTGGCTGGGGGATCGCCTGGGCCGTCGTGGCGTGCTGATCGCCTCGGCACTGATGTTCCTGGTCTCGGCGCTGGGCGCCGGTGCCGCTCACGCCTCCTGGCTGTTCATCGCCGCACGGGTGCTCGGCGGCTTCGCGGTGGGCGCGGCCAGCGTGATGTCGCCGGCCTACATTGCCGAGGTGGCCTCGGCGCGCTATCGCGGTCGCCTGGCCACGGTGCAGCAGATGGCGATCATCTGCGGCCTGTTTGCCGCCTTCCTCAGCAATTACCTGCTGGCCCGCGCGGCAGGGGCCTCCACCGAGCCATTGTGGCTGGGGCATGAGGCCTGGCGCTGGATGTTCTGGATGCAGGCGCTGCCGTCCGGGCTGTTCCTGCTGTTGTTGCTGGTGATTCCGGAAAGCCCGCGCTTCCTGGTCCTGAAGGGGCGTCAGCAGCAGGCGAGGGCGGTACTGTCGCGACTGTACGGCGAGGCGGCAGCGGCGACCAAGCAGGCCGAGATCGAAGCCAGCCTGGCCCAGGATCAGCACAAGCCGCGCTTCAGCGACCTGCGCGACACGGTCACCGGCAAGCTGCGCCCGATCCTCTGGGTAGGCATTGGCCTGGCCATGTTCCAGCAGCTGGTCGGCATCAACGTGGTGTTCTATTACGGCGCGGTGCTGTGGCAGGCGGTGGGCTTCTCGGAAAGCGACGCGCTGCTGATCAACGTGCTGTCCGGCGCGCTTAGCATCGGCGCCTGCCTGCTGACGGTGCTGTTGATCGACCGCATCGGGCGCAAGCCGCTGCTGTGGATCGGCTCGGTTGGCATGTCGGTGGCGCTGGTGCTGATGGTGGTGGCGTTTGCCAGCGGCAGCCTGGCCGATGGTCGGCTGCAGCTGTCCGATGGCATGGGCCGGCTGGCGCTGGTTGCGGCCAACGTCTATGTGGTGTTCTTCAACATGTCCTGGGGCCCGGTGATGTGGGTGATGCTGGGCGAAATGTTCCCGAACCAGATCCGCGGCCCGGCGTTGGCCGTTGCCGGTGCGGCGCAGTGGACCTCGAACTTCGCGATCACCGTGACCTTCCAGATGCTGCTGGCCGGCATCGGCCTGGCCGGGGCCTACGGCATCTACGCTGTCGTTGCGATCCTCTCGATCTTCTTCGTGGTCCGCTGCGTGCGCGAGACCAAGGGCAAGGAGCTGGAGCAGATGGAAGGCTGACGTTGCCCGGCTTCGGTTGCATCCTGTTGGCGCCTGGTTGTCCCGAGTTTGAGGGGGCAGGCCGCCCTCTCCAGGACACGCAAAAGCCCATCCATGGTGCTCGATGGCGCCATCCATGGCGCCAACGGTCCTGGAGAGGGCGGCCTGCCCCCTCCTGACAGTTTCATGGTGCGTGCGGACGCGGCGAAGCGCTGGTCGGTTGTTGCCGGGGGCGCAGGAAACCGTCCAGAGCCGGTGGGGTCACCCAGGGCGGGACCGTTGGCGCCATGGATGGCGCCATCGAGCCCCCATGGATGGGTTCACGGCGTGTCCTGCCCTGGGTGACCCCACCGGCTCAAGCCGATTGCAGGGAGGCGCCGATGCGACCAACTCGACAGCAGTCACTGCAATCCCGGAAAACAGAAAAGCCCGCACGAAGGCGGGCTTTTTCGGTTCCTGCTGCGGCGACTGGCGCTCCCTAGGGGACTCGAACCCCTGTTTTAGCCTTGAGAGGGCCACGTCCTAACCACTAGACGAAGGGAGCGTAACTGTGTCGCTGCCGAGGCAGGAGCGCTAGTATATGCACCTCGATGCCATTGGGCAATCCCGAAACTTCAACCGGAAGCGCCAACATCATTTCCTCTGCTACATCACCGTTCAGCCTGCGCGTCATCCCGCGCGACCAGCACACGATCTCCCGCAAGGACATCAGCCCGAACGCCCTGCGCGTGCTTTATCGCCTGCGCGATGCCGGCTTCGGCGCCTACCTTGTCGGCGGCGCGGTGCGCGATCTGCTGGTCAATGGCCAACCCAAGGATTTCGACGTGGCCACCGACGCCACGCCCGAACAGGTCAAGCAGCTGTTCCGCAACTGCCGCCTGATCGGTCGCCGGTTCCGCCTCGCCCACGTCGTGTTCGGCCGCGAGATCATCGAAGTCGCCACCTTCCGTGCCAACAGCGATGACGGCAGCGGCGACCGCGAGATGGAAAACGGCATGCTCGTGCGCGACAACGTGTACGGCACCATCGAAGACGACGCCATCCGCCGCGACTTCACCTGCAACGCCCTGTACTACGCCATCGAGGACTTCTCGGTGCGTGATTACACCGGCGGCTTCGAGGACGTCCAGGCGCGCCTGATGAAGCTGATCGGCGACCCCGAGCAGCGTTATCGCGAAGATCCGGTGCGCATGCTGCGTGCGGTGCGCCTGGCGGCCAAACTCGGCTTCCAGATCGAAGAGGGCACCGCCGCGCCGATCCCGCACCTGGCGGGCCTGCTCAACGAAGCCGCACCGGCGCGCCTGTTCGAAGAAGTGCTCAAGCTGTTCCTGTCCGGGCACGGCGTGGCCAGCTTCGAAGGCCTTGAGCGCTACGGCCTGCTGGACGTGCTGTTCCCTGAAAGCGCCAAGGCGCTGAAGTCCAACCGCACCGGCGCGCTGCGCCGCATGCTGGTGGAGGGCCTGGCCAACACCGATGCCCGCGTGGCCAACGATGAACCAGTCTCGCCCGCGTTCCTGTTTGCGCTGCTGCTGTGGCCGGCGTTCTGCCGCGCCCAGGCAACCCTGCTCAAGCAGGGCGTGGCACCGGAAGAGGCGCAGCGCCGTGCCGCCGATCGCGTCACGGTGCAGCAGCTGAGCACCATCGCGCTGCCGCGCCGCTTCTCGCTGCCGATGCAGGAAATCTGGCTGCTGCAGTCGCGCTTCAGCTCGCGCCAGCGCAAGCGCGTGTTCCGTACCCTGACTCATCCGCGCTTCCGCGCTGCGTTCGACTTCCTCAGCCTGCGCCAGGTGGCCTCGGCCGAGCACGCCGCCGATGTCGAGTTCTGGCGTGAGGCGCAGGCGCAGTCCGGTCGTGAGCTGGAGTCGTCGCTGGACGTGATGCACAGCGAAGAGGGGGATGACGAGAGCGGGGCACCGCGCAAGCGCCGCCGTCGCCGCCGTCGTCCGGGTGCCCCGGCCGGTGCGGCTGGCGAGTAAACGATGACCCTTGCCTGGATCGGCCTCGGCGCCAACCTTGGCGACGCGGCCGTCACCGTCGGCGCGGCGATTGCCGCGCTCGACGGCCTGCCCGATACCCGCCTGCGCCAAGCCTCAAGGCTGTACGCCACGCCGGCCTGGGGCAATGAAGACCAGCCGCCGTTCGTCAACGCGGTGGCTGCGGTCGAGACCACGCTGCCCGCCGATACGCTGCTGCAGGCGATGCTGGCGCTGGAGCAGCGTTTTGGTCGCGTACGCGATCCGGCGGTGCACTGGGGCCCGCGCGCGCTGGACCTGGACCTGCTGCTGTATGGCGCGCAGGTGCTCGACCGGCCTGGTCTGCAGGTGCCGCATCCTTACCTGCACGAGCGTGCCTTCGTGTTGGTGCCGCTGGCCGAAATCGCGCCGGATCTGGCCATTCCCGGCCATGGCCGCGTGCGGGATGCAGTGATGCGGGTGGATGCCTGCGGGATTGCGCCGATAGGGTGATAATGCCCGGGTTATCTCCCCCGGTTATCAGCACATGAGCACCCACGCAGACAGCAAGCCCTGGACCGTTCCCGCCCTGGCCGAGGCCAAGCGCAATGGCCAGAAGCTGGTCATGTTGACCGCCTACGACGCCGGCTTCGCCCGCACTTTCGATGCCAACGGCGTCGACCTGATCCTGATCGGCGATTCGCTGGGCATGGTCGTGCAGGGCCATGATTCGACCTTGCCGGTGACCGTGGCCGACATGGTCTACCACACCCGCGCCGTGGCCCGCGTGCTGCAGCGTGCGTTGCTGGTGGCCGACCTGCCGTTCGGCGCCGATGCCACCCCGGAGCGCGCGCTGGATGCCTCGTTGCAGCTGCTGCAGGCGGGCGCGGAGATGGTCAAGATCGAAGGTGCCGGCTTCAAGGTCGACATCATCCGCTACCTGGTGGAGCGCGAGATTCCGGTCTGCGCGCATCTGGGCCTGACCCCGCAGTCGGTGCTGCGACTGGGCGGCTTCAAGATCCAGGGTCGTGGCGATGCCGCGCGCCAGCTGGTGGAAGATGCCAAGGCTGTGGCCGCTGCCGGCGCCAGCATCATGGTGCTCGAATGCGTGCCGACTCCGGTCGCCGCCGAAGTGACCGCTGCGGTGGATGTGCCGACCATCGGCATTGGCGCAGGCCCGCAGTGCGATGGCCAGGTGCTGGTGCTGCATGATTTCCTCGGCCTGGACAGTGGTCATCGCCGTCCCAAGTTCGTCAAGGATTTCCTTGCCGAAGGCGGTTCGGTGGCCGGTGCCACCCGCGCCTATGCCGACGCCGTGCGCGACGGCAGCTTCCCCGACGAACAGCACGCCTACGCCCAATGATCCAGACCTTCAACGAGCTCGGCGCACTGCGCGGGCAGATCGCCGAGTGGAAGCGCGAGGGCCTGCGCGTGGCGCTGGTGCCGACCATGGGCAACCTGCATGGGGGTCACCATTCGCTGGTGACCCTGGCCCGCCAGTACGCCGACAAGGTGGTGGCGAGCATCTTCGTCAACCCGACCCAGTTCGGGCCGAACGAGGATTTCAGCCGCTACCCGCGCACGCCCGAGGCCGACGTGGCCGGGCTGGAGCAGGCCGGCTGCGATGCGGTGTGGCTGCCCAGCGTCGAGGTGATGTACCCGCTGGGGGTGGACAAGACCACGCGCATGCACGCGCCGGGCGTGAGTGAAGTGCTGGAAGGCGCCAGCCGTCCGGGGCACTTCGATGGCGTGTGCACGGTGGTGGCGCGCCTGTTCCTGCAGGTGCAGCCGGATGTGGCCGTGTTCGGCCGCAAGGACTACCAGCAGCTGGCCGTCATCAAGCAGATGGTGGCCGAACTGTCGTTCCCGATCCAGATCGTCGGTGCGGACATCGTGCGCGACGAGGATGGCCTGGCCAAGAGCTCGCGCAACCAGTACCTGAGCGCCGAACAGCGCCCGCTTGCGACCACCATCCACCGTACCCTGCTGGGCATGCGCGAAGGCTACGTGGCCGGGCAGGCACGTGATCGCATCGAGGCCGACGCCACGGCGGCATTGCAGGCGGCCGGTTTCCAGGTCGACTACGCCGTGTTGCGCACGCCGGAACTGGCCGAGCCGACCTTCGACGGCGGTGGCCGCGTGGCGCTGATCGCCGCACGCCTGGGCAGCACGCGCCTGATCGACAACCTGGAGTTCTGAGCCGCATGCGGCTCCGGGGCGCCCGCAACGGGCGCCTCTCGACTTCCCACGGACGGGAGACCGGAAATGAAGACCCCCAGCACCGATACTGGCCGTCTTGCCCAGGCCTCGATCCTGGCGGTGCTGGCCGCCGGCATGCTGCCGGCCCAGCTGTTTGGCGGGCTGTTGTTCGCGCTTGAATTCAGGCGCACGCCGATGCCTGCGCTCACCGGCGGTGGGCTGATGTTCGTGCTGGCCGTGTGCAATGCGATCGCGGTGTTGCTGCCGATGGCGCTGATCCTGCAGTCTCAACAGCGGCTGCGCCGGACTGGATTCGTGCTGGTCGGCTTCGGGCTGGGCGCGCTGGCCATGGCCACCTGCACCTGGCCGGGCGCGGACAGTGGTCCGCTGCTGCAGCGCCTGCGCTATGTCGACACCTTCGACGTGATCAGCTATGCCTTGCAGGTGCTGGCCGCAGGTGGCTTCGGCCTGGTCGCCGGGCTGGCCTTCCATACGGTGTTCCGGCTGTCTCTGGAGGGCAGTTCCGGGCATGCCGCGCCGCCGCCGCCGGGGGAGGGGGCCTGAACAGCCTTCAGCGTCCTGCTGCGGCCCCGTGACGATGGCCAAGCGGGTGCTAGAATCCGCTCTTTCCTTTGCCGTTGCAGCGCCCCCATGCACCTGTCCCTGCTCAAGACCAAGATCCACCGCGCCACCGTCACCCATTCCGAGCTGAACTACGAAGGCTCGATCGCCATCGATGACAACCTGCTGGCTGCCACCGGCATCCGCGAGTTCGAGCAGGTGCACATCTGGGACGTGACCAACGGTGCGCGCTTCTCGACCTACGCCATCCGTGCCGAAGCCGGCAGCGGCGTTGTCTCGCTCAACGGTGGTGCTGCGCGCCACGTGCAGGTCGGTGACATCATCATCATCGCCGCGTTCGCCAGCATGACCGAGCAGGAAGCTGACAGCTTCAAGCCGAAGCTGGTGTACGTTGATGGCAAGAACCAGATCTCCCACACCAACGACACGATCCCGACCCAGGCCGCATGACAACGAACAACGGATTCGACTCGCTGCATTCCCACGCCCAGCGCCTGAAGGGCGCAAGCATTCCCAGCCTGCTCGCCGCGGAACCCGGCCGCGTGCAGGACCTGGCGCTGCGGGTCGGTCCGTTGTATGTCAATTTCGCGCGGCAGAAATACGATGCCGCGGCGTTGCAGGCCCTGCTCACGTTGGCCGCCGACCGTGATGTCGGTGGTGCCATCACCCGCTTGTTCCGTGGCGAGCAGGTCAACCTGACCGAAGGTCGCGCCGCGCTGCATACCGCGCTGCGCGGCGACGTGGTCGATGCGCCGGTGGCGGCCGAGGCCTATGCCACCGCGCGCGACATCCGCCAGCGCATGGGCGTGCTGGTGCGTGCGCTGGAAGACAGCGGCGTCACTGACGTGGTCAGCGTCGGCATCGGTGGTTCCGATCTCGGTCCGCGCCTGGTCGCCGATGCGTTGCGCCCGGTCACCGGCGCGCGCCTGCGCGTGCATTTCGTATCGAACGTGGACGGCGCCGCCATGCAGCGCACACTGGCCACGCTGGATCCGGCGAAGACCGCCGGCATCCTCATCTCCAAGACCTTCGGTACCCAGGAAACCCTGCTCAACGGCCAGATCCTGCACGACTGGCTGGGTGGCAGCGAGCGCCTGTACGCGGTCAGTGCCAATCCGGAACGTGCCGCCAAGGCCTTCGCGATCGCTGCCGATCGCGTACTGCCGATGTGGGACTGGGTCGGTGGCCGTTATTCGCTGTGGTCGGCCGTTGGTTTCCCGATCGCGCTTGCGATCGGCTTCGAGCGCTTCGAGCAGCTGCTGGACGGCGCCGCGCAGATGGATGCGCACGCGCTGGATGCACCGCTGGAGCGCAACCTGCCGGTGCTGCACGGCCTGACCGACATCTGGAACCGCAACGTGCTGGGCCATGCCACGCATGCGGTGATGACTTACGACCAGCGCCTGGCGCTGCTGCCGGCCTACCTGCAGCAGCTGGTGATGGAAAGCCTGGGCAAGCGCGTGCAGCGTGACGGCCAGCCGGTCACCACCGACACCGTGCCGGTGTGGTGGGGCGGCGCGGGCACCGATGTGCAGCACAGCTTCTTCCAGGCACTGCATCAGGGCACCAGCATCGTTCCGGCCGACTTCATCGGCTGCGTGCACAACGACGATCCCTACACGATCAATCATCAGGCCCTG
The DNA here is from genome assembly GCF_056481585.1 of Stenotrophomonas sp. 86428_Sma. Taxonomy (NCBI): domain Bacteria; kingdom Pseudomonadati; phylum Pseudomonadota; class Gammaproteobacteria; order Lysobacterales; family Lysobacteraceae; genus Stenotrophomonas; species Stenotrophomonas sp. 86428_Sma. The sequence continues at coordinate 1,847,520 of NZ_CM151156.1, forward strand.
CTGGCCAATCTGCTGGCGCAGACCGAAGCACTGGCCAATGGCCAGAGCAGCGACGACCCGCACCGTGATTACCCGGGAGGCCGCCCGAGCACGCTGATCCTGCTCGACGCGCTGACCCCGCAGGCGCTGGGTGCGCTGATCGCCATGTACGAACACGCCGTGTATGTGCAGTCGGTGATCTGGAACATCAACGCGTTCGACCAGTTCGGTGTAGAGCTGGGCAAGCAGCTGGCCAGTGGCCTGCTGCCGGCGCTGCAGGGTGAGGATGTGGCGATTGCCGATCCGATGACCCGCGAGATCCTGGTGCAGCTGAAGGGCTGACCCGGCCTGCGGATGTGCCGGCGCCGGCCGGCCATCCGATGCCTCTCCGGTTGCCTTCGATCCGGTCACGCAGGAATGGCGGCGCGGCCACTCATTCCACGTCACCTCCGTACTTCACGTGCAGCGTATTCGTGCGCCCTGCCGCAGCGCAGCTTGACGCACTTCACACGCGGATGCAGTGTGCACGGGCGGCTGTACCTGTCATCCAGTATCGCTCGCAGCATGATGTTGATGCCAGGGACTGGCCGTATCCGAAGGGACGTGGAATCGATCCATGTCCTCAACGCCTCATGTTGTGAATGACAGGAGATTGCGAATGGATCTGAACGACGATGTTGTGTCCGGCTGGCTCAATGGCTCGGACGATGTGGATGGGTGTGCCAACCCTGCGGGTTCGCTGTTCATCTACGGTGCGGCAGCCACCGAAGCGGCCCTCACCGGAGCTTCGGACACCATGATCACCGGGGGCACCAACGAGTGCACCACCACGGTATCGGTGATCAACCACTGCCTGTGTTGCTGATGTAACCCGAGCCGGCACGCAGAGGCATGCAGCTGCGTGCCGGCGACTGGAACAGACTCTCGATATCTCGCAGGGGGCGTAATGACCGCTTCTCCGGCTGCGGCCGCGTTTGCGTGCATCACCGAACATTTCCTTGCCCAGGCGCGCGCTGCGCTGGTTGCCGGCCTGCATGATCCCGCCATTGCTCTGCAGCCTGGCGAGCGCGATCTGCTGCATGCACGGGGCGATGCGGCACTGCGTGAGCATGCCCAGCTCAAGCTCAACCGCGTGCTGCTGCTGGAACTGCACGCCGCTGCGCGCAGCGGTGACATCGGCCCGCTTGACAGCGCTGGGGTGCTGGACGAATTCGTTGCCCTGGCCACCAGCGAGGGCTTCCGCACGCATCTGCAGCGACGCTATCCGGTGCTGCTGCCGCGCCTGACGCGCATGCTCGTAGGACAATGTGCGGCTGTGGTGGAGCTCGCTGTTCGCATCGGCAGCGATCGTGCGGCGCTGGCAGAGTTGCTGGGTGCGCCGGCGGGCACGCTGCATGCCGTTGCATTGGGACGCGGTGACCTGCATGGTGGCGGCCGGACTGTGGCACGGCTGCAGTTCGATGGCGGCACGGTGATGTACAAGCCACGCTCATTGCGCATCGATGCGACGCTTGATGGCCTGTTGTCCACGGTCTTCGGTGACGGCCCTGACCGCGTATGCGTGCCGAAGGTGATTGATCGTGGCAGCCACGGCTGGGCCGCCTTCGCCGCGCACCGCTACTGTGCCGATGACCTTGAACTGCGTGCCTACTACCGCGGTCTTGGCCATTGGCTGGCAATCCTGCGCCTGGTCGGTGGCACCGACATCCATCTGGAGAATCTGATCGCGGTCGGGCCGGTGCCGGTTGTGGTCGACGCCGAAAGCGTGTTCTCCCGGGTAATCGACATCGAGCCATCAGGGCTTGGCGATGCGTACGACACCGCCGTCAAGCTGATGCGTAATTCAGTGCTGCGTACCGGAATCGTGCCATTCCGTACTGCCGGCCTGGGCATGGAAGGCGTGGATCTGTCCGCAGCCGGCGCACTGCCGGGCGAGCAGCCGCGGGTACAGGTGCCGGTGATTGTCGAGGATGGGACGGAACCGGCCCGCTTGGGCATGGTTGAGGCCGAGGTCTCCGTTGCGCAGAATCATCCCAGCGCGCAGCCCGATGTGTCGTTGTACTGGGATCACATCAGCGAGGGCTTCATCGACGCCAGTGGGCGCCTGCGCGCGCTCGATGCGAAGGGTGAACTGATGCCGCTCCTGGCGGCTTTCGAGGGCTGCCAGGTGCGCGATGTGCGGCGGCCGACCATGGCGTACGCCGAGCTCGGGCGAATGCTCTGGCATCCGGCATCGCTGCACAACGAAGCCCAGGCGGTTGAACGCGCGATCGACCTGCTGGTGCGCAATGCGGCGGTGTCACCGGCCGCGCCATCGGACCTGGAGACCGTGCGCGGCGAAGTGGACGACCTGCGCCACGGTGACATTCCGATCTTCGCATCGCAGCTGGACGCGGCCCGCATCCGCTCCATCACCGACAACTGGCGTGCGATGCGCATCGACCTGGAAGACGTGACCATCCGCAGCACGCTGGTAGCCACCGACCTGAACCAGCATGCGCTGGCCCGCGCCGAGGCTAGATCCGGCCACAGCTATGCAGCACAGCATCCGCGTGCGGACGACCTGGATGCACGCCGTCGCACGCTGGCCGCGCGCGCGGTGGAGAGCCTGCTGCGGCTGGCGGTGCACGGCGAAGACGGTTCGATGACCTGGATCACGCCCGAGGTGACCCGTACCGGATGGACCGTCCAGCCGGTGCAGCCCGACCTGTATTTCGGGCTGGGAGGCATTGCGTTCGCACTGGCGGCCTACTGCCGGGAAGTGGAGCAGGGGCGTGCCGACCCGGTAGTGGGGCTGGCCCCGGCCATCGATGGCGCCCTCGCGGTGTTCCAGGCCATGTGTGAGCGGCATCCCGCCGAGATCGATGGTGGATTCGTCGGAACCGGTTCGCAGATCTGGACATTGCTGGCATTGAACGACCTGTTGCAGCGACCGGCGCTGCTGGCGCTGGCGGAGCGCTGCGCAGAAGCCGCAGAGCGTCGCGGATTCCAGGAGGCGACGAAGTTCGAACTGATTGATGGCGTGTCCGGCATGATCCTGCCGTTGTTGTCGCTGGCCGGGGCTACCGGAAACGCGCGCTGGCTGGAGCTGGCGGCCGCAGCGGGACGTCGCCTGCAGGATGCTGCGATCGTCGACACGGACGGTGCGCGCTGGCCGACGCCACAGTTCCGCGAGCCGATTGGTGGCTTCGGCCACGGCGCGATGGGCATGGGCTGGGCGCTGGCACGGCTGGCGCGTTCGGATGCCGGCAGTGTGCCTGAGCGGGCCGCCTGGCGGCAGCTGGCCGAAGGAGCCTTTGCGTTCCAGGCGGCGCTGTTCGAGTCGCATACCGGGCGCTGGCGCGATATCCACCTGGAAGACGGGCAGAAGAACTTCCCGACCTGGTGCCATGGCAGCGTCGGCATCGGTCTGGCGGCGGCGGATCTGTATGCCCGCACCGGCGATCCCGCGCAGCTGCGTGACATGCGGCGGGCTGTGGCCGACGCGCGCGGCAAATGGGGGTTCAGCCACACCCTGTGCCACGGCGATGTGTCCACCCGGGAGCTGCTGGTGCTGGCGGCTGCGCTGGATCCGGAGGGATGTCCCTATCCGCAGGATGAGGCCGCCATCGAGATCGTTTCTTCGATCGAGGAGCACCAGGGCATGGTCGGCGGGTTGACCCGCGCGGCCTTTACTCCGGGCCTGATGATCGGTCTGGCAGGTACGATCTATGGCTTCCTGCGCATGCATCCGGCCTGCACGCTGCCGTCGCCGCTGCTGCAGGAGACGGTAGCGGCGCGGGTCGATGCGTCGGCGTCGCGCTCCAGCGCCGCGCAGGACCGAGCAGTGCTGGCCGAGGTCTGAGCCGGACGGGTCCGGCGATCAACGGCTGGGATCGCGTTCCGGGCTCGGCCGCTTGGCCAGCTTGCGCTGCAGTGAACGCCGGTGCATGCCGAGCAGGCGGGCGGCTGCGGACACGTTGCCGCCGGTCTCGTGCATCGCCTGCTGGATGTGTTCCCACTGCAGGCGGCTGATCGGCGTCATCGCATCAGGCACTTCCATTTCACCATCATCGGCCGGGCCGTCGTCTTCCTCGCCGAGCGCGCGCAGGATCATCGGCACCGTGGCCGGCTTCGGCAGGTAGTCGTCGGCACCGAGCTTGATCGCCTCCACCGCGGTGGCGATGCTCGCATAGCCGGTCACCAGCAGGATGCGCATGTCCGCGCGCAGGGCACGCAGCGGCTGGATCAGTGCCAGGCCGGAATCGCTGCCCAGCTTCAGGTCGATCAGCGCGAACGCCGGCGGATGCTGGCGGGCCAGCGCCAGCGCACTGGCGGCATCCTGTGCGGTCTGCGTTTCAAGCCCCTTGCGGGCCAGGCTGCGCTGCAGGGTACGCAGGTACAGCTCGTCGTCGTCGACCAGCAGGCCCAGGGTGGAGTGATGAAGGCTCATGGGGTGTCCTCACGTGGGGTCAGCGGCAGGCGGAAGCCGACGCGGCTGCCGGCCCCCTGGGCCGGGCGCATCCACATCTCGCCGTCGAGGCGTTCGATGGTGGCATGGGACAGGGCCAGGCCGACGCCCATGCCCTCGCTTTTGCTGCTGCCGAACAGCTTGCCCGGCAGCACCGCGGCACGGGCGTCGAAGCCGTGGCCGTAGTCGCGGACTTCGCCGATCAGGTCGTCGCCTTCGATGCGCAGGTCCAGGTCCACGCGCGGCCGGCCGGCCTGCTCGCCGGCATCGGCGGCATTGTTGAGCAGGACCATCAGCAGATGGCCCACGCCCGGGTCGAGTGGTAGCCGCAGCGGCGCATCGTCATTGCGATGCAGGTCGATGGTCGGCCGCACCAGGCGCCACTGTTCCAATACCTGCTGGGCGCTGGAGTGGCTGCGACCCGGTGCATCGGCCGAGGCCGGTGCGGCCAGCGCCAGCACGCGCTCGCGGCACTGCACCAGCAGCTCGCGCAGGGTTTCCATGTCTTCGCGTACTTCGGGCTCTTCGCTGCGCTCGGCGACGTCATCGGCGAGCAGGGTCATGGTCGCCAGCGGCGTGTTCAGTTCATGCGCCACCGAGGCGGCATGGGTGGCCAGGGCGACGATGCCCTCGTTGCGGGCGAAGCGTTCGCGCAGGGCCGACAGTTCCAGTTCGCGCTGGCGCAGCGCCAGTGCCAGGCGGGTGGAAAAGGTCAGCACGACCGCTGCGGAAATCAGGAAATTGGCGACCACGCCCCAGCGGTTGAGGTCCTGGGCGCGGAAATAGCCATCCGGCAGCGACTGGCCGAAGATGCCGCTGGCGGCGTAGCCGAGCAGGCAGGCCAGCGCCACCGCCAGTGCCCAGCGCAGGGGCAGGGCGAACGCGGCGAGCGCGATCAGGATCAGGAACAGCGAACTGAACGGGTTGGCCATGCCGCCACTCCAGCCCACCATCCAGGTCAGGATGATCACGTCCACCAGAATGTGGCCGAACGCGGTCAGTGGCGCGGTGTCGGCCGCCTCCGGGCGCAGCTGGGTGTAGATGTTGAACAGGGTCAGCACGGCCACGCCCGCCCACAATGGCAGTTGCGGCAACGGCAGGCCCAGCACCCAGGTGGCAACCAGGATGGTGGCGGCCTGGCCACCTACGGCAAGCCAGCGCAGGCTGCACAGGGTTCGGAGAAACGGGGCGTCGGGACCGGTCATTCACGCTCATCGTATGCGTTCACGCGTGACCGTGCCTGCGACAATCGGCCGCAGCCGTGCCGCCGGCTGAATGCGAGTCACCCGGAATGCGGAGGCGGGCGGTAGAATGCGCCCATGCACGACGCCGTTACCCGCCCGACGCCCCCTTCCGATGCCACTGCCTGGCCCCGCCGCCAGACCCATGCCGTCCAGATCGGCGGGGTCACCGTAGGCGGAGGCAAGCCGGTCGTGGTGCAGTCGATGACCAACACCGATACCTCCGACGTGGCCTCCAGCGTGAAGCAGGTGGCCGAGTTGTGGCGTGCGGGTTCGGAAATGGTGCGGCTGACCGTCAATACCGTGGAAGCGGCTGCGGCGATCCCGCGCATTGTCGACAAGCTGGCGATGATGGGCATCGACGTGCCGCTGATCGGTGACTTCCATTACAACGGCCATCAGCTGCTGACCGCCGAACCGGCCTGTGCCGAAGCGCTGGCCAAGTACCGCATCAACCCGGGCAATGTCGGCTTCGGCAAGAAGAAGGACCTGCAGTTCGCCCAGTTGATCGAGTTCGCGATCCGCTACAACAAGCCGGTGCGCATCGGTGCCAACTGGGGCTCGCTGGACCAGGCCCTGGCGGCAAAGCTGATGGACGAGAACAACCTGCGTGAGCAGCCGTGGGACGCCGGCCGCGTGCTGCGCGAGGCGCTGATCCGCTCGGCGCTGGATTCGGCAGAGCAGGCGGTGGAGCTCGGCCTGCCGCGCGACCGCATCGTACTGTCGGCCAAGGTCAGTGGCGTGCAGGAGCTGATCGCGGTGTACCGCGACCTGGCCCAGCGCTCGGATTTCGCCCTGCACCTGGGCCTGACCGAGGCCGGAATTGGCAGCAAGGGCATCGTCGCCTCGTCCGCGGCGCTGAGCGTGCTGCTGCAGGAGGGCATCGGTGACACCATCCGCATCTCGCTGACCCCGGAACCGGGCCAGTCGCGTACGCAGGAAGTGATCGTCGCCCAGGAGCTGCTGCAGACCACCGGCCAGCGCGCCTTCACGCCGCTGGTCACGGCCTGCCCGGGCTGCGGCCGCACCACCTCCGAGTTCTTCCAGGAGCTGGCCAAGGTGGTACAGAACCACGTGCGCGAGAAGATGCCGCTGTGGAAGATCCACCACCCGGGTGCGGAGAACATGACCCTGGCGGTGATGGGCTGCATCGTCAACGGACCGGGTGAGTCGCGCCATGCCAATATCGGCATCTCGCTGCCCGGCACGGGTGAAACGCCTGCAGCGCCGGTGTTCGTCGATGGCGAAAAGAAGGTGACCCTGCGTGGCGAGAACATCGCCCAGGAATTCGTCGCCCTGATCGACGATTACGTCGAACACAAGTATGTCCGAAGCGCCGGATAAGCCTGCGATCCTCGCTGCACCGGAGTCCGCCTCCGGCTTCCGCCACTGGATGGCGCGCAATGCCTGGCGCCTGGTCCTGCTGTTCGGTGGCGTGCTGCTGCCGCTGGCCGGCTTCGTCGCCCTGGCTGACGAGGTGCACGAGTTTGAATCGTTCCATTTCGATGCGCCGCTGCTGTGGCAGATGCATGGCCTGCATTCGCCGCTGCTGGACCGCTTCTTCGTGCTCATTTCCAGACTGGGCTACGAATGGTTCCTGATCCCGGCCGACGTGCTGATCATCGGCGTGCTGCTGGGCTACCGGCGGTGGCGCGAGGCGACCTTCGTGGCGGTCAGCTTCGTCGGCTCTGCGCTGCTGAACATGGGCAGCAAGCACTTCTTCCAGCGCCAGCGCCCCAGCCTGTGGGAATCGATCGCGCCGGAATCGACGTTCAGCTTCCCCAGCGGCCATGCGATGGGCTCGATGACCCTGGCAGTGACCCTGGTGCTGCTGGCCTGGAACACCCGCTGGCGCTGGCCGGTGCTGCTGCTGGCACCGGCATTCAGCCTGCTGGTCAGCGTGTCCCGGGTCTACCTGGGGGTGCATTACCCCTCCGATATCCTGGCCGGATGGTGTGCCGCGCTGGTTTGGGTGGTAGGGTGCTATCTGGTCATGTTCAGTCGCCGGCACCCATGGCGACGTCACGGCTCGCCGCCAGCGAAGGCCAGCGAAGCATCATCACAGGGGGATTGACGTGGATGGCCCTTGAGGGACGTCTACGTGATAGATCAGTTGTTTCGTTGCAGCAGGTTCTGCAAGACAGGGGGCAAGCACAACGCGCGGTAGTGTGATGCGCAAGGCAGATTGCCGGGGTCGCATTCCGAACGCGCTTGCAGGGGTATCGGCACCCTGCCTAGCTTGACCTGCAATGGCCGCATTCGAAGAGGTACGTGAATGACGATTCGAGTCTACCTGGTGGATGACCACGCGCTGGTCCGCACCGGGATGAAGATGATTCTGTCGGGGGAAACCGACATCGAGGTGGTGGGCGAAGCCGAGACCGGCGAAGACGCGCTGCGTGAAGTCCGCCAGCTGCTGCCCGATGTGGTGCTGTGTGACCTGCACCTGCCGGGTGTGAGCGGCATGGAAGTGACCGAGCGCATCGTGCGCAGCCACCGCAATACCCGCGTGGTGATCGTGTCGGTGCTGGAAGATGGCCCGCTGCCGAAGCGGCTGCTCGAGGCTGGCGCCGCCGGTTACATCGGCAAGGGCTGCGATGCGCAGGAGCTGTTGCGCGCGGTGCGTGACGTGGCCGGTGGCCGCCGTTACCTGGGCACCAGCATCGCGCAGAACCTGGCGCTGTCGACGGTGGAAGGCAACGGTTCGCCGTTCGACAGCCTGTCACCGCGCGAGCTGGAAGTGGCACTGCTGCTGACCCAGGGCCTGCGCCAGGAAGACATCGCGCGGCGGCTGAGCCTGAGTGCGAAGACGGTGAACACGCACAAGGCGCGGTTGTTCGAGAAGATGGGGATCCACGACAACATCGCGTTGGCGCGGATGGCCAGCCAGTACGGGCTGGTGGATCCGGCACGGCCGCTGTAAGGGTTTCGGCCAACGGCTGAGCCCCTCGCGGTGTGCGGCAGGATTCGTGGGGTTGGCCCTGCGGAGGGATTGCGCAGGGGACGCCGTGGATCCATCCCTGGAGGCTCGGGCGCGCCATCCATGGCGCTTACGCCCCTGCGCAATCCCTCCGCAGGGCCACGGACAGGTTCCGTGCGCGTCCACCGCGGAATGAAGAAGGAAGAGCAGGAGCGGGTCGCGCGCTGTGCGCGCTCGTCGCCCGGGGTCGGATCCCTTTCCCGGTGGGAAAGGGCTCTGACCCCTGATGATGCCGGAGCCGAGCGTGGGCGCGGCTCTACCCCTTTGCCGGGCTCAGTGGCCGCGCACGCGCTTGATGATCTTGGCGGCGTCTGCGGCACTGGCGCGCACCTTGTCCCATTCGCCGTCGGCGATCCAGTTGCCCGGCACCATCCACGAACCGCCGATGCAGACCACGTTCTTCTGCTCGAGGTATTCGGCGGCGGTGTTTTCGGTGATGCCACCGGTCGGGCACAGTTTGAGGTCGGCGACCGGGCCGGCCAGGCCCTTGATCATCGCCAGCCCGCCCACGGCCGTGGCCGGGAACAGCTTGCACACGCGGAAGCCGCGCGCGTACAGCGACAGCAGCTCGGTCGGGGTTGCCGCACCCGGCACCACCGGCAGCGGCGCAGCGGCCAGTGCATCGGCCAGCGCCGGCGGCGTACCCGGGGTCACCAGGAAGTCCGCGCCCGCATCGATCGACTGCTGCATCTGCTCCACGGTCAGCACCGTGCCCGCACCCACCACCACATCCGGCAGCTCACGCTTGAGCATCGCCAGCGCTTCCATTGCCACTGGCGTACGCAGGGTCAGCTCGATCGCCGGCAAGCCACCTTCCAGCAGCGCCGCGCTGACTGCACGCGCCTGGTCCAGCGTATGAATCGTCACCACCGGCAGGATGCCCGCCGCATGCAACAGCTCCGCCGCCTTCACCTGATGTTGTTCGATACCCATGCTTTTGCCCTTGCCTTTGCTCTTCTTGATTCAGTGGCCGCAGCGCAAATGACGCGCCGGGAATTGTCCAAGGGCAGTAGAGCGCCCTGGCCGGGACCGTGAGCGGCATGGATGCCGCGATCGAGCCCCCATGGATGGGTTTACGGCGTGTCCCGGCCAGGGCGCTCTACTGCCCAAGCCGGGAAGCCTGCCGCGGCTTTTCGCTTCAGGCGTCTTTCGCCTCATGCGGCGCCGCCGCCGCCGCGGCATCGTGCCCCAGCTCATACTCCGCGTCGTACTCCCACGGCCCACCATCAGCCGCCGCCGGCCCGCACGAAATCGAAATCGCCCCCTGGTCGGCCGGACCCACCACACGACGGTTGATCGCGAACAGGTTGCGGCCCAGATCATGCGCGGCAGGCGCGGTGTTCGGCGCCAGCGGACGTGCAGCCCATTCGGCTGCGTCCACCAGCACTTCCAGCGTGCCGGCCTCGCCATCGAGGCGGATCATGTCGCCCTCGCGAACCTTGGCCAGCGGACCACCCCGCGCCGCTTCCGGCGTCACATGGATCGCCGCAGGAATCTTGCCCGAGGCGCCGGACAGGCGGCCGTCGGTGACCAGCGCCACGCGCCGGCCCTGGTTCTGCAGCAGGCCCAGCAGCGGTGCCAGCGAATGCAGTTCTGGCATGCCGTTCGCACGCGGGCCCTGGTAACGCACCACCGCCACGAAATGCTCGGGCAACAGGCCGCCGGCATGCAGCTTGTTCAACACCTGCGGCGCATCGACCACCACCGCCGGTGCTTCGATCGTGCGGTACTGCGGCTTCACCGCCGACAGCTTGATCAGCGATTTGCCCAGGTTGCCGCGCAGCAGGCGCAGGCCACCCTGGTGCTCGAACGGATTGTCGACGCCACGCACCACTTCGTCATCGGCGCTGCGTTCCAGGCCCGGCAGGTAGACCAGCTGGCCGTCGCGCAGCTGCGGTTCGCGTGCGTAGTCGGCCATGCCGCCACGCGCCACGCTGACCAGGTCGCCGTGCATCAGGCCGGCCTTGATCAGTTCGCCGAACACGAAGGCCGGGCCGCCTGCTGCGGCGAAGCGGTTTACATCGGCTTCGCCGTTCGGGTAGACGCGGGCCAGCAGCGGAATCAGCTGTGACAGCTCGTCGAAGTCGTCCCAGGTCAGCACGATGCCGGCCGCACGCGCCACCGCGATCCAGTGGATGGTGTGGTTGGTCGAGCCGCCGGTCGCCATCAGTGCGATGACCGCGTTGATGATCGCGCGCTCGTCGATGATCCGGCCCAACGGGCGGAAGTCGTCGCCGAGCGCCGTGATGTCGAGCGCGCGCTCGGTGGCTTCACGGGTCAGGGCGTCGCGCAGCGGCGTGTCCGGGTTGACGAACGAGGCGCCCGGCAGCTGCACGCCCATCGCTTCCAGCAGCACCTGGTTGGAGTTGGCGGTGCCGTAGAAGGTGCAGGTGCCGGCGCCGTGGTACGACGCGGACTCCGCTTCCAGCAGTTCTTCGCGGGTGGCTTCGCCAGCGGCATAGCGCTCGCGCACTTCGGCCTTCTGCTTGTTCGGGATGCCCGGGGTCATCGGGCCGGCCGGCACGAACACCGCCGGCAGATGGCCGAAGGCCAGCGCACCGATCAGCAGGCCCGGCACGATCTTGTCGCACACACCGAGGTAGACGGTGGTGTCGAACATATCGTGGCTGAGCCCGATCGCGGTGGCCTGCGCGATCACATCGCGCGAGAACAGTGACAGTTCCATGCCGCCGCGGCCCTGGGTGACGCCGTCGCACATCGCCGGCACGCCGCCGGCCACCTGTGCGGTGGCGCCCAGCTCGCGGGCGATCTCGCGGATCTGCTCGGGATAGGTCTCGAACGGCTGGTGCGCCGACAGCATGTCGTTGTAGGCGGTGATGATGCCGAGGTTCGGCGTCACGCCACCGCGCAGGCGGCTCTTGTCGGTGCCGCCGCAGGCGGCGAACCCGTGGGCGAGGTTGCCGCAGCTCAGGCGGCTGCGGAACGGGCCTTCACGCAGCGAGGCGTCGATCGCGGCCAGGTAGGCGGCACGCGAGGCGGCGCTGCGGCGGATGACACGCTCAGTGATGGCTTGCAGTTGCGGATGGAGGCTCATTGGCTACCGGCGTTCGTGGTGGCGAGAGGCAAGCGGCGGCGCGGCGCCGCCGCCGACATCAATCAGCCCAGTGGACGCGCAGGCGCGCGCCTTCCAGATTGATCGCATTGAGGATGGGGTACTGCTGGGCGTCGTTGCTGTCCAGCGCTTGGCGCAGCACCTGCAGCTTCTGCTTGCCGCGCAGCAGCAGCAGGCGCTGGCGGCACTGGCGCAGGCCATGCGGGGTCAGGGTGATGCGCAGCGGCCACTGGTTCGCGCCCGGGCAGCCGGTGGCGTCCAGCGCGGCATAGGGCAGGGTGCTTTCCAGTGCGCGGGCCAGGTCCTTCGAGCCGGGGAACAGCGAGGCGGTGTGGCCGTCGTTGCCCATGCCCAGTGCCACCAGGCTCGGCGGCTGGCTGTGCTGCGCCTGCAGGTTGGCGGTGTACACGCATTCCGGCAGCGGCTTGCCGATCCGCACCAGCGGATCGAAGTGGGCACCCTCGGCGCGCTTGAGCAGATTCTCGCGCACCAGCCAGGCATTGCTGTCGCGATCCTGCGGCGACAGCCAGCGCTCATCGGCCAGGCTCACTTCCACGCGGTCCCAGTGCACGTCCAGTTCGGCCAGCGCCTGGTACACCGGTGCCGGCGTGGTGCCGCCAGACAACAGGATGCGGGCGCGGCCCACTTCGTTGATGTCGTGGTTGAGGGTCTGCGCCATCTCGGCGGCCACCGCCTCGATCCAGCCATCGGCATCGCCGTGCTGGACGAACTCGATGCGGTCGTCGTGGAAGGTGGTGGGGCTCATGCGGCAACTCCAGGTGCGTCACGTTCGGCGTCGGCGGCGTAGGCAGCGGCGCCCAGCAGTCCGGCGTGGGGATGCATCACGGCCAACGAGGGCACCCGCGCCATGATCGAAGAGAAGCGGCCCTTGTGTTCGAAGCGCTGGCGGAACCCGGAGTGCTGCAGCGAATCGAGCATCTTCGGGGTCAGCCCGCCGGTCAGGAACACGCCGTCCCACGCGCCCTGGGTCAGCACCAGGTCGCCTGCGATGGCGCCGAACACGGCACAGAACACATCCACGGTGCGCATCGCCTGCGGGTCACCGTGCAGGGCGCGGGCGGTCACGTCCACCGGCTGCAGTTGGCCCGGATCGATGCCGGCCATCTCGCATACGGCGCGATGGATGTTGACCAGGCCAGGGCCGCAGATCAGGCGCTCGTTGGAGACGCGGCCGAACTGTTCGGACAGGATCTCCAGGATGCGGATCTCCTCCGGGGTTCCCGGCGGGAAGCTGACATGGCCGCCTTCGGTTTCCAGCGGGTAGCAGCGGCCGTGGCGCAGGATCAGGCCACCGACACCCAGGCCCGTACCCGGCCCGATCACCGCGTAGTTGCGCGGCTGGCCGGGTTTGCCCGGCACCCAGGCGGCACCGCCGACCTGGACCACGTCATCGGGCTGCAGCAGCGAAATCGCCATCGCCTGTGCGGCGAAGTCGTTGATCAGGTGCAGTTCGTTGAAGCCGAGCATGGCGGCGGTGCGGCTGCGCGAGATCACCCACGGATGGTTGGTGATGCGCGCTTCGTCACCGTCGACGCGACCGGCCACCGCGAACACGCCGCGGCTGGCCGTGGCGCCGATCTGTTCCAGATGGTGGCGCGCGGCATCACCCAGCGACGGGAACTCCGCCACCGCGTACTCGCGGATGCTGTCCTTCTGCAGCGGTGCGTCCTGCGAGGTGTCGGCCAGGGCGAAGCGGGCGTTGGTACCGCCGATGTCGGCGACCAGCACCGGCTGCGAGCTGGCACTCATGCCGACGCTCCGCTGTCCGGCGCGTCCACGCCCTGCGGCAGGAACTCGCCCGCATTGCTCGGGCCCCATTGGCCGGCCGGGTAGGGCTCCAGCGGCAGCTTGGCATCCTTCCAGGCGTCGGCGACGCTGTCGATCCACGCCCAGGCGGCGCGCACTTCGTCATCGCGCACGAACAGCGTGTGGTTGCCGTTGAAGGCATCCAGGAACAGGCGTTCGTAGGCGATGCGGCGGTGCAGGCCAGTCGGCACCGACAGTTCCAGTTCCAGCGGATGCAGCTCCAGCGCGCCCCATTCCGGGCCGGCCAGGCTGCTCATCAGGCCCAGTTCGATGTTTTCCTGCGGCTGCAGCTGGAACACCAGGCGGTTCGGTGCGGCCTGCGCGCGCTGCGGGCGCTCGAACAGCCAGTGGGTGACCGGCTTCAGCGTGACCACCACGCGGGTGGTGCGTTCGGGCAGGCGCTTGCCGGTGACCAGGTGGAACGGCACGCCGCTCCAGCGCCAGTTGTCGATATGCGCGGTGACCCCGGCGAAGGTCTCCACGTCGCTGCCTTCCGGCGGCTGGTAGGCCTGGGCCGGCTGGCCGTTGATGGTACCGGCGGTGTAGCGGCCACGGATGCTGTCACGCGCGGCGTGCCTGGCATCGAGCGGGCGCAGGGCGCGCAGCACCTTGACCTTCTCGTCGCGGATGCGGTCGGCTTCCAGCGAGGCCGGCGGCTCCATCGCCACCATGCACAGCAGCTGCAGGATGTGGCTCTGCACCATGTCGCGCAGCGCGCCGGAGCGGGCGTAGTAGGCGTCGCGGCCATCCACGCCTTCGCTCTCGGCCACCAGGATGTGCACCGATTCGATGTAGTTGCGGTTCCACACCGCTTCCAGCAGCGTGTTGCCGAAGCGCAGCGCGATCAGGTTCTGCACTGCGGCCTTGCCCAGGTAGTGGTCGAGGCGGAACACGCGGTCCTCGTCGATCCACTGGCCGATGGTGCTGATGATTTCCTCGGCGCTCTCGCTGTCGCTGCCGATCGGCTTCTCCAGCATCAGGCGTGCCGGTGCGGCGAGGGCGCCGCCCTTGGCCAGGCCTTCGCAGGTGGAGATGTACAGGCCCGGTGGGATGGCCAGGTAGCTGACGCACTTGCGGTGCACCAGGTCGGAGACCGCGGCGGCAACCGAGTCGACGTCGCGCAGGTCCACCGAACGATAGTCGATGCGGCGCAGCAGGGCGCTGATGTCGTCCTGCGTGGCCATCGGCATGGCCTGCTGCAGGCGCGGCCGCAGGATGTCATGGAAGGCTTCGGTGTCATGCCCGGACAGGGCCAGCGCACGGATGCGGAAGTCCTCCGGCAGCAGGCCGTCGCCAAGCAGGCGAAGCAGCGAAGGGAACAGGTAGCGCTGGGCCAGATCACCTGTGGCACCGAACAGGAAGAGGGTGTCGTGCATCGCTCGAGTTTCAGATCCGGGTGACATCGTTGTCAATCGCTTCATGGCTGGGTTCGGGGGACATCCGCGCAACTGCCTGTCCGAGGTTCGTCGGGAACGTTCTCCGGGGTAGCGGAAGACCGTTCCATTCGAAACCACTGCCTCGGCGGAACCTTCGTTCAACCGCCGACGCAGATCGGTGCGCACCGATCATCGGATAGTGCCACGTGAAAACGTTTACATGGCAGAATGGGCAACTGTATTCGATTGCAGTGCTCGCCGTCATGCGGCAGGCGCGCAATCATCACTGCCATCGGGAGGGCCGAGGCAGTCCCAAAAGACAGCCCGGCTTCGGGCGGACCGGATAGGTGATATGGCAAAAGTGCAGTTGCAGGGTGTGCGCAAGGTCTATGACAACGGCCAGGTCGCGGTGAAGGACGCCAGCTTCGAGGTCGCCAATGGCGAGCTGATGGTGCTGGTCGGTCCGTCCGGCTGTGGCAAGTCGACCCTGCTGCGGATGGTGGCTGGCCTGGAGGAGATCAGCGGCGGCACGCTGACCATCGGTGACCGCGTGGTCAACGACGTGGCGCCAAAGGATCGCGACATCGCCATGGTGTTCCAGAGCTACGCGCTGTATCCGCACATGACCGTGGCCGAGAACCTGGCCTTCGGCCTGAAGCTGCGCGGGCATGACAAGGCGACCATCGACAAGCGCATCGCCGAAGCAGCGCAGACCCTGGGCCTGACCGATATGATGGACAAGCTGCCCAAGGCGATGTCCGGTGGCCAGCGTCAGCGTGTTGCGCTGGGCCGTGCACTGGTGCGCGAGCCGGCGGTGTTCCTGCTGGACGAGCCGCTGTCCAACCTCGACGCCAAGCTGCGCCACAGCGTGCGTACCGAGATCGCGCAGCTGCATCGCAAGCTGGGCACCACCATGATCTACGTGACGCACGACCAGGTTGAAGCAATGACCCTGGGCCAGCGCATCGTGGTGCTGAAGGACGGCATCATCCAGCAGATCGATACGCCGATGGCGCTGTACGACCGCCCGGCCAATCTGTTCGTGGCCGGTTTCCTCGGCAGCCCGGCGATGAACGTGCTGCGTGGCACGCTGCAGGGCGATGCCGGTGGCGTGACCGTGGTCGACGGCGAATGGCGGGCACCGCTGGGCCAGGCCACGATCGATCCGGCGTGGCTGCAGAAGCCGATCGCGGTGGGCGTGCGCCCGGAACACCTGCAGCCGGCCCGTGCCGATGATGCGCATGCATTTGCCGCACGCATTGAAGGCATCGAACCGGTCGGCAACGAGATCTTCGTCAACCTGAGCAGTGGCCAGCACGCGCTGACCATGCGCGTGGCGCCGCAGTCGCTGCCGGCGGTGGGCGAGCAGATCCGTGTGGCGATCCACCCGCAGGGTCTGCACTTCTTCAACCCGGAATCCGGCGAGCGGCTGTAACGGGTAGTGCCGGCCGCTGGCCGGCAACTTCAACCATGCATGGTTGCCGGCCAGCGGCCGGCACTACCATTCCTTCATCCACCGGGCTCAGCGCGCCAGGCCATCCAGCAACGGCATGCGCTGCGCGATCGCATCACCCACCTGCAGATCAGCGTCGCTGGCTTCCAGCGGCAGCACCGCCAGTGCCAGGTCGCCGGCCACGCAGGCAATCGTGCCCAGCGCTGCGCCATCCTGCTGCACGCCATCGCCGGCCTGCGCCGGTGCCGCGGTATGCAGCAGCTGCACCGCGCGCTTGGCTTTGCCGAGGAAGTGGGTGCGGGCGACGATTTCCTGGCCGGGATAGCAGCCCTTCTTCACGCTGTAACCGTTCAGGCGGTCCAACCCCAGCTGCTGCGGGGTCCACACTTCGCGCTGGCCTTCTTGCAGCCGGGGCAGGCCGTAGCGCAGATCGGCCTGGCGCCAGGCCAGTGCGAAAGCGGCCTCATCGGCTTCACTTCCGGCGGCGAAGGCATCGGCGCTGCCAATTCGCAGGGTCCGCGGCAGGGCGTCGCTGCCCAGGTCCAGCTCCCAGCCGTCACCTGCGGTCTGCGCAATCGCGGCGCCACTGGCGGCGTCGGGCGCAGTGAACGCACCGGCCACGGCCAGATCGCTGCGCACCTGCACCTTCACCTTGCGGCGGAACACGAAGCGCTGCAGTTGCGACGCAATCGCATCGGCGTCGCTGTCGGCCAGCACCAGCATCACGTGATCGTCGGCCAGCCGAAGCAGCTGGAACACCGCCAGGGTGCGGCCCTTGGCGCTCAGCCAGGCGCTCCACTGCCAGTGCTGCAGGGGCAGGGCGGTGACATCGCTGCTGAACTGGGCGTGGGCAAAGACAGCCGCATCCGGGCCTTGCAGGCTCAGCAGCTGGTGGCCGGGCAGGCGCGGATATCCGACGAAAGCAGGGGGCAGGTTGTCAGGCACGTGAACGAGGTCTAAAATTTGTGCGTTGCGAGACCGAACATGATAGGCCAAACAACCCCCACTCCCGACGACGAATCTGAAGCCCCGCTGGTCCCCGCGGCACCCGTGCCCGTGGAACAGGAAAAAGCAGAGGAATTCGGCGGCCGCGGCGGACTTGATCCGGTGCGGTATGGCGATTGGGAGAAAAACGGACGCTGCATCGATTTCTGATCAGCATTGAGCCAACGCGGCCGTGTGCCGCCCAGCCGAGACAACGAGCCCAGCGAATGGCGACCAGACAACGCCCACTTTCCCCGCACCTTCAGGTGTATCGCTGGCAGATTCAGATGGCCACCTCGATCCTGCATCGAGCCACTGGCGTCTTTCTGTCTGTTGGTGCCCTCATCATCGCCGCCGGCCTGCTGGCCCTGATGATGGGGCCCGAGTCCTGGAACTGCTTCACCGGCCATGCCGGGGCCTGGTATGGCCGCGTGTTCCTGTTCGCGTGGACATGGTCGTTCGCCTATCACCTGTGCAATGGCATCCGCCACGTGGTGCAGGACTTCGCCATCGGCTTCAGCATCCCCGCCTTCATCCGCAGCAGCTGGCTTTCGGTCATCGGCAGCCTGGTGATCACCCTGCTGGTGTGGGCCTATGTGATGTTCGGAGGTGCCGCGTGAGCAAGTTCCGTACCCCGTTGAAGAACGTGCGCGGCCTCGGTTCGGCCAAGACCGGCACCGAGCACTTCGTGCACCAGCGCCTGACCGCCGCCGCCCTGGTGGTGCTGGGCATCTGGTTCCTGGTCTTCGTGCTGGGCCTGCTGGGCTCGGATTACGCGACCGCCGCCGCTGCCGTGGCCAAGCCGTGGAATGCGGTGCCGCTGATCGGCCTGCTGATCGCCATGTTCTGGCACGCGCAGCTCGGCATGCAGGTCGTGCTGGAAGACTACATCCACGAATCGCTGCTGGCTCTGGTGCTGCAGACCGCGGTGAAGTTCGTCGCCGTGCTCGGCATGATCGTCAGTGTGTTTGCGGTGGGCCGCATCGCCCTCGGCGTTGCCTGAGCCCAGGCACCAACACAGGAATCCAGATTAGATGTCCGCTTACAAGATCACCGAACACAAGTACGACATGGTCGTGGTGGGCGCCGGCGGCGCCGGCCTGCGCGCCACGTTCGGCCTGGCCGCCAAGGGCCTGCAGACCGTGTGCCTGACCAAGGTCTTCCCGACCCGTTCGCACACCGTTGCCGCCCAGGGCGGTATCTCGGCCGCACTCGCCAACATGGGCGAGGACGACTGGCGCTACCACTTCTTCGACACCATCAAGGGCTCGGACTGGCTGGGCGACCAGGACGCCATCGAATACATGTGCCGTGAGGCCATCCCGGCCATCATCGAGCTCGAACACTACGGCGTGCCGTTCTCGCGCACCGCCGAAGGCAAGATCTACCAGCGTCCGTTCGGTGGCATGACCACCAAGTACGGCGAAGGCCCGGCGGCGCAGCGTACCTGCGCGGCGGCCGACCGTACCGGCCACGCGATGCTGCACACCCTGTACCAGCAGTCGCTGAAGCACGATGCGCGCTTCATGATCGAGTACTTCGCGCTCGACCTGATCTTCGACGACGAAGGCGCCTGCCGCGGCGTGCTGGCTCTGGACATGTCCGACGGCACCCTGCACCTGTTCCGCGCCCAGGGCGTGGTGCTGGCCACCGGCGGTTACGGCCGTGCCTACTTCAGCGCCACCTCGGCGCACACCTGCACCGGTGACGGTGGCGGCCTGGCCATGCGTGCCGGCATCGCCATGCAGGACATGGAGTTCGTGCAGTTCCACCCGACCGGCATCTACGGCGCCGGCTGCCTGATCACCGAGGGTGTCCGCGGTGAAGGCGGTATCCTGCGCAACAGCAGCGGCGAGCGCTTCATGGAGCGTTACGCACCGCACTACAAGGATCTGGCCTCGCGCGACGTGGTCAGCCGTTCGATGACCATCGAGATCCGCGAAGGCCGCGGCGTCGGCGAGCACAAGGACCACATCCTGCTCGACCTGACCCACCTTGGCCCGGGCGTGATCGACGAGAAGCTGCCGGGCATCGCAGAAAGCGCCCGCATCTTCGCCGGCGTCGACGTGCACAAGCAGCCGATCCCGGTCATCCCGACCGTGCACTACAACATGGGTGGCATTCCGACCAACTATCACGGCGAAGTCGTGCGCAAGGATGGCGACAACCCCGATGCGGTGATCCCGGGCCTGTACGCGATCGGCGAAGCCGCCTGCGTGTCGGTGCACGGTGCCAACCGCCTCGGCTCGAACTCGCTGCTGGACCTGGTGGTGTTCGGTCGTGCGGTGGCCAACCGTTGCGCCGAGACCATCAAGCCGGGCGCGTCGCACAAGCCGTTGGCGGCCGATGCCTGCGACAAGGCGCTGGGCCTGCTGGACAAGCTGCGCCACGCCAACGGCGATACCCCGACCTCGGTCATCCGCGATCGCATGCAGCGCACCATGCAGGCCGACGCGGCGGTCTTCCGCACCAGCCAGACGCTGAAGGAAGGCTGCGAGAAGATGGACAAGATCTTCGACTCGTTCCAGGACGTGAAGGTCTCCGACCGTTCGCTGGTCTGGAACTCGGACCTGATCGAGACCTACGAGCTGAACAACCTGCTGCTCAACGCGGTGGCGACGATCAACTCGGCCGAACAGCGCAAGGAAAGCCGCGGCGCGCATGCGCACGAGGACTATCCGGACCGCGACGACGTCAACTGGCAGAAGCACACCCTGGTCAGCGTCGACGAGAAGGGCAAGTGCAGCTTCGACTACCGTCCGGTGCACATGTACACGTTGACTGACGACGTGTCCGTAGTGCCGCCGAAGCCGCGCGTGTACTGATCCGACCCCGCCTACCATGCAATCCGCGCCCACGGGCGCGGGCCGCCTGAGCCAACGAGAGCAGCCATGGCCGAGTTTTCACTCCCCAAGAATTCCAAGATCACGAAGGGCAAGCACTTCCCCGTCAAGAACGGCGGCAAGAACGTGCGGACCTTCAAGATCTACCGCTGGAGTCCGGACGACGACAGCAACCCGCGCACCGATACCTATGAAGTCGATCTGGACGCCTGTGGCCCGATGGTCCTGGACGCCCTGATCAAGATCAAGAACGAGATCGACCCGACCCTGACCTTCCGCCGCTCCTGCCGCGAAGGTATCTGTGGTTCGTGCGCGATGAACATCGACGGCACCAACACCCTGGCCTGCACCCGAGCCATCTCGGACTGCGGCAAGAAGGAAGTGCCGATCTACCCGTTGCCGCACATGAACGTGGTCAAGGATCTGGTTCCGGACCTGACCCACTTCTACGCGCAGTACGCCTCGATCAAGCCGTGGATCCGCACCCAGACTCCGGCACCGCCGGACCGTGAGCGCCTGCAGTCGCCGGAAGACCGCAAGAAGCTGGACGGCCTGTACGAGTGCATCCTGTGCGCCTGCTGCTCGACCAGCTGCCCGAGCTACTGGTGGAACGGCGAGCGTTACCTGGGCCCGGCGATCCTGCTGCAGGCCTACCGCTGGATCATCGACTCGCGCGATGAGGACACCGGTGCACGCCTGGACGATCTGGAAGATCCGTTCAAGCTGTACCGCTGCCACACCATCATGAACTGCGCCCGGACCTGCCCGAAGGGCCTGAACCCGGCGCTGGCGATCGCCGAGATCAAGAAGCTGATGATGGAACGCCGCGCCTGATCAGGCCTGGCTGTACCCGGTAGAGCCACGCCACGCGTGGCTGTGCCACCCCAGTAGAGCCACGCCATGCGTGGCTTTGCTGTATCTGGAGAAACATGATGGAAGAAGACGTTCTGCTGAAGAAGCTGCGCTGGCGTTGCCGCCGCGGCATGCGTGAGCTGGACCAGCTGTTCGGTCGCTACCTGGACCACGAATGGAGCACTGCGCCGACCGAAGAGCGCGAAGTTTTCCTGTTCCTGCTCGACTGCGAGGACGATAAGTTGTGGCGCTGGTTCATGGGCTATGAGGCCTGTCCACATGCGCACGCGATCCCCCTCATGCAGAAGATCCTCGCCCTCAAGCCTTGAGTGGCGCCCCTCGCGGCTGCAGGCCGCCGCCCAACTGGCGGTGCTGCTGGCCGCACCCTGGCTGCTGCGCGCATCGGATCTGCCTTCACGGCTGCTGATGCCCGCAGTGGTGCTGGCCTGGAGCGTCGGGTTGGCCGAACTGGCCTGGCGCCAGCGCAGGCCACGCGTGCAGGTGCTTCTGCCGATGCCGCCCGAGCCGCTGCAGGTGGCTGGGCAGGACGTCGATGCACCACAGCTGGTCGTGCGTGGCCCATGGCTGTTGTTGCTCTGGCGTGAGGATCGGCGCCGCCGGCGCCTGCTGTTCTGGCCGGATGTGCTCGATTCCGGGCAGCGACGTGAACTGCGACTGGCCGTGGCCGCACGTGGCGTTTCCCGTAGGCCCCGGTCGATGGCACCATAAGCTGAATTGACCGGCGTGCCTGCATGTTCAAACCCATTCCCGTGGCCATTGGCCTGCGCTACCTGCGCGCCAAGCGCCGCAACGGCTTCATCTCCTTCATCTCGATGGCATCGATCCTGGGCATCGCGCTCGGCGTCACGGTGCTGATCACCACCTTGGCCGTGATGAGCGGTTTCCAGAAGGAAATCCGCAGCCGCCTGCTGCAGATGACCGCGCACACCACCATCAGCCGTGACGGCGAGCCGATGCCGGACTGGATGCGCGTAGTCGACGTGGCCAGCAAGGACCCGCGCGTGGCCGGTGCTGCGCCGTACATCGAGATCCAGTCGATGATCAGCGGCCCGCGCGTGCAGGGCGCGATCATCCAGGGCATCGATCCGGCGCTGGAGCCGAAGGTATCGGTGATCGACAAGAAGGTCACCAAGGGCAGCTATGGCAGCCTCACGCCGGGCAGCTTCAACCTGCTTCTGGGCAAGGAACTGGCGATCTGGCTGGGCGTTGATGTCGGCGACCAGGTGCTGGTGACCTTCGCCGAAGTGCAGGGCACGCCTGCCGGTGCGGTGCCACGGATGAAACGCTTCACCGTCAGCGGCATCTTCGAGGCCGGCTACAACGAGGTCGACCGCGGCGTCGGCTTCGCCAACATGCAGGACCTGGAGCGCGTGCTGCGCAGCGACGGTGCCACCGGCGTGCGGCTGAAACTGCACGACATGGACCGATCGCTGGAAGTGGGTGTGGACCTGGCGCAGAACCTCGGTGGTGCGTACCGCGTGAGTGACTGGACCCAGCAGAACGCCAACCTCTACCACTCGCTGCGCATGGAGAAGGTGGTGATGGGCATCCTGCTGTCGCTGATCATCGCCATGGGCGCGTTCAACCTGGTGTCCTCGCAGGTGATGCTGGTCACTGACAAGCAGGCCGACATCGCCATCCTGCGCACGCTCGGCCTGACCCCGGGCGGGGTGATGCAGGTATTCATGGTGCAGGGTTCGCTGATCGGCATCTTCGGCACGCTGGCCGGCCTGATCGGTGGCATCACCCTCACACTCAACCTGGAGCGCATCCTCGGTGCCATCGAGAGCGTGTTCAACGTCAAGCTGATGCCGGAGGATGTGTACTACATCACCGGCCTGCCGACCGACATGCAGACCGGCGACGTGGTGGCGATCACCGTGGTCGCGCTGCTGATGAGCTTCCTGGCCACCCTGTATCCCGCCTGGCGGGCAGCACGCACCCAGCCGGCGGAGGCCCTGCGTTATGAATAAGGTCTTCAACCGCGGCGATGAAGTGATCCGCGCCGAAGCACTGGGCAAGACCTACGCCGAAGGGCGCATGCAGACCCCGGTGTTCGATGGCCTGGACCTGACCGTGACCGCCGGCGAAACGGTCGCGATCATCGGTGCCTCCGGCGCCGGCAAGAGCACGCTGCTGCACCTGCTGGGTGGCCTGGACATTCCGACCGCCGGCGAGGTCTATGTGACCGGCCAGCGCATGTCAGCGCTGTCCGATACCGCGCGCGGCCTGCTGCGCAACCAGGCGCTGGGCTTCGTCTACCAGTTCCACCACCTGCTGCCTGAGTTCACCGCGCTGGAAAACGTGATGATGCCGGTGCTGCTGGCCGGTACTGCAGTGGCCGAGGCGAGCAGCCGCGCCACCACGCTGCTGGAAGCGGTCGGCCTTGGCCATCGCCTGGACCACAAGCCCGGCGAACTGTCCGGCGGCGAACGCCAGCGTGCGGCCGTGGCGCGTGCGCTGGTCAACCATCCGGCCTGCGTGCTCGGCGACGAGCCGACCGGCAACCTCGATGACCGCACCGCGGCGACGGTGTTCGAGCTGATGCTGGAGCTCAACCGGGCGCGGCATACCAGCCTGGTGCTGGTGACCCACGACCGCAGCCTGGCGCGTCGCCTGGACCGGGTGCTGGAGCTGCGCGAGGGGCGCCTGCACGCGCTGGCCCACGCCGACGTCTGAGGCGCCGGGCCCGCTTTGGTGGAAGCCGACCTTGGTCGGCTGCTCTTGCAGGGCAAGCGCCAACCAAGGTTGGCGACTACCGGAATCCGGAGCCTTGGGCCTGCTTGGGGCGACCGCCGACCGGCTGCTGAATGGGGTACTGGCTTTCGCGCCGGCGTTGTCTGCGCAGGCGCATGATGGCGACAGTTCCCCGAGGAGATCGCCATGAAGACCCCGATCCTGATGGCCGGACTCTGCCTGGCGCTGGCCGCCTGCGCGACCACCGGCCGGCTCAGCTCTGCCGAGAAACTTGACCTGTACCGTGCCCATGCCGGCGCGCCGCAGAACGACATGCAGTTCTTCGGCAGCCTCAACGGCTGGACCGAACTGGGTGACAGCGCGTTGGCGGTGTGGACGCGTCCCAGCGAGGCCTATCTGCTGGAATTGAGAGGTCCCTGCCAGGACCTGCCGTATGCCACCGCCATCGGCCTGACCAGCCAGATGAACCGTGTTTCGGCGCGATTCGACAAGGTGCTGGTGCGCGACCCTGCCGGTGGCCCGCGCATGCCGTGCTTCATCGACAGCATCCGCAAGCTGGACGTGAAGGCGCTGCGAGCCTCCGAGCAGGAGCTGCGCCAGGCGCAGGTGCAGGAGCGCGAGGAAAGCACGAAATAGCGTGGTAGTGCCGGCCGCTGGCCGGCATCGCGCAGATGCCAGGTTGCCGGCCAGCGGCCGGCACTACCTGTGTGTCAGGCTTCCGGGGTGAAGCCGGCCGGCTTTTCCGCGTCCTTCTCGAACAGGAACCTGACCAGTTCGCCTTCAAGGAACGCGCGATGCTCCGGCGTGCGCGGCGACAGGCGGTTCTCGTTGATCAGCATGGTCTGGTGCGCCAGCCACGCAGCCCAGGCCTGCTTGCCGATGTTGTTGAAGATGCGCTGGCCCAGTTCGCCGGGGTAGGGCACGAAGTCCAGGCCCTCGGCATCGCGTTGTTCGTACTGGCAGAAGACGGTTCGGGACATGGCATTCACTCGTGGTTGCGGGGTTTCTTGGAATTTCGTTTCGGCGTCTTGATCGTTGCGCCGTCGAGCAGTTTGCGGATCGGTGCCGGCAGGCCCAGCGCGTGCAGTTCGTCGCTGGCGACCCAGCGCAGCGTGGGTTCTTCCACGCGCAGGCCGTGTACCTGCCGCGACAACACCTGCAGATGCAGCTTGTAGTGGCTGAAGGTGTGCTGCAGCACTGGCAGCTCTTCGGCCTCTTCCAGCGAGCCGTCGACGTGCACGTCGAACCAGTCCTGCAGCACGCTGCCGGCATCGGCCTGCGGCAGCGTCCATAGCTGCGCCCAGATGCCGGTGTCCGGCCGCTTCTGCAGCAGCACGCGCTGCTGGGCGTCGCGCAGCAGCAGCGCAACGGCCTCGCGCTCGGGCAGGGTCTTGCTGGGCCTGGGCGTGGGTAGTTCAGCGGTGCGGCCTTCGCGCCGTGCCACGCAGTCATCCTGCAACGGGCAGATCACGCAGGCCGGTTTGGCACGGCTGCACACCGTCGCGCCCAGGTCCATCTGCGCCTGCGTGTAGTCGGCCATGCGCCCGGCCGGCACCTGCGCCACATGCGCCTCGGCGATCGCCCACAGCTGCTTCTCGATGGCCGGCAGCCCGGGGAAGCCATCGATGCCGTGGTAACGGCTGAGCACCCGCTTGACGTTGCCATCGAGGATCGCGAACGGGTCGTTCCAGGCCTGGCTGAGGATCGCACCGGCGGTGCTGCGGCCGATGCCGGGCAGGGCATGCAATGCATCGAAATCACGCGGCAGGTCGCCGTCGTGCAGTTCCACGCAGCGCTTCGCAGCGGCATGCAGGTTGCGTGCGCGGGCGTAGTAGCCGAGCCCGGCCCACTGCGCCATCACCGCGTCGTTGCTGGCGGCGGCGAGGTCGGGCAGGGTCGGGAAGTGCTGCAGGAACCGCTGGAAATACGGGATGACCGTACTCACCTGTGTCTGCTGCAGCATGATTTCCGACAGCCAGACCCGGTAGGGACTGCGTGGGTGCTGCCAGGGCAGGTCGTGGCGGCCGTGGTCGTCGAACCAATGCAGCAGGTGGGCGACGAAGTCGTCAGTCTGCGTGGTTCCGGCGCTGGCGTGCGGCTGGCGGGGCATCGGTGTTCCAGAGAGGCAGCCACCCGTGGGGTGGCTCTACTGGATTGCAGTAGAGCCACGCCATGCGTGGCTGCACGGTGTATCAGGCGCCCAGCGCTTCGGGCAGCAGGGCGTCGACGAAGGCTTCCGGGTCGAACACGCGCAGGTCTTCCGGGCGCTCGCCGATGCCGGCGAAACGGATCGGAATGCCGAACTCGCGGGCCAGCGCGAACACCACGCCGCCCTTGGCGGTGCCGTCCAGCTTGGTCACCACCAGGCCGGTCACGTTCACTGCGGCATTGAACTGGCGCAGCTGCGACAGCGCGTTCTGGCCAGTGGTGCCGTCGATCACCATCAGCACTTCGTGCGGGGCGGTGGGGTCGATCTTGCCGAGCACGCGGCGGATCTTGCCCAGCTCGTTCATCAGGCCGGACTGGGTATGCAGGCGGCCGGCGGTGTCGGCGATCAGCACCGAGGTGCCACGGGCCTTGCCGGCCTGCAGCGCGTCGAATGCCACCGAAGCGGCATCGGCGTTCTGCCCCTGCGCGACCACGGCCACGCCGTTGCGCTCGCCCCAGGCCTGCAGCTGGGCCACGGCGGCGGCGCGGAAAGTGTCACCGGCGGCCAGCATCAGGCTGTGGCCATCGTCCTTGAAGCGCTTGGCCAGCTTGCCGATGGTGGTGGTCTTGCCAACGCCGTTGACGCCGACGGTGAGCACCACGAAGGGCTTGGCGTTGCGGTCGATCACCAGCGGCTTGGCCACCGGCTGCAGGATCGCGATCAGCTCCGCGCGCAGCGCGGCCAGCAGCGCATTGGCGTCGGCGAACTCGCGCGACTTCATGCGCTTGCGCAGGCCCTCGACCAGGTCGGTGGTGGCACCGACACCGACGTCGGCGGTGATCAGTGCGGTTTCCAGCTCGTCCAGCAGGTCGTCGTCAAGCTTGGGGTTGCGCGAGAACAGGCCACCAAAGCTGCGCGCGATGACGCTGTTGCGCAGGCGCTCGCGCCAGCCGGGCTTGCCAGCCGGCGCCGGAACGGCGTCGATCGAGGCGGCGGCAGGCAGGTCGTCGGTGACCGGTGCCGGTGTCGGTGCCGGGGTGGGCTCAGGCAGCGGTACGGGGGCCGGTTCGATGGCCGGAGTCGCGATAGGGGCGACGTCGATCTGAGCCGTCGGCGCAGGAGCTGCCGGAACCGGTGCGGCTGGGGCCGGAATAACCGGGGTGGGCTCGACAGCGACCGGAACGGCGGTTGCTGGGGGCGGCTCGACCGGTACAGGCTCGGCCGGTACTGCTACCGGCGCCGGCTCCTTGTCCTCGACCGGCGCGGCCGACGGGAATGCCGCCGCCAGCTCTTCAGCCGAGTAGTGCTGGGTCTTGGGTGCCTCCGTTACGGGGGCATCCTGGGGCTTCTTGCGGCGGAAAAAACTGAGCATTGGCAAAAGGCGCTGAAATCAGAGGGATATGCTACCACTCGGGCCTGTCGGGCCGATGTGGACTCAAGGTCGCGGCCCGTCGGCCGTTAACCGGTCCGGAGGGCTGCGCAGGGCGGCCCGGAGACCGCCATGGACAACGTGATGGGAATCGCCCTCAGCGGGATGCGTGCGGCCCAGCAGGGCGTGCAGGTGGCCGCGCACAACGTGGCCAACCTGGCGACCCCGGATGCCCAGCACCTGCAGTTGCAGCGCAATACCACCGAGCAGGGTGGGGTGCAGGCTTCGGTGGCGTCCATCGGCGCCGATGCCGGCGCGCCGCTGGGTGATCTGCTGGCCGCGAAAGCCGAGGTCGTGGCCTTCGCCGCCAATGCCACGGTGATCCGTCGCCAGGACCAGATGCTGGGCTCACTGCTGGATCGGGACGCCTGAGCAACACCGTTTTGGCAGGTGCCAACCGCCGCCCCTGGTGGGTGCCAACCTTGGTCGGCACGCTTCGGCCCAGCCTGGTAGGTGCCAACCTTGGTCGGCACGCTCGACCCGCCCTGGTAGGTGCCAACCTTGGTTGGCACGCTCGACCCGCCCTGGTAGGTGCCAACCTTGGTTGGCACGCTTTTGGGGCGCCAACCGAGGTTGGCCTCTACCAGGGCAACAGTGCCAACCAAGGTTGGCACCTACCAGAGCAGGAATGCCAACCAAGGTTGGCATCCACCAGCACCCGGTAGCGCCGGGCCACGCCCGGCGACCACCGCCTCGATCAGACCGACAGCTCCAGCAGCAGCTTGTTCAGGCGCGCCACGTAGGCACCCGGGTCCTTCAGGCTGTCGCCGGCGGCCAGCGCAGCCTGGTCGAACAGCACCCGACCGAGGTCGTCAAAGCGCGCGCCATCGGCTTCGGCATCGAGCTTGGCAATCAGCGGGTGGCCCGGATTGATCTCCAGCACCGGCTTGCTGTCCGGCACCTTCTGCCCGCTGGCCTCCAGGATCTGGCGCATCTGCAGGCCCAGGTCCTGCTCGCCGATGGCCAGCACCGCCGGCGAATCGGTCAGGCGGTGCGAGACGCGTACTTCGGCCACGTCATCGCCCAGCACCGTCTTCAGGCGCTCGACCAGGCCCTGCTTGTCCTTGGCCGCCGCTTCCTGTTCCTGCTTGTCCGCTTCGGTTTCCAGCGCGCCCAGGTCGAGGTCACCACGGGCGATGTCGACGAAGCCCTTGCCGTCGAAATCGGTCAGGTAGCCCATCAGCCACTCGTCGATGCGGTCGGTCAGCAGCAGCACTTCCACGCCCTTCTTGCGGAACACTTCCAGGTGCGGGCTGTTGCGCACCTGGCTGTAGCTCTCGCCGGTCAGGTAATAGATCTTGTCCTGGCCTTCGGTCATGCGGTCGAGGTAATCGGCCAGCGACACGCTCTGCGCATCGCCGTCGCCACGGGTGGAAGCGAAGCGCAGCAGGCCGGCCACCTTCTCGCGGTTGTTGTAGTCCTCGGCCGGGCCTTCCTTCAGCACCTGGCCGAATTCCTTCCAGAACGTGGCGTACTGCTCCGGCTTGTCGGCGGCCAGCTTTTCCAGCATGTCCAGCGAGCGCTTGGTCAGCGCGGCCTTCATCGAATCGATGACCGGACCGGACTGCAGGATCTCGCGCGAGACGTTCAGCGACAGGTCGTTGGAATCGACCACGCCCTTGATGAAGCGCAGGTACAGCGGCAGGAACTGCTCGGCCTGGTCCATCACGAACACGCGCTGCACGTACAGCTTCAGGCCCTTGGGTGCATCGCGGTGATACAGGTCGAACGGTGCGCGGCCGGGCACATACAGCAGCGAGGTGTACTCGAGCTTGCCTTCGACCTTGTTGTGGCTCCACGCCAGCGGATCGCTGTGGTCGTGTGCCACGTGCTTGTAGAACTCGGTGTACTCGGCGTCGCTGATCTCAGTGCGCGGGCGGGTCCACAGCGCGCTGGCGCGGTTGACGGTCTCCCACTCGCCGGCAGCGCCGTCTTCGCCCTCCTTGGGCATCTGGATCGGCAGGCCGATGTGGTC
Source organism: Stenotrophomonas sp. 86428_Sma (assembly GCF_056481585.1). Lineage (NCBI taxonomy): Bacteria > Pseudomonadati > Pseudomonadota > Gammaproteobacteria > Lysobacterales > Lysobacteraceae > Stenotrophomonas > Stenotrophomonas sp. 86428_Sma. The sequence continues at coordinate 1,876,849 of NZ_CM151156.1, forward strand.
CGAATACTTCTTGAGAATGCTGCGCAGGCGCCAGCCATCGGCGAAGTCGTGCTCGCCTTCCTTCAGGTGCAGCACGATGCGGGTGCCGCGCTCGGCCTTGTCGACCGTGGCGACTTCGAAATCGCCTTCGCCGCGCGAGGTCCAGCGCACGCCTTCGCCTGCAGCCAGGCCAGCGCGGCGCGAGGTCACTTCCACTTCGTCGGCGACGATGAAGGCACTGTAGAAGCCGACGCCGAACTGGCCGATCAGCTGCGAATCCTTCTTCTGGTCGCCGGACAGCTGGCGCAGGAAATCGCCGGTGCCGGACTTTGCAATCGTGCCGAGGTGGGCGATGGCTTCGGCGCGGCTCATGCCGATGCCGTTGTCTTCGATGGTGATGGTGTGGGCGGTGGGGTCGAAGCTGACGCGCACGCGCAGTTCGCTGTCGCCTTCCAGCAGGGCCGGCTGGGTCAGGGCCTCGAAACGCAGCTTGTCGGCGGCGTCGGCGGCGTTGGAGACCAGCTCGCGGAGGAAGATCTCCTTGTTGGAGTACAGCGAGTGGATCATCAGTTGCAGCAGCTGCTTGACTTCGGTCTGGAAGCCAAGGGTTTCGGTCTGGGTGGTCTCGGTCATCGATAAGGCTCCGTGTGCAATGCCGCGCCAGCGCGTGCGGCCTCGCCAAGGGGTATGGCTGATTGTCCCGAAATCAAGGGGTTGGTCGGCCGGGCTGCGCCCGGCACCCGCTCAGTGCAACTGCAACTGCCAAAGCCAGGGCCAGAGCGGCATCCCGTGGGATGGCGGGGCACTGTGGGTTCGCGGGGGCGGCGCAAGTACGTCCATGTAGCCTTGGTCGCCGCATCCATGCGGCTCACACCCCGCGAACCCACAGTGCCCCGCCTCTGACAGGTTCACGCGGCTGTTGGTAGGTGTCGACCTTGGTCGACACATCTGTCAGATATCGATACATCAAATGGAGTCAGATCCGTTTTCCGCAGGAAAACGGATCTGACTCCAAGAGAGTTCCGACAGATCGCAGCAAACTGTCGAAGGCGGGGTGGGTCCGGTTGAGGGGGCGTGAGCCGCATGGATGCGGCGACCGAGCTTACATGGACGTACTTGCAGCGTCCCCCTCGACCGGACCCACCCCGCCATCCCAAGGAATGCCCGCTGTTGCTGTTGCTTCGGCCGTTGCTGTGGCTTCTGCGGGTGCCGGGCGCCGCCCGGCCGAACTACAATCCCGCTCATGCTGAAATTCTCGAATACCTCCCGCCGGGGGAGCCGATGAGCGGCCGTGGCGGCAATGAAGGCCAGGTCCGCATCATCGGCGGGCGCTGGCGCAATACCCGCCTGCCGGTGCCGATCCTGCCGGGGCTCCGCCCCAGCAGCGACCGTGTGCGCGAAACCCTGTTCAACTGGCTGATGCCCAGGCTCGGTGGGGCCCGCGTGCTGGACCTGTTCGCCGGCAGTGGCGCACTGGGCCTGGAGGCGGTCTCGCGCGGTGCCGCACACGCCACCCTGGTCGAACGCGACGCGCAGCTGGGACGCAATCTGACCGCTGCCGTGGCCAGGCTGCAGGCCTCCGACCAGATCAGCGTCGTGCAGGCTGATGCCCTGCGCTGGCTGCAGGGCGCGCCGGCGCAGCAGGCCGATCTGGTCTTCATCGACCCGCCGTTCGCCGACGGCCTGTGGCAGGACGTGCTGGCCCAGCTGCCGCGGCACCTGGCCGCCGATGCCTGGCTGTACCTGGAATCGCCGGCCGGCCACGTGCCGGTGCTGCCACCGGACTGGCTGCTGCACCGCGAGGGTGGCACCCGCGAGGTGCGCTTTGCCCTGTACCGCCGCGCCACTGCTACACTTTGACCTCATCTGAACATCTGCATCCGCCCATGACCGTGGCCAACCGCCGCATTGCCGTCTACCCCGGCACGTTCGACCCCATCACCAACGGCCATATCGACCTGGTGAGCCGGGCCGCGCCGCTGTTCGAAAAGGTCGTGGTCGGCGTGGCGCAGAGCCCGTCCAAGGGCCCGGCGCTGCCGCTGGAGCAGCGCGTGCAGCTGGCGCGTGGCGCGCTGGCCCACCACAGCAACGTCGAGGTCATCGGCTTCGATACCCTGCTGGCGCATTTCGTACGTTCGGTCCAGGGCGGGGTGCTGCTGCGCGGCCTGCGCGCGGTGTCCGACTTCGAGTACGAGTTCCAGATGGCCAGCATGAACCGGCACCTGATCCCCGAGGTCGAGACCCTGTTCCTGACCCCGGCCGAGCAGCACAGCTTCATTTCGTCCTCGCTGGTCCGCGAGATCGCGCGCCTGGGCGGCGACGTGTCCGGCTTCGTGCCGGCCGCGGTGCTCGAAGCCCTGCGCAAGGTCCGCGAAGCGAAGGCGGCACAGTCGTAAGCCCCGCTGTACCCGCACCCCATTACGTACAACACCACGCACCATTCCGGGAGGAAACCCATGAACACCACCATGCGCGCGATGCTGATCGCTTCGTTGGCCCTGGCCTTCACCGCCTGCAAGAAGGAAGAGGCCGCTCCGGTCGACGAGGCCAAGCAGGCCCTGGTCGCTCCGTCCAAGGACGACGATGCAGGCTGGAAGAAGTACCTGCAGGAAGTGGCGATCCAGAACATGGGCAACATCACCAACAGCCCGTTCCTGTACTACCTCTCGCCGGAATCGGACCCGGACTTCCAGGCCAAGTACGAGCGCCAGACCGAGAGCGCGACCCAGGCCGTGGCCCGTGGCGTGCAGCCGGGCAACATGCTGGCCTTCGGTTCGTCGGCCTCGGGCAAGATGGCTGACATGATCCAGGCCGTGTTCAAGGACGTGTCGCCGGATTCGATGAAGGGCGTGCGCGTCGTCTTCATCGGCCAGTCGGCCGACAACGCCCGCGTACAGGCTGCGATCCAGCCGACCGGTGCCGAGTACATTTTCGTCGAAGCCAAGTAATACCGAGCCATGGCGGCCATGCTCCGGCATGGCCCGGGCGGCGTCCTGCAAGGGCGCCGCTGATGACCTGACCGGCCCGCGCGCCCGCGCTGGCCGGTCCTTTGTCCCAGGGCGCGGGCGAGGAGTATCGCCGTGTCGCTGAAAATCAACGAGCTCTGCGTCAACTGCGACGTATGCGAGCCGGCCTGCCCGAACCAGGCCATTGCGATGGGTGAAACCATCTACGTGATCGACCCTGCGCGCTGCACCGAATGCGTGGGTCATTTCGACGAGCCACAGTGCGTGGTCGTCTGCCCGGTCGAGTGCATCGACCCGGACCCGGAGATCGTGGAAACGGAAGACCAGCTGCTGGCCAAGCTGCGCCAGCTGCAGCACGATCACCCCGAACTCTACGCGGAGCCCCCATCCGAATGAAGACGCTGATCGTCCGCCCCCTGTTGCTGCTCGGCCTGCTGCTGAGCCCGATTGCCTGGGCCGACAGCCCGGCCCGTGCCGAGCGCCCCGATGGCGCGGCCATTGCCAGCGGCCATGCGCTGGCCACCCAGGCGGGCATCGACATCCTGGCGCAGGGCGGCAACGCCTTCGATGCCGCGGTGGCGGTATCGTCCACGCTGGCGGTGGTCGAGCCGATCAGTTCCGGCCTGGGCGGTGGTGGCTTCTTCCTGCTGCACGATGCGGCCACCGGCAAGGATGTGATGCTGGATGCGCGCGAGACCGCGCCGGCCGCTGCGACCCCGCAGGCGTTCCTCGACAAGCAGGGCAACCTCGACCGTGACCGCTCGGTCAATGGCGCCTGGTCGGCCGGTATCCCGGGCCTGCCCGCAGCGCTGGTCGAGCTGTCGGCCAAGCACGGCAAGCTGCCATTGGCGACCTCGCTGCAGCCGGCCATCCGCATCGCGCGCGAAGGCTTCCCGGTGTACGACCGCATGGCCAAGGGCTATGCCTCGCGCCGTGAAGTGATGGAGCGCTATCCCGGAACGCGCGAGGTCTACCTGCGCAACGGCAAGCCGATCGCCAGCGGTGACCTGTTCAAGCAGCCGGAGCTGGCACAGACGCTGGAGCGCCTGGCCACAGGTGGCTTCGATGGCTTCTACAAGGGCCAGACCGGAACGCTGTTGTTGGCCGGCGTGAAGCAGGCCGGCGGCAAGTGGACCGCTGAAGAGCTGGCCGGTTACCGCGTGAAGCAGCGCGAGCCGATCGTGTTCAACTACAACGGCTGGAAGATCACCACCGCGCCGCCGCCGTCGTCCGGTGGCATCGCGCTGGCCAGCATGCTGCAGATCCTGGAAGGCTGGGATATCAAGAAGATGGACCCGGCGCACCGCACCCACCTGGTGGTGGAGTCGATGCGTCGCGCCTACCGTGACCGCACCTTCTTCCTCGGCGATCCGGACTTCGTGCAGATCCCGCAGAAGGTGCTGACCAGCAAGGACTATGCACAGGGCCTGCGGGCGACCATCCATCCGGAGAAGGCCACGCCCAGCGACCTGCTGTCAGGCAACCCGACGCCGCTGGAAGACGACGAGACCACGCACTTCTCGATCATCGACCGCGACGGCAACCGCGTCGGCGCCACCCAGACCGTCAACCTGCTGTACGGCTCGGGGCTGATTCCCAAGGGCACCGGCGTGCTGCTGAACAACGAGATGGACGACTTCGCGCTGAAGCCGGGCACGCCCAATGCGTTCGGCGTGATGGGCTATGAAGCCAATGCGCCGAAGCCGGGCAAGCGCATGCTCAGCTCGATGACGCCGACCTTCATGGAGAACGCCGACAAGGTGGTGGTGCTGGGCACCCCGGGTGGCAGCCGCATCATCACCATGGTGCTGCTGGGCATCCTCGGCTACGACGACGGCCTGGATGCGCAGCAGGTTGCCGCACTGCCGCGCTACCACCACCAGTGGCTGCCGGACCTGATCGAAGCCGAGGACGATGCGTTCGACGCGGCGACGGTGAAGCAGCTGCAGGCGATGGGCCACAAGATCGACCTGCCGGGCAATGTCGCCGCGGGTGGCCGCGGTTCCAGCCACGTGTGGGGCAACCTGCAGACCGTGGAATGGGACCGCAGGGCCAACAAGCTGTTCGGTGGCAGTGACCCGCGCAACCCGGTCGGCAGTGCCCAGGTGGTGCCGGCACACTGATCCGGTGGTGCCGGCTGCTGGCCGGCAATCCGGCTGATTATCGAAACCCCGCCTTTGCCGGCGGGGTTTTCTGTTTCCCTTCTAGCGATTATTTAACGAGCCGGCGCCGATAATCGACACATGAAACTCTGGTCTATTCGTGGAAACTCGCAGCGCCTTGATGGCGGCGCGATGTTCGGCAACGCGCCGCGCGCGTTGTGGGAAAAATGGGCGGCACCGGACGAGCTCAATCGCATCGAGCTGGCCTGCCGTGCGCTGCTTGCCAGCCCGCTGGAAGGCAAGACGGTGCTGTTTGAAACCGGTATCGGGGCGTTCTTCGATCCGCGCATGCGCGAACGCTACGGTGTGCAGGAAAGCCAGCACGTGCTGATCGATTCGCTGCGCGAAGCCGGCTTCGAGCACGAGGATATCGACGTGGTGGTACTCAGCCACCTGCACTTCGATCATGCCGGTGGCCTGCTGGCGGCATGGAGCGAAGGGCGTGAGCCCGAGCTGCTGTTCCCCAACGCAACCTATGTGGTCGGTGCGCAGCATTGGCAGCGCGCCGTGCAGCCACACCCGCGCGATCGCGCCAGCTTCATTCCGGAACTGCCGGGCCTGCTGCAGGCCAGTGGCCGGCTGGAAGTGGTGGACGGGGAGTACTCGAAGGCGCTCGGCCGCAGCGTGCGCTTCAGTTACAGCGACGGGCATACACCGGGGCTGATGCTGGCCGAGATCGTCGGTCACGCGCATCCAGGCGAAAGTGCGCATGGTGGCGTGGTGTTCTGTGCCGACCTGATCCCGGGCCGCTCATGGGTACACGTGCCGATCACCATGGGCTACGACCGCAATGCCGAGCTGCTGATCGACGAGAAGCGGCAGTTCCTGGAAGACAAGCTGGCGCGCAACGTGCGGCTGTTCTTCACCCACGATCCGCAGGTGGCATTGGCGCAGCTTGGCAGGGATGACAAGGGGCGTTTCGTGACCCTGCACGAGCAGGGTGAGCTGAAGGCACGCGCCCTGGGGTAATGGCATGGCCGGGCAATGCCCGGCCTTTTACTGATGTCCGTGGATCCACGCCATGCGTGGATGGCGTTTTATCCGGATGCGACCATTACGACACCTTCAGGCAGCTGCTCATGAAGGTCTTGCGCGCATCACCGGCCAGCTTTTTGGCGCCCGCGTCAGCGTTGCACTTGCGCATGCGTTCCTGCTGCGTATTGACCGGCTTGGCGTCGGCGGCGTGGCCGCTGAGGCAGGAACTCTGTGCAGTCTTGTAGGCATCGCCCTTCAGCCCCTTGTTCTTGGCCGAGCATTCGGCCATGCGCTGCTGCTGCGGAGTGGTGGCATTGGCCGCCAGGGGCAGGCCGACCAGCAGGACGGCGGCCAGCAGAAAAGAGGCTTTCATCGGGAGCTCCAAGGGTGGCGGGTGCGCGGAGCATTCGCTTCCCGGCGCCAAGAGCACGTGAAGAATCGCAACGCGGCCGCGATGGCCTGCGCTGTTGGGGTCAGACCCCTTTCGCGGCGAAAGGGCTCTGACCCCGGTTCTTCGGATCAGCCGACGCGGGTACCGAAGATGCGGTCACCGGCATCGCCCAGGCCCGGCAGGATGTAGCCCTTGTCGTTGAGCTGGGCATCGATGGCCGCGGTGTAGATCTCCACGTCCGGGTGCACGGCCTTGACCGCCTCGATGCCTTCCGGCGCGGCGACCAGGAAGATGCCCTTGATGCGGCGGGCGCCGGCACGCTTGAGCATGTCGATGGTGGCGATCAGGGTGCCGCCGGTGGCCAGCATAGGGTCCAGGATCAGCGCGTCGCGCTCTTCCAGGCGCCCGGTCAGGCGCTCGAAGTAGGGCACCGGCTGCAGGGTTTCCTCATCGCGCTGCAGGCCGACCACGCTGACGCGGGCCGCCGGGATCAGCGACAGCACGCCGCTGAGCATGCCCAGGCCGGCGCGCAGGATCGGCACCACGGTGATCTTGGCGCCCGCAATGCGCTGCACGGTGACCGGGCCGGCCCAGCCGGGCAGGGTGTGCGGCTCGGTGTCCAGGTCGGCGGTGGCCTCGTAGGCCAGCAGCGTACCCAGCTCGTTGGCCAGTTCGCGGAAATCCTTGGTGCTGAGCGCAGCGTTGCGCATCAGGCCAATCTTGTGCTGCACCAGCGGGTGGCGCACTTCGACGATCTTCATGGTCGGGAAGGGGAAAAGGAGAGAGGGCGCCATTTTGCCGGATCGGCGGGCCGAACCCAAACCTGGCCCGGAGCGGCGTTACTCGAAATGTGCAGGCGCATGTCACGGCCATGCAACCTTGCGGACATACCGTGCAGACCCATTCTTAACAGGAATGGGGATTCCGAGTGCATATCAAGACTCCGTTGGCCGTTGCCATCACGCTGACCCTGGCGATGGGGGCCGCAGCCCCGCTGCAGGCGGCCGGGCAGCAGGCGGTAGCCGCCACCGGCGCCGTGGCCGCTGATGCGGTCGACCTGGACCGCATCGAAGTGCGCGCCCAGCTCGAATCGCAGATCCGCGCGGTCGACCTCAAGCGCAGCAGCGACGCCATCGAGGATGCGGTGTCCTCCGATGCCCTGGGTCAGTACCCGGACAAGAACGTGGCCGAGTCGCTGCAGCGCCTGCCGGGCATCAGCGTGACCCGCGACCAGGGCGAGGGGCGCTTCGTGGTCATCCGCGGTCTGGACGCCAACCTCAACAGCGTCAGCGTGGATGGCATCGCCATCGGTACGCCGGAGGATTCCAGCCGCGCCGCACCGCTGGACGTGATCCCGTCCGACTCCACCGAGCGCCTGCGCGTGGTCAAGTCGCCGACCCCGGACATGCCCGGTGATGCCATCGGCGGCGCCGTGCTGGTGGAATCGGCCTCGGCCTTCGACCGTGACGGTCGCAGCCTGCGTGGCAAGATCGAAGGCAGCCACCAGCAGTTGTCCGGCGAGACCAGCCCCAAGGCCGCCTTCAACTACAGCGAGGTGTTCAACGACACCTTCGGTGTGGCGCTGGGCGTGAACTACCAGAAGCGCAGGTTCGAGTCGGACAACACCGAAGTGGAGTATGACGGCAAGGACGATGCCGTCCCCGGCGATGTCACCGCGATCAACCTGCAGCACCGCAAGTACGAGATCGAGCGCAAGCGCATCGGTGCCAGCCTCAACCTCGACTGGCGCCCGAATGAAGACAGCAAGTACTACCTGCGCACGCTGTACAGCCAGTTCGACGATGCGGAGACCCGCCAGCGCGTGATCTTCAACTTCGACGACGCGAAGATGGTCAAGACCGGCACCGACCAGTACCGCCTGGATGGCATGCCGAAAGATTCCATCGACAAGCGCATGCGCTACCGCACCAAGAAGGAGAACACCTTCGCGGCCAGTCTCGGTGGCGAGAACAAGCTGACCAACGCCGTGGTCGATTACCGGATCGGCTACACCCGTACCGAAGAGCGCGTGAACGACGAGATGGAGGCGCGCTTCAAGCTCAACGGCAAGGCCTTCAACGGCACCCTGGACCAAAGCAGCCGCCTGCCCAGCTACAGTTTCGACAACCCGCAGTGGCTGGACAACAGCAACTACGCGTTCGACCGCTTCGTGCTCTCGCCCAAGCAGGTGAACGACAAGGAGCACAGCGCGCAGGTCAACGTGCGCTTCGACGGTGACAGCAGCAGCATCAAGTTCGGCCTGCTGGGTCGCTGGCGCGACCGCGACGTGAATGTGGACGAGCGCGAACTGCGTGTCGGCCCGAAGGTGGCGCTGTCGAGCTGGAGCACCTCCTCGCCGGAGCACCGCCACGGCAACCTGGGTGACGGCATGGATTCGGCCGCGATGCGTGCCTTCTGGGCGGCCAATGGCGGACAGTACAGCGCTCGTCCGCAGGACGTCGGTGGCAACGCGATGACATCGCTGGAAGAGGACTACGTGGCCAGCGAAGACATCTTCGCCAGCTATGCGATGGGCACCTGGGACGTGGGCGCGCTGCGCATCATCGGCGGTGTGCGCGTGGAAAACACCCAGTTCAAGGCGGTCGGCAACCAGGTGGACGTGGCCGCCAACGGCCGCAGCTTCACCGTCACCCCGCGGGTGGCCAACAGCAGCTACACCAACGTGCTGCCGGGCCTGCACCTGCGCTACGATGCGGCCGATGACTGGGTACTGCGCGCCTCGGCCAACAAGACCGTATCGCGCCCGTCCTTCGGTGACATCTCGCCGCGCGTGGGCTACAGCCGCGGCGACGAGGAAGTGCGCCTGGGTAATCCGGAACTGGATCCGTACGAGTCGAAGAACATCGACCTGTCGGTGGAGAAGTACATCGGCAGCACCGGTATCGTTTCACTTGGCCTGTTCCACAAGTCGATCGATGGCTACATCGTGCAAATGGTGCGGACCAATGATCCCGCTTATGGCGGCTTCGACGTGACCCAGCCGATCAATGGCCGCAAGGCCACCGTGCGCGGTGCGGAATTCAACTGGCAGCAGCAGCTGGCCTTCCTGCCGGACGGCCTGGATGGCCTGCTGGTCGGTGCCAGTGGCACCTGGCTGGATACCAAGTTCGATGCCGGCATCAAGGACCGTGCAGGCGAGGACTTCACACTGCCGCGCGCCTCCAAGCATGTCTACAGCGCACACATCGGCTATGAAAAGTACGGTGTGAGTACACGCCTGGCGGCGGTATACCGCAGCGAGTACCTGGACAGCATCGGCAAGGGCCGGGCGTTCGACATCTACGTTGCACCGAACACCCAGCTCGATTTCTCGCTGGACTACAAGTTCACCCCGCGGGTGAGCATGTATTTCGAAGCACAGAACCTGCTGGACAAGCCGCTTGAGCTGTACCAGGGCACGCGCTCGCGCACCCTGCAGATGGAAGAATACGGTCGTACCTACGCGCTCGGCCTGAAGGTGGCACTGTGATGGGGCGTGGCATCACCGTCCTGGCGGTCGCGCTCGCGGCGACCCTGGCCGCCGGCTGCACGCCGGCGACCGGCAACGATCCGGCCGCGGCCCCTACGGCAGCGAAAGCCGGGGGCGCGCGCACGGTGACCACCATCGCCGAAGCCTTCCTGTCACCGATGACCCCGGCCGACAACATCGACTCGCCGGCGGCCTGGCGCGCGCCGGACGGCGCGCTGTGGCTGATCGCCACCGCAAAGGCGACGGACAAGCTGGTGGTCTACGATGGCAGCACCGGCCAGCACCTGCGTGACGTTGGCGGCAGCGGCTCCGCACCGGGGCAGTTCGACCGCCCAAACGGCATCGCGGTAATCGACGACCTGCTGTGGATCGTGGAGCGCGACAATCACCGCGTGCAGGTGCTGAGCCTGCCGGACTTCGCGCCGCTGGCGACGTTCGCTGCGGACGACCTGCGCAAGCCGTACGGGCTGTGGGTCGACCGCCGTGCCGATGGCTACAGCGTCTACGTTACCGACTCCTGGGACAACGGCGAGGATGCGCAGGGGCGTGACATCCTGCCGCCGCTGGCCGAGCTGGACAAGCGCGTGCGCCAGTACCACGTGACCCGCGACGGTGCGAAGGTCGAGGCGAAGCTGGTGGCCAGCATCGGTGACACCAGCGAAGCCGGTGCGCTGCGCGTGGTCGAGTCGATCTGGGGCGACCCGGAGAATGATCGCCTGCTGATCGCCGAAGAGGATGAGAGCTACGCCAGCGAGTTCAAGGTCTACACCCTGGCCGGACGCTTCACCGGCACCACATTCGGCCGCGACGTGTTCAAGGCGCAGGCCGAAGGCGTGACCCTGCGCACCTGCGGCAAGGACGGCTGGTGGATCACCACCGAACAGGGCAAGCAGCGCAGCGTGTTCCATCTATTCGACCGGCACACGCTGAAGCCGGTGGGCGCGTTCCAGGGCAATACCGTGGCCAACACCGACGGCATCTGGATGATGCAGCAACCCAGTGCGCGCTTCCCGCACGGTGCACTGTATGCAGTGCATGACGACCAGGGCGTGGTGGCGTTCGACTGGGAGAGCATCGCCAAGCAGTTGGCATTGCCGCTGGAGTGTGGCGCATGAGCCGGCAGTGCGTGATGCGCACGGTGGCGTTGGGCCTGCTGCTGGCACTGCCGTCGCTGTCGTTCGCAGCGGCCGAACCCAACACCCAGGTGCCAGCAGGCAGCCGCCACTACGCAGCGACGCCGGTGCCGGATCGCATCGTCGCCTCGCCGGCGGTCGATCCCAGCCACGGTTTCGCCGTGGCCTGGCGTACTGACGGCAGCGTGCAGGCACCGCTGCTCGAGATCGCTCTCGCCGGGGATTCGCCGGCCATCGAGGGCATCCGCCAGGTGCGCGCAACGACCCGCGCACTGCAGACCGAGAACGGGCTGTCGCACCATCATCGTGCAGACATCGCTGGCCTGCAGCCGGACACCCAGTACGTCTACCGCGTGCAGGGCAACGGCAGTTGGAGCGCCTGGAACCAGCTGCGCACGCTGGCTGCGGCCGACCAGCCGCTGACCCTGCTGTACTTCGGTGATACCCAGAACAAGAACGTCAGCCATGTCAGCCGTGTAGTGCGCGCCGCGCAGAAGGCCGCACCGCAGGCACGCATGAGCCTGTTCGCCGGTGACCTGGTCAGCGGCGGCGACAACATGGATGACAGCGAATGGGGCGAGTGGTTTGCTGCCACCGGCTGGCTGGCGCAGGAAACGCTGGTGGCCCCGGCGATCGGCAACCACGAGTACTTCGAGGAATTCGAGGATACCCCGCAGGAGCGTCGCGTGCTGGGCCGGCACTGGCCGGTGACCTTCGCGCTGCCGGGCAATGGCGCCACCGCCGCGCAGCAGACCAGCTACTGGTTCGATGCGCAGGGCGTGCGCGTGGCGGTGGTCGATGGCACCTCGGCACTCGACCTCGGCACCGCCAAGGCACAGGCGCAATGGCTGGACAAGGTCCTGGCCGGCAACCGGCAGCCGTGGACCATTGTGCTGCTGCACCAGCCGTTCTACTCACCCCGCGAAGGCCGCGAGAACGCTGCGCTGCGTGACGTGCTGCTGCCGGTGGTACGCCGCCACAACGTCGACCTGGTGCTGCAGGGCCACGATCACACCTATGGCCGTCGCGGTGAAGGGCAGGCCGCCACGCCGCAGTACGTGGTGACCGTGGCCGGGCCGAAGCAGTACCGCCTTTCCGACGAGGCACGGAAGACGATGGATCCGGTAGCCGAGGACACCCAGCTGTTCCAGGTGCTGAACATCGATCCGCAGCACCTGCGCTACGAAGCGCGCACCGTGACCGGGCGCCTCTACGACGCCTTCGAACTGCGCCGTGATGCCAAGGGCGCAAAGCAACGCACGGAGTTGACCGAAGGCCGCATAGCACCGCGCGACTGCCCGCGTGCGCAGACCGCCAAGGGTCGCGCCGACCGCTGCTGGGAATGACGAGATGCCAATGACCACGCTCCGACGCATCCTTCCGCTCGCTGCCATCGGCGCCGCCCTGCTGTTGCTGGCCAGTGCGGTGACGGCCGCCGATCCCGTGCTGCATCCGTTCCTGGTCGCCCAGCCGAAGCAGGCCCCGCAGGAGGTGAATCTGGCGGTGGAGATTCCGGCCGGCAGCTTCACCAAGTACGAGATCAAGGAAGACGGCCTGGTCCATGTGGACCGCTTCCAGTCGATGCCGGTGGCCTATCCGGCCAACTACGGCTCGATGCCGCGCACCCTGGCCGGCGACAACGATCCGCTGGACGCGCTGGTGCTGACCCGTGAACCGCTGCATCCGGGCGTGATCGTGCGCTTCCGGCCGATCGGCTATCTGAAGATGATCGATGGCGGCGAGCACGACGAGAAGATCATCGGCGTGCCCACCGACAAGGTTGACCCGACTTACGCCAGCATCCGCGACCTGGCGGATCTGCCGGAGGTCGAGCGCCAGCGCATCGAGGCGTTCTTCCGGGTCTACAAGGACCTGCCGGCCGGTCGCAACCCGGTGCAGCTCAACGGTTGGGGCAACGCCGCCGAGGCGCGGGTACTGATCAGCGAAGCGATGAAGCGCTTCGAAAAGTAGATCCACGCCATGCGTGGATTCAGTCCAGCAACGTCTCGATGAACGACTCGGCCTGCAGGCGGTCGCCCAGTACCCGGGCCACCGCCTGTACGGCTGCCTCCTGGTGTTCAGGACGGATACCGCCATCGTCATCGTCGTTGTAGAGGTCATCGCCTGCCTCGAGGTACATCGTGCCTGCAGCAGCCAGAGCCGCCATCAAGGTCGGCACATCGGTAGTGATCTCGCCGGCATCCAGCAGGCCCGCACCGTGGTGACTGAACAGCACACGGCCGTCATCCAGGTCGAGGATGAACGGATCGGCGCCGCGATCGGCGATCACCAGCCAGTTCGATGGCCAGTTGTCGATCGGCTCGCCGCTGATGCCATGCCAGCGATAACCGGCTTGGTGACTCCACACACGCCGCAGCGGCGGTATCCAGACATCGAGGCCCGGAATGGTGATGCCGGAGTTGCCCACCTTCGCATTGATCTCATGACCCAGCGGTCCCACCTGCGCGTAGAAGCGCGCCAGCAACGGTGGGAGCGGGAACGGTCCCTGCCAGTCACCTTCGTACTGGGCCCGCAGCAGCCCGAAGCGGGCGAATGAGGCGTGCAATTCATCCATGGCGGGGTCCAACGAGGAGCGGCCCAGCAGCCTAGCAGACGGCGTCTGCGTGCAAGGCCTTCACCGCCGCTGGCTATCATGTCCGCCTTCAACAACGAAGGCGGTGTCTGTGTCGGTAGCGTTGGTATGGTTCCGCCGTGATCTGCGGCTGCAGGACAATCCGGCCCTGCAGGCCGCGCTGGATGCCGGTCACGACGTGGTGCCGATCTACATCCATGCGCCCCACGAAGAGGGTGAGTGGGTGCCGGGTGCCGCCTCCGATGCGTGGCGCCACCGTTCACTGGCCGCGTTGGACGCCGACCTGCGCGTGCGCGGTTCGTCGCTGGTGCTGCGCAGTGGTGACAGCCTGCCGGCCCTGCAGTTGCTGATCGAGCAGACCGGCGCCGAGGCGGTGTACTGGAACCGCAAGTACGAACCGGCCACCCAGCCACGCGACGCCACCATCAAGCGCACGCTGCGCGAGCAGGGCATCGACGCACAGAGCTGCAATGGCGGCCTGCTGTTCGAGCCGTGGGACATCGCCACCCAGCAGGGCCAGCCCTACAAGGTATTCACGCCATACTGGCGCAACGTACTCAGCCACTGGCGCCTGCCCGCACTGCAGGCTGCACCGAAGGCACTGGCGACGCACGCGGTCGACAGCCTGGCATTGGATGATCTCCAGTTGGCACCGACGCTGGACTGGGATACCGGCTTCTGGGAGCACTGGCAGCCGGGTGAAGCCGGTGCGCTGGAAGCGCTGTCCGTGTTCGAGGACGGTGCGCTGCGCGGCTACCGCGAGCAGCGTGACCTGCCAGATCGCGTGGGCACCTCGCGGATGTCGCCGCACCTGCATTTCGGCGAGATCGCACCGTGGCGCATTGCCCATGCGCTGGAAGGCCTGCGCAGTGCCGGTACCGACGCCGACATCGACGGCTATCTGCGCCAGCTCGGCTGGCGTGACTTCGCCTACCACCTGTTGCATCACTTCCCGAAGACGCCGACCGACAACCTCAACCCGCGCTTTGACCGTTTCCCGTGGGCCACACCGAGTGCCGCGCAGCTGCACGACTGGCAGCGAGGCAACATCGGCGTGCCGATCGTCGATGCAGGCCTGCGCGAGCTGTGGCACACCGGTTACATGCACAACCGGGTGCGGATGATCGTGGCCAGCTATCTGTGCAAGCACCTGCGCGCGCACTGGCTGCATGGCGCGCGCTGGTTCTGGGACACCCTGGTCGATGCCGACCTGGCCAACAACACGATGGGCTGGCAGTGGGTGGCCGGGACCGGTGCCGATGCCGCGCCTTACTTCCGCGTGTTCAACCCGGTCACCCAGGCCGAGAAGTTCGACCCCCAGGCCCGCTACATCAGCCGCTGGGTGCCCGAACTGGGGGCGCTGCCGGTGAAAGCGCGCTTCGCACCGTGGCAGCATCCGTTGCTGCTGGCGGCACATGCCCCGGGCTATCCGCGCACGCCGCTGGTGGACCTGGCGGTTGGCCGCGATGCCGCATTGGCGGCTTACCGCCAGTCGGGGGCGGGGTAAAGGGCGACCTGAGCGATCTGGTCAGTTAGCTGAACGCGGCCCTGTCGGTGTGCCCGATCATCATTCCGGCATCGCATCGGGCTGTTTATTCTCTTTGCGCCCGCAGGCCGCCGGCCGACCGGAAACCAAGGAGAACCTCATGATCCGCAACACCACCCGCAACGTCGCACTGGCCCTGATGAGTGCGGCCGTCCTGTCGGCCTGCGCCACCGGCGGCTCCTACGTACAGAGTGACCAGTACGGCAACCCGACCGAGCAGCAGAACCGCACCGGCCGCAACGCGCTGATCGGCACCGCCATCGGCGTAGCCGCCGGTCTGCTGACCGGTGACAGCGCCACGGAGCGCCGCCAGCATGCGCTGATCGGCGCCGGTATCGGCGCGCTCAGCGGCGCCGCGGTAGGCCAGTACCAGGATCGCCAGGAACGCGCACTGCGCGAGCGCACTGCCAACACCGGCATTGATGTGCAGCGCCAGGGCGACAACATCATGCTGAACCTGCCGGACGGCATCACCTTCGACTTCGGCAAGGCGACCCTGAAGCCGCAGTTCTACGGCTCGCTCAATGGCGTGGCAGGCACCCTGCGTGACTACAACCAGACCATGATCGAAGTGGTCGGCCATACCGACAGCATCGGCAGTGACGCGGTCAACAACCGCCTGTCGAAGGAACGTGCCGACTCGGTCGCGCAGTACCTGATCGGGCAGGGCGTGCAGAGCGTGCGCATCGAAACCCTGGGCGCCGGCAAGTCGTACCCGATTGCCGACAACAGCACCGATGCCGGCCGCGCCAAGAACCGCCGCGTCGAGATCCGCGTGATTCCCCTGAAGCAGTAACGCGTAGCGTTACGGTTCCGGCGTAGCCGGAACGAAAATGCCGCCCTTGCAGGCGGCATTTTCTGTAGGTGCCGAGCTTGCTCGGCACACCGATAGCGCTCCCGGTTGCGGTTTCTCCAAACGGCGCCGACCAAGGTCGGCATCTACCGAAAGCCACGTAGCCGGAACGAGAATGCCGCCCTTGCAGGCGGCATTTTCTGTAGGTGCCGAGCGTTGCTCGGCACGCCGATAGCGCCCGTAGAGTCGAGCTTGCTCGACTGAAGCGCAAGAGCAGTCGAGCAAGCTCGACTCTACGGAATGCCGGTAGATCCACGCCATGCGTGGATGCTTCCGGTCATGCGGCCGAAGCGGCCACCTTCTCCAGAATCCGCTTGCCGCTGCTTTCCAGCGCGGCGTCTTCCTTTTCCTTCTGCTGCTGCGCCAGCTTCGCGCCCGGGCACTGCGCCAGCATGTAATTGGCGTCGAAGTTGAGCTTCTCGACCAGGAAGTCGACGAATGCACGCACCTTCGGCGAGACCAGGCGGCCACCGGCGAACACGGCGTTGAAGTCCACTTCCGGGCCAGTCCAGCCGGCCAGCACGCGCCGTACCATGCCCGACTCGACGAACGGCTTGGCCATCACGTCGCCGGTCAGCAGCAGGCCTTCGCCGCACACCAATGCACCATTCAACGCAGACATGTCGTTGGCGGTCATCAGCGGGGTGACCGGGAAGTCACGCAGCTCGCCGCCGTTCTCGCCCAGCTGCCAGGTGAAGCGCGGCGAGTTGCCGGTGTGGTACGGCTTGCGCATCGCCAGGATGCGATGGAACTGCAGCTCTTCCGGATGCAGCGGCTCGCCATAGCGCTCGATGTAGGCCGGGCTGGCGAACACCTGCGTGCGCAGGCTGCCCAGCTTGCGTGCCACCAGGTTGGAATCGGGCAGGGCACCCACGCGCAGGGCCAGGTCCGCCTCACCTGCAATCAGGTCCAGCTTCTCATTGCCCATATGCATGTCCAGCCGGATCTCCGGGTACTGCGCATGGAACTGGCCCAGCAGCGGTGCAATCCAGGTGATGCCGATCGAGTAGGGCACGGTGAAGCGCAGCCAGCCGCGCGGACCGGACTGCAGCTGGCTCACCGCGCTCTCGGCTTCTTCCAGCTCGCGCGCGATGCGCTGGCAATGTTCGTGGTAGATCGAACCCGCTTCGGTCAGGCCGAGGCGGCGGGTGGTCCGGTGCAGCAGGCGCGCACCCAGGCGCGTTTCCAGCTCCTGCACTTTGCGGCTGACCGTGGTCTTGGGCAGGCCGAGCGATTTGGCAGCGGCAATGAAGCTGCCTTGCTCGACCACTTTGACGAAGATCAGCGTCTCGTTGAGATCGTGGGACATGGTCTGGGATCCTGGACGTCGGGGATGGGACAATCGTGACAGAACGATTGGACCGAGAGCGGGATGATTATTCCCCTTAATCAGGACTAATCAAGTAAAGGTTTGAGGTCTATCGTGGCGCCATTCGTTATTTGGAGCCCGTCCGCCATGAGCCTGCGCAACATTCTTGCCCGTCTCCGGAACGCCGGCCAGAGCACCCTGGACCTGGCAATGACCGTTGAAGTCCGCCCGAGTTCCTTGGTACATAAGGACTTCCGTGAGTTTACCGCGCCGATGCGTCAGCAGCGTGGCGGTGCCATCCGCCTGGCCCCGCACAAGGGCGACCGGCTGCGTCGAATCGGGACTATCCCGGATTTGGGAGGAAATGTCCCGTGAATGGGATGCTGACGCCCGAAGTCCTGGTCCTCGGCGGCACCGGTGCCGTCGGCCAGGGCGTGGTTGGCGCACTGCTGGAAGCCGGCAGCCCGGTGCTGGTGGTCGGTCGCGACCCGGGCCGGCTGGCGGCGCTGCATGAGCAGTTCGCCGATGAGCCGGGCCTGGAGACGCTGCTGGGTTCGCTCAGCGATGACGGCTCGGCGCGCGCACTGGCCGAACGCATCGCGCATCGCCCGCGTCCGCTGGCGGCAGTGATCGCCGCAATGGGCGGCCCTTACCGTCGCGGCCGGGTGACTGACCGCAACGGCGATGAACTGCTGGGTGCGATGCAGGCCGATCTGATGCCGCACGTGCACGCGGTGCGTCATCTGCTGCCGCTGCTGCAGGACAACGTGCATGCGCGCCGCTACGTGATGATCGGCAGCCCGGCCAATGCCAAGCCATGGGCGGGCTACGGCGAAACCTCGATCACCACTGCGGCGCTGCGTATGTACGCGCAGGTGGTGCACCAGGAAGCCCAGGCATTGGGCGTGCGCGCGCAGATGCTGGAAGTCTGCAGCCCGGTGTGTACGCCGGCCAACGCGGCCAATGCCTGCATCGAGTGGCCCAGCTCACTGCTGGTCGGCCGTCGCGTGGTCTCCCTGCTCGACGGCTGCCGCGACAACCGCGCCATCGTCCGCTGCGACAGCAGTGATGCCGAACTGCCGCGCGGCCTGCTGCACCTGGACGTTCCTCCCCTGTGGCGCGATACCGCAGGCGTCGCTTGACCTCGACCATGGTTGAGGTCGCAGGATACGCCGCCTGTTTTTGCAACACGTTCTCATCTAGCTGTACCACCCCTCCGTACGGATGCATGCCATGACTTCCCCCAATTCCACCCCACATCGTTTCGGCCATCGCATCGCGATGGTTGGCGTGTCGATCCTCGCCGCAGCCGTGCTGGCGGCCTGCAGCGGCGGCCACGCCGAAGAAGCCGGTGCACCGCCGCCGCCGCAGGTCAGTGCTGCACCGGTGCTGGTCAAGCAGGTCAGCCAGTGGGACGAGTTCAGCGGCCGCGTCGAAGCGGTACAGAGCGTTGAACTGCGCCCGCGCGTGTCCGGCTACATCGACAAGGTCAACTACGTCGAAGGCCAGGAAGTGAAGAAGGGCGAAGTGCTCTTCACCATCGACGCGCGCAGCTACCAGGCCGAGTACGATCGCGCCGCTGCCGAACTGGCCCGCGCCCGCACCCAGGCCACGCTGGCCCGCAGTGAATCCGAGCGCGCCAAGCGCTTGTCCGAGCAGCAGGCCATTTCCACCGAGACGGCCGAACAGCGTCGCGCTGCGGCTGACCAGTCCGGTGCCGCCGTACAGGCGGCCCAGGCTGCGCTGGATGCGGCCCGCCTCAACCTGGAGTTCACCAAGGTGCGTGCGCCGATCGACGGCCGTGCCGGCCGCGCGATGGTCACCGCCGGCAACCTGGTCACCGCCGGCGACAGCGCCAGCGTGCTGACCACGCTGGTCTCGCTGGACACCGTGTTCGTCTACTTCGATGCCGATGAAAGCACTTTCCTTCGCTATGCACAGATGGCACGCAAGGGTGAACGCCCGAGCGAGCGTGACAGCGATCTGCCGGTGAAGGTCGGCCTGTCCGGCGAAGAGGGTTACCCGCATTCGGGCAAGGTCGACTTCCTCGACAACCAGGTGGCACGCAGCACCGGCACCATCCGCGTCCGCGCGCTGCTGGACAACGCCGATCGCCAGTTCACGCCGGGCCTGTTCGCCCGCGTGCAGTTGCTCGGCAGCGGCCAGTTCCAGGCCCTGCTGATCGACGAGAAGGCTGTTCTGACCGACCAGGATCGCAAGTACGTGTACGTGGTCGACAAGGATGGCAAGGCCCAGCGCCGTGACATCCAGCTCGGCCGCACCGCCGACGGCCTGCGTATTGTCGAGCACGGCCTGGCCGCCGGCGACAAGGTGATCATCGACGGCGTGCAGAAGGTCTTCATGCCGGGCATGCCGGTGCAGGCCAAGGCCGTGGCGATGCAGCCGCAGGCTGCGCCGCCGGCACCGGGCCGCGATGCCACCGCCGCGCTGAACCACTGATCCGCCGTCTCCTGATCCGCGTCCCCGCTTAGCTGCCGGCGCCAGCAGCAGCCTTCCCTGCCTTCGTCATCTCGGCGAGGGGCGGGGAGGCTGTTGCCCGCCGAACGCCTTTCCCAGGAATTCCTCCATGGACTTTTCCCGTTTCTTCATCGACAGGCCGATCTTCGCGGCGGTGCTGTCGATCGTGATCTTCGCCGCAGGCCTGATCACGATTCCAATCCTGCCGATCAGCGAGTACCCGGAAGTGGTGCCGCCGTCGGTGGTCGTGCGCACGGTGTATCCGGGCGCCAACCCCAAGGTCATTGCCGAGACCGTCGCCACGCCGCTTGAAGAGGCGATCAACGGCGTCGAAGGCATGATGTACCTGAAGTCGGTCGCCGGCTCGGACGGTGTGCTGCAGATGACCGTCACCTTCCGCCCGGGCACCGACCCGGACGCGGCGGCGGTGAAGGTGCAGAACCGCGTGGCGCAGGCGCAGGCGCGCCTGCCCGAGGACGTGCGCCGGCAGGGCGTGACCACGCAGAAGCAGTCGCCGACCTTCCTGATGGTGGTGCACCTGACCTCGCCGAACGGCAAGTACGACACCCTGTACCTGCGCAACTATGCCCGTCTGCACGTCAAGGATGCGCTGGCGCGTATTCCGGGCGTGGGTGACGCGCAGATCTTCGGTGGTGGTGACTACGCCATGCGCGCCTGGCTGGACCCGGACAAGGTCGCCTCGCGCGGCCTGACCGCCAGTGACGTAGTGCGCGCCATGCGTGAGCAGAACGTGCAGGTCTCGGCCGGCCAGCTCGGCGCCGAACCGCTGCCGAACAGCCAGTTCCTGACCCTGATCAATGCCCAGGGCCGCTTGAAGACTGAAAAGGAATTCGGCGACATCGTGCTCAAGAGCGGTGTTGATGGCGAGATCGTGCGCCTGGCCGATGTGGCCCGCCTGGAACTGGGTGCCGGTGACTACACCCTGCGTTCGCAGCTGGACGGCAAGAACGCGGTGGGTATCGGTATCTTCCAGTCGCCGGGTGCCAATGCACTGGAGATCCGTGACCAGGTCATCTCGACGATGGACGAGATGCAGAAGACCATGCCGGCCGACGTGAAGTACGAAGCCGTGTATGACACCACCATCTTCGTGCGCGACTCGATCAAGGCCGTGGTCTCCACGCTGCTGGAAGCGATCGCGCTGGTGGTGCTGGTGGTGATCCTGTTCCTGCAGACCTGGCGTGCGTCGATCATTCCGCTGATCGCGGTGCCGGTGTCGGTGGTCGGTACTTTCGCCGCGCTGTACCTGCTGGGCTTCTCGATCAACACGCTGAGCCTGTTCGGCCTGGTGCTGGCGATCGGCATCGTGGTCGATGACGCGATCGTGGTGGTGGAGAACGTCGAGCGCAACATCGAAGAAGGCCTGTCGCCCACCGCCGCGGCCCACCAGGCCATGCGTGAGGTGTCCGGCCCGATCATCGCGATCGCGCTGGTGCTGTGTGCCGTGTTCGTGCCGATGGCCTTCCTGTCGGGTGTCACTGGCCAGTTCTACAAGCAGTTCGCGGTCACCATCGCCATCTCCACGGTGATCTCGGCGATCAACTCGCTGACCCTGTCGCCGGCCCTGGCTGCGCGCCTGCTCAAGGCCCATGGTGCGCCGAAGGACGGCCCGAGCCGCTTGATCGACCGCCTGTTCGGCTGGGTGTTCCGTCCGTTCAACCGCTTCTTCAAGTCCAGTTCGGAGAAGTACGAGCGTGGCGTGGCCCGCATCCTCGGCCGTCGTGGTGCGGTGTTCGTGGTCTACGCGATCCTGCTGGTCGGTACCGGTGTGATCTTCAAGCTGGTGCCGCCGGGCTTCATCCCGACCCAGGACAAGCTGTACCTGATTGCCGGTGTGAAGTTGCCGGAAGGTTCGTCGATCGCGCGTACCGATGAAATGCTGCGCAAGGTCGCCAAGATCGCCCAGGAAACCGATGGCGTGGCCCACACCATCTCGTTCCCGGGTTTGAACGCGCTGCAGTTCACCAACACGCCGAACACCGGTGTGGCGTTCATTCCGCTCAAGCCGTTCGCCGAGCGTCATGGCCGTACCGCCGCGCAGATCAACGCCGAGATCAACCAGAAGATCGCCGGCCTGCAGGAAGGCTTCGCCTTCTCGATGATGCCGCCGCCGATCCTCGGCCTGGGCAACGGCAACGGCTACCAGATGTTCATCGAGGACCGTGGCAACCTGGGTTACGGCGCGCTGCAGAATGCTGTACAGGCAATGCAGGGCACCGTTGCGCAGACGCCGGGCATGGCCTTCCCGATTTCCAGCTACCAGGCCAATGTGCCGCAGCTGGATGCCGAGGTCGACCGCGTCAAGGCCAAGGCACAGGGCGTGCAGCTCACCGAACTGTTCGACACGCTGCAGACCTACCTCGGCTCGGCCTACGTCAACGACTTCAACCAGTTCGGCCGTACCTGGCAGGTCATCGCGCAGGCGGACGGTCCGTACCGCGAAACGGTCGAGGACATCGGCAAGCTGCGTACCCGCAACGACCGCGGCGAGATGGTGCCGATCGGTTCGATGGTCACCATCAAGCAGACCTTCGGCCCGGACCCGGTGCTGCGCTTCAATGGCTATCCGGCGGCGGATCTGGCCGGTGAAGCCGACCCGCGCCTGCTGTCTTCGGCCGAGGCGATGAACAAGCTGACCGAGATCGCCGGCAAGGTGCTGCCGGTGGGCATGACCACCGAATGGACCGACCTGAGCTACCAGCAGGCAACCCAGGGCAAGGCCGCCTTCATCGTGTTCCCGGTGGCGATCATGCTGGCCTTCCTGGTGCTGGCCGCGCTGTACGAGAGCTGGTCGCTGCCGCTGGCGGTGATCCTGATCGTGCCGATGACCCTGCTGTCCGCGTTGTTCGGCGTGTGGCTGACCGGTGGCGACAACAACGTGTTCGTGCAGGTCGGCCTGGTGGTGCTGATGGGCCTGGCGTGCAAGAACGCGATCCTGATCGTCGAATTCGCCAGAGAGCTGGAGATGGGCGGCAAGGGCATCGTTGAAGCTGCGCTGGAAGCCTGCCGCCTGCGCCTGCGCCCGATCGTGATGACCTCCATCGCGTTCATCGCCGGCACCGTACCGCTGGTGCTGTCGCACGGTGCAGGTGCCGAGGTGCGCTCGGTGACCGGTATCACCGTGTTCGCCGGCATGCTGGGCGTGACCCTGTTCGGCCTGTTCCTCACCCCGGTGTTCTACGTGGCCCTGCGCAAGTTCGTCACCCGCAACGGTGGTGGCCAGCTGGTGCAGCACGGCGAGCCGACCATCCACCACTGACATGGAACCCCGTCGCCGCCGGTCACTGGCCGGCGGCGGCTTCCCCCTCACGAGGCAAGAATCCATGAACTCTCATCAGAACAAGATCGCGCTGGTCACCGGCGCCACCCGCGGCATCGGCGCCGAGACCGTGCGCCAGCTGGCCCAGGCCGGCGTGCATACGCTGCTGGCCGGCCGCAAGCGCGAGACCGCCGTAGAGCAGGCGCTGAAGCTGCAGGCCGAGGGCCTGCCGGTGGAAGCCATCCAGCTGGACGTGACCGATGCCGCCAGCATCGCCGAAGCGGTCGAGCAGGTACGCCAGCGCCATGGGCGCCTGGACATCCTGGTCAACAACGCCGGCATCATGATCGAGAACCCGGCGCAAGCGCCGTCCGAACAGTCGCTGGATACCTGGAAGCGCACTTTCGACACCAACGTGTACGCACTGGTTGCGGTGACCCAGGCCTTCCTGCCACTGGTCAGGCAGGCCAAGTCCGGGCGCATCGTCAACGTTTCGAGCATGCTCGGCTCGCAGACCCTGCATGCTGATCCGACCTCGGGCATCTACGATTTCAAGATCCCCGCGTACAACGCCTCCAAGGCAGCGGTGAACAGCTGGACGCTGGCGCTGGCGCACGAACTGCGCAGCACCCAGATCAAGGTCAATACCGTGCATCCGGGTTACGTGAAAACCGATATGAACGGCGGCCACGGCGAGATCGAGATCAGCGAAGGCGCGCGCTCCAGCGTGCAGATGGCACTGATCGGCCATGAAGGCCCGAACGGCAGCTTCACTTACCTGGGCGAGGTGCTGCCATGGTGATCCGTACGTTGGCGATGGCCGTCTCCAGTCTGGTGCTGGCAGGCTGTGTCAGCGTCGGCCCGAACTACAAGGCCCCGGTGCAGGAACCGGTGGTGCTGCAGGGGGCGCAGCAGCCGGTGTTCAGCACCACCTCGCCGGTGGCGAGCTGGTGGGCGCAGTTCGATGATCCGGTGCTGGAAGAACTGGTTCACGGCGCACTTTCGGACAACCTGGACCTGCGCGTGGCCGTGGCCCGCGTCAGCCAGGCCCGCGCGGTGTTCGTCGAAAGCCGCTTCGACCAGGCGCCCCACGTTACCGCGGGCGGCAGCTACGATCGCCGCAAGCAACCCGATCCGCAGCTGGGTGGGCAGCGGGTGTTCAGTGAAAGCTACCAGCTCGGCTTCGATGCGGGCTGGGAGCTGGATCTGTTCGGCCGCAAGCGCCGTGCTGCAGAAGCCGCGCGTGCCGACCTCGACGCCGAGCAGGCCAACCTGGCCGACGCACAGGTACTGATCGCCGCCGAAGTGGCACGCAACTACTTCGAGCTGCGCGGCACACAGAAGCGCATCGCCGTGGCCCAGCACACCCTGGTCAATCTGCGCGAGACGCAGAAGCTGACCGAGGCACGCTGGGAGCTGGGCGCCGGCAGCGAGCTGGACGTGCAGAGCAGTCGTGCCCGGCTGAAGGCGATCGAGGCCGACATTCCGCTGCTGGAAGTGGCCGAAACGCAGTCGCGCAACCGCCTGGCGGTTCTGCTGGGCCAGCGTCCGGAAACGCTGACCGCCATGCTTGCGCCGCACGAAGTGCCGGCATTCGCCAAGGCGCTGCCGCTGGGCGATACCCGCGAGCTGCTGCGCCAACGCGCCGACGTGCGCGTGGCCGAGCGTCGTCTTGCCGCCGCTACCGCGCGGGTGGGCGTGGCCACGGCGGATCTGTTCCCGCGGCTGTCGCTGTCCGGATTCGTCGGCTTCCTCGGTGGCGATGCCAGTGGCCTGGTCAATGGCAACAACAAGGCCTGGTCGCTGACGCCGTCGCTGAGCTGGGCGGCCTTCGATTTCGGCACCGTACGTGCACGCCTGCGTGCCAGCAAGGCCGAGGCCGAAGGCGTGGCAGCACAGTATGAGCAGACGGTGCTGCTGGCACTGGAAGACACCGAGAACGCGCTGACCCGCTATTCCAAGCAGCAGGCGCGGCTGGCGATCGTGGTCGAGCAGGCGCAGGCGGCACGCCGTGCCGAGTCGCTGGCGCAGATCCGCTATCGCGAGGGCTCGGAGGACTTCCTGACCCTGCTGGATGCGCAGCGTACGCAGCTGGCATCCGATGATGCGTTGGCCGCGGCCGAGTCCGAGGTCAACGTCAGCGTGGTGGGGGTGTACAAGGCGCTGGGTGGTTGGGGTCAATCACCGCAGCCGGCGAGTGTGGCGCAGGTGCAGTAACCGCAGGGGGCGGAAGCAGCGGCTTCCGTCCCTTTCTTCTTTCAGGGCCAGTGATTGGTTGGTATCTCGCGCTCGCGCATGCGCACGATGCAGAAGCGATGGCCGGTCGGTGCTTCCATCACCCACCAGCGTTTGATGAAGCCTATCCGGCGCGCGCCGAGCTTCTCCAGGCGGTCGGCCTCGGCGTCGATGTCGTCACTCTCGATGTCCAGGTGCACCCGTGAAGGGTGATTGACGCGTTGCACCTCCACGTTCATGCCTGCGGGCGCGCCCTGCAGGTCGGCGTACTCGGCGCCGTCTTCGGCATAGGCGGGCTGCGCCTGCAGGCCGAGCGCGGCGGACCAGAAGCGGGCACCTTCGTCGGCGGGAATGCCCTCGCAATCGATGATGAAACCGGCCAGGCGACTCTGGTGTGCCATGCCCTTCTCCACAGTTCGGGAACGGGGGCAGGGTAGCGCGGCGTGTGCTGTGGACGTTGTCACAGTCGTGACGTTTCTGACTCTGCCGGAAGCCGTGTCCGCCGTGTAACTAGTGGGGCAGATTCCAGGGAGTACATACGATGAGTGATGACAGGCGGGATACCCAGCGCATACTGTTTGGCGACCCGGGGCCACCCGGCGCGGGCCTTTCGGTGGCGGTCGTTGTGCTGCTGGTGCTGGCGACGATGGCCGCTGCGATCGGTTTTCTGCGACTGCCTGATCCGATGCTGGGGCTGGGCCTGATCGGGGTTGCCGTGTTCCTTGCTGTCGGCGCCCGCATCTGCCAGGCGCGCAACCAGCACCTGGCGTTGTACCGGCTGTTGTCGCGGCAGCCGCCGCGGTAGCCACGGCGGCCGCGGAGATTCAGTGCTTCGGCCAGTCCAGCTCGACCACCAGCGGGAAGTGATCCGACGGCAGCACGCCGTCGATGCGGCGGTCATCGGTGAGGAAACTGCGGGCATGGAAGCCGCGCACCAGCACCCAGTCCAGCTGCACGGTGGCCTTGCCGGTGAAGTCGTGGAAGGTCAGGCGTGGTCCCTGCGGTGCATTCACCTGCGTGCGTGTGTCCTGCAGCAGGCGGGTGAATGCCTTGTAGGTGTCACCGCCGGGCTCGCTGTTGAAGTCACCGGTCAGGACCAGCGGCAGGTCGGCAGGCAGGGCTTGCAGGCGCTTGCCGATCAGCTCGGCACCCTTCACCCTGCGCGGTTCGTCCTCGTCGCGATAGGGCAGGTGGGTATTCATGAAGTAGAAACGGCGGCCATCGTCCAGGCGCCGGAACAGGGCCCAGGTGACCATGCGCGGGTACAGGTTGCCCCAGGTGATGCTGCCGGGTACTTCGGGCGTATCGGATAACCAGAAGTTGCCGGAATCCTCGATGGCCAGCACCTTGCTGTCGTAGAACACGCCCATGTGTTCATCGCCGCTGCCACCGCGGCGGCCTTCACCGAACCAGCGGTAGCCGGGCAGATGCCCGGACAGGAAGTCGGCCTGTTCCTTCACCAGCTCCTGCGTGCCGATCACGGCCGGGTGTGCATCGAGGATGACCTTGACCATGGCATCGCGACGGTCCGGCCAGCGCTTGCCCGGTTCGGTATCGGCCGGGGTACGGACATTGAACGACATCACTTTCAGTGGCACCGGCGCAGCAGCCCAGGCGACGGCAGGCAGAGCAAGCGCCAGCAGCGCACACAGCGCAGGGCGACGGAAACGCGACAACATCGTGGAATCCCTCCATTCCATGAAAACGGTTTCATGAAGCATGCCATGGACGGTGGGGTCGGCGATATGCCGGGATGGGCGGATGGAAGATGCCGGGCGGGCGGTGAAGGTCCCGCCCGGCGGATCGCGCGGGCGCGATCAGGAGGTCATGGGTGCTCAGTCGGCGGGCAGGTACCACTGGCCATTCTGGTCAATCCAGTACACCTGGATGTAGGGAGTGCCGTCCTCGTCGAAGTACGTCACTTCGCAACGTTGATGGTAATAGGGCCCCATCTTGACCCGGACGCAGTTCGTGTTCTCCGGACCACCGCCACCACCGCCGGCGGTGGCCTGGGACGGCGTGGAGAGAGCTCCCACGGCAAACATCAGTGCGGCCATCGAGGCCAGGTGCAGTTTCATGGGCATCATCCTTGTGTCTGCAATCGCGCATCTGCGCGGTGTCGTGCAACTACCCCCGGGTAGAGCATGCACCCGAGCGGCAGCTGCTGCATGCGCGCCGGCCCGGCGGGCGGCCCGGCGCAGTCCCCTGCCGGCTCAGTCGCGCAGGTAAGGGTTGCCGTACTCGTCGATCCAGTACTCGGCTTCGTACACGTTGCCGAATTCATCGGTGTAGGTTTCAGTGCAGTGCTGGTGGACCCGGTTGTGGTCCACTTTCACCGGCACGCACGAAACATTTTCTTTCGGTCCCCCCGCATTGGCGTCCGCCACCGGAGCCAGGGTTGCCGTTGCCATCACCAACGCGGCCATCGCGGCCAGTTGCAGTTTCATAAGCATCGTCCTTGCTTTCTGCAATCGCGCACATGCGCATGGCGTGTGTAACACGCGAACCAGAGCGCCGGAAGTGTCTTGCCCGGATCAGTCCTCGATCTCGCCGCGCCGACTGGCAGCACGCACCGCCTGCGCGGTGGTTGCCACGCCCAGGCGCTGGCGCGCGCGTCGCAGATGATTCTCCACCGTACGGGCGGAAAGCCCCAGCGTGGCCGCGATTTCCGCCTGGCGACGGCCGGCGGCGACCCAGCGCAGCACCTCGCGTTCGCGCGTGCTCAACGCACTTCCGGAAAGCTCGGTGGGCGTCTCGGAAAGCCGGCGTGCGGCACGGAATGCTGCAGCTGCAGCAGCATCCAGCAGCAGTCGCGCGCTGGCCGATGCATCGATCGCTGTCCCGGCAAAACTGATCGCGCCTTCCAGCCCTGTGGTGCCGAACACCGGCACCTGCAGACCGTGCAGGCCTTCACCACGTGGCTGCTTTACCACCTGATAGCGTTCGCCGCGAACGCCCTGGCGCTTGCTCCAGAAGAACGGCGCGTCACTGTCCAGAACGTGGCGATTGACCGGACAGGCGTGCAGGTAGCGCGCGAGGTCGGTAGTGCTGCCGTCGCCGAACCAGTCGCCCTCGATCCAGTACACGCGCTGGGTACCGCGTTCCAACCCCGTGCCGGTGGCGAACACCAGCACGCGGTCGTAGCCCAGCGGTGCAGAGATGCCGCGTAGTACCGCGCCCACCGCACTCAGTGAGCGGGCGCGTTCCAGTTCCAGCAACGCCTGCACCAGATCGCTCACGCCAGTCAGCGCCCGGCCAATGCGTCGAGCAGCGTGCGCGCGGCCAGCTTGCCCAGCGCATTGCCGGCCAGCGGGCTGTCGCCGGTCAGCAACAGGCGGTCCTGCAGCACGCTGCCATCGATGCCGTCGTTGACGATCTGCACGCCCTGCTGCGCCAGGCGCTCACCGAAGAACCACGGCAGCTGCCCGGGCATGTAGCCGATCTCCGGCGTCTGCCGGTCCATCGCATCGGGGAAGGCACAGATGCGGTAGCCGCGGAACAGCGAACCACCGTCGGACTCGTCAACGCCTGCGGCCAGCAATGCGGCCGGGCCGTGGCAGAGGGTGATGATGTGACGTTGCTCGGCCATCGCCCAGTGCAGGGCCGCCTTTACCGCGCGACTCTGCGGCAGTCCGATGAGGGCGCCGTGGCCACCGGGAATGAACACGGCTGCATAGTCCGACGCGGCATCGAGGCCTGCCACCACCTCATCCAACGGCAGTGGCTGGCGGAAGCGGGCTTCGTAGCGGTCGTACAGTCCGCCGATCTCCTTGTCCTCATGCGGGAACGCCCACCACTCGAACTTGGCGGCGTTGCCGGACAGCGTCGCCACATCGATGTCGAAGCCGGCCTTGTCCAGGTGGTACATCGGCAGCAGGGTTTCCACCGGATGGTTGCCGGTGGAGAACAGGTGGCCGTTTGCGGTGGGCAGATAGCGTTCGTCCGCAGCGATCATCAGCACCTTCCAGCGGCCATCGCGGCGAGCGTCGGGATAGTCGGCGCCGGACAGGTCGCTCTTCGCCGATGTGAACTGTGACAGCGAGTACGGCGACGGGAAGAAGGCGTCGCGCTCGGCCGGATCGGGGCTGGGGTGGCGGCTGGGCTCTTGCGTGTTCATGCGGACCTCCAGTGGGGTAGTGGAGCCAGCATAGAAGGGCGGATGCGTACAGGCGATGAGGGTTTTCCCCTCATTCGCCCCCTGCTATTTCACCACGGCGCCGTGCTGTTGCATGTCTTCATGCAGGATCCGCCGCAGTTCGACGATGGCCGGCGTGGCTTCCTGCACGCTGTGCCCGGACACGATCACCTTCTCCGAATCCGCGTGCGGAAGGTGCGAGCTCCAGTAGGGCACCAGCCCGTCGTCGGTCTTTTCCAGCGGACCATCTGCCTTGGCGCGCGCGATGATCGAGTGGTAACGCACCTTCGGTGCCATCGGCAGGTCGGCCACGGCGCGCACGAAGGGATCGTCCTTGTCCAGGTTCTGGATGCTGTTCATCTGGTAGCCGTGCTTGCCGTCGTTGCGATCGATCTTGCCGTCGTTGGCGATGGTGGCCACGTCCTCCAGGACGGTCAGTGGCAGCCGTACCAGGCGGCCGATCCAGCGGCCGAGGCGGGTGCTCGCCACATCGGTACCGCGGTGCGGCGTGGCAATGAATACCACGCGCGATACTTCCGGTTCCGGCAGGAAGGTCAGCACCGGCGCGCCCTTGGTGCGCAGCAGCTCCTGCTGCGCAGGCGTCATCTGTGCGGTCGCCAGCAGGGTCTCTACCAGGTGGTCGCCGGAAGAAGACACCATCAGCCGTGAGATCACCCCACCCATGCTGTGCCCGACCAGCACCATGTCATGCGAGGCCTGCGCCTTGCCGCTGGGGTCGAAGTGCTTGAACACCTCATCCAGCGTGTGGCGCATCGCATCGTGGCTCATCGCGATGGGCATGTTGGTCGGGTAGTAGAACTGCCAGACCTGGAAGTCCTGGCGGATCTCGTCGTCGCGCATCAGCTCGTTGGCGACGTTGACCCAGGCTTCCGGGCTGCTGGCCAGGCCATGGATCATCAGCAGCACGCGGCGGTTTGGGTCGTAGGGCTGCATCATGTACAGATGCGGCGTGTCGATGCCGCCCTTGCCACCGAACAGCGAACGCAGCGATTGGTGGCTGAAATTGGAGCGCGCCAGCCACAGTGCGTAGCCTGCGGTGAAGTTCGCGGCCAATGGCACCTGCTGCCCATGCAGGGTGACTTCCGTGACCTGGTAGGGATCGTGGATCTCCAGTTCCGGCTCGTCGTCGTGCAGTACTTCCCACAGGTTCTTTCCGGAGAAGCGCAGCAGCACCGTCATCGATGGCGACGGCATCTCGCTCCAGCTCTGCGTGACGGGCGTGGTGGCCTGCGCGGCGGCTGTGGTGGCCGGCGGCGTGGTGGCCGTAGTGGCGGCGGGATCATCCATCACGGCCACCAGTTCGGCACCGAAGCCATCGCGGCGATGCACGCTGCGCAGCGTGCCGGTGAACGACAGCGAGGCTGCCGGTACCAGTTCGGTGGGCGTACGCGTATCCAGCGGTGATGCTTGGCCCGACGGCGCCAGCACGAACGTCCAGCGGCCCAGCTGGAAGTGGCTGGCTTCACCATGCACGCGCCCGGTGGCATAGGCGTTGTACAACTGCACCGAGGCTTCCTGCACGGCCAGGTTGTAGTAGTCGCGCACCTGGGTCTGGCGGTCTTCGAAACCGCGCTGGTTGGCCG
Organism: Stenotrophomonas sp. 86428_Sma; assembly: GCF_056481585.1. Taxonomy (NCBI): domain Bacteria; kingdom Pseudomonadati; phylum Pseudomonadota; class Gammaproteobacteria; order Lysobacterales; family Lysobacteraceae; genus Stenotrophomonas; species Stenotrophomonas sp. 86428_Sma. Next base: position 1,907,978 of record NZ_CM151156.1, read on the forward strand.
TGCGCTCGGTGAAGAACAGGTAGGCGTAGGCCTGCCGCGCGACCTGCATCCACGCGTCCAGGCGCGGCTGGAAGTCCGCATCCAGTTCGGTGATCGCGCTCTTGGCACGGCCTGACGTGGAGTACTCGCGCTTGGGCGCGGGCAAGGTCATCGCATACTGCAGCCACAGTTCGGCCAGGCTTGAGCGCTTGTCCTCCTCGCGCACCACGATGCTGCCTTCCATCGCCTCGATGCAGGGCAGGCCTGGCTTGGCGCAGACGCCTTCGTCGAGGCCGGCGACGCGCAGCGTCTCCATGGTGGCCGAACTGAGCTTGCCGGTGGTCAGGATGTCGCCGCGTTTCAGGGCGATGTATTGGCCGGGGGTGACCGAGGCCACCTGCACCGACGGCCCGAACTGGCGCAACGTCGCGCAGCCGCCCAGGGTGAGCAGCACGGTGATGATGAGGGTCGTGCGGCCGATGAAGCCCAAGCCCGTGGTTGCCATACGATCCTCCTGCGCGGTGGCGCCACTCTAGCGGTCGGCATGTCAAAGCGGAAGATACCGGGCGGTCGGTTTGGAGCGCGGAAATGCTGCCAACCGGGCGATTCAGGCATTTCCGTGTGACACTGGGGTGAACAGGATGAATGCGGGGCTGCGATGCGATGGCTTGAGACCCGTGTTCCTCCGCCTCTTGTGATGCTGTTGTGCGCCGCCATCGGCTACATGGGCAGCCGATGGCAGCCGGGCGGGGCGCTGCAGCTACCCGGGCCGGAGTTGCTTGCGGGTCTGGTGATGGCCTTCGGCGTGGTATTGAACCTGCTGCCGAAGCTGGCCTTCCGGCGCGTGGGCACCACGGTCAACCCCCTGCGGCCTGCGACGTCGAGCGTGCTGGTCACGCACGGCGTGTACCGCCACACGCGCAACCCGATGTACCTGGGCCAGGCCACTGTCCTGGCAGGTGCCATGCTGTACCTGCAGAACCTGACCGCACTGCTGGCCGTGCCGTTGTTCGTGCTGTACATCGACCGATGGCAGATCATGCCGGAAGAGCGGGCACTGTCGGCCCGCTTTCCGGGGGCATACGCAGCCTTCCGCCAGCGGGTACGGCGCTGGCTCTAGCGCGGGTCAGGCCGTCACGGTGTGATCTGGCATTTCACGGCAGCGGAATAACCTTCGTAATCGTCACCGGCAATCACGTGCAGGGTGTGGTGCTTGTCGATGCGCTTCACGTAGGACGGTGCTTCGGTGTTGGCGTATTCGTTGACCGTGGTCACCGACCAGGTCTTGGCCAGGCGCTTGGGGTCGACACCGTTCAAGTAGACGAAGATGCTCTTCTCGCCCTCGGCGACATTCACGTCGGCATGGGTGACGGTACCGCCGAACAGGGCGACCGGCGTGGTTTCCGGCTCGAACGTGCCGCCAGGCTTTCTGGCCAGGCCGGCTGCCTGCAGGGCATCGATGGCCTCGGCTTCGCTGAAGGTCGAGCCTGCCTTGCAGGCCAGCAGGGCTTCGAGTGTTGCGGTGCCGGGCGGCGCGATGGCGGGTGCAGCCGCGTGCGCAGCCGGGGCTGCGGCAAAAGCAGCCAGGAGCAGGGCAGAGGTGATGATCACGGTTCTCATCGCAGGTCCTTCTGTAGGTAGTGGGCAGCAACGCGGACGGAGGATGCCGCCTCATTGTGCGATGTTCCAGTCAGTGCCGCGTGCAGCAACGGATCATGGCACGCCCCGGTCGCCGTCGTCCGATTCAAGCAAGACGGCGCCGTCGCCGCGTTGTGACAACTGGTCGCCAGGGTTTCGCAACGGACAGTCCTTCAGTGACAGGCAACCACAGCCGATGCATCCGTCGAGCTGGTCGCGCAGCTGGACCAGGCTGCGGATGCGCTCGTTCAGCATGTCGCGCCAGTTGCTGGACAGCCTTGCCCAGTCCTTCGAACTGGGCGCCCGTTCGGCTGGAAGATCATCCAGCGCGATCTTGATCGTGGCCAAGGGAACGCCTGCCCGCTGTGCGACCTTGATCACGGCAATGCGTCGCAGCACGTCGCGGCGGTAGCGGCGCTGGTTGCCGTTGTTGCGCCAGCCATGGATCAGTCCCTTGGCTTCATAGAAGTGGACGGTGGCAATGCTGACCCCGCTGCGACGCGCGACTTCGCCCACGGAAAGCGGAACGCTGACATCGATCTTCATGGCCGGGATTCCTTGACCTCATCAATACATGAGGTTTTATAAGGCAGTTCCCTTTTTCCTGCATGTGAACCCTGGGCTGCAGGTCATGAATCATAGGTTTGAACGAAAATGGAACAGCAAGGCATCGCCGTCCCCGGCACCCGCTGGGGCGATCTCCTGTCCGGCCGCAATGCAGTGCGCTCACTTGCCCTGGCGGGCGGGGTCGCACTGCATGCGGTCAACGTCTACATCGCCACCACCATGTTGCCAACCGTGGTGGAGGACATCGGTGGCCTGGATCTCTACGCATGGAACACCACGCTCTTCGTGGTCGCGTCCATCCTGGGGTCGGCACTGTCGATCAAGCTGCTTGAACGTGCCGGGCCTCGTGGAAGCTATGCACTGGCGACGCTCATCTTTGCAGCCGGTGCCGTGATCTGCGCGCTCGCGACCTCGATGCCGATGATGCTGGTGGGGCGACTGGTGCAGGGTGTCGGCGGCGGCTTCCTGTTCGCACTGGCCTACGCCATGATCCGGCTCGCGTTCGAAGAGCCGCTCTGGCCCCGCGCGATGGCCCTGGTTTCGGGGATGTGGGGCGTGGCGACGTTGATCGGACCTGCGGTGGGCGGCGTCTTCGCCGAATGGGGCGTATGGCGGGCCGCATTCTGGTCGGTCACCGCGGTTGCCGTGTTGTTCGCGCTGCTGGCGTCGAACGTCCTTCCGCAGAGGGAGGCATCGTCTTCAGCTGCGGCCAGGTCCTCGGTCCCGTGGCTGCAGATCCTGCTGCTGACCCTGGCCGTCATCAGCGTCTCCCTTGGCAGTACATCCTCGAGCGCAGTCAACAATTTCATTGGCATCGTGATGGCCGTGTTCCTCGCAGTGGTGCTGGTGAGGATCGAGTCCCGCGCGAAGCAGACGCTGCTTCCTTCCGGCGCTCTCCGGCTCCGCTCGCGGCTGGCCGCGTTGTATGGGCTGATGTCGCTGCTGGTGGTGATGATCACCAGCGGCGAGGTCTTCGTGCCACTGTTCCTGCAGGTGCTGCATCAGCAATCACCGCTTGCTGCGGGCTACCTCGCGGCGCTGATGGCGGCCGGTTGGACGCTCGGGTCGTTGGTCGGCTCCGGCTTCAGCGGGCGCGCCGTTGACCGGGCGTTGATGATCGGCCCGGCGCTGGGGTGGGTGGGCATGATCGGGCTGGCGCTGCGGGTGCCGGCTGCGGGCAGCGGTACGTGGTTGCAGATGGTGCCGATCTGCGTGGCGCTGGCCGTCATCGGGATCGGCGTGGGTCTGGCTTGGCCTCACCTGCTGACACGTGTTCTGACCTCTGCACCGCCGGAGGAACAGGAGCGCGCCGGTGCGTCGATCACCACCATCCAGCTGTTCGCCACCGCGGCCGGGGCAGCGCTTGCCGGGATGGTCGCCAATGCAGCGGGACTGATCGAGCCGGGCGGGGCCGAGGGAACCGCGCGTGCGGCCCGGTGGCTGTTTGCCACCTTCGCGTTGGCGCCGATGCTGGGCATGCTGCTGGTGAAGCGATGCCGCTTTCCGGCAGACGTGAACTGAGGAACGGAGGAGGGCGCAGCGACCTTGCCGGGCCGCTGCGCCATGCCATCAGTTGCTGGCTGCCTTCACGGCTTCGGCCGCGTCAATGATGCCTGGCCCGCAGCCACCCGGGCAGTTCGCTGCGGCGATCGGGTGCGCAGTGCGACGCAGGATGTCCTTGACCTGGTCGGTGGTCTTGGGCACCGGCGCCACCGCTTGCATCAGCGCGACGATGCCAGCGACGTGAGGCGCCGCCATCGAAGTGCCGGACATGAAGTCGAAGGCGTTGTTACCCACCGTGGACAGGATGCCCTGCGCCGGATGCTGACGGGTCGGGGCGCAGTTTGCCTGGCTAGGCGGCGTGGCCAGCGGCAGGAACTCGCCGACGGACGCGCGGCAGGACCAGGTTTCACCACCGGGTGCGGTGATATGGATGCCTGCGCCATAGTTGGAGTAGAACGCGCGTCGCCCGCCCTGATCGTTGGCAGCCACCGCGATCACGCCCTTGCAGTTCGCCGGAGCAAACTCGGACACATCCAGATTGCTGTTGCCGGCGGCGACCACCACGATCGTGCCCTGCGCGGTGATGTCGTCGATTGCATCCTGCTCGGCCGGCGAGCAGGCGCGGCGGCCGCCCAGGCTGAGATTGATGACTTCGGCCGGGTTCGCATTGGCCGGGACGTTGGGCACGTTGATACCGGCACTCCAGAGCATGCCATCGATGATGTCGGCGGAACCGCCATTGCCCTGGTTGCCGAGTACGCGTACCGGCACGACCTTCGCGTTGTAGGCCACGCCGGCCACGCCGATCTGGTTGTTGGTCACCGCAGCGACCGTTCCGGCGACGTGGGTGCCGTGTGCGATGCCCGAGGCATCGAAGGCATCGGCGTCGCGTCCATCGCCATCGTCGGATCCGCCACAGCCGGGATTCATTCCGCCGATGATGCACTGCCAATCACTGAACGGACGGGTCGACGAGATCATGTCGTAGCCCGGCAGCAGGTTGGCCTGCAGGTCGTTGTTGTTGAGGTAGCCCGAATCGACCACAGCCACCACCACGCCCTGGCCAGTGGAGCGATCCCACGCGCCGGGCAGGCGCGCACCACTGGTCGGATTGCTGTAGTGCCACTGCTCGCCGTAGCGTGGGTCGTTCGGTGTGGCGAATGCGCTCATCATGTAGTTCGGCTGCACGTACTCCACATCCGGATCGTCGGCGATGCGCTGCATCAGGATCTGCGCTTCCGGGAGGTCCAGTGGCTTGTCCGTGGTGACCACGTCGGCCCCGCCGCCCATGCGGCGTTGATGGGTTACGGACGCGGCTGCTGGCGGTGCGTTGCCGATCGAACGCTTGCTGCGCTGCTGGACGCCGAGGCGCTTCTTCAGCGCATCCTGCGCGGTGGTGGCGGAGACGCGCTTGCTGCTGCCGTCCCGGTACTTGACGATGAAACTGCTGTACTGCTCGTTGCTGGCCATGCCTCGCGTCCATACCCGTTCGGTGGGTTGGGCGAAGGCGGGGGCGCTGGCCAGGACCAGGGTGATGGCGCTGGCAAGGGAAACCCGAAGCGACGTACGCATGGATACAGTTCCTTTGTGGAAGATGTGTCGAACAGGCCGTGCCCTTCGGGCTCGGCTTGGATGTGAAGGGTGCAGGTGTCCCGTGGTCTCCTTTTGATGGCGACCAAGGACGAACGGCTTCGCGGACACATCCCCCCCAAGGAGAGGGTGGGAAATTTCTGAAGTGGTTTAGTGATGTCGAAAGCGAGAGAAGATGGCGGTTGCCGACATTGCTTGACGGCATCGGACCGCGATTGCGCCGGGGCGTCGAACTTCGCAGCGGCGTAGAGCAGCCAATAAAAAAGCCCGGAAACCCACGCTGGTGGAATTTCCGGGCTTCTCCGGTCCTTGACGAACCGTTCGTTGGTGGAGGTGGGCTCTACCGTAGTTGTGGCGCAGGCCCTTGCGCTGCGATGGTCTGGCCCTACGCCGCGTCGGCGATACCCCCGCTCATACCCCCGGTTTCGCCCCCCTGGTCGCGCTGCTCCATCTGGTCCTGAATCCAGGAATCGATCTCCGATTCGACCCAGCGAACGGAGCTGCCCAGATGGACCGGTTTCGGGAACTTCCCACCGGAAATGCGCAAATACAGGGTCGACTTGGCCATGCCGACGCGGGCCAGAACCTCGGCGCGACGCAGGAGGCGGCTGGGGGGGACTGCGGTGCTCTCGTTCATGCTTCCTCCTTCGGCGCGCCGGCGGCGGCCAGTTTGGTGCCGCGGAAGCGGCGTGTGTATAAGTCGATGAAACGTAACGTTTGAAGCCAGCCGGCGAGGGTGAGGGCGAGCATTGGGGGCTGGTCTGTAGATGCTGAGCTTGTGCAACAATCAGCCTTCAACGAAGGGAGCGACTCATGCCTATTGGACACCTGGCCCACACCCATTTGCCGTATTGCATTCAGAAAACCTCTGACGGGAAATGGCTTTTGCTCAATCGCAACTACAAGCCGCTCGGCACTGTCGGCAAGGAAATTTGGGTTGACTACGACAGTCACCCTGATCGAGTGGCATTGGACCATCGAAGCGTCGCTGCTTTGAAAAAGCTGGCTGTCTACGAGATCGAGGATCAGCCCGAGGACCCGGGAATTCTCTACTTCTACAAAGACGGCGACACGATTGCGGACACTGACGCTGCCTGGAACAGCTACGCCAAGGTCCTGCAGGCGGTGGCCAAGGCCAGAGTGAAGTAGTCTGGTTTCATAACGATTCTCCGGGTCGTCGGCCTTGACGGCCACGATTCCGGCCACGGCAACGGCCAAGGCCACGGCCAAGGCCACGGCCATGCGCTTGCGGTCTGCAGCGGTCAGTTGCCCGCCCGGGAAGATGATGATCTGGCTCATCAGGCCACCGCCCTGATGTCGATCATGCCCAGCAGCTCGGTGAACGCGAACCTGTAGGCCTTGTGGTCTGGGTGCGACGAACAGTCGGCGGCGTCCTGTGCCCACAGCGGGGCATCTCGGAACTCCCACGGGCGGGTGACCGATCCGGCGACCCCAGCCGTGAGTCGATTCCGCGCGGTATTCGGCTCACCATGCGCTGACTGGTAGGCGGCGAGGGGGGCGGCTACGTCCTGAGCGAACGCCAGCAGCCCGCCGCGATCAAGCAATCGCGTGCCATCTTCTCGACTTTCCTCGGCGTGCACGTCCGCCAGCGACAGCACGCGGTCGAGATCCAGCGCATCCCCGTGATCGACCGGGGATGGCTGGGCGTCTTCCTGCACCGGCACGCGGTACAGCGCCGACACAGCGCGGCCCGTGCTCGCCGCCTCGGTAGCCACATCGCCGTCAGCGGTGAAGCGCACGCTGCCGTCCTCGGGGTGCGGCCACATCCATGCGGCCGGATAGGCTGCGGAACCCAGCAGCGCGTCGCCGTCGCCCCGCAGCTGCCGCAGCCGGTTTGCCACGTCCATCTTGCTCATGCCCGGCTGCCCGAACAGGGCGTCGGCAATCTGTGCGTCCAGGCGCTCGCTGGCGCCGTCTGCCATCGTGGTGTTCATGCGTGCGTCTCCAGAATGAAGTTGGGGTCGATCTGCCAGCCGGCCTCGCGGGCACCGAGCAGGCGCAGCTCGTTGGTGTCGAACTCGTCCAGGCCGAGCAGCTTCGCGGCGAGCTCGATGTGGTTTGGGGAGATGGGCCGGTCTCGGTAGAAGAGGTCGTAGACGTTGTGCTTCGAGCAGCCCCAGGCGTCGGCCAGGTCCTGCATGCGCTTGCCTTCTTCCACCAGGTGGCGCTTCAGGTGCGCGCGCACGCTGTCGACCGAGCGGGGGATGCGGATGGGCCGGCCACCGGCGGCCATGCCGTTGTGGGCGTGCTGACGGCGGCTCATACGGCAGCCCTCATGAACTGGAGCTTGCGCTGGCTGCCATTGACCAACGGACGGCTTCCGGCGAGCATCGCCCGACCAGCAAGGAGCGCGTTATGAAGCCAGAGATCCAGATTGATTCGTTGAGCACCAGCTACTACGGCCAAGATATCTACGTCGAGGCCTGGCAGCCGACCGGCGGGAAGGCATTTGTGCACCTGGTGCAAGCCGGTGATCTCCCGGATATTGAAACCCCCGACTGCGGGGAGCACGACACACTCGACCAGGCGCTGCAGGCCGGTCTGCGCCTGGCGACGTCCTTGATAGACAACTAGTCCCGTGCTCATGCCGCGTCCCTCATCAGGCCAAGGGCCAGCGCCTTGGCGGTGCGGTTCGGGACCACGTTGCCGATCTGCTTGGTGATCTCGGTGGCGTTTCCTGCGAAGTCGTACACCTCGCCCTCGTCATCGAACGACGTGGCCCGTGCCAGCTCGCGCCAGTGGAGCATCCGGTAGTTGATGTCGATGCGGACCTCGTCGGCGACATCTGCTGCAGCGGCAGCCAGGCCGAGCTCGCCCCGGTTGGCGCAGGTGATGGTCGGCAGCGGCTCATCGATGCCGCGCACGCGCTCGCCGCCGTGGTGGGTGACCGGCATGGTGAACGGCTCAGCTAGAGCCAGGGATTCGGAGCAGGTGATGGTGGGCATGGGCTCGCTGGCCGGCCGCATATCGCCCGTCCGGCCGGTGCCGACATTGCCGCGCATGACGATGGATTCGGCCAGCGCCATCTCGTTGGATCCGGTCAGCGCCGGCATCGGCGCGTCAGCGTCCAGCACGCGGCTCACGGGATTGCGGCCGTCGCTGTCACCGTGCCCGGCGCGCATCAGCACTGGCTCGGCCAGGCCGAAGCGAGCCCTGGTAGTCACGGACGGTACCGGCTCGCCTACCGACGACGCGGTCAGGCCTGAGCCACCGCCGTAATACGGGGCCACCAGCGGCACGGCCAGCGCTTAATCACCGCCCCTAGCGGTGGTCACCGTCCGGATCGGCTCAGCGGCAGAGCGCGGCACGCCGGCGCTGCTGGAGTTCGACGTGGGCACGATGATCGGTTCCACCAGCTGCGGCCGTGCGCAGCCGGGGCGCTCGGCGCCCGCGCCGCCGGTGGTGATGGTGGGAAGCGGCTGGTCCAAGTCGCGCGCTGCACCGCCGCTGCTGGTCGCCAGCACCAGCCCAACGTGGCTGCCGCCGGCGGTTAGCGTGGGCAGCGGCTCGTCGGCGGACTTCGCCGTGGCCTGCAGGTGCTGCTCGCTGGTGCCGCGCAGGTGAACCAGCATCGGGGCCGCGCTGATCAGGCCCAAGGCCGCTGCCTCAGCGCGGCTGAACACCAGCCGCGGGGCCTGGCCGTTGAGCAGGGCCTGCACGGCATCGATGTAGGGCCGGGGCCAGCTGTACTTCACCGCGCCGGCGAAGATCCGCCGCAGGGTGTTCGGCTTCAGCGGCTTCAGCGGCTTCATGCGGGTGAAGATGCTCTTGCCGGTCATGGTCCAGTCGATGACCTCGCGCGCGCCACGCCAGCGCGGCCGGCTGCCCAGCAGGTCGGTACCGCCCACGCGATCGTGCGTGAACTCCGGCCAGGACAGGCGCTTGCCGTCACTGCGGCCGATCAGGAAGAAGCGGCGGCGGGTGGTCGGGCCGCCGCCGTCGCAGCCGCCGCGACCTTGCCGCAGGAGACGATGCATGACCGCGATGACAGCAGCTACGCGGAAGATCCGGGCGAAGCGGGCCAGCCGGCCCATCTACGCCCTCTGCCTGCGCCTGGTCGATCCGGCCACGGGAGAGGAGATTGGCGCGTTCGCCCCGAGCAACGACATCGATCGCAGGCTGGCCAAGGACCGCGGCTACCGCGTCGGCCATGAGTACCGACTGGAGATCAAGGCCTCGCGCAATGCCGCGTTCCATCGCCTGGCCCATGTCATCGGTCACCTGCTGGTCGACAACGTCGAGGCGTTCCGTGACCTGGACGCGCATGTCGCGCTGAAGCATGTGCAGCTGGAGTCAGGTGTCTGCTGCGAGATTGTGGAGATGGACGCCAGCCCGGTGGTGAAAGCACTGCTGGATGCCGCAGAGACCGTGCTGGGCGCCGGGGCGCGGAAAGTGCTGGCGGCGGTGCTGCCGGAGATCCGCACCATTCCGGTGAAGGTGGCTCAGTCCCTGGCCTTCGATTCGATGGAAGAGGAGGACTTCGCCGACTTCTTCAAGGGCATCACCGCCTGGATCGGTGACCACTACGCGCACGTCATGCTGGACGACGTGCGCGCGGACTATTGGCGGATGGTCAATGGCCGGCAGCGGGGGAAGGCAGCCTAGTGACTCTCCATATCCTGATCAGGCAACCGATTGGTTTTTCCACACAGCGCGATGAGAAGCGGGGCAAGCTCTTGAGCCAGCGCGATCGTATTCTCGCAGTCCTGCAGAATCTGAAGGCGAGTTTCATCTCGAAGAGATTCCTTCTGGATTACGTGCATGGCTTGTTGCAGCCAGAACAGGCTGGAAACGAACATATTCGCTACGGAACCAGCAGTTCCCATCAGATGGAATGTCGGATGGAACTGCTGGACGGTTGGCGCAAGATCGAATGCATCAATAGGAAAGATACGCTTGAGTTGGTCAACCGATTGCTTCTCTTCCAAGCACTCTTTCAGCATCTGTGCCCGCCGTCGATATGCGTCGACGAAAGGTTGCAATGCTCCGGCTGTGTTGATAGCGCGTTGTCGCTGATCCTCCTCCTTCGACTTAACCTCTTTGCGTTTCTGCCAGGCAGGTACACCAAGTGCGACAGCTATAGCGAGAATGCTACCCACTGCTTGAATCCAAGCTGCCTGAGCCTCCGGCTTCAGCGCACACCATCCAATCCATTCGCAGTCCATGCAGTCCTCCATTGTAATTGGGATAAGCATGAAGCTTGGGCGCTCAACCGGCAAGGAAACTCGTGCGCAGCAGGCCAGGCTGGCGGCGATCAAGGATGTCGGGCGCCTCGTCTGTCATCACACCAGCGTGAGGCTCGACGACGTACGCGCCGAGTTCTGGAGGATGGCTGGGCAGAACCGGAGGGTGGCGTGATCCTACGTAAAAGCCAGAGAGAGCCAGTGCTTGCGGCGCCAGCGGTCCAAGGCAACTTGGAGCGCAAGGCAGTGGGTTTGGATTCGCGTGTGATGCTCGCGGGCCTGCTGCACTGTGAACTTGTTCTGACGGTAGACGCTGTCGCTGGCTGCGCGCGTCCAGTCTTTCATCATCTTTTCGGTCGCATCTACTGCGTGGCCTATAGTAGGCAGCGTTTCTGGCGGTGTGTCGGGGTTTTGCAGGTGTGCGCGAGCGGCAGTGAGCGCTGCTGTGAGGTCGACAAATGGAGTGCCAAGGACGTTCTCGAGCTGGTCGATCACGGTTGCATAGTAGGTGGCAATGCGGTCCAGTTGTTGCAAACAGCCAACAGCACTGCGTCGCCGATCAAGATCGTCGATCCTGCGCATTCTGATTGGCACATAGATTGCCAAGAAGAGCGCGACCATTGCGCCAATGACCTGAATCCAAGCGGCCCATTCGGACTGGCCAAGGCATGGCCAGTCGGAGGGCAAAAGACAGTACCGCGCGTCCATGTGCATTCCTCGAGAACTGAGGTGCCAGCATGAGGCGAGGACGCTCAACCGGCAACCCGACGGTTGCCCAGCAACAGCGGATGGATGCCATCACCGAGATTGGCTGCATCGTCTGCGAGGCCCTTGGCCACGGCTTCATGCCCTGCCAGGTGCACCACCTGCTAGTCGGCGGCAAGCACGGCCAGCCCCGGCGCGGCCACGACCTCACCATCGGCCTGTGCCCTTCGCACCACGTCGGTGAGCCGATGGCGGGCCTCAGCCACTCCGCCTGCGCCGATCGGTATGGCCCCAGCTACGCCCGCGAACCGCGACGGTTCCGGCAAGAGATCGGCACCGACGACTACCTGCTAGACCTGCAGAACACCCTGATCGAACAGCACCTGGAGAAGACCTCATGGCGACTAGCCGCCTGATTATCAGAATCGACCCCGGCCGAATCGGCGCCATCGCGGCGTTGGTCGACGGCGCGCCAGGTCCGGTGATCGACATGCCGCTGCTGACCGTCGGCGAGAACGAGGAGGTCGACGCCAGGGCCATCGCGGTGTTCATCCGTGCTGCGAAAGACATGAACCCGGGTGCAGCCGTGTCCGGGGTGATCGAGCGGGTGCGTGCCATGCCGCCGAAGCGGGGCGCCGACGGCAAAGAAGAGCGGCGGGCAGGTCCTCAGTCGTCCTTCAACTTTGGCGACCACTACGGAAAGGCCAAGGCCGCATTCCAGCTGCTGGGTATTCCCTACATGCGTGCGGAGCCTGCCAGCTGGAAGCGCCGGTTCGGTCTGACCGGCCAGGACAAGGATGCGGCTCGCCTACTAGCCATCCAGCGCTTTCCGTCCGCCGCATTTCTGTTGCAGCGGAAGAAGGACAACGGCCGGGCCGACGCGCTGCTGATCGCCCTGTGGGCCGAGCACCAGCTGGCCATGGGCCAGGCCGCCGCATGACCGGCGCCGAGCTGCGCATGCAGAAGCGGTACCGGTCCTACGTGCAGAAGCACGGCCGATGCTCGGTCTGCCAGTTCCGCACCCTCGGCCCCGCTGGCTTCCACTGCAAGGGCTGGCCCGACCGGACCGGCACCTGCGACACCGACAGAAAGCTACCGGTTTTCCGATTCGATGACGCCGTACTGGAGGGCATGCGCGATGCGCAACAATGATCCGCTGACCGAAGATCTGCGCCGCTGGGGGCACGCCCAGGTGAATCGATTTGCGCTGAGCCGTGCCGACAGGAGCGTGCACGTCCTGGACAAGGTGCGGGACCATGCCCCGATGACGCGGGAGCGGGCGGTCTAAAATCTGGTCGGTCGCGACGGCGCCGACCGGCGTCGGCTTCTGGCTGCCGCCGCAGGGGTGAAGGGCCTGCGCATGGTGCCTATGTGGGCAGCAGATCCGATTCGCGCGTCCAACGACGCGGATCACCCTCACGACAACCCAGAGATCGCGGTCGATGTCGGCGTTCCGGATGAGCTGCGTTGGATCGACCGGGCGCTGGCATCGATGGAGCGGCAGTATCCGGTGCGCGCCCTGATCGTCCGGACCGAGTTCACCGTGCCGGCCAGCCAGGCAGTAAAGGCGCGAATGGTGGCCGAGCAATATGGCGGCGTGCTCACGCTGAGGCAGTATCGATACGAGTTGGCGAAAGCGACGGACTGGCTTCGCGGCAGCATTGCGGCTTAGCATCTGGCCACTACAAGGAGGAACAGCCATGGCCGGGTATTGTCCGAAATGCTCAAAACCTGTCGAGAGACTCGAGACGGAGAACGTTCCGTTGGATCCGAAGAACTATCTCGGAGGTGTCACCTATAGCTGCCCGGCCTGCAAGACCGTGTTGGGCGCCGGGTTCAACCCGTGGCACTTGCTGGAGAGGATCAGAAACGGTTAGGCGATCTTTTCTTGACAGTTACGTTATCGAATGGTTTGATTCTGCAACTGTCAAGAATTGTCCCTGAAGCCCCGGCCCTGCGCTGGGGCTTTTGCGTTTCCAGGACCCAAAAACCGATCAACCACCGCGCCGAATCCCCCTCCGCTCGCCGTGAGGCGATTGGGGCTGGCGTCAACGCAGGCGGGCGGTCTGCGCACGGCCCTTGGAGGCCGGGCAGTGCCTAGGCAGCGGTGGTGATCGGCCCTCTAAGCCCGCGCCCCCCGGACAAACCACATCCTCGCGCACCAGCCGGTTGCGGGGCGGGCACCTATGCAGGAGAAGTCGCCATGGCGCAGATCACGGCACAACAAGCTGGCGGCGTGAACGTCGTGGCCTTTCTCGACATGCTGGCCTGGTCCGAAGGTACGGACAACGGCAAGCAGCCGACTAAGGACCGTGGCTATGACGTGATCGTTGGCGGCCAGCTATTCAACGGCTACCCGCGCGAGTGCTGCGGCCTGATCGTGGCCGGCGCCGATGGCGAGACCTACATTTCCTGCCGCAACGTGGCCACCACCCCCAGCGAGCACTTCCGGTTGCCGGCTGAGGACTACGCCGACGCGGAGGACCAGGGCGAGGTGCTGGCCGTCGTGCACAGCCACCCGAACGCCTCTGCGGCTGCCTCCGACGCTGATCGGGTCATGTGCGAGGCCAGCGGCCTGCCGTGGCACATCGTGAGCGTGGGCCAGTGCACCGGCGCAGAGCCGGAGTGTGGCGACCTGCAGACTATCGAGCCCTGTGGCTACGAGGCGCCGCTGGTTGGCCGCCAGTTCGCCCACGGGGTGCTGGACTGCTACACCCTGGTGCGGGACTTCTACGCCCGCAAGCTGGGCATCCAGCTCAGCCAGTACGAGCGCGAGGACGACTGGTGGGAGAAGGGCCAGGACCTCTACAGCCTGGACCGGCTGCGCGCCGAAGGCTTCGAGCTGATCGATGGCGAGCCACAGCGCGGGGATATGGTGCTGATGCAGATCCGCTCGCCGGTGCCGAACCACGCCGGCGTCTACCTGGGCGACGGCCAGATGCTGCACCACATGCACGGCCGCCTGTCGGAGAAGGTGGTCTACGGCGGCATGTGGGCCGAGCGCACTCGCTACATCGTCCGGCACAAGGGGGCCCGTCATGGCTGAGCGCCTGCGCACCATCCGCCTATACGGCTTGCTGGGTGCTCGCTTCGGCCGCAAGTTCCGCCTGGCCGTCAGTAACCCCGCTGAGGCCGTGCGCGCTCTGTGCGTGCTGCTGCCGGGCTTCCAGCAGTACCTCATGGGCGCCAAGGCCAAGGGCATGGAGTTCGCCGTGTTCGTCGGGCGGCAGAACCTGACCAAGGAACAGCTGCACGATCCGCCCGGCGCTGACGACATTCGGATCGCTCCGGTGCTGGTGGGTTCGAAGCGCGGAGGCGTCCTGCAGACAATTCTCGGCATCGTGCTCATCGTGGTCGGCGTCTGGACCCAGAACTACCAGCTCGTCTTCCAGGGCGGCGTCATGGTGCTGGGCGGCGTTTCCCAGATGCTCGCACCACAGCCGACAGGGCTTGGCGCCAAAGACAGTGCCGAGAACACCCCGAACTACAGCATGAACGGCGCCGTCAACACGCAGGCGCAGGGCAACCCTGTGTCTGTCGCCTATGGCGGCCACGACACCAAGGGAATGTTCGTGGGCTCGGCAGTGATCAGCGGCGGCAACTACGCAGAGGATCAGCAGTGAACGTAGTCATCAAGTATCAGCCCACGCAGCTGGCGCGTGCCTGCTCGCCGGAGGCCATTGCCGGTGGCTTCGCGCGGCGGATCGCGACGTCGGTCAGGGGCATGGGGGTATCGGCTTTTCGTGGGCGGTGCGATACCCCTAGATATACCCCCACCGTCTCATAGCCTGCAACGGAACGGCATGGACAAGGGTGGAAAACGAAAAAGCCGGAACCCCTTATTTGACGAGGGATTCCGGCTTTTCGTGGACCCTTGCGGACCCGGTATTGGTGGAGGTGGGCGGATCGTCCCAGCACCTCTTTCTAAGCAGTTGAACTGCAAGGAAAAGTTGCCGGGCCCGCTCCCTCAAAACGATACCTCAAACGATACCCAATCGTAGCATGCAGGCACGGTAAGGGGCTCGTGGGCGGCCGTTCTCGAAAGAGGACGGCATGCTGTGGAAACTTTTGGCGGTGATGGCTTTGTTGGCCGGCGTTCCGGCCTGGGCGCAGGGCGGTTCGATTCCGCCCACCGGAACGGAGCAGGGTTGGAAGGGGCTGCACCTGGCGGAACTGGTAAGCGAGCCCGGGGAGGGCCTGAGCGATTTCATGCTGCGCATTGCCCCGGTCCTGGACCAGCACACCCGTGAAAGCGGCCACGAGGTTTGCGGCATGGTCGCCCAGTCTGCGGATGCAGAGCGGTTTGGCATCCGCTTGGGCACGACGAAAGGGGCGATGACCTGTTCCATGTCGCGGTCCAACGTGCCCGACGGCATGCACGCCCTGAACGTCTCTATCCACTCTCATCCCCACACCCGTTCAGTGCTGCCGACCGCCGCAGACGTGTCCTTCTACGCGGAAAATCCGCTGTCGTCGGGCCGAATGGTGAAGCGTGGGCGTTCTGAGCGTGTGGGCGGCGCCTACTTCTCAAGCGGCGATTATGCCGCCGGCCCGGGCTACCTGGTGGCAGAAGGTCAGTTGCTCTACCAGGAGGGCAAAGGGACCGAAAGAAACCTGGGCCACTTCGTTGTTACGCCGGGGGAGTTGGCGGAACCCAAATAAACCGAAATGAAGCCAAGAGGAAGCCCCGCAATGCGGGGCTTTCTGATGCTACGTCAGGGCAGAACGCGGTAGTAAAACGCAACGCTGCCGCGTATGACGGAGCCGTTGTCAGTGGAGGCGTTGCCACGAAACTCAAACTCCACGCGCTTACCGTTGAAGCTGAGAACCTGGTTGCTAGCCGTGAATGACGTCGGGCTTCCCGGACGTGCGGTGTTGCTGCTGCTCCCACCGCCAGTGATGGTTGCAGTGATGCCATTGAACGTGATTTCTATCTGTCCATTGCCCCGCACTGGTCCCCAACTGCTGGACCACTCGGAACTCTGGCCCGCCAGGTAAGTCCAGCTCGTGGCTTCGGTCAACGTGCGGTTGCCCACGGTTCCGTAGGCATTGGCCACAGACAGATTGACGAATCCCGAGGTAACCACCAGCCCCTGCGTGGCGCAGTTGTTGGATGTAGTCCCCCACCCGCTGGTAGCCGTGTAGGTGCCGCTCCAGCTATCCGACGTGCTCGACACCGGCGAGCCGGTGGCGGCCGGGCACACCCAGGACGTGGTGCGCGTGCCGTTCTCGACGCGGCTGCGCTGCTGCCAGTGCTCGCCCACCTGGCCAGCCGGGCAACCGACGTTTTGGCGTTCGGCCGGCGCGTCGCGGGAGATGGCCACGGAGGTAGGCGACGGAGCCACGCACGCGGGCGCGCATGTGCTGGAAACAGTCGTCCACGGTCCATAGGTCCCCGTGGCCCAGGCCTCGTAAGGCCCGCCCACCTCGCCGCAATAGCCCTCTCGTTGCTGCCAGTGCTCGCCCACTTGGCCAGCTGGGCAACCCACGTTTTGAGATTGCGTCGGCGGCACCGTGCAGACCGGCAAAACCTTCGGCGTGCTCGGAGGTAAAACTCCCGGCGTTGGCGGCGGGGTCGTCGGTGTCGCTGGTGCTGGCGGGGCCGTAGGCACGGCCGGGGGTGGTGCTGAGGGCGTGCCAGGCGTCACCACGCCAGGCGTTCCAGGCACAGCATCGCCCACGCTGGGGGCTCCATTGACCGGGGCGACTGGCGTGGCTGGGTTGGTCGGGTTCACCGATGGCGGAGCCGTAGGCAGCGCGATGGACGACACCGCAACCGACGAGCCGGACGCCAGACCGGAGAAATACACGAAGCCCAGGCGGTCCCCGCCGTGCTGCTCGCACGCAACGGCGGCGCTGGCCGGGTCGTATTTGTTGTTCACATAGACGCTCTCGCCATTGACCTGCGCATCGGCAACGGCCGGGTCACCGGCCATCGCGGCAACCAGCTTGGCGCATGCCGCCTTGGGCACGTCGCGGGTTTCGACTAAAAACGAGTCGTTGCCGTGCTTGACGGTGTTCGGCAAGAACGACACCGAGCCGCCCCATGCATTGCGGAGGCCATCGCTGTGCCGCAGCCGCTGCGCGGCCAGGCCATCGGTTCGCACGAGGGACGTGGACAGCCCAGAGAAGCCGCCTACGATTCCTAGCGAGCGGTCGATGGCCGTTGCGGTTTCGCTGAAGTCCATTTGTGTTTGCTTCACGTCGGCGGCCACCGATGTGGGACCGAACAGCAGCCAGCCGGCGGCCGCCATGGCCGACATTGCGGCCAGCACCAACAACACCTCCACCAGCGTATAGCCGCCCGGCTTCTGGCCACGCGGAGCGCTTGGCGGAAGCGTCGGGCACTCCGCCTTGCGCTTGCGACGCGCGTCGAGCAAGTCGCCCAGCGAGCCCAGGAAGTGAACGCGCAGGGCTTCCCTCTGCTGTTCAAGCAGCGGGTCCGTGGGTCTCTTATCGTCGCTCATGACCGGGCCGCCTCTCGTGCGGCCGCACGAGCTTCGAGGTGTTTGATGCCGCGCTCGCGCAGTGCGTCCCGCCTTTGTGGTTCGCGCTCGAGTTGGCCGGCGATGATCAAAAGGGCACCCACAATCTCTGCCTCATCCCAGCCGTCTGCACCGGCGGCGATGACCAGTCCGCCCAACCCAATCTTGCGGTGCGCATCGGCCGAGCGGAACAGTTTGGCGCGCTCCTTGGCTTTGTCACGCGCGGCCTGGCGGGCTTGCCGCTCTTTCTCTTGCTTCTCAGCGACCAAGAGCTTTGCTTGCTCCTTCGCCGCGGCTTCCAGCATCTTCGCCAGTTTTAGTTTTTGCTTTTCAATATCTGCCACGGCACGCCTGCATTAAGTCCTGATAAACCATGCAAGCAGATTCGGCGCGGAGCGCAAGGGGGCAATGCCCATTTTCTGGCGCGAGCGAGCAGCGAGCGCCGCTTTTGACTTTGGCTAAAAAGTTGACAGTTCCGTTGTGCATGTAACTCTGATTCAGGGGGCCAGCGAGCGCAGCGAGCAGCCCCGGTTCTCTTTAGTTTGATGCGGGTGCGAAGCGCCCAAAGAAAACAACAAGAGCGCACTTAGAGTAATCCCTTCGGGATTACGTGCGGTCAGGGGCTTCGCCCCCGACACCCCGGCGCGCTTCGCACGCCAGCCCCCCATTGCTCGCCCCCCAAGGGGCTGCGCTCGGAGACTGGATTGGCGATTTACCACCTCACTGCTAAGGCTTACTCGCGCTCGGGAGGACACTCGTCCACCGCTGGCGCTGCCTATCGTGCAGGGGTGCGGATTGAAGATGCATTGACCGGGACGGTCCACGACTACACGCGCCGCCAAGGCGTCGCGTTTTCGGCGCTCTGCCTTCCAGGCGAACAGACCGCCGACCGGGCCGAGTTTTGGAATCGGGTCGAGGCCCACCACAAGCGTGGAGACGCCATCACGTGCCGCGAGGTGGAGGTGGCGCTTCCCGCCGAACTTTCGGCCGAAAAGCGCCAAGAACTGGCGCATGGCTTTGCCCGCCATTTGGCCGAGCGCTACGGCGTGGCCGCTGACGTGGCCATCCACGAGCCGAGCAAGGGCGGGGACGGGCGCAACCACCACGCCCATATTTTGCTCAGCGCGTGCAGCGTCAACCCAGACGGAAGCTTGGGGAAGAAGGCTGTGGCGCTGGACCCGATTGCGTGCAAGCGAGCCAAGCAACCCACACTGGCCGAAAGGGAACGCGAGTTCTGGGCCACGGCCGTCAACCGCATGCTGGCCAGCGAAGGCATGGCTGCACGCGTGGACCATCGTTCGTTGTTGAGCCAGCAGGCCGCGGCCGTCCAAAACGATGACTTCGCCAAAGCGGCCCAGTTGGACCGCCCGGCCACTAAGCACGAAGGCAAAGCGGTCACCCAAGCCCGCCGCCGTGGCGAACGGTTGCCGCGCGCCAAGCGAAACGACCGGGTCCGCCGAGCGGCCGACAGCCGCGTCATCGCCCACGCCGAGCGCTTCGAGGCATTGAGAGCCCAAGCCGCAGCCGAGGGGCGCTTGGCCCATGTGGACGAGCAAGCCCTGCACGCACAAGCGCTTCTGGAACGCCGCAAAGAATCGGCGGTGCGCTTGCGCGCTGCTGCCCAGCCATCCCCCACCGAGGCCCCACGCCATGACCGAACTACCACCAATTCCCAGCGCCGACGCGCCCCCGCTCTCACGCGAGATAGCGTTGATGCTCTCCGAGTCAGAAAACCCGGAGTTGGCAACGAGCGCATGCCTGCGCTGCGCCCACTCCACAACCTTAACCCTGGGCTGGCCGGTGGCGGACGACCAGCCGCCGAAGGGGCCGGATTTAGTCGTGTTTTGCGGACAGATGCACCGCGACATCACGACCCTCGTCCGGCGGTGCTCCGCATTCCAGTCCAACTCCTGACGCCCAAGCCAGGGGCCGCCGTCCAGGCGCGTGCACAGCGTCCCGCTGCGCACAAAGCCGGAGCATCCATGCCCCGGCCGGCCCCCGTTGGGGGCGGTCAGCAGGGAAAGGGGGCGGCAGGCATCGAGCGCGCTTCACGCAAAACCACACCCAACAGACAGGCGGAACTCATGGCAGGCGAGCAGGTGGCAAAAAGTTTGGACGAGATGATCGAGATGATGTTCAAGGTGGCGCGCCGGGCCCTTCAGTCCAGCAATGCCACGCCTGAGCAGCGTTCTGTCTCTCGCACGCTCCTCCAACGGCGTGACGACTTGGCCGAAAAGCGCCAGGCGCATGAGGATGCCAAACAAGCCAGGGAGGACGCCAGGCTGGCCCGCCGCAGGGCGGTGGCTGACGCCAACACGTTCCCAGTGCCCACGGATCTCCGCTCCATGTTGCTGCGCAAGGTGGGACGGCCCACCGTGAAGGACCGGGCCGCGCAGGCGATGCAAGAAAAGAGACAGCAGGCCAGGCGGCAAGAACAGCAGGCCCGCGCATTACGCGAACAGACCAAAGAAGCCACAGACAAGGCCGGCGTGGCGTTCGAGCTGGCAACGGCGGATTTTTTGACGCAGTTCCCGCACCAGTTCCCGCCCGCCAAACCCACCGCCGACATCTCGCCATCACCCACGCTTAAGCCGCTGCCGGAGTCTCCCACTGCATCCCGACAGCCTGCTACCTTCAGCAAGCGGCCAGGGCCGGCCTAAAACCCTTGCCCGGTGAGGAGGGTTAGCCTCATCCTTTACCAAAATGAACTTCAGGCGAAGGCGCATGTGGATTTGCACCGATTACAAAATCGATTGGACCGCTATTGCGGCAGGCATCGCACTTTGGATATGGGTTCACGATACCTTGCGGCGTCGCAAAGAAAGAGCGGCAAGCCGTAGGCTGCTGGCTCAGATTATGACCAAGCCATTCATGGAAGCTGAAGTAGAGATTGCACGCTTTAGGGAATCACTAGTCGCAAGGTTTGGTGGGGAGGCAAGCGCTCGAGAGTTGTTGGATACACCCGTCGAGGGAAGGGAGCAGATTCAGGCAAAGGCATTGCGAGTAACGCTTGACCTTCCAAGTCAGTTTATTGATAAGGCAGATCTGTTCGATTCTATTTCAGCCTCGCTTGTTGCCAAGGCATTCGCTCAGATTGGATATTTGCATCGACTGTGGAAGTTACAAGTTGAGTCAAATGACGATGTAGATGCTCAGGGCAGGCTGAGGCTGGCGGCCGCTGCATTTGAGCAAGTGGCCGTTACAGAAAATGCCATTAAGGAGGCGCTGAACGCCATGTTGCGAGTGGGAAAGGTTTCCTGATAAGTGCGAGTTAGCTTAGAAAAGAAGCCCCCGGCTTGACAAAAGCCGAGGGCATCTTATTTTGAATCCACGGCCCCCGAGTTAGCAGACTCGGAGGCGAGCAAATGTAGGAATCAGCTACGACATGCCCAGGCAAGGCCCCTTGAGGCCACTCTAACAAGCCTGGACGGAGCCGCAAGCCCCCTCTTTACTCGCCCCCCGAATCTGCCCAGCCCGAAGGCCGTTGGTAGCCGTAACTCGTTGTCGGTGGAAAGACCGGCTGCGCACAAGGAGAACTGGGAGCCCGCAAGGGCTTGGGTTGACCCCACCAGGGTGCGCAGGCTTTGAAGCAGGGGGACCGGGCGCTGTATGGCCTGCAACCTGCGCCAACCAGGTAGTTCAAGCGTCGCAGAGGCGTGGGGAGTGCTCAATCTGGCCCCACTCGTGTGCCCTGTCGCGGTCCGACTATCAGCGGTTTGTGGCCCATGGATGGCAGCTAGGATGATATTTTCCAGCGACGGCTGGGGAACGGGCAAGCCCACAGGAGAGACGCCACATAGTGGTGACGGAACCCTGAGCCGGCGCGGTTGGACCGCGTGAATCCGTCGTAGCGGTGTAGTCCTTCTATCACCGCGCCCGACTGTCGGGCCGTCCCTTGGGGCGGTAACCAACGGGGGCCAAGTCACCCCGACCGCTTCGCGCGGAGGTCCTAGGGGAGACTTTGCCCTTCATCGTCGGGGGGAGCCGGAGGCGACCCCCAAGATGAAGGGCAAAGCAGGGGAGCTTAGCGAAGCTTTAAGGGGAAGAAGGGCAGGCCCGGGCTTTTCCAGTTCCAGAAAAGCACATCGGCGCGCGTCGGCCCCTTGCGCATCCAGCGAGATGCGCTAAAAACTGTCGATGGACAGTGCCACCCGCCGAGCCGCCGCCAAAGCGGCAGACAAACTTCTGAAAGCCGCTGGTTACGACCCGCGGGGCAAGAACCTGCGCAAGACCATGAAGAAGAAACGCAAAGCGGCCCACGTTGCCCGGCAAGGGAAAAAGCCGGGGAAAATGCGGGGTGCTTTGGCCCGCAAGTCCATGGCTTGACGCCTACTCATGTGCATACCGTCGCTGGGACGGTATTCCTGGCAGTTTGACTGGCGTCGGGGTATTGTTCGCCTACACACTGCTAGGAGGCATACCGTGGGCGAATGGTCGGACTATTTTGACGATTTTCCGGAGGAGAACCCAGCGAACTGGGTTAACGGACGTTTTGACCCTGCGGGGGCCCGGCGCGAGCATCACAGGGCCGAAGCGCTTACGCAGGCGCAAGCAGACTTGAACAGCACCATTCGAAGGATGATTGACGAGGGCAACCGGCGCGCCAGCGAAAAGGATGCTAAACCGTAGTCAATGGCTAGCCGGGGTAAGAGGGCGGATGCACTTTTCTTGGTCTTCTCTTGACGCGCCGACACCCAAAGCCCCCGCTCACTCGGGGGCTTTGCTTTTCTTGGCTTGGCGCGTCTTGGCGGCTTTCTCCCTGCGGCGCTCGATGTGGGCCACCTGCTTAAAGGCCCGGTCAAACTGACCTGGCACATAGGTCGGCAGCGGCACGGGTGGGCCGTATTCGTTCAGCGCCGCAAAGCGCTTGGGGATGGTGCCCGGATTGACGTAGTGCCTGAGGCCGCTGGGCAAGGTCAGGTCGTGCCCCGTGATTTCCTGCACCACCTGGATGGCAATGCCCCGCTCGTTGACTAGGTTGCTAACGATGTTGTGGCGGAAGCAATGGAAGGATTTCAGGCGGCCGGTCAGGCCGCGCTTGATGGCGTAGGCGCGGAACTGGTCGCCCATGGTGTCGCCGTAGCCGCCGGCCTCTGTGTGCTGGAGGTGCGGGAACAGGCGGTCAAACCCGGCCCGCTTCACGTCCTCGACGAACTCTAGGAATCCCGCCTGCAGCACGTTGTCCGACAACGGGACAAAGCGCGAGGAATGCGCGTTCTTCAGGCGCTGGTCCGGGCGCAGGGCACGGATATGGATGCCCCAATGGCCGCCCACCTCTGCAACGTCGTCCACATAGAGCTGGGCCACCTCGTTGACGCGCGCACCCGTGGCGACGCCCAGGATGGAGCCGAACCAGCGGTGCGGGTATTTGCTCGCCCACGGCGGGAATGCCTCGACATCGAAGAGCGCGGCCAGCTCTTCCGGCGTGAAAGGTTCGCGGGTCGGTGCGTCGGTCTTCGACTTGGAGCGATTCATGATGGCCTTGTGCGGGGCTTTGGGGATAAGGGCCTCGTCGGCCTGGGCGTTGAAGAAAGCGGCCAGGTGGTCGCGGCGCTTCTCCTGGGTGCGTTCCAGCAGGGTCGGGTGGCCGCCTCTTTTGGCCTTCGCCAACACTTCCTTGGGCGTCAGGCCACGAAACACGGCTTTCTTGCTTGCGTTGGCCGGGTAGACCGCCAGCGCATCCAGGAACGCGCGCACGTCCGTGGCCGTGACTTCTTCAATCGGCTTGTCATCGCCCAGGGCCAGGAAGAGGCGAAGCGTGTATTCGGTGTCCATGACGTTGCGCACGGCCCGTTGAGCGCGTTGCATGTCGCTGAGGTAGACGTCAATGCGCTCGGACAGCAGCGGCCCGGCGGGAGGCGCAGGTGGCGCCAGGGGCCGCGGGGGTTCCCAGCCGTGCATGCCCGCCATGAGCGGGTCCTTTGCTGCGAGAGCGTTCAAGTCCTGCACGGTCTGCCGGAACAGCCGGCGGTCCTCGGCCGTGTTGATTTCCACGCCGCCGAGCGTCAGCCCGTTGGGCAGCCGCACCTGCTGGATGGTCAGGTCGTTGTGCCCGTTCTCGCGCACCCTGCGCAAGATGTCCTTGATGTCGTCGTTCACCATCGCCCCTGTTCGAATGGCTCGGAAAGACTCCGATAGTGCCACCGCCATGCGTGCAGCGACCAGCCTGGCGGTATCGCCTCGGCCGGGCAGGGCACGAACAAGGAAGCGGCAACCCAGCACCGGGCGTAAATCCACGGGCACCAGAAAGCGGGCGTAAAGCCCCCTGGCGCGCTTCAACAAGAAGGGTTTGGGCAAAACGATACCTCAAACGATACCTGAAAGGGGTATCGTTTGAGGCGCGTTTTCTACCAAAAAGCCTTGAAAAATCAATGCACTTAGCGTAGATTTCAAGGCGAGAATGGTGGAGGTGGGCGGAATTGAACCGCCGTCCGAAGGCACTCCATCCCCAGCACTACATGCTTAGCTCACCGTTGAATCTCATCCCCGAGCAGCACGGTGTGCAAAGCGCACCCGGGAACCAGCCTGTTGTGTTCTAGTGCCGGACTGACAGGCAGCCGCCCAGCGCGATTCCATGATAATGACTCTACGCTGCGAGCATGGACACAAGCAGTTTCGAGGCTCCGCCTAAGTCGGCAGAAGGTCACGCACCGCAGTTTTTAGGCTGCGAGAGCGACCGGAGCGTAGTTGTCGTCGTTGGCAACTAGAGTTTTGCAGCTGGATTTACGAGGAAAGCTACCCCCTCGGCATGCGCCAGGCGACTTCACAACCCCCGTCGAAACCAATGCACCCCCGGTTTCTTCAAGCATTGCAAGGCTTTGGGGCCAATGCCGTCATAAAAGCTGACACTGACCCTGCCCAACGAGACGGATCTTACGGCAATCTTCCTGAACAGTCACGCAGGTGAGCGTCCGGTTCCCAGCTGTTTGGCACGTTGCGATCCCTTGGGACGCCGTGCTCGAATTTCCGGTACCACTCCACGGGGGGGCCTCATGGCCATTTCCGTCAGCCCCGGCAACTGGGGACAGTATCGGATCGGGCAAGAGGTGCGCGGTGGCATGCTGTCGGCTGAATCGTCCTGGTACATCCAGCCACACGCAGATCAGGCGGCGAAGGCCCTCGCGGCGGCGTTTCCGGCAACAGGTCCTGCATCAGGGCTGCAGGCCGATCTGTTGTTGAAGGCAATGGCATCGGTCTGTGCTCAAGACGGGCCGCAATAGCGCCAAACGCTGAAGCGGGCCGGCGTAGGTGCGATCAGGCTTGATAGCATCCAGATTCCTGAAGTTGAGCCAGTGGAAGGACGCCATGACGCTAGACGTTGCAGTAACAGATGAACCCAGCGACGAAGCGCTGGAGGTGATTGGCACTGGCTTGGATCAGTTCAATGTTGACGCTGCGGGTTACGCCGATCGGCGCACGCTGGCGGTGCTGGTCACCGATCCGGCCAGTGGCGAGGTGGTAGGGGGCCTTACCGGGCGAACCTCACTGGGCCTGTGGTTCGTGGATCTGTTCCATCTGCCAGCGGCCCATCGCGGCAACGGGCTGGGGTCGCGTGTGCTGAAGGCCGCAGAGGATGAAGCGCGGCGTCGCGGTTGCCGTTCCGGCGTGCTGTACACCCTCAGCTTCCAGGCGCCCGACTTCTATGTGAAGCACGGATGGGTCGTGTTCGGCCGTGTGCCATGCGATCCGGTCGGCACATGCAGGGTGTTCCTCAGCAAGGATCTGTCGGCGGGGTGAGCGCTGCGGGCGAGCCGCGCGTCCTGTCAATCCGCAACTTGTTGTAGAGCGTCTGTCATAGCGGATTGCTAACTTCGTGGGCACGAATTTGCGACACACTGGCGATGACCATCCGAGCCAGGACAGACACGGAGACCATGGGTGACCGATGCAAGCCAACAACGCAGCCTGCGGCAGCTGATCGGGCCGGTCGGTGCCGACTACCAGCGGCGTGCGTTGCCGCCGGGCTGGGTCTGGGCGGTGCTGGCGGTGCTGCTGGCGGCCACCTGGGTGACGGAGTTGCCGGCCACGGCAGCTGCGGCACTGGTCGCCAGCGCGGTGGTGGTGCACTGGTCGCAGCGCGGCCGCATCCATTGGCTGGGGTGGCGCCTGCCGGGCCTGGCAGTGCTGGCCGCCCTGCTGTGGGGGCCGGAAGTGCTGTCGCAGTGGTTCGAGCACGGGCTGGCTGTGGTGCTGATGTCGCTGGCCAGTCTCAGCATCGGCGTGCATGTGTGGCAGTCGCGACAGATGGCACGCCAGCTGCAGGGCGCGGCCGATGCACTGGACGACGCCCAGTTGCTGGCGTTGCTGCCGGCTGATGCCGCGAACCTGGCCCAACAGTGGCGCTTGGGCGATGACCGTTACGCACCGGAGTTGGCGGTAGTGATGCACCTGGCGGTGATGCACGCGGCGCTGTCGCCGCGGATGCGCAGGCAGGGCATGCTGGCGGGGTGACCTGCCTTTTGTAGAGTCGAGATCCTATGTTCGTGGTCAAGCCTGCTGGAAGCAGGCTTGACCCACCTTCAGCATGGCCGGATCGAAGTCCCGGCCGCTTTTGAAGACACCCCAGGCGATCCTGGCCAGCTTTCTGGCCAGGATGTTGAAGACGGCGGTGCTGGGGTGACCGCGTTTTGACAGCTCGTCGTAGAGCGGTTGCCCCCGGCGACACCGCTTGAGCCCCATGGCGGCCATGTAGAGCATCTGGCGCAGCACTGGCGCGCCCTGTTTGGACAGCCGACGCCGTCCCGTTCTGCCGCCAGACTCGTTAGGCCGGGGATCCAGGCCGGTGCAGGCGATCCACGCGTTGGCGTTGGCCAACGGCCAGCGCGTCATGTAGTAGATCAGGTGAGCGGCGACGGCAGGGCCGACACCAGGGATGGTCAACAGGCGCTTGTAGAGCGTGCCATGCTCTCCATCGCGACCCAAGCGCTGCAGTTCGCTTTCCAGCTCGGACAGCGTCCCAGCCAGAGCGCAGAACAGATCTGACAGCTCCCCGGGGGCACTTTTGCTTACCCCGAAGGATTGCTCCAGGCGCGCGCGTGTCTTTACCAGCGTCTGCCGCTTGCGCAGCAAATCGTGCATCTGCTGCTGCTCGTCGGTACGCGGTACGTATTCACGCAGGCGATCGTTCTCCTTCTTCACGTACCGGGCGATCGCTTCGGCGTCCATGGCGTCCGTCTTGCCACGCGAGCCCGTCGCCCGGCCGTAGTGCTTGATCAGACGTGGATTGATCACATAGACAACGTGGCCTGCCTGGCCAGCCATCCGAGCCAACAACTCGTAGTACCGCCCCGTCGCCTCCATGCCAATCCGGCATCGCTGGGGCAAGGTGTTGAGCCACTGGGCTATGCCGGCCCGGGTGTTGGCGATCCTGTCGCCGGCCTTGCGGTCGGCCACTGCCGGTACGAACTCCTTGGAGTCCACGTCCACGCCAATATCGAGAGAATCAGACATTTGTACGGCTCCCAGCTATCTTTAAGGGGCTGGGGTGGTACCGCACCGACGTTAGCTTGCCTACATCGACGATCCCCTTTGGGGGCCGTACGATCCTTTATCGACGTTCGTGTGCGGGATGGGGATCGCTCGACTCGTCTGTCGGCTAGTATCCGCAGATGCATGCTTGACGGTCCCTCCACCCTGGCTCCTACATACCGCGTAGGAGCCGGGAGGAACATACAAGCCATGCTCGACTGCTTTTCTTACCGAAGCCGAGCATGGCTCGGCTCTACAGAAAGCCAAGGCAGCTGAGCGTGGCTCGGCTCTACATGGTCATGTGCAACGGCCTTACGCGTCGCGGTTGCCGCGACGCATCACGCGCTGCTTCTCGATCGCCCAGTCGCGGTCCTTGGCGGCATCGCGCTTGTCGTGGGTCTGCTTGCCCTTGGCCAGCGCGACTTCGAGCTTGATCTTGTTCTTGCTCCAGTACATCGCGGTGGGCACGATCGTGTAGCCATCGCGCTCGACCTTGCCGACCAGCTTGTCGATCTCGCTCCGGTGCAGCAGCAGCTTGCGATCGCGCCGGTCGTTGGCCACGACATGGGTCGAGGCCTGGATCAACGGAGTGATCTGCGCGCCGATCAGGAAGATCTCACCATCCTTCACGTAGGCGTAGGCGTCGACGATGTTGCCGCGGCCAGCACGGATCGATTTCACCTCCCAGCCCTGCAGGGCCAGGCCGGCTTCGAAGCGGTCTTCGATGTGGTACTCGTGGCGGGCACGCTTGTTCAACGCGATGGTTTTGTTGGCCGTCGCGCTCTTTGCTTTATCCTTGCCGCTGTTCTTGCTCATTTCCGTATTGTCTCCGATTCGGGCCCGCCCGGTCGATTGCCGAAACGTCCTGTATTCATGCCTACTATCCGCCGCAGCGCCCTGGTCGAACATTCGGCCGCGCGCATGTTCGACCTGGTCAATGATGTCCAGGCCTATCCGCGCCGTTTCCGCTGGTGTTCGGCTGCCCAGATCCTGGAGCAGGGCGAGGGCCGGCTGGTAGCGCGCCTGGACCTGGGCCTGGGCTCGTTCAGCACCTGGTTCCAGACTGAAAACACCCTGCAGCGCCCGCACAGCATCGATATGCAGCTGCGCGATGGCCCGTTCAAGCAGCTGCACGGCCGCTGGGAGTTCCATGCGCTGGCCGAAGATGCCTGCAAGGTCACCCTGACCCTGGACTTCGAGCCCAGTTCGCGCCTGCTCGGTCCGGCGCTGGCGTTGGGCTTCCAGAGCCTGGCCGACCGCATGGTCAATGACTTCATCCGCGTTGCCGACGAGGCCTGAGCGATGATCGAGGTCGAGGTGGTGCTGGCCTGGCCGCAGCGGGTGCTTTCGCGCCGGTTGCAGCTGGACGAGGGCGCGACCGTAGCCGAGGCCATTGCCGCTGCTGCGCTGGAAGGCAGTGCCGACTGCCCGGCGGCGGCCGTGCATGGGCTGCTGGCGCGCCCGCAGCAGGTGCTGCTGGATGGCGACCGCATCGAACTGCTACGCCCGTTGCAGGCCGACCCCAAGGACAACCGCCGGCGTCGCGCGCTCGGCGGTTGATTCCTGTCGCCCGTCCGCGAGGACGGGCAGGGGGCGTCAGCGACCCTTCTTCTTCTTGTCCTTCGGCAGATTGCGGCCGAACTGGCGCACGGTCTGCTGGGCCAGGGCCTTGTCGTTACCCGGGAAGTAGTCGCCTTCCCAGCGGGTCACGTTGTCATTGTCGAAGAACACGGTGAAGTTCTTCACCTCGGTACGGCCCAGGCGGTTCACGCGCTGGCTGGAGGTGTAGTCCCAGCGCTGGGCGTGGAACGGGTCCGGAATGGACGGGGTGCCCAGCAGCGCAGTGACCTGCTGCTTGCTCTGCCCGACCTGCAGCTTGGCCACGGCATCTTCCCGGATCAGGTTGCCCTGATAGATGGGTTGCTTGTAGATGATGCCGCACCCGGTGGTGGACAGGGCGACGGCGGCGACCAACAGGAGATTGCGCATCGGGACTGGCGGTTGGGGAAATCAAACCGATGATACACTCCCGGCGTGCCACCGCGACCCAATCCGAGGCAGCTGGCGCTAAATCGCCAATGAACGGAGACCTATGGAAACCCACGACCTGCGAAAAGTCGGCCTGAAGGTGACCCATCCACGGATGCGGATCCTGGCGCTGCTTGAACAGCGCAATGCCCAGCACCACATGACCGCCGAAGACATCTACCGCCAGCTGCTCGAGCATGGCGACGAGATCGGCCTGGCGACGGTCTACCGGGTGCTGACCCAGTTCGAGGCCGCCGGCCTCGTGCTCAAGCACAATTTCGAAGGCGGCCAGGCCGTCTACGAGCTGGACCGTGGCGGCCACCACGACCACATGGTCGACGTGGACAGCGGCAAGATCATCGAGTTCGAAAGCCACGAGATCGAGGAGCTGCAGCGCAAGATCGCCGCAGACCACGGCTATGAGCTGGAAGAGCACTCGCTGGTGCTGTACGTGCGCAAGAAGCGCAAGTAAGCCGTTCGGGCCAGCTGTATGCGACGAAACCCCGGGCCTTCCCGGGGTTTTTCGTTGCTTACGGCAGATTCACACCATGCGTAAGGGGCCCCATCAGCACCTCCAGATCCACCGCCTCGGCCATGGCCCGGTTACCCGCATCGCCCGGATGCAGGTGGTCGCCGGAGTCGTAGGCGGCGGCCATCCGTGACGGATCGGCCGGGTCGCGCAGCGCCGCATCCAGGTCGATCACCGCATCGAACGGGCTGTCGCTGCGCAGCCAGGCATTGAGCTGTTGGCGCAGTGCTTCCTTGTCCGGCTGGTAGTAGTCGTCCAGCGGCGTGCCGGGCAGGGCGCCGGCGAACGGTGTCAGGGTGGCGCCGAGGATGCGTAGACCCCGCCGATGGGCCTGCTCGGCCAGGGTGCGATACCCCGCCTGCAGTTCGGCCAGCGTGGGCCGGGCCTGGTTCCGAGCGAAGGCGGTGCCGGGCCAGCTGATGTCATTGATGCCGATCAGCACGACTACGCTGACCACGCCTGGTTGATCCAGCACGTCACGCCGGAAGCGGGCCAGGGCGGATTCGCCCATGCCATCGCGCAGCAGCCGCCCCCCGGAAATACCGGCGTTGACCACGGCAACGCCCCGCGATGCCAGGCGCGCCGCCAGATGGTCGGTCCAGCGCTGGTCCTGATCGAGGCTGGCGGTGGCGCCATCGGTGATCGAATCGCCGATCACCACCACGCTGCGTGCGCTGGCCGGTGCCTCGACCTCGATGCCGGTCAGGAACAGGCGGGCCGTGGTGCTGCTGACCCCGCTCAGAGCCTGGGCCTGGCTCTGGTCGCCGGGCGCAATCCAACTGGTCTGCCGCCCCTCCCAGTGGAACGTCTGCACGGGCGTCGGCCCGGGCACAAAGACACTGATCTGCAACGCCTTGCGGTCATCCGTGGCCACCGCTAGTGGATCGCTCAGCCGTTCCTGACCGGGCTCGATCGATACGCCGGGCTGGCCGTCGAAACTGAGCGGCTGCGGGGTGGCACCCGCGTGTGCAGCCACGCTGGCCGCCCCGATCCGCAGCGGCTGGGTGCCGTAGGCATTGCTCAGCCGCACCCGCAGCCGGGGCCCGCCCAGGCTGATGCGCGCGGTCTGGCGGAAGGTCTGGTCCTGCAGCGTGGCCGGGACCAGGGTCGGGAACAGGAAATCGGCGCCCCAGACCGGTTGCGGACTGGCCTGCCAGCTGGCGACCCAGTGCGGGGCCGGGGCGGCACTGGCTGCGCTGGACAGGGCGATCAAGGCGGTCGCGGTGAGCTGGCTGAAGCGGTTCATCGGGCAATCCCGGGAGGAGGGAAGGCCATGGTGATTCTCCGTCCATCTGTGAACTAGACTGCGCATGGATAATCATCTGTGAACTGGATTCATCGCCATGGCGCGACCCGACATCAACCGATCCGGCGAACTGGAAGTGTTCGTGCGGGTGATCGAGACCGGTGGCTTCTCCGCGGCGGCCCGTACCCTGGACATGACGCCGTCGGCAGTCAGCAAGCTGGTAGCCCGGCTGGAGCAACGGCTGGGTACGCGTCTGCTGCAGCGCTCCACCCGCCAGCTGCAGCTGACCCCGGAAGGCTGCGCATTCTACGAGCGCGGCCTGCGCGTGCTGGCCGACCTGGAGGAGGCCGAGCGCTGTGCCAGCGCCCATGCCGAGCCGCGCGGACGGCTGCGGGTCAACTCCAACGTGCCGTTCGGCCAGCATTTCCTGTTGCCGCTGCTGCCGGCATTCCTGGAGCGCAATCCGCAGGTGGGGGTGGATCTGACCTTGAACGACGAGGTGATCGACCTGCTTGAGCAGCGCACCGACGTGGCGGTGCGGGCCGGCCCGCTGAAGAGTTCCAGCCTGGTGGCGCGACGGCTGGGTGCGACGCGGATGATGATCGTGGCCGCGCCAGCCTACGCGCAGCGGCATGGACTGCCGCGCAACGCTGAGGAGCTGATGTCGCACAACCGTTTGGACATCGGCCATGCGCGTGCGATGCAGGGCTGGCCGCTGCTGCAGGACGGACGCGAGCGGATGGTGCTGCCCAGTGGCAATGCCCGCGCCAGCAATGGCAACGCGCTGCGGCAGCTGGTGCTGGGCGGGTTGGGCATGGCGCGGCTGGCGACCTACCAGGTGCAGGAGGACATCGCCGCCGGACGCCTGCTGCCGGTGCTGGAGGAGGCCAACCCCGGTGACCTGGAAGAGGTGCACGCGGTGTTCCTGGGGCAGGGCGGCTACCTGCCGCTGCGGGTGCGCGCCTTCCTCGATTTCCTGGTGGAAACGGTGGATCTGGCGCGGCCACGGGGGTAGTGCCGGCCGCTGGCCGGCAACCTCATGATCTTCGTTCACCTGTGTTGGGTTGCCGGCCAGCGGCCGGCACTACCTCGCGCGTTGTAGATCCACGCCATGCGTGGATAACCGCGAACAGGCCTCAGACCTGCAGCAGCTTGCGTGCGGCGGCGCGCGCTTCCTTGCTCACTTCCACGCCGCCCAGCATGCGCGCCAGTTCTTCCTCGCGTGCCTTGCTGTCCAGCTTTTCCACCGCGCTCTGGGTCATGCCTTCCACCGGCGCCTTGCTGACCCGGTAATGCGCGTGGCCCTTGGAGGCGACCTGCGGCAGGTGGGTCACGCACAGCACCTGGCGCTTCTCGCCAAGGGCGCGCAGCTTCTGGCCGACGATATCCGCCACCGCGCCACCGATGCCGGAGTCGACCTCGTCGAACACCATGGTCGGCACCGCATCCAGGTCCAGCGCGGCCACTTCGATGGCCAGCGAAATGCGCGACAGTTCACCGCCCGAGGCCACCTTGCGCAGGGCGCGCGGTGGCTGGCCGGCGTTGGCGGCGACCAGGAACTCCACGCGCTCCGCACCCTGTGGATCGGGCTTGCTGGAATCCTGCGGCTCCAGTTCGATCAGGAACTGGCCACCGCCCATGCCCAGCTCGGCGATGATGCCGGTGGTGGTGGCCGACAGTTCGGCAGCGGCGCTGCGACGGCTGGCGGTCAGCACCTCGGCCTGTACGCGCCAGGCCGCAGCGGCCTTGTCGATTTCGCCGGCCAGGCGCTGCAGGCGCTCGTCGGCACCGCGCAGCTGTTCCACTTCGGCATGCATGCGCTCGCGCTGCGCGCCCAGCTCGTCCATCGGCACGCGGTGCTTGCGGGCCAGGTCGTGCAGGCGGCCGAGGCGACGCTCGTTCTCCTCGAACTGCTCCGGGTCGGCATCGAGGTCGTCGTGCACGCGGTCCAGCAGCGACAGGGCTTCGTGCAGCTGGATCGAGGCGTTCTCGATCAGGCCGTCCACCTCGCCCAGGCGCGGGTCGTGTTCGATCAGGCGCGACAGCTCGTGGCGCACCTGCTGTAGCAGGTCCAGCGCGGAACTGCCGTCGTCGCCATTGAGCTGGTTGCTGGCCGCCTGGCAGGCGCTCAGCAGGGCGCTGGCATGGGCCTGGCGGCGGTGGCTGGCACCGAGTGCGACGATCGACTCCGGTTCCAGGTCTTCGCGGTCCAGTTCGCGCAGCTGGTGCTCCAGGAAGCCGATCCGGTCACTGACGTCGCCCTGTTGCGACAGCGCCAGCGATTCATCGACCAGAGCCTGCCAGGCCGCGGCGGCGCGGCGCACCTGGCGGCGCTCGTTCTCGTTGCCGGCATAAGCGTCCAGCAGGGCCAGCTGCGACGGGCGCGTCAGCAGGGCCTGCTGTTCGTGCTGGCCATGGATCTCCACCAGCAACGAGGCCAGGTCGCCCAGCTGGGCCAGGGTCACCGGGCGGCCATTGATCCACGCCCGCGAACCGCCGTCGGCACGGATCACGCGGCGCAGCTGGCATTGTTCCTCGTCGTCCAGCTCGTTGTCGGCCAGCCACTGGCGCGCGGCCTGCAGCTGGTCCAGCGCGAACTCGGCGGAAAGTTCGGCGCGCGCAGCGCCGTGGCGGACCACGCCACTGTCGGCGCGCAGGCCGGACAGGAAGCCCAGCGCGTCGACCATCAGCGACTTGCCGGCGCCGGTCTCGCCTGAAACCACGGTCATGCCTGGCCCGAACTCCAGTTCGGTGGCGCGGACGACGGCAAAATCCTTGATCGAAAGATGTCTGAGCATGGGTAAGGGGGTATCAGCAGCCGCGCAACGCTAGCACGCGGGCGAGGGAGGTCCAATGACTTGCCAAGGTGATGCGCCGCCATTATCTAGTGTCCGTGTCTCACAGGTTGATTCCATGCACGGTTCTCCCGACCAGCTTGCCCCGCGTGCGCGCCATCTGCTGCGCACGCTGATTGCGCGTTACATCCAGGACGGTGAGCCGGTCGGCTCGCAGACGCTGGCGCGCGTGGCCGGCCTGGAGGTCAGCCCGGCCACCATCCGCAACATCCTCGGCGACCTGGAAGACCTGGGGCTGCTGGCCTCGCCGCACACCTCGGCCGGGCGCATCCCGACCGCGCATGGTTACCGGGTGTTCGTCGACAGCCTGTTGCAGATGCAGCCGCCGGGCGAGGGCGAGCTGGCCCGGTTGCGCCAGGAACTGGCCAGCGGCGGCAGCACCCAGGCCCTGCTCGGCAGCGCCTCGGAGCTGCTGTCGGCGATGAGCCACTTCGTTGGCGTGGTCAGCGCGCCACGACGCGAGCAGTTCGCCTTCCGACAGATCGATTTCGTGGCGCTGGACGGGCGCCGGGTGCTGGCGATCCTGGTGTTCGCCGACAACGAGGTGCAGAACCGGGTCATCGAGACCCGTCAGGACTTCGCGCCAGGCCAGCTGGAGCAGGTCGCCAACTACCTCAATGCGCATTTCGCCGGCCTGCCGATGGCCGAGATCCGCACCCGCCTGCTGCTGGAGCTGCGCGATGCCCGTTCCGAGCTGGAGCAGCTGCTGGCGCACAGCATCGAACTGGCCGAGCAGGCCCTGCAGCCGGCCGCCGACGACATGCTGGTGGCCGGCCAGACCCGGCTGATGGGGGTGCAGGACCTGTCGGACCTGGAGCGCCTGCGCGAACTGTTCGAGCTGTTCTCCAGCAAGCGCGAGATCCTGCAGCTGCTGGAGCGGACCATCCAGGCCCCGGGGGTGCGCATCTTCATTGGCGAGGAGACCGGGATGATGCCGTTGCAGGGGGTCTCGCTGGTCACCGCCCCGTACACCGCCAATGGCCAGGTACTGGGTGTGCTGGGCGTGATCGGCCCCAAGCGGATGGCCTACGACCGCATGATTCCGCTGGTCCAGGCCACCGCCGATGTGCTCGGCGCGGCCTTTTCACCGGCCGGGCGCACTCCCGGCACATCCGACGCTTGAAACGCAGCATCCCGCCCACACTAGGGTGGGTGGAGGCGGAGATTGACCGCCAGGGACCCAGACATGAACCACGAACATCCAGATATCGAATCCCAGCAGACTGCCGCCGATGCGGCCGCCGCCGCCGGCGTCAACGACGAAGTGGAGCGCCTGCGCGCCGAAGTCGAGCAGATCAAGGCCGATGCGCTGCGTGAGCGCGCCGACCTCGAGAACCAGCGCAAGCGTGTTGCCCGTGACATCGAGCAGGCCCGCAAGTTCGCCAACGAGAAGCTGCTTGGCGAGCTGCTGCCGGTATTCGACAGCCTGGATGCCGGCCTGAAGGCCGCCGGCGACGACCCGCACCCGCTGCGCGAAGGCCTGGAGCTGACCTACAAGCAGCTGCTGAAGGTCGCTGCCGACAACGGCCTGGTCCTGCTGGACCCGATCGGCCAGCCGTTCAACCCGGAACACCACCAGGCGATCAGCCAGGTGCCGACCCCGGGCGCCGCCCCGGGCAGCGTGGTGACCGTGTTCCAGAAGGGCTACCTGCTCAACGAGCGCCTGCTGCGGCCGGCGCTGGTGGTGGTGGCCGCCGATTGATCGGCCGGGCCGGGCGATGCCCGGTCCCGGTCGTGCCAGGCCATGCCTGGCAAGGTTTTCCAGGCGCTGAACACAGCGTTCGGGAGATGGCTTGAA
The DNA here is from genome assembly GCF_056481585.1 of Stenotrophomonas sp. 86428_Sma. Classification (NCBI taxonomy): domain Bacteria; kingdom Pseudomonadati; phylum Pseudomonadota; class Gammaproteobacteria; order Lysobacterales; family Lysobacteraceae; genus Stenotrophomonas; species Stenotrophomonas sp. 86428_Sma. The sequence continues at coordinate 1,943,573 of NZ_CM151156.1, forward strand.
TGTTCCACGAGCCTCCCCCACATCGTATTCATCCACCGGCCGAGCGGCCGGACTGACCCCAACAAGCATCCTCAGGAGTCTCCCCCATGGGCAAGATCATTGGTATCGACCTCGGCACCACCAACTCGTGCGTGGCGATCATGGACGGCGGCAAGGCCCGCGTCATCGAGAATTCGGAAGGCGATCGCACCACCCCGTCGATCGTCGCCTACACCAAGGACGGCGAAGTCCTGGTCGGCGCCTCGGCCAAGCGCCAGGCCGTGACCAACCCGAAGAACACCTTCTATGCGGTGAAGCGCCTGATCGGCCGCAAGTTCACCGACGCCGAAGTGCAGAAGGACATCGCCCACGTCCCGTACGGCATCCTGGCCCATGACAATGGCGACGCCTGGGTGTCGACCAGCGACGGCAAGAAGATGGCCCCGCAGGAAATCTCGGCCAAGGTGCTGGAAAAGATGAAGAAGACCGCCGAGGACTTCCTCGGTGAGAAGGTCACCGAAGCGGTCATCACCGTGCCGGCCTACTTCAACGACAGCCAGCGCCAGGCGACCAAGGACGCCGGCCGCATTGCCGGCCTGGACGTCAAGCGCATCATCAACGAGCCGACTGCGGCTGCGCTGGCCTATGGTCTGGACAAGGGCGACAACAAGGATCGCAAGATCGTGGTGTACGACCTGGGCGGCGGCACCTTCGACGTCTCGGTGATCGAGATCGCCAACGTCGACGGCGAGAAGCAGTTCGAAGTGCTGGCCACCAACGGCGACACCTTCCTGGGCGGCGAAGACTTCGACAACCGCGTCATCGAGTACCTGGTTGAAGAGTTCAACAAGGACCAGGGCATCGACCTGCGCAAGGATCCGCTGGCCCTGCAGCGCCTGAAGGATGCTGCCGAGCGCGCCAAGATCGAGCTGTCCAGCGCCCAGCAGACCGAAGTGAACCTGCCGTACGTCACCGCTGACGCGTCGGGTCCGAAGCACCTGAACATCAAGCTGACCCGCGCCAAGCTGGAAGCCCTGGTGGACGACCTGATCAAGAAGTCGATCGAGCCGTGCCGCGTCGCCCTGAACGATGCCGGCCTGCGTTCGAGCGACATCAGCGAAGTGATCCTGGTCGGTGGCCAGACCCGCATGCCGAAGGTGCAGCAGGCGGTGACCGAGTTCTTCGGCAAGGAACCGCGCAAGGACGTCAACCCGGACGAAGCCGTGGCACTGGGTGCTGCGATCCAGGGCGGCGTGCTGGGCGGCGACGTCAAGGACGTGCTGCTGCTGGACGTGACCCCGCTGTCGCTGGGTATCGAAACCATGGGCGGCGTGTTCACCAAGATCATCGAGAAGAACACCACCATCCCGACCAAGGCTTCGCAGGTGTTCTCCACCGCCGAGGACAACCAGTCGGCCGTGACCGTGCACGTGCTGCAGGGTGAGCGCGAACAGGCCCGCTTCAACAAGTCGCTGGCCAAGTTCGACCTGTCCGGCATTGAGCCGGCCCCGCGCGGCCTGCCGCAGGTGGAAGTGTCCTTCGACATCGACGCCAACGGCATCCTGCACGTGTCGGCCAAGGACAAGAAGACCAACAAGGAACAGAAGGTCGAGATCAAGGCCGGTTCGGGCCTGTCCGAGGAAGAGATCGCGCGCATGGTCGCCGACGCGGAAGCCAACCGCGAAGAAGACAAGAAGTTCCAGGAGCTGGTGCAGGCCCGCAACCAGGCCGACGCCCTGATCCATGGCACCCGCAGCGCCATCACCGAGCACGGCAGCAAGGTCGGCGGCGATGTCATCGGCAAGGTCGAGGCGGCGCTGGCCGACCTGGAAACCGCGATGAAGGGTGACGACAAGGCACAGATCGAAGCCAAGTCGAAGGCACTGGAAGAAGCCGGCCAGTCGCTGTTTGCCGCCGCTTCGGCCGACCAGGGCGGTGCCGCCCCGGGTGCCGACGCCGGCAATGCGGGCAAGCCGCAGGATGACGTGGTGGACGCCGAGTTCACCGAAGTCAAGGACGACAAGAAGTCCTGATCCGGACCGACACGGGACGCTGGCCATCAGCGTCCCGTTGTCGCATCAGGGTCCTGACCGCCCACCGGCGTGTCGGGGCGCCCGACGCAAGAGCGGACCTGGTTCCGCTCTTCCGCTTTGACGAATCCCGACTTTCCGGAACCCGATTCACGATATGAGCAAGCGCGATTACTACGAAGTGCTGGGCGTTGCCCGCACCGCCAACGACGAAGAGCTGAAGAAGGCCTACCGTCGCTGCGCGATGAAATTCCACCCGGACCGCAACCCGGGTGATGCGGCGGCCGAAGCCTCCTTCAAGGAGTGCAAGGAAGCCTACGAAGTGCTGTCCGACGGCAACAAGCGCCGCATGTACGACAGCCATGGCCACGCCGCGTTCGAGCACGGCATGGGCGGTGGCGGTCCGGGCGGCCCGGACATGAACGATATCTTCGGCGATATCTTCGGCAACATTTTTGGCGGTGGCGGCGGTGGTCCGCGCCAGGCCCGTCGCGGCGCCGACATCGGCTACGTGATGGAACTGGACCTGGAAGAGGCCGTGCGCGGCGTCGAGCGCCGGATCGAGATCCCGACCCTGGCCGAGTGCGGCGACTGCGATGGCAGTGGCTCCGAAGACGGCAAGGTCGAGACCTGCAATGTGTGTCATGGCCGCGGCCAGGTGCGCATCCAGCGCGGCATCTTCGCCATGCAGCAGGCCTGCCACAACTGCGGCGGCCGTGGCCAGATCATCGCCAAGCCCTGCAAGACCTGCCACGGCAACGGCCGTGTCGAGGAAGACAAGGTGCTGTCGGTGAAGGTGCCGGCCGGCGTCGACACCGGCGACCGCATCCGCCTGCAGGGCGAAGGCGAGGCCGGCCCGGCCGGTACGCCGCCGGGTGACCTGTACGTGGAAGTGCGCGTGCGCGAGCATGCGATCTTCCAGCGCGATGGCGACGACCTGCACTGCGAAGTGCCGATCCGCATCTCGCAGGCGGCACTGGGCGATACCGTGCGCGTGGCTACCCTGGGCGGCGAAGCGGAGATCCGCATCCCGGCCGAGACCCAGACCGGCAAGCTGTTCCGCCTGCGTGGCAAGGGCGTGCGTTCGGTGCGCAGCCGTAGCGAAGGCGACCTGTACTGCCGTGTGGTGGTGGAGACCCCGGTCAACCTCACCAACGAGCAGCGCAAGCTGCTGGAGCAGTTCGAAGCCACCTTCGTCGGTGAGGAAGCGCGCAAGCATTCGCCGAAGTCGGCCACCTTCATGGATGGCGTGAAGGGTTTCTGGGACCGGATGACGTCCTGAGTTTTTCGACGGAAGCGATGAACGATAGCGCCGGGCCATGCCCGGCGTTGTCGTATGCGGTCAACGGAAAAACGCCGCCGGCGTCTGCCCGAGCTGGCGCTTGAACATGCTGGTGAATGCACTCGGGCTGTCGTAGCCCATCGCCAGCGCGACATCGATGACCTTGTCGCCGACCGCCAGTCGCTCCAGGGCGGCCAACAGCCGCGCCTGCTGCCGCCACTGCCCGAAGGTCATGCCCAGTTCACTGGCGAAATGACGCTGGATGGTTTTCACGTCCACCTGCAGCGCCTGCGCCCAGTCCTGCAGGGTGGCGTCGTCGCCGGGATGTTTCTGGATGTGCTGGCAGATCCGCTGCAGGCGCGGGTCGGTGGGCGAGGGCAGGTGCAGCGGCAGCACGTCCATGCGGTGCAGCTCGTCCAGCAGCAGGCGCACCACGCGGCCGTCGCGGCTGTCATCCACATGCGCGGTATCGATCAGGCTGGCGGCGAGCAGCAGCTCGCGCAGCAGCGGCGCTACCTGTACCGCGAACGCCTCGTCCGGCAGCTGCGGCGCGAAATCCGGTTCCACGTACAGGCTGCGCATATGCACCTCAGCGATGCAGTCCACCGCATGGGCCATGCCGGCCGGCACCCAGATCGCGCGGGTCGAGGGCACCACCCAGCGGCCGCCGTCCGCACGCACCACCATCAGTCCGGACATGGCGAACACCAGCTGGTGACGGCGATGCCGGTGGGGCGCGATGTGGGTGCCGGGTTTGTAGTGGCGGGCGCGGCAGGTCACCGGGCGGTGTACCGGAACCTCGTTCCACGGTGCAGTCTCGCGGACCAGGCAGGGGGTGTCCTTTTTGCGATATGCCATGACCCGAACGCGGCAGAAGGGAGGGGGAGGCCACCGTAGCATGCGTGGCTCGCCCCCAACCTGACTGTGTCCATGTCGACCCTGGCTTCTCCCGCAACGACCTCACGCCCGGTGGCCCCCGGCGTGCTGGCCGCCATCTCCACCTCGCATGTCGTCAACGACATGATGCAGTCGCTGATCCTGGCCATCTATCCGGTGATCAAGGGCGGCTTCAATCTCAGCTTCACCCAGATCGGCCTGATCACCCTGACCTACCAGCTTACCGCCTCGATCTTCCAGCCGTTGATCGGCATGGCCACCGACCGTCGCCCTGCACCGTACTCGCTGCCGATCGGCATGGCCTCGACCCTGTGCGGCATGCTGCTGCTCGGCTTCGCACCGAACTACGCGGTTGTGCTGATGGCTGCGGCGATGGTCGGCATTGGCTCGGCCATCTTCCATCCGGAAGCCTCGCGCATCGCGCGACTGGCCTCGGGCGGTCGTCATGGTTTCGCGCAGTCGGTGTTCCAGGTGGGTGGCAATTTCGGAACAGCGCTTGGCCCGTTGATCGCCGCCGCAGTGATCGTGCCGTATGGCCAGCACGCCGCATCGTGGTTTGCCGGTGCTGCCCTGATCGGCATCGCATTGCTGACCTATGTCGGCCGCTGGTACGCGTTGCATCTGGGTACGCCTCGACCGGTCAGCACGGCTGCGATGGCGCCGCGGCATCCGTCTCGCACCGTGGCCAAGGTGCTGGCGATCCTGCTGGTGCTGATCTTCAGCAAGTACTTCTACATGGCCAGCATCGGCAGCTACTTGACCTTCTACCTGATCCACCACTTCGGCATTCCGGTGGCGCAGGCCCAGCTGCATCTGTTCGCGTTCCTGGTGGCGTCCGCCGCCGGCGGCTTCCTTGGTGGCCCGCTGGGTGACCGCATTGGCCGCAAGCCGATCATCTGGACCTCGATCCTGGGCGTGGCCCCGTTCGCGCTGATGCTGCCGCATGCTGATCTGCTGTGGACGACCGTGCTGGCGGTGCTGATCGGCTTCGTGCTGTCCTCGGCGTTCTCGGCGATCGTGGTGTACGCGCAGGAAATGATGCCGCACCGCATCGGCACGGTGTCCGGCCTGTTCTTCGGCTTCGCCTTCGGCATGGGCGGGCTTGGGGCGGCTGTGCTGGGCCTGCTGGCGGACAAGACCAGCATTGAGTACGTCTACCAGTTGACCGCGTTCCTGCCGCTGTTGGGTATCGTGGCGGCGTGGCTGCCAACGTCGCGGCCTGCTGCTCACTGAGGGGGTGGGGTTTGCAGGGCTTGCAGCCCTGCACCTGCAGAGGCAACGTCAACGTCAAAAGCCTGCATTCCGCGGGTTGGCGGGGTGGGTCCGGTTGAGGGGGACGCTGCAAGTCCCCCTCCGGGGCCCGGCCCAGCCGCTGGCGGCTGTGCGTTCGGGCGCTTGCGAAGCAGTGCTTCGCAAGCAAAGCGCCCTCACCCATGTAAGCTCGGTCGCCGCTTGCTCGTGTGCGCAGTCCTGCGCACACGGCAAGACCGGGGTTGGGCGTCCTGCCCAACCCGCCCGAGGCATGCCTCGGGCCCATGCGGCTCACGCCCCCTCAACCGGACCCACCCCGCCTTCGACAGTTTTCCGCGATCTGTCGGAACAGCGTCCGGCCCTGGTAGGTGTCGACCTTGGTCGACACGGATGAATTCGTTCGATATCTGACAGATGTGTCGACCAAGGTCGACACCTACCAACAGCCGCGCGGAACAACAGGCGCAGTTACCAACAGCCGCGTGAACCTGTCGAAGGTGGGGCGGTGTCGGATTGCGGGGTGTCAGCGGCATGGATGCCGCTGCGAAGCCTACAAGGACGTACTTGCGGCGTCCCCGCACTCCGACACCGCCCCGTCACCCACGGAATGCCGCTTTGGCTTCGGCCGTTGCGGTTGCCGTTGCATTGAGCAGGTGCAGGGCTGCAAGCCCTGCCGAAAACTCCCTTGGGCGTAGAATGCGGGCATGAGCGAATCCCTTGATAACCACCTGGTCCACGGCCGCCGCCAGCGGCCGGATGGTCCGTCGCCGATCGATGTCATCTCGGTCCAGTCGCAACTTGTCTACGGCCACGCCGGCAACAGCGCCGCCGTACCGCCGATGCGTGCGCTCGGTGTGCGCGTCGCGGAAATCCCGACCGTGTTGCTGAGCAATGCGCCGTTCTACGACACCACGCGCGGTCGGGTGCTGCCCGCCGACTGGTTCGCCGACCTGCTGCTGGGCACCCACGAGCGCGGCCTGCCGCAGCGGGCGAAAATGCTGGTTTCCGGCTACTTCGGCAGCACCGCCAACGGTGCCGCCTTCGCCGACTGGCTGGACAACATCCTGCCGGTCTGTCCGCAGCTGCGTTACTGCCTGGATCCGGTGATTGGTGACACCCACACCGGCCCCTACGTGGAGCCGGGCCTGGAAGCGATCTTCGCCGAGCGATTGCTGCCGCATGCCTGGCTGGTGACCCCGAACGCCTTCGAACTGAATCGTCTGACCGGTATGCCGGCACTGGCCGAGGCTGATGCCATCGCCGCCGCGCGTACGCTGCTTGACCGTGGCCCGCACTGGGTGATCGCGCACAGCGTGGGCGGTAACCCGGGTGAGCTGGTGACCCTGGCGGTCGGTCGCGAGGAAACCTGGCGCTGGACTTCGCCGCTGCTGCCGGTGGACGTGGCCGGCACCGGTGACGTGCTGATGTCGCTGGTGGTGTCGTTCCTGTTGCGAGGTGAATCGATGCAGCAGGCGATTTCGCGTGCGATTGCCGGTACCCACGCGGCGCTGGAGGCGACTCTGGACAATGGCTTCGAAGAGTTCGACGTGATCGCGGCGGCGCCTGCCGCACTGGCCGAAGGCACGCGCTTCCGCGCCGAACGCGTGGCATGAGCGGTCTGCTCGAACGCACGCCGCGCACGGTCGGCATCGTCGGCAGTGCCGGCGCCTATGGGCGCTGGCTGAGCCGCTTCTTCCAGCAGCACCTGCAGCTGCAGGTGATCGGCCACGATCCGGCGGATCCGGACTCGCATACGCCGGAACAGCTGCTGGCGCAGGCCGACGTGCTGGTGTTCTCGGCACCGATCCGGCATACGCCGGCTCTGATTGCCGAGTACGTGCGGCAGTCGGCCGGCCGTGAGCAGGACCGGCTATGGCTGGACGTGACCTCGGTGAAGGAAGCGCCGGTGCAGGCGATGCTGGCCTCTCAAGCCGAAGTGGTCGGCCTGCACCCGATGACCGCGCCGCCGAAGGCGCCGACCCTGAAGGGCCGGGTGATGGTGGTCTGCGAAGCGCGCCTGCAGCACTGGCAGCCGTGGGTCGATACGCTGTGCACGGCGCTGCAGGCCGAGTGCGTGCGGGCCACGCCGCAGCACCACGACCAGATGATGGCGCTGGTGCAGGCGATGGTGCATGCCACCCACTTGGCCCAGGCCGGCGTGCTGCGCCAGTACCAGCCGCAGCTGGGCGATCTGGCCGCGATGATGCCGTACCGTTCGGCATCGTTCGAGCTGGACACGGCGATCATCTCGCGCATCCTGTCGCTCAACCCGGCGATCTACGAAGACATCCAGTTCGGTAACCCGTACGTGGCGCCGATGCTGGAACGGCTGGTCGGCCAGCTGCAGGCCCTGCAGGCGCAGGTCGGGCAGGGCGACGACCGTGCGCGTGGTGAATTCCGCGAGCAGCTGCTGTCGGCCAACCGCAGTGCCTTCGGCGAGCAGGCGCTGGCGGACGGCAACTACACCTTTGAACGCGTGGGTTATCTGCTGGCTGACCTGACCGAGCGTAATGCGTTGTCGGTGCACCTGCCGGAAGACCGGCCCGGCTCGCTGCGTGAGCTGCTGAACGTGTTCGAGCAGCATCGCATCAGCTTGGCTTCGATCCATTCCTCGCGCACGCCCGGTGGCGAAGTGCATTTCCGCATCGGGTTCGTGGCCGGCAGCGATGTGGCGGCGATTACCCGGGCAGCAGCCGACGTGGACGCCAGCGGCATCGGGCGGGTACTGGGCTGAATTCATCCACAGGCGGTGTGGATGGTTCCTGAGCAAACGTGTGGATAACCTTGCTCAGGCCTTGCCAGCCAAGGCTGTCAAGATGCCTGGCCAAAAAATGATCACGCCTTTTGTAGAGTCGAGCCATGCTCGACCGCCTTGGGCAAAAGGCGTGTCGACCAAGGTCGACACCTACCAGAGGCAAGAAAGCGGGTCGATCAAGGTCGACACCCGCCAGAGCGGGGCGATACGAAATCGGGTAGCGCCGGGTCATGCCCGGCGAACCTCAGATCGTCAGCCGCAGCTCGCCGCCACTGGTGGTGAACTCGCGGCCATCGCGCACCAGCGGCCGCCCGTCATCCAGTTCGTAGCGTGGCGTGGCTTCGGAGTGATGCCCGCTGCCATTCGCCTCGGGCTTGAACTCGATGATGATGTGGCTTTCGCCGTTGCTGTCGACGGCGGGGAACTGACGGAACGACATCGTGCACCTCCTTCAGCGGATGCGGCTGTTGCGCGGCCAGCTTGGCCGCGCCGATGTTAGCCGGACGTCATCAATCGATGAACTGCAGGCGCGCAAGTTCAGCGTACAGTCCACCTTCGGCCAGCAGCTGTGCGTGCGTGCCCTCGGCGACGATGCGGCCCTGGTCCATCACCACGATGCGGTCGGCCTTGAGCACGGTGGCCAGGCGGTGGGCAATGACCAGCGTGGTGCGGCCGGCCATCAGCCGCTCAAGCGCCTGCTGCACGCCATGCTCGCTCTGCGCATCCAGCGCGCTGGTGGCTTCGTCCAGCAGCAGGATCGGCGCATCCTTCAGCAGCGCGCGGGCAATCGCCACGCGCTGCTGCTGGCCACCGGACAGGCGCGCACCGCGTTCGCCCAGCTCACTGTCGTAGCCCTGCGGCAACGCACGCAGGAAGCCATCGGCCTCGGCGGCACGCGCGGCAGCCTCGACTTCGGCGTCGCTGGCCTGCAGGCGGCCATAGCGGATGTTGTCGCGCGCACTGGCAGCGAACAGCGTCGGCTGCTGCGGCACCAGCGCCAGCTGCGCACGCAGCTCGGCCGGGTCGGCCTGGCGCACGTCGATGCCGTCCACGTCGATGCGGCCGCTGGCTGGATCATGGAAGCGCAGCAGCATCGAAAGCACCGTGCTCTTGCCCGCCCCCGACGGACCCACCAGCGCCACGGTCTCGCCGGGGTGCACGTGCAGGTTGAAGTGGTCCAGTGCGGCCTGGTCCGGTCGCTGCGGGTAGTGGAACACCACGTCGTCGAACCGGATCTCGCCACGCAGCGGCTGCGGCAGCGCGTGCGGCTGTGCCGGCGCGCGGATCTCGATGTCTTCCTGCAGCAGTTCGCCGATGCGGCCCATGCCGCCGGCCGCGCGCTGCAGCTCGTTCCACACTTCGGCCAGCGCGCCCACCGAGCCGCCACCGATCAATGCATACAGCACGAACTGGCCCAGCGTACCGGCGCTGAGGCGGCCGTCGATGACGTCGTGCGCGCCCAGCCACAACACACCGACGATGGCGCCGAACACCAGCAGGATGGCGCTGGCGGTGACCAGCGACTGTGCGCCGATGCGGCGACGGGCGGCGCCGATGGCATCACCGAGTGCCTTGTCGAAGCGCCCGCGCTCGTAAGGCTCGCGTGCATGTGCCTGCACCGTGCGTACCGCACCCAGGGTTTCACTGGCGAGGCTGTTGGCATCGGCGATGCGGTCCTGGCTGTTGCGTGCGACCGTGCGCAGCTTGCGCGCGCCGATGATGATCGGCAGCACCGCCAGTGGAATGCCGAGAAGCGACCATGCGGCCAGCCGCGGGCTGGTGACGAACAGCATCGCCAGGCTGCCGATGACGGTGACCGTGCTGCGCAGCGCCACGGACATGGTCGAGCCGACCACGCTGCGCAGCAGTTCGGTGTCCGCGGTCAGGCGCGAGACCAGCTCTCCGCTGCGGCTGCGGTCGTGGAAGCCGGCACCCAGCTGGATCAGGTGGGCATACAGCTGGCTGCGCAGGTCGGCCACGACCTTTTCACCCAGCAACGATACGAAGTAGAAGCGCGCGGCCGTGCCCAACGCCATGACGACCGCCACCAGCATCAGCAGGGCGAAGGCACGGTTGATCTGGCCGCCGCTGCTGAAACCGTGATCGATCATCTGCTTCACCGCCGGAGGCAGGCTCAGCGTGGCTGCAGAAGACACCGCCAGGGCCAGCAGCCAGGCGGTGAACAGGCCGCTGTGGCGGCGCACGAACGGCCACAGCGTGCGCAGGCTGCCGAGGCGCCGCAGTGGCGGGGTCGAAGCGGGGGCGTCGTCCTTGTCAGTCATCCTGGTCGTCGTCTTCTATGCGGATACGGTCACGGGTGGCGTCGCGCAGGCGGATTTTCAATGCGTCGACCTGATCGGCAGGCAATTCGATCCGCAGGCACACACCATTGGCATCGAACTGTTCATCGCGCTTTTCGGCACCGAAGGCGGGCAGGGTGGCATGCAGGGTACCCAGGTCCTCGAAGCCGGCCAGCAGCTGCAGCCGGGCCATCGCCACCAGCGGCAGGCGCGGGGCGGTGCGCAGGCACTCGGCGGCGGCGCCGCCGTAGGCGCGCACAAGGCCACCGGCACCGAGCTTGATACCGCCGAACCAGCGCGTCACTACCACCATCACCCGGTCGAAACCCTGGCCGTCGATCGCCGCCAGGATCGGACGTCCAGCCGTGCCGGCCGGCTCGCCATCGTCGCTGGAGCGATAGTCCTGCCCATGCCGGTAGGCCCAGCAGTTGTGGGTGGCATCGGCCACCGCAACCTGCTGCAGGAACGCCATGGCCGCTGCGGCGCCATCGATCGGCGCGGCATGGGCGATGAAACGGCTGTGTTTGACTTCCAGCGTGTGGCTGACCGGCTGGGCGAGAGTATCGAGCATTCCCGTCATTCTACGGGGTTGCCGGGTATTCCCGTCCGCTTCAGTCGTCCAGCAGCGGGCGCAGGTCGCGCGGCAGGCGTGCTTCCGGGTACTGCTGCATGTAGCGCTCCAGGCTGGCACGGGCCAGATCGCGCTGGCCGTCGTCGCGTCGTGTACGGATCTTCTGCAGCCACTGCCGGCGCGGCAGTCGTGCGTCGGCGTCCACCTCGGCCTGCACGGCATCCGCGCTCAGGCCCGCATCGCTGCCGCGGCGCATGATGCCGGGTGCGGAACGGCTGGGAGCCTCGCGCTTCATCGAGGTGATTTCTACCCGGTCCAATGCCGGGGCCTGTTCGGCCTGCACGCTGTTGGACTCTGGCGTGCCTGCCGAGCGTGCCTTCAGCGAACCACTGGCGACAACCGGCGCCATCAGCGGCGCGGGTGCCGAGTAGGCGGTGGGAGCCGGAGGCGCAGGGGGGCTGCTGCCGGCGCTGCGGCCGGAGCGGGCGGCAGGGCCGCAAAGGAGGTATCGGCGGCCGCATCCGCAGCCATCGATCGTGCAGCCTGGGCCGGCGCTTCAGCGGTCCCGGCCGGCGCAGGCTTGCTTGCGCGCGCGTTGGTCGGTGCCGGGGCAGCGGCAACCGGGGCTGCCTCGGGTGCTGCGGGCGCAGCGGCCGGTTCCGCAGTCGCCACCGCGCTGTCGGCTGCACTGCGCTCAGCGGCCTGATCGGCAGCCGCGACGTCTTCTGCCGCAGCCGGTGCCGCCGCAACAGCGGCCTCACCCGCCGGAATCGGTGGCGGTTCCGGACGCAGCTGCCAGGCGATGCCGATGGCGAACACCATCGAGGCGGCGATGCCGAACACCGCCGGCCAACGCGGGCGTGTGCGCTGCGTACGTGGTGCTTCGGGAGAGGCGACCGCATCGGCAGCCGGAGCGTCCACGGCAGCGCGGGCCGCGGCCAGGATGGCGGCGTCCAGTGCGGCGGGCGGTGCCTGTTCGGCGCGACGGCCGAGCAGCCGGGCCAGCTCGCGTTCTTCCGGCGTCAGCGGTTCGTCTCGGTTCATGCGTTCAATCCCGCACGCAGCTTGTCCATCGCATAGCGCAGCCGCGATTTCACGGTTTCCCGGCCTACGCCGGTGATCTGGCCGATCTCCTCCAGGCTCAGTTCCTGATCCAGCCGCAGTTGCAGCACTTCGCGCTGCTCCGGCGGCAGTTGTTCCATCGCCAGCTGGATGCGGCGACGTTGTTCGAATTCGGAAAGCTCGCCTTCCGGGGTCTGTCCATCCTCGATCGCGGCCAGGCGCAGGTCGGCATCGGCCGGGGCAGCCGGCCGGTGGCGGGCGGCGCGCCAATGGTCGTTCAGGCGGTTGTGGGCGATGCGGAACAGCCAGGTGCTGAACGCCGCGTCCGGTTGCCACCCCGCACGGGCGCTGATCACCCGCTGCCAGACGTCCTGGAAGATCTCCTCGGCCAGCGCGTTGTCGCGCAGTTGCCGCAGCAGGAAGCCGAACAGGCGCTTGCGATGGCGCGCATACAGGCTTTCAAACGCACGCAGGTCGCCACCGGCCCAGGCCAGCATCAAGGCTTCATCGGTTGGCAGTGCGCTGGCTTCCACGGCGTACAGGGTAAGGCCTGCAGGCGATGGCGCATAGCCGGTGGCGAGGGCGGGCAGGGCGAGGGTCATGGCTCGGAAGGGGCTACGGTCAGCAGGAAAAACGTACGGGCGCACGATTCGGGGTTTACGGGCTTCCATTGCCCCCCGGGTGGCGCGCTATGCTCGGCGGCTCAGGGGAGGCGACGCACTGACGGCGCCAAGAGATTGTCATTTGTCCACGCATGCTGAACCGGCGGAAGAGCCACCACACGAGGCCGTGCTGAGCGCGGCGCTGGTGCGCGCGTTGCATGCGCTTCTGCCGGAAACGGCCGTGGTCCGCGTCGGCTGGGATGACCCGCAGCTTGGCCGTGGCCAGGGGGCCTGGCCGAGGGCGGCTGCCGGAGGTGATGCGGCAGCGCCAGGCGTGGGCGACGGCCAGCACGGCTGGGAACATGATGGGGCGCGCCTGCTGTTGTCGGTGGAAGGCGCGGTGCCTTCGCCGGCATGGTGGGGGGTTGCCCGGCAGGCGATGGAGCTGGCGCTGCAGCGCGGCCGCCAGGCCGGCCAGATCAAGGCGCTGGAAGAGGCCGAGCGGTTGCAGCAGGCCTTGTTCCAGATTGCAGATCTGGCCGGTGCCGACCTGGAAATGCCCGAGATGCTGCGCCACGTGCATGGTGTGCTGGGCACGCTGATGTATGCCGAGAACTGCTACATCGTGGAATACGACGATGTGCGCGACCAGATCCGTTTCCTGTACTTCGCCGATCAGGTCGATGATTTCGTCGCCGATCCCACGCAGAGCCATGACGCCAGCGAGATGCCGCGCAGCCTGACCGTGGCGTTGCTGCGTCATGGCAAGCCGCTCAGTGGTCCCTCGCGCGAACTGCTGGCGCAGGTGATGGAGCAGGAGCACGACCCGCAACGCGGGCCCGAAAGCCTGGATTGGCTGGGCGTGCCGATGCTGCGCGATGGCCGCGTATGCGGTGCCATCGTGGTTCAGAGCTATGAGCAGGCGGCCCGCTATGGCGAGGCCGAACGCGCATTGCTGGGCTTTGTTGCGCAGCACGTGCAGACCGCGATGGACCGGCGCCAGGCGCAGGTGCGGCTGGAGCAGCAGGTGGCGCGGCGCACCCAGGAACTGCAGCGCGCCAATCACAGCCTGCAGGACGAGGTTGCCGAGCGTCGACGCGCCGAACAGCTGCAGACCGCCCTGTACAACATCGCCGAGATGGCGATGTCGGCCGACAGCCTGGCGCAGTTCTACGGACAGGTGCATGGGGTGGTCGGGCGCCTGCTCGACGCTCGCAATTTCTACATCGCCCTGGTCAACCCGGCCGGCAACGGCCTGGACTTCGTCTATTCGGTGGACGAGCACAACGCCAGCCGCGCGCCGCGACCGTTCAGCCGGGGCCTGACCGAGTATGTCGTGCGCAACCGGCGGCCACTGTTGGCGTCACGCGCGCAGATCGATGCGCTGCTGGCCAGTGGCGAAGTGCGTGAATCCGGTGCGCGTTCGCACTGCTGGCTGGGCGTACCGCTGCTGCGCGACGACGAAGTGGTCGGCGCGATCGTGGTGCAGAGCTACAGCGAGAACAGCATTTTCAGCGTGCATGACCAGCGCCTGCTGACCTTCGTCGCGCAGAACATCGGTACCGGCCTGGCCCGTCAGCGCGACCAGCAACGGCTGCGCTCGGCGCATGCCGAGCTGGAGAAGCGCGTGGAGGAGCGCACGCGCGAACTGGCCGAGGTCAACGAAAAGCTGCTCGGCCAGATCGGCGAGCGCCTGCGTGCCGAACAGCGCTTGACTCACCAGGCCATGCACGATGCGCTGACCGGCCTGCCCAACCGCCTGCATCTGCTGGACCGCCTGCAGGATGCGCTGGCACTGGCCAAGCGTGAGGGCGGCCCGGTGTTCGCCGTGCTGTTCCTCGATCTGGACCGCTTCAAACTGGTCAACGACAGCATCGGCCATGCCGCCGGCGATCGCATGCTGGTGGAAGTGGCCAAGCGCATCGTATCGATGGCCGGCACCGAGGACGTGGTGGCCCGGCTGGGCGGTGACGAATTCGCGGTGCTGCTGCAATGCCCGCAGGGCCTGGCCCAGGCCTTGGACTTTGGCCAGCGCCTGCTGCTGGCGCTGCAGGAGTCGATGTGGATCGCCGGGCGCGAACTGTTCCCGTCCGGCAGCCTGGGCATCGCGCTGTGGAACCCCCGCTACCGCACCGGCGAAGAGCTGCTGCGTGATGCCGACGCGGCAATGTACCGGGCCAAGGCGCAGGGCCATGACCGCTGTGCGATCTTCGACGAAGACATGCGCGAGCAGGCCATGCGCAGCCTCGATCTGGAAGCCGACCTGCGTCGTGCGATCAACAACCGCGATTTCGTCCCGTTCTACCAGCCGATCGTGCGCCTGTCCGATGGCGAGGTGGTGGGCCACGAAGCGCTGCTGCGTTGGCAGCATGAGCGCCGCGGCCTGCTGCTGCCGGGGGCGTTCCTGGAGCTGGGCGAGGAAAGCGGCCTGATCGAGCAGGTCGACTGGCTGATCTACGAACAGGTGATTGCCGGTCTGGCCGAGGGCGGGCAGAGTTACGTCTCGGTGAACGTATCACCGCGCCATTTCCGCTCCGCCGGGTTCAGCGGCCGCCTGTTCGGCCTGCTGGATGCATGTGGTGCCGATCCGCACCGGCTGCGCCTGGAGATCACCGAGGTCGCACTGCTGGACGATGGCCCGCACACGCTGGGCATCCTGCAGGGCCTGCGCGAGCGCGGCATCCAGGTGCAGCTGGACGATTTCGGTACCGGCTTCTCGGCGCTGTCCTACCTGCACCGTTTCCCGATCAGTACGCTGAAGATCGACCAGAGCTTCATCGCCGGCCTGCATGGGCCGGAAGTGCAGAGCACGCGGGCGCTGGTCGAGGGCGTGCTGTCGTTGGCGCGTACGCTGGGCATCGAGACCATCGGTGAGGGCATCGAAACCGAGGCGCAGCGGCAGACCCTGCGCGAACTGGGTTGCGACTACGGCCAGGGCTATCTGCTGGGGCGGCCCGCACCGTGGAGCTGCGCGGCGGTCTGAGCCGCCGCGCAGGAAAGCATCAGCGCAGGGCGGCGCGACGCTTTTCGTCGATCCACTTCGAGGCCTGCGCTGGCTTGTAGTTCTTCATCCACTCCAGCATCTCTTCGATATCCGAGCCGTACCACAGGTCCTGGCGCTGGTCCGGGTGCAGGAAGCGCTCTTCCACCATGCGGTCGATCATGCCGATCAGCGGGGCGTAGAAACCTTCCACGTCGAGGAAGGCGCACGGCTTGTTGCCGATGCCAAGCTGGCGCCAGGTCAGCATCTCGAAGATCTCTTCCATGGTGCCGAAGCCGCCGGGCAGCGTGACGAAGCCATCGGCGAGGTCGAACATGCGCGACTTGCGCTCATGCATTGAACCGACGATCTCCAGCTCGGTCAGGCCGCGGTGGGCCACTTCCCAGTCGGCCAGCTGGCGTGGGATCACGCCGGTCACTTCGCCGCCGGCGGCGAGCACGGCATTGGCCACGGTTCCCATCAGGCCGACATTGCCGCCGCCGTACACCAGGCGCATCCCGTCGCGGGCGATGCGATCGCCCAGGGCAAGGGCGCGTTCGGTATAGGCCGGCTTGCTGCCAGCGTTGGAACCACAGTACACACAGATCGATTTCATGGATCTTCCTGTCTCTTGGCCGGAAACGAAAACGCCCCGTCGCCGACCGCAGGGCGGTCAGGGACGGGGTGTCCAAGGATTATGAGGCCTTGAGAGGCCTTCTGTAGAGCCGAGCCACGCTCGGCTGTTCTTCGTTCAGTAGAGTCGAGCTTGCTCGACTATCGCGGCGCCTGAACGAAGTGCAGTCGAGCAAGCTCGACTCTACAAAGAACGAGACTTACGCCGCCGCTGCCTGCTCGCGGCGCGGGCCTTCACGCAGCGCGCGGCCGACCATCCCCACCAGCAGGTCCAGCTCTTCGCTGTCCATGCCGAAGTGCGGAGTGAAGCGCAGCGAGTTCTCGCCACCGTGAATCACGTTGATGCCGTGCTGGCGCAGCCATTCCTCGGTGGAGTTGGCGCCGTAGCACTTGAACTGCGGCGCCAGTTCGCAGGAGAACAGCAGGCCGGTGCCCTGCACCTTGGTGATCAGTCCGCCCAGCTCGTTCTTCAGCTGTTCAAGCTTGCGCACGGCCTCGGCACCACGCTCGGCGATGTTGGCGCGCACCTGCGGGGTCAGCTGGGCCAGGGTGGCGCAGGCCACGTCCAGTGCACGCGGGTTGCTGGTCATCGTGTTGCCATAGATGCCCTTGCGGTACAGCTGCGCGGCATGCTCGGTCACCGCCAGCACCGACAGCGGGTACTGCGCGGCGTTGAGTGCCTTGGAGTAGGTCTCCATGTCCGGCGGGTCCAGGCCTTCGAAGCCCGGGTAATCGACCACCGAGAGCACGCCATGCGCACGCAGGCCGGCCTGGATCGAGTCGAGCAGCAGCAGGCTGCCATGGGCACGGGTCAGTTCGCGGGCAACGGCATAGAACGACGGCGGCACCGAGCGGCCCGGGTCGCCTTCGCCCATCACCGGTTCCAGGAACACCGCCTCGATGAACCACTGGTTGCGTGCGGCATCCTCGAACACCTTGCGCAGGCCGGCTTCGTCGTACGGCGCCACGGTGATCACCGAATCCTCGCCACGGTAGCTGGCCAGGTGCTGCATGTAGCTCTTGCGGCTGGAATCCGAATAGAGGGCAGGGCGGTCGGTGCGGCCATGGAAGCTGCCCTTGACCACCACGCGCTTGATCGCAGCACCGGCGTGGCGTGCGCCCGGGTCGGTCTGCAGCTTGGCGTTGACGTCGGCGATGCGCGCGGCCAGGCCGACCGCCTCGGAACCGGAATTCAGGCACATGAAACGGGCGAACGGGCAGCCGCCACGGCGGTGGCCGATCTCGGCGCGCAGGGCGGTGATGAAGCGCTGCTGCGACAGGCTGGGGGTCATGATGTTGGCCATCACCTGCGGGCGGGCCATCGCCTCCAGCACGGCGTCCGGGGTGTGCCCGAAGCCGAGCATGCCGTAGCCGCCGGCGTCGTACAGCACGGCGCCTTTCAGGGTGACCACCCACGGGCCGCGCGCAGCCAGTGCCACATACGGGGTCACCGCGTCATCGGCATAGAAATTGACGAAACCGTCCTGCATCGCGTCGATCTGCGCCTGTTCGTCCTGCGCCAGCAGCGGCCCCAGGTCGGCCTGCACGCGCGCGAATTCCTCGGCGGCGGCGTCCACCGCGGCGATCAGCTGCGGGTGGTTGGCGGACAGGGCGGTCAGGGTGGCGTCGTCCAGGCCGGAGGTGAGGCGGGTGCCGGGCTGGTTGCGCAGGGGGGCGAGGCGTTCGATGAAGCTCATTGCAGATCTCCTGAAACAATGGGTCGCACGGGTCTTCAAAAGCAAAACGCGCGTCATCACGCGCGCTTGGGGCAGGCTCGTGCAGCGGACTTCCGACTCGATGCTAGCACTTGTTTTTTTGCGCGATAACCCCGCAGAAACCTGCTGCATAGCAGCATTTTGCGCGACGTTCGCCGCGAAGCACGCCGGCTCGCAGACGCTGGACGTACAATGCGCGCCATTGTCGACCTGTTGCCGCCCACTGCCTTGAAGAAGTCCGATTTCAACTACGACCTGCCGGCTGAACTGATCGCGCAGGCGCCCCTGGCCGAACGTTCCGCAAGCCGCCTGCTGCTGGTGCCTCCGGCGCCCGATGCCTTCACCGACCTGCAGGTGCGCGACTTGCCGTCGCTGCTGCAGCCGGGCGACCTGCTGGTGTTCAACGACACCCGGGTGATCCCGGCGCGCCTGTTCGGGCAGAAGGCCAGTGGCGGCCGCGTGGAGATTCTGATCGAGCGCCTGCTGGGTGGCCAGCAGGCCCGCGCGCAGGTGGGCGCCAGCAAGTCGCCCAAGGCCGGCAGCCGCATCGCGCTGGATGCCGGTGGCGAAGCCGAGGTGCTGGGTCGCGATGGCGAGTTCTACGTGCTGCAGTTCCATGTGCCGGAATCGCTGGAACAGTGGCTGCTGCATGCCGGCCGCCTGCCGCTGCCGCCCTATATCCAGCGCGAGCCGGGTGTGGATGACCGCGAGCGCTACCAGACCGTGTTCGCGCGTGAAGTGGGCGCGGTGGCCGCGCCGACCGCCGGCCTGCATTTCGACGAACCGCTGCTGGCCGCATTGAAGGACAAGGGCGTGGACTTCGGCCACGTCACCCTGCACGTGGGTGCGGGCACCTTCCAGCCGGTGCGTGCCGATGACCTGAAGGACCACGTGATGCACCGCGAGTGGCTGAATGTCGGTGCCGAGCTGGTGCAGCAGGTGCGGCGCACGCGCGCCGCTGGCGGCCGCGTGATCGGCGTCGGCACCACCGTGGTGCGCGCGCTGGAAAGCGCGATGCGCGATGGTGAACTGCTGCCGTTCGCCGGTGAAACGCAGATCTTCATCACCCCCGGCTACCGCATCCGCAGCGTCGACGCGATGGTGACCAACTTCCACCTGCCGGAAAGCACGCTGCTGATGATGATTTCCGCGTTCGCCGGCAAGGAGCGCGTGTTCGAGGCCTACCAGCACGCGATCGAGCAGCGCTACCGCTTCTTCAGCTACGGCGACGCGATGTTGCTGTTCCCGCAGGCGGGGTAGGGCAGCCAGGGAGGGCAGGGTCCCCTGTGGGTGCGCACCTTGGTGCGCACGCCTTCTTGGGAGACAATAGGCGACTATTTGCCTGAACGACCGCTCCATGTCCCGATTGCAGTTCCAGCTCAAGACCCGCGACGGCCGTGCCCGCCGTGGCCGCCTGACCTTCCCGCGTGGCACGGTGGAAACGCCGGCCTTCATGCCGGTGGGGACCTATGGCTCGGTCAAGGGCATCCTGCCGGACCAGGTGCGTGCGCTGGGCGCCGAGATCATCCTCGGCAACACGTTCCACCTGTACCTGCGCCCGGGCCTGGACATCATCGCCGACCACGGCGGCCTGCACGGCTTCTGCCGCTGGGATGGCCCGATCCTGACCGACTCCGGCGGCTTCCAGGTGTTCTCGCTGGCCCACCGCCGCAAGATCACCGAGCAGGGCGTGACCTTCGCCTCGCCGACCGACGGCGCCCGTGTGTTCCTGGGCCCGGAAGAGAGCATGAAGATCCAGAAGGTGCTCGATTCGGACGTGGTGATGATCTTCGACGAGTGCACTCCGTACCCGGCCACTGAGGATGTGGCGCGCCGCTCGATGGAGCTGAGCCTGCGCTGGGCCCAGCGCAGCCGCAACGCGCATGACGAGCTGGGCAACGACGCGGCCCTGTTCGGCATCGTCCAGGGCGGCGTGCACACCGACCTGCGCAGCCGCTCGGCCGAGGCCCTGCAGGCGATCGGCTTCGACGGTTACGCCATCGGTGGCCTGGCCGTGGGCGAGCCGGAGCACGAGCGCAACGCCATGCTCGACCACCTGGACCCGGAACTGCCGGGCGACCGTCCGCGCTACCTGATGGGTGTGGGCCGGCCGGAGGACCTGGTCGAGGGTGTCGCACGTGGCGTGGACATGTTCGACTGCGTGATGCCCACCCGCAACGCGCGCAACGGCCACTATTTCACCTCGTTCGGCACCGTCCGCATCCGTAATTCCCAGTACGCGCGCGACATGGATCCGATCGAGCCCGGCTGCGGCTGCGTGGCCTGCACCGGCGGTTACACGCGTTCGTACCTGCGCCACCTGGACCGCTGCAACGAGATGCTGGCGCCGATGCTGGGCACCCTGCACAACCTGTTCTATTACGAAAAGCTCATGGCCGACATCCGTGCGGCCATCGAGGCGGGAACCTTCCTGGCCTTCCGTGAGTCTTTCTACGCGGCACGCGGGGCGGCAGCACCGCCCCTGTAACCCGAACACCCCCTGCCAAACGGCCCAAGGACGAACGCCCGGGGCCGTGGCATACTTCAAGGCTGACCCAGATCCGCGGTCGACACCTCGTGCCCGTGAAAGGGCCGAAGCGCCGCCCAACCAAAGGACCAACAATGAACCTGCTTGCCTTCCTGATTCCCGCCGCCCACGCCCAGGCCGCCGGCGGCCAACCGCAGGGCATGGGCCTGACCACGCTGCTGTTCCCGGTCATCCTGATCGCCATCATGTACTTCCTGATGATCCGCCCGCAGATGAAGCGGCAGAAGGAGCACAAGGCCATGCTGGAGAAGATCAAGCGTGGCGACGAAGTGCTGACCAACGGCGGCATCGCCGGCATCGTCACCGACATCGGCGACAACTTCATCACCATTGAAGTGGCGGACAACGTGCGCATCCGCGTGCAGAAGGGCGCTGTCGGCAACGTGCTGCCGGCCGGTACCCTGAAGTCGGCCCAGTAAGCCACTCCCTTTCCGATGCACAACCGCGGCGCCGGGGATGGCGCCGCGCGGGACCCAAGCAATGCTCGAATTTCCACGCTGGAAGTACGTCGTCATCCTGATCGTACTGGCGCTCAGCGCGCTGTACGCGCTGCCCAACATCTACCAGAAGGACCCGGCCCTCCAGATCACCGCCAACCGTGGCGGCCAGATCGACGATGCGCTGCGTGACCGTGTGCTGGCCGACCTGAAGACGGCCGGTGTCACCACCATCGGTGTCGAGAAGGAAGGGGAAAGCCTGATTGTCCGCCTGCCGGACCTGAAGGCGCAGTCCGCTGCCAGCGACGCCCTGCGTGACACCATCGGCGAGAAGTACACCGTGGCCCTGAACCTGGCCTCGACCGTGCCGGACTGGCTGGCCAACCTCGGCGGTCGCCCGATGGTGCTGGGCCTGGACCTTCAGGGTGGCGTGCACTTCGTGCTGCAGGTCGACCAGAAGGCCGCCCTGGACAAGCGCCTGGACGCCTACACAGAAGACGTGCGCAGCACGCTGCGTGACGCCCGCATTCCGTACCAGTCGGTGGAACGCCGCGCTGACAACAGCATCGTGGCGAACCTGAGCCCGTCCGCCGGTGACGACGCCGCGCAGCGTGCCCGCACTGCCCTGGTGAAGGCGCAGCCGACCCTCGGCTACGACGTCAGTGGCAATCGCATCACGGTGACCGTGCCGGAAACCGAGATCACCCAGATCGCCAACGGCGCCATCGAGCAGAACATCAATACCCTGCGCAACCGCGTGAACCAGCTCGGCGTGTCCGAGCCGATCATCCAGCGACAGGGTGCCGACCGCGTGGTGGTGCAGCTGCCGGGCGTGCAGGACACCGCCGAAGCCAAGCGCATGATCGGCGCCACCGCTACCCTCGAGTACCGCGCGGTGGTTGACGGCAATGCACAGGACGCCATCAACTCCGGGCGCATTCCGCCGGAAGCGAAGGTCTACCAGCGTCGTGATGGCGGTGGTCCGGTCCTGCTGAACAAGCGCGTGATCGTCACCGGTGACCAGATGGTCGGCGCGCAGGCGGTGACCGATTCGAACAGCGGCTCTCCGGCGGTCAGCGTGACGCTGAACAATGTCGGCGGCCAGCGCATGTTCGACTTCACCAGCGCCAACGTGAACAAGCCGATGGCGGTGGTCTACACCGAGCGCGTGCCGACCGTGACCGTCGTCGACGGCCAGGAAGTGCGTGGCTTCAAGGTCAACGAGGAAGTGATCTCGGTGGCCAACATCAACGGCGTGTTCGGCAAGAACTTCCAGACCACCGGCCTGCAGAAGAAGGAAGCCGAGGACCTGGCCAAGCTGCTCAAGTCCGGCTCGCTGGCCGCGCCGATGGACTTCGTCGAAGAGCGCGTGGTCGGCCCGAGCCTGGGTGCCGAGAACGTCAAGAACGGTATGCGCGCGGTGGTGTTCGCGTTCCTGTTCACCCTGGTGTTCTTCAGCGTCTACTACCGCATGTTCGGTGTGATCACCTCGATCGCGATGCTGTTCAACCTGCTGATCGTGGTGGCGGTGATGTCGCTGTTCGGCGCGACCATGACCCTGCCGGGCTTCGCCGGCCTGGCGTTGTCGGTCGGCCTGTCGGTGGACGCCAACGTGCTGATCAACGAGCGTATCCGTGAAGAGCTGCGTGCCGGCGTGCCGGGCAAGACCGCGATCGTGACCGGTTACGAGCGTGCCTCGGGCACCATCCTCGACGCCAACCTGACCGGCCTGATCGTCGGTGTGGCGCTGTTCGCATTCGGTACCGGTCCGCTGAAGGGCTTCGCGCTGACCATGATCATCGGTATTTTCGCCTCCATGTTCACCGCGATCACCGTGTCGCGTGCGCTGGCGACGCTGATCTACGGCCGCCGCAAGAAGCTCCAGAACGTGGCCATCTGACGGGACGACACGCACATGAAACTGTTTCCGCTGCACATCCTCCCGAACGACACCAAGATCGACTTCATGCGCTGGCGCCATGTCGCGATGGTCGTCACGGTCATCGTGTTCCTGGCCTCGGTTGCCATCATCGGCTTCAAGGGCTTCAACTACGCCCTGGACTTCACCGGCGGCACCCTGATCGAAGCCCGCTTCGACAAGGCGGTGGACGTCGAGCAGGTCCGTACCAAGCTCGAGGAAAGTGGCTTCGACGGTGCCCAGGTGCAGAGCGTCGGTGGCAACACCGATCTGCTGATCCGCCTGGCCCCGCACGGTGAGCACGCTGCCGGTACCGGTGACGCCGCGCACGAGGACAAGGCCACCGCCGCCGCCGTGGTGAAGGCCCTGTCCACCGCCGACAACCAGGCCACCGTGCTCCGCAACGAGTTCGTGGGCCCGCAGATCGGCAAGGACCTGGCGATGAATGGCCTGTACGCCACCATCTTCATGCTGGCCGGCTTCTTGATCTACATCGCGGTGCGCTTCGAATGGAAGTTCGCGGTCACCGCCAGCATCGTGGCGATGTTCGATCTGATCGTGACGGTCGCTTACGTGTCCCTGCTGGGCCGTGAGTTCGACCTGACCGTGCTGGCCGGCCTGCTGTCGGTGATGGGCTTTGCGATCAACGATCTGATCGTGGTCTTCGACCGCGTCCGCGAGAACTTCCGCAGCCTGCGCGTGGACTCGATGGAAGTGCTGAACCGTTCGATCAACCAGACGCTGTCGCGTACGGTGATCACCGCGGTGATGTTCTTCCTGTCGGCGCTGGCCCTGTACATGTACGGCGGCAGCTCGATGGAAGGCTTGGCCGAGACGCACATGATCGGTGCGGTGATCGTGGTGCTGTCCTCGATCCTGGTGGCGGTGCCGATGCTGACGATCGGTTTCCTGCGCGTCAGCAAGCAGGACCTGCTGCCGAAGGCGAAGGACATCGAGGCCCTGGCCCGTCGCCCGTAAGCACCCGCTGCATGCAGCACACAGAGAACCCCGCGCAAGCGGGGTTTTTTGTTGGCAGGGCTGGTACGCGTCATCGCATGCGCGCTGTCGCTCCCACGCTTCGCTGCGCGAACCGTGGGCCCCACTTACCAGCTCCCAGACCCCCGCCGCTTCGCGGCCGCCCCCTGACTCAGGGGGCTCTGCCCCAGACCGGTTCCGCGCGGCTGTTGGTAGGTGTCGACCTTGGTCGACACATCTGTCAGATATTGAATGAGTTCATCCATGTCGACCAAGGTCGACACCTACCAGAGCAGGATGCCGCTCCAACAGATCGCGGAAATCTGTCGAAGGCGGGGTGGGTCCGGTTGCGGGGGTGTCCGCGGCATGGATGCCGCGGCCAAGCCTCCATGGACGGATTTACGGCGTCCCCCGCAACCGGACCCACCCCGCCAACCCACAGGAACCCAGCTTTTGAAGTTGCTCCGGCTCCGGCCGTTGCTCCGGCCTCTGCGGGTGCAGGGTGCAACCCTGCAGAACAAACCCCACCCTACGCCGCCGTCGGTTGTGCAATCTTCCCCCGCGCACTACGATCCTGCGGTTCGCGCGCGCAGGCGCGCGCCCGTATTCCTGCTGAGCGCCCCGCGCGCCGCATCTGCCAACCCGAGGTATCCATGGTCATCAAACCGCGCGTCCGCGGCTTCATCTGCGTCACCACCCACCCGACCGGCTGCGAAGCCGCGGTCAAGCAGCAGATCGACTACATCCGCGCGCGCCCGCCGATCCAGAACGGCCCCAAGCGCGTGCTGGTCATTGGTGCCTCCACCGGCTACGGCCTGGCTGCACGCATCACCGCCGCCTTCGGCAGCGGTGCCGCCACCCTCGGCATCTTCTTCGAGCGCCCGGGCACCGAATCCAAGCCGGGCACGGCCGGCTGGTACAACTCGGCCGCGTTCCACAAGTACGCAGACGAAGCCGGCCTGTACGCCAAGAGCATCAACGGCGATGCCTTCTCAGATGAAGTGAAGGCCAGGACCATCGAGATGATCAAGGCCGATCTGGGCCAGGTCGACCAGGTCGTCTACAGCCTGGCCGCGCCGCGCCGCAAGCATCCGAAGACCGGCGAGATCATCAGCTCCACGTTGAAGCCGATCGGTGAGCCGATCACCCTGCGTGGCCTGGATACCGACAAGGAAGTGCTGACCGAGACCCACCTGCAGCCGGCCACCCCGGAAGAAATCGCCGGTACCGTTGCGGTGATGGGCGGTGAGGACTGGCAGATGTGGATCGATGCGCTGGCCGATGCCGGCGTGCTGGCCAACGGCTGCACCACCACCGCCTTCACCTACGTGGGCGAAGAGATCACCCAGGCGATCTACTGGAACGGCTCCATCGGCGCCGCCAAGAAGGACCTGGACACCAAGGTGCTGGGCCTGCGCGAAAAGCTGGCGAAAATCGGCGGCGACGCGCGCGTGTCGGTGCTGAAGGCGGTAGTCACCCAGGCCAGCTCGGCCATTCCGACCATGCCGCTGTACCTGTCGCTGCTGTTCAAGGTGATGAAGGAAAAGGGCACCCACGAAGGCTGCATCGAACAGCTGGATGTGCTGTACGACATCCTCTACGGCGGCAAGGCCGACGGCGTGGCGATCGATCGCCTGCGCCACGATCTGGTCGATGGCGATGGCCACACCGTTGCGCTGGTCGATGAGGAAGGCCGCCTGCGTGCCGATTACAAGGAAATGGCGGCGGACGTGCAGGGCAAGGTGGTCGCGCTGTGGCCGCAGGTGACCAACGAGAACCTGTACGAGATCAGTGACCTGGCCGGCTACAAGGCCGACTTCCTGCGCCTGTTCGGCTTTGGCGTGGAAGGTGTCGACTACGAGGCCGACGTCAATCCGGATGTGAAGATCGACAACCTGGTCGACATGACCTGATCAATGAAAAGGCCGGCGAAAGCCGGCTTTTTCGCATGGGCCATGCCCGGCGACGCCGGGTCACCCGAACTCGAACCCCATCTCCGGCAGCGCCGGGCCGACGAAGTCGCCCTGCACGTAGTCCACGCCGGCACTGAACAGCAGCGTCATCGAATTGGCATCGCTGACAAACTCGGCGATGGTGCGGATGCCGGCTTCCTGCGCGCGCGCGGTGATCTGGCTGATGCGGTCGATGTTCTCGCGGGTAGCCGCCAGGTCACCGGTGAAGCCGCGGTCCAGCTTGAGGAACTGCGGCTGGAAGTGGGCCAGCAGCTGGAACGAATCCAGCCCCGAACCGAACTGCTCCAGGCCGATGCGGCAGCCCAGCGGTGCTACTTCGGCAAGGAACTGCTGTGCACTGCGCAGGTGAGTGAACACCTTCGCTTCCGGCGCATGCAGCCACAGCCGTTCGCCGGGTACACCCTGAGCCTGCAGCTCGCGGCGCAGGGTAGCGATCATTGGCGGGTCGTCGAACGATTCCGGCGTCACTTTCACCAGCATCTGCGTGGCATGGCCTTCGCGTGCACGCTGGCCCAGCACCGCGATGGCCCGTGACACCACCCAGCGGTTGATGTCGGCCAGCAGGCCGTGCTCCTCCGCGATACCGAGGAACGCGGTCGGACTCAGCAGTTCGCCGTTGTGCTCCAGGCGCAGGTAGGCCTCATACAGCTCCAGCGACTCGCCCTGCAGGTTCAGCACCGGCTGGTAGTGCAGCTGGAAGCCGTCACCGGCCAGCGCTTCACGGATACGGGCGACCCAGCGCAGCACGCGTTCTTCCTCCACGCGGTCGGCGGCGGCCGGGTCGAAGATGCGGCAGGTGTTGCCCAGTTCTGCGGCGGCCTGCGTGCATTCGCTGGCGCGTGCCAGCACCTGGCCGATACTGGCGATCTTCTCGCCCACCTGCACGCCACCGATGCTGACCGTTACCGTGGCCGAGCGTGCGCCGATGCTGAAGACGTGCGCGGCGTAGGCTTCGCGGATGCGCTCGGCCAGTGCCACGGTCTGCGCATAGGGCCCGGCCTGCAGCACGGCGAAATTGTGCTCGCCGAAGCGGGCCAGCTGTGCGTCTTCGCCAACGACTTCGGCCAGCAGCGCGGCGAGCGCGCCGATCAGGGTGTCGGCCGAGGCCAGGCCAATGTCCGGCAGCAGGCGCGCGTAGTGGTCCGGCTCGATCAGCAGCAGGCCGAACTGGCCTTCGCTGCGCCCGGCCTGGGCCACCGCGCTTTCCAGCTGCAGCATGAAGGTCGGGCGATTGAGCAGGCCGGTGACCTGGTCGCGCTGGCGCAGGTCCTCGACCTCACGTGCCAGCTCGGGGTCGAATTCCATGCGGCGGCGGAGCACCACCTGCAGGCAGGATTCGCCTTCGTAGGTGGCAGCGGCAAACTCCATCGTCGCCGGGAACGCGCTGCCATCCTCGTGGCGCGCGTCGAGCTGGTACTGCGGCGGCGGCGCCTCGCCACGGCTCAGCCCCTTCAGCAGCTGCTTGAAGCCCTCCACGTGCTGGGCGGCGACCATGTCCAGCAGCGAGATGCCTTCGATGTCGTCGAAATGCTCGTAACCGAACATCTCCAGATAGGCATCGTTGGCGCGGATGTGCATGCCTTCATGCACATAAGCGATGGGGTCGCGCGAGGAGGCGATCAACGCATCGCAGCGGCGCTCGGTTTCGCGCATCTGTGCTTCGATGCGGCGCAGGCCGCGACGCGCCTGCAGGTCCACCCACTGGTCGCGGACCACGGCGAGCAGATGCTCCGGACGTTGGCGCAGGGCGAGGGCGCGGATGCCGTGGCTGCTGGCCTGCACCAGTTCGTCTTCGTCGATGCGCTCGGCCAGCAGCACCAGCGGAATATCCTTGCCGCTGGCAGCAATATGCTGGGCCACCAGTGGCAGCGGGATGCCCTGGGAGGGCGAAGCCAGCACCAGGTCGATGGCCTGGCTGGCCAGCACCTGGGCCAGCTCGGCTGCATCCTGCGGACGCCACGGGCGTACCGCGATGCCGCTGTTGCGCAGCGTGCTGACGATGGCTTCGGCATTCTCGCCGCTGTCATCGACGATCAGCAGGCGGATGGTGATGTCGTTCGCGTTCTGCATGCACTGCTCCCCAATCTGCAAATCTAGATACACGATGCGCGGCGAACCGTCCATGCGCGCACCCCTTGCACGCATTGAACGGCGATGTGGTTCACACCACGCCACCGGCCGCGTGGCCGCTGGCCCAGGCCCACTGGAAGTTGTAGCCGCCCAGCCAGCCGGTCACATCCAGCACCTCGCCGACGAAATGCAGGCCGGGCACGCGCTTGGATTCCATCGTCGAGGACGAGACCTCGGCAGTATCCACACCGCCCAGGGTGACCTCGGCGGTGCGGTAGCCCTCGGTGCCGCTGGCCACCAGCGGGAATGCGCCCAGCAGCTGCGCAGCCTGGCGCAGCACCGGCTCGTCCAGCTGGCGCACGGGGCGGTCGGGCAGCCAGTGCTCGCACAGGCGCTGCGCCAGCCGCTTCGGCAGTACCTCGCCCAGCACAGTACGCAGCTCGGCGGCGGGGCGGTCGCGCTTCATCTGGCGCAGCCACTCGGCGGCATCCTGGCCGGGCAGCAGGTCCAGCTCCAGCGCATCGCCGGGCTGCCAGAACGAAGAAATCTGCAGGATGGCCGGGCCGCTTACGCCACGGTGGGTCAGCAGCATGAAGTTCTGGAAGCTCCTGCCGTTGCAGCGCGCCTCGATCGGCAGCGCGACGCCGCTGAGGTCGGCCAACCGTTCCTGGTGCTTGCCGCTGAGCGTCAGCGGCACCAGCCCGGCGCGGGTCGGCAGCACCTGGTGGCCGAACTGTCGGGCCACTTCATAGCCGAAGCCGGTGGCGCCCATGCTGGGAATGGACAGGCCGCCGGTGGCCACCACCAGCGAGGCGCAATGGAACAGGCCCTGCGTGGTGTGCACGCGGAATCCATCGCTGCCATGCTCGATGCGCTGCACGCTGCAGTCGGTACGCACCTGCACGCCTGCCGCCTGGCATTCGTCCACCAGCATCTTCACGATCTGCTTGGACGAGACATCGCAGAACAACTGGCCCAGCTCTTTTTCGTGATACGCGATGCCGTGCTTGCTGACCAGCTCGATGAAGTGCCAGGGCGTGTAGCGCGCCAGTGCCGACTTGCAGAAGTGCGGGTTGGCCGACAGGAAGTTGGCCGGGGTGGTGCCGGTGTTGGTGAAGTTGCAGCGGCCACCGCCGGACATCAGGATCTTCTTGCCAACCTTGTTGGCATGGTCGATCACCTGCACCTGGCGGCCGCGCTGGCCAGCCGTGATCGCGGTCATCAGCCCGGCCGCACCGGCGCCGATGACCACCACGTCGCAACGGATCGTGCTCATGCCTTGGCGCGCTTGCGCCAGTTCGGGACCACGTCGAGCTGCATCTGATCGTTGAGCAGCTGCACTTCACCGTCCTGGATCAGCACGCTCCAGCGCATCGCGCGCTGGATCTGCTGGCCCCACAGTTCGACGAAGGCACCATCGAGGTCAACCACCGACAGGTTGTCGAAGCGCGCCAGGCCCTTGCCCTGCTTGCCCCACCAGATCTCCGAGGCGTTGCCGCCGTAATTGACCACCTGCACCTGGCGGCTGCGGTTGCTGGCCTTGCGGATGCGGGATTCGTCGGGATGGCCCAGGTCGATCCATTGCAGGATGTCGCCGGTGTAGTCGTGTTCCCACAGGTCCGGCTCATCGTCGGTACTCAGGCCGCGGCCGAATTCCAGGCGGTCGCCGGCGTTCAGCGCGAAGGCGAGCAGGCGCACCATCAATCGTTCGTCGGTCTCGGACGGGTGCTGGGCCAGGGTCAGGTTGTGGGTCGCGTAGTAGCCGCGATCCATGTCGCTGATCTGCAGTTCGGCCTTGCGGATGGTGGCAGTAAGAGCCATGGGGGATCCGTGGACTAAAGACGTCAATGATAGAGGTTTGCTCCATGGGTGTCCGTTGCCGGGCTGTCTGTGCAGCGTCAACGGTGGCACGCTTGCCGCTCTTTCCCGCGGCCGGAATGGACGCCATGACCCTGCCCAGCCATCTGCAGCTGCCCCCCGGCCACTGGCCCAGCCTGCTCGACGGCCTGTGCGCGCGTTTCCCGCGCATCGGTCGCGCGCAATGGCAGGACCGCTTCGCCCGAGGCCGTGTGCAGGATGCGCAGGGCAGGGCACTGGCGCCGGACATGCCCTGGCAGGTGGGGCTTGAGATCCAGTACTTCCGCGAGGTTGCCGACGAGCCGGTGATTCCCTTCGCCGAGACCATCCTGCATCTGGATGCGCACCTGCTGGTGGCCGACAAGCCGCACTTCCTGCCGGTAACGCCGGCCGGTGGGTATGTGCGCGAAACCCTGCTGTCGCGCCTGGTCGCACGCACCGGCAACACCGAACTGGCGCCGTTGCACCGCCTGGACCGGCTGACCGCCGGCCTGGTGCTGTTCTCGACCCAGGCGGCCACGCGTGATGCCTATCAGCGGCTGTTCCGCGAGCGGCGCATCGAGAAGACCTATGAGGCGCTTGCACCGGCGCTGCCCGGGCTGGCGTTTCCGTTGCAGCGGGACAGTCGTCTGGTGCCGGGGGAGCCGTTCTTCCGCATGGCCGAAGTGCCGGGCGAGCCCAATGCCCGCAGCCGGATCGAGCTGATCGAGGCCGAGGGGCCGGTCTGGCGCTACCGGTTGCGGCCGGAAACCGGCCGCAAGCACCAGCTGCGCGTGCATATGGCGATGCTGGGCGCCCCCATCGAGGGCGATGACCTGTATCCGCAGTTGATGCTGCGCCCGGATGAAACGGTCGAGGCGCCCCTGCAGCTGCTGGCGCAGGGGCTGGCCTTCGACGATCCATTGAGCGGGGAGCCCAGGCGGTTCAGCAGCCAGCGCCGCCTGTGCCTGCCGGGCCAGAGCGGGTAGGGCCGTTCAACGAACCGGGCGCCGCGCCAGCCAGCGGTCCAGCTCGGCGGCGAACAGCTGCCGGTCGCGCGGGCCCAGCGGCGGCGGGGCCCCCGGTCTGCACCCCGGCGCCGCGCAGCTCTTCCATGAAATTGCGCATCGACAGCCGCTCGGCCATGTTGTTCGGGGTGTACAGCTGGCCACGCGGGTTCAGCGCCACCGCCTTCTTTTCCAGCACCAGTGCGGCCAGCGGGATGTCCTGGGTGACCACCAGGTCACCGGCGGCGACCCGCTCGACGATGGCGCTGTCGGCCACGTCCAGGCCCTGGGGGACCTGGATCGAGCGCAGCCAACGTGAGGGCGGGGTCCGGATCCACTGGTTGGCGACCAGGGTCAGCTCGATCCCAACGCGTTCAGCGGCACGGAACAGGATGTCGCGAATGACGGCGGGGCAGGCGTCCGCGTCTACCCAGATGCGTGGGAGAGCGGGTTCAGCTTGGGTTTCAGCTTCAGTCATTTACCCAGTGTAGGGTAGGAAAATCCTGAATGGGGACTCGGAGTTAGCCTCGATCGGCTGCCAGCCCTTGTCACGTCTAGCGGGCGGGGTCTGCCCATGAACGTCCGGGCTATCGCTTTTTGCAGAAAACACGCGTATCGTTCGTCCCACTGTGTTTGCTAGGGTCACCGTGAATCGTGGCCTGGTGCAGTTGATCTCACGATCCGCTCATCGATCCGCTTTACCAACGCCTGCAACTCAGTCTCGGCCCCGATACCCGGTGGCTGCGATTTTTTCAACATGTGTTTCAGGAGTTAGTCAAATGTCTGATCGTCAGACCGGCACCGTCAAGTGGTTCAACGACGCCAAGGGCTTCGGCTTCATCACCCCGGAAAGCGGCCCGGACCTGTTTGTGCACTTCCGTGCCATCCAGGGCACCGGCTTCAAGACCCTGCAGGAAGGCCAGAAGGTTACCTTCATCGCCGTCCAGGGTCAGAAGGGTATGCAGGCTGACCAGGTGCAGGCGGTCTAATCCGTCTGCTACCGTTTGGTAGCCAGAACGCCGGAAGCGAAAGCTTCCGGCGTTTTTTATTGCCCGCTGTTTTGTAGAGTCGGGTTTGCTCGACCGCGTTTGAAAGCAGTCGAGCAAGCCCGACTCTACAAAAGGCATGCAGCCGGGCGGGCTAAGATCAGATGCATCCTCCCATCGCGGAACCGTCCATGCGCATCGTCCACCACCTGGAAAACTCCCGTTCCCTGCGCGTGCTGTGGATGCTGGAGGAGCTGGGGCTGGACTACGAACTGCGCCGTTATCCGCGTGATCCGAAGACGCTGCTGGCGCCGCCGGAACTGCGCAACGTGCATCCGCTGGGCAAGTCGCCGGTGCTGCAGGATGGCGAACTGGTACTGGCCGAGTCCGGGGCGATCCTCGACTACCTCGCTGACCGTTACGACACCCAGCGCCAGCTGTCGCCGTCACCGATGCCGGCCGACGGAGCTGAACGCATCGCCTACCGCTACTGGCTGCACTATGCCGAAGGTTCGGCGATGCCGCCGCTGCTGCTGACCCTGGTGATCGGTCGCATCCGCAGCGCACCGATGCCGTTCTTCGCGCGCCCGATCGCACGCAGCATCGCCGACAAGGCCGAGCGCGGCTTCATCGGTCCGCAGCGGCGCCTGCACCTGGACTGGATGGAGCGCCGCCTGGCCGAAAGCCCGTGGTTTGCTGGCGAGCGCTTCAGTGCGGCCGACATCCAGATGAGCTTCCCGATCCAGGCCGCTGCCGCGCGCGGTGGTGGCCTCGACGACAAGCCGGCACTGCGTGGCTTCCTCAAGCGTATCGGTGAGCGCCCGGCCTACCAGCGTGCCGAGGCCCACGGCGGCCACCTGCAGGCGCTCAGCGGCAATTGAGGAGGGCGGCCGTCGCCCCCATCTTCAGCACCATGGATACCGACAGCCCCCGTTTCGACAACCGCCTGCTGCATACCCTGCCGGGCGACCCCGAATCCGGCCCGCGCAGGCGTGAAGTGCTGGGCGCGGCCTGGTCGCCAGTGATGCCGACCCCGGTGACGGCGCCCACACTGTTGGCCTGGGCGCCGGACGTGGCCGAAATGCTTGGCTTCGATACCGCTGAGGTCGAGAGCGAAGGCTTCGCCCGTGTATTCGGTGGCAACGCACTGTATGCAGGCATGCAGCCATGGGCGGCCAACTACGGTGGCCATCAGTTCGGCCATTGGGCCGGCCAGCTCGGCGACGGCCGTGCGATCTCGCTGGGTGAACTGGTCGCGCCGGATGGCCGCCACTGGGAGCTGCAGCTGAAGGGGGCCGGCCCCACGCCTTACTCGCGCGGCGCCGATGGGCGCGCAGTGCTGCGCTCATCGATCCGCGAATTCCTGTGCAGCGAAGCGATGCACCATCTGGGGGTGCCGACCACGCGCGCGTTGTCGCTGGTCGGTACCGGCGACGACGTGGTGCGTGACATGTTCTACGACGGCCACCCGTGCGCGGAGCCGGGTGCCATCGTGTGCCGGGTATCGCCGTCGTTCCTGCGCTTTGGTTCCTTCGAGCTTCCGGCATCGCGCGGGGAAACTGCCTTGCTGCAGCAGCTGGTTGATGCCTGCATCGCCCGCGATTTCCCCGAACTGCGAGGGCAGGGCGAGGCGCTGTATGGCGACTGGTTCGCACAAATCGCGGTGCGAACCGCCGAGATGATCGCGCACTGGATGCGCGTGGGTTTCGTGCATGGCGTGATGAACACCGACAACCTGTCCGTGCTCGGCCTCACGCTTGACTACGGCCCTTACGGCTGGGTCGAGGATTTCGATCCGGACTGGACGCCGAACACCACCGACGCGCAGGGCCGCCGTTATCGCTTCGGTACCCAGCCGCAGGTGGCGTACTGGAATCTGAGCCGATTGGCCCAGGCGTTGTCGCCGTTGTTCGCCGATGTGGCGCCGCTGCAGGCCGGTCTGGCGGCCTACCAGTCCACCTTCGTGGCCTGCACCCGTCGCGATGCTGCAGCCAAGCTGGGCCTGGCCGCTGCCGACGATGACGACCTGCAGCTCTACCTGCGCTGGCAGCAGTTGATGCAGGACGGTGCCATGGACATGACCCTGGCCTGGCGCGCGCTGATGCGCCTCGATCCGGCGACACCGGATGCGGCGCTGCTGGACGCGGTGTACTACGACGAGGCGCGCCAGCAGGCGGTGCAGGCACCGTTGCAGCAGTGGCTGCAGGACTACGCGGCACGGTTGCAGGCCGATCCGCTGTCGGCCACTGAGCGCATGGCGAAGATGGTCGCGGCCAATCCGCTGTACGTGCTGCGCAACTGGTTGGCGCAGGAAGCCATCGATCGTGCAGAGCAGGGCGACCTCGGTGGCGTTCACGCACTGCAGGACGTGCTGCGTGATCCGTACACCGAGCGTGCCGGGCTGGAGCATTTCGCCGGCAAGCGCCCGGCGTGGGCCGACAACCGCGCCGGCTGCTCGATGCTGTCCTGCAGCTCCTGAGGGTGGGTTTCGGCAGGGCTGCGCCCTGCACCCGCAGAGGCCAGATCAAAAGCCAAGGCAAGAGCTGGCTTCCGTGGTTTGGCGGGGTGGTGTCGGAGTGCGGGGACGCCGCAAGTACGTCCCTGTAGGCTTGGCAGCCGCATCCATGCGGCTGACACCCCGCACTCCGACACCGCCCCACCTCTGACAGATTCCGGCGGCTGTTGGTAGGTGTCGACCTTGGTCGACACGGTAGATCCACGCCATGCGTGGATGCTCTTCTTTCAATCTTCGAAATATTCGACTTCGATAGAGATCCATCCACGCATCGCATGGATCAACAGATCGCAGAAGTCTGTCGAAGACGGGGTGGGTCCGGTTGCGGGAGTGTCCGCGGCATGGATGCCGCGGCCAAGCCCCCATGGTGAAGTGACCCCCGGGAGTTGGACACCAGATCCAACCCCGAGGGATACATGAACAAATACGACGCGCGTTTCAAACTGCAGGTCGCCAAAGAGGCCTGCAAGACCTCCACATCGGTCAAAGCCATTGCCCGTCGCCACGGCCTGGAGTTCTCCACGGTCAGGCGCTGGGTGGCGACCTATCGGCTGCATGGTTGGCGGGGATTTCATCGCCAGGCCCGGTCCTATGACCTCCCGTTCAAGCTGGCTGTCCTGGAGAAGATGAGCCAGGACGGCCTGTCCGGGCGGGAGGCCACCACCTACTTTCAAATTGGCGATGCCGGCGCGGTGGGACGATGGCGGCGCCTGTATGCTCAAGGCGGTGCCCAAGCGTTGGCACCCCCTCCGCCGCCGCCCCGAAAGCCGATGAAAAAGACCCGTTCGTCCAAGCCACCTGAGGATATGAGCCGCGATGAGCTGCTCAAGGAAGTCGCCTATCTGCGTGCGGAGACCGACTACCTAAAAAAACTCGATGCCTTGATCCGGGAAGAGCAGGCGGCGCAGGACGCAAAGCGCAAGCCGTCCAAGGATTGAGGCAGGTTCATACGCTGTCGCTTCTGCTCGAAGCAGCTGAGCTGTCACGCAGTACGTTCTATTACCAGAACCATGTCCTGGCCCATCCGGATCAGGATGAGGCAGCCCTGTGCGAGCGCATCCGTGCAATCTACGATCAAAGCCAAGGGCGCTATGGCTATCGCACGGTGACGCTGGAATTAGCCAATCAGGGTCATCGGACCAATCACAAGCGGGTTCAGCGCCTGATGGGGGAGATGGGACTGAAATCGCGGGTGCGTGTGAAGCGCTACCAGGCCTTCAAGGGGGCGGCCAATGTTGTGGTTGGCAATGACCTCAATCGCCAGTTCCATGCCGAGCGCCCCAACCAGAAATGGGTGACTGACGTGACCGAGTTCAAGGTGCAGGGCATGAAGCTGTACCTGTCGCCGATCATGGACCTCTACAACGGCGAAATCGTGGCTTATCAGATCAAGCGTCGGCCCGTATTTGATCTGGTGGGCCAAATGCTGGAGGAGGCCATCAAGAAGCTTTCCCCGGATGAGCGCCCCATGATCCACTCCGACCAGGGCTGGCAGTACCAGCATGAAAACTACCGGCATATGCTGGAAAAGCACTCGTTGAAGCAAAGCATGTCCCGGCGCGGCAACTGCCTGGACAATGCGGCGATGGAGAGCTTCTTTGGGACGCTGAAGTCGGAATTCTTCTACCTGAACAGCTTTGACAGCATCGAGAGTCTGGAAGCTGGGCTGGTGGAATACATCCAGTACTACAACGAAGAACGCATCAAACTGAAACTGAAAGGTCTGAGCCCGATAAAGTACCGGGAGCAGGCCCAATCGGCCGCCTGACCCCGTCCAAGTCTCGGGGGTCACTTCATGGACGGGTTTACGGCGTCTCCCGCAACCGGACCCACCCCGCCATCTCTCGGAATGCGGCTTTTGCTTTCGCTTTTGCTTGCGCGGTGGCCTCTGCAGGTGCCGGGCGCAGCCCGGCCGATACCCCCCAACAGGCAGGCGACGCCCGGAACAGGTACCCTATGCCGCCATCAGATAGCCAACGTGACATGACCGACGCCATCGTCGCTCCGCAGTGGGCCTCCCGCCTGCGCGACATCGCCGACTTCCCCAAGCCCGGCATCCTCTTCAAGGACATCATGCCGCTGCTCGCCCACGGCGAGGACTTCCGCGGTGCCATCACCGCGATGGCCGACCGTTGGCGCGACCAGAAGCTGGACGCGGTGATCGGCATCGAATCGCGTGGCTTCATCCTCGGTGCCGCTATGGCGCTGGAGCTGGGCGTCGGCTTCGTGCCGGTGCGTAAGCCGGGCAAGCTGCCGGGCCAGGTGCTGCGCGAGGAATACACGCTGGAATACCGCAGCGACTGCATCGAAGTGCACGCCGATGCGCTGTCGGCCGGTGCCCGCGTGGCGATCATCGACGACGTGCTGGCTACGGGCGGCACGCTGGTCGCCGCGTTGTCGCTGGTGCGCCGCCTGGGCGTTGACGTGGTCGGTGCCGGTGTACTGGTCGAACTGGATGGCCTCGGTGGTCGCGCCCGTTGGGAATCGGGCCTGCCGCTGCACACCGAACTGGTGTTCTGATCGAAGGGTGGGTGCCAACCAAGGTTGGCATCTACCAGAGCGAATGGCCTGGAGCCGGTAGTTGCCAACCTTGGGTGGCAGCGCCTTTCGCGACTGGCGCCACGGATGGGCCAACCAAGGTTGGCCGCTACCAGGTCAGGTCGTTGCCAACCGAGGTTGGCAACGCTGCTTCAATCACATCATCCGCACGCGGAAACGTCGGCCCTTGATCTTGCCGGCTTCCAGCTTGGCCACGGCCTTGTTGGCCTGCTCTCGCGCGATCGCCACATAGGAGCGGGTCGGGAAGATCGCAATCTTGCCGATGAACTTGCTCGACAGGCCGGCGTCGCCGGTCAGTGCACCGAGGATGTCGCCCGGGCGCAGCTTGTCGGTCTTGCCGCCGTCGATCCGCAGCGTGCGCATCGCGGCCTGCGGCAGCTCGGCCGGGCGCGAAGTCGCCAGCGGCGTCTTCTGCCAGTCCAGCGGCTGACCCATCTGCGCTTCGATGGCTTCGGCACGGGTCTTCTCGCGGCCGGCCACCAGGCTGATCGCCAGGCCGCTGGCACCGGCACGGCCAGTACGGCCCACGCGGTGCTGGTAGCTCTCCACGTCGGTCGGCAGCTCGTAGTTGATTACCGCCGCCAGCTCTTCCACGTCCAGGCCGCGTGCGGCCACATCGCTGGCCACCAGTACGTTGCAGCTGCGGTTGGCCAGCAGCAACAACACTTCCTCGCGGTCGCGCTGCTCCATGTCGCCGTGCAGGGCCAGTGCGGAGAAGCCGAACTGCTGCAGCGAGTTGGCCACTTCGTCCACGTCCTTGCGGGTGTTGCAGAACACCACCGCCGATTCCGGCGTGTACTTCAGCAGCAGGCCAGCCAGCGCCTTCTGGCGGTGCGCCGGTTCCACCTCGCAGAACAGGTGGCGGATGGCTGGGGCCTGGTCGGCGCCTTCCACGGTCACTTCCACCGCGTCGCGCAGCAGGTCACGCGCCATGGTGCGGATGCTGTCTGGGAAGGTGGCCGAGAACAGCAGGCTCTGGCGATCCTTGTGGGTGCGGCCGGCGATCTCGCGGATCGGCTCCTCGAAGCCCATGTCGAGCATGCGGTCGGCTTCGTCCAGCACCAGCGTGCGCACCGCGCCAAGATTCAGCGCGCGCTTGCGTGCAAGCTCCTGCACACGGCCGGGCGTGCCGACCACCACGTGTGGGTCATGGCCTTCCAGCGAGGCCAGCTGCGGACCCAGCGGCACACCGCCGACCAGCAGCAGCAGCTTCAGGTTGGGAATGCCGGTGGCCAGCTTGCGGATCTGCTTGCCGACCTGGTCGGCCAGTTCGCGGGTCGGGCACAGCACCAGCGCCTGCACACGGATCAGGCTGGGGTCGATGGCCTGCAGCAGGCCCAGGCCGAAGGCGGCGGTCTTGCCGCTGCCGGTCGGCGCCTGTGCGATCACATCGCGGCCATCCAGGATGGCCGGCAGGCTCTGCGCCTGCACGGGGGTGAGGGTGGTGTAGCCGAGGGCATCCAGGCCGGGCTGCAGGGCCGGGCTCAGCGGCAGGGTCGAGAAGTCAGTCATGGCGCATTGTACCCGTCCGCGCGGCCGGCCCCGTCCTGGGGCCTTCATCCATGTGGGTGCCGACCTTGGTCGGCACGCTCCCGCTCAGCCCAGCACCGCCAGCACACCCTGGTGGATCGCCAGCCCGCCGAACAGCAGCCACGCAAACAGGATCAGCGCCAGCAGCAGCGGCTTCAGTCCGGCCTGGCGCAGCGCCGAAACGTGGGTGGTCAGGCCGAGCGCGGCCATCGCCATCGCCAGCAGCACGGTGTCCAGCTGCACCAGCCCCGCCTGCAGGCTGGCCGGCAGCAGATGCAGCGAGTTGAAACCGGCCACCGCCACGAAACCGAACGCGAACCACGGCACCACGATGCGCGCCTTACTGCCGTCGGCGCCGGCCTTGCCGCCACGCGCCAGCCACAGCGACAGCGCGACCAGGAACGGCGCCAGCAGCATCACCCGCACCATCTTGGTGATCACTGCCGTATCAGCTGCCGCTTCGTTGACCGCGCGGCCGGCCGCCACCACCTGTGCCACTTCATGCACCGTCGCACCGGTGAACAGGCCGTACTGTCGCGCGTCCATCGCCAGCCAGCCGTGCGACTGCACCAGTGCATACAGGGCGGGATACAGGAACATTGCCAGCGTGCCGAACACCACCACCGTCGACACCGCCACCGTGACCTGTGCCGCGCGGCCACGCACCACCGGTTCGGCGGCCATCACCGCCGCCGCGCCGCAGATCGCGCTGCCGGCACCGATCAGCATCGCCGCCTCGCGTTCCATCTTGAACACGCGCATGCCCAGCCAGCAGGCCAGGCCGAAAGTGCTGGCGACCACCAGCACGTCCATCAGCACGCCGCTGACGCCGACATGGCCGATGTCCTGGAAGGTCAGGCGCAGGCCGTACAGCACGATGCCGGCGCGTAGCAGCCAATGCTTGGAGAAACCGACGCCGGCCGCGCTGCTTGGCGCGAGCCGCGGGTAGAGGGTGTTGCCGACCACGATGCCGGCGACGATGGCGACGGTCAGTGCACTCAGGCCATGCGCCTGCAACCAGGGAAGCTCGGCCAGGTACAGCGACGCCGCCGCGATCAGGCCCACCAGCAGAAGGCCGGGCAGACGCGGCTGCCAGCGTTGGCGCAGGGCGGGCAGGGACCAGGAGGAGAGAGCGGGGGCGTTCATGGCAGGGGCAGGGCTGGAGGGATGGGGCAAGCGTGCGCCTGCTTGATCGACCTGTAAAACGAATAATATGGGTGAAACCTACCTATCAAGCGGGTAACAGCCATGCGCCTCACCTTGCGCCAGCTTCAGGTCTTCGTCGCCATCGCCGATCACGGCAGCACCACCGCCGCCGGCCAGGCCATTGCGCTTTCGCAGTCGGCCAGCAGCGCCGCCCTGCAGGAGCTGGAAGCGCACTTCTGCACGCCCCTGTTCGACCGCATCGGCCGCCGCCTGGCGCTGAACGGCCACGGCCGCGCCCTGTTGGAACCCGCGCGCACGCTGCTGGTCAACGCCGCCGACCTCGAGCGCCAGCTCGCCGCCGGCGGTGACCCGTCGCAGGGCGCGCCACTGCGGCTGGTGCTGGCCGCCAGCACCACCATCGGCAATTACCTGCTACCGCCGCGCATTGCCGAACTGCTGCGGCAGGCGCCGCAGGCGGAAGTCGACCTGCGCATCGACAACAGTGCCGGCGTGGTCGCCGCCGTGCAGCGACTGGACGTGGACGCCGGCCTGATCGAAGGCCCGTGCCACGAGCGCGGCCTGCAGGTCACGGCCTGGCAGCAGGACCCGCTGGTGATTGTGGCGGCCGCCGAGGCCCCCGCACGCTGGTCGCTGGATGAACTTCGCGGCGCACGCTGGCTGCTGCGCGAGCCGGGCTCCGGTACCCGCGAAGCGGTGGAACAGGCGCTGCTGCCGCACCTGCGCGGCTTCGCCCAGACCCTGCAGCTGGGCAATACCGAAGCGATCAAGCAGGCCGCCATCGCCGGTCTTGGCCTGGCCTGTCTTTCCCGTCATGCGCTGGAAGAGCCGCTGGCCCTCGGTCGCCTGCGCGTGCTCGAGACTCCGCTGCCTCCGCTGCAGCGCACCCTGTGGCTGGTACGGCATCCCGGCAAGCAGTGGCTGCCGGGGCTGCAGGCGTTGCTGGGGGAGGTGGGGTAATCCATCAGAACCCCAGTTGATTCCATCCATCGACAGGCCTTGCAGCGCTCATCCACGCATGGCGTGGATCTACCGTGCCGACCAAGGTCGACACCCACCAGAGCAGAATGCCGTTCCGACAGATCGCGGGATCCACTCCGCCATCCCGCAGGAAACCCGCTTTTGACGTTGCCGTTGAGGTTGCCGGCCAGCGGCCGGCACTACCGCGGGTGCCGGGTGCAACCCGGCCGACGCCCCCAACCCGTACAATATCCGGATGCCTCTGATTACTCTGCAGAACGTCGACTTCAGCGTCGGCGGCCCGTTGTTGCTGGAAAAGGCCGAACTGTCGATCGAGCCGGGCGAACGCATCGCCCTGATCGGCCGCAACGGCGCCGGCAAATCCACCCTGCTCAAGCTGCTGTCCGGCGACCACAAGCCCGATGACGGCGAAGTCCGCGTGCAGCAGGGCGTGCGTGTCACCCGCCTGGAGCAGGAAGTGCCGCACGGCGCCGCCGGTTCGGTGTTCGATGTCGTGGCCGACGGCCTCGGCGAACTGGGCCAGTGGCTGGCCGAGTTCCACCACCTCAGCCATGCCGAAGTGTTCGATGGCGAAGCGCTCGGCAACGTGCAGGCCAAGATCGACGCCGCCAACGGCTGGGGCCTGGACCAGCGCGTCAGCGAAACCCTGACCAAGCTCGACCTGGACGGCGAGGCCGAGTTCGGTCGTCTGTCCGGCGGTATGAAGCGCCGCGTGCTGCTGGCCCGTGCGCTGGTGTCCAGCCCGGATGTGTTGCTGCTGGACGAACCGACCAACCACCTGGACATCGAAGCCATCGACTGGCTGGAAGCGTTCCTGAAGGGCTGGAGCGGCAGCGTGGTGTTCGTCACCCATGACCGTCGTTTCCTGCGTGCGCTGGCCACCCGCATCGTCGAGATCGATCGCGGCCAGGTCACCAGCTGGCCGGGCGACTGGGCCAACTACGAGCGCCGCCGCGAGGAACGCCTCAATGCGCAGGCGCAGGAAAACGCCCGCTTCGACAAGCTGCTGGCGCAGGAAGAAGTCTGGATCCGCCAGGGCATCAAGGCGCGCCGTACCCGTGATGAAGGCCGCGTACGTCGCCTGAAGGCGATGCGCACCGAACGCTCGCAGCGCCGCGACCTCAGCGGCAACGTCAAGATGGAAGCCGCGCAGGGCGTCAGCTCCGGCAAGAAGGTCATCGACGTCAAGGACATTTCGTTCGCCTTCGGCGAGCGCACCATGGTCCGCGATTTCACCACCACCATCCTGCGTGGCGACCGCATCGGCCTGATCGGTCCCAACGGCAGCGGCAAGACCACGCTGCTGAAGCTGCTGCTGGGCGAACTGCAGCCGGCCAAGGGCGAGGTCAACGCGGGCACCAATCTGCAGATCGCCTATTTCGACCAGTACCGCGCGGTACTGCGCGAAGACTGGAGCGCGATCGAGAACGTCGCCGAAGGCCGCGATTTCCTCGAATTCAACGGCAAGCGCAAGCATGTGCATGCCTACCTGCAGGACTTCATGTTCACGCCGGAGCGCGCGCGTGCGCCGATCACCCGCCTGTCTGGCGGTGAGCGCAACCGCCTGCTGCTGGCCAAGCTGTTCGCGCAGCCGTCCAACCTGCTGGTGATGGACGAACCGACCAACGACCTGGACGTGGAAACCCTGGAGCTGCTGGAAGAGCTGCTGGGCGAGTACACCGGCACGCTGCTGCTGGTCAGCCATGACCGTGACTTCATTGACAACGTGGTGACCTCCACGCTGGTGATGGAAGGCGATGGCGTGATCGGTGAGTACGTCGGTGGTTACAGCGACTGGCAGCGCTATGCGGCCAGTCTGGCGACGCCTGCTGCGGCCCCGGCAGCCAAGCCGGCGGTCGCTGCACCGGCCGCCACGGCCGCTGCTCCGGCTGCGCCCAAGCGCAAGCTGGCCTACAAGGAAGCGCGCGAGCTGGAGCAGCTGCCGAAGACCATCGAGAAGCTGGAAGGCGATGTCGAAGGGCTGACCTCGGCGATGAACGACCCGTCGTTCTACACCCGCAGCAGTGCCGAAGTAACCGCGCACACCCAGCAGCTGGCCAAGGTGCAGGCCGAGCTGGATGCCGCGTACGCGCGCTGGGAAGAGCTGGAAGGCTGAGCTGAGCGTCCGCCGGCGCTGCCGGTGAACTCAGTAGATCCACGCCATGCGTGGATATCGGGATCCGTGCGGACCAACGGTCCGCACCTACCGAAGCCGGTTACGCCTCCGTACGAACCAAGGTCCGCACCCACCGGGGCGCCGGCGGTCATTTGACCCCGTGCAGATCCCGCAGCTGGCTCGGCCGGCTGCCGAAATACGCCGCCAGATCAGCGATGTCCTGATCGCTCAGGTCTTTCGCCTGTGGCGTCATCAGCGCATGCTGGCGGTCACCGGCGCGGTAGGCCTGCAGCGCATGCGCCAGGTAATCACCGTACTGCCCACCCAGCTTCGGATAGGTCGCATCGATCGGCGCGTTGCCGTCGGCGCCGTGGCAGTCGATGCAGCTCTGGTTGGTGGCCTTGCTCTTCACCTTGGCGCGGGCTTCACCGGCGGCCTCGCGGCCCGGCGGCAGGCCGGCGGAGGATGAAGAGCCGTGTTCGCCGCTGGCATGGCCCGGGTCGGCGGCGGATTTCTCGCTGTTTTCCACCTGCGACTGTGAACAGGCGGCCAGCAGCAGTGCAACGGACAGGGCGATGGCGTGACGCATCGGATGCGCGGCTTTCGACATGGGCGGGCCTTACTTGACGGTGGACAGGTAAACAGAGAGATCGGCGATCTCCTGTTCGCTGAAACTCATCGACTGCGCCTGCATCGTCGGATGCCTGCGCTTGCCCTGGCGGTACTCGGTCAGGGCCTGGGCCAGGTACTGCTGGGTCTGGCCGCCGATCTTCGGCACCCGGTAACTGGGGTAGGCGTTCTTGTAGCCGGTGATGCCATGGCACCCCTGGCAGGTGTAGGCCAGGACACGGCCATTGTCGAAGTTGCCGGTGGGAGCGGTGGCCTGCGGCGCGGCGGCGGGCGCCGGGGCTGGGGCAGGTGTGGCAGGAGCAGGAGCGGGCTGTGCGGCGGCCCCAAGGGGCAGGAGGACGGCCAGAGCGAGACAAGCGGCGAGCGGCTGCGGGCGCATGGTGTCGTTTCCGGGGATTCGGGTCTGGTCGTTCCGGCGTGGGGTACGGAACGACCCGAGTATAGCCCCAGGTTTCATCTAGCTGAAATGGGGGGCGGGCCGACCAGTGGCACGAAGACACCATGACCTTTGGGATATGGTGTTGCCGTGAAGTGGTGCATTACTTTGCCACCACACCTGTCCACGCATCCTCCAGGGATCTGACGATGTCGCACCCAACCTTCCTGTCCGGCCGTCGCAGCGGAATCTGCGCTGCCGCACTGCTGATCTCCACCTCCCTGCTGCTGGGCGGTTGCGCCGCAGGGCCCAATTCCGAAGCCAAGGCCGCCGAGACCAAGGAGGAGAAGAAGGTCGATGCGGTCCCGGTCGAAGTGGCCGTGGCCAGCCACCGTGCTGTCGCGGCCAGCTACACCGGTACCGCTGC
The DNA here is from genome assembly GCF_056481585.1 of Stenotrophomonas sp. 86428_Sma. Taxonomy (NCBI): domain Bacteria; kingdom Pseudomonadati; phylum Pseudomonadota; class Gammaproteobacteria; order Lysobacterales; family Lysobacteraceae; genus Stenotrophomonas; species Stenotrophomonas sp. 86428_Sma. The sequence continues at coordinate 1,987,678 of NZ_CM151156.1, forward strand.
GCTGGAACCACGCGCCGAGTCGCAGGTGGTGGCCAAGACTTCCGGCGTGGCGCTGGCGGTGCTGGTTGAAGAAGGCCAGCGGGTCAGCGCTGGCCAGCCGCTGGTGCGTCTGGACCCGGACCGCGCGCGCCTGGCCGTGGCACAGAGCGAAGCGCAGATGCGCAAGCTGGAAAACAACTACCAGCGCGCGCAGAAACTGGTTGGCCAGCAGATGGTCAGCGCCGCCGATGTCGACCAGCTGCGTTACGACCTGGAAAACGTACGCGCGCAGTACCGCCTGGCCACGCTGGAACTGTCCTACACCACGGTGGTGGCGCCGATCTCCGGCGTGATCGCGTCGCGCTCGATCAAGACCGGCAACTTCGTGCAGATCAACACGCCGATCTTCCGCATCGTCGACAACTCGCGGCTGGAAGCCACCCTCAACGTGCCCGAGCGCGAGCTGGCCACCCTGCGCGCTGGCCAGCCGGTGACGCTGGCCGCCGACGCGCTGCCGGGCCAGAGCTTCACCGGTACGGTCGATCGCATCGCGCCGGTGGTGGATTCGGGCAGTGGCACGTTTCGCGTGGTCAGCGCCTTCGACGGCGCCGCGCACGCGCTGCAGCCCGGCATGTTCGGTCGCATCCGCATCGATTACGACCAGCGTGCCGATGCGCTGGTGGTGCCGCGCCTGGCGCTGCTCGACGATGGTGAGCCGGCGGTGTTCCGGGTGCGCGAAGGCAAGGTCGCACGCGTTCCGGTCAAGCTGGGTTACGCCGAGGGCCCGTGGGTGGAGATCCGTGATGGCCTGGCGGCCGGTGATCAGGTGGTCACCGCCGGCAAGGTCGCCCTGCGCGACGGCACCGCAGTGCAGGTGATCGCCGATCCGAAGGCAAAGCCGAAGACGGTCGCAGCGGCCGCCAAGCCGGCAGACAAGGCCGGGAGCAAGCAATGACCGCCCCGGGCCACGACCACGGTGCCTCGCCGGCGAGCGACGGCGCCGCCGCCAGCATGCGCGGCGGTCTGGTGGAATTCGCCACCCGCCGCCGCGTGACCATCGCCATGTGCACGGTCACCCTGTTGCTGTTTGGCCTGATCGCGCTGGGCAACCTCAAGGTCAACCTGCTGCCCGACCTGAGCTACCCGACGCTGACCGTGCGCACCGAGTACACCGGTTCGGCGCCGATCGAAATCGAAACCCTGATCACCCAGCCTGTTGAAGAAGCGGTCGGCGTGGTCAAGAACCTGCGCAAGCTGAAGTCGGTCTCGCGCACCGGCCAGAGCGATGTGGTGCTGGAGTTCGCCTGGGGCACCAACATGGACCAGGCCAGCCTGGAAGTGCGCGACAAGATGGAAGCGCTGAACCTGCCACTGGAGGCCAAAGCGCCGGTGCTGCTGCGCTTCAATCCGTCCACCGAACCGATCATGCGCCTGGTGCTGTCGAACAAGGTGGCGCCGACCAGCGATGCCGATGCGGTCCGTGAGCTGACCGGCCTGCGCCGCTATGCCGATGAAGACCTGAAGAAGAAGCTGGAGCCGGTCAGCGGCGTGGCGGCGGTCAAGGTCGGTGGCGGCCTCGAGGACGAGATCCAGGTCGACATCGACCAGCAGAAGCTGGCCCAGCTGAACCTGCCGATCGACACCGTCATCAAGCGCCTGAAGGACGAGAACATCAACATCTCCGGCGGCCGCCTGGAGGAGGGTTCGCAGCGCTTCCTGGTGCGTACCGTCAACCAGTTCGCCGATCTGGAGGAGATCCGCAACCTGCTGGTCACCACCCAGGCGTCGAACGGCAGCGCGGCCGACTCGGCGTTGCAGCAGATGTTCAACATCGCCGCGTCGACCGGTTCGGCGGCAGCCATCGCGGCGGCATCGGCGGCGCAGAGCGCATCGTCCGGCGGTGGTTCCAGCGTGGTCGCCAACGGTGTGCCGGTGCGCCTGAAGGACGTGGCTACCGTGCGCCAGGGCTACAAGGAGCGCGAAGCGGTGATCCGCCTGGGCGGCAAGGAATCGGTCGAACTGGCGATCTACAAAGAAGGCGACGCCAATACCGTGTCCACCGCCGAAGCGCTGCGCAAGCGCCTGGAGCAGATCAAGGGCACGTTCCCGTCCGACGTCGAGATGACCACCATCGAGGACCAGTCGCGCTTCATCGAGCACGCCATCGCCGACGTCAAGAAGGATGCAGTGATCGGCGGCCTGCTGGCGATCCTGATCATCTTCCTGTTCCTGCGTGATGGCTGGAGCACGTTCGTGATCAGCCTGTCGCTGCCGGTCTCGATCATCGCCACATTCTTCTTCATGGGCCAGCTCGGCCTGAGCTTGAACGTGATGTCGCTGGGCGGTCTGGCACTGGCCACCGGCCTGGTGGTGGATGACTCGATCGTGGTGCTGGAGAGCATCGCCAAGGCGCGCGAGCGTGGCCTGGGCATCCTGCAGGCCGCCATCGCCGGTACCCGCGAAGTGAGCATGGCGGTGGTCGCCTCGACCCTGACCACCATCGCGGTGTTCCTGCCGCTGGTGTTCGTCGATGGCATCGCTGGCCAGCTGTTCCGCGACCAGGCGTTGACCGTGGCGATCGCCATCGCGATCTCGCTGCTGGTGTCGATGACCCTGATCCCGATGCTCAGCTCGCTGAAGGGGCGGCCGCCGCTGGCGTTCCCGGAAGAGGCGCCGAACGCGCCGTGGCAGCCGCAGAACCGCTGGCAGAAGCCGGTCGCGCTGGGCCGTCGTGGCGCCGTGGCGACCGCGCGCTGGAGCTTCTACGCGCTGGCCTGGCTGGTCGTGCGGGCGTGGCGTGGCGTGGTGGCGGTGGTCGGCCCGGTGATGCGCAAGGCCAGCGATCTGGCGATGAAGCCCTATGCCGGCGCCGAGCGTGGCTACCTGCGCCTGCTGCCGAGCGCACTGGCGCACCCGGGCAAGGTGCTGGGCGTGGCCTCGATCATCTTCGTGGCGACCATGGCGCTGGTGCCGATGCTCGGTGCCGACCTGATTCCGCAGCTGGCGCAGGACCGTTTCGAGATGACGGTGAAGCTGCCGGCCGGCACGCCGCTGAAGCAGACCGATGCACTGGTGCGCGAGCTGCAGCTGGCACACGGCAAGGGCGAAGGCGTGGCCTCGCTGTACGGTGTCAGCGGCAGCGGCACCCGCCTGGATGCCAGCCCCACCGAGAGCGGCGAGAACATCGGCAAGCTGACCGTGGTGATGGAAGGCGGCGGCAATGCGCGTACCGAAGCCGAGATCACCGAGCGCCTGCGTGACACCATGGGCCAGCATCCGGGGGCACAGGTCGACTTCGCGCGGCCGGCGTTGTTCAGCTTCTCCACACCGCTGGAAATCGAGCTGCGCGGGCAGGACATGGCGACGCTCGAAGTAGCCGGCCAGCGCCTGGCGGCGCTGCTGCGCGGCAATGCGCACTACGCCGACGTGAAGTCGACGGTGGAAGAGGGCTTCCCGGAAATCCAGATCCGCTTCGACCAGGAGCGTGCCGGTGCGCTGGGCCTGACCACCCGCCAGATCGCCGACGTGGTGGTGAAGAAGGTGCGCGGCGATGTCGCCACCCGCTACAGCTTCCGTGACCGCAAGATCGACGTGCTGGTGCGTGCACAGGAAGGCGACCGCGCCAGCGTGGAGAGCATCCGCCGGCTGATCGTCAATCCGGGCAGTACCCGTCCGGTGACGCTGGACGCGGTGGCCGAGGTGGTTGCCACCACTGGCCCCAGCGAAATCCACCGCGCCGACCAGACCCGGGTTGCGGTGGTGTCGGCCAACCTGCGCGACATCGACCTCGGCGCGGCCATGCGCGAGGTGCAGCAGATGGTCGCCGAGCAGCCGCTGGGTGCGGGCGTCGGCCTGCACATCGGTGGCCAGGGTGAGGAGCTGGCGCAGGCGGCGAAGTCGTTGATCTTCGCCTTCGGCCTGGCGATCTTCCTGGTCTACCTGGTGATGGCGTCGCAGTTCGAATCGCTGCTGCACCCGTTCGTGATCCTGTTCACCATCCCGCTGGCGCTGGTCGGTGCGATCCTGGCGCTGATGCTGACCGGCAAGCCCATCTCGGTGGTGGTGTTCATCGGCCTGATCCTTCTGGTCGGCCTGGTCACCAAGAACGCGATCATCCTAATCGACAAGGTCAACCAGCTGCGCGAGGCCGGCGTAGCAAAGCACGAGGCGCTGGTGGAAGGCGCGCGCTCGCGCCTGCGGCCGATCATCATGACCACGCTGTGCACGCTGTTCGGCTTCCTGCCGTTGGCGGTGGCGATGGGTGAGGGCGCTGAAGTGCGCGCGCCAATGGCGATCACCGTGATCGGCGGCCTGCTGGTGTCGACCCTTCTGACCCTGCTGGTGATCCCGGTGGTGTACGACCTGATGGACCGTCGTGGCGATGCGTATTACCGCGAACGTGGCCGCAATCATGCCGGCGGGATCGAGCCGGGTGCAGCGGGCATTGCGGCGGGTACGGAGGAACCGGCATGAGTGTGGCCGAGTTCTCCATCCGCCGTCCGGTCACCACCATCATGTGTTTCGTGTCGCTGGTGGTGATCGGCCTGATCGCTTCGTTCCGGTTGCCGTTGGAAGCGCTGCCGGACATCTCCGCGCCGTTCCTGTTCGTGCAGATTCCGTACACCGGCTCCACCCCGGAGGAAGTGGAACGGACCATCATCCGTCCGGTCGAGGAGTCGCTGGCGACGATGACCGGCATCAAGCGCATGCGCTCGTCGGCCACCTCCGAAGCGGCGCTGATCTTCATCGAGTTCAGCGACTGGGACCGCGACATCGCCATCGCCGCCTCCGATGCACGCGAGCGCATCGATGCGATCCGCAGCGACCTGCCCGACGACCTGCAGCGCTACAACGTGTTCAAGTGGTCCAGCAGCGACCAGCCGGTGCTGAAGGTGCGCCTGGCCAGCACCACCGACCTGACCACTGCGTACGACATGCTCGATCGCGAGTTCAAGCGGCGCATCGAGCGCATCCCCGGCGTGGCCCGTGTCGACATCACCGGTGCGCCGCCGAACGAGGTGGAGATCGCCATCGATCCGAACCGCCTCAACGCGCACGGCCTGAGCATCAATGAACTGAGCGAGCGCCTGCGCACGCTGAATTTCTCGATCTCGGCCGGGCAGATCGACGACAACGGCCAGCGCGTGCGCGTGCAGCCAGTGGGTGAGATCACCGACCTGCAGGAAATGCGCGATCTGGTGATCAACGCCAAGGGCCTGCGCCTGGGCGATATCGCCGATGTGCGCCTGAAGCCGGCGCGGATGAACTACGGGCGCCGCCTGGACGGCAACCCGGCGGTCGGCCTGGACATCTTCAAGGAGCGCAGTGCCAATCTGGTGGAGGTGTCGCGCGCGGCACTGGCCGAGGTTGAATCGATCCGTGCCGAAGCGTCGATGCGCGACGTGCAGATCAAGGTGATCGACAACCAGGGCAAGGCGGTGACCTCCTCGCTGCTGGAACTGGCCGAGGCCGGTGCGGTCGGCCTGATCCTGTCGATCACGGTGCTGTTCTTCTTCCTGCGCCATTGGCCGTCCACGCTGATGGTGACCCTGGCCATTCCGATCTGCTTCACCATCACCCTGGGCTTCATGTACTTCGTCGGGGTGACGCTGAACATCCTGACCATGATGGGCCTGCTGCTGGCGGTGGGCATGCTGGTCGACAACGCCGTGGTGGTGGTGGAGAGCATCTACCAGGAACGCGAGCGCATGCCGGGGCAGCCGCGGCTGGCCTCGATCATCGGCACCCGCAACGTGGCCATCGCGCTCAGCGCCGGCACGCTGTGCCACTGCATCGTGTTCGTGCCGAACCTGTTCGGCGAGACCAACAACATCAGCATCTTCATGGCGCAGATCGCGATCACCATCTCGGTCTCGCTGCTGGCCTCGTGGCTGGTCGCGGTCAGCCTGATCCCGATGCTGTCCGCGCGCATGGCCACGCCGAAGCTGGTGCACTCGCAGACCGGCGTGATCGCGCGCCTGCAGCGGCGCTACGCGACACTGCTGGACTGGTCGCTGCGCCATCGCGGCTGGAGCCTGCTCGGCATCGTGCTGGTGGTGCTGGTCAGCCTGGTGCCGATGAAGCTGACCAAGGTCGACATGTTCGGTGGTGACGGCGGCAAGGACATCTTCATCGGCTACATGTGGAAGGGCGCCTACACCTACCGGCAGATGTCCGAGGAAGTGGCGCGGGTGGAGAACTGGATCGACGCCAACCGCGAGCGCCTGCACGTCAAGCAGGTGTATTCCTGGTACAGCGAGCAGGAAGGCAGCTCCACCGTGGTCACCCTGGACGAAAGGTACGCCAAGGACATCAAGGCGCTGCAGGAAGAGCTGCGCAAGGGCCTGCCGAAGTCGGCCCGCACCGACTACTTCGTTGGCAACCAGGGCGGTGATGGCGGTGGTGGCGGCAACCAGGGCGTGCAGGTGCAGCTGGTCGGCGACTCCAGTTCGATGCTGCAGGAGATCGGCCAGGAAGTGGTGCCGCTGCTGGCCCAGCGCGCCGAGCTGCGCGATGTGCGCATCGACAACGGCGAAAAGGGTGGTGAACTGAAGGTGCGGGTCGACCGCGAGCGTGCGGCGGCGTTCGGCTTCAATGCCGAGCAGGTAGCCAGCTTCGTCGGCCTGGCGCTGCGCGGTGCACCGATGCGCGAGTTCCGCCGCGGCGACAACGAAGTGCCGGTATGGGTGCGCTTCGCCGGTGCCGAGCAGAGCAGCCCGGAAGACCTGGCCGGTTTCAGCGTGCGCACCGGCGATGGCCGCAGCGTGCCACTGCTGAGCCTGGTCACCGTCGATGTCGGTTCGTCAGCCACCCAGATCGGACGCACCAACCGCCAGACCACGCTGACCATCAAGGCCAACCTGGCCGAGAAGGTCACCGCGCCGGATGGCCGCAAGGCGATGGAGTCGGTGCTCAAGCCGATGAACTTCCCGGCCGGCTATGGCTTCACCTTCGATGGCGGTGACTACGGCAACGACGACGAAGCGATGCAGCAGATGGTGTTCAACCTGCTGATCGCGCTGGTGATGATCTACGTGGTGATGGCGGCGGTGTTCGAGTCGCTGCTGTTCCCGGCGGCGATCATGAGTGGCGTGCTGTTCTCGATCTTCGGCGTGTTCTGGCTGTTCTGGATCACCGGTACCTCGTTCGGGATCATGTCCTTCATCGGCATCCTGGTGCTGATGGGTGTGGTGGTGAACAACGGCATCGTGATGATCGAGCACATCAACAACCTGCGGCGCGGCGGCATGGGACGCACCCAGGCGCTGGTGGAGGGCTCACGCGAGCGATTGCGGCCAATCATGATGACGATGGGCACGGCGATCCTGGCGATGGTGCCGATCTCGCTGACCAGTACGCAGATGTTCGGCAACGGCCCGGAGTACGCGCCGATGGCGCGCGCGATTGCCGGCGGCCTGGCGTTCTCGACCGTGGTCAGCCTGCTGTTCCTGCCGACGATCTATGCAGTGCTGGATGACCTGCGCAGTGCGGTCACGCGACTGATCCGCCGCGCGCGTGGAGTGGAAATGGTAGAGCCGGGCGCTGCCCGGCTGTAATGCACATCAACGTGTTGTGGTGTGGGGGAGGCCGGTCGTAGTGGGGCGGCCTCCCCCTTTTTTTGATGTTCTGCGCAGAGCATGCTCGGCCGATCTTTGCGGTCGGCGTAAAGCGTGCCAACCAAGGTTGGCACCTGCCGGGCGCGCGCGCAGACGCCGTGCGGCCGGTAGCGCCGGGCCATGCCCGGCGGGGCGTTGCAATCAACCGGCGACCTTGCCCCACACCTTGAACGTGGTCAGCCACAGGCCCAGCATGCTGCCGATGTTGGTCAGCATGAAGGTCAGCACCACGCGGGTGACGCGGTTGCGATACCAGCCCTTCAGGCTCTGCGCATCGTCGCGCAGCTTGAGGAAGTCTTCGTACGCCGGCTTGCGCAGGCGCGCTTCCACCAGGGCCGAGAATGCGCCGGTTGGGATGCTCAGGCGGAACGGCTTGAACGGCGCCACCGCGATCGCGGTGAGGATGCTCAGCGGATGGCCGCCGGCCAGCAGGCAGCCCAGGCCGGCGAGGCCGCCGGTGTACATCGCCCAGGTTGCCAGCAGTTCGGTGCCCACACCCAGACCGCCGCGGTAGAAGCCTACGCCGATGCCGGTCGCCACGATCGCCAGGATGCCCAGCGTGAACCACGGAATGTTGCGCTTCTTCGGTACTGCTTCCAGCTCGGCGCGCAGCGGTGCCGGCGCCTCGGTGTCGGTTTCCAGATAGCGTGCCAGCCCGGCCAGGTGACCGGCACCGACCACCGCCAGCACTTCACGCTGCTGTGGGTCGTGTTCCTCGCGCAGGCGCGTGGCCATGTAGCGGTCGCGCTCGCCGATGATGGTCTCGTACAGCGCCGGGCTCTCGCTGGCGAACTCGCCGAAGCTCGACTCCAGCATGTCGCCCTGCTTGAGCTTCTCGATCTCGTTTTCGCCCACTTCCTCGGATGAGAACAGACCTGCGCCAAGCCCGGCGACCAGCTTCAGCTTGCCGAAGAAGCCCAGCCGTTGCGAGGCACGGCGGAAGGTCAGGCCGACTTCACGGTCGATCAGATGCACCGGCAGGTTGCGCTCGCGCGCCAGTTCCACCGCGCGCTTCAGTTCGGCGCCCGGCTCGATGTCGAGCTGTTCGGCCAGGCGCCGCTGATAGGCGGACAACGCCAGGTTGGCGGCGAACAGGGCGACGCGGCCCTTGCGGATCACCTCGACCAGGTCGAGCTTGGCCAGCGTGTCCGGGTCGCTCAGCGCCTGAAGGCGCTGCGGATCGAGCTCGACGGCCACCGCGTCGAAGCGGCCACTGTCGATCGCTTTTTCCACCGCTTCGACGCTGGCGCGGGAAACGTGCGCGGTGCCGAGCAGGGTGTAGCGCACGCCGTCGCGTTCAACGATGCGCACCGGCTGGCCGGCGAACAGGTCGTCGCCGGTGTCAGGAAGGGTTTCAGTCATGGATTCATTCATTGGAAGGTGCGGTGTCGGCGCCATCGCCGAGCGCGCGCTGCATCTGCACGGTATCCAGCCAGCGGCCATGCTTGCGGCCGAGGCCACGGAACACGCCGACCAGCTCGAAGCCGAAGCGTTCGTGCAGCTTGATCGACGCGGCGTTGGTCGGTTCGCCGATCACGGCCACCATCTGCCGGTAACCACGCGCCACGCAGGCATCGATCAAGGCCTGCAGCAGGCCGGTGCCCACGCCCTGGCCCTGGAACGCGGCATCGACGTAGACCGAGTTCTCCACGGTCCACTGGTAGGCAACGCGGGTGCGGTAGGTGTTGGCGTAGGCATAGCCGGCCACCTGGCCGTCGATTTCGGCGACCAGGTAGGGGAAGCCACGGTCGATGATGTCGCGCATGCGTCGCAGCATCTCGGACGCGTCGGGGATGTCGTACTCGTAGGTGTTGACGAAGTCGGTCACTTCCACCGCATAGATCGCGGTGATCGCGTCGATGTCGGCCGGGCCGGCATCACGGATGAGGACGGCCATGCGCGGGCTCCGGCTCAGTCGATGTAGCGCTTGAGCAGGTCACCGTACGCGTCGATGCGGCGATCGCGCAGGAACGGCCAGATGCGGCGCACGTGCTCGCTGCGCTGCAGGTCGACATCGCACAGCAGCACGGTGGCGTCAGTGCCGGCTTCGGCCAGGAATTCGCCCTGCGGGCCGAGCACGTGGCTGTTGCCCCAGAACTGGATGCCCGACGCGCCCAGTGGCGATGCCTCGTGGCCGACGCGGTTGCAGCTCAGCACCGGCAGGCCGTTGGCCACAGCGTGGCCGCGGTGACTCAGCACCCAGGCGTCGCGCTGGCGGGTCTTCTCGTCCTGCACGTCGTCCGGGTCCCAGCCGATCGCGGTCGGGTACAGCAGCAGCTCGGCGCCGGCCAGCGCCATCAGGCGTGCCGCTTCCGGGTACCACTGGTCCCAGCACACCAGCACGCCGAGGCGGCCCACCGAGGTATCGATCGGCTTGAAACCGATGTCGCCCGGGGTGAAGTAGAACTTCTCGTAGAAGCCCGGGTCGTCCGGGATATGCATCTTGCGGTACTTGCCGAGCAGCGTACCGTCCTTCTCGAACACCACGGCGGTGTTGTGGTACAGGCCGGCAGCACGGCGCTCGAACAGCGAGCCGACCAGCACCACGCCATGCTTCTTCGCCAGCGCGCCCAGGCGCTCGGTGCTCGGGCCCGGGATCGGCTCGGCCAGGTCGAACTCGTCCACCGATTCGTGCTGGCAGAAGTACGGGCCGTTATGCAGTTCCTGCAGCAGCACCAGCTTGGCACCCTGCGCAGCCGCCTCGGCCACGCGTGCTTCGATCACCGCCAGGTTGGCGGCGGCATCACCGTGGTTGCGCTCCTGGATCAGGGCGACGGTAAGGGGGCTGCGCGAGTTCATGCGGGGCGTTCCTGCGGGGGAAAACCAGCATGTTAGCGCGGATGGGCGGCGACGGCGTGTCGCGCGCTGAATGGGTGCTGGTAGTGCCGGCCGCTGGCCGGCAACCCCGTCAATCCATCAGGCATTGCATGGTTGCCGGCCAGCGGCCGGCACTACCCATCCTCAGGCCTTCAACAACCCTGCCGGCAGCTGCATGGTGATGCAGTGCAGGCTGCCGTTCTGCCAGATCAGCGAGCGGCAGGGCACCTGCACGATTTCGCGGCCCGGGTGCGCCTGTGCCAGCACGTCGCGGGCCAGGTCATCGGCCGGATCGCCATAGGCCGGCATCAGCACCGCGCCGTTGACGATCAGGTAGTTGGCGTACGAGGCAGCCAGGCGGCGGCCTTCGTCGATCACCGGCTGTGCCCACGGCAGCGGGAACAGGCGGTACGGCTGGCCATCCTTGGTACGCAGCGCGGCCAGCTCATTGCCCATCGCCTGCAGTTCGGCGTAGTGCGAGTCGCTCTCGTCGTCGCAGGCCTGGTAGACGATGCTGTCAGCCGAGGCGAAGCGGGCGAGGGTGTCGATGTGCGCGTCGGTGTCGTCGCCTTCCAGGTAGCCGTGGTCCAGCCACAGCACGCGGTCCTGCTGCAGCCAGTCGGCCAGGTCGGCGCTCAGGCTGGCGCGGTCGCGGTCCGGGTGGCGCTCGTGCAGGCACTTCCAGGTGGTCAGCAGGGTGCCTTCGCCGTCGGTCTCGATGCCGCCGCCTTCCAGCGCGAACGGAATGCTGCGCACCGGTGCGTCGTTGAACACGCCGGCCTGGTCGAGCACGCCCACCAGCTGGTCATCCAGGGTGGCGTCGAACTTGCCGCCCCAGCCGGTGAAGCGGAAATCCAGCAGCTGGAAGCCGCCGTCGGCACGGCGCAGGGTGATCGGGCCGGAGTCGCGCAACCAGGTATCGTCGTAGGCCGCCGTGGTGAAGTGGACCTTGTCCATGTCGATGCGGTTGGAGCGCAGCCGCATCTCGGCATAGGTCTCCACATCGTCGTCTGCCACGCAGATCAGCACCGGCTGGAAGCGGGTGATGGCCGCGACCAGCGCGATGTAGGTCTCTTCCACCTGGCCCAGGCGGTCGGCCCAGTCGGTGTCGGCGGTGGGCCAGGCAATCAGGACGCCGCTCTGGGCTTCCCACTCGGCAGGAAAACGAAGGGTCTGGTTCATGGTCTCGCTACACAGGCCCGCCCAGGGCGGGTAAAGGGATCAACGGATCGGCGGTTTCGGGCCGATTTCGTTCGGGTCCGCCTGGTTGGCCACCACGTCGATCACCTTCTGCTTCTCGAAGTAGACGGTGAACTGCGGGTACACCCAGCGGTTGATGGTCGGCCATTGCCGCTTCTGCCCGCCACGCGGCTGCAGCTGCTCGCTCGGCGCGCCGAACTGCGCCTGTACCTGCTGCATGCTCTGGCCGCGCACGGGCAGGGCACCGGCCGGCTTCTCGCGGGCACGGTCGACAAGCAGGGTATCGGCCAGCGCCGGCGTGGCGGCGGCCAGGGTGGCCATCACGGCCAGGGCGGACAGGTAACGCTTCATCTCGATCTACTCCCCAGTGGTCAAGAAAGGCGATTACAGCAAAAACGGCAGGAAAAAGCCGCATAAACAAAAAACCGCCCGAAGGCGGCTTTTTGCATCGGGTCGGCCCCGCGTAGGGCCAGCCGCAGCCGCGAAGGCCGTTGGGCTTAGCGCTGACGCGCCTTGAAACGCGGGTTCGACTTGCAGATGACGAAGATCTTGCCACGACGACGCACGACCTTGCAGTCACGGTGACGGGCCTTCGCCGACTTCAGGGAGGACAGGACTTTCATGGCATACCTCGGCGTAAACAGTAGTTGTTCGGGTGGAGCGTGGCCGCGATATGCGAAAGACAATCGGCAGTTGACGCTCGTTCAAGCCCGCCATTCTACCGGGCTTTTCCTCGTGGTTTCAAGTGGTTGCACAAAAGATCCCATTGGGGGCGTCTGACAGGGGCTAGAATGACCCCTTCACACGCTCTGGGAACCCCATGAATCCACTCGCTCCCGTCCTGACCATCGACGGCCCTTCAGGGGCTGGCAAGGGTACCATCAGCCGCATCATCGCGCGCCGGATGGGCTGGCATTACCTGGACTCGGGCGCGCTGTACCGGGCAGTGGGCGTGGCCGCGAGCTGGGCCGACATCGATACCTCCGATGCCTCGGCGCTGGTCCGCTGCACCTTTGATACCCACGTTCAGTTTGTCGAGCAGGGTGAAGCCATGCGGGTCATGGTGAACGGGACCGATGCCACCGACGAGCTGCGCCTGGAGACCACCGGCGCGCTGGCCTCGGCCATCGCCGCCATTCCCGAGGTCCGGGCTGCCCTGAAGGAGCGTCAGCGCGCATTCAGGGAGCTGCCCGGCCTGGTTGCCGATGGCCGCGACATGGGCACGGTGATCTTCCCGGACGCCTCCTACAAGGTCTTCCTGACCGCCAGTGCCGAGGAGCGCGCCGAGCGCCGGCATAAGCAGTTGAAAGACAAGGGGGTTTCTGTTAACTTTGATGACCTCCTGCGCGAGATCATGGCCCGCGACGCCCGTGATGCTCAGCGTACCGTGGCGCCCCTGAAGCCGGCAGACGATGCTGTCCTCATCGACACCACAGGCGTCGGCATCGCAGATGTCGTTGCCAGAGTGATGGATCTGCTTCCGGTTCCGGCTGCCTGATCCGTTCGCGCGGGAGCGCTGCCAGCAGCATCGGTGGTGGTCGCGCATAGCAGTGCTGTACCAGCTCCGTCGCGCAATGATGCGTGGCGGTTTTCCTACTACACACGACCTGCGTTTTCGGGGTCGACCAACAGGCGGGCGGTCGCCATTCCCCTGAAGGGGACGCCACCGACCCATGTGTCCAACAGAGTAAATCTAATGACCGAATCATTTGCCGAACTGTTTGAAGCCAGCCAGGCCAATCTGGCCAAGCTGAAGCCGGGCGCCATCGTCAGCGGTACCGTTGTTGAAGTCCGCGGCGACGTCGTGGTGATCAACGCTGGCCTGAAGTCCGAAGGCATCGTGCCGATCGAACAGTTCCGTAACGACGCTGGCGAAATCGACGTCGCCGAAGGCGACATCGTCAAGGTCGCCCTCGACTCGATCGAGAACGGCTTCGGCGAAACCGTCCTGTCGCGCGAGAAGGCCAAGCGCGCGATGGTGTGGGACGAGCTGGAAGAAGCGTTGGAAAAGAACGAAACCATCACCGGTCGCATCAGCGGCAAGGTCAAGGGTGGTTTCACCGTGGACATCAAGGATGTCCGCGCCTTCCTGCCGGGTTCCCTGGTCGATGTGCGCCCGGTGCGCGATCCGGCCTACCTGGAAGGCAAGGAGCTCGAGTTCAAGCTCATCAAGCTGGACCGCAAGCGTAACAACGTCGTGGTCTCGCGCCGCGCTGTCGTCGAAAGCGAGCACTCGGAAGAGCGCGAGCAGCTGATGGACAAGCTGCAGGAAGGCGCGATCCTGAAGGGTGTCGTCAAGAACCTGACCGATTACGGCGCGTTCGTGGACCTGGGCGGTATCGACGGCCTGCTGCACATCACCGACATGGCGTGGAAGCGCGTGCGTCACCCGTCGGAAGTCGTGAACGTCGGCGACGAGCTGGACGTCCGCGTGCTGAAGTTCGACCGCGAGCGCAACCGCGTTTCGCTGGGCCTGAAGCAGCTGGGCGAGGATCCGTGGGACAACATCGGCCGTCGTTACCCGGCCAACAGCCGCGTCTTCGGCAAGGTCTCCAACGTCACCGATTACGGTGCGTTCGTTGAGATCGAGCCGGGCGTCGAAGGCCTGGTGCACGTCTCCGAGATGGATTGGACCAACAAGAACGTCAACCCGTCCAAGGTTGTCCAGGTTGGTGATGAAGTCGAAGTGATGGTGCTGGACGTCGATGAAGAGCGTCGCCGTATCTCGCTGGGCATGAAGCAGGTTGCCGCCAATCCGTGGGAAACCTTCGCTGCCACCCACAAGAAGGGTGACAAGGTGTCGGGCCAGATCAAGTCGATCACCGACTTCGGCATCTTCATCGGCCTGGACGGCGGCATCGACGGCCTGGTCCACCTGTCCGACATCAGCTGGAACACCACTGGCGAAGACGTCGTTCGCAACTTCAAGAAGGGCGATACCCTGGACGCCGTCGTCCTGGCTGTCGATCCGGAGCGCGAGCGCATCTCCCTGGGCGTGAAGCAGCTGGAGCAGGATCCGTTCGGCCAGTACATGGCTGCCAATCCGAAGGGCTCCAAGGTCGAAGGCGTGGTGAAGGAAGTCGACGCCAAGGGCGCGATCATCGAGCTGGCTGACGGCATCGAAGGTTACGTCTCGGCACGCGACATCGCCAACGAGCGCGTTGACGACGCCACCCAGCACCTGAAGGTCGGCGACAAGGTCGAAGCCAAGTTCGTGGGCATGGACCGCAAGGGCCGTACCCTGCAGCTGTCGATCAAGGCCAAGGACGACGCTGAAATGCGCGAAGTGCTGGAGGAATACCAGTCCTCTTCGGCTTCCAGCGGCACCACCCAGCTGGGCGCGCTGCTGCGTGCACAGCTGAACGGCAACAAGTCCGAGTAATCGGCCTTACGCTGTTCGTTGTTTCCTGGACGGCCCGGGCATTGCCCGGGCCGTTTCAGGCTGAGATACCCCTGATGTGAGCCGGTAATGACCAAATCCGAACTGATCGAAATCCTTGCGCGCCGCCAGGCGCACCTGAAGGCCGATGATGTCGATCTGGCGGTGAAGTCGTTGCTGGAAATGATGGGCGGATCGCTGTCCGCCGGGGATCGCATCGAAATCCGTGGTTTTGGCAGCTTCTCGCTGCACTATCGTCCGCCGCGCCTGGGTCGCAACCCGAAGACCGGCGAATCGGTTGCCCTGCCGGGCAAGCACGTCCCTCATTTCAAGCCGGGCAAGGAACTGCGTGAGCGGGTCAGCAGCGTGCTGCCGCTGGACGCCGATCCGGCCTGAGCCTCCCGTCGCGCCACCGCGTGCGAATCCAGCCGCGAGTCGGATAAGCTACGGACTCCTGCCACTGGAGCTGTCGCATGAAGGTTTTTCGTCTGCTGGTCCTGCTGGCGGTTCTGATCCTTGGGTTGATCATCGGTGCGGTCAACATGACCGCGATGTCGATCAACCTGCTGTTTACCCAACTGCATACCTCGGTGGGCGTGGCCCTGATCGCCGCGCTGCTGGTGGGTGTCATCGTCGGTGCCGGCCTGGTGCTGGTGAGCGTGGTCATTCCGCTCTACAGCCAGTTGCGCCGCGCCAACAAGTCCGCTGTCGCCACGCCGGCACCGGTTGCTTCCCCCCAATCTTTTGATGGACGCTGATCGAAGATGGATTTCGTCACCGAGTGGTTCTGGTTCTTCCTGTTCGTTCCGCTGGCCGCACTGGCCGGGTGGGTGATCGGACGGCGTGGTGGTCAACGCCACGGTGACAGCCAGGTCAGCCGCCTGTCCAGCACCTACTTCCGCGGCCTGAACTACCTGCTCAACGAACAGCCGGACAAGGCCATCGAGCTGTTCCTGCACATCGCCGAGCTGGACAAGGAAACCTTCGAGACCCAGGTCGCGCTGGGCCACCTGTTCCGTCGCCGCGGCGAAGTCGACCGCGCCATCCGCCTGCACCAGGGCCTGGTCAACCGCCACGACCTCAGCGATGCGCAACGCGTGCAGGCGCTGCTGGCACTGGGCGAGGACTACATGAAGTCCGGCCTGCTGGACCGCGCCGAGACCGTGTTCACCGAACTGGCCCAGCTGGACCAGCGTGCGCCGCAGGCACTCAAGCACCTGATCGGTATCTACCAGGCCGAGCGCGACTGGGAAAAGGCGATCGACAACGCGACCCGTTTCGAGGACGTCACCGGCGAGCCGATGGGCAAGCTGATCGGGCAGTTCGAGTGCGAACTGGCCGAACGCTTCCGCGGTGCTGGCAAGCTGGAAGAGGCGAGGGCAGCGATTGCCCGGGCCTACCAGGCCGATGCGATGTCGGTACGCGCCGGCATCATTGAAGGACGCTTGGAAACCGATGCCGGCAATCCGGAAGCGGCCGTGCGCGCCTTCGAGCGTGCCGCGCGCAACGACCCCGAATACCTGCCGGAACTGCTGCCGGCGCTGATGCAGAACTACCGCAAGGTCGGCGATCTGGCAGGCGCACGCGCGTTCCTGTCGGAGATGACCGAGCACTACCGCGGCATCGCCCCGGTGCTGGCGCTGACCCGCCTGATGGAAGAGCAGGAGGGCGTGGCGCCGGCCCGTGCCTACCTGGGCCGCCAGCTCAAGGATCGCCCGTCGGTGCGTGGCGAGTCCGCGCTGATCGACCTGACCCTGGCTGAAGGCGCCGATTCCACGGCGACCCTGCACGACCTCAAGCACATCACCGACCAGTTGTTGGTGCGCAATCCGGCCTATCGCTGCACCCGTTGTGGTTTCGGTGCGCGCACCCACCACTGGCAGTGCCCGAGCTGCAAGGAGTGGGGTACGGTCAAGCCGCTGCTGAACTACGCGGTGCTCTGATCCATGCCGTGGCTCGTGATGGGCGCGCTGCTGGGCCTGGCCCTGCTGAGTGCGGCACTGACCTGGGCGGCGCGGGGTTACGCGCTGCGCCGGCAACTGTTTGACCAGCCGGGCGAGCGGCGCAGCCATAGCGTGGCGACCCCCCGCGGCGGCGGCATCGCCATTGTCATCAGCCTGCTGGTGACCGCCGGTGTTGCCATGTGGGCCTGGCCCGAAGCGCGTCCGAGCCTGCTGGTCGCCAGCCTTGGCCTGGCGCTGGTGGCGGGTATCGGCTGGTGGGACGACCACCGGCCGCTGCCGGCCATGCGCCGCCTGATGGTGCACTTCATCGCCGCCGCGCTGCTGGCCGCGCTGGTCAAGGTCCACGGTGGCAGCTGGCTGCTGGCCGTACTGGTCCTGCTGTTCACCGCCTCGCTGATCAACATCTGGAATTTCATGGATGGGATCAACGGCATCGCGGCCAGCCAGGCCATTGTGGTCGCGCTGGGGCTGGCGCCGCTGCTGCCCTGGCCGTACTCGCTGGCGGCGGTCGCGTTGGGCCTGGCCTGCTTGGGCTTCCTGCCGTTCAACTTCCCGCGGGCCCGGATCTTCATGGGCGATGTCGGGAGTGGCGCGCTGGGCTACGCGGTGGCGGCAGTGCTGGCACTGGCCAGCGTCAAGACCGACATCCACTGGATCCTGCTGCTGGTGTCGGCATCGCCGTTCCTTGTGGACGCGGGCTTCACACTGCTGGCGCGCATCATTTCCGGACAACGCTGGATGGAACCCCATACCCAGCATGTCTACCAGCGCGCGGTGCAGGCAGGAGCCAGTCACGCCCAGGTAACAGGGATGTACTTTGCTTTGGGCCTGTTCAGTATTACAGTGCTTAATGTCTGCTCCAATTTGCAGCCGAGGTGGGAGGCTGCCGTGGCGTTCGCGTGGTTCATTGCGCTGAGCGTCCTCTGGCTCCTCCTGCGCAATGGATTGCGCCACCCAAAAGGAAATACCTGACTTATGGCTTCACCCTGGCGGGACAGAATCCTCGGCCTGATGCCGCGTTCGGCCATCGTCTGCCACGACCTGTTCATGGTCTGGGCATGCTGGCAGCTGCTCCACGCGGGGCGGTATTCGATCCTGGCCAACGCCCCCGAGCTCCCTCTCTGGAACGTCGACACCACGCTGGTGCTGCTGCTGCAGGGCATGGTGTTCTGGCGCGTGGGCCTCTATCGGGGCCTGTGGCGGTTCGCCAGCGTCAGCGACCTGCTGAACATCTTCAAGGCCAGTTTCATCGGCATGGTCGCCATCGTGCTGGTGCTGATGTGGAAGCGCTTCGACGGCGTGCCGATGTCGGTGCTGGTGATCTATCCGTTCGCGCTGTCGGCGCTGCTGGGCGCGCCGCGCCTGCTGTACCGGGCCTGGAAGGACTATCAGGCACTGCAGTCGGACTCGTCCGCGCGCCGCGTGCTGATCCTGGGTGCCGGCCAGGCCGCCGAGACTCTGGTCCGTGACCTGCGCCGTTCCGGTAATTTCGAGCCGGTCGGCCTGCTGGACGATGCGCCGCACCTGCGCGGCGCCAAGCTGCAGGGCCTGCCGATCCTCGGCACCCTGGACGATGCGCCGACGGTGGTCCGGGAGACAGCGGCGAAGCTGCTGGTGATCGCCATTCCGTCGCTGGACGCGGCGGGCATGCAGCGGATCGTCGCCATCTGCGAAAGCACCGGCGTGCCGTTCCGCACCGTGCCCAAGCTCAGCGACATCCTGCAGGGCCAGTCGCTGCCGGGGCAGCTGAAGGAAGTGGCGATCGAGGATCTGCTGGGCCGCAAGCCGATCATGCCGGACTGGAACCTGATCCGTGGCTGGCTGGGCGGGCGTACGGTGATGGTCACCGGTGCCGGCGGTTCGATCGGCTCCGAGCTTTGCCGCCAGTGCGCACGGCATGGTGCCGGCCGCATCATCCTGCTCGAGATCAGCGAACTGCTGCTGCTGACCATCGAAGGCGAGCTGCGGCGCAGCTTCCCCGATGTCGAGATCGAAGCGGTGCTGGGCGACTGCGGTGACCCGGCGGTGATCCGCCACGCCCTGTCGCTGCATCCGGTCGACACCGCCTTCCACGCGGCTGCCTACAAGCACGTGCCGGTGCTGGAGCGGCAGCTGCGCGAAGCGGTGCGCAACAACATCCTGGCCACCGAGAACGTGGCCCGCGCCTGTCTGGAAGCGCGCGTTGAGCATTTCGTGTTCATCTCCACCGACAAGGCGGTCGACCCGGTCAATGCACTGGGCGCCAGCAAGCGCTATGCGGAGATGATCTGCCAGAGCCTGGACCAGAAGTCCACGCATACCCGTTTCGTTACGGTGCGCTTCGGCAATGTGCTGGCCTCGGCCGGCAGCGTCGTGCCGCTGTTCCGCGAACAGATTCTGCGTGGCGGTCCGGTGACCGTCACCGACCCGGAAGTCAGTCGCTACTTCATGACCATCCCGGAGGCCTGCCAGCTGATCCTGCAGGCGGCCGCTTCGGCATCGCATGGTGCGATCTATACGCTCGACATGGGCGAGCCGGTGCCGATCCGCGTGCTTGCCGAGCAGATGATCCGCCTGGCCGGCAAGCAGCCGTACAAGGACATTCCGATCATCTACACCGGGCTGCGTCCGGGCGAAAAGCTGCACGAGACGCTGTTCTATTCGGACGAGGACTACCGTTCCACCGCGCACCCGAAGATTCTCGAGGCCGGTGTACGTACGTTCTCGCGTGACCTGGTGCTGGGCAATGTCCCGCGCCTGCGCGATGCCGTGGCTGGTTACGACACGACCAGCATCCAGGAGATCCTGTTCGCGACGATGCCGGAGTTCTCTCCCATCGAACAGGATGCTTACATTTCATCCGCTAAAGTCGTGCCCTTTCCGGCACGTGAGGCCAACAGGCACCAATGAGCAAGCGAATTCGCAAGGCAGTTTTTCCAGTGGCAGGGCTCGGGACGCGCTTTTTGCCGGCAACCAAGACGGTTCCGAAGGAAATGTTGCCGATCATTGATCGTCCGCTGATCCAGTACGCGGTCGATGAAGCGATTGAAGCCGGTTGCGACACGCTGGTGTTCATCACCAACCGCTACAAGCATGCCGTGGCCGACTACTTCGACAAGGCCTACGAACTGGAGCAGAAGCTCGAGCGCGCCGGCAAGCAGGAGCAGCTGGAGATGATCCGCCATGTGCTGCCCAATGGCGTGCGCGCGATCTTCGTGACCCAGGCCGAAGCACTGGGCTTGGGCCATGCGGTGCTGTGCGCCAAGGCCGTGATCGGTGACGAGCCGTTCGCGGTGCTGTTGCCGGACGACCTGATCTGGAACCGCGGCGACGGCGCACTGAAGCAGATGGCCGACCTCAACGAGGCCAGTGGTGCCAGCGTGATCGCCGTTGAAGACGTGCCGCACGACAAGACTGCCAGCTACGGCATCGTTGCCACTGACGCGTTCGACGGCCGCAAGGGTCGCATTTCGCAGATCGTGGAGAAGCCGAAGCCGGAGGACGCGCCGAGCGATCTGGCGGTGGTTGGCCGTTATGTGCTGAGCCCGAAGATTTTCGAGCTGCTGGAACAGACCGGCAGTGGTGCCGGTGGCGAGATCCAGCTGACCGATGCGATCGCGCAGCTGCTGAAGACCGAAGAGGTCGATGCCTACCGCTTCGAGGGCACCCGCTTCGACTGCGGCACGCACCTGGGGCTGGTGGAGGCGACGATCCGCTTCGCGCTGGACAACCCGAAGCTGGCAGGGCCGGCGCGGGAGAAACTGACGGCGATGTTGGCGGAATAAGGGTTCTATCAAGCGCTCCGTGCTGCGCCTTGATTGATACGTGATGGGCGGGACGGGTGGGCCTTTGCAGGACACGCCGTAAACCCGTCCATGGGGGCTCGGTCGCCGCATCCATGCGGCGAACGGTCCTGCAAAGGCCCACCCGCCCCGCCTGTCATGTTTCCTGCGGGCGCGGACGGGAAGGGCGGAATCAAAGGCAAAAACAGTGACTCGTCCTGCCATAGGTTGACACCGATGGGTGGATGGTCCGGCCGCCGTCAGGCGGCCAAAGACGCCCGATGCATCGCATCGGGCGTCTGCATTTTAAGGGACAGGTGGGGGCGCTCAGCGTTGTAGATGTCTACGGCCTCAGCCACCATCTGGCGGGCTTGCCCCAGGTCCCGTGGGCGATGAAGCAGGAACTCGCACTTGAGGATCCCGTTGACTCGCTCTGCCAGAGCGTTCTGATAGCAGTCGTAGCCGTCGGTCATCGAGCAGGTCAGGCCGTGCCGCGCATGGATCTTCTGGTAGTAATCCGAGCAGTACTGGATTCCACGATCAGAGTGATGGATCAGCTTCTGCGGTGTCTTTCTCCCTTTCAGCGCCATCTCCAGCGCCTGAGCTACCTGCTCTGTCTGTAGCGTTTCATGCACGCTCCAGCCCACGATCTTGCGCGACCAGGCATCGGTGACCAGGCTCAGATACACGAACTTCCCCTGCGTCGGCAGATAGGTGATGTCCGCCACCCACACCTGCTCGCTACCGGTTGGTATTACGCATCCTTGGCCAGGTTTGAGCAGATTCGGATGCCTGCGAAAGCGATGATGGCTGTCGGTAGTCTTGTGATAAGCCCGACGTTTCGGTACCAGCAGGCGCGCTTCCCGAAGTACGTCAAACAACCGGTCACGCCCCATGGTGATTCCCGCCGCCTGCAGCTTCGGTCCGATCAAATGGTGCAACTTGCGCGTCCCGATCCGTGGCTGCCGCACGCGGCAATCGCTCACCAGCGCCAGTGCTTTGGTCTCGCTGGCGCGTCGTCGTTGATGCCGGCACCCCGCTTGATAGAACGCCTGTCGACTGATGCCGAAATGGCGGCAAGCCCTTGCCACGCTTACGCCTTTGAGGCGCCCTTGCGTGAGGACTTGCCTGAAGGCTTTTTTACGATGCGCACCCCGTAATCCTCTTTGAGGACATCCACGATGGCTTCGAAAAGCTGTGCTTTCTCGTTGGCCTCCCGCAACTGGACCTGCAGGGCCTTGATCTGTTGTTCCGGCGTCAGCGGCGTGGCCGGTCCACTTTTGGGAGAAGTCGTCATGGGGGCAGATGATGCACCACCTGACCAATCCTGCCGACCATGGCGGCGAAGCCACTTCAGAACCGTGCTGCTACCTTGGATACCGTATCGCTCCTGAGCCTTCTTATAGGTCAGTTCTCCACGCTCGACCTGATCGACCACGGACAACTTGAAGGCCAGCGAGTAATCCCGCTGACTGCGCCTGATTGTTGATTTCATTGAACATTCCTTTTCCAGAGGGAAAAGGTGTCAACCCAATTCAGGACGGGTCACAGAAACGAAAAAGGCAGCCAATGGCTGCCTTTTTCGTTTCCGCGAGCATCCACGCATGGCGTGGCTCTACTGCCCTTGCCTTTGCTCACTCCTCCGCCGCGGGGAGGCTGGAAGGGCCGGGTCGGCAGGGCTGCCCGGGACCGTTGGCGCCATGGATGGCGCCATCGAGCCCCCAGGGACGGGTTCACGGCGTGTCCCGGGCAGTCTCACCCACCCGGGCCCTGCAGTAAGCCGACATCCCGACCGGCAACGCTTTGAACCTTACAGCGCCTCGAAAATACCCGCTGCGCCCATGCCGGTGCCGATGCACATCGTCACCATGCCGTACTTCTGCTGGCGACGACGCAGGCCGTGCAGCAGGGTTGCGGTGCGGATCGCGCCGGTCGCGCCCAGCGGGTGGCCCAGGGCAATCGCGCCACCCAGCGGGTTGACCTTGTTCGGGTCCAGGCCGCAATCGCGGATCACCGCCAGCGACTGCGCGGCGAAGGCTTCGTTCAGTTCAATCCAGTCCAGCTGGTCCTGGGTCAGGCCGGCCTGCTTCAGTGCCTTCGGGATCGCGGCGATCGGGCCGATGCCCATCACTTCCGGGCGCACGCCGGCTACCGAGAAGCTGACGAAACGGGCCAGCGGGGTCAGGCCGTAGTCCTTGATCGCCTGTTCCGAGGCCAGCAGCACGGCACCGGCGCCATCGCTCATCTGCGACGAGTTGCCAGCAGTGACGGTGCCCCCGAACTGGCCGTTGCGGAACACCGGGCGCAGCTTGGCCAGGCCTTCGGCCGAGGAATCCGGGCGCGGGCCTTCGTCGGTGTCGGCGATCTTGTTGCGGGTGATGATGCGCTGGCCATCGGCCAGGTCCGGCAGGTGCGAGACGATCTCGTACGGGCTGATCTCGTCCTTGAAGTCGCCGTTCTGGATCGCGGCCATGGCCTTCTGGTGCGAGGCGAGGGCGAAGGCGTCCTGGTCTTCGCGCGAGACCTTCCACTCTTCGGCGACCTTCTCGGCGGTGATGCCCATGCCGTAGGCGATGGCGACGTGGTCGTTGTCGAACACGCTCGGCGCCATCGCGATCTTGTTGCCCATCATCGGCACCATCGACATCGATTCGGTGCCACCGGCCAGCATCAGGTCGGCGTTGCCCAGGCGGATCGCGTCGGCGGCCTGCGCCACGGCCTGCAGGCCGGACGAGCAGAAGCGGTTCACGGTCTGCGCGGCGATGGTGTTCGGCAGGCCAGCCAGCAGCACGCCGATGCGCGCCACGTTCATGCCCTGCTCGGCTTCCGGCATGGCGCAGCCGATGATCGCGTCATCGATGCGGTTGACGTCCACGCCCGGGGCCTGGGCGACGACGCTGCGCAGCACGTGCGCAAGCATGTCGTCGGGGCGGGTGTTGCGGAACATGCCCTTGGGCGCCTTGCCAACCGGGGTACGGGTGGCGGCGACGATGTAGGCGTGCTGGATTTGCTTGGTCATTGCAGTGATCTCTCGAATTTTTTAGCCGGAGTGCCCACCAAGGTGGGCACCTACCAGAGGCAGAGGGATGCCGACCTGGGGTCGGCACCCGCCATCAATCAGTTACGCAGCGGCTTGCCGGTCTTCAGCATGTGCGCGATGCGGGCCTGGGTCTTTTCCTGCTGGGCCAGTTCGACGAAGTGCTTGCGCTCCAGGGTCAGCAGCCACTCTTCGTCCACCAGGGTGCCGCGGTCGACCTTGCCACCGCACAGCACGGTGGCGATGCGCTCGGCGATCTCGTAGTCGTACGGGCTGATGAAACGGCCTTCCAGCATGTTGACCAGCATCATCTTGAAGGTGGCGATACCCACGTCGCCGGCCACCTGGATGCGGCGTGCCGGCAGCGGCGGACGGTAGCCCGCTTCGGCCAGGGCGCGCGCTTCGGCCTTGGCGATGTGCAGGGCCTCGTAGCTGTTGAACACCACCTTGTCGGTGCTGCGCAGCAGGCCCAGTTCCTTGGCGTTGACCGCCGAGTTGGAGACCTTGGCCATCGCCACGGTTTCGAAGGTCTTCTTCAGTTCGGCGAACACGTCACCGCCCGGGCCCGCGGCCTGCGAGGCACGCACGGCCAGTTCCTTCAGGCCGCCACCGGCGGGCAGCAGGCCGACACCGGCCTCGACCAGGCCGATGTAGCTTTCCAGGAAGGCCACGGTCTTGGCGCTGTGCATCTGGAATTCGCAGCCACCACCCAGCGCCAGGCCACGCACGGCAGCCACCACCGGCACCAGCGAGTACTTGATGCGCTGGCTGGTGCGCTGGAAGTTGTGCACCATTTCTTCGAACTGGTCGACCTTGCCGGCCTGCAGCAGGCCGAGCGCACCGGCCAGGTCGGCGCCGGCGGAGAAGGGTTCCTTCTGCTGCCAGATCACCAGACCCTGGAAGCTCTTTTCGGCAAGTGACACGCATTCCTGCAGGCCGTCCAACACCTGGTCGGACACGGTGTTCATCTTGGTCTTGAAGCTGACCACGGCGATGCCATCACCGTCGTGCCACATGCGCAGGCCGTCGTTCTCGAACACGGTCTCGCCCGGCGCGAACTTCTCGCCCAGCAGCGGATCGGGGAAGCGCTGGCGCTGATACACCGGCAGCGACGAGCGCGGCAGCTTGGCGTTGCGCGACGGGCTGTAGCTGCCCTCGGCGGCGTGCACGCCGTCGCGGCCATCGAAGACCCAATCCGGCAGCGGGGCGTTGCTCATGCTCTTGCCGGCGACGATGTCATCGGCAATCCACTGCGCCACCTGCTTCCAGCCGGCGGCCTGCCAGGTTTCGAACGGGCCCAGCGACCAGCCGTAGCCCCAGCGGATGGCCAGGTCGACGTCGCGCGCGGTTTCGGCGATGTCGGCCAGATGGTAGGCGCTGTAATGGAACAGGTCGCGGAAGGTCGCCCACAGGAACTGCGCCTGCGGGTGCTGGCTCTCGCGCAGCTTGGCGAACTTCTCGGCCGGGTTCTTGATCTTCAGGATCTCGACCACTTCCGGTGCGGCGGTGCGATCAGCAGCGCGGTAGTCCTGCTTTTCCAGGTCGAGGACGACGATGTCCTTGCCGACCTTGCGGAAGATGCCGGCGCCGGTCTTCTGGCCCAGCGCGCCCTTGGCGATCAGCGCGTCCAGCCACTTCGGCGACTTGAAGAATTCATGCCACGGGTCGTTGGGCAGGGTGTCGCCCATGGTCTTGATGACGTGGGCCATGGTGTCCAGGCCGACCACGTCGGAGGTGCGGTAGGTGGCCGACTTCGGGCGGCCGACCAGCGGGCCGGTCAGGCCGTCCACTTCATCGAAGCCCAGGCCGAACTGCTGGGTGTGGTGGATGGTGGACAGGATCGAGAACACGCCGATGCGGTTGCCGATGAAGTTCGGGGTGTCCTTGGCGTACACCACGCCCTTGCCCAGGGTGGTGACCAGGAATTCTTCCAGGCCTTCCAGCACGGCGGCGTCGGTGGTGGTGGCCGGGATCAGCTCGGCCAGGTGCATGTAGCGCGGCGGGTTGAAGAAATGCACGCCGCAGAAGCGGTGGCGCAGCTGCTCGGGCAGCACGTCGGCCAGCTTGTTGATGCCCAGGCCCGAGGTGTTGGAGGCCAGCACCGCGTGGTCGGCCACGAACGGCGCGATCTTCTTGTACAGGTCCTGCTTCCAGTCCATGCGCTCGGCGATGGCCTCGATGATCAGGTCGCAGTCCTTCAGCTGCTCCAGGCCGGACTCGTAGTTGGCCGGGGTGATGGCTTCGGCCAGCGACTTGCTGGCCAGCGGCGCTGGGCTCAGCTTGCCCAGGTTGGCGATCGCCTTCAGCACGATGCCGTCAGCCGGACCCTCCTTGGCGGGCAGGTCGAACAGCACGGTGTCGACGCCAGCGTTGGTGAGGTGGGCGGCGATCTGGGCACCCATGACGCCGGCACCCAGCACGGCGGCGCGGCGGACTAGCAGGGAATTGGACATGGTGTAGGGCCTTTGTTGGTCAGCAGTTACTGGGTGGAATCAAGGGGAAGCGGGCAGGGCGCTGGCGCGTGCGGCGGCGCGGAACCCGGCTTCGGCGAAATGGATCAGTTCGTGGGCGGCATGGGCACGATGCGCCGCTTCGGTGACACCGGCGGGACGCTTGATCAGCCCGAAGTCGGCCATGGCATAGGTGAGCGAGCCGGCCAGGAAATCCAGGCGCCAGTACAGCTCTTCCTTGCTCAGGTCGGGTGCGCATTCGGCAATCGCCTTGCCGAACGCACGCAGCACGTGACCGTAGTGGTCGGACAGGAACTTGCGCAGGTTGTCGTTCTTCTCGGCGTAGGCGCGGGCGATCACGCGCACGAAGGCGCCGCCGTTCTGGCGGTCCTGGGCCAGCGCCAGTGCCGGCTCGACGAAGGCGGCCAGCACCGGGCGCAGCTGCCCGGGGTGTTCGCTGCGGGCGCGCTCGAGCTGCGCCAGGCGCGCGCCGGTCATCTCGTCCATGCGGCGGCGGAACACCTCGTTGACCAGGTTTTCCTTGGAGCCGAAGTGATAGTTGACCGCGGCGATGTTGACGTCGGCCTGGCTGGTCACCTGGCGCAGCGAAGTGCCGGCGAAGCCGTGCTGTGCGAACAGCTCCTCGGCCGCGCCGAGGATCCGGTCCTTGGTCGAGAAGTGGGCGGGTTTGGCCATCGGCGGGCGGACCTTAATCAAACGATTGTTTGATACTAGGACCAGACGGTAGCGTATGGCATTTTGCAGTGCAGCAAAATTGCCAGCAGCGGTCAGAATCCGCTCAGGTGGATGAATGGGCGCAAAGGGTAGTGCCGGCCGCTGGCCGGCAACCGCGGGCAGCCCGTGGGGCGCCAGCCTGCCGGCCAGCGGCCGGCACTACCACCCTGCCGCTTTATCTTTTACAATTTGCCTACGTTTATCAGGCTAAGCCCGCGTCCCGACGCGGGTTTTTTTCATGTTACCCTTCGGGCCATCAGCGGCCCGATTCCATTGGAGACATCCCATGGCGCTGGAGCGCACCCTTTCGATCATCAAGCCGGACGCCGTTGCCAAGAACGTCATCGGCGAAATCTACGCCCGCTTCGAGAAGGCCGGCCTGAAGGTCGTGGCCGCCAAGTACAAGCAGCTGTCGCGCCGTGAAGCCGAAGGCTTCTACGCCGTGCACCGCGAGCGTCCGTTCTTCAACGCGCTGGTCGAGTTCATGATCTCCGGCCCGGTGATGATCCAGGCCCTGGAAGGCGAGAACGCCGTCCTGGCCCACCGCGACCTGCTGGGCGCCACCAACCCGAAGGAAGCCGCTGCGGGCACCATCCGCGCCGACTTCGCCGAATCCATCGATGCCAACGCCGCCCACGGCTCGGACTCGGTCGAGAATGCCGCGATTGAAATCGCCTACTTCTTCGCCGCCACCGAAGTCGTTTCGCGCTGAGAGTAATGCCGTGAACGAGGTCGTACAGTCCCCCGCCATCCAGCCGCTGCCGAAGTCGGCACCCACGGCTGGCAAGCAGAACCTGCTCGACCTCGATCGCGCGGGCCTGGAGAAGTTCTTCGTCGAGGTTCTCGGCGAGAAGAAGTTCCGTGCCCATCAGGTGATGAAGTGGATCCACCATCGCTACGTCACCGACTTCGATGAAATGACCGACCTCGGCAAGGTCCTGCGCGCCAAGCTGCAGGCCCATGCCGAGGTGCTGGTTCCCAACATCGTGTTCGACAAGCCCTCCGCCGACGGCACCCACAAGTGGCTGCTGGCGATGGGCGTGGATGGCAAGAACGCCATCGAGACCGTGTACATCCCGGACAAGACCCGCGGCACGCTGTGCGTGTCCTCGCAGGTCGGTTGCGGCCTGAACTGCACGTTCTGCTCCACTGCCACCCAGGGCTTCAACCGCAACCTGACCACCGCCGAGATCATCGGCCAGGTGTGGGTTGCCGCACGCCACCTGGGCAACGTGCCGCACCAGATGCGCCGCCTCACCAACGTGGTGATGATGGGCATGGGCGAGCCGCTGATGAATTTCGACAACGTCGTGCGCGCCATGAGCGTGATGCGCGACGACCTGGGCTACGGCCTGGCCAACAAGCGCGTGACCCTGTCGACCTCCGGCCTGGTGCCGCAGATCGACCGCCTGTCTGCCGAAAGCGACGTGTCGCTGGCGGTGTCGCTGCATGCGCCGAACGACGCGCTGCGCGAGACCCTGGTGCCGCTCAACAAGAAGTATCCGATCGCCGAGCTGATGGCCTCGTGCGCACGCTACCTGCGCGCCAACAAGCGCCGCGAATCGGTCACCTTCGAATACACCCTGATGAAGGGCATCAACGACAAGCCCGAGCATGCCCGCGAGCTGGCCCGCCTGATGCGGCAGTTCGACAACGCGGTGCAGGCCAAGGATTCGGGCAAGGTCAACCTGATTCCCTTCAACCCGTTCCCGGGTACGCGCTACGAGCGTTCGGAAGAAGCGCACATCCGTGCCTTCCAGAAGATCCTGCTCGACAGCAACGTGCTGACCATGGTCCGCCGCACCCGTGGCGACGACATCGACGCCGCCTGTGGCCAGCTCAAGGGCCAGGTGATGGACCGCACCCGCCGCCAGGCGGAGTTCAACAAGACGCTGCAGGCGGGGAAGGGGAGCGATGCCGCGGCCTGACCGCCTCTGGCTGGTTCTGTTCGCAGGCATGCTGGCCGTTGCGGTCGGCGGCTGCAAATCCCATCCCAAGGCCAAGCTGGGCCCCAGCGAGGCGCCGGTCTACTCGGTCCGTGATCCGGACAGTGTGCGGCGCCAGGTGCGCCTGCAGGACCTGCTGGCCCTGGCCGCCCGCGACATGCAGGTGGGCAACCTCGATGCGGCCGAGCGCAAGGCGCGCGAGGCGCTGAAGCTGGCCCCCGAGTCGCCCGATGCGCTGGTGCTGCTGGCCGGCATCGACGAGCGCCGTGGCCGCACCCAACAGGCTGGCGAGAGCTTCCGCAGGGCTGCCGAGCAGGCGCCGCAGCGCGGGGACATCCTCAACAATTACGGCGCGTGGCTGTGCCAGCAGGGCCGGCCGGCCGAGTCGCTGGTCTGGTTCGATCGTGCGCTGCAGGCGCCGGGCTACGCCACGCCGGCCGAGTCCCAGGCCAATGCCGGGGGCTGTGCGCTGGATGCCGGCCAGTTCGAACGTGCCGAGCGCGACCTGCGTGCGGCGCTGGCAACGCTGCCGGGAAACCCGGTCGCGCTGGAGGCGATGGCCCAGCTCAGCTTCCGCCAGGGCCGCTTCATGGAGGCCCGGGCCTTCGCCGAACGTAGGATTGCGGCTGCACCCGCAACGCGTTCCGTGTTACAACTTGCGTCTCAAATCGAAGCGCGGCTGGGAGATCGGGCGGCATCTGACCGCTATCTTCAGCGCATTCGACAGGAATTTCCGCAGGAAGCGGGCTCCTAACTCCAGGGTTGATGCATTGTGATTGATGACCAGACTGTGAGCGCTCTCGAGACTGCGGCCGGCTGCGGCAGCCGCCTGCGCCAGGCCCGCGAGGCGGCCGGACTGACCCTCGAAGATGTCGGCTCGCGCCTGCGCATGCCGGTCCAGGTGGTCAAGTCGCTGGAAGAGGAACAATGGCAGAAGCTGGGCGCGCCGGTGTTCGTGCGCGGCCAGCTGCGCAGCTACGCGCGCCTGCTGGACGTGGATGTGAGCCAGCTGCTGGAGCAGGCCCAGGTCGGCCCGGTGGTTCCGCCCACCCTGGTCAGCCATACCCACACCCCGCGTGCGCGCCGCATTGCCGAGAATCTCGGCCGTCGCGTGCTGTATGTCGGTATCACCGCGGTGCTGGCGGTGCCGGTGTGGTTCGCCACCCGTGGTCATTTTGATGGCAGTGCGACGCCGTCGCCGAACACCGCTTCGCTGGATGCGATCCCGGCCGCTGTGCCGGTGACCCCGTCTGCCGCCGGCGTCGAGCCGGCCGCCGTGGCTGACGTGGCGAGCGCCCCGGCCAGCAAGCCGGCCGCCACCCCTTACGTAGCCTCGCTGGCCCCGGTGCCGCGTTCAGCCCCGGCACCGGCGGCTGCCGCCAACACGCTGGACATGCAGTTCAGCGGCGACAGCTGGGTCGATATCGGCGGCCCGGACGGCGCTACCGTCGAGAAGGCGCTGATCAAGTCCGGCGAGAGCCGCAGCTTCACGCCGGGCCAGGTGACCCGGGTGACCCTGGGCAACGCCTCGGCGGTCCAGGTTCAGCAGAACGGCGCTATCGTCGATCTGACCCCCTACCAGCGAGCCAACGTGGCACGCTTTCAGGTATCCTCTGAAGGCTCCGTAGTCCCGGTTTCGCACTGAGGCGCGGTTTCACCACCTTCGATTAATTCCAATGGTCCCTCCCGATGGGCGGGGCGAGAGTACGCATGGCGATCGACGATCTGCTCGACGAGCACGAACAAAGTGAACGCGTCCGCAGCTGGCTGCGGAAGAATGGCGCCAGCATCCTCGGTGGCGTAGTGATCGCCATCGGTGCCATTGCCGGTTGGCAGTGGTACCAGAAGGATCAGGGCGGCAAGCTGGCCTCGGCCAATGTCGAGTACCAGAAGGCGCTCGTTGGCCTGCAGCAGAACAAGCTCGACGACGCCTCCAAGGCGGTCAAGGCGCTCGAAGCCGGCCCGTCCAGCATCTACGGCGACCTCGCGGCGCTGCAGCTGGCCAAGGCCCAGGTCGACGCCGGCAAGAACGAAGAAGCCCTGGCCACCCTGCGCGGCGTGAAGGTCGAAGGTGACCTGCAGCGCGTGGTCGACCAGCGTGTGGCCCGCCTGCTGGTGGCCACCGGCAAGAGTGACGAGGCGATCAAGCTGCTGGGCAGCGCCACCGACAGCAGCAGCCTGGAAATCCATGGCGACGCGCTGATGGCGCAGGGCAAGCGTGACGACGCCCGTGCACAGTACGAGAAAGCGCTGAAGTCGCTGGACGTGGCAGCGCCGCAGCGGCGCCTGCTGGAAACCAAGGTTATGGACGCCGGCGGCACCGTTGCCGCCCCTGCGGAGTCGGTTTGATGAGTCAGAAGGTCATGATCACCCGCGTCGCCACCGTGCTCCTGATGGGCATGGCCCTGACCGGCTGCAGCACCGTGAAGGGCTGGTTCGCCGGCAAGGACGCGGCCGCGAAGAAGGCACAGGAACCGGCTGAGCTGGTCAAGTTCGAGCCGACCGTGAAGGTCAACAAGGCCTGGTCGGTCAACCTCGGCAAGGGCGAGCGCCGCATCGGCGTGCGCCAGGGCCCGGCCGTGGCCAACGGCCACGTGTTCGCTGCGGCACTCACCGGTGGCGTGCACGCCATCGACCTGCAGACCGGCAAGAAGGTCTGGACCTGGGAGCCGAAGAAGGAAAAGAAGAAGGCCAAGCTGCGCCTGTCCGGCGGCCCGGGGGTCGGTGAGAACCTGGTCGTGATCGGCACGCTTGATGGCCAGGTCATCGCCCTGGACATCAACGATGGCAGCGAGAAGTGGCGCGCCCGTGTTCCGGGTGAAGTCATCGCCGCGCCGGCCAT
Organism: Stenotrophomonas sp. 86428_Sma; assembly: GCF_056481585.1. Lineage (NCBI taxonomy): Bacteria > Pseudomonadati > Pseudomonadota > Gammaproteobacteria > Lysobacterales > Lysobacteraceae > Stenotrophomonas > Stenotrophomonas sp. 86428_Sma. The sequence goes on from NZ_CM151156.1 coordinate 2,019,404, forward strand.
CGCCCAGGGCGCGGTCTACGTGCGCAGCAATGACGGCCGCATCACCGCGTTCGATGCCGGCAACGGCACCCAGAAGTGGTTCAACCCGAGCGAGCTGCCGGCGCTGACCGTGCGTGGCAACGCGCCGGTGGTGACCGGCCCGGGCGTGCTGTTCATCGGCAAGGACGAGGGCGCGGTTGCGGCCCTGGCCCAGCAGGATGGCCGTACCCTGTGGGAACAGAATGTGGGCAACGGTGAAGGCCGTACCGAGCTGGAGCGCATGGCCGATGTCGACGGTGCGCCGGTGCTGGATGGCAATACCCTGTTCGTGAGCAGCTTCAAGAACCAGACGATGGCCATCGAAGGCCCGACCGGTCGCCCGCTGTGGGCGCGCGACCATGGTGGTGCCGGTGGCGTGGCGGTCTCGTCTGGCAATGTGTTCGTCACCGACAACAAGGGCGGCGTGTTCGGCCTGGACAAGGCCAGCGGCGCGGCGATGTGGTCGCAGACCGCACTGGCCCGTCGCTCGCTGACCGGCCCGGCACTGCACGGCGACTACGTCGTGGTCGGCGACTACAAGGGATACGTGCACTGGCTGCAGACCTCCGATGGTGCGATGGCGGCACGGGCAAAGAGCGGCGGTGACGCCCTGCTGGCCCAGCCAATCGTCGTAGACGGGGTGCTGCTGGTGCAGAACGTTGATGGCAAGCTGACCGCCTTCCGGTTGGCAAATTAAAAATTGGAGTAATCGCGATGCTGCCTTTGGTCGCCCTGGTTGGACGGCCGAATGTCGGCAAGTCGACTATTTTCAATGCGCTTACGCGCACCCGTGACGCGCTGGTCCATGACCAGCCCGGCGTCACCCGCGACCGCAACTACGGTGTCTGCCGTCTGGACGAGGACAATCATTTCCTCGTCGTCGACACCGGCGGTATCGCGGAAGAGGAAGAGGGTCTGGCAGGGGCTACCACCCGCCAGGCCCGTGCCGCTGCGGCGGAAGCCGACCTGATCCTGTTCGTGGTCGATGCCCGTGAGGGTACCTCGGCGATGGACGACGAGATCCTGGCCTGGCTGCGCAAGCTGTCGCGCCCGACGCTGCTGCTGATCAACAAGATTGACGGCACCGACGAGGACACCGTGCGTTCGGAGTTCGCCCGCTACGGCTTCGGCGAGATGCTGACCGTGTCGGCCGCGCATCGCCAGGGTCTGGACGACCTGCTGGACGAAGTGGTCCAGCGCCTGCCGGAAGAAGGCAGCGGCGAAGAGCTGGACAACGATCCGAATCGCATCCGCATCGCCTTCGTCGGCCGCCCGAACGTGGGCAAGTCTACCCTGGTCAACCGCATCCTCGGCGAGGAGCGCATGATCGCCTCCGACGTGCCGGGCACCACCCGCGACTCGATCGCAGTGGACCTGGAGCGTGACGGCCGCGAATACCGCCTGATCGACACCGCCGGCCTGCGCCGTCGTTCGCGCGTGGACGAGGTCGTCGAGAAGTTCTCGGTGGTCAAGACCATGCAGTCGATCGAGCAGTGCCAGGTGGCCGTGCTGATGCTCGACGCCACCGAAGGCGTGACCGACCAGGACGCCACCGTGCTCGGTGCCGTGCTCGATGCCGGCCGCGCGCTGGTGATCGCCATCAACAAGTGGGATGGCCTGACCGAGTATCAGCGCGAGCAGGCTGAAACCATGCTGTCGCTGAAGCTGGGCTTCGTGCCGTGGGCCGAGTCGGTGCGCATCTCGGCCAAGCATGGCTCGGGCCTGCGTGAGCTGTTCCGCGCGGTGCACCGCGCGCACGAATCGGCGAACAAGACCTTCACCACCAGCGAAGTGAACAAGGCGCTGGAAGTGGCGTACGAGACCAACCCGCCGCCGACCATCCGCGGCCATGTCTCCAAGCTGCGCTACGTGCACCCGGCCGGCGCCAACCCGCCCACCTTCATCGTGCACGGTACGCGCCTGAAGGAGCTGCAGGAATCGTACAAGCGCTACCTGGAGAACTTCTTCCGCAAGCGCTTCAAGCTGATCGGCACGCCAGTGAGCTTCATCTTCCGCGAGGGTACCAACCCGTACGAGGGCAAGAAGAACGTCCTCACCGAGCGGCAGGTCAAGGCCAAGCGGCGCTTGATGAAGCACGTCAAGGGCAAGTGATGCAGAAGAAGGCGGCCTGAGGGCCGCCTTTTTCGTTTGTGGTGGTGCCGGCCGCTGGCCGGCAATCCCCCGTGTTCGCAGATACCGGTCGAGGCGGTCCGGCGCCACGTGCCCGACAATGCGGCCTCGAGCATTGAAGAGCTTTCCCCCGCGTGAGCGCCTGGCCTACGGTGCCGTGCTGATTGATGTGCGCTAGGCGGTCGCTGGGGGACCTACCTCGATGTGGAACTCGACGAGGGGACCTTTCAGCGACGGGATTCGACTTATGCAATTCCTTCTATCATCTGCCTGGCTGAGGCCAGCAAGAATTCATCCTGATAATGACCGGCGGCAACAGAGAGTCCAACCGGGCAATTGTCGACAGTCAGCAACGGCATGGAAATCTCGGGCAGCCGCGCGACACCGGAAAAGGCGGTGATCGCCATTGTCCTATCGTAGAAGTCCAGCACGGCCTCCAGCGTCGTCAGCGATCCCTTGAGGGGGGCAATGACCGGCGTCGTGGGGAAGCAGATGACGGTTCCGGGCATGAGGCAAGCATTGATCCTCTCGAAGAACCATTCGCAGCGGGTGATGATGTCGAGTGCGGTAAGCCGGTCGAACGATTGCACATTTCCATACGCCATGGAGAAGGCGAAGCCAAGCTCGGGCTTGTGTGTTTCGATCCAGTTGCCGACCGTGCTCTGGAATTCGGCCGTCTGTAGATTCCGAAGTGCCTTCACATTGCAATCGACTAGCGGAACGTCCGCGCCGACGATCTGCGAGAAGCGGACTGTCTCCGGCACGATGCCGGTGCGGGTGGCGATCGCCTGCAAGACGGCATTCGCCTGGTTTCTCACTGCTTCGTCAGCAATGTCCAGCGCATCGGCGAGGACCAGGATACGTCGCAGCGGCGCCGGCTGGCTTGAGCTGCTGCGCAGCAACACCCGTGTCGCTGCATCGAGCAGGTTCAATGATGCAGCAACGACGCCCACCGTGCTGACGCTCGGCATGAAGGGCAGCACGCCGGCTTCGGAAATCCGGTGCAGGGATGGGCGCATGCCCCAGATACCGCACAGGCTCGCAGGAACTCGGATCGAGCCGCCCGAATCGGTGCCGATGGAGAAATCGGCCACGCCATTGGCGACCGACGCTGCCGATCCACTTGAAGAGCCGCCGGGAATGCGATCTGGAGCCCTGGCATTCACCGGCGTGCCGAAGAATTGGCTTTCGCCGTCGAGGCTATACGTGAATTCGTCCGCGACGACCTTGCCCACGCAGCGCGCGCCCGCAGCCAAAACCTGATCGACGCAAAGCGCATTGAGCTTCGGCGCAGGATGCCTGGCCCGCCAGGCGAGGCTACCATAGGAGGTCTTATGACCCGCTAGATCGATATTGTCCTTCACCGTGAAGGTTGTTCCCTCCAAAGGCCCTGCTCCAAGCGGTGCTATGTCGATCCTTTCGACGATCGAGCCGGACGGATCATCAGGGTAACTACTGTGCATGCTCATCTCGTGGTCGGTTCCGAAGCGTTGTGACGTTTGTCCGTGCGAACATCGGCCTACGAGTATGAAACCCGAAGGCTGCTGTTGCGGGCGCGCTGGGGGCGCCAGCCAGGCATGGGTTTGGTTCTCGATGTCTCGATCAGGGCGGATTGCTGCGACGAGCGCGGCAATGCGGCAACGCGCATGGGATGCCTCGGCCGCGCCGCGATGTTGAAGCCGGTTGCACCTGGCGTGTGGCAGGGATCGATTCCTGCAGCTGCACCTGCCCCGTGATGCTTGCCCAGACCAGGGTCGTACCCAGTGCACCTGCCAGGTACGCCACCGACACCGCCCCGATCAGCAGGCCCGCGGCATGCTCCAGCCATGGAAGCAATCGGCAACACCCCTGTGCCCGGCGCGGATGGCTGCCGAGCCACGCCATCAGCAGGCCGAGCGACAGCGCGACGCCACTCAGGCCGGCCACGTAAGCGGCCTGGGTGCCCGTGTCGGCAACGAGGCCGGTAACCAGGGCTGCAATCGCGAACTGCAGCATCCAGTTGCTGCTGCTGGCGAGCGCCAGCAGGCATCCTGCTTCGGCGTGCCGCCAACGGGAGCGAGCGCGCAGGCCCCAGGGCATCTGCAGGGAAAGCGGAGAGAACGGGGTCAAGCCTGCGTCGCGCAGGCACATGCCCGCCAGGCGCAGCAGCAGGAGGCAGCCCGCGCACTGCATCGCCAGCGTCCACAGGCCGCGGTTTCCCAGCATGCCCGCTGCAACGAAAGCCGTCGCACAGATGACGCCCGTACCGATGGCGATACCGAACGACGCGGCCATGGCGGCGTGCCCGCCGGCGCCCATCGCGGTGCGCAGGATCTTCGCGTGATGCGAAGCAGGCAGGAGCATGGCGAAGCCGTACAGCACCGCGACGACGAAGAACTGCTGCAACGTAAACCTGCCACTGACCTACAGAAAGTGCAGAGTGTGGGCGGGTGTGAACGCGCGGTATTGAACGCCATTGCGACAGGCGCGAATCGCCGGCATCAGCCGGCCCACAGCGACACGACGATCCATAGCGCCAGTGCGATCATCAGAAGCCCTGCGGCCCGCTCCAGCCAGGGCAGGGCGCGTGCGAACCGACGCAGCACCCACGGGTGGCCGACCAGCGCGGCGACCACCAGATCCCAAAGCAGGACGATGCTGAACATCCACGCGCCATAGAAGAATTTCGTTGCGGCGTTGGCCTGCGGGCCGTTGAGCATTGCCGCCAACGTTGCGTAGAACAGCGCATTCTTCGGGTTCAGTAGCGCAGACAGGGCGCCCAGCCCTGCCGCCTTCCACCATCCATGTGCACCGCCCGCTGGCGATCCGGCGGCAGCTTCAGATGCCTGCAGCGTCGTCGAACCCGCATGGCGCAGGAACAGCGTGCCGAGGTACAGCAGGAAGCCGCAGCCCGCCAACTGCACCGCAATGAATCCTGCGCTGCCCGCGCGCAGCATGGCCATTCCAGTGAAAGCCGCCACGATGAAGACGCCATTTCCGAGGGCGATGCCTGCGCAGGCGCCACTGCCGGTGCGCCAGCCAGAGGTGATCGCAGTGCGCGCAACAAGGAAGAAGTCGGGGCCGGGTGAGAGCAGGGCGAGAAAATGTACGGTGGCGATGACCAGGAACTGTTCCATCGGGTCCGGCGGCGGCTGGCGGGGGCGCCAGTGTGGGGATGCGCCGCGCGATGGTATTGAACGTTATTGCAGGCTCAGCGCCGGTACTGGCCCGGGGTCGCACCGGCGTGGGCCTTGAAGACCCGCTGGAAATGACTCTGGTCGGCAAAGCCCAGTGCATGCGCGACCACGGCCAGTGACTGGCCTTCGCACAACCGTCGGCGGGCCTCCTGGATGCGCTGGTCGATCTGCCAGGCGTGTGGGGTCAGGCCCGTGGCACGTCGGAAGGCGCGGATCAGCTGGTAGCGGCTCATGCCTGCCAGCGATGCGAGCTCCTGCAGGGCCGGGGTGTGTTCGAGCCGCTGGCGCAGAACGTCCATCACCGGCTGCACCCGCTGCTGTAGTGCGGCATCTTCAGGCGGGCCGGCGACGGCTACACCATCGTGTTCATCCAGATCGCCGACGAACGCGATCAGGGCCGCTTCCTTGACGCTGACCGGATCGTCGGAGAACAGCGTCTCGTTGAGCTGGCAGTATTGCTGGTAGCGCGGGCGATGGTGGGAGATCCGGATCGGTTCCTGCTGCCAGTCGGGTCCGGGCAGGCCGTCATACTCGGCGCGGACCTCGGCCATCCAGCGCGCATCCAGATGCAGCATCTGGTAGCTCCAGACCTGGCCGGGCAGGGGGTTGCAGGCATGCACGCGGCCTGCGGGTACGCCGACCAGGCTGCCGGGCTGCAGCAGGCGCGGTCCTTCCGCCGCGCCGGTGAACACGCTGTTGCCGGCGTCCACGGCGCCGATCGAGAAAGTGTCATGGCTGTGCGGGCGATGGCAGGCGCGGCTGTCGCACGCCCGTCGGCTTTCGACGAAGGGCATGCGCGGGTCACGCCAGAATTCGGTGGCAGAGTGCATGCAGCGGTTCCGGGATGCAGGGAGCAACGCCCGCATGGTGCCATGTTCGGGGCAAGGCGCGTCGAGGGTGTCTGCGCGATAATGCGGCCATGAGCATCCAAGAGCTTTCCCCCGCGCAGGCGCGTGAACGCCTGGCCCACGGCGCCGTGCTGATCGATGTGCGCGAGACGCATGAACGGGCCGGGGGCATGGCCGAGGGCGCGCGTGGCGTGGCCAAGGGCGAGCTGCAGGCCGACCCGGCCGCGCATCTGCCGCGGCACGACCAGGAAATCCTGTTGATCTGCCAGAGCGGCAAGCGCTCGGCCGATGCCGCGCAGTTCCTGCTGGAGGCTGGATACACCAATGTGGCTTCCGTGACCGGCGGTACCGTGGCCTGGCGCGAGCAGTCGCTGCCGCTGGTGCAGCCGCTGGCCAGCGCCGCCGACCGCGACTTCTTTGATCGCTACTCGCGCCACCTGCTGCTGCCGCAGGTGGGCGAGGCCGGCCAGCGCCGGCTACAGCAGTCGCGAGTGCTGGTGCTGGGTGCCGGTGGCCTGGGCGCGCCGGCCGGTTTCTATCTGGCCGCGGCCGGGGTAGGGCACCTGCGCTTCGCCGACCATGACCGCGTGGAGCGCAGCAACCTGCACCGGCAGATCGTGCATACCGAGGCCAGCGTCGGCCAGCTCAAGGTCGATTCCGCGCGCGAGCGGCTGCTGGCGCTGAACCCGTCGATCGAGGTCGAGGCGGTGCCGGAGCGGGTCACCTCCGAAAACGTGGATGCGCTGCTGGAGGGCGTGGACGTGGTGCTGGACGGGTCGGACAACTTCCCGCTGCGCTACCTGCTCAATGACTCCTGCATCAAGCACGCCAAGCCACTGGTGTATGCCGCCATCGAGCGCTTTGACGGCCAGGTAAGCGTGTTTGACGCCGGCCGCCAGCGTGGCGTGGCGCCGTGCTACCGCTGTCTGTTTCCGGAGCCGCCGCCGCCGGAGTTCGCGCCGAACTGTTCCGAGGCCGGCGTGCTGGGGGTGCTGCCTGGCCTGGCCGGTGTGCTGCAGGCCACCGAGGTGCTGAAGCTGCTGCTGGGCATCGGCGAGCCGCTGGTGGGGCGCCTGCTGCGCTTCGATGCGCTGGGCATGCGCTTCCGCGAGACCGGCATCCGGCCGGACCCGCATTGCCAGGTGTGCGCGCCAGGCGTGCCGTTCCCGGGGTATATCGATTACGCCGCGTTTTGCCGGGGTGGGTGAGGCTGGCCGGGGAATGCCTTGGTAGATGCCGACCTTGGTCGGCGCTCTCGTGCCAACCAAGGTTGGCACCTACCGAAGCGGGTGCATGGTTGGCGCCTACCGAAGCGGGCGCATGGTTGTCAGCTACCGAAGCGGCGCATGGTTTCAGGATCCCGCATCCGGCCGGACCCGCATTGCCCGGTGTGCGCGCCGGGCGTGCCGTTCCCGGGGTATATCGATTACGCCGCGTTTTGCCGGGGCGGGTGAGGCTGGCTGGGGAGTGGATTGGTAGATGCCGACCTTGGTCGGCGCTCTTGTGCCAACCAAGGTTGGCACCTACCGAAGCGGGTGCATGGTTGGCGCCCGCCGATGCGCATGCATGGTTGGCACCCATCGACGCGCATGCATGGTTTCGGGATGATGCTGGGGGTCGCTCCCTGCATCGTTCCACCTCCAAGACAATCCGGCGCAACATGCGTGCTATTGCCGTCATCGGCATTGCTCTATTGTTGAAGCCGATTCTGGATCTTGGGGAAAACACCGCATGGCGGTAGAAGCAGCGACCAGCGAGCTGGTCAAGGTCGTGGCCCTATTGGGCGCGGCGGTGGTGATGGTGCCTTTGTTCCGCCGGGCCGGCCTGGGCTCGGTGCTGGGCTACTTCGCTGCCGGCCTGGCGATCGGACCGTTCGGGCTGGGCTGGTTCTCCGATCCGCAGGCCATCCTGCATACCGCCGAGCTCGGCGTGGTGATGTTCCTGTTCGTGATCGGCCTGGAGATGCGGCCCTCGCACCTGTGGAGCCTGCGCAAGGAAATCTTCGGGCTGGGCACGCTGCAGATCGTCACCTGCGCGCTGGTGCTGACCAGCATCGCCAAACTGTTCGGCCTGCCGTGGCAGGTCGCCTTCATCGGCGCCACCGGCTTCGTGCTGACCTCCACCGCGGTGGTGATGCAGCTGCTGGCAGAGCGCGGCGACATCGCGCTGCCGTCGGGGCAGAAGATCGTCTCTATCCTGCTGTTCGAAGACCTGTTGATCGTGCCGCTGCTGGCGCTGGTGGCCTGGATGGGCCCGAGCGCCGGCAGTGCCGATGGCGAGGGTTCGCGCTGGTTGTCGGTGGCGATTGGCGTCGGTGCCATCGTCGGCCTGGTGTTGGTCGGCCGCTTCCTGCTCAACCCGCTGTTCCGCGTGCTGGCCGAATCGAAGGCGCGCGAGGTGATGACCGCCGCCGCGTTGCTGGTGGTGCTGGGTGCGGCGCTGCTGATGCAGCTGTCCGGCCTGTCGATGGCGATGGGCGCGTTCCTGGCCGGCGTGCTGCTGAGCGAGTCGACCTTCCGTCACCAGATCGAAGCGGACATTGAACCGTTCCGCGGCATCCTGCTCGGCCTGTTCTTCCTCAGCGTGGGCATGGCGCTGGACCTGGGCGTGGTGGCTGGCAACTGGCAGCTGATCCTCGGCCTGGTGCTGGCGTTGATGGCGGCCAAGGCGCTGTGCATCTACGTGGTCGCGCGCATCATGGGCAGCGACCACGCGCAGGCGCTCGACCGTGGCGTGCTGATGGCGCAGGGCGGCGAGTTCGCCTTCGTGCTGTTCTCCGCGGCCGCATCGGCCGGCGTGATCGACCTGGAGATCAATGCCAACTTCACCGCCGTGGTGGTGCTGTCGATGGCGCTGACCCCGCTGGTGGTGCTGGTCTACAAGCGCATCGCGCCGAAGCCGACGGTGAACATGGACGGCGTGGACGAAGCCGATGGCCTGTCCGGCAGCGTGCTGCTGATCGGCTTCGGCCGCTTCGGCCAGGTCGCGAGCCAGTCGCTGCTGGCGCGCGACGTGGACGTGACCATCATCGACAACGATGTGGAGATGATCCAGAGCGCGGCGCGCTTCGGTTTCAAGATCTACTACGGCGATGGCACGCGTCTGGACGTGCTGCATGCCTCAGGCGCGGCCAACGCACGTGCGATTGCGGTGTGCGTGGACAAGGCTGAGGCCGCCGACCGCATTGTCGAGCTGGTGGCCCACGAGTTCCCGCAGGCCAAGCTGATGGTGCGTTCGTTCGACCGCGAGCATTCGCTGCGGCTGATCCACGCCGGTGTCGATTTCCAGATCCGCGAGACGTTTGAATCGGCGGTGCTGTTTGGCCAGGCCGCGCTGGTGGAGCTGGGGGCGGATGAGGACGACGCGATCGAAATCGCCGAGCAGATCCGTCGCCGCGATGCCGAGCGTTTCGAGCTGGAGATTGCCGGTGGTGGTCTGAATGCCGGCGCCAAGATGGTGTTTGGCAACTCCGGCCAGGGCGTGCCGACGCCGACACCGTTCACCGCGCCGAAGCGGGCGAGCAAGACGTTGAACCCGCAGGACGTGCCGGAAGAGGAAGAGTAGCCCCCGGTAGTGCCGGCCGCTGGCCGGCAGATACGGAATCGTTCCGACGTCATGGGGTTGCCGGCCAGCGGCCGGCACTACCCGGGTCGGGAATTGCCGAAGCCGGCGGTTGGTCGTGCCGGCCGCTGGCCGGCAGATGCGCAAACGTTCCGACGTCATGAGGTTGCCGGCCAGCGGCCGGCACTACCGCGCGGGGAATTGCCGAAGCCGGTGGATGGTAGTGCCGGCCGCTGGCCGGCAGATACGGAAACATTCCGACGTCATGAGGTTGCCGGCCAGCGGCCGGCACTACCCGTGTGGGGAATTGCCGAAGCCTGAGGTTGGTAGTGCCGGCCGCTGGCCGGCAAATACGGAAACGTTCCGACGTCATGGGGTTGCCGGCCAGCGGCCGGCGCTACCGTGTGGGGAATTGCCGAAGCCGGTGGTTGGTAGTGCCGGCCGCTGGCCGGCAGATACGGAAACGTTCCGACGTCATGGAGTTGCCGGCCAGCGGTCGGCACTACCGGTGCGCGGTGTCGGCGCGCGGCGGTGGGCGAGGGGGCCTGAATCGGGGACAATAGCGTCCCCGCCGCCCCACGCCCGCTCCCGATGACCGATTCCGCCCCCCAGCTTCCTGCCCGCATCCTTGATGGCCGCCGTATCGCCGAGGACCTGCTCGACAGCCTGAAGGTGCGCGTCGACGCCCGCGTGGCCGCCGGTGGCAGCCGTCCGGGCCTGGCCGTGGTGCTGGTGGGTGGCGACCCGGCCTCGACCGTGTACGTGCGCAACAAGCGCCGCGCCGCCGAGAAGGTCGGCATCGAGGCACATGACTACGACCTGCCGGCCGGTACCACCGAGGCCGAGCTGCTCGACCTGATCGACCAGCTCAACGCCGATCCGAAGATCAACGGCATCCTGATCCAGCTGCCGCTGCCGGGCATCCCCGACGCGCGCCGGCTGATCCAGCGCATCGACCCGCGCAAGGACGTGGACGGCTTCCACCCGGAAAACGTCGGCCACCTGGCCCTGCGCGAGTTCGGCCTGCGCCCGTGCACCCCGCGCGGCATCACCACGCTGCTGGGCCACACCGACCAGCCGGTGCGCGGCCGCAACGCCACCATCGTGGGCGTCAGCAACCACGTCGGCCGCCCGATGGGCCTGGAGCTGCTGATTGCCGGCTGCACGGTGACCAGCTGCCACAAGTTCACCCCCAAGGACGTGCTGGAACAGGCCGTGCGCAACGCCGACATCCTGGTGGTGGCCGTGGGCCGCCCGGGCATCGTGCCGGGCGAGTGGGTGAAGCCGGGCGCGGTGGTGATCGATGTGGGTATCAACCGTCTGGATGACGGCCGGTTGGTGGGCGACGTTGGGTTCGAGGCGGCTGCCCAGCGGGCGAGCTGGATCACCCCGGTGCCGGGCGGCGTCGGCCCGATGACCGTGGCCACGTTGATGCAGAACACCCTGGAAGCCGCGGAAGCGCTGAGCTGACCTGCTGTTGGGGAGATCTGCCGTTGGTGGGTGCCGACCGTTGGTCGGCACAATGCTGGGGCACGCCGGTGACCCGCTCCTGGTAGGTGCCAACCTTGGTTGGCACGATCCGTCCGGCGCTGGACCCCAGATGGGATGAGGGCCTCTCCCTGTTTGTGCCAACCAAGGTTGGCACCTACCAAAGGCGGTTCCGTGGCGGTTCCATGTCCATGGCGGTTCGGTGGGTGCCAACCTTGGTTGGCACGATCCGTCCGCCGCTGGACCCCAGAAGGGGTGAAGGCCTCTCCCTGTTTGTGCCAACCAAGGTTGGCACCTACCAAAGGCGGTGCGTTTGGGTGCCCTGAACGGATCACCGCTGGCGCGACACTGTGTCGCGCAGAAATCCAATTCTGGCTACCAAAAATGCTGTTCTTGGCTCCAGAAACAGGGTAAAATGACGCGCTTCCCCACATCTCGGGTATGCCGATGCTGCGCATCCAGGCTGAAGCACTCACTTACGACGACGTCTCGCTCGTCCCCGCCCATTCGACCATCCTGCCAAAGGACGTCAACCTCGAAACGCGGTTGACCCGAGACCTGAAGCTGAAGCTTCCGATCCTGTCCGCGGCCATGGACACCGTCACCGAAGCCCGCCTGGCCATCGCCATGGCCCAGCTCGGCGGCATGGGCATCATCCACAAGAATCTCAGCCTGGAACAGCAGGCCGCGGAAGTGGCCAAGGTCAAGAAGTTCGAGGCCGGGGTCATCCGCGACCCGATCACCGTCGGCCCGGAAACCACCATCCGCGACGTGCTGGCCCTGACCCAGGCGCACAACATCTCCGGCGTGCCGGTGGTCGGTGCCGATGGCCTGCTGGCCGGCATCGTGACCCACCGCGACATGCGCTTTGAAACCGAGCTGGACGATCCGGTCCGCCACATCATGACCAAGAAGGATCGCCTGGTCACGGTGAAGGAAGGCGCCGCCTCGGCCGAAGTGCTGCAGCTGCTGCACCGCAACCGCATCGAAAAGGTGCTGGTGGTCAATGATTCGTTCGAACTGCGTGGCCTGATCACCGTCAAGGACATCCAGAAGAACACCGACTTCCCGAACGCTGCCAAGGATCTGTCGACCCGCCTGCTGGTCGGCGCTGCCGTCGGCGTGGGTGGCGACACCGATCGCCGCGTGGAAGCGCTGGTCGCCGCCGGCGTGGACGTGATCGTGGTCGATACCGCGCACGGCCATTCGCAGGGCGTGCTGGACCGCGTCAGCTGGGTCAAGAAGAACTTCCCGGGCGTGCAGGTCATCGGTGGCAACATCTGCACCGGCGAAGCCGCACTGGCGCTGCTGGACAGCGGCGCGGACGCAGTCAAGGTCGGCATCGGCCCGGGCTCGATCTGCACCACCCGCGTCGTCGCCGGCGTCGGCGTGCCGCAGGTCACCGCCATTGATCTGGTGGCCGAAGCGCTGCAGGACCGTATCCCGCTGATCGCCGACGGTGGCATCCGCTACTCGGGCGACATCGGCAAGGCGCTGGCCGCCGGTGCCTCGACCATCATGGTCGGTGGCCTGCTGGCCGGTACCGAGGAATCGCCGGGCGAGACCGAGCTGTACCAGGGCCGTTCGTACAAGAGCTACCGCGGCATGGGTTCGCTGGCTGCCATGGAGAAGGGGTCGAAGGACCGCTACTTCCAGGACGCCGCAACCGCCGACAAGCTGGTGCCGGAAGGCATCGAAGGCCGCGTGCCGTACCGTGGCCCGGTGGGCGGCATCATCCACCAGCTGATGGGCGGCCTGCGCGCCACCATGGGCTACGTGGGCTGCGCCACCATCGAAGACATGCGCAGCAAGCCCAAGTTCGTGAAGATCAGCGGCGCCGGCCAGCGTGAGAGCCACGTCCACGACGTGACGATCACCAAAGAGCCGCCGAACTACCGCGCCTGATGCGCTTGCGAACTGCTCTTGCGATTACGGGCAGCCTGCTGATGGCAGGCTGTTCGTTGTCGAACCGCCGCCGCGCTCCGGGTCTCCGGGCGCGGCGGTTTCGCAATTGCAGGACGTGCAGGCGTGCCAGAACGCGTTCTCGCTGCCGAAGGGCTGGCAGGTGCAGGCCGCCGGCGAACAGCGCTGGCTGCTGAAGGGTACCGGCGAGCGCCCGCTGCAGGTCACGCTGCAATGCGTGACCGAGCTGCTGCACGGGCCGGATGATCCGGTGCTGACACCGGTACTGGGCGCGCTGGAGCCCGCACGGATGAGCGTGCGCTGGGCGTCCTGGGGCGCTGCGGATTCGGGCGTCTCGATGGCGGCGCTGCAACGGCGCATCGTGCCCGGCACCGAAGTGCAGGAAATCGCCGAGCTGCCGCGCGCTGACCGCTCCAACCCCAACGCACCGCACGGCCTGCTGATGCTGCGCTGGGACGAGGAAGACACCTCACATATTCAACAACGCGAGGCGTTCATCGCCACGCTGACGCAGAGCCTTGAAGCGCCGGGCGCTGCGAAAAACACCACTGGAACGGCACCATGACCAACATCCATAACGACAAGATCCTCATCCTCGACTTCGGCGCGCAGTACACGCAGCTGATCGCCCGCCGCATCCGCGAGCTGGGCGTCTACTGCGAAATCTGGGCGTGGGACCACAACCCGGCCGAGATCGCCGCGTTCGGCGCCAAGGGCATCATCCTGTCCGGTGGCCCGGAATCGACCACGCTGCCGGGCGCCCCGGCCGCGCCGCAGGAAGTGTTCGACAGCGGCCTGCCGATCTTCGGCATCTGCTACGGCATGCAGACCCTGGCCGCGCAGCTGGGCGGTGCCACCGAAGCGGCTGACCAGCGCGAATTCGGCCACGCCGAAGTGAACGTGATCAACCCGGATGCGCTGTTCAAGGGCCTGAGCGACCACGGCGGCGAGCCGAAGCTGAATGTCTGGATGAGCCACGGCGACCACGTCTCCGTTGCGCCGCCGGGCTTCACCATCACCGCCACCACCGACCGCATTCCGGTGGCCGCCATGGCCAACGAAGAAAAGCGCTGGTACGGCGTGCAGTTCCACCCGGAAGTGACCCACACCCTGCAGGGCCAGGCGCTGCTGCGCCGCTTCGTGGTGGATGTGTGTGGCTGCCAGACCCTGTGGACCGCCGCCAACATCATCGACGACCAGATCGCCCGTGTGCGCGAACAGGTGGGCGATGACGAAGTGATCCTGGGCCTGTCCGGCGGCGTCGATTCGTCCGTCGTGGCCGCGCTGCTGCACAAGGCCATCGGCGAGAAGCTGACCTGCGTGTTCGTGGATACCGGCCTGCTGCGCTGGCAGGAAGGCGACCAGGTGATGGCGATGTTCGCCGAGCACATGGGCGTAAAGGTGGTGCGCGTGAATGCCGCCGACCGTTACTTCGCCGCGCTGGAAGGCGTGAGCGACCCGGAAGCCAAGCGCAAGATCATCGGCAACCTGTTCGTTGAGATCTTCGACGAAGAGTCGAACAAGCTGAAGAACGCCAAGTGGCTGGCGCAGGGCACCATCTACCCGGACGTGATCGAGTCGGCCGGCAGCAAGACCGGCAAGGCGCATGTGATCAAGAGCCACCACAACGTGGGTGGCCTGCCGGAGCACATGAAGCTGGGCCTGGTGGAGCCGCTGCGCGAGCTGTTCAAGGACGAAGTGCGCCGCCTGGGCGTTGAGCTGGGCCTGCCGCGCACCATGGTTTACCGCCATCCGTTCCCGGGCCCGGGCCTGGGCGTGCGGATCCTGGGGGAAGTGAAGCGCGAGTACGCCGAGCTGCTGGCCAAGGCCGATGCCATCTTCATTGATGAGCTGCGCAAGGCGGACCTGTACGACAAGACCAGCCAGGCGTTTGCCGTGTTCCTGCCGGTGAAGTCGGTGGGCGTGGTGGGTGATGCGCGTGCTTATGAGTGGGTGATTGCGCTGCGGGCCGTGGAGACGATCGACTTCATGACCGCGCATTGGGCGCACCTGCCGTATGAATTCCTGGGGACGGTGAGCAACCGGATCATCAATGAGTTGCGGGGGGTGTCGAGGGTTGTCTATGACATCTCGGGGAAGCCGCCGGCGACTATTGAGTGGGAGTGAGTTGAAAGAATGAGGGCGCCGAGAGGCGCCCTTGTTGTTTGTCGTGCGTGCTCACGCGTTCCCCGACGAGAAGGCAAGGGCTTAGACTCAGTATTGAGTGGTCGTGCCCAGGACGTAGCTAGCACGAACCACCCATTGCTCGGAATCGAGCGATTGGAAGTTGCCGCTTAAAGTTCTTTGGCGAGGAGCAGAGGCCAGTCTTATGTGGACAGTCGCCAAAACTCCCCAACGTCCGCATTTGGCCAAAAGCGAACACATTGTCAGTCAGCTTGCAGTGAAAATGCCAATGCTTACATTCGGCTGCGCCACTGAGCGACCCAATGGGTACTGCCGTTCATGTTGCAAGCTCCACTTTGTGTTCCGTAATCTTCCGCTTAACATAGTCCAACTGTGTTCAGCTGGACATTGGGGTTCCCTTGAAGTTTTTGAAGACACTATCGATTGCAGGCTATCGCGGCTTTAACGAGCATCGTGTGATTCATCTGGCCATACCCAAGGCCCGTGGGGGAACTGGTCTAACGGTCATTACCGGAGCCAACAACTCAGGGAAATCCACGGTGATCGAAGCACTACGGGCTCGATCTGGCCATCAGACGCCGAGCTTCTCCGAGGGTGTTCGTAATAAGCACGCGGATTTCGTGCGGATCATTTACGAGTTCGAGGATGTATCTGGAGGGCAACACGACCAGTCAGAATCGCTCGAAGCCCGGACCGAGGTGATCGAGAGTCATACCGCAGGCAGCAGCCAAGCAACCCATAAGGATGGCAAAGGCGCTACCGTGGATCGGATGTTCGAGCGAGATCCGATCCGCGTGGTTCCTTCTCGACGGGGCTTTCAGGCCTATTTCGCACGCCAGGTCGGAACGCTACAGGATTATCAACGACAGGGCGGACTGCCTGCCCGCCGGATGTCTGAGCTGACCTCGTTTGAAATGCGGCTTTTCGAAATCGAGAAGGAGCCGACTCAGTTCAACGCCTTGCTCGGTGAGCTACTGGGGTACACCCCGAAGTGGACCATCGATCAATCATCGGAGGGCAACTACTACGTTCGCCTGAATAACGGTTCCTCGAGCCACTCCAGCGACGGTGCCGGCGAGGGAATTGTCAGCCTGTTCTCCATCGTCGACGCGCTGACGAGTACGCCTCCCGGTGGCATCGTCGCCATTGATGAGCCCGAGCTGTCACTTCATCCGGCAATCATTCGACGCGTTGTCAGTGCCATTGCCCGGCTCTCTGCTGAAAAGCAGATTATTGTTGCGACACATTCCCCATATTTCATCGACCCAGCAGCGATTGCGAATGGAGCTGCACTGGTCCGGGTCACCTCCGGGGAGGCCGGCTCGAACGTCTACCAGCTCAGTGACGAAGGCCGGGCCGCGCTCAAGAAAATTCATGATCCAGAGAGCCCGAACACCAAAGCGCCCCATACATTTGGACTTGATGCCCGCGAGCTGTTCTTCCAGGACGACGGCATCGTGCTCACGGAGGGGCAGGACGACGTGATGCTGTATCCGGTTGTGGCGAGTCAGCTGCCGATTGGTCGTGTCCCGGGCCAATTATTCGGCTGGGGAGTCGGTGGTGCCGGAAACATGCGCCACATCTGTCGCCTCCTGCAGGAAATGGGTTACAGAAAGGTCGCCGGACTTCTTGACAATGATCAGGAAGCGACCTTGCCGAGACTTAGAGCGGAGTTTCCACGCTTCACCTTCATCACTATCCCGGCCAAGGACGTGCGCGATAAAGATGAGGTGGCTGCCCGACCTGCGGTGAAAGGCTTGCTCGAAAACGCCAAGGTCTTGCGCGGGGAGTATCGGGAGCCGATGATCTCAATCTTCGAAGAAATTCGGGGAGCTTTCGGAGGAGAAGCGCCCCAAGCCGCGACCTCGCCCATTGAGTCTGACGGCTAATGGCAACTTGGAGACAAACTTGCTCGAGTTACGTCTGCTGACGCTGATCGGCCGATGTCCGCTTCTGGCCGAAAGCAAACGCGTTCGCCTAATGCAACGCGACCAAGGATACTAGCGCTCGCTCTCGATCCAGAGCGGACATCGGCGCGGGGGCCGAGACTATCGCTGAGTCCCGGTTGTACGCAAACTTGTTGGCCGGACCCAGGCACCCTAGGATCGATCCGTATGAAGGGGAAAGCCCGCCATATGGTGCGATATGGGTGAGCTGTAATCGGACCGACGGGTCCGTCTATCAGATAGGTGGACTTGCAAATGACCTTTCTCGCTATCATCAAAGACAAGCTGGCTGATCGCGCTGCAAAAGGCATTGCGGCGTCCCCCACGGTTCTACTCGTTTGGGCGGCCTACCAACTCGCCCCTGCAGTTTTACCCGCCATAGAAGCAGTTACGTCCAAGAGAGTGCTGCTCGCCCTTTTTGTGACATCGCTGGTCCTAAATTTCGTGTCTGACCCGTCCTGAATTGGGTTGACACCTTTTCCCTCTGGAAAAGGAATGTTCAATGAAATCAACAATCAGGCGCAGTCAGCGGGATTACTCGCTGGCCTTCAAGTTGTCCGTGGTCGATCAGGTCGAGCGTGGAGAACTGACCTATAAGAAGGCTCAGGAGCGATACGGTATCCAAGGCAGCAGCACGGTTCTGAAGTGGCTTCGCCGCCATGGTCGGCAGGATTGGTCAGGTGGTGCATCATCTGCCCCCATGACGACTTCTCCCAAAAGTGGACGGCCACGCCGCTGACGCCGGAACAACAGATCAAGGCCCTGCAGGTCCAGTTGCGGGAGGCCAACGAGAAAGCACAGCTTTTCGAAGCCATCGTGGATGTCCTCAAAGAGGATTACGGGGTGCGCATCGTAAAAAAGCCTTCAGGCAAGTCCTCACGCAAGGGCGCCTCAAAGGCGTAAGCGTGGCAAGGGCTTGCCGCCATTTCGGCATCAGTCGACAGGCGTTCTATCAAGCGGGGTGCCGGCATCAACGACGACGCGCCAGCGAGACCAAAGCACTGGCGCTGGTGAGCGATTGCCGCGTGCGGCAGCCACGGATCGGGACGCGCAAGTTGCACCTGTTCTGGCCGAACCGGCGTTTACGGACCACGTGTGGCCAGACGCGGACGATGGCTCATACCTCGCTCGAGCAGATCTGCTGTTGGTGTGCTCGCTTGGGCTCAATCAGTCCGGCCTAACCTCCCGACAAGCCCACTCAACCAGCCCCCTGCAAGCCAGAAACAACCCATCCACCACTCCCTCATCCAAATGCCGCTCCGGCTCCGCTGCTACCCGGCAGCGGTCCGCCGCGTGCAGCAATTCCAGCACCGTTAGCGCCCCCACCATCGCGCGCTCGCTCCTGGCTAGGCTCACGCGGCGGCCGGGTGACACATCGGTTTCTGGCCAAGGATGCCCATCAGCTCCTTCGCAGCCGCGCATGCGCTTGAGGATGCCGAGCAGGGAGTTCAGGTCGGGGAGGGGAGTGTCGTCGTTGATGGGCTCAACAACGGTGTACGAGGAAAAGGTATCGGCTTCGTTCATGGCGTCGGCTTCCGTGGCTGTGCTTAACAGCGCCACCGCGAAAGGGGGGCGGACGATGCGTGGCTGCAAACCGGGATGAAATAGCACCATAGACCGGTGGGCCCGAAGACCCCCACGCACCGCCCGCCATACAGGCCGACGGATTGCCCGCCGGCACCGGTTAAGGACGGTGCCGACGGGCAAGCGCAAACTACAGGTGCATCTCTCATCACGGGTTTGCAGACCCGCTGCCACCATTTTTCGGTGGCGCGCCATGGTGTTTACGCCGCCGCTTCGAATGCCAATAGAAATTCGCGAAGGAATCGCGGAATCCGAGAGCGAAGAACTATTGTTGCACGCGCCAATCGTGCAGCACGCGACGCCAGCAGACGCATTCGCGTAGCTGCTCTGCTGATGGCGAATCAAAGTGGCGCAATCGCCCATGCCACAAGCGAATAGCGCGACAGCCTTCTTTGCAACAGTTCTTAGTCCGCCCCGCCAAGCAACGGCGCGCGATCAGCCGCACACGCCGAAAAGCGGTTCAAACCCGACACCGTTAACAAGCTCGCAGCTTCAACCAACGCGATCCTCAGCCACATTCCCCACCAGTAACTCAATCATCGCCCGCGCCGCGGCCGACTGCCGCCGATGCGGCGCATAGATCACCGAGAACGGCCGCGATCTCCCGCGCAGCTGCGGCAGCACCTCCACCAGCTCCCCACGCTGCAATCGCTCCCGCACGATGAACTCATAGCTCTGGCAGATGCCGATGCCCTGTTCGCCCAGCGACACCACGCCCAGCACATCGTCAGAGGTCTCGATGGACGAGCGCGGCAGCCAGTCCACGTCGCGCCCGCCATCGCGGAACACCCACGGCGCCAGCCGCCCAGTACGCGGCATCACGAACGGCAGGCACAGGTGCTGCTGCAGGTCGTCCAGCGTCTGCGGCGTGCCGCGGCGCTGCAGGTAGTCCGGCGAAGCCACCAGCACCAAAGGCGCATCCTCCAGCTTTCGCCCCACCAGCCCGCTGTCCGGCAGCTGGCCCAGGCGGATGGCCAGGTCGAAGCCTTCGGCCACCAGGTCCACGTTGCGGTTGGTGATGTTCAGTTCCACCTGCACCTGCGGGTACTGCTGCGCAAAGCGCGCCAGCACGGGCGGCAGCCGGTAGTGGCCATAGGTGGTGGGCACGCTCAGGCGCACGCGGCCGGCCAGCGCACCGTCCTGGGCCAGTACGTCGCGCTCGGCGTTGTCCAGCAGGCTGAAGGCGGTGCGCACCTGTTCCAGATAGAGCCGCCCGGCGTCGGTCAGGCCCACGCGGCGGGTGGTCCGCTGCAGCAGCTGCCGGCCCAGCCGCGCTTCCAGGCGGGTGACCGCGCGGCTCAGCACCGAGGGCGTGGTGGACAGCGCCACCGCGCCGGCAGTGAACGAGCCGTGCTCGACCACCGCCAGGAACACCTCCACATCACCCAGGTAGTCGAACTTGCGGCTCATTTGGCTCTCCGGGGAACAGATGTTTTGCGATGGGGCCAATTTATCGCCGCTGGGGCGATGAATAAAGTGGCCGCCATTCCCCGATAGGAGCTCCCCATGAACCTGATGACCCGGCTCGCCGCAGCGCTGGCCCTGACCCTGGCCGCCACCGGCGCGCAGGCCGCCAACGTGCTGGTGGTGCTGTCCGACGAAAACCACCTGGACCTGAAGGACGGCAAGGTGCTGTCCACCGGCTTCTATCTCAACGAGCTGATGCAGCCGGTCAAGCTGCTGCTGGACGCGGGCCACGAGGTGACCTTCGCCACGCCGCAGGGGCGGGCGCCGACGGTGGATGCGTCCTCGGTGACGCCGGCGTACTTCGGCAACGATGCGGCGCAGCTGACGCTGCACAAGGAGCTGCTGGAGAAACTGGCGCTGACCTTGCCGACCGCCTCGCCGGTGGTCAGTCTGGCGCGCATCGAGCAGCAGGGCTACGCGCGTTTCGATGCGGTCTACATTCCCGGTGGCCACGCGCCGATGCAGGACCTGCTGAAGAGCCCCGCGCTGGGCCGGTTGCTGGCCGACTTCCACCAGCGCAACAAGACCACCGCGCTGGTCTGCCACGGGCCGATCGCGCTGCTGTCCACGCTGCCGGATGCGGTTGGTTTCGTGGCGAAGTTGGAGGCGGGTGCGATGCCGACTACGCCGAAGTGGATCTACAGCGGCTACCAGATGACGGTGATCAGCAACCAGGAAGAAGAACAGGCCAAGCCGCTGCTGGGCGGCGGCGAGATGAAGTTCTACCCGCAGACTGCGTTGCAGCGGGTGGGTGCGAAGTTCAGCAGCAATACCACGCCGTGGACCGGGCATGTGGTGGTGGACCGCGAGCTGATTACAGGGCAGAACCCGGCTTCGGCGCTGGAGGTGGGGCAGCGGTTGGTGGAGCGGTTGAAGTAGGGCGGGTTCTAGAAAGAAGGCCGTCAGCCTTGTGGGCCGCGGGGACAGCTCCTCGGCCTATCCATGGAAATATCAACGTGGCCGTTACGGGAAGAATCAGCCCGCCACGAGCGCTGTTGCTGACAGATCTTCTATCTCGGAAAGCGCGTGACGGGTTACGGCCCAATCGCCGGAGTGCCTGATCGCCACGCCGCCCGCTGCTGTCCAGGCATCACAGTTCGCTTCGAAATCGTCGATCAGAACGTCGCCCGGCTGGTGCATGAAAAGAGGCTTGTGCCTCCCGCCAAGCACCGGCAACACCAGGCAGGTCGCTGACAGGTGCTCACGAACCCACTGTCGCTTCTGCATGGCTGCGAGCGGATAGTTCGACTTCGGGCAGGCCGTGAGAATCACCGGGTTCAAGTGGTGGATGCTGTGGAAGAACTCCACTGCACCTTGCATCGGCGGAAGGTCGCGGAAAAATGACGGGTGGCTGTTGATGTGCCCCCACATTTCATCGTCGGCAAGCACGCGGTGGTCCAGGCCAAACAGAGCGGGAAATGCCGCGTCGAAGTCGGCCATTACGCCATCAAGATCTACGTAGATGGTGCGTCTGGATGCACTCGATCCACCGGTGTGCCGGTTCGCGAGCGGGTCCATCATCGGTATTGACTTCACATCATCAGCGTTCATTTGCGCGTTCTCCTTTCAAGAGTGGGCATTCTTCTTCATCGGTTCCCCAGTAGCGGGGCAAAGTGCTTGGCGATTGCGGCAGACATGGCAGCAATTGCGATGCCGACTGCGCCGGCACGACTGAAGGGGCCGGCGAGCCACGGATGCCGTAATCGGCATGCTGGAAATGCGGATTATGTCGCGGCGCTTCTTCAAAGGCCTGCCGGGCGGCTGACCTGGGCCTTGGCCAGGACGCACGGCCCGCACCCGCTGGCTCATTTCGCCAACCAACGCGCACTTTGGCGCGCTGGGCAGCGGATCATCGCCGGGCGCTACAGGCAGGCCGGGTGGTGATATACCTGTGGTGCTCGATCCAGACTCAAAAGGACGTCACTGAAATGGATGCTCAGGCAGATTCAATGTACCACGCCGACCAGCGCGACCACCATGCCGAAGCCGTGCTTGAGGCCTTCTTCGCCAAGCACCGAACCCCGGCCCTGGTGCTGCAGCGTTTCTACCCGCCGGCGGCATTCCCCAGGGTTCGCAGCCGTCTAGGCGGTCTGCCGCAATTGCCCGATGGGATGGATTGGCCGGTTGGGGAAAGTTATGGCGAAGCGGCGCCGATGCACTTCCTGGCGCAGATCGATTGCGCCGAGCTGCCACGCGTGGATCCCGATATGCCCTCGCAGGGCATGCTGTTCTTTTTCGCCATGAACGACGAAGAGCAGATCTGGGACACGGACGAACCACAGCAACGCGTGCGTGTACTGTACGCGGCTGAGGTAGCGGTCGATCAGCACGTGCGTGCGCTGCCGGACGGTATGCGTCCGATTCTGAATGAAGGCCCCTCGGACCATGCGCACCGCAATCCCGCATGGCTGCTACCTGAGGAGGATGGGCCGTGCGTGCATGTTCAATGGCCCTTGGTGGCGCGGCGCATGGATACCTGGCCGGCCGAGCTGGAGCTGCCGCCGGGTGAGGAGGATCGGCCGTATTACGATATCTACCCCTCGCGCCGGGACGAAATGCGGCTGGGTGCGGTGGTGGCGGCCACGGGCCTGTTTCCGCGTGCAGACGCCGCCACCGAATGGGAGCGCCCGAAGTCACCTGCGTGGACCTTTCCGGTGCAATGGCTGCGCTATCAGACCGATTTCCCCCAGGTAGGCATCATCATTGACCGCCTTTCACGGGTGATCGGCAATGAACGGCGTGCAGGCAAGCGCGGGGGTATTGATTACGCCGATGTACGCGCGTGGGTGAAGCGCGCCGCCGCCATTGGTCTGGATGAAGCCCCGGATGATGCAACGCGGGAGGCGTTCCGTGAGTGGATTATCGGACAGATCAGCGACGACTTCGAGCGTATGACGCTGACCGACCTGGGCATGGGCCGGGCGTTCACAAAGGGACTGCTGGCGGCAGTTGCCTACGCGGCAGGTTCGCCGGCTGCGGCCGCGCGCATTCCTGCACTGATGTACCGCCACTTGCAGGACGAACATCTGCCGTTTGATGAAAGCCTGGGCACGTTGCCTGATAGCCGCAAGCGCTGCGCCGAGACGCGCGTGCACCAGATGCTGGGGCACGCACCGCGCTTGCACGGCATCGTACCCGACGTGGAAGGCGAGGGCGACGCGGTCTGCCTGCTGCAGTTGGCGTGTGACCCGGCGATTGATCTGGTCTTTGGTGACTGTGGCCAGGCCACGTTCTGGTTGAGTCGTGAGGATCTGCGCAACTGCAGGTTTGACCGCGTCGTGGGCGTGGTGGAGTCGCATTGATTGGGCACGGCGGGGCTGCCATGGCACCATGACGGGCTGGCCTCGTCCTTCCGGGCGGGGCCGTTTTCCCAGGGAAGCCCTCGAACACGACATGCGAACGTCCTTCTTCATTCTCTCCGCCCTGTGCCTTGGCCTGTTGTCTGGCTGTGCCAGTGGCCCGGAGGAGCACGCCTCAAGCCGCGAGATCACGGGTGCGTTCGTGGCCGACGACGGCCAGTTGTATCTGCTGCCGCGCTTTGAAGAGCCGATGCGTTTCAATGCCGAGCCGTTCCGCGAGTACCGCGCGCTGATGGACAGCCCGCTGCGCGAGGCGGTGGCCTGCGCGCAGATGTACTTCCATGAGGATTGGCGCGACCCGGCCAACAAGGCCAAGGTGCACGGCAGCTATGCGCTGCTGCTGCGGCCGGAGCAGGTGACGCCGGAACAGGCCGCGCAGTTCAAGCTGGAGCGGATTGAAGTGCTACCGCGCGAGGCGAAGTATGTGGATGAGCGGGCGCGCTACTACCTGCCGCAGGACCGGAGCCGTTATGCGCTGGCGTTTGATCGGGCCTGCAATCTTTCAAAGAAGGGCGGCAGCTATTACAGCGCGCTGTTCGAGGGCGATGGCGAGCGGGTGAAGCTGCCGGACGCCGCTGCGCTGGCGGAGAAGGGGAAGCTGGCGCAGCCGATCAGTGCGCGGGCGCAGCGGATCCTGCCGGAGAGGGAGGACAAGCCGGGTGTTGGGACGGCGGCCGGCAAGGTGCTGGGCGCGGCGTTGATTCCTGTGGCGGTTCCGGTGTTTGTGTTGAGCCTGCCGTTCCTGGGGCCGGATCATTGGAAGTGATGGGGCGTTGAAGCCGAAGCATCCACGCGTGGCGTGGACCTATTCGGGCGTCGTTAGTGCCTGAACGTTCATCCTGGAGATCTGTGTGCCAAGCACATTGGAGGTTGTTTTGAAGACCGCAGGCTTCATTGTCCTCGCGGCACTTCCGTTGCTGACGATCTGGTTCATTCAGCGGCGAAGGACGCTGAGAGTCCGTTCTGCCTTGGGATCAGGGCTGCATTTGAATCCACCTCGCCGGATTTCCGGCACGTCCATGACCCTGGTGATGGTGGATGGCAAAGAGGATCGGGAGCACTACTTCTTCGACACAGAATTCTTTTACCTGCGGCGGGGCCCGGTACCCACGGCGGTTCCGCTCTCGCAGATCACCTCAGTCACTCGAACGTCCGACGTCATCTATGCGCGCTATGTCTGGCAGGTATGCTTCAGCAGAGCATCGGGTAGAAAGTGCGTGACGTTCACTAACAACCTTTCGCTGTTCAACCGCGACTTTCTGCTCTTTCTGGAGGCGGTGCGGAAGGCTAATCCGCTCGCGACCGTTGAGCGAGCGAGTCTGTTCTTCTGAGTGCTGGATGATTCAGATGTGCGGGCGTTGAGGGAGTGAATCCACGCGTGGCGTGGATCTACAGCTTGGCGTGCCGCCGGCCACACAGCTTGCCCGCCAATGCTCCCAGGCCTTGGCATCGATGCCGGCCTTCATCGCAATGCCTTGCAGCTCCGCCCAGTTCTTCGGCGAAGGCGCGGCCAGTAGCCCGCGCATGAAGGCCTGCATTTTCGCTTCACCCACCTGCTTCTCCAGCGAGAGCAACAGCAAGGGCGCATAGACGTAGCGATACATCTCGCCCAGATCCGAGCTGCCATCGATGGCATCGAATGCGGGCAGCGGCTTCTCCTGCTTTTCGATGGCCGATTGCAGTCGCGCGATGTAGCGATCCGCCGCGGCATCGCCACTGATCTCGCGCAGCGCCTTGATCGACAGGAACTCGGCGCTGGATTCCAGCAGCACCCAGAAGTAGGGGCCCTGCGGACGGTTCAGCGTGCCGAAGTAGTAGTGGCCCATTTCGTGTGCGATGTACTGCACACGTCGCTCGGCGTTCTCGCCACCGGCCAGCAGTGAATCGGCCACGTTGCCGATGCTGCCGCTCATGGCGATGGTGGGCCAGGTGGCAAAGCCCCACTCGCTGCCCTCGCGGTCGCGCTCGATCTGGTTGAGCGTGACCATGCGCAGGAAGGTGGGGCGGTCGACCAGTGGCACGCCCATGTAGCGGCTGTGCACGTCGGCTATTTTCTGCACCGTGCTGGACAGTGCATCGACCTTGGCCGGGGGCAGGGTCTCATTGAGGATCGTGACCTGCGCGGTGCGGGTGATCGGGCCGCTGCCACCGAACAGCAGGATCGGCCGTGCGTTGTCGCTGCGGAAGCGGCCCCGCGCGCCTTCGATGGCCGGGCTGCCGTTGAGATACAGGAAGCGGCAGCCGGCGCACTCCACCTGCAGGTCGTAGCGGCTTTCGCTGCTGCGCACGCGGGCCTTGGGGTCGAACGCCTGCGGCAACCATGCGGACTGTTCGGTGAAGCGGGCGCTGTCGCCGTTGAAGGCCATCATGCCTTTGAAGTCGTCCAGGGCGTCGTGCTTCGGGTACAGCGGGAACGCGCCCACGTACTGCACGCAGAGCGTGGCGGCGGGCTCGGCCAGAGTGTAGACACGCGCCTCGCCGTCCACGCCCGGGTCGTACCAGCCATCGAACCCTACCGGCTTGCCGTCAACGTCGGTGACCAGCGCGACGTTCAGGCCGGCGTTGAGCGCGAATGAGCCCATTGATGCGGCTGGGAGGTTGGACACGCAGACATCGCCTTCGACGCGGCCGCTGGCAACATCCAGCCGCACGCCGCCGGTGGTGAGCGGCGTGGCGGGCTGAGCGGGTGGCGCGGCCTGGCTGATGGCGGGGGCGAGCAGCGCGATCAGGGTGGCGGGCAGCAGGGCGTTGCAGGGCTTCATCGGGCCATCCTCGGGTGGATGGCGTTGACTATAGGGCCAACATCGATGGACGCGGAGAGTCTTCTGGTCACCCGGTCTTGTGGGGCTGGCGGAATACCCTGGCATGGTGCAGACATAATGCCGGCGGGGCGAACGGATGCCCGCGAACAGGAAGGACGCCTGCGCCATGACGAACATGCCCACCCAGCTCACGACCGACTTCGACACGGTGCTCGACCGTGGTGACATTGCGGCGGCGCGGCGGCTGCTCCGCCTCTTGCGCGTGGCTGTGCCGAAGCGTTGTTCCTTTCTTATTCGATACCTGCTGGCAAGGACGACGCACACGCCGAGGCGGACAGCTTGGCGACCCTCAAGCGA
The DNA here is from genome assembly GCF_056481585.1 of Stenotrophomonas sp. 86428_Sma. NCBI lineage: Bacteria > Pseudomonadati > Pseudomonadota > Gammaproteobacteria > Lysobacterales > Lysobacteraceae > Stenotrophomonas > Stenotrophomonas sp. 86428_Sma. The sequence continues at coordinate 2,046,168 of NZ_CM151156.1, forward strand.
GCCGCAGAGAAGGGTTACATCCCGGCCATCTACGCGATGGGGCTGTGCCTGCTGATGGGTGACGGCGTTGAGCAGGACGTCACGCGGGCGGCCGCGCATTCTGAGCGGGCATCGGAGGCCGGGTATCCGTCGGCCATGTACGAGTTTGGCCTGGCGCTGTTCCATGGCAAGGGTGTGGCCAGGGACGTACCACGTGCGGTGTACCTGATCCGCGCTTCGGCGCAGGGTGGGAATGAGTACGCCAGGGAGTTCCTGTTGGCGTATTCATTGGGCGTGGACGCGTAGGAGGTGGGTGCGGCGGCCGGTGACGTTACACTGGCTGCCTAGGCCCGATGGAAGCTCGCCCATGTTCAGTGGAAAGGTTGCGGTGGTCACCGGCTCCACCAGCGGTATCGGTCTTGGCATCGCCACGGCGCTGGCGCGGCAGGGTGCCGACATCGTGCTGAATGGCTTCGGCGATGCGGCGGAAATCGAGCGCCTCCGTTCCCGGTTGGAAGCCGAGTTCGGCGTGCGGGTGGCGCATGATGGCGCCGACCTGTCCCGTGGCGAGGCAGTGCGGAACATGATTGCGCACGCTGTTGCGACGATGGGGCGCATCGACATCCTGGTGAACAACGCGGGTATCCAGCACACCGCGTCGATCGACGAGTTTCTCGTAGAGAAGTGGGATGCGATCCTGGCGCTGAATCTTTCGGCGGTGTTCCATGCAACGGCGGCGGCCTTGCCCCATATGAAGCAGCAGGGCGCCGGCCGCATCATCAACATCGCGTCGGTGCATGGGCTGGTGGGTTCGGTGAATAAGTCGGCCTATGTGGCGGCCAAGCACGGCGTGGTGGGGTTCACCAAGGTGACCGCGCTGGAGAATGCGGGCACCGGGATTACCGCCAACGCGATCTGCCCGGGTTGGGTGCGGACCGCGCTGGTCGAGCAACAGATCACTGCGTTGGCCGAGCGCGAAGGCACGGATCAAGAGACCGCCGCGCGCGCGTTGCTGGCCGAGAAACAGCCCTCGCTGCAGTTCGTGACGCCCGAGCAACTGGGCGAGATGGTGGTGTTCCTGGCCTCGGACGCTGCGGCGCAGATAACCGGCACGGCGCTACCGGTGGATGGGGGCTGGACGGCGCGCTAGTTGGCCGGCTGCACCTTACGCTGCAGCATCGGCAGGGCCACCAGCGTGGCGAGGATGGTGAACAACACCAGCGACGAGCCGACCGTGCCGAAGCCCAGGCCGCCCTTTTCCAGTGGCTTGGCGAGCAGGTCGCCGAAGGTGGCGCCGAACGGGCGGGTGAGCACGAAGGCGATCCAGAACAGGATGACCCGGTTGATGCCCTTGATGCGGGTGGCGAGCGCGGTAAGCGCGATGAGGCTGCCGATGAGCAGTGCAGCGCCAGTGAAGCCCAGCCCGGAATCGTCGGCGAGGAAGTCGCCCAGCGCGGTTCCGAGCGTGTTGGAGAACAGCACGGCGGTCCAGTAGAAGCCCTCGGCGCGGCGCGATGCGATGTTGCTGACCGAGATCGACTTTTAGACAGGCGCCAGGCCAACAGCACCAGCGCCAGGCAGCCGGCGAGCAGGCTGGCGCCGGTGGCGTACCCCAGCCCCAGCGTGCGGTCGATCAGGTCCGACATCGTCGTGCCGGCGGTGCTGGTTGCCAGCACCACCGACCAGAACAGCACCGGATGGAAGCGCCGCGCCGACAATTGCAGAGCCAGCAGGACGGCGAAGATCGCCAGCAGGATGGCCGAGCTGGCCACGTAGCCCAGGTTGAGCGTCATCGACAGCAGGTCGCCCGCGGTCTCGCCGAGGGTGGTGGCGGCGATCTTCATTACCCAGAAGGACAGGGTGACCGCCGCCACTTTGCTGTGCAGGGAATCTGCGTCTGAAGCACTCATCGAGGGTCGCCAAGGATGCCTGCGGGCGATGCTGTGGCGGCGGGCGTCGGAGTGCGGTCGGAAACGGGTTCGGCGAGGGTGAGCGTGGGGGCGGCGTTCAGCCGGCGCTGGTCAGTCGATATCATAGACAATCGTGTAAGCGATTCATCCGCACAGAATCACCGATTCAGGAGTCAAGGATGTCCGACGTATCGCTAAGGTCCAGCATAATTGTTGCAGTTGTTTCTTCCGTGCTCAGCTCTGTCCTGACTCTGGGGGGGGGGGGTCTGATGCTGCAATCGTACATATCAGAGAAGAGCGAAGCTGAAAGATTCGCTGAAGGCGCCCAGCTTACCTTCCAGGAAACGGTAGTTCTCCTCAATGAAGGCTACTTGGCCCTGAAGCAGCTGCAATGGGCGACGGACGGAAAGGGATGGGAGGAAGTGAAAGACGGTCCTTGGCTGGATTACATGGAGTTCAACCGCCAATGGAATCAGAAGTTGATTGCCCATTACTTTAAGATTGAGCGCTACTTTGGAACTGGTGCAGCAAAGAAGCTGGTTGATCTCAGTGGGGCGTCTGATTCCAATGTGCTGGCGGCCGATACCGAAAGCTATAACTTCAAGGATCATGCGGACGCTATCGAATATTCGATTCGGCGCGCTGCGATAAGCAGGATGGTCTTCGACAAGGAAGGTGCGAAAATTCTGCAAGTTGAGCTAATTGATCATCTTGAAGATGATCGTCAGAATAGAGAGAAAATGTCGGGTCTGATGGGGGCATACCAGAAGAACGTGGTTGACTACAGCCGTGGATTGGATAGAACTCTCGATCAGTTGGGTGTCAAACGCGTTGTAGCCAAAGCGCATCAGTAGGTGTGGCGGGCGAATCCCCAACGGAAAGTGTTTGCTCGCTCAACTCGGCTTCGCAAACACATCCAAGCCCTTGCCCGTCTCCAACAGCGACTTCAGGCTCGACAGCACGATCGGCCAGCCCTCGCGGATGCCGGTATCCATGCCGCTGCCCGGTTCCAGTTCGTCATGGGTGACGGTCAACCGCACCATGTCCTGGTAGGGCACGATGTCGAAGGTGACGCGGCTGTAGGCATCCGGGTTTTCGGCCTGCGAGGCGGCGGCCCAGGTGATGACCAGCCGCGAGGGCGGGGTGCTTTCCACCACTTCGCCGACCAGTTCAACCGAGCGCGTTTCGTTCGCACGTACATGCTGCCAGCGTGAGCCGGTTTTCCAGTCCGAGACGTTCTCGTGGCCCCAGTAGCGACTGGCGATCTCGGGGCGGGTGATGGCCTCGAACACCTTCTGCGGCGTGGAGGCGATGTAGATCACGTGGATGAAGCGGGTGGACTCTGCGGACATCGTCATTCTCCTTCCAGTTCTCGTTTCAGGTCATGCAGCAGGCCCAGGCGCTGCTGCTCGAACTTGCGTACCCAGCGCTCGTAGACTTCGTGCAGGGGCACCGGGTTGATGAAGTGCAGCTTCTCGCGGCCACGGCGCACGGTGCTGATCAGGTTGGCGTCTTCCAGCAGGCCCAGGTGCTGGGTGACCGATTGCCGGGCCATGTCCAGGTGCTCGCAGAGCTGGCCGAGCGTCTGCCCGTTGTCTTCGCAGAGCAGGTCCAGCAGCGTCCTGCGCGTGGGGTCGGCCAGTGCCTTGAAGACCTTGTCTGTGTTGCGCGCGTTGTCTACCGCCATGGGAATGTCTTCAATTCCAGTTATCGATCCTGACGTCGTGTGGGTTGGGCTGGCCCTTGCCGGTTTCCAGCAGCGCCTTCAGGCTCATCAGGAACACCGCCCACTTGGTGCTGCAGTGGGAGGTGAACTCGACGCGCTCTTTCCAGCCTTCATGGGTGAACAGCACGATGCAGTAGTCGCCCTCCTGCTTCAGCAGGAAGCGCGCGTGGGTGCCGATCCATTCGGCAGGGCCGGCGAGGAACCGCCAAAGCACGAGCTCGCCTGGAACAAGCTGCTCAAGTTTCATTTCCATGGCGCCGATTTCCTGGCCGTTGTTCGTGAAGCGAACCTTGACCGTCCCGCCGGCCACGCGGTCGCCATGGGTGTCTTCAGCCCACCAGGCGGCGACGCCTTCGGGGGTGGCCAGAGCCTGGTACACCTGGCTTGCAGGGGCCTTGATGCCGACCCTGTGTGCGATATCGACCATTACAGGTTCCTCGCTTGGGCGGACAGGCGCCGTCCTTGGGTGGACTATAGGCAGGTAAATACCTGCATGTCAAATCCGGCTCACGGACTTCCAGCCCTGGCAGTGCCGGCCGCTGGCCGGCATCCTCGTCGCAATTGATTGAAGCGTTGAAAGGAATGCGCACATGACTGAAGCAGGAAAGGAAATCTTGAACATCCGCCGCGCCAACGTAGACGATGCCCCTGCGGTGCTGATGCTCTTCGATGAAGTCATCGAATGGTTCGTGTCGATCGGCAACCTGCAGCAATGGGGCAGTGAGCCATGGTCCACGATGCCGCGCCGGATCACCCAGGTGACCGATGCGTGCGCGCTGCCGGGTGCATGGGTGGCGCAGAACGAGCAGGGTGACGTGCGCGCGTTCCTGGCGCTGGGCGAGTCGATGCCCTATGTGCCTGCGCCCACCGGCCCGGAACTGTATGTACGGGTACTGGTGGCATCGCGTGATGCGCGCGTGCGTGGCATCGGCCGGCGCCTGATGGCCTTTGCCGATGAGCAGGCGCGCGCTGCCGGGCTCGACCATCTGCGTGTGGACTGCTACGGCGGTGGCAACGGTGATCTGGTGCGCTTCTATGAGACCTGCGGCTACACGCGCATCGCGCCGTTCAGTGTGGATGGCTGGCCGGGCATGCTGCTGGGGCGACAGCTCTGACGTGGCTGCGTCACTCGGTCGCAGCCTGTGTGCAGGAAACGGTACATCGGTTCGGCGCTAGAGTAGGGGCATGACCTGCATGGAATGGCTGTGTCATTCCACTGCGGGTTCCTGATGACCCCCTCCAGGAAGGAGCAACGCATGTACTACAGCAGTGGCAACTACGAAGCCTTCGCGCGCCCGCGCAAGCCCGCCGGTGTCGATGGCAAGCGGGCTTGGTTCGTCGGTTCGGGCCTGGCCTCGCTGGCCGGCGCCGCGTTCCTGGTGCGCGATGGCCGCATGGCCGGTGAGCGCATCACCATTCTCGAGCAGCAGCAGATTGCCGGAGGCGCGCTGGATGGCCTGAAGGTGCCTGAAAAGGGCTTCGTGATCCGTGGCGGCCGCGAGATGGAAGACCACTTCGAGTGCCTGTGGGATCTGTTCCGCTCGATTCCGTCGCTGGAGATTGAAGATGCCAGTGTGCTGGACGAGTTCTACTGGTTGAACAAGGACGACCCGAACTATTCGCTGCAGCGTGCCACGATCAATCGCGGCGAAGATGCGCACACCGACGGCCTGTTCACCCTGAGCGAACAGGCGCAGAAGGACATCATCGCGTTGTTCCTGGCCACCCGGCAGGAGATGGAGAACAAGCGCATCGACGAGGTGCTGGGTCGCGACTTCCTGGACAGCAACTTCTGGCTGTACTGGCGCACCATGTTCGCCTTCGAGGAATGGCATTCGGCGCTGGAGATGAAGCTGTACCTGCACCGCTTCATCCACCACATCGGCGGCCTGCCGGATTTCTCGGCGCTGAAGTTCACCAAGTACAACCAGTACGAATCGCTGGTGCTGCCGCTGGTGAAGTGGCTGCAGGACCACGGCGTGGTGTTCCAGTACGGGACCGAGGTGACCGACGTCGACTTCGATCTGGCGGCCGGCCGCAAGCAGGCCACGCGCATCCACTGGACGCGTGAGGGCGTGGCGGGTGGCGTGGATCTGAGCGCGGATGACCTTGTGTTCATGACGATCGGTTCGTTGACCGAGAATTCGGACAACGGCGATCATCAGACGGCTGCGTGTTTGAACGAGGGGCCGGCGCCCGCTTGGGACCTGTGGCGCCGCATCGCCGCGAAGGATGAGGCCTTTGGCCGCCCGGATGTGTTCGGCGCGCATATTCCGCAGACCAAGTGGGAGTCGGCGACGGTGACCACGCTGGATGCACGCATTCCGGCCTACATCCAGAAGATCGCCAAGCGTGACCCGTTCAGTGGCAAGGTGGTGACCGGCGGTATCGTCAGCGTGCGCGATTCGCGCTGGTTGATGAGCTGGACGGTGAACCGCCAGCCGCATTTCAAGAACCAGCCCAAGGATCAGATCGTGGTCTGGGTGTATTCGCTGTTCGTGGATACGCCTGGAGACTACGTGAAGAAGCCGATGCAGGACTGCACCGGCGAGGAGATCACCCGCGAGTGGCTGTACCACCTGGGCGTGCCGGTGGAGGAGATCGACGAATTGGCCGCGACCGGCGCGAAGACGGTGCCGGTGATGATGCCGTACATCACCGCGTTCTTCATGCCGCGCCAGGCCGGTGATCGGCCGGACGTGGTGCCGGAGGGGGCGGTGAACTTCGCCTTCATCGGACAGTTCGCCGAATCGAAGCAGCGCGACTGCATCTTCACCACCGAGTATTCGGTGCGCACACCGATGGAAGCGGTGTACACACTGCTTGGGATCGAGCGCGGTGTGCCCGAGGTGTTCAATTCCACCTATGACGTGCGCTCGCTGCTGGCGGCGACCGGTCGGCTGCGCGATGGCAAGGAGCTGGATATTCCCGGGCCTGCGTTCCTGCGCAAGCTGCTGATGAACAAGCTGGACAAGACCCAGATTGGTGGCCTGCTGCGCGAGTTCAAGCTGGTGCAGGAGGACTGAGCGCGCGTCAGCGTGGAGGGGAACGCGCCGGCAACACCACGGATCAGTCTGCCAGCACGGTACCCGCTCGTTCGCCATAGGTCGCCCTCGCGCTGCCACACACCGCGTAGGTGGCAGCGCTGGCTGGCAGGCCAGTGGCCTTGATGCCGCGCCGCGAATCGCCGTCAAACACTTCGGCGTAGCGTTCGGCGGCCAGCGTGTCATCGGGCAGCATGTACAGCAGGACGCGCTGCAATGTGGATTGCCCGTGCAGTGGCTGCGGCTGCCGGAACGCGGGCACCTGCACGCGCGCGCTGTGCCACCGCGTCGGCGCGTCTGCAGTCTGCCAGCGCACCTGCAGGGGCAGGTTGAGCGGCAACAGCGCGGGGCTGACCGGGTAGCCGTAGGCCGTGCAATCCCGGGGCGCTTCCGGGATGTTCGCGATGGCCCCGTCGCCGATGTCCAGTGTGAGGCCATTGATTTCCACCCGAAGGATGGGCGCACTGCCGTAGTTGTGGATCTTGAACAGCGTCAGGCCTTCGAAGCGGCTACGCTCCAGATCATCGGTGGTGAAGCCACTGAGGCGTGCGAGCGCGGGCGCGACCTCTACGTGATCGCTGTAGTGGTAGTAGATATGCACGAGCTCGGGTGTACCCGCGCGTCGCCAGGCCGCGTTGAATGGCGCAAGGTCAGGGTAGGTCCGACGGACCAGCGGCACATCGGTGACGGCGCGATCTCCAGACGGTGTGGCGTAACGGTAGTGGTCGACGGAGCACTTCAGGCGCGCTTGTTCATACGGGAAGGCCCTGTCTGCATCGGACTGCGGGTTGGGGTAGCGGTGGAAGGCCAGGAAGCGCTGGGGCATTTCGCCCTGCATGGGCAGATCCGGGCCAGCGCCAGAACCGGTGGATGCATACGGCGAGGTGTCCAGCCAAAGGCGTTGCCCGCTGAGGTTGACGTGCAGCTCGGCGATGGACGCGCGTGAGCCGCCGGCCAGGCTGTCCACACTGCCTTGCAGGGCGTGCCACAGTGGGATGATGAGCATGGAGGCGGCGGTCGGCACGAACATCAGCACGTGTATGCGGCCCGGCACCTGCCCGCGCTGACGCACCATGTAGCGCAGCCAGGCCAGCAGGAGCACCAGCAGCAACGGGACGCCGACCCAGATCGCGATGGTGGCCAGCGCCACGACGCCCCAACCCAGGTTGGGGGTGGCCACGGCAATCAACGAGAGCGTGGCGATCAGTGCCGCCAACAGCAGCGATACGCCGATTCCAACGCGGTAGGTCCTGTAGGGGCTGTCGGTCATCACCGGTCCGTCGGCAGTGCGGGGCATGCCCCTATAGTGCAGTGGTGGTGATGGCGTGGAAAGTCGTCGACGAAGAGGGCGGGGGCCTTGCCTGCCGGCCAGAGGCCGGCATTACCCGTGGCTCAGCAGCCGACCAGGCGGTCCGCACTGATGCCGTTGCGATGCTGGCTGCGGTACTCGGTGGGGCTGGCATCGACCTGACCACGGAAGTGCCGACGGAATGATTCCTGCGAACCAAAGCCGGCCTGCTCGGCAATCCACTGCAGTGGCCGGTCGGTGGTTTCCAGCAGCTCACGCGCGAAGGCCACGCGCTCGCGGATCAGCCAATCGATGGGCGACAGGCCGGTGGCTTCCAGGAACTGCCGTTGCAGGGTGCGCTGGCTGAGTGCGGCCTGCTCGGCGAGGCTGCCAAGTGAGTGTGGCTCGCGCAGGTTGCGGCGCATCCATTCCATCAGCTTTGCCAGGCGCGTGGGCTCGCCGTTGGGGATGGCCCGGCTGACGCGCTGGCTGCGCCCGGCATCACGCCAAGGTGCCAGCACCAATCGCTCGGCCACCAGATTAGCCACGCGCGCGCCGTAATCCTTGCGCACCATGTGCAGCATCATGTCCATGCCGGTGGCCGAGCCGGCCGAGGTGATGATGCTGCCGGTGTCCACGTACAGCACATCCTCGCGTACGTCGATGCGTGGGAACTCGCGCGCGAGCGCTTCGGTGAGGCGCCAGTGGGTGGTGGCCTCGCGGCCATCGAGCAGCCCGGCCCAGGCCAGCACGAACGCACCGGAGCAGATCGACGCGATGCGTGCGCCGCGTGCATGGGCGCGGATCAGTGCATCGAGCAGGGCCTGCGGCGGACGTTCGCTGGGCTCGCGCCAACCGGGGATGACGATGATGTCGGCGTCATCGACGCTCCTTAGATCGTAGGGCAGCTGCACCTGGGTGCTGCCGAGCATGCGCAGCGCTCCGGGTTCGCCCGCGCACAGCTGGGTGCGGTACCAGGCCACGCCCAGCTCTGGGCGTATCGGTGCGAACAGGCCTACAGCACAGCCGAACTCGAACAGCCCCTGGCCGTGGCAGGCGACGATGGCGACGAGCGGCGCAGTGGGATCGGCGGTCAGGCTGGGCATGGCTTGATGCTACGGGTGGAGGTGCGTGGCGCAGAGTGGTGCGCGGGCATGAGGTGATGCCGGGCGGGCATATGGAGGCCGGGGTCGGATCCCTTCCGCAGGAAGGGCTCTGACCCCGTGGAGGGATGCGTGCCTCGGGTCAGAGCCCTTTCCTTTGGAAAGGGATCCGACCCGGTGAGTTCAGGCCGCCTAACGTCATTACCAGCGGTCATGTGGGTGGCCGGATGTTACGGCTGGGTGACGCGATCCCGCCTGTCGCGGTGGGTGAACAGGCCCTTGAATGGAAGCGTGTTTCCGGCCCACCCCCACGAGCCCCCATGCCTGCCGCCTACGCCCCAGCCTTGAGCACTCTTGCCGTCCTGATCGCCGCTGCCCTCGCTGCATCGCCCAGCCATGCGGCGGAAGCCGATGCAGACCCTGCCACTACTGCAGCCACCGCCAATGTGGCAGCCTCCACGCTGGATGCGGTGGTGGTCACCGGCTCTCGCACCAGCACGCGCACGGTGAAGAACAGCTCCACGCCCATCGATGTGATTTCCGCTGAAGACCTCGCCGCCACCGGTCAGGGCAATCTGCTGGAAGCCCTGCAGCGCAGCCTGCCGTCGCTGAGCCAGATCGGCGGTTACCAGAGCGATCAGGAGAGCCTGATCCGCGGCTATCAGCTACGCAATCTGTCGCCGGGTTACACCCTGGTGCTGGTCAACGGCAAGCGCCGCAACGCCAGCGCCTATGTGAGCGGTGCCAATGGGGGCGGCTTCCCCGGCCATGCGTGGGCGGACCTGGCGTTGATTCCGGTCTCGGCCATCGACCATGTGGAAGTGCTGCGTGATGGTGCCTCCGCCATCTACGGCTCGGACGCGATCACCGGCGTGGTCAACGTGATCCTGAAGTCGCAGGCGCACGGTGGTGATGTGTCGGTGGAGAGCGGGCAGAGCACCGATGGCGATGGTTCGCGAACCAGCGTGCGCGCCAACGTCGGCCTGCCGTGGGGCCAGGATGGCTTCGTCAACCTGTCTGGCGAGACCACCCGCCAGCATCATGCGATCCGTACCCGCCACTACATCGATGGCTACCTGAGTTATCCGGCAGTGGATGGCAGCGGCAATCTGGTGGCGCTGCGGCCGAACAATCGACTGCCGGCCGGCGCGTCGCCGAATCCGGCCGAGGCCAACCGCGATGCCGAGGCCAACACCATCCTCAGCTCGCCTTCGTATGCGCTGAAGGCCTTCGCGGTGAACGTGGGCCATGGCCTGGGCGAGAGCGCGCAGTTCTACGCCAATGCTACGGCCAGTGACCGCACCGCACAGGCGATCCAGAATTTCCGCCTGCCGGCGACCATCTTCACCACCTACAAGGCGCCCGGCGTGCTGAGCGTGTTTCCCGATGGCTTCCTGCCAGTGCTGGAAACCAAGGAGAAGCAGTACACCGGTACCGCAGGTGTGAAAGGCCAGATCGCGGGCTGGGATTACGACGCCAGCTTGACCGGCAACCGCAGCACGGTACGTACCTATACCCGCAATTCGGTGAACTACTCGCTGCCGTATCCCGGTTCGCCCACCGACTTCTATGACGGCAAGCTGGATTACCAGCAAGGCATCGCCAACCTCGACCTGCGTCGTGGCTTCGAGGTGGCGGCATTCGCTTCGCCGCTGGAGGTGAGCGCGGGCGCCGAGTATCAGCACGAGCAGTACGAGCGCGGGGCGGGGCAGTGGGAGTCGTATACCGGCTTCGGCGCTGCAGCCTTCGTCGGCTATTCCACCGCCGACGCGGTGAAGGCAACCCGTAACAGCAAGGCGGTGTACGTGGGTGCGGCCACCAACATCACCTCGCGCTGGTACCTGGATGCGGCCGCGCGCTGGGAAGATCACTCCGACTTCGGCAGTGTCTCCACCGGGCGCCTGACCACCCGCTTTGACTTCACCGATGCGCTGGGTGTGCGGGCAACGGTGAGCAACGGTTTCCATGCGCCCAGCCTGGGCGCGCAGTTCTACCAGGCCACCGGCAGCTGCCCGTGCGGGACCACGCTGGTGGCGCAGGTGTCTTCGCCGGCAGCGATTGCGTTGGGTGCCACACCGCTGAAACCGGAAAAGGCCACCAACTACAGCCTGGGCGTGACCTGGGACCCGAGCCCGGCGTTCCATCTGGCGGTGGATGCCTATCAGATCGACATCCGCGGCCAGCTCGGCCAGTCCAGCCAGATCGGCTACAACGCGCAGGATCCGGCGCGCGTCACCGACAACAGCGGCACGGTGCTGAGTGCGGCGCAGAAGAACACCATCGATGCACTGCTGGGTTCGGCCGGCATCAGCATCCTGCCGGGTGATGCGTTCTACGCCAGCTACTTCACCAACGTGGGTAATACCCGTACACGGGGTGTGGAGCTGACCCTGGAGGCGAACCAGGAAACCGCGTGGGGCAAGCTGCGCTGGAGCTACGCGGCCAACGTCGGCCGTACCACCATCCAGAAGGTCAGCGACATTCCGGCGGCGCTGCAGGGCCTGCCGAACATCAACCTGCTGACCAGATCCAGCGAGTATGCGCTGCGCTTCCGCACGCCCAGCTATACGCAGGTGGCGGGACTTGGCTGGCAGAACGGGCGCTGGCGCTCGAATCTGGACTTCACCTACTACGGCCCGATCAAGCGCCTGAACAACGGCGTGGAGTACAGGCAGCCGCCGGTGCTGGTGACCAACCTGTCCGGTGGCGTGGAGCTGGGCACGGGCTGGAGTGCGGCGCTGGGCATCAACAACGTGTTCGACAAGCGCACCCGCAAGGTGCCGGAGTACGCGCGCAGTGCCACCGATGTGGCGAGCATCGAGACCACGTGGGACAGCGGCGATGTGCTGAGCAATGTGGGTGCGTATTGGTACGGGCGGGTCAGTTACCGGTTCTGAGGTGGGAAGCAGTCGAGCATGGCTCGACTCTACAAAAGCGAAGGGCAGCCGAGCATGGCTCGGCTCTACACGGGAGCAGTTCATGTCTTCTGCATTGAGGGTGGTTGCATTGGTGGGGTCACCGACCAGCTCGGCGACGTCGCGCACGTTGTTGCTGGTACGGCATCTGCTGGACTCGCTGCAGCAGCGGGTGCACGCCAGCGTGGACCTGGTGGAGCTGGCGCCGATCGCGCGCGCGCTGGGTCAGTCGCTGTCGCGCGGCGAGGTGGAGCCGGCGGTGGAACAGGCACTGCAGACCATCGAGGCGGCAGAGCTGCTGGTGGTGGCCGCGCCGGTGTATCGCGGCTCGTATCCCGGCTTGTTCAAGCACCTGGTCGACTTCATCGGGCTGGAGGCGCTGGTGGATGTGCCGGTGCTGCTGGCGGCGACCGGTGGCAGCGAGCGCCATGCGCTGGTAATCGATCACCAGTTGCGACCGTTGTTCAGTTTCCTGCAGGCGCACACGCTGCCGATCGGCGTGTATGCCACGCCCGCCGACTTCGAGGGCGAGCGCATCAACAGTGCAGCCTTGCAGGCACGCATCGCGCTGGCGACCGAGCGCGCAGCCGGCCATCTGGCTACGCAGGCGCTGGCCGTAGCGGCGCCGCTGCGACGTATTGCCTGACGCCATAACCGGCAGCGCTTTGCTTATGGCCACGCCGCATCTGCGTGGCCGGATCTGACCGCCGATTGTCGCCAGCCGTCGCTGTTGCGGCTGCTGGCATCTCTAGCATCGATATCGAAGCGGCATCGCATTGCCGGCCCTGATGAGGACACTCCCGTGGCGTTGGACGAAGCAAGCAAACCCATCCTGTTCCTGCTCGACCGTGAATTCGAGGACGGCCAGATTCCCGGCCAGCGCTTTTTCTGCCGGCACAGCCTGTTGCTGGAGGGCGCGCTGTCGAGCATCGATGGCCTGGACGCGCAGCTGGACGTGCGCCGCATCGGTTTCGCGCGGCCGCGCCGCGAGGTGATTGCCGAGATCGGTGAGCAGGACCAGTCACTACCCAAGCTGGTGTTGCCGCAGGGCGTGCGCAGCGAACTGGCCAGTGGCGCGCACCAGGACCGCCAGTACATCTCCGGTGCGGAGCCGATCCTGGCCGCGTTGAACGGCTTGCTCGGCATTCCCGTGGCCCACCCCTGAGCGAGGACGTGACCATGAGCTATCAGATCAGCGTGCTGGACAAGAGCCCGGTGGCCGAAGGTGCCTCGCCGGAGCAGGCGCTGCGCAACAGCCTGCAGCTGGCGCAGCGCGCCGAGCAGCTGGGCTACCACCGCTACTGGTTTGCCGAGCACCACGCTGCACCGACGCTGGCCAGCCCCGCACCGGAAGTGCTGGCTGCGTGGGTGCTGGCGCAGACCCGGCGCATCCGCATCGGCAGTGGTGGGGTCATGCTGCGCCACTACGCGCCGTACAAGGTGGCGGAGAACTTCAACCTGCTGTCGGCGCTGGCGCCGGGGCGTGTCGATCTGGGCGTGGGCAAGGCCCCCGGTGGCCTGCCGGCTTCGACCGCCGCGCTGGCGGCCGGGCGTCCGGCGTTCGCCGACTTCGACCAGCAACTGCGTGACCTGGAAGGCTATCTGTCCGGCGCCGACACCGAGGCACAGGCTCGGCCGGTTCCGCAGCAGGCACCAGAGCGCTTCCTGCTCGGGGCCAGCCCGCAGAGCGCGCAGCAGGCGGCCGAGCTGGGCTGGCGCTTCGTCTACGCCGCCCACTTCGATGGCGACCCGAAGCATATCGAGGCCGCGTTCGATGCCTACCGCAGTGTTTCTACGCAGCCGCCGCTGCTGGCCACGGTGGCGTTCGCCGCACCAACTGCCGAAGCCGCAGCACGTCATATCGGTGCGCTGCGCGTCTACAAGCTGCACCTCGGTCCCGGGCAGACGGTGAATCTGCCCAGCCCCGAAGCAGCTGCCGAGTACGCGCGCCAGGTGGGCGTGGCCGACTTCCGCATCGAGGAAACGCGCCCCAGCGTGCTGTCCGGTGATGCGCAGCACGTGCGTGACGAACTGGATGCGCTGCACCGGCGCTTCGGCGTGGGCGAGTTCATCCTCGATGCGCCGGTGGCCGACCTTGATGCACGCCTGACATCCCTTGAACTGCTGTCGCCCGCGCCGCGCGCGGCGGTGGCCTGACCTGCAGGAGCGATTCCCATGAGCACGACCCCGCGCCACATTCCGTTCGGCATCATGCTGCAGGGTCCTGGCAGCCACATGCATGCCTGGAAGCATCCCTCCAATCCGGCCGATGCCAGCGTCAACCTGCAGTTCTACATCGACATCGCGCGTACCGCCGAGGACAACGGCATCGCCTTCGGCTTCGTAGCCGACGGCCTGTACATCAACGAGAAGTCGATCCCGCACTTCCTCAATCGCTTCGAGCCGATCTCGCTGCTGTCGGCGCTGGCCACGGCGACGAAGAAGATCGGCCTGGCGGGCACGCTGTCGACCTCCTACAGCGACCCGTTTACCGTGGCCCGGCAGTTCGCTTCGCTGGACCTGCTCAGCGGCGGGCGTGCCGGTTGGAACGTAGTGACCTCGCCACTGGAGGGCTCGGGCCGCAACTACGGCCGGCCGCACCCGGAGCACGCGCTGCGTTACCAGATCGCCGACGAGTACCTGGACGTAGTGCAAGGGCTGTGGGATTCCTGGGACGACGATGCCTTCGTGCGTGAGCGCGACAGCGGCACGTTCTTCGCGCCGGACAAGTTCCGCCGCCTCGACCACAAGGGCCGCTTTTTCCAGGTGGAAGGGCCGCTCAACATCCAGCGTTCGCCACAGGGGCAGCCGGTGATCTTCCAGGCCGGGTCGTCCGACGATGGCATCGCGCTGGCCGGCAAGTACGCCGATGCGGTGTTCACCCATTCGCCATCGCTGGAGGAGACCCGCGCGTTCACCCAGAAGGTGAAGAACTCGGCGATCGCCCACGGCCGCAGCGGCAATGACGTGAAGATCTTCCCGGGCATCGGCCCCATCGTCGGTCGCACCGCGGAGGAGGCTGAAGCCAAGTACCAGGCGATCGCCGCACTGGCCACGCTGGAGGATGCGCTGGCGTACCTGGGGCGCTTCTTCGACCATCACGATTTCAGCCAGTACGATCCGGACGCGCCGTTCCCGGAGCTGGGTGACATCGGCAGCAATTCGTTCCGTTCCACCACCGACCGCATCAAGCAGGATGCACGTGAGAAGGGCCTGAGCCTGCGCCAGGTGGCGTTGGAAGCGGTGAGCCCGCGGCCGAATTTCATCGGAACGCCGGAACATGTGGCCGACGAGCTGATCCGTTGGTTTGATGCTGGTGCCAGCGACGGCTTCATCCTCGGTTTCGCGGCACAGCGCGAAGGCCTGGACGATTTCGTGACCCAGGTGCTGCCGATCCTGCAGGCGCGCGGCTACCACCAGCGTGAGCTGGAAGGGCAGACGCTGCGCGCGCATCTGGGCCTGCCGTACAAGGCCAGCCGCCATGCGACCGACGCCGAACCGGCGCGGAAGGTGGGGTAAGGCGATGAGCGGAGAAAGCGCGGCAGCACCGGGCCATGCCCGGCGGAATTCCCCAACGACTGGCGTGCTGCCGGAAATCGCGGCACGCGCCGAGGCGGCCATCGCGATCCGCCATGACCTGCATCGGCACCCGGAGCTGGCCTTCGAGGAACACCGCACCAGCGCACGCGTGGCCGAGCTGCTGCAGCAGTGGGGCTATGAGGTCACCACCGGCCTCGGCGGCACCGGCGTGGTCGGTACGCTGCAGCGCGGGCAGGGCAGCCGTCGACTTGGGCTGCGTGCCGACATCGATGCACTGCCGATCCACGAGGACTCCGGGCTGGCCTACGCCAGCCAGAACGAAGGGTTGATGCATGCCTGCGGCCACGATGGGCATACCGCCATCCTGCTGTCTGCGGCGCACTACCTGGCCCATCACGGCCGCATCGACGGCACCCTGCAGCTGGTGTTCCAGCCGGCCGAGGAAACCGGTTCGGGGGCCTCGAAGATGATTGCCGACGGCCTGTTCGAACGCTTCCCGGTGGATGCGATCTATGGGCTGCACAACTGGCCGGGCGTGCCGGTGGGGCACTTCGGCTTCGTCGATGGTCCGGCGATGGCGTCGGTGGACTGGGCGCGGCTGAAGGTGATCGGCAAGGGCGGTCATGGCGCCGAGCCTCAGGGCAGTGTCGACCCGATCCTGGCGGCGGCGCATATCGTCACGGCGCTGCAGAGCGTTGTCTCGCGCAATGTGGATCCACGGCAGATGGGCGTGGTCACCGTCGGTTCGATCCACGGCGGGCAGGCCGCCAATGTGATCCCGGACGTCGTCGAGCTGAAGCTGACCGTGCGCGCCTACCTGCCGGAAGTGCGCGACACCCTGCGGCGAAGGGTTACCGAGATTGCCGAGCAGACCGCCGCCGCGTTCGGCGCGCGCGCGGAGATCGAGTTCCCGCGTGGCTTCCCGAGCGTGATCAACCACCCTGTGCAGACCGCCTACATCCGTGAGGTGGCCGTGCAGGGCTTCGGCAGCGAACACGTGGTGCCCGAATTTGCACCGCGCACGGCCAGCGAGGACTTCGCGTTCCTGCTGCAGGCGCGCCCCGGCAGCTTCGTGTTTGTCGGCAACGGCGACAGCGCACCGCTGCACAGCCCGCGTTATGTGTTCAACGACGCCGCCATCGCACCCGCCGCCAGCCTGTGGGCGCGGCTGGCCGAAGACTATCTGGTGAAGGACGTGGCATGAGCAGCAACGAACGCTTCCTCTATACATCGGTGGATGATCCGCTGGCGCGGCCTCTGTTCGATGGTCTGGAACAGGAGTACGACAGCCGCTATGCCGACGTGCGCCGACGCATCGGCGGCAGCGCCCGCGAGGAACTGCAGCGCTACCCGGCACAGGCGTTCGCGGCACCGGTTGGTGCGTTCGTGCTGCTGCTGCGCGATGGTGTGGCGATCTCCGGCGGTGCCTTCATGCCGCACCGCGATCCGGACACCGCCGAGTTCAAGCGCATCTGGACGCTGCCGGGCCTGCGCCGCCAGGGCATCGCGCGGCGTGTACTGCAGGAACTGGAGGACCAGGCGGCGCGCCAGGGTTACCGACGGGTATTTCTGACCACCGGCTTCCGCCAGCCTGAAGCCGTTGGCCTGTATCTCAGCCACGGCTACACCGCGCTGTTCGATCTGGAGGCCGATCCGGAATCCATCGCCCACTTGCCGTTCGAGAAGCACCTGGGCGTATCGGCGCCAGCCGTCGTGCCATCACAGACCGTGTTGCACGGAGCCCACGCATGAGCACGCCTTCGACCGCACTGGATGGAATTGCCACACGCCCGGCACCGGCACCGGCACCGGCGTTGAAGATCGTGCCGGCCCGGCATCCACTACAGGTGGTCGGAACCCTTCTGGCGTTGGCGCTGATCCTGATCGGGCTGCAATCAGTGCTGGGCAATCCGCGTTGGGGCTGGGGCACCTTTGCGGAGTGGTTCTTCGCACGTCCGGTGCTGGAAGGCCTGGGCCGCACGCTGCTGCTGACCGCGCTCGGCACCGGCCTCGGCTTCGCGCTGGGCACCTTGCTGGCGTTGGCCCGCGTGTCCGGCTCGCCACTGCTGTCGGCGGTGTCGTGGGGCTATGTGTGGCTGTTCCGGTCGATCCCGCTGCTGGTGCTGTTGCTGCTGCTGAACAACCTGGGCTATCTGTACAGCACCATCGAACTGGGCGTGCCGTTCACCGGCATCAGCCTGTTCTCGTACCCGACCACGCAGCTGATCGGTGTGTTCACTGCCGCGGTGCTGGGCCTGACCCTGAACCAGGCCGCGTTCTCGGCCGAGGTGATCCGTGGCGGCATTCTGTCGGTCGACCACGGCCAGTACGAGGCTGCGGCCGCGCTTGGGCTGCCGCGTGGTCGCCAGGTGCGCCGCATCATCCTGCCGCAGGCGATGCGTTCGATCCTGCCGGCCGCGTTCAACGATGTGATCGGCCTGGCCAAGAGCACCTCGGTGGTCTACGTGCTGGCGCTGCCTGAGCTGTTCTACACCGTGCAGGTGATCTACCGGCGCAACCTGGAAGTGGTGCCGCTGCTGATGGTGGCCACGGTCTGGTACCTGGTGATCCTGACCGTGCTGTCGCTGCTGCAGCGGCGCGTGGAGCAGCGCTTTGCGCGCGGCCAACTGCAGCGCGAGCGTTCGGTATCGCGTGTCTCGTCACCGACGCGCGCCACAGGTGAGGCTGCACCGCGCGTGGTCAATCGCCCGCGCATCGCCGCGCAGGTTGAAGCGGGCGAGGGGGCATCGGTATCGCTGCATGGTGTGGGAAAAGTGTTCGGCGACCAGCCGGTGCTGGAAGACGTGAACCTGGACCTGCGCGCTGGCAGCGTGACGGTGCTGATCGGCCCGTCCGGCGCTGGCAAGTCCACGTTGCTGCGGCTGATCAACCACCTGGAACGTGCCGACAGCGGCTATGTGACCGTCGGCGGGCAGCTGATCGGCTACCGCCGCGATGGCGACACCCTGTACGAGCTGCCCGAACGTGAGATTCGCCGCCGTCGTGCGGAAGTGGGCATGGTGTTCCAGGGCTTCAACCTGTTCCCGCACCTGACCGCGCTGGAGAACATCATCGAGGCGCCGATCGCGGTGCGCGGCGTGCCGCGTGCGCAGGCCGAGCAGCAGGCGCGCACGCTGCTGGAACGAGTCGGCCTGGCCGACAAGGCCGATGCCTTCCCGCGCCAGCTGTCCGGCGGCCAGCAGCAGCGCATCGCGATTGCCCGTGCACTGGCGCTGCAACCGAAGGTGCTGCTGTTCGATGAACCGACCTCGGCACTGGACCCGGAACTGGTGGCCGAAGTGCTCAGCGTGATCGAGGAGCTGGCCCGTTCCGGCACCACGCTGGTGATCGTCACCCATGAGCTGAGCTTCGCCCGCCGCGTGGCTGACCACGTGGTGATGATGGACCAGGGCCGGGTGATCGAGCAGGGCACGCCCGAGGCGCTGTTCGAACGTCCGCGCCAGCAACGCACCGCCGATTTCCTGGCCAAGACCCTGTAACTGCGAAAGGAACACCATGAGCCCTGCAGCACCGCGTCGCCCCTCGCGCAGCACCCTGTTGGTCGTGGGTGTGCTGGTCATCGGCATCGCCGGCATCGTCTACTCGCGCGTGCGTCAGGCGCCGGATACCGGCACCGTGGCCGCAACCAGCCTGGCGGGTGCGAACACCGCCATCCTGAAGGGCACGCTCGATCCGAAGGCGCAGGCGTTGATCCCGGCCGACTATCGCTTTGTCACGCCCGGTACGTTCACCGTGGCCACCCATCCGGGGCAGCTGCCGCTGGCCGACTACGGCGCCGACAGCAAGGACGTCGTGGGCATCGAGCCGGACATCGCACGGCTGATCGCCGATGGGCTGGGCCTGAAGCTGGTGATCGTGCCGGTGGCGTGGGCCGACTGGCCGCTGGGGCTGGAGTCGGGCAAGTACGATGCGGTGCTGTCGAACGTGACGGTGACCGAGGAGCGCAAGAAGAAGTTCGATTTCTCCAGTTACCGCTACGACCTGCTGGGCATCTATACGCGCACTGATGGGCCGATCCAGAAGATCGAAAAGCCGGCCGACGTTGCCGGGCTGAAGGTGGTGGTCGGCGCCAGCACCAACCAGGACCAGATCCTGCGGCAGTGGGACCAGCAGAACATCGCCGCTGGCTTGAAGCCGGTGGAGTACCAGTACTTCGATGATGCGGTGGTCGGCCGGTTGGCGGTGATCACCGGGCGGGCCGATGTCTCGTTCGAGCCCAATGCCACCGGCGCGTACTCGGCACGCGACGGCAAGGTGCGGCGCGTAGGTCTGTTCCCCGGTGGCTGGCCGAACGCCGCGGCGATTTCGGTCACCACACGCAAGGGCAGTGGCCTGGCTGATGCAGTGACCCAGGCGTTGAACACCCAGATCAGCAGCGGCACCTATGCGCAGGCGCTGAAGCGATGGAATGTGGCCGAGGAGGCCGTGCCACAGTCGCAGACCAATCCGCCGGGATTGCCGACGTTGTAGATGACGCCGGGCATGGCCCGGCGCGCCCCTGTAGAGTCGAGCTTGCTCGACTGGCGCATGGTGATCGGCGAAATGCAGTCGAGCAAGCTCGACTCTACCAACGCGCCTCCAGCGTCTTGAACGGCTTCGCCACGCGCACGCCTTCCGCATCGAACGCGGTAACCTCGCGTCCATCCACACGCACCGTGTTCGGCATCGTCCGCGCCGGCCACCAGACCTTCACCGCCGTCCCGCTGCGCAGCCCTTTACCAAGCGTGACCGTCAGCGTGCCGTCGCGCTGCCGCGCCTGCATCTGCAACGTGCCATACGCGGTCGGCAGACGCTCCACCGCCAATCCATCGCCCGCCACCCACGAGGGCGGCGTGCCCGGCAGCAATGACAACGCGTCATCGTCCTCGCGCATCAGCATGCCGAACAACGTGCGACCATACTCGGCGCCGATCCAGGTGTGCGGCATGTCGCCCAGATAGCGCGGGAAGCGCAGCCGCGAATGCACGACCTCGGCCAGCACCTGCCACTCAAGCGGGCGCCGATCATGCAGCAGCCCCTGTAGCAGCTCGTCGGCCGCCTGCGGCTGGCCCAGGTGCACATAGCTCAGCACGTTGCGGATCTCGTACGGGGTGTAGGCATACAGCGCCCCGGGCTGGTTGCGCTTGCGCACATCGTCCAGATAGCGGGAGAAGGTGGTGCGCAGCGCCTCGGCCGGGAGCACGCTCTGCGCGCCGGTGGGATCCAGCGCGATGGATACGCCGGTGGGATCACCATCACCCAGATCCGCCGAGGACGGGATGAAGTCGATGCCCTTCCACGCCATCGTGGCGCGGATCGAGGCATGCAATGCGTCGTACAGCAGCTTGTACTGTTCGCGCGCCCAACGGGCGGTTTCATGGTCGCCAAGTGCCTCTGCCAGCCACGCACCGTCGTGCCAGCCCTTCAGGCCCCAGTAGTCATCCCAATAGCTGTGGGTGGGCGAAGGGTAGCCCTCGTGGCTGATCGACGGCGCAAGAATGCCCGCGAAGCGCTCCGGCGCTGGCTGGTCAGCCATGTAACCCGCTACCAGCGTGCGCTCGCGCAGCTGCTGCAGGAAGCGCAGCGCCGCCTTCACTTTCGGCAGGTAGTCACGCACCGACTCGGGCCCACCATCCAGGCGTGCGACATCGGCCACCAGCGTCACGTACTGGCCTTGGCTGTCGTACTCGATATCCGATCCGAAGCCGGTGTTGACACTGCCATCGTCGTTGAGGATCGGCGAGACCAGTCCGCTGCCGTGCACGCCGTGCTGGCTGTACCACGCCAGGTAGTCGCGCGCGACCTTGGCTTCGCCCATGCGCAGCAGCACCGCCGAGGTGGCCATGCCATCGCGGATGAAGGAGCGGTTGTAGTTGCGCGGGCCGGGCTGCATGGCCGGGCCGGTCTGGTTGATCAGCATGTAGGCAGCCTGCGCGCGCAGCATGTCGACCAGCGAGGGATCGGGCAGGCGCAGGCCGACCTGGCCCAGCCGCGCCTGCCAATCTGCGGACGCCTGCGTGGCCAGCGTCTCGAACGCCGCATTGGCATCACGGGGCAGCGTGGACAGGTCAAGCGCAGGCGCCTCGGGCAGCACGCCATTGGCATCGGCAGCGGCGGTACCGAGTGGGAACGCCACGACCACCGCATCGCTGGCACCGGGCGCGAGGCGGATCCGGTAGCTCAATGCGGCTGCGGCCAGTCCTTGCTCGTCACGTGCCTGCTGCGAGGAAGGCAGTTCGCCGGCAGCGATGTCCGCGGTGATCTCCGTTGCGCCGTCCTTCCCGAACGGCGCAACGCCGGACGCAGCCACCGGCGTGAGCGAGCGCAGCAGCGTGCGGCCGTTCACGCGCACCGTGTTGGCTTCGACGGCGACCTCGCGGATCGGCGACAGCCCACCGTTCTGCCATGGAGGGTTCATCTGCATCGGTCGTACCGCCAGGGTCAGCGTGCCGTCGATCGCGGTGGTGCCGGTGTTGTGCAGTCGATGGCGGAGAAAGGTCACCGGCTGGCCATCGCGCTCGATGGCGAACACCTCACTGCGCAGCTCCAGCCCGGGTTGCGGTGACCAGGTGGCGGAGGGGATTGGCTTCCAGCCGTCGCGCAGTGCGTGCTGCACCTTCTGCCCGGCGGCACCGGCTGCGCTGCCATCGGCATTGCGCCAGATCGGCTGCACCAGCGGTGCGCCCTTGAAGGCCTCGATGTTGCCGTACTCGTCGAATATCGACTTCTGCCGACCCGCGTGCACACCCACGGCGGTCCAGTAGGTCTGCTGCATCTGCAGCGAGGCGGGGAACAAGGCACGTTGCGCACCGCTGGCGGCAATCTGGTAGCGCTTCATCGGCGTCATCACGGCTTTCGGGCCAAGCAGGCGCAGGCGCGCGATCTGCGGGGCAGCGCCGTCCACGCTCAGGCGGAATGCACGTAGAGGGTGTGCCGTGTCAGCAGCCAGCCAACTCTGCCGATGGCTGGCCGCCTGTGCATCGTGTGCGAGGTCCTGCCATCGGCCCTGTGCGTCCTGCGCCTGCAAGCGGGCGGCGCCGCGCCCGCCATCGGCCCAGTCGACCGCGAGACCGGCCGTGGACTGGGTGCGAGGCAGCATGATCTCGAGCGTATGGGATCCACCTTTTCCGGCTGGAACCGCGACGGTGCCACCGCCTTGCCAGAGCGCCGCCGCCTGCGTTGCATCGACACCGCTGATGCGTGCGCTGAGCGTGCTGTCCAGCGGCTCCATCTCGAAAATCGACACGCCCCAATCGGAGGTGCGCTGCGGGCTGGCCAACCGCAGGTAGCGCGCCTGGCGTGGCGCGAAGTACAGCGTTTCCACGTCGCCCAGCGAATCGGCCATGGTGTACGCGGTCTGCCACTGTGTGCCGTCCAGCGAGGTCTGCAGCGAATAGCCTTCCGGGTTGGAGACATCCCAGGTGAGGCGTGCGCCGGCCAGCATTGTTGGCGCGCCGAGGTCGATCTGGAACCAGTGGCCCGGACTGAAGGCACCGCCGGTGACGGTCTTGGGGTCGCCGTCGATCAGATGGCTGATCGCCATCGCCGGAACCTGCTGCGAGGAGGCGCTGGCCTGCCATTGGCTGCGTGGTGGCAATGTCTGTGCCTGCGCGGAGGATGCCAGGACGGCGAGCATCAGAGTGGCGGCAGGTCGCCATCGGGCAGGTGGGCGGGAGACCTTGGAGCGTTCGGCGCGCAACGTCATTACGGACAGCCTCGCAGGTTCGACCGGAATCGGGCGAGCGCTACGCTAGCAAGGGATGTAATCGGTTACATGACGCACTGCAGCGGCGCAGGCCGTTTCTGCGTAGAGCCGAGCCTACGCTCGGCTGCCGTTCGGGTAGGCGCAGCCGAGCATGGCTCGGCTCTACATGGCTTCCGGCAGGTCAAGCGGCATCCCCCATTACAGCTCCACCGTCTCCCACCAGCGCGTACCCGCCTGCGGCGCCTGCATGTCCAGTGCTTCGCCCATCATCGGCGTGGCCACCGGCACGTTCTTTGCGCCAGCCAATGCAGTGATGCGCTCGAACGGCTGTTGCCATGCGTGCAGCGCCAGATCGAAGGTGCCGTTGTGGATCGGCAGCAGCCACTTGCCGCGCAGGTCCAGGTGCGCCTGCAGGGTCTGCTCGGGCTGCATGTGCACGAAGGCCCAGCGCGGGTCGTAGGCACCGGTTTCGATCATGGTCAGGTCGAACGGGCCGTACTTCTCACCGATGGCCTTGAAGCCGTCGAAGTAGCCGGTGTCGCCGCTGAAGAAGATGCGGAAGTCGCCGTCCTGGATCACCCATGACGCCCACAGGCTGCGATCGCTGTCGCCCAGACCGCGGCCGGAGAAATGCTGGCCCGGGGTGGCGGTCAGGCGCAGGCCACTGGCCTCGGTCGATTGCCACCAGTCCAGCTGTTCGACCTTGCTGGCGTCCACGCCCCACGCAATCAACTGGTCGCCCACACCCAGCGGTGCGATGAAGCGCGCGGTCTTGCCGGCCAGCTGCATCACTGCGGCATGGTCCAGGTGGTCGTAATGGTTGTGCGAGAGGGTCACGCCGGCGATCGGCGGCAGTTCGTCGATGCTGATCGGCGGTGCGTGGAAGCGCGCCGGGCCCAGCCACTGTACCGGCGAAGCGCGCTCGGAGAACACCGGATCGGTCAGCCAGTATTGGCCACGCAGCTTCAGCAGGATCGTGGAATGCCCGAGCCGGAACAGGCTGCGATCAGGCGCGGCGTCCAGGGTTGCACGGTCCAGCGGCAGCACCGGAATGGGGTGGGCGGGCACGGTGCCCTTGGGCTTGTTGAACAGGAACGTCCACCAGATCTCCGCGCCATCGCGCAGGCCCATCGCCGGACGCGGCAGGGCATTGCGGAACTTGCCGGCGCGGTACTGCGGCGAATCGGGGAAGTCGGGGAGGGACCAGGACTTGCAGAAGGTGTAGGCGGTCACGGCGAGGATTCCAAGCAAAAGGACAAGGAGCAGGCGCTTCATGGGTGACGTCCGCTGGGTACACTGCACAGTGTAGTTTCGTGTTTTTCAAAAGTACACTGCGCGGTGTAAAATGTGCGCATCCGTTCAGTTATCTGGTTTCCGCCATGCCCCGTGCCCCGCAACGCCTGACTGACCGCAAACGCGACGCCATCGTGCGCTCGGCGGTGGAGGAGTTCCGTGCGTCGGGGTACGAGGCGACCAGCATGGACCGCATCGCCGAGGTGGCCGGGGTCTCCAAGCGCACCGTCTACAACCACTTCCCGAGCAAGGAAGCGTTGTTCTCGATGATCCTGGAGGAGCTGTGGGAGCGCAGCGTGGCCAGCGACGCACTGCCGTACCGCGCCGACCAGCCGCTGCAGGCGCAGCTGATGCAGCTGCTGGGGCAGAAGCTGGAGCTGCTCAGTGATGCCAACTTCATCGACCTGGCGCGGGTGGCGATGGCCGAGATCATCCATTCGCCGGAACGTGCGCAGGCCATCGTCTGCCGCATGGGCGAGAAGGAAAGCGGTGAGAGTGCGTGGATCCGTGCGGCAATCGCCGATGGCCGGCTGCGCCAGGTCGATCCGGAGTTCGCCGGCCACCAGCTGCACGGGCTGGTGAAGAGCTTTGCATTCTGGCCACAGGTGACGATGGGGCAGGCGCCGTTGAACGAACAGGAGCGCGCACGCGTGGCCGAATCGGCGGTGGCGATGTTCCTGGGTTACTACGCGGTCTAGCTGGCGGCGAAGCGGCGGAACTCGTCGGCCGGCAGCGCCGCCGAGTACAGATAGCCCTGGCCGACATCCACACCCAGTGCGCGCAGTTGCTGTTCCTGCGCGAGGGTTTCGGTACCCTCGGCCACCACGATGGCGCCGCAGCGGTGCGCGACTTCGACGATGAAACGCACGATCGACTGCGACTTGGCATCGGACAGGGTGGCAATCAACGCCTGCTCGATCTTGACCTCGGCAATGGCCAGCTGCGAGAGCAGGATCAGGGTTGAATAGCCGGCACCGAAATCATCCAGTGACAGCGTGACCTCCGCCGCCAGCAGCTGTGCGATGTTGGCATCGACCACGTCGCGTTCGACGATCTCGGTCCATTCGACGATCTCCAGGCGCAGCATCACGCCGGGCACATCGTGCAGTGCCAGCAATTCCTGCAGGCGCAGGCCGAAGTCGGGCAGGCGCAGTGACTCGGCCGAAACGTTCACGGCGATCTTCAGCTGCGAGCCATCGCGTCGGCACTGCTGCAGGAAGTGGATGGCCGACTGCAGCGTGGCCCATTCCAGTTCAGCCAACCGCCCCTGCCGGCGCAGCAGCGAGATCACCCGCATCGGCGCGATCAGCCGGCCCTCGCCGTCGCGCATGCGCAGCAGTGCTTCGGCGCCGACCAGCTGGCGATCCTGCAGACGATGCTTGGGCTGGTAGCACAGGGGGGCATCTCCCTGCTGCAGCCAGCGTTCGAGGGCGACTTCGATCAGGGCGTCGATCTCGCTGTCGCGCTGGATCGGGTCGTCGAAGAACACGACGCCGGATTCGATCGCACTCAGCGCCACGGTGATCGCGCGGAACGGAAGATGTCCTTCGTCGGCATCGGCGGGGGGCTTCAGTTCGACCACCGCACAGCGGAACAGCGGCCGGAAGCCGGGCCAATCGCGGCCGACCCGATCGGCCAGGTTGCTGGCCAGCTCGGTGATCTGCGGCTGCGTGCGCAGTTCGAACAAGGTCAGGTCGCGCACCAGGATCGCCAGCGCGGCATCGCCGAACTGGTAGATCTCCAGCTGCCCGGCTGGCAGCGAGGGCAGCAGCCGATGCACCTCGTCGGTGCTGTCGCGCTGCCACAGGCCGTTGTCCTGCAGCGGCCCGTAGCGCAGGCGCAGATCGCGCAGGTTGCCCATCTCGGCCACGATCAGGCAGGCCTTGCCGATGCCGTCGTTGTCGCGCCAGTAATGCTGCAGGCGTTCGCCAAGTGCACGCATGTTGGGCAGGCCACTGATCGGATCGATGCGCAGCCAGGCCTGTTCGCGCTGACGCTGTGCATCGATCTGCGCATCGTTGTAGACCAGCGCGAACACCGCGCCGAGCATCAGCAGCGATAGTGGCAGTGCCAGCAGCCGCTGGATTGCCAACTCCTCCACGGGCAGCTGATTGGCGCCGATGATTGCGACGCCCAGTGCCAGGCCCAACGCAGTGACGGCGATACGCACGCCCCAGGCCTGCAGGATCACGCGCAGCGAGAGCTCATTGAGCATGCGCGGGTGCAGGCGCCTGCGCAGCCAGACGCCGGCCAGCATCTGCAGCGTGGCCTCGAGGCCGGCCGGCAGGAAATACTGGGTGCCGGCAAACTGGTAGCGCGCCAGCAGGCTGGCGGCCAGGCAGGTCAGGCCGCCGCGCCAACCACCCAGCAGGCCACTGACCAGCAGGATGTCGAAGCCGAGGTGCAGCTTGACCACACCCTGGGTGTAACGGGCCACGAACCAGGAATTGAACAGGTAGATCAGGCCCAGCGCTACGCCGACATACAGGCGCCGTCCTTCAATGGCGTGCCCGGCGCGACGGGTGGCGATCAGCAGCACGCCGATCATGCCGATCACCGCCGTGGCCTGCAGCAGGTACAGCGGCAGGCTGGGCAGGGCGCTGTCCAGGACCTGGGCCGAGACCCGTGAAAGCGCATCCATAGCAGGTTCCCGCCTGTGACCGACGGCCAGTGACGAGCAGGGTAAACCACAGGCGCCTACGCGGCCACCAAGGGCCCGACCAAGGTCTCTGCAGTCAGTAGCGCGGGTCCGCGATGGCCGGCAGCACCAGTTCGCGCACGAAGCCGGACGGTGACAGCTGCAGCAACGCGCGCACCACCGCAACGACGTCGTGCACCGGCACCAGCTCGCCGTCGCCGCGCGCTGCAGCCTCTGCCACCGGCACCGACAGTGCATCGTCGGTGTTGAGGTAGCCCAGCTGCAGGCTGGTCACCGCCAGGCGGCGATCGCGGAAGCCCTCGCGCAGTGCATCGGCGATGCCGTTGAGCGCGAACTTGGATGCGCCGAACGCCACTTCCGGGCGGCCGCTGCGTGGCAGTGCCGAGGTCGAGCCGGTCAGCACCAGCTGCGGGCGTGGCGCGCCCAGCACCCGCGGCAGCAGGCGCTGCAGCAGCACCAGGGTGGCGGTGATGTTGACGTCGACCAGTTGGGTGAGCGCGGCATCGCTTTCGTCGAGGAAGGCGTACTCGTCGCTGAAGGCGGTCTGTTCCCAGATGCCCAGGTTGTGGATCAGCACATCCAGATCGGCAGGTGCCTGTGCTGCGATGTGGTCGGCAGCCACGGTCGGCTGGGACAGATCGGCTTCGATCCACTGCAGGGTGACGCCCTCGGGGCATTCAATATCGCGCGGTCGGTTGCGTGAAACGCCGATGACGGTGTCGCCTGCACTGCACAGGCCTTCCACGAACGCCCGACCGAGGCCCCTGCTGGCGCCGATGACCATCAATTTCATGTTGCTTCCTTGTTGTACTGCGGCGGCCTCAGTCGACCGCCAGAACGGTGTCCCAATCGGCGAACGCACGCAGGCCGCTGCGTTCGGCGGTAATGATCGAGGCGGTGTTGTCGAGCTGGCAACGGTACTGCGGCTGCAGCCCGGCCGTCTGTGCGGACACGGCCATGGCGCGTACCAGCTGGCGCGCGTGCCCGCGACCGCGGGCCTCGGGCAGGGTCAGCACGCCCATGTCGGCCAGGGCCGGATCCAGGCTCCACGGGTACATGCTTCCCGCGGCAACCAGCCGCTCGCCATCGAAGGCGCCGAACACCTGCCAGTGGTCCAGCTCGACCCAGGCGGCATCCAGATCCTCCTCGCTCGCGCTGGCCTGGAAACCGTTGAACGCGGCTGCGTCGGCCGGGTCGAGACGGCGGATATATGGCGGTGCAGGGCGCTCGGCCAGGGCCGCAAGTTCTGCGGCGGGGAAGTAGAAGACGCGATCCGCGCCATGCGTGCGCTGGCCGAGCTGCTGCAGGCGCAGTTGCAGCTGCGGGAGCGTCCAGTGCGGTTGCGCGTGCAGTTGCAGGCGAGCGGCCAGGGCCGGGCGCAGCAGTGCGCGCGCGGGGCCCACGACCGGCTGCAGCAGCATGCCGTCCTCGCCCTCATCGAAATCATCGCTGCACGCCAACTGCAGCAGTGGATCATCCTGCAGCATGCGCTGCCCGGAGAACACGCTGCGCCAGGTCGCATCGATCAACGGGGCAAACACATCATCCATGACCGGTGTCTCGCTCAGTGCCGGGGCAGGTCCACCTGCAGGCCGGCGGCCTTCCATTCGGGGTAACCGGCGGCGAGCCGCTGCGCGGTCAGTCCGGCCTCGCGCAGCATCGCCACCGCATCGTTGGACAGCACGCAGTAGGGACCGCGGCAGTACGCGACAATGTGGACGGCACGCGGCAGTTCGTCCATCCGTGCACGCAGTTCCGTAACGGGAATGTTCAGCGCGCCGGGCAGGTGCCCCAGATCGAATTCCTCACGCGGCCGCACATCCAGCAGCACCACGCTGCTGCGTTGTTCCAGCAACTGCTCGACAGTCAGGCCTTCCAGAGCATCGCGGCGCTGCAGGCTGTCGTGGATCACGCCGTGCATCTCGCTGCGCTGGTGGTCGGCGTAGTCGCGCAGCGCGGCCAGCAGGTTGCCCAGCGGACCCTCACCACTGCGGTAGAGGATGCGCTTGCCATCGCGTCGGGTCTGAACCAGGCCGGCACGGCGCAGCTGCTGCAGATGCTGGGAGGTGTTGGCCACCGACAACCCGGTCAGTTCGGCCAGGCGTTCCACGGCGCGCTCGCCCTGGGCGATGTGCTCCAGCAGGGCCAGGCGATGGGCATGGCCGAGCGTGCGGGCGATCTCGGCCAAGGCTTCCAGCGGTGAGAGCGGTGGCTCTGTTGCAGCGTTCATGCGGCGTACGCTAGCATCGCTCTATCATTCAAGCAAATAATGGAAGGTGCGCGATATGGCTGGCTTGGCGACATTCTTGATGGATGCGGTGGTAGTCGGCGTGGGAGCGACCGCTGTGATGGACCTGTGGGCGCTGGTGCAGCGGCGGCTGCTCGGCATTCCCTCGCTGGATTTCGCGATGGTGGGCCGCTGGCTGGGGCATCTGCCGCGCGGGCGCTTCCGCCACGATGGCATCGGCCGCTCGGCAGCGGTCAGTGGCGAGCGCGCGCTGGGCTGGACCGCGCATTACGTGATCGGTGTGGTCTTCGCCGCGTTGCTGCTGGCCGTGGTGGGGAACGGTTGGGTGCAGGCGCCGACACTGGGGCCGGCGCTGGCCTTCGGCATCCTCAGCGTCGCTGCACCGTTCCTCATCCTGCAGCCGGGCATGGGCGCGGGCATTGCCGCTTCAAAGACCCCGGCGCCGGGCAAGGCGCGCCTGCGCAGCCTGGTGGCGCACAGTGTGTTCGGCCTGGGCATGTACCTTTCCGCGTTGTTGTTGGCTGCGGTCCATGCAGGATGAGCGAGAATCCGTGGGGTCACCGGCAACAGGAACACCTCGGCATGGAAGCACCCGAATCCATCACTGATGACATGCCGCTGCCGTGGGCTTGGCAGGACGCATTGGCCGATGCACGCATCGAGCGGCAATCGATCGGTGTGTCGCGTGCGGATGTTGCCCGCGTGCATCGGCCGGGCCAGGCCGATGCCTTCCTGAAGTCGGAAGTGATCGACGCCTTCAGTGAGCTGGGCGATGAGATCGCGCGCCTGCGTTGGCTGCAGGCACAGGAACAACCGGTGCCAACGGTGATTGCCACTGCCGAAGAGGCGGGCCGGCGCTGGTTGCTGATGAGCGCACTGCCTGGCCGCGACCTGGCCTCGTCGCCGGAGCTCGCGCCGCAGCAGCTGGTGGAGCTGCTGGCCGACGCGCTACGCGGGCTGCATGCGTTGCCGGTGGCAGCCTGTCCGTTCGACCAGCGACTGGCGTCGCGCGTGCAGGTTGCGCAGGCCCGCGTTGAAGCGGGCCTGGTGGATGCCGATGATTTCGATGACGAACGCCTGGGGCAGAGTCCGCAGCAGGTCTTCGCCGAACTGTGCAGCACCCGGCCCGACCATGAAGACCTGGTGGTCAGCCATGGCGATGCGTGCCTGCCGAATCTGATGGTGGTCGAGGGCCGCTTCAGTGGTTTCATCGACTGTGGCCGGCTGGGTGTGGCCGACCGCTACCAGGATCTGGCGCTGGCCGCGCGCAGCCTGGTCCACAACTTCGGCGACACGCGTTGGGTCGCGCCGTTGTTCCAACGCTACGGTGCGGTGGCCGACGAGCGCCGGCTGGCGTTCTACCGGTTGCTCGACGAGTTCTTCTGAGCCCGCGCATGGCTGGCGATGGCCGCGCAGATCAGGCCACCGACCACGCTCAGGTGTTCCAGCGCGAAGAACAGGGCCAGCTGCTGTTCGGCGCCGTGCTTGTTCCAGAAGGTATGCACGATGACGATGGTCAGCAGCATGAACACCGCCAGCGCGCCGCTGCCCAGCCAGAGCAGGCGATCGAGCAGCAGGCACAGTGCGCCGCCCAGCAGCACCACGGCGCTGGCGATGTTGAACAGCACAGGTGGTTGCAATCCGGCGGCCTGCATTTCGGCCACGCTGTTGTCCCACGCCAGCAGCTTGGCCAGGCCCGAGGACAGGAACACCACGGCCAGCAACAGCCGCGCGAGGAGCCACAGCACGCGGCTGTCGAGCAGGGTGGTGATCATCCGTGGCATGCAGGAACTCCGGGTTGAGCGTGGGACAGGCCGCGCAGCATCGGGCCTCAACCGCAGTTGAGGTCAAGGCTGGCTGAACGGAGCCCGGCGTTGGCCGGATCGCCAGCTTCTAATTGGACGAACGTTCGTTCACTATTCGCACCATGAACCGAGCCGACCGCAACGAGCAACGCATCGCGCAGATCCTGCAGGCCGCCCTGCAGTGCTTCCTCGCGAAGGGATTCCACCAGACCAGCATGCGTGACATCGCACAGGCGGCCAGTGTCAGCCTGGGCAATCTCTACAACCACTTCCCGGGCAAGGAAGCGATCATCCTGGCGGTGGCGGTGGCCGAGAGCGAAGAGCTGGCACCGTTGCTGCAGCGACTGGCCGCGTCCGATGGCGAACGCACACAGGTGATGGCCTTCCTGCAGGACTTCCATGCGCTGTGCCGGCAGCCGGAGTGGGCAACACTTGCAGTGGAGGTGCTGGCCGAGAGTGCACGCAATCCGGCCGTCGCCGAGGCCTTCGCGGCCAATCGCAGGCAATTGCAGGCGACGCTGGCCGAAGCCCTGCAGCAGATGGCACAGCGCGAACGTCGGCGTCCCGTACTGGCGCCGGCACTGCAGGCGCAGGTGCTGCTGGATGCCATCGAAAGCGACGCACTGCGTCGGGGGCTGGGCGAAGCCGATGGCACCAATGAGGCATCGCTGGATCTTGGCCTGCTCGCGCTGCTGCTGGGCGCACGCGCATGAATGCTGCTGACCGGCGGTTGCACGGGCTGGACCTGGCGCGTTACCTGGCACTGGCCGGCATGGTGCTGGTGAATTTCCGTCTGGCGATGGCCGTGCCGGCAGAGGGTGAGGGTTGGCTGGCAGGGTTCTTCCATCTGCTGGAAGGCAAGGCTTCGGCGACGTTCGTTACGCTGGCTGGCTTGGGCCTGGTGTTGGCCACGCAGCGGCAAGGGTGGTGGCCGGCCAGCGTGCAGACCTGGAGGCGCGCGCTGTTCCTGATGGTGCTGGGCCTGCTCAACCTGACCCTGTTCCCGGCCGATATCCTGCACTACTACGCGGTGTATTTCGCGTTGGCAGTGCTGTGGCTGCGTGCCTCGCCGCGGGTGTTGCTGGCCAGCATCGTGGGCCTGGCGGCCTGTTCGTTCTGGGCGTTGCTGCATTGGGATTACAGCCAGGGATGGAACTGGCAGACGCTGGAATACGCCGGTCTGTGGCAATGGCCGGGCGCGGCCCGCAACCTGCTGTTCAATGGCTTCCACCCGTTGATGCCGTGGCTGTGCTTCTTCCTGCTGGGCATGCTGCTGGCGCGCCTTCAGTTGTCGCAGCCTCGGGTGCAGCATGCATTGCTGGTGCTGGGCCTGTTGCTGATCGCGGCTGGACATGGCGTGCAGCAGCTCGCACAGGGAACGCTCTGGCAGGCGTGGCTGGGAACGCAGCCGATGCCGCCGGGACCCGCCTACGTGCTTACTGGTGCGGGTGCGGCCTGCAGTGTCATCGCCGCCTGCCTGTGGCTGACGCGTGTACGCCCGGGCGACTGGCTGGAGCCGTTCACCGCGGCCGGGCGCATGACCCTGACCCTGTACGTGGGTCACATCCTGCTGGGCATGGGCACGCTGGAAAGCCTGGGCCTGCTTGATGGCCGTGCCTCGCTCGCGTCGGTGCTGTTGTGGGCGCTGCTGTTCCTGATGCTGGCGACCGCTGCGGCGTGGCTGTGGTCATGGCAGTTCGCGCGCGGTCCACTGGAGGCGGTGATGCGCCGTATTGCAGGCTAGTTCTCTGGTCGTGCCGACGCGATGTTGTGACGGACATGTCTGTGTCGTGGCGAGCGCATCTGCGATAGTGGCGGCAGGTAACACTTTCCGCTTGCATCCATGTCATTCGCTTCGGCGCAGCATCTCGGCGAAGTCCTGCAACAATCCTATGGCATCACCCCGACCGCCGTGGTGCCACGCCCGGTGGGCGCCGACGCCAATGCCAGCGTGTATCGCGTCGATGCGCGGCACGGGCAGTGGTGGTTGAAATGCCGCACCTACCAGGTCGACCCATCGGTGTGGGACAGCCTGCACTGGATGCGCGGCACGTTGGGTATCGATGAGATCGTCGCGCCGTGGCCGGCACTGACCGGTGGTGCGTCGGTGCAGCGTTGGGGATTGCAGTTCACCCTGTTCCCTTATGTGGAAGGCCAGTCCGGGTTCGAGGCAGCGTTGAGCCGCACCCAGTGGAAACGGCTGGGTGAGGTACTGCGGCGCCTGCACGGTGCGCAGCTGCCGGCGGAACTGCAGCAGGCGCTGCCGATCGTCCGGCTGGAAACCGCGGCGCTGGAGACCGTCGGGCAGTGGTTGGCCGGCGAGGGCCTGGCGGCCGCGAAGGACGGGCTGGGCCGCGCATTCGTTTCGGTATGGGACCAGCAGCATGCACGCATCGCGGCGCTGCATTCACAGGCACGGGAACTGCTCGCGGCCTTGCAGGACGTGCCGGTAGACCTGCATCTGTGCCACACCGATCTGCATGCCGGCAACCTGCTGATGGGCAATGACGGAGGGCTGCACCTGATCGATTGGGATGGCCTGTCGCTGGCACCGCGCGAGCGCGACCTGATGTTCATCGGTGCGGCGGTTGGCGGGCGCTGGGGGCGCGAGAATCCGCTGGGCTTCGAGGACGGCTACGGCAGCGACCGCGGCGATCCGCGCTGGATCGCCTGGTACCGGCACTGGCGCATCCTGCAGGATCTGATCGAGTTCCAGCAGGTGCTGCTGGGCAGCGATGGTGAGGAGCGTTCGCCGCAACTGCGCCGGCAGTCGCTGCATTACCTGGGTGAGCAGTTCGCACCGGGCAATGTGTTCGATGCGGCGGAGCGGGTGTATCGGGCGCTGTAAACGCACGTCACCTGCCATCGATGAGGCGTCGCGCTGCGCGCGATGAGTCGAGCATGGCTCGACTCTACAGTTGCGCTCGGCTGCTCTTTGTGCCGCCATCGTTGATCAGGCGGGCAGGGATCATCCGCGCATGGCGCGGATCTACTCGGCCGGCTTGGCTGCCGACGAGGCCGCAGCGCTCGCTGCGCGGCGCGACAGCACGGCCTCGCGATGGGCGATGTAGGCGTTGGCGGCAAGGATGATGCCGGCGCCGATGATCGTCCAGCGGTCCACGCTTTCGTTGAACAGCAGCCAGCCAAACAGCGTCACTAGCGGCAGCTGCAGGAAGCTGATCGGGGTCAGTGCCGAGACTTCACCCAGGCGCAGCGCACGCGTCCACAGCAGCTGGCCGATGGTGCCGAGCACGCCGGTGGCCAGCAGCCACAGCCACGCCAGGCCGGTGGGCCAGACCCACACGAACACGGCCGGCACCAACGACAATGGCACCCAGAACACGTAGGTGTAGAGCACTACGGTATCGGCACTGTCGATGCGGGTGAGCTGCTTGATCTGGATCGCCACCAGCGAACTCAGCACGGCGGCGGCCACCGCGACCAGACTGCCAGCGGTGAATCCGGCGGTGCCGGGGCGCACGATCACCAGCACGCCGATGAAGCCGACAACCACCGCCGCCCAGCGACGCACGCGCACGGTCTCGCCCAGCCACAGCACGGCGGCAATGGTGACGAACAGAGGGGTGGAGTACGAAAGCGAGACCGCCTGCGCCAACGGCAAATGGCCCAATGCCCAGAAGGCGCACAGCATCGAACCCAGGCCGATCGCACTGCGCACGAAGTAGCGCGGCAGCTGCTGGGTTTTCAGCGGCGCGTGGCCTGGCCGCAGCAGCATCGGCAGCAACGCCAGCAGGCCGAAGGCGTTGCGGAAGAACGCCACTTCCTGGGTGGGCACGTAGCGCGTGGCATAGCGGATCGCCACCGCCATCAGGCCGAATGCCATCGTGCTGCCGAGCATCAGCAGCGCCGCCCGCATCGGGGTGGCGCTGGGGGAGAGGGCGGGGGTGTTCACCACTGTGCGCCGAGCAGGCGGGGCTCCGGTTCGATTGGCACGCCGAACTTCTCCAGCACGGAAGCAGAGATGCGTCGCGCCAGCGCCAGCAGTTCAGCGCCGGTGGCGTTGCCGTGGTTGACCAGCACCAGTGCGTGGCTCGGCGCCACGCCAGCATCGCCTTCGCGGAAGCCCTTCCAGCCGCAGGACTCGATCATCCATGCCGCCGAGACCTTGCGCTTGCCGTCCTGGTCGGACGGGAACACCGGCAGCTCGGGGAAGTGCTGCAGCAGTACGTCGACCTGTTCCAGCGGCAGCACCGGGTTCTTGAAGAAGCTGCCGGCGTTGCCCAGTACATCCGGGTCGGGCAGCTTGCGGCGGCGGATCGCGATCACCGCATTGGCCACGTCCACCGCACTGGGCAATTCCACACCCTGCGCCTGCAGTTCCTCGCGGATGCCGGCGTAGTCCATGCGCAGGTCATGCAGCAGTGGCAGCTTCAGTTCGATGGCGGTGATCAGATAGCGGTCCATCTGTTGCTTGAACACGCTGTCGCGGTAGGCGAAGCCACACTGTTCGTTGTCCAGCCGCACCCAGGCCTGTTCCTGGCAGTCCCAGGCTTCGACGGCCTGGATGAACTCGCCGACCTGCGCGCCGTAGGCGCCGATGTTCTGGATCGGCGCGGCACCGGCGGTGCCGGGAATCAGGGCCAGGTTCTCCAGGCCGGACAGGCCTTCCTGCAGCGACCACATCACCAGGCCGTGCCACGGCACACCGGCACCGGCGCGGATCACGGCATGGTCGGCGCGATGCTCGAGGAAGCTGATGTCACGGTTGCCGAACACCAGCACGGTGCCCGGGAGGTCCTCGGCGATCAGCACATTGCTGCCGGCACCCAGCACCAGCAGCGGGCCGCTGGCCACTTCGGGCAATGCCAGCACTTCCGGCAGCAGCGTGGGGTCGTGCAGTTCCAGCAGCTGAGCGGCGCTGGCCTGCACATGGAAGGTGTTCAGGGCCTGCAGCGGCGCATTGCGGGTGAGCGTCCAGCGCAGCGGGGCGTTGCCGTCGACGGTATCCATGGGTGTGCTCACAGTGGGGCCACCGCGCCGCGGCTCGGCGCTTCGCGGCGGCGACGGATCGCCTCCACGCATTCGGAGACGAGGGCCGGGCCGCGGAAGATCAGGCCGCTGTAGCACTGCACCAGCGCCGCACCAGCAGCCATCTTGGCCACGGCGTCGGCACCGGACAGGATGCCGCCAACACCGATCAACGGCACCGACTCGGGCAGGCGCGAACGCAGGCGGCGCAGTACCAGGGTGGACTGCTCCAGCACCGGCGCGCCGGACAGGCCGCCGGCCTCGTTGGCCAGCGGGTCGCCGGCCACCTTGCTGTGGTCGATGGTGGTGTTGGTGGCGATCACGCCGTCCACCTGCAGTTCGCCCAGCACGCGGGCAGCGGCATCGATGTCGCGCTCGCTCAGGTCGGGTGCCACCTTGACCAGCATCGGTACGCGGCGGCCGTGGCGGGCCGCGAGATCTTCCTGGCGGTCGCGCAACTGGCTGACCAGCTGGCGCAGCGCGGTTTCTTCCTGCAGTTCACGCAGGCCGGCGGTGTTGGGCGAGGAAATGTTGACAGTGATGTAGTCGGCCAGCGGGTACACCTTGTCCAGGCAGGCGATGTAATCGTCCACGGCCTGTTCGTTCGGGGTGTCCTTGTTCTTGCCGATGTTGATGCCGAGCAGGCCGCGGCGGTTGCGCGCGCGCTCGACGTTGCGCACCAGCGCGTCCACGCCCGCATTGTTGAAGCCCATGCGGTTGATGATCGCGTTGTGTTCCGGCAGGCGGAACAGGCGCGGCTGCGGATTGCCGGCCTGCGGGCGCGGGGTGATGGTGCCGATTTCGACGAAGCCGAAACCCAGCGCGAACAGCGCATCGATGTGCTCGCCATTCTTGTCCAGGCCGGCGGCCAGGCCGACCGGATTGGGGAAGGTCAGCCCGAACACCGTGCTGGGCATCGGCGCGATGCGTGCGGCCAGCAGCGGCGTGGTGCCGGTGCGATAGGCCAGGTCCAGTGCGGACAGGCCGAGGCCGTGGGCGCGCTCGGCGTCGAGCGAGAACAGGAAGGGGCGGGCAAGCGAATACATGCGTCGGTTCAGTCCAGCGTGCCGAGGAAGGCTCGGGTTCGATATTCAAAAGCAACCTGGCCGTCGACCGCGTGGGCGGCGAACAGGTCCTGCAGAGCGTCGATCATCGGCGCGTGGCGCGGATGACCGGCTTGCGGGGCATAGGAGGAGGACAGCAGGCGCCCGCGCAGGGCATCGAAGTCCAGATGCTGTACGTTCGGCAGCTCTACCAAGCCGCGCAGGCCGGGGCCGAACCAGGCCTGCATGGTGGCATCGTCCTGGTAGCGCTCGGCCACGGCGGAGTAGTCGGTGCCGTAATCCAGCAGCAGCTGTTCGTAGCCGACCAGGAACGGACTGGCATCGAGCAGGCGCGAATTCCAGTAGATCAGGGCCAGGCCACCCGGGCGCAGGATGCGCTGCCACTCGGCGCGCACCGCCACGGTGTCGAACCAGTGGAAGGCCTGCGCGGCACTGACCAGATCGATGCTGGCGTCGTCCAGGCCGGTGGCCTCGGCGCGGCCGTCCACCGCACGGAACTGCGGGTACTGCGGTGCCAGCCATTCCTCGGCCGCGCCCCGCATGGCGGCGTTGGGTTCAACCGCGACTACCGGATGGCCGCTGGCCAGGAACAGGCGACTGGAAATACCGGTCCCGGCGCCGATGTCGGCGACCAGCGCCTCGCGGCTGACGCCCATCGGGCCGTGCAGCCATTCCAGCAGCGCGGGTGGGTAATCGGGCCGGTAGCGGACGTAATCGGCGACGCGGCTGCTGAAGCGTTCAGTGCTGTCGGAGGCGGTCATGGCAGTCAGTTCGACATCGCAGCGAGCCAGGCCAGGCCGCCGAAGAACAGGATGAAGACCAGGATGGCGGCGATCACGGCGCCGACCATCACCCAGCCCAGTACCAGACCGGTGACGGCCAGGCCATCGCCTTCCAGTTCATGCGGGCGGCGGCGGATCTCGGCGCGGGCCATGTGGCCGGTGATGATGGCCACGATGCTGGCCACGAAGGGCAGGACGGTCCAGCTGGCGATGCCCATGACCAGGCTGACCACGGCCAGGGCGCTTGTCTGTCGGGGTGCCACGCTCATCGGGGTCCTCCTTGGCAGTGTGCACATGATAGTGCCTCTGCCCGGGCAATCCCATGCCCGGCGGATGCGATGGTGGGCGTCGACCTTGGTCGACGAAAGGCATTCCAGCCAGGCAGGCGTCGACCTTGGTCGACGAAAGGCATGCCAGCCACGGTAGGCGTCGACCTTGGTCGACGAAAGGCATGCCAGCCAAGGTTGGCAGCTACCGGTATGCCGGTGTCAGCCCATCAACACCTGGCCACCATCCACGTTGAGCACATGGCCGGTGATCCAGCGCGCCAGCGGCGAGCACAGGAACAGGGCTGCATCGGCGATCTCGCGCGGGTGGCCGAAGCGGCCGAACGGAATCTTCGCCAGCGTGCCGTGGTACAGCGCCGGGTCTTCGGTGCGGCGGCGGTCCCAGAGGCCGTCATCGAACTCGATCGAGCCCGGTGCGATGGCATTGACCCGGATCCGTTCCTTGGCCAGCGCGAGCGCCTGCGAGGTGGTGTAGTGCGACAGCGCGGCCTTGGCGGCGGCGTAGGGCGCACCACCGGGACGCGGCTGCTGCGCGGCAATCGAAGACAGATTGAGGATGCAGGCGTCACTGGACGCGCGCAGCCAGGGCAGGGCCAGGCGAGAGGCCCGAACCGCCGCCATCAGGTCGATCTGCAGGCTGGCGGCCCAGCCGTCCTCGTCGTCGGCCATACCGTAGCCGGTGGCGTTGTTGACCAGCACATCGATGCCGCCGAGCGCGTCGGCGGCGGCCTGCAGCCACGCCTGGATCTGGCGGGGATCGGCCAGATCGGTGGAAAACGTGTGCAGTTCGAAGCCCTGCACCCGTGCATCGGCGCGCAGGGCATCCAGGCCGGCCTGGCCGCGAGCGCAGACCGAGACCTGCGCACCGGCGCCGGCAAACGCCAGCGCCATTTCACGGCCAATGCCCTTGCTGCCGCCGGCGACCAGCACGCAGCGGCCGGTGAAATCAATCACCGGCTTCCCAGCCTGAAGAGCCGAGCCATGCTCGGCTGCATTACCTGCGGTGTTCATGGCGCATCCTGCCGAGCATGGCCCGGCACTACAGATAGCGTTACAGGTCGAACTTGATGCCCTGCGCCAGCGGCAGCGAATCCGAATAGTTGATGGTGTTGGTCTGGCGGCGCATGTAGACCTTCCATGCATCCGAGCCGGACTCGCGACCACCGCCGGTGTCCTTCTCGCCACCGAAGGCACCACCGATCTCCGCACCGGACGTGCCGATGTTGATGTTGGCGATGCCGCAGTCGCTGCCGGCCGCCGACAGGAACTTCTCAGCAGTCTTCAGATTCTGGGTGAAGATCGAAGACGACAGGCCCTGCGGCACGCCGTTCTGCATGTCGATGGCTTCGTCGATGCTGTCGTACGGCATCACGTACAGGATCGGCGCGAAGGTCTCATGCTGGACCACGGCGTCGCTGTTCTTCAGGCCGGAGACGATCGCCGGCAGCACGAAGTTGCCGGCGCGGTCGATGCGGGTGCCACCGGTTTCGATGGTGCCGCCGGCGGCCTTGGCCTGGGCGATCGCATCGAGGAACTGCTGCACGGCGCCATCGCTGTTCAGCGGGCCCATCAGGTTGGCGGCGTCGGTCGGGTCGCCGATCTTGCCTTCCACCTGCTTGTAGGCCTTGACCAGCGTGGCCAGCACGTCGGCGTAGATCGAGCGGTGCACGATCAGGCGGCGGGTGGTGGTGCAGCGCTGGCCGGCGGTACCAACCGCGCCGAACACGATGCCCGGCACGGCCAGCTTCAGGTCGGCGGTTTCGTCCAGGATGATGGCGTTGTTGCCACCCAGCTCCAGCAGGCAGCGGCCGAGGCGGCGCGCAACCTTTTCGTTGACGGTGCGGCCAACCTGGGTCGAGCCGGTGAAGCTGATCAGCGGCACGCGGCGGTCATCGACCATCTTCTCCGACAGCGCAGTGCCGGCATCGTTGATCAGGAAGAAGATGTCCGGGAAGCCGGCTTCACGCAGGGCGTCGTTGCAGATCTTCAGCGAGGCGATGGCGGTCAGCGGCGTCTTGTTGGACGGCTTCCAGATGCACACGTCGCCGCAGATGGCGGCCAGGAACGAGTTCCAGCTCCATACCGCGACCGGGAAGTTGAAGGCCGAGATGATGCCGACCAGGCCCAGCGGGTGGTACTGCTCGTACATGCGGTGGCCGGGGCGCTCGGAATGCATGGTGTAGCCGTACAGCATGCGGCTCTGACCCACGGCGAAATCGGCGATGTCGATCATCTCCTGCACTTCGCCGTCGCCTTCGGGCTTGCTCTTGCCCATTTCCAGCGCAACCAGCGAGCCCAGGGCGTCCTTGTGCTTGCGCAGTGCTTCGCCGCACAGGCGCACGGCTTCACCGCGGCGCGGCGCCGGCGTGGTGCGCCAGATCTTGAAGGCTTCCTGGGCGCGAGCGACGACGGTCTCGTACTCGGCCTCGGTGGTCGCGCGGACCTGCGCGATCGGCTCGCCGGTGGTCGGGTTGACCGGGGTGATCAGCTCACCGCTGGTCGCGCTCGACCACTCCCCGTTGCCCAGGTACGTGCCAGCGTTGATCGCGTCCAGGCCAAGGGACTTGAGCAGCTCGGAAGACATGCAGACTCCTGTGTTTCGTTACGTTGTTTGGCGCCATCGCGGGCAGGTGGGGGACGCGATGAACAGAACCGCCGATGGTAGCAGAGGGAGGTTGCTGGGCTTTGGTGCGGTGCGGGGTGGGGTGAGCTCGAGACTGTCAATTTGCCGACATGCGATCCGGACGTCGATGGATGATTTCGACGCAAAATGACGCACATTGACTCATTGTGATACATATGAAATTCACAATAATTCTAGGGACTTACGTAACTTCCTGACGATAACTTCAGTCAGTCCCCGACTTGACGTTCCTATCTTTTGCTTCGGACTTCCTTCACAATCCCTCCACATTTAATTGACGCAGCCTCGATATTTCCGTGCTGGGTGGGGAGTCCATGCACGTGACCGCGGACGCTCCGGCGTCCGGTCGAGCAGGTATTGGAGAAGTGCTTTGCTACATGGATCAGTAGAAGACCTTCCCGCAGAGCGGGCCCGGGCGGGTCGCCGCCGCGTCGAGGCCCGAGCCGCCCTCGAATTGGGGTTGCGCCTGGGCGATCTGTTGCTGCTGCCGGGTATGGCAGTGCTCTCCCACATCCTGATGTCTGGGGCAGGGGCCCCGGATTCCTCCCAGCGCATCGTGTTTGGTGCATTGATCCTCAGCGCAGTCATCTGCTTCTCGGTGGCTCCGGTTTATCGCAACTGGCGGATGCGCGGACTTCTCGCTGATCTCTGGTTGTTGCTGCTGGCGTGGTCTGCCACCTTCGCGTTGTTCTCGCTCTACGTCGTCCTGGTCGGACTTGCCGATGCGGTCCCCTCTACCTGGCTGATCGGCTGGTATGCCTTTGGCCTGGGCTCCATGGCTGCACTGCGCGTATTGCTGAGAGTGCAGTTGCATCGCTTGCGTTCACGCGGGATGGATCATGAGCGGATCCTGCTGGTCGGGCTGCGGGCGCCTGCCTTGAGGCTGCACCGTCTGCTGCGTGGGAAACCAGAGCTTGGCAAAGACGTCATCGGCTATTTCGCCAGTGCGGGCGATATCGCCACCCGTCGCGGTGGGGACGCGCCGTGCCGGCTGGGGCGACTGGAAGACGTCCCGCAGTACATGGATCAGCACCGCGGTGAATTCGATCAGGTCTGGGTGTCGATGCCGATGGGGCACGCGGCCGCGATCAAGGACATGCTCAAGCAGATCGAGCGATTTCCGGTGCCGGTGCGCCTGATTCCGGATACCACGGGGCTGGGTGCGTTGAATCCCGGCGTACACCAGGTGGGTGACGTGCCGATGATCGGCGTACGCCAGGGTCTGGTGGATCATCGCTTCCGCCTGTTCAAGCGGGTTGAGGACATCGTTGTGGCAGGCATTGCGGTGATCCTTCTGGCGCCGCTGTTTGCCGTGCTGGCCATCGGCGTGAAGCTGAGCTCACCGGGGCCGGTGCTTTTCCGGCAGAAACGTCATGGCCTTGGCGGTAAAGAGTTCTGGATGCTCAAGTTCCGCTCCATGCGTGTGCACGCGGAGGGGGAGGGGCGGATCACCCAGGCAACGCGGGGTGATCCGCGCGTCACCCGGTTTGGCGCCTTCCTGCGCCGCAGCAGCCTGGACGAGCTGCCGCAGTTCTTCAATGTGCTGGGTGGGAACATGTCGGTGGTGGGGCCGCGACCGCACGCGATCCAGCACAACAACCACTACGAGCGGGTGATCGAACGCTACATGCACCGCCACTACGTCAAGCCGGGAATCACAGGCTGGGCGCAGGTGCATGGGTTGCGTGGCGAGACGCCGGAGCTGCGCTCGATGAAGAAGCGCGTCCAGTACGACATCGATTACATCCGGCGCTGGAGCCCGACGCTGGACGTGAGGATCATCGTGCTGACGGCGTTGAAGGTGCTGGGGCAAAAATCGGCGTACTGATGTGGCCGATTTTTGGAACTGCGACGTAATCCCATGAATCTGCTGGCGATTTCATCGCCTGTAGTGTGCTTGTAAGGTATGCTGTGCGGCTGCCGCCGGCCCTGGATGTTCTGGTCGCGTGCGCCGCAAGGAATGCCACAGGATCCAGGTCAGTGTTCAAGAACGTTCTTTTTGTATGTGTCGGCAACATCTGCCGCAGTCCCTCCGCAGAAGTGATGCTGCGCCAGGCGGTCGAGGGCAAGGGGATCCAGGTATCCTCCGCTGGTCTCGGTGCGCTGGTTGGGCATGGCATTGATGCCACAGCGCAGGAGCTGCTGGTCGAGCAGGGCATGGATGGCCTGACCCATCGCGCGCGCCAGATTGATGACGCCATCCTGGGAGCCGCTGATCTGGTGCTGACCATGGAGCGCAAGCACGTGCGTCGCATTGCCGAAATCGCACCGCAGGCCTCGGGAAAGACGTTCCTGCTGGGCAAGTGGCAGCAGGATCGGGAGATTCCCGATCCGTACCGCCAGCAACGCCCTGCGTTCGAACATGTTTACAAGTTGATGGCCGAGGGTGTGGAGAGCTGGGCGCGGCACCTGTAGCGCTGACTTCTCATCTCTGACTGCACCTACATCCAATTGAAGAGTTCTTACTGATGACCACCGATACCCGTAGTCCGGCGCAGGATGATGCTGACGAAATCGACTTGCGGCAGTTGCTCGGCACGCTGATTGACCACAAATGGTGGATTGCCGGAATTACGGGGGCGTTCTTCGCCGTTGCTGCCGCATATGCCCTGCTGGCGACGCCCATCTATCGTGCCGACGCGATCGTGCAGGTTGAATCAAAAGTGCCGAGTCTGCCAGGCCTTTCTGATATCAGTCAGTCGCTCGGCATTGGGGGTGGCACGGCGGAGGCGACAACCGAGATCGCGCTCATCACCTCTCGCGCGGTGGTTGGCGGCGCAGTCGATGCGTTGAAGCTGGATATCACAATCGAGCCCAATCGCTTCCCGCTCCTGGGTGGCTACGTTGCGCGCAAGGCGGAGCGTGCCGATCCAGGCGCTCTGGCTGATGTGCGCTTTGGCATGAGCCGTTTCGGCTGGGGCGGCGAGAAGCTGGAGATTTTCCAGCTGGACGTGCCGCGCGCGCTGCTGGCGCGCCCGATGACTCTGATCGTCGG
Source organism: Stenotrophomonas sp. 86428_Sma (assembly GCF_056481585.1). NCBI lineage: Bacteria > Pseudomonadati > Pseudomonadota > Gammaproteobacteria > Lysobacterales > Lysobacteraceae > Stenotrophomonas > Stenotrophomonas sp. 86428_Sma. The sequence goes on from NZ_CM151156.1 coordinate 2,090,144, forward strand.
CGAGAACAGCAGCTATGAACTGTTCGACGAAGACGACAATCTTCTGTTGAAGGGGCAGGTCGGCAAGGTCGCCAGCGGAAAGGGGGTGACCGCGCAGATTGCCGAGATGCGCGCGCATCCAGGTATGCGTTTTGAAGTGACCCGCCAGCGTCACCTCACGGTCGTGGGAGAGCTGCAGAAGAAGGTTGCTGTAAGTGAGTCGGGCAAGGAGTCGGGCATCCTGACGCTGGCCTATGAGAATGCGGATCCTGATCTTGCACAGCGTTTCCTGCAGCAGGTCGCGCAGGCCTACGTGCGACAGAACGTGGAACGCAACTCGGCTGAAGCTTCTGCGCAGCTGACCTTCGTGAAGGAGCAATTGCCCAACGTACGTAATCAGGTGGACGCCGCGCAGAAGGCGCTGAGTGCCTACCAGACGCGCGCCAACTCCGTGGATCTGAGCTTGCAGACCAAGGGCTTGCTGGATCAGGAGGTGGCTGTGGAAACCAGCATCCAGCAGCTGCGATTGCAGCAGGCGGAGATGGACCGCAAGTTCACGCGTGATCATCCGGCCTATCAGGCGCTGATGCGGCAGATCGGAGAGCTGGAGGGTCGAAAGAGCGGATTCCAAGGGCAGGTGAAGCAATTGCCCGAAGCTCAGCAGGAATTGCTTCGCTTGACGCGCGACCTTCAGGTCAGCAACGAGATGTATACCGGCATGCTGAATCAGGCGCAGCAGCTGGACGTTGCGCGCGCGGGTACGGTGGGCAATGTACGCATTGTGGATGCGGCGGAGGTGGATTCGACGACTCCTGTGCGGCCGCGCAAGGCGCTGGTTGTGCTGATCGGCGTGATACTGGGTGCATTCCTTTCAGTTGCTATGGTTCTGCTCAAGCAGATGCTCAACCGTGGCGTTGAGGATCCGGCGCAGATTGAAGAGCTTGGCCTGCCCGTCTACGCATCCATTCCCGTAAGTGCGCAGCAGCAGAGCGATTCCGTCCGTGGCAAGTTCCGGGCCGACGGCAAATTACACTTGCTGGCCGTCAAAGACCCTGCAGACCTCGCCATTGAGGCCGTGCGCAGCCTGCGTACCAGCCTGCATTTCGCGCGCCTGGAGGCAAAGAACAACATTGTCTTGATCTCTGGTGCCAGCCCGAATGCCGGCAAGACATTCGTCTCGTCCAATTTGGCGGCAGTGATTGCGCAGGCTGGTCAGCGCGTGCTGATCATTGACGCCGACATGCGGAAGGGAACACTGCATAAGGCGCTGGGCGCATTGCAGACGCCGGGTCTGTCAGACCTCCTGGTAGGGAAGGTCGATCGTTCGCAGGTGGTGCGGAGCCTGCCGGGCCTGGACAACCTGAGTTTCATCGCGCGTGGTGACGTTCCGCCGAATCCTTCAGAACTGCTGATGCATGCCAACTTCACCGCGCTGCTGGAAGAGCTTGCACCCCAGTACGACCTGATCATCGTTGATACGCCCCCGATCCTAGCGGTTACGGATGCAGCGATCATCGCCCATCACGCGGGTACCTGTCTGATGGTGGCGCGGTTTGGCTTGAACCAAGCCAAGGAGCTCGCTTTGGCAAAGCGTCGATTCGAGCAGAACAACGTCCGGATCAAGGGGGCTATTTTCAATGCTGTCGAGCGACGCGCTACGGGCTATTACAGCTACGGATACTACGAGTACAAATCCAGCAATTAATTTGAATTCGACGCGACGAGTATCAAGTTGGCGAAATGGCGATGATGTTCTGTGGTCCATCAATCAATGAATAGAAGGCCACAGAGTTGCTGAAACGAGCGAAGTCAACGTCAGGCTGGGACCAGCCAATGCGCGGTGTTCATGCCAAATGGCGTGAACTCTTCGGTGTTGCGGTCGTATCGATTGGGGTAATCGGTGTCAAGCTGGCCGCGCCGAAAGTGTTGCCCGCGGGCTTTGCCCCTTCTGGCGCTCTGGCTATTGGCTTGGTCCACAGCCATCTACGTCGGGTCTTGAATCGGCAGGTTTGTTCAACGGTGATGTGGAGCCTGACCAGCAAACGGGTGTATTCATGAAGATTTCCCTGCTGAACAATCTGTACTCGCCCTATCATGTTGGTGGCGCGGAGAAGTCCGTCGAATCACTTGCACGTGGACTCGCGCGGATGGGGCATCAGATTTCGGTGTTGACTTTGCATGAGGGTAAATCCTTGGAGGTCGCGTCCGAGGGCGGAATCAAGATATTTCGATTTCCCTTGAGGAACGCTTACTGGCCGTTTGGTGCCAAGCAGATGCGTGCTCCCTGGCGGAAGGCCCTTTGGCACGCGAGAGACTTCTATAATATGGAGGCGAGCAGGGACTTGGCTCGAGTGGTTAAAGAGCTCCGGCCAGATATCATGCATACTAACAATATCTCAGGGTTCTCGGCTTCTGCGTGGCAAACTGCTTTCAGTTTGCGTATTCCGATCGTTCACACGGCCCGAGATTATCATCTACTGCACCCTAACTCTACCCTATTTTCCGGTGGGGGAGCTCAGGATTCCCGTTCCTTCAGTGCAAGGCTGTGGGCGGCTGGCAAGCGGCCTTTTGTCAGAAAGGTAAATCATTTCGTTGCTATTAGTGAGTACGTAAGGGATATACATGTTCGCTCGGGATTGTTCAATCACTGCTCCGCGAGTGTTATATACAATTCAGTAAGCCCCCCCGATGCGAACTATTGTCCGGCACTTCTCGATGGTCACAAGGTATACGGCTTCATCGGCCGGTTGGATCCATCCAAGGGAGTTGAGAGGGTTATTGAGGCAGCCAGAATGCTGCCCGGGCGACGTTGGGTTATTGCCGGTGATGGCGAGGCTGGCTATGTGGATTCGCTCCGCCGCTCGGCTCCGCCCGGTGTGGAATTTATTGGTAAAGTCTCGCCTTCTTCGTTCTTTTCCCGGATAAATGTACTAATCATCCCATCTTTGTGGGCAGAGCCCCTCGGGCGGGTGGCGATTGAGGCCTATGCGCACGGTGTTCCTGTTGCTTCTTCCGGATTGGGAGGGCTCGGTGACATTGTCAGGGATGGGCAGACTGGCTTCATCTTTGATCCGCTCAGTACTGAGAGCTTGCTTGATGCCTTGGTAAAAATTGATAGAACGGATTTTAAGTTTCTGGTTCAAAATTGCAGGGATTACGCAAGTAGTTTTACTGAGCTGGCAGTTGCTGCGCATTACGTTGACGCTTACGGCCAAGCGCGGGCGGAATTCTGATGGGGCTGTTACATGATCTTAGGTCGACCCGTGAGCGTGGCTTCCATGGAAGATTGATCGTGGCCATATTATATATGGAGCGGGTTAGTTTATTTAAATTTCCGTTTAAAGTTCTTCGGAGTCTCATTTGCCAAATGGTATATCACTGTGAGATTAGTCCTGAGTCTTTCTCTTCGGGTGCGGCGCTGCTTTCCCTGCGGTTGCCACACCCATACCTAGTGGTTGTTCATCGCAAAGTGCTGATTGAACAGGACGTTACGATTTTTCATGGTGTCACCATTGGTGCACGGGAGGGGCGTCACCAGGGTGTACCTCGTATTTGCCGAAACGCTTACATCGGCACAGGCGCGACGATTCTAGGTGATGTGAGCGTGGGATTCGGTGCGCGTATCGGAGCTCACGCGCTTGTGATGGTAGACGTTAAGGAGAACTCAACGGTTGTAGGAGTGCTGTCATGAGCGCCCGAAAGTCGCCTCTTGCCTCGCGAACTAGCCGGATTGTCTACGATGAGCGTTGGTTTGGGGATACGGGTATTGGCCGATTCAGTAGAGAGGTCGGCGTGAGGCTCGTGAAGGCTTCGGCATTACCATTAACTGGAAATCCTGCCGGTGCCTGGGACGTAATGCGGCTTTCCCTTTACATGCTGTTCAACTGGCGTTGTGTTGTTGTGTCCCCGGGGTTTAACTCCCCAATTGTGGGGCTTTCGCGCTTTATTTTGACAGTCCATGACCTGAATCATATAGATGTTCCGCATAATTCTGGATTCCTGAAACGTGCGTACTATCATTTTGTACTCAAACGTGCATGCAGGAACGCTGCGCGAGTTCTTACGGTTTCAAATTATTCCCGGCGGAGAATTGTAGAATGGTCTGGGGCCAGACCCGAACAGGTCGTGGTTGTGGGGAATGGAGTCTCGGATGCCTTCTTGAAGGCGGGAATGAATGATGTCAGTCGCGATCCGTCCGAGGGCTACCTGTTCTGCGTTGGTAATAGGAAGGCTCACAAGAACGAGGGGGCTGCAATTCGAGCGCTTGCGGCATTGAGGGATTATCCGAAGATTCGCCTAGTGTTCTCCGGAGAGCGCTCTGATGAGTTGGATTCACTGGTCAATGAATTTGGTTTATCTGGTAGGGTTGTTTTCGCGGGAAGGCTTAGTGAAGTGCGGCTAGCGGAAATGTATCAGAACGCGGTTGCTCTCGTGTTTCCGTCGCTTTATGAGGGTTTCGGTCTTCCTGCAATTGAGGCGATGGCAGTTGGTTGTCCTGTTCTTGCGTCTAGAACGACTTCACTGGGCGAGATCGCGGGAGGCGCCGCTTTGCTATTTGATCCTGAATCGGATGCTGAGATAGCTGCGTGTGTCCAAACCGTGGTTAGTTCTTTTGAGGTGCGACGGGAACTGCAGCGGCTCGGGCTGGAGCGTGTCAAATCATTCAATTGGGGCGAGGTTGCTAGGCTAGTTCGACATGTTGTCGAGGACAGTGGTGATTTTGGAGAATCTCCATAGCATGAAATTTCCATGCTTCATGGCTGTCATGACACGATCTCGGGACTTACTCGCGCGATCGCAGAATATTAGGCCATATCTCCAATGATGAACTTGAATTCCAATGCTCTGCGGCGTCGATTGGCTTTGCTGCTTTGCGCCGTCTCGGCATTCTTCCTGATTGCCGGCAACTTGCCTCGTATGATCCCGGCCGTTGGAGGGGCGATAAACGGCGGCGAAGTCGTATGGCTGTTGTGCATCGGCACGTTTGGGTTGGCGTTTCTTGGGTCTGCTCTGTCTGTTCATGCGCTGGTAGCTGTGGTGGGGGCTTGCATTCTTTCATTTGTAGTCGGCCTTTCGAAATTTGGTTTTAGTGGAGAGGCTCTTGCGTACAACGTTAGGCTTTGCGGGCATTTGGTGGGTGGAGTTGTTCTTGCAAGATCATTGTGGGAGCTCTATCGCGGGAACTATCGGGCGCTCATAAAGTCGGTTGTTATTACTTATACGGCGTTAGCTGTCGCCGCATTTGTGTTGTTTGCAATATTTCCGGATACGTCTCAATTGTGGAAAGTAATGCAGGATTCCGGTGTCGACTTTCAGGGGGATCCGCATAATGGTAGGTTGATATCTCCATACTTTGATCCAAACTTCTATTCATGCATAATCGTGCTGCCTATTTTTCTTTCCTGGTACACGACAAGCTACTGGCGGAAGGGTTGGTTATGTATGGCAATTCTGGTGGTGAGTTTGCTTATGACAGTTTCCAGGAGCGGGATGGCGCTTCTCGGTCTTGTTCTTATTGTAATCTCGCTTGTGAACGCTCGGAGGGTGCTTAGAAAGAAATTCTCCTACGGCGCAGCGGCTGCGGCATTGTTCGCGATTGCTGGCATCACTGTTTCAGGATTGGTGTTGTCGCCCTTTGTTGAGAGAACGGCTTCCAGATTCACTGGTGTTAAGGAGGATGGCTCCGCTCTTTCTCGGGTGAGGTCTTTTGAGATCGGAAACTCACTTATTGCTGAGCAACCGGTACTCGGGTTCGGATACAACTATGTGAACGAGCCTGCTCGTAAGATGCGGGGTGGGAAGGTCGGATTGGATTCCAGTATCCAGGTTTTCTTTGCGAGCTTTGGCTTGCCTGGCTCACTAGTGCTGATCGCGGTTGTTTTCAACTGGCTCTGGAACGTAGGTAGAAGGCTTAGTTCAGATGGATTGTTTCTCTATCGGGGTGCTGTTATTTACAGTGTGATAACAATCATGTTTGCTGGCAACTTCAATCAGATTCTGTTCTATCCCTTTTGGCTTGTCCCGGTACTTGCATTCCTGGCATATTTCCACTTCTTGGCATACAGAGGGGGAGGCATTGACCCACCCCCGCTGAACCGGGAGTAGAGAATTCGGCCCGCATGGGCCCCGAGGATCGCGAGGAGTGAGGCGATGAAGACGTTCTGTTTTGCCGAGGAGGAGATTGCCTAAGCTCTCAAGTAGGTCCAGCTGGAGATGGCGGTCGGTGAGGTGTGCCGCAAGCTTGGCATTGCGGAGGCAAAGTTCTTCGTGTGGCGCATGAAGTACGGCGGGTTGGGTCCCTCCGAACTCAAGCGGCTGCGATTGCTGGAGGAGGGGAGCGGCAAGGTCAATCAGCTGGTGGCCGACCCGAGCCTGGACAAGTCGACGCTGCAGGAGCTGGTCTGGTCACAAAGAATCTCTGAGGCCTACGCGGAAGCGAGCCTGAGTGGGGCGGCTGCAGGAGCAATTTGGCAGCAGTGAGCGGCGTGCGCTTCGGATCGGGTCGATGTCGCCCTCTGCATTCTCCTACACGCCCAAGGCGCATGATAGTGGTGCTATTCGTCGGCGGATGCACGAGATTACTCAGGCACGGATTCACTGCGGTTGTGAGCGCGTGCTGGTGATGCTGCGCCGGGAGCGTTGGCGGGATAGCCACAAGCGTGTGCACCGCATCTACAAGGTAGAAGGCCTGTTTTCACGGCATTGCCGGCCGCGCCGCAGCCGGAGCAGCCGCCGATGGCAACCGATCAAGGTGGCTATAGCCCCCCAAGACCCTGTGGGGCATGGAATTTGTCAGTGACGCGCTGTTCGATGGATATCGCTTCCGTTTGCTATCGGTGCTGGATCACTTCATGCACGAGTGCCTAGAGATCGTTGTGGATCATTCGTTGCCCGCAGGCAATGTGGCCGAAGCGGTGGCCTGGCTGGTCGCTCAAGCCGGGCAGGCCGGACGCGATCACGGGGGACAACGGCAGTGAGTTTGCCGGCAAGGTGATGGGCCGCTGGGCTTATGAGAACTGCGAGGAGCTGGATTTCTGCCGGCGATGTACGCCGACGACAATGCGATGGTGGAATGCTTCAATGGTCGACTGCGGCAGGAATGTCTGAACGAGCATTGGTTCCTGACGCTGGGCGATTCAAGGAGCAGAGTCGAAGCGTGGCGGCGCTTCTATAACAAGGAGCGCCCCGCACAGCACTGGCATGGAAACCCCTTGCGGAACTCGCCGGAGAACACGGGTTCCAAGCGGATTCCCTGCGACCCAAAGAGGGCGAAATCTCTAACGGCTGATGGCCCTGATACTGGGGATGGGTCAGACTTTGGGCTAGAACCGCCTCATGCTTTCGATCAATCGACCTAGCCTTGGATCTTCGCCGGCGCTAGGTTGAACTCGTGGTTAGCCGCCGTTTCCTGGTCAGGTCTCAGCCTGATTTCAGGTTCCCAGGTCAGCTTGCCTGGGGTGCTCCGGTGTTTGATTTCCTCGCTACGCGCCATGCTCATTGGCGTGCCCTTCGGAGGGGGATCGAGCCTGAAGGAGGAGAGGGCTAGAGGATTATGCCGACAGTGCCTTCCGAATCCTGCGCTTTATCTTCGAAAGAAGCTGTTCAGTGGCAACCATGGCTCGGCCAAGACTCGCTCCTGGAAGGTACATGCGATTGTCACCTGTACAGAAGACCGGCTTCTTTGCTGAGTTGGCAATCTCAACCGCCTGCTGCAACTCGCTTTCAACGAATAGCGTTGCCGATATATCGCCTGCGTATACGCTTGCCTTGAACTTGGAGTGCAGATTCAGCCTTCTGCGCTCTTCTGCTGTGGCCACGTTGAGCATCTGCAGTGATCCATACTTGACCCCGTGGCGTTCCAGCCATTTTTCGGTGGCAGGGCGGTACTTCTCAAGCCTGCTTGTCACCAGGTGCTTGACTTCGACGGTCGGCAGAATCAACGGATCTGCGTTCTCAATGAACTCAAGATACTTCGGACCGTCGTCGTTCTGTTCGTGGGTTGGGTCGACGCATAGTACTCCGTCGATGTCCAGGCACGCCTCGGAAAGGCGGGGATGATGCATGATGTTCCACTCGAAGGCGCGCGGTTGCGGCAGCAACTCAAAGTGAATGTCAACGTGATCTCTGCTCTTTGCTTCTGCATATGCGGCTAGCGTCGTGACTCGACCGCCGTTCTCGACATAGGTGGCCAGTTGAGCTTTGGCCGATGCTATTGCATTTCCCGATGAAACGCTGTCGTCGATCAGCAGAATTCGACGCGCATCGCCAGTCCGAAGCAGGTGGTTCATCTTGTACGCGCGACTGCTTCCTTTCGCAATGTCACTATTGCGGACGAAAGATGCCAAGTCTGTCAGTGGCAAGTTGAGTTTCAGGGCGACAATGCTCGCGACAAGCATGCCGCTCCTGGGTATCGCCACGACCAATTCAGTGTCTTGCGGAATTCTGTGCAGGTTCCTGCTGATCAACAGCGAGAGGTCATCAATGCTTCTGTAGTTCATCAGCGGTTCTTCCGGGCATTAGATTGCGTCAGCAACTAGTTCGAGTGGGGGAGGCTCATTGCATGTGATCAGGCTTGACTGAGCGCTGAGCGCCCGGCGAACGACGCAATGGAGAGAGCAGTTCCATCATTGCCCTGAGCCAGGCCTTGTTGATTAAGATGCTGCCGACCAGATACACGCATGCACCGACTGTCATGCTGATACCAGCAAGTATATATACTTGCCCGATCGGCAGCGCCATTGCCGCCCAAGCCGCGGCGACCGAAAACGTGGTGCAGATCATTGGGGGGGCGAGCGCGCCGACGTATTCGAGGAAGGTTGCTCCACAGGCTGGACGTACCAAGAAGCGATAGTGGGGGTAGAAGGCGGCGCACTGCACCAAGAGCAACGAGATCGCCAAACCATGCAGATCCGCAGCAAATGCTCCCAGGTACATGAGCGCGGGAACGATTGCTAGCAATGCCAGATCCCACCAGAATGCACGGCGCACATTACCAGTTGCGTTCAATAGGCTTCCCACTGGGTTCGCAGTGGAGCGGAGCAGGCCCCAGATCGCGAACACGCGCATGAAATCGACCGCCTCGTGCCACTGTGGCCCCAGAACCACGGCAACGATGAGCTCGGCCCAAAGTGCTGTAGCCGCGTAGATCGGGAAGTTGATTGATGAGGTCAGCCTCATCGTTTGCAGATAAATCGACTTCAGGGCTGAGCGGTCTGCCTGCACTCTTGCCATTATTGGCAAGCCGACCCGGGTGACAACGGGATTCACTACGGTGTTGGCCAGGCGAAGCGTCAGGTCGCGTGGAAGTGTGTATACGCCCATGGCTGCTGATCCGGCGACCGCGCCTCCGATCAGTATGTCTACCTGCATCTGTGCGCTGATAAGCAGAGTGTCCGCAAGTCGATAGGAGCCAAAACCGAGATGCGGCTTGATCTCTTGAAGATTGAAATGAAATCCAGGACGTAGTCCCTTCGACAAGCATGCCCATGCCAGGAGGCTGCTGATCGCGCTTGTAGTAACGATGGCGGCAACCAGTGAGTAGACGCCACCATCAAGCATTGCTACCAGGATTGCGCATGCAAAACCGGCGATGGTAGACGCAACTTCGATTCCAGCAAGTGTATGGAATCGGAGATCCTTCTCAGCTAGCACGCGAAACTGCTGACCAGCAGCGCTCAGGGGCATCGCCAGGCTGATCAGGAGTATCACTGGTATCAACTCGCTTTGATCGTAAAATTTTGCCAATGGCCACGCTGCAATCATCAGCAGAAGCATCATAATCAGTGCCGCGCCAAGATTCAGCCAGTACAAAGAGGATAGGATTCTCGCTGTCCTCTCGGGGAAGTGAATAAGGGCGTTCGACAGGCCGAGGTCGACGAAAAGCGAGATGACGCCATAGACGGCTAGCGTAATGGCCATCACGCCGAAATCGGCTGGCGTCAGCAATCTGGCAAGGATCATCGTCTGCGCAAACTGCAGGAGCGCTCTAAGTAGCAGCGATGCAGAGGTCCATCTGCCTGCGGAAAATGCTTGGGCGCGCAGATTCATTTGTGCTGCAAGGCAGATTTAATTTTTTCTGCCAGCTTCCTGCGGAAGGTCTTCGGATGGAACTCTAGGGCATGCCTTGAGATTTTCTCGTGGTCCCATTCCATTGATGTCTGCTCAAACTCAACGACTGCCGCTCGGATTGATTCGGCGGTCTGTTCTGCGAAGAATGTACCTGTCTCGCCCTCGATGACGCTATCCAGAATTCCCCCTTTCCCAAACGCAATCACTGGCGTTCCAAACGCTTGCGCTTCCACCGGCGCAATACCAAAGTCTTCTTCAGCCGCAAACACGAAGGCGCGTGCGTCGGCAAGATGCTTCTCGAGCACTTCCTGGGGCTGGTACCCGAGAACGCTCACGTTGTGCTTGGCGAGCCGCTTCATCTGATCCAGCATTGGGCCGCTGCCAATAACAACAAGCTTGCGATCAGGCATTCGATTGAACGCTTCGATGATAAGGTCGATGCGCTTGTAGGGTACTAGGCGGGAAGCGGTAATGTAGTAGTCTTCGCGGATGGAGTTCGGAAGGGTGTCCGGGATGTCAACTGGTGGCGGGATCACAACGGACTCGCGCCCGTAGACCTTGCGAATACGCCGAGCAATGAACGTCGAGTTTGCAATAAAGTGGTCTACGCCATTGGCGGTCCGAACGTCCCACATGCGAATATAGGAGAGAATGATCCGTGCGATGACACTTTTCAGGCCCCGATCCAGTCCAGATTCGCGCAGATACTGCGGTTGAAGGTCCCAAGCATAGCGAATCGGGGAGTGGCAGTAGCAAACATGCACTTGATCTGGGCCAGTGAGTACGCCTTTGGCTACGGCGTAGCTGCTTGATAGAACAAGGTCGAAGCCGCTGAGATCAAACTGTTCGATGGCAAGCGGCATGAGCGGAAGGTAACTCCGATAGCTTTTGCGTGCACGTGGCAGTTTCTGGATGAAACTGGTGTGAACCTTGTGGCTGCCAAGGAAAGAGCGATCTTCCTCAGGGAGGAAGTCCACCAGAGTGAATATCTCTGCCTGGGGGTACAGCAGTAGCATCTGCTTCAGTACCTTCTCGGCACCTGCATTGACTGTAAGCCAGTCGTGGATGATTGCTACACGCATGTTGTTCTTCCTTGCAGACTTCGATGTTGCCTGTTCGATTGGGTGGAATCGAGATGGCTCGATTTCCATGGGCTTACTTTGCGATGTTTTCGAGATTGTCGAAGAAGAAGTCCGGGTCCCGCTCCGACGTCAACTGGTAGAGCGAATAGCTTCGACTCAATCGCGCGCCACCATCTCGATATAGTGGATTCCAGGCGAACGTCGCACGGGCGCGAGTCGAACGAGGCAGCAGGAAGTCAAAGGGAATCGATATGAAGATACCCTTGTCGAAACTGCCTTCGCCAAAGTCCTTGGACGAAACATCGGTCTTGGTGGCGTATGCGCCCATGTTGACGCCATTGTCGAAGGCGCGCGCAACCGAGATCGTGGCGCCCCAGTCCTTCGCCAGGTAGCGGCCGGCGCTGATCATGCTGGTGATCTTGTGCTCATTGCCCCACTGATAGTAGAAGCTGGCGTGGCCGGTGGTGGTACTGTAGTCGCGGAAGCTGAAGCGCTGATCGAAATCGCGCTGCTTCACCCAGTTCAGCTCGGCCCCTAGCGCCCACCGCTCGTTTAGGGGGCGGTACAGAAGCTCGCCGCCCACGCCGCCATACATGGCCTCGAACAAGCCGGCATATGCCGAGCCATACAGGTCCTTGCCCAACTGATGATTGCTGGTGAACTGCAGGTTGGTCAGGGTCAGGTCTTCCGTGGTCAGGTAACGACGGATGTTGGTGCGGACCCGGGGCAGGTTGCTTGGCGCGTCGTAGCGGAAGCGGTTGTAGTTGTTGTACGCGTTGTAGCTGACCGTTCCACTCAGCCAGGTGTTCCGCGTGAAGTGAAGATTGGCCGAATAGGTGCCTGCAACCTGGAACAGGAAGAAGCCGTCCGGACCGCCCAGTTGCTGCTGGTATCCAATATTGAAGGCGCCGTCATAGCGCTGAAGCGGCGCTGTGTACAGTCTCTCGCGGCGCTGTTGAGTGGGCGCTGCCTGCTCGATGTGGCCCGCCAGCTCGCTCAGCGGGATGCTATTGTCGAGGTAGCTGTTGAAGGCGCTGCGCTCGATGCTGCTCTCCACGACAGGAATGCCGAGGCGGGTGTTCTGGACTGTGAACCACGTGGAATCGGGGGGTAGATCCGCGTCAAGGATGCGTGCGGCCCGGCCAATACCCTGGGCCGGGTAGTAGAACCGGCGCTGTTCGCCACTGACGATAACTTCCGAGCCGCGCCGGCTGATGTCCGTGACGCGGAGGCCAGCGTTCTCTTCCAGCGTCCGGCTCAGTGCGGGCCAGTCAATGTCATCCATTGACTGAGTCGGGGGTTCTGCTGAAATGCGTGCGACTGGCGGCGGGTCGAGCAATTTTGGCGTTGACTTCGCTCGAGCCACATTGCCGCGCAAGGTAATGCCGAACATGGCTGTGTCGCCGCGTTCCCAGCCAAGATGCAGTTGCACGTTGGGATTCACGGCATAGCTTGCGCCCAGGTTGATCGGACTCTTCTGAGTCTGATTGTTGTTCTGTGGTTCGCGCTTGTAGTCGTTGCCGTCATACTCAAGCTTCAGCTGCAGGGGTTCCCATGGGGTCTGGTAAGCGATGCCGCCGAAGATGCCGACCGGACCGCGGAACATGCCCTTGCTGTTGAAGTTGCCGGTGCCCTGCGTGCGCGGACGCTCTTCAAAGCGATCGCTGATCATCCGAAGCGGATTCGAGAAGTCTCCTCGATTGCCGATGTAGCCGGTGGCAAGACCAAGGCTTGCATCGATCGGTCCGAACCGCTTGCTTGCAACCAGGTACTCGCTGGAGAACAGGCCGGTACCACCGATATCGCGGAAGCCTGCGGACACCTCGGGGGCCCATCGGCTTTCCTGCCACAGCCGGACCTTCAGGTCGATGGATTTGTCCTTGTAGTTCTGCTTGCCGCTCAGCCACTCCGGACCATAGCGTCGGTTCGCTACCGATACATAGCGGAATGCGCCTTCAACCCATGGCAGGGGCTGCATCACCACGTTGTAGCGACTGTAGGGCGAGGTGTGGCTAGCGGTGAAGCTCACTTCGCCGTCGTCGGCCATACGTGCGGTGGGGGTCTGCAGCAGGCCGACGCCGCCCCAATCGCTGGCGGTGGGCGCAGGGGCTGTTTGTGCGTGCAATACAGCGCTGACGCTCAGGCTGAGAAGGGCAACACTGGCGCGTGCCAGTGGGATGGAGCGATGGCGCATCAGTATGAAACTCCGGGTGCATCCAGCACCTGGGTGGCAAGGAAGCGCGCGGCATCCTCGTTGACATCGGGGGCAATCGTGCGGATCTTCGCGGTGTCCAGCGGCACGTAGATCACCGCGCCAGGAGCAAGGTGCACGGGCGTGCTGCGGTTCCACAGCGCCACGCCGAGCTGCTGCACCTTGCCGTCGGGTTGGATGACGTAGAGGTCATCAGGGCTCGCCACCGGCAGCAAGGCACACGCGTTGCGGTAGCTTCGTGCGTCGAGTGTGGCTTGATGCTGCAGCTTGCACGGCTGTACGACCGCGCCAACAACCTGCACGGTTTCGGGTCGGCCGGGATAGACGACGCGGTCGCCGGCCAGCGCGGGTCGATTTTCCGCGGCACTCGCTTCCAGGCGGCGCGGATCAAGGAGCTGCGGTTCGCGCCCGGTCACTGGCAGGTCACCGAGCTCGCGCGCCAGCTGTGCGGCCGCGTCGGCAAGCTCCGGAGCATCCTGCTGGGAGGCGATTGTTTCAAGATCGAAGAGCAGGCCCGCTTTGAGGCGGGTCTGTGGCGTCAGTGCACGTTGCCGAAGAAGGGCGGCGCCCAGCATAAAGGCTTCTTCTTCCGGCGCTGCAGCAAGTGCGGCTGCGCTGAGGCGGGCCTCGGCGGGAAGCGTGTGCATGCCGGGATTGCGAACATGACCGGCCGCTTCGACGTTGATCGGCGATGAGGCGTGCGCATGGCAGGCCAGAGCCAGAGCCAGAGCCAGAGCCGGCCCAAGGATGATCGGTCGCAGTGTCATCGGTTCTGCAGGTCCTGCGAGTAGGGCTTGAGCTGGACAACTTCAAGGCTGGTGTCGGGTGCGATGGCCTGGATGCTCTTCCAGATGAACCCGTTGGCAGGATCGACCCAGTAGTGGTTGTCGCGCTTCCAGCCGCCGCCCTGAAGCCGCTCCCGCACGTGCAACAGCTCGCGCTCGCGCTCCAGGATATGGACCTTCTCCTTGCCCAGGGTGGTCAGGGTGCCGGTGACGCTCATTCCATACCGGTAATCAGGCATGACGTCGTAACGGCGCTGCACGGTCGTGCCATCCGCTATCCGGTGCAGCGCGTGGAAGGGAGAGTCCCCTTCGAGCGTCATGTCCTGAAGCTCCGGGTTGCTGCCGTGGGTTCCGACGACGATGCCATTCCTGAGAAAGACGATGCTTCGCTCGGAGCTGTACCAGGCCTGGCGCCCGGAGTCGATGTTGCCAAGTACCAGAACGGCGCCACCCGCTGGACCGGTGACCTTGATCTGCGGGAATCGATTGGCGGCCACCTCGGTGGCCGTGGGTTCCACGTTGGGCTTGCCCCGAAGCGCCATCTGCACCGACTTGACGCTGGTCTTGCCCACAACGCCGCAACTGGTTGCGGTGATGAGTACAAGCAAGGCCAGCGCCATGGGGCGCTGGCGGTTTGCACGTCGGGTGGCAGCCTGAGCGATCCTGCTCACGGTAGAGACCACGTTACTTGTCCAGATCGTTGCGCGCGCTGGCAGCGTTGCTGATGATGGCGGTGAAGGGTAGCAGCTGGTTCACGAACCGGCTCCAGCGGGTCACGCCGGCGGCACCGACAAACACGACATCACCAGGCTGCAGGTCGAACTGGCTGGCCACGGCAAATGCAGCGGGTGACTTCGCTTCCAGGTGGAACACCTGCGACGGAGTGCTCTGCAGGTCATTCGAGCCGCGGATCACGTAGACAGCGTTGCCGTTGGAGGTGGTCTGTAACAGGCCGCGCGCTCGGCCAAGTGCCTGGCTCAGGGAAATCTCGCCGGTCTTGAAGTTCAGTGCACCGGGTTGATTGACTTCACCTACCACGAACACTTCCTTGTGATCCAGGTAAGGCACGTAAATATGATCGCCGGCAGCCAGGAACACATTGGTGTCGCCTCCGCCGTTGCGGCCCAGTCGATCCAGGTCGATGGTGTAGGTGGTGCCGTTGCGGGTGAGGCGTACGCCGGAGAGGTCCGCTTGCGCTGGGTCCAGGCCCGCTTGGCTGATGGCATCGCCCAACGTCAAGGGCACGACCGTGAGCGCAACGGTGGCGGGCTGGCGCGAGGCGCCGGTAACCCACACGCGTTGGCTTGCGTACGTCAGTAGTGATACATCCACCTGTGGCGCCTCGATGTAGCGGGCGAGCTTGGATGTCAGCTCTTCACGCAGCTCTGCAGGTGTCTTGCCCGACGCGCTGATCTTGCCGATGTAGGGATAGAACAGTGTTCCATCCGATTGGACGGGGCGGCCGGCAGCATTCAATTGCTGTTGGGGGCCAGCGGGTACCGTCAGTTCGGGATGATCCCATACGGTGATGTAGAGAATGTCGCCCGCACCGATGCGGTAGGGGCCCGGCTGATACTGGGTCAGGGCGGCGGGCAGTGCCGCGACATCGCGAGTGGCGCGCTCCATGGCGATCAGCTTGGGCGTGATCGGAATCAGTTCGATCTGGTCGTTGCCAATGGGCTGATCATCGCGAGCGAAGGTGCTCGAGCGAAGATGCTGGCCTGGCGCCCACATGCAGCCGGTCAGGGTGAGTGCCACCGTCATTGTGGCTACGAAACGCTTGCAGTCCATCGAAATCTGTTCCTGGCCCGATCGGGCATGAAAAAACCCTCGCCGAACTGACGCCCGGCGAGGGCGGGGTGCTACGTCGGCGTGTCGATCAGCGGGTGGTGCCGGTCGTGCCGGTGGTGCCCGTGGTGCCGGTCGGCGGGTTGGTGGTGCCGCCACCATTGTTGTTGCCCGCGTCATCCTTGCTGCTGTCCGCAGCAACGCTGTACAGCACGCCAGCAGCGGCAACGCCCAGGCCCACGGTGGCGACGGTGGTCAGGGTGCCGGTGGCGGCAGCGCCAGCAGCTTCAGCGCCAGCAACTTCAGCGCTGGTTTCGGCGGCGACAGGAGCTTCCTGAGCGAACACCGGCGAGGACAGGCCCAGCAGGGCCAGGGCGGCAATTATCTTCTTCATCTACGGGGTCTCCTACTCCGTGAGGGAAATTTTTCCACCGCTATGTTGGCTGCTATTCATTTGCCCTGTCAAGGAACGTGAAGGAAATGTGGAGTCGCCTTGGCGATTCTCAGAAGTTTTGGAAGATCTCAGCCCTGCCGGAGATGAGTTTTGCTAGTGCAATGACGAGTTGGTGCGTGTGGACGTCCGGCAAGGCGAGGGGTAGGACCATTCCCGCGAGTACGGCAGCGACAACAGCCATCGTACGGGCACGACCGACGGGTGATGCGGCGTGCAGTGCCCATGGGCTGCAGCTCAGTCCAAGTGCCAGCCCGGCAATTACTTCCGAGAGGCTGTGCGCATGCAGCAGGATTCGTGACCAGGCAATAGCGGTGGCCAACAGCACGCCGATTACCAGGCCGATCGCCCGTGCGCGCTTGCCGGGGCCGGCAAGCAGTACACCAACGACTGGATAGACGACACTGGACATCGCGGCATGCCCGGAGAAACCGGTGAAGTGCACGCTCTTGATGCCAATCCCCCAGCCCATGAAGGCCAGCTTTGAGGCAAGCGTGACGCCGGCGGTGACAGCGATGGCCAGCAGCCATTGCCATTTCAGGCGTGCGTCTGCGCGGGGCAGGGTGATCAGTAGCACCAGGGCCATCGGCAGCAGCCAGCGGCTGTCGCCGAGGGCGGAGAGCGTTCGCCAGACGTCGGACATCCAGTTCACAACGGGTCGCGGCGGGCCAGCATATCTACTCCGAGGGCTCTGCAGAACGCCCCGCGCTTGGTCCATTCAGCCAGACGAGGTATCCTTTCCCGCTGCCAATGGCCCCGTAGCTCAGCTGGATAGAGCGTCCCCCTCCTAAGGGGAAGGTCGCCCGTTCGAATCGGGCCGGGGTCACCATCTTCCGCAGGCGCATGGCAGCTCCACTCCGGGGCTTTACAACAACCCCAGCCCACCCAGCACCGCCTCCACCTCCTCGCGCTCACCGTCCCGCAGCCCCTGCAACGGCAACGGCAGGCAGTTCTCGCCGCACAGTCCCAGCAGTGCCGCCGCGCAGGCCATGACGCGAATCCCGCCGAACCGGTCATACAGGGACCACAGCGGCGCCAGCCGCGCAGACAGGGCAATAGCACCCTCTTCATCGCCACTCCCCACGGCCCGCATGATCTGCAGCGCTACCTCGGGGAAAAGCCCGGCGGTCACCGAATACCAGCCGTCACACCCCGCCAGCAGCCCTCGCACCGCCGAGGCGTCACCACTGACGCCCAACGTCACATGTGCGGGAACGCACGCACGCAGTGCAGCAACGCGCGCGTCAGCCTCGACGGGATCATCAGCAAGGCGCGGAATCTTGATCGAAGCGATGTTGGGCAGCGCGGCGATCCGGCCATGCAGTGCATCGGTGAAGCGAAAGTGGGTGGTGCCCGGATTGTCGTAGACGCAGATAGGCGTGCGGACCGCTGCGCATATTGTTTCGAACAGTGCTTGCACCTCATGGTCCTTCAGGGGCTGGTAAGACACGGGGGCGAGCAGCAGGCCTGCAGCACCTGCATCCTCGGCGTCCAGGGCCAGCTCCAGCACATCGCGGGTACGCAGTGCACCGATGCCGGCGATGACCGGTACGCCTCCTGCGTGCGCCAGGGCTTCGCGCAGCACGCGCTTGCGCTCGTGCTTCTCCAGATAGGCGTAGCTGCCAGTGGAGCCAAGCACGCCCATCGAATCAACATCGGAATCGGCCAGGCGCTCGACCAGTCCGGCAAACGCACGAAAGTCGATGCCGGTTTCAGAGAGCGGGGTCAGTGGAAACGCGCTGAGGCCTTTGAACATGGGATCTCCCGAAGGGGGAATGGGCTGGACGCCTGGAATTGTTTATTGTCCTATGACAAAACTCAAGTGTCGCCACGCAGCGTGTCTAATCGCCACGAATGACGCACCATGCGGGTCATGAAACCAAGCCTTTGCGCCATCCAGCCTTCCCACTACGCCACCATTGCCGATTGGCTTGATTCCGCCGAGGCCACCCAGCGCTGGGCGGGCCCCGGCGTGCCGTTTCCTTTGCCGCAGGAACGGTTCGCGCAGGTGCTCGAGCTCGAGGCGCGGCCGGGCTGGGCGCTGCTGGACGAGCAGGACCAGTGCCTGGGCTTTGGCCAGTACTGGATGACCGACGCCGGCACCGCGCACCTGGGCCGCATCATTGTTTCCCCGCTGGCACGCGGGCGCGGCCTTGGCCGGCTGCTCATGCAGGCCTTGAGTGCACAGGCGCTGCGCGAAGACGGTATCCAGCGGCTCACCCTGCGCGTCTATCGTGACAACACAGCCGCCGCGGCCCTGTACCGTGACCTTGGTTTCCAGCAGGTGGAGGCGTCTTCGACGCAAGAACTCCTGTTCATGCAGCGCACGTTGGCCTGAACTCCGCTCAGGCCGGCGAGGTGGCCTGCAGGGCACACCATTGTTCTCGGGTGATGCGGCTGATGTGCTCGGTGCGGTAGTCGCCGAGGAAGCTGTTGAACTTGTTCACCTCGGTATGGTGATGCTGGAAACCGCATTTGCTCTGTGCGCTGAGCGATTGCAGGTTGTCAGCGAAGTAGCCGCACCACAGTGCGTCCAGTTCCAGCTGCATGAAGGCGTGCCGCATCACTTCGCGCACCGCTTCGGGCACCAGTCCGCGGCCCCAGTACGGAACGCCGATCCAGTAGGCGATCTCACCCTCTCGATCGCTGATCTCGAAGTTGCTGTCGGTGCCGATCAGGATGCCGACACAGCCGATCGCGTGGCCGTCCTCGCGGCTCTGCAGCGCGTAGACCTCTGGCCGGTTGAAGACGGTGCGGATGATTTCGGTACTTTCCTCAACGCTGGTGTGCACCGGCCAGCCGGCGATGGGGCCCACGCGCGGGTCGCGGGCGTACTCGTACAGATCGGCAGCGTCGGTGTCGCGCCAGGGGCGAAGGATCAAGCGTTCGGTGTGCAGCTGCATATCGGTTCCACGGGAACAAAGAGAGTGCACAGGCTAGGTCGCCAGGCGCGATCGGCCCAGAGCGGGACCATGATGGTTTCGGTACTTTTCACAACGGGTGGTTGAGCCCGGGTATGCTGGGGCCCGGAATACAGCCGGATCGGCCCATGGATCGCGTACCCCAGCTCCTGGACCAGGACGAATCCATGCGCCTGGAGGTCAGTACGCTGGCCGAAGGGCAGGGCGTCCCGTTGTCGTTCGGCCACGCTTATCTGGCGGTACTGGTATGCGTATCGGGGCGTGCGCGCTTTGCACTGAACTTCCGCGAGGTAGCGGTGCAGCGGCACGATGTGCTGGTGCTGGCAGAGGACACGCTGGCGCTGCTGCGGCAGCGCTCACGCGGCTTTCTGGCGGTGGTCTGCCTGATGCCCAAGGCGCTGGCATCGGAGGTGGCCTATGTGCTTCCCAATGCACTGTTCAAGTTCCTGCACGATCAGCCCCACTGCGTTCCGTCGCCGCTGGACGTGCCGCTGCTGCAGGGCTGGCTGCAGCAGTTGATGGATGCGCAGCACAATGGCGGCCGCTATCGTCACGTGATGCTGCGCAACCTGCTGCAGACGTTCTTCCTCAAATTCGCAACGCTGTTGCCGGCGCGCAGTGTGGCCGTGGCGCAGGTCAGCCGACGCGAGCGCTTGGCCTGGAATTTCTGGGAACTGGTCGGTGAGCGCAGTACGCGCCAGCGCGACGTGCAGTCCTATGCCGACGCGCTGTGCATCACCCCGTTCTATCTTTCGCAGCTGACCCGCGAGTGCTTCGACGAAACGCCAAAGGCGTTGATTGATCGCCAGGTGGTGCTGGAAATCAAGGCGCTGCTGACCTACAGCGAATTGCCGATCGGTCGCATCGCCGAGCGACTGTGCTTCGAGGATGCATCCTACCTGTGCCGCTACTTCCGGCGGCACACCGGGCAGTCGCTGACCGGCTATCGCCGGGCAGGGCAGGGCGGTACTAGTGCGACACGAACAAGGGCGCCGGTACTTCGGCCAGCAGATCCTCGGTGACCCCGCCGAGCACACGCTCGACCACCCGGCTGCGGCTGTAGGGGCCCAGCACCAGCAGGTCGGCGTCGGCATCGAGCACGTGCTGGCGGATGGTCGCGGCAACGCCGCCCTGGCTTGAACTGATCGCCTGGATCTCTACTTCGACGCCGTGCCGCGCCAGGTGCTGGGCCATCTCGGCGCCAGGTGTGGCCTCGGCCTTGGGCGTGTCGACCATCAGCAGGTGCACCGCTTTTGCACGTGCGAGCAACGGCAGCGCATCGGCTACCGCACGGCGTGCCTGCTTGCTGGCATTCCAGGCCACCACGATGCGATGGCCGACCTGGTCGCCATGCCAATGCGGTGGCACCAGCAGCATCGGCACGCCGGTCTGGCGCAGCGTTCCTAGCGGGTGCCAGCCAGAAGGGGCGCCGGGAGTACGCGGATAGCCGGCGATGATCAGGTCGCAGTACAGCGACTGCAGGGCCAGGTCGGCGCCGCCGAGATAGTCCGAGACGATGCGCAGTTCGGTGCTGATCTGCAGCGGCTCGGACACGGCACGCAGGTTCTGCATCAGCAGCGCGGTGCAGGCGGCATCCGCGCGCGCCTCGTGGTCGAGTGCGGCGGCGATGCCGGCACCGCGCGCGAAGCCGTTGGCGATGTCGGTGGGATGCTGGGCGGTGGAGACCGCGACCAGATGGGCCTGCTGTGCCTGCGCCAGATGGGCGGCGATGTTGAGAACGCGGTCCCCGGTGTCGCTGGCGTCGAACAACACAGCGATATCGCGTAGTGGATGCAGCATGGCGTTGTCTCCTTCGATGCCTGTGACGCGTTCCCTGCCGTGCACCGACCCGGGTGCACCGGACGCATCTCTGTTTTAGCGCATCGGTGATCCGAATGAATCATCTTTGATTCAGTTTATTAATTGGTGATTCATGCTAGCGTGAGGGCGAACCCACACCTCAGCGCTTTCATGCGACCTGCCGCAGCACGCACCCGCCGCGACCTGCCCCATGCGCTGGCGGCCACCCTGGTCAGCCATCCACGCTGCACCCTCAGCGAACTCGCGCGCGGGGCGGGTATCAGCCGCGCGACCCTGTACCGGTTTGCGCCCACCCGGGAGGCGATCGACGAGGCACTGTTCGCGGCCGGCTTCGAGCGCGTGGAAGCGGCGGCGGTCTGGTTCGATGAGGGCGGTGATGCACACCACGTGCTGGAGCAGGTCACCGCCACGCTGCTGGCGGACTGGGAACTGGTAACGCTGCTGTTCGCGCGGATGATGGAAGAGCAGCAGCGCCAGGGTGACCTGCATCTGCTGCCGGAGCGCTGGGCGCCGATCGGCGAGCGCTTCGAAGCCTTCTTCCTGCGTGGTCAGGCGGCCGGAGAGTTCAACGTTGGTTTCACCGCAGTGTGGCTCGCGGACTTCTACTGGACCTGCTTCTACGGCATCACCTGGTCACTGGCGCGCGGTCGGCTGGCGCCGGCAGCGGCAGCCTCTACGTTGCTGGCTTCGTTCCAGCGGGGGGCGATGACGGGTTGACCGCAGGGCCCTGCTGCCGGGGCACCGTGGATTACGCCTGCTTCAACAACTGCACCAGCTGGCGCAGGCGGTACGGCTTGGGCAGGAATTCCACCTGTTCCGGCAGGGGCGGCAGCTGCGAGCGCGCATAACCGGACGACAGGATCATCCGCGCCTGCGGCTGTTCGCGCGCCACATGCTCGCTCAGTTCGATGCCGGACATGCCGTTGGGCATGCTGACGTCACTGAACACCACGTCGAAACGCGCTTCGCCCTTCAGCAGGGCGGCGGCCTCATGCGCATCGGCGGTCGTGGCCACGTCGATGCCGAGGTCGCGCAGGGCCAGGCCGATCATTTCACGCAGATCGGTCTGGTCTTCCACCATCAATACGCGGATCGGGTCATCGGTCATCGGCAGGGTCCTCCATTGCGGGGAGCAGCAGGCTGACCGTGGTGCCGACACCGGGCGTGGTGGACACGTCGACGAAGCCGCCGCTCTGGGTAGTGAATCCGAACACCTGGCTCAGGCCCAGGCCGCTGCCTTTGCCGATGTCCTTGGTGGTGAAGAACGGCTCGGTCGCCCGTTCGGCGATGTCGGCCGCCATCCCGTGGCCCTCGTCGCAGACGCTGAGGGTGACATAGCCACGTTGCAGCGTGGAGTCCGCATCCGGATCGAGGCGATGTTCCAGCGCAGTGCCGATCAGGATGCGGCCGCCTTCAAGGGTAGCATCCGCGGCATTGGCGACCAGATTGGCCAGCGCCGTCTGCAGCTGCAGCGCATCGGTGTTGATCGCAGGCAGGCCGGGCGCCAGCTGGGCATCCAGCACCACCGTGGGCGGGCAGACGCGTTGCAGGTCCGGCAGCCACTGCCGTATCAGCGCATTGATATCCAGTGGTTCGCGGATCAGGGTCTGGCCGGTGCTGAAGGCCAGCAGCTGGCGGGTCAGCAGCGCACCACGATCGGTCGCGGTCTGCGCCGCATCAAGCAGCTCGGCGGCGCGTGCATCGTCACCGTTCACGCGCAGGGACAGCAGGTCCAGGGCGTTGCCGATGGTGGTCAACAGATTGTTGAACTCGTGCGACAGCCCGCGGCTGAGGCGGCCGACGGTCTCGAACTGTTGGGTATTGCGCAGCGCACGCTGGGCATCACGCAGCAGCCGCTGTGCCTGCCACTGCTCGGTGATGTCGCGGGTGATCTTGACGAAGCCGAGCAGCTCGCCTGCTTCGACGACCGGCTCGATGACCACGCTGGCACGGAAAGATGAGCCATCGCGGCGCACCCGCCAGCCTTCACTGGCGACGTGACCGTGCTGCGCTGCGAGGCGGAGCAGGCGTTGCGGTTCCCCTGCCTCGCGGTCGGCGGCCAGGTAGAAGCGACCAAAGTGGGTACCCACCACTTCATCGGCTGAGTAGCCCTTGATGCGCTCCGCACCCGGGTTCCAGCTGCAGACGATGCCATCAGGATCAAGCAGGTACAGCGCATGGTCGCGCACGCTGTCGATCAGCAGTCGCAGTTGGCGGGAAGGGTCCGTCAGTACGGACGTCGTAGAGGCGGCAGCGTCCACGTAAAAATAAGTGTTACCCCTGTGAGGGACGTGAAGCTAGGCATTCAAGTGTGAAGGAGGCGTGGAGGCGGGACACGTGCCAATGGTCCTGTGCGGCTGAATACGACACGGAGTACCATCACCCACCCTTTGTGCTCTGGAACCGACCTGCATGCGTCCTGGTGCGACTACGCGTGACCGCTGGATCTGGATGACCTCCGCCGTACTGCTGGCAGCGACCATTGCGTTGGAACTGGTGGTTCCGCTGGGCTACGCCGTCTGGCTGGCGTACTTCCTCGCTGTCGGCGTCACGCTGTTCCAGCGCAGTGCACGCGCGCCGTTCATCGTGGCCGTCGTCGCCTGCATCCTGTTGATCATCGGCTACAACGTTGCCCCGGCCAGCTCCAACTCGGCGTTCTCGTTCGTCAACCGCAGCATTGGCGGGTGTGCGTTCCTGATGATCGCGCTGATCGTCTCCCGCGCCATCCAGGCGCGGCGCGACGCGATGCGCGCGCTGTGGCTGCAGGAGGCCGAGAACGCGGTGGCGATGAGCCTGCGCGGTGACCTGGGTCCGGAGCAGATCGCCGAGGCGGCGGCAACCAGCCTGGGGGCCAAGCTGCAGGCCGACGTCGCCGCCGTCTACCGCCTGGAAGGCGGGCGACTGCAGCTGACCGGCGGCCTGGCGTTGCCGTCCGGTATGCCGGCGTCGCTGGCATTGCAGGAGGGCGTGGCCGGGCAGGTGGCACGCGACGAACGCATCCGCCACCTGCATGGGGGGGATGATGCGGTGCTTGAGCTGCAGACCAGCCTGGGGCGGTTGCCGGTGCGCGAGCGCATCCTGGCGCCGATCAGCAGCGATGGTGTGGTGGTGGGCATCATTGAACTGGGACGCACCCGCGCCGGCGAACAGGATCGACTCGATGTCGAGCTGCTGGAGCGCTGTGCCGAGACCATCGGCATGGCGCTGCGTGCATCGCTGCTGCGCGCACAACTGGTGGTACTGCTGGAGGAATCCCAGCGCCAGGGTGAGGAGCTGCAGGCCCAGCAGGAAGAGCTGCGCGTGGCCAATGAGGAGCTGGAAGAGCAGAGCCGCAGCCTGCAGCACTCGCAGAGCCATCTGGAAGAGCAGCAGGCCGAGCTGGAACAGAGCAACGTTCAGCTGGAGGAGCGCACCCACGAGCTGGAGGCGCAGAAGCAGGCGCTGCTGGTCGCGCAGAGCCAGCTGGTGCGCAACAGCAACGAACTGGCCGCCACCTCGCGCTACAAGTCCGAGTTCCTGGCCAACATGTCGCATGAACTGCGCACGCCGCTGAACAGCTCGCTGATCCTGGCCAAGCTGCTGGCCGACAACAAGGACGGCACGCTCACCGAAGAACAGGTGAAGTATGCGCGCGCGATCCTGTCGTCCAACAACGATCTGCTGGCACTGATCAATGACATCCTGGACCTGTCGCGCATCGAGGCCGGCCACGTCGAGCTGGCCGATGAAGTGGTGGTGACGGGCAGCGTACTGCAGCGCCTGCGCGAGACCTTCGAGCCGATGGCGCGGCAGAAGGGCCTGGCCCTGCAGATCGAGGCCGATGCGCTGGCCCCCAGCCAGCTGGTGGTCGACAGCCAGCGCCTGCAGCAGATCCTGAAGAACCTGCTGGCCAATGCGGTGAAGTTCACCGAGCATGGGAAGGTCAGCCTGCACGTGCGTGCGGGCGGTCAAGGACGCATCCGTTTCGAGGTCTGCGACAGCGGTATCGGCATTGCCCGCGAGCAGCTGCAGGTCATCTTCGAAGCCTTCCGCCAGGCCGATGGCAGCACCCGCCGCCGCTACGGTGGCACCGGCCTGGGCCTGTCGATCTCGCGCGATCTGGCCGAGCGCATGGGTGGCAGCATCCAGGTCGACAGTGAACCGGGTCGCGGCAGCTGCTTCATCCTGGAACTGCCGTTGCAGGGCGCGCCGGTTTCGGAACCGGGCGAAGTGCCTGCCGCCGCCTCAATAGCGCCTGCGCCGCAGCCTGCGCCGCCGATCGCTGCGCGTACCCCTGTCGCACCGACCGTTGCATCCGTGGCGCCCGTCACCGCCAGCGTGGCCGATGACCGCGGCCGTCGCCAACGCGCCGGCCGCTTGATCCTGGCCGTCGAGGACGACGCCACCTTCGCCGAAGCGCTTGTGGCCCTGGCCCATGAACTGGACTTCGACTGCGTGGTGGCCGGGACTGCCGAAGAGGCACTGACCCTGGCCAGCGAACTGCGCCCCAACGGCATCCTGCTCGATATCGGCCTGCCGGACGTGTCCGGCCTGAGCGTGCTGGAGCGCCTGAAGCGCAACCCCGATACCCGGCATATCCCGGTGCACGTGGTTTCGGCGATGGACCGCAGCCAGGTGGCGCGCGAGCTGGGTGCGATTGGTTTCGCGATCAAGCCGACCACGCGCGAGCGGCTGGTGACGGCCATCGAACAGCTGGAACAAACCAGCCAGCGCGACGTGCGGCGCCTGCTGATCGTCGAGGACGACAGCGAGCTGCGCCACAACCTGGAACTGTTGCTGGGCCGTGATCAGCTGCAGATCGTTGCAGTGGGAACGCTGGCCGGCGCGCTGGAGCAGCTCAGCACGGTCACCTTCGACTGCATGGTGATGGACCTGTCGCTGCCCGACGGCAGCGGCTACGACCTGCTCGAGCACATGGCTGGCAACGATGATGTCGGCTTCCCGCCGGTGATCGTCTATACCGGTCGCGCGCTCGGCCGCGAGGAAGAGCAGCGCCTGCGCCGCTATTCGAAGAGCATCATCATCAAGGGCGCGCGTTCGCCCGAACGCCTGCTGGATGAGGTCACCCTGTTCCTGCACAGCGTGGAAGCCAGCCTGCCCACCGACCAGCAGCGCCTGCTGCGCGAGGCCCGCCGTCGCGACACCGTGCTCGATGGCCGTACTGTTTTGCTGGCCGAGGATGACGTGCGCAACATCTTCGCGCTGTCCAGCGTGCTTGAGCCGCTGGGCGTGACGCTGGAGATCGCGCGCAACGGCCAGGAAGCGGTGGATCGCCTGGCCGAGCGCGAGGTCGACCTGGTGCTGATGGACATCATGATGCCGGAGAAGGACGGCCTGGCCGCGATGCGCGAGATCCGCGCGCAACGTCACCTGCAGGACCTGCCGATCATCGCGCTGACGGCCAAGGCCATGCCCGATGACCGCGAGCGGTGCCTGCAGGCCGGTGCCAACGACTACATCGCCAAACCCATCGACGTCGACAAGCTGGTCTCGCTGTGCCGGGTCTGGTGCTCGCGGCAATGAACGAACAGGCGTTGTTCGACCTGGAGTTGAAGGTTCTTCTGGAGGCGCTGTACCAGCGCTACCACTACGATTTCCGCAGCTATGCGGTGTCGTCGCTGCGCCGGCGCATGCGCCAGGCGATGCAGCGCTATGAGTGCGAACGGCTGGTCGACCTGCAGTACCGGCTGCTGCACGAGCCGGAGCTGTTCGCCCAGGCCATGCAGTTCTTCACCGTGCAGGTCTCGGAGATGTTCCGTGATCCAGCGTATTTCCGTGAACTGCGCGAGCAGGTGGTGCCGGTACTGCGCACCTATCCCTCGGTGAAGCTGTGGGTGGCCGGTTGCAGCACCGGTGAGGAAGTGTGGTCGCTGGCGATCCTCCTGCATGAGGAAGGCCTGCTTGATCGCAGCATCGTCTATGCCACCGACATCAATCCGGCCGCGTTGGCCACCGCCGAGGCGGGCGCCTATGGCATCGACCGGATGGCCCAGTTCAGCCGCAACTACCTGGCGGCCGGTGGCACGGCGTCGCTGTCCGACTACTACGCCACGGCCTACGACGGCGCGGTGTTCGACCGCCAGTTGCGTCGCAACGTGGTGTTCGCCGACCACAGCCTGGCCACCGATACCGTGTTCTCCGAAGTGCACCTGGTGTCGTGCCGCAACGTGCTGATCTATTTCAACCGCGACCTGCAGGACCGCGCGGTCGGCCTGTTCCGTGAGGCGCTGGTGCATCGAGGCTTCCTCGGTCTTGGCAGCAAGGAATCGCTGCAGTTCGGATGCCACCATGACGCCTTCGAGGTCTGTTCGCGCGAGCATCGCCTGTACCGGAAGGTGGCCTGATGGCGCTGCCGGCGCGTCCTGCCGTGCTGGTGATCGGCGCGTCTGCCGGTGGCGTGGCGGCCCTGCAGGCGGTACTCGGTGCGCTGCCGGCGACGCTGCAGGTGCCGGTACTGGCCGTGCTGCACCTGCCGCGTGACCGCACCAGCCGCATCGCCGAGGTGCTGGCGCCGTACTGCGCGCTGCCGGTGCGTGAAGCCGAGGACAAGCAACCGCTGCGGCCGGGCACGGTGACGTTCGCGCCGCCGGATTACCACCTGCTGGTGGAGGACGAGGGGGCGGTGGCGTTGTCGGTGGATGCGCCGGTGCTGTTCTCCCGTCCGGCCATCGATCCACTGTTCGACTCCGCTGCTGCGGTGTTCGGAGGGCAGGTATTGGCCCTGCTGCTGACCGGTGCCAGCAGTGATGGAAGCGAGGGCGTTGCCGCCGTGCGCCGTGCCGGTGGCCGTGCTTGGCTGCAATGCCCCGAGGAAGCCGAGGCGTCGATGATGCCGGCCTCCGCCCTGCAGTACGCCGGCGCCGATGCCGTGCTGCCCCTTGAACTGATGTGTCGTCGCCTGAAGGAGTTGTTTGCATGAACCTGCTGCCACCGGACCCTGCGCAGTCGCAGTCCCCGGTCAACCTGCTGATCGTCGATGACGTGCCGCAGAACCTGGTGGCCATGCAGGCGCTGCTGCAGCGCGAGGGCGTGAATCTGCTGCTGGCCGGTTCCGGCGCGCAGGCGCTGGAGCTGCTGCTCGAGCACGAGGTGGCACTGGCCCTGCTGGACGTGCACATGCCGGAGATCGATGGCTTCACCCTGGCCGAACTGATGCGCGGTTCGCATCGCAGCCGCGACGTGCCGATCATCTTCCTGACCGCCTCCCCGGATGATCCCCTGCGCGTGTTCAAGGGCTACGAGAGCGGTGCGGTCGATTTCCTGCACAAGCCGGTAGCGCCGCAGGTGATCCTGAGCAAGGTCAACGTCTTCATCGAGCTGTACCAGCAGCGGCAGCTGCTGAAGGCGCGCAACGAGGCGCTGGAACGCGCGCTCAAGCTCAACGAAACAATGGCGGCGGTGCTGACCCACGATCTGCGCACGCCGCTGTCGGCCATCCTGCTGTGTGCGGACAAGCTGGCGCTGGAGCTGCCGGAGGACAATACGGGGGCACAGCAGACGCTGCAGTTCCTGGAGGCCAGCACCCTGCGCATGGCGCGCATGGTCGAACAGCTGCTGGACTTCTCGCGGATCCGCAGCGGTGGCCTGCGCCTGCAGGCCAGTGCCTGCGATCTGGCCGACGTG
The DNA here is from genome assembly GCF_056481585.1 of Stenotrophomonas sp. 86428_Sma. Lineage (NCBI taxonomy): Bacteria > Pseudomonadati > Pseudomonadota > Gammaproteobacteria > Lysobacterales > Lysobacteraceae > Stenotrophomonas > Stenotrophomonas sp. 86428_Sma. The sequence continues at coordinate 2,118,874 of NZ_CM151156.1, forward strand.
ACCCGCGCAGTGGTGGCCGAAGCGGGCAGCGCGCATGGCGCGGACCGGATCCATCTGGACATGCACGGCGATACGCGGCTGCAGGGCGATCTGGACCGTCTCGGCCAGGTTGCCGCCAATCTGGTCGGCAACGCGCTCACCCATGGCAGCGAGGCGAGGGTGGAGGTGGACGGGCGCGATCCGCGCAGCGTGATGCTGCGGGTCAGCAATGCCGGCCGGATCGACGACGCGCTGCTGCCGCGGCTGTTCGAACCGTTCAAGGCCAGCTTCCACCAGAGCAAGGGCCTGGGGCTGGGCCTGTACATCGTCGATCAGTTCGTGCGCGCGCACGGAGGGCGCATCGCAGCGCGCAACGAGGCCGGGCAGGTGGTGTTCGAAGCCCTGCTGCCGAGACGCGCAGAAGGGCTGCCTGCAGCGGCAAACTGAATTCTTCAGGAAACATCCACGGGCACTGAGACGGACTCGTCCGCAACTGCTACCGTGGGTGTACATCTTGTCAAGGAAGCACCATGCCACTGCGTGCCATCGCCTACGTCAGCCAGGCGTTGCCGGATCTTTCCGCTGAACGGTTGCAGGCGCTGGTCGACGATGCCGCCCGCTTCAACAAGATGGCGGGCGTGACCGGTGTGCTGCTGCATGACGGCGGGCGATTCCTGCAGTACATCGAGGGGCCGCCGGACGGTATCGATTCGGTGTACGAGCGCATCCTGCAGGCCGGCAGCCATGTCGACATCATCGAGCTGGCGCGCGGCCGCCTGGGCCAGCGTCAGTTTCCGTACTGGTCGATGCGCGCGTTGCCGGTGGATGCGGCGCTGCTGCGCCAGCTGTCGGCCAGCGACTGGTCGGGTTTCAGCCGGGCGCTGGAAGGTGATCGTTCGGCGCCGACCCCGGTGGATCTGCTCGACAACGTCGTGCAGCCTGCCCTGCACGCCGGCTGAGCGTCAACGCGAAGTGCCGCCGCAGTAGGCGGCATGCAGCGCCTGCAGCACGCCCAGTGCGGGCCCTTCAATCACGCGGTAGTGGATGGCCTGCGCTTCGCGACGCGTCGCGACGATATCCAGTTCGCGCAGCACCGCCAGATGCTGTGACAGCGCTGATGCGCTGAGTCCGGTCAGTGCCTGCAGTTCCGGCACTGGTGCCTCACCTTCGACCAGGCGGCACAGCACGCGCAGGCGCGCAGGATGGGCCAGGCTTTTGAGGAGGGCTGCAGCCTCGGCGGCGTGTTCGGCCATGGCGGCGCTGTCGAGCGGGGTGCGGGCCATGGTTGACCTTTTTGTTTAGAAGTGTCTAATTTAGATAAGTCTAAATCAAAGGGCAATCCCATGAGCGGCGTGAAAGAGGGCAGGGCATGAACCTGCCATGGACTGCGGTGGCTGGCGGAGCGCTGATCGGCGCCGCCGCGGTGTTGCTGCTCGCCACTGTCGGGCGCGTGGCGGGTATCAGCGGGATCGCTGCGGGCAGCCTGCGCGCAGCGGAAGGCGAGCGTGGCTGGCGCTGGGCATTCCTGCTGGGGCTGCTCGCAGCAGCGGGGCTGGTGCTGTGGTGGCAGTCGCTGCCCGAGGCCTCGCCACGTGTGCTGCTGCGCGATGCCTTGCCCGCCTGGCAGTTGATCGGCGCTGGCCTGCTGGTGGGCTTCGGCACGCGCCTGGGGAGTGGTTGTACCAGTGGTCATGGCGTCTGTGGCATGGCCCGCGGCTCGAAGCGCTCGCTGCTGGCAGTGCTGGTGTTCATGGCCTGCGCGATGCTGACCACGTTCCTGGTCCGTCACGGCGGAGGCCTGGCATGAGCCGCGCGGTCGTGGCCGCCGCGGTGGCAGGTGCGCTGTTTGGCGCGGGGCTTGCGCTCTCGGGGATGACCGACGCGCGTCGGGTACTCGGCTTCCTCGATGTGGCCGGTGATTTTGATCCGACGTTGATGTGGGTGCTGGGCTCGGCACTGCTGGTCAGTGCCGTCGGGCAGCGTTGGGTGCTGCGACGCGCGCAGCCGTGGTTCGCACTGCGCTTCCAGCTACCCAATGCACGTGATGTCGATGCTCGCCTGCTGCTGGGCGCTGCACTGTTCGGTATCGGCTGGGGATGGGCTGGTTACTGCCCCGGACCGGCCATCGCCGGGCTGGCCGTCGCATCGCGTGAAGCGCTGTGGTTCGTGCCTGCCATGGTGGCGGGCTTCTGGCTGCACGATCGCTTCGTGCGCTGAGGCTTCACCCCTGTGTCACCATGGATCGGGTCAGATCGACGGACCACGGGGAAAGGAGCGTAACGGCATGGCACGGATGAAGTGGAAGGGAAAGGCAATGCTGGCCATGGCGCTGGCATCTGCGATCACGCCGGCACTGGCCTGCACGCGTGCGGTGTATCGGGGCGACAACGGCGATGTGATCACCGCGCGCTCGATGGACTGGAAGGTCGATGTGGCGACCAACCTCTACGTGTTGCCGCGTGGCATCGCACGCACCGGCCTGGCCGGTCCGAAATCGCTGGCCTGGACTGCGCGCTACGGCAGCGTGGTGGCCACCGGCTACGACGTGTCGACCACCGATGGCATGAACGAGAAGGGCCTGGTGGCCAACCTGCTGTGGCTGGTGGAATCGGAGTATCCGCAGCAGCGTGGCAACAAGCCGGGACTGGCGATCTCGCTGTGGGCGCAGTATGTGCTGGACAATTTCGCCACCGTGGACGAGGCGGTCGCGGCGCTCAAGCGTGAGCCGTACTCGATCGTCACCGACAAGGTGCCGGGCGAAGACCGCCAGGCGACGCTGCACCTGTCGCTGTCCGATGCCACCGGCGACAGCGCCATCGTCGAGTACATCGGCGGTCGCCAGGTGATTCACCATGACCGCCGCTATCAGGTGATGACCAACTCGCCGATCTTCGAGCAGCAGCTGGCCCTCAACAGTTACTGGCAGCAGATCGGTGGCACGGTGATGCTGCCGGGCACCAACCGCTCCGCCGATCGTTTCGCGCGCGCCTCGTTCTACATCAACGCCATTCCCAAGGCCGAAGATCCGGTGGAGGCGCTGGCCAGTGTGTTCAGCGTGATCCGCAATGCGTCGGTGCCGTATGGCATCACCACGCCGGGTGAGCCGAACATCTCATCCACGCGCTGGCGCACGGTGGCTGATCACAAGCGGCGGCTGTACTTCTTCGAGTCGGCGTTGACCCCGAACACCTTCTGGGTCGATCTGAACAAGGTCGATTTCGGCGGCCAGGTGCTCAAGCTCGATCTTGGCAAGGACCAGCGCAATACCTTTGCCGGCGATGCACTGGGCCAGTTCGTGCCCAGCGCACCGTTCACCTTCCTGGGCGTCGACGGTTAGTTCGATGCCTGGTTGGAGGCCGGGTAGACCGCCTGGATCGCGCAGCTGCCGCGGGTGTACTGCGGCAGCGGGGCGATGCTTTCACCGCGCAGATCGTCTGTCTCGAACTCGGCAGTCATGATCCGATCGCCGGGATTGCCACAGATCAGGCCGTTCTGCAGGCCCGAGTGGAAGCTCAGCTGCGGCGCTCGGTCGAGCTGGCGGCAGTGGCTGCCGAGTTCGACCCGGTAGTAGCGGTGGCCGCCATTGCGGCGAGGATTGGTCTCCACCAGCATGCCCTGCGGGTCGGACGACCACGCGCGGACGTTGCGGGTGGCAAAGCAGTACGACGGTGAGCCGCCGAAGCTGCGGCGGATGTCCTTGCGCTCGCGGATGGTCACGGCGGGCAGGGTGGCCGTGCGCAGGCGGTCGCTGTCGCGGGCGACGCTGGCGTAGTCGCGATCCTGCAGCGGGGTGACCGCACTGACGGCACAGCGGCGGCCGTCGACCACGACGCGTTCGCTGGGGCGACCACAGGCCCAGCCGGCAGGTGCTTCCAGCTTCAGCGAGGTGGCACCGCGGACGCCGGGACAATCTCCGTTGAAGTCGATCCGATAGGCCTGACCGGAGGCGGCGCGCAGTGCGATCGAGCGCGGTGATGCCTGCTCCACTTCCTGTACGCCGACCGCGTCCATGCAGTGCGGGGCCGGTGGCGTACGCTCCTGTGCGGAGACCGAAGCTGCGAGCGCCAGGCCGAGGCTGGTGGCGAGCACCAGTGACACCTGCCGATGGGCCATGTCCTGCACTCCCTGCGTTGGATGACGGATCGACTATAGCAGCGGTTTGCACGGCCGTTGCCACACGCGCACACTGCGCGGATGGGCGCCATCTTCCATCTGCGGCACTACGGCCAGGCCACCGGCCTGGACCGCCATGACTACGCGCAGTGGGTGCTGCCGCTGCAGGGCGAACTGCACTTCGAGATGGAAGGCCGCGGTGGTCGCCTCGACCTGCTGCAGGGGGTTTTCGTTGCGGCCGGCGAAGCGCATGACCAGATGGCCGATGGCCCGAACGGTTTCGTGATCGTCGATTGTCCTCCCGGCGTGCTTGATGACGGCACGCAGGAGCATCTGTGCCGGCAGCGCTGGCTGCACCTGCCGCATGCGCTGCGACAACGCCTGGCGGGCGTGCAGGACGGGCAGCCGATGCCGGCCCTGCTGCCGCAGCTGCTGCAGGTGTTTGCACCGGCCGGCAGTGGCGCGCGCATGCAGGGACTGTGTGCGGCAGTGCAGGCCGATCCGGGCCAGGCGTGGCCGGTGGCGCGCATGGCCGCGTCTGTCGGGGTCAGCGAGAGCCGGTTGCACGCGCTGTTCCAGCGTGAGTTCGGGCTCAGCCCCCAGGCATGGCTCAGTACAAGCCGGTTGCGCTGGGCCAAGCACCAGCTGCGCACCAGCACGGCGCCGATCAGTGATATCGCGCTGGCCGCAGGCTATTCCGAGCAGAGCGCACTGACCCGCGCGCTGCGCCGTGAGTGTGGGCAGACCCCCGCCGCGTGGCGCAGGAACGCCGGACTGTAGCGTCGAGCCATGCTCGACGGCTTCTGCACCGGCCACCTCGCGAACGGCAGTCGAGCATGGCTCGACGCTACAAAGGCGGGAGGGCAGTAGCCTCGGTCAAGAGCGCCCAGCGGCCAGCGCTTACACTGCGCGGCCTGTTCCTCCCCCCGAAGAACCCGAATGCGCAACAACCCGATGGCCCTGGGCATCGCCAATGGCGTTGCCGCTGGCGCGCTGTGGGGCGTGGTCTTCCTCGCGCCCGCCGTGCTGCAGTCGTTCAATGCCCTGCAACTGTCGGCCGGCCGCTATCTGGTCTACGGTCTGATCGCCGTAGCCCTGCTGCTGCCGCGCTGGAAGCGGCTGGCACCACGGCTGGGCCGCGCCGAGTGGATCGGCCTGTTGTGGCTGAGCCTGGCCGGGAACCTGGTGTATTTCCTGCTGCTGGCGACGGCGGTGCAGTGGGCTGGCGGTGCGGCGGCGTCCTTGATCGTCGGCCTGATTCCGGTGGTGGTGACCCTGGTCGGTGTGCGCGAGCAGGGCGCGGTGCCGCTGAAGCAGCTGCTGCCGGCACTGGGCCTGTGCGTGCTGGGCGTGGCACTGGTTGGCTGGGAAGCACTGATGTCTGAGCACCTCGCGACACCGTGGCGGCAGCGCCTGATCGGCCTGCTGTGCGCGTTCGGCGCGCTGTTCTCGTGGGCGTTGTACTCGATCGGCAACAGCCGCTGGCTGGCGCGCCGACCGGATCTGTCCAGCCACGACTGGTCGCTGCTGACCGGTGTCACCACCGGCGGCCTGGCTCTACTGCTGGTGCCGATGGCCTTCATCGGCCACACCGGCGGGCACACGGCGGCGCAGTGGAGTGGTTTCTGGGCGATCAGCGCGGGTGTGGCGGTGGTCGCCTCGATCCTTGGCAATGCGTTCTGGAACCGTGCCAGCCGCCTGCTGCCGCTGACCCTGACCGGCCAGATGATCGTGTTCGAGACCCTGTTCGCGTTGCTCTACGCATTCGCCTGGCAGCAGCGCTGGCCCTCGCTGCTCGAAGCGCTGGCGATCGTGTTCCTGGTGGCCGGCGTCATGCTGTGCGCGCATGCGCATCGCACGCCCCGCGCGATCGCCGAACATGCCGGCTGAATGTGGCCGTCAAGCATACTGATGGCCGCTTTGTCTCAGATGCAACCAAATGTCGGCACGTTGGCCGATGATCGCGGCAACGACTTTTTGCACCGCAGCACTTGACAGCGGCCCGGCGCACGGTGTTTTCTGTGCGTCATGGTTCTTGATGCCGCCCACGCCAGCCTGATCGCCCCCGCTACTGCGGGCCGTTCGACTGCGCCGGTCGCCACCACCACCATTACCACCACCACCGTCACCACTGCCCTGGTGCGGCCCGTCGTCTTCGTGTAACTCCCGAAAACCACGGCCCCGCACCATACAGGTGGCGGGGAAACTCGACACCTGCATGCGACGGGGCCTCCTACCGAGGTCTGCATGTCTTCCCACGCCCCCGCTCATCCCGTTGCCCCGGCCGATCTGGCTGCACCGTCCATCGTCGTGCACAAGTTCGGCGGCACCTCGGTGGCCGATGCCGAACGCTACCGCCATGTTGCCGGCCTGCTGCTGGCCCGCCCCGAATCGCTGCAGGTCACTGTCGTCTCGGCGATGAAGGGCGTCACCGACGCACTGATCGATCTGGCCCAGCTGGCAGCCAAGGGGGACGACGGCTGGCGCGAGGCCTGGCATGCGCTGCGCGCGCGCCATCGTGGCGCCGCTGTGGCGCTGCTGGGCGAGCAGGTGGGCGAGACCGTCGAATGGATCGACGCCCGCTTCGATCAACTGGCCGACGTGCTGGCAGCGTTGGCGGTGATCGGCGAGCTGCCAGGCGAAGTACTCGACCGCGTGCAGGGCCTGGGCGAAGTGTTTTCCGCGCAGCTGCTCGGCACGCACCTGCAGGCGCTGGGCGCAGACTGTGCAGTGCTGGATGCGCGCGACGTACTGGTGGTGGGGCATGGCGAACTGGGCGTGGATGTCGACTGGGAAGCCAGTGCCGACCGCCTCGCCAAGTGGCGCCTGCAGCATCCGCAGCCACGCCTGGTCGCCACCGGCTTCGTCGCCCGTGACCGTCATGACCGCATCACCACGCTCGGCCGCAACGGCAGCGATTACTCCGGCGCGATCTTCGCCGCGCTGTTCAACGCCGATGAACTGCACATCTGGACCGATGTCGACGGCGTGCTGTCGGCCGACCCGCGGCTGGTGCCCGAGGCGGTGCAGTTGGAGTCGCTGAGCTACGACGAGGCCTGCGAGCTGGCTTATTTCGGCGCCAAGGTGGTGCACCCGCAGACGATGTCGCCAGCGATCCGCCTCGGCCTGCCGATCTTCATCCGCAATACCTTCCAGCCGGCGCATCCGGGGACGCGCATCAGCGCCGAGCGCTCGCCGCGCGGGCCGGTGAAGGGCCTGACCCTGAGCCCCGGCTTGGCCCTGCTGAACCTGGAAGGCACCGGGCTGATCGGTGTGCCCGGTACCGCCGAGCGTGTGTTTGCCGCCCTGCGCCAGGCGCAGGTGTCGGTGGTGATGATCTCGCAGGGGTCGTCGGAACATTCGATCTGCTGTGTGGTGCGTGCTGCTGAAGCCGGCCGTGGCCGCGAAGCGCTGCTGCATGCGTTCGCGCATGAGCTGTCGGTGGGCCAGGTGCAACGCGTGCAGGTCAGTGAGGGCGTCAGCGTGCTGGCCGCGGTCGGTGACGGCATGGCCGGCCAGCCCGGTGTGGCCGCACGTCTGTTCGAGGCGCTGGGCCGTGCGCAGGTGAACATCCTGGCGATCGCGCAGGGCTCGTCCGAACGCAACATTTCTGTGGCGGTGGATAGTGCCGATGCCACCCGCGCCCTGCGCGCCGCGCATGCCGGCTTCTGGCTGTCGCCGCAGACCTTTGCGGTCGGTGTGATCGGGCCGGGCAACGTCGGTGCCGCACTGCTGGACCAGTTGCTTGCCGCACGCCCGCAGCTGCTGGCCAAGGCCAATGTGGATCTGCGCCTGCGCGCGCTGGCCTCGCGTTCGCGCATGCGCCTGGAAGTGGATGGCCTGCACGCCGACTGGCGGGAGGCCTTGCGCGAAGCGGGCGAGTCCAGCGATCTGGATCGCTTCACCGAACACCTGCTGGCCGCGCACCTGCCGCATGCGGTGGTGATCGACTGCAGTGGCAGTGCCGAGGTGGCCGAGCGCTATGAGGGCTGGCTGGCGGCCGGCATCCACGTGGTTACCCCCAACAAACAGGCCGGCGCCGGGCCGCTGCCGCGCTACCAGCGCATCCGCGCCGCTGCGGCGGCCAGTGGTGCACGCTTCCGCTACGAGGCCACGGTCGGCGCGGGCCTACCGGTGATCACCACGCTGCGTGACCTGGTCGATACCGGTGACGAGGTGCTGGCGATTGAAGGCATCTTCTCCGGCACGCTGGCCTGGCTGTTCAACCGCTTCGATGGCAGCCAGCCGTTCTCGCAGCTGGTCGCGCAGGCGCGGTCGATGGGCTACACCGAGCCGGACCCGCGCGATGATCTTTCGGGTGTGGATGTGGCGCGCAAGCTGGTGATCCTCGCCCGCGAAGCCGGCCACGCGCTCAGCTTGGAACAGGTACAGGTGGAAAGCCTGGTGCCGGCGCTGCTGCGCGAGGGCAGCGTGGATGACTTCATGGCGCGGCTGGGCGAGTCCGACGCCAGCCTGCTGCAGCGCCTGCAGGATGCGCGGGCGCGGGGGGCGGTGCTGCGCTATGTGGCACGGCTGGGTGCCGACGGCGCCTCGGTCGGCCTGCAGGAACTGCCGGCCGATCATGCCTTCGCCAACCTGCGGCTGACCGACAACGTGGTCCAGTTCCGCACCCGTCGTTACTGTGACAATCCGCTGGTGGTGCAGGGGCCGGGCGCCGGCCCGGAAGTCACCGCGGCGGGTGTGTTTGCCGACCTGCTGCGGGTCGCGGCCGGTGAAGGAGCGCGCCTGTGATCGCACGTGCGTTCGCGCCTGCCTCGGTGGCCAACGTGGCGGTGGGCTTCGATATTCTCGGCCATGCCATTGCCGGCATTGGCGATACCGTGAGCGTGCGCCGCATCGATGAGCCGCTGGTGCGCATCGAGGCGATCCGCGGCAGTGCCATTGAGTTGCCGCTGGATGCGGCTGGAAACACTGCGGGTGCAGCGTTGATGTCGCTGCGCGCAGGGCTGGGCCTGGACTTCGGTTTCGCGGTGGAGATCGACAAGGGCATTCCGTTCGGTTCCGGCATGGGCGGTTCGGCAGCGTCGAGTGTTGCGGCGCTGGTCGCCGCCAACGCGCTGCTGGATGTGCCGCTGTCGCGCGAGGCGTTGTATCCGTTTGCGCTGGATGGCGAGGCGGTGGCCAGTGGTGGCCGCCACGGTGACAACGTGGGGCCGCTGCTGCTGGGTGGTCTTGCGCTGTGCACGGCCGACCGGCTGCTGCCGATTCCGGTGCCGGCTACCTGGCACAGCCTGCTGGTGCATCCGCATGCGGTGCTGGAAACACGCCGCGCACGCCAGGCCCTGCAGGGCAGCTATGCGCTGGGCGAGTTCGTGGCGCAGAGCGCGAACCTCGCACTGGTGCTCAGTGGTTGCCATCGCAGCGATGCCGCACTGGTGCGCGCGGGACTGCGCGACGTGCTGGTGGAGCCGCGCCGGGCCGGATTGATTGCCGGCTTCGAAGCCGCCCGTGATGCGGCGCTGTCGGCCAATGCAATGGGCGCGGGCATTTCCGGTGCCGGTCCCAGCGTGTTCGCCTGGTTCGAGGATGCCGACCAGGCGCGTGCCGCCGCCACACCGGTGCAGGCGGCATTCGCCGCCGCAGGTTTTGACAGCGATGCCTGGGTGTCACCGCTGGATGCACCGGGAGCCCGCTTGTGCTGAATCCTACCCCTTTACTGGATACCGAACCCATGCAATTTGTTTCGACCCGCGGCCAGTCTCCGGCCGTTGGCCTCAGCGCGGCGATCGCCGCCGGATTGGCGCCCGATGGCGGGCTGTATGTTCCGCAGATGCTGTCGGCGCCACGCGAGCTGCAGGCCGGGCCGACCCTGGCCGATACCGCCGCCGATCTGCTGGCACCGTTCTTCGCTGGTGATGCACTTGAGGCTGCGCTTCCGGCGATCTGCCGCGAAGCGTTCGACTTCCCGGTGCCGCTGCGTGCGCTCGGAGACGGTGACCACGTGCTGGAGCTGTTCCATGGGCCAACGGCGGCGTTCAAGGATATCGGCGCGCGCTTCCTGGCCGGCACGCTGTCGCGGCTGCAGGCCGGTAAGGACCGCGATCTGACGATCGTCGTCGCCACGTCCGGCGATACCGGTGCCGCCGTTGCGGCGGCCTTCCATCGCCAGCCCGGCGTGCGCGTGGTGGTGCTGTATCCGGATGGCCGCGTATCTCCGCGCCAGGCGCACCAGCTCGGTTGTTTCGGCGACAACATCCAGGCGCTGCGTGTGGCGGGCGCATTCGACGATTGCCAGGCGATGGTCAAGCAGGCACTGGCTGACCGCGAACTGCAGGCGCAGGTGCCGTTGAGCTCGGCCAACAGCATCAGCCTGGGCCGACTGCTACCGCAGATGAGCTATTACGCGCATGCGGCGTTGAGCCACTACGCGGCGCATCGTCGCCGGCTCAATCTGGTGGTGCCGACCGGCAACCTGGGCAATGCGATGGCGGCCGTGCTGGCGCGCGCGCTGGGCGTGCCGATCGGTCAGATCGTGCTGGCCACCAATGCCAATGCTGTGCTGCCGGCGTACTTCAATGGCGGCGAGTACCAGCCGCAGGCCAGTGTGGCGACGGTGGCCAATGCAATGGACGTGGGTGCGCCGAGCAACTTCGAGCGACTGCGCTGGCTCTACCACGGCGACGACGCGGAACTGCGTGCTGCGTTCCGTGCGTTCGCGGTGGATGACGTGACCATCCGCGCGACGATTGCGGCGGCGCATGCCAGCAATGGCGAGCTGTTCTGCCCGCACACGGCGACCGCGGTGAAGGTGCTGCAGGACCTGCGTGCTCGCGGTGCCAAGGGCGACTGGGCGGTGGTGGCCACGGCGCATCCGGCCAAGTTCGAGGCCGTGGTCGAGCCGCTGATCGGCGAAACGGTGGCGGTGCCGCCTGCGCTGGATGCGTTGCTGCAGCGGCCGGCGCACGCCGAACCGTTGGCGGCCGATTACGCGGCATTACGTGAGGTACTGCTGCGCTGAGCGGAGAGGGACGCGGTTGCCGGCCAGCGGCCGGCACTACCCGTGCTGCGTTATCTGGTAGTGCCGGCCGCTGGCCGGCAACCCCATGAACCGTGATGCGGTCAGATCAACCCTTCACCGGCCAGCGTACGCAGCCCATCCTCGTCGAGGATCTCCACCACGTTCAGGTGGGGCAGGGCGATCAGCCCCTGCTGGCGCAGCTTGGTGAAGGTACGGCTGACCGTTTCCATGGTCAGGCCCAGATGGTCGGCGATATCGCCGCGGCCCATCGGCAGCGATACGCGCAGGCCGTCGCCGCCCAGCTTGGCCTCGCGCGCGGCCAGGCGCAGCAGGAAATCAGCCAGCTTCTCGGCCGGCTGCAGGCGCGCCAGTGCCAGCGCGGCGTCCTGCGCGGCATCCAGTTCCTGGCAGGCACGCTGCAGCAGCTTGCGCTCCAGGTGCGGGAAACGGCTGCGCAGTGCCTTCATCTGTGGCAGCGCGACGCGGCAGACGCGGCTGTCGGCGATGGCCTCGATGTCGTAGCGATGGTGGTCGCTGCCGCTCAGGCCCAGATAGTCGCCGGGCAGCACGAAGCCGTTGATCTGACGGCGGCCGTCGGCCAGGGTGCGCACCAGGCGCAGTGCGCCGCCGGTCAATGTATAGACATGGTCGCGCTCTTCACCGGTGCGGGCCAGCGTGCTGCCCATGCTGACCTGCTGCGAGACGGTGACCTGCTCCAGCGCCTGCACTTCATCGGGCGACAGCGCCGAGCACACCGCAAGGTGGCGAACCGAGCAGTGCAGGCAGTCCAGCGTGGCGCAGGACGGCGAGGCGGGATCGTTGGTGGCGGGCGGAGCGCCGGAAGGCCGTGACATGTTGCGGGGGGCGTATCGCGGGCGGGGAGGGCCTTATGATACTTCAAGCGGCCGTTCGACCCTGCCCGTGGCGGGGGCGCTAGAATGTCGCCCCCTCCCACGTCCCGTTCCAGCAGGAGTTCCGCCCGTGATCAAGCCCCGTACCCCGCCCGGCACCCTTGAACTGCTGCCGCGCGAGCAGATTGCGTTCCAGCGCATGCTGGACGTCATCCGCCGCCACTACGAGCGCTTCGGGTTCCTGCCGGTGGAGACGCCGGTGTTCGAGCTGTCCGACGTGCTGCTGACCAAGTCCGGTGGCGAGACCGAGCGCCAGGTGTACTTCGTGCAGTCCACCGGGGCGCTGGCGAACGCGGCCGAGTCGGGCGATCGCTCGCTGCCGGAAATGGCGCTGCGCTTCGACCTGACCGTGCCGCTGGCGCGCTACGTGGCCGAGCACGAACACGAACTGACCTTCCCGTTCCGCCGCTACCAGATGCAGCGCGTCTACCGCGGCGAGCGCGCCCAGCGCGGCCGGTTCCGCGAGTTCTACCAGTGCGACATCGATGTGATCGGCAAGGACAGCCTGAGCGTGCGGTACGACGCCGAAGTGCTGGCGGTCATCCATGCGGTGTTCTCGGAACTGCGCATCGGTGACTTCAGCATCCAGCTGAACAACCGCAAGCTGATGCGCGGCTTCTTTGAAAGCCTGGGTGTGGCCGAGGGTGAGCGCCAGCTGGCGGTGCTGCGCGAAGTGGACAAGCTGGACAAGCGCGGCGCCGATTATGTGCGCGAGACGCTGGTGGGCGAGGGCTTCAACATCCCGGCAGAACAGGTCGAGAAGATCCTGGCGTTCGTCGCCGTGCGTTCGCAGGGCCATGCCGATGCGCTGGCGCAGCTGGCCACGCTGGAAGCCGACGCCGGTTCTTCGGAGATCCTGCGTACCGGCGTCGCCGAACTGCGCGAAGTGCTGCAGCTGGTGCAGGCGCTGGGCGTGCCGGAAACCGCGTATTGCCTGAACTTCTCCATTGCGCGCGGCCTGGATTACTACACCGGTACCGTCTACGAGACCACGCTGACCGACCACCCGCAGATCGGCTCGATCTGCTCGGGCGGCCGTTACGAAGACCTGGCCAGTCACTACAGCAAGTCCAAGCTGCCGGGTGTGGGTATCTCCATCGGCCTGTCGCGCCTGTTCTGGCAGCTGCGTGAGGCCGGCTTGATCGACGGCATCGAAGCCAGCAGCGTACAGGCGCTGGTGGCGCTGATGGACGAGCAGGGCATGCCGCAGTCGCTGGACATCGCGCGCCGCCTGCGTGCCGGTGGCATCAACACCGAAGTGCAGATGGAGCCGAAGAAGATCGGCAAGCAGTTCCAGTACGCGGCCAAGGCTGGCATCCGCTTCGTGGTCTTGGCGGGTGAGGATGAACTGGCGCGCGGCGTGGTGGCAGTGAAGGACCTGCTGCGCGAACAGCAGTTCGAAGTCTCCCGCGACGAGCTGGCCAGCACCCTGCTGGTGGAGCTGGAGCAGTCCAAGGCGATGGTGTGAAGCCTGCCGCCGCAGGAGTGCTGAGCGTGCTCCTGCTGGCGGGCTGCCAGAGCGACCCGGCGCTGCACAGCACGCGGATCGGGCCGGCGCAGTACCGGCTGGCGGTTGATCGCTGCCATGCGATCGACCGCGCACAGCTGGAGGACGATCTGCAGGCCCTGGCCTCGCGGACGTGCCGGGCGGGAGCGGGGGCGTTGGAGAACATCCAGTCCCTGCCGAGCCGGCAGGGCAGCCTGTTCGGCGAATGCCTGCGGCGCGGAGCGCTGCAGGCCGAGGTGCGCTGTCTGCCCTGAGTCGGGCCAGGTTGTTGATTTGAAAGCAGAACGCCCACCCTTTGGTGGGCGTTCTGCGTTTCTGGACGAAGCGCAGTCGAGCATGGCTCGACTCCACAAAAGCCGTTCTCGATCACTTTCCCAGCGAGATCCAGCAGATCGCGGCCAACTGTCGAAGGCGGGGAGGGTCCGGTGGCAGGGGTGTGAGCGGCATGGATGCCGCGACCAAGCCCCCATGGATGGGTTAACGGCGTCCCCTGCCACCGGACCCTCCCCGCCAACGCTCAGCAAATCAGCATTTGCTTTTGCTCTGGCTCTTGGCGGGTGCAGGGCAGCAGCCCTGCCGCCCCCTCAACCCTCGATTTGACGCACTGCGCAAGAATGCGCTAATGTACTAGCGCGCTATTACATTGATGCATGGATACGACCCCGTGAAAGCCCGCCCCGAAATTGCCGCCAAAGACCCGAAGGCCGACCTGGAAGCCCTGGCCCAGGCCTTTGCCGCCCTGCGCGAGCCGGAACAGGTCGAAGCCTTCCTGCGTGATCTGTGCACCCCGGCCGAGCTGGAAGCCATGGCCGACCGCTGGAAGGTGGTGCCGCTGCTGCAGCAGGGCGTGCCGTACCGCGAGATCCACGAGCGCACCGGCGTCAGCGTGACCACCACCGGACGGGTGGCACGCACGCTCGAGCATGGCCATCAAGGCTATGCCGCCGCCATCGACCGCCTTGCTTCGCGCTGATCCGCGCCCCGTTCCGAACTTCGAGACATCCCCCATGAGTGCAACCCAGGCAGCGCCGGCACGAGACCGGCTGCGTATCGCCATCCAGAAGAGTGGCCGGCTGGCCGAACCCGCGCGCAACCTGCTCAGCGCCTGCGGCCTGAGCTGGCGCGAGAGCCGCGACAAGCTGTTCTGCTACGGCGAATCGCTGCCGGTGGACCTGCTGCTGGTGCGCGACGACGACATCCCCGGCCTGATCGCCGACGGCGTCTGCGATCTCGGCATCGTCGGCCGCAACGAGCTGGACGAACAGGCCGCCGCGCGGCGCCAGATCGGTCTGCCGGATGCCTACCAGGCATTGCGCGGGCTGGGCTTCGGCCAGTGCCGGCTGATGCTGGCGGTGCCCGAGGAATGGCAGTGGCAGGGTCCGGCGCAGCTGGCCGGCACCCGCATCGCCACCAGCTACCCGGCCATCCTCAAGCAGTGGCTGGCCGAGCAGGGCGTGGACGCACAGGTGGTCGAGCTGTCCGGTTCGGTGGAAATCGCCCCGCGCCTGGGCACCGCCGACCTGATCTGCGATCTGGTGTCCAGCGGCGCCACCCTGCGCGCCAATCAGCTGACCGCGGTGCACAACCTGCTCGACAGCGAGGCGGTGCTGGCCGGCGCGGTGCGCGTGCCGGATGATGCACGTGCATCGCTGCGCACGATGCTGCTGCGCCGCCTCGACGGCGTGGTGCAGCGCCAGGACCGCAAGCTGCTGATGTTCCGTGCCAGCGAGGACCGCGTTGACGCGCTGGCGCAGCTGCTGGCCGATGCCGAGCCGCTGGTGCGGTTGCCGGCCGATGGCGGTGCGCTGCGCCTGCAGACCATGTGCCCCGGGCCGTTGAGTTGGCAGCGCATGGAAGAACTCGAGCGCGCCGGTGCGCAGGGCCTGATGGTACTGAGCGTGGAGCGGTCGCTGGCATGAACCGTCTGATCTGGTCCCGACTTGATGAGGCCGCGCGCAGCGCGGCATTGACCCGCCCGGTGCAGACCGTGGCGCAGCAGACCCGTGACGCGGTGGCGGCCCTGATTGCACAGGTGCGCGCGCAGGGCGACGACGCATTGCGTGCGATTACTGCACGTTTCGACCGTGTCGAGCTGGCCTCGTTTGAAGTTTCCGAAGCCGAATTCGCCGCTGCTGAAGCGGCCGTGCCCGCCGAACTGCGCCAGGCGATGGTGGACGCCGCCGAACGCATCGCGCGCTTCCACGCCGCCGGCATGGGCAAAGGCTATGCAGTTGAAACCGCCCCGGGCGTGGTCTGCGAACGCATGCTGCGCCCGATCGGCCGGGTGGGCCTGTATGTGCCGGCCGGCAGCGCGCCACTGCCGTCCACCGCGTTGATGCTGGGCGTTCCGGCGCAGTTGGCCGGTTGCCCGCAGGTGGTGCTGTGCACGCCGCCGCGCGCCGACGGCAGCGCCGATCCGGCAGTGCTGGTAGCCGCGCGGCTGACCGGCGTGCAGCGCGTGTTCAAGCTGGGCGGCGCGCAGGCGATCGCCGCGATGGCCTATGGCACGGCCAGCATTCCGGCCTGCGACAAGCTGTTCGGGCCCGGCAACAGCTTCGTCACCGAAGCCAAGCAGCAGGTCGCACAGGATGGCGCGGCCGCCATCGACATGCCGGCCGGTCCCTCCGAAGTGCTGGTGATCGCCGATGCTGGCGCCAATCCGGCCTTCGTCGCCGCCGACTTGCTGTCGCAGGCCGAGCACGGTCCGGATTCGCAGGTGCTGCTGCTGACCGATGATGCCGCGATGCTGGCGGCGGTTGAAGCCGAGGTGGAGCGCCAGGTGGCTCTGCTGCCGCGCCAGCAGATCGCGCGCCAGGCGCTGTCGGCGTCGCGCCTGATCCAGGTCGATTCGCTGGCCGAGGCGTTCGCGATCAGTAACCGCTACGCGCCCGAGCACCTGATCCTGGCCCTGCGTGATCCGCGCGCGTGGCTGGACAAGGTGCAGGCGGCCGGCTCGGTGTTCCTGGGCGATTACACCCCCGAAGCGCTGGGCGACTACTGCAGCGGCACCAATCACGTGCTGCCCACTGCGGGTGCCGCGCGTGCCTACAGCGGCGTCAGCGTGGCCAGCTTCCAGAACCTGATCAGCGTGCAGAGCGCCAGCGCTGCCGGCCTGGCGGCAATCGGCGGCTGCGCACGCGTCATCGCCAGCGCCGAAGGGCTGGATGCGCACGAGCGTGCAGTGGCCCTGCGCATGGAGGCCGCCGCATGAGCGCCGCCATTGATGAAGTGCTGGCGCTGGTGCGCCCGGATCTGCAGGCCTTCGCCGGCTACAGCTCGGCGCGCAGCGCGGCGGTGCAGGGCGAGGTCTGGTTGAACGCCAACGAGTCGGCCTGGGCCAATCCGGCTGATGCGGCGGGCAACAGCCGGCGCTATCCGGAACCACAGCCGCTGGCGTTGCGTGAGGGCCTGGCGGCGCTGTACGGCGTGACGCCGCCGCAGCTGCTTATCGGCCGTGGCAGCGACGAAGCCATTGATCTGCTGGTGCGCGCGCTGTGCGTGCCGGGCCGCGATGGCGTGCTGGTCACGCCGCCGGTGTTCGGCATGTATGCGGTCTGCGCGCGCCTGCAGGGGGCTGCACTGATTGAGGTGCCTCTGGTGGACAGCGAAGATGGCCTGCGCGCCGATCTGGATGCGGTGATCGACACCGCCAGGGCACGCAATGCCACGCTGGTGTTCCTGTGCGCACCGTCGAACCCGGCCGGCAGTGACATCGCCCTGGACGAGATCGAGCGCGTGGCCACTGCTCTGCGTGGGCAGGCGCTGGTAGTGGTGGACGAGGCCTATGTCGAGTACGCACAGCGCCCGTCGGCGACCACGTTGCTGGCCACGCACGCTAATCTGGCAGTGCTGCGCACGTTGTCGAAGGCGCACGCACTTGCGGCCGCGCGCATCGGCACCCTGATCGCCGCGCCGGAACTGATTGCCGTACTGCGGCGCTGCCAGGCGCCGTACCCGGTGCCGACCCCGTGCGCCGAGCTGGCCGTGCAGGCGCTGCAGCCGGCCGCACTGGCACGTACCGCCGAGCGCGTGGCCACGGTCATCGCCGAGCGCGAACGCCTGTTCGCTGCGCTGCCGGACCTGCCTGGCGTTCGTCGCGTGTACCGCTCGTCCGGCAACTACCTGCTGGTCCGCTTCGCTGATGCGCAGGCAGCGTTCGACACCTTGCTGGATGCCGGTGTGGTGGTGCGCGACCAGCGCGCCGCGCCGCAGCTGGGTGATGCACTGCGCATCAGTATCGGCAGCCCCGAAGAGAATGACCGCGTGCTTGCGGCCCTGTCGGCGCGGAGGGCCGCAGCATGACACCGATCCTGTTCATCGACCGCGACGGCACCCTCATTGAAGAACCGGCCGACTTCCAGATCGATGCTTACGAGAAACTGCGCTTCGTGCCGCAGGTGATCCCGGCGCTGCTGAAGCTGCGCGATGCCGGCTACCAGTTCGTGATCGTCACCAATCAGGATGGCCTCGGCAGCGACAGCTACCCGCGCGCTAGCTTCGATGGCCCCAACGACCTGATGCTGCAGATCTTCGAAAGCCAGGGCATCACCTTCCGTGACGTGCTGATCGACTGCAGCTGGCCGCAGGACAAGGCGCCGACCCGCAAGCCGGGCATCGGCTTGATGACAGGCTACCTGCAGGACCGCAGCATCGACTGGGCGCGCTCGGGCATGGTCGGCGACCGCATCACCGACCTGCAGTTCGCCGAGAATCTCAACATCCGCGGTTTCCAGCTGCGCACCGAGCAGTTCGGTGGCGAGTGGGACTGGCCGGGCATCGCCCACGCGCTGGCCGATGCGCCGCGCACCGCCGTGGTCCAACGCAACACCAAGGAGACGAAGATCCGCGTTGAACTGGATCTGGACCGTGCCGGTGATGCGCGCATCGCCACCGGGCTGCCGTTCTTCGATCACATGCTGGAACAGATCGGCAAGCACGGCGGGTTCGCGCTGGACATCCAGGCCGAGGGCGACCTGCACATCGACGAGCACCACACCATCGAGGACACCGGGCTGGCGCTGGGTCAGGCCCTGCGCGAGGCGCTGGGCGACAAGCGTGGCATCGGCCGCTACGGCTTCACCCTGCCGATGGACGAGACCCTGGCCAGCGCTGCGCTGGATTTCAGCGGCCGCCCCTATTTCGTGTTCGAGGGCGAGTTCAAGCGCGAGCGCGTGGGCGACATGCCGACCGAGCTGGTGCCGCACTTCTTCCGTTCGCTGTGCGACGCCAGCGGCCTGAACCTCAACCTGCAGGTGCGCGGCGACAACGACCACCACAAGGTCGAGGCCTGCTTCAAGGCACTGGCGCGCGCGCTGCGCCCGGCATTGGCCCGCCAGGGCAGGGCACTGCCGAGCACCAAGGGGGCGCTGTGAGCGACGTTGCGCTGATCGACGCCGGCGGTGCCAACCTGGGCTCGGTGCGCTACGCATTGGAGCGCCTGGGCGCGACGGTGCGGCTGGTGCGCGATGCGGACGGTCTGGTCGGTGCGCAGCGGGTGATCCTGCCCGGCGTCGGCGCCGCTGGTCCCGGCATGCAGCGCCTGCATGCGCAGGGCCTGGTGGAACCGCTGCAGCGACTGGAGGTGCCGCTGATGGGCATCTGCCTCGGCATGCAGCTGCTGTTCGAGCGGTCCGAGGAGGCCGGCGTCGAGACACTGGGATTGATTCCGGGCGTGGTGCGCAAGCTGGTACCGGCCTGTGGCATCCGTGTGCCGCACATGGGCTGGAACCGCCTGCTCCCGCTGCGCGAATCGCTGCTGCTGCAAGGCGTGCCGGAGCGCGCCAGCGCCTACTTCGTGCACAGCTATGCGGCGCCACTCAATACCCACACTGTTGCTGCCTGCGACCACGGTGGCCTGTTCACTGCCGTGGTGGAGCAGGGGCGTTACTACGGCGCACAGTTCCACCCCGAGCGCTCCGGTGAGACCGGTTCGCTGATGCTGCGCAACTTCCTCGAGGGCACTGCTGCATGAGTTTCATCGTCTACCCCGCGCTGGATATCCGCGACGGCCGCGTGGTGCGGTTGCGCCAGGGTGACTACGCGCAGGAAACCTCGTATGGCGACGATCCGCTGCCGCGTGCACAGGCCTTCGCTGCGCAGGGCGCGCAGTGGATGCATCTGGTCGACCTGGACGCCGCACGCGCCGGTGGCTACACGTTGGCACCGCTGCTGTCGTCGATCCGCGCGCAGACCAGGTTGCAGGTGCAGACCGGTGGTGGCGTGCGTGGCCGTGACGATGTGGCGCGCATCCTCGATGCCGGCGCTGGCCGCGTGGTGGTCGGCTCACTGGCGGTGCGTCGTCCGGATGAAGTGGTCGGGTGGCTGGAGGAGTTCGGCGCCGAGCGCGTCACCATCGCGCTGGATGCCCGTCAGGACGCGCAGGGCCAATGGCAGCTGCCGGTGCATGGCTGGACAGAGAACGCCGGGGTGACCCTGGATGATCTGGCCCAGCGCTATGCGCGTGCCGGCATGCGCCACCTGCTGTGTACCGACATCGCCCGCGACGGCATGCTGGCCGGGCCCAACATCAGCCTCTACCAGCACCTGTCGGCGCTGCTGCCGGGCGTGGCCGTGCAGGCCTCCGGCGGTATCCGTGACGTGGCCGATGTGACAGAAGCCCGTGCCGCCGGCTGCGGTGGCGCGATCCTCGGCAAGGCGCTGCTGGAGCAGCGCATGGACCTGGCGGAGGCGCTGGCATGTTGAGCCGTCGCATCATTCCGTGCCTGGACGTGCGCGACGGCCGCGTGGTCAAGGGTGTGCGCTTCCGCGACCACGTCGACATGGGCGACATCGCCGAACTGGCCCAGCGGTATCGCGACCAGGGGGCGGACGAGCTGGTGTTCTATGACATCGGCGCCAGCCCCGAGGCGCGTTCAGTCGACGTCGCCTGGATCGAGCGCATCGCACGCCTGATCGATATTCCGTTCTGCGTGGCCGGTGGCATCGACAGCGTGGAAACTGCGCGCCGCGTGCTGTTCGCCGGTGCCGACAAGGTGTCGATCAATTCGCCGGCGCTGGGCCGCCCGGAACTGATCACCGAGCTGGCAGACGAGTTTGGCGTGCAATGCGTGGTGGTCGGTGTCGATTCGGTGCGCGAGACTGATGGCCAGTGGCGGGTACGCCGTTTCAGTGGTGACCCGGACAAGACCCAGGCGGTGCCGCTGCGCACGCTGGACTGGATCGTCGAAGCACAACGGCGTGGCGCAGGCGAGATCGTGCTGAACTGCATGGACAGCGATGGCGTACGCCGTGGCTACGATGTCGTGCAGCTGCAGCAGGCGCGGGCCCTGTGCCAGGTGCCGCTGATCGCCTCGGGCGGTGCCGGCGCGATGGAGCACTTCGCCGAGGCCTTCGACCAGGCCGACGTCGACGGCGCGTTGGCGGCCAGTGTGTTCCACAGCGGCGCCATCGCCATTCCAGAATTGAAGCGCTACCTGCGCGGACAGCAGATCGAGGTGCGGGATGTCTATTGAAGTGAGGCCGTCGCTGGATGCGCTGCAGGCGCTGGACTGGGGCAAGGGCGACGGCCTGCTGCCGGCGGTGGTGCAGGATGCCGACACCCTGCAGGTGCTGATGCTGGGCTATGTCAGTGCCGATTCGCTGGCGGCCACGCTGGCCATCGGTCACATGACCTTCTTCAGCCGCAGCAAGCAGCGGTTGTGGACCAAGGGCGAGCAGTCCGGCAACGTGCTGGTGGTGCAGTCGATCAGCGTCGACTGTGATGCCGACACCCTGCTGGTGATTGCACGCCCGGCCGGGCCAACCTGCCACACCGGTGCCGAGAGCTGTTTCGACGGGGCACCGAAGGATTTCCTGGGCGGGCTGGGCCAGCTGGTGGCGATGCGTGAGGTACAGCGCCCGCCAGGCAGCTACACCACCAGCCTGTTCGAGGGCGGCATCCGCCGCATCGCGCAGAAGGTGGGCGAGGAGGGCGTGGAGACGGCGCTGGCGGCGGTGGCACAGGACGACGAGGCGTTGCTGGGCGAGGCCTCGGACCTGCTGTACCACCTGCTGGTGCTGCTGCGCGCGCGCGGGTTGTCGCTGGATGATGCGCGGGCGGTGCTGGAAAAACGCCATCGTTGAGCTGCGGTAGTGCCGGCCGCTGGCCGGCAACTCATGCTCGCCTGGCATCTGAGGGCTGCCGGCCAGCGGCCGGCACTACCGGCATGCGTCATCGCGTGCGCGATGTCATCAACGGAATCTACAATAGGCGGTCTTTCTTTACCCGGACCGCCCATGAAACTGCCTGCCGCCTGGCTGTGCTGCCTGTTGCTGACCTCGCCGGCCTGGGCCGCGGACACCGTGGTCACCGGCAAGGTCTATCTGGAGCGCGACGGCAAACCCGGCCGCGGTGCGACCGATCCGGGCCTGGCCGGGGTGCAGGTCTCCAACGGCGAGGCCATCGTCAAGACCGCCGCCGACGGCAGCTACAGCCTGCCAGTGCGCGACGGCCAGACCGTGTTCGTGATCAAGCCCGATGCGTATTCGTTCCCGAAGGCGGCCGATGGCCTGCCTTCGTTCTGGCGCCACTACCGCCCGAACGGTTCACCGGCACTGAAGTACGGTGGCATCGCCGCGACCAGCGACGTCACCCGCAACTGGGATTTCGCCCTGCAGTCGGATCGCCATGACAGCCGCCGTGGTTTCCAGATGCTGGTGTTCACCGATTCGCAGACCGCCAGCCTGAAGGACATCGGCTACTACCAGCAGTCGATCGTGGCGCCGCTGGTTGGCCAGACCAGGGCGCGCATGGGCACCACCCTGGGTGACATCGTCAACGACGACCTGACCCTGTACCCGGCGATCAACAAGGTCACCACCGAGCTCGGTGTGCCGTGGTTCCACGTGCCGGGCAACCACGATCTCGACTTCGATGCGGCCAGCGACGAACACTCGCTGGACAGCTGGCGCAACATCTACGGCCCGGACACCTACGCGGTGGAAGAGGGTGGCGCCAGCTTCGTGTTCCTCGACGACGTGGTCTACGACCCCAAGGCCAAGCCGAAATACATCGGCGGCCTGCGCGAAGACCAGTTCGCTTTCCTCGCCAGCTACCTGAAGGGCCTGCACAAGGACCGCCTGCTGGTGCTGGGCATGCACATCCCGCTGTTCGACGCGGCGCCGGGGCGCGAGACCTTCCGCCACGCCGACCGCCAGCGCCTGTTCGACCTGCTCAAGGACTTCCGCAACGTGCTGGTGCTCAGCGGCCACAGCCACACCCAGCAGCACGTCTACCACGGCAAGGCCGAGGGCTGGAACGGCGACAAGCCGCTGCACGAATACAACGTCGGTGCCAACTGCGGTGCGTTCTGGTCCGGCGTGAAGAATGCCGCTGGCGTGCCGGACAGCACCATGAGCGACGGCACGCCGAAGGGCTATGCCCTGCTCGATGTGGCCGGCAACGGCAGCTACAAGCTGCAGTACCGCGTGGCTGGCCAGCCGGCCAGCGAGCAGATCGGCCTGCATGCACCCAAGGTACTGCGCCAGGGCGCCTATCCGGCGTGGGGTGTCTACGCCAACGTCTACATGGGTGAGGACGCCAGCGTGGTCGAGTACCGCGTCGATGGCGGCGCCTGGCAGCCGATGAAGCAGGTCAGCCAGCCCGATCCGCGCCTGATGGTGGAGAACGTGGCCGATGATCTGGCCAACAGCCTGCGCGGCTACGACCGTTCGCCGGAGGCCACTGCGTCGCCGCACCTGTGGCGGGGCGCGCTGCCGACCGACCTGGCAACAGGCAGCCACAAGGTCGAAGTACGCTCCACCCAGCCTGATGGTGCAGTGTTCACCGCCACCACCAGCTACAGCCTGCAGACTGCCCAGCCCTGACACCGCGCACCAGCGCTCCAGCGAAAGGACCCCGCATGGATATCCGCTTCATGGCCGGCACCACGCCGGTGACGCTAAGCCGCCACTGGTTCACCGGCGCGATGCTGCTGCAGAGCGCCACCGAGAAGGTCTGGGTGCAGCACCCGCTGCATCCGGGCACCCACTTCTCGTTCTCGCTGGTACAGTCGTGGCTGCGTCACATCGCCGGCCACGAAGTGCTGGTCGAGCGCACCCGGCCGCTGTTGTTCGCCGGCTTCCGCCCGCAGCGCCTGCGCGTGCTGGTGGATGGTGTGCAGGTGGCCGAACAGGAAGGCATGTAGGCCAACCTGAACCATCGGCGCGCTAGGCAAAGCCGCCCCGATGCCTGAGAATCGGGGCGATTCAATCGATCCAAGCAGGCCAGCGTGACCATCGCAGCAGCGTCCCCGGTTTCCTCCGACTCCGCCCGCGGCGGTCTTCCGCGCCATCTGGTCGTTGCCGATGTCGGCGGCACCTTCGCCCGCCTGGCCTTGGCTGAGACCCAACCCGGCCACGCGCCGCGGCTGGGCAGTCATCGCACCTATGCCTGCGCCGAGCACCCCAGCCTGGCCGCGATCCTGGCCGATTTCACCGAAGGCCTTGGTCAGCCGGTGCAGACCGCGGTTGTGGCCATCGCCGGCCTGCTCGATGGCGATGTGCTGATCAACTCGAACCTGCCGTGGACGGTCTCGCTGTCGACCACGCGCGAACAGTCCGGCCTGCGCGAACTGCAGCTGATCAATGATTTCGAAGCGGTGGCGCTGGCCATCCCGTACCTGCAGCCGGAAACCCTGGTGCCGCTGAACGGCGACGCCGATCCAGCCCAGGCCTTCCCGGCGCTGGTGCTGGGTGCCGGTACCGGCCTGGGTGCCGCGCTGCGTTTCGCCGATGGCGAGCGCCCGGTGCTGGCCAGCGAGATCGGCCATGCCGCGCTCGGCGCCGGCAACGCGCTGGAACTGCAGGTGCTGGGCAAGTTGCTGCAGCGCTGGGCGCACGTGGACAACGAGCGAGTGCTGTCCGGCAGCGGCCTGATGAACCTGTATCCGTGCCTGTGCGAACTGCGCGGTGTCACCCCGGTGTGGAGCAGCACCGAGGCGCTGATCGGTGCCGCCCGCAGCGGTGAGGACGCGCTGGCGGTGGAGACGCTGCATGTCTTCTGTGCCTGGCTGGGCAGCCTGGCCGGCGACGCGGCGATCGCCGTCGGCGCGCGCTCGGTGTATCTGGCCGGGGGCATTTCCGCGCATGTGCAGGATTTCCTGGCAGATGGCCGCTTCCGTGAGCGATTCCTCAACAAGGGTGTGCTGACCGAAGTGCTGCGCCAGGTACCGGTGTGGAGGGTGGAGCACGGCCAGCTGGGTGTGCTCGGTGCAGCGGTCTGGCACGCCGCACGGCAGCCCACGCACGACTGATCGGCAGGGCCGGCATCGGGCCGGCCATGCATTGCAGACTGGGAGGGGAAGATGGTGGATCGCAGGCAGTTCCTGCAGGCCGGTGCACTGGCCGCAGGCATGGCGGCATTGCCGGGCGTGCAGGCGCGCACGCAGGGTGGTGCCAGGGTGGTTTCGACCTGGGACTTCGGCGTGCCGGCCAACCAGGCTGCATGGCAGGTGCTGGCGCAGGGTGGCAGCGCACTGGATGCAGTCGAAGCCGGTGCACGCTGGGCCGAGAGCGAGCTGTGCAACCCCACCGTTGGCCATTGCGGCAATCCGGATCGCGATGGCGTGCTGAGCCTGGATGCGAGCATCATGGACGGCGATGGCCGTTGCGGTGCAGTGGCTGCGCTGGTCGACATCCTGCATCCGGTGTCGGTGGCGCGCAAAGTGATGGAGAACAGCCCGCACGTGCTGCTGGTGGGCGAGGGCGCGCAGCAGTTCGCGGTGCAGCAGGGTTTCGAGCGCAAGCACCTGCTGACGCCGCAGGCTGAAGCCGCCTGGCACGAGTGGCTGAAGACCGAGAAGTACCAGCCGCAGATCAATGCCGAGCGCCGCGGTATTCCCGGCAACAGCGACAACCACGACACCATCGGCATGCTGGCACTGGATGCCAAGGGCCACCTGGCCGGTGCCTGCACCACCAGCGGCATGGCCTGGAAACTGCATGGCCGCGTCGGCGACAGCCCGATCATCGGTGCCGGCCTGTATGTCGACAACGACGTGGGCGCGGCCACTGCCTCGGGCGTGGGTGAGGAGATGATCCGCAATGCCGCCTCGTTCCTGGTGGTCGAGCTGATGCGCCAGGGACGTTCTCCCGCGCAGGCCTGCCGCGAAGCGATCGACCGTGTGGTGCGCAAGCGCCCGGAAGCGAGCAAGACACTGCAGGTCTGCTTCCTGGCCATGAACAAGCAGGGCGAGGTCGGCGCTTACGCGCTGCATCGCGGCTTTGTCTACGCGGTCTGCGATGGGCAGCGCCAGGATGACCTGCGCGACTCGCCATCGATCTACACGAGCACCCAGACGTGAGCACGCGGCTCACCCTGGAGATCGCCAGCAATTCGCTGGCATCGGCGCTGGCCGCGCAGGCCGGCGGTGCCGACCGCATCGAGCTGTTCGACAACCTGGCCGAAGGCGGCACCACACCGTCGTTCGCCAGCATTGCGATTGCCCGCGAACGCCTGTCGATTCCGCTGTTCGTGCTGGTGCGGCCGCGCCCGGGCGACTTCCACTACGACGGGCTGGAAGCCGAACTGATGCTGCGTGACATCGCGCAGTGCCGCGCACTGGGCTGCGATGGCGTGGTGATCGGCGCGCTGGATGTACAGGGCAACGTCGATCTGACGCTGTGCCGTGAACTGGTGCAGGCTGCCGGGCCGCTGCAGGTGACCTTCCATCGCGCCTTTGATGCCGCCCGTGATCTGCCTGCGGCGCTGGAGCAGGTGATCGGGCTGGGTTGCCAACGGGTGCTGACCTCAGGCGGCCAGGTCAGCGCCGAGGCGGGTGCCGATGTGCTGGCAGGCCTCGTTACCCAGGCAGCGGGCCGCATTACGGTGATGGCCGGCGCCGGATTGGCCCCGGGCAACATCGCAACCGTCGCACGGCAGACCGGCTGTACCGAACTGCACGCCTCGGCCAAGGGCCTGCGGCGCTCGGCCATGCAGTTCCAGAACCAGGCTTTGCGAGGGCTGGACCCGGACTGGAGCCAGACCGCCACCGCCACCGTAGCTTCGCTGCGGCAGGCGCTGGACGGTTGAACGCCGCCGGGGTCGGATCCCTTCGCAGAAGGGCTCCGACCCCACTGTTCGCGATGGATTGGGCGCTGGATCAGATGACGCTTCAGGCACATGTGATTGCCGGGGTCGAAGCGGCAAGTCACGGAAAGTAAACGTCATCTGCGTCTGCATATGGCGGAGCACGGTATCAGTCCGGACAGTGTGGCCGACCATCCTTCGACCGCGAGCGCCCAGATGTTTCAACTGCTTCCGCTGCTCTCCTGTTTGCTTGCGCTCAGTGCGAGTGGCGCCGAAGAGGTTTCGGCATCCGTGTGGCAGTGGCACGAAGCCAATGGCGAGGAAGGTCGAGAGATCCTGCCTATGCCCGGCGTGAAACTGGCGCCAGCCGCTCGGGGCGCATTCGTCGACAGGCGCATGCATGAAGTTGGGGGAAAGCGCTTTCGCGCGCTGTATCAGGTATTCGATTCAAACGCCGATAATCCGATGGGCCGTTGTGGCGCGGGGCGCGAGATCGAACTCTACGTCTACGAATTGATCCCGCCCAAGCCTGTCGAGCGGGGCAGGATACTGATCAGTAGTTGCCTTGAGACCGTGTCCCTGGCCAGCCAGAACTCGGGAAGTCCCGAAAGTGAGTCCGACTTTTCCTCGGTGGTCTGGCAGCACGACGGGTTCACCATCACGTGGTGGGGTGCCGGGTCCGACGGAAAGGGCTCAAGCCACTATGCACTCCGCAATGGCCGTTTTGTCCCGGCTCAATCGGACGAGAGAAGCCGCTGGGGGCGGACAAAATAGTTCCGCGCACGATTGTCGCGATCGTGTCATTGACGTGTGCGCCGTCTTCTCAGCGATGTTTCGCAACCCTTTTATTGTTCTGGATACCTGCAGCCGATAACGGCATTACGCCACGTGTTGCTGCGTCGCCGCATGCCCGGCGCGGTTCAGCTGTGCTTTAGTTTGGATCGATCCACAGGGGAGGGCGCCGTATCGGTCTTGAACCGATCCAGGTGCCCGGATCAGCCGTAGTGCCGCGCCACCACCCGTCCGTGCGTCCACACTTTCGAAGAGCAACCACCCATGGCTCAGATCGTCCGCAAGCGTCGTCACCTGCTGTCCCAGGCCCTGGTCCTGGCCCTGTTGCCCCTGGCGGCCAGCGCGCAGGAGGCCGCCAACTCGTCCACCAAGGATCTCGACGCGGTCACCGTCACCGGTTCGCGCATCAAGCGCGCCAGCGTCGAAGGTCCGGCGCCGGTCAACGTGATCACTGCCGCACAGATCCAGAAGGAAGGCTTCGTCAGCGTGTACGACGCGCTGAAGACACTCACTGAAGCCACCGGCACCGTCGAGGCGGCCTCGCAGTGGGGCTCGCATACGCCCAATGCCAGCGGCCTGAACCTGCGCGGGATGGGCCCGAACCGCTCGCTGCTGCTGGTCAACGGCCGCCGCGTGGCCGACTACCCGCTGCCCTACGGTGGCGAAACCAACTTCTCCAACTACGGCAACATTCCCGCTGCCGCAGTCGAGCGCATCGAAGTACTGACCGGTGGCGCCTCGGCCATCTATGGCTCGGATGCGATCGCCGGCGTGGTCAACGTCATCCTGAAGACCAACTATGACGGCGACGAAGTACGCGTGCGCGGTGGTACCTCCACCGAAGGCGGCCGCGATACCTGGGATCTGTCCTGGGCCGGCGGCAGGACCGGCGACAACTGGAGCGTGACCTACGCGCTGCAGTACACCAAGCGCGATCCGCTGTTCGGACGTGACCGTCCGCAGATGGACGATGCCGACGATGCGCCGTACCCGTCCTGGAACATGGAACAACGCAAGGTCGGCTTCCGTCCCACCGCCGGCCTGGCGCTGATCGATCCCACCACCGGCCAGCGCCTGGCGCCGCCCACCGGCACCTGCGAGAAGTTCGATGGCGAGTACTACACCGCCGATCGCCTGGTCTACAACTACGCCGCCAACACCATCAGCAACACCGGCCGCCTGTGCGGCATGAGCGCCGACTACGCCAACTGGCTGCTCACCGGTGGTGCCGAGAACGTGTCCGGCAACCTGTATGCCACCTTCGATTTCAGCAACGACCTGCAGGCCTGGACCAACCTGGCGGTATACCGTTCCGAAGCGATCTGGGGCACCAATCCGCCCGGCGTGTCGCTGATCGACGATGACAACGGCTACTACTGGGACGCCAACCGCAACCGCCCGATCCTCGGCGTGCGCCAGTTCACCCCGAACGAGGTGGGCGGCCTGGATACGCTGCGCAACACCAACCGCGAACTGTCCTGGGACTGGAGTGCGGGCCTGCGTGGTCGCCTGGCCGATCGCTTCGACTGGAGTGCCACGGTGGGGCGTTCCTACTACCGCGTTGAAGAGCGGCAGAACGTGGTCGACAAGCAGAAGTCGTACGACTATTTCCTAGGCTCGAAGCTGGGCACTACCGCCGACGGCGAGGCGATCTATGCGTTGAACGAATCGCGCTGGTGGAACCCGCTGACGCCGGACCAGTACTGGCAGATGGGCACCGTGGCGAAGAACCGTGCGTCCTCATGGGTCAATCAGGCTTCGGCGGACATCACCGGCGAGCTGTTCCAGGGCTGGGCCGGCCCGATCTCGTTCGCGGCGGTGGCCGAAGTCGCGCAGCAGGGCTATCACCTCAGTCCGGATCCGCGCGCCGGCATCGACTTCGACCTGCAGAACGTCGATCGCGGTGGCGGCGAGCGCACGCGCTATTCGGCCGGCGTCGAGTTCAAGATTCCGCTGCTGGAAAGCGTGACCGCCACTGCGGCCGCGCGCTATGACCGCTATGGCAGCTACAAGGCTGACAACAGCGGCGAAGCGCTGGACATCGGCAGCCAGAAGGAGACCACCTGGAATGTCGGCCTGGAATGGCGCCCGGTGGAGTCGCTGCTGGTGCGTGGCTCCTATGCCACCAGCTTCCATGCGCCCGACATGCACTACCTGCTGGGCCAGCCGAGCAGCTCCGAAGTGCAGACCTATGACCGCCTGCGCTGCATCCAGAGCGGCGCGTACCTGGTCAACAACTGTGGCGTGGGCAATACCGATGTCTGGTACACGTTCGATGTGAACCGGCGTGGCACGCCGCTGCTGCGCTCGGAGACCGGTGATTCGTGGACGGTCGGTTTCGTCTGGGACGTGATGCCCAATCTCTCGGTCAGTGCCGACTACTGGGCAATCAAGCTGGAAGACATGATCGTCGACGTTGGCGCCGACGAGGTGCTGGCCAGCGAAGCGGGCTGCCTGACCGGCAAGAACATGGACGGTACGCCGTGGGCCAATCCGGCCGGTGGCGAGTATTGCGCTGGCATCCTGGCCCGCGTGAACCGTGACAGCAACGGCCGCTTGGTATCGATCGAGCGCGGCCCGTTCAACCTGGCCAGCCGCGAAGTGCGCGGCATCGACCTGACCGCGCGCTATCGCCTGGAAACCGCGCAGTGGGGCAGCTTCCAGCTCGGCCTGAACTACACCAACCAGATCTCGACCAAGGAGCAGCGCTACGCCAACGATCCGAACCCGGAGCGTCGTGACCGCGACCTGCGCAGCAAGCTGCGCGCGAGCCTTGCCTGGCAGCGTGGCAACTGGAATGCCAACGTCTATGCCGATCGCATCGGTTCGGTGCCGGGCGTGCGCTACCACTGGGGCACCGATCGCCTGAACAATCCTGGCGGCTGCCTGCCGTTCGCCGATGGTTACGTGCCCAGCGACAGCCCGTCGCTCAACTGCCTGGAGCCGGCCACGCGTCCGGACGGCTCGCCGAATCCGAATCCCAATGCCGGCCAGCAGACGGCGCGCTACTACGGGCGGGTCGGGCCGTTCATCACCTGGAACTTCAACGTGGGCTACCAGGTGACCGAGCACGCCAAGGTCAATGTCTACGTCAACAACGCGTTCAACTCGGCCAGCTGGAACCACAAGGACCCGTACAAGCTGGACTACGATTTCGCTCCGACCCGCCTGCTCGGCGCGGTTGGCCGCGAGTTCGCGCTGGAATACGTGTTCACCTTCTGAGGTGGATTGCGGGCGGTACGCCGGGCATGGCCCGGCGCTACCGGCTGGACGGGGTGGCTGGATTTGACCTTCCCACGATGGCAAGGTTTAGCCTGTCCGCATCCAGAAGGAACCCCGGGAATCCGATCATGAGCACGCCCCGCGCCACTGCAGTCCCCGCAAGCCCGTCCACCATCAGCCTGCCCATCGAGGGCATGACCTGCGCCAGCTGCGTCGGCCGTGTCGAAGCGGCGCTGTCCAAGGTCGAGGGCGTCGGCAGTGTTTCGGTCAATCTGGCCACCGAGCGCGCGGATATCCGCGCGTCCGGTCCGGTCGATCACGCCGCGCTGATCCAGGCGGTGGAGCGGGTGGGCTATGACGTGCCGGCCGGCACCACCGAACTGGCGGTCGAAGGCATGACCTGCGCTTCCTGCGTGGGCCGTGTCGAACGCGCGCTGTTGGCCGTGCCCGGCGTCAGCCAGGCCAGCGTCAACCTGGCCACCGAGCGCGCCACGGTGCGTGGCATGGCGGACGTGGCTGCGCTGGTCGCCGCGATCGACAAGGTCGGTTATGCCGCCCATGCCATCGAAGCGGGCGTTCAGTCCGATGACGAAGCGGCGGAAAAGAAGGATGCCGAGCGCGCCGAACTGAAACGCGACCTGATCGTGGCCACCGCACTTGCACTTCCGGTGTTCGTGCTGGAAATGGGGTCGCACCTGATTCCCGGCATGCACGAATGGGTGATGGCCACCCTCGGCATGCAGACCAGCTGGTACCTGCAGTTCGTACTGACCCTGCTGGTGCTGGCCATTCCCGGCCGCCGTTTCTACCAGAAGGGTTTCCCGGCACTGCTGCGGCTGGCGCCGGACATGAACTCGCTGGTGGCGGTGGGTACCGCCGCAGCGTTCGGTTACTCGGTGGTGGCAACCTTTGCACCGCGGTTGCTGCCGCCGGGCACGGTGAACGTCTACTACGAAGCAGCGGCGGTGATCGTCGCGCTGATCCTGCTCGGCCGCTTCCTTGAGGCGCGCGCGAAGGGCCGTACCTCGGAGGCGATCAAGCGCCTGGTCAACCTGCAGGCCAAGGTCGCGCATGTGATCCGTGACGGCCGCACGATCGAGATCCCGGTCAACGAGGTTCTGAGCGGCGATGTGGTGGAAGTGCGCCCGGGCGAGCGCGTGCCGGTCGATGGCGAGGTGATCGAGGGGCGCAGCTACATCGACGAGTCGATGATCAGTGGCGAACCGATTCCGGTCGAGAAGCAGCCGGGCAGCAGCGTGGTCGGCGGCACGGTCAACCAGAAAGGTGCATTGACCGTGCGTGCCACGGCGGTGGGCGCGCAGACCATGCTGGCGCAGATCATCCGCATGGTCGAACAGGCACAGGGCTCGAAGCTGCCGATCCAGGCGGTGGTCGACAAGGTCACCCTGTGGTTCGTGCCGGCGGTGATGCTGGCCGCACTGGCGACCTTCGCGGTCTGGTTGATCTTCGGCCCATCGCCGGCGCTGAGCTTCGCGCTGGTCAATGCGGTGGCGGTGCTGATCATCGCCTGCCCGTGTGCAATGGGCCTGGCCACGCCGACGTCGATCATGGTCGGAACCGGTCGTGGCGCCGAGATGGGCGTGCTGTTCCGCAAGGGTGAAGCGCTGCAGTTGCTGAAGGACGCGCAGGTGGTGGCGGTGGACAAGACCGGCACGCTGACCGAAGGTCGCCCGCGCCTGACCGACCTGGAGATCGCCGACGGCTTCGATCGCGCCACGGTACTGGCCGCGGTGGCTACCGTGGAGTCACGTTCGGAGCATCCGATCGCCCGTGCCATTGTCGATGCAGCCACCGAGCAGGGCCTCGCATTGCCGGCCATGGTCGACTTCGAATCGGTCACCGGTATGGGTGTACGCGCCAGCGTGGAGGGTGCGCGTGTGGAGGTCGGTGCTGATCGCTTCATGCGCGACCTGCGCGTGGACATCACTGCATTTGCGGCGCTGGCGGCTGAACTCGGCGCGCAGGGAAAGTCGCCGTTGTACGCTGCCATCGATGGACGCCTGGCAGCGATCATCGCAGTATCCGATCCGATCAAGCCGAGCACGCCGGCCGCGATCGCGGCGCTGCATCAGCTTGGCCTGAAGGTGGCGATGATCACCGGTGACAATGCCGGCACCGCGCAGGCGATCGCACGCCAGCTCGGTATCGATGAAGTCGTGGCCGAGGTGCTGCCGGAAGGCAAGGTCGAAGCGGTGCGCCGTTTGAAGGCCACCCATGGCCATGTCGCCTTCGTTGGTGACGGCATCAACGATGCGCCGGCACTGGCCGAAGCCGATGTCGGCCTGGCCATCGGCACCGGCACCGATATCGCGGTGGAGTCGGCCGATGTGGTGCTGATGTCGGGCAACCTGCAGGGCGTGCCGAATGCCATCGCGCTGTCGAAGGCAACGCTGGGCAACATCCGGCAGAACCTGTTCTGGGCCTTCGCCTACAACACCGCGTTGATTCCGGTAGCGGCCGGCGTGCTGTATCCGGTCTGGGGCGTGCTGCTGTCGCCGGTGTTCGCCGCCGGTGCGATGGCACTGTCCAGCGTGTTCGTGCTGGGCAACGCACTGCGCCTGCGCCGCTTCCAGCCGCCGATGGCGGATGCCCCCGCTGCGAGCCACTGAAGGAGAACCGCATGAACATCGGTGAAGCCGCCAAGGCGTCCAGCGTTTCGGCGAAGATGATCCGCTACTACGAACAGATCGGCCTGATTCCTGCGGCCGATCGCACCGAGTCCGGCTACCGGGCATATTCGCAGGCGGACATCCACCGCCTGCGCTTCATTCGGCGGGCGCGCGATCTTGGCTTCCAGGTGGCCGAGATCACCGATCTGCTCGGCCTGTGGAACGACACCTCGCGGCACAGTGCCGACGTCAAGCATCTTGCCGAACAGCACATCGCCGACCTGGAGCAGCGTATCGAAAGCATGCGGCAGATGGCCGACACGCTGAAGTCGTTGATCAGCTGCTGTGCGGGCGATGAGCGCCCGGAATGCCCGATCCTGCAGCGGCTGGGCGAAGACGAAGAGACCCTGGCACCGCCGGAGACCGCGAAGACCGGTGCAGTACGGCGCCGCACGCACAAGCACTGACCTGGCGTTGCATGCATGAAAAAACCCGCCCGGTGCAGCTGCACCGGGCGGGTTTTTCGTTGCAGGCGCAGGCTAGGGGATCAGGCCGTGCGCGGCGGGAAGCCTGCATCGGTCAGCGCCGCCACGATCTGCGCTTCGCTGGCCGAGGTCTGCACCTGCACGCGACGGCTGGCCGGATCTGCCTGCACGCTGGCCTGCGGATCGACCAGCTCGATTGCCTTGGTCACGCTGCGTGCGCAGCCGCCGCAGGTCATGCCTTCCACGTGGAATTCCATCTGTAGCTCCTTCGGTGCTCTTGGGGTGGCGCCAGTGTGCACCTTCCAACATTGGCAGGGTCAAGCGCAGGGCTGAACCGAAGACAAAGCACCAATGAAAACGGCAGCCACCTGTACCAGCGTGGCTGCCGTGGAGGAACGTCCCCGCCAGGGCGGGGCGTGGGTTGCACCGGGGCGGGCCCGGGCAACCCGGTGTTGCCTTAGAACTTCCAGGTAGCGCCGAAGTACAGCTGGCGGCCTGCGTAGGTATTGGAGATCAGGCGTGCCTTGGTGTCGCTGCCCAGGTGAACGCGCTGCTCGGACTTGGTGGCATTGATCACCGAGGCGGTCAGGGTCCAGTCCGGGGTCAGGTTGTAGGCCACGTTCAGATCCAGCTGGTCATACGGCTCGGTGTAGACGGTGAGGCCATTGTTGAGCCCACCGACCACCTGGCCGCGACGGTTGAACGAGGCGCGCGCGAGGAACTTCTCGTTCTCGTAGAACACCGTGACATTGGCCTGGTTCTTGGCGCTGCCGACCAGTGGCGAGGAGCCGATTTCCTGACCGTCCAGAACAATGGAGGCCAGGTTGGTGTCGTTGTAGGTGTAGTTGGCCTGCACGCCGAAGCCGAAATCGAAGGTGTACTGGCCATACAGCTCGACGCCTTGCGAGACACCATCGCGGCCATTGGCCTGGGTCTCGTAGCGCTGCACGTTCACCGCTTCACCGTTGATGACCATGGGCGTGTCGCGCACCACCGGCAGGGTGAAGTTGTCCACGTTCTTGCGGAACAGGCTGACGCCGGCGACCGCGCCCGGCTGGAAGTACCACTCCAGGCCCAGGTCGAACTGGGTGGCCTTGAACGGCTCCAGCTGCTTGTTGCTGCCCTGGCCGACCCAGCCTGCGGTCGATGCGCCACCGGCAACGCGGCGATCATTGACGTACTCCTCGCTGTAGTAGCTCAGTGCGCCCGGTGCTGCGATATCGGTGTAGCCAGGGCGGGCGATCACCTTCGATGCGGCACCACGCAGCACCAGCGTGTCGGTGATGTCCCATGCAATGTTGAAACTCGGCAGCACGTCGGTGTAGGTGCGGTCCACGCCGATCAGGCTGTAGGTCTTGCTCTGCGCCAGGTCATGCGGCAGGCGCACGAAGCCGCTCTCGCAGCTGTAGGTCGGGTAGGCCGCAGCGGCGGGGTCGGTGCACGCCATCGGCGCGCCGGACGCGTTGTCCAGGAAGTAGTCGTTGAACTTCTCGATCGAGTCGGAAGACTGCGCGAACTGCTTGGTGCGCACCACGCGCACGCCGACATTGCCGCGCAGGCGCTCGGTGCGGAAGTTGGCCTGGAAGTAGCCGGAGTAGATCTTCTCGTTGACGTTGTAGACGAAGTCTTCCTCGGTGCGGTTGTGCGAACCACCGTAGGTCTTGTTCAGATAGTCGATGTACGCCGGGTAGTTGATGCCCGGGAACACGTTGGCATCGAAGCCACCGGCAATGTTGCTGATCGGGTTCGACAGGAAGAAGCCGGGCTGCGCATCGCCGGCAGTCGGATCGCAGCCACTCTGGTAGCGGCTGTTGTCATAGTCGGCCGGGTCACGGCCCGGGCATACCCAGTAGGTGTTGCCGGTGTTGCGGTGGACCTTGCCATCACGGTACTTGGCACCGAACTGGATCGAATCCAGCCAGCCGGACTCGAACAGCTTGGTCACGTCAGCCTGGAAGTAGTTCTGCTTGACCTCGGTGCGCTTCCACGACGAATCGGTCGAGCCGGTGTCGACTTCGGCGATGCCGTTCATCAGCTGCTGCTGCAGGTCGGGCGAGAAGGTGGCAGACGGCGTGCCGGTCAGGTCCCATGCGCTGTACTGGTTACCGGACAGGTAGTCGTTGCCGACCTTGCGGCGCGGCTTGGCCGACATGCGGAAGTTCATCGACGGACCACCTTCAGACCAGGTGCGGCCACCGGTGAACGAGGCCTTCCACAGCGGGCTGATGTCCCAGTCGATGGTCAGGTCGGCGGTCTGCGACAGCGCCTTTTCCTTGCTGTAGCCACCGGTCAGCTGCGGTGTCGGAATCGTGCAGTCGTCCGGGCCCCAGCCGCCGGGCTTGAGGCCGGCGGCCTTGGCCTGGTCTTCGCTGCAGTAGTAGGTCTTTCCGGCCAGCTTTTCGAACTGGGCACCGGTGACGGTGTTGCCGCTGGGGTCGAAATCCAGGCCGTTGAGCAGGCGGCCGCCGGCCCAGTTTCCATCGCCGTTGAAGCGGGCCATGCTCCATTCCGGAATCTTCAGCATGTTCTGGGTGTAGTCACCCTGCAGCTCGAAGCGGAAGTAGTTGGCGGTCATCGTGACGTTGTCGACCGGCTTGAACTGGAAGGTCAGCTGGCCGCCCTTGCGCTCGCGCTTTTCTTCCTTCACGGCGAAGTTGACCGAGGTCGGCATGAAGAAATCGCTGTAGTTGCCGCCGGTCTGGTTGTTGAAACCGGACTTGCCCCACCAGTAGTGGATGCCATCCTGCTGCTGCACGTTGCCATAGGCGTCGCGTGCCTTGCCGGCGCCGTACCACTGGTAGTCCTCGGTGCTGGCTTCCATGGTACGGGTCGTGCGCTTCTGCTGCGTCACGCCGACCAGCACGCCGAAACGCTCGTCCTTGCTGTGCCACGAATACAGGGCCGAGGCCTGCGGGTCGATATCGTGGTGGGTATCGGAGGAGGTGCCCTCGAGCGTGACGAAGCCCGAGTTGGACTCCATGTCCAGCGGACGGCGGGTGTGCAGGATGACCGTGCCGCCGATGCCGCCTTCGTCGATGCGTGCTTCCGGCGACTTGAACAGCTCGGCGCTGGACAGCATGTTCGACGGCAGCAGGGTGTAGTTGAACGAGCGGGTGGCTTCGTCGTTGGTTTCCGACGTGGCCACGTAGTTGCCATTCAACTGGGTCAGGGTCAGGTCCGGCGCAAGGCCGCGCACGCTGACGCTCTTGCCTTCACCACCGCTGCGGGTGATGACCACGCCGGGCACGCGCTGCAGTGCGTCGGCCACGTTCTTGTCGGGGAACTTGCCGACGTCTTCGGCGGTGATCACTTCGACCACTGCGTTGGCGTCGCGCTTCTGCTCAAGACTCTTTTCAATGGCGTAGCGGTAGCCGGTGACCTGGACGCTGTCCAGGTTGGTGGCTTCCTGCGAGCCGGTGGAAGCGGCCTGCTGCGCGGCGGCGCCAGCCGGAATGACGGCGGCGGCCAAGGCCAGCGCGATGGCCAGCGCCAGTGCATCCTGGCCATGCGTACGTGTTGAATGCTTCATTCCCATCTCTCCCTCTCTCCTGGATTGATCCGGTGACGTGGCACGGACAACTTGAATCGATCTAATTTGAAGTGACATTGTCGCTATTGCCATGCAGTGGCAGTAGCACCGTGCGCGTGGCCTGGTACGTCCTGTTGCTGCTCCCCCAACTCCCGGCCATCGCAGTGTCGTTCTTGGATCGATCTAAGCGATGGGCGGGCGTTTTTTAGCATGGGTCGCCCGCGGGCGCATGCTGCTCCGCAATATGGTACTGGCGTGGCGAAGGCATGACGGTTTGCTGAAATCAGTGAAATCGTTTTCGTGCGCAGGGGAGGGTGGGGCGGCAGGGCTGCGCCCTGCACCTGCTTGAAGCTAAGGCAACGGCCAAAGCCGGAGCCAAAGCCAAAGCCAAAGCCAAAGCCAAAGCGGCTCTGGGTTTCTGCTGGTTTGGCGGGGCGGTGTGGGCTGGCAGGACACGCCGTAAACCCCCAGACCGGCCCAGCCGCTGGCGGCTGTGCGTTCGGGCGCTTGCGAAGCAGTGCTTCGCAAGCAAAGCGCCCTCACCCCTGGGGGCTCGATGGCGCCATCCATGGCGCCAACGGTCCTGCCAGCCCACACCGCCCCGCCTTTGACAGTTTCCCGGTGACGGTTGGATAGGTCTTGGAATCACGCGAGGTCATGGGGTCAGATCCGTTCTCCGTTGGAAAACGGATCTGATCCCGATTGATTTCGTTATCCGACAGAGATTGATCCACGCATGGCGTAGATCTACTGCAGATCGCGAGAAACTGTCGAAGGCGGGGTGGGTCCGGTTGCGGGGGCGTGAGCCGCATGGATGCGGCGACCGAGCTTACATGGACGTACTTGCAGCGGCCCCCGCAACCGGACCCACCCCGCCTCCCCACAGGAAATCAGCTTCTGCTGTTGCTGTTGCTGTTGCTGTTGCTCCAGCTCGCAGCGGGTGCAGGGCGCAGCCCTGCCGAACACCCCCTCTCATGCTGCGCCGCAGAATGCATTCGGCTGAACCTGCATGCTCTACTTGAATCGATCTAAATTCACGGTCTGGTGGGTCGGGCGTCATTCCAGGGGGAGCTTTCTGCCAGTCATGGCGGGGCTCAGCGGAACGGTGCCGGACGGCCCCGGCCGTCTGCCTCCGCCTCATCGACTACAGGAACCCGACATGCGTCCAGTGCCGTCCGCTCCCGCCGTCCCAGTGTCCTCGCGCCCGCTGCTGCGCCTGGCCTGCCTGCTCGCACTGTCGTCAGTGCCGGTGCTGCTGCAGGCCGCGCCGGCTGCGCTGGAGCGCGAGGTCAACACCTTCATCGGCAGCAAGGACGACGGCAACACGTTCCCGGGCGCGTCGGCACCGTTCGGCCTGATCCAGGTCAGCCCGATCGGCAGCCACTATTCGGGCTGGCGCTACGACGACGAGAAGATCCGCGGTTTCGGCCACTCCTTCATCTCCGGCGCAGGTTGCTGGGAGCAGGGTGGCCAGGTGTCGGTGCTGCCGGTGACCGGTTCGATCGGTCCCGGCGGCGATTTCGATACCGGCAACGCGAAGAAGTTTGACCACAAGGCCTATGCCGCGTCGTACACGCATGACGGCGAGATCGGCCAGGCGGGCTATTACAAGGTGCGGCTGACCAGCTACGGCGGCATCGATGCCGAGACCACCGCGCGTACGCGTGCCGCGGCCGAGCGCTACACCTTCAGCCAGCGCAGTGGCGATGGCCACGTGCTGGTCAATGTCGGCCAGGCGAATGAGCGCCATTCGGTGATCGGCAGCGTGGTCGATGTGGTCGGCGACCGCGTGGTCGAGGGCAAGCTGGTCACCAAGAGTTTCTGTGGTGGCCATCAGTACACCACCTGGTTCCGCATCGAGTTCGACCGCCCGTTCAAGGCACACGGTACCTGGGGTGAGGGCGGTGGCCTGCCGGGTGCGCGCCACAGCATGGAAGGCGAGCAGAAGCCGAACGGGGCCTGGCTCAGCTTCGACCTGGCCAAGGGCCAGTCGGTGACGGCGGTCAGCGCGATCTCGCATGTGGACGCCGAAGGCGCGCGCATCAATCTGCGCGCGGACGGCATGCAGGGTGGGGCGCTGCTCGGTTTCGACCGCATGCGTGCGCTGTCCCAGCAGTCGTGGCGCGAGCAGCTGGGTCGGGTGCGTGTGCAGGGCGGTACGGCCGATGACCGCACCGTGTTCTACAGCGCGGCCTACCACGCGCTGCTGCAGCCGATGACCGGCAACGATGCCGACGGCCGCTACCGCGGCTATGACGATGGTATCCACCGCGCCGATGGCTGGACCTATTACGAGTACTTCTCGCTGTGGGATACCTACCGCGCGCAGAACCAGTGGCTGGCACTGACCCGCCCGGACGTGGCGCGTGACATCGGCCGTACCCTGCTGGCGATCGACGAGCAGGGTGGCTGGCTGCCGCGCTGGGGCTATGCCAACTTCGAG
Source organism: Stenotrophomonas sp. 86428_Sma (assembly GCF_056481585.1). Lineage (NCBI taxonomy): Bacteria > Pseudomonadati > Pseudomonadota > Gammaproteobacteria > Lysobacterales > Lysobacteraceae > Stenotrophomonas > Stenotrophomonas sp. 86428_Sma. Next base: position 2,158,491 of record NZ_CM151156.1, read on the forward strand.
ACCAACATCATGACCGGCGATCCAGTCACGCCGTTCATGGTCGACCTGTGGCGCTTCGGTGCGCTCAAGGGCCGCGAAACACAGGCCTGGGACGCGCTGCGTCGCAATGCGTTCGGCACGCCGCCGCTGAACTCGCGCATGGCCGGCCGTTCCGGTAACCCGACCTACCTGGACAAGGGCTACGTGGTCTACGACCGCGCATTCCCATCCAAGGGCATGGACGTCGATCCGCACCACGGCGGTTCGGCCACCTTGGAATATGCGCTGGCCGACTGCGCGCTTTCGCAGATGGCCGATGGCCTCGGCCACGCGCAGGACGCGGCGACGCTGCGTGAGCGCGGCCGAAACTGGCGCAAGGTGTGGGACCCGCAGGTGCGTGACGCCGAGACCGGCTTCACCGGTTTCCCGCGCCCGCGTACCGAGGACGGCCAGTGGTACACGCCGGCCGATGGTCACTACAGCCCGCGCTCGCACCACGGTTTCCATGAAGGCACGGCGTGGCAGTACCAGTGGCTGGTGCAGCAGGACGTGCCAGGCCTGGTCGAAGCGATGGATGGCCGCGAACAGGCTGGCCGCCGCCTGGATGCGTTCTTCGCGATGAACGCGCTGCAGGCCGACCCGCTCAACGCTGCCCGCAAGGAGTGGGTGGTCGGGCCGTACAGCTACTACAACCAGTTCCGCTACAACCCGAACAACGAGCCGGACCTGCACTCGCCGTGGCTGTACACGCTGATCGGCCAGCCGTGGAAGACCGCTGCCGTGGTGCGTGCCGCGCAGCAGTTGTTCACCAATGCCCCGAATGGCGTGACCGGCAATGATGACCTCGGCACGATGTCGGCCTGGTACCTGTTCAGTGCCATCGGTGTGTATCCGGCGGTGCCGGGCAGCGGCCAGTTCCTGCTGCATACCCCGCGTTTCAGCAAGGTGGAAGTGGACATGGGCAATGGCCGCACCCTGCGCATCGACGCGCCGGGCGCCGATGGCCGCCGCCTGCAGTACGTGCAGGGCGTGAAGGCCGATGGCCAGGCGCATGCGCCGGTGTGGCTGGACTGGAACCAGCTGCAGCAGGGCCCGCGCCTGCAGTTCGCGCTCGACGCGAAGGCGCCGGAGCAGGGCTGGGGCACGGCGGTGAAGGACCTGCCGGTGTCCTGGTGCGCGGCACCGGGCAGCCAGCTGCACTGAGCCGGACTGTGCCGTTCGCGGTGACCCAGCGAACGGCACGGCACGACACGGCCCTGATCTATTAGGCTTGAGCTTCCAGCGGAGTCCGGGAAGACGATGAACGACAACGGCAGCAGTCCCAGCAAGCGCGCCGGCAAGGCGGTGACGGTGACCGACATCGCGCGTGCCATCGGCGTGTCACGGGCAACCGTGTCGCTGGTGCTGCGCGGCAGCCCGCTGGTCAACGTCGATACCCGGGCCAAGGTCGAGGCCGAACTGCGCCGCCAGCGCTATGTCTACAACCGCGCGGCGGCCAACCTGCGCCGCCGCACCTCGTCGAGCATCGCGCTGGTGATCAACGATCTGTCCAACCCGTTCTTCGCCGAATTCGCGTCCGGCGTGGACGAGGCGCTGGGCGGACGCGGATACGTGACCCTGCTCGGCAGCACCGGCGAATCGCCGGAGCGGCAGCAGGCGGTGCTGTCCACGTTGATGGAGCACACCCCGGCCGGCCTGATCCTGTCGCCAGCCGAGGGCAGCGATACCGCGCTGCTGCGGCAGGCACTAGGTGCCAATGCCAACGTGCTGCTGTTCAACCGCGAGCTGGACGGGGCCGACTGGGATTTCCTGACCCTGGACAACCAGCACGGCGCCTATCTGGCCACGCGCCACCTGATCGAGCGCGGCCATCGCCAGATCGCCTTCTTCGGCGGCCACGCTGCATCGAGCTCGTGCCACCAGCGCCGTGCCGGTTTCCAGCAGGCGCTGGCCGAGGCCGGTCTGTCGCTGCCGCCGGGCTGGATGATCGAGTCGGCGCCGAACCGCCTGGAAGCTGCGGCGCGCACCGATGAGCTGTTTGCCGACGGACATCGCCCGAGTGCAGCGGTCTGCTACAACGACACCGTCGCGCTGGGCCTGATGCTGGGCTTGAACTCGCGTGGCATCCGCCCGGGTGGCGACTTCGCCGTTACCGGTTTCGATGATATTTCCGAGGCGTCGGTCGCGGTGCCGCCGTTGACCACGCTCACTGCCGATCCGCGCGAGCGTGGTCGGCAAGCTGCCGCGCTGTTGCTGCAACGACTGGACGAGCCGGATGCGCCGCCACGGCGCACGGTCGCGCCGGTGCAGTTGCGCATCCGCGAAAGCAGCGCCGCACGACCGAACTGATTCCTTCCATACACCCCTTCCACGCAACAACGACCTTCCGCGCATCGAGGCGCGTACCGCATGCCGATCTCCGCAACGCCCCGTCCATCGGGTACCTCCAGCAGCCAGGCGCCGGTCATGAATGTCCGTGCTGCTCTGGCGGTTGCCACCACCATATTCTTCATGTGGGGCTTCCTGACCAGCCTCAACGACGTGCTGATTCCGCACCTGAAGGCGGTGTTCGAACTGAATTACACCCGCGCGATGCTGGTGCAGTTCACCTTCTTCGGCGCGTACTTCCTGATGTCGGTGCCGGCCGGTCGGCTGGTGGCCCACCTGGGCTACAAGAAGGGCATCATCGCCGGCCTGCTGATCGCCGGCGTGGGCGCGCTGGGCTTCTGGCCGTCGGCTGCATTGCGCACCTATGAAGCGTTCCTTGGTTCGCTGTTCGTACTTGCCACCGGCATTACCGTGCTGCAGGTGGCAGCCAATCCCTACGTTGCGCTGCTGGGCCCGGAACAGACCGCATCGAGCCGTCTGACCCTGGCGCAGGCACTCAACTCGTTGGGTACCACGCTGGCGCCGCTGTTTGGTGGTTTCCTGATTCTGAGCACCGCAGTGAAGAGCGGCGACGAGATCAACGCGCTGCCCGTGGCCGAACAGATTGCCTACCGTACCGCCGAAGCGCAGTCGGTGCAGGGCCCGTACGTGGGCCTGGCCATCGCACTGGTGCTGCTGGCAGTGTTCGTCTACCTGTTCCGCCTGCCCAGCTTGACCGAGACCACCGAGCAGGCCGACAGCGGCCACCACACGCTGCTGGATGCACTCAAGCATCCGCACGTACTTTTCGGCGTGCTGGCTATTTTCTTCTACGTCGGTGCTGAGGTGTCCATCGGCAGCCTGATGGTGAACTACCTGGCACTGCCGGAGATCGGCGGCATGACTGAACAGCAGGCCACGCACTATGTGTCGGCCTACTGGGGGTGCGCCATGGTTGGTCGCTTTGCAGGTGCGTGGCTGCTGGCCAAGTACTCGCCGCGCGGCCTGCTGGCCGGATTCGCAGTGGCCAATGTGGTGCTGCTGGGCGTCACGCTGGCGTCGGGTGGCAAGGTCGCGCTGTACGGCATCGTGGCGACCGGTCTGTTCAATTCCATCATGTTCCCGACGATCTTCTCGCTGGCCATCGAACGTCTGGGCCCGCTGACCAACAAGGCGTCAAGCCTGTTGATCATGGCCATTGTCGGCGGCGCGATCATCCCACTGCTGCAGGGCGTGCTGGCCGACCGCATCGGTCTGCACCTCAGCTTCGTGCTGCCGGTGGTCTGCTACGTCTACATCATCTTCTACGGCCTGGTGGGTTCGCGCCCGCCGGCTTCCGCAACGCAGGGAGGCTGAGTCGGAAATGGGTGCCATTGTCTGCTTCGGCGAAATTTTGATCGATCTACTAGCGCAGCCGCCGGCCTCGGCCGATACCCCGCGCGCGTTCCTGCAGTACGCCGGCGGTGCGCCGGCGAACGTCGCGGTGGCCGCTGCGCGGCTGGGGGCGAAGACGCAGTTCGTCGGCATGCTTGGCCGCGACATGTTCGGTGATTTCCTGGCCGACAGTCTGGTCGAGCACGGCGTGGGCACGGATTACATCGTGCGCACCGACGCCGCCAAGACTGCGCTGGCCTTCGTCGCGCTGGATGCCAGTGGCGAGCGCAGCTTCAGTTTCTACCGCCCGCCGGCGGCTGACCTGCTGTTCCGTGACAGTGACTTCCAGGCGGAGTGCCTCGACAGCGCGCAGTGCTTCCACGTCTGTTCCAACAGCCTGACCGAGCCGGCCATCGCCGAGGCGACCTTCGCCGGCATGGAGCGCGCCCGTGCCGCCGGTGCGGTGGTCAGCCTGGACCTCAACCTGCGCCCGGCTCTGTGGCCAGCCAACGAAGATCCGACGCCGCGCCTGTGGCAGGCGCTGGAGCGCGCCGACCTGGTCAAGCTGTCGCGCGAGGAGCTGGATTACCTGGCGGCACCGCTGGGTGCCGATGGCGAGTCAGTGGTGCTCAAGCGCCTTCTGGCCGCGCAGGCGCGCTGGGTCATCGTTACCGATGGTGCGGCCACGCTGCACTGGTACACGCGCGACAACCACGGCACGGTCACCAGCTTCCGCGTGGCCACCGTCGATACCACGGCCGCCGGCGATGCCTTCGTCGGTGGCGTGCTGGTCGGCCTGCTGGAGCGTGGTGGGGCGGGCGCAGGCTTTGCCGCGTTCTGCCAGGACCCGGAGGCGATCACCGCCACGCTGCGCTTCGGTGCCGCCGTGGGTGCGCTGGCTGTTACCCGCAAGGGCGCGTTCGCCGCGATGCCCTCGCTCGATGAAGTGCAGCAGCTGCTGCAGGCCCAGGACATTACCGCATGAGCACCTCGCCCGATTTCCGTTCGCCCGCGTTCCTGCGCGCGCATATCGCCGACACGATGGCGTTCTACCACCCGCGCTGCATCGATCCGGACGGCGGTTTCTTCCACTACTTCCGTGATGACGGCAGCATCTACGATGCCAGCCACCGCCACCTGGTGAGCAGCACCCGCTTCGTCTTCAACTATGCGATGGCCTACCGCGAGTTCGGCAATGCCGAATACCGGGAGGCTGTCGAGCATGGCGTGCGCTATCTGCGCGAGGTGCACCGCAACCCGGCCACCGGCGGTTATGCCTGGACCCTGCGCGACGGCAAGGTCGAGGACGATATGAACCACTGCTACGGCGTGGCCTTCGTGCTGCTGGCCTACAGTTGCGCGCTGAAGGCGGGCATCGAGCAGGCGCGCGACTGGATGGACGAGACCTGGCAGCTGCTGGAAGCACGCTTCTGGGAGCCGCAGCATGGCCTGTACAAGGACGAGGCTGACGGCCAGTGGAGCTTCACTGGCTACCGCGGCCAGAATGCCAACATGCACATGTGCGAAGCGATGCTGGCCGCGTTCGAGGCCAGTGGCGAGCAGCGCTATGTCGAGCGCGCGCTGCAGCTGGCCGACAACATGACCCGCCGCCAGGCCGCCAAGGCCGGTGGCCTGGTCTGGGAACATTACGATGTGAACTGGGAAATCGACTGGGACTACAACCTGGACGATCCCAAGCACCTGTTCCGCCCGTGGGGCTTCCAGCCGGGGCATCAGACCGAGTGGGCCAAACTGCTGCTGATCCTCGATCGCCACGTGCAGGCCGACTGGCTGGTGCCGACCGCGCAGCATCTGTTCGACGTCGCCGTCGCACGCAGTTGGGACGACACCCGTGGTGGCCTGTACTACGGCTTCGCACCGGAATCGCGCCGGCAGCCCGGTATGGACGGCGCCCCGATCGGCGGCGACAGCTTCGTCTGCGACGACGACAAGTATTTCTGGGTGCAGGCCGAAACGCTGGCGACCGCCGCGCTGATGGCCAAGCGTACCGGCGATGACCGCTACTGGCAGTGGTACGAACGCATCTGGGCGTATTCGTGGGAGCACTTCGTCGACCACCAGTACGGTGCATGGTTCCGCATTCTCGATGCCGACAACCGCAAGTACAGCGACGAGAAAAGCCCTGCCGGCAAGGTGGATTACCACACCATGGGCGCGTGCTACGAAGTGTTGAACGTCGTGCGTTGAAGATCGTTCGAATGCAGTAGTGCCAGGCCATGCCTGGCAATCCGAAATCGGTAGCGCCGGGTCACGCCCGGCGGAAAAACAAGAGCGCCACGTGCATCGCATTTCCCTCGTTGTCCGTCTGCTCCTGCTGCTGACTGCAGCCATCTCCTTCCCGGTGGCCGCAGCCCCGCTGCAGGCGCAGTGGGAATTCCGCATGCTGCCCGGCGACGCGCAGGGCGCCGCGCGTCCAGGCCTGCAGCAATGGCGTGCGGCGAAGGTGCCGGGCAGCGTGCACACCGACCTGCTGGCGCATGGGCTGATCCGCGATCCGTACGTCGGTGCACCCGAGGCCGAGCTGCAATGGATCGGCCTGGCTGCCTGGGAGTACCGCGCCCGCTTTGACGTGGACGCCACGACGCTGGCCAAGCCGAATGCCGAACTGCGTTTCGACGGGCTGGATACCTACGCCGAGGTCAGCCTCAACGGCAAGCCGCTGCTGCGCGCGGACAACGCGCACCGCACATGGCATGCACGTGTGGACGGGCGCCTGCGCGCGAACGGCAATGAACTGCAGATCGTGTTCCGCTCACCGATCCGCACGCTGCTGCCGGGCGTGCAGGCAATGCCGCACAAGATCGCTGGCAATTACCCGTCGCCCTATGGCGATGAGCCGAAGGAGGCGATGGTCGGCAACTTCGCGCGCAAGCCGGCCTACCACTTCGGCTGGGACTGGGGCCCGCGTTATGTCACCGCCGGGGTCTGGCGCGGGGTCGACCTGCAGGCCTGGGACGCGCACCGCCTGGCCGATCTTGCCGTGCGTACCGATGCATTGAGCGCGGAGCAGGCGAAGCTGGCGGTGTTGCTGCAGGTGGAGCAGGATGCTGCAGCGGGTTCGGCCTTGGTGAATGTGGATGTGCGTGATCCGGAAGGCCGCAACGTGGCGCAGGTGCAACGCACGGTGTTGCTGAAGCCAGGCCAGAATACGGTTGAGCTGCCGGTTGAGCTGGCCACGCCGCGGCGCTGGTGGCCGGTGGGCCATGGTGCTCAGGATCGCTATACCGTGCAGGCTCGCCTGGATGGTGGCGGCGATGCAACGCTGGCGCGCGAGCAGCGCATCGGCCTGCGCACGGTCGAACTGCGCCGCGAGGAAGACGGCAAGGGAGGGCAGGGCTTCGCCTTCGTCATCAATGGTGTGGAGATCTTTGCCAAGGGCGCCAACGTCATTCCGTTCGACGCCTTCCCCGCACGCGTCGATGCCGCACGCCTGCGCCAGGTGCTGACCGCCGCGCGCGACGCCAACATGAACATGCTGCGCAACTGGGGCGGCGGCTACTACGAGGACGATGCGTTCTTTGACATCGCTGATGAGCTGGGCCTGCTGGTCTGGCAGGACTTCATGTTCGGCGGCGGCATGCAGCCGGGCTACGATCCGGCCTTCCGGGCAAGCGTGGTGGCCGAGGCGCGCGACAACGTGCGCCGGCTGCGCCATCACCCCAGCATCGTGCTGTGGTGTGGCAACAACGAGGAAGAAACCGCCTGGAAGGACTGGGGCCACGGCCGCGACCTGAAGGCGGCCGACTCGGCATTTGCGGCGAAGGTCTGGCAGGGCTATGTCGACCTGTTCGGCAATGACCTGCGCCAGGTAGTGGGCGAGGAGGGGTTGGGCGTGCCGTACTGGTCCAGCTCGCCCAGCAATGATCTGGATGAGAAGGCCAACGATTCCACCCGCGGCGACAAGCACTACTGGCAGGTCTGGGGCAATCCAGCGCTGCCGGTGCAGGCCTACCTGCGTGAGACCCCGCGCTTCATGTCCGAGTACGGGCTGCAGGCGTGGCCGTCGGTGGCGACGGTGGACCAGATCGCCACCCGCGCCGAGCAGCGCATCGACAGCCCGGTGATCCGCGCGCACCAGAAGTTCATGGCCGGCGAGGGCAACAGCCGCCTGCTGCACTACATCGAACTGGGCTATGGCACGCCGAAGGACTTCGAGGACTTCGTCTACCTCAGCCAGGTGATGCAGGCCGATGGCATCGCACTGGCGGCGCTGCATCATCGCGCCTCGCGGCCGTACACGATGGGCTCGCTGTACTGGCAGCTCAACGACGTCTGGCCAGGTGCTTCATGGTCCAGCGTGGACTACTTCGGTCGCTGGAAGGCGCTGCACTTCGCCGCGCGGCGTTTCTTCGCGCCGGTGGCGGTGGCGGCGTTGCGCGACGAGGGCGGTACGCGGGTGCGCCTGATCAACGACGGTGCCGCGCTGGATGCACGCTGGCGGTTGCGGGTGATGGATGTAGACGGCAAGGTGCTTCGCCGCCGCGAGGAAGCGGTGTCGCTGGCTGCCGCCGGTGTCACCTCGATCGGTGATTTCCGCGACGCCGAATTGCTGGCCGGTGCCGATCCAAAGCGCACGGTGGCCGTGTTCGAACTGCTGCAGAACGGGGCGGTGAGTGCCCGCCAGGTGGTCGGCTTCGTTGAGGCCAAGGATCAGATCCTGCCGCGGCAGAAGCTCAAGGCCAGCCTGTCCATTGAAGGCGACCACTACCGTCTGCGATTGGAAAGCGCGGCCTACATGCGTTCGGTGTGGATCGACTTCGGTGCATTGGACGTGCAGGTGGAAGACAACCTGCTGGATCTGCTGCCGGGCGAAACCCGCGACATCGCAGTACGCGGCCCGGTGGATCTGACGACGCTGCGCGAAGCGCTGAAGGTAAAAACCCTCAACGATCGTTGAAGGCGGCGCATCCTGTTTTGGTAGGTGCCAACCTTGGTTGGCACACCCCGAACATGCCAACCAAGGTTGGCATCTACCAGAAGCGGAGACGGGTAGGTGCGGACCGTTGGTCCGCACACATCTCTTCTTTACAGCTGGATCTGCTGGAAATTCTCGACCCGCTCGTGGCCGTTGGCGGCCTGGCCGGTGCGCGGCAGCGGGTAGTCGTCCAGGCGGTCGATCAGGCGGGTCTGCAGGCCGGCTTCGCGGGCAGCATCCAGCTCTTCTCCGCCGCTTTGGTAGGTGTCAACCTTGGTTGACACATCGGTCGTATGCCAACCAAGGTTGGCATCTACCAAGAGCGGTACCCGGTAGCCGATGCCCCAGAGCCCATCGGCAGGCGGCGTTTACAACTGGATCTGCTGGAAATTCTCGACCCGCTCGTGGCCGTTGGCGGCCTGGCCGGTGCGCGGCAGCGGGTAGTCATCCAGGCGATCAATCAGGCGGGTCTGCAGGCCGGCTTCGCGGGCAGCATCCAGTTCTTCCACCACATCCGACAGGAACAGAATCTCGCCGGCCGGCACGCCAATGGCCTGCACGATGCGGCGGTAGCTGTCGGCCTCACGCTTGCCGCCGACTTCGGTGTCGAACCAGCCCGACACCAACGGGCTGAGGTCACCGGCGTCGCTGAAGCCGAAGAACAGCTTCTGCGCCGGCACCGAGCCGGAGGAGTACACGTACAGCGGCAGGCCGGAGGCGTGCCAGCCCTTCAGCACCGGCGCCACTTCCGGGTAGAAGTGCGCGGTGTAGTCGCCGCGGCGGTAGCCTTCGTCCCAGATCAGGCCCTGCAGCGCCTTCAGTGCGGTGTGCTTGCGGTCCTGGTCGATCCAGCCCTGCAGCGTCTCGGCTACCAGGCTGTCCTGGCAGGCGCCGCCGATCTCGGTGGCCACCGCATCCAGCCAACGGCGGACTTCCGGCTGCTGGCCGTGCTCGGCGACGAACGCGGGCAGCGCCTTGCGGGCATAGGGGAACAGCACGTTCTTGACGAACGAGATGCTGCTGGTGGTGCCTTCGATATCGGTCAGGATGACGCGGGGCTGCATGGATCAGGATGCCTGGGTAGGTACGTAACGGGGGAATTTCTGCGCGATGTCGGTGCCGGTGAAGTGACCGACCCAGCCATCCGGCTCGGTGAAGAAGCGGATCGCCACGAAGCTGGGCTCTTCGCCCATGTCGAACCAGTGGGTGGTGCCATCGGGCACGGCGATCAGGTCGTCTTTCACGCACTCGATCTCATAGACCTTGTCGCCCACGTGCAGGGTGAACAGGCCGGAGCCTGCGACGAAGAAGCGCACCTCGTCTTCCTTGTGGAAGTGTTCGTCGAGGAACTTCCTGCGCAGCTCGGCGCGGTTCGGGTTGTCCGGGGCGATCGAGGCCACGTCCACGCTCTTGAAGCCGCGCTCGGCAACCAGGCGGTCGATGTCGGCGCGGTAAGCGGCGAACACTTCATCCTGGCTGGCGCCCGGTGCGACCGGTGCGGTGGCCTGCCAGCGCTCGAAGGTGACGCCGATCTTCTGCAGCTCGGCAGCGATGACCGCGCCGTCCTGGGTATCCAGAAGCGGCGATTCGGGGCGGGTGTCGTCGTAGATGCGCAGTCGGCTCATGGCGGCAGCTTGAACGTCTCGGGGGGAAGACAGGGTAGCAGGGTGGGCACGAGGTGCAGATTCCGGATCGGCATCTGCACCTGCTTGCGGGTTCAGCCGCGCAGCTTGCGCAGTTCCAGCTCGCAGTGGAACAGGAACTCGAACGCTTCCAGGTGGCGGCGTGCCTCGGCCATGTCGCGGCCCCAGGCATACAGGCCGTGGCCGTCGATCAGGTAGCCCCACAGGTTCTGCCGGTCGAGCAGGTCATCGACCTGCTTCGAAAGCACGTTCATGTCCTGGGTGTTGGCGAACACCGGCACGTCGATGGCCATCTCGTGGGTGCTGTTGCCGGCGAAGGCCTTCAGCAGTTCGTAGCCTTCCAGGCGGATGTGGCCCTGCGGCGCGTACAGGCGCGAGGCGACGGTCTGCACCGGCGAGTGGGTGTGCAGCACGCAGCCGATTTCCGGGAAGCGGCGGTACAGCTGGGTGTGCAGCAGGGTTTCGGCGGACGGGCGCAGCGGGCGGCCGACGGCCAGGCCGTCGAAGTCCACCACCATGATGTCGTCCTCGATCAGGCGGCCCTTGTCCTTGCCGGAGACGGTGATCGCGGCGTGGCGGTCATCCAGGCGGTGGGAGAAGTTGCTGCTGGTGGCCGGCGTCCAGCCGGCGTGGGCCAGTTCGCGGACGTTGTCGATCAGCAGCTGGGCCAGTTCGCTCAGGCGCGCGGTGTCGTACGGGAAGGTGGGGGCGTTCATGCCGTCGATTTTACTGGATTCGGCCAACGGCTGAGCCCCTCGTGGCTGTCTCGCCGGGCTGGATTTCTTGCTTTGGCCGGGCGGGTGGGCTGTGCAGGGGACGCCGTAGACCCTTCCTTGGGGGCTTGGCCGCGGCATCCATGCCGCGGACACCCCTGCACAACCCACCCGCCCGACCACGGACAGGTTCCGTGCGCGTCAGCCACGGAGTGAAGAAGGAAAGGCAGAAGCGGGTCGCGGCGCTGCGCTTGCTCGGAGCCGAGCATGGCTCGGCTCTACAGAGAATTCATTTCCCAGACCGAATTCATCCACGCATGGCGTGGATCCCCCGGACGCGCCGGGAGAGTGTCAGGGGTGGGGAGGCATGGGTTCGCGGGGGTGTCCGCGGCATGGATGCCGCGGCCAAGCCTCCAGGGATGGATTCACGGCGTCCCCCGCGAACCCATGCCTCCCCGCCAAACCCTCAGCCCAGCTCTTGTCGTTGCTCCGGCTTCAAAGGCGGGTGCAGGGCCGCAGGCCCTGCAATCCCTTTACTTACCCCGCAGGCGGCTGTGTCTGAAGCCGTAGCAGAAATAGATCACGAAGCCGACGAACGTCCACACCCCCATCAGCATCCAGTTGTGCATCGTCATCGCCGACAGCAGGGCAAGGCAACTCAGCACGCCCAGGCTGCAGATCAGCCACGCCATCGGCATGCGGAACGGACGCGGCAGGTCCGGCTGGGTGCGGCGCAGGATCAGCACGCCCGCGCACACCGCCGCGAACGCGATCAGCGTGCCCATCGAGGTCAGCTCGCCGAGGATGTCCAGCGGGAACAGCGCCGCCAGCAGGGCGATGCCGATGCCGGTGATCACGGTGTTGATGTGCGGGGTGCGGTACTTCGGGTGGATCTTGGTGAACACCGGCGGCAGCAGGCCGTCGCGGCCCATGATCATGAAGATGCGCGGCTGGCCGATGATCATCACCAGCACCACCGAAGACAGGCCGACCAGCGCGCCCACCTCGACCACCCAGCGCAGCCAGCCCAGCTGCGGATGCGCTGCCACTGCAGTCACCACCGGCTCGTCGGTGCCCAGCAGCTGGAACGGCACCAGGCCGGTCATCACTGCGGCCATGGCGATGTACAGCACGGTGCAGATCACCAGCGACAGCATCATGCCGAACGGCATGTCGCGCTGCGGGTTCTTCGATTCCTGCGCCGCCACCGACACCGCCTCGAAGCCGATGTAGGCGAAGAACACCATCGCCGCGCCACGCAGCACGCCTTCCATTCCGTACTTGCCGGGGCCTTCATTGGCCGGAATGAACGGAGTCCAGTTGCTGGTGTCCACGTACTTCCAGCCGACCACGATGACGAGCACGATCAGGCCGGTTTTCAGCACGACCATCGCCATGTTCATCGCCGAGGACTTGCTGATGCCGACGTAGCACAGCCAGGTCAGCAGCAGTACCAGCGCGGCGGCCGGCAGGTTGGCGATCGCGCCGGTGGGGCGCAGCTGTGCATCGAGTGGGGCACTGACCAGCGCCGCCGGTAGATGGATGTCGAACTGGCTGAGCAGGCTGAGGAAATAGCCGGTCCAGCTGACCGCGACCGCCGAGGCGGAGACGCCGTACTCGAGCACCAGCATCCAGCCGATGAACCAGGCGGAGAGCTCGCCGAAGGTGGCGTAGGTATAGGTGTAGGCGCTGCCGGAAACCGGCACCATCGAGGCGAATTCCGCGTAGGCCAGCGCGCAGAAGGCGCAGCAGATGGCGGCCAGTACGAAGGACAGCATGATGGCCGGGCCGGCGTGGTTGGCGGCGGCCTGGCCGGTGATGACGAAGATGCCGCCGCCGATCACCGCGCCGATACCCAGGGCAGTCAGCCCCCAGGGGCCGAGGTGGCGGCGCAGGCTCAGGCCGTTGGCGTCTTCATGGGCGGCATGCGGGTGCTTCGTGGCCCACAGTTGCTTGAACATGTGTGGTGGTCTTGTCGAAGCGCGCCATGACCGGCGCGCGGGGAAAACGGACGGGCCGGCGCGAGGCCGGCCCGTAGGCGGATCAGGGCGACTTGGCCAGCTTGCTGTTGCGGATGCCGTAGCCCAGGTAGATCAGCAGGCCGAGCAGCGTCCAGCCAACGAACAGGTGCCAGTGCACCACGAACGCCTGCCAGAACAGGAACAGGCAGGTGGCTGCGCCGAGGGGGCAGATGATCCAGACCGCCGGCACGCGGAACGGGCGGTGGATCTCCGGCTTGGTATAGCGCAGCACCAGCACGCCGATGCAGACCGTGGCGAAGGCCAGCAGGGTGCCCATCGAGACCAGTTCGCCCAGCACGTTCAGCGGTACCAGGCCGGCCAGTGCCGCGGCGATCACGCCGACCACGATGGTGGCGACGTACGGGGTGCGGAAGCGGGCGTGGACCCTGCCGAAGAACTTCGGCAGCAGGCCGTCGCGGGAGATGGTGTAGGCGATGCGGGTCTGGCCCATCATCATCACCAGCACCACCGAGGACAGGCCGGCGATGGCGCCGATTTCCACGAACGTCTTCAGCCAGGACAGGGTCGGGTAGGGCTCCAGCGCGGTCGCCACCGGCTTGTCGGTGCCCAGCAGGTGGTACGGCATCATGCCGGTCAGCACCGCACAGACGATGATGTAGACGATGGTGCACACGGCCAGCGAGCCGAGCAGGCCGATCGGCATGTTGCGCTGCGGGTCCTTGGTTTCACCGGCGGCGGTGGAGACCGCATCGAAGCCGATGTAGGCGAAGAACACGATGGTGGCCGCACGGAACACGCCGCTCCAGCCGAACTCACCCGGCACACCGGTGTTTTCCGGGATGAACGGCTGCCAGTTGGCCGGGTCGATGTGGGCCGCGCCGATGCCGATGAACAGGCAGATGACGGTGACCTTGATCGCCACGATGATCGCGTTGACGAAGGCCGACTGGGTCACGCCCACGTACAGCAGGCCGGACACCGCCGCCACGATCAGCACTGCCGGCAGGTTGAACAGCTTGCCCGAGGCGATGAACTCGCTGCCGGTCCAGGCGATCGGGGCTGCGCTCAGGGCATCCGGGAACGGCATGTGCAGCGTGGTGGTGATGAAGCTGATCAGGTATGCCGACCAGCCCACCGCGACCGAGGCCGAGGCAAACAGGTATTCCAGCACCAGGCACCAGCCGATGAACCAGGCCATGCCTTCGCCGAGGGTGGCGTAGGAGTAGGAGTAGGCGCTGCCGGAGACTGGCATCATCGCCGCGAATTCGGCGTAGCACAGGCCCGCCAGGGCACAGGCGAAACCGGCCAGCACGAACGAAAGCATCACCGCCGGGCCGGCATGGTTGGCCGCGGCCTGGCCGGTCAGCACGAAGATACCAGCGCCGATCACCGCACCCACGCCAAGCAGGATGAGGTGTTTAGCCGTGAGGGTCCGTTTCAACGTGGCTTCGCCGTCCAGGCTGCCTTCGATGGGTTCGCCGGCATCGACGTGCCCGGCCGGTTCAACCGGCTTGACCCTCAACAGAGCTTTCAGCATGCAGTACTTCCTAGTGATCGGATTGGGTGGGCCGCCGATACGTTGCCGGCAACCCTGGAATGGTGAAGGCCGCGCGAACGGCCCGCTGTACCTTAGCCAAAGCTGAAGCCAACGCACAAGCGCAATCGCAACAATGAACGGCGATAATGAGCAGTATTTTTCCAGACCGCCCCCATTCATGCGCCAGACCGCCGAAACCCTTGCCGTGCTTGACGATCGCCTGCGTGGCCTGCTGCGGGACTATGCCCGGCGCGAGCCCGCCCACGACGCACTGGCTGCCGAATTCGGCACATTGTTGGACGATCCGGAAGATCCGTTCCGGCGCGAGCGGCTGGCCGGCCACTTCACCGCCAGCTGCTGGCTGGTCAGTGCCGACGGCCAGCGCCTGCTGCTGACCCATCACCGCAAGCTGCAGCGCTGGCTGCAGCTGGGTGGCCACGCCGACGGCGACCGCGACCTGGCCCAGGTGGCACTGAAGGAAGCCGAAGAAGAATCGGGACTGAGCGGCCTGGTGTTGGAAGACCCGGCCATCTTCGACCTGGACAAGCACTGGATTCCGGAGCGCAAGGACGTGCCGGGACACTGGCACTACGACGTGCGTTTCGTGATCCGCGCGCTGGGTGGCGAGGCCTTCGTGCTCAGCGAGGAGTCGCTGGAACTGGCCTGGCGGCCGGTGACCGAGGTCGCGGCCGATCCGGAATCGGACGAATCCATGCAGCGCATGGCGCGCCGGTGGTTGGCGCGCTGATGCTCTCCGACGGCTGTGCAGCGTTTGTTGCGGCTCATGCCTGTGGTGAGGCGAAGCAGGATGCGGCACTCGCGATGATCAAGGCTGCATTGCCCGTCATCACATCCATCAACTGGGAGCGCGTGCCATCGCGCCTGGAGGTCCCAGAGGTGGGGCGGGAGCGGCTGGCGCAGGAGTTGAGTGCCATTGCAGGTGCTGTTGGCTTGCCATGCGAAGCTGTGTTGACGATTGTCCAGGTGGATGGGGCGGTGCCTTCGCTGGGCAGCCGCCTGCAGGACTGGCTGGTTCATGCCGAGGAGCTGGATTTCGTCGATACGCTGTTCCTGTCGATGGAAGACAGGGTTCTGATCCATTGGGACTTCTACAAGAGCCTTTACGCCGTAAGGTTCTGAGGTGTCCCATCCACGCATGGCGTGGCTCTACTGCAACCCGGCAGATCCGCTCCATGAGGGGGTCGCGTGGTGCAGATGCATGTCGCCGGGCATGGCCCGGCGCTACCGTCATCTTGCGGGCCGGGCCATGCCCGCCGAACCTTCGATCAGTACAGGATGCGCGTGCGCAGCGTGCCCGGAATCGCGGCCAGCTCGTCGCGCACGGCGGCGGCCTGTTCCTCGCTGGCGGTGATGTCGATCACCACGTAGCCCACCTTCGGGTCGGTGCGCAGGAACTGGCCGTCGATGTTGACGTTGTGGCGCGAGAAGATCTCGTTGACCTTGGACAGCACGCCCGGCACGTTCTGGTGGATGTGCAGCAGGCGCAGGCTGTCGGCGTGCTCGGGCAGGGTCACTTCCGGGAAATTGACCGCCGACAGGGTGCTGCCGTTGTCGCTGTAGCGCACCAGCTTGGCGGCCACTTCAACGCCGATGTTGTCCTGCGCCTCCAGCGTGCTGCCGCCCACGTGCGGGGTCAGGATCACGTTGTCGTGGCGGGTCAGCGGCGATTCGAAGATATCGCCGTTGCCCTTCGGTTCGACCGGGAACACGTCCAGCGCGGCGCCGCCGACGTGGCCGCTGGCCAGTGCCGCGTCCAGCGCATCGATGTCGACCACGGTACCGCGTGCGGCGTTGATCAGGTGCGCGCCCTTGCGCATCTTCGCCAGCTCGGTGCTGCCGATCATCCACTGCGTGGACGGGGTCTCCGGCACGTGCAGGGTGACGATGTCGGCGCGCGCCAGCAGGTCGTCCAGGCTGGCCGCCGCACGGGCATTGCCCAGTGCCAGCTTGGTTTCCACGTCGTGGAAGATCACCTGCATGCCCAGCGATTCGGCCAGCACGCCGACCTGGGTGCCGATGTGGCCGTAACCGATGATGCCCAGCGTCTTGCCGCGCACTTCATGGCTGCCGCTGGCCGACTTCGACCAGCCGCCGCGATGGCATTCAGCGTTCTTCTGCGGAATGCCACGGGTCAGCATGATCGCCTCGGCGATCACCAGTTCGGCCACGCTGCGGGTGTTGGAGTACGGCGCGTTGAACACCGGGATGCCGGCCAGCTCGGCCGCGTCCAGGTCGACCTGGTTGGTGCCGATGCAGAAGCAGCCCACCGCGATCAGGCGCTTGGCCTCGGCCAGCACTTCGGCGCTGAGCTGGGTGCGCGAACGGATGCCGACGATATGCGCCTCGGCGATGCGCGCCTTCAGTTCGTCCTCGGGCAGCGCCTTGGTGTGCGCTTCGATCTGGCTGTAGCCGGCGGCGCTGAATACCTCCACGGCGGTCTGGCTGACCCCCTCCAGCAACAGCACGCGGATATCCTGCTTCGGGAACGAGGTCTTCTTCGGCGACATGGGGCGACACGGCCAGTGGGACAGGGGCTGACCACTATGCCAGATCGCAGCGACCATGGTGCAGTGCGCAATTGGTTGCATCCGTAGCTATCTGCACGGCTGCGGGGCTGGACGCTGGCGCGTGCCGCTGGCACGCTTGCCCGTTCTTCATGCACCGCGCTGGACCGTCATGACCGATTCCCGCATTGCCTCGCTGCAACAAGCCTGCCCCGGCCTGAAGCTGAAGACCGATCCGTCCGACCTGGAGCATTACGGGCGCGACTGGACCCGGCGCTGGACGCCGGCGCCGCTGGCGATCGCACTGCCGGCCACGGTCGAGGAAGTGCAGGCGGTGATGCGCTGGAGCGCAGGTGAGGGCGTGGCCGTGGTGCCGTCCGGTGGCCGCACCGGCCTCTCGGGTGGCGCGGTGGCCGCCAACGGCGAGCTGGTGCTCAGCCTGGAACGGATGAACAAGGCACTGGCCTACGACGCGGTCGATCGCACCCTGGTGGTGCAGGCCGGCATGCCGCTGGAGGCCGTGCACAACGCCGCGCTGGATCACGGCCTGATCTACCCGGTGGATTTCGCCGCGCGCGGGTCCTGCTCGATCGGCGGCAACATCGCTACCAATGCCGGTGGCATCCGCGTGATCCGCTACGGCAACACCCGCGAGTGGATCGCCGGGCTGAAAGTGGTCACGGCTGATGGCGAGTTGCTGGAGCTCAACAAGGGCCTGATCAAGAACTCCAGCGGCTACGACTTCCGCCAGCTGCTGATCGGCTCGGAAGGCACGCTGGGCGTGATCGTCGAAGCCACGGTGAAATTGACCGATCCGCCGCCGGCCAGCAATGTGATGCTGCTGGCCGTACCCAGCTTCGAGGTGCTGATGCAGGTATTCGCCGCGTTCCGCGCGCGCCTGCAGCTGCAGGCCTTCGAATTCTTCACCGACCGGGCGCTGGAGCACGTGCAGGCACATGGCGCACAGGCACCGTTCGACGAGGTGCATCCGTACTACGTGGTCACCGAGTTCGCCGCGGGCGACGAGGCCCAGGAAGCGGCGGCGATGGCCGCGTTCGAGGACTGCATGGGCAATGGCTGGGTCAGCGACGGTGTGATCAGCGCCAGCGATGCCCAGGCCGCGCAGCTGTGGCGCCTGCGCGAAGGCATCACCGAATCGCTGGCGCGCTACACGCCCTACAAGAATGACGTCTCGGTGCGGATCTCGTCGATGCCTGCGTTCCTGGCCGAGACCCAGGCGCTGATCGGGCAGGCCTATCCGCATTTCGACGTGGTCTGGTTCGGCCACATCGGTGACGGCAATCTGCACATCAATGTGCTCAAGCCGGACGACACCAGCGACGCTGATTTCGTGGCGCAATGCGAGCACGTAACCAAGCTGTTGGCGCAGGTGCTGGCCCGCTTCGATGGCAGCATCTCGGCCGAGCACGGCATCGGCCTGGTCAAGAAGGGCTACCTGGACAGCACTCGCGGCCCGGCCGAGATCGCGCTGATGAAGGCGGTCAAACGCGCGTTCGATCCCCAAGCGCGGCTGAATCCCGGCAAGCTGTTCGACGTTTGAGCCGGGCAAATCCTTCACGTACCCGTTACGCTCCACGCTTCCTAACAACCGGCTTCGAACCGATGACCCGTCCGCTTCTGCTGCTTGCCCTGCTGTCCCTGCCGCTGGCCGGCTTCGCTTCCAGCTTCGCCGGCACCTCGGCCGGCTCGGCCACCGGTGCGTCCTCCGGTTCCTCGGGCAGCAGCTCGGGCGATGACAAGGTGGTGCTGGCTGCACGCGACGATGCCGCCGCGTTCGTCGCCAGCGACGGCCAGATCCGTGGCGCTCGCCTGCAGGCGGCGCTTGTCCACCTGCGTGAGCAGAGCACTGCCGCACAGCAGCAGAGCGACCTGGAACTGGCCCGCGCGCTGCTGGCGCGTTGATCCCGCCTTCGGGTAGTGCCGGCCGCTGGCCGGCAACGCCATGACAACTGCAAGGAACGCAGCCACGCACGGCGTGGCTCTACTGCTGATCGCTCATGTCGCGCACGCGGCTGATCGCCTGCAGCTCGATCCTGCGGGGCTGAGCCCTGCACAGCAGCAGATGGCGACGCATACACTGACCGACGTACAGTCACTGCTGCCGGAGGGTCTGCTGCGCGCTTTGCCGGCTCAGGTGCAGGTGCGCTGGAATGACGACCTTCCTGCCAAGGTGCACGGCCGCGCTTTCGGCGACCGCATCACGTTGCGCCGCGATCTGCTGGATGACGGCATGCCCGGCGCCCGGCGTGCGCGACGCAGCGCGCTGGTACACGAACTGACCCATGTTGCCGACCGTACGGCGGCGAACTGGTCGCGCAGTATGCGCTGGCGTGATCTGGCCGGATGGCAGCGCAAGCCCTGGCATCTCGGCCGTGGCGGCAATGACTTCCGAGACCGTAGTCCCGATGCGTATGAACTGAAAGATCCGGCCGAGTACCTGGCAGTGAACGCCGAGCATTTCGTGCTCGACAGCGAGTTTGCCTGCCGGCGCCCGGCACTGGCGCAGTGGTACCAGGCCCATTTCGGAACCCCGCCGTCGCTGCCACAGCCGCAGTGCGCTACGACGCTGCCCTTGCTCCAGGCCGAATCGGAAGAAGGCGCTGCATCGCTGCTGCACCTCGATCCGGCGCGCGTCTACGCGGTGGATTACCTGTTTGCCGAAGGCAGCGCGCAGCCGATGAGTCGCTGGGGCCACAGCATGCTGCGGCTGGTGATCTGCAAGCCGGGGCGCGCACCTGGGCAGGATTGTCGCCTGGACCTGGAATACCACCGTGTGCTTTCGTTCCGTGCCTTCGTTGGTGACGTGCAGATTTCCAACTGGCGTGGCCTTACCGGTGGCTACCCGTCGCGACTGTTCGTGCTGCCGCTGCAGCAGGTGGTGGATGAGTACACCAAGGTCGAGCTGCGCGGGTTGCAGTCGCTGCCGTTGCAGTTGTCGCCCGGCGAGATCGCCAGCCTGCTCGAGCGCACTGCGCAGGTGCACTGGAGCTATGACGGGCGCTATTACTTCGTCAGCAACAACTGCGCGGTGGAAACCGCCAAGCTGCTGCAGGCGGGTGTACCGCGGCTGGGCGAGGCCGGGCTGGCCCAGCTGAGTCCGCGTGGTTTGAAGCGTCGGCTGTCGCAGCTGCATGTGCTGGACGAGCAGGTACTCACGGACCGCAATGCAGCACAGGCGCAGGGTTACTACTTCGCCTCGGCACGCGATCACTACCAGCAGTTGTTCGGCGTGGCGGCAGCCCAGCTGGCATTGCCCGCACGCGACGTACGCGGCTGGTTGAAGCTGCCTGCACAGCAACGGGCACCGTGGTTGCTGAAGGGCGACCTGCGCGCAAGCGCCGGCCTGCTGCTGCTGGAACAGGCTGCGCAACGCCGCGCCGAGCTGCGCGCGCGCGATGTGCTGAAACGGCGCCTGCTGGCCGCACCGGACAGTGCCGAAACCCGGGGCCTGCGCCAGTTGCTGGAGCAGGGTGGGCAATGGCTGCGCCCGGGTACGCTGCTGGCGGGCGGCGGCTACGGGTTGCCGCTGGCCGATGAGCAGGCGGTGCTGGCCGAAGCGGTTGCCACCGCCAGCGCACAGGCGGTGCCGGCCTGGCAGGCGCTGCGCGTACAGCTGCGTCAGCAGCTGCCGGAGAAGCAGCGCAACGAAATGGATGCGATCGACGCCAACCTCGCTGCGCTCGGTGCCCGCCTGCGGGAACAGGCAGCCACGCCGGCTATTGGCGCGGCAGCTCGATAACGAAACGGCTGCCACCAGCGTTGCCCGCCGTGCAGTAGACGCGGCCGCCGTGCGCGTCGGCGATGGCCTTGACCACCGCCAGGCCGAGCCCGCTACCGCCACCCTGGCGCGAACGCGAACCGTCGGCACGCATGAACGGAGAGAAGATGTCGGCGTGCAGCTCAGGGTCGATGCCCGGGCCCTCATCCTCGATCGCCACCTGCACATGGCCCGGTGTGTCATGCACGGCAATCCGCACCTTGCCCGGGCTGGCATAGCGGCGCGCGTTCTCCAGCAGCGCCAGCAGCGCCTGGCGCAGGCGGGTCGGGTCGCAGTGCGCGTTGTGTTCTTCGCGGCTGGTTTCCAGCTCCAGCACGAAGCCGGCGGCGCGGAACTGGGGATCGACCAGGGTCATCACCGAATGCACTTCGGCCACCACGTCGGTACGTGCGCGGCGCACGTCCAGCCGCGCATTGTCGGACAGGCTCAGCACGCGCAGATCCTCGATCAGTCGTGACAGGCCCTCGACCTGGGCGAGCAGGCTGCGGAACTGTGATTCGTCCGGCTGGAAGACGCCCTCGGCCAGGCCCTGCAGGCGGCCGCGCAGGATCGTCACCGGAGTCCGCAGTTCATGGGCGATGGCTGCATGCCACATCGCACGCTCGCTCTCCACGTGCTGCAGCCGCCGCGCCATGGCGTTGAAATCCTCGACCAAGGTGGCCACTTCGCCCGGCGAGTTTTCCTCGACGCTGGCGCGCGCGCCCAGATCGCCGCCGGCCAGCGCGCGCACGCTATCCACCAGCGAATTCAACGGTGACAGGATGCGGTGGGCGAGGCGGAACGAGGCGGCGATGGCCAGCGCCAGGCCGGTCAGGATCACGCCGACCATCCATGCCAGTTCAGGGCCGGTCGGCAGCCAGCTTTCCGGTTCCTCGGTAGTGCCGGGGAAGAATTCGACCAGGACCGCATACAGCAGCCACGATGACAGGATCATCATCACGATGACGCCGATCACCATCAGCGACATCGAGACGATGATGTGGCGGCTGAGCCCGGAGCGGCGCAGGCGGGCCATCAGCGGTCGGCCATCAACCGGTAGCCGACGCCACGCACGCTGGCCGGCACATTGACCATGCCCACTTCATCCAGCTTGCGGCGCAGCTTGCTGACATGGCTGTCGACCGTGCGCTCCAGCGCCTCGCTTTCCGGCAGGCATTCGTGCATCAGTTCGCTGCGGCTGAAGATGCGGGTCGGCGCCAGCGCCATGCAGTGCAGCAGCTTGAACTCGGTGAGCGTGAGCAGCACTTCGTGGCTGTAGCCTTCGCCTTCCACGTGTACGGCGTGGGTGGCCGAGTCGATCAGCAGCGGGCCCGCCCGCAGCGCGGTCGGGGCGTCCACGCGCGAGGCGCGCAACGTACGCCGCAGCACGGCGCGCACGCGCGCCGCCACTTCGGCCGGATTGAATGGTTTGACCACGTAGTCATCAGCGCCCATGCGCAGTGCGGTCAGCTTGTCCAGGTCCTGGTCCAGTGCGGTCAGCATGATCACCGGCGTCTCGCCGCGCTGGCGCAGCTGGGTCAGCACGCTCCAGCCATCCAGCCGCGGCAGCTGCACGTCGAGCAGGACCAGATCGTGGCGGGCGCTGCGATGCAGGTCCAGTGCGCTGTGGCCGTCGGCGGCGCGCAGCGTACGCAGTCCTTCGCGTTCCAGATAGGCGGTAAGAATGTCGGCGATCTCGGCCTCATCCTCGACGATCAGGACGAGGGCGGCGAGGGCAGGGGCGGCATGCATGCAGGGGCGGGGCCTTAAGGTGCTTGCCTCCATCGTATCTCCACAGTTCCTCCATCGAAACCCCATCATCGCCACGCACACTGGGTTCTTCAGAACCTATCAGCCGCCCGCGCGGCATTGTGCACAGCAATGAGAACCTTCAGGACTCCGGTCGCGTTGATCGCGGCCCTCGCCCTGGCCATGACGGCCTGCTCCACCCCCGAAGCCTCGCCCGAAGCCGCACCCCGCGTGAGCGTGGTTACCGTCGGCCCGCAGGTGGTGCAGCGTGACGACGAACTGCCTGGCCGCGTGGCCGCCGTGCGCACCGCGCAGATCCGAGCGCAGGTGGGTGGCATCGTGCAGCGCCGGCTGTTTGACCAGGGCGCGGAAGTAGACGCCGGCCAGGCCCTGTTCCAGATCGATCCGGCGGCCTTCCGTGCCGATGTCGATTCGGCACTGGCCGCGCTGCAGCGCAGTGAGGCCGCCCTGGGCCGCAGTCGCGTGCAGTCGCAGCGCCTGCATGCACTGGCCGCGGCACAGGCCGTCAGCCAGCAGCATCGCGACGATGCCAGTGCCGAGTACGAACAGGCCCGTGCCGCGGTGAATGAAGCGCGCGCGATCCTGGCCCGTCGCCAGCTCGACCTGCGCTATGCCACGGTCAGCGCGCCGATTGCCGGCCGCATCGATCAGGCGCTGGTGACCGAAGGTGCACTGGTCGGCGTGGCCGATGCCGAGCCGATGGCGGTGGTACAGCAGATCGACCAGGTCTACGTCGATGTGCGCCAGCCGGCGGCCCAGCTGGAATCGCTGCAGCGCAGTGCTGCCGGTGGTGGCGAGCTGCCGGTGACGATCATCGGTGCCGCCGGCAAGCCGCTGTCCGAGCGTGGGCAGATGCTGTTCTCCGGCATCAACGTCGATGCGCGTACCGGTGATGTGATCCTCCGCATCCTGGTCGACAACCCGCAGCGCCAGCTGCTGCCCGGCATGTATGTGCGCGCGAAAGTGCCGCGGGGTGCACCGGCCAGTGCGCTGACCGTGCCGCAGCAGGCCGTGCTGCGCAGCGCCGGTGGCCAGGCCTATGCCTGGGTGATCGGTGGCGATGGCAAGGCGGTGATCCGCACGCTGGAGGTCGACGGCAGCGTTGATCGCCAGTGGCTGGTGCGCACCGGTCTGAAGGCGGGCGAAAAGGTGGTGGTCGAGGGCCAGGAACGCCTGCAGGAAGGCGTGGTGGTCGATGCGCGCGACTGGCAGGTGCCGGTCGCCAGCGCCGGCGCGGTGCAGGCCGGCAGCAAGGGCTGAGCCTTTCCCGGGCCAGCCCCTCCAGGAAAATCCAACATGGCACGTTTCTTCATCGATCGCCCGGTGTTCGCCTGGGTGCTGGCGATCTTCATCATCCTGGCCGGCGTACTGGCGATTCCGCGCTTGGCCGTGGAGCGCTATCCGGCGGTCGCGCCGCCCAGTGTCAGCATCTATGCCAGCTACCCGGGTGCCAGCCCGCAGACGCTGAATGATGCGGTGGTCGGGCTGATCGAGCGCGAGCTGTCCAGCGTCAAGCACCTGCTGTACTTCGAATCGTCGGTGGACACCTCCGGCGAAGCCTCGATCACTGCGACCTTCAAGCCCGGTACCAACCCGGAGCTGGCGCAGGTGGACGTGCAGAACCGGATCAAGGCGATCGAGCCGCGCCTGCCGCGCAGCGTGCGCCAGAACGGCCTGTTCGTGGAGGCCGCCGATTCGGGCTTCCTGATGCTGGTCGGCCTGCGTTCGCCGGATGCCAGCGTCAGCGAAGCCGCGCTGGGCGATTTCATGGCGCGCAACATCATCGAAGAGCTGCGCCGCATCGATGGCGTCGGCCGCGTGCAGCTGTTCGGTGCCGAGCAGGCGATGCGGGTGTGGCTGGACCCGACCCGGTTGACCGGCTACGGCCTGACCATGGGTGATGTGGCCACCGCCATCGAGCAGCAGAACCTGGAGATATCGCCCGGACGCATCGGTGATTCGCCGGGTGTTCCAGGCCAGCGCATCACCGTGCCGCTCAGCGCCGATGGGCAGCTGTCCACGCCGGAGCAGTTCGCAGCCATCGTGCTGCGCGCCGGGGCAGACGGTTCACGGGTGGTGCTGGGCGATGTCGCCCGCGTCGAACTGGGCGCGCAGAGCTATGCGTGGGGCACCCGCGAGGATGGCCACCCAGCGACCGCCGCCGGGGTGCAGTTGCGTCCTGGCGCGAACGCAGTGCGCACCGCGTCGGCGGTACGCGAGCGCATGGCCGAACTGGCGCCGCTGCTGCCGCGCGGCGTGGAGTCGAGCATTCCGTTCGACACCGCACCGTTCGTGAAGATCTCGATCCAGAAGGTGGTGCAGACGCTGCTGGAGGCCATGCTGCTGGTGTTCGCGGTGATGTACCTGTTCCTGCAGAACTGGCGCTACACGCTGATTCCGGCGCTGGTCGCACCGATCGCGCTGCTCGGCACCTTCGCGGTGATGCTGGCACTGGGCTTCTCGATCAACGTGCTGACCATGTTCGGCATGGTGCTGGCGATCGGCATCATCGTCGACGACGCCATCGTGGTGGTCGAGGGCGTGGAACGGATCATGGCCGAGGAAGGACTGCCGCCGCGCGGGGCTACCATCAAGGCGATGCGCGAGCTGACCGGTGCGGTGATCGGCATCACCCTGGTGCTGACCGCCGTGTTCATTCCGATGGCGTTGGCCAGCGGCTCGGTGGGCGCGATCTACCGCCAGTTCACCGTGGCGATGGCGGTGTCGATCCTGTTCTCGGCGCTGCTGGCATTGAGCCTGACGCCGGCGCTGTGCGCGACCCTGCTGCGCCCGAATACCCATGGACACCATGGTCGTGGCGGGCTGTTCGGTGCCTTCAATCGTGGCTTCGAGAAGATGACCGGGCGCTACCAGCGTGGCGTGGCCTCGGTGCTGCAGCGCAGTGGGCGGGTGATGGGCGTGTTCGCCGCACTGGTGGTGGCGCTGCTGCTGGGCCTGCACTGGTTGCCGGGCGCATTCCTGCCGGAAGAAGACCAGGGCTATTTCATGACCTCGATCCAGCTGCCGGCCGAAGCCACCGCCGAGCGCACGCTGGCCGTGGTCGAAGCCTACGAGCGGCATGTGGCGTCACGCCCGGGCATCGGCTCCAACCAGTCGATCCTCGGCTACAGCTTCTCCGGTTCCGGCCCGAGCGCGGCGCTGACCTACACCATGCTCAAGGACTGGGGCGAGCGCGCAGGCGCCACCGCGGCCGGCGAGGTGGAGGCCGCGCAGAAGGCGATGTCCACGATTGCCGAGGGCGAGGTGATGAGCGTGATGCCGCCGGCGATCGACAGCCTGGGCCGTTCGTCCGGGTTCTCGCTCGCCCTGCAGGCGCGTACTGGGCAGAGCCAGGCCGAACTGCGCGCGGCCCTGCAGCAGCTGCTGAAGCTGGCCGAGGCCAGCCCGCTGCTGTCCGAGGTGCATGCCGATGGCCTGCCAGCGGGTACCAGCGTGCGGCTGGATATCGACCGGGCCAAGGCCGAGGCGATGGGCGTGGGCTTCGAACACATCAGCAGCACGCTGTCGGCGGCAATGGGCTCGCAGTACGTCAATGATTTCCCCAACAAGGGCCGGTTGCAGCAGGTGATCCTGCAGGCCGATGCACCCCACCGGATGGAACTGGAGGACGTGCTGAAGCTGTACGTTCGCAACAGCGAAGGCGGCATGGTGGCGTTGTCCGAGCTGGTGACCCCGCACTGGACCGAGGCACCGCTGCAGCTGCAGCGCTATCTCGGTTTCCCGGCGCTGAACCTGTCCGGCGCACCGGCATCCGGTGTTTCGACCGGCCAGGCGATGGCGGAGATGGAGCGGTTGGCGGAGAAGCTGTCGTCCGGCTTCGCCCTGCAGTGGACCAGCCAGTCGCTGCAGGAGCGCGAATCCGGTGCGCAGGCACCGTGGCTGTTGCTGCTGTCGATGCTGGTGGTGTTCCTGGTGCTGGCGGCGCTGTACGAGAGCTGGTCGATTCCGCTGGCGGTGATGCTGGTGGTGCCTTTGGGCCTGCTCGGCGCGGTCGCCGCCGTGTTGTTGCGCGGCATGCCCAACGACGTGTTCTTCAAGGTCGGCATGATCACCGTGATCGGGCTGTCGGCGAAGAACGCGATCCTCATCGTCGAGTTCGCACGCCAGCTGCAGCAGCAGGGCCGTGGCCTGGTCGAAGCGGCCTTGGAGGCGGCACGGCTGCGCCTGCGGCCGATCGTGATGACCTCGCTGGCGTTCGCGCTGGGCGTGGTGCCGCTGATGCTGGCACAGGGCGCGTCGAAGGAAACCCAGCAGGCGATTGGAACCGGTGTGTTCGGCGGCATGGTCAGTGCGACCGTGCTGGCGGTGTTCTTCGTACCGGTCTTCTATGTAGTAGTGCAGGGCGCGCGGCAGTGGATCGCGCAACGCCTGCGCAGGCGCCGGCCGATGCCGGAAGGATCCGTGGATGGAACGGGACATCGTTGAAGACCTGCATGAGCGGCAGCTGGCAGCGCTGGAACAGCGCCTGCGGCAGGCATTGCTGGATGACGACCACGATGCGCTGACCGCGCTGGTATCGCCGGCCTTGTTCATGATGGATGGGCAGGGCGGGCGCATGCTCGATCTGCCCTGGCTGGGCGACTGGCTGGCCGGGAACCTGCGGGTGAGCAGCCTGCAATCGTACGCGGTGGAAACGCTGCTGTGCGGACGCCTGGCATTGTTGTCCAGTGACGTGCGCTTGTCGGTGCGCGGGCAGGGCCAGGAGCGCGAGCTGAAACTGCGCCTGCTGCGGGTCTGGACCTGCAGTTCCGGCGACAGCGGCGCGCAGCTGCTGTCGATGGCGGTACTGGCCGCATGAACGCGGTC
This sequence comes from Stenotrophomonas sp. 86428_Sma, assembly GCF_056481585.1. NCBI lineage: Bacteria > Pseudomonadati > Pseudomonadota > Gammaproteobacteria > Lysobacterales > Lysobacteraceae > Stenotrophomonas > Stenotrophomonas sp. 86428_Sma. The sequence goes on from NZ_CM151156.1 coordinate 2,185,922, forward strand.
AGGCCGCTTTCAGGCCCCGCTCACCGGCAGGTGGTAGGGTCGAAGATCTCTGTAGTGTCGACAAGGAGTCGAGCCATGCGTGTAGTCCCCAGTCTGTTGGCAGCCTCCCTCGGGTTGGTCCTGGCCGCGTGCCAGCCGGCACAGCCACCCGCTGCGGGCGGCACTGATTCCGCGCCGCCGGCCGCGCCCGAACCGGCTGCCAGCACCGGCGCCGGTACCGGCAGCGAGACCATGTACCGGTGTGGTGATCTGAACGTGCGCGCGACCTTCAATGGCGAGGATGCGGCGACGGTAGTGATCGGCGAACGTACCTTCGCCATGACTTCCGAGCGTGCGGCGTCGGGCGCGAAGTATGGCGATGGCCAGGGCAACAGCTTCTGGACCAAGGGCAGCGATGACGGCCTGTTGAGCCTGAAGGGCGAAGCCGATCGCGAGTGCCATGCGGTCGAAGCCACCGAAGGCGATGGCAGCGCCGGCAATGCCGCGTTCCGTGCCACCGGCAATGAACCCGGCTGGCTTGCAGTCGTTGACGGCGATGCGCCGGGCCTGCAGGTGGAAGTCGATTACGGCGAGCGCCGCTTCGATGTGGCCAAGCCCACCGAGGGGGCCGACGGATGGAGTGGCAAGGCGTCCGACGGTACCGACGTCAAGCTCAGCTTCCAGCGCACCACCTGCCAGGACGACATGAGTGGTGAGGCGTTCGAGGCCAAGGTGAACCTGACCATCGGCACCCGCCAGTACCACGGCTGCGGCAATTTCGGCGCGAAGTAACGCCCGATTCCGCGGATCGGTGACGCCGGGCCATGCCCGGCGTGCATCGATCAGCCCCCGCAGGGCTTCAGGTCGAGATCGAAGTCCAGGTCATAGCGGCCGTTGATCCCGATCAGCGCTGCGCGGACAGCGCAGTCACCGCGATGACGCGCGACCAGATCGGTGAAGATCTTCTCGCGGCCCTCGCAGTACTTCGCGCTGGCCTCTTCCAGTTCGCGGCGACGCTCGTCGTCGTACGGCTCTTCGCCGGCGAAATGCTGGCAGGTGTTCTCGCGCGCGAGGAAGGCCTGCACGTCGGCCGGCATCGCGCAGTAGATGCGCACGTCGTCGACGTCATACACATCCTCCGGGACCGGACAGCCTGCGGCTGCACGTACCTTGTCCAGGTCCTCTTCGCCTGAGGGCTGCTCGGTAGCGGGCTCCGCTTCGGCGATGGCCTCCACGGCGGCCGGTGCCTTCACCGCTGGTGCGGCGGTCACGGCCGGTTCGGCTGGCGTGGCGTCGGCAGCATTGTCCGCTGCCTGCGGCGAACATGCCGCAAGCAGGGACAGGCAACCGATCAGCGCAAGGCGCTTAGTCGGCACGGCCAGCGAACTCGCCGGTGGCGGTGTTCACCAGCACGCGCTCGCCGTTGACGATGTACTCCGGCACCATGATTTCGATGCCGGTGTTGAGCTTGGCCGGCTTCGGGCGCTTGGTGGCGGTGCCGCCCTTCAGTTCCGGCGGGGTTTCAATCACTTCCAGCACCACCGAGGCCGGCAGCTGGATCGCCACCGGCTGCTCGTCGATCACCTGCACGTAGATGCCGGTCAGGCCGTCGGTGATGTAGCCGGCGTCGTCGCCGATCACGTCCGCGTCCAGGGTGTACGGGGTGTAGTCCTCGTCATCGAGGAACACGAACGCATCGCCGTCCTTGTACGAATAGGTGGACTGGCGGCGCAGCAGTTCGACCTCGACCAGGTTGTCGTCGGCATCGAAGCTGGCATCGAGCTTGTTGCCGCCCGGCACGCTGTACATGATGAAGCGGAAGCGGACGTTGCCGCCGCGACCCTGCGGCGAGCTGCGCTCGATGTCGCGGATCTGGTACACGCCGTTGTTGTACTCGACGACGTTGCCCTTCTTGATGTCGTTGGCTTTCATGGTGATCTAGGTCGTTGGGGGAGGGCGCCGTCCCGGCGCCCGGGGGGAATCACTTCGGAGCGAGGCGGGTAGCGCCGTCCAGGCGGATGGTCTCGCCATTGAGGTAGGTGTTGCCGAGGATGAAGCCGACCAGGCTGGCGAAGTCTTCCGGCTTGCCCAGGCGCGACGGGAACGGGATCGACGCGGCCAGCGACTGCTGCACCGCCTCGGGCATGCCATCGACCATCGGCGTCCAGAACACGCCCGGGGCGATGGTGTTGACGCGGATGCCGAAGCGCGACAGTTCGCGCGCCATCGGCAGCGTCATCGACACCACGCCGCCCTTGCTGGCGGCGTACGCGGCCTGGCCGATCTGGCCTTCGTAGGCGGCGATGCTGGCGGTATTGATGATCACGCCGCGCTCGCCGTCGGTGCCGGCCTCGTTGTACTGCATGCGGTTGGCCGCGGCCTTTGCAACGTTGAAGCTACCGACCAGGTTGACCATCACCGTGCCCTGGAAGCCGGCCAGCGGCATCGGCCCTTCTTTGCCCAGCACGCGGCCGGCGCCGAGGATGCCGGCGCAGTTCATCGCCACGTTCAGGCCACCGAGGAACTCGTGGGCCTGGTCGATGGCTGCCGAAACGGCCGCTTCATCGCTGACGTTGACGTTGACGTTGAAATAGCGGGCCTTGTCGGCACCCAGCCCGGCAACGGCGGCAGCACCCTTGTCGTCGTTGAGGTCGAACAGGGCCACCTTGCCGCCCTGGGCGACGAGGTGCTGGGCCACGGCCAGGCCGAGGCCGGAGACGCCGCCAGTGATCACGGCACGTACGGAAGACAGCTGCATTGAACGGTCCTGCAGGTTCGAGAACCGCCGATTCTAACGGAAGCCGTGACCGCCGCTGTTGTGCACTGCGCCGCCGGTGCAGGGCGGCGCAGTGCGGCGGTCAGCCGGCGGCGGCCAGCGCCTGCCCGGTGCGGCTGGCGGTGGCGCGTCCGAGCAGGCCGGCCAGCCAGCGGCCGGTTTCGGCCAGTGCCGGCAGGTCCACGCCGCTGTCCAGGCCCAGGCCCTGCAGCAGGTAGACCACGTCCTCGCTGGCGACATTGCCGCTGGCGCCCTTCGCGTACGGGCAACCACCGGCGCCGGAGACGGCGCTGTCGACCACGCGCACGCCTTCTTCCAGGCAGGTGGCGATGTTGGCGATGGCCTGGCCATAGGTGTCGTGGAAGTGCACTGCCAGTGCGGCCATCGGAATCTCGGCGGCAACCGCCTGCAGCATTGCCCGGGCCTTGCGCGGGGTGCCGACGCCGATGGTGTCGCCCAGCGAGATTTCGTAACAGCCCATCTGGTGCAGGGCACGCGCCACCCGCACCACGTCGGCCAGTGGCACCTCGCCCTGGTAGGGGCAGCCGAGCACGGTGGAGACATAGCCGCGCACGCGCACGCCATCGGCGGCGGCGCGGCGCAGGATCGGCTCGAACCGGGCCAGCGATTCGTCGATGCCGGCATTGGTGTTGGTGCGGTTGAACGCCTCCGAAGCGGCGGTGAACACCGCCACTTCCTCCACGCCCACCGCACGGGCGCGGTCGTAGCCCTGTTCGTTCGGCACCAGCACCGGGTAGTGGATGCCGGGCTGGCGCTGGATGCCGGCATAGACCTCGGCGGCGTCGGCCAACTGCGGGATCCACTTCGGGCTGACGAAGCTGGTCGCCTCGATGCTGCGCAGGCCGGTGGCCGACAGGCGGTTGATCAGTTCGATCTTGTCGGCGGTGGACACCGACTGCTTTTCGTTCTGCAGACCGTCACGCGGGCCGACCTCGACGATGCGGACGTAGTCGCTCATGCGGCCACCTCGTCGGCAGGGCGGTGGCAGACCGCCTCGATGTTGTTGCCATCCGGGTCGAGCACGAAGGCGCCGTAGTAGTCGGGGTGGTACCACGGGCGCAGGCCCGGCGCGCCGTTGTCGCGACCGCCGGCGGCGAGGGCAGCGGCATGGAAGGCGTCCACCTGGGTGCGGCTGGCGCAGGCGAAGGCCACGTGCACACCGTGGCTGGCGGTGGCGCCATTGCCGAGCCAGAAGAACGGCTTGCCCTCGCTGCCGAAGCCGATGTGGTCGTGCGCGCCGGTCTGTTCGGCGGTGACTTCCATCACCACGCCGATCTGCAGCGGCGCCAGCGCCTGCAGGAAGAAGGTCTTGCTGCGCGCCAGGTCGGCGCTGGTCAAACCAAGATGATCGAGCATGTTCAGGCTTCCGTGACCCAGTGGGGCGCGCGCTTGTCGAGGAAGGCGCCCAGGCCTTCCTGGCCCTCGGCGGACACCCGCAGGCGCGCGATCAGGGCGGCATTATCGCGATCCAGGGCATCGCGGTCATGGCTGTCACGCACCTGCCGCACCAGCTGCTTGGCGCTGGAAGAAGCGATCGGGCCGGCCTTGTCGAGCAGGGCCAGCTGGCGTTGCACGGCCTCGTCCAGGCGTTCCGGCTCGACCAGCTGGTGGACCAGGCCGATGCGCAGTGCGGTCTCGGCATCGAAGTGCTCGCCGGTGGCGAACCAGCGACGGGCCTGGCGCGGGCCGATGGCCTCGATCACGTAGGGCGAGATCACCGCCGGCAGCAGGCCGAGGCGGCTTTCGGTCAGGCCGAAGCGCGCCGCGGTGCTGGCGATGGCGATGTCGCAGCAGGCGACCAGGCCGACGCCGCCACCGAAGGCCGCGCCGTGGACCCGGGCCAGGGTCGGCTTGGGCAGCTCGTCCAGGGTGCGCATCAGCCGCGCCAGGGCCAGCGAGTCCTCGCGGTTGTCGGCCTCGCTGGCGGCGGCCATGCCGCGCATCCACTGCATGTCGGCGCCGGCCGAGAAGGAGGCGCCGTGGCCGGCCACCACTACCGCGCGCACCGCGTCGTCGCGTCCGGCGGCTTCGAGGGCGGCGGTCAGCCGCGCTATCAAGCCGGCGTCAAAGGCATTGTGCAGCTCGGGCCGGTTCAGCCAGAGGGTGAGGACGGCGCCGCTGCGCTCGATCTGCAAAGCATCGTTCATGGGATTCCAGGGTCACTCCATACCTGTATGGATCATAGCGGGCCATTGGTCATGGGCCATGACGCGACGCGGGAATGTTAGAATCGAGAACCATTTACATCCAGCAGAGAATGCGCTAGATGACGCTGTCCGAACTGCCGCTGCACGCCTCGGCCGTGGTCGAGTCCGTGCAGGACCTCCATGCCAACGATGCCATCGCCCGTCGCCTGCGCGAGCTGGGTTTCGTGAAGGGCGAGGAAGTGCGCCTGGTGGCCAAGGGCCCGGTCGGTGGCGAGCCGCTGCTGGTGCAGGTCGGGTTCACCCGGTTTGCGCTGCGTATCAGTGAAGCCAAGCGCGTCGTGGTCGACGCCAACCGCCAGGAGCGTCGCGCATGACCGCTGCAACTTCTACCGCGCCCCTGCGCATTGCGCTGGTCGGTAACCCCAACAGTGGCAAGACCGCGCTGTTCAACCAGCTGACCGGCAGCCGGCAGAAGGTTGCCAACTACACCGGCGTCACCGTCGAGCGCAAGGAAGGCCGCCTGCGCGCGCCGTCCGGCCGCGAGTTCGCCGTACTCGACCTGCCGGGCGCCTACAGCCTGCACCCGGCCAGCCTGGACGAGGCAATCACCCGTGACCTGTGCCGGGGCTTCTACCCGGGCGAGGCTGCACCGGACGTGCTGCTGTGCGTGATCGACGCCACCAACCTGCGTCTGCACCTGCGCTTCGCGCTGGAACTGCGCGAGCTGGGCAAGCCGATGGTGGTTGCGCTGAACATGGTCGATGCGGCCCAGCGCCGTGGCATCCAGGTGGACGTGGCCGCGCTGGAGCGCGAGCTGGGCGTGCCGGTGGTGGAAACCGTGGCGGTGCGCAAGCAGGGCGCCAAGGCCCTGGTCGAGCGCCTCGATGCGATGGTGCCGCACCTGGATGCGCCGGTGCCGGGCCCGGAAGGTGGCATCGACTACCACGCCAAGGTGCGCGAGATCCTGTCGGTGGCCGTGCGCATGCCGGCACGGACCGCCAAAGTCGACGACGCGCTGGACCGCTGGCTGCTGCACCCGGTGTTCGGCCTGATCAGCCTGGCGGTGGTGATGTTCCTGATCTTCCAGGCGGTGTATGCCTGGGCGACACCGTTGATGGATGGCATCGAGGCCGGTTTCGCCTGGCTTGGTGCCTTCGTTGGCAGCGTGCTGCCGGAAGGCCCGTTGGCCAGCCTGCTGACTGACGGCATCATCGCCGGTGTGGGTGGCGTGGTGGTGTTCCTCCCGCAGATCCTGATCCTGTTCTTCTTCATCCTGGTGCTGGAGGAATCCGGCTACCTGCCGCGTGCGGCGTTCCTGCTCGACCGCATGATGGCCGCCGCCGGCCTGTCTGGCCGCTCGTTCATCCCGCTGCTGTCCAGCTTCGCCTGCGCGGTGCCGGGCATCATGTCCACGCGCAGCATCCAGGACCCGCGTGACCGCCTGGCCACGATCCTGGTGGCGCCGCTGATGACCTGCTCGGCACGCCTGCCGGTGTACGCGCTGCTGATCGGTGCGTTCATCCCGCAGAAGACGGTGTGGGGCGTGTTCAACCAGCAGGGCCTGGTGCTGTTCGGCCTGTATGCGGCGGGCATCCTCAGTGCGCTGGCGATGTCGTGGATCATGAAGAAGTGGCGCCGCGACAAGAGCGAGCACCCGCTGATGCTGGAGCTGCCGTCATACCGCCTGCCGCACGTGCGCGACCTGGCGGTCGGCCTGTACGAGCGCGGCATGATCTTCCTCAAGCGTGTTGGCGGCATCATCCTGGCGCTGACCATCCTGCTGTGGGTGCTGCTGTCGTTCCCGGCGGCTCCGGCCGGCGCCACCATGCCGGCCATCGATTACAGCTACGCCGGCCAGATCGGCCATGCGATGGCGATGTTCTTTGCGCCGCTGGGCTTCAACTGGCAGATCTGCATTGCGCTGATTCCGGGCCTGGCCGCGCGCGAAGTGGCGGTGTCCTCGCTGGCGACCGTGTACGCGCTGTCCGCAGCCGATGACGATGCCGCCAGCCAGGCGCTGACCCCGCTGATCAGCGACGGCTGGTCGCTGGCCACCGCGCTGTCGCTGCTGGTCTGGTACATCTACGCCCCGATGTGCATCTCGACGCTGGCCACCATCAAGCGCGAGACCAATTCGTGGAAGACGATGGCCTTCTCGGCGTTCTACCTGTTTGCTGCGGCCTACGTGGCGGCGCTGATCACCTACCAGGTGACCAAGGCGCTGGGAGGCGGCTGATGGACCGTGGACTGCTGCTGCAGTACCTGATCATCGCGGTGGCCGTGCTGGTCAGTGCCTGGGTGGTGTTGAAGAAGCAGTTCCCCGGCACCGTGCGCAAGCTGCGTGGCGCGCTTGCGCTGGCCCTGCTGAAGCCGGGCCGCGCCGCCTGGCTGCAGGCGCTGGGGCGGAAGATCGCACCGCCGGTGAGCGGAGGCGGTGGCGCCTGTGGCGGTTGCGACAGCTGCGGGCCGACGCCGCCCAAACAGCACTGAATGGGTCCTGGTAGGTGCGAACCTTGGTTCGCACACTCCTGGAGTCCATCCACGCATGGCGTGGATCTACTAGACCTCTCTGCGGATGAGCGCGCGGAAGTTCCCGTCCTGATTCAACCGCCGCACCGACTCCCGGTTTCCATGGGTTGTCGCGAAGCCCGCCACGTCGGCAAGGGCATCGAGCAGCAGGCATTTCATCCCATCGCGATTGCCGGCCTCCAGCAGATCATCCAGATCCTGCTGGATGAAAGCCCGGCGCAGGCCGGGCGTCTCTTCGATCCGCCAGTCGACATGGGGCGTGGGAATGCTGGAGCGGTACCTGAAAGCTGTTTCAAGATCGTCAGGTGCAAGGGGATACTCGAGCAGCTCTGGAAAGTAGAGCCCGGCATTCACATAGAAGCCCCGGCTTTCACTGGCGCGTTGGTGATTCACGACAAGCAGGGCGGCATCCAGCAAGCGGTAGCGGGTCGTCGACGTGCCGGAAAAGCCGGTCTTCCGGGCGCACTTGCTGAAGACAGTCGAGGATTTCATGGGCTTTGCCTGGGCCGTAAGAAGTGCCCACAGCCTTGAGGCACGGTGCCTGGCGGTCAATTGGCAAACGCGACACATGGAATGTGGCCGGCATTTCATCCACGCATGGCGTGGATCTACCTGGCGCGTGAACCCAGCTCTGCTGCCAACGCCAGCCACTTGCTGCGTTGCCCCTGCGAACTGCTGCGCACCGCGCCCAGGCGGCTGATCCGCACCGGGCGGATGCCGCAGAACTCCAGGATGGTCGCGCGAATCTGGGTGATGCCCGGATCGCGGTAGATCCAGCGGTAATACCAGGGCGGCGTATCCAGCGTGGTGATCACCCGCGCGCTCCGGCCAGCCAGCAATCGGTCCCACCACACCGAATCGCGCCGGTAGCGGAAGGCGTACCCCGGCAGCAGCACGCGATCGAAGAAGCCCTTCAGCAGCGCCGGCATCGCACCCCACCAGGTGGGATAGACCAGCACCTGGTGATCGCAGGCCTCGATCGCTTCCGCCACGTCCTGCAGGTCGGCTTCCAGTGGCTGGATCTGGCGATAGCCATGCCGCAGCACCGGATCGAACTCAAGGTCGCCCAGTGCGATCAGTCGCACCCGATGACCGGCGTTCTCGGCGGCGGTGGCATAGCGCTGGGCGAGGGCGCCGCACAGGCTGTCGCGGTCGGGATGGCCGAGCAGGATCAGGATGGAACGGGACACGGCAACCTCGGGCAATGGAAAGTGCGCGAGGCTGCGGTCTGCCCCAAGGGCAGAGTCAAGCCTGGGTCGTGCAGCCGCTGGGTTCCAGCACGCAGTCATTGCTGCCGGAGAGCAGCCACTGCTGCAGTTCGTCGCTGACCTGCTGCAGGTCGAGCTCGACCTGCGCCAGCCGTGCCCGCTCGCTGGCAATGCGGCTGCGCTGCTGCTCAAGCAGGGTCAGCACTGCCTGCCAGTCGAGCCGCCCGTCGCGGCCCTGCAGGCGCGAGATTGCCGCCAGCGTGATACCCAGCCCCAGCGCCTGGCGGATCAGCTGCACCCAGGCCACGTCCTGTTCGCTGTAGTCGCGGTAGCGGTTCAGTCGTGGCACCGGCGGCAGCAGGCCGCGCGCCTCGTACAGTCGGATGGCCTTGGCGCTGGCCCCGGTCAGGCGGCTGACCTCGGAGATGCGCATCGGCTCAGTCCCGCACCAATCCGCCATCCACCACCAGGTTCTGGCCGGTCACCGCGCGTGACCACGGGCTGGCGAAGAACAGCGCGGCATCGGCGAATTCGGCCGGGGTGGTGACGCTGCGCAGCGGTGTGTTGGCGGCGATGTAGTCGAACACCGCTTCGGGCGTGGCGGAACTGGCATCGGTGGTGCGCAGCAGGCCGCCGGACAGCATGTTGACGGTGATGCCGTGCGGGCCGAGGTCGCCGGCCAGTGTGCGGGTCAGCGACAGCAGTGCGGCCTTGGCGGCGGTGTAGTCGTGGTAGGGCACCACCGGGTTCTGGAACAGGTTGGTGCCGATGTTGATCACACGGCCGAAGCGGCGGGCCTGCATACCGGGCAGGGCGGCCTGCACGGTGTTCAGCGCGCCACGCACGCTGCCCTCGAACTGCGCCTGGAAGGCCGGCCAAGCGATGGCGGCAGCACCGTCGCGGGCATCACCATTGAACGAGAACGCTGCGAGTGCGTTGTTGACCACCGTGGTGACGCCCTGGCCGAAGTGGGCCAGCGCGTGCTGCAGCATCGCATCGACCTGGGCGCGGTCGGTGACGTCGGCCGGCAATGCGATCGCCTGTCCGCCCAGCTCGGCGGCCAGCGCACGTGCGGCGCCTTCGCTGCGGTGGTAGTTGACGATGACGCGTGCACCCTGCGCCGCGAACGCGCGGGCGATGTGCTGGCCAAGGCCGCGGCCGGCACCGGTGACCAGCACCAGCTGTTCGCTGATCTGCATGAGGGGGCTGCCATCCATTGCATGAAAGGGCATGCAGCGTAGCAGTGATGGCGCTTGCCGGAGCGGGCGTGCTGCCGCTAGCCTGCAGGCATGAACCAGACTCCCCTGCGATTGCTCATTCACGGTGCCTCCGGGCGCATGGGCCAGGCCCTGCTGCGGCTGGCCGCCGAGCATCCCGAAACCCTGCAGATCGTGGCTGCGGTAACCGGCCGTGCGCCGACCCAGCGCGTGGTCGACGGCGTGCCGTTCTTCGGCGCCAGCGAACTGCCTGGCGCGCCGGTGTTCGATGTGGCGATCGACTTCAGCCTGCCGGAGGGCTTCGACCCGATGCTGGCGCTATGCGTGGAGCGGGGTGCGGGCCTGGTCTCGGGCACCACTGGCATCTCCAGCACACAGCGGCAGGCGCTGGAGGCCGCGGCGGCGTCCATCCCGCTGGTCTGGGCGTCGAATTTCAGCCTGGGCGTGGCGGTACTGGACGAGCTGGTCGAGCGCGCGGCGCAGGCGCTGGCCGGTTGGGACTGCGACATCGTCGAATCGCACCACACGCAGAAGAAGGACGCGCCGTCGGGCACCGCGCTGACCCTGGGCGCGGCCGCGCAGCGGGGTGGGGCGGAGCCGCATTACGCCAGCCTGCGTGCCGGTGACATCGTCGGCGAGCATCTGGTGCAGTTCACCGGCCTGGGTGAGCGCATCGAGCTGGTGCACCGGGCCACCAACCGCGACATCTTCGCCCGCGGCGCCCTGTTTGCCGCCCGCCAGCTGCAGGGCCGCGCCCCGGGCAGCTACCGGGTGCGGGACCTGCTGGACGGCCCCCGGTAACGGTCCAGGCCGATGGTAGATGCCAACCTTGGTTGGCAGGCTTTCCGGGAAGCGCCAACCAAGGTTGGCGTCTACCAGGGTCATGGCGGCCCGCATACGCCGCCGGATTGAAATGAATGCGCAATCGCCTGTTCATGAAGTGCGATAACCGCTGGCGCGAGCGCCCCGGCAGCGCTACAATTCGCACTCGCCGAATCACGAAAGCCGGACCGGTCCCAGACCGCACGTCCGCGCTTTTTTGCAACCGGATTTCCGTGAAGCGCAGGCGTGACTTCGGCAGCCCCCTCGGTAGCCAAAGTGAGATTCCCGTGACCCAAGCCGCAATCCTCGTCCTCGAAGACGGCACCGTATTCGAGGGCGAATCCGTAGGCGCGCCCGGCCTGTCCGTCGGTGAGGTGGTGTTCAACACCGCCATGACCGGCTACCAGGAAGTGCTGACCGACCCGTCCTACGCCCGGCAGATGGTCACGCTGACCTATCCGCATATCGGTAACACCGGCATGACCGACCAGGACAATGAAGCGTCCAAGGTGTGGTCGGCCGGCCTGATCGTGCGCGATGTTCCCCGCCGTCCCAGCAACTGGCGCAGCCAGGTGTCGCTGCAGGACTGGCTGATCCAGCGCGGCGTGGTCGCCATCGCCGGCATCGACACCCGCAAGCTGACCCGCATCCTGCGCGAGAAGGGCGCGCAGAACGGTGCGCTGATGGCCGGTGACATCGACGTGGAAAAGGCACTGGAAGCCGCCCGCAAGTTCCCGGGGCTGAAGGGCATGGATCTGGCCAAGGTCGTCACTACCGAGAAGACCTACACCTGGACCGAGGGCCAGCTGGACCTGGATGCCAACGCCTTCGTCAGCGTGCCGGCCAAGTACAAGGTCGTGGCCTACGATTTCGGCGTGAAGACCAACATCCTGCGCATGCTGGCCGAGCGTGGCTGCGAAGTGACCGTGGTGCCGGCACAGACCCCGGCCGCCGAAGTGCTGGCGCTGAAGCCGGATGGCGTGTTCCTGTCCAATGGCCCGGGTGACCCGGAACCGTGCGACTACGCCATCGAAGCGATCAAGACCTTCATCGACGTGAAGATCCCGACCTTCGGCATCTGCCTGGGCCACCAGCTGCTGGGCCTGGCCTCGGGCGCACAGACCATGAAGATGGGCCACGGCCACCACGGTGCCAACCACCCGGTGCAGGACCTGGACAGCGGCCGGGTGATGATCACCTCGCAGAACCACGGCTTCGCGATCGATGAAGCGACCCTGCCGGCCACCCTGCGCGTGACCCACCGCTCGCTGTTCGACGGCACCAACCAGGGCGTGGCCCGCACCGACGTGCCGGCGTTCTCGTTCCAGGGCCACCCGGAAGCGTCGCCGGGCCCGACCGATGTCGGTCCGCTGTTCGACCGCTTCGTGGTGCTGATGGAGCAGGCCAAGGCGTGATCAGTACGCCGCCGGCCCCCCGGTGGCGTCGCGATGGACCGTAAACCCCGCAACGCTGCTGCCGCTGGCGCGGCGCTGCGGATCAAGATTCCTGATCGACAGCGTGCGATCACCCCCCTTGTCACGCTGTACTGACTTAGAGAAGAAAATGCCCAAGCGCACTGACCTCAAGACCATCCTCATCATCGGTGCAGGCCCGATCGTCATCGGCCAGGCCTGCGAGTTCGACTACTCCGGCGCCCAGGCCTGCAAGGCCCTGCGTGACGAGGGTTACCGCGTGGTGCTGGTCAACAGCAACCCGGCCACGATCATGACCGACCCGGAGATGGCCGACGCCGTCTACATCGAGCCGATCAACTGGCAGACGGTCGAGAAGATCATCGCCAAGGAAAAGCCCGATGCGCTGCTGCCGACCATGGGTGGCCAGACCGCGTTGAACTGCGCGCTGGACCTGGCCGACAACGGCGTGCTGGAGAAGTACAACGTCGAGCTGATCGGCGCCAAACGCGAAGCGATCCGCATGGCCGAAGACCGCGAGCTGTTCCGCGTCGCCATGGGTGAGATCGGCCTGGAATGCCCGACCGCCGCCGTCGCCCATACCCTGGACGAAGCGCTGGAGATCCAGACCCGCGTCGGCTACCCGACCATCATCCGCCCCAGCTTCACCCTGGGCGGCAGCGGTGGCGGCATCGCCTACAACCGCGAAGAGCTGGTCGAGATCGTCAGCCGCGGCCTGGAACTGTCGCCGACCACCGAAGTGCTGGTGGAAGAGTCGGTGCTGGGCTGGAAGGAGTTCGAGATGGAAGTGGTCCGCGATACCGCGGACAACTGCATCATCGTCTGCTCGATCGAGAACCTGGACCCGATGGGCGTGCACACCGGTGACTCGATCACCGTGGCGCCGGCGCAGACCCTGACCGACAAGGAGTACCAGCGCCTGCGCGATGCCTCCATCGCCGTGCTGCGCAAGATCGGCGTCGATACCGGTGGCTCGAACGTGCAGTTCGGCATCAACCCGAAGACCGGCCGCGTGGTCGTCATCGAGATGAACCCGCGCGTGTCGCGTTCCTCGGCACTGGCCTCCAAGGCCACCGGCTTCCCGATCGCCAAGGTCGCCGCCAAGCTGGCCGTGGGCTACACCCTGGACGAACTGAAGAACGAAATCACCGGTGGCCTGACCCCGGCGTCGTTCGAGCCGTCCATCGACTACGTCGTTACCAAGATTCCGCGCTTCGCCTTCGAGAAGTTCCCGGCTGCCGACGCCCGCCTGACCACCCAGATGAAGTCGGTGGGCGAGGTGATGGCGATGGGCCGTACCTTCCAGGAGTCGGTGCAGAAGGCGCTGCGTGGCCTGGAAACCGGCAAGGTCGGCTTCGACCCGACCGGCCTGGACCTGAGCAATGAAGAAGACCTGCAGACCCTGCGCCGCGAGCTGAAGGCCCCGGGCCCGGAGCGCCTGTTCTTCGTCGCCGATGCGTTCCGTGCCGGCATGAGCGTGGAAGAGATCTACGCACTGTCGTTCATCGATCACTGGTTCCTGGACCAGATCGAGGAAATCATCGCGGCCGAAGCCGAAGTCGCTGTCGGTGGCATCGACGCGCTGGACGCCGCCCGCCTGCGCAAGCTGAAGCGCGCTGGCTTCTCCGACGCGCGCCTGGCGCAGCTGACCGGCACCAACGAAGCCGCCATCCGCGCGCTGCGTCGTGCGCACAAGGTGCGCCCGGTCTACAAGCGCGTGGACTCCTGCGCCGGTGAGTTCTCCACCGGCACCGCCTACCTGTACTCGACCTACGAGGACGAGTGCGAGGCCGCGCCGAGCAACCGCGACAAGATCATGATCCTGGGCGGTGGCCCGAACCGCATCGGCCAGGGCATCGAGTTCGACTACTGCTGCGTGCACGCGGCACTGGCGCTGCGCGAGGATGGCTATGAAACCATCATGGTCAACTGCAACCCGGAAACCGTGTCGACCGACTACGACACCTCCGACCGCCTGTACTTCGAACCGCTGACCCTGGAAGACGTGCTGGAAATCGTCGAACTGGAACAGCCGAAGGGCGTGATCGTGCAGTACGGCGGCCAGACCCCGCTGAAGCTGGCGCGCGCGCTGGAAGCCAACGGCGTGCCGGTGATCGGCACCAGCCCGGACTCCATCGACCTGGCCGAAGACCGTGAGCGCTTCCAGCAGCTGGTCGACAAGCTGGGCCTGAAGCAGCCGCCGAACCGCATCGCCCGCAACGACCAGGAAGCCCTGCTGCTGGCCCGCGAGATCGGCTACCCGCTGGTGGTGCGCCCGAGCTACGTGCTGGGCGGCCGTGCGATGGAAATCGTCTACGGCGAAGCCGACCTGGCCCGCTACGTGCGCGACGCGGTCAAGGTGTCCAACGATTCGCCGGTGCTGCTGGACCGCTTCCTCGACAATGCCGTGGAGTGCGACGTCGACATCATTGCCGATGCCCAGGGCAACGTCCTGATCGGCGGCGTGATGGAGCACATCGAAGAAGCCGGCGTGCACTCGGGCGATTCCTCGTGCTCGCTGCCGCCGTACTCGCTGTCGGCTGAAACCCAGGCCGAGCTGCGTCGCCAGGTGGTGGAACTGGCCAAGGCCCTGAACGTGGTCGGCCTGATGAACACCCAGTTCGCGATCCAGACCAGCGATGAAGGTGCCGACACCATCTACCTGCTGGAAGTGAACCCGCGTGCTTCGCGCACCGTGCCGTTCGTGTCCAAGGCCACCGGCATGCCGCTGGCCAAGATCGCCGCCCGCTGCATGGCCGGCAAGACCCTGGCCGAGCAGGGCGCGACCAAGGAAATCGTGCCGGACTACTACTCGGTGAAGGAAGCGATCTTCCCGTTCGCCAAGTTCCAGGGCGTCGACCCGATCCTCGGGCCGGAGATGCGCTCCACCGGTGAGGTGATGGGCGTGGGCCGCACCTTCAACGCCGCCTTCGCGCGGGCGCAGGAAGCCGGTGGCATCAAGGCACCGCCGGTCGGCAAGGCCTTCGTCTCGGTCCGCGATCCGGACAAGAAGCGCGTGCTGCCGGTGGCCAAGGCGCTGCTGGCGCGTGGCTACAGCCTGGTCGCGACCCGTGGCACCGCCGCGTGGCTGCAGCAGCACGGCATGGACTGCGAGATCATCAACAAGGTGGTCGAAGGCCGTCCGCACATCGTCGACTCGATCAAGAACGGCGAGATCGTCTACATCGTCAACACGACCGAAGGTCGTTCGGCGATCAACGACTCGTTCTCGATCCGTCGCGAGGCGCTGCAGCATCGCGTCACCTACTCGACCACCATTGCCGGCGCCAAGGCGCTGGTGGATTCACTGGAATTCCGCGGCACCGGCCCCGTCTGGTCGCTGCAGGAGCTGCACAAGGAGTTGAATGCATGAGAGCCCCCATCACGATGAAGGGCGCGCAGAAGCTGCGCGACGAGCTGGATCACCTGAAGTCGGTCAAGCGCCCGAAGGTCATTGCGGCCATCGCCGAAGCGCGTGAGCATGGTGACCTGAAGGAAAATGCCGAGTACCACGCCGCGCGCGAGGAACAGGGCTTCATCGAAGGCCGCATCAAGCAGCTGGAAGGCGAGCTGTCGCACGCCGAGATCATCGACGTGAGCAAGCTCAATGCCGGCTCCAAGGTGGTGTTCGGCGCCAGCGTGACTCTGGCCGACGTGGAAACCGACGAAGAGAAGAAGTACCAGATCGTCGGTGACCTGGAAGCGGACATCAAGCTGGGCCTGATCGCCATCTCTTCGCCGGTGGCGCGCGCGATGATCGGCAAGCTGGAAGGCGATTCGATCGTGATCGACGCCCCGGCCGGCCAGCGCGAGTACGAGATCGTCAGCGTCAGCTACGTGGACTGACCCGGTGGCAACGGCGACCCTGCTGTTGCCCGCGCGCAGCCGCTTTGCCGCGGCTGCGCTGCCTGATGACGTGGCGCGTGCCCTGGGCCGCGCCAACGCCTCGCAGTTCGAAGCCGGCGAGCGGGCGCAGCTGCAGCGCCATTTCACGGTCGCCGCGCCGCACTGGCCGGTAGCCGCACTGAGCCGCCAGCGTGACGTCGGCGATGCTGCCGGCGCGTGCTGGCTGCGTGCCGATCCGGCCTGCATGGTGCCGGACATGCACGGCGCGCGGATGATGGCCTACGGCGAAACGTTGCGGCCGACCCTGGCCGACTGCCTGGCCCTGCTGCCGGTGCTGCAGCCGTTGTTCGCCGATGCCGGGTTCGTGCTCGACGCACCGGACCCTTCGCGCTGGTACCTGCGGCTTCCGATCGACCTGACCCTGCCGGACTTCGACAGTCCGGACGAGGTGCTGGGCGATGACCTGTTCTCGCACCTGCCGGAAGGCGAGGGTGGCCGCCGTTGGCGGGCGCTGATGACCGAGGCGCAGGTGCTGCTGCACAATCATTCCTGGAACCAGCAGCGCGCCGCGCAGGGACAACAGCCGATCAATTCGCTGTGGTTCTGGGGTGGCGGCGTGATGCCGGTGTCGGTCAGCACGGCGCATGCGCAGGTGCGCAGTCGTGATGCCCTGCTGCAGGGCTTGGCTCTGGCGGCAGGCGTCGCCGTGGATGGCGAGCAGGCGGTGGATGCACTGGTCGACCTGCGCCAGCTGCGCTCCCTGCAGCAGCTCGGCAATGATGCGATCCGTCCGCTGCTGGCTGCGCTGAAGCGTGGCGAGCTGCAGCGACTGGTGCTGGATTTCGAGGATGGCCTGCAGTTCCAGCTGGATCGTGGCCAGCGCTGGCAGTTCTGGAAGAAGCCGCGGCAGCTTCACGATTGAGCGGGGTCGGATCCGTTCTCCATGGGAAAACGGCTCTGACCCTGGACGTTTGCCGGGGTTGCCGGCCAGCGGCCGGCACTACCGCAGCTGCCGGGCACAATCCCGCCAGCCTCTCCCACGCGCGGTATCATCCCTCTGTCTTTCGTAACCGGCGATGCCGATGTCCCTTGCCGCCGATGCCGTGCAGCCCTCCTCTGATACGCCGACGATCCGCCGCCGCGATGCGGTTGCGCCCGCCAACTGGCCGGAGGGCACTCTGCCGTTGCTGGCGCGGCTCTACGCCAGTCGCGGTGCCGGTACCCCGGAGCTGGCGCTGCCGAAGCTGGGCAGCCTGCATGCGCCCGAGCTGCTGACCGGCATCGACGATGCAGTGGGCCTGCTGGTCGAGGCCATCGCCAACGACAAGTGCATCCTGGTGGTCGGCGATTTCGACTGCGATGGTGCTACCGCCTGTGCGGTCGGTGTGCGTGGCCTGCGCATGCTCGGCGCGCAGCATGTTTTCCACGCGGTGCCGAACCGCATGGTGCACGGCTATGGCCTGTCGCCGTCGCTGGTGGAGGAGCTGGCCGAGCTGCAGCCGGACCTGCTGGTCACGGTCGATCACGGCATTGCCTGCCATGCGGGTGTGACTGCGGCCAAGGCGCGTGGCTGGCAGGTGCTGGTCACCGACCATCATCTTCCCGGCCCGCAGCTGCCGCCTGCCGATGTCATCGTCGATCCGAATCTGGACGGCGATGCCTTCCCCAGCAAGTCGTTGGCCGGTGTCGGCGTGATCTTCTACGTGCTGATGGCGCTGCGCCGGCAGATGCGCGAGGCCGGCGTCTTTGCCGATGGCAAGGGGCCGGACCTGACCACGCTGCTGGACCTGGTGGCGGTGGGCACCGTTGCCGACCTGGTGGCACTGGATCCGAACAACCGTGCGCTGGTCAGTGCGGGCCTACGCCGTCTACGCGCAGGGCAGGGCTGTGTCGGCCTGCGTGCGCTGATCGAAGCCAGTGGCCGTGATGCCGCGCGACTGACCGCCACCGATATCGGCTTCGCACTCGGCCCGCGCCTGAACGCTGCGGGCCGGCTGGAAGACATGGCGCTGGGCATCGCGCTGCTGCTGACCGAAGACCCGCGCCAGGCGCGGGAGATCGCGCAGACGCTGGAGCAGATCAACTCAGAACGCCGCGCGGTGCAGCAGTCGATGACCGATGACGCCGAGCAGGCGTTGACCCGCGTGGTGCTTGACAT
Source organism: Stenotrophomonas sp. 86428_Sma (assembly GCF_056481585.1). Taxonomy (NCBI): domain Bacteria; kingdom Pseudomonadati; phylum Pseudomonadota; class Gammaproteobacteria; order Lysobacterales; family Lysobacteraceae; genus Stenotrophomonas; species Stenotrophomonas sp. 86428_Sma. Next base: position 2,204,058 of record NZ_CM151156.1, read on the forward strand.
GTCGGGGCAGCGCCCGGTGGCGGCCTGCCTGTTCGATGCCGACTGGCATCCGGGTGTGGTCGGCCTGGTCGCGTCGAAGATGAAGGATCGCCTGCATCGCCCGGTGATCGCCTTCGCGCCGGCCGAACCCGGCGCCGACACCCTGCGAGGCTCGGCGCGCTCCATTCCCGGCCTGCACATCCGTGACGCCCTGGCGCTGGTCGATGCGCGCCACCCGGGCCTGATCGAACGCTTCGGTGGCCACGCCATGGCGGCCGGCCTCAGCCTGCGGCGTGACCACGTCGATGACTTCAAGGCCGCCTTCGTCGCGGTGGTGCTGGAGATGCTCGATCCGGCGGCACTGCAGCAGCAGGTGCTCAGTGACGGCGAGCTGGCCGCGGACGAGCTGGACCATCGCCACGCCGATGCGTTGCGCCTGGCCGGGCCGTGGGGCCAGGGTTTCCCCGAGCCACTGTTCGACGGCCACTTCGAAGTGGCCAACTGGCGCGTGCTGAAGGAGCGTCACCTGAAGCTGGAACTGCGCCTGCCCGGCGTACCCGGCACGATCAACGCCATCCATTTCGGCGGCTGGCACGGCAACGCGCCATCACGTCACGTCCACCTGGCCTACCGGCTGGCCTGCGATGACTACCGTGGCGGCAGCGCCATCCAGCTGATCGTGGAGCACTGCCTGCCGGTTTGAGCGCCGCTTCGCGAGCGGGGCCGTGGGCGGCGCGCTATGCGTGGATCCAATCAACTGGCCAAGCTCAGGGCGTCACCTCGGTCACCAGCGTCGGCATGTGCCATGCACCCCCGGCCGCGACCAGCCGGCACAGGCCGGAGGTGGATTCATCGATCTGCACAAAGTGGCGCCCGTCCCAGCCCCAACTCGCGGTGGACCAGCAATCGCCTAAGCCGCGGCCTTTGTGCGCCGAACTGATTACCCGACCATCGTCATCGCCGCCCGATGCGGTCACCAGCGTGGCCTTGAAGGGCGGCGCATCGTTCACCACCCAGTAGCCGATGCCTTCGTTGTAGGCGCCACGCCAGCAGAGCGTAGACACCAGCAGGGAAGTCCTCCCCAGCCGGGTCACGCGCAGCGCCTGCGGGCCGTCCACCATCGGCAGGCCTTCGGGTGTCAGTGCGACGCAGTCGCCGCTCGGGTTGGCCGCGGCCAGCGCCGCGCGCAGTGCGGGTGAGTGTTCCAGTGCGGCATCGGTGGCTCGTGCCGCCACCAATGGCGCCAGAACCAGCGTAGGCACCGGAAGTGCGGGAGGAACTGAGGCTTCGGCGCGCGACCCCTTGCGCATCAGCGCGCCGGGAGTCTCCAGCCGACCCTGAAATTCGTCCATCTTCAGAAGCACCGCCGAGGCGCCACGATCGGACAGCGTCCAGCGCTGGCCATCGTTGCCGACCGCCACGATGCGGCTGCTGCGCGCCAGGGAGGCCAGCAGTGCCTTGGTCTGCGCTGTAGGCAGTGTCGCCGTGTCTGCGGTCAACGACAGCGCGCCCAGATCTTTGCCGTTGATCTGCAGCGACAGCTGTGTCGGCAGCTTGACCTCGTTGTACTGGCCCAGCATCAGTTCGGCGCTGACCGGCTGGCCGGGTCCGCCCTTGCGAGTCAGCAGCACCGACACCGGCAAGTTGCCGCCGACATCGTCCTGGTAGCCGGCGGCGCGGCAGGTGCGGGTGTTGTCGCAGGCCAGCATCCAGTCGTAGTGGGCGAAGCGCACCCCTTTCACGCTGCCAGCGGCGGCGGCGCCGGCCAGGACCAGCAGGATCAAGGCAATCAACGGGCGCATGGTGCATCCCTGTGTGGCGAGGACTTCCATGGTGCTGGTTGGAGGGGCGTGTGTCGATGCGAGCGCAGGCGCCAACCCCATTACGGTTGCTGGTGCGTTCAAAGGTCCACGATCCCACTGGAGCCCGGTCATGGTCTTCGCCCGTTGCTGCACCGTGTTGTTGCTGGCCCTTGCGGCCTGGCCCGCTGGCGCACAGTCGCCGCCGATCTCCCGGCCGCAGGCCGCCACGCCGCTGCTGATCGCGCCGGCGGCTGAGCAGCCGGTTCAATTACGACACGCCCGCATCGAGGGCGAGGTGCAGGCCGGCATCGCTCAGACCCGGATCACCCTGGAATTCCATAACCCGAACCGGCGCGTGCTGGAGGGTGAGCTGCAGTTCCCGTTGGCCGATGGCCAGCAGATCTCCGGCTTCGCGCTTGATATCAACGGCGAGTTGCGCGAGGCGGTGCCGGTACCGAAGGACCGCGGCCGCCAGGTGTTCGAGGAAATCGCCCGCCGCGGCGTCGACCCGGGCTTGCTGGAACAGACCGCTGGCAACCAGTTCCGTCTGCGTATCTATCCGCTGCCGGCCGGTGGCAGCCGACGCGTGCAGCTGGTGATTCGCGAACCGTTGGCCTTCGCCAGCCAAGGCTGGCAGTGGACGCTGCCGCTGCAGTTCGCCGCCGGTGCAACCTCGGTTGAGCTGAAGCTGCAGGCCCCCGGCGCGGCGAGCGCAGGTACGGCGCCGTTCCGCATCAGCGCGGGCCAGTTGCAGTGGCAGGGCAAGGGCGCGCAGCTGCCCAGGCAGCTGCAGTGGAGCCTCCCGGCAGCCCGCCAGGCACAGCTGCAGGTGGCGCCCTGGGAGGATGGCCATTACCTGCTGGCGCAGCTGCCGGTGGCGGCCAGCAGCACGCCCCGCACGTTGCCCAGCGAGATCGGCCTGCTGTGGGATGGCTCCGGTTCGGCGGGGCAGCGCGATCGCACGCGCGAGTTTGCGCTGCTCGATCGCTATTTCGCCGCACTGGGCGACGGCACCGTGGCCTTGACCGTGCTGCGCGATCGCGCCGAGCCGGTAAGGCGCTTCCGCATCCGCGCCGGTAACTGGAGTGAGCTGCGTGCGGCACTGCAGGCCGTACGCCCGGACGGTGCCAGCGCGCTGGCGCAGTGGCAACCAGAGCAGAGGGTGAAGGAATACCTGCTGGTCAGCGATGGCCTGCTGACCTATGGGCCGGAACAGCTGCCGGCGATGGCGCCGGACCAGCGCCTGTTTGCGATCAGCAGCGCCGGTGCGCGCACCGATGCCGTGCGACTGCGTGGTTGGAGCGAAGCGCATGGCGGCCGCTTCGTTGCGCTGGGCAAGGATGTCGATGCGGCGGCGCGCGAGCTGCTGTCGTCTCCGTTGGATGTGCAGGTCGATGCGGGGCGCGGCGTGCAGGACGTGGTGATCGATCGTCGCAGTGAAGCCCATGGCTGGTTGTGGCTGCATGCACGACTGGCGGCCGACGGTGTGCCGATGCGGGTGCGCGTGGGTGGCGGCGAATGGCAGGCGATGCCGGCAACGCAGAAGAGTGAAGACGGCGAGCTGCTGGCCGGCTTGTGGGCGCAGGCGCGCCTGCAGCAGCTGGCCGCCGACCGCCGTGGCAACCGCGAGGCGATGCAGCGCCTGTCGCAGCAGTTTGGCCTGGTCGGCCCGGACACCTCACTGATCGTGCTGGAGACGTTGGAGGACTACCTGCGCTATGCGATCCGCCCGTCCGGCAAACTGCGCGCCGAGTACGATGCCCGCTTCGCACGGCAGGTGAGCGATCGCGCCGCTGCCGATCGCCAGCGCCTGGACCAGGTTGCCGCACGTTGGAAGGAGCGCCAGCAGTGGTGGAACCGAAGCTGGCCGAAGGGAGCGCCTCCGCAGTTGAAGGGCGGGGCGCTGGAAGTTGCATCCGCGGATTACGCGATGGACTCGGCGCCGGTGGCGATGCTCGCCGCGCCGGCCCCGGCGGTACCACCCGCCCCGGCACCGATGGCCGCCGCCGCCGAGCAGCGCATGGAAGCCAGCAGCGCGCGTGCGCGTCGCTCAGCACCTGCATCGAACATGGCCCTCGATTCAATCACGGTCACTGGTGGCCGTGTCGCTGCGCCCGCTGCCGCCAACGAGGGCGAGCTCGGCATCCAGTTGGCGGCCTGGCAGCCGGACTCGGCCATCGCCAAGCGCCTGCGCGAGGGGCCGCCGTCGCAGTTGTATGACCGTTATCTGGCCGAGCGCGATGCCCACGCCGACAGCAGCGCGTTCTTCCTCGACGTGGCCGACCTGCTGCTGGAGCAGGGCCAGCGCGAACTGGCACTGCGCGTGCTGTCGAACCTGGCCGAGATGGACCTGGACAACCGCCACCTGCTGCGTGTGCTCGGTTACCGGCTGATGCAGGCTGATGCCCCCGCACTGGCGGTGCCAGTGTTCGAGCAGGTGCTGGCGATGGGCCAGGAAGAACCGCAGAGCTTCCGCGACCTGGGCCTGGCACTGGCGGCTGCGGGCAAGCCGCAGCAGGCGCTGGCGCCGCTGTACCAGGTGGTGGTGCGGCCGTGGGACAATCGTTTCGATGGCATCGCCCTGATCGCGCTGGATGAGTTGACCAACCTGGTGGCACGCAGCACGCCCCGGCTGGATACCACCAGCATCGACCCGCGTCTGCTGCAGGCGATGCCGCTGGACCTGCGCGTGGTGCTGTCGTGGGATGCCGACAACAGCGACATGGACCTGTGGGTGACCGACCCGAACGGCGAGCGCGCGTACTACGGCAACCGCCTGACCTATCAGGGTGGACAGATGTCGCAGGACTTCACCGGCGGCTATGGTCCCGAGCAGTTCTCGCTGCGCAACGCCAAGCCCGGCAAGTACAAGGTGGAGGCCAATTACTTCGGCAGCCGCCAGCAGCTGGTGACCGGTGCGACGACACTGATGCTGCGGCTGACCACGCACTGGGGCACGCCGAAGCAGAAGGACCAGATGGTCACGATGCGGCTGAAGGATCGTGCCGAGACTGTGCTGGTGGGCGAGTTCGAGGTGAAATGATCGATCCCGGGCTTTTGTAGAGTCGAGCTTGCTCGACTGCCTCAAGGTGGAGCCGAGCCCATGCTCGGCTCTATACGACGCAATCCTGCTGCTATTTCCCGCGCATCCATGCGTCGAGTTGTCTAGCCAACGTACGATTCTTGTAGGCAGATGCAGCTGAGCCAGTGCCTGGAACCAGATTGATTCCTAGTCGTGCGTTTATCTGCTTGACCCATTCAGGGAAATGATCAAGCGTGGCGCCGATGATTGGCGGCAATTGGAAATCATTGCTGGTGGGTTCGTCCCGGTAGGCGACGTAGGAGCCATTGCCGACGCTCAGATTGATTGACCAAGGGGTATCAGGCCAGCTGTTGAGATCAAGTCTGATCCGGGGATGCCCCGGCTCGCTGCTGTACTCACCTCCGTGATAGAGGGTGATGCTGGCATTCCAATCACGGATGTTGTCAACGTGCCAGCCCTCCCGCTGCGCCAACTGGACTGCGTCGCCCGTCATGATCCGGGTATCGTGCATCTGCGCCAGATGTTCGCAGAGAACGTCGAACTCGGCGTCCGCTGCGCAATGGGGCCGGGTCGCCTCGGCGGTGTGATGAAGCAGGGAGAGCACATGGCCGCGTTCCCTGTCTTCGGGCCAGTTCCTGGCTATCAGGTCGTTTGTCATCTGGATGCGTGTGTCCTCATCGAGCAGTGCAATGAGCGCCATGCCCCAATAGAGGATTCGACCCATACCCTTGATATCGTGTTGCAGGAACCGAGTTGTCTCGAGAATGGTTCGCGCAAATGGGCGATATGGCAGAAATTTATCGACCTTCTCTCGCTGGGCCTGGAACGACTGGTACTTCCTGCAGTGCTCCACCAGACGCGTGCGCTGTTTCAGATCCGCGGCATTGGTAACCACACCGCTTGGCAGCTCGCCATGTTCATTGAAGCCGAAGCAGAAGAGATGCGGGAGGCTGAGGCCTGGCTGGCGTGTGTCGTAGCCCACATGGAGCTTCGTGAGCTCCTGGTACGCGGCAACAAGGATGGGAAAGTCTCTCTGCGGAAGTCCTGCGACCTTCCAGTCTCCCACTCGCAGCCAATGGAAGTAGAAGCGTTGCAGCATATCCTGGGGCAGGCCGTTACCAGCCCTTGGTGCGAGTGCCGCGAGTTGATAGTGATAACTCGGATAGAAGTCGCCCTGACGTTCTTCAGCAAGCGCAGCCTCCTCTGATTCAATGAAGGCGGCCAGCATACTGATGTCGGATTGATCCATTGCAGGTCTCCAGGGCAAAGGTCCACTTCCGTCTGGAAGGCGACCAGGGAGAATCGCAAGGTTCTTGGGAACATCCAATGCGAATAGTTGCAAATGCCGTGAAGGTAACCAACAGGTAGGGTTAGTCTCAGACCTTGGAGACCCCATGCGGAATCCACTGCATCCACCGCGCCAGTGCCACACCGCCACCGAGGATCAACAGCGTGCCAACGGTCTGCCACAGCACTTCGGTCGCCGGTACATCAGGCAGCGGAATGGCCGCGGCGAACAGGTCGATCAACGGCCGTGCCAGTAGATAGATCACCACCACAGCCAGCACGCGCAACCCCCGCTGCACGATGTTCTTCGGATCCACCGGCCAGCCGCGCCATTGCATCCACGCCACCAGCAGGCCCAGCGCGAGCAGTCGCCCGGCTTCACCAACTGGAACGAAGCGGGTGGTCGCCGCCGCCCATGCCAGCAGCACGCCAAGCCCCAACAGGACCGGCAGTTGCCATTGCCTGCTTGAGCGCATCCCTGGCATCAGCTGCCATGCCAACAGAGCCACGCCGATGCCGATCAGCCATCCGCCCAGCACGTCGGCCAGAAAATGCCGGCCCAGGTACATCCGTGACAGCGCCATCAGCAGCGGCCAGCCCAGCGCCAACGTCCAGCGCAGCCAGCGTCGGCGAATGCCGAAGGCCAGCAGCAGGCCGACGCAGGCAGCGGTGGCCACGCCCACATGGCCACTGTTGAAGCCATAGTCGGCGTCGGGCTGCGCGCGCAGCATGGCGGTGGACTGCGCATCGGGCAGTGACCAGAACGATTGTCCGCCGCCGTTGACCACGAAGGGGTGCGACGGCACCCCTTCATCCAGTACGCGCGCATCCACATCCGACGGGCGGGGCAGGGCGGCGCCCTGTTTGATTGCATGCGTGGCACAGGCCATCAGCAGCACCGCCAGCATCACGCAGAGGCCAGCGCGAAGGCGTGCCCCGAATGCACATACCAGGATCAGCGCGGTATAGGCCATTTCATAGCCGAGCAGGCTGATGAACTGCATCAGCGCCAGCATCCCGCCGGCGTCGAAGGTCTGCTGCAGCCACAGGTGCCAATGGGTCTGGAACATCCGTTGTCCTCATTGCGCTGTTGCCATACGCGTAGGTGCTGACATTGGCGGATTATCGGTTGGTGGACGGGTAGAGCCGAGCCCATGCTCGGCTCACGACAGAAGCAGCCGAGCGCGGGCTCGGCTCTACAACGGCACCGAACTCAGCGCGCCGTTGCGGCGCGTGCAATCGGCGACGCTGGCGGATCGGCACGTAGGCCGAACAGCGGCCGCAGCCAGCGCGAGCGGCGGATCAGCAGCTCGTGGATCAGCAGGCAGCCGCCGATGGTACCGGCCAGCAGCAGGGCCGGTTCCATCCACGGGCCCAGTTGCAGTGGCTTGAGCCAGAACAACAGCACGATGATCAGGCTCTGGTGCAGCATGTACCAGGGATAGATGGCCTCGGTGCAGTACCGCAGCCAGCGGAACGGGCGATCAAGGAACACCTTTCCCCAGCCCAGGATGGCCAGCAGCGCGGTCCATACGTACAGCGACTGGCTGGTCCGGACCTGCAGGTCCCAGAACGGTTCGGGCCATTGCCGCAGGGGGGAATCGGCCGCCAGCACCTGGCCAAGGATGCGCAGGCCCATGTACCAGCCGACCGCCGCCAGTGCCAGCCACAGCGTGGTGCGGCGCAGGGCCACCACCCGTTCCCAGAACAGTGGCTCGCGACCCAGCAGGTACCCGGCCAGGAATACCGTGGCGTACTTCGCGTGCTGGTACCAGTCGCCGAGCAGGGCATTGGTGGACGGATAGATCGGCTCCAGCCAGATCACCCAGGCCAGCAACAGCGCGAACGGAGTGCCAATCAGCAGCGCGGGCGAGGCTGCAACGCGTGCCATCGCGCCGCGCACTACTGTCGTTCCCAGCAATGGCATCAACAGGGCCAGCGCCAGGGTGTAGTTCCACAGGTAGGCCAGGTACCACAGGTGGTTCCAGGTGATGCCGTACTGCCAGCCGGCGAAGCTGCCTTCCGGCCAGGGCCGCACCTGCCAGTAGCGCAGCAGGAAGTGGCCGAAGCCCGGTGCCACATGACCGTTGGACACGCCTTCGCAGTACGGCTGGATCGGTACGATCACTAACATGCCGAACAGCAGGGGCAACAGCAGCTTCCAGGTGCGCAGGCAGGCGAAGCGCAGCAACCTGCCTTCGGGTCGCATCAGTGCGATGGCGATGCCCGAGATCAGGAACAGCAATGACATCCGCCAGCGATTGACGAACACCATCGGCCACTGCAGCCATTCGGCCGTGTGCACGCTCTTGAGGTGGAAGCCCCAGTCGTCCACATAGGCCATGGCGGTGTGATAGAGGATCAGCAGGGCGAAGGCGAACACGCGCAGGGCGTCGATGTCGTGGCGTCGGGTCATGGGGGTGGTGTGCCGGAGAGTCGAGCCAAGGTGACGCCGCCCGGTCCGAGCAGCGACTTCCAAGGGGCCGCCGGAAGCCGCGCAGTGACCAATGGCGGGGGTGGTGGGACCAATGGAGCCGCTACCCTCGGTCCCTTGAGGCAGGCTGGAGCACCGCAACGACATGGATGCAGCAATGACCCAGGGCCGACCACCGCGCTGGCGCACGTCAACCCGCCTGCTGGTATGGGCGGCCATCCTGTCCGCTTCAGCAGTGACCAATGCGCTGGTGGAAGTGATGGATGCCGGTCGCCGTGGTGCCGATCTGGGTTTGTGGGAGCCGATGATCTGGGAGTTCAGCAGCCTCGTCCCGATCCTGCTGACCCTGCCGCTGCTGTGGCGGGCCTGCGAGCGTTGGCCGCTGCATGCCGATACCTGGAAGCAGCGATTGCCGCTGTATCTGCTGGCCAGCGTCGGCTGGTCGCTGCTGCACGTGGTCGGGATGATGCTGCTGCGGCACCTGGCCTATGGAGCGCTGGGCTATCGGTACCAGGACGATGCCGGCTGGCTGGAGCGTTTTGCGTACGAATACCTGAAGGATGTACGCACGTTTGCGATGTTCGTGGCACTGGAGCACTTTGCGAGCTGGTTTGGCCGGCGCCGGCAGGGTGAGGCGAGCCTGCTGGCCGAGCCCGATGTCGGCCCGCCGGTGGAACCGGTCGAGCGCCCCCAGCACTTCCTGGTGCGCAAGCTGGGCAAGGAGTTCCTGGTCGCCACTGCCGACGTGGAGTACGCCCAGGCGGCGGGGAACTACGTGAACCTGCGGGTACGCGGCCACGACTACCCGCTGCGGATCACCATGGCGGTACTGGAACAGCGGCTGGACCCGGGTGAGTTCCTGCGTCCGCACCGCAGCTGGCTGATCCATCGGGGCCAGCTGCGCTCGATCGAGCCGCTGGACGGCGGCGAGGCCCTGCTGCACATGGCCGACGGGGCGAAGGTGCCCTGCAGCCGGCGCCAGCTACCGCTGCTGCGGCAGGCGCTGGGGGCAGGGTGAGGCCCTCATTCCGGGCATCCCCGGCCTGCGGTATCATTACCAGTCATCTTTTGAATGCATAACCGCCGACATGATCGAACTGAATCCTGTCCGCCAGCGCATCACCGATCTGACCGATCGCGTGCTGTCGCTTCGGGGGTATCTTTGACTACGACGCCAAGAAAGAGCGTCTTGAAGAAGTAACGCGGGAGCTGGAAAGCCCCGACGTCTGGAACAACGCCGAATACGCCCAGAACCTTGGCCGCGAGCGTTCCAGCCTGGAAAAGACCGTGGGCGGCATCGCCTCGGTGCTGGACGGCCTGGCTGATGCCACCGAACTGCTTGAGCTGGCCGAGTCTGAGCAGGACGAGGACACCGCGCTGGCCGTGGTCGCCGACCTGGACAAGCACCAGTCGCACGTGGAGAAGCTGGAGTTCCAGCGCATGTTCTCCGGCGAGATGGACAATGCCGCTGCGTTCGTCGACATCCAGGCCGGTGCCGGTGGCACCGAAGCCCAGGACTGGGCCGAGATCCTGCTGCGCATGTACCTGCGCTGGTGTGAATCGCGCGGCTGGAAGACCGAGCTGATGGAAGTCTCCGGTGGCGACGTCGCCGGCATCAAGTCGGCCACGCTGCGCGTGGAAGGCGACTATGCCTACGGCTGGCTGAAGACCGAGACCGGCGTGCACCGCCTGGTGCGCAAGTCGCCGTTCGACTCGGACAACCGCCGCCACACCAGCTTCACCTCGGTGTTCGTGTCGCCGGAAATCGATGACAACATCGACATCACCATCAACCCGGCCGACCTGCGTACCGACGTGTACCGCTCGTCCGGTGCCGGTGGCCAGCACGTGAACAAGACCGAGTCGGCGGTGCGAATCACCCACATCCCGACCAATATCGTCGTGGCCTGCCAGACCGGCCGCAGCCAGCACCAGAACCGCGACAACGCGATGAAGATGCTGGCCGCCAAGCTGTACGAGCTGGAGATCCAGAAGCGCAACGCCGAAAAGGACGCCGTGGAAGCCACCAAGTCCGACATCGGCTGGGGCAGCCAGATCCGCAATTACGTGCTCGACCAGAGCCGTATCAAGGACCTGCGCACCGGCATCGAGCGTTCGGATACGCAGAAGGTGCTCGACGGCGACCTGGACGAGTTCGTCGAAGCCAGCCTGAAGGCCGGCCTGGCCGTGGGCTCCAAGCGCGTCGATGCCTGATCGACGTGCCTGCGCGGAGATCGTCACCCTCGCGCGCAACGCCGAGGGTGGTTGAACCGTTTTTGTGTAGAGCCGAGCCATGCTCGGCTGCTGTTCGCGAGCTGGCGGATGCGTCGAGCATGGCTCGACGCTACAACGGGTATGGCGGTGGCGATGATGCGCAGCGAAAGTGAACGCAAGGAACTTGGCGGCTTCCTCAAGGCCTGCCGTGCCCGTGTCGACCCCGCCACGCTCGGCCTCCCGGCCGGGCGCCGGCGTACCCCGGGCCTGAAGCGCGAGGAAGTCGCACTGGCGATCGGCGTCAGCGTCAGCTGGTACACCTGGATCGAGCAGGGTCGCGAAGTGCGCGCCTCGCCCGAGGTGCTGGAGCGGCTGGCGCAGGTGCTGCGCATGAGCGACGACGAACGCGCCTATGCGTTCGCGCTGTCCGGCTACGGCGTGCCACTGGAATCTCCCGACGAAACGGTGACCGATGGCCTGCGCCAGTTGGTCGAAGCGATGCAGCCGATCCCGGCTTACGTGCGCAATACCCGTTACGACATCCTGGCGTGGAACCCGGCCATCGCCGAGCTGTTCGTGGATTACAGCCAGCTGGCGCCGCACGAGCGCAACACGCTGCGGCTGATGTTCCTGTATCCGCCGTACCGCACGCTGATCCTCAACTGGGAAGAAATGACCCGCGGCCTGCTGGCAGGCTTCCGCGCGGCGATGGCGCAGGCGCCGGACAAGGCCCCGTTCCTGGCGCTGGCCGAGGACATCGCTGCGCACAGCGAGGAGTTCCGCCAGTGGTGGCCGGAGCACGACGTGCGCCGGTTCGACGAAGGTGCGAAGAAGCTGAACCACCCCACGCGCGGGTTGCTGGACCTGCAGTACGTGGCGCTGGTGCCGGAGAGCCGGCACGATCTGTCACTGGTTACCTACCTGCCGCGTAGGTAGCGGGTTGTTCGGCAGGGCTTGCAGCCCTGCACCTGCTTCAAGCCGAAGCAACGGCAACAGCAACAGCGAGCTATCCGTGGGTTGGCGGGGCGGTGTCGGAGTGCGGGGACGCCGCAAGTACGTCCGTGTAGGCTTGGCAGCCGCTTGCTCGTGTGCGCAGTCCTGCGCACACGGCAAGACCGGGGTTGGGCGTCCTGCCCAACCCGCCCGAGGCATGCCTCGGGCCCATGCGGCTGACACCCCGCACCCCGACACCGCCCCGCCTTTGACAGTTTCTCGTGATCTGGTAGATCCACGCCATGCGTGGATGGTTTTCGATCTCAATTGGAGATATTTGATTCCGAAAGAGATTCAGCCACGAATGACGTGGATCTACTGTGGCGACCGACTCGCGTCTGGGGCAGAGCCCCCTGAGTCAGGGGGCGGCCGCGAAGCGGCGGGGGTCTGGGAGCTGGTAAGTGGGGCCCGCGGTTCGCGTAGCGAAGCGTGGGAGCGGTAGCGCGCATGCGATGGCGCGTACCCAGGACGCAGCCCTGCCGATAACCCCATTCAGGCAGGTAAGTGCAGGTCACAGGATAAGCAGACGCCTTGTTGTGCCCGTCGATCGGGTCCACATTCCTGTGCAGGAGACGGGCCGCCGCCCGTTGTCGAGACACCAGGAGACCTGCATGTCCGCTGCCCCCAGCACCGCCATTTCCCGCGATCCGGCCACCGGCCAGCAGATCGCCAGCCATCCCTTCGCCACCGACGCCGAACTGGAAACAATCCTGGATCGCGGCCAGGTTGGCTTCGCGGCCTGGAGCGCCAGGAGCCTCGAACAGCGTGCAGACGTACTGCGTGCGATGGCCGCGGTACTGCGCCGTGACCGTGAAAAGCTGGCTGCACTGGCCACCGCCGAGATGGGCAAGGTGCAGGCCGAATCGCTGGCCGAGATCGAGAAGTGCGCCGTGCTGTGCGACTGGTACGCCGACCACGGTGCGCAGTTCCTGCGCGACGAACCGACCCAGGTGCCCGACGACAAGGCCTACGTGTCCTACCTGCCGCTGGGCGTGGTGCTGGGCATCATGCCGTGGAACTTCCCCTACTGGCAGGTGATGCGCGCGGCGGTACCGATCCTGATGGGCGGCAACGGCTTCCTGCTTAAGCCGGCCGAAAACATCGTCGGTACCGCGCAGCTGCTTGACGCCGCCTGGCGCGACGCAGGCCTGCCGGAAGGCACCTTCATCGCCGCCAACATCAGCCGCGAGGGCACCAGCCGTGCGATCGCCGATGACCGCATCGCCGCCGTCACCCTGACCGGCAGCGTGGCCGCCGGCCGCAGCATTGCCGCCCAGGCCGGGCAGGCGCTGAAAAAGGTGGTGCTGGAACTGGGCGGCTCGGACCCGTTCATCGTGCTGGCCGACGCCGATCTGGACGCTGCCGTCGAAGCGGCGGTGGCCTCACGCTTCCAGAACACCGGGCAGGTCTGCATCGCCGGCAAGCGCATCATCGTTGAAGACGCGGTGTACGACCGCTTCGTGGCGCAGTTCTGCCAGAAGGTGCAGGCGCTGACCATCGGCGACGGCCGTGAAGCCGGCAACCGTATCGGCCCGATGGCACGCCAGGACCTGCTGGAACAGCTGGACGCGCAGGTACGGGCCTCGGTGGACGCGGGCGCGAAGCTGCTGGTCGGCGGCCATCAGCTGGATCGCCCAGGCGCGTTCTATGCCCCCACCGTGCTGGCGGACGTGGAGCCGGGCATGCAGGCTTTCGATACCGAGACCTTCGGTCCGGTTGCCTCGATCAGCCGCGCCCGCGATGCCGACCATGCGGTGGAACTGGCCAACCAGAGCGAGTTCGGCCTCAGCGGCAACCTGTGGACCGGCGACCGAGCGCGGGCCATGCAGCTGGCGCGCCGGCTGCAGACCGGCGGCGTGTTCGTCAACGGTTTCTCCGCCTCTGACCCGCGCGTGCCGATCGGTGGCGTGAAGAAGAGCGGCTTCGGCCGTGAGCTCTCGCACTTCGGCATCCGCGAATTCGTCAACGCGCAGACGGTGTGGTTCGACAAGCGTTGACGCGCAGCTTCCATCCTTCCTGCAACGATCCATCATCAGTCCAGCGAAAAGGACGGCATTCCAATGTCCAAGGGTTCAGATCTGCTCGTCGCCGCGCTTGAGAACGAAGGCGTCGAGCGTATTTTCGGTATTCCCGGCGAAGAGAATCTCGACGTGGTCGAGTCGCTGCGCCATTCCAGCATCGAGCTGGTCATCACCCGCCACGAACAGGCGGCCGTGTTCATGGCGGCGACTTATGGCCGGCTGACCGGCAAGCCGGGTGTGTGCCTGGCCACGCTTGGCCCGGGCGCGCTCAACTTCACCACCGGCGCCGCCTACGCGCTGCTGGGTGCGTGGCCGGTGATCATGATCACCGGCCAAAAGGGCATCGTCGCCAGCAAGCAGGCGCGTTTCCAGATCGTCGACATCGTCAGCACCATGAAGCCGCTGACCAAGCAGGCGCGGCAGATCGTGTCGGCGCGCACCATTCCGACCATCGTCCGCGAGGCATTCCGTACCGCGCTGGAAGAGCGCCCGGGCCCGGTGCTGCTGGAGCTGCCCGAAGACATCGCGGCCGATGAGGTCGGGGACGTAGCGCTGATTCCGCCGCACGCGGTGGATCGTCCCATTGCCAGTCCGGAAGCACTGGACCGCGCGGCGGAGATCATCCGCAACGCCAAGCGCCCGCTGCTGATGATCGCCTCGGCGGCGTCGCGGCCGCAGTCCAGCGAAGCGTTGTCGGCATTCGTGCTGCGCGCGGGTATTCCATTCTTCACCACGCAGATGGGCAAGGGTGCGGTGGCCGGTGGTTCGGGCCTGTACATGGGCACCGCCGCGCTGACCGAGCGCGACTACGTGCACATGGCGATCGACCAGGCCGACGTGATCGTGACGATCGGCCACGAGGTCACCGAGAAGCCGCCGTTCGTGATGCGCCCGGGTGGGCCGACCGTGATCCATATCGGCTATTCGCAGGCAGCGGTGGAGCAGGTGTACTTCCCGCAGGTGGAAGTGATCGGTGACATCGGCCGTTCGCTGACCCAGCTGGCCGACCGTATCGAAGGCGCAGTGCCGAATGCCGACGCGCTGCTGCCGCTGCGCACTACCATTCTGGAACACTTGGCTGACCGTGCCGAGGAAGCTGGATTCACCCCGCAGCGGCTGGTGCACGACGTGCGCCAGGTGATGCCGCCGGACGGCATCGTGGCGCTGGACAACGGCATGTACAAGATCTGGTTTGCGCGCAATTACCGCACCCAGGTGGCCAATACGCTGCTGCTGGACAACGCGCTGGCGACGATGGGCGCGGGCCTGCCGTCGGCGATCATGGCCTCGATCCTGTACCCGCAGCGGCGGGTGCTGGCGGTGTGCGGCGATGGCGGTTTCATGATGAACAGCCAGGAGCTGGAGACCGCGCGGCGGCTGGGCCTGAACCTGGTGGTGCTGATTCTCAACGACGGCGCCTACGGGATGATCCGCTGGAAGCAGGCGGTGGATGGCTTCACCGACTACGGCATGACGTTCAGTAACCCGGATTTCGTGAAGTATGCGGAAGCCTATGGCTGCAAGGGGCATGAGGTGACGGCCATCGAGCAGTTCATCCCGACGCTGGAGGCGGCGTTCAACGAGGGTGGGGTGCACCTGGTATCGGTGCCGATCGACTACTCGGAGAACCAGCGGGTGCTGGTGGACGAGCTGCGGCAGGCGTTTCCCGGGAACGGTTGACGCCTACCGGGGCATCGGCTCCCCGGAATCCGGTAGGTGTCGACCTTGGTCGACACGATGGAGCGCCAACGAAGGTTGGCGGCTACCAGGCGGCGGGCAGTGGGCCTGGTAGGTGTCGACCTTGGTCGACACGCGGACCGCCAACCAAGGTTGGCGGCTACCAGGCGGCGGGCAGTGGGCCTGGTAGGTGTCGACCTTGGTCGACACACGGACCGCCAACCAAGGTTGGCGACGACCAGGCAGGGCCCCGGCCCAGGGCTGGGGCGGGGCGGTTTTGGTATGCTGGGCAACCGGCTGTGCCGGGCGCAACATCCCCCCTCACTACACGATTCCCGCAGATCCATGAGCGAAGCTACCGATACCCCCCCCCGTTGACGAAAACAAGTTGATCGCCGAGCGCCGCGAGAAACTCAAAACGCTGCGTGGGCAGGGCATCGCGTACCCGAACGATTTCCGTCGCGAGGACTTCGCCGGCCGCCTGCAGGAAGAATTCGCCGACGCCGAGCAGTGGACCGCCGAGGCCCTGGAAGGCAACGGCCGCCAGGTGAAGATGGCGGGCCGCCTGATGGCAAAGCGCATCATGGGCAAGGCCAGTTTCGCGCAGATCCAGGACGAGTCCGGCCGCATCCAGCTGTTCCTGCAGGGCACGGTGCTGGGCGATGCCTACACCGCCTTCAAGGGCTGGGACGTGGGCGACATCATCGCCGTCGAAGGCGGCCTGACCCGTACCAAGACCGGCGAGCTGTCGGTCAAGGCCGAATCGATCCGCTTGCTGACCAAGTCGCTGCGCCCGCTGCCGGACAAGTGGCATGGCCTGGCCGACGTCGAGCAGCGCTACCGCCAGCGCTATGTCGACCTGATCGTGACCCCGGAGTCGCGCGCGGTGTTCATCAAGCGCTCGAAGATCATCCGCGCCATGCGCGCGTGGCTGGACAACCGCGACTTCCTGGAAGTCGAAACGCCGATGATGCATTACATCCCCGGCGGCGCGGCGGCCAAGCCGTTCACCACCCACCACAATGCGCTGGACCTGGACCTGTACCTGCGCGTGGCGCCGGAGCTGTACCTCAAGCGCCTGACCGTGGGTGGCCTGGAGCGCGTCTACGAGATCAACCGCAACTTCCGCAATGAAGGCGTCAGCACCCGCCACAACCCGGAATTCACCATGATGGAGCTGTACGAGGCCTATGCCACGTACAACGAGATCATGGACCTGACCGAAGGCGTGATCCGTGACGTGGCCAGGACGGTCAATGGCGGCACCGAAGTGGAGTGGGACGGCGCGAAGATCGACCTGGGCCCGGCGTTCCGCCGCTGGCGCATGGACGAGGCTGTGCGCCACCACAACCCGGAAATCTCTGCTGCCGACTGCACCGACCGCGAGGCGCTGCTGCGCCATTGCGAGCGCTTGAAGATCCGCGTCAAGCCGTCCTACGGCTGGGGCAAGCTGCTGCTGGAGATCTTCGAAGCCACCGTCGAGCACACCCTGATCCAGCCGACCTTCATCACCGACCATCCGGTGGAGGTCTCGCCGCTGGCCCGTGCCAACGACAACGATCCGGGCTACACGGACCGCTTCGAGCTGTTCGTCAACGGCAAGGAGCTGGCCAATGGCTTCTCCGAGCTGAACGACCCGGAAGACCAGGCCCAGCGTTTCCAGGCCCAGGTAGCCGCGAAGGAAGGTGGCGACGACGAGGCCATGCACTACGACGCCGACTACATCCGTGCGCTGGAGTACGGCATGGCACCGACCGGCGGCCTCGGCATCGGCGTTGATCGCCTGGTGATGCTGCTGACTGGCAGCAGCTCGATCCGTGACGTGCTGCTGTTCCCGTACATGCGTCCGGAGCAGTAAGTCGTCTTTTTGACTCCTGTTTGTGCGCGCCGTCGCGAAATGAGACGGCGCGATTGACGCCTCCCGCACTCGGCGTATCGTTAATGCACTACCTTGACGTCTGTTGTGGCTTGATCGGCGCCAGGGGGAGTGCGCATTGTGGAGAGTCCGCTTCACAATGTGATGACGATCATGAACCGGGACGCATGACACGGGAGTCAGGCCGATGCAGGGTGCGAGCGTTCGCAGCGGCAGGGTATCCTCGCCTGCTGATGATCCAGCATGGTCGAGAAACCAGGCAGAGTACGCGTTGAACATCGTCATTGTTGACGACCAGACGTCCGCCCGGACGATGCTGCGTCACTTCATCGAAGATATCGCGCCGGAACTGAGCGTGTATGACTTCGGTGATCCGCTGACCGCATTGGCCTGGTGCGAGGCGCATCCGGTCGACCTGCTGCTGCTCGATTACCGCATGCCGGAAATGGACGGGCTGGAGTTCGCCCGCCGTTTCCGTCGCCTGCCCAAGCATCGCGACATTCCCGTGATCCTGATCACCGTGGTCGGCGACGAGCCGATCCGTCAGGCGGCGCTGGAAGCGGGGGTCATCGACTTCCTGGTCAAGCCCATCCGTCCGCGCGAACTGCGCGCGCGCTGCTACAACCTGTTGCAGCTGCGCCAGCAGACCGAGAACGTGAAGCAACGCGCGTTGTCGCTGGAGCAGCGCTTGCTGGCCAGCATGCACGAGGTCGAGGAACGCGAGCGTGAGACACTGTCGCGGTTGGCACGGGCGATCGAGTTCCGTGATGCCGGCACCAGTGCCTACCTCGAACGCATGGCGCGCGTAGCAGGGCTGATCGCCGAGCAGCTGGGCCTGCCCGAAGACGACGTGCGCCTGATCGAGATGGCCGCGCCGCTGCATGACATGGGCAAGATCGCCATTCCCGATGCAGTGCTG
This sequence comes from Stenotrophomonas sp. 86428_Sma, assembly GCF_056481585.1. Classification (NCBI taxonomy): domain Bacteria; kingdom Pseudomonadati; phylum Pseudomonadota; class Gammaproteobacteria; order Lysobacterales; family Lysobacteraceae; genus Stenotrophomonas; species Stenotrophomonas sp. 86428_Sma. The sequence goes on from NZ_CM151156.1 coordinate 2,222,303, forward strand.
CTCAAGCAGGGCAAGCTCAACGACGAGGAGCTGGCGATCATGCGCCGGCACCCACGCATCGGCCATGAGCTGCTCAGTGGCAGCCAGAACCGCTTCATCCAGGTCGGCGCATTGATCGCGCTGCGCCACCACGAACGTTACGACGGCAGCGGCTACCCGGATGGGCTGGTCGGTGAGGCGATTCCGCTGGAAGCGCGCATCGTCGCCGTGGCCGACGTCTTCGACGCACTCATCTCACCCCGTCCGTACAAGGAAGCATGGACCATGGAAGCCACACTGGCCTATCTGTATGCCCAGCGTGGCCGCCTGTTCGATCCACGCTGCGTGGATGCGCTGATGCGCGGCCACCAGCAGTTGATGGATATCTGCGCCCAGCACTCGACGGCATCGACGCGACCGGGTGGGTGACATGCAGGACCTGTTCGCACGCGTGAGGCGTCAGTTGGCGCAGCGTCCGGATTCGGAACATGGCCAGGCGATCGTGCGGGTGGTGCTGATCTCGCTGATCCTGGTCTATGTGCTGTTGTCCGGTGCCCGTCTGCATCGGCTGGATCAATACCAGGGCGTGCTGGCAACGGTGCTGACCGGATTGGGCCTGTCACTGCTGCTGATTGGCTGGTTGCTGTGGAAGCCGGAGCGCTCCGATCCGCGGCGGGTGGCCGGGATGCTGGCCGACTACGGCCTGATCGCGGTCGGCATGATCCAGATGGGTGAGCCGCTGGCGTGGGTGTATGCGGTGGTGATATGGGTCACGGTGGGCAACGGCCTGCGCTTCGGGCCGCGTTACCTGGCCGCTGCCATCGTGCTGGCGATGGTCAGTTTCGGCACCACCGTGCTGTTGACCCCTTACTGGCAGGCCAACCTGGGGCTGGCCATTTCCCTGTGGTTGGGGTTGCTGGCAGTACCGTTGTGCTGCTCCTCCCTGCTGCGCCGAAGGATGCGACATCCGACCATGGATACGACTCCCGCCGCTGGCTCCGACAAGCGCTCGCTGCTGGCACGCTTCAAGCAACGCCTGTCCGGGCGCGAGGACAGCGAGCACGCGCAGAACCTGATCCGCATCATCATCACGGCGCTGTTCATCAGCTATCTCGGCTGGCGCTCGCTGAGCGGCGGCGGTGAGGCACTGACTGCGACGTGGCTGATCCTCGCCTTCGAGCTGACCATTTCCGCCGGCCTGCTGACCGCGATCCTGGTCAATCCGGGTGTGTCGCATGTGCGCCGGGTGATCGGCATGCTGACCGACTACACCTGCATGGCCTGGATCATGACCATCCAGGGTGAGCCGGCGGCACCGCTGTATGCGGTGATGCTGTGGGTCACGATCGGCAACGGCATGCGCTACGGCAGCACCTACCTGCGCGTGGCCACGGCCATGGGCTGCCTGGCCTTCCTGTGCACGGTGATGCTGTCGCCGTACTGGCGCGGCCACGACTATCTGGGCTGGGGCCTGCTGCTGGGCCTGGGCGCGATTCCGCTGTACTTCGATTCGCTGCTGCATGCCTTGACCCGGGCGGTGGCAGAGGCGCGCCAGGCCAACGAAGCCAAGAGTCGTTTCCTGGCCAACATGAGCCATGAGTTCCGCACGCCATTGAACGGGCTGGCCGGCATGACCGAAGTGCTGGCCACCACCCGCCTGGACGACGAACAGCGCGAGTGCCTGAACACCATCCAGGCCTCGACCCGCAGCCTGTTGGCGCTGGTGGAAGAGGTGCTGGACATCTCCGCGATCGAAGCCGGCAAGGTGCGCGTGGAGTGGCACGAGTTCGCGCTGGCCGACGTGCTGCAGGCGATCAACCTGATCCTGACCCCGCAGACCCGCTCCAAATCGCTGGACTATCGCGTGCAGGTGGATGACAACGTGCCGCCGCGCCTGCTGGGTGATGCCGGTCATCTGCAGCAGATCCTGCTCAATCTGATGGGTAACGCGGTCAAGTTCACCGACAGCGGCTACGTGCATCTGCGCGTGTCCAGCCCCGATGTGCTGGGCAGCGAGCGGATGCGCCTGCGATTCGAGATCGTCGACAGCGGCATCGGCGTGCCGGTGGCGCTGCGCGGCCGGCTGTTCAATGCCTTCGAACAGGGCGATGTCGGCCTGGCCCGCCGGCATGAAGGCACCGGTCTGGGCACCGCCATTGCCAAGGGCCTGGTCGAGTCGATGGGCGGGCAGGTCGGTTATGCGCCGAACAGCCCGCGTGGCAGCGTGTTCTGGGTCGAGATCACGCTGGACGTCGCAGACACTTCATCAGCCCCGGCGGTTCCGTCCGAGGTGGCTGAAGCCGGCAATGTCATCGCGTTCTCCAATCCCTTCCTGCGCCATCGTGCGCGGGTGCGCAGCCTGCGGGTGCTGGTGGCCGACGACCACGAAGCCAACCGCATGGTGCTGCAGCGGTTGCTGGAGAAGGCCGGCCACAAGGTCACCTGCGTCAATGGCGGCGCCGAAGTGCTCGATGCGTTGGAGCAGGCCAGTTACGACGCAGCGATCGTTGATCTGCACATGCCCGGCATGAGCGGACTGGACCTGCTCAAGCAGTTGCGGGTGATGCAGGCCAGTGGCATGCCTTACGTTCCGGTCATGGTGCTGAGCGCAGACGTCACCCCCGAGTCCATCCTGCGTTGCGAGCAGGCCGGTGCCCGCGCCTTCCTTGCCAAGCCCGTGGTGGCCACCCGTCTGCTGGAAGTGCTGGCCGATGTCGCCGCCAATACCCGCGCCGAGTCCGGCATCCAGTCGGTGCCGGCATTGCCGGTTGGCGATGGCGTGCTCGATACCGCGGTGCTGGACGAGCTGGCGTCGCTGGGCATGGGCGATGGCTTCGAACGCAAGTTCATCGACCAGTGCCTGGCGGACGTCGACGCGAGCATGGGCCAGCTGCAGGGCTGCGGCGAGCACCAGGCCTGGGAGGATTTCCGCGAGCACGCACACGCGCTGCGCGGTGTGGCGAGCAACCTGGGGCTTGTCCAGGTTGCCGCCTCCAGTGGCGAAATCATGCGCATGGCGGACTGGCAGCTGAAGGGGGAATGGAACGCCCGCCTCGGCAGCCTGGCAACCGCCCTGCGCAACGGCAGGAATGCGTTGGCTGCCCGTAGTGCGGGAGCATCGCACCGCGACGACAGCGAGCGCAGCCCGTCCTGACCCGCCAGACGGTCAGGCCGGGTCGCCATTGCGCCGGGCCTGCGCCCGTACCAGCCGATCCATGGTGCGCAGGGACTTCTCGCCGAGCTGCATGGCGGTGTCCACCCAGATCTCGGTGATCCGCATCATTTCATGCAGCGGCACCATGGTGGCGATCTCGTTGACCTCACGCATCGCCGCCCACGCGTGCGGAATGCGCCGGCTTTCCTTGATCACCTGTTCGACCGCGGCAACGCCTTCGCCCACCGGCACCACGATGTCGACCAGGCCCATCTCCTTCAGCTGGCTGGCGGTGTAGAGGTTGCCTTCCAGCATGATCTTCTCGGCCAGGCGCGGGCTGATCCGCTGGCACAGGAAGGAGTAGGCGCCCATGCCCGGGAACAGGTCGAACAGCACCTCGGGCAGGCCCATCAGCACGCCTTCCTCGGCGACGATGGTGTGGCAGCTCAGTGCGGCCTCGAAGCCGCCACCCAGTGCATTGCCCTGGACCAGGGCGATGCTGTGGGCACGGGTGCCCAGGCCAGCATGGAAGGCATGCACGCCGCGCACGCAGCGTTGGGCATAGTCGAGCAGGCGGGCGCGGTCGCCCTCGCGGATCAGGCGGCAGAACAGTTCGAGATCGCCACCCAGGTTGAACACGTCGCTGTCCGAGGCAAGAACGACATGGGGTGACAGAGCGTGCGAGGCGCTGAGGCGATCGCCCAGTTCGCGCTGGTAGTCGACGATGTCATCGACCAGGCGCGAGGCGAAGCACGGCCGGCCCGGCTGGTTGACCAGGTTGGCGTGCATGTGGATCCAGTAGACATCCCGCTCGGGTTCTTCGGTGATACGCAGGGTAGGGTGCTGCGAGGGACGGGTGATGATGGGGCGTACTGCGGACATGGGAGTTCTCCGTGTGACCGTCCGGCCAACCGCAGAGCGGACGGAGAGGAGTGAGGGGGCGGGCTGAACGTGCGGCGGCGACTGATTCTATGCACCCGTCGTGAACCGCCCGCAAGCGCTGTACCGGCCATGTTCCGGTAATAAAAAGACCCCGCCGTCTCCGGCGGGGTCCCTGTACTCTCCCGTTGCCCGGAAACCCTTACTGGGCGGGCGTATCACGCAGCTCGCGACGGAGGATCTTGCCGACGTTGGTCTTCGGCAGCTCCTTTCGGAATTCTACGATTCTGGGGTGCTTGTAACCGGTCAGGTTTGCCCGCGCATGTTCCTTGACCATTTCCGCGGTCAGGTTCGGGTCCTTCTTCACGATCACGACCTTGACCACTTCGCCGGACTTTTCGTCCGGGACACCGACGGCGGCGACTTCCAGCACGCCCGGCATCATCGCGATGACGTCTTCGACCTCATTCGGGTACACGTTGAAGCCGGACACCAGGATCATGTCCTTCTTGCGGTCGACGATGTAGAAGAAGCCCTGTTCGTCCATCTTCGCCATGTCGCCGGTGTGCAGCCAGCCGTCCGCATCGATGGCGGTGGCGGTTTCTTCCGGACGCTGCCAGTAGCCCTTCATCACCTGCGGGCCCTTGATGCACAGCTCGCCCACTTCGCCCAGCGCCAGGATGTTGCCGTTGTCGTCCTTGATGCAGGCATCGGTGGACGGGATCGGCAGGCCGATGGCACCGTTGTACTCGGGCAGGGTGAGCGGATTGATGCAGGCCGCGGGCGAGGTCTCGGTCAGGCCATAGGCTTCGACCAGGGTCACGCCGGTGACCTTCTTCCAGCGTTCGGCCACGGCACGTTGCACCGCCATGCCGCCGCCCAGGGTGAATTTGACCGAAGAGAAGTCGATCTCGTCGAAGCCCGGGGTGTTGAGCAGGCCGTTGAACAGCGTGTTGACGCCGGTGATGGCGGTGAAGCGGGTGCCCTTGAGCTCCTTGACGAAGCCCTTCATGTCGCGTGGGTTGGTGATCAGGTGGTTGCAGCCACCGAACTTCATGAAGACCAGCCCGTTCGCGGTCAACGCGAAGATGTGGTACAGCGGCAGGGCAGTGATGATCACTTCCTTGCCCGGCTCGATGCCGGAGGTGGACAGCCACGCTGACGCCTGCTGCATGTTGGCGATCAGGTTGCGGTTGGTCAGCATCGCACCCTTGGCCACGCCGGTGGTCCCGCCGGTGTACTGCAGGAAGGCAATGTCGTCGTGGTCGATCTCGACCGGCGGAAGCGTGTGCCGGCTGCCCAGCTTGAGCGCCTGCTTGAAGCGGACGGCGCCCTTGATGTGGTAGTTGGGCACCATCTTCTTGATGTACTTCAGCACGAAGTTGACGATCGCGCCCTTGGCGCCGAGCAGGTCGCCCAGGCCGGTGGTGACCACGTGCTTGACCGGTGTATCGGCGATGACCTGTTCGACGGTGTCGCCGAAGTTGTCGACCACCACCAGGGCACTGACGCCGGCATCAACCAGCTGGTGCTTGAGTTCGCGCGCGGTGTACAGCGGGTTGACGTTGACCACGGTCAGGCCGGCGCGCAGCACGCCGAAGGTGGCCACCGGGTACTGCAGGCAGTTGGGCATCATCAGGGCGACGCGGTCACCCTTCTTGAGCTTGAGCTCACCCAGCAGGTAGGCGGCGAACTGGGTGACCAGCGCGTCCGTCTCACCATAGGTGAGGACCTTGCCGAAGCTGGAGTAGGCGGGACGGTCGCGGAATTTCGCGACGGAAGCGTCGAAGACCGAGGCGACCGAATGGAATTCGTTGACGTCGATTTCGGCGGGAACGCCTTTCGGATAGCTCTGCAGCCAGGGACGATCCAGACTCATATTCCCCCTCCAGGAATCGTGATGTTTTAGGTTACGGCCCTGAGCGTATCCACAATGGCCGTTCATTGCAGCATACCCCGCCGTAGGGAAAACGCGAAGAGGCCCCGAAGGGCCTCTTTGCTTGGTAATGCCGGCCGCTGGCCGGCATCTGCGCTCGATCGGGATTCCGGTGGATGCCGGCCAGCGGCCGGCAGTACCGTGGCCACAAGCGGGGCGCTTGCGTCAGCTCTGCTTGCGTACCGGTGCGCCGTTGGCCTTGTAGTACGGCGCGGTGCTGCGGGCCAGCGGGGTGCGGCCACGGATCACGTCGGCCAGCTTCTCGGCCATCATGATGGTCGGTGCGTTGAGGTTGCCGGTCACCACCTGCGGCATGATCGAGGCATCGACGATGCGCAGGCCTTCCAGCCCGTGCACGCGGCCCTGGCCGTCGACCACCGCCATCGGGTCATCGGCATGGCCCATCTTGTTCGAGCACGACGGGTGGTAGGCGGTCTCGGCATGCTCGCGGACGAACGCATCGATCTGCGCATCGGTCTGCAGTGCGCTGCCCGGCGAGATCTCGCGGCCGCTGTACGGCGCCAGTGCCGGCTGCGCGAAGATCTCGCGGGTGATCCGGATCGCCGCGCGGAACTCGCGCCAGTCCTGGTCGTGCGACATGTAGTTGAACAGGATGCTCGGATGTTCGCGCGGATCCTTCGAACGCACGTGGATGCGGCCGCGGCTGGGCGAGCGCATCGAACCGACGTGCATCTGGAAGCTGTGCGCCTTGATCGGGTTGGAGCCGTTGTAATTGATCGCCACCGGCAGGAAGTGATACTGCAGGTTCGGCCAGTCGAACTCGGCGTCGCTGCGGATGAAGCCACCGGCCTCGAACTGGTTGCTGGCGCCGATGCCGGTGCCCAGGAACAGCCACTCGGCACCGATGGCCGGCTGGTTGTACAGCTTCAGTGCCGGGGCCAGCGAGACCGGCTTCTTGCACTCGTACTGCAGGTACATCTCCAGGTGATCCTGCAGGTTGGCGCCGACGCCCGGCAGGTGGTGCACCAGGTCGATGTCCAGGCTGCGCAGCAGGTCGGCAGGGCCGACGCCCGAGCGCTGCAGGATCTGCGGCGAGGCGATGGCGCCGCCACACAGCAGCACTTCGCGGCGGGGGGTGGCACGCTGCGGCTGGTCGTTGTGCAGCCACTGCACGCCCACCGCACGCTTGCCCGAGAACAGGATGCGGTCGGTCAGCGCGTGGGTGACGATGGTCAGGTTCGGGCGCGGCTTGGCCAGGTCCAGATAGCCGCGGGCGGTGCTGGAACGACGGCCCTTCGGGGTCACCGTGCGGTCCATCGGGCCGAAGCCTTCCTGCTGGTAGCCGTTGAGGTCGTCGGTGCGCGGGTAGCCGGCCTGCACGCCGGCCTCGACCATCGCAGCGAACAGTTCGTTGTTGCCGGCCTTCGGCGTGGTCACCCGCAGCGGGCCTTCGCCACCGTGGTAGTCGTTGGGGCCGATGTCACGGGTTTCGGCCTTGCGGAAGTACGGCAGGCAGTCCAGGTAGGTCCAGTCTTCCAGGCCCGGCATGCTGGCCCAGTTGTCGTAGTCCATCGCGTTGCCGCGGATGTAGCACATGCCGTTGATCAGCGACGAGCCACCCAGCCCCTTGCCACGGCCGCAGTCCATGCGGCGGTTGTTCATGAAGGGCTCGGGATCGGTCTTGTACGCCCAGTTGTAGCGCTTGCCCTGCAGCGGGAAGGCCAGTGCCGCCGGCATCTGGGTACGGAAGTCGAGCCGGTAGTCCGGGCCACCGGCTTCCAGCAGCAGCACGCTGACATCGGCATCTTCGGTGAGGCGGGTGGCCAGCACGTTGCCGGCCGAACCGGCGCCGATGATGATGTAGTCGTACTCGTTATGGGTGCTCATGGGTGTCTCCTGCAGGCCGGGGCGCGCTGCATGCAAGCGTCCCGGCGGAATGTCGGATCGGCGCAGTGGCCGGACGAAGGTGCGCGCTCGGGGCGCGCCGATCAGAACACGCTGGCGTAGTCGCCCAGTTCCACCTGCACCGACTTGATGCGGGTGTAGTGGCCGAGGGTGGAGAGGCCGTTCTCACGGCCGACGCCGGATTCCTTGTAGCCGCCAACCGGCATTTCGGCCGGCGATTCGCCCCAGGTGTTGATCCAGCAGATGCCGGCTTCCAGGCGGTGGATGATGCGATGGGCGCGGCTGACGTCCTTGCTGACCACACCGGCGGCGAGGCCGAAGGTGGTGTCGTTGGCTCGACGCACCACTTCGTCTTCGTCGTCGTAGGCGAGGATGCTCATCACCGGCCCGAAGATCTCTTCCTTGACGATGGTCATGTCATCGCGGCAGTCGGAGAACACGGTCGGCAGCACGTAGGCGCCATTGGCCAGCGCGCCTTCGGTGGCACGGCCGCCGCCTGTCAGCAGGCGGGCGCCTTCGGCCTTGCCGCTTTCGATGTAGCGCAGCACGTTTTCCATGTGCGGGAAGCTGGTCAGCGGGCCGAAGTTGGTCTCGGCGGCCATCGGGTCGCCGATGCGGATGCGCTTGACGCGCTCGACCACGGCGGCTTCGAACGCGGCGAGCATGCTGCGCGGCACGAACACGCGGGTGCCGTTGGTGCAGACCTGGCCGGAGCTGAAGAAGTTGGCCATCACCGCGATATCAGCGGCGCGGTCGAGGTCGGCGTCATCGCAGATCACCAGCGGCGACTTGCCGCCCAGCTCCATGGTCACTTCCTTCAGCGACGAGGATGCGGCACTGGCCATGACCTTCTTGCCGGTGGCGACGCCGCCGGTGAAGGAGATCTTCTCGATCACCGGGTGCTCGGTCAGCCACTGGCCGATCTCGCGGCCCGGGCCCTGCACGACGTTGAACACGCCGGCCGGCACACCGGCTTCGGTGTAGATCTCGGCCAGCCGGATCGCGGTCAGCGGGGTCACTTCGGACGGCTTGAACACCATCGCGTTGCCGGCGGCCAGGGCCGGGGCCGACTTCCACATGGCGATCTGGATCGGGTAGTTCCAGGCGCCGATGCCGGCGACCACGCCCAGCGGCTCGCGGCGGGTGTAGAAGAAGCTCGATTCGCGCAGCGGCAGCTGGATGCCTTCGATGGCGGTGGCCAGGCCGGCGTAGTACTCGACCACGTCGGCGCCGGTGACGATGTCCACGGTGGTGGTTTCGGCCAGCGCCTTGCCGGTGTCCAGGGTTTCCAGGTGCGCCAGTTCGTCGTTGCGCTCGCGCAGGATTTCGACGGCGCGGCGCAGGATGCGCGAACGCTCCATGGCAGTCATCGCCGCCCACACCTTCTGGCCTTCGGCCGCGCTCTGCACGGCGCGTTCGACGTCGGCCTGGCTGGCGACCTGCACTTCAGCGATCACGTCACCGGTGGCCGGGTTCACGGTCTTGAAAGTCTTGCCGCTGGTGGCATCGACGCGCTGGCCGTGGATGTAGAGCTGTTGGACGGGCAGGGTGGTCATGGGGCGTACTCCTTGGAAGGGGGCGGGTGCTGAAGCGCTTATAGCGCGACAGCCTGCAACTGGAAGTCGATGTAGCCGTAAGCAATGCGCCGGGACTTCTCGGCGTTGAACTGGCCGCCGACCAGGCTGCCGCGCAGCCAGAGGCCGTCGATCATCGCGGCCAGGCCACGGGCGGCCAGGCGGGCCTGCGGGTGGGGCAGCAGGCGGTTGAACTGGTGGCACAGGTTGGAGAACAGGCGCTGGTCGTTGGCGCGCTGCAGCCGGGCCAGTTCCGGCTGGTGCATGCTGGCGGCCCAGAACGTCAGCCAGACGCGCATCGCGGTGCCGTTGATCTGGCTGTCGTCGAAGTTGCCATCGACGATGGCGCGCAGCTGCTCGCGCGGGTCGTCACCAGCGTCGGCACGGTAGCGGGCGACCGCGTCCTTAAGTTCACGCAGGATCTGCCGCATTGCAGCATTGAGCAGGCCGTCCTTGTCGCCGAAGTAGTGGGCGACGATGCCGCTGGACAGCCCTGCTTTCTTCGCGATGGTGGCGACGGTCGCATCGGCCATGCCGATCTCGTCGATGGTCTGGAAAGTGGCCCGGATAAGCTGTTCGCGCCGTACCGGTTCCACGCCTTTCTTCGGCATTGTCTCTCCACGGATTGCGACCCGAAGGATCGGGCTGCCCGCCATTATGCTTTTTATTGATTGAACGTTCAATCAATAAACCCTAGGATGCGCTCGCGCCCCACGCCATGGGCCCGGTTTACCGGTCCGGCCCCGCCCATGTGCCCCCTCGGACTTGATGAGACGACCCCATGTCTTCCCTGGCTCATCCCAAGCGTTCGCCCCTGCGCTTGAACCGTTTTGTCTTCTTCAGCTCTTCGGTGTCGATCGGCATCCTCGGGCTGCTCACCGTTCTTTATCCCGAAAGCAGCGAGCACTGGCTGCAGTGGGCGCAGGCCGAAGTCTCGGCGGCGTTCGGCTGGTGGTACATGCTGCTGATCGTGCTGTGCCTGGGCTTCGTGCTGTGGCTGGCGTTCTCACCGTATGGCCGCATCCGCCTGGGTCACAACGAGGAATCACCGGCCTTCGGTTACGTGGCCTGGGTGTCGATGCTGTTCTCGGCCGGCATCGGCATTGCGCTGCTGTACTACGGCGCCTACGAGCCGCTGGACCACTTCCTCAATCCGCCCGGGCAGCCCGGCGGGACCGTGGCCGCCGGCCGCGAGGCGATGGTGCTGACCTTCCTGCACTGGGGCCTGCACGGCTGGGCGCTGTATGCGCTGGTCGGCGTGGCGCTGGGCTATTTCGCCTACCGCCGCGACCTGCCGCTGGCGCTGCGCTCGGCGCTGTACCCGATCTTCGGTGAGCGCATACATGGCCGCATCGGCGACATGGTCGATGGCTTCGGCATCCTCGCCACGCTGATCTCGATGGTGACCAACCTCGGCATCGGTGCGCTGGTGGTGCAGTCCGGCCTGGTCTACCTGTTCCACATTCCGGATACGCCGCAGGTGCTGGTGGCAATCGTGCTGGTGATGATGGTGGTGGCCACCATCGGCGTGGTGGCGGGTGTGGAGAAGGGCATTGCCTGGCTCTCCAACCTCAACGTGCGCCTGCTGTGCGGCCTGCTGCTGTTCGTGCTGGTCACCGGCCCGACCCTGCACCTGTTCGATGGCCTGATCCAGAACACCGGCGATTATCTCGGCGCATTCGTGCGCAAGAGCTTCGACATGTACCTCAACGATCCGAAGGGCCGTGAGTGGATGGGCTCGTGGACGCTGTTCTACTGGGCGTGGTGGATCGCCTGGGCGCCGTTCGTCGGTCTTTTCGTGGCGCGCATCTCGCGTGGCCGCACCATCCGTGAAGTGATCATGGGCGTGCTGCTGATCCCGCTCGGCTTCACCCTGGCCTGGCTGTCGATCTTCGGCAACACGGCCATCGACCTGGTGCTCAACCACGGCCAGGCGATCCTGGGTGACGTGGCCCAGCATGATGCGGCGATGACGCTGTTCAAGCTGCTGGAGTACCTGCCCGCCGCGCCGTACGTGGCCGGTGCCGCGGTGGTGATCGGCTTCGTGCTGTTCCTGACCCCGGTCGATTCGGGCACGCTGATGATCGCCAACCTGTGTACCCGTCGCGTTGATGATGGCGTGGAAGACGGGCATGACGCGCCGATCTGGCTGCGCGTGTTCTGGGCGGCTGGCATCACCGTGGCCAGCGTCGGCCTGCTGCTGGCCGGCAACTTCAGTGCGATGCAGACCGCGGTGGTGCTGTGCGGCCTGCCGTTCTCCTTCACCCTGGCGTTCTACATGTGGGGCCTGCTGAAGGCGCTGCGCACCGACCCGGACGCACCGCGCCGCTGAGCGCTTCTGTAGAGCCGAGCCCATGCTCGGCTGCTGTTGGCGCAGAAGCAGCCGAAGGGAGCACCGCAAACGCAAAGGGCCGGATCCGCAAGGATCCGGCCCTTTTTCCTCAATCGGGCGCAGCCGCGCCGTTACTTGCTGGCCAGCTGGCGCAGCACGTACTGCAGCAGGCCGCCGTGGCGGAAGTACTCGACTTCCTTCGGGGTCAGCAGCATCACCGAGACCTCGAAGGTCTTCTTGGTGCCGTCGGCCTTGGTCGCGGTGACCGTGGCGCGCTTGCTGGCACCGTCCTGCAGGCCGGTGATGTCGATCACTTCCGAACCGTCCAGGCCCAGGCTCTGTGCGTTCTCGCCGTTGCGGAACTGCAGCGGCAGCACGCCCATGCCGACCAGGTTGGAGCGGTGGATGCGCTCGAAGCTCTCTGCGATGACCGCCTTCACCCCCAGCAGCAGGGTGCCCTTGGCCGCCCAGTCACGCGACGAGCCGGTGCCGTACTCCTTGCCGGCCAGCACCACCAGCGGCACCTTGTCGGCTTTGTACTTCATGGCTGCATCGTAGATCGCCAGCTTTTCCGGCTGGCCGCCGCCGGCCGGGTAGTACAGGGTGTTGCCGCCTTCCTCGCCACCGAACATCAGGTTCTTGATGCGGATGTTGGCGAAGGTGCCGCGGACCATCACGTCATCGTTGCCGCGGCGGCTGCCGTAGCTGTTGAAGTCGGCCGGCTGCACGCCGCGCTCCTGCAGGAAGCGGCCTGCCGGCGAGTCCTTCTTGATGTTGCCGGCCGGGGAGATGTGGTCGGTGGTGATCGAATCGCCGAACAGGCCCATCACGCGTGCGCCGTGCACGTCGTCGATGCTGCCGGTCTGCATGGTCATGCCATCGAAGTACGGCGGGTTCTTGATGTAGGTGGAGGCATCGCTCCACTCGTACAGGTTGCCGTCCGGCGAGGCGATGGTGTTCCAGCGGGTGTCACCCTTGAACACGTCGGCGTAGTTCTGCTTGAACATCTCCGGGCCGATGGTGGCGGCGATGACATCGCCGATTTCCTTGTTGCTCGGCCAGATGTCGCGCAGGAACACCGGCTGGCCATCGCTGCCGGTACCCAGCGGCTGGGTGGTCAGGTCGATGTCGGTGGTGCCGGCGATGGCATAGGCCACTACCAGCGGCGGGCTGGCCAGGTAGTTCATCTTCACTTCGGGGTGCACGCGGCCCTCGAAGTTGCGGTTGCCGGACAGTACCGAGGTGACGACCAGGTCGCCGGTGGCGATGCCGGCGCTGACTTCGGTCGGCAGCGGGCCGGAGTTGCCGATGCAGGTGGTGCAGCCGTAGCCGACCACGAAGAAGCCGATCTTCTCCAGCTCCTTCAGTACACCGGCCTTTTCCAGGTAGTCGGTGACCACGCGCGAGCCCGGCCCGAGCGAGGTCTTCACCCACGGCTGGCGGTTCAGGCCCTTGGCGGCCGCATTGCGGGCCAGCAGGCCGGCGCCGATCATCACCGCCGGGTTGGAGGTATTGGTGCACGAAGTGATGGCAGCGATGACCACCGCGCCGTCCTTCAGGCGGACCTTGCGGCCTTCGATCTCGATGTCGGCGAAGCCCTTGGCCAGCTGCTCGTTGCCGACCGCGGCGCCGCCGCCTTCGTTGACGAACGAGGAGACGTCGTCGCTGCGCTTGTCACGGTTGGCGGTCATGCCGACCAGGGCTTCACGGTAGTTCTTCTGCACGTCTTCCAGCAGCACGCGGTCCTGCGGGCGCTTCGGGCCGGCCAGCGACGGCTTCACCGTGCCCATGTCCAGTTCCAGCGTGGTGCTGTACTGGGCATGCGCGCTGCCCGGTTCGTGCCACAGGCCCTGCGCCTTGGCATAGGCTTCGACCAGATCGATCTGCTCTTCGCTGCGGCCGGACAGGCGCAGGTAGTTCAGCGACTCGGCGTCGATCGGGAAGATGCCGCAGGTGGCGCCGTATTCCGGCGCCATGTTGCCGATGGTGGCACGGTCGGCCAGCGGCAGGTGCTGCAGGCCGTCACCGTAGAACTCGACGAACTTGCCGACCACGCCCAGCTTGCGCAGCATCTGGGTGACGGTCAGCACCAGGTCGGTGGCGGTGGCGCCTTCGGGCAGCTTGCCGGTCAGCTTGAAGCCGACCACCTGCGGGATCAGCATCGACGACGGCTGGCCAAGCATGGCCGCCTCCGCTTCGATGCCACCCACGCCCCAGCCCAGCACGCCGATGCCGTTGATCATGGTGGTGTGGCTGTCGGTGCCGAACACGGTGTCGGGGTAGGCAACCGCCTTGCCGTCCTTGTCCGCCGTCATCACCACGCGGGCCAGGTTCTCCAGGTTCACCTGGTGGACGATGCCGGTGTTCGGCGGCACCACCTTGAAGTTGTCGAAGGCCTTCTGGCCCCAGCGCAGGAAGCCGTAGCGTTCCTGGTTGCGCTGGAATTCGATCTTGCCGTTGAGGTCCAGCGCGTCCGGCTTGCCGAACACGTCGACCTGCACCGAGTGGTCGATGACCAGTTCGGAGGGAATCTGCGGGTTGATCTGCTCCGGCGAGCCGCCGAGCTTGACCACTGCGTCGCGCATCGCGGCCAGGTCGACCACGCAGGGCACGCCGGTGAAGTCCTGCAGGACCACGCGCGCCGGCATGAAGGCGATCTCGGTGTCCGGCTCGGCGGCCGGGTTCCAGCGGGCCACGGCTTCGATGTGGTCCTTGCCGACGGTGATGCCGCCGTCCTCGTGCCGGAGCAGGTTCTCCAGCAGGATCTTCATCGAGTAGGGCAGGTGGGAGATATCGAAGCGCTGGCCCAGCGTGGGCAGGCTGAAGTAGTCGTAGGTCTTGCCGCCGACGTTCAGCTGGCTGCGGGTGGAGAACGAATCGCTCATGCGGGGTAACTCCTTCTTGCGGATGGCTTGCAGTGGCCCGCGCATGGGCGGACCTGCTTGCGGTCGCCGCGGGCCTGACGGCCCCGGTGGTTCCAGTATGAACCCGAAACTGAATGGATTCACCCGGGCCGGGTTCCGGCCTGCGGCATCGGTTCCAGACTACAGGGGAAGGTGTATGGCGTATGTCACGTTTGTGGCCGATCCTTTGCGAGGCAAGGGCTGGCGGGTTGCCGGTCCTGTTCAGGGTGGAAGTATGCCCGGGGAAGTATGTATAATTTGTGCATACTCTGGAGGGCCTACCGATGGAAGCCACTGTTGCAGAACGCGGACAGATCACCCTGCCCAAGGCGGTGCGTGATGCCCTCGGCCTGACCAAGGGCACGCTGCTGAAGGTCGAGCTGGACGGCAGCCGCATCATCCTGCGCAAGAGTGTTGACGATGCCATTTCACGGGCGCGCGGCAAGTTCGCGCTGGACGGTTTCGAATCGTCCGACGCAGCGGTACGCGCGGTGCGTGACGAGGAATAAGCCGTGATGATCGCCGTCGACTCTCCGGTGCTGGTCGAGCTGCTCAGCAATGGCCCGCAGGCCGATGCCGTGGAAGCCATCCTCAGGCAGAGCCTGGTCGGTGGCCGTGTGGTGGTCTGCGGCGCGACCCTGGCCGAGGTCTGCGCATCGCTGCGTGGCGGTGCCGAGGTGCTCGAAGCGCTGGAAGAAATGGGCGTGCACTTCAACCCGATGGAAGCCAAGTCGGCGCTGCGCGCCGGCGAGATGCACCGCCGCCACCGCCAGCGCAGCGGCAGCCGCCGCAGCCTGGACGAATTCATGGTCGGCGCCCACGCACTGCTGCAGTGCGATGGCCTGATCACCTGGAACGACACGTTTTACCGCGACTACTTCAAGGGCCTGAAGCTGATCGTGCCGCAAGCCTGAGCCCATTTTGTTTTTTCAACCTACGCATTACCCGGGAGTTGTCATGTTGGAAGCCTACCGCCACCACGTCGCCGAGCGCGCTGCGCTTGGCATCCCGCCGCTGCCGCTGAGCGCGCAGCAGACGGCCGATGTCATCGAACTGCTGAAGAACCCGCCGCAGGGCGAGGCCGAGTTCCTGCTCGACCTGCTGACCCACCGCGTGCCGGCCGGCGTCGATGACGCGGCCAAGGTCAAGGCCTCGTACCTGGCGGCAATCGCCCTGGGCAGCGAGCAGAACCCGCTGATCAGCCGTGAGCGCGCCACCGAACTGCTGGGCACCATGCTCGGCGGTTACAACGTTGCCCCGCTGGTGCAGCTGCTGGACGACGCCAGCGTCGGCACCATCGCCGCCAACGGTCTGAAGAAGACTCTGCTGGTATTTGATGCCTTCCACGATGTGCAGGAAAAGGCCAAGGCGGGCAACGCCAACGCCCAGGCCGTGCTGCAGAGCTGGGCCGACGCCGAGTGGTTCACCAGCAACCCGGAAGTGCCGCAGAGCCTGACCGTCACCGTGTTCAAGGTGCCGGGCGAAACCAACACCGACGACCTGTCGCCGGCGCCGGACGCGACCACTCGCCCGGACATCCCGATGCACGCCCTGGCGATGCTGAAGAACAAGCGCGACGACGCGCCGTTCACCCCGGAAGAAGACGGCAAGCGCGGCCCGATCCAGCAGATCCTCGACCTGAAGGACAAGGGTCACCTGGTCGCGTACGTGGGCGACGTGGTCGGCACCGGTTCCTCGCGCAAGTCGGCCACCAACAGCGTGCTGTGGTGGACCGGCGATGACATTCCGTTCATCCCGAACAAGCGCGCCGGTGGCGTCTGCCTGGGTTCGAAGATCGCCCCGATCTTCTACAACACCATGGAAGATGCCGGTGCACTGCCGATTGAGCTGGACGTGTCGAAGATGGAGCACGGCGATGTGGTCGAGCTGCGTCCGTACGAAGGCAAGGCGCTGAAGAACGGTGAAGTGATCGCCGAGTTCCAGGTCAAGTCCGAAGTGCTGTTCGACGAAGTGCGCGCCGGTGGCCGCATTCCGCTGATCATCGGCCGTGGCCTGACCGGCAAGGCGCGTGAAGCGCTGGGCCTGGCCCCGACCGACCTGTTCCGCCTGCCGGTGCAGCCGGTCGATACCGGCAAGGGCTTCTCGCTGGCGCAGAAGATGGTCGGCCGCGCCTGTGGCCTGCCGGAAGGCCAGGGCATGCGCCCGGGCACCTACTGCGAACCGAAGATGACCTCGGTCGGCTCGCAGGACACCACCGGCCCGATGACCCGTGACGAGCTGAAGGACCTGGCCTGCCTGGGCTTCTCGGCCGACCTGGTGATGCAGTCGTTCTGCCACACCGCCGCTTACCCGAAGCCGGTGGACGTGAAGACCCACCACACCCTGCCGGAGTTCATCTCCACCCGTGGCGGCGTCTCGCTGCGCCCCGGCGACGGCGTGATCCACAGCTGGCTCAACCGCATGCTGCTGCCGGATACCGTCGGTACCGGTGGTGACTCGCACACCCGTTTCCCGGTCGGCATTTCGTTCCCGGCCGGTTCGGGCCTGGTCGCCTTCGCCGCTGCCACCGGCGTGATGCCGCTGGACATGCCGGAGTCGGTGCTGGTGCGCTTCAAGGGCAAGATGCAGCCGGGCGTGACCCTGCGCGACCTGGTCAACGCGATCCCGCTGTACGCGATCAAGTCGGGCCTGCTGACCGTGGCCAAGGCTGGCAAGAAGAACATCTTCTCCGGTCGCATCCTGGAAATCGAAGGCCTGCCGGAGCTGAAGGTCGAACAGGCGTTCGAACTGTCCGACGCCTCGGCCGAGCGTTCGGCGGCCGGTTGCTCGGTGCGCCTGAACAAGGAACCGATCATCGAGTACCTCAACAGCAACATCACGCTGCTGAAGTGGATGATCGCCGAGGGTTACCAGGACCCGCGTTCGCTGCAGCGCCGTATCGAGAAGATGGAAGCGTGGCTGGCCAACCCGGAGCTGCTGGAGCCGGATGCCGATGCCGAATACGCTGCCGTCATCGAGATCGACCTGGCCGACATCCACGAGCCGATCGTGGCCTGCCCGAACGACCCGGACGACGTGAAGACCCTGTCCGAAGTGGCCGGCGCCAAGATCGACGAAGTGTTCATCGGTTCGTGCATGACCAACATCGGTCACTTCCGCGCCGCTGCCAAGCTGCTGGAAGGCAAGCGTGACCTGCCGACCCGCCTGTGGGTGGCCCCGCCGACCAAGATGGATGCCTCGGAGCTGACCAAGGAAGGCGTGTACGGCACCTTCGGCGCCACCGGTGCACGCATGGAAATGCCGGGCTGCTCGCTGTGCATGGGCAACCAGGCGCAGATCCGCGAAGGTTCCACCGCGATGTCGACCTCGACCCGCAACTTCCCGAACCGCCTGGGCCGCAACACCAACGTGTACCTGGGTTCGGCGGAACTGGCGGCGATCTGCTCGCGTCTGGGCCGCATCCCGACCAAGGAGGAGTACATGGCGGACATCGGCGTGATCAACGCCAATGGTGCGGAGATCTACCGCTACATGAACTTCGACCAGATCGAGGAATACCAGGACGTGGCCAAGACGGTCGCCGCCTGATGCGGTAACGAAAAGCCCCCGGCTCGCGCCGGGGGTTTTTTTGTGGGCCGACGACGCATGGTAGTGCCGGCCGCTGGCCGGCAACCCGTTGAAACGAAGGACCCCCGGTGAAAGCCGGTTTTTTTTTGTTGCCTGATGGCCTGTAGCACCGAGTCCATGCTTGGCTGCTGTTCGTGCGATGCGCGATGAGTCGAGCATGGCTCGACTCTACAACGGCATCCACGCATGGCGTGGATCTACTGCAAGCGGAGTCCTTGAGCCGGGGCGCGCAATCAGCCGCGGGCCAGGGCCAGCAACCGCTCGGCAATCCGTTCCAGCGGCACCTGCTCCTCGGCGGCGCCGAGCTTGAACGCGGCACCGGGCATGCCCCAGACCACGCTGCTGGCCTCGTCCTGCACCAGTGTCGGTGCGCCGGCCTGGCGCATCTCCAGCAGGCCGCGCGCACCGTCATCGCCCATGCCGGTGAGAATGGCACCGATGGCGTTGCCGCCGGCGTTCTGCGCGACCGAGCGGAACAGCACATCCACCGCGGGCTTGTGCCGGTTCACGGCCGGGCCGTCGTCGACCCGGCAGCGCCAGCGCGCACCGTCGCGGATAATGCGCAGGTGCTTGCCACCCGGTGGCAGGTAAGCGTGGCCGGGCAGCACCGCTTCACCGTCGCTGGCCTCACGCACTGCCATGGCGGAATGGCGATCCAGTCTTTCGGCGAAAGCCGTGCTGAAGCTGGCCGGCAGGTGCTGGGTCATCACCACGGCCGGGCCGTCGGCGGGCATGCCTTCCAGCACCACGCGCAGGGCCTCGGTGCCACCGGCCGACGAGCCGATTGCGATCAGGCGGTCGGTGGTGCGGAACTGCGGCGTGGCGGCACGCATCGCCGGGGCGGCGTCCAGTGTCAGTTTGGGCAGGGCCGTGCGCACCAGCGGGCGCATACGCGAACGCGCCGCCATCTTCACTTTGGCGATGATCTCGTCGGCGTAGGCCTGCAGGCCGCGCGCCACGTCCAGTTTCGGCTTGGAGACGAAGTCCACCGCGCCCAGCGCCAGTGCCTGCAGGGTGGTGTCGGCGCCGCGCTCGGTCAGCGAGGAGATCATCACCACCGGCAGCGGGTGCAGGCGCATCAGGTTTTCCAGGAACGCCAGGCCGTCCATGCGCGGCATTTCCACGTCCAGCGTGATCACGTCCGGGGCCAGACGCTTGATCTTCTCGCGCGCCAGCAGCGGGTCGGCGGCGGTGCCGACCACGTCAATGGCGGGATCGCTGGACAGGATTTCCGTGAGCATCTGGCGCACGACGGCGGAGTCGTCGACGATCAGGACCCGGCAGGGGGCGTTGCCGGTCAGGGTCATTCGAACAGCTCCACGCCGCCGGTGACCGGGGCCTTGGACAGGCGTGCACGCACCGCCGATTCGGTCGCGGCCACTTCGGCCTCATGGGCATGCGGCAGGCGCTGCACTACCACGCGGCCAGTATCGGCGAAGAACCAGATCTTGCGCGGATGGATGCCGCACAGGTCCTCGGCAATGATCGGGATGTGCTCGGCCTGCAGGTACTGGCGCACGAACTCGGCGTTGCGGGTACCGACCGGGTTGCTGGTGAAACCCTTCAGCACGTTGGCACCGCCGAACACCTTGGCTTCGATGCGTTTGCGGTGCGCGCCACGCTTGAGCATGTCGTTGATCAGCAGTTCCATCGCGTAGCTGCCGTAACGCGCGGGCGCGCCGTCGCCGGCGTTGCCCTCGGGCAACAGGAAATGGTTCATGCCGCCGATCTTCAGCACCGGGTCGCGCAGGCAGGCGGCCACGCAGGAGCCCAGCGTCGTGGTCAGCGCGGTGGTGTCGTCGACCACCAGGTACTGGGTCGGCAGCAGCTTTGCCGCAATGGTCTTGAAGCGCGCGTCCTGGTAGCGCATCACATCATCGGTGCGCAGCGATGCGTTCATGCGCCTGCCTTTGCCGCACGGCGGTACAGGGTGCGTCCGCAGGGCTGGATCAGGTCGGCGGCGTGCAGGTAGTTCTCCGAGTGGCCGGTATACAACAGGCCGTCGTCGGCCAGGTGCTGTACCAGCCGGCCGAGGATCGCGCGCTGGGTCGGCTTGTCGAAGTAGATCATCACGTTGCGGCAGAACAGTGCGTCGAACGGGCCGCCGACGTCGTAGCGCGGGGCAAGCAGGTTCAACGGGCGGAACTCGATCAGCTCGCGCAGCGCCGGCAGCACGCGGCACTGGCCCTCGTTGGGGCCGCTGCCGCGTTGGAAGTAGCGACGGCGCAGATCCGGATCGAGGCTGGTGACGCGGTCGATGTTGTAGACGCCACGGCTGGCCGTGGCCAGCACCTGGGTATCGACGTCGGTGGCGATGATGCGTACCGGTGGCTTCAGGGTGCCGAAGGCTTCGCAGGCGGTGATCGCCATCGAGTAGGGCTCTTCGCCGGTGGAGGCGGCGCACGACCACAGCAGCAGCGGCGTGCGGCTGGAGCGCTGCTGCAGCTCCTCGCGCAGCTTGTCGAAGTGGTGCGGCTCACGGAAGAACGAGGTCAGGTTGGTGGTCAGTGCGTTGGTGAACGCCTGCCACTCGTCACCGTCTTCCTGCTCTAGATGGTCCAGATACTGCTGGAAGCTGCGCATGCCCAGCGTGCGCAGGCGGCGCGACAGGCGGCCATAGACCATGTCGCGCTTTGCCGGGGCAAGGGCAATGCCCACGCGCTGGTAGATCAGGTCGCAGACGCGGCGGAAATCACGGTCGGCGAACTCGAATTCGCGCGGGCCGGTGACGATGGGAGTAGGACTTTGCACGGGGGACGTGTCCATCGGCAGAGGCGGCGGCCGAAGCCGCCGCGGGTGGGTCTCAGAATTCCTGCCAGTCGCTGTCGCTGGCGACGAAGGTGTTGGCGTTGCTGCCGGTGCGGCGAACCGGTGCTGGCGTCGGAGCCGGCCGCGGACGCGCCACGGCGGCGGCGACATGCACCGGCTCGACACGCGCGGCCACTGCCTTCATCGCGGCCGAGACCTGGTTGTCCAGGCGGAAGATCGCCACGGCGTCGGCCAGCTGGCCAGCCTGTTCTTCCATCGCACGTGCGGCGGCGGTGGCTTCTTCCACCAGCGCAGCATTCTGCTGGGTGGTTTCGTCCATCTGCACCACGGTCTGGTTGACCTGCTCGATGCCGGCCGACTGCTCCTGCGAAGCCGCGGAGATCTCGGCCATGATGTCGGTCACGCGCTGCACCGAGGCGACGATCTCGCCCATGGTGCTGCCGGCCTGGTGCACCAGGCTGGAGCCTTCGGCGACCTTGCCGACCGAATCATCGATCAGGCCCTTGATCTCCTTGGCCGCGGCGGCCGAGCGCTGGGCGAGGGTACGCACTTCGCTGGCGACCACGGCGAAGCCACGGCCCTGTTCGCCGGCACGTGCGGCTTCCACTGCGGCGTTCAGCGCCAGGATGTTGGTCTGGAAGGCGATGCCGTCGATGACCGAGATGATCTCGGCGATCTTCTTCGACGAGGCTTCGATGGCCGACATGGTGTTGACCACCTGGCCGACCACGCTGCCGCCTTGAGAAGCAACACCCTGCGCGCCGATCGCCAGCTGATTGGCCTGGCGGGCGTGCTCGGCGTTCTGGCGCACGGTGGAGGTCAGCTCCTCCATCGACGCGGCGGTTTCTTCCAGGTTGGCGGCTTGCTGCTCGGTACGGCGCGACAGGTCACTGTTGCCCGAGGCGATCTCGCCGGCGGCGAGGGTGATGCTGGACGCGCTGGCCTGGATCTGGCCGACGATCTGGGTCAGCTGGGTGACGGTGGTGTTGGCGTCGTCCCGCATGCGTGCGAACACGCCCTGGTAGTCGCCGTGCATGCGCGCGGTCAGGTCGCCTTCGGCGATGGCCGACAGCAGCTGCGAGAGCTTGCCGAGGTTGTCATCGCTGACCGCCATCATCGCGTTGAGGTTTTCCAGCATCAGGCGGAAATCGTGATCGAAGCGCTGCGCGTCGCCACGGCGGCTGAAGTCGCCTGCGGCGGCGGCACTGGCCAGCTGCTTGATCTCGGCGTTGATGCGGCCGAGGTTGGCCTTGACCGTGTCGACGGTGGTGGTCATCGCGGCCTTCTCGCCGGGGTAGCGCGCGACGTCGCGGCTCAGATCGCCCACCGCGTACTGCTGCACCACGTCCAGCACATCGTGCAGGGTCTGCACGTGGCCGCCGACCAGGGCATTGGTTTCCTGCACCATCAGCCCGTACTCGCCGGGGAAGGCGCTGGCATCGATGCGGTAGCTCAGTTCGCCGCCGTCGTGGCGACGCGCCATCTCGCGCTGGCCGCTGATCACCGCGTGCAGCTGCTGCTGCATGCCGGACATGGCGTCCAGCAGGCGGCCGGTCTCGTCATGCGGCTGCGGGCCGATGTGGCTGTCCAGCTTGCCGCGGGCGATACCCTCGGCGACGGCCGTTGCCTGCTTCAGCGGTACGGCGATGCGGTTGCCGATGAGCCAGCTCAGGGCCAGCACGATCAGTACCAGCACGCCACCGGAGACGGCCATGATGGCGGTGAACACCAGTGCCTGCTTCTGCACGTCGTCCATGTAGACGCCACTGCTGACCACCCAGTTCCAGGGCGCGAACAGGCCGGCGTAAGCCACCTTCTCGACCTCGCCCTTGCTGCCGGGCTTGGCCCAGCGGTAGTTGACGAAGCCGCCACCGGCCTTGGCTGCTTCCACCTGGTCGTAGTAGATGCGCACGCCGTCGTCGGTGCGGAAATCCTTCATGTCCTTGCCGACCAGGTCCTTGCGGAACGGGTGCATCAGCAGGCGGTAGCCGGTGTCGTAGATGTTGAAGTAGTAGGCATCGTTATCGGCGCGCATCACTTCCAGGGCCTGCAGGGCAGCGGCCTTGGCAGCGTCCTCGCTGAGCTCGCCGGTACCGGCCAGGCGATGGTAGTGCTGGAGGATGCCGTAGCTGAGTTCGACCTGGGTCTTCAGCGCGGTCTTGCGGGTCTCGGTCAGGTCGAGGTACTGCATGCGGGCGGCGATCACCGAGAGCGCGATCACGCCAAGCGCGATGAGCAGCGTCAGCAGGTTGAGCTTGCGCCGGACGGAGAGGTTGCTGAAGTAGTGTTGCCAGCGATGCATGAGATTCATCGAGCAGGACCAGGTCGAAGCGGGCGGGCGGCGCCGTGCCGGTCACAGCGGGACAAGCGGTGACAACCCCGTTATCGGCCGCGCGGGCGGGGGATTGAGGTGCGGT
Source organism: Stenotrophomonas sp. 86428_Sma (assembly GCF_056481585.1). Taxonomy (NCBI): domain Bacteria; kingdom Pseudomonadati; phylum Pseudomonadota; class Gammaproteobacteria; order Lysobacterales; family Lysobacteraceae; genus Stenotrophomonas; species Stenotrophomonas sp. 86428_Sma. Next base: position 2,245,700 of record NZ_CM151156.1, read on the forward strand.
GTCCGAACGTATTCAGGTTTCCTTGCAGCGGCGGCTGCGGCGCTGCCTGCGGCAGGCTTTTGAAGCAACAGCAACAGCAACAGCAACAGCAACGGCGGTTGGTCGGCTCTGAATTTTCAGTGGGTGGCTGGATCGGGGTGGGCTGGCGGGACACGCCGTAAACCCCGCTCCGCGGTCCGGCCCAGCCGCTGGCGGCTGGGCGTTCGGGCGCTTGCGAAGCAGTGCTTCGCAAGCAAAGCGCCCTCACCCTTGGGGGCTCGATGGCGCCATCCATGGCGCCAACGGTCCCGCCAGCCCACCCCGACCCAGCCCTCTCGGCATTCCTGTGACGGACGGCAAGAGCGTTGGGTTTCCAGGTGGGAAGAGGGGGCAGATCCGTTTTCCTGCGGAAAGCGAATCTGAACCCGGAAGCGGTGCTGTTGCTCTTGCTCTTCTTTCTTCAATCCGGGGTGGACGCGCACGGAAACTGTCCGTGGCCGGGAGGGTGGGCTGCGCAGGGGCGTGAGCCGCATGGATGCGGCGACCGAGCTTACATGGACGTACTTGCAGCGGCCCCTGCGCAGCCCACCCTCCCGGCCAACCCTCAGTAGCCACGCGCCTACCGCGACCACCCCGAGGGGCTTCGCCGTTGGCTGGATATCCAGATACCCCGTAAACAAAAACGCCCCAGCGCAGGGCCAGGGCGTTCTCGTAAGTCAGGTCAGGCAGGCATCAGAACTCCTGCCAGTCTCCATCGGCCAGTTCGGTGGCCATGGGGCGACCACCGGCGGTGCGGCGGGCCGGCGAGGCGACCGGGGCCGGTGCGGCCGGTGCGGCAGCACGCGGGGCCGGGGCAGCGGCGATGCGCGGGGCAACCACGGTTTCGGCTTCATCCACCACGAAGATCGACACGGCCTCGCTGAGGTGACCGGCCTGTTCTTCCATTGCGCGTGCGGCGGCGGTGGCTTCTTCCACCAGCGCGGCGTTCTGCTGGGTGGTTTCGTCCATCTGCACCACGGTCTGGTTGACCTGCTCGATGCCAGCACTCTGTTCCTGCGAAGCCGCGGAGATCTCGGCCATGATGTCGGTCACGCGCTGCACCGATGCGACGATCTCGCCCATGGTCGCGCCGGCCTTGTGCACCAGCGCCGAGCCGTCATTGACCTTGCCGACGGAGTCGTCGATCAGGCCCTTGATCTCCTTCGCGGCAGCGGCCGAGCGCTGGGCGAGAGTACGCACTTCGCTGGCGACCACGGCGAAGCCACGGCCCTGTTCACCGGCACGCGCGGCTTCCACTGCGGCGTTCAACGCCAGGATGTTGGTCTGGAAGGCGATGCCGTCGATGACCGAGATGATCTCGGCGATCTTCTTCGACGAGGCTTCGATGGCCGACATGGTGGTGACCACCTGGCCGACCACTTCACCGCCCTGCGAGGCGACGCCATGCGCGCCGATGGCGAGCTGATTGGCCTGGCGGGCGTGTTCGGCGTTCTGGCGCACGGTGGAGGTCAGCTCCTCCATCGAGGCGGCGGTTTCTTCCAGGTTGGCGGCCTGCTGCTCGGTGCGGCGCGACAGGTCACTGTTGCCCGAGGCGATCTCGCCGGCGGCCGAGCTGATCGCGCGGCTGGACTGCTTGATGCGGGTGACGATCTCGCTCAGCTGCGCGGCGGTCGCGTTGGCGTCGTCTCGCATACGGGCGAACACGCCCTGGTAGTCACCGTGCATGCGCACGGTCAGGTCACCCTGCGACAGTGCGGCGAGCAGGCCGGAGATCTGTTCGATGCTGCCGGCGTTGGCGTCGAGCAGGCCGTTGATCTGCTGGGCCAGCTGCAGGAAGAAGCCTTCCTTGTCGCTGGAATCGATGCGGCCGGACAGGTCGCCGGCAGCGGCCTGGGCGATCACGCGGGCCACTTCGGCTTCCACCTGCGCTTCCTGGGTGCGGTCGCGCCATTCCACCACGTAGCCGACGGTGTCGCCGCCTTCATTGCGGATGGTGGAAACCACCTGGGCGAACTGGGCATCGCCGTACTGCATCGGGCGACGGGCGACGCCGTGTGCCTTCAGGTTGCCCAGCAGGGTCTGGTCCATCTCGCCGCGATGCTCCAGCACAGTGACCGGCTTGCCGATCAGCGAGGCCTGCGCGTCGAAGTCCGGCAGGTCGCGGCGCACGTCGTCCTGGTACTGGCTCAGGGTCTGCTGCAGGGCGCGATTGGTGTAGACGATGGTATTGCTGGTGTCGGTCAGGTACACGCCGGTGGAGCTGTAGTCCAGCGCGGTGCGGATGCGCAGGTTCTCGCGGGCGATGGCCTGGTCGGTTTCGGTGCGCTCGCGCAGGTCGCGCTGCATGCGCTGCATCGCCTGCATCAGTTCGCCCACTTCGTCCTGGCGGCTGACGTCGATGTGGCCATCGAGCTTGCCGCCGGCCACATCGTTGGCAACCGAGACGGCGCCGCGCACGCTGCCGACCAGGGCCCGGGCAAACAGCCAGACAAGCACCAGGCCGAGTGCGGCGCCGCCCAGCAGAGCGATCACGGTCAGCACGGCCGAGGCGGAGTAGGTGGATTCGGCCTCTTCGCGCGAGGCGCGGGCGAGGCGGTTGTCTTCGGCGATCAGCGCTTCCAGCGCCGAAGCGGCCTTGCGGTGCTTGGTGCGGGTCTCGCCGACGAAGGTATCGATGGCGTCGTCCGGCAGGTCCAGTTCCAGCATCTCGGTGACGCTGTCATAGGAGGCCAGGGCGTCCTTCCATTCCTTGGCGAAGGTGTCGAACAGCTTCTTCTGCTGTGCGTTGTCGACCAGCTTCGGATAGTCCTTGATCGACTTGTCCATGCTGGTACGCAGCTCGACGGTCTGCTTGCGTGCATCAGCCTTGACGTCGTCACTGGCGCGGATCAGCTGCTGGTAGGCGGCGTTGCGGTATTCACCCAGCATGCCGCGCATCTCGCCGGCCATGCGGATGCTCTCCATGCGAGAACCCGCCAGCTCGGTGGTGACGTTGTTCAGCGAGTGCAGGCCGCGATAGGCGACGATACCCTGCAGCAGCATCACCAGCAGGAGGACACCGAAGGTCAGCAGCAGCTTCGGCATCAGTTTCAGGTTGTTGATCCACGGCATGGGCGTTGCGAGCTCCTAAGGCAGACGCGCCCGGGCATCGGGCCCGGTTGCAGCAGAAACCACGCCGGCACCAGGTCCGGCGTGGTTCGACGGACAGCGGATTACTTGATGTTGGCCAGCTTCAGGCCGGCCGGCGAGCTGACTTCGATTTCGGCGCGCGAGGCGTCGCGCTGGATCTTGCCGATCACGCAGACGGTCTTGCCTTCCAGGGTTTCCAGCGGGAAGGAGAACTTGCCGCGGTTCTCGCCAGCGATGCGGGCCGAGAAGGTGTGGCGCGGGAAGGCGCCGCCCATGTACAGGAAGGTCGGCTGGCCTTCGGAACCTTCTGCGTAGCGGGCCTTCTCGACCTTGCCGCAGACCATGCCGTCCTTGCCGACCGAGCGCGGTGCCAGTTCCGGCGGGATCATGTCGGCCGACTGGGCGAAAGCGGAGGACGCAGTGGTGGCCAGGACAGCGGCCGAAACGAACGCAAGCAGGGACTTCATCGAGGTGTATCTCCGGGGATGGTGATGGTCGTTCCGGTTCTGCGCGCTCCTGCGCGACCGGCTTCTGTCCCCCTATCGGCACTGCCGGAGGGAACTGAAGGGTTTTGTGACCAGAACGTGAAGCAGGTCCGTTCGATCAGGCAGCGGCGTCTTCAACGACGCTGGCCTGGCCCATGTCGGCGCTGTCCAGCAGGGTCTCGATGTCGAGCAGGATCAGCATGCGGTCGTCCTGCGTGCCGATGCCGGAGATGAAGCGGGTATCGACGGCGGCGCCGAATTCCGGGGTCGGGCGGATCTGCTCGGCCGACAGCGGGATCACGTCCGAGACGCTGTCGACGACGATGCCGACCACGCGGTCGTCGACGTTCAGCACGATCATCACGGTGAAGGCGTCGTAGCGGGCATCGTCCAGGCGCAGCTTCAGGCGCAGGTCGATCACCGGGACGATGGTGCCGCGCAGGTTGATCACGCCCTTGATGTAGTCCGGTGCATCCGGGACCCGGGTGACCGCGTCATAGCCGCGGATTTCCTGGACCTTGAGGATGTCCACGCCGTAGTGCTCGGCACCGAGGGTGAAGCTGAGGAATTCGCCACCGGCGCTGGCGGCGGAGCTGGTCTTGTCGTTCATCGAGGGGTCCTGGTTCTGCCGGAAGTCCCGGTGTCAGGCTCGATATCGGCCCCTCGTCGGGGGACTTTAGGTGCCGGGGGAAGGCATCCACGCATGGCGTGGATCTACCGGGGAAGATGGGGGCATCCGCGCATGGCGTGGATCTACACGGGAAGCGCTAGTGCCGGGCGCTGGCCGGCAACCTGGCAACAATGTGGATACGGTCATTGCCGGCCAGCGGCCGGCACTACCGGTCGGGAGGCCTTACAGCTCGCCGTTGCGGCGCGCCTTGCGCTGGCGGTCGATGCGGAAGATGTAGCGCTGGATGGCACTGTCGGCGCCACGCGGCAGGATGTCGAAGCGCATGCCCACGCGCTTGATCTCGATGCCATTGGGTTGGCGCTGCGGCAGCAGGTTGCAGACGACCAGCTCGATCTCCAGGTCGGGGCCGTCGGGCAGCGACAGCATCGCCGGGTAGCGCTTCTGCAGGCTGAACACCGCGCAGTCGGTAGGTACGGCCACCGCCAGGCCGCCGCCGCTGATGTCCACCACCCGCATCGAGAGCGCTTCGGCACGGCTCTCGCCGGCGGGGATCAGCAGCTGGGGCGAATCGGTGACTGGCGTTTCCAGCCGGTACATCTCACGTCGTTGCAGATGGACCAGTTCAATCGGCAGAGGGGCACGGAAGGCGACGTGGCCGTCGTTGTCCACACGCTGCAGTGCCTGCAGGCGGAACCGTACCAGCACGCGTTCGAGCTGGGCAAAGCACAGCAGATGGTCGGCCTGTTCGGCGGCGCGGTTGGACGCCTCCTGCGGGCTGCCATCGAGCAGCAGGGTGTCGTCGTCCTCGTCGAGTTCAAGCAGCGCGGTCGGGAACGAGCGGTCGCGGCCGTCGATATGCGCATTGATCAGTGATCGCTGGTCGATCAGCGATCGCAACAGCTGCCGCAGCTGGCGCGGATTACGGACCAGGAAACGTTCGTCAGCGGCATCAGCCGCGTGGACATCATGCACTGCAGTGTCGTTGCCGTCGGACATGGAATCTACGGTCGGGGGCGGGCGCCAGCACGCGTTGGCGCGAGGCTCAATGGGGATATCGGCCACTGTGCCCGATTATGAAGTGAGAATTGCATCACTTTCCATGCGTCAGGGGTCGGATCCCTTTCCCGAAGGAAAGGGATCCGACCCCGGGTACATCAGAACTCCTGCCAGTCGCCGTCTGCGGCCAGCGCCGGCTGGGCCGTCGCGGTGCGCAGCGTACGCGCCGGGACCGGCTTTGCGGCCGGTGCGGCGGCTGCGACCTGGCGCGGTACCGGTGCCGCCAGTGGGCGTGCCGGGATGGCCGTCGTGCCCTGTGATGCCAGCCGGAAGCGGGCCACGGCTTCACCCAGCTGCACGGCCTGGTCTTCCATTGCACGTGCAGCGGCGGTGGCTTCTTCCACCAGCGCCGCATTCTGCTGGGTGGTTTCGTCCATCTGCACCACGGTCTGGTTGACCTGCTCGATGCCGGCCGACTGCTCCTGCGAGGCGGCGGAGATCTCGGCCATGATGTCGGTCACGCGCTGCACCGAGGCGACGATCTCGCCCATGGTGCTGCCGGCCTGGTGCACCAGGCTGGAGCCTTCGGCGACCTTGCCGACGGAGTCGTCGATCAGGCCCTTGATCTCCTTGGCGGCCGCAGCCGAGCGCTGGGCGAGGGTGCGCACTTCGCTGGCGACCACGGCGAAGCCACGGCCCTGTTCACCTGCGCGGGCAGCTTCCACTGCAGCATTCAACGCCAGGATGTTGGTCTGGAAGGCGATTCCGTCGATGACCGAGATGATCTCAGCGATCTTCTTCGACGAGGCTTCGATGGCCGACATGGTCGTGACCACCTGGCCGACCACTTCACCGCCCTGCGAGGCGACGCCATGTGCGCCGATGGCGAGCTGATTGGCCTGGCGGGCGTGCTCGGCGTTCTGGCGCACGGTGGAGGTCAGTTCCTCCATCGACGCGGCGGTTTCTTCCAGATTGGCGGCCTGCTGCTCGGTACGGCGCGACAGGTCGCTGTTGCCTGAGGCGATCTCGCCAGCGGCGAGGGTGATGCTGGACGCGCTGGCCTGGATCTGGCCGACGATCTGGGTCAGCTGGGTGACGGTGGTGTTGGCGTCGTCACGCATGCGTGCGAACACGCCGTTGAACTGGCCGTCCATGCGCGCGGTCAGGTCGCCGGCGGCGATCGACTGCAGCAGCTGCGAGAGCTGGCCGAGGTTGCCGTCGGCGACCTGCATCATGCTGTTGAGCTGCTCGATCATCACGCGGAAATCGTGATCGAAACGCTGCGCATCACCGCGCTGGCTGAAGTCGCCTGCGGCGGCGGCACTGGCCAGCTGCTGGATCTGCGTGTTGATGGCCAGCAGGCTGGCCTTGGCCGCATCCATCGACTCGTGCAGGATCGCGCGGCTGCCGGGCAGGCGGCGTGCGTCCGGGGTGAGGTTGCCGGTGGCGTACTGGTTGAGCACGTCGATGGCGTCGCGGATCGCGTCGAGATGTTCGAAAATGACCGTGTTGATACCGCTGGCCAGCTGCCCATAGACGCCCGGGAAGTCTTCCGGAATGCGGTGGCTGATGTCTGGACCGGCGTGCATCTGCGCCATCAGCTGGGTCTGCTCGGAGAAGCGGCGCAGCATCGCGGTCATTTCGGTAGTGGCGGCCAGCATCTTGCCGGCTTCGTCCTTGCTGGTGGCCTGGGTGCTGACGCTGAGATCGCCACGGGCAACGGCCTGGATCGCGTGCACGGCCTTGCCGAGCGGGCCGGTGACGGCGCGCGAGATGATCGTCGCCAGCGCGGCCGCCACCAGCGACAGCAGCACGATGCAGCCGATGATGGCGATCATGCTGGCGCGGTGGGTGGCATTTGCATCGGCGATCTTGGCATCCATCAGGCCGGCGATATGGGTGCCGAGGGTCTTCATCGCAGCGAACAGGTCACGGCGGGCCGGGCGCGACTGTTCGTCGGAGATCTGCCGCGCCAAGGTGCCGTCGCCTGCCGCGACGGCTTCGCGCATGGCCTTGTTGGCAGCGAAGTAGCGGTCCAGCTGTACGTTGGCCGCAGCGTACAGCTCGCGCTCCTTGGCCAGGGCCGGCAGTGCCGAGTAGGCAGCCAGTTCGTCATGTACGGCCTTGGCGGTGCCGTCCATGCGCTTGTAGTAGTCGGCCACCTTGTCAGGCTGGTCGAGCATGCTCAACAGAGCCAGCTCGTAGGTGCGGAACTCGCCGAGTTGCGAGCGCGCCTCGCCGAGATGCTGCACCGAGGGAATATCGTTGCTGGCCATCTCGCCCAGTTGCTTGTTGGCCTCGTTGAGCCGCAGCAGTGCGAATGCGCCGAGGACGAGGGTCATCAAGGTGGTGAGGGTGAACCCCACGGCCAGCTTGCGGGCGATGGGCAGATCGTGGAACCACTTCATGCAGGGTGCTCCAGGTGGGCAGGGCGCCGGCGTCGTTGCGTCGGCTGGGGGTGGTTGCAGAGCGAACGGTGGTGCCCGGTGGGGGTTCGGTGACGGCCGTCAAAGCGAAATAGCGGCGCAGTTCGGATGGACTTTATGGACGCAGATCACATTCGGTTGCGTAGGGACGGCGGCGCGAAAGTGGCGCCATGACAGGGCTTTCGCTTGAACGGCAAGGTTGCGCCCGAAACCTTCGTGCAGACGGAGTTCACGGTATGCCTGGCGAAGCGAGCGCGGTCAGATCGTGGCCGTGCGCGCAAACGAAAACCGCCGCCCCGAAGGGCGGCGGCTCAGTGCACGCATGCAACGTGGATCAGGCGGCCTGCGGCATCCGCAGCGAACGCACCAGACCGCCGATGTCGACGATCAGGGCCACGCGGCCATCGCCAAGGATGGTGGCACCGGATACCCCGCCGATGCGGCGGTAGTTGTTCTCGATGTTCTTCACCACCACCTGCTGCTGACCGACCAGCTCGTCCACTTCCAGCGCAATCTTCTGGCCATCACCTTCAACCACCACCACCAGCGATTCGCTGCCCGGTGCGCGGTTGCCGTAGCCGTAGTACTCGCTCAGCGACAGGATCGGCAGATACTCGCCACGCACGCGCAGCACGCGGCCTTCGCCGGCCATGCTGCGGATGTCCTCGGCCTGCGGCTGCAGGGCCTCAAGCACATAAGCCAGCGGCAGGATCAGGGTTTCACCGGCCACTGCCACGGTCATGCCGTCGAGGATGGCCAGGGTCAGCGGCAGCCGGATCAGCGTGCGGGTGCCAGCGCCGAGGCTGCTTTCGATCTGGACCTCGCCCCCCAGTGCCTGGATGTTGCGGCGGACCACGTCCATGCCGACGCCACGGCCGGACAGGTCGGTGACTGCATCGGCGGTGGAGAAACCCGGCTGGAAAATCAGGTCCCAGACCTGCGAATCGGTCGGGTTGTCCGGCACCGCCAGGCCGCGTTCGGTGGCCTTGGCCAGGATCTTGGCACGGTCCAGGCCGCGGCCGTCGTCGCTGACTTCGATGACGATATGGCCACCCTGATGCGAGGCTGCCAGGGTGATCGTGCCGGTCTCGTCCTTGCCCGCATCACGTCGCACGTCGGGCATCTCCAGACCGTGGTCGATCGAGTTGCGCACCAGGTGCACCAGCGGATCGGCGATCTTTTCGATCAGGCCCTTGTCCAGTTCGGTGCCTTCGCCGACGGTGCGCAGGCGCACCTGCTTGCCGAGGCGGCTGGACAGGTCGCGGACCAGGCGCGGGAAGCGGCGGAACACCGCATCGACCGGCAGCATGCGCACGCCGATCACCGCTTCCTGCAGGTCGCGGGTGTTGCGTTCAAGCTGGTCCAGGCCGGCGAACAGGCTCTCGGCGTGGACCGGGTCCAGCGCGTGCGAGACCTGCTTGAGCATGGCCTGGGTGATGACCAGTTCGCCGACCAGGTTGATCAGCGCATCGACCTTGTCGACGCTGACCCGGATCGAGGTTTCGGCTTCCTGGCCGCCAGCGCTGCTGGCAGCGGCGGCGGGTGCCGCCGGTACAACGGCAGCCGGTGTGGAAGGGGCGGGTGTGGCAGGTGCCTCGGTGGCCAGGCTCGGCGGCGCAGCCGGACGGATGTCCAGTTCGCAGTCGTCCAGCACCCAGGCGAAGGTGTCTTCGATCTTGCTGCGCGGCACCTTGCCGACCAGACCCAGGTCCCACGCCAGGTGGGCCTCGAGCGGGTCGAGCTGGGCGAAGCCGGGCAGGCGTTCCATGCGCGCGGCGACCTGCAGCGAACCGAGATGTTCCAGTTCGCGGATGATGCGCAGCGGGTCGTTGCCGCTCATGAACAGCGATGGCGCCGGGGTGAAGCCGATCTGCCAGGCTTCCGGCGTATCGTCCACCTTGGCTGCGGCGGCCGCGGGGGCGCTCGCTGCGGCCTCCCCGGAAAGAACCGCCTCCAGGCGCGCCTTCACCGCAGCAACTGCGGCGGGATCGGCGGCCTGGCCGAGTTCGGCTTCGCGCAGCAGGGCGCGCAGCACGTCCACCGAGGACAGCATGGCGTCGACGGCGTGGCCTTCCAGCGCCCGCTTGCCGGCACGCAGCTCATCGAGCAGCGTTTCCAGCACATGGGTCAGGCCGGCGATCGCGTCGAAGCCGAAGGTGCCGGCGCCGCCCTTGATCGAGTGGGCGGCGCGGAACACCGAATTGATGATCTCCGCGTCCTGCTGCCCCGATTCCAGGGCCAGCAGGCCAGCCTCCATCGCGTCGAGGCCTTCGCGGCTCTCCTCGAAGAAGGTGGCGTGGAAGCGTTGCAGGTCCATGCTCATGGCAGTGGTGGTCCGGAAGCGAAGAGGGGGAGCGGTGGCGGGCGATCAGCCCAGCACTTTCTGCACGGTGGCGACCAGCTGTTCCGGATTGAACGGCTTGACCAGCCAGCCGGTGGCACCGGCGGCCTTGCCTTCGGACTTCTTGTCGGCGGCCGATTCGGTGGTCAGCATCAGCAGCGGCGTGAACTTGTAGTCCGGCAGCTGGCGCAGTTCGCGGATCAGCGCGATGCCGTCCATGTTCGGCATGTTGACGTCGGTGACTACCGCATTGAAGCGCTGGCCCTTGGCGCGACCGAGCGCGACCGCGCCGTCTTCAGCTTCTTCGACGGCAAAACCGGCCGAGGTGAGGGCGAAGGACACCATCTGGCGCATTGACGCCGAATCGTCCACCACCAAGATACGTGCGCTCATGCAGCGTTCTCCACAGATTTCAGGTTGTCATGGGTTACGTCCAGGCCCAGGGCCTGGGTGACGCCCAGCAGGCGCGCGGCGTCACGGAAGGTTGCAGTGCAACCGTGGAAGCCGGTGCCGAGGCCTGCCTCGCGGCGGGCCTGCACGAACGCACACAGCACCTGCACGGCGGCCGTGTGGATGCGGGCGACCTGGCTGGCATCCAGGGTCAGCTCGCCTGCCTGCGCCACCAGCGGGGCGAGGCGGTTCTTGAGCTCGGTGGTGCTCTCGATGCCGAGATCCCCACCCAGTTCGACAGTGCTCATCGTTGCTCCGGACAAACGGTTCCGTGATCCATAACGGCACCCCGGTGGGGTTCTTTAGGGGAATCGACGCGGTGCGTCGATGCGGGCGCTGTTGAAAAGGGGACGGAGGGGATTAAGTCGCAACTGGCTCGGCGCTTTGCGCCGATGCGGTGCCTGTCGGGGACGCAAGGCATTGATCCGTTGGATCAATACCTTACGTCCCCACTGCGTGGTCGCCGTTGCCGAGGGTGGCTGCGGGAGAGCCTGGTCGATTGCGACTTAATCCCCTCCGTCCCCTTTTTTCGTTCAACTCAACAGCCGGGTGGCATCCAGCAGGATCATCGGGCGCTGGCTGACCCGGGCGACGCCACGGAACAGGTCGTTGGAGATCTGGCAGATGCGCGCGGTATCGGGCGGCTCGATCTGCGAGTCGGTGAGGTTGGCGACATCTTCCACTGCCGACACGCGCAGGCCGATGGTCTCGCCGTCTTCTTCCAGCACCACGATGCGGGTCTGTGAGTCGTCTTCGGCGGCCGCGGCGCCCAGGTGCAGGCCGAGGTCCATCACCGGTACCACCTGGCCACGCAGGTTCATGATGCCCAGCATGGCCGGCGCAGTGCCGCGCAAGGGCAGCAGCGGCACTGGCAGCACCACTTCCTGCACTTTCAGCAGTTCCAGTGCATAGGCCTGGGTGCCGCAGCGCAGGCGCAGCCAGCGCGAGGTGCGCTCGCCGGCGCGTCGGTTCTGCGGATGCGGGCTGCTGGCGGGCCGATGTGCCTGTGCCTGCAGCTCCTGCCAGCTGCTCGGGCGGTTGCCTGCTGGCGCGTCCACGGCCACGCGCGGTGGCGGCGCGGCACCGGTGTGTGCAACTGGAGCGGGTGCTGCGACCACGGCCGCTGGTGGCGCAGGAACGTCCTCGCCGCCGGCAGCGGCCTCGAACGCGGCCTCCAGGCCGGGGCTGTCGGTGTGGGCGAGTCGATGGCTGTCGGCCGGATCGGTCTCGTAGATCACTTCGTCCGGCAGGTCGTCCCATGTAGGTTCCGGGCCAGACTTGGCGGTGGCGGGAGCAGGGGCCGTCTCGTGGATCACCTCGTCAGGCAGGTCATCCCAGGTCGGTTCGCGCTCGGGGGCGACGACAGGCATCGCGGCGGCCTCGAAGGCGGCCTCCAGTGCTGCGTCGTCCTCTGCCGCTGCAGCAGCAACAGTCTCCGTTTCGTAGATCACTTCGGCGGGCAGATCGTCCCAGGTGGGTTCGCGCTCAGCCGTTGCGGCCGCGTCGAAGGCGGCTTCGAGTGCGGCGTTGTCGACGGCAGGCGCAGCGGCGACGGTCTCGGTTTCGTAGATCACCTCGGCCGGTAGGTCATCCCAGGTCGGCTCGCGTTCGGCGTCGGCTGCAATTGCCGGGGACGCTTCGTCGCTCGCCGGCGGCGGTGCAGCCGGTGGTGCCGCGGCGATCGCTTCGCCCAGCAGTTCGTCCAGGTAGTCGTCCAGTACACCGGTGCTGTTCATGCGGCCTGCTCCAGGGCGCGGGCATCCTCGCCGAGGATCCAGTTCAGCGCGCGGCGATAGGCGGCCAGGCCGCGGCCCGGGTAATCCTCACCAACGCTCGGCAGGGTCAGGCCGGCGGCATTGCTGATGCGGGTATCGATCGGGATCGCGTCTTCCCATACGCGCGCGCCATGACGGTCCTGCATGGTCCGCAGCGACTCGTTGCCGGCGCGGGTGCGTCGATCGAACAGGGTCGGCAGGATCGAGATCGGCAGCGGGCGGCGGCGCGAGCGTTCGACCATCTCGCCGGTGCGGACCATGCCGTCCAGGCCATGCAGGGCCAGCGGCTCGGCCTGGGTGGGGATGATCAGGCGATCGGCTGCGGCCAGCGCATTGATCATCAACAGGCCGAGGGTGGGCGCGCAGTCCAGCAGGATGTAGTCGTGCTGGCCCTGGTGGCGCGCAAGCGCATTCTGCAGTGCCAGGCCAAGGCCGGGCTGGTTGGCGCTGCGGCGTTCCAGCGTGGCCAGCGCGGACTGTGCGCAGACATAGTCCAGGCCATGGATGCTGCTGGCATGGCACAGGCTGGAAAGATCGGCGGGCGGGGCGCCGAACAGCTCCAGCACGCCAGCCGGCGGCGGGTCCACCGGTACGCCGAACGCGCGGCTGAGCGAGGCGTGCGGATCGAGGTCGATCAACAGCACGCGATGGCCAAGTGCGGCCAGTCCGCGGCCGAGGGCGAGGGTGGTGGTGGTCTTGCCGACTCCGCCCTTCTGGTTGGCGACTGCCCAGATGCGCATCGGATTACTCCTTCATTGCCGGGGGAACGGCGGCGCCGACGCGGCTGCCAGCCGGCACCGGCGGCAACTTCACCGGTGCGATGGGGGAGGTGGGGGCGGTAGCCGGAGTTGCCGCGGCTTGTTCGGTATCGGTGTTCCGGGTGGCACCGGTGGCTGCGTTCAGGCGCTGGCCGAGCGGGTCCACCGAGTGCGAGGTGTCTGCCAGGATGATGACCATCACCCGGCGGTTGCGGTTGCGGCCCTGCGCGCTGTCGTTCTCTTCGCGCGGGCGGAACTGGCCGTAGCCGACCATCGCCAGCCGCGACGGCTGCACGCCCTGGTCGGCGAACAGGTGCACCACGCTGGCCGCGCGCCCGGCCGACAGTTCCCAGTTCGACGGGAAGGTGGCGGTGGCGATCGGTACGTTGTCGGTGTGGCCTTCCACGCGCACGCTGTTGGGTACGTCGCGCAGGACCTCGGCCAGGCTGGCCAGGGTCTGCCGCGCATGCACGTCCAGCGCCGCCGAGCCGGTGGGGAACAGGATGTCGCTGTTGATCTCGACTTCGATCCACAGCTCGGTGCGGCGCACGCTGATCATGCCGCGGTCGATCAGCGGCGCGAGCGCGGCGGTCAGGCGGTCGGCGATGCTGTTGAGCTGGCGCTCGGCGCGCGCGATCTGCTCCTGGTTGTGCACCGAAACAGGCATGCGCATCTGCGAGGCCATCGACGGCAGCAGGGTCGGGTCGTGCGACGGCGCAGGCGCCGAGGGCCCGATCTTGGTGCCGGACTTGATCACCGAAGGGCTGTCCCAGCCGCCACCCTGCACCTGCTTGTTGCCGACCTGTACCGGATTGATCGTGCGCGGCGCGCCCCCGAAGGCATCGGTCAGCGCGTCGGCCATGATCCGGTACTTGCCTTCGTTCACCGAGGAAATCGCGTACATGACCACGAAGAAGGCGAGCAGCAGCGTCATCAGGTCGGCATAGGGGATCGCCCATGCTTCGTGGTTGGCGTGTTCTTCGTGGTGCTTGCGGCGGGCCATGTCAGTGCAGGAAGCCGGAGAGGTTGGTTTCGATGTTGCGCGGGTTTTCGCCCTGGGCGATCGAGATCAGGCCTTCGATTACCATTTCGCGGTCGCGGGTGTTGTGCGAGATCACACTCTTGAGCTTGGCGGCCACCGGCAGGAACAGCAGGTTGGCCGAGGCGATGCCGTAGATGGTGGCGGTGAACGCTGCGGCGATGCCGTGGCCAAGCTTGCTCGGGTCGGCCAGGTTCTTCATCACCGCGATCAGGCCAAGCACGGCACCGATGATGCCCAGCGTCGGTGCATAGATGCCCATCGCTTCGAAGACCTTGGCACCGGCCTGGTCCTGGTGTTCCTGGCTGCCCAGTTCGATTTCCAGCATGTGCCGCATCGATTCGGGCTCGACGCCGTCCACCAGCAGCTGCAGGCCCTTGCGCAGGAATGGGTCCTGCTGCGCTTCCACCTGCGATTCCAGGCCCAGCAGGCCCTGGCGGCGGGCGATGTTGCTCCACTCGACGATCTGCTGGATCAGTTCGCGGCGATCGCTGTGCGGCGGGCGCACGACCCAGCGCACGATCTTGAAGGCATGCTTGAACACCGCCGGCGAGGTGTGCAGCAGGATCGCGGCGACGGTGCCGACGATGACGATCACGAACGCCGCAGGCGACCACAACGACGCCAGGCCGGCGCCCTTGAGGATGCTGCCGCCGACCAGCGAGGCCAGGGCGAGAAAGAGTCCAATGAGGCTGAGTCTATCCATGGTTCCGGTATCGGCGTGTATGAATGGGACTTGAGACACCGGTAGATCGCGTACAGACGGTAGTCACAGTTTTCGGGGCGCCGGGCATGGCCCGGCGGGGTTCATCGCAGCCCGTCCACGTCCAGGATCAGCGCCATGCGACCATCGCCGATCAAGGTTGCACCGGCATAACCGCGCAGGCCGCGCAGCGCTTTCGGCAGCGGCTTGATGACCACTTCCTCACGCCCGCGTACCTGGTCCACGACCAGCCCGAAGCGCGCTTCGCCAGCCTGCAGCACCACGATGGTCAGCAGCGGCGAGGCGGCCGGCGTCACATCCAGCCACTGGCGCAGATCGACCAGCGGCAGCGTGTGCGAGCGGCGGTCGAGCACGGCACGGCCATCGAACCAGCCCAGCGAGGTGCGCGGCGCGTGCAGCACTTCCATCACGCGGGCCAGCGGCAGCGCATAGACGTCCTCGCCGGCCTGCACCAGCAGGGTCGGCAGGATCGCCAGGGTCAGCGGCACGCGGATCAGGAAGCGGCTGCCACGGCCCAGTTCCGACTGGATCTGGATCTGGCCGCTCAGTTCGCGGATGCGTGACTGCACCACGTCCATGCCGACGCCACGACCGGAGATGTCGGTGACCTGCTGCTTGGTCGAGAAGCCGGGCAGGAACACCAGGTGCAGGCACTCCTCGCTGCTCAGGCGGGCGGCGGCTTCCGGATCGATCAGGCCCTTCTCGCGCGCCTTGGCACGCAGCTTTTCCGGGTCGATGCCGGCGCCATCGTCCTGCACCTCGATGCTGACGTAGTCGCCTTCCTGCTGTGCCGACAGGCGCACATGGCCCATCCGTGGCTTGCCCTGTGCCTCGCGCAGGTCGGGCATTTCCACGCCATGGTCGATGGCGTTGCGGACCAGGTGCACCAGCGGGTCGGCCAGCGCTTCGACCAGGTTGCGGTCGAGCTCGGTCTCGGCGCCGATCAGTTCCAGGTCCACTTCCTTCTTCAGCGAGCGGGCGACGTCGCGGGCAACCTTGGGGAAGCGCGAGAACACCTTGCCCACCGGCTGCATGCGGGTGCGCATCACTGCCGACTGCAGGCGGGCGGTGGCGATATCCAGAGTGGACACGGCCCGGTCCAGCTCTTCATCGCGCAGGCGTGCACGCAGGGTCTTGAGCCGATTGCGTGACAGCACCAGTTCGCCGATCAGGTTGACGATCGCGTCCAGGCGCTTGGTGTCCACGCGCACGGTATGTTCGGCCTCGGCCAGCGGCTTGGCGGCCGGCTTCGCCGCCGGTGCCGGTGCGGCGACCGGGCGCGGCGCTGCGATCGGTGCCGGTGCCACCACGGCCGCAGGCTTGGTGCCCGGTGCCGCGCCACCGTGCAGCTGGTCGAGCAGGGCTTCGAACTCGTCTTCGCTGATCAGTCCGTCGTCGGCCTTCTTCGCTGGCGCGACCGCGGTCGGCGCGTTGCCACCATGCAGCTGGTCGAGCAGAGCCTCGAATTCGTCGTCGGTGATCAGGTCGCTGCCACCCGCGGTGGGTGCTGCTGCGGCGGCGGGTGCAGCCACGGCACCGCCGTGCACGTCGAACTGTGCGATCAGGTCCGGCGGCGCATAGCCCGGCTCGGTGCCGGAGGAAACCGCGTCCAGCATCGACTGCAGGTAGTCCAGCGATTGCTGGGCCGCGTCGAAGTGGTGGGCCTGCAGCACGGCCTGGCCGGCACGTGCGGCGCCCAGCGCCTCTTCAGCGGCATGGCACAGCTCTACCATGGCGGTGACGCCGAGGAAGCCGGCGCCGCCCTTGAGCGTGTGGTAGCCGCGGAACACCGCGTTGAGCTGGTCGCTGTCCTGCGGTGCCTGCTCCAGCGACACCAGCTGTTCGCCGAGGCGATCCAGGATCTCCTGCGCCTCGATGATGAAATCGGCAGTGATGTCGTCGGATACCGCGCTCATGCTTACAGCCCCAGATCCGACAACAGGTCGTCGGCGTCGTTCTGCGAGACCGCGTGGCGGTCCAGTCCCTTCAGTGCCGGCCCGGCCAGTTCCGGGTCGGTGCGATGCTGTTCCGGCGGCAGGCCGAGCGCGCCGAAGCCTTCGTGCACGCGGCGGACGATGCCGACCACGCGACGGATGATCTGCCCGGTCAGGTCCTGGTAGCTCTGGGTCAGGGCGATCTCGGTCAGGTTGTGGCGGATGCGCTCGAGCTGCGCGTCCTGGCCCGGCTGCAGGCCTTCGGCGCGCAGCTGTTCGGTCAGGCTGCGGCATTCCTCGGCCAGGTCCAGGGTGCGGTGCGTGGCCTGTTCGGTCATCGCCACCACGTGGTCCAGTCGCGCGCAGGCGTCGTCCAGTTCGCCGGCTTCGCTCGGCACGGTCGGCAGTTCGCCCAGCGCCTGTCCCAGCTCGCGGGCCAGCCGCGAGAGGCCGCTCATCATCGGCTGCGTGCGCAGCGCGACCAGCCCGTCGATGCGCTGCCGCCAGGCGGCCTCGTCACCGGATTCGAGCGCGTCCAGAGCCTCCTGCAGGCGCAGGGCGAGGGCGTTCTTGTCGACCGTGGTATCCATCAGACGCTGGCCGCCAGGCGTTCGAAGATCTTGCCGAGCTTCTCTTCCAGCGTCTGCGCGGTGAACGGCTTGATGATGTAGCCGTTCACACCGCTCTGGGCGGCTTCGATGATCTGCTCGCGCTTGGCTTCTGCCGTGACCATCAGCACCGGCAGGGTCTTCAGCTTGGCATCGGCACGGATCGCCTTGAGCAGCTCGATGCCGGTCATCACCGGCATGTTCCAGTCGGTGACCACGAAATCGAACGGCTGGCTCTGCAGCAGCGACAGCGCGGCATGCCCGTCCTCGGCTTCGGCGGTATTGGTGAAGCCCAGATCGCCCAGCAGGTTCTTGACGATTCGACGCATGGTCGAGAAGTCGTCGACGATCAGGATGCGCATGTTCTTGTTCAAAGCAGAATTCCTTTGTTGTTCATTCCGGACGGCCGGGGGCAGCCGCCTCGGGGATGTTCATTCTTCGAGGCCTGCGTCGGCAGCCTCGAACAGCTTCAGCCGGCCACGCAGGCGCAGTACCGCCTGGCCGTGGATCTGGCAGACCCGCGACTCGCTCACGCCGAGCACCGCGCCGATCTCCTTCAGGTTCAGTTCCTGCTCGTAGTACAGCGAGAGCACCAGTTGTTCGCGCTCGGGCAGGTGGCCGATGGCCTTGCCCAGCTCGCGACCGAACTCGCCGCGCTCCAGTACCTGCTGCGGGGTCGGCCCGCCCTGGGCGACGGTGTCCAGCTCGCCCTGGTCCTCGATGCGCGATTCCAGGCTCAGCACCTGGCCACGTGCAGCGTCTTCCATCAGCCGCAGGTACTCGGGCAGCGGCATCTCCATCGCGGCGGCCACTTCAGTGGCGCTGGCGGCACGGCCACTGCTCTGTTCCAGGCGGCGGATGGTGGCGGCGGCATCACGTGCACGGCGGTGCACCGAGCGCGGGACCCAGTCACCACGGCGGATCTCGTCGATCATCGAACCACGGATGCGGATCGAGGCGTAGGTCTCGAAAGAAGCACCCTGGTCGGCGTCATAGCTGCGCGAGGCTTCGATCAGGCCCATCATGCCGGCCTGGATCAGGTCGTCGACCTCGACGCTGGCCGGGAGGCGCGCGGCCAGGTGGTGGGCGATGCGCCGCACCAGGTCCGAATGCTGGGCGATGACTTCGTTCGCCGCCGAGCGCTGCACTTCCCTGTACTGGGCTGCGCCTTTCATGCCGTCACCCCACGCTGCTTGAGGATGCGTTCGAGGAAGAACTCGACGCCGCCACGCGGTTCGGTCGGCGCCTGCCAGCGCGCGGTACGGCGCGCGATCTCGGTGATCGCCAGCGCCGCCGGGCTGGACGGATAGGCCTTCACCACCGGCTGCTGGCGCTGCACCGACAGGCGCAGCCAATCGTCCTGCGGCACGCAGCCCAGGTAGTTCAGCGAGACATCGGCAAGGAACTTCTCGCAGACGCGGGTCAGCTTTTCGTACAGCACGCGGCCCTCGTTGGGGTCGCGCACCATGTTGGCCACCACCTGGATGCGGTCCACGCCACGCTCGCGCGACAGCACCTTGATCAGTGCGTAGGCGTCGGTGATCGAGGCCGGCTCGTCACAGACCACCACCACGGTGTCCTGTGCGGCCTGGCAGAAGGTCAGCACGCCATCGGTGATGCCCGCGGCAGTGTCCACCACCATGATGTCCAGCTCGCGCTCCAGCTCGGAGAACACGTTGACCAGGCCAACGTGCTCGGCCGGGGCCAGCTCGGCCATGTGGCGGCGGCCGGATGCGGCCGGGACCACCAGCACGCCGTTCGGGCCTTCGACGATGACGTCATCCAGCGTGCAGCGGCCGGCGACCAGGTCGGCCAGTGTAAAGGTGGGGTTCAGGCCCAGGATCACGTCGATGTTGGCCAGGCCGAGGTCGGCGTCCAGCAGCAGCGTGCGCTTGCCCATGCCAGCCAGTGCCACGGCCAGGTTGGCCGACACATTCGTCTTGCCCACGCCGCCCTTGCCGCCAGTGACCGCAATGGTGCGCACAGGGCCGAGCGGCTCGCTGCGGGTGGCCGACAGCGGGAAGGTCTTGGTCAGCTTGGCGTACTCACGCGACGGCATGGTTCAACTCCGGGTTGCAGGGCATATCGGCCGCGCGGCGCAAATCTTCAAGGCGAAGTACAAGATTGGCTGCACTGGCCCGGTGCAGGTCCTCCGGGACGTCCTGGCCATCGGTCACCCAGGTGATCGGCAGGGCATGATCCACGGCCACCGACAGGGCGTTGCCGAAGCGGCCGGTCTCGTCCAGCTTGCTCAGTACCAAGCCCTGCAGGTTGGCGGCGCCGAAGCGGCGGACCACCTCGTCCATGTCGCCGAAGCTGGTGTTGGCCGGCAGCACCAGCAGGGTGCGGACCTGGCGCGCGGCACGCAGCCACTGCAGCTGGGCGGCCAGGGCGCGGTCGCGCGGGCCCAGGCCGGCGGTGTCGATCAGCACCAGCTTGTAGTCCTTCAGGCGTTCCAGCAGCTGGTCCAGGTCGGTGCCGCTGTTGGCCTCGTGCACCGCGATGCCGAGCTGGCGGCCGTAGCCGTACAGCTGCTCGCGGGCACCGATGCGGGTGGTGTCGGTGGTGACCAGGGCCACGTCACGCGGCGCGTGCTTCTCGGCGAAGCGCGAGGCCAGCTTGGCGATGGTGGTGGTCTTGCCAGCGCCGGTCGGGCCGACCAGGGCGATCACGCCACCTTCTTCCAGCGGGTCGACCGGGGCGATCGGCAGCTTGCGCGAAATCAGCCCCAGCATCAGGCCGCGGCCTCGATGGGCCTCGGTCTCCAGCGGGATCTGCATGGCCACGTCGCGGGCGAGGCCGGCATCGAAGCCATACTCGTCCATCAGGTCCAGCGCGGTGGCGCGCACCGGGCAGCCGCGCAGGCGCTCGTCGGTGAAGCGGTTCATCTCGCGCTCGATCACATGGCGCATGCCGGCCACTTCCTGGCGCAGCTGGCGGATCTCGGCGTCGTCCTGGGCCACCAGGGTCAGTGCCGGGGCTGGGGCCAGCACGGGGGCAGCGCCGGTTTCGTCGCTGGCTTCGACCGGTGCCGGTTCGCTGGCGACGATCCCGGGTTGCGCTTCGGTCACGGCAGCGGTCGGCAGCGGCGGCGGCTGCACGGCCGACGCCGCGCTTTCGTGATGCGTCTCGTGCGGCGGGTCGATCTGGAAGCGGGCGCGGTTGGCCGGTGCGGCGGTGCTGGGCGCCGGTGCGACGATGGCTTCGGCGAACGGAGCGAAGATCTGATCCGGCAGCGCCGGTTCGTTGACGGCGGCGCGTGCCAGGGTGGCGGCGAAGCCGGTGCTGCCGCGGGTCGGCACGATCTCGTCGGCGCTGTCCAGGGTGCGGCCGGTGGCGCCGACCGCAGCGCGGGCGAGGGCAGCCACGGCCGAGGTGGTTGCGGCCACCGGTTCCGGTGCCGGGGTATTGCTGCGGCGGCGGGTGACCGCGGCGATCACCGCGTCGGCGGCGGTGCGCGGCTTCGGCGCCGGCGGCGGAGCGATGTCACGACGCGAGGCTTCCAGTGCACGCTGCACGGCGCTCTCGTCGTAGTTGGCGGCGGCGACGATCTCGATGCCTTCCTCGATCCGGCGGTTGGACAGGATCACGGCGTCAGGACCATGTTCCTTGCGCACCAGGTTCATGGCCGAGCGCATGTCGGCGGCGACGAATCGTTTGATTTTCATGCTGTGGTCACGGGACGAAGACGGCGGGGTGGCGGTCGGAGAACTCGGGTGGTCGGTGGTCTGCACGGTGCGGGTTCCCCTTGGTATCTGTCTGTTGCGTTGGTTCGAAAGTGGTGTCTGTTTTCTGGCGCATCGGAGGGCGGCGTCAGCTGATCGTTCCGACCAGCTTCAGGCGCTTGTCCTCCGGCACCTCGCTGTAGGCCAGGACCGACAGCGACGGAACGCTGTGGCGGACCAGGCGGGCCAGCGCGGCACGCACCGGGCCAGGTACCAGCACGACCGCGGGCTCGTTGCGGGCTTCCTGCTTGCTGACGCATTCGGCCAGGCTCTGGTGCAGTCGCTCAGAGAGTCCGGGTTCCAGCGCGGCGCCGTTGCCCTGCGTGGACTCCTGCAAGACACGTTCCAATTGTGGGTTGAGCGTGAACACCGGCAGCTCCGCCGACATTCCGGCGATCTCCTGCACGATGAAACGACCCAGTGCGGTGCGCACGGCGGCAGTCAGCACGGCCGGGTCCTGGCTGTTCGGAGCGTGTTCGACCAGTGCTTCGGCGATCTTGCGCAGCTGGCGGATCGGAATGCGCTCGATCAGCAGGTTCTGCAACACGCGCACCACCGCCGACAGCGGCAGCGCCTTCGGCGTCAGATCTTCGACGAGCTTGGGTGCGCTCTTGGCCAGGTTGGCCAGCAGGTGCTGCACTTCCTCGTGGCCGAGCAGTTCCGGCGCGTGTTCGCGGATGAGGTGCGAGAGGTGGGTGGCGACCACGGTGGCTGGATCGACCACGGTATAGCCCAGCGTTTCAGCCTGGGCACGCTGGTGCGGTTGGATCCAGGTCGCGTCCAGGCCGAACGCGGGGTCCTTGCCGGCGATGCCTTCCAGTGCGCCGAGGGCGCTGCCCGGGTCCAGCGCCAGTTCGCGGTCGGGGTGGATCTCGGCGGTGGCCACCGGTACGCCGTGCACCAGCACGCGGTAGCCGTTGGCCGGCAGTTCCAGGTTGTCGCGGATGTGCACCGACGGGATCAGGAAGCCGACGTCCTGGGTCAGCTTGCGGCGCACGCCCTTGATGCGTGCCATCAGTTCGCCGCCCTGGCTGCTGTCCACCAGCGGAATCAGCCGGTAGCCGACCTCCAGGCCCAGCGGATCGACCGGGCGCAGTTCGTCCCAGCTCAGTTCGGCAGTCGGAGCCGGCGCGGCCGGGCGGCCGAGTGCGTTGAGCGCGGCAGCGTCATTGCCTGCGGCTGCCGGATCGGTGGCCGCGGCCTTGCCCTTTCGGTAGACCTTCCAGGCGATGAAGCCGAGGATCGCGGACAGCGTCAGGAAAGCGACGTTGGGCATGCCCGGCACCAGGCCGACCACACCGATGATGCCGGCGGTGATCGCCAGCGCACGGTACTGCCCGAACACCTGGCCGGTCATGGCCTGGGCCATGTCCTGCGAGCGCGAGGCACGGGTGACCAGCATGGCCACGGCGCTGGAGACCAGCAGCGCCGGCAGCTGCGCCACCAGGCCATCACCAATCGACAGCAGGGTGTAGGTGGCAGCGGCATCGCCGAACGGCATGCCATGCTGCAGCACGCCTACGGCCAGGCCGCCGAGCATGTTGATGAACAGGATCAGGATGCCGGCAATGGCATCACCACGGATGAACTTGCTGGCACCGTCCATCGCGCCGTAGAAATCGGCTTCCTCGCGGACTTCCTCGCGGCGCAGCTTGGCTTCTTCACGCGTCAGCAAACCGGCGTTGAGGTCGGCGTCGATCGCCATCTGCTTGCCGGGCATCGCGTCGAGGATGAAGCGCGCGGTCACTTCCGAGACGCGGCCGGCGCCCTTGGTGATGACCACGAAGTTGATGATGGTCAGGATCGCGAACACCACGATGCCGACCGCGTAGTTACCGCCGATCACGAACTCGCCGAAGGCGGCGATGACCTTGCCCGCGGCGTCATGGCCGTTCTGGCCGTTCAGCAGGATCACGCGGGTGGAGGCGACGTTCAGCGCCAGCCGCAGCATGGTGGTGATCAGCAGCACGATCGGGAAGATTGTGAAATCCAGTGGGCGCTTCACGTAGACCACCGCCAGCAGCACCATCAGCGAGATGGCGATGTTGAAGGTGAACAGGGCATCGAGCACCGGCGCGGCCAGCGGCACCACGACCATGGCCAGCAGGGCCAGCACGATCAGCGGTGCGCCAAGGCCCTGGCGGATCATTTCCAGCGCGCGGCGGGTGTTGAAACCGGTGGAGGGCTGGGCGCTCACGGGCGGCCTCCCTTGCCGAATTCATCCACCTGGATGTGCGGGGCGTCCGGCATCGGGCCAGTGCGCCAGGCGCGCAGCTGGTAGACGTAGGACAGGACCTGGGCGACGGCCGAATACAGTCTCACGGGGATTTCCTTTCCGAGTTGGCCTTCCCGATACAAGGCGCGTGCCAAAGGCGGGGCGGAGACGATCGCCACCTTGTTGCCGTCGGCCACTTCACGGATGCGCAGGGCGGTCTCATCCACACCCAGGGCGACCACGGTGGGGGCGTTCATGGCGCCGCCCTCGTACTTAAGGGCGACCGCGTAGTGGGTGGGGTTGACCACCACCACGTCGGCAGTGGGCACCGCCTCCATCATCCGGCGGTTGGCCATCTGCTGCTGCAGCTGGCGGATTCGGCCCTTTACCTCCGGGCTGCCCTCGCTTTCCTTCATTTCGCGACGCAGCTCTTCACGGGTCATCTTCAGCTTGCGCATCCAGTTCCAGCGCTGGTACGGGGCGTCGATGGCCGCCAGCACCAGCATCGCGCCGGCGGTGGCCAGCAGCAGGCGCAGGGTGAAGCCGAGGCCGTCGGTGATGGCGGTCTCCAGCGGGTGGTGGATCAGCCCGCGCAGGGTGTCGAAGCCGGTCCACACCACCAGCCCGGCGGCAACGCCGACAAAAGCCACGCGCAACAACGACTTGGTGAACTCGGCGATGGCTTCCGGGCCATACAGGCGCTTGAGCCCGCTCATCGGGTTCATGCGGTTGAAGTCGGGCATCATCGCCTTCTGCGACCAGCGCAGGCCGCCCATCACCAGCGGGGCGACGAAGCTGGCCAGCAGGCAGACCAGCACCAGCGGCGCGATCACCAGCATGAACTGCAGCAGCAGGTCGCCGAAGTGGCCGAACAGTTCCTTCGGGTTCTGCCGCAGGCTCTGTTCCGGGCTGAGTGCATGCTTCATCCAGGCGCTTGCACCGCGGCCGATCGAGCTGCTCATGGCCATCACCGCCAGCACGCCGGCGCCGAACACGGCGGCCGTTCCGAGCTCGCGCGAGCGCGGCAGGTTGCCCTGTTCACGGGCGTCGCGCAGGCGTTTTTCGGTAGGTTGTTCGGTCTTTTCGCCGGCGGATTCGTTCTCGGACATCACGGGCACTGCGGCAGGGGATGCCGGGGTGCGTGCAAGAACCGTTCCGTTATGGGTTCATGTGCCAACCAAGGTTGGCATCTACCAGAGCAGGTGCAGGTGGGAGCGCAGCCTGGATTTACCCCGGCGGGTGCTGCGTCGGCGGGCTCTGCGCCAG
The DNA here is from genome assembly GCF_056481585.1 of Stenotrophomonas sp. 86428_Sma. NCBI lineage: Bacteria > Pseudomonadati > Pseudomonadota > Gammaproteobacteria > Lysobacterales > Lysobacteraceae > Stenotrophomonas > Stenotrophomonas sp. 86428_Sma. The sequence continues at coordinate 2,270,181 of NZ_CM151156.1, forward strand.
TTCCACCCGAGGCCGGGGCAGGTCATGCAGCTGCATGAAGCGGGCGGCATCCACCGGGCGGCCGAGCAGGTAGCCCTGCAGGTAATCGCAGCCCAGCCGCTCCAGGTAGGCGCGCTGCGCGGCGGTTTCCACGCCTTCGGCCACGATGTCCATGTCCAGCGCGTGGCCCAGCGCCACGATCGCCGAGACGATCACCACGTCCTCGGCGCTGTGCTCCAGGTCGCGTACGAAGGCGTGGTCGATCTTGATTTCGGTGGCCGGCAACCGCTTCAGGTACAGCAGGCTGGAATAGCCGGTGCCGAAGTCATCGATGGAGATGCCCACGCCCAGTGCCGACAGCGCCTGCAGCAGGCGCAGGCTGGTATCGGTATCGCGCATCACCGTGCTTTCGGTGATCTCCAGCACCAGGTGGCGTGGGGCAATGTCGTGGCGTTCGATCACTTCACGCACATCCTGCAGCAGGTGCGGCGAACTGAACTGCACCGGCGACAGGTTCACCGACATCGACCAGCCCTCGTGGCCGGCATCGTGCCAGCGGCGCAGCTGCTGGCAGGCCTGGTCCAGCGCCCAGCGCCCGATCTCATTGATCGCACCGCTGCGTTCGGCCAGCCGGATGAAGCGGTCCGGCGGGATCAGGCCATGCTCCGGATGGCGCCAGCGGATCAGCGCTTCGGCACCGGCCACCTTCTGCGTGGCTACCTGGATCTTCGGCTGGTAGTGCAGGAACAGCTGCTCGCTGCCGATGGCCCGGCGCAGGTCGGCCAGCAGCCGGAACTGTTGTTCGGCGCTGTCATTCATCCAGTCGGCGAACAGTACGAAGGCGTTGCGTCCGGATTCCTTGGCCTGGTACATCGCTGCATCGGCAAAGGCCATCAGCTGCCGCTCGCTGGCAGCGTGATCCGGACAGATCGCCACGCCGATGCTGGCGGTCACCTGCAGTTCGTTGTCGGCCAGCAACGGCCCGCTGCCGACCGCCTGCAGGATGCGCCGGGCCAGAGTCGGCAGGTCCTCGTCGTGCTCGATGCGCACCACCAGCACGAATTCGTCACCGCCCAGACGGGCCAGCATGTCGTTGGGCCGAAGCAGCTGGCGCGTGCGTTCGGCCACCGCAACCAACAGTGCATCGCCGGCCTGGTGGCCGTAGGCATCGTTGACCTGCTTGAAGCCATCCAGGTCCATGAACATCACCGCGAAGCGGCTGCCGCCCTGTTCGGCCTCGGCCAGCGCCTGCACGATGCGACGCTGCAGCAGCAGGCGGTTGGGCAGGCGGGTAAGCGGGTCGTGCAGTGCGGCCTGGGTCAGTTCCTGCTGTGCGTCGGTCAGTGAGGTACTCAACAGGGAATTGCGCAGGCGCAGCAGCTGCGCCTCCACCCGCTGGTCCAGCCAGGAGACCACCAGCACCACGGCCAGGATGGCGACGGTCAGCACCACCACCAGCATGGCCAGCCATTCGCTCTGCAGCCCATCGCCGACGGCTGCGCCGCAGATGCTGCCTTCCGGAAAGCGCGCGGCGGCCATGCCGGTGTAGTGCATGCCGACGATGGCCAGCCCGAGCAGGCCGGCAGCCGCGAGCCGGTCGCCGACACGGGTGCGCTGCGCGCGCAGGCGGAACGCCACGTACAGCGCCGTCCACGAGGCGGCCACCGCCACCATCAGCGAAAAAAGCAGCCAGCCCGGGTCGTAGTCGATGCCCGGCTGCATGCGCATTGCGGCCATGCCAACGTAATGCATGCCGGCAATGCCGGTGCCCATCAGCAGCGCGCCACCGGCCAGCCGTGGGTGGGGCAGGGTACGCAGCGAAACCAGCCATAGCGCGAACACCGATGAGGCGATCGCCAATGCGAGGGAAAGCAGGGTGATGGGCAGGTCGTAGCCGAGCGGAATGGGCAGGTCGAAGGCGAGCATGCCGATGAAGTGCATCGACCAGATACCCAGGCCCATGGCGAAGCCACCACCGAGGCGCCACCACCACGCCGCGCCCTTGCCGGGTGCAGTGACCGTGCGCCCGGCCATCGCCAGCGCGGTGTACGAAGCCATCACGGCAACCAGCAGCGAGATCGCCACCAGCCACGGGTTGTACGTGCCTACCAGCATTCGTCAGTCTCCCGGACCTGCCTGTCGACGGAAACCACGGTGGGGCATGCATGAGGCAGGCCGACGCACGGCGCCGGCCACGTGCGGCATCCCCCCGGTTGCCGCGTATTCACTCTAACGCGCAGACCCGGGGGAAGGGCAAGCAGTAAAACGTGATGATCCGGTCAGTGTGTGACCGTGTCCGCAGCCTGGAAGGCGGCATCGAACAGGCGCTGTACCGGCGGACCCATTTCCCCGGCCAGCAGCGCCAGCAGGAACAGGCCCAGCAGCAGCGACACTGGCAGGCCGAGCTGGATCGGGTTCAGCGCTGGGGCCGCACGGGCCAGGACGCCGAACGCCAGGTTCACCGCCAGCATTGCCACGGTCAGCGGGATCGCCAGGGTCAATGCGCCGCGCAGTACGGTCAGCAGGAAGGTTGGGGCGATGCTGAAGAAGGCGTGCGGGTCCGGCAGCGGGGCGCCGATCGGCAGCGCCCGGTAGCTGTCCACCACCAGCGAGATCAGCGCCAGGTGCCCGTTGGCGGTGAAGAACAGCAGGCCGAACAGCAGATAGAACCACTGGCCGATCACGCCGGAGGTGCCGCCACGCAATGGGTCACTCATCTGCGCGAAGGCCAGGCCGGTGCCCTGGGCGATCAGTTCGCCGGCCATCGCGCCGGCCTCGAACACCAGCCGAAGCAGGAAGCCGATGGATACGCCGATGGCCAGTTCACGGGCGATGGTCAGCACCGTGGCGGCATCGAAACCGGTCCAGTCCGGTACCGGCGGCAGCAGCGGCGCCAGTGCGATGGCCAGGGTGCCAGCCAGCACCACGCGCACCCGCGCGGGTACGGCACGGGTACCGACCATCGGCATGGCCATGGCCACTGCGCCGATGCGCAGCATGGTCCACAGCACGGTGCCGATCATGCCGAAGGCCTGCAGGCCGTCGGCAGCCATCTGGGTGGCGGCGTCCATCGAGGCGCGTGTCCTAGCCGATCAGGTGTGGAATGCGCTGGAACAGCAGCGTGGTGAACTCCACCAGGTGGCCGATCAGCAGGCTGCCCAGCGCGAACAGCACTGCGGTCAGCGCCGCCGCCTTGGCAACGAAGGCGATGGTCGGCTCATTGAGCTGGGTCGCGGCCTGCACCACGCCCACCACCACACCGACCACCAGCACGGTGAGCAGCAGCGGGCCGGCCACCCACAACACGGTGATCAGGCCGCCACGCAGTTCGGTCAGGGCAAGTTCGGGAGTCATTCGGGTTCCATCTGCTCATGTAGCGTCGAGCCATGCTCGACTGTGCTTCTGTAGAGTCGAGCCATGCTCGACTGCCTCTCGATCACGCCGGATTGAAGCTCGCCGCCAAGGTACCGACGGTCAGCACCCAGCCATCCACCAGCACGAACAGCAGGATCTTGAACGGTGCCGACACCAGCATCGGCGACAGCATCATCATGCCCATCGACATCAGCACGCTGGCCACCACCAGGTCGATGATCACGAACGGGATGAAGATCAGGAAGCCGATTTCGAAGGCGGTCTTCAGCTCGCTGGTAACGAACGAGGCGACCAGAACCGGGAACGGGATCGCATCGGGGCTGGCGTAGGTGCCATGCCCGGCGATGCCGGCAAAGGTCATCAGGTCGGTCTCGCGGATCTGCGCCAGCATGAAGCCGCGCAGCGGCGTGGTGGTCAGCGTCCAGGCGGTCTGGAAGTCGATCTCGCCGTTGAGGTACGGCGCCATGCCGGTGCTCCAGGCCTTGTCCCAGGTCGGCAGCATGATCATTGCGGTGAGGAACAGTGCCAGGCCCAGCAGCACCTGGTTGGACGGCGTCTGCCCGGTGCCCAGCGCCTGGCGCAGCAGGCCCAGCACGATGATGATGCGGGTGAACGAGGTCAGCACCAGCAGCATCGACGGGATCAGGGTGATCGCCGTCATCAGCAGCAGGGTCTGCAGCGGCAGGCTGACCGGAGCACCGCCGATCTTGCCGACATTGATGTCCGGCAGCGGCGTGGTCGGGGCACCGGGTGCGGCGAAGGCCAGCGCCGGCATCAGGCACATGGCGAGCATCAGCAGCCACGGCATCAGGGTGGCAAGACGGGTACGGGTGACACGCATGTCAGGGATCCTTGCGCAGCCGCTGCTGCAGCAGCTGGGCGAAATTCGGCAGGTTCTTGAAGTCCGGCACGCGCACCGGCGCGGGCGGCGGCAGCGGTTCGGGCAGGGTGTGCAGGGTGTTGATGCCGCCAGCGGTGACGCCCAGCAGCAGCTGCTGGCCGTTGACCTCGACCACCACCACGCGCTCCTTGGCACCGACACTCAGGCTGGCCACCACCTTCATGCCGTCGGCCGGGCGGAAGCCGCTGCCGGGCAGGCGCTTTAGCAGCCAGCCGAGGCCGATGACCAGCGCCAGCACTGCCAGCAGCGCCAGCACCGCACCGAACAGGCTCGGTGCGGCGGCTGCGTGCTGGCCGATCTGCGGGCCGACCGGAGCGGCGGTCTTGCCGACCGCCAGCAGTGTGGAGGCCAGCAGGCTCAACGCAGTCTCCGGATCCGCTCGCTCGGGCTGACCACGTCGGTCAGGCGAACGCCGAAGCGGTCGTTGATCACCACCACCTCGCCGTGGGCGATCAGGGTGCCGTTGACGAACACATCCAGAGATTCGCCGGCGCCGCGTTCCAGTTCCACCACCGAGCCCTGGTTGAGCTGCAGCAGGTTGCGGATCGGCAGGCGGGCGCGACCGACTTCCAGCGACAGGGTCACCGGCACGTCGAGGATCACGTCCAGGTTGAGGTCGGCGCCGGCCCCTTCTTCGGCCTGCAGGGTGCCGAACTGGGCCGGGGTCGGTTCGAGGGCGTCGATATCGTTCATTGCGGGTCTTCCTGGATGACGGGTGCGCGCGGGCGGGTGCCCGGCGGATGGGTAGCGGTGATCTTCACGGCGTTCATGCCGTTGGCGATGCCGAACTCGCCGGTGAACACCGGGATGTTCTCCACGCACAGCGGCACCTGCGGGCTGAGCTCGATCGGCAGGATGTCGCCGACCTTCAGCTGGGTCAGGTCACGCAGGGTCATGCGCTTGCTGGCCAGTACGCTGGACAGGGTCACCTCGGCGATGTTGAGCTGTTCGCGCAGGGTCTGGCCCCAGCTTTCGTCGCGATCATTGCGGTCGCTCTGGATGCCAGCGTCGAGCAGCTCGCGGATCGGCTCCAGCATCGAATACGGCAGGGTGACGTGGATGTCGCCGCCACCGCCGTCGAGCTCGACGTGCAGCCGGCACACCACCACGTACTCGCGCGGCGTCACGATGTTGGCGAAGTGCGGGTTGATCTCCGAGTTGATGTACTCGAAGTCGACGTCCATCACCGGTGCCCAGGCCTCGCGCAGGTCGGCGAAGGTCTGCTTCAGCAGCAGGTGGATCACCCGCATTTCGGTGGCGGTGAACTCGCGGCCTTCGATGCGGGTGGGGTAGCGCCCGTCGCCGCCGAAGAAGTTGTCGACGATGGCGAACACCAGGGTCGGTTCGAACACGATCAGGCCGGTACCGCGCAGCGGCTTGAAGCGGATCAGGTTCAGGTTGGTCGGCACATACAGCGAGTGCATGTAGTCGTTGAACTTGATCAGTTCGATGCCGCGCACCGACAGTTCGGCCGAACGGCGGATCAGGTTGAACAGGCCGATCCGCCACAGGCGCGCGAAGCGCTCGTGGACCATTTCCAGGGTCGGCATGCGACCGCGGATGATGCGGTCCTGGCTGGCGAAGTCGTACGAACGTGCTTCTCCTGACGGCGGTTCCGCATCGGTCTCGACCGCGCCACTGTCCACGCCGTGGAGCAGGGCATCGATCTCGTCCTGGGACAGCAGATCATTCATCGGTGGGCCCTTACTGGGTCACGAAGCTGGTGAACAGCAGATCGTCGGCGCCGTTGCTGCCGGTCTCGGCCTTGAGCACTTTCTGCACTTCGGCCAGCGAAGCGGCCTGCAGCTTCTGCTTGCCGGCGATGTCGGCGATCTGGTCGGGGCTGACCTGCGAGAACAGCATCAGCAGGCGTGCGCGAATGGCTGGCGCATGCGTCTTGATCGCTTCCAGTGCGGCTGGGTCGCGGGTCATCAGCTGCACTTCCAGCTGCAGGTAGCGCGGGCCGTCGACCGGGCCGTTGAGATTGACCACGAACGCCGGGTCCAGCGCGAAGTACTGCGCCGGTGCCGGAGTACTGGCCTTCTTCGGGGCCTGCGCGGTCTTCTCTTCGTGCTTGGACTGGGTGAAGAACCAGACGCCGCCACCGGCGGCAGCGGCAGCGAGCACGGCCACCAGTGCGGTGATCAGGATCGGACTGCGCGGCTTGGCGGCCTTGTCCTTCTCGGCGGTCTTCTTGGTTTTGTCAGCGGCTGCGGCCACGGGGTGAAGCTCCTGAGGGTTGCTTCACCGGGATATGCAAGGGGTGTGCCGGAGCCGGGGCAGAGGGGTGCGACGGAATTCCGTCGGGGTGCCGGTAGGGCCGTGCGGAGCAAGCTCCGCACCCACCAACGCGATACGGGTAGCTGCTGCTCTATTGCCCCGGTGCCCTGGTGGGTGCCAACCGTCCCGCTCTGGTGGGTGCCAACCTTGGTTGGCACGCTTGTTAGGCGTACGCGTCCAGCAACCCGCGCTGGCGGATCAACTGCGCGGACGACACGCTGGCCTCGCCCGGCGACGGTTCTCCGTCACCCGCGATGCCGCCGCCACTGGCCTGGCCTGACGCATTGCCGTCACCACCGGGCGCCTGATGACCAACATCAGCATGAGCCAGCTGGAAGCCCTGCTCGCCGAGGAGTTCGCGCAGGCGCGGCAGGCTACTTTCCAGTGCCTGGCGCACATCCACGTGTGGGCTGCTGAAGCTGGCATGCACCTTGTCGCCGTTCAACTGCAGGCGCACATCGACCGGGCCCATGTCGTCCGGGCTCAACCGGATGTGGGCGTGGCCGATCTTCTGGTCGGCCAGCCAGCCCAGGCGCGCGCCGATGGCCTGGTCGAAACCATCGTCACCGAGCACCGGCTTCGGCGTCGGCTCGCCATTGAAGATGGCATTGCCGGTGGCCAGCGCGGCCTTCAGATCCTGCACGGCCGCATTGCCCGGCGCATGCAGCAGCGGCGCTGCGGCACGGTCGCCGATGAGGGGTGCGTCGCTGTCTTCGCCACGTTCGATGCGCTTGCCGGGCAGCACCAGTTCAGACAACGGCAGCGTGGCTGTCTGGTCGGTGCCGCTGCTGGTGGTGGACGATGTGGCAGCCGCCGCTGTGGATGGCAGGGCTGCGACGGCCGGCAGTGCGGCGGGGGCGGGTAGTGCGTTGCCGTCTGCGTCGGTAGCCGTTGCGGCCACTGTTGGCAGAGCGGCGGCAGGATCGGCAGGCGCGGGTACCGCCAGCACCAGCCCGGCCAGGCCGAGTGGCGGCCAAGGGGCTTCCTCGGTCGCCGCCGGGGTGTCCTTTTCGGCAACCGGCTTGGCCGGTGCTGTGGGCACCGTGGCGGCGGTCTCTTCGGGGACGGCAGTGCTGTCCGGCCTGCGCTCGGCGCCGGCCTGGCCAGTGCTGTCCGATGCCGGTCCCTGCGTGGACGGCATAGGCGAGTTCGAGGGTTTCGAGGGTGCATCGGCACCCGGCGAGCCACCCTGCAGCAGTTGGCTGAACCCCTTGTTGCCATCACCGCGTGGCGCGCGGGGTGCGCTGCTGCCGGAATGCTGTGGCTGCGCGTTGGCGCTGCTGGCCAATGGCGCGGGCATCACGAGCGGCCCCCCTGCTCGGCGCCGTCCTGATCTTCGGCCTGCACCAGGCGGGCGCGACGCGCGCCAATGTCGTCCATCTCGCGCTGGTCGCGGCGGTCCGTCACCACCTTTTCCTGTGCGCGGTAGCTGGCGGCCAGCTGTTCCAGCACAGCTTTGTCACGGCTGGCCAGGATCAGGCGGGCGCGCTCGGCTTCCACCTTTTCGCGGTTGCCGTTGACCGTGGCCTGCTGCTGCTCCACCGCACTGTCGAGACGGTCGAGGAACGCGCGCCGGTTCAGCAGCTGCGCCGGGCTGGTCGCTGCCATCTGCGCGTTCGCATATTCCTCGGCATAGCGGCGCAGTTCGTCCAGTCGCGATAGATGGGTATCGAGCACGCGCTGGCGTTCGGCCAGATCGCGGGCGACTGCGTCCTCGTGTTCCTGGGCCCGCTTGAGCAGGGGATCGATGCGCTTGGACTGGTTCATGGCTTAACTCTCTTGTTCCACCAGGCGCTGCAGTGCCGCCTGGCTGTGCGGGAGATCTGCGGCCTTGGCGACGTCCTGGCCGAGGAACTCCATGATTTCCGGCCAGCGTTCCAGGGCTTCGTCGGTGGCCGCGTCGTTGCCGCGCTGGTAGGCACCGATGGCGATCAGGTCGCGGTTGGCCGAATAGGCCGAGACCAGCCGCTTCAGCTTGCGGATGCGCAGGCGCCACGGCTCGTCGGCGATTTCCGTGACCACGCGGCTGACCGACGATTCAACGTCGATGGCCGGGTACAGGCCACTGTCGGCCACGCGCCGCGACAGCAGGATGTGGCCGTCGAGGATCGCGCGCGCTGCATCGGCGATTGGATCCTGCGGATCGTCGCCTTCGGTCAGCACCGTGTAGAACGCAGTGATCGAGCCACGGCCCTTGGCACCATTGCCGGCACGCTCGACCAGCGCCGGCAGCTTGGCGAACACCGACGGCGGATAGCCGCGGGTGGTCGGCGGTTCGCCCACCGACAGGCCGATCTCGCGCTGGGCCTGGGCGAAGCGGGTCAGCGAGTCCATCAGCAGCAGCACGTTCAGGCCCTGGTCGCGGAACCATTCGGCGATGGCGGTAGCGCGATAGGCACCATGTAGGCGCGCCAGCGGCGGCCGGTCGGCGGGACTGGCCACCACCACGGCGCGGCGCAGCCCTTCCTCGCCCAGCGTGGTCTCGACGAAGTCGCGTACTTCGCGGCCACGTTCACCGATCAGGCCGACCACGATCACGTCCGCGGCGGTATAGCGGGTCATCATGCCCAGCAGCGTCGACTTGCCGACGCCGGAACCGGCGAACAGGCCGACGCGCTGGCCGCGGCCGATCGGCAGCAGCGCGTTGATCGCGCGCACGCCCACGTCCAGCGGCTGGGTGATCGGTTCACGCGCCAACGGATTGATCGACACGCCGGCCATGCCGACGTGGCCTTCGGCGCGGATCGGGCCCTTGCCATCCAGCGGCACGCCATCGCTGTCGATGACGCGGCCGAGCAGGCCTTCGCCCACTTCCACGCCGCCACGGCGCGCGGACGGCACCACCCGGGCATTGGGCAGAAGGCCGTGCAGTTCGGCGCTGGGCATCAGGTAGGTGCGCTCGCCGGCGAAGCCGACCACTTCGGCATCGACCCAGCCACCATCGACCACTTCCACCTTGCAGCTGGCGCCGAGCGGCGCCTCGCAGCCGACCGCTTCCAGGGTCAGGCCGACCGCGCGACGCAGTACGCCTTCGCGGATCAGGCCGCGGCCATGGGCGGTATCCACACGCAGGCCATCGAGGCGACGGGCCAGGCGCAGGTTGCGGGCCATGGCCCAGTCGGCCGGTGGCGGCGTCGGCTGCTGATCGGGGTTCATGCATTGGCTCCGGTCTGGCGGATCACCGCGTCCAGCGCGCCGCGCAGGCGGGCTTCCAGGGTGCCGTCGATGCGCACGGCTTCGGCGTGCACGCGAAGATCGCCGCGGCTGAGGCTGGTGTCTGGCACCAGGCGCTGTTGTGGCGGCAGGTTCAACAGCGGGGCGAGGGCGGCGATGTCGTCCGGGTGCAGTCGCACTTCCACTTCCCGGGTGCTGCCACCCACCGCGTCGATGGCCTCACCGACCAGCTGTGCCAGCAGTGCCGGGTCGGCTTCATAGGCGCGGCCGACCAGCGCACCGGCGATGCGCACCGCCAGCTCACCCAGTGCGCCGACCACTTCGTTCTCCAGCCGCACCAGTGGTCGGCTGAAGTTGTCGAGGATGCCTTCGATCTGCGCAGCGAGGCGACGCACTTCGGCCTGGCCCTGGCCATAGCCTTCGGCATGGCCGTGCTGGAAACCTTCCTTCTCGGCGCTGTCCTGGATGGCCTGGATTTCCTCCAGGGTCGGCAGCTGCAGCGGCGGCTCCGGCTCGTGTTCCGGGTCCGGCTCGGTGAGTTCGAACGCATCCGCCTGATCCAGCACCGGTTCGGGCTGGGCCAGCAGGTCCGGGGCAAGCCAGCGCACGACGTTGCTCACAGCATGGCCTCCGCGCTGCCACCGATGGTGACGGTGCCTTCATCGGCCATGCGCTTGACGATGGCCAGGATCTCGCGCTGCGCGCCTTCCACGTCGGACAGGCGCACCGGGCCGCGGGCTTCCATGTCTTCCAGCAGGATTTCGGCCGCGCGCTGCGACATGTTGCGGGTGATCTTGTCGCGCACCTTGATGTCGGCACCGCGCAGTGCCAGGCCCAGGCGCTCGCCGCTCACTTCGCGCAGCACCAGCTGCATCTCGCGATCGTCGAGGTCGACCAGGTCGTCGAACACGAACATCAGGTCCTGGATGCGGTTGCTCAACGGCGCGTCGATACGGGCGATCTCGCCCAGGATCGCCTGGTCCTGGCCGCTGTCCATGAAGTTCAGGATATTGGCCGCGCACTGCACGCCGCCGATGTTGGACGACTTCAGGTTCTGGTTGCCGGCGAACTGGCGCTCCATGATCTCGTTGAGCTCATTGAGCGCGTTCGGCGGAATGCCATCGAGGGTGGCGATGCGCAGCAGCACGTCCACGCGCGTGCGGTCGGGCAGCAGCTTCAGCGCGTCGGCGGCCTGGTCGGTTTCCAGGTGCGCCATCACGATGGCGATGATCTGCGGGTGCTCGTTGCGCACCAGGTCGGCCACCGCGCGCGGGTCCATCCACTTCAGTGCGTCCAGGCCGGTGGTGTTGCGGCCGAGCAGGATGCGGTCGATCAGGTTGCCGGCCTTCTCGCTGCCCAGCGCCTGCACCAGCATGTTGCGGATGTAGTCGTCCGAGCCAACGCCCAGCGAGGTCTTCGAGCCGAGCTCCTGGCCGAACTGGTCCATCACCCGTTCCACCTGCTCGCGGGTGATGTCGGTCATGGTGGCCATGGCGATGCCGATTTTCTGCACTTCCTTGGGTTCCATGTGGCGCAGCACTTCGGCCGCATCCAGCTCACCCAGCGAAAGCAACAGTACGGCGGCGCGCTGCACGCCGGTCAGTGGTGCCTCAGTCATTGGCCACCCAACCCTTGACCACCTGGGCCACGCGCTTGGAGTCGGTCTTCACGGCTTCACGCGCCATCCGCAGTCGTTCCTCATATGAATCCACCGGCAGGGCCAGCGCATCCGGCCCGCCCAGGCTGGCCCGGTCGGCGCCCAGCGCCGGCAGCGGCATGCCATCGTCATCGACCAGCTGCACGTCCGCGGTATGCGGCTCCAATGCCTGTTCGTCGTTCTTCTTGTTCTGGCCGGTGATCGCGCGCAGTGCAGGGCGCAGCACACCGAACAGCAATGCCAGCACCACCACGGCACCCAGCAGCATGCGACCGGCGTCGTGCACCCACGGCAGCTCCCACCATGCCGGGCCTTCGACCGGCGTGGTGTCACGCACGAACGGGGCATTCATCACCGACACGGTGTCGCCACGCTCGGCGTTGAAGCCGACGGCCTGCTTGACCAGCGCCTCGACGCGGGTCAGTTCGGCGGCCGACAGCGGCTGCGGGCTCATCTTGCCGTTGGCACCGGCGCGCGGGACGTTGTCCACCAGCACCGCCACCGAGACGCGCTTGATGCGGCCGGCCGGCTGGCGGGTGTGCTGCAGGGTGCGGTCCAGCTCGTAGTTGCGGGTCGCGTTCTTGCTGCTTTCGGTCGGAGTCTGTGCGGTTGCCGGTGCGGCCTGCTGGCCCGGCGGGCTGTTGCTGGTCGCGCCCGGCACGCCCTGCGGGCCCGGGGTGCTGGTGGTGTTCTCGCTCATCTGCTCGCTGCGCAGCTTCTGCGGTTCACCGTTGTAGAGCTCACGGGCCTCCTCGGTCACCGAGAAATCCATGTCCACGCTCACTTCCGGGTTGACGCGGCCAGGGCCGGTCATCGGTTCCAGCAGCTCGCGGATGCGCTGGTTGAACGAGGTTTCCTGGCGGCGCACCTGCTCGAACTGGGCAGCGTTGACCGCCGCTTCGCTGTTCGGGTCGGTGATGCTGAGCATGCGCCCGCTCTGGTCGACCACGGTCACCCGCTCCGGCGCGAGATCCGGGATGCTGGCCGCAACCATGTGCACGATGGCATCCACCTGGCTGCGTTCCAGCTGCTGGCCACCACGCAGTTCCAGGGTGACCGAGGCACTGGCTACGTCGCGCTGGCGGGTGAAGGCGCTGGGCTTGGGAATGGCCAGGTGCACGCGCGAATCGCGCACCGGGCGCAGCGTGTTGATGGTGCGCGACAGTTCGGTTTCCAGCGCGTGCTGGTAGCGCGCGCTTTCCACGAACTGGCTGACGCCGAATCCCGGGTCGCGTTCCATCAGCTCGAAGCCGAGCTTGCCACTGTCGGTCAGGCCGGAACCGGCCAGCTTCAGGCGGGCGTCGTGCAGGTTCTTTTCCGGCACGGTGATGCCACCGGTGGCCGGGTCGAGGGCGAACGGGATCTGCGCGGCACGCAGCAGGTCGGTCGCTTCAGCGGTGGCCTTCTGGTCCAGGCCGGTGTACAGCGGGACCATGCCCGGCTTCTGCGACCAGAAGAACACGGACAGGCCTGCCGCCACCGCCACCGCGATCATCGCCATCAGGCCCAGCCGACGGGTGATCTGCAGGCTCTGCAGGCGGTCGAACCATTGCCCGGCCTTTTCGGCGTTCAGGCTGTCCTTGGAGAGCGTCAGTGCCATGCGTCTCTATTCCTTACAGCGGCATGTTCATCACGTCCTGGTAAGCCTGGACGAGACGGTTGCGGACTTCCACGGTGGCGCGGAAGGCGATCTGGGACTGCTGCGAGGCGACCATCACCTTGGCGAGGTCGGCGCTGGGGTCGCCCATTTCGAAGGCCTTGGCGAGGGCGCCGGATTTCTGTTGCGCATCGTTGACGCCGGCAATCGCACCACGCAGGGTTTCGGTGAAGCTGGCCGGCTGGGCCTGCGGTGCATCCAGCACCGTGCCCGGCAGGGCGTTGCTGCGCGGCGTTTCGCCCAGCGGGTTGAGCGCCGGCTGTCCCATCTGGGTCTGATAGGAGCGGATCTGCGAAAGGATCGAAGTGACGGAGTGGGACATCTGCAACGGTTCCAGAAACAGGGATGGGGTTGTCTGCTGTAGCCAGTGCAAGTGCCGTGCCGAAACCGGTTTTCGATTCAGTGAAGTGAGGGTTGGGGGTGCTGGCAGGGCTGCGCCCTGCACCCGCCGACGCCACGTCAACATCAACGTCAAAATCGGGCTATCCGTGGGGTGGCGGGGTGGGTCCGGTTACGGGGGACGCCGTAAATCCGTCCATGGAGGCTCGGTCGCGCCATCCATGGCGCTCACGCCCCCGCAACCGGACCCACCCCGCCTTCGACAGGTGGCCGCGATCTGTTGGAACCTGCTTCTGATGGTGCTTCTGATGATGGTGGGTGCCGACCGTTGGTCGGCACGGGGTCGGATCCCGTTGCAACGCAACGGGCTCTGACTCCGGTCGTGGCGCCATTTAACCGGCGTCGGTTTTCTGGCCTGGGGCTGCAGGGTCCATCGGCCGGAATTCTGGCGCTGGTCGAGCGTGGCGGGCGGGGTGCAGCCGGTGGCGGTGGCAATGCCGGGGCAGAGCAGGGCGGCGAGCAGGGTAAGGCGATGCATGGTGGAGCCTCGTTGGGAAGTCCCACTCCATCCTCCGGAACGCGGCAACGTTGTCTGTAGGAATTCGTGCAGATGCGCGGCGTTGTCAGCGCGCGGCCACGGTCTCTATCCACGCATGGCGTGGATCTACTGACGTCGTGCAGCGGTGCCAGAAACACCAACGCCCGGGCAAGCCCAGGCGTTCGTGCCCCCTTCATGCTGGTCGCGAGCTTCAGCCGGCCAGTTCGGCCTGCTCGCGTTCGATGCCGTACTTGCGCAGCTTTTCCACCAGGGTGGTGCGGCGCAGGCCGAGCAGCTGGGCGGCGTGGGCGACCACGCCCTGGGTGCGTTCCAGTGCTTCGTTGATCAGGCCCAGTTCGATGTTGGCCATATGGTTGCGCAGGTCCATGCCTTCATCGGGCAGCGCCGCTGGTGCTGCGGCGCGATTGACGGCAATGCCGTGCTCCAGTGCCGGTTGGCTGCCGCCGCCCGGGGTGTGGAACGAGAAGCTGCGCAGGTCCAGGCGTTCTTCGCTCGCCGTCGGCTGTACCGGTGCCGGTGCGGCCACCGCTGCCAGTGCAGCGTCGCCACGGTAGCGGGCCGGCAGGTCCTGCACGCGCACCGAACCGCCCGGATGCAGCACCGCCAGGCGCTCGACCAGGTTGGTCAGCTCACGCACGTTGCCCGGCCACTCGTAGCTGGCCAGGGCCTGCAGGGCTTCCGGAGTGAAGCGCACTTCGCCACGGCCGGTACGGGCCAGTTGCGCGGCAATGGTTTCGACCAGTGCCGGCAGGTCTTCGCGACGCTCGCGCAGGGCGGGCACGTCGATCGGGAACACGTTGAGGCGGTAGAACAGATCCTCGCGGAACTTGCCTTCGGCAATACGGGTTTCCAGGTCGCGGTGGGTCGCGGCCACGACACGCACGTTGCAGCGGATGGTCTGGTTGCCGCCGACGCGCTCGAAGCTGCGCTCCTGCAGCACACGCAGCAGCTTCACCTGCATCGGCAGGCTCATGTCGCCGATTTCGTCCAGCAGCAGGGTACCGCCTTCGGCCATTTCGAAACGACCCTTGCGCGCGGTCAGTGCGCCAGTGAAGGCACCCTTCTCGTGGCCGAACAGTTCGCTTTCCAGCAGGTCGGCCGGAATGGCGCCGCAGTTGATCGCCACGAACGGGCCATCACGGCGCGGCGAGCGCTGGTGGATCGCGCGCGACACCACTTCCTTGCCGGTACCGGATTCGCCCAGCACCAGCACGGTGGTGTCGAATGCGGCCACCTGTTCGATCATGGTGCGAAGCTCGGTAACCGCCGGACCGTTGCCGGTCGGGCCCTGGTCCTGGGCGGCGCCGGCCTGGTGCTCGGCGTCCAGGCGCTTGAGGCTGGCGCGGCGCAGCAGGGCTTCCATCTGCGCATGGCGCAGCGGCGTTTCCAGCGGCCAGATGTTGGCTTCGTGCAGGCCGTGCTGATGGGCAAAGGCTGCGGCATCACCGTCGGCCAGCAGCACCGGCGGCGGCAGGCTGCTGCCGCCCAGCCAGTTGTACAGCGCGGTGCTGGCAGCGGTGTCGTCCAGGCTGCCGACGATCACGGCCATCCAGTCGTTCTGGCGCTGGCGACCCAGGTCGAAGTCGGCCGCGTCGGAAACCCAGCGCGGGTTGAAATCCATGAATTCCAGCAGGGCAACGGTGCGCTCTGCGCGCACGGCGTCGTTGTCCAGCACCAGGATGCGCGATTCGCTCACGATCGATCCTCCCTGAGGCCTTCCAGGATCGGCATGACTTCCTGGATGTAGGACAGCTTGCTGACAAAATTGTCGGCGCCGGCACGCAGCGCGTGTTCGCGGTGCTCGGCGTCGTCGAAGTGGCTGGCGATCACGATGTACGGTGCATCGTCCTGCGACTTGATCAGGCGGGTGGCCTGCAGGCCGCCCATTTCGGGCATCGCCAGGTCCATCAGCACCACCTGCGGGCGCAGCGTTTCCGAGCGTTCGATCGCTTCCAGGCCGTTGCCGGCGCTGCCGACGATCTGCAGCCAGTCGATCTTGCGGAAATGGCGCATCGCCGCGTTGATGAAGCCCTCGTGGTCATCGACCAGCAGGACCGTGAGCTTGTTCATGTCCAACATCCTTTTCAGCCCACCCGGGCCAGCTGCGGTTGCCTGGCGCCAAGCCGGCGCCGTTCACGGGCCGGGGCGATGTCCAGTTGTTCTCGGTACTTTGCGACGGTTCGGCGGGCAATGTTCACCCCCTGGCGCGACAGCAGGCCGGCGATGGCCTCGTCGGCCAGCGGCCGGCCGGCCGGTTCGGCGTCGATCAGGCGGCGGACCATGGCCTTCACGGCCTGGCCGGAGACGCTGGCGCCTTCCAGGCGCACGGCGAAGAAGTGCTTCAGTTCGAAGGTGCCGCGCGGGGTCTGCAGGAACTTGCCGGTGGTGATGCGCGAGACGGTGGACTCGTGCATGCCGATTTCCTCGGCCACTTCCTTCAGGGTCAGCGGCGCCATGGCCTCCTCGCCACGCACCAGGAACGCGGCCTGGCGCTCGACGATCACCCGCGCGGTGCGCAGCAGGGTGTCGTAGCGCATCGACAGGCCGCGGCTGAACCAGCGCGCTTCCTGCAGCATTTCGCGCAGTGCCGGTGCGGCCTCGCTGGTCTCGGCCAGGGCCTGTTCGTACTGGCTGTTGATCGAGACGCGGCGGCTGGTCGCCGGGTTCAGCGCCACCTTCCACTGGTCGTCGGCGTGCCAGGCGACCACGTCCGGCACCACCACGGCATTGCGTTCGGGCAGCAGACTGTCACCCGGGCGCGGCTGCAGCGAGAGGATCAGGCGCACCGCCTCGCGCACGTCGTCGATCTCGGCGTCGTGCAGGCGGGCGAGGGCGGGGTAGTCGTGGGCGGCCAGCGCCTCGAGCGCGCCATCGAGGATGCGGGCGGCCAGGTGGCGGGCGGGGACTACGCCGTGCAGGCTGCGCAGCTGGGCCTGCAGGCCTTCGCGCAGGTCCTGTGCGGCCATGCCGGCCGGCTCGCCATGCAGCAGCTGCTGACGGATGGCTTCCACGCCGTCGGCGGCGATGTCGAACTGGGCGCTGGCCAGCAGCTGCAGCTGGTCCAGCGGTGCCTGCAGGTAGCCTGCCTCATCGCAATGGTCCAGCCAGAAGGCGGCCACGGCCAGCTCGCGGTCATCCATGTCCAGCGACAGGCGCTGCAGCACGCGCAGCTGCGGGTCGCTCGATTCGCCGGCGGCGATGCGCGCCATGCGGTCGTCGTCGCCGTCCTGCCAGCTGGCGCCGGCCACGTCCCACATCGACGACTCGGGCAGCTCGTCGAACGCAGCGGTTTCCAGCGTGGTGGCGCCGGCCTCGGTGGCTTCTGCGGTGGGTGCTTCAGCCTCTTCGATCTCCAGCAGCGGGTTGGAGTCCAGCAGGCGCTGGATTTCCTGTTCCAGGTGCAGGCCATCGAGCTGCAGCAGCCGGATCGACTGCAGCAACTGCGGGGTGAGGTGAAGTTGTTGGCCCAGCTGGGCCGAGAGTGCAGCCTTCATCGTGGTTCCCCGGCACCGCTCCCCGGCGCCTTGTGGAACGCATCTTGCTTTTGATCCGGCGGAGGCGGAATCAGGGGGTTCCTGAGGGGCTTCGTGAATGTCCTGACAGGGTGTAGGGGTATTCCCTACATTGTCGCGGAATGTTGACGATGATCGCCGCTAAGTTGCTGATTCCCGGTGTGGGTGCCGGGTTAAGCGGGCTGCGCCGTGTACGGATTCCTGTCGGGGCGTGTCGGGGTGACGGGAATTCGTCGTCAGTGCGGATCTGACCTCCTTCGCGGAGGATCACTCCAGCTCGTGCTGGTGGCGCGCGGCCAGCAGCAGCAGATCGTTGGCGCGGCGACAGCCCAGCGACTCCATCATGCGTGCGCGGTGGGTTTCCACTGTCTTGACGCTGATGCCGAGGTCGGCGGCGATTTCCTTGTTGCTTTCGCCCTTGCCGATGCGGCGCAGGATCTCGCGCTGACGCGGCGACAGTGCGGCGATGCCGGTGGGTTTCTCGCGACCGAGCATCGGTGCCAGCATCTTGGCGGAGATCTGCGGGCTCAGGAACACCTGGCCGGCGTGCGCGGCACGCAGCGCCAGTTCAAGCTCCTGCGGTGCGGCATCCTTGACCAGGAACCCGACCGCACCGCGATCGAGTGCATCGCGCACGTGTGCGGCGTCGTCGTGCATGGTCATCATCACCACCCGCGTGCCGGGGGCGCGCAGGCGGATGTCGCTGAGGGCTTCCAGGCCGGTGCGGCCGGGCAGTGACAGGTCCATCAGGATCACGTCCGGGGCGTGCTGCAGGGCCAGCTGCAGTGCCTGCTCGGCATTGCTGGCCTCGGCGACGAGCTGCACGTCGGCAAACCCCTGCAGCAGCCGCGCCAGGCCGGCGCGGACCAGGGTGTGATCGTCGACGATGAGAACTCGCACAGGCACGTTGGAGGTCCGTGAGGGGAGTCCACCTTAACTTAGCTGAACGGGCGCGCCAAGGGCTGTCCATCCGGCGTCATGGTGGCAGGTTTCAGCGGGCGCGGCGTGCTTCGGCCACCTGGCGGCGATGCAGGCGGAACAGATGCCGCTCCATTGCCATCTCCAGGCCATCGCCAAGACGCTGGAAACGCAGCCACAGGTAATGACCACCGCCACCGTCCGCCGCTTCGGCGATCACTTCCACGGGCAGGTCGATATGGTCAGGCAGCCAGTCGCTGGGCTGCAGGCGCACCAGGCCGGCCTGGCCGGGGCTGGCGCCGCTGCGCGGCCCCAGCTGCAGGCGGATGCCGCGGCGTGACCAGCGCACGGGGCGCAGCGTCAGTTCCTGGCCCTGCTGGCGTACCAGACGGCCGAGCAGCACCATTGCCAGATCCAGCTTGGCTTCCAGCCGCTGCAGCTGCAGGCTGGACTCATTGCGGTCGTCGTGCTCGTCAACGCGGCTGTCCTCGACCAAGGCCAGGCTGCGCAGCAGGCCTTCGGCACTGCTGGTGCGACCGGCGGCGCTGCCTGCCTGGAACTCGGCCGGCAAGGCCAGCTCGCAGCTGAGCGTTTCGTCGAACAGCTCGCTTTCGGCGGGGTGGTGCAGCGACGTGGTCGGCAGTTGGGTCATGCGAGTGATTCTGCCTGCAGGTAGGCATGCGCCGCGCGAAGGGAGCGGCCGGTGTGCTTCAGGTGAGCTGCGGCTTCATCGCGGAGGGAGATCATGCGCGCCAGTACGCGTTGCTGGTGGTCACGCAACGCGAGGATGGCGGCATCACTGGGGCGCTCGACAATCAGCGACAGGGCAGCCACGGCTTCCAGGTGTTCGGCCATCAGGCGTTCGCTGGTGTCGTGGTCCTCGCCCTCGAGGCTGGTTTCCAGCGTATCAAGGGCGTCGTGCATAGTCTGAAGGTTCATGGCGCCACCGCTTTGGTGACCTGGCGCTGGTCTGCCGGAATCGCGTTCCAGGCCGAGTCGATCTCCACCATCAAGCCCAGGGCTTCCTTCAGTGCGGTCGGATCGTTGTGCAGGTTGCCCTCGGTCAGGCGCATGATGACGAAGTCGTACAGTGCCGACAGATTGCCGGCAATCTCGCCACCGGCTTCGTGATCGAGCGAGCCGTTGAGGTGGCCGACGATGGCGCAGGCTTCGCCGATGGCCTTGCCCTTGCGCGCCTGGTCATTCTGCTGCAAAGAGGCTTCAGCGGTGCGGATGCGCTCGCAGGCACCGGCCAGCAGCAGCGCTACCAACTTGTGTGGATCGGCATCGACGACCGAGGTGGTCACGCCGACTTTTCGGTACTGCTCGGCAAACTGCCGATTGGAACCGTACATAGGGGAAGTCTCCTGGAATGCCTGCCCATCCGCGTGGGTTGAGGGGTTCGGCACGGGTCTAACGGGTTATCGGCGCAGCCGGGGCTCTACTTGAGTACCGACTGCGCCGGAAAAATGCCTGGAAATCAGTTGCCGAGCTGCTGGATGAGCGAGCCGCCGGCCGACTGCATCTGCGTGACCATCTTTTCCATCGCGGTGAACTGCTTGGTGTAGCGGTCAGCCACCTTTTCCATGTTCTTGTCCAGCTCGTCCAGCTGCTTTTCCAGTGCCTTGATCTGCTTGTTCAAGGTCGCCGTACGCTGGGTGATCGTGCCGGTGGTCGCGTCCAGGCTGCTCTTCAGCAGTTCGGTCATCGGCTTGCCCAGCGCGCCCTCTGCACCGAACAGCTTGGTGGCGGCCTCCGGGTTCTTCGCCAGCGCGGTGTCGAGCTTGGCGCCATCAAGGCTCATGCTGCCGTCGGCGGCAATGGTGATGCCCAGATCCTTGAGGTCGTTGACGTTCGCACTCAGCTGGGCGCGCAGCTGCTGCTGCAGGCCACGGACCATGGCGTCGCCGGTCATGGTCGAGGCCGTGCGCGTCTCAGCGTTGTAAGCGCTGGAATTCTTCAACGTGGTCTGGATGCCGTTGTAGGCGGTGATGAAGGCCGTGAGATTGGTCTTCAGCGTGCTGTTGTCCGGAGTGACGGTCAGCGTCTGCGTCTCGCCTTCCTTCGCCTTGGTCAGGGTGAGGCTGATACCGGGTACCAGGTCGGTGATCGTGTTGGAGCTGCTGGTGCGGGTGAAACCATCCACCACCACCACCGCATCCTTGGCGGGCACCATCTCGGTCATCTTCGATGCGGACGTGCCGTCATAGGCCAGCTCGGAGAGTCCGCCATTGCCGCCACTGGCGCTGACCTTCAACGCGCCCTTGCTGCCGGAATCAACGGCGGTCAATACCAGGTGCATGCCATCGTCTGCGGTTACCACGGCCGCGGTGACGCCCTTGCTCTCGGCGGCGGAATTGATCTCGGCTGCGATCTTCTCCATCGTCGCGCCGGGTTCGATGTTCACGCTGATGGACTTGTCGCCGTATGCGATCGTCAGCGTTCCGTCGCCAACCACGGCGTCCTTTGTATACGCCTTGGAGCTGAGCTTCTGGTTCTGTGCCAGGGATTTGACTTCCACCTGGTGGCTGCCCGCAGCAGCCTTGCCGGCGGTCGTGCTGGTGTCCAGGGTCGCAGTGAAGTTCGACTCGGTCGGCGTGCTGACTTTCAGGCCGGGGGTGGCCACACCCTTGACCAGGGTCTTCAGCGTGCTCTGCAGACCTGTCATTCCGCTTTTGATGGTGCCAAGCGCCGAAAGCTTGGCGCTGGCGGCAACACCCGCCGAGTTGATCTGCTTTTCCCGGGGCTCGCGTTCCTTGGCGGTCAGCTGTGCAACCAGGCTGGGAATGTCGAGGCCGGAACCAATCGTGCCGATGGCCATGAGGGGAATCCTTTATCTTGGACGGGCCGGGCGGGTGTCCTGCACCTGCTATCGGCCTGGGAGGGGCGAGCTTGAGCGTGGAAACGCTCTCCAGCCTTCTGCAAGGCCCATGCCAATCCGCCACCGGGCACGATGAAGGGGGCTTGCGCCCCCTTCCCGTTGTTGCCTTGTACTACCGCTGGATCAGCGCAGCAGGCTCAGCACGTTCTGGCTGGACTGGTTGGCCTGGGCCAGCATGGCGGTACCGGCCTGCTGCAGGATCTGGTTGCGGGTCAGCTCGGCGGTTTCCGAAGCGTAGTCCACGTCGCGGATGCGGCTGCGGGCAGCCGACATGTTTTCCGACGAGGTGTTCAGGTTCGCAACCACCGAGGTGAAGCGGTTCTGGATCGCACCTAGGTCGGCGCGGGCGGAGTTGATCGAGTTCAGGGCTGCGTCCATCGCCAGGATGGCGTCGTCGGCACCCTTGACCGAGGAGATATCCAGACCTGCAAAGCCTTCGACAGCGGTACCGCCGTCGTACTTCTGGATGTTCGCGCCCGTGCTGGAGGCGGTGTTCGCGGTAGCCAGGCCCGTTGCTGCCTTGAGGTCTGCTGCATTCAGCGAGCTCTCGATGCTGAAGTCCTTGTCTTTCGAGGTCAGCTGCAGCTTGCCTTCGATCAGTGAGGCCGATACGCCGGTCTTGTGGGTTTGCGCATTGACAGCATTCGCAAGCGCAGTTGCACGGTCGCTGGCGGTCTTGGCTTCGTCCACCTTGATGTCGACGCCATTGATCTTCAGCTGGCCAGCGTCAATTGCACCGAACTTCGCTCCGGCAAGAGAGGCCTCGTGACTGGCAACAAATCCGGCATTTGCGAAGCCACCAAGCGTGGCCATGTCGTTCGTCAAGGTGATGTCGAGATCACTGCCATCAGCCTTTGTGAAGGCCAAGGTGCCGGCGGTCGCGCTACCGGATACTTTGATGCCTGCAGTCGCGAGTGCATTCGCGGTGGCCGTGTTGGCGAGTCCTGCGTCGATAGCGGCCGCTTCAACTTTGTCGCCGGTAGCCGTCGCCGTCGTGTCTACGATGGTGATGCCATCCACCTTCAGAGTGAATTTTTCACCAGCGGCACCAGCGGTTGCGGTTGCGAAGGCTCCCGAAACACCCGAGTTGGCGGATTTGGTCAGTGTCGGCAGTTCGCCTGAGATGCTGGCGCTGGTCGAAGCGCTGGTCCAGTTGCCCAGCTTGCTGATGTTGGCGTTGGCGACCTGCGAGATGTTGATCGTCTGGCCCTGGTTGGCGCCGATCTGGAAGGCCTGGCTGGTGAAAGTGCCGTCCAGCAGGTTGGTGCCGTTGAAGTTGGTCTGTTCGGCGACGCGCTGGATTTCCTGCTTCAGGAGCTGTACTTCGGCGTTCAGGGCCTGACGGTCGGAATCAGAGTTGGTGGCGCTGCGCGACTGCACGGCCAGCTCGCGGACGCGCTGCAGGTTGTTGCCGATCTCACCCAGTGCGCCTTCGGCGGTCTGGGCCAGCGAGATGCCGTCGTTGGCGTTGCGGGCGGCCTGGTTGGCGCCGCGGATCTGGGTGGTGAAGCGCTCGGAGATCGCCAGGCCGGCGGCATCGTCCTTGGCGCTGTTGATGCGCATGCCCGAGGACAGGCGCTGAATGGTGGTGGCCAGGTTGGCGCCGCTGGTGCCCAGGTTGCGCTGGGCGTTCAGCGACATGGTGTTGGTGTTGATGACTTGTGCCATGGTGCGGTTTCCTTGTAGGCAGTGTGTCCGGCAGAGCAGCCTGACCGGTTTCGGGGGGCAGTGGCTGGCTTCCCCCCAAGGGGTGTGCTACCGCTGCTGAAATCAATAACGGCACTACCCCTCCGGCCTTTAGCGGAGTTTCGATCCTTTTTTCTCTGGTCAAACGAAAAGGCCCCGCCATCTGCATGGCGGGGCCCGGCTCCAGCTCGAGTGGTGCAGGTATTACGACTGCAGCAGGCGCAGTACGTTCTGCGGTACCTGGTTGGCCTGGGCCAGCATGGCCGTGCCAGCCTGCTGCAGGATCTGGCCACGGGTCAGCTCGGCGGTTTCCTGTGCGTAGTCAACGTCACGGATGCGGCTGCGCGCAGCAGACAGGTTTTCCGAATTGGTGTTCAGATTGGCGATGGTCGAGGTGAAGCGGTTCTGGATTGCACCGAGGTCGGCACGCGCCGAATTGACGGACTGCAGCGCGGCATCCATCGCAAGGATGGCGTTGTCGGCGTTGGCCTGTGACGAAATATCCAGATCAGCGAATCCAACGGTTGCCTTGCCGGCAGCGTAGGTCGTGGAGCTGCCAGGGGCGAGGCCAGTTTCCTTCAGAAGTGCAGGCGCGTCCGTGGTACCGGCCAAGCCTACAGTGACATTGCCTTCCTTGTCGGTCAGTTGCAGCTTGCCATCCACCAGTGCCGCGCTCACGCCGGTGGCGTGGGTCTTTGCGTTCACCGCGTTGACCATCTGAGTGGCACGATCACTTGCGTTCTTTGCCGGATCCAGATCGATGGTTACCGAACCCTTGGAGCCTGAAAGCTGGAAGCTGGTCGGGCTGTACCCGCCAGCGGTATGCGGACCCTTGACCTTGTCGCTGTTGCCGAAGGTTGCCGCCGCAGCGGTGCTCATGTTCACCTGGAGGGTCTGTCCATCGGACTTGGTGAACGTAAGGTCGCCGGTGGCGACATCGCCTGAGACGGAAATACCAGCTGCCGTGAGCGCCGCTGCTTTGCCATCGATCGCGGCCTGAAGATTCGTTTCCGTCACACCAGACGCGTCGGCGACGTTGACGATATTGATGCCGCCCACGTCAATGGTGAAGGCTGCAGTGCTGGTTGTCGGGGTAAATGCGCCAAATGCTCCCGTAGAGGCGACGTTGCCGGTATTCGGCACGGCACCGGTCAGCGAGCCATCAGTTGACGCACTGGTCCAGCTGCCCAGCATGTGCACATTCGCATTGGTGATCTGCGAGATGTTGATGGTCTGGCCCTGGTCGGCGCCGATCTGGAAGGCCTGGTTGGTGAAGCTGCCGTCCAGCAGGCTGGTGCCATTGAAGTTGGTCTGCTCCGCAACGCGCTGGATTTCCTGCTTCAGCAGCTGCACTTCGGCGTTCAGCGCCTGGCGGTCCGAGGCCGAGTTGGTCGCGCTGCGGGCCTGAACGGCCAGTTCGCGGATGCGCTGCAGATTGTTGCCGACTTCGCCCAGTGCGCCTTCAGCGGTCTGCGCCAGCGAGATGCCGTCGTTGGCGTTGCGCGCGGCCTGGTTGATGCCACGGATCTGGGTGGTGAACCGCTCGGAGATCGCCAGACCGGCGGCGTCGTCCTTGGCACTGTTGATACGCATGCCCGAGGACAGGCGCTGGATCGAGGTGGCCAGCGAGCTGCTGCTGGTGGACAGGTTGCGCTGAGCGTTCAGCGACATGGTGTTGGTGTTGATGATCTGTGCCATGGTGCTTCTCCGTGGTTGCTCGGTTGTTTCGGTGTGGAAGGCGCGGGACGCGCCGTGCTGGAAGACGGATGGAACGAGGAAAGGGACTAGCGGATCTTGTTGAACAGGGACATCGCCTGCATCTGGCTGAAGATCGTCTGGGCGGCTTGAAGGGCGGCGGTCTCCAGCTTGTATTGGCCGATGGCATCGGCGTAATCGAGGTCGCGCATCGTCGAGAGGGTGCTCTTGACGGTGACGGCTGTGGCTTCGCGGGCGCTGGCCGCGGTATCGATGGCGGCCAGCTGGGCGCCGCCCTTGGCGCGGGCGTCGATCATCGTTTCCGAGGCCCTGTTGAGGTCGCGGATGCTGGACTGCAGCGTGTTCTGCAGCGCCGTGCGCTGGCTTTCGGTGGACGGGTCGGTTTCCAGTGCGGCGACCAGTTTGTCCAGGGTGGAGAAGATGTCGCGGCTACCCGCGTCGCTGACGTTGAACTGATCACCGGCGGCTGGCTTGCCCTCGATGCGCATGCGCACGCCGCCAACGACAATGTCTTCGCCGGGCTTGTGGGTTCCGCTGCCGACCACCGTGCCGGTGCCATCAACCACCTCATAGGCACCTTCGGCAGTGCCGGTGAAGCGGACATTGAGCGTGCCGCCGGCCCAGCTGCCGCTGCCGTCACGGCTGACCGAGGTCAACAGGCCACTGCCGGTGTTGCCGGCGGCCGCGCTGGCATCCACACGGCCATCGCCGGTGGGGATGCGCATGAAGATCTCGCTGCCGGGCAGGGCGTCGGAGACCAGTTGGCCCGGTGCCACCTCCACCTGCCGCTGGTTCTGGTCACCGCTGTAGGTCACGGTGCCGCCGCTTCGCTGGAACGGGGCGTCAGCGTCGTTGCTGCCACCGAACAGGTAGCGTCCGCTGCCATCCCTGGAATTGGCCAGCGACAGCAGGCTTTCCTGGATGGTCTTCAGCTCGCTGACGATGGCCTTGAGGTCACTGGCCTTGGGCACCGGACTGTTGGCCTGGATACTCAACTCCACGGCGCGCGACATGAGCTCATTGACCTGAGCCAAGGCGTTTTCCTGCAGGCCCAGGCGGTTCTGCACGCTGTTGGCGTTCTTGCCGAGCTGCTCGAGCCCGGCCACGACACGGTCCAGGCCAACAGCCGTACCTGCAGCGACCGGGTCGTCCTTGGCGGAGGTGATCTTGCTGCCAGTCGCGATCTGCTGCTCGAGGTGGCTGATTTTCGACTGCTTGGCGAGCATCAGCGACACGGACTGGTTGAACATCATCCCGGTGGAAATTCGGCTGCTCATCGACGGACGGCTCCCAGGATGGTCTGGAACATGTTGTCGGCGGTGGAGATCAGCTGTGAGGCGGCCTGATAGGCCTGCTGCAACCGCAGCATGTCGGCTGCTTCCTCATCCAGGTTGACGCCGGAGATCTCGTCGCGGGCTGCCTGCGCCTTGTCCGTGATGACCTGCTGCGCGTCCAGCGAGTACTCGGCAGAACGTGCCGCCGCGCCGACCTGCGTGGTCAACCCCCCCAGCGCACCGTTGAGGGTGACGGTGCCGCCGTTGAAGGCCTTGGCGTCCTCGACCTTGGCCAGCTTTGCCGCGTTGCTGTTGTCCGACGAGCCTGCCGGAGTAGGGCTGATATTGAAGGTGTCGCCGACCTTCGGTGCACCGTCCAGCACGAAGCTCCAGCCATTGGCGCTGATGGTCTGGCCCGGTGTGTAGGTCTGCGGCGGCCCACCGTTGATGGTGTAGGTGGTCGCCGACGTGAACACGATTGCGGCAGGATCGCGCAGGTTCGGATTGGATACATCGTTGACGGTGACGCCGGTCAGCTTCCCGGTGCCGGTGTTGGCCAGTGCAGCCGTACCCTTGACCGCTGCCGCTGCGGCGATGCGGGAGGGATCGGTGATGGCGGTTTCCAGGCTTCCGGCGACGCCCGCGGTCGGCTGCAGGAGGAAACGGTCGTTGGTGGCCGGGGTGCCGCCGACCACCAGCTTGACGCCATTGATCACCAGCGGATCGGCGGTCGTGCCGGTACCGGTCAACGCAACGGTGGCGCCAGTGTCGGCGCGGGTGGCCTGCCACTGGGTGCCGTCGAACTTGAGGACGATGTTCTGTGCCTCCAGCTTGGACAGGTCACCATAGGTCGCAGTGAGGCTGCCGGTACCGGTATTGCTCGCGTTGGGCGTGACGCGTGGGTTGCCGATGGTGAAGAAGTCGCCGCCCATCTTGCCGTACATGTCCACGCCCTGGTGGTGCGCCTGGTTGAAGCTCTCGGCCAGGCCGACGGCGAGCTTGCCCAGTTCGGCCTGGGCCGGTGTCAGCACGGTATCGCGGAACTCGAGCATGCCGCCGATCTTTCCGCCCACTGCCTTGGGATCGAGCGTGATCGTGTTGCCCTGGGTTTCCAGCGCCAGTTGCAGGCGTTCGGGCTGGTATGGATCGGTCACCGTAGTGACCTTGGACGCGGTCGTGCCCACCACCAGCGCATTGCCGCCTGCGGTATAGACGTTCATCACGCCGCCATCCTGGACGACGGCAGTGCCACCGGTGTAACCGATCAGCTGCGAGATCAGCTGGTCGCGACGGTCGAGCAGGTCCGGCGCCGCGTTGGCCACGTTGCTGCCAATGGCGCCGTTGATCTGCGCAATCTCCTGCGCCAGGCGATTGACTTCCGTGGCGCCGGCAATGAGCCCGTTGTTGACCTCGCTGCTCAGGTTGTTCATCTGCGTGTTGAGCTGCACGAAGCGGCTCGCCAGGGCCTTGCCGCCATCGAGCAGGCTCTGCCGGTCGGCCGTGCCGGCCGCGTTGGACGAAAGGCCACTGACGGCGTCGAAGAAGTTGGACCAGGAGCCGGCGACATTCGTGGCCGGGTCCGAGAACAGGGCATTCACCCGGTCGGCCATGCCCGAAAGCTGCTTCAGGCGTGCCAGCTCGCCGCTGCTGTCGAGCAGGCGCGAGATGGCCAGCTGGTCGGCAGCACGGCGGATATCGGTGATGCGGGTGCCGCTGCCAACGTCCCCAAAGCCGTAGTTCTGCGGATCAGACGTGGCGAAGTCGACCTTCTGCCGGCTGTAGCCAGGGGTGTTGATGTTGGCGACGTTGTGGCTGGTGGTCGCCAACGCACGCTGGAAGGCGAGCAGGGCACCAGTACCGGTGGAAAGTACGCTGGACATGGGGTTCCTCAACGACGAGTGATACCCAGCGCCGCGGTTGCGGTGCTGGCGAAGGTCTGGCCAAGGCGCGAGCCGGCATCGGCGACGGCGCTGACGGCGCGCTCGATGGTCGGTCCGCCGGCGATCGCGGCGATCTTGGCCGCATAGCGCGGATCGGTGGCGTAGCCGGCGCGTTGCAGGCCGCGGGCGAAGCCCTGAACGTCGGTGCCGGCCTGCAGGGCCTGCTGGTAACGCGGGCTGGTCTTCAGCAGGCGCACGTAGTCGGCGAAGCTTTCGGCCGGCGAACTGTAGGCACGGAAGCTGGCGGTCTCGTTGCGGCGCACGCCATCGACATATTCATGGGTGCCGGCTACGGCGCGCTGGCCGTTCCAGCCATTGGCCTTGATGCCGAACAGGTTGTGCGAAGTGCTGCCGTCGGCGTGCTTGATGTGGCGCTTGCCCCAGCCGGTTTCCAGCGCCGCTTGGGCGACCAGGGCGCGGGCATCGACTCCCAGTTCCTTGGCCGCACTCTGCGCGTGCTGCCAGATGCTGGCGACGAAGCCTTCCGGGGTGTGTTCGCCCAGCTGGGCGACGGCGGTACGGGTGGCCATCGCATCGGCCGGGCTGATGGCGGTGCCGCGGTTGCTGGCGGTGGCCGACCACTGGTCGCTGTTGGCGGCCCAGTCCTCGCCCTGCAGGCTGCCGATGTACGGATCGTCGGTGCCCAGCGAGCGATGCATGCTGCTGCTCTCGCGGCCGGCGATCAGGTCCAGGGCCTGTTCCATCGGTGCGACCGCCGCCTGCGCACCGTGCTGTGCACCGGCGGCCATCTGCTGCAGCAGGCGCACGGCCTGGCTGCCGTCTTCCAGCGGCAGCGACGGTGCCGGCTTGGCCGGTGCATTGAGCTGGTAGGCACGACTGGCCTTGGCCGGGTCCACGCGGGTATCCAGCGCCGGGCCGTCGGCGGCCTGGCCGGACAGCTGCCGGCTGATCATGCCCGACAGGTCCAGGCCCTTGCCGCGGGTCATCGCCTCGGCAATCTTCTGGTCGTACATCTCGCGGAACATCTTGTTTTCGCCGGGGAACAGCGAATCGCCGAAGCTGGCGTCACGCATGCTCTTGACCAGCATCTGCGCGAACTGGCCTTCCAGCTGGCGCGCGACCTTGTCGATCTTGGCCGGATCGTTCTGTTGCGCCGGGTGCAGATCGAATGCGGGAGTGATACGCATATCAGATCACCTCGAGCTCGGCACTCAGTGCGCCGGCCTGCTTCAGGGCTTCCAGGATCGCGATGAGATCGCCCGGTGCCGCGCCCACGGCGTTCACCGCGTGCACGATCTCGTCCAGGGTGGTGCCGCCGCTGAACTTGAACATGCGGCTGCCGTCGTTGGTGGCGGTGATGGTCGACTGCGGGCTGGCCACGGTGCGGCCGCCGGACAGCGCATTGGGCTGGCTGACGTTGGTGTTTTCCTGGATCGTCACGGTCAGCGAACCATGCGAGATCGCCGCCGGTCCCACGCGCACCTGCTGGCCGATGACCACGGTGCCGGTACGCGAATTGACCACCACCTTGGCCGGGGCGCTGCCGGGGGTGAGTTCCAGGTTCTCGATGCGTGCCAGCAGGCCGATGCGCGCGCCTGGGTCGGTCGGCGCGGTGACCGCCACGGTCACGCCATCGACCGCACGCGCCGCACCTTCGCCGAAGGCGTTGTTGAGCGCGGCAACCATGCGCGAGACCGTGGTGAAGTCGTTGTTGTGCAGGTTCAGGGTGATGTCGCCGCCGTTGGCCAGCGGGTCGGGCAGGGCGCGTTCAACGGTGGCACCGTTGGGAATGCGGCCGACGCTGGGCACGTTCACCGAGACACGGGAACCGTCTTTGCCCTGCGCACCAAAGCCGCCGACGATCAGGTTGCCCTGTGCGATGGCATAGATCTGGCCGTCAGCACCGCGCAGCGGCGCCATCAGCAGCGAACCGCCGCGCAGCGAGACCGCGTTGCCGATCGAGGACACGGTGATGTCGATCGGCTGGCCCGGCTTGGCGAACGGCGGCAGTTCGGCGTGGATCGCCACGGCGGCCACGTTCTTCAGCTGCGGGTTGACGTTCGGCGGCACGTTGACGCCCAGTTCGCCGAGCAGGTTCTTCAGGCTCTGCACGGTGAAGGGTGCCTGGCTGGTGCGGTCGCCGCTGCCATCCAGGCCGACCACCAGGCCATAACCCACCAGCGCATTGCCGCGTACGCCGCCGACCTGGGCCAGGTCCTTGATGCGCTCGGCGCTGGCCGGGGCAGCCACGACCAGCAGCATCAGCGCGACGAACGACGCCATGCGTCGCTGCCAGGAAGAAGAGGAGAAGAGTTTCATGGCCATACTCAGAACGGCGTCAGGCCGGAGTTGAAGAAGCGGCTCAGCCAGCCCATCGCGTTGGACTGCGCGACGGGACCGCGGCCGCCGTAGACGATGCGGGCCTCGGCCACGCGGCTGGACGGAATGGTGTTGTCCTGGCTGATGTCGCCCGGGCGCACGATGCCCTGCACCTGTACCAGTTCATCGCCCTGGTTGAGCCGCAGGTTCTTCTGCCCCTGCACCACCAGGTTGCCGTTGGGCAGGCGTTGGACCACGGTGACGGTAACGCTGCCCTGCAGGCGGTTGCTCTGCGCGCTGTTGCCCTTGCCGGTGAAGTCACGCGCGCCCTTGGCTGTGGCACTCAGGATGTCCTTGCCGCCGAGGGTGACCGGAGCGCCGAGAATGGACGGCGTTCCCAGGCTCAGGTTCGATTCCTTGTTGGTGGCCGTGTTGGCGCTGGTCTGCGCGGTGGTGTTTTCCAGCAGGGTGATGGTCAACAGGTCGCCAACATCGCGCGCGCGCCGGTCCGAATACAGCTGCAGGGTCGGGCCGGCAGCGTAGATCGCGCCGGCGGTCGGCTGTGCCTGCGGCGGCATGATCGGCTGGATCGGTGCCATCGTCGGGTAGGGGCGCACGTCGCCCGCGATCACGCAGCCACCGAGCAGGGCGGCCACGGCGCAGGCGAGAGCAGTGCGGGCGAAGTTGGAAATGGGCGACATGGCAGTTTCCCGGTTTGGCCGGTCAGAGCTTGTTGTTGAGATAACCGAGCATCGAGTCGGTGGTGGAGATCGCCTTGGCGTTCATCTCGTAGGCGCGCTGGGTTTCGATCATCGACACCAGCTCTTCCACCACGTTGACGTTGCTGCCTTCCAGCGCGCCCTGCACCACAGTGCCGAGGCCGTTGAGGCCGGGGTTGCCGTTCTGTGCCGGGCCGGACGCAGTGGTCTCCAGGAACAGGTTCTCGCCACGTGCCTGCAGGCCAGCGGGATTGACGAAGTCGGTCAGGGTCAGTGCGCCGACTTCCACCGAGGCGGCGCCGTCGGCCATCTTCACGCTGATGGTGCCATCGGTGCCGATGGTCACCGACTGCGCGCCTTCGGGAATCTGGATGCCCGGCTGCACCGGGTAGCCGCTGTTGGTGACCAGCTCGCTGTCCTGGTTGATCTTGAACGAGCCATCACGGGTGTAGGCCGAGCTGCCATCAGGCATCTGAACTTCGAAGAAGCCGCGGCCATTGACCATCACGTCCAGGGCGCGGCCGGTCTGCTGCTGGCCACCCTGTTCAAAGTTCTTGGCGGTGGCGACCACGCGCACGCCGGTACCCAGCTGCAGGCCGGTGGGCAGCTGCGTCTGCGCCGACGAGGAGCCGCCGGGCTGGCGCACCTGCTGGTACAGCAGGTCTTCAAAACTGGCACGGTCCTGCTTGAAGCCGGTGGTGTTGGTGTTGGCGAGGTTGTTGGAAACCACCGACATGCGCATCTGCTGCGCATCCAGTCCGGTTTTCGCGATCCACAATGCCTGGTTCATCTTCGATGTCCTGTCTGCTGAAGCCGGCCGCGTGGTGCGGCCCTTGTATGCGGGTGTGCAAGCGGTGTGCCAGCGCCGGCATCAACCGGCGCCGGAATTCCGTCAGCTGCCCAGGCGCAGCATGCTGTTGGCGCTGCGCGCGTTTTCGTCGCCGTGCTTGATCACCTGCACCTGCATTTCGTACTGGCGCTGCAGCTGGATCATCTGCACCAGCGCGCCAGCCGCATCCACGTTGCTGCCTTCCAGCTGGCCGCTGTGCACGGCCGTGCCCTGTGCCGGTGCGAACGGCTGCAGCGGGTCGGTGTTGCGGAACAGGCCGTCCAGGCCACGCTCCAGGCGTTCATCCGGTGCCTGCACCACTTTGATGCGACCGATCTGCGCCATGGTCTGCGGGCCTTCGCCCTGCGGAATGATCGAGAGCGTGCCGTCGGCACCGATCTCCATCGCCTGGTAGGGCGGAATGGCGATCGGGTTGTTGTTGTCATCCAGTACCGGGCGGCCGCTGGAGGTCACCAGCTGGCCGTTCGGCGTCACCGACAACGCCGCGCCGCGCGTGTACGCCTCGCTTCCGTCACTGGACTGCACGGCCAGCCAGGTGCCGGTCTGCAGGGACAGGTCCAGCGGTTTGCCGGTGATGTGCTGCGAGCCCGGCGTGCGGTTGAATCCGGCGTCGACATGCAGCGCATCCACCCGCGAAGCAAAGCCCGGGCCACGGATCGGGAAGGCTTCGGTGTTGGCCAGCGCTTCCTTGAAGCCGGGGGTGTCGGAGTTGGCGAGGTTGTGGCTGAGCGTACCCTGCGCCTGCAGGGAGGCGCGGGCACCGGTCATCGCCACGTAAAGGGCT
The DNA here is from genome assembly GCF_056481585.1 of Stenotrophomonas sp. 86428_Sma. Taxonomy (NCBI): domain Bacteria; kingdom Pseudomonadati; phylum Pseudomonadota; class Gammaproteobacteria; order Lysobacterales; family Lysobacteraceae; genus Stenotrophomonas; species Stenotrophomonas sp. 86428_Sma. The sequence continues at coordinate 2,302,662 of NZ_CM151156.1, forward strand.
TTATCCATGCGGGGAGTTCCGTGACAGGGTCAGCGCGTCATCAACGGATGTTGATGACGGTCTGGGTGATCTGGTCCTGGGTCGTGATCATCTGCGCGTTAGCCTGGAAGTTGCGCTGCGCGGTGATCATGTTGACCAGCTGCTCGGTGAGGTCGACGGTGGACGCTTCCAGCGAACCGGCCTGGATCTTGCCAAGGTTGGAGGTGTCCGGCATGCCGGTGCGCGGCGTGCCCGATTCGAAGGTCTCCACCCACAGGTTGTTGCCCTTCTGCTCCAGACCCTGCGTGTTGTTGAACGTGGTCAGTGCGACCTGGCCCAGCGGCTTGTCGTCGCCATTGGAATATCGGGCGTAGACCACGCCGGTTTCCGACACGGTGATCTCGTTGAGCTTGCCGGCGGCATAGCCGTCCTGCTGGGTGTTGCGCAGCGCGAACTTCTCGCCGTACTGGGTCGAGCCGCTGATATCCAGCGTCATGTTCAGCTGGCCCGCGCCGGTGGTCGGGGTGAAGGTGCCGAGGCTGACCTTGCCGTTGGCCGGATTGGTCAGCTTGCCGCTGTTGTCGAAGGCGACCGCGGTCGGGGTACCGGCCGGTTGGCCGTCCACATAGTTGTGAACGGTCCACTCGTTTGGATTTGCGCCCTTCACGAAGTACGAGACCTGGATATGGCTGACGCCCAGCGAGTCGTACACGGTGATGCCGCCGCTGGAGTGGTTGTAGCTGTTCGAGTCGGTCGGATCGAAGGTATTGACCGTCGGCTGTTTGGCGTTGGCCGGCAGGGTGAAACCGACCTTCACTTCGCTGGTCTGCTTCGGCGGGCTGTCGGTAGTCAGCAGCTGCAGGTCCACCAGGCGGCCGGCATCGAAGTTGGTGCCATCGGCGTTCGGCGCGAACACCTGCAGGCGCGCGCCCTGCGGGTTGATCACATAGCCGGCGGAATCGGTCTGGAAGTTGCCGGCACGCGAGTACACGCGCGAGCCGTTCATGTTCATGGTGAAGAAGCCCTCACCGGAGATCGCCATGTCCAGGCTGCGGCCGGTCTGCTCGTTGTGGCCCTGGATGAATTGTTGGGCCACGTTGGAAACACGCACGCCCGAGCCGGTCTGGTTCTTCGACAGGCCGTAGCTGGTGGAGGCGAACAGGTCAGCGAACTCGGCGCGTGATTGCTTGAAGCCGGCGGTATTGACGTTGGCGACGTTGTCGGCGGTGACGCTCAGGTCGGTATTGGCGGCATTGATGCCGGACAGGGAGACGTTGAAGCCCATGGGATGCTCCTGGTAGATGCGGAATGTGCGGCTCAGCTGACGCGGAGCACGTAGTCGATCGGGGCCGTGCCCAGGCCCTTGAGATTCAGGTACAGGCCGTCGGAGCCGACGGTCACGCTCTCCACCGGGGCCTGCACGAAGGTGGACAGCTTGGTGCTCTTGCCGGCGGTGTCGACGTGGTTGGCGACGATGGAGTACTTGCCCGGTTCCATGCGCTTGCCGTTGGCGTCCTTGCCGTCCCACTGAAACGCGGTTTCGCCAGCGGCCTTGGCTTCTACGCTCAGCGAGGTGACCTTGGTGCCGTTGGCATCGGTGATGTCGACGGTCACGATGCCGGCCGAGGGCGCAGCCACCGTGCCTTCGACGCTGCCTTCCTTTTCCAGTACCAGCTTTTCCGACGGCACCAGTACCTGGTGGCCAACCAGAGCGGCACCGCGCAGCACCTGGTCGCTGGCCATCGATTCCTGGAAACCCTTCACCGTCTTGTTCAGATCGGTGATGCCCTGCACGGTGGACATCTGCGCCATCTGCGCAACCATCTGCGTGTTGTCCATCGGCTTCAGCGGATCCTGGTGCTGCAGCTGCTCGGTCATCAGGCGCAGGAAATCGGCCTGGTCCAGCGTGTTCTTCTTCTTGGTGGCGTTGCTGTTCGGGGCGTTCAGGCCGAGCGCGGCGTAGACGTCCTGGTTGGTCTGGTTGTTGACGGCGGTGGTCATGGTGGTATCCGGTGCTGCGGGCCTCAGCGGCCCATGGTCAAGGTCGCCAGGGCCAGTTCCTTGGCGGTGGTCAGCATCTCCACGCCAGCCTGGTAATTGCGCGAAGTCGAGATCAGGTTGACCATCTGCGCCACCGGATCGACATCGGGCTGGTAGATGTAGCCATCGCCGTCGGCCAGCGGGTGGCCCGGTTCATAGCGCTTGATCGGCGCGGCTTCGCTCTGGGTGATCTCCTTGACCTTCACCGACGTGATGTTCGGATCGTTCTTGCTGGTCACTGCCTGGAAGATCGGTTCCAGCGGCTTGTACACGGCATCGGCGGAACCGGCGACGGTGTCGGCGTTGGAGAGGTTGGAGGCGATGGTGCTCATGCGCACCGACTGCGCCTGCAGCGCGGAGCCGGCGATATCGAAGATCGGCAGGTTGCTCATGGCTTATTGCCCCGTGATCGCGGTCAGCATGGAACGCACCTTGCTCTCGACGAAGCTGAGCGAGGCGCGGTATTCGAGTGCGGCGCGGCCATAGGCGGCACGCTCGGCATCGGGATCGACGGTGTTGCCGTCCAGGCTGGGTTGCACGCCTTCGCGCGCGATCTGGAACGGGTTCAGGCCACTACTGATCTCGTAGTGCTGCTCGTGGGTGGTGGCCATCAGGCCATTGGCATCCTGCCCCTGGGCGTGGCGCAGGGCGGCATCGAAGTCCAGATCCTGGGCCTTGTAGCCGGGAGTGTCGGCATTGCCGAGGTTGCTGGCGATCAGCTTCATCCGCTGTTCGCGCAACGGCATGGCCTGGGCGTGGACGCCCAGGTAGTCGGTAATCAGGTTGCGCACGGTGCACTCCCACGGGAACGTTGCCCGGGAAGCTGCAAGGGGTGTGCCAAATTCGAGAGGGTAGTGCCGGTCGCTGGCCGGCTTCCCGGATTGTCCGCGGTTGCCGGCCAGCGGCCGGCACTACCGGCTCAGAGGCCTCAGGCCGCCATCGCGACCTTGCGCAGGCGGTCCAGCACGAAGTCGGCCAGTTCGTGCGGCGAGTACTTGGCGACGAAGGCGTTGGCGCCGACGCGCTCGACCATCGCATTGTTGAACACGCCCGACAGCGAGGTATGCAGCAGGACGTAAAGGCCGGCCAGGCCCGGATGGCGCCGGATTTCCGTCGTCAGCGTATAGCCGTCCATGGCCGGCATTTCGATGTCCGAGATGACCATGGCGTAGCGCTCGGCGGGGTTCTCGCCCGAGGCCTGGATCTGCAGCAGGTGGTCCAGCGCCTGCTTTCCGTCGGAAAGCAGGGTGGCGCCGACCCCAAGCTGGTCCAGCACGCTGCGGATCTGCTGGCGGGCTACACGAGAGTCGTCCACCACCAGCACCTGCAGTTGCGGGCCGTCGGCGGGCATTGCCATCGCCGGGTCGAGTATTGCTTCACCGCGTACCTGGGCGATATCGGCCAGCACGCTTTCAACGTCGATCACCTGGATCAACTCGCCCTGGAAGCGCGTCACCGCCGTCAGATAGCTCGATTCGGCGCCCAGTTCCGGTGGCGGGTGGATGTCTTCCACCGCGATGTTGACGATGCGCTCCACGCCGCTGACCAGGAAACCCTGGATCGAACGGTTGAATTCGGTGACGACCAGGTAGCCGGGCGAGGTGTCCGCATCGGGCTCACGCTCGGGGTGGCCGATGGCCAGGCCCAGGTCCAGCACCGGCACCGAGCGGCCACGGACGTCGGCCACACCGGCGAACTGGCTGGGCAGTCCGGGCACCTGGAACAGCTCCGGGCGGCGCAGGACTTCCTGCACCTTGAAGACATTGACGCCAAAAAGCTGACGTCCGCCGAGGCGGAACAGCAGCAGCGCCAGGCGATTGTGGCCGGCCAGTCGGGTCCGCTGGTCGATCCGGTTGAGCAGGTCATGGGACATGGCTGCTGTATCGGCGGGGTGGGCGCCGAACTTGAGCGCTTTTGTAGAGTCGCGCCATGCTCGACCCTGCCTCTGTAGAGTCGAGCTTGCTCGACTGGTCACGAAGCAGTCGAGCAAGCTCGACTCTACACAAGCCCCTCTGGCACACCCCTTGCACGGACCTGGGCCAGATCCCATCGACAGGAGGCGCCATGCGCCGGGTCACATCGCTCTTCGCCATCGCGCTGGCCCTGGCCTCGCCGTGGGCGGTTGCCGCCGACTGGCAGCCGGTGGCCAGTATCCGCACCGCCGCGTTGTCGACGCTGCCGGCCGGCAGCGAGGGCGAGGCCCAGGTGGCCGATGCGCTGCGCTTGCCCAAGTGTGGTGGCGCGCTACAGGTGCAGCCCACCGCCAACACCACGGTTGAAGTCAGCTGCCCGGATGCCGGCGGCTGGCGCCTGTTCGTGCCAGTAAAGGTGCGGCGCAACCAGACCGTGCTGGTACTCAACCGCGGAATCGGTACTGGAGAAACCCTCACCGCCGCCGATATCACCACTGCCCAGCGTGATGCCGCCCGGATTGCCGGTGCGGTGCTGGCCGATCCGAATGCAGCGATCGGCCGCATCGCCCGCCGTCCGTTGCAGGCCGGAGCCCTGCTGTCGAACAACGATCTGGTGGTGCAGCGTCTCATCAAGCGAGGAGACAGTGTGGCCCTGGTTTCGCGTCGCGGCTCGGTCGAGGTCCGTATTGCAGGCCGTGCAATGGGCGATGCCGGTGAAAACGAACGGGTCTCGGTGGAGAACCTGTCCTCGCGGCGGATCGTGCAGGGCACGGTCGATGCCGCCGGTGACGTAATCGTGGCGCGTTGATTTACCGCAAAATATCCCTAAAGATCACGGCCCTGCGGCCGTTATCCCTTGTGAACGGCAACTCCAGGACACCCCATGAGCCAGAAAATCGACGGCAACCTGCAGGTCCCCCAGGCACTGCGCAGCGTGACGACCCCGGCCAACAAGCCCGGCGTCAGCACCGATGCGGCGACGCGCCCGGTCGAAGCGGCCGACAGCCTGCGCCTGACCGGCGAGGCCACCAATCTGCAGGCCATCGAGCGTGAGCTGACCACCGCCCCGGCAATCGACGCCCAGCGTGTGGCCGCAGTGCGCGAGTCGCTGCAGAACGGCACCTACAAGATCAATCCGGACGCGATCGCATCGCGCATGCTTGAGCTGGATCAGCAGCTGCACGGATGACCGCGCCGATGAGCGAACAACTGCAGCGGCTGGCCCAGGCGCTTGACGTTGAACGTCAGGCGCTGGTCGATCATGACGTACACGCGCTGATCCGGGCGACCGGTGCCAAGCTGGAGGCGCTGCGTGCACTGGAAGGCACGCCGCCGCTTGGTGAGGGGGATCACCTCCAGGAACTGGCCGAACGCAACCGAGCCAATGGCGTGCTGCTGTCGCGCCGGCGCCGCGAGGTCGATTGGGCGCTGCGCCAGCTCGGGCGTACCGAGGCCTCCTCCTCCTATGATGCCAAGGGCCAGTCGCATACGGTCACTGCGCGGCGCCCACTCGCCATCGCCTGACGCGACGGCGGTCGCACATCCCACCCCCGCGGGCTGAAGCCCGCCGCACGACCGCGTATATTGGGCGCCTGTTCGAATGCCCCGAGTCGCCGTGTCCGCTGCCAACGCCCTGGTTACCGCCCCCCTTCCGCCGCAGCCGGTGCTGCAGGCGCTGCTTGAGCGCCTGCGCGAAGGGCTGCTGCTGTTCACCGAAGACGGGCAGGTGGCCCTGGCCAACCCGGCCGCGCAGAACCTGCTGGCCAGTGGTGAGGGCGGCGGTCTGCCACCGCCGCAGCGCCTGCGTGAACTGCTGCCGCCCGATGCGCTGGAACAGGCGCGCCAGCATGGTCACTGGAACGGCAGCCTGCCGCTGGGCGAGGGCGTGGTCATCGCCCATCTGTATCACCACGGCCCGGTGGGCCAGGGCCACTTCCTGGCATTGTTCCGCCACATCGAAGGCCAGGAAGACTACGAACGCGAACTGCAGCAGCGCCATGCAGAGCTGCGGCAGGCCTACCTGCGCCTCAACGGTACCCAGGAAAAACTGCTGCAGTCGGAGAAGATGGCCTCGATCGGCCAGCTCGCCGCAGGCGTCGCGCACGAGATCAACAACCCGATCGGCTACGTGCACTCCAACCTGGGCAGCCTGCAGGAGTACCTGCGCAGCCTGTTCACCGTGATCGAAGCCTACGAGCGCGCATTGCGGGCGCCGGACCCGAAGGCGCTGATCCCGGAGATCGACGATATCCGTGACCGCCTGGACATCGATTTCATCAGCCGCGACCTGCCGCAGCTGATGGCCGAGTCGCGCGAAGGCATCGAGCGGGTGACGCGCATCGTGCGTGATCTGAAGGACTTCTCGTATTCCGGCCGCGACGAGTCGTGGAAGCTGGTCGACCTGCACGCGGGCCTGGAATCGACCATCAACATCATCTGGAACGAGCTGAAGTACAAGGTCACCCTGGTGCGGGAGTTCGGCCAGTTGCCGTTGGTGGAGTGCCTGCCGTCGGAATTGAACCAGGTCTACATGAACCTGCTGCTCAACGCCGGCCACGCCATCGCCGAGCGCGGCACGATTACGGTGCGCACCGGCGTTGATGGCGATCATGTGTGGGTCGAGTTTGAAGACACCGGCGGCGGCATCTCGCCGGAACTGCGCCAGCGCATCTTCGATCCGTTCTTCACCACCAAGCCGGTGGGCAGCGGTACCGGCCTGGGCCTGTCGATCTCCTACAGCATCATCAACAAGCACCACGGCCGCATCGACCTGGACAGCACCCCGGGCGTGGGCTCGCGCTTCCGCGTGGTGCTGCCGGTGAAGCAGCCGCGCTGACTGCTCAGGGTAGTGCCGGCCGCTGGCCGGCAACCTCATTGGACCCGGCATCGAGAGCAGCCGGCCAGCGGCCGGCTCTACCAGGGCTTGTCCCCGACCTGGATTCGCGCTTCGGGTAGTGCCGGCCGCTGGCCGGCGATCCCATTGGACCGGGCATCGAGAGCAGCCGGCCAGCGGCCGGCTCTACCAGGGCTTGTCCCCGACCTGGATTCGCGCTTCGGGTAGTGCCGGCCGCTGGCCGGCGATCCCATTGGACCGGGCATCGAGAGCAGCCGGCCAGCGGCCGGCTCTACCAGGGCTTGTCCCCGACCTGGATTCGCGCTTCGGGTAGTGCCGGCCGCTGGCCGGCAACCTCATTGAACTGGGCATCCAGAGCAGCCGGCCAGCGGCCGGCGCTACCAGAGGGGATCGTTACCGCAATGGGCGATCCTCGCCGCCATCTCCGCTTTCCACCGGCGCCGGACCGGCGTTGCTGCGGCGCTGCTCCTCGTAGGTGCGGAACGCCTGATGGATGTGCTTGCGCAGCTCGTCGTCGTTCCACGGCTTGGTCAGGAAGCGGTAGATCGCGCCGCGGTTGATCGCGTCGGTCACGGTGTTCAGATCGGTGTAACCGGACAGCACCAGGCGGATCGTGTCCGGGTACAGCATCTTCACCCGGCCCAGGAACTCGGTGCCGCTCATGTCGCTCATGCGCTGGTCGGACAGGATCACCTGCACGTCATTGATTGCCAGCAGGTCGAATGCATCGCGCACGTTGCCGGCGGCCAGGATGCGGTAGCCGTCGCGACGGAACAGGCGCACCAGCGAGCGCAGTACGTTTTCTTCGTCGTCCAGCAGCAGCAGCGTGCGGTCGGGACGGGTCTCGGCAAAGGCTTCCGGACGCAGGTAGCGGCGGCGCAGGGTCATGCCGGCGGCATCGGCCGACATCGGTTCGCCGAACAGGTAGCCCTGGAACACATCGCAGTCATTGCGGCGCAGGAAGCCCAGCTGGGCCTGCGATTCCACACCGTTGGCGATCACGGTCATGCCCAGCTGGTGGCCCATGGCGATGATCGCGCGGGCGATGGCCGCCTCACGGTTGCCGGCCGGCGCGCTCTTGATGAAGCTGCGGTCGATCTTGAGCTTGTCCACCGGGTAGCGGACCAGTGCACTCAGGCTGGAATCACCGGTGCCGAAATTGTCCAGGCTCAGGCTGATGCCTTCGTTGCGCAGATTGGCCAGCGTCTCGTGCACGAAGTTGACGTTGTTGGTCAGCGCGCTTTCGTTGATCTCCAGCGTCAGCATCTGTGCCGGCACGCCCGCGGCCTGGATCAGGCCCATGACTTCAGCGAAGAAGTTGGGCCGCAGCAGCTGCAGGGTGGAGACATTCACCGCGATGGTGAAGTCGTCGAAGCCCTGGTCGCGCCACAGGCGTGCCTGCTTCAGCGCGCCTTCCAGCACCCAGGTGCCGATCTGCACGATGATGCCCAGCCGCTCGGCGGTGCGCATGAAGCGCTCCGGCACCAGCATGCCCAGCGTCGGCGACTGCCAGCGCAGCAGCGCTTCCATGCCGACCACGTGGCCATCGCGGGCGCTGACCAGCGGCTGGTAACGCAGTTTCAGTTCTCCGTTGGGAATGGCGTCCACGATCTGGCGGGCGATGATGCTTTCGCTGTGCGCGCTCGGTGGCGTATCCACGGCGTGGATGCGCACCGCGTTGCCGCCTTCGCGGGCCGCCTGGTACAGCGCATCCTCGGCATGATCGAGCAGGCGCGAGGTGCTGCTGGCATGGTCCGGGCACAGGCTGACGCCCAGCTTGCCGGTCATGAACAAGGTGTACGGCAGCACCGACAGCGGCAGCTCCATCTGCTGCCGGATCTCCTCTGCGAAGTCCTCCGGCAATGGCACGTCGGCGGTGCGTGGCACTGCGATCAGGAACTCATCGCTGCCGTGGCGCCACAGCTTGCCGCGACCACGCAGGTAGGACTGCAACCGCTGCGCCACCAGCACCAGGGCCTGGTCACCCACCTCGGCGCTCATGTTTTCGTTGACCGAGGCGAAGTGGTCGATGTCCACGTGCATCAACATCAGTGCGGTGCCGCCCGAGGCCGCCTCGGCGACCATCGCCTGCAGCTCGGGGTTGCCGGCGCCAAGGCGATCAGGCGCATCATCGATGCTGACCGGGGGCTGGTTGGGATTCCACATAGGCTCAGTAGTCCGGTGACTCAACGGCGGCCATGCTGGCCGCCTGGTAGGGGAGGTGTACGTCGATCAGGGTGCCTTCGCCGTGTGCGGATTCGATCCGCACATGGCCACCGACGCTCTGCGCACGCTCACGCATCACGATCAGGCCCAGCCCGCGCGGACCGTCCGGGTCGAAGCCCTCGCCATCATCACGGATCTGCAGGTGCAGGCCGCGCTGGCCGACATCGCGCAGCTGCAGCAGGACCTGGCTGGCGCGGGCATGGCGCAGGGCATTGGTCAGGCTTTCCTGGGCGATGCGGAAACAGGCCTGTTCGATGCTGTTGTCGGGGCGGTGCGGCAGCGGCTCGATCTCGGCCAGCAGCTCCACCGGCGAAGAGCGGAACAGCACACGCGCCTGCCAGCTCAGCGCCGCCTCCAGGCCCAGTGCATCCAGCTGCGGTGGGCGCAGCAGCGTGGAGATGTCGCGCAGCTTGGCCACGGTGGTGTCGGCCAGGCTGACGATCTGCGCCAGATCCTCGGCGCGGCGCTGTGGATCATGCTCGTCCTGCGCAGCATGGGCGGACAGTTTGATTGCGGTGATCGCCTGGCCGATGTCGTCGTGCAGGTCGCGCGAGATCGCGCGGCGTTCGTCTTCCTGCAGCGAGAACAGTCGGCCGGCCATCGCCTGCAGCTCACGGTTGCTGGTCTCCAGTGCAGTGCGGGTGCGTTCGGAATCGCTCAGGTCGCGCACGATCAGCAGCTTGCAGTCGCGTCCGCCATAACGCACTTCGCCCACCGCCAGGCCGGCATGGAAGCTGCGGCCATCCGCGCGCTGCATCGCCACCATGCTGCTGTGACCGGGCCCCAGGTGTGGTTGGCCTGCACGCAATTGGCTGCGCACGCGGGCCAGATCGGCGCTGTCCACCAGTGCTGACAGGGGTTCGCCCAGCAGGGTGTGGCTGCCATAGCCGAACAGGCTGGCGGCCCAGGCGTTGGCGTACAGCACGTGTTCGTCGGAGAGGATGACCACGCCGTCGGGCAGTACCCGTACCAGCTCGCGGAACTGTTCCTCGCGCTCGCGCAGCAGGCGTCGCGACTGCTCGCGCTCCGTCACGTCCTGCAGGGTGCCCAGCACGCGGTTGCGGCCGGCCTCGTCGATGCCGCTGGCCGCACGCAGATGCACCATCAAGGCGCGCCCATCCATCGACAGCAACGGCAGCAGCACGTCCACCTGCACGGGATCTCCGGAGCAGAGCTCGGCCAGCAGCTGTTCGGTCTGGGTGGCGGTGGCCGGGTCGGCCGGCACCAGCAGTTCGTCGAAGCGATGCCAGCGCCGCGCCTCGGGCGGGCGGCGACCGAGCAGGCGATAGACCTGGTTCGAATAGCGGCCAAGTCCCGTGGAGGGGTCCAGCTCCCAGGCGCCGATGCGTGCCAGCTCGTGGGCTTCCTCCACCCGCGCCAGCGCCTGGTCGCGTCGCAGCTGAGCCAGGTCTTCGGCGGTGCGGTCGATGGCAATCAGCAGGCGGGCGTTGTGGCCGTCATAGCTGATGGCGTTGGAGCGCAGCTCCATCTGCCGCAGCGAGCCGTCGCGCAGCTGCAGTTGGGTACGCAGGATGCACAGTTCCTCCGGTGCCTCGCGGATCGCCTCCAGCTTGGTCTGCAGTGCCTGGTCCTGGCCTGGCGGCCACAGCGAATCGATGGTCTGCTCCAGCAGTTCTTCACGGTCCCAGCCAAAGGCCGTACAGGCCGCCGGATTGGCATCGAGGATTGCCAGTGTGTCCAGGTCGTAGACCAGGATCGGGCCGGGGTTGCCTTCGAACATCTGCCGCAGGCGCAGCTCGGAGGCCTGCTGGCGTGCATGGGTGTGCAGCACATGCTCGGCCAGCGGGCGCAGCAGCAGATACAGCAGGCCGGCGCTGGCGAGGGCGAAGAACGAGCCCTTCAGGCCCTGCCACAAGGCCGCCTGCTGCGGGTCGGGTACCAGTGCCTGCACTGCACTGTCGGTGGAGATCATCCAGGCCAGTGCCATCGCCAGGTAGCTCAGCACCACCCGGCGCCGGTCGCGGCTCAGCGCCTGCGCCATCCGCGGGTCGGGAACTGGGGCGTTGCCGGTCGGTTCTGCGGGCATGGACAGGGCGGAAGAAAGGGGCGCCGGCCATCTTACCGCGCAGGTGCGCCCAGACCACTCAATTATCCGCCGCAGGCGCCGTTAACCACTGCGTGCCCCGCTGACGGGCGTGTCATCCGGAGCAAGATCGCGTGGACCAAGGGATCATCGCCAGCCTGCTGCAGCACCCGCTTGCGTCGGCGCTGGTCATCGTCGACCGCACGGGCCGCCCGCTGGCGGCCAATCCGGCTGCGCGCGAGCATGGCCTGCCGGCGACCGTGGCTGCGTATGCGCCGATGCTGGAAGATCTGCGCCTGATGGCCGCCGATGGCGGCATCGTGGCCTGCACGCTGCCGGGTGGCCCGCACGGCCACTACGACGGCCACCTGCGCGCCGTGCATGATGGCGCCGGCAACCTGCTGGCCTTCACGCTGAGCATTCCCGAGCCGGTGCCGCTCGGCGGCGGTGGGCGCTGGGAGCTGGCGCTGGACAGCGCCGGGCACAGCCTCTGGGACTGGGACATTCCCAGCGACCGTGTGGTGCGCACCCCGGCACTGGGCGATGAAACCGCTACCGAGATTCTGGCCCGCGTGCACAGCGAGGACATCGCACAGGTGCGGGCTGCACTGGATGAGCATCTGCGTGGCTTGAGCGAACAGTACAGCGCCCAGTTCCGTTTCCGCCAGGCCGATGGCCAGTGGCGTTGGGTACTGGACCGCGGGCGCGTAGTCGCGCGCACCGCCGATGGCCAGCCGCTGCGCATGGTCGGCACGCATACCGATATCGAACAACAGAAGCAGCTGGAAGGGCTGCTTCAGGAACAGCAGCTGCACCTGAGCGAGGCCCAGCGCATCGCCAGCATGGGCAGCTGGTCGTTCGACCCCAACAGCGGTCATTTCTGGTGGTCGTCGGAGCTGCGTTCGCTGCTGGCGTTGGAGCAGGGGGCCGTACCCGGCCAGCGGCGCTGGCTGAAGCAGCTGCATCCGCGCTCGCGTGGTGCGCTACGCGCAGCATGGCGACGCTTGTGGCGCGATGGCCGGGCCGCCAACATCGAACTGGAACTGACCCGCGGCAACGAACCGTCGCAGCATCTGCGGCTGTGGATGCAGCCGCTGCTGGACATGGATGGCCAGCCCAAGCGCCTGCTCGGCCAGGTGCAGAACATCACCGAGCAGCACCAGACCGATGCACTGATCCGCTGGCGTACCGAACTGCTCAACCGCGTGTCCGCGCTGGGCCGCATCGGCGGTTGCGAGATCGAAGTGCAGACCCGGCATATGCAGTGGACCGAGGAGTGCTACCGCATCCACGGCCTGCGCAAGGAGCCGATCACCCTCGACCAGGCGCTGGCGCTGTACACCGAGGATTCGCGCAATGCCTTCGAGGCGGCGCTGGGCCGGATCGCTGCGGGTGGACTGCCCGAACAGCTGGACCTGTGCTTCTACCGCCAGTCCGGCCTGCGCGTGTGGGTGCAGGTACTGATCGAGCTGGATCGCCGTGACGGCCTGCCGCCTCGGTTCGTGGTGCTGTTCCGTGACATCACCCGCGAGCGCGAGGCCAACGAGCGCATCGAGCTGCTGGCGCACTACGATCTGCTCACCGGTCTGCCCAATCGTGTGCTGCTCGGCGAGCAGACCGCCGAAGCCATCGAGGAAGCGCGCGACCGCGGCACCTCGCTGGCGATGTTGTTCATCGACCTGGACGGCTTCAAGACCATCAATGACAGCTTCGGTCATGCCACCGGTGATGCGCTGCTGAAGGCCGCCGCCACCCGCCTGCACCAGAACCTGCGCAACAACGACCTGTTCGGCCGCTTCAGTGGCGACGAGTTCATCGTCGTGCTGCGCGACCTGGCCGAGCCGGAAGACGCCGGCCACGTGGCGCGCAAGCTGATCGCTTCGCTGGCCGAGCCGCTGCGCCGTGGCGAGACCACGTTGAAGGTCGGTGCCAGCGTCGGCATCGCGATGCTGGGCGATGCGCAGACCGATTTCGATTCACTGCTGCGTGCCGCCGACGCCGCGATGCACGCGGCCAAGGAAGCGGGGCGCAATACCTACCAGTACTACAGCCAGGACGCATTGGCCCGCATCCAGCGCAAGCTCGAGTTGGAGCATGCCCTGCACGGGGCGATCGAACGCGAAGAGTTCAGCCTGGCCTACCAGCCGCTGCTGCATGCGCACCAGGGCGAGCCACCGGCGATCGAGGCCCTGCTGCGCTGGCACCGGCCCGGCATCGGCTACTGCAGCCCGGCCGAGTTCATTCCGATTGCAGAGAAGTGCGGCGAAATCGTGCGCATCGGCGACTGGGTGCTGAACGAAGCCTGCCGGCAGGCAATCGCCTGGGACCGGGCTGGCCTGTGTTTTGACCGCATCGCAGTCAATGTGTCGGCAGTGCAGTTACGTGACCGTGGCTTTGCCGAGCGGGTGATCGAGATCTGCCATGCCCACGGCTGGCCACCGCAGAGGCTGGAACTGGAGCTGACCGAGTCGGCGCTGATCCGTGACACCGACATCCTGCGCCACTGCTTCGACGTGCTGGAACGGCATGGTGTGCCACTGGCGGTGGATGACTTTGGTACCGGCTTCTCCAATCTGAACTACCTCAACCGTTTCCCGGTGGGGCGCCTGAAGATCGACCGCAGTTTCGTGCAGGGCATGCTGCATGACTCGGGCACGGCCGAAGTAACCCAGGCCATCGTGCACCTGGGTCACGCGCTGGGCATGAAGGTGGTGGCCGAGGGCGTGGAAACGCACCAGGAAGAAGACATGCTGCGGCGCCAGGGCTGCGACGAGATCCAGGGCTACCTGTATTCGCGCCCGCTCAGCCCGCGCGACCTGGCGCAGTGGCTGCGGCAGCAGCATCCAGCGCCTGGGCGCACAGACGCTGCCAGCGAGGTCGTGCTGGCACGCTGAAGTTGGCGCCGGGCCTTGCCCGGCGGGATCGCCGCACGCCGACGCACCGCTCTGGTAGGTGTCGACCTTGGTCGACACGGATGCCGGCGCTCGCGATCATCCACGCATGGCGTGGATCTACTGCGATGCGGCAACCATTCGCTGCGGAAATTCGGAGCGAAGCCGTGCGCGCACTGCTTCGACCACGTGTGCATAGCGTCGGCGCTGGATGAAATAGCCCATGTAGAACAGCAGCAGGGCCACCAGCATCGGCGACGCAGCCGGGCGGACCAGGATGATGGGCACCAGCATCAGTGTCAGGCCCAGCGCGAACCAGCTGCACCGCCCGACCACCCGCACCTCCCTGCGTTGCGCGTCGATCATCACCCGCCCGCGCATCAGCGGAAAGTAGCGACCGCCAAAGCTCGGCGCGAAGCTCTCGCGAAAGGCGACACTGCCGTCCGGCAGCGCGCGGAATACCAGGCGAAGCCAGGTATCGGCCGGCAGATCATGCTCCAACCCGGCCAGCGAAAGCTGCGCCAGCTCTGCCGGCGTAGCGGCGATGCGCTGATTGAACAGGACGATGCCGGTGCGGAAGAAGAACGGCGCCCACAGCACCAGCAGCAGGACTTCGATCAGCAGCAATGCGATCAGGGCGATGGCCATCGGTCTTCCATGAACGGGACCGGCGCATCATGCCATGGGGATGGCCGGCGCTAGCACTGCGGGTTCGAGTACGAGCAACAGGTCACATGCCTTGCCGGATCGACTTGGCTCAATCCTTTTCCGCCAGATCGCTTAGGTCCAGGATCTGCGGGTTGACGCTGCTGGCTACGATGCTTCTGATCAGCCCCGGGCGGCGGCGAAGCGAGTAGGCGCGTATCGCATGGATGGGACTGAATTCACACAGGGGGTAGCGTGAGTGCCCCATGATGACGGGCCTGTTGAAGTGGATGTCCTTAGGGTCATCAAGTGGCAGGGCCCACTTCCCACCGTGTACCAGCCTGACGGTCTCCCCTAGATATCGAGCGAACACGACCCTCAGAGAGTCCCGCTCGTCCTCAGACAGCGTGGCTGCCATCAAGTCATGGAGGTGTTCCAGCCTGTCGAGGCTTTCGGGGCTGCTATCCAGTTCAATGCCATGCGTTTGAGCCTGCGCGACCAGCCATTCTATCTGGCCGTCCATCAGCATCAGGAATTGCTCAAAAGCCTCGCGGGCTTCTTCCAGATTGAACGTCATGCAGAGGCCAGAGGAGACAGGGGGAGTGGGCAGTGTGTCCTCGTCCCGTTCCTCAGGCTATGCAACAAATCCTAAAAGGCGACAGGCAAAGCAGAGGTTGCAGATATCGCGGCGTCCATCCCCGAAAGTCGTGGATCTACCGTTTCATCAATGCGATGCCTGCAATGGAATAGCTGGCGATCAACAGCCCGAACGCGTACTCCGCGACGATGATCAGCCAGAAGGTCATCGGCTCGATGTCCCGCCATGCATCAATGGTGCCGGACCGGTGATGGCTCAGATGAACATGCCCGGTGTTGATGGCAGTTGCCGGCGCCCAGGCAAATAGAAAGGCCATCAGCATGAAGAGCAGGCTGCCGAACAGGAATGCGACAGGTCTATGCCGGGGTGGCCGCAAAGTGGCGTAGGCGGGGCGCCAGGTGAAGGTGACCGCGATGAGCACCATCACAGCAAATCCCAGCCAGGTCATGAACGTGGTGCTCATGCGACGACACTCCGTGTCCAGCCGTAGGTGGCATGGGCGGATCATGCCATGGGTTTGGAGCGGGTGGTGGTGAAGACCATCCACGCATGGCGTGGATCTACCTCAAGGCTTCCCCATCCAACCCCAGGTCCCACGCCAGACCCAGCAGCGCGTCGTCCGTGCGGGACGGGGCAGGGCGCGCATCGGCCAGCTGCTGCAGTTCGCGGATCTCCTCGCGGGCCACCTCTTCCAGCTGCTGCAGCTGCTCACGCACGCTCGCGTTGCGCGGGCGCTCGGTGTCGGCGAGGGAGGGCAGGGCGCGGATCAGGGTCATGGTGCTTGTACAGGATGCATCCAACGGCGGGTTACAGGCAAAGGCCCCGGACGAACCGGGGCCTTGCGGGCTGCCGGCGGCGGCAGCGGACATCAGGATCAGAACAGCTCGACGGTGCCGGCGCCCATGCTCTGCTGGGCAACCGGCTTGTGCGGCGGGCGTTCCCATTCGCTGCGCAGTTCGCGCAGGCGGCTGCCGGTGCGCTGCAGGGCGGTGGCGATCTCTTCGTCGAACACGCCGCCATTGCGGTGCAGCAGTTCCTGCAGGGCCACCGCCTCGCGGTTGATCGCGGTCAGGCGGTCCAGGTGGGTGTGCACGCCGCCCAGCGCCTGGGTGGCGATGTCCTCGAACTGCAGGGCGCGTACAGCTTCGGCCACGCTGCCATCGATCGAACGGGCGCAGTCGGAGACTTCGCGCATGCCATCACCCAGCGACGCATTGATCTGCGCGACGTTGTCGAGCATCGCCGCCGCTTCCTGGCGCGCTTCACGGGAGCGGTCCATGTCACGCGAGGCCATGTGCGAGACCGTCTCGCGGACCTTGGCGATGGCGTCCTTGGAGCTGTGCGCCAGCTTGCGGATCTGCTCGTTGAACGTGGTCGAGCGCTCGGACAGGTTGCGCACTTCGTCGGCGACCACCGCGAAGCCACGACCGGCTTCACCGGCACGCGCGGCTTCGATGGCGGCATTCAGGGCCAGCAGGTTGGTCTGGTCGGCGATCGACTTGACGTCTTCCAGCAGCGCGAAGATGCCATCCAGGTGCTGCGCCATCTGGTCGATGTGCTGCACGGTGGTGCTGCTCTGGCCGCTCACCTGTTCCAATGCTTCCACCAGCTGTTCCATGCGGTTGCTGGCGTGCTGGGCAAAACGGGCAACGTCGAGGCCGGCATTGCCTTCATCACCGGCACGATCGACGATGCGCGACAGGGCCTGGCTCTGCTGGCGCGACTTGCGGTTCATGGCGTCGAAGCTGCCGCCCAGGCTGGACACCGCCTGGCGGATCAGGTCACGGGCGCGTTCCACTTCGCCACGCGAACCGTCGATCTCGTTGCCGACGAAGTTGCGCAGTTCGGTCAGCAGCTGGTCCTGCTCACGCAGGACACGGGCGTGTTCCGGGGAACGGTGCGCCTGGGCGCGGGTGGTCCACCACGCAAAGCCGAGCCAGCTCAGCGTCATCGTGGTCAGGATCGCCCAGCGCAGGGCGGCCGGCCATTCGAAACCGATGGCGAAGGGGAGCAGCAGGGTCAGAGCCAGGGGGGCGGCCAGACGGATGAAAATGCGTGAGTACATGGACGTTCTCGGGAGGTGCACGGAGGATGTATCGGCCGTACCCCCTTTCTCTTTAACGTCGAAATGCCTCGAAGTGCATTCTGAATGCGCCGGTTTTCCGACGCCTCGGCGGCTTCGGGGTCAGAGCCCTTTCCTTGCCGGAAAAGGATCCGACCCCATGGGGCTCAGGCCAGCTGCCGGTCCACGGCCTCGATCATCGCCTTGCGGCTGAACAGGAAGTCCCAGTAGCTGCCGCCCAGCTGCCGCCACAGCACCGCCGAGCGCACCGCGGCCAGCAGCAGGGCGCGGATCTCGGCGACCACGCCGGCCTGGCCCAGGTAATGCGGGTTGCCCTGCACCATCACCCGCGGCTTCAGGTGGCTGATGGTGTCGGCGTACAGGCCACCCAGGTTGGCCAGCACGTCCGGGTGCCCACTGTCGCCCAGCTCGACGGCCTGGCGCTGGGCGCGTTCGATGCCCGAGGCGACCTTGTTCACGGTGGCGCCGTCCTGCACGAAGCGGCGCTCCAGCTGCAGCACCGACAGGGCCAGCTTGGGCAGGATCGGGTCCTGGCCCTGGCTGCGGAAGTAGTTGTGCAGCAGGCGCAGCCCAGCCTTCAATGCATGGCGGTCACCGAACACCTCCTGCGGCGAAGACGCATCGACGCGGAACACGCTGTCCACGGCGGTGCGCACGGCAGCGGCGTCGGAATGGCCGGTATCGGCGATGCGGCGTACCTGCTGCAGGGCCTGGGCAATGCCGGCCAAAGCCAGGACGCGGTCGTCGACAGTGAAACTCATGCAGCGATTACCTCAAAAGGGGAAGGGGTGGTGCGCAGGCGCTGTTCCAGCGGCGCATCGGTGGCGGCGATCACCGCGCCACCCAAGCACACATCACCGTCATACAGCACCAGTGATTGACCGGGAGTAACGGCGCGCTGCGGGCGCGCAAAGGTGACCAGCACGCTGCCATCGTCCAGCACCTCGACCGTACACGGCTCGTCGGGCTGGCGGTAGCGGGTCTGCGCGGTGCATTCGAAGCGCCGTGCCGGCGGCGCGCCGGCAATCCAGTGCGCGGTTTCCGAGCGCAGGCGGTCGGACAGCATCCACGTGCTGTCGCGGTCCTGGTCCACGTACAGCACGTTGCTGGCCACATCCTTGCCGACCACGTACCACGGCGCGGCCGGGCGGCCACGCACGCCGCCGATGTTCAGGCCCTCGCGCTGGCCCAGGGTGAAATAGAAGACGCCTGGGTGCTCGGCGATCACACTGCCGTCGGCCGGGTCCAGGATCTGCCCGGGCTTGGCCGGCAGGTAGCGGCCGAGGAACTCGCGGAAGTCGCGCTCACCGATGAAGCAGATGCCGGTGGAGTCCTTCTTGGCGTGGGTCGGCAGGCTGACGTCACGCGCGATCCGGCGCAGGTCGGTCTTTTCCAGGTCGCCGATCGGGAACAGGGTGGCCGCCAGCTGCGCCTGGCCCAGCTGGTGCAGGAAGTAGCTCTGGTCCTTGGAGCGGTCGGCACCACGCAGCAGCAGCCACTGGTGGCCGCGCTGGGCCACGCGCGCGTAGTGGCCGGTGGCAATGCGTTCGGCGCCCAGCTCGCGGGCGGCATCCAGGAAGTGCTTGAACTTCACTTCGCGGTTGCACAGCACGTCCGGGTTCGGGGTGCGGCCGGCCGCGTACTCGGCCAGGAAGTGCTCGAACACACCCTGCCAGTACTCGCTGGAGAAATCACGGAAGTGGAACGGGATACCGAGCAGGCCGCAGACGACCACTGCATCGCGGCGGTCGTCCTCGGCGCGGCAGTCGCCGCTGCCGTCGTCGGCCCAGTTCTGCATGAACAGACCGGCTACGGCCTCGCCCTGCTGCACCAGCCGCCAGGCGGCGACCGAGGAGTCGACGCCACCGGAGACGCCCACCATCACGCGCGGAGTGCTCATGCGACCTCCCGGACCAGCGAAAGCGGATGGCGCTGGCCACCCAGGAAATCAGCCACCACCTGCCAGACCAGCGGGCTGCGCAGGCGCTCCGTGGCGGCCTGCAGCTCGGCCGGGGTCAGCCACAGCGCGCGATCGATGCCGGTGTCCAGCGGCTGCGCCGGGTCGTGCGAGACCGGATGCGCCGCATAGCAGAAGCGCAGGAAGGTGGTGCCGTCGGCGGCCGTCCACTGGTAGCAGCCGATGAAGTGGGTCAGCTGCACCGTCCAGCCGGTTTCCTCGCGGGTCTCGCGCAGGGCTGCCTCGGCCAGGCTTTCGCCCGGCTCGAGGTGGCCGGCCGGCTGGTTCAGCACCTGGCGGCCGTCGATGGTCTCCTCGACCAGCAGCACGCGGCCGCCGTCGACCACCACGGTGGCGACAGTGGCGTGCGGTGCCCAGCGCGGGTCCGGCGTGGTGTTCAACTCAGAACTCGTCCTTCTTGGTCAGTTCCAGCTCCATGGCGTCGGCGGTGCGGATGGCCGCATCGATGGCGTCGCTGAGCTGGTCGGCCGTGGCATCGGCGTCGATCTTGACCACGAACATGGCGGTGGTGTCCTGCTTCACCCAGCCGCCCATCTTGGCGTCCTGCGAATCTTCCAGCAGGCGGTTGGCTACGGCCACCGGGAACTGCTTGGTCTTGGCGTTGTAGGCCGGCGACCAGATCTCGCGGATGTTGTGGGTGCCGAAATCTTCCACCGACGAGCGCACGTAGACCATCTGGGTGCGATCACCCTCGACGTCGAACACCATGCGGTAGTCGCCGTCCTCGTCGACCTCGTAGGTATAGCCCAGCTTGTCCAGGTGGCGGGCCACGGCCTTGTCGGCCTGGGTCTCGGCGGCGGCGGAGCCGGCGGCGGCCAGGGCGATCAGCAGGGCGGGAAGAAGGGTCCTTTTCATGAAGATCCTGTGAAACAGTGTTGAGAGAGGGTGCAATTGTGACGGTGGGCGTGCGTGCCGTCCAATCTGCGGCAGGCCGACGCAGGCTGGCCCGTGCCTCTATAATGGGCAGATGCCCCATGAGTCTTCCCCCGATTCCCATCACGAGCACGGCGTTGCCGTGGAGCCCGCGCGCCCGGAAGTGGCGCCGCCACCGTTCTACCAGGTGATGCTGCTCAACGACGACTACACCCCGATGGATTTCGTGGTGGACGTGCTGCAGCAGTTCTTCAGCATGGACCTGGACAAGGCCACGCAGGTGATGCTGCACGTCCATACCCGTGGCCGCGGCGTGTGCGGGGTGTTCACCCGCGAAGTGGCCGAGACCAAGGTCGCCCAGGTCAACGAGTACTCGCGGATGAACCAGCACCCGCTGCTGTGCACGATGGAAAAGGCCTGACCGGCTGACGGTTTTCGTCCGGGCACATCGATTCCGGGCCGGGTGTGCCCACCAAGGTGGGCACCTACCAGAGCAGAGGCCCGTATCGATGCCGTACGGGGGGCGCCCACCAAGGTGGGCATCTACCAGAGCGCGGGATCAGCCCTCCGCCAACGCCTCCAGCGCCATCCGCGCCACCGCCTCGTCCACGTCGGCCGGGTCGCCGTCATCCCTGAACCACACTGCCGACAGCGCCATGCTGGCTGCGATCCAACGCAGCAGCCTGTGTCGCTCGATCCCCGCCAGCGCAGTGACCTGCTCCACCCGGGCGGCAAACCGCTCGGGCTGTGTCGCAACGTGGATTCCCGGCCCGCACAGGTCCGGGTTGCTGAACAGCGTCGTGTAATCGAACGCGCGGTCGCCCAGCAGCCGCTTCGGGTCGATCGCCAACCAGCCGCGCGCGCCGAAATCCAGCACGTTGTCGTGGTGCAGGTCGCCGTGCAGCGGCCGGATCTCCTGTTCCTGCTGCAGCAGTCCCTCCGCCAGTGATCTGCACTGTTCCAGCAGTGTCGGCAGCGCAGCCCTTGGCTGCAGCAGGTCGGCGAACCATGTTCGCAGGCAGACCAGTTCCGCTGGCGGTGCGCTCCGTGGCCGGTGCAGCCGTTGCAGGACCTGGCACAGGACCGTGGTGCAGGTGTCATCGTCGCCCTTGATCGAACGTTGCCGCAGCGAGTCGCCGCCGGCACGTTCGATCAGGATCGCCGGCCCCTCGTGGGCCAGCAGGCGGGCGGCGCCGTCACCGTCCCACCAACGCAGCAGGCGATGGCTGTTCTGCTCTTCGGTTTCGCTGCTGATCTTCAGCATGGCCGGCTCGCCGGCGGCGGTCAGCACCGGCCAGAGCCGGGCATGGGGCGTTTCGATGGCTGCGCCATCACGCCGCAATCGCCAGCGGCTCAGGTAGGGTTCGCTCATGCCGGGTGGGCTGTCCTGGAGTGAATGAAGATCAAGCGATTCGCACTGATAACGCCATCTGAACGCAGCAATCCGCTAGGGTGATGGAAATCGCGTAGTCAGGCCGCATATTGTCCCCATCTGCCGCCGGAGTAATCCATGTTCAGCAAAGACCTCGAACACACCATCGGCCAGTGCTACAAGCGCGCCCGTGAGGCCCGGCATGAGTTCATGACGGTCGAACACCTGCTGTTGGCACTGCTCGACAACCCGTCCGCCCAGGCCGTACTGAAGGCCTGCGGCGCCGACGCCGAACGCCTGCGCCAGGAGCTGGAGCAGGCCATCGAGGCCTCCGTGTCCCGCCTGGCCGAAGATGACGGCCGCGATACCCAGCCGACCCTGGGCTTCCAGCGCGTGTTGCAGCGGGCCGTTTACCACGTGCAGTCCTCGGGCAAGAAGGAGGTCACCGGCGCCAATGTGCTGGTCGCCATCTTCGGCGAGAAGGACTCGCACGCCGTCTACTACCTCAACCAGCAGGATGTCACCCGGCTGGATGTGGTCAATTACCTGTCCCACGGCATCGCCAAGCTGGGCGAGGAAGGCGAGCAGCCGTCGTCCTCCTCCGAGGGCGAAGGCCGCATCGAAGGCGGGGAGGGCGAGCCGAAGGGTGATGCCCTGACCGAGTTCGCCAGCAACCTCAACGAACAGGCCCGGGCCGGTCGCATCGACCCGCTGGTCGGCCGTGCCGACGAGATCGAGCGCACCATCCAGGTCCTGTGCCGCCGCCGCAAGAACAACCCGCTGTACGTGGGTGAGGCGGGCGTAGGCAAGACCGCCATCGCCGAGGGCCTGGCCCGCCGCATCGTCGAGGGCTCGGTGCCCGACGTTCTGGCCGATGCGGTGATCTATTCGCTCGACCTGGGCGCGCTGGTGGCTGGCACCAAGTACCGCGGCGACTTCGAAAAGCGCCTGAAGAGCGTGCTGACCGCGCTGAAGAAGGTGCCCAATGCGGTGCTGTTCATCGACGAGATCCACACCATCATCGGTGCTGGCTCGGCGTCGGGCGGTACCATGGATGCCTCCAACCTGATCAAGCCGGCGCTGGCGTCCGGAGAGCTGCGCTGCATCGGCTCGACCACCTTCCAGGAGTACCGTGGCATCTTCGAGAAGGACCGGGCGCTGGCCCGCCGCTTCCAGAAGATCGACATCGTCGAGCCGACCGTCGGCGAGACCTACGAGATCCTGCAGGGCCTGAAGTCCAAGTACGAGCTGCACCACGGTGTGACCTATTCCGACGAGGCGCTGCAGGCGGCGGTGGACCTGTCGGTGAAGCACATCGGCGACCGCCTGCTGCCGGACAAGGCCATCGACGTGATCGACGAGGCGGGCGCCCGCCAGCGCCTGCTGCCGGAAGGCCAGCGCAAGGAACTGATCGACGTCGAGGAAGTGGAGGCGATCGTCGCCAAGATGGCGCGTATCCCGACCAAGCAGGTCAGCGCCACCGACAAGGATGTGCTGCAGCACCTGGAGCGCAACCTGAAGATGGTGATCTTCGGCCAGGACCCGGCCATCGAGACGCTGTCCTCGGCGATCAAGCTGGCCCGTTCGGGCCTGGGCAACCCGGAAAAGCCGATCGGCAACTTCCTGTTCGCCGGTCCCACGGGTGTCGGCAAGACCGAGGTGACCAAGCAGCTGGCGCTGCAGCTGGGCATCGAGCTGGTCCGCTTCGACATGTCCGAGTACATGGAGCCGCATTCGATCAGCCGCCTGATCGGTGCGCCTCCGGGCTACGTCGGCTTCGACCAGGGTGGCCTGCTGACCGAGAAGATCGTCAAGACGCCGCACTGCGTGCTGCTGCTGGACGAAATCGAAAAGGCGCATCCGGACATCTTCAACATCCTGTTGCAGGTGATGGACCGCGGCGTGCTGACCGATACCAACGGTCGCGAGGCCAACTTCAAGAACGTCGTGCTGGTGATGACCACCAATGCCGGTGCGGCGCAGGCCTCGCGGCGTTCGATCGGCTTCACCAAGCAGGACCATGCCACCGACGCGATGGAGACCATCCGCCGCAGCTTCACCCCGGAATTCCGCAACCGCCTCGACGCGGTGGTGCAGTTCCAGGCGCTGGGCTTCGAGCACATCCTGCGCGTGGTCGACAAGTTCCTGATCGAGCTGGAGATGCTGCTGCAGGACAAGCACGTCAGCCTGTCGGCCACCCCGACCGCGCGCGACTGGCTGGCCCACCATGGTTTCGACCCGCTGATGGGTGCCCGCCCGATGGCCCGCGTGATCCAGGACAAGATCAAGCGTCCGCTGGCCGACGAGCTGCTGTTCGGCAAGCTGGTCAACGGTGGCAAGGTCAGCATCGATGTTCGCGACGACGAGCTGGTGGTCGAGACCCAGGCCGAGCCGGAGCGGCTGCTGCCGGTCACGGTGGAATGAGCTGATGCCATAGGCTTGGCGTGAAAGACTGGAAATGACAAGCGCGGCTTCGGCCGCCCTTGTTGTTTCCAGTGGGGCTGTCGTCCGCGGCCTTGCTTGAACGGAACGGAGGTGCCAATGCTGTCTTCTGGTCGCGATGGGGTGTTGCCCTGTTTGTATCGCGAAACGATACAGGATACAGTGATGATCATCGGTTTTCGCCACAGGGGCCTCGAGCGGCTCTACCGTTCCGGCAGTAGCAGTGGAATCCGCCACAGTCACGCCAGCAAGGTGTTGTTGATCCTGTCGATCCTGGATGTTGCTTCGGGTCCTGAGGATCTGGCCATGCCTGGATTGCGTCTGCATAAGCTCCGGGGCGGCCTGAAAGGGCATTGGTCTGTATGGGTCAATGGAAACTGGCGGATTACCTTCCGTTTCGCCGGCAGCGACGTGGAGCTGCTGGATTACCTGGACTATCACTGAGGCCGCGCATGATTCATCACCATCCGCATCCCGGGCAGGCGATCAAGGCAATGGTCTTTGATCCAATGGATCTGTCTGTGACCGAAGCGGCCGAGCGCCTGGCAATGTCGCGGGTAGCCCTTTCGCGGGTTCTGAACGGCAAGGCGGGCATCAGTCCTGACCTGGCCATCCGCCTTGAGATGGCGGGGGTGAGTACTGCGGTTTTCTGGATGGGGCTGCAATCCAGCTACGATCTCTGGTTGGCACGGCAGCGCGCGCAACCGAGAGTGTTGTCGCTGGTTGCCGCGACGCGTTGACGTATATCGCGACAAGGGCGGCTTCGGCCGCCCTTGTCCTGTCTGGGGTCAGCGGCTGCGGCGGCGCGCCTCACGCTTGAATCGCTCGGCATCGATCGGCTCGATGCGTGCAACCTCGCAGCTGCCGCGACCTGTGTCCAGTGCGCTTCGGCCCTCGCTGCACAGCTCGTCAGCTTCTTTGCCGTCGGTCTTGAAGCCGAGGCGGGTGGCCAATACGGCAGAAGGGCAGCTGTTGCGGAAATGCACAACATAGTGGTCTTCGCCGGAGCGAAGCAGGATGTTCTTGTCGGCGCCGGCGCGAACGATCTGCTGTTCGCCGGTCAGTGATACGCACTGTGCCGGCGCGGTGTCGGCGGCATGGGCGGACGACGCCAGCAGGGTGACGGCAGACAAAGCCAGGGGGATGAGCAGGGAAGACAGGTTCATGGCGGGGCAGGGGTCAGCGATCCGGACTGGATCGGATCCCAAGATGCCGCCGCCGCTGCAAATGCGAATCTGCCGCAAGCAGGGCTGACCGACGCCACGGTGAGATCAGTCACGATGACCTTTGGCGCCTCAGGCCGCGATCGAACGGAATCCCTGCTGGCGCCCCTGGTCGCCGCCGTCTTCGATGACAAAGGCGACCGCCTCGTGCGGAATGTGCAGGCGCTGCTTGAGGGTGCTGCCCATATGCGGAATCTCGCGCTGCACGGCCAGGTACAGCGGGTGCGAGGCGTCCATGCTGGTGCAGACCAGGCAGGGCTGGCCGAACCAGGTGCCGTCCGGGCCCTTGCTGGCGTAGCAGCGGCTGGTGACGGACTGGGGGTCCAGGACGATCAGGTAGGTCATGCGCGCAACGCCTTCTGTGAAGAACGCATTGAGTCTAGAGTCGCGGCGCGATGCGGTATTTCGGACAGGGACGAAAATCGAGCGGTCCCGGTGCCGGTCGCTTTCTTCCGCGCACGACAAAGGGCCAGCAGCGAGGCCGGCCCTGTCGGAGTGGCGCAATGCGCCGACCGCTTACTTCATGCGGTAGGTGATACGACCCTTGGTCAGGTCGTACGGGGTCATTTCAACCTTGACCCGGTCACCGGTGAGGATGCGGATGTAGTTCTTGCGCATGCGGCCGGAGATGTGGGCGATGATTTCGTGCCCATTTTCCAGACGAACGCGGAAAGTGGTGTTCGGCAGCGTCTCGCTGACGGTGCCCTCGAACTCGATGGAATCGTCTTTCGACATGTAGTCCTGTGCGGTTCAGAAAACGGCCACGCTGGGCCTAAGGCGCGGTATTTTACGCGTGATGGGCCCGGCTTGCAAAGTTTGTGTTAACCCCCGGCCAAACGCTGTGCTGGCAAGCGTCCTACCGCCTGGGTCCAGGGGCCTTCACGGCCGTCACGGTGTACGGCCTGACGGACGTGCTCCAGGAAGTCCGCGCGCGGCAGGTGCTCGGCGCCCATCCGCAGCAGGTGCGGATTCTCCACCTGGGCATCGATCAGTTCCCAGCCCCAGCCACGCAGGGTGGCTGCCAACGCGGCCAGGGCGATCTTGGAGCCGCCACTGGCGCCACTGAACATGCTCTCGCCGAAGAACATGGCGCCGATCGCGACGCCGTAGATGCCGCCGACCAGTGTCTGCCGATCCCAGACTTCGAAGGAATGGGCGAAGCCAAGGTCGTGCAGTTGGCTGTAGGCCTCGACCATCGCCGGGCTGATCCACGTACCGTCCTGGCCAGGGCGTGGTGCGGCGGCGCAGGCGCGCATCACCTGGCTGAAGGCGGTGTCGGCGGTGACCTCCCACGTGCTGCTGCGCAACTGGCGGCGGAAGCGGCTGGACAGGTGCACGCCATCGGTGCGAAACACCATGCGCGGGTCCGGCGACCACCACAGGATTGGCTCGCCCTCGCTGAACCACGGAAAGATTCCGCCGGCGTAGGCATTGAGCAGACGCACCGGATGCAGGTCGCCGCCCACCGCCAGCAGGCCATCGGGCTGGCGCAGTGCGGTCTCGGCCGGAGGGAAGGGGGCGTCCGGCGCATCCGCCAGGCGCCAGGGCAGCTGGCGGGTCATGCCGCCATTGTATCTAGACGATGGAAGGGATAAGTCTCACGCCTATTAACGGCGCAGCCTCCCGGAGGTGAAGTGAACTAGTTTGGGGGGAGCATCTGGCAGGCGGCTCCCACTCAGAACTCACTTTGCCCCAAAATGCGGAGAGGTGAGCGTCAGGCATCTAGGTGCATTAGCGTCGGAAGGGGGGGGCTGACTTGTGCGAGCCCAATGTCTGAAAATATCAGTCTGAGATTTACAGGGGGAGTAATGTCAGGAAAGTGGACTTCTATTGCCGGGTTGGCGCTAGCGATGCTAGGCATCCTTGTTCCATTGGTTCTTTGGATGGCAGATTCCGATTCAAGGGAGATCGAGGTTAGGATTCTGTCCAAGGCGAACCTGGACCCTTCACTGCCAACCGGAGTGGACGGTGAGATGGAGTTCGCAATCGGTGGTAGGCGAGTCGTCAAGCCATACTATGTGGTGGTACAGGTGACGAACGCAGGAAATCGTTCTATCGCTGCTGCGGATGTTGAAAGGCCTTTAACTCTTGCGATGGGCAATGTGGCAATTGCGCAGGCGCAGGTCCTTACATCCCAGCCTGCGGCACTGAAGCCAGAGCTTGAAAGGCAAGAGCGACAGCTCGTTGTAAAGCCATTGCTCCTCAATCCGGGGGATAGCTTTCAGATTGGATTTCTCACGAGCGGCGCGGAACCAAGTGTGACTGCGCAGGCGAGAATTGCGGGGATCAGCGACGTCCGAGTAGTTAGCTCGCTTAGCGACGAAACCGTTGTGGGAAAGTCGTTCAGGCTTGTGGTTGCGTCAGCCCTCATGTGCATGTATGTCTCCCTGCTGCTAGTGGGATTCGGTCAATGGAGTAATGGTCGGCGCAGACTCGTACTTAGGAGATGGGCGACAATTCCAATGGCCTTCTTCTGCGGACTTGGGGGCAGTGTTCTGTTTACCTCCGAGCTTGGCGTGTTACCACTAAAGGATTGGCGAACCGTCGTGTTCATCATCGGATTGGTGGTCTTGGCTGTTGTGCTGGGTCGAGTTCCCTTAAAGTGGGTCTATCATCAACCCGTATGAGCGATCCGATCACCGCCATCCTTGATGCTCACGATACGGCGCACACGCGCAATGACAGCCTGGCCATGCTGTTGACCCTGGCCAGCGAAGACCGCCCCCAGCTTGGCGCGTTGCTGCTGCAGGCGCTAGTTCGCCGCTCGCCCAGCTCTACCTTCCTCGATACGGCGCTGGATCTGTTGCCGGATGAGGCCGTCGTGCCGGTCTGCAGTGAGGCCTGGCGTCGCTATCGTGATGGCGAGCGCGGCGAGCTGCTGGCCAGCGTGATCGAATTCACCAGCAATCAGGCGCCGCAGGTGCTGCAGGACGACTGGGAGGCCTTGCTGGCGCTGGCCACTGAAGACGAGCTGCAGCTGGCTTCGCAGGTATGGCAGGGCCTGCCCTCTGCCATTTCCGCGCATTGGGCGCAGATCCTGGCCGAAGCCGATGACGATCGCGAAATGGCGCGGGCCAGGGCGCTGCTGCTCGCCGTCCAGCCCGAAACCTACGCCATTGCTCGCGGCTACCTGGTCGACTGGGGGCGCTTGGATGCCGAGGTCTGGGCGCACTGGGCCGGCGTCGCCGAAGGTCCGCAGCCGCGTCGCCTGCATGGCGAGCGGCCATTGCACTTCCGCTTCGGCCGCGAACAGCATCGCGCGCAGCAGGCGGACGAGCCGAGCTGGCGCAGGCGCATCTGGCGCCTGCACCCGACCTGGAATGATGGGCAGGTACACCATGCTGGGCAGATGGGAGGGCCGCTGGAAGCGCTGTGTAGCAGCTGCCATGCGCCGCTGCAGCGCCTGCTGCAGACCGATGTCGCCGCGCTGCAGCCGGGCGCGTCGGGCGAGATCACGCTGGGGCTGTGCCTGGACTGCTGCGGCTGGGAAGACCCGCCCGTGCGTTTCTATCGCCATGATGCGGCCGGCCTGCCCAGCTGCCACCCCAGCCAGCACCGTGAGGTACCGAACACACCCACCGACAGTGGCGACCTGATGCAGGCCGAGGTGGGTCTGGTCGCCATGGACAGTGCGCGCTGGCAACAACAGGACTGGGGCCAGTCCAATCATCGGCAGAACCTGTCGCGCGTGGGCGGCGCGCCGAGCTGGGTGCAGAGTGCCTGGTACCCGGCGTGCATCGATTGCGGCGAAGAGATGCCGTTCGTGATGCAGCTGGATTCGACACTGCCGACCACGGGTGAGGGCACGCTGCTGTGGGGCAGCGGCGGCATGCTCTATACGTTCTGGTGTGCAAAGTGCCGGGTGAGCGGGCACTTCTGGCAGTGCACCTGAGCACAGCGCCCTCGCTATTGCCTTGGCAGGTGCCAACCTTGGTTGGCACGCTTTTCGGCACCGCGCCAATCGAGCAAGCGCGCCTCTACGGTTCTACGCGGAACGGCCCATGCCCCTGCAGCTCCTGCTGGTAGCGCCGCACACTCTGTCGCTCCTGCCGGCACCACTCCTGCAGCGCTTCCGCGAAGTCCGGATCGGCCACCCAGTGCCGGCTGTGCACCAGCGTCGGCAGGAAACCGCGTGCCAGCTTGTGCTCGCCCTGTGCGCCCGGCTCGAAGCGGGTCAGCCCTTCGCGCAGGCAATACTCGATGCCTTGGTAGTAGCAGGCCTCGAAGTGCAGGCCGGGCAGGGTGGCGCCGCCCCAGTAACGGCCGTACAGCGTGTCGCCACCCCGCAGGCACAGCGCGCCGGCAATCGGCTCGCCGTCCTGTTCGGCCAGGAACAGCACCAGCCCCTGACCCAAAGAAATGGCCAGATGACGCAGGAAGGTCTCGGTCAGCGCCGGGGCATTGCCGTACTCGAGGAACGTCTGCAGGTAGAAGCGGTACATCGCCTGCAGATCGGCGCGGCTCGCTTCATCGCCGTGCACCACTCGGAAGGTGATGCCTTGGCGCATGACCTTGGCCCGTTCCTGACGGATATTCTTGCGATGCTTGTGGTTCATCGCACCGAGGAACTGGTCGAATGTCGTCCAGTCACCCGGGTTCTGCCACTGGAACTGCACATCCTCGCGCAGCAGCCAGTCATCGCCGAACAACGCCTCGTCACCTGCGGTGTGGAAGTTGATATGGGCCGAGGAGACGTCCAGCGTCGGCAGCGTCTCGCGCAACGCCGACAGCAATGCGGTGCGCTCTGAATCGTGACGGGCCAGTAGGCGCGGACCGGTGACCGGCGAGTACGGCACCGCGCCCAGCCACTTCGGATAGTAGTCGCGGCCATGACGGGTATACGCGTTGGCCCAGGCATGGTCGAACACGAATTCGCCGTGCGAGTTGGTCTTCAGATAGCCCGGAATGGCGCCGACCAGAGTGTCCCCCTCCCAGAGAGTGAAATGCTGCGACTGCCAGCCCCAGTCCTCGCGCAGGCAGCCATGCTGTTCCAGGCCCGAGAGGAAGGCGTGGCTGACGAAAGGGTTGCGGCCGTCGTGCAGGGCATCCCAGTCGGTGGCGGGGATGGACTGCAGGGAGTCGAGGAAGCGGGGGGAGGGCATGGGGGAAGGATAGGGCAGATGAAACAGAAAGGCCGACGCACTGGCGTCGGCCTTCTATCCGGAGTCGGGCGTGGCTCAACCCTACAGAAGCGGGTCAGCCTCTCAGCTGGCCTTGCCCTGTGCGTCCAGGTAGCGCTCGGCGTCCAGTGCGGCCATGCAGCCGAAACCGGCCGAGGTGATCGCCTGGCGGTAGTGCTGGTCGGCCACGTCGCCGGCGGCGAACACGCCTTCCACCGAGGTCTGGGTGGCATTGCCGCCGAGGCCCGAGCGGATTTCCAGGTAACCGTTGTTCATCGCCAGCTGGCCGTCGAACAAGGTGGTGTTCGGGTGGTGGCCGATGGCCACGAAGAAGCCGTGGGCGTCGATGTCGCGGGTGCTGCCGTCCAGCGTGGACTTCACGCGCACGCCGGTCACGCCGGCATCATTGCCCAGCACTTCTTCAACCTGATGGTGCCAGACGGTCTCGATCTTGCCTTCGGCGACCTTCTTGAACAGCTTGTCCTGCATGATCTTTTCCGCCTTCAGGGTGTCGCGGCGGTGGACCAGGTAGACCTTGCGGGCGATGTTGGACAGGTACAGCGCCTCTTCCACGGCGGTGTTGCCGCCGCCGACCACGACCACGTCCTGGTCGCGGTAGAAGAAGCCGTCACAGGTGGCGCAGGCAGACACGCCGCGGCCCTTGAACTCGTCCTCGGTCGGGATGCCCAGATACTTGGCGGTGGCGCCGGTGGCGATGATCAGGGCATCGCAGGTGTACTCGTGGCTGTCGCCGATCAGCTTGAACGGGCGCTGCGACACGTCGGCGGTGTGGATGTGGTCGAAGATGACTTCGGTCTCGAAGCGCTCGGCGTGGGCCTGCATGCGCGCCATCAGGTCCGGGCCCATCAGGCCGTGGGCGTCGCCCGGCCAGTTGTCCACCTCGGTGGTGGTCATCAGCTGGCCGCCCTGCTGCAGGCCGGTGATGACGACCGGCTTCAGGTTGGCGCGGGCGGCGTAGACGGCGGCGGTCCAACCGGCCGGGCCGGAACCGAGGATGACGAGGCGCTGGTGGCGGGAGGGCAGGCTGGTGCTCATGTAGACTCGCGAAAAAGTAGATGGGACAAGGCGCTGGCGATGTTTGCGCAGCATCCGTGGCTGGTCATAGAGTGGCGGCTGGGGCAGGGCGATTCAAGCCGATGAACAGAACGCCGTCATCCAGCAGTAGTTCCGGCCCTCCGATTGCCCTGTCAGATGTCGCATAACTGAAAACTGACGCCGTCTCATTTATTATCAATCACTAACAGCGCATTCCAAAGGTATGGTCTAAGGTGGCGAAGCAGGTCCCCGAACGCTCCAAGTCCGACGACAGCAAGGCGTCACGTCGCACGGCCGCGGCGGCGACGACCGACAATCCACGCCGCCAACGCCTCTGGCGCGACCTTGGCCTGATCGCCATCGCGCCGGCGCTGCTGTATCTGGCGGCCAGTCTGTTCACCTATTCAGCGACCGACCCGGGCTGGTCGCACACCGGCAGCGTGGTCGCGCCGGTGCACAACCTCGGCGGTCGCGCCGGCGCCTGGATCGCCGACGTGCTGCTGCAGCTGTTCGGCTACATCGCCTTCCTGCTGCCGGTGGTGCTGGGTGCGCTGGCGTGGATCGCCATGTTCGGGCTCAAGCGCGAGAGCAAGGGCGAGAACGACCTGGATCCTGCGCTGCGCCTGGTCGGCCTGGTCGGCTTCCTCATCGCCGGCACCGGCTTCCTGCACGTGCGCCTGTTCAGTGGCGACGTCTCCAGCGCCGGCGGCATCCTCGGCAAACTGGTGGGCAATTCGCTCACGGTGGGCTTCGGCGCGCTGGGCGCCAACCTGTTCGTGCTGGTGCTGCTGCTGGCCTCGATCACCCTGGCCACCGGGCTGTCCTGGTTCACGGTGATGGAGAAGATCGGCCGTGGCGTAATGTCGCTGGCGCCGTTGCTGGAACGCAAGAAGGAAGAAGTCACCGAGTGGAAGCAGACCCGGGTGATGCGCGAGGAGCGCCAGGAAGTGCGCAAGGCCGACGCCGAGGTGCGCGCCAAGCGCGAGCCGGTAAAGATCGAGCCGCGTCCGGAGCCGGTGATCG
This sequence comes from Stenotrophomonas sp. 86428_Sma, assembly GCF_056481585.1. Taxonomy (NCBI): domain Bacteria; kingdom Pseudomonadati; phylum Pseudomonadota; class Gammaproteobacteria; order Lysobacterales; family Lysobacteraceae; genus Stenotrophomonas; species Stenotrophomonas sp. 86428_Sma. The sequence continues at coordinate 2,335,022 of NZ_CM151156.1, forward strand.
AGAAGAGCGATCGGGCCAAGCGCGATACCCAGATTCCGATGTTCCGCGGCGTCAACGGTGATGGCTCGGACCTGCCGCCGCTGGCGCTGCTGGATGATCCCAAGCCGCAGCCCAAGGGCTACGACGAAGAGACGCTGGAGACCCTGTCGCGGCAGATCGAGTTCAAGCTGAAGGACTTCCGCATCGATGCGCAGGTGGTCGGCGCCAATCCCGGCCCGGTCATCACCCGCTTCGAGATCGAGCCGGCACCGGGTATCAAGGTCAGCCAGATCAGTTCGCTGGACAAGGACATCGCGCGTGGCTTGTCGGTGAAGTCGGTGCGCGTGGTCGACGTCATTCCGGGCAAGTCGGTGATCGGCCTGGAAATCCCCAACGTCACCCGCGAGATGATCTTCCTGTCCGAGCTGCTGCGCTCGAAGGAATATGACAAGTCGGCCAGCGTACTGACCCTGGCGCTGGGCAAGGACATCGCCGGTCGCCCGACCGTGGCCGACCTGGCACGCATGCCGCATCTGCTGGTGGCCGGTACCACCGGTTCGGGCAAGTCGGTGGCGGTCAACGCGATGGTGCTGAGCCTGTTGTTCAAGGCCTCGCCGAAAGACCTGCGGATGCTGATGATCGACCCGAAGATGCTCGAACTGAGCGTCTACCAGGGCATCCCGCACCTGCTGGCGCCGGTGGTCACCGACATGAAGGAGGCCGCCAACGGCCTGCGCTGGTGCGTGGCCGAGATGGAGCGCCGCTACAAGCTGATGAGCGCAGTGGGCGTGCGCAACCTGGCTGGCTTCAACAAGAAGGTGAAGGAAGCCCAGGACGCAGGACAGCCGCTGATGGACCCGCTGTTCAAGCCGAACCCGGAACTGGGCGAGGCGCCGCGTCCGCTGGAAACGCTGCCGTTCATCGTCATCTTCATCGACGAATTCGCCGACATGATGATGATCGTCGGCAAGAAGGTGGAAGAGCTGATCGCGCGCCTGGCGCAGAAGGCGCGTGCGGCCGGCATCCACCTGATCCTGGCCACGCAGCGCCCGTCGGTGGACGTGATCACCGGCCTGATCAAGGCCAACATCCCGACCCGTATCGCCTTCCAGGTCAGCTCCAAGATCGACTCGCGCACCATCCTCGACCAGTCCGGCGCGGAAACACTGCTGGGCCACGGCGACATGCTGTACCTGCCGCCGGGCACCGCGCTGCCCGAGCGCGTGCATGGTGCGTTCGTGTCCGACGATGAAGTGCATCGCGTGGTCGAGCACCTCAAGGCGATGGGACCTGCCGACTATGTCGACGGCGTGCTGGACGAAGTGCAGACGATGGGCGACGGCGTGGTCGTCGGCGCCACCGGCCTGCCCGAGAACAGTTCGTCCGGCGACGAGTCCGACCCGTTGTATGACGAAGCGCTGCGGGTGGTCACCGAGACCCGCCGTGCATCGATTTCCGGCGTGCAGCGCCGGCTGAAGATCGGCTACAACCGTGCAGCGCGACTGATCGAGGCCATGGAAGCGGCCGGCGTGGTCAGCCCGCCCGAGCACAACGGCGACCGCACGGTGCTGGCACCGCCGCCGCCGAAGTAAGACCCGACGTATCCCCCACGACGTCCAAGGAACCGACGCATGCTTCACCCCGTACCAAGCGCGCTGGCACTGGCGCTGGCAGCCTTCCTGGCTGCCGGCCCGGCACTGGCAGACACCGCCACCTCCGCGCCCGCCACGGCGCCGCCTTCCACCAGCGGCGATACCGAAGCCAGCAATAATTTCAGCATTGTCCGTTACCGCGCCGACTACCAGGTGCGGCCGGATGCCGGCAATGTGCAGACCGAAACCTACGAAGTGCTGCTCAAGACCAAGGCCTCGGTCGAGCAGTTCAGCCAGGTGCGGCTGAGCTACAGCGAGAAGATGGAAACCCTGGAGGTGCTTGGCGCCTACACCATCACCGCCGACGGCCAGCGCCGTGACGTGCCGGCCGACCGCATCTACACCCAGGAAAGCTACTCCAGCGCCTCGGCGGCGATGTATGCCGACCGCAAGGTACGGGTGATCGTGTTCCCGAACCTGGCCCCGGGCACGCGCCTGTTCTACCAGGTGCGCCGCACCCAGGCCACGCCGTACTTCCCCGGCTACTTCGGCCTGTGGGAAACCTTCAATGTCTTCACCGAGTACGAGGACGCCGAGGTCACCCTGAGTGCGCCGGCCAACCTGCCGATGTTCGTCGACAGCCGCGGCGTGCAGGGTAGTGATCGCCCGACGGTGAAGAACGGACAGGCACAGTGGCGCTGGCGCTACCAGCGTCGCGAAGCCATGCCGGCGCAGAACTGGTCGGCGGCGGGCTGGGAGTTCGGCCCGAACATCATGGCCAGCACCTATCGTGACTGGTCGCAGATGGGCCGTGCCTACCAGCTCAAGGCCGGCCCGGCCGCGCAGGTCACGCCGGAGCTGCAGGCGCTGGCCGATGAGATCACTGCTGGCATCAGCGACCGTCGCGAGCAGGCCGACGCGTTGTACCGCTGGGTGGCGCAGAACATCCGCTACGTGGCGGTGTACCTGGGCAATGGCGGGCTGGAGCCGAACAGCGCGCAGAGCATCCTCGACAACCACTATGGTGACTGCAAGGACCATGTGACGATCCTGGAGGCGCTGCTGGCAGCCAAGGGCATCGCCAGCTCGCCGGTGCTGATCGGTGCCGGCGGCGGTCCGACGCTGCCGAAGATTCCGGTGCTGGGCCGCTTCAACCACGCCATCACCTACATTCCCGAGTTCGATCTGTACCTGGATTCGACCACGGCGTGGGCGCGCTTCGGCCAGCTGCCGGAAGGCGACCTCGGTGCACCGGTGATGCGTACCCGCGACGCCACGCTGGCGCGCACCCCGGCCAATACGCCGGAGCGCAATGCCACCTCGATGGAGGTGCGTTTCACCTTCGACGCCAACGGCAACCTGCGCGGCGAGACGATTCCGAAGCTGGGCGAGAACGCCGAGATCGGCATGCGCGCCCAGTTCTCCCAGCTCAACGCGCAGAACCGTGCGCGCGCTGAAGAGCAGATCATGGCTGCGTCCGGTTTCGATGGGCGAGGGCAGCTGCAGATCCAGGGCGTGCCGGTCGACCTGACCCGGCCGTTCGGCTACCGCATGGCGTTCCAGGCCGAGGACTACGCCGACTTCAGCGTGGCCGGCGGCATGGCCGTGCCGGACCCGCCGGGTGGCGAGTCGGTGCGTGGGCTGTACGCCACTGCCTCGGCGCCGGCCAACGAAACGCCGTTCTACTGCAATGCCAGCCTGCGCGAGGAAACCTATCGCCTGCAGTTCCCGGCCAATGCGCCGATCATCGCCATCCCGGCCAGCCAGCGTTTCGCCAATGCAGCCGGCGAGTACCGGGTGGACTGGAGTCGCGAGGGGCAGGAGGTGATCGTGCACCACCGCTTGCAGCAGAATGCAGTGCGTGGGCCAGAGGCGTTGTGCCAGCCGCAGGACTATCCGGCGTTCCGCGCGCTGTATCGCGAAGTGCGGCGTGGCTTCCGCGGCCAGGTGCTGTACGGCAAGCTGCCCGGCTCGGGTGGCTGAATCGCCGATGGACGTTCGGGGCGGCATAATGTCGCCCTGATCGCCCATTCATCTTTGTCCGGGCACACTGGCAACCACCTTTCCTGGCGCCCGCGCCCACAGGATTCCCGCATGAACTTCCGCTTCCGCCGTTTCCTTGCCACCACCACCCTGGCCGTGGCCTGCGCCGCCGCCGGCAGCGCCTGGGCTGGCGCCCGCGATGACCTGAAGACCTTCACCGGTGGCCTGAAGGGCCTGGATGGCCAGTTCAGCCAGCAGGTGTTCGACAGCCGCGGCAAGGTCAAGGAATCGACCAGCGGCCGCGTGGCGCTGTCGGCGCCGCGCCTGTTCCGCTGGGAATACGTGCGCCCGCACGAACAGCTGATCGTGGCCGACGGCAGGAAGGTCTGGATGTACGAGCCGGACCTGGAACAGGCCACCGTGCGCGAGCAGGGCAAGGAAGAGCAGAACAGCCCGCTGACCGCGCTGATCAACCCGGCGCTGCTGGAGCAGCAGTACGACGTCAGTGAAGAGGCCGCGCAGCGCGACGGCCTGCAGTGGCTGTCGCTGTCGCCGAAGCGTGAGACCGAGGCCAGCTTCCAGTACGCCGCGCTGGGCTTCAACGCCCAGGGCCTGGCCAAAATGGAAATCACCGATGCGGTCGGCCAGCGCACCGTGATCAGCTTCAGTGGCTGGAAGCGCAACCCGGGCTTTGCTGCCGGCACCTTCAGCTTCACCCCGCCGAAGGGCACCGACGTCATCGGTAACTGATCTCTGGGCGGAAACGCCTTGGTGGGTGTCAACCTTGGTTGACACGCTTCTGATCTGCCGGCCAGCGGCCGGCACTACCGATTCCTGTGGCCTGGCGCTGGTGGGTGCCAACCTTGGTTGGCACGCTCTCGCGGTACAATGAGCGTGTGGCAAGACATCGTTCAACTTCCTTCCCCGGCCCCGATCTGCTGAGCGTCGATCGGGAACATCTGCGCCCGCTGGCCGAGCGCATGCGCCCACGCACCCTCGACGAGATGGTCGGGCAGAAGCGCCTGCTGGCGCCGGACAGCGCGCTGCGTCGCGCGGTCGAGTCCGGTCGCGTGCACTCGATGATCCTGTGGGGGCCGCCGGGCTGCGGCAAGACCACGCTGGCACTGCTGCTGGCCGAGTATTCCGACGCCGAGTTCCGTGCGATCTCCGCGGTGCTGTCCGGCCTGCCGGAAGTGCGCCAGGTGCTGGCTGAGGCTGCGCAACGGTTCGCCGAAGGTCGCCGCACCGTGCTGTTCGTGGACGAGGTGCATCGCTTCAACAAGGCGCAGCAGGACGCGTTCCTGCCGCACATCGAGCGCGGCACCATCCTGTTTGTCGGTGCCACCACCGAAAATCCGTCGTTCGAGCTGAACTCGGCACTGCTGTCGCGCTGCCGCGTGCATGTGCTGGAAGGTGTTTCACCTACCGACATTGTCGAGGCGCTGGAGCGTGCGCTGGGTGACCGCGAACGCGGCCTGGGCGAGGAGGGCATCGAGGTCGCCCCCGAGCTGCTGCTGGAAATCGCTACCGCCGCCGACGGCGACGTGCGCCGTGCGCTGACCCTGCTGGAGATCGCCGCTGAGCTGGCGGGCGGGGAGGGTGGTCGCATCACCCCGCAGACCCTGACCCAGGTACTGGCCGACCGCACCCGTCGCTTCGACAAGGGCGGCGAACAGTTCTACGACCAGATCTCGGCGCTGCACAAGTCGGTACGCAGTTCCAATCCGGATGCTGCGCTGTACTGGCTGACCCGCATGCTTGATGGCGGCTGCGATCCGTCCTACCTGGCGCGCCGGCTGACCCGCATGGCGATCGAGGACATCGGCCTGGCCGATCCGCGCGCGCAGAGCATGGCACTGGAGGCCTGGGACATCTACGAGCGGCTGGGCAGCCCGGAAGGCGAGCTCGCCTTTGCTCAGCTGGTGCTGTACCTGGCCAGCACCGCCAAGTCGAATGCAGGCTATGCGGCCTTCAACCAGGCCAAGGCCGATGTGCGCGAGAGCGGCACTGAAGAAGTGCCGCTGCACCTGCGTAATGCGCCGACCAAGCTGATGAAGGAGCTGGGCTACGGTGCCGAGTACCAGTATGACCATGATGCCGAAGGCAGTATCGCACTGGACCAGACCGGTTTCCCGGATGCGATGGGCGAGCGCGTGTACTACAACCCGGTGCCGCGCGGCCTGGAAATCAAGCTGAAGGAAAAGCTGGACCGGCTGCGCGCCGAGCGCGAAGCGGCAAGGGCGGCTAAGGGCCGCTGACCCGGTTCATGTAGAGTCGAGCCATGCTCGACTCCGCTCTTTGACGGACTACGGGTGCCTTCTGGAGCAGTAGTCGAGCATGGCTCGACTCTACAGGGGGGCAATGGCAGCCGAGCATGGTTCGTCGCCACATTGTCCATAGCGCGTGCATTTGGCACACTGCGCGGCTTCTCTTTCAAGGATCGATGCCGTGCAGGAAATGATTCTGCCGTTGAAGCGCTATGCCCAGTTCGAGGGCCGCGCCAACCGCCGCGAGTACTGGATGTACCAGCTGTTCCTGTTCCTGGTGGCAACGGCAGTGATGCTGCTGGCCGGTGTGCTGGCGATCCTCCTGCGCAACAATGCTGATGCGCTGGCCGGCATTCTGATCGGCATGGTGGTACTGCTGTGCGTGATGTGGCTGGCCACGATCGTGCCGCTGATTGCCGTGACCGTGCGCCGCCTGCATGACTGCAACCAATCGGGCTGGCTGTTCCTGCTGGCGCTGGTGCCGGGCGGTGGCATTGTGATCATGATCTTCTCGCTGCTGCCGGGCACGCCGCAGGAGAACGTGTACGGTCCGGTGCCCACGGGGCCGTGAGGCTGCGGGAGTCGAGCATGGCTCGACTCTACCAGGGCAATGAACTGAAGCCGGCGTTTCGCCGGCTTCGTCATTTCCATGGGGGTGCCGGTTGCGCAAGGGAGGATGTCGGAGGGGGCTGACGGCCTATGCGGCGCGTGCCGTGATGGGCAAGCCCAGCAGGCTGTCGTGGATGATGCCCCATTGCGGGTACTGGCTATCGTGCAGCTTGACGTCAACAAAGCCGGCTTCCCCCAGCAATCGCACCAGGTGAGGATACGAATAGATCCTCAGTTCCAGAGTTGAGCCGTCACCACCATGGAAGGATAGGTCAGAAAATCGTTGCTCCCTGCCATCACTGGTGATGTTGACAAGAACCCGATCCGCACCTTCGCCCTCGATCCGGTAGTCATTGAGCTCAGGGAAGTGCTCAATCGTGACCTCGTGAAATCCATAGGGAACGGTGAGTACAAGCAGCCCGCCCGGCTTCAACAGCGCACGCAGATTGCCGAGCGCACGCTCGCACGGACCATCCACATGCTCGAGAACATCGGAAGTGACGACGAAGTCATACTTGCCCAAGTGGTGTGCAGCCGGGTATCGGATGTCCAGCATCGGCTCGGTATGGAAGTACGTATTGATGTAGTTGAACTTGCGGCGCAGGGCAGTGGCGTAGATATGAGCGTCGGTCATTCCGATCCCTTTGATCTGCTTGCGCGGAGGAATCCGCTCAAGCACGCGGATCTCGCGCCATTCGTCCGTCTCTGACTGCAGGGCAGCCATGAGGGCGCGGAATCGAAGGGTGGATCCGCAGCCGATGCAGCTGCGGGATTCTCTCTCGGCAATGACCTCGCGGGATGCTCGCAGGCGGAAGCCGCAGATATTGCAAGCGGGCCTTTCCACTGTCGGAGTACTCACGGGGAAGACGTGCGGCCGAATCGTGTCGAGCGCCTGTCGGGCAAGGTTGCGGAAAATGGAATACACGCTGTGGCAGTCCAGGGTCTATTTGATGCCGCCTAGCTTGCCGCAAGCCAATGGTATGAATCCAGCGTGCGCTTCGCCCTCGAGGTCTGGCTTGCGCGCGTGATACACAGCGTGACGTTCGATCGATGTGATAATCATTCGCGTTTAAGGTAGACTGCGGTCCCTTGTGAACCGGCGGCCGTGAGCCGCTTCTGCTGCCGCTGATGAAGCATTTCGTCCCGCCTTCGCGCCGTGGTCCACTGGCCCGCGGCCTGGTCGCCTTGATGATGGGTCTGCTCCTGGCCACCCCGTACGCCCATGCCCAGCAGCGCAATCCGCTGCAGAAGATCGGCCACACCGTGCTCGACGAACCGGCGGCGAGCTATCGCTTCGAGCAGTTCGTGGTGGACAGCCCTGACCAGCAACGCCGCTGGCGGGTGAATGTGGCGATCCCGGCCAAGGCCGGCAAGGCGCCGCTGCCGGTGTTGTACGCGCTGGATGGCAATGCGGTGGCGATGGTGCTGGACCAGCCGCTGCTGGCCGAGCTGGCGGCACGCAGGGCGCCGCCGGTACTGGTGCTGATCGGTTACGACAACGACCTGCGCATCGATTCCAAGGCGCGCACCCGTGACTACACCGCGTGGATCGATCGCGCCGACGACGAGAGCGGTACGACCCAGGCGGTTGGCGGTGGTGCTGCCGCGTTCCTGGATGTGATCGAACGCCGCATCAAGCCGGAAGTCGAGCGCCGCGCACGCATTGATACGCAGCAGCAAGCACTCTGGGGCCACTCGCTGGGTGGGTTGTTCGTGCTCAATGCGCTGTACACCCGTCCCGCCGCCTTCCAGTCCTATCTGGCGGCCAGTCCGTCGCTGTGGTGGAGCCAGGGCGCGGCGCTGGGTGATCCGGAACAGCAGTTCGTGCAGAACGTCCATGGCCAGCCAGCAAAGCTCTGGCTGATGCTGGGCGGTGCCGAGCGTGTTGGCGATCGCGGCAAGCGCGACATGAACAATCCGCGCGTGGTCGCACACCTGCGCCGCATCGGTGGCGCCACGCCGGATGCGGCGATGCAGCTGTCCGAGCGGTTGGCCAAAGTGCCGGGCATGCGCGTGCAGTACCGCGAGTTCCCCGGCCTCGGCCATGGCCCGATGCTGCCCGCGTCGTTCCACGCTGCGCTGCATGAGCTGTACGGCGTGACCGACCGCAGCGCCGGTGACGGCGCGCTCAACGGTGGTGACAACGCCGCCGAATGAATCCCTTCGCATGCCAAGGCGTGCGACCCCACTACCCAGGCGAGGCTGCCGATGTGCAGCGGCCCAGGCAACCGATGAATCCCGCGTCACGTGGCGCGGCCTACGTGTGCAAGGAGCCTTCCATGTCGTTCCGTCCGTCTTTCCGTCTCACTTCTCTCGCCGCTGGCCTGTTGCTGGCCGTGACCGCCACCGCACAGCCGGTGTTCGATCAGCCGGCCAACGCCACCTTCAAGGGTGAGGTCGTCTCGCGCGGTGAGAACGTGGTTCCCGGCACTGCCGACGTGGTCGGTCGCGGTTTCGTGCCGGGCCAGAAAGTCAGCCTGCTGCGTGGCGACAGCGTGCTCAACACGCAGCCGCTGGTGGTCGATGCCGATGGCAACTTCAAGACCCAGCTGAGCATTCCGGCCGATGCCGTGCCGGGTACCCACCCGGTGGTGGTGCGCGCCAGCCAGCCGGCTGCAGCCACCGTGCTGAAGCTGCGCGTCTCGCCGCAGTTGCCGCTGTCCGGCCAGGCGCAGTTCGCCATCCAGTCCAACAAGCTGGTGCCGGGCCTGTACCAGTCCGCCTACAGCGCAGCCAGCAACGCGGTATTCGTGACCTCGGCCGTGGGCCGCCCACCGGTGACCCAGTCGCAGCTGCTGAAGCTGGACCCGAAGTCGCTGAAGGTGACCAAGGCGATCACCCCGGCGCAGGTGCCGGGCAGCACCAATGGTGCGGTGTACGCGGTCTACGGCGTTGGCGTGGATGACACCAACGGCAACGTGTGGGTCACCAACACCCGCCAGAACTCCATCGCGGTCTACCGCCAGAAGGACCTGTCGCTGGTCCACCAGTTCCCGGTCGATGCCGTGCCGCACGCGCGCGACGTGGTGGTTGATGGCACCCACGGCAAGGTGTTCGCCTCGGCCACGGGCGAGGACCATCTGTCGGTGTTCGACGCCAAGACCCTCAAGGAGCTGCCGGCGGTGACGCTGGAGTCCGGCGTGGACGACGGCAAGTTCACCCCGATGAGCCTGGTGCTGGACGAGAAGGGCGGCAAGCTGTTCACCGTCAGCATCGGCACCCCGGAAGCGGCAGTGATCGACGTCGCCAGCGGCAAGGTCGAGAAGGTCATCGACCTGGGCAACTCGATCAGTGCCTCGGGCGTGGCCTTCGACGCAGCGCGCAACCGCCTGTACGTGGCCTCGCAGGGCACCGACAACCTGCTGATCGTCGATGTGGCCGCCGGCAAGGTGCTGCACGATGTGCCGGTCGGCGCCGGCGCGCTGAACGTCGCCTTCGATGATGCTTCCGGCCTGGCCTACGTCAGCAACCGTGGCGCTGGCACGGTCACCGTGGTGAACGGTGACGGCAAGGTGGTCGCCAACCTCGACGGCGGCACGCTGCCGAACCACGTCCGTGCCGATGGCAAGGGCAACGTGTTCGCGGTGAACAAGTCGCGCGGTGCTGAAGATCCGAAGGGTGACCGCATCACCCGCATCACCCCGAAGCAGTAAGTCACACGGCGGGGCGGCGTGCGCATCGCCCCGCCAGCAAGGAGAACGAGCATGAACATCGCGTCCCGTCTGCGCCTGTGTGCGCTTTCATTGGCTGTCTCGCTGGCACTGGCTGCCTGTGGCGGTTCATCGACGCCCTCGGACAGCGGCAAGCCGGTTGAGCCCGCCGCCGCCGCAACCGCGGCTGGCGAAGTTGCGTTGCCTGTAGGCTGGCAGCGCGTGGCTGGCACCGATATGCCGGTCGTGCGCGACCAGAAGGCAGTGCTGCCGGCCAAGGTGCATTCCGATGACGGCGCCGACGTCGAGGTGGCCGATACCAGCCGCATCATCGCCGGTGGTGACGACGTGATCGCGGTGATCGAGGCGCTGGGACTGGACAAGCAGGTGTTCGCAGCGCCGACCAATACCACCACCCAGGCTGGCCTGGCTGCCCCGCACCAGTTCCTGTTCAACCGCACCACGGGCGTGGAGGGCGTGCTGAGCCTGCAGGGGTCGCTGTTCCTCGGCAACAGCCTGCGCCGCCACACCGAGCTGGCGAAGAAACTGCGTGAGGTGGGCGAACCGGCGGTGGTCATCGATGACCTGCAGCCGGCACCGGACAAGGTGCGCAAGGTCGCCGCCGCACTAGGGCTGGCCGAAGCAGGGCAGGCACTTGCCACGCAGGTGCAGCGCCAGCTCGATGAGGCTGCAGCGATTGGCAAGGGCCTGGGCCATGCGCCACGACTGATCCACGTGTCGGCCACCGGCGCCGGTGGCTCACCCACCGTTGCGGGTGCCGACAGTGCGTCGGCGCAGCTGATCGCACTGGCCGGTGGCGTCAACATCGGCACCGAGGCGGGTGTGAAGAACTACTCGCAGCTGAGCAATGAGGGCGTGGTCGCGGCGGCACCGGAAGTGATCCTGGTGACCGAGCATGACCTGCAGCTGTTCGGCGGTGCCGAGGGCCTGTGGAAGGCGTACCCGACGCTGAAGCAGACCCCGGCCGGGCAGGCCAATCGGGTCTGGGTGATGCCGGATGTGCAGCTGAAGTACACCAGTGTCGGTTCCGGTGCTGGTGCGCTGGCGCTGGCCAAGGCCCTGGCGGCGTTGCCGAAGGCATGAGTCCGGCGGATCGGCGCCGCCGTCGCGGGCGGACGATGTTGCTGGTGGCGTTGCTGGCACTGCTGGGGGCAGTGCTGGCCTCGTTCGCCGTGGGTCCGTTGCGGCTGCCGCCGATGGAGGTGATGCAGGCGTTGGCGGTGAAGCTGGGTCTGCTCGATCCGCAGGCGGTCAGCAGCCGCGACCTCGCCGTGGTCTGGCAGCTGCGTATTCCGCGTGCTCTGTTGGGCGCGATGGTCGGTGCGTCGCTGGCGATGGCCGGTGCCAGCCTACAGGGCCTGTTCGGCAATCCGCTGGCCGATCCCGGCATTGTCGGTGTCAGCCAAGGTGCCGCACTGGGTGCAGTTGCCGCCATCGTGCTGGGTGCTGCGGGCGCGGCCGGTTGGCTGGTGCCGGTGGCCGCGTTCGCTGGCGGCGCACTGGCCATCGGCCTGACCTACGCGTTGGCCCGGCCCGGCAAGGGTACGGGCAACGCCACGCTGCTGCTGGTCGGCATCGCGATGGCGGCGTTCTGCTCGGCGTTGATCGGTTTCCTTACATATATCGCCAGCGAAAGCGAGCTGCAGTCGCTGGTGTTCTGGCAGATGGGCTCGCTGGCGCGCGCCAACTGGGCCGATGTGGCGGCCGTGGTGCCGTTGTTTGCCATCGGCGTGTTTGCGTTGCAGCGGCTGGCCACGCCGCTGGACATGCTGGCGCTGGGCGAACGCCAGGCACAGCACCTCGGGCTGGATGTGACCCGCACGCGGCGTCGTCTGGTGGCGTTCAGTGCGCTGCTGGTGGGCGCAGCGGTGGCGTTTGCCGGTTCGATCAGTTTCGTCGGCTTGGTGGTGCCGCACGTGGCTCGCCTGCTGGTCGGCCCTGGTCATCGCTGGTTGCTGCCGTTGTCCGGCCTGCTGGGCGCACTGCTGATCGTGGTGGCCGACACCGCGGCTCGCACGCTCGATCCCCCGGCGGAGATTCCGCTGGGCCTGTTCTCGGCTGCGCTGGGTGCGCCGTTCTTCCTCTGGCTGGTGCTGCAGCAGCGCCGCAAGGCCGCACCATGAGCGTGTTGTTGAAGCTGCACGAGGTGGTGGTCCGTCGCCAGCAGCGCGAGATCCTGCACGGCATCTCGCTGGCGTTCGAACCGGGTACGGTCACCGCACTGGTTGGCCCGAATGGCGCGGGCAAGTCCACGTTGTTGGCTGTGGCGGCAGGTGACCTGCGTGCCGACGCTGGCGAAGTAAGCCTACTCGGCAAGCCGTTGGCCGGTTACAAGGCCGGGCCACTGGCGCGCGAGCGCGCGGTGATGCCGCAGGAGCATGGCGTGCGCTTCGCGTTCAGTGTGGAAGAAGTGGTGGCGATGGGGCGGCTGCCGCATCCGCCGGATCCAGCCGTGGACGACGCCCAGGTGGAAGCTGCCATCGATGCTGCCGAACTGCAGGCGCTGCGCCTGCGCGAGGTGCAGCAGCTGTCCGGTGGCGAGTCCGCCCGGACGACGTTCGCGCGCGTGCTGGCGCAGGACACGCCGCTGCTGCTGCTGGATGAGCCGACCGCAGCGCTGGATCTGCGTCACCAGGAACGCACGCTGCGCAGTGTGCGCGCCTGTGCCGAAGCCGGTGCGTGCGTGATCGTGGTGCTGCACGACCTCAATCTGGCCGCGGGCTATGCCGACCGCATCGTGCTGCTGGAGCAGGGCAGGGTGGCGGCCGATGGCACGCCGTTGCAGGTGCTCACCGAAGACAACCTGCAGCGGGTCTACCAGCAGGATGTGGTGGTGCTGGAGCACCCACGGCGCGGCGTGCCGCTGGTGGTTGTGACCTGAGCGTCCAGTCGTTCTGCGCGGCCACGTATCATGTGCAGTTCGTTTTCTTCAATGGACTGATGTGATGATCTGTTTCTTCCCGCGCGGCGCACTCTTTGCTGCAATGACTGCGGTTGCCGGCGTGGTGAGTGCTGCACCGGCAACCTCCATTTCCCTGATGGATGCGACCGAGCAGGCTTCGCTGATCGAGAGCCGCCATTCCTCCGGCGAGGGCGCTGCGGTGTCGTCGATGAGCACCAGGTACTACGCCAGTGACGAAATGCATTTCAGCTGGGACGGTCAGCAGGTGCTGACGTTGTGCGAGGGTGCGGTGTATCTCAGGTTTCCCGAGGGCAAGCCAATGATGTTGACCGCAGAGCAGCGTCAGATGTTTGCTTACCAGGCCATGATGTCCAGTCTTGGAGCAATCGCTGCCGTTGGTGCCGCATCGGGCGAATCCCTGGAGGTGGCGGCTGATGGCAGCGGGACCCGCAGCGCGGGGGAGAGTCCATGGGCCTATGGGGTGGAGCGCTTCGATGTGACCACCCAGCGCATGCCGGATGGCGCGGTGCGCGTGCATTCCCGCAAGACCGAGATCGTGAACACGACGCCCCCGGCGCGCCCGGACGATATGTTCAGCACCGAAGACGATCAGGCGGCGCGTCTGTCCGAGTTGGCGCCGGTGGGCAGCTGGACCGAGGTGATTGTCCATGAGGGGCCGCGGCTGCCACATGTGGATCCGGCGATGTCGTTGAAGGGCTGGATCTCGATGGGGGACGACCAGGCTGCGACGGTGGGTGAGGCGCGCAAGCTGCACAAGTGCAAGTGAGGTCAGCTGGGGTCAGAGCCCTTTGCCCGTGGCCAAGGGACCGGACCCCAATCGCTGTCGGCTTCATCGTTCCATTTATGTGCGCAATATTCACTTGCGCGCCAGATTGGCAGGTCTAGAATACGCGCCATGAACCGGATGCCGCTCCTGAAGTTTTTCACCCTGACCCGCGCAAGCGCGGAACGGGCGTGTCTGCCTGGAGCCCCACGAGGCCGTTGAAGCGGCCATCGCTGGACCTTCGACAGAGCGCCCTCCGGGGCGCTCTTTTTGTTTCCGTAGTTCCATTCCCCGTAACCCGGTGTACCGCAAGGAGAACGTGCCATGCACCAGATCGCCGAGACCGAACGCTAGCCGCGCACCCTGTCGCCAACCGGGGTGCGCGGCCCCCGAAGTTGGCTTTGCAGGAACCTTTCTCATGAACACCCAAGTCCTTTCCCGCCGTCGCAACCTCGGCATCATTGCCCACATCGACGCCGGCAAGACCACGCTGACCGAACGCCTGCTATGGAAAAGCGGCGAAATCCATCGCGTCGGCGAAGTGCACGATGGCAACGCGACCACCGATTTCTCGGCGATCGAACGCGAACGTGGCATCACCATCGGCGCTGCCGCCGTACAGGCGCAGTGGGCGCCACGCGACCTGCCGCCGCATCGGCTGACCCTGATCGACACTCCCGGCCACATCGACTTCGCCATTGAAGTCGAGCGTTCGCTGCGCGTGCTCGACGGCGCCGTGGCCGTGTTCTCGGCGGTGGACGGCGTGCAGCCGCAGTCGGAGACGGTGTGGCGCCAGGCGCGTCGCCATCGCGTGCCGCTGATCGCGTTCGTCAACAAGATGGATCGCGTCGGCGCCTCGTTCGAGCGCGTGCTGGAGCAGCTGCAGGACAAGCTGAGGGCGCGGCCGTGGGCGCTCGGTGTGCCACTGGGCAGCGAAAGCGACTTCAACGGCTGGGTCGACCTGGTCGGTGAGCGCGTGCTGCACTGGCAGGATGGTGCCGTAACCACGGTGACCCCGTGGGACGACGCCGCGCGCACCCTGTGGCAGCCGCAGCGCGACGCACTGGTCGAGGCCGTGGCCGACCACGACGAACTTCTGGCCGATGCCTGGCTGGAAGGTCGCGCGATCGATGCCGAACAGCTGCGCGCGGCGATCCGACGGGCGACGCTGGCCGGTGCGGGCGTGCCGGTATTGGCCGGTGCGGCTTTCAAGGACAAGGGCATCGAGACGCTGCTGGATGCGGTGGTCGATTACCTGCCGTCGCCGCTGGATCGGCCTGCCGTGACCGCCGAAAGCGAGAGCGGCGAGGTGGTGCTGCCGCCGGATCCGGACGGTCCGTTGGCCGGTCTGCTGTTCAAGATCACCCACCAGCAGCACGGTGCGCTGAGCTTCGTGCGGCTGTACTCGGGCACCTTGAAGGTCGGTGATGCCGTGGCCAGTTCGCAGCATCCGCAGGGTCGACGTGTCAGTCGCCTGGTGCGGGTGCAGGCCGACCAGACCCACGACATCGAACAGGCCGTGGCCGGTGACATCGTTGCGGTGCTGGGCTGGAAGGACGCGGTCAGCGGTGAAACGCTGAGTGGCCGTGCGCAGCCGCTGCGCCTGGAGAACATCCAGGCACAGGCGCCAGTGCTGGCCTGGCGGCTGGAGCCGGCGCGTGCGGCCGACCTGATCCGGATGGCGCAGGGCCTGGCCAGCCTGGCCCAGGAAGATCCCTCGTTCCGCGTCGAAACCGATCGCGACACGGCGGAGACCCTGGTCTGGGGCATGGGCGAGCTGCACCTGGAGGTGATGGTCGAGCGCCTGCGCAGCGAGTGGAAGGTCGAGGTGGGCGTAGGTTCGCCGCGCGTGGCCTACCAGGAGACACCGCTGCGAGCGATGACCGGCGTGGTGGGGCGGCTGGTCAAGCAGACCGGTGGCCAGGGCCAGTTCGCGCACGTGGTGCTGGATGTGTCGCCGCGCGAGGACGACCAGGTCGTGTTCAACGACCGCATCGTCGGTGGCGTGGTGCCGCGCAGCTTCATCGCGGCGGTGGAGAAGGGCGTGCGTGCCGCGCTGTCGGAAGGTCCGCAGGGCCATCCGGTGGTCGGTATCGAGGTCAGTCTTGTCGATGGCCAGACCCATGCCAAGGACTCGTCGGAGATGGCGTTCCACCGTGCCGGTGCCGAAGCGGTCAAGGCGGCACTGGTGGAGGGCGGTACGCAGCTGCTGGAGCCGGTGATGGCGGTGACGGTGCATTCGCCGTCGGCGTCGGTGGGTGATGTGGTGGGCGATCTCAACCGCCGCCATGGTCGCATTGCCCGCATCGACGACCAGGACGGTCGCGCCGAGGTCAGCGGCTTTGCGCCGCTGGCGCAGCTGGTGGGTTACACCACATCACTGCGTTCGCTCAGCCAGGGGCGGGCCAGCAGTGAGGCGCACCTGCATGGTTACGAGCCGGTACGCGCTGCATGAGGAAAGGTGAGGGAGCCCGTTCGCGGGCTCCCTTTTTTTGTCGTCGGGAACGCCCATCCACGCATGGCGTGGATCTACCGGGTGATCGGGTTGCAGGCCCTGCAGTAGATCCACGCCATGCGTGGATGAATTCGCATCGACACCGGGATAATGCACTGCATCGCAACAAAACTGCAGAAAAAGCTGGATTAAAGTGATGCCTCACGATAAATTGCGCACCCCCCGTTGCTCGCCGCCGCCCGCACCCCTCTCATGCGTGATGACAAAGACCCCGGAACCCTGGAGCTGACCCTGCCGCGAAAGCGCGGTCGTCCGCCCAAGTTCGGGTACGCAATGAGTGACGCGCAGCGCGCAGCGCGCTACCGCGCGCGCCGGGCCGGGCAGGCCAACCATGCCGATGTGCGCTCCTGCTCGGACATGGTGCTGCTGGACAAGATCCGCGCTGCTGTGAGCGCGCGCGACACCGAGCTGGCCGGGTTCCTGGTCCACGTCCTCTGGCAGCGCTACCCCCTGCAGTTGAAATAGGCCGTCGGTGGGGTGGCCGTTGTCATCGAGCTTGTTGATAATGCGGGATTCAGGTTGTTCCCGCTGGCGCGCCCGGGATGGCAGGCGCGCATGATCGAACGGTTCCCAAGATGACGACCACCAGCGACACCACCACCGAAGCGGCGCCGAGCAGCGCCCCCCTGTTCTACACCCGTCCGGTGCCGCTGCAGGCCGATGTGCATGCCGATCTGCGCATCCTGCCGGGCAGGCTCGAGTTTGCCGCCGGCAACAACGCCATTCCGCTGGTGCTGGGCGAGTTCTCGCTGGCCCTGCACCACTTCCCGATCCTGTTCGCCGGCCCGACCGCCGTGCCGATGGCAGCCGTGGGCGTGTCCGACCAGAACCTGTTCATCAAGGACGGCCTGTGGGAAGACGAGGCCTATATCCCGGCCTACCTGCGTCGCCACCCCTTCATCTTCATCGACACCGGTGCAGACAACGACTTCCTGCTGGGCATCGACGAAGAGAGCGCGCGCGTGGTCAAGGGTGGTGACGAAGGCCAGCCGCTGTTCGTTGATGGCAAGGCCACCGACATGGTGCAGCAGGCGTTGGAGTTCTGCGGCCAGTACACCCGCGAGCACGAACAGACCCAGGCCTTCTCCAAGGCGCTGATCGACAACGGCCTGCTGGTCGAGCGCAACGCCACCGTCCGCACTCCGGATGGCCGCGAGTTCAATCTCAACGGCTTCCTGGTGGTGGACGTCGAGAAGTTCGTAGCGCTGCCGGAAGCGACCGTGGTCGAGTGGCACCGCAGCGGCTGGCTGGCGCTGATCCATCAGCACCTGATGTCGCTGGGTCGCTTCAATGACCTGACCCGTCGCCAGGTCGAGCGCCTGGCGGCCTGATCAGGCCGATGGTGCGGCTTCCGCCTTGCGGGAGCCGTGCCACTGCTGCAATCCCCGCAGCAGTCGCCGCGCCTCGACCCAGTCAGGCGCGGCCTCATGCCCCAGTTCCCACAGGTCGGCCGCCGTGCCGGCCTGATCCGTTGCCCGGCACATCTGCAGCGTTCCCTGCAGCCGGTGTGCATGATGGCGCAGTGTCGAGGTATTGGCGTCCTGCACGGCCTGTTCAATCCTGGCCAGTTCATGGGCAATGTCCGCAGCGTAATCCGGCTCGGCGCCAGGGGTGTCATCGGGCGCGGTGCCGTGCGCCGAGGGCGGCAGGTCCAGCGCCTGCAGCAGGCTCGCAACCTGCAGCGGCTTGACCAGGATGGCGTCGAAGCCGGCCCTTCGGCAGCGTGCCGCGTGCCGGCGCCCCATGCGGGCGGACAGGGCAATCACTCGCAGAGGTGCCTGTGCCTGCGCGCGCAGCTGCTGCGCCAGTGCATAGCCATCCGAGCCGCGAAGCCCGATATCCAGTACTACCGTGCCGCGCGGTCGTAGCGCATGCTCGGCCAATGCGGCGTCGGCATCGGCAACCGCGCGTACGTCGGCGCCCAGCCGACGCAGTTGCTCTGCGACGACATGCCGGCTGAGTGCATGATCTTCGACAAGGAGCAGGTCGATGCCGGTCAGTGGCGTCTGCTGCAGCGGCTCGATGGGCGGCTGATCGCCGTGAACGGCGCGGACCGGCAATCGCAGGGTGAAGCGGCTGCCGCGCCCATGCACGCTGTGTGCGGTCAGGTTGCCGCCCATGGCAACGGCCAGTTCGTGCGCAATCGTCAGACCCAGTCCGCTGCCGCCACGTCTCGGGCCCTCCTCGTTCTGCTGGAATGGTCGGAACAGAAGCGCCAGTTGAGCGGGTGCGATGCCGATGCCGCTGTCGATCACATCCAGCAACAGCTCCCGGGGAGACAGGGCGGGTTGTAGTTGCAGGCGCACCTCGATACCGCCGACATCGGTGAATTTCAATGCATTGCCCAGCAGGTTGTCGATAATCTGGCGCAGTCCATCAGCATCGAGCACAACCACCGGCGCTGGATCGGGCGCGCGATCCAACTGGAGTGACAGCCCTCTCCGCAGTGCCTCCGGCCGGATTGCTTCCAGTGCGCGGGCACAGAGTTGGCCGACGTCGCAGGGCGTGGGATGCGGCCTGAAGCTGCCGCTGGCAAGGCGCGAGAACGCCAGCGAGCGATCGAGCAGCCTGCGCAGCGAGTGGCCGGCGGCAAGGGCAGCCGCGAGCAGTTCACGCTGCCCCTTGGGCAGGTGTGACTGGCTCAGCAGGTCGATCGAAGCCAGTACTGTCTGCGCGGAATTGCGCACTTCATGGCTGATCATTCCCGCCGCGCGCCCGAGGCGTTGTTCCGCGCGGCCGATTCGCCAGCGTAATGCCTGCCAGAGCACGGGCAGGCCGATGAGTGCCGCGGCCAGACACAGCAACCAGAGCAGGAGCGGGGAACGCACCCGATCCAGCGCGCTCTCGATGGATGTGGGCAGCATCTGCTGCGCCCACAACTCCAGCAGGCCTGCGTGCTCTTCGAGGGTGATGGCGCGCAGCGCCTGATCGATGCGCGCCAGCAGCTGCTGGTCCTCCCGGCGGACAAGCAGGTGCAGATCGGTGGAGAATCCGCTGTCGAACGGGTGCAATTGCAGGCTTCCCGTGAAGTGCTGCCGGATCATCGAGTGCAGCGTTGCTTCCAGGCCGATCGCAGCATCGGCGTTGCCGCTTTCAACAGCGGCCAGGGCCGCATGGCGGTCCGGGAGATGCAGGAGGCGGATCCGGGGGTGGTGGATCGTCAGCCAGTCGGCATAGGGGCCGCCGTCAACCACGGCCAGCAGCTGCGCCCTCACGCCGGTAATGTCACGGGGCGGGTGCTCGCCTTTACGCACAGCCAATACCGTCTTGCCGCCATGGAAGGCGCCGGAGGCCCTCAGGTCGGGACAGGGAAGCGGGTGATGCGAGGGGCTGCCCATGACCAGCACCAGGTCGGCCTCGTCCCGGCAGACGGCAGCGACCGCTGCGCTCGTGCTAGGGTAGTTGAGATCGCGGAAGCGCAGGCCGGAATGCCGAGCCACAAGCCTGGCATAGCCATGGGCGAGGGTGGGCAGTGCGCTTGAATCCGCCAGCGTTGGGGGGGAGCGGTCGCGATGATGGCGCGGTGGCAACCCGCACTTCGCGGCCGGCGGACCATCTCCGCAACTGTGCATCCTCGGCCGATGCAGCCGGCAGCAGGATCAGGGCCAGCAACAACGTGCACGACGTGCGCAGACGGAGGCGAACGCGCCCCATCACTGGAGCTCCAGCTGCTGCCGCAGTGCATAGATCTCCGCATCATTGCGCAACCCGAGCTTGCGCAGGGCCGCGACCTTCTGGGTACTGACCGTCTTGACGCTGCGGTGGCGACGCAGCGCGATTTCCGAGACAGTCAGGCCGGCCAGGAGCAGGTCCAGCACTTCGCGTTCATTGCGGCTGAGTTCCTCGCGGCACGCCGGGAACAGGCAATCGGCAGGGAGGCGGCACAGCCCCTGCGAGATGCGCACGATGGCATCAGACAGCATCTCCAGGGGCTCGGACTTGCTGACTACGCCGGAGATGCCGGTCGCCAGCAGGTGGTCGATGCGGGTGGATGGCGTCAGCGTGGCGAAGGCGAGCAGGGGAATATGTGGGAAGCACTCGCGCAGCAGCGGAACCAGCTCATCACTGCTGCGGTCGCCAGGCGCCAGGGTGAGATCGATGATGGCGACATCCACTGCCAACTGGCGCAGGCTGCCGATGAGCTCATCGCTGCGGGTGTGGCTGGCGACAATGCTGAAGCGGACGTCGTGGGACAGGTGCAGGGCGGTGCCGCGGCGGACGATTTCGTGATCGTCGAGGAGTGCCAGCCGCAGTCGGCGCGGTGCAGGATATCCATTCATGCGCAGGGAGGTGATCGGCGCCCGCAGGGCGTGGCGATCATTCTGGCGCCGCTGTCGCGTCGAGCATCGAACTTGTTGGAATTTTGCGATTATTCCTAAGAATCGATGCGTAAAGCCCATCAATTCAATGCCGCCGATTGATGAGGTGGATCGTCAGTACCCAATCAAGCGCTTCGGGGTACTTCGCTCGCGCTGCGCAGGTCGCGGGCCATTTCGCTGGTCGCAGCCCATCCGAGATCCGCATACAGTGGTTTCCCTTGGGTGGTAGCGTGCAGCACCGCGTAGGCCACCGCTCGTCCGGCGAATGCATGGTCGGCCAGTTTCATCAGTTGGCGGGCGATGCCGCGACGCCGATAGCCGGGCTCCACGTAGACATTGAGTACGTAGCCGCGCGTGTCCTGCTCTGGATGGGCGGGGTGGGGCGGCCAGTCGATCAGCATCAGGCCAATGCCTGCGATGGGTTGTCCATTGTCGGAAAGGACATGGCCGAAGTAGTCGCCTGACACCAGGCGCGGTTCGAGCCAGGTACGGAACGGGGCCGCCATCTGCTGAAGGATCTCTTCGCTCCGGCCGCTTTCACGGAACATCGCTTCTCGGTGAGCGCAGATGAGGTCGAGGTCGCACGGAAGGATCTGCCGGACTTCGAATCCATTCCAGGAGGTTGTGATGGCATCGTCCGCGGGGCTGTTCATCGATCGTGTATCCGTTCCGGCCTTGCTGGCCTGCCCAGCATCGTATCTGCAGGGCGCGTCGCGAGTGCACCACGTTGCAATGATTGATGATCGACTGATGCTCCAGGACGATCGACCCGGGCAGAAGGTGCCGCGTCATCGCACCGATTGCGGCACCCGCCTCAGCTTGCGGGTGTCGTAACCCATGGCCGCAATCCGCTCGACCGCCTGCTGGTAGTCACTGTCCGATACCTGCGGGGTGCGGGCCATGTACCAGACGTAATCGCGCTTGCTTCGTGCCACGATGGTCTGATGGTAGCTTTCATCGAGCCAGGCGATCACGTACTCAGCCTGGATCGGCCACATGAACTGCATGCCCCAGATCGCGCCGTTGCCTTCCTTCTCGACACGGCCGATGGGGTGCATGGACTTCTGTGGCGCTTCGAAGCTGCCTTTGCGGTACGTGAAGGTGGTCTGGATGCGTCCATCGGGGCGCAGGGCATAGCTCTCCACGGCGTCGAAGGCTTCGCGCTCAGGGCGCGACGGGATATGCGCGATCACGTACCAGTCGCCCATGAAGCGCGGCACATCCACCGACGGTGGGCGCGGCAACGGACGGGTGTCGCTGGAACTGCAGCCGGAACCGAACAGGCCGACCGCGATCAGGGGAAGCAGCGGAAACATGCGCATCGGGCACCTCAGCGGGGTCGGAACAGATAGTGGGCCACCAGCCACTGCTGGCCGTCGTCGTAGCCGAACAGCTCGGCGCATGCCATCCAGAACATCCGCCAGCGCTGCCACCAGACCTTCGCTGCAACCTGGCCATAGGTGGCGATCAACACCGGCATCACCTGCTCGCGGGCTGCATCCTGGTTGGCCAGCCAGTGGTCGGCCGTGCGCTGGTAATGGGTGCCGTCCAGCAGCCAGCGTTGCTCCAGGCGCAAGTCGCGCTGGAAATGCAGCAGCGTGTCGGCCGCCGGCATCAGTCCGCCGGTAAAGAAGTGGCGACCCATCCAGTTGTCGCCGCCGTCTGTCTCGAACGGATACATCAGTGTGCGATGGGCGAAGATGTGCACGAACAGTGCACCGTCCGGTTTCAGCCACCGTGCGATGCCTGCCAGCAGGCGCTGGTAGTTGCGTACGTGCTCGAACATCTCCACCGAGACACAGCGGTCGAACCGGGCCGTCGGCAGGTCAAGCTGGTTGACGTCGCGGGTCACCACCTCGACGTTGCCCAGGCCGCGCGCCTGGCACTGCGCCATGATGTACTGGCGTTGGCTGTGCGAGTTGGAGACGGCGGTGATATGCGCGTGCGGGTAACGTTCGGCCATCCACAGGGTCAATGAGCCCCAGCCGCAGCCCAGCTCAAGTATCTGCTGGCCATCGGCCAGTCCGGCGCGCTGGCCGTACAGTTCCAGCATGGCGTCCTCGGCCTGGTCCAGCGTTTCGCGCCCGGTGGCGTAGTAGCAGCTGCTGTACTTCAGCCGCTTGCCCAGGCAGGCCTGGAAGAATGCCGCGGGAACTTCGTAGTGCTGGCGGTTGGCCGCTTCGGTATGCAGCGCGAGTGGGCTGTCGGCCAGCTCGGTGATGCGCTGGCTGAAGCGTGCCGATTGGCCTTCGATGCCGCCTTCGCTTTCCTCATGCAGGCGTTGCGCGCACAAGCGGCGGATGCCCGCACGCAGCGCCGCATCGGGCACCAGCCCACGTTCGGCCCAGGCGATCAGCCCGGTCTCGGTCTCCTCAGCCAGGTTCTGTGACGGAATGGCGTTCATGCGGAATGGTCCTTGGAAGGGCGGGGAAACCAGGGGAAGAACATCGGTGTGCTGAGCTGGTAGGCGCGGTAGTCCTCGCCCCGGCTGCGCAGGGCCTGCTTTTCGGTGAACGGGATGCCGCTGAGGTAGCGCAGGAACACGTACATCAACAGTGGTCCGGCCCAGGCCAGCCACCACAGCGGCGAGCCCACCGCCAACAGCACGTAGCTGAACCAGTGCAGCCATTCGAAGAAGTAGTTGGGGTGCCGCGAACAGCGCCAGAGGCCATCGCGGCAGGTGCGGCCCTTGTTCGACGGGTCGGCGCGGAACCGGGCCAGCTGGCGGTCGGCGAGCGCTTCGCCGCCCACGCTGAGCAGCCAGACCGCTGCACCCGCCAGCACCCACGGCGACAGTCCCGGTCGTGGGTTGGCGGCCACCGCGACGAAGGGCAGTGCGAACAGGACGATCAGCAGGGCCTGGGCCATGAAGAAGCCGAAGATCTTTCCCTGATGGCCGTGCCAGTGTTCGCGCAGATAGCGGTAGCGTCCGTCCTCGTCTTCGTGACGGACGCGGTGCCAGAGATGCACGGCCAGGCGGCTGCCCCACAACCCGCCCAGCAGCCCCAGTGACAGCCGTGGCATCAGCGCGCCAGCGCCCAGCAGTGCCAGCAGCAGCGCAGATGCGCCCACGCCCTTGGCCCAGAGCACGTCGACCACGCCGATGTTGCCGTGGCGGCGCTGCCAGGCCCAGCCCCAGCTCATCACCAGCACGGCATACAGCAGGACCCACAACAGATTGATCATGACGGTGCTCCGGCCAAGGGTGGCGGGAGGGTGCGGGAGCCGCGACTAGCGGCCATGCACAGCAGCGAAAGCGCGATGCTCCAGCCCACACCCAGCACCAGCAGGCCCTGCCACAGCGGCGCAGTGAAACGGACCGCCTCGAAACCGCGCGCTGCGGAGAGATACGCCAGCGGGGCCAGCAACAGGCCGAACAGGGCTGGCAGGGCAGGGTGGCGCAGCAGGAAGCGCATCGAATTGGTCAGCGTCATCGCAAACGCGGCCCACAACGCCATGATCCAAAGGGGCGGAGTCCAGCCCAGCGGGGCAGCAGCGTAGCGCACGGCGCCGCTGGCGGCGGCACTGGCGTCGACCAGCCACGCGCAGGCCAGCGCCAGCAGCATCAGCCGAAGGTCCAGTCGAGGGTGCGGTGAAGTCAGCAGCTGGCTGCCGATATAGATCGTTGCGGCCAGCAGTGCCGGCCACTGCCAGCCTCGCCCTGCGCCGGCCACGGCACACAGCCAGACCAGCTGGTTGCCAAGCAGATTGGTCCAGAACCGGCGCATGTCAGCGGCTGTCGCCTGCAGCGAGGACGGGCCGGTGGTCCGGACGGGCCAGCAGCAGATGCGAGACGCCGATCGAACGTTCCAGGAAGCCGCCCTCGCAATAGGCCAGATAGAACTCCCACAACCGGCAGAAGTGCGCATCAAAGCCCTGCGCCTGCACCGCAGGCAGCTGGGCCAGGAAACGTTGGCGCCAGGCGCGCAGGGTCAGTGCGTAGGAGTGGCCGAAATCCTGCTGGGCGATCAGCTGCAGGTCGCTGGATCGGGTCTTGGCGGCCATGATCGCGTTGATCGATGGGATGAAGCTGCCCGGAAATACATAGCGCTTGATGTAGTCGACGCTGCGCCGGGCCTGTTCGTAGCGATGGTCCTCGATGGTGATGGCCTGCAGCAGGGCAACGCCATCCGGCTTGAGCAGGCGTTGCAGTGTAGCCATGTAGGTGTCCAGGTACTCGGCGCCGATCGCTTCGATCATCTCGATCGAGACCAGCTTGTCGAACTGGCCCTGCAGGTCGCGGTAGTCCTGCATCAGCAGCGTGACCTGGTCCTGCAGGCCCGCCGCCTCTACGCGCTGGGCGGCCAGCGCATGCTGTTCCGCGGAGATGGTGGTGGTGGTCACATG
Source organism: Stenotrophomonas sp. 86428_Sma (assembly GCF_056481585.1). Classification (NCBI taxonomy): domain Bacteria; kingdom Pseudomonadati; phylum Pseudomonadota; class Gammaproteobacteria; order Lysobacterales; family Lysobacteraceae; genus Stenotrophomonas; species Stenotrophomonas sp. 86428_Sma. The sequence continues at coordinate 2,359,990 of NZ_CM151156.1, forward strand.
GCAGCCATAGTGCTGGGCGGCGTGTACCGCGAAACCGCCCCAGCCGGTGCCGATCTCCACCACGCGGTCGCCTGGCTTGAGTTGCAGCTGCTGGCAGATGCGGTCCAGCTTGCGCCGCGAGGCGGATTCCAATGGCTCGGATTCGCTGGCGAACATCGCCGACGAGTACATCAGGTCCGGCGACAGGAACAGGGCAAAGAAGTCGTTGCCCAGGTCATAGTGCGCGGCGATATTGCGGCGACTGCCTTCGCGGCTGTTGCGGCGCAGGCGGTTCCAGGCCCGCAGCATCCCCCCACCCAAGCGGGCCGGGCCACGCTCCATGCCGTCGAGCAGATCGCGATTGCGCACCAGCAGCCGGATCAGTGCCACCAGATCATCGCAGTGCCACTCGCCCTGGATGTAGCTTTCACCTGCGCCCACGCTGCCTTGCGCAGCAACCTTCCGATAGAACGCCGGGTCATCGATGGTGACGGTGACATGCAGTTCATCACGGGCATCGCCCAGCCAGACTTCGCCGAGTGCATCGCGCACGCACAGCCGACCGTCGCGCATCGGGGCCAGCTGGGCCAGCAGGCGGCGGCGCAGGAACGCGTCCAAGGCGCCGGGGCGCGGCAGGGCAACCCAGGGAGTCATCGAGTTCATCGCGGTTTCTCGGCAAGAGTGGGGTGGTCGTACACCGGGTTGCGTTTCAACCACAGCCGCAGTGCGTGCCAGTGAATGGCGGCCACCACCTGGGTGGTCATCAGGGGATAGCAGGCCAGGACCCGGGCCAGCCCGCGGCCATCCAAGGCACGCCGCTGCATGGCCTGGGTGGCATCAAACTGGCGCACGCCGTCCCGCCAGACCTGCATGTGCACGCGCAGGTCCTGGTCGGGGCGGTTGAATCGCCAGTCGTAGCCGCAGTCCATCGGCATGAACGGCGAGACATGGAAGCACTTGTCGAACTGCCAACGCAGTGAGCTGCCTTCGTGCGTGGCGGTGGCGACCGGCAGCACATAGGCGTGCCGTTCCTTCCAGGGCGTGTTGGTGATCTCGGCGACAATGCAGTCCAGCGTGCTGCCGTCTGCCTGGTAGCAGTAGTAGAAACTGACCGGGTTGAACACGTGCCCGGCAAAGCGAAGATGGGTGAGCAGGCGCACCGGGCCGGTCGGCCGGTAGCCAAGCGTGTGGGCAGCGTGATCGCGGATGGCATCGGCCAGTGGCCGTGCGGGATCGCCGAAGTAGTCGCTGCGGCGGAACTCGGCCAGGTTGCGGCGATTGACCGACCACAACCAGCGCCCGTCGAACACCGTATCGAGTTCGTCCAGATCGAGCAGCAGCTGGGCGATGGGGTAACGGAAGGCATGCGGGTGCGGATGATGCCGGCGATGTATCACCTGCCCGATGTAGAGCGCGCTGGCACTCATGCCGCCACCTCATCCGCGGCGGATGCCAGCCGATGTGGAGCGCAGGCCTGCAGGGCATCGACCACGCGGCGGGCGCTGCGGATGCCATCCTCATGGAAGCCCCAGCCCCAATAGGCGCCTGCGAACCACGTATGGCGACGGCCCTGCAGTTCCGCCCAGCGCTGTTGCGCGCGCACTGCGGCATGGTCGTGCACCGGGTGGGCGTAGCGCAGCGTACGCAGTACTTTGGCCGGATCGATTGCCTCGCTGCGGTTGAGGGTAACCACCAGGGGCGTATCGCCGGGCAGGCCCTGCAGCAGGTTCATGCAGTAGCTGACCGTGCAGGGCGCGGCGCGATCCTCTGGCACGTGCGCGTTCCATGCCGCCCACGCCTTGCGGTTGCGCGGCAGCAATGACGCATCGGTGTGCAGCACCGCTTCATTGGTTTGATAGCGGATGGCGCCGAGCACGTCGCGCTCGATGGGGTCGGCGTCGCGCAGCAGCGCCAGGGCCTGGTCGCTGTGGCAGGCCAGGATGACCTCATCGAAGCCTTCCACGCCGGCCGCGCTGTGCACGCGCGCGCCCCAGCGCATGCGCTCGACCGACTGCACCGGGCACTCCAGCCGCTCATGCACCCGCCAGCGGGCGCGCAGGGCATCGACATAGCGTGCCGATCCGCCGCTCACCACCCGCCACGGCGCGCGCCCGCTCATCTGCAGCATCTGGTGGTTGGCCATGAACTGGGCCAGATAGCGCGCCGGGAAGTCCTGCACGGTGGCGGTCGGTGAGGACCACAGTGCCGAGGCCATCGGCAGCAGGTGCTCGTCGATGAAGGCCTCGCCATAGCGCTGGCTGCGCAGGTACTCGCCGAGCGTGGGGCCGTCTTCCTCGGCCAGCAGCAACGGCGCATCCCGATAGAACCGGCGCAGGTCGGCCAGCATGCCCCAGAATCGAGGTGACACCAGGTTGCGGCGCTGGCAGAACAGGCCATCCAGCGAGGTGGCGTTGTACTCCACGCCGCTGCGCTCGCTGTGCATCGAGAAACTCATCGTGGTCGGCTGCGAAGCCACACCCAGCTCGTCGAAGATCGCGGTCAGCAGCGGATAGTGCTGGGGATTGAACACGATGAACCCGGTATCCACCGCCATGCGGGTGCCATCCACCTGCACGTCGTGCGTGTGGGTATGGCCACCGAGGTAGTCGTTGGCCTCGAACAGCGTGACGTCGTGCTGGCCATCGAGCCACCAGGCACTGGCCAGCCCCGCGATACCCGAGCCGATGACGGCGATGCGCATGTCAGTACCTCGCCTTGGCCAGGACCCACTCGGGGATGGGCTTGAGACCTTTGACCAGGCCCAGCGCCGCCATCGCGCGCAGTCCGTACCAGGTCAAATCCACTTCCCACCAGCGGAAGCCCTGGCGGACAGTGCCGGGGAAGAAGTGGTGATTGTTGTGCCAGCCTTCGCCGAAGGTGAGCAGCGCCAGCCACAGGTTGTTGCGGCTGTCATCGCGTGTATCGAAGCGGCGGCGGCCGAATCGATGCGCCAGCGAATTGATGGTGACCGTGGCATGGAACAGCACGATGGTGGAGATGAAGAAGCCCCACACCAGCAGCTGTGGGCCGGAGGTGTGCAGGCCCGGTACCCAGCGCTCCAACCCGGCGCCCAATGCATACAGCGCTGCGGCCAGCAGTACCGGTACGGCCGTATCGAAACGGTCCAGCCAGCGCAGTTCGGGGAAGCGCGCCAGGTCCGGTACCCGTGACAGATCGGTGGCGAACGCCTCGCGGGTCAGGAACCAACCCATGTGGCTGCGCCAGAAGCCGCCCTCGCGTGGCGAGTGCGGATCCAGCGGCTGGTCGGCATGCCGATGGTGATGGCGATGATGGGCGGCCCACCAAAGCGGCCCACGCTGCACGCTGGAGGCGCCGATGACAGCGAACACGAACTGCACCGGCCGCGATGCCTGGAAGGTCCGGTGCGAGAAATAGCGGTGATAGAACGCCGTGATGGCGAACATGCGCACCGCATAGAGCACTGCGGCGACGATCACCGCTGTCCATGAGATTCCGACCCAGAGCACAGCGATGCAGGCCAGGTGCATCAGTGCGAATGGCACGGCGCGCAACCAGTCGATGCGGCCGGGCTGTTCGCCGGTGGTCTCTGCGACGTTGCCGGTGTCGATCCAGCGCTGCAGCGTACGCAGCAGGCGCGAGCGTCGATGGGGGAGGGGCGCTACAGAGGCCATTGGGGGATCTCGGCGGGTGTCGTGTCTACCTGTACGCAGCAGCGCGTGCAATGGATGCGCTGCGACGCGAAGAATCTCGACTTCACCTGGGCGTCACGGCGCAGCGGTCGACCAGAGGACGCGTCCAGGCCTGCTGCCATTCCGCGGCAGTTTGCTCGGCAGCTGGCGAGCTGAAGCGCACCGTCACCTGCGGGTAGCTGCCGCGGGCATCGCGCAGGTTGCTGGTGCCGCGGAATTCCAGCAGGCGGCGGTCCGTGCTGGCATAGACCAGTGACAGACGCGGGGCGATGCCGCCGTACCAGGTGTCCAGACTGACGTCGATCGACTGCCCATCGATACCCTGCCAACGTACCGGACCGATGCGCCGCACCTGCACCGGGAAGTAGCGCTGCCGCCCCGGCACCAGGAAGGGCAGGCTGATGCGTTCGCCGCGCAGCAGCGCCGGCCAGTGCAGGCGCACCGCGGCGTCGAACCCTGCATCGATCACCGCGTCCGGCGGCAGTTCAAGCCGGCGCTGATGCGGCTGGCTGGCGGCATCTTCCTTCCAGGCAATCGACACCGAGTCGCCAGTGGCGTCGACTTCGGCGGTCTGGCCGCTGCGGCGGTCCTGCAGCGAATAGCCCCGTGCCTGCGGGCGGACGCTGGCGGGCAGATGCTTGCGGGCGAAGGGCTGGCCATCCGGGCACTGGTACAGCACCCAGCGCTCGGCACCCTCCGTTGCCTCGCGCCGCCAGTGCACTTCACGGTAGAGGATGTCGCCCTGCGCGGAGGTGGCTACACCCTCATTTCGCAACCAGGGTGCCGCCAGCGCGGCATGGGGCAGGCACAACAGCAGCCAGGCAGTGCGCATGGTGTTCATCCGGAAGCGGAGATCTCTCAGGTCATACGGCGGGGGCGCCCGGTTGGATGCGCAGTGCCGACTGCATCCAATGGCTGCCCCTGCGCGTACAGAGGACAGACCTTCACTTGCCCGCCGCGAACGCAGATGTACCCTGACGCCGCCAGCACACTCCTCAACTTCGATACCGCACGCACCGTGTCCAGTTCCCAGCAGCCGAGCAGCGAGCCGACGAACTGGACCGGTGACATGGACGGCGTAGCGCGGCTGCGCGACCGCGAGTGTTTCATGCGGATCTACGACTACTTCATGCCGCGGTTGTGCGTGTACCTGCGCGGCCTGGGCGCACCCGATGCCGTAGCCGAGGAGCTGGCGCAGGAATGCCTGTTGCGCCTATGGCTGCGGGCCGCCGATTTCGATCCGGCGCAGGGTGCGCTGAGTACGTGGTTGTATCGCATCGCCCGCAACCTGCATATCGATCGAGTGCGCCGTGAGCGCAGCTGGATGCAGGTGCAGGCGGCGGTGGAGGACGCGGCGACGCTGGATGTGATCGAGCGCAGCAGCGCCGAGCAGTTCGCCGACCAGGCGCGTCTGCGCCAGCGCATCAACGAGCTGCCGGCGGTGCAGGCGCGGCTGGTGCGGATGTCCTATTTCGAGGCCAAGAGCCACAGCGAGATCGCCGAAGCGCTGGGCATGCCGCTGGGGACGGTCAAATCCCACCTGCGCCGTGCGTTCCTGCAGCTGCAGGCGAAAGTGGGAGGTGCGCTGTGAATCCACACCATCACCTGCACGAATCCACGCTGATGAGCTATGCCGCCGGTGCGCTGCCGGCGCCGTTGAGCATCGTGGCGGGTGCCCATCTGGAGCAGTGCCCGCATTGCCGCCAGCGCCTCCGCGAGGCCGAGGCGATCGGTTCCGCACTGCTGGAGCAGACGCAGCCAGCCACGGCCGATCTGCGCCGCGAGCAGTTGCGCGAAGCCATGCTGATGCAGCTGGCTGCGGAAATGCCGATTGCCATGGCGGAAACCATGCGGCCTGTACCGAAGGAGCGGCCCGAGGCCAATCCGGACCATCTGCCTGCCTCGCTGCACCCCTACTTTGGTGCTTCACTCAGTGGGCTGCGCTGGCGTTGGATGGCGCCGGGGGTGCACTGCATCCGGGCCGAGCAGATGCCCTCGCTGATCATGCTGAAGATCGCCCCGGGCAAATGCCTGCCCATGCACAGCCATGGCCGCAGCGAGCTGACTCAGATCCTGCGCGGTTCCTACAACGACGCGCTGGGGCTGTTCGCGCCGGGTGACGTTGCGGATCTGGACGAGGAGGTGGAGCACCAGCCGGTGACCGCGCCGGGTGTGCCGTGCATCTGCGTGTCTGCGTTGGATGCGCCGTTGGTGTTCAGCGGTTGGCTGGCGCGGAAGATCCAGCGTTTCGTGAAACTGTGAGGCGGGTGCGATGATGGTCGGGACAGGTGCACTACGGATTCTGTTGACCGGTGCCGCAGGCCTGGTCGGGCAGGGTGTGGTGCTGGCCTGCCAGCGCTCACAACAGGTTTCCCGCCTGACCGCGCTGGTCCGCCACCCGGGTAGTCTGCGCGGCACCGGCAGCGAACTGATTGTCCCGGACTTTCTGCGTATCCAGGAGCGGGTGGAGGAGCTTGCCGGGTTCGATGCATGCCTCTACTGCGCCGGTGCGACACCGGTCGGCACCGCCGAGGCCGAGTACCGACGCGTTACCGTGGACACCACACTGGCGGTAGCCCGTGCCTGGGTGGCCGCGAATCCCGAGGGATGCTTTCTGTATGTATCCGGTGCGGGTGCGGACCCTCAGAGCCGGCTGATGCCGCTGAGGGTCAAGGGCGAGACCGAAGTTGCTTTGCAGGCCCTGCCGATGCGCTCGGTGATGCTGCGCCCGGGTGGCGTCAGGCCGGTCGCGGGAACCGGCACCCGTCATGCCCTGTTGAAGCCCTTGTACTGGGGCGGCGCGCCGTTGATGAAGCTGGCCGGTGCGATTGCGCCTTCGTTGATGACCAGCAATCTGGCCCTGGGCCAGGCGATTATTGCGCTGGCCGGCAGGGAGCATCCGCCGGCCACGGTGGAGTGCGCGGACATCAACCGGATCGCCGCTGGCATGCGTGATCCGGCGTCCTGACCTCAGTGCGTCGCCCCCAGCGCGGTGCGTACCGCCGCTGCAAGATCACTGCGGGTAAACGGCTTTGGCAGCAATGAAACCGCGCGTCCCTGGCTGCCCACCTGGTCGTGGTCACGTGGATAGCCCGACGTGAACAGGACGGCGACTTCCGGCCAGCGTTCACGGACTTCGTGCACCAGTTCCCACCCCGACATGCCGGGCATCACCACGTCCGAGAACAACAGATCCACCTTGGTGTCGGGGCGCTCCAGCAGCCGCAGCGCGGAGGGGCCGTCGTGGGCTTCCAGCACGCGGTAACCGAGCAGCCGCAGCGCATCCACCGTGTGGGCGCGGACATCGTCATTGTCCTCGGCGACCAGAATGGTTTCCTCGCGCGGTGAGTAACCCGCCAGGCCGGTCTGTGGGGTGCGTGCTTCGCAGGGCAGAGCCAGCGGAGAGCGCGGGAACATCATGGTGATGCTGGTGCCGCCGCCTTCCACCGAGTCGATCAGCACGTGGCCACCGGACTGCTTGACGAAGCCATGCACCATGGACAGGCCAAGCCCGGTGCCGCGGCCAACCTGCTTGGTGGTGAAGAACGGCTCGAACACGCGCGCCAGGGTCGCCGCGTCCATGCCGTGGCCATTGTCGCGCACCCGCAGCATCACGTACTCGCCAGGCGCTGCATCGGGAAACAGGGCGGCGTAGTCGTGGTCGAGATGGCTGTTGTCGACTTCGATCACCAGCCGGCCGCCATGCGGCATCGCATCGCGGGCATTGACCGCCAGGTTCAGTACGGAGGCCTCCAGCTGGCTGATGTCGATCTCCACGCACCAGATGTCCTCGGCATTGCGGATCTCCAGCTGCACCAGCTCACCCAGTGCACGCTGCAGCATGTCGTGCATGTCCAGCAGGCGTTCGTTGAGGTTGGCGGCCTGGCTGTGCAGCGGCTGGCGACGGGCAAATGCCAGCAGGCGCTGGGTCAGGCTGGCGGCACGGCCGACGCCTTTCAGTGCATTGTCCAGTGCACGGCTGACCATTGCCCCGGATTCTCCGGCGCGTTCGTTGAGGAGCATGGCGTGCTCGACATTGCCGGAGATGACCGTCAGGATGTTGTTGAAATCATGGGCGATGCCGCCGGTGAGCTGGCCGACCGCCTCGATCTTCTGCGACTGGCGCAGTGCGTGTTCTGCCTGCAGCCGCGCGGTGGTTTCCACTGCCTCGGAAACCACGGCGGTGACCACGCCTTCGGTATCCAGCAGCGGGCGGAACGAGAAGTCGAAGCTGCGCCGCCCGGTCGGGAGTTCCAGTTCCAGTGCATGCAGCGAACTGCGGCCCTGTACGGCTGCGGCGACGGCCTGGTCGATCAGCGCACTGATGCCATCGGTTGTGGCAAACCAGAGCGATTCGCCGAAGCGCGCGCCAACGGTGTCCTTCTTGTCCGCAAGCACCGCGGCCAGTGACGCGTCATTGGCATCAACCACGCGTCCGGACAGATCCAACAGCACCTGATGCTGGAAGCTGGATTCGAAGATCGCCTGCAGGCGCCGCTTGCTGGCCCGCAACTCGGCGGTGCGTGCCTGCACCTGTCGCTCGAGAACCTGGTTGTCCTCGCGCAGCGCCAGTTCGGCCTGCTTCAACAGTGAAACATCGCTGCCCATGCAGATGTAGCCGACCACGCTGCCATCGGCCGCATGTTCCGGTACGCAGTCCATCTGCACGAATCGTGACTCGCCGCTGCGGTGGACCAGTTCGACCTGGAAGCTGGTGCGCTCGCCCTGCAGTACCCGCTCCAGGCTGGGCAGGGCGTGCTCGAAGGCGGAAATGCCGCTGACATCCCGTGCCGCGCGACCCAGCAGTTCGGCCAGGCTGACGCCGTGCCAGTCCAGGAACGCCTTGTTCGCGAAGCGGTAGCGATGCGCCGTGTCGAGCTGGGCGATCAGCGCAGGGACGGCATCGGTGACCTGCTGCAACTGCGCCTGGCTGTCGTTCAGTGCGGCCTGCGCCTGCACAAGCTGGGTGCGTTCATGGGCCTCCTGCCGCGCACGACGGATCGCATCCGGCAGGCGCTGCAGGCGCTGCTTGACCACGTAGTCGCGCGCGCCGCGGGTTAGGGCCTGCACGGCCAACTCCTCGGTAAGCGTGCCGGAGACGAAGATGAAGGGCGTTTGCGGAATCCGCTCGCGCGCCAGCGCCAGTGCAGCGTCGCCGTCGAATCCGGGCAGCACATGATCGGCCAGGATCACATCGAAGGCGCGATTCTCAATTGCCTCGATGAAGGCATTGCGGGTCCACAGGCGCTCGGCCTCGAAATCGAGGCCGGCACGCTGCAGCTGTGCGCTGATCAGCTCCGCATCAAGCGCGCTGTCCTCCAGCATGAGGATGCGCAGGCGCTCGCTGCGGCGCGATCCATCATGCATTGTGCTGCCCCGAGCCGTTGGGCCGATGCGGCGGGGGCTGGTTGGTGATGCCCCAGAACATGCCCAGCCCCTGGATGGCGTCGAAGAACTCCTTGAAGTCCACTGGCTTGACCACGAATGCGTTCACGCCCAGTTCGTAACTGCGCACGAGATCCTGTTCTTCGCGCGACGAGGTCAGCATCACCACCGGTGTGCTGCTCAGCTGTGGGTCAGCGCGCACCTGTTCCAGCACTTCCAGGCCGTTCACCTTGGGCAGCTTCAGGTCCAGCAGCACCACTACCGGGCCGCCGTGCATGGCGCCGGCGAACTTGCCTTCGCAGCGCAGGTAATCCAGCGCCTCGGCACCATCGCGTACATGGATGACATCGTTCAGCAACTGGCAGCGCGACAACGCGGCCAGCGTCAGCTCGGCATCCTTGGGGCTGTCCTCCACCAGGAGGATCGGCCGCAGGTCCCTCATGGGAGATCTCCTGTGGAACGGGGTAGGGTGAAATGAATCGTGGCGCCCTTGCCGGGCTCGCCCTCGGCCCAGGTACGGCCGCCATGGCGGCCGATGATGCGGCGTACATTGGCCAGGCCGATGCCGGTGCCTTCGAATTCTTCGACGTGATGCAGGCGCTGGAACACACCGAACAGCTTGTCCACGTAGCGCATGTCGAAGCCGCAGCCGTTGTCACGCACGAAAAAGTGGTCTTCGTCGACGTTGCGCTCGTGACCGACCTCGATTACGGCCTGCTCGCGCTCGCGGGTGAACTTGATCGCGTTGGCCAGCAGGTTCTGCCAGACCAGACGCAACATCGTCGGATCGGCCTCCACCTCCGGCAGCGGCGCCAGCGTCCATTGCACGTCGCGTCCGGCGTAGTCCAAAGCCAGGCTCCGGTGCACATCTTCGGCCAGCGCCGCCATATCCAGCCGTACCCGGCCGAGCGTGGAACGGCCCATCTGCGAGAAGCTCAGCAGATCGTCCACCAGTGTCCCAGCGGATTTGGCCGACTCCACGATCGTATCCAGGAAGCGGCGCTCGGTATCGTTGAGGCGTTCGCCGGCCGAGCTGCCCAGCAGCTCCGAGTAACCGACGATGTGGCGGAAGGGCGCACGCAGGTCGTGGCTGACCGAATAGGAAAACGCTTCGAGTTCCTTGTTGCTGCGGACCAGCTGCTCGTTGAGCTCGGCCATTTCCTCGGCCTTGCGCAGCACGATATCGACGATGGCGGTGCGCATCTCGTGGGCGGCATCGCGGTCGGCGTCGTTCCACGGCAGGCTGCGCTGCTGCACGGTCTCTTTCCAGGCTTCGAATGAACTGCGCGGGGACAGCGCCACGCCGGGCGCCGCCGCTTTGCGTGGGTCGCCGCCCCAGCGCACGGTGCGCACCACTTCCGGGCGGAACCACATCAGATAGCTGTCGTGCAGCTGCGAAATGGACACCGCCAGTACGCCGCTGGCCACGTCGGACAGGCGCGCGCCGGGCGCCCAGTCGGCTGCCAGATGGTCGCTGCAGTACGTTTCCTGCCCGGTCTGCTGGGTAGCCAGCCAATCAGCCAGGGCCAGCACGTCGCTGGTGGGTGGGCACTCCCCCACGCGCATGCAGTCGCCCCTGTGCACGATGGCCGCACCGGCAGCGCCGGTCAGCGACAGCAGGCTGGCTTCATCGTGGCGCAGCGCAGCCATGAAATCCTCGTCGCCGGCCATGCGTGCCAGTAGCTTGACCAGCACCGAACGGCGCGCCACGCGCTCTTCGATGGCGCGTGCACGCTCCTTCAGGGCGATCTGCAGTGACAGGATCTGGCCCATGAACTCGCAGGCAGTGCGCACGTGGTAGGGCAGGCGGCGTGGCTGCACCGTGTGGCAGGACACCAGACCCCACAGCTGGCCCTCGTGCACCAGTGACACCGACATCGACGCGCCAGTGCCCATGTTGCGCATGTACTGCAGGTGCACGGGCGAAACGCTGCGCAGCACGGCCAGGCTCAGGTCGGTAGCCGGCGCGTCGCGATGGTCCTCGGCCCGCATCAGCGGGGTAGGGGTATAGCTGTTGTCCGCGATCAGGCGCACCCGATTGCGGCGGTACAGCTCGCGGGCCTGCGCAGGAATGTCCGACTCGGGGAAGCGCAGGTCCAGGTAGGACGGCAACAGGCCGTTGCCATCCTCGGCGACCACGATGCCGTTCCAGCCGGGATCGAACTGGTAGACCAGGGTGCGATCGAAGCCGGTCAGCCGGCGCATGTGCGCGGCCGCCAGCTGGCACAGATCTTCCACGGTGGTGGCCGATTCGATGCCGTTCATCAGTTCGCGGATCGACGGATACAATTCTTCCAGCGAACCAGGCTGGCCGGGAACCGGTGCCTCCAGCTCGATCAGCAGATCGGTGGCGGAGCGATGCACCAACAATTGATGGCGGCCGTGGCCATCCAGGTGCACGGCGCCGACATGCGCGCTGCTGCCCGCCGTGGCCTGCTGGAACAGCGCCTGGAAGGGCGCCAGCACGCCGCCCAGTACCTCGCTGACATGCTGCATCAACGGTTCGCCGAACTGCTGCAGCAGCCCGGGATGACTGACGGCGCGCTCGCGCACCCGCAGGGACTGCGGTTCAACGACCAGAAGCACGCCGTAGGGCTGGATCGCACCGGGCGTATGAATCGGTTCGCGCGCACAACGGGACTGGGCAGTGTCGTGCGTGGACTCGGCAGAAGGCATCAAAGGCGGGACTCAAGATTCGTGGATGGCTGGAATGGCCCAGCGTTGCATCCGGCATGCATGGATGGTGACGCAAAATCGTGCATTCGCATACCGGTACGTGCGTGTGAAGAACGTTTCATTCAAACCTGAATTCTTCATATGAACATTCCAGCAGCACTTGCATGTTTCGCGAAAGGTACATGTGCGCTGCACGCGCACTCGACACCGACTTGCCTAAGGTGAACGCACATTCCTGAGTGACCACGCCCCGTGAACCTGCAGACCTTGCCTTCAACGCCATACCGCATGCTTGCCGACAGCTGCCAGTTTGAGCTGCTGGATGTGGATGCGCTGCAGGATCCGGCCAGCGGGCGCCTGCTCCACCTGTACTCGCTGGTTGCGCGGTGCATGAGCTGCGACACGGTGTTCAAGGCCGAGGAGGGGCAGGGGCTGGTCAGCCACACCGCCGCGCGGGTGGTGCGATGCCCAACGGGCTGTGGCCAGCAGGCGTTCAAGCCGGCGTTGCTGCGTGCATGGCAGCCGCAGCGCGTCGCACAGGCCTGAGAGCACTGATACGGGGTCACAGCAACCCGGGATTGGTGCGCCACACCGCGAAGTTCAGCGCCGAGGCGAACGATATCCAGGCCAGATAAGGCAGCAGCATCACCGCCGCACCGCGATGGAGGCGTGCGAATGCAACGATCGTTGCGCACACCAGCGCGATCAATACAAGGATGTCGAGAAAGGCCAGCGCGCCCAGTTTCCAGCCGAAGAACAGCCAGCTCCAGAGCGCATTGACGGCCAGCTGCACCAGATAGAGCACCAGGGCCGGTTGCGCGTTGCGCCAGCCGCGTTCGCGCCACACCAGCCACGCCGCAATGGCCATCATGGCGTAGAGCAGGCTCCATACCGGGCCAAACACGCTGGCAGGCGGTGCCCAGGCGGGCAGGCTGAGGGTGGTGTAGAAGCTGGCGGCGGAGGCCGATGCCCATGCGCCGACTGCGGCCGCCGCAAAGGTGACCACGCCCCATCCCAGAAGACCCAGAGCCTGTGAACGCCGCTTCATTCCGTACCGCTCCATCCTGCGTTTACCTCTCATACGAACGGAAGCGGCAAATGGATGCAGCCCGGGGCGATCAGTCTGAAGAACCTGCGGCGCTTCCACCTTCGGCAGCCGGCAACAGCGAAGGGCGCTGATCGAACCATTCACGCGCCTTGGCCAGATGCCACTGGCGCTGTTCGCCATCAAGCTCGATGCCCGCGCCCAGCAGCCCCCAGCGGAGGTAGAGATCGCCACGCTTGCGCCGCTCCAGCAGATCCAGCCGCGCACGAACCGACAGGCGATCATTCTCGGCCTGCAGTCCGTCGATCAGCAGATGACCCGGGCGCCAGCGCAACGTGGCCTGTGCATCGACCTGGCCGGAATCCAGCAGGGACAGCGTCCAGCGCGGGTAGTCGGTGCGCTTGGCGAACACGGCCAGCAAGGGGCGTGCATCGCTCAGGGTCAGATCGGTGGTAGCGTCCACCTGGAACGGGGACTGCGCGTCGATGCGGCCCCGCTTGAACACAGCACGGCCTTTCCACGCGCTGCTGGAATCGGTGCCCGCCACCTGCACATTGCGCAGTTCCACGGTGGTGCCGGACAGATCGAAGTGGCGCTGGTTGAAGTCCCCGCGGCGAAGCGTCGCGTTCACGTCGACATCGCCGCCCATGTCCAGGCCCGCCACCTTGGCGCTGGCATTGCGACCCAGCAACCGCGCGGTGCCATGGCCGACGCGCCCATCGGTGTCGAGCGTGGCGTCGCCGCTGAGGCTGCCGGTGCCACGCAGCAGGCGCACCTGTTGGGAACCAAGGTAGCGGTTGTAGGCGGCCAGGTCCGGGATGGTCGCTTGGCTGAAGCGCAACCGCGCACGAACGCCCTTGCGCAGTTCCTGCAGGCGGCCATCGCCGGTGAGGTCCACGGCCAGGTCGCGACCGTCGAACAGGCGTACATCCTTCGCATCGCTTGGGCGAGCGGTGAAGCGGGGCAGCCGGATCGCCAACTGTGCCTGAGTGGGGCTGCCGGCCTTCAGCTCTCCATGCGCACTGGCTGTGCCGGCCAGCCGCACGCCAGCGACCTCGGCCACGGCGGCAGCCGAAGGAATGTCCACGGTGCTGCCTTCGATCAGTTCGCCATTGCGCAGGCGCAGATCTGCTTTCAGGGTGCCGCCGCCATCCAGCTGCAGCCACGGCTTGCGCACGAACAGGGCAGGGATCCAGTTGAGCGAGGTGAAGGTCCATTCGCCGCGCACAGTGCCGGAGCTGCGCTCCAGCAGCTGGGCAGGGTGCTGGAAGGGAATCTCGCGCCCAGTGATGTGCAGGTCGGCATCGATGCCAGCGGCCGAATCCGGGCGTGGCGGCAGGCGTGCCTGCAGGCGCAGGTCGTTCGCCACATTGAGCTGCAGGGCCAGCACACCGCGATTGGGCGCGCCATCGCCGAGGAAGAGCGGCACCTGCCAGAGCGCGTGGTCACCGGGTTGCAGTTGGCCGTCGATCAGGTGGACCGCTAGTTGCAGGCGTCCGGGCACGGGCGCGCTGGAGATCTTTGGCGTTGTGGCGTCCGTATCCATGCGCAGCCCCTGGCTGCGCGCTTCCAAATCAAGTTGCGCATGCAGCAGCTTCAACTTGGCCAGGCCGGGCGCCTGATCGCGATAGTGGCGCGGATAGCTGAAACGCGCAGTCAGATTCATGTCGCCCAGCAGCTGCACGCCGTCATAGCTGGTGTCTGCCTTGCTGAACGAGACCTCGGAATCGAACAGTTCCGATGGGCCGCCGCGCAGCTGCTTGAGGAACCCGACCGTGCCCTGGCCCTTGCCGATGATCAGCAGCTTGCCGAGCCGGGCGCTGCGGATGCTGTCGCTGTGGATGGCGTCGAAACGCAGGGTCCAACCCTGGTCGCCGCGCGGGGGCGACGGAATGGCATCCTCGACGCGATTGATTTCGGCCGACACGCCTGTGGCCTGCAATCGGGGAACCCGCACTTCGCGACGGAACAGGGGCAGCACGGCCAGCCGGGCGCTGGCGCGTTCGGCGTGCAGTACGTAGACGGTGTGGTTGACGTGGCCGCGCATATGCACGTTCCAGGCAATGACGTGGCCGGGCAGCAGCGTGATGGCCGGGCCGGTGGTCATCACGAACTTGTGCGGCTTGCGGTTGGTGACCTGGTCGAACAGCGGGGTGTTGAGGAAGATGTTGCCGGCGAGCAGGTAGAGAACGTACACGCCCAGTAGAACGTAGCCAGCGACGCGCCATCGGTGGAACCGGTGTGGAGTGCGCGCGGAAGTAGGGGGCATGAACTGCTCTAAGGGCCGGAATTCACTCAACTATTGCCGAACCGATGGCGGTGGCGCGTGAAGCGGGTACGGGGCGCTTGCTGGATTCTGCTAGTGTCCGCCTGCCCACTACGCCGATCCGCGAGGAATCGCATGGAAATCCGAGCTGCCACCGCCGGTGACTTCGACGCCATGTGGGCGATCTTCAAGGCGGCCATTACGATGGAGGATTCGCTCCCGTTCGCCGTCACCTTCGAGGCCGGCACCTTCCGGAGCCATTGGTTCGGAGTGCAGGCGGCCTTTGTGGCCGTTCTGGAAGGGCGCGTGGTCGGAATGTACAAGATGGGCGCCAACTACCCGGACCTGGGGGCGCATGTGGCCAGCGCCACCTATGTGGTCGATCCTCGGGTACAAGGTCGCGGCATTGGCCGGGCGCTGGTGGAGCACAGTCTTGATCGAGCCAGATCGGAAGGCTTTCTGGCCATGCAGTTCAACTACGTGGTCAGTACCAATGCGCCAGCGATTGAGCTGTATCGGAAGCTGGGCTTCGCCGTGGTCGGTACGCTACCTGCGGCGTTCCGGCATCTGTCGCTGGGGTTGGTTGATGTATATGTGATGCACCGGTTCCTGTAGACAGCGATATCGCTGTCCATCGGCTTCGGTGCGTCGGGCGGAATGGCATTGAAATGCCGTGGCGATGTGTATCGCCGACGGCACAGCTATCAGGCGAAGACGCGCTCGATGTCCTGCTGGGCGTGCCGCAGTGCCTGTGCACGCGCATCGTCGCCCATTGCCAGACCTTCGGCCCGGATGAACTGCAGGTCGGTGACGCCGAGGAAGCCGAACAGGCTGGTCAGGTAGGTTTCGTGGTGGTCCATGGCCGCACCCGGCACATCACCGGCGTACATGCCGCCGCGGGTGGAGGCGATAAGCACCCGCTTGCCGCCCGCCAGGCCTTCCGGCCCCTGTGCGGTGTAACGGAAGGTTTTGTCGGCAATCGCAATGCGGTCGATCCAGGCCTTGAGCTGGCTGGGAATGCTGAAGTTGTACATCGGTGCTCCGATGACGACGACATCTGCCTGCAGGAAGGCATCCAGATCGTCGGCACCGAGCGCCACGTCCTGCTGCAGGGCATCCACTTCGATGGGGGCGCCCTGGGCAGCGGCAAGGTGGGGCGGAGCAAGGTGTTCGACCGGTGCCAGGGCGAGGTCGCGGTAGGTCACGTTCACGTCGCCATGCTGCTTGCGGGCAGCTTCGATGAGCTGGGCGGTGAGCTGGCGGCTGACCGACTGCTGGCCCAGGATGCTGGAATCAATGTGCAGGAGCTTCATGGCGGTTCTCGTAGTGAAGGGTAGGACGGGCCCGGCGAACGCACTGCCATGGGCCACGGCTGCACTCTATTTCGGGGCATTGGGCCCCACTAGCCGATTGCAGCGGATTTCATTCGTCCACGGATGGGAGCAATCCCGCTGTGGGTGGATTCGTCCATGAATGGACGGGTGAATTCCCCCTGGGGCGGCTAGTGGGCGGTGGAAGGGGCGCCTAGAGTGCGTCCCGCTGGCAATGATGATGTCGTCGTTCCTGCCGCTGCCACCGTCCCTCTTGTTTCAACACGCCTCCCGGAAATGCAGACATGTCCACTTATTCCACAACCACCTTTGGTGCCTCGTCCTCCACCCGCCTGCAGGGCGCAGTCGAACTGCTCGGCCGCCTCCTGCTGGTCGCACTGTTCCTGCTGTCGGGATTCGGCAAGCTGAGCGCCTACGAGGCCACGGCGGGGTACATGGCCTCGGTTGGTGTTCCCGCGCTGCTGCTGCCGCTGGTGATCCTGGCGGAGATCGGTGGCGCGCTGGCGATCATTGCCGGCTGGCAGACCCGGATCGTCGCCGTTCTGCTGGCGGGCTTCACCCTGGCTACCGCCTTCCTGTTCCACAACAACGTCGCTGACCAGACGCAGATGATCATGTTCCTCAAGAATGTATCCATTGCTGGTGCATTCCTGATGCTGGCCGCCAACGGCGCAGGCCGGTTCAGCCTGGATGCGCGCAAGGCCCGATGAGGGAAGGGCGCTGCGCCGAGCGCGGCGACACCATTTGCAACACAATGCAGGGGCCTCCGTACCGGGGGTCGTCTGCATGGAGACCGCGGGTGATCGATCTCAATGATGTGGCCCTGTTCGTACAGGTGGCCAAGGCCGGCAGCTTCGCTGAGGCCGCCCGCCGGATCGGCATGCCCTCCAATACCGCCAGCCGGCGCATCCAGCAGCTGGAGGCGCAGCTGGGTGTCCGGCTGCTGCATCGTTCCACCCGCAAGTTGACCCTGACCGATGCAGGTGAGGGCCTGTACGCGCGCAGCGTGGAGCAGATCGAGGCGCTGGCGGACGCTACCCTGGAGCTTTCCGAGGGTAGTGAAGTGCCGGTGGGCAAGGTGCGCGTTGCCGCGCCGGTGGACTTCTTCAACTGGTTCCAGCTGGAGTGGGTGCAGTCATTCCTGCAGGCCCATCCGCGGGTGCGCCTGGAGTTCGTGCTCAATGATGCGCGCGCCGACCTGGTCGCTGACGGCATCGATGTTGCGATTCGTGCAGGTGCAGTCACCGGGCCAACACTGATCGCGCGCCGGGTGGGCAACAACCGTGCCGTGCTGGTGGCCAGCCCGGCCTACCTGGAGGCACGGGGAGCGCCCAGCGCACTGGAGGACCTGTCCACGCACGACTGCATCGCCGTGCCCTCGGGCTCAGGGCGCACGCAGTGGCGCTTGATGGGGCCGGATGGACCCGCCGAGGTCGAAGTGCGCGGGCGATTCAGCGCCAACTCGGCCTTTGCCTTGACCAAGGCCTGCGTGGCCGGCATGGGCATCGCGCTGCTGACCGAGGCGATGGTGGCGCAACCGCTGCGGGAAGGGACGCTGGTCCAGGTGCTGCCCGACTACCGTATTGATGGCCTGGAGCTGTTCGTGGTCTACCAGAGCCGGCGGCAGTTGCCACGCGCCGCCAGCGCGTTTGTCGACTTCGCCACGACCCATCTGATGCAGGGCAACTGGTAAGCACCTGAGCGGGAGGCGCTGCCGCTTCCACGCGTGGCAGCTATTGCTCCAACGATGGAGGAATGAAATCCGAACTGGCGGGCTACTGCCATGAGTGCTCAGTGCCTACCTTGAGCGTAGGACGTCGTCGCGACGTTCGAAACCTGCTTCCAAGGAGACCACGCCATGCTCGCCGTCCACCCTTCCGAATCCACCGCGATCTCTCCGGTCGCCTCCGTGCGCCGCATCGTGCATCGCACCCGCGGCCGCAGCCACGGGCCCATCACCCGGCTGGTGAGCCCTTCCGATCTGGGCGAACGTCTCAAGCCCTTCGTCCTCCTCGATCTCATCGACGCCCGCGATCTTTCGCGCGCCGAAGCCCCTGCGCTTGGCCTGCATCCGCACTCGGGCATCGCCACGCTCACCTGGCTGCTGGAAGGGGCCGTCGACTATGAAGACGACCAGGGGCGCCAGGGCAGTATCGAGGCCGGCTGGATCGAGTGGATGCAGGCCGGCAGTGGCGCATGGCACGGCGGCGGATTCGGTGATTCTGATCGCTTGCGCGGTTTCCAGCTGTGGCTTGCGCTGCCGCCCGCACTGGAGTTGGGCGCGCCCTTCAGCCGCTACTTCTCTCCTGGCGAGATCCGCAGCGCAGGCCCGGTGACCGTATTGCTGGGAGCGTACGGCACGGCCCGCAGCCCCATCGATGCCCCGGCACCGATCAACTACTTTTCGGTGAAACTGCGGGCGGGAGAATCGTGGCGGTTCCAACCGCCGCCGGGACATGACGTGGCCTGGACCGCGGTGAGCGTGGGCTCGCTGCGTGTACCCGAAGCGATCGGTGCAGGTGAACTGGTGGTCTTCGAGGAAGGCGGCCAGGAGGTCGCGTTCTTCGCCCGCGAGGACACCGAGTTCGTGTTCGGTACCGCAGCACGGCATCCGTATCCGCTGGCAACAGGCTACTACTCGGTCCATACCAGCCCGCAGGCACTGGAGGCAGGTGAAGCGCGTATCCGGGAGCTGGGGGAGCAGATCCGGGTGGCGGGAAGCGCTGGCTGATGGAGTCGGCTCTGGAGCAGGGCAGGAGGGTGGGGTCCGGCTATCGTGCTTGGCCGCTACTGCTTCCGCGCACGAAGGCGGCAGCCAGCCGCAGTGCATCGTCGCTGCCGCGATCACCGCGCAGCGCGTGGACCAGCCGAGCGGGCGTGACGCCGGTCCATCGCACCAGGTCATGCGTGGCATGGGCCTGGTCACTGTAGCCGTGGCGCGCAGCGGCGGAGGCGATGCTGGTGGCTTCTCCATCCAACGTGTGCAACAGAGCCTGCAGCTTGCATACTCGGGCATATTCTTTCGGGGTCATGCCCACGGCCGCCAGAAAACGCGACTGCAAGCCACGCAGGGACATGCCAAGCCGCCGCGCCAGTTCGGCGATGCGCAGGTCGCCTTCCGCTGCATCCAGCTCCGCAACGGCCTGTTCGATGCGCTCGTCCAGGGTGAAACTGGCACAGCATTCCCGCAGCACCTGCCATAACGGCTCGGGCGTACTGCTTGCCGCGCTTGCGCGTGCGGCCGCACTGAAGGTCTCAGCAAAGGAGGCATCCAGCGTGTACAGGTCCGGTGCCTGGTCGCGAAGACCGGGCAGGCGGGCACCGGCGATCAAGGCGCTTGCGGCCGGCTGCAGCCGCACGCCGATGCAGAACACCGGGCCGACGGCCCGCAGGCGGATCGGGCCGCATTGCTGTGCGGCGAAACAGAACGGCAGATCGGAACGGATCCGGCCATCTGCCCCGTGCAGATGCAGCGGCACGCCAAGTTCCGCCAGCAACTCGCACCGGCCATCGGGATAGATGACCTGCACCTCATGGCCTGGGGCTTCGTCCCGCAGCCACCAGAGGCACTGGACATGACGGCGCAGGTCGTCGGTGGCAGGGTGCTCGCGGTAGTCCATGCCGCATCGGACGTCATCCTGCGCATTTTTACAAGCGTCCCCGGGGCTGGGGCGCTAGCCTGCGTCCAACCGATCCAGGAGGTCAGGGTATGTTGAAGTCGACGTTGGTGGTGCTGGGCGCAGGGCTGGCGTTGGGAAGCAGTGCAGTCACCGCTGCTCCGGCCAGGTTCGACTGGCTGGCCGGGCATTGGTGTGGCGGTACCGAGGAGCGCAGGCTTGATGAGGTCTGGCTGCCCGAGGCAGGCGGCGCGTTGCTTGGTATGTCGCGCACGTTGAGCTGCGGCGATATGGAGGCATTCGAGTACATGCGTCTGGTGCCTGCAGGCAAAGCGGCTGGCCTGCATGTGCAGCCAAATGGCGTGGCGGCAACCACGTTCGTCATTGCCGAGCACGGCGCGAACTGGGTGGTGCTCGAGAATCTGCAGAATGACTTCCCGAAGCGCATCGAGTACCGGCGTGATGGAGCGTCATTGCAAGCGAGCATTTCGGGACCGGGAGATGATAGGAAGATCCTGCGTATTCCGTTTGACTATCGACTCTGCAGCTCATGACGTCGCGACGAATACTCCTACTGCCGCGGTAGCAGGGGAGGCGGGAACTGGACGTCGCCTGAGACCCGCATTCTCCGAACATGAATCCAAGCAGATGGAAAAGAAAGGCTTCCATGGATCGTATTGACATTGCCACGCTGTCAGCGCTGAAAGTAGTTGATGTGCCAATTAGCCAGGCAATCAACGTTCACACATCTGATCTGGCGAGGCCGGCCGAGGCCGGATGCCACGGTCAGTCGTTGGCACGCAGCTGGTCAATTTTCTATGGAGAAAGATCCCCATGTTCATCAAAAATCTTCTTGCATTCGGCATGGCCGCCATCGGTACGACCGCGCTGCCATCCGCGGCGTCCGAGAGAGCGCTGAGAGGGCACTTCGCACTTCCGGGATCAACCGAGAAGGTGACTGCCGAAATTTCCATTGAAAAAACGGGCCCTCTTTCCCGCGAGTTACTTATCACATTCTCCGAAAAGACCACGGGTAAGCGCATAACGAAGTTCGAAGAGGAGTTGACGCAGGATCTGCATGTTCTGGCAACCGACAGCAACTTCTCCAGCTTCCTGCACGAGCATCCGGGCAAACCGGAGCCGGATGGTCGCTTCCGGGTGGCGATGAACTTCCCGAAGCCGGGCCTTTACCATGTTTTTGCTGACGCGGTTCCTGCTGGGCTTGGACAGCAGGTGGTTCGCTTCGACGTTCCGGTCTTACGCTGCAATACGATAGCCCTCATTAGCAATGACCGCACCATGCGATACGTCTCGCAGTCGTAGGCTGATCAGATCGCAACCTCTCAGCTTTGTGTCGATCGCCAGGTTGAACAGCGCTAGGTCACGAGCACCTCCTGCAAGCTGTAGGCGCGCCTGATCGACCAGATGTCACTGAGTGTGAGCGGCGCCTTCTGACCAGCGCCGCCGAAAGCGGCCGCTTCTGGATTCTGCGCCTCGCGCTTCCAGCGGGTTAGCAGGTTGTCGCGAATTCCCAGCTCCCGGGCCACCTGGGCGCAGCTGATGCCGGGCTGGTTCGCCTGCTCAACCGCACCGCGCTTGAACTCGGCACCGAACTTCCTACGCTTTGACATGAACACTCCTCATGGCCTGAATCGGCCTTCTTGTAAGTGTCCGTGAAAACGGGGTAGAACCCGATATATTGAGGGTAGGGGAGGGCTGCTCCCCGCTCCATGCCGAGCTGCGCTCCCCCTCCGAGATTGAGTAGCGCGTGGCGCAGCAAGTTCGGTGGCATGAGCGTGCCCGACGCCAAGCGGCTCAAGGACCTGGAGGCCGAGAACACACGCCTGAAGAAGTTGCTGGCCGAGCAGGTGTTCGAGAACGGCGCCCCCCACGAGGCGGTGGCCATCGACGTGGCGAGGGTGGCGTGGGCTCACGAGAAGGAAATTGCCCAGCGCCTGATCGAGCCCGGCAAGCCGAACCAATGCGTTTACGTTGAGTCCTTCAACGGGCGGCTGCGTGTTGATTGTCTGAACGAGCATTGGTTCCCGACGTTGCTCCATGCCAGGAGCAGTACCGAAAGATTGCGGCGTGACTACAACGAAGAACGGCCTAAAGTCTCCGCCACGATGGCCGACGCGAAATCTTCCAGCAGCAGCTCGCATCCCTTTGGGGGTGACCAGTCGACCGCACTTGAACGAAAAGCCGACCTAAGGGGCGGTCGTTTCAGGGCACGCATTGATCGGGCTCCATGTCAACGTCGGAGCCGGGGACTGGGCAAGACCCGTGCCAGCCACCGCTGCAGGAGTGTGAACATAATATACAGAATGCGGCTGATCCGAGCCGGAAAAGCCTTGTGAATCAATGGCTTTAGCGCGGGCGGCGCCTGGTGCTGCCAACACTACCAGCGCCAACACTGCGGCGACCGCGCTCAACCTGTCCAACATCGATTTCCACATCGCGCGCTCGGCTGGGGATGCTGCGCGCTCCGCATGGATGCGTGCCGTCCATGCCGGTCCATCCAGCTTTGCCATGGCGCAAAGCTGCGCAATTCGCTCATCAGGGATCGGATTCCGGGCCTGTCGCCAATTCGAGACGACGGCGCGCGTGACCCCCATGCGCTGAGCTAAAGCATTGTCTGAAGGGAGATTTGTTCCGACACGGGCTTGGTCGAGCAGCTGGTTGACGGCGTCCATGTACACGATTCCGTTGACAGGGTGTATTCGGAGAACTATACATCGGCCCCGTATGCGGGATCGCATACGCCCGCCACCGGCACCCCAAGGCCGCTGGCGGGTTCCCTTGGGGGCTTGGGGTAGGGGAAGAGGGATGATCGATCCGTTCATTGCCTTCGTGCTGCTGGCGGTCATCGTGGCCGTTTCGATTGGCAGCGCCAAACTCGTTTCGTGGTGCCTCGACCGGCGTGGGGAGTCTGCCCGTCGTAGTGCACGCGAAGCAGCCATCGTCGCCCAGGCACGCGCCGAACTGGCCGCCACGGGCTGGACCGCTCGGGACGAGGTCGACTACCAGTCACGCCGTCAAGGTGGCCGTCATGGCTGAACTCCTGCGCGATCCGTTTGTTGCCGCTGTGCTGGGCGGCGTGCTGCTTACCGGCCTCTATTGGTCGCTGGTGTTCGTGCTGCGTGGAAAGGGGGCAGGCAATGGCCGTTGATCGCGCGCGCTTCAGGATGGCCGTAGAGGGCGGGGCAGGGGGCTTTTCCCCGCTTTCGCCCGGTCAAAAGGGGCAGCGAGCGGCGGCGGAGATTGGCCCGGGGAGTAACACGGGCCAAAAGGGTCAGCAAGACGAAATCATCGACTACTTGACCATTGTGGTCCCGCTCTCTGCCCTTGAAGAAGTTAACTGCAAGAAGCTGGACCTCTTGCTGTTCCGCATCTTCGGTTTTCGTGGCGAAGTGGTTGCCGGTGCGATTCGTGAGAAGAACTGGAACTTCTACGAGCAGTCGGCGGTGTTGATCGACCGGGAAAACGAGGTTGTCGGGCGTGTCGGCATTGGCGGCAAGAAAAGCACCGTGTGCCTGAGCCTCACCGGCATGGGCTGCAAGTGGATTCGTGACTGGGCGCGTGTCTACAAGCAGTGCGCCATGCTGGACGCCAAGATTACCCGCGTTGACTGCGCGCACGACGACTACGAAGGCGAACGCCTGGACGTGCATGCGCTCCGCGAGGTTGCAGCTCAGGGCGGCTTTACCGAAGGCGGTTGCCCGCCCCGTCACCGCTTCATTTCCGATGAAGGCCACAACACCGGCTGCACGCTGTACGTCGGCGGCAAAGGCCACAAGGAACTGTGCGTGTACGAGAAGGGCAAGGCCGAGGGCCTGCCGTCATCGCGCTGGGTGCGCGCAGAAGTGCGTTTGTATGGCAAGCACATGGAAATCCCGCTCGATGTGCTGTTGAACCCGGGCGCGTATCTGCGCGGTTCGTATAGCGCCTTGCAGAACCTCATTACGGGCGTGTGCACGCGACTGCGCACGCTGCAAAAGCAAGTGGAAACCTCTGTCGAAGCCGGTATCGAGTGGGCGCATCGACAGGTAGGGCCTTTCCTCAACGTCCTTCGCGGAGCGCTCGGCGATTCATGGGCCGACTTCGCAGAGAGCCGCATCCTCCGTGACGGTCACCCCGGACGGTTTCGCGGTATTGCCAAGGGTGAACCACTCCATCGCTATGTGAGGGAAGAACTATGCCTATCTGCCGCGTGAAGTCCGCTGCCGTCGAAGAACGGCACAACAGCAAGACCAACTCGATCATCCGTTCTCAGATGGTCGGTCTCGATTTCGGCAACGGCTTCGAACTGCCGTTCCGTGTCGGCCTCGGCTCGCGCCCGCCGTACCCGCCGGGCGAGTACGACATTGATCCCCAGTCGTTCGCACTGAGCCAGTACGGGGACCTGATCCTGAAGCGTTACGTGGACCTCGTTCCGCTGCAGGCGAAGGCCGCAGCCGCACCGGCGAAGCCGTAAGCCATGGCCGTGCTGATCCCTGCGTGCCGCGAAGCCGACCTGGACACGGCCACGGGGACCTGCACGGCTGTGATCTGGATTCCTCAACCGGCACTGCTGCCGGAACTGCCGATTGAGGATGCACAGGCCATCGGCGCAAAGATCGCGCTCCTGTGGGCTGTCGCGTACGTGTTCCGGCTCATTCGCAAAAAAATCGAACAGTCCTAGGAGGACACATGCACAAGATGTTGAAGGCCCTGAAGGGCAAGAGCGCCGCACTGGCGGTCGTCGGTACCGCTGCGCTGGTGTCGGCGCCGGCATTCGCGTCGGGTGGTGGTACCAGCGTGGACGTGGGCGCTGTGGTTTCGGCCATCAACGCGGCCTTGGGTCCCATCGGTCAGATCGGTGTCGCGGTGCTGGGCGTGCTGGTCGGCATCAAGGTCTACAAGTGGGTGCGCCGCGCGATGTAACGGCAACCGGGGGGCAGGGCCGACTCCCTCCCCCCGGTCTTCTAACGCCCTGGACAGGGCAGGGGGCTTGGGATGGAAGGGTGGATTTGGCTGTGCGCATGGCTGGTGGCGTGCGCGATCATCTTCGTGGACTTCAGCTAATGCACTGGCTTGCACGCGTGTTTGCTTCCGCGATTGCCAGACGCATTGCATATGCGCTGATTGCGGTGCTTCTGGCATGGCTCGGTCTCGGTGACGCTCACGCTCAGGCCAAGAACTGTCGGAATGAATCTGAACGCTGTTCGGTCGCGGAAGCTCAGGCGCAGTGTGAGGCCTTCCAACCCAGTATCGCTGGAAATACCAGCATTGTTTCGTTCAGTCGTAAGAAGTGTGAGCGTGATGGTGGCGCGAGCAATGGGCGCTTCATCGTCCTGTATTGGGGCAGGGACAGGAACGGGGTAGAGCAAGGTCCGTTCAATCCGGGTGCCTACTTCTACTGGTTCAACAAGTGCTCTTCCGAACCCGAGTACACGGGTACTGGCCCTTGGGCTAGCAGTGGATCCGCGAAGAACGGGAGCATCGGTTGCCGCAACGGATGTGATGGTGCGTGGTATAGCAACGGTGATGGCAGCAAGACGTGGACGGCAACCGGCAGCATCTGTCCTGCGAATGAAGAGTCAAACTGCAATGCGATGGGTTCCGGCTACTTTTGGAACGCATTGCTTAGGGTCTGCGAGCCGACCAACGACGGAAAGTGCCCCAACGGTGCAAAACCAAACTCTCTTGGTCAGTGCGCGCCTGAGCCCTGCCCGGAAGGAATGACGCAGCAGCAGGATGGCACCTGCAAGAAGAAAGAGAACGAGTGCCCTTCGGGGCAGGTTCGTTCCCCTGATGGCAAGTGTCTTCCCGGCGACGGCCAGTGTGCAAAAGGCGAGGTGCGCGGCCAGGACGGAACTTGCAAGAAGGACGCCGACGACGACGGCAATCCCGATCCAGTGAACGAAGAGTCGTTTAGCGGGGGCGACGACTGTAGCGCGCCGCCATCGTGCAGCGGGTCGCCGATCATGTGCGGTCAGGCTCGTATTCAATGGCGCATCGACTGCAACACGCGCAAAAACCGGAATATTGCGGGCGGCACTTGTGCATCCATGCCGATCTGCACTGGGGAGAAGTGCGATGCGATGGAGTATGCGGCACTGCTGATGCAGTGGCGGTCTGCTTGTGCGCTGGAAAAGATGGCGCAGGGCAATGGGAATGGCGGCGGCGACAACGCTGACATTAAGGCGATTCGTGACGCGCTTACCGGCACTGGCGGGACTGTTACTTTGCCGCCTGATCGACCAGCGTCAGACGCATGGGCACCCGGTGGTGGCAAGGCCACCACGCCAGACACGAGCGGATACGGCTGGGGCGGAACGTGCCCCCAACCTCCGAGCATTGAAGTCTTCGGCAACGCAATTCAGATCAACACAGCACCTCTCTGTAACTGGCTGTTTCTAGGCGGCTACTTTGTCATGGGCCTCGCCGCGCTTGCCTCTCTCCGCATCGTTGCATCGAAGGACGCCTGACCATGCCTTGGCTTATCAGCTCGCTTCTCACCGGCCTTGCCGGAATCTTTCGTTCGAAGTGGGGCCCGTGGGTTACTGAGGCCATGGTGTGGCTCGGCTTGTCCTGGGCAACCAATGAGTTCCTCGTAGACCCGTGGATCCAGCAGATGGAACAGGCCATGCGAGCGGGCGCGCCCGGCGGTGAATTTGGCGCACTGGTGGTGGCCTATGCGGGCATCATGAAATTCGACGTGGCCTGCACGATGATTGCCTCGGCGGTGACTGCGAAGTTCGCCGTGGGTGCCGTGAAAACAGTACTGACGAAGCGGACCTGATATGCCTATCGAACTGTTTACTGGTCAGCCCGGCAATGGCAAAACAGCGCTGATGATGGAGCGGCTTGTCGCCGAGGCGAAGGCTGCAACCCGGCCAATCTTCGCCGCTGGCATCGACGGGCTTGATCCGGGCCTTGCGACTGTTCTGGATGATCCGCGGCACTGGAACAACAAGGACGCTGAGGGGAATTACATCGTTCCGGATGGGTCTCTGATCTTTGTCGATGAGGCGTGGAAGTGGTTCGGCCATCTGCATGACGCAACTCGCCAGCAGACGCCGCGTCACGTGCTTGAGCTGGCTGAGCATCGGCATCGTGGCCTGGACTTCGTATGGACCACGCAGCAGCCGAACCAGCTGTATCCGTTCGTGCGCGGCCTGATCGGATCGCACGCGCACGTGGTTCGTCGCTTCGGTACGAAGATGCTCGACGTCTATCGCTGGGGCGAGTTGAACGAGGAAATCAAGTCACTTGCGAAGCGTGACATGGCGCAGCGCACGACCCGGCTCCTGCCGTCGCAGGTTTTCGGCCAGTACAAGTCTGCTGAGGTCCACACGATCAAGGCGCGCATTCCATTCAAGGTGATGTTGCTGCCGGTGCTGGTTGTTGTTGCCCTCGTTTTCGCCTACTTGGCCTATAGGTCGCTCACTTCATCCGGCCTTACGGGGGGCGAGGGGAAAGAGGGGACGCAATCGGCGTCAGCCGATGCGGCCCCTTCGCCGTTCCGTCCAGCGGGAGCCAAGGAAGAGGCGCCGCGTTGGCCTACTGCCGCTGCGTACGCCAAGGACCATCTGCCTCGCATCAGCACCATGCCCTGGACTGCGCCGGTGTTCGATGAACGTCAGGCGCGTTCCGATCCGCAGTTGGTGTGTATGTCGTCACTGGAAGGGCTGGATGCGCAGGGCGTGCGACAGGAGGCCAGCTGCCGTTGTCTTACGGAGCAGGGCACAGCATATGAGCTGAGCCAGCCGGAATGCCGCACGCTCGCACGCAACGGACCTGTCTACAACCCGTACCGCGAACGTTCAGAGGAACGCAGTAAGCAGCGATTTGATGACTCCGGTCGATCCCAGCCGGATGCGGCAATGGGGCGTGTCGGTGGTGTGGCCCAGCACGTCGAGCGCTCCATGGGCACGTTTCCGGAGTCGCCGTCCTACCGATCGGATTCCTACATGACCACGGCGCCGGGGCCGAACAAGCTGTGACCAGTAGCGCGCGCGAACTGTTGAAGTGGTTGGCCGTGATCCTGATGACCGGAGATCACGTTGCCAAGGTGATCTATGGCGGGTACGTGCCTGGACTCAGCGAAGCGGGGCGGGTGGCCTTTCCGCTGTTCGCACTGGTGATGGCCTACAACCTCGCCCAGCCAGACGCAGATGTGGGCAAGTCCGTTCGTAGGCTCGGCGCTTGGGGGTTGGTCGCACAGCCGGTTCACGCGTTGACGTTCGGGTACTGGCTGCCGCTGAACATTCTGCTCACGTTCGCCCTTTGCGCAGGAGCGGTCTACGCGGCATGTCAGCGCAGATGGGTTGTCCTGGCATTCACCGCGGCGGTGTTTCCGCTGTTCGTGGACTACCAGTGGGCCGGGGTAGGGTTCGTTCTGCTGGCATGGTTGGGATTCCGCACAGGGCGGCCGCTGCTGACCTTGGCGGCGTTCGCGCCCCTGTGCGCCTTCAATGGCAGCCTGTGGGCGCTGGCGGCCGTTCCCGTGGTCGGGTGGCTATCCCATGCGACGTGGCCGGTACCGCGCGGCCGTTGGGCCTTCTACGGGTACTACGTGGCCCACCTTGCGTGCATAGGCCTGCTGGCGCCTATACTGCGGCCATGAGCCTGCGCCGATACCTCGACATTCACTACTGGATTGCCCGATGGATGGACCGGGCGTTCGCGCGCGAGCGAAGCCGCAAGGCGTAGATGATCAGGGGCAGGGCGCGCCAGGCACGTTCTCCCACCCGCCTGGAATTCGCCGAAACGCGATCCCGTTGATGCAGCGATATTCATCCTTATTTGCTGGGTTGGATCGGCCCGCAGCGGCACGTTCGGCCGCAACCTCTCTAAGCCTCACTTCGGTCCATTTCGCCTCGATCTCCGCACGTTCGCGGCGCGCCCTGATCTCGGCGATGAACGCGTCTTTTTCCGCTGTTGTCGGCTGCGTCGTCACCGATGGCTGGGCCACAACTGACGGTGGTTCGTGGCTCTGGAATCGTGCATTCCAAGCGTCACCAGTCTTCAAATGCAGCCAGATACCGGCACCAGCCATGCCCAGCAGCAGAACTGCCCACATGCCGAGCCACGGAAACTCCCAGCGCGTGCGCGGGATGGGTTGTAGGTACTCCGGTCGTTCGCGTTCCATACGGCCCCCAAGGCGTCCTGCGCGCATTGTAGCCGGGGTGTAGGGGCGGCGCCCCTACGGAAGCGCCTCACACGCGCTGGCGGCGTTTCGGCCCCGGTACCGGTAGGACTGCCGCGGGCGGCTCGGCGTCGGGGCCAGCCATCGCCATCGATGACCGCTTTTCCCGGCGATGTGCCAAGGCATCGGAGAGGTTCACCACGCTGGCGGCGTTGAAGGACAAGGGTTTCCGGGGCTTGCCGATCGCGCGGCCGCTCTCCATCATTCGGCGCCATTCCTGCGCTTGTGCAGCGGTGAGCGACAGCCATGCGAGATCCTGCGGTTCCAGCTCGCGACCCTCGGGCGTGACCAGTCGGCCAGCCTTAAACGAAAAACCGGCCCAAGGGCCGGTCAGTTTCCGATCATGTTGCACGCGCAAAACTATGATTCTGTATCTCATTGATTAATCAATGGATCGATGCGGTGTTGCACCACAATCGCGCGCGCGCCAATGCTGTGTAGTTGGACATTGCACAACGCTAGTGCATGAATTTGGTGCGGCGCCAATGCACGGCTTCTAATTTGAGGCAAAGCCAATGGAGCGGCTGTGCCCGGCGGCGTAGTTCAAACGAGCGTAATCAATGCTGTGGGGACTGGAATGCTCTTGTCCGGCAGGCTATCGATGATTGTGGCCGAGCCGCTCTCGCAGCAGTCGAGGTGGCCATTGGAGGTTGCGAACCTCTTCCTTTAGGTCGGCCCCGCCACGTGGTCGAGGTGGGGCTCGGACTCGGACTCGGAGGAAGGGATAGTCGCGGCATCGCTAGAGATTCAGCCAGCCTCGCGCTGGCCCGCTGACGCTGATTGTGCACAAGCTAATCGCGCGACGCCCCAAGTTGAAACATCCGTGCTCCGGGCCGGAAGGCAGCGACCTCACTCGGTGCACCTCGAGCTGGGCACGAAGCGCGTGAAGCCTAGAGGCGTCTCCCTCAGGCAAGCTTCCTCGCTAAACAGCGCGGAGTACCCGGGCAGGCATGCCTCATGTCGCGCCCAACAGCTGCCATGACCAAGCCATCACTTCGTCAGCCACTGGCCGTAAGCCTCAACATCAATCATCGGTACGGTCCCACTGAACTGAAGTTGGGCGATGAGTTTGAAGAGGAACGCCGTCGCGGGCTTGTTCTCATTCACAAAGAGATAGCGATCCTTGGAATGGTCAAAGAAGAAGTGACCATGCGCAGCAACGCAGCCAAGGTCCAAGCGCCCGTCGCCGGGATTGGCGGTCAGTGCCCTTTCCAGGGAGGGCCCAAGCGCTGGACTCCAGTCACTTTCAAAGGTCAGCAGCCCGCCAAGAATTGGCATCAAGGCCTTTGGCGGATAGACCCCACCCGCGTGCGGGATTGGCAGGCTAGTGCGCTGCAACTGTCGAACGCTTGCCACCTTCTGCTGGGCGTACGCCACCAGCTCTGCATTCGCTGTCTGCTTGGCTTCGAACACCGCATAGACGCTCTCGGCAGGAACAATGATTTCACCCTCGTAGGTGAAAATAAACGGTGAATACTGCCGATCGAAAATCACCACATCAATCTGCTGGCTGAAATTTCCTTGACTATCCACCACGTGTGCCTTCGCAGCTTGATAGCGCTTTGGTAGGTAGGTATCCAGCAAGCTGATCCACACGTTCTCACTGGCATCCCCCTTGGACCCTGGGTGATTGAACGTCTTCCGGACAGTGGCAAGGCGCAGCTGAACATCCTCATGCAATGAAGAAAGCAGCTGTGAAAGTGACCATTGGGACATCTTGGGACCTCCATACACTCAGCAGCAGGCGCTTGCCTGGTCAACAATGTGAAATAGCAGCGACTGGGGTGGGGCAGCCAGCTGTGCCACACGAAACAGTGTCAGCGGCGCCCCGGCGCGTGCTGGGAAGGCATCTCAGCCATGATCCTGAAACGCCGGCGTTGGCTGCATTGGGCGAGCAATCTCAAGCGCGCGTTTGCTCTCAATCGATCGGTCTGGATAAGCATCTAGTACGATCGAGGGGATCAACCGCTGTGTGATGTCAGAGTAGGTGAAGCCGACCTCTTGTCCATCCTTCGCTCCAGTGGCCTCTACCAGCCCTTCGATCTGCATGGAGGATAGACCCAGCGGTCGCAACTGGTGTTCCAGGACGTAGCGTCGCTGAGCTGAATCAGGACGGTTGAAGGTCAAAATGTCAGCGGCGCGACGGCGTACGGCCGGATCCAGCGCGTTGAGGCGATTGGTGCACATGATCACGGCGGCGGGCACCTTCGTCTGCGCCAGACGATCGATACCCCTGATGAAGGCATTGACCCCTGCTCGATCCTCATGGTGCATCTGCGCCGATTCCCGAGACTGGGTCAGCGCATCGGCCTCATCCACCAGCAAGATGACCCCTCCGGTGCTTTTTCCGCGACCTTGCAATTTGGTCGCTTCTGCCAGCGCGTAGTCGAACGCTGTGGTGAGTAGCTGGGTCATCTCGCCAACCTGTCCCTTGCCTCGGGTGGCCAGGCTGAGCGGGAACAAGGTGATATCAATCTTCTCCTGTCGCGCCACGGCATCACCGATAGTCTCTGCCAATTCGGTTTTGCCAGAGCCGACGTCACCGGAAAGAATGACCAAAGGAGGTCGGCGCAGTACGGAATCAAGCAGCGTTGCGGCACCTGGGTGATGGCGCTTGGCCCACAATTCCAGGCCAGCTGGGTGGACTAGCAGGCCGAGAATCTTCGACAAGCGAGCCTTCTGATCGTCCACGCCAATCAGCCGATCCAATCGGGTGCGGGCGTCGATGTCCGGATAGATGCGACGTTGATCAAACAACTCGTCAAGGGTTGGCTTTGAGTGCATTAGTAGCTCCTGACACTGAGGCGGTCGAGTGCCTTGCCACCCGCAGAGTAGCTGCGGTCAGACACCAGGCTTCCGCTGATACCAGGCTCGGCTGCCCCGGTACGCTGAAATGGAAGCGACTTTTCAAATGACTCCCGCTGAGGAGCCGACAGCGTGAACCAGGCAGAGGAATACGTCAGGTAGTTGTAGAAGCTCGCCCCGGATACATCTGCGCCTGGGCGGAGCTTGCCGGGATCGTCATCGATTCCGGACATGCCTGCAAGATCTTTTGCGGTGTAGCGCAGTGTGGGCTCGATCCAGTTATCACCCCGCTTGAAACCGTAGGTGACTGTGTCCAGATAGCCGGCCTTCAACAATTCAACCACTTCGGTCTCATAAGCGGCGATTCTGTCATCGCTGGGCGCCCCATAGAAGCGCTGCATACGCTTGAGGTCGGCGGCCAATTTCGCTGCCATGTGGCGGGCATGAGTGATCGTAAAGGTGCTGGTGCTTGATTGTGTGTAGCTGCCAGTCATAGGGCCCTCACGCTTGGAAGGAAGAGCCGAAGACCTTTTGCCAGTAGCGCACGGTCTCCTGCTTGGTCGGTGCAGCCAGTGCCGCATCAATCGCGTCGCCGGCATCCAATGCCGCCTCGACAATGGCATCGACCTGCGCGTGACCGTACAATTTGGCCACGTTGTTCTTCTCGTTCACCGGATCAATGATCTGCATAGGCTCGGAGAAGGCGGCGATAATGGCGGTAGGGTAGTAATCCTGGAATGCGATTTGTTCGCGAAGGCCGCTCTGCGCCACGTAGGTGAAGAAGTGCTGGAGCGCTTCGGGGTAGTTGGAGAAATCACGCCCCTCATCGCACAGCTTTGCCAGGATCATCTCGATCATGAAGGACTTGAAACGAAAGCCGGGAACTTCCGTCTTCATGCGCCTTGCCCAGAACTTGACCAAGCGCACCACCTGCACAAAATCCGAAGGCTGCAATTGTTTACGCCGCTTGGCAAACTCTAGGTGCCGGGGAATGCTGGTTCTCAAGAACGAGCCATCATCCTGACTGACTAGGTTGCCATACCAGTCAGGATCGCCGTCATAGAGGATCGGCACCACGTCCACATCCAGCCCAGAACCTTGGAACGAGACTGTTACGGAGTAAGTCTGGGGCTTGACTTGTTCGGGCTTGAAATTTGGATAAGCCTTTCGAAGCCGCTCTGCCAAGTACTCCAGCAGCCTCCCAATGTCCTTGGGGGCGTCTGCCCCACTGATGTAACAGGCCACGTCAATGTCGTTGAGCGACCGCAATGCGGTGCCTTTTGCCAGACTTCCCGAAAGGATCATCTTTCGAAGGGTGAAATCCGGGTGCTGCCCTAGGTAGGTCTCCAGACGCTCTCTCAGTCCACGCGCCTGCGCGCGTAGCTCATTGGCTTTATCGCGTGGCAGATTGACCCGATCGTCGGCAAAATTGACAAGCTCCCTATGGCCTACGTGCTGCGTTCCCATGCATCGATCTCCAAGCCGGGCGCGTGCCGACCGGCGGATAGGTGAGGTGGTACTGCGACTTCCCCGCTGCCAACTTGCCGGCTCGTTGTCGCAGGAACTGCGACTCTTCCCCGATCACGGGCCGGAAAGCTGATAGCTCCCGATCAACATTGGGATGGCTTTCACAGTTTCAAGGGCGTGGGTGGGTGCCGGGACGCGGCGCGCCTGGGACGGGCTCAATCCGCGTCGAGCAGCCGTGCGGCCGGGTTGTGCTGGGCGCCGCCCTGCTGGAAGTAGCCAGCCGCGCTGGCCACCGAGCGGTGATCGGTATTCGCCATCAGGGCGGGCAGCGCCAAGCCTTGGTGCGCCCCTTCGGTGATGAAGCCCGAGCGCAGGTTGTGTCCGCCGAAGTCCCCTCCAGGCCGGCGAGTGCGGCGCGGTGCTGGATGACCACGGCGGTGGTGTGGGGCGCCTATCGCCAAGTCAACCCGGGTGCCCGCACGCGGCAGGACAGCGCGTCATCGGTGATCCTAGCGGTGGGCAGTATCCGCAACTGACTGGCGCACAACGGCAGATGGTGCGCGAGGAGTACATGCGGGGCACCTAAGGTCTTCGGTTTGGGGTGGAAGTCCCGCTGGTCCAGTACGTCATTCAGGCCTATCGCGCGGCGCCGAACCCTCAGCGTCATCTTGCTCCTGACTATCTACTGATGGTAGACCAGCCAGAGTCTCTGCCCGATGGCGCCATCTGGCATTGACTGGTGCATCAGCATCACGGATTGAAGGCGCCTGGCCCTGGCGTGGATTCGATTGCTGTTGTTGGCAAATGCTACGAATAAATGGGTGCCGCCCATTTCCAGGTGCAAACAGGCGGCTTCTCTATCTCGGCAGCTGAGTTGTGCGTCAGAAGTTTAGGGTGGGGCGATCGATGCCTTTGCTTAGGGTTGCGTTATCCGAACGCCACGCGCAATTCGTGTGGATGGCTCGTATCCAAAAGCGCAATGGGACTGGGCGATCTATAACGCTCCGGAAGCGCGCTCAAGTTGCCCTCATGCTCCGAGAGGAGGATGCCGTCCGCGTAGCCCTGGGCGAGCACCGCTAGTCTCACTCGTAGTCCCAATCCCGAGTTGCTCACCCGCTGCGGGCTGGAATGGCTGAATTTGCCCAGGAGCTCATCTACGAAGTTCAAATAGTTGGGGTGAATCACTCGATAGCGCCCGCCTGGCCTGGTCGCGGCGTAGCTGCTCCATCCATCCGGAGCCGGTTGATCCCGAGCTCCGGCGACTCGCTCGCCTTGAGGGCTAAAGGCCTGATCTGATCGACCTCGTCGGGAACCTCTGGCTGCATTCTGGTCAATGTAACGGAGGATTGGGCCTGAGTCGTCCTCAGAGCCCGTATGGTTTGCACGTAGTGCTGTATCTGCGCCTGCTGGTGGTGATTGTTGATCTGGGTGTGTCGTGAGCCTGTACCTTTTAGCGTTGCAGACCCTCCTGGCCTGGCGTAGCGCCAGGCCAGGAGGAAGGTCCACAAGGCTGGAAATCCTGCTGGGATCAACGTGTACCCCTGGAGTTACGATCAGCCGACTTGTACGCCTTTGCTCCGCACACCAGTTGAGGTAGGCCTGTAGATACGCCGTGGCATTGGGGTGGGGGTGTCTCTGCAAGGCGGAAGCCGACTCATTCATAAGGTCAAAGCCGCACGCACAGGTGAGCAACTTCGTGGGCGTGCCAGCGACTGTCACCGGAAATCCATTGCATCGTGGGCAACTCTGGCGCAGGCGAACGCCATGCCAGGGACACGTGGAAATCCAGGGCAGCTGATGCAGTGTGGTGTGATACCCGAGTCTGATGCAAGGAAGGCAGTACCTCAACCTGAGATGGGAGGGCAGTCTCGGGTCGTCCGTCATGAACGGATACCACGCCGCCAAGTCCCACTCGGGCGGAGTCTCGATCCCAAGGGTTGTAGAGAGTGCCTCTTGTTGTACTTGCGAGGTCGTCAGGCTCAAGAGCAGGTTGATGTTTCTGTTTGGCTTGATTCCGAGGAGTTGTGAGTACTCCGTGACCCGCCTGGCCTGGTTCAGTCGCGATAGCCTCGCGACGCAGCCAAAAGCCGATTGGTATGGAACAAGTCGGAGGTTGCCGCCGACCAGCTGAGCGCCGCTCCTCATTTGCCTACGGCCCTATTTCTTGAGCTTTCGAAGCCGGCGTATGCGCTGCGCAGGAGAGCTTCATCAATGTGCTGGGTAGTAAGCCCTTCGAAATCGTTGCGCCCAGCAGCGATCTTGGTGAGTAGGTGGTAGACAAACTGGTTGAAGGAGGCCATGAGCCAATCCTTGGGAACGGGATAGTTGCCTTGATTGGCAAGGTTCTCAATTCGTTCGCGTATCGCTTCGGTCTCCTTCTCAAGGCGCCAGCCAACGCTGTAAGCATAGGGTGCGAATGCTTCGGTGTAGGTCTTTCCTCCCTCGTCCGGCCACCTCATAACTTGGTCAAGCTGGCGAAATGCCAAGGCGACATCACATGCGTCCTGCACGTCAGCGTCCTCCGTCGGGATGTCCCAGAGAAGCCCGGTAAAAGGATGGCTGTCGACAAAGAATCGGCCATACAGATGTGGCGGCGCCAGCTGACTAAGATCGTCTGCGCCTCCAATCACGCTGTTGCTCTGGTGGATGAAGAGAAAGAACGGTTGCACTGATGATCCGAGGAAGTGGTTCTGAAGCTTTGCAAGGTGGGCGTAGTCCTTGAGCGTGAGCTGCTCAGCCGTATCGATCGCAATCACGACCACGTCGGCCGATGCTCTAGCGGCTTCCTGCTCAATTGCCCGGATGATCCTGAGGAGGAGATCCTGTGGGCTGGCTACGGTTGTTGCCCTCATGCCCAGTCCAAGGATGACCTCGCGGAAGAAGTTGCCTTCGCTAGGGGTAGTCGGTTTTCCGACGACCATCCGGAGGAATCCAATAGGAAATGGTCGCCAAGAAGTGGTGGTTTCAAGTATTCGCGTGGCAGTTGACTTCCCACACCGGCCATCGCCAATGATCCTCAGGCTCGGCCGCCCATACTCCAGGCACGTGGCGAATCCAGATGCCATTCGCAGTAAGGGGAGAGTCTGGATATTGGGGCGATGTCGCGCGTGCATTGGGTGGTTCTCAAGGCTCGCCGGGGCCTTCATCAGCGGAGCCTCGTGTTGAACGTGGCCCTGCGGATTCCCATCAGTGGAGAGCCTTGCCCCTGACTGTTGGTCGTGGAAGGTGGCTTGGGCACATCGCCAGCTGCCATGAGCGAGGCGCTGTCCCTGACGCCAGCGGCCGCCGATCGGACGGCTGCGTGATAGGCCTCAATGTTGTCGGCTAAACAGTAGTTACCGGGCTCCCGTGACGCGTCGCTCTTCGCCCAGCGTGCCGCGCGCTTCCTGATCGACAGCGTGTGGGCCACGCTCGCATATGGGGCGAGAGCGTGAAGTGTGAGTACACGCTTACCGCCTCTCCAGAGGGTCAGCTTGCGAATGTCTCGCCAGTCTTCGTAGGTTGCGTCAAATGACTGCCCAATCAGGTGCCACTGTCCAGACAGTGTTGGTGACCTGTACCTAGCGTGGTCGAGATAGACGAGGGGAGGTACACCACTCCTTCTGGAGCCTCTGATGGTCACCTTCATCCGCCTAACGGTCATGTTTCTCACGTCATCTTCGGTGCCAGGTGCATGCCACACCCACTCCCCAGATGCCAGATGCTCATCAATGATTCGCTTGGGCGACCTGGGTTCGCGAGTGGACCGGCTCGTCACATTGTGCGAGGTAACATAGGTGTCAATGAGGTCTTTCAAGACCTCCAGGAGAATGGGGTGGTCTTTCCCGTCAAGCTTTGTAGTGACTTGACGCTCATTCACTTGCGTTGCGGGAGCAAAGCCGCCGGCGATGTGGCGCAGCAGGCCATTCTCAATCTTCTTGAATAGAGCCTCGATGTAGGGGCGACCTTCGCCCATCCCGGATCGTCCAAAGTGCAGGATTCCCTTGTGATGATCAATGAGATTTCGGACTGTCATCTTGGCGTGATGGGATGAGTCGTTGTCCATTGCGATCATTGCGCTTCTCATCACTACCTCATCCACTAGGTAGATCGACGGCATCCATGCACTAGTCGAGTAGCTCAAGTTCGACGTGCTCAGATCCCTTGGTTGCCAGGGGCTCATGATCTTCGCGAACAGGCTGACTACATCGTGTTGCTCGTACTTCCGGCCAAGCACCATTTCCCAACCAAGGATGGCGCCACTCCCGACATCAACAACTGCCAGTAGCCAGATCCGACTAATCTTCTCTAGCCGGAATGAGCCGTCCGCCATCGGCATGGCCAGCCATGCGTCGATGTCGACGGAATGCTCGTCGTACTCAACTCGATCAAATGGCCGAATGCTGAGTAGGTTCTCGATTCGGGTGGAAGTAGGCTCATCCGCAGCCAAGAGCATCTCATTTTCGCTCTTTGTGCCTCGGATGCGCTTTAT
Organism: Stenotrophomonas sp. 86428_Sma; assembly: GCF_056481585.1. NCBI lineage: Bacteria > Pseudomonadati > Pseudomonadota > Gammaproteobacteria > Lysobacterales > Lysobacteraceae > Stenotrophomonas > Stenotrophomonas sp. 86428_Sma. Next base: position 2,397,896 of record NZ_CM151156.1, read on the forward strand.
GAGGGAGGTCAGTGCTCGTCTTCCCTTGTCACGGATGTTGAGCGGATACATGGCCTGAAAGCCCTTCCCAGTCAGCACCTTCACGAACTGGGAATGCAGCCTGTCGAACGCGGGGCTCCTTTTGGACTGTGTTGGCAAGGCGCCCTTGAATCTTGCGACTGCATCGCCGAGTTCGGGGATCGCTTGCAGGACAGCATCTATGGCGAACGGATGTGAACTATCGGGGACGACCGAGTTGTTGCGATCTGACACGCTGAATCGCGCATAGGGAATGCAGGCTCGGTATCCGACTCGATGACCGCTCTCGTCGAAGAGCAGTGCGGTCCGGATCATTCGAGAGAGGGTATTTCGCGGCACGCCCCATCGAAGGGCTGCGTCGACCAAGGTTGCCCCATCAAGGACGCTGGTGAGTGCTGACAGGCGGGCTTGAAATTCCGACTGTTGATCAGCTGGAAGTACGATCCCATTTGGCCTTGGAGTTGCCCGGATCGACTCGAGGTCGACGGCATTGAACTTGGAACTCATGGGTCGGCCCTCCAGATCCTTGATCGCCCCGTCATTCGAGGAAATGCATCGGTCGCCAGAAATCCGACGTGAAGCAACTCAGCCACGACCCCCTGAATGTGAGTTCGAGGGTGGTGCCTGAGCTCATGGATGAGTTCATCTGCACTGATGCTGCCGCTTCGCTCGATGGTCGCGGCGATTTCCTGTCGCAACGCCAGGCTGCTCCCCAGATCCTTGGCTGACTGGCAGAACCCGAGCAGTTGGTAGCAGAGCTCATTCCTGCCGCCGGGCGCCTTGAGTTCGTCCTCCGTGATTAGCCACAAAGAGATGCCTGCATCCTTGGCTGCTGAACGAAGCCGGTCCAGCTCGCGAGGACGACGCTTGCCATCCACGCCGGGTACTGTCTGCGAATTCGGAATGACGTTTGCATAGATCTCCTGGCCTCCGCGCCTCTGAAACCAGAAATGGAGTTCCATGCTGTCAAGTCCTACCGGGATGGACCGAGGCCTCTCGGTCACGGCCGCCACTGATGGATCAAACTCCAATTGCAGTCGAAGCGCGAGTTGCAGGGGGCCGTGTACGGTAACCGTCCGGTTCTCTTTCGGGCTAAAGAAGGTGAAGATGTCCCCCCTCTTGATCTGGCCAGCGGTTAGTTCACGGGGGGCCAGCGGTCGATCCTTCCCATTGTGGAGCGGGTCGGAGGCGCGTGCAGACGCTACGCCTTGGAACGGGCTCACGGGATTGGTCGCGTGGTTGCTCATGCTGCCTCCTTGTGGATGACTGCAGTTCGCATGGTCGAGGAGTGGCGCTGCGCAATCGCGATTGAGGGATGACTCAATGCATGGTCAGCTGAGTGTTGGATCTTCATCGATCGACTTCCCGGTTGGCCTCGGAGAATGAGGCTCGGTACTGGCGGCAATGGCCAGCAGGGTCATTGGGGATTTCGGGCATGGGGTGCCGTGCCGATTGCCATACGATGGCAGTCGGAGCGCGCAGATGCCCGCTCAAGCAGCTTTGCCGCTTGACACGAAGTCGGAATTGCGGGAGCCTACATACGTTATCGTAGAGCTTCACCCCCTCTCGCTCCGGCGAGAGGCTATCGCCCCCGTTGCTGCGGGGGCGATTTCATTTCCGGGGTCGGAGATTTGATGAACTGGGGGGCTAAATGCCTCCTTTGAAGCTGGAGTTTTGGCGTCAAGCCGTTCAGGGGCGCACTGTGCGCCTAGGTGAGTTTCAGCAGATCAGAAGTGGTGCGGGCCTTTTGGCTTCGGCCTCAGCTCGCGTGCTCAGGAATTACAGCGAGTTCAGCCACTCAGCGACATCTCGCGTTTTGGCGAACAACCCCCGCCGACCTGGCAGCGGAAAGGTGCGAACCGGCAAAAGTTCACGCTGGACGGCTCGGCCGAAGGTGCGGCCGTTTGGAAAGCCAAGGTTCCGCTGGAGGTCGCTGCCGCCCATGAGCTCCCCATGCCGCTCTAGCAGCTCGCGACTGAGTTCGGTGGAGACTGCTGCTTCTGGATTCTGGATAGGCATGACGCAACTCCTAGCTACCGTTGGACCCCATCATGCACAATTGCAGCCAGTTCTAGGGGATTCTTTAGTCCCGCTTCAGAAGATCCATAAGTATGCCTCGTGGCAAGATTCCAACAGACGTGGCGCTGGTCGTCCGCAATAGCGTGTGGGCCTGCGTTGTGCGAAGGCTGCATGGCGATCGACTGACCTGGGATGATCTTGATCAGTTGCTCTTGCCTAGAGTTGGGCTCGATATACACGCGCAAGCGGCCAACGGTCGTCCCCGATCCTTCTACCGGTTCTTCAGCAAGGGGCATCATCCAGGGAAGCTACGCGGTCCTGGTGGATACTTGATTGACTCGGTGCATGGGGATCCAGCGTTCGCGGCTGCAAAGGAGGCCTTCGAGCATCCGATCTGGATGATCTGCAGCACAGAGGCTCCCACTGCGGAGCAATTGCGGGGCGTACGTCGATCACTAATGGAGCGTCTTGGGCTACTGATGCCGTCCATCACCGAACGCCTGGTGGCTTCTCATCACAATCTCCCTGGCCTCAGCAGCTATGCGCCAAGTCGGGTAGATGCCTTGGAGTCCATGTTCAACGTGGCCGAAGGTGGCTCCTTGGACGCGATAGGCCTGTGTGCGTGTAACTATCTGTTAGCTATAGACAGCGGTAGGCTCGAGACTGCAGTAGATGTCCGGGATGCACTACGCTGGGCAATTATTCGTTTTTGTGCTGTTTGGGGATTGCGCCCCGACGCATGCACGGCAATCCAGCTGTTGATGGAGCAGCGGGTGGTCAGGCTTCGTAGGGGATCGCTGTTGCCAAAGGATGTTGGGTTTCCACTTGGCAATACGGATTCCAGCGCGTTTAGTAGCAATTCGGCGAAGGGGGTATTCTTCGCAGATGACTATCCGTGCATGCTTCCGGTGACTCCTCGCACAGGTGGGGTGGATACATTCTTCGCCCGGTTTCACTCGCACTATCTTGCTTTCGTGAATGATCTGACAAGGCAAGGAGCATTCGCGCAGCTGGCTGGGACTGAGCTCGGCGGATCTTTGCCGACTCAAGATGCAATTGACGACCTGTTTCTTGGGCTGCTGGACGTGCCGGAGGATGTTTGTCACGGCGAGGTTGCAACTCTCAAGCAGTTTGCGCCAATCAGTCCGGTAGCGGCATGCGTGGCGGAAGTCCTGCCCACTTCTAGCATCGGAAGCTCGCCTTACACCCGCATCAAGCCTCTGGGCGCAGTGCTTCTGAAGTTCATGCGTTCTGTCGACATGCTGGTTGACGTTGAGCATCCGCATCCCATGGTTGATGAGCCGTGAGATGCGCCTCCAGGATCTTTCGTTACCTTGAAGTGGCGTCAACAAGGGAGAGGTATCAACGCTAGCCGCGCGGTGGAGGTCACTGTTCTTGCGGGGAGATGCGCATGCTGGTTCTGCAATGCATGCCGAGCCTTTTAAGCTATGGTCAGTACGAAGAGGTCGCCCCAAAGGGATTTCCTTGAAGCGCTGAACCTCTTATTGCGAAGGAATCGTCAGTCAAGCGCGCCGACAGGGCTTATGAATGCTTTCCCTTCTAGCTCGGATGGTGCGCTGGAGGCCACCACTTGACCAGCCAGTCCTGTGTAGCCAGAACTGGCAAGAAGCCATTTGCTCAAAGTGGTCGCATGCTCGTTGAGCGGGATAGTGGGGTGGGCACTAGGCGTGAGCCTAGTGGTACGCATCTGAAGAAGACTGAGCCTTAGCTCAGTAAAGTCAGTCTTTGAGTCGCTTCTCAAAGTCGGCAATGAGCTTGCCCAGGGATAGGCCTGTCAGGCGCGCTATGTCCCTAAGCTCCACGACGTCAACCCTGCGCTTCCCTGTCTCAACATCGCTAATGAACGACTGGCTGCGCCCCAGCTTGCTGGACACTTGTACTTGGGTAAGGCCAGCAGCCAAGCGCGCGTCTCTGACGGTCTCAATCAGGGCGGCGTATTCCTTGCGATGGATTGTCTTGGCCACGGCCGCACCCTGGTTGAGCGGCTTCAGAAGCTATATCCAGTTCTCCGATATCTAAAAACCAGATATCCTGTGCTTCTCATTGACAGGGGAAGGGCATGATCAAAGAACAACGTCGACGCGACGCAGCTGGCTGGGGCAGGCAGGGCTTGCTGCTTGCTCTGACGGTCCTAGTTGCCGCCTGCAGCGGTCCAGTAGACAGGAAGTTGGTCACTGACGGCACGCAGGAGCAATACAGAGCGTCGATTGACGCAATTGACGCCGAGCTGAGTGCCCATGAGCGGGATGCCTTCAACTGGGCCGTTGCCGGCCTTGATCTGGCTGAGCTGAACAAGGCCTACCCGAATGCATCTATAAGACAGGTGGTTAGGGGGCACATCAAGCAGATTAGGGATGCCCATCCAAAAGAAATTCTTGCTCTGCAGGAGCAGGCCAACGCGCAGCGGCCGACGATCACCGAACTAGAAAGAGTGCGTGCGAGTGGCGCAACGTTACGGATCGAGGACAGCTTCTTTGGCCCGAAGCCGGTCATTGAGGCGCGAATTGCGAATAGCTCAACTTTGGCGCTCAGCCAGGCCAGCTGGGCGGCGACGCTCTACATCAATGGCGAAGCTCAGCCCACGGCAAAGTCGCGGGTGCACAGCGACTTCCGATCGATTGATGGCCTCAAGCCGAGCCGCGGCGTCACGGCGCGCTTCAATGTTGGCTTCGTAAAAGGTGATGATGCGTGGTCGACACTGGCAATTCGACAAGCGTCTTCAACGCGAGTCGAGCTCGAACTAATTCCTCAGACGGCTTTGGACTTCAATGACAAGCCCTACATAGCTGCCAACTATAGGGAAAAGATCCAGTCTCTGGAGAATCAGCTTAAGCAAGCCGAGAAGTTCTCAGATATCTGACTCATTGGCGTTCCGCAACTGCGTCCGATGACCAAGCGCAGCGCGGAACGCTCCAGATCCAAGTGTCCAACTGCTGATGAGGATCCTAGCGCTCAATGCGACCGACCATCCTTGCTCTCGATCTCGAGGGGACGCTGATCTCAAATGCTGTCAGCCAGATTCCACGCCCAGGGCTTTATCAGTTCCTTGAGGTCGCTCATGAACTCTTCGAGCATCTGGTCATCTACACCACGGTCCCTGAGGCAGCTTTCCGCAGGATTTCGCGGCTGCTGGTCGAGGAAGGGAGCGCGCCAGGCTGGTTCGCTGAGTTGCCATATACATTCTGGGGAGGGGCAACGAAGGACCTCCGGTATGTGTCTCCGATCCTGGGTGCAGCGCTGTTGCTGGACGATCACGCGGACTACATCCATCCGGGGCAGGAGCGCTATTGGATTGAGGTCTCTTTGTTCGGCGCTCCATATGACGCGGATGACGCCGGCCTGGAAGTGGCCCTTGAGATGCTGAAGGAACGATTGGTTGTTCCGTTGTAGTTGGTGTGCTTAGTGAGTGGGTTGGCGGGTGCAGCTCTTCCAGCCAGCAGCGCCGGTTGCTGCATAGGAATGGGCTGTCGTTCAGGAGATCCGACATGATTCGAACAAGTTTGACCCACCCTTTAGCTATCGCGGAACTCCCGGTTGGCGAAAGGGGAGGGGCAATTGGTGTGACCTTCGCGCCAGGTAAGTACCAAGAAGTTGCGATGACGGGGGCATGGGCGAGAGACATCGATGTGGATGTCTCTGTGATTCAGTGTTGGGGAGCCAGCCACCTGATCACGCTACTCGAGCCGTGGGAGTTCAGTGAGTTGCGGATCGAGTGCTTGCCTCAAGTGGTTGAAGGGCAGGGCATCTCATGGCATGGCCTTCCAATCACGGATGGCGCAGCACCTGACCAGAGGTTGCTCGAACGATGGCCAGTACTGGGGTCAATGCTCGTTCGGAGTTTGCATTCGGGCCTGCGCATTGTGGTCCACTGCAAGGGTGGGCTGGGGCGAGCCGGCACTGTCGCAGCGATGCTTCTACTGCAGTCAGGGGCTGAGCGAACAGCGCAGGCTGCCATTGGCTCGGTGCGACGTGTCAGGCCGGGTGCCATCGAGACCGCTGTCCAGGAGGATTTCCTGCAGCAATGGGCACAGGGACTGCGCTCGTAGTTGCCCTTCCAGATCAAACGCGTGGCGAGCTCATCAGTCGTTCAAGGCCAGCCCTGGCTATTGGCGCCACCGATACCTACGCGATCTAGTCGACCGCTGACACCGGATTCGCTGGGTCGCGCGCCCACTAGTGGACGCGGCGCGGAGAGTATCCGCTAAAGCCTCCAGTCGCTACTTGGCTGCAGCCAGTACTGTCTGCCCAGAGGGATAAACGTCTCCATTGCCACGTCCAAGATCAACGGCTGACGCCAGCCATGGCCTGGCACGAAGCAAAAGTCAGTCGGGCCAAGTGCTCCCGATTGAACTCGGCTAACGAGCCAAGTGCATCTCCTGCTGATCTCTCGATCAAGTACCCGACGGGCGGCCTCCTCGTCCAGATCAGCTTTCAGGAACTCCGACGCAACGTTGCGCATGCCGGCCCACAGTACATACCTCTTGCGTCCCAAGCTCAGTGCATTCCACTCCGGGAGCTGGGTCGATCTCAGGCCATTGCCCAGCGTGGGAGATAGCCGATACTTGCGTAGCAGGTTGGCCAGGTATGCACGGGCTTCGCTCTCTGCGAGCGAGGTTCCCAAGGTCCGTTTGGCAGTGGACGGGCATTCGGCAGCCCATCGGGTAAGCGTACTGGTCAACCTGGCCTCCAGACTCACGTCCTGACGTGACCAAGCGGCCTGATAGGTCCATGCCAGAGGCTCATACAAGGACCTCGCCCCGGAATTGGGGGCTGCGATGGGAATGCGCTGCAGTACGCGAAGTGAGGCAAGCGTATCGAGTGCGGCTGAGGCCAAGCCCTCGGCGGCAACAGGCCCGCTTACGGTCCTTGAGCGCTCCAGTGCGCACCAGGCGCAGGCTAAGAACGGGCCGATTGAACGAACGAAATCGTCCAACTCTGGCCAATGCGAAATGAGGGTCGGTTGGGTGACAACATAGGCCACTTGTCTCTCAGATCGCTCGCCTAGCTCACCAGCATAGCAGCGAGGCGAGTCCGCGTCTATCTGATCTTCAGATATCGCCACACTGCTGTCCGTGGCTGCGCTGGAGTTGTGAGTGAAAGTCCCGTCGCTTCCTCCAGCGGTGTTCTAGGTTCTTTGGGGAGCCGTGCTATGCCGAGGAGCGCGAGTAGGCCATTGAGCATGGACGAATCAGTGGTTCAAGTTCCATGTCGCGCGGCCGATACAGCCCTGTCCAGACTCCTGGCGGGTCGTCCCGGCCACGAATCCAGTCGATGGCATCCCGTTTGCCCAGGAGCTCCGGAGCGACGTTCTAAGTACCCTGCCATGTACTCAATTCAGAAGATCATCGACCTGCTGCTGCTATTGGGCGTTCCTTCGCTGCTCTTCATTGGCGCTTACGTTCTGCGCCGCCCCAAAAGAGAGCTCAGTTGGGAGCCGGTGCTGGATCAGCGAGTTCATTGCTGGAAATGGTGCGCCTATGGCTTCATTTTTCTCTTGTATGTTCCCGGGACGACGTTGTATCGAACGTTGATTCCTACGGGTTGTGATGGACTTGTTTGCGTCCAGTTCTTCACCGCGAGTGGATACCGTATCGCCCCGAGCGAACTTCATGTTGTTCTCGTCGCAACTGCCGTTTTCGCGGGGTACTTCTTTGCGCGTGTTCGAGCTTCGTACTCACCGATTCCTACCAGGGCCCGGGGCTACGTCCTGAAGGTTGCCTATCATGGCAAGGGGGAGTACTCGCCACACTTGGAGATAGCCCGCCAAGTTCGCCGGCGTCAGCTCAGAGCGGAGCTTGCTGAAAGGCGTAGGCTTGAGCGGGAGGGCTTCCACCTATGGTTAAGATCCGTACGGCCGTGGGTTTGCACGTTGGCCAGAGGCTCTACTGTTGAGCTACTTAGCCCCATGCTGTCGGGAAGGGACCCACTCACTCTTGTCAGGTGGCTATCTCGTAGCGGCCCCATACATGATGTAGTCCTTCTTTCTAGGCGACTTCGTTGGTGTGAGGCGTTCTTCTACCACCTCACCGTGAATCATCGACTTTCCTTCAAGTCAGTTCGATCCGAAGGCATACGATTCAGGGTCGGCTGAAGGCCCCACTCATCACATCCTGTGTGTCTTAGGGCGATACACGATTCTGGGAGGCCGGGCGTATTGGCTAACTGATTGAGTCAAGTCGAGGGCCAGAGGCGGTGGCATTTGACCTTCGGCTTAGCTGAAGATAGTCCAGTGACATTCAGTTCATGAGTCGGCCGCCACCGAACCCACTCGCCCTTTCCGGGCTTTAGTTGAGCCCATTCTCCACTTCAGGCGAATGGGCGGCATATCACGCTCAATGATAGCTCGTGCTCGCACTCACCTTGCCGCGGAAAACGCGGTATGACCAGGCGGTGTAGCCCAGGATGACAGGAAGCATGACCGCCAAGCCGACCAGGCTGAAGCCAAGCGACGACACTGGCGCTGCTGCATCCCAGATCGTCAATGCCGGGGGGAGCAGGTACGGCCACATGCCGAGTACGAGGCCTAGGTAACCCAGGACAAACAACGACAGGCTCAGTAGGAAAGGGGCAAGATCATGAGTGGGGCGTTTCTCCGCGCGCCACAGCGCCACTGCCACGGCGAGCGTAAGAAGGGGGACGGGGGACAGCCACCAGAAATTCCCGTCACTGAACCAGCGAGTCATTAGTCGCAGATCAAGGAACGGCAGCCAGCTGCTCACGAGCCCCATGGCCACGATCACGGCGACCACCAGGGGGCGGGTCAGGCGCCTGGCAAGTGCGTGGGTTCGCCCCTCGGTCTTCAAGATTAGCCAGGTGCCTCCAAGCAAGGCGTAGCCGGCAACCAAGGCTGCTCCGGTAAGCATGGCAAAGGGGCTGAACCATAGGAATGGCCCGCCAGCGTAGGTGTCACCAGTCATTGGCACGCCTTGCACCACCGTGCCAAGAATCACTCCTTGAGAGAACGCGGCCAGAAGCGAGCCAAGGCCGAAAGCCACGCTCCAAAGCCTCTTGGAGCGATGGGCTTTGAACCTGAACTCAAAGGCGACCCCCCGGAAAACCGATGATACAAGCAGCAGAAGTACTGGAAGGTACAGGGCCGAAAGAAGCGCTGCATAGGCTGTTGGAAACGCTGCTAGCAATCCGGCTCCGCCGAGCACCAGCCAGGTTTCGTTGCCATCCCATATTGGGGCAGCGGTGTTCATCATCACATCGAGCTGCTCTTCATCCTCGGCAAAGGGCGCGAGAATGCCAATACCGAGTACGAAGCCGTCGAGGACGACGTACATCAGGACGCCGAAGCTGATGACGGCGAACCAGGCGATGGGCAACCAGGTCATCGAGTCCATGTCAGCGTTCCTCAGAGAGATTGATCAGCGGCCGAGATAGGCCGTGCAGGTGTGCGATCACCACCCTCTAGCGACGGACTTCCGTCTTGGGCATGTGGGCCATGTCGGAGGATCTTGACCAGATACCAGATGCCCCAACCAAATACGAACGCATATCCAGCGACATAGACCGCGAGTGAGATCGCTGTCATCCAGGCCGTTTGCGGTCCCACGGCATCAGCCGTTCGCAAAACGCCATAGACAATCCAAGGCTGGCGCCCCATCTCGGTGACAAACCAGCCGGCCACCAAAGCAACGAACCCACTTGGAAGCATCCAGTTCCAAGCGCGCAGCAGGGCCCCGGAATCGAACAGCTTACGGCGGGCCAGGGTGAAAGCAGAAAGCCAGGCGAGCAGTAGCATGAGGGTGCCTATCCCAACCATGATCCGGAATGCGAAGAACACAGGCGTGACCGGAGGTCGTTCGCTCGCCGGTACGGATGTCAGCGGTGCGAAGGTTCCATCCATGGAGTGAGTCAGGATGAGGCTGCCAACACGCGGAATCGCGATCTCAAGATCGTTCCGCTCTTCCTTCTCATTTGGTACAGCGAAGACGACCAGCGGAACTCCTTCACCTTCTTGGCCCTGATGCCAGTGAGCCTCTACCGCTGCGATCTTCATCGGCTGGTGCTTGAGGGTGTTCAGACCATGCATGTCACCCACGAAAATCTGAACAGGAACGGTAATGGCCGCAAATATCACAGCCGCCCCAAGCATCTTGCGGCCGGCTTCGACGTGCTCCTTACGCCGCAGGTACCAGGCGCCAACACCACCCACCACGAAGCAGGTTGTTATGAATGACCCTATTGCCATATGGGCCAGTCGATAGGGGAACGATGGATTGAACACAACCTCGAACCAGTCAACCGGATGGACCACTCCGTTGATCATTTCGTAGCCCGCAGGCGTATGCAACCAGCTGTTGGAGGCAAGAATCCAGAACGTTGAAAAGAGCGTTCCAAGTGCGACCATGCATGTGGAAAAGAAGTGCAGGCGTGGTGATACTCGCCCCCAGCCGAACATCATCACTCCGAGGAAACTTGCCTCCAGGAAGAAGGCTGTCAGGACCTCGTAAGTCAGTAGGGGGCCGATTACGGTTCCGGCGATCTGGCTCAAACGAGGCCAGTTTGTGCCGAACTGGAACGCCATGACGATACCGCTTACCACGCCCATGCCGAAGGACACGGCAAAGATCTTCTGCCAGAAGAAGAACAGATCCCGCCACACCGGGTTGCGGGTTCGAAGCCAGCGCCATTCCACGAAACCAAGCCAACTGGCCAAGCCAATGGTGAAGGCAGGGAAGAGCACATGGAAGCTGATGAGAAAGCCGAACTGAATTCGGGAAAGGAGGAGGGCGTCCATAACGATCCCAATAGGGGGTGGGTGGTGGCTAGCGGCTCAAGTTCCGATGGTGCCTAGCAATTTCATCGGCGGAGATCCTTGCTCATTGCACGGCAGGCGTCATCTGGCGTCATACGGCTGCTAGGTGTGCAGCTTCCAAATCGAGTAGGCGCTGGGGGTGTGAATAGATGTTGAAGCCATCCGAGCGCGCGAAACCGACAAGACAGATCCCTGCGGCCTTTGCGAGATCTATGGCTAAGGCTGTGGGTGCCGATACCGCTGCAACGATCGCCATGCCTGCATAGGCGGCCTTACTCACCATTTCGTAGCTAGCACGGCTAGATAGAAGCACGAGACCTTCGTTGGTTGAAGTCGATGAGCGCCTCATTGCACCAATGAGCTTATCTAGTGCGTTGTGCCTGCCCACGTCTTCGCGTACCACTTCGATAGCTCCGTCCGGGAGAACCCATGCTGCTGCGTGGGTTGAGCCGGCAGCCTCGTTCATTGGCTGTAGCCCTTTTAGCGAGGACAGTGCTACGCGTAGCGCCAAGGCGGAGTAGGTGGTGGGTCGGTCGATTGGCAAAGGCATTCTGAGCACTTGCTCCAGTCGACTAGCTCCACATAGCCCGCAACCGCTACGCCCGGGTAGGTTGCGGGTGGCGTCGTTGGGCATTGACACGATGGGCGCACTATCTGTGACTTCCATCGCCAGCTCAATGCCTTCCAGCGATGGCCTCACTTCAATCCGGAGAAGTTGGGAGGGATCAGAAATTGTTCCCTCCGTCATGGAAAAGCCCAGCGCAAAGTCTTCCAGATCCGTTGGGCTGGCCATCATCACCGAGAAAGGACTGTCGTTGTAGAGCATCGCGACAGGCACTTCTTCGGCAACGCTGTCCATGATTGAGCCGCGCTCGCCACCACGCCACCGAAGGGTTCTTCGATATGCGATGCCGCAGGGCTCGTTGGCAGGTACTGGGCTGGGCGCTTGCATGGAGATGAGGCCTGGCGGGGAGGGAAGCCGGTAACGATGATCTGGGCGTGCAGGGTCCCTCGGGTCGGGGACTTCTTAGTGGTTTGACAGTGCGGAGAGTATCCCAAGGCGTACACCCCGCTGCGGTCAAAATTTACAAATGTTCGCAGATGGACAGTTTGGCTGAGTTGATCCGACATTCTGTTCGAGGGGCTGTGGCCCGCCTGTCCGCTACATGTGCCTGTAGCTAGAAAACGCCCGATAAATTAGATAGTTACAATCGATGGCGGGTGGCGTGAAGACCTGTTCGTGGTGAGGGCCAGGATGAGCGCTTCGGGTCCGTTGAGGCACTCGTATCGGACACCAGTGCCTCGATTCGATCCCCGGCGTGTACGCCGGACGTCTTGTCTGGGCAGGGTGGACATACTGTCCGTGGAAGGGGAGGCCGTCGCGTGCTTAACTTTTCCCACTCCCAATTGCATGCTGCGAGTGCCTGTCATGTCAGAGCAGAAGATCCCCCGTTACAAAGCCTACGACCATCCTGCCGGTGGTTGGGGTGCCGCCGGTGCAACCGCCAAGGTTCTGATGCAGCAGAGCGTCATTGCCAAGGGATCTAAAGCGCTTTTGTCGATGAATCAGCCTGGGGGATTCAAGTGCCCCAGTTGCGCTTTCCCGGATGCAGATCACACCAAGAAGCTGGAGTTCTGCGAAAACGGTGCGAAGGCCTTGGCATGGGAGGCAACCAAGCATCGCGCCACGCGTGAGTTCTTCGCGGAGCACACTGTCCAGGAGCTGATGGCGCAGTCCGACTATTGGCTGGAGATGCAGGGTCGATTGACCGAGCCGATGCGATATGACCCGGTATCCGACCATTACGTTCCTTGTAGCTGGGATGAGGCCTTCGCGCTGATCGGGCGACACCTGCAGGCCCTGTCCAGCCCGCATGAGGCTGAGTTCTACACCTCGGGGAGGACGCCGAACGAAGCCGCGTTCCTGTACTCGATCTTCGTGCGCGAGTTCGGAACCAACAACTTCCCGGACTGCTCGAACATGTGCCACGAGCCGACCAGCCGGGGGTTGCCGCCGGCAATTGGTGTCGGCAAGGGCACTATCGTGCTCGATGACTTTGAGCATGCTGAGGCCATCTTCGTCATCGGCCAGAACACAGGCACCAACTCACCACGAATGATGTCCAACTTGGTGGAGGCGCGGAAGCGTAATGCTCCAATTGTCGCGGTCAATCCTATGCCGGAACGTGCGCTGATTCGCTTTGCCGAGCCCCAGGACGTCGTGCAGATGGCCACGTTTGGCTCCACCGAGATTTCCAGTGAATTTGTACACATTCGCATCGGCGGTGACCTGGCCCTGATCAAGGGCATCATGAAGGCTATGTTCGAGCGGGAAGCGGCCGGCGAGTCTGTTCTCGATCACGAATTCCTGACCGAGCACACCGTCGGGCTGGAGGCATTGCGTGAAGAAGTGATGTCCCTGGAGTGGAGCCAGATCGTCCAAGTGTCCGGGATCAAGAAGGAGCAGATTCTGCGTTGTGCAGAGATCTACATCCGTTCCCGTGCGACCATTATCTGCTATGGCATGGGCCTGACCCAGCACCAGCAAGGATCTCGCCTTTTGCAGCAGGTTGCCAATCTGCTGATGCTGCGCGGCAACTTCGGAAAGCCCGGGGCGGGCATTGCTCCTATTCGCGGCCATTCCAACGTGCAAGGCGACCGTACCGTCGGCATTGATGAGAAGCCGACGCAACGCTACCTGGACCAAGTTCGCGACGTGTTCGGGTTCGAACCGCCGCGCGAACATGGGCACCATGTGGTTGAGTCTATTGAGGCGATGCTGGCTGGAACCGCCAAGGTCTTCATCGGCATGGGCGGGAACTTCATCCATGCTGTTCCTGATACCGAAATTGCCTACAGGGCAATGCGTGGTCTTGAGCTTACGGTTGGCATCGCCACCAAACTCAACCGTGGCCACCTAGTGCATGGCAAGGAGGCGCTGATCCTACCGGTGGTGGCGCGCTCGGAGTGGATCCATACCCCGCTGGGTGAGCAGTTTGTCACCATTGAGGATGCCATGTCGAATGTCACCGCATCCCGTGGAGTACTGGAGCCTGTGAGTGAACATGTTCTTCCGGAAGTTGAGATCGTGTGCCGCATGGCAATGGCAACACTGCCGGACAGCAAGGTCGACTGGGCAGCTTGCATGCACGATTACAACCATGTTCGTGAGCTGATCGCGGCGGTCTATCCCAGCATCTACGCAGACTTCAATGAACGGATCCAGGCGCCGCGTGGCTTCCACTTGGACATTCCGCCGCGCCGCCGTGAGTGGCCGACACCTAACGGGAAGGCCAATATTCTGGTGTTGCCGGGTCTTGAAGTGAACGACCTGGTCGAGGATCCCACTATGCTTCGGCTGGCCACGGTTCGCTCCCATGACCAGTACAACACGACAATCTACAGCTACAACGATCGCTATCGCGGTGTGTATAACGATCGAATGATCCTCTTCATGAACCTGGAAGATCGAGTAGCACGAGGGATTGGGAAGGAGGAACAGGTGAGCCTCGAGACGATCTCCAGTGATGGCGTCTGCCGGCGGGTCGATGGGTTGACTGTGCTTGACTATCCGATGCCGCGTGGCGCGATTGCGGGCTACTACCCTGAACTCAATCCACTGCTACCTCTGGATTACTTCGATCGCATCAGTGGTACCCCCGCGGCGAAGTCGATCCCGGTCAGGGTGGTCATTTCACAGTGATTGCGCCGGCATGTCGTAGGGAGGACTAAGAATGTCAGCCGAGCTCATTCGGGCGCCAGAGCCGGTAGGTGAGGGCGCACTGGCAGATCATCCCCGCCAACTCACCGACGGTTTCGGACGCAGCTTTCCGTACCTGCGCCTTTCGTTGACCGAAGCCTGCAACTTCCGTTGCAGCTACTGCCTGCCCGACGGCTACCAGGCCGATGGCCGCCCGCGCTTCCTGCAGGTGGAAGAAATCGCGCGCCTGGTGCGTGCGTTTGCCGCGCTGGGCATGAGCAAGATCCGCCTGACCGGCGGCGAGCCCAGCCTGCGCAAGGACCTGGATGAGATCATCGCCACCGTGGCGGCGGTGCCGGGCATCCGCAAGGTGGCCATCACCACCAATGGCACGTTGCTACCGCGGCGCCTGCCGGGCTGGCACCGCGCCGGCCTGACCGCGCTGAACGTGAGCATGGACAGCCTGCAGCGCGAACGTTTCAAGACCATCACCGGGCATGACCGCCTGCCGGAGATCGAACAGGGCCTGGCCCTGGCGCAGGCGCTGGGCCTGCCGGCGATCAAGCTCAATGCGGTGCTGCTGCGTGGCCTGAACGACGACGAGCTGCCGCAGTGGATGGACTACCTGCGTGACCGCCCCTTCAGCGTGCGCTTCATCGAACTGATGCGCACCGGCGACAACGAAGCCTATTTCCAGCGCCACCACCTGCGCGCCGACGTGGTGATCGAGCAGCTGCTGGCGGCTGGCTGGCACGAACGGCCGCGCGCCGCCGATGCCGGCCCGGCGCGTGAGTACAGCCACCCGGACCATCGCGGCACGGTGGGCATCATCGCCCCGTATTCGCGTGACTTCTGCAAGGGCTGCAACCGCCTGCGGGTGACCGCCAAGGGTGACCTGCGGCTGTGCCTGTTCGGCGAGTTCGGCGTGCCGCTGCGCCCGCTGCTGCAGAGCGACGATGACCATGACGCGCTGCTGGCACGCATTACCACGCAGCTTGGCCTGAAAGCGGCCGGGCATGGACTGCACCAGGGCCAGACCGGGCTGACCCCGCACCTGGCCTCCATCGGAGGATGAGCAACACGATGAGTGGGGAATTGAATGCGGCCTTCCATATGGCCGATGTCCGCGACAAGCGCATCACCCGCCGACGTGCGGTGGCGGTGGGCGAGCTGCATGCCGGTCCAGTGGCCTATCCGCTGATCGTCGAGCGCCGCCTGCCCAAGGGCGATGCGCTGGTGATGGCCGAGATTGCCGGCCTGCAGGGCGCCAAGATGGCCTCGATGCTGATGCCACTGTGCCACCCGCTGCCGCTGGAACTGGTGCAGGTGTTCTGCGCGCCGGTACCGGAACGGCAGGCGATCCGCGTGTGGTGCGAGTGCGCCAGCGAGGCGCGCACCGGCGTGGAGATGGAGGCACTGGCCGGCGTCAACGCGGCGCTGCTTACCCTGTACGACCTGAGCAAGCCGGTGGAACCGGCCCTGCGCATCGAAGGTATCCGCCTGCTGTTCAAGGAAGGCGGCAAGCGCGGTGTCTGGCTGCACCCCGACGGCATGGACGATGCCGAGCGCACGCGTTTCAAGCCGCGTGCGCCGAAGGGCCTGGAGGGCGCGGCCTGCGCGGTGATCACGCTGAGCGATCGCGCCAGCGACGGCACCTATGAGGATATCTCTGGCCCGACCCTGGTGACCGGCCTGAAAAAGCTGGGCGGCGAGGTGGTGGCCGCTGAGGTGTTGCCCGATGGCATCGAGCCATTGGCGGGTCGCCTGCAGGCCTTGGCCGCCGAGGGCGTGCGCCTGTGCCTGTGTACCGGTGGTACCGGACTGGGCCCGCGTGACCTGACCCCGGAGGCGCTCCGTTCCCTGAACGCGCGGCCGGTACATGGCCTGGCGCAGATGGTGCGCGCGCTGAGTGCACAGCACACGCCGATGGCCTGGCTGAGCCGCGCCGAGGTGGTGCAGCTGGGCAACATGCTGGTGTTCGCGCTGCCCGGCAGCCCGAAGGCGGCGGCGCAGTGCCTGGATATCCTGGCGCCGGTACTGGGCCACGCCCTGGCGATGGTCGAGGGGGATGGCCACTCATGATTCCCTATTGCGAAGCCTTGCAGCACCTGCTGGACGCGGCCACGCCGCTGCCGGCCGAGCGCGTGCCGCTGCATGAAGCCGGCGGCCGTACCCTGGCCAGTGACATCCACAGCGGGCAGTCGTTGCCGCCGTTCGACAATTCGGCGATGGACGGCTTTGCGCTGCGCGCCAACGGCGCGACGTTCGAGGCCGGTACCGAATTCGCGGTGCAGGGCTGGCAGGCAGCCGGCGATGCCGGCGCCGAAGGCGGCGAGGGTGCCTGGGAAATCATGACCGGAGCGCGCATGCCGGTTGGCCTGGATACGGTGGTGCCGGTCGAGAACGTGGAGATCCTCGCCAGCGAGGACGGCCGCCCGACCCGCATCGCGCTGACCGCGACGGTGAAGCCGGGCCAGAACGTGCGCCTGCGCGGCCAGGACGTGCGCGAGGGTGAGCGCGTGCTGTGCGCCGGCCAGGTGCTGGATATCAATGCCCGCACCCTGCTGCACGCCCTGGGCGTGGGTGAGGTGGCGGTGGTGGCGCGGCCGAGGGCGGCGGTGATCGCCACCGGCAAGGAACTGGTGACCGAGGCGGCGCAGGCGCTGGAATCGGGCCAGATCCGTGACAGCAATCGCCCCTACCTGGTGGGCCGCCTGCAGGCGGCCGGTGCCGAGGTGGTCTGGCAGGGCACGGTGGGCGACGACGTGGCCGCGTTCAATGCGGTGCTGGATGAAGCGCTGGCTGCCGGCGCGCAGCTGCTGATCAGTACCGGCGCGGTGTCGGCCGGCCGCTACGACTTCGTTCCCGATGCGCTGCGTGGCCGTGGTGCGCGCATCGTCTTCCATAAGGTGGCGATCCGCCCCGGCAAGCCGTTGTTGTTCGCGGTGTTGCCCAATGGCGCGCTGTACTTCGGCCTGCCCGGCAACCCGGTTTCGGCTGCCGTGGGCCAGCGCTTCTTCGTCGAGCCGGTACTGCGCCGCCTGCTGGGGCTTGCACCGGAACCGGTGTTGCGGCTGCCGCTGCAGGCCGACGTGCGCAAGCCGCCCGGTCTGCGCTTCCACGCGCGGGCGCGGGTGGAAATGGACGGGCAGGGGCGCCTGAGTGCGCGCGTACTGTCCGGGCAGGAGTCGTTCCGTTTGATGTCCATGCTGCAGGCCAACGCCTGGGTGGTGCTGGAGGCCGAGGGAGACCTGGCCAGCGCTGGCACCTTCGTGCGCGTGCAGGGCTGGGGTCACCACGAACCGGTGCAGCTGGTGAGCCAGGAGTCATGATGAAACAGGTGAATCTGCAGTTGTTCGGTGCGTTTTCCGATCTGGATGCCAGCCGCGAAATCGCCGTCGATGTGGCCGGTGGCACCGTGGCCGATCTGCGCCAGGCGCTGCGCGAGCTGCTGCCGGTGCGTTGGCCGGGTTTCCGCGCGGGCCTGCTGGACTACTCGGCGTTTGCCGACCAGCAACGCGTGCTGCGCGACCACGAGGCGCTGCCCGACGATGGCCGCGTGGCGATCCTGCCACCAGTGAGCGGGGGCTGAGCGATGAGCGAGAAGATCATCGCGACGGTGGTGGACCGCGCGCAGGCGGCGATCGATCCGGCCGAAGGCATCGCGGCGGTATCTGATCCGGGCTTCGGCGGCATCGACGTGTTCATCGGCAAGGTGCGCGACGTCAACATCGGCCGGCCGGTGACCGGGATCACGTACGACCTGTTCGAACCTTTGGTGCTGAACGAGTTCAAGCGCCTGGCGGCAGAGGTCGAGGCGACGTTCGGTCCGAAGCTGAAGCTGTATGTGGCCCACGCCAAGGGCCGGTTGGGCATTGGCGATGTGGCGGTGGTGGTGGCCGCCGGCAGCCCGCATCGAGACGAGGCATTCCGGGCCTGCCGGCAGTTGATCGAGGTGGTCAAGCACCAGTGCCCGATCTGGAAGCAGGAGCATTACGAGGACGGCGACAGCGAGTGGACCGAAGGCTGCAGTCTCTGCCATGCGGATAACGAACCCACGCAAGCTCATGACAATGCCCATGAATGTGCACACGATCACGAACATTCCCACTGACGGCATCGTGCTGGCCGGTGGTCTTTCCAGCCGGATGGGCCGTGACAAGGCGCTGCTACCGTGGCACGGGCGAACCCTGCTAGAGCACATGCGTGGCCTGCTGCGACAGGCAGGTGCGGAAAGGGTATGGGTGAGTGGCAACTACCCGGCCTTCGGTGGCATTCCTGATCGCGTGGCACGCTGCGGCCCGTTGGGCGGGCTCTACAGTGTGGCCATGTGCATGCCGGACGCTGCCGCTCTGGTGCTTCCGGTGGATACGCCCAATGTGACCCCGGCGTTACTACAACGGTTACGTGATGCGCCTTCGGCTGCCTGTGTGCTGTTTGCGGAAGAACCCCTGCCGATGCGGTTGCAGATTGATGACCATTGCCGGCATGTGTTGCGGGAATTGATCGAGAATCCGGCGGCGCACCGCTCGCTACACGCCCTGCGAGAACGCTTGGGCGCAATCGAGCTGCCACTGGCGGATAGCGAATACGACCAGCTACTCAACTGCAACACCTCAACCGAGCTCGAGTTCATTGCATCATGAAAGTCCAGCTACAGCGGCAGGCAGTTCGTCTGCGCGTTGATGAAGAGGAGCTAGCGCAGTTGCTGGCCGGCGAATCGGTGGAGAACCTGACGCGGTTCGGCGGCGATCGCGGCTGGGGCATGGTGCTATCACTGCATGCAGGGCAACAGGCGGTGCTTCTGGAGGGGAGCGAGTACTGCCGGTTGATGCTTCCTCGCGAAGCGGTTCAGTCCTTGGCATTACGTTTGCCCTGTCGTGATGGTCTGGGTTTTGGCATTGCGCTGGATGATGACATCTCGCTGCAGCTTCAATTCGATGTGGATGTACGAGACAGCCTGCGCCAACGAGGTCCGCACCGTCGTGCACCCTCTACCTAGCTCTGGGCGGGCCAGCTATGTAGCGCCTGCGATGCCAAGGATAGGCGGTGAAACCGATCTAAACCCAACCAAACGGGGAAACCAATGATGAAACGAGTTGGACTGTTGTTGCTGGGACTGCTGGCCACGGTGCCGGCCTTGGCGGCCGACCTGACGGTGTCGGCGGCATCGAGCTTGACCGAGAGCTTCCGCGAACTGGGCACCGCCTATGAGAAGGCACACCCGGGAACCAAGGTCGATTTCAACTTCGCCGCGTCCGGCGTGCTGCTGCAGCAGATCAGCCGCGGCGCGCCGGTGGATGTGTTCGCGTCGGCCGATGAAACCACGATGGACCAGGCCCAGCAGCAGGACCTGCTGGCGGCCGGCACCCGCGAGGTGTTCGCGGTGAACGCGCTGTGGGTGGTGGTGCCGCCGCAGGCCAAGGCTGCGCCGCGTACCTTGAAGGACCTGGCCGGTGCCGGTGTGCAGCGCATCGCACTGGGCAACCCGGACAGCGTGCCGGTCGGCCGCTATGCCAAGGGCGCGCTGGAAGCGGCGGGCCTGTGGCCGTCGGTGCAGGGCAAGACCATCACCACGCAGAACGTTCGCCAGTCGCTGGACTACGTGGCGCGCGGTGAAGTGGATGCCGGCTTCGTCTATGCCACCGATGCGCAGGCGATGCCTGATCGGGTGCGCCGTGCCTTCGCGGTGCCGGTGGCGGGGCGCATTGCCTATCCGTTGGCGGTGACCAAGGCCAGTGCGCAACCGGTTGAAGCCAAGCGCTTCACCACCTTCGTGCGTTCGGCACAGGGCCAGGCGATCCTGGCCAAGCATGGGTTCGGCAAGCCCTGAGGCATGGATCTCGACTGGAGCGCACTGTGGTTGTCGCTGAAGGTGGCCGGCTGGGCCACCGCGATCAATCTGGTGCTGGGCGTGGCACTGGGCGCGCTGCTGGCACGTCGGCGATTTCCTGGCCGTGAGCTGCTGGATTCGCTGCTGACCCTGCCGATGGTGCTGCCGCCGACCGTGCTGGGGTATTACCTGCTGGTGCTGATCGGCCGCAACGGCCCGATCGGCGCGTGGCTGCAGTCGTGGTTCGGCATCAACCTGGTGTTCACCTGGCAGGCGGCGGTGATCGCTGCGGCGGTGGCCTCGCTGCCGCTGGTGTTCAAGCCGGCACGCGCGGCGTTCGAGGAAGTGGATGGACAGTTGGAGCAGGCCGCACGCACGCTCGGTGTGTCCGAAGCAGCGGTGTTCTTCCGCATCACGCTGCCGCTGGCGTGGCGCGGCATCCTCGCCGGCCTGCTGCTGGCGTTTGCACGCGCGATGGGCGAGTTCGGCGCGACGCTGATGGTGGCGGGCAGCATTCCCGGCCGCACGCAGACGCTGTCGATCGCCATCTACGAAGCGGTGCAGGCCGGCCAGGACGGCAAGGCCAATGCGCTGGTGATCCTGACCTCGGTGGTGTGCATCGTGATCCTGCTGCTGGCCGCGCGGCTGGTGGGCGGACGTCGCCGGGAGCTGCGTGATGTGGCTTGACCTGCAGGTGCAGCGTCGCCTGCAGGCGGCCGGCCAGGATTTCGTATTGGACGTGTCGCTGCAGTGCACGCAGCGGCAGGTGGTGCTGTTCGGGCCCTCGGGCGCGGGCAAGAGCCTGACCCTGAAGGCGGTGGCCGGGCTGCTGAGGCCGGGCCAGGGTCATGTGCGCCTACAGGGGCAGACCCTGTTCGATGCGGCCACCGGTGTGGATCTGCCGCCGCAGCACCGCCGGCTGGGCTACGTGTTCCAGGATTACGCGCTGTTCCCACACCTGAGCGTGCGCCAGAACGTGGCGTTCGGTCTGCAGAAGGGCTGGTTGAATCCGCGGGTCGGCCAGCGCTTCGATGCGGTGGAGCAGTGGTTGCACGCATTCCGCATCGATACGGTGGGTGATCTGCTGCCCTCGCAGGTGTCCGGCGGCCAGCGCCAGCGTACCGCCTTGGCACGCGCCTTGGTGACGCAGCCGCAGGCGCTGCTGCTGGATGAACCGTTCTCCGCGCTGGACCAGGATCTTCGCCAGCACTTGCGGCAGGAGCTGGAGGCCGTGCTGGACGGGGCCGGTATTCCACTGCTGCTGATCAGCCATGATCCCAACGACATTGAGATATTTGGGGGCCAGATCGCCTGCATCGAAAATGGGCGACTGATCTCTCCTCCCGGCTCGCGTCAGAGGCCGACCCGTCAGCCCCGCCTTCTACCATCCTTAGTCGGCTCCCCAACAAGCCCGGGTCTTGAGGGGAAGAGCAACCATCAGTCAGTCGGAGACTCAGAGAGTCCAAAGCCACGATACATCTGCCCGCGAGCCGCGCAAATGGGAGACGACCCTGGTGCATAGGCATCTCTATGCCGGTAGGCGAGCGGTAGGGCCTGGACCTTCTTGCAAGGCGGATCGACTCGCCCGCGCTTGGCCGCGCTGCGTGGCTCCGGCCGAGGCGGGGACAACGCGCACCCAGCGCTTCCCATATGGCCGAATTGGCGTAATGATCCGCTCGAAGGGAGCGAGACTTCTCCAGCCTCCCGTGGCGACCGACCGCCGAGGGGCTTGGAGGGGCACGGAGGCCATTGGCGCTCTGGGCAATATGGCGAGGAGCCCCCGGTCCGTTTGGCCACCAAGAGGTCGATACTAGGCTCGTAGGGCAAGAGTTCCGGATTGGCATATGACTGAGGTCGACAGCATTGAACGTCTCAGACTGGCCTTTGGTGCACAACGTCCTACGTCGTGAGAGGGGGTGTTTTGTTCGATATGTCACCCGTCATCTAGCGGTCGAAAGATCGAAATGAACTCGAACACGAATCGACGGAACTAGCCACGCTTCAATTGTACTGAGGGAAACATGACGCCAAAGAGCGCCAACCAATCTTCCGAAGAGCGCGCAAACGGCGATCTTGCATGGCCGGACCTTGCGCGCTCATCGATACTGATCGTTGACGACGAACCTGGCATGCGTAGCTTCTTGGTTCGTGCCTTGCGACCGCGATGCAAAGTTGTGGAAGCTGCAGCTGACACCATTGAAGCGGAGCAGCATCTGACGGAGCGCCACTTTGACATCGTGATTGTGGACAACGTGTTGCCAGGGAAGAGTGGCATCGCGTGGCTGGAGGACCAGCGCAGGGGAGGGGTCTTGGCCGACTTCATTCTGATTACTGCGTACGCAGACTTGGATTCCGCTATCGGCGCTATCCGCGCGGGAGCGGCTGATTTTCTTCTCAAGCCTTTCAGAACCAATCAGTTGCTGGCCGCTATATCGCGCTGCCTGGAACGCGGTCGCCTACGGCGGGAGAATGCCATTCTCCGTCACGAGCTACATGGCTCCGGTGCACCAGCTGCGCTTCGAGACAGGCTCACAGGTAGCTCGCGTGCGATTCAGGCCACCAAGGATCTGATCGCGAAGGTCGCACCACTGCCCAGTAGCGTGCTGTTCACTGGAGAATCCGGCTCTGGAAAGGAGGTTGCCGCAAGATCGCTGCACGCGTTGTCCGCACGGGCATCTCATCCTTTCATTCCAATAAATTGTGCAGCTGTTCCCAGCGAGTTGATTGACGTTGAACTGTTCGGGAGTCTCAAAGGAACGTTCAGTGGAGCGAACTCGTCTCGCCAAGGACTGGTCGCCTATGCAGAAGGCGGAACATTGCTGTTTGACGAAGTCGCTGATCTTCCCTTGGCTCTCCAAGGAAAGCTGCTAAGGATGCTTGAAGATAGACGGATACGACCAGTTGGCGCAGATCGGGAGATTCCGATCGATGTCAGATTCATCTTCTCAACCAACAAGAATTTGGTTGCGGAAGTGAAGAATGGAACATTCCGGTCGGATCTCTACTATCGCATCAACGTTCTCGAGGTGTCGCTTCCTCGCCTTCATGACCGCGGCGCTGATGTGTTGGAGCTGGCGGCGGGCTTCATGCGTGAGCTGGGGCTGCAGCTTGGCCTTCAACCGATTCCGATCGACGAAAGGATCCGGGCATATCTTCAGAGCTACTCGTGGCCCGGGAACGTCCGCGAGCTTCACAACTACGTTGAGCGTAGCCTGATACTCGGACACTTTCCGACTCAGCTTGAGCGGTTGGAGTCACTCTCTGACCCACGAAGCCGGCTGCTCTCGGAGGTCGAGCGCAGGCACATCCTTGCAGTGCTTCGTGAGACTGGCGGAGATCGCGAAAGAGCGGCCACGATCTTGGGCATATCGCGAAAGACGATTGATCGTAAGTGCTCCAGTTGGAATGTATCAGCCTAGGAATCTGCAATGAACCGAGCGCGCTCAGTTCGCTTCCGCCTGCTTCTAATCGCGATCCTTCCAATGTTTGTGATCCTGCCGGCTATCGTCGGCGGACTCATCTACCAATGGGATTTGCGCTTCGACCGACTGCTCGCCTCGAAGGTTGGCGGGGACCTGAAAGTTGCGGGACAGTACATGAACCAGCTGCTCGTCAACGACCGCGCGACGCTGGCTGCGATTGCTGATTCGCAGAGCTTCCATGGCGTCATTAGCCAGGGGGTCAACAAGAATGCAGAGCTTGGCAGCCTACTAGCGTCGAAAGCCCAAGGTGGTTCACTAGACTTCATCGCACTGTTGGATTCAAACGGTCGCTTGTTGGCTAGTAGTGAGCCGGCCTCGCCAGCTGAGCTTGACTTGGACTGGTCAGTCATCGAAAAGGCCCTGAAGGGAGCGTCCAGCGTGGAGGTGGGGGTGGTAAGCCGGGACGATCTGATGGAGATCTCCCCAAAGCTCGCCGCACGGGCCGAGGTCATTCGTCCGCATAACGCAAGGAATCCTGTCGATTCGGCCCAGAGTGAGAAGCGGGGCCTAATGATTCAAGCTGCAACGCCGGTTGCACTTCCAAACAATCAGGTTGGCGTCTTGATTGCGGGTACTCTGCTGAACCACAACACCGAGTTCATCAAGCAGATCACTGATCTTGTCTACCGAGATAAGGCCCTGCGTACTGGCGCAACAGGGATAGCCTCCATCTTCCTTGGTGATACCCGCATCAGCACCAACGCGTTGTTGGCGGGAGGGAACCCAGCGTCGGGGACACGGGTGTCTTCTGAAGTGGCCGAGGCCGTGCTGGGCCAGGGAAAGACCTGGCAGGCGAGAGCCTACGTAGTCAATGATTGGTACATTGCCGGCTATATGCCCATTCTCAATGGCCGGGGCGTACCTATTGGTATGCTCTTCGTGGGCTTTCTGGAGGAGCCATTCACCACCGCCCGTCGAAATTCCATCGGAGCGATCGTGTTCGGTTGCCTCCTTGTTGCAGTCATCACCGTACCCCTTTTTCTGTACATCGCTCGCGGCGTGTTCAAGCCACTTGAGCGGATGGATCAGGCAATTGGACGGGTCAAGGCGGGCGACCGCAGTGCTCGCTCCGGAGCAGGGGCATCCAATGATGAAATCGGACGTGTCGCTTCGCACTTGGACCAGCTGCTCTGTCAGCTGGAAGAGAAGGAACGGCAGCTGGTCGCCTGGAACGAGGAGCTCAATTCCAGGGTAGAGGAGCGAACTGCTGGTCTCGCACTAGCCAATAGACGGTTGGAAGAGACGACCCAGCACCTGATTGTCACTGAGAAGCTGGCAACAATTGGCGAGATCGCAGCAGGAATAGCGCACGAGATCAACAATCCGCTTGCCGTCATGCAGGGGAACCTCGAGCTTCTGCGTGACTCGATCAGGGAGCCCGAGGGTCAAGGGTTTGGAGAAGAGATTGACCTCATTGAGGATCAAATTGGGCGTATCAGCACCATTGTTTCCAAGTTGCTGCAGTTCTCCAAGCCCAGTGAGTACTCCGGTCATAGTGAGCTGTTAGAGCCTGCCACGCTGATGTTGGAGACGCTGCCCCTGATTCAACACCTCATCAAGCGCCATCCCGTGAAGATAGAGAAGAACTTCCTGTCCACACGGCTCGTAACGGGCAATCGGGGCGAGCTGCAGCAAATTCTTGTGAACCTCCTGATCAATGCAATCTATGTCATGCAGAAGGGCGGAACGCTGGGATTGGCGACGTTGGACGTTGACGACGTTCATGGTCACCCTGGCGTCGCTTTGCGAGTCTCAGATACTGGAAGCGGCATTCCTCAGGACATTCTGGTCCGAATTTTTGAGCCATTCTTTACGACCAAACATCGTCAAGGTACTGGGCTGGGTCTTTCCATCAGTCAGATGCTTGCCAACCGCCACGGTGGCAGCCTGTCGGTAGTGAGAACCGGCCTGACAGGGACGGTCATTGAACTATGGATGCCCGAGGCTGCCGACGATGAACTGCTTTAGACCTGCTGTAGCAGTGTCATGCGAACGGCGTGATGTCATTCGCATTTCGAACTCAAGTGGAAGGAATTTGTTGCCTAGGCGTATCGACGCCAGCAGTCGATCAATGAATCAGAGGTTGGCATGACACACCGTCTCCCAGATGTTGAAACGAGAATGCGAAGGCAGCCGACGTTGTGGGACGTTGCGTTTGCCGTCAGGGGTACCATCCTGCCCAGGATCGCATTGCATCTACTACTGATTAGCATTGTGACCGCAGGAGCGGTGCTCGCATCAACGGAGCATCCAGGAATCTTTGCTCGCTTCAGTGCCGTTCCGTTCACGCTCATTGGTATCGCACTTTCCGTATTCATGAGCTTTCGAAACAACGCTTGCTACTCCAGATGGTGGGAGGCGAGGCACCTTTGGGGTGACCTGGTCATAGCGTGTCGCTCAATAGCCAGGCAGACGTCCCTGCTGGATCCAAACAGCCGAGCACAGATCCTGCGAGGCCTGTGTGGCTTCAGTGCTGGCCTCTATTCTCGACTGCGCCGGGCCGACGAAGCCCATGCGATCGCACCTTGGTGGGATATTGGCAAGGCATCACAAGGCCCGAATCCGACGGACGCTGTGCTCCAGGGCATTGGCTTGAAGCTTGCCCATCTGGCTCATGAGGGAAGGATCGACTCGATTCAGTACTCGGTGATGGATAAGCAGCTTGCCAACTTGGCTCGTATCCAGGGGGGGGTGCGAGAGGATACTCAATACTCCGATTCCATTCTCGTATTCGCTGCTGCTTCACCGGACTGCGATCGTATTCTGCACAACACTTCCTTTTGCGCTGGCAGGAACATTGGGGTGGTGGACCTTTTTACCGGTGCTCATTGTGGCGTACACGTTTTTTGGTCTCGATGCGCTGGGCCGTCAGCTGGAGGAGCCATTCAGTTCCGCGCCGAACGCGCTCCCGATCTACTCAATGCAGAGGACGATCGAGACAGAGCTAATGTCAACGCTGGCTCTGACTGCGGTCGATCAGGAGTCGGTACAGCAGCCAGGTAGGGAGGAGTGAGGCGTGAGCGGAGGGCGGCGGGTGCACTTCTGAGGCCGCTCCGGCATGTAACGACATGCCAGCTCACGCCCTAGCGCTAGTCAGGCATGGGTTGCCAGGCTCACCTGAAAGGAACTCGCCCAAAGATAGCATTCGTACAGCCCCCTTGGTTCCGCTCGCACATATGGGATGGAGTCTGTGAGACGGGAATAGTTCCTCTAACGATCAAGAATGAGCCAGTAGGAGCGTAAGTGATGTCAACAGATATGTTCGTAATGCATTCGGATCATACGCCGGCCGGGGATCAACCCGAAGCGATTGCCAGGCTAATTGCTGGCATCGAGGAGGGAGCAACACATCAGACCTTGAAGGGAATTACAGGGTCAGGGAAGACCTTCACGATGGCCAATGTGATCCATCGGCTGAAGCGACCCACGCTCATTCTTGCGCCAAACAAGACGTTGACTGCTCAGCTCTACGGGGAGATGAAGGCGCTGTTCCCCGAGAACGCCGTGGAGTATTTCGTTTCCTACTACGACTTCTTCCAGCCAGAGGTCTATATCCCAGGTAGCGATCGTTACATCCAGAAAGACTCAGCCATCAATGATCACCTTGAGAGGCTTCGACTATCGACTACGAAGTCTCTGATTGAGCGTAGAGACGTGATTGTTGTCGCTTCGGTGTCCTCAATCTATGGACTGGGAGACCCACAGAGCTACCGGGATCTGCAGGTTGAGCTTGCGCTTGGAATCGAACTGGATCAGAGGGACTTCCTGCGTCGGCTTGCATCGCTTCAGTACGACAGGACTGAGCGGACCCTGAAGCGTGGCACGTTCCGTGTGTCTGGCGATGTGGTCGATATTTTTCCCGCCGACTCTGAGTACAAGGCAATTAGAGTAGAGCTCACGGACGAGGGGAGAGTGCAGTCGCTCACCTGGATTGATGCGGTTACAGGGAAGAAGCTTGGCGATGAGACGCGCTACCTCGTTTCTCCAAAGACACTCTTCGCAAGCCCCAAAACAGAAATCAATGAGGCTACGAAGGCCATCCTCAAGGATTTGGAGGCCAGGGTGACGGAGCTCAACGCATCTGGTCGAATCGTTGAGGCAAATAGGCTTTACGAGAAGATCACGAACGACGTGGAGATGATGAGGGAGCTGGGATATTGCTCTGGCATGGAGAACTACTCCAGTTACCTGAACTCGAAGCCTTCAGGAGCTAGGCCGACGACACTCATGGACTACCTCCCGAAGGATGGCCTGCTATTTGTTGATGAGTCGCACGTCATGGTTCCTCAGATCGAGGCGATGTTCAGGAGCGATCAGAGCAGGAAGGATACTCTAATCGAGTACGGGTTCCGTCTACCTTCGGCGATGAACAACAGACCGCTTAGCTTCTCTGAGTTTGAAGCCATCAAGCCCCAGACGATCTTCGTTTCGGCTACGCCTGGCGCCTATGAGATTGGGAGATCCAAGGGAAGATTGATTGACCAGCTCATCAGGCCCACTGGCTTGCTCGATCCGCTGGTAGAGGTGAGGCCGAGGGAGGGCTACAGGCACGATCTTCTGTCAGAGATCGCCCGTTGTGTACGAGAGGGCGACAGGGTCTTGGTGACCACGCTGACAAAGGTGTCTGCTGAGGAGCTGTGCGAGTTCCTCGAGGATCAAGGGGTGCGTGCGAAGTACATGCACTCGGATATCAAGGCAGAGGATCGAGTTGAGATCATCAATGGGCTGAGGGCCGGCGAGTTCGATGTGCTAGTGGGTATCAGCCTGCTGAGAGAGGGGCTCGATATTCCTGAGGCCTCTCTGGTCGCTATCGTTGATGCGGACCAGGCGGGCTTCCTTCGGTCGAGCCAGGCCCTCATTCAGATGATTGGACGAGCCGCAAGAAACTCGCGCGGTAAGGCGATCATGTATGCCGATACGATCACTAGTGCGATGCGGCAGGCCATTTCTGAGACTGATGACAGGCGACAGCATCAGATCGCGTTCAATGAGGAGTTCGGCATCACCCCGTCAACGTCTCGCGGAATGTTGGGATCAACAGAGGCTCGACCTGACCGGTCGCAAGCCCATTCAGCGGAGTTCTGCGCCAACCTAAAAGACCTCTGTGATCGAATTACATCAAAGGAGCGACAGCTTCTGGAGCTCTCTGATGCCGGGGACGAGGAGGAGATCGAGTTCGTCAGGCTGGAGCTAGACAAGCTATACCGCCAATTCATCTACATGTAACCACTCTTTCGAGTGGTGGGGCGTGGCTCCTACAGGAGCCCGCCTTTTGTGGTGTGGGGGTGGGGCGGGAGGGGTCTGTCACTGGCCTCTGGCGGCGGCTCGAAATCAGGCGCAGACTCAGTTGACGGAGTTAAAGACCCTCGCAGATTGCTAGCTTGCATACTATCGGGGAGTATAGTATCGTTCCCTCATGTGATACGGACAGGTGCGCAATGCCTCACAGCCCTCGGGAGAAAAAGCAGGCCCTTACCCGCGTACGTCGGATCAGCGGACAGGTGGCTGCATTGGAGCAGGCTCTGGAGAGCGGGGCGGAATGTGCTGCAGTACTTCAGCAGCTTGCTGCTGTGCGCGGGGCGGTCAATGGTTTGATGGCGACGGTTCTGGAGAGCTATCTGCGTGAAGAGTTCCCGCATAGCGACACCCACACCGACTCTCAAAGGAAGTCGATTGACGAGACCATCTCTATTGTCCGCTCCTATCTCCGTTAGTCAGTTCGCGACATTGCTTGATGGCGCTAGTACTAAGTAGAGGAGGCAATCTATGGGTGTCCGAACTACTTCATTTCCAAGTAGAACCCGCCATTCCTAACCCCTTCGTGGGTTAGGGCGTCACGACTAGGACGTTGAGGCCTTTCCAGGAGGCTCCAAGGCATGCTGGATGATGTCAGTCGAGTTGCGCCTGTCTGTATTTCTTGGAGCGGGCAATCTCTGTCGGCATCGTTGCCTTCGGCATCTGACTGAGTCATGGGAGGCCCTTTGAAGTGAGCTTCCAGCCTCGTTGCGACTCCCATGCGGTCCGCGCCTGGCTGGAAGGTGGGAGAGCAAGGGCCTGCGATCTATGCGGTGCTGTCCTCCCAGCTTGTTGTGGTTCCCACTACCGCCCTACACCAGAGCCGGCTCCACCACACGACCTTTCGCTGAGCTATCGCACAAGCAAGTGATAGACCTCCCGTGAGCGGTGTTTAGAAGATCATCCATTCTTGAGGCTATGTATGAATGACCCATCCGGCCTGAGCCAAGCTGCAGGCACGCCAGCAGAAGGCTACGTATATGGGATGCCGGCGCACGCGGACCGCCGCGCCGCCGTTGAGGAAGTCCATGCGCGACCGCACCTTCTCACCCAGTCTCCGCGAAGCCTTCTCCAGCTCTCCTTCATGACAGAAGGGGACATGAGTCGAGATCGTGCCGCGATCGACGATCTTTCAGGTCGTATGGGGGCTGCAGTCGAGGATCACACCACACCTCATCACGCGCTTACGTGGAATGAGGGTGATCTGCACTGCGAGAAGCACACTGAGTTCTCTTCCTACCTCTGGAGCGCACCACTGAGCTCAGAAACAGGTGAGCCTTGTGGGGACAACCCGTTTAGACAGGGATT
Organism: Stenotrophomonas sp. 86428_Sma; assembly: GCF_056481585.1. Lineage (NCBI taxonomy): Bacteria > Pseudomonadati > Pseudomonadota > Gammaproteobacteria > Lysobacterales > Lysobacteraceae > Stenotrophomonas > Stenotrophomonas sp. 86428_Sma. Next base: position 2,428,336 of record NZ_CM151156.1, read on the forward strand.
CAAGCCGCCAGGACCCGTGATCTCGGCTGTTAGCGTCAGGCTTTTGCCTTGGACCGCGGAGGCGGAGAAGGAAATAGATTGCTTTGATCCCGTCAGCCGCTGCTACTCGCTGGTTGAGAACGGTGCCGCGGCCATTGTGACCGACTTCCGTCAAGACGAGGAAGGGCTAACCCACATGCTCATCCTTGATCGCGACCTGACTCCGGCGCGGGCAGGAGCGCTGGCGCAACGACTGCTCGAGGTCGAGACATACCGAACGCTTGCCCTCCTAGCGCTACCGCTGACTCGTTCCATGACGTCGAATCTTCGTCGCATGGAGGCGCGTCTGGCTGCAATTACTGAAGAGATGCGCAGGGCCTCCGGCGGACGTCGTGACAGTGACGTGCTCCTCTCGGATTTGACCAGCCTGGCTGCAGAGTTGGAGGCGGACGCCGCGGCAAATCTCTATAGGTTTGGTGCAAGTCGGGCTTACTACGAAATTGTTGAAGAGCGACTGGATGCGTTGGCGGAGGATCAAGTTGCCGGCTATAGCACCTGGGCGGACTTCTTGTATCGAAGGATTGCACCGGCCATGCGAACTTGCCAGTCAGTGAAGGAGCGACAGGGGAAGCTCTCAGACAAGTTGACGCGCTCGATCTCGCTCCTCCGGTCGTGGATTGATGTTGAGCTCGAGCGGCAGAACCGCGACCTACTGGCGTCCATGAATGAACGGGCGAAGGTTCAGCTGCGCCTGCAGCAGACGGTGGAAGGTTTGTCGGTGGCCGCCATCTCGTACTACGTCGTGAGTCTTCTCGCATACCTGCTCAAGGGTTTGCCTGGGACGCATGACATCGCAGCAACCGTCACTGCGATCTTGGTTCCCGCTGTATTGCTGCTGATTTGGTGGATTGTCCGAAGGATCAGGCATGCACACGGTGACTCGGCAGTCGAGGACAAGGCCTAAAGCCTCGCTTAAGGCCACATTCGATTCGCGATAGATGGCCTATCAAATTCAACTCAGAGGAAAGAACAATGGAACGCATTGAGCGTCACGCAAGCTTCGGTGGATGGCAGGACGTCTACCAGCATGAATCATCCAGCCTTGGTTGCACCATGAAGTTTGGAGTCTATCTCCCTCCGCAGGCGTCCAGCGGCCCGGTACCTGTTCTCTACTGGCTCTCTGGCCTGACGTGCACAGAGCAGAACTTCATCACCAAGTCTGCAGTGCAGCAGCTCGCTGCTGAGCATGGCATTGCCATCGTTGCTCCGGATACAAGTCCGCGCGGAGAGTCCGTCGCGGATGATCCAGCTTACGATCTCGGCCAAGGTGCGGGGTTCTACGTCAATGCCACCGAGGCACCGTGGTCCGACCACTACCGCATGTATGACTACGTTGTAAGTGAGCTGCCTGCTCTCGTTGAGAAGAACTTCCCTGTTAGCCAGGCTCGCTCAATTAGCGGCCACTCAATGGGCGGCCACGGTGCCTTGGTCATCGCTTTGCGAAATCCAGGTCGCTATCGCAGCGTATCCGCCTTCTCTCCGATCGTGGCACCCACCCAGGCTCCTTGGGGCCAGAAGGCGTTTTCGGCCTACTTGGGGGGAGATCAGGAGCAGTGGCGGCAGTATGACGCCGTGGAGCTGATTGCAGATGCAAAGGAGCGCCTGCCCCTGCTCGTGGATCAAGGGCTCAGCGATGATTTCTTGCAGAATCAGCTCCGCCCCGAACTGCTTCAAGATGCATGCGCCAAGGTGAATCATCCGCTTTCGCTGAACCTTCGCGATGGTTACGACCATAGCTACTACTTCATCTCCAGCTTCATTGCCGATCATCTCAAGCACCACGCATCGGCGCTGAACACCTAACCAAGGAGTGCTGCCGTGATCAAGACCTCCAGAAATCGTCATCAAGTTGTGATCGTTGGGGCGGGCTTCGGCGGACTGGAGGCCGCCACGCACCTTGAAGGAGTGGATGTCGATGTAACAATCATTGACCGGCGGAACTATCACTTGTTCCAGCCGCTGCTCTACCAGGTGGCTGGTGCGTCACTGTCACCGTCGGAGATCGCATGGCCGATCCGCTATCTGTTCCGTGACCGCCCGGAGGTCAGAACCCTCATGGCGGAGGTCGAGGGTGTGGATAAAGCTGCCCGCCAAGTGATCCTTCAGGACGGCACTCGATACCCTTACGACACCCTTGTGCTCGCTACGGGAGCAACACATGCCTACTTTGGGCATGACGAATGGTCGAAGTACGCTCCAGGCCTGAAGAGCCTGGAGGATGCAACAACCATTCGAGGCAGGATCTTGAGCGCGTTCGAGCAAGCGGAGCTCTGCAATGATCCCGAGGTTCGAGAGGCCCTTCAAACCTTTGTGATCATTGGTGGTGGGCCTACAGGTGTCGAGCTTGCCGGAACCATCGCGGAGCTGGCGCGTGGCACGCTGCAGGATGACTTTCGGTCAGTTGATCCCAGCAAAACCCGGGTATTTCTCATTGAGGCGGGTCCGCGGCTGCTCCCCGTCTTTCCTGAAAAGCTCTCCGAGTACACGAGGCGCGCCCTCGAGAAGCTTGGGGTATCCGTTTTGTTGGGGGCCCCTGTCACCGAGTGCGCCTCTGATGGGGTGATGCTCAATGGCAAGAAGCTGGCGGCATCCACAATCGTCTGGGCAGCGGGAGTTCAGGCGTCTCCAGCCGCACGTTGGCTCGACACCGAATCAGATCGGGCGGGGCGCGCAATCGTCGGCCCTGATCTAACGGTGCCTGGTTCCCCCAACATTTTCGTGATCGGGGACACTGCTTCATCAGCCACTGCGGACGGAAAGACCGTTCCTGGAATCGCGCCGGCGGCCAAGCAGCAAGGCAAGTACGTCGCGGGCCAGATTGAAGGGCTGATAACAGGGGCGCGGAGGACCGCTGCATTCAAGTACCGGCACCAGGGCAACCTCGCCACGATTGGACGCAGCCTTGCAGTAATCGATATGGGGAAGCTAAAGCTGAGCGGAGGAATCGCATGGTGGATCTGGAAGCTCGCTCACATCTACTTCCTTATCGGAGTGCGAAATCGCCTGAGCGTCGCAATGAGCTGGGTATGGAATCACAGCGTTGGATACAGAGGGGCTCGCATCATCCTCCGTGAAAAAGCAAGCAATGCCACAAGCGGCTCATTGGATGGGAAGCTGAAATAGGGGCCAAGACGCTCTGAATGCACACTCGCAACTGACTTCCCGAAGGAGAACACCTTGGCAGATCTATTCACAGCGAAACCAAGGGCACCACTGGCCGAACTGCTACGACCGAAGTCTCTCGACGAGTTCGTTGGGCAGCAACACCTGCTGGGGCCGGGGAAGCCTTTGCGTCTTGCCTTTGAAGCAAGAAGTCTGCACTCCTTCATCATGTGGGGGCCCCCGGGCGTCGGTAAGACCACCCTGGGGCGCCTCGCAGCGATGGTGACTGACAGTCACTTCATTGCGATCTCCGCCGTACTCGCCGGGGTAAAGGACATCAGGCAGGCCATTGATGATGCGCGGGCCGAACTCGACGTCCGCGGTCGCTCCACGGTACTTTTCGTCGACGAAATTCACCGGTTCAACAAGGCCCAGCAGGATGCGCTGCTACCTCACGTTGAATCAGGGCTACTCACGCTGGTGGGCGGCACCACAGAGCATCCAGGACTGGCCGTTAACTCGGCGCTGCTTTCGCGCGCGCAGGTGTACACACTTGAGCCTCTGTCTGACGCAGATCTTGAGAAGCTCTACGAACGCGCCAGACCTCACTTGCGAGGCGTTGACCTCTCCGATCCCGCATTGCAGCTGCTGAAGGGCTTCGCTGATGGTGATGGCCGCAGATTCCTGAATCTTCTCGAGCAGGTCTCAACTGCGGCCTCTGAGAAGCGGGTGGAAGAGGTGGATCTTGAGTTTGCCAAGCGCTCCACCAGCCCGTCACTGCGTCGATTCGATAAGGGCGGGGACGAGTTCTATTGGCAGCTCTCCGCGTTTCACAAATCACTGCGTGGCTCTGATCCCGACGCCTCCCTCTACTGGCTAGCGCGCATTCTGGATGGGGGCGGGGACGTGAGCCAGGTCACACGTCGAATGATTGTTATGGCAAGCGAAGATATCGGAAATGCTGATCCGGGCGCTCTGCACTTGGCCATCCACGCTGCGCAGGCGTATGAGCGACTTGGCTCTCCTGAAGGTGAAATTGTCTTGGCCCAGGCTGCGACCTATCTGGCGCTCTCCCCCAAGTCGAATGCGTCCTATGCGGCTTGGGATCTAGCAAGGGCCTTCGTCAAGGAGCACGGATCATTACCAGTTCCCATGCATCTTCGGAATGCTCCAGCGAAGCTTATGAGGCAGATGGGGTATCGACAAGCATATCGCTACGCGCATCATGAGCCAGACGGCTACGCAGCTGGACAGACGTACCTGCCGGAGGGTGTGGAGAGGCCGAACTGGTATCGGCCCACTGATCGGGGAGCTGAGCGCGCCTTGGCTGAGAGACAGGCATGGCAGCGAGCCTTGGATGAAGAGGCATCGCAAACCGAAGCCGATCCCTCTTCGGGCCAGTGATCCAGCTGAACTTAACGTCTACAACCTACAGAGACATGCACATGCCAAACGCCACATTCGGTGAAGCTTCCTGCAGTGTCGCAGCAAGCGGCCTTGTAGAGGTGCGCGGTGCGCGTGAGAACAACCTTAGAGACGTTGATGTCTCAATTCCTCGCAACGCACTGGTCGTCTTTTCCGGTGTATCCGGTTCCGGGAAGTCATCTCTTGCATTCGGGACAATCTATGCGGAAGCTCAAAGGAGGTACTTTGAGTCCGTTGCTCCCTATGCTCGACGCCTAATCGATCAGGCAGGCGTCCCTGATGTTGACTCCATCGATGGACTCCCGCCGGCAGTAGCGCTGCAGCAGCAGCGTGGTGCCAGCAATGCGCGATCTTCGGTGGGTAGCGTCACCACGCTATCCAGCCTCATTCGTATGATGTATTCCCGCGCGGGAGCATATCCGGCTGATCAGCCTATGCTTTATGCCGAGGACTTCTCACCCAATACTCCCCAGGGCGCATGCGCGACCTGCCATGGCCTTGGCCATGTGTACGAGGTGACAGAGGCCCTCATGGTGCCGGATCCAAAGCTGAGCATCCGTGAGCGTGCCATTGCTTCGTGGCCACCTGCATGGCACGGGCAGAACCTTCGCGACATTCTGGTGACGCTGGGCTACGACATTGATAGGCCTTGGAAGGACCTTCCCAAGAAAGACCGCGATTGGATTCTGTTTACCGAGGAGTCGCCCACTGTGCCGGTCTATGCTGGGTTCACGCCGGCGGAGACGCGTGCGGCCCTGAAGCGTAAAACTGAGCCGAGCTACATGGGAACCTTCACTGGCGCCCGTAGGTATGTCCTGCACACGTTTGCTAACACGCAAAGTGCCCTGATGAGGCGCCGCGTATCGCGATACATGGAGGGTAAGCTTTGTCCCACCTGCCATGGCAAGCGCCTTAAGGCAGAGTCGCTGTCAGTGACATTTGCGGGTGTGGACATTGGTCAATTCATGCAGATGCCTCTTGACCAACTGGCTTCCCTGCTCGAGCCCATTTCTCAAGGAGACTTCAGTGCTCATGCTGGCGGGGGCAAGGCGAACAAGGAAGCCACCCGTCGTGATCGCGCCGATAGGGCGGCCAGTGGGCGGGCGGTCCACGCGGTGTCTCCTGACGTCCGCCGCACCTCAGCGCTGTCGGAGGAGAAGCGCCTGGCCGCGCAGCGCCTCGCTAGTGGAGTGATGAGCCGAATCAGTCAGTTGCGTGGCCTTGGGCTTGGCTATCTAACTTTGGATCGCGCTACGCCGACATTGTCCGCTGGCGAGCTGCAGCGATTGAGACTCGCCACGCAGTTGAGCTCGCTGCTCTTTGGCGTGGTGTACGTGTTGGACGAGCCGTCGGCAGGTCTTCATCCCTCCGACAGCCAGGCTCTCTATGACGCCTTGGACCGCCTCCGCGACGGTGGTAATTCCGTATTTGTTGTGGAGCACGATCTGGAGCTGATGCGCCGTGCCCAGTGGTTGGTGGATGTTGGGCCTGAGGCGGGAGAGCGGGGCGGCAAAGTGCTCTACAGCGGAGAGCCGGATGGTCTTCGTGACATCGACGAGTCACGTACCGCGTTGTACCTCTTTGACAAGGTCCCGCCCCCTAGTGGCCAAGAGCGTCAAGCGAGTGGTTGGCTGGAACTTCAGGGCATCCAGCGTCACAACCTGAAGCGCATTGATGCGAAGATACCTCTGGGCATCCTCACCGCGGTGACCGGGATTTCGGGATCGGGCAAGTCCAGCCTCGTCGCCCAAGCGTTGCCGGAGCTGATGATGCTTCAAATTGGACACGAGCCTGAAGACGACGCGGTGGAAACGGGGGCAGCAGACGGGCCAACCGTCATCGAGACGACAGGGGGACACCTCGGCGGAGATGTCGATGCTATTCAGCGTCTCGTCCAGGTTGATCAGAAGCCAATCGGACGGACGCCGCGATCGAATCTCGCGACTTACACCGGCCTTTTCGATCATGTTCGAAAGCTGTTTGCCGCAACACCAGATGCGCGGCGTCGACGTTACGACGCAGGTCGATTCTCCTTCAACGTGGCCAAGGGACGTTGTGAGACGTGCGAAGGGGAGGGGTTCGTGAGCGTCGAGCTGCTGTTTATGCCTAGCGTCTATGCACCGTGCCCAACGTGCCACGGTGCGCGATACAACGAAGCTACGCTGAAGGTGCTTTGGAACGGTAAGAACATTGCAGACGTTCTGCGGATGACTGTCGAGGATGCACGTGAATTCTTTGGCGATGAGGACGCGATCGCTCGCCCACTTCAGTTGCTGAAGGAGATTGGCCTTGGATACCTTCGACTGGGCCAGCCGGCTACCGAGCTATCGGGTGGTGAAGCGCAGCGCATCAAGCTGGCCACAGAGCTTCAACGAAGCCAGCGCGGGCGGACACTGTATGTCCTGGATGAACCCACTACGGGCCTCCATGCCTCGGACGCGGATAGGCTGCTTGTGCAGCTCCAGCGGCTCGTTGATGCCGGCAATACGGTGGTCATGATTGAGCACGACATGCGTGCCGTTGCTCAGGCGGATTGGGTAATCGACGTGGGTCCAGGTGCCGGTGATGCGGGCGGGCAGATCGTGGCGGCAGGAACTCCAAAACAGGTCGCTCGCGTGAAGAGAAGCCGTACCGCCCCCTTCTTGGCTGAGGAACTCGCCCGCGCGGGTTGACCCGACGCTCTTTTGGCCACCATGAGCGTCCCTGGCGCTCATGGCGGCCAGATCCCGTATCAGAGAGCGGCCAAGCGACTCGGCATTAGCGCTTCCCTGCTTTGGATGGCGTTAGGGCCGAGGTGGGGGAGGGCGCCATCTGCGTAAGGCTTGGTAGTGCTCCGACGGCGGAATGGAGTGCATCGAAAACTACTCTGACGCGAGGTGAGACTGGGCCGCGTTGAGGCCGATAGACGTACAAGCCCCACGGCGCAGGATCGAATTCTTCCATCACACGCTGCAGAACACCTGACTGAATGAGTGGGGCAGCCATGTAATCAGCAAGTTGGGCAAACCCCAAGCCCGCAATGACCCCTGCCATCTCCATGTCGGCATTGTCTGCAATGAAGACCGGTGCTGTCGGCGCCACCTGTACGCCTCCAGCCAGGTACCAGGGCCAGGGCCTGCCTGTATTGATGTCCACCGATGCAACCAGTGGAAACCGCGAGAGCTCGCTAGTCTCCGCTGGTGCTCCGATTCTCTCTACAAGTGCGGGGGAGCCAACGATGTGCAGTCGCATCTCTCCTGCCTTCTTCGCAATGAATCTGCTATCACGCATGAAGCCGACGCGGATTCCGACATCGATCCCTTCATCGACAGCGTCTGCAACCCGATCGCTTAAGCGAACGTCCAAGACAATTCCCGGGTGACTTTGGGTCACTGTATCCAAGGCGGCAAGAACTGCCCTGGAGCCCATGCTGTGAGGGGCACTAATTCGGACTGTGCCCACAATCTGTGAGGCCGTCGCCTTGGTTCGCGGGCGCCACAGCTTGTCTAAGCCCTCAAGCGCCGGCCGCAGCTGATGTAAGAGATCCTCCCCAAAGGCCGTGATGCGAACCTGGCGTGTGCTTCGGTGGAACAACAGCTCCCCGTAATGACTTTCAAGGGCCTGTATCGCTCGGGTGATGGCCTGAGGAGAGCTTCCCAGTCGAACAGCGGCCTCACGAAAGCTCGGCGCCTCAGCCGCGGCCCTAAACGTCTTTAGAAGATCCAGCTCGCTGTTCATCTCAAGGCCCCCATGGTCGTTGGGCTCATATTATTCCATTTCAGGGAATTATGAAATCCTATCAATTCCATATACAACAATTCTTCAGGTCTCCAGAATTCCTCCACACCCTCACCTGACCGGAGAACCTGATGAGCAAGTTCAACTACATCGAAGAGTACTACCAGGCATTCAACCGCGGTGATCGCGACGCGATGCTCTCGATGCTCACTGATGACGTTGTGCACGATCTAAATCAGGGGAGTCGCGAAGTAGGGATCGACGCATTCCGCGCGTTCCTGAGCCGCATGGATTCCTGCTACAGCGAGCAGCTTCACGACATCGTGGTGATGTACAGCAGCGATGGTGCGCGTGCCGGCGCGGAGTACGTGGTGCACGGACTCTACCACCACACGGACGAAGGTCTCCCTGCAGCGGCAGGGCAGATCTATGTTCTTCCCGGTGGCGCGTTCTTTGACATCCGTGATGGAAAGATTGCGCGCGTCACCAACTACTACAACCTGGAGGACTGGATTTCCCAGGTCCACAAGGCGCCCTGAAATGGCTACCAACGTGCGAGTAGAGGTACTGGTCGGCACCGAAATCGAGGACTGGCTCGATCGCGTCGCTCAGTTGCGGATCGAGATATTCAGTAGCTATCCCTACCTGTACGAAGGAGACATGGACTATGAGCGTCACTACCTCCGCAATTATGCGACGTCTGACGGGGGCATCGTTGTCCTGGCCAGGGATGGAAGGGACGTTGTAGGTGCATCGACTGGCCTTCCTTTGTTGAGCGCCGATGCCGCTTTCATTCGTCCCTTCCAGGAGCACGGTCCCCGGCCAGAAGAAGTCTTCTACTGCGGGGAGTCCGTACTGAGGCCGGAGTACAGAGGAGCTGGCTTGGGCCACGTCTTCTTTGATCGAAGAGAGGAGCAAGCCCGACGAAAGGGCTTCAAGTGGTCTTCTTTCGCGTCGGTGGTTCGGTCGGAGACTGATCCGCTTAGGCCACCTGGATATCGAAGCAATGAAGGCTTCTGGACTCGCCGTGGGTATGCACAACAGAGCGCGATGAAGGTCGCTCTTCCTTGGCGGCAGCATGGGGCCACGCACGAAACCGAGCAGACACTTTCACTTTGGCTCCGTTCCTTGGAGGACGTTACATGAAGATTGCAGCAGCTAAGTACGTGATCGGTCGTCCGAAGACCTTTGCCGAGTTCGCTGCGCGCCAGCGCCGAATTCTGAATGACGCACGGGAACAAGGAGTTGAGCTTGCAGTACTTCCGGAATACCTGTCGCTGGAACTGGGTTCGACTCTTCCAGAAGCTCTTCAGCTTAGCCTGAGGTCCACCCTGGAGTCGCTCCAGATCTATCAGAGCGCATGGTGTGAGCTCTATAGCACCTTGGCTGTCGAACTGGGAATGACCATCCAGGCAGGAACGTTCCTCACCGCAACATCCCATGGGATGTATCGCAACCGTGCCTGGTGGTTCACAGCTGATGGTCGCAGCGGATGGCAGGACAAGCTTCAGCTTACTGGCTTCGAGAAGCAGGCAGTTGTCATCGAGCCTGGCGATCGCATCGCGGCGTTTGAGCAGGACGGAAAGCGTGTCGGGATTGCGGTTTGCTATGACAGCGAATTTCCGCTTCCTGTTCGCCTCCAGCAGGAGGCAGGGGTGCGCTTGCTGTTGGTGCCAAGTTGCACCGACACCGACGCCGGTGCCACCCGTGTCGATGTTGGGTGCCGAGCGCGAGCGCTTGAGAATCGGATGTTCGTGGCAAAGGCGGTCACCGCTGGCGTCGCCGACTGGAGTGAAGCGCTTGATGTCAACACCGGTGAGGCAATGATCCTCTCACCGATGGACCATGGCTTCCCCAGTGACGGCGTGCTCGCAGCGACCTCCGACGATCAGGAGTGGGCGATTGCTGACATTGACTTCGCAGCGCTCGAAGCAAGCCGTGCACGAGCGCAGGTAGCCGTCGACAAGGATTGGGATGGTCAGCTCCGCTTCCATTCCGTTGAGGTCCTGAACTAACCAACGTCTAGATGCCTGGGCCATGAAGTGCTCGTGGGCGTCGCTGGCAACTCAAATACCTGGGGAATCAAAATGCATCGTATTGTCATTGTTGGTGGTGGGGCCGGAGGGCTGGAGCTGGCTACGCAGCTGGGCCGGAAGCTCGGGCGCTCAGGGCGAGCAAAAGTCACTCTTGTCGATGCTCGGATGACGCATCTGTGGAAGCCACTTCTTCACGAGGTTGCCTCAGGCGCGTTGGATGCCGCAGAAAGTGAGCTCAACTATCTCGCCCAGGCTAGCTGGAATCACTTCCAGTTTCAGTTGGGGCGGATGACGGGTTTGGATCAGAAGTCCAGAAAGATCGAGCTTGCCCCACTGTACGATGAGGAGGGCAACGTTATTGCGCCCCGTCGCTCGATCTCCTACGACACCCTGGTGATCAGCGTGGGTAGCGGAACGAACGACTTTGGAACTCCCGGTGCAGCGGATCATTGCCTGTTCCTGGACGATCCCGATGCCGCCATTGCTTTCCAGAAGCGGCTGCTGAGCGAGTACATGGGCGCGCAAGCGCGCGGCAAGTCAGAAACACTGGAGGTTGCGATCGTCGGCGCCGGCGCCACCGGTGTCGAGCTGGCGGCCGAGCTGCGTGATGCTGCAAGGCAATTTAGCGCTTATGGGCTGGACAAGATCTCTCCCGAGAATCTGAAAATCACGCTTATCGAGGCTGGTCCGCGAGTGCTGCCAGCTCTGCCAGAGCGCGTGAGCCTGCCGGTCGCCGAGCGACTTGTACATGAAGGCGTTCGTGTCATGTGTGGCTCGGCTGTGACCCTAGTGGATGAAGAGGGCCTGCAACTCGCCAATGGCATCAAGGTTGCTGCGAGGCTGAAGGTATGGGCGGCGGGCATCCGTGCTCCCGTCTTCCTTGCATCCCTCGGGAACCTAAAGACCAATCGCATCAACCAGCTCGAGGTATCTGAAACGCTGCAGACAACGCAGGATCCGAACATCTTCGCATTCGGGGATTGTGCAGCCTGCCCGAATGGACACAGCGGTACAAACGTTCCCCCCAGGGCACAGGCCGCTCATCAGCAGGCTCACTTCCTTGCGCAGGCGATTACCCGCCGTATCGAGGGACGCCCGCTGCCCAGCTTCACCTATCGAGACTATGGATCGCTGGTGTCCCTGTCGAGGGAGGGCGCCGTTGGCACGCTGATGGGTAACCTCATGGGGTCATTCAAGGTCGAGGGCTGGCTGGCCAGGATGTTCTACATCTCACTGTATCGCATGCACCAGAGGAGCCTGTTCGGTACACGCCGGGTGGTTGCGCGCATGCTGGCAGACGCATTGGGACGGAGTACGGAGCCTCGCCTCAAGTTGCATTGATGCGGGCGAGCTGAGGCGACGTCCCCCCGAGATTGAGTAGCGAAGCGGTTTGGAGTCCAATCCTCAATGACAAGGAGATTGGACGTGAAGAAGCGTTTTTCCGAAGAGCAGATCATCGGCTTCCTACGCGAAGCCGAGGCCGGCATGCCCATTAAGGACCTCTGCCGCCAGCACGGCTTCAGCGAGGCCTCGTACTACCTGTGGCGCAGCAAGTTCGGCGGCATGAGCGTGCCCGACGCCAAGCGGCTCAAGGACCTGGAGGCGGAGAACACACGCCTGAAGAAGCTACTGGCAGAACAGGTCTTCGAGAACGACGTCATCAAGGATGCGTTGCGAAAAAAGTGGTGACCGCACCGGCGCGCAGGCTGCTGGTGCGGAGCATGGTCGAGAAGGGGTTGAGCGAGCGGCGGGCGCTGAAGGTGGTGCGGATGAGCGCTAGCGCGCTGCGCTATGAGCCTCGGGCCGACCACAACGTTGAGCTGCGCGAGCAGATCGCCGCGCTGGCGCATCGGCACAGACGCTACGGGGTGGGCATGATCCATTTGAAACTGCGACAGAAAGGGCTGGTCGTGAACTACAAGCGAGTGGAGCGCTTGTATCAGGAAGCGGGCCTGCAGGTGCGTCGCAGAAAGCGTAAGAAGGTGCCGGTAGGCGAGCGCCAGCCCCTCCTGCGGCCGTCCGCTGCCAATGAGGTGTGGTCGATGGACTTCGTGTTCGACCGCACCGCGGAAGGCCGGGTGATCAAGTGCCTGACCATCGTAGACGACGCCACCCACGAGGCTGTTGCCATCGAAGTGGAGCGGGCAATTTCCGGGCAAGGTGTGTCCAGGGTGCTGGACAGACTGGCCATGCAGCGCGGCTTGCCACGAGTGATCAGGACAGACAACGGCAAGGAGTTTTGCGGTAAGGCGATGGTGGCCTGGGCTCACGACAAGGGAGTTGCCCTGCGTCTGATCGAGCCGGGCAAACCGAACCAGAATGCTTACGTGGAGTCTTTCAACGGGCGTTTACGCGATGAATGCCTCAACGAGCACTGGTTCCCGACATTGCTTCATGCCCGTACCAGCATCGAAAGCTGGCGGCGCGACTACAACGAAGAAAGGCCCAAAAGAGCGCTTGGCGGACTAACACCCGCCCAGCACGCCGCGCAGTTGGCGGCGAAGAAAGATACCATCAGCACTGGATTCTAAACCCGCCCACTACTCAGGTCGGGGGGACGTCGCAGGGGCGGAGCTGCGAGTCAACAATTCCAACGCAAGGAATTATGAAATCCAATCTGTTCCATATACAGCAATCCATCGAAGTCCAATACTTGGTCCCAACAGCTCGCCAAGAAGAATGCTGTAGGCGCATTCGACCTGATTGAAACGCGTTCTAGAGCCGGCGCCAGGGGCGGCGCGCCCGATGTACCACTGATCAAGCTCGCCCCAAAGACCGTTGTCGCACTTATCTCGTTACACCCAAGGAGAACTCACATGAAATCCCGTGCAGCCGTTGCATTCGGTCCCGGTCAACCGCTCGAGATCGTCGAAATCGATGTTGCTCCGCCGAAGAAGGGCGAAGTACTGGTGAAGATCACCAGCACTGGTGTCTGCCATACCGACGCATTCACCCTGTCGGGCAATGACCCTGAAGGCCTGTTCCCGGTGGTGCTGGGCCATGAAGGCGCCGGCATCGTTGTCGAAGTGGGCGAGGGCGTGACCAGTGTGAAGCCCGGCGATCACGTCATCCCGCTGTACACCGCAGAATGCGGTGAGTGTCTGTTCTGCAAGAGCGGCAAGACCAACCTGTGCGTTGCCGTACGCGCCACCCAGGGTAAGGGTGTGATGCCTGATGGCACCAGCCGCTTCAGCTACAACGGCCAGCCGCTGTATCACTACATGGGCTGCTCGACCTTCAGCGAGTACACCGTCGTGGCCGAAGTCTCTCTGGCCAAGATCAATCCGGAAGCGAATCCGGAGCACGTCTGCCTGCTCGGTTGCGGTGTCACCACTGGCATTGGTGCGGTGCACAACACGGCCAAGGTGCAGGAAGGTGACAGCGTGGCCGTGTTCGGCCTCGGTGGCATCGGCCTGGCGGTGATCCAGGGTGCTCGTCAGGCGAAGGCTGGTCGCATCATCGCAGTGGACACCAACCCGTCCAAGTTCGAGTTGGCCAAGCAGTTCGGCGCAACCGAATTCGTGAACCCGAAGGATTACGACCGTCCGGTTCAAGAAGTCATCGTTGAGATGACCGGCTGGGGCGTCGATCACAGCTTCGAGTGCATCGGCAACGTCAATGTGATGCGTTCGGCGCTGGAGTGTGCACACCGCGGCTGGGGCCAGAGCGTTGTCATCGGTGTGGCCGGTGCTGGTCAGGAGATCTCCACCCGTCCGTTCCAGCTCGTGACCGGTCGTCGCTGGATTGGCAGCGCCTTCGGTGGTGTGAAGGGCCGTAGCCAGCTGCCTGGCATGGTCGAAGACGCCATGCGGGGTGAGATCGATCTGGCTCCGTTCGTGACCCATACGATGGGCCTGGAAGCAATCAACGAAGCCTTCGAACTCATGCACGAAGGCAAGTCCATTCGTACTGTCATCAACTACTGATGCACCGCAGCACCGGGCAACCGGTGCTGCACTTCCAACAATAGGAGTTTAAGTCCATGCAACACCAAACTATCCATCCCTCGGTCGATTCCGGCGTCGTTGCCGGAACCGCCGGCTTCAAGGGCGGCACGCTGAAGTGCCTGTGCTCTGACAAGCCGGTTGAGATCTCCGTCGCAAGCAATGTGGCCCACAACCATGCCTGTGGTTGCACCAAGTGCTGGAAGCCGGAAGGCGCCATCTTCTCCGTGGTCGGTGTCGTTCCCCGCGATACCGTTTCGATCACGGCGAATGCCGACAAGCTGGCGATTGTCGATCCGGCTGCGACCATCCAGCGCCACGCGTGCAAGGACTGCGGTGTCCACATGTTTGGCCGCATCGAGAACAAGTCCCATGCCTTCTACGGCCTGGACTTCATTCACGTTGAACTGTCCGAACAGAAGGGCTGGGAAGAACCGCGCTTCGCCGCATTCGTGTCTTCGATCATCGAAGGCGGCGGCGCAAGGCCGGAACAGATGGACGGCGTCCGTAGCCGCCTGAAGGCTCTGTCCCTGGAGCCGTACGACGTGTTGAACCCGCCGCTCATGGATGCGCTGTCCGCGCATGCTGCACGACTCAGCGGCGTTCTCTCCTAAGCAGTGTAAATGCCGCCCCTTGCATGCAAGGGGCGGTACTTCCTGACAGTACGCCACCGGCGTATACATTTTCGCTCAGAGCCTGGAGTCTTCGACCATGTCCTTGCTTCCCCCCAACGCAATGCACGAGCGGACTCTGCAGGGCGTACAGAGCACCGGCAACGCACGGGCAATTACGAAGGCCGCGACTCTCACTGCGGTCATGATGTCCGTCGAAATTGCTGGAGGATGGGCCTTCAACTCGATGGCTCTTCTCGCAGATGGCTGGCACATGAGCTCTCACGTGCTGGTACTCCTGTTCGCACTTTCTATCGCTTGGTACGCTGAGCGGAATCAGAGCCGCCCAGAGCGCGCGGCTCGGGTGCTAGCGGTTGAGCTCATCGCGGCGAGCGTAAGCGCGATGATCATGCTTTGGATTGCCGCTTCGATGGCCTATGAATCGACGGAGCGTCTCCATGCGCCAGAGGCTGTTCAGTACTCAGAAGCGCTTGCCATCGCCGTTGCGGGTTTGATTACAAATATATTCTCAGCGCGGTGGCTACATTCTGCCTACCATCGCGAAGGTGCTGCGGTTGATCACTGCCACGTTCCGCATGAGCGCCATGCTGACGAGAAGGGGGCCGATGCGCGCAGGAGTCCCAATCTTCGTGCGGCCTATCTTCACGTCGCTACGGACACCGCTGTAACGGCACTCGCAATTACTGCACTTGTCGTGGGGATGATCTGGGACGTGACGTGGCTGGACTCAGTCACAGGCCTCATCGGAGCGTCGGTTGTCGCAGTCTGGGCCATTAGATTGCTTCGTAGCTCCATTTCGGCGTGGATAGGTCGGCGTAAGTAGCTAGTGCGGTGGTGCCTCCGTGCTCAGCACGGAGGCTAGCCCTGCGATTGGGAGCCTTCCACAAAACTCGCTGCGACCGGAGTCATTCCTGGACGCATCTGGCGAGCCCGCTGAGCGCATATGCCCCACCTCACATGATGCGGAGTTGCTGGCGGGGTGGCCATTCTCTCAGTCAGAGATCAACAAACTGACTGTGATTCTGAAACGTCCATCTTGAGCGGCTGACGTTGCTTCGCAGCGAGGTGACGTGCCCTTCAGTCTAGGTCAGTACCTGGGGCGCCGGCTGTTGCGGCACTAGGGGAGGGCCTGGACGATCTCTTGCTCAGGCGAACGTCTTGGCGAGCCCAAGAGCGCTAGATACTGCTGCAGGGATGCGCCGCCTTTGAAAGCAATTGGCGTGCGGCCGGCTGATGGCCTGGTGTATGGCTCAAACCCCTTCCTCCGGGTCTACTGCGACAGCGCATTAGATCTTCAATTGAACCTCACATTGAGTCAAATGGCAGCAAGCCCATGAAAAGACTGGCGCTTAGTCGGTTGTCTGTGATGGCGGCACTCGTGTTCCTGGCCGCTGCCCGAGCCCCGGTGGCCCAGGCGGCCGAACAATGTGGCCCGGACGCGATGCGCGATCACCCGCCGCAGATCAGCTTCCGCGTCGACAACGACCTGTTCGGTGGCCGCCACCAAGACCAGGGCTATACCAACGGCGCGCAGCTGACCCTGGTCTCGCCGAACCTGGTCGACTACACCGCCGACCCGTGCCTGCCGCGCATGGCGCGCTGGGTGAACCAGTACCTGGAAGGCCTGCACCCCGGCAGGTTCGAGCAGCAGAACATGATCTTCAGCATCGGCCAGGCCATCTTCACCCCCACCGACCCGACCCGCCGCGACCTGATCGAGGATGACCGGCCGTATGCCGGCGTGCTGCTGGCCAGCTTCGGCTTCAACGCACGCAGCGGCGACCGCCTGCAGACCACCCAGCTGGCCGTGGGCGTGGTCGGGCCCTGGGCCCAGGGCAGGCAGGTGCAGAACGCCGTGCACGACGCGCTAGGGGACGAGAAGTTCAAGGGTTGGGACAACCAGCTGCACAACGAGCCGGTGTTCATGCTGACCCACGAGCGCATGCGCCGCTGGCCGGCCGATGCCAGTGTCAATGCCGGCGGCTGGGGCTGGGATGCGATCAGTCACTATGGCGGTGCGATCGGCAACCTGGAAACCAAGGCCAACGCCGGTGGCGAAGTGCGCTTCGGCTGGAAGCTGCCCGACGACTTCGGCAGCACGCCGCTGCGCCCGGCCGGCGAGAACACCGCGCCGACCCGTGGTGGCCGCCTCAGCGGCTGGTCCTGGCACTTGTTTGCGACCACCGACGCGGCATGGGTAATCCGCGACATCACTCTGGACGGCAATACCTTCCGCAACAGCCACAGCGTGGACAAGCGCCACGTGGTCGCCCAAGGCGGCTACGGCATCGCGGTGATGCGCGGGCGCTGGAGATTCGCAATGGCGCGTTACCACAGCACCCGGGAGTTCTATGGCCAGCGCCAGTCGCCGGTGTTCGGAAGCTTCACTATTAGCCGCTCGCTATAGTAGGTGGCGACGATCGCGGGTGTTCGACCATGCAATGTCCTTGAGTGCAGTACCTCGCAGAGCGACTACAGAAGTAACGCGGGAGTGCATGATGGAGAGTACTGAATGATGCTAATCACCAAGCTCGTCGTAGTCATCGTCGCGCTTGCCGCTGGGATCAAGGTGATTGATTGCTGTGTCGTGTGGGCAGCGCGACGAAGGCTGGAGAAACTTCAGAAGCTAAAGGCGCCGGCCCCATCGAGATCTCCTTTACCCGATGCCCTGGTGGTCTACTACTCTCGCTCTGGGCACACCGCCTTAGCCTCTAGTTATCTGGCGAACCAGTTACACGCCGATCTGCGTGCTGTCGAAGCATTTGACTACTCATTGGGCTTGGCCGGGTGGGTGAATGCTATGGCTGATGGGGGTCTTGATGACGCGTGGATAAATCCCGCGTGGATGGATCTAGCTCCCTATGACGCTATCTATTTGGGAACACCCATCTGGCGTGGTTGCCCAGCGCCGCCGGCTTGGGAGTTTGTTAGGAGCAACATGTTCCCTGGGAAAAAGGTCGTACTAGTCACTACATCCAGAGGATCATGGAAGCAGTCAGCTATTGAGCTCCTTGGGCGAGAGATAGTTCGACGAGGTGCGCGATCATTCGAGCATCGGCCTTTGGCGCGCAAGCGTGCCTGGTTCAGAAGATCGGACCCAGATGATCTCAGAATTACGGATCTGATGTGACCGACCTACCATGAATGCCCCCGGCCAATGCTGCGTTTAGTCGGCACCCCTCGCCTTAGCTAGCGCTATGCCAATCGCCGCGTCGCCCCTTGCTGCACGCTCGTCAACGGCCTAGGGCCGTCCCGAGAGTTTCGTGAGGTGGTTTCATTCGCGATTGTCGAGCCGTCCGTTAGACAACGCATGCTGGAGAGCAATCGCAACCTGCGTCGCGGCGTAGACCCAATCGTTGTCTTCTTCGTACGGATCCACTTCCGAATCTTCTTTGCCACCATGGAAGAGGTTGTTGCGGACTTGCCGCATGGCTTCCACCAGCGCGACCGCATCCGATTCGGCATCCAATGGGCAGGGGCAAAAGCGGGCCACCAAGTTCCCGTTCTCTTCAATAATCATCTGCTTCATGGGGCGCTCATCGCGTTGACAGAGAAGGCGCGCACGCGCCGACTCAGGAACCTCTGACGCGAAATCGTCGCCCAACTTTCGGACGCGCTCTTGCACCTTGCGCCAAGCCACGTCGGACGTCGGTTGCCCCGTCCGGTCTTTCCGGAAGAAGTCCCCGTGCCGTCGGAGCTGGAATTCCAGTTTGCTCACGGTCTTGAGAAGGTCGTAGGCGAGATTGGCGCTTACCGGCATTTCAGCATTCTATGTGAGTAGTGTGAGGTCCGAATCGCAAACTGCCACAGCGAAGGCACAAGGACCACCAAGAAATGGCGCTACTTGAGAGCCGCCTAACACGCGGGAGGATGTCATCCTGTAGGCCGGGCGTCGCACCTCATCTAGATTCTTGACCTATAACCGCTTCGGGCTGGCAACGCAGGTCGGCAGTGACTTGGGACAACTTTGCCTAGACACCGCTAAGAATACTTGGATGGGGTTCGCGTGAAGGCCGCGCTTACGATTCGCCTCTCAGTAGTCGTCCATTGATTGCAGGTGAGTGCTGCGCTTCGACTTGGTGGCTGTCGAGTCTGGGTCGGGTTCATCTCCGTTCACCGTTACCCACTCGATGAGAGGGCCCAGGTCGGATTGGCGGCGGGCTTCCGCATACAGCTTGCTATAGGCGGCCATGGCGTATATCGGCGACAGCATGAGCTCCGCTGCCAAGGCGAAGACATCGGACTCGGGTGGCAGCGACACAGTGGTGAAGGCGCCGCTGTCGGCATCGGTGTGGCGCTCAGCCAGCGCATCCAGAAGACGCCGACGGAGTGCTTGCTGGAAGGGGCTATGGGTGGGATTAGGACACCTCAGGCCGTCTTCGACCGGAACCCAGGTGTCCAGTGACCAGGCGGGGGCGAGCACTTGCGGGGTTGCCGCGTCGTCAATCCCCTGTGCATTACCCTTCAGAGTGCCCATAGCCTGGTCAGAAAGCCGATTTCGCAACAACCAGCGGTCATCAACTGAACGCTGCCAGAGAGTCCATAGACTCCCACCGGACCGCCATTGGCCGATCTCCTCGAACAGTTCGGAGGCCAGTCCGCCTCGCGCCTCCAGCTTTGAGGCAAGGCTCCATGAGGCCGCCAGCGCGGGTGGGTTACGGAGCGGATGGGCCACGTTCGATAGGCCTAGCCATTGCGCGAGCACCGCAAAATCGGATAGACCCTCCCTGATTTCCTTAGGAACGGCTGCAACGCATTGTCCAACGGTATCGATGTGCTGCCCGCCCCGCTGGAAGGCAGCGAGGGCCGCGTACAAGGCCCACATCGGGCTGGCCATTGCTTGCTCGGTTGATGGCACCGCCACCTCCCGGCCGACTGTAAGCTGCGCTCGCGCCGCCTCCGTCGCAAGCCCGATCGGATCGAACAGCAGTGACGCACTTCCCATCCGGACCAGATGGATGGAGGCAGTCGCCAAGTCGAGCATTCGTGCGCCCTGAGTGTCCACCATCGGAGGGGTTGGCGGAGCTGAGGTACAGTCAAGGTAGATCTCGGTACGCCACCCCTTAATCACCGGGACGACCAGTCCGTCTTCATTCGACTCGTCCCAAGGGCTGGCCGTTCGCAGTGCGAGGCTGCCAGCTGTTGCTGCTAATTTGAGGTAGGCGTAGCCGAGCCTGTCGTCCGTACCACTGTGGATGAGGCGCTCCTCCAAGGTTGCCCCTACAAGGGAACTGAGGTGCCACTGCCGCCACGGTGGCGCGGGGTTTAGAGAGCCGTCGGGACTGAAACTGGAGTCGCGCGCGAAGACAAAGACCTCACCGATTTCGCTGAGATCGCGGCTTGGCTCCGTCGGAATCATCGAGTATTCAGCGGCATGAAGGGACTGATTTTGGTGCGTGGTTGACGTGCCGATGACGGGCGCAGCCGCGGAAAATTCGGGCCCGGGCAACCGCTGGTCGAGGGGCGCATCCGCAACAACGAACAGCGATTGCGCCGATTCGGCCCCGACGTGCACCAGGGCTTTGTAGAGTCCCGGAGCTAAGGACAGCGAGACCACTCCCGTACCGATGCTGACACGAGCGTAGCTAGCATCGAGCACCGTGATCTGCGCGTTGGGATTGTCCGTCCTCAACACCACCGGCTGCGCTGCAACCTCGTCGGTTCGCAAAGCGGGCATGTCGATAGGTGCAGCAACGGGAGGGGTGTTGCCTGCAGCTGGCAGCACCGGGTAGGGAACCTCGAAGGCGACGTCGGGTAGATTCCCTGGTGTAACGACGAGATGCAGACCCGGGGTCAGCTCCACGATGGGATGCTCGAGCTGGCGAAGCTGGCTACTGCGTAGCTGCCCATTTGGCGTCATGTCGGTGGGCGGCGCGGGTGGGTAAGGTGAGATGTCAGGATCCGGTTGCCGGTCGATGGCCGCGAATTTAGCAATGATGCGGCTCAGGTCGACGGCAACCCGGCGTGGGAGCGCGGAAGCTGGCGCCGACGCCGGGCGCTGATATATTCGAATCCGCTTCGTTGCGGGAGTCAGTGGTGGCGTGTATCCGGTTTCCTGTTCGTAGCGATCGGCCCATAGCACCTGGAAGTAGTCCGCGACGGCGCGATCCGTCACCCATCCGTCGGCGTCAGGCGGTGCGCTGCGCAGCGCGTCCAGTAGGACGCTAGTGAACAGGCCGCGAGACTGCCCGGCCGGGCCAATGTTGCGCTCAAAGGACTGACGTCCCCGCGGCGCTCCATACGCCTGGAACAATCGGACGTGTGCCGTTCGTTGCCGGTCCGGCGGGGTCCAAGTCGGCTCGAGCACCTGGCTCGCCTTGAGTACGTCCTGGCAGCAGTCCGTTACCAGGATGATTTCATCAAAGAAACCCGCGTTGGCGATTTTCGACGCATAACGCAGGACGGCGATATGCGCCGTGTCGCCGTTTTGCGCGACGGCCGAGAATAGTGCCGGGTCGTGAATCGCCGAACCGGCTGTGAACCCGTGTCCGGCGAAGAACAGATACAAGCGCTGTCCAATGCGGTCATGCCATCCGTTCGGGGTGCGCAGCCATAGATTAAGCGCCTTCTTGAGCTCCTTCTCGGTCGGGTTTGCGTCGTCCGGGGTCGCTGCCACGCCATAATCCTGCGACCGTATGACTTGGATACGTCGGGTGTCCAGGTCGCCGTACTCCGGATCGAGGAGCCATTGCCGGAACTCTTCGCCATCGTTCTCAGGTCCATGGAGGTCACTCAGGCCGGGATAACGGTTAATTGTCAGCACGATCGCGTAGTGATCATCTCGCGGCATGTCCACATCTCTCCCTGTTGCGTACACAAGGGCACCTTTGGCGTGCTCTCGAAGATGTCAGCATCCGCCGAGGAGGCTCTCAACGCTGAGCAGCGTATCTTCGTCGTCGTCGAAAGCTCCGTGATCAATGCTTGTGCTGTTCAAGCCTGCTGTCTGTCCTTGGGACTTGGACCAGATCGTACGGTTCGGTGCAGCTCCGAGCCACGCGCGGACTGCACCTATTTCGGGAAACTTGCTATCTGAGTAGATGTGGTGCCAAGCGAAGAAGCGTTCCATGCCCAGCAGCGGCATGTCCGGTTCGTCGACGAGCGTTCCGTCGGAATTTGGGCGCGATTCGAGGACACCCGACACCAGATAGAGGAGGGAGCTGGGATAGATGAAGCGCTTCCAGTCCTGCCCATTGGGAAATTTAGAGTCGTCTCCGACGACCTGATCGTCCCGTTCGAATTCATCGCGCATGCCAAACAAGCGGAAGTGACGGATGCGATCGCCATGTTGGGTGATCGTGGCGGCAAAGCGCTCGTAGGTGATGGCGGGCGCCAGGAACACGACGTCGAATGCAATCTCGGCCGGCAGAAGCTCTGATGCCTTGTCAAGCCAATTGGCGATGTAGACGGCGCCAGTGCTGTGGCCGACTAGAGTGATCCTCGATAGCAGCCCTTCAGAGGCATGGGCGGCACGCAGCCGCTCCAGCAGCGCAGTTCCGGCATACAGGTCGGAGCCGTCGCCGAACGCATCGAGTGAGTCCTGCTTCATGCGGTTCCACTGGAGTGCCTTGCCCCATTCATTGAGTCCACTGCCACCAAAATGAACACCACGCAACACTTCCTCTACGACCGTTGCATACAGGCCGTGATCGCGTTGATCCGCGTACCGACGCAGAACACCCTGCAGGATGCGCTTCACCAGAAGGGAAACTTTGAACCAGACGATCAACCCGCGGCCTCCCTCGACCCCGGCGACCTGCGTTGATACCGCCTGCGAGAACGGGGTATCTCGAACGCTCGCTCCGCCCCCGATGAATGCATCGCGTGCTTCGTCTAACGCGGTTGGCAGGGTTTGCATGGCGACCACAAACTCGCTGTCGGTTTGCAAGTCGGCTTCGATCTCGGCGTCGTCGATCAGCGCACTCGCCGCACGCGCACCTGAGGGCCCCACTACAGGTTTGAAATCACGGTAGGGCACGTGATTGCGACTGGGATCGCTCCAATATGTATCAACTGCCTGGCGGACCTTCCCTGCATCGACGTTGCCCGGCGTGATGGTCCGGGCGCCGTTGCTACCTCCCAAGCGGCGGAGCGCGTACTCTAGCGCCTTGCGCACCAGATTCTTGAATACCGGCTCATCCGGCAGCTCGCGCAGGTTGTTGCGGATCGTTTCAACGAAACCCGACTCCCACACGGAAAAAACCGGATAGGCCGATTGAGAAAAGCGCCCCTCAAGTCGCTGGGCAATACCGATACCCGCGGCCTTGTCGACCAGGCCCCCGTGAAAGTAAAGCAGCAAATGACCACGCCCGTCCTTACGAAGCGCCGTGACGATAGCGTCGATATCCTCTGGCTTCGTATCGGTTCCGGCACCGATACGGCCGTTGCGACTGTGGATTTGATGCAGACTGCCCATACCTGGCCCCCTGTGACCAGAATGATGCCAACCCAGAGTGCCATGAGTTTATGAAGTGGGCAATCAGTAATCGCCTAGGTAGGGATTGGTCACCTCAATGCCGAGTAAGCGAAGGGCTAGAGTTGAATGCCCCGGACCATGCCGCAGCTGGGGCGGTAGTTTGCATTTGGCGCTCGATCGATAGGGACACGAGGGCACGGCTCATCGACCTGATCATTGAGGTACAGACGGAGAATTGGCTTTGAATGCCAATGGCGTCCATCTGATACGGTTCCTATGTAGGGTAGCTACCCAGGCAGGGGTAGCGCGGTATCCGTGCCGGGCCTCAAGTTTGGCTACGATCATGCCATCCGCTAATTCAGCTCGCCAAATAGCCACGGTTGGATCGCGGTTGGATCGTCGACGCAGAGGTGAAATTCGTTCGGCGGCTCCTTCTCTGCATCGGTGGCGCAGCGCAGTTCATGTAGTCGGTATTGGAGTAGTGCGGCACGGGTTCTTAACCTGTAGGCTGCCTTACCTCCGAAATACTCGATACGCACCATATCCTTCTGATCTGGTGTCAGATGCGGATGGGGGACGATCGACAGCTCTACCTGTGTCTGCCAGGCGGCGTCCTGGCTAGGCTCGGCCCGCTCTGGCCGAGGATCAGCCAGCTGTTTCAAGCCGCTCAGCCGATTTATAGACAGGTCCAGGAAGCGTCCGGCTTCCGCCTCGTCCTCGGCGATGACAAATGCGCGAACATGCCAGCGCCTGCCTGCCTGCACCAGCGCATGAGGGAACAGTCGTTTGGTGCGAGGTGCTGGGTTGCGCATGGACCGGTGCTCGCCAACGAGCCCCTTGCCCTCTCTGCAGGCACGATTAAGCAGTGCGAAGTGGCGTCGTTCAACGCCGCCGAGGATAAGCTGGGAGCTCTCGATAAAGCCTGTAGCTTCCTGGGGGCGCTCAAACGCAAGGTACTCTTCGATCAGCCCTTCGGTTAGGAGGGGTCTGAAGCCAGACATCGCCACGTATCCGCGCACATGGCTTCGGTACTCAAGGCCGCCTCCATTGAGTTCAGCATATTGGGTTAGCAATCGACTTACCGTGGTGATATGCAGATCAAACACTTGGCGTACTCGCTCATTGGTGACTTGCCCCTCCCAGAGGAGCAGCGTTTCGATGGCTCGAAGTGTTTCCGGACTTTTGTTTGGATTGGGGCGGGGGCGGGGCATGGGGCTGGGCCGGGGTCAGATGACACGCAGCTTAGCATTGATGCTAAGTTAGCGTTTATGATATGTTAGCGTTTATGCTAATGTGAAGTAGATAGCCCAACTTCTGTGGAGTTGCACAGTGTCCAGCTCTCTGTTTGAGGTACTGCCATCGCAACTCTTTCGCCCATTGGCCTCGGCAAATCGGGAGAACTACTGGCGGCTGCTCTTGGGTCTGTACGAAGAATTCTTCGGGCCAGAGGCTGAGGTTCCCCCGGCGACCGGCTGGGAACGGCGGCAGTTGACGCAGTTCATCGAGAACTACCTCGAACACGATGACGCTTGGCAGGCAGAAGAGGGGGTAGGCCAGCTCACTCCGCTCAACATTCGCGCCAACATGTACTTGAGCCATCTCACGGAGAATGGCTGGTTCGAAGAAGAGCAGGTGGGACTCACGCGCACTCTGTCCATGACTGCTGAGGTAAGCCGTTTCCTTGCCACCTTGCAGGTCTTCACAGAAGACACGCCGGCGATGGTGGGCGCGAAGATGCGTTCCATTGAAGACACATTACGTCGGGTGCTTGATCCTGCAAGCAATGTCTACGGTGACGACTTCGTAAACGCCGGCGACAGCGCCCATGCGCTTCTGTCCGGGATTGCCGCCATGAGTCTGAACGTGCGTACCCTGCAGCGCGAGATATTCAAGTCCGCGACCCCCGGGGCGGCTATCCGTCGGTTGTTTGAAGACTACATTTCCAAGCACGTCATGGCTGACTATGCGGACTTGGCTGGCGCCGATCACCCCCTCGCACGAAAGGCGCAGGTGTTGAGCCTAACTCAGGAAATCCATTACGGGGATCATCGGGAACGGATCATCGTGTGGTTGGCCGAGCGACGCTACAAAGGTGATAAAGGCACGGCTGAGGCTGTCTATGAGAAGGCGATCAGGCGATTGAGCAATGTCTATCGTCTGCAAGACTACTTCGATCGCTTGGGCCAGGATCAGCGCCATATCGAGCGTCGCATGCTGGCCATGATCGAGTACCAGCTTCGCGCGCCGGGCCAGCTCGAGAGACGGATCAAAAAGGCTATCGCCGGAGTCAATGCTGCGGAGAACTTCGACGCCTCCATGCCCGTTGGGCCCGGAGCATTGCTTTCCGGTGAACTCCTGTTTCAACCACGCATCGCCCGTCCGCCCATTCCCAGGACCGCGGATTCTCCGCGGCAGATGACAGCCGAGCAGGAGGCGCGGATGAACCTGCACAGGCGTGCGCGTGATGCGCGTACCGCCATGCCAACAGAGGTGAGGGTGTACTTGCAGGGTGTCATGGGAGGAGGTAGGCAGATCCGGGCGTCTCAGCTTCCCATCACCGGTATCAAGCAATTTCGAATGGTGCAGACGCTGTCCACCTACGCACAGGAAGCAATGACAGGCCTCGGAAAGAAGCACCATGAAGGAATTTCAAAGCGACTACCTGGATATCGCTTCCAAAGCGCCGGTGATGAACGAATTGCCGGGCCGTATTTGGACATGCCGGACTTCTACATCACCAAGGTGAAATGACATGGCACGCCACTGGGAAAAGGCGCTTAGCCGCGACACTATGTACGAAGAGCAGGACTACGAGCAGGCGGCCTATCGGCTAGTAACCCATCAGGTCTTGTCCGCCTCTGACCGGGCGACCCGGAAGGATTACGGCATTGTCAGCCGAAATATCAATGACTTTGAGCAGGCAGTTCGTCCCCTTGGCATCGAGCTGTTGCACGACACCAACTACCAGTACATCGTGGCGCGGCCCGTGCACGTACTGACCCAACAGCGAGCCAGCAAGGACGAAACCCTGCTGCTGTTGGTGCTCGCCGGCGTTCATCATCGCGTCCGTTTCGAGGGGCGCGAAGAGCCAAATGGCGAAACTTTCGTCGATTTGCCTGACTTGCAAGAGCACTACGAGAAGGAAACGGGCAGGGACTTTCCCTCGCCTGGGGACTTCCGCTCTTTGATGACCAAGTTCAAGCGCTGGGGGATTGCTGCCTTTGAGGACAAGGACGATGTACGGAATCAGCTCGCGAAGGTTCGCATCCATCCCGCGATCGGAGATCTGCTGCGGAAGGAATACTTGAGCCATCTGGAATCCTTCCGTAAGGAAGTGGCAGGTGAGGGGGATGCGGCTACTTTCGACGCAATGAATGAAGTCACGGAGGATGGCGATGTATCTGCTTGAGAAATTTCACTTGGTACAGTTTTTCCTATTCCGTGCCGAAACCCTGAGCTTTAGCCCTGCAACAGGCATTGTGGCGCCTAACGGATCTGGAAAATCTGCGATTCTGGATGCGATGCAGATCGTCTTGTACGGAGGGGATCAGAATCAAATCGATCTCAATGCGCAGTCAGGGGGGGTATCAGGCACTCGAGGGCGTTCAGTGCGCGAATACTGCCTCGGCTACTATCGCGGTGACGAGCATATTCGTGAGAATGCGACGTCCTATTTGACCATGGTGTTTCGCGACACTGAGGGCGAATTGCCGCCGGTTTCGGTTGGCCTGGCCCTGGGCGCGTCAGTGGGCGACCCAAAGCTGCACGTCTACGGGCGCTATGTGGTCCAAGGGGTTGCGCTCGCGTTAGATGATCATCTTGAAGCGAACGCCGAGGCGGAACTTTTGCCGTTGGCCTGGGGAACGTTCAATAAGCTGATGGAGGACGCAGTCAGTCGCGTGAATGGTAGGCTCGCAGTGCCTCCGTCGGCGGAGAAGCAGGTTGAAGCAATGTTGTTCGCCTTGCGCCCCAAAGGAGGGGGCAGCATCGACCCGAGAGCTTTTCGGCGAGCGATGAAGAATGCGCTTAATCTGCAGAAAGTTCCTGACACCAGCAGCTTTGTTCGAAATTACATTGTCGATGCCTATCCTATCGAGCTCAAGAACTTCCGCTCCCAGCTCGACAATCTGCGCTCGCTTCAAGCCAAGGTTCTGGAAACACTGGACAGGCTTGAGAACGTCAAAAGCTTGATCGCAGCCGGTCATAAGGCTACTCAGACTCGGATGCACGCAGCGACCTATAGGGCGCTGTTGGATGACTATGAGCGTGAACAACACATGGATGCTGTTGATGCGGCACAAACTACGCTGCATGAAGCGCGGGACAGGCATCAGGCAGCGCAGAATGCAGTCGACAGCGCCAAGGCGGAGCATGATCGACTCAACGGCGTGTACATCGAACTAGAGCTTCAATCAGCAGCAGATCCGGCGATCAGTGCCGCCCGTGACCTGGCCAGCGAACGAGAGAGATCACTTAGACCTATCAAAACCAACGTGGCCCAGGCCATTCGCGAGGTGGTGGCGGGCTTCGAGAAGGCCAACCGCGTGAAACCCGATCTCGGAGGCTGGCAGCATCTGGCGATGCCGTGGGTTGAGCTTCTTGATGCGGTTTCCAGTACATCCGTATCCGATGCGCTTGTGCTTGACGTTTCGCAGGCCTCGGCAGCATTGCGCGAGTCCAGCATGCGGGTTGCTCCGATCATCCAGTCGGCACGGCGTCAGCTAGACCATGACGAGCAGAGGCTGTCCAAGCTTGGAAATGAACTTAGGATCGCTAACGAGCAGATCAAACGCATCCAGGAAGGCAAAGCGGAACTCCCGCCGGCCGTCCAAGCAGTTGTGAACATACTTGGAGACAAAGGACTTCTGTGCACGCCCGTCTGCGATTTGGTTACAGTCACAGATGCCGACTGGGCACCCGTAATCGAGGGATTCCTTGGTCGTTCGCGCACTGCCCTGGTTGTCCGTAGCGGCAAGTTTGAGGATGCCTTGTCCGTTTTCAACAAGATTCCGTGGGATACAAAGCCGGATTCAGTACTGTTGGTGAACCCGGTGAAGTCGAAGGCGGATATGGGTGTGGTTCCGCCAATGGGTCTCGCGCACCTGATCGCGGGTGACAATCAAGTGGCGGTGGACTATATCCGTCTTCGACTCGGCCGGCTGGAGCGATTGGAGCGCGTCACCACGGATAGCCCAGAGGGCTTCACCCGTACTGGCGAGCAGGCTGGACGTGCTGATTTCGGCCGTCGACGCCCCTTGTCTGCAACGGAACTGGTGTTGGGACGCCAAGATGCGAGCCATCGCCTGGCGGTGCTTCGGCAGCAGCGCAGCACTTTGGGGCAGAACGCAGCCGAATGCGAGCAGGAGGCGAACCGGTCGCGCCAGTTGGTTGAAGCCCTTGAGAAGTTGGTGGGACTTGAAGGACGTATCCAGGACATTGAAAGATGGCTGAACTCGCACATTCAGGAGCAATCCGCGCTTGATGCAAAGGCGGCGATGCAAGAGATCGCAAGCGCACCTGATCTCCTTGCTCGTCAGCTGCTCATCACAGAGGCAAGGCGAGCTGCCCTGGCAGCACAGTCGAAGCTGGAAGAAAGCAGCAGAGACGTCGGAACTCATGGTGAGGCTTTCCGGCAAGCACAGAGACGGCTAGACGAGCTTGCGGATAGAACCAACGGAATCTGCTCAAAGGCGGCTCTCAGTCGCCGCAATGAATACGTGGGTGATGAGTGGTTCGAAACAAAACGCGATGAGTTTGATGGTTCCGGCCTATCGCTGCATACGATTGTGGCGAAGATTAGTGACGCTACGGTTAGAAGTGGCAATCAGCTGTCTTCCCAGGTGCAGGCCTTGGCAAGTGACATGTCTACATACGCAAACCAATTCGATCCGCAGATGGATATCGCGGTGGGCGACTTGGGTGCCATGTGCGAGACGATGGCTCAGGAGAAGCAACGGCTAGAGGAATCCGAGCTCCATCACTACCAAGTGCTTTCCGCGGAAGCTGCAGAAGCGGCAGAGCAAACGTTCAAGGTGCAGATCGCCGCCCGCCTGAGCGACCACTTCGCCAGCATGCGCAGCACGCTCAATGAGCTGAACAGTACGATGGAGCGCTTGCCGCCATTCTCGAACAACGAGAAGTATCACTTCGTCACCAATCTCAATAAAGATCATGAGTCGCTGTACAAATTCATACTGAAGGTGGCTGGTGCGGGACCGGAGGGGGATATCTTCTCTGGACAGGTGGATGCTCCTCCTGAGTTCAGGGCGATGCTTGAGGGAAAGGATGCAGAGGCCAACAGGCTTCTGGAGGACTATCGCAATTTCTTCAACTTCGAGATTGACGTTCGCAGCAATGGTGTGACGGTGACCGACTTCTCAAAGCGCATGGACAAGGGTTCCGGGGGCGAGCACCGCGCGCCTCTTTTCATCGTTGCTGCAGCGTCGATGGCGCGCGCATTGGGAAAGTTGCGCGGTGATCAAGGCGGCATGTCGCTGATAATTTTCGATGAGTTGGGTGACAAGATTGACTCAGTGAATACCCGTGCCGTCTTTGAGTACCTGAAGGCATTGGGCCTTCAGCCCATCGTCGCGGCACCGGACGATGCCTTGGGTAAGATCAACGAATCGGTGGATACCTACATCGAGATGTACCGTGACGACGATCTTATCTCCATCAAACACGTACGCATTGATGACGATGGTCATGTAATTCTGGATTCCGATAACTGGCGCAAGCATCCCGAGCTTTTCGAGGAGGAGCTCAAGCGTGTTGAAGCAAGTCGAATGCCCCATGGGGAAGGGGTCGTTGCATGACTATAGCCCGGGCCTTCCTTACGTCAATTTTCAATCGCTCCCAGAATGCAGTGAGTCGTGGCAAGGATGAGCGAATAGCTCTCAGGCTGACGGAGTCATCATGCCCAGAGTTCTTCAGCCTGCGCAGCATCGAGGATGCAAGAGCGTTTCGTTCCGAACTTGAACTGGCTGAGCGCTCTGGAGCCATCGAAATCAAGGCCAAGGTGATGGTGCAGCCGCCTCTAGATGTTGCGGGCGTTGCCGTACTGAACCTCGCAAAGCTGGCGAACTTCTTGGGCGCACGACTTCGTCGTGATTCCGTATCAGAGGCCCGTTCCATGCTGGACACTCACACCGGCCTTTTCCCCGTACTGACCGAGGTCATTGAGCGCTGGTCGCTGGGCCATAAGGTTCGCGGGCAAGAGGCTACCGATGCTTCTGTAGCGCAAATACTGGATGCAATCAGACTCATTTCAGCAAGGCGAGGTGTCGTCAGGGACGAACTGTTGCGCCGGGTTTCGGCCATGATGTTTGGTGACAGCAAGCGAGTGGAGGGCATCGTGAAATGGATCGATTTGCTTTGGTTCAACTCTATTGCACCATCTGGACTTGATAGTAGCGAGGTCTTCTCGGCCATAGGCCTGCACAAGGAACCATTGCCCGTACTGATCTCAGGTCCGCTTACGGTTGTTACGTCGACTACGGTGGTGGGAGTGGTTCATCCATATCTCGGCTTCGCTCCTGCCCACATCACTGGATTCGTGCCGAATCCAGCCGTGTTGAGTTGGCGTGTTCTCACCATAGAGAATCGACAGACATTCCATGAGTTTGCTGAAGCTGCATCTGATCAAGTCGGCCTCGTGCTGCTCTATACCGGTGGTATGCCGTCCCCATCCTGGAGACAGGTCTACATGCTGATCTTGAAATCACTTCCTTGCCAGACAACTCAGGCGTTTCATTTCGGCGACTTGGATGAGGGGGGGATGAGAATTGGCGCCGTCATCGCAGGATCTGCCGCCGAGGCGGGGTTCACCCTGAAGCCGTGGTTGATGGATCCCAGGGAGCTCATTGGTCTCGGTTACGCTCTCAAGCCAACGGCTGAATCGGTGTCTAGCGCAATATCTCGAACTTGTCGATCCATCGGGTGGAATGACTTGGCCATTCATGTGGAAACGCATCCGGGGACGCTGGAGCAGGAGGTTCTCCTTCCACAGTTTCCAGGCTCCTAGAATTCTGGGCAGTCTGACCTAGGCGACAAATTGCTTTGCGCCGTCTTTAATGCCTTGATGCGCGTGCCCCGATCATTGCGGGAAGGGAATCATGAGATTTTTTGAACTTGATGCTGTAGATATCACAGCGCTCAGTGCTGGCGATCTGCGTGAATTGGTTGCCCGTCTTTGCGAAGCGGAGGTAATCCAGCAGGGGCGTCGGCCGAAGAGCGTTATGTGGGGAGGTGCGCAGGAGGCACCTGATGGCGGTTTGGATGTCCGTATTGAGGCTATGGACTTGCCGTCCAACGACGGCTTTGTTCCTCGTGGGATCTGCGGTTTCCAGGTCAAGAAGCATGCTATGGGTGCGGCGGCATGCAGGGACGAGATGTTGGAGGGTGGCACCCCAAAGCTCGTACTTGCAGATCTTGCCGATCGAAATGGTGCCTACATTATCGTTAGTGGCAAGGACGATTGTTCAGACAGCATGTTGGCGAGTCGAGTGCGGGCGATGGAGGCGGTCGCGGAGACCCTTCCTGGAAAAGCGTCTCTGCGCGTTGACTTTTATGGTCGAGATCGATTGGCGACTTGGCTACGGCGGCATCCAAGCGTTGCGCTGTGGGTTCGTGCGCGCCTCGGCCGCCCCTTGTCCGGCTGGAGGCCTTTCGGGAGGTGGGCAGCTACTCCCCCAGCCCAGAACGACGCATTCCTTGTTGATGACCACCCCTGCGTGATTGACGCGAACTCGAGCGCAAAGACTCCTATGCCTGTTTCTGAGGGTATACATCTAGCTCGAGAACGGTTGCGCCGCCGCGGTAGTGCGGTGCGCATCACCGGCCTCTCCGGAGTGGGGAAGACGCGATTCGCGCAGGCCCTGTTTGAGGCGAACGTTGGTGAGGAGGCCTTGTCACCAGCTAGCGCAATCTACGCCGACCTGGGTGAGAACTTGACACCGACGGCATCCGAGCTAGTTTCATACATCGTTGCTAACGATCATGCGGTTCAATTGGTGCTGGACAACTGCCCGCCAGACGTGCATCGGCAGTTGCAGAAGCAGGTCTCCGCAAGTAGCGCGATGCTCAGCCTTCTGACAATCGAGTACGACATCTCGGACGATCGTCCTGAGGAAACCGAAGTGATCCACCTCGAGCCGTGCAGCGAGGAGACGGTCTCGATGCTGATCCAGCGGCGGCACCCAGACATCGGGAAGTTGAACGCGGGCAAAATCGCCGAATTTTCCGGCGGCAATTCGCGCATCGCGATCGCGCTGGCCAGCCGGGTAGATGCAGATGAGACGTTGACAAACTTCTCCGACGAGGACCTTTTCCATAGGTTGTTCAGTCAACGAAAAGGAGCGTCCAATGAACTTCTGGAATGCGCTGAAGCGCTATCGCTCGTCTATTCCTTCAATGTCTCCTCGTCCGAGTTCAATGATGAGCTTGGCGTCCTAAGTGCCATCGTTGGCCTCGATCGTCGTGGTCTGCATCGGGCTCAGGCTGAGTTGATGCGTCGTCAGCTCGCGCAGAGTCGTGGTGAGTGGAGAGCAGTTCTTCCTCATGCACTTGCCAATCGTTTGGCGAAGCGTGCGCTGGAGAACATCCCTGTCGATGCAATCAATGCCGAGCTGCTAAAGCCAGAGAACCTCCGACTTTTCGTCTCATGTGCGCATCGACTGGGATACCTGCACGATTTCGAGCCTGCGGTTCGGATGGCAAATAGTTGGGTGAGCCCCGGCGGACCGCTGCATGATATTGGATCGTGTAACGAAGGCACGCTGTCTGCATTGCTATACATAGCGCCGGTATTCCCGGAGACCGTGCTGCAGCTGATCGAGAACGCCGCAACCAAGCCAGGCTTTGCCTCGCGCGAGAACCGAAACTTCAGGTTGTTCGTGCGCCTGCTGCACCAGCTAGCTTACGACGACGATAAGTTTGATCGTGCTGCGACGGTCATGCTGAAGTTCTCCGAGGGCGAGAAGTCAGGTGAGAACAGGGACAGCATAGTTGGACAGATGCGGCATCTGTTCTCGTTGCACCTGTCAGGTACGCTGGCGCGACCAGAACGGCGGTGTGCGTTTGTCAGCAAGCTACTCGAGTCGGGCACCGAGAGGCATCGCGAGATCGCAGCCGAGCTGTTCCATGCTGCGTTCGAAGCGACGCACTGGACGTCTTTCTCTGCGTTCGACTTCGGTGCACGTAGACGTGATGCTGGCTGGCAGCCGCGAACGCGTGCCGAAGAGCTCGAGTGGTATATCGGCTTCTTGAACTTGCTGCGACCGGTGCTGACATGTGATGACTTGACTCTTCGCGACTGGGCGCGCTCACTTCTGGCAGGTCATTTCCGGGAACTATGGACGTTTGCGGGCTGTTTTGATGATCTCGAGGAGATAGTCAGAAGTCATGCTTCGAAAGGGGAATGGCCGCAGATGTGGGTCTCGGTAAAGAAGACGCTTGGCTTCGATGGCGACTCAGCTCATCCTGATCTACTGGCTCGGCTGGAGTCACTTTCGCGCGTTGCGGCACCATCCGACCTCTATTCTGAGATCGAGGCCTATGTGCTGTCCAATACTTGGGATCACATCGAGAGTAGGGGGGGGCAAGTAGCCTTCAGTGACGAGATGATCAAAGAGAAGGTCATCTCTCTTGGTGAGATGGCCGCAGCAGAGCTAGGTTGCTTAGAGCGATTGGGTCCAGGGCTTTGGTCGGGCGAGTTCGATGCACTGCATCCTTTCGGCATTGGGCTGGCGCAAGGCAGCGTCGACCTAATTGCCACTTATGAGCGTCTTTTGAGCCTGGTGCAACTGCAGGCGCCTGCGAAGCTCAATCCACAGGTGCTTCAAGGCTATATCAGCGCTGCAAACGATATCGACCCCCGCTTGGCCATGGTGATGTTGGAGCGGGTGCTAGATCATCCCTTGTTGCGGACCTTCTTCATCTACCTGCTCAGCGCCATCAAGATTGGCCCATGGGGGTTCAATATGCTGATTGAGTTGGCTCGAGGGGAAGAGTTCGAAGCGTGGCGGTTTGGACAGCTTGCCTATGGCCGCATGCACGAGTCCCTTACCGACAGCGAGCTCGCGGAACTGTTCACCATATTGAACCAGCGCCATGATGGCTTCTACACCACGCTTAGTGTGCTAGAAATGCGATTCTTCGCGGGGAGGGGCGGAAACTACGTGCCGAGTGAAGATCTCCTTTCGACAGGGCGCGACGCCATTCGCGCTCTACTCGGGGGGAAGCGCGGACAGACTGAATTGAATCGCATCCGAGGGACCAAGCGGATCGCCCAGCAGTGCCTATCTGAGTCTGCTCCAGAACAGGAAGTCGAGGAGATCGTGAGGTTGCTTTGCGAAGGGTTGGATGATCTTAGAATTCGCAGCTCTGATTTCGAAGTCCTCATGACAACGCTATTCCGCAACTTCCCGGAGATTGTCCTTGGAGAGATCTTCACGGGCGACGATAGGGAGCGTCGTTTGATTGATCGCGTTTTCAAGTGTCGTTTCGGAGGTGCTTCGCCGTCACTCAATAGTATGCCGGTGGATCGGTTGATTACCTGGTGTCGAGGTGATCAAGATCGGATCGTGGGTGTTGCCGCAGCGACCTGCGCCTACTCAACTGTAGAGGCAACCGATATACCACTAGAACATCCCAAACGCGTTGTCCTCAGTGCGTCCATCAAAGGCTTGCTGGAAGCCGCAGTGGACAAGCAATGCATCGTCGATGTGATGTTTGCCGGAATCCAGCCCATGAGTTGGTCTAGCTCGTTGGCTGACATCATAGAAATTCGGGCCAAAGCTTTTGCTGAGCTGCTGGAGCATCCATTGGCCGAAGTTAGGAATCTTGTGGCGGAGAGGCTTGAACGGATCGAGCTCACAGTGCGAAGAGAGCGACAGAGGGAGGCGGAAGATCACAGTCGACGGGAACAGCGCTTTGAATGATGCGTATGGGTGAGATGGAGCCGGCTAGTCATCTTGGTGTTGCGCCCCGCATAGATACTCGGTCCTGTTGGCTCATTGTGAATTCGATGTACATAGATGAAAGGACCCTGTGCACACTGATTGGTTCTACGCGGGCACAATCAGCTGTGG
This sequence comes from Stenotrophomonas sp. 86428_Sma, assembly GCF_056481585.1. Classification (NCBI taxonomy): domain Bacteria; kingdom Pseudomonadati; phylum Pseudomonadota; class Gammaproteobacteria; order Lysobacterales; family Lysobacteraceae; genus Stenotrophomonas; species Stenotrophomonas sp. 86428_Sma. Next base: position 2,463,733 of record NZ_CM151156.1, read on the forward strand.
CCGAACAGCAACAGGGCGGCAACTCAGGCGGGACTGTCACTCAAGCAGCTTGGGACCCAGTAAGTCCTTGGTAGCAGGTCGCCGAAGAACCGCCGGATGAACGCTGTTCTTCGGCGTATCCCTGTGGTGACAGACGGCGCTTTGCGTGGTCCAGCCGATATGGGGCCAGCTGGCATCGCCAGGTGAGCCGCTCCAGGTTGTGACGCCTAACATGGCCCAGTCGGATCTGCTGGGCCGTGGGCGTATGCAGGCCGGCTACCTCAACGGGCAGCGGGGCAGCGTGGGTGCAGGCTGCGCTCAAAGATCTAGGAGAGATCTGGACCAATGGTGTCACTTCGACTAGCGCCAAGATTCGACTCTGCCTCTTTTCCAGGCTCCGCGCGAATCCTGGGAGTGACCGGCTAGAAGATATTGAAGTCTCTCCCGATTTATCCGATGCGCCCAGGAAGGATGGGCTTTAGGTTCAGCCTTGGCTCCAACAGCGATGGACCGAAGCAGGCTCAAGGCCAAACATGGATTCGGGGTGTCTATCGTGGTAGGGCAATGGCTGCTTCCGACGCATAGCGGTCGTTCCAGTTCTTACGCCAGAAGGGCTGCGTCAGCGATAACAGCCTGTAGTTTAGCGTCTAGGATCGAAGCGGAGTATGGATGGCCTTAGACCGAGTATCCGCCCTTCGCCGTTCTTAGGAGAGTTTGCCCGCAATTACTCGGCTGCTCTATATGCCTGCTTGCGAACACATTAACGGCTAAGGACTCTTTCCCATAAGCGGCGGTGAGTTGTTCCAGGCCAGCCGGCGTCACAACGAGGTAGCAACCCTCGCCCCACAGAGAATCCGCATCGATTCCAACCGGGCCAGCGTCACGCCACCAGTGAAGCTCTGCGACCACCGTTCCGCTCGCATCGAAGAATACGCTCGGTGTCTCGTCATGAGCGCGCCAGCGAAGCCCCTCAACCCAGTTTGGGCATAATGCAAACGGATTGGCCGCTGTGTCAAAGCCCATGTCCACGGAGCAGACAACTCGCCTTACCAGCGTTGGTGCCAGATCATTGTCGAGTGGGACGTACTGGCCTAGCCAAACAGCGATGGGCAGCTTGGCGTAACAATCGTCGAACTCTTCACTATCAGTCTCTGCCCAAGGTGCTCTAAAGCGGTAGAAGCGGTGCTCTGACAGTCGTGCCTTGTGGATATGGAAGCGAGACACCTCGGCCACGACTTGGCCGTCGCAGTGCGCCAGGAAAGGGGCAACATCGCCGTCAACCTCGTCAATCCACTTCTGCTCTCGCTCGGACCAACCGGCACTTCGGTCAATCAGCGGCCTTCGAATCCACTCGGGACGAACTCGCGGGAGCATCAATGGCCGAGGCGGAAGCGGGTAGCCCAATCTCTCCAACAGCATCGGACTGTCCCGGCTCTCCAACTTGCCGGCCAGGCGCAGCTCCCCTGCGACGTGGCGAAGGGCAGCAATGGCGATGTAGGCGTGTGGCTTCATGTAAGTGATCTGCATATCAAGGACACGAAGCTGAGCCTCAAGCTCTTTGACACCAGAGGGCCCGAAGGCCTCAAGTCCACCCCAATCCTGGATGAACATCGCCGCGCGACGGCGAACTGTCATCTCCTCGATGTCTGCCGCCTTTGCAATGTGACGTGCCGTCGAGCGCAACATACGAGTCCAGCCAAGCGGCGATTCGACGCGCATTGCACCAGTTCTCTCGTCCGTGAATGCCTGGTCGCTCTCTGGCAGGTCACTGAATTCGAGGAGATAGAAGAGCGGCAGTGGCGTCGCGTCAAAAGAGACAGCCAGCCCCCACCGATGCGACAAGAGCGTGGCTGACTCGGCTACTGCAATGTCACGGTGACTGACCATTGCAGCTACGGCGCGGCCCAATACGGGCTCGAGGTTCGCGCTGTCGGCAGCGAGCAGCGTTCCGAGTGCCTGCAAGGGGGCGTCCAAGTCACCGTCCATAAGTCGCCGGATAAGGGATGTGAACAAAGATTGACCCTGTCCGACTTGCCTTGCCAAGCTCAGGGCGCAATTGCGCGCGTGCCGCTGAACCTCTGCAATGGGAAGTCGATAGGCAAAGTGCAGCAACTCCTCCAAAAGGTCCGTGTCGCTGAGTGGTAGCTCGCTCGACTGGAAGGGTCGCCCCAACTGGAACTCGCGAGTGCAGGTCATCTGCTCCTCAATCAGCGACCAGATAGCCGGCCAATCTGGCGTCAAGCTGATGACCGGCAGTATCGAATCCAGCTCTGTGAGCAGTGCCTGGGTATTCTCCTGGCCCGTTGTCACTGAATCGACTATGTTCTCGAAGGCCGCAGGGCATGTGGATGATCCGTGCAGAAGCTTCTTCGCCTTAAAGTAGAAGAACTTGCCGCCACCCATCCCTTGGCTCCAGGAACTCCAGGGGTCGTTGCTTGTCTCGTAGCCTTGCATAAGCTTCTTGGCGTAATCGACCTCATCGGCTGCAGCAAACCGCTTCACCATCAGGAAACGGCAGCGTGCGTTGTCCTGCAATACCTGCCAGCGCTCAAAGACCCTTCGCGCCAGATGAATCGGAGCTGTGTCTGCCAGCTCTTCGAAACGGTCCGGGGCGTTGTGGTTCAGCTCGTCGCTATCTGCTTCAAACGCGAGTTCAAGATCCGCGAGAGTAGCTTCCGAGGCGTACTTGTTAGACGTATACGAGTGTCGAGGCTCCGGCGCTTCTGGCGTCCACCGGGCGATGGCGGCTTCGAGCTCAGGCGACGAGAATCCATGCTTTCCGGAAGCCTTGTGAATGCGCTGGAGCAGCGTGATTCTCTCGTGCGCTCTGCTGGCTACCTCGACCGCCCCAAGCAGCATCAGAGCGAGCGGTTCAATCTGGTCAGGGCCGGCTGCGTCCGCGGAGGCGTCGATGAAGTCACCAACATGGGACGGATCCCGGTAGTGCGGTTCCATATAGAATGGCAGGCAGAGACCGCACCAGACGGTCGCGCATGCCAAGACGAGTTCAGGGTTTCGCCTGACCATCCCCGTCATGAGCAGGTCGACACGATTCGGCCAGCCGATTAGATGCCAATCCGCCAGTGTCTTTGACACCTCGAAGCCGAAGCGAGGTCCAACCTGCATCGCTTCCTTAATCAGTGCCATGGTAAGGCGACGCGCGGCCGACGACCCTTCCGTTTTGGTCATGCCACCGACCTGACGCATCAGGTCTGAGACCCGCTTGACACGGTTTTCCGGGTCAGCCGCGTTCGCGAGAGCTAGAGTGTTTCGCCAGATCGCGTACTGCGGGTCTTTCTTGGGAGCCAAGGCATAGCCAAGGCATTGCTCAGGAACCGTCGCCAGCAACTGATTCGCCCGCTCTAACTCCCCGACCGCAGCCAACCCGATGGCTAGATTCGCTAGCCCGTCGATCTGCTCGCTTGGTGTACTTTCTTTAAGCTCCGCCACGAGGGCATTAAGCCGATCCGCCGCCGCCGCACGATCACCGTCAACGCGATATGCATCGACAGCCAATCTGCGTCGCAGGTAAGCAGTTCCCTTCGACGCCGATGAAGCGATGGCTGAGTCAACCTCCCGAAGTACCGCGCGATACTCAGTCTCACCGCGCTCGGCGCCGAGCCTCAGCAGCGCTTGCACGAGCGTGGGGATCGCTTTCAAAGACTGCTGGATACGGTATGACTCGCTGCCGCCTTCTGATGCGAGACGTAGGACATACCCAAGGGACGTGCGGGCTATGCCTTGGATGCCGCCTGCCGATAAGGACCCGTTGACGCCGGCAGCGCGAGCTAGAAGCACACCTATCGTCGAAGCGTGCTGTTGGAGTGGATGAAGGAAGGTGTGCTTCGACGGTGTCACGCTTGGCAGTGGCCTCTTGAGCAGCGTGCAAAGCCTCGCGTGATGCATCACTGCGCCGACCAGATTGCCCAGCCCAGCCAGGTCCGTCTTGTCGTCGCACATGGAGATCATCGGTGCGACCAGCTTGTCGAACAGGGCCTCGGCTAGGTCACGACGGCCAGCTTCGAATGCGATCAGCGCCATCCGTTGACGGTAGCCGTTTGGTACCTCCCCGAACCGGGGAAGAGCGACGGCACTATCAAACAGCGCAAGCGCTTGCCCAACGTCGCCACGTCGACTGGCCGCAAGCCCTGCGTGAACCATCACCGACGGCTTATCTTCGTTGGCTACTCCGAGCTTGCTACATAGTTCTTGAGGATCGGAGCCAACCTTCTGACCTAGCATCGCCTTTGCGGCTTCCCTCCTAAGATGCAGCCGCAGCGCTACGGCAGATTGCGGATCCACCGTTTCCGGCTCCCTTAGACCCTCTGCGGCGAGATGATCAATCGCTATCTGGATCTGCTCGGTGTCTCGGAAGTGGACGGCGCGCATTGCCCATCTTTCGAATTCCTTGATGTTGTGCTGGTGCCCGTAGTTTCTGAACTTGGGCGTATGGAGCTGCGATAGTGGTTCGAGGCTTTCAAACAGCTCCTTCGCGCGGTCGAAGTCGCCTCGCGCTAGTAGGGCGTCGACGACCTCGTAGCCCTGGCTGGGGAAGTCCTGCACGAGGGAGACAGCTGCTTCAATGTTCCCCACCGCCAGCATAGCCAGCGGGAGTTGGTTGGCGTACTCAAGGGCTGATTTGCGCCGATCCACTTCGTCACGACACAGCAGCAGTCGTGTAAAGGCGGTCGCGTCGTGCGTTTCACGCACTGCCAGCAGGGCGAGGCGGATGTCGGCGTGAATCTCGGCGATAGAACGCCCGTCAGCCAGCTGCTGCCTGAAGCGAGCGGGCATCGCCAATGCCAGTACATCGGCACCGTCGCCGGCACGCGCGCGGTAGCGCAGCTCAAGCCAGTACTGTGCCGATTCAGGTGGCGCGCTCTTCGCCAACTGGGCAAGGTTGCGGTATACGCGCTGCGAGTATTCAGCGTCGACGCTCCCGAGGCGGGTTCGCGGTTGAGCGATGACGAACAGCCTAAAGCTGTTGTGGAAGACGCTCCATCCCCGGGATGAACTGCGGAGCAGGTGCTGCGCAATGACCAGGGCGCGTTCAATCGAGGACTCCTTGACCATCGTGGCCAGCAGTCGCAGGTCCATGGGTGCCTCAGCCCGAGCGATGAAGCCCAGCACATCCATGGCATCGACATCGTTTGCGATCTCGCGCCAAGCAGCTGAATATACAGTCTCAATATCGCCGTCGAACGGCATCCCGCCGCTAAGAAGGTGCTTGCGACCAGCTTCGTCAGCGTGCAGCAGTGCCTGAATCAAGTAGCGCGTTGCCAGCGGGTGGCCATGCGTGAGATTGCTGAGATCCAATCTTGGAATCTCGGCAGGCAAGCCTAGCGCATCCGCCATCCAGGTGAGTTCCTCGCGACCGAGAGGCCCCATGAGAACCTGTCGCTCGCTCTTCTCCGCTTGCGCTCTTACGGCGGGCTTCAGATTAGCGAGATCCAACCGTTGCGTGCCGAGCACGAACACGACCCCATTTGGGATTGCCGCGGGAAGAGGCAGCTCTCCCAGAAACGAATTGGTCGGCCGTTCTTCGCGTGGCACATGGTCTAGCCCGTCGACAACGATGATTGTACGGATCCCTTCGCGAGTGAAGCGCTCACCAGCCTGCCGTAGCAGGACGCCGAACTGTTCGCGGCGCTCAGATAGCGAGTCATCGCGAAGACGAAGCCCAACTAAACCGCTGTTCCGCAGCTGCGTACCTACGTCGGTCAGGAAGTTGTCGGCCTCCCCACGACCCACGCCTTGAGCCGCGCCCGGCACGTACGCTAAGTAACGAACGAGCCGGACACTTGCTTCAGTGGCCAGCGCAACCTGCAGGAGAGTGGATTTTCCGGAGCCAGGTGGTCCTATGAGTGAGACGTAGCCGTGATTGGAGGCATGAAGCGCTGCTAGTAGCTTGACCTCAGTGTCCCGATTGCGCTGGACATAGGCGCCGACCGGGAACCGATGGATGAGCAAAGTCTTGGCGGGATCGCGCCATCCAAGCTCATGAAGCAGCTCGTCACGCGTCCACCTGTCCTTGTCGCGTTCATCGGCGACTAGCTTGGGCAGCACGCTGGCAATCTCGCATGCCTGTCTCGCCTGCTCCGCATTCAGCTTGTGCGACTGGATGAAGTTCGCTGCAGCTCCGCACACCACGCGCAGGGCATGCATGAACTGTTCGAAGTCGTCATCATTTAAGCCGGCTTCGCGGCGCAGGTGGTCGATCAGTCGGCTCCATCCTCGCGCGGACCAATCCGACAGCGACCGATTTGGATGCTGTTGGAACTCCTCGAGAAATGCAGCGCTGTGCCGTAGCCTGCCGTCGCCTGGCTTGTCGGTAACCGATGGAAAGTCGTTGACGACCAAGTGAATCTCGACGCGACTTCCTGGGTTGTCCTTGGACAGGCACTGCCAAGCTTGAACTAGGGGCTTCAAGAGACCATTGGCACCAGTAAACAGCGTCTCAACAGTGAAAGTGCCTGGGAACTTGGACGTCTTGAACTGGTGACCGACCACCAATCCATCGAATCCTAGTACCAGGTCGTCCGCAATGCCCGCGTTGCGGTCAGCGACGCCAATCCAAAGCAGCTCGTCGCGCTCAAGCGCGGCATAGATGGCAGCGCCCGCGCGCTCGTACTGGCCGACGTATCCACGAAGCGCTCGGCGTTCGCCCTCCGCCGGTGCCGTTGCGGGAGCTGTAGCAGCGGATGGCTGCGAATTTTTGGGCGCTTTCGAGGCCATAAATATGGATTGGGTAGTGGGTGCGAACCTGAGAAAAGGGAGCCGCTCCAGCATAACCCGGGGGCGTCGAGCACCAGCGGGTATGCCGTCGCCGCATCGAGCGGCATTGTGAATCGAAGTATATCCGTCGTCGATCACATCGGTCACTCGCACGGACGCGAGAACGGCTGTTCAGCCCATGGCTGACATTTGTCCGTAGGAGCTGATCGGACGCATGTGGCCGCAGGCGGACATCAACGGAACAAAGGGGGGGGGCAGGGGGAATTATCGGGGGTGAAGCATGGCAGCTGTCGGCCCGAAACGGAGGCTCGACTTACACCTTCCAGACTTTGCTAATCACGGGCACATCAGCTTTATCGAGTCTAGGGAGATAGGCAATCAGTTTGTAGCCGCCAGGTCGAAAGTGGTCGAGACGAAGCTCCGCTTCTGCTTGCAATCTGGTGCCGTCCGGACCTTCGACCATGACCGCATAAACGGGATTCTTCTTGCCATGCGAGAGCGGCAAATCGGACGGCAGGGTCGAGTGGCCATTGCCTTTCGCACCGCCAAGCATCGCAGGATCTTTGGTGTAGCCGCGCGCGATTTACTGGAGACGGCCGACTCAAGCATCGGGCACAGATCACCCGATCTCCGTGACGTGAGGGCCGACTGCGACGGGAGATCATCAGAGACCGACAGTGATAGATCGCAGCGAAGCCGCGACGATCAAAGGATACTTCTACTAGTTTGACCGCACGATTGCCTAGGACTCAGCGCTCGTCGTGTCTCCATACCGCCCTATGGGGCGCTCGGCACTTGACCTTGCGGCAGCTTCCAGCATTCGAGCCGCCGGATTCGTTTCGGCCGCACCGGCCTGATAGTAGCCGATGACACTGACCACCGATCGGTGATCGGTCATTGCCATAATGGCTGGCAGGGCAATTCCTTGCCTAGCACCTTCCGTTACGAAACCCGATCGTAGGCTGTGACCGCCAAAGCTCCCCACCAATCCGGCAGCGCGGGCGCGATTCTGGATGATGGTGGCCACCGACTTGGGTGACAAGCCGGCCCCAACTTTCCCGCGTGTCAATTGGCGGAAGAGGGCACCCTCCTGCAGTCCAGCCGCTTCGATCCAGGTGCGAAGCGCTTCGGCCGGTGGACCTAACAAGGGCTTGTCCGGCGAGCCGCCTGCTTTGACGCCCTCCTGAAGCGTTTTGCCGACGTCCAGGTGGTAGAGGTAGCCGCCGTCGATCGGCGCAAGCTTGCTCAAGACGGCATGGGCCGTCTCGCTCCGACGGCGCCCACCACTGGCGAAGGCGAAGTAGAGCAGGGCACGATCACGTTTCCCAACAAGATCGTCCTCACAGGTCGCAATCATCGCCATCAATTCGGTCGCAGTGATCGCCGTCTTCTTGCTCGGCCGCTCGCCGCGCTTATGTGCGGCGCGACGGCCCTTGGCCAGCAGCTGCCGAACCTCGCTGCTTTCGCAGGGATTGGCCAGCTTGAGCAATTGATGGGCGCTGGAGAGCACCGCAACGCGGTGGACGATGGTCGACAGCTTGAGCGGTCCTTGGCGCTGCTTGAATTTGCCTTCCACCAAAAGCGCATCCAGTGTCGGCGGCAGCTCCCAGGTCAGGGCATCGCCTGAGCGCCGGGCCAGATGATCGATGATGAACTGGATCACGCAAGACGCGTCGACCGGCATGGCGATGACCGCTCCGTAGCGGCCTTGGTACCAGGCCGCCCAGTAGCGCAAGGCGGTGGCGTAACTGCGCGTGGTGTTGGCCGAGGCCGCTTCGGCGAAGACTTCGCGCACCGCGTCCGCCGAGGACTGCGAGAGCTGCGCCACAGTCGGATTGGCAGGAGCCGCGGTGGTCAGAGCTGGAAGAAGGTCGCTCATAAGTGGTTGAAAGTAGGGATTAAAAATAGCCTGAGTTCCGATAAATATATCTTATCGGAACCGTATATGTCGCACTTACTAAGATCACGGAGACACGTTCGGTGTCAGTCTCGAAGGATCGAAATGGCCGTCTATGTTGTCACCTGGAATTTGAACCGAGAAGCCAACTACGACGCAAAGAGGACTGCGTTCCTCAAGCACCTGGAGCGCTACCAGAACGTAGCAGATCCTGATCTGGAGTCGGTCCGCTGGGTGTCCGGGGATATGAGCGCTCACGATCTATCTGCCGATCTTCAACAGAAGCTCGATAAGAATGACGGGATTTTTGTATCCCAGCTTGTCCGTGGCGAGTACCAAGGCTACCTCAGCAAGGCGACATGGGAATGGATCAGTCAGCGCCTTGACTGACACCGCCGAAGTCCAAGGGGTTCTGACGTGGTTGGGGCTCGGGGACCGCGACACCGGAGCCAGCAAGTGAATTGTTCGCTTGGACTCTTCAAAATTGGAGGGTCCAAGCCGCTGAGCTAGCTCAGAAATGAAGCCGACGGTCATAGCCGTCTCCCAAATTAGATGCTCTCGAAAGCGCGTGGCTGCAACGCCTTGGCAACATCATTGGAGATGCAACAGATTCGCGACGCACCATTGGTGATGCACCAAGATCACAGCGAGTCATTGGGACTGCACGTAGCTCAGCGCATCAATTGCTACAAGTTGCCGCGCAAGCTGCCCCAAATTCGCAGCGCTCAACAGATCACGCACGATCAGGCTCCATGCCAGAGTAGGTGCCGGGGCAGCGGCAAGAGACGTGCCAGCCACCCCAAGATGATCTGAACATAATATACATTATGCGAAATGTTGTATCGGTCGGCGGTCGGCTTTGTCGGCTCCGCATGGCAATGGCTGCGGCTCTGGCTGAGGGTCGGCAGGGAATCGTTACGTACAGGGCCAAAAGCTGCCTAAGCAATTGAAACGAAATGATAATTGCCTTATCCCGATAGCGGATCTCCCCGTCTATGGGGCCTGTTCAAGGACTTTCGCTGTATAGCTCAGCGGCGCCACTTCCCTATCAAGGTCGAGATGGTAGTCGCCGAAGCGATTGATGTGGCTGGTCCGATACGGCGACAGGCCGGCCAGGATCTCGGGGGTCAGTTCAATCCCCTCCTTCCGCATCTCAGCCAAGGTCCGGCTCATGCCTTCTACGTTGTGGAGGATGATCATGTTGGCGACCAGCTGGCTGTACTTGATGATCTTGCGCTGCTCGTGTTGGACGTTCTCAGCAATGATCCCCTGGCTGCCAAAGAACACCCATTTTACGAAGCCGTTGTACTCCTCGCTCTTGTTGGTCGCAGCATGGATCGTTTTCCGAATCTCGTTGTCGTCGATGTAGCGCAGCAAGAACAGCGTTCGGACGGCCTTGCCAACTTCCCGGAAGGCGAAGTACAGCTTGTTCTTCCGGCTGTAGGTGCCCAGCCGGCGCAGGATCGAGGACGCGGTGATCTTCCCCAATCGGATTGAGATCACCACCCGCAGCATGTCGTGGAGATGGGTCGCGATCAGTTGCCAGTCGATGCTGTCTCCGAACAGTGCCTGGATGTTCTTATAGGTCCTACCAGGTTCGGGCCGGAAGAATGTCAGATCCTTGATGTTTCGTATCCTGGGCATCAGCTGGATGCCCAGCATGTGGGCCAAACCGAAGACCGGATAGCTTTGGGCCTGCGTGTCGCCATGGACGATCTCGGGCTGGATGTCGGACGTGTTGGCCAGCAGGCCATCGAGGATGTAGATGCCCTCGTGCACGCCACAGGGAATGAAGTGGCTGAACAGCGCCACGTATTTGTCGGACACATGGTAGTAGCCGATGCCGCCGTAGCCGCCGTAGCGGATGTGGTACTCCGACAGCAGGTTGTCCTCGTACACGCTCCACTTGGTGCCATCTGCTGACGCGCTCTTGCCGCTGCCCCAATAGCCCGGCAGGTCAAATTTGTTGTAGGTATTGATGACCTCCACGATGGCCTTCTCAAGGACATCTTCGGTCACGTATTTGAGGTTGAGCCAAGCGACCTGGCGACGGCTGAAGCCCTTGATCGACCGCGCCGTCTGCGTCGGACCCAAGTTGCAGCCATAGCAAAACAGCGTGGTGATCACCCGTCGAGGGAGATCTTCAACCTGGCTCTCGGTGCCGGCGATCGGACGGAAGAATCGGTGCAGATCCAGCCATTGGCTGGCGTCGATCAGGACATCGACGATGCTGGACTCCGGGAGCCGTTCGGCGATGAGGCGGTCCACGGTGGCAATGGCGCTTGAGACCTCGGCGCGTTGCCCCTTCCGCAGTACCAGGCGTCCTTCCAGAATGTCCGCATGAACATTCTCGGGGAAACGCTCGTCAACTTCGTCGGCCAAGTCGGTCAGTTGTGCGCGCAACCCGGCCACGAAAGTCGCAGCGTCGGTGGGCAAGCCTGACACCTGGCCATAGGCTTCCAGTTCCTGGGCCAAGGTGGCTTCATCGACCAGCTGCTCGCGGTAGTCGTCAAATCGTTCGCTGCTCGGGATGAAGAGATCTCCCGACTTCAGTTCGTCCTTGACCTGCACCAGCACGGCCAGCTCGAAGTACTTACGGTGCATCCAGCCGGCGCCTGCCGCGCTGGCCCGCTTGCCAAACACGTGCTGACGCCAGAGCTTGGACATCCAATCGAAGTCCTTTTCCGGGTCCAGGCCGAGGGATGCGACCTCGATCAGCTCACGGCGTTGGTTGCGCAGCGACAGCACCGCTGCAATCAACGGCTCCATGCCGGCATCGTGGCTGGTTGCCCGCAAGTTCATCAGCTCCAGCCCATTGAACAGCAGCGGCCTGACCGCGCCGTAGGGTTGCAGCATGAAAGGCAGATAGTTCTTTCCTGCGTATGCCATATGTTCTTCGCATTCGGCCAACAAGGTCGACACTTCCGCTTCCAGACTGTTATCGATGGCATCCACGCGCTGACTATCGCTGCCGTCGAGCTGATAGGCCTGCAGGATTTCCTTGAGCTGGCCGATCAGGAAGTCGGCCCGCTTGGCATGTTCGAGCTGGTAGGCCAGCAGCTTTTGCTGGGCCGTGTTCTCCAGCCCGCGCACCTGCTTGATGAACAGCTCGGCTGCGTCATCCAGCGTCTTGGCATGCTGGGCGCGAATGAAGATGGTGGCCAACGCATAGCGCTTGTCCGGAGCCAGTTCGGCTAACTCGCTGGCGTCATAGGCGCGAGCCATTGCACGGAATTGCTTGAGCTTGGGCACCGGCACATCGATGGGAGGCAGCTGCTCGGCCAACTGCTGCAGCATGCGGATGTGCTGCAGATAGAACCGGACCTCCTTGTTGGTCGGTCGGCCAGGCTCGCGCTTGAGCGATTGCCAGCCAGTAAATCTGGAGCCTTCCGGTGCGCGCAGCAATTCGTCAATGAGCGTGCGCGTGGCAGGCGTCAGCGCGTGACTGATGCTGCGGTAGTAGCCCAGATTGACCCGCTCACGTGCGCCGATGGCGGCCAGCTCCAGGGTGCGGAAGCCTGGCAGTTCGTAGCGGTGGTGCACCAGCTCTTCGAGCAGGACGTTCACGATGTCCGGGATGGTGTGCTTGGTCTGGGCTGCTCCGGTGGCCACCGTGTCCAGCCAGGCCAAGCCTGATTTGTCCAGGGGATGTACCCCGATGAACTGCCGAAGCTGCGGCATATGGCGGCGCTGGCTACCGGAAGCGTCGTAACGTTCGAGCTGGTCGGTGTCCAATACGCGCCCGAGTCGGGCGGCCTTGGCGATGTGCTTCCGGATCCGCTCGGGCACTTCGGCTAACACCGTGAAGTAACCCAGGCGCTGGAAGAGCTTGAGATGAATCAGTACCGCCAGCTGCGGTCCCGGCTGGGTGGTCAGCTGCTTGGCGAATGCAATCTCAGCGGCGGTGGGGGTATAGATCTCCTCCAGTTCCTTGGCGGTGGGATCAGGCTTCAGTCGCGGGTAGGCGGTCTCGTGAAGGGTAGCCATTGGATCCGGAGGTTATGAGGGGATCAATCCCAGTGCCGGCCGTCGTCTGTATTGAGAGACGCTTCCAGGAAACACTGGTGCGTATCGGCCATGCGGTGCATGTCATCGAGCAACGTGGCCAGGATTTCATCCAGATCCCGGTCGGGATCGGTGGGAACAGTCAACTGGTACTCGCTGCTGGCAGTGTTCAGGCGCACAGCCTGGAACGGGGCCAAGCAGATCTCTTCGATCCGGCCTCGGGCCTTGGCCGCGCCGCGGCCCGTGCGGGCAAACGGGGTCAGCACCATGCGCAGGCGCAGCTGCAAGGCCGGTTTGCCCTCGGGCGCCGGCAGTGCCATCGCCGGTACCGGCGCGGTTGGACTGGGCAGGCTTGCTTCAATGCGGTCACGGGCAAAGGGGTCACGCCCGTCGAGATAGCGCATGGCCGACTGCACATCGCGCCAGCCCACGTACTCCATCAGCGCCTTCATGTCCCAGCCTTGGTCGTTGGCCCAGCTGGCAAAGCCGCGGCGCAACGAATGGCTGCTGTGGAGCCCCGCATCGGCAAAGCCGGCACTGGTCAGCAACTCGCGTAGCAGGCGCACCAAGCTGTTGGGATGCAGGCCCTCGGCGCTCACCTGGCCCCATTGGTTAACCGCCCGAAACACCGGCCCTTCGTGCAGGTCGGCCGCCTGCAGCCACACCTGGGTCGCCTCCACCGGGCACAACCGCGACAACGCCGGCACCTTGTAGGTGACGCCGGCGGCCTGGCGGTCGCCCTTGCTGCGCGGCAGGAAACAGGTCATCCCCTGTCCCGGCACCAGCGTGAGATGGGCCACGTCCAGACGCAGCAGTTCATCGCCACGGAAGCCCCGCCAGAATCCGAGCAGCACCAACGCTCGGTCGCGTTGATGGCGCAGCGCCGCCGCTCCGTCGCCCCGGGCATGCGCCGCCGCGATCGCGGCAGCCAACCAGTCATCGAGCTCGACCAGCCGCCGAATCTGCAGCGGCGCGGCTTGCTTGACCTGGCCCGGGTGCAGGGTCTGGATGCCTTTGAGCACCTTGCGCACCAGCGGCGACCGGGTCGGGTCGACAAAGCCGTGGTCGCGGTGCCAAGAGGCAATGGCGGCCAGCCGGTGGCGAAGCGTGCTGGCGGCTAGGGTCTGCGCATACGCGGCCAGGTACCGCGCCACGCTGTCCGGTGTCGCTGGGAGGTGGCCTTGCCATTCAACCTCGAAGTGCCGCAGCGCCGACGCATAGCTGCGCACCGTGTTCTGGCGCGTGGCTGCATCGAGGTAGCGGTCCAGTTCGGTCACTGGCGCGTGGCCTCCACAGCGACCGGCTGCCGCAGGGTCGACAGGATGGTGCATTCAGCCCGCTGCCCACCGTGGCAACTGGCAATCACCCGTTCCAACTCGGTGGCCATGCGCTCCAGGTCGGCCATGCGCGCCCGCACGTCGGTCAGATGGCTGCGTGCCAGCCGGTCCACGTCCCCGCACGAAAGCTCCTCATCGCCGGCCAGCTGCAGCAGGCTGCGGACCTCCTCCAGGCTGAAGCCTAGGTCCCGGCCGCGCGCAATGAAGCGCAGCCGCTCGATGTCGGCCGGGCCATAGACCCGGTAGCCATTGCCCGAGCGCCCCGGGCGCGGCAACAGGCCGATCCGCTCGTAATAGCGGATCGTCTCCAGGTGGCATCCACTGGCGTCGGCAGCCTCACTGATTTTCATTCGTAGTACGCTTGACTCCGTAGTAGCTACGGACTTTACACTCACCTGCTGTGTCATGCCAGCGACCCGCCCGGGCCCGGCTTCCCTGCGACTGGAGATGTTCCGATGAGTGATTGCGGCTGCCACCACGAGGCCAAGAATGCGCAGGAGCGGCGCGTCCTCTGGATCGCCCTAGCGTTGAACGCGGCGATGGCCGTGATCGGCGGCATCGCCGGCTGGATTGCCCATTCCACTGGCCTGCTGGCCGACGCTCTGGACATGCTGTCCGATGCCACCGCCTATGCCATTGGCCTGGTCGCTATCGGGCGCACGGCGCGCTTCAAGGCCAATGCCGCTTGGGTCAGCGGCAGCGTGCTGCTTGTGCTGGGTGTGGGCGTGTTGGTTGAGGTGGGCCGCCGGGTGATGTACGGCGCCGAGCCGGTCAGCGGCTGGATGATTGGCACCGCCCTGCTGTCGCTGGCGGTCAATATGGCGGTGCTGCGCATGCTGGCACCGCTAAAGTCCGGCGAAGTGCATCTGCGAGCGACGTGGCTGTTCACGCGGGCCGATGTGGTCGCCAATGTTGGGGTGATCCTGGCCGGTCTGTTGGTGTGGTGGCTGGCCAGCCCGTACCCGGATTTCGTGATCGGCGCCCTGATCGGCCTGTATGTGATCAAGGAAGCCTTCGAGATTTTAGGTGATGCCCGCCGGGCAGGTGCCGACGCGCGCAAGACGGCTGCATGACCAGGCTTGGCCGACTGAGCTCGGACTCTGGCGGCTGCGCTTGAACCCGGCACTGTCACGTGGCGCAGCTGGCCCCCGACCTAATCCGTCGCAGCTCAATCTGCGTGACCGTGCGGAAGCTCAGGCAAAACGTTAACTTTCTGTTCTTCGGATGCCGGATTCCGTCAATTTCCCGCGCCAGCTTTTGCCTGGCCACCTGACTCGCAGAGGCCACTCGAGCCCGCGAGATTGATGAATAAGCGTCAGCTTGCTGATGAGCGGTACCCAAGGTATCTTTCCGGCCTCAAATGTATCAGTCCTAGCCACACGTGCCTTCCATTGTCATCCATGCCAAGCGCTACGCTCTGGCACTGCTGCTCGCAGTGATGATCATCGTGCCTGTCGTTGATGCTTCGGTCTGCTTCTCTGAGGAGCAGTCACACCAGGAAGTGGCAGGGCCAGGCGATGGCCACCCCGATAAGGCGCATGCCGCTTGTGGTCACGGTCACTGCCACCACAGCAGCACTTTTGTGGCGTCCAACGGTTTCACCAGTGCCGAAGCCGCAAGAAATGAAGGCGGGCACACGTTCTACGAACAGCCCATGACGTCCCACATCCCGGACACGCTGATTAGACCTCCCAGGCTTTGATCGCATAAAAGGCGCAACGCGCCTGTCAGTCCTTCTGCGATCACCTTTGTGTAGGTCTTTCCATGAACACATCTTGTTGCTGGGCGCTCCGTGCGCTCGGCCGACGCGTGGCTGCACGTGCAGTCGCCGGCCAGTACTGCGCCGCCTTGAAGAAGGCGACCTGAATGCCCTTCTCAACATCTACCAATCTCCGAACTGCACGCGATCGAGCGGCACTACTGATGGCAACCTCCGTGCTTGCCATCGGCGCATCTCTTGGTGTGCGCGATTTTGGGCCTGTCGACGAACCGAGATTTGCCTTGGTTGCCACCCAAATGGTGGCAACCGGAAGCTCGCTGTTCCCGCGTCGGGGAGCGGAGCTGCACCCAGACAAGCGTCTCTTCATGTGGATCTCGGCTGCACTGCTGTCACTGACCCAAAACCTGCGGACCGCGGTCCTGGCCCCTTCGCTGGTGTCAGGCGTTGCATATGTGTGGATGGCTTTCCATCTAGGAACGCGCAATGGCGGCCGTGTGCGCTAGGGGCGCGCGCGGTGGTCAATAAAAAGGAATCACCAATGCATTACGTGAAAACAGAATTCAACCGAGGCAGTTCGCGCGGGGGCCTAGGCTCAGATCCACTGGGCCGTCTTGGCAAGCCCATCTGCGGCCCGCAGCTGGGCGTCAACACGTTGATTATCATCGTGGCGATGTACTTCACGTTCTTTCTCAACAGCGCGTTCTTCGCAGAAGTAATTGCGAAGAGTGGTGCGGACGGAGCAGCTCGTGCGCTACTTGTTATCTCTACGGGAGCGATCCTCACTGCCTTGAATGTGCTCATTCTCGGATTGCTATGCGTTCGATGGACGGTGAAGCCGGTTCTTGCATTGCTTCTCGTCGTGTCCGCTACTGCTGCCTACTATTCAGACAATTACAGCGTCTACTTCGACGCCAGCATGGTACGAAATGTGCTGAAGACCGACGGCGCTGAAGCCGGAGAGTTGCTGACCTGGGGCTTCTTTCTTGCGGTACTAATTAAAGGCGTCGTGCCAGCTATCGCGGTATGCATGGTAAGGCTCCAACGTTCTTCCAATGTGACGCGGGCGATACTTGCAAGAGTGCTTCTACTTGGCATGGCGGTTGTTGTAATCGTTGGCGCGGCAATTGCGTCATTCGACGACCTCTCATCACTCATACGCAATCACAAGCAAGTCAGATACCTTGCAAACCCTGGAAACTACATCGCTTCCATTGCGAAGGTTGTGCGAGAAGACACCCGTGCGGAGCGCGGTCCGATCCAAGTGGTTGGCCCCGATGCCATGATGACGCCTCATCCGCCAGGCGCGAAGCCCCACTTCTTGGTCATCGTTGTAGGTGAGACGGTTCGTGCGCAGAACTGGGGTTTGAATGGATACGGCAGACAGACAACGCCACAGTTGGCAGCGTTGGACGTCGTCAACTTCTCGGACGTGACTGCCTGCGGGTCAAATACTGAAGTTTCCGTGCCTTGTATGTTCTCGGTGTATGGAAGGCGAGACTACGATCGAGACAAGATCAGGGGCTCAGAGTCGCTGCTCCATGTGCTTGAGCGAGCTGGCATCAAGACGTTATGGCGGGACAACCAGACAGGTTGCAAGGGGGTTTGCGCGGACCTGGCGTTTGAGTCCTTCCGCGTGCCTACCAAGGATGGGTTGTGCGATGACCAAGCGTGTCGCGATGAGATCATGTTGCGGGGATTGCATGACGCTATCGATGACAATCCGGGTGATGTTGTGGTCGTTCTGCATCAGCTGGGGAACCACGGGCCGAGCTACTACAAGCGATATCCCGAGGATCTGAGGAAGTTCACGCCTGACTGCCGCAATGCAGATCTGGGCAAGTGCACGCGCCAGCAGATCGTCAATGCGTATGACAACGCAGTCCTTGCGACAGATGACTTCCTTGGAAAGACCATCCGGATGCTTGAGCAGGATCAGAGCCATGACACTGGATTGATCTACGTTTCCGACCACGGTGAGTCACTGGGAGAGGCGAACGTCTATCTCCACGGTCTCCCCTATGCCATTGCTCCCGACACTCAGATCAAAGTGCCCATGGTCATGTGGATGTCCGAGGGCATGAAGAGCAGCAACAACCTGGACCTTCAATGTGTCCGGGACCGATCAAACCGCCCGGCCAGCCACGACAACCTCTTCCATTCTGTACTCGGCCTCATGAACGTCCGGACGAAGTCGTTGGACGAAAGCCTGAATCTTTTCTCCGGTTGTTCCATCAACGCCGGGTCCACTTCATAACGGGCGACAACGAGCACGCTGCTGGAAGCGCCCAGCAGCGGCTCTTGGGGTCCTAAATTAAGGAAGCAACACAGTGGCAGATATGTACGGTCATCGTCCGCGGAGCATTGCCCGCGTTTTCAAGGCGCTCCGCTGGTCCCTCCAAGGACTACGATCAGCTTGGCTGCATGAATCCTCGTTTCGACTCGAGGTTGTCGCGGCCGTGGTGGCACTACCGGCAGCGATTCTGCTGGGCCACTCAGCGGTTGAGCGAGCACTTCTAATGGGGAGCGTGCTGGCTGTTCTGGCCTTGGAGCTGCTGAACTCCGCCATCGAAGCGGTTATCGAACGGTATGGCCCAGAGATCCATGAGCTGGCGGGTCGCGCTAAAGATATGGGTTCGGCCGCTGTGTTCGTGGCTCTTTGCAATGTCGCCCTCACATGGGCCGTTATCCTTGTGGGTTGATTCCCTGGGTCCCGACCTGAACGGGGCTAGGGTGCGTTCAAGCACAGCCACCGTAGTGTTTTTATGTAATTGTATCCGTCCAAAAGAGGTTGCTAACCTTTCCCAATGCGTCGCTCTCTGCCTGCTATTCGTATATACCTGATGCTGCTGCTTTTGGCGGCGTTCGTGGTCGTGCCTGTGGCCGAGGCATTGGCGTGCGCGCAAGAAGCGACGGTCAGCGTGGGCGATGTGCACGCCTTGCAAAGTGATTCAGACTCCGAGTCGAGCAAGAGCAAGGATTCGTCCAGTGCCGATGCCTGTGGCCATGGGCATTGCCACCATTCAACGGCAAGCCTCCCAGCTGCCGGTCACGACGATCTGTTCGCCGATGGCCGGATCTCGCTGCACAGTACCGAGCACGTGGACGTCTACGCGCTACGACTCGACGGTCCCATGCGCCCCCCCCCGTATCTGATCTGGCTCTGCCTCGCACTTGCGGGTCGTTCGCTCAGATAATTTACGGGAGTTTTTATGTCGATTTTGCCAGGCCGGTCGCTTTCAGCGACCGGGTTGACTGTCGCTATTCTGTTGGCGTTGGTGCCAATCGGACATGTAGCTGCTCAAACTGCACCATCTTACGAATCGTTGCTTTCTCGCTTGAACCAGATGCCTGCGACGGTCCAAGGCGTCGCGCTGGCTGAGGCAGCCGAGGCGCGGGTACAACAGGCTCGGGCACTGCCCAATCCGACGGTCTCCATCGAAGCGGAGAACGCCTACGGCACTGGTCCCTACAAAGGTTTCTCAAACGCTGACAGCATTGTCACCCTCTCCCAGCCGCTGGAGATTTGGGGTCAACGAGGGGCCCGAGTGCGCGCCGCGCGTGCGGAGGCTGGGGCTGCAGGCTTGCGGGGTGATCTGATGCGCAGTGACGCAGCGGGTCGCCTGGCGGCGACATACGCCGAAGCAGAGGCTGCGCTGCGCCGATATGAGTTGGCCAGCGAGGCATTGGCCTTGATTGAACAGGACGCCAAGGCGGTAGCTGCGATGGTCAGCGAGGGACGTGAGCCCAACCTGCGCGGTGTGCAGGCACGGAGCGAGGTCGCCAATGCAAAGGCAAGCCTGGATGAGGCCGAGGCCTACCGGGATGCGGCGCTTGCTCGCCTGGCCGGCGTGTCCTTGGTGGACAGCCCCCTGACCGACATCGGTGAAAGCCTGCTTGACCGCGTGCCCTCTCACCCAGTCGCTATTGAGGTCGCCCCGCTTGCCGTTCGCATTGCCCAAGCTGAAGCGGAAGCCTCCGGCCGCCTTATCGATGTCGAGCGCAAGCGTGCGTTGCCACAACTGAGTGCATCCGTGGCTCAGACGCGCTTCCGCCAAGCGGGCGACCAAGCTTACAACGTGGGCATCAGCCTTTCGATCCCCCTATTCGATCGTAACCGCGGTGCGATCCAGGCGGCCTATGCGGAACAACGTGCTGCCGAAGCGGTTCTGGAGGCTCAGAGGCGTGACAGTGAGGCGGCCCGTTTGGGAGCGGTAGCGAGTCTCAAGGCATCCAACAGCCGCGTACGAGCAGCGGATGAAAGCGTACAGGCCGCAGATGAAGCCTATCGGCTGGCCCGCATCGGATTCGAGG
This sequence comes from Stenotrophomonas sp. 86428_Sma, assembly GCF_056481585.1. Lineage (NCBI taxonomy): Bacteria > Pseudomonadati > Pseudomonadota > Gammaproteobacteria > Lysobacterales > Lysobacteraceae > Stenotrophomonas > Stenotrophomonas sp. 86428_Sma. Next base: position 2,483,717 of record NZ_CM151156.1, read on the forward strand.
CAGGTCGTATATCGCAATTGGAGCTGCGCAGCACGCGATCAACCCTGATCGCTGCGCGTGGCAGTGCTGTGGATGCCCGTCTTAGCCGGGTGGCAGCAGAAATCGACCTCGCCCGCCTTGAAGGGCGCGCACCGTTTGTGGAGGCAAAATGAACAAGTACGGAAACAAGACGCTCATCGGAGCGACGCTGCTGGCTACCTTGATGATGACCGGCGCGCTGACCTCATGCAGTGGCGGGGCGCAGGAGGATGCCAAATCCACCGGTACGGAGGCAGAAAAGCCGGCTGGAAAGGATGATGGTCACGACGATCACGCAGCTGACGCAAAGCCGGGCTCCGCCGAGGCGCACAGTGAAGGTGATGGTGATGGCGAACATGGCGAAGAGGAGTCCGAGGAAGGTGTAGTCAAGCTGACGCCTGACCAGATCAAGGCATCTGGCATCGGCGTGGTGGCTGTCGGCCGCGGCGGTGGCGCATCGACCCGCCTTGCAGGTCGCGTCGAGCCGGCCATCGGGGGGCGTGCTGCCATCGCCTCAACGGTCACCGGCCGCGTTGAGCGCGTGCTTGTTGCGCCGGGTACAGCCGTCAAGAGCAACCAGCCCCTGGTGATCATTGTCAGTGGAGAAGCTGCGACCTTCAAAGCCGCCGCCACTGCCGCTGCGGCGGAGGCCGAAGCCATCCGCCTGGCCTACGGCCGCGACAAGTCTCTTGTCGAGCAGGGCGTAGTGGCTCGCCAGGAGCTGGAGGCCTCGCGCGCGCGCTCTTTGGCCGCTGATGCCGCCGCTAGTGCTGCACGTGCACAGGTAGCGGCCAGTGGATCTCCGGACAGTTCCGGCCGGGTGACAATCTCCAGTCCTGTCGCTGGCGTGGTTGGCAACGTCCAAGTGACGCCCGGTGGTGTCGTCTCAGCTGGAACGCTTGTTGCGGAGGTTTCCAATCCGGACATGAATGAACTCGTATTCACTGCACCGCCAGCACTGGCCACTCTCGCGGTGCCCGGAATGAAGCTGGAAGTGACTGGCCCGGGCGGAAGCTTCGAAGCTGAGGTGATTGCCGCCGCTGCGAATGTGATGCAGCAGGGAGGCACCGCGACCATTCGCGCCAAACCAATTTCGGAGAAGTTGCCACCGGCCGGCTCCCCCGTTTCGGCCGTCATCATCGCCGATGGCGCAGCTGAAGGCATGAGCGTCCCGGCGGATGCGGTCCAAAGCGTTGATGGCAGAAGTGTTGTGTTCGTTGCTGTCGAGGGAGGCTTTAAGGCAACGCCGGTACTCGCTGGCCGTCGTGCAGGTAATCGAATCGAAATCCTTAACGGTCTGACAGGTAGTGAGCGCCTCGTAGGCGCCAATGCCTTCCTGCTCAAGGCCGAACTGGCCAAGGGCGAAGCCGAGCACGGCCACTAAGGGAACTCATACACCATGTTCAAGATCATCATTGAAGCAGCGGTCAAGTTCCGTTGGCTCGTGGTGTTTCTGGCTGCTTCGATTGCCTGCTTTGGCTTGTTCCAACTGAGCAAGCTGCCAGTCGATGCTGTACCAGATATCACCAACCGCCAGGTTCAGATCAATACCATCGCACCTGCCCTTACTCCGGAGCAGATTGAACGCCAGGTCACCTATCCTCTGGAGACGGCCTTGGCCGGCATCCCAGGTCTGAACACCACTCGCTCCCTATCACGCAATGGCTTCTCTCAGGTCACCGCGATCTTCACTGATCAGACCGACATCTATTTCGCCCGCCAGCAGGTGGCAGAGCGGATGCGGGAGGCTGCCGGAGATCTGCCCGAGGGCGTGTCCCCCATGCTCTCCCCGGTTACAACCGGGCTGGGCGAGGTTCTCATGTGGACGGTGGACTTCAAGCCATTCGACCCCAAGAAGCTGGCCAAGCCCGGCCAGGCTGGCTGGCAAGAGGGTGAGGTCTACCTGACACCAGAGGGCGATCGTCTTGGAACCGCCCAGGAGCGCGCAACGTACCTGCGTACTGTCCAGGACTGGATCATCGCACCACAGATGCGCTCCAGCCCCGGCCTGGCCGGTGTTGATACGGTGGGTGGGTACGTCAAGGAATACGGCATCTACCCCGACAGCGCTCGACTGGCGGCATACAACTTGGGTCTGGCCGATCTGGTCCAAGCACTGGAACGCTCCAACGTCCAGGCTGGCGCCGGATTCGTCCAGCGTGCGGGCGAAGGCCTGGTCGTTCGGGCCGACGGCCTTGCCCTTACGACCGACGACTTGGCTCAGTCGCCCGTTGCCACCAAGGACGGTGTGGTCATCCGGGTGGCCGATGTTGCCGAGGTCGGTATGGGGCGCGCCCCACGGCTTGGTGCAGCTAGCCGAAATGGTCATGAGGCGGTACTGGGCACGGCGCTCATGATCGCCGGCGGCAACAGCCGCACCGTCGCTCAAGCTGCAGCTGAGCGCCTGGCACAGGTCAATGAATCTCTGCCCGCCGATATCTTCGCAGAGCCAGTGCTGGACCGTAGTGTGCTGGTTAACTCCACTGTCAAGACTGTCGCCAAGAACCTGACCGAAGGTGCCCTGCTGGTCGTAGTTGTGCTGTTCCTGCTCCTGGGCAACCTGCGTGCGGCAGCCATCACCGCATTGGTCATTCCGCTGTCGTTCCTGTTCGCTGTTATCGGCATGAACAAGTTCGGTATCAGCGGCAACCTGATGAGCTTGGGTGCGCTGGACTTCGGAATCCTTGTAGATGGCGCGGTAATTGTGATCGAGTCCACCCTGCTGATGCTTGGCAAGCGGCGTGCCGAACTTGGCCGACCCCTCAATGCCATGGAGCGACTGCGTGTAGCCGCCGACTCGGCGAGGAAGATGGCGCGTCCTGCAGCCTTCGGTCAGGTGATCATCCTGTTGGTGTTCGCACCGATCCTTACCTTGGAAGGTGTGGAAGGCAAGACGTTCCACCCGATGGCCGCCACCTTCATGCTCGCCCTCGTTGGCGCATTCATCTTCTCCTTTACCTTCGTACCGGCGATGGCTGCCCTGCTGGTCAGGGAGCCCAAGCTCCACGCGAAGAAGGAAGGACACGAGGGCGACCAGGACGAAGAACATGAGACAGCCATCATCCGCGTCCTGCGCGGCCGCATCGAACCGGTGATCCAAGCGGCGATTCGTAGGCCCAAGGCAGTGTTCGCTGGCGCCCTCGTGATGCTCGCAATGGGCGTGGTCGGCTTTACGATGCTGGGTCGAGAGTTCATGCCAACGCTTGATGAGGGAAATCTCGCTATGCAAGCGTTGCGTGTGCCATCTACGTCGCTTGAGCAATCGTTGGCTATGCAATTGGCGCTGGAGAAGGCCATTGCTGCTGAACCAGAGGTTGTGACGGTCTTCTCGCGGACCGGTACTGCAGAAGCAGCTATCGACCCCATGCCGACCAACATCTCCGACAGTGTGATCGTACTTAAACCGAGAAAGGAGTGGCCAGACTCTTCCCTGAGCAAGGAGGATCTGATTGCAAGGTTTGAGAAGATCGCCGCCTCGCAGATAGGCAACAGCTTTGAATTCAGCCAGCCCATCGAGCTGCGCTTCAATGAGCTGATCTCAGGCGTGCGTACGGACCTGGCCGTCATGATCTACGGCGACAACTTCGAGCAACTGCAAGCTGTTGCCGATCAGGTCGCGCTGAAGCTGAGGAATGTCCAGGGCTCAGCGGATGTCCGTGTTGAACAGATTTCCGGCCTGCCCACGCTCAATGTGGCAATCGATCATCTTGCAGCTGCGCAGTATGGCCTCACGGCAGCGGACGTGAGCGACGCGCTTTCAACCGGTATTGGCGGCGCTGCGGCAGGCAAGATCTTCGAGGGCGACCGCCGGTTCGATGTTGTTGTGCGCCTCGGCGACGATGCACGCAATGACCCCGATCAGCTCGCGTCACTGCCGATTGCAACTCCAACTGGGGGCATCGTGCCGCTCTCCTCTGTCGCACGCATTGAGATCAGCGAGGGGCCGAACCAGATCAGTCGAAACAATGGAAGCCGTCGTGTGGTGGTGCAGGCAAATGTTCGCGGTCGTGACTTGGGCGGGTTTGTTGGAGAGGCCCAGGCGGCGGTGAAGGACGTACAGCTTCCGCCGGGCGCCCACATGACGTGGGGAGGTCAGTTCGAGAACTTGCAGCGGGCTGAAAAGCGACTCATGACAGTTGTTCCGATTGTCTTCCTATTGATCGGCAGCCTGCTGTTCATGGCATTGGGCAGCGCAAAGGAGGCGGGCCTGGTGTTCACCTGCGTCCCACTGGCCCTGGTTGGCGGAATTCTCGCGTTGCTGGTGCGTGGTATGCCGTTCTCGGTATCTGCCGCCGTCGGATTCATCGCGGTATCGGGTGTTGCGACCCTGAATGGATTGGTGCTCATGCAAGCCATCAGAGAGAGGCTTGATGCAGGTGACAGTCCATTGATCGCTGCAATGAACGGTGCCGGCAGCCGAATTCGCGCGGTGGTGACCACCGCGCTGGTGGCGATCGTTGGCTTCATTCCAATGGCTATTGCGAGTGGATCTGGTGCTGAGGTGCAGAAGCCTCTCGCCACGGTGGTCATTGGCGGCCTGTTGACCGCAACAGTACTGACACTTCTTGTGCTGCCGACATTTGCGGGGCGCTTGGCCAAGGCAGGCCCGAAAGGGCAACCGGAAACTGTCCACTGAATGATGGAGTGTTTGGGCCCGGCAGAGCATCTGCCTGCCGGACTTCCCGTTCCATTTTTATGACGTTGGAGGGAACAAATGAACCTGACCACAGAACTCGAACTGCCAGTAATACTCCCAGGTGTCTCTCGGGACGACAGCTGCGTCCAGAGGCTGGTCGCTGGTCTTCAGGACATGGAGGGAGTATCGCGCGTGCACATTCGCGAGGGTAGCGACGAAGCTCTCGGAACGCTCTGCATTCATTACGACCCCGAGATCGTCTCGCTTCAGCGAGTGCGAGAGGTGGCGGCATCCGTGGGCATTGAGTTGGGTGATCGGTATGGCCACCTTTTCTTGGAGCTTGGTTCGGCCGTTCACGCACGAAAGGCAAGGACAATTGCGGCGCAAGTGCAGGCCGTACCAGGCGTCATTGAAGCCACCACCAGCCCAGCTGGTGGCATAAGCATCGAGTACGAGAGAGCCAAGACAGGCGAGGCGGAGCTGAGAGCGAAGCTTGAGGCGCTGGGTGTAGCGCAAGAGCCACCGAGTCCGAGGGGAGATTTGAAGGATCAGCACGAAGGACACGATCACAAGGACCGACAGGACCCCGGTCATTCCCACGGGGGCACGCTAGGTGGCAATAGTGAGCTGATCTTCTCACTTGCTTGCGGCCTGCTCCTGATCGTGGGATTTGCGATTGAAAAGCTTGGGTTGACCCAAACGCCCTGGATCCCCACAGCGTTTTACGTAGCAGCCTACGTCTTTGGCGGCTGGTTCACGCTTGGCGAGGCGATCGGGAACATCAAGCTGAAGCGCTTTGAGATCGATACGCTGATGCTGGTTGCAGCGGCAGGCGCAGCCGCGCTCGGCGCATGGGCCGAAGGCGCCTTGCTTCTGTTCCTCTTCAGTCTCGGTCACGCCCTTGAACACTACGCGATGGGCCGGGCTAAACGTGCGATAGAAGCTCTCGCCAAGCTTGCCCCAGAAACTGCCAGGGTGCTGAGGAATGGGCAGGTCGTGGAAGTCCAGGTTGAATCGTTGATACCTGGAGATGTGGTGGTCGTACGTCCCAATGACCGGATGCCGGCGGACGGATTCGTTATCAAAGGGGCTAGCAGCGTTGACCAAGCCCCTGTCACCGGGGAAAGCATCCCGGTTGATAAGCTGGCAGTCAATGACGCTGCTCTAGCACGGGATCGACCTGATTCGGTGGTAATGGAGTCACGTGTTTTCGCCGGCACTATCAATGGCTCCGGCGCCCTGGAGGTTGAAGTCACGCGTCGATCAGGCGAATCGGCACTGGCCCGCGTCGTCAAGATGGTAAGTGAGGCTGAGACTAGGAAGTCGCCCACGCAGCGCTTCACGGACAAGTTCGAGAGAGTATTCGTTCCCGCGGTGTTGATTCTGGCTGTGCTCCTCCTTTTCTCCTGGGTTGTGGTTGATGAGCCATTCCGTGACAGCTTCTATCGTGCTATGGCAGTTTTGGTGGCAGCGAGCCCCTGTGCACTGGCCATAGCCACGCCAAGTGCTGTTCTGGCGGGCATCGCAAGAGCGGCACGTGGTGGTGTGCTCATCAAAGGTGGGGCGCCACTCGAAGAGCTAGGAATGATCCGCGCCATCGCGTTCGACAAGACTGGAACGCTCACTGAAGGCAAGCCGCGAATTACCGACATCAAAGTGATGCAGGGAACGACAGAGCAGGAACTGCTTCACGTTGCCGTCGCCGTCGAGGCTTTAAGTGACCACCCTTTGGCCGCAGCTATCGTTCGAGATGGTAATACTCGCCTGGGCGATGGACCGGTCATGGTAGCGACAGACCTCGCTAACTTCGCTGGAAGAGGCGTTCAGGCGAAGGTGAACGGCATTGACGTGTGGATAGGAAAGGCAGAAATGTTCGGTAACGACGGCATTGGCGCTCTATCCGCGGGTGCGGAGTCTGCCATTGAGGAGCTCCGTAACGCCGGCAGAACCACGATGGCCGTTCGCCTAGGTGATCGCGACCTAGGTGTCATCGGCCTTATGGATACGCCCCGGCCAGAGGCGCGTGAAGCCCTGGACAAGCTAAGGCGCTTGGGCATCCAACGAATGATCATGATCTCTGGCGACCACCAGACTGTAGCTCAAGCCGTGGCAACGGACGTGGGTCTAAACGAGGCATGGGGAAATCTCATGCCTGACGACAAGGTGAAGGCAATACGTCAGTTGAAGGAGACGGAGCGAGTGGCAATGGTCGGCGACGGTGTGAATGACGCACCCGCAATGGCTAGTGCCAGCGTCGGAATTGCAATGGGTGCCGCCTCTTCGGACGTAGCGCTGGAGACTGCCGACGTCGCGCTTATGTCTGAGGATTTGAGACAGGTTGCATTCTCTGTAGCGCTTAGTCGACGCACGAAACGGGTGATCCGTCAGAACGTGTATGTGAGCCTGGGCGTCGTAGCGTTGTTGGTTCCTGCGACCATCCTAGGTCTTGGCATTGGACCGGCTGTGGCAGTGCATGAAGGTTCAACCTTGTTGGTTGTATTCAATGCGCTGAGGCTCCTTGGCTTCCGTCAGTCGTGACATGCGAATTCTAGTGATTGAGCGCGATCGAGAAGTCGCTTTGAAGATTCTGGCCTACTTCGAGGCCCGAGGGCATCAGCTTGATACCATCGGGGACGGCATCGCCGGCCTTCACTTTGCGGCGTCCAATGGTTACGACGCAGTCATTCTTGATTGGATGCTTCCTCGCATGGAAGGCCCGGAGGTTCTGAGAAGGCTGCGGTTGAATCACGGTGTTTCAGTTCCTGTTGTGATGTTGGCTGCAAAGGTTGCGCTCTCGGACAAAATCATCGCTTTCCGCTCCGGTGCAGATGACTATGTGACCAAGCCTTTTGAGCTCCCGGAGCTCGAAGTTCGCCTAGAGGCGTTGGTTTCCCGTACGGAGGGACGCGTAACAAGGAGGCGGCTGCTGATCGGAGAGCTCACGTTGGACCTGAGAACGTTGGAGGCCACACGGGCTGGAAAACGACTGCATCTGTACCCAGCTTGCAGGAAGCTCCTTGAAGCGCTGATGCGGGCAAGTCCTGCCGCTGTGACCAGGCGGCAGCTTGAGCACACTCTCTGGGGTGACGACCTGCCCGACGGGGATCTTCTGCGATCACAGATGTCCAGCCTGCGGCGAAGCATTGATGGTCCGTTTGAGGAAAAGATGATCCAGACGCTGCCGCGGGTTGGGTATCGACTGATACCGCCATCAAGGCCTATGCCCCCCCCCCCGGGGAAGGGAGGCCCTATGACGGTGAGGCGTAGACATGGCTGCAGAGCCGTCAGTGCAGACCTTGAGCGCCTGACTATTTGGCCACGTATTCTGATCAGAGTATGACCATGTGGAAGCCAGCCGCACTCCCAATTGGCGCGTTCTTGGCCGCAGCGATTTGGGGCGCAGCGGCCATGGTGCCCTTCGCGCCGGCATCAGAAGAGATGATGTTTTGGATACCGGTGTCGATTGCGCTAACGAGTGCGGCTGCTGCATTGGTAGTTGCGATGATGCAAGACATCATTCTGGTCGCGGTAAAGAGATGGCCACTGTTCGTGAAATTCTATCCAACCCTCTGCTTGGAGCCACTCCCCTTTGCATTCCTTCCAATCGTGCTGTCACTCGCCGGAATTGCGGAGTTCGGTCCAGCGATGCTGAGTGCAGCTCTATTGCTGATCGGCTTCTCGTTTGCGGAGACTCTCTTCGCCGCCGCCCTCCACAGAGCCCGGGCGACGCCGACCGCGGTTGTGATCTCGATGCAGTGCGCTGCTCTGGTGTTTGCAGTTTACATGTACAAGAAAGGCATCCAAGCGAACGTCAGTGACATCAGTTGGCCGTGGTTCGCATCGTCTGTCACTGCCATGAGTCTATTCTCCTTCCTAGTCGGAAGGTATTGGGCCAACCTGCTTCGTGATGCTGAGGTGGGGTTCTCTCCCTTACTGAAGTGGGTTCTGGTCACCTTCATAGCTGAAGGATCTACTAGTGAATGGAGCCGGTGGAGATTGAAGCAACCTATTAAGCAACGCAGACCACCGGGGCTTCGGTCCAAGCCTCGCAGGAAATAGGATCCGATCAACCAATCCAAATCATGGAGGCTAATTCTTGACAACTGCGAGCGCGACAAATATGACGCAAGGGCGGATGGGACCACCCGTCGTCAGTCTCGCTCTGTGAGAGGTGGCGCATCGAGATCACGTTTGTGGAGGTCTTCTACCGGCCGGAAGCAATACCCCGAGGTAGGTCCGTGGTGGCGACTTCTGGTTTCAATGCGCCCGAAGCCCACCGGAGCCTCAAAGATGCGCGCTCAGGGTTGCAGCGGTCGCTGGCGACAGTCGTCATCGGCCGGAGCCTGTCCCCCGCCTACCAACCTTGCTGGCAAGGCCGGTGTTTTTTGATTGCAAGATTCAGACCTATCCCGCCTGACAATCACATTCCCTGGAGTCACCGCCAACATGAATGAAGCCGAGCTGGAACAAGTGCGTACGGCGATGTTTACCGACCCCGGCGTGAAAGCGGTGGATGACCTGCGCCTAGTCCCCGCCAAAGAGCGCGGTCGTGCGATCGCGGCCACCATCACCGTCGCTGCGCCCTCGGTCGACCTGGACCTGGTGCATGCGGTGATCGCCCGCGTGCTGGCCGATCAATTTGACATCGATCAGGTCATGCTGTGCTTCAACGACCCGGGTCCGGTGCCACCACAGCCCACCGCGGCGCCCTTGAAGAAAATGTGATCGCCCGTGGCTCTATGCGTCTGCGTTGGCGGGCGCATAGAGCTGATAACCCGGCAACGCGCACGCGCCGGCATACACAAAGGCCACGCTTTGCCGCGCCCGGGTGAAGGCCACGTAGTACTTTGGTGGGGCGGTGATACGCGCTGCATCTGCCGTGCGCAGGTACTGTGTCAGCGGGCCGTTCGGAAAGATGAGGACCCGGCTGTAGGTGCGGCCCTTGCACTGCCCAAAGTTCACGGCCGGTAGTCCGTCGCACGCTTGCCGCCGGTCATGCCGGAGCACGGTGGGCGCAAACTCCTGCATGTACGCTTCAACATCCGCTGGAGCGACGAGGTAGATGCCATCGTGCCCGGTGACCTCGCCATTGCCTGATTGGGTTCGCGGCATCTGCGGATAGAGCGTGTCCGCCATATCGCACAGGGCCTGGACGCAGCGAAGGCTGATGAGGCGGTGATCCAGCTGGCATAAGCCGTCCGCCTCCCAAATCTGAAACAGCGCTGCCAGATTGGGTCCACGATACTGGCTGTGCCTTTGAGCATAGTTGGTGGCATACGTCGCCTGCCGCGTATCACCCACCAACGTGATGGCAATGCCGCTCTTCAACAGCCGCTCGACCAGATCCAGATCAAAGCCGGCGAGGTCCTGAACTTCGTCGATGTAGAGCTCGTCGTACATGGCCGCCAGGCGTGCCATGACCTGACCTTGGGTGAGCTCATCGCAGCGCACAGCGAAATCGGCCGCCCGGTCCGAATACATCCGGTTGCCTGCCAAGTAGTGGCGCGCCACCTGGGTGCGTGGGGCCCTGTTATTGGTGACACCTTCTACGAACAGGATGGTCTCGATGCGAGGCTCAGGGCAAAGCGCTGCCTGGTACGGGCGGATGCACTGGCACAGCAGGAAGCCATACCAGCTGTGCAAAGTGACATGCACGGGGACCGCACCGGCGTGGACCTCAAACGAGCGCCGGATCTCTTCTAGATTCTCCAGCGTGTAGGTGACAATCGCGATGCGACGCCCAGGCCGCTCCAGGGCCTGCCGGACCAGCAAGGTGGTCTTGCCCGAGCCGGCCGCCGAAAGCAGGACCCGGTTAGGTGATGGCGCGCTGGACATAGTCCGGGAACCTGATCGAGTGCGGGCTGTTGAAGATCGCCAGGGCCGTATCGGTCTTATGGCCCTTCATGTACTTGAGCAGCGCCACCTCATCGGCAAACGTCTTGCCCAGCACGGTATTGAGTTCGGCCAGCGAGTTGGCTTTGATCAGCTGCTCTTCCAGCGATGGGGCGCTTTCGTCGGAATCGTAATAGATCGCGTTGATGTGTTCGGCATAGCGCTCCTGCACAACGGCGATATCGCCATCATTGTCGGTGATCACCTTGGCCTGGATTTTCAGCCGATCTGCAATCTGCAAGAAGCGCTTGAATGCCAGCGACTTGACCGAAATGATGTCTACGCCGCGAGCCATCGGCGCCACGCCATGGTGGTCGCTGTAGGCGCGCTGCACGATCAGCTCGTCGGAAGGGCCTTCCACCAGGATCGCCTGCTTGGCCAGGATCAATCGCAGCGTGTCGTGGCCCGGCAGCTTCATGAAATAGTCATGGGTATCGCTCGGCAGCTGGTCCAGCTTCATCTGGCCCTGCGCGCTGAACAGGATCACGTTGTCCACGCCCAGCTTATTCAACACGAAGCTGCTGTGGGTGGCGATGATCACCTGCTGGGCGGTGGAGAGGGCCGCAATCTTGTCGATCAGCTGGGTCATGCTGGAATAGGACAGATGGTTCTCCGGCTCCTCGATCAGCAGCACGTGGGCAGCGCCGGCCGCGTGCATCGCCAGCTTCATCTTCACCGCGCTTTGCTCACCCTTGCCGGCCTGGGTGAACGGGAGCTCATCCAGGTAAGGTGACAAGCTGGTTTCCCATGTTGAGCGCGGCGATGTGTCCACACCCACCGTCAGCGCCCGGTGGCTGATGTCCCCGGTGTGCTCGGTCAGGTACGCATTGATGGCCGCCACGTCCGCCTCTTCGGAAAAACTCTGCCGCATGCGGCGGAAGCTCAACGACAGCGAGACGCGCTGCGCAGGCGTCAGTGCCTGATCGATGATGCCGGCGATATAGCGATCGGCACCGGACAAGGTCTTGATGCCGTGAGTGTCGATGATGGTCGAATCGAACGGAATGCTGCGAGCGGTGACGCCATTGTTGGCGAAGGAATACCAGCGCACCGTGTAGTACTCCACCGGCAGGCTGACCGCACCCTGGTGCTGCTGCAGGTAGGCGTTGAACTCCTCGCGGTAGTCGTCGTTGAGCTCGACCAGCAGCCGGATGCCGGCGGTATCCAAGCGCAGGGAGTTGTTGGTGCCGCGCAACGACGCCAGCGCGACATCTGCGCCCAGATAGGCTTCGATGGAGATCCGTGGCGGCGAAGCCGGCGTGCCTGCAGCAAGGGTCGCCAGATATTCCTGCACCGCGGGCTGGTGGAACAGGTAGGGCGTGAGCTCGTAGGCGAGATTGCGCCCATGCAGTTGCCCGGTGACCACCACGTGGATGGCCTCCAGCAGGGTGGACTTACCGACCTCGTTGTCGCCCACCACCAGGTTCATGTGGGCGTTGAGGGGCAGGTCCAGATGGCGAAACGACTTGAAATTGTCGATGACGATACGTTCGATCGGCATGCACAGTCCTTTGATGGCCAACGAGTTCGGTGGCGGCGCCTGCTTGCACCCCGGCTGGCCTCCTTTCCGCTCTGGGCCATACTACCCAGGGATCGCCAGCCTTGGGCGGTTTCGTACTGTTTTGACGACTTGAAATGGCCGAAACGCTGGTTACGCGGGATAATTCCACATTATCCCGCCTTTAGATACGACCCGTACTCGGCGAGTAGTGTAACTTGATTGGTATGTAATTACGTGGTATGTAATACATTACGAAATAGTCGGAGAGTGCGATGGCACGCGGCGGCTTGTACAAGAGCGACATCCAGAAGGCCCGCGATGCGCTGCGGGCACAGGGCAAACACCCGTCGGTGGACGCGGTGCGGGTGGCGCTGGGCAACACCGGCTCCAAGACAACCATTCACCGCTACCTGAAGGAGCTGGAAGAAGATGAAGGGCAAGGCCTTGGCGCCAAGGTCGCGGTCAGCGACGCGCTACAGGACCTGGTCGGTCGGCTTGCCGGTCGCCTACACGAGGAGGCCGAGGCTGTAATCGCCGAGGCCCGGCAGCGCTTCGAAGCGCACTTGCAGGAGCGTAGCGAGGCGCTGGAACGCACCCAGCAGGAGGCGTCCACGCTGAGCGCGCAGCTTCAGCGCATTGAAACTGCCTTACGCGAAGAAAAGACGACCCACGCCGCAGCCCAGCAGGCCTTGGCCGAACGGGTCACCGAGGTCGCGCAGCTCGGCGAACGGATCGCGGGACTGACCGCGCGGCTGGCGGAGCACGAGGCGCATGCCCAGTCGCTGGAGCAGAAGCACCAGCATGCTCGCGAGGCGTTGGAGCACTACCGCACCTCGGTCAAGGACCAACGCGAACAGGAACAGCGCCGCCACGAGCACCAGGTGCAGGAACTGCAGGTCGCGCTGCGCCAGGCCAACGAGGCGCTGACCGCCAAGAACCACGAACTGGTTCAGCTCAACCGCGACAACGGGCAGTGGCTGGAACGCCACAGCCGCCTAGAGAGGGAACTGGCGCAGGTGCGGCAAGCTGCGGACGACCAGCGGAAGGAGCTGGACGCGCTGCGGCTTACGGCTGCGGAGTACCAGGCCTTGCTGGCACGCTGGACCCAGGACGCCCAAGCGTTGGAGAGCGCACGGGTCAAGCTGGCCAATGCTCACGCCGACTTGGCCAAGGAGCGAGAACGGCGTGAACAAGCCGAGGCCGAAGCGTTGCGTGCCGGTGTGCGCCAGGACACCTTGGAGCAGTTGCTGGCGCAGTTGCGGCCCGATCGCGCCGACAGTTCAGGTACCAACAAAAATCCGGCAACCAAATGATTTCACGGAAGAAAAAAAAATTCTGGGGGGCATTTTTGCACGTATCTCGGCTTAACCCCACATCCGCCATCCTTATGGGGTTTCCATGGGGGGTGCGCGTGACTTTGTCCGTCGACTCAACACCGACCTTCGCTCGACGCCTCCAACAAGCCCGCCTGCACACGGGTTTGTCGCAGAAGGAGTTGGGCATCCGGGCCGGTCTGGATCCTTACGTGGCCAGCCCCCGAGTCAACCAGTACGAACGTGGCAAGCACGAGCCCAAGCTGGAGACTGCTAAGCGGTTGGCCCAAGCGTTGGGGATCCCCGCCGCCTTCCTTTACACCGACGATGATCTGCTGGCCAAGTTGCTCCTGCGCTGGGGCTCGCTAAGCAAGCAGCAGAAGCGGGAGTTGGTGAAGCTGATCGAGGCCACACCCGAGAAGTAAACCGAACAAGCGCTAGCCCTATGGGCAACCCTTCGCCTCAACCCGCCCATTGGGCGCTCCTGGAGGGAGCTGCAGTGGCCGTGACTAGTGCGACTGACAAGTGGCGGCATCTCAGGCCTACTTGAGATTTTGTTCACGACCGATACACACGCGCCTTGTCTAAAGTGATTTACAATGTCGCCCGTGTCAGCCTCCTCACTTCTACTGCGACTGCTCCTGATCGTCATGCTCGTGCTTAACGGCGCGTGGTCGGCATTTGCGTCGATCAGTATGAACCCGGCCATGGAAGCGCAGGCCAGCGAAGTGGCTGCCGCGGTGCAAGGCGACGAAGACTGCGTCGCCCATCACAGTGCTGAGAATCATCCCGATGCCACCTCGATTGAAAGGGCTGGCACTGGGCATGGCGACCATGCCGGTCCCGACTGTTGCAAGTCTTCTGCGTGCCGGTGCGCCTGCGTACACGCGTGCGCGAGCGCACTTCCGGCGCGCCTGCATGTTTCGGTGCAACTGGCCTTGGGCCTGGATGTCATGCCGCTGCCCCTAGGGCATGCGGCACCTGCCTTGCCTCATCTGATCCGACCACCGATCGGCTAAGCGTCCCTAAGCGCCGCAATGGCGCCGTTGGTGTGGCTTGCATGCCTATTTATAGGCCAGCCGCCCGCTCTGTACCACCGCCCGCCGGTGGCAACACGACGCTTGGAGCATTTTCATGTCGCATGATGATTTTCGTGGTCCACACGGTGGACCGCCGCTGCTACCTTCGCGGCGGCGATTTGTCCAGGGCTTGGCCTTGGGAGGCGCAGTCGCAGGATTAGGTTTCTGGCCCAAAGCCAGTTGGGCGCTCAAGGGCCCGGGACAACCCAACGTACTATCGGGCACCGAGTTTGACCTAACCATCGGCGAGACGCCGATGAACTTCACCGGCAAGACCCGCACCGCGATCACCGTCAATGGGTCCGTTCCGGCGCCGTTGCTGCGTTGGCGGGAAGGCACCACGGTCAACCTGCGTGTCTCCAATGCATTGCCCGCTAACTCCCTCCATGGCGCGGACACCTCCATCCATTGGCACGGCATCATTTTGCCGGCCAACATGGACGGCGTGCCGGGCCTGAGCTTTGACGGTATCGGACGTGGTGAGACCTACCACTACCGGTTCACCCTGCATCAGGGCGGCACCTACTGGTACCACAGCCACTCGGGGTTCCAGGAACAAGCCGGGCTCTATGGCCCGATCATCATCGACCCATTGGAGCCGGAGCCCTTCAGCTTCGATCGCGACTACGTCGTGATGCTGAGCGATTGGACAGACCTGGACCCGACGGCCCTGTTCGATCGTTTGAAGAAGATGCCGGGCCATGACAATTACTACAAGCGCACGGTCGGCGATTTTGCGCGCGATGTGAAGCGCAACGGCCTGTCGGCCACGTTGGAAGATCGCAAGATGTGGGGCGTGATGCGGATGACGCCCACGGATCTGTCCGACGTCAACGCCAACACCTACACCTACCTGATGAACGGCACGACCTCGCTGGGCAACTGGACCGGTTTGTTCCGCAGTGGCGAGAAGGTGCGCCTGCGTTTCATCAATGGCTCTGCCATGACGTACTTCGATGTGCGTATTCCGGGGCTAAAGATGACCGTGGTGGCAGCAGATGGCTTGTATGTCCATCCGGTTTCCGTCGACGAGTTCCGCATCGCGGTAGCAGAAACCTTCGATGTGATCGTGGAGCCCTCCGGGCAGGACGCATTCACCATCTTTGCCCAAGACTCCGGTCGCACCGGCTACGTCAGCGGCACGCTCGCCGTGCGCGAAGGATTACGCGCGCCCGTTCCGTCTGTGGATCCCCGGCCGCTGCTGACGATGGCAGACATGGGCATGGATCATGGATCGATGGATATGTCTGGCGGCAGCAAGGGCATGGAAGGCGGCTGTGGTGCGGCCATGGGCATGCCTGGCATGACCCCACCTGCCAGCGGTAACGCGACCTCGGCCCATGCAGGCCATGCGATGCCCGCCGCCGGCGATGGTGCCATGGCAGGCATGCAGCACGGGGGCATGCAATCACACCCTGCCAGCGAGACCAACAATCCCCTGTTGGACAACCAGGCCATGAGCGTGAGTTCGCGCTTGGATGATCCGGGTAATGGCCTGCGCGATAACGGCCGTCATGTACTGACGTATTCCATGCTCAAGAGCACCTTTGAAGACCCTGACGGACGCGACCCCGGTCGCGAGATCGAGCTGCATCTGACCGGACATATGGAGAAATTCTCCTGGGGCTTCAACGGTCAGAAGTTCTCCGATGTCAAGCCGCTGCGGCTGAACTACGGCGAGCGTATGCGCATCGTATTGGTTAACGACACGATGATGACCCATCCCATCCATTTGCACGGCATGTGGAGTGACGTGGAGGACGACAACGGCAACTTCATGGTGCGCAAGCACACGGTGGATATGCCGCCGGGTAGCCGACGCACGTATCGCGTGCGTGCCGATGCGTTGGGCAGCTGGGCGTTCCATTGCCACCTGCTTTATCACATGGAAGCCGGAATGATGCGCACGGTGAGGGTCGACGAATGAACATCAATAGACGCGATACCACCCTGACTGCGCTGACGCTGGCTATCTCGCTGGCCCTGGCCAATGCGGCCAGCGCCCAATCCATGCAGCACGGCTCCATGCCGATGGAGCAGGGCGCGCAGACCCAGACTCAGGATCACTCTGCACAACAGGCGCCGACATCAAAACCTGCGCCAGCCCAAAAGCCTGCAACACCGGCCAAGCCGAGCGAAGCGACGATCGATCATGCGACGATGGGCCACGCCGCGCCGCAGGCTAAAGCAGCCGAGCCTGCCATGCAGGGCATGGACCATTCGCAAATGGGGCACGTCTCGCCCGCGAGCACACCTGCGGCGCCCACAGCACAGGCGCAGTCGATGCAGGGCATGGATCACAGTCAGATGGCACAACCCGCTGCAGCCGACACCTCTAGTACGGCCACGCCTGCGATGCAGGGGATGGACCATTCCAAGATGGGGCACGGCGCGCCTCCGAGCACGCCCGCAACGCCCAAAGCGCAGACACAGTCGATGCAGGGCATGGACCACAGTCAGATGGGACACGGGCCTGCAGTGCCAACGCAGCCGCGCACCCCGATACCCGCGGTGACGGACGCGGATCGCAAGGCGGCCATCGCGCCGGAACACGCGCATCCGGTGCATGACAACTCGATCAAGAGCTACGTGCTGCTCAATCGCCTGGAAGCCTGGGATGCCGATCCGGGCACCGGGCTGGGCTGGGAGGGCCAGGCTTGGATCGGTACGGACCTCAATCGCGTCTGGCTCCGCAGTGAAGGCGAACGCACGGATGGTCAGACCGAGTCGGCTGATCTGGAAGTGCTCTACGGCCGCAGTATCTCCACGTGGTGGGATGTGGTGGCCGGTGTGCGTCATGACTTCAAGCCTGGGGCATCTCAAAACTTCGCCGCTATCGGTGTACAGGGCTTGGCGCCGATGAAGTTCGAAGTGTCCGCCACAGCCTATCTCGGCGAAGGGGGCCAGACTGCCGCCAATGTCGAGGCCGAGTACGAATTGCTGCTAACCAACCGGCTGATCTTGCAGCCGCTGGTGGAAGTCACCGCCTATGGCAAGAACGATCCATTGCGCGGGATAGGTTCGGGTCTGAGTACCGCTGAGGCGGGGCTACGACTTCGTTATGAGTTCACCCGAAAGTTCGCTCCCTACATCGGCGTGGTGTACGAGCGCGCGTTTGGCAATACCGCAGACATGCGACGCGAGCATGGCGAGTCCTTTGAAGACACGCGCTTGGTCATCGGCCTTCGTACCTGGTTCTAAGGGGAACTGACAATGAAATCCAACAAAAGGATGTGGGTATGGCTCGGTGCCGGCGTGGGATTGGTTGCGGTCGCGGCAACTGCCACGGTCTCTCTGGGCGTGTACAACGTGGCCGCCGACGATCCGCATAGTCGCCCGGTGTATGCGCTACTTGAAACGGCGCGCGAGCGTTCCATTGAGGTGCGCGCCGCCAAGCTTCAGGTGCCCACGAACCTGGATGATCCTGAGCGTATCCGCCAGGGTGCGGGCAACTACAACGCCATGTGCGTGACCTGCCATCTTTCGCCAGAGGCGGCGGCCACCGAGATGAGCAAGGGCCTGTACCCCGCGCCACCGAACCTAAGCAAACAGTCGGTCGCTCCAGCTGAGGCGTTCTGGGTGATCAAGCACGGCATCAAGGCCAGCGGCATGCCCGCGTGGGGCGGCAGCATGGACGATGAGTTCATCTGGAACATGTCGGCCTTCCTGCAGAAGCTGCCCACGCTGGACAAGGCCGGTTACCAGGCGTTGGTGGCCAGCAGTGATGGTCATTCGCATGGCGGCGGCGAGACGCAAGGCCACCATGACGACGAAAAGGCCGAGGATCACCCTGCCCTATTCGAGCCGGGCAACAACTCCATGCCGCATGCGCACCCGCCGGGCGTGGACGACGATCACCACGGCCCGACACCCAGCGACACGGAAGTCGGGTTGGTGAGCCACGGCCATCCCGACGGCAAGGTGGAGTCGCACCCTGCACCACACACGCCCGTGGCCGATGACGGCCATGCGCACACCCATTGATCTCCTTGGAGCCCACGCAATGAACGCAACAGCAATCTCGTTCACCCTCGCACTGGCACTGGCCGTCGTGTCCCCCGCAATGGCGCAGGCGACACAGCCGCACGCACATCACCCCGCTGCCGCGGCATCTGCGGACGTCGACGTCCCAGTCACTGCAGAGGCCGCGGTCGCCGTAGCGGAGCGTTTCAACAGGGCCCTGTCTAGCGGCGATCTGGCCACGGTCGAAGCCCTGCTCGCTGCCGACGTCCTCATCCTCGAGTCCGGGGGTGCCGAGCGCAGCCGCGAGGAATATCTGGGTCATCACGCAGTCAGCGATGCGGCATTCCTCAAGGGCGCCCATCGCCAGCTGCTCCGTCAGCGTGCACGCACCGCTGGTGAGTTCGCATGGGTCGGAACCGAAAGCGAGCTGCACGCCCAGAAAGACGGTAAGCCACTGACCGTCCAGAGCACCGAGACCATGGTGCTGAAGCAGACCACCGACGGTTGGCGGATCGCCCACATCCACTGGTCTTCGCGGACCAAGCGCTAAGCGGAGAACCAGAAATGAAAACCTGCAGATTGAACCGACTGGCGTGGGCGGCTTTTGCGGTCGCCGGCCTGGGTGCCTGCACCCAAGCGGCTACACCCGCGCAATCCACCATCGCGCCCACTGCACAGGTCGTCCCGGAAACAGCCGACGCGACTCCAGCCGCCCTGCCACGCATGACCGTCCACAAGACCCCGACCTGCGGGTGCTGCGGTAGCTGGATCGACCACGTGAAGAAGGCGGGGTTCACCGTGGATGTGCATGACATGGATGACCTGGGTCCGGTCAAGGAGCGCCTGGGTGTCCCCTATGCAAAGGGCTCCTGCCACACGGCCGAGGTCGACGGATACGTCATCGAAGGCCATGTCCCGGCCGAGGACATCAAGCGCCTCCTCGAAGAAAAGCCGGACGCACGCGGCCTGGTCCTGCCCGGAATGCCGCTCGGTTCGCCGGGCATGGAGGTCCCGGAAGGACGCCAGCAGCCGTATACGGTCGAGCTGGTCCATCACGACGGAACCACCGAACCCTTCGCACAGCATTGATCCGCAAGAGCAACAGGGGGCGGTGTTGCGGGCGCGCCGATTCTCGTCCGCGATGAAGCAGGAGATCCACATGACTCACCATTCCGAAGACCACCGGTCTCAGGCCATGAACGAGTGCATCGACAACTGCACGCAATGCCACGCGATTTGCCTTGAGACCATCAACTATTGCCTGAGCAAAGGAGGTGCCCACGCAGCCCCGGAGCACATCGCCCTGCTGGCGACGTGTGCCGATATCTGCGCCACCAGCGCCGACGCCATGTTGCGTGGCGCCAGCGCTCACTCGGTGGTTTGCAGTGCCTGCGCGGAGATCTGCCGCCAGTGCGCCGAAGCATGCGACGCCATGAACGACCCGGAGATGGCGCGCTGCGCCGAAGTTTGTCGCCGTTGCGCGGAAAGCTGCAGCGCCATGGCGGCTTGACGCGTCGAGGATCCCGCCTGAGCGGCGGGATCCTCATCTCAAATATCAAAAGCCGACCAACCGTGGTTTCGGTGACAGCCCGACACCTAACGCTTGTCGGATCCAACACAGCACGGCGCCGAACGGGGCTTTGCATCACATTCGCAATGAGGATTTATCCCTATGAAATCATCAAACGTCCTTCGCTCCTTCGCGCTCGTCCTCGCGATTGCGGCTGGGCAGTTCTCCCTGCAGATCGCGCACGCCCACGCCGCGCTGCAGCAGTCCACACCGGCGGCAAATGCGGTGGTGGCTTCGCCGGGCCAGATCGATCTCGTGTTCAACGAAACATTGATTCCGCGGGCGTCGCGTCTCAAGTTGCTCATGAAGCACGGCAGTTCCACCATGCCGATCGAGAATTTCACGACCGAGATCGTCAACAACGGTAAGACCCTGCGTGCCAAGTTGCCCCAGCCGCTGACTCCGGGCGTCTATACCGTGGAATACCGCGCCGTCGGTGGTGACAACCACCCCATGCCGGGCAGCTTCAGCTTCACGGTGCGCTGAGGAGTCGCGAATGTTCGACCTGTCGGCTTATGCACTGAGATTCCTGGAATACCTTGTCATCATGGTTCTTTTCGGGGTTCCACTCTTCGGTTGGTACGGGTCGCGTCGATCGGCACTCGCCGACGCCTTGGCCGGGTGGTCACTCATGGGCGTTCTATTGGCGGGTGCCGTAGCCGGTCTCGTGCTCACCGGGCTCGATGTCGTCTTCAAGACCGCGGGCATCATGGGAATGCCGCTTGCCGAGGTTGATCGCGCATCGCTTGGCTGGTATCTGCTCGAGACGTCCGCGGGCCGGGCAGCCATGGCGAGAGGCGCGCTGCTGGTCGCCCTGATGTTCGTGCTCGGATGGCATCGTCGCCGCGGGAAGGTGGAGACCGCCTTCCCGCTGGGGGCGATGCTGGCGGGCGGCGCACTCGCTTCGCTGGCATGGAACGGCCACGCCGCCGCTGGCGAGGGCTTGGCAGGCGCGGTCCGGCTTGCTGCAGGCATCGTCCATCTTCTCGCGGCAGGCGGCTGGATCGCAGCGGTCCTGATGTTCCTTGCCATGCTGCTGCGCGGCAAAGAGACGAACGGCAGCGGGCGTCTGCGATCAACGCATGACTTTCTGCATGGTTTTTCGACGCTGGGAACGATCTTCGTTGGTGCGCTCATCGTGTCCGGCATCGCGCACTACGGGGATCTCACCGCGTGGTCGTTTTCGGCCCTGTTCCAGAGCACCTACGGGAAGTTGCTGCTGTTCAAACTGGCCCTGTTCGCTGGAATGCTGGGTTTGGGAGCGCTGCACCGATGGACGCTGGTGCCGCGCTTGGAACGAGCGCTGACCAGCGGAGATCCCGCGCAGGAGGTGCGGGCTTTGCGGCAGAGTGTTACGGCTGAGGCCGCGCTGGCCATCTTGATCCTGATTGTTGTTTCAGTGCTCGGGACGCTCAGCCCCGAATAGCTGTGTAACCCGCAATGGCACACTGCCTTGGCAGTCCATCCCCACTAAAGCGAGCATCGGCATGAACTCACCGTCGTCCCATGACCATCACCATTCTGCAGGCGCAGCCCCTGTCGAGGCTGCGGATGGACGGGTCACCGATCCGGTCTGTGGCATGCAGGTCGATCCCGCCACGACGCAGCATCATGCGACCCACGCCGACACACCTTTCCACTTCTGCTCGGAGCGATGCCGCGCGAAGTTCGTGGCCGATCCGGAGCGCTATCTGACGCCCCAGGACGAACCCGAGGTGGCACAGCCCGGCGCCATCTACACCTGCCCGATGCACCCGGAAGTCCGGCAACAAGGTCCAGGCAACTGTCCCTTCTGCGGCATGGCGCTGGAGCCGGAAATGCCGAGCCTGGAGGACGATGACAATCCGGAACTTCGCGACTTCTCGCGCCGGTTCTGGTGGACGCTTCCGCTGACTGTGGTGACGCTCGTGCTGGCCATGTTCGGCCAGTACCTCCCGCGTGTCGTGCTGGGCGACGTGCAGATCCTGCCGTTGTCGATCGACGTGCAGACCTGGGTCGAGCTGGTCTTGACCACACCAGTCGTGCTGTGGGCCGGCTGGCCGTTCTTCGAGCGCTGCGTGCAGTCGATCCGCAACCGCAGCCCGAACATGTTCACCCTCATCGGGATTGGCGTTGCGGCCGCCTTTGGCTACAGCCTGGTCGCCACGCTGGCACCCGGCTTGTTCCCACCGTCGTTTACCGAACATGGGCGCGTCGGGGTGTACTACGAGGCGGCGGCGGTGATCGTTTCGCTGACCCTGCTCGGCCAGATGCTGGAACTGCGGGCGCGCTCGAAAACGTCCGCGGCGATCAAGGGCCTGCTTGGCCTGGCGCCGAAGGAAGCCCGGCGGGTCAACGCCGACGGCACCGAGGAAGACATCCCGCTGACCCACGTCCACGTCGGCGACCACCTGCGCGTGCGTCCCGGCGAGAAGGTGCCGGTGGATGGCGAAGTGGTGGAAGGCCGCTCCAGCGTCGACGAGTCGATGCTCACGGGTGAACCGATTCCGGTCGAGAAGACCGCAGGCGACCAGGTCATCGGCGCGACCCAGAACGGCACCGGCGCGCTGGTGATCCGCGCCGCCAAGGTGGGCTCCGACACCGTGCTGTCGCAGATCGTGCAGCTGGTCGCGCAGGCGCAGCGCTCCCGCGCGCCGATGCAGCGGATGGCCGATATCGCGGCCTACTGGTTCGTGCTCGCGGTGCTGGCGATCGCGGTGGCCACCTTCTTTATCTGGGGCTCCTTCGGTCCGGAGCCGGCCTGGACCTTTGCGGTGCTCAACGCGGTCTCGGTACTGATCATCGCCTGCCCCTGCGCGCTGGGCCTGGCGACGCCGATGTCGATCATGGTCGCCACGGGCAAGGCGGCGCAGGTGGGCGTGCTGTTCCGCGACGCCGAGGCCATCGAGCACATGCGCCGCATCGACACCCTGATCGTCGACAAGACCGGCACCCTCACCGAGGGGCGCCCCGCCTTCAAGGAAGTCGTGGCCTTCGAGGGCTTCGACGCCGACCGGGTCTTGCACCTGGCCGCCAGCCTGGACCAGGGCAGCGAGCACCCGCTGGCCGACGCCATCGTCGCCGAGGCTCGACGCCGGAACTTCGAGTTCGACCGCGTGGAGGACTTCGACTCGGTGACCGGCATGGGTGTGCGCGGGTCCGTGGCCGGCCATGCGCTTGCGCTGGGCAATACCGCGCTCATGGACGACCTGGGCGCCAATCCCGCTGCGCACGTCGACGTGGCCGAGCGGATGCGCCGCGAGGGCGCGAGCGCCATGTTCCTGGCCGTGGACGGGCGCCTGGCGGGGCTGGTCGCGGTTGCCGACCCGATCAAGGCGTCGGCCGCGGCGGCCATCAACGAGCTCCACGCCGCCGGGCTGCGCATCATCATGGCCACCGGCGACGGGCTCACCACCGCACGGGCCGTGGCCACCGAGCTGGGCCTGGACGAGGTGCATGGCGAAGTCCGCCCCGAGGACAAGGCCGAGCTGGTGCAGCGCCTCAAGCGCGAAGGCCGGCGGGTGGCGATGGCGGGCGACGGCATCAACGACGCCCCGGCGCTCGCCGCGGCCGACGTCGGCATCGCCATGGGCACGGGCACCGACGTCGCGATGTCCAGTGCCCAGATCACCCTGGTCAAGGGCGACCTGCGGGGCATCCTGCGCGCCCGGAAGATCTCCCAGGCCACCGTGGCCAACATGAAGCAGAACCTCACCTTCGCGTTCCTCTACAACGCGCTGGGGGTGCCGGTCGCGGCCGGGGTGCTCTACCCCGCATTCGGGATCTTGCTGAGCCCGATGGTCGCGGCGCTTGCGATGAGCTTGAGCTCGGTGTCGGTGGTGGCCAACGCCCTTCGCCTTGCCAAGTCGGCCGCCGTACCGTCCTCGCCGACCACATCTGTGCCGCGCCAGCCCCTGGGCCTGGCCAAGGATTGACTTGGATCAATTGCATCGGTTCCAGTAAGAGGTAAGCTCACGCCATGGTCCACATCCGCCATCGGAACTTGTTCCAGCGCACCGCCCTCCTCGCGATGGTGGCCCTGCTCTGGTCCCAGTTCGCGCTCGCAGGCCATGGCGATTGCCTGGATCTCCCAGTCACGCCGGCGGCGTTTGTCGCTGCCGCCACCGACACCCGACACGACCATGGCCACGGCTGCGATGCCGAGCTCCCCTCAGCGAGCAAGGCAGTGTGCGACGCGCACTGCACCGAGGGTGACATCTCGGCGGACAGTGGGCGCATCCCTTCGATTCCGCCGCTGCTGGCCGAAGCCTGGTTCTCCTGGCTTGCGATCGCCGCGATTGCGGATGCTGCGCCAGGTGTCACGGCTACATGGGTGGATTCGCCGCCCAGACCCGCCTGGCACCGACCTACCGCCCATCCAGCGGCACTCCTGCTGATCTGATGCCTGGACGCTGACTGCTCCGCACGTCTGTGCGGCGCAGTCCTGTGCGTTCGCGCCGTGGCTGCGTCACGGCATGTGTTCCTGCCCTCGTCCGAGCGACCTGCGTCGCGTCGGCCCAAGGACACTGATATGGCATCCCCGTTCGACCGACTGCCGGCCAGGCGCCTGCACCCTCGCCCTCTGTCCCGCCGTCTGCCACCGCTCCGGCACCTTCTTGCCGGCGTGCTTGCCGGCGCCTTGTGGGCCCTGGCGCTGCCGGTGACCGCCACCGAACCCGTCCCGGGGCACAGCCTCGAGTCGATCCGCGCCTGGGTTCTGGAACACAACCCGGAATTGCGGGCCATGGACTTCGAGGCCCAGGCCGCCGAAGCACGGATCCAGCCAGCGGGCGCCCTACCCGACCCGACGGCTTCCCTTGGATTCCGCGGCCTCGATCCGGACAAGCCCTGGCGCTCCGCCGGTGCCGAGCGCGAGGTCAACTACGCGCTGCGCCAGCGCCTCCCGCTTTGGGGCAAGCGCGCCCTGGCGCGGACCGCGGCCAGCCAGGACGCGGTCGCGGTCGGACTCGATCGCCTCACCACTGCGCGCGACTTGCTGGCCGACGCCGAGGCGGCCTACGCACGCTACTGGCATGCCGACCAGGCCGTGGCCGTGCTTGATCGCCGCATCGCCCTGCTCCGCCAGGTGGAAGAGATGGCCGGCGTGCGCTACGCCCTGGGTCGCGCGGCGCAGCAGGATGCCATCCGCGCCCAGGTCGAGCAGACCAGCCTCCAGCGCGAGCGGATCGAACGCCTCGCGACCAAGCAGGAGGCGGCCGCCACCTTGAACGCGGTGCTGGGGCGCCGGTCCGATGCACCGCTGGCGACTCCCGACGAGGCGCCGCGCCTCGCCGTCCACAGCGCCTCGCTTGCCGAGGCACTGGATGACGCCGATGCGCATCCCGCGGTGCGCTCGCAGCAGGCTCGCGCCGAGGCGGCGCGCACGAACGTGGTACTGCAGCGTCGCAACCGCTTTCCCGACATCACCCTGGGCGTGGGTGCGATGCAGTTCGGCAACGGCATCGAGAGCACCGAGCTGATGTTCGAGGTCGAGATCCCGTTCCAGCAGCGTGCCCGCCGCGAGCGCGAGCGCGAATCGCGCCTGCTCGAAGACGCAGCGCTTGCCCGCAGGGACGCCACGCTGCGGGCCGTCGAGGAACGCGGCGCTTCCGCCTGGTCGCAGTGGACCAACGCGCGCGAGCGTCGCGGACTGATCGAGAACACGCTGCTGCCGCAGGCCGACGCCACCTGGCAGTCCGCCCTGGCCAGCTACCAGGTCGGTGAAGTCGACTTCGGGACGCTGCTGGAAGCACTCAATGAATGGCAGGGCGCCGACCTCGCACGGGTCGATGCACTGCGTGACGAACTGTTGGGCGCCGCCGCCGTGCGCGCTATCGAAGGAGAGATCCGATGACCCGTGTCCAGACCCTGTCGCTCGCCATCGGCTTCGCAGTCGCCGCCCTCGCCGTCGGCTGGATGGCTGGCCGCGCAACGAATGATTCCCCGACCGCAGCCACGTCCGCCGAGGCGCCGGCCGCGGAACGCAAGGTGCTCTATTACCGCAATCCCATGGGTCTGCCGGACACCTCGCCGGTGCCCAAGAAGGACTCGATGGGCATGGACTATGTTCCGGTTTATGCCGACGACACGCCGCCAGCGGCGCCGGGCACGGTGGTGATGCCACCCGACAAAGTGCAGGCACTGGGCGTGCGCACCGAAGCGGTCAAGCGCGGGGCCATGGCCAGCACCGTGCGCACCAGCGGCACGGTCGAGGTCGACGAGACCCGGCAATACGCAATCGCGCCACGCTTCGAAGGCTGGGTGGAGCGGCTGTACGCGAACCAGACCGGCATGCGGGTCCGTGCCGGGCAGCCGCTGCTCTCCGTCTATAGCCCGCAGCTGGCTGCGGCGCAGCAGGAATACCGGCTGGCCGACGAGACTGCCCGAAGGCTGGCCGAGTCCGATCCCGCAAGCGCGGTGTCGATGGTCCGTCTGCGCGATGCCGCCCGCACCCGCCTGCGCAACTGGGAAATCAGCGACGCACAGCTGGGCAAGACGGGCCTGGTCCTCACTGCGCCAGCGGACGCAGTCGTGATCGAGAAGCCGGTGGTCCAGGGCGCCCGCTTCGCGCCCGGCGAAACCATCCTGCGCCTGGCGGACCTGTCAACGGTGTGGGTGATCGCCAAGGTTCCGGCGGCGCAGGCCGCAGGCATCAAGCCCGGCCAGCCGGCTCGGTTCGAAACGGTGGCCCTGCCAGGCCAGGTGGCACAGGGCGAGGTCACCTTCGTGCAGCCCGTCATCGATGCGATGACGCGCACCGTGGACGTGCGCATCGCCCTGCCCAACCCCGATGGCGACCTGCGGCCGGGACTCTACGGGACAGTGCTGCTCGAGGAGCCGGGGGCCGGGCCGGTCCTGACCGTTCCGCGCTCGGCCGTGCTCGACAGTGGCACGCGCCAGGTGGTGTTGGTCGAGACCGGCCCCGGTCGCTTCGCCCCTCGCAACGTCACCCTGGGTCGCCGTGGTGGCGATCGTATCGAGATCCTTGACGGACTGGCCGAGGGCGAGCAGGTCGTGGTCTCCGCCAACTTCCTGATCGACGCCGAAAGCAACCTGCAGTCGGCCCTCCAGGGTTTGGAGGGTCACGCAGGACACGGCGCGCCCTCGGGCACCAGCGAGGATCCGCAACCCGAGTCCGGCGATGGCACCGCCGACCCGCACGCGGGTCATGGTGACGACGCCTCTGATCCGCACGCGGGTCATTCCATGCCCGCCACCCCGGAGGAGACTCCGCTCTCCCCCACCGGTCACGAGGAGCACTGACATGCTTGGCCGTCTCGTTGAATGGTCGGTGCGCAACGTCTTCCTGGTGCTGCTGATGGCGCTGGCGATTGTCGCCGGTGGCATCTACGCACTGATGAACACGCCGCTGGACGCACAACCGGATCTGTCGGACGTGCAGGTGATCGTGTTCACGGAGTACCCGGGGCAGGCGCCCCAGGTGGTCGAGGACCAGGTCACCTATCCGCTGACCAGCGCCCTGCTCGCGACGCCGAAGTCGAAGGACGTCCGCGGCTTCTCGTTCTTCGGCGCCTCCTTCATCTACGTCATCTTCGAAGAAGGCACGGACCTGTACTGGGCGCGCTCGCGCGTGCTCGAGAACCTCAACGTCGCGTCGAAAAACCTGCCGGCTGGCGTGGCACCGGCACTGGGACCCGACGCGTCCGGCGTGGGCTGGGTCTACCAGTACGTGCTGCAGAGCGACCGCCACTCGCTGGACGAGCTGCGCGCGATGCAGGACTGGTACCTGCGTTACCAGCTCACCACCGCGCCCGGCGTGGCCGAGGTCGCCAGCGTCGGCGGCTTCGTGCGCCAGTACTCGATCACCGTCGATCCGGTCCGGCTGCGCGAGTTCGACATCCCGATTTCACGCGTGTCCGAGGTGATCGCCGAGAGCAACCGCGACGTCGGCGGCCGCGTGATCGAGATGGCCGAGACCGAGTACATGGTGCGGGGCCGCGGCTACCTGCGCGGTATCGAGGATATCGAGAGCCTGGTTCTGCGCGCCGAAGGGGGCGCACCGGTGCTGATCGGCGACGTCGCCCGGGTCGAACTGGTACCCGATGAGCGCCGTGGCATCGTCGACCTGGACGGCGAAGGCGACGTTGTGGGCGGGATCGTCATTGCGCGCTTCGGCGAAAACGCCCTGGCCGTGATCGGGGGGGTGAAGGACAAGATCGCCCAGCTTGCGAGTGGACTCCCCGAGGGCGTCAGCGTCCAGGCGGTCTACGACCGCTCCGATCTCATCGTGCGCGCGATCAAGACGCTACGCACGACGCTGCTCGAGGAGAGCCTGATCGTCGCACTGGTGTGCCTGGTATTCCTGTTCCATGCGCGCAGCGCGCTGGTCGCGATCGTCATGCTGCCCGTCGGCGTGCTGATCGCGGTGATCGCGATGCGCATGCTGGGCATGAACTCCAACATCATGAGCCTGGGCGGCATCGCGATCTCGATTGGCGTGATGGTCGACGCGGCGATCGTGATGATCGAGAACGCGCACAAGCACATCGAGCGCTCCGACGGCTCCCGCAGCCGGACCCAGCTGATCATCGATGCCTGTCGCGAGGTCGGGCCGGCGCTGTTCTTCAGCCTGATGATCATCACCGTCTCGTTCCTGCCCGTGTTCGCCCTGGAGGCTCAGGAAGGTCGCCTGTTCAAGCCGCTGGCCTTCACCAAGACCTTCGCGATGGCCGGTGGCGCGCTGTTGTCGATCACGCTGGTACCGGTACTCATGCTGCTGTTCGTGCGCGGCAAGATCGTGCCCGAGCACAAGAATCCGGTGAACCGGTTCCTGGTTGCGGCCTATCGGCCGGTGATCAACGTCGTTCTGCGGCATCGCATGGCCACAATCATGTTTGCGTTGGCCGCCCTGTTTGCAAGCCTGTGGCCTGCATCGCGGCTGGGCAGCGAGTTCATGCCAACCCTCAACGAAGGCACGCTGCTGTACATGCCCGCGTCGCTTCCGGGCATGTCGGTGACCAAGGCCTCGGAGCTGCTGCAGCAGCAGGACCGGATCATCAAGGGCTTCCCGGAAGTGGAGTCGGTGTTCGGCAAGGCGGGCCGTGCCCTGACGGCCACCGATCCCGCACCGCTGGAGATGTTCGAGACCGTCATCAACCTCAAGCCCGAGGACGAATGGCGGGACGGCATGACCACCGACAAGCTCATCGCCGAGATGGACGCGGCGCTGAAGTTCCCGGGCGTCGCCAACTCCTGGACGATGCCGATCAAGGCGCGCACCGACATGCTGGCCACCGGCATCCGCACGCCCGTGGGCATCAAACTCTTCGGCACGGACCTTGAGCAACTCGACGCGCTGGCCACCGAGATCGAAGCCGTGGTGCGCGAAGTGCCGGGCACGACCAGCGCGTTCGCCGAACGCCTGACCGGCGCCTACTACCTCGACATCACCCCCGACCTTGGCAGCCTGGCCCAGTACGGCGTCACCCTGGGCGAGGTGCAGAACGTGGTGGCCGCCGCGCTGGGCGGCGAGATCGTCACCACCATCCTCCAGGGCCGCGAACGCTTCAGCGCGATCGTGCGCTATCCCCGCGAACTCCGCGACGATCCGCACCGGATAGGCAGCCAAGTCCTTGTGCCGGTGCCCGGCGGCGCCCAGGTGCCGCTGGGCGAACTGGCGCGGATTGAGGTCAGGAAGGGTGCGCCGAGCATCCGCACCGAGAACGCGATGCTGGCGGCGTACATCTACGTCGACACCCGAGAGAGCGATCTCGGCCGCTACGTGAAGGCTGCGCAGGAAGCGGTCACCGAGCAGGTGCAGTTCCCGCCTGGCTACTACGTGACCTGGAGTGGACAGTACGAATACATGCAACGTGCCGCGGAGAAGATGCGTGTCGTCGTTCCGGTGACGCTGGCGCTGATTTTCCTGCTGCTGTACCTCAACTTCCGCCGTGTCACCGAGTCGCTGATCGTGATGCTGTCGGTGCCCTTCGCACTGGTCGGTGGCATCTGGCTGATGTGGATGCTCGACTACAACACCAGCGTCGCGGTGATCGTGGGCTTCATCGCGCTGGCCGGCGTCGCCGCGGAAACCGGCGTGGTGATGCTGATCTACCTCGACCACGCACTTGAAGCGCGTGCCGCGCAGAGGCAGGCCGAAGGCCGGGCACTGGATTCACGGGACCTGCGCGAGGCCATCATCGAAGGCGCGGTCGACCGCGTGCGCCCGAAGATGATGACCGTGGTCGCGATCATGGCGGGCCTGCTGCCCATCATGTGGAGCAGCGGTACTGGCTCGGAAGTCATGCGCCGAATCGCTGCGCCGATGGTAGGTGGCATGGTGTCTTCGACCATCCTCACCCTGGTCGTGATCCCGGCGCTGTACTCGCTGATCAAGCAGCGGCAGCTGGCCAGGAAGCCGCACCCCTCCTCCGCACTACCCAAGGAGAAGTAGTGATGGGGCCGTTCAACGCAGGCAGGGACCGACGGCTCATGCAACTGTGGCCGCGAACATCCGTCCGTCCACGGCCAATTCGCGCGTTACTGGCTTCGCCCACCGCAAGGCCGGTTGACCTGTGTGCGAGACACAGGTCTAGCCTGATCAACACCTCGCCGGGAGCAAGCCGATGACGACCAAGGAAGAAGTGACGCTGCCGCTGATGACGGTCCGCCAGCTGGCACGGCAGGGCGATGTCACGGTGCATGTGGTGCGCAACTACCTGCGGCGCGGTCTGTTGCAAGCGGCCACGCATACCGAGGGCGGCTACCAGTTGTTCTCCACCTCGGAGCTCCTTCGCCTGCACTTCATTCGCACGGCGCAACACCTTGGCTTCACGCTGGGGGAAATCGAGGAAATCATCCACCACAGCCTGCTGCGACATAGTCCCTGTCCGCTTGTGCGGGACATCATTCGGCGCAGGCTCGACGACACCCGCCAACAACTGGACAGGCTGCTCGCCATGCACGGACGAATGGAGCGTGCCATCCACGCCTGGGCGGAGCTTCCGGACTCCATTCCGACTGGCGATGACGTCTGCGCATTGATCGAATCTGTTGCCGCTGCTGAAGGCGGCGGGTTCGTCAAGTCCACCCCCCGG
The DNA here is from genome assembly GCF_056481585.1 of Stenotrophomonas sp. 86428_Sma. Taxonomy (NCBI): domain Bacteria; kingdom Pseudomonadati; phylum Pseudomonadota; class Gammaproteobacteria; order Lysobacterales; family Lysobacteraceae; genus Stenotrophomonas; species Stenotrophomonas sp. 86428_Sma. Next base: position 2,514,725 of record NZ_CM151156.1, read on the forward strand.
CGACTTCTTGGACGCCGCCCCACAGAGGAGAATTTGCCATGACAGCCTCCAGTCCTGCCCCCTCAGGCTCCCGACGCTGGGTCTTCTGGATCTTCCTGGCGCTGGCCGTGTTCTATCTCGCCGTCGAGCACGGCGCCCACCTTGGGGGGACGCTTCGCTGGTTGCCCCTGGCCATCCTGCTGCTATGTCCCTTGATGCATGTGTTCATGCACAAGGGGCATGGCGGTCATGGAGGTTCCGGAAGTCATGGGCGCGACGGCAATGCCGACGACACACCCCATGGCCAGCATGAGAGCCGTAGCAAGCGGGCACTGAACGACGAAACGTCCGACACCTCGAACGGAGGGCACTGACATGCAGGCACCCGACTCCGGCTACGGTCTTTGGCTCCTCGCCGCCATCAACGCCGCGTTCTTCATCTTCTTCGCCTGGAGCTTCTACAAACCGCTGACCCGTTGGGACTGGCGTGGGTTCGGTATGTTCTCCGCCTTCGTCGTGGCCCTGTTCGCGGAAATGTATGGCTTCCCGCTGACGCTGTACGTCCTGGGCGGCTGGCTCAGCGCCAACTATCCGCAGGTGGACTGGCTGAGCCATGACGCGGGCCATCTGCTCGAGATGTGGTTCGGCTGGCGCGCCAACCCGCATTTCGGCCCATTCCACATCGCAAGCTTCGTCCTGATCGGCGGCGGCTTCTGGCTGCTGTCGGCCGCCTGGCCGGTGCTGTATCGGGCACAGCGTGAAGGCCGGCTCGCCCGCGAGGGCGTGTATGCGCGCATGCGTCACCCGCAGTACGTCGCCTTCCTGCTCGTGCTGACCGGTTTCCTGCTGCAGTGGCCCACGCTGCTCACGCTCGCCAGCTATCCAGTGCTCGTGTGGGCCTATGCCCGCCTGGCGCGTCGTGAGGAAAAAGACTGCTTGAGCCGCTTCGGCGACGACTACGTCCGCTACATGCAGGAAGTGCCGGCCTTCATCCCGCGACGCCGGCGCGGCCCCGCTCCATCCCAAGGAGAAACCCGATGACGCACGTCCACAAACCCACTGTGCGCACGCGCACCTGGCCCATCGGCGACATGGTGAGTGCCGGCTGCGCGCGCACGCTGGAGAAGGCCGTGGCCGCGCTGCCTGGAGTCAACGCCACCAGCGCGAATTTCGCTACCGCGACCCTGCAGGTGTCCTACGACCCGGCCCGCCTGTCGGCGGGCGCGGTCGCCACCGCGATCCGCGACTGCGGCTTCCAATGCAACGCGCCGATGCCCGATGCCGACCCCGCCGCAGGCGCGCACGCCCATGCTGCGCATGCCGGGCACGGACAGGAATTGGCCGCAGAGCGCCCCGCTGACGCCCACGCCGGCCACGGCGATGACGCCACGGATGCCGGGGGCCACGACGCCCATGCGGGCATGAACCACGGCAGCGATCTGCACGCCGCGGCGCGCGACATGGGCCGCCGCTTCCTGGTCGCCCTCGCCTTCGCGATCCCGGTATTCGTGTGGTCGCCCATGGGCGGGCTGATAGAGCCGCCGCCGGTGCCGTTCGGACTGCGCGAGAACGTCTGGTTGTTCCTGCTGGCGACCGGCGCCGTGCTGTATCCGGGCTGGCCATTCTTCAGCGCCGCGATCCGGTCCCTGCGACGGGGTGTGCTGGACATGGCGGTCCTGGTGCTCCTGAGCGTGGGCACAGGTTACGGTTTCAGCATCGCGTCGACGTTCTTCTTCGACGGGCCGAACTTCTACGAGGCCTCGGCCGTCCTGCTGACCTTCGTCCTGCTTGGCCACTGGCTCGAGATGCGGGCTCGCGCCGGCGCCTCGGACGCCATGAAAGCGCTGCTGAAGCTGTCCCCACCCCGCGCGGTCGTCCGGCGCGAGGGGCAGGAGCTCGACATTCCCACCGCTGAAGTGCTGGTCGGCGAGACCGTGATCGTGCGGCCCGGGGCGAAGATCCCGGTCGATGGCATCGTGACGGAAGGCAGCTCTCAGGTCGACGAATCCATGCTGACCGGCGAGTCGATGCCGGTGCGCAAGGATCCCGGAGAGTCCGTCGTCGGCGGATCGATCAACAAGAGCGGCGCATTCGCCTACACCGCCACCAAGATCGGCAGCGACACGGCACTGGCGCAGATCATCAAGCTGGTCCAGACCGCGCAGAACTCCAAGGCGCCCGCGCAGCTGCTCGCCGACCGCGCCTCGCAATGGCTGGTGCTGGCTGCGATCGTGATCGGGCTGCTGACCTTCGCGGTCTGGTTCTGGTGGCTGGGACAGCCGCTGCTGTTCGCGCTCACGCTGACGATCACCGTCTTCGTCATCGCCTGCCCCGATGCACTCGGTTTGGCCACGCCGATGGCGATCATGATCGGCACTGGCCTGGGGGCACGACACGGCATCCTCTTCAAGCATGCCGAATCGATTGAGAAGAGCGCACGCCTGGACGTGGTGATCTTCGACAAGACCGGCACCCTGACGGTCGGCGCCCCCGAGGTGGTCGACATGGCGGTCGCGCCGGGCTGGACGCAGGAGCGGTTGCTGGCCGCGGCCGCCGCGGTCGAGGCGCACTCCGAGCACCCGCTGGCGCAGGCCATCCTGAAGCGTGCCGGTCCGGTAGCCGAGCGCGCTACCGCGTTCACCAACATCGATGGCCAGGGCGCTACCGGCGTGGTTGACGGGGTGCAGGTGGTGCTGGGCAACCGGATCCTGATGGTCGAGCACGGCATCGACCTCTCGGTATTGGAAGCGGAGGCTGCGCGCCTCACCGGTGCCGGTCGCACGGTGATCTATGCCGGGGTGGGTGACCGGCTCGCAGGCTTCTTCGCGATTGCCGACGCGATCCGGGAGACCTCGCGCGCGGCCATCGACGAATTGCACCGGCGCAACATCAAGGTGGCGATGATCACCGGCGACAACCGCCCCACGGCCGAGCGCGTGGCACAGGACCTGGGAATCGACATCGTGCTGGCCGACGTGCTGCCGGGCGGCAAGGCCGATGAGGTCATCAAGCTGCAGTCGCAGGGCCTCAAGGTCGGCATGGTGGGCGACGGCATCAACGACGCACCGGCGCTCACCCAAGCCGACGTTGGGTTCGCGATCGGCGCCGGCACCGACGTCGCCATCGAGAGTGCCGACATCGTGCTCATGCACAGCGACCCTTATGACGTCGTTCGCGCGACCACCATCGCCCACGCCACTCTGCGCAAGATGCATCAGAATCTGGGCTGGGCCGTGGGCTACAACGTGCTGGCCTTTCCGCTGGCGGCCGGTGTGCTCTATCCGTTCGTGCTGTCGCCAGAAATCGCCGCGCTGTCGATGTCGGGCAGTTCGGTGATCGTCGCCCTCAACGCGTTGCTGCTCAAACGCCTTCCACTGGCGGATGCCGCCACCCCTCGCAGCCCATCTAAGGAGTCCACACCATGAATACGGTCACACACGTCGCCCATTCCAGACCCCGAGGTACCAATCGCAGCCATTGGGTCGCCGCACTGGCCCTCGCGCTCGCGTTCGCATTGCCGGGGGTCGTCTCCGCGAACGAGGGTGGGTTCCGCCACAACGTGTTGATGCGCGGCCAGGTGCTGGAAAAGCAGGACGGAACGCTTGTGGTCTGTGTCGGGCAGGCCGACGGTGCCCAGGTCGGGCAGGTGCTGGACGTGATCCGGCACAAGCGCCGTATCCGGCATTCGCGGGCCGGCGGTCCACGCTACCGCCGCGAGAACGTTGGCCAAGTGCGCATCGTCGAACTGTTCGACAGCCACTACGCGGAGGCTGAAGTGATCTCCGGGAGCCCCAAGGTCAACGACACAGTGGAGCTGATCCGCCCCTGACAGGCGCGCGGGCGATGCAGATGCGCCTCGGCCCTCGCCATGCCCTCCGCAATCACTTCCCTTCCAGGACAGGAGCCACACCATGACAGCGTCTTCCAACCCCACCCTGCAATTCCTCGGTGCCGCGGGCACCGTGACCGGCTCGCGCTACCTGGTCGAGGCCAACGGTCAGCGCGTGCTCGTGGACTGCGGCCTGTTCCAGGGCTACAAGCAATTGCGCGAGCGCAACTGGGCTCCGTTTCCCGTCGAGGCGTCATCAATCGACGCGGTGGTCCTGACCCACGCCCACCTGGACCATTCGGGCTACTTGCCCGCACTGGTCAAACAAGGGTTCCGCGGCCGGATCCACTGCACCCATGGCAGCGTGGCCCTGTGCGGCCTGCTGCTTCCCGACAGCGGACACCTGCTCGAAGAGGAGGCCAAGTACGCGGCCCGCAAGGGGTACTCCAAGCACAAGGAACCACGGCCGCTTTATACCGAGGATGACGCCCGCCGCAGCCTGAAGCAGCTCAAGGGGCATGACTATGGTCGCGACATCGAGGTCGCATCAGGCGTCACGATCCGCTTCCATCCTGCCGGCCACATCCTGGGCGCTGCCCATGTCAGCCTTGACGTCCAGGGCCAGCGCCTGCACTTCAGTGGCGACCTGGGACGGCAGCAGGAGTCGCTGATGAATCCGCCGACGCCCCTGCCCGCCTGTGACGTCCTGGTCTGCGAATCCACATATGGCAATCGGGAACACATTCCGATCGACCAAGAAGCCGAGCTGGCACCGATCATCCGCCGCGTTGCCGCCCGCGGGGGCGTGATCGTCATTCCCGCCTTTGCCATCGGCCGCGCCCAGGCGCTCATGCTGCATATCGCCCGGCTGCGTGAGCGCAAGGACATCCCTCGCGTGCCGGTCTACCTCAACAGCCCGATGGCGATCAACGCGACCCGGCACTACCACGACCACCACTCCGAGCACCACGTGTCCGACGAGGACTGCCAGCGGATGTTCGACGTGGCCACCTTCGTCAACACTGTAGAAGAGTCGAAGGCACTCAACCGCCAGCGCGGGCCGATGATCATCATCTCGGCCAGCGGCATGATCACCGGCGGGCGCGTGCTGCACCACATCGAGGCGTTCGGCCCCGATGACCGCAACGCGATCCTGCTCGCGGGCTACCAGGCCGGAGGAACACGCGGTGCCGCGCTGGCGGCAGGCAAGCGCACGTTGCGCATGTTCGGCCGCGAGGTCCCCATCCGCGCCGAGGTGGTGCAGCTGGAGGGCTTCTCCGGCCACGCCGACGCCGGGGAGCTGCTGGACTGGATGCGCACCGCGCCGTCCGCGCCGCGCATGGTCTACCTCACCCACGGCGAGCCCGACGCTGCAGACACGCTGCGCGGGCGCGTGCAGCGTGAACTGGGCTGGCGTGCGCGCGTGCCGGGGCACCTGGAGCAAGTCGGATTGGAGGATGCGAGATGACCACGCAGGCCCCGGGCCACACCCGCCTGCGCGTCACCCGTGCCGGCATCGACACCTACCAGCAGCCGGTGGTCTATATGCACCGCGACTGCGAGGTCTGTCGCTCGGAAGGCTTTGCCGCGATGACGCGCGTCAGGCTGGACGTGGACGCCCGCACGCTGGTGGCGACGCTGAACGTGGTCATCGACGATCGGCTCGGCCTGGACGAGGTGGCGTTGTCGGAGGCCGCGTGGACGCTCCTCGATCCCGCGCCCGACGCCCTCGCCGGCGTCAGGCACGCGGAACCCGCGGCGTCGGCGGGCGCGCTCCGTGCCAAGGTGTTCGGCGCCCGGTTGGACGACGCGCAGTACTTCGCCCTGGTGCAGGACGTGATGGAAAGCAGGTTGTCGGACCTGGAGCTTGCAGCTTTCGTCACTGCCAGCGCGGGTGACCGCCTGGACCATGCGGAGACGACCGCGCTGACGCGAGCCATGATCTCCGTGGGCCAGCGCCTGGACTGGGGCGAAGGGCCGGTGCTGGACAAACACTGCGTAGGTGGCCTGCCGGGCAATCGCACCACCCCGATCGTGGTGGCCATCGTGGCTGCGCTGGGCTACCGCATCCCGAAGACCTCGTCGCGCGCGATCACGTCGCCCGCGGGCACCGCCGACACCATGGAAGTGATGGCGCCGGTGGCGCTCGACCTGGCGGCGATGCGCCGGGTGGTGGAGCGCGAGGGCGGCTGCATCGTGTGGGGTGGCAACGTGCGCCTGAGCCCGGCCGACGACATCCTGATCCGGGTCCAGCGCCCGCTGGATTTCGACAGCGACGGCCAACTGGTCGCCAGCGTGCTGTCGAAGAAGATAGCCGCGGGCTCCACCCACGTCCTGATCGACATGCCGGTGGGTCCGACGGCCAAGGTGCGAGGTGAGGCCGCGGCCCACAGCCTCGGCACGCGGCTTGCCCACACCGCGGGCGCGCTGGGATTGCAGTTGGGCATCCATCGCTCCGACGGCACCCAGCCGGTGGGTCGGGGAATCGGCCCGGCGCTCGAGGCGCACGACGTGCTCAAGGTGCTGCGCAACGCGGCCGATGCACCCGCCGACCTTCGCGAACGCGCACTTGCGCTGTCCGCGGCGCTGCTGGACATGGCAGCGGGCAGCAACGCCGGCACCGGACTGGAGCGCGCGCGCGGCGTGCTGGATTCCGGGGCGGCGCTGGCCAAGTTCCTGGCGATCTGCGAGGCCCAGGGAGGCTTCCGCGAACCGCCACGGGCGGCGTTCACCGCCGACGTCCCGGCGCCTGCATCGGGCCGCATCGCGGCGATCGACAACCGCAGGCTGGCCAAACTGGCCAAGCTGGCCGGCGCCCCGACATCCCCCACCGCCGGCCTCGAAACCGGTCTGCGGATCGGCGATACGGTCGAGCGCGGACAGCCCATGATGACCCTGCATGCGGAGTCGCCGGGAGAACTGGCCTACGCCCTGGAGCACGCCGCGACGCTGCAACCCTTTGTGCTTGGAGAGGTTCCATGACCCGTGTGCTGATGCCCTTCCCGGCCGATGCAGTGTTGGCCGGCACCATCAACCAGCCCCTGCAGGCGCGCATTGCACCCGTGGCCTGGCGGCACTTCCCCGATGGCGAGTCGCTGGTCACCCTGGACGACGCACTGGACGGCGCCGATGTGGCGATCCTGGCCAGCCTGCGCAACGCCGATGCCCTGGCCCTCCCGCTGCGCTTCGCCGCCCGGACCGCGCGCGAGTTCGGGGCTCGTTCGGTCGGCCTCATCGCACCCTACCTGGGGTATATGCGCCAGGACACCCGCTTCCATCGCGGCGAGGCGGTCAGTACACCGCTGTTTGCGCAATTCCTCGAAGAGGCTTTCGACTGGCTGGTGACCGTGGACCCGCACCTGCACCGCGTCGAGCGCCTGCAGTCGCTCTACCGCATTCCGACGGTCCACGTATCGGCGACGCCGGCCGTGGCCCGCTGGATCGCTGAGACCGTCCCCGACGCTGTGCTGATCGGCCCTGACAGCGAGAGCGAGCAGTGGGTAGCGGACATCGCCGCCCTGTCCGGCATGCCCTACCAGGTGCTGGCCAAGGAGCGGCACGGCGACTACGACGTGCGCGTCAGCCTGCCCGACCCGCAGGCCGTGGCGGGCCGGACCCCGGTCCTGATCGACGACATCGTGTCGTCCGGCCACACCATCCTGGAGACCCTCGCACACCTGCGCCGGTTGTCGTTGCCGCCGCCACTGCTGGTCGCCATCCATCCGGTGTTCGCCGGCGATGCCTATGCCCGCCTGCAGGAAGCAGGTCTGGCCCGCATCGTCAGTACCGACACCATTGCCCACCCGTCGAACGCGATCGCGCTCGGCGCGGACCTCGCTGACGCGGCATCGACCCTGATGTCCGCTTCGGCCGACTCCCCGGAGGACCCATGAACCTGCATCTCAACTGCTGCACCGCCGACCAGCTGTCGGCCGCCGAGCGCCAGCGGACCCTTGAACTCGCCGACGCCCACCGGCGGGCCGATCCCGCGTTTGACCATTGGGCGGCCGGCTACGGCGTGATCCGACATGACCCGCTCACCCAGCTCCGGGTCCGCCAGATGGTGCACGAGCTGGTGGCCTTGGGCCGCACGCCCGATGCCGGCACCGCCTGGCAGCGGCTCGCCGCGGCCGATCGCGTCACCAGCGCCGGCATGTGGCTGGTGGCCCACATGACCTACAGCCAGCGGGTCCGCACCGACGGCGCGGCCCTCGAGGCCGATGACTTCAAGGCCACGCCCGAAGGCCACACTGGCGGGTCCCTCAACATGGTGCCGGCCTACGCCGGCTACCTGCTGATGGACGCCCTGGATGGCGTCACCCGCGCATGGATGATGGGCCAGGGGCACTGCGTGGCCGCCATCGACGCGCTGAACGTGCTGGTTGGCAACATGACCGCCCGGCACGCCGAACGTTACGACCGCTCCGACGCGGGGCTGAGCCGGTTCGTCGGCGACTTCTATGCCTACACCCTCAATCCGGACGGAACACCGGCGTCGCCCCTGGGCTCCCACGTCAATGCGCACACCGCCGGGGGCGTGATGGAAGGCGGCTATCTCGGCTTTGCCGAACTGCAGTACGTGCATGCACCGCTCAAGGACGAACGCCTGGTGGCGTTCCTCAGCGACGGTGCGTTCGAGGAACAGCGCGGCAGCGACTGGGCGCCGCGCTGGTGGCGTGCCGAGGACAGCGGGCTGGTCAGCCCGATCATCATCCTCAACGGGCGGCGCATCGAACAGCGCAGCCAGATCGCCCAGCAGGGCGGCGAGCGGTGGCTGGACCGGCACCTGCGATTGAACGGCTTTGATCCGATCGCGCTGGACGGGCGCGATCCGGCCAGCATCGCGTGGGGTATCCATGTGATGGAGTCGCGCCTGCAAGCGGGCGCCGCCGTTCCCGATGCCGACGTGCGGCTGCCCTATGGCATTGCCGAAACCGTGAAGGGCTTCGGATTCCCCGGCGCCGGGACCAACGCCTCGCACAACCTGCCCCTGCCCGGGAATCCGTCGAAGGAGGCCGAGGCACGCGCGCTCTTCAATCAAGGCGCCGCGGCGCTGTTCGTGGCCGCGTCCGAGCTCGAGGAGGCTGTTGCCGCACTCAACAGCCACGACCTCCAGCAGCGCGTGCGCGAGCGCGACCATGCGCTGGCCGATCGCCAGGTGGAACCGCCCCGCGTCCCGGCGATCGCCGACCGCGGCGCCGGCGGCGAGAGCTCGCCGATGACCGCGCTCGACGAGCAGTTCGTCGCCATCGCCGAAGCGAACCCGGGGCTGCGCGTGCGCGTGGGCAATCCTGACGAGCTGCGCAGCAACAAGCTCGATCGCACCCTGGACGCAATGAAGCACCGGGTGCACGAGCCCGAGCCCGGTGTCGCGGAATCGACCACTGGCGCGGTCATCACCGCGCTTAATGAGGAAGCCGTGGTATGCGCCGCGCTCGGCAACAAGGGCGGGCTGAACCTGGTGGTCACCTACGAGGCGTTCGCACCGAAGATGCTTGGCGCCGTGCGCCAGGAATTGATCTTCGCGCGTCACCAGGCACAGGCGGGGCGACCGCCCGGCTGGCTGGGCGTGCCTCTCGTGCTGACCTCGCACACGTGGGAGAACGCGAAGAACGAGCAGTCCCATCAGGATCCGACCATGGCCGAGGCGCTCCTGGGCGAAATGGCCGACATATCGCGCGTGGTGTTTCCCCCGGACGCCAACGGCGCCGCCGCGGCCCTCGCCCACGCCTACGCGCAACGCGGCACGGTCACCACCCTGGTCGTCCCCAAGCGACCGGTGCCGCACGAGCTGACACCGACGCAGGCGCAGGCGCTGGCCACCCAAGGTGCGCTGTGCCTGGCCGGCAACCCGGCGACAGCGGCGATCCTGCTGGTCGCCACCGGTGCTTACCAATTGCAGGAAGTGCGCCACGCGCAGGTGCGCCTCGTTGAACGTGGCGTGTCGGCCGCGATCGTCTATCTCGGCGAGCCCGGCCGGTTCCGCACGCCGCGCGATCCGGACGAGGCGCGGTACGTGCACTCCGACAGCGAGGTCCATGCACTGTTCCCGGCGGAACGGCCGCGCATATTCGTCACGCATACGCGGCCCGAGCCCTTCCTGGGCGCGCTGCGCCGGCTCGACACTGGCCCGGCCACGACCGCGGCGCTCGGCTTCGTCAACCGCGGCGGCACGCTGGACGTGCCGGGACTGCTGTTCGCCAACCGCAGCACCTGGGCGCACGTGGTCGATGCGGCCGCGGGCGTCCTCGGCCAGTCCCGGGGCGGCCTGTTGTCGGAAGCGGAGCTGGCGGCAGTGGATGGTCGGGGCGATCCGGCCACGATCCTGCGTCCTGCAAGTGGGTCGACGCCATGAGTTGTCCAACCGGGAGCGCGCGTTGATGGCGGGCACGGTGCGGCGCGGAGGCCAGATTGCCTGGGCGGGACTCAAGCTCGGCGTCGCCGTGCTGCGCCTGCGCCGACGTGCACCCGACCTGCTTCCGGCATACGTCAGCACCACACTGGTGGGGTTGGGCACCACCTTCGTCAAGCTGGGCCAGGGCTTGAGCCTGCGCTGGGACCTGCTGCCGGCGCCCTATCGCGAGGCGCTGTCGCGATTGCACAGCGATGTGCCCCCCTTCCCGGCGGAGGAGGCCATGCGTATCGTCGAACAGGCGTTTGGCGCGCCGGTCGGCGAACTTTTCGCCAGCTTCGATGACAAGCCCCTGGCCGCGGCTTCAGTGGCCCAGATCCATCCAGCGCGCATGCATGATGGTCGCGATGTGGTCGTCAAGATCACCCGCCCCGGGATCCATGCCCAGGTGCAGGCGGATCTGCTGCTCCTGCGGCGCACGATGCGCGTCGCCCAGTGGATCTGGCCGCCACTGAAACGCCACCGGCCGCTCGAACTGGTGGACGAACTAGGCGCATTCCTGCGTGACGAGATCGACATGCGTCACGAGGCGCAGAACATGCGGCGCATGGCCAAGGTGCTGGATGCCCTGCCCGGCATCACCCAGCCGCACGTCGTCGAGCCGTATGCCACCCGCAACGTGCTTGTGCAGGATCGAAGCCACGGGACCCGTCTGGAGGCCGCGTACGGCACAGCGGCCGCTCCCGCACTGGCAAGGGCGCTGCTCGGTGCCTACGTGCATCAGCTCTTCGGCGCCGGCGTCTTCCATGCCGACCCGCACCCGGGGAATCTGTTCTTCTTTGACGACGGTCGCCTGTGCCTGCATGACTTTGGATCGATCGGCGTGCTCGACCCTGCATCCCGGCTCGCGCTCGGCGGCATGGTCGAGGCCATTGCGGCCGACGACGCCGAGGGCGTGCTGGATGCAGCGATCGCCATGGGCTTCTTCCCGTCGCAGGTCGACCGCCGCTCGCATGTGCGCGAGATCCACCTGATCCTGGCCGAGATGGCCAGCCGTCCGCTGGCGCAGTGGTCCATTGCCGAGGCAATCTGGCGCGTGGCACGCATTGGGCAGGGCGCTGGCTTCCGGCTTCCGGCCCACCTGCTGTCCCTGATCCGGACGCTGTTCCTGGTCGAGAACACGCTGCGGGCGCTGGATCCGAATCTGGACCTGCTGGGGACGCTGTCCGCGCAGGCGGCCGCGATCGCCGACATTGCCGAAGCCAGCCGCCCCAGCGGCAACAGGCCGCTTGCCATGCGGCTGGCCCGCACTGCGCGCCAACTGCCACAGATCGCCACCGACCTGTTGCGGCAGGCGCAACTGAGCGACGGACGACCCGCCTTCTCCGTACACCACCATGGCCTGAGTTCCACGCAGGAGGCAATCGCGCGCACGGGCAACCGGCTGGCGTTGGCCCTGGTCACCTTGGGCCTGTACGTAAGCGGTGCGCTGTTGAGCCTGCATTCCGACGGCCCGCAAGTGTTCGGTCACATGCCTTTCCTGGCTATGGTGGCTTTCGCTGCTGCGGGATTGCTCTCACTGCGGCTGGTGATGGCCATCGCCAGATCGGGACACTTGTAACAGAACACTGATCTATCTCCCCGCTGGTGCCCGGCGCATCAGTGCATCCAGGAAGGCAGACCCATGACGCAACACAATCATCATCATCAAGATCATCAGGCGCACGGCGAGCAACCGCCGCATCCCCGCACGGGTGCTGAAGGTGACGTCCATGCCGGGCACGACAAGCATGCCGGCCACAGCGTGGCGAGCTTCCGCGACAAGTTCTGGCTCACGCTGCTGCTGACCATCCCCACTCTGATCTGGAGCGGGATGATCCAGCATTGGTTCGACTACACCGCACCACAGTTCCCGGGGTCGGCGTACATCCCGGCGGTGTTCGGCACGATCGTGTACTTCTACGGCGGCTCGCCGTTCCTCCGCGGCGGATACCACGAGCTGAGAAATCGCCTGCCGGGCATGATGACGCTGATCTCGCTTGCGATCACCGTCGCCTTCCTTTACAGCGCGTTGGTCACGCTCGGCGTTGTCGAGGGCTTGGACCTGTGGTGGGAGCTGGCGACGCTGGTGGCGATCATGTTGCTCGGCCACTGGATCGAGATGCGTTCGATCAACCAGGCACAGGGCGCTCTCAAGGAACTCGCGAAGCTGCTGCCTGATATGGCGGTGCGGTTGGATGAGGCCGGTACCGCGAAGGAAGTCCCTGTCGCGGAACTGAAGCGCGGCGACCTGCTGCTCATCAGGCCCGGCGCGAGCATTCCCGCCGACGGCGTCGTGAAGGAAGGGACCAGCGCCGTCAACGAAGCGATGATCACCGGCGAGTCCAAGCCGATGGACAAGTCGACGGGCGACCGGGTGATCGCCGGCACCGTCAACGGACAGGGCTCGTTGCGTGTCGAGGTGACGGGAACCGGCGACGAGACCGCGCTCGCGGGTATCATGCGGCTCGTCGAGCAGGCCCAGACGTCGCGCTCGCGCGCCCAGGCCCTGGCGGACCGGGCGGCGTTCTACCTCACGATCATCGCCATCGTCTCCGCCGCGGTTACCGCCATTGTCTGGCCACTCCTCGGTCGACCGTGGAGCTTCACGATCGAGCGCGTAGTGACCGTGCTCGTGATCGCCTGTCCCCATGCGCTGGGTTTGGCCATCCCGCTGGTGACCGCCATCTCGACCACGATTGGCGCACGGAACGGCCTGCTCGTGCGCGATCGACGCGGCCTGGAAGAGGCCCGTTTGCTGAACACGGTCGTGTTCGACAAGACAGGCACGCTCACGCTCGGTTCGCACCGCGTCGTGAAGACCACTGCCGCCGATGGACTCACCGACGACGAGGTGCTTCGCGTGGCCGCGTCGGTCCAGCGCGACGCTGAACATCCGATCGCGCAGGCGCTGATGACCAGCGCCAAGGAACATGGCATCGACGTTCCGATGTCGCAGGACTTCGAGTCCATGCCGGGACGCGGCGTGCGCGCAGTCGTCGAGGAGCGCTCGCTTCACGTTGGCGGGCCGGGTCTGTTGAGAATGCTCGCGGTCGAACCGCCGGAGACGCTTCGGCGGGCTGCCGAATCAGCGGCAGCCGATGGTCAATCTGCAACCTACCTGGTGGAAGGCGACCGGGTGCTCGCCGTATTTGCGATCGCGGATGCCATCCGTCCCGAATCGTTCGACGCGGTCAAGCGGCTGCACGACGAAGGACTGGAGGTTGTCCTGCTGACGGGTGATTCCACGGCGGTCGCAAACGCGGTCGCGAAGGAACTCAACATCGACACCGTCTTCGCCGAGGTATTGCCCGAGGACAAGGTGGCAAAGATCGAGGAGCTGCAGGCCCAGGGCAAGCGCGTCGCGATGGTGGGTGACGGTGTCAATGACGCTCCGGCGCTGCTCACGTCCGACGTCGGCATCGCCATCGGCACAGGGACGGACGTCGCGGTCGAGGCCGGCGACGTCGTACTCGTGCGCAGCGACCCGCGCGACGTGCCAGCGATCATCGAATTGAGCAAGGCCACCTATCGCAAGATGATCCAGAACCTGTGGTGGGCCGCCGGCTACAACATCGTCGCCATCCCTCTCGCCGCTGGCGTTCTCGCCGCATGGGGGATCCTGCTGCAACCTGCGCTTGGGGCAGTGCTCATGTCGCTGAGCACCGTCGTTGTGGCAATCAATGCGCAGTTGTTGCGCCGGGCGGTGCGGTCCCCATGAACATGATTCGGGGACACCTGTGACCACGCGCCGGCTTCTTGCACTCAACGTTGGCTCGTCCACCCTCAAGGGCGCGTCCTATCTGTTCAACACTGAGGGACACGGCGCGCAGTCTCGTCTGCTCGAGCGCTCCCGGGCCGAAATTCCAGTCGGCGTGGATGCGCAGGAGCGCCTTGCCACCCTGCTCGAGGCATTGTCGGAGCCGTGGCCCAGCCCCGACGTGGTGGTGCACCGAATCGTACATGGCGGTGACCTGCACGACGCCCGCGAGCTCGACGAAACCGTGCTCGCGAAACTGGATGCATTGGTGCCGTTCGCACCCTTGCACCAGCCGGTAGCCCTCGCTTTCGCGCGTGCCGCGCGCATGCGTTGGCCGCACGCGCGCCAAGGCGTGGCCTTCGACACCGACTTCCACGCGTCGCTCGCGCCCTGGAGCCGGCGCTTGCCTGTCCCTGAAGCATGGGATGCGCTGGGCATCCGCCGCTACGGTTTCCATGGACTCGCCTTTGCCTCCGCGCTCCGCATAGTGGCCAGCCACGACGCTGGAATCCTGAAGGGCCGCGCTGTCTTCGCGCATCTGGGGGGTGGCTGCAGCGTCTGCGCCGTCGAGGGCGGCCGCAGCCGCGACACCACCATGGCGCTCACTCCGCTGGGTGGAATCCCGAGCCCTACCCGCTCCGGAGATCTCGATCCCGGCGCGTTGCTGTATCTGCTGAGGCATGAACGCCTGGATGCGCAGGCGCTTGAAAACGGCCTGTACCGCAGTGCAGGCCTTGCCGGAATCGCCGGCCATGGCGACATGCGCGTGTTGCTGACGGATCCCGGCCCGCAGGCCCAGCTTGCCGTGGAGCTCTTTGCAGTCCGGATTGCGCAGTCCATCGCGGCCATGGCCACGGCAATTGGCGGTCTCGACCATGTCGTCTTTTCCGGCGGCATCGGCCATCGCGCGCCGGTTTTGCGGGCTCGCATCGTCGCGCGACTGGCCTGGCTCGGCCTGGCGCTGGCACCTGACGTCAACGATGCTGGAGCCACGCGGATCGACCGCGGGGGCGGGCCGAGCATATGGAACGTCGCGATCGATGAGGAGCGCGAACTGGCTGAATCGGCACTCGCCTGGCTGTAGCCACGACACGCCCCAAGGGTCGGCTCCGGTGGGGAATCACTCCTCGATCCGTGACGACGTGAGCACCGCTGCGAATCCACCACCGGGGGTGCGCATGTTCGTGGTCTGGCCCTGGTACAGCCTGGCCGCGAACAACAGGACACCCGCCTCGGACGCGAAGCAGCGCACATCCGCCTTGAGGGACTGGCCCCCATGCACGATCCGCATGCTCGGTGGCGCGAAGGCCTGTGCGATGTAGGTCGCCGACGCCATAGACGCCCAAGTCCGCCGGGTCAACTTGTCGCGCCGATAACTCCCACGGCTGCCAAACCCTGCTGCAGGCTTGAAGAAATATCCGTTGCGCACTGCCCACAACGCATCCCGGTTCGCGGGCACGAGTTCGACCGTGGGCGGGATCACCTGGCCCAGCAGTGCCGTCGAACCCGCATCGACCCCGAACCCGCCGAGCAGAGCCGGGTCCCCGAGCACCGCAAGGTTGCGCTTGTCGGCAAACAGCGCGTGTGCTCGGGGATGCGGCATCAGCGCGACGTCCCCTGCCAGGTAAGCCTCACGAATGTCTGCATGCGAGGCATCCTCGAGCGCGAAATCGGTCAACCGGTTGTAGACAGTGTCGATTCGACCGTGGGCATCCTCAAGCCCGTCCGAACCAAACGACAAATCCTCGGGAGCGCTGATCACGCAGTCCACGCCATGGTCCCGAAACGCGTTCGCGTACAGCACAAACTCGGGGTAAAGGAACTGCGCTCGCGGAGTGCTGTCCACGATGGCCAGGCGCGACGGCGTGCGCCCGGATTGCTGCCGAGCATCCTCCATCCAGGCCGTGACGGCCGCATCACGCGCTTGGGCCGCGTTGGTCCAGGTGGCCCATGCTGGCGGCGCGCAAGACCGCACGGCATCGAGCAACAAGGCATTGAGGAGCAGACCGCCTGGATTGGTGTTGACCTCGATCAGCCGCGGGCCATCGACCGTCAGGTGAAAGTCCAGACCCAGGACGCCCCCCGCCGAACCCGGATCATGGGTTGCAATGTCAGGGGCCCATTGCAGGACCCGTTGGCTATATCCCGGGTTTCCTGCGACGTCGAAGACCGCCGCCGCGACTCGTCCCATGGCCTCCAACGCGGGCCGATCAACGAACAAGGCATAGGGTGAAAATAAGTGCGCGTGTACGGCGGGATCAGTCGTGAACTCCGGAAAGGCACCCCGGATCGACTCGTGCAGACGGAGGATGTCGACCACTTCGCATGCACACCGCTGGTTGAGCGGCGCGCTTTCCAGGGTGGCACAGTCGATCTCGCAGCCTGTCTGTCCAACTATTATCGGAGTCCGCGGTTCAACCACAACAGGGATTGTTCTGTTGGATCGGTGGACATGGCACTGTTCCGAACGAGCAGAACACACAGCAGTCGCCTTGATGCGGACGCAAAACCGCTCCACAGCCCGTGCACTCATAGAAGAATTGACACGCTGTGATGGGCATTGTCTCGGTCGCCCGATGGCCGCACTCCGGGCAGGTCAAGATGCTTTCCAGCTTGACGTCACTCACCGCCAGTCCGCACCTTGGCCGGGAAGCCTGCTTCCGTGACTGCACGCGCGATTCCGGCTGCATCCGTCTGGCTCGATTCGAACGTCACCGTGACTGTTTCAGCCCGGGTGTCCACCTTCACATCGGCCACGCCCGGCACCTTCTCCAGCGCCTTCCTGATGGTGATGCCGCAGGCGGGACAGGTCATGTTCTCAGCATCGAGCATCACTACGGTTGCGGGCGTCGCAAGAGCGGCACCGACCGACAGAGCAGCCACCAGGGCCAGTATCCACTTGTGCATCGCGCCTCCTACAGAATCCAGACGATGTAATAGGGAAACAGCAGCAACAGGACGATGAGGGCTGTCGCCAACCAGAGCCAACGTCGCCTGCGTCGCAGAGCGTCCGGGGCGATGCAACTGCCATCCACACCGCACCGTGCCGCCGGTCGATACAGCATCCAAAACGCCACGGCCAAGGACAGTACGGCGGCGGCGCTGAACCAGGGCCTCAAGGGATCGAGAGCTGTCAGGGTGCCGATCCAGGCGCCACTGATGCCCAGCAGGACCAGCACCAGCGGCACGACGCAGCAGACCGATGCGCCAATGGCGGCGATGCTCGCGCCAACGATGGCTGGAACAGACGATTTGGCCGGGGTTGTTTGCATCAGAGCATACTAGCCTCTGTACCTAGGTACGGAGTCAAGCCGTGCGTCCGAACACGTTTACGATCAGCCGGCTGGCGGCGGCGGCCGATGTGCACGTCGAAACCGTGCGCTACTACCAGCGGCGTAGGCTGCTGCGTCAACCCGAGCGACCCATAGGAGGCGTGCGTCGTTACGACGAAAACGATGTCAATCGGCTTCAGTTCATCCGGCGCGCTCAGATGATGGGATTCAGCCTCGACGAGATCGCTGGCCTGCTAGAGATCACAGGCGAAGGTTCTTGCGAGCAGACCCGTCAGCTGACCGAGCGAAAGCTCGTCGATGTCCGTCTACGAATCCGCGAGCTGCGACAGCTGGAGAGGGATCTCGAACAGAAAATAGCGCGGTGCGCCCAAGTGCCGGCGGGAGAGTGCTGCCCAACCCTCGATTTTCTGGAGCGGCCAATAAAGCCAGCTGCGACAGGCAGTTAGCTCACTTTCGGCCCGTTTTTACACGAATCCCTGCCGACCCTCTGGCTTGGCTCTTGCCTCCCTGCAGGCTCCCCCGACAAGGAAGAGCTTGCAGCATGATCGAAATCGATCCGCATGACCGAACTGACCTAACCGGCCCTTGGGCCGGTTTCGGCTTCCAAGCTGGACACATGTTCACTCCCGAAGGTCACCAGCTGGAACCCTGCGATATGGCCTGGTGGTCCCTGATCTGCAACATTGCGCGGGAATGGCGACTGATGATGGCCGAGGCTCGCGCAGACTTGGCTGCGCGATCGGCTCCGGCCCCCACGGGATCCGCCACGGCGAAATCCGGCGTGATCTACCTTGCCGAAGTCCTCAGGATTCGCCGAGAACGGCGGTTGGGCGTCGGTGATCCTGGCTCCGGCGCCGAAACCTGCAATGTGGTCTACATGAGCCGTGGGCCGAGGTCCCGCCAGCGCGTGTGAGGCGCTTCCGTAGGGGCGCTGCCCCTACACCCCGGGGATCTTTCCGTGCTCGAACACCCACCACACCATCCGTGAAATGTAACCGCCGCCAAATAGCAGGACGGATATCTGCAGGAAAACGAGCCGCTTCTGCAGATTGCTCATGAGTGCAATGGAGAGAGCGCCTTCATATCTGTCCATGGCAAGCGTATGCCGCGCGATCCACCTCTCGCCGAATGGCGCGGCCTTAAGAACCAGCCGTTGAACGTCAATTGGTAAGGGGGAAATGTCGTAGGAAGCCGAACCGCCAAGGCGGTCCGTTTCCTTGGCTCCCATCTCATACGCAGCCTTCGCAGCCTGGACGCCAGTACCTGCTCCCTTAGCGGCGAACCCGATCACCATCGTGACAACACACGTGAAAAGCCATGCGGCAAGGACGTTTGCGCCAAGGGCGGCTGCTATTGAGGAGCCGGTGGAGATGGCGGCAATAAACGCAGCTCCGGCTGCGGCGGTCACATACGAGCTTAACGCCCCCACTGAATCTGACGTCGAGAAAGCCACCGTGCGAATCATCAAGCTCGCATGGAACTTGGCTTCGTTCAGATTGCTGGTCGAGAAATCTTCCGCCACCTAGGCCCTCCTGTCACTGTGAGTCCAAAGAATCACGGCTTTGGTTACTTGCATGCACGCCAAACCATGTCGTCCATGCGTCGCCCAACGTCAAATGGGCGATTGGTGCCATAGGCCCGGAAAACGCGCTCACGCTCGGCACGTGCTGCCTCGCACGCGTTGGCGTCCTTGTACTGCGAAACGTGATGTAGCTGGCCGCCACCACCGCCATTTCTGTAGACCGGAGCCGGGCGCGGTGCCGGTTGAGGCGTGACAGCGGCAGAATTCTGCTGCCTGATCATATCCAGGCGACGCTCATTGGCTGCGGATTCGGCAGAGCGCGGGGCAACCTCAACATTCCACGTTTTCGCCGCCTCACCATTGGCGCATGGCATCGACTGGTACTCAACGCGGCCCTTGGTGACGCACTTGTAAATCTGCTGAGCGCCTACTGGCGCAGCCATCACGCACAGCACCGCTGCTGCCGCAATCCTTGTGACCATGACTTCCCTCTGTAGCTGGGCCGAAGCTTACCTCCTTAGCCTTCAGGTTGGCGAGTACGGGCGGGGTCACAGCCTTGTGGGGATCGCTGGCGTGGTCATGTGGCTGCTGCTTTGGAATGAGGGCGTTTCCGGGAAGCTGCCGAGCGCCCTATCCCCACGCGCGATGGCGTTCCCATTGATGACCGCCCCACTCTGCTCGATCCGTTCTGGCTGCGCCGTTGGCTCTGCTTGGCAATGGCTGCGGCTCTGGCTCGGCTCTTGCCTGCCTGTAAGTTCCCCCGACAATTACGAGCCTGTTCCGTCCAGGTGTGCTTTGCCGGCCCCAAGCGGAAGCTCTCCCAAGTTGCCTGGTCTCGCTCTTACTCAAGGCCTTTCTCCGTCGGCGCGAACATCCTGCTCCGCCTTGAGAGATAAGGCATGTTTGAGTTGGTGGTGGAAGTTGTAGCTTTGATATGTCAGGTTTCTTAGAAAACCGAGTCGCTCGAAGAATTCGGCCGGCCCTTGGATCCCATCGAGCAGCCCAAAAAGCTGCGGGGCACTCAGGAACCAGTTGCCGAATGCGAAGGGGTCCTCCCCCTGAAAGCCAAGCTCTTCCCAAATCTGCAGGTGTCCGGTGAGCTTTGGCAACACCTTCTCGTTCAACTTTTTAAACTGACCCTTGAAGGTGTTCTGGATTGCAGGGTCGATCGCTCCGTAGCGAGCATTCAACATCGGCCACATCAGCTTTGAGATCGCAGTATGATCCTGGAAAAAACCAAAGTCGTACAGGGACAAAGCGATGCGATCGACGGTCTGGCCTCTCCAGGTCAAGGTGTGATTCACCTTCCGTGTTTCCTTATCGTAAAGCTCAAGCTCGCCGTGCTTTCGTAACTGCATCTCATGCCCAAAAGACTGCTCCACCGCCGCAACCACGCTGCCGGCGAGCGAGAGCAGTACGTCGACATCATTGCCGTTGGCGGCGTTTCGAGTGAGGGCCTTGGCCTTGGACTCAATGAATGCCAGGTTGCCAGCCTCGTCGATAACGATGTCGCACTCGCCATGGACCTTTGGCGTGTCGTAGTCGCCGGTATGAATCGCAATACCGTGCTGTGCGAACTCAAGTCGAATGAGCGCCTCGGCCCCTGCGCCAATCACCTTGCCCTGGAACGTGTCGGCACCTTCGTACCCGCGCACGGCACTGAGCACTGCCTCCACCATGCCCGGCCCGGCCACGGATCGATCTATGACGATAGCGCGCTTGCCATCCAGCCGGATCAATGGGCGCAGGTACAGGCTGTTGCCTGGGCCAGTTAGCGGATCTGCGCCGCGCACGGTCTGGTCGGTGGGACGGAAGAACTGCGAGTTTGGGCCCGTGGAAGGGTGCGAGAGCACGTCAAACAGGATGTGCTTGGCTAGCACAGGCGCCACGCCCGGAACGGTCTTGGCGATGTGCCGAAGGTCAAGAGAGACCGGACCGCGGCAATCTCCTATGGCCCGGTATAGCTGCTCGATGACGGAGAATACGTCATTTTTCGTCCAACCAGGACCGTAAGTTCTGTCAGCGGGAATCTCGGCCAGCAACGGCCGAAGCATGCGCAGCACATCGCTCGAGCGTAGTTGCGGAAAGGTGTAAATTGAGTCGTAGAGCGCTCGTCTCGTCAACGTCGCAACGAGCTTGTCGGTCGGGATCTGCGCAAAGATCGGCGGTGTGTAGTCCTGGACGTCATGAAGGGCGGCAAAATCCGTTGCTAGGCCGATAAGCTCTTCCCAAGCC
Source organism: Stenotrophomonas sp. 86428_Sma (assembly GCF_056481585.1). Taxonomy (NCBI): domain Bacteria; kingdom Pseudomonadati; phylum Pseudomonadota; class Gammaproteobacteria; order Lysobacterales; family Lysobacteraceae; genus Stenotrophomonas; species Stenotrophomonas sp. 86428_Sma. Next base: position 2,535,734 of record NZ_CM151156.1, read on the forward strand.
TCGTTGCCAGGTCTGCGACTGTTGCGGCGGCAGACGTGCTTGGCGCTCAAGGCGATGAGGTAACCCCAAGGGAAGTCTGGTTCACGCGGACGCCCAACCCTCGTATCCCTGACGATCATGTACCGCTCCGAGTCGGCGTCATACGTTGCAATGGCCTTTCGGAACAACTCTCGGAGCAAGCTTAGTCCACCTAGATCGCCGATCAATTCCTCCAAGCGCGCGATCAACCGATCGTTAGTTTGCTGCGAAAGACGAAGTTGCGTGCGCTCGTGCTCCACCGGGAAACCGCGGTCAGCTAGGCGGCGCGCGGCGCGCGCAACCGCAAACTCGCGCGGGTAGCGCATGTCCAAGTTGTCAGCGTACCACTGGGTCAATAACGACTGCACGCGCGCGGCCTGGATCAAGGCTGTCCAGTCGATCGGCGCCGCGGTCTTGCGAGTATCGGGCGGCGCGGAGATCGAGCTAGCCGCCCCCAAAGTTTTCAATACCGGCTCGAGCGGTTGATCAAATAGCGCGTGCGCATATACGACTTCGGTTGTGAGGTCGCGGAGATGCTCTCGCACCCCGTACTGGTCGGGAGCGCTCAAGGCGCCCAAGCGCTTGTGGATAAGGTCCGACCACTGCGAAAGGCCTTTGCCGTGCGTCGCGATGCCGATGGCCTCCACGGCGGCACCCACGTCTTGTGACGGGTATAGTGCATCGAAGTCCTCGATGATGCGTTGGACCTCGCACAGCATGGGCTTACCTTGGGCGTTTGACGCTATCGTTTCAGACATTACTCGGTTAGCTCAGTCTTAATTAAGACAAACGGTACCGCATCCGGAGATCGTCATTCCACTGGTTCGCACGGGGAGCTAACTAACTAGTTCACCGAAGCGGGGAGTCGTCACTGGAGTGCATCCAAGGGAGCGCTCGGCCACCGCATACGGCAATCTAGGGCAAAAACGCCAAGCGCGAACGGGTACTCAATGTCTCGGTCGATCCAGAGCCATACCCCTGGTAGATCTTCCTAATCGCTACTGGGCTGACTTTGCAGGCGCTAAAGAACCACGCGCAACCTCCAATCTGCTGACATCGTCCGCACGCACAAGTAATGCATGCTTCTGCCCTGAGTCCCAAAACACATAACTATCACCAAAGCGACCCGCCAGTATCAGGCCGCCTTGCACCTTTCCGTCAACAGTCACAGCCACCGTGTGCTCGCTGCTATCGGCAGCGATCTTCTTGGTGCGCTCAGAACCAAGCCAGTTCGAAGAAAACGATACATAGACAAGCATCGCTAGGACATAGACCAGCCATGGTGAGTCCTTGAAGAAGGCCGGCAACACCGCCGACACGCGCACGATCACTGCGCAGATGGCCATCAAAGCTGTGCCTATCAGAAGCGGCCAGCCCTTCGCCCATCACATCAACGCGGCCGTGCCCACAAGGAAGATCGTCAAGACCAGCCATATCAACGGACTGGCCTTGGGCGTGTGCGTTGTCAGTTTGCCCTCAACCCAGCCGCCAAGCAGCAGGGCCACGAGCATGAAGAACAACACCAAACCGATGCCCGCTAAACCTGCCAGCGCAAGCTCACTCACTGCCACAAACTGAAAGGGATCCAGGCCGAAGTGGTCCCAATACGCCTTCAGATAAAAGCCCCCTTGAACCAAGCCAAACGTGACCAGCGCCGATCCCAACCAGCGACATTGGCCATCGCTAGTGCTTTTTGCGTACGTTCCATGTATTGCCCTCCATCAATGCAGCACCCTCACATAGTGACATGCAGCGCCCTACCTCGCAGAATCCAACCCTATTAACGTGACGCGTCACGCTCGATCGCCCCACCCCATTGGCACCCCACCCCTCCCCCACTATAGTTCCAGCCCCCACAAGGACGAGGCGGCGCACATGCCCTATATCGGAATCGGACTCCACGTACTGGCGGCCATCTACTTCGCGGTGCATGCCATCCGCTCGGGCCAGAGCCTCTATTGGCTCATCCTGCTCTTCTCGTTCCCGCTGCTCGGCAGCGTCGTCTACTTCCTGGCGATCTACTTCCCGGAAGTCCGCCACTCGCGCGGCGCCCGGCAGGCCATCCGCTCCGCCAAGCAGCTCATGGACCCGGGCCAGGACCTGCGTAACGCTCGCGCCGAGCTGGCGCGCACGCCCACCGTGCAGAATCGGGCTCGTCTTGGCATGACGCTACTGGATGCAGGCCAGGCCGAGGAAGCCAGAACCCTGCTCGAGCAGGCGGCCAGCTCGCCGCTGGGTGACGATCCCTACATCCTGACCGGCCTCGCCCGAGCCCGCCTTGAGTCCGGGCACGCCGCGCTGGCGGTGGAGACGCTGGACGGCCTGTTCGCCCGCCATCCGGATGTGCGCCGCAAGCCGGAACAGACCCTGCTTTACGCGCAGGCACTGGCAGTTACCCAGGCGCCCGGCACCCGCGCCGCATTCGAGCGCGCCGTGGAATGCGGAAACGATGCGGCCGCTCGCTGCCTCTACGCCGAATGGCTGATAGCGCAGCCGCAACCCGACGATCGCGAGCAGGCCCGCAGCCTGTTCGCAAGCATCATCGACGATGCCCAGCACTGGTCGCGGCATGCGCGCAGCCACAATGCGGCCTGGCTGGAGCGGACCAAGGCCGCGATGAAGGGCTGCTGACGCCTGTCGGGCTTTGGCAATCCTGTCGCATCCGCCTCGCTCACGGCTCCGCCGGGCGGATACCGACAGTTCGCAGGCCTGCACCACCGATATCGCCGATAGCATTGCAGCGCAAGGCTCCAGTCTCATTGCGCGGTATGCAACGATTCTGAAAATGTTGAAAGTGGTGTCGGCATCGGCCTTACTGCATTGGCATCACGCATAGGTCCGCGTATTCCTTGCCGTGCCACCGTGCATCGGTGGCCGGGATTCGAAACCCCGGTTCTACGCTGAAGTAAACGCTTGCCAGCCGGCATCACCCATCAGGTGGTGCCGGCTGGCAATCCGTCGGCCGGCTATGGCGGGCGGTGCGCGGAGGCCTTGTGCCTGCCGGTTTTAGCGTAGACCGGGTTTCGAACCTCGCACCGTCCGCCACCTTTATCGGTGGCGGCTTCTGCATGCATGCAAGGAGCCCAGCCATGACCCAGCCCCACTCCCCTGCCCCGCACGCGATCCACGACGCGCCCGCCAACGGCCCCGTGCTGGATCCGAACACGCTCGTCGCCCTGCTGCACAGCATCGGTTCGGGTGCCGCCTCCGATGGTCAGCCCTGGCCAGAGCGCCACCAAATGCCGGGCCGACGCATCGCCCTGGCCGACACCGACTGCTCGCTGGCGGGTCTTCGCGTGGTGCTGGAAATCCTGCTGGCCGCACAGCGCGCCCGCGAGAACGGTGAGTTGGAGCAATACGTTGGCCCGCGCGTCATGGAGGGCCTGATCATGGCCGGGTTGGGACTCACGGCGCATGCCATCGATCGAGTGCGCCCGGAGGGTTGAGTGGCCTGCTGCCGCTGGGCGGCCATGGCGCTGTCCATGGTTGCAGTGGTTACGGCGCAGTGCCAGTGGCCTGTGCCCCCCCCTACCTTCGCCTCTCGCGTTCGAGACGATCCCTGGCTATCGCTTCTCAAATCTGCGCCGCCAGACGATCCAGTTCGTGGACGCTCGGCAATGGCAGGGATTCCACTTCGTGGAACGTAAAGAACACGGCAGCTTTCAGGTTCACTGCAGAGGCGTTCCGGTGCTGTGGCTGGAGAATCGCCCAGAGCACGTGCTGATGCAGACGTCGCTGGATGCGGAGCAGCGGGCGCCCGAAGTTCTGCAGTTGCGGGGGTTTCTTCAATGGCAGCTGCAGCCAATGGACTATCTGGAACAGGTGCTGATTGGCGTGCCGGAGCCTGTTCTGATGGATCGGGTGCTGGGGAAGCTCGCTGGTGTAGTGCCCGATGGGGCGCGATGTGCGGCGGAGTAGCCGAGCATGGCTCGGCTTTACAGGTGCGCGGTCTCGGCCGGTTCGGGCTCTTGTATGGAGCCTTCGAGAAGTGCGACGTAGGTGTCCAGGCGCGTGCGCAGGCCGGTCAACAGCCATCCTGTGAGGTAGAGCAGTACGAGCGCGTAGATGAGGAATGCGCCCAGCTGGCCGACGTCAAAAGCGCTGCTCCAGTCGCCCCATTTCCACTGCCGAAACTGCAGGTAGAGGGCGATCAGCAGCGGAAATGGCCCGAGGCGTTGCAGGCCGCCGTAGATCAGCCCCATGCGCTCGATCATGCTTGTGCGCAGGTGGGTGACGTACTTGAGGCGGCGCTCACGCTCGACCCTGGGGAATCCTCGAAGCTCGGCGATCACCGCTTGCCACTGGGCAAACTCGCCGTCCATTTCCTGCGCGTGCGACAGCCGTGGCTGCACGAACTGGCGGATTCCGCGGCGGGCCGCGAGAAATCCGCCGATGACAAAGCCTCCGATCTCCACCGCCAGGCACACCCTGACCAGAAGCAGCGCGGCCGTAAGCGGAAGCCATCGATCAGGCAGCTGGCTGCCGAGAATGCCGATGGCGGCCGCCAGCGCGCCCACGCGCAACGACCACCTCTCCAGCCGGCCGGCCTTGGGGTAGATGCTGTGCTGAGCCAGCCGCTGTACCCGCTGGTAAAGCCAACGGAAGGTCAGTTCCTGCTGCTTCGTCTGGTCCGGCGAATCGACTCCGCCCCCTGCCTGCATGTCCATTGCGTCCCCTGCCCCGCCGGCGCGCATGCCGGCGGCATCATCCTAGCCGAGCCAGAGCTATCTGAGCAGGTCCGGCAGCGGGTATTGGAAAGGTACGGCGGCGCTCAACCTGTGCCCCGCTCGCCTGACGACTTCACCGCTGCACGCCACGCCGGCCACGCCTGGCCCATCACGTTCAGCGCAGATCGGAGGAACCACAGCGCAATCACTGCACCCGCTGCGATGTCCGGCCAGCCGCTCCCGGCCAGTGCAACACCAGCGGCAGCCGCCAGCACGCCGAGGTTGGCGGCAACGTCATTGCGCAAGCGCTCGAGGGTGCGACTCACTCAGCATCGATCCAGCCCGCAAGGCGAGCACGCGCGAGATCTTCTGGCGTGTCGATATCCAGGGCCAGCTCCGGCGCTTGAAGGGCATGCACGGCATCGATGGGAAGCTGCCTCAAGCGCGCTCCGAAGCCGCGGTCACCGGTTGCGCCCGCAGCGTTGAACCATGCACGCGGCACTACTGCAGGAATGCCAAGCGCGTTTCCGTGACAAGTGCCCGCGCACCCTGATGCCGAGGCGCGGGCACCCAAAAGCAACGCCTGCAGATGGGAGTGCTCGATCGCGGGCTGGTCGCATGCCACGACCATCACGGCGGCCACCGTGGGCAGCAGGTGTGTGCCTGCGACCTGCAGGCTGCTGGCCAGGCCGCTTTCCCAGTGGTGGTTGGTTACCGGAGTCGCATCCAGTCCGGAAATGCTGGATGTCACGGCCTGTGCGTTCGCGCCCACCACCACCAACACCTGCGATGGCGCGAGCTCCAAGGACAACCGCACTACGCGATGTACAAGGCCCTCGCCCTGCCGGGTCAGAAGCTGCTTGGGCTGGCCGAGTCGGGTGCTCCCGCCCGCAGCAAGCACGACGACTGCATGCGCGGCCGTCATGTGCCGGCGGTGCTTCGCCATTGCTGCAGCTGCGCGGCGATGCTGAGCGAAATCGCCTCCGGCCCTCGGCCGCCGATGTTGAGGCCGACCGGCGATCGAAGTCTCGGGGACAGGCGGTGGCGCTGATCCGGAGTCAGCAGCTTGAACAGGTCCTCGCGCCTTCGCCGGGGCCCCAGCAGCCCAATGAAGGCAACCTCGGTATCGGCCAAGGCCACCAGCGCCTCCCGGTCCAGTTCGAAATCGTGGTGCATCACCAGCACCGCGTCGCACGCGTCGGCATAGAGGGCCTCGGCCGGGCGCACCTGGAGCTGTGCATCCGCGCCCTGCCCCGCTGAGGACCAGCGAGCTCGTCGTTCGGCCACGCTGACCCGCCATCCCAGTCCCCGCAGCAACGGAACCAGGAAGGGCGTTTCTGGACCGCCACCCAGCACCAAAGCCCGTGGAAGCCGGGGCAACGGCAAACGCCATGCGCCCTCGCCAAAGGGCTGCGCCCCGTCCATCGGATGCAGCTGCCATGCCTGCTCGCAATTGCCGGCGCGGAAAGCGATCTGCCCCGACGTGCGAAGGTCGCGCTGGAGTGACACGCCGTCGCGCAACCAAGCCTCGATCACGTCGTCGATGCCGGACATGGCACGCAATGGCAGAAGCGCAATCCGAAGCCGGCCGCGGCAGCCGAGCGCGGACCCACTCAACAGGTCGTCGTCACTGCGGGTGTCGATCTCGATCCAGTCGACCTGCCCCGCCGCGCTCACCTGCTCCGCGCGTCGCGCGAGCTCGGGCTCCAGGCATCCGCCGCTGAGCCAGCCGACCTGGCTGCCGTTGCAGAACAGCACCATGTCGCCGGCACCGGCGTAGGTGGAGCCATCGGTTTCCAGCACCAGTGCGAGCACGGCGTGCTTCCCCGCGCGCACGCGCGACAAGGCCGTCTCGAGGACGCCGCGCGGGCTGCCTTCGGTGAGGAAGCCCGGCGCTGTGGATAGGTGCCCGGCAAGATCGCCGGGCTCCCCTCCGCCTGCCGCGGAGGTCTCCAGGACGGGTGAGGCCACGGGTCGGTCCATGCGCAACGGTCAGCCTACGTCGGGCAAGCCGGGCAACAGCTTGTCCAGGGTGATGGGATAGTTGCGCACGCGCACACCGGTGGCGTTGTAGACCGCATTGGCGATCGCAGCGCCGACCCCGCAGATGCCCAGCTCACCCACGCCCTTGGCCTTCATTGGCGAGATCACCGGATCCAGCGTGTCGAGGAAGACCACTTCCTGGTACGGAATGTCGGCGTGCACGGGAACCTCGTAGCCCGCAAGGTCGTGGTTGATGAACAAGCCAAGCCGCTTGTCGACCACCAGTTCCTCCATCAGGGTCGCGCCCGCACCCATCACCATGCCGCCGATGACCTGGCTGCGTGCGGACAGCGGGTTGAGGATCCGGCCGCCATCGCATACGGCAAGCATCCTGCGGATGCGCGTCTCTCCGGTGTAGGCATGCACGGCGACCTCGCAGAAATGCGCTGCATAGGTGCCGACATCGTAGCCCTGCTTGAAGTTGCCGAAGGCAATGCCGTCCTCTGCCGACAGTGTGCCCGCTTCGGCTAGGTCGATGGTCCGCCCACCCGCCTGGATACGGCCATTGGCGAAGTCTGCCGTATCGCCGTCGAAGCCCAGTTTCTCGCCCACCTTGCGGCGCAGACTGACGCACGCCGCGTACACGCCTGCGGTGGAGCTTGCCGCGCCCCACTGGCCACCGGAACCGGCTGAGGCGGGATGACGCGAGTCGCCGAGGGTCACCTGGACCCGGTCCAGCGGCACGCCCATGGTCTCGGCTGCCGTCTGCGCGATGATCGTGTAGGAGCCGGTGCCGATGTCGGTCATGTCGGTTTCCACGATCACCCCGCCCTGGCCGTCAAGCCGGACCCGCGCCGCCGACTTCATCGTCGGTGCGCCGCGATAGCCCGCGGACACGCCCATGCCGACCAGCCAGTGCCCGTCCCTTACCTGCGCCGGCTTGGCGTTGCGCTTGTTCCAGTTGAAGCGTTCCGCGCCCTCGCGCAGGCAGCGCACCAGGTTGCGGTCGGAGAACTTCTTGGACGGATCACCGGGCACGACCTCGGGTTCGTTGAGGATGCGGAACGCGATCGGGTCGAGGCCCAGCTTCTCGGCCATTTCGTCCATCGCCACTTCCAGCGCCATGTGGCCCGGTGCTTCGCCCGGCGCGCGCATCGCATTGCCTTCGGGCATGTCGAGCGTGGCGATGTAGTTGGCCACCAGGCGGTTGGCGCCTGCATAGAGCTTGGGCGTCTGCAGGGTGCCGTTCTCGCCGTCCTCGCCGTTGATATTGCCCGACCAGTTCTCATGGGCGATGGCGGAGATCCTGCCGTCTTTCGCGCAACCGATCCGGACGCGTTGGATGGTCGCGTGCCGGTGCGTGGTGTTGTTGGGCATCAACGGGCGTTGCAGCGCGATCTTCACCGGCCGCCCGACCTGCCTGGCGGCCAGTGCAGCCAGCACCGCATCGGCGCGGATGAACAGCTTGCCGCCGAAGCCGCCGCCGATATAGGGCGAGTCCACGCGCACATTGCCAGCATCGATACCGAGGATCGCGGCCATGCCCTGCCTGGCCCAGTCGATCATCTGATTCGAGGTCCACAGGGTGAGCGTGTCGCCTTCCCATGCGGCGATGGTGGCGTGCGGCTCCATCATCGAATGACTTTCGTCGGCTGTGTGGTAGGTCTCGTCGAGCTTAACCGCCGCGCTCGCGTAGGCGGTGTCGAAATCGCCGAGCGTCTGCCGGTCGGGCTTGCCACCGCGCCCCTTTGCCAGCGGCGCGGACGGCGCCAGCGCTGGGAAATCGAAGCGCCCCTTGCCGCGCTCGTAGCGGGTGCGGATCAACGCCGCAACGGCGCGGGCCTGCTCGAAGGTCTCTGCCACCACGCAGGCAATGGCCTGGTGGTAATGGGCGACCTCGGGCCCGCCGAACAGTGGCGCATTGTTCCAGTTGGATGTGCCGACCGGTTTGGTCTCCGGTGCGGTGATCACCGCCAGCACGCCGGGGGCGGCACGTGCGCGGGAGGCATCCATCGAGATGATGCGCCCCTTGCCGATGCCCGCGCCCACGATATAGCCGTAGACCTGGTTCGGCGCCACGTCATGGCGCTCGTAGGCATAGGGGGCGGTGCCAGTGGTCTTGCGTGGGCCGTCGATGCGCGGCGTCGACTTGCCGACCACCTTGGCCTTGTCGAACAGGTTGTCGCCGGCGGGGGCGTTGAATTCGAGGGGCATCAGCGCCCTCCTTCGGCCAGAACGGCTGCGAGGGTGCGCTCGGCGAGCGCGATCTTGAACGCGTTCTCCTGCGTTGGACGGGCACCAGCGAACACCTGCCGGGTCGCAGCCTTGACGCTGTCGCGCAGCAGGGGTTCGGCTGCTTCGATGCGCCACGGCTTCGGTGCGACCCCGCCGAACGCGAACCGCGCCGAGCCGTCACGCTGCACGACCGCGGCGACCGACACCAGTGCGAACGCATAGGACGCGCGGTCACGCACCTTGTGGTACACGTGCCGGCCGCCCAGCGGCTCCGGCAGCGTGACGTGGGTGATCAGCTCACCGCGCTGCAGCACATTGTCCTGCTGCGGCGTGTCGCCAGGGGAACGATGGAAATTGGCAATCGGAATGCTGCGCGTGCTGCCATCGCCCTTGACGGTCTGGATCGAGGCGTCCAGCACGCGCAGCGCCACCGCCATATCACCCGGATAGGTCGCGATGCAGCTGTCCGAGGTGCCGATCACGCCCATCTGCCGGGAGAACCCTTCGAGCGCGCCGCAGCCTGATCCGGGCAGGCGCTTGTTGCAGGGCAGATGGGGGTCGTAGAAGTACGGGCAGCGGGTGCGCTGCAGCAGGTTGCCGCCGGTGGTGGCTTTGTTGCGCAGCTGCCCGGACGCGCCTGCCACGATCGCGCGGGTCAGCACGCTGTAGTCGCGGCGCACGCGCTCATGCGAGGCCAGCGCGGTATTGGTGACCAGCGTGCCGATGCGCAGGCCGCCCTCGTCGGTGGGTTCGATCCTGTCCAGGCCGATGTCCTGCACGTCGACCAGGTGCGCTGGCGTCTCGACCTCCAGCTTCATCAGGTCGAGCAGGTTGGTTCCTCCCGCCAGGAACTTCGCGCCCTCGGTGCCGGCGACGGCCTTGGCGGCCTCGGCAGGAGACTTCGCGCGCTCGTAACTGAAGACCTTCATGAGCGCCCCCTTCCAGGGGCCGCGCCAGCGACCTCTTGCATCGCCTCGGCAATGTTGGAATAGGCGCCGCAGCGGCAGAGGTTGCCGCTCATGCGTTCGCGCATCTCTATGTTGGTGGCCTGGGGCCGTGCGCTGACATCGGCCTGCGCATGGCTGGGGACGCCGCGCTTGATCTCGTCCAGTACCGCCACCGCCGAACAGATCTGCCCCGGCGTGCAGTACCCGCACTGGTAACCGTCATGCTTGATGAAGGCGGCCTGCATCGGATGCAGGTCATCAGGGGTTCCGAGGCCTTCGATGGTAGTGATGGCATCGCCCTGGTGCTGCACCGCCAGACTGAGGCAGGCATTGATGCGTTCACCGTTGACCAGCACGGTACAGGCACCGCACTGACCGTGGTCGCAGCCCTTCTTGGTGCCGGTCAGTTTCAGATGTTCGCGCAGGGCGTCGAGCAGCGTCGTGCGGGTGTCCAGCTCGAGCTCACGATGCGTGCCGTTGACGGTCAACGCCACCGAGCTGATGACCGGCGGCCTGGGCGGCGGGGATGCCGCCAGTTCGGCGGCGAGCGATGACGCCCCCGGTGCGGCGGACATCGCCATGGTCGTGGCGCCGCCGGCGATCACCTGGCGACGCGTCAACTTCATTCCTTCGTCCCAACTTGGCACAGTGACCTCCTGGCGTTCGGGGAAACCCCGTGGCTGGATGGACGCGCTCAGACTACCCAAGGGGCACTATGCCCGGCTGGGTAGTACAGATCTGTGAAGCCTGTCCAGGGTGTGCCGGCATCGTCGGCCGAGCCTGCTGGCCGGTCATCTTCAACGCCGCCTCTGGCAAACGTGCGCCTGGTGGACAGCGTATTGATGCCCAGGTAAAGCCGCCCAGACAGGCCCACGGCGCGCCATGGGCCTGTCTGCGGAACTGCGCCATGCGGCGCTCGGATACGGTGCTGCGTCGGTGGTCAGCAACCGCTGTGGTCCGGGCGAGCTGCCACGGCCGTGCGTGATGCTGGATTCATTGCCGTGTGGATCGACTGCGGGAAGACGCCAGAAGGATGAGCAGCACATAGCAGGCCAACGCCCCCAGGGCCAGGCCCATGGCCTCGAGTTCCCAGTTCCTGCGGTACGGAGAAGGCCCGATGAAGGCCCAGATCAACAGGAGCGCCCCAATCACGAGCATGGTCTTGTTGGCTGCTGAGATGAGCTTGGCTGCAGAGGGATACCCTAGATTGGGGTCGAACGGGCCGAGCATCCAGCCGAGGCTCTTGAAGTAGTCACGTGCAAGAAAGAACAGGAAGACAAACACCCCCATGAGCACGCTCGCCAGCAGCTGATAGTGCGGTTCCATGGCAGCCTCTTGAGGGGATCTGGCGTTTCCACGCGTGGACGATCCGCAGCTTAGCCGTATTTACATCAGGAGGGCATCCGTTGGCCGGAAGCGGACGTCAGGGCAATAGTCGAGCATGGCTCGACTCTACAGTGGCGGAGCCTGCGGGCCGACTCGCACATGCACCACATGGCTGATGCCACGATGGAACATCTTGGCGTACGGGCAGACGCGTTCGGTGTTGCGCACCAGTTCGCAGGCCAGGTTCGCATCCATGCCGGGAAGATGGACCACGATCTCGGCAGACAGCAGGTACAGCCCATCTGCCGGGTCACGGGCGAAGGTGACCGCCACTTCGACGCTGGGGTTGTGCAGCAGCAGGCCGGCACGCTCGGCCACCAGCACCATGGCGCCGTGGAAGCAACCGGCGTAGCTTGCGGCCAATAGCTGCTCGGGATTCGATCCGCCGCCAGGCCCTCCGAGTTCCTGCGGCAGCCGCAGGTCCACCGCCAGTGCACCGTCGTCCGATCGCACCACGCCGGACGCGCGCCCGTGCTGGGCCTGGCCGCCGGTCACCCGCACGCGGCCGGTGTACAGCGGCTGCACGTCGTCGCCCTGGTAGCGGTCCAGCATGGCGGGCGAAGGTGGCTTCAGCTCGGTCATTGGCAGGCGATCGATTCGTCGCTCAGGCGGGCTGCCGCTGCAACAGGCCGGACTGCTGCAGCCAGGCTTCGAAGCCGACCTGCCCCAGCCACGCCTGCCCCACCGGCACCAGCGTATCAATCTGCAGCGGCGCACCGAAGTACAGGGACTCGGCGTCTGCCACGACCTGCCGCGGGTCGCCGGTCCGCTGCAGATACTGCCTGGCCAGATCCGCCATCGCGGCGCGCTGGGGGCCCGCAATTTCCACTACGTCATTGCGGGGTGGCTGCTGCGCGATGCGTGCCACCGCTTCGGCAACATCCTCGGCGGCAATCGGCTGAACGTCGGCGACGGGTAAGCGCAGGGTCGCCCCATTGCCGGCGGACTGGATGATGCCCGGCAGGAACTCGAAGAACTGCGTGGAATGGATGATGGTGTACGGCAGGCCCGAATCGCGGATCAGGCGCTCCTGGGCGATCTTGCCGCGGAAGTAGCCGCTGGCCGCAAGCTTGTCGGTGCCTACGACGGAAAGCGCAACGTGGTGGCGTACGCCGGCACGGGCGGCGGCGGTCAGGATGTTGTGGCCAGCGGTCACGAAGAACGAAAGCACTGCCGCGTCTTCGAACGAGGGCGAGTTGGCCAGGTCCACCACCACGTCGACGCCTTTCATGGCGGCGTCCAAGCCTTCGCCGGTCAGAACATCCACCCCAGTGGAGGGCGCTGCCACCACGATGTCATGCCCGGCGGTGCGCAGGCGCTCCACCACCTTGCTGCCGATGCGGCCGGTACCACCGATGACGAGGAATTTCATGACGTGTCTCCTGGAATGTAGAAGGGGCGACCGGCTGTGGCCGGGCATGCTGGAATCGTAGGCAGCGTGGGCGCGGGGCAGTAGGTCCGCGCTGGGGCGCGCACTGTTGCCCGGCACGCACCAATGCTTCAGGCCCAGGCCGGCTGTGCGCCTGGCTTCATGGGCGTGGCCTGTTGGCGCGCTTCCCAATGCGAGATCACATCCAGCTCGAGCGCGCGCACCCGCTGCGTGCTGAAGTCGATGAAGGCCCGCACGCGCTTGGGAAGCTGGCGGCGGCTGAGGTAGCACAGGTAGTGGCCGCGATCGAGCGGCGCATGCCGATCCAGGCAGGTCACCACCCTGCCCGCCCACAGCGCTTCACGCACCTGATAGCTGGGCAGCTGGGCGATGCCCAGCCCGTCGATGACGGCCTGCAGGGCCAGATCGGCATCGTTGAATACCAGTGCGGCCGGCGGATGCAGGTGCACATCGGTGCCGTCGACCCGGAATTCCCAGGGCTGCATGCGTCCGCCCGGCAGGCGCCGCCCGATGCAGGCATGGGTGGACAGCGCATCCACCGACGCCGGCAGACCATGCGCCTGTACGTACGCCGGAGATGCACACACGACCAGCTGCATCGGCACCAGCTGCTTGGCGATCACCTGGCTGTCTTCCAGCAGGCCGTCGCGAAACGCTACGTCGATGCGGTCACCAGCCAGGTCGGGGGCCTGCTCGTCCAACAGCAGTTCTACCGAGACATGCGGGTACTCGGCGCGGAAGGCGGCCAGTAGGGGGGCGATCACCCGCCGGCCGAAGCCGTGGCTGGCACTGATGCGCAGGTGCCCGCGCGGCGGGCCCTCGCGCAGGTCGCGCATTTCCTCCAGCGCCTGCAGGATGCAGTTCACGCCTGGGTTGCAGCCTTCCAGGAACAGCTCGCCTTCGCGGGTCAGCGTGGTCGAACGCGTGGTGCGCAGGAACAACCGCACGCCCAGCTGGCTTTCCAGCTTCTGCACGCTGCGGCTGACGGCCGAACGGCCGATGCCGAGGCGGTCGGCCGCGCGGGCGAAACTGCCCTCGGCCGCCACTGCAATGAAGGCCAGCACGCCGGCGTAGCTGGTGGAGAAGGATGCATTGAGCGCATCGTGGCCGTCGCTGGCCGGGCTGGGCTGTGCGGTGTTCATGGGCGGCCTGGCTCCAGGCGGGCACGGTGTGCGTGCAGGTGGTTCCGCGCCAGCGCCAGGCGCTGTCTGCACGCGGAAAGGTCGAGCCCCAGCAGGGGCACGATGTCCTCGAACCCGGCGCCCAGCACGTCGTGCAGCAACAGCACCGCACGTGCATCGGGCGGCAATTCGCGCAGTGCAGCCAGGAAGGTCTGCCAGACCTGCTCACTGGCAGGGCGGAATGCGGTGCGCAGGTGCGTTGAGGTGTCCATGCCCGGCAGACGGCCGAGCATCGGCCGCTGTGACAGGCCATTGGTGTTTTTCATGCAACAGCATGCGGCCCGGCCCCGGCCTACCGGCAGTGCGGTCGCAGGCCTAGCCTCGCTGTGTCCTTCACTCGCTACAGGAACACGCCATGACCGCACGTCTGGATTACGCCGCGCAATCGCCGGAACTGTTCAAGAAGCTCGGCCTGTACTCGCATGCCGCCCATACCGCCTCGATCGAAGCGGCCATCATCGATCTGGTCAACATCCGTGCATCGCAGCTCAACGGCTGCGGTTTCTGCCTGGACATGCACGTGAAGGAGGCCACCCTGCGCGGCGAGCGCCCGCTGCGCCTGCATCACCTGGCGGCATGGCGTGAATCGACGCTGTTCAGCCCGCGCGAGCGCGCCTGCCTGGCCTGGACCGAGGCGCTGACTCAACTGCCGGCGCAGGGTGTGCCCGACGAGCTGTACGCGCGTGTGCGCGGCCAGCTGTCCGAGCAGGAGATCGTCGACCTGACCCACGCGGTGATGGCGATCAACGCCTGGAACCGCGCCAACGTCGCCTTCCGTACCACGCCCGGCACCCTGGACGCGGCCTTTGGCCTGGACAAGGCCGGCCTGGCCTGATCGTTCCGCCGCTGCCCCATGCAGCGGCCCTCCCCTACCGCACTGGAGACCTGCCATGCGTCGTTCTGTTCTGGCCCTGCTTGCGCTGCTGCCACTGTGCAGCGCTGCCGCCACCCCGCCCCCTGCTGCGCCCGAGCCCCTGGTGCACGAGGTGATGACCCGCGCCCTGCCGGAGCAGCCCGGCAAGGAAGCGCTGATCCTTACCGTGGAATACCCGCCGGGTGGCGCCGATCCGGTGCATCGCCACGATGCCCATGGCTTCGTCTATGTCCTGGAAGGACGGATCGTGATGGGCGTGGCCGGCGGCAAGGAAGTCACCCTCGGCCCGGGCGAGGCCTTCCATGAAGGTCCGGCCGATCTGCACACCGTGGGCCGTAACGCCAGCGCTACCGAGCCGGCGAAGTTCGTGGTGTTCCTGATCAAGGACATCGGCACGCCGGCGGTTCTGCCGCCGCACTGATCGCACGTCCGGCGCTGGCACCAAGGACAGGTCCCCGGATGTCACAATCCGGGGACCTGTCCCGTCTACGCTGGCATGGACGATTCCACTGCGCTGTTCTCCCGCCTCCGCCCGCGCCTGTTCGGCGTGGCCTACCGCATGCTTGGGTCTTCGCACGAAGCCGAGGACGTGGTGCAGGATGTCTGGCTGCGCTGGCATGGCGCCGACCCGTCACAGATCGAGAATCCCGAAGCCTGGCTGGTGGCCACCACCACCCGTCGCGCCATTGATGGCCTGCGCCTGGCACGGCATACGCGCGAACACTATGTCGGCATGTGGTTGCCCGAGCCGCTGCTGACCGATGACACCAGCACGCCTGAATATGTGCTGGAAACCGCCAGCGATCTGTCGGTCGCCTTCCTCAGCGTGCTGGAGCGGTTGGCGCCGGATGCGCGTGCGGCCTTCCTGCTGCACGACGTGTTCGATCAGGACTACGCGGTGGTCGCGCGCACCCTGGACAAGACAGAAGCCGCCTGCCGGCAGATCGTGCATCGCGCACGCCTGCAGCTCAGGCAGGAGCGCCCGCGCTACAACGTCCCGCAGGAGGTGCACCAGAAACTGCTGCGCCGTTTCGCCGAGGCTGTATCCAGCGGCGATTTCCGCACGATGAAGGCGCTGATGGCCGAGTCGGCCGAGCTGGTGGGTGACGGCGGCGGCATCGTCACCAGCTTCCCCAAGCCGATGGTCGGGGGCGCACGCATTGCCCAGCTGCTGTATGCCCCGCACCTGCGGCGCAGCGCGCAATTGCGGATGGTGCCGGCCATGCTCAACGGACGGCTGGGACTGCTGCGCTATTTCGATGGTGAGCTGGAAGCGGCGATGGCTTTCGAGACCGATGGCGAACGGATCACGCAGATCCTGGTTCAGCGCAACCCGCACAAGCTGCAGCGGCTGGCACTACCCACCTCCATCCAGTAGATCCGCGCCCCGCGTGGATGGCATCCATTGCGACCTCGTTCTTGCGGGATTCGACCGGGGCGCCGATGCGCCCCGGTCGTGAACGCCTGCCTGCGCAACGGCCGCAGGACCCGATCAGAAGTCCCAGAACACCGGCACCCAGCGGAAGGTCTCGCCCTCCAGCGACACCCGGCCCACTGACGGGAACGGAAGATGCGTGGCCACCAGCATTTCGCCGGTGCCTGCCAGGTCCTTCAGCAGGGCGATGCGGACGCGCGCGGATTCCTCCGGATCGTGCTCGAAGCCGTTGTGCCAGTTCGGCTGGTCGAAGCCGACCGCGAACACCGCGTCACCGGCGAAGGTCAGCGCCTGCCCGGCAGACGCCACGCGCACCACGCAGTGGCCCGGGGTATGCCCTCCGGTGCGGCGGGCCGTCACGCCCGGCGCGATCTGCTGTTCGTCCTGGAAGGTGTGCACATAGCTGCTGTACTCGGCCCAGAAGTGCTTGGCCGTGGCGCGCAGCGCATCGGGGAACCCTTGCGGCATGTTGGTGCGGCTGAAGTCCGGCGACTTCCAGAACTCCACCTCCGCCGCGGCCACGTGGATCTTCAGGTCCGGGCGCAGCTGTTCCTTCACGCCTTCAACCAGCAGCCCGCCGACGTGGTCCATGTGCATGTGGGTGATCACCACATCGGTGATTTCGCCCAGGTTGATACCGGCGGCCCCGAGGCGGCGGATCAACTGGCCGGCGCGCGGCAGCTGCAGGTCCGGGTCCATGCCCAGGCCGGCATCGATGAGGATGGTGCGATCACCGCTGTGCACCACCATCACGTTCAATGCCCAGTCGAAGGCATCCTGCGGCAGGTACATCTCTTCGAACCATTCGGCACGGTCGGCGGCCGGAACGTTGTGGCCGAGCATCTGGGTGGGCAACGGCAGGACGCCATCGCTGATCACCAGCACTTCGACGTCGCCCACCTTGAGGGCGTAGCGCGAGGGCACCAGTTCATCGAGGGCGGGGGCAATGGGCGCGGCGGTGTTTTCCAGACTGAACATGAGGGATCTCCACGAAGGGGCATTGGGCGGGCAGCGATGCAAGGCTGGCGCGAACGATTCCGGGCGCTTTCCCACGGCGCAGGGCGTGGCGTTGCCAGGGCACGGATGCCTGGCAGGCCAGCGCTGCAGGGTTCATGGGAAGACGGGCCACTGCGCAAGCGGTGGGCCCGGAACACGGCTTGTGCCGTGTGCGATCAGCCTAGGCAGCACACCGTTGCTGCGGTAGGCCCGTGGAGGGGGACGTGATGTTGCATTCCGGGAAGCAATGCGAATCACATACCCAGATCAGACAGCCCCGGATGATCATCGGGGCGGCGCCCCAGCGGCCAGTGGAACCTGCGTTCGCTTTCCTTGATCGGCATGTCGTTGATGCACGAAAAGCGGCGCTGCATCAATCCATCGGCGCCGAATTCCCAGTTCTCGTTTCCATAGGAACGGAACCAGTTGCCGGAGTCGTCATGCCACTCATAGGCGTAGCGCACGGCAATACGGTTGTCGGTGAAGGCCCACAGTTCCTTGATCAAACGGTAGTCCAGTTCCTTCTTCCATTTGCGGGCCAGGAACTGCCGCGCTTCCTCGCGGCCGTGGGTGAACTCGGCACGGTTGCGCCACTCGGTGTCCAGCGCATAGGCCAGCGAAACCTTGTCGGCATCGCGGGAGTTCCAGCCATCTTCGGCAAGGCGAACCTTCTCGATGGCCGATTCACGGGTGAACGGGGGGAGTGGCGGACGGGGTGCTTCAGTGGACACGGTGGGGCCTCCAATCAAATGGATGAACGGGGTGCTTCGACGGATTTTGATGACTCAGGCGTCAGCGCCTGGCCTGCTCCAACAGCACTTCTGCAACATCCCTTGCAGTGTCTGCGGCGTTGTAGTCACCCATCACGCGCGAGACGGTGATGGCGCCTTCCATGAGAACCAGCAGCTGCCGCGCCAGTGCGTCCGGCTGCTGGATATCCAGTTGCGTGGTGAGTTCCAGCGTGTAATCCAGCAGCTTCTGCTTGTGATGTTTGGCGATGTGGCGAATCGGATCATCGGGGTCGCCGACCTCGCCTGCGGTGTTGATGAAGGCGCAGCCGCGATAGCCCTCGGACTGGAACCAGCCCTTGAGCACGGTGAACATGCCGAGGATGCACGCTTCCGGGGTGTCGGCCTTGTTGCACTCCTGCTGGAACCAGGTGAGCCAGCGCACGTCGCGCGCGTTCAATGCCGCAGCGGCCACCTGGTCCTTGTTTTCAAAGTGCCGGTAGATGCTCTTCCGGGCAACGCCGGAGGTCTTCACCAGCAGGTCCATGCCGGTGGCGTGGATCCCGTTCTGGTAGATCAGCGCCTCGGCCGTGGCCAGGATCTTCTGCTGGGTATCGGAGGTAGTTGTGTTCACGGCGCCAAGGTAGAATGATCATTCTACCCTGTCAACAGGCGGCACGACGGCCTTTCGCGTGGGCACGCTTGCTCAGGACGATCTATCAAGAAATTCGTACATGTCATCATCCAGGCGCCCGATTTCGGCCGCAAAGTACGTCTCACCACCCACCCATGAGACGCCCCGCATGAACACCTTTGCCCGTTCCCTGGCCGTTGCCGCCCTCGCCCTCTCGGTCCAGGCCGGCCTGTCCGCGCAGGCCGCCGAACCGGCCAAGCCGGCGGCAGTCACCAGCATCGCGCGCACCGCCAGCTACATCACCACCGCTGATGGCGTGCAGCTCTACTACAAGGACTGGGGCCCGAAGGACGGCCCGGTCGTTACCTTCAGCCACGGCTGGCCGCTGAACTCGGATAGCTGGGAATCGCAGATGATCTTCCTGGCCAACCACGGCTACCGCGTCATCGCGCATGACCGTCGTGGCCACGGCCGTTCCAGCCAGCCTTGGGATGGCAACGACATGGATCACTACGCCGATGACCTGGCCACGGTGATCAACACGCTCGACCTGCATGATGTCACCCTGGTGGGCTTCTCCACTGGCGGCGGCGAAGTGGCGCGCTACATCGGCCGTCATGGCACCGGCCGGGTGAAGAAGGCGGTGCTGATCAGCTCGGTGCCGCCGCTCATGCTGAAGACCGCCGACAACCCCAATGGCCTGCCGATCGAAGTGTTCGATGGCATCCGCAAGGCGCAGATGGACAACCGCGCGCAGCTGTACAAGGACATCCCGTCGGGCCCGTTCTACGGCTTCAACCGCCCGGGCGCGAAGGTGTCTCAGGGCTTGATCGATGCGTGGTGGGCGCAGGGCATGCAGGGTGGCCACAAGAACACCTACGATTCGATCGCCGCGTTCTCGGCCACCGACTTCCGCGCCGACCTGAAGAAGTTTGATGTGCCGACGCTGGTGATCCACGGTGATGACGATCAGATCGTGCCGATCGACATCTCCGGCCGCCAGTCGGCGAAGCTGATCAAGGGCGCCAGGCTGATTGTTTACCCGGGCGCGCCGCATGGCCTGACCGACACCCACAAGGACAAGGTCAACCAGGATCTGCTGAACTTCCTGCAGGAGAAGTGAGTAACCGGGGCTCCGGCATCGCGCCGGAGCCCGTCTCACATCAGAGTGTTTCTGCCCCGTCGCGTGTCCGTTCCCGGTCAGAGTCGCCCCCGTGCGGATTCGGACGATGCAGAATTTCATCCGGGCCCGGCTGCAAGGGCGTGGAAATGGCCATGCCAGAACCTCGGTACCTGGCAGTAATCCTCTACCCCTCGTTCGCAAGATAACTCGGCTTTACAGGGAGCGAGCGGGTAATCTGAAAACACGCGTTCGTGAAGGTGGTCACGGTTAAGTCCAGGGAAAGTCAATACCGTCAATCTCGCTGTAACGTAATTGTTGAAGATGCGAGTGGATTCCGGGCGGGCCAACAATCAGCTGTGACATGGAGGTGGGGATGTGCACGGTATCTTGCAGGTCTTCAGCAAAGCTTGCGGCTCTCCTTTATTTGATGATTGCCTCCTGCATCGCCGCGATCATGCCGGTTGGCGCCAAAGAGGGCCGATCACTTGTGCTTGTCAGACTCTCACCTGAGCAGGGGGCGGTCCTGGCAACCGGGCTACTCAGGGGGGTGTTGAGGCCAATCAACGGCTGTGTCTACTTCGTGGATCCAGGTGGCACGGCATATCTTGCAGCATGGCCTCACAATTACTCGCTGGCCATGAAGCGGGGCGCTCCCGTAGGCGTGCAGGATGAACGATCGGGGGAAATAATGGAATTCGGAATCGCCGCATCATTCGGAGGGGGGCATGGCGGTGAATCGCTCCGTTCGAGTCTTGCTGCGTCCATTCCGGATGCCTGTACTGGCCCACTCATGACGATTCACTTGATGCGTCAGGCAAAGGAGCAGCCATGATCAATCTGCGCACGAAGCTATCCATGCGTGCCCTGACATTGTCCGCCCTCGGTGCGTTCGCATTCTCCCTGCACAGCCAGCCGATAACTGGCAACCCCACGGCACACACCTACTCGCGAACGTTCAATGTATCTGAGGCCGATGGGGGATGTGATCTGCAAGAGTGGAATTCATGGCCACTACGCATGCGGGACCATTGAGGATATGAATTCAAGGTCCAATCATAAAGGGGCCATAGGCAGGTACATCCGTGCACGCAACCTTTCTCCAGGCCCTCTCAGCGTCGAAGGTGACAGCGGTGGGCCGGTCTTTTCGAACAATGCGGCCGTTGGCGTCATTCACGGCCGGGGCGGTGAAGACACGGGATTTGAGAACGACCTGTTCTACATGCCCATCGAGCGGGTTTCAGCACTTGGCGTTTCCGTATTGACGGAGGCCTTTGAAGTTACCGGCATCGCAGATCGAACTGAAAATTATTTCAGGCCATTTTCCGTTCCGGTTGCGTACAAGGGAGTTCCGAAGTTCCCTATAGAGTTGACGCTGGAGCGCCCGGTGTGCCCGAGCGGGCCCTGCGAACCTGCCACGGAAACGTTGCCGGACAAGATGCCCTCCCCGCTCAACTACACATGGGCCTGCTTCTACCCCATCGTGCTCTACCCGCCTCCCGTCATTCCCCCTCCCCCGTTGACCTGGAGGGAGCGGATTACCTTGAAGGATGCGTCTGGAATCACCGCCGAGCCCGTTGAGTACAACCTGCACTGCAGTGGATGCCCTGATTGTCCATAGCCCGCATCTGTTGATGAGTGCAGTGCTGGAACCACGTGCGTGGATTCTTCGTCAGCCGAGCATGGCTCGGCTCTACATAAGAGCCAGCTCCCTGGCAAGGAACGGCGCCGTTCTGCTGCCTTTGGCGCGCGCCACCTGTTGCGGCGTTCCCTTCGCGACGATGGTGCCCCCTGCCCCGCCAGCGCCGGGGCCGACATCAATCACCCAGTCCGCCTGTGCAACCGCGCGCATGTCGTGCTCGATCATCACCACCGTATTGCCCGCGTCCACCAGCCGCTGCAGCTGCACCAGCAGCCTGTCCGCATCCGAGGCATGCAGGCCGGTAGTGGGTTCGTCCAGCACGTACAGCGTGCGCCCGCGTTGGCTGCGCTGCAGTTCGGTGGCCAGCTTGATGCGTTGCGCTTCACCACCGGAAAGCTCGGTGGCCGGTTGGCCGAGCCGCAGGTAGCCCAGCCCGATCTCCTGCAGCAACTGCAGCGGCCGGGCAATGGCCTCTTCCTCGCTGAAGAACGCATGCGCCTGGTCAACCGTCATCTGCAGAACCTCGGCGATGTTGCGGTCATTCCATTGCACGTTCAGCGTGGCGTCGTTGTAACGGGCGCCGTGGCAGGTGGGGCACGGCGCATAGACGCTGGGCATGAACAGCAGTTCGACACTGACGAAGCCCTCGCCTTCGCAGGTATCGCACCGGCCCTTGGCCACGTTGAACGAGAAGCGACCCGCATCGAAACGACGGCGGCGCGCGGCGGGTGTCGCGGCGAACAGCTTGCGTACGTGATCGAACAACCCGGTATAGGTGGCCAGGTTGGAGCGTGGCGTGCGGCCGATGGGCTTCTGGTCGACCTGCACCACCCGCTGGATGGCGCCTACATCGCCTGCCAATGTGCCCCGCGTCGTTTCAATCACGGTCGGGCCGTCGGTGGGCGCGCTATCGGCGCTGTCGTCCGCGGGCTCATGCCCGAGGTGCAGCAGCAACAGCTCGGGCAGCGCCTGCGCCATCAGGCTGGACTTGCCGGAGCCGGAAATACCGGTCACCGCCGTCAGCAGCCCCAGCGGCACCTGCGCGTCCACGCCCCGCAGGTTGTGGCGGTGGATGCCCTTCAATTCCAGCCAGCGGTTGGCGCTGCGCTGTTGGCTGGCAGGCGCCGGCACCTGATCGAACAGATGCAGGGCCGTGCGCGACTCCTGGACGTGGCGCAGGCCATCGGGCTCGCCACTGTAGAGCACGCGCCCGCCGTGTTCCCCCGCCTGTGGGCCCACATCCACCAGCCACTGTGCGCGGCGCATCAACTCCAGGTCATGTTCAACCACGAATACCGAGTTTCCGCCGTCGCGCAGCCGCTCAAGCGCGTCGTACAGCGCCTGGCTGTCGGCAGGATGCAGGCCGGCCGAGGGTTCATCGAGCACATACAGCACGCCAAACAGCAACGAGCTGAGCTGGGTGGCCAGCCGCAGGCGCTGCAGTTCGCCGGCCGACAGGGTTGGCGTGGCGCGGTCCAGCGAGAGGTACCCCAGGCCCAGGTCACGCAATTGCCGTACACGGGCCATGACCCCGCCTGCCAGTCGTTGTGCTGCCAAGCGCTTCTCTTCGGACAGGGCGGAGGTCAGCCGCACGTCGGGGGCACCCTCGTGAGTCGCCTGGCCACTCGTGGCCCTCCGGGCGCGATCGCGGGGTGTCGCGCTCCTGCTGGTGCGAGCGCCCTTGCTGTGCGCGCCGAAATCACCTTGTGCGATGGGCTCCAGCAGCGCCGCCAGCTGGTCCAGCGGCAGCCGCATGAACTCACCGATATCCACGCCGGCGAAGGTGACCGAGAGTGCCTCCGGCTTCAGGCGTTTTCCGTGGCAGGCCGGGCACAGCCGGCCTTCCATGTAGCGCGACACGCGCTTGCGCATCAGCGCGCTCTGGGTATTGGCAAAGGTGTGCAGCACGTAGCGGCGCGCGCCGGTATAGGTGCCCATGTAGCTGGGCTCCTGCTTGCGCTTCAGTGCGGCGCGGGCCTCGGCGGGCGTGAACCCGGCATAGACCGGCACGCTGGGGGCCTGCTCGGTGAACAGGATCCAGTCCCGGTCCTTCTTCGGCAGCTTCTTCCACGGTATGTCGATGTCGTAGCCGAGCGTGACCAGGATGTCGCGCAGGTTCTGGCCATGCCATGCCGGCGGCCAGGAAGCGATGGCGCGCTCACGGATGCTCAGCGACGGGTCCGGAACCATAAGCGCTTCGGTTACTTCGTAGACATGCCCCAGGCCATGGCAGGTGCTGCAGGCGCCCTGTGGCGTATTGGGCGAAAAGTCCTCGGCGTACAGCATGGGCTGGTTGGCCGGGTACGCACCGGCACGCGAGTACATCATGCGCACCAGGCTGGACAGCGTGGTCACGCTGCCCACCGATGAACGCGCATTGCTGGCGCCGCGCTGCTGCTGCAGGGCCACTGCCGGCGGCAGCCCGTCGATGGCATCCACATCGGGCACGCCCGCCTGGTCGATCAGGCGCCTTGCATAGGGCGCGACGGATTCGAAGTAGCGCCGCTGCGCTTCGGCGAACACGGTACCGAAGGCCAACGATGACTTGCCGGAGCCTGATACGCCGGAGAACACCACCAGTGCGTTACGCGGAATGGAAACGTCGACATTCTTGAGGTTGTGCTCGCGGGCACCACGCACCTCGACGCAACCGCTGGCGGCGGCAGCGCATGACGATTCACCAAAGGGGGTGTTGGACATTTCAGCGTTCCTGCATTCGGCGGGCGGGCCGCGCAATGGGCGCGCCCGGTAGGCCATTCTCGCTGCTGCGGAGTGAATGGTGTGAGGGCGCAGGAGGTGGAATGCCACCTTCACCCCCCTTGCTACGCCGTTGCGCGGCCAAGGGCTAGCGTGAGTCATCTGCACGATAGGAGGCGATCATGCATCCCGATGTACTTGGCTGGATCGCCACGGCGGTCCTGATGGCGACGTTGATCCGGCAGATGGTGAAGCAGTGGCAGTCGCCAAACCCCGAGGCGGTATCGAAGTGGCTGTTCGTGGGCCAGATGACCGCGTCCGCGCTGTTTACCGTGTACAGCGCGATGCTGGGCAGCACCGTCTTCGTGGTGACCAATGCGATGTTGCTGTTGACGGCCGTGGTGGGCCAGGTGATGGCCTGGCGCCGTCGCGGCCGACCCCGAACACCCCCGCCCTGCTGATTGTTAACGCGCTTTGCCTGAAGGCTTGACGCCACGTTGCTCCGCCCTTGATGGGGCCGCTCACGATGCAGTTCCTATGCTGGGGGCGCCACCTGAGCCGTGGCACCCAACCTGGAGACCGCACCATGCAACGTGATCAGAAAGACCTTCCCCACCCGGACCCGGAAGCGCAGAATCCCGATCCTGTCAGTCCACTGCAGGCGAAGCTGCACAACCGCCGCAACCATGACGAAGCGCTGCAGGAAACCTTCCCCGCCAGTGACCCGATCTCTCCCTTTGTTGCTGCACCAACCCCCGAAGAGCAGGCCAAGCGCCTTGGGGAGCGGGTCACGCTGCCAGACCGCCGCACGGATAAGGAGGCCGCGGGAGGTGACGCGTGATCGGGCGCGGTTTTGCCCGTGTGGCGGCCGCAACGGCACGATTGTCCGGCAGCCTGGGCGCATTCGTCGCCGCGCTGGGGGTGATCATCACTTGGGCCGCCAGCGGGCCGGCCTTCCACTTCAATGATACGTGGCAGCTGGTGGTGAATACGGGGACGACCATCGTGACCTTCCTGATGGTGTTCCTGATCCAGCATACGCAGAACGCCGATACGGCCGCGCTGCACATCAAGCTGGATGAACTGATCCGGGTCAGCAAGGATGCCAACCAGGAGCTGTTGAACCTGGAATCGATGGAGCCCGCTCACCTTGAAGAGATACGCCAGCGTTACGAGGCACTGGCGAAGACCGCTGCAGACATCAAGTTCAAGAAAGAGCGTTGCATGCCTTGCGATGCGGACGCGGCCGCCGAGGCCTGAAGGGGGCCGCGACGGCGGCAGACCCGCGTGGGGATGTCCTGGTGCAAGGCGCTGCCCGGCAGGGCTTGCAGCGCTGTTCCGACGGAGGCCATCGACCGGGGACGCAAGCAGCCCCAAGCTACGATGCCATCGTGAAGCCATGCCGAAGGCCTGCCGGCAGCGAAATGCAGCCACACACGGTGACGGGCGCCGCTTCGTGAAGACGGCGCGCAGGCTTTCTGCTGACGTTCCCATGCAGCCTTCACCTGGCCCCTGCTTTGGCGCAACCGGGCGACGCCTACGCTGAGCGCTCCACTCAACGCGGAGCCCACTATGGCTATCAAGACGGCGGAAGACCTGTTCATCCACGAACTCTCGGACATCTACAGCGCCGAGAAGCAGCTGACCAAGGCCCTCCCGCGCCTGGCCCGTGCGGCCGAGAATCCGGATCTGGCGGCGGCGTTCGAAACGCATCTGGAAGAAACCCAGGGCCAGATCGAGCGCATCGACCAGGTGGTGGAGGTGCTTGGCATCCGCCTGAAGCGCATCAAGTGCGCGGCGATGGAGGGTCTTGTAGAGGAAGGCAAGGAGGTGATTGACAGCATCGACATGGGCCCTGTGCGTGATGCCGCGCTGATTGGTGGCGCGCAGAAGGTCGAGCATTACGAAATTGCGTCCTACGGCACCATCGCCGCGCTGGCCAAACAGCTGGGCTACAAGGATGCCCTCCCCTTGCTGCTGGAGACGCTGGAGGAAGAGAAGGCGACCGATGAAAAGCTCACCCTGCTGGCCAAGGGCGGCGGCAACGCCAAGGCCGCGCAGGCTGCCTGAGCCGCGGGGAATGCAGCCCGGCCGCCATGGAAGGCGGCCTCAGGGTTCGTACAGCACCTGGTCGTTCGGGCAGAAGAAGGTGCGCCGCCGGGTGGTACCCATGTACAGCTTGCTGATCGGGCCACCGCAGACCGGGCAGATCCTGCGCGTATGTACCTGCCAGTGCTTCTTCAACGCGAAGCGGCGCTTCCACTCCAGGAAATCGAAGCTGTAGGCGCGTGCCTGCGTGATCAAGGCGGTGAGCTTGCGCGGCGGCAGGTTGCCCAAGCGAGTGGCCGGGTGCACGCCTATGCGGAACAGCACCTCGTTCTTGATGATGTTGCCGACGCCGGCGAAGACGGTCTGGTCCAGAAGCGCGTCACAGACCAGGACGTCCGGCATTGCCTTCAGCTTGCGCCGAGCCAGCTTCGGATCCCAGGCATCGTTCAACACATCCGCGCGCCAATCATAGACGTCGTCCAATGGCTCGCCAATGAGCTTTACGGAACAGGCATAGAAGTTCAGCTCGCCATTGTCGAACCCCAGGGACACCCGCGCAGGGGTTGGCTTCCGTTCGTCGATGCGCCAGCTGCCGAACATCATCAGATGGATGCGCAGGGTCTGGTGGCTGAACTCCAACAGGAAATGCTTGCCCCAGCTTCGAACGGTTTTCACCCTGCGTCCTTGAAGTGGCGACAGATCGATCCGGCTGTTCCCTGAAACCGCGCGGACGACGTGCCCTTTGAAATGCCTCGCAGCCTCGCACAGCAGGACAATGGATGGGCCCTCAGGCATGCTCGTCCTCCTGCAGCAAGGCCTGCAGGCGCAGGGCGTTGCTTGTGGCGTGGCCCAGCGCGGTATTGTCCAGTACGAACCAGACTGATCGTTGCGTGTCGGCTTCGCGCCGCAGCCGTTGCGCCAACTCCGCCAGGGTCTGTTCACAGTACGCACTGCGATAGATCTGTGGCTGGCCGTGCCAGCGCCAATAGCTCCAGGAGCGGTCCCCGCCAGGAATCGCGGCTGAGGGCGCCCGTGCCGGGTCCGCGGCAACCCGTGCAACACCATGGTCGCTCAGCAGGGCGTCCGCTTCCGTAGTGAACCAACTGGGATGGCGCGGCTCACAGGCCACATCGACCTGGACGCGTTCGCGCAGACCCTGCAGAAAGCTCTCCGCCGTCGCCGGTTCGTATGCCAGGCTGGGTGGCAACTGGAGCAACAGCGGACCCAACCTGTCACCCAGTGCCAGCACCCCATCAAGGAACCGCTGCAGCGGCGGCATTGCATCGCGAAGCCGATGTTCATGGCTGATCGAGCGCGGCATCTTCACTGCGAAACGGAAATGGTCCGGTACGCTCGCAGCCCACCGCGCATAGGTACTGGGCAAGTGCGGACGATAGGACGAGGAGTTGATCTCGACCATGGGCAGGCGGGTGGCATAGCGTTGAAGAACGCTATTGCCCTGCCCAAAGGCTTCCTGCGCCGACCGGGACAGGGACCAGCCGGCACAACCGATGCGTACCGGACCAGACGGCGACGGAGTTGTATTCATCGCGCCACCCAGCCGTCAGGTTCGATAGCGCGGCTGGCAACGCCTTCCAGATTTGATTGCGTCACCCACAACAGGCGATCGAGCGCGCTGGTGCCTGAAGCCAGCGCCGATGCGCTGCGCACGAAGCCTGTCCAGTCGGAGATGGCGATCTTTCCCAGCGCCAGTTCATCCACCCGCACGCAGCACATCCGCCAATGGGGGAACTGCCGCCGCCCCACCCTCCCCCGGTTGAGCTCAACCACGCCGCTGTGGCTGCCGGCTGCCAGGATCCGCTTGTACGCGCCGTTGACCCCAGCCTCGGGGCCTTCGAGGTACTGCAGGAAGCGGCTGCCATCAATTAACAGCGTACCGGTGACATCGGCGGATTCATTGAACAGCACCGCGTCCATCACAAGCTGCTGCAGTCATTCCGCAGTCAGGCTGTCGGACGCTTCACTTACATAGGCAATTGCGCGAAGAGGCATGACACCACCGGCTGTTGCAGACAGCCCTACCTTAGCGACGCGCATCGTACGCGCGGTGACACCGGTGTGGAGGTTGCGTCGAGCTGTGGCGTGGCCGCTGCGCATCGCGTCTACACGCAACGTGCGCTTCAGATGTGCGCACGCGTGCCAGCACATGGCGGGCTTCAGCCGCGAGGGCGGCCGGCATGGGCTGACAGTGGCAATCAAGGCGGAATGCCGTATCGGCCCAGGTCGCACTCAGGCGGTCATCGAGCTGGAGAGTGCTGCGCCCGGGAAACCCTTGGGCCTGGCCGGGTCGCGGCCCGGTTCCGCCGAAATCAGCGCCTGCATCACGTGATGCTGGACGCGATTCCCACTCTCCTCCATGCCCACGAAATACACAAAACGGCCATCGAACTTGGCCTGCGCCCCCTCCAGGGCGGTGTTGGCCTGAACGGCTCGCTTCAGCGACTTCATCCACACCCGTTCGGGTGTGCGGTCAAGCTCTACAACAACGGCGGTGCCACCGCAGTCTAGGGACATGCTCTCGACACGCAGCACGCGTGGCGAAGCGGGATCGGTTCCAGGTCGATGCATGGCAGAAGCTCCAGTGTCGAAGATGGCGGCAATAATCCATGGCCGCTGCCAAAATGCCGTCAAGGAACGCCGCGCTCTTTCCACGCCACCTCGACAGCATTGGCGACACCTTCCCAGCTTCGCACCGGGCTGACATTCCACACGCGCAGCGTTGATGCAGCACAGCACACACTGCAGTTCCCGAGGCAATACAGGCATGCGCGCATGCAACCCGATATGAGCTGGCGCAGGTGCAACCTGCTGCTGGTGGAAGATCAGTTCGATCTGGCCGCACTGATGGAGCAGGCGCTCGAAGACGGAGGGGGCCAGGTAACCCATGCGTATAGCGTGTTTGATGCGATGGGGCTGTTGGAGAAGCAGACGTTCGATGGCGCCGTGCTGGATGTGGAGCTTCGTGACGGCGTGGTCTTTCCGGTTGCCGATCGCTTGGCCGAGCTTGGCATCCCGTTCCTGTTTGTGTCTGCGGTCTACGACCAACTGGTGCCGCAGCGCCACCGAAGCGCGGCCTTCGTGGCCAAACCGTTCCACATCGCCCAGTTGCAGCAGGCCGTCCAACGCGTGATGGGCGATGCCTGCACGCCCTTGACCACGCACTGATCCTGCGTCGCAGTCAACTCAGTGGTGTGTCAGCAAGGGAAAACCCATTTCACTTGTCCTGCGCCGCCCTGCGAAATTCGGGAGGGTCGGCCTACAGCAACGCATCGACCAGTCAGGCCGCTTTAGCATAGGGTTCGACGATCGAGAGGAGCTTTTCCATCGCGGTAGCTCCCGCCTGGTTCGTCGCCGCCCGCTGGATGAAACTGGTCCAGTCAGCAAGGGCGATCATCCGCAGCTCATCCGCACTGACTGGCAGGCAGCGCATTGGCCAGAACGGCAACCGCCGTTGCCCGACACGCCCGCGAGCAAGCTCCATCAGGTCGGTGTGACTGCCGGCGCCACTGACGCGGGAGAAGGCCACATCCAGCCCGTCGGCGGGGCCCTCCATGTATTGCAGGAAGTGCCGGCCGTCGAATAGAAGCACGCCGGTCACACCCGCTGATCGGTTGAAGCGGGCCGCATCTTCCATCAGTGCTTCCAAGCGCGCGGACGTGAATCCAGCGACGGCTTCGCTGACATACACAATGGCTCTGTTCGGCATGGTGGCGCTCCTGCTCTCCCGGTCGCTCAATCTAAGGCTGGTGTCGTTGAGAGACCGTAAACGCCAAACGTGAATTGGTCACATATCGCCCGGCGAACCGGTGTTTTTAACAGCATTTCCGTTGCATCCCGCCATGGCACGCCGAAGCGGCTGATTTTCAAGCCAACAGGATCGGCTGGCCCGCCGCCGGTGCGGCGCCCAACCCGCCCATCTCCGCCAGATAGGCTGAAAACCCGCCTGTCGCGCGCCCTGCCAGGCGGGCACTGGTCATGACGAGCGGCGCCCCCGCCCACCGCACATCAGCGCCGAGACGCTGCAATGTCCTCACCAGCTGGACGTCCTCCCCGCAGTGCAGTGGCGAAAAGCCGCCTGCCGCACGATAGGCCTGGGCGGAAACACCCAGGTTCGCGCCGTGGATACGCCCATGATCGTCCTCCCATTGCTGCCGCCTCCGGAACGCCTTGCGCAGGCGCTCCTCGGCGCTGCAGTTCGTTGCGATGTCCACCAGCCCGCAGAAGACGTCCCGGCGTCCCTCAAGCTGTGCGACCAGCCACTCAGGAGGTACCTCGCTGTCCGCGTCCGTGCTCGCCAGCCATCTTGCACCCCGGCCCAGCAGCTCGGCGGCGGCGGCGGCTCGGGCGATGCCGACGCAGCGTGCATCCAACCGCAGCGTATCAACCCGTTGCTGGGCGCAGATGGATTCCGTGGCGTCCGAACAATCGTCCAGCGCAACAATCACCTCCACCGCTTCGCCACCCAGCCCGGGATTCAGGGCCGCCCTCCTGATCGACTGCAGGCACCGCTCCATGCTGGCTGCCTCGTTGTGGGCCGGAACCAGCACGCCTATCACCGCAGGCCCTCCAGTCGGGCCAACGACATCGCGCCGCGCGTCCAGCCCTGCAGTACGAAGTCCGCGTCGCGATAGTGGAAGGCCTCCTGCAGGCCTTCACCCAGGCATCGATGCACGACCTCGGTGCGGCTCGCGCGCCCCGGGAACGAGGGCAGCCAATGGCAGGCCACCAGCAGTCCATCATCACGAAGCGCTTCCCCGATACCGGTGCGCAGCTCGCGCAGCGCGCCGGCTCCCAGGTAGTAGCCCATTTCGCCGCAGACGATCAGATCGAAGCGGCCCGGCGGCCATTGCTCGGGATGGCTGGCGCAGTGGACCTGCACGTGCGGCAGGTGGGCCAGGTTGCGGCGCGCCTGGAACGCAGCACGCGGGCTGATGTCGGTTGCCAGAAGTCGCTCGCAACGGGCGGCCAGGGCCTCGGTCAGTACGCCATTGGAACAACCCAGCTCCCACCCGCGAGTGAAATGACGCTGGCTCAGGCTTGCCAGCAGCAGTGCACGCTTGCGTTCTTCATACCATCGGCTTCGGTAGCCGAACGGGTCCTCCTGCTCATGCAGGTCATCGAAGTACGGTTGCGCGCTCATGCCAGGAAAACCTCGTAGTTTCGGAAGAATCGGGTCAGTACATGCGCGGGCAGCACCGGAGGGCTGTTCAAGCCCGGCACGTCGCCCGTCTGCGTCCGGAAATGCGCGATCGCGTTTCGTTTCGCGGCCGCTACTGCTGAAATGTCGACCAGTCTGGGCACCTCCCACGCCATATGTGCACAGGCCGGATCCAGCCAGTGCCATCCCCAGACCGGGTACTCCAGACGGCGGCACCCCACCGCCCGGGCGGCGTGGCAGGCAGCACGCCCTGCCGCTTCATGGTCGGGGTGGCCATCAAACCGCCATGGCGCCAGGATCAGGTCACGCGGCTGCAGATGCTGTTGCAGCCAGCCTTCCAGGCCCTGTTCGTGCGTGCTGACCGCGCCGTCGGCGATACCCAGGTGAAATATGGAACCGGCCGGGATGCCGAGTTCGCCAAGGGCCGCGGCAAGCTCCGCCCGCCGTGCCGACCGCAAGCGCCCTGGCGTCCACCACGGCTCGCCCGGATAGCATGCTTCGCCGTCGGTCACGGCAACGACGCTCACCTCCATGCCCTGCCCCACTGCGTGATGGAGCAGTCCGCCACAGCCGAGGATCTCGTCGTCCGGGTGCGGCGCGACCACCACCAGGCGGTCATGCCCGGTGCACAGCGCGCTTGCCGGCGTAATCGGCTGCTGCCAGAGCCAATTGCAGCGCAGCCACGCCTGTTCCTGCGTTCCTTCGCCTTGCAGCGGTGCTTTGGCTACAGCGCCCATGTCGCCTCCTGGGCCGCCCGCCGCCCACCCAGCCATTCCCAATCGCGGTCGGCGTGGTTCTGGCGAAGGAACACGGTCAGGTCAGCGCAGCGGTGGGCATGGGCATCTTCCAGGCACATGGGGGCCGGGCCCAGGGCCCGACCCGCCAGATCCAGCACGCGCGTAGCCGCACGCTCGACCACGCAACGTATCCGCACCACGTCCTCGCGATGCGCCGATTCGGGCTCGGCATCGATGCGTGCCGCCAGTTCGCGAAGCAGCGCCGCTGCCGGCGCCAGCGCGAGGTCCACTTCACCCAGTAGACGTGCACGATTTCCCTCGGTGCAGGCTGATCGCATGCGTTCGGCCAACGCGACCGCTGCGCCAAACCATACCGCCGCCATACCCGCGCCTCCATGCCAGAAGCCCGGTCGTTGCAGATAGTCATCGCGAGCCCCCAATATCACCATTGGCGCGGCATCAAAGCGCACGGTGGTGGACGGAATCCCGGCCATGCCGACGGCGGGCCATGGCTCACCCGACAGCGTACCCCAGTGCTCCGCTGCGACTTGGCACAGCCACACCCCCTGAGCACTGCGAACCGTGACCAATGCGGCATCCACCCAGGCGCTGCCCGAGCACCAAGGCTTGTCCCCGCGCAGTCTGCCCTCGGCGTCGATGCGAAGTGTGCTCGCCGGGCCTTCTGCCGCCCACACAGCCCACAGTTGGCCTTCAGCAGCCAACGGTGCCTTCAACTCGGCCATGATCGCCTGCGCGTCGTAGTGCGCCTCCAGCACCTTGGCCAGGCAGAGATCTTCGCCCCCCAACGCCGCAAGCGCCCTCCAACGATCCAGTGTCTGCCCGCATCCCGGTAATGGCAGTTCAGGCTGCTGGACGAACACCTGGCGGGCGCGGTTGATCAACGATGATGGCGGCGTCGCATCCTGCATGAGGGCTTCTGCAATGAAGATATGTCATGAACGTAGGCGGCAGGCGGTCATATCACTGTCTTGGAGGTGTGGCGGGCACATGAATGCCCCGCGCAGTGATCCTCACGCACCTGTCCCACGCCGTTGCTGCCTCACGCGCAGGCACTGCTGCAATTCCCACAGCCATGGCAGCACCACCAGTACCAGCGCCGGCAACAGCACGAGCCACCAGGCCTCAAGCGCCGCAGGATCCACGCTCAGCGACCACCGCGGCTGCGCGTGCCAGCCGACCCAGCCCAGCAGAACCCAGGGCGCGGCATCGAGCACGCTGTGCACGTGCTGCTCCGCTGGACTGATACGCCGGCGGCCGTCCGCGCTGACGGTGTCGAAATAGCCGGTGATCGCGTGTGCGATCACCAGAAGCGCCAGGAGCGCGACGAGTGACCGGGTATTCTCCAGCAGGAGCCATGCCAGCACGCCACTACCAATCAGCAGTAGCTGCAGCCCGTGCAATGCGCTTTCCCGCAACGCAGAGGTGTGCGGCAGGTCGGTACGCCGGTGGAAATGGAAGTCGAGCCAACCGGCGGCCAACCAGAGCGCATAGACGCATGCCATGACGATCGCGCTCATGGCGGCATGCTCAGGGTGTCAATACGATCTTGCGGCAGTCGTCGTCCTTGGCGTCAAACATCGCGTAGCCCTGCGCCGCATCGGCCAGTCGCATCCTGTGCGAGATGATGTCGCCCGGGTCCAGCTTTCCTTCCATGATTGCGTCGAGCAGTTCCGGCATCAGTCCCTGCACATGGGTCTGCCCCATCTTGAACGTCAGCCCCTTGTCGAACGCGTCACCCAGCAGGAAGCCATGGATGAAGCCGGCGTAGACGCCTGGGATGCTGACCACCCCGCCGCGGCGTGCAGCTGCAATACATTGCCGGATCGCCACGCCGCTGCTGCCTTCCAGCTTTACAGCGGTCAACGCTGACTCCAGCGCACTGCCCTCGGCCTCGAAGCCCACCGCCTCGATGCAGGCGTCCACACCCCGTCCACTGGTCTGGGCGAGGATGAAATCGGCCGGGTCTTCGATCTCGCTGAAATCAATGGGGGTCACCCCGTAGGCGCGGCGCGCATAGTCAAGGCGGTACCGAAGATGATCGATCATGAAGATGGTCTCGGCCCCCAGCAGGCGGCAGCAGGCCGCGCTCATCAGCCCGACCGGGCCCGCACCGAAGATGGCCACCGTTGAGCCCGGCTTCACCCCTGCGTTCAGCGCGGCCTGGTAGCCGGTGGGCAGGATGTCGGACAGGAACAGGACCTGCTCGTCGGCCACGCCTTCCGGAATACGTAGCGGGCCCACATTCGCCTTGGGCACGCGCACGAACTCCGCTTGGCCACCGGCAACCCCACCGTACAGATGGCTGTATCCGAACAGCGCGGCCGGCGGCAGAAGGCCCTTCTGATTCAGCGCCGCGCCCTTGCCGGTATTGGTGGTTTCGCAAGCGGCATACTCGGCCAGCCGACAGTGGAAGCACTCACCACAGGCGATCACGAAGGGAATCACCACCCGATCCCCCGGCTTGACCTGGGTGACGCCGCTGCCGACCTCTTCCACGATGCCCATGAATTCGTGGCCGAGAACATCGCCATCGTGCAGATCCGGAATCTTGCCCCGATACAGATGCAGGTCCGAGCCGCAGATGGCGGTAGCGGTAACACGCAGGATCAGATCGTCATCAGCCGCCAGTACCGGGTCCGGCACGGTCTCGACGCGTACATCCTTGCGGCCGTGGTAGGTCAATGCCTGCATCGCGGTTCTCCAGCAAGAGGGGGTTCCAGCATCGCAACACCCCCTCCCCCTGCGGTGACATCCCGGTGTGCATGGTGTTCATTTCGCGACGTCACCGCGTTAACCGCACTGGCCGCACGCTTCAACCTCCTGCTGCAGGAGCAACCCATGACCGACAAGCTCCCCTTCAATCCGACCACGGACGTGGATGATCAGTCGAAGGCACATACGCCGGACAAGCGGCGCAATGATCGAGCCAGATGGAAGGAGCACGACATGCCCGACGATGGCGATGGGCCCAAGGCTGTACCCGAGGACTACGAGCGTCCTGATCCCGATCCAACAGGGAAACGTTGAGACCGCCTCACATACTGGATGCGCCGGATTCACAGCTCATGGCCCGCTGGCGGCGCAAGCTTCATCATGGCCATTGAAACAGCCTGAACGAGGTGTTGCATGTGGAAGCGCAACGGTCTCTCGCTGGTGCTGCTTGTGCTCACCGTTGTATTCATTGGTGGGCAGGCAATTGCGGGACATCACGTGCACAACCAGGAGCTGCTGCAGCACGGACGCACGCCGATCGATCTCTGGCACTACCTGGCAACCGGGCATTTCGTCAGCGCCACATTCGAGAACTGGGAGAGCGAATTCCTGCAGATGGGGATGTATGTCCTTCTGACAGTGAGCCTTCGCCAGCGCGGTTCGGCCGAATCGCGGCCCTTGGACCCTGCGCAGGAACAGAATCGCGTCGAGCGGGGGCCCACGCCCTGGCCCGTGAGGCGTGGTGGCGCATGGAAAATCATCTATGGCCATTCGCTTGCCATCGCCTTCGGCCTGTTGTTCCTGGCCAGCTTTACGCTGCACGCATTGGGAAGCTGGCGCGCCGAGCAGGCCGAGCAGCGGCTGCAGGGCTTGCCAGTGCCGGGCTTTCTCGAGCACCTGGCCAGCAGCACGTTC
This sequence comes from Stenotrophomonas sp. 86428_Sma, assembly GCF_056481585.1. Lineage (NCBI taxonomy): Bacteria > Pseudomonadati > Pseudomonadota > Gammaproteobacteria > Lysobacterales > Lysobacteraceae > Stenotrophomonas > Stenotrophomonas sp. 86428_Sma. The sequence goes on from NZ_CM151156.1 coordinate 2,571,280, forward strand.
TGGTTCGAATCGATGCAGAACTGGCAAAGTGAGTTTCTGGCCGTGCTGTCTCTGGTTGTGCTGACCATCTTCCTGCGTCAGAAGGATTCGCCACAGTCCAAGCCGGTCGAAGCGCCGCATGCGCAGACAGGAGATTGAGGCATGGCACGCCGCCCTTCTACCGCCCTGCTGATCATCGACATGTTCAGTCGTTTCGACTTCCCAGGTGCAGACGCGCTGGCGCCAGCGGCAGAGAACGCGGCCCGGCAGATCCGCCGCCTGAGAGACCACTTCGATGACCAAGGGTGGCCAGTCATCTATGCCAATGACAACTTCTCAGATTGGAAGCGGGACTTCCGCCAGCAAGTGGAGCAGTGCCAGCGGGACGGGGGGACGGCTGCCCGAATTGCCACAACCCTCTCCCCCCTGCCCGGCCACTATTTCGTGCTCAAGCCCAAGCACTCGGCGTTCCTCGCCAGTCCCTTGCCGATTCTGCTGGCCAAGCTGGGAGTACGCCGTCTTTGCCTCACTGGCATGACGGCCGACTCGTGTGTCCTGGCCACGGCGCTGGACGCCAACGCCAGGGAGTTCGAGGTCGTGGTGGCATTGGAAGCTGTGGCGGCGATGCCCTCGCAGAAACGGCATGCACTGGCAGTGCTGGCAGACTCGGGCGCAGCCCGGGTCGTCCGACTTTCGTCGCTGGTTTCTGCGTAATCGGCAGGATCAAATCGAGGCAGTTCAGGCCCGGTCCGCTACACCCTGTACACCGGCATGACCGGCGCAATGTGCACAGCAGAAGATCTGGCCCTTTCCTTCAACGCCATGCCCGATCACCGCGCAGTCGCAATGTGCACAGCGCGGCGCGAATGCATGAATCGCGCACTCGAACGAATCGAAGGTTCCGCTGCGTCCGCCCTGCTGCAGGGTGAAACTCTTGTCGTAGTTGTTGCCGCATACATCACAGGTGGCCATGTGGCACCTCTTCGTGCGTAAGGAAGGTGCAGTGTGGTGAGCGCGGGTGTCGGTGACCGTGAACGCAGTGTGTCCAGAAGGTCCAGAATACGCATTGCAAGGTACTCTAGAACGTGCCCCGCCCAGTTGACGGGTGGGCTGTCCAGGCGTGCGTTCCGCCTGGTCAAACTCTTGCCGTGTTCTGCATCGGTTGGGATGCGGCACGTTTCCGGATCGGTAGCGAAGAACCCGCACGCGAGGGCCGGCTGCAGGGCGGCGATCCTGTTCCAGTGAGCCCATCGCGGCTGTGATGCCGGACGGTCATCGAGGCAACATCGACCTAGACCCGCAATGCCTCGAGCACCAGGCTGAACGCCGGGGATGGCTGCCGTCTGCTCGGGTAATACAGATGATAGCCGGGGAACAGCGGGCACCAGTCCTCCAGTACCCGCACCAGGCGGCCGCTTTCCAGATGGGGTGCCAGCTCATCAACGGGCAGATGCACCAGGCCCAGGCCATCAAGCGCGGCATCGACCATGTGCGGTGACGTGCTGAACACCAGCGGGCCATCCACGCGCACATTGATCTCGCGACCCTTCTTCTCGTACTCCCACACATACAGTCCACCGCTGGTGGGAAGACGGATGTTGATGCACCGGTGACCAGTCAGATCGCCCGGCACCTTCGGCATTCCGTGCGCAGCGAAGTAGCCCGGCGTCCCTGCGGTGGCCATGCGCAGGCGTGGGCCGATGGGCAGGGCGACCATGTCCTTGTCGATGGATTCGCCAAGGCGAACACCGGCGTCGAAGCGGTCGGCAACGATGTCACGCAGTGCATAGCTGACGTCGAATTCGATGCGGATGTCCGGATAGCGGTGCAGCAGCGGCATCAGCTTGGGCAGCAGCACCGTGCGCAGTACGTGGTCGCCGCTGGTGATCCTGACCTGCCCGGCTGGCGTGTCCCTCAATGCAGTAAGTGCTTCGAGCTCCATCTCGATGTCGTCGAAGTGGTTGCCGATCGACTGCAGCAGGCGCTCGCCTGCCGTGGTCGGCGAAACGCTGCGCGTCGTGCGGGTCAGCAGCCGGATGCCGAGACTCTCTTCCAGGGTCTTGATGGCCTGGCTCAGTGCGGACTGGGTAACCCCGAGTACACCTGCCGCACGGGTGAAGCTGCCCTCCCGCGCTACGGTCACGAAAGCCAGCAGGTCATTGAAGTTGCGTCGTGCCATGCGTGCAGTGTGTCACAGGGATTGATTAGCGCAACTAATTGACCCATTCGAAATTGATTATCTAATCAAGTACCTCTGCGTGGTCCAGACTGGCCCCCTTCCCCACCAGGGGAGCTCCGGCCGCCGGAGCTTTCCGCCGTCATCGCCCTTTTTGGGCCTGGAAACCTTCATGTGTTCACTCAATCTCCCCCCGACCGGGGCGAGCACGGCCGCGCCTGTCCGCTCGGCATCTCCCAGGGAATGGGGTGCGGTGCTGGCCCTGTCACTCGGCGCCTTCGCGCTGGTCGCTTCCGAATTCATGCCGGTCAGCCTGCTGACGCCCATCGCCACCGACCTGCACGTCAGTGAAGGCCAGGCCGGACAGGCCATCGCGGTGTCCGGCGGGTTCGCCCTGGTCACCAGCCTGTTGGTCTCGCCACTGGCCGGACAGCTGGACCGCAAATGGCTGCTGCTGGGCCTCACTACCGCGATGATCCTCTCGGGCACGCTGGCGGCACTGGCGCCCAGCTTCCCGGTGTTCATGCTGGGCCGTGCGCTGATCGGCGTGGCCATCGGTGGCTTCTGGGCCATGTCGGCCGCCACCGCCATGCGCCTGGTTCCTTCGCACCAGGTGCCCCGCGCACTGGCCATCGTCAACGGCGGCAACGCGCTTGCCACGGTCATTGCGGCGCCGATGGGCAGTTACTTCGGCGCCATCATCGGTTGGCGCGGTGCGTTCTTCTCGCTGGTGCCGGTGGCTGTGGTGGCCCTGCTGTGGAAGATCGCCGCGCTGCCATCGATGAAGGCGACCGCCGGGCGCGCTTCCTGGAATGTGTTCGCGCTGTTGAAGCGCCCGCCGGTGGCGTGGGGCATGGCGGGCGTGAGCCTGTTCTTCATGGGCCAGTTCTCGCTGTTCACCTACCTGCGCCCGTTCGTGGAAGGCACGCTGCACGTATCACCTTCGACGTTGTCGCTGTTGCTGCTGTTGATGGGTGCTGCGGGCCTGGCCGGCACGTTGTTGATCGAGCCCTTCGTGCACAAGGCACTCTTCCGCACACTGGTGCTGCTGCCCGCACTGATGGCCGTGGTGGCGGTGTGCATGATCCTGCTCGGCAACACGCTGCCGAGGGTGGCGGTGTTGTTCGCCCTGTGGGGCCTGCTTGGCACGTCGGCGCCCGTGGCCTGGTGGTCGTGGCTGGCCCGCACCCTGCCCGATGACGGCGAGGCCGGTGGCGGCCTGATGGTAGCCGTGGTGCAGATGGCCATCGCCGTCGGTGCGACCGTGGGCGGCCTGCTGCTGGACCACCAGGGCTACCGCGCCACGTTCTGGTTCAGCGCTGTCCTGCTGTTGGGCTCGGTGGTCACGTCCTGCATCGCTGCGCGCTCGGCGCAGCACCATCGCCTGCCTGTCCATACCTGAAGGAGTCCCCCATGCACTACACCTGTCTGGGCCGATCGGGCCTGAAGATCAGCCGGCTGGGTCTTGGCACCATGAACTTCGGCGAGCTTGCCGACGAGCCAACCAGTTTCGCCATCATGGATGCCGCCGTGGACGCCGGCATCAACTTCTTCGACAGCACCGACGTCTACGGCGGACCGCAGTCGCCGGACATGGCGCAGGGCTTCGGCGTGTCTGAAGAGATCATCGGGCGCTGGCTCAAGCGCAGTGGCAAGCGTGATGGTCTGGTACTGGCGACCAAGGTGTACCAGCCGATGGGGCTGGGCCCGAATGATCGCCGGTTGTCGGCGTACCACATCCGCCGCGCCTGCGAGGCCAGCCTGCGCCGACTGCAGACCGACCACATCGATCTGTACCAGATGCACCATGTGGACCGGGCCACGCCATGGGAAGAAATCTGGCAGGCCATGGAACAGCTGATCCGCGAAGGCAAGATCACCTACGTGGGCAGCAGCAACTTTGCCGGCTGGGACATCGCCACCGCACAGGGCGTGGCCACCGCGCGGCACACCTTCGGCCTGGTGGCCGAGCAGAGCCTGTACAACCTGACCCAGCGCAAGGTGGAACTGGAAGTGATCCCGGCCCTGCGCTACCACGGGCTCGGCCTGATCCCCTGGAGCCCGATCGGCATGGGCCTGCTGGGCGGCGTGCTGAAGAATGTCGCCAATGGCCGACGCGCTACCCCGCACCTCCTGCAGCGTATCGAACAGCTGCGCCCGCAGCTGGAAGCGTATGAAGCGTTCTGCGATGAACTGGGTGAGGCGCCCGCCGACGTGGCGCTGGCCTGGCTGCTGCACAACCCGGTGGTGACCACCGCGCTGAGCGGGCCGCGCACGGTGGACCAGCTTTTGCAGAACCTGAAGGCCCCTGCGCTGAAGCTCTCAGTTGTTTCACTGGCTCGACTGGATGCGATCTGGCCTGGCCCCGGTGGCGAGGCGCCCAATGCCTACGCCTGGTAATCCCCCAACTCCTGGAGTACTCCCCATGTCCATGCTTCTCGGTACGTTGATATCCATGGCTGCGCCTGCGACCGGCGGCGGCCCGGCCAGCGATGATCTGAGCATAACGCCTGCTGGCAGCGCATCGTCCGTGGCGGGCCCCGCTGACTACTTCACTGGCAACGTGCGCATCGATGGCGGGTTCCAACGCCCTGCGCCGGCACGCGTAGGAGGTGCAACGGTCACCTTTGAGCCCGGCGCACGCACGGCCTGGCACACCCACCCGCTGGGCCAGACCCTCATCGTGACCGCAGGCGTGGGCTGGGTGCAGCAGTGGGGTCAGCCACGCCAGCAGATTCGTCCGGGCGACACCGTGTGGATCGCCCCGGGCGTGAAGCATTGGCATGGCGCAAGTGCCGCAGTGGCGATGACCCACATCGCGATTGCCGAGGCGGTGGATGGCAGCCCGGTGACGTGGCTGGAGAAAGTAAGCGACGAAGAGTATTCGGAGATGAGCGAATGAAGACGCTGCTGCTTTCTCTGGTCCTCGCGACCATCCCCTTCACTGCAATTGGACAGGACATGACCCGCGACGCCGACAACTTCTATCGAAGCACCCAGCTCATCAGCGAAAAAGTGCACTTCAACAACCAGTACCACATGCAGATCGTCGGCAATCTGTACGTACCGAAGAACCACAGGCCTGGGCAAGCATTGCCCGCGATCATCGTGGGCCATCCCATGGGCGCAGTGAAGGAGCAGAGTGCGGATCTCTACGCACAGAAGCTGGCTGAACAAGGCTTCGTGACCCTGGCTATCGACCAGTCATTCTGGGGTGAAAGTGCGGGCGAGCCCCGCAATGCAGTTGCGCCGGACATCTATGCCGAGGCCTTCAGTGCAGCCGTCGATTACCTGGGCACGCAGCCACAGGTGGATCGCGAACGGATCGGCGTGCTTGGCATCTGCGGCAGTGGCAGTTTCGTGATCAGTGCGGCCAAGATCGACCCGCGCATGAAAGCCATTGCTACCGTCAGCATGTACGACATGGGCGCTGCGAACCGCAGTGCCCTCAACCGCTCGCAGAGCGTTGAGCAGCGCAAGGCCGTGATTGCTGCTGCCGCGCGCCAGCGTTGGGTCGAAGCCGAGGGCGGCGCCGCACAGTACACCTCCGGCACGGTGCATAGGCTTGAGGCAGATACTCATCCGATCCAGCGCGAGTTCTACGACTTCTACCGCACTTCGCGCGGCGAGTTCACGCCGACTGGTTCATCACCGCAGCTCACCACCCACCCGACGCTGACCAGCAACGTGAAGTTCATGAACTTCTATCCGTTCAACGACATCGAGACCATCTCCCCGCGTCCGATGTTGTTCATTGCGGGTGATCAGGCGCATTCAAAGGAATTCAGTGAGGAGGCCTACCGGCTGGCGGGACAACCGAAGGAACTGCTGTGGGTGAAGGGTGCAGGCCATGTGGATCTGTACGACCGCACCGATCTGATTCCGTTTGCAGCGCTGGGGGCGTTCTTCCGGAAGAGGCTGGACGGAAGCATGTGACAGGCCAACGCCCCCCCTGGCCTCACCCCGTCCGCAGCATCGCCACCAGCAACCCCATCAGGGCACTCCCCGCCGCCAGACTCAGCCACACCCTCCCAACACTGCGGGCACTGAAGACGCCCACAGCAACGGCAATCAACAGCACGAACCCCAGCAGTGAACTGGCCAGGACCGAAGCGGACGTCCTTACCCCCACCAGCGCGGGCAACAACAACGCCAGTGCCGAAGCGGTAACGGCGGTGAACACGTAGCCGCCCAGCGAGGCGGCCAGCACACGGCTCGCCACCTGCCAGCGATAGGCCGGCTCCCGCCCGGCCGGAGGCTTGGCAGGGCGCGCCGCCTCCTGCGCCCCTGGCCAACGGCGCTGCAGCATCAGGGCCATCCTTGCCAGCATCAGCCCGAAGGCCAGTGCGACCAGCTCCACCCCAGCCTGCTGCCATGCGCCCCGCTGCAGGTACATCAGCAGCCCCTGCCCGGTGGTTGCCAGATTCACCAACGGCAGCGCCAGGCACAGTGCTGCGGCCAGCCACAGCTGCTCGATCCAGGCCAGGCGAGGTGGGCGCCAAAGCGCGTGCAGCACCGAGGCGGCGCAGGCCGTAAGAAAAATGCGTATTTCCCATGCGCTGCGACCGCTCATTTCCAATGGCAGCAACCGATTGCCATACAGGTAGACGATGCTTGCCAGCGCCACCCCAGCCAGCGATGTCACGTTGAAGGCTTCCACGCAGCGATAGATGCCTGCCGTGGCCGCGCCGAACTCATGCTCACTGCGCTTGCGCCGCTTGATCGAGAACAGCAGCGTGCCGATGGCGATCATCGCCGTGCCCAGCAGGCCGCTGATGAAGTACAGCCACTTCATTGGCCAGCCGCCGAAATCGGCCTTGTGCAGTGCTTCGATCGTCTCATGCACCTGCACAGCGCCAATGGCATGCGGGTGTGCGCCATGCTGTTGCAGCAGCGTGCCGCTGGCAGCATCGAACACCGCGCGGCTGGCCTCGGTCAGCAGATGCCTGTCTGCGCGCCCCTCGGGCTTGCGACCGATCACCTCCACCACGCTGTGCACGGTGCCGGGCGCCTGGACCATGATCAATGCCGGCGGCTGCCCGCTGATGGCCTGCGCGCGTTCCAGCAGTTGCTGCAGGTCTGGCAGTTGCGCGGTGGATACCAGGATGCCTGGCGGAGCCGGCTGCGCAGGCGACAGCTCGGCTTCGTAGCGCGCATAGGCGCCTTCCGCATCGCCATAGGCAACGTGCACTGGCCACGGCAGATAGCTGCTGTAGAAGAACGTCAGCCCGGTGTAGCCGATCATGAACAGGAACGGCAGGGTCAGCACGGCACTCAGGTTGTGCGCATCCAGCCAACTGCGCTGTCCCTTGCCCGGGCGGAAGGTGAAGAAGTCCTTGAAGATGCGTTTATGCACCACCACGCCGGACACCAGCGCCAGCAGCATGCAGGCGGTGATCCAGCCCACCAGCCAGTAGCCGGCCATGCCGCCGTGCAGGGTGTAGTGGAAGGACATGAAGTGGCGCCCGCCTTCGGTTTCCCGAAGACGAGGTGGAGGCTGTGGCATGCCTGTGCCGGCATCCACCCAGCGTTCGTGCGCGGTGCCGTCGCCATCCTCCCACGACAGCTCCAGTGGCCAACCCTGCTGGGCAGGCCAACGGATCTGCCATGACCGGGCATCAGCGGCATTTGCAGCCAGCCAGTGCTGCGCACGCACCGCCTGCGTTGCGGTGTCGACCGCCGGCAAGGAGGCCGGCACGGGGCCGGCCTCCATCCATCGCGTGATCGGCTCACGGAACACGCTGAGCGTGCCGGTCAGGAAGATCGCGCACAGCAGCCAGCCACAGGTAAGGCCGCACCAGGTGTGCAGCCACGACATGCTCTGCCGGAAGCCCGCTTTCATGCCTGCCCCGTGGCGGGCAGGCCGTTGCCCCGCCGGTTGCGGAAGATCACAGCGAGCCGCGCAGCGTCAGCATCACATTGCGGGGTTCGCCAAAGAAGTTGCCGCGGCGGATCTGGCTGATCATCGCGTAGTAGCGGGTGTCGAACAGGTTGGCCACGTTGACGCCTACGCTCCAGCGCGGATTGATCCGGTAGCCGGCGCGCAGGTCCCACACGGCACGTCCCGCTGCGCCCATGCGCCAGTCCGGGTCGTCGTAGGCCGGATAGGAGTAGCTGCTCTGTGCCGATACACCACCGCCCACAGAGAACGCGTTCCACTTGCCCGGCAGCTGGTAGGACGTCGACAGGCGCAGCAGGTGGCGGGGCGTCTCGGCGCTGATGGTCGCGCCCTCATCGTCGCGGCTGGTGACGTGGGTATAGCCCGCCATCATCTGCCAGCCCGGCGCCAGTTCGCCGCTGGCCTCCAGCTCAAAGCCCTTGCTGCGCAGCTTGCCGCCATTGCGGTAGCAATCGGACGACGCCAGCGAGCCACGGCAGCTGCCCGGGTCGGATTCGTCCACCACGGCGTTGCCGGTCTTGCGGATGGAGAACACTGCGGCGGAGACATTCAGGCGGCCATCGTTCAACTCACCCTTCACGCCCAGCTCGTAGTTGGCGCCGATGGCCGGATCCAGCACCGAGCCGGACGCGGTGACGTACGAGCTCTGCGGCTGGAAGGTATCGGCGTAGCTGGCATAGACCGACCATTGCGGACCCAGGTCGTAGACAAGGCCGGCGTACGGGGTGAATTCGTGCTTCTGTTCGTAGTCGCGGCTCTTGGCGCCGGTGAAGCCATCGCTGGACTGGTACTTCACCCAGCTCAGTCGGCCACCCAGCGTGAGGTGCAGCGGTTCTGCCAGCTGCAGGCGCAGGTTGCTGTACACGCCGCTCTGCTGGGCGCGGGCATTTTCTGACCAGTCCCACGCGGGCTGCAGCGGCTGCGCGATGGCGCTGTGGTCGGGTGCGTAGACATCAATCGGCACGTCGATGGCCAGGTCCGCCGAGCTCTGGCGGGTACGCTGGCGCGACCACATCGCGCCCAGCAGCAGCTGATGGCTGCGGCCGAAGGCGTCGAAACTGCCGGTGGTGTGCAGGTCGATGCCATCGCTGCGCACGCGCGAGCGGTTGAAATAGATGTCATAGAAGCGCGAGCCGATGCCGGTGGCCCGGTCCACCCCGCCCAGCGGAACCGCGACACGCTGGTCCAGGTCCGACTCGGTGCGGTTCACCGACAGGCGTGCCTTCCAGCGTTCGTTGAAGCGGTGCTCCGCCTCTGCAAAGGCTTCGTCGACGGAGCCCTCCTGCCGATTCCAGTCCTGGATGAGCGAGGTGGAACGCTTGATGTCCAGCGCACCGCCATCGGTGTAGCGCGGCAGGCCGAACAGCCAGTAGCCGTCGGTGTTACTGGCCTGATGGCGCAGACCGAAGGTCAGCGTGGTATCCGTGCCCAGATCGGCATCGATCACCCCATAGGCCACCGGCGTCTTCGATGAGGTGCCCCGCTGGAAGTAGTCGCGGTCCTGATAGGCGGCGACCAGTCGGCCGCGCACGCTGCCGGTAGCATTGAGCGGGCCACCGCCATCCACCTCGACGCGGTAGTTGTCCCACGAGCCCACGGTTGCGGCCAGATCCAGATGAGCCTGGTCGTGCGGGCGCTTGCGCACCATGTTGATCGCCCCGCTGGGGTCGGCCGCGCCGAGCATCATGCCACCGGCACCGCGCAGCACTTCAACCCGTTCCAGCACGGCGGTGTCGATCGGCAGCCAGCCCACCGGGGCATAGACAATGCCGGCCACGCCATCGACCAGATAGTTGCTGTCGTCCACGGTGAAGCTGCGGATCGAGAACTTGTGGTTGCCGAAGTTGCGGGCGGTCTTGGTCACGCCGGTGGTCTGTGCCAGCGCTTCGTCCAGCGTGGTGAGGTTGCGGTCGTCCAGCTGCTGGCGGGTGATCACGCTGACCGACTGCGGGGTCTGGCGGATGCTCTGCCCCAGCTTGCCCAGGCTCAGCTCACGTGCCGTGTAAGCGCCATCGCTTGGGGCATTGGCGGTGACGTTCACCGTCTGCAGGGTGGTCTGGGCCTCCTTGCTGCGCGCAGGTGTTGCTGCTTCCTGGGCCAGGGTGAACACGCCCGGACGGGTGGCATTGACACGCACGCCACTCCCCTCCAGCAGGCGCGCCAGTGCCTCCTGCGGCGTGTAGCTGCCGGTCAAGGCCGGGGCGCGACGGCCCGCCACCGCCGATTCGCTGAACAGCACCTGCTGCCGGGACTGCTCGGAAAAGCGGCGCAGTGCGGCATCCAGCGGTTGCGCCGGAATATTGAACTGCACGCGCGCAGCCGGCTGCGCCTGTGCGATGGCTGGCCCTGCCAGCGCGCTGGAAATGCACAGCGCCAGCAACGGCAGCCGCTTGGCGTGTACCCCCGTAGAGAACGCGCCAGCAACAAGTGCGCGCTTGATCTTCATGTACCCCATTACCGCTCCATCATGCTTGGCCGCTACTGGCCTCACTGGGGTAAACGGAAAATGGCGATGGGGTGGGAACCCGCGCCGGAAGAAATTTTCGTTCCGGCGTCAGCGGGTGACAGGCCGTTCGTCGATGCGATAGCCGCCCTGGGCAGTGCGGGTCACCTGCACGGGCAACAGATCCGGCAGCGCTTCCAGGAAGGTGGCCGGGGCATCGGTGGCTGCGTAGCCGGAGACCGGCAGGAACTTCAGCCCTGGCTGGCCCAACGTGACGGGATGGCCCAGATACTGCCCGACCTCCTGCGCCACTTCGTCCAGCGGGGTGCGCCGGAACACCAGGCGCCCGTTGCGCCAGCCGCCAATGCTGTCTGCGCTGGCGGCAATGGAGCGGTAGGCGGCTGTAAGCGTGGTAACGGCCAGGCCTTGTTCAGCGTGCAGGCTGACCGGCGCGGTGCCTTCGGCGCGATCCGGCTGTACCCGCACGTGCCCATGCAGCACCTTGACCACGACTTCGCCCGGCCCATTGCGCACATTGAAGGCCGTGCCGACCACCGTCACCCGGCTGCGCTGGGCATCGACGGTGAAGGGCCGGTCGGCCGCCGGGGCGACCTCGAAGTACGCCTCGCCCTGGCTGAGCACCACTTCCCGACGGGATCGATAGAAATGCACCGCCAGCGTGCTGCGTGCATTGAGTGAAATCCGTGAGCCGTCCGGCAATTGAAGATCGCGTATCTCGCCCGCACCGGTGGCCACGTCCTGTACGTAGCTGGGCGCGGTGTACCAACCGTAGCCGACGTACCCCAAGGCCAGCGTCGCCACGGCCGCAGCCGCCGCAACGCGTGGCAGGCGCCACGACCGTGCACGCCGCGCCGCCCTGCCCCGCCGTGGAGCGGCAGGTGCAGGTACTGCTGGGGCGATCACCGCATGCGGGTCCGAGGCCAGCACGGGGCGCGGCAACTGGCCGAGGTCGTGCCAGGTTCTGGCCACGTCGGCGAACGCCTGTCGGTGCGCTTCGCTCTCGGCCAGCCAGTGCTGCAGGGCCGCCTCTTCTTCCGGTTGCCAGTCCGCATCCTGCCGCCGCACCATCCACGCGGCGGCCGCCTCATGCAGGGCAAACGGGTCGGAACCTGCGGCAGAAGGGAGATCGGTCATCGGCAGGGAAAATCAGCATCGATGGCAGGCGCCAACGCCTCGCCCGCATTGATCGGGCGATGCAGTTCCTGCAACTGTGCCAGAGATGCATAGCGTACCCGCACTTCGCAGTAGGCAACCGCTCGCGACAGATGCTTGACCACCATGCGGCGGGAGATCTGCATGCGAGCGGCAACGTCCTCCTGGGTCAGCCCATCGAAGCGGCAGAGCACGAATGCCTCGCGTTGACGCTCGGGCAGCTCGGCCAGCGCTTCTCGCAGGCGCTCCAGGCGCTGCCGCTGGGCGCTGAGCTGCAACGGGCACTGTGATTCATCGCTGGCGATGGCTTGGCCCGCATCCTCGGCATCTGCCAGCGGCAGCGTCTGGAGACGGCGGCCTGCGGTGTGCTCACGATATTCATCGGCCACGGTGTTCATTACCGTCCGCCGGAAATAGGCGCCTTGCTGGTCGCACGAGGCCAGTGCAGGGTTTGCCGCCAGCCACTTGACTGCACCGTCGTGCAGGGCGTCCTCACCGTCCGCACCTCTGACACGCGCAAGGCTGCGCAGAATGGGCCCGCGCCAGCGGGCATAGGCTTTCGCAAGGAGGTTCCCGCCCATTGGCGAGGCGTCTTCCGGAATGCCCGCCTCCGTGGACGAGGCCCGATCCGCGTTGCTGCCCGTGCCCCGGCCTAGCGTGGACACATCACCCTCAGGGCAAATGCCTGCGGTCTGCACAGGTGGGGCGGGGAATTCACGTTGGGAGCCGGAGTTCTGGCCGCCATAGGCGGCGGAAGGGGTGGGATGCCGCAAGTGTAGTGAGAGTCATTTGCAATTGGAACTCCCTACCCCCTCCCTTTCCTGCAGCCGCGGTTCGGATGAGGCCTGGGAACCGGGGTGAAGCGCACGGCAGTTGCGCCCTCCGGGAAGCTGCCGTGATCGCACCATTGGCGCGATGAACTCCACCGCCTCAATCGCGAACCGGCCTGCAAGCGCCTTGGCGTGACCGTCCAGGGTGTAGCTTTTCCGGATGTCCCTCATATCGGCTTCGTCGGCGAGCAGCAGCAGTGCTACCTGCCTGCCAGTGCCTGCGTCGGTCGCCTCGATCTCGAGGGAAAGCTGCCCCTTGCTCACCGGTCCCATCAGGACGGATGTGGCAATGTTCAGGCCGACAGACACCTCCTTCACCGAGGTAATCCTTGCAAGCAGCAACAGCCCCGTTCCCGGCCGCCCTGCCCTACTCCAGCCCAGGCGCCTGTCGATCTGCCGCTGCAGCTGACTGCTTACGGCAGCCTTGAGGCGATCACCGACGCCCGGGCTCAGCGTTGCAGCTACCTCTGGCATCAGCAGGACGGGGGCGAGAGTCACCGTCTGGAAGTGCCCGTGCGTGCTACCCGCTGGCACGATCTCCATCCGACGCTCCCCGTGGATGCTGAGACCTGCATAGGTCCTGGCCTGGTTTGACCTGACCACATGCACCGGACTGCATGCGGCCAGCAACAGCATTCCCATTCCTGCGAGGAGCCGAGGAACCCGCCGCCACAAGCTGCCTTTCGCTACGCGTCCGGAACCGGATGTTCTGGCCAGAGTGGCAGTTCGATCGCCGCCTGATGAATGACTACGGCAGCAGGGAATTGCAGAGTGCATGACTTTCGCAGGTTGAGTGGAACGGAATCAATCGAGGTCGAACATCCCCCATGTGCGGGGCTCGCCTTGGCCGGTCCGGAATGCCTGGCCCGACGATTGCAGGGTGTCGGCAGGATGTCGGCAATCACCAATGCAGCATGTGCTTCGGATCGAACAGCACGCACGACACTGCCATGATGATCACGACAAGCACCGCGAATCCTGTGGCAATGGCGCCTCTGAGAAATCCAATCCGGATGAGGATGTGCTTCAACAGGGCCACCTCGCCAAGCAGCAGGACAAAGAGAAGTCCTGCTTGTGCTGCGGCAAGCAGCGCATAGACCAGTGCCCAGCACCCCCATGCGATGGCCGCCACACGAATGACGGACGCCGGAACGTCCATCAGCAGCCCCACCACGATCAGCATCGTCACCGCAATGGTGATCGTGCGCATGTTCTCAGCCACGTTCTTCAACGTGGCGCCCTCCCGCGCCAATCGATCGACCTCAAGGAATCTCGCCGCGAGTTTCGATTCAAACAGCCGTATGCGCTTCATGGTTCTATCCAGGTGAAGGAGGGGTGGCTGGAGAGGACTGCACACGCACTGGTGCAATGGACTACAGACGCGCAACCACCACCGGCAGCACGGCCCGGCGGCAGCCCCGACGTCATTGGGTGGCCCGGTCTCTACCGATGGCTACCCGCCGTGCTGGAATCAGGGTGGATGCTGTCTACCTGGATTCCCGGAACTCGGTTGGCAGGCAACCCGCCCAACGCTTGAATGCGCGGCGGAATGCACGGGCGTCGGAGTATCCAACCGCGTCTGCAACCTCGGCGATGCTCAGCTCTGAGTTCAGCAGGAGATCGCGGGCCCGCTCATACCGGGCCTCATCGCGGAGTTCCCGATAACTCGAATCCTGGCGATTGAGCCGGCGCCTGAGCGTTCTCTCGCTTACATTGATCAGGCTTGCGAGTTCGCTCTGCCGGGTGGTCGTCTCGATGTCGCACCGCAGGTGGCTCGACAGCGATTCGACAATTTCATTGCGCACGCCCCGCATTGGCAGCAGCGTTTCGAGCTGGTCGCGTACGATCTTCGAGTTGATCCGGTCGAAGCCTGGCAGCCGCACACTCAACCAGTGTGAGTCGAAGGTCAGGCGGTTGATCCCTGCATCAAAGCGCACCGGGCACTGGAAGAACCGCCGGTAGACGTCCGGATCGGAGGGCTTGGGTAGGGAAAAGTCGACCCGTAGCGGTGCAAAGGAGGGGCCAATTAGGTACCTGCTGACGGCGACGAACCCAGCGAATGCATCCTCCACAAGAACGGATTCCAGCTGGATATCAAAGCGCCGGAATCGGACCTCCATCCGGATTTCACGACCCGCTTCCTCGATCGTGTGAATCAGCATGGCGCCGATTGCCTGCTGGTGGCTGAGCCCATAGTTCAGGGCTTCCCCATAGGTCTCGCAGGTGAGCATCGCCAGGCCGGGAACACCCCAGGAGATGGGTGTCTGCCGGGCTCCGAGGGCGAGGCCCAATGCAGGTTCGTCCAGCAATCGTTCTGCGCGCATGAACAGCTTGCGCATCTGTCTGTAGGACAGCCTTACATCTCTCATCGAGAGATCGCGGTACGTGAAACCAAGCCCGCGGCACAGCTCTTCCGGCGAGAAACCCCGTTCTTCAACAAGCCCAAGGATGGCCCTGGCTCCGGTAGGCACGATTTCTGCGATCTGCGATTCGTGCGTTGAGCCTGGATCGTCGGAGGCGTTCAGAGACGTCGCGTCCAACGCGAGTTCCTCACCGGGCTCACGCCAGTCCATGGAGGTCGGCAGATTCTTGGAGATGGCAGCCATCACGTTTCGAAGGGGCGTTTCGCAGTCCCCATAGTCGTCCCGTGGGGGACTGATTTCAATGCAGGAGACCGTGCGTGGCCTAAACGGCCCCCCGCGTGTCCGGTAATGCTCCTGATGGATCCGGATGATGATCCAGCGTCGATGTGACTGACTGGCTTCAGGTGGGACTGCGTTGTCCGGATGGCCGCTTTGAGTGCGCCGCCTGTCCCAGATGACCTGTACGAGCCCCGGCATGTCCGGAAGTGTCCTGTTCGTGGTCCAGGTGTCCCCCTAAATTTACGCCGCCTGCAGACCTGACCACACCGCGCTGGTCTGTGGAACTGACCACCCATACAAGGAATCGAACGTGAAAACCCATATGACCTGGTCATTGGTGCCTCGTCTCAGCGCGCTGGCCATTGCCCTGTCCGCGATGACGGGATGTTCCGATACACCAGAGAGCGGGACGGCAGAAGCCCGCACCGCGTATGTCGCCTCCGTTCGACAGGCTGCTGGCGATCAGCGCGCTTACATCGGCACCGTGCGTGCCACGCAGCGAGGACAGCTGTCCTTCCCGGTCTCCGGAAAGGTCTCCGCGGTACTTGTTGAACCGGGTGACGTTGTACGCAAGGGACAGGTGCTTGCTCGACTGGATCCGGTCCCCTTTGCAGCGCAGGAGGCGTCCGCTGCCGGCGACGTCGCACGCGCGCAGGCCGCACTGGACGAGGTCCAGCGACGCGTCGAGCGACTGGATGTTGCGCAGAAGGCTGATGCGCTCAGCCCGGCGGAGATGACCGCCGCGAAGGCCGAACTGGCGGCTGCGAATGCGGCCGTCCGCAATGCCCGCGCGCAGCACGAGCTCGCCGGCTGGTCGCAAGGGGAAGCCACGCTGAAGGCAACGTTTGACGGAGTCGTGGCTGCCCGAAACGTTGAAGTTGGACAGTCCGTGGGCCCGGGCGCTGTCGCCATCCAGGTCGATGGTGCGGGCCGCGAGCTGTCTGTCGCGATTCCGGGCACAGCTCCTCTGGCTGTTGGGCAGGTGGTCAACCTGATCAGCGGCTCGGACACCGTGGCGAGCAAGGTGCTCCGTGTCGACGGCCGCGTTGATGCAGGCGGCGTGCGTACCGCATACATCGCAGTGCCCGAGGCGGCGACCGTGGGTTCGACCTGGTCGGTCCGGATCACTGGAACGGATACAGGCCCAGCCAGGCTTCAAGTGCCATTTCGGGCTGTTCTGCCGTCTGCCGTTGGCGGCAAGGGCCAGGTGCTTCGGCTGGCAAAGGATGGCAAGACGACCGAGCTGGCGGAGGTAGATCTGGGTCAGTATCACGGTGACTGGATCGAGGTGAGCGGGCAGATTTCCGCCGGTCAGCGCGTCGTGGTTGCGGGTGCCAAGGCCATCCGCCCGGGCACGCAGATCAAGCCTGTCGACATGAAGATGGGATCAGAACAATGAGCCTCTCCTCATTCTCATTGGCGCGTCCCCGCCTGACCCTGCTGGCGATCGTAGCGATCGTCCTCACCGGCCTCATTCTGGCGCTGGACTTCCCGTCCACTGAAGAGCCCCCCATCACCATTCGCACGGCGACGGTACTCAGCTTCATGCCGGGCGCCGGCGTGGACCGGGTCGAGCAGCTGGTCGCTCGCCCGATCGAGGAGAGCATTCGTGGCATGCCGGAGGTCAAGCGGATCCGGACGACTGTCCGTCCAGGCTTTGCGTTCACCTACGTTGATCTCTATCCCACCGTGGAATCGGAGAAAATTCCCATCGTGTGGCAACGGTTGCGCTCACGCATGGGGGACATTCAGAGCCAGCTTCCCGAGGGAACGATTGGCCCGGTCGTGGACGACGAATTCGGTCGGGTTGCGGTGATGACCATGGGCCTGACCGGCGATGGCTATAACGCAGGCGAGCTCCGGGCAGAAGCCCGCCGCCTGCGCGATGAACTGTTCCGGCTGCCCGGGGTGGAACGTGTCTCGCTGCACGGCGTGAGGGACGAGCAGGTCCAGATCATCCTGGACGTGCCTTCCCTGGCTGCGCGTGGGCTCAACCCCAATGTGATTGCCGATGCGGTTTCCAGGCGCAATGTGATTGCGCCGGCGGGCTACGTCGAGATCGGAGGTTCGGAGATTACGCTCAACGTGAGCGGTGACGCCGACAACCCCTCCCAGCTGAAGAGCACGCCGATACCGCTGCCGAAGGGTGGCTCGGTGCCGCTGGGTGCCCTTGCGCGAGTGGAACGGGTGACCCAGGACCCGCCGATGACGGGTGCATTCGTCAATGGCACGCCGGCCGTGGTGATAGCGGTCTCCATGGCGCCAGGACTCAACGTGGTCAGCTTCGCCGATCTGCTGCGCGGCGACGTTGAACGGCTTTCGGAAACGCTGCCGGCCGGCATGCAGCTTGTCCAGATCACGGATCAGGCCGAGGTTGTTTCCACCCAGCTGCTGCGTGTTGCCAAGGTTTTCCTGGAGACCCTGGCCATCGTCATGGCGGTCGTCGTGCTGTTCCTTGGAATGAGGACCGGCCTGATTGTCAGCGCCATCGTGCCGACCACGGTGCTGGGGACGATGGCAATCATGAAGATCCTGAACATCGATCTGCACATGATCTCGGTGGGTGCAATCATCATTGCCCTGGGCCTGTTCGTTGACAACGCGATCGTGGTTGCCGAGGACATGGAGCGGCGGCTCTCGCTGGGTGAGTCGCCGGACCAGGCTGCCGCTCACGCAGGCAGCACGATGTTCGTGCCGCTTCTGGTTTCTTCGCTGGCGATCATCCTCGCGTTCATGCCGCTGGCCATCTCCAGCACGGAAACCGGCGAGTATCTGCGCAGCCTCGGCATCGTGATGGCCATCGCGCTGCTGTTGTCGCTGGTCATCGGCGTTACCCTGATTCCGCTGCTGTGCAAGTACTTTGCCCATCACCATGCCGAACTCAGTCGCACCGCACGCGCGGTCGAGCGGCTGACGGGCTGGTACCGCGGCAAGGTCCGCTGGATCCTGGGGCACAAGGCCATCTACATCGGCGTAATGGTTGCACTGCTGGCAACCTCCGGCTGGTTGTTCACCACCGTCCCCAACGAGCTGATGCCGCCGTCCGAGCGCCATCAGCTGCAGATGGCCATCGAGCTGTCCCCGGATTCCAGTCCGGCCAATACGATGGCGGTTGCTCACCAGATCAGCAAGGTACTGGCCGACGAGAAGCTCGTTCCGGAGATCTCCAGCCACGCCCTGTACATGGGCGATGGTGGCCCACGCTTCATTCTGGCACTCAATCCCCCTACTCCCGCAGGACACCGCGCGTATGCCGTGCTGTCCCTTGCGAAGGGCGTCAAGCATGAAGCGGCCATTGAGCGGCTGCGTTCTGTGATGGCAACACACTTCCCGGACGTGCGGGTGGAGCCCAAGCGGTTCTCGATGGGATCTTCGGATGCCGGCGTTGCGACGTTCCGCATCTCCAGCAGCGACGGCGCACATCGGATTGCCGCCGAGAAGCTGCTGCGCACGCTGCAGGACACGCCGGGAATGGTGGATGTATCCAGCGATGCCGAACGCCAGGTTGTCCAGCTTGATGTGGACGTCGATCAGCCCAAGGCCCAGGCCGCAGGCATCAGCAGCGCGGACATCGCCAAGAGCATGGACATGCTGCTGACCGGCGCAACGATTTCCCGCTATCGTGAGGGCGACACCGTTCTCCCGGTCATCCTCCGCGGAGAAGCGGCACTGCGCACGGATATCGGCCAGCTTGAGGCACTCCCGATCCAGAAGGCGGATGGCAGCGGAAGCGTGCCCCTGGGCCAGGTGGCCAAGCTTCGGTTGGCGCCGCAGCTGTCTTCAATCCAGCGAGTGAACCAGATGCGCGCGGTCACCGTGCTTGCAAAGAGCTCCGAGCTGACGGCCCAGGGGATCGCGGACAAGGTCGAGCCACTTCTTTCCGAATTCCGCAAGCAGGGCGTGCGGGTTGAACTCGGTGGCGAGATCGAAGAAAGCAAGAGTGCCAACGAAGGCATCGAGAAGCTGCTCCCGCTCTGCCTTGCTGCCATGTTCCTGTTGTTCGTATGGCAGTTCGAGAGCATCCGCAAGAGCCTGATCGTCCTGGCGAGCATTCCGTTCGTGGTCATCGGCGCGACCTTGGCACTCAAGCTGAGTGGCACCAGCCTGACCTTCATCGGAACACTGGGGCTGCTCGCACTTGCCGGCATCATCGTCAACAACGCGATTCTGCTCATCGATGCGATCGACGAAGGCCAGCGCGATGGCTTGCCCCCTCTCCAGGCCATTGAAGAGGCTGCGGCAAAGCGCCTGCGCCCCATCGTGATGACCAAGATGGTCTGCATTCTCGGCCTTGTCCCGCTGCTGCTGTTTGGCGGTTCCATGTGGACCAGCATGTCGATCGTGATGATCGGCGGCCTCGCCCTTGGAACGCTGATCACGCTGGGTCTCATTCCAGCGCTGTATGCCGCGCTCTACCGCATTCACCCGACCGAGGAGGCATGATCATGGCTATTGGAAATCGAGTTGCCTGCCTGTCGATTGCTGTGCTTGTAGCCCTGTCTTCTGGCTGCGCCTCTGTGGCTCCCAGGACCGAGATCCCTGACGCCGCAGCCCGGCATCATGTGGGCCAGGCCCCCACGCCGGCGGCGCTGGATGCGGATGTCCTGCCCGGGACGCCCAACAGGCAATGGTGGAAGGACTTCTCCGACCCCAACCTGGATGCGCTGGTCAGCCTGGCCATGCGCGGGAATCATGACCTGAAGTCTGCCCTTGCCGCCGTGGTGGAAGCGCGCGCACTGGCAGGCGCAGCGCGCAAGGACTATCTGCCGAGCGGTGCGCTGCAGGTCAAGGCCGAAGCCATGCAGTCCGCCCAGATCGAAGCGGATCCCTATCGCCAGGATCTTCCCCGCCCCCCTTCCCAGAGACTGCTGTCCGCCGGACAGATGTTCTCCTGGGAGCTGGATCTGTTTGGGCGCATTGGCACCGCCGCAGCCATGGCCGATCGCAAGGCCGATGCGGCGGCGGCTGACGCGAGATCAGCTGCCGCAGTGCTCCAGGCCGAGGTTGCGAAGAACTACTTCCTGCTCAGGATGGACCAGATCAACCTGTCCTCTCTTGAGCGGGAGGTTGAGCTGAGCAAGGCGCGCGTTGTGCGTGTGAAGGCACGGTATGCGGCCGGGCTGGTCGATCGCAGGGAGGCACTTGCGGTCGAATCCGAACACGCCGAGCTGGTAGCGCAGGAGGCAGCAACCGCTACCCGGCTGCAGGCGGACAGGGCCGCATTGGCGGTTCTTGCAGGCCGCTCGCCGACCGCGCAGGATGACGCCTGGGAGGCGTTGCTGGCCCCGGCTCCACTGCCGGCCCCACCGGATCTTGCATCGCTTGCGCAGCCGACCGACCTCCTGGCGCGGCGGCCAGACGTCGCCAAGGCCGATGCACTACTGCGAGCAAGCCTTGGCAACGTCGTACTCGCCGAGCGCGCGCACCTTCCGCGCCTCACGCTGAATGTTTTCGGCGGCATCCTTGCACCGTTCGGTTCGCTGGGCGATTCCAGTGCAAAGCGCTATTCGGCCGGCCCGGAGCTTCAGTGGGAGTGGCTGAGCTTTGGCCGGAAGAAGGCCAGGGAGGAAGCCGCTCGCGCCGGCAGTGATCAGAACTGGCATGCCTTCGAGCAGACCGTGCTGACGGCGCTGAAGGAGAGTGAGGACTCCCTGCATGCGTGGACGAGTTCCCAGATCAGGATGCAGCAGGCAGTAAATGCCGAGGCACTCAGCAGCAGATCTTCGGCCTATGCCTCTTCCCGCGTGGACGCCGGAATCGAACCGAAGGATGCCGGCCTGCAGCAGCAGGCGCTGCTCGAGAAGGCGCGCAGAGCGCTTGCCGCGGCACAGGCCGAGCTGCTGATGGCCCACGTGCAGGTGCAGCTGGCACTGGGGGCATGGCAACCCGAGAAGGGAGACCCGGAGATTGAAATCGGCAGGCCCATCGCTTCCCGGAAGAGCGCCGAAAGCGAAGCATCCGCTGCGCATCACTGACTGGCTCGAACGGCAACCCGCCAGCCCGTACCGGCCTGGCGGATCGTACGTCGCCCGCTACATGAGGAAAACTCTCTTGAACGCTACCCACCGTTCGTCCGTGCGTGTGCCCGGCATACTCATCCGCGAAACGGCAGCGCTTATCGTCCGCAATGGCCGGTCTTCGGTGACCGTCAGTGAGATTCTCGAATGCTCGGGCGTCAGCCGTGGCGCGATGTTCCATCACTTCTACTGCAAGCAGGATCTCATCGACGCCACTTTCTCGTGCTGGCTGCAGAACTTCAATCAGGATGTGGAACGGAGAATGCGTGCCAACGGGCTCCGCTCCGGCGCATTCACCAACGCCTACGTGGAATCGGTGGTCGAGGGCTGCAGGCGGCACGACGTTGCAATGCTCTCGGCCCTGATCATCCGCCTGGACCTGACCCAGGTATCCGCGTCGCAGTGGATCGAGTGGATGAAGAAGAAGCTGGCCACCGAGCCGTCCGAGGCGGACGATCCCGCGCTGAAGTCTGCGCGTCTCGCCGCCGATGGTCTGTGGCTTGGCTCACTGTCCTGCCCTGCCCCCGCCAATGAGCCGAAGATCGACATTCAAACGCCGCAGATCCCGGTGCAGCGCTGTGGCCATGGTCCGTCCCATCGCCTTGTCTAAGGACGATCAGGACGCGCGACCGCGCGCTCATCGAACAGCAGGGATGCAACCGTGCCATGGCTAGAAGAACCAGGGAGGACGCACAGGCCACGCGCGAGAGGATCCTCGATGCCGCACTGGTGTGCCTGCTGCGCCATGGGCCCGCGGGCGCCACGCTGGAGCTGATCGCCACCGAGTGCGGCCATTCGCGCGGCGCGATCTACTGGCACTTCGGGTCCCGTCAGAACCTGCTGGGTGAACTTTCCGCGCGAGGGCGGCCAGATGCACCCGAAGGACTGCGGGAAGCCGCCATCCGGCAGTGCAGTGACCCGTTCAAGCTTCTGTTTGCGGACCTGGTCAGGGTCTTTGATCACACGCGCCGCACCCCACGCGTTCGCCGAACGGTTGAGCTTCTGCTGCGCTCTGGTGCATCACATGAGCTGGGCGGCATAGGCGACGTGCTCGCGGCGTGCGCGATGCCGGAGATCCGCATGCTGGAGCTTGTATACCGGCGTGCAGGAGCACTGGGCCAGCTCCGTGAGGGCGTTGATACAGCCACTGCGGCGCGCAGCCTTCATGCGATCGCGGTCGGTGTTCTGCTGGGATCAATCCTGGAGCCCGGCATCCTCGACCTGGAGATGGGCGGGGCACGCACCGTGGAAGACCTGCTCAGGCTGCACATGGCTGTTCCCTTCGCGGCCGCCGGAGCGTGGCTCAGCCCATGCGTGGGCTGAGCCGGTTCCTCATCGATCCACTTCGCCGAACACAATGTCGTAGGTGCCAATCATGGCGACGACATCCGCCAGCATGTGGCCCCTGACGATTTCATCCAGAGAAGAGAGATGAGCGAAGCCGGGAGCACGCAGGTGCACCCGGAACGGCTTGTTGGCGCCATCGGAGATCAGGTAGCAACCGAACTCGCCCTTGGGCGCCTCGACCGCTGCGTAGGTCTCACCTGCCGGCACCTGGTAGCCTTCGCTGAAGAGCTTGAAGTGATGGATCAGCGCTTCCATGTCGGACTTCATCTCCTGTCTGGACGGCGGCGCCACCTTGAAGTTCTGGACCATCACCGGGCCGGGGTTGGCGCGAAGCCAGTCGACACATTGCCGGATGATGCGGTTGGACTGTCGCATCTCCGCGACCCGGCACAGGTAGCGGTCATAGCAGTCACCGGCGCTGCCGACCGGAATGTCGAAGTCAACGGCATCGTACTTCGCGTAGGGGCGCTTCTTCCTCAGGTCCCACGCCACGCCCGAGCCTCTCAGCATCACCCCGGTCATGCCCCAGTCCATGGCCTGCTGCGGGGTCACAACGCCAATGCCCACCGTGCGCTGCTTCCAGATTCTGTTGTCGGTGAGCAGGGCTTCGTACTCATCAATGCGGTTTGGGAATTCGCGGGTGAAATTCTCGATGAAATCGAGCAGCGACCCTTCTCTCGCGGCGTTCAGCCGCCGCAGCTCCTTCCCCTTCTTCCAGCGTGACTCCTTGTACTTCGGCATCTGGTCAGGCAGATCACGGTACACACCGCCGGGCCGGTAATACGTGGCATGCATTCGAGCGCCGGATACCGCCTCGTAGCAGTCCATCAGCTCTTCGCGTTCCCGGAATGCATAGAGCATCACGGCCATGGCGCCCAGGTCCAGCGCGCCCGTTCCGATGTTCATGAGGTGATTGAGGATACGGGTGATCTCATCGAACATCGTGCGGATGTACTGTGCCCTGATGGGCGCCTCGATTCCCAGAAGGGTTTCAATCGCACGTACGTAGGCGTGTTCATTGCACATCATGGATACGTAGTCCAGCCGATCCATGTAGCCGATGGACTGGTTGAAGGGCTTGGACTCCGCCAGCTTCTCGGTACCCCGGTGCAGCAGGCCCACATGCGGATCCGCGCGCACAACGGTCTCGCCATCCATCTCAAGCACAAGGCGCAGTACCCCATGTGCCGCAGGATGTTGGGGGCCGAGGTTCATCACGTAGTTCCGGATCTCGGTATCCCGCCGATCACCGCGCATGGGAGCGGGGCCGCCCGCCGTCGTCCGCTTCATGTTCATCCAATAGCTTCCGTAGACCGAACGCATTCAGCGGAAGTGCTCAATGCTCCAAGCGTCGATGCTACTTCGACGTGGAAGGCCGGTTATGGACTGCTTGGTCTGGAATGTGGAGCGCTGGGATTGTTCCCGAGCCGAAGCAATCTGCAGTCAAAACGCGGATTTTCTCGACGGCGGCGCTTGCTGCCAACCCCCGGTTGCGGGGGGAACAAGCCTGGCAAATCACTTCAACGAGGCTGGGTCAATTTTCCCTGGACTGTCCGATGCCACCGTGCAATGCCCGGCGTTCGCAAGGAAACGCTGTTCGCAGGCCTTCCACAACCAGCGAAGAAGCATTCTGTTGCAAGCGCTCCTGGGGCAATTGCTGAAGATGGGAGGTGACACGATCGGCCAGTTCATGTGGACGGATCTGGCCTTGGCCGCACCACTGGCCACGACTGGTATCGGCAGCACCCTGGATGTAGGCATTGGCACGGGCGATGGACAGACTCCGGCACTGTTCGCTGGCACAGAATCCGTCAGCCCCTTTTCCCTGCAGTAGCGTGATCAGCTCCGCGCCGCTCACAAGCCAGGTGCGCTTCGGTGGTGATGTCTCCGCAAGCAAGGATCCGGTCAGGAAGCAGGCTCCAAGCATAAGCAGCCGAATCATGCGACGACCCGCCTGTCGGCCTTGATGTCCTCTCATGCCTTGGACCTTGGTTGTCGTCCTTCTGGATTCCATGCAGTTGATCCCCTCACCACGCACCGGCCCGTCATCACCAGCCGGCGTACCGGCAGCTCCGGCGCGCGCAGGCGCTCAAGCAGCAACGACATCGCTGCGCGCCCCATCTCTTCGACCGGCTGTTCGATCACGGTGATGCCCGGTTCGACCATCTCGGTCCAGCGTTCGTTGTCGAAGCCCGCCAGCGCCAACCCGCCAGGAATTGCCAACCCTGCACTGCGGGCGGCCTTCAACGCTCCCATGAGCAGCAGGCTGTTGCTGGCGACCAGCGCCTCCGGCCGCGATGGGCCAGCCAGCCACTGGTCGACCGTTGCAATGGCCGCTTCAGCCGTAGGTTCAACCTCGCGGTAATCCGGCTGAAGCCCATGTGTACGCATCGCAGCGAGATAGCCGTCGCGACGTTCGGCTGCGGTGGTGCTGGTGCTGCCGAACAGGCCGCCGATGCGGCGATAGCCACGCGCGACCAGATGCTCGACCAGGCCCGCCATCGCGGCCGGATTGTCGAGCACCACGCTGTCGATCGACCCGCCGGGTGCGGCGCGGTCCACCAGCACCGTCGGATAGTCCAGTGAAAGCCGCTCCAGGCGGCCCACCGTGGTCCGGGTGGGCGCGAAGATCAGTCCGCTGATGCGCTCCTCGTGCATCAACTGCAGATACAGGGCCTCGCGCTCGGGGTCCTCGTCGGTGTTGCAGAGGGTGACGCGCAGGCCTTCACGATAGGCAACCTCCTCCACCGCTCGGATCAGCGCGGTGAAGAACGGGTTGCGGATGTCCGCCACGATCAGCCCGATGATGCCGGTGTGCCGGGCACGCAGGCGCCGCGCCTGCAGGTTGGGGTGATAGCCGGTCTGGCGGATCGCCGCCTCCACCCTGCCACGCACGGCCTCGCTGACCGGGCCGCCGCCGAGCACGCGTGACACCGTGGACTTGGAGACCCCCGCCACGCGCGCGACGTCGTTGATGCTGATGCTCATTGGAACCGTTCCCGGAAACTGTCGCTGTTCGAGGCCGGATGGCCATTCAGGACAATGCTAACGCCAAAGGACTATTGGCTTTTTGTGCAGTGCACATTGAAATGATGAGTGGGAACGTTCCCAATACGCCACAGCACCCCCTTCCCGGAGCCCGCCTTGCAGCCCTTGACTACCCCAGCCCCCGTCAACCGGGAACTGATCCGCCTGGATGCGCGGGCGCTCGACAAGGCCGACGCCATCGCCCAGGTGGCGCAGATGCTGGTCGCCGCCGGCTGCGTTGCGCCGGGTTACGAGGCGAGCATGGGCCGGCGCGAGGCGCTGGCGAATACCTTCCTCGGCCATGGCGTGGCCATTCCGCACGGGCTGGGTGAGGACCGTCACCTGGTGCGCCGCGATGGCATTGCCGTGCTGCAGTTCCCGCAAGGCGTGGAGTGGAACCCGGGCCAGGTCACCCGCCTTGTGGTCGGCATTGCCGCGCAGTCCGATACCCACATCACCCTGCTGCGGCGGCTGACCCGGCTGATCCAGGATGACGCGACCCTGCAGCGCCTGTTCACCACGGCCGATGCGAGCGAGATCATCAACGCGTTGGCTGGCGATGTTTCGACCACGGCTCCCACTGTGCCGGTGACGGACCTGGCCGAGCGTTTCGACTGGACCATCGCCTACCCCAGCGGGCTGCACGCGCGCCCGGCCACGCGCTGGGCCGAAACAGCGCGCGGCTTCGCGGCCCGCGCACAGGTCCGCGCGGGCGATCAGGCTGCCGATGCCAAAAGCCTGGTGGCGCTGCTGCAGCTCGGGTTGCGCCATGGCGACGCGGTCAGCGTGTCTGCCGAGGGCGCCGATGCCCCTGCCCTGCTGGCCGCACTGCGCAAGGTCATGGACGGGCTGGTGGCACAGGAAAAGGCCGATGCCGAGCGCGCAGCGCAGCGCAAGGCCGCGCCGGTTGCGGGCTGGAATCCACCCGACGCACAGGCGGCGATCGTCGGCATCGGCGCCAGCCCAGGGCTGGCGATCGGCCCGGTGCATGTGCTGGCCAGCACGCAGGCTGAGGTCGCC
Source organism: Stenotrophomonas sp. 86428_Sma (assembly GCF_056481585.1). NCBI lineage: Bacteria > Pseudomonadati > Pseudomonadota > Gammaproteobacteria > Lysobacterales > Lysobacteraceae > Stenotrophomonas > Stenotrophomonas sp. 86428_Sma. The sequence continues at coordinate 2,597,833 of NZ_CM151156.1, forward strand.
GACCGCCCCACCCCACTCGGCGAAGGCGGCGCGCACCTGCAGGACGCGCTCAGCCGCACCCGCCAACAACTGGCCGCGCTGCAGGACGACACCCAGCGCCGGCTAGGCGCTTCGGATGCGGCAATCTTCAAGGCGCAGGCCGCGCTGCTCGACGACACCGATCTGATTACCCGCACCTGCCAGCTGATGGTCGAAGGCCATGGCGTTGCGTGGTCCTGGCACCAGGCCATCGAGCAGATCGCCTCCGGCCTGGCGGCACTGGGCAACCCGGTGTTGGCCGCGCGCGCGGCCGACATGCGTGACGTGGGCCGGCGCGTACTGGCGCAGCTTGATCCGTCTGCGGCGGGTGGCGGCCTTGCCGACCTGCCTGCACATCCTTGCATCCTGCTCGCTGCTGATCTGTCGCCGTCCGACACGGCCAACCTCGATACCGGCCGCGTGCTCGGCCTCGCCACCGTGCTGGGCGGGCCGACCTCGCACACCGCGATTCTCTCGCGCACGCTCGGCTTGCCAGCGCTGGTTGCCGCCGGCGCGGAGCTGCTGGCGATCAGTGCGGGCCGCGAGGCGATCATCGATGGCAACAGCGGGCGGCTCTACCTGTCTCCGTCCGAGGCCGATCTCGCCTCGGCCCGTGCGTGGATCGCCGAACAGCAGCAGATCCGCGAGCGTGAAGCGGCGCAACGCGCGCAGCCGGCACAGACCCCAGACGGCCACCGCATCGACATCGGCGCCAACGTCAACCTGCCCGAGCAGGTGCCACTGGCGCTGGAGCAAGGCGCGGAAGGTGTCGGCCTGATGCGCACCGAGTTCCTGTTCCTCGAACGTGGCAGTACGCCCAGCGAGGATGAGCAGTACGCCACGTACGTGGCGATGGCCAAGGCACTCGACGGCCGCCCGCTGATCGTGCGCGCGCTCGATATCGGTGGCGACAAGCAGGTTGCTCACCTGGAGTTGCCGCGCGAGGAAAACCCGTTCCTCGGCGTGCGTGGCGCGCGCCTGCTGCTGCGCCGCCCCGACCTGCTGGAACCGCAGCTGCGTGCGTTGTATCGCGCGGCGAAGGACGGCGCACGCCTGTCCATCATGTTCCCGATGATCACCTCGGTGCCCGAGCTGATCGCACTGCGCGCCATCTGCGAACGGTTGCGCGCCGAGCTCGAGGCGCCCGACGTGCCGATCGGGATCATGATTGAAGTCCCGGCCGCCGCTGCCCAGAGCGATGTGCTGGCGCGCCATGCCGACTTCTTCTCGATCGGCACCAACGACCTGACCCAGTACGTGCTGGCGATCGACCGCCAGAACCCGGAACTCGCCGCCGAGGCCGACAGCCTGCACCCGGCCGTGCTGCGCGCGATCCGCGCCACGGTGGAAGGTGCACGCCTGCATGGGCGCTGGGTTGGCGTCTGCGGCGGCCTGGCCGGCGATCCCTTTGGTGCAATGCTGCTGGCCGGCCTGGGCGTGGACGAACTGTCGATGACCCCGAACGACATCCCGGCCGTGAAGGCACGCCTGCGTGGCAACGCGCTGGCCGATCTGCAAGCGCTGGCCACTACCGCGCTGGACTGCGAAACCGCCGAGCAGGTGCGTGCCCTTGATGGAGCGCGCGCATGAGCGCCCACGCCCTCACCGTTACCCTGAACCCGGCGATTGACCAGACCGTGCGGCTGGCGCACCTGCAACCGGGCCATGTGCATCGTGCCCGCAGCTCGCGCGACGACGCCGGCGGCAAGGGCATCAACGTGGCCGCCTGCCTGGCCGATTGGGGCGTGCCGACCACCGCGATGGGCGTGCTCGGTAATGGCAACGACGGCGTGTTCAGCGCGTTGTTCGCCGAGCGCGGCATCGCAGACGCTTGCCTGCGCGTTGCGGGCCGCACCCGCACCAACATCAAGCTGGTCGAAGAGGCCAGCGGCGAGACCACCGACATCAACCTGCCCGGTCTGTCACTGTGTGACGCCGATCTGGACGCGGTATCGCGCCGGCTCGACGCCCTGCTCCAGCCGGACCAGCCAGTGGTGCTGTCCGGTAGCCTGCCGTCGGGGCTGCCAGCCGATGCATGGGCGAGACTGCAGGCGCAGGCGAGCGCCGCTGGTGCGCGCGTACTGCTGGACACCAGTGGTGACGCACTTGCCGCCGCGTTGAGCGGCGCACAGGGCGCACTGCCCTACGCGATCAAGCCCAACCGCCACGAACTGGAGGCCTGGACCGGCACGCCGCTGCCGGATCGCAGCGCCCTGCGGGCCGCAGGCCACGCCTTGGTCGAGCGCGGAGTCGCACTGGTAGCGATCTCGATGGGCACTGACGGCGCGCTGTTCATTGATCGCAGCGGCGCTCTGGTCGCGCGACCGGCGCGACTGGCACGCGGCAGCACGGTCGGTGCCGGCGATGCCATGGTCGCCGGCATTGCCGCCTCATTGCTGGAGCCCTCCCTGGATCTGACGGGTTGCGCCCGATTGGCGACGGCGTTCTCGATGAGCCGGCTGGAGAGCGGTGACGCGCGACGACTGGACCCGGCGCAGGTGCGCGCGTGGACCGGCGATGTACTGATCGAGCGGTTGGATTGAAACCCCAGCAGAGGGTGCTGCGGCTGGCCCGCCCCCTCCTGCAAGGACGAACCCGAAGAATTCCAGGAGTGCCCATGCAAGCTTCCACCGTAGTCATCGCCGCAGGCGAACGCAGCATCGAGGCGGTTCTTGCCGCCGAAGCGCTGCGCCGCGCCGCCCGCCAGCAAGGGGCTGAACTGGCGATCGAAATCCGCAGCGACCAGGGCGTGACCGGGGCACTGCCCGCCACGCAGGCCGCCGCCGCAACGCAGCTGCTGCTGGTGGGTGACGGCGAGGCGGATGCCGCCCGCTTCGGCAACGCCCAGGTCGTACGCGCCAGCCTCGGTGAAGTGCTGGACGACCCGCTTGCCGTACTGGCGCAGCTTGCCGCGACGTCGGCAACCGCGCCCACCGCGGACGCCGGCAAGCACATCGTCGCCGTTACCTCCTGCCCGACCGGCATCGCCCACACGTTCATGGCGGCCGAAGGCCTGCAGCAGGCGGCCAAGGCACTGGGCCACGCGATCCGGGTGGAAACCCAGGGCTCGGTCGGCGCGCAGGACGCATTGAGCGACGAAGAAATCGCTGCCGCCGACCTGGTGCTGATCGCCGCCGACCGCGAAGTCGATCTGTCGCGCTTTGCTGCCAAACGCCTGTTCAAGAGCGGCACCAAGCCGGCGATCAATGACGGCCAGAACCTGATCCGCAAGGCGCTGGTCGAGGCCGGCGTGCAGGCGGGTACGCCGGCTTCAGGCTGCACCACCGAAAAGGCCAGAGCCACCGGCCCCTACAAGCACCTGATGACCGGCGTGTCGTTCATGCTGCCGTTCGTCACTGCCGGTGGCCTGCTGATCGCACTGGCGTTCGCGCTCGGCGGCATCTATGCCTTCGACGATGCACACAAGGGCACGCTGGCCTGGTCGCTGTTCCAGATCGGCGCCAAGTCCGGCTTCATGCTGATGGTGCCGGCGCTGGCCGGTTACATCGCCTACTCCATCGCCGATCGCCCGGGCATCGCGCCGGGCATGATCGGCGGACTGGTCGCGGTCAACATGGATGCAGGCTTCATTGGCGGCATCCTGGCCGGTTTCATCGCCGGCTACGGCGTGCATTGGATCAACCGTGCGCTGCGCCTGCCACGCAGCCTGGAAGGCCTCAAGCCGGTGCTGATCCTGCCGGTGCTGGGCACGCTGCTGGTCGGTCTGTTGATGATGTACGTGATCGGCACGCCGGTTGCCGGGCTGCTGGCCTGGCTGACCGACTGGCTGCGCGGCATGCAGGGCAGCAGCGCGATTCTGCTGGGCCTGCTGCTGGGCGGAATGATGGCGGTGGACATGGGCGGGCCGGTCAACAAGGCCTCCTACGCGTTCTCCACCGCACTGATTTCCAGCCAGGTCTACACGCCGATGGCTGCGACGATGATCGGCGGCATGACGCCGCCGCTGGGCATCGCGTTGGCCACATGGCTGTTCAGCAACCGCTTCACTGCCGAGGAGCGCGGCACCGCTGGTGCCGCGGGCGTGCTCGGCCTCAGCTTCGTGACCGAGGGCGCGATCCCCTACGCCGCACGCGATCCGTTGCGCACCATTCCGGCGCTGATTCTCGGCTCGGCCGTGGCCGGTGCGATCTCGATGGCCGCAGGTGTCGAGCTGAAGGTGCCGCACGGTGGTGTGTTCGTGCTGCCGATCCCGAACGCGGTCACCCACCTTGGCGTCTACCTGCTGGCACTGGTGGCCGGCGTGGCCGTCACCGCTGTCGCGCTGCGCGTCCTCAAGAAGCCGGTCACGGCTCCCACCCTGTAAAAGGAACCTCGCCCATGACCTGCTCTTCCCGCCGCCTGTTGCCGGTAGCGATCCTGCTGGCCCTGCCGTCCGTGGCCGCAGCCGCCGACGCGAGCGACGTCCTCACCCCCAAGCTGGCGTACACCGGTGAAGCGGCTGCCACGCTCGACGGCGGCAAGCGCAGCGGCACGGCGTATGCCGGCCAGCTGATGTTCGGTGCCGACGTGAACCTGGACGCTGCGTTTGGCTGGCGGGGCGCGACGATCAAGGCCTACGGCATCAACCGCCATGGCACCAACCTGGCCAACAGCCGTACTGGCAACAGCACCTCGGCGCAGGAAATCTACGGCGGCCAGGGCACGCGCCTGGCCAACCTGACGCTTGAGCAGAAACTGCTGAACGACCGTTTGGTGCTGGAGGCCGGGCGCAGCGTCGCCAACATCCATCACCTCGGTTCGGAGCTGTGCCAGTACTTCCAGGGCAATTCGGCCTGCGGCAACCCGACCTACGTGTTCCGCACCAGCAATTTCACCTGGTGGCCGGTATCGAGCTGGATGGCCGATGCCACGGCCTGGGTGACGCCCGATGTCTATGTGCGCGTCGGCGCCTACCAGGTCGATCCCAGCCAGGCGGAGGATGGCCAGCACGGCCTGAAGTGGAATACGAACCAGGCCACCGGCTGGATCGTGCCCTACACGCTCGGTTGGCGCAGCCCTGCTTCGGCACGACTGAAAGCCCGCTACGAACTCGGTGGCTGGCAGGACAACTCGACCTATCTGGATCCGCTGCGAGATGCCAACGGCAGCCCGGCGCTGCTCAGCGGGCAGGACTATGCGTCCCGTCGCGGCCGATCCGGTGCGTTCGCCCGCTTCGAGCAACAGCTCACCAGTGATGGTGGCGGCCGCGGCCTGACCCTGTTCGGTGCGGCGCTCAAGGGCACCTCCGGCCAGTTGATCGAGGATCATTTCCTGCAGGCTGGCATGGTGCAGAAAGGCACGTTCACCAGCCGGCCGCAGGACAGCATCGCTTTCGTTGTGACCCAGCAGAAGTACAGCAGCATCGCGCTGGAGAACCTGCGCCTTGCCCGCGCCGCGGCCGGCGGTAGCGGCACGCCGCACGGGAGCCAGGTGATGATGGAACTGAGCTATGGCATCCAGCTCACCCCACAGCTCCGGGTCGCGCCGAACCTGCACTACATCGTGCATCCGGACCAGTTCAACGAACCTGCCCGCCAGCGGGACCTGCCGAATGCGTTGATTGCGGGCATGCGGGTTGATTGGAGTCTGTAGGGACAAGGGGTGCCGGCCACCGGCCGGCACTACCCTCTGGGGCTATTAATGTGACGCGTCACGACGGAGCTGGTTTCAGCCTGCCACCCCAACCCCTTTACCTGCCTCACCCAGTCGCAACGAGGCCAGATAGCGGCAGTACTTGCCGATGAAGAGGCCGGTGAATCCGCCTGCCAGCAGCAGGTAGGCGGCGCTGAAGCCGGCGTTGGCGGTCAGCGACGGCGACACCGCAAATGCGACTTCGAAGCCGTACTTGACCAGGAAGGTGATCAGCAGCAGCGGCAGCAGGCTGAAGTCCGCGTTGCGCCAGAGCTTGCCGGTGCTGCGGTCCAGCGTCAGCTTCAGCCGATTCAGCAGCGGCCAGGCCAGCGCGGCACCCGTGGCGATGCCGGCCAGCCACTCGCTCCAGGCAGTCAGCGACGTGCCGAAGCGATGGCTGATCGACCACGCACCCCAGGCGGCGAACAGGGCGGGCACGATCGCCAGCTTCTGCAGCGAGGTCTCCCCTGGCTTCATGGCGGCGATGCCGCGGGTGATCAGGAAGGCCAGGAGCAGCCAGACCCAGATCGGCGTCTGTGCGGCGAGTTGCTGGAGCATGTTCATGAGCGGTCCCCTTGGTGAGTGGTGGCTGAGTGGTGGCGAGGCGCCCTCGCCTTGGCGCTCACTATTCGCTTCCCCCAAGGTTGCAGCCAGTGACAGCTGTCAGCCTTCGTAGGTGATGTGGCGGCGTGCCACGCTGCCAACAGCCACAGTGCGGACCCACCCGGGACACCCGCCTCATCCGCTCGGCCTGCTCGACCCGCGATACCATTGCCACAATGCCGCTGCGAGCTGATACGCCATGCGCAACGATCCTGTCCGGCGCCACCTGTGTGCAGCACTACTGGCTGCCGGCTGCGGCCTGTCTGCCCGGTCTGCACTGGCGAGCCGGCGTACTTCAGGCAGCTGCAGTTCGCTGGCCGCGCTGCTGCGGGCCGAGCAGCAGCCTGGCCTGGCGGCCGTTCTGGTAGATCATGGGCGCATCGCCGCGCTAGCCACGGCGGGCCGACGCACCGACACCCGGCCCTCACCGATTGATCGCCATACCGTGTTCGAGCTGGGATCGATTACCAAGGTGTTCACGGCGCTGCTGGTATTCCGGCTCCAGCAGCGACAGTTGCTCGACGTCACGGCGCCCATCGGCCTGTATGTGGAGGGACTGCCTTCAGAGTGGGCATCCACTTCACTGCTGCGGCTGCTGAGCCATACCTCCGGCATTCCCAATTATTTGAATGAAGACAACTTCCTGCGATTGATGCCGACGAGTCCGCAACCCCGTGAACTGTTGGCAGGGGTGGAGCAGATGCCGCTGGAGTTTGCGCCAGGTACGCGGCATGCCTATTCCAATACGAACTACATTCTGCTCGGTCTGGCCATCGAACATGCAACCCGCATGGATTACTGGAACGTTCTCCAGGAAGAGATCCTGTCGCCGCTAGGCATGCGCGACGCGGGACCGCGCCGCTCAGAGGATCGGCGCCGGATTGCCCAGGGGCATCTATTCCAGGATGGCCAGTGGCACGACCCACCGCCCACTGCTGCGGGTTCGGCGTGGGCGGCCGGCAGCCTGTTGGCGAGCATCGATGACATGGCACGCCTTGCTGTGGCATTGGACCAGGGTCGGCTGCTACCTGATGGTGCGCTGAGGCGCATGTGGTGCGACACGGTTCTTTCCAACGGAAGCAAGGCGGGCTGGGGGGCCGGCTGGCAGGTTGCCGATGACGGCAATGTAGTCGGTCACGGAGGCGGAACCGCAGGCTTTACTGGGTACTTGCGGCACGTTCCTGCGCAACGAAGAACGGTCGTGGTCCTGATCAATCGTGCCGGAGACATCAATCCCCAGCGCATTGCAGAGCGCCTCGATCTTGGGATGCGCCGCTGCCCGGATTTTCAGCCGCCGCTGCTGTAAATGCTCCGCCGATACTGCTCCACCCACTCCAGCGATGGCGCGATACCGCCGAACGGGAACAAGTGCGGGCTGACCGGGCCATGGGCGTCCGTCAGCCCACTCAGCAGGCGATCCATGAACACCTCCGGCCCTGCCGTTCCCAGCAGCCGGCCGATCGAGATGCCGTACCGCGCCAGCATCGATGCACTGGCACCCACGCCGCACATCGCGGCGTAGCGCGCCAGCCGCGCAATGCTGGCCGGGCCCGGCACGCCCACCAGTACCGGAACCGTGATGCCACGGGCGCGCAGCGCATCCAGCCAGGCCAGCACGATATCGGCATCGAAGGCGAACTGGGTGACGACCAAGGGGGCCATGCCGCGCGCTTCGATGGCCTGGCATTTACGCCCAAGCACCTCCCAGCGATCGTCAGCGCTCATCACCGGGTGGCCTTCCGGGTGCCCGCCGATACCAACGACCTTGATCCCGGAGTGCTCCAGAAGACCGGTCTGGATGATTGAAGCACTGTCGGCAAACGGCCCGGCGGGTGTGGCCAGGTCACCCGCGACCAGCAGGCAGCGGGTGATCCCGGCTTCGCTGGTGGCGCGCTCCAGAAAGCGCTCAAGCGCTGCGTGCGAGCCGATGCGGCGGGCGGAGAGATGCGGCATCGGCGCGAAGCCGAGCTCGCGCACCGTGCGTGCGGCGGCCAGGCGTGCATCGTCGTCCTCGCTGGCCAGCCAGGGAATGGAGATGACCGTGCCGCGCCGGATGCGGGCCGCCTCGGCGCGCAGTGCCGGCATGGCCTTCGCGCTGACTTCCAATGAAAAGGCGTTGATGAAGGCGTCCGCCTGCGATGAGGTACCGGCCGGCATCAACGCGCTCCGCCCACATTGCCGGCAATCGGCGTGCTGTTACGCGCCAGTTCGACGAAGGCCTGCAGGTAGTCGATACCGGTATCGGCCTCGCGCGCGCCCAGGTAGATCTGCTTGGGAATGCCCTTCGCCCCCAGGCGCACCGGCACCACGTCCATGCGTGCGGCATATTCCTCCACCAGCCAGCGCGGCATGGCGGCCACGCCACGGCCGCTGGCCACCATCTGCATCATGATGTCGGTGGTTTCGATGGTCTTGTGGCGCCGCGGCGTAATGCCGGCCGGCAGCAGGAACTGGTTGTAGATATCCAGGCGCTCGAACGGAACCGGATAGCTGATCAGCACTTCCTGGCCGAGCTGGCGCGGCTTTACGTGGTCCACCTTGGCCAGGGCGTGGCCCTTGGCCACCACCAGCACCTGCTCGTAGTCGAACACGGGCACGAACTTCAGGCCCGGCTTCAGCAGTGGATCGGGCGTGACCAGCAGGTCGATCTCGTAGCCGAACAGCGCGCCGATGCCACCAAACTGGAACTTCTGCTTGACGTCCACATCCACGTCCGGCCACGCCGCCAGGTAGGGCGAGACGATCTTAAGCAGCCACTGGTAGCACGGGTGGCATTCCATGCCGATGCGTAGCGCGCCGCGCTCGCCCTGGGCGAACTGGCCCAGCCGCTCTTCGGCCAGGTCCAGCTGCGGCAGCACCCGGTTGGCTACCGCCAGCAGGTACTGCCCGGCGTGGGTCAGACGCAGGCTGCGGCCTTCGCGCAGCCAGACATCGGTGCCGAGCTGCTGCTCCAGCTTCTTCATGCTGTGGCTCAGGGCTGACTGGGTCAGGTTGAGCACGCCGGCGGCAGCGGTCAGCGAGCCCTGCTGCTCGACCTGCTGCACGATGCTGAGGTGGATCCGTTCCAACATGACGATGAATGCCGCTCATGGATTGGTGAAGTAATACCATTTTACGTCATGGAAGGGCATGACTAGGATCGGGTCATGCCTTCGGTTGCCTGCCAGCCCGGTCACCTCGCCGGCCTGCAGGACTGCGCCCCCGCAGATTGCCCGAAGGAGCCCCTCCCCTGCTGAAAGCGAACAGATGACCCGCCCCCTCCGTATCGTCGCCGTTTCCGGCGGACTGCAGCGCCCCTCCAGGGCTGCAACCCTGGCCGAGCACCTGCTGGACCTGATCGGCGAGGACGTTGCCTGCGAGCCGCACCTGATCGAGCTGGGCGAACTGGCGCCGCAGCTGGCCGGTGCGCTGTGGCGCTCGCAGCTGCCCGAGGCTGTGGAGCGGCAGCTGGTGGCCGTTGAACAGGCAGACGTACTGGTGGTGGCCACGCCGGTCTACCGCGGTTCGTACACCGGCCTGTTCAAGCACTTCTTCGATTTCATCCACCAGGATGCGCTGGTCGACACCCCCATCCTGCTGGCCGCCACCGGCGGCAGCGAGCGGCACGCACTGGTGATCGATCATCAGCTGCGGCCGCTCTTCAGCTTCTTCCAGGCGCGCACCCTGCCCCTCGGCGTCTACGCCACCGACCGCGATTTCGCCGAGGGCCGCGTGCACAACGACGCTCTGATCCAGCGCGCACGGCTGGCGGTGCAGCGGGCGATGCCCCTGCTTGCCCTGTCCCATCGCATAGCGCCTGCCACTGCCGAGACCGCTGCAGTCCTTTGAATGCCGAATGCCAGCGACCCGCATTCGGATGTCACCCCCGCAACCCGGAACGCCGCCCATGACGACCGAGAACTTCACCTTCAGCATCACGCGCATCCCTTTCAACGAGGACTACCAGCCCGCTGACGGCACGCGCATCACCACCAACTTCGCCAACCTGGCTCGCGGCGAGTCCCGCCAGGAGAACCTGCGCAACACGATCAGCATGATCAACAATCGCTTCAACGACCTGGCGCACTGGGACAACCCGAGTGCGGACCGCTACGCCGTTGAGCTGGACATCATCTCGGTGGAGATGCACATCGATGGAGCCGACGGCAGCGATCCGTTCCCGCTGATCGAAGTGCTGCGGCCGACCATCGTCGACACGCGTACCGGCACGCGCACCGAAGGCATCGTCGGCAACAACTTCTCGTCCTATGTGCGCGACTACGACTTCAGCGTGGTACTGCCGGCCAGCAACGAGGGAAAGGCCACCTTCGGCATTCCGGAAGGCTTCGGTGATCTTCACGGCAAGCTGTTCCAGCACTTCCTGGAATCGGAGGCCTACCGCGCCAATTTCAGCAAGGGGCCGGTAATCTGCATCAGCGTCTCCAGCAGCAAGACCTACCATCGTACCGAGAACCACCATCCCATCCTGGGCGTGGAGTACCGGCAAGGCGAGTTCTCCCCCACCGACCAGTACTTCGACAAGATGGGCCTGCAGGTGCGCTATTTCATGCCGCCGGGCAGTGTTGCGCCGCTGGCCTTCTATTTCCGCGGCGACCTGCTGGGCGACTACTCGAACCTGGAACTGATCGGCACCATCAGCACGATGGAGGCCTTCCAGAAGATCTATCGCCCGGAGATCTACAACGCCAACTCCGTGGCCGGCAAGGTCTACCAGCCCAGCCTGAAGCACCAGGACTACTCCTCCACCCGCATCGTCTACGACCGCGAAGAGCGCAGCCAGCTGGCGGTCAAGCAGGGCAAATTCACCGAAGAGCACTTCATCAAGCCGTATCGCGCCGTGCTTGAGCAGTGGGCTGCCCGCTGATTTACCGATTCTCCATTCGCCCCAGGACACAGAACGCAATGTCGACGAAGAAACTGCTCCCTACCTCCACCGCCGGCAGCCTGCCCAAGCCCTCCTGGCTGGCGGAGCCCGAAAAGCTCTGGTCGCCCTGGAAACTGCAGGATGAAAGCTTGACCGAAGGCAAGCAGGATGCCCTGCGCCTGTCCCTGCAGGAACAGCAGCACGCCGGCATCGATATCGTCAGCGACGGTGAGCAGACCCGGCAGCACTTCGTTACCACCTTCATCGAGCACCTCAACGGCGTCGATTTCGAGAAGCGCGAAACCGTGCGCATCCGCAACCGCTACGACGCCAGCGTGCCGACCGTGGTCGGCGCCGTGAGCCGCCCCACGCCGGTGTTCGTGGAGGATGCGAAGTTCCTGCGCCGGCAGACCACGCAACCGATCAAGTGGGCCCTGCCCGGCCCGATGACCATGATCGACACCCTGTACGACGCGCACTACAAGAGCCGCGAGAAGCTGGCCTGGGAATTCGCGAAGATCCTCAACGAGGAAGCGAAGGAGCTGGAAGCCGCTGGCGTCGACATCATCCAGTTCGACGAGCCCGCCTTCAACGTGTTCTTCGACGAAGTGAACGACTGGGGCGTGGCCGCACTGGAGCGTGCGATCGAAGGACTGAAGTGCGAGACCGCCGTGCACATCTGCTACGGCTACGGCATCAAGGCCAACACCGACTGGAAGCAGACGCTGGGCTCGGAGTGGCGCCAGTATGAAGAGTCGTTCCCGAAGCTGCAGACCTCCAACCTCGACATCATCTCGCTGGAATGCCACAACTCGCACGTGCCGATCGACCTGATCGAGCTGGTGCGCGGCAAGAAGGTGATGGTGGGCGCCATCGACGTGGCCTCCAGCACGGTGGAGGCGGCCGAGGAAGTGGCCAACACTCTGCGCAAGGCGCTGCAGTTCGTGGATGCCGACAAGCTCTACCCGAGCACCAACTGCGGCATGGCGCCGCTGGCCCGTGACGTGGCACGGGGCAAGCTGCGTGCGCTCAGCGAAGGGGCCAGGATCGTGCGTGAGGAGCTTTCGGCGTAGTCGCTGAAAGAGATCAGCGTCCGGACCTCTGTGCGGGGTCCGGACGCATCGGCACTCAGCGCTTGCGCGCGCGCCGCTCGGGGCACTGCTTCGGATCGAACAGATCGTAGGTCTGCTTGATGGCCAGATTGCGGATCGCCCTGCGGTTTCCCTGCGCTGCAGCCTCACAGGTCCAGTAGATATCCTCATCCTGGTCCTTGGGCACCCCACGCCCGATGGAGTACAGGTATCCCAGCTCGGCCTGTGCAGGCGCGTAGCCCGCCATTGCCGCCTTGCGATACAGGTCGGCGGATCGGGCCTCATCCTTCTCTACGCTGATACCCTTGGCATGCATCAGGGCGAGCCTGGTCTGCGCCTCCACATCACCGCCATCGGCAGCCGCTGTGAGTGCTTCAACCGGGCCAAATGCGCCGGGCGTGTCCATCTCGGCACACCACACCTCGTTCTCCTTGTGATTCAGGCACAGCTCCAGACGGGCCTCCTTGACTCCCGCTAGGCCGAGCTCCTGCACGGCTGCCCTGGCATACCACTGCATGGCCTGGGCCTCGTCTTTCGTGAGGCCGGCGCGTCCCTTCTGATAGAGATTGGCAAGGCTGTACTGCCCGGCCGGCGAGCCGAGTTCAGCGGCTCGGCGGAGCCACAGGACAGCCTGGGCATCATCCTGCTGCGGGCCCAGGCCCTGCAGGTACATGATCCCGAGATCGGACTCTGCGTCCGCATTGCCCTGATCGGCAGCCTTGCGTACCCAGTGCAGGGCCTGAGCGGAATCCTTCGGCACGCCATTGCCTCGCAGATACAGCACACCCAGCATGGACTGTGCCGGCGCATAGCCCTGATCGGCCGCCTTGCGGTACCAGTCCGCTGCCTTCGCTGCGTCCCTGTCGACGCCTGCGCCGCGCAGATACCTGTCCCCAAGTTCATTCTGGGCTTCCGCGTTGCCGGTCTTCGCCGCAGCCATCACGCGATCCCGCTCGGCTGCGTTGTCATTGCCAAGTGCCGGCGTGCTGCAGGCCAGGGCAGCCAGTCCCGCACAGAGTGCGACGCGCCGCAGGGCGCCAATCCATTCTTCCGTGAACGTCTGCATTCTTGATCAACTCCAGATGGATGCCGCAGGTAGACCCGGCAGGTGCCTCGATCAGCAAGTGATCGGGGCCGGGGGCGGCATTATAGGTGCGCGCAGGACCACGTGGCCGAGGTTCTATCTGGGTAGCGGGCGTGCCTGCTCCTGCGCTCGCGACATCGCAGGGGTCCGTCTCAGCGCCAGCGCCTCCTTGATCCGGCCCATCTCGCGCGCCCCGGCCTCGGCCAGGCGGCGGGCCTGCTGCCGCTGCTCCCGCGTAGGCGCCGGAGGTGATGGAGCACCGGTATCTACCAGCCGCGCCACCGCATCGCGCAACCGCAACTGCGGGCAGAGCCGGGCGGCGCACCAGCGTTCGGCGTAGCGCTTGGCCTGCCGCGCATTCGCGGCAGCCACCACCTTGGTCTGTGACATTTTCCGCGCGTCGAGGAACAGGCGGACGCCGAGCACGGCATGCGGCACGACGTTGGCCACACAGCGGCCGTTCCACCACAGGTCCCAGCGGTCACCGCTCTGCACCCAGCCGGAGGGCCGGGTAGCGGTCATGAAATCGGGAGGGCTGGAGGGTGAATGCATGGCCCGAAGAATACGGTCGGCCGTCGCATGGAATGAGATTGCGGATTTGCGCTGGCGACCTCTCAACGCTTCTGCCGTAGCGAAGCCCTCTCACCACTCTGGGCCGAGCAGCTTCTCCACCTCGGTTTCGAGCTTCTTTGCGGCTTCGGCCTGCGAGGCTACCTTGATGCACAGCCCGGACTGCGCGGGACCCGGAGTCAACTGGTAGCGGTTGATGGTGCCGCCGCCGTCGCCATCCAGCTCCACCCGGGCCACCAGGGTTCGGCCGTTGGCATTGAAGATCCAGTCCCGGTATTCGGACATCGTTGATTCCATGCGTGACACTTTGAGTGGCCTTCACTCTAAGCGGAGCGACGGTGAAGAGCGCCCGAAGAAAACGTTCGCGGAGCGTGGGTGCCGGGGGCACGCGGCAAGCAGACAAGCATGGGCTGGGCTCCACAGCTCGGGCGCGGCTCACGGAGTATGATGCCGCCTTCCCCGAACTGCCGTGATTGCAGCGGGCGCGCTCCTGCGAGGTACGCGTCGGCGCCGCTGAGACACCCCGCCCGATGCTCGTTTCCTACTCCTCTTTCCTCATCTGGGCGGCCGTGGCCGTTGCCACCGTCGGCCTGCTGTTCCGGCCGTTCCGCATTCCGGAATATGTGTGGGCACTGGGGGCTGCCCTTCTGCTTCCACTGCTGGGAGCGGTGTCGTTCGGCAGGACCTTGCACGCGGTGGCCGAGGGCCGCGATGTCTATCTGTTCCTGGTCGGCATGATGGTGCTGGCCGAGCTGGCCCGGCGCGAGGGCCTGTTCGCCTGGCTGGCGCTGTACGCGGTCCGCCACGCAGGTGGCTCGGGACGACGCCTGTTCGACCTGGTGTTCCTGGTCGGCACGTTGGTGACCGTGTTTCTTTCCAACGATGCCACGGCGGTGGTGCTGACCCCGGCGGTCTACGCCGCCTGCAAGGCGGCCCGTGCCAACCCCCTGCCCTATCTGTTCGTCTGTGCGTTCATCGCCAATGCGGCCAGCTTCGTGCTGCCCATTTCCAACCCGGCCAACCTGGTGGTGTACGGCCAGCACATGCCGCCCTTGATGCAGTGGCTGGCACAGTTCGCGCTGCCGTCGCTGGCCGCGATCGGCGCCACCTATCTGGTGCTGCGCTGGGTGCATCGGCGCGAGATCGCGCAGCCGCTGGTGGCGGCGCCGGCGCATCGCCCGCTGACCGAAGGCGGCCGGCTGAGCGCGCTGGGAGTGTTGCTCACCGGCACCGTGCTGCTGGTGACCTCCGCACTGAACGGCCCGCTCGGATTGACCACGTTCTGCGCAGGCACGCTGAGTGTGGCGGTGGTGGCGATGCGCCAGCGGCGCAGTCCGTTGCCGTTGCTGCGCCATGTGTCATGGGGCGTACTGCCGCTGGTGGCCGGCCTGTTCGTATTGGTGGAAGCGGTTGCCCAGACCGGCGCCATCCAGACTGCAGCCAGCGCGCTGCAGGCCGTAGCGCAAGCCTCCCCACACCAGGCCAGCTGGCTGGCCGGTGGCGCGGCGGCGTTGCTGAGCAACGTGGCCAACAATCTGCCGGTCGGCTTGGCCGCTGGCTCGCTGGGCCAGATGGCCGACCTGCCGGCACAGACCCGCGCCGCATTGCTGGTCGGCGTGGACCTGGGCCCCAACCTGTCGGTGACCGGCTCGTTGGCCACGATGCTGTGGCTGGTGGCGCTGCGCCGCGAGGGCGAGCATGTCAGCGCGCTCGACTTCCTGCGCGTCGGCGCGCTGGTGATGCCGCCTGCGCTGATCGGGGCACTGTTGCTGCTCTAGCCGGGGGCTGCCGGGCGCCACCCGGACTATGGGGTCTTGCCTGCAGCAATCTTCCCGACCAGGGCATCGATCGCCGCTTCCATGGCATGCGCGGTCTGGTCGCCACTCTGGTTGGTGATCACGAAGATGCCCAGATCGTGCTCGGGCATGATGTAGATGTAGCACTGTGAGCGCGGTACGCCACCGTGATGGGCATAGTAGACGCCCTTCTGGCGATCGCCGGCGACGATGTTCCAGAAGTAGCCGATGCTGAACTCGTCGTCGAATCTGGCCAGGGCGCGATGCGATTCCTTTACCACCGGCCCATTGGCCAGTTGGAACTGAAGGTACTTCACCATGTCCGGGACGGTTGCTTTGACGTTGCCGGAAGCGCCCCATGGCAACTGTGGCATCGGCGTGGTCGGTACGGGATTGTCGCTGTGATAGCCGGCCGCCAACCGCGGCGCTTCGGCATCATCCAGCCTGATCCGGAGGCTGGTCATCGCCGCGGAGTCGTTGAAGAAGCCACGCAGCAGTGACGCGTAGTCGGTCTTGTAGGCCACCTCCAGAACATGCGCCGCCAGCTCGGTCCCTGCGCTGGAGTAGGCGTATTCCTTGCCTGGCATCCGCGGGATCTGCACAGTGTGCAGGTCCCGGAGGAAATCCGGCTTGCCGTAGTGCGCGTAGAGCGCATTGAGCTCGCCCGGCGTGCGGTGATCGGTAAAGTCCTCCAGTACCGTGTTCGCGCGCTCCGGCAGCATGTTCGGCAGGCCACTGGTGTGCGACAGCAGGTGGCGGACGCGGATGGGTTGGCCCTGGTACTGCAGGTTGCGATAGTCGCCCTGCAGGTAGGTGCGAACGTCATCCTCCAGGCCCACCCTGCCTTCCAGCACCGCATTGGCCATCAAGGTGCCGGCCAGCGTCTTGCTCAGTGAGCCGATCTCATAGAGCGTGGCATCGGTCGGCGCGCCGGCTGTACCGGCCACCATGTCGCCGCGATGGCGGATGAAGGTCCTGCCCCGGTACACCACGCCGATGGAAGCCGAGTGCAGCAAGGGCTGCTCGATCAGGGTCTGCGCGACCTCGTCGATCTCTGCTCCCGGTTCCTTCGATGGCGACTTCCCACCCGTGCATCCGGTACCAAGGAGTACGACGGACACGACGAAGGCATGAAACCAACGTCTGTTTCGAACGGTCATCGAAGTGGCTTCCATGCGTTGGCGCTTGAAGGGCGATCAGGAAAGAGCGCTCACGATAGCCGATTGTCGAGACGAACACGCTGGCTGCGGAGCGCCTCCTGGCCCTAAGCATCGCCCCCGAGATCAATCACCCGGTCAGTCGGGCTCACGATGCCTCGCCGATGGGTGATGGCCACCACGGTTACATCGTTCGCCAGTGCGCGGATGTGGTCCATGATCTCGCGTTCGGTGGCCTCATCCAGCGCGGAGCTGGCCTCGTCCAGAAACAGGATCGCCGGCTCGCCATACAGGGCACGGGCAATCGCGATGCGTTGGCGTTCCCCACCGGACAACTTCAGGCCCCGCTCGCCCACGGTGGTTTCAAGGCCCTCGGGCAGCGCCTCGATCAACGGCAGGATCGCAGACTTGCGTGCGGCACGCTGCAGCCGATCATCATCGCGTGCGCGCCCCAACAGGATGTTGTCGGCCAGGCTTTCGTTGAGCAGGATGACATCCTGCGGAACCACCGCGACAGCGGCATGCCAGGCCGCACGGTCGATCCGGGACAGGTCAAGCCCATCGACCAGGATCCGGCCACGCTGGGGATCGATCGATTTCAGGGCGAGCTTGAACAGCGTCGACTTCCCTGCCCCGGTCGGCCCGATCAGGAAATTGATGCCGCCACGTTCGGCCTCGAAGGACACATCGCTTACCCCGCGACCGTTGCCATAGCGGTGGCTGACCTGCTGGAACTCCAGGCCACCGCTTTCCCCGGCGAAGCGCTGGGCATCGGCCACCTGCTGCTCCTCGGGCGCCGCCCACAAGGTGGAAAGCGGAGCCAGCATGCTCCACGAGCGCGCGACGTCATCGATCGAACGGGCGATCATCTCGAACGGCATGTTGAGCTGGAGCAGCAGCAGATTGAACAGGACGATGTCGCCGACGCTCAGACCGCCGCTCTGGTAGCGCGGCAGCAACAGATGGAAGGTAACGATGAACTCGACCGCCAGGCCGATGCCCAGCAGCGCAATGAAGCCGATCCGCTGCAGTACGTAGGCGCGCCAGCTGTCGCGCACCTCCTGGGCCTTCTGCTCGAAGCGCTGCACCATCCAGGCGCTGCCGCCGAACTGGCGCAGCGTCTCCATGGCATTCATGGCATTGCCGACGAAGCGCGCGTTCTGCTGGCCGGCCTCGACCGCAGCTTCGCGATGGATGCGTGCGCGCCGGGTAGCGATTGCGGAAAGCGTGACGGCTACCGTGCCGTAGGCCAGCACGATGGCCACCACCTGCAGGTTGATCAACGCACCAAGCGTTATCAGCGTCAGCAGGATCTGCAGCGCGCTGGGAATGAAGGCCACCAGCCCCAACTGCACCACGATCTTCAGCGCGCCACGGCCTTTCTCCCCTGCAACCTGCAGCTCGGCGGCGTTGTACTCCAGGAAGAAGCTGTTGGTCTTCTTCAGCAGACGGGCGAAGTAGCGGGTGTTGGTGATGAAGCCGAGATTCTCGCCACTGAGGAACGACAGGTACTGCACGGTGTTCTGCAGGGCGCTGCCAGCGCCAAGCATGACCGCATAAAGCAGGAAGCCGCCCGCGAGAGCGCCGACCCCGTCGATGGGCAGACGGTCGATCAGGCGTGAGAAAAGATAGGGCGCCGCAACATTGGCCAGGCTGGACAGCACGACACTGCCGGCGATGAGCAGCAGCAGCCTGCGGTCAGCCTTCCAGTACGCGCCCAGGATTTCAGCGACGGGCGGCGGAACAGCAGTCTTCTTCATTGGCCTGGTTCCGGCGTGGACTCAACCCCAGAAGGCTATGATATAATATATCTATTCAGGAGCGACGTAGCCACGTCGCAGGCCACTTTCGGATGGGATCGATGGACCGGGGAATGACGAACGTATCCGCTGCCATGCCACGCGCGCTCATGGCCCTCAGCATTGCCGCTGCACTGTTGGCCAGCGTGCCTGCGATCGCCCAGAACCCCGGCGATGCCCGGCGTTCGCGGGCCGCAGGCGCAGCGCCCGAGGCGCCGACCGCCACCCTGGACAAGGTGCTGGTGGTCGGCAGCAACATCCGCGATGCCATTGGCGGAGGCGCCTCGCCGATCATCGTGATCGACAAGGAGGCCATCGACCGCACCGGCGTGGCCACCGTGCAGCAGCTGTTCGAGAAACTGCCGCAGAACTTCGGCGGTGGCGCCAATGGTGCCAACGTCGCCAACCTCGGCGTCGACCGCGATACCGGCAACAACTTCGGCCAGGGCACCGCCATCAACCTGCGCGGCCTGGGAACCGGCACCACGTTGACCCTGATCAACGGCCATCGCGTGACCTCGTCGAACCGCTACCAGTACGTGGATGTCTCGCTGATACCGCTGAGTGCGGTGGAACGCGTTGAGATCCTCACCGATGGTGCCTCGGCCATCTATGGCACCGATGCGGTCGGCGGTGTGGTCAACATCATCCTGCGCCGCGACTTCACCGGGTGTGAGACCGCTGTGCGTTACGGCGCCGTGACCACCGGCGGCATGGAGGAATACCAGGCCTCGCAGTCGGCAGGCTGGTCGTGGGATGGTGGCCATGTGCTGGCCAGCTACGAGTTCCTGAAGCAGAGCAACCTGCCGGCGGTGGACAAGGATTTCTCGAAGAACGTGCGGGTCAAGCCGTACGACCTCTACCCCGGTTCGAAGCGCCACAGCCTGTACGTGGACGGCGTTCAGCAGCTCAGCGATGTGCTGACCCTGAACGTGACCGGCTCGTTCGCCAAGCGCGAGATGGACACCACCATTTCCGGCACGGCCGACGAAACCCGGTTGTTCCCGCATACGCGCCAGTTCGACCTGTTCGCCGGCCTGACACTGGACCTTCCGCGTCAGTGGCAGGCGCGCCTGGATTCGGGGTTCGGCAGGAGCGATGTGTCCTATCAGCGCACCACCATCACCGGCAGCTCGGCCAGTACCGCGCCGCCCACCAATACCAACTCCGAATCGCGTTACCTGGACCTGGTCGCCGACGGTGAGCTGTTCAGCCTGCCCGCCGGTGGGGTTCGCGCGGCATTCGGCGCGGGCTACCGCCGCGATGGCTATGAACTGATCGATCACCGCGGCCTGGAAAAGCCGCTCGACCTGCAGCGCACCGTGAGATCAGCCTTTGCCGAGCTCAACGTTCCGCTGCTGAAGGATCTGCCAGGCGTGCGCAGCCTGTCCCTGACCGCCGCAGCGCGCTATGACGACTACAGCGATTTCGGTTCCACGCTGAACCCCAAGTTCGGCCTGCTGTGGGAGGCGACCCAGGGGCTTTCGTTCCGTACCAGCTACGGCCGCTCCTACCGGGCGCCGGTGTACCAGGACATGCAGTTGAACAACACCGTGGTGGTGGCGAACGTGCCCAACCCGAGTGCAGCCAATGGCAACACCATCCTGATGATGCTCTCCAATGGCAATCCCGATCTGGGCCCCGAACGGGCCAAGACCTGGACCGGCGGTTTCTCGTTCGCGCCGCCGTCGCTGCCGGGGCTCAAGATCGATGCGAACTACTTCCACATCGAATACGCCGACCGTATCGGCAGCGGCTTCGGCGGCAGCTTCCCGTCGCTGTTCCTGCAGTCCACCGCACCTTACGCAGACATCCTGACCACCAATCCCACGCAGCAGCAGATCCAGCAGGCACGCCAGCTGGGCGTATCGGGGCTGGGCCTGTTCGTCTCGCGCGTGGGGCCGTATGCGTTGCCGCCAGGCATGGACGAAACCAACAGCCAGGTGATCCTCGACAACCGCTTCCGCAACAACGCCTTCACCTGGCAGCGTGGTGTCGACTTCAGCGGATCGTATGGCTTCGATGCCGGCCAGACCCACATCGGGCTGAACCTGGCCGGGCAGTACATCATCGAGTCGAAGCGGCGCGTGACCAGTACGTCGCCCGAGGTGGATGCGGTGAATTCGGTTTACTACCCGGTGGACCTCAAGATGCGCGGTGGCATCGCGCTGAGCCGGCAGCAGGCCGCGGCGGGGATCTTCGTGAACTACGTGGACAGTTATCGCGACCCCGCCAATGTCGCCCGGCCCCACGTCAGCTCCTGGACGACCGTAGATCTGAACCTCGCCTACCACTTCGGTGCATCGGCGGACCCGCAGCGTGGCACCTCGCTTGCGTTCAACGTGCAGAACCTGCTCGACCGGGATCCGCCGTTCATCGTCAACAGCATCAACACCGGCTACGACCCCACCAATGCGACAGCGCTGGGCCGCTTCCTGTCCATGTCGCTGACCCACCGCTGGTAAGCCGCCATGCGCGCCGAAGCCCCTGCCTTGTCCCGGTCCGTCATGGCCATCCAGCAGGCGTTTGCTGTTGCGGCAACCCAGCTCACGTTGATGTGGCGCGAGCGGCGCGTGCTGTGGCTCGCCCTTGCCCTGTTGCTGATTGCGGGAGCATCGGTGCTCGGTGGTGCTGCACGCCTGACCCTGCAGGCGCAGGAGCGCCAGGCAATGAGCGAGGAAGAGGCGCGGCTCTGGGACAGCCAGGGCACAATCGACCCGCATAGCGCCGCACATGTGGGGCGTGCCATTGCTGCCCCCGTGCGGCCACTGGCTGCACTGGACCCGGGGCTGACGGATTACCTGGGAACCTCGGTGTTCATCGAAGGCCACGCGCAGAACCCGGCCCGGCACCGTGCCGTGGATGGTGGCACCGCACTCAGCCGCTTCGAGGGCTTCTCTGCGGCGTGGGCGCTGCAGGTGGTGGCGCCGCTGCTGATCATCCTGGCCGGGTTCGCCACACTGTCCGGCGATGTGGCCCGCGAGACGCTGCGCCAGGAACTCGGCACCGGCGCCTCGGCCGGCGTGCTGATCTGTGGACGCTTGATTGCCCTGGTGGCCGCCTCGCTGCTGCTGGTGCTGGCCATGCTGCTGATCAGTCTTCCGGGGCTGTCCATCCAGTACGGCGACGCCACGGATCTTGCCGCCCTGCTCGCACTGGCGGCCGCCTACCTGCTCTATCTGCTGGTGTTCTGTGCACTTACCGTGGGGGTGTCGGCACTTGCCGGCTCGGCACGGACGTCACTGGTCGTGCTGCTCGGCTTCTGGGTGGTGTCCACGCTGCTGCTGCCGAGGGTGGCGCCTGCGGTTGCCGAATCCCTGTACCCGACCCCTTCGGCACCGGCGTTCAGGACCGGCGTGACCGAAGAAGCGGAGAACGGCGCGGATGGCCATGACCCGGCCGACAAACGCCTTGATGCCCTGCGCACGGCGTTGATGGCGCGCTACCGGGTCGACAGCGTTGACGACCTGCCGCTGAACTTCCGCGGTGTCGCGCTGGAGTTTGCCGAGGCCAACTCGACGCGCGTCTACAACCGCCATTTCGATCGCCTGCATGCCACCTACCAGCAGCAGGACGCCACCCAGCGCCTGTTTGGCCTTGCCTCGCCGACGCTGGCGCTCCAGTCCTGGTCGCGCGCCTTCGCCGGCACGGATTTCCCGGCGCATCTGGCGTTCCTGCGCGGCGTGGAGGACTACCGTTATCGGTTGATCCAGGCACTCAACCAGGAAGTGAAACTGCACAAGGCACCACAAGGCGGGAAGCATGTGGCCGACATCGCCGGCATCACCCGTTCAGTGCACTACCGGCCGCCGCAACAGACCCTGGCCGGTACCGCTGCCGCGCAGCGCGGAAATCTCGTCATTCTGCTGGTCTGGCTGATGCTGGGTTGCGTGGTGGTGCTCATCTCCGCTCGGAAGCTGGGGAGATCGCCATGAACGTTGTGTCGATTGCCCGCTATGAGATCCGCCGATTGCTGCGCGATCGAGCGCTGCCAGTGCTGCTTGTCCTGCTGCTCGGGCTGGGTGCCTACGCCGCGTGGAACGGCCGCGCATGGGTGGACCAGCGGGAGGCGGCCATCGCCCTGATCAAGCAGGAAGAACAACAGACGAAGGAACGCAGCCGGGCATTCGTCGGCAAGGCGCCCTCGGTGCTGCCCCGCGCCCAGCCGGTGCTGGCGCCTGCCGCCATGGCACCGCTGTCGATCGGCCAGGCAGACGCCTACCCCTACACCGCCGATGTGGTCGCGCTGGGCGATCCGACCCAGCTGCTCAAGCACGTCTGGGCCGACATCGGCAATCCAGCGGCACGGGCTGCGGGACGGTTCGACCTCGCCTTCGTCATCGTCTTCCTGCTGCCGCTGGTCATTCTCGTGGCCACCCACGATCTGTGGTCCCGTGAGCGCGAACGCGGCATCGCGGCGCTGGTGCTGTCACAGCCGGTGTCGGCAACGCGCCTGCTGGTGGTCAAGGTGCTGGCCCGTGGCGTGATGGTGCTGCTGCCCGCACTGGCCATCCTCCTGGCGGTGACGATCGGGGCCGGCGCGCGCAGTCCTGCGGGCCTGGCCATGCTGGCCCTGACCGTCCTCCTGTACGGCGCGTTCTGGCTGGCCCTTGCACTGCTGATCGGCTGCCTTGCCCGCCGCACCACCGAGGCGGCCATCGCCGCCGGCGCGCTGTGGCTGCTGATCGTGGTCATGGCACCGTCGCTGGCGCTGGCCACGGCGAATCTGATCGCGCCGCCGCCGTCACAGATGCAGTTCGCCACCGAAGTAAAGGCGATGCAGTCCGATATCGCCACGCGCCAGCAGCGCGAGCATGCGACGTCGGCACCAGTGAATTCGCCGTCCCCCGTCATCTCCGACACTGTGCGCCAGGCCTACGCCGATCGGGTTGCAGCTGACCGGGAACTGGAACGTCTGATCGCCTCGCATGCGCAGGCCGAGGCCGCACATCGCCAGGTTCTGGACAAGGTGCGGCTGCTGCTGCCGGCCGTCGTGACACAGGACGCGCTCGACCGCATCGCAGGCTCGGATGCCGACCGCGCGCTCGACTTCCAGGGGCAGGTCCACTCCTTCTGGCAGGCGCGGCGGCTGTTGCACAAGGCCTATCTGGATCGTGACGCGCCGCAGACCTTCGAAGAGTACGACACCCTGCCCCGCTTCCAGTTCCACGAAACAGCCGGCGTCGCCCAACGTGGTGTCCTGGCCGATCTCGCCGCACTGATCATTGCCACCCTGCTTGTCCTGCTTGCAGCCGGTGCATTGCGCAGCCGGCTGGCAACGCCCTGAGGAGACGTCCACATGCTGTCTGCAAAAAGCCTGGTCATGGAACACGGTGCACATCGGGCGCTGGATGACGTCAGCTTCGAGGTGAAGCCCGGCGAGATCTTCTGCCTGCTGGGCGCCAACGGCGCCGGCAAGTCGACCACCATCAAGCTGTTTCTTGGCTTTCTGAAACCCACCTCCGGTGCGGCCGAAGTGGACGGTCTCAGTGCGCACCAGCAGCCGCGGGAGGTACGCCGGCGGCTGCTGTACATCCCCGAAACCGTGGCGCTGTACGACGAGCTGACCGGCTACGAGAATCTGGACTACTTCGCCCGCCTGGCCGGTGTCGAGGAACGCTCGCCAGCGCGGTTGAAGGACGCACTCAGGTCCGCTGGTCTGGCGACCGACGCATTCGGGCGACGCGTGGGCCTCTATTCCAAGGGCATGCGGCAGAAGGTCGGCATCGCACTGGCCATCGTCAAGGAAGCCAGGGCTCTGTTGCTGGATGAACCCACCTCGGGCCTGGACCCTACAGCGTCAGCCGAATTCCATGAGTTGATCGTGCGGGAACGCGATCGCGGCACAGCGATCCTGATGGCCACCCACGATCTGTTCCGTGCCCGTGAGGTGGCGACCACGATCGGCCTGATGCGGGCCGGTCGCCTGCGCAGGACACTGGATGCCAGCACGATCACCGCGAACGATCTTGAGAGCCTGTACCTGGAAGAGATGAGCCGCAGCACCTAGGCCACGGCGGCCGCCTGCGCGCCATGCCCGCCTGACCACCGCCGCAGCCACGCTTCGATGTTGATCTGCGGGCCGAAGATGCCGAGCACCTGCGACGAGTGGTCCGGGCTGACCTGCTGGATGCCCGCATCGGCCAGCGCGCTGTCGAGATAGCCGCGCTTGGCCAGCATACCGTCAACCAGCAGATTCCTGATGAACTGCTGGTGCCCCTGGGTGACCGCCACGGAGTGATCATCCAGATAGGATTTCACCTTCCGCGACAGCAGCACCTCTGGCAACAGGCCTTTCATTGCACGCCGCGCGATGGTGCGGTCTTCCGCGTCCGCGATGAGCAGGTGCAGCGGAATGCGCGCGAACAGTTCGACAAGCGGCTGCGCACTGATCGGCGATACGCCATGCCAGTGGCCTGCACCTTCGAAGGGATCAAGGACGCTGGTCGGAAACACCATGCGGCCAATATGGGCCAGCTTGTAGGGTGATACGCGATGCCCCTGCGCCTGCGCGTGCCGCAACCAGGCCGGCTGCATGCCATCCTGTTCGGCGCGGTCCACCCGCACCCATGGGCAGGGTTTGCCCCAACGGCCATTGATGCTGCCTGGCCGCTTGAGCAGACCATGGACCATCGCATCCTTCAGCACGCCGTACAGTGAATCGCCGGACTGCGCGGTTTCGAAGGCGACGCGGAAGAAATCCCGGTCGATGCCGCGCCGCCAGGCGTAGTCGATCGCAGCGGCATTGCCCTTGAAACGCAGGA
The DNA here is from genome assembly GCF_056481585.1 of Stenotrophomonas sp. 86428_Sma. NCBI lineage: Bacteria > Pseudomonadati > Pseudomonadota > Gammaproteobacteria > Lysobacterales > Lysobacteraceae > Stenotrophomonas > Stenotrophomonas sp. 86428_Sma. The sequence goes on from NZ_CM151156.1 coordinate 2,623,210, forward strand.
ACACCGCATCACCGCCAACACCGGTGAACTGCACGGTGTCACCGTCGAAGGCCACGTCACGGCGGTGGAGAAGATAGCCGGAACAATGCGCCGGCCGGGCTGTACGCGGGAAGGTCATGATCTCTTCCAGCGCGCAGTGAGGTTGCCTTCGGTACTCGATGTATTCGCAACGCCTGCCCGAGGAATCACTGGCCCCTTGCACTGCCATCCGCGCGAACAGCCGTTCGTCGGCGCCGATGCCCTCATCGTAGTGGTGAACACACGTCACCTCCGGTGCCGACGGCGCCTGCAACAGGCCGGCCAGGATGATCGAGGAATCCAGACCGCCCGACAGCTGCAGCTGGATGCGCCGGTGCGGGCTGGCCAGTGCACCGATGCAGCCCAGCAGCGTGGAACGCGCCAGCGACACGGCTTGCTGAAGATCTTCGATCGGCGCGTCGCGGGCCAGCCGCACCACGTCCCACTGGCAGTGCCGGCCCACCGGCTCACCATCGAGGATGGAAACCGCTTCACCCGCTTCGACCGCCGTGACCTCCTGGAAGCCGGTCTGCAGGCCATCACGAAACGGATACAGCAGCGAGTACGACAGGAAGGACCAGTCAACGCTGAATTCGCGCAGACCCAGCATCAGGCAGTCTTCCATGTTGGAGAAGACCAGCGTCAACTGGCCCACCGTGGTCATATAGCACGGGATCTCCGCAGTGGGATCGCGCAGGACGAACCAGCTCGACGTTTCCTGCTGGAAGCCGAACGCCACGTAGCGGCCCCAGTAATGTTCTACGATGCTGCGGCCCTGGCTGCTGCAGGCGGCGTCCGCTGTTGCGGGATCCAGGTTCACGCAGCAAGGCACTTTGCCTTCGCCGAACGTCTTGTGGAATAGCTTGCCCAGTACCACCAGCGCGTTCGAGCGATCGCATTCGAAATAGCCGTGGTTGTCGCTCTGCACATGGATCGCCGCGCCGTTGTCGTTCAACACGCAGGCGATGCCGGGCAGCCTGGCGCCGATCCTTTCCACGATGCGTTCCGCCTGCGCCGTCGCGGATTCCGAGTGGGTGTTCCAGAGCACGGCGATGTATCGGTACATGGCAGGTTTCGTTACAGCACCAGGATGGGAACCATCCGGCGCAGGTTGAAGGGAATGTCGGTCAACACCTGATCGCCGTGCTGCAGCCAGCAATGCGCGGCGAACGGCTGGGTTCTGACGGCGAACACCCAGGCCGGAACGATGCCGTAGTTCGACAGGAATCCGCGCATCGCCAGGCAGTAGAGAAAGCACTCATCGGTTTTCCTGAAGGCCAGGGGTCGAAGCCAGTCGAACACCCGCACCCGCAGGGCCAGTTCTTCAGCGCTTACCGGCCGGCTGTGGCCGCGATCCGCCCGACGGCGCACGGCCGACACCGTGGAACTGAAAGGAAGGAACGTTCTGCTGCAGGCGGCATAGGCGCACGAGGCGATGAATCGACGCAGGTCGCACGCCATGATGGGCGGACGGCCTCGCGGCGCGCCTTCGCGCGCCCAGTACCGAGGCAGCGCAATGGCAGGGCTGGCAGCGGATTTCCCCTGCTGCGGATCCGCGGTGATCAGGCGGCGGTCGATCAAGGCCTGCAGAAGCCTTGGCGTGCTTGCGTCATCGGACTGCAGGGGCCAATCGAGAACGAGCTTGCCAAGGCCTGCGGCGCCGCGTTTTTCAAGGGAAAGATACTTTCCCGTGGCCTGGTCCAGAATCACCATCGCATCGCCGGTGACACAGACGTGGGCGTGCTTTGACAGGAAATACGGGGCGGCAGCCTGCTCCATCATGCGCTCCTGCGCCGGAACCGGAGAAGCGGTGCATGCAGGGCATGCACCGCAGATGCGACATTGCGCGGTAGATCAGGGCGACGTGGTCGGGAACACGCCATCCCACAACGTGCCGTGGTTGTGCGCCTTCGTTTCCGAAACCACCGAGCCCAGCTCGATCAGTTCGCCACCCATGCCCTGATCCTCAGGGTTCTGCTGTCCTGCCACTACACCCAGCTCAATCAGCTCGTTCATGAACATCTCCTATCGTCAGTGGATGTACCCGCGCATTGCGTTGGATCGCGTTGCATTGGATACGGAGCAGCCAAGCCACCATCGCCGCGACATTGCAGGGCGATTGCCGCCAAGGCACCTGAATGTTACGATATAACATATTATTTTGGCGTGACGAATGACGCCAGTGGCCCGTTGTCGATATGACCCACGAGAGGCGAGAGGGATGAGCAGCGAGATCAGAGACGACGGCCTGGATCCCACGCTTCTGCTGAAAGGGATGTTTCCCTTGCCGAAGTTCATCCGTTTCGTACGGGAGCGTTGCCCACCGGGACGCTTCGACGAGGCTGCGCTGGTGGAGGAATGGCGGACGGCACGTGCCGAGGTGCTGAGGCTGCAGCAGGAGGAAGCCGGTGAGGCCGACGCCATCAATGTCCATGCGTTACCGGATGAGATGCTGCCGCTGGCTGAGCAGGCGCTGCGACAACCCTCGATGCACCGGATGACGAGTGTTCTGCCACGCAGTTGGCAGATGGTCGAGATCGATCGACTGGTGATCTTCCAGGAGTGCATCAACCTGCGTCACATCGACCAGTTGGCGGCATCCCTGACCGCCTCGCCCAGCGCGCAGGAGGTCATGCAGCTTGTCGCGCGCAGCGGCAGCCATGCACATCCGGAAGTGCGCTTCACCCAGTCCGATGGCAGCTACACCTTCGCGTCCACCTCGAACGACCTGCGCTTCCTCGATGTGGCGACCCTCGATCCGGCTGCCATCGCCGACTACGAGCCGTTCGGCGCAGCCAGCCACGCCGTCGTCATCTATCTGGGTTTCAGTGACAACCTGATCAGCGCCACCCGGTTCGGCAGGCGCATGGTGCTGACCAATGGCTCCCATCGCCTGTACCTGCTGCGCCGGCTCGGGTTCCGCCATGCGCCCTGCCTCGTCACCGATGCCTCCGACAGCGACCTCAGCGAGGTTCTGCTGCCGGCGGCGGTCAAGCAGGATCGCGGGTTCTACCTGTCTTCGCCGCGGCCGCCGCTGTTCAAGGATTATGTCGACCCGCGCCTGACCTGCGTGGTACCGGTCACCCGCAAGCACTACGCTCTGAGGGCCAAGCTCGACCTGCAGAGGATCACGGTTCCGGCGCTGTAATCCTGGGCCGAACCCTCCCTTCCCTGGGGCCACGTCGACAGAGATGGCCGGATTGGTGAATCACCTGGCGGAACTGTCGAATGACGGTCTCCGGCCCGCCGAATACGCTTCCCCTCCTCGGTTCCAGAGGATGCCCGCATGAATGACACCGCCCCCGCCACTGAAGCAACACACAGTAGTCTGCCCATCATTCACGTCCTGATGGGATTCATCTGCGTCTGGCACCGACATGAACCCGGGCAGGCCCGTGATGAGGAGTGAGGCACGCTGTGGCGCCCGGCCGACCAGGGTTGCGCAGGTGCAGGCGTGACCAAGGCGGTTGCCGGGCGCAATGACGTGGGCGCCGATTACCCGGATCGGGTCGCGCAGACGGTCATGGTGTTCGAACTGGACCCGATCCCGGATGCGTGGGAAATGGACTTTCATTCGCATCGGAAAGCGCAGCTGCTGGTGGCCACGCATGGCCTGATCACGCTAGAGTCGCCAGCCGGCCTGTGGGTGGTGCCGCCGCAGGGGGCGATCTGGATTCCCGGCGGGTTGACCCACCGCGCCAGCAGCAGCGGAAAACCCCATGGGTTCGTCGTGTTCATTGATCCCGAGGCGGTTCCGGGATTGCCAGCCCACTGCTTCGCGATGGCGATCACCCCGTTCATGCATGCCCTGCTGCAACGCACCGCACGCCTGCCGCTGCAGTACGAGGACGGCAGCGCCCATGCCCGGCTGATGACCGTGCTGCTGGATGAGCTTGCTGCGGCGCCGCCGGAGTGGCTTCACCTGCCCATGCCTTCCGAGCCGCGACTGCGCGCCCTGGCCAATGCCATGCTGGCTGCACCGGCCGAGCGCGCAACGCTCGACCTGTGGGCCGGCCGGATTGGAATGAGCGAGCGCAACATGTCCCGCCTGTTCTGCGCTGAAACCGGATTGAGCGTGAGGCGCTGGCGGCAGCAGATGCATGTGATGGTTGCCCTGCCGATGCTGGCAAGGGGCAGGACGGTGCAGTCCATTGCCGATGACCTTGGCTACGACAGCGCTGGCGCCTTCGTGACCATGTTCCGCAAGGCGGTCGGCGCCCCGCCCAAGCGCTTCCTCGCCGAACGCGGGGCCTGGCTGCAGGCGCCCGACGCAGGCGATCAACCGCGGGCGTGGCCCGCCTGCGGTTGATCGTGCGCCCGGCGGCTGGCAAGGGCACGCCCAGGCTGCGCCCGGGCGCAGCGATCACTCAGCGCTGCTGATCCTTCAGGAACAACCACGTGATCAGCGTGGCATCCGGTCCCTTCGGGTCGGTGAACGGCAGGCCGGACTGGCTGCCGCTCCAGGCATGCCCCATGCCCTGCACAACATAGTGCTGCACCAGCGTCCTGCCACCGTAGGCGTAGGTATCCACCGTATACGCACGTCCACCCGGCACCTGGCCGTGATAGGTGCTGGTCGGCACGTACTTCACCGAGTCGTTGTCCAGGCCGTCGTCGGCCAGATCATTGGTCTGCAGGAACTGGCGCACCGCCTGCTGGCCGTTCACCGGATTGACGGTGAGATCGGCGCTGCCATGGAACACCAGCACCGGCAGCGGTCGCGGCGACGGCGATCCCGAGCACTGCCAGGCCAGACGGCCATTGCTGTCCGGCGAATAGATGCTGCCGGCCAGCAACGCATAGGCGCTACCGGAAATCGTGGTCGCACCCTTGAACATGCCACCGGAATGGATGGCGCCGGCAGCGAACACATCCGAATAGCAGGCCAGCATGATCGAGGTCATCGCGCCGCCCGCGGAAATGCCGGTGACATAGACCCGGTGCGGATCCACGCTGTAGCCCGCTTTCACCTTGTCCACGATGCCGGCCAGGATCGATGCTTCGCCGCTGTCGCGGGCCTGGTTGATCGGCAGCTGCCAGTTCCAGCAGCGGGCCGGATTGGAGGTGACGTTCTGCCGGGGGTAGACCACGATGAACCCCTCCGTGTCGGCCACATCATTGAAGCCTGACGCCTCGCCCATCAGGTTCGGCCCGGTCACACAGCCATGCAGCACCAGCAGCAGCGGCAGCGGCCGGCTGTCGTCATAGCCGGCCGGCACCCATACCTGGTACTCGCGGGCGCCGAACAGATTGCCGTACAGGCCGATATCCCAATGCCCGGCCGGGCCAGCGGCAACCGCGCTGCCCGCCATCGCCAGCCAGCTGCACAACACCAGCAGTACCGCCTTGATCGAATCGATTCCGGATTTCATGGCCAGATCCTCGTGCGTGAGTCGTGGATGAAGGAGTACCGGGGACCGCTTCCGGTTGGGGGCGCGCCCAGTATCCGCATCCACGGGCCGCTGCCGACTGGACCTAGGTCCACTCGCTGCTTGCCCATGACACCGCTAGCCTTGGCTGCAGGGGTGGCAATGGGCCATCCGCACGCTCATGCCTGGGGGAGGACCGAATGAAACGGAATTGTTTGAGTCTCATGATCGGCGCGCTGCTGGCCACGGGGCCGGTACTGGCACAGGAATCACCGACGGCAGGCAGATCCGCTTCGCCGACCAACCTGGACAGCATCAAGGTCACCGCGCGCAAGCGTGAGGAAACCCTGCAGGAAGTGCCGGTTGCCGTCACCGCATTTACCTCCGAGGCGCTGGACAAGATGAATGTCCAGGACATCAGCGACCTGGACGCGCAGGTGCCCAACCTGACCATCTACGCGGCGCGCGGCGCCAGCAGCACGGTCACCGCCTACATCCGCGGCATCGGCCAGTCCGATCCCACCTGGGGCGCCGATCCGGGTGTAGGCATCTACCTGGATGACGTCTACATCGCACGCCCGCAGGGTGCGCTGCTGGATGTGTTCGATGTCTCGCGCATCGAGGTGCTGCGCGGCCCGCAGGGCACGCTCTACGGCAAGAACACCATCGGCGGCGCGATCAAGTACATCTCGCGCGGCCTGCCCACCCAGACCGAGGGCTTCGCCCAGATCACCGTGGGCAACTACAGCCAGCTGGATGCGAAGGCGGCCATCGGCGGCCCGATTGGCGGCGCCGACAGTGGCCTGCGCGCCCGCGTGGCGGTGGCCAGCATGAACCACGACGGGTTTGGCGAGAACACCTTCAACGGCCAGCCGGTCAGTGACAAGCAGATCAACGCGGCACGCCTGAACCTGGGCGCGTACGCGGGCGATGACTTCGACGTGCAGTTCGCACTGGACTGGATCGACGATCAGTCCGGCATGCGCGGTTCGAAGATGCTGGCGCCCAATCCGTTCCTGCGCGCCTATCCACCGATGGACAGCCGCTACGACATCCGCTCGGGCATGCGCAATCTCAACAACGTGGAGAGCAAGGGTGCCTCGGCCACGGTGAACTGGCGGCCGAACGACGACATTGCACTGAAGTACGTGGTCGCCAAGCGTGAATCGGACAGCGAGGCCAACATCGACTTCGATACCGCGCCGGTCAAGCTGGCCGACGTGGGTGGCACCTATCACGACGACCAGGTCAGCAACGAAGTGCAATTGAACTACGATGCCGGCGGCCGGGTGCGCGGTGTGGTCGGCCTGTACCAGTTCAGTGGCGAGGCGGGCGGCCAGATCCAGAACAACTACTTCAGTGCGCAGTTCGCCGACAACCAGGGCAAGGTGTTGACCGACAGCATCGCGCTGTACGCGGACTGGACCTTCGACCTGACCAGCAAACTCAAGCTGGATGTAGGCGCCCGTTACACCGACGAGGACAAGCGCGCGATCGTGCTGAACCGCCTGTACGCCGACCCGGCCTTCAGCCGCCCGGTGGCGGTGACCGCGGACTTCGACAAGAAGACCAACTTCAAGAACGTCTCGCCCAAGGTCTCGCTGGACTACCAGATCACTCCGGACATCATGGTCTACGGCCTGGCCACGCGTGGCTTCAAGTCCGGTGGCTACAACATCCGCGCCAACGCTGTGGCCGTGCCACGCTCGGCCGAGCCGTTCGACGACGAGACCGTGGACAGCTACGAGGTCGGCAGCAAGATGGCCTTCCTCGACCAGCGCCTGTTCCTCAATCTGTCGGCCTTCTACAACAAGTACAAGGACATCCAGCTATCGGTCTTCACTGGCCTGGATACCAATGGTGATGGCATCGACGATTCCTTCTTCGGCGATTTCACCAATGCCGGCGCGGGTACCGTCAAGGGCCTGGAGGTCGAGTACCAGTATCTGCCCAGCCAGCACTGGCTGATCTCCGGCAACCTGGCCTGGCTGGACACCAAGTACGACGAGTACATGGATCGTGGCGTCAATGTCGCCAAGCAGATGAAGTTCACCAACGCGCCGGAGTTCTCGGGCGCGTTCAACGTGGAGTACCGCACCGACCTGGCCAACGGCAGCAACCTGTCGGCACGGGTGAGCTACAGCTACCAGAGCGAAGTGTGGCCGACCACTGATCTCAGCCCGGTGATCCGCCAGCAGGGTTACGGGCTGGTCAATGCCGGCGTCATCTGGCGCCTGGATGATGCGTGGACCTTCTCGCTGCAGGGCACCAACCTGGCCGACAAGGAATACCGCACCACCGGCTACAACATCCCGGCGGTCGGCACGCTGATTGGCTTCTATGGTCCGCCACGCCAATATAGCCTCAGCGTCCGTTACGATTTCTAGCGCATCCGTTACGATCTCCAGGAAGCTTCTGCATGACGCAGTCTTACGACGACCTGTACTGGAACAGCAATGATGGGTTGCGCCTGCACGCGCGCGACCATGCACCCGATGCGGGGCAGGCAGCGCGTGGCACGGTGGTCTGCATTCCCGGGCTGACCCGCAATGGCGCCGATTTCGATGCGCTTGCCGATGTGCTCACCGCCGAGGGCTGGCGCGTGATCGCGGTCGACCTGCGCGGTCGCGCAGGCTCGGAACGCGCATATGACCCGTCCAGCTACAACCCGCGTGCCTATGCGGATGACATGGTTGCGCTGCTGCGCTCGCAGAACATCGCCAAGGCGGTATTCGTCGGCACCTCGCTGGGCGTGCTGGTGACCATCACCCTCGCCTCGCGCGCGCCCGAGCGGATCGCGGGCGCAGTGCTCAACGATGCCGGCCCCAAGGTGCCGCGTGAGGCGCTGGCACGGATCGGCAAGTACGCCGGCAAGCCGGTGCCGCCGATGGACCTGGTGCAAGCCACCGCTTACGTGGAATCCATCGGCAAGGCCGCGTTCCCTCGCTTCAGTACCGACGACTGGCGGCAGATGGCGGTGCGCACCTTCCGCCCGCGCAGCGATGGGCTGCTGGAGCTGGATTACGATCCGGCCGTGATCCGAACGACACGTCCCTGGCTGCTGTGGTTGCTGCGGCCGGTGCTGTGGCGTGCGGTTCGTGGGCTGACCGCACGGGTGCCGGTACTGGTGGTGCGCGGTGCGCTGTCCGACATCCTGCCGGCCGATGTCGCGCGGCAGATGGCGGCCACCTCGGAAAGTGCCCGCCTGGTGGAAGTGCCGGATGTGGGACACGCTCCGATGCTGTCCGAGCCAGAGGCACGTGACGCGATCCTGACCTTGCTGGAGCGTGTGGCGTGAGTGCAGACAGCAACCTGCCTCCCGCGCTGCAGGCGTTGCAGCAGTGGGCGGCCAGCGAGCGGGTGAGTGGCGTGACCCACGTGGACCAGGCGCGCATCGATGCCTTTGCCGACGCCACCGGCGACCACAACTGGATCCACGTCGATCCAGGCCGCGCGCAGACGCAGCTGCCGGGCGGGCAGACCATCGCGCACGGTTTCCTGCTGCTCTCGCTCACCGTGCAGGACGATGTGGCCGCCCTCACCGGCTTCCCCGGCATCGCCCATGTGCTCAACTACGGCCTCAACAAGGTCCGCTTCCTGGCGCCGGTACCCAGCGGGTCCGGGGTGCGGGTACGCTCGCAGCTGGTGTCACTGGAGGCGCGCCAGCCCGGCCAGTGGCTGCTGACCCAGCACAAGGCCGTCGAGCGGGTTGCCGATGGCGAGCTGGCACTGGTCGCTGAGCAGCTGTCACTGATCGTGGTCGTCCCCTAGCCCCCCCCTGCCCGGTTCTCTCCCTACACTGGAGCGATGTTGACGCCCTCCATCGTCCTCTTCGCCTGCATTGCATGGACCGCACTGCTGTTTGGCGTGGCGCTGTGGGGTGAGCGCCGGGGGCACCGGCTTTCGAAGGCATGGCCGCTCATCTACGCGCTGTCGCTGGCCGTGCACTGCACCGCGTGGACCTACTACGGCGCGGCCTCGCAGGGACTGCAATGGGGCTTCCCCATTCCACCCACCCTGGCCGGCATGGCGTTGATCTTTGCGTTCGGCCTGCCCTTCCTGCTCCGCCTGGGGCGGCTGGCCAAGCAGCACAACAGTGCCACCATCGCTGATCTGGTCGTCGCACGACTGCGTGCCGATCGCGGCCTCGGCTTCACCATCACCCTGGTGGCACTGTTCGGCATCATTCCCTACATCGCCCTGCAGCTGAAAGCCGTCAGTCAGGGCCTGGGCGCCTTGCTGGGCGATCGTTTCGCGCCTGCTGCCGCGCAGCTGGACATGTCGTTCTGGTTCGCCCTGACGATGGCCGCGTTCACCCTGCTGTTCGGTGCACGCAAGGCATCGGCCACCGAGCCCAACCGTGGCATCGTGGTCGCACTGGGGCTGGAGTCGGTATTGAAGCTGGTGGCGCTGCTCGCCATTGGCCTCTATGCGGCGCTGTCGGTGCGCCAGGCGGGCACGCCGCTGCTGGAAAAGATGACGCAGCTGCCGCCACCGGCCATCATGCCGGACTATCTGACCATGGTCGCGCTGGGCGCGATCTCCGCGTTCACCCTGCCGCACCAGTTCCATGTCGGCGTGGTCGAGCTGCGCCAGACCTCGGACCTGAGGACGGCACGCTGGTTGTTCCCGGTCTACCTGCTGCTGATCGGGCTGCCCTCGGTGCCGATGGCGCTGGCCGGTGCCGCGCAGCTGCCCGCATCGGTGTCGCCTGACCTGTACGTGCTGGCGCTGCCGCAGGCCGGTGGCCACCACCTGCTGGCCTTGCTGGCCTATCTGGGCAGCCTGAGCGCCGCCACCGGCATGATGATCCTGTCCGGGCTGACCCTGTCGATCATGCTCGGCAACCATGGCTTCGGCTCACGGTTGCTGGACGGTATTGCCGGCGGTGCCGCGGCGGCCGACCTGCGTCCACGCGTGCTGGCCTTCCGCCGTGCCGGCATCCTCGCCGTGTTCCTGATGTCGTGGCTGTACAGCCGGGCGATGAGCGACACCGAGGCACTCAGCGATTTCGGCCTGATGTCCTTCACCGCCCTCTCGCAGCTGGCGCCGGCGGTCCTGCTGGCGGTGTATCGCCCGCGCACGCCCTCTCCGGCCATCATCGCCGGCATCGTGCTGGGGTCGTTGGCCTGGCTGTGGCTGGTGCTGCTGCCGATGGTGATCCCTGCCACGCCCCCCGCCTCGGGGCCCGATGACCTGCACTGGCTGTCCGTGGTCTCGCTGCGCCTGCAGTCGGGCCATATCGCCATCAGCATGGGCGCCAGTCTGGCGGTCAACCTGCTGACGGTTGCGCTGGTGTCGCGCGCGGTGCGTCCCTCGTTGCCGCGACGACGGGATGCGGTGGCGGCAGCCTCGCTGCGCAGGACGGCCGGACGCTTCCTCGGCCAGGAGCGGGCCCGGCAACTGATGGATGGGCATGCCGGGCAGCTGCTGGACGACGACCGGGTCATCACCATCGAACGCGAACTGAGCGCCGTGGTCGGCGCGGGCATGGCGCGCCTGCTGGTGGAGGCCGCTCGCGATGGCGGTGCCGCGCCCTTGGATGCGGTAACCCGTGCTGTAGGCGAAGCCACCCAGGCGCTGCGCTTCAACCAGCGCCTGCTGGAAGCGGCGCTGGAAAACATGAGCCAGGGCATCAGCGTGGTCGACGCGCAGCTGCAGCTGGTAGCCTGGAACAGCCGCTACGCCGCGTTGTTCAAGTTTCCGCCCGAGTTGCTGCAGGTCGGGCAGCCGGTGGTCAATCTGACAGCGTGGGCGCTGGCCGAACTGAAGATCGGCGACGGCCCTGGTGACTCTCGCGACAAGGCCCTGCAGCGTCGCGCCGCACACATGCGGCGTGGCACGCCGCATCTGTCCGAACGGATCTTCCCCGACAACACCATCGTCGAGATCCGTGGCAATCCAATGCCCGGCGGTGGCTACGTGGCCACCTTCACCGACGTCACCGCCTTCCGCCGCGCCGAGGAAGCGCTCAAGCGCAGCAATGAAACCCTGGAGCGCCGCGTACAGGACCGCACCGCACGGCTGGAACAGGCAGTGCACGAAGCCGAGCGCGCGAACGTTGCCAAGACACGCTTCCTGACGGCGGTCGGCCACGACCTGATCCAGCCACTGCATGCGGCGCAGCTGCTGACCGATGCGATGTCGCAGCACATCGAATCGGAGTTCCTCGACAGTTTCCTGCGCCAGATCCGTGGTGCGCTGGACTCCACCGACGACCTGCTGTCCGGGCTGCTGGATATCTCCCGTCTTGAGGCGGGCGGGCTGGTCGCCGATCCGCGCCCCTTCGCGCTGTCGACCGTCCTGGATCCGCTCGCGCAGGAGTTCGCGGTACTGGCGGCGGCGCGCGGCCTGCAGTTCCGCCATGTGCGGAGCCAGGCCTGGGTCCATAGTGACCCCCTGCTGCTGCGCCGGGTGCTGCAGAACTTCCTGGCCAATGCCATTCGTTACACCCGCCATGGCGGTGTGTTGCTCGGTGTGCGCCGCCAGGGACAGGCACTGCTGATCGGTGTGCATGACACCGGCCCCGGCATTGCTCCGGAGCAGCAGGCGGTGGTGTTCGAGGAATTCCACCGGGTCGATCGCAGCAACGGCCAGGGACTGGGCCTGGGCTTGACCATCGCGCACCGCATCGCCGACCTGCTGCACGCACCCCTGCACCTGCGCAGCGTGCCCGAGCACGGCTCGGCCTTCTCGATCAGCGTGCAACGCGCAGCACCCCCTGCGACCCCGCGCAGCTCGCCGCCGGCGGCCGGCAGCAGCGCGCTCAAGGGAGTCCGCGTGCTGGTGGTCGACAACGACCCGGACGCATTGGAGGCGATGCGGCAGCTGCTGCTTTCCTGGGGTTGCGATGTCATCGCGGCAGGCCAAGCCGATGACATCGGACCGTCAGCGCACGAGGCGGCGCTGTGGTTGTTCGACTATCACCTGGATGATGGCGATACCGGTGTTGCGCTGTGGAAGCGGCTGGTAGGCATGCATGGGCCGCGTCCGACGGTGATCCTCAGTGCGGATGCCGGCAGCGATACGCGCGAGGCGGTGCGCGGCGTTGGGCTGTCCCTGCTCAACAAGCCGTTCAAACCGTTGGCGCTGCGCTGGGCGATCAACCACCTGCTGGCGGCCAGCACCACGCCCTGACCGGTCAGGGCTCAGGCAGTTCTTCGATCTGCCGGGACGGATCGGCCAATCCCATTTCGTGCAGCACGCGGATGGCCTGCGCGCGGTTGCGCACGCCCAGCCGCTCCATGATGCGTGTCATGTGTGCCTTGACCGTGCGCAGCTGTACGCCCAGCCGGTCGGCAATCTGCTTGTTGAGCAGGCCCTCGGCCACCAGGCCCAGCACCTTGTACTGATGTGCCGACAGGCTGGCCAGGCGTGCGGCCAGGTCGGCATCCCTGCTGAACGTCGCCACCCGTGCCACCGGTTCGCGCAGCAGCGCCGGGATCCAGCGCTCGCCCTCCAGCACGGACTGCAGCGCGGACTGCAGCTCGTTCAAACCCGAGCTCTTGGGCAGATAGCCCGCGGCGCCAAGGTCGATGGCACGCCGGATGACCTGCGGCTCCTCGTTGGCGGAGACGATGATGATCGCCAGGCCCGGCTGCAACGCACGGATCGTGGCCAGCCCGGCAAGTCCGTGGTTGCCCGGCATGTGCAGGTCCAGCAGCATCAGATCGATCGACTGGTTCTCGATCACCTCCAGCACGCTGTCCAGCGAATCAGCTTCGCTGATCTGCAGATCGGCGACCGCCTCTTCCGCCGCGCGATGCAGTGCCGCGCGGAACAAAGGGTGATCGTCGGCGATGAGCAGGGTGGGCATGTCCTGGCGAGATTATCAAATCGGGTGCGCGCGGGAACAGGTACCTAGGTACGCTGGTGCAGCAGGAAGGGCTTGCTAGTGTGGTGCGGAGAAGGCCGGCGACCGCAACGCCGCCCACGAGGAAATGCCATGTCATCTGCCCCCACTCCCGATGCCAATGCCTATCCACTGCTGATCAAGCAGCTGCTGCTGATGCCGCTGGCGGTGAGCCCTGAACAGGAAATCGTCTACGGCGACCAGGTCCGATTCGACTACCGCACCCTGCAGGCGCGCATCGGCCAGCTGGCCGGCCTGTTGACCTCGCTGGGAGTCGGCCACGGCGACACGGTGGCGGTGATGGACTGGGACAGCAACCGCTACCTGGAGGCCTACTTCGCCGTGCCGATGATCGGTGCGGTGCTGATGATGGTGAACGTGCGCCTGGCCCCAGAGCAGATCGCCTACACGCTGAACCACAGCGGGGCGCGGGTGATCCTGGCCAACCGCGAGTTCCTGCCGCTGCTGGACGCCATCGACGAGCAGCTGCCGGACCTGCGCACGCGCATCCTGCTGGACGATGCAGGCGGTCCGCTGCCGCCAGGCTTCGCCACCGAGTACGAAGCGGGGTTGCGCGATGCCACGCCGATCGTCCGCTTCCCGGACTTCGACGAGAACGCCCGTGCCACGGTGTTCTACACCACTGGAACCACCGGGTTGCCCAAGGGCGTGTATTTCAGCCACCGGCAGCTGGTGTTGCATTCGCTGGCGGCGATGGCCGCGCTTGGCGGTGCACCCCGTCAAGGCCGCCTGCATCGTGACGATGTCTACATGCCCATCACCCCGATGTTCCATGTGCACGCGTGGGGCCTGCCCTACGTGGCTACCGCGATGGGCATCAGGCAGGTCTATCCGGGGCGCTACCTGCCTGCGAAACTGCTGGCGTTGATCGCCCGCGAAAAGGTGACCTTCTCGCACTGCGTGCCAACCATCCTGCACATGCTGCTGGAGCACCCGGACGCCGCGCAGACCGACCTGGAGGGCTGGAAGGTGATCATCGGCGGTGCCGCCCTGCCCCGTGCCCTGGCGCAGCGCGCACTGGCGCGGGGCATCGACATCTTCGGCGGCTATGGCATGTCCGAGACCTGCCCTCTGCTGACCATCGCCCAGATCGACGTGGACAGCGTGACCGATGCCGACGAGGTGCTGTCACTGCGCACCAAGGCCGGCATTCCGGTGCCGCTGGTGGACCTGCGCATCGTCGACCCGGACATGGGCGATGTCGCCCATGATGGCATCGCCACCGGTGAAGTGGTGGCGCGCGCCCCCTGGCTCACCCAGGGCTACCTGCACGATCCGGATGCATCTGCAGCACTGTGGGCAGGAGGCTATCTGCATACCGGGGACATCGGCAACATCGATGAATACGGCTACCTGAGGGTGACCGACCGGATCAAGGATGTGATCAAGACCGGCGGTGAGTGGATCTCCTCGCTCGCCCTGGAGGACATCATCGCCCTGCATCCGGCGGTCAGCGAAGTCGCGGTGATCGGCATCGCCGACACGAAATGGGGCGAGCGGCCGTTGCCGCTGGTGGTCAGGCAGCCTGGCAGTGAGGTGACCGAAGCGGAGATCATCGAACTGGTCGCTGCGCGAAGCCGCTCAGGGGACATCTCACGGTATGCGATTCCGGAACGGGTCAGTTTCGTGGAATCGATCGAGCGGACCAGCGTGGGCAAGATCAACAAGAAGAAGCTGCGTGGGTTGCATGACCCAGCGACTGGCTCGGGCCGTGGGTGATCTCCGCCCGATCGCCGAGGTCAATGCTCGAAGGACACGATGCAGGGCACGCCAAGGTATGAAGCGGCGCCCCGGGATGATGATCTCCCGGGGCACCACTGCTCTGCAGCAGGCCTGGTTCAGTTCTGCCAGGACCGGTCACCCTCAGTCGATGCAGGGTCCCTTCGCAGCGATCTCCGTGCCGGATCCCTTCGCACCGATGCTGGCCGGGCCCTGGCATGCATCAAAGCTGTACTTGATCAGCTTCCACGACCCACTCGACCATCGGTATGTCCACGACTCGGAAGCACCGCTCGGCAAGGTATTGGAGATCGAGATGACCTCGCCCTCCACACCGCGTGCAGGCAATGGAACAGGCGGGCCCGCCGCACCGGCCGGCTTCAGGCTGCCAGCAGACTGATAGCTGTGCGAGATGGCCAGTTCGCCCGTCTGCAACGCCGGCGCGTAGGCGGGCGAATTCCGTTTGATCCAATCGACGATGTAACCGGCTTCCAGCGAATCCGGCGCGTACGTGGCCTTCGCAACTACAGTGGCGGTCGCCGTGCCCGCGATCGGTCCTGCATTGACGCCCCCACCGGGGACTCCACTCAGTGCCAGCACCAATGGCAGCGCCGCGCCCAACAGCGAGAACTTCA
This sequence comes from Stenotrophomonas sp. 86428_Sma, assembly GCF_056481585.1. Classification (NCBI taxonomy): domain Bacteria; kingdom Pseudomonadati; phylum Pseudomonadota; class Gammaproteobacteria; order Lysobacterales; family Lysobacteraceae; genus Stenotrophomonas; species Stenotrophomonas sp. 86428_Sma. The sequence continues at coordinate 2,638,824 of NZ_CM151156.1, forward strand.
TGCCCTGCTCCTTGTGTGTATGCAGCTTTCTCAACGGGCCGTCTATGACCCGCGGGCAGTGTAGGCATTGCGGACAGGCTGGGCATCGGCGCAGTCATGCCCATTTCTCATATCCATCAGGCTTCGAGCGCGAGCTGCCCTGCTGAAGGTCGCAGCGCCGATTGTGTTGAACGCGGCGCTCAGATCCGCGTCGTTGCCATGAACCGTTCGCGGTCCTGCTGCGTACGGCGGCGGATCTCCTCCAGCGCCTGGCTTTCGGTCGCCTGCAGCATGGCTTCGAACAGGCGCTGGAAGTGATGGCGCATCGCATTGCGCGCGGCCACCGGATCACGCGCGCGCAGGGCTTCGAAGATCGCCATGTGCTCGTCCGCACGGCTGGCGCCATCATCATGGCAGACCCGGGCATAGACCTCGGTCACCCGCGGCAGTTCGCTGCGCATGCGCCAGATCTGCTGCACGAAGAATTCCACCACCGGGTTGCCGGAAAGCCGTGCGATGGCCAGGTGGAAACGGCGGTCGTACTCGCCGGCTTCCGCGTCACTCAGGTCGCGACGGCACAGCGCTTCGGCCAACGCCTGCAGCTCGGCAATGCCGGCATCATCCAGATTGCTGGCAGCCAGAGCGGCGGCCTCGGCCTCGAATACCGCGCGGGCGGCGGTGAGGTCGAAGGCGCTGACATCCGGCAGCCCGCCGGACGCCTGCGTCGGGCGCGGTTTCACATGCACGCCCGAGCCGATGCGGATGGCGATCCAGCCCTGCGCTTCCAGTGCGATCTCGGCTTCGCGGATGGTGACCCGGCTGACACCGAACCGTTCGGCCAGCTCACGCTCGCCCGGCAGCCGCGAGCCCGGCGGAAATTCGCCGTCCTCGATCAGCTTGCGGAGCTTGGCAGCGATGGTCTGGTAAAGGCGGTTGGCGGACATGCGGCTGACCCTTGGCGATTCCTTCCGGGTCCCTGCCCTGCCACCGCGGCCGGCAAGGGTCCGGTTGGAGCGACGGCGCGACCACTGGCCGCGCCGCCCTGTTCAGAACTTGTATCGTACACCGAAATACGCACGCCGCCCGTAGGTCACCACTTCGCGGAAGTTCCCATAAAGCGGCTGGTAGGCCACGCGCGGCTCGTTGGTCAGGTTCATCAGCTCCAGCGACAGCGACAACTGCTTGTTCACCCGGTAGCGCAGGCGCAGGTCCACGCTGGTGTTGTCATCGTAGTAGCGGTTCTGCTGCGCGGTGTTGCCGGTGAAGTCCTGGTAGTAGTGCGAGCGGAACTTGCCGATGGCCTGGATGTTGAAGCGCCCGACGTCCCAGTAGATCGAGCCGGACAGCACGTGCCGCGAGAAACCACTCAGGCCAGCCGGTGGCACGATGGCCGGAATGATCGTGCCATCGCTGGCCAGCTGCTCGCCCAGTCGCGAGTCCTGGGTCTGATAGTCGGCATCGGCGTAGTTGTAGCTCATCTTGAAACCCAGCCCGTCGAACGGCTTGGGCAGGTACGACAGTCGATGGGTGGCGGTCAGCTCGAAGCCGGTCAGCGTGCTGTTCTCGTCGGTGGTTACCTGCTGCCGCACCGGCACGGTCACGCTCTGGCCGTCGATGGTGTAGGTCTCAGGCACCAGCGCAGTGGCGGTGCCGCCGTTGAACTGCTTCCAGTACACCGCGCCGGCCAGCATCGTGTCCGGGTTCGGGTACCACTCCAGGGAAAGGTCGCCGTTCCAGGACATCAGCGGCTGCGCGGCGGGGTTGCCGCTGGCGCTGATGTCATCCAGCGCGTCGGCCAGGTTGCCGTAGGTGGCATCACTGCTCACGTTGATGGTGCGCCCGGCACCCAGCGCGGCAATGTCCGGCCGTGACATCGCGCGATATGCACCGACCCGCAGCAACACGTCCGGGCGCAGCTCGAAGGCCGCGTTGAGGCTGGGCAGCAGCTTGTCGTTGCCCGCCTTGAACACCTGCGTGCTGTACTCGCCGGTGGGTTGCAGGCGGATCGTCCCGTCACCGTTGTCCTCGATGCGCAGCCCGGTACGCACGCCTTCAGAACGAACATCGGTCTTGACCCAGCGCAGGCCGAGGTTGCCGGTCACCGGCAAGCCGAACAGGGTGCTGCTGAACTCACCCATCAGATAGAGCGCGCGTGTCTTCTCGGTGATATCGACATTGTTCGGATCCTGGAAACCCGGATCCAGCCCGCTGTCGAGGCTGCCGCGGAACGACTGGTACAGGCAGTTCGGATCGAAGTACGCCCACGAGGAGATCGTGTTGCCGCTGGCGGCATCCATGAAGTCATCCTGCGGGAAGGGTGCACGGCAGGCCTGGTTGGCGGCGATGATCTTCGCTTTGTCGGCCGCCACGCGCTGGTCGTAGTCGGTTACCAGGGTGTTGTCGCGCAGGCGGTAGTCGGCCTGGCTGGCGCGCACGCCGCCCTTGATGCGGGTGAAGAAACCGGACTCCGGCATGAAGCTGGCATCGAAGCGGCCGGCCTTGATCCTGTGGTCATTCTCGGTGGCGCTGGAGGTCACCCGCGCCGCCCCCGTATAGGCGTCCCAGTTGTTGGGGTCGAAGTTCGGCGCCAGGGCAACACTGGGCACTTCGCCGTGCCAGTCCCAGTCATAGTCCACGTAGCCGGTGGCACCACTGCTGATACCGGGCACGACGGCATTGTTGACGTCGCGCTGGTTGGCGCGCAGGCGCGTCATGCGCTCGCTGTCGAGGCGATTGGTGTGCGAGTAGGAAAGATCGGTAGACAGCTCCCAGGCCGGGGTCGGGCGCAGGATCAGGTTCAGGCCACCCCCGGTGTATTCCTCGCCACGCCAGTAGCGGTTGGAGGTGGAATCAATCGAGGTGCTGCCGTGCAGGTGGCGCACGATACCGTCTTCGTCAACCTCGCGCTGGGTGATGCCGCGTCGTGCGTTGGACAGGCTCAGATCGCTGCGGTTCTCATACCAGTTGCGCTCGGTGTGCTCGAAGTCGACATTCAGCTCGACCACGTCATTGGGCCGCCACTGCAGCGCGGCGAACTCGCTCTGCCGGTCGTTGCGCTCCTGCTTGAGCCGGTAGATGCGGCTGCTCGGCACCAGGTAGTACGGCGCGCCGTTGGCGATGGCCTGCGCGGACACTTCGTTGCAGTTGGCATTGCCCACGTTCTGCGTGCCATCGCAGGCATACCAGGTGGAACCGCTGGTAATGCTCTCTTCCGGATCGGTGCCGTCCAGGCGCTGGAAGCCCAGCGAGATGCCCAGCTTCTGCCCGTTGCCGAACTCGAACTGATCGATGTAGCTGGCGGTGCCGCGATAGCCGATGCCGTCCTTGTCACGGTACTTGCTGTCGTACTCCGCCCAGCTGCCGCGCAGGTCCAGCTGCACTGCACGCTTGCCGTACTCCAGTGGGCGCACTGTTTCCAGGCCGATGGTGCCGGCCACGCCGCCTTCGATGATGTCGGCGCGCTGGGTCTTGTAGATGGCCACCGTATTGATCAGCTCGGCCGGGAACATGTTGAAGTTCACCGAGCGGTCGCCGCTGCCGTTGGTGATCTCGCGGCCATTGAAGTTGGTGCTGCTGAGGAAGGCGCCCAGGCCACGGATCGAGATCTCCGAGGCGCCGGTCTTGTCGCGGGTCGAGGCGGCGCCGGTCAAGGTCTCGATCGCATCGGCCAGCGACGGTGCCGGCAGGTCGCCGATGTCATCGGCCGAGAGCACGTCGGCGATGACCGTGTCGTCGCGCTTCTTGTTGATCGAACTCTGCATTGATTCGCGGATGCCGGTGACCCGCACCTGGTCCAGCGTGGTGGGATCCTGCCCTGACGCGTCCTTGCTGGACTGCGCCTGGGCCGCGGGCATGCCTGCCAGCACGGCAAGCAGCGCCACGATCAGGGGTGTGGGGGACAACGAGATGCTGTGCACTGCTCCGGCGGGTCGCCGCATGGTTTCCTCCTCCCAAAGGATCGCCTGCATGCCAGGCGTGGGACGCAGCTTCGGCACGGCGAGATGAAAATGTCAACCAATTGGTATGTGAACGTTCAAATGCCTTTGATCCATACCAGTTGAACGCAATTTAATGTGCTCATGCAGCATGACTTTGCGCGAAAGCTGGCTTACAACGGACTCGAAAGTGGTATGCAGACCCACCCTGAAACGACGGCACGGCCGCCTCTGGAAGGATTTCATGCGCATTCGTCCGCTTGCTCGACATCCGCTCCGCAATCCATCACTGTTTTGCCTGACCACTGGTCTGACCATGTGCCTGACCACTTCAGCGGCAAGTGCAGCCAGCTGGCTCGTCCACGATGTCGCTGAGTTCACGACCGCCGCCTCGGCGCTGCAGCCCGGCGATGAGATCGTGTTGGCTGACGGCACCTGGACCGACGCGCGGTTGCTGCTGAAAGGCCAGGGCACGGCAGCCGCGCCGATCGTGTTGCGCGCGCAGACCGCCGGCAAGGTCGTCCTCAGCGGACGTTCGGACCTGCGCCTGGCGGGCAGCTACCTGCAGGTGTCCAACCTGGTGTTCCGCAACGGCTATACGCCGGGTGATGCGGTGGTGGCGTTCCGCGAATCCAGCAAGGCGGTGGCCCGCCACAGCCGGGTGACCGGCCTGGTGATCGATGACTACACCAACCCCGATGCCAGCGACCAGGACTACTGGGTATCGCTGTATGGCAGCAACAACCGGTTGGATCACAGCCAGCTGCGCGGCAAGACCAACGCCGGGCCCACGGTAGTGGTGGTGCGCGATGCCACCCAGGGCCTGGACAACCAGCACCGCATCGACCACAACTGGTTCGGACCGCGCCCGGCGCTGGGCGTCAACGGCGGCGAAACCCTCCGCGTCGGCACCAGCGACACTTCGTTGAGCGATTCCAACAGTACGGTGGAGAACAACTGGTTCGAAGGCTGCGACGGCGAGACCGAGATCATCAGCAACAAGTCCGGCGGCAATACCTACCGCGGCAACGTGTTCTACCGTTCGGCCGGCGCGCTCACGCTACGCCATGGCAACGGCAACCGGGTGATCGACAACGTGTTCCTGGGCGACGACAAGACCGGCACCGGCGGCGTGCGCATCATCAATGCCGACCAGACCGTCAGCAACAATTACTTCGAACGACTGGCCGGCTCCAGCAACCGTTCCGCGCTGGCGGTGATGGACGCGCAGGCCGATCCGCCGCTGTCCGGCTATGCGCCGGTGGTGAATGCCACGATCAGCCGCAATACCTTCGTGGACGTGGCGAAGATCAGTTTCGGCGTCGGCCATGATGAGGCCAAGGGCATCGTGGTCGCCGCCAGCAACAGCCGCTTCAGCGCCAACCTGATCGTCAACCGCACCAGCAGGAACCCGCCGAATGCCGCCAGTTCGCTGGCCGGCATCGACTTCAGTGGCAACGTGCAGTCACCGGCAGCCAGCACCGTATTCCCGGGCGGCGTAGAGGGGCGTGGCGTCAGCCTGCAGCAGGCTGCCAGCGGATTGTGGGTGGCCGCGCCTGCGCTGCCCGCCGTGGGCGCCGATCCTGCCCTGGCGATGACCGCGCGCGAGGCGACCGGCGTCAACTGGTATCCCAAGGTGGGCGAAGTTGCCCTGTCACGCACCCGCAATGGAGTTGATCGATGAGGTTGCAGCCGCTGTTCGTCTCCCTGGCCCTGGCCACCCCCTTTGCCCTGCTGCCGGCCGCGCCGCTGTTCGCAGCCCCCGCTGCCGCAGCGAGGCAGGCCGACACCGCGCCGGTGCTGGTGACCGCAGCGCAGTGGCAGCGGATGGCCAGCGAAGGCGGCCGCTACCCGTGGTTCGCCAAGGAACAGGCGCGCACGGAAAAATCGCTGAAGAAGATGATGAAGGCCGGCATCGACGTGCCGGTACCGAAGGACAAGGGCGGCGGCCGCACCCATGAACAGCACAAGCGCAACTACCAGGCCCTGATGGCGGCCGGCACCCTGTACCGGCTGACCGGCGACAAGGTCTATGTCGACTACGCGCGCGACATGCTGCTGCAGTACGCCAGGCTCTACCCCACCCTGGGCCCGCACCCCGAAGGCCGCGGACAGATTCCAGGCCGCGTGTTCTGGCAGGTGCTCAACGATTCGGTGTGGCTGGTCAATGCCATCCAGGGCTACGACGCGATCCGCGACGCGCTGTCCGCCGAGGACCGCGACACCATCGAATCGAAGGTGTTCCGGCCGATGGCTGAGTTCCTCGTCAGCGAGCCGAAGAACTACGACCAGATCCACAACCACGCCACCTGGGCGGTGGCCGCCACTGGCATGACCGGCTACGTGCTGCGCGACCCTGAGCTGGTGGAGAAATCGTTGCGCGGCAGCCAGAAGAACGATCAGTTCGGCTTCCTTCGCCAGATCGACCTGCTGTTCTCGCCCGATGGCTATTACGAGGAAGGCCCGTACTACCAGCGCTACGCACTGGCACCGTTCCTGCTGTTCGCCAACGCCATCGAACGCAACGAGCCGCAGCGCAGGATCTTCGCGCGCCGCGACGGCGTGCTGCTGAAGGCGGTGGATGTGCTGGTGCAGTCCAGCTATGACGGCCTGTTCTTCCCGATCAACGATGCCATCCTGGACAAGGGCATCGATACCGAGGAACTGGTGGCCGGTATCGGCATTGCCTATGCGCGCACCGGTGACGACCGCCTGTTGTCGGTGGCCCAGCAGCAGAAACGCCTGCTGTTGTCCCCCGAGGGACTACAGGTGGCGCAAGCACTGGCCGCCAACCAGGCCAAGCCCTTCGATTACCATCCGATGCTGCTGCGCGATGGCCCGGACGGCGACCGCGGTGGCCTGGCGATCCTGCGCATAAACGGCGAACGCGGCCAGGCGCTGGTGCAGAAGGACACGATGCAGGGCATGGGCCATGGCCACTTCGACAAACTCAACTGGCTGTTCTACGACAACGGCAATCCGGTGGTGACTGACTACGGCGCTGCCCGCTTCCTCAACGTGGAAGCCAAGCGGGGGGGCATCTACCTGGCCGAGAACCGCAGCTGGGCCAAACAGACCGTGGCCCACAACACCCTGGTGGTGGACGAACAGAGCCACTTCAAGGGCGACTGGAAGCGCGGCGAGGAGCATGCCCCGCAGGTGCGCTTCTTCCAGGCCGATGCCGATACCCAGGTTGCCTCGGCGACCATGCGCGATGCCTACCCCGGCGTGGTGTTCACCCGCACCCAGGCGCTGCTGCGCCATCCCGACTTGGGCCTGCCGGTGGTGCTGGACCTGCTGCAGGTGCACGGCGACAAGGCCGCGCGCTACGACCTGCCGCTGCACTTCAAGGGCCACATCGTCACCACCGGCTTCGAGGCAGAACACTTCCCCACCCAGCGCCCGGTGCTGGGCAAGGACAACGGCTACCAGCACCTGTGGCTGGATGCACGCAGCACGCCCGGCAGCGAATCGCGTTCGCTGGCGTGGCTGCTGGATGGGCGCTTCTACACCTACCGCTTCGGCAGCAGTGCGCCGGCACAGGCGCTGCTGGTGGAAAGTGGTGCCAACGATCCCGAGTTCAACCTGCGCCGTGAACCGGCCCTGCTGCAGCGCGTGGAAGGCCAGAAGGACGTGACCTTCTTCAGTGTGCTGGAGCCGCATGGCGAGTACAACGGCACCGCCGAGTACGTGCACGGCGCGGACAGCCGCATCAAGGACATCGTGCGCAGCCGGGGCAGCGATGCAGAGGTGATCGAACTGCGCCTGGCCAGCGGTGCACGCATCGCCCTCGGCGTGGCCGACGACAGCAGCGCCAAGGGCGAGCACAGCGTGACCGTGGACGGCCATGCCTACCGCTGGAGCGGCAGCCATGCACGCATGGACCGCAGCAAGGGTGACGGAAAATGAACGGCCCTGCCGTGGTGGCCAACCTGCGCAAGGTGCCGGTGCGTTCAGCAGTGCGCTGGTTGATCGTGGGCCTGATCGCCGTCGCTACGGTCATCAACTACATCGACCGCAATGCACTGGCGGTGATGTGGCCGGAAATCGCCAGGGAAGTAGGCGCGACCAAGGACGACTATGCCCTGCTGGTAACGGTGTTCATGCTGTTCTACGCCGCCGGCCAGTTCCTGTTCGGTCGCCTGTTCGACATGATCGGCACGCGCCTGGGCTTCGCCCTGTCGATCAGCGTGTGGTCGATCTCGATCGCGCTGCACTCGATCACCCATTCGATGCTCTCCTTCAGCCTGGTAAGGGCGATGCTCGGCATCAGCGAAGCGGGTGCGTGGCCCGGCGCGGTCAAGGCCAATGCCGAGTGGTTCCCTGCGCGCGAACGCGCGTTGGCGCAGGGCGTGTTCAACGCGGGTGCGTCGATCGGCGCGATCGTCTCCGCACCCGCCATCGCCGGCCTCTATCTGTGGCTGGGCTGGCGCGGCACCTTCGTGCTGGTCGGTGCGATCGGCTTCCTGTGGCTGCTGCCGTGGCTGTTTGTCTACCGCGCCGGGCCGGACAAGCATCCGTGGGTGAGCGATGCCGAGCGCCGACTGATCCAGCAAGACCAGGCCGGGCAACAGATAGAGGCGGCGCCCAAAGCCAGCGTGCGCGAGCTGCTGGCCCATCGCCAGAGCTGGGGCATGCTCGCCTGCCGCTTCCTGCTGGATCCTATCTGGTGGCTTTTCGTATCCTGGCTGCCGATCTATCTCGCTGAAACCTTCGGCTTCGACATCAAGCAGATCGGCCTTTTCGCCTGGGTACCCTTCGTCGGCGCGATGCTGGGCAGCCTCAGTGGCGGCTGGCTGTCGGGTCGCATGATCCGCGCCGGACACAGCGTGGACCGCGCCCGCAAGCTGGCCATCACCCTGGGGTGCGTGATCATGGCCCCTGCCCTGCTGGGTGCTGTGCTGGCCAACCAGCCGCTGCTGGCGGTGCTGGCGATCGCTGCGGTGCTGTTCGGCTTCCAGGTAGCCATCGGCAACATCCAGACCCTGCCCGGCGACCTGTTCGACGGCCGTTCGGTGGGCACGCTGGCAGGCCTGGGTGGCCTGGCGGCGGTCGCCGGCACCTTGATCACCACCTGGCTGGTGCCGGTGCTGACCCGCCACTCCTACGCCCCGATCTTCATCCTCGTTGCCGCGCTGGTGCCGCTGTCGCTGGCTGCGCTGTGGTGGTGGACCGGACCTATCCAGAAGCTCGACCGTCGCGGCGGCTGAGCCTGGGTCTCCTTCTTTTCCAAGTACATCCATTCCCCCGCAAACCAAGGAGTTTTCCGCATGTCGTTCCAGGACAAGGTGGCCATTGTCACCGGTGGTGGCCGCGATATCGGCCGCGCCGTTTCGATCAAACTGGCTGCCGCCGGTGCACGCGTCTGCATCAACTACGCCCATGATGAAGCCAGTGCCCAGGAAACGCTGGCACAGATCCAGGCGGCCGGTGGCCAGGCCATCGTGCATCGCGCCGACGTCACCGATGCCGCCGCCGTGGCCGGCCTGGTCGCTGCGGTACAGGCCGCGTTCGGCGAGCGTATCGACCTGCTGGTGAACGTGGCCGGTGGCATGGTGCAGCGTCGGCCGCTGGCCGACATCGACCCGGCGTTTTTCCACGCCGTGATGGACCTGAATCTGACCTCGACCTACCTGACCACGCACGCGGTGGTGCCACACATGCGCGACGGCGCGGCCATCGTCAACTTCGCCTCGCAGGCAGGTCGTGATGGTGGCGGCCCTGGCGCGTCGATCTATGCCACCGCCAAGGCGGCAGTAATGACCTTCACCCGTGCCATGGCCAAGGAGCTGGGGCCGAAGGGCATCCGCGTGAATGCACTGTGCTGCGGCATGATCGCCACCCGTTTCCATGACGAGTTCACCAAGCCGGAAGTGCGCACGGCGGTTGCCGGCGCTACCCCGCTGCGCCGCCAAGGGGCACCGGACGAAGCTGCCGACGCTGCTGTATTCCTGGCCTCGGATGCGGCGGCGTTCATCACCGGTGCGAATCTGGACGTCAACGGCGGCACCTACTTCTCCTGACTGGAATCCTGACCATGCAGCGCTGGACGCTCCTGCTTTCATTGACGATCTGTTCCGCCGCGGCCGCCCCTGGCGCGTTGGCCGCACCGGTCTGGGTCACCGCGTGGACCGCCTCGCCGGCACCTGACCGCAAGGATGGCACCGCCGAGGCCCCCGTACAGTTCGCCGCGCAGACCGTGCGCCAGGACATGCGCATCGGCAGCCGTGGCGACGCGTTGCGGCTGCGCATCAGCAACGAACTCGGCACGGCGCCGTTACGGGTCGAGGACCTGCGCGCAGGAGTGAAAAACGGCGATTCCGCCCCTCTGCCGGTAACGGTGGATGGCCGCGCGGTCATCGAGGTGCCGGTGGGTGCCGCGCTGCTGAGCGACCCGGTACCGATGCCGGTGGCAGCGCTGCAGGAGATCAGCGTAACGGCCTACTTCCCGCAGCCTACCCATCCCGCCGTGCGCCGCACCGAAGTGCGGGTAGCGGACGGCAGGCAGACATCGGTTGCCGACAGCATGCGGCTGAGCTACCAGCAGAACGTGTTCTCGGCCGTGATGGTGCAGCGCGCTGATCGTCCCCAGGTGATCGTGGCACTCGGCGATTCCATCACGGAAGGTGCCACCGCCCGTCGCGGAACCTTCAACCAGTGGCCGGAGCGATTGGCGCAGCGCCTGCAGCAAGCCTGCCCGAACCGGTTCGTGGTACTCAATCAGGGCATCAGCGGCAACAAGCTGCTTGACCATGGCCGCAGCCACAGCGCCCTGTCACGATTGGATCGCGATGTGATCGCGGTGGCCGATGCCGATCAGGTCATCCTGTTCGAGGGCATCAATGACATCCGCCACGGTGGTGGCACGCAGCCGCTGCCTGGACGCAGTGCGGCGGACATGCTGCTGGGCTATCAGCAGGTTGCAGCGCGACTGCATGCGCACGGCATCCGCGCCTGGCTGGGTACGTTGACCCCATTCGGTGGTTCCGAGCGCTACGAGCCCGTGTCCGCAGCGACCCGCACCTCGATCAACCAGTGGGCACGCGGTGGGAAGACCGGGTTCGATGGCATCATCGATTTCGATGCCGCGCTGCGTGACCCGAAGGCCGTGGAATCGTTGCCCAACGACATCACCCGCGACCACCTGCACCCCAATGACGAAGGCTACCGGCGCATGGCCGATGCCATCGATCTGCGCATGCTGGGCTGTACCCCCACCGAATGAGAGAGAACCGATGAGCCGCGTCGTTTGTTTCGGTGAACTGCTGCTGCGCCTGGGCGCACCCGGTCGTGAACTGCTGCTGCAGACACCGCAGCTGCAGGTCCACGTGGGGGGCGCCGAGGCCAATGTGGCGGTCTCACTGGCCTGTTTCGGCCACGATGTGCAGATGGTCAGTACGGTGCCCGGCAACGCGCTGGGCCGGCATGCCGTGGCCGAGCTGCGGCGGCATGGTGTGGGCGTGGCAGGTGTGCGTGAAGTCGACCGAGACCGCATGGGCCTGTATTTCCTGGCCACCGGCGCGCTGCAGCGCGCCAGTGAAGTGGTGTATGACCGGGCAGGTTCGGCATTCGCCAACACTGCACTTGCCGACCATGACTGGCCAACGCTGTTTCGTGATGCGCAGTGGCTGCACCTTTCCGGCGTCAGTCCGGCGCTGGGCGCCAATGTGGCCGAATCCGTCTTGAGCGCTGCACGGGCCGCACGCAGGTCAGGCGTGCGTGTGTCCTTCGACGGCAACTACCGACCTTCGCTCTGGCAGCGTTGGGGCGGCAACGCCGCCGCCATCCTGCGGGAGCTCTTCGCAGAGGCGGATATCGTCTTTGCCGACCATCGCGATATCGAACTGGTGCTGGGACTGCGCTTCGCCGAGGACAGCCCCATCGCGCGGACCGAGGCGGCTGCAGCGGCCGCGTTCGCGGCCCTCCCGCACCTGCAGTGGCTGGCCTGCACCCAGCGCGACGTGGTGAGTGCAGATCATCACATCCTGGGCGCGCTGCTGTTGGGACGCGACGGTACCCGTGCGCAGGCTCCCTCGCGGCCATTGCCCGGTATCGTTGATCGCATCGGCGGCGGCGATGCGTTCGCGGCAGGCATCCTGCACGGGCTGGCGTCCGGATTCGATGCAGAGAGCACCGTGCGCTTCGGTCTGGCGGCAGGTGCGCTGAAGCACTCCATTCCCGGAGACTTCAGTCCCGTGCGCGAGGCCGAGGTCTGGGCGCTGCTGGAGAGCGAGCAGTTTGACGTCCGGCGCTGATCTCGCTCCGCCCTACAGGCCGCTCAGCCTGGCCAGCGGTACACGTACGCCGACCATGTACATCAGCAGCGCCACGCCGAGCAATGCACCGGGTGTCAGCATCCAACGACGGAAGGCTCCTGCCCGCGATGGCGGCCTGGCAGCGCTGGGTGGCGGGATGTTCATGCGATCCTCTCCTGCGGAATTCAGCCCTGCACGAGGTCCTGCGCGCACCTACAGCGTCAGCAGCCACGCTTCCAGCGCCCGGGTGTCGCGCATGTCGCCCGTATAGCGATGATCGGGCACGTGCGGTTCATTCGAACCACGTACCCGCCCACGGAACACCTTCATCGGCACCGAGATCCTGGCCAGCCCGCTGGGCAACCGCTCCGGCCGCACGTCCATGTACAGACTGTCGGCGGAGGTCTCGACGCCCACCTGCACCGCGCCCAGCCGCTTCCAGAGGTCCAATGCATCCAGGCAGGCCGAGCCACAGGAAGCATCGGCCACAACCAGGACCCTGCCCTTGCGCACAGGTCCGGCCTGGCTTGCGGCGAATGCTGGATCTGCGCTGGCCTCGGATGGCTCGCGCCACAAAGCCTCACCCCGGCCGCGAGCCTGCGCCATGCCTGCCGTCACCGATTCCAGCATGCGACGCAGCTCAGGCGACGCGTCGGGCGCCTGTTCCAGCTTCTGCAGGAAGCCGCGAAGCTGGGCGATGTTGCCCTCCGAGGTCCGCCACTCTACCCAGCTGCGGTCGGGCAGCGCGTCGACAGCGGCCCGGCCCCAGATCAATCGCGCCAGTTCGATGCTCCATTGCGAAGCACCGCCAGTGTTGCCACGCACGTCCAGCACCACCGTCGGTGCCTGCTGCAGCCCTTCGGCTTGCGGAGCAAGCTGTTCAAGCAGCGCGGTCAGTTCCTTGAAGTTCTGCTCCGCAGGGTCGGCATTGAAGCTGCTGGTGGTGATCCAGTAACTGCCATCGGGCATCGCGTGCCAGCCGTTGGGGGGACGGAAGCTGCGCCGGGTATCAGCCAAGCGCTCCTTGCGCTGTGCTGCCTGCAGCGGCTGCCACCGCAGTGCATAGGATGTCTCGCGTCCGCCCACCTGGAAAACGCAGGTACGCAATGCAGGCACGTAAGGATTGCCCTGTTCGAGCAGCACTTCACCGCCACCCTGGATGCGGCTGGCCTGCAGGTTCCAGCGCCCGTTGAAGTCACCCACCCGGCGTACAGCCAGCGTCTGCGCATCGATGCCATCGCAGGCCAGCATTCGAGCCCCCAGCGGCGGATGGCCCGGACCACCATCCACGGTCATGACCACCTGTGCGTCGCCATCGAAGCCGGTCAGGAAGCCGGGCCACTGCGTTGGAAGATCGGGAGCATCGGCAAGCGCATTGAGGCTGACATGGCCATCATTGAAGGAGGCCGCATAGCCCTTCATCGCCCACCAGTAGCCCGGGTAGCTGGCGACCCGTTCCGCGCGCGAGCGTGCAAGCGCCAGGGCATCGTCCAGCTGTGCGCCGAAACCAGGATTGCGCAGGTCCACGGCGCCCGGATGGCTGCCGCGCATGGCGGCGTCGGCAGCGTCCAGATCCTTCAACAGCGTATCCGACCAGTCGATCGGCGCGCCTTGCGCGGTAGGTGCCGCAAGCGCTGCACCGAGCAACAGCCATGCAATGACCATGGATTCTTCCCTTCCCCGGAACAAACGCCAGTCTCGCAGTTCTACTGCCTGACGTACCGCGCCCGCCGCAACGGGCGCGGCCTTCCATCAATGCAACGGCACCTTCAACACTGATGGCGCATTGGCCGGCGAACTGAAAGTCACCGTGCCACCCAGCTGGCTGATGCCCGCGTACCGCAGGTCCACGGTGTCCACCACCAGGGTCAGGCGGCTGCCGGCCGGAAGGTTCCAGCTGCTGGCTTCCAACCGCAGGTCGATGGTCTTCGCCTGCCCCGGCGTGGCACCACGCAGCGTATAGGGCTTGTGGCTGATCAGCTGGCCGTTGCCCAGCACATCCTCGGCGTACAGGTAGGCGTACAGCGTGGTGTTGGCGCGGCTGGGCGTGACGGTCAAGCGTACCTCCGGCGTTCCATCCAGGCGCTGCGCACTCCACTGGATCGGCCCCTGCCAGACACCTGCGGCGTTGCGGCCCACGAAGGGCACATAGGCACCGGGCGGCAGGTTGATCATCTGCAATGCACCGGAGGCCATCGCCACGCCGGAATTGGCGGCGGTCAGCAGCCCGCTGCCGATCCGGTAACTCCAGCCGGTGCTGCTGCCGCTCGCGACGAGGCCGCCCGTGGGCAGCAGAAGCCCTTTGGGTGCGCTCAGCGCATAGCTGACAGCGCCGGCATTGGTCGCCTGCCAGTTCGGATAGGTACTCCAGCTGCCCTTCTGCGATTTCAGCTGTACTGCAGGCTGGCGGTCGATGCCATTGGCTTCACCCTTGAGGTAATGGTCGAACCAGTCGCCCACCGAATCGTAGACCTCGTTGGGAACACCCAGAGCGCCAAAGGCTTCGTTGAGCGCATGATCGCCGTGGCGCAACTGCAACTGCTTGGGGCCTTTCAACCGGGTGAAGAAATCGACCAGCTGGCCCGGCGGGAACAGGCTGTCGTTGAAGGCGTTGGCGAGGAACACCGCTGGCTGGTTGGCGTTGATCTCATCGATGCTGGCCCCGGGGCTGCGCTGCGCCGCCACCGGCAACAGCGAATCCACCGCGCCCTGGTAGTTGCCGACCAGTACATTGCGATTGATGGTCGTCAGTTCCGGTCCCGGGCGGCCGGTGGCCAGGCCGGCTGCCACCAGCAAGGCGATGCCCTGCGCGCTGGGGGTGTCGTTGCTGTACAGCGAGGCCTGCAGATCGGCCCAGCCACTCAGCGCCGCCACGGCCTTGATGCGTGGATCGCGCGCCGCCGCCAGCAGGCTGGTGCCTGCGCCGTAGGAGATGCCCGAAACGCCGATCCGGGCGGGATCGGCCCGGGTGTTGTCCAGCGCCCAATCAATCAGGGCGCTGACATCTTCGACGGTGGCTGGCCCTGCGATGTCGATGCTGCCGCCAGACTCCCAGAAACCCCGCGAACTGTAGCTGATCACCACATAGCCGCGCCGCGCCAGCGACTGCGCCACCCCCACATACTCCACGCTGGGTACCGCCCAACTGCTGGGCATCACCAGCAGTGGATAGCGCCCGCTGCCCGCGTCCTGCGGTTCGATGACGAAGGCCCCGAGAGGCGTTCCATCCCAGCTGGGAATGGTCCGGTGGGTGGTCTTGACCGTAGCGGCCCAGGCGGTGGGCGCCAGTCCGGTCAGCAGGATCAACAGCAGCAATACCTTGCGCATCGTCGTCTGTCCCCGTCGGTGGTGGTGCAACGGGTTGGACCGTACCAGTGCGAATGGTGGGTGGCACCTTGCGACGCAACATGACGTTTGCTGCATTGCCGGCCTATGGGATCGATGCTATGAGAGCTGGGCCCCAAGGATGAATGGACGTCATGAGGTCACGCTTCCTGCTCTTCGCTGTACTGGCGCTATGTGCGCAACGAACCGTGATGGCCAACGAGCAGGCGTTCTCCGATGCGGCGGCCCGCGAGGTCTTCCGGCGCGCCGAACAGCTCTGCAACGGAGACCGGGGTCGATTGTGGGGTCAATCCCTGTGCGGGCCGATGATGCTGGTGGATCCAAAGAGCCGGCAGGTCATCGCCTCGCAGTCAGACGCACAAGGTGCGCTGAAGGAGCGCGGCAATGTGTTCGCAGGCCAGCTTCCGTCTGATGCGATCGTCGCCAACACCGCCGTGGACTGGTCCGGCACACGCTGGACGCAGCTGCTCTGGCCATTGCCGCAGGACGCGTCCCGACGCAGCACGCTGCTGGCTCACGAAATGTTCCATCGCCTGCAGCCGGCGCTGCCCATCATCGCACCGGCGGCAGGTGGAAACGAACACCTCGATACGCTTGAAGGACGCTACTGGCTGCAGCTGGAATGGCGCGCGCTTGCGGACGCACTCGAATCCACCGATGCAGTAGCGCAGCACACTGCGATGACGGACGCGCTCGCATTCCGCGCCGAGCGCTACCGCCGGTTCCCTGCGGCTGCGCAGGAAGAAGCGGCGCTGGAATTGAACGAGGGCCTGGCCGAGTACACCGGCGTGTTCGTCGGCAATCCGACGCCGTCGACACGTATCCAGGCGGCACTGCATGACCTTCGCGCACACGTGGGTGATCGCAGCTTCGTCCGCTCTTTCGCCTATGCCACCGGCCCGGCCTATGGCCTGCTGCTGGACCAGGCGGCACCTGGCTGGCGCGGCGACCTCGCCCACCAGGCTCGCGATCTCGGCACGCGTCTGGCCGAAGTGACGCAGGCCCCATTGCAGCTGGACGCGACCGCGCTGGGAGCGGCTGCCGCGCGCTATGACGGGCCGGAGCTGCACGAAGCCGAAACGCTGCGCGAGCAGCAGCGCCTTGCGCAGCTGGAACACAACCGTGCGCGCTTCGTGACAGGCCCGGTCGTGCGCCTGGATCTGCGCAACATGCGCATCCAGTTCGATCCCAACACCATGCAGCCGTTGCCAGGCCAAGGCATGGTGTATCCAGCAATGCGGCTGTCCGACATCTGGGGCAGCCTGGATGTCACCGACGGTGCGTTGCTGCAGAGCGACTGGAAGGTCGTATTCGTGCAGGCCCCGGCAAGTGCTGAACCGCCACTGGAGGGGCCGGGGTGGTCGCTGAGCCTGAAGCCGGGATGGTCGCTGGTGCCGGGAACACGCAAGGGCGACTACATGTTGAAGACGAACCCCTGACCACCGCTGCAGGCAGCGCGGCGTCCTAGCACGCCTGCGTTTCATCCACGCGCCACATGATCTGACACATCTCCAGTGCTTGCGCGCTGTCACAGCTTCGTCGTTTCGCCATTGACCGAAAGACGACAGCTTGTGACGCTTACGACACCGCACGGCCTCCGCGGCCCTGTCATCGCGGTCACGTCCCACGCATTCCGCACTACCCGACTACGCAGTGTCCTCACATGACCTCGCTCCGGCCCGGTCGTAGCGGACGGCTGCGCCCTGAACTTCTGCTGGAGAATCGCAATGCGCCTTGCAGGTTTCTTCTTCGCGTTCGTCCTCAGTACCTTCGCCGGTGCCGCCCAGGCCCAGGTCGTCACCCTCAACAAGGGCGGCTTCGTGCTCACCTACGACTGCAGCATCCACAGCGCCACCCGCTACGAATACACGCTCACCGCCGACACCGGCTCCGCCGCGCGCCCGTCCAGCTTCTACAAAGACCCGGACCTGCCGGCCGGCTGCCTCGGCCAGAACAGCACCGCGTCGTATGCCAGCATCCGCAGCGGCTATGACCGCGGCCATCTGGTGACCTCCAACCACATGGACTACAACGCGACCTACATCCGTCGCGCCAACTACATGACCAACATCGTTCCGCAGGTTTCCAGCTTCAATCAGGGCGTCTGGGTGAAGGCCGAGAACGTGGCCGAGTGCTACCGCGACATCGCGCCGGTGGATGTCTATGGTGGCGTGGTCTACGGCGACGCCTCCAACGACTACTTCCTTTCCAGCCACGGCATCCCGACGCCGGAGTTCTTCTGGAAGACCATCATCACCCGTGACCCGAACACCGGCACCGCCAAGGCGATCAGCTGGATCATTCCCAACGAAGCCAATCTGGGCAGCCTCGACAGCTATCTGGTGACCATCGCCGACCTGGAGGAGCTGCTGGGCGCCAGCTATGTGGCGATCAACGCGCCCGCTTCGTTGAAGAACATGCTGCCGGCCACCACCTGGCCGCAGCCGGCGGGCTGTGATCTGGGCTGATCCGCCAGGACGCCCGTGCGGTCGCGATTCCGGCCGCACAGGCGCACTTCGCCTGGACAGGTACGGCGCACTTGGATTCAGTGCTCTGCCACCTGCACCACCACTTTGCCGAACGGCCCCTGCTGCAGTGCTGCCAGTGCCGCAGGCAGGCCGGCGAACGGATGCACGCTGTCGATGACAGGCTGCAGGCGCTCGCGTTCGATGAAGACGTTCATCGCCTCGAAGGCCTGGCGATGGCCAACCGAAACCCCCTTCAGCGTCGCGCGGCGCAGCATGAGAGGAACCGCCGGCATGTGCAGGTCGGGATCCTCGAGGAAGCCGATCTGCAGGATGTGCCCGCCCACTGCGAGCGCCTCCACGCTCTGGGCGAGGTTGCCGCCTCCGAGCAGCTCAAGCACATGATCGACGCCCTGCCCTCCGCTCAGCTCCATCGCTCGCGCGCCCCATGCAGGATGTTGCCGCGTGTTGATCGACGCCCATGCACCCAGCCGTTCTGCAAGGGCAAGCTTGCTGTCACTGCGTGAAGTCACGATTACCCGGGCTCCCAGCCGCTGGGCGAACTGCAGCCCGAACAAGGAAACACCACCGGTCCCCTGCACAAGCACGGTCTGGCCAGGAGCGAGTTGGCCGGCCTCGACCAGTGCAAACCAGGCCGTCAGCGCCGCCACCGGCAACGTGCTGGCCTGCAGGTCAGACAACGAGGGGGGCGTAGCGACTGCCACGTCCTCCGGCAGCACCACATACTCCGCCAGCACGCCCGGCAGCGGACCGCCCAGGGACAGTCCGTGCTGCAGCATCTCGGGCGGAGGCGCGCCATCGAGCCACTGCGTCCAGAAATTGCCCATCACCCGCTGGTCAACGCTGAAGCGTCGCGCTGGGCTTCCGGTTTCGACAATGACGCCGGCCATGTCCGAAGCGGGAACAAACGGGTGTGGCAGCGGACCGGACAACAGTCCGCCGTCGATCACCAGGCGATCGCGGTAGTTGAGCGACACGGCACCGACCTTGACCAGTACCTCACCAGGGCCTGGCCTGGGAATGGGGCGCCGTACGCAGCGCAGGTGAGCAAGGCCCGGGGCATCGAGCTCCCAGACCTTTATGGTCGAAACAGACATGGGAAATCACTCATTGGCGCGCGGAAGTGCGCCAGGAAAGTCTATTGACGCATTGAGGTGTTCAGTGACGGGATATTGTCGATACACTGAATCCATAAATTCCCCAATTGACGCATATGACCAGCTACAGTGCGGCGCGCCTGCAGGGCATCAGTGTGTTCGTCCAGGCCGTGGACGCCGGCAGCTTCACCGCAGCCGGTCTGCGCATGGGGCTGAGCAAATCGGCCGTTGGCAAGAGTGTGGCCACGCTGGAGCGGCGACTGGGCACCCGGTTGCTGGATCGCACCACGCGCAGGCTGGCGCTCACTGTCGAGGGCGCCGAGTTCTACCAGGTCTGCCGGCGCATCCTGGCCGAACTGGACGAAGCCGAATCCAACGCAGCGTCGCGGCGGCAAGAGGTTTCCGGCCTGTTGCGGGTCAGCCTGCCGGTAGCGTTCGGGCAGCGCTGGGTGATGCCGGTACTGATCGGACTGGCGCAACGCCATTCGCGGCTGCAGCTCGATGTCAGCTTCACCGACCGCAGGGTTGATCTGCTCGAGGAAAACGTCGATCTGGCCGTCCGCCTGGGGCCGCTTGACGACAGCAGCTCGCTCTCTGCCCGGGCGCTCGGCCGCCAGCATGCCGTGATATGCGCTGCACCCGGATACCTGGCGGCACGTGGCGTCCCGGTGCGCGCCGAGGATCTTGCCGGACACGACTGCATCACCTTCGGCCGGCAGGGGCACGCGCTACCCTGGACGGTGCCGGACGGCTCCGGCGGGCTTGTCCAGCACCGCATTGAAGGGCGCCACCGCATCAGTGACGGCGATGCGCTGCGTAGCGCATTGCTGGCCGGGCTGGGCATTGCAGAAGCGACCACCTGGCTGGTGGGGG
Organism: Stenotrophomonas sp. 86428_Sma; assembly: GCF_056481585.1. Lineage (NCBI taxonomy): Bacteria > Pseudomonadati > Pseudomonadota > Gammaproteobacteria > Lysobacterales > Lysobacteraceae > Stenotrophomonas > Stenotrophomonas sp. 86428_Sma. The sequence continues at coordinate 2,658,794 of NZ_CM151156.1, forward strand.
ACGCGCTGCGCAGCGGCGCACTGGTGGCCGTATTCCCTGCCTCGGGTAGCGCGGGCGCGCCCCTGCATGCGCTCTGGCCTACCACCCGCGACCTTGCTCCCAAGGTGCGTGCCACAGTGGATGCGCTGGTCGAGGCGTTCGTTCCGTCTCCACCGTGGGAAAATACCCGCTGATCGCCCCCATGGCTGTTGTTTCAAGGAGCTGTAGATGTCCCGTTTCCCCTTCGATGCCGTGCTGTTCGACTGCGATGGCGTACTCGTTGATTCCGAGCCGCTGGTCGCCCGCGTGCTTTCGGAAATGCTGACCGAGCGCGGCTGGCCGCTGACCCCGGCGCAGGCCGGTGAGGTGTTCCTGGGCCAGTCCGTGGCCCATCTGGCCGGCCTGATCGAAGAACGCACCGGCAAGCCGTTCACCGAGGAATGGCTGGAAGAGTTCCGCCAGCAGCGCAACCGCGCGTTGGAACGTGACCTGGTTGCCATCCAGGGTGCGCCCGAGGCGGTGCGTGCGATCGCGGTGCTCACCGACGGCCGGATTGCATGCGCGTCCGGCGCCGATCTGCACAAGGTGAAGCTGCAGCTGGGCAAGGTCGGCATCCTTGATGCCTTCGGGGCCCACGTGTTCAGCGGCCAGGACATGCCGCACACCAAGCCGCATCCGGATGTCTATCTGGCCGCCGCCGCTGCGCTGGGCGTGGACCCGAAGCGTTGCGCGGTGATCGAGGACACTGTTACCGGTGCAACGGCCGGTGTGGCCGCTGGCGCAACCGTGTTCGGCTTCAGTGAAGGCGGTCCGCACCACAGTACGCCGGAGGCCCTGCGTGCAGCGGGTGCACAGGTGATCTTCCAGCGCATGGAAGACCTGCCCGCCCTGCTTGCCGCCCATGCGGTCGACGCGGTCGCCTGACCTTGCCTCAGCCCGTAGCGCCGAGTGCGGCGCTGCGGCGCCTTCCGGCGTAGTGCAGCACGAACAGGTAAAGGCCGGTGAACAGTTGCAGGAACAGGGGTGGCAACGGCGAGTAGGTGAGCCACGCCGCAGGCTCGCCCTGTCCCATCGCGCGCACTACGAAGTTGGCGATCACCGCCAGGGTGAACACGATCGAGGTCCAACGGTGCACGGGCCGTGCCCAGCCACCGCGGCTCATTGCCGGCGCCTCGTCTCGGAGCGGGCTTCGATCATCTTCCAGCCATTGCCTGATGGATCGCGGAATCCGGCGTCCACGGCGCCATAGCGCTCGATCGGCTCCTGGGTGAATTCCACGCCCAGCGCCAGCCATTGCGTGTAGCACGCCTGGCAGTCATCCACGGCCAGCACCAGCGGCGGCATTGCGCCCTTGGCCACCAGCTGCTGCAGCGAAAGCGCGGTGGCCGCATCGTGGGTGGGCGGGCCAGGCACGAACAGGCCCAGCTGGAAACCGTCCTGGCCCGGGCTGCGTACCGTCAGCCAGCGGTAGCTGCCGTTGCGTACATCGGTATGCACTTCGAAGCCGAGCTTGCCGACATAGAACGCGAGCGCCTCATCCTGGTCGCGCACATACAGGCCGACCGTGTTCACAGTGTTCGTCATGGGACCTCCCTCAGGTGGGGTCCACGTTAGCAACCGCCTCGCGGCGACGCTTCTCCAAAACTGCGATCTTAAGGTCCGGTCGCTGTGCGGCACGTGCGTGGCATTCCGGCACGCTGGTCGACGCCGCCTGGCCTCCACGCTCACGCTCACGCACATTGCCCGGGCTGTCACCGGTGATGTCACGGAAGATGCGGCCAAAGGTGCCCAGGCTGCTCCAACCGGTCTGCACGGCGATTTCGGTGACCGGCATGTCGGTGTCACGCAACATCGCCACGGCCCGTTCGATGCGGCGGCTGAGAAGATACCGGTGCGGCGGCAACCCGAATGCCTGCTTGAACGAGCGGGCGAAGTGCGCCGGCGACACCGCACTGACCTCGGCCAGGCGTGTGACTGGCCATTCCTCATGGCTGGCCCGGTCCATCCGGTCCTTGGCACGCAGCAGGCGTCGCAGCAGTTCGGGGCTCTGGTTCACGGCGTCACCGCTTGCGCCAGATGATGGCGTGCTGCGTGCCGTGCCTCGGCGGCCTGTTCGACCACCCAGTCACGGAATGCGATGACCTTGGCGCTCCCACTCCGCGCCGAGGGCGCCACGAACCAGAAGCTGCGACCGTCGCTGGCGACACCCGGATGCGCCTGCACCAGGCGCCCGCTCTCCAGCTCGGCCTGGAACAGGATCGGCGAACCGATGGCGATGCCCTGCCCTGCGATCGCGGCACCGACATCCAGATGCTCGACGGCGAAGGGCGTGACCAGACTCCCTGGTGCCGGCGGTGGAAGGTGCCCGTGCGCGGCGAACCACAGGGCCCACCAGTCCGGCCGACCGAGCAGGGGAATCTCCAGCGTGGTGCTGCCCAGCCCACGGGCCGCCGGCAGTAGCGCCGGCGCACACAACGGCATGAAAACGCTGGGGAACAAGGGCGTGGCCTGCAACCCAGGCCACTCGCCATTCCCGTTGCGGATGGCGGCATCGAAGTGGCCGGCGGCAAGATCCTGCGGCTCTGCCGACAGATCCAGTTCCAGCAGGAGCTGCCGATGGCGGGCGCGGAACGTACCCAGCCGCGGCGTCAACCAACTGGTGCCCAGCGTTGGCAGTACGGACAGGCGCAGTCGCGCCGCATCCATGCCAGCGGCGCGCATGAAGCTGGCGCGTAGTGCGTCGAATGCCCGGGTGGCTTCCCGCGCGACGCTGGCACCCACCACCGTCAGTTCCACGTGCTGTGCGTGGCGCAGGAACAGGCAGGTACCGGTCTGGGCCTCCAGCCGCCGCACGTGATAGCTCACCGATGCCGCAGTGGTGTCGAGCTCCTCGGCGGCACGCGCGAAGCTGCCCAGCCGCGCCGCCGCCTCGAAGGCGCGGATGGCGGCAAGCGATGGCAGCTGGCGTTGGGTGACCATAAGTGTGGCTTAGCCTGAGCCCCGATATCTGCGTGGTCAATCCCCTTCGTACCCGCAACGATGGGGGCACCTTCGGTAAGGGATCACGCATATGGATCGACGGCAGTTTCTGGTCACCCTGGCCGCCACGGCCGCGTCCGCCGCCCTGCCCTCCGGGTGGGCCCTGGCCAGCCACAGCGAAGACTGGAAATGGTTGCAGGGCAACTGGCAGGTCCGGCACCAACGCCTGCAGGAACGCCTGGCAGGTGACACTCGCTGGGAGTCCTTCACCGGCGCCAGTGCGGTCTGGCTGACCTTGGGCGGGCTCGGCACCATCGATGACAACATCATGGCGCTGCCTTCGGGCCCCTACAGGGGCCTGGGCGTGCGTGCATTCGATCCGGTGTCTTCCACGTGGTCGATCTGGTGGATCGATGGCCGCAACCCTGCCTATATCGAAGCCCCCGTGCGCGGCGCTTTCAAGGGCGATGCCGGCAGCTTCCGCGGCACCGACCGGATCGACGGGCGCCCCATCGAGGTCTGGTTCCGTTGGCATGACATCCACGGCGAGGAGCCGTGGTGGGAACAGGCGTTCTCCGACGATGCCGGTGCGCACTGGGAAGTGAACTGGCGCAACTGGTTCCGCCGCACAGCTGCGGTCCCCTCTCCGCTTCCGAAGCTGCCGGATGTACCGGGCGATTTTGATTTCCTGGTGGGCCATTGGAATGTGCGCCATCGTCGCCTGCGCGCTCGGCTGGCAGGCAGCGATGCGTGGGACGCGTTCGACGGCACCCTGCACAACTGGCCGGTGCTGGGAGGATTCGGCAACGTGGGTGACAACCTGATGGACATGCCTGGAGCGCCGCTGCGAGGCATGGGCATCCGCGCCTGGAATGCGGCGGAGCGGCACTGGCTGAGCTGGTGGCTGGATGGCCGGGAACCGACCCGGATCGGCGCGCCGCTGCGCGGTGGTTTCGAGGCCGGTGTCGGTCGCTTCTTCGGCGAGGACCAGCACGACGGACGAGCGATCCAGACGCGGGTGATCTGGTCACGCATTACCCCGCGTTCGGCGCGCTGGGAACAGGCGGCCTCGACCGATGGTGGACGCAGCTGGGAAACCAACTGGGTCAGCGACTTCGAGCGACAGGCATGAAGGCGCTGCTGGCCGTGATGCTGCTGGTGTCTGCATCGCCTGGCGCGTCTCCATCCAGGGTGCTGCAGATCGTCGGCCCGGCCGAGCGCTTTGCTCCGGGCATTGCATCCACGCAGTACGACGAGATTCGACTGACCTTGAGCCCGGACGGAAAGACCGCACTGTGGTTCAGCCGCAACCGGCCCGGCGGTCCGGGTGGGTATGACATCTGGGTCTCCCGTAACGATGGGCAGCGCTGGCGGCCGGCGACGCCGGTGCCGTTCAACACGCCGGGACGTGACTTCGATCCCGCCTTTTCCGCCGATGGCCGCGTGGTGTATTTCTGTTCGGATCGAGAAGGCGGCCAGGGTGGTGACGATCTGTATCGGGTCAGCGTGGGGAGCGACGGCCGATTCGGGGAACCGGTCAATCTTGGCCCCGCAGTGAACAGCGCGGCCGATGAGTTCGCGCCGATGCTCTCACCAGACGCAGCCACGCTGCTGTTCTCCAGCAATCGTGCAGGCGGTGCGGGTGGCCATGACCTCTACGTCGCAGCGATCGTCCGTGGTGAGGCGCAGCCCGCGCGGCCACTGCCCGGAGACCTCAATACCTCGGCGCAGGAGTTCGATGCCACCTTCCTCGGGGATGGCCGTACTGTGGTCTTTGCCCGCGCTCTCGACTTCGGCAGCGCACCGGTGCGCCAGTTCATTGCTTACGAACGTGGAGGCCGTTATGACGCGGGCCATGCATTGCCCTCGCCCTTGAACGAGACCTCCGGCAACAGCTACGGCGCGATGCTGGATGGCTCGCAACCCGGCACGTTGACCTATTCGGCGCGGCGTGCGGACGGTGCAGGGTTGGACCTGTACCGCATCCACTACCGGATGAAGCGCCCTTGAAGGCGGATGTTGTCGATTCCCGGCGCCCCGGTTCGTCGAGAGGATGAGTACCCCAGGAGAAAATGCAGATGCCCTCCCAACAGTCCCTTGCCTGCGCCTGCGGCCAGGTCCGCCTGACCGCCACGGGCCAACCCATTGCCACCGTCGAATGCTGCTGCGACAGCTGCCGCAAGGCCGGCGCCATGCTGCAGTCGCTGCCCCGAGCACCCGAAGTACTGGGCCCGCACGGCCAGACGCTTTTCGTAATGCACCGCAAGGATCGCGTCAGCATCGACGCCGGACATTCCATGCTGCGTGCGTTGCGCTTGTCCAGCAGGGGCGGCAGCCGCCGCGTCCTGGCGGGCTGCTGCAATACGCCGCTGTTCCTGGAGTTCAGTGGCGGCCATTGGCTGAGCCTGTATGGCCTGTTGTGGCCCGCATCGGCAAGACCCGCCGTGGAGATGCGGACGATGGTCAGTGATCTTCCTGATGCGTCTGTCCTTCCGGACGATGTGCCGAACCTGCAGACCCGGTCGCTGCGGTTCTATGCACGGTTGATGCAGGCGTGGATCGCCATGGGCTTCCGCAGCCCACGCATCGAAGTCGCGGGAGATAGCCATGTCTGAGCCCGAGCGGATCGAGATCGAGAGCATCACCACGCCCGGGCACATCCAGCGCGTGGATCGTGCCAAGTATCTCGCCATGCGCCATGCCTTGCTGCAGGCCCTGCCTGCGCAACCGCCAGGCCTGACCGTTGCGCAGGCCAAGCAGGCGCTGCTGCCGCACCTGCCCGCCGCCCTGTTCCCGGCAGGCGCCACCGCCGGCTGGTGGTTGAAGGCCGTGCAGCTGGACCTGGAAGCCAAGGGCGTGATAGAGCGCGTCACGGGCAAGCCGTTGCGCCTGTTCAAGCACCTGGCGGCCGGCTGATCAGCGCTGCGCAGGCAGCTCCAACCGGTGCTTGCGGCATAGGCGATACACCGTCACCCGCGAGATCTGCATCTGCCGCGCGCACTCGGAAACGTTGTAGCCGGTCTGGCGCAGGGTCTGCAGCAGCACATCGCGCTCGGCCTGGCCCCGCGCATCGTGCAGCATCGCCCCAGGCAGGACCGCCACCGATGCGCCCAGCTCCAGGTCACGCTCGCTGATCAGCTCGCCCTCGGCCATGATCGCTGCACGCTGCACACGGTTCAGCAGTTCGCGTACGTTGCCGGGCCATTCGAAACGCCGCATGGCCTGCAGTGCGGCCGGCGCAAAGCCGCGTGCACGCACGCTGTGGCGCTGCCGGAAACAGCGCAGGAAGTGTTCGGCCAGCAGCTGCACATCGGCACCGCGCTCACGCAATGGTGGCATGAGCAGGCGCAGCACGTTCAGACGGTAGTAGAGATCGCTGCGGAACCGGCCCTGCGCCACCGCGTGTTCCAGTTCCACGTGGGTGGCAGCCAGCACTCTCACATCCGCCCGCAACGGCTGGCTGCTGCCGACGCGCTCGAAGGTGCCTTCCTGCAGTACACGCAACAGGCTGGTCTGTGCCTCCGACGGCAGGTCACCGACTTCGTCCAGAAACACCGTGCCGCCGTGCGCGGATTCGAACACGCCGATCTGCCGCTTGTCGGCACCGGTGAACGAGCCACGTTCGTGGCCGAACAGCTCCGACTGCACCAGGTTGGCCGGAATCGCACCACAGTTCACCGCAATGAAAGGCCTGCCAGCACGCCCCGACAACGCATGCAGCGCATGTGCGGCCAGTTCCTTGCCTGTACCGGTTTCGCCGGTGACCAGCACCGGCAGCTCCACCGGCGCGAACTTGTGCAGCACCGTGCGCACCGCATGCAGCGCAGCGCTTTCACCAATCAATGCGTGCGGTCCCTGCCCGCTGCAGGTTGCGTCGACAGGCGGATCATCTGCGTCGAACTGCTGGCGCATTGCGCAGACCAGATCCTGCAGGCCGAACGGCAGCGTGAAGCGGGCACGGCATCGCTGCAGCAACGGCAGCCAGGCCGCTGAAGCAGGTCCGGCACCCGGTGGCAGTACCGCCAGCCAGGGTAGATGCTGGTGCTGCTCGATCCACGGTACCAGCAGCTGCAGCGCGACCGCATCGAGGTGGCGCAGATCGAGCACGGCAAGCAAGCGATCGCGCCCGCGCAGGCCAATCGCCATGGCGGGATCGGGACGGATGCTGCGCACATACCAGCCTGCTGCCGCCAGCGCACTGCGCTCGTTCGCCAACGGCTCGCCAAACCAGAGCACGCAACGTGACGTTGAAGCCTCCGGGACCGCTGCCATGCTTCCCCCAGCATCCGGACACCGTCGGCGGACTGTCAGGCAATCACCGGCGTGCCGCCCCCCGCCGGGACCTCTACGGCCACCGGGGCGGCCTTTGTTGGGCGGATCCTAGCGCTTCCCTAAACGGCGGCGCAATGAGCAGTGCGTCAAGAAATTCCTGGCTGAAGCGGCACCGTTGCAGACCGCGACGCCACCTGTAACACGGATGCGACAGTCGCCCGCCGCCCTTGCCCTGCAGTGCCTGGGGCTTCGAAATCCCAACAATTCCACGACGTGCCTGTAACAGCGTGGCAGCAGCCCGGTCAGGTGCGGCACGGTGCCGACATTGGCCGGTGGGCACTTCGAAGTTGGCACGGTTGATGCGTGGTTCCGCCGCACCCATCGCGGGAGATCGGCATGGACGGCTCCACCCTGATTCGCGGCCTGGCCGCAGCACTGGCAGTGGCCCTGCTGTCGGTTGGCGCGGGCGCATCCGCATCCGGCGCCCGCCAAGGCGTGAAGGCACAACCGGGCGAGATCGTCCTGCTGCGGGATGTATCCGCGCGCCCGGCATATCGCATGGCACCGCCGGGCATGGCGCTGATTGCCGACCCGAAGCCGCAGCGCGAGATCGCCACCGCATTGGGTGCCGGCGGCACAACAACCGGCATGGACGAGTTGAGCGATGAGGACTATGCCGGCATGGGCGCCGGCCAGGCCGCGTCCATCACGGCGCCGGGTGGCACCACCGTTGAACGGGTCACCCAGCAGGCCCTGGGCGGCACGCTGGGCCGCAGTGGCGACGGCATGGTCGGCAGCAATCTGGGGGGTGCCATGAGTGGGCCGCTCGGAGCGGTCGGCAGCAGCACCCGCGGTATCGCCGATACCGTGCGCGGCGCACTGGCCCAGTTCCCGCTGCAGGGCACGGCCCCGGCAGGTGGAAAATGAAGGCGCTGCACGGGTTGCTTCTGCTGCTCGCTGCCGCGCCCTGGGCGACCCGGGCCGATGACTACAGCGGCATGCTCGCCTATCTCGACGTGGCCCGCATCGACGGCCACGCACTCGCCGGAACAAATGGCGCCATCGCCGTGAACCAGGCCGCCGGCGACCTCAACGTGCAGGCCAACCTACGGGGTATCGCCAAGGGTGATCGCGCCGATGTCGCGATCAATGCGCGGCAGCTGCAGCAGGGCAACCGCGTGCTGTCCGGACCGCTGCAGGCCACTGCATTCATTGGCGGTGACGCACTGGCCGGTGCCAGTGGCATCGCATCCATCAACCAGGCCAGCGGCATCGCCAACACGACGCTCAACGTCGTCAGCGCGACGCTGGCCCGACAGGGCATACGCGAAACCGACGATACGGCCTTGGCTGCCGAGGGTTCCGCGTTGGCAGGGGGGCGGGACGACACCGGTCACGGCGTCGCGACGGGCACCCGCAGCGCAGGTGTAGCCAGCACCGCACTGCGGGGATTCGACGGGGTCCTGCAACTCAATCAGATCGCGGGCAACGGCAACGACACGGCCAACGTATTGGGCCTGGTCGTGCAGGACCGCCCGTGACAACCACCCAACCGATGCACCACCTGATGAGAGAGAGGGCACCATGAAAGCGACCGTCAAACAGACCATGCTCGCCATGGCGATTGCCACTGCCTCGACCGCCGCTGCGGCCAATGGCTGGGACAACCAGAACGCCAACGCGAACATCAATCACAACCACACCGTCAGCGAAACCCGCAACGACACGCACAACCACACCGACAACGACGTACGCAACCGCACCGTCAATGTCAATGTGCAGAAACACAGCAACATCCAGGCCGACGAACGCAAGGAAAAGAACAACCACGGCGTCGACGTGAACCTGGAGAAGGACCTGCGGCTGAGCACCGACATCAATTTCTCCGGTGACCCGAACATCACCGGCGACATCGACCTCGACTCGGCGGCCATTGCCGTGATCGACAACCGCCAGTCGATCAGCAACAACGTCACCAGCAACAGCCTGGTCACCAACAGTGCCTCCATCGGCGACAGTGTCGGTGCAGGCGCTTCGGGCAACCTCGGCTTCAACGTGGTGTCGGGCGACAACAACGCCCAGGACAATGCCGCGTCGCTGTCCGCTGCCGACGCGTCCTTCAGCTTCGGCATGGCCGACGCCGAGGTGTTCGTCAACCAGGCCGGCTTCGGCAACGCCACCATGAACTCCGGCGTCACCAACGCCGCAGGTCTCGGCGGCAACGCCTTCGGTGGTGCTTCGGGCAACATCGGCGTGAACATCGCCTCGGGCAACAACAACGAGCAGAAGAACGCGCTCGCGGCCTCGGTAGCGACCACCGCAGTGGCGCAGTCGAGCATCAGCTCCAACCAGGTCTCCACCAGCAACACGGTCAGCAATGCCGGCTTCGTGCAGTCCTACACGGATACCGTGCAGGTCGGCATGCGTGGCGGCGTCAGCGGCCTGACGCTGGCCTATGGCGCGGGCACCTACCGCGGCACCGGCAACGCCTACCAGATGGCCAACTACTATCTGGATACATGGAATGGCGAGCTGCCACATCCGGGTGGCAACAGCACCGGCCACATCGACCTGGACAACGAGATCCAGAACGCCACGATGAACCCCAACCGGCCGGGAGTGGGCGGCCTGGGCTTCGATACGCGTGAGAGTGGCACCAGCCAGTTCGTCGAACTGGGCGTGGCCGATCTGTACGCCAGCCTCAGCGGCACGGTCAGCACCACGCGCTGGGTGAACGTCAACGCCACCAACACCTCGGCGTTGTCCGGCAGTGCCTTCTCCGGCGCCTCCGGCAACATCGGCGTGAACGTTGCTGCGGGCACCGGCAACCTGCAGGCCAACAGCCTGGCCCTGGCCGTCGCCCAGCCCAGCACCGGCGGCGGTGGCGGCAGCGGCGAGTAAGCGCAACACCCCGGCCGTCCGCCAATGGCCGGGTCCCCGGGAGCCCCTGTTCCTCCTCCCCCTTGGGACAGGGGCTCCCCCCTGCTGCCGGAGAACGTGATGAGCCGTTGCCGCCTCTCGATGCGCCTGCTGGCGATGCTGTTGTTGCTGGGTACCGCCTCCGCGTGGGCGGGCGAGGTGCGCTTCAGCGGCGTATTGCCCAATGGCGCGTTGCTGCAGCAGAAGGTGGAGAGCATGCAGGAGCGGCGCTACCGCAACGTGGTGCGGCAGCACACCGATTACAGCTGCGGGGCCGCCGCGCTGGCCACCATCCTGCGCCACGCCTACCACCTTGATACCGACGAGGCGACGGTGATCGAGGGAATGATGGGGGTCTCCGATCCCGCTCTGGTAGCCGAGCGCGGCTTCTCGCTGCTCGACATCAAGCGCTACGTGGAATCGCTGGGCATGCGCGGTCGGGGCTACCGCATCGATGAAACACGACTGCGCACCCTTCGCGTGCCAGGACTGGTGTTGATGGACGTGCGCGGTTTCCGCCATTTCGTGGTGCTCAAGCAGGTGCGCAACGGCATCGTGGAAGTGGCCGACCCGATCCTGGGCAACCGCAGCCTGGCCCTTCCGGAGTTCCTGGCCGCCTGGCCATCGCGCGCGGTCTTCGTGGTGATCGGCAGCGACTTCGATCGCAACACCGCTCTTCTGCAACCCAGCGAACGGCCAAGCGCCCGCGCGCTCTACGCGCGGCAAGGGCCGATCACCGATGCCGAACTGGTCGACTTCGGCTTCAGCCACGCCGACCTGTTCTGAAGGAGGTTCGACCATGTTCCGCCAACCGATGATGATGGCTCTGCTGCTGGCCTTCCCTTCCCTGCCTCTGCAGGCGGCAGAGGGTGCTCCCGGTCGCGGCCTGAAGGAAATTCAGGACCCGGAACTGAGCCTGATGCGGGGGCGCTACACCGTGGGTGGCAACAACGTTGCTTGGTTCGGGGTCACCATGGTGTCGCAGTGGCAGACCAGCAACGGCGCGACGCTGCAGGGCAGCCTCACCCTGGGCATGGACTTCCGTGGTGGTGGCGCGCCGAAGCTGAGTTTCCAACCCAGCGTGCATGTCACGGCAGCCGATGCGCCGCTGCCTGATACCAACGGACGCAGCATCGACAGCAGCGGTCTGGCCAACGCCAGCGGCCTGGTGCAGAGCGTGCAGGTGGCCGGCGATGGCAATGTCGCGCGCAACGTCACCACGCTGACCGTCCGCGAGGGTGGCGTGCCAGCCGTTCTCTCTGATGGCGCAGGCAACGTCACCGCGCAGCAGGCCGGCGCCAGCGCGACCGCCATGCTGGAAGGCAACCAGGCACGCCTGCTGCTGCAGGTGGATGGCCAGGGGCTGGTGCAGCAGTGGATCCGCAATGGCAGCGTCGGCCAGGGTATCGCCCTCGCCGGTGACGGCCAGATCGCCAGTAACCAGCTGCGGCTGGAGCTGGTGCGCAACGCCGTGGGCAGCAACCTGCCGTTGAGCCAGAACGTGGCCCAGGCGATTGCGTTGAACCGCGGCATGGGGCCAGGCCAGTAACAGGGCCTGGCATTGGGGGAAACGCTCCACAACGCAGGACACCAACATGCACACCCTGATGAGGATCACCCCGTTGGCGCTGGCGGCGCTGGCGGGCACCGCCCTTGCCGCACCGCCGACGTCCGACGATGGCGCTGACGTGCAGGCCCTGGCCAACCAGCTGGAACAGCTGAAGGCCAACTACGCACAGGAAGTGCGGCGGTTGCGCGAACTGGACATGCAGGTCCAGGCCATGCAGGCGCGCTTGAGCGGGCGGGTTGGCCCGGTCACAGCCCCACCGGCCGCGCCATTGGCGCAGGCGGCCGCCGCCGCGGTCCCACCGAGCAGCGAGGGCTACGCCAGTACCGCCGCCGAGGCGCAACAGGCCAAGCAGGAGTCGCGGCGCAGCGTGGACGACGTGAAGCAACAGCAATCGGCCCTGTTCTCCCGCCGCTTCACCATCGAGAACAGCCTCACCTACGCCCGCTACGACCGCAAGCAGCTCACCCTCAACGGCTTCCTCGCGCTGGACGCCATTTTCCTCGGCAATATCGCCATCGAGAACGTGGAGTCCGACTCGCTGACCTACAACGTGGCGGCCCGCTGGGGTGTCAGCCCGAACCTGACGCTCAACCTGGACGTGCCTTACCTGGCCCGGCGCACCGTATACCAGAAGGGCGGCGCCGGCGGAGCAGCGGCCGCCATTGCACAGGAAGAGACCAACGGCAACGGCCTGGGTGATATCGGGCTCAGTGCGAACTACCGGTTGTTCGGCGAACGCGGCTGGCGTCCTGAGACCGTGCTTACCGCCGGCGTCACCGCCCCCACCGGGCGCGCACCCTACGGCCTGGACTGGAAGGTGATCGAGCGCGATGACGACGACTACATCCGCTTCGCCGTGCCGCGCGAGCAACCCACTGGCAATGGCGTATGGCAGGCCAACCTGGGCCTGTCGATGGTGAAGACCGCCGACCCGGCCATCCTGTTTGCCAACATTGGCTACGTGCACTCCATCCCGCGTGGGTTCAACGACATCGACAGTAATCCGGACACGGTGAACCCGGGCGATGTGAAGCTGGGCGGCTCGGTGTACTTCGGCGCAGGCGTGGCCTTCGCATTCAACGAGCGGACCAGCCTGAGCCTGTCCTTCAGTGACCGCATCAGCGCACGCGCTTCCACCCGCTTCCAGGGCGGCAAGTGGATGAAGGTAATCGGCAGTGATGCCAATGCGGCATCACTTAACCTGGGCGTGACCTATGCGCTGAACCAGCACACCACGCTGGTGACGCTGCTGGGCATCGGGTTGACCCCGGATGCGCCGGACTTCACGTTGGCGTTCAAGATTCCGTACATGTTGTAGCTACTTGAACAACTCGTCCCAGCCAGTCATCGGCATGGCCGGGACGGCTGCCCTGCCCTCATTATCGGTATCGACTGAATACACACTCCAGAAGTGTGTCCATCGCCTTTGAATAATTGCCCTGCAGACTATAGAGGAGCTTCATCCGGCGAAAGCGCCGTTTGATCTCTTCATCAGAGAATTCAGGCGATCCCGATCGGTTTGCGAGGAAGAACCCATCGATCACCGGACTCAGCACCGCCTCGACGAGCTTTACTGGATAGCCACGCCCAAGAATGGGCCTGATCTCTTCCCGGAATCGGGAGTAGTCAGGGACGTCTTCGAGCGAGCACTCATCAAGAAGTGCATGGATGTCGCATGCGAAAGCATCGGCGTCGGCGGAGAACCGCACTTCGATGTCTGGCAACAGATCAGCAGCCCGGGCGAATGCACGATCGATCAGATCTGCAACCAATACGATCTGTTCGAACGTCGCTTCATCCTCACAGCAATCGCGCAGTGCCTGTCGCATCGCCCCAAGCCGATCTGGGAGAGCAGGATGAGAGCCCGCATCAGTCGCATGATCGCCCAAGCGTTCCAGCAAGGACCACGACTGTAGCGCGAACTCCGCAGCTGCATAGTTGAGCATGTGGAAATTCGGATCATCATCACGCGCCGAACTGGCGTGCATCGAGAGCTGCACCGCGATGTAGTCGCAAACAAGCTCCTCCTCCACAGGCCCGACGGCTTCTGGCCGCGCCTCTCGCAGCTTATCCTCAACGTCGCACATCACATGCGCGAGTTCATGTGCAACCAGAAAACGCTGAGCACGCATGGCGAGCTCGCTGGCATAGACGCGCTGATGCTTTGAGATTTCGTAGTCAGGGCCGAAACTACCCTCGCACTGCCACCAGACAATCTCGCCCAGGATGCGCGCCAACTCGTCGAGCTCAAGCCCCTTGGAAGGATTGCTTTCAAGGCGAATGAGCGCACTGGAAAGAGGCCTTGCGACCCGATAGAGATACTCGGGGAGCGCTGATGTCATCACGATGCCGTAACTCCCGTCCTGGAACGTTTGGACGTATACGGCTGGGTTGTACTCGTAGATTTCCGCAGCTGAGATCCGACCATCGTCAAGGCGGCTGATGATGGACTCTGGAAGCACGGGCCGCAGATCCTGAAGAACCATCTGCACCCGACAGGCGGCATCTGGCAAGCCAGTTGCCGCAGGTAGTTCCAGTTCCTCGGCAATCTCCGCGATCAGCTCCGGGCGCACTTTGCCTAGAGGATGATCCTGCTCCCGCTTCCGACGCTCGATGAAACTGCTGGCCTCAGTACTCATCTCATCAGCCCTTCCGCTTGAGCTTGAGCTTAAGCCCCGCCTGGGTCCCAGCAGAGAACTTCCCGAGCAACTCAACGCCGCCGCTTGCGGTTACGGCCAACGAAAGTTCGATTTCATCCACAACGACTGAAGTCGAGGCCAAAAAGCCGTCCTCCAGCATCTTCGAGAAATGTTCGGCCATCTTCCGGACACTATCATCCATTTCCATGGCACCTACTTCAACCACACGTGCCATGCCCGAACGCATCGACGCCAGGCCGTTTCTTACATTGCCTTCGGAAGGCTCTTCAACCAGAACGCGAATAACATCCATGAATCCCCCTGTTCGTCCGTTGATACTCTGAATTTCATATTGCCTCGCTCGAGGCAGGCTGATTATGTCCCGGTGGGGCGCCCTGACGCCAGATCAATCTACTGCCCGCACCTGCTGAGCCATTCGCGGCACAAGCGGTCGAAGGCAGAGACGGCATTCACCCACCGGCACCACAGCCGCCCCCGGCCACTGCTATATTCAGTCCAGCTCGGCAGGCATGGTGCCTGCCCTCGAATCACAGGGAGTTGGTCATGGGTCTGGTACAGGCGGTGAAGGGTGCGGTTGGCGGTGTGCTGGCCGACCAGTGGAAGGACTTCTACACCGTGCCGGCGGGCCTGCCGTCCACGGCGGCCCTGTTCGCGGCGGTGCCGCAGGGCACCAATGCCGGCCGCGGTTCCAACACCAGCGGCTCGTCCAACATCATCACCAACGGCTCGAAGATCATCGTGCCGGAGGGCTATGGCCTGCTGCTGTTCCAGGACGGCGCGATCACCGCGTTCGTCGCCGAACCGGGCGGCTACGAGTGGCGCTCTGACGACCTGAACTCGCAGTCGATCTTCGCCGGCGACGGCCTGGTCAGCACCTTCATCAAGCAGAGCTGGGAACGCTTCAAGTTCGGCGGCCAGCCCGGCTCGCAGCAGGCAGCCTACTTCGTCTCGCTGAAGGAACTGCCGGATAACCGCTTCGGCACCCAATCGGAAATCTACTGGGACGACGGCTTCCTCAATACCCAGGTCGGCGCGGTCACGCGTGGTTCGTACACGCTGAAGATCGTCGACCCGATCCTGTTCGTGAAGAACTTCGTACCGGCCAGCTACCTGCAGCCGGGACAGGTGTTCGACTTCACCGATCTGGACAACGCCGCGGCCAGCCAGCTGTTCAATGAAGTGGTCGGTTCGCTGGCGCCGGCCTTCAGCCTGTATACCAACGACCCGAGCAAGGGCAACCGCATCACCAAGCTGCAGCAGGACTCGCTGGGCTTCGCGCAGAGCCTGTCGGCTGCGGTCGAACAGGGTTACCA
Organism: Stenotrophomonas sp. 86428_Sma; assembly: GCF_056481585.1. Classification (NCBI taxonomy): domain Bacteria; kingdom Pseudomonadati; phylum Pseudomonadota; class Gammaproteobacteria; order Lysobacterales; family Lysobacteraceae; genus Stenotrophomonas; species Stenotrophomonas sp. 86428_Sma. Next base: position 2,674,486 of record NZ_CM151156.1, read on the forward strand.
GTGGAAGTCCGACCGTGGTCTGGCCATCGTCAAGACCGCTATCGTCTCGATTGAATACGACGCCAATACCCGCGAACTGCTGAAGACCGTGCAGCGCGCCGATGCGTTGTCCGGTTCGCGCGGCAATTCCAACCTGCAGGCCAGTGTCGCCCAGGGCATCCAGTCGGCCGGCGAGAACGGCGGCGCGGCCGGCCTGGTCGGCGTCGGCATGGCCTCGGGCATGTTCGGAGTGGGTGGCATGCAGCAGCCGGTCACTCCGGCCGCGGATGACCCGGTCGCCAAGCTGAAGAAGGCCAAGGAAATGCTGGACCTGGGCCTGATCACCCAGAGCGACTATGACGCCCTGAAAGCCAAGGCACTGGGCCTGTAACAGCAGGACGCACAACGAACATGTCCGATCCCCGAAACGGCCCACCGCCGCTGCCCGGATCCGCGCCCGCGACGCCGCCGCCCTTGCCGGCGGCGTCGTTGGATGGGCCCGGTTCGCCGCAGGACGTCCCTCCCCTGCCCGGCAGCTTCCCGCTGGACACCTCGAAACTGCCACAGGCCATCCGCGATGAAGTGGAAGCGCCCGATCCTGTGGCCATCGATACTTCGGCCAGCGAGCTGAAGGACGGCCTCAACCGCTGCCCGAAGTGCGGCGCCACCGACATCCGGCCCAAGGCCGGTACCGATATCCTGGTCTGCCTGTACTGCCGTCACGAATGGCATGGCGCACGCGTCGAGGAGGAGTTCGGGCTGGGCGAGGCCATCGACCAGCTGCGCGGCACCGTCATCGCCTCCGGCGCACGCGACATCGATGCCGACACCTCGGCGTTGATGACCTTCAAGTGCACGGGCTGTGGCGCAGAAGTCACGGTCAACACCGAAAGCACGATGACGGCGCGCTGCCACTGGTGCCGCCACGTCTTCGGCGTCAATGAGCAGATTGCCAATGGCGCGGTACCCGATGCGGTGCTGCCCTTCCACATCAAGAAGGACGATGCGGTCGCGCGCATCCGCCAGTTCGTCGACAAGCGCCGGATGTTCGCGCTGAAGGCGTTCAAGGACCAGTTCACCCCTGAAAACGTGGTGGGCGTGTTCCTGCCCTACATGATCGTCGACAGCAATGTCAGCGCTGCGGTGGCCGGCAAAGGCGAGATCAAGACCCGTGAGTACACGGTCGGCAGCGAGAAGAACAAGCGCACCCTCTACGACGCCGATGTCTACCAGGTCGAACGCCAGGTCGATTTCACGGTCGACGATCTTCCGCTGGAATCCTCGGCCGAGCGCGGCAACCTGGATACCCGCGCCAACACCAACAACATCATCAACACCATCCTGCCGTTCGATACCAAGAACGCGGTGAAGTGGAACGCCTCGTACCTGGCCGGCTTCACTTCGGAGAAGCGCAACCTGGATGTGGAAAAGCTGCGGCCGCGGCTGGAAGACCAGCTGCTGTCGATTGCCCGCGCACAGGTGGAAGGCTCGGTGAAGCGCTACAACCGCGGCGTGCGCTGGGAGCAGGAACAGCTGGAGGTGCATGGCACCCGCTGGGTGTCGATGTACCTGCCGGTCTGGCTGTACTCGTACCATCAGCCTGGCAAGAACGGCGGCATGCTGCACTACATCGCGGTGAACGGCCGTACCGGCGAAACCATGGGCAGCGTGCCCGTGCAGCAATGGAAGATGCTGCTGGCGGCCCTTGCCACCGGCACCGTCATTGAAGCCCTCGCAATTGCCTTCCTGGTGGCATCGACATGAGCGACGACAGTGGCCTCTGGCTGTTGGCGGCAGGTCCGGCCGGCGCAACCGCGCTGTACTGGGCGCTGTACCGCTATTACCGCAACACCGACAAATCGCATTCCTTCGAGCACGAGACCGAAATCGAGGCGCAGCCCGTGACCGGTTCAGACCAGCAGGTGGGCCGGGTCACCGGCACCGAGGAAAAGCGCATACGCGGTGACAACGTGTACGAGTACCGGAAACGGGTGGCAAGGGTGAAACCCGACCAGTAGAGCCAGGCCATGCCTGGCTGATCGACAACGCCGCAACGACGACGGTGAACAGCTTCAGCCGGGCGGATGTGTACGCGCCTGCGACTGTGGCCTGCTTCGCAGATCAGCTCTGTTTGCCATGCCTATACTACCGCCGCTTCCACCCCTGCCATCGTTGCACCTGCCGGTGGAAGCGGCGGGGCTGGATGTCCCCGTCGGGCCGGCCGCCACGCTGCCGCCGGTCCTGCCAGTGATTTGTAACCCAACGCGGTTCAACCAATCACCAGGGGGAAGGCTATGCGCTACACACGTCGTGATTTTCTTGCCACCACCGCCAGCGCTTCATTGGCGTCACTGGTAGCACCCGGGGCCTGGGCCAGCGGTGCTGAGCCGGCCGGCAAGGCCGCACAGGCACGCTACCACCGCTACAACGTCACCACCCCCGAAGGCCAGCGCATGCTGGCCAGCTACGCGCGTGGCATCAAGGCCATGCTGGCATTGCCGGCAGACGATCCACGCAACTGGTTCCGCAACGCTTTCGTGCATCTGATGGACTGCCCGCACGGCAACTGGTGGTTCTATGTCTGGCACCGGGGCTATGTCGGCTACTTCGAACAGACCATCCGTATGCTCAGCGGTGATCCGCAGTTCGCCATGCCCTACTGGGACTGGACCGAGCTGCCACGGATTCCCCCGGCGATGTTCGACGGCGTATTGACGCCCACTGACAGCGCCTATGCGCCGTATACGCGCAACCTGGCGGTCTTCACCCGGTTCATGCGCCCGGCGTTGCAGCGCTACTGGGACACGCTGGATGCAGGCCAACGCGGCCAGCTCAAGTTCCGCGGCTACCTCACTGCAGACGATGTCTGGAACGATGTGACCGGCTACAGCGTCGCGGAAAAGACCGGCATCTCGGGCAATGCGGCCTATGCGATCACCTGCGGCGCCCGCTACCTCTGGCGCGAGAATCCCGGCTTCGATGCAAAGACCGCTTCGGCCGTGTCTCCCGACACCATCCACGCGGGGCTGTCGCCGGTCGAGTTCTACAACGACGATGTCAGCCGCAGCTTCACCAGCTCACGTACGGCCTCGCACGTGGTGCAGCCTGACGGCGCCACGAAATTCTCGGTACTGGAAGGATTCCCGCACAACAAGGTGCACAACTGCATCGGTGGCGTCGGCGCGGTCGATCCCGGCCCCTACGGCAACATGACCAACTTCCTGTCACCACTCGATCCGATCTTCTACCTGCACCACGCCAACATGGACCGCCTGTGGGATGTGTGGAACCAGCTGCAGCAATCCCGCGGCAAGCCGATCATGCCCGTCAACGTCGACCAGCGGCGTCAGTTCATGAACGAACCGTTCCGGTTCTTCGTCGATGCACAGGGCAAGCCCGTTGGCGAGCGTCCGGCCAGCGCGTTCTTCTCCACCACGGCCTTCGACTACGACTACGTCTACGCGCGCCGCAACGACATGCTGGAGGCGGTCACGCTGCCAGCAGCTGCCGGTGCGGTGCGGCTGGTGCGCGGCACACGCTCCGATGGCGCCGTCCGCGTGGCTGTCCCCAATGAGGCGGTGCGCGCGCACCTGACCACATCGGGCCCGCGCCAGTTGATTGCCGAAGTGACCCTGGAGCGACCACGCGGTTTGAACAATACGCGCGAGTTCGACGTGCTGATCAACGCACCGGCGGGCACCGCCTCCGTGGCGGCCGACAGTCCGTACTACGCCGGCACCGTATCGTTCTTCGGGCCGACCATGGCCGGGATGGATCACAGCCACCCAACCACGTTCGCGGTGCCGCTGCCGCAGAAACTGGGGGCCCTGCAGGCACTGAATGCCGCCGATGGGGGAACGATCACGCTGGAGATCCGCCTGGTCGCATCGTCCGGCCAGGCACCGCAGACATTCCCGGTACTGGATGCCGCCATCCTGGTAGCACCGCAGCAGCCGTGATGACGCTCGGCAGGTGCCGGGCTGTCCGGCACCTGCCTTCAGCCTGGCAGTCTTCAGCCGGCCTGCCCCAGCCGCACCTTCAACTGCTGGATCTCCTGTTCGCTGACCCCGATCGACTTCAGGTACCCTTCCGCACCACCATACTGGCTGTGCAACGCCGCCAGGAACTGCTCCATGTTGTCCGGTGCGGTACCGGCCATACCGGCCATCTTGCGGGCGATCTCGGGGTTCTGCTTGACCAGCGCCATGATCTGCGCGTTCATCGCGCTGTCCTTTGGCTGCCCTTCCAGGTAGTGCGCGGAGATCGCGTAGTTGTGCACGATCTCGGACTTCGGCACGCCGGCCAGATCCAGCAGCAGGCCAGCGATGATGCCGGTGCGATCCTTGCCGGCCGTGCAATGGAACAGCACGGCACCGTCCTGCTGCGCGGCGATGCGCTGGAACACCTGCTTGAACTGCGGCTGGCTGTGGCCCAGCCACTGCACATAGGCTTCGCCCAGCGAATCCGGGAAACTGGTCATCATCTTCTGCAGGTCCATCTTCTCGGTGCCCATCAGCGAAATGCGCTGGTAGGCAAAGCGATCATCCCTGGCCAGCAGGTCCGGCGACTGCGCCTCTTCATCGGCGGTACGCAGGTCGATATCCAGCTTCACGCCGGCCGCGGCCAGGGCATCACGGTCGGCATCGGTGAGGCGGCCGAGGTCTGCGGTGCGCACGAACGCATCGGCCGGAATCGGACCGTGGCTGCCCTGCAGGCCGGCGAAGGTACGCACGTTCCAGGCGCCCTGCAGCGGGATCACGCGCTGCGCATCGGCAGCGACGGGCTTCACGTTCGCAACGGCCGTCGGCTTCGCGGCGGCGACTTGCGGCGCATCAGCGGCAGCAGCCGTCGCAGCCATCGGCAGGCTGAGCATCAGGGCCAGGACAAGTTCGGTAGAGCGGTGCTTCATGGAATTCTCCGTTCGAATCAGAAGTTGACGGCCATTTCCAGGCCGAAGGTACGCGGGTCGTTGAAGATGCCGCTCTGGCCCAGCGCCGCGCTGTTGATCTTGTAGAACAGGTGCTGCTCATCGAGCAGGTTGCGTGCCCACAACGAGAACGACATGGTGGTGCCAGTGCTGTTGACCGGCACATCCACCAGCGCCACCCGTGCGTTCACCACGAACGAGCTGTCGGTCAGCATCTGGTCGTACTCGCTGGTGTAGTAGCCATCGGACCAGTTGCCGTCCACATGGAGCTTCAGTGCCGAGAAGTTCGCGAACGGCACCAGGTAGTCGACCGACAGGCTGCCGGCGTTCTTCGGCGCCAGCAGCGGCTGGACCGTTACCTGCACCCCTGCACCGAACGGGTCCGTCGCGGTCTGCGCGTCGATCTTCGTATAGGCGTAGTTGAGGCCGAGAGTGAGGTTGTCCACCGGCATCACGTTGAACTCCAGCTCCGCGCCGCGCGACTTGCCATCGCTCAATGCATTGGTGGTGACCATGGTGGTGCGGGTCTCGCCACTGTTCGGGTCGAACGGCAGCGAGAAGTCCATTTGTTTGTGCGCGATGGTCGAATCGAACACCGCTAGGTTCAGGCGCGCGCGGTTGTCCCAGAACTGCGATTTGAAGCCCAGCTCATAGGCCGTCACTTCTTCAGGACCGAACGCGCTGTAGTTGGTCGAGCGCGAGTTGGCACCGCCGGCCTTGAAGCCGGTGCTGTACTTGGCATAGACCATCGCGTGCTCGCCGAGGTCGTAGGCGATATTGACCATCGGGTCGAAACGGCTCCAGCGATCCTTGAACGCAAGGTTGGTCGCCGCACCATTGACGATGTACAGGCTGCCCTTCTTGTCATCGCGGGTATAGCGGCCACCCGCTGTCAGGTGCAGCCGCTGCATCGCTTCCGGGGTCCACGTGGCCTGGCCGAAGACGCCCAGGCTGTCGGTCCAGGCCTTGCTGGCGCGATCGATGCGTACCCGCGAGAGATCCAGCGGGTTGGTCGCCGGATTCACGGTGTAGCTGTTGCCACCCGGCCCCCAGACCAGCATGTTCGGGGTCTGCGCATTGTCACCGGCAGTCTCGTGGTAGTAGAACGCTCCGCCGAGGAACTGCACCTGCGAGGTATTGCCGATCAGCTGGAATTCCTGGCTGTACTGGTGCTGGTAGACCTGCGCCAGGCTGTAACGACCGAACGGCGTCCCTGCACCACCGTAAGCGGAAATCGCATCGACCAGGCCCATGTCGAACTGGCCCTGGGTGAGTTCACGGTATGAGCTGATCGACTTCAGCTCCAGGTTGTCATTCAGCGTCCACGACAGGTTCAACAGATGGCCGCTGGTACGCCCGATGTTGTCTTCCTGCGGTCCACCGAGGATCGCGCTGTCGCGGCGATCCAGGCTGGCACCGGCCTTCTGCAACGGGCTGAGGTACGCGCCCGGCACCAGCACCTGGGTGTGGTACGGCGTGGTGGCGTCGTAGGAGCGATCGAACGCGTACAGCAGCGAGAAGTCATCGCTCGGCTGCCACAGCGCGCTCAGGCGGGCGCCGCGCTTGTCGTAACTGTTGAAGTCGCGCTCGCCGCGCATCGGGTTGTCGGTGGTGCCGCCACGCTTGGCCTGCACGGCGTCGATCTTGAAGCTGACATCGCCCACCCTGGGCAGATCCAGGTGCAGCGCACTGTTGTAGCCGCTGAAGTTGGACACGCCCGCGCTGACGTTGCCGCCAAACTCGCCGGTCGGCGCCTTGGTCACGATGCTCACCGCGCCGCCTTCGGTATTGCGGCCGAACAGCGTGCCCTGCGGCCCCTTCAGTACTTCAATACGCTCCACGTCGTAGAGCATGCTGCCCAGGCCCTGTGCGCGGCCCATGAACACCCCGTCGACGTAGATGCCGACGCCGGCGTCGCGGGCCGGCTGGTTGGCGTCGCCGGAGGCGCCGATGCCACGGATGCCGATGTTCAGCGCCGAACTGCGGGTAGCGAACGGCGTGACCCGCAGCGACGGGATGGAGCCATCGGACAGGCTGCCCAGCGAAATCGCGCTGCGGTCCTTCAGCGCTTCGGCATCGACCACCGATACCGAGATCGGGGTCTCCTGCAGGTTGGTGGCGCGTTTCTGCGCGGTCACCATCACCTGGTCGAGGGCAACGACAGTGCGCGCGGCCTCGGAGGATGCCTCGGCGTCGGCACTGGGACTGTCTTCGGCATGGGCCAGTGCCGGCAGCGCGGCGGCAATGGCGAGGGTGAGCAGCGGGCGGTGCAGCAGGGCGTGGCGCATCGGACTCATTCGCGGAAGGAGAAGGCCGGCGCAGTCTGGGAGGCGGGAATTACAAATGAATGACCGTTCATTCACACCTTTTGTGACGTACTATCCCGCCTCTGGACGCCCCGACTTCATGCAATGACGCCGAAAACCGCCCTGGCCGCACCCGCTGACGCCCATGCCGCCGCCCATGCCGAAGCCCAGCGCCGGCGCATCCTCGACGCCGCCCAGAAGTGCTTCATCACCCGTGGTTTCCATGCCGGTTCGATCGGCGATATCGCTGCCGAGGCCGAGATCAGCCAGGGGCTGATGTACCGCTATTTCGCCAACAAGCGCGCCCTGATCCTGGCCCTGATCGAGCGCCAGCTGCGCCACGACCAGGCCTCGATCAGCGAGATGCCGGTGGCGTCCGATCTGATTGATGGGCTGCTGGAGTGCTACCAGCAATGGGCACGCGGCGAGGTGCTGCCGATCCACGGCAATGCCATCGCCAGCGTGGCCCTGTATGCAGAGATCAATGCCGAGGCGCATCGCGACCCGATGCTGGCAGGGGTGCTGCGCACCCATGACAAGCAGACCAGTGCCGCGATCCATGCCTGGCTGCGCCAGCGCGATGTCGATCAGGGCCGGATCGTGGACGAAGAGCAGATTGCAGGCCGCACCCTGCTGCTGCGGCTGCTGGTGGAAGGTCTGGCGATGCGCGCCGTGCGCGACCCCGACCTGCCGCCGGAACGGGTGCGCGCCCTGCTGGCCGATGCCATTGGTCGTGTGATGGGGTAGTGCCGGCCGCTGGCCGGCATCTGCAGTACCCCGGCGTCACGAAGTTGCCGGCCAGCGGCCGGCACTACCCAGCCTATGCGGCCCACCATTGCGGCTGCTGGCGGAACGCCCCGTGATGCGTGCGTTGCGCGTTGCGTCGCCTGCCGGCCAATCGACCGGTAGTGCCGGCCGCTGGCCGGCATCTGCAGTACCCCGGCGTCACGAAGTTGCCGGCCAGCGGCCGGCACTACCCCGTCGTTACCCCGTCGTTCGACACGCGCTGCATGTCCGCGACCGCCGTCACGTTTTGGCTCGACCCACGTGCGGCCCACCGAAACGCTGATGCCAACGCGTCACACCGGCATCACCCGACGCTGGCGATACATAACGTGGTACGCACTAGCGTAGTGCCCGACAGCCGAAGCCGCCCTCGCCACCCCGCCCTGAAAAGTGCCATGGACGAAGCCGAACGACTGCTTGAACTCGACCGCCTGCACCTGCTCGACACGCCACCAGAGCCTGTTTTCGATGCGATCGTCGCCGCAGCGCGTGCCGCAACCGGCATGACCATGGCTCTGATTTCAGTTGTTGCCGACGAGCGCCAGTGGTTCAAGGCCAACATCGGGCTGGAAGGTGTCAGCGAAACCGCGCGCGAGATTTCATTCTGCACCCATGCCATACAGCAGGACACGCTGTTCGAGATTCCGGACGCGCGCCAGGACCCTCGCTTCTCCACCAATCCCCTGGTGACCGGCGGCCCGCGCATCCGTCACTACGCGGGCATCTCGCTGGGCTCGGCGCATGGCGCGCGCATAGGAACGCTGTGCCTGCTCGACCCGATGCCGGGCGTTCTGTCTCCCTCGCAGCGCGAATTGATGGTGCATCTGGCCCGGGTCACCACCCAGGTGCTGGAGCAGCGCAGCACGCTGATGGCCCAGGTGGGCCAGGCCAAGGCCCTGCATCGTGAGCTGAAGCGCAGCGAGGACTTCCTGGAGCGCACGAACCGCGCGGCCCGGGTGGGTGGCTGGGAAATGGACCTGGTCAGCAACGAGGTCCGCTGGACCCGCGAAACCAAGCAGATCCACGGCGTGCGCAGCAACTTCGAACCGACGCTCGAAACTGCGCTCTCGTTCTATCGCGAGGACAGCCGAAACATCATCCGCACGGCGGTGCAGCGTTGCATCGATGAAGGCACGTCGTGGGAGGTGCAGCTGCCGATGACCACCGCCGACGGACGAGCCATCTGGACCCGCGTGGTTGGAGGCCGGCAGCAGGTCGATGGCCGGCCGCGGCTGGTCGGGGCCATACAGGACATCACCGAGGAGCGCGCCGCGCTGGATGCACTGGAAGCCAGCGAAACCCGCTACCGGCGGCTGTTCCATTACAGCCTTGGCCTGATCTGCACCCACACGCTGGAGGGCGTGCTGACCTCGGTGAACCCAGCGGCCGTGCAGTCACTGGGCTTCGATGAGAGCTACATGATCGGGCGCAGCTTGTGCGACCTGATGCCGCCGGAGAAGCGGGCCGCGTTCAAGGCGTATCTGGAACGCATCGCAGTCAACCACACCGATGCCGGCGTCATCGAGCTGATCGCCGCCGATGGTTCCCGGCATTTCTGGGCGTATCACAACGTGCTCGACAACGAGGCCACCCCACCCTACGTGCTCGGCCATGCGCAGGACGTCACCGCACTGCGGATGCAGGAACAGCAGTTGCGCGAGATGTCCTTCAAGGATCCCCCTCACCCAGAGCTACAACCGCCGCTTCCTGCCCCGCCTGGACGAACTGATCGACCAGCCTTGGGCCTGCCTGATGTTCGATCTGGATCATTTCAAGCAGATAAACGACACCCAGGGCCATGCGCGGGGTGACACGGTGCTGGTCGAGTTCGCCGCCTTCCTGCGCGCTCCACTGGGGTCAATGGAAAGCGTAGTGCGTATGGGTGGCGACGAGTTCATGGTGGTGCTGACTGCACCGGAACCGGGACGGCTGGCCGCGCTGGAGCAGTGGTATGCGCAGCATGCCGGGCAGTCACCCACACCCTTCTCGCTGGGCGCGACCCACCACGCACCCGGCGAGACGGTGGCCGACACCCTGCAGCGCGCCGACAGCCGTCTGTATCGCGAGCGTGCACGCGTGCGCACGCATCCGCGCCCCTCATCCTGAGGCTGCTCCTGTGGAGCCAAAGGCAACGGCTCCTGCCGTTGCCTTCGGCTCCACAAATGCCTGCACCGGGCCTGCGCCTACTCCGCTGCCAGCGCCTGGATCGGATCCAGTTGTGCCGCACTGCGCGCCGGGAAGTAGCCGAAGCCAAGCCCGATCGCAGACGAACATGCCAGCGCGGCGAGCACCGGGCCCGCCGTGAACAGGAACGGCACACCCAGCGACAGCAGGCTGGACAGCGCACCCACCCCGAACGCGAACAGCACCCCCAGCACGCCACCGAACAGGCAGATCAGCACCGCCTCGATCAGGAACTGGCGCAGGATGTCGCCCTGCCGCGCGCCCACCGCCAGCCGCACGCCGATCTCGCGCACGCGCTCCTTCACCGAGACCAGCATGATGTTCATCACCCCCACCCCGCCGACCACCAGCGCCACTGCTGCGATGGCCGAAACCAACGCTGCCATGGTCTGACTGGACTTCATCACCGCCTTGCGGATCTGGTCGGCGTTGTAGATGAAGAAGTCACGACGGCCATGCAACCGCTCCAGCTCGGCCCCCAGCGAGGCTTCGGCGGCGTTGGTGGGCACGTTGTCGCGCACGCGCACCGTGATGCTCTCCAGGCGCTCGCTGCCCAGCAGTCGCGAGGCCGCCGAGGTATACGGCACGTAGACCGTCGGGGTTGCACCGCCAGCGAACGCATTGGCCCCGACCACACCGATCACCTCCACCGGCATGCCGCCCAGCAGCACCGTGCTGCCGATCGGGCTGCCGCTGAACAGCGCTTTGGCCGCCTTCTGGTCGACCACGCCCACGGCGCGGTGCGCATCCACTTCGGCGTCGGTGAAGAAGCGGCCGGCCTTCAGCCGCAGCCCACGCACGCGCGGCATGTCGGCGCCTACGCCCAGCACCTGGGTGTTGGCACGCCGGTTGCCCTGCAGCGCTGCCACCGATCCGCTCAGGTTCGGGCTTACGCTGTCCACGTAACTCAACGCCGCAAAATGGTCCGCATCGCCCACCACCAGCGTCTCGATCTCCGCCGAACGCGGGTCACCGAAATCCGAGCCCGGGAAGATCTCCAGCGTACTGGCGCCCAGTTCGTTGATCTGTGATTCAACCTGCGCCTGTGCACCCTTGCCCAGCGCAACCACGGTCACCACGGCGGCTACGCCGATGATGATCCCGAGCATGGTCAGCAGCGTGCGCAGGCGATGGGCCAGCATCGAGCGCACGGCCATGCGCGCGGCTTCGCGAATCGCATCCATGCGTGCGCGGCGCTCGGTGACCGGCGACACGCCGCGTTCGGTCCCGGGTGTTTCAGCCGCAGCACGCGATCCCCGCTCGCCGCGGTCGGTCACCACCCGGCCGTCGGCGATCTCGATCACCCGCGCCGCGTTGGCGGCAATCGCCGCATCGTGTGTCACCAGGATCACCGTGTGGCCCTGTGCATGCAGGCGCTTCAGCTCGGCCATCACCTGCTGGCCACTGGCGTGATCGAGCGCGCCGGTGGGTTCATCGGCCAGCACGATCGCGCCGCCGTTCATCAGCGAACGGGCAATGGACACGCGCTGCTGCTGGCCGCCGGACAGCTGGCTCGGCCGGTTCGTGGTGCGCTCACCCAGCCCCAGTGTTTCCAGCAGCATGCGCGCGCGGGCGGTGCGCGCATCGGCATCCACGCCGGCATAGACTGCCGGCAGTGCCACATTTTCCGTGGCACTCAGGTTCTCCATCAGGTTGTAGCGCTGGAAAATGAAACCGAAATGCTCGCGCCGCAAGCGTGCCAGCGCGTCCGGCGCCATCTGCTCGGTGGCCTCGCCGTTCACCCGATAGCTGCCCTCGGTCGGCCGGTCCAGGCAGCCAAGGATGTTCATCAGCGTGGATTTTCCCGAACCGGACGGGCCGATGATGGCGATGAACTCGCCCGCCGTGATGCGCAGCGACACGTCCTTCAACACCACCACCTCGCCGGCGGCGGAGCGATAGGCGCGCGATACGCCATGCAGTTCCAGCAGTACGTCGGCCATGCTCACATCCCCAGCAGGCTGGTCGGTTCGGATTCGCCGCCGCTGGGCGCCTGGCCGACCACCACGTTCTCACCCTCGCGCAGACCGGACAGGATCTGCACGGCGGTGGCGGTGCGCAGGCCGGTCGTCACCGCACGTTCCTGGGCGCGGCCCTTGGTGTCGAGCACGCGCACGGTTCCACGGCTGCCGTCCTTGCCATCCGAATCGGTCAGCGCCGTCAATGGCACCTGCAGCGCGTTGGCAACCCGTGCCAGCTGCAGGGTCACCTTCACCGTCATCGAGGGCTTCAGCTTCAGGCCGGGATTGGCCACGTCGAACAGGCCGGCGTAGTACACCGCCTTCGGCGTCTGCGCAGAGCCACCCGCATTGCCGGTGGCGACGTCGGCAATCGAGGAGGGCGCCGGTTCCAGCTGCTGCAGGTGGGATTCATAGCGGCGGCCGCTTGGCCCCAGTGTCGAGAACCACAACGGTTGCCCCGGTGCCACCAGCTCGACGTCGGCCTCGGCGATCTCGGCGCGCACGGTCATCGTATCCATCTGCGCCAGCATCACGATGGTCGGCGTGGTCTGCATCGAGTTCAACGTCTGCCCGGCCTTGGTGACGATGGCCACGATGTAACCGTCGCTGGGCGAAACAATGCGGGTATAGCCCAGGTTGATCCGTGCGGTTTCGACCTGGGTCACGGCCTGGTCGATCTGCGCCTGCAGCGCGGCCACCTCTGAGCGTGCCGCATCGCGCGCCACGCGTGCGGCTTCGAAACCTTCCTGTGACACCAGGCGCGACGCCACCAGCTGCGACTGCCGCTGGTAAGCACGGCTGGCCTGCGCATAGCGGGCCTGGCTGGCCGCATGCTGGGCGCGCAGCGTGTTGGTGGCCGCCTCGGCACTGCGCAGCGCGATACGCTGCGGCTGCGAATCGACCTCGGCGATCAGGTCACCGGCCTGTACGCGCTGGCCCAGCACCACATGCAGGCGCTTGACCTGGCCGGACACCTGCGCACCCACCGCCACCAGCTCCTTGGGATGGACCCGGCCGACCGCCTGTACGGTCTTCTCCAGATCCGCCACCCTTGCCGGCGCGGTGATCAACGCGGCATCATCGCCGCCGGCAAATGCCCACAATCCAGCGCCGGCGGCCAATGTGGTCACGGTGGCGGCAATGATCCAGATCCTGCGGTTGCTCATCGAAACGCCCGGCTGCGTGCAGTCGCCCAGTGCGACCGCCGAAACTGCAGTCTGGAAGCCGCGGATGGACGTTTCTTGGAGCCACTGTGGAGATTGCATGGAGCCGCGGCAGCCGTTCAGGCACCAGCCCCGCGCCTGAATGCTGCAGCCTGCGTCCACGCAATCTCGACACAATCTCGACCGAGTCTCCATCAACGGTCGCTAGCCTCGTCGGCCTTGCCGACTGCCCGCCTGCCGTGTCCCTTTCCCATCCAGACCTGCCACCCATCGATGTGCGCCGTGCCTACCTGGCGTGGTGTGCGCCTTCGCCGTGGTTGATCGCCGTCGTGTTGGCATCGACCACCAGCTGGATGCTGGCCGCGCCGGATCCGTTACCCCCGCTGCTGGCGGGCTTCGGGGCGGCCGCCCTGGTGGGGTTCCGCAGCGATGGACCCGGTTGCACTGGCCGTTCCGGCGCACTCGCGTCGCTGGCGCTGATTGGTCTGGCGGTCTGGGCGGCAACGCACCCGGTCGCCGACGCCACCCTGCATCTGCTGCTCGCCCTTGCCACTCTCGCGATCGTCGCCCTGCTGGCACTGCGCCTGAGCGCCATCCTGGGCATGGCCTCGCGGCTGCAGGCCCGGGTAAACACCACCCCCATGGCATCGCGCTGGAGCAAGCTGCCGGCGGCGGTCTCCACCCTGATGCTGCAGCAGCTGCGCGGCGCAGGTGCAGTGGAACCCAGCCTGCAGCGCACGCTGGTGCTGGCCACCCTCGCCTGGGCTGCCAACGAAGAGGCGCAGGACATGCAGCGGCGACGATGACCCTGCCCCTGATCCCGCCCTTGCCCACCCTTGCCCCGAACCCGCAGCACGCGATGAAACACGATCTCCGTACCCGACAGGCACCCTTGGTGCTGATTGCCGAAGATGAGGGCGAAATCGCCGACATCCTCAGTGCTTACCTGGCCCGTTCCGGCCTGCGTAGCGCCCGCGCCGCCGACGGTGAGGCGGCACTCGCCAGCCACCGTCAACTGCGCCCGGACCTGGTGCTGCTGGATGTGCAGATGCCAAAACTGGATGGCTGGCAGGTGCTGAGCGAACTGCGACGGATCGGCAACACCCCGGTCATCATGCTCACTGCGCTCGACCAGGACGTGGACAAGCTGACCGGCCTGCGCGTGGGCGCCGACGACTACGTGGCCAAGCCGTTCAATCCGGCCGAGATCGTCGCCCGCATCCAGGCCGTGCTGCGCCGCAGTGCCCGCGCCGTCGTCGAAGCGCCCAACGGGTTGATCCGCCAAGGGCCCTTCGAGATCGACCTGCGCAGCCACGAGGTGACCGTGCGCCATGGCGAGCAGGTGCACGAGCTGAACTTCACCCTCACCGAGTTCCGGCTGCTGGTGCATATGGCACGCGCGCCGCGGCAGGTGCATGCGCGGGTGGATCTGCTGCATGCCTGCCTGCCCGAAGGCGATGCGCAGGAACGCACCGTCGACAGCCATGTCAGCAAACTGCGGCGCAAGCTGGAGGATGTCGGCGTGATCGGCATTCCCGCCACCATCCGCGGCGTCGGCTACCGCTTCCTGGACTGAATGATGAACCCCAAAGGCAAGAGCATCGGACGCCAGATCACGCTGTCCATCACCGTGGCCTCGCTGTGTTCGACGGTGCTGTCGATCAGCGGCTTCTACCTGTTCTATTACCTCATGGAGGTGTTCTACCCGCGCTGGTACGACGAGCCGGAAACGATCATGCCGTCCGGGCTGGAATGGCTGTGGATCGGATTGACCGCCACCGTGGTCGTCATCTTCGCCACGCTGGTCGCCTCGCGCCTGACCCGGCGCATCATCACGCCGTTGAACTCGGTGGCCGAAAGCCTGCGCCGGGTCGCCAGTGGCGATCTGGAAGCGCGTGCACGCGGTGGTGATACCACGATGGCCGAAGCGGCCACGCTGGTCAGCGATTTCAACTCCATGGCAGAACGGCTGAGCCGGATGTCCGAGAACCGGGTGTTCTGGAACGCGGCGATCGCGCATGAACTGCGCACGCCGATGACCATCCTGCGCGGCCGCCTGCAGGGCATCGCCGAAGGCGTGTTCGAGCCGGGGCCTGAGCAGTTCAACAGCATGCTCACCCAGCTGGAAGGCCTGACCCGCATCATCGAGGACCTGCGCGTGGTCAGTCTGGCCGAGAGTGGCCACCTGGATCTGCGCCTGCAGCGCAGCGATGTCAGTGTGCAGGTGGCCGCGGTGGTTGAAGCGATGTCCGAGGCACTGACCGAGAGTGGTTTCTCGGTGACATTGGACGCACGACCTTCGCTGGCCGACTGCGATCCTGCACGCATCCGCCAGGCAGTACTGGCACTGTTGGAGAATGCACGACGCCATGCCATTCCCTGCCCGCTGCGGGTGTACGTGACGCTGGCAGAAGGCCATTGCACCGTCACGGTGGAAGATGGCGGCCCCGGTGTGCCGGACGACCTTCGCGACAGCATCTTCGAAGCCTTCCAGCGCACGGATGTCTCGCGTTCGCGGCAGAGTGGTGGCTCCGGGCTTGGCCTGGCCGTGGTGCGTGCGATTGCCGTGGCCCATCACGGAACAGCGCTATGCCGGGCCACCGAACGTGGTGGCAGTGCCTTCGAAATCCGCTGGCCGGTGCATGCCTGCCGTTGAGGCGGTAGACACTGCCCTGGTAGCGGCCCACCTTGGTGGACATTCGCATCGCTGAACGGCGCCGGTTTCTCCACGCAATCTCCATCGTCCCTCCATACCCACTCCAAAGGGCCGCCGATACTGGGCGTGACCAGGGAGGCGACAGGTATCCGGCCCCCTGCCCTGCCTCCACCTCGCCCAGGCACCCCCATGCCCCCCCCACATGATCCGGCGGCCGCCGCCGGCAGCATCGGCCAGCAGAACGCGGCCGCCACCCTCAAGGCCATCCTGCGAACCTATCCGTGGCAGCTCACCGGCACCTTTTCGCTGGTGGCGCTGGAAAATGCGCTGCTGCTGGCCTATCCGCTGCTTGCCGGCTTCGCGGTGGACGCGATCATCCGAGGCAACATCGGCCATGCCATTTCCTACGCCGGCGTGGTGCTGCTGTTCTGGCTGGTCGGTGCTGCCCGCCGTGCGGTCGATACCCGTACCTTCACCCGCATCTATGCCGACCTGGCGGTGAACGTGGTGCAGGCGCAGCGCAGGCTGGGCCACGCCACCTCCACCTCGGCCGCACGCGTTGTGCTGGCCCGTGAGTTCGTCGACTTCTTCGAAAAGCACGTACCGATCATCGCCACCGCGCTGGTATCAATGTTTGGTGCGGCAGCGATGCTGCTGGCGATCGAACCGCTGGTGGGCGCTGCAAGCCTGGTCGCACTGCTGGGTGCATTGTTGCTGCTGCCGTCGTTCGCACGCCGCAACGAGCAGCTGCATGGGCGACTGAACAACCGGCTGGAGCATGAGATCCGCCTGGTCGACCGGGTCAGTCCCTCGGTGCTGCGTCGCCACTACACCACGCTGTCGCGGCTGCGCATCCTGCTCTCGGACCGAGAAGCTGGGGCCTTCGTGGTGGTGGGTGCGGCGGCGGCGGTGTTGTTCGCGCTGACCATCGGACGACTCGCCACCACCGACGGTGTGACGCCGGGTCATGTGTACGCGGTGATGACCTATCTGTGGACGTTCGTCGGCAGCCTGGACGATGCACCGTCGATGGTGGATCAGCTGGCGCGGTTGAAGGACATCGGCCGGCGAGTCAGCCCGGGCATGGAAGATGCGGAGCGCAAGGATGCCGCTTGACCGGTAGATGCCCACCTTGGTGGGCACCGACACATCGCGGCGCCAACCAAGGTTGGCGACTACCAAGGCAACAGTGCCAACCAGGATTGGCGGTTACCTCGCGGAAGGACATCGGCCGCCGCGTCAGCCCGGGCATGGAAGATGCGGAGCACAAGGATGCCGCGTGACCGGTAGATGCCCACCTTGGTGGGCAACGATGTATAGCGGCGCCAACCAAGGTTGGCGACTACCGGCGCAACGGTGCCAACCAGGATTGGCGATTACCTCGCTGAAGGACATCGGCCGCCGCGTCAGCCCGGGCATGGAAGATGCGGAGCACAAGGATGCCGCTTGACCGGTAGATGCCCACCTTGGTGGGCACCGACACATCTCGGCGCCAACCAAGGTTGGCGACTACCGGGGCAACGGTGCCAACCAGGATTGGCGGTTACCTCGCCGAAGGACATCGGCCGCCGCGTCAGCCCCGGCATGGAGGATGCTGAGCGCAAGGATGCCGCTTGACCGGTAGACGCCCACCTTGGTGGGCAACGATGTATCGCGGCGCCAACCAAGGTTGGCGACTACGTTGCCGTGCGCCCGCACATCGTCAATGCTCCGATGATCAACGCTTCCATGCTGCGGTCGAACTCGGCCTCCTGCGCCTTCCGATCCAGCGGGCGTCGCGTGGTATCCACCACCGCATGGCGTGAGTACACGGTGTCGGCCAACGCCACGGCGTGATAGGCCACGGTCGACAGCAGCCACGCCGCCTGCTCGAGCGGCAGATCATGCACGCGGCTGAATTCGGCATGGTGGCGCTGGATGCGCGCCAGCATCTCCGGTGTCTTCGCGCCGTGGCTGACCAGGAACGGCGCCAGCCCCGGATTCCCGTCCACCAGCGTCCGCAGTGAACGTTGGAACGCACGCAGATCCTCCTCGATGCTGCGCCGGCCAGCGGCATCCAGTGCCGGTGCCTGCCAACGCTCGAAGATCGCCTCGGCCACCAGCTCGCGCAGTGCCGCCAGATTCGCCACATGCTTGTACAGCGCGATGTGGCTGACCCCCAGCGCCGCCGCCACGCCCACGAAGCTCAGCCCCGGCAGCGTCATGGCAATGCCGGCGTCGGCGATGCGCTCGCGGGTGATGCTGGGCGGTCGCCCACGGGCAGCGGTCTTTTTCGGTGCAGCCATGCGGTAACGGTTCCTGCGCGGTGCGCGGGCAAGGGCTGCCATGGTGGTCCGCAGCGACGCCGTGGTCAACGCGTCGCTGCGGTCCGTGGACAGGCCCCGGTTGCGGCACGATCAATTTAGTTTACTATGATGTAACTAATTCGCATTTGCAGTGTCCAGGATCGTTGTCGATGTCCGCGTCCCCCACTTCAATCACCCCGGCCGGGCCGCTGCGCGGCGCCGACCATGATCGCGGCCTGCAGGCGCTGCAGGTCCAGGTGGTCGCGGTTGCACAGCCGTGCGCCAGCCTGCTGCGCCTCGTGGTCCAGCTGCCGGAACATGCAGAACTCGCGCCCTGGCAGCGTGCCAACACCGCCGTGCGCATCCAGCTCGGCGCCACGTTCGGCGATGTGTCACGGATCTACACCGTGCGCAGCTTCGATCCCAACACCCGCCAGTTCACCCTGGACGTAGTGCTGCACGAGGCACCGGGGCCGATGCTGGCCTGGGTAGGTGCGCTGCGCCCCGGTGATGCCTTCGATCTGACCGGACCGCGCCCCCATCTGCACGTACCGCAGCGCGAGGGCACCTGCGCCCTCCTGTTCGCCGACCCAAGCGCCATCCCTGCCCTGTTTGCATTGCTGCAGCAGTGGCCGGCCGACCTGCGCGCAGAGGCCTGGATCGCCTCGGATGATGCATTCCCGGTAGACGAACTGCCCGCCATTGAAGGTGTCCGCGTGCTCCGCCTCGCCACCGGTGACGTGCCGTTGCTGCAGCAGGCGCGCCAACTGCGGCCGGAACCCGGCAGCACGGTCTGGGCGGCCGGCGAGCGCGAGGAAATGCGTGCCCTGCGCCGCCACTTCATCGAAACGGTCGGCCTGCCACGCAGCGACGTTGCCGTGGCCGGCTACTGGAAACGTGGCGAGACCACCACCGAGACCGACCAGCGTCGCCGCCGCAACTACGAGCGCGTGCTGGCACGCGGCGGTGGCCAGCAGGACCTCGACGACCTCGCCGACGATATCTGATCCACCCCGCAGTATCCGCGCCCCGCGCTTCGTTCCACCCAGCCACAGATCGCCCACGCACCTCGCGTGCAGCACTGCCACAGCGGCAGTGCCGTGCCCTCTGCCAGCCATTCCACAGCCCGCGTCGTCCTGCCCCCGCAGGTCACAGACGGCGCCGTGCTGGCCGATCGCACGACCCACCACACGAGAACCGCCATGTCCCTCCCCCTGCGAACCCTGCCCCTCCCACGCCGCTCGGCGCTGTCTCTGGCCGCCCGTGCGGCGTTGCTGCCCACCCTGCTGATCGCCACCGCCGCACACGCCAACGATGCACCCGATGGCGCCCGCCAGTTGCCCACCGTGAACGTGCGCGCCGACAAGACCGCACCCACCGATACCTACGCCGGCGGCCAGGTCACGCGCGGCAGCGGCGTCGGCCTGCTCGGCGAGCTCGACTTCATGGACACGCCGTTCAACACCACCCGCTACACCGCCGAATTCATCGACAACATCCAGGCGCCGGACCTGGTGCGGGTCATCGCACTGACCGACCCCAGCGTCTACAACAGTGGCTCCAGTGGTGGCATCACCGACTACTTCAACATCCGCGGTTTCGGTGTCGCCTCGTCGGATATCGGCTTTGGTGGCCTGTACGGGCTGATCCCCTACTACCGCGTCACTCCCGAACTGGCCGAGAGCATCGAAGTGCTGAAGGGCCCGTCCGCGCTGCTCAACGGCATGCCGCCCGGTGGCTCGGTGGGCGGTGCGGTTAACGTGGTACCCAAGCGTGCAGGCGACACGCCGCTGACCCGCTTCACCGCCAGCTACGGCAGCGACGCGCAGTGGGGCGGTCACCTGGATGTCGGCCGCCGCTTCGGCGCGGACAAGCAGTTCGGCGTACGCCTCAATGCCGTGCATCGCGACGGCGACACCGCCACCGACCACCAGCAGCACAAGACGCAGCTCGCATCGCTCGGCCTGGACTGGCGTGGTGAGCGCTCGCAGGTGTCGCTGGACCTGTTCAGCAGCCGCGACCATGTGGATGGCCTCAACCGTGGCGTCTCGCTGGCGCCCGGCCTGGCCGTGCCCCGCCCGCCGAAAGCCAGCACCCTGTTTGCACCGGACTGGACCTTCAGCACCGTCAAGGACCAGGCCGCCGCACTGCGCTGGTCGTTCGACATCAATGACTACCTGCAGGCGCATGCCAGCTACGGCCACGGCCATACCGATTTCGACTCCATCGCCAGTGCCACCACGCTGATCACCAACACCGCCGGCGACTTCCGCAACAACTTCGCCCACCAACGCTTCATCTACAGCAAGGACACCGCCGAAGCCGGATTGTCGGCGCGTTTCCGCACCGGCGCGGTCGATCACGCGCTGGCCATCAGTGCAGCCTGGTACCAGCACGACCAGAAGTTCGGCTTCAAGCGCAACCTGCTGGCCCGCGATTGGGTAACCAATATCTACAACCCGCAGTGGGGCCCTGCCATCGACCGCAGCTTCAGTGATGCGTCGCTTCCGAAGACCGCGGAAGTGCGCACCACCAGCTTCGGCATCGCCGATACGCTGTCGTTCATCGATGATCGTGTGCAGCTGACCCTGGGCATCCGTCACCAGACCGTGCTCAGCGATACCTTCGATGGCGGCACAGGCAAGCGCACCGCACGCTACGACGCCAGCGCCAACACCCCGGCCGGTGCACTGCTGTTCAAGGCCAGCGACCGCCTGTCACTGTATGCCAACTACATCGAAGGCCTGAGCCAGGGCAGCACCGCCCCGGCAACCGCCGCCAACGCGGGCGACGTGTTCCCGCCGTTCAAGACCCCCCAGCGCGAGGTCGGTGCCAAGCTCGACTTCGGCCGCGTGGCCAGCGCATTGAGCGTGTACGAGATCGAAAAGCCCAGCTCCTATACCGACCCGACCACGAATGTCTTCTCGTTCGGAGGCCAGCAACGCAACCGGGGCGTGGAATGGACCGTGTTCGGCCAGGCCACCGAACAGCTGCGCGTGCTCGGTGGCATCGGCTGGCTGCAGCCGAAGCTGACCCGTACCCAGGGCGGTATCAACGAAGGCCGGTTGGCGACGGCCACACCGCAATGGCAGGGCAAGCTGGGCGTCGAATGGGACGTGCCGACCGTGGCCGGCCTCACCCTCACCGGCAACGCGGTCAGCCTGTCCAAGGGCTACATCACTGCTGACAACAGCCAGTGGGTGGCGGGCCGCACCGTGTTCGATCTCGGTGCCCGCTATGCGACGCAAGCGGCCGGCCATCCGCTGGTACTGCGTGCCACCGTGCAGAACCTGACCAACAAGGCGTACTGGGCGGGCAGCCTCGGCTCGGGGCTGGGTACGCCACGCACCGCCCTGCTGTCGGCCACCGTCGATTTCTGATCCTCGTTTCAAGGGCGCCACGCCATTGCGCGTGGTGCCCTGGAGAAGTGCTTTGACCGTTTCCCGTACCGCCTCCGTGCTGACCTGGCTGCCCCTGGTCTCACGCATCATCGCCGCGTTGTTCGGCGGCTATGTGCTGGCCGCACTGTGCAGCATCGCGGCACTGGCGCTGCCCATTGATGGTCGCCAGGCCGTGTTCACCGGCATGCTGGCCAGCTTCCTGGTGTACGCCGGCGCCGTGGTCTGGGTGTTCGCGGTGCGCTCGGCGCGGCGTGCGTGGCTGGGCCTGATCTTCGCCGCATTGCCCTTGTGGTTGATCGCACAGACGGTCGGCAACGGAGGCGCTGCATGAGCAAGGTCGATCGCACTCCGAAGCCACGCGGCATCCGCCAGACCATGTCCGACCTGCATATCTGGGTGGGGCTGCTGGCCGGATGGATCCTGTACGCGATGTTCCTCACCGGCACCGCCAGCTACTTCCGCGACGAGCTCTCGCGCTACACCCGCCCGGAAATCGCCACACCGTCCGTGTTGCCGGACGCCGCTGTGGTTGCGCAGCGTACCGTCACGGCGATCATGGCCGACACGCCTGCGGCCAGCCAGATCAACCTCAGCCTGCCGAGCACGCGCATGCCGTGGGTGTCGGCGATGTGGGCCAGCCCGGGCGGGCGTGGCCGGCATGGCTTCGACTCGGGCCTGTTCGACGCCAGCACCGGTGCACCGCTGCAGGCACGTGACACCGGCGGCGGCGACTTCTTCTATGCCTTCCACTTCAACCTGCACTACATGCCGGCGATGTGGGGCCGCTGGATCGTCGGCCTGTGCGCGATGTTCATGCTGGTCGCCATCGTCAGCGGCGTAATCACCCACAAGAAGATCTTCGCCGACTTCTTCACTTTCCGCTGGGGCAAGGGCCAGCGCTCTTGGCTGGATGGACACGCGGCGCTGTCGGTACTCGGCCTGCCGTTCCACTTCATGATCACCTGGAGCGGCCTGGTGATGCTGGCGGTGCTGTACATGCCGTGGGGCCTGGCCAAGCTGCCGGACAAGCGCCAGCAGGCCGAGGTGGTCAGCGAGATGCGCCTGTTCCTGCCACCGCAGAAGGCCGCCGGCCACCCTGCTCCGCTCACCAACGTCGGTGCACTGGTGCAGCAGGCCGAGCAGCGCTGGGGAGCCGGCGCGGTGGGCAGCGTGCAGGTGCAGAATCCCGGCGACGAGAACGCACGCGTGGCCGTGGTGCGTGCGCAGTCCAGCCGCGTTTCCACCACGCCGAACTACCTGCTGTTCGATGGCAGCAGCGGGCAGCTGCTGCAGGTCAAGGAACACTCGGGCGTTGCCGCCGATACCCAGGGCGTGCTGTATGGCCTGCACCTGGGCCGCTTCGCCGATGCCGCCCTGCGCTGGCTGTACTTCATCGTCAGCCTGGCCGGCACGGCCATGGTCGGCACCGGGCTGGTGCTGTGGACGGTCAAGCGCCGCGCGCAGCTGCCTGATCCGCAGCGACCCTACTTCGGCTTCCGCCTGGTCGAGCGGCTCAACATCGCCACCGTCGCCGGCCTGTCGGTGGCGATGGCGGCCTACCTGTGGGCGAACCGCCTGCTGCCCACTGCCATGGACGGGCGCGCGGCGTGGGAGGTGCATGTGTTCTTCCTGGCCTGGGCGGCCATGTTCGTGCACGCCACGCTGCGCACACCCAAGCGCGCATGGATCGAACAGTTCCTGCTGGGGGCACTGCTGCTGGCGCTGCTGCCGGTGCTGACTGCGGTGACCACGCTGCATCCGCTGTGGCGCACGCTGGCCGCGGGCGATTGGGCGTTTGCCGGCACCGACTTGACCCTGCTGGCATTGGCCGCCCTGCACACGCTGCTGGCCTGGCGCACCTGGCGGCATGCGCCGAAGGTGAAGCGCGCACGGCCGTCTGCCGCGTCACGCACTGCGGCACCGGAGGCCAGCGCATGATCCACGTCATTCTGTTCGTGTTGTCGCTGGCCGCGTTCGCCTGCCTGGCACTGGCGATGGAGCGTCATCAGCGGGACGTATTGCGTCGTGTGCTGAGCGCGCAGGCAACCCAGCAGCTGCGCGCGATTGGCTGGGCACTGCTGGTGTTCAGTACCGTGTTTGCCATGCGCGGGTTGGGCGTGGGTTTCGGTCTGGCTGCGCTGTCCGGTCACACCAGCGTTGCCGCGGGCGTGGTGGTGTTGGCGATGGTGGTGCAAGGGCGGCGGGATCGGTAGATGCCCGCCTTGGTGGGCATTGATGAAAGCGACGCCAACCAAGGTTGGCGACTACCGGGCTTGAGCGGCGCTGCTTTGGTAGCTGCCCACCTTGGTGGGCACCGATGCATCGCGGCGCCAACCAAGGTTGGCGACTACCTGGACCTACAGGCACCCATGCGCCGCTCGGCTCTACAGAAAAGCTGCCATGCGCTGCAGTTCGTCTTCCAACGCACCACGAAACACCTTGTCGCGGGCCAGTGACTTGCCGGCGTAGCCCACGCTGGACGCCAGTTCACCATCGCGCGCACTGAGATTGACCCAGCCCACCACCTGGTCGTGCCACAGCACGGGCAGTGCGTAGTAACCGTACTGGCGCTTCGGCGCAGGCGTGTAGGCCTCGAACTTGTAGACCCAGCCCCACAGCAGCTCGAAGCGGCGGCGGTCCCACACCACGGGATCGAACGGGGCTAGCAGGCGCACCTGCTCATCCGGTGCGTGACGGCGCGAGCGCGGGTTCTCGTCTGCCGGCCAGTACCAAGTGGTGCCGTCCAGCGTGCAGCTGGCCAGCTGTTGCTTGGCCAGCTTCAATGCCTGCCGGGTCTGTTCGGCCAGATGTGGCGCCCCGTAGCCCAACAGGCGCACCAGATAAGTCAGGCTGCCCGACGGCAGCGGCGCGTACTTGCGTACCACCAGGTCGATCAAAGCAGCCGCGCGTTCGATCTGCGCCTGCGCGCTGGCATCGGCTTCCGCGTGCTCGGCCACCGCGTAGATGCGGGTGCCGCTGTCGCGCCGCTGTACGCGCAGCAGGCCACGGTAGTGCATGCCATCCAGCAGGTGCGTGCTGGCATTGCTGGTGCCGCCCCAGTAGTTGGTCACCCGGCCATGCGCGAACGCCTGATCAACCTCGCGCGGATGCACGCTGCCGCGCTCGCGCACGAAGGCCAGCACGTCCGCGGCACGCCGCTGGGTCTCGGTGTCCCACGCGCGCTTGGACACACGCGGGTGCATCAGCGCCAGATGTTCGCGTGGCAGGAAGCCGTAGTTCACCAGGCAATCTTCTTCCACCGGCAGGCGCGCATAGCGCCGCTCCAGATCACCGGCGCGGTAGTCCTTCACCCGGTGGCGCAGGGTCAGGTCCTGTGCGCGTGCCGGTGCGCGGATCGGGTCGGCCTGCACGAAGCCCAGGCGCCGGATCGCGGTCAGCAGCGTAGTCGGTTTGAACAGCGTACGCGCCACCGCATGGCGGCGCAGATCATCGAGGGTGGGCGTGGCAGGCATGGCCGCATTGTAGATCCACGCCATGCGTGGATGGGGCCGTGGCGAACCGTGCAACGGCATCCACGCATGGCGTGGAGCTACCGAAGCTCCAACACCTCCAGCGAACCGATCACCAGCGCACGCATGCCCTGCTTGAACTCGGTGATCACCTGGCCCTCTTCGTCGTCGGCAATCCCGTAGACCGTGTCCGCACCGGCAATGCAGTAGAACGCGATCGTGGCCAGCAGCCAGCGCGCCTTGTCCAGCGGCAGGCCGAACACCTCGGCCACATGCGCCTGGTGCGAGGCGATCTTGTCCAGCATCGGTGCAGTCGCCACCGAACGGCGCAGCAGGTACGGCGGCAGCCCGGGGTGCGCTCTCACCACCTCGCACAGCGAATCCACGAACCCCAGCAGGTAAGCCTGCAGCCCACCCGGCGCATCGGCCGAGGCGCGTGGAATCTGCCAGCGCTGGAACACCGTGTCGGCCACCAGCCGCTTCAAGGCCTCCAGGTTGGCCACGCGCTTGTAGAGCGCGGCCTGGGTCACCGCCAGTTCGGCGGCCACGTTGGCCATGGTCAGGTTCGGCAGGCCCAGTTTGATACCGATGTCGGCCAGGCGATCGGGGGTGATGGTGGGCGGACGGCCACGGGCCGACGCCGGGGTTTCAGGGTGCATGTTCATACCGTAGCGAGGGTGCCAGCAAAGGGACCCTCTTGTCCGCTTCATATGGTTTAGTTTAATTTACTCAACTAATTCGGAATGCGTGTGGTTCGCAACCCCGCCGCCGTCCGCGATCGAGCCCATGGCTCACTTCCCGCCAGGTCCCCACCCAGCCGACAACCCTGCGCTGCGCCCTCCCCCGTGCTTGCCGTCGGCAGCGCGCCAGGCGCGTTCGCACCTGCGATTTACAGGAACCTGGCATGACCGTGTACCACCTTCCCTCTCCGCTGCAGCCCGCAGCGGCCGACATGATCCGCGTGCAGATGCATCCGCCGATGGCCCGGCGCTACCGCGTGTCGGCCCTGGCACTGGGGCTGCTGGCCTCGTTTGCAGCGCTGGCCGACTCCGCGCCGTCCACCCTGCCCTCGGTGCAGGTGCAGGAACAGCGTCGGGTGACCGGCGACTATGCCGGCGGCCAGGTGGCCTCGGGTGGCCGGGTCGGCCTGCTCGGCGACAAGGACTTCATGGATACGCCGTTCAGCACGGTCAGCTACACCGAAGCCTTCATCCGAGACCGCCAGGCCAAGGACCTCACCGACGTCATCGCCGCCACCGACCCCACGGTATTCAGCAACGGCGTGACCGGCGCCTGGAGCGAGAACTACGCCATCCGCGGCTTCGCCTCCAGCACCAGCGATACCACCTTCAACGGCCTCAGCGGCATGGCGCCGTACTACCGCACTTCGCCGGAAATGTTCGAGCGCATCGAGGTGCTGAAGGGCCCGTCCGCCCTGCTCAACGGCATGCCGCCGGGCGGCTCGGTCGGTGGCAGCGTCAACCTGGTGCCCAAGCGTGCGGGCGAGCAGCCGTTGCTGCGGGTCAGCGCCAACTTCGCCTCCGACGCGCAGTTCGGCACCCATGTGGATGTGGGCCGCCGCCTGGGTGCCGACAAGCAGTTCGGCATCCGTTTCAACGGTGCCTACCGTGATGGCGACGGTGCGGTCGGCAAGCAGCGCAAGAAGGTGCAGCTGGGTTCGCTGGCACTGGACTGGCGTGGCGAGCGTGCGCGGCTGTCGGCCGATCTGTACAGCGCCGACGACCGCGTGGACGGGCCGGCCCGTGGCGTCGGCCTGGCACCGGGCGTGGCGATTCCGCGGCCACCGCGTGGCGACACGCTGATCAACCCGGACTGGGCCTACGTGGACAGCCAGGACAAGGGCGCGATGCTGCGCGGCGAGCTGGACATCAACGAACACCTGTTGGCCTACCTGGCCTATGGCACCAGCAAGACCGACTACCGTTACAACGGCTCGATCAGCGCGCAGATCCTCAACCCGGCCGGTGACTTCACCACGGTGATGGGCCAGCTGGCGTTCGACATCAAAAAGCAGTCCGGTGATGCTGGACTGCGCGGCAGCTTTCGTACCGGCAGCGTGAGCCATCAGTGGGCCGCCAACGTGACCCACTACCAGCACACGCAGAACGACTACGGCCGCCGCAGCGTGCCGGGCTGGGACTGGACCACCAACCTCTACAACCCGGTGTGGGGCCCTGCGGCACCGTTCGTGGCACCGCACATCTCGCATACCGAGCTGAAGCTGGACAGCCTCGGCTTCGCCGACACCCTGTCCTTCGCCGATGACCGCGTGCAGTTGACGCTGGGCGTGCGCCGCCAGCAGGTAGTCAGCGAGACCTTCAACGTGGCCAGCGGTGCGCGCACCTCGCGCTATGACGAGAGCGCCACCACCCCGGCAGCGGCTTTGCTGGTGAAGGCCACCGACACGATCTCGGTCTACACCAACTACATCGAAGGCCTCAGTCAGGGCGCCACCGCGCCGATGACTGCTGCCAATGCCGGCGATGTGTTCGCACCGTTCCGCACCAAACAGAAGGAGCTGGGCCTGAAGCTGGACCTGGGCAGCTTCGCGCATACCTTCAGCGTGTACGAGATCAAGCGCCCGAGCAGCTACACCGACCCGGTCACGAATATCTTCTCGTTCAGTGGCGAACAGCGGAACCGCGGCGTGGAATGGGGCTTCTTTGGCACACCGCTGGACGGCGTGCGCCTGCTGGGCGGCGTGGCCTACGTGCAACCGAAGCTGACCCGCACGGCCGGTGGCGTGAATGAAGGCCGCATCGCCACAGCGGTTGCGCAGCGGCAAGCGAAGCTGGGCGTGGAATGGGATGTGCCTACTCTGGAGGGCTTGACCCTGACCGGCAATGCCACTGCGATGTCGAAGCAGTACATCAGCGCAGACAACCGCCTGTCGGTGCCGGGGCGCACCTTGTTTGATGTGGGTGCGCGTTACAGCACCACGATGGCCGGACGACCGCTTGCCCTGCGCGCCAGCGTGAACAACGTGACCAACAAGGCGTATTGGGGCATGCCGTTGTTGTCGAGCCTGGCGCTGGGCGCACCGAGGACGGTGCTGTTGTCGGCCACGATGGATTTCTGAGGCGGGCGGCACGCACGCACCACCTGTAGAGTCGAGCGTGGCTCGACCCTACAGAATGCCTGGCACCTCACTCTGTAGAGCCGAGCACGGCTCGGCTCTACAGGGACCCAGGCATCTGAAGGGTCAATCTCCGCTCAACAAGGGCTCACCACTTGTCGGAGAATCGAGCGACGGATTTGGCTCTTGAGTTCATGTTATCGAGCACAGTCTCCTGCCCTGGATTGAAGGCCCAGCGGCCATCCGGCAGCATCCGGTGCGGTGTCGGGTAGAAGGGGAGCTGATCTCCGGAGCCGATAACCGGCACAGGCTTTGAAACACTGTTGTCCGGAAGTCCCAATGCGAAGCCTGCCCGACGACTGAACGCAGACGTGGGGCACGTGAGCGCCGTGGCGATGACGAAGGACTTCTCGGTGTACGAATAGTCGGCCCAGTCGCAGACCTCGGATTTTGTCCAGCGGTTGCTTCCGCCGTAGTAAATGCCGTCAGCGCGGTGTTGCTTGAGCAGCGCCTGCAGGTTCCGATCGCGCGCAAGATCGGCAGGCACGTCCTTGAGGTCCACGCCGGGGTAGGTGAAGCCCTCGATGGGGTTGCCAACCAGCCTGTACCGGAACGTGGCACCCGAGTTCTCCAGTGCCTCGTTGGCCCGCCGGATGTTCTCGCGCATGAGCACCAGTGCATCCCACCTGTACAGAAACTCCCCGGCGCTCCTGTCAAGCACCCACAACAGGTCGATGGTGGTGGTTTCGCGCTCCCAAAGGCCGCGGTCGTTCACGCGGAATGCGATCTTCTCGTTTTGGAGTACGGGAACATTGAGGTTGTCGGCGATGATGTTCATCGTCATTACAGGATGACCCACCGCAATGACACGGAGCCCTTGCCGCGGCTTGGGAAGGATGACGTTGGGCGTGGTCGAGCCGCCGACCGGTGCAGTCACCTCGATCACGTCATAGCCCTCGTCCTTCAGCCGTACTTCCTTCTGATTGGTTGTGTCAACCGGGCGAATCGACTGGCGCAGCAGATGCCAGCGGTTCTGTTCGGCCACGAAGACGAACTCGTACTCATCGCCGCGGCGCAGGGGGAGATGCTTGCTGGCCGGGTCGCCTTTGTTCACCTTGATCTCTGAGTCCCAGGTTGCGCTGGAGCGCAGAATGATCCGATCCCGGTCATGCGCAACGCTCGGCGGGGTTACGGGAGAAGCCCACTCGCCATCCTGGAGTTCCATGACAGTACGGGATGCAACACGGTGGTACCGGTCTTTCACCTTCTTCTCTCTGTAAGGTGCATGCACCCACATCCATCGACGTGCGAAGGGATCGAATTCGGCCCGGACGGCCTCCCCCGATGCAACATCCATGCGCTGGCCGGGGAATGGCGTATGTGTTCCCAGCACCTTGGTCGCCGAAGTTGCATTGTTCTCGATGGTGATCGTGTCGAATGCCTTGCCAACAGAGGGCAGGATCAACTCACCAGCATGCTTGCCATTCCGCAGGTCGATGATGGAAATCAGCTGGCTATTGCGTGGAATCTGCCATCGTGATGTGTTTGGTGGGCTTTGCGACGAGCTATCCCAGGTATACACGGACTGGCCGCTCTTGCGCGAAAGAAAGGAGATGGCACGACCAGCAGCCAGCTTGAGTGGTTTGCCGGGGACGCCGCTGATTGAATCATGAATTTCCAGCGTCTTTTCACTGGAAGCTGCATTGTTGATGATGTCCAGCGGCCCGAATGCATGCGGAAGACGTATCTTGTCCATCCAGCTCCTGTCATTGACAGAGAACTCTGTGAGCATGCAACCAACGCCTGGCGGCGTGGAGGTATTGGGCAGCTGCTCCTTGAAGCCGATTGTTTCCGGCGTCCAATAGGTGGTTCTGCAGTTCGAACCCGCCGCGAGTACAGGCGTGATTGCCAGGCACAGAGCCAAGCCAAGCGTGGTGCGTGAGCGATTCATGTAAGCCTTCTGGATGGTTGAAGAAGTACGGCCTAGAGAGCCAATACAGCCTCGCTGCAGGCAGGCGCTTCTTCCATAGGACTGCTATGAAAAGCTACGTGGTTGAACTGCCACTGATGCGGCTACACTGATTGTGCCTGCCGTCCTGTAGAGCCGAACCATGCCCGGCTGCCGTTCGCGCGATGATGGAATGAGCCGAGCATGGCTCGACTCCACAAACGGCCATGCCAGAGCATCCACGCGTGGCGTGGATCTACTGAACGTCGGCCTACGCTTTCATTCCGGATGCAGGCGATAGATGGCCTGGTTGGTCAGCGCCAACGCGGCCAGCTTCAACCCTTCCATCACCCGGTCGCCCACGTAGTGCTCGGGGCCACCATTCTGCCGGGCGCGTTCGGCCGCCAGCAGGATCTCCTGCACCACGCGCAGGCCGGCCAACGCACCATCGGCATCGGCCAGCGCCAGGCAGCGGCCCGGCAGTTGATGGCGTTCGGGCCAGGGTTGCCCGTCGGCCGCCGCTCCCAGGCCAATCTGGTGCAGCAAGGCGATCAGGCTGTTGGGATCGGGCGTCTCCGCTGTGCCCTCATCGGTATTGGCCGGGGTGTACTGGGCGCGCAGAGGGGGAATATCGGTTGCGTTCATGGCAGGTCTCCGTGCAAGGCTACGGCACCGCCCTTAACAAAGGCGGCGGACGGTACGTGTGTGGAAACCGGTGACTAGTGCTATTGGCCGGCGGATGCGCTTGCGCGCACCCCACGTACCGCCCGCCATGGAACGCGAACGGATTGCCAGCCGGCGCCACACAAGGCGGCGCCGGCTGGCAAGTGTTACCAGCACATAGTCAACGGGCTTCCACACCCGGCCACCCTTTTTCGGTGGCACCCCATCATGGGCACAACTGCGCGGCAGACATCAAGCGCCGCAGCGGCACAGACGGAGACATCATGTAACGGGCGGCATTGTCGCATACTGCCGAAGCGGCGAATACGCCTTGTTTTCAGCGCTCAACCCGCCTCCGCCTCGCGGCTATGCGGGTCACCCGACCTTCGCTGTGGCGCCCCGACCGGACGCCACAGCGCGCCAGCGGCGACAGGCCTCAGAACTGGTACTGCAGGCCCAGGTTGATCGCGCTGACCTTCAGCTCACCCTTGCTCGGACCGGCGCGGTAGTCACTCTTGCCCAGATTGTCCAGATCCAGGCGCAGGGCCATGGCGTCGTTGAACCAATAGCGGGCGCCCACGCCCACACCCACGTTGATCTCGTTCGTCTTCACCCAGTACGGCTTGACGCTGCCCTCGCGCCAGTGGCTGCGCTCATTGCCAACATAGAGCTTGCCGACCAGTTCGAAGCGGTCGCCCAGCGGCACGATGCCCACCACCGCGCCGCGCATGCCGTAGCTGCTCACCTCGCCGAGCTCGAGCAGATCCGCCTTGCCCAGCGTTGAATGCGCTTCAACCTCCACGGCCAGGTGCCGGTTCCAGCGATAGCCTGCGCCGGCTTGAAGGCTGGACACCGTGTCGTTCTGCTTGACGGATTTCTCTTTGGTGGACAGCTCGCCTTCGATACCGGTGGCACCGATGCCGCCAAAGGCGTAGAAGCCTTCGTGGTCTGCGGCCTGGGCGGCGATGGGAGCGGTAGCGAGTGCCAGTGCGGCGAGGAGGGGAGCAACTGTCTTCTTGTTGAACATGCGGCCTGTTTCCAGTGTTGGTGGAAGGCTCAGCCTCCTCCGCAACCAACGCCAGCGGTATAGGATAACGACGAATTTTCAGCCTGAATTCACGCACCTTTCACCTGGATTCAGGCTCAGCGTCGAACGACGTTCGACGCTACGGGCGCTTAATAACAGGATTTTCCTGGTGCAGAATGCCGTCATCATCCACCCAGCTGTAGCGCACCGCTGTCAGTGGCCCGGTGTACCCAGCCGGATAGGCCAGCGTCTTCGTCTCTCCCGGCGCGAGATAGAAGCTGTCAAGTGGACGCTCGCCTGCTGCAGATACCAGCGTCATCTCCGCAACATTGAAGTAGTGCCGGGAATCGTTGTGTAGCGTCAGTGCATCCTGCGTCTGGTTGAAGCGGACCTTGGCCGCGGGGTTCTCTGGCGCGCCCAAGCCAGCAGGCCGATAGAACACCTTCATACGGAAACGAATCGCCAGCTGCACGGTGTTCTCTCCCGTGGTGGTTTCGCGCGGGGGCACGTCCATTACATTCAACCAATAAAGGTGCTCAAGATCTCCTTTCGGTGCTCGCTCCGGGAGGCCGCGCACGCGCAGAACCTGCGATTGCCCCGCATCCAGCCGGAACAAGGGCTTGTCGAGAACGAATGGCGCCCGGGAGGCTTCGGCCTTCTGCTCAATGCCGCCATCGGCGACCCATGCCTGGATCAGCGAGGCACGTTGTCCTTCATTTTTCAGAACAACTGCTACTTCCGGTTGCCCTGCCGGATAGATCACACGCGTCCCCTGCACGGAGACTTCCGCCTTTGCTGCCACACCAAACAGCAGCGGCAGTGCAGCAATCAGGCAGCGCAAGGTTGTACTCATGGCCATGCTCGCTCCGCGCGTTTCGCTTTGCTTCAAGGGAAAGTGAGGCTGAACACCAGGCCCGCATTGGCATCACCTGGCGTGATGGTGGGCAGGGTCTGCTGGTAACGCACACCGAATGTCTTGGTCAGCACTTCCGTGCTGGAGGAGCCACGCCCGAACTCCTTCGTGTCGTAGAACCCCATGGGCGAGCCGTCGCCATCAAGGAACTGATAGGCCACGCCCACTACGCCACCGCTGGCTTCTGCCAGGCCCTGTTCGCTGTTGATCACCACGGTGGTTGGTACGGCCTGATAGTTCACCTGCCCAACACCCGCCTCGCAATCCAGCACGAGCTCGTAGCGGC
Organism: Stenotrophomonas sp. 86428_Sma; assembly: GCF_056481585.1. Lineage (NCBI taxonomy): Bacteria > Pseudomonadati > Pseudomonadota > Gammaproteobacteria > Lysobacterales > Lysobacteraceae > Stenotrophomonas > Stenotrophomonas sp. 86428_Sma. The sequence continues at coordinate 2,707,538 of NZ_CM151156.1, forward strand.
GCTCGCCCGCATGCGAACCCACGCCTTTGAACTCCGATACCGGAATAGACCCCATCGGTACATCCTGGCCCCGCATCGTGCAGCTGGGACGATCGCGGATTGTCAGAACACCCGAGCCAATCCATAGATTTTCGTCAGTGAAAGGCCCACCCGAACCATTGTACAAACGGGACTGCATGATCATCTTTGCCGAAGTGGTCCTGCTGCCACTGGGCAGATTACCCGTGCGGATGTATTTGACCATGATGCGGGTGCCGACATCCCCGGCAGGGGTGTCACCCTCGCTGAGCAAGACCTCGTCGAAGCCCAAGGCAGAAGGCCTGCCCTGTCCACCGCGCGACGATTCGACCAGGAACACAAAGCCCACGCCTTCCACACCGGTGGGGTACACCACATAGGAAGCACCGCTTTCGTGGTAACGCTCGATGTTGAAGCCACCATGGCTTTCCACCCTATGGCTGATGACATCACTGGACGAACAATGGAACTCCGCGGTGGGGGCGCCGCCATTTGCCACCAGCCACGGTGTAAGAGCGCCATTCAATGGCACATCCCTGCCGCTGAATTCGACATTCGCTGGCGCGGAGAAGCGAGGGTTGACGCCTCCGCCGCTGCAGGCTGCATGCGCCAACAACGGGCAGCATAGGAAGGCGCACGCTGCCGCCAAGAGCCGACGACGGGTACGAGGCACCAAGGACACCCAGGCTGCGAGGCGCAAGGACGACCGGAAGAGTTCAGGCATGACGAGCACCTGCGCCAGCAATGCGCGAATGTTCCACACCGTACGGGACACAGGCAAGGGCTCCGCGCGGGGAACCCAATGGCGGGTCATCGCGACGATGGCCTTGGCGGCGCCCAAGGCACGTCCCACGGTATTTGGCGTACACATACGGTACTGCCCCACAGGCAAAAGAAGAGGCTGACAGGATCGGCAACAGGCAGGTGAGCATATATAGGACATGTACCAAACGCGGACGCCCTCACAATATCTTCACCTGGAGCAGTCCCTCCCGCAGGCCATTGGCAGTGCTCCTGTGCGTCGCTTACTCTCCACCACAGGCGCCATGCGGCCCGGAGGCCCACACCATGAAAAGGACCGTCTTCATCTGGCGATACGTCGCACTGCTGTGCCTGTTGGCACCCGCGGGGGCGGTGGAGGCGGCCTGCTCGGCCGGGCCGCAAAAATGGATGGCGGCGCTGGCAGGCTATTACGATTCCTACGAGGCAGGCGATGTTGTAGTCGACTGGATGACAGCGCCGGTCGCGTACTACGTGGATTGCGATCCCATTTCAAGCGCACAGATGATGCTTCGCTCCGCAACCGGGTTTGCCGGGTTCCACCAGGGGCGCACCACGTTCCGGACGGACCATGAAGGTATTGGCATTCAGATGGAGTACCGCTATGTGCAATCCATCAACGGCGCGGGCCAGCCGGTCTACTCCGAATGGCAGGAGCCAGGAACAGCAGGCACCCCCATCACAGCGCATGCGCACTACGTGAAAGGCACCCCCACGGCACCCATCATTGTTGAAGTGGACTACCGGTTCATCGCGCTGCGTGAATTCTCCGGGGAAACCATTGCCATGGGCGATCTGGAACCCTTGGTGGCGTCGGACCGCAGCTACGGTTTTTCGCTGGAGCAACTGTCGGTAGAGGGCCCCCAACGAAGGCTGCGCGAGATAGCCAGCTGTAGCTTCAGCGCAAGGCCGCCCACCTCGCTGCGCCTGCCAGACACCCACACCTCCCTCCTGAAGAATACGGGTGACATGGGAGAGCCGGCCGATTTTTCCTTCAGCTGGAGCTGTCGCGCCGGCAATCAGGGCCATAGCGGCAGGGGCGATTTCCTTTTCAGGTCGGCCGACGCCATCACTGACTCAGCTGGACACCTGGCTACCAGCGGCGACGCCAAAGGCGTGGACATGCTGGTGACCTTGGAGCGCTCCGACGGAACCCAGGAGCCCATCGTTTTTGAGACATGGTACGCAAACCACTTGAGCCCGGGTACGGGCGGCCTACCCAGCAGCGGCAGCCAGGCCATGCAGGTGCGCTTCATCCGCAACGCCAGCCCCCTGGTGCCGGGAACAGCCAGCAGCACCCTGACCATCGAAGCCATTCCCTTCTAGGCGCAGACCCATGTTGAATCGCACGCTGTTGACGCTGCTCCTGGCCTCGCTGTCCCTGCCGGCTAGCGCAGATCTGCAGGTCAATGCTACTCGCGTGGTTCATGAGCAAGGCAGCACCGCAGCAACCAGCATCCGGGTGCGCAACATCGGCAGCGACCCATCGCTCATTCAGGCGTGGGTGGACCAAGGCAACGGGGAGTTGCCACTGGAGGCACTGCGAACCCCCTACTTTGTGACGCCCCCACTGTTCCGGCTGGATGCAGGCAAAACCCGTGACATTCAGATCCGCGAAGCGGAGACCCGCACCTTGCCCACTGATCGAGAATCACTGCTGTGGCTGAACATCGCCGATGTCCCTGCCCGCACAACTGGCGCCAACGCGCCGACGCTCGAATTTGCGATGCGCTGGCGGCTGAAAGTCTTTCATCGCCCTGCGGGGCTGACTGGCAGCCCCGAGGAAGCACCTGCGGCACTGCGGTGGAGCGTCAGGACCAATGCTACTGGCCAGATCGCGTTGCATGTGACGAACCCCACGCCCTATTTCGTCAGCTTGGCCGACCTCAAGCTGGGAGCCCTGGCCCTCTCCATTGAAGCAGATCGCGCCCAGGTCCCCCCATTCGGCGAATGGTCACGAACATTGCCAGAGAAACCCAGCGTCCCTGCAAATGCGCTCGACGTGAAGATGACATGGGTCGACGACACGGGGATCGAACACAGCGCTCAGCGCCCGCTTGATCTGTCTCACTGATTCCGGCTCAAGCCGCTCCGTTTGCTGGCGACCGTACGCGCTCGACTACCGACCGGAAACGCTTGCCTGGCCGTTACGCGCCCTTCCAGCATCATCAACCCATCTGAAGTTCAACTGCACGCCCTCGGTATCGCCGTGCAATGGCAATGACCACTCAGAGAAGGGCGCAATCAATGCGTTGCTTGGCTCAAGCAGCAGCTGTCGTCCGTCTAGATCGAGCCGTGCCAGACTAACGTGAAAGGGCGTTGGGTTTCGCGCAATCAAGCGAGACGTCTCACCGCTACTCTCGATCTGCCAGTCCACCACGGATGCGGCCGTGTCAACCGAGCCCTTCAGGTTTTTCGGACGATGAAAGACCTTGATCCGCCAGTTTACGGCGTACTCAAGCTTCGGCGCCGTGTCCTGTCGAACCCCGGCAGGAACATCAAGGATATTGAGCCAGAACACAGACTCGCGATCTTGAGGCAAGGACTGGCCGGAGATTGCACGAATCATGATGTCGCGATTCCGGCCAGGTGACAGCTTGAACATCGGCGGGACAACCACATACGGAACTTTCAACTGCTCCGGACGCGCGGCCCCGTCTCCCACATCGATCCATGCCTGCACCAGGGAGTCACGGACACCGTCGTTCCACACCCGCACGGAAACCGGTGAGTCGCCAGCCTGCACCACACGGCTGTGCTCCACGCCCAGATCGGCCTGTGCCAAGGGGCAAACTGCCAGAAGGCCAGCAACCATGATGTATATGAATCTGCGCATTGATTGCCCTCACCATGGCTCGATGTAGATCAGCAGCGAACCATTCGCCTCGCCGGCAACCAGAGGATCCGCATTGCGCCTATAGCGCACGTCGAGGTACTCGGTGCCTTCCTCTGCCTCGTACTTAATCCATCGGGGTCTTTCGCCGGGCGTGCTGAACACAACAGGCACCATCGTTCCACCATCACGACGCCTCACCTGCAGGTCCACTCCCGTTGCGCCTCCAGTGACACTCATCAAGCCTTGTTCTGCATTCACCAGTGTGGTGCCGGCTTCGTATTTAATCCCCATTGCTTCCTCTTCACCCTGGTTTCCTTAGTCGCATTGGAAGCTCCAGCTGAATTCGGCCGCTCGCCCAACGTCGCCTTCATCCTTCAGGGATGAAACATGCGTAAACGGAAGCTCGACCTTTCGCCCGTCAACCGCCCCTGTGAACGCACAACTGCGCTGTATGGGCGCATCCAGCCGGAACCCTGTAAAGACCCGCTGGTTGAGCGCATTTCCGTAGGTCAGGTCCGTTACATCGGCAACCTGCACCCTTCCGACCCGCTGATCCCCGCTGAAGGCCCTAAGTGCCACAAAGCGCGCGCGGTAATTCAGGCCAACATACTCAGTGATGGGGTGAGTCCCTACGAAACTTCTGGTGACATGGGTCGCGGCGGTCGTGCTCAGATCGTACCAAGCCGACCAAGACGGGCCGCCACCTTCCCCTCTTCCCCTATTGTACTGATACTGGAACTGAACACCGACGTTGGCGTTGTCGGTAGCAAAAACCGGCATTTCATCGACGGTACCGACCGGCACAGACGTTGCGACAATGGATAGCGAGACCCATACGTTCGGGGCACAACCCTCAAGATAGTTTCCCTGAGCGCCATTGGACCAATCTGTAATCACAGCGCCCACGGAAAAGCCATCCTGGTACACCAGGTTCCGGCTCTCGATAAGCTCATTGGGGTCCGCAGTGCACGCCATTGCTCCAGCGAAGGGCAGCAACCCACCAACGACAAAGGCCAGTTTCATCATCGTGGCTCGGCCCGCCCCACCAAGATGGGTAGAGATCATTGTGATCGATTGCATGCTCTTCATAGCGCTACCTGCTTCAGTTCGGGGCGCCAGGCGCCATCTCGCTTTCGGAATGTTCATTGCGCTCAGCAACGTTGGCACGCAGGCAACTGCTGATGTACAGCTGGTCACTGGCCGCAGCACCAAGGTCATAGCTGATGGTGCAGCTCTGCGCCGGATTCGCACCCGGATTCACCCGCAGTTGCCCCTTGTCATTGATACCGCGCACCCACAGGCGGCTACCCTGCCCGACCACACCGACCACCTGGCCGGCCTCGTCATAGACGTCCAGGCCGAATGGCAGCGGCTGGCCCTGGTTGTCCAGCGCCTCGATCAACGCAGTGCGGCCGCTGGCGGTCGGGATGACCGCCTTGACCACCGCACCGGCGGTGGGCACCGCCGTTACCGAGCCACTCTTCAGTTCGACATCCATCGGCAGACCGGTGGGATCGACCGCGATTTCATTCATGCGATAGGCGCTGAGGTACGGCACCACCGCATAGCCACGCTTATTGGTCTTGACGCCGCGATAGCTGCCGACACCTGCACCCGGGCCATCCGGAACGTGGACCAGGCCCACCGTGTCGCCCAGGCGCTGCGAGAATGTGACGCCGTCGCCGTGCAGCACCACGCCACCGGATGCAGACAGACCCAGCTGCTGGCTGGTGTCGCTGCGGCTCCACGACGCGTTGAGGTTCGCAACCGGTGCGGCATAGGCGACGTTCGCGCCAATGTTGGTGCTGCCGGGTGCCTGGCCGTAGGACAGGTTGTAACTGCCCTGCATGCCATCGCCGAAGCTGCCATTGACACCGGCGCGGTAGCTACCGCCGTTGCGGTCACTGCTGGCGCTGGCACTCAGGCGCGGTGCGGCTGGCGCACGGCCCAGCGGCACGCTGACGCTCAGATAGGCACCCGTGCTCTGCTTCTGGCTTCCACGGTTGAACAGCGACGATTCCAGCGTGCGGCGGGCACTGATGCTGTACGAAGCACGGCCCAGCTGGCCGTTGTAGCCCAGCGAGAAGTTGGTGGTGCGGCGGTTCTCGCTCCAGTAGTCAGTGGTGCTGCCGTTGAGGTACAGCGAGCCCTTCGGCAGGCGCTGGTTGACGGTCAGGTCGATCCGGCTGCGCTGGCGCGTCACACTGGAGCCTGAGTTACCGTTGGCCAGATCGTGGCGCAGGCGCGCCGCATCGCTGAAGGACAGATAGCCCTCCGTCGAGTAGCGGTAGGCCGCCAAGGTGAAGCTGGTGGCCGTATTGAAGCTGCGGCTGTACGCCAGGCGATAGGACTGGCCCTGCATGCGCTTGCCGAAGCCCTCCATCGGCGACGGCAGCCGCGTATCAGAGAAGGTCACGTCGCCAGAGAAGGCACCGAGACGGGTATTCAGCGCGCCGCCAAGAATGATCGCGTTGTAGCCATCGGCAACGGTCGCGCCACCAAACGCGGTGAAGCCACTGCCCACGCCACGGCGCAGGGTCGCCTCAACGAACGCGGGCGCGTCGATCGCATCATTGCGCAGCTGACCGACCGTCAAGCTGGTGCGCTGCTGGCCCTGACGCAGCAACTGCGGCACCGAGGCAAACGGCACGACAAAGGTCTCCACACGACCGTCTGCTTCGGTGACCTCAACCTCAAGATCGCCGCTGCCCGCCGTATTGCGCAGGTCGTCGATCTCAAACGGTCCCGGTGCCACCGTGGTTTCGAACACCACACGGCCTGCCTGACGGATGGTTACCCGCGCATTGGTCTGAGCCAGGCCGCGAACCATCGGCGCATAGCTGCCAAACACTTCCGGCAGCATGCGCGGATCGGTGCGTAGATTGATGCCGGTATAGCTGACCGAATCGAACAGGTCGCCCGCAGTGGATGATTCCCCTACCGTCAGCTGGGCATTCAGCGCACGGATTTCGCGCTCGGCAAAGCTACGGCTTGCGCTGTAGCTGCGATTGCCGTTGCTGTCCTGCGAAAAGTAGCCGCTGTGGCGGAAGCGCCAGGCACCCAGATTCAGCCCGGCATCGATGGTCGCGCCGGTGTGGCTACTCTGGCGGCCGCCGCTCTCGAAGCGATTGTGGTTGACGCTGTAGTTGATGAGCGCCGCATTGATGCCCGTATCCCAGCGGTCCGGAGCCACCCAGCCGCTACGGTTCGAGCGCAGATAGGCCTGCGGAATGGAGACTTGCAGCTGCTGCTCACCGCTGTCCAGGTACACGCTGGCCGACGGGATGAAGCGCGAGATCGCCTCGCATGTTGCCTGCTCCGGCAACGGCAGCAGATCGCGGCCTTCATCCTTCTGGCGGTAGGCGTCCAGCTTGGTCTCGTCCAGCGACATCAGCGCAAACAACGCCGGATCCAGGCACAGAATTACCTCACCATCTTCACCTGCACGTGCCTCAACATCGTGACGGCCCACCAGCACGTCATTGACCACGATGTCGGCACTGTAGGTGCCGGGCAGCGGGCCATCATTCTGGAAGCGGCTCAGGTCCAGGCCAGCACCTGCTCCATGCAGGAAGTCTGCATTGAACTCCAGCGCAGGGGCCGCCATCGCACCGACCGGCAGCAGTGCAGCAAGCACGGCCGCAGCGAGGCGGTGGTGACGCAGCATCGATGTCGAAGATGGACGGTTCATGAGAAATTTCCAGTTCAAGGGCACAAGAGGGCTCGGAGCCCGCGAGGCAGGCCCATGCCGCTGAAACGCGGTGGGAATTCAGACGACGATCAGGGCTGGGAGAGCGGCAGACTGATGCTGCGCACACCGCCCATATCGTTGATATATTCGAACGTGATGCTCTGACCGAGCGATTGACGTTGTGCATGGCTCAGCCGATAGCGGGCCGAACCCATTGGCGGAACTGCGCCCGTGCCAACATCGACCTTTCCACTTGTAACGTCGACACTGTTTACGTTGACGAAGAACGGCGAACCGTTGGTGGCCTGCAGCTCCCACTCCTGGCCGTCCTTGACAACGCTCCATTGCAGTTGAGCGGGCGCTTGGCTGGCTCCGTCAGCACGAAGGGCCTTGGGCCGGTAGAGAAGCTTCATCTTCTTGTTGAGGACGAGATGGAGCATCTGCTGGGTACCACCATCGCCACGTGCAGCTGCGGGCACCTCTCGGACGTTGAACCAGAACAGGCTTTCACGATCCTGCGGAAGCTGTACCCCCGCAGGCATGATACGAATGACCTGGCTCCTGCCCCCATCGATACGGAACAGTGGCGGCCGAATGACAAACGGCACAGTGGAGGATTTCGGCTCAGAGCCAGACGCCTCCTCGGAAATCCACGTCTGCACCAATGACGGGTTGTTTGACTCGTTCGTGACGCGAACAGTGGCTTCACGCTTGTTCTCAGCGAAGATGATGCGTGTGCTGTCGAGGTAGATACGGGCTTCCGCGGTCGACACACCGCTCGACGCGAGCAGCGCAAGCGATGCAGTAGCAGCGAATGAGATAGTGCGCAACATGGTTGGACTCCGGCAGGCGTGTGGCGGCGCTGCGCCGGGGCCAATGACGGCCCCGACGCTACAGTTGGGATCAGCGCAGGGTCAGTTCGACGCCGACGCTGCCTACGAAGTCACCAGCGACCACATCCACGGCGGGGTTCGGGCGGAGGTAGCGTGCCTGCATTACGTACTGGTACACGCCCGCGGTGGCCCGCGTTTCATTGATCGTGTCAACGCCGAGGGTCAGCACCTCATCCTTATGGATCAGCTCCACCGCAACGTTGGTGGCAGCGCCACTGGCGGCGGTGTTGCCAATCTTGCCGTCGACCGAACCCGACGGATCCACGAACTTCACCTCCATGGTGCCGGCAGGGCACGTGTTAGCCGTACTGCCAACTTCCAAAGTGAACGGAGTTGTACGGGACGACTCTGTGCCCGACTCGACGGTGGCCTTAGTGACAGTCGCCAGCCTCAGCGGACCGCTGGCCACGCCAGCGAAGCCCACCGAACAGGATGTGGCATTGATGGCGCCGCTGAAGCTGATGGTGGCGTCGGCCGCATTGGCCGACGCAACAGCGCCCAGCGACAGCGCGGCGGACAGAGCAATTGCAAGCTTGTTCATGTTGATTAATTCCTGTTTAGGGTTGGTTGTTTGCGTTCAAGCCGCGCGTTGATGGGCTTGAGCGAAGGGCATTCCCTTCGAGAGGAAATGCTACGGATGCCGCTATCCGGCAGGCATAGGACAACGACTAAAAGCGTCAGCCCTTGCCGGATCGCAGCTCCCGGTTCAGAACGCCCAGCGGGCGCCCAGGTGGAACTCGCTGGAGGCCAGGTCCAGGCGCATCTTTTCGTCCTGCAGGCCGCGTGCGTTGCCAAAGGTGTTCCAGCCGCTTTCGGTACTGCCCATGTCGACGTAGCGGTAGCCCAGGTCGATATGCACACCGTTGGAAACGACGGCAGAAACACCTACCCCGGCCGACCACGCCAGGCCAGTACGCGTGGTACTGCCATAGCGACGGCCCTCGTTGCCCTGCCAGCCGGCAGATTTCAGCTGTGCAAGACCGGCACCCGCGCTGCCGTAGATCGACCACGCCTCGTTGATGGCGAGGTCGCGATAGACATTGAGCATCAGCCGCTGCGAGGTAACGTCATGGTTGTTGAAGCTGGTGGCGAATGTGCTCGATCCGCTGGTGTAGGTGTCACTGCGGCGCAGGGTGTACTCGCCCTCGGTGCGCCAGCCGTTGCCATGCGCGTATCCCAGGCCCACGGCACCGGTGACGAAGCGCTGGTGTTCGTCGCCTGCCACAAAGCGGCCAATGCCCGGGCGGGCGCTGGCATCCATGTTGCGGGCACGGTGATCGGCATCAACGATGCGAACAGTGGCGTAGTAACCTTCGTTGGTGTTGGCGTGGGCCAGCTGCGGCAGGCAGCAGGCGACCGTCGCCGCCAGGAGCAGTGCGTTTGCGTTCATTGGGTGTCTCTTGCTGTGGAGTGAAACGGATCACCGGGCGGGCCATGACCTCGGCTCGCCCGGACGCGGGATCCACGCGAATTACTTCTCGTACTGGCGCACCCAGCTGCGCTGCGTGGCGTCATAGCGCAGCGTCACCGGCGTGGCGCCCAGCGCCTTGGCGCCAGCACCTTCAACCTTGAAGAAATTCGAGTTCGACGGATCGGTCAGCTGGTAGATGTCACCGTCAATGGCATCGGCCGGCATGCGCATGGTCACCGGGGTGGTCACATCCTCAGCGGGGCTGCCGGTAACCAGGTCGGTCCAGCGCTGCGAAGGCTTCGGCAGCTGGTACTCGGTCGGCTTGATGTGGTCGCGACCATGGCGGGCATGCCACTTGCCGTCGCCGCTGTTGAACACGAAGGCGCAGGCCTGGGTGGCCGGGCACGCGAAAGCCCGACCACCTGCGATCTCATTGCCGCTGATGGCAACGGCATGGGCACTGTCATTGGCCACGGCCAGCACGGCCCCCTTCGGTGCAGCGGCCGGCAACAGCATCGATACCGGGCCGAGCTGGCTGCCGACATAGACCTGGGTGACGGCATGCTCCGACTGCGGCACAGCAATGTCACCACGCGCGATCACGCGGCGGGCGCTCAGGCCGTCCCAGATATCCCAACGCTTGTAGTTCTTGCTCCAGCGCAGCTCGACATTGGCATAGGTATCGATCGGCAGGTAGACCAGATCGGCGAAGGCCGTCTTGGCTGCGTCCAGGCGACTGCTGCCGTGGGCCAGCGAGCTGAGCACGACAAAGTCGGCACCCTGCGGGTTCGCCGGCAGCTGCATCTGGTTGACCCAATCGCTGGAAGCCAGCTCGAAGTACAGCTTGCTGTAGCCCGACGGCATGACGCCGCTCCCGCCGTTCTTGCTCGGGGTCAGGTAGGCCTCGGTGGCCGATGCAGCAGCCGGGGCCAGGCACGCCAGCAGGGCGGCCAGCAGGGTATTGCGATGCGACTTCGTCATCAGATCTGCTCTCTCTTGAATGGAATTACCCGGAGCGCACCCGCACCCGCGCGCGTGCGCCCCGGCCCCATCAGGCTGATGGAGATCCGCCGTTCAAGCTGTCTGACTCGTCCTATTTTTCACCAGATCTTCACTAACAAACTCTGATTCACTGGCGATACGTGCGGCCAGGATTTCTGGCCGCACGCCAGGCAAGGCTTTTTACCTGGGCTGATGCATCCAGATGCGGCGGCCCGCATCGAAGTAGAACGTGTTCACGCCACTACTGACCGGCACCACCTCGCCCAGATCGGTGTTGTCGGCAAGGATGTAGGCAAAGTGATCCCCCGAAGGATTCTTCACCTGATAGACATCGCCATCCACGCCGGAGGCCGGCAGGCGCAACATGCCCGGGGTCTGCAGATCGTCGGCAGGGCTGCCCACCATGACCGTGGTCCAGCGGTTTGTTGGTGCTGGCAGGTCGACCTGCGATGCGCTGATCTCAACAACGCCACTGCGCGGATGCCACTGGCCCGTGGGGAAGTCGAACACATAGGCACAGGCCTGCGCCGCAGCACAGACCATGACCGAGGAACCGCTGCGGACCAGAATGTCATTGCTCTGCCGGCTGGTGACCGCCAACTGTGCCCCCTGTGGAGCAGCATCGGGCAGATTGATGGCGGTGAACTTCCAGCCGCTGTCGTGCACCTGCGTTACCGGAGCCCCGGATGGCGGAATGCTCAGCTCCGGCATGCCCCACTGCGGCTGCACGAATTGAGCCGAATGCCCACCCAGCACAAGCCAGCTGTTCACGCTCGGATCCCAGAACAGCCACAGCGAAGTTCCCCGGCCAACCGGCAGGTACACCAGATCCTTGAAGCTGGTGCCTGATGTATCCAGGCGCGCCATGCGATTCGATTCGGAGGTCAACAGAACCTCGTCGCCCGACCGCGGATTCGCTGGCAACGTGATCTCTTCGGCCCAATCGCCTTCTTTCAGATTGAAGTACAACGTGCCGTAGCCAGACGGCATGGCACCACTTCCACCATTGCTGTTCGGCGAGAGGTGAACTTCGGCGGCAGTTGCGGCCAGCGGAGACAGGCCGGCCAGCAAGGCAGCCACCAGGGAAAGGTGACGCAGGTTGTTCATCGTGACAGCTCCATTGAAGGGAATGCCGGCCGCCAGAGAGGACGAGGACTCTGTGCTGTAGCCGACCCAGCCAAGGTGACCGGATTCCTTCCCTGATGCTGTCTGACTCGTTCTAGTTTTCGCCGTCAGGCCTTGCGTCGTTCCTGCTGCCAGTGCGGCTCCAGTTCATCGCCACATGCGCAGCTCCGGCCATAGGCCGCAATCCAATCGCTGCGCATCTGCTTGCGCTGGCTGGGAGATGCATACAGGTACTCGTTGAGAAGTTCCATGTAGCGCTTCTGTCCATGCGGCGTCAGCTGGGCAAAACTCCACATCAGCGATGCAATGCGTGCGTCAAGTAGAGGGGGCATGGCGGCTCCGCGCGTGTCGGCAATCGATGCCTCCACCCTATCGCCCTGATCCTGAGTTTCCATCGGACAATGTCCGGTTGCGGCGGCGTCATCCATCGTCGCTGCCCTCGGGCTGGCCGCGCGCCACCTGCGAGGCCGAAACCAGGCCCTGATCCAGGGCATAGTCGAAGATCTCGCTGGTGCGCTTGAGCCCCAGCTTGCGCATGGCCGAGTGCTTCTGCGTGCTGACCGTCTGCCGGCTGCGCTTGAGCTGCTCAGCAATCTCTTTCTGGGTCATTCCATGCGCAATCATGCGCAGCACTTCCACTTCACGCTTGGTCAGGGAAACGTCGTACAGCTGCTCAAGCTGTTGCACGATGCTGGCAGACAGGAAACCACGCTGGTATCTCGCCGACTGGATCGCCAAGGCAAGGTCGGCCGCGGGGTCGAGCTTGCCGACAATGCAGTTCACCCCCGCCCGCCCGATGCTGGCCAGCACCTGCACCCCCGAAATACTGGTGAGCACCACCAGTGGCAATTTCGGGAAGCGCCGGCGAAGAAATCCAATCATGGCAACGCCGTCGCCATACTCGCCCCCTGGCATCGAGAAGTCGGTTACGACCACATCCACCGAATGCTTGCTCAATGCCTCGACCAATGCCGTAGAATTTCCAGCTGTGGCCACAATTTCCATCCCCGGCTCCTGGGCCAGGGACTCACGCACTCCGGCGAGGATGACGGGATGGTCATCGGCGATGACAATGCGGATATTCATGACATGATGTCCTTGCGGTTCTTTACTGTGTTGTCCCTGCCGGCTGCCGGCACTGGGTTCCTTCCCGCTTCCATCGGATACTCGCCTTGATGAACTCGTTGGCCATTCGCGTTGCCCTTGCCGACGATCACCCGGTGATCCGCCTGGGCGTGCGGAGTGCGCTTGATGAGGCGCCTGCCATCCAGTGCATCGGCGCAGCGGCCGACTCCACCGAACTGGTCGCCCTGCTTGAGCGCGAACCCTGCGATGTCCTGGTGACCGACTACGCGATGCCCGGCGGTGCGTTTGGCGATGGGCTGGAGCTGCTGGGTTATCTCGCACTGCACTACCCTTCCCTGCGCATCGTGGTGATGACCGGCCTGGACCAGCCCGGCCTGATCCACAAGCTCGATGCCAGCGGCGCCGCCGGCATTGTCAGCAAGTCGGATGATCTTTCGCAGGTGCAGGCAGCGGTGATGGCGGTCTATGCGCATCGCCGCTATCACTCGCCGGCGGTGGCGGAACTGCTGCGCCGCAAGGAGCAGCGCCGGGTGACCGCGCTTTCGCCGAAGGAAGTGGAAGTGGTCCGGTTGTTCCTGGAAGGCCTGAGCATCACCGAGATCGCCGCACGCCTGGACCGCAAGAAGCAGACCGTCAGCACGCAGAAGGTCAACGCGATGCGCAAGCTGGGCATCGAGCGCGATGCGGAGCTGTTCTCGTTCGCGGCCGATCTTGGCCTCAAGGTGCCCGATCCGCAGCGCTGATCGGGCGCGTGGTGCATTCGTCACGATTCCTGCTCCAGTTCGCGCCGGTAGTCATCCAGGCATGCCTGCAGCGCCGCGTGCAGGGCATCGAGCTGCGATGCCGGAACGTCCATCCCTTCGCGCAACACCTGCTCCACCTCGCCGCAACGCTCGCCCAACGCGTGCTCGCCCAGCATCTGCAGCACGCCCTTGAACGCGTGCACGCGATCCAGCAGCCGCTGCATGTCGTTCCCGGCACGTGCTTCGGCCATCGCCTGTAGATCCTTGTCGCCGGTCTCCACGAACAGGCGGCGGATGGCGGCGGATGGCCGGCTTACGCTGGCGGTTGCGATGGCCCCAGCGGCCGGGCGCCGACTGGTTCTGTTCAATCCAGCCTCAAGGCGTTCGAGATTCAAGGGCTTCAGCAGCAGATCATCGATGCCCGCCGCGAGGCAGCGCTCACGCTCGCTGGCCAGTGCGGTGGCGGTGATCGCCAGGATCGGCAGCGACTGCCCGCGCTGGCGCAGCTCACGCGCCAGGGCGTAGCCATCCATCACCGGCATGTTGATGTCGGTCAGCACTGCCAGATAGGTGTCATTGCGCCATAACGCCAATGCGGCGGCACCGTCTTCTGCAGCCTCCACCGCGAAACCCAGTTCTTCCAGCTGCTGCTGGATCAACTCACGGTTCACCGCATTGTCTTCCACCAGCAATACGCGCCCACGTGATTGCGCGGCGGCCCGCTCGGCTTGAGCGCTGGGCGCTGGACCTTGCTGCGGCGCGCCAATGGCCGCCAGCAACGCTTCACTCGCGTAGCAGGTCACTTCGGTACGATCACCGCGCAATTCCGGCGTCAACGGGCCTTGTGCATGCGCGAATACGGTGCGCTGATGGGCAGCCGCCAACTGCCGCTCCTCGTCATGGCCCCATGGGCGGTGATCGCCTGCGATCAGCAGCACCTCGCCGCTGGCATCGGCTTGCGGTGCATCCAACAGCAGGGCTTGCGCGCCCCATTCCGCCATCAGACGCCCAACCTCATTTCGCCACTCAGGCGTGGATGACAGCACAGTGATGCGCTGGCCCGCCAAGGGCTGCGCTGCAGGCAGCGCTGCAGGCTGCAGGCGTACCGGCAGCAGCAGGGTGAAACTGCTGCCCACGCCTTCGGTACTCTCCACCGCCACCTGGCCACCCATCGCCTGCGCCAGTTGTTGGCACAAGGCCAGGCCCAGGCCACTGCCGCCGTACCGGCGCGAGACGCTGGCATCGGCCTGCTGGAACGGCTGGAACAGCTGTCCTGCCTGCTGCAGGCTCATGCCGATGCCGGAATCGATCACCTGCATGCGTAGCTGGGTGCCCATGCCATCCACATCCTGCACTTCGGCACGCAGGATGATGCGACCCGATTCGGTGAACTTGACCGCGTTGCTGACCAGGTTGTTGAGGATCTGGCGGATGCGATGTGCATCGCCAATGCAGTCCTGGCCCAGCGGCGCCTCCACGGCGAAGAACAGGCGCACGCCTTTGCGCAGCGCATCGGGAGCGTAGAGCAGTGCCACGCTTTCGATAAGAGGGCGCAGCGCAAAGGGAGCGGGCTCCACATCCAGCTGCCCGGCTTCGATCTTGGAAAAATCCAGCACATCACTGATGATCCGCATCAACGCATCGGCAGAGAATCGGATGCGATCCAGCCGCTCGCGCTGGCCGGGCTGCAGCGGCGAACGGGCCAGCAGCTCGAGGTGGCCCAGCACACCATTGAGCGGCGTGCGAATCTCATGGCTCATCGTCGCGACGAACGCGGACTTGGCACGCGTTGCAGCCTCTGCGGCCTGGCGTGCGGCCTCGGCATCCTCGCGGGCACGGCGCAGCGTGTCTTCCAGCTCCACCTGGGCGGTCACATCGCGCAGGGCACAGACCCAGACCGCTTGGTCGTGATACGTGGCCAGTGCCATGCTGATCTGCAGCTGCGTGTCGCAACCCTCGTCGTCGGGCGACCACTGCAGCTCCAGCGCTTCGTCGCCATGGCTGCTGCGCCCCAGCTCGGCCAGCCTCACGTACAGCGGTGCGATCGCATCGCTGCCTTCCTCGGCGCCCTCGCCGACCAGGGCTCGTGCGGTCTCGTTCTGCAACAGCGGCATGCCACTGTCGCGCGCCAGCAGTGCCAGCCCAATCGGTGCGGTGCCGATGATGGCCCGGCTCAGCGCTTCGCTCTCGTAGACCCGCGAGGCATCGGCCAATGCCGGCTTGAATACACGGCGGTCGATGCGCAGCAGCAGCCACCACAGCAGGCCGATGATCAGCAGCGCGCTGAGGCTGCGTGCCAGCAGGTAGGGCCCCTGCGCCGCCCAGATATCGGACCAGTCGTAGACATGGCTGAGCGTCCAGTCCACGCCCGGCAGGCTGCAACTGATGATGAAGCGACCCTGCGCGTACTGCCGCGAAGGCTTGGTGCCCATGCGAGCCGGCAAGGCCTGCAGCAGCAGGCCCTGCTCCTGGCTGCTCAGCCCGCCGCTGCTGAGCACCACCTCGTGCTTGGACGACAGCACCAGATAGCGCCCCTCTTCACGCGCTTCCAGCCGGGACTTGATGTTGTCGACCGACTCGAAGACGACGCGCCGGAAGTACGGCGTGGTGCCCTCGGCCATCGTGACCACACCCACCAGCGACGACTGCCCATTGAGCGGGTTGGTTGCAAAGCGCGACAGCAGCCTGCCCTCACGAGACGCGGCACGGATGGGGCCAGGACGCGGCGGCACTTTGCGCACCTCCGGCTCATCACGCAGCAGGCGGGCAAAGGCCTGCTGGCGGGTGGCCACGCCCAGGGTCTGCAGCAGCTGAGCCTCGTCGCGGACGTTGGACACGGCCAGCAGTCGCCCCTGTGGCTCATAGGCGAACATCGCCACCGGGCCGGGCACGTCCTGCGAGGTAATCGAATCGGCGGTATAGGCCGAGTAGATGTCGATCATGCCGAGGTAGGCCTTCAGCTCCCCGGGCGGCAAGGGATTGTCGCGGGCACCCAGCACCAGCCATGGCACGGCAGTGCGCCCTTCAGCGCGGACCACCACCTCCTCGCCCTGGGCATGGAAGCGCTCGGCCAGCGGCGCACCGACCGCCTGCAGGGCCGGCCGCTGGTCACGCCACAGCACGTCGTTGCCATTGACCGAGGTGGCATAGGCCCGGTCACGCTGGTAGAGGAAATAGTCCAGCGCGGCACGTGCTTCAAGGAAGGACTGGCGTTCGCGGGCGTGGAACTCTTCCACATCGGCAATGGAGCTGACAATGGCCGTCAGCAGCACCAGCAACGTGATCAGCGCACCGCCTCCCAGCAGCAGGCGGCGACGCAGCCGGCGCAGGTCGTCCAGGCGCGCGGCGACGGCCCTGCCGTCCGTTCCCTGCACTGCTTCGGTGCCTGCCATGACAGTGATCCTGAGGTGGGTACCCATGCAATTTATCCGATTGCGTCAATAGCTGGCATATCTGGCCCAGCCGAAGCCAGCGCCTGCAGCACTGCCTGGGACAAGGCCTCGCTGGCATAGCAGGACACCGTCCAGCCACCCTGTTCTGGCTGTGGGCGCAGCGGCCCCTCGCGGGAGACCTGGACCCACGGCTGGCCACTCTGCCGTACCCAGCGGACGTCTTCGCCAGGCGCCTCGAACAGGACCCACGCGCCCCCGCACGCGCCCTCCACCGCCGGGCCACGTACCAGCTGCACCTGTGCCCCCCACTTCTGCAGCCGCCGTTCCAGCTCCCCGTGCCACGGGCCAGGCGCAGCCAGCAGATTGATCCGCTGCCCGGTCAGCGGCAGCGGCACCGGGATGGCGATCGAGGTCAACAGCGGCACCTCGAAGACGAAACGGCTGCCAACGCCGGCGGTGCTTTCCACCCATATGCGCCCCCCCATGCGTTCGCACAGCTGCTGGCACAGCGCCAGACCCAGGCCGGAGCCGCCGAAGCGCGCAACGATGCTGGGCGCGGCCTGCACAAACGGCTGGAACAACCGCTGGCACTCGACAGCGCTCAGGCCAATGCCGGAATCAGTGGCTTCAAGGCGCAGGTAGCAGCCCTCATCACCGCGCTGGCAGGACACCCGCAGCTGCACCCGGCCCGAGGCGGTGAACTTCAGCGCATTGCTGGCCAGGTTGCGCAGCACCCGCTCGATGGCCGCCATCGGCGCCACGGCTGCGGCCGGCACATCGGCATCCACCACGCAATCCAGTTGAAGGCCCTTCGCCTGTGCTACCGGGGCGTACAGCACGGCAACACGCTCCAGCAGCGCCGAAGGGGCGAACCGTTCGGGGGTGAGCGTCCACTGCCCGGACTCGATGCGCGACAGATCCAGAACATCGGTGATGATGTCCATCAATGAATCGGCAGACTGGCGCAGGCGCAGCACACGCTCGGCAGGCTCGGCCTGCAACGGGCTGCGTGCGAGCAGCTCCAGGTGGCCAATGATGCCGTGCAGCGGCGTGCGGATTTCGTGGCTCATCGCCGCCACGAAGTTGGATTTTGCGCGGCTGCAGGCTTCTGCTTCCGCAGTCCGCTTCTGCTCCGCCACGAGCTCACGCATATCGTGGCTGATGTCCTCCACCATCAGCAGCACACCGCCCGGCCAGGCATCACCACCTGAATGCATATGCGTACGATGGAACAGGCGCTGCTTTGGATCGCCTGCCAGTGCGATGTCGCCCTCCACCTTCACCGCACCATGGCGGGTATCGGCCTGCATCATCGCCTCGCGCAGCTGTGGCATCAGTCGCGCACCGGCAGCACGATCCATGCGCTGCAAGGAACCATTCCAGTCCTGTACGTGGCCGGTGCTGGCTTCCAGCAGTGCCACGCCAACGGGCACGTGATCGAGCAGCAGGCGCAGACGGCGGTCACGGGCATAGATGGCTTTCACCTGCCGGAACGCCGGCGTGTACATGCGCCGATGCAGCCACAGCAACAGGAACCAGAGCAGTGCCAGTGCCACCAGCACACAGGCAATGCCGCTGAGCAGCATCGGTGCGATGCCGCGCAGGATATCCCGCCAGCAGTAGGTCTCCACCAGCGTCCAGGGCGTACCGGCCACGGCCAGGGCCAGGGTGAATCGGCCGTTGTGGAAGCGCGCACGCGTGGCGTCGCCCAGCAGCACCCAATCGGTGTCGGCGGACGTACGCATGGCCGTGGCATCGGCGCCGTCCGAGGCCAGCACGCGCAGGCCGTCGCGGTCCAGCAATGCGATGTGGCCTTTGCTGTTATGGCGCAGCAGTGCCTGCAGGCGTGCCATCGGCTCGTAGGCCACGAAGGTGGCGATGGGCGTCGCCCCCGCACTGGCCTGGAACACCGACACCAGCGAGGGCTCGCCGGTGATCGGGTGGCGACCGAACGTCCGCCGCGGGCTGTCGCTGCGCTCCACGCTTTCCAGCAGCGGCACCTGGTCGTGGCCGGAGGCCGGTGCCAGCAGCTGCGCCGGCGCACGCAGGTGTTCGAATACATCGCTACGTGAATTCGCCGCGAGCGCGGTGATCAGGCTGCGCTCGGTCAAACCCTTGTCCAGCGACAGGTACTGCCCGCTGGGATCGAAGAAATAGGATGCACCGGCGGGCTCGGCATCGTCTGCGGTTCCGCTCAGGCGCTGGATGAGCGACACCGCCGTGGTCAGCTGCAGATAACGCTGCAGCTCCTGCGGGCGCCACTGCGCTGTCTCCAGGCCCAGCGCCATCTGCGGCCGGCTGCTTGCATCGGCGGCCACCACCAGCCGCTGGCCGCCCTGCAGGTAGGCGTTGCGCATGGCTTCGGCGCTGGCGTCACCCAGCTGGACGTCGCGATCCCAGGCGTACTCGGCCATGTTGGCCAACCGCGCGTAGGCGGCGTCCTGGCGTGCCAGCTGGAACTGCAGCGCCGTGTGCGCACGGCGGAATTCGGCAATGCGACGCGCCTCGTAGCCGTTGACCTGGACCACGATGAGGGTGATCAGCACGCTCAGCGAGAGCAGGCTCAGCACCGCCCCACACGCCAGCATCAGCCGTCGCGGATACCGCCGCAGCGCCTGCAGCTCGCCCGCACCAGCAGGCGCCGGCCCGGCAGCGGAGTGCAGGCGGCGCAGCGAATCGGCAATGGAAGGGGCGGCGGACGGCATGGCATCGGGCGGCGTCGAGCGCTCGGCGTGAAGAACATGGGAGCGCCAGCATGCGTGGCGGTCGCCGCCGTCGATGTAGGACAAAGTCCAAAAAGATGGCCATGCGTGACGCATTTGCCCGTATAGACAGTTCTGTCCACATTTCGAACTTGTCCGGTTTCCGGGCTGCTCAAGGCTGGCGAGGCTGGGCGCTCCCCGTTGACGAGGACATCACGATGACAGCATCAAGAGGCCGCGAGCGCCTGTGGGCACTCCGTCTGATGGCCCGGCAAGCCTGCCACCGTGCAAGCCTGCGGCTCGGCGCGGTCCTGCTGCCACTGCTGCCGGCACCTGCGCGGGTCTCTCTAACCGAGGGTGCGGCCTCCGCACTCGGGCCACTACTGCAGGCAGAACGCCATGGCCGCGCCTTCGACACCCTGCAGCGGTTGGGCCACGCGCCCTCGGCTGCGGCGGAACTGAGCGCCCGTTTCCTGGCCGGGCGGTGGTTGCGTCAGGCCCATTTCCAACGCCTGCAGTCCCTGCCCTTCAGCGCCCTGCAACACGTACTGCGTGGCATGGCCTGGCAGGACCCGGGTGCGCTGTGGGCGGCGGCGGCTGGGCGGCGCCGTGTTGTCTGCCTGCTGCCCACTGGCGATGTCGAGCTGGCGCTGGCCGCCGTGCTCGATCGTCCGGGCGCGCCCGCGCACTACTTCGTCAACACCCATCACCGCGACGATTCGCCCGAACTGCGCACACTACTGGCGCTGAAGCGCCAAGGGCATCGCCTGGAGATCGGCCGTGCGCAGCAGCGGGGCGAGGCCTGGCGGCAGCTGCGCCGCGGAGCGACGGTGGTGGCCCTGCTGGACCCCTGCCCGTGGCGGGAAACCGGCGTGACCAGAGAACCTGCACCGCTGCGCCTGGCCCGTTTGGCAAACGTACCGGTGCTGGTACTGGGTCACCGGCGCGATGGCAGCGAGGCCGGCACCCTGTCCGTGCTGGGTGAGTTCAGTGCCGAGTCGCTGGCCGAGGGCGCAACTGCGCTGTATGCCGCCGCCCACGCGTTCCTGGCGGCGGCACCGCATGACTGGCATGACCTGGACCGCTAGGCAGAACGCAGAGGCCGCAGCAGGCAGCCGCCGGCTGCGGCCGATGGCATCATGCGATGACCAGTGCCACGTTGATGTTGTTGCGGGTGGCATGCGAATACGGGCAGACGACATGCGCCTTGCGCACCAGCTCCTCGGCCTGCGCGGTGGGCACGCCCGGCAGCGAGATGGTCAGTGCCACATCGATGGCGAAGCCGGTGCTGACCGCACCGATACCGACGCGGCCGGTGACCGCGGCATCGTCTGCGATGGCGATGTTGTCCTGCCCGGCGACATACTTCAGGGCGCCGAGGAAGCAGGCCGAATAGCCAGCGGCAAACAGCTGCTCCGGGTTGGTGCCGGTGCCGCCGGTGCCACCGAGTTCGGCCGGGGTGGACAGGGCGATGTCCAGGGTCTTGTCGGACGAAGTGGCGCGGCCTTCACGGCCGCCGACAGCCGTAGCCTGGGCCGAGTACAGGATCGATTCGATGCTCATGGGTTGCTCCGGTCGGTTGACTGAGTGGAGTGGCGGTACGTTCCGCCACCCAACCATCCTCCCGGGCGATGAGCGCCGCTTCCATCGGACAGCGACGATAGCGCGGCCCCGCTGCGGCCATCACCCTTGACCGCGCAGCTGTACGTACAACGCCAGTAGCGCCAGGTGCCCGATGTAATAGCCATAGAACGTCCAGCGCCACCTCGGCAGCCGCCAACGCACGCGCGCCACCGCCAGCACCACGGGAATGGTCAGCAGCGCCCAACCATTGTGGTTGGCCCAGCACACTGCAGCAAACCCGATCAGCAGCAGCCACCACGCACCATGGCGGAACGCCAGCCACCCGAGCAGCACGAAGCCGACGCCCGCCCATTGGTAGTCCACCAGCATCGGCGCCATGCCCGCCGCCAGCAGCAACAGCAGCGGCCGATTGTTCGCCAGCGCATGCACCGCCGCTGCCGCCAAGGCGAAGGTGAGCAGGATGTTGAGCGGCAGCCAGGAACCGAAGGCCAGTGCATGCAACGGCTGCGCGATCACGCCCCATGCGACCAGGCGACGGATCGACTTGCGCAGGTCCGCGCCCGGCTGGGCGAGGTTGCAGGCCATCACCAGCGCGAACAGCGGGAACGCGATGCGGCCCAGTTCGCTTACGACCGGCAGGTAGCCGCCGTAGACCACTTTTGCCACGTGGTCGCCGGTCATGGTCAGCAGCGCGATCCACTTCAGCAGCTCGCGTGCGCCACTGCTGAGGCTGGGATCGGGCGTGGACATCCCTGTCGTGGTCGATTGCATCGCGGCAGCTTATGCGCATCGGCCAGCCCATTTCCAGCACCGCGAAAGCATGTGCCACTGCAGGCATCGGGCTGCGGCGCTATGCTGGCCGCCCCTGTTTGTGAGCGCCCCCATGCGTACCCTTTACCCCGCCATCGAGCCCTACCGCGAGTTCACCCTGAAGGTGAGCGATCTGCACACGCTGCACATCGAAGAGTGCGGCACGCCCGAGGGCATCCCGGTGGTGTACCTGCATGGCGGCCCCGGCGCCGGTATCTCGCCCACCCATCGCCGCTTCTTCGACCCGGCGCGTTACCGCATCGTGTTGATCGACCAGCGCGGCAGCGGCCGCTCCACGCCGTTCGGCGAACTGCGCGACAACACCACGCAGGACCTGGTGGCCGACATCGAGAAGGTGCGCGAGCACCTGGGTATCGAGCGCTGGCTGGTCTATGGCGGCTCCTGGGGCTCAACCCTGTCGCTGGCCTACGCGCAGGCACATCCCGAACGCGCCACCGGCCTGATCGTGCGCGGCGTTTTCCTCGGTCGTGAGGTCGAGAACCGCTGGTTCGCCGAGGCCAACGGCGGTGCGCGCTGGATTTTCCCAGAGCGCTGGGACCGCTATGAGGCCTACATCCCGGAGGCCGAGCGTGGCGACATGATCGCAGCCTACTGGGCGCGCATGGACGGCCCGGATGAGGCGACCCGCATCGAAGCTGCGCAGGCCTGGCTGGGCTGGGAAGACAATGCGGCGACCCTGCAGCACGATGTGGATGCTGTTTCCACGGATGACCCGCTGGACACGCTCGCCAAGGCCCGCATCGAAGCGCACTACTTCCGCAACGGTATCTTCCTGGAGCCAGACCAGCTGCTGCGCGACATCGACCGCATCCGCCACCTGCCCGGCGTGATCGTGCAGGGCCGCTACGACATCATCTGCCCGCCGCGCAGCGCCTGGGACCTGGCCAAGGCCTGGCCGGAAGCCAGGCTGGAGATGGTGACCTCCGGCCACAGTGCGAATGAGCCGGCGACAGTGGACGCGCTGGTGCGGGCCACGGATGCGTTTGCGGAAGGGTTCTGAAACATGAGGTAGTGCCGGCCGCTGGCCGGCATACCGTCGCTAGTGGACAGGGCGGCCTCTCCGCCGCCCTGCTCCGCCATTCCTTACCAGGCCACCCTGATGCCGACCTGCCCAATGATGTTCCGATAGTTCTGGTCGGCGCGCTGCAGGCTTACTCCACCCCAGGCACCTACGCGTTCCCCCAGCTCCAGTTCGGCGCCGCCCTGCACTTCAACGCGATCGCGCGGCATGCCGACCGCAAGAGTCTGACCGTTGAAATCCAGCGCATTGGTCGCTGGGCCGCGCAACCAGTTCACGCCCAGATAGGGCTGCACGCGGTTGCCCAGTGCCATCGAGTGACCGAACACGCGCGCACCGATGCGCCCAGCCACCCCCCCCGCCTTGGCATTGCCCACCGTCGTCCCGTTTCGTTCCACATGCTGCCCTGCGTGGAACCGGCTGTAGATGAGCTGCACCTGCGGCTGTACGAACAGCGTCGCCGATGCCCCTCGCCAGACCGGAGCAATGTAGCCGCCCTCCAAGGCACCGATGATCGCCCGCGAATCATAGGACTCGCGATGCAGCCCCATACCCTGCACGCGGTTCTTGAACCGCCCATGCTGCAGGCTGCCATCTGCGTAGAAGCCCTGATCCCCTCCCGCGTCCTGCTGCCACGTGCCGTACACGCCGATCGCACTGCCACGTACCTGTCCCTTCGCGCTGTATCCGGTCCGCTCCGATACAACGGTGCTGTTGGCATTACCAACGCCGAGCATCACGCCGTAGATCGCATTGCCAGCGCGCAGCAGGTCGCTGCCGACCTGCAGCACCGACGATCCACCGTCCACCAACAACTGACCCCCCAATGCATCAAAGTCGGCCTGCTGGCTGTCAAGCCGTGCCCAGACCGTGCGGTCGTCCTCGGCCCGCATGCCGCCACGGCGCTCGGCCAGGCGGTGAACGAACATGTTCAGCGCGGCCTGCTGGTTGGCAAGATACGCGCCCGCTTCCGATCGCAGCAGCGGCCCTGGGCGGCCAATCGGGTCACCCGGTGTCCAGGGCCCGGTCGGGTCATTGGGGTCCTGCGGGTCGCCGGGCGCGCCTGGAATCCCGGGGCCGCCAGGATTCCCCGGGGCTGTCGGTTCGCCCGGATCCATCGGATCGACCGGGCACCCCGGTACCGTGGGATCAGACTCACACGGGTCCACAGGAGGCGCAGGAATCTCCGAACGAAGGTACCAGTTGCCTTCTCCGCCCGGCACGCCGCCTTTGTGCAGGAAGTACTCATACAGGCCGGCAACCACACGCCCATTCAACGTGAAATCCGCAAGGGATGCTCCATCGATCTGGAACAACGGGATGCCGGTGATGGTCTCCGCACCCAACCCGCCGATATTGTCCACCGAGACCCTGCCATCGCCAAACGCATCACCCTGCACGTGAATGCGACCGATCCGTGAGTCGTCGCCGTCGAGCGCGCCTGAAAAATGGAAGACAGCGTTGCTGGCGTGCAGATCGCTGGTCACGCTGAGTACCGTGTTCTCCGCATGCGCAGGGGTCATGAGAGCAACAAGACCGTCCCTTACCTGCAGTTCGCCCACTGCTGACCCGCGGCCCATCACCCACCAGCTGTCCGTCAGCGACACACTTTCAAGCAGCGTGGAGGCGCCGGTCCACACCGAATTGCCGGTGAGCGATACGTGAACTTTCGCTGTCGAAACCCGCCCGGCCTCAAGGTCCTCACGGGTATGCACAATGTCGCCTTCCAGGTAGGAACCTGCCAGATCAAGAGCAAATCGCCCGGACACGGCAGCATCGAGCGAGACGGCGATGTTGTTCAACCCGGCAATGCGAGAACCTCTGGCCAATGCAAGGCGGGAATCAGCGCCACCACGTACACGCACTCCCCCGCGCCCAGCCAACGAGCTTTCAATGAGGGCGCCGTCAAGCGCGAGGCTTCCCGCGTCGTCGACCACAGCCCCCCAGGCGTCCAAACCGTTGGCAATGACCTGGCTGTTCCACAGATTGACCTTCCCTACCCCTTCGATCACCAGCCCGTGCGCCTGCTCGCCAGCAGTTTCGATGCGGGTACCGTCATTGACGTTGACCAGGCTGGAGACCACCTTCATGCCAATCGCGTGATCCCCCCCGGTGGTGATCAGGACGCGTTCCACCGTACCCGATCCAACCCCCTGTTTGAGGATTCCGTGCGCGGCCTCACCCAGGGTTTTGATGGTGCTGTCCCGTATCAGCATCTGGCCATGCTCTACTTCCATCCCAGCAGAACCATCTCCCTCGGTCTGGATGTCCAGGTAGCTGGCCTCGGTAAGCGTGCCGTCATTGATATGGATGCCTGCAGCGTTGAGACCCGTGGTGCGCACGGACATGCGCTTGCCTTCCGCCCCAAGCATCGAGACGTGACTCATTCCCTCCAGGAACACGCCTGCCGCGCCATCGCCCGACGTCGATAGTTCGAGCTCCCCTGTTGCGATGATCTGACCACGATTGCGCGCATGGAAGGCGTGCTCATTGTCCAGGGTCGTTTCGTATGCCGTGGCGGTTGGCGTTTCCACGGTGCCATCGGCGATCAGCTGGCCCGCGATGGCCGGACCTGCTGCGAAGAGCGCGCTGGCCACGGAAATGGCCAACAAGGTGCGATGCGGAGATGTGGACATTCGTCTGATGGTTGATGAGGTAGCCCGCATCGTCGTCGCGACTGCGGCATGCTTCCATCAGACCGGTTCGAAACATGAAGGTGATGGCTGATGCGCGGGTGCGTGCCATGGCCGCGTTCGCCGACCAGTGGGCTGACCGGCATTGAATCGCCAGCGGATACATCCTGCGGCTGACGCATAGGAATCGCTTCAAACCTGTAGGACAAGTCCGACTTTTGCAACTTCTTGTATTTCGGGGTTGTGATGAAGCCGTGAGAATTCCCGCTTGCCATCCCCCTCCGGGCTCGCCATGCATCGTCTTCTGTCCTTGATTCTGTCGGTCATCCTGTGTGGTAGCGCGCACGCATCCACCCCGCAGATCAACGTCGGCGTACTGTTCGACTACCTGCAACCCACGCGCAGCAATCTGCTCAAGCGCATCCGCAACACCGGTGACGCCACGGCCTACGTACGGGTTGAAGTTACCCAGATGCACTTCGATGCGGAGGGCAAGGCCAGCGAAACACCAGTGGATACCGCCGCGCTGGTCCGTAATGCACCGGACACGCAAGGCGTCATCGCCAGTCCCAGCCGCCTGATCATCGCAGGCAATGGGCAGCAGGCCACACGCCTGGTGTATCGCGGTGCGCGTGACCAGGAGCGCTACTACCGGCTGCGCTTCATCCCGGTGGCGCCGACAGCCGAGGAATTCTCGCTCAGCGAAGACCAGGCCCGGGAGGCAGTGGAGCTCACCTCTGCCATCCGCGTATTCACCGGTTACGGCACGATCTTCTTCGTCGCGCCGGAGAACCCGCACTACGACACGCTCATTGAGCAACAGCAGGTGCGCAATCGCGGCAACGCCACCGTGGTGCTGGACAACCTGCGCCAGTGCGAGCGCGACCGTCCTGATACCTGCACGCCGGGAATCATCGCCCATGTGCGTCCCGGCAACAGCTATGCGCTGCAGGCCGCCGAGCACCAGTTCCTGCGTTTCGAGCTTCGCGAGGGCGACAGCCAACGCAGCATCGACTCGCGCCGCTAGGCAACGGCCCTATCCATGGATCTATCCCGAACGGGCCTGCCGGGCGCCCGCTGGGATTGCTTTGCCCTTGCCTGGCACCTTGATTTCCACCCTTGAACCTGGAGTGCATCCATGTCCCTGAAGACCACCTTACTGGCAGCGGCCACCGCCCTGCTGATCACCCCGGCCGTTGCCCTGGCCGCCACCGAGACCAAGTCGATCACCATCAATGTCACCGCCGACGTGCCGAACAGCGCCGGCCTGCAGGTGTCCACCCCGGACGGCTGGGAAGGCCTGCCGCAGAACCTGCCGTGGGATACGGCCCGCCAGACCCTGAGCGAACTGACGGGCCGCGTCATCAATGTCAAGTCGCCGGCTGCGGTCAGTGCCTATCTGACGGCGCCGGCGCAGATGGCATCGGCGGCGCATGTGGTGAATCTCGACGTGAAGATCGACAACGTCGTTGTGCCGGCCACCTCGGCGGCGAAGATCGAAGTGGCCAACGCCGCACAGGCCGCAGCGGGCAAGTCGCTGGCGTTTGCCATCTCTCCGACCGTGCCGGCCGATGGTTATAAGCAGGGCAGCTACGGCGGCCAGTTCCACATGATCTTCGAAAGCGACATTCCGTAAGCCGCGTTCTGCCTGTGGCGCCACGCGCGCCGCAGGCAGGCCGGAATCGCCTCCATGCGCTCCTTACGATCTCCTACCCGCCTGCCGCTGGCGCAGTTGGCCGCCGCTATCGGTGCCGCTGTCTTTGCTGCATCCAGCCAGGCAGCCGGTCTCACCCTGGATGACCTGCCCAGCCTGCTGGAGCAGCGCGAGCGTATGCCCGCCGAGTTCCGCGCGCACCTGTTCGGCAATCCGCTCACCGTGCGCGTGGAGCTGGACGGACGCTACCTGGGTGATGCCGAGGTGCTGCTGCACGAAGACAATCGCGTGCAACTGGTCGGCTTCGGTGAAAGCCACGACAGCCCCTGGCCGCAGACCGAACGCACGCGCTGGGCCGAGGCACTGGCCGAGCCGATGGCGCTGGGAGTGTGCAGCAAGCAGTGCCGCGGCCTGGCCGCGCTGCACTACAGCCTGTCAAGCTCATTGCTCAGCCTGCTGACCCCAGGCGGAGCGCACAAGGAAGAGCGCCACGTCGCGTTGCCCGATGCGGGCAGCCATGGCCTGATCGTGCGCAACAGCCTGGCCATGCATGGCGGCCAGGATCAGCAGGCGACGGCGCGCTACAGCGCCGAACTGCGCGGCAGTGTCGGCCGTTGGAGCACGGTCGGCAGCTACCAGTACTACGCCCAGCCGGGCAGTCGCGAGCACTATCTCAGCGCGCTATATGCACAGCGCGAACTGGGCGATCACTTCGTGCGTGCCGGCTACTTCCTGCCCACCTTCGAGGGCATCATCCGCCAGCCGCGTGCACCCGGCACGCAGAACGATACCGCGCTGGGCTTCATGCTCGGCTCGTCGGACGTGCTGCTGGCTGACACCCGCAGCCCCAGTGTGTACCCGGTCTATGTCACTGCCAGCCGCGAGGGCGTGGTGGAGATCCTGCGTGACGGCAACCTGCTGTCCACGCAGGCGGTCACGCCCGGCATCCAGGAGATCGACACGCGGCGGCTGCCGGGTGGCATCTACGATGTGGAACTGCGCGTCATCGAAGACGGCCGCGAAGCCTCGCGCGAAACCGCATCAATCCACAAACCCAGCCGCTGGAGGGACCCCTCCCGGCGTTGGCGCTACAGCGTGTTTGCCGGCCAGCAGCGTGGCCTGCTCGACAGTGGCAGCCCAAGCCAGGGGGGCAAGGTCGCGGCCGGCGCGGTGGTCAATTACCTGCTGCACCCACGTGCCGTGGCCGGTGCCACGGTGCAGCAGATCGGTACGCGCCACGCGGCAGGCCTGTCGATGGACTGGCAGGCCAGTGACAGCTTCAGCACCTACACCAATATCTATACATCCAGTGATGCCGGGCGCGGCATTGACCTGCAGGGCCTGTACCGGTATCGCGCAGGTTCGGTGGTGGCCAACCACGCCCGCAGCTGGGCCGAGCAACGTCACCGCGTGCTGCCAGGCAACGGTTCGGCGCCGCGCTGGGAAACCCGCGGCGGCTGGCAGGACACCACTGCCGTCTCGATTACCCATCGTTTCAGCCACCGCGACAACGCCAGCCTGCGGTTGGCGCGCAGCACGGGCTTTACCAAGGGCACTGGCATTGATGTGTCTTACGGTCGTCGCGAGACCCTGTTCGGCAAGCATGATGTGAACTGGCGTGTTTCCGCCTACGACCGCCCCGGCAGCCGTTTCACCCACTACCGAAGGCAACGCGGCATCGACCTGACCGTCAGCGTGTCGCTGGGCAGCGAGCGCCGCAG
Source organism: Stenotrophomonas sp. 86428_Sma (assembly GCF_056481585.1). Taxonomy (NCBI): domain Bacteria; kingdom Pseudomonadati; phylum Pseudomonadota; class Gammaproteobacteria; order Lysobacterales; family Lysobacteraceae; genus Stenotrophomonas; species Stenotrophomonas sp. 86428_Sma. The sequence goes on from NZ_CM151156.1 coordinate 2,736,658, forward strand.
CTACAGCGGCAGCCTGGGCAGTCGTACTGGCGAGGCCGGGCAGCGCGATACCTATGTCAGCGCGGCAGCGACGCAACGCGTGGATGGCAAGCTGCTGCAGAGTGTGAATGGCATGATCAGTGCCGAGCGAAGCGGCGTCGGCGGCGGCGTGGGTGCCTACCTGCAGGGTTCACTGTTGGAGGGTGACGTGCAGCTGTACCGCAGCACGGCTTCGAGGCACGTCAGTGGCACTGCCAATCTGGACAGTACGCTGGTGGTGGGTGGCGGCCATGCTGCGGTCATCGGCCAAGGCCGCAGCGGCAGCGTGGATACCGGCATCATCGTCGAGGTGCGCAGTGACTACCCTGGAGTAGCGCTGCGCGCAGACGACAGCCAGGGCGGCGGCGTACAGCTGAAGGCGGGACGCAACTTCGTACCCGTAACGGCCTATCGGGCAGGGCACGTGCAGTTCGATTTCCAGGGCCGGCACGCACCGGCTGCCACCCTGCAGCCGTCCGCCGTCAGCTACCACCTCAACAAAGGGGGCGTGATGCACGCCACCGTTGATGTGCTGCGCACCTTCACCGTGATGGGCCAGGTGCTCGATGCCGACGGCAATGGCGTGCGCGGTGTTCAGGTGATCAATCACGCTGGCCGCAGTGTCAGTCAGGAAGAAGGGTTCTTTACCCTGGAACTGAGCGCTCGTGCGCCAGTGGTCGAGCTGCGCTATCCGAACAGGATCAGCTGCACGCTGACGATGGAAGAGGGACGCTATGTCCGGGAAGGAGATGTAATGATGGTGGGCGGCGTGAGTTGCGCGCATCCCATCGCATCCAGGCTGAAAAATAGTGAGGAGCGCCGATGATTCGTGGTCTGTACCTGTTGCTGGCAGCTCTCTGGATATCGCCGGCGCCTGCCGCGGCCCAGGTCATTGAAACCACCGTTACCGGTGAATTTCGACCGAACGCCGCCAATCCCGGAAACACCGCATTTGTGAACACCACGCCTCGAGGCGCGTTCTGCAACTGGCGACCAACAGAGTGCGACAAGGCGGGAGCTTACATCTTCGACATCGGGGCCGGAGAGTTCTGGCAGAAGACCGGTGATGGCGATAACGAGTCCGCGCGCGACACCACCTACGTTCGATTTCCGGCCCCGCGTGCGTTCATGCTTCGAGATGAGATGACGGGGGAGACTGCACAGGCGCGCGTCAGCTTTGTTGCCATCTCGCTGCGGCTGAACTTCAAGAATGGGGCGGATCCGTGGTACTACGGTGTCACTGGTGGTTGTGCCGCAATACGTGGCGCAGGTGGTGTGGGATGGTCGTTTGGCGGATGGGGCGTGCGTGATCCCTCCAATCCCCGGGAATGCTTCAGCACGCAGCGCCGCAACGGACGAACCTACTCCTATCAGAACGTGGGGATTGGCATCCAGGTCGAACTGCCGGATGCGATTACCCTGAAGAACGGCCGCTACGTTGCACAGCAGGACTGGACTACGGGCGGCGCAGAGGCCGACATCGACCTCGGGGACAACATCACAGGGGTCAAGATGATCCGCATGAACTTTGTGTTTGAGGTTGCCCACGACCTTGAAGTGCTGTTCCCTTCTGAGGCGCCACGGGTGACCCTGGTGCCGGAAGGGGGCTGGCGTGCCTGGGTCGAACATGGCATCCGTCCGCCCAGCATGTCGCAGGAGCTGCCGTTCTACCTCACGTCGTCCATGGATTTCAGCCTCAAGCTGCGCTGTGAGCACGAACTGGACAATCAATGTGGGATCCGTAATGCGCGCAGTAACGATGTCGTTCCCGTTGCGGTGGATGTCACCATTCCGGGTATGCGCAACCGGGGCGATGGCATGCCAGTACAGGGAATGCGTCTTCCGCCGGGTGACGTGCGCGCGCCTCGCCTTACGCCTGATGCATACATGGTCCAGCGTCGCTCAACGCTTCGATTCATCGCCGAAAAAGACGCGGTGGACGAGATGCTGAAGTCACCCGGCTCGCATTGGGAAGGCAACATGACGGTGGTGTTTGACACCAATCCGTGACAACGCACCCGGCGCGGGACCTGCGCGGGCCTGGTGCCCTCCTTACCGGTGGGTTCCGGCGCCCTGCTGTCGCCTGCCTGACAATTTCGTCAGCTGGCGCAGCGGCAGGCGGCCCGTGAACGGCGCCCCACCCGCCCGCAGGATCACCTGCATTCTTCGCACCTCCCTTACAGACCGCTGCCGATGATCCGGCCATGGGCGCCACGGTGGCGAACCCAATCCTCTACAGGAGCACGCCATGACCGGTTTCCGCTACCTTCCCGCCGCCCTCGTCGTTGTCGCCGGCCTGCTGCTGGGGGCCTGCTCCAAGCCGCAGGAGGCCAGCAAGGCCACTGCCGCCGAGGACGTGACCGAAGTGAAGCTGATTCCGTCCTACGAGTCGCTGGACAAGGACAAGGACGGCATCGTCACCCTGGCCGAAGTGGATGCCGTGGCACCCGACTGGGCCGAGCGCCTGCACGCCTGCGATACCGATCGCGACAAGAAACTGAGCCCAGGCGAGTACGACGTGTGCAAGCAGACCAGCACCGCGCATTGATCCCGTGATGCGCCATCGATTGGCGCGACGCATGCCCGGCTATACCAAGGTATAGCCAGGCTAACCCACGGGCCTCTAGGCCTGCCCCATTCAGGGGCGGACAATAGCGCCATTGGCCAGGGCAACCCTGGCTGGCCCCCTCCCCTCATGGAGACGCAGATGGACCCTGACCCTGCCGGGCGCACCGCGCCCCGGATGCCCGCTTGTTGCCTGTTCCTGGCGCCTGCCAGCCGGTCCCTGCCTGCCTGAGTGACGGGGGATCGCCAGGTGCCGCCTGCCTGGAGATCGCCCCCATGTCCTACAAGATCCTCTACATCACCCTGCGCCGCCTGATCGGCGAGCGCGATGTTGCCGCGCTGCGCAGCCAGCTGCTGCAGCATGGCCCGATCACGTTTGCCCGTTCGCTGTCGCTCGGCTCGCCACGCGTAGTGGCCGACGCGCTGTCGCTGCTGCCGATCAGCGAGCGCATCAATGTGCTGCGCCACCTGCCCTACCCGCTGCGCGATGCGATGAAGCCGCTGTGCATCGGTGGCAGCCAGCGCCTGCACATGCAGCCGTGGTCGCCCGCGGTGCTGGCGATGCGCCACGCCTGACCTGTTCCATCCGTTCCGTTCGTGTTCCGGCCGCGGCCGGCTCTGACATTCGAGGAGAGTCCCATGAGCCTGCTCAACGCCTGGTTCAACGCCTTCCTGCGCAGCCGTCGCGCAGGCAACCTGTTCCGCCGCCGTGCGATGCCCGAGGCCGGGTTCGGCCGGGGTAGCGCCGAAGCAGCGCCGTTCGCGCTCACCACCGGCTTGGTCACCCTCGCCCAGCAGGAGGAAGCCGAACTGCTGACCACACTGGAGTCGCATGCCGATGGCCTCAGCCCGCATGAGGCCGAGGAGCGGCTGGCTACGCTCGGCCCCAACGAGGTGGATCACGAAAAGCCGCTGCCGTGGTGGCGCCACCTGTGGCAGTGCTACCGCAATCCGTTCAACCTGCTGCTGACCGTACTGGCGGCGGTGTCCTGGCTGACCGAGGACATCAAGGCTACTATCGTGATCGGCGCCATGGTGCTGCTGTCCACGCTGATCCGCTTCGTGCAGGAAGGCCGCTCGAACCGTGCCGCCGAACGGCTGAAGGCGCTGGTCGGCAACACCGCACGCGTGCTTCGCCGCAATCCCGGCACCGAGGCTGCGGATGTGGCCGACCAGTACTTCGGCGCACACCTGCACAGCCGGCGCCCGGCGCGCCTGCTGGACCTGCCGATCCGCGAGCTGGTGCCCGGCGACCACATCGTACTGTCGGCAGGCGACATGATTCCGGCCGATTGCCGCGTGCTGACCGCCAAGGACCTGTTCGTCGCCCAGGCCGCGATGACCGGCGAATCGCTGCCGGTAGAGAAGTTCGCGCACCCGGGCGATGGCCTGGCCGGCCTGCTGGAGCAGCACAACCTGCTGTTCATGGGCACCAACGTGGTGTCCGGTACTGCGACCGCCGTGGTGCTGGCCACCGGCAACCGCACCTACTTCGGCACGCTGGCCCAGCGCAGCACCGCCACCGACCGTGCGCCCACCGCGTTCCAGGCCGGCGTCAACAGTGTCAGCTGGCTACTGATCCGCTTCGCGCTGGTGATGGTGCCGTTCGTGCTGCTGATCAACGGCTGGACCAAGGGCGACTGGACCGAGGCATTCCTGTTTGCACTGTCGGTGGCGGTAGGCCTGACCCCGGAAATGCTGCCGATGATCGTCACCTCCACCCTGGCCAAGGGCGCGGTGCTGCTGTCACGGCGCAAGGTGATCGTCAAGCGCCTGGATGCGATCCAGAACTTCGGCGCGATGGAGGTGTTGTGCACCGACAAGACCGGCACCCTCACCCAGGACAAGATCGCCCTGGAGCGGCATACCGATGTGTTCGGCCACGATTCGGAGGACGTGCTGAAGTTCGCCTACCTCAACAGCCACTTCCAGACCGGCCTGATCAACCTGCTTGACCGCGCAGTGCTGGAGCATGTCGAGCTGCAGAGTTCGCTGCGGCTGTCGCAGGACTACCATAAGGTGGATGAGATCCCGTTCGACTTCGAACGCCGCCGCATGTCGGTGGTGGTGTCCGAGCGCGAGGACCACCATGAGCTGATCTGCAAGGGCGCAGTGGAGGAGATGCTGGCGGTGTGCAGCACCGTGCGCGAGAACGGCGAGGACAAGCCGTTGGATGAGCAGCGGCTGGCGCGCGTGCGGCAGACCACGGAAGAACTGAACGAACAGGGCCTGCGCGTGGTGGCAGTGGCGATGAAGGAAACCGCCGCCAGCCAGACCGTGTATTCGCAGGCTGACGAGTGCGGCCTGACCCTGGTCGGCTACGTGGCCTTCCTCGACCCGCCGAAGGAATCGGCTGCGCAGGCGCTGCAGGCGCTGGCCGCGCATGGCGTGGAAGTGAAGGTCTTCACTGGCGACAACGAGCTGGTGACCGCCCGCGTCTGTGCCCAGGTCGGGCTGGACGCGGACACCATCCTGACCGGCCCGCAGATCGAGCGCATGGATGACGGTGCGCTGTCACGGGCGCTGCACCACCACCGCGTGTTCGCCCGCCTGACCCCGCTACACAAGGAGCGCCTCGTACGCGAGCTACGCGCACAGGGCAAGGTGGTCGGTTTCCTCGGCGATGGCATCAACGATGCACCGGCGCTGCGTGCGGCGGACATCGGCATCAGCGTGGACAGCGCGGTGGACATCGCCAAGGAGGCGGCCGACATCATCCTGCTGGAAAAGAACCTGATGGTGCTGGAGGAAGGCGTCATCCAGGGCCGGCGCACGTTCAACAACATGCTGAAGTACATCCGCATGACCGCCAGCTCCAACTTCGGCAACGTTTTCTCGGTACTGGTGGCGTCGGCCTTCCTGCCGTTCCTGCCGATGCTGCCACTGCAGCTGCTGGTACAGAACCTGCTGTACGACATCTCGCAGATCGCCATTCCGTTCGACAACGTGGACGAGGAGCTGGTGCGCAGGCCGCTGAAGTGGAACCCGGCGGACATCGGCCGCTTCATGGTGTTCTTCGGGCCGATCAGCTCGATCTTCGACCTGACCTGCTTTGCCTTGATGTGGTACATGTTCGATGCACGCACGCCGGCCGACCAGGGCCTGTTCCAGTCCGGCTGGTTCGTGGTGGGCCTGCTGACCCAGACCCTGATCGTGCATATGATCCGTACACCAAAGGTGCCGTTCCTGCAGAGCATCGCCGCGCCGCCGCTGCTGGTGATGACCGGCCTGATCATGGCCATTGGCGTGGCCCTGCCGATGAGCCCGCTGGCTGGTTACTTCAAGCTGCAGGCCCTGCCGACCGGCTACTGGCCGTTCCTGGTGGCGATCCTGTTCGGCTACGCGGTGCTGACGACCTTGCTGAAGAAGATCTACATCCGTCGTTACGGCTGGCAGTAAGCGCCCGCCGCTTGGTCCAGGGAGAAACACAATGGACATCAATCCGAACCTGCCGGCGTTCAACGCCGGCGCGACCCTGAGCTCGCTGATCAGCCTGTCGGTGGCGTTCGTGCTGGGCACGGCCATCGGCCTGGAACGGCAGCTGCGCCAACGCACCGCCGGCCTGCGCACCAATACGCTGGTGGCGGTGGGTGCGGCGGTGTTCGTGGACCTGGCCGTGCGCTTCCACGACCTGTACGGCGGCCCACCTTCACCGCTGCATGTGGTGGCCTATGTGATCTCCGGTGTCGGCTTCCTCGGCGCCGGCGCGATCATGAAGGACGGCGCACAGGTGTCTGGCCTCAATACCGCCGCCACCCTGTGGGGCTCGGCAGCGGTTGGCGCCTGTGCGGGTATCAAGCTGCTGCCGGAGGCGGTGCTGGCGGCCGTGTTCGTGCTGGCCGCCAACACCCTGCTGCGGCCGGTGGTGAACCGCATCCAGCGGCAGCCGTTGCCGGAGGCGTTCAGCGAGGCGACCTATGCGATCAACGTGGTCTGCCAGCGTGAGCAGCAGGCCGAGGTGCTGGACCAGCTGTTGCTGCTGCTGGAACAGGCGCACTACCCGGTGCGCGCGGTGGACCAGCGCCCGTTCGGCGAACGCGACGTGGAGATCGAGGCGGTGCTGTATGCCACCACGGTGGATGCCGGTGAACTGGATGCGGTATTGGCCACGCTGGCGACCACCCCCGGCGTGCTGCAGGGGTTCTGGAACGCCAGCCTGGAGGAGTAGTGCCGGCCGCTGGCCGGCAACATCGTGCACCGCTTTGTAGGTGCCGACCTTGGTCGGCACAGAACCCTCAGATGCCACGACTGCTGCCAGAGCCTGCCGACCAAGGTCGGCATCTACCAACAGCCCGCATGCACCACATTGGTAGGTGCCGACCTGGGTCGGCACAGACCTGGGTAGTGCCGGCCGCTGGCCGGCAACCTCATGAACTCCGGGACGATCCTGCAGCTGCCGGCCAGCGGCCGGCACTACCAGGCATCGCTTTGGTGGGTGCCGACAGCACAGGAGCACGCCAAGCACGGTCGGCACCTGCCAGAGGCGGCTTTGCTATCCTTTCCCCCCACGCCAGGGAGCCGTTCCGATGCCATCGCTGTCGCCCCGCCGCCCGCTGGTGCTGCTGGCCCTGATCGTCGTAATGGCGGCGATCTTCCTGGTCGACACCGTCACCGATTACGCCGTGGCGGCGGCCTGCTTCTACGCAGCGGTCATCCTCGCCGCATCGCGCGTACTCGCCGCACGCGGGCTGATCAGCCTGGCCATCGCCTGCATCGCACTCACCGCCCTGAGCTTCTTCCTCACCCGCTTCGGCACCTACCGCATCGGCCTGGTCAACTCGGTGATCGGCATGCTGGTGATCGGCATCACCACCTACCTCGCGTTGAAGATGGAAGCGGCCAAGGCCGCAGTGCAGGAAGCACAGGGCCGCCTGCTGCGAGTGGCGCGCGCATCGACCGTGGGCGAGCTGACCACCTCCATCGCACATGAAGTGAACCAGCCGCTGGCGGCGATCGCCAGCAGCGCCGAAGCCTGCCAGCGCTGGCTGGCACAGGACCCACCGAACGTGGACAAGGCCCGCCAGACCGTGGCCCGCATCCTGGCCGATGCGCATCGCGCCGGTGACGTGATCGCCCGCATCCGCGGCCTGACCCAGGGTGCAGCGCCGGAACGACGCGCGTTCGACCTGAACCAGGCGGTGGAGGAAATGCTGGCGCTGTCGCGCAGCGAGCTGGACCAACACGGCGTGGCCGTGGCCCTGCTGCTCGATGCCGACCTGCCGCTGGTGCAGGCCGATCGCGTGCAGGTGCAGCAGGTGATCGGCAACCTGATCCTCAATGCGGTGGACGCGATGGAAGCAGTGCCGGCTGCTGACCGCCGCCTGTCCCTGTTGACCCAACGCGACGGACAGCGGATCAGCCTCAGCGTGCGTGACCGCGGTGTCGGCCTGCCCGCCGATCATCCCGAGCGTGTGTTCGATGCGTTCTGGACCACCAAATCACACGGGCTGGGGCTGGGATTGAGCCTGAGCAGGTCGATGATCGAGGCCAACGAAGGCAGGATCCGAGCCGAGCGCCCCAGCGGCGGAGGTGCCTGCTTTGTGTTTGACCTGCCCGTTGCCACGGAACGCCGTCATGCGTAAGCCCGCTGCACCCGCCGCCGATCCAGCGCCCATCGTCTACGTGATCGACGACGATCCGTCGGTGCGCGCCGCGCTGGAAGACCTGCTCGCCTCGATGGGCCTGCAGGTACGGGCCTTCGCTTCCACCCAGGCGTTCCTCGAACACGAACTGGAAGATGCACCGGCCTGCCTGGTGCTGGACGTGCGCATGCCCGGCCAGAGCGGGCTGGAGTTCCATCGCACGATGGGCAGCCACGGCCTGCAGCTGCCGGTGGTGTTCATCACCGGCCACGGCGATATCGCGATGGGCGTCAATGCGATCAAGGACGGTGCCATCGAGTTCCTGACCAAGCCGTTCCGTGACCAGGAACTGCTGGATGCGATCCACAAGGGCATTGAGATCGACCGCCAGCGCCGCCGTGACGGCGAGGCGCTGGACGCCCTGCAGCAGCGCTGGAACACCCTCAACGCCGGCGAGCGCGAGGTGGTCGACGGCGTGGTGCGCGGCCGCCTCAACAAGCAGATCGCCGGCGACCTCGGGGTCAGCGAGATCACGGTGAAGGTGCGCCGCGCGCAGGTGATGCGCAAGATGGGCGCGCGTACGCTGGTCGATCTGGTACGCATGTACGACCGCCTGCAGGCAGGTTCCCCATGAGCGTGCATGTCGCACTGCTGCGAGCAGTCAATGTCGGAGGTACCGGTAAGCTGCCGATGGTTGAACTGGTGGCGATGTGCGAGGACGCGGGCTTCACCGACGTCCGCACCTATATCGCCAGCGGCAACGTGGTGTTCCGCAGCGGACTTGACGAAGCCGGCGTGCGGAAAGCCCTTGGCCAACGGCTGCAGGCCTATGCAGGAAAACCGGTGGGTGTGCTGGTGCGCTCGGCAGCCGAGATCGCGGCGGTTGCCGCCGGCAATCCGTTCCCGCACGCCGCCGGCAATCGCGTGGTCGCGCTGTTCGTGGATGAGGCACTGCCCACTGATCCCTTGACCGGGGTGACCGGCCTGCGCGATGAGCAGCTGGCGCTGGGTACCCGCGAGATCTTCGTCCACTATGGCGACGGCATGGCCGACTCACGCCTGCGGATTCCCTATACCCAGCAAGGCACCGCCCGCAACCTCAACACGGTCGGCAAGCTTGCGGCAATGGCCGCCGCGCTCGGCCAAGCCACCTCAGGCGGTAGAGGGCGGCGGTAGAGTCGACTGTCAGTCGACTATCGCGCGCAGCGCGGGATTTTCCACAACCTTGTGGAAGAGCAGTCGACCAACATTCGGCTCTGCCCGGCAGAGGGCTGATCACGCCCGTTGCAGACGGTGCTTCAACCGCGTATCCATCAACCCCACCGCCAGCAGCACCGCACTGGTCAACCAGCCAGCGGCCAACAGATGGGTCTGCGGCAACACCACGCCCAGCACGCCCAGCGCCACCGCGCCGATCAGATGCGAGTACGGTGCGCACCCGTATACCACCCGCTTGTACAGCGCGCTGCCCAGCAGGTAGATCAACGGGCCGGCCACCAGCACGGCCGCATACACCGGCGTCACCACAGCATGCGGGTGGTCCATGACCAGGTCATTGCCCACCGCCGTAGCGATGATCCCTGCGATCAGCAACGCGTGCACATAGTGGAAGTTGGCGCCCATCCGGCCCGGGTCTTCGGCATGGCTGATGGCCTCGGTGGCGTCGCGGCTGGAGATGCCGAAGTACAGCCACCACATGGCGATCGTGCCGGCGAAGGTGGCAAGCACTGCGGACACCACCGCCCCACTCCACTGTTCGACCTCGCTGAGCACGCCACCGGTGGCCAGCAACGTCTCGCCCAGTGCGACGATGACGAACAGCTGGCAGCGCTCGGCCAGGTGCCCGCCTTCGATGGTCCACTCACGGGTGTGCGAGCGGCCCAGCCCCGGGAACGCGAAGCCGAACATCGGTGAAACGTATTCGCACGCCACCGCCACCGCCCACAGCGCCAACCGCGTATTGCCCTCGGCTGCCGCACCTGCCAGCCAGAAGCAGGCCGACACGCTCACCCAGGCCAGCATGCGACGGAAGTTCGGTGCCAGTGGATGCGTGCGACCGACCTCCAGCAACACGAAGGCGGTGCGCCCGACCTGCATGGTGGCGTAGGCCCCGGCAAACACCCAGGCGCGGTCAGCGAACGCCTCGGGTATGGACGAGGACATCAACAAGGCCAGCAGCATGGTGGCGAACAGCAGTCCGCGGATGCGCGGCGCTTCCGGATCGAACCAGTTGCTGACCCAGCAGGCGTACTGCCAGCCCAGCCACACCGCAAACCACAGCACCAGGGTCTGCAGCACGCCGGCCAGATCCAGGTGATGCAGCAGATGGTGGCTGAGCTGGGTGACCGCGAACACGTAGACCAGGTCGAAGAACAGCTCTTCGTAGGTCACGCGCGCATGGTGGCCGTCGCGCTGGCGCAGGGCCGGCAATCGCAGTCGTGTACTCATGGCTTTCCTTCAGCGCGCCAGGCGCCAGTAGAGCAGACCGGCCAGCAGGGCCGGCACCGCGAACACCAGCAGCAGGATCGGCAGTTCTTCGCGCATCCCGTAGCCGGCCTTGCTGACGCCCACCCACAGGTTGGCCACCGTCACCAACAGCCAGGTGGCAATGAACGCGATCAGGGCCGTGGGCAGCTGTGAGGTGCCTACGCTCCACAGCCGTCCGAACAACAGGAACACTCCCAACAGCACAATGCCGCCCACCATCACCAGAAGCACATGCATGGTCCACCTCCTTGAGCCTGCAGGCAGGCTAGCCGTGGGCGATTCTGCGCTCCAGCCGATGATCGTGGATTCACTTTCCAGACGCGGCGAACAATCGCCCTGGCGATCGCGGCATGGCAAACGAGAACAGTTCCCATTAGTATTGCGTCATTACGCAGGGATGACCTCCCGGCACCCGCCTTTCACCCTTGCTGCCCGTCCGGATGTCCCAGCCGACACTTCCCCGCCCACCTGCGCTGCCGCTGGTGACCTCGCTGGTGCGCCACTACGAGGAACTGGTGGACTACCTGCATCGCCGGTTCCGCTCGCCCGGGCTGGCCCGCGAAGTGGTGCACGATATCTGTGTGCGCCTGCTGGAACGCCCGGCCGCGCATGACGCCCGCCAACCGATCGCGCTGCTGCGCAGGATCGCCCACGATGCGGCGGTCGACCGCTGCCGCGCCGAGGACCTGCGCCGGCACTGGGTAGAGCCCCGCGCCGAGCTTCCCGAAGGCGCCTGTGAGCGCCCCGGACCCGAGCGCCAGGCTCAGGGCCAGCAGGCGCTGCAGCGGCTGACCGCCAGCATCGAGCGCATGCCCTGCCGTCGGCAGCAGGTGTTCATCCTGCACAAGATCCACGAGCTGCCCCAGGCCGAGGTGGCGCAGCGGATGGGCATCGGCCTGAAGGCGGTGGAACGTCATCTGCGCCTGGCCATGGCCGACTGCCGGCTGCACGGTGCGCTGCGGTGAGCCCTGCATCACCCGATCCGGCACCGCCGTCGGCGCCCGCCGAACCGTCCGCCGAGGACATGCTCGACCAACACCGGGAGGCACTGAAGGAGCGTTTCCCGTTGCCAGGCCCGGAGCAGTTGCAGCGGCGCCGCGGCGGATCTGGCGCGAAACGGGTACTGCCGGTGCTGTTGCTGGCGGCTGCCGCGCTGCTGCTGGCCGACCCGGCCTGGCAGGTGCGTGACTACCAGACCGCCGTCGGCGAGCGCCGCGACATCGAGCTGCCGGACGGCAGCCGCGTGCTGCTCGACGCGGGAACCCACCTGCAGGTACGTCGCCATCTGCGTTCGCGGCAGGTGCTGCTGGCGCAGGGCCATGCGCGCTTCGAGGTGCAGCATTCGGCGTGGCGCCGCTTCCAGGTCGATGCCGGGCAGGTACAGGTACGCAACTACGGCACGGTGTTCGATGTTGACCGCCAGGGCGATCTCAGCGAGGTCACGCTGTGGCGCGGCGAGGTCGGTGTCAGCGTGAATGGCGGCGGCACCGAGCAGCGGCTGAAACCGGGGCAGCGCCTGCTGGCCCAGCCGGGGTCGCTGTCTCCGCCGGAAGCCGTGGATCCGGACCGGGCCGACTGGACCACCGGCCGGCTGCAGTTCGACCGCATGCCACTGAGCGAGGTGCTGCGCATCCTGCAGCGCTATCACGACCGTCCGATCGTGCTGGACGACCCAGCACTGGGTCCGCTGCAGGTGTCGGGTGTGTTCGATGCCGATCGTGCCGAGACGGCGGTCGCGCTGTTGCCGGAGATCCTGCCGGTCCAGGTGCATACCGCCGCCGACGGCAGCCTGCATCTGCGCGCCCGCGATTGATTGCCACGCCGAGGGTGGGTTGCGCGCCGTCCCATCCGGCAAGTGCTTGAACCCTTCCGAAGGACCCCCGCATGACCCGCCCTGTTCCGCCCGCCGCGCTGCGTCGGCTGGCCCCCACCCTGCTCGCCGCCTGCCTGTGTGCGGCGCTGCCCGCCACCGCGCAGACCGCTGCGTCCGCACCTGTCGAACTGCACCTGCCGGGCGGCCCGCTGCAGGCTTCGCTCAACTCGCTGGCGCGCCAGAGTGGCATCCAGCTGCTGTTCGCGGCCGACAGCGTGAGCGGCCGCAACGCGCCCGCCCTCGACGGCCGCTACACCCCGCACGACGCCCTGCAGCGCCTGCTGGCCGGGCAAGGCCTGGCGATGCAGGAGCGCTCGCCGGGGGTGTTCGTGGTGAGTGCCGCGCCGGCACCCCCCAAGCCCCGCGCTCCGGCCCGGGCCGCGTCATCGGCAGCGTCCCCGGCCACGACCACCTCGCTGGCGCGCGTCACGGTATCGGCCTCGACCGCGCGCATGCCGCAGGGCGAGACCGCGATGCCCAACACCATCACCGTGCTGACCCGCGAGGACATCGCGCAGCAGCTGGCGCTGGGCTCGGATGTCTCGCGCGTGCTGTCGGCGCAGATCCCGGCATTTGCCCCGGCGCGCGAGAAGATGTCCAACTACGGCGAAACCATGCGTGGCCGCGGCATCCTGTACATGGTCGACGGCGTGCCGCAGTCGACGCCGCTGCGCGATGGCTCACGTGATTCGCACACCATCGATCCGGCGATGATCGAACGCATCGAGGTCATCCACGGTGCCAACGCACTGCAGGGCATCGGCGGTACCGGTGGCATCGTCAACATCATCACCCGCAGCGCGCCCAGCGAGCCGGGCGCCTTCCTGCTCGACACCAACGTCAGCTACAGCTCGGCGCTGCCCAGCCGCCGTGATGACAACGGCCAGCGCGGCTCGGCACTGGTCGGCGTGCGCGGCGAGCAGTTCGATCTGGTGGCCGGCCTGGCCTATGAGAAGCAGGGCCTGTACCACGACGGCGAGGGCCGTTCGATCGGTACCAACGCCCAGGGCGAACTGATGGATTCGACCTCGTCGAACGTGTTCGCCAAGCTGGGCTGGAACATTGCCGAGGGCCACCGCCTGCAGCTGATGGCCAACCGCTACGAGCTGCGCGGGCTGGACAACTACCTTGCGGTGAACGGTGATTACCGCACCGGTCGCCCGACCATTTCGGTGCCCGGCGATACCCCGTTGGAGCCGCCGATGAACCGCTCGCGTTCGTTGACGCTGGACTACAGCGCCGCCGATCTGCTCGGTGGCCGCTTCCAGGCGCAGGCCTTCGCGGTGGACTTCGAAGGCCGCTATGGCGCCAGCCAGTGGGACCCGTGGGGCAACACCGGCGCCAACGCCGCCTGGGACCAGACCCAGAACGAATCGGACAAGCGCGGCTTCAAGCTGACCCAGAGCTGGGCCCGCATCGCCGACACCACGCTGGACGTGACCCTGGGCCTGGACGGCCTGCGCGACCGCACCCACCAGGTGCTGCTGGCCAGCGGCATGAACTGGGTGCCGCAGACCACCTACCAGAGCCTGTCGCCGCTGCTGCAGCTGCACTGGTGGCCGACCGACCACCTGATGCTGTCCGGCGGCCTGCGCTACGAAAAGGGCGAGCTGGAAGTAGGCGACTACACCACCCTGCCCCGCTACGGCGCACGCAAGGTGGCTGGCGGCAAGCCGACCATGAGCGAGACCCTGCCAAACTTCGGCGCGGTCTGGTACATCAATGACCGCCTCAACGCCTACGCCTCGTATTCGGAAGGCTACACCGTGGCCGACGTCGGCCGTGTGCTGCGTGCAATCAATCGCGACGGCCAACGCGTCGACAATCTCATCGACCTGTCACCGGTGGTGTCCGACAACCGCGAGATCGGCCTGGAGTACGACGATGGCTGCTTCAGCGGCGACATCGCCTACTACACGTCCGAATCCAAGCTCGGCTCGGTGCTGATCTACGATCCGGGCATCGATGCCTATGCGGTGCAGCGCCAGGCCACGCGCGTGGAGGGCTTCGAAAGCAACCTGCGCCTGCGCCTGAGCGACAGCCGGCTGGGCCTGGGCTACGCGCGCGCCAACGGCCGCTACGACGCCAACGTCGATGGGCGTCTCGACAGCGACCTGGCTGGCGTCAACATCGCGCCAAACCGGCTGACGGCATTCTGGGAACAGAACTGGACGCCGCAGCTGAGCACCCGCCTGCAGGCCAGCCACGCCTTCGACCGCGACTTCGACCTGCGTGGCGCGCGGGTGGCGGAGTTCAAGGGTTACACCACGGTGGACCTGGTCGCACGCTACACGCTGGACAAGCACGCCTTCACGCTGGGCGTGCAGAACCTGGCGAACAAGCAGTACATCAGCTACTACTCGCAGACCACGCCGTCGAACCCGAGCTATTTCTCGGGCCGTGGCCGGGTGGTGACGCTGGGGTGGCAGTACCGGTACTGATCCATGGCGCCCTTATGGGAGCCATGAAATCTATGCGCGACGCGATGAAGGAGGCCCATGCTAGTTTCTGGGCCTCCTTCAAACGGACGTGAACCATGCGTTTTTCCCCGCTCGCCTTCGCCCTGGTCACTGCTCTCCCGATCGCGCACGCCAGTGGCGCCGAGACACCACTGCCGCAGCTGCGGGCCTACACCGTGGATGCTTCCTGGCTGCAGCCGATGGCACCGCTGCAGATTGCCGACCACACCTGGCAGATCGGCACCGAGAACCTGACCGCATTGCTGGTGCAGACCTCCGAGGGCGCCGTGCTGCTGGACGGTGGCATGCCACAGATGGCCGGCCACCTGCTGGACAACATGAAGGCGCGCGGCGTGGCCCCGCAGGACCTGCGGTTGATCCTGCTCAGCCACGCACACGCCGACCATGCCGGGCCGGTGGCGGAGCTGAAGCGCCGTACGGGCGCCAAAGTAGCGGCCAACGCCGAATCGGCGGTGCTGCTGGCGCGCGGTGGCAGCGACGATCTGCACTTCGGCGATGGCATCACCTACCCGCCTGCCAGTGCAGACCGCATCGTGATGGATGGCGAGGTGGTCGAGGTGGGCGGCATCGAATTCACAGCGCACTTCATGCCCGGGCACACCCCGGGCAGCACCGCGTGGACCTGGAGCGATACCCGCGAGGGCAAGCCGGTGCGCATCGCCTATGCCGACAGCCTGAGTGCACCGGGCTACCAGCTGCAGGGCAATGCGCGCTATCCGCGCCTGGTCGATGACTACAAACGCAGCTTCGCGACGGTGCGGGCGTTGCCCTGTGACGTGTTGCTGACCCCTCATCCGGGTGCCAGCAACTGGGACTACGCCTCCGGCAGCAAGGCCAGCGCCAAGGCACTGACCTGCAAGGCCTACGCGGATGCGGCCGAACAGAAGTTCGACGCACAGCTGGCCAAGGAAACAGCCCGCGCCCGCTGATTCTGTAGCGTCGAGCTTGCTCGACTCTACAAAGGGCAAGCCGAGCGTGGCTCGACTCTGCAAGGGGCAAGTCGAGCATGGCTCGACTCTACAAAGAGCACGCCGAGGGTGGGCTCGGCTCTCCGAAGGGTGCCGGTCAGGACGGCCGGCACCGCCGCCTGTCAGCCGCCCTGGCCGTGCTGGGCAAACGGCTCGGTGGTGCCATCGGTGCGCACCAGTTCAACGGTGTACGGCTGCACGTAGCCGTCCGGCATTTCCATGCCCGGCGAACCGGCCGGCATGCCGGGCAGCACCAGCCCACGCGCCGCCGGACGTTCGGCCAGCAGTCGCTTGATGTCTTCGGCCGGGATATGGCCTTCAACCACGTAACCACCGATCTCGGCGGTGTGGCAGGACGCCTTGCCAACCGGCACACCCAGCCGGACCTTGATCGGGTTCATGTCATCGGTATCGCGTACATCCACCTGGAAGCCTTCGGCCTTGAGGTGGTCCACCCAGATGCCACAGCAGCCGCAGCTGGCAGTCTTGTGCACGATGGCGATGGGCAGTGCCGGGTCCAGCCTGGCCGGGCTGGCCTTGATGGGCGCGGCCGGTGCCTCGCTGGCGACCGGTGCTGCGGCGGATTCTTCGGCAGCACGTGCGCAGGCGGTGGTGGCCAGCACGGTGCCCAGCAGCAGGCCGAGGGAGAGAGAACGGTTCATGGTGTTGATTCCTTTGCAGATGCGGGCAATGCGGCCCGCCGCCCACGCATCGAAGGCGCAGGCAGGGTCGTAAGTAAGACGAGCAGCTACGGCAGGCGCTTCAGGCCTGCAGGGAATCACACGATGGGAGGCCGTAGCGGGTCCGGCAACGGCGGCGGTGCGCGTTGCTGGGCGCTGGCTGGTAAAGGTGCCTCACGCCAGGGTGACGCCGGCGATCCGCTCAGGGTGGCCAGCATGCCGACGCTGGCCGGCGGGCATTCGCACTCATTGCTCTGGCAGACCGTTGATGCTGCCTCGTCGCAGCATCCGGCCATGGCCGCCGAATGCGGTGCGGCGCAATGGTCCGCGCTGGACTGCGCCGCGTACGAGGATGAGGCAATCGCAAGCGCCGGTGCGTTCAGCACCAGGGCAAGGAGGAGCATCCATCGCAGCAGCAGGCCAGGCAGGTTCACCGGACGATGATAGCCGATGAACGCATCACGCAATTGCCTCGGCCATCGCCCGCATCCGCACCGGAATCGACTTGGCCGCCGGCGTGCCGCTGACCCGGTCGTAATAGTCCAGCGGCAGCAGCGGGTTCAACTCGGGGTAGTAACCGGCCAGCGCGCCGCGCGGCATCGGGTAGTCCAGCACGGTCAGGCCCTCGATGCGCCGGTTCACGCCGTCGCCACTGATCGTCTCCAGGCTGACCAGCGCTTCCTTCTCCAGCCCGCGCGCCAGCCGATCCTCGATGTTCATGAACAGCACCATGCGATCGTTGTACACGCCGCGGTAGCGGTCGTTGTAGCTGTAGATGGTGGTGTTGTACTGGTCGTGCGAGCGCACTGTGGCCAACCGCAGCATCTCGGGGTCGTCCACCGGCGCGTCCACGTCCAGGCCCGGCATCACCAGGATGTTGGCCTTGCCGTTGGGCGTGGGCCACACCCGACGGCGCGGTGGAATGTCCAGATGGAAGCCGTGCGGCTGCTGGATGCGCTCGTTGAAGCCGGTGTAGATCTCCGGGTACACCGCCGCGATCAGCTCGCGGATGGGAGCGTAGTCATGCATGCACCCCGCCCAGTCGACCTTGCTGTGCGGCAATGTTGCCATCGCCATGCGGCAGACGATCTCGACCTCCGGGAGCACGTCCGTGCTGACCGGCTCGAGCACGCCGCGCGAAGCGGTCACGTTCGACATCGCGTCTTCGATGGTGACGAACTGCTCGCCGGCAGGCGTAACGATGCGCTCCGAGCGCGCGACCACCGGCAGGATCAGCGCATCGCGACCATGCACCAGGTGACCCCGATTGAGCTTGGTGGCGATGCCGACCGTCAGCTCCAGGCCACGCATGGCCTCGTACGCGCGCGGTGTATCGGGCACGGCGTGGATGAAGTTGCCACCCATACCGATGAACACCTTGGCGCTGCCGTCCAGCATCGCCTCGATCGATTCGACCACGTGATGACCGTGCTCGCGCGGCGGATCGAAGCCGAACACCTGCTGCACGCGGTCCAGATAGGCCGGTTTGGGTTTCTCGTCGATGCCGACGGTACGGTCGCCCTGCACGTTGGAATGGCCACGGATCGGTCCGATGCCTGCGCCGGGCTTGCCGAAGTTGCCACGCAGCAACAGCAGGTTGGCCACCTGCTGCAGCAGGGTCGAACCGTACTGATGCTGGGTCAGGCCCATGCCATAGCAGATCACCGTGGCCTTGGAGCGGATGTAGATCTCGGCGCAGCGGCGGATCTGCGCCTGGGTGATGCCGGAGACCTCCACGATCTCGTCCCAGTCCTGCGCCAGCACGTCTTCGCGTAGCGCCTCCAGGCCCACCGTGTGTTCTGACAGGAACTCATGGTCGAGCACGCGCTCACCCTGCGCCTCGCGCTCGAACATCACCTTCATCATGCCCTTGATCAGGGCCAGGTCGCCGCCGATGCGGATGTGCACGAACTCGCTGGTGATCTCGGTCGAACCGAACGTGGCCATCTGCACCATGTCCTGCGGTTCGGCGAAACGGATCAGCGCGCGCTCGGGCATCGGGTTGACCGCCACGATCGGGATGCCGCGTTTGCGCGCCTCGACCAGGTTGCTCATCATCCGCGGCGAATTGGTGCCGGTGTTCTGGCCGATCACGAAGATCGCCTCGGCGTGCTCGAAATCCTGCAGCACGATGGTGCCCTTGCCCACGCCGATGGCCGGCGGCAGGCCGCGGCTGGTCGGCTCGTGGCACATGTTCGAGCAGTCCGGGAAATTGTTGGTGCCGAACTCGCGCACGAAGATCGAATACAGGAACGCGGCTTCGTTGGGTGTACGGCCGGAGGTGTAGAACTCGGCCTGGTGCGGGCTGTCCAGCGCCTGCAGATGACGGCCGATCAAGGCAAACGCCTCGTCCCAGCTGTACGGAACGTAATGATCGGTGGACGCGTCGTAGCGCATCGGCTCGGTCAGCCGGCCCTGCATCTCAAGCCAGTAGTCGGTCTGCGCCATCAGCTCGGTGACCGTGTGCTGGGCGAACAGCTCGCGGCCAGCACGGAACTGGGTGGCTTCCCAGGCCAACGCCTTGGCACCGTTCTCGCAGAATTCCAGCTTCTTGCGTTCGTCGGCATCAGGGAACGCACAGCTGGGGCACTTGAAGCCACCGGGCTGGTTCATTGCCAGCAGCGCCTTCGAGCCCTTGCCGATCACACTCTGCTGCAACAGCACCTTGGCCGTGGCACCGGCGGCACCCCAGCCACCGGCCGGCTGGTTGTAGGGCTTGTAACGCGGCGGCTTCTGCTCGGACATGTTCGGGAACCTGGCGGGAGGAACACAACAATCAACGGCGCGGGATGGGCCGGATGCGGCTTCTGCAGCGCGGCCAGCCCCGCAGTCAAGCACGGACAAGGCCGCTTCGCCAGAGGCAAAAGCTGTTTTCAGCGCAGCCTGCCATGACAACGGTTACACCCGCGTCAGCGCCCGGCCACTGCGCTATTCTCGAAGCCGTGGGTGGTCCACCACCTGCGTATTTCCCTTGCCCGGACGCGCTGCATGCCTGACTCGACCCCGCCGCACATCCCGCCTGCCGGCACGGCCCAGCGCCCGTTGCAGCGCTGGCGCAGCGAGGGGCACCAGCAGCAGGTCGACGTGGTGGCCGAGGAAGTGCCGGTTGCACTGCGCTACAACGGCGCCGCCTTCGCGGTGATGATGGCCACGCCCTGCGACCTGGAAGACTTCGCGCTGGGTTTTTCGCTCAGCGAGGGACTGATCACTGCGCCCTCGCAACTGCTGTTGATCGAGGTGCGCCCGCAGCTGGAGGGCATCGAACTGCAGATGACCGTTTCCGAAGACGCACCCGGTGCCGATCTGGATCCGGCCAATGGCCGCCTGCTGCCCGGTCGCGGAGGCTGTGGCCTGTGCGGCACGCGCCAGCTGGAGGATGTGCTGCGCCCGCTGCCGCAGATCCGCGAGCGTCGCACCTATCCGCATGCCGCGTTGCAGCGGGCACTGGCCACGCTGGCGCAGCATCAGCCGATGAATGCGGTGAGTGGATCGACGCACGCCGCGGCCTGGGCCGATGCCAGCGGGCGGATTGGCTGGGTGCGCGAGGATGTGGGCCGTCACAATGCGTTGGACAAACTGATCGGCGCCCTGCATCACAACGAGCACGCCATCGACGGTGGGTTGCTGGTGATTTCCAGCCGCGCCAGCTATGAGATGGTCAGCAAGGCGATACGTGCGGGTGCCAGCGTGCTGGCAGCGGTGTCGGCGCCGACCGCGCTGGCGATCGACCTGGCCCGCAGTGCCGGACTGTGCCTGGTCGGATTCGCGCGGGAGAGCGGGTTCAATGTGTATTCCCATCCCGAACGGCTGCAGGCGGACGACAGCCACGATAACTGAGAACGGCCGGGAGCAAGACGCCCCCGGCCTGATGGACCTCAGCGCAGCGCCACCTTGGTGAAGTCCACCGGCACGTCGAACGCCACGTTGACGTAGTTGGTGAACAGGTTGAGCGCCACATGGGCGAGGATCTCGACGATCTGCTCGTCATCGAAGCCGGCTGCGCGCAACGCCTGCACATCACTGTCGGCGATCTGCGCACGTTGCTCGACCACCTTCAGCGCGAAGTCGAGCGCCGCCGAGGTGGCCGGATCGCTGGACTGGCCGATCTGCGCGGCAGCCATCTGCTCGCTGCTGGCGCCGGCCTTGCGACCCAGCGCCGTGTGCGCGGCCAGGCAATACTCGCAGGCATTGCGGTTGGCGATGGCGACGGCGATCTGCTCGCCCAGCAGCGGCGACAGGCGACCGCCGCCCAGTGCGCCGAACGAACCCCACATGCTCTGCAGGGCGGCCGGCGAATTGGCCACGGCGCGGAACATGGCCGGGGTGGCGCCGAACGCGGCGTGGACCTGGCCCAGCAGGGCCTGGCGGTCGGCGGTGGTGTTGGCGGCATCGATCAGGGGGACACGGGACATGGTGGATCTCCTTGGGAAAGCGCCCGGGATTGGACGACCCGCTCATCCTAGGTAGACTTATTGGACGAATCAGGTCGTATCAGCCACATCTTTTGTCCATACGTCCATGAGCATTTCCCTCGACACCACCGCGCCCGACCGCCTCTCCTCTCTGCTGGAACGCTTCCGGGTGCAGGCCGCGCTGTTCCACAGCGGTCCGCTGTGCGGGCGCCATGTCTTCGAGCCGCAGCCCGGTCGTGCGTTCCTGCACATCCTGCGCCAGGGTGAGATGGAGGTCCGCCATCCCGATGGCGATACCGCGCTGCCACGGTTGAAGATCGACACCCCGAGCCTGCTGCTGTACCCGCAGCCACTGCACCACGTGTTCTTCAATGCGCCGCTGGATGGGCCGGACTTCACCTGCGCCACGCTCGACTTCGATGGTGGCGCGCGCAACCCTATCGTGCAGTCGCTACCGCCGGTGATGGTGGTGCCGCTGGCCGCGATCAGCGAACTGGACGACACCCTGCATCTGCTGTTCACCGAGGCCGACCGCCAACGCTGCGGTTCGCGGCTGCTGACCAACCGGCTGTTCGAGGTGGCCTTGATCCAGATCCTGCGCTGGGTGGTCGATCATCCCGATGCGGCCGGGGTCAGCCATGGGTTGATGCGCGGACTGTCCGACGCGCGGCTGGCACGCACGCTGGTGGCGATGCACCAGGCGCCGCAGGACGAATGGACGCTGCCGCGCATGGCGTCGACCGCCGGCATGTCGCGTAGCGCGTTCGCAGCCGTGTTCAAGGAGGTGATGCAGGCGACGCCGGCAAGCTATCTGCTCGACTGGCGGCTGAGCCTGGCCTGCGCGCAGCTGCGGGCAGGTGTGGCGGTCAAGCAGGTGGCGATCGAGGTGGGGTTTGCCGATACCGCGTCGTTGTCGAAGGCGTTCCGCAAGCGGTTGGGGGCTTCGCCCAGGGCGTGGTTGGCGGCGACCGCAGCACAGGCTGGGTAAATGGAGAGGGGTAGAGTCCACCGCTGGTCGACTATCGCGCGCAGCGCGGGATTTTCGTGAGCAGCCGACCAGCGGTCGGCTCTACCAAGAGCAACGTCCCCGCGTCGGTCGACGGCTCAGCTGGACGTTCCATCGTTCTTCGCCAGCAGCCCGGCGATGCGTTCGGCCACCTGGGCGCGCACGCTTTCATCCAGCTGCCCTTCGTACATCGCTTCGTAGATCCACAGGCCATCGGCCGCCAGCCGCGCTACGAAATTGTCGAGCGCGGCCGGGTCATTCTGCCCGGCCGACGGCGGCAACGGCGCCCAGCGCCGTACCGCCGGGCCCCACGGGCGCTCGTCGGCGTCCGGGTCAGCCGATTCGAGCATGAACATCAGTTCGGCACGGGTGGCGCTCTGCGCCGAGACGCGCACGAAGGTCTGGTAGCGCTCCAGCGCAGATGCTTCCTCCGCACGCTTGCCCAGCAGCGACTCCATCGACGCTTCCCAGGCCTGCACCAGATGCTCGTCGATGCCGCGCAGCAACGCTTCGCGCGACGGGAAGTGGTACAGCAGGCCGCCGCGGGTCAGCTTGGCCTCGGCGGCCACCGACTCGAAAGTCACCGCGCGCACGCCGTCACGATTGATCACGTTGACGGCGGCGTCGAGGATGCGGTCGCGCTTGCTGGTTCTCATCGCGTCATTTTACGCGATCGGCCGCACCCTCGCGGCCACCGACGCGCCCCCGCAACAGGCGCGCGATGATCGCCGCGCCCACTGCCAGCACCACCGTGATCACCAGCAGCACGATCTGGTAGCCACGGTCATAGGCAGCCGTGGCCAGCGCGAACCACTCGCCCTGCCCGCTTTCGCGTGCGGCATGCAGCGCCTGGGTGAAGCCCTCTCGGGCAAACTCGGGCATGTCCGCCGAGACCGGCAGGAAGGCACCGTACATTGCCGCACTCAGGCTGCCCAGCATCGCCACAGCGAGCAGGCCACCAAACTCGTAGGACACCTCTTCCACCGACGAGGCCATGCCCGCGCGGTGCGCTGGTACGTTGTTGAGGATGGCAGTGGACGCCACCGAGATGGCCGAGCCCATGCCGAAACCGGTGATCGCCATGCCGGCCACCACCCAACCGAGGCCGTGCGGGAAGCCGAACGCCACAACACCGACACCCACGGCGCCAGCCGCCAGGCCACCACAGATCAGCGGACGCAGGCCCACGCGGTGCAGGATGCTGCCGCCCAGCAGTGCACTGGGCAGGCTGCCCAGCGCCGCCACCGATACCAGCAGGCCTGCCTGCAGCGGCGTGAAGCCCGCCACCAGCTGGAAACGCTGGGTGGTAACCAGCTGCAGGCCAGCCATCGCGAACAGGGTGAACACCGCCGACAGCGTGCCGGCCAGGAACGCCGGATTGCGGAAGATCGCGAAGTCCAGCAACGGGTACGGCAACTGCTGCTGGCGACGTGCGAACGCCGCGCC
Organism: Stenotrophomonas sp. 86428_Sma; assembly: GCF_056481585.1. Taxonomy (NCBI): domain Bacteria; kingdom Pseudomonadati; phylum Pseudomonadota; class Gammaproteobacteria; order Lysobacterales; family Lysobacteraceae; genus Stenotrophomonas; species Stenotrophomonas sp. 86428_Sma. The sequence goes on from NZ_CM151156.1 coordinate 2,760,175, forward strand.
GCTGATGACGGCCAGCAGCAGCGCACCGGCACCCAGCGCATACGACAGCGGTGTAGCGATCAGCGACTTGATCGCCAGCACCAGGCCGGACAGCGCCGCCAATGCCAGCAACGAAGACACCAGGTCCCATGGCCGCGAGGTATCTCGCTGGCCTTCCGGTGCCAGCAGCAGGGTAGCGACGAAGGCTACCACCACCACCGGCACGTTGATCAGGAACACCGAGCCCCACCAGAAGTGCTGCAGCAGCCAGCCGCCGATGATCGGACCCAGCGCTGCACCGACGATGGCCACCGAGCCCCAGATCGCGATGGCAATGTTGCGCTCGCGCTCTTCGTGGAAGCTCAGGCCGATCAGCGCCAGCGTGGCCGGCATCATCGCGGCCGCGCCGATCGCCAGGAACGCGCGCGCGGCAATCAGCTGCGCCGCTGTACCAGCGAACGCCGCTGCCAGCGAGGCGATGCCGAACACCACCAGGCCGATCAGGAACATGCGGCGGTGGCCGATGCGGTCGCCCAGCGTACCCGCGCCCAGCAGCAGGCCGGCCATCACCAGCGGATAAGCGTTGATGATCCACAGCGCCTGGCCGGCACTGGCCGAGAGTTCCTCGGTCAGTGTGGGCAGTGCGGTGTAGAGCACGGAGTTGTCTGGGACAAAGCCATGGGAGAACTTGGTGGGATGGAGTACGGCCATAACTATACCGGATGTCCTGTATAGTTATGACCTTCGGAATCCACCAGTTCAGGGTCTGTAGGGGCAAGTCAGCTTGGCTGAACCGCCAGCCAGGCATGGCCGGGCTCTACTGGTAAACGCTTATCGGCAGTCTTCCGGCAGCGCGGCAATCGCCGACACCACCGCACCCTGCATGCCCTGCCCCACGGCCATGTCCAGTTCCCCGCCCGTTCCCCCATGCTGGCGCCGCAGTTCGTCCTCGCACAGCCCGCGCACCCGCGCACGGGCATTGGCGCGCAGGCTGCTGCATCGCCAATCGGTGCCACCCAGCGGCAACACCGAATACACCACGCTGTTGCAGGCGTTACCGGCCCGCTGCTGCAGCGACAGGCCGCCGAAATCACGCGGTTCGCTGCTGCGCTGCGGATCGAAATAGCTGTCCGGGAAGGTGCGCGCGTACTGTTCGATGTCCACCTGCATGCTGCGCCCGCCGGCCAACGGGATCTGCAGCGGCTGGCCACAGCGCGTGGCGTCGGCCCGATGCTGGATGTACTGGTAGATCGGCCGGTCCAGCGTTGGATCCTGCTGGGTCACCGCACTGACCGCCGCCAACACCGGCAACGATGCACGATTGGCCATGCGCGCCAGCAGCCCCGTCTGTGCCGGCTGGCAGCGGTCGCGCAACGTTGCCGCAAGCAGGAACAGCACGTCGTTGCGAAAAGCGTGGTCTTCGCCGAGGCGTTGTTCGATGCGCTGGCTGGCATCGGTCGCGGGTGCCGGGAAGGCGATCGCCGGTGGCTCGGTCACGTCGACGCGCAGGTGCCACCACACCAGCAACACCACGCTGGTGACCAACACGCCCGCAACGATGATCCAACGCGTGCGCATCAATTGTGGATCGCCGTCAGCGTCGCCGCTGCGGCGTCGTAGGAGGCGCTGGCGATATCCGCATCGAAGCGCTTCACCTGCAGGCGGCCGGCAAGCCGGTACGGGTCCCACAGGTCTCCCAGTGCGATCGGCGTGGCCAGGGTCACATGGATTATCTGGTTCGGTGGCGGTGGCGGCACATGGATGCAGGCCCCGTAGAACGGCACGAACAGCAGTTCATCGACCAGGCCGGCATCGTTGGTGCCCAGCGGCACCACGTAGCCATCCAGATCCACCGCGCGACCGTCGACAGCGTCGACCACGCGCGAAGAGCCGAACTGCTTGGCGCGATCCGGGCTGGAATGGTCGATCTCCTGTCCCGGTGGCGTGCCCGAGCCGGTGTCATCGATCAGCCCGCCCACCCCGTCCATGCCATTGCGTGACAGGCCGATCTGCGGCGGCGGGCGCTGGTAGGTCACTTCGTCGGGCCGCAGTGCATCCCAACGGTCGATGGGCGCCTCGGTCGTGGCCGGCTGTGCCGGTGCTGCGGCGCCGGTGGTGGCTCCCCCACCCGCCTGCGTACACCCCAACAGGCCCAGGCAGCAGGTCAGTCCGATCAGGACGCTACGGTTCATACGGCCTCAGCTGTGCGTCACGCATGGTGTAGGCGGAGCCGGCCAGATCATCGTCCAGCCGTTCGGCGCGCAGGGTACCGGCCAGGAAGAACGGCGAATACATGTCCGGCATCTCGATCGGGCGCGGCAGCACCACGTGCACGATCTGGTTCGGCGGTGGCGGCGGCACATGGATACAGGCGCCGTAGTACGGCACGAACAGGAATTCGGTCAGCCGCCCGTCCTCCGCGTTGGCCAGCGGCACTACATAACCCGGCAAGCGCACCGGCCGCTGCAATACGGTGTCCACGGTGCGGAACGTACCGAACTGCGGCATGCGCCGGTTGCCGTTGTGCTCCACCTCCGGGCCCTCGCCGCGCTCCAGCGCCGCCAGTTCTTCCTTCGGCATCATCTGCAACCAGTCCAGTTCCTGTTCCTCCGCAGCTGCCGGGGCATCGCGATCGATCACCGGCGACGGTGTCAGCGCCTGCACGCCGGTATCGACCGGGCGTTCGCAGGCGGTCAGCACCAGCAAGATTGGCAACAGCGGCAACCAGCGCATGCTCAGCCCCCGGGTGACAGGCCATCGGCCAGCGTGCGCCGATAGGCCAGCAGCGCCGGTACCAGGCCGGCCACCGCGCTGATCGCCAGCACACCCGCGACCCACGCCAGTTCGCGGCCATCCGGCCAGATGTGGGTGATCGACAGGCCGAAGTTGGCCAGCGCCCAGCCGCGCCCGGCCAGGCTGGCCACCACCAGTGCGGCCAGTGCGAGCACGCAGGCAAGCGCGCTGGTCGCCACCGCTTCCACCACCAGCAGGCTGGCGATATAGCCAGGGCGTGCACCGATGGCACGCAGCACCGCCATCTCGCGCCGGCGCTCCTGCAGGGTCGAGACCAGCAGCGCCACCAGCGAGAACATGCCCAGCAGCACCACCATCGCGCTGATCAGCTGCAGAGCCCGCTCGGCCGTGCCCAGTGACTGCCACAGCTGCTGCAGGGTCACGCCGGGCAGGATCGCCAGCATCGCCTCATCCGGATACTCGTTGATCCTGCGCTGTACCGAGAACGTGGCGATGCGCGAATTCAGGCCGAGCATGAAGGCGGTGATGCTGGTCGGGGTCAGGTCCAGATGGCGCGCCTGCTCGGCGCTGACACTCTGGCTGCGCAGCTGCACACCAGAACGCCAGTCGACATGGATCGCCTCGATGGCCGGCAGCGAGACCAGCAGCGACGAATCCACCGGTGTGCCGGTGCGCTGCAGGATGCCGGCCACGCGGAACGGTTTGTCGGCGTGCGTGGCCAGGGTGACTGCGCCGGTGCCGTGCGCCAGCACGATCTCGTCGCCAACACCGACCTTCTGCGCGCGCGCCACCTCGGCACCGATCACTGCATCGTACAGATCATCGAATGGCCGCCCCTGCGCGAACGCAAGCGCATGGCCCGCGCCGTAGCGGTAGTGCTCGAAATAGCCACCACTGGTGCCGACCACCCGGTAGCCGCGCCACGAATCGCCCAGCGACAGTGGCACCGCCCACTTCACCTGCGGCAGCGAGGACAGCTCCTGGTAGGACTGCCAGGACACGTTGTTGGTCGGGTCGCCGATATGGAACACCGAATACAGCAGCAGGTTCACCGGGCCGGAGCGGGCACCGACGATCAGGTCCGTGCCTGAAACGGTGCTGGCGAAACCTTCATGCGCCTGCGTGCGCACGCGCTCAACACCGAGCAGCAGCACCACGCTGAGGGTGATCACCAGCACGGTGAGACTGACGCTCAATGCGCGGCTGCGCAGGCTGGCCCAGGCAAGTTCAAGCATGGGTGCCACCTGCGTGATTGATCTGCGACAACGCGATGGTGCGGTCGAACAAGGGCTGCAGGCTTTCATCGTGGCTGACCACCAGAACCGTGGTACCGGCGGCCCGGCACTGTGCGGACATCAGCTGCAGGAAGGCGGTCGCGGCTTGGCGATCCAGCGCCGAGGTCGGCTCGTCGGCCAGCAGCACCGCCGGCCGGCCGATCAGCGCACGTGCAGCGGCCACGCGTTGCTGCTGGCCGACACTCAGGGTGCCGGCCGCACGCTTGGACAGCGCCGGATCCAGCTGCAGCGCTTCCAGCAGGCGCAGGATCTCATCGTCCAGCGGCCCGCTGATGCGCTCGCTGCGCACCGGAGAAAAGCGCAGGCCCAGCGCGATGTTGTCGCGCACGCTGAGGAACGGCAGCAGGTTGAACTGCTGGAAAATCACGCCCAGGTGATCGGCACGAAAGCGATCACGCGCGGCACCCCGCATCATCTGCAGCGCGTGACCCGCCACTTCGACGCGCCCCCTGCCGGGCAGCAGGACGCCGGCCAGCAGGCCGAGCAAGGTGCTCTTGCCGCCACCGCTCACTCCACGCAACAGCACGCTGCTGCCCTGCTCTATCAGCAGCTGCGGGATATCCAGCACCAGGCGTGTTGCGTAGCCGAACTGCACATCCTCCAGGGCGATCACCGCTGGCGTGCTCACGGCGCCAGCACCACGCGCAGGTTGTCGGCACTCAGCACGCTGCGGTCCTGGCCGTTGGCCGTCGCACTGTTGACGATGACTTCGTGCAACCCGGGGAACAGCACCGGCAGGCGCACGACCAGGGCGCGCAATGCACTCGGATTCGTGCAGCGATACTGCAGGTTGGCACTGAAACCGGCGTGGCGATGCTGCCCGGCCGCTGGCACAGCGGCGGTCGCAGCGAAGCCTTCGGCACTGGCGTCACTGCTGGCCAGGCGGCAGTTGGCGGCGGTGGGCAGGGTGACCCAGCTGCCGCCCTTCAGCAATGCCGTGGCGCGCGACAGTGCCGCCTGCTCGGTCGCGTTGGCGGGCGGTCGCTCGAAATCAAGAATGCCGATGCCCGGCGCCTGCAGGGCGAACTCCAGCGTTCCCTGGTCGAGAGCGAGATCAACAGTGGCCTGGCCGTGCACGTGTGGCGCGTGCTGGCGGACATCGTGTGCCTGAGCCGCGTTGGCAGCCAGCAGCAGGAAAAGAGCAGCAGGAAGCTTCATGGGGGAGACTCCAATTGTTACTATGTAACATAATGGACCACATCCCCCCGACCCCCGCAAGGGCTCTGGCCCAGCCGCCAACTTCGGCACGCTGGCATCCCCGTTTCGATCTGGCCGGCGCCTGGCTGTCGCTGGCCTGCGCCGCCCATTGCATCGCCCTGCCCCTGCTGCTGGCCTTCGTGCCGGCGGCAATGATGGCGCTGCGCTCGTTCCAGCACCCCGGCCACGGTGTGATGACGCTGCTGTTGATGATGTCGCGCTGGGAATGGTTGTTTGCATTGATGGCCTCGACTCTGGCGCTGGCCAGTACCACGGCCGGGCTGTACCGGCATGGGCGCTGGCTGCCGATGCGGCTGGCCGTGGTTGGCGCGATCCTGCTGGTGTCGGCGTCGCTGTACCTGCCGCTGAAGGAATCGCTGCTGTGGCATGGCGTGGCCACCGCCTGCGGCGGCGTGTTGCTGGCATGCGCGCACATCGGCAACCGGCGGGCATTGCACCAGCACCGGTAGCGCCGGGCCATGCCCGGCGGGGTGCCGCCACCCACGCTTGGCGTGGATCTACCGTGGATTCCTCAGAAGCGGTACCCCACTTCCGCGCCGAAGATCCGCGGGCTGTCGACCGGGCCGTAGTAGTTGCCGTCGCGGCCGAAGGCCAGGTTGTCGAAGATCAGGCCATTGATGCGGCGCTTGTTGGTCAGGTTCTGCACGAACACCCGCGCGCTCCACGGCCCGGTCTCGTAGCCCAGCTGCGCACCGAGCACGGCCACTGCGGGCTGGAACGCGCGGTTGCGTTCATCCAGTGCACTGGAGCCGGTGAACTGCGATTCCAGCCGTGCATGGATGCCGGAGTCGAACTGATAGCGCGCCGCCAGATAGCCAGTGTAGTGAGGGGTCAGCTTGACCCGCTTGCCATCCAGGTTCTGGTCCACGCTGACCCACAGCTTGGTGTACTTCGCATCGACGTAGCCCACATTCGCCATCAGGGTGAAGCCCGGCAGCACTTCGAACACGCCCTCCAGCTCGGCACCACGCGAACGGATCGAGGCATCCGAACCTACGTAGTCCGACGAGATCGGGCGGCCGTTGGCATCGGTGGCCACCTGGATCTCCTGCCAGTTGTCCGAGGTGATGTGGAACAGCGCGCCGCCGATGTGGCCACGACCGCCGGCCAGGTTCATTTTGAAGCCCAGCTCATGGCTCCACATGCGTTCGGACTCGTAGCGCAGCACCTTGTCGTTGACCACATCGCTTTGCGCCGCAGCCAGATTGAAGCCACCCGGAATGTAGCCCTTGGCCGAGGCCGCGTAGAAGGACAGGTCGTCAGTGGCGTCGTAGCGCAGTGACAGCCGCGGCAGCGTGGCCGAGAAGGTATGCGCCAGCGCTGCATCGCGGTACAGCACGCGGCCACCGGCGCCCAGGTCCAGCGCACCGGCACGCTGTTCGGTGGAGCGCCGTGCCTGCTCATGGCGCAGGCCGGCGCTGGCGGTCAGCTTCGGCACCGCCGGGAAGGTGTAGCTGGCGGTGGCGAAGACGCTGTAGTCCTCGCCCTTGGAGGTCTGCCGCGGCGCCAGGTTGTAGCTGTCCAGCCCATGCAGCGCCGGTCCGACAAAAGTGCCCAGGATCGAATCCTTGCTGTTGCGGTAGGTCGACACACCGGCCATCCAGGTCAGCGCCTGGTCGCTGGGCGAGCTGAAGCGCGCCTCGGCCGTCCATTCCTTCTTCCTGTCGTAGATGCGACCGGCCAATGCCGGGCTGTTGGTCATGTCGAAGTCGTAGCCGGCCGAGGTCACCTCCTCGTCCCGCCAGGAAGCGGCCACGTCCAGCGTGCCGGCCTGCAGCTGCCATTGCGCACTGAGGCCGCCCACCGTTTCGTCCTTTTCGGTGCGCTTGGGCGCATCGTTGATGTAGGTGAAGTCACCGGCACGGCGCCCGCCATTGAGCGAGGTGCCGTAGGTGCGGTTGTAGAGGCCGGTATCCAGCGGCAGGTATTCATACTCGAACATGCCCGGCGCGCGGGTGCGCAGGTGGTAGGCCAGCGCGTTCACCGAAACGTAGTCGCTCGGCCGCCAGCGCAGCTTGCCCTGCAGGTAGCCTTCGCCGACCTTGCCGCGTGCACCGGAAGGCGTGAGGTTCTTCAGGTATGCATCCTCGTCGGAGCCCGTGAACGCCACCGAGCCGGACAGGCTGTCCGGCTTGTTCAGCGGCCCTGCCAGGAAGCCGTCGAGAGAGGTGCCATTGCCGTTGCCGAACCAGGTGCTGCGCACATTGATCTCGCCCTCGCGTGCATCAGCCGGGCCGCGTGTGCGCACCAGTACCAGGCCGGATTCGCTGTTGGCGCCGTACAGCGTGCCCTGCGGGCCGCGCAGCACCTCCACCGACTCGACCTGGTTGAGCACGGCATTGCTCAGCTCGCGGAACGGAATGCCATCGATGTAGACCGAGGCACGATTGACCAGGAATGGATTGGACTCGATGCCGCGGATCGAGATGAACATGTTGCTGAGCTGGCCCATCGCATTGAACTTGACGTTCGGCGCGAGCTTGTCGAGGTCACGGAACTCGGTGACGCCCGCTTCTTTCAGCGCCTGCCTGTCGAGCACCGTCACCGACAGATCGCTCTTCAGGTAAGGGGTATCGCGCTTGGAACCGGTGACGCGGACACCGTCGAGCGTGGCCGGGTCGGCCTGCTGGGCAAGGGCGGGCAAGGCAGGAACGAGCAGGGATGCTGCGATGAGCGCGGCAGCAGGCGTGGACGACTTCAAAGCGGGAACCTCGACGGATGGAGTGGCGGACGCGCGGGCGGCGGCAGCGCGGGACAAGAGTGTTATCCTGTAACATTCGCGTCCTGCCGCCACTCCATTTCCGGCAGCGCCGCTCCATTCCCGGATCCGTGATGCCCGCCCTCGCCGACCAGCTGCTGCAGGAAACCCGGTCGCAGGCCCCTGCGGCCTACGCCAGCCACGATGGTGCGGTGGTGCTGCTGCGCCATCGCTTCGATGCCAGCGAAGGTGAGATGGGACATCCGCAGCAACTGCGCCTGGGCCTGGCCGTGGGCGGCGGCGGTCGGCTGCAGCAGCACACCCTCAGCGGTCTTCTGCAGGCTCCGTGGCGGCCCGGCCAGTTCAATCTGGTGCTGCCGGAAGACACCGGCACCTATGCCAGCCCCGCGGTCGATCTGCTCGGCATCGCCATCGATACCCACCTGCATCCGCAGGATCCGCAGCAGTTGCAACAGCTGCAGCCGCTGGCGGCGCGGCTGCACCACGACCCGGTGATTACTTCGGTGCTGCAGGCGCTGTGGTGCAGCGCGCAGGCTGATGTTTGCCTGCCCGGCTTCCTCGAGCATGGCGCGCAGGTGCTGCTGCACCGCCTGGGTCAGCTTGCCGGTCAGCCGCGCCAGGCGCGTGGCACGGTGTCCCCACTGTCGGCACGACGGTTGCGGCAACTGGAGGCCTACATCGATGCGCAACACGGCCAGGCGCTGACCGTTCCACAGCTGGCCGCTGCAGTGCAGATGGAGGCCGCGACGTTCGGCCGCGCGCTGCGTGCGGCCACTGGCCTGCCGCCCTTTGCCTTCCTGACCCAGCACCGCATGCAGCGGGCGCGCGCCGAACTCGCGCAGGGCCGGCGTGTCACCGACGTTGCCCTGGCCAGCGGATATGCCAATCCCAGCAAGTTCAGCGCGGCGTTCCGGCGTGTGGTCGGTTGTTCGCCGTCAGCATGGATCGCGCAGTCAAGGGCCCGGTAGTGCCCTCCGCTGGCCGGCCGCCAACATTACAAACTGGTAATGTCCAGGTCAGGGCCTCGAAAGGCGGTGGACGTCACCCTGCAGGCCACTTCCTCATCGGTGATCCGCATATGACCCGCTCCCTGTTCCGCGTCGCCCCGCTCGCCCTGCTGCTGTCCGGCCTTTCGGCCGCGCCGCTGGCGCTGGCCCATCCCAGCCTGGTGGGTTCGACGCCAGCGGCCGATGCCACCGTGGCCCCGGCCAGCCAGATCGAGCTGCAGTTCAGTGAGAAGGTGATGCCGCGTGCCACCCGCATCGAACTGAGCATGGACCACGGCCGCATGAAGATGGCGATGCCAACCACGGCGCAGGAGATCTCCGAGGACGGCCACATCCTGCGCGCGCGCTTTGCCAAGCCGCTGCCCGCCGGCAGTTACGCGCTGCAGTGGCGCGCGGTCGGCCAGGACAGCCATCCGATCACCGGCACCTACCGCTTCACCGTGAAGTAAGGCCGCTGCTGTGGCCGAGCTTTCGCCGTATGCGCTGCGGCTGGCGCTGTATCTGGCCCTGATGCTGCTGTTCGGGCGGATGCTGTTCGTCCGCCCCGGACTGCCGCGCAGCGTCTCGCTGGCCCTCGTTCTGGTGGCACTGGTGCTGGTCGGCATCGATGCGGTCACCCGTTTGTCCGGCGTGCTTGGCATATCACCGGTCGACATCGATGGCGAGACAGCGCGCTGGTTTCTTACCGGTACGCCGGTGGGCGAGGCGGGACTGCTGCGCATCCTGGCCCTGCTGGCAATGCTGCCGCTGCTGGCAGTCAATCGCCCGGCACAGGGCCTGCGCCGCCCCGCACTGCTGGCACTCTCGGCGGTGACCCTGGCCAGCCTCGCCTGGAACGGCCACGCCGCTGCTGGCGATGGGGTCACTGGCCGGCTGCGTCTTGCTGCCGGCATCGTGCACCTGCTGGCGGCCGGTGCCTGGATCGGTGCGATCGCCGCCATCGTGCAGTTGGCACTGCGGCGGCAAGGGCCGAGCCTGCGCGAGCGCACCCACGAACTATGGCAGGCCGCGCACGGCTTCGCCCTGCCCGGCACGATCATCGTCGCCCTGCTGGCGATGACCGGCACCTATACCTATGTCGATCTCGGCGGTTCCATACAGACCCTGACCGGCGCCGCGCATGGACGCTGGCTGCTGCTCAAGCTGGCACTGGTGGGTGGCATGCTGGGCCTGGCCGCGCTGCATCGCTGGCGGCTGGTGCCGGCGCTGGCGGTCTCCATCCGGGGTGGCTGGCAGCCCAGGCCGCTGCGTTCACTGCGCCACAGCCTGGCCTGCGAATCGGTACTGGCGCTGCTGGTGCTGGCCTGTGTCGCGATTCTCGGCACGCTGGATCCGCTGGCATGAGACTGCGCAGCCAGCCCACGCCCAAGCTGCGATGATGGGCGCACCATGAAACTGCTGATCGTCGAAGACGAACCCAAGACCGGCAACTACCTGCGCCAGGGCCTGATCGAGGCCGGCTACGTGGTCGATCTCGCCTGCAACGGCGTCGACGGGCTGCACCTGGCCGGTAGCGGCGAGTACCAGCTGGTCATTCTCGATGTGATGCTGCCCGGTCTGGATGGCTGGAGTGTGCTGTCGCGGCTGCGCGAGGCCGGCTGGCAGGTGCCGGTACTGTTCCTGACCGCGCGCAGCAGCATCGCCGACCGCGTGCAGGGCCTGGAGCTTGGGGCCGATGATTACCTGGGCAAGCCGTTCGCCTTCGCCGAGCTGCTGGCACGCGTGCGCACGCTGCTGCGCCGTGGCCAGGCGCTGCCGCAGGCCGAACGCATCGTCATCGCCGACCTGGTGGTGGATACCCAGCGCCGCCGGGTGGAGCGTGGCGGCCAGCGCATCGCGCTCAGCCAGAAGGAGTACACCCTGCTGGAGCTGCTGGCACGCCGCCGTGGCGAAGTGCTGCCGCGCTCGCTGATCGCCTCGCAGGTGTGGGACATGAACTTCGACAGCGACACCAATGTCATTGATGTGGCGATCCGCCGCCTGCGCGCGAAGATCGACGATGATTTCGACGCCAAGCTGATCATTACCGTGCGCGGCATGGGCTACGTGCTCGAAGCACCAGACGACGGCGCTGTGAGCAACGGATGAGCCTGCGCCGTTCCATCGCGGTGCGGCTGACCCTGCTGTTCGCCACCGTGGCCACGCTGGTGCTGGCGGCACTGGGCGTGGCGATCTACGTCAGTGCCCGTCACGATCTGGTCGCACAGGATTTCACCGAGTTGGAGAACAAGGTTGCGTTGATCCGCGATCTTGCTGGCAATGGGCCCGCCGCCGCACGCGGCCCGCGCTTGGCAGAGGCGCTCAGCCATCATCCCGATATCGCCTTCCACATTGTCGATGGCCACGGAGCCGTGCTGTTCTCGACCGCACCTGCACTGCTGCGCGAGCACGCACGCAGCCAGCCCATCGACGCCACGCCACGGCGGCACGACTGGATTCTCGACGATGGTCGCTGCATGCATGCCCTGCACCTGCGGCAGACCCTGGCCGACGGCAGCCAGCTGGTCACCCTGCTGGCCATCGATGACGACCGCCATGCCGATTTCCTGCAGCGCTTCCGCCATCTTCTGGCGATCGCCATCATCGGCGCCGCCGTTGCCAGCAGCCTGCTCGGCGGCTACGTAGTGCGACGCACGCTGCGACCGCTGCGCACGTTGGCCGATGAAGCCCGGCAGATCACCGCCGGTCGATTGCAGCGGCGTCTGAGCGCACGCACGGCGCCGGCCGAACTGGAACAGCTGGCACAGACGCTCAACGGCATGCTGGCGCGCCTGCAGCAGGACTTCGCGCGTCTGACCGAGTTCTCTGGTGATCTGGCCCATGAGCTGCGCACGCCGATCACCAACATGCTGACCCAGGTACAGGTGGTGCTGGCCCACCCGCGCAGCAACGAGGCCTACCGCGAGACGCTGGCCTCGTGTGCCGAGGAGCTGCAGCAGCTGGCGCAGACCGTAGGCGACCTGCTGTACCTGGCGCAGGCCGAAGCGCCGGGCGCACTGCCTTCGCGTGAGCCGGTGGCGCTGGATGCGGTGGTGGATTCGCTGCTGGAGTTCTATGACCTGCTGGCCGAGGACCGGCAATTGACCCTGCGCCGCGACGGCGTGGCGAGCGTGGAAGGCAACCGTCTGATGCTGCACCGGGCGATCGCCAATCTGCTGTCGAATGCGTTGAAGCACGCAGCCGTGGGCAGCGAGGTGCGGGTGCAGCTGGTCGAGGGCGATGGCGTGTGCAGGGTCAGCGTGCACAATCTCGGCCCGCCGATTGCCGAAGCAGCACTGCCGCGCCTGTTCGATCGCTTCTATCGCGGCGAGCGTGGCCGCCACGAAGGTGCCGGACTGGGTCTGGCGATCACCCGTGCGATTGCACAGGCGCATGGCGGAACGGTAAGCGTGACCTCCGATGAAACCGGCACCGTGTTCGAGCTGGTGCTGCCAAGCGCATCAGCCCGGTAGTGCCGGCCGCTGGCCGGCAACCTTGGCACATCACGCGTGTTGCAGTTGCCGGCCAGCGGCCGGCACTACCTCATCTGGTCGAACACCCCGGCCACCCAGTCGATGAACACCCGCAGCCGCGGCGACGGTGTGCGGTTGCGGGGGTAGACCAGGCTCAGTGGACTCGGTGTCGGCGGCGCGTCCGGCAACAGCTCGACCAGCTGCCCGCTCGCGATGTAGGGGGCCATCCGGTAGCGCGGTGCCTGGATGATGCCGAGACCCGCCAAGGCGGCACCAAGGAATGCGTCCGCGCCGGAAACCCTCATCCGCGCGGGCAGCGGCACATAGCGCACCTGCCCACCCTGCTGGAACTCAAGCGGAATCAGCTGGCCGGTGGCGCTGGAGCGATAGCCGACCATCTGGTGGCCTTGCTCCAGTGATTCGATGGTCTCGGGCACACCGTGCGCCTGCACATAGCCCGGTGCGGCCACCGTAACTTCCCGCAACATCGTCAACCAGCGCGCCGCCAGATCGCTGTCGGCCAGGGTCCCCACCCGCAACGCCGCATCCACGCCTTCGCGCAGCAGGTCGACATAGCGGTCGCCTTCGCTGACCTCCAGTTCGATCTCGGGGTAATGCTGCAGGAAGTCCGGCAGATGCGGAAACAGCAGGTGCCGGCCCAGCGTGCCATGCACTTCAATCCGCAGCGGGCCGCGCGGCGGCACGTCACGGAACGCGGCTTCGGCGTCGTCCATGTCGGCGATCAGGCGCAGGCAACGGCCATAGAAGGCCTCGCCCTCCAGGGTGGGCACCACCAGCCGGGTGGTCCGGTGCAGCAGGCGCACGCCCAGCCGATTCTCCAGTGCCTTGATCGCATCGGTCACCGTGGCCCGCGGCAGGCCCAGGTCCTCGGAGGCCCGGGTGAAGCTGCGGCGCTCGACGATACGGACGAAGGCACGCATGGCCGTGAATCGGTCCATTGTTCGGCAATCCGGATTATGTTGGCGGATTATGCATGATTATCCGAACTGATGAGATGGCGAAGATGGCACTGCGCCAGTCCGGCGCGCCCTGCTGGAACCAACCATGCCCACCTCCTCCGCCCGCCGCGTCGCCCTGGTCACCGGCGGTTCCCGTGGCATCGGCGCGGCCATTTCGCGCCGCCTGGCCGCCGACGGCCATGCCGTGGCGATCAACTACGCCGGCCGCCGCGACGATGCCGAGGCACTGGCCGCCGAACTCACGGCCACTGGCGCGCAGGCCATCGCGCTGCAGGCCGATGTGGCGGACCCGCAGGCGGTGCGCCAGCTGTTCGACGCCATCGAGGCCCGCTTCGGCGGTATCGACGTGGTGGTGAACAGCGCCGGCGTGCTGCAGCTGGCGCCGCTGGCCGACAGCGATGACGCGTTGTTCGAGCGGGTGATCGGCATCAACCTCAAGGGCGCGTTCAACGTGCTGCGCGAAAGTGCACGACGGGTGCGCGACGGCGGCCGCCTGATCAGCCTGTCCACCAGCGTGGTCGGCATCAGGCTGGAGAACTACAGCGTGTACGCGGCCAGCAAGGCGGCGGTGGAAACGATGGCAGCGATCCTCAGCAAGGAGCTGCGTGGGCGCAGCATCACGGTGAACACGGTGGCCCCCGGCCCGACCGCCACCGACCTGTTCCTGGAGGGCAAGTCACCGGAACTGATCGAGCGGTTGGCGAAGATGAATCCCCTGGAACGGTTGGGTACGCCGGAGGACATCGCCGGTGCGGTGGCCTTCCTGGCCGGTGCCGATGGCGGGTGGATCAACGGCCAGGTGCTGCGCGCCAATGGCGGGATGGTGTAGGTAGTCGCCCACCTTGGTGGGCGCGTCGCCGCGTGCCCACCAAGGTGGGCACCTACCGGGCCATGCCTGGCGGCCGGGTCGCAGCCGAGCATGGCTCGGCTCTACACGTCGTCATCCGGCGCGGGCCTCGCGGCGCCGGTGCACCCAGTAGTACAGCGTCGGCAGCACCAGCAGGGTCAGCAGCATCGCCGACAGCAGGCCACCGATCACCACCACTGCCAGCGGCTTCTGGGTCTCTGCACCGATCGCATGCGAGGTCGCCATCGGCAGCAGGCCGAACATCGCCAGCAATGCGGTCATCAGCACCGTGCGCAGGCGCTGCAGCGAGCCCTGCACCACCGACTGCAGCAGGTCCATGCCCTGCTCGCGCAGCTGGGCGAAGCGACTGAGCATCACCACCCCGTTCAGCACTGCCTGCCCGAACAATGCAATGAAGCCGATCGCCGCCGACACCGACAGTGGAATGCCGGTCAGCCACAGAGCCAGGATGCCGCCGATCATCGCCAGTGGCACGTTGGCCAGGATCAGTGCTGCGCTGCTGATGTCCTTGAAGGCGTCGAACAGCAGCACGAAGATGAGCAGCACCGACAGCGGAATCACCCAGCCCAGCCGCTTCATCGCACGCTGCTGGTTCTCGAACTCGCCGGACCATTCCAACCGGTAGCCTTCCGGCAGCTGCACACTGGCATCCACGCGCTTGCGCATGTCGGCCACCACGCTGCCCATGTCACGCCCGGCGATGAAGATGCTCACTGCCTTTACCCGCTGTGCGTTCTCGCGCGAGATGTTGATCGCGCCGCTGGCCATGCGGAAGTCGGCCACGTCGGACAATGTCACCGTGTGGCCATCGCCGATACCCACTGGCACCGTGCGCAGCCGTTGCAGGTCGCGGTCGGCATCGTCCAGGCGCAGCGAGATCGGGAACTTGCGATCGCCCTCCCATAGCTCGCCTACCTGGCGCCCGCCCAGCGCGGTCTCGATCACTTCGTCGATGTCGCGCACGTTCAGGCCATAGCGTGCTGCACGGTCGCGGTCGATCTCGATCTGCAGCTGCGGCAACGAGCCATCGCGGTCGATGAAGGCGCTCTCCACGCCCTCCACCCCGCGCACCTGGCCCAGGATGGCCTGGGCGTGCTGGTTGAGCACGTCCAGATCCGAACCGCTGACCTTGATCACCACCTGGCCCTTGATCTGCGAGATGCTTTCCAGGATGTTGTCGCGCACCGGCTGCGAGATCGAGAACTCCGGCCCCGGAATGCGCTGCTCCAGCGTGCGCTGCAGGTCACTGACCAGCTGCCGCTTGTCCACCCCCTTCGGCCATTCCTTCTCCGGCTTCAACGCCACCAGCGCCTCGATCTGGTTGGCGCCCTTGGCATCGGAGCCGTCTTCCGGCCGCCCCAGCTTGGCCACCACCGTCGATACCTGCGGGAAGGTTCCAACCAGCTCGCGGATGCGCCGCGACTGCTGCTGTGCTTCGGCCAGGCTGGTGCTGGGGTCAAGCGTGGCGGTCAGCCAGATCGAGCCCTCGTCCAGCTCGGGCAGGAACTCCGAGCCCAGGCGGGTACCCAGTGCCAACGTACCCACCAGCAATGCGACCGCGGTCAGCACCACCGCACGCGGTCTGGCCAAGGCACGCTCCAGGATCGGCCGGTACCAGCCGGTCAGGCGGTCCATCAGCGGATTGCCATCTCGCATGCGGTCCCGTCGCAGCCACCAGTAGCAGAACAGCGGCACCACGGTCAGCGCCAGGATCAACGCACCGATCAGGGCCGAGGTCACCGAGTACGCCATCGGTGCGAACATGCGGCCTTCCTGCCGCTGCAGGGTGAAGATCGGAATGTGCGCGGCGATGATGATCAGCATCGAGAAGAATGTCGGCCGGCCCACTTCCGATGCGGCTGAAAGAATGGTCGAGAACCGCGTCTTCCGGTCGGCCGTAGGTGGCAGCTTCGACAATCGCGAGACGATGTGCTCGGTGACGATCACCGCGCCATCGATGATGATGCCGAAGTCCATCGCACCCAAGGACAGCAGGTTGGCCGGCACGCCCCACAGGTGCAGGCCAAGGAAGGTCGACAGCAGCGCCAGCGGCATCATCGCCGCCACGATCAGCGCGGCGCGGGCGTTGTACAGGAACAGCCACAGCACCAGGAACACCAGCACCGCACCTTCCAGCAGGTTGCGGAAGACCGTCTTCAGCGTGGTCGTGACCAGCCACGAACGGTCGTAGAACGGCTCGATGCTGACCCCGGCCGGCAGCTGGTTCGCTTCGATCTCGGCGATGCGCGCATGCAGGGCGTCGAGCACGTCGGACGGATTCTCGCCCTTGCGCATGAGCACCATGCCGAACACCGCATCGTCATTGTCGTCCTGGCCGACCAGGCCCTGCCGTGGCAGGCCGGTATCGGCGATGCCGGCCAGGTCGCGCACCAGGATCGGCGTGCCACCGCGCTGCGCCACCACCGCGTTGCCGATGTCACCCGGCGAACGCATCAGGCCCACGCCGCGGATCAGGAACTGCTGCTGGCCACGCTCCACGTAGCCGCCGCCGGCATTGGAGCTGCCCTTCTCCAGCGCCTCGGCGAATTCACCGAGGCTGATGCCGCGATCACGCAGCTTGTCCAGGTCCGGTTTGACCTGGAAGGTGCGCGCGAACCCGCCGAAGCTGATCACATCGGCCACGCCCGGCACGGTGCGCAGGCTGCGCTCCATCGTCCACTCCTGCACGGTGCGCAGCTGGGTCGGTGTCATGTGCGGGCCCTTGAGCACGTAGCGGTAGATCTCGCCCACCGCAGAGCTCATCGCCTCCAGCTCCGGGGTCACCCCTTCTGGCAGCTCCACACCCTGCAAGCGCTCCAGCACCTGCTGGCGCGCGAAATAGTCGTCGGCCTTGTCGTCGAAGGTCAGGATGATCATCGACAGGCCGAACTGGGTATGCGAGAACACCCGCACCGAATGCGGGATGCCGGACAGCGCCACTTCCAGTGGCATCGTCACTTCGCGCTCCACCTCTTCGGCGGCGCGGCCCGGGTGCAGCGACACCACCGTTACCTGGGTGTCGGAGACGTCCGGGAACGCCTCCACCGGCAGCACGCGGAACGCGGCAATGCCGGCGCCGATGAACAACAGCAGTGCCAGCATCACCATCAGCGGCTGGCGCAGGCAATAGGCAATCAGGCGATCGATCATGGGGCGGCATGCCCCGCGCCGGTGCTGGCGGCCGCTGGCGCGCTGTCGACCAGCTGCTGCAGCAGCAGGCCGCCTTCGACCACCACCCTGCTGCCAGCCGCCAGACCGTCACGCACCCACAGTCGGCCGTCACCCAGCTCCTCGGCGTGCACGGCGTGGCGCAAGTAGCGGCCCTTGCCCTCTTCCACGAACACCACCTGCTTGCCGTCGATCAGCAGCACCGCCGCATCGGGCAACGAGACACCGCCCTCGGCCGGCAACGCCACCTGGGCACGCACGTACTGCCCGGCCTTGAAGCCGCGTGCGCGATTGTCCAGCTCGGCACGCGCCTGCACCACGCGGCGTTCGCTATCGACGAAGTCATCCACGTGCTGGAGGGTCGCCTGCAGTGGTTGCCCATCGGCGCCGGGCACGCTCACCTGCATGCCCGCCTTCAAGCGTCCGGCGAGGCTTTCGGGGATGTCCAGCAACAGCCACAGGCGGTCCGGATCGCCGATCACTGCCAACGGCTGTTCACTGTCCGGGCTGACCGACATGCCCGGGCTCATTCGCCGCTCCACCAGCACGCCATCGATGGGAGCGCGCAGCGGCAGGCGCTGGTCGACGCGCTGGCCGTTGCCATAGGCCTTGGCGAAGGCGGCCGCGCGTGCATGATCAGCCTGACTGCCAGCGAAGTTTGCCTCGGCCTCGTCCAGTTCACGACCCGACGCCACTCCCGCCGCATGCAGTTCGCGGGTACGGTCCAGTTCCTTGCGTGCCTGCTGCAGCTCGGCGCGACCACGGGCACCTTCAGCCTGAGCCTGGCCGAACTCGGGCGAGGTGATCCAGGCGATGACCTGGCCGGCTTTCACCTTCTGCCCCGGCTGTGCCTCGATGCGCGCTACCTGCCCCGACAGCGGCGTGTGAAGTGCGCTGGAGCGCGTCTCATCCCAGACCACCCGGCCCGGCAGCTGTAGGCTGGCGCTGGCGCCGGCACTCACTGTCTCGCTGCGCAGCACGTCCAGCTGGCGGCTGTCGGAAGGAAACTGAATCTGGCCGGCGCTGACCCGAGGTGCGTCCTCAAGATAGGAAGCTGGCTCTCGACCACAGCCGCCCAGCAGGATCAGCGCCAGCAAGACGGGCAGCACGGCGTATCGCGCCTGCGGGCGATAGGCGACGGTGGACTTCATCGGGATTCTCCTTCGGCAACGGATGTGGCGGCTTCCCAGCGCGCCAGTGCAATGGCATGGTCGGTGCGCGCCTCGATCAGTGCGGCCTCGAAGTCGCGCCAGCTGCGGCGCGCATCCAGCAGATCGGTCAGATTGGCGGCACCGCGCCGGTACGCCAGTTCGATGCCCTGCACCGCCTTGCGTGCGGCGTCGGACTGCAGTCCCTCATAGTCGCTGCGGCGCTGTGCGGCGGACTGCGCGCTGGCCTGCAGCTGGTCCAGCTCGGCGCGTGCTTCGCGCTGCAGCACCTGCAGCTCCAGCGCGGCGCTGTCACGGTCGGCCTCGGCACGCTGGATCGCGCCGCGCGCCCGCGACGGCCCACCCAGCGGGATGGTCAACGACACACCCCAGGTGACGCCGCTGATGTCGGTCGGCTCACGCTCGGCCTCTACGCCCAGCTGGATGTCTCGGTGGCGCTCGCTGCGCGCCAGTGCCACGCCGGCATCGGAGGCTGCCAGGCGCGAGCGTGCAGCGCGCAGATCCGCGCGCTGCTGCGGATCGAACGCGCGCTCATCGGCCCTGGCTGCGGGGTCTGGCCACGGATCATCGGCGCTGAGGTCATGGCTGTCGTCACGTCCGAGCAGCATCCCCAGCACATTCCGCGCGTCACGCAGATCCAGTGCTGCCTCGCGCGCCGCGTCCGCCACAGCCAGGTCGTCCACCGCCAGCCGCGCGCGATCCACCGGTGCCATCGCCCCTGTCGCGACCTGCTTGTCGGCCGCCGCCATCTGCTCGGCCGAACTCTGCCGGTTGGCGTCGGCAATCTGCGCCCGCTCCTGCGCGCCCTTCAGGCCGAAATAGGCTTCATGCAGCGCCACCTGCTGGCGGCGCCGGGTATCGAGCATCTCCAGTCCGGCCACCGCCAGCAGCGCTTCCGCCTGGCGAACGCGCAATGCACGCTTGCCACCGCGTTCCCAGGTCCAGCCCAGGCCCACGGTGCTGTCCACCCGCTTGTCCTGCCAACGTCCAGGACCGATGCCGTGCTTGGGGCTGATCTTGCTGGTGCCGATCGACAGCTCGGTGGCCGGGCGCAGCGCCGCCGTCTGCGCGTCACCCTGCACCCCGCGCAGCTCCAGTGCCGCGGCGCGCAGGTCCGGGTTGTGCGCTTCCATTGCACGCTGCGCCTCTGCAAGGGACAGCGCCGAAGCCGCAGGCGCGCACAATAGGGCGGCAAGCAAGGCCGCAAGACGAGGGGAGAAATTCATGCACGTCACGGTAAGGTGACGGACTTGCGCCAAACTTGCCCCAACCTTGCACGAAGCTTGCAATGCGAATCCTGCTGATCGAAGACGACGCCGCACTGGCCGATGGACTGATCCGTGCCCTGCAGGGCGCCGGTCATCTGTGCGACCACCTCTCGCGCGGGCTGCACGCGCCGGCCGCGCTGGCCAGTACCCCATATGACGTCATGGTGCTCGACCTTTCGTTGCCGGACGTGGATGGCCTCGACCTGCTCTCGCGACTGCGCAACGACGGCGCTACCCTGCCGGTGCTGATCCTCACTGCGCGCGATGGCGTGGAGGACCGCATCCTCGGTCTCGACCGCGGTGGCGATGATTACCTGGCCAAGCCATTCGCACTGGGTGAGCTGGAAGCCCGCCTGCGTGCGCTGTCACGCCGCCGCAGCGATGCGCCGGCACAGAAGCGACTCGGCCGGCTGTGCTTCGACAGCATCCGCAATGAAGTGCAGGTGGAAGGCCAGCGCATCGAGCTGACCGCACGCGAGCTGTCTCTGGTCGAAGCGTTGATGCAGCATCCGGGCCGCACCGTCACCAAGCAGCGGTTGTTCGATGCGTTGTACAGCTGGGACCACGAGGCCAACCTGTCGGTGATCGAGGTGCATGTCAGCCGCCTGCGCCGCAAGCTGGAACAGGCGCGTGCCGGCGTCGGCATCCGCATGCTGCGTGGCCTTGGCTACCGGTTGGAGGCGGTGGGTGACTGAGCGCGTGCACAGCCTGCGTGGCCTGCTGCTGCGGCGCCTGTGGCTGCCGCTGCTGGTGCTGCTGCTGTGCAGTGCGGTGGGTTCATTCGCGTTGGCGCGCTTCTATGCCGGCCAGGTCTACGACCGCTGGCTGCTGGATTCGGCGATGTCGTTGTCCGAGCTGGTGACGGTGCAGGACGGCCGCGCATCCATCGAGATCACCCCGGCGGTATCACGCATGTTCACCTGGGACACCGCCGACGAAGTGCATGGCGAGGTGGTCGATGCGGATGGCGGGCGCCTGTATGGCGACCTGCCCGAGGCATTGCCGCGTCCGGCGAGCGCCGCCGCGAATGACGATGCGGTCTACTACGATGCGCGCCTGCGTGGTCAACCGGTGCGCATGGTCGAAGTGGTGGTCAGCGCCGGCCCGGGCCATGACATCCGGCTGCGCGTGGCCGAGACACTGCGCAAGCGCCACCGGCTGGAACGCAAGCTGCTGCTGACCAGCGTTCCGTTCCAGGCCGCGATCCTGGCACTGGCGGCGTGGCTGGCATGGTCCGGTACCGGCGCCGCTGCAGGCCACGCCAACCTGGTCGCGCGGAAGCTGGCCAGCCCGCGGCCGGATCCATTGGCACCGCTGGATCCGGCGCAGGAGGCACCGCGCGAACTGTGGCCGGCGGTTGAGGCGTACAACGCCCTGCTGCAGCGCCTGGACGCGATGCAGGATGCGCAGCGGCGCTTCGTCAGCAACGCCGCACATCAACTGCGCACACCGTTGGCGGCCATGCAGGTGGAGCTGGAGAGCTCATTGCGCCAGCATGATCCGCAGGCCCAGCAGCTGGCGCTGTCCGGCACGCTGGCCGGGTTGGCCCGCTTGCAGCATCTGGTCAACCAACTGCTGATGTTGAGCCGCTCCGAAGATCCACATGGCAGCGCACTGCCGCTGCAGCCAGTGGACCTGGCCGCGTTGGCGCGTAGCGTGGTGGAGCGCTATGCGGACCGCGCATTGGCTGCAGGCGTGGACCTGGGTTATGACGGGCCCGACGACGGCGTGCAGGTACAGGGCGATCCGCAGCTGCTGCGCGAGGCGTTGGGCAACCTACTGGACAACGCGCTGCGCTACGGTGCCGTGCCAGGCGTGATCACCCTGGGACTACAGCAGGATGCCGAGGGCGTGCAGGTGTGGGTGGACGATGACGGCTCCGGCATTGCCGAAGCCGAGCGCACGCGCGTCACGGAACGCTTCTACCGGGCCAGCACAGAAGGCGACGGCTGCGGACTGGGATTGGCGATCGTGGCCGAGATCGCGCAGCGGCATGATGCGGCGCTGGTGATCGATACTGCCCCGATCGGTGGCGCGCGGGTGGGGATGCGGTTTCGATCCCGCTGACGTCCTGCGTGCCAACCAAGGTTGGCGCCTACCCGGTCACGCCATCCGGTAGTCGCCCGCCTTGGTGGGCGCTGTTGACGTCCCGCATGCCAACCAAGGTTGGCACCTACCCAAAGCACCCCAGCCGGCGGATCCCGGTAGATGCCCACCTTGGTGGGCGCTGTTGACCTCCCGCATGCCAACCAAGGTTGGCACCTGCCAAAAGCACCCCAGCCGGTGGATTCCGGTAGACGCCCACCTTGGTGGGCGCCGTTGTCCTCCCGCGTGCCAACCAAGGTTGGCACCTACCAAAAGCACCCAGCCGGCGGATTCCGGTAGACGCCAACCTTGGTTGGCGCCGTTGATGTTCTGCATGCCAACCAAGGTTGGCACCTACCAAAAGCACCCCAGCCGGCGGATTCCGGTAGATGCCAACCTTGGTTGGCGCCTACCCATCATCATCGGCTCATCGAATACGGCGCCTGCGCGCCCTGCCCCGGCCAGTCCCTGTTCGGCTCGGCCTGCATGCTGAAGCGTAGTTCGCCACCTGCCAGGATCTCGTCGTGGCGCAGGAAGGTGCGCTGCAATGGCTTGCCGTTGAGGCTCACATTGCCCACATAGGTGTGCCTGTCATCCAGCCCATCGGCCACGATGGTGAACGTCTTGCCGTTCGGCAGGCGCATCGCGGTCTTCGACAGGAACGGACGGCCGAGGATGTACTCCCCCGAGCCCGGCGCCACCGGGTAGAAGCCCAAGGCGGTGAACACGTACCACGCCGACATCTGGCCGACGTCATCATTGCCGGCCAGGCCATCGGGGCGGTCGGCGTACTGGGTATCCATGATCTGCTTCAGGCGCGCCTGCGTGCGCCACGGCTGACCGGCATACGCATACAGATAGGCGACGTGTTGGCTGGGCTCGTTGCCGTGCGCATACCAGCCGATCAGCCCGGTGATGTCTTCCATGTGCTCGAAGATGGACGGGTCGACCTTGGCGTTGAACACCTCGTCCAGGCGCGCGAGCAGTTTGTCACTGCCACCGTGCGCTGCCGCCAGACCGGCCACATCCTGCGGCACGTACCAGGAGTACTGCCAGGCATTGCCCTCGGTGTAGTCGGTGCCGTATCCACTGGCGCTGGGGTCGAATGGCGTGCGGAAGCTGCCATCGCGCTTGCGTGCGCGCATGAAGCCAGTGTCTTTGTCGAAGGCGTTGCGCCAGTTGCCGGCGCGCTTGTCGAAGGTGGCCGCAACATCGGTCTTGCCCATCGCCTGTGCCATGCGCGCGATGGTCCAGTCGTCGAAGGCGTACTCCAGTGTCTTGCTGGCCGCTTCGCCTTCCTCGTCGATCGGCACATAGCCCAGCTCGCGATACTGCGAGATGCCATCGTACGGGCCGTAGTTGGCGGTCTCGACCATCGCCTTCAGCGCCTTGTCGGCGTCGAAGCCGCGGATGCCCTTCACGTAGGCGTCGGCGATCACCGGCACCGCGTGATAGCCGATCATGCACCAGTCTTCCAGGCCGTGGAACGACCACACCGGCAGCATGCCGTACGGGCTGTGCTCATGGTGGGCCAGCATCGAATTGACGAAATCGCTGTTGCGCTTCTCCGGCTGCACCAGCGTCAGCAACGGATGCAGCGCGCGGTAGGTATCCCACAGCGAGAACGTGGAGTAGTTGGTGTAGCCCTTGGCCTGGTGCACGGCATTGTCCGAGCCGCGGTACTGGCCATCGGCATCCATGAACAGCGTTGGCCCCAGCATCGTATGGTACAGCGCGGTGTAGGCGCTGCGCCGGGCATGTTCGGGGGCGTCGATATCGAGCACCGACAGCGCCTGCGTCCATTCCTGCTTTGCCTGCGCGCGAACGCGGTCGAAATCGAAGCCGGCCACTTCCGCGTCGAGGTTTGCGATGGCACCGGCTTCACTGACCGGCGAGATCGCCACCTTGACCACCAGCGGTGCATCCAGTTTGCCGAAGGCGAAGGTGCCGACCAGCTGGCGCCCCTCGATCTGTGCGCGCTGCGCCGGATCCTTCTCGCCCGGCGGCGGGAAGCCCTTGTAGACAATGTCCTGCTCGGTGTTGTGCAGCTCATGCCCGGAAAGCGGCCGCGAGAAGCGCATCGCGAAATACAGCTGGCGGCCTGGCGCCCAGCCACGGGTTTCGCGGAATCCGGTCACCGTGCCATCGGCGCGCACCCGCACCCGCGACCACAGCACCTTGCCCGGGTAGTCGTACATGCTGGTGCGCATGTCCAGCAGCACCTTGGCATCGGTGCCCTTGGGGAAGGCATAGCGGTGCACGCCCACGCGCGCACTGGTGGTCAGCTCCGCGCGCACCTTGTAGTCATCCAGGGTGACTGCGTAGTAGCCCGGCTCGGCCTTCTCGTCGTCGTGGCGGAAACGCGAGGCGTAGCCGCTGCGTGGCTTTTCCGGATCACCGCGCTCCAGGCCGGGATTGCCGGTGAACGGCATCAGCAGGATGTCGCCGAGGTCCGAATGACCGGTGCCGGAAAAATGCGTGTGCGAGAAGCCGACGATGCTGCTGTCGTCGTAGCGATAGCCGGCTGCCCAGCCATAGGCCTTTTCGCGTGGTTGGATGCGTGTGTCCGGGCTGAGCTGGACCATGCCGAACGGCACTGTGGCACCCGGGTAGGTGTGGCCTTCACCTCCAGTACCAATGAACGGGTCGACCGAGGCGTAGGCCTTGTCGGCGGCGGTTTTGGCGGGAGCGGCCGACGCCAGGCCGGAAGCGAGCATTGCCGTGGCGGCGACAGCAATCAGGAGACGACGGTCCAGCGTGGGCATCGGCGTTTGGATCGATTCAGGTGGTAGCCGGATGCTAGCACCGGGCCTGTCACGCCGCATGCTGCAGTGCGACTGCCCGGTGTCCCGCGCCGGGTTCAATCATCAACCGGGAAGCGCGCTCTGCAACGACATGAGGTCCGCACTGTCCAGCGGCCTCACCACCCGCGCGACCTCTTCTCCATCGCGCAGCAGCACCACTGTCGGCCACAGCTTCACCTTGAACGCTCGCCCCAATGGCCTTCCCTTGCCATCCTCGATCTTCCAATGCGGCAGATCGTTCGCTTCGACGAAGGCCTGCAACGCGGGCTGCGCGGCCTGGCAATGACCGCACCAGGGCGCACCGAACTCCAGCACCTGCCACCCAGCCTGCGCCGCCACCCCCGCAAAGGTGGGCTCGTTCGGAAGGTGATCACGCATGAACGGCATGAGCGCTACGCCGCCAGTGCCTTCTGGATGTCTTCCAGCGGCGCGTTGGTCAGGTCCTTGGCAATATCCCCGAGCAATCGCGCCTGGACCTCTTTATGCAGCAGCGGACGGATGCGACCCAGCGTGGTCGGGTCGGCGATCAACACCAGGTGCGCATAGCGGTTCTTCAAGGCATCCTCATTGAGCTGTTCGGCCACCTGCTTGGCGAACGTCGCCTCGTTGAGCTGCGAGACCGACATGTCCTTCGGCACGGCACCCGCAGGCCCCTGCCCGGACACGCCCTGCTCACTGATGTCCTGCAGGCGCAGCTCGCCCTCCTGTTTCAGGGTCAACTGATGGTTGCTGCCCACGTTGGTAAACACCCGTGCCGAACCACCGTCGGCTACCACGATCAGCGTTCCTTCGGGAATCGTCCGCGCCATTGCATCCTCCATCAATTTGAAAAGTGGGTGTGTGCTCCACCTTATGCACGCCGATGTCACCAGAGCGCGTACAGGATGTGATTCCGTCATCGCAATCTGAAATCCGCCCTAAATTTACCGGGAGGCCTGCCGCTATGGCCTCCATCATCGCGAGGAACCGCTGTGCACGCTGGCTCACTGTTCCACGTCTGCTTCGCCACCAGCCTGGCCATTGCCGGCTGTGCCGGCTGCATCCACCAGTTCCTGCAGGGCCAACCGTTCTTCGCCCTGGCCATCATGCTCTCGGTGCTCACGATGATCGGCGCCGCACTGGTCACGCGGAAACTGGCACTGCCGGGCGCCTTGGCGATGGCCTGCACGGTGTTCGGTTTGCTGGCGAAGTCAGCCTGAGCCTTCTGAACAGGCGACGTGGAACACAGCGTGCAGATCAGCCCGCTTCGCTGCACGCTCACGCCGGTGCCGTTATGATGAACGGATGATCGACACGACCCACTACGTGACGGGCGCACCTGTTACGTGGGAAGCACTGCCGACCGGCGCTTCGCTTGCCACGATTGCTCCCGCCCTGCATTTCCATCGCCTCGCGCTGGATCCCGGCGGATGACGCCCGCAGGCCCACGGCCTGCCATCCCCACACGCTGATGTGACACGCGGCTGCCAACTGCGCGGCCGTTGTGATCCCGTTGCCGCGTTTCCGCCCTTGCGGCGGTGCTTTGCCGTGCGCGTGGCGTTGCGCCTGCACACATTCCCCGGCCCCCACGCCGCCTTCCGATGCCCCTGCGCCACTTGCGCCTGCATCGCCGTTTCCGATTTCCGGGACACACCACAGCACCCATTCCCCTATTTCATACCTACAAGGGAGCCCCTATGCAGGACACGCCCGATTCCCATGCCCACTTCGGCTGGTTCAAACGCCGCCGCCACCTGAAGGTCGATGAGATCACCGTCGTCGACAAGCCCATGCTCAAGCGCGCCGTCGGTGCCGCTGCACTCGGCAATGCCATGGAGTGGTTCGACTTCGGTGTCTACGGCTATCTGGCCGTCACCATCGGCCAGGTGTTCTTCCCGTCGAGCCATCCCACCGCACAGGTGATCGCGGCCTTCGCCACCTTCACCGTGGCATTCCTGGTGCGTCCACTCGGCGGCCTGGTGTTCGGCCCGCTCGGCGACCGCTATGGGCGCCAGAAGGTGCTGGCGTTCACCATGATCCTGATGGCGCTGGGTACCTTTGCGATCGGCCTGATTCCTTCCTACGAGCGGATCGGCATCTGGGCACCGGTGCTGTTGCTGCTGGCGCGTGTGGTGCAGGGCTTTTCCACCGGCGGCGAGTACGGCGGTGCGGCCACCTTCATCGCCGAGTATTCCACCGACCGCAACCGCGGCCTGATGGGCAGCTGGCTGGAGTTCGGTACGCTGGGCGGATACATCGCCGGCGCCGGTACCGTGACCGCGCTGCACATGCTGTTGAGCAGCGAACAGATGCTGGACTGGGGCTGGCGCATTCCATTCCTGGTGGCCGGCCCGCTGGGCCTTCTCGGCCTGTACATGCGCATGAAGCTGGAAGAGACCCCGGCATTCCGCGCCTTCGCCGAGGAAGCCGAGAAGCGCGAACATGATCGGCCCGGGCTTGGCGCGCTGTTCCAGGTGCACGGCCGCCAGCTGCTGGTGTGCATGGGCCTGGTGCTGGTGTTCAACGTGACCGACTACATGCTGTTGACCTACATGCCCAGCTACCTCAGCGTCACCATGGGCTACGCCGAGAGCAAGGGCCTGCTGCTGATCATCATCGTGATGCTGGTGATGATGCCGCTGAACATCGTCGGCGGATTGTTCAGTGACAAGCTGGGCCGCCGGCCGATGATCATCGGCGCCTGCATTGCGCTGCTGGTGCTGGCCATTCCGTGCCTGCTGCTGGTCGGCAGCGGCAACGACTGGATGATCTTCCTCGGCCTGATGCTGCTGGGCCTGGCGCTGGTGTGCTTCACCAGCTCGATGTCATCCACGCTGCCGGCGCTGTTCTATACCCCGGTGCGCTACAGCGCGCTGTCGATCGCCTTCAACGTCTCGGTGTCGCTGTTCGGTGGCACCACGCCGCTGGTCACCGCATGGCTGGTGGAACGTACCGGCGACCCGCTGGTGCCGGCCTACTACCTGATGGGCGCGGCGGTGGTCGGCCTGATCACGATGCTGTTCGTGAAGGAAACCGCCGGCCTGCCATTGCGTGGTTCACCGCCGGCCGTCGGCAGCGACAGGGAAGCTGCGGCGCTGTTGAAGAGCGATGTGCCGGTCACGGTGGACCCGAGCCTGCCGCCGCTGCCGGACGTTGCTGAGCCCGAGCAGGTGAAGCCGGCCTGAGGCTCGCCGCGAAATGCCACACGCATGGCCTGGATCTACATGGGGCCTGTGGCGCCGGGCGGATACGCCCGGCGCTACCTGGCGCTATTTCTTGATGCGGGTCAGCTTCCCCGGCGTCCAACGCAGCGTCCATGTGTAGTTTCCGTCCGGCGGACAGACGTGGCGGTTCGGGCTCTTCCATTCGCAGACCGTCGCCCCGGCACTGACGGTGAAATCGACAATGATGCGATCACCCTGGATGCGGATCGCGCGGATGGCGCCTGGAATCTGTTCAGCCGCATCGTCAGCATAGCCATACCTGCGGATGGCGGCATAGTCCTCTGCTTCCACCGGCGACAGGCTGTTCGGGTTCTCCTGGCCGCGCGGATCGTTTGCCGTCAGCGCCGTCATCACCGCCACCACATTGCGTTGCGCGAAGCTGCCGCCGGTGTAGGTGGACGTATAGAAGTACACGACCTCGGCACGGCCATCGCCATCGAGGTCGGTAACAGCGGTCCACACCGGACGGAAATCGGATTCAATGTCGTCGCCGGGAATCAGCCGCAGGTTGGCTTCGGCGGCGAGGTAGGCCTGTACCAGGCTGGGCGGCGGCGCCACCCGCTTGGACGCGGCAGGCGCGGCCGTCGCCGTCAGGCTGGACAGCGCCAGCGCAGCAAGCACCAGGCAGATCGAAGTGGAGCGGAACGTCGCAGGTCCGTGCATGTCGTCCTCCATGAGTGTGCGGTCAGTCTAACGGCAGCTCCGGTGGCGCCCAGTCGTGCACGGCGCGGTTTCGCGCGATGCGTGAAAGACATCCACACATGGCGTGGATCTACTGCGGGGTGTCCAACTCCATCGCACGCATCACGATGGGTTTGGCCCAGTCCGGCGTGTGCAGCAGTTCGGCCACCGAGACCGGATACTGCAGCTGGCCGCGCTCCATCGCCAGCACCGGGAGGGGCGCGACGCAGCCTTCTGCGTCGGCCGGCGCGCTGTTGTCGTAGACATGCAGCTCAGCCAGGTGCGGCAGCAGGTCCAACAGGTTCTCGCGCGCCGAATCGAAGCGGGCGTGGATCTTTTCCACCGGAATATCGTGGCCACCGGCCTCTACTCGCGCCGCCACGCGGGCGATGTGCAGCTCGACCGTGGCCAGGCCACAGAACCAGATCGCGACGTGATGGTGCTCGCAGGCCTCGCGCAGCAGGCGTGGAATGGTGTTGCCACCCAACGTGGTCTCGAAGGCGAAGTCCGTGCCATCGGCCATGGCCTGGCGCAGGCGGCGGGTGCCTTCCTGCCAGGCCTCGGCATTGGCTTCGGGCAGCGGCCAGCCAGCCTCGACCAGGCGGCGGGTGAACGAATCGGGGTTGAACCAGCTCAGTCCTTCGGCTTCCAGCCAGGTACCCAGCAGCGAGCTTTTGCCGGCGCCATTGACGCCGGCCAGCACCAGGATCCGCCCCATCGTTCAGAGCGGACGGCCGAGGGTGACCTTGCGGCCACGGCGGATCGGCTGGCCCAGCACCTTGCCCAGCCCCTCACCGCGCTGCAGGCTGGCCAGGGTCTGGTCGAACTCACCGCGCAGGCGCAGCAGTTCTTCACTGCGCTCATCGGCGTCACCGCCGGCGGCCCTGGCCAGCAGCTCCTGGTACGTGCGGATATCCACGATCACCGCTTCCGGATGATTGTGGTTGGTGATGACCAGTGCCTGCTTCTCGCGCACGGTGCGCATCAGGCTCGGCCAGCCACGGGTCTTCACCGACGAGGCCGGGGCCTTTTCGAGGCCAGGCAGATCCAGCGGCAGGGTCATGGCACGGCTCCAGACGGGGATAGTTGAGGCCATTATGCCCAATTTGGCCCAATTGGGGATAAATGGACCTTTACCTGACGGAACCCTCCGCCGCCGCGCCCGGAGCATCGGTCTGCAGCAGGCTGTCGCGCTCCCGCAACGGGAAGCGGATCCAGGCATCCAGGCCTTGTGGGCCAAAGCGCAGCTCCCCGCTGCCAGCCAGCTCGTACGGCACGCGCTGCTCGATCAGCGCCCGGCCCAGGCCGCGCTGGCGTGGCAGCTCCCAGTCCTCCACCTCGGCATGACGCTCGCACCAGTGCAGGCCCAGCCATGGCTGGCCGGCCTGAACCTGCAGATCCCAGGTGACCTCGATCCGGCCATCCTCATGGGTGAGCGCGCCATGCCTCAGCGCGTTGGTCGCTAATTCGTGGCGGGAGATCATTTTCATGGTATTGCTCCTTGGTTGAGGGAACTACGGGTACAACGCTTGAAGGTGGGAGATCAGAAGCGTGCGGTGACGCCGAGCTTCAGGGTGCGACCCGGGGCCGGCAGCGTGGACCGCGTGGCTGGATCGACGTAGTAGCGGTTGCCGAGGTTGCTGCCGACCAGTTCGACGCTGGCATGCTCGTTGAAGCGCCAGCGCGCATAGGCATCGACAGTGGTGATGTTTCCCCAGGTGAACGGCACGTTCTGCCAGAGCAGGCCGCTGCCACCGCTCAGCAGGCGGTCACGGTAGGCCTGCAGATCAGGGTTCTCGTGGCGCTGGTAGTGCACGATGCGGCTGCCAAGCTCCAGGCGCTCATCGAACAGGCGCGTGCCCAGCGACCAGTTGATCGACAGCTTGGGAATGGCCTGGGTCAGCAGGTAGCCACCGACGAAACCATCCTGCACGCAGTTCGGGACCAGGCCGCGGTTCGCATCCAGGAGCACCGCCGTGCTCTCGTCACACACCTCGTTTTCCAGCGTGCGGGTGATGCCCAGATCGGTGAAGAAGCGCCGGTTGTCGAAGCGGGCCTGCAGTTCGATGCCACGGATGGTCTGCTTGTCGATGTTGTCGAACAGGAAGTTGCCATCGCGCTCGATCACGTCACGGGTCTTGTGCACGTAGTACGCCAGCTTGACGTCGGCATCGGCGGTGTTGCCGAACAGGGCCGACAGGTTGTGCACGTAGCCCACTTCGTAGTTGTAGGCGTGCTCGGGCTTGAGCGCATGCAGCGGATTGAGGCTGCCGGAGAAGGCGATGGTGCTTTCGAACATGCTCGGGAAGCGCACCGCTTCGCTGTAACGCACGTAGGCACGGGCGGCCGGGGACAGGTGTGCAGTGGCCGAGAAGGTCGGCAGCCAGGCATGGTCGCGGCGGCGGCTGTTGCGTGCATCGACCGGCTGCGACTGTACGCTGTTGCCGATGTTGCAGACCTGGTCGCTGCCGGCAAACACCGGCTGCACGCCGGGAATGGCCGCCACTTCGCCATTGAGGCAGGGATTGCCGGCGCGGGTGTAGTTGCCATCGGCATCGGGCAGCCAGGGCCGCGTGTACCTGACCGGACGCGGCGTCTCGTACGGCGCCAGCAACGCACGGATGCTGTCATCGATGAACCAGCCCATGCCGCGCTTTTCCCATACGGCGCGGCGTGCTTCCAACGCGTCGATGCGGGCCTGCAGATTGGCGGGACGGGGCGGCAACTCGTTCACGGTGTACTGCGCTTCCTTGCCACCTACGCCCTTGGTCAGCAGCTCGGGGTGCGCCTCGAGGAAATCGTCGAAGGCCCAGTAGCGGCTGTAGCGCACGCCTGCATTGAGGGTAAGGAAGTCGACCGGCCGCCACTCCAGGGTGAGGTAGCCCTCGCCCTCCTGCCGGCGCCCGGCACGCGGGAACATACGCCAGCCATCGGTGGTACCGAAGTACGGATCGCTCGAGCCGAGCTTCTCGTACTGCCAGTTGCCGCCCACGGTCAGGTCCAGGGTCGAATGCAGGGCGAAGCGGTTGCTCAGGATCAGGCCGGTGCGGTCGTTGCGCGCGTTGGCCAGCGCGGTGTTGCGCAGGATCGGGCTGGCGTCCGGGTTCCATGCCGGATTACCCACTGCGAAGTTCGGGAAGCCGCCAGCACTGTAGGTATCGCTGTCCGTCTCCGTGCGCCACAGGTTGGCGTAGAGGTCCAGCCAGCGGCTGCCGGCCGGCTGGAAGCGGTATTCCAGGTTCCAGGCATCGGACGCAACCCGGCTGAGCGGCCACTGGATGCGTCCGTAGTCGGGCGCGGACAGGATGCGCGACGGCATGATCTCGCCATAGTGGGACAAGGTGCGCCGCCAGGTGGCCTTCAGCTGCTGGTCGTCGTTGATCTGCCAGCTGCCCTTGACCAGCCAGGACTCCTGTTCGCTGGAGGTATTGGGCACTTCATCGCCCGGTTTGAAGTAACGCGCCAGCGTGGTGATGTAGTCGATGCCCTGGTACTCGTACTGCTCGCGCCGGTCCTGGTCGTAGTACGCGCTTCCCTTGCTGCCGGAGAAGTAGTTGCCGCGCTTGCGCCAGGCGTAGGCAGCCATCAGGTCGACGTTGTCGCCGCGTACGCCCAGTGCCAACCGCCAGGCCTGGTCCTCGCCATCGAAGGGGTTGTTGCCGCTGCG
Organism: Stenotrophomonas sp. 86428_Sma; assembly: GCF_056481585.1. NCBI lineage: Bacteria > Pseudomonadati > Pseudomonadota > Gammaproteobacteria > Lysobacterales > Lysobacteraceae > Stenotrophomonas > Stenotrophomonas sp. 86428_Sma. The sequence goes on from NZ_CM151156.1 coordinate 2,792,492, forward strand.
CGACTTCACCGGCACCACCAGGGTGCGGTCGTCATAGGGTGAATTCGGCGAGCCCTGCGGGAACCCCGGCACGGTGCGGTAATCCTCGCCGGTGTGCAGGCGCGGCAGGCGCGGTGCCACCGCATTGCTGCTGCCTTCGATCTTCAGCTCCCCGCCGAAGCGCTCGCCGGCAGCAACAATGTCGTCAACGTCGATGGTCTTGATCACCAGCGCACCGCCGATCCCGCTGTGCACATCGCGCACCAGCCCTGGCCCCTTGATGACCTGGATGCCACCAATCAGGTTGGGATCGATGTAGTTGCGGTTGCTGACGCCGTTGTAGCCGCGCCAGACCGTGAGCGCCTGTTCGCCACCGTCGATGCTGACCGGCACCCGCCCGGGCCCCTGGATGCCACGGATGTTGACGTCCAGCGCGCCGCTGTTGCGCGCATCGCCGCTGAACACGCCGACCAGATCCTTGACCACGTCGGCCGGATTGGAACCACGATAGCGCTCCACCCGGTCGCGCCCCGAATACGCCGTGGTCAGGTCCAGCGCGAACACATCATCGTAGCCGCGCCGATCGCGTGCCTCACCCCCTTCCGACTGAAGGCGACCGGCCACGTCCAGTGTTTCGGTCACCCGCACCCCTTCCCCTTCACCCGCCTCCGCTGCGGCCCGCAGGCTCCAGGTACCGTCCATACCACGCTGTGCGCGCACGCCGCTGCCGCGCAGCAGCTGCTGCAGGGCCTGCATCTGGCTGTACTCGCCACTCACCGCACTGGAGCGGCGGCCCTCCACCAGGTCACTGCGGAACACCACCTGCACATCGGCCTGGCGGCCAAAGGCACGTACGGCATCAGCCAGTGGCTGCTCCGGGATGGCGTACTGGCGCACCGGCGCGACGATCGCCGGTTGTGCCTGCACGGCCGGCACCCAGGCCAGCGGCAGCAATGCGGTGGAAACGGCCAGGGCCAGAACGGTGGCGCGACGATGACAGGCGGATGCCGTGGACGACATGGACAGGAACTCCTCAAGCGTGGCTGGACCACGGGCACATCCGGTGCCGGTGGTGTGTCTGGCTTGAGGAAAAACGGTGTTTCGCTCTGGCTATACCTCTATAGACAGCGGGACACTGCAGGTGCCCACGGTTTTTTCATGTTTTTTTCATGCGGCGTATTCCGCCATGAACCGGCGGCACCTCACCACAGCACCAACGCGCCACCGGGCAAGCGCTGCACGCGCAGTCCTGCCTGCGCGGCCACCGCATCGATGGCCGTCTCCGGCTGCTGCAGGTGGAACAGGCCACTGACCCGCACGTTCGCGCCCTGCCCGCCCAGTACCAAGACCGGTGCACGCCGATAGCGGGCCAGATCGGCGATGGCCTGCGCGGCCGGCCGATCATCGATCACTACCTCGCCACGCCGCCACGGCGCCATGGTCTCGGGGTCTTCCAGCTGCACCGGCTGCAGCCAGCGGCCGTCACGGAACGCCCGTGACTGCCCGGCATGCAGGCGCTGCACACTGCCATCGCCCGGCCGCACTTCGACCACACCCTCACTGACCTGGGTGGTGACCGTGGCGTCCTGCATCGACACACTGAAGGCGGTGCCGATATCACGGACCCGGCCGCCCGCGGCCTCGACATGGAACGGGCGAGCTTCGTGCGCCACCTGGAACCAGGCCTGCCCGCGCAGAAGGCGCAGGCGACGCTGCTGGCCGTCGAACTCGACCGCCAATGCGGTGCCCGCATCGAGCACGGCGGTGCTGCCGTCTTCCAGTTGCACCACGCGTGGCGCATCGCTGCTGCGCAGGTCACTGCGTGCCAGCAGCAGCGCGTGCGGTGCCGCCGTCACCATCAGTGCGACGGCGGCGGCACTGGCCAGCAGCCATGGCAGGCGACGGCGCGGCGCGATCGGGCGCAGGCCCTCGCGATCGGTGGTGAGCTCGGGCAGCGCCGCCAGCACCTCGGGCCCGGCGGCATCCAGCCCCCGCCAGAACGCCGTCTGCTGGCGCCAGGCCAGCGCATGGCGTGGATCGGCCTGCAGCCAGCGCTGCAGGGTTCGTTGCTGGCGTTCCGGCAGCGGGCCTGCACTGCACCGGATCACCCAGCGCAACGCCTGCCTGGCCTGACGCGGCGAGGGTTCGGACGTGGTCATGGTTGTGGCCTGCCGCACCACGAACGGGTGCGCTTTCCTGTTGTGACAACGGCGGGCGCGATCTGCCCACGGCAATCGCCGCTCATCGATGCATTCCCTGCTGGTGCTGCTGGATCAACAGTGCCGCGCGCAGCACATGCTTGCCGACCAGGCTCTTGGAAATACCCAGCCGTGTGGCGATCTCGCGCTCGCTCAGGCCCAGGTAGCGGTTGAGCACGAAACACTCGCGCACCTGCGCTGGCAGCGCGAGGATGGTCTGGGTGATCTCGCGCAGCTGTGCCTGGTCCAGTGCCTGCGCCTCGCCGTCGTGGCCCGCCTCGGCCATGTCGGCGGCGTACTCGGCCATCGCGCGCCGCTCGCGGGCGTCGGCCTGGCTGCGGTTGAGCGCATGGTGATAGGCCATCCGGTACAGATAGCCGCGCGGCTCCAGGATCGGTGGATCACCGGGCACGCTGCTGGCCTTCAGGTACAGGTTCTGCAGGGTGTCCTCGGTACTGGCCGGGTCGAGATAGCGCGCGATGAAGCGAGACAACGCACGGCGCTCGCGGATCAGCAGCTCGACCAGCGCCAGGGCATTGGGAGACATAGGTGCCAAGGCCGGACCGGGGAATGATGGGCGTGATGGCGACGGTCCGGACATGGATTGTGGGCTGCGCGGCCGCAGGCGGCAAGCGAAGGCCCGTCGCGCGGCACCAGGATCATCCACGCATGGCGTGGATCTCCCAGGCGGCGCCGGATCCAGTAGATCCACGCCATGCGTGGATGTGGATGCGGAGCCTACGGTTCGTCCAACGCCTCGAAACGCTCGGCGAGGTAATCGATCAACGCGCGTACCGCCGGCAGCAGCCCACGCCGCGAAGGGAACACCGCATGCACGATGCCGTGTTTCGGCACCCACTCGGGGAGCACCGGCAGCAGCGCCCCGCTCTCCAGCTCATCGGTGATCATCATCCGCGGCAGCATCAACAGCCCGACCCCGGCCACCGCGGCTGCGCGCAACGCGATCATGTCATCGCTGACCAGGCGCGGGCGGTGATGCACGCTGGCCTGGATCTCGCCGGGCCCACTGTATTCCCACACATGCTGCTGACTGGGCGAGGCCAGATCGACGGTCGGCATCATCGCCAGGTCGGCCGGCACCTGCGGCGTGCCCAACCGTTGCAGCAGCGCCGGGCTGGCACTGGTGCACCAGACCCGGCGTGCCAGCACGCGCACCACCAGGTCGCTGTCTTCCAATGGCGGCGGCCGTACCCGGATCGCCACATCCACGCCCTCGCCCACCACGTCCACGCGGCGGTTGGTGGCGTCCAGCTGCACCGTCACCTGGGGGTGCAGGGCCAGGAAGTCGGCCAGCATCGGGCCGATGCGCGCGTGCAGGATCGCGATCGGGCACGCCAGGCGGATGGTGCCGCGCGGCTCGGCGCGTGACATCGCTATGGCTTCTTCGGCCGCCTCGGCCTCGACCAGCATTGCCTTGCAATGGCGGTAGTAGTCCTGGCCGACCTCGGTGACCGAGAAACGCCGGGTCGAGCGCTGGATCAGGCGCACGCCCAACCGTTCTTCCAGCAGCGCGATGCGCCGGCTCAGTTTCGACTTCGGCATGGCCAGCGCCCGCCCGGCCTGCGAGAAGCCGCCGTGCTCGACCACCATGGCGAAATAGAACAGGTCGTTGAGGTCACAACGGCGGATATCTGCGATGAACACGGGGCGATCTCCTGCGGCCCACGGCCTGCCGCCATTGTTCACCAGATAGGACTATGACGGCAAATGTTGGCGTCTACCGGCCCAATTGTCGCGGCGATATCGTCTCCTGCAACGAAGAACAGCGGCCGGCAGCCCCGGCCAGGAGATCGCCATGAAGCGTGTCACCGGTACCTACAGCGCCCCCCGCCCGCACTGGGTGGGCGATGGATTCCCCGCCCGCTCGATGTTTTCCTACAACACCCACGGCCAGCACCTGAGCCCGTTCCTGCTGCTGGACTATGCCGGCCCGTACAGCTTCGCCCCCAGCGATACCCCGCGTGGGGTCGGCCAGCATCCGCACCGCGGTTTCGAGACGGTCACCATCGTCTATGAGGGCGAGGTCGCGCACCGCGATTCGACCGGGGCCGGGGGCACCATCGGCCCGGGTGACGTGCAGTGGATGACCGCCGCCTCCGGCATCCTCCACGAGGAGTTCCATACGCCGGAATTCAGCAGGCGCGGTGGCACGCTGGACATGGTGCAGCTGTGGGTCAATCTGCCGGCCCGGGACAAGATGGGTGCGCCGGGCTACCAGACCCTGCTCGATGCAGACATTCCCTCGGTGGATCTGCCCGACGGCGCCGGACGCGTGCGGGTCATCGCCGGCCGCTTCGACGGCCACGCCGGCCCGGCGCGTACCCACACGCCGATGGATGTCTGGGACATCCGCCTGCAGCAGGGCCACCACGCCGAACTGCCGGTGGCCGATGGCCGCACGCTGGCGCTGGTGGTGTTGAAGGGCCAGGTCCGGATCAACGGCGGCCAGCCGGTCGGCGAGGCGCAGCTGGTCACCTTCGACCGCAGCGGCGAGGACGTGTTCGTCGACGCCGACAGCGACGCCACTGTGCTGCTGCTCAGCGGCGAGCCGATCGACGAGCCGGTGGTGGGCTATGGCCCGTTCGTGATGAACAGCCAGGCCAAGATCAGCCAGGCGGTCAACGATTTCAACAGCGGCCGCTTCGGCCGGATCGCGCACTGAGCGCTTCCGCGCGGCGGGTGATGACCCGCCGCGCCAATGGGCCATCGCCCACCTTCCCCAGGAGACTGACCATGAGTACCCCCGCCAACTTCAATGGTGCCCGCCCGGTGATCGATCCGGACAACGCCGCGATGCTGCTGATCGACCACCAGAGCGGCCTGTTCCAGACCATCGGTGACATGCCATTCACCAGCGTGCGCGCCCACGCCACTGCGCTGGCGAAGATGGCCACGCTGGCAAAGATGCCGGTGATCACCACCGCCTCGGTCCCGCAGGGCCCGAACGGCCCGCTGATCCCGGAGATTCACGACGCGGCCCCGCATGCCCAGTACGTGGCGCGCAAGGGTGAGATCAACGCTTGGGACAATCCGGAATTCGTTGCTGCAGTGAAGGCCACCGGCCGCAAGCAGCTGATCATCGCCGGCACCATCACCAGCGTGTGCATGGCCTTCCCGTCGATCGCCGCCGTGGCCGATGGCTACCAGGTGTTCGCGGTGATCGATGCCTCGGGCACCTATTCGAAGATGGCCGAAGAGATCACCCTGGCCCGCGTGGTGCAGGCCGGCGTGGTGCCGATGGACACCGCCGCGGTGGCCTCGGAAATCCAGCGCAGCTGGAACCGCGACGATGCCCAGCAGTGGGCCGAGGTCTACACGAAGATCTTCCCGAACTACCAGCTGCTGATCGAAAGCTACCTGAAGGCGCAGGACGTGCAGAAGAACCAGGAGCAGCTGGATTCGCAGCGCAGCTGAGCTGCCCCCGGGGTGCCGGCCAGCCGCCGGCCCCCTCCCAACCGGAGACCCACCATGTCCAGTGAACCGATCCGCGACCCGGCCAGCGACCACCTGCTGACCCCGCAGAATTCCGCCTTCATCATCATCGACTACCAGCCGGTGCAGGTGAACTCCATCGCCTCGATGGACCGCCAGCTGCTGGTCAACAACATCGTCGGCACCGCCAAGGCCGCTGTGGCTTACGGCCTGCCGATCGTGCATTCGACGGTCAACGTCAAGACCGGCCTGAACAAGCCGCCGATTCCGCAGCTGCGCAAGGTGCTGGGCGACTACCCCACCTACGACCGCACCACCATCAATTCCTGGGAAGACGTCGAGTTCCGCAAGGCGGTGGAGGCCACCGGCCGCCGCAAGCTGATCATGACCGCACTGTGGACCGAAGCCTGCCTGACTTTCCCGGCCCTGGATGCGTTGAAGGAAGGCTATGAGGTGTACGTGGTGGTCGATGCCGTTGGCGGTACCTCGCTGGCGGCGCATGACGCAGCACTACGCCGCATCGAACAGGCCGGGGGCCAGTTGATCAGCGTGCCGCAGCTGTTCTGCGAGCTGCAGCGCGACTGGGCCCGCTCGGAAACGGTGCCGGCTTTCATGAATCTCTTCATTGAAACCGGTGGTACGGCAGGCATCCAGTTCTCGTACGATCGTACCGAGTGATTTCGTGGCGGCGCTGGCCTTGGCTGGCGCCGCCTTTTGGAGCAGTCGAGCACGGCTCGACTTTACAGTGGGTTGGTCGAGCATGGCTCGACGCTATAGACAGATGGAGACTCCGATGGCCTACGCGCGCATTGTTTCGACCGGCGACAACTACCTGCACCACATCAGCAATGGCAGCTTTGATGTGGACGCGGACGAGCCCGCCTCGCTGGGCGGCCAGGGCAAGGGCTTCGCCCCCTTCGATCTGTACCTGGCCTCGCTGGCCGCCTGCACCGCCATCACCCTGCGCATGTATGCGCAACGCAAGGGCTGGGAGCTGGGCGAGTTCCATGCCGAGCTGCGCTCGGAACGCGACGAAGATGGACGCTTCCACGTGCACCGCGTGCTGCATGCCAGCGCCGAGCTGAGCGATGCGCAGTGGCAGCGGTTGCTGGAGGTGGTGGAAAAGACCCCGGTGACGCTGGTGATGCGTGAAGGTGCACGGATCACCAGCGAGCGCGGCTGAAGGAGGTCTGGCCCACCTGCGGCGGATCTTGGCCGGTTCCTCGCTTGTTCCGGCCTCGCCCCTGTTCCAAGCTGCGCGTCCGCGTTCGGATGCAGTGAGCGCGCAGCAACAGGAGGACCGCACGCGATGTTACGTGCCCATGCTTTGGATCTGGATTTCAACGGCCGCGCCTTGCTGGCCGACGTCAACCTGCACCTGCCCTCAGGTGCCCGCATCGCCCTGATCGGCGACAACGGCAGCGGCAAGAGCTGCCTGCTGCAGATGTTGGCCGGTACTCTGGTGCCCAGTGGCGGGACCATCATCCGCCGCGATGGCGCACGCATCGCCTACGTGCCGCAGCACGTACTGGATGACTCCTCTCGCAGCGGCGGCGAGCAGATGCGCCATGCGCTCGCCCGCGCGCTCGATGCCGCCCCCGATGTACTGCTGCTCGATGAACCCAGCAATCACCTGGACCGCAGTGCACGCCGCTCGCTGATCGCGCGCCTGCGCCAGTTCCACGGCGCACTGTTGGTGGCCACCCACGATGAAGCCCTGATCGATGCGCTCTGTAATGAGCTCTGGCACATACGTGGCGGGCGCGTGAGCCACTTCGGCGGCCGCTACCGCGACTATCAGGCGGACCTGCAGCAGCGACGCGAGGCCAGCGACCGGCAGCTGCGCCAGCTGGATCAGGAGCGCGGCCAGGCCCATGAGGCGTTGATGCGCGAACAGCAGCGCGCTGCCAGCTCGCGGGAACGCGGTGTGCGCAAGGTGGAACAGCGCAAGTGGGGCGGCGTGCGTTCAGCCACCAAGCTCGGCCGTGGCAATACCACCGCCGGCAGCAAGCAACTGCTGATCCGTGAGCAGCAGGAAGACATCGTGGCTCGTCGCAATGACCTGCAGCGGGAGACCATCATCGAGCCTACCTTCGCGTTGCCGGCCGGCTGGCGACGTGAGGGAGTGGTGGTGCAGCTGACCGACGCCAGCGTGGCGCATGCCACGGAAACGGTGCTGGGTGGACTGCATCTGCGCCTGGATGTCGGCGATCGCCTGGCGATCACCGGTGACAACGGCAGCGGCAAGTCCACGCTGGCACGCGCGCTGTGCGGCGACCCAAGCATCCGCCGTGATGGTGACTGGTTGCTGCCGCCAGCTGATCAGATCGCCCTGCTCGACCAGCACTACCGGGACCTGCCGATGCAGGCCACGCCTCTCCAGGCGCTGTCTGCCCAGATGCCGGACTGGAGCCAGACCCAGTGCCGGCTGCACCTGGCCGACTTCCTGTTCCGCGGCGATGCCACGGCGCAGACGCCCGTGTCCGCATTGTCCGGTGGCGAACGGGCGCGGCTTTCATTGGCATTGATGGCGGCCAAGCCCCCAGCGCTGCTGGTTCTGGACGAACCAACCAACAACCTGGACATGACGCTGCGGATGCACCTGCTGCAGGTGCTGCGGATGTTCCCGGGCACTTTGGTGGTGGTGTCGCATGACGACGCGTTTCTGCAGGCGCTGGAACCGGGACAGGTGCTGGCGTTGTAGCTGCGGCCGAGTGTGGCCTATCCACATACGGCGTGGATCTACTGTAGAGCCGAAGGCAACGGCAGGGGCTGTTGCCAACGTCGCGTGCACCCGCCCGAAAAGCCGAGCATGAGCCCGGCTCTACGGAAGGCTCAGCGCCGCGAATGCAGCACGGTGCGCTGGCGCATCGCGTTGAATTCCTGCTCCACCTGCTGGATGTCCTCGGCCTGGAAACCGGCCGCATCCAGCAGCTGGTCGGCGGCAGCCGCCGCCAGCGGATCATCGTCACGCTGGCGCCAGCAGCGCGCCGGCAGGAAATAGCCCACTTCGCTGCGCCCGCGCATGATCACCACCGGCCGGCCCGCATACAGCAGGAACTCGGCCAGGTGCTGGCGCAGGCCCTCCACTGAAACATAGGCCGGTCCAACACCCAGCATCTGGCTGGACGGTTCGGGACTCTCGAACAGCTTGCGACGGCTCATCCACTCCTCCTTTTGAACAACGCGTGGTCTCCTTTCCTTAGACGGGCGCATCGCTGCGCCCCCGCCACGCACTACGTGATCCGCATCACGCCCGCCACTCAGAAGCCGGTGTTGAACTCCAGCTGGAACACGTCGATCGACAGCGGCGCACCGGACACTTCCTTGGCCGCCATCCACTTGCCGCTGATCCAGCTGCGCGCGTCCAGCGCGTAGGCACCGCCCACGTAATAACCGCGGGCGTTGGTGCCGCCCAGGTGGAAGTTCGGATCGTTGTAGGCGTCGGGCAGCGCGTCGGCCTCAATGTGCTTGTAGCCCATCAGTGCCTGCCACTGGCCCTTCTCCTTCAGCTCGGTGGCACCGAAGGTGGCCTGCAGCATCCAGGCGGTGTCGCCGCTGCGGAAGGTATCGATGCCGACAGTATCGCCGGCGCCGTAGTTGTTGACGATGCCGTTCTGGGCACGACTGAACATGGCCTGCTTGTCGTAGGCCAGGTTGCGGATGTAGTCGCCATCCAGGCGCAGACCGATGCCCTGCGCCAGCTGCGTGTCCCAGCGCAGGTTCAGCGTGGCCAGGCGGAAGGCCGAGGCCAGGCCGACATACTGCGGGGTCGGCGTACCGGCCGGATCCACCGGATTGCGCGCGATGTTGCGGATCAGCATCAGGGTGTTGCCCTTCTGCATGAACGCCGGGCGCGACCAGTCGGTGTCGCAGCCTACCGCGCCCGAATACAGCGAGCACGTTGAGGACAGGCGGCCGCTGATGTTCTTGAAGTCGTAGTAGCCCAGCGCGGCACGCAGCGCGTTGTCATCGTTGAAGCGCCAGTTCACGCCTACCTGGGCACCGGACAGCCACTTGTTCTCGTTCGGAGTCTTGACCTTGCTCTGGCTCGGCGAGCTGTCGGAGGTGTACTCCAGCGGCACCACCGCGAGGTTGCCGAACAGGTCGAGGTCGCCACCATCGAAGTCATACTTCAGGTTCGCGGCCAGGCCATCGAAGTTGAGATCGCTGGAGAACAGCGTGTCGCTGGTCCAGAACGGATTGCCGAAGCGGCCGCCACGCACCGTCACCCAGTCCGCCGGGCTGTAGGCCAGCCAGGCCTGGTCCAGCCACACGTCCTTCTTGCTCAGGCCGCCACCCAGCTGCTCGGTGGTCGACACCGGGCCGTTGCCGCTGCCGCTGGCCAGGCGCACGCCGGCCGTGGTGTGCTGGCCAATGGTTGCCTCGATGCCCAGGCGGGCACGGATGCGCCACAGGTTGCGGCGGTCCTGGCGGGTGTTGAGCAGCGGCGGCAGCTGCAGGTTGGTATTGGTGTTGGTGTCGAAGCCGTTGCCGGCGTTGATCGACGACCAGTTGCTCACGATGTCGCTGTTGCGCTCGGAGTAGAAGCGCGACTCGCTGCGCACACGCATGTCACCGGTGACCTTGATGCGCTTGGTCCACTCGGCCACTTCGTTGGGTGCCGCCCAGCCTTCCGATTTCGCCTGCGCCATCACGTCCTGGCGCACTTCGTCACGGATACCGTCGCGCACGCTCTGCGGTACGTACGGCACGCGCACGTCACCGGCCTCCAGTGCCACGCCACCGCTCGCCGCGGTGCTGCCCGTGGCTGCAGTGCGCTGTGCGGCCGCCGCTTCGGCCTCGGCCTGTACCAGCAGTGCCTGGCCGTCTTCGGGTTTCAATGCACCGCTGGCGATCAGGCCCTTGATCAGCTTGACCATGGTGGTTTCGGCCGCCATCGCACCGGCCGGGGCGGCCAGGCTGAGCAGCACGGCGCAGCACAGCAGCGCCCGTCGGGCCGGCCGCGGGCGGCGGGAGTCGGTTCGTGCGCGGACGTGGTCGTTCATCACGGTTCTCATCGAAAGAAGGGAAATCACGGAAGTCGGAGTCAGGCCCCGGGCCGGCGGCCCTGGATCAGGACGCGGGCGGGGAAATCGAGTGACGGCGGCGGTGCCTGGTCAACCTTGCCGATGCGACGCAGGGCATCGAGCACGGCCGCGTCGGCCTCCTCGTTGCCACTGCCGCGTACCAGTTCGACCTTTTCCAGGCGGCCGTCGTTGGCCAGCCACACATTCACCTGCAGCTGGAACGCCAGGCGCTTGACCTTGTCGTCGCGCGAGATCGCCTGCTGCATCAGGTAGCCCAGGTAGCGGCCGTAGGTAGCGTTGCCGGCGCCACCACGGCCAACGCCGGACGAACCGCCACCACTGCCGGACTGGATACCGAAGTTGTCACCACCGGCCTGCGCGTCGGCATTCATCGTCACCGGATCGCTGTTATCCGGCGTCGGCGTCGGCTCTTCGGCCGGCGTCGGCTGATCCAGCGGCTCTGGTTCGGGCATCGTCTCTTCCGGCGGTGTCTCCGGCTCCGGTGGTTTTTCCGGGGGCGGCGGGGGCGGCGGCGGAGGGGGTGGCAGCGCCAGCATCGGCGGCTGCACCACCGGCCGACGGGTGCTGGCGGTGTCCTTGAACAGCAGCCACCACGCCGCGATGCCAAGCACCAGCAACGCGGCCAGCACCAGCGCGACGGTCACCAGCAACTGGCGACCGCGCATGCCGGGCTCCGGCCGAGGGGGTTGATGGGCCGTCATGCCTCAGCCCTGCGCCTTGCCGGTGACCAGGCCGACCTGGGCCAGCTCCAGCCGCCGCAGCAGGTCCAGTACCTCGACCACGCGGGCGTACTGCACCTGCGCATCACCGCGCACGATCACCGGGAAATCCGGCGTGGTCGCGCGCTCGGTGCGCAGCCGGTCTTCCAGCTCGGCCATCGTCACCGGGTAGGCATCCAGGAACACCTGGCCACTGGGGTCGATGGTGATCGCCTTGGTCTTCGGCTTTTCCAGGGCCACGCTGTTGCTGGCCTTCGGCAGATTGACCTCGATGCCGGGGATGGAGGCGTTGCTGGTCAGGATGAAGATCACCAGCACCACCAGCAGCACGTCGACGAAGGGCGTCACGTTGATGCCCTTCTCGCGCTTCTTGATGCCGAACTTCGCCTTCTGGCCCATGGCGCGCCCCTCAGCCCTGGACCGCGGCCGGGCCGCGCCCGTCCTGCTCTTCGGCCAGGCGCGCGGCGAACTCGTCGATGAACACCGCCATGTCCGCGCCGATCGCTTCGGCACGCGCACCCAGGTAGTTGTAGCCGAACAGTGCCGGGATCGCGACGCCGAGGCCGGCCGCGGTACACAGCAGCGCCGCGGCCATGCCGGGCGCCACCGAGTTGATGTCCACCGCGCCGGCCATCGCCGCCACCACGAACACCAGCATGATGCCGATCACGGTGCCGAACAGGCCCACGTACGGCGCACCTTCGATGGTGGTCGACAGCCAGTTCATGCGCCGCGCCATCGCTTCCTGCTCGCGCACCATCACCGCATCCATCGAGGCACGGATCGCGGCGATGGTGGCGCCACTCAGGTAGCCACTGTTGCCGTCGCGCTGGTGGCGCTGCTGCATTTCATCGATGGCCACCTGGTAGATGCGCCACAGCGAGCCGTCGTGCATCGCGGTCGGCGCCTTGCCCTGGCGGTCCATCTCGGACAGAGTGCGCAGCGGCACACCGGACAACTTGCCGAAGCTTTCGGTGAATACCGCGTTGGCCTTGCTGGTGCGGCCGAAGTGGCGGCTCTTGGCAATCATGATCGCCCATGACATCAGCATCATCAGGCCGAGGATGGCGACCACCACCCAGGCATCGAACGGCATCGCCTTGAGAATGAAGCCGAAGTGGCTCTGGCCGGCCGACTGCTCATCGGCGCCGTAGCTGATCAGGCGCGAGTCGGCACCCTGCGCAGTGGCATCGGCCAGCAGCAGCGCCGCCGGACGTGCAACCCGCGAGATGCGCAGCTCATCCAGAGCGCCTTCGAAGTTGGCCAAAGGCTGTGCAGCACCCGGGGCATCGGCGCCCACCACCGGCGCGGTACCCAGCGCCGGCAGCTCGCCGCTCAGCTGGGCCACTACACGGCCGTTGAGGTACAGCTGCAGCGCGCCCTTCTCCGCGGTCAGTGCCACGTGCGCCCACTGCCCTTCCGGAATCGGCTGTGCCGGCGTGCTGCGCTGGCCATTGAGTTGCACGAATGGCACCCGGTTCTCGATACCGACCACCAGCTCGGACGCGCCATCGCGACGGGCATAGATTGCCTGCGCCGCATTGTTGCTGCCCGGCTTGATCCAGGCCGAGAGGGTCAACGGCGCGCCAGCTTCCTGTGCCAGCGAGGCGCTGGCCGGCAACGGCAGCGGGCCTGCGCCCAGCTGCACGCCACGACCGATCACCGCGCCCTCGGACGGCGGCACGACGGCGCCGGCGTTGTTGCCGTAAGCGGTGGTGTCGCGCGCCGGCGCATTGGCCTCGGCAAAGTGGTAGACCAGCGTGTAGTCCGGGTCGAACACCTGCTGGCCGTTGCCGCTGGCCGGTGCCTTCTCATTGCCGTAGTACATCCAGATCGTCTGCGGCGCGGCGGCGCTGACTGCCGGCACGTCCACCCAGACCAGGGCCAGGCCCAGCTTGGGATCGAACTGTTCGATCTGATGGGCCAGCACGGTGCGGCCATCGCCCGACACGAAGCGCAGGTCGTTGCCCGCGTCCTGGGTACCGTCGAAACCGAAGTTGCCGGTATGCAGGCGCAGCAGCAGCGGCGTGCGGCCCGGGTCACCGGCCAGGCCCGCGCCCTGCGGGCCGGCGTCGACGGTGATCGGCTTGCGGTACTTCCATTCGGCCTGCCACCAATTGGCATCGGCCGCAGCAGCAGGCAACGCAACCAGCGCGGCCAGCAGCAGCAACACTCGGGAAAGCAAACGGTCCATGCGAAGGGTCTCCGGAGAACGCATGTTCAAGGGATGGGTCAGTAACTGGTGCTGATGTTGAAATGCAGGCGCGGGTCGTCCTTGCGCGTGACCGGGCCATCGGCATAGGGCCAGGCGTAGTCCAGGCGCAGCTGCAGGTGCTCACCCAGGCGCAGCTGCGCGCCCAGGCCGACCGAGGCCAGGTTGTACTTGTCACGCTGTTCGGGCAGCGGCTGGCGCAGGCGCAGGTAGGCGGCGTCGGCAAAGCTGTAGACGCGCAGATCCGTGCCGCTCCACAGCGACCACGCCGGGGTACGCCATTCCAGGCTGGCCAGGCCGCCGTAGTCGCCGATCGCCTCGGCCGACAGATAGCCGCGCACGGTGTACATGCCACCGGCGGCGAACTGCTCGGCCGACACCAGCGGTGCGTCGGTCACCTGCAGCGAGCCGCGCGCGTACCACTGCCAATCGCTGCCGAAGGTGTGGGTGTTGGCCACATCGGCCTTGAACGCGATGAAACTGGGGTCCGCCCAGTAGCGCTTCTGCCCGAATCCGATGGCATCGCTGCCATAGCCGAACAGGCGGCGGGTGCCGGCCACCAGCTGGGTGTTGATGCTCAACTGATCCTGCTCGCCCTGGCGCACACCGACAAACGCCAGGGTGATCGGCGCGTACTTCAGCGGCGTCTTCAGGCTTTCCTTGCCCATCTGCGTGTCTTCCTCGGTGTCCTTGAAGTCCACGCCGAGGCTGAGCTGGCGCCACCACTGGCTGCTGCCGGCCAGTCGATAGTTGAGCTTGAGACCGATCGAATGGCCGTTGCCGATCACATTGGTTCCGGTGCCGGTACCGACCTGTCCGCCCGCGTTCAGCACGCGGCTGTCGGACTTGTAGCCGGACGCTTCCAGGCTCCACGGCGTGCCCTCGAACGGCATCATGTACGAGGCCGAGAACACCTTGGCCTGCTTGGTATCTTCCGGCGCCAGGTACACGCCGATGTTGGCGCTGTGCCCGCGCTTCCACAGGTTGTCGTAGGCCAGCGATGCACTCAGGCGCAGCTTCTCGGTGTCGGCGCTGTGGTCGTTGTTGAGCGCCGCGCTGGCACGCCACGGCGACTTCTCCTCGACCTGCAGGTCCACATCCATCGTGCCCGGCACCTGACCCTCGCGCACCAGCGGCATCACCTGCCGACGTCCACCTTCATTCAGCGCGGTCAGTTCCTTCTGCGCCTGGTCGAAGTCCGGCACCTTGCCCTCGGCAAGTGCCGGCACGCGTTCGCGGATGCGTTCGGACGATTCGTGCTTCGTGCCTACGACCCGCAGCTGCCCGATCGGCGTCTGCTGCACCTTCAGCAGCACCACGCCACCACTGACCTGCTGCTCGGGCAGCTCGACGTAGACCGACTGGTAGCCTGCCTGCTGGTACAGCGCATTGACGGCATCGCGCGCCTTCTCGACATCGGCCAGGGTCTTGCCCGGGCCGAGGAACGGCTCCACCGCACGTTCGATCTGGCGCGGATCGAGCACGGTGTTGCCGCGCACGATGTATTCATTGATGTTCACGCTGGGCGCAGGCGCCGCGTCCTGCGCGAACAATGGCAGCGGCATCGCGGCCAGAGCCAGCACCAGCGGATGCAGGCGCAGCGGAAGGCGGACGGCTCGGCACGGAACAGGAGTCATCGAAGGCATCGCGTCGTATCGAAGGGAGTGGCCAGGGAGCGGCGCGTGGGTCTATCAACAGGACGTGTACGTCGCGTCAAAACCGCCAATAGTTTTGTGACAGTGCTGTCATCTTTTGACAGCGCCGGAACAGTTGCAGGCGGACACTGTCTTCGCCATACGTCTTCATTGCTGAGCGTCGGTTTTCGCAGGAGATTCAAGATGAGTGAGTCGTTGAAGGCGGGCCTTCGCCCTGCCCTCGCCCTTGCCTTGTTGCTGGCGTTGCCATCGGCCTGGGCCGGAGAGACGAAGAAGCAGGACGATGCCGCACCCTGCATCGAAGTACAGGTCAACGGCGAGCGCATCCCCGCCTGGGAGTGCCTGCAACGCAAACTGGCCCCGGCACCGAAATCGGCGAAGTCACCGGCGCTGCCTGAAGCCGAACGCCTGATGCGGCAGCCGGGCAACCAGCTGATGCAGTACAACCTGGAAGGCACACGACAGCGCATGGGCGATGCCTTTGGTCGTTCGGTGGAACCGCAGCGTCCGGCGCGTTGAGCCTGCGCAGCTGTAGAGCCGGGCCCGCGCTCGGCAGGATTCTGTAGAGTCGAGCCATGCTCCACTGGATTTTGTAGAGTCGAGCCTTGCTCGACTGTTCTTCCAGACGCAGCCGAGCGTGGGCTCGGCTCTACAGGGAGCCGGCGGGCACGATGCCATCGCTTGGCACCGGTGGCAGCGCGGGCACCGGCAGGCTGCGCGATTGCCCGGCCTGGTTCAGTTCCACTGCGCTGGCACTGATGCTGGCCAGTACCGTGCAGGGTCCGAGTCGTTGGCCGGGCGCATACGCTTCCGCTGGGCGTCCATCTACCGAGAGCAGGGCCAATGGCGCATGGTCACCCGCCATCACGCCCAGCACCACCACCTCGGTCTGCACCGCGCCGGGCGACAGCAGCCGCACCAACGGCAGGCTGGCCACTGCATCGAACATCGGCCGTACCGGCGCCTCGGCATGCGCTTCGCTCGCGGCCGCCGCTGGCGCCACCGCAGACAGGGTGACGCTCCAGTAGGCCACCACGGCCAGCAGCAGCGTCGCCGCCAGCAGGGTCAACATCCGATTCCGATCCCAGCGCCTGCCGTCCATGTTCCACATCATCGCCACGTTCGTGTCCGCCTACGCTAGCAGGTGCGGCTGACGCTTTTGTTTCATCATGCGGGCCTACGCTGGCACGCATCGGCAAGGGACAGGAGGCAATGTCGATGCGACGCATCCCGCGTGGTTTCACCCTGCTGGAACTGATGGTGGTGCTGGTGATCATCGGCATCTGCACGGCAGGCATCGGCCTGGGCCTGGGCAGTCTGCTCGACCCCGCGCGCCAGCTGCGGCAGGAAGGCGAACGCTTGGCGCAGCGCCTGCAGGTGGCGCGCGACGAGGCCCGCATCGATGGCCGCCCCCTGCGTTGGCAGGCCGACGCAGCCGGCTATCGTTTCAGCCGCCTCGAAGGCAGCCGCTGGGTCACCGTTGAACGCGATGATCTGCTGCGTCCACAGAAGTGGCAGGCTGCAGGCATCGCGGTGCAGCCCACCAACGCCATCGAGCTGAGCCCGGAGTGGATCGGTACCGCCTGGGAGCTTGGACTGTCGCTGGACGGCCGCGCACTGCGTCTTCGTGATGATGGCAGCGGACAATTGCAGGTCGTGCAGTGAAGCAGACGGCGCGCGGATTCACCCTGATCGAGGTGTTGATCGCGCTGGCGATCGTATCGATTGCACTGGCTGCGGTGATGCGCTCGGTGGCAGTGGCGACCGACGATCAGTCACGGCTGCGCGACCGTCGCCTGGCGCTGTTGTGTGCACAGGACCGCTGGCAGGAGCTGCGCCTCGCCGGGCAGCCGCCGCAGGATGCGCGGCAGCGCTGTGTGCAGGGACGCGGCAGCTTTCTGGTCCTGCAGCATCTGGGCACTGGCAGTGACGGGCAGCCGCAACTGGAATTGACCGTGGTGGCCGAAGATGCACCGCGACAGTCGCTGGCGCGGATGCAGCTGCCTTGGACGGCGGCGCAATGAGGCGCGCCGCACGCGGCTTCACCCTGATCGAGGTGATGATCGCGATCACCATCATGGGCGTGCTGGCGCTGATCTGCTGGCGTGCGCTGGACAGCGTGGCCAACAGCGACCAGCGCCTGCGCCAGGCCGATGCCGGGACCACGACGGCGCTGCGCGTGCTGCAGCAGTTCCAGCGCGATATTGAAATGCGTGCCGACGATGCGCTGATGAATGGCGCGGTGCGCCCGGCAGATCGTCCGCAGCGATTGCTGCCCCCGTCGCTGGTGAGCGAGCGGCACCCGGATGGCAGCTTCGCGCTGGAGATCACCCGCAGCGTGGGCAGCGATGGGCTGCACTGGCAGCGGGTGCGCTGGTGGCGGCAGGGCAGCACGCTGTGGCGGGCCAGTGGTGCGGCTACGGACCGGTATCCCCTGCCCGCACCGGATCCGTCGAAGGGCATTGCGGTGGCGCGCGATGTGCAGCGGTTCGAGGTGCGGGCGTGGCAGCCTGGAACGGGATGGGCCGTGTTGCCGAGCGAGGGCGAGGTATTGCCGGCCACCGGACTTGAACTGCGGTTGGGCCTGCGCGATGGGCGTGGGCCGTTGAGTTACCGGCGGGTGCTGGAGCTTTAGGGCGCTTTCCTGCAACGCATCCACGCATGGCGTGGATCTACTGCCGAGCGGCTTCTACTGCCAGGCCTGCTCTGGTGGGTGCCGACCGTTGGTCGGCACTGGAGCTGGCCAAGCCATCCACGCATGGCGTGGATCTACTACCGAGCCCACCCGGTGGGTGCCGACCTTGGTCGGCACTGAAGCTGGCCCAGCCGTCCGCGCATGGCGTGGATCTACTACCAAGCCCGCTCCGGTGGGTGCCGACCGTTGGTCGGCACTGAAGCTGGCCCAGCCATCCACGCATGGCGTGGGTCCACTGCCGAGCCTGCCGCCGGGTGCTCTCCTGCACCCGGCGGCGCTGTGTCGGTGGTCCTCACCGCTGATGGCCTCTCCCTGCCCTCCGTGCCGTCCTGGCTGGGGCCGCCACCGCTCCCTGGCGGCTGGCCCGATGCTGTCGGTTCCTGCGGGCGAACTGCATCCACGCATGGCGTGGATCTACTACCGGCCACGTTCGGCAACATTGCGTGCCGACCAAGGTCGGCACCTACCGGAATCGTGCGATACCTAGCGGCGCTGTGTGCCCTCGTCGCGGCTGGCCTGCGGGAACTGGAACGCGCTGTCGGCGTCGTAGCCGCTGCCGGCGGTCGTGCCGCGCGCCGGCGGCGCAATGCCGCTGGTGCCGCTCCCGAAGCCGAGAATCTGCACGCTGATCACTGACGGCTGGTTGCGCCGTGCGTCGTCCTGGCTCTTGCGCATCACGTCCTGTGCAGCCTGGCTGGCGCTGTTGGCTGCAGCACTGGCCGACGCCAGCGCATTGACGTTCACCGTGGCCAGCACCGGCAGGCCCTTGCTCTCGCCCTGCACCTGGATGTTGGCGGCGTTGAGCACCTGCAGCGCCGCCAGATTGATGTTGCCCGAGACGCGGATACCGGCCTCACCCGCATCGATGGTGCCCAGCGGCGCGATCAGGTCGACGTCGCCCGGCGGCACTTCGGCGATGGGGTTCAAGGTCGCAATGCCTGCGCCACTGGCGGGAGCCTGCGGCGACAGGATCACATTGCCCCAGCCGTCATAGAGGCGACGCGGTGGCGTGTACAGCAGCGTCGTCTGCGAACCGCGACCGGCATTGATGTCACCCTGCTCCGACCAGGCCAGGATGTCGCCGCCGAACGTGGTCATCACCCGCGACAGGCCCAGCAGGACGCTGTCCTGGCTGAACAGGCGGATATCGCCCTGCCCCTGGGTGACGAGGCCGGCGCTGGCAGGCGGCACCACGCCCTGTACGCCGACCACGATCTGTCCGCCCGGTGCCATCAGTTCGACGTTGCCGCCCGCCTCGGTGCGCACGCCGGAACCGCCGTACATCACGATATCGCCGGTACGGTCGATCGTCGCACCGGCCGCATTCCTGTCCGGCATCAGCGTGGCGATGGCTTCGCGCCCGCGCAGGTAGGAGCCGAAGCGGGGCCCTTCTGCATCGGTGTACTCACGCCCACCTTCGCGCAGTTCGGCGTAGTACACCTGACGCAGGAAGATGCGCTGCTGTTCCTGCGGCAGTGCGTCGAATGCAGCCAGCGCCCCGTCGCCGTCGGCAGCCACGCCGAAGCGCTGCTGCAGCCACTGCTTCAGCTCCTGGTTGTAGACCTTGACTGCCTTGCCCGGCTGCGACGCGAGCGATTGCGCGGGATCGGCAAGGTTGACTGGGTCCAGATAGCGGGCACGCAGGGCCGCGAAATCGATCTGCTGGTTGCCGGCCGTCAACGCGATGCTGGCGCCGGGACGGGCATCGCCCTGCACGATGCCACCGAGGCTGACGATGCTGCCCGCATCCTCCTGGCGCAGCTGGCGGCCGGCACTGACCTCGGTGTCGCCGGGGCCGGCGATGGTCGCGTTCAGATGCACGATGTCGCGGCCCGCCGCCACCACCGTGATGTCGGTGGGCGCGGTGTTCAAAGCGGTCATCGACACCCCGAGGATGTCCCGGCCTGCCCGCAGTTGCACGGCGCCGGCGGCCTCGAACCAGTTCAGCTGCGTGCGCCGCCCCCCGTTGGCATCCAGCGCGCGTTGGGCGCCGGTGGCCAGACCGATGATGTCGCCCTGCACCGCGTAGAAGCGGCTCGGTGCCAGTGCCGCAGAGACCGTGGACAGCGGTGTACCGGGGCCGAAGGCGAACAGCGGAAGCGATGCCTGCGGCGATGCAATGTTGCCGTCCACCGACAGGTTGTGACGCGAGCGGGTCACATTGCCGCTGGAATCCCCCTGCTCGGCCATGAATGCAGGGTCGAAGGGTCCCGGCAGGCGCGCGTCGCTGGCGGAGCGCGCGATCTGGGTCGCGCCACGCTGGGCGAAGATGCCGCCACCGGCCAGGACGTCCAGCCGTCCTGTCGCCGAGGGTGCCAGCAGGATCACATCCTGCGTCCCCGGCGTGGTGCTGATCCGGTGCAGCTTGACGTCGCCCTGCGCAGCAATGGCGCTGAAGCGCGAAGGATAGAGCCAGTAGTTCAGCAGCTCCTCCCGGCTCCCCGGTGCCAGCGCAACCTGCTCGGGCCACAGATTGCTGCCGGTCACGTTATCCGGCCCGGCCAGGCCCGGCGCCAGGTCGCCACCGGCACTGAACAGGTCCACGGCGGTCGTGTCGGTCCACAGGGAGAACCAGGTGCTGCCCGCAGCGCGGCTGCCGTTGTCGTGCACCACCGCGCTGTAGTTGGCCAGTGGAACCCGACCGGCATCGGCGACGCCGCCGAGCACGACGTCACCCCGCGCCTGCAGCTGCGCGACCGCATCGCCCAGCACCAGCACCGGCCCGCCCATCGGGCGAGCGGCGTCGGCGGCGAACAGATCGGCCGCACGCAGCTGGCCCAGCGTCGCGTAGCTTTCCAGGGTGACGCCCATTGCACCGATGCGTCCCGCATCCAGCTGCAGGCTGCCACGCAGATTGCTGAAGGTACCGTTGAGGTCGAGATTCTGTCCCGCCCTGGAGGCATTGAGGCTGGAGAACGTCGCCCGCAGATTCGGATTCAGTGCGCCACCGATACGCAGTTGCAGGTCGCCGCCGCCGGTCAGGTGCAGCTGGCCATCGCTGACCCGGCCGGTCGATCCCACCGCCGCGATGATCGCACCCGAGCGCGGTGCGATCGTCGAGTCCAGCGCGTCACCTATCGCATCGCGCACGCCGGCGTCACGCCCGGCCTCCAGCGTCAAGTTGCCGCCGCCCAATGTACCGAAGCCGGTGAAGCCGACCATCCGCGGAGAGGCGCCAGCAGCAGCGGACACGTTGGTGTAGGCGCCAAAGTTCACCCACCAGCTGGTCGGCACCGGCTCCACGCCGGTGGTGCTGCCGGTTCCCTGCCGCCACAGCCAATTGCCGACCGCGGCACTGGAGTACAGCGCCCAGTCACGCTCGCTGGTGCCCGACTCTGCGCGCCCGGTCCAGACGTCACCGACGATATCTCGCCCGGCTTCGACGCGCAGGTTGCCGCCATGATCGGGATACCAGGCCTGATAGCCGGCCAACGCGGCATCATAGCTGCCCGGCACCAGGTTCGGACCCAGCAGTGCGGTGTTCCTGGGGGCTGCTGCACGGGGCGAATTGAAGGCAGCGTCGCGGCCCTCGCCCAGCGTGGTGGGAGTGCCCGCCGTGTACACACCGAAGCCGGACTTCATCACGACATCACCGGCAGCGAGCAGTTCCAGGTCCCCCTTGCCGGTGCGCAGCACGCTCCAGGCCGGCGTGCCCGCGCGCTTGCCGTAGGTGGTCACTTCGGTCTGCGTGCCACCGCCGGCGCAGTAGCTGGGTGCGGTGCTGCAGAACTCGTCTTCGGTCATGCCGAACATCGCCGCGAAGTCCTTCGCAGGGGTGCCCACGTAGGACTCATCGCCCCAGTAATCCAGCGAGCCCTGCGCGGCCACCTGGCGGGGGGCCGGGCCGCAGTAGTCAGCCGACATCGCACAGAACTCATCTTCGGTGAAGCCGTACATGTCGGCCAGCTCCG
Organism: Stenotrophomonas sp. 86428_Sma; assembly: GCF_056481585.1. Taxonomy (NCBI): domain Bacteria; kingdom Pseudomonadati; phylum Pseudomonadota; class Gammaproteobacteria; order Lysobacterales; family Lysobacteraceae; genus Stenotrophomonas; species Stenotrophomonas sp. 86428_Sma. The sequence continues at coordinate 2,814,365 of NZ_CM151156.1, forward strand.
CGATCGGACGGCCCGCATAGGAGGTGTCGCCGATCCAGTCCAGCGATGCCCGCTCAGTCAACGCACGATCACCCACCCAAATGATTTCGGTCTTGACCGTACCGATTGAGCCCTGGTGGGTGTCGGCCAGCACCACGCTGCCTTCGGCGCCCCAGCGCCGGCTGCGTGGATCGGCCGCCCCGGAATCGGCACCGGCAACCACGGTCAGGTCCCAAGATGTGGTGCCCTCGGCCAGCATCGGCGCCAGCGCCCAGTTGCGCCCCTGGTTGCCGTTGGCATCGGCCGGCCGCAGATTCACCGGCCCGTTGCCGGGCAGCTCCACCTTGGTCAACGATGGGATGTAGGCGCCCACCTTGAGCTCGACTTCGCGTGCCAGGCGCAGCGCAACCGGCAGCACCGCGCCGGCGGGCCACTCCTGTGCCGCCATCTGTACGGCGCTGCGCAGGCGGAAGCCGGCCCCCAGGCGCGCACCGGCCGCCAGCACCAGCGGCTTCTGCAGCACGGTGCCCGCCGCCAGCGTCTGCCCGGAGTCGGTGGTCACCGCCGCACCCAGCACCGTGCCCGCAGGCAGGCGCAGGGTCTGCGAGATCACCATCGGCGCGGGCAGCACGGTACCGACCGGAAGCGTTACCGATTCGACCGGCACGTCATAGTTCAGGCGGGTGCCGGCCTGGAACTCGGTGCCGGGCTGCAGCTTCACTCCGTCCACCGGCACCACCAGGTCGCCACCGAAGGGGGTGTGCCCGGCGCTGCCATTGCGAGCCTCATACAACTGCCAACCGCCCTCGTCCGGCGTGGACGGCGGCGGTGCGAAACCATCGTTGATGCTGCCATGGACGTTGATGTTGCCTTCGGCGCGCAGTACCAGCGAAGCCGATTCACCGAAGCCACGCCGCGATGGATCGGCGCGGTTGGCTTCGGGCCCGTAGCGGTAGCCGGACAGATCGATGTCGCCGGCAATGGTCAGGTCGCCCTCGGGATTGGCCTCGCTGCGCCGCGCCACCACCTGCACGCCGGGACGCAGGCGGACGTCGCCCAGCGCGGCGGTGCGCTGCTGCAGATCCGGATTGCCCAGCGCGCCATCGATCCAGGCCACGCTGTGCGGATCGACCACCTGGTCCAGCCACTGCTGGGTGACCAGCTGCGCGCGGTTGCCGCGCACATCAGCGGTGCTGGCCAGGGGCGCATCGTCGTAGCGACGGACACCATTGAGCTGGATGTCGGCCGCGCCATCGATGCGCAGGCCGCTGGCCGCAGCAATCGCCGCGTCGTTGCTGCCCAGCCGCGGCACATCGATCTTCAGCGAGCCCCGCGCCATGCCGTCGTTCTGTCCAGGGCCGTCACCGAGGGCAACGTCGCTGCCTGCACGCATGTCCAGGTGCGCCGCGCTGCCCAGACCAACGGCGCCTTCGGCGCTGCCCAGCGTGATGGTGGCCCGGTTCGGACTGTCGATGATCTTGCCATGGCTGTCCACGCGCAGGCCGGTACCGTGCGCGTCCAGCGTGCCGTCCACCTGCAACTGATCACGGGCGTACAGGCGGATGCTGCCGACCTGCTCGCCGCTGGCGTCGATGCGGCCGGCCACGGTCATGCTGCCCGCGTCGACACTGATGTCGACCCGGCGCGCCTTCACTTCGTCGCCGATCCGCAGATCGCCTTCACCGATCTGGAAGCTGCGACCACCGACGACGCCGCCGGCGGTCAATCGCTGGTTGAGGCCGGTGAAGTCTTGCAACTGGCGTGCCCGCACCACAAGTTCACCACCGTCGTAGGGCACCAGCGTGCCACCGGCATCGTAGCGGCCACTGGCGGTGCCCTGCAGATCACCCGCCAGATCGGCTCGGCCGGCCATTGCGGTGACCGTCATGCGCCCGCCGCGGTTGTTGCGGGCGGAAACATCGATGCGGGAGGCCGCATCGGTGCGGATGTCCCCCGTGTCGCTGGACAGCAGGACATCACCGCCCCAGCTGAACTTGTCCACGTCGTACAGCGAGACCTTGCGCCCGGCAAGGTCCAGCGCCGCCCGGCTGCCAAGCGTGATGCCCTCGCGCGCGTTCGCAGACAGCCGTCCTGAAGCCAGCGCGATCGTGCTGTCCAGCGTGATCCGGTTGGCGTCGATGCTCAGCTCACTGCCCAGTGCATCGCCACCCGCCTTACCGGTGCCCCCCTGCAGGCGGAAGTCGCCGCCGGTGCGCACGCGCAGCTGCGCGGCGGGATCGGCGGTCAACAGCGGTGTATCGATACCCAGGCTGCCTCCGCTGTACTGCCAGCCCTTGTCGGCCAGATAGTCGCCGCGCTGCTGGAACACGTCCAGCGTGCCCTGCGCGGAGAACGACAGCTGCTCCGAAGCACTCAGGTTCAGCGCACTAAATCCGAGTACCTGACGGTTGGCAGGCACCTCGGAGCTGGGACGGCTGAACGGGGCGCGCGCCAGCTGCAGGTTGCGGGTGACGATGTCCAGCTGCCCCGCGCCGAGCCGGTCCACCATCGGATCGGCCGGCGGCACCGACGCATCGCTGCCCGGCGCCTGCGTCGCCGCCAGCGAACCGTCCCAGACCAGTGTGTCCACCAGGATGCGCGCACGGTCGCTCGCCGCACCATAGCCATGGATGGCCTGCGCGCCCAGTACCAGCGTCTGCAGGCCACCGCGGCCGGTGGCACTGTCGCGCGCATCCAGGTCGACGCTGCCGAAGACGTTGACCGAATCCCGTGCGACCAGGCTCAGCGTATCCAGCGCCGGTGCGCCGGTGGCATCATTGCCGCGCAGCAGCTGCTGCAGCACGGACTGGTTCATGGTCATGCCATTTGGCAACGCCCCTGCGGCCGCCGCCTGCGCGATCGCCTCGGCGGTGCCGAGGTTGAGCGCCGCCATGCTCACGCCAAGCTGACGCGTGCCGTAACGGGCGGAATCGCGCATCTGCAGCACACCATCGGTGGCCACCCCGATGCTGCCATCGGACACCAGCCGTGCCTCGCCTTCGCAGTCGTTCTGGCAGCCGCCGATGTCGATCGCGACCGGCCCGGCCGCCACACCGGTCGTACCGGTGATCAGGTTCAGGCGCTGGTTCGAGACGGCCAGCAGGCCGCCATTGACCTGATAGGGCACGGTCGGCGCGGACGCGCTGTCGCGTGCGAAAGACAAGGTGTCGAGTGTCGCCCCGGCTTCGACCAGGATGCCGCTGCCACCGGACGCCGCAGCCACCAGTATCTCCGGTGCCTGCAGGGTCGCACCGGAGCGGATCGCCACATCGCGCACCGAGCCGGACACCGCCACCAGCGAAGCCGACTCGTTGAACTGTCCGCCGATCACCATGCGTTCCGGCCGCAGCGCATTGAGTGCGTCGTCGGTGAAGGTTGCGCCGCGATCGTGCGCCTGCGACGGACTGCCGGCAGCAGCGACCTCCAGCGAACCCACGGCCGGGCTGGCGAGCGTGGCGACCAAGGTACCGCCGCGTCCCTTTTCATTGGCCGCGGAGAAACGCGCCGTGCCGGCGAAGTCGATGGCCGCGGTTCCCTCGCGACCAGCGCCTTCACCCAGTGCCAGGGTCAGGCCCAGCGCATCGATGGTCTGCCAGCCGCGCGCCTCGCCACGACGGTCGGCGGTGGCCTGCACGAAGCTGTTGTAGCTGGTTTCGTTGTAGCCGGAATGCCGGCGTACCACCGCCGCCGGCGTCAGCAGGATATCGGTGAGCAGCGGCGACGCCACCCCGCCCAGTGCCGATCCCTGCCGGCCGGACACGCGCCAGGTACCGGTGCCGGTCTGGATCGGCTGTGGCACGCCGGAGGTCCCCGTCGCGCCCAGCTCGACGCGGAATGCACCCGGCTGCAGCGCGAAGCTCGCCGGCAGCAATGTGTAGGTGCCCGCAGGCAGGCCGGGAACGCCGGCGGGTACGGTGATCTGCTGGCCCACCGCTGGAGCAGCGAAGCCATCATCACTGCTGGGTGCGAAGCTGCCGGCACGTCCCGGCACGATCGCGTACACCGGGTTGCCGGAGGCACTGAACGCATAGCGCGGGTTGGCATCGGCCAACGCGGTGCGCAGCACGTCGACGGAGCCACCGCGGCCTGAGACGAATGCCGCGCCGGTCAGTTCGCCGCCACCTGACACGTCCAGCAGCGCACCGGCATGCACATCCACGTCGTTGGCGGTAAGGGTCACGCCCTTGGACGCAATGCCGGCCGGCGTCAGTGACTCCAGGCTGCTGCTGCCCCTTCTCCACGACACACCGTCCACGGTACCGCCGTAGGGCAGCGCCAGACCTGCGCCACTGGTGGAGGTGATGCTGCCCGGCAGCAGCTCCACCCGGCTGGCGCGTGTGCCGCCCAGGACCAGGCCGCCCAGCTGCAGCGCCCCCATCGGCGCCTGCACGTTGCCGCCCTGCTGCACGGTGGCTGCCACCAGCTGCAACGCGCCCAGCGCTGACTCGGGCGGAGTGGTCGCCGCCGTACCCGTACCCCGGATGCGCAGCACCGCATCCGGATCTGACCAGTATCCGGGCGTCGCCACGGTCGCCGCAGACGCACCCGCGACCAGATAGCCCGTCGCACCGGAGGTGGGGTACAGCCGGGCGGCACTCACGTCCATCGACCCGCTCGCCATCAACGCACTGATCGATCCGCCGTTGGACACCGCGTTGAGCAGCCGCACGTCGCTGCGGCTGTCGAGCACGACCTGGTTGAAGCCGGGCAGCCAGGTGACATCACGGATGTCGATCAGATCAGCCCTCGCCGACAGCACGTGGTCGCCTTCCGCAGCCGACGCCACGGTATCGGTGACCACCAGGTTCTCACCCGGCAGCGACTGCCAGTGCGACTGTGCCAGCAGCAGGTGCGGAGCACTCAGCGAAATGCCGCTGGACTGCGGTGCTGCCACGGCCATGCCGAGGCTTGACTGCCCCTGTCCGTAGATGCGCAGGCTCTGGCCCATGCGCAGGTCGACATCGCCCTCCGCGCGGACGTCACCGAATACGGACAGGGTGTCGAAGCCACCGGCCTGGATCTGCTCCACCGACAGCGCCGCGTGCCCATACTCCAGCCGGTCCGGCAGCACCGCGTCGGCCGGGCTGCGCTGGCTGAGCGTAATGCCGCGCGCGCGCAGCACCTCCTTGCTCGCGCCGCGCGCATGAACACTGCCACCAAAGGCCACGCCCAAGGTGCCGCCATGCGCGCCACTGCCGCCGGCAGAGGCATCCATTGCGCCGTCCAGGTACAGAGCGTTGGCCGAACGCAGCACGATCTGCCCGCCGTCGCTGTCTACCCGGGTGCGCCCCTTCCCGTCGACATCCAACGGCGCCGAGGCGCCCGCTGCCCGCAGCTGCGCGCCACGCTCGAGCACGACGAAGGCTTCAGGCGGACGGTTGTCCACCGACGCGGAGCTCTCCCAGTCGAGCGCGCCGCCGATCTCGATGCGCCCCCCCGCCCGCACCTGTCCCTGCAGGCGGCCACCGGCGTCGGCCAGTGACACCGCATCCGCACTGGCATCCAGCAGCGCACCGTCGGCGAACCGCCAGGTCCGCTCGCTCCGCTGCCCGGCATAGAGCGTGGTCGGCAGGCGCACATCGTCGATGCTGATGCGTCCTCCCTGCGCACGCAGCGTGCCTTCCACATCGATGTTGCCGGCGCCGAGCAGGGAGATCGCCTGCCCCGGGTCGACCTCGATCAGTGCGGCCTTGCCCACCCGCAGGTCGCCGCCGACGCTGTTGCGATCCGAGCGCAGGCTCACGCTGGCACCGCTGCGCTGGCGGACCAGCCCGCTCATCGGATCGGCACTGTAGAGCGGTGCCAGCCAGCTCTCCAGTGCCTCCTTCCGGTCCGTCGCGACGCGCGCGTCTGCGGTCATCCGAAGGCCCGGCATGCGCGCTGCCAGCTGCGTGCCATCGGCAACCTCCAGCCCTTGATGGCCATTGATGTCGTACTGGGCAAAGCCACTGCCGAACAGGCCGGCATCCACCTGCAGCGCTGCTGGGTCCGCCGGATCCGCATCGCCCACCCGCACCCGGCCACCGGTGCCCAGCGAGAACGTGCCGCTGCCCTGGCCACGGCCACTGAACCGGCTCCCCTCGCCCAGCTGCACCCGGCCACTGCCGTCGGTCGCAACTGTGCTGCTGTTCGCCTGCAGGCTGACGCTGCCCCCTTTGCCGATGCGGCCCTTGCCGCGCAGGGCCAACGCGGCGCCGGCCTCCACGTCAACCGTTGCCTCGGCGCCCACGACCACGTCATGACTGTTGCTCAGGCTCAGGCGACCGCCATCCGTCCAGGCACCGCTGGCGTCGAGCGGCATCGCCAGTGACGCATTGCTCCATTCACCGGAGAGATCGATCCGCGTGCCGTCGGCAATGGCGGTGCGGGCGCGGCCATCGTGCAGCAGCGCCGTCGGCCGGCCCTGGACATCCAGCAGGTTGCCCGCCGACAGCTGGCCGCCGGCAATGCCGATGTCGCCTGCCAGTTCCACCTCGCTGCCGGTCAGATTGAGCTGTCCGCCTGCCTGAAGGCGAAGGCTGCCATCGATGCGGATGCGATCGGCGGTCGCCAGGTCGATCCGTCCCCACTGCTGGGCACTCAGCTCTGCGGTATCCAGCCACACTGTGTCACGCCGCTCCTCGTTGACCGGCGCCAGCAGCGACCACGCCGCCTTCGTCGGAGCCTTGTCATCCAGGCGCACCTCCGAGCCGAACACACCGCTGCGGCCCTGGCCGTCGTAGCGCCCCAAGTACAGCTGCGCGTTGCGTGCGGCCGCCGTCTGCGCCTGCGCATAGCCCTCCAGCGCGGAATCCGGCCTGCGGTTCTGCTGCGCGCCTTGGAAGGTGGCAGTCTCAACCTGCCCATCCAGCACCGCGGTCGGTGCGGAGACGATCAGGCGTCCTGCGTCGCGGCCGACCGTGTACCCGTTATCGACACGCTGCGCCGCGAATACGATCGGATCACGGAAGGTCTCGGTGATGCCCCAGCGCTCCTGCTTTACTTCGTGGCCCCTGTACAACCCATCGAACAGCATCTCCGCCGGCGCATCATCGAGGCGGTAGACCTGGCCATCGACGCCGCGCACCCAGCTCTGCCGGATCACGCCGCTCTGCACATCCAGGCTGCCGCCGGCAAGGTTGATGCGTGAGCCGCCATGCGTGATCACTTCCCTGCCGCCCAGCAGGACGGTGCCTCCCTGCGCGGCCCATTCGCCGATCGAGTGCCCCTGGTTGTCGAGGTAGCCGCCCACTTCCAGCAGGCCACCCGCCGCGTACCAGCGCTCACCCTCGTAGCCCCCGGTACCGGCCGGAACGTGGACCAGCCTGCGGCGGTCGACCCAGATCTCGCTGCTGGTCAGCTTGCCGCTGTCGCGGTTGTCCAGGGCGTCGCGCAGTTCGTTGCCCTGCACCTTGACCTGGACATTGTTGCTCTCCATCGACACCTGTACGCCCACTGCGCCGGACACGTCCACGCGCGCGGCGTCGCCTACGTAGCTGCGGGCCGCCGCATCGGCGATGATCTGGCCGCCCGTGGCAACCGTCAGCGAATCCGCACTGAAATGGATGTTGCCACCCGAAACGATCTCCACCCGCGACTGGTCCCGGCGATCATTGTGCTGGGACAGATTGTCGAAGGTTGCCGAGCGCGCGCCGGCGCGGATCGCGTCCTGCTCTGCCGACTCCTTGATGAGGCTGTTGCGCTGGGTATCCAGCACCGTGGCCTTGCCATCGTCCTCGATCAGCACCGCCGTGGTGGCTCCATCGGCAAGCGTGACGCTGCTGCCGGCATCACTGGCCGAAGCCAGAAGATGCACGGTGCCGCGCTGCGCAAGCGTGGTGCTGGCCACGGCCACACCGGCCTGCTCGACGCTGCGCCCGGCCAGGGTCACGTCACCCTCGCGGGCGCGCAGCAGGCCGGTGTTGCGCACGCTGCCAGCCGTGCTGCCAGCGATGAAGCGCGGCGCGATTTCATTGCCGCGGGTGGTGGAGCTGGTATTGGTCGCCGTACCCACGCCGCGCCGGATCACGAAACTGTCACCGGCAGCGAGCTGCACCTGGCCTTTGCGCGCCTCGATCTGGCCGGCGTTCTCCACGCTGTGTCCCGCCAGCAGCACGTAGCCACCGCCGCGCGTCGCACTGGTCGGCTCATGGGTCGCGATGCGGGCGCCCTGCTCCACCATCACCTTGCCGAATGCATCGCTGAGCGCGCTGCTGCTGGCGTCGGGGCTGTACAGGCCGTTGTCGCGGAACTGCGCATCGCTGATCCGCGCTGCGGCTGCCAGCAGGTTGCGTACATTGACCTGGCTGTTGTTGCCGAACACCACGCCATTGCGGTTGGCCAGGAACACCGTGCCGTTGGCGTTGAGCTGCCCCAGGATCTGGCTGGGCCGCGCAGCCGGGTCGTTGACCCGGTTCAGCACGGCCCAGTCAGGGTTCTGCAGGAAGTTCAGCGTGGTGTTACCGCCGATGTTGAAGGTCTCCCAGTTCAGGATCGCCTTGTCCGCGGTCTGCTCGACCGTGACCTGCACCCGTCCGTCGCTGCCCTGCGACTGGATCGCCTCGCGCGCGTTGAGCCAGCCACGGGTCAGCGGGTTCTGGTCGACGCTCAGGCCGTCCTTGCCGAGGCCATCGGCAACGATGAAGCCAGCCTCGCGGCGCGCCTGCCGCGCCTGTTCCTGCAGTCGCTGCTGCAGGGCAATCGCCTGCGCTGCGGTGCCGAGATTGTCGATCGACTGCTGCAGCTTCTGCCGTGCTGCATCCTGCTGCTGGGCCGGCAACTGGAACTGGATCGGCACGCCGTTGGGCATGCGGCCACTCTGTGCCGCGCTGCCCTGGGCCGCACCGCGGTCGGCGAACCAGCCCGGGCTGAACGCCTGCTGCGCTTGGCTGGCCGGGGCCACCATGCTGCCCAGTGCGACCGCGATGGCCCACGCCATCGGATGATTGCGGCGCATCGGCGCGGCCGGATGAAAAGCGGACGGGAGCGGGTGCGACATCGGAACCTCATCAACCTGGTGGGCCGCGGCTGCGGCGACGATCGGGGAGGCACGCGCAACGCATGCCCTGCCACTGATAGACGGTTCACGTGACACGAAGCCGACAGCGAAGCGCTGCGGCGGCGGGACCGTCGCGGAAATGGCGACGCCGGCCCAGGGGGCCGGCGTCGGGTCAAACAGAGTTCAACCGGTGTTGCGGATTACAGCGGACGGCCGATGCCCGAGCAGGTGCTCGGATTGTTCAGGCCGGCTGTGCTGCTGGCCAGCACGAAACGGTTGCGGATCGCATCGCGCCACATCTTGGGCAACGGGGCGAAGCCATGGCCGGTGATCGATGCCTCGTAGGCTGCCGGGTAGGCCGCCGAATAGTGGCGAGCCAGGAAACCCCTCAGCTTATTGGCAACCGTCTGATCCTTGTAGCACTGACCAATCAAGAGGTACGTGTAGCCGATGATGGGGTAGATGACTGAAGGATTGCCCATGTAGGGAGCCCAGTTGGCAGGGTCCTGAGCAGCGATGCCGGACGGAGGATCGAAAACAGTCAGGATGAATTCCCATTGCGCCCGATCCGGCGAGAAGCCTCTGACCTTTGCGACCTTGGTCGCATCGGTCAGGCTCGGGATCACGTCCGGCCCGGCGTAGCCGATACGGCCTTCAAACGCGTAGACAGCGTTGTACAGCGAGGTGTCCCCGGTGGCCGGGGCGGCCACCAGGAACCCCGGCAGGCTGCCGTTGGCATCGCGCTTGTAAAGGTCGGCGAAGGTCGACTTGATGGCGAACGTGCCGCCCACCAGGTTCGAGGTCTCAGCCCGCTCACGGGCGCAGTTAGTGGCAAGGAATCGGGTGAGAATCTCGCTGGTTCCGCTGCTTTCCGGACGGTACACGACCTGGATCGGGCCGCTGCGGTCGGTGTCGATGGTCGACCAGTCGCTGATCGCACCCGAGAACACGCCGCAGATCTGCGCCACGCTCAGGTCCACCGCCGAACCGGCCTTGTTGAACGGGATGGTGACCGAGGTGGCCACCGACGGCACCTGGATCAGCGCGCCGTAGCGGTTGGCGTTGGTCGGCCGGTTGAAGTTGGTGGTGTAGGTACTCAGCTCGGCGCTGCTCAGCACCGAATCGCTGCCAGCGAAATGGACGGTGCCGGTGGTCGAGAACAGCGCCGAATTGTTTTCCAGAAACGCCTTCTTGCCGGTACCCGATCCGGTCACGGCGTAGCTGAAGTTCGCCGGCAGGATGCTGTCGGCCGAACCCTTGTAGAGGTCGGCGGGCAGCGAGGCACCGCCGCCGGTAACGGTCTGCGCCGAGGCGGCGCCCACGGTAGCGAGCAGCATGGTGGCAACCAGCGCGGCGAGAGTCTTGTACTTGTACATGATCTTCTCCTGAAGGGTTTACTGCGAAGGGAAACGCCAAGGGAGGTACCGTTACTGCACGCCTACTGTCATCTCCCAGCCCGCTGCATGAGGACACGTCCATCCTCATTCGTGCCTACGCGAGCTCTGCAGCGCAGCCCCGTGTTGCCGGACCACCAACCGCAGCTGGAGGCGTCCGACGCCGTGCATTCGCCTGATGCGAGTGACCGCGCACTGGACCGCACCGGCGGCGGTGATCGGAGACACGCGCAACGCATGCCCTGCCACTGATAGACGGTTCGCGTGACATGAAGCCGACAGCGTGCAGCGGACCATGACGTTGCACGCCGCACGGCGGAAATGGCGACGCCGGCCATAGGGGCCGGCGCCGGGTCAAGCTGGGTTCACGCGGTGCTGCGGATTACAGCGGACGGCCGATGCCCGAGCAGGTGCTCGGATTGTTCAGGCCGGCCGCGCTGCTGGCCAGCACGAAGCGGTTGCGGATCGCATCGCGCCAGGCCTTGGTCAGCGGGATGAAACCATGGCCGGTGATCGACGCCTCGTAGGCCGCCGGGTAGGTCGCCGGATAGTGACGGGCCAGGAAGCCGCGCAGGCTGGTGGCAACCGCCGAATCCTTGTAGCACTGGCCGATCACCAGGTTGGTGTAGCCGGCAATCGGATAGCCGGCCGACGGGTTGCCGAACACCGGCACCCAGTTGGCGGGGTTCTCGGCAGCGGTGCCGGTCGGCGGAGCGACAGTATCCAGGGTGGCCTGCACGCTCACCTGGTCAGGCGAGAAGCCCTTGACCTTGGCAACCTTGGTCGCATCGGTCAGGCTCGGGATCACGTCCGGGCCGACGTAGCCGATGCGGCCATCCGCCGCATAGACAGCGTTGTACAGCGAGGTGCCGCCCGTGGCCGGCGCGGCAACCAGGAAGGCCGGCAGATTGTTGTTGGCATCGCGCTTGTACAGGTCGGCGAAGGTCGACTTCACGGCGAACGTGCCGCCGACCAGGTTCGAGGTCGCAGCCGGCTCGGCGGCGCAGGCGGCAGCCAGGAAGCGGGTGAACATTTCGCTGGTTCCGCTGCTCTCGGTGCGGTAGACCACACGGATCGGACCGCTGCGGTTGGCGTCGATGGTCGACCAGTCGCTGATCGCGCCCGAGAACACGCCGCAGATCTGCGCCACGCTCAGGTTGACGGCCGAACCCGGCTTGTTGAACGGGATGGTCACCGAGGTGGCCACCGACGGCACCTGGATCAGCGCGCCGTAGCGGTTGGCATTGGTCGACTGGTTGTAGTTGGTGGTGTAGGTGCTCAGTTCGGTCGCGCTCAGCACCGAGTCGCTGCCAGCGAAATGGACGGTGCCGGTGGTCGAGAACAGCGCCGAATTGTTCTCCAGGAACGCCTTCTTGCCGGTGCCCGAACCGGTCACGGCGTAGCTGAAGTTGGCCGGCAGGATGCTGTCAGCCTGGCCCTTGTAGAGGTCGGCCGGCAGCGATGCACCGCCGCCGGTAACGGTCTGCGCCGACGCGGCGCCCACGGTAGCGAGCAGCGCGGTGGCAACCAGCGCGGCCAGGGTCTTGTACTTGGTCATGATCTTCTCCTGAAGGGTTTACTGCGAAGGGAAACGCCAAGGGAGGAACGGTCATTGCACGCCTGCTGTCGCCAGGGGCCTCCCAGCCCGCTCTGCGACGACGTGACTATGCTGGTCCGTGCCGATGACAGGCCGCTTAAGAAACCTGTGGAAGATCGAAAAAAGGTGTGGAGGATTGTGTGGAGAAATCCAGGCACCAGTAGATCCACGCCATGCGTGGATGTGCCGCCCATGTCGCGCGTCGGTTGATCCATCCACGCATGGCGTGGATCTACTGCACCAGCTGATTCATTTCCATGATCGGCATCAGCACGGCCAGCACGATGGTCAGCACCACGCCGCCCATCACCAGGATCATGGTCGGCTCCAGCAACGCGGTCAGTGCCATCGCGCGGCGCTCGATCTCGCGCGAGATCGTCTGTGCCGCGCGATCCAGCAGTGGCGCCAATGCGCCGGTCTTCTCGCCACTGGCTACCAGATGCACGAGAATCGGCGGATACACCTTCTGCACCTTCAGCGCAGAGCCAAGCGCGGCACCTTCGCGTACGCGCGCGGACACGTCATCAGCGCAACGCGCCAGCAGCGCATTGCCAAGCGTCTGCCGCGCCGCTTCCAGTGCACGCAGCAGCGGCACGCCGGCATCCAGCAGGATCGCTAGGGTCGAGGCAAAGCGCGCACTGTTCACACCCAGTACGAAACGACCGACCATCGGCACCCGCAGCAACATCGCGTCCCAGCGCAGGCGCAGCTCGGGCCTGCGCAGAGCCAACCGCCATGCCACCACCAACGCAGCGATGCCGAGCCCCGCCCACACTCCCCAGATGCGAACGAATGCACTGGCCGCCAGCATCACCTGGGTCAGCATCGGCAGCGTCTGCCGTGCCTGCACGAACGCGGTCACCACCTGCGGCACTACGTAGCTGAGCAGGAAGATCACGATCGCCACCGACACCAGGCTGATTGCCGCTGGGTAGATGAAGGCGGTCAGTACTTTGGCCTGCAGCGCGTTGCGTTCTTCGATGTAGTCGGCAAGTCGCTCCATCACCCGCGCCAGGTCACCGGAGTCTTCACCTGCGCCCACCAGCGCCCGATAGATCGGCGGGAAATCGCGCGGCCGCGCGGCCAGCGCAACGGTCAGGCGCTGGCCGGCACGCACGTCGGCGCGTACGGCGGTGAGTGCCTGGGCCACATGCGGGCGCTCGGCCTGTTCGATCACCGCAGTCAATGCGGCTTCCAACGGCAGGCTCGCGGCCAGCAGGCTGGCCAGCTGGCGCGTGGCCCAGGCCAGCTCGCTGGCAGACAGCCGGCGGGCGCCCCAGCCACTGCCCGCACCGCGCGCCGCGCTGACCTGCACGGGTGTCAGCCCGCGACCGCGCAGCAGCTGGCGTGCGCCGCGCGGGCTGTCGGCGTCCAGCTGACCCTTCTCGATGCGGCCCTGCGCGTTGGCAGCCTGGTAGTCGAACAGTGCCATGCAGGCCTCAGTCGTCGCCGGTGACGCGCAGGATCTCTTCCAGCGTGGTCACCCCGCTGTCGACCCAACGCTGGCCGTCCTGGCGCAAGGTCCGCATGCCGGCACGCCGCGCAGCCTCGCGCAGCGCAGGTTCACCCTGCCCTTCATGGATCAGCGCACGCACGCGATCGTCGACCACGAACAGCTCGTGGATGCCGGTACGCCCCCGGTAGCCGCTGTTGGCACAGGCCGCGCAGCCCACCGCGCGCCACACGGTACGGCCCTCGCCGTCCACCTCGGCGCGCCGGCACTGCGTGCACAGCCGCCGCACCAGCCGCTGCGCCAGCACGCCGCGCAGCGACGAGGCCAGCAGGAACGGTTCCACGCCCATGTCGGCCAGGCGGGTCACCGCCGAGATCGCGTCGTTGGTGTGCAGGGACGCCAGCACGCCATGGCCGGTCAGCGACGACTGCACCGCAATCTGTGCGGTTTCCAGGTCGCGGATCTCACCGATCATGATGGTGTCCGGGTCCTGGCGCAGAATCGCGCGCAGCGCCGTGCCGAAGCTCATGCCGATACGCGCGTTGACCTGGATCTGGCCGATGCCGGCGAAGTCATACTCCACCGGGTCCTCCACGGTGAGGATGTTGCTGGTGCTGCTGTCGAGCTGGCCCAGCGCCGCATACAACGAGGTGGTCTTGCCGCTGCCGGTCGGGCCGGTGACCAGCACGATGCCGTGCGGCTGCCGGATCAATCCGGTGAACGTAGCCAGGGTGTCATCGGCCATGCCCAGGCGCTGCAGCTGCAGACGGCCGGCATCCTTCTCCAGCAGGCGCAGCACAGCACGCTCGCCATGCCCGGTCGGTACCGTGGAGACGCGGATATCCAGCGGCCGCCCCCCCACCCGGATCGCGATGCGCCCGTCCTGCGGCAGGCGCTTCTCGGCAATATCGAGGTGGGCCATGATCTTGATGCGCGACACCAGCGCCGCGTGCAGTGCGCGCCGCGGCTGCACCATGTCGCGCAGGGTGCCGTCCACGCGGTAACGCACCACCGAGTGGGTCTCGAATGGCTCGATGTGCAGGTCGCTGGCGCCATCGCGTGCGGCCTGTGCCAGCAGCGCGTTGATCATGCGGATCACCGGCGCATCGTCCTGCGCGTCCAGCAGGTCGGTGACTTCCGGCATGTCCTGCATCAGCCGGTCCAGATCCACTTCACTTTCAGCAGCCCCGACCAGGGCAGCGGCATCGCCGCCGTCACGGTACTGCTCACCCAGCCGCTGCTGCCAGGTCGCTGCATCCAGCGCCTGGAACGGCAGCGGGCCATGCCGTCGGCGCAGTTCGGCCACAGCCCACGCCGCGGTGTCGGCGGTGCCCAGCAGCACCGACTCGCCGCCAACTTCGGACAGCATCACGCCATGGCTGCGCACCCAGGCGTACGGCAGTGGTGCGGCGGCGCTCACGGCCCGATCACCAGTTCCGGCGTGTAGCCCAGCCCGCGCAGCTGCTGCAGCGCCGGGTCCAGCGTCGCCGGATCGCGCGGCAATCGCACGCGCAGGCGTTGCCCGCTCTCGCCGGGCGTCGCTTCGGCATAGGCCTGCAGGCCCAGTGCCCGCACCTGCGCCACGCCCTGGCTGGCACGCGCCGGGTCCAGCCCCTGCGCGAACTGCACCAGCTGCGCATCGCCGCCACCAGACGGGTACAGCGCCGCCAGGCTGCTGTTCTGCAGCGGCTGGCCCTGGCCATCGCGCGCATTGCCCTGGCCGAGTACAGACAGGTCCTGCGGCGGCAGCTGCGGTGCCGACAGCGCCGGCAGCGCCCAGCTCTGCACCGGCTGCGCACCGGCCTGCGCGTTGCGCATGTAGTCGTAGCGGTCGCGGGTCAGGCGCTGGCCGGCGGCCGGATCACGCACCACGTGCGGGCGCAGGAACACCATCAGGTTGGTCTTGGCGCGCTTGCGCGTGTCGCTGCGGAACAAGGCACCCAGCACCGGGATCTTTCCCAGCCCCGGCACCGCATCACGGCCATGGCTGACGCTGTCTTCCAGCAGGCCACCCAGCACCATGATCTGGCCATCGTCCAGCAGCACGCTGGTATCCAGGGCGCGCTTGTTGGTGATGATGCCGGCCGTGCTGTTCGCGCTCTGCGCGTCGATGCTGCTGACTTCCTGGTAGATGTCCAGCTTCACCGTGCCGCCCTCGGAGATCTGCGGGCGCACCCGCAGCTTCAGGCCCACGTCCTCGCGCACGATGGTCTGGAACGGGTTGTTGCTGCCGCCACCACCGTCGGTCACGTAGCGGCCGCTGACGAACGGCACGGTCTGGCCGACCATGATGCTGGCCGCTTCGTTGTCCAGCGTCATCAGGTTCGGCGTGGACAGGATGTTGGCACCGCCCTTGCTCTGCAGCGCGTTGGCCAACGCCTTCATGTTGAGAATCTGGCCGACGCCGGGCAGGTTGATGGTGCCGTCGATCACGCCGATCTTCAGGCCATCCTTGGGCAGCACGTCCAGAGTGGTGCGTGCGGTGGTGTTCAGCCCGCTGCCACCGGTGGTGCCGCCGAAGGTGCGGCCATTGCCCAGCATCCACTGCACGCCCAGTTCGGCCGCGTCGGTCTGGTTGACCTCCACGATCAGGCTTTCCACCAGCACCTGTGCACGACGCTGGTCGAGCTGGTCGATCACCCGCCGCAGGTTGCGGTACACCGGTTCCGGTGCCGAGATCAGCAGCGTGTTGGTGGCCACGTCCGCCTGCACCGAAATGCCGTTCTGACTGAAACCGGTGCTGCCGGCATCGATCGGGTCGCGGCGGTTCGGGTCCAGCCGCTGCGATTCCAGCGCATTGCCACCGGTCTTGGCCTGCTGCGGCTGCGACGGCTGCGACGGTGTGGCGCGGTTGGCGTCACCCGGCAGTGGCGTGATGCCTTCGTTGCTGCCCATTGCCGGTGCATCGCTCTGCCCGGCCACCACGCCGCGCAGCACGCCGGCGAGCTGATTGGCCTGGGCATTGCGCAGGTAGACCACATGCAGGTTGCCGGACTCGTCCTGCGCGCGGTCCAACTTCTCCACCAACTGCCGCGCCAGGCGCGTTCGGCCCGGGCTGCTGGAACGCAGCAGCACGCTGTTGCTGCGGGGGTCGGCCATCACCACCACCTTCTGGCTGGGCTCTGCGCCCTGCGCATCCAGCAGCGGCGCGACCATCGCTGCCACGTCAACGGCAATGCCCTGCTGCAGCTTCACCACATCGGTGTCCATGCCGGCCGGTGTATCGACGCTGGCGATCACCCTCGCGATGCGCTCCAGGTTGTCGGCATAGTCGGTGATCACCAGGGTGTTGTTGCCCGGGTTGGCGGTGATCGGATTGTCCGGGCTGATCATCGGCCGCAGCACCGCCACCAGCGCGGCTGCGTTCTCGTAGCGCAGCGCGAAGGTGCGCGTGGCCACCTCGCCGCCGGCCCCGCCCGCGCCCACACGGCCACCGAGCAGCTTGGCCTCGGCCTGCGGCACCACCCGGCTGACACCGCCGTTCTCGACCACGGCAAAGCCACGCATGCGCAGCGCGCCCAGCAGCAACTGGTACGCCTGGGTACGGCTGACCGGGCCATCAGAGACCACGGTCATCTTGCCGGTCACCCGCGGGTCGACCAGGAACTGGCGACCGGTGAAGCGCGCCGCCATGCGCAGTACGCCGCCGATATCGGTATCCACCAGGTTCAACTGCACCGGTTCATCGCGGGCGTCCTGCGCCTGTGCCGGTGCAACAACGTGAGCGCCACCCACGATCAGGGCCAGTACAGTGCTGCAGGCAAGGCTGCGCATCGCCCTCATGAATGGCCACCCGCAGTGAGTGCCATCACGATGTTTCCGGATATCCGTGCCGCCGGCATGTTCGCATCCCCTGTGCGTGTCAGTTGCAGTTGCTGCAGTTCGATGGCCGGATCGGCCAGCACGGGCAGCAGCCAGTTCCACAGTGCGTCAGCAGGTACGGCCTGCACCTGCAGGTGCCAACGCCCGTCGCGTGCTTCGACATGCAGTCCATCGGCGAGGCCGGCGGACTTGATTCCATTACGCAGCGCGGCCAGCGTCGGGCGCTGCCCCTGCACCTGCTGCTGGCGTTCGCGTGCACGCAGCAGCGGCGCCAGTGCGCGCGCCTGCGCCTGCAGCCGCGGCAGCTCAGCCTGCCAGTGCGCACGCTGTTTCAGCAGCGGCTCCAGCCAGAATGACCACAGCCCCGCTGCCAGCAGCGCCAGCACCATCACCCACAGCATCCAGCGGTCGCGCGGCGGCAGGTGCTGCCAGCGTCGCTGCAGACCGGCCACACCCTCGCCCAGGCGCACGGCTCTGGCGGTCACTGTCCGCCCCCGCTCACGCGCAGGCGTCCACCGGCCTCGCGCGCCATCTGCAGGCCCTGCGCCTGCGCCGCCTGCTGCCACTGCTCCAGCCGCTGCGCGTCATCGGCTACCGCCTGCGCATCGGCGTCCAGCTCCAGTTCCAGCTGGCCGGGTTGATAGCGCAGGCCGCGCACCTGGCCGCCCAACTCCGGAATCGCCTGCAGCGTCGTTGCGACCTGCCGCTGCACCGGTGGCAACGGCGGCGCCGGCAACGGCACGGCCAGCGCGCGCCGCGCCTGCAGCACCGGGTCCACCACATCAGTGATCTCCGGAAAGTGCGAGCTGAACTGCCGCGCCATGTCCTGCTGCAACGCCTCGCCCTCGCTGCGCCAGCGCGAGACCTGCAGCTGCAGCCCAAGCGCAGCCAGCAACACCGCCGCCAATGCGAGGCCGATCGCCACGCGTGGTGCCTGCCTGCTGCGACCAGGCAGTGGCAACGACCACGCTGGCACGGGTCCGCTGGCCTGCCGTTCATGCGCGACCACGGTGGCCGGCAGGTTCTCCGGCCACGCCAACGGCACGCTGTCGATCCACTGCACGGCCTGCACCCCGGATTGCTGAAGACGCGTCGCGAGCGACTGCAGCACCGCCGCCGTGTCGCGCCCACCGCACCACTGCACAAAACCCCGATCGCGCCCGCAGCGCACCAGTAAATGCTCGCCGGCAGCCTGCAGCGTTGCCTGGCCGTTCTGCCACGGCAGCAGCAGCGGGGTCGGGTACAGTGCCTGCAGCTGCAGTGCACATGAAGCCAGCAGCTGTTGCGCCTGCAGGACGGCCTGCTGGCCAAGCCACGCCACCGGAACCGTGCCGTCCGCCGCCTGTGCACCGTGTGCCAACGCGACCTCCTGCAGGTCATCCAGCAGCATCGCCTCTACTTCGCCCTGCAATGCGGCCTGCAGCCTGCGGCCGGACAGTGGCGGCAGCTGCAGTTCCAGCAGGATCAGGTCCTGCGGATCGAGACAGGCCAGCACCTCGGCCTGCGGATGACGTTGCCCGAGCACGGCCAAGCCCTCGCGGCCATGGACCAGCACCCCACCCTTGTGCATCTGCGCCCACTCGACCGTACTGTCGGCGCGCAGGTGTTCCAGCGCCGGCAGGCGCACCCTCAGCTGCACGCTCATGCTCCAATCCTCGTCCACACACGCTGCACGCGCACACTGTCATCGCGGTACTCGCGCCAGATCAGGGCCCGGAAGTCGACCGCATTGCCATCGGCCTGTACCTGGCCGACGGCAAGGAACCACTCGCTATGAATGCCAAGCGGCACCACGGCCATCTGCGCGTTGCTCAGTTGCAGTCGATTGGCGATATCGCCGCGGTTGAGCAGCCAATGGCCACCGTCGCGCTCACCGAGCAGCGCCTGCAGGCGCCTCGGCTCCACGCCGGGAGTGACCGCCTGTAACACGCTGATGTCACTGGTGTTGGCATTGACCAGGGTCTGGGCCGGCAGCACCACGGTGCGCCGTGCCAGTGCCTGCACCGCCACTGGGTCGGCGCCCGCCAGGGCCTGCTCGATCAGCGATTCACGCGGCAACGGCGCCTGCGCCTGCAGGTCGCCATCACGCAGCCTCGCCTGGATGTGATCGGCAGCAGATGCACAGGCACCCTGCCCCAGGCCCTGCCCGGCACACAGCGCGATGAACGCGCGCCGTGCCTCCGGGTCCGGCTTGCCATAGGCCAGCAGGTTGCGCAGGTTGAACATGGACTGTGCATCGACCAGCTGCAGCTGCACCGGCAGCGGCGCCTGCAGCGTCAGTGGACGCGCCCAACGGCCGCTGCGCACCGTGGTCAACTGCTCCTTTACATCGTCACGCAGCTGCTGCGCCGCGCGCTCCAGGGTGGCATCGACCGCCATGCGCACCTGCGCACGCAGCTGGTCGCCACGCAGCGCACGCAGCTGTGCCGACTGCCGGGTCAGCAGTGCAGTGGCAATCACCGCCACCAATGCCACCACCAGCATGGCGACGATCACCGCCATGCCGCGCTGGCGGGTGCACGGGACCGAACGCGTCCGGGCTGTCATCTGCACGCCTCACAGCTGCCAGGAGCCGATGTCCGCGTTCCCGGCGTCGCCACCGGGCTTGCTGTCCGCACCCAGCGAGAACACATCGATGTCGCCATGGGTTCCGGGAATCTGGTACTGGTACGGATGGCCCCATGGGTCATTCGGCAGGCGATCCAGATACGGTGTCACCGGCATCGCACCGCTGCCCTGCGGCGGCTTCACCAGCGCCTGCAGGCCCTGTTCGGCGCTGGGGTAGCGCCCGTTGTCCAGCTTGAACAGCTTCAACGCCTGCATCAGCGCCGCGATGTCCTGGCGCGCCGCCACCACGCGCGCCTGGTCGGGACGGTCCATCAACCGCGGCACGATCAATGCCGCGAGAATGCCGATGATCACCACCACCACCATGATCTCGATCAGGCTGAAGCCCTGCTGCCGAGCCCTGCGACCACCCACCTGCCTTGCCATTGTTCCGCCCTCGTCATCCTGGAAGAGACCGCTGCGCCATGGTCAGCGGTGCATGTGTCAGTACGATAAACATCCGCCTGCTATTCGCTGCGGCTGTGCCTGCAGCGGTGCAGCACGTACCGCTGGCGCACACGCCGCTTCAAGCAACGGAGATGGAAGGCTGCCCAGCGTGTCGTCGATACAGGCCCGCAGCAGTGGATGTGCGCAGGCCTGCAACAGGCGTACGCACTGCATCGGCGACCAGGCCGTGCCGTGGTCGAGGCCGATGAACTGCCGGTAGGCCTGGTGGTAGCGCAGGTCGTCGTACACGCGCTGCGCGCTGTTCAGGCCGCGCATCACCACCAGCAATGCCGCGCGTTGCAGCACGCGCACATCACCGGCCTCAAGCGGCAGCAGCGCCGCCGCACATTCGGGCCAGGGCCGCAGTTGCGGGTCGAGCGCCCTGCGCAATGCCAGCAGCGGATGCGACGAACTGTCCAGTGCAGCCCAGCGCGCGGCGTCGGCCCAGGCGTCGCTGGACAGAACCCAGACCCATGAATGCCCGTAGCGCTGCACGTTCAAGGGTGCATGCCGCGCCTGTTCCAGCGACTGGCTCAGGTGGCGATCCAGTTCCAGCATGTTGATCCTGCGACTGTCTGCCATCAGCGCCGCCTGTGCTCCGCGACGCGTGGTGCGCCGTACTCTGCAGAAGACGTCGACAAGGCAGGTGAAGCGACAACGCGAATGCAACTCTGTGCACTGGGTGGCGCTTCATCCGCAGCGTCACAGCAACGTCATCCGCCTGCAGGTTTCGCGATCCAGCCGTGGTGCGTCGCCACCGCATCGCCGCGCCAGCACCGCCACGTCGCTGCGCTGCGCGAACGCCGCCAGCACATCGGTCATGCCTGCGTCATCCAGCCATGACGCCATCGCGACACGCAGCGCTGGCAGCTGCCAGCCGTCCATCACGCCATGGCCGCCGGCCACAAACCAGTGCCACAGGCGCTGCTGCTGAACCTGCTCGTGCAGCTGCGGAAGATCATCGATGCCATGCATGTCTGCCAGCAGCAGCGCACGGGCGATCGCCGCCGGCGGCAACACGCCACTTTCGGGCAACGGCACAGCCTGCTGTTGCAGGCGCAGCAGCATCGCCAACGGGTGTGACTGCGGATCGAACTCAAGCAGCACTGCTTGTTGCTGCCATTGCGCATCGGATACCACGCACACCCACGGCGATCCATAGCGATGCACCATCAAAGGCCGTCGCTGCGTGGTTTCCAGCAGCGCCGACAGGTTGCGGCGCAGATCCAGCACACCGATGGTCTCGTTGCGCATCCTTGGCGTCTCCTTGCTTGCAACAGCCCTGCACGGCGCGCACGGCCAGCGTCTTCATCTAACCAAGGACGGCAATGCCACCCGGAAAGCGACGCAGATCCAGCGACATCGTCAGTCGCAGCTGCTCCAGCGCCGCGTCCGGATCATCGATGCGGAAGCGACCGCTGACCGGGGCCCGCGCCAATGCCGATTCGCCCAGCAGCACCTTGCCGCGGCGGTAGCGGTTGATTTCATCCACCACCTCGCGCAATGGAGCGCGACGGAACACCAGCATGCCCTCGGTCCAGGCGCTCACTTCCGAGGCCAGGGCTTCGGCCACCACGCCACTGAGGCGCTCGTCGTATTGGGTCTGCTGGCCCGCCTGCAGCTGCAGGCGGCCCTGCGGGTGCTCGATGCGGGCGCTGCCCTGCAGGCAGGTCACCCGTACCTGGCCGTGGGTGTTGCGGACGTCCAGGCGCACCGCACCTTCATCGGCGATCACGCAGCCCGGCCCCGCGAACAGGGCGAGGCGCAGGCCTGCCTGGGTTTCGATCGCGGCCTGGCCCTGCACCAGCTCGAAGCCTTCGCCCTGCGTGTCCGAACGACGGCGCAGGCTGCTCTGCGTATCCAGTTCGATCTTCAGCAGCGGCAAGGGCGCGATCTGCAGTCGCTCACCGGTGCCGGTGTGGAAATCGGCCGCCATCGCCGTCACCGAGGGCCACAGCCCCAGCGGCGGGCGGATCGCCGCCACCACCACCAGGCTGGCCGGTGCGGCAATCGCGGCGCCCAGGAAGGCGCGCCGGCTCCAGCGCTGGGACGGCGTCGGCGCGACCGGCTGGCGCGCAGCGGCGGGCAGCTGTTCGCCTGCCAGGCGTACCTGCTCCCATTGCCGGCGCGCACGGCCGAATGCTTCGCGATGACGCGGATCAGCCTCGCACCACTCGCGGAACCTGCGCCCATCGGCGGCGGTGGCCTCGCCCGAGGTCAGCCGCACCACCCACGCGTGGGCCTGACGCTCGACGGCATCCAGCGGGCGTTGCGGGCGATCGTCAGGATCCATGGGGGCTCATGCCGGACCCGCACGCTGCGGGGTTCTGCTCGGCGTCAAAGTGTAGACGGATGCCGTCGCTCAGAACCGCACCTGACGCCCCTGTCCACTGCGCTCGGCCAGGTAGTCCTGGGCCGCTTTCAGCTCGCGCTGCACAAGCCGCAGCGACACGCCCAGCTGGTCGGCGACGTCGCGCTGCTGCAGGCCATCGACGCGGATCGCCAGCAGGATGCGGCGTCGGCGCTCGGGCATGCGCTGCAGCAGGCCGACCATGTCTTCCAGCGCGAAATCCAGTTCGGCCGCCTGCGCCGGGCCCGGTGCCGGGTCGGCCATCTCCATCAGCGTATCCACCTCTTCCAGGCTCAGCAGGCGGTGGTCGGCACGCTGGCGGTCGATCACCGTGTTCATCGCCATGCGCAGCAGGTAGGCCGCGGGGTTCTGCACCGCATCCAGGCGGTCACGGCGCGCACTCAGGCGCATCCAGGTGTCCTGCAGTGCATCCCCGGCCAGTTCTTCCGAGCCCAGCTTGCGTACCAGGCGGCGCTTCAGCTCGTCGTAGGCCCCCAGAAGGTGGTCCATCAGGTCAACTGCCCCAGCCGTACCGTTGCTCATGTTCGAATCCTTGAAGTCATGGAAGGGGCGCGCGCCGGCCACAGTCGTGGTCGGTGCCGGAAGGTCGGATCTGCAGCGTCACCGGCTGCGGCAGCGCGGCGGCATCGGGCGCCAGTACCAGGCCGTGCAGCGCGTGAAGCAGGCGCGCATCGCGGCGGGCACTTCCGCTACCCGACAGCAGCTCGGGCTGCTGCACCCGGCCTTCGCCGTCGACGCGGAAGCGCAGCGTTGCGGCATAGCGGCCGGGCGCGATCTCGGGGTCGTCACAGAACGCCGCACGCAGCCGCTGCTGCAGGCCGCCATAGCGTCGCCGACGCTCGGCATCCGGGAGCTCGGCGCCAATACCGGGTTCGGCTGCCGCGGGCGTGCCCCGGCGCAGCACCACGCGCTGCTCGCCGATCACCTCGGCCTCGATACCGGAATCCTGCAGCAGCATCTGCAAGGCAGGCAGCGGCGCAAGGCTGGCGCGCAGCGCATGGCTGCTACGGCCGGCGGCAAGATCGCCCGGGTACATCACCGACCACCCGCTGATGACACTGAAGCGCTCGACCGCCTGTTCCAGCGGCTGCGCAGGGATGTCGTAGGCATGAACACCGTCCTGCGCGGCAGCGGCAAAGGACAGCAGCAGCCATGCGGCGATGGCCACTTTCCAAGTTCTGACCGCATGGTGTCCATTCAGCCCCCTGACGTAGAACACATGACCCTCGGCAGCGACAGCAGCTGCAGTGGACGCGCGCCACGACCGGAACCCCGGCCCGCGCACGACCAGCAAGCGGGCTCAAACCGTACCGGGGGCACATGTCATTGCGATGACCGCTGCCCGCGGCCGACCGTCGGGCCAGCCTTCCTGGAGCCAGTCACGGATCAGGCATCAAAGAATCGAACAGACCATATCCTCCAGGCGTGGGGTCAGAGCCCGTTGCGCAGCAACGGGATCCAACCCCGTGCCGGCCAAAACGTGTCGACCAAGGTCGACACCCACCAAGAGCAGCTCATGCCGTTCCGACAGATCGCGGAAATCTGTCGAAGGCGGGGTGGGTTCGGTTGCGGGGGGCGTGAGCCGCATGGATGCGGCGACCGAGCTTACATGGACGTACTTGCAGCGTCCCCTGCAACCGGACCCACCCCGCCATCCCACGGAATGCACGCTGTTGCTTCGGCCGTTGCTCCTGAGGTTGCCGGCCAGCGGCCGGCACTACCGCGGGTGCCGGGTGCAACCCGGCCGCAAACCCCATCCCTCAAAGCGGCAGCTGGGTGGTCTGCTTGATCCGCTGCATCGGAATCTCGGTCTTCGTGTTCTGCACCCCGGCAATCCGGTTCAGGTGCTGCATCTGGAACTGCCGGTAGGCATCAAGATCCGCCACCGCCACCCGCAGCAGGAAATCGCAGTCGCCCGCCATCAGATGGCATTCAAGCACTTCCGGGAAAGACTTGATGCTGTTGATGAAGTGATTGGTGGTGTCCTCGTCCTGCCCGCGCAGCCAGACCCGCACGAACACCGTGAAGCCACGCCCCACCTTGGCCTCATTCAGCAGGGCAACGTAGCGGTCGATGTAGCCGCCTTCCTCCAGCAGCCGCACCCGCCGCAGGCAGGCCGAGGGCGAAAGGCCCACCTGCCGGGCCAGCTCCAGGTTCTGCAGGCGTCCGTCACGCTGCAGGGCGTCGAGAATGCGGCGATCAAGGTTGTCGAGCTGGTACTGCATGGAATTTCACCGTTGGCGACATTGGCCGCATGGAATCTCAATATTCCCGAATCGAATGGCATCAACGCAACCCGATTTCGCGATCAGGCCGCTAGCATGGGCCACCCCCACCTCGTTGTGCCGTTCGATGGACGCCCGTACCACCCTCCCCCTGCCCGATACCTGCGATACCGCCCCGCGCGCCGAATTCCTGCGCGGCCTGCGCGCCGCCGTACCGGTGATGATCGGCTTCATTCCCTTCGCCCTGGTGCTCGGTGCCCAGGCCGCCCAGAAGGGCCTGAGCGCGCTGGAAGTGCCGCTGATGACCGGCCTCAACTTCGCCGGCGGCTCGGAATTCGCCGCCGTCGAACTGTGGACCTCGCCACCGCATATCGCGCTGATCGTGGCGATCACCGCGCTGGTCAACAGCCGCCACCTGCTGATGGGCGCCAGCCTGGCCCCGCTGTTGCAGCACCTGCCGCGCCGCCGCGTGCTGCCGGCACTGTTCTTCATGTGCGACGAGAGCTGGGCGATGGGCGTGGCCGATGCGCGCCGCCGTGCGCTCGGCTTCAGCCTTTCCTACTACCTGGGCGTGTCGGCAGGCCTGTACACGGTCTGGGTGGCCTGCACCGCGCTGGGCGCGATCGTTGGGCCGATGCTGGGCGACATCCACGCCTACGGCTTCGACATGGCCTTCCCGGCCGTGTTCCTGGTGCTGCTGCGTGGCATGTGGCAGGGCATGAAGGCCGCGCGCCCGTGGCTGGTCAGCCTGGTGGTGGCCGCGGCCACCTATCTGCTGATCCCGGGCGCGTGGTACGTGGCCAGCGGCGCATTGGCCGGCCTGGCCGCGGCCTGGCTGCTGGCGGAGGACCCGGCATGATCTTCAACGGACTGATCCACTGGACCTCGGTGCTGACCATCGTGCTGATGGCCGCCGCCACCTACCTGACCCGCATCGTCGGCTTCCTCGCCCTGCGCAACCGCACGCTGAGCAAGCGCGCGGTAACGGTGATGGAAGCCGCGCCGGGCTGCGTGCTGATCTCGGTGATCGCCCCGGACTTCGTTGCCGACAAGCCGGCTGATCTGGCCGCGCTCGCCATCACGCTACTCGTCGCCACGCGCTTTTCAATGCTGCCCACGGTGCTGATCGGCGTGGTGTCGGCCGGCGTGTTGCGTTACCTGATGGGCTGACGCAGAAGCGCCTCCACCACGTGGTGCGACTGGAGACACAAGTGTCGCCATTGGCACGAACTGTGCATTTGTCTGGCGCGTCAAATGTGGCTCCGAACCAACTACTGGAGGTATTTGAAACAATTCCGATTGCCTGATCGAGCCTGAGCCGATACGGATTGATTGCCGAAACAGCAGGTTGAGCTGATCGGTCAATCGAAGTCCAACATGGAGAATACCAATGAGCAATCTACGAATTATCGTGGCAGCTGTCGGTATCACCCTCACCTCTACTGGCTGCGGGCCAATGGAGTGGCAGTTGAGCGCATCGTGCGAAGAAACCAAGAAGTGCCGGATGGAAGGCAGGATTGGAGGCAAGATCGGCGGAGGCGAACGCGACGGCCTACCTTGGTTCGAGCGGATTCTGCTGGCGTCGACATCAGAAGTACCAGACGCCGCGCAGTTCGAAATCGACGTCTCGGGTTCATCCATAGCCTTCCCGGCCAATGGGTCTGTAACCCTGCTGCTGTTTGATGGCCGGCAAGGAGCCACCATCGCCGCCAAGCTGTTCCAATGGCATCGAACAGGAACCATCCTCCGGCTTGTCGATCCGGATGGAGTGAACGCGTGGGCCGCATCCGCGTCCGGTCCAGCGACCGAGTTGAGGTACGACCTCGCAACATTCGATGTAAGTGCAGCCCCTGGACCAAACACCATCGCGGCGGCCTCACGATACGGCGGAGCCACCAAGGCGGCCTCAGTCTCGGACTTTCAAGTCTGTACGAAGTATCCATCGCCGTATCAATGCGGGCTGACCCCCTGATGCAGCGCCATCAGTCCAGGCGTGCCCAACCGGGCCTCCCCCTCGGGCTCTATGCTGGGCTGGCGGCAATCCTTCTGGCCACAAGTGCGTGCCAATCCATCCAGCTGCCTCCCCGGAACCTGGTCAGTCCCGATGGAGGGTATGCCACCCTGCTGCGAGGCCCTTCCTCACATCTGAAGATCAGCACAGTGTCGGTGCTACCCGGCCCGGAAAGCTCGGAGTATCCCAATCGATCCATCGAGTGCGGGTGGTCATCCGTCACAACTCGAGTCCTCTGGCAAGATCGAGCGCTTTCAGTCATGCAGGCGTCGCGGCTCTGCGAGGCCGCCGCACGATCCGCTGGATT
The DNA here is from genome assembly GCF_056481585.1 of Stenotrophomonas sp. 86428_Sma. Lineage (NCBI taxonomy): Bacteria > Pseudomonadati > Pseudomonadota > Gammaproteobacteria > Lysobacterales > Lysobacteraceae > Stenotrophomonas > Stenotrophomonas sp. 86428_Sma. Next base: position 2,841,555 of record NZ_CM151156.1, read on the forward strand.
GCCGCTCCAGGCCAATGGGCAGGAACGGACACCAATGCGCTATCAGCTCACGATCGTAAGTGACGGAGGCGGCATCTGGCGACAGCTGCCGGGACCAGAGCCGCCGGGTCAGATGGTCAGCTTCTGGTTTCCCTCCGGCCCCGACACCGACTCGCTGCGCAGGCGCGTGATCGCCACCACCGCCCATGAGTTCCAGCATATCGCCACCGCATTGGCAGGACACCCTCGGCGCGGCGGGCAGCGCGAACCAGACGCCTATCTGGCAGGCGCATGTGCCCAGCTGATGATCGAAGGCGCCGTTGCACGTGCGGATCTGCCTGGCGGACACGATCCGCGAGCTGATCCGTTTCTGCCATCGGCAGCCAGGCGCTCCGCGCATGCAGGCAGTACGACCGGGGGAGCGCTGCTGCGGTTCTTCGGTGACGCGGACACCTTGCACATCAATGAGGGAGGCCGCCACCTGATGCGGCATTGCCACGAGACGATCGGCTTTCCCCTGCAGCAGTGAACGCACCCTGCGACACCCGGTCGCAGCCAATCCAGCCACCCGCTTGATCAATGTCAATCCGCCCGCCGCTGCGCGGGCGTATCTCTATGCAGGAACCCAATACGCCGGCGTCACCGGCATCCAAAGGACCTGCGATGAGCTACACCCCCGACAACGCCCAGCTGCTGAATGCCATGCAGAACGTCATGGTGATCTCCGCCACCGACCTGCAGGGCAACATCACCTACGCCAACGACCTGTTCTGCACGCTCACCGGGTTCGCGCGCGAGGAGCTGATCGGCCAGCCGCACAGCATCGTGCGCCATCCTGATGTGCCCAAGGCGGTCTACAAGGACATGTGGGACACCATCAAGGCCGGCAAGACCTGGACCGGCATCGTGCCCAACCTCGGCAAGGGTGGCGTGCTCTACGTGGTCGACACCACCGTGCAACCGCTGTTCGACGCCGACGGCAACATCACCTCGTACATCAGCATCCGCCGCGTGGTGAACGACCTGATGCAGAACTACGACCTGGTCGAGTTCAGCAAGGAAAAGTTCGACGACTTCTACGAGGCCGCGTGAACGCCCTCCCGACCAGTACGCCCTTCAGCCGCCTGCTGGTGGGTTTCGCGTCCGAGTCGGGCAATGCCCGCGCCCTGGCCCAGCGCCTGGGCGCGGACCTGCAGCCGCACGCGCCGCAGGTGCTCCCGTTCAACGATATCGACGTGGCCAGTCTCGGCCACGGCGATGTACTGCTGGCGATCTCCAGTTCCTTCGGCGATGGCGAACCGCCGGCCAACGGCGAACAATTCTTTGAAACCCTGCGCCAGACTCCGACACTGAGCGGCCTGCGCTATGCAGTGTTCGGCCTCGGCGACACCGGCTACCCCAGCTTCTGCGGCTTCACCAAGGCACTGGATGCGGCGCTGAGCGAGCGCCAGGCGCAGCCATTGCTGCATCGCGTCGATGCCGACCTGGCCTACGAGCAGTTCTTCCAGCAATGGCAGCCGGTGCTGGGCCAGGTGCTGGATGGTGACGCGAACGCTGGCCAGGACCTGCACCTGCAGGTCACTGCCTATGGCGAAGACAATGCCTTTGCCGCCCCCATTCTCGAACGCCGCCGCTTGAACAGCAGCGACCCGGCTGCCTGGCACCTGCAACTGGACATTGCCGGCAGTGGAATGGCCTACCGCGCCGGCGACACCCTGCACGTGGTACCCGAGAACGACCCTGCCCTGCTGCAGGCATTGGCCACCTGGTACGGCGACACCGCCGCTGTGGCTGCGCTGCATGATCGGGAGCTGCGCCTGCTGAGCAAGGGCGTGTTGCGCGAACTGGCCAAGCTCGGTGGCAGCGACGTTCTAAAGAGCCTGTTGAAGGTCAGCCAGAAGCGCGAGCTGGAAGCCTACCTGCACGGCCTGGACCTGCTGGACGTACTGCAGGACCACGCCACCCCGGACAGCATTCCGCTGGCCCGCCTTCGCGAACTGCTGTCACCGCGCCTGCCGCGCGCCTATTCCATCGCCTCGCACCCCTGCGACGACCAGCTGAGCCTGTGCGTGCGCGAAGTGCGCTACACCCTGCGCGGTCGCGAGCGCTTTGGCACCGCCACAGGCAGTCTGCTGCACGGCGGCGATACCGCTCGGGTGTACTGCCGCTCCAATCCCGGCTTCCACCTGCCCGATACCGGCGAGGCACCGCTGCTGCTGGTCGGCACCGGCACCGGCATCGCACCGTTGATGGGCCTGATGCAGGAGCTGCAGGCCGGTGTCTGCGAACGCGAAGTGCACCTGGTGTTCGGCGAGAAGCACAGCCAGCACGATTACCTGTACCGCGAACAGCTGCAGGACTGGCACGCGCGCGGTGTGCTGGCCGGCCTGCATACCGCGTTCTCGCGCGATGGCGCCGAAAAGGTCTATGTGCAGCATGTGCTGCAGCAGCGCGCCGCCGAAGTGCGCGATGTATTGGCCCGCGGTGGGCATCTCTACCTGTGCGGCAACAAGAGCCACCTGGAAGGCGCGGTGCGCGAGGCCATCGATGCCATCGGTGGCGAAGGGCACTGGAACGCACTGCGGAGCGAAGGCCGCACGCACTGCGAATTGTATTGATCCATCACCACTGGACCGCACGAACCCTGGAACGGTAGAGCCGGCCGCTGGCCGGCTGCCCCAGATTCCGTGGTTGCCGGCCAGCGGCCGGCACTACCATCAGCTGTAGTCAACCATCGCCTGTGCGTCGCTGAACCCCTGAACTGGTAGAGCCGGCCGCTGGCCGGCTGCTCCGGATTCCATGGTTGCCGGCCAGCGGCCGGCACTACCATCAGATGTAGCCATTCATCGCCAGTGCGTCCATCGCGGGTCAACCGCCGACGATGCGACCATCCACCACGCGTGCTACCTGCTGGCCGAACATGGCCACATCCTGCGGGTCGTGGCTGATCAACAGCAACGGAATACCAGTCTTGTCCAGCACGGTCTCAAGCTCCTGGCGCAGGTGCTGGCGCAGATCATGGTCCAGCGCGGAGAACGGCTCATCCAGCAGCAGCGCCTGCGGCTGTGTCACCAGGGCCCGTGCCAGTGCAGTGCGCTGGCGCTGTCCCCCGGATACCTGTGACGGTAGAAGATCACCGACCGTGTCGATGCGGAATGCGTGCAACCACTGCTCCACCGCTTCGAAGCGCTGCCCGGCGCGCGGATTCAACCAGCCCTTCTGCAGACCGAACGCCACGTTCTGGCGCACGCTCAGGTGCGGGAACAGTGCGTAATCCTGGAACACGTAGCCCAGCCGGCGGCGCTGCGGCGGCAGGTCCACGCCGGCCGCCGCGTCAAACAAGGTCTGCCCCTGCAGGCGCACGTGGCCCTGGCCCGGCCGCAGCAGCCCGGCCACCGCCTTCAGCGTCAGGCTCTTGCCCGCGCCCGAGGGCCCGAACAGCACCACCTGCCGCTGCGTGCACTGCAGCGATACGTCCAACACGAAATCCTGGCCGGCCGCCTGCAGCCGACGCTGGACCTGCAGATCAAGCCACATCACGCAGCTCCCGGCGACGCCCGCCCACCAACCGTGCGGCCAGCAGCAGGATCACGATGCACACCACCGAGGTCAGGATCACCAGCGCGTTGGCCTTGCCGTCCTGACCGGCCTGCACCGCCTCGTAGATGGCGATCGACAACGTCTGCGTGCGGCCCGGAATACTGCCTGCCACCATCAGTGTCGCGCCGAACTCGCCCATCGCACGTGCAAACGCCAGCAGCAGGCCGGCGAGGATGCCGCGCCAGGCCAGCGGCAGCGTGATGCGGAAGAACACCGCCGCTTCGGACACACCAAGCGTACGTGCGGCCTGCTCCAGCTGTCCGTCCACTTCCTCGAACGCCGCGCGTGCCGGCTTGAACACCAGCGGCAGCGAGGCCACCGCCGCAGCGATCACTGCCGCCTGCCAGGTAAACACCAGGTTGATGCCGAACCACGACTGCAACCACGCACCGATCGGTCCGTTACGGCCGATCAGCACCAGCAGGTAATAGCCCAGCACCGTCGGTGGCAGCACCATCGGCAGGGTCAGCAGCGAATCCAGCAGCTCGCGGCCGGGAAATCGCCGCCGCGCCAGTAGTGCGCCCAGCGCCACGCCCACTACAAGATTGATCGCGGTGGCCCAGCCGGCCACCTTCAGCGACAACCCCAGTGCGCTCCAGTCGAGATCCATGCCTCAGGGCTTGCCGAACCCGTGCCTGGCCAGGATCGCCTGGCCCTGTGCCGAACGCACGAAGGCGGTGAAGCGCTTGGCTTCAGCCGGTTGCGTACTGGCCTTGGTCACCGCCAGCGGATAGGCAATGCGCCCCGCCACAGGCACCGCGAAAGCGCGGCGCACGCGGTCGGGCATTGCCTGCGCATCGGTGGCATAGACGAAGCCGGCGTCCACTTCACCGCGCGCGACGTAATCCAGCGACTGGCGCACGTTCTGCGTGGTGATGGTCTTTCCCTGCACCGACGGCCACAGGCCCGCCGCTTCCAGCGCGCCCTTGGCGTAGCGGCCGACCGGCACGCTGTCCGGGTTGCCCAGTGCGATGCGCTGCACGCTGCCACCGGCCAGGTCCTTCAGGGTACGCGGCGCGGCCTTGGCCTGCGGCGGCACCACCACCCACAGCGCGTTCACCGCGAACACCTCGCGGGTACCGGCCGCCAGCAGGTCCTGCTGCTGGGCCTGGTCCATCGTGGTTTCATCGGCCGAGGCGAACACGTCCACCGGCGCGCCACGACTGATCTGCTGCAGCAGCACGCCTGAGGCGGCGAAGTTGAAATCGACCTTGGTTCCCGGGTGCGCCTTCTCATAGGCGGCGCCGAGTTCGCGGAAGCTCTCGGTCAGGCTCGATGCCGCCGACACCGTCAGGTCGGCCGCCCAGGCTGGCAGCGTGGCCAGCAGTCCCAGCAACAACAGTCCAGCGCGTTTCATCGTCGGCTCCCGGCCAGGTTCAGTTCGAATCGGATTCGTCGGCCACCGCCAGCGCCGCCAGGCGCTCGGGCTGCAGCAGCAGAATCTCGCGCTGCTTCACCGCGATGATCCCATCATCGCTCAGGCGGCGCAGCACGCGGCTGGCGGTTTCCGGCGCCATCCGCAGGTAGTTGGCGATCTCGGTACGCGCCATGGTCAGGTTGAAGCGCGTGGCGGAAAAACCGCGCCGCGCGTAACGCTCGGACATGTCGAGCAGGAACGCCGCCATGCGCTCTTCGGTACGGTGATTCGCGGCTAGCGTGGCGACCTTGCCGATCTCCGCGCTGAGCAGGCTGAACAGCTTGGCCTGCAGCCCCGGCATGCGTGTGGCCAGCAGGCTCAGCTTGGGGAACGAGATGCGGCACAGGTGCACGGTGTCCAGCGCCACCGCATTGCAGGGGAAGCGCGAGCCGTGAATCGCATTCAGGCCGATCACTTCGCCCGGCAGGCTGAAGCCCAGCACCTGCTCGTTGCCCTGGCTGTCATCGACGAAGGTCTTGACCATACCGGCGCGCACCGCAGCAATCGAATCGAACGACTCACCGGCGCGGAAGATGTAGTCGCCGGCATGGAACGGACCGACGTGGTCGACCAGCACATGCAGGTCACCCAGCGCGATCTTGTCGTAACCCTGCGACATGCAGGCATCGGAAAATGCACAGGTACTGCAGAAGTGCAGCGCGTCGCCATCATCGGCGGCGGCGGGGTTCGGCGTGGCCCGGCCGAGGCGACCCTGGGAAGGCGGAGTTGAAGACATCGGGGCAGGACTCAAGCGATGGCGGCCGCCGGCCGGAAGCATGCGGCCATCATACGCCACAGCAACCGCCCTTCTTCGGCCAGCCGCAGCACACGTGCATCCCACTGCGCCCAGCCGCGCGCCAGCAGCGGCGACAGCGCCGGCAGCTGTTCGGCGAAGCATTCCTCGAAGGGTTCATCATTACGCCACTCGAAGGCGGCCGCATCGAGGGCATGGTCGCAGGCGATGCTCTGTGCCACCTCGGCCGCCATCCGCTCGTCCTCGGACAGGATCAGGCCCGCGGCCACGCCCATGTGACCGGACTGCAATCGCGCCCGCCATTCGCCCAGCTCGTCCTCCAGCCGATAGAACACTTCGCCGATCTGGCTGCAGGCGGACAGGCCAAGCCCGATGAAATCACTGCGGTCACGGCGCGGCACGCCGGCCAGGTCGCAGTGGCGCTGGCCATCGCCGGGCCCATGCGGATTGGGCAGGTCACCACGCTGGTAGTGGTCACCGCCGATGGGTTCATAACCGGCATCGCGCAGCAGGCGCCAGGCCTGCAGCCAATGCGCTGCCGACGGACGCTGCGGCAGCGCGCACGGTGCCGGCAGCAGGATGCGCTCGGGTGCCTCGGCCAGCACCTCATGCAGACGCTCGATGAAACCGGTGTCCTCACTGGCGGGAATGCGCAGCTGGTAGTAGCGCGCAGTGAAGCCGACCTGCCGCGCCTGTGCCAGCAGGGTCGGCCCCGGCGCATCGGCACGGTCGATCACGTTCAGGCGGGTGCACCCCACCGCGCGCAGCTGCGCCGGTGACAGCGCGCTGCCGGCGTCCAGCCGCACTTCCACCTGCGGCCGCGCCACCGTGCGCAGGTGCTGCGGCACGGCGTCCAGCAGCTGGCCCAGCTGCGGCGGCGGCAATGTCTCCGCCAATCCCAGCTGCAACACCATCGCCACCACTTCGCGGTCCTCGGCCAGGGCATCGGCCTGCAGCTGCAGGGCCAGCAGCAAGGTGTCCAGATACGCCTGTGGCGGCACATCGCGACCACCACGACCGGCCTGGAAGCCGAGCGTCAAGCCACGCGGGATCAGGTGCTCATTGCTGGCGCGCACGGCGGCGCGCCAGCCGCTTTCGCCAAAGCCGGTGCTGAACTGGTCAGCCGCCGGGAACAGCACATGCCGGGGCTGCCGCAGCAATGCTGCCTGCAGCGCAGTGTCCTCACTCTCATCGACGTGGAAGCTCATGGCAGCCATCTTCGGGCGTTCCTCTTCGCGTGGCCCTGATTGAAATCAAGCGTGGCGCATCGGTGGGTTCATGCCGGCCAGCGGCCGGCACTACCCTTTCGCCCGCTACCCGGTAGTGCCGGCCGCTGGCCGGCAACCCCCTCCACCCACCGCGCACCGTTCCGGTAGTGCCGGCCGCTGGCCGGCCCCCCCTTCACCTGCCGCGCACCCGCTCGGCGGCGGCCGCATCGATGGCTTCGGGCAGGTCGGTCTCGCGGTCGATCTGCGGGAAGTGACGGCGTTCCATGCGGCGTATCGCAAAGTGCATCCATGCCAGTGCAGCCGCCACCAGCACGAACAGCAGCATGAAACAGCTGCTCCAGATGCCCACGGCATCGTTCAATGCGCCGAACACGATCGGCAGGATGAAGCCACCCAGGCCGCCGATCATGCCGACCACACCGCCCACCGCACCCACGTGCTGCGGGTAGTACACCGGAATGTGCTTGTAGACCGCCGCCTTGCCCAGCGACATGAAGAAGCCCAGCACGAATACCAGCACGGTGAACATCACCACGCCGATGGCCAGATGGAAGTGGATCGGGCCATGGATACCCTTCACCACGTACTCGGTATCCGGGTAGGCCAGCAGGAAGGTGCAGATGGCCGACACGCCGAAGGTCCAGTACATCACCCGGCGCGCGCCCATCCGGTCCGACATCCAGCCACCGACCACGCGGAACAGGCTGGCCGGGATCGAATAGCACGCCGCCAGCATGCCGGCATGACCCACGTCCATGCCGTAGGCGCCCACCAGGTAGTGCGGCAGCCACAGCGCGAGCGCCACGAAGCCACCGAACACGAAGAAGTAGTACAGCGAGAACCGCCAGACCTGCAGGTTCTTCAGCGGTGCCATCTGCTCGGCGAACGGCACCGGCTTCACGCCCTCGCGGCGGCGCTGCTCCAGCGACGGATCTTCCTTGCTGAAGAGGAAAAACAAGACCGCGGTGACGGCCAGCGCGACCGCCCATACCTTGGCAACCATGGTCCAGCCGGCCGCCACCATCACCAGCGGCGCCAGCAGCTTGGTCACCGCCGAACCGATGTTGCCGGCACCGAAGATGCCCAGCGCGGTGCCCTGCTTGCTGGCCGGGAACCACTTGGAGACGTAGGCCACGCCCACCGAGAAGTTGCCGCCGGCGATGCCCACGCACAGCGCGGCGATCAGGAACTGGGTGTAGGTCTGCGCATAGGTCAGCATCCAGGTGGCCACTGCGCCACACAGCATCACCAGCACCATCACCTTGCGGCCACCGAACTGGTCGGACCAGATGCCGAGGAAGACGCGGCTGACCGAACCGGTCAGTACCGGCGTGGCGATCAACAGGCCGAACTGGGTGTCATTCAAACCAAGCTGTTGGCTGATCTGGATGCCGATGATTGAAAAGATCATCCACACCGCGAAGCACACGGTGAAGGCGAACGTGCTCAGCCACAGCGCACGCTGCTGCTGCCCGGCACTGGCGGGGGCAAGGGCCTGGTTCATGGGGTCTCCTCGTTCAATGGGGGTCAGCCGATATCCGCGTCGGCTTCGATCTCGTCCAGCCCGCGCACCGGGTAGCGTTCCTGCAGCTGCAGCAGGTAGGCCTGCACCTCGCGCTGGCGTACCTGCAGTTCCAGGTAATCACGCAGCTGTGGCAGCACCGCCTCGAACGACTGTGGCTGGCCTTCCTCGCGGGCATCGACGCAGACCACGTGGTAGCCCCAGCGCGATTCCACCGGGAATCCCGCCAGGCCCTCGCGCAGGCGGAACACCTGGCGGTCGAACTCCGGCGTGGTCTGCCCACGCTGCAACCAGCCCAGGTCGCCGCCTTCGCTGCTGGACGGGCAGCGCGAATGGCGCAGGGCGAAATCGGCGAACAGGTGCGGCGACTCCTTCAGCAGTCCGACCAGCCGCTCGCCTTCGGTGCGTGCGGCAAACCGCCCGGCCACGTCGTCGGCCGGCGCCGCCAGCAGTATATGGCGCAGGCGCACGCGATCGGGCGAGCGGAAGCGCTCCGGGTTCTGCTCGAAGTAGCGGCGGCAGTCCTCGTCGGTCGGCACGCGGTCTTCGATCGCGTCCTCCAGCAGCTGCTGGATCAGCACTTCCTCGTCGCTTACCCGGTTGCCCTCCGGTGCCTGCAGGCCCAGCCGCTGCGCTTCCAGGCGCAGCAGCTCGCGCACCACCAGGGCACGCGCTGCTTCGGCGCGCGACTGTTCCGGGCGCATCGCCCGGTGGTGCTGCATCTCGCGGGCGATGTCGGCCTCGCTGATCGCGGTCTCGTCCACGAACAGCCGGCAGGGTGCCGGCTGCCCAAGCGAGCGCGACCCCTGCTCCGCCGCGTCGTGGTGATGCGAATGCGCCTCGGCAGGCACCGGTGCGGCGGAGTCGATCACGGTGACCGGCAGGAATTTCGGCAGGCTGCCCATGGTTTACTCCCGCGGACCGTAGCGCAGCGTGGCCTGGCGGCGGCGCACCACCTGGTACGGCCGCCACAGGTAGCTGATCGGAATGCTCCACACGTGCACCAGGCGGGTGAACGGCGCGATCAGGAACAGGGTCAGGCCCAGGAAGATATGCATCTTGTAGACCCAGCTGACGCCCTCGATGTAGTCGGCGGCACCGGCGCGGAAGGTCACGATGTGCTGCGCCCATTCGGCCAGCTGCACCATCACCCCACCGTCCAGGTGGCCGGACGAGATGCGGATGCTGTAGAGGCCCAGGCATAGCTGGGCGAACAGCAGCACCAGCACCAGGGTGTCACCGAAACTGCCGGTGGCCCGTACCCGCGCATTGAACAGGCGGCGTACCAACAGGATGCTGATGCCGATGAAGCACAGCGCGCCGAACACGCCGCCCACCACCATCGCCAGCATCTGCTTCTGCGACGAGGTGATGAAGTGCTCGTACACCGCATGCGGGGTCAGCAGGCCGACCAGATGGCCACCGAGGATGGCCAGGATGCCGATGTGGAAGCAGTTGCTGCCGATCCGCATGCCCTTGTCCGACAGCATCTGGCTGGAGCCGGTGCGCCAGGTATACATGGCCTTGTCGTAGCGGGCCCAGCTGCCGAACAGCAGCACCGCCACGGCGATGTACGGGTAGTACTGGAAGGCGAATTGATGCAGGGAGTAACTCATGGCTGGACCTCTCGATGCGAAGGACGGGCCGGCGAACGCACGGGCGGCTTGCAGTCTTCGGCGGGGGCTTCGGCGCCGAAGCGCACCGCCTCCTCCTCCCACAAGCGGTCCATGGCCTCGGCGGTATCGTCGCGGACTTCTTCGCTGGCACGCTGGCGCAGCGCCTGCAGATCGGCCTTGCCGTCACCGGCTTCGACCAGGATCTCGAACAGCACCCGGTGCGGCAGCTCACGCTCGGCGGCACGCGCCGCCAGCATCCCGGCGATATGGCCGATGTGGTGCAGCCACTCGCGGGCCTCACTGCCGGGGCGATGGGCCAGGAACTCCAGCAGCAGCGGCAGGTAGTCCGGCAGCTCGCGCGCATCCAGTTCGAAGCCGTTGCGGCGGTAGGTCTCGACCAGATCGACCATGGCCTGGCCACGATCTCGCGACTCGCCATGGATGTGTTCGAACAGCAGCAGGCTCATCGAGCGGCCGCGGTCGAAACTGGCCAGCCATGCGGCCTGTGCGTCCAGTGCATCGGTGTCCAGCAGCTGCTGCACGAAGCTGCGCAGCTGCTGGCGGCGGGCGGCGTTCAGCGCCGGGTCGTCGCAGGCGGCGAGCAGTTCCTCGCCGTGCTGCCACAGTTCTTCACGGGGGTAATCCAGCAACACCCCGACCAGCTTGAGCACGCTCATCACACCACCTCCTTGCGGCGGTGGTTCGGGCCCTTGTCCACCACGAAGGTGGTGCTCTTGCGCTGGCCGAACAGATCGGCCGGGCTGTCACCATTGCAACCGTTGCCGAAGGTGAAGCCGCAGCCGCCGCGCTCGCCGAAGGCATCGTTGGCATACTCGCGGTGCCCGGTCGGAATCACGAAACGGTCCTCGTAGTTGGCGATGGCCAGGTAGCGGTACATCTCTTCCACCTGGGCGATGCTCAGCCCAGTCTGCTCCAGCACGGCGGTGTCTTCCACGCCGTCCACGTTCTTGGCCCGGCGCCAGGCACGCATCGCCATCAGACGCTCCAGTGCGCGTACCACCGGCGCTTCGTCACCCGCCGTCAGCAGGTTGGCCAGGTAGCGCATCGGGATGCGCAGCGAGGCCACGTCCGGCAGCTCGCCGCTCATGCCCACGCGGCCACGCTCGGCGGCGGACTGGATCGGCGACAGCGGCGGTACGTACCAGACCATCGGCAACGTGCGGTATTCCGGGTGCAGCGGCAGCGCCAGCTTCCAGTCGATCGCCAGCTTGTACACCGGCGACTGCTTGGCCGCATCCAGCCAGCTGTCCGGGATGCCTTCCTTGCGCGCCGCAGCGATCACCGCCGGGTCGTTCGGGTCCAGGAAGATGTCCAGGTGGGCCTGGTAGAGGTCCTTCTCGGCGGCCACCGAGGCGGCCTCGGCAATGCGGTCGGCGTCGTACAGCATCACGCCCAGATAGCGGATGCGCCCCACGCAGGTCTCCGAACACACCGTCGGCTCACCCATCTCGATGCGCGGGTAGCAGAAGATGCACTTCTCGGACTTGCCGCTCTTCCAGTTGTAGTAGATCTTCTTGTACGGGCACGCCGACACGCACATGCGCCAGCCGCGGCACTTGTCCTGGTCGATCAGCACGATGCCATCTTCCTCGCGCTTGTAGATCGCGCCCGACGGGCACGCCGATACGCACGCCGGGTTCAGGCAGTGCTCGCACAGGCGCGGCAGGTACATCATGAAGGTCTTCTCGAAGGCGCCGTAGATCTCCTTCTGCACCTGGTCGAAGTTGTAGTCGCGCGAGCGCTTGCTGAACTCCGAACCCAGGATCTCCTCCCAGTTGGGGCCCCACTCGATCTTCTGCATGCGTTCGCCGCTGATCAGCGAACGCGGCCGCGCGGTGGGCTGGTGCTGGCTGTCCTTGGCGGTGTGCAGGTTCTGGTAGTCGAAATCGAACGGCTCGTAGTAGTCGTCGATCTGCGGCAGATCCGGATTGGCGAAGATCTTCGCCAGCATGCGCCAGCGGCCGCCAGCACGCGGCACCAGCTTGCCGGCGCGGGTGCGCACCCAGCCGCCGTTCCACTTGTCCTGGTTTTCCCATTCCTTCGGGTAGCCGATGCCCGGCTTGGTTTCCACGTTATTGAACCAGGCGTATTCGACGCCCTCGCGCGAGGTCCAGACGTTCTTGCAGGTGATCGAGCAGGTATGGCAGCCGATGCACTTGTCCAGGTTCAGCACCATCGCGATCTGTGCACGGACCTTCATCACACCACCTCCTTGCTGGCCGATGCCGAAGCACCAGCAGGCTGCTCATCGGTCGCTCCTGCGCGTCCTGCGCCCGCGACACTCGAACTTCCTTGTTCATCGTCCAACCAATCGATCTTGTCCATCTTGCGCACGATCACGAACTCGTCGCGGTTGGTGCCGCAGGTGCCGTAGTAGTTGAAACCGTAGGCCAGCTGCGCGTAGCCGCCGATCATGTGGGTGGGCTTGAGCACAATGCGGGTCACCGAGTTGTGGATGCCGCCGCGGGTCCCGGAAATCTCCGAGCCCGGCACGTTGATGATGCGTTCCTGGGCGTGGTACATCATCGCCATGCCCGGCATCACGCGCTGGCTGACCACCGCACGCGCGGCAATCGCACCGTTGACGTTGAACAACTCGATCCAGTCGTTGTCGACGATGCCGGCACTGCGCGCGTCGTCCTCGCTCAGCCACACGATCGGGCCACCGCGCGACAGCGTCTGCATGATCAGGTTGTCGCTGTAGGTGCTGTGGATGCCCCACTTCTGATGTGGCGTGATCCAGTTCAGCACGATCTCCTTGTTGCCGTTCGGGCGCTGGTTCAGCAGCGGCTCCACCGTGCGCGTGTTGACCGGCGGCCGGTAGCCCATGAAGGCCTCGCCGAAGTCGATCATCCACTCGTGGTCCTGGTAGAACTGCTGGCGACCGGTCACCGTGCGCCACGGAATCAGCTCGTGCACGTTGGTATAGCCGGCGTTGTAGCTGACGTTGTCGTCTTCCAGGCCCGACCAGATCGGCGAGGAGATGATCTTGCGCGGCTGCGCCTGGATGTCACGGAAGCGGATCGCCTCGTGCTCCTTGCCCACCGCCAGGTGGGTGTGCTCGCGGCCGATGAACGTGCCCAGCGATTCCCACGCCTTCACTGCCACGTGGCCGTTGGTTTCCGGTGCCAGGTGCAGGATCACCTCGGCCGCGTCGATCGCGGTCGAAATGGCCGGACGGCCCTGGCTCACGCCCGCGTCGTGCACGGTGTGGTTGAGTTTGCCGAGGAATTCGACTTCGTGCTTCGTGTCCCAGCTCATGCCCTTGCCGCCGTTGCCCAGCTTGTCCAGCAGCGGGCCCAGCGAGGTGAACTTGCGGTACAGGTTCGGGTAGTCGCGCTCCACCATCGTCATCGACGGCATGGTCTGGCCCGGGATGGCCTCGCACTCGCCCTTCTTCCAATCAGCCACGCCGAACGGCATGCCCAGCTCGTTCGGGGTGTCATGCAGGGTCGGTACCAGCACCAGATCCTTCTCCACGCCCAGCACACCCGGCGCCATTTCGCTTACGGTGCGGGCGACCTCCTTGAAGATCTCCCAGTCGCTGCGCGATTCCCAGGCCGGGTCCACCGCCTTCGACAGCGGGTGGATGAACGGGTGCATGTCCGACGTGTTGAGATCGTCCTTCTCGTACCAGGTGGCCGTGGGCAGCACGATGTCCGAGTACAGTGCGGTGGTGCACATGCGGAAGTCCAGCGTCACCAGCAGGTCGAGCTTTCCTTCCGGCGCTTCGTCACGCCACTTCACCTCCTCCGGCTTGACCGCGCCCATCTCGCCAAGGTCCTTGCCCTGCAGGCCATGACGCGTGCCGAGCAGGTGCCGCAGCATGTACTCGTGGCCCTTGCCCGACGAACCCAACAGGTTCGAGCGCCAGATGAACATCATCCGCGGATGGTTCTGCTGTGCATCCGGATCGGCGAAGGCGAAGTCCAGCGAGCCGTCCTTGAACTTGCCCAGCGCGTAGTCGGCCGGGGCAACACCCGCCGCTTCGGCCTCGCGTACCAGCTGCAGCGGGTTGCGGTCCAGCTGCGGCGCACACGGCAGCCAGCCCATGCGCACCGCGCGCAGGTTGAGGTCGGCCAGGCTGCCGCTGTACTTGCTCGCATCCGCCAGCGGCGACAGCAGCTCGTCCACCTGCAGCTTCTCGTAGCGCCATTGCCCGGTGTTGAAGTAGAAGAACGAGGTGCCGTTCATGTGGCGCGGCGGGCGGCTCCAGTCCAGGCCGAAGGCCAGCGGCTGCCAGCCGGTCTGCGGGCGCAGCTTTTCCTGGCCCACGTAATGCGCCCAGCCGCCACCGGTCTGGCCCACGCAACCGCACATGATCAGCATGTTGATCAGGCCGCGGTAGTTCATATCGTTGTGGAACCAATGGTTCATCCCGGCGCCGACGATGATCATCGAACGGCCATGGGTCTTGTCGGCGGTACGTGCGAACTCGCGGGCGATCTCGATCACCTCGGCGCGCGACACGCCGGTGATGCGCTCCTGCCACGCCGGTGTGCCCGGCACCATGTCATCGAAGCTCGATGCCACGTTGCCGCCGCCAAAGCCACGGTCCACGCCGTACTGGGCCAGCAGCAGGTCGTAGACCGTGGCCACCAGGGTCTCGCCACCGTCTGCCAGCGCCAGGCGACGCACCGGGATGTTGCGTTCCAGTACCTCGTCGGCCGGCGCGGCGGTCCAACCTTCCGACTCGATGCCACCGAAGTACGGGAAGCTGACCGCCTCGATGCCCTCATGGGCGTCGGCCAGGCTCAGCCGCAGGCGCGTATCGGCGCCCTTGCTTTCCTTCTCCTCGATGTTCCACTTGCCCTTCTCGCCCCAGCGGAAGCCGATCGAGCCGTTGGGCACCACGATCTGGCCGCTGTTCTCGTCGTAGGCCAGGGTTTTCCAATCCGGGTTGTTGGCTTCACCCAGCCCGCCCAGTTCACTGGCACGCAGGAAACGGCCCGGCACCAGGCGGCCGTCATCGCGGCGCTCCAGGCGCACCAGCATCGGCATGTCCGAGTACTGGCGGCAGTAGTCCTGGAAATACTGCGAGGGCGAATCGACGTGGAACTCGCGCAGGATCACATGGCCGAAGGCGAAGGCCAGCGCCGCATCGGTGCCCTGCTTGGGGTGCAGCCAATGGTCGGTCAGCTTGGCCAGCTCGGAATAGTCCGGGCAGATCGCCACCGTCTTGGTGCCGTTGTAGCGCGCCTCGGTGAAGAAGTGTGCATCGGGCGTGCGCGTCTGCGGCACGTTCGAGCCCCAGGCGATGATGTAGCGGCTGTTGTACCAGTCGGCCGATTCGGGCACGTCGGTCTGCTCGCCCCAGATCTGCGGCGAGGCCGGCGGCAGATCGCAGTACCAGTCATAGAAGGACAGGCAGGCGCCACCCAGCAGGGACAGGTAACGCGCGCCGGCGGCATAGGACACCATCGACATCGCCGGAATCGGCGAGAACCCGACCACGCGGTCCGGGCCGTACTGCTTCACCGTGTACAGGTTGGAGGCGGCGATGATCTCGTTGGCCTCTTCCCACTGCAGGCGCACGAAGCCGCCCATGCCGCGGCGGGTCTTGTACGAACGCGCCTTCTCCTTGTCCTCCACGATGCTGGCCCAGGCATCGACCGGAGCCTTGCTCTTGCGCGCTTCGCGCCACAGGCGCAGCAGCGTGCCGCGGATCAGCGGGTACTTCAGCCGGTTGGCGCTGTACAGGTACCAGGAATAGCTGGCGCCACGCGGGCAGCCACGCGGTTCATGGTTGGGCAGGTCCGGGCGCGTACGCGGGTAATCGGTCTGCTGGGTTTCCCAGGTGACCAGGCCGTTCTTGACGTAGATCTTCCAGCTGCATGAACCCGTGCAGTTCACGCCGTGGGTGGAGCGCACGATCTTGTCGTACTGCCAGCGGGCGCGGTAGCTGTTTTCCCAGTCACGGCCCTCGCTCTTGGCGAATCCGTGGCCATCGGCAAAGGTCTGGGGGTCACGCTTGAAGAACTGCAAGCGATCGAGGAAATAACTCATCGGGGGTCTCCCTTTGCGGACATCGGCATCGTGGCTGTGTGTGTCATCTGGCTGCGGTGCGTTTTCATGTCGTCAGCAGGGTGTCTCGGCACCGCGCCGGTAGTACCACCACCAGGTCACGGCCAGGCAGGTGACATAGAAAACAACGAATCCGTACAGCGCCATGTCGGGGCTGCCGGTCAAGGTGATGGACGAGCCGTAGCTCTTGGGAATGAAGAAACCGCCATAGGCACCGATCGCACCGGAGAAACCGACCACCGCGGCCGACTCGATGCTGGCCTGGTGCGCGGCCGTGGCCTTGCCTTCGGCGTTGTCGTTGGCCGACCAGCGCTCATGCAGGGTGCGGAAGATCACCGGAATCATGCGGAAGGTGGTGCCGTTGCCGATGCCACTGAGCACGAACAGCGCCATGAAGCTGAGCAGGAAGCCATGGAAGTTGCCGCCCTGGCCGTGACTGGGCAGGAAGTGCAGTACGCCGAACACGGCGGCGATCATCAGCGCGAACACCCAGAAAGTCAGGCGTGCGCCGCCCCAGCGGTCGGCCATGCTGCCACCCACCGAGCGCATCAATGCGCCCAGCAGCGGGCCGATGAAGGCGTAGGCCAGCGGGTTCACGTCCGGGAACTGGCTCTTCACCAGCATCGGGAAGCCGGCCGAGAAACCGATGTAGGAACCGAAGGTGCCGATGTACAACCAGCACATCAGCCAGTTGTGCTTGCGGCGGAAGATCACCGCCTGCTCGGAGAACGACGAGCGGGCGCTGGTCAGGTCGTTCATGCCGAACCAGGCCGCGATGGCGCACAGCGCAATCGCCGGCACCCAGATGAAGCCGGCGTTCTGCAGGAACAACGGCGCCCCACCCTCCATCGTGGGCTGCGGTGCACCACCCAGCGCACCGAACACGCCCACGGTGATGACCAGCGGGATCACCGCCTGCGCCACCGACACGCCCACATTGCCCAGGCCGGCGTTCAGGCCCAGCGCAAGGCCCTGCTTCTGCTTGGGGTAGAAGAAGGAGATGTTGGACATCGACGACGAGAAGTTCGCGCCACCGAACCCACACAGGATCGCAATGGCCACGAACACCCAGTACGGCGTGGCCGGGTTCTGTACCGCAAAGCCGAGCCAGAGCGTCGGCGCCAGCAGCGAGGCCGTGGACAGCGCGGTCCAGCGGCGGCCGCCGAAGATCGGGATCACGAACGAATAGAAGATGCGCAGCGTGGCGCCGGACAGGCTGGGCAGCGCCACCAGCCAGAACAGCTGGTCGGTGCTGAAGTTGAAGCCGATTTTCGGCAGGCTGATCGACACCGCCGAGAACAGCACCCATACCGAGAAGGCCAGCAGCAGCGAGGGGATCGAGATGACCAGGTTGCGGGTAGCGACCCGCTTGCCGGTGCGCTCCCAGTAGCCGGGATCTTCCGGCGTCCAGTCGCTGATGACGCGACCCGGACGGGCAGTGCTGCGGACAACAGGATCGCTACCGACGGTCATACATGGCTCCAAGGCTGTGGAATGACGTGGGTACTGCGTTTCAAGTTGTGACCCGTCGTCATGCAGCCATTAGGCCGCGCAGCAACAACGACGGGGTTGATCTGGATCAATCAGGGGCCGGTTTCCGCCGTGCCCCTGACAAATGTCAAACCGAGGGCGCGGTGGTGCGGTGGGTCACCCCGCGCTGGCGCACGCTGTCGCGCACGTCCACATCGAACTGCAGCTGAAGCTGGCTGCCATCTTCCAGGGCAATGTCGAAGGGCAGGCCCTCCCGGCACGGCAACCGCGCCGCCAAGGCCTCGACGGCCGGGCGCGGCAGTACCAGGCGGCAGAAGGTGCCGCCATCGAGCAGCACCGGTTGATCGCCGCCATGCAGCGACACCGCCATGCCCCAACCTTCAATACCGCCGAAGCGGGTCATGTTCTCGACCGACTCACCGGCCAGCAGGCGCGCCAGTTCGGCCTCGTCCAGGCGAAGCCGTACCGATTGGTCCTGCAACTGCACTTTCATGACGCAACATCCTCCCATTGTTCGGGGGTATTGCAGTTGACCAGGCAGGCTTCGTCAACGCTTTCCAGCGCCAGCACGTGCATCTGCAGGCGACGCTGGAAGGCCTGTACCGAGCGCGGCCCCTGCGCATCATCCAGCATCGCGGCCAGCACGCTACGAGTGGCATTGTCCACATTCAACTGCATGGGAAAGGGATGCCCGTCAAAGATCGTACATGCGCCCCGCCCCTCGGCGGCCAACCGTTGGAGCAGCCGCGGTGCCAGCAACGGCGTGTCCACCGCTACCACCCAGGCCTGGCTATCGGGCATCTGCTGCACCACGCTGTGCAATCCACCCAGTGGGCCGCAGCGCGCGACCTGATCGGGGATGCCGCCGAAGGCCGGATAGTCGCCGCTCACCCACACCCGTTCTGCGCCGGCCTGCAGCAGCAGGCCACGCATGTGTTCCAGCAGGGTGCGCCCCTGCCACGGCAGCAGCGCCTTGTCTCGCCCCATCCGGCTGGACAGGCCGCCGGCCAGCACGATGCCGTTGATGCTCATCGCAGTAGTGCCACGCCATGCGTGGCTGCGTCGGCCGGATTCATCGGGAAGGCCGCATCCACGCATGGCGTGGATCTACTGAACCCCACGGCCATCCAGACATTCGGTGGTAGAGCCACACCATGCGTGGCTGCAGCGGACTCAATGGTGGTGGTCGTGCGCATGGTCATGGGCATGTGCGGGTTCGCTGTCCGCATGGCACAGGCTGCAACCCTCGCTCCACTCGCTGTCGCCGTCCTCGTAATGCTCCTGCTTCCAGATCGGGCACTGGTGCTTCACCATCTCGATCAACTGCCGGCAGGCCCGGAAGGCCTCGTCCCGGTGGTGGCTGCCCGCAGCCACCACCACCGCCACATCGCCAATGCCCAACCGGCCCTTGGCATGGGCCACATACAGCTTCAGCTTCGGACCGAACGTCGCCTCGACCTCGGCGGCCAACCGCTTGAACTCGTTCAACACCAACGGTTCGAACAGGTCGTAGGTGATCCCGGTCACCGGCCGGCCGATGTTGACGTCGCGCACCTTGCCGATGAACACATCGATGCCACCGAAACCCGGATCGGACACCGCAGCGATGCCCTCAGCCGGATCGATCGACGCCTGCGCGCGATCCACCACTTTGGCGATGATCTTCTCGCTCATGGCTCAGCCCCCGCTTACCGGCGGCAGGATCGCCACCCGGCCATCGTCGGGCAGCGCCTCGTGGTCACGCAGCACGCGTTGCTGGTCGGCGAACGCCGAATAATCCAGCAGGCCGGCACGGAAGTCCGGCCAACGCACCGGCAGCAGCTCGCGCAGCGCCTGGCGCAGGTCGGCCACGGTGCCACCGGCCACCTCCACCGCGATCTCGCGGCTGGCATCCAGATCCGAAAACGCACCGAACAACTGCAGATTCACCTGTTTCATCATGACTCCTGGCTCGCCAGCTGCACCGGGTCATGGTGACCCCAGCCCTGCACGCGCACGTAGGTACCAGCGCTGGCCAGGTCACCCTCGGCCTCCAGCACCACCCAGGCGTTGGCCTGCAGCATGGACATCAAACGGAACGACTCCTGCCCGGACAGCACGCGCGCACTCAGACGCCCCTGACCGTCCACTTCCACCCGCGCACGCGCGTGGAAGCGCAGGCCCGGCGGCTTGCGCACGTCGGCCTGCAGCGGCAGCTGCAACACGGTTTCCGGTGCCAGCCCCAACAGGCGGCGCTGCACCGGCTCCACGAAGAAGCGCTGGCCCACGGCGGCCGAGACCGGGTTGCCGGGCAGGCCGAAATACAGCGCGCCATTGGGCAGCACCGCGAACAGCAGCGGCTTCCCCGGGCGGATCGCCACCTTGTGGAACACGATGCGCGCACCACGGCCACGCAGTGCATCGGGAACGAAATCGTAGCGGCCGGCCGACACCGCGCCCGTGCTGATCAGCAGCTGCGCGCCGGCAGCCAGCGCTTCATCCAGCACCGCATTGAACGCGGCCACGTCATCACCCACCGTGCCCTGCCAGACCACCTCGGCACCGGCGGCCTGCAGGCGGCCCACCAGATACGGCCGGTTGCTGTCACGGATCTGGCCGGATTCCAGCGTCTGCGCCGCCTCGGTCACCAGCTCCTTGCCGGTGGCGATCACCGCCGCCTTCGGCCGTGCCACCACCGCCACCTGGCCCACGCCGATGGCATGCAGCAGGGTGCGCGCATTGATGTCCAGCACCTGCCCGGCCTGCAGCACACGTTCGCCGTCGCTCACATCCTGGCCGCGCAGGCGCACGTTCTGGCCCGGCTTCACCGTGCTCTTCAGAGCAATGCGGGTCGGGCGGCCGTCCTCGCTGGTAAGGATCTCCACGTTCTCGACGGGCACCACCGTATCCAGCCCAACCGGCATGCGCGCTCCGGTCATGATTTCCCAGGCACCCTCGCCGCCCTCGGCACCGGCATCGCCGGCCGCCTGCCAGCCCTGCACCGCGAATTCGGTACCGGCTTCGAACGTCGCGCCGTTGGCGCGCAGCGCGAAACCGTCCATCGCCGAATTGTCGAACGGCGGCAGCGACTGCCCACTGATGATGTCACTGGCCAGGGTACGGCCGCCGGCCTCATGCAGCGGCAGGCGCTCGGCCGGCAGCGGCGTGGCCGCATCCAGCAGGCGCTGCAGGGCTTCGCTATAGGCAATCATCAGTGGCCACCACCCTCGACCATCGCCAGGGCGTGGCCCAGTACCGGCGCCAGAATATCGAGGCACTGCGCTGCTGCCTTCGGGCTGCCCGGCAACGCAAACACCAGCATGCCGCCCAACTGCACCACCTCGGCGCGGCTCAACCAGGCCATCGGCGTGTGCTGTGCACTCAGTGCCCGCACCATCTGCGCCAGGCCATGCACCGGCCGCGCGTTCAAGGAACGCAGCGCCTCGGGGGTCAGGTCACGCGGGCCCAGCCCGGTACCGCCGGTGCACAGGCACAGGCGCACGCCATCGGCAGCCAACGCCTGCAGGCGGCCCGCCAATGGCTCGATGCCATCGGGCAAGATCTCGGCGGCCACGACCTCACCGCCCAGCTTTTTCAGGTCGCTCACCAGGGTCGGGCCAGACACATCTTCATAGGTGCCGTCGCTGGCGCGATCACTCAGCGTGATCACCGCGCAGGCCGCGCCCTCCAGGCCCTTCGGCGCACGCGGCTTGAAGCGCGCGCGCTCGGCATCGTCCATGCCATCCGGGTGCAGCCACACGCCGCGCTTGCCGCCTTCCTTGAACAGCAGGCGGATGCCTTCGATGCGCAGGGCCGGTTCCACCGGCTTGCTCAGGTCGTACAGGGTCAGCAGTGCCGCGTTGACGCCAGCCAGTGCCTCCATCTCCACGCCGGTGCGCGCCTCGCTGGCGCACTCGCACCACACGCGGATTGCCTCCCGTTCCGGCACCGGCGCGCAGAACACCTGCACCAGTTCCAGCGGCAGCGGATGGCACAGCGGCATCAGCATCGAGGCCATCTTGGCACCCTGCAGGCCGGCAATCTCGGCCATCACCAGCGCATCGCCCTTGGGCAGGCGGCGCTCGACGATCAGCGGATAGGCCACCGGACCGGCATGCAGCTCGCCCACCGCCACCGCACGGCGGCGGGTGATGCGCTTGTCGCGGACATCGGCCATATGGAAGGCCGCATTCAATTCCCCACTCATCGTGTTGCTCATCCTCCGATGGAGGCCAGGTTCGGGGTCAGCCCGGTCTGGCCCTGGTGCAGTCCATGCCCGGCCGCTTTCAGGCCAAGCTGTGTGGTGATGCGTGCCAGCAGCGCGTCGTGGTCATCGTCGCTCTGCAGCAGCGGGCGCAGCGGCACGCCGAACTCGCCGAACAGGCACAGCCGCAGGTCGCCCTTGGCGGTCACCCGCAGGCGGTTGCAGCCCTTGCAGAAGTCACGCGAATACGGGGCGATGATGCCGATGCTGCCGCGATGGTCGGGGTGGCCGAACTCACGCGCCGGGCCGGCATCGGCCGCGCGTGGACGCTCGTGCCAGCCTGCGGCAAGCAGCTGCTCGATCACCACGTCGGCACGCAGGTGGTGGCGCTGGAAATAGGCTTCGTTGTCGCCGGTGCGCATCAGCTCGATGAAGCGCACGCTGAAAGGACGGTCACGCAGGTAGTCCATCCACTGCGGCAGCTCGTCGTCATTCAAGCCGCGCAGCAGCACCGCGTTGAGCTTGATCGCCGGCAGTCCCAACGCCTGCGCCAGGGCCAGGCCCTGTTCGATCTCCGGCAGGCGGTCATGCCCGGTGATGGTCCTGAAGCGTTCGCGCTGCAGGCTGTCCATGCTCACGTTCAGCGCGGTCAGGCCGGCGCGGTGCCAGCCCGGCAGGCGACGCGGCAGCAACGTGCCATTGGTGGTGATGGCCACCTTGCGGATGCCCGGCGCCGCCGCCACGGTGGCGATGATCTCGTCCAGATCCTTGCGCAGGCTGGGCTCCCCACCGGTCAGGCGGATCTTGCTCATGCCCAGCGCGGCAAACGCACGCACCAGGCGCGCGATTTCATCCACCTGCAGGAAGCGCGGGCGGCCATCGGCCTGGTAACCGTCGGGCAGGCAGTAGCTGCAACGGAAGTTGCAGGCTTCGGTCAACGACAGGCGCAGGTATGGAAAGCTGCGTCCAAAACCGTCGGTGAGTTGGCTCATGGCTGGTCCACCTTGTTGCTCCACCGTCTTGCCTGTGCCCGGAACGGCCCGGAAACCCTCGTCTGCTGGAACGATTGCCAGAGTACGCGGCAGTCAGTTCCATGGGCATGACTTAAATCAATCGCCTTCGGCCCCGCGCGGCAGGCGTTGTGGCAGCATGCGGCTTTCCGTGCAGCGGGCGTGTGACAACCCTCATGATGATGAACGATTTCCAGCAGCTGCTGCACGCCGCAGGCCAGCAGGCTGAACCGCAACGCTTGTTGTTCGTATTCGTGCGCGCCGAGCTGCCCGAATCGCCCACCAGCGACCAGCGCGACCGGCATGACCGCCGCGAGGGCGGCACCC
Source organism: Stenotrophomonas sp. 86428_Sma (assembly GCF_056481585.1). Lineage (NCBI taxonomy): Bacteria > Pseudomonadati > Pseudomonadota > Gammaproteobacteria > Lysobacterales > Lysobacteraceae > Stenotrophomonas > Stenotrophomonas sp. 86428_Sma. The sequence continues at coordinate 2,864,728 of NZ_CM151156.1, forward strand.
TGTCGCCGGTGCTGTGCGTGGACAAGCTGCCGGCCGAGGTGCCCAGCTTCCAGGCGCTGGCTACGGAATCGACCACCACCGGCATCGACTGGGACCTGGTCTTCGTGGCGGCGCTGGACGGCCGTGGCGGTTTCGCGCCCAACAGCGACGAAGCCGCGCGCCCGCTGCAGCTGATGGTCAACGCCATCCATGACGGTCAGATCGGCCGCTTCGCCGCCTTCGACCGGGGCGGCGAGCCTGTTCAGTTCTATTGAGCCACCAGCTGCAGGGTCAGGAAGAAGATCACCAGCACGGTGTTCAGCCCCCAGGCCACCGTCAGCCCGCGCGCGGCCACGCCCAGGTTGGGGTTGTGCGCAGTGGGCGCCGCCCGCCACACCGCCGGGATGATCCAGCCGGTATAGAGCAGCAGCACGGCAAATACCCCCAGCAGCAGCGTGGTGCGCTGATTGGCCAGGGCCCAGAGGGCTACCGCCCACAGAATGTTGCTGGGAATCACGCCCTGCAGCCAGAACACACTCCAGAGGCGCGAACGGCCTTGGGTGGCGGGGGTTGGGTGCAGCGAAGCGGTCGCGGTCATAAGTCTCCTTCTGGTTAGGAAACGTGCCGGACCAGCCTGCGCTTGGTGGCTGGGAACGTCAACCCGAGTCGCACGTCACGCTTTGGCGCCGGGGGGGGGGAGCCAGCGACGCTCGACTCAGGCCCTTGCGGAGCCTGTCGCCATCGCCCCGCCACACCCGTGCCCTTCCCTCCCCCAGCCTCGACACCTGTCGCAGATTGCACGGTGTGGACGGATCACCACGCCAGCCAGCGCTGGCAGTGCTTAACAGCGTGGGAGAATGCCGAAAGCGTCTCCAATCGAGTGATGTTTGCAACTCTTCTGATTGGCATTGCACAGCGCCAGGGGCTCAGATGGCGTGCCACCGGAAAAGGGTGGCCGGGCTTCGAATCCCGTGTTGGCTTTGAGTAAGTGCGCTTGCCAGCCGGCGTCACCATGCGTGGCGCCGGCTGGCAATCCGTCTGCCGGCTATGGCGGGCGGTGCGTTGGGGGCGTTCGCGCCCGCCGGCTTGAAGCCAACCCGGATTCGAACCACGTACCGCCCGCCACCTTTCGGGTGGCGGCTACCGATTGCCCTGCACGGAGCTCTGCCATGAACGAATCGGACTTCCCCCATCTGCACGCCTATCGCAGTACCGCCCACGACGACGGTTCGCCACAGGCTGCGCCCGCAGTGGACAGGAACACCTTCATTGCCAATCTCAACCGCATCGGCTCCGGTGCGGTGGCCGGAGCGGCATCAACTCCCCGGCCGCTGCCTGGCCCTGGCCGATGCCGATTGCGCGTTGAGCGGATTGCGGGTGGTGCTGGAAATGCTATTGGCGGCGGAGCGCACCCGCCAGAACGGCGAACCGGAAGAGTACGTGGGCGACCGGGTGATGGAGGGGTTGGTACTGGCCAGCCAGTCATTGTGCGCGCAGGCGGTGGGGCGGTTGCAGCCTGAAGGGTGAATGCCATGCGCCACGGCCTTCAGCGAGGACCGCTTTCAGCAGGCGTCAGTGCTCGCTGAAAGCGCTTCTCAGATCGACGCCGATGATCGAAGAGAAGTCCACCTTCCACAGCTCCAGCTCGAAGAGCTGATCGTGATTATCCAGGCACAGGGTGACTCTCACCGGCACGCCGTCAGCATCGGCAAGCATGGCCGTAGCAATGTCACTGCCGAAAAGCTGGGTCGTGCTGGACAGGAACACCACGCCCCCGAATCCGACGACACCCACATCCTCCACCTGAGCGAGCGCCAGATCCTTCAACAACCGTTCGGACAGCTCGGTCGTCTCCGGCAGCAGCCTGTGGATGAGGGAGACCTCGTCGGGGGTGAGGAACCTGGGCATGGGATGTCCTTCAGGGCACCGCGTCCGCCATCGGCTGATTCTCGATCCGCCATGTCTTAGCGTAGATGAGAATGACGCTTCCGGTCGAGCTGGTCTCGATACGAAAACACTTCAGACCGGACAGCGGATAGCCGACCGCCTTCCAACGATCAAGAAGATCAGCGAGTCCCGGCTCGTCATCATCCACCATGGCGAACTCAATTCCCTCGTCACCCAGTACGCCGAAGTTCATGAGCGCCGAGCACCCGTAGGCTTCCGAAAAGCAAACGGTTGCCTGCCGGCCGTCCGGCCAGCGCACCTGAACCTTTACCTCATCGCATACGCCTGGATTGCTTCTGTCAATGTTGATAGCCAGCAACGTGGCATCACACCATTCAAGGGAGTTGAAATCTTCATTCATAAGCTAGAATCCTGGATCACGGTCCCCAGGCGCAGGACTGAAATGTTCACGTTTCTGGTCCAAGTGGTAGTGGGAGTAGTTCGGCCCTTTGGTACCCGGCGGCGTTGCCGGATCAATACGCAGTCGCTCTTGATACTTGCCACCCACCATCTCACCGAAGCTTCCAGGCCTATGCGGATTTTGAACATAGTGACTTGGAATCGCGTACTTACCACCAGGAGGAAGAGCAACCCCCGATTTTGTAACGTGAATGACCGCGCTGGACTTCCGTGCAGCAGACGCGGCTCTTATCCCCACCCTTCCAACTTTCGAAGAGATCTTGCCAAGAGGTCCGAGTGCTCCGCTGGCCAATGATACAAAGTTTCCAATGCTGGGGGACTCGCAGAATTCATCAAGTGCGCGCAGGTCACCCAATATTGGCGTGATGTCTGCAAGAAGCGGGAGCACGTCCCTTGCCTGCTGCTCGGTAGTGGGATTCATCATCTCCCGCGGACTTCCCATCACCTGAAGTCCGTAGGGATCGGACAGTGAAAGGGAATTCGCTTCAGCGTAGCCGTAGGTGCTAATACCGGCGTCCAACCCCAGCGGATCACTCTGCGAGTACCGCCCAACTACCGGGTCATACTCCCGCTGATTGTTGTAGAACAGCCCACTCGCATCCGTCGCCTGTTGGCCCGGGAATCGCAGCGCCAACTCGAATGCCACGCCATCGCCGTCCGGGTCGGTACTCGGAATCTGGTTGCCGAACACCTCGCTCTTGTTGCTCCACTCCCAGATCGCCACATCGCGCGCCGGGTCGATCACCACGCGCGGCGTACCCAGATGGTCCGGCTGGATGTAGGCCAACTCCGGCACACCTGCGCTTGGCACGCTGATCAGCGCCACCGGGTAGTTGTCCAGCCAGATGGCCTGCTGCTGCGCCTGGCCCGTGGCCGAGTAGTTGCCCAGCCACTGCCCTGCTTCGTTATACAGAGTGATCTGTGCAGCGCCACCAGCCGGGGTGCGCAGCACGCGCTCGCCGCGATGGTTGTAGGCGTAGCTTTCCAGTACGGCGTTGCCTTGCTTCACCGCGTTCATGCGGTTGGCATCGTTGTAGATGAACGTCTTGCCGCCGATGCTGGTGGTGTTGCCCACCGCGTCATGGTTGCGCGCTTCACCATCCACCGCAGTCAGGCGATGACTGGTTGCGGGATAGGTGTAGCTGGCAGTGCCCGCCGAAGTGGTCAGCGCGGTGCGATTGCCGGTGGCGTCGTAGGCATAGGTTTCAATCGGCGTGCCGGTCGCACCGTCCTGGGTCTGGGTCAGGCGACCCAGCGCGTCGTAGGCGTACTTGGCCAGTACCGTCGAGCCAGTGCCGTTCTTCAGCTCGGTGATCGAACCGACCGGATCATAGCCGTAGCCCAGCGACAGGCCACCTGCAGCCGGGTCATGTACCGCCTGCGGGCGGTAGTCCAGATCCAGCGGACGCTGCAGCTGGCGGCCATTGCCGTAGGTCCAGCCGGTCGCCGGACCGAAGGCTGCATAGCTCACGTTGTTCACCACGATCTGGCGCGCCTGGCCGGGCCGGGTCAGGCCGATCTGGCTGATGCGGCCCTGGATATCACGCACGTAGTCGGCCACGCTGCCGTCGGGGTAGGTCAACGCAGTCAGACGGCCCGACTTGCTGTAGGCGTAGCGCAGCGTGCTGGCCACACCATTGACGGTCTGCACCTTGCGGGTGACCTGACCGAAGCGGTCATGGCAGTACTGGGTGCTGCCGTTGGCATGCAGCACCTGCCCCAGCCGCCCCTTGGCGAAGCGCTCGTCGGCGGCGCAGGCAGCCGGCGCCACGTCATAGCTGTAGCCTACGTCCAGATTGGGGTCCGGATAGGCGACTCCGATCAAACGGTTCAGCGCATCGTAGTGATAGGTGGCGGTGACGCCGCGCGCGTCGGTAACGGTCTTGCGATTGCCTGCCGCGTCCACGGTGTAGCTGCTGGCGCCACTGTCCGGGCTGACCTGTCCGGTCAGATCACCGAAGCCGTTGTAGGCGTAGGTGGTGTGCAGGCCCTTCGGATCAGTGACCTGGGTGACCTGGTCCAGCGCGTTGTACTGGCTGCGGATCTCCGCCGCGACGCCGCCCACGTCCTGCAGGGTCTGGGCCAGGCGGTTCAGCGGGTCGTACTGCTGGCTGGTCACGCGCTGCAGTGCGTCGGTCACCGTCTGCAGGTTGCCGTTGGCATCGTAGGCAAAGCCGGTAGCGTGATTGCCTGCGTCCTTCAGCGCGGTCAGCTGGCCGAGTGTGTTGAACGTCCGTGCCAGGGTACGGCGCAGGGTGCCGCCGGTATCCAGCGTGTCTTCCTTGAGGCGGTTACCAGCATTGTCCAGCGTGTAGTGAATCGTGTTGCCCGCGTTGTCCTCGATGTCGGTCAAGCGCAGCGCAGCATCGTAGACGTAGGACACGCTGCTGCCATCCGGCTCGGTGATCTTCTGCACCTGGCCCGTCGGCCAATAGCTCAGCTGGGTGACCCGATCCTCGGCAGTGGTCGCGCCGCGTACGGTGATCGAGGTCGGCCAGCCGCGAGCATGGTACGTGTAATCGGTGACCACGCCGTTGGCGTCCTTGACCGACAACGGCCGCCCGAACGCGTCGTAGGCCAAGGTATCGACCGTCTGGCCCAGCGCATTGGTCACGCTGCGCAGGTCGCCCTTGCGATAGCTGCAGGCACCTCCGGTCGCGCACCCTGCATCATCCGCCGGATAATAGGCATAGGTAACGGCATCGGCCACATCCGTGCGCGGGCCATCCACACTCTTCAGCAGCCCCTCCACCGGGCAGCTGCCTGCCGCTGCCACATCAGCGGCTTCGCAGTACGTGTAGCTGGTGATGCGCGTCTGACCGGAAGCGGTGTCGGTCACCGTGTTGGCCGTCGGCTGGCGTCGGGAATTGAAGGCCGTGCGGGTTTCGCGGCTACCGATCCGGGTGGTCAGTACCGCATTGGTTTCGACGTCGCGCGCCGTGGTCATCACCCGCTGCTCGGGCAAGCCGACCGCTTCGGTCACGGTATGGATGCTGACGGCACGACCGCTCACCGGATCGGTGCCCTGCGCATAGGCGTGCTTGGTCTGGATGCCGCGGCGATCGGTGTAGGTATTCAGACGCCGGCGGAAGTCGACACTCTGGTCGTAGTAGGTTCGGCTGACGGTTCCCTGCGAATCCGTCAGGCCGGTCACCTTGCGCGACGGAGCGCTATCGCCTCCGGGTGTAAGGGTGTAGTCGGTCTGCCGCCCCAGCGCGTCGGTCACCACCGCACCGCCATTGGGGCTGTAGGCCAGTGTCACGCCATCGGCACCGCCGGCGTGCTGACTGGAAATGACACGACCGTCGGAATCATAGGTAAAGGTGCTGTAGCGCCGGCCGTCCTCGGCGGTGATGCCGGTCAGGTGCTGGGGGAAAGCCTGGTTCTCGTAGTGATACGTGCGCACACCGCCACCCGCATAGGTCACCGTGGCGACCTGGTTCTGCGGCGTGTAGGTATAAGTGGCGAGCGCAATGCCCTCGACCAGTACCGAACTGATCAACGCCTCATAGTCGTTGGACTGGTAGACGAACTCCAGCGTGCGGCCACTGCTGTGGGTGACGGCCGCAAGGCGGTCGCTGTCATCGTAGATATAGGTCAGCGACGTGCCATCCGGGAAGCGATTGGCGGCCAGGCGCCCGTCCGCGCCGAAGGTCGAGATGGAATCCGCCGAATACAGTGTCCAGTTGCCGTTCTGGACGAGACGATCGCCACTGTCGTCGTCCGCCTCATAGGCTGGGCCGATCTTCTTGAATGCACGCTGGAAACCGGTGCTTTCAATGATGCCCACACTGTCAACGCCATCCAGTGCCAGGTGGGCGCCCAGCGAATGGGTCCAGCCATAGCCGAAGCCACCGGAGGACGTGGAAATGCCGGAGTGATAGAAACGCGTCAGTGCGATCCAGCCAAGATCGAAGTCCTGCGCGATTTCGTACTTCTCGCCGGTTTTGACATCACACGGATTGCCTACGGTGCCGTCGCAAGGTGCCTTGTTCGCCGCCTCGCCCTCTTCTGTCGAAGGACAATTCGTCCCAGAACTGTCCTTGTCGCATTTCTGCGATTTGGAGGTGATGGTCGCAACGAATTCCTCGCTGACGCAGGCGTTGTGCTTGTTGGACCATTGCGTGAACGGAATGGGGCAGTTCAAGCGTCGCATGCGAGCGAGCCCTGTCGTTCCTGCGTCGAAGGGTACGCACGGAGACTCCGCCGTGTTGCTGCCCAGCATTCCGGTGACGCGGTACTCCCTGAACTCCGAAATCCCATCCATCTCTGGAGCAGTTGGGACCCAGCCTCCTTCCGGCACAGCGGTTTCCCCAGGACAGTGGGGATTGATGTCTTGCAAGTCTGCAATGAGCGCTTCCAGCACATCCTCTTCGGACTGGAAGCCACCATTTCCTGCGCCATGGTAAGTCCACTCAGGATCTGCTGGCTGAGATTTACCCATCCAGTAGGTGATCGACGTATTTCCGTTCAAGTCCACGACTTTGGACTTGATCTTGTCGACGTACTGCCAGCCGAACTGGAATTCCGGTGGGAACCGGCTGGGCGCGGGCAGGTTCTTGATGGCAGCCACCGCCGCCTGTTGGGTCTTGTATTGCGTCGCATCGCCGCCGGGCTGCGAAATGCGCCAGGTAATCTTGCTTTCCTGCGCCTGTGCCACTGCAGAGGCGAAGCAGCCGAGGGCAATCATCGCCAGCACGGCACGCGAGAGGGTCTTCAGTCGTTCCAACATCCCTGTTCTCCTTCCTGGACGAACACAGCGCCGGCGGGAACGAGAACGCGGGGGTAGAGCCCCATCACGTCATGCTTCGGATCGTCCCTGGTCCGGAATGCGGCAGTGCCACATGCCGCCTTTATCGTTGAAGACGGTGACATGTTCAAGTCAAGGCCCGCGACATCCGTCACATTTCCACCCGCGCGGATTCCAGATCCAGCCGATTACCGCGACAGCTTTCGGAGCAGCCTGCGGGCAGGAAACACCTGCAACCGCCTGCACCCCTCACGCATCAGAAGATCCTGGACACCCATGGAACAGGATCATGAGGCGCATTCCCCCGCATCGCCGTACCGCACTCGGCACTCGCCGTTGGCGCAGCACTGCCATCGCCATCCTCACTCAGCTGACGCTTCCCGTGGCCACCCTCGCCTTACCCGTGGCGGATAGCACCTGTACCCTCCCCGCCCGCCCGGGCGAGCGCATCATCGACGTTCCCTTTGACGTCGTCGACGGGCGTATCCATGTGCAGGTGCAGGTCAACGGCAGCGGCCCGTACCGCTTCGCCATCGATACCGGCGCCAGCGGCATGGCCCGCGCGGACAGCCGTCTGGTGCGGAAACTGGCGCTACCCGCGGACGCCAGCACCCGCCACTCCGACGGCGTGCAGACAGCCTGGGCCGATACGGTGCGCATCAACGCCCTCGCGCTCGGCGGGCTGCGCCACAGCGACGTGACCGCGCTCACCCGCGACTACAACGCACGGCAATCCAAAGACGCAGTGTTCGACGGCATCCTTGCACGCGGATTCTTCGCTGATGGCGTGCTGATCATCGATTACCCGCAACGGCGCCTGCAGTTCCGCCGCGACATCAGCCTCCTGCCCGCGCAACCGGACGCGCTCGCCTACTCACGCGCCTTCCGCATCCCGTTGACGATTGGAACAGTGACCACAGAGGCGCAGCTGGACACCGGCGCCAACGTCGCAATGGTGCTGCCCACTGCGCTCTTCCGGCAGGTCGCCGGTACCGCAGTGACCACCGGGGATCGACTGACCCTCAGCCACGGCGAGGTCGATGGCGGACGTGCACGGCTGGATGTTCCCGTGCTGATCGGTGGCCTGGCGCTGCAGGGGCTGCATGTACGGGTGTCCGACCGCTATCCCGAAGCGGTGGTGGGCGCCCATGCGCTGCAGGACGCAGTGGTGCTGATCGATCAGCGCAGCCAACAGGTGGCGATCTGCACGGGCAGGCATCACCGCAACTGAGTCACTGGCGGCGTGCTGCCCGCCATGCCGGCCACGCTTCGGCGATCACGCCCACTGCCGACCTCAGGAACAACAGGGCGATCACTGCGCCGACGACAATATCCGGCCATCCGCGCCCGGTCATGGCCACGCCACCTGCGGCCACCAGCACGCCCAGGTTCGCGGCCACGTCATTGCGCGAGCACTCGAACGTGCTCTTCATGTTGATGTTCAACCCGCGGAAACGCCACAGCAGCGCCAGGCAGGTGAGGTTCGCCACCAGGGCAATGCCACCGAACACCAGCATCAGCGTGCTGGACGGTGGCACCCCATTGACCAGCTTGCCGGCCACTTCGAACACGATGAACACGAAGAAGGCCAGGATCAGCAGACCCTTGGCCAGCGCCGCGCCCGCCTCCCAGCGCGCGCCCCGGTTTACCGCCCACAGGCTCAGGCCATAGACGATGGCATCCCCCAGCATGTCGACCGCGTCGGCCTGCAGGGCGCTGGATCGCGCGGCAAGGCCCGCGCCGAACTCGATGAAGAACATCGCCAGGTTGATTGCCAGCACCGCCACCAGCACCCGCCGCTGGGCGCTGTGCAGCGCTATCGATGCCAGCTCCTGGCGTTTGTGGCCGCAGCACTGGTCCATGGAGGCGCTCCGCCGGGCGCGCCCGGGCTTGAAATGAAAGGGAGCTGCCTTTATCAACCTTGTAGCCCCTACAAGGTCAAGCCCATGACAGCCCCACTCACCATCGGCCAGTTGGCCCGCCAGACCGGCACCAAGGCAGAGACCATCCGCTATTACGAAAAGATCGGCCTGCTGCAGCCGCCGCTGCGTTCGCAGGGCAACTACCGCTGCTACGACGCACAGGACCAACGGCGGCTGGCATTCGTGCGCCGTGCGCGCGAGCTGGGGTTCGCCATCGAGCAGATCCGCGAACTGATCGCCTTTGGCGAACAACGCGAGCACCAATGCAGTTCGGTGGATGACGCGGTGAAGGCGCACATTGCCGACATCGCGCGCAGGATTGCCGACCTGCAGGCGCTGCAGGGCGAACTGCAGCGGATGATCGGCAACTGCCCCGGCGGGCGCGTGGCCGACTGCCAGGTACTGGAAGCCCTGCGGCCCGCGCCGGCTACCTGAACTGGAATCGTGCGCGATTCGGCATCTCCCTCAGACGCCGGTCGCTCCCGCCGCCCGCGCCAGCTCCGCCGCCAGCGCATCGCCCTTGCGCTCGCTGTAACGGTCCACGAGGTAGTCGGCGCGGCCGCGGGTGAGCAGCGTGAACTTCACCAGTTCTTCGACCACATCCACCACACGATCGTAGTAGGGCGAAGGCTTCATCCGCCCGTCTTCGTCGAACTCCTGCCAGGCTTTGGCCACCGACGACTGGTTGGGAATGGTCAGCATGCGCATCCAGCGGCCCAGCACCCGCAGCGTATTGACCGTGTTGAACGACTGCGAGCCGCCGCAGACCTGCATCACCGCCAGCGTCCGGCCCTGGGTCGGCCGCACGCTGCCGTCTTCCAGTGGCAGCCAGTCGATCTGGTTCTTGAACACGCCGGTCACCGTGCCGTGCCGCTCCGGGCTGACCCACACCTGCCCTTCCGACCAGTGCGACCACTCGCGCAGTCGCTGCACTTCCGGATGCCCCTTGTCCACGCTGTCCAGCAGCGGCAAGGCATGTGGATCGAACACGCGCGTTTCGCAGCCCAGATGCTGCAGCAGGCGTTCGGCCTCCAGTGCCAGCTTGCGGCTGAACGATTGCGGACGCAGTGAGCCATACAGCAGCAGGATGCGTGGCGGTCCCTGGCGTTCGGCCGCCAATCGCTGGTGATCTGGCTGGGGAAGCGAAGCCTCCCTCAGATGGGGCAGCGAAGGACTTGTGATCGGCTTATTCATTCTACTATTCTAGAAATATGGAAACGTCAAATGCAATCGCTGCGCTCACCGCGCTCGGCCACGCCACCCGCCTGGCAGCCTTCCGCCTGCTGGTCGAAGCCGGCCCGGCCGGTCGCATGGCCGGCGACATCGCCGCAACGCTCCAGGTTCCTCCCGCCACCCTCAGCTTCCACCTGAAGGAGCTGGTACAGGCCGGCCTGGTCGAGAGCGAGAGCCAGGGCCGCCACGTCTGCTACCGCGCGAATTTCAGCGCAATGACCGGCCTGATCGAGTACCTCACGCACAACTGCTGCGCCGGTTCGCCCAGCGAACAGTGCGCGCCGTCGCGCAATCCCTGCAGCTGCTGATTCGGAAACGCCACCATGTCCCGCTCCATCCTGTTTCTCTGCACCGGCAACAGCGCGCGCAGCGTGCTGGCCGAAGCCACCCTGCGCGCATGGGGCGGCGACCGATTCACGGCCTTCAGTGCCGGCAGCCACCCGACCGGCCAGGTCAATCCGTTCGCGCTTGCACAGCTTCGCGCCGAAGGCATGCCGGTCGCGGGACTGCGCAGCAAATCCTGGGATGAGTTCGCTGATGCCGCCCCCATGGATCTGGTAATCACCGTTTGCGGTGCGGCGGCAGCGGAAGCCTGCCCGGTGGTGTTCGGTGATTTCATCCGCAGCCATTGGGGTCTGCCGGACCCGGCCGCGGTAGGGGGCAGCGATGCCGACAAGGCTGCCGCCTTCGCCCACGCGCATGCCATCGTGAAGGCACGCGTGCAGGCCCTGCTGGCGCTGCCCGGGCACGTGTGGCAGGGCCGCGGAATGCTGCAGCAGGCCCTGGACCAGATCGGCCATCTGCTGCCGGCAGCGCGCACGCCATGAGCACAGCGGCACCCATGGGCCTGTTCGAGCGCCACCTGACGCTCTGGGTCGCGCTGTGCATCATCGTCGGCACGCTGCTCGGGCACTTCCTGCCAGGTGCTTTCGCCTCCCTGGCGGCGACTGAAGTGGCCAAAGTCAACCTGCCGGTGGCGGTGCTGATCTGGCTGATGATAATCCCGATGCTGCTGCGGGTGGATTTCGGTGCGATGCGCCAGCTGGGCCAGCACTGGAAAGGCATCGGGGTGACGCTGTTCATCAACTGGGCGGTGAAGCCATTCTCGATGGCGCTGCTGGGCTGGCTCTTCCTGCGCCACGTCTTTGCGGACTGGCTGCCCGCCGGCCAGATCGACAGCTACATCGCCGGCCTGATCCTGCTGGCGGCCGCGCCCTGCACGGCCATGGTGTTCGTATGGAGCAACCTGTGCCGCGGCGATGCCAACTTCACGCTGAGCCAGGTGGCACTGAACGACGCGATCATGGTGGTGGCCTATGCGCCGGTGGTGGCGCTGCTGCTGGGGCTGTCGGCCATCACCGTACCGTGGGATACGTTGCTGCTGTCGGTCGGCCTGTACATCGTGGTTCCGGTACTGGTGGCCGCATTGCTGCGGCGCTGGATCCTGTCGCGCCATGGCGAATCCGGGCTGCAGACGGCGCTGCGCCAGCTGGGGCCACTGTCACTGTCGGCGCTGCTGCTGACGCTGGTGCTGCTGTTCGGGTTCCAGGGCCAGCAGATCGTGCAGCAGCCGCTGGTGATCGCGTTGATCGCGGTCCCGATCCTGATCCAGGTCTATTTCACCTCCGGCCTGGCCTACCTGCTCAACCGGCGCCTGGGTGTGGCGCATTGTGTGGCCGGGCCGTCGGCACTGATCGGCGCCAGCAACTTCTTCGAACTGGCGGTGGCGACGGCCGTGGGCCTTTTCGGTGTCCACTCCGGTGCGGCGCTGGCCACGGTGGTGGGGGTGCTGATTGAAGTACCCGTGATGCTTTCGGTGGTGAAGATCGTGAACCGGTCACGCAACTGGTATGAGGCGCGCGAGCGCGCTTGAGGCGGCCATGCCGGAGGCGGCGGCGTCGTGCCCGAGCCGCCAGCTGCAACGCCGTGGAATGCGCCCTGCTGCTACGGTGACAGCTCAAAAGTCCGTTCACATTCCTTGATCCATACTCCACGGCACGACGCCGCATGCAGCGGCAAGGCCCGGAGGTTGCGATGAACACCGCACGCTTGTTCGCCATTGCTTTGACCACGGCTGCCGCGCTGGCCGCGGCACCGGCCTTCGCCGATCCGCCGCACCATGCGCGCGGCAACGGGCCACCGCCGCACGCCGGTGGCCCGCACAACCGTGATGCACCGCCGCCGGGCTGGCAGAAGAAGGCCTGGCGTCGCGGTGAGCGCCTGCCATGGGCGGAAGTGGACCGCCGTTACTGGGTGGATGACTATGCGCGCTACCACCTGCGCGAGCCGGGCCGCGACCAGCGTTGGGTCCGGCAGTCCGATAGCGAGTACCTGCTGGTGGAGATTGCTACTGGGTTGATCATCGACGCGCTGCATCGTTGAATGAGGGGATGCGCCGGGGCGCTGATGTAACGAAACGTCCCGGCAGCATCCCCTTGTCCCCGGAAGCTGCAGATGCAGACATCAAGAGCACCACTCGCCCTCCTCGCGCTTCTGCTGTCAGCGTCGCCAGGCCATGCCGGCAACAACAGTCCAGCCCACAGTCCAGCCGATGGAAAAGCCATCGAACAGGTTGTCGAATCCTTCCGCACCTCGTTGATCAACAAGGACAAGCCGACCTACATGAGCCTGTTCTTCTCGGACAAGGCGGAAGACATCGGCTGGCAGTTTGTCTCCGAGGATGTGCGCCTGCAGGACATCCGCAAGGCCAAGCCCGATGCGATCAAGGCACGGCAGATTCCCGCCAACAACTTCATCGCGCTGATCGACGGCGTCGTTGCGTCGCCGAAACCGAAGGAGGAGACATTCTCCAACACGAAGATCGAAACGGATGGCGATGTGGCCTCGGTGTCGTTTGACTACAGCTTCCACGACGATGGAGTGAAGACCAACTGGGGCAAGGAAATGTGGCAGCTGATCCGCACCGAACAGGGCTGGAAGATCTTCTCGGTGATCTATTCGATCCGCGATTCACGCAGCCCGGCCGAATGAGTGATCTGTCAGAGTGGTGCCCACCGTTCGTCCATGCCAGCCAGACCCGATGACCCGGATTGCCGACCTCAACGCCGACCAGCTCGCCCACCACGCGCTCAACATCTTCATCGCCCAGGGCCGTCACGTGGAAGGCGCCCGCGTGATCTACCGTGCGCTGCAACTGGACCCGCATCATCCCGCTGCACTGCGCTGCCTGAGCGATTTCCTGGCCCACCAGGGCACCGAGCCGTTCGCAGCGGCCACGCTGGAGCACGCCCTGTCCGGCGCCGTTCCACTGAATGACGATGCGCGCCGGATGCTGGATGACCTGCGCTTCCTCGACATCTGGTCCTGGGGATTCTCCCGGCACGTCTCCGGCGAAACCAACCTCAGCGGCGAAGCGTTCAAGAACCGCGAGGATTTCATCTTCGATGGCCCGGCCTATGCAGCCTTCCTCAACACGGTCACCGAGCCGGCCGGTTCATTGCAGGGTGCCTTCCAGGCGGCCGTCCGCATCTGCGGGCTGATGTCCGGACTGCTGCGCCATGCGGAGAAGGACAATCCGGCATTCGATGATGTGCTGCGATCCTCCGCCTTCGTCGAGACCGAGGCGTACCCGGCATGGCTGGCCTCGCCGACCGACGATCTGGATGCCCTCGACCAGGCCATCCAGCCGCAGCGCCAGGCCGGCTGAAGGAAAATCCAACGGGCGTCCGACGCTTTCCCGACGCCCGCCTGCACATCCTGTCGTGAGATCACTTCATGGCAGGACCGGCATGCAGCCACCCTCCCCCAAGGACAGCGGCAAGTACCCGCATGGCAAGACCGGCCTTCGCCGCATCTTCTACACGCTGATCCATTCGCGCGACGGCTTCATCGCCACCTTCCGTGGCGAAGCCGCATTCCGGCAGCTGTTGCTGCTGCATGCGCTGCTGATCGCCACTGCGTTCCTGCTGGACATCAGTCCGGTCGAACGCGCCGTGGTGCTGGCCGTCTGCTTCATCAGCCTGCTGGTGGAACTGCTGAACTCGGCCATCGAAGCGGTGGTCGACCGCATCTCGCTTGACCACCACCCACTGTCCAAGAACGCCAAGGACATGGGCAGCGCCGCCCAGACCACCGCACTGCTGATGGTCGGCACGGTGTGGGGCGTGATCCTGCTGGGTTAGCTCGCGCCCGACCCGCCGGGCATGGCCCGGTGCCACAACGCCGCAGCCGCTAGCGCCAATGCGAGATGGCGAGCTTGGTCAACATGGTTGCGGCGATGGCCCAACCGAAGCTGAGCATGGTACCGATGATCACATATTCGGTGTGTGCCCGCGCCTGCCGGTCGGCGAAGCGCAGCACCGATTTGGCGGCCAGCATCAACCCCACGCCCTCCGGTTGGCCCAGCAGCAGGAACATGAAGATCAAGCCTCTTTCCAGCCGCCCGATATAGCGCCCTGCGGTCTGCATGCCCTTGTGATCGTCGCTCTGCACGGCTGCGGTCGTAGGCGCCGATTCTGCGCTTCCCATATTGAGTCCTGCCGTGAACGGCGCAAGCAGCTTCTCCACCAGGACGCCGCCGACGTTGACCACCAGGATCAAGCCGCTCGCGATCGACATGCCCTGATACATCAACAGTTGGACCTGGGTCGGGATCATCCCGTACCAGCCATCGCGGGCAACGTGAGGGAACATCAACGCGATCAACACGATGAAGGCGATATGCACCAACTGGTCAATGACGAATGCGTGCACGCCATCGGGGAGCCAATGCACCTTGATCCAGTCCATCACCGCATGGCTGAAACCGATGATGAGATAGACCCATGGGTTGATTGAACCGGTCAGCGCGGCGATGACGAGCAGCACCACTGCTACGTGCAGCAGCAGGCCATGCAGTTCCTGCTTGCGCGCGATCATCTTCGTGGTCTGAAGCACGAAATCGGCGACAAGGTGAGCGGTCAACAGTACGAGCAGCGTTTCAAGCATGTCCTTTCTGCCTGTGAGTCCTTCCTGTGGCTCGCTTCGCGATAGCCAAGTCGCCGCCAGAAGCAACGAAATTTAGTTGCTTAAGCCAAAGCAACGCTATTTAGTTGCTTTTCCAGAACCGTGAACGCTCCCGTACGGCTGCATCAGTGCACGTTCAGCCGCGGTGATCAGCGCCAGCAAGGCAAAGACGCCAGCATCGTGATAGACCCGGTTCACCGATTGTCGGTGCCGGTTCAACGCATTGGCAGCTTCCAACTGCGAGGGGGCATCGGGGATCAGAAACAACGACGCCACCTCAGCCTGACTGCGTGTCCAGCGCGCGACAATAACATCGCAGGCAGACACCACTGCCGGTAACCAGTACAGATCCTCCCGTTGTACTGGCAGGGCTACGTCCATGTCCTGCGTGCGCCCCATGGATTCAAGCAACCGACCGGACAGCACGAATGCCTCACCCAGCGAACGCGACACCGCCTTCCGGTCCAATGCCTCTACCGTACCCAGTCCAATCGCGATCCGGGTGCGCGCCCGCGACTCCGATGCGGCAAGCTTGGCCTTGATCCAGGTCGCCAACCTCAGGAAACCGTGCGGCTGGGTGACCGCCAGCTGCCAGGCATCGCCCCGGTAGAACTCGGGGCCGACAATGCCCGGCAAAGGCCACTCCATGGCCTGGGCCACGGCAACGGAAATCACTTCACGGACGTCATCAATGGTGGCCGCGTCCATCTCCGTGGACTTGACCAGGTCGCCGGTAAGCACGGCAATCAGATCAGACGATGTATCGGGCATGTTCATACCTTGGGCTGCACAGGCTGTACCTCACAGGACATCTGCGGCTGGCCAGCGCCGGCCACATCTGTGCCGGGCCCGCTCAACGCCATTCTACCGTCGTAGCGGTTGATCACCGCCTGCAGCCTGCCCGCGCCAGCGACCGGCGGAAAATCCAGCCGATACACGTTTGCCTCCACCTCCAGCCTGCCCGCGCGCGCGCTCGGACGGTTGACCCAGACCACCGACGCCTGGCCGGAGTCCAGGATCAACACCATCGGCGTCTGGGGCGTGGCGCTTGTGCTGCTGCAGGACAGCTGGATCACCCGCGGCGGCGTCAGATCGAGCGCCGACAGCTTGCATCCACCGAGTGCGGTCGTCGCCACCAAGACCGATACGAGTGATGGCCGGGGCAGAATCTTGATCGTGGTCATCGCCCGATCGTAACCCGACAATCGATCCTATGACCCGGCGCATCGTGCAGGAACCTGCCGGGTCCGCTTGCACACCCACGTGCCTTACTTCGTCAGGGCGAAATCCAGGCCTGCGCACACCGCCGCCACCTGCGCATCATTGCATTCCTGCGGGTTGGTGCGCGGGCTGTCCGGGTAGACCTCGGTGGTGGTGGCAAAGCGCGCGTCGGTGAAGCCGGCGCAGGCGCCGATCGAACGCGACTCGCCCCAGACCACGCCCGGCGACTGCAGCGGCAGGCCGACCAGGTTGCCTTCGGCGTCTGCCGGGGCGATGTGGGTGATGGGCGCCACTGCGGCGATCAGGGCCTTCTGGAACTCGGCCTGCGGATCTTCGCTGTTGCCGATCACGTAGAAACCATCCGGAATGGTGTCGCGCTCGAACGGCTTGCCGTCGCGGGCGCAGCGCGCCGGATCGAACTCGTGCAGGTCGCTGTCGGTGGTCTCGTGCAGGTCCAGGTGCACCAGCAGGTTCGGCTTGCGCTCGGCCACCCAGCGCATCAGCGCGGCGGCTTCCTCGATCTGGCCGCCGTCACGGAAGCTGCGGTTGGGGTCGATGGCATCCGGGTTCCAGCGCTGGATGCGCTCGTAGCCCCACGGGCTGACGCACGGCGCCACGATCAGGTTCAGCCGGCCCAGGTAACGCTCGGCCTGCTGTTCCAGGAACTGCAGCGCGCCGTGCACGCCGCTGGTCTCGTAGCCATGCACGCCACCGGTGATCAGCGCGGTCGGCAGCGCCGGGTTCCAGTCGTGGTTGACCACGGCGAACAGCGGGTAATGGTCAGGTGCATAGTCCAGCTGACCGTACTGGATCACATCGAAGCTGTCGTCCAGGCGTTCAAGGGCGGCCACCACGTCGTCGTGGTAGCTGCGCTGGCGCTGCTGGCGGGCCCGCCACTGTGCGCGTTCCGCGTCGCCCCAGGGCTGTCCGGGGGTGCCGATCGGGTAGAACTGCGCAACAGTCATTGGGTACTCCAAGGGTCGAACGGGATGGGTGCAGCCGGTCATTCTAAGCCTTGTCGCGCCTGCGGGTCCCCTCCCCCGGCCCCGCCTTCATCCAGGCCGGGTCATCTGGTTGTAAAATCAACGGTTTTTGGCCCCTCACCCCTTGATGGCGAACGCAGCGCAGCCGGTCCTGGGTGGACCGGAATTCCTCCGCCTGCTCGCCCGTCTCAGCGACGGCGCGATGCCGGCCAGCAGTCCCGCCCTGACCGATCGCCTCGGCCAATGGGTGGACTGGAGCCGTGCCGTGGCCCTGTCCGGGGCGCTCGGCGGACGCCTGCCCGAGCCGGGTGAGGCCACCGAAGCGGCCGGGGATGTGCTGGACGACTGCGCCCAGGCCCATGCCAGCCTGCTGGCCTCGATCAGTGAGGATGCCGAGGCCGAGCGCCTGCTGGACCTGGCCGAAGCCACCGCCGCACCCAACTTCGCCTCGCTGCGCCAGCGCTACCGGGTACTGCAGCAGGCCATCCAGACCGCCACCGGGCGCCTGCGCGGCCGCCTGCGCGACCAGCTGGTGCAGGTTTCACCCGAGCTGGCACGGCTGGCCGAGGTCGATGCGGTGATGGAACAGACCCTCACCCCGCGCGAGCACAGCCTGCTGGCCACTGCGCCGGCGGTGCTCGGCGCCCGTTTTGAACGCGTGCACGGCCAGCCCGGCTGGCGCGCGGCCTTCCGCCATGACATGCGCACCCTGCTGCTTGCCGAGCTGCAGCTGCGCTTCCACCCGATCGAAGGGCTGCAAGACGCCCTGCGCTCCCACTGACCGGAACACCATGTCCAGAACTGCTTTCCATGTCGTTGTTTTCCTTGTCGGCCTGCTGGCCGTGTGCTGGATCGGCATTGGCTACGTTTCGGTGCATCCGTTGGGTGCAGCGGTGGCGGCGATCATCGCGGCCTGCTACATCGCCGGCGGCGTGGAGCTGTACCGTTACCGCCAGGCCAGCAACGGCCTGCGCAGCGCACTGAGTGACCTGTCCAGCGCGAAGGAAAGCCTGGCCCCCTGGCTGGAGCGCGTGCCGATGGGCCTGCGCAACGCCGTGCGCCTGCGCGTGGAAGGCGAGCGCACCGCCCTGCCCGCGCCGGTACTGACCCCGTACCTGGTTGGCCTGCTGGTGCTGCTGGGCATGCTCGGCACCCTGCTGGGCATGATGGACACGCTGCGCGGCACTGGCCTGGCCCTGCAGAGCGCGACCGACATGGCCGCCATCCGCGGCTCGCTGGCCTCGCCGGTGCAGGGCCTGGCCGTGGCATTCGGCACCTCGATCGCCGGTGTGGCCAGCTCGGCCATGCTCGGCCTGCTGGCGGCGCTGCTGCGCCGCGACCGCCTGCAGGCCGTGCAGCAGCTGGATCGCGCCATTTCCGGCGACCTGCATCCGTACTCGCAGGCCTGGCAGCGTGCCGAATCGCTGCGCCTGCTGCAGGCGCAGTCCGCGGCGCTGCCGGCGCTGGTCGACCGCCTGCAGGCGATGACCAGCACCTTTGAACAGCACAGTGCGGCCGCCAATGAGCGCCTGCTGGCCGGCCAGGCCGAGTTCCTGACCCAGAGCCAGGCCCTGCAGGAACGCCTGGCGGTCTCGCTGCAGCAGTCGCTGCGCGAAGGAGCTGAAGCTAGCGCCGCCGCCATCGGTGGCGCGCTGCAGCCGATGGCCGAGACCACCCTGGCTGGCCTGGCCCATCACGGCGAAGCACTGCATGCCCGCGTCGAGCAGGCCGTGCAGCAGCAGCTGGCCGGCCTGAGCGACGGTTTCGAGCGCAGTCGCGTGGCGACCGAGGCCAGCTGGGCCAAGGCGTTGAGTGAACAGAGCCAGACACAGCAGGCACTGGTCAGTGATCTGCGTCAGCACCTGCAGGCCTTCAGCGATGGCCAGGGCACGCAGGCCGAAGCACTGGTGACACGCATCGGCGAGCGCCTGCATGCCGATGCCAGCGGCAATGCCGAGGCCTGGCGCGCCGCCGCCGAACAGCAGCAGGCGTTGAATACCGCGCTGGTCGAACGCCAGCAGCAGGCATTGCTGGCCACCAGCGAGCATCTGGACGCGCGTGCGCAGGCGCTGCTGCAGGCACTGGAACAGCATCACAGCGCCAGCCAGGCGCTGCTGCAGAATCATGAAGAGCAGCGCTCGCAGCGGTGGCAGGCCGCGCAGGCCGCCGCCGCGACCGCGCACGCCGAACTGCAGGCCAGCCTGGACAGCCGCGAGCAGCAGCGCCAGGCACGCTGGGATGCGGTCAGTGCCGAACTGCAGCAGGCCCACGCCGCGCTGCAGGCCCAGCTGCAGGCCGGCGACGAACAGCGCCTGCAGCGCTGGAGCGATGCCCTGCAGCACGTTTCCGCCGATCTGGCCGAGCGCCTGCAGGCCAACGGTGAACGCCTGGCCGCGCAGCAGCAGCAGGTCTGCGACACGCTGGCGGCCACCGCACAGCAGATCGGCGAGAACGGCCGCGCCCAGGCCAGCGCCACGCTGGCGGAAGTGTCCACCCTGCTGCAGACCGCCGCCGCTGCGCCGAAGGCCGCCGCCGACGTCATCAACGAGCTGCGCAGCACGCTCTCCGAGAGCCTGGTGCGCGACAACGCGATGCTGGAAGAGCGCGGCCGGCTGCTGGCCACCGTGCAGACCCTGCTGGATGCGATCAACCATGCCTCGCACGAGCAGCGCACCGCCGTGGACGCGCTGGTCGGTGGTTCGGCCGAGCTGCTGGAACGCGTCGGCAACCGCTTCACCGACCATATCGCCGCCGAGACCGGCAAGCTGGATGGCATTGCCGCAGCGCTCAGCGGCAGCGCGGGCGACGTTGGCCAGCTGGCTGGCGCCTTCGGCGACGCGGTTGCGCAGTTCGGCAGCGCTTCCACCGAGCTGTCCGGCCGTCTGGAACAGATCGGCGGCGCACTGGATGCCTCGCTGGCGCGCAGCGACGAGCAGCTGGCCTACTACGTGGCGCAGGCACGCGAGGTGGTCGACCTCAGCCTGCTGTCGCAGAAGCAGGTGATGGAAGAACTGCAGCAGCTGGCCACGCGCCGCGGCAAGGCCGGCAGCGCATGAGCGACGAGCTGGAGGTCGACGGCGGCTCACACGCCCCGATCTGGGCCGCCTTCGGCGACCTGATGTCGGTGCTGCTGGGCGCGTTCGTGCTGATACTGGTCGGTGTGGTTGCCGTGCAGCTGGAGCTGTCGCAGCGACTGGACCAGGAAGTGAAGCAGCGCCAGGCCGAAGCCAAGCGCCTGCAGACCTTGGAACAGGCGCTGGCGGGCCCGCTGGCCGCCGGTCGCGTGACCCTGGTCGATGGACGCATCGGCATCAGCGGCAGCGTGCTGTTCGCGCTGAACTCGGACCAGCTGCAGCCGGAAGGCCAGGAGCTGCTGCGCAGCCTGGCCGCACCGCTGGCCGCCTATCTGGGGACGCGCGAAGAAATCCTGATGGTCAGCGGCTTCACCGATGACGCACCGGTGCGCGAAGGCAACCGGCGTTTCGCCGACAACTGGGAGCTGTCCGCGCAGCGTTCGCTGACCGTGACCCGCACGTTGATTGCCGATGGCGTACCGGCTGACGCGGTATTCGCCGCCGCGTTCGGCAGCGAGCAGCCGGTCAGCTCCAATGCCAGCGAAGACGGCCGCGCGCGCAATCGTCGCGTGGAAATCGCGCCGATTCCCAAGCCCAAGGCCGCGGATGCCAAGTAAGCCGCCCGCACTGGAGGGCCTGCGCGCACTGGTGCGCGATCTCGATGCGGGATCGCGTTCGCTGCCGCATTACCCGCAGGTACCGATGCTGCAGCAGGTGCAGCGCGAGTGGTCGGAACTGCGCAGCGAACTGCAGGTGCGCCGCTCGCTGCGCACCGAGGCTCCGGCCGATGGCGGCCCGTTGAACTCGGCGGTGCTGGTGCAGCGCATGCTCGACACGATGCAGTCGACCAGCCCCGGTTACCTGCGCCACTTCATCGACTACGTGGACACCCTGTCCTGGCTGCAGGCGCTGCAGGATGGCGCCGCCAGCGGCGGCGATACCGCGAAGCCAAAGCGCACGCGCAAGCCGCGCAACGCGGGTTGATCGCGCATTGACGCCGCCCCCGTTCGGCGCTCCTGGATACGAGAATCCTGATCCACGCTTCTGGTAGACGCCAACCTTGGTTGGCGCTTTTCGATTCCCAGCCGCGCTGCTGCCCAATCGACGCCGATTGCCAATCGCGTCATTGATTGACTGGCTTGACCTGTCTGGAACGCCTTGAATTGACGTCGGGTGATGAATCTCGCCAATGTCTGCCTGATAC
The DNA here is from genome assembly GCF_056481585.1 of Stenotrophomonas sp. 86428_Sma. Classification (NCBI taxonomy): domain Bacteria; kingdom Pseudomonadati; phylum Pseudomonadota; class Gammaproteobacteria; order Lysobacterales; family Lysobacteraceae; genus Stenotrophomonas; species Stenotrophomonas sp. 86428_Sma. The sequence continues at coordinate 2,886,426 of NZ_CM151156.1, forward strand.
CCTCGCCCGTGAGCTCCAACCTCAGCAGATGCAGCCTTCAATAGAAGCCAGACTTCTCAAGCTCCGCGCGGCTCTCAGCAAAGCCGAGATGTACCTTGGCCCTTCACTTGGACGTTCCTGCATCGAAGCCCTCCAGAGCTTGGCGCTTTCTACGCTTGGCATCGCCCTGCCGGAGTCCTATCTGGACTTCCTTTCAAGCCACGACGGTCTGGCAGCAGAGGGAGCATTCCTTTACTCGAGCATTCCACGCCCCTATTCCGATGGCGGCTCAGCCCTTGCGTTGGTGGAAATGAATCTCCTTGCACGCGACCAGGGATTCATGGACGGCTATATAGAGCTCGGAGAGAGTGATATGGACTGCTATGTCTTCGACTCTGGAACCGGCCTGTACCAAGTCCGCGACAAAGTGGCGTTCGATAACGTCTATGAAGAGTTTGCCTCCTTCGACAGACTTCTGTCCCACATACTCGATTTGATAGAACAACGCTGTTGACGGCAACCTGGGCCGAAACTCTTACAACTGAGTGGCGCAGCATCCATTCAACGCTGCGCATGCCAACCAAGGTTGGCATCTACCAATGCAGTAAACCGGCCGTTTGGAGTGCAACGAGACGCCGCGCCGCGGGCCAGTTGCCAGCACAAATGACAGTGTCACCAGACAGTCATCTGTCTAGCGCACCATTTTCACGTTGACCCACGGCGCCTGCAGCGCCACCGGTCGCATCGCTTGTCTCCCCTTTTGAACTCCATGAGCTCCGCGCCCGTGCGGTGGCTCGTGCCTGCCTGAGTGTCCGTAACATGACGAAGACTTTGTTGGCCGCTGCGCTGTCGATCGCGCTCGCTCCCGCGGCCTGGGCGCAGGATGCTGCCCCGACCTCCAGCACGCCCTCCGCCACCAACCTCGATGCGGTTTCGGTGATCGGCAGCGGTGAAGCGCGCCAGGTGCAGCGCATCACCCGCGAGAACCTCGACATCCTGCCGCCAGGCACTAGCCTGCAGAAGACGCTGAACCTGCTTCCGGGTGTCAACGCGCAGTCGGCCGATGCACTGGGCACCAATGAGCAGTCGATGACGCTCAGCCTGCGTGGCTTCAACTCCACCCGCCTCGGCTACACGCTGGACGGCGTGCCGCTGGGCGATGGTGCGTACAACAACTACAACGGACTGACCATCAACCGTGCGCTGATCAGCGAGAACATGGCCGGCGCGGAACTGGCGGTGGGCATCGGCAGCCTCGGCACGCCGTCCACCAGCAACCTCGGCGGCACCATCTCGTATACCTCTGACCGCCCAGCCCAGGAGTTGGGTGGCCGCGTGGTGCAGACCTTCGGCAGCGATGCCAACCGCCGCGCCTTCGTGCGCGTGGACAGCGGCGAGTACAACGGCTTCTCCGGCTACGTTTCCGGCATGAATGCCGTCTCCGATCTGTGGAATGACCAGACCGCCTACAACAAATCCACCACCAAGCAGTTCAACGCCAAGGGCGTGTGGAACTTTGGCCGCGGCCAGATCACCGGTTTCGTCCATACCTCGCGCACCACCCAGGCGGACTACTTCTACCTGTCCAAGGACGAGATGTCGCGCGGCCTGGGCTGGGACTGGGGCGGCTACGCGCCGGACTGGAACAAGGCGGTGGCCAAGGCCTACTGCAACACCGCCAGCTTCAATGCGAAGAAGTGCGACAGCAGCGGCCCGGACAAGGATGCCGATGGTGCCTTCACCGCCGGGCAGATCCTGCGCGACGATAACCTGTACTACCTGGCCGGCGACTTCTTCCTGGCCGATGGCTTCAGCCTGCGCGCCCTGGCCTACCACCACGATGACCGCGGCGAAGGCCACAACTGGAACAGCGGCGCCTGGTCGAACAAAGGCACCGCACAGGAGATTCCGATCATCTTCCGCAACACTATCTACACCATCGACCGCGATGGCGGCACGCTGTCGTTCGACTGGGAGCTGGGCGCGCACCGCATCGAAGGCGGCGTCTGGTACGAGCGCAACACCAGCAGCGCCGAGCGCTACCAGACCGCCGTGGACGGCCCGCGTGACCTGAGCGGCATGAACACCCTGCCCTCGGATGTCGGCGTGTTCGCCCAGCGCACCCGCTGGAAGACCCATCAGTTCTTCCTGAAGGACACCTGGCGCCTGCTCGATGACCGCCTGACCCTGGAGTTCGGCGCCAAGAGCCCGCACGCCACCTCTGATGCACAGGCACTGCCGGGCGACGCGAAGGCGCCGATCTCGCCGACCTCCAATAACCAGTTCGCCACCGGTTCGTTGAAGGCCAGCAAGAATTTCCTGCCCAGCGTTGGTGCCAACTTCCGCCTGGCCGAGCACCACGAGCTCTTCGCCAGCTACGCCGAGAACATCGCCATGTTCCAGGGTGGCTTCAAGCTGGGCCCGCAGGCCGTCAGCCAGGCCACCTGGAACGCGCAGGGCAATCTGAAGCCGGAGGAATCGCGCTCACTCGAAGCCGGCTACCGCTTCGTCACCGATACCCTGCAGGCCTCGATCGCGGCCTACAGCGTGCGCTTCGACAACCGCCTGCTGCAGTACAACCCCTGTGATTCGCGCCAGCCGGTGGGTCCAACCTGCGGCAACCGCTTCTACAACGTCGGCGGCGTCGACAGCCGCGGTGCCGAGCTGACCGTGCTGTGGACCCCGAACGAGCACTTCAGCTGGTACACCTCGGCCTCGCTGAACCGTTCGACCTACGCCTCCAACTACGTGCAGGCCGGTGTCGAGCAACAGATCAAGGGCAGGATCCAGACCGACACGCCCAAGCAGCTGCTGGCCACCGAGATCACCTGGCGTGACAACGGCTGGTTCGCCAGCCTGCGTGGCAAGTACACCGGCGAGCGCTTCTACACCTACACCAACGACCAGGGCTTCGGTGGCTTCACCGTATTCGATCTGGCCGGTGGCTATGACTTCGGCCAGGTCGGTTTTGCCAAGGGCATGCGCCTGTCCTTCAACGTGACCAACCTGACCAACAAGCGCTACGCCAGCAACCTGGATTCGAGCGTGTTCGCACCCAGCGACCCGGCCGGCAAGCTGTACGTGTTCCATGCCTCGGCACCGCGCCAGGTGTTCGGTACGATCGACCTTCGCTTCTGATCTTCCGCCCGGAGTCCACTGATGCTCGCGACCGCCCTGCTGCTGGCCACCCTCTCCGCCAGCGGATACTCCGCTCCGCACGAGGCCGCTGGCACACCGCCACGCACCCTGCAGTTGGGCGGTCGTACTTACGTGGATAAAGGCCTGGTCGCCGCCGGGCGGCTGCCGGCGGGCACGGTGGACTTCCTCGGCGATACGCTGGGCTCGTTCTCGTCGCTGGCAGTGCAGCCTGGCACCTGGAAGCGCACCGCCAGCGGCTACGAAGGCGTACTGTGGACCCTGCCCGACCGCGGCCGCAACGACCCCGAGGCTGGCCTGTTCTACGACTACGCTGGCCGCGTGGAGCGCATGCAGCTGCGTATCGACGTTATCCGGGCCAAGCCCGGTGCACTCGGCACGTTGACGATGGTGCCGGACAAGGGTGTGGTGCTGAAGGACTTCAACGGGCAGCCGTTCACCGGTGCCGACCCGGGTGAGCACACGATCACCCAGCGCGAGGTGGTGCTGCCCTCGCCGGCCAGCGGCGCGGGCGCGGGCAAGGTCTCGCTGGATGCGGAGTCGCTGCAGTTCACCACCGATGGCCACTTCTATATCGGCGACGAGTACACCGCCAACGTCTACTACTTCGATGCGCAGGGGCACCTGCAGGGCGTGATCGTGGCGCCGTCCGCGATCCGTCCGCAGCGTGAAGGCAAGCTGGCGTTCGGTTCGCTGGCGCCACCGCAGACCGGCCGGCGCAACAACCAGGGTGTGGAGGGCATGGGCCTGTCACCCGACGGCACCCGCCTGTTCGTCGCCCTGCAGAGTGCAACGCTGCAGGACAGCGCACAGGGCAACGCGGCCGGACGTATCAACACCCGCGTGCTGGTCTATGACGTGACGGCCTCGCCAACGCCACAGCAGCCGATCGGCCATTACGTGATGGCCCTGCCCGCCTACGCGCACGACGGCAAGGGCAAGCTGGACCGCACCGCCGCGCAGAGCGAGCTGCGTGCACTGGATGCCCACCGCTTCCTGCTGCTGGCCCGCGATGGCAACGGTCTGGGCAAGGACGGCGATGACCCGATCGTCTACAAGTCGGTGCTGCTGGTGGATGTGGCCGATGCCAGCAACCTGGCAGGAAGCAACTATGAGTCCGGTACGGCCTCGGTGCTGGCCGACCCGGCGGGCACCGTGTTGAAGGACGGCATCGTGCCCGCACGCAGCGACGAACTGCTGAACCTGCTCGACCGCCCGCAGCTGGCGCGTGCCGGCCTTGACCTGAACACCAAGCGCGGCCCGCATGCCGGGCTGCTCTCGGAAAAGTGGGAAGCCATGGACGTACTGCCAGCGCTGGACCCGCAGCATCCGAACGACGTGCTGTTGCTGATCGGCAACGACAACGACTTCATCGCCCGCCACTGCCGCATGCAGGGCCAATCCTGCGACAGCGCGTACGACAACGACAACCGCGTGCTGGTTTACCGCTTCACGCTACCCTGACTGCAACGGGTAGTGCCGGCCCCTGGCCGGCAACCGCCATGTTCGAACCCCTGGTAGTGCCGGCCGCTGGCCGGCATCACGACCAGACCGACCACGCATACGGATAATTGCCAATCTGCCCAGCAACACCGACGCGTACCGGATTCCCAGGATGTACAGCGCCTGCTCAGCCCTCACCGCAACCGGTAGTGCCGGCCGCTGGCCGGCATCACGCCCATATCGACCACGCATGCGGATACTCGCCAACCTGACGGGCAAGACCGGCGCGTACCGGATTCCCCAGGATGTACAGCGCCTGCCGCGCCAGCGACTCCTCGGCCCTCACGGCGTGGTCGAAGTAGCCAGGCTGCCACACCGTACTTCGACGACCCGCCAGGCGATTCAGGGCAAGCGCGCTCGACGACTTCATTCGGCGCGCAATGCCTGAAAGGTGAGCTGCACGCAGCTCGAACATCCAGTGGACGTGATCCGGCATGACGACCCATGCGAGTGACTGTACGAGCCCGCGCTGTTCGATGTAATGAAGCTGGTCGATTACACATGCCACTGCAGCTTCGCTTTCAAAGAGCCGGCGGCGCTGATGTGTGGTCGTTGTCAGAACGTAGACCTGGCCGATGATCGAGTGACGGCCCAGGCGGAGGCGATGGCTGCTCATGCCCCATGGTGGAGCGATCATTGCGCGTTGAACGTCAGGCCCTGCCTCGATGGAAGTTCGGAGATGTCTGAAGTTGAATGAGGTTGCCGGCCAGCGGCCGGCACTACCGGAGACTATGGGCTGCCGGCCAGCGGCCGGCACTACCGGAGACTATGGGCTGCCGGCCAGCGGCCGGCACTACCAGGGACCATGGATTGCCGGCCAGCGGCCGGCACTACCGGGGCCATGGGTTGCCGGCCGGCATCGACAGGACTCAGCCGCGCAGGGTGGCGCCGCCGTCGACGTACAGGTCGCTCATTGCCACGTGCCCGGCCTGCTCGGAGAGCAAGAACATCACCGAATGGGCAATGTCTTCCGGGGTCGCCAGCTTGCGCAGCGGGATGCCGGCCTTGTACGTCTCCAGGTTGCCGGCAATCACCCGCTCGGCACCGTGCTCGTCCTGCCACATGCCGGTCTGCATCGGGGTCAGCGTTGAACCCGGGGCGACGATGTTGCAGCGGATGCCCAGCGGCGCCAGCTCCAGCCCGAGGCAGCGGGTGAACATCGTGGCGGCAGCCTTGGACGCGGCGTAGGCGGCCATGCCGTGCCGCGGCACGCCGGCGGCATTCGAACTGACGGTGACGATCGCGCCCTGGCCTCGCGGTGACATCACCCGCGCCAGCGCACGGCCAACATGGAACACACCATCGGCATTGACTGCGAACACCCGGCGCCAATCGGCATCGGTAGTCCCGGTCACCTCGCCCACGTGCAGAACCCCGGCCACGCTAGCGGCGAGACCGATCGGCCCAATGCTGGCTTCCACGCGATCCACCAGGGCGTCCACCGCCGCGCTGTCGGTCACGTCGAGCGCAAACGCCTGCACACGTGCATCCATTACCACGGGCGCCTCGCGGTCGGTTGCCACCACCGTGCAGCCGGCCTCGGCCAACAGCCGTACCAGGGCCTCGCCGATGCCGCCGGCGGCGCCGGTCACCAGTGCCACGCGACCTTCAAAGCCGGTCAACTGCATGTTGCGATCTCCTGTTGCTCATCCCAGTGGCGCAGGCGCGCCGACAACCACGGTGCCAGCTGCGCCACCGCATCGCGGCCGGTCAGCTCGGCGTGCAGGAACGGCAGCTCCAGCGCCTGCACCTTGCGCGCGTGCGTGCGCCACAACGCCGACTGCAGCTGCGGCCGCGTCTGATGATCCCGACCAGCGCGCACGTGCACCAGCGTGCCGTCGAACGGTTGGTGGATGTGTTCGCGGATCAAGCGATTGGTGCCGGTCACCGCACGCACCACGCCATCGAGCACTACATCCGGCAGACTGCCGAGCGCACTACCACCGCGACGCAGGAAGGCAAGAATGCGTTCACGGCTGTCCAGCTCCGGATGCGCCTCCGGGTCATGGCCTGCAATCGCCAGCAGCGCACGCAATGCGGCGATGGCATCGGGTTCCGGCTCAGCCCGCCAGCATTCGCTGGGGTAGGCGTCGAGCAGCACCAGTTCACCGACTTCACGCCCGATTTCATGCAGACGCACCGCCATCGCCTGGGCGAGGATGCCGCCCACCGACCAGCCCAGCAGATGCACCGGTCCCTTCGGTTGCAACGTGACCACCCGCTGCACATAGTCATTGGCCATGGCTTCGATGCTGGACGGCAACGGCTGCTTCGGATCCAGCGCGGGCGACTGCAGGCCATATACCGGGCGTGCCGGCTGCAAGGCGCGCGCCAGCGTTCGGTAGTTCCAGGCGATGCCACCGGCCGGGTGCAGCACGAACAACGGAGTGGGCCCGTCAGCATCAGTGGCAGCCAACGAGATCACCGGCCCCAACGCGTGGTCGGCCAGCGCCGGCGGTTCGCCAATGCGCGTCGCCAATGCGGCCACGGTCGACTGCGCGAACAAGGCACCGAGGCCGAGGTCACAGCGCCAGCGTTGTTCGATGGCCAGCAGCAGGTGCACCGCGGACAGCGAGTCGCCGCCGAGGCTGAAGAAGTCCGCATCCACCGCCACCGGTGCCCCGCGGCCCAGCGCTTGCGCGAACAGCATTGCCAGCTCCTGTTCCAGCGGCGTGCGCGGCGCCAGTCCGGCAATCTCGTTCTGCGGCGGCTTCGGCAACGCGTTGCGGTCGAGCTTGCCGTTGGCGGTCACCGGCCACTGATCCACGCCAACGAACGCCGACGGCACCATGTAGTCCGGCACGCGCGTGGCCAGGTGGCTGCGCAGCATCACGGCATCGGCAAGCGCCGCTGGCACATAGGCCACCAGCCGGGCATCGCCCGGCGTGTCCTGGCGCAGCAGCACTTCCACGCGCTCCATGCCCGGCAGCTCGCGCAGTGCCGCCTCGATCTCGCCCAGCTCGATGCGCAGGCCGCGCAGCTTCACCTGGTGGTCGCTGCGGCCCAGGTATTCGACTGCGCCGTCGCTCCGCCAACGCCCCAAGTCGCCGGTGCGGTAGATGCGCTCCCCTGGCAGGAAGGGATCGGTCAGGAAGCGTTCGGCGGTCAGGTCATCGCGGCCGAGATAGCCACGCGCCAGCTGCACGCCGCCCAGATACAGATCCCCCGGCACACCCACCGGCAGCGGCTGCATCCGCGCGTCAAGCACGTACAGGCGTGTGTTCCAGACCGGGAAGCCGATCGGTACCGGCCGTGAGCGGTCCTGCGCAGAGGCCGGCCAGTAGCTCACGTCCACGGCCGCTTCGGTCGGGCCATACAGGTTGTGCAGTTCGGCCTGCATGCGCCCATGGAAACGATCACGCAGCGATGCGTCCAGCGCCTCGCCACTGGTGAACACGCGGCGCAGCTGCAGGCCTTCGGAGGCAGGCGCGGCAAGGAACGCGTCGAGCATCGACGGCACGAAATGTGCGGTGGTGATGTCGTGGGCACGCACAAGCCGCGCCAGCTCGGTCGGATCACGATGCGCGTCCGGACCCGCCACCACCAGCGTCGCGCCGCACAGCAGCGGCAGGAAGAATTCCCAGACCGAGACATCGAACGTGGCCGGGGTCTTCTGCAGAACACGGTCATCGGAACGGACGCCGTAGTGCTCGCGCATCCACAGCAGGCGATTGACGATGGCGCGGTGCTCGATGACGACGCCCTTCGGCTCGCCGGTCGAACCGGAGGTATAGATCACATAGGCTGCATCGCTGGGCGCCGGATCGGCCCACGGTGCTGCGAAACTCAGCGCGGTCCATTGGTCGGGGGCAAGCACCGGCACGCCGTCCATGCGCGCCGATACCTCTGCCGCAGCCAGTACGCACGCCGGCTGCGCCGAGGCGAGAATACGCGCGAGGCGCTCATCGGGATGCGCAAGGTCCAGCGGCAGGTAGGCGGCACCCGCACGCAGCACCGCCACCAGCGCGATTACCAGTTCCAGCGAGCGCGGCAACGCCACCGCCACTACACTGCCCGGACCGACCGCCATCGCCCGCAGTTGTGCCGCCAGCGCGAAACTCCGCGCTTCCAGCGTTGCGTAGTCCAGCGTAGTGTCGCCGAACACCAGCGCAGGCGCGTGCGGATCACGGTCCATGCCCTGCTGCAGCAGTTCAACCAACGTAGTCTGTGGCAGCGCATGCGCGGTGGCATTGAAACCATGCACCACCTGCTGCGCTTCCGCGACGGTGGCCAGCGGCACCGCCGCGATGTCTCCGGCCTCCAGCGCCGCCGACACGAAATGCAGCAACCGGGTCGCGTGCGCCTCCACATCGTCCCGACTGTACAACGCGGGATTGGCTTCGATCTCAAGGTCCAGCAGGTGCTGGCCATCGCCACGGAAGCCCAGCGTCAGATCATCCACCGGACCGGTGCACAGCACCTCCAGCGTCGCCCGCACGCCGCTCAGTGCCAGTGGCTTGTAGAACGGCTGCACATTCACCAGCGGACCGTGCAGGCGCTGCTGCGCGCCGACCAGGCCCAGGTCCCGGCGCAACTGCTCACCGCGGTAGCGGCCGTGCTTGCGGCCCTGGCTGAGCTGCCGGCCCAGGCCGCGGGTAAAGGCCTCGACGCTGCCCTCGCCGGCCGCCACGCGCAGCGGCAGCACGTTCATCACCATCGCCGGCACCCGCGCCGACGCGTTGCCAAGCCGCCCCATGTAAGGCGCGCCCAGCACCACTTCATCGGCAGCGCTCATCCGTCGCAGATACTCGGCGGCGAGCGCGGCCAGTACATCCGGCCACGGCTGCAACCAGCGCACCGATGCCTGCAGCAGCTGCTCCCGGAACCCCGCATCCAGCGGCTGCACCCAGCGCAGCGCATCGTCGCTGGCCGCCACGGTACCCGCCAGGCCTACGCCTGCCGGTGCGCCCTGCATGTACTCGCGCCACCAGTGGCCGGCCTGCGTACGGCGCGGATCGGCACGGTAGGCGGCATCATCAGCCAGCACGCCCGCCAGCCCCGGCAGTGACTCACCGATACGACCGGCATACAACGCGCACACGCGATCAGTGAACAGCGCCATGCCGTAGCCATCGGCTGCAAGGTGATGCACACGCAGATACCAGACCCAGCGCTGCCCTCCCAGATCGAACAACACCTGCTGGCTTATGCGGTCGCGGGTCGGATCGACCGCGCTGAGCCGGTCGGCCTGCATCAGGGCGCGCGCCGCCGATGCCGGATCGGCCTCGACGGATAGATCGCGCAGCGAAAGCAGCGGCACATGTGCCGGGTCATGCCACTGCAGCGGCTGGCCGTCGGCCCCTTCGGCAAAGCGCAGTGCAAAGGCCTGCGCCTCGCCCGCAGCCTGGTCCGCCGCAGCGACGAACGCGGCCACATCCAGCGGACCGTCGATCCACACCGCATGTGCGGTATTGAACGACGGATTGTCCGGTGCCAGCCGCTGTGCGAACCACAGTCCGGCCTGGGCCTCGGTCAGTGCCACCGGCGTGGCCAGCACAGCGACGTTCATGCGTTCTGCGCGGCCTGCAGCTTCTGCACCACACCCCACCACTGGCGCAGCGTGGTGTGTTCGGCCAACTGCGAGAACTCCAGCGGCAACCCGGTGTTGCCCCAGGCCAGGACCAGGCCGAGCATGCGCATCGAGTCCAGATCCAGGTCGATCAGGTTGTCGTCGTCACCGATCTCGGCCGGCGTGCACTCCAGCACGCGCGCAACGTCGGTACGCATCCGCTCCAGATCCAGTGCATCACCCGTGGCAGCCATCACAGCACCTCCAGCAGCTGATCGGTGGTCATCGGCACGCCACAGGTGCGTGCGATCCAGTGCAGCGCCTGATCGTGATCGGCACGCGAAAAGTCCGCCACCGCATCGGCTGCGATGAACGCCTCGATATCGCGCTGGAAGGCCTCGACCGCGGTCGCGGTGCAGCCGATATGGGCGTACACGCCGGTCACCAGCAACTGGTCCCGCCCACGCACCCGCATCAGCGTCTCCAGGTTGCTGCGCTGGAACGCGCTGTAGCGGTGCTTCACCAGCACATGCTCGCCCGGCTGCGGTGCCAGTGCCTCGATGATCGGCTCATGGTCGGCGCTGCTGCGCATGCCCGGCCCCCACAGGTCAGCCTGCAGGCCGCGGTCACGGCGGTCCTGATCGCCATGCTGGGCGGTGTAGAACACCGGAATGCCATGTGCGCGACAATGCGCCAGCAGGCGCGCGATGTTGTCCACCGCCGGCCGCAGCGGCGCGTTTCCGGCATCGAACGCGGCCAGGAAGTAGCGCTGCATGTCGTGTACCAGCAGCGCGACACGATCGCGTTGCGGGCGCCAGGGCCCGCGCGCCTGCGGCAGTTCGGCAGCGGTCGGCAAGGAATAGTTGGTGATGCGGGGCAGCGCCATCAGCGCGTTCCTCCTGTCTGTTGCAGATGACGCGCACGCAGCTGCGCGCGCAGTTCGCGGCGGCTGATCTTGCCGACCGCGGTGGTATCGAAACTGTCGACGAACACGACCTGGTCCGGCACCTTGAACGCCGCCAGGCCGCGCGTACGCATCCAGGCTTTCAGTGCCGGCGCCTTGATCGGCTCCCCCTGCTGGATCACGAACGCGCAGCTGCGCTCACCAAGATACTCGTCAGGAATGGAGACCACGGCGGCGTCGAACACGCCGGGGTGGGCCAGCAGGTGATCTTCAATCTCCTCGGCGGAGATCTTCTCGCCCGCGCGGTTGATGTGGTCACCGGCGCGGCCCTGCACCACCAGATAGCCGCCGGGCAACTGCTGCACGCGGTCGCCGGTGCGGTAGAACCCATCGTCGGTGAACGAGCGCGCGTTGGCCACCGCATCGTTGTGGTAACCACGGATGGTGTACGGGCCGCGGGTCAGCAGATGGCCCACTTCGCCCTCAGCCACCGGCTGGTCGTGGTCATCGACCACGCGCACTTCGTCGTCCGGGCTGATCGGCCGGCCCTGGCAGGCTACGATCAGTTCCTCCGGATCATCCAGGCGGGTGTAGTTGACCAGGCCTTCGGCCATGCCGAACACCTGCTGCAGGGTACAGCCCAGGCCGTCAATCACTCGCCGTGCGGCTTCCGGTACCAGTTTGGCGCCGCCTACCTGCAGTACCTGCAGGCTGGACAGGTCGTGCTTGCTCGTAGCCGCCGCCTGCGCCCACAGCAGCGCCAGCGGCGGCACCAGTCCGCAGCAGGTCACCTGTTCGCGGGCGATCAGCGGGAAGGCCGCATCCGGGCCGGGACCGGGGCTGAGCACCACGCGGGCGCCGGCATACAGCGCACCGAAGAAGCCGGGCGAACTCATCGGGAAGTTGTGCGCGGCCGGCAGCGCGACCAGGTAGACGCTGTCGCGGTCGATGCCGCAGAGGTCATTGCTGGCGCGGAACGAGTAGATGTAGTCGTCGTGCGTGCGCGGGATCAGCTTGGACAGGCCGGTGCTGCCACCGGAGATCTGCAGGAACGCCACCGACTGCGGATCCGGGTCGGCCGGCAGCTCGCTGCGATCGCCCTGCAGCGCCTCCAGCGCGGTGAACTCCGCCGCATCGCCGTCGATGATCACGTGGCGCAGTGCCGGCACCTCGGCCTGCAGCGCCCGCGCCAGCCCGCGATGATCGAAGCCATCGTGCAGGTCGGCAGTGATGTAGGCACTGGCCTCGGCCTTGTTGGCGAAGTGCACCAGTTCGGTGATGCGATGCGCCGGCAACGCGTATACCGGCACCAGACCCGCACGGAACAGTCCGCATACGGTGGTGATGAACCCGGCGGTGTTGCCCAGCTGCACCAGCACCCGCTCACCGGGCTGCAGGCCGAGTGCCAGCAGTCCGGAACCGATGCGACCGGCTTCGTGCCACAGCTGCGCGTAGCTCAGGCGGACATCGCCGGCGACCACCGCGATGTCATCCGCATAGCGTTCCGCGCGCTCGCGCAGGAACGCCGGGAAGGTCTCGCCCCGCCAGTGGCCGGCCTCGCGATAGCGAGCCATCAGTTCATCAGGCCACACCTGCTGCAGTGGCAGGCGGGAGGAATCAGTGGAGGTAGTCATGCGGCAGGCTCGATGACGGGCGCGGATTCCTGGACACCCAGCGCGTTCAACAGGGCAGCGAACTTCGCCGCGGTTTCGGCCACCTCGGCCTCGGGTTCCGAGTCGGCGACGATGCCGGCACCGGCATACAGGCGCAGCTGCGTGCCCTGCAGGCGTGCGCAGCGGATCGCCACGTACCAGTCGCCGTCACCCTGCGCATCCAGCCAGCCCACGGCGCCGGCGTAGAAGCCGCGCGACACCGGTTCCAGTTCGCGGATGCGCTGCAGTGCCGCCAGCCGCGGCGTACCGCAGACCGCCGGCGTGGGGTGCAGCTGTGCCAGCAGTTCGGCGGCAGACGTCTGCGGATCCTTCAGGGTGGCATGGATGCGGGTGCCCAGGTGCCACATGCTGGCGGTGGCATGCAGCACCGGCCGAGGCTGTGCATCGATGTGGCTGCAGTACGGTGCCAGGCCCTCGACGATGGCGTCCACCACATGGCGATGCTCGTCATGGTCCTTGGTCGAGGCCAGCAGCGCCTGCGCGGCACGCTCGTCCTCGGCAGCATCGGCGCTGCGGCGTGCTGAACCGGCGAGTGGATGCGACAGCAGTTCGGCACCGCGCTTGCGCAGCAGCAGTTCCGGGGTTGCCCCCACCAGCCACGCCGGCGCCTGGCCCAGCTCCACCGGCAACGGCACCGCGTAGGTCGCCACGGACGGATCCGCGCCCAGGCGTGCCAGCAGCACGTCCGGCGACAGCGCCTGGCGGGTGCGTGCCAACAGGCTGCGCGCCAGCACCACCTTGTGCAGGTTCTGCTCGGGCGCACGCAGGACCTGCACCGCCGCGGCAACCGCTGACGCATAGTCCTGTGGCACAGGCTCGGCCCGCAGGGCGCCGTCCAGCGGCGGTGCGGACTGCGGTTGCAATGCCAGCGCAGGCAACAGGCGCTCGGGCTGGTACAACGCATCGTCCGCACGCGGTTCGAACGGCACCGCGCCAACCAACAGGCCCGGACCACCGCGCTGCTGGGCAAAGAACTCCGAAACGCGCTCTGCCAGCGTCGCCAGTGCACCGACCGGCAGCGCGGCGCGGCACCCGCGTGCGTGCACGTGCTGGCCCGCATGCTGCAGCAGGAACAGCGACGCGTCGTCGGTGTTCTCCTGCGGCGCTGGCGCAGCCTCCGGCCACGCGCCCTGCATCAGGGAATCGTTCATGGGGTCTCCTTCATCCGATGCGCTGCGGCCAGCGCGCACAGCAACAGCAGCAGCGCGCCGACCAGCAGGTAAGGCAGGCTTGGCCCGCCGCGATACAACAGCGTGCCGAGCATCGGCCCGGCCACCATGCCCAGCCCCTGCGCGGCCGCCACCGTGCCGGCCGCGGCGCCCTGCTCGTGCGCCTCCACCGCATCGGCGGCCAGCGCCTGGAACGAAGGGAATACGAAGCCCATGCCGAACGCGGCCAGCGCGTACGCCGCCGGCAACTGCCAGGCCTGCTGCACGCCCGCCACCGAAGCGAAGCCGATGCCGGAAATGAGCGCGCCGAGGACGATCCAGCGGCGTGGATGTACCTCCAGCTTCATCACCAGCGCCTGCGCCAGGATCAGGCCGACGCCAACCGCTGTGAGTGCAATGCCGGCCATGCGCGCGCCCGCCGCTGCATCCAGGCCGAGGCGGTCGATTGCGAAGAAGCCGACCGTCACCTGCGCGATGGTCACCGAGACCATGGCGATGAACGCCGCCAGCTGTGGCAGGCGCAGGCGTGGATCGAGACGGCTCATCGGCTGGCGGCGTTGCGCAGCAGCGCTCTCCACCGGCGGTGTGGCCGGCAACCGCCACGCCAGCAATGCCAGCGCAAGCAGCGGCAACAATGCGGCCACATACAGCGCCAGCGACAGATTCGTATAGGCCAGCCAGCCAGCGGCGGCCGGGCCAAGCACCATGCCCAGTGCGTTGGCGCTGCCCAAGCGGGCGAGGAATTTCGCACGCTGCCCGGTCGGTGCCTTGTCGGCGATCAGCGCGGCAGCGGTAGGAGGGACCGCGGCGTAGAACAGGCCGATCAGGCCACGCGCGCCGACCAGCACCAGCACCGATACCAATACAGGCGGCACCGCCTGCAGGGCCACGTCGATGAACACCGCCAGCGCGATGTAGACCACGGTGTAGGCACTCATCGCCAGCATCAGCACGCGCTTGCGGCCGATGCGGTCGCTGAGCTGGCCCCACGGGCGCGCGGCCAGCATCCACAACACACCGGCGGCGGTGACCGAGAGGCCGGCATGCCACTCGGACAAGCCGAGCATGCGGACCACCGGGCCGATCACGGCGACGAAGGACATCATCGCCATGGTGCCGATCAGGGCAGCCAACACCAGCGCCGGCAAGCCGGGAACGACGGGACGTGCGTGCATGAAACACCAGCCGTAACAGGAAAGGATGGCCGGGCGCGTCTGTACGCCCCCGCCCGGCATCAGTCCTGCTCAGGGCCCGATGCCATCCTTAAATGATAACGGCTCGTATTTGCATTTGATACCCATTCTCTTGAATGGGCATGCAACAGTGGGTTCAGCGCATTGCACGCAGGCCCAGCAGACCACGGCGCTTGAACCACCACTCCAGCGGCAGCGTCACCAGCGGCGGGATCGCCGCCAGCAGGGCCAAGGCACTGGCCCACCACGGCCAACGCAGGCGCACTGCCGCGAACAGCGTCACCGCCACATAGACCAGGAACGCCACGCCGTGCAGGGGTCCGAACAACTTCACCAGCGCCACGTTGGCCATCGGGCCGTATTTCATCCACATGCCGATGAGCAGGCCGGCCCAGGTCATGGCCTCGATGAAAGCGACCACCGCGAACAGGCGTCCAGTCGGGTGCATGGGGGAACGTTGGGTCACGCGGAGCTCCAGCATCGGGGTATCAAATGCGAATGATACGCAGATGCGAACCCCATGTAGAGTCGAGCCGTGCTCGACTGCTGGAACGTGTCCACCAGGGTGGGCACCTACCGGAGCACATCCGGCATAACCTGCTCGCCGATCTCGCGCAGCACCGCGTCCATCGGTCGTCCGTTGTCGACCAGATTGAACATCACATGCGCCACGCCCTGCGCATGCACGCGCCGCAGATAGTCGCGCAGGCCATCGCGGCCGACCTTCAGGCCCAGCGGCAATGGCTCTGCTGGCGCCTGCGGATCCGCCTGCAGATCCAGCAGCATCGACTGCACGAACGGCTTGCCCGGCCCGCCGCGCTGCACCAGCGCCTGCTGCCACAGGCCGATGCGTCCTTCCTGCGCAACCTCCTCGCGGTGATAGGTGGCCCAGCCTTCGCTTTCACGCGCGATCCATTGCAGGCTCTGCCGCGCAGTACCCACCACCAGCATCGGAATGCGCGTTGCCGGCGCCGGCAGCACGTCGAAGCCGCCGGTCGCCTGCAGGACCTCAGCACGCTCGTCGGTGTCGGGGGACAACGCGGCACGCAGCAGCGACCAACGCTCACGGAACGTCGCCGCCCTGCCCTCCAGATCCTCGCCGAACGCAGCAAATTCTTCCGGGCGGTCACCCGAACCCAGGCCCAGCACGAAGCGCCCGTCACTGATCCGGTCCAGGCTCAGCGCCGACTTCGCCACCTGCAACGGCTGCCGCAGCGGCAGCACAATGGCTGCGCTGCCGACCACGATGCGCTCGGTCGCTGCAGCCAGCATGCCCAGCCACAGGAACGGGTCATCCAGCGCACTCGCTGTTGCATCCGGGCCCTGCGGCACCATCAATGGCACGTCGCGCGTCCATAGCGCGGCGAAGCCAAGATCATCGGCCAGCCGTGCGATGCGCCGCGCCTCGTCCGGGTCGGCCAGTCCATGCGCCGCAACCGGCGTCATCAGGCCCAGGCTCAGTCCTTGTTGAGGAAACAACGAAGCATGGGCGGGATTGAATTCACTCATGACGCCAGCTTAGCCTGCAGGTCTGCGGCAACGATGATGCGCCGCCCACCACAGGAAGAACACTGCATGCCAAGGATCCGCCCTGCCCACGTCGATGACCTGCCTGCGATCAGCGCGGTGTGCCTGGCCGCGTTCAACCAGGCAGTGGCGCCGTCTCTCAGCGCGGCCGGCATAGCCGCCTTCGGCAGTGTCGCAGCAGCCGATGCGTTTGGTGCGCGCCTGCAGGGTGACAACCACATCCTGGTGGCCGAACAGGATGCGCGCGTGGTCGGCGTGGTCGAACTGAAGGAGGGCCGGCACCTGGCAATGCTGTTCGTCGATCCCGCCTGCCAGGGCCAGGGCATCGGCCATGCCTTGTTCGAAGCCGTGCTGCCGCAGGTACGCGAGCCGGTACTGACAGTGCGCGCCTCGCTCAACGCAGTACCTACCTACCTGCGCTATGGCTTTGTGCTGGATGGCGAGGTCGGCGAGATCAACGGGCTGGTGTACCAGCAGATGGTGCGGGCAGCGGCCTGAAGGCATCCGTCCGGCAATGCCCGACGGGCGTCATGCCCTGCGGCACGCCTGTCATAAGCAAACTGAATCAGCAGGCTCCCCGGCGGTTCCTACAATGGCCTGTCACCCCGCCCTTCGAGATGCTGCCGATGCGCGTCGCGCTTTTCGTGTTGCTGCTGGCTTCGGCGCTGAGCGCCTGCACCCCGGCCCCGGTATCCACCGCCAACTCCGCAGAGGCACCCGCGCCGGCATCCGCCATCGCTTGGCGCCAGGGCGATGTGGACGATGCCTTCGCCGAAGCCGCCGACAGCGGCAAGCCGGTGCTGCTGTACTGGGGTGCGGTCTGGTGCCCGCCGTGCAACCAGCTCAAGGCGGGCCTGTTCAAGGACCCGGCCTTCATCGCGCTGACCAGCAAATTCGTTCCCGTCTACCTGGATGGCGACGAGGAAGGTGCGCAGGCCTGGGGCGAACGCTTCGGCGTGCGCGGCTATCCCACGCTGATCGTGCTGGACCCACAGCGCAACGAAATCACCCGCGTGGCTGGCGGCAATGACGCCGTCGAACTGACCCGGGCCCTGACCGTCGCTGCTGGCCGCCGCAGTGCTGTTGCCGCCACCTTGGCCACCGCGCTGGCAACGCCGGACCGGCTGGCCGCCGAAGACTGGCAGGTGCTGGGCGACTACGGCTGGGAAGTGGACGCCAACCGCCTGGCCGGCGAGCGCAAGAGCCGGGATGTACTGCGCCAGTTGTCCAAGGCGGCACCCGACGCCGCCCTGCAGCGCCGTTTCGCCCTGCTGGCTCTGGCTACAGCCGAAAAGCCCGATGCCTCGCCCACCGAAGTGCGCGAGCTGCTGCAGGCCGTACTGGCACAACCGGCGGAAGTGCGCCGCAACCGTGAGTTGCTCGGCTATGCAGGCGTGCAGCTGGTCAAGCAGGCCAGTGCCGGGCCGGCCACCAGCAACACGCTCGGACAGCAGCTGCTGGTCGCACTGGAGCGTGCCGACGCCGAGCGCGGTGACCGCGCCGACGACGCGTTGTCGCGTGCGCTGACCGAAGTATCGCTGGCCCGCCAGCAGCAGCCCAGGGGCGCACTGCCCGCGGCGCTGGTCGAGCGGGTCAAGCAGCGCGTGGCCGCTGCCGATGCCGCCGCCACGGATGCGCATGCACGCCAGGCCACGATCAGCAGCGCGGTGTACGCATTGCGCGAGGTAGGTGACGACGCGGGTGCCGAGGCGCTGTTGCTGGCCGAGCTGAAGCGCAGCGAGCAGCCGTACTACTACATGCCCGAGCTGGCCGAACTGGCCGAGCAGCGCGGCGACGCCGCCGGCGCGCTGGAGTGGTTGAAGCGCGCCTACGATGGTGCGCAGGGCCCGGCCACCCGCGTGCAATGGGGCGTGCTATACGTGGAAGGCCTGCTGAAGCTGGCGCCGGACGATGCACCACGCATCGAGCAGGCCACCGCCTCGCTGATCGCCGAACTGGAAGCGCAGCCGTCGGGCTACCACCAGCGCACCCGCCAGCGCTTCGAGCGACTTGCCGGGCAGTTGAAGGCGTGGAGCGGCAAGCACCAGGGTGCGGAGACGCTGGCACGGCTGCAGCAGCGGATGCAGCAGGCGTGCGGTGACCAGGTGGATGGCGCGTGCAAGGACTGGTTGAGCTGAGTTGATGAAAGCGCTGGCGGCGGGTTCGCCTGCCGGCGCTTTTGTTGATCCGTGTGGGACGGGGCGGGGGCCGCTGGCCAGGACACGCAAAAGCCCCTCCATGGTGCTCGATGGCGCCATCCTTGGCGCCAACGGTCCTGTCCAGCGGCCCCCGCCCCCTCCTGACAGTTTCCTGCGAGCGCGGGCAGCGCATCAGCGCGCCGGTGAGGGTTCGGAAAGCGGGTTCTGGTAGTGCCGGCCGCTGGCCGGCAACCCGACCTTCGCTGAATGCCGGCCAGCGGCCGGCACTACCATGCCTCCGTCTTGACCTCTTGATCTATTGACCTCAACCAATGTTGAGGTGCGATAACAGTCTCCCCACGGCCAGCCCCTCTGGCCTTCCCCACGGAGATTGCTTCGATGTCGTACTCGCTTCCCCCGCTCCCCTACGCCTACGACGCCCTCGAGCCGCACTTCGATGCGCGCACGATGGAGATCCACCATAGCAAGCACCATCAGACCTACGTCAACAACCTCAATGCCGCCATCGAGCAGGCCGGCATCGCCGAGCAGCCGGTCGAGGCGCTGATCGCCAACCTCGATGCAGTGCCCGAGGCGCAGCGTGGCGCAGTCCGCAACAACGGCGGTGGCCACGCCAACCACAGCCTGTTCTGGACCGTGCTCAGCGCCAACGGCGGCACGCCCGATGATGAGCTGGCCGCCGCCATCGACCGCGATCTGGGTGGCTTCGATGCCTTCAAGGAGGCCTTCACCAAGGCCGCGCAGACCCGCTTCGGCAGTGGCTGGGCCTGGCTGACCAGCGATCGCGACGGCCGCCTGAAGGTTGAAAGCAGCGCCAACCAGGACAGCCCGCTGATGGGTGCAACGGTCGGCCTGTCCGGCAATACCCCGATCCTCGCACTGGACGTCTGGGAACACGCCTACTACCTGCACTACCAGAACCGCCGCCCGGACTACATCGGTGCGTTCTTCAACATCATCAACTGGGCCGAGGTCGGCCGGCGCTACCGCCAGGCCCGGGCCTCATGAGCGGCGAGACACTGCCGTACGCCGGGCCGTGGGCGGGGGTCTTCCCCGCCCCGGCCCCGGTGCCGTCGGTCGAGATGCCGCCGCGTGCCCTGCGGCGGCTGCTCGGCCACTTTCCTACCGGCGTGGCCATCGTCTGCGCGCGCGATGCGCAGGGCAAGCCCATCGGCCTGACCATCAATTCGTTCGTGCCGGTGTCATTGCAGCCGCCACTGGTGCTGTGGAACCTGGCGTTGCACGCGCAGAGTCTTTCCACCTTCCAGCGCGCCACCCGCTTTGCGATCAGCGTGCTGGCGGCCGACCAGGAAGCACTGGCCCGGCGCTTTGCCGATCCGCAGGTACGCAACCGCTTCGACGGCCTGGCATTGCTGGATGACGACGAGGACGCCCCGCCACGCATCGCCGGTGCGGTAGCGCATCTCACCTGCACCCGCCATGCGCAGTGGCCGGTGGGCGATCACCTGCTGCTGGCCGGCCGCATCATCGAAGTGCACGAGAACGGCGGCGCGCCACTGCTGTTCCATCGCGGCCGCTTCCAGCCGGGACCGGCCGAGCTGCTGGTGGAGGTGCGCTGATGAACATCGAGGCTCTGGAATGCATGCTCGCCAGCGGCAAGGACGGCGCGCTGCTGCGCTTCGGCCTGGGCAAGGGCTGGCTGGATGCCGGCAACCCGGTGCGCGCAGCGACCCATCTGGGCCGTTGCGTGGTCCTTGATCCGCAGTATTCGGCGGCGTGGAAGCTGCTGGGCAAGGCCTGGCTGGCCAGTGGCCAGCCGCAGGCGGCGCGCGAAGCGTGGCAACGCGGGCTGAGCGTGGCCGGCAGCAAGGGCGACCAGCAGGCACGCAAGGAAATGCAGGTGTTCCTGCGACGCCTGGACCGCGAGCAGGCGGATCTGGCGAAAGCGGGCTGAGTCGATCAGCCCGCGTTGGCCGATGCCGGTGCGGACATGATGTCCGACATCGGCAGGCGGCGCGGCTTGCTCGGGAACGCGTGGCGCAGGATGCGCCAGACCACCTGGCCGAACTGGCGCGGCAGCGAGCCGTTGTTGTAGTGCTGGCCGTAGCGGCGGCAGATGTCCTTCACTTCCTTGGCGATGGCCGCATAGCGGTTGGCCGGCAGGTCCGGATAGAAGTGGTGCTCGATCTGGTGGCTGAGGTTGCCCGACAGCACGTTGATCAGGAAACCGCCACTGATGTTCGACGAACCGCGCAGCTGGCGCAGGTACCAGTGACCGCGCGACTCATTGCGCAGGCACTCCTTCGGGAAAGTTTCCGATTCAGCGGTGAAGTGGCCGCAGAAGATGATCACATAGGTCCAGATGTTGCGCAGGCCGTTGGCCACCAGATTGCCCAGCATCACCGTGAGGAAGAACGGGCCGGCCAGCAGCGGGAAGAACACGTAGTCCTTCAGCACCTGACGGGCCATTTTTCGCGCCACCGGGCGGGTCTGCATCCACATCGCACGGCCACTGATGCGGCCCTTCAGCCAACGGCCCAGGCGCAGGTCCTGCGCGGCCACGCCCCACTGGAACAGCAGCGCGAAGATCGGCGCGATGATCGGCTGCAGCAGGTAGAACGGCTTCCAGCGCTGTTCCGGGAAGATGCGCAGCAGGCCGTAGCCGATGTCATCGTCCATGCCACGCACGTTGGTGTAGGTGTGGTGGCGGAAATTGTGGGTCTTGCGCCAGTTGTCGGCGGTGGCAACGATGTCCCACTCGTAGGTGTTGCCGTTGAGCTTGGGGTCGCCGGTCCAGTCGAACTGGCCGTGCATGACGTTGTGGCCCAGTTCCATGTTCTCCAGGATCTTCGACAGCGCCAGCAGCAGCGTGCCGGTGATCGCGGCCGGCCACAGCAGCGGCATCCAGAACAGTGGCGAGAACGCCGCCAGGAACAGCAGGCCACGGCCACCCACGCCGAACCAGCGCACGGCGGCGGCCACGCGGCGGATGTAGCGGGTATCGGAGGCGCCGAGGCTGCCGATCACACGGTCGCGGATCGCGTCGAGTTCCTCACCGAAGGCATGCATCTCGGCAGTACTCAGGGCACGGTCGGTAGCGCGGGTCATGGCAGGCGTCCTCAGAGATCCAGGGTCAGGTCGGTGGTCGGTGCGCTCACGCAGATCCGCACCGGCTGCGCCGATTCGGACTGCAGGTCGCCGGTGCGCAGGTGGCGGGTGGCGCCACTGACGCGGTCACAGCTGCAGCTGTTGCAGATACCCATGCGGCAGCCGTGTTTGGGCTTGATGCCGTGGGCTTCGAGGCTTTCCAGCAGCGAGCGGCCCCGCGGCACGCTCAGCTGGCGGCCACTGCGCGCAAGCGTCAGCGACACCTCACCTTCGCTGCTGGCATCGCGCAGCGGCGCCGGCGGTGTGAACGCTTCGGCCTGGAAGCCGGCGACCTGGTGCGCCAGACGCTCGCGCGCAGCGGCAACGAAGCCGTCCGGGCCGCAGGCCAGCACATGGCGCTGCGCCAACGGCGTGTCATCGCCGGGCACCTGCAGATCATGGGTATCGATACGCGCGGCCGGCACCTCACCCTCGCGGGTGGTCAGCAGGTGCACGCGCAGGTTCGGATGCGCTGCGGCCAGCGCCTGCAGTTCATCACGGAACTGCAGGTGGGCGGCGGTGCGTTCCCAGTAGAACAGGTCCACCGGCGCCGCGAGCGGGCGCTGGCAGGCCTCGCGCAGGAGGCTGCGCATCGGCGTGATGCCACTGCCGGCCGCCAGCAGCAGCACCGGCGCCGCGGCCGGCATATGGAATTCGCCGAAGGCGGCATCGAGACGGAACAGTTCGCCCGGCTGCGCATGGTTGACCAGATGCTGGCTGACCCGGCCGCCATCGACCGCCTTGACGGTGATCGCCAGCTCGCGCCGACCCAGTGCGGTGGGGCTGTAGCTGCGCTGCCACAGGCGTCCTTCAATCTCGACGCCGAGGGTGACGTGCTGGCCAGCGCGCATGCCGGCCCAGTGCCGGTTGGTGCGCAGGACCAGGGTCGCCGCGCCCTCGCCGGCCGGCTCGCGCCGGACCAGGCGGGCCACCGGCTCGCGCAGGGTCCACAGGGGATTGAGCTGGCCCGCCCAGAAATCGAACAGCGACGGCGAGACCCAGCGGTACGGAGAGAACAGGGACGGACGGACGACAGCGCTCATGGGCGCACTATACGGGCGCACATACACCTGTGTATACATGTGTATATTGAACCGGATTGGGTATGATTCAGCCTCGCCCCACCGGAACCCCCATGGCCGCCGCCACCGCCTTGTCGACGCCCGAAGATGCCAACAGCCCGGCCCGCCGTACGGTGAGCCGCGAGGATCTGCTGGCTGCTGCCCTGAAACTGATCGGGCCGCACCGCAGCCTGTCCACGCTCAGCCTGCGCGAAGTGGCACGTGAGGCCGGCATCGCGCCGAACAGCTTCTACCGGCAGTTCCGCGACATGGACGAACTGGCCGTGGCGCTGATCGATGCGGCCGGCCGCTCGCTGCGCACCATCATCGGCGAGGCCCGCCAGCGCGCCACCTCCACCGCCACCAGCGTGGTGCGGGTCTCGGTGGAGACCTTCATGGAGCAGCTGCGCGCCGACGACAAGCTGCTGCACGTGCTGCTGCGCGAGGGCGCGGTCGGCTCGGACGACTTCAAGCATGCGGTCGAACGCGAGCTGCACTATTTCGAGGAAGAGCTGCAGCACGACCTGGTGCGCCTGGCCGCACTGGATGGCGCCGTACTGCATGCCCCGGAACTGGTGGCCAAGGCCATCACCCGGCTGGTGTTCGCGATGGGTGCCACCGCCATGGACCTGCCACCGGAGAAGGATCCGGAGCTGGTTGAACAGATCTCCACGATGATCCGCATGATCATCGTCGGCGCCCGTACCCCCGCCGCGTTCCGCCGCGGCTGATCGAGGCCCCTGGGTCGGATCCCTTTCCAGAGGAAAGGGCTCTGAGCCGTCCCCGACTCCATGCCCCCCGCCACGCAGCGCCACGGCGCCGATGAACTGTGGCCGCTGTCACGGATTTAGATTGCAGATGCGCAGCTTGAGCATCCTGCACGCGCCATTCACTGCGCTCTCACGCACGCTGAATTATTCAGACCACGCGCTCCATTCAGTTTGGTGAGTTATTGAACGGGGTTTGAATCCGGCAAGTGCCGCTGCAGTCGTTTCAGATTAATTGCATGGCCCAGGCAAGACCCGATCCGCACAGTGCCGCCTCCGGTCCTGCGGATGCAGGTCCCCCCCAATAGGCTTCAAGGAGAAACACCCATGCGCATGATGCAGTTCACGCCGAAGTTCCGCGTTATCTCAATATCACTCGCCAATCCAATGGACGTCTCCACGCGGCGGCGCGTTTCCTACCCGGCCGTGCTGGCAAGCGCACTAATGGCATGCCTGGGCCTGTCCATGGCAGATGAATCAAGCGCCCAGATCGTCGTGCGCAACGGTCAGACCTTCACTCTGCGCGCAGGCAGCCCCTTCGAGGGACAAAGTGCACAGGTCATCGAACAGTCCACGCTCAACGTCATTGGTGCGAGGATTCATGGCGTCTCATCGACACTCAGCCAAGTGAACCTGGATCAAGCAACCGTCACCGGACAAACCCAGTTCATCAACTCTTTCGTCAACATCTCCGACTCCTCCATCATCGGTGGAAGCTGGAACTACGGTCTTGGGACTGGATCCAACCTCAGGGCGCCGCCTGGAACCCCCCTGACGGTGGTGACTATCAACAACAGCCGCGTGGCGGGCAATCTGGCCGCCGCAAACGTCAGCGGAGGTGCATCCATACTGGCAAATAGCACTATATTCTCCGGCACGCGATATGGAGTGCAGGCACTGGCTGGCGTGCTGGAGCTCCGCAACGGATCGACAGCCGTTGGTGGGCAGGACGGGATTTTTGCTTCTCTATCAACCGCCGGCCAGCCTGCCATCGCAGACCCTGACGACTGGTACGCGCTGGTCGACGGCTCGCGCGTGGAAGGTCTGCAGGGCAGCGCTATTCGTGCCGCAGGCAGGGGCAGCAGTACGGCACTCGCACGCATCATCGTACAGAACGGTTCCACCCTCATCGGCGGAAACGGCGTGATCGTGGAAGCCGCTGACAACGCCCTGCTCGATTTCACCGCCCGCACCTCCAAGCTCAATGGCGACATCACCATCGCCGATACCGCCACCGCAAAGATCAGCCTGCTCGACGGCCTCGACCTCACCGGCCGTATCCTCGGCCCGGCCGACGTCATCGTCGACCAGGGCGGTCGCTGGACGCTGTCCGGCGACAGCAACACCGGCAACCTCACCCTGGGTGCAGGCAGCAATATCTTCCTCGGTGCCGCGGGTACGGCGGCCTATCCGCAGCTGACCGTCAACGGCAACTACACCGGCAATGGCGGCACCCTGCACTTCAACACGGTACTGGCCGGCGACGACGCAGCAAGCTCCCGCGTGCATGTCACCGGCAATACCAGTGGCACCACGCAGGTCACTGTCAACAACATTGCCGGCGCTGGTGCACAGACCGTCAACGGCATTCCGTTGATGCAGGTGGACGGTGCCAGCAATGGTCACCTCGCGCTGCAGGGCCGCGCCATCGGCGGCATGTACGAGTATTTCCTGCGCAAGGGCACTCCGGGCGCGACCAACGGCAACTGGTACCTGACCTCGGCCTACACCGGCAATCCGTGCGACATCAATCCGGCGCTGCCGGAGTGCCAGGGCACTGGTCCGGTGGATCCGGTCGATCCTGTTGACCCGGTCGATCCGGTCGATCCGGTCGATCCGGTGGACCCGGTCAATCCCGTCGATCCGGTCCCCGTGCTGCGTCCGGAGCCGGGCGCGTACCTGGCCAACCAGGCCGCGGCCGTGCAGATGTTCCAGCTGCGCCGCCACGACCGCGGCGAGCCCGGCTTCGACCGCGCCCGCATCGGCACCTGGGTGCGCGCCGGGCGTGACCAGCTGCAGGCGAACGTGGCCGGCCAGGTTGACGCCCGTACCCACATCAACACCCTGCAGCTGGGCAGCGATGTCTGGCGCTGGGGCGATGGCCGTGGCCAGGTCGGCGTGATGCTGGGCACCGGCGAGGCGACCACGCAGGCGGTGTCGACGCTGAGCGGCTATGGCACCCGCGGCAAGGTCAAGGGCAAGTCGGCCGGTGTCTACCTGGGCTGGGTGCAGGATGCGCAGAGCAGTGCCGGCCTGTATGTGGACGGTTGGCTGCAGGCAGCACGCTTCGACAACGAGGTGCAGGGCGAAGGCATCGCCCGCGAGACCTACGATTCCAGGACCCGCAGCGCATCGCTGGAAGCCGGTTACGCCTGGGCCATTCGCAGCAGTGAGGCCAGCACGCTGTACCTGCAGCCGCAGGCGCAGCTGACCTGGACCGACTACGACGGTGACAGCCTGGTCGAAAACAATGGCACCACGGTCGAGGATGGCCGCGGCGGCGGCCTCAACAGCCGCCTCGGCGTACGCCTGTTTGGCCAGGGCACGCTGCAGGGCAACCGCGTGCAGCCGTTCCTGGCGGCGAACTGGCTGCGTGGCCAGCGCGATGAGGCCATGCGTTTCAACAGTGAGTCGTTGAGCGCGAAGACGCCGGAGAACCGCTACGAAGTGCAGGCCGGTGCCCAGCTGCAGCTGGGCCAGCGCTGGAGCGCATGGGGTGACCTGCGTGTGCAGCGTGGCGACAGCGGCTATCGCAACCACGGTGCCCAGGTGGGCCTGCGCGCCGCCTGGTAATCCCCTCGCCGCCCCGGGGCCAGACCGGGGCGGCGTTCCTCGATTTCCCTCGCACCCTGCCGGGCATGACATCCGGCAGGGTTCTGGCGTTGATTTGTAATGTTATAACACTGTCGTCCGCGATGTTCTGATCCTGCTTCCGGCTTCGTGATTGCACGGACTTATTTATATAGCAATTGCTATATCTATGACCCTCTGCTTTCATATGCGTCAGCCAGGTCGCCCTCGCCGCCTTTCCTCTCCCAAGGACGACGCCTTCATGCCCGTTTCCAGACCCCTTTCCCGCCGGCTGCCTCTGGCTGCCGCCATCGCCCTGACCCTGCCGTTGCCCGTGCTGGCAGCCACACCAAAGCCGACCGAGCTGGACCGTGTGCAGGTCAAGGTCAGCACTGCCACCCGCAGCGAACGCCTGCTGTCCGATGTCCCGATCCGCACCGAAGTGCTGCGCAAGGAAGACATCGCGCTGCGCGCGGCCACCGACTTCTCGCGTGCCGCCGAACTGATCAATGGCCTGCGCGTGGAAAGCAACTGCCAGAACTGCAACACCAGCGAGGTACAGCTGCTGGGCCTGCCCGGCGCCTACAACCAGCTGTTGTTCGATGGCATCCCGTTGCTGTCCACGCTGGGCAGCGTGTACGGCCTGGAACAGATTCCGGCCGGGTTCGTCGACCGCATCGAAGTGGTCAAAGGCGGTGGTTCGGCGCTGTATGGACCGGGCGCGGTGGCCGGTGTGATCAACCTGATCCCGCCGCTGCCGGCGCGCAGCGGTGGCCATGTGCAGGCCGGCGTGGATGTGCTGAAAGGCACGCCGCAGAAGAATGCCGATGTGCGCCTCGACCTGGTGGCCAAGGATGCCGACGCCGGGCTGTCGGTGATTGCCCAGCGCAACTGGAACAGCGGCATCGACTACAACGGTGACGGCTACACCGAGATCACCCGCAAGAACCTCAAGGTCGGCGGACTGCAGGCCTGGTATGCGCCCACACCGGGCACACGGCTGCGCCTGGACCTGCAGGTGACCGATGAAACCCGCCGCGGCGGCAACCGCCTGGACCAGCCCGAATACCTGGCCAACATCGCCGAATCGCTGGATACGAAGTACCGCCGAGGCAGCGTGTCGTGGGATCAGGAGATCAATGCCGACGTTGATTTCCGCCTGGCCTATGCCTTCGCCGACATCGACCGTGACAGCTTCTATGGCGGCCTGGGCGATGTGGTCACCGATCCGTCTGCGCCGGGCTATGACCCGTCGCAGCTGGACCCGAACGTGGCCGGCAGCGCGGCCTCGCGGTCGTGGCGCCAGTACGGCCGCACCCACAATCCGCTGCACTACATCGACAGCCAGTTGAACTGGCGGTTGGGGGCGCACGCGCTGGCCTTCGGCGTGCAGTACAAGCACGAGGCGCTGCGCGACGACAACCGCACCGGTGACGGCCAGCGGCTGGCAGTGCTGGAGGACGCTACCTTCCACAACCTGGGCGCCTTCATCCAGGACGAGTGGAGCCTGCGCGACAACGTCGACCTGGTGCTGGGTGCGCGCGCGGACAAGAGCTCGGAACTGGACAGCGCGGTGTTCTCGCCGCGCATCGCGCTGGCCTGGCAGGCCACGCCGAACCTGAAGTGGCGGGCGGGCGTTGCCACTGGCTTCCGTGCACCGGAAATCTTCGTCGAGGACGTACATGTCGATACGCTGGGTGGCGAACAGGTGCGCGTGCGAAATACCGACGGCCTGAAAGAAGAGCGCGCGTTGACCACCCTGTTCGGCTTCGACTGGCGTTCTGACCCGGCCAATCCGGTCTGGAGCTGGGATGCCACCGCCTCGTACGCCCGTATCCGCGACACCTTCGCGCTGGGCGAGATCCAGCGCGGCGATGATGGCCAGCTCAGCCAGCTGCGCTACAACGCTTCCGGCTCGAACGTGCTGGGCGCGGAAACCAACCTCGGCTGGCAGCCGTCGCCACAGTGGCGCCTGACCGCGGGTGCCTCGTGGTACCGCTCGCGCTTCCGCGAACCGCAGCGCATCTTCGACGACACCGGCGATGGTGGCGACACCGTGATCGAAAGCCGGGACTACCTGAAGACCCCGCGCTGGACCGGCCTGGCCCAGCTCAGCTGGATGCCGGCCGAGCCGTGGGAGACCTTCGTCGCGCTGCGGCACACCGGCCCGATGTCGGTGCTGAACAACCGGCTGGGCGAGCTGCACCGCACGCGTTCATTCCTGGTGACCGATCTGGGTGCGCGCTGGCACCGTCACCTGGGCGCGCAGGCGCAGCAGGAAGTGTCGGTGGCCGCAGGCGTCAAGAACGTGTTCGACCAGCGCCAGAAGGATCTGGAAGTGGGTGCGCTGCGTGACAGCGACTATGTCTATGGGCCGCGCTTCGCGCGCTCGTGGTACGTCAACCTGCGCTATGCGTTCTAAGTCACTACGAGCGTTGTTGCTGGCCTGTGCCGTGCTGCTGGCCGCACCGGCGATGGCTGCGGACCTGCATGCGCAGGTCTCGGCCTCGCTGATGCGGCCGGATCAGCGCTCGCTGCGGCCGATGCAGTGGTCATCGCCACCGAAGCTGGTGGCGTTGTACTTCGGCGCCGACTGGTGCTCGCCCTGCCATGCCTTCGTACCCACACTGCGCAGCGTGCGTGACGCATTGCGCGAGGCCGGCGCCGATACCGAAGTGGTGTACGTCAGCCTGGATGAGAGCGAGGCCGCGCTGCGCCGCTACATGCACGCGCAGGACATGCCGTGGCCGGTGCTGGACCCGCGCCGTGCCGCGCGCATGCCGGCACTGCAGGCATTGGCTGGGCTGGCACCGCCGAATCTGGTGCTGATCGATGCCGACGGCAAGGTGCTGGCCAATGGTTGGCAAGGCCGGCGTTACGAAGGCCTGCAGCCCGTGTTGAAGGAATGGACGAAACGGGCGTGTGCGCAGCTGCAGGCCAGTTGCCCCAACGCCGGCATCCAATCGCGGTAGCGCCGGGCCATGCCCGGCGAAATGCGTGACGCAACATTACGGCCGCCGGGCATGGCCCGGCGCTACCGTTACGGCGCCTCGCCCTCGGCCTTGCGCACGAACGCTTCGAACAACGCCAGCGTCTGCTCGCTTACATGGTGCTCGATACCCTCGGCATCGCGCCGCGCGGTATCCGCGTCCACGCCCAGCGCCAGCAGGAAACGCTCCACGGTCTGATGCCGCTGGCGGCTGGCATGCGCCAGCGCCTCGCCTTCCGGGGTCAGGAACACGCCACGATATGGACGCTGCACCACCCAACCGTCGCGGGCCAGCCGCCGCAGCATCTTCGCCACGGTGGGCTGGGCCACACCCAGGCGCGTGGCGATGTCGACCTGGCGGGCCTCGCCGCCGTCGGCCAGCAGGTCCGAGATCAGCTCGACATAGTCCTCCACCAGCTCCATCCGGTGCGCCTCGCGCACTTGCCGGAAGCTCTCGACCTGGCGCTCGGCCTCGATCAAGGGGGTGCTTTTCAGCGATGTCGAATCGTCGGTCTTGCCCACGCCTGCGCCTGTCCTTCCGGTTGTTCCGGTGTTGAACCTGAATTCTGGACCAGTAACGCGATAAAGACGATTGTTTCACATTGCTAATGACTATAGCAGGAGCTATATTCGGAGCCATGAACACCCTGGCACCCCGCGACCCTTCGGCCTCCACTCAGGCCAGCCTGGGTGCGCTCAACGCCTCGGTGGCGGTGCCCGACAAGGGCCACTGGTGGTTCCGCCTGCTGGCCTTCCTCGGCCCGGGCTACATGATTTCGGTCGGCTACATGGACCCGGGCAACTGGGCCACCGACCTCGCCGGCGGTTCGCGCTTCGGTTACCTGCTGCTGTCGGTCATCCTCATCTCCAACCTGATGGCGGTGACCCTGCAGGCGCTGTCGGCGCGGCTCGGCATCGCTACCGGCATGGACCTGGCCCAGGCCTGCCGTGCCCGCTACCCGAAGCCGGTGAACCTGGCGTTATGGGCGCTGTGCGAGGCGGCGATCATCGCCTGCGACCTGGCCGAGGTGATCGGCACCGCGATCGCGCTGAAGCTGCTGTTCGACCTGCCGTTGCTGTGGGGCGCGGTGATCACCGCCTTGGACACGCTGCTGGTGCTGCTGCTGATGAACCGCGGTTTCCGTGCGCTGGAAGCCTTCGTGATCGCATTGCTGATGGTGATCTTCGCCTGCTTCATGGTGCAGATCGCGCTGGCCGCACCGCCGGTGATGGAAGTGCTGGGCGGTTTCATTCCGCGCGCGCAGGTGGTAACTGATCCGCACGCGCTGTACATCGCCATCGGCATCATTGGTGCCACGGTGATGCCGCACAATCTCTATCTGCACTCGTCCATCGTGCAGACCCGTGCCTACCCGCGCACCGATGAAGGCCGACGCAGCGCGCTGCGCTGGGCAGTGACCGACAGCACCCTTGCACTGACCCTGGCACTGTTCATCAACGCCAGCATACTGATCCTGGCGGCGGCGGTGTTCCATGCCAATGGCCGATTTGATGTGGAAGACATCGAGCAGGCGCACCAGCTGCTGGCGCCGATGCTCGGCGTAGGCGCGGCGGCGACACTGTTTGCGATTGCCCTGTTGGCCTCGGGCCTGAATTCAACGGTGACCGCCACGCTGGCCGGCCAGATCGTGATGGAAGGCTTCCTGCACCTGCGCCTGCCGCCGTGGCTGCGGCGGTTGATCACGCGGGCGCTGGCGATCATTCCGGTGGTGGTGGTGATCATGCTGTTTGGCGACCAGGGCGCGGTAAAGCTGCTGGTGCTGAGCCAGGTGGTGCTGTCGATGCAGCTGCCGTTCGCGATCATTCCGCTGGTGCGGATCGTGACCGACAAAGTGACGATGGGCGCGCTGGTGGCCCCGCGCTGGCTGGGCAGCATCGCCTGGGTGATCGCACTGGTGATCGTGGTGTTGAACGTGAAGCTGCTGGTGGATACCTTCAGCGGCGGGTAATGCCAAACGCCGGGCTCGGTCCTGCCCCAAGTAGATCCACGCCATGCGTGGATGCCTTTGTAGAGTCGAGCCATGCTCGACTCATTCCATCACCGCGCGAACAGCAGTCGAGCATCGCTCGACTCTACAGATACAGCGCAATGGCGGCTTCAATCTGCTGCGGCGACTGGAACCCGGCCAGGCGGGTGCGTTCGTCGCCGTCACGGAACAGGGACAGCGTCGGCGTCTGCCGCAACCCCAGTCCCCTGAAGAACGCTTCACCCAGCACTTCCAGCTGCACGCGCAGCAGGGTCGTACCCTGCCCCGCCACGCTGTTGGCCACGCGGTGCAGCGACATCTCCAGCATCCGGCACCCCGGGCACTGGTCCTTGTGGAAATCCACCAGCACCCGCCGGTGTTCGGCCAGCAGCTGCTGGAACTGCTCAGGCGTGGTGGCGTCGATGATCTTCATCGGTGTTGCTCCAGTAATGGGCCAGGACCGCGTCGGTCCAGGCCTCGATGGCCGCGGCATGGCGAACGCCATGCGGCATCTGTTCGATCTCCAGCGGCGGGTAGTCGCTGTGGAAGTAGCGGATCAGCCGGTGCACGGCGCCGCAGTAGTACTCCTGCCCCCACTGCGTTTCGCCGGTACCGAACACCGCCAGCTGCCGTGGCCGCTCGCCGCGCTCCGTAATACCGGCCACCCACGCCTTCATCTCCGCCGGCGTGCGGCCGGCGTTGTCGGTCCAGCAGCCCAGCAGCACCAGGTCGGCCTCATCGGCGGCCAGAGGCGGCGCCTGGCGCGGGTCGTCGGCCTCCTGCCAGTGCACCGCATGGCCCGCTGCGCGGCAACGCTCGGCAATCTGCCGGCCGAGCTCGCGGGTGTTGCCACTCAACGAGGCCACCACCAGCAGGATGCTCAGCGCTTCGCTGGGCTCAGAGGTCATCGAAGCCGTTGTCGACGTTGGTCTTCTTGTAACTTGCATTGCGCATCTCGAAGAAGTCGGTCTTGGTTTCGGTGAAGTTGTCGGCGTAGGCCTTGATCCACGGCATCACGTTGTCGGTGGTGTCGCTGTACAGGCGCTCGATGCCGAGCATGCCGGCCATCTTGTTGGCGCGGTACTTCACGTAGCGCACCATCTCGTCCACGTCGATGCCGTCGATACCGTCCAGCACCTCCGACGACCACTGCGTCTCCAGCTCGATCGCGTGTTCGAATGATTGGTGCACGTAGGCGGTCAGCTCGTTGGTCTGCAGCTCAGGGTTCTCGCCGATGATGGCGCGGATCAACTCGCTGATGAACTTGGTATGCGCCAGCTCGTCGCGGTTGATGAAGCTGATGATCTTGCCGGTGCCGTTCATGCGGTTCTGCCGCACCATGTTGTAGAAGTAGGCGAAACCGGAATAGAAGTTGATGCCTTCCAGGATCGAGGACTGGATCAGCGACTTCAGCAGGGTCTCGGCGGTCTTCTCGCGCATGAAGTCGTCATACGCGCCCATGATCGGTGCGTTGCGCTTGATGATGGTCGGGTGGGTGCGGGCGATCTCGAAGATGCGGTTCTGGTTCGGCAGGTCGGTGATCGAGGCCAGCACGTAGCTGTAGCTCTCGTTGTGGATCACTTCCTGCTGGCCGATGATCGCTGCATTGGCATGCGCCGCTGGGTCGGTAATGTACTCGGCCACGTTGTAGATGAAGCGGGTCTGCGGTGAGTCGAGCGTGGCGAGCAGGCCGATGATCGAGTCGTAGGCGTTCTTTTCGCGTGCGTTGAGCTCGCCGTACTGGCGGGCATCGAGCTTCATGTCGACCTCGTCGGGAATCCAGAAGTTGGTCGACAGCTCCTTGTAGGCCCGATAGAACGACGGGTACGGAATGTCGTTCCAGTTGAGGATGCCGCTGGTGCGGCCGTTGATGATGCCGGTGCTGCGGTTGGGATGGCGCGGTTCGAGGATCTTGATGCGGTCGAGGGGGGTTGCCATGGTTTTCTGCCTTCGTTCTCTTTCTATCGTGTTGCCGGCCAGCGGCCGGCACTACCATGGATCGCGGGGTTGCCGGCCAGCGGCCGGCACTACCGTGGGTCGCCGGTGGTCAGCTGGAGCACCACTCGCATTCGCTGATGTCGATGTCGTTGGAGCGCACGTAGTAGGTGGTCTTCAGGCCCTCGCGCCAGGCGCTCAGATGCAGCTCCAGCAGCGTGCTGGCGCGGATGGTGCTCGGCACGTACAGGTTGAAGCTGATCGACTGGTCGACGTGGCGCTGGCGGCGTGCGTTCTGGCGCACGCTGGCGAACTGGTCGACCTTGTAGGCACCCTTCTCGTAGTACGGCCAGGTCTCCAGCGACAGGCCCGGTGCAGCCACCGGACGCCGGAAATCCTTCTTTTCCTCGTAGTAGAACGCGCTGTAGATCGGGTCGATGGAGGCGGTGGAACCGGCAATCTGCGCGGTGCTCATGTTCGGCGCCACCGCCAGCAGCCAACCGTTGCGCAGGCCGTGCGTGGCGACCTCGCGGGCCAGGCTGTCCCAGGCCGCGCCGCTGTAGTCGCGGTCACTGAAGTAGCGGCCGTTGTGCCAGTCGCTGCCGGCGAACATCGGGTAGCTGCCCTTTTCCTTCGCCAGCTGCGCGCTGGCCTGGATGGTCAGGAAGTTGATGCGCTCGTAGAGGCGGTCGGCCAGCGCTTCGGCATCCGGCGATTCCCACTGGATCGCCTGCTGCGCCAGCAGGTGGTGCCAGCCGAACGTGCCCAGGCCGATGGCACGGTACTTGCGGTTGGTGATGGTGGCCTGCGGCACCGGCAATGCGTTGAGGTCGATCACGTTGTCGAGCATGCGCACCTGGATCGGGATCAGGCGCTCCAGCACGTCGGTGGCCAGCAGGTCATCCGGCGCACTGATCGCACGCCCCAGGTTGATCGAGGACAGGTTGCAGACCACGAAGTCACCTGCGCGGCGCGTAGTCACGATCTGGTCGCCGCTGACGATCTCCTGGATCATCCGCGTCGGGCTCATGTTCTGCAGGATCTCGGTGCACAGGTTGCTGGAATAGATCATGCCCGCGTGCTTGTTCGGGTTCCGGCGGTTGACCTCGTCGCGGTAGAACAGGAACGGGTTGCCGGTCTCCAGCTGGCTGAGCATGATCCGCTTGAACAGATCGATGGCCTTCACCGTGCGGCGGCTGATGCGCTCATCGGCCACGAGCTCGGCGTAGCGGTCACGGAAGCTGCCAGAACCACGCTTCTCGTCGTAGAAGTCCTGCAGGTACCAGCCCTTGGCCTGCTTCACCTCGTGCGGGTCGAACAGGTACCAGTCGGCGCGACGTTCGACCGCTTCCATGAACAGGTCGGGCACGCACACCGAGGTGAACACATCGTGCGCGCGCAGGCGCTGGTCGCCGTTGTTGAGGCGCAGGTCCATGAAGGCTTCGATATCGCGGTGCCAGATGTCCAGGTACACCGCCACTGCACCCTTGCGCTGGCCGAGCTGATCAACCGACACCGCCGTGTTGTTGAGCTGCTTGATCCACGGCACCACGCCACCGGAGGAATTGGCCACGCCACGGATCGGCGCGCCGCTGCTGCGCACATAGCCCAGATAGGCACCAACGCCGCCGCCGTGTTTCGAAACACGGGCGATATCGGTGTTGGAGTCATAGATGCCCTGCAGGCTGTCGTCCACCGTGTCGATGAAGCAGCTCGACAACTGCCCGCCCACCTTGCCGGCATTGGCCAGGGTCGGTGTGGCCACCGTCATGTACAGGTTCGACAGCGCCCAGTACGCCTCACCGACCAGCTGCATGCGCCGCTCGCGCGGCTTTTCCTCCTGCATCAGGTACAGCGCGATGGTCAGCCAGCGCTCCTGCGGCAGTTCATAGACCTCGCGGCTGCGGTCGCTGGCCAGGTAGCGCGTGGCCAGCAGGTACAGGCCGTTGTAGGCGAACAGGCGGTCCCGTTCCGGGTCGATCATCTCGCCGGCCTGCTGCAGCTCTTCCTTGGAATAGCAGCGCAGGATGTCGTTGCTGTAGATGCCGCGGTCGGCCAGGCTTTCCTGCAGGCCCACGTAGGAACCGTACTTCAGTCCAACGTCGTAGAAGCGGTTGCGGCTGGCGCGCTTGTACAGGCGGCGCAGGTAGATGCGCGCGGCAAACTGTTCCCACTCCGGCGCGACCAGGTCCACCCGCGACTCGGCCTCGCGGATCAGCAGATCGACCAGGTCATCGGCGCTGATGCTCGGTTTGCGTTCGACCATCGCCTGCACCACGCGGCGGTAGTCGCTCACATCCAGCTGCGGGAACTCGGCATGCACGGCATCGATGCTGCGCTGCAGGCGCTCGGCCTCGAACGGCAGGCGACGGTTGCCGGCCTCCTTGGTGATCCAGGTCGGCACGCGCTCGCCACCGGCGCGCAAGGCGTCGCCGGCGCCGGCCAGATCGGCCACGCGGAAGGTACTGTCGGTCATGGTGGTGAAACTCCAGGCTCGCACGCGCGTTGGCGGTCGATGCCATGGCGGCCCTGCACGCGATACCGGCGCACGGGGCGGTCGGGGTGGGATGCCAAAGCGCGGGAACACCAGATCGTCGGCAACAGCCTGCGCCTGCGGCCGGTATCCGGGCCGTGGGGGCGATCTGGGTCCGCTCGATGGCGGCCGCGTCGACACGGCAAGCCTTCAGGGGCGGGCCGCGGGACGTTTGCTGCATGTCCGGCGGCGGCGGCTGACCGGGAGTGACGGACACAACATAGTGGGGATATTCCAACCCGTCAACACAAGATGCGGTAATCAGCACATGTCGCGACGATCAGTCGCAGGATGCCGTGTTGCACCTGCGACGCCTTGTCGACAACGCCTGCGTCCCCAGTTCGGTACAACATCAACTTTCCCCGGAACACCGCCCATGCGCGCTGCCCAGTACCCCACCTTCGGCGACCCGGCCGACGTCCTCGCCATTGCCGATGCCGCCCTGCCCGAGCCCGGCCCCGGCGAAGTGCGCATCCGCACCGTGCTGGCCTCGATCCACAATCACGACCTGCTGACCGTGCGTGGCCTCTACGGCTACAAGCCGACGCTGCCGGCGATCGGGGGTAGTGAAGCACTGGGCGTGGTCGATGCACTTGGCGACGGCGTCGACGGCCTGCAGATCGGCCAGCGGGTTGCCGCCGCCTCGGTGCACGGCACCTGGGCCGAGGCCTTCATCGCACCTGCACGCATGGTGATTCCGATGCCGGAGGCGATCCCGGACGAAATGGCCGCGCAGCTGATCGCCATGCCGCTGAGCGCGCTGATGCTGCTGGAATTCCTGCACGTCGAAGCAGGCCAGTGGATCGTGCAGAACACCGCCAACGGCGCGGTGGGCAAATCGCTGGCGATGCTGGCGCGGGCGCGTGGCGTGCATGTGGCCAACCTGGTGCGCAATGCCGATGCGGTCGCACAGTTGAAAGCGCTGGGCATCGATCATGTGTTCGACACCTCGGTGGACGGCTGGAAGGATCGCGTGCGTGAGGCGACCGGCGAAGCGCAGGCCGCGGCCGCGGTGGATTCCATCGGCGGCGACGCCAGCGGCGATCTGGTCGACCTGCTTGGCCACCACGGCACCCTGGTGTCGTTCGGTGTGATGAGCGGCGAACCCATGCGCATTCCCGCCGGCGGCCTGATCTACAAGGAAGCCACGGTGAAGGGTTTCTGGGGCAGCAAGGTCAGCCAGGCGATGGCGGTGGAGGACAAGCGCCGGCTGGTTGGCGAACTGCTGAAGCGCGCGGCGAGCGGCGAACTGACCCTGCCGGTGGAGCAGATCTTCGCACTGGACGACATCGCCCAGGCAGCAAAGGCCGGTGCGGGTTCGGGCCGCAACGGCAAGGTGCTGCTGCGGCCTTGATGGCCGGACAACCGGGGTCGGATCCCTTTCCGTTGGAAAGGGATCTGACCCGCAGCAGGAGTGCGGACCAACGGTCCGCACCCACCGAAGCACAGACCGCCCCACCGAGGCCACAGACTTTCGTTAAGAACCTGTGATGTATAACTGAATGCGCTTTCGTCATTGGAAGGCGCACGTGGCTGCGTGCGGTACTGACGGCTCCTCCCCCGTTCGGCGTTGTCGCTTCCATGTACCGCACCACCCTGAACCTGCTTGCCGGCGCGATCGCGCTGGGACTCACCGCCGGCACTGCCGGCGCCGCTGAAACCGCCGACACCGGCAAGGACAGCACCACCCTCGGCACCGTGCTGGTGACCGGCTCCAACATCAAGCGCAGCGATACCGCCGGGCCCAACCCCGTGCAGATCGTGAGCCGCGAACAGATCGAACAGACCGGTCGTTCCACCCTCACCGACGTGCTGCGCAACCTGTCGGCCAATGCCGGCAACAGCTTCGACGAGCAGTACACCGGCAGCTTCGCCGCCGGTTCTGCATCAATCGGCCTGCGCGGCCTGTCGCCGAAGAACACGCTGGTGCTGGTCAACGGCTATCGGGTGTCCAACTTCGGCTTCGCACTCAATACCCAGGACACCTTCGTCGACCTCAACGCACTGCCGATCAGTGCGGTCGAGCGCATCGAAGTGCTGAAGGATGGCGCCTCGGCGGTGTACGGCTCCGACGCCATCGCCGGCGTCATCAACATCATCCTGCGCAGGAACTTCCAGGGCGTGGAAGTCGGCGGCGGCTTCGGTACCGCCACCCAGGGCGGCCTGAACGAACGCAAGGCCAACCTGCTGGCCGGCTTCGGTGATCTGGAACAGCAGGGCTGGAACGTGCTGTTCGGGCTGGATCTGCTCAAGCGCGACCGCCTCGATGGCGATGACCGTGCCTATACCCGCAGCGGCGATTTCCGCGACAAGCCCGGTGGTCGCCTGGCCGGGTGGTCCACTGCCGGTGGCAACTGGCTGAGCAACCCGCGTGCGCCGCAACCGTTCGCCAACTGCCCCGACGGCAGCCAGCTGCGCCCGTACAGCGACTTCGGCAGCACCCTGCCCGGCCAGGCCTGCGCCTTCAATGCGCAGCCGTTCAAGACCCTGCAGCCCGGCGCCGAGCGCCTGCAGGCGTCGCTGAGTGCGACCTACCGATTCAATGACAGCGTCGAGGCCTTCGCCGATGTGCTGTACAGCCACAACAAGGCCGACCAGATCTTCAGCGCGCCACTGACCGTCGGGCCGGGCCTGCGTGCCTACAACCCGGCCAGCGGCACCCTGATCGATGTGCCGGCGGTGCTGCCGGTCGGCCACCCGAACAACCCGGGCAGCACGCCGCTGCCGTTCGAGTACACCTTCTTCGATCTCGGCCCGCGCCTGAAGGACAACACCCAGGTGTTCTACCGTGCCCTGGCCGGGGTGCGTGGCAGTGGCGAGCGCTGGGACTGGGAAGTGGCAGCGCTGACCTCGCAGAGTGCACAGCGCGAGTACGTCGACAACTTCGTCAACCGCTACGCCTTCGAGCAGATCCTGCGCGATGGCAGCTACAACTTCCTCAACCCGTCCAGCACGCCGGGGGCGCTGGATGCACTGCGCCTGCAGACCAAGCGTCCGGGCTGGTACAAGCTGCACTCGTTGAACGTAAAGGCGTCGACCACGCTGTGGGAGCTGCCGGCCGGTGCAGTCGGCTTCGCCTGGGGCGCCGAGTTCCGCAAGGAATCATTGGATGCGCGCACCAGCGCACAGGTGCTGTCGGGTACCGAGCTGCGCCCGGCCATCAACGTGGTCAACGGCGAGCGCCAGGTCAGTGCCGCCTACGCCGAACTGAGCGTGCCGCTGCACCGCACGCTGGAACTGCAGCTGGCCGGTCGCGGCGACCGCTACGACGACTTCGGCAAGGCGTTCTCGCCGAAGGTGGCATTGCGCTGGCAGCCGCTGGACAGCCTGCTGCTGCGCGGCTCGTTCTCGCGTGGCTTCCGTGCGCCGTCGCTGCCGGAGATCGCGCCGGGCCAGACCGTCAGCTACGGCTCGGTGATCGATCCGTTCGACCCACTGCAACCGGGTGGCAGCCGCGGCGTGACCAACATCCGCACCGGCAACCCGGACCTGAAGGCCGAGCGCTCGCGTAACTTCAACGTGGGTGCGGTGTGGTCGCCGGATGGCGATACCAGCATCGGCCTGGACTGGTACCGCATCGAACAGGACAACCTGGTCAAGCCTGACAGTGCGCAGTTCATCGTCGACAACCCGACCCTGTTCCCGGGCCGCGTACAACGCGAGAACGGACGCATCCAGTTCATCACCAACCAGTACGCCAACCAGGGCGAACTGACCACCTCGGGGCTGGACCTGGACGCCAGCCGTACCTTCCGCACCGACGGTTGGGGCAACTTCACCGTCGCCGGCAGCTGGACCCACCTGCTCAGCTTCAAGCAGCCGCTGGTGGCCGGCCAGGCGCCCTATGACGGTGCAGGCAACAACCGCCACGGCGCACTGCCGCGCACCCGCGGCACCACCTCGCTGAACTGGGCGGTGGGCGACTGGAGCAGCACGCTGAGCCTGCAGTACGTGAGTGGCTACGACCAGCGTGTGGCGACGGTCACCAGCAACCCGGGGCTGCGTGACCGCATCAAGCCGTATCACCAGCTGGATCTTTACGTCGCCTACGAAGGTATTCCCAACACCACGCTGTCGCTGTCGGTGCTGAACCTGACCGACAAGGACCCGCCGTTCGACCCGGCCGGTGGCTCCAATGGCTTCGACATCAGCCAGTACAACCTGCGCGGGCAGTTCGTCTCGCTGGGGGCGCGCTACCGGTTCTGATGCGATATCGGGGCGGCGGTGATGCGCCGCCCCAATTGTGCTGCCGGCCAGCGGCCGGCACTACCACTGACCGCCGGGGCAAGCCCGGCGGTCGTGCATCAGCGGCTCAGGTGCAGGAACTGCAGGTGCCGTTCGTACTGGCTGATGATGTCGTTGATGATCTGCTTGCGGCTGTAGCCGACCAGGTCGTAGTCCTGGCTGCCTTCGAACAGGTGCACTTCAGCGCGGTAGTAGCGCTGGTTGCGCAGCTGCTGCGCGGCGAACGACGGCGTCAGGTAGCCACTCAGGATCACCCGGTACAGGAAGTCCTGCTGCTCGCCGTGATTCACCGTCAACTCCATGTCGCCGGCCTCGAACCGCGTCGCCACATCCCAGCCCTGCCCGCGCAGCTGCTCGGCCACCGCCTCCATCGCTGGCTTCACGGTGTCGTCCATGAAGCGGTAGACCTGGTCGCGCACCGGGAAGTGCATGGCCTGGCTCAGGCGCTGGCGCCAGCCCTGGTGGTGGCGGTCGTCACCGATCAGCGGCGAGGGACGGTACTGCAGCGCGCGCTTGCGGTGCGATTCGTCACTGAAGGCGCGGGTCAGGCCCCACATCATCAGCAACAACACCGCCGAAAACGGCAGCGACGCCAGCACCACCGCCGATTTCAGCGCATCGATGCTGCCGGCCAGCAGCAACCCGGCGGTCAGCACCGCGATCACCGTGCCCCAGAACACACGCAGCCAACGCGGGCCATCATCCTCCGGCGCCCCGCCATGCGAGGACAACGTGGACAGCACCACCGCGCCGGAGTCAGCCGATGTCACGAAGAAAATGAAACTGACGAACACCGTCACCGCGATCACCGCCTTGCTCCACGGATACCCATCCAGCAGGGCATACAGCACGGTGGGTGGATCATCCACCGCCAGTTGCGCCAGTTGCTGCTGGCCATGGTGCAGCACCTGGTCCAGTGCACTGTTGCCGAAGATCGACAGCCACGCCAAGGTGAAGCCGAGCGGGATCAGCAGCACGCCGAACACGAATTCGCGGATGGTGCGGCCACGCGAGATGCGGGCGATGAACAGGCCGACGAACGGCGCCCAGCCGATCCACCAGGCCCAGTAGAACACCGTCCAGCCGCCCAGCCATTCCGGTCGGCCGCCATAGGCGTACACGTCGAAACTCTTGCCGACCACGCTGCCGAGGTAGTCGCCCAGGTTCTGCATCAGCGTGCTGAGCAGATACTGGGTAGGGCCGGCGCACAGCATGAACAGCACCAGCGCGATCGCCAGCAGCATGTTGATGTTGGCCATCCAGCGCACGCCCTTCTCCACGCCTGAAACGGCCACGGCCACCGCCGCGCCCATCATGCTGACCACCAGGATGATCTGCACCAGGTTGGAGTGCGGGATGTTGAACAGGTGCGACAGGCCAGCGTTGAGGTGCAGCACGCCGAAGCCCATGTCGGCGCCGATGCCGAACACGGTGGCGACAATGCCCAGCGCATCCACGGTATAGCCGATCGGGCCATTGATGCGCTTGCCGATCAGCGGGTACAGCGCCGAACGCAGGGCCAGCGGCAGGTTGTGGCGGTAGGCGAAGTAGGCCATCGCCATCGCCGCGAGTGCGAACACGCCCCAGCCATGCAGGCCCCAGTGCAGGAACAGCAGCTGCATGGCCTGGCGCGCGCCGGCCTCGCCGGCCGCCGGATCGCCCTGCGGCGGCTGCAGGTAGTGGGTCAGCGGTTCGGAAACGCAGAAGAAGAACAGGGTGATGCTGATGCCGGCGGCGAACAGCATGCCGGCCCAGGAAAGGTAGCTGAACTCCGGCTCGTCATGGTCGGCGCCGAGCTTGATGCCACCGTACTTGGACAGCGCCACGCCGACCACGAACACCAGGTACAGGGTCATCGCCAGCAGGTAGTACCAGCCGACATTGAGTGCGGCCCAGTCCTGCGCCTTGACCAGAAGGCGGCCCGCACCGAGCGGGAACAGGCTGACAAACAGCGCGAACGCCACGACAACGATCGCCGCGAAGGCGAACACAGGTCGGAGGGTGCGCACCGGGGATTGTTGCGGCTCCAGTACTTCCATGGGGCGGCGTTCTCCGGTAGATCAAAGGGTTAGCCGACCGATTCTGGCTGAACCGCAGTGGACAGAGCATGAAGTTGCGGCCTGCGGTCACAGGCCCGGCCCACCATTCCGTGCTATCACGCGCGCGCCGAAGCGTGCCTGCGAGCGCAGCCGCGCGCGGACCGCGTGCATCGCGGCCACGCGCGTACTGTCCAATCACGACATCACATGCACCGCGCACAGCTTGTTGCCATCCGGGTCGCGCAGGTAGGCCAGGAACAGCTGCCGCCCGGCCATGTTGCGGATGCCGGCCGGGTCTTCGATGGCGGTGCCACCGTGGCTTACGCCCGCATCCTGCCAGCCACGCACCGCCTCGGCGCTGTCGAGGGTGAAACCAATCGTGCCGCCGTTGGCATGGCACGCCGGCTGCCCATCGATCGGTGCGGTGACGATGAACATGCGGCCGTCCTTGAAGTACACCAGCCGCCCCTTGTCATCGAAGACACCCGGACGGGCGCCCAATGCGGTGAACACGGCATCGTAGAAGCGATGCGCGACGTCCATATCGTTCGTTCCGACGGTGATGTGACTGAACATGCGGGCACTCCTTGTGGAAAGACCGCAGTGTCGGCGAGCGCGGCGGGCATCGCAAATGCACGCCTCCGGCCTGCTGCCAAGTGCGCAGGGTTTGTCGTACACCGCTCGATCACCCTATAATGGGAATCATTCTCATTAATGATCGATGCCGATGGCCGTGCCCGCCGCCTCCAGCACCGCGCTGGCGGGGTTCTACCGCGAACACCATGGCTGGCTGCTGGGCTGGCTGCGCCGCCGCACCCACAACGCCGACTGCGCTGCCGACCTGACCCAGGACACCTTCCTGCGCCTGCTCAGCCGTCGCGTCG
The DNA here is from genome assembly GCF_056481585.1 of Stenotrophomonas sp. 86428_Sma. Taxonomy (NCBI): domain Bacteria; kingdom Pseudomonadati; phylum Pseudomonadota; class Gammaproteobacteria; order Lysobacterales; family Lysobacteraceae; genus Stenotrophomonas; species Stenotrophomonas sp. 86428_Sma. Next base: position 2,929,537 of record NZ_CM151156.1, read on the forward strand.
ATCCGTCCGAACTGCGCCTGCCGCGCGCTTACCTCAGCACCATCGCGCACGCCCTGCTGGTCAACCACTGGCAGCGCGCGGATCTGGAGCGCGCCTACCTGACGGCCTTGGCCGCGCAGCCGGAGCCGGTGCATCCATCGGCGGAAGAACGCACGCAGGCGTTGCAGCTGCTGCATGCCATCGCCGACATGCTGTCCGGCCTGGCCGAGCGGCCACGCCGTGCGTTCCTGCTGGCACGACTATCTGGCCTGGGCTATGCGGAGATCGGCCAACAACTGGGCGTGTCCGAGCGCATGGTCAAGAAGTACATGGCGCAGGCGATGCTGCATTGCCTGCGCCTGTCCGGCGACGCGGCGGCATGAGTGCGGCATTGGCTGGCCCGGCCCTGGAGCAGGCGGCAGAGTGGTTCGCGCTGCGCGAGCAGGGCTGGACTGATGACGAGCAGTACCGCTGGCGCGCATGGCTGCAGGCTGATGCCGGCCACGCCGATGCGTGGCGTCGGGTCGAGTCGGTCTGGCAGTCCTTTGCGCCCCTGTCGGCGCCGGCCGCCGCCACCGCGCTGGATACCGCAGGCCGTCGTCGCCGGCAGGCTCTGCGCAGCCTCGGTGGTGCACTTGGCATCGGCGCGGTTTCACTGCTGGGCCTGCATGGCCTGCAGGCGCAACGCGGCCTGCAGACGCAGCGCACCGTTGCCGGGCGCACCGGGCACTGGAGGCTGATTGATGGCAGCCAGTTGTGGCTCAACGCGGACAGCGAAGTCACCATCGACATCGGCAGCGGCCGCCGCGCCCTGCATCTGCTGCGTGGCGAGCTGCTGCTGCAGACCGGCCATCACCCTGCGTTCGCCGGCCAGCCGTTGACCGTGCATGTGCCGGGCGCACGCCTGCAGCCGATCGGCACCCGCTTCGCGGTCGGTCGTGAGGCGCAGGGCAGCCGGCTGGATGTGTTCGAGGGCGTGGTGCGCTGCCTGCCGATGTTCGGTGCGGCGCTGGATGTGGCTGCCGGAGGCGCGGTGCGGATCGGCCCGATGGGCGGGCTCACAACGGTCGCTGCCGATCCTCTGCGCGGTGACTGGCAGGACGGACGACTGCAGGTACAGGACACGCCTTTGATCCGCGTCATCGATGAGCTGGCCCGCCACCATCAGGGCTATCTTGGCTGTGATCCGGCGCTCGCCGCATTGAAAGTCACGGCAGTACTGCCACGCCTGGACAGCACCCAGGCGCTGCATCTGCTGGCCCGCGCCCTGCCGATCCGTGTCGAGCAGCGCTGGCCGTGGTGGACCGTCGTGCGTCCGCTTTGAAATCGCGGTTCCCTTTCTGCGCGCTCACCGGGCACTACAAGGGAACCCATTGCGGATGTTGCCGCCCCCATGAAACTGCCCTGCCCCTCCCCTCGCCCCCTGGCCATCGCGCTGTGCCTGGTCATGGCCTCCCCGTGCCTGCTGCCGGCCTCGGTCCATGCACAGGAGACCGCCGCGGTCCGCTGGCAGATTGCGCCCCGCCCGCTCGACCAGGCCCTGACCGCGTTCGGCCAGCAATCGGGCCTGTCCATCGCCGCCGACGCACGCCTGACCCGCGGCCGCCACAGCAGCGGCGTGCAGGCCACGCTCGGTACTGACGCCGCATTGGCGCAGCTGCTGGCCGGCACCGGCCTGGCCTTCCAGCGTGATGCCAGCGGTGTGGTGCTGCAGGCGGCACCCACCGCTGAAGCCGGGGTACGCCAGATCGGCACCCTGCGCGTGGCTGGCCAGGCCGGCGAAGGCGCTTCACCGTGGGGGCTGGCCGATGCGGACGCGGTCTACCGTGACAGCGGCTCCCGCGTGCACCTGGACCATCAGCAACTGGAACGCTTCCGCGGCCAGTCGATCGGCGACGTGCTGGCCGGTGCGGTGGGCGTGCACACCGCTGACGTTCGCAACGGCGGTGCGCTGGACGTCAACATCCGCGGCCTGCAGGGCCAGAACCGGGTGCCGGTGATCATCGACGGCGGCCAGCAGGCCATCGACGTGTACCGCGGCTATGCCGGCGTGCAGCAGCGCAGTTATCTCGACCCGGACCTGATCAGCGCGATCAGCATCGAGAAGGGGCCGAGCCTGGCCGCCAACGCCGCCAGCGCGATCGGCGGCGTGGTCTACATGGAGACGCTGAAGGTCGATGACATCCTCGACGATGGCCAGACCTGGGGCCTGCGCGTGCGCGGCGGTGTGGCCGACAACAGCATCGACCGCACCCGCACCTTCAAGCAGATCGCGCGCGGCAGCGACAACCGCAACAGCCTGCGCGACCCGCGCGACTGGAATGGCAGCGTGGCCTTCGCCCAGCGTGGCGAAGACTGGCAGCTGGTCGCGGCCTATGCGCGGCGCCGCCAGGGCAACTTCTTCGCCGGCAGCAACGGCGCGCATCGCTACGACAACCAGCACCTGTCCAGCGGCGGTACCGGCATGTCCAGCCAGGCCGTATCCAAGCTCTTCCATCCGGGCGATGAGGTGCTCAACACGCATACCGACAACGAATCGGCATTGCTGAAATTCACCTGGACGCCCAACCCGGACCAGCGGTTGGAGCTGAGCCACCGCTACTTCAACTCCAGCTTCGGCGAGATCATGCCGTCGGCGATCGGACGCGTGGGTGAGTCCAATGAATGGGTGACCTACGTGGACAAGGCCAACACCATGTTCCAGTTCGAGCCCGGGAAGATGCGGGTCAACGCCACCTCGCTGCGCCACCGCTACCGGCCCGAGGCACATCCGTGGCTGGACCTGAGCAGCACGCTGTGGTTCACCACCGCCACCAGCCGCATGTTCAACAGCAACATCGCCAACACGCCGCTGTTCAAGGACGTGCCCAACGACCAGATGCCGGACACGCTGGGCGAAACCTACGGCCCGGGACTGCAGTCGGACGTGAAGACCCAGCGCTGGGGCGTGGACAGCAGCAACACCACGCGCTTCAGCAATGATCTGGGCGACTGGACGCTGCGCTATGGCGCGTCCTTCCAGCACGAGGACACCGCGCCCAACTCACCGGTGCTGCCGGTGGATTTCAACAACAACCGCTACCTGCGCTCGGGCACGCGCCGCGAGGCCAGCGTCGTTGCCTCGCTGCAATGGCAGCCGTGGGACTGGCTGTCGCTGACCGCGGGCGGCCGCTTCACCGACTACCGCACCCGCGACCGCAACCGCGTGGCCTTCGTCAGTGAATCGCGCGGCCTGCGCTACACCTTCGCGCGCCTGAGCAAGGGCGGCCAGCTGCTGCCGGGCTGGTACAAGGAGTGGTACCCGGATGCACAGGGCAACTACACCTACGACTCGCTGCGCGCCACGCCCTATGGCGACAGCACGCTGGGCCAGGCCTACGATTTCGACGGCTTCATTCCCGATCCGCGCGGCGCCAACGGCTTCTATACCAAGCAGATTCCCACTGCCTGGGGCTACAAGCCGGCGATCCGGCGCTCCGGCCACGGCTTCGCGCCCTATGCCGAAGCACGCTTCAACCTCGACGAGGACATGTTCTTCTACGTGAAGTACGCGCAGGGCTGGAAGATGCCCAGCCTGTTCGAGTCGACGCTGGGCAACAGCACCTCGGCACCGGTGGCCGACCTGAAGCCGGAGAAGAACCGCTCGTGGGACATCGGCTTCAGCCTGCTCAAGCAGGACCTGTGGCGCAACGGTGACCGCCTGGCGTTCAAGGTGGCGTGGTTCAAGAACGATATCGACAATGCCATTACCCGCCGCTTCGATTCCAGCAACTGGGCGTTCTACGTCGACAACGTCGACAACTACACCGTGTCCGGTTACGAGCTGCAGTCCGGTTATGACGCCGGCATCGCCTACCTCGACCTGTCGGCCAGCTACTACCAGCGCGCGCGCACCTGCGATGCGGCCACCGCCAAGCGCCTGCGCGAAGACCCGTATGCGAAGTGGAGCAAACTGGACACTACCCCGGACTGCGTGGACGGCGGCTTCGGCACCTCGTTCGTCAACGCACAGAACCCGCCGAAGTACTCGATCCACAGCACGCTGGGCTTCCGCCTGTTCGACAAACGGCTGGATACCGGCATCCGCCGCATCTACAACAGCGGCCCCACCCACGAACTGGACAAGCCCTGGAACACCACCGGCTCGACCGGCCTGCAGAACATCTACCTGCCGACCGCGATCTATGACTTCTACGCACGCTGGCAGTTCACGCCGCGCAGCGAAGTGGAGCTGGTGGTCAGCAACCTGCGCAACACCTACTACATGGACACGCTGGCGATGAGCCTGATGCCGGGCCCGGGGCGCACCACGCGGCTGAACTTCACCGCACGCTTCTGAGTGCTTCAGAAACAGCAACGCCCCGGAGATATCCTCCCCGGGGCGCTTGCTTGCGGCGGCTCACGCTCTGGAAGGTGCCAACCGTGGTTCTGGTAGGCGCCAACCTTGGTTGGCGCAACGATGCATCACTTCGCAGTACTCAGCAGCAGCACTGCAACAGTAACCAGACCAATGCCGACCCAGCCGATCGGACGCAGGCGGTTGCCGAACAACAGGCGGCCGCAGGTAGCGGTACCGATCACGCCGATCGCACCCCACATCGCATAGGCGGTGGCCAGATCCATGTAACGCACGGCCTGGCCCAGCAGGGCGAAGGCGATCCAGACCATGACGATCGCAGCGACGCCCCAGCGCCAGCGGCGGAAGCCTTCCGACTTGGCCACCATCATGTTGGCGGCGACGTCGATCAGCGCAGAACAGATGACGAAAAACAGGGCCAGGGTATTCATCAGTGCGCCTCCCCGAGGGTGACGCAGACGATGCCGACCACTGCCAGCACCAGGCCAGCCAGCTGCTGCAGCGACAGGCTTTCACCAAAGACGGTGAGGCCGACCACAGTGAGCAGGGTCAGGCCGAGGCCTTCCCACACTGCGTAGGCCACGCCCACGGCGATGCGGCGCACCGACTGCGCCAGGAAGAAGTAGGACAGCGCCAGCGCGCCGGCCATGATCAGGTAGCCGGTCCAGCCGCCATCGCGAGCGGCATGGGCCATGAACGAGGTGCCGACCACTTCGGCGACGATCGCCACGGTCAGGCAGGCCCAGGCGACCAGCGCGCCACGGGCGGGAACAGTACGGGACATGTGAAGCTCCTTGCAGGGCGGGGACCACGCCGCCTCATCAATGGATCCACGCCGAGCGTGGAGGGTCCGGAACGCCCCGCAGACGGGGGCGACGGAAGCCAGTATCATCGCCTTTTACGGTGGTATCAAAATGGATTCCATCGACAGGAGCGATGGATCAATGCCCTACTCCCCTGAATCCCTGCAGGCCTTCGTGGAAGCCGCGGCGCTGGGCTCGTTCTCGGCGGCGGCGCGACGCCTGCGCAAGACCCAATCGACGGTCAGCACCGCCATCGCCCACCTGGAAGCCGACCTGGGCGTGAGCCTGTTCGACCGCAGCGGGCGCTACCCGCAGCTGACCGAAGCCGGGCGCCAGGTACTTGGGCACGCGCAGGAAATCCTGGCTGCCGATGCCCGCCTGCAGCAGTTGAGCGTACGCCTGGCCGCACCGGTCGAGCCGCGCTTGACCGTGGCATTCTCCGACGTCTACCAACTGGCCCCGGAACAACGGGTGTTGCAACGCTTCGCCGAGGCATTCCCGGAGATCGAGCTGGAATGGCTGGATGCCGAGGGCGAGGACGTGCTGGAACTGGTGAGCAACGGACGCGCCGCGCTGGGTCTGCTGCCACGGCAGGAGCACTATCCGGACGGACTGGTGGCACGTCCGCTGGCGCACCACAGCGAGCTGTCGGTGTATGTGGCGCGCGAGCATCCGCTGGCCAGCGCTGGCCGTCGCGCCGCCGCACAGCTGGCGCGGCATAGACAGGTGCGCCTGAGCGCGGAAGTCGATCAATCCCGCGTGGTCACCGGCCTGGCCTGGACCGCAACCGATTACCTGATGGTGATGGAGATGGCCGAGGACGGCCTCGGCTGGGCCGAGCTACCGCGCGCACTGGTACAGCGCTACGACCGCGGGCGGCTGGTGGAACTGCTGCTGCCCGGCTGGCCACGGCGCATCCACAGCGACCTGCTGTGGCGCCGCGACGCGCCGCCAGGCCCAGCCGCACTCTGGTGGGCCGACGCGTTGGGGTGAACCGAAAAAGGGGACGGAGGGGATTAAGTCGTTTGTGGCACAAACGACTTAATCCCCTCCGTCCCCTTTTTCAGTTGCCGGCCAGCGGCCGGCACTACCGATCAGCGATGGGCCAGCGCGTAATCCAGCGCCGAGCACACCGCCGCCACCTGTGCGTCGTTGCACTGCTGTGGGGTCGCACGCGGGCTGTCCGGGTAGACCTCGGTGGTGGTGGTGTACTTCGCCCCGCTAATGCCGGCGCACAGGCCCAGCTTCACCAGCGGGTACTCGATCACGCCATGCGCCACCACCGGCGAACCGATGATCTCGCCCTTCTCGTCGGCCGGCGCGATGTGGGTGACCTTCTCCACCGCGGCGATCACCGCCTGCTGGAAGGCCGCCTGCGGGGCCTCGCTGTCGTCCACCAGGTAGAAACCATCTGGAATCAGGCCCGGCTCGAACGGCTTGCCGTCACGCGCGGCCAGCGCCGGGCGGAACTCGCTCTCGTCGCTGTCGGTGGTTTCGTGCAGGTCGATGTGCAGCACGAACTGGCCCTTGATCGGTGCGATCAGTTCGATCAGCGCGGTCGACTCGCGGGCCGGGCCGTCGGCGCGGAAGTTGCGGTTCGGGTCGATCGCATCGAAATTCCAGCGGTTGATGCGCTCGAAGCCCCAAGGATTCACGCACGGTGCCACGAACAGGTTGGCCTTGCCGGCGTAATCGGCGGCGTGCTTTTCGAGAAACTCCAGCGCGCCCATCACGCCGCTGGTCTCGTAGCCATGCACGCCACCGGTGACCAGCGCGGCCGGCAGCGCCGGGTTCCAGTCGCGGCTGCGCAGGGCGTACAGGGTGTAGGTCTCGCCAGCGTAGTCGAGCTGGCCATAGGCCACCTTGTCGAAGCGCGAAGCCAGTGCCTCGATGCGCGGCAGCACTTCCTCGTCATAGCGACGCAGGCGCTGCTGGCGGCCACGCCACGCCTCCCGTTCCGCCGCTCCCCACGGCTGGCCAGGGGTTCCGACGGGGTAGAAAGCGGCTTGGGACATGGCAGATCTCAGCGAGTCAGGAAGCAATCACCCACTTTACCACCGGCCCATCAGCATGAACCGGAGACGCATTCCATTGGCGAATGGAATCAGCAATAATTCTCATTTACGCCCTTCCACGACCTGCATCGATGCCCATCCGCGCCCCGCAAACGGCCCGCCTGCCACTGGCCGCCGCCCTCGCCCTGTGCCTGCTCCCGGCTGTCAGCGCCTTCGCCCAGGACGGCGCCACCACGCTGGACAGCATCCAGGTCTCCGGCAGCTGGCTGGGCACCGGCCTGCACGACAGCGTGAAGCGCTTCGCTGGCGCGCGCACCGTGGTGGACCGTCAGCGCATCGAAGCCAGCGGCGCGGCCAGCATCGGCGATGCCATGCGCCGCATCCCCGGCGTGCAGGTCACCGACAACTCCGGCACCGCCGGCAGTTCGGTCTCGCTGAACATCGGCGTGCGCGGCCTGACCGGGCGCTACTCGCCGCGCTCGACCGTGCTGCTCGATGGCGTGCCGCTGGCAGTGGCGCCGTATGGCCAGCCGCAGCTGTCGTTCGCGCCGACCAGCCTGTCCAACATCGAATCGATCGACGTGGTGCGCGGTGGCGGCGCGGTGCGCTACGGCCCGCAGAACGTGGGCGGCATCATCAACTTCAGCACCCGCGCCATTCCCACCGAGGCCGGCCTGCACGGCGAAGCCGGTGTGCGCTACACCGCCTACGACCACGGCGGCGGCGACAGCACCCAGTACAGCGCCTTCCTCGGCGGCACCGGCGACAACGGCCTGGGCGCGGCCCTGCTGTACTCCGGCCAGGACGGCCGCGGCTGGCGCCAGGGCAGCGATGACCGCTTCAACGACCTGGCGCTGAAGTTTGCCTATGCCATCGACGAACAGCAGGAACTGCGTGCCAAGTTGTCCTACTACGATGTGCGCTCGCTGACCCCGGGCGGCCTGACCCGCGCCCAGTACGAGGCCGACCCGTTCCTGAACACCCGCCCCACCGACTTCTGGAAGGGCCACCGCACCGGCATCGACCTGGGCTACACCAACACCCTGTCGGCCAACAGCGAGTTCGAGGTGCTGGCCTATTACAACGAAAGCAGCCGTGCCAGCTCGCTGATCAACGCCGCCAATACCCAGCTGACCGTGCAGCCGCGCGACTACCGCGTGCTCGGCATCGAGCCGCGCTACACCCAGCGCCTGCACTGGGGCGCCAGCGTGCACGACATCACCGCCGGCTACCGCTTCCTGCGCGAGCGTGGCAACGACCGCAGCTACACCGTCACCCGCCGCACCGGCGCGGCCAGTGCAACCACCCGCTTCGACAACGCCACCGATGCCCACTCCTTCTACATCGACGACCGCATCGCGATCGGCCAGTGGCGCATCACCCCGGGCGTGCGCATGGAGTGGATCGACATGGACCGCCGCCAGGCGGGTGGCGCGGCGACCTTCAGCAGCCGCAACGACAAGGCGCTGCCCTCGATCAACGTCGCCTACCTGCTGACTCCGCAGCTGACCGTGTTCGGCAACTACACCACCTCGTTCGGGCCGGTGCAGAACATCCAGCTGAACTCACAGACCGCCAGCAACCCGCTGAATCCGGAAATCGCCAAGACCACCGAACTCGGTGCGCGCTGGCAGGACGGTGCACTGCGCGCGGAAGTGACCGTGTTCAAGATGCGCTTCGACAACCAGATCCTGCAGGTGCCGGGCATCACCCCGCCAACCTTCCAGAACATCGGCGCCACCGACCACAAGGGCGTGGAAAGCGCGCTGGAGTACCGCTTCGCCGAAGACAGCGCACTGGCCGGTCTGGAGCTGTACGCCAACTACACCTGGACCAAGGCGATCCAGCAGTCCGGCGACAACCGTGGCCTGGACGTGCCGTTCTACTCGCGCGACACCGACAGCGTCGGCGCACGCTATGCACTGGCCGGCTGGACCTTCAATGTCTCCAGCACCCACCAGAGCGGCCAGTTCTCCGATGCGGCCAACACCTGGGCCGAGAGCGCCGATGCGCGCGTGGGCCGCGTGCCCGGCGTGCGCCTGTGGAATGCCCAGGTGGCCTGGCAGGTGCCGGGACTGGGTGACAGCGAGATCGCGCTGGGCGTCAACAACCTGGCCGACAAGCGCTGGTACACCCGCAACGTCGATGGCAACGCCGGCCGCATGGTGGCTGCGCCGCGCACCTTCTACGTGCAGGGCCGCTACCGCTTCTAAGCCGGTAACCACCCGATGCAGTGACGGCGGCGATCACGGTGGCGGCGTATCATGCCGCCACCATGTCACTGCCTGTTTCGCCATCGCGCCTGCATGCTGCCTTCCAGGGCCTGCGCCTGCGCCTGCGTGGCAGTGACTTGTGGTTCATTGCGCTTGCCCTGCTGGTCGGCCTGATCGCCGGCTACCTGACCCTGCTGCAATCCGGCATCGCACGCTGGCTGCAGGGCACCCTGTACGGGCTGGACGAAGGCATGCGCCTGAGCTCCCTGCCCTCGCTGACCTGGACTGCGCTGCTGGTACTGCCGCTCGGTGGCCTGCTGGTCGGGCTGGTCAGCCTGGCCGCGACCCGGCTCAAGCGGCCCCTGCTGGATGCGGTGGAAGCCAACGCCCTGCATGGCGGCCGCACGTCGATGCGCGACAACCTGATCGTGCTGACCCAGACCCTGGTTTCCAATGGCTGCGGCGCTTCGGTCGGCCTGGAGGCCTCCTATACCCAGATGGGCGCCGGCAGCGGCTCGCAGCTGGGCCGGGTGATGCGCCTGCGTCGCAACGATGTGCGCATCCTGGTCGGCGCCGGTGCCGCCGGTGCCATCGCCGCCGCCTTCGGTGCACCCTTGGCCGGTGCGTTCTACGCCTTCGAGATCGTCATCGGCGCCTATACCCCGGCCGCACTCGCCCCGGTCGCGGTCGCCGCGCTGGCCGGCGCGTTCGTGGCCGACCAGGCCGGCATCGAGGCCTACCTGCTGCCGGCGGCCTCGACGATTGATGTCCGCGCCGCCGACTACGCCATCTACGGTCTGCTCGGCTGCTGCTGCGCGATGGTCGGCATCGCGGTGATGCGGCTGATTGCCTCGATCGAAGGCACGGTCAAGCGCAGTCCGTTGCCGCTGTGGGGACGGCCGGTGGTGGGCGGCCTGCTGCTGATTCCGCTGGCCCTGGCCAGCCCACAGGTGCTGTCGTCCGGCCATGGCGCGCTGCACCTGGACCTGACCACGCATCTGCCACTGATCTGGATCGGCGGCCTGCTGACCCTGAAGTGCCTGGCCTCCGGCATCTCGCTGGGCTTCGGCTTCCGTGGCGGCCTGTTCTTCGCCTCGCTGTTCATGGGCACCCTGGTCGGCGCGTTGTTCGCCGGCCTGCTGGCGATGGCCACCGGCGTGCCGGTGATTGATGCAACTTCGGCCGCACTGGCCGGCATGGCCGCACTGGCCGCCGCCGTGGTCGGCGCACCGATGACCATGGCCATGCTGGTGCTGGAAGGCACGCACGACTTCCTGCTGACCAGCGTGGTGATGAGCGCGGTGCTGGTCTCCAGCACGCTCGTGCGGCAGTGGTTCGGCTACTCGTTCTCGACCTGGCGCATGCACCTGCGCGGCGAGACCATCAAGAGCGCCCGCGACGTCGGCTGGGTGCAGAACCTCAACGCCGGCCGGTTGATGCGCAAGGGCGTGGCCACCGCCCCGGCCGACCTCGATGCCGCCGCCTTCCGCCAGCGCTTCCCGCTGGGCTCGGGCAGCCGCGTGATCCTGATCGACAGCGAAGGCCATTACGCCGGGATCGTGCAGATTCCGCGCGTGTACGGCGACGGCGTGAAGCCCGAAACCATGATCGGCGAACTGGCGGAAAACCGCGACGTGTCACTGTTGCCGAGCGCGGACGTGGTCACCGTGATGCAGCGCTTCGACCACACCCAGGCCGACGAACTGGCCGTGGTCGCTGCCGACGGCCAGGTGCTGGGCGTGGTCTCCGAAGCCTTCGTACGCAAGCGCTACGCCGAGGAACTGGACAAGCGCCAGCGCGAACTGATGGGCGAGCGCGTCGAGGACACCGACTGACCCCGCAAAAAGGGGACGGAGGGGATTAAGTCGTTTCTGGCCGCCTCGAAATCCACGCATGGCGTGGATCTACTGTCACCTCGACCGGGTAGACTCCGGCCATGCGCTTCATTGAAACCTTCCAGGCCGGCCCCTTCGCCGACACCGTGGTCAGCCTGCTGGCCGCTTTCGTGCTGGGCACGCTGATCGGCGCCGAGCGCCAGTACCGGCAACGCACCGCCGGCCTGCGCACCAACGTGCTGGTGGCGGTCGGCGCCGCTGCCTTCGTCGACCTGGGCATGCGCATCGCCGGCAGCGCCGAGGCGGTGCGGGTGATCTCCTACGTGGTCTCCGGCGTCGGCTTCCTCGGCGCCGGCGTGATCATGAAGGAAGGCATGAACGTGCGCGGGCTGAACACCGCCGCCACGTTGTGGTGCTCGGCGGCGGTCGGCAGCTGCACCGGCGCGGACATGCTGGCCGAAGGCGTGCTGCTGACGGTCTTGATCATCGCCGGCAACACCCTGCTGCGGCCGCTGGTGAATGCGATCAACCGCATCCCGATCAACGAGACGGCCACCGAGGCCACCTACGAGGTGCGCCTGAGTGTGGATGCCGAAGCGGTGCCACGTGTACGCGAACGCCTGGTCGATGCGCTGGAAGCGGCGCAGTATCCGGTCGGTGATGTGCAGGTGGTCGAGCATGCCGACGCGCCCACCGATGTGATCGCGGTGCTGGTCAGTACCGCCGTCAGTGCCGATGAGCTGGACGTTGTGCTGGCGCGGATGGAGCACGTGCCGGGCGTGCTGCATGCCACCTGGGAAGTCAGTACCCGCGATTGATTCATCCACGCATGGCGTGGATCTACCGAGGTTGTGGTGCAGTAGATCCACGCCATGCGTGTATGCGCTTCTCTCACCCACCCGCCAGGCGCTGCTGGGCCCTCAACAACTTGCGGAACGAACCGCACTGGCGCGCGTCCTGTGCTTCCGGGCAGGCCGCCGCGCGCTGTAGATGACGGCGCACCCGCTGCAGCTGGGAGATCTGCTGCTGCAGCACATCGGCCTGTGCCAGCAGGGCTTCGCGATCCAGCGTAATGCATCCGTGCTGAGGCGGCAGCGACAACCCGATCTGCTGCAGCGACAACCCGGCCGACTGGCCAAGGCCGATCAACGCCAGGCGCTCCAGCACCTGATCGTCGTACTGCCGGCGCAGGCCGCGACGGCCCAGCGACTGCAACAACCCGAGCTGCTCGTAGTAACGCAGGGTCGAGGCCGGCACGCCGCTGCGCTTCACCACCTCGCCGATATCCAGTTCACGCATGGGCTTGACCTCAAGTCGCCTTCAAGCATCAACCTATGGGCAACTTCCCGGCAGGACAAGGCCATGGCCAGTACATCCCCCGTTGATCAGAATGCGCTCTGGAATGGCCCTGGCGGCCAGATCTGGGTCGCCCAGCAGGCCATCCTCGATGGTCTGTTCCAGCCGATGGCCGACCTGCTGGTGGCCGAGCTTCCGCAAACCGTCACGCAACTGCTCGATATCGGCTGTGGCACCGGCGCCAGCCTGCTGGCATCAGCCGCCGCTCGCCCGGCGACACACAGCACCGGCCTGGACATCTCCGCGCCGATGCTGGCACTGGCCCGCCAGCGCGCCGAGGCGGCAGGACTAGACGCGGACTTCATCGTGGCCGATGCGCAGCAGCATCCGCTGCCCTCCGCGCACTTCGACTGGATCCAGTCGCGGCTGGGTGTGATGTTCTTCGAAGATACCGAGGCCGCCTTCGCCAACCTGCATCGTGCTGCAACGCCAGGCGCTGGGCTGCGTTTCATCGCCTGGCGCAGTGCCGACGAGAACCCGTTCATGACCACGGCCGAACGCGCCATTGGTGATGAACTCGAGCTACCACCCCGTGCGCCTGGCGCACCGGGCCAGTTCGCCTTTGCCGATGGCAAGCGCGTGCAGCGCCTGTTGCAGGCCGCCGGCTGGAAGGACGTCGAAGTGGTTGCGGTCGACCTGCCCTGTTCGATCGCCCGCGACGAGCTGCCAACCTATGTCGGCCAACTTGGCCCGCTGGGACTGGCGCTGCGCAATCTGCCCGAAGACCGCGCCACCTCGCTCCGGAACAAGGCTGTGGCGGCATTCACCCCGTTCATCGAGGGCAACCGGGTACGCGTGGATGCGGCGTGCTGGCTGGTCCGCGCCCGCGCCTGATACAAAAAAAGGGGACGGAGGGGATTAAGTCGTTTCCGGCACTGCCGGGGCAAGAACGACTTAATCCCCTCCGTCCCCTTTTTCAGAACGACTTAATCCCCTCCGTCCCCTTTTTCTTCTACAGCGCCTCGCCAGCGTCGGCCAGGCGCGATTCAATCAGCGCATACCACTGCTGCAGCACGTCGATCAGCATGTCCAGCTCGGCGTCGGTGCGCTGCGCGCGCCCACTGCGCAGGCAGGCCTGGGCTTCCTGCAGCTGGGCCAGGAAGCCGGCCACGGTGTCTGCCTGCAGGATCAACCCCGGCAGGCGCCGCCCGGGAATGCGCACCACCGCATGATTGCCGAGCTGGCCGTACACACTCAGTGTGGTTTCCGTCTTCATGGAAAGAGGCAGGAATTGGGCGTTCATCGCGTGCACCATGGAAAACCTGAGCCGCCGGCAGGCGTGGACAACGGGGGAGACGTGGCCACGTCCTGCCGGCGGTCAGGGGGGACTCGGGATGCCGGGGACTTGTCCCGGCGCAGGATTCTCAGCGTGGCTGCGCCACACCCGCGATCTGCACGCGCCGGTTCGGCGCCAGGCAGGCGATCAGCTCGCGACGGTTGCGCTGCTCGCACTGCACGATCGGCTCGGCCGCGCCGCGTCCTTCGGCACTGATGCTGGCTGCAGGCACGCCGCCCTGCACAAGCGCGCTGCGCACGGCCTCGGCACGTCGCTGCGACAGTGCCTGGTTGTAGCTGGCACTGCCGATACGGTCGGTATACCCGGTCACCCGGATTGACTGCACCTGACTGGCCTCGCGCACCTGCGCCAGTACGCCCTGCACGGCCTGCTGGCCTTCGGCACTGAGCACCGCGCTGTCGAAACCGAACAGCGCATCGGCGGACAGGCGCAACGGCTGCTCCGGCAACGGCGCCGGTGCAGGCGGGGCCGGCGGCCGCGGCGGGTCCAGCACCGCCGCACATGATTCAGGCTTCCAGTAGCCGCCCTGGGCAATGCCCTTGCTGTCGAAGCGGACCTGGAACTGGCAGGTGAAGTATTCGGCCCCCTGTGCGGTGCGGAAGTTGAACAGGTAGTTCCACTCGCGCACGCCCCACATGCCTTCATTGAAATGCGGCGTGCCCAGCAGCGTGTACAGCTGGCGCTTGCTCATGCCCGGCGCGAAACGGCGCAGGTCGGCGACGTCGGGATAGATGCCTTCCTTCAACGAGGCCTTCGAGGCCTCCGGGAACTGCACGGCGGTGGTTTCGGCAGGACCCTCGGCGGCCGGCGCATGGCTGCGGCAGGCGGCCAGCAGGCCCATTCCCAGGACCAGGCCCAGCACTGCGGCCATCTGGCCGGTGCGGGCGATGCGATGCTGTTTCATGTCATTCCCCCTTTGGACGTTTCCGCGATGCCGGGCCGCGCGTGCGGCCCGGCAACAGCGATCACCACTGGATGCCGGCACCGACGGCCACACCGGCCTCGCCACGGCTGTTGGTCGACCCGCTGAACTTGTAGATCCAGCGGCCTCCCTCGGAGACGCCGGAGATGCCCACCGCCACGCCCGACTCGCCGTTGTAGCTGCCGGCCGCGATTGAGGCCATGCTGCGGCCGGCCTCGCTGGGCTGCGGCAGCGCCGCGGTAGCCATTGCCGAGGCGATACCGGCCGAGGCGCGGTTGTCGGTCTTGCGCAGGTCGCGCTCGAAGCCACCCATGCGCTCGTCGGTGTAGGCCTTCGACCAGTCCAGGGTCTGCGCCATGCCCGACTTCAGCTGGTCGACGTTGACTGCGTCGGTACCGGCGGTGCCGGCGGCGACGTTACGCACCGTGGTCGGGCCGCTGTTGGTGCTGCCCAGCGTGACACTGTTGTAGTTGGTCGCGCCGTTCACCGTGGTGTCGTAACGGATCGTGCCCTGCTGCGAGGCCTGCAGCTGGCGTACGTTGACCGCGTCGGTAGCCTGCGAACCGTCGGCCACGTTGACCACCTGGCGTTCGGCACCGGCGGCACCCACTGAGACCGTGTTGGCCCGGTTCGCCACCGAACCCGCACCCAGCGCCACCGAGTTGTCGGCCTGCGCCTGCGAGCCATTGCCCAGCGCGGTCGAGTTGGCACCGGCGGCGGTGGAGCCAGCGCCACCTGCGGCCGAATTGGCACCGCTGGCGGACGGATCGGCCAGGTTGTTGGTGTTGTTGGCGCGGAAGCTGCCGGCCACGTTGGTGATGTTCTGGATCTTCTGGTCGGTGTACTTCTTCGATTCGTCGATGGCGTAGTTCACGCCGTTCTTCAGCTGGCCGACGTTGGTTGCGTCGTACGTATCGGAACCGTCGGCGACATGGGTGATCTTGCGCTCGCTGCCGGTGCTGCCGACCGAAACCTCACCGGCCGAGTTGCTGGCGCCGGTCTGGCCATAGGCGCCGGTGTAGCCGCTCTGCGCACCGACGCTGGCCACCGACCCGGCACCCAGGGCGACGCTGTTGCCGGCACTGGCGCTGGCGCCGTTGCCGACCGCCACGCTGTTGGCACCGGCCGCACTGGCCTGCGGGCCGACCGCCACCGCTTCCGCACCGGCAGCCGTTGCAGGCGCTGCGGTCGAGTTCACTGCCAGGTAGGCACTGCCACCGCTGTTGTTGGTGATGCGTTGGTTGAGGACCTTCAGCGAGCCGTCCACCGCAGTGAAGGCGGCGGTGACATTGTTGTAGTCGCCGCTGGTGAAGGTGCCGTCGGTGGCGATGCTGGAGATGCTGAACTTCGGCGCGGTCCACACGTTGGTGGTGCCGTTGTACGCGGTGGTGCCACCGAAGTAGTTGGCGATGGTGCTGTTCGTGCTGAACAGCTGGTCGCCGGTGATGGCATCACTGCTGCCGGCCAGGATGCTGCCGGCGGCGACGTTGGTGATCTTCACCGCGCCGGTGCCGGTACCCGTCAGCGTCACGCTGTTGAGCACGTTGCCACTGCCATCGACGTCGTACTTCACGGCCAGCTTGTCGATCTCATCGGTCTGGTCGGCAACGTTGGCCAGCGAGTTGCTGACCGCATCGAAGGCGGTACCGACGTCGTTGTAGCTGCCCTTGGTCACGGTGCCGTTGGCGGCGACGTTGTTGATCGAGTAGGTCGGTGCGGTCAGCACGCCGCTGGCGTTGACCGCCGCGCCACCACCGAGGTGGGTGGCCACGGCCTGGTTGGCCGCAAACAGCTGGGCACCGTTGATGGCCTCGCTGCTGGTGGCACTGACCTGACCCGGGCCGAGATTACGCAGCGTGGTGGCCGTGCCGGTCTGGCCGAGCGTGGCACTGGCGTAGTTGACGCTGCCATCGCCATTGAGGTCATAGCGCAGTGCCCCCTGTTCCGACGCCTGCAGCTGGCCGACATTGACCGCATCGGTGGCGGCGGTACCCGCAGCCAGGTTGGTGACCTGACGCTCGGCACCGGCGGCACCGATGGACACGCTGTTGGCACGGTCAGCCAGGCTGCCGGCACCCACCGCGATGCTGTTGGCGGCGGTGGCGCGGGCGTTGGTACCGACCGCGATCGAGTCGGCGCCGCTGGCCAGTGCCTCGGTACCGGTCGAGTTCACCCGCAGATACTTGGTGCCACCGTTGCGGATGTCGGTGATCTGCGTGTTGAGATTGACCAGCGAACCATCGACCGCGGCGAAGGCATCGGTGGCGTTCTCATACAGACCCTTGGCGATCGCACCGCCGGTGGAGATGGTGCTGATCTCGAACAGTGGTGCAGTGAAGGCACCACTGGCCGGATCGAAGGCTGCGCGACCGCCGAAGAAGCTGGCGATGGCCGCATTGGTCGCCGCCAACTGGCCGCCATTGACCGCTTCCAGGCTGCCGGCGGTGACCGCACCGCCGGCCAGGTTGCCGATGGTGGTAGTGCCGGTTCCCGCACCGAGCGTGACGCGGCGATAGTTCGGATTGCCGGCACCGTCCAGATCGTAGGTCACCGCAGCGGCCGCCACATCATCGATCAGGCTGATGGCGCCCTTCAGCTGGGCCACGTTGACCGCATCGGTATTGACACTACCGGCGGCCACGTTGGTGATCTGGCGCTCGCCGCCACCGGCGGTACCCACCGACACTTCACCGGCCGAGACCTGCGGCGCGGTGAGGCCATAGGCGCTGTAGCTGGCCTGGGCACCGCGCAGCGCGGCCGAACGGTAGCCCAGTGCGACCGAATTGGCCTGGTTAGAGGTCGCCTCGGCACCGAGCAGGGTCTGCCCGTTGGCCGTGCCCACCGCACTGTCGCCGACGATCACCGAATGGCCCATACGTGCGGCGTAGTCCGCGGTCGGCACGCCGGTCGGGTTGCTCGGATCATTGGTGCCGGCGCCCGGGAAGGCGACGTTGGCATCGACCTTCGGCAGCTCGTGGCGGGCATTGGCACCGATCACCACTTCCTTCGAACCGTTGGCAAAGGCGCCGTCACCCATCAGCACCTGGTAGTCCTGCGCCGCATTGACTGCCCAGCAGGAGATGTCGGCGAGGACAATATCCAGGCACTTGGCCGCCCATGCCGGCGAATCCTTCGGCAGCAGCAGCCCGAGCAGGCCGCCCGGATTGCCGTTGTTGATGTTGTAGATGTAGCTGTCGGAGGTGACACCGCCGATCAGGGTCAGGTGCGAGCTGCCGCCGGTGACGGCGCCGCCCAGGCCATTGAGGGTGCTGCCGACCGGCGACAGGTTGACCACCGGCAGGCCCAGCACATTGACCGTCGAGTAGGTCTGCATCACGTTGGCGTTGCTGAGCTTGAGGTTGCCGTTGCTCAGGTAGCCGTTGCCGCCGAACAGGCTGGTGGTGGTCGGGCCGATCAGCTGCCCGACATTGCCGACCAGGCCACCGGTGCCGATGATCAGGCCCGCGTTCGGATCGGCCGGAGCCGGCGCCTTCGGGCTGGTCGGCGGAATCGCCGAGGGCTTGGTCAGGCCGAGGCCGCTCAGCGTGCCACCGACCAGGCCACCCACGGCACTGCCGAGATTGCCGATGGTGCCGTTGAGGTTGCCATTGAGCAGGTTGCCGACGGCGCCGCCGACATTGCCAAGCGTATCGCCCAGCAGGCCCCCCAGGCCGCCGGTACTGCCACCTGTAGCGCCATTGAGTACACCGCCGACGGTGCTGCCCACCGCACCCACTGTATTGTTGAGCGTGCCGCCCACGGTGCCGCCGACTGCACCCACCGTGCCAACTGCACCGTTGAGTGCCCCGCCGACGGCGCTGCCGACCGAGCCGACCGTGCCGTTGAGTGCACCACCCACAGTGCCGCCGACTGCACCCACCGTGCCAACCGCTCCGTTGAGTGCGCCGCCGACGGTGCTGCCGACCGAACCGACCGTGCCGTTGAGTGCACCACCCACAGTGCCGCCGACTGCACCAACCGTGCCAACGGCGCCATTGAGCGTGCTGTCCACTGCTCCGCCCACCGCACCAACCGTGTTGCCTACGGTGCCATCAAGCACGCCACCCACGGCGCCACCTGCCGCGCCGACAACGCCGCCCACCAGGCCACCCACGCCCAGTGCGCTGTTCTGCGCTGCCACAGTCGCTTGGCCGGCCAGCTTCAGATTGCGGTCGGCCACGACTTCCTGGCCATCGGGCGCCTGCACGCGCACTTTGCCGGCAACACCGGTATCGAAAGCTGCGGTGATCGCACGATCATGGGTCTCGCCCGGCAGCTCCTCCTTTGCCGGCAACGTGACCGCCGCCGTCGCCTTGACCTGCCCCTGACCATCGATCTGGTGGCCCGCCAGCTTCAGCTGCGAATCCACCTTGCCGTCAACGGACGCCTTGAGGCCGGACAGCGAGCCAGCGGATGCGCCAGCAACAGCGGCGGCCGCCTTGGCACCGGTATCGATCGAGGCCACCTGGGCACCGGCGATGCCAACCCTGGCCTTCGCCTGCGCATCCGCAGCCACACCGAGCGGCGCATGCGCGGACGGCGCAACGTTGGCCGCCAGCGAGGCATCCATCTTCGCCACATTGGACGCTGCGTGCCCCAGCCCGACATTGGCGCGAACATCGGCGGCCAGTGCAGGAACCGCGACCTGCTTCGGCGCGGCGTTCGCCGCCAGCTTCACCTGTACGGTAGCCGGCAGCACGTCGCGCACGATCGGCAGCGAGGTCGTACTCAGCTGCAGGCCCACACGCGCGTCTGCGCTGATCGCCGGACTGCTCTGCGCCTGGCGCGATGCCGCGGCCAGCGCGACTTCTGCGTCGACCTTGACCGGCATCGGCTGCGCGTACTTCGCGGCCAGTGCCTGCAGATCACGCAGCGACTGATTGGATTCGGATGCTCCTGCATGCCCGCTGGCCAGCGCACACAGCAGGGCCAGGGCCAGTGCGGTCGGCATCAGCAGGACACTGCGCGGATCGCGGGCAGCGCTGCCGCCGCTATCGCCGGTGGCCAGTTCCGAGGCCACAACCAGAGCATTGAGCTGGCGGTTCCATACACGCCGGTAGATGCGGTTCATGAGCATTTCCCCCGTAGGCGAACAACTGGAATGTCAGTGGACTTGCCGTTAGGCAGGTGACTGACATTTCAGCGTTTGCAACGGCGG
Source organism: Stenotrophomonas sp. 86428_Sma (assembly GCF_056481585.1). Classification (NCBI taxonomy): domain Bacteria; kingdom Pseudomonadati; phylum Pseudomonadota; class Gammaproteobacteria; order Lysobacterales; family Lysobacteraceae; genus Stenotrophomonas; species Stenotrophomonas sp. 86428_Sma. Next base: position 2,949,472 of record NZ_CM151156.1, read on the forward strand.
CTGCGCACTTCATTCCGGCACGGCAATCGCGCATTCCGGCAAATCCACGGTCGGAATCGGCAGCCGGTTATGCAGAAGCGGCAACCATATCGGCAAGCGGATATGCAATTCCGGCAGGAACCGCCGGGAAACCCTTATGGGGTCTGGATCAGGCGGGCTGGCCGATCTGCGCGGGTGCGCGCATCAGCGTGTCACGCGGCAGTTCACCGAAGACCTTGCGGTAGTTGTCGGCGAAACGCGACAGGTCCCACAGGCCACAACTGAGGGCGATGGCCTTGACCGAACGGCGGCTGGAATCGGCCATCGACAGGCTGCGGCAGGCTGCGCACAGGCGCAGCATCGACAGGTAACGATTGGGCGACGTACCGAACAGGTCCTCGAACGCGTAGCGCAGCCCACGCTCACTGACACCGGCAGCGTCGCAGATCTCATTCATGTAGATATTGCGGCGCAGGTTGAGGCGCATGAAGTTTTCCGCCCGCTGTGCGATCAGATAATGCGTGCGCCGCGCACGGCTGCAACCCGGGCGTTCGGCGGAACCCGCACCCAGCAGTGCCTGCACGTGTTCGTGCAGCAGCCGCTCGGTTTCTTCCGGCTGCAGGCCCGTGCCCTGGCCCAGCTGCAGGTGCAGCTGCTGGTAATGCTGTGCCAGCGGGGCGGCCTCGCTGGCGAGATTGAACAGTGAAAGCGCCTGTCCGGCCGGCGGCGTGCTGCGCAGGCTCAGTTCGGTCAGCTTGCGTTGCACCCGTGCCACCGGCACCAGCATCAGGGTCATGTGCGTGCCCGGGCTCAGGGTGAACTCGCTGATGCCCTCGGGCATCACGGTCAGCGCCATCCCAGGGGCAAGCGGTACGCCATGGCACCAGCTCAGGGTTTCATCGGTCGCATGCAGATACCCCAGCATCGCCCAGTCCGGCGGCAGCATGAAACGTCCACGGCAATGGAATCCACAGCTGATGCTGCAGAACAACGCCTCCTCGTGCACGCGTGACGCGAAGGCCGCCCGCGGCCCATTGCCATCGAGCAGAAGCAGTTCGACATCACATACACGAAGCACGCCGCTCAGCGTCGCCAGGTCGATCGACCGCAGGCCGCTGTCGTCGCTGTCTCCTACCCCACCATCGACCATGACAGTGTCGTCCCCCCGATTATCCGCCGTGCGGTACGGCCCCCACTGCCTGACAGGGCGCGCACCTCTCATGGAATCTCTTCCATCACCGGGATGCGCGCCGCCAAGGTGCGCACCCCAAAAGAAACGCGAGTACTTGAATGCGAGTATGCCCGATAATTCAACGGGGTAAACATCTGCACCGCGTTGAATAAGATGGATACAGAGGTGAAAATCAGATTGTCGTGTTTGGCACAGTTTTCGCATGCGACCTGAAGCCTGCCTCACATTATCTGCACGTCGATGAATCGTTGTGCGGGCGAACGGATTTCCGTCACAGAACCCGGCTTGAAAATTAAGGAGCAATGGGATTCTGCCGAATTTGCATATAAGTTCCGGTTGCAGCCGGCCGCCATTCAGGCAAAGTCGATAACACGGTGATCCGGTCTTTGATAATGACCGCACCCAGGGGGACAGCATGACCATGCACGTATCGCTCGACACGTCGACCACCGGCCCCGCGCCGCGCGGTCGCGGTTGCGCGAACGGCGTCCCGCCTGGAAACGATCACCCTGCTTGAGCACAGCGGGTCCATCCCGCCGTGCCTCCTCCGCCAGGACGTGCGGAGGTCCACGGACGATCCCGGCGGAGCCGGGCCACCGCCCAACAGGTGTCCTGTAGCAGACAGGTAGAGGGAGACAAACGTCATGAACGCATCGATCCGCAAGTTCCTGAAGGAAGAAGATGGCGTTACCGCACTCGAGTACGGCCTGCTGGCGGCTGTGATTGCGGGTGTCCTGATCGCACTGGGCAGCACGCAGATCAAGGATTTCTTCGAAACGCTCTTTGAGAATCTCACCAAGCTTGCCGACAAGGCATCGGGCAACACGCCGGCCTGAGCCGCGTCCCAGGCTGATCAGGGACAGCAACTGCTGAGCGTCCACTGACGGACAATGGAGGGTGCGATGACACTGCTGGGATTGCTGGCCATCGGTGTGTGCCTGCGGATCGCGATCAGCGATCTGTACGCCCGTCGGGTGCCCAACGCCTGGCTGCTGTCCGCATGCGCGATCACCGTTGTCGTGCTCATCGCCGGACAGTTCAACGCGCCGCGCCTGCCGTGGGCTTCCCACGTTGCCGGCGCGGCGCTCGGCCTGGTCGCATTGCTGCCTTTCCATGCAGTGCGCTGGATGGGCGCCGGTGATGTCAAATTCTTTTCGGTACTGGGATTGATGCTGGGCTGGCAGGCACTGCTGCCGATCTGGATCGCGGCCAGCCTGGCAGCGGGCGCACATGCCGCACTGGTGCTGGTATCGCGACGGTTGGGTCCAGTACTGCCCATCGGCCTTCAAGCCCATATGCATCGGGCAAGTTCGCAATGGCATTCGCACCCGGCGCTGCGCGGGATGCAGAGCGCCCGCCAGGGACGCCAAGGCATTCCCTACGCCGCCTACCTGGCGGTATCCGCCATCGCCTGGGTCCTCATCAGCACGTACGGAGGTGTGGCATGAACATCCACAACCGACGCCGGCAACGTGGCGCGGCCAGCATCGAGTTCGCGCTGATGTTGATGCTGGGCCTGCTGCCGCTGCTGCTGTTCACGTTCTCCGGCGTAATGATCATGGCGGCCCAGCAGACGTTGGCAACCGCCTCGGCCGAGGGTGCACGTGCATCGCTGCGCTATGGCAGCGCCAACGAACGTCGTACCGCCGCCTGCGTTGCGGCGCGTAGTTCGATGCAGTGGCTGCTGAACTTCTCGGGTCAGCCGGTCGACTGCAGCAATGGCGGAAACAACGCCATTCTGGTCTCCGCGCAGGCCCCCTGCGCCGGACTGGCCAGCGCCCAGTGCATGACCGTGACGGTCAGCTACGACTACGCAAGCCATCCCTTCCTGCCCGGCACCGCCACGCTTTACAAGTGGGTGATGCGGGCTCCCATCCGCAGCGTCGCGGTCGCTCAGCTCGACCTCGGCAGCGGCAACTGACGTTCGGTACAGGAGACGGTTCCATGCTCAAGTTGACCCGCATTGCTGCCGTCGCCCTGATCGGGCTGGCCGTGCTGCTGGCGGTGATCGCCTTGATGATCGGGCGCAAGCAGGCCGCACCGGCAACGGTTGCCCCGATGACGCAGAGCGAAGCCCAGGCGATCACCGTGGTGGAAGCGGTGGCGCGACTGCCGGCCGGCGAACCGATCTCTGCCAACGGACTGCGTCTCGCACAGCGCAGCGCCCCGGTTGCCGGTGCCGCCACCAGCATTTCCGCCGTGGTCGGAAAGGTGCCGGTGCAGGACATCGCCGAAGGCACGGCGATCAGCAGCAACGCACTCGCGCAGGGATTCTCGCTGCAGCTGCGCCCCGGGGAACGCGCACTGGCGGTCCCGGTCGACGAGCTGGTGGGGGCCGGCAACCGCATCCTGCCCGGTGATTTCGTCGACGTGTTCCTCAACCTGCGCAATGCCCAATCCACTGCCAGCGGCCCGGCCGACGCAGCACAGACGCGCCTGCTGCTGTCGCGCCTGCGCGTGCTCAGCTATGGCCAGCAGGACATCGCCCCGGCCAACCATGACGCTGTTGCCAGCAACGAGGCCGATGGCCGCAACGATCCACGCGCCGCCGACATCACCGGAAGCAGCAGCACCCAGAGCACGGGCAGCGGGACCGCCCAGCCGGCACGCAGCGCGGTACTGGCGGTGCCGGTGGCCGATGCCAACCGGCTGCTGCTGGGTGCACAGCAGGGCAAGCTGTTCCTCGCCCTGCGCAACCCTGCCGATTCCGGCCAGCCCGATCTGGCGCTGTTCCCGCAGGCACGCGGGGTGATTGATCCCCTGCGTGGCCTGGATGCGGAACAGCAGCTTGCGCTGCAGCGGCCAGAGAATCACGCCTTCGCCGGCATCGACGGCGATGCATTGGCCGGCCGCAGCAACGCGCCCGCGCGCAGCACCCAGGATGCCCCGGCACGCGCACCCGCACCACGGCGCAGCGCCCCACGCGCATCGGGCATCGAAATCATCCGAGGTGACAGCTCCGCCCCCCGTGGTTCCCTTTGACCTGCATCGAGCGCATCCATGACCGAACGTCGCCGCAGTCCACGCCCTTCCCCCCGCCAGCGCTGGCTGGCCCTGCTGCTGGTGCTGCTGGCACCGGCGACAAGCGTGGCCGCCGACGACCTGGTGCTGCAGGCGCGTGAGCAGCGCCCCTGGACCCTGCCGGGTGATCTGGAGCGGGTCGCCATTGCCGATCCGGGCGTGGCCGATATCGTGATGCTGCGCGGCCAGCGCCAGGCCCTGCTGGTCGGCAAGGCGCCGGGCACCACCACGCTCCTGCTCTGGCACCGCAAGCAGACCGAACCACAGCGCCTGCAGGTGCGGGTACAAAGTGCGGTGCAGGGTGCGGCCGACGCCGGCGCGAACGGGCTGGTATTCACCCAGCAGGACAATCAGGGCCTGCTGCAGGGAAGCACCGAGAGCGTGCTGTCGCACATGCAGGAGCAGAAGGCTGCCGCCATGGCCCTGGGCAAGGATGGCCTGCTTGCCGACGCATCCACGGTGAGCAGCGGCGGCGTGGTCCAGGTCGAGGTCAAGGTGGTCGAGTTCAACAAGACCGCACTGAAGCAGATCGGCATCAGCTTCCAGAACCGCAATGGCAACTTCGCCTACGGCTTCGCCCGCCCGGGCGGCCAGCTGCCGGGCAATACCGGCATCCTGCCCGGCATGAAGGAAGGCAACTCCGGCAACGAAGCCGAATCGCCCATTTCTTCGGCCTTCCGCCTGGTGTTCGGCTCGACCAAGGGCCTGTGGAATGCCGACGTCGACCTGCTGCAGAGCAATGGCATGGCGCGTGTGCTGGCCGAACCGACACTGGTCGCGCTGTCCGGGCAGAGCGCCAGTTTCCTGGCCGGCGGCGAGCTGCCGATCCTGGAACCGCAGGGACTGGGCACCACCACCATCACCTACAAGCCCTTCGGCATCGGCCTGACCGTGACACCGACGGTACTGGCACCGAACCGCATCGCCCTGAAAGTCGCACCGGAAGCCAGCGACCTGGACTACAGCAACGCCATCGCGCTCAACGGCGTGCAGATTCCCTCCATCACCACCCGCCGCGCCGACACCACGGTCGAACTGGGCGATGGCGAGAGCTTCGTGATCGGTGGCCTGGTCAGTTCCAACGTGGTTTCCAGCGTCGGCAAGATCCCGCTGCTGGGTGACCTGCCGATCATCGGCTCGTTCTTCCGCAACTTCGACTACAAGCGCCAGGACAAGGAACTGGTGATCATCGTCACGCCACGCCTGGTGAAGCCGTTGGCACGCAACACCGAGCTGCCGCTGCCCGGCGACCGCGAGGCCAAGCCGCACATGCCCGAATGGGGCGCCTGGCTGTTGGGTCCTATCAGCCAGGACCCGGTGCCCGGCTTCTCACGCTGATTCCATGATGCCTGCGATACCACGCCCATGCCCTACGCCACTGCCCAGCCGCTGCATCCGCAAGGACCGCCGATGAACCTGGTCCTGTACGGAATGGATCGCGAACTGCTGCCCCGGCTGGCGGCGAAACTGCCGCCAACCACCACCCTGCACTGGCAGGACAGCAGCACGCCGACCTCCGCCCAGGACCTGCAACGCGGGCCGCAGAGCCTTGTGCTGCTCGACTTCCGCCCGGAACATGCGGCCGCCTCCAGCGTGCTGGCGCAGCAACTGCAGCAGACCGAGCCGGATCTGGCATTGGTTGCAGTCGGTGCCACCAGTGCCGGCCAGGTGGAAGGCGTTGTCATCGCATTGCGGGCGGGCCTGCGTGATGTGCTGGACCTGGACAGCGACAACGTCGGCATCGAGGCCGCGCTGCGTCGCGCCCTGTCACCACGACCGGCTGCCGCCGCGCAGCAGGCGCACAAGGCCCGTCTGATCGTCCTGCTGGGCGTGCGCGCCGGGGTCGGCACCAGTACGCTGGCCGCGCATCTTTCGGTGCTGGCACAGCAGACCCGTGCACTGGCACAGGGCGAGGCACTGCAGCAGGATGGCCTGCTGATGGAGCTGGCCCAGCCTTCGGGCGACCTCGCCCTGTACCTCAACCTGGACAGCCGCTTCCACTACGAAGACGCGCTGCGCAACGCCAGCCGCATCGACGCCACCCTCGCCCGTACGGCCATGGCCCGTCACGATTCCGGACTGGTGCTGCTGGACCGCGCCAGCGGCAGCGATGCGGTACCGCCGTCCGATCCGGGTGCGCTGCTGCAGCGCCTGCGCACCGTGTTCGCCAGCGTGCTGTGTGATGCCGGTGGCTGCCCGCTGCGTCAGCTGCCGCCGCTGCTGCTGGACCAGGCCGACGAGATCTGGCTGGTCACCGATGCCTCCATTGCCACGCTGGTGTCGCTCGACCAGGCACTGAAGCATCTTGCCGGCCAGCGCGAACGCGAGAAGCGCCTGCAGCTGGTGATCAACCGCCGCGATGACAGCAGCGGCATGAGCCCGGAGCAGATCGCGCGCCGCTTCGAGGTTCCCCTGCTGGCCACGCTTCCCGAACGACCGCGCGTGCGCCTGGCTGCCAGCCAGGGCCACCTGCTGCTGCAGGATGCGCCGCGCGACCCCTACCTGCGTGCCCTCGCCCCGCTGGTTTCGCGCCTGGATCCGGCTGCCTGCCCGGTCCAGGCGCAGGGCCTGCGGGAAAGACTCTCCCTTGCCCTGGGTGGATCGCAATGGAAGACAAGGTAACCCCGTTCCCGCATGCCGTTGCCCGGCCGGTGCTGCCCGAAAGCTCGCCGGGCCATCAGCCATTCGCGCAGACCGAGCAGTACCAGAAGGTGCTGTCGGCCGCGCATGAGCACCTGCTCAACAGCATCGAGGACGAGCGCATCGACATCGATTCCTGGGCCCCCGACACCATCGCCCGCTGGGTGCAGGTGCAGACGGTGAGCTTCATCCAGGAATGGCGCATCCCGATCAACGAAGAGGAGATGCAGGTGGTTGCCGACGGCCTGGTCAAGGAGCTGACCGGCTTCGGCCCGCTGGACGACCTGCTGCACGACCCGTCCATCGAAGACATCCTGATCAACGGTTTCAAGGATGTGCACGTGTCCCAGGGCGGCCAGCTCAAGCGGGCCACCCAGCGCTTCACCGACGATACGCATCTGCTGCGCATCCTGCGCCGCATCCTCGCCCCGCTTGGGCGCCGCCTGGATGACTCCAATCCGATGGTCGATGCGCGCCTGCCCAACGGCGGCCGTCTCAACGCGATCATCTCGCCGCTGGCGGTGGATGGACCGATGGTGTCCATCCGCAAGTTCCGCAAGGACCCGTTCACCCCCGATGAACTGCTGGCCAAGGGCACCTTCGATGCGCCGATGCAGGCCTTGCTGAAGGCGATGGTACTGGGTCGCTGCAACATCCTGGTGTCCGGCGGCACCAGCTCGGGCAAGACCTCGCTGCTGAACGCCCTGGCCAGCTACGTCCCCGCGAACGAGCGCGTGATCACCGTCGAAGACACCGCCGAGCTCTCGCTCAACCACCCGCATGTAGTTCGCCTGGAAAGCCGTATCGGCGGCGCCGAAGGGCACGGTGCGGTCAGCATCCGCGATCTGGTCCGCAACAGCCTGCGCATGCGCCCCGACCGCATCGTCGTCGGCGAAGTGCGCGGTGCCGAGGTGCTGGAAATGCTGCAGGCGATGAACACCGGCCACGACGGCTCGATGGCCACCATCCACGCCAATTCGCCCCGCGACTGCCTGTACCGGATCGAGATGCTGGCCGGTTTTGCCGGCTTCCAGGGCAGCGAGGACAGCCTGCGCCGGCAGATCGCCAGTGCCATCGACTTCATCGTGCAGATCTCGCGCCTGGGCAGCGGCCGCCGCGTGCTGGTCTCGATCACCGAGATCACCGGTGTCAGCGACAACCTGATCACCACCCAGGAAATGTTCCGCCACGAGCTGCAGATCGACGGCAACGGCAAAGAGATCGATCGCTGGGTCGGGCTGGGCTTCCATCCGCACTCGCACAAGCTGGAGCCGTTCCGCCAGCAGCTGCGCGAATCGCTCTACGGAGACTTCTGAGCATGGGAACCGGCGCGCTGCTGGGCATGCTGAGCATCATCGCGGTGCTGCTGGCGCTGGCAGCCTGGCTGTGGGGCACGGCCAGCAGCCGTGAGCAACGCCAGGTTTCAATGCGGCACGCCGAGCAGCAGCTTTCGCGCGGAAGCGCCACGGGCGGAGCACCCGCCGGGCCGTCCGTCACCGCTGCCAACGACCCGGCGCGGCCCGCCAGCGCCGGGCGCCGCGTGCTGCCGCTGGATGGCCTGCTGCAGCGCGCAGGGCTGCAGACCGGCTGGAAAATTCCCATCATGCTGCTGGTACCGGGGCTGGTACTGTCGGTGGTGGCGATGCTGCGGCTGGGCACCGCATGGATGTTTCCGCTGACCCTGCTGCTGTACCTGCTTGGCTGCTGGCTGTGGGTGATGCGGCGGACCACGAAGCTGCGTGCGCAACTGCTGCATCAGCTGCCGGACTTCCTCGACAACCTGGTGCGGCTGACCGCACTGGGCAACAGCCTGCAGGCCGCGTTCCAGGTTGCGTCGATGCAGACGAGCGCGCCGTTGCGCGGGCTGCTGGATACCACGGTGCGCTTTGCACGCAGCGGCATGGAGCTGGACCGTGCACTCGCACAGGCCTCGCATCCCTATCGCATGGATGTGCTGAAGGTGTTGTCGGTGGTGATCGGTGTCAGCGTGCGCATCGGCGGGCGCTCCGACCAGATCCTGCAGCGCATGGGCGATTTCATGCGCGATCTGGAACAGGCCCAGCAGGAGCTTGCAGCGACCACCTCGGAGACGCGGATGTCAGCGTGGGTGCTGGGCCTGTTGCCACCGGCCTGCGCGGTACTGATGGCGATCACCAGCCCGGACTTCTTCCAGCCGGTGCTGCACGATCCGCTCGGCCACAAGATCCTGCTGCTTGCACTGGGCATGGAACTTGTCGGTGGCTTCCTGCTGTATCGCCTGGCCAAGTCGCTATGAACCCCCTTCGCCCCGCCGGAGACAACCGATGAGCGCCAGCGCCTGGTTCGCCCTCTCCCTGCTCGTGCTGGCCGCCGGTATCGCCCTGCTCGGTATCGGCGGCTGGGTACGCAGCCATCGTGAGCAACGTACAACGGCCACCTTGAAGACCGCCCTGCAGCCGCGCGAGGCGTCCCGTGACACCGAGCCTGCGCGGCACGATTCGCTGGGCTGGCTGGAACGCTTCGGCCGTGCCCTCAGCGGCGGCCGGCTGGAAACGGCACTGCTGGCCAATGAAGACCGGCTGCTGTTGGATCTGGCCGGGTGGAACACCCGCCGCGGTACGGCCATCTACCTCGGCCTGCGCCTGCTGCTGGCCGTGCTGGTGCTGGTACTGGTGCTGACATTCAGCAGCGTCACCGGGCTGGCCAGGATCATGGTGATCATCGGCGCCCTCGCCGCCGGCCTGCTGCTGCCCAAGTTCGTTCTCTCCTCCTGGGTGAAACGGCGCCGACGAGCGGTCGACAACGAGCTGCCGCTGCTGATCGACCTGCTGCGTCTGCTGCAAGGCGTGGGCTTCAGCATGGACCAGAGCCTGCAGACGCTCGGCGACAAGCTGCGCGATGCATTGCCGGTCCTCGGCGGCGAGCTGCAGGAGGCCAACATCGCCTATACCCACGGCCGCACGCGCGCACAATCCCTGCGCCGGCTGAGCGAGGTCTATGCCGACGATGACCTGACCAGCCTGATGCAGCTGATCCTGCAGGTGCACGCCCATGGAGGCGCGGTGCAGGAGCCCCTGCGGCAGTTCAGCATCCGCCTGCGCGAACAGCGTCGCAACACGCTGAAGGAAAAGGTCGGCAAGCTCTCGGTGAAGATGACCGTGGTGATGATGCTGACCCTGCTGCCAGCGTTGATGCTGGTCCTTGCGGGTCCGGCGCTGGTCGCGCTGGCTACCACCATGTCCAAGATGGGGTCCCCCTGATGCCTGCCCTGCGCACTTCCTGCCTGATTGTTGCCCTGGCTGCCGTTGCCGGCGCCAGCGGCTGTGCATCGACCACGCCGAAGTACCTGCGCGCACCCAGCCTGGCCGCGCCCGAACCGGCGCCGCAGGACAGCCGCAATGCCTACCTGGAGCTGATCGAGCGCATGCAGCAGCAAGGCGCATGGTATGCCTCGCTCGCCCACGTCGACGCGTTCCGCCAGCGCTACGGCGATCCGCCGGCGTTGCGCCTGCTGCAGGCCGACGCGCTGCGCGAGACCGGCCAGGCCGATGCCGCGGTCACCCTGTACCGCGATCTTTCCAGTGGCCCCCAGGCCGCCGCGGCCGCCCATGGCCTGGGCCTGATTGCCGCGCGCCGCGACGACGACACCGGCAGTGAGCAGGCGTTGGCGCGGGCGACCGAACTGCAGCCATTGAACACAAGTTATCTCGGCGACCTGGGCTATGCGCGGCTGCGCGCCGGGCAGTTCGAGCGCGCGCGCGAACCCCTGGCCAAGGCGCTGGAGCTGTCGCCGGGCAATGCCAAGGCCACCGCCAACCTCGCCCTCTGGGCGGTGCTGCGGGGCGACACCGCCACCGCCGAACGCCTCGCCCAGCAAGCGAACCTCAACGACGAGACCCGGCTCAGCATCCAGCAACAGGCGGCGCAGATCCGTGCCCGCCTGCAGCAGCGCCAGGCCGCAGCGGCAGCCGCCGCAGTCGTGCCGGCCACTGCCCGTGCTCTCGCCAGCGATGCCGCCGGCAACCCGCCCGGCGCCACGCGACTGGCGGCGGAACCGCGCCGCGACAGCCGCGATGAACGCGATCCGCAGCGCCTGCCGCCCTCGATGCTGGAACGCTTCAGCGCCTCCGACCACCCGAACGGGAACACACCATGACCGCGACGCCCCTGACCCGACGCCTGCTGCCCGTTCTGATCTGCCTGCTGCCAGCCGCCGCCGTGCAGGCGCAGCAACAGCCGCTGACCGGGCAGATGCTTGGCGGCAGCACGCCGGCTGCGTCGGCTTCGCAGCCGCTGCAGTCCGAGTCACTGCCCACCGTGGACCTGGCGGCCCCGCCAGCACCGGTGCCTCAGGCGGCGCCTGCAGCAGTGGCCAACACCGACGGCAGCACTGCAGCCCCGCGGCCCGGCCGCAGCCAGATCGGCGATACCACGCGCAATCTGTTCCGCCTGCAGGCATCGGGGCAACAGGCCGGACAGCACCTGCCGATCCTCGGCGACCAGGCGACGCTGAGCTACGCCCGCTACATGAAGAGTTTCGAACACGAGATCCCGGACTTCTTTGAAGCCGATGTCGCCAAGTCCAAGGGATCATCCTCATCCGGACGCTGAGGTAGGCCATGAAACGCCCACGCCAGTTCAGTTTCAGCCGCCCACGGGGCGGCATGTCGATCACCATGATGCTGGTCATGCTGGCACTGCTGGCGATGCTGGGCCTGATCGAGATCGGTTACCTGTTCTGGGCCAAGCGCGATGCACAGAAAGTCGCTGATCTGGCCGCACTGGCCGGAGCGCAGCGACTGGAACTGTGCACCTCGGACAACAGCGACAACAGTGCTGCGCGGCAGAGCGCACTCACCCAGAACACCTTCGCAGGAAGCCTGGAAATCCGCTGCGGAAACTGGAACGTGACCCGCGCCACCGAAGGGCACTTCAGCCCGGTCGTCGATGCAGCGAATCAACGCAACGCTGTCCGTGTCATCACCCGCCGCGCGGTGCTTCCCTTCTTCGGGCAGAACAGCAGCCTGCCGACCGTGACCGCACAGGCGGTGGCGCGCCGTGCAGAACCGACGGCGGTTTTCAGTGTCGGCTCGCAACTGCTGCGCATCAATGGCAACACGCCACTGGGAAATGTCCTGAAACTGGTGGGCGCCGACCTCGACAAGACCACCCTGCTCGGCTACGACGGCCTTGCACAGGCGCATATCACCCCGAATGGACTGCTGCAGGCACTGGGCATTCCGATCGACGTCAACATGGGCGTGGCGGAGTTCAACAATCTGCTGGCCGGCCGCAAGGTCAAGCTGGGCAAGATCCTTCAGGCGACCGTTGACCTGCTCACCCAGCAGGGCGTTGCCCACGTGGACCTGAGTGCACTGGAGAATGCCCTGGTCGTGAAGGGCATCGACCTCAAGCAGCTGGAGGTGAAACTCGGTACCGATGACAGCGGTGGCGGCCTGTTCGCACGCGTGGTCGCGCCGGATGGAACGATTTCCAGCGCGCTGCAGGCCGATGTCAATGTGCTGGACCTGATCGGCACCAGCATCAGCATCGCCAATGGCGGCCGTGCGGTCTCGGTCGATGAACTCAACCTGCTGGGCCTGGTCAATGCCAAAGCCGCTGTGGTGGAACCGCCGTCCATCGCCATCGGTGGCGTTGGCTCGCGCGCTTACAACGCGCAGATCCGTGTCTTCCTCGACATCGACACCAACAACATTCCCGTTGCAGGCGGCGTGCTTTCACTGCTGGGCATCCGCCTGAAGCTGCCGGTCCATGCGGACGTGACCAACGCAATGGCGACCCTCACCAGCCTGCAATGTGGCAGCACGCCTCCCACGGCGACGATCAAGGTCGAGTCTTCCGTGCTGCGCGCCTGCGTCGGCAAGGTGGCCGACAGCGAGCGGTTCTCCAAGCAGAATGTCTGTGGCGACACCCTGCAGAAGGAACAGATGCTCACACTGCTCGGCGCCCCGTTGATCAATGACAGCATCAAGGTCAATACGCTGACCGACACGCAAAGCCTCACCCTCCCCGCCGGCGCGACCGGTTCAACCCAGGTCAACTCCCTGGAGGTGGGCACCGCCGTGTCCGAGCTGGTCAGCGAACTGCTGCGCGTACTGTCCGGCGTGCTCGATCCGCGCGACGATGGCATGAGCCAGGGCTCGACCGCAGCGCAGTTGGCCGATCGCTACCTGAAAGCAGCCAACGTTGGTCGCAATCGCTACGACGTCGATGCGTCCATCAAGCTGCTTGAACTTGGCGACCAGACGCGGGGGTTGAAGCCTTTGGGCGCGTGGGATGTACCCAAGGGTGTTCCAAAACCCTGCCTGGTGGGCCTGCTCACATGCTGGGAGGATGGCTCGGTCTGGAAAGGCTATCGCACGGCTGTGACTGGCGAAGGGCTGGGAGTGCTGCCGGCACTGCTGGGTAGCCTGCTCGGCGGACTGACCGTCAACCGGTGTGCAAGCCTGCTGATTTCCTTGAGCGACCAGGCCTACAACAACTGCATGACGCAGAACCTCGCGTCTTACCTGCAGACCGCCCACGACGGCTTCCTGGACCAGTTCGCCGGCGACGGCGTCACCGCCCCCGGCAATGGCCCGGTCAGTTGTTCGGGCCTGCTGTGCTTCCTGCTGAAGCCCGCCCTGGACGTCCTGAAGCCGCTGCTCAACAGCGTCGGCTCCCTGCTGCGCTCGCTGCTGGCGCAGGTGCTGGGCCTGGAACTGGGCCGTACGGATGTGCATGTCCAGTCCATCCAGTGCACGCCCGCACAGCTGGTCTACTGACCCGTGACGGGCGCCCTTGGCGGCGCCCGCGCACATGCTAGACTCCCGGCGGGGAACCACCTTCATCTCAACCCACACTCATCCGTGGATGGTCTAGACATGCGAGAAACTTCAGGGGGCGCGGTCTTCGCCCGGCACGCGCGCGGCGCGGCACTGCTGGCCGTGGCCATGATGCTGGTGGCACCGGCGGCGATGGCTGCCCGTGGCGACCGCGAAGCAGCCGCAGAGCCGGCCGCACGTACCGCACCGGTGGTGCGCAACACCGTTGACGAGCTCAAGCAGCTGATGGATGCCCGCCAGCTGACCGAGCTGCGCACCACCTACAACGGCAACTACGGCGCCAGCCTGCTGTTCAATGCCAACACCCTGACCTACTACGTCGCCCTGTTCCAGGAGAAGAACTTCTGGCGGGTGATCAAGACCGATGCCGTCGACAACGCCGAGCGTGTCTACCGCACCTTCGCGCAGCAGTCAGAGCAGCTGGCCCAGGTCTACATCGACACCACCCGACTGGAAGCCGGCAAGCGCTATACCGAGCGCCTGGTGGCCTACAACGAGGAGCGCCTGCGCACCCTGCAGCAGGAAATGGAACAGCAGCAGGCACAGTCGGCCCAGGTCAGCGCTGCCCTGCAGCAGGCCCAGCAGCAGGCGGTCAGCCTGAGCAGCGACGTGCAGAGCACCAACAGCCAGCTGGATTCCCTGCAGCGCCGCATCCAGATCCTGCAGGCCGAACAGGGCAACCCGGAGCTGAGCCTGCCCAAGCCGGACAGCGTGCCCTCGCCGGCACCGGCGGCCGCCAGCGACGGTCGCTGAGGTCCAGCGCCTGGCGTGCCGTCCAACGGCGCCTACGGGCGCCGTTGTCGTTTCCGGCACCATTCCATTTCAACGGCACGCCTCATGCACGGCATCGTCCAGTTGCCGGCGCTGCACGAAATCCATGCGCTTGCCATTGGCCAGCACCTTCCCACGATGCTGCCGCGCGCGCTCACAGGCGGCGGGATCCGCGCTGATCGGTATCACTGCAGCCCGCGCACGCCGCTGCTGCACCACACGCGGACGCATTGAAGCTGGGCTCGCTGCCTTGGCCGCGCTCGTACCTGTCGAGGGCGGCTCCGCCGGCACCTCCCAGCGCCATTCCGCGCGCCCCTGGCACGGCGTCTGCTGGTAGACCGGATGCGGCCCGTCCACACATTTGTAGACGTTGGTCTGAGCATGCGCCCCCGTGGCCAGCAGCAGGTACAACAGCGGGCTCCAACACGCGTTCGACATTGCAGGCTCCTCGTCAGGGCTGCCGCCATCCTCGATGCCGGCACGGCTTCGTGCCAGAGCGATACACGTCACATCCGGCGTAATCCAGCACAGCCGTGCAAGTCGTCGGTCTGGCGCTGCGCTGTACTGCCGAAGGCACCGGCATCCACGCCAGCGCCTTCCCTCCCTTCCGTCAAGGAAACCACAATGAGCAACTTCGTCACCGTCGCCGACGGCGCGCGCATCTTCTACAAGGATTGGGGTACCGGCCAGCCGATCGTGTTCGCGCACGGCTGGCCGCTGTCGTCCGATGCCTGGGACCCGCAGATGCTGTTCATGGGCCAGAACGGCTTCCGCGTGATCGCTCACGACCGTCGCAGCCACGGCCGCTCCAGCCAGACCTGGGACGGCAACAACATGGACACCTACGCCGACGACCTGGCCGCCGTGCTCGAGGCGCTGGACCTGAAGGACGCGATCCTGGTCGGCCACTCCACCGGTGGCGGCGAAGTGGCCCATTACATCGGGCGCCACGGCAGCAAGCGCGTGGCCAAGGTGGTGCTGGTCGGCGCCGTGCCGCCGCTGATGCTGAAGACCGATGCCAATCCGGCCGGTACCCCGCTGGAGGTCTTCGACGGCATCCGCAAGGGCACCGGCGGTGACCGCTCGCAGTTCTTCAAGGACCTGACCACGCCGTTCTTCGGCGCCAACCGCGACGGCAACAGCGTTACCCAGGGCATGCGTGATTCGTTCTGGCTGCAGGGCATGCTCGGTGGCGTCAAGGGCCAGTACGACTGCGTGCACGAATTCTCGGAAGTGGATTACACCGAAGACCTGAAGAAGATCGATGTGCCAGCGCTGGTGGTGCATGGCGATGACGACCAGATCGTGCCATTCGATGCCTCGGCCAAGCTGTCCTCGCAGATCATCAAGGACGCCGAGTTGAAGGTGTACGCAGGTGCGCCGCACGGCCTGACCGTCACCCACGCCGACCGGTTCAACGCCGACCTGCTGGCGTTCGCACGCAAGTGATGTCCCGCGGCGGCGCCGTAATGGCGCCGCCGTCCCTTCGGTAGTGCCGGCCGCTGGCCGGCAATCCGATCATCCATCGCGATCCAGCGCAGCCGGCCAGCGGCCGGCTCTACCACGAGAACGTCAGATATCGCTGTGGTGGTGCGGGACCCCGGTCTTCGGCAGCGGGTCATGCCCACCCACGAAGTGGCGTACCACCGGTGCACGCTCACCGCGATGCAGCCCGCGCAGCACTTCCTGGATCGCCTTGTCATCGGCAGTGATGCGTTCGTGCTGGCGCAGATGCTCCAGCCACGACGGGGTCACGAAGTACTCCAGGTGGATACCCGGGCTGGCCACGTCCTCCACCACACCCCAGACCACCGCTCCATCGCGGCGGCGGATCGTGCCCAGCGCACGCATCTGTGCCAGGAACGCGGCGCGGTCAGCATCGTCAATGCGGTACTCGATGGTCACCAGCACCGGGCCGCGATCGTTCGATACCGGCACCGACAGTTCCGGTGCCGGCCAGTGCCCGGCCGGACGCAGGTTCAGATCCTCGGTGCCAGCGATGCGCACGCGCCACACCAGCAATCCGCCGATCACCGCGCCGGCAGCCGCCACCAGCAACGCCAGCTCCGGCGAGGTGCGCTGCGCCAGCGCGCCCCAGCTCAGGCCACCGGCAGCCATGCCCGCGGAAAACACCATGATGTACAGCGCCAGTGCACGCGCCCGTACCCACGCTGGCACTGCGGTCTGCGCGGCAATCTGCAGCGACGACAGCACGGTGATCCAGGCAAAGCCATTGATCAGCATCACCAATGGCAGCACGTACCAGCTGCGGGTCAGCGCCAGCCCGACCAGGCTGAGCGCCAGCGACAGCGTGGCCAGCAGCACCAGCAGGTCGCGATCCATCTGCGCGCGCAGCTTCGGCAGCAACAACGCACCACCCACGGCACCGATCCCGATGCAGCCGAGCAGCATGCCGTACTGCCCCGCCCCACCCTGCATCTGGCCGCGTACCACCACCGGCAGCAGTGCATTCATTGCTGCAGCAAAGAAGAAGAAGCCGACCGACTTGATCAACACCGCCTGCAGGCGCCCGGCGCGGCTGGCATAGCGCAGGCCCGCCTTCAGGCCGGCACCGAAGCCTTCCGGCGGCAGGCTGGACTGTTTCGGGTCGCGCTTCCAGCCCCACACCACGAACAGCATCGCGGCAAAGGTGATGGCGTTGAAACCGAAGGCCCAGACCGCACCGAGCTGGGCGACGATCACACCACCGATGGCCGGGCCGATCGAGCGCGCGATGTTGATGCCGATCGAGTTCAGCGCCACCGCCGAGGCCAGCATCGGCTGCGGCACCAGTTCGGATACGATCGCGGCCTGTGCCGGCATCGCCATCGCCGCACCGCAGCCCATGCAGAAGGTCAGCAGCACCAGCAGCTGCGGCGTCAGCATGTCCATCGCGGTCAGGGCCGCCATCACCGCGGCGACCAGCAGCATCCAGCCCTGGGTGGCCAGCAGGTACCTGCGGCGATCGACGATGTCGGCCAGGGTGCCGGCGGCCAGCGCCAGCAGCACGATCGGCACCGTGGTGGCTGATTGCACCAGCGCCACCATCAGTGGTGAGCCGGTGCGCTCGGCCATTACCCAGGCGGCGGCCACATCGTTGACCCAGGTGCCGATGTTGCTGGCCAGGATCGCCAGCCAGATCGAGCGGAACATCCGGATCTTCAGCGGGGACCAGGCGCCTGCGGCCTGTGCGGAAGGTTGCGACGCGGTTGCGTTCACCATTGCCATGCTCCAACGATCGAGGCGAACAGCGTGTCCTGGCCTCCGGCCTGCTTCAGTGCAGGACCGGCATCGACCCAGGCCAGCTGAAGCTGCCATTGCCAGTGTTCGCTGGCCTGCCAGCGTGTTTCGGATTTGTATTGATTGCCAATGCGGCGCGCGCCACCGGCGCTGCCTGGCAACGCCACCAGCGGTGCCGGCGTGGTGTAGACCGCATCGGCACGACGATGCTTCCAGGCCATCTGTACGCCCAGTTCCGTCGTCACCGCGTCGTGCAGGCGCAGGGTCAGGGTCGGCTGGAGGTCCATCAGGTTGGCCGGGGCCAGCAGGCTGGCCTCGCTGAAATAGGCCGACTTCGGGAACAAAGCGTTGAAGGTTCCCAGGCGGCCGTCATGCAGGTTGCCATCGCCACTGGCGATGTCGGCCTTCAACCCCAGCCGCGGCTGCAGCGGCAGGTTCGTCCAGCGCCACCCCGTATCGGTCGCCAGCGTCCAGGCGCGGATATCGAGGGTGCCGGCGGTCGTCCGAAGCTCACCGCCCTGCGCCACCAGCTCATTGTTCCAGTCCAGCGCCCCGGCCTGGCCGAACCAGCGCGCGCCCACGGTCTGCCGACGTTCGGTACCCACACCGCCAGCGAAGCGCGCCCCCTCACGGCGGTAGTCCAGAAGATACAGATCCCACTGGCCCGCCCGCTGCCCGCGCGCCGTCGTGGCATACGCGCCAAAGAGATGGGCGCCGTGTTCGCCGCGATCATCGAAGGCACCCGGTCGGTTTTCCACTGGCCGCAATGCCATCAGATCAAGCGTACCCTGGCGGCCTTTCCAACCCACACGCGCACCGTCGAACGCCAGGCGAATGTTCGGCCCGTCGCGCACCGACAGCAGCCGTGAACTGCCATAGCCGGCTTCCTGCCGGCCGAGTTGCAGATGGAAGCCATCGCGCTGCCAGCGCCAGTACGCCTGCTGCACATCCAGCGCGCTGCGGTCGGTGCGACCCGGGCCGCCGGCCTTGCCACTCTCACCATGCACACCCAGCTGCAGCTTCGCCTGCCAGGTGTCTTCCACATAGGTGGCCGATGCCAAGGCTCGCAGCAGGCCATAGGCATCCTCGCTGCCGCCAATGCCGAACCGGGTCGGGTCGTAGTACAGCCCACGCACACGCAGCGACGCATCCCATTGCAGTTGGCCGTCACCGGCGTCGCTGCAGCGGCCCCCCTCGCAGGCAAGCGCCAGCGATGGCACGGCCAGCAGTGCCAGGCTCAGAATGCGAAGCACGAGCATCCCATCGCACCCCAGAACGCGGTCAGGTCATCGGTGGGCGCCGCGTGCCGTGCAGCATGACCATGAGCACCGTGAGTGCTGCAGGCTACGCCGTGATGGTGACGATGGGCGGCGGCCAACCCGGTGGCGGTACCGCCGACGTGGTAGCCACCGAACCGGTTGACCGGCGACCAGTCCGGCATCGCCGGCGGCAGCTGCGGCTCAAGCCCTGCGTAGTCGCCGTCGGCATGCACGATGCGGCCACCGACCACGGTCAACACGCTGGTGATGTCGGCGATCTGCGCATCATCCACGCGGAAGAAGTCGGCCGAAAGCAGGATGAAGTCGGCGAGCTGGCCGGCCTTCAGCGTGCCCTTCACCGCTTCGTCGCCGGAGAACCAGGCACTGCCCTGGGTCCACAGGCGCAGCGCCTGCTCGCGTTCGAGCAGGTTCTCATCGCCATACAGGGCCAGCCCGCCGACGGTGCGCCCGGTCACCAGCCAGGACAACGCAACCCACGGGTTGTAGCTGGCCACACGGGTGGCATCGGTTCCAGCACCGACCGGCACGCCTTCGGCCAGCATGCGCTTGACCGGCGGCGTATGCCGCGCGGCCTGCACGCCGTAGCGCTCGACGAAGGCTTCGCCCTGATAGGCCATGCGATGCTGCACGGCGATGCCGCCACCCAGCGCACGGATGCGCTCGATGTTGCGCGGGGTGATGGTTTCGGCGTGATCGATGAACCAGTGCAGGCCATCGAACGGCACCTCGCGGTTGACCTGTTCGTACACATCGAGGATGCGGGTGATGCTCTCGTCGTACGTCGCATGGATGCGGAACGGCCAACGCTTCTCGACCAGCAGCTTCACCACATCGTGCAGTTCCGGCTCCAGCTCCGGCGGCAGTTCCGGGCGCGGCTCGTTGAACAGCTCGAAGTCGGCCGCGGAGAACACCAGCATCTCGCCGGCACCGTTGTGGCGCAGCAGGTCATCGCCCTGTCGCGGCTCCAGCATCTCGCTCCAGCCGCGGAAATCGTCCACTTCCTTGCCCTTGTTCTGGGTGAACAGGTTGTAGGCGATGCGCACCGTCAGCTGGTCATCGCGATGCAGCTGCTCGATGACCTGGTAGTCCTCGGGGTAGTTCTGGAAACCACCGCCGGCGTCGATCACTGAGGTGATGCCGAGCCGGTTCAACTCACGCATGAAATGACGGGTGGAATTGGCCTGGTACTCGATCGGCAGCTTCGGACCCTTGGCCAGGGTCGCGTACAGGATCAGCGCGTTGGGCTTGGCCAGCAGCAGCCCGGTCGGGTTGCCGAGCGAATCACGCACGATCTGCCCGCCCGGCGGATCCGGGGTGTCCTTGGTATAGCCGCAGGCGCGCAACGCGGCACGGTTGAGCAGCGCCCGGTCGTACAGGTGCAGCAGGAACACCGGCGTGTCCGGCGCGATGTCGTTGAGCTCCTGCAGCGTGGGCAGGCGCTTCTCGTTGAACTGGGTGGCGGTGAAGCCACCGACCACGCGCACCCACTGCGGTGCAGGCGTGCGGTCGACCTGCGCCTTCAGCATGTCCAAGGCATCGCCCAGCGAACGCAGGCCGTCCCAGCGCAGTTCCAGGTTGTAGTTCAGGCCACCACGTATCAGGTGGGTATGGCTGTCGTTGAGGCCGGGCAGCAGGCGCCGGCCCTGGGCGTCGATCAGGGTCGCTTCATTGCCCCAGCCACGCATGATCTCCTCGTCGCTGCCGACGGCAACGATGCGCCCTTCCTGCACGGCCAGCGCCTGTGCATGCGGCTGCTGCGGGTCGAGGGTGGTGATGCGGGCATTGCGGATGACCAGCGTGCTCATGCGACGCTCCTTGGAAGTGGAATCGAGTGCGGCACCGGCACGGCCGGCCAGGCCCAGCGCCACCGCGGCGCTGCCGGCCAGCACCACGTTGCGGCGGCCGTGATCGAGGGGATCGTGACTCATGCGAGGTCTCCCGGAAGACGGTGGACGTCCAGTGCCCAGGCGCCGGGCCCGGTCAGCGCGAGGGCCAGCAGTACCGTGGTCCACATCAACGGGTACTCACTGCCGCCGCGCATCCAGAACCAGCCCTTGGGCAGGGCCAACAGGACGGTGAAGCCGATGAAGGCCGCCGCTGCAAGCGCGGCGACGCGGGTCTGCCAGCCCAGCAGCACGGCCAGCCCGGACAGCACCTGCAGCAGGGCCAGCAGCAGCGGCAGCGGTGCCACCGCTGGCAGGCCGAAGCCGCGCAGTTCGGTGGCGAAGCCGGCCAGCCCAGGACCGCCGAACCAACCGAACAGCTTGCCCAGCGCGTGTGGCAGCAGGAATCCCCCGGCTGCCGCGCGCAGCATCAGCAGGGCCAGGTCGAGGCCATGGCCAGCCAGCATGCTCAGTGCCCGCCTTCCTGCGCGCCGAACATGCGCTTGGCGTACTGGATGCCGATGCCATAGCCGCCGGCATGGTCACGGGCAATGCCGGTGGTCAGCTCGTAGGTCTCGCCACGCGCCCAGTCACGCTGCAGCTCCAGCAGGTACTGCACGCTGGTCATCGGCACTGCACCGGCCTGCACCATGCGGGTGATCGCACGCTCGTGGGCTTCTTCGCTGACATCGCCGCAGGCATCGGTGATCACATACACCTCGAAACCCTGCGCCAGCGCCGACAGCGCCGGGCCGACGATGCAGACGCTGGTCCACAGGCCGGCAACGACCAGGCGACGCTTGCCGATGCGGTTGATCTCATCGATCACCGGCTGGTCTTCCCAGGTGTTCATCGAGGTGCGGTCGAATACCGTCTGGCCCGGGAAGATCTCCGGCAGTTCCGGGAACATCGGGCCGGAGAACGACGCTTCGGCGACGGTGGTCAGCAGCACCGGCACGTTGAAGCCCTTGGCGCCCTTGCTGATCAACGACACGTTGTTGCGCAGCGCGGAGATATCGATGGTGTGGGTGGCGAATGCCATCTGCGACTGGAAGTCGATCAGCACCAGGGCATGGTCGGTGGGCGACAACAGGGCCGGGGCGGGGGTGGCGGTGGCAAGGCTCATGGGTGGACTCCGTTGGAAACACGATCAGGGGGAAGCAACAGGGCCGCATCGCCGGCCAGGTACTGGCCGGGGCTGCAGCCGGTCTCGGCGCGGAAGCTGCGGACGAAATGGCTCTGGTCGAAGAAGCCCAGCTGCTGCGCCAGGCAGGACATCGGCAGCTGCGCGACCGGCAACAACTGGCGCGCACGTTCGATGCGGCGACGGCGCACGTAGCGCAGCGGGCTGGCGCCGGTACCGGTCCGGAACAGGCGCACCAGATGGAAGCGGCTGACGCAGGCGGCTGCGGCCAGCTCGGTCACCCGCAGCGGCTGCGACAGGTGCTCATCGACATAGCGCAGGGCGCGCTGCAATGCGGCGGCCTGCTGCGGTGCCAGCGCCACGGCGGGCGGATCGGGCGAAAAGACGGTGGCCATGCGGGACGCCGCGAGGGGGTGCCCCATGGTGCGTGGCCGCCGCACGATGCCCTACCCCCGTCGGTCGAGGCCAGCACCTACCCGAATGGGGGAGGCCGACGGCCGAGCAGGCGACGACCGAACAACCGCGCATCCAGTGAATAGGCGCCAGGGCCCAGCGCCAGCAAGGCCAGCGGCAACACCACCAGTGGCCACGGCAGTGCCTGTGCATACAGGCCCAGTGTTGCCGGCACTACCGCCAGCGGCGTCAAGACGCCCAGTGCAAGCATCACTACCGCCAGCAGGCATAGCGCCGACAGCCAGCCCGCGTGCGTGCCCGGCGTGCACAATGCAGCGGCCACGCACAGCCGCAGCCACAGCAGGCCGATGCCCGGCCCGCGGTCGGGGAACATCACGAACAGGCGCTGCATGGCCGGACTCCACAGGACATGCCGGCGTCATAGCCGACCACGGCACCAGGCACCTACCCCGTTCGGGTCACCCGCGGCTGCCCCGCACCTGCCAGAATGCGCGCCATGCATGGCCGCCCCTTCCCGTTCCTGCGTCGCCTGCCGGCGCTGCTGGCGTGCCTGCTGCTGTGGACCGCCCTGCCCGCCCTCGCCGTGCAGCGGCCGGCCGTGAGCAGCGGGTTGCCCGGCTACGAGCACACCGCCTGGCGGGTCGGCCAGGGTGCACCCGGTGACATCTGGGACATCAGCCAGGACCGTGACGGCCTGTTGTGGTTGGCTACCGGTTCAGGCCTGTACCGATTCGACGGACGTCGCTTCGAACGGCAGGCGCCACCGGCTGGCACCCGCTACCCGTCCACCAACATGGTCACGTTGGAACACAGCGCCGATGGCGCACTGTGGATCGGCTACTTCCAGGCAGGCATCAGCCGGTTCGCGCGCGGCCAGCTGTACAACTACGGCCGCGGCCAGGGCGTGCCGGTTGGCGTGGTACCGCACTTCAGCCAGGACCGAGACGGCCGGATGTGGGCAGCCATCAATGGAGGGCTGCGCGAGTTCGATGGCCAGCGCTGGCAGCCGCTGCCCGCAGACACGGGCGTTCCGGAACACCGCGTGCAATGGGTGCTGCACGACAGCCGTGGCACCTTCTGGGTACTGGCCAACCTCAGGATCTGGATGCGTCCTGCAGGCCAACCGCGTTTCGAGGACACCGGCATTGCTGTATCCCAGATGGCGACGCTGACCGAGAGCCCGCAGGGCGAAGTCTGGCTGGCCGACCGTGTGCGCGGCACCTCGCCGCTGGCCAATGCGCAGGGCCTGCTGCCAGACAGCGAACGCGAAGCGCGACGCCTGCCGGACCTGGTCGCCGCACGCCTGCAGTTCACTGCCGACGGCGAGTTATGGGCCACGATGAGCCCGCATGGCGGTGTGGCCCGGGTCACGTTCGACGGCAGCCGCGCCGTGCGCATGGAGCGCTTCGATTCGCCGCACGGGCTGACCGCCACCTCGGCCGTGCCGATCATCGCCGACCGCGAAGGCAATCTCTGGGTCGGCACCAACCTCGGCCTCAACCGCTTCCGCGCACGCAGCGTGCACACCCTGGCAGTCGGCCCGAGTGATCCCTACCGCTCGCTGGTGCGGGCCAGCGATGGGCGTGTGTACGGCTACGGCGAGGACCTCAAGCCGTACGACCTGCGCCGGCCACTGCTGGAAGGCAGCGCCGCACAACTGCAGGCGGCCGCGCGCCGGGCGCCCACGCCGATCTGGCAGTTCGACTGGGTCAACCTGGCACGCACGGTGGCCGGCCACACCACGCTGATTCCGCTGCCCGAGCCCTTCACCGGGCAACCGCTGCATGCCCTGCTGTTCGCCGATGACGACCAGGCCTGGGTCTGCACCGGTGAACGTGGCGTGCTGCACTATCTGCACGGCCAGTGGCAGCGCGAAACGCGCCTGCCCGAACAGGCCTGCTCATCACTGGCGCTGGATGCCAATGGCCAGCTGCTGCTCGGCTATGCCGACGGCCGGCTGCGCAGCATGGGCGCGACCCGCATCGAAACCTTCGATGCCAACCACGGGCTGTTGGTCGGCCCGGTCACCGCGCTGCTGCACCACCAGGACCTGTTGCTGGTGGCCGGTGAGGCCGGGCTGGCCGCCCGCCTCGGCAATGGCCGCTTCATGCCGGTCAACACCGACATGGCCGGCGTGCTGGAGGGCATCACCGGCATGGTTGCCGATGCGCACGGTCACCTGTGGCTCAACGGCAGTCGTGGCCTGGTCCGGTTGGGGAGCGATCAGTTGCGACGGGCGCTGCGCACCGGGCAGCCGGTGACGCCACGCCTGTTCGATGCGGTCGACGGCATGCCGGGCATCGCCCTGCAGAGCGGACCGATCGCCACCGCCACGCTGGCCGATGACGGACTGCTGTGGCTGGCCACCAACCAGGGCCTGGCCTGGCTGGACACCACCCGCTCGCACGTCAACACCATGGCGCCCAGCGTGCGCATCGGCGAAGTGCTGTATGGCAGTGAGCACGAGCCACTGCGCGATGGCCTGCGCCTTCCGGCCGGCACCAGCCAATTGCAGATCGATTACGTGGCGCTGTCGCTGGCACGTCCGGAGCGCAACCGCTACCGCTATCGCCTGTCCGGCGTCGACGACGGCTGGCAGGATGCCGGCAGCAGCACGCGGGCGTACTACACCAACCTCGCCCCGGGCAATTACCGGTTCGAGGTGGAAGCCGCCAACGAAGACGGCATCTGGAGCACTGCACCGGCCAGTCGCAGCTTCCGCATCGCCCCCACTTTCATGCAGACGGTGTGGTTCAAGCTGCTGTGTGCGGCCGCGATCCTCGCACTGCTGGTGATGGCGGTGCGCATCCGCAGCGGGCAGCTGGCCGCGCTGTTCCGCGCGCGCCTGCAGGAACGCAATGGCGAACGCGAACGCATCGCACGCGACCTGCACGACACCCTGCTGCAGGGCAGCCAGGGCCTGATCCTGCGCCTGCACGCGATCAGCCAGTCGCCGCAGACCCCGGAGCCGGTACGCGGCCAGCTGGAATCGGCGATGCAACTGGCAGAGCGCAACCTGGCCGAGGGCCGCGAGCGGGTCAATGCCCTGCGTGAGGGACCGTTCGCTGGCCGCGACCTCGCTTCGGCATTGGCCGATGTGCATGCCGAGTACGCCGGGCATGGCACCAATCCACTGCGCCTGACCGTGGAAGGTGCAACGCCACCGCTGCAGGCCGACGCGGCCGAAGAAGTGTTCCTGATCGGGCGTGAGGCGATCCGCAATGCGCTGCGCCATGCCAATGCCAGCGCCATCGAAGTGGAGCTGTCCTACGGCACGCGGTGCTTCCTTCTACACGTGCGCGATGATGGCGTGGGCATCGCCGACGAAAATGCCGGCCATGGCCATTGGGGCCTGCAGGGCATGCGCGAGCGCGCGCAGCGCCTTGGCGCAGAACTGCAGCTGTGGACCCGCCCCGGGCTGGGGACCGAAGTCGCGCTGGCAGTTCCCGCCCGGCGCCTGTATCACCGCCGCCCATCACGTTGGCGCTGGCCCTGGAGTAGAACGAGCCATGACTGAAACCCCTGCCCCGATCGGCGTACTGGTGGTCGACGACCACCCGCTGCTGCGCGACGGCCTGGCCGCTCTGCTGGGCGCACAACCCGATCTGCGCCTGCTCGGCGAAGCCGCCGATGGCGAGGAAGCCATCGCCTGCTACCAGCGGCTGCAGCCCGACGTGGTGCTGATGGACCTGCAGATGCCACGGCTGGATGGTGTGGAAGCCATCGTGCGGATCCGCGCGATGGACCCGCGCGCGCGCATCATCGTGCTGACCACCTACCGCGGTGACGTACGTGCGGTAAGGGCACTGCAGGCCGGCGCCAGCGCCTATCTGCTGAAGGACATGCTGCGCCATGAGCTGGTCGATACGATCCGCATGGTCGCTGGCGGCCGCCGCGCACCGATTCCCCCGGCGGTGGCGGCCAGCATCGCCGCGCATGTGGTGGAAGACCGGTTGTCGCCGCGCGAAACCGAGGTACTGAGGCATGTGGCCGGGGGCCTGTCGAACAAGCGCATCGGCGAGCGCATGCAGATTTCCGAGCAGACGGTGAAGGCGCACATGAAGAGCCTGATGGACAAGCTGGGCGTGGGTGATCGCACGCATGCGGTGACCCAGGCGCTGCGGCGCGGGATCATCAGCCTGGACGACAGCGGTCACGATTAGGGGGTTGTTCGGCAGGGCTTGCAGCCCTGCACCCGCGGTAGTGCCGGCCGCTGGCCGGCAACCTCTACAGCAACAGCAAAAGCGGGGTTTCCATGGGATGGCGGGGTGGGTCCGGTTGCGGGGGGCGCTGCAAGTCCCCCTCCGGGGCCCGGCCCAGCCGCTGGCGGCTGTGCGTTCGGGCGCTTGCGAAGCAATGCTTCGCAAGCAAAGCGCCCTCACCCATGTAAGCTCGGTCGCCGCTTGCTCGTGTGCGCAGTCCTGCGCACACCGCAAGACCGGGGTTGGGCGTCCTGCCCAACCCGCCCAAGGCATGCCTCGGGCCCATGCGGCTCACGCCCCCGCAACCGGACCCACCCCGCCTTCGACAGTTGGCCGCGATCTGTCGGAACGGCGTATTGCCCTGGTGGGTGTCGACCTTGGTCGACACAGTAGATCCACGCCATGCGTGGATGACTCATTCGATATCTGACAGATATTTCGACCAAGGTCGACACCTACCAACAGCCACCGGAATCTGTCAGAGGTGGGGCGGTGTCGGAGTGCGGGGTGTCAGCCGCATGGATGCGGCTGCCAAGCCTACAAGGACGTACTTGCGGCGTCCCCGCACTCCGACACCGCCCCACCACCCCACAGGAAACCCGCCGTTGCTGTTGCTGTTGCTGTTGCTGTTGCTCCAGCTTCCAGCAGGTGCAGGGCTGCAAGCCCTGCCGAACACCATCCTTACCTCAAACGCAGCAGCAGGCTGCCACCCGCGCACACCACCGCCAGCCAGGCCACGCCGTTCCAACCCCACTGCGCCAGCGCCAGGCTGCCCAGCGCACCACCGGCGGCCATGCCGATGAACATGCCCGTGAACAGCAACGCATTGAGCCGGCTGCGTGCCGGCGGCACCAGTCCGTAGACCAACGTCTGGTGCGCCACCAGCGCCGACTGGAAGCCGAAGTCGAACAGCAGCGCGCTCACCACCAGCAGCGGTAGCAGCGCAGCGGCCGGCAGCCACGACTCGGTCAACAGCAGGCCAAAGCCCAGCAGCGCCACCGCGATCGCCAGCCGCGCCACGGCGTGGCAACCCAAGCGATCGGCGAATCGACCCGCAAACGGCGCGGCCAATGCGCCGGCCGCACCGGCAATGCCGAATGCACCCGCTGCGGCACTACCCAGCCCCAACCGTGCATGCAGCATCAGCGCGAGGGTTGACCAGAACGCGCTGAAGCCCACCGCCAGCAGCGACTGGCTGGCCACCGCACGGCGCAGCTGTGGCTGCTCCCGCCACAACGCCAGCAACGAACCCAACAACGCCGGATAGCGCAGTGTGCTGGTCGGTGCGAAGCGCGGCAGCGCACGCGCCATCACCGCGCCCATCGACGCCACTGATACCGCGGCCAGCACGAACTGCGTGCGCCAACCCCACGCTTCGGCCACTACGCCACTGACCACCCGTGACAACAGGATGCCGAGCAGCAGGCCGGTCATCACCCGGCCGACGATCTGGCCGCGCTGCACATCCGGCGCCAGCACCGCTGCAGCCGGCACGATGTCCTGCGCCAGCGTGGCCATCAGCCCGACCAGCAGGCTGGCCATCAGCAGGCCCGACAGGTGCCCGGCCATCGCTGCGGCGCCCAGTGCCAGCGCCAGCAATGCGGACTTCAGCAGAATGAGGTTGCGGCGGTCGAAGCGGTCGCCCAGCGGTGCCAGCAGCAGGATACCCAGCGCATAGCCGAGCTGGGTCAGGGTCGGCACCAGGCCGGCGGCGCGCTCACCTGCGCCGAGGCCCTGGGCGATCAGGCCCAGCATCGGCTGGCTGTAGTACAGCGAGGCGACCGAGAAGCCGGCGCCGGCCGCCATCGCCAGCACCAACGGGGTGGAAGGCGCGGTCGTTGGTGCCGCAGCGACGGACAGCGAGGGGGTAGACATGGGAGAGTCCGGTGGGGGAAGTGGGCGTATCCTGCCGGTATTCGCGAGGCGTCTGTAGTAGGCTTCCGCACATACACTTCATACGTAAAGCGCATGAATGACCTCGCCACCGGCGCCGATCGTCTGGATCTGCTTCGCACCTTCCTGCGCATCGTCGATGCCGGCAGCCTGTCTGCTGCGGCCGTGCAGCTGGGCACCACCCAGCCGACGGTCAGCCGCCGCCTTCAGGCCCTGGAGCGGCAGTTAGGCCTGCGCCTTCTGCAGCGCTCCACCCACGGCCTGCAGCTGACCGAGGATGGCCTGCGCTGCCAGCGCCATGCGCAACGCGTGGTCGACGAATGGGAGTCGCTACAGGCCGAACTGCACGGCGAACCGGAAACGCTGCGTGGACGCCTGCGGGTGATGGTGCCGCACGCGTTCGGCCAGGCGCAGCTGCTGCCGACCATGCTCGCGTTCCTTGCCCAGCACCCGCAGCTGAGCCTGGAGTGGATCCTTGAAGATCGTCGCCCGGATTTCATCGCAGAAGGCATCGACTGCGCGGTGCGGGTGGGTCCGGTCGACGAACCGCGCATGGTCGCACTGCCGCTCGCCGAAGTGCCGCGCATCGTCGTGGCAGCGCCCTCGTTGGTGGACGCCACAGCAGTCAGTACGCCGGAACAGGCGCAGACACTGCCGTGGATCTCGCTGGTCACCTACTACCGCGAACGCCTGCTGCTGCATGACGCACAGGGCCGCGCGCATACGCTGTCGATCAGCCCGCGCCTGCTCAGCGACAACCTGTTCGTGGTGCAGCAGGCCGCATGTGCGGGGCTGGGCGCAGCGGTGGTCTCGGCCTGGCTGGTGGCCGACGATCTCGCACAAGGGCGGCTGGTGCAGCTGCTGCCGGACTGGCAGGCGCCGGCACTGCCGGTACACGTGGTGTTTCCCGCCGCGCGCCAGCAGCCGCCGCGGCTGCGCGCCTTCATCGATGCGATGAAGGCCGCGCTGCCGCAATTGCATGGAATGCGGCCGGCGCCGCGTTAGGTCATCGGCCGCATCATCCACGCATGGCGTGGATCTACTGATGGTACGGGTAGATCCACGCCATGCGTGGATTCTGCCCCGCCCCGCAATCAGTTGGCCTTGGCCGCCTCGGCATTCCACGCTGCGACCCTGGCCTTGGTGTCGGCCAGCATCTTGTCCAGCGCGGCGCGGTCATACACGTTGCCGCGCAGGATCACGCTGTCGATCTTTTCGGTGGCAGCAATGTCCTGCAGTGGATTGGCGGTCAGCAGTACCAGATCGGCGGCCTTGCCCTGTGCGACACCACCGTAGCGGTCCATCTGGCCGAACCAGGCCGGGCCGGAACGGGTTGCGGCCGACAGCGCCTGCGGTGCGCTCAGGCCTTCCTTCACGAACAGCTGCAATTCCTGGTGCAGGGCGATGCCCGGGAAGTTGAACGAGTTGAGGAAGCCCGCGTCGGTGCCCGCAATGATCGTCACACCGGCTTCCTGCAGCATCGGCAGCACCGCGGCCACCTGGTGGTACTGCGCGTGGCGCGCTTCGATCTGTGCCGGCGTGGCCTTCGCCGCGCGGTCCACGCGCCACTGGTAGGTCGCGCGCAGGCCCGGGCCGATGTAGGCCAGGTACGGATCGTTGGCGTGGTCATCCTGGTCAAGGAAATCGAGGATGCGGCCACCGTTGAGGGTCGGGGTCACGAACACGCCGCGCTTGGCGAAATCGCGGTAGGCGTGCATCGCCGTGTCACGGTCGAAGCTGGCGTCGAGGCGGCGGTTGGCTTCGGCGCGGTCGATGCGGCCGGCACCGAAGTCGGCGGCGATCTGCGCTTCATTCTTGCTGCCTGCCTTGAATGCGTAGTCCAGATGCTCGATCGAGGCCAGGCCTGCATCGACCGCCTGTTCCACGGTCAGCGCCATCGGAATGTGACCCGAGGCCTTGAACCCGGCCTTGCGCGCAGCACTGGCCGAGTACAGGAACAGCTCCGGCTTCAGCGTGCTGTCGGTGATCTTCACGAAATCAACCTTGTCGTGCTGCAGGCGGGCGATCGCCTTGTCGGCGTCGGCCTCGCTTCCCACTTCGATCGTACCCTTCCAGACCGGCTTGATGCCTTCGATCTTCGCGCCGGAACTGAGCAGGCGCGGGCCGAACAGCGTGCCCTTGGCGATCTCGCCGCGCCACTGCAGTACCTGTTCGGGCAGGTCGCCGGAGCAGTCACGCACGGTGGTGATGCCGTGCGCGATGTACAGCGGCAGCAGCGCCTTGTTCTCTTCGATCAACGCCGGGCCGCCGCCGAAGTGCACGTGCATGTCCCACAGGCCCGGGATCAGGTACTTGCCCTTGGCGTCGATCTGGCGGGCCGTACTCCACTGGCTGCGCAGCTGTGCATCCGGGCCGACGGCGACGATGTCCTCGCCGCGGATCACCACGCTCTGCCCCGCCAGGGTGCTGGCGTGCTCGACATCGACCACGGTGGCATTGCGGATCAGCAGGTCGGCGCGCTTGGCGGCAGACGCCGACAGCGGTGCTACCGCAAGGAGGATGGCAAGGGGCAACGGACGGGAACGGAACATGGACAGCATCCTGATGGGCACGCCCAGCGTGCGGGTGGAAGGGGTTTGCATTCAACGCACCGCGCCGTGCTGGCGCAGCAGGGTCTCAATTCCGGTATAGCCGCGCTGGCGCGCGTGCGCCAGCGGCGTCACGCCGTCGCCGTCGGCAAGCTCCGGGTCGGCACCGGCCTCCAGCAGCAGCTGCACGATCTGCACGTGGCGCGCACCGCCATCGCCGAGCAGGATCGCTTCCAGCAGCGCGGTCCAGTGCAGCCGGTTGACATGGTCCACCGCCACACCGGCCCGCAGCAGCGTGCGCACAGTGGCGACGTGACCGCGCTCGGCGGCCGGAATCAGCGCGGTGCCGCCATAGCGGTTGGTGCTGCGCAGATCGGCGCCATGCGCCAGGGTCATCGCCAGGAACTCGTCCAGGCCGCGCGCACCGGCGTACAGGTAGGCGCTGTCCTGCAACGCGTCCTTGGCGTTGACGTCTGCCCCGGCCTCGATCAGCTCACGCGCGGCATCCACGTTGTTGCCATGCGCGGCCAGCAGCAGCGCGGTGCGGCCCTGGCCATCGCGCGCCTCCAGCGTGGCGCCATCCTCAATCGCCTGTCGCACCGCATCGGCGTCGCCGCGGCTGGCAGCATCCCGCAGGCGCGCGTCTGCGTCGGCCCTGGACGTGGCGGTGCAGGCGGGGGTGACCATGGCCAGCAGGCACAACAGCAGCACGCGCGTGAACGGCGCAGGCCAGCCAGCGGAATGATGGACGCGCATGACAGTGTCTCCTCATGTCCGTCGCCACGGAACGCCGTGCGACGGTAGCAACAGCCGGGCATTGCCGGCCCCTGCCCTGCATGGTAGAAGTCGCCCTGGGTATCCAGAAGTGAAATGTTCAAATGCAAGACAGTGCCAAATCGAATAGAACCCTGTTCGAACTGGACCTGCTGCGGGCGCTGGTGATGGTGGCCGACTGCGGCAGCTTCACCACGGCGGCCACGCGCCTGCATTCGACCCAGTCCACGGTCAGCCAGAAGGTGCGCCGGCTGGAGGAACTGGCCGGGCATCGCCTGCTCGAACGCGGCCATCGCGACGTGCACCCCACTGACGCCGGCCACACCCTGCTCGGCTACGCGCGGCGCATGCTCGACCTGAACGAGGAAATGGCGCAGGCGCTGGCCGGTGCGACGGTGGAGACCGCGGTCCGCATCGGCGTGCCCGAGGATTTCGTCAACGCGCAGACCACGCGCATGCTGGCCGCCTTCAGCCGTCGCCACCCGCAGGTGAAGCTGGAGATCAGCAGCGGCCTCAGCCGCGACCTGGCGCAGGGCTTCGACCACGGTGAGCTGGACCTGGTGCTGGTCAAGCAACGCCGCAACAGCCGCCAGGCGGTGCATTGCCGGCGCGAGCCGATGCACTGGATCGACAGCCTGCGCAGCAGCTGCCTGCAGCAGGACCCGCTGCCGCTGGTCACCTTCCCGCCGCGCGGGCTGTACCGCGACGAGATGATCCATGCCGTGGAAGCGCTGGGCCTGCGCTGGCGCATCGCCTTCACCAGCTCGTCGCTGAGCGGCATCCAGGGCGCGGTGGCCGATGGCATCGGCATCAGCCTGCTGCCGCGCCGCGCGGTCAGCCGCGAGCACCGCATCATCGATGGAGAGCGCGAGCTGCCGGTGATCGACAACTACGAGATCGGCCTGCTGCATCGCGCGGACGCCGATGATGCCGTGCGCGCACTGGCCAGCGAGCTGTGGCGGCAGGTGCAGCGCGAACCGGACTGAGCACGGTAGATCCACGCCATGCGTGGATGCCTTTCGCGCATCAAGCATCGAAACTTGGCCAATCCGGCCGCACGGCGGGCAACATCGCCTCGTAGAGTGCCCGTTGTTTCCGTGCCCCACGGCGCCTCGCCATGTCCGATGAAATCCCCACCCGCTTCGATCCCCTGCCCGCTGCACTGCAGACGCATCTGCAGCACCAGCGCTCGCTGATCGCCGCGCGCGTGGCGGCCGGCTTCCCGACGTTGCCGGTGCAATGGCCGCTGGCGGCCAGCACACTGCAGCGCGTGGTCGATGCCGAGCTGATCGACCGTGCCGACTGCGATGGCTGGGAAGCGCTGGGCGTGGCGTTCGGTGACACCCTGGCCCAGCGCGTGCCGGGCCTGGCCTGGATGCAGGTCACCGATGCCTGGGGCATCGACGCGGTGCTGCGTTATGCCAACAGCAGCCTGCAGATCGGCGCCAGCACGCTGCTGCTCAAGCGCGTCGAGCAGGGCGAGATCATCGACATCGCCCACCTGCTTGCGTGGCTGGAAGAGTTCGTCGCTACCCGCGCCGACGATTACGTATGAAAAGCCGCCGAGCGTGGCTCGGCGCTACACGGGTTGGCCCGGCGTGGATCTACAGCCAACGGCCATCAACTACCACGCGTCGCTCCACCGGCACTGCGGCCACAGCGGCCGGGCCGTGGTCGGCACGCACCGCCACGAATGTGGCCGGATGCCCTTCCACAAGACCGTACTGCGGCAGCCCGATCACCTGCGCGGCATGGGTGGTCACCATGTCCAGCGCCAGCATCAGGTCGGCATCGGTATGGAAGCCGGAGCGGTAGCCCAGCAGCATCGCCCGCTGCAACAGATCGCCGTTGCCATACGGCCACCAGCAGTCACGGATGTTGTCGTTGCCCGCGAACACGCGCACACCGGCATCATGCAACGCGCGCAGCGGCGGGAATGGATGATCGCCCGGCGCGTTGCTCATGATCGCCACGCCCGCCGTCGCCAGCGCCTCGCCCACCTGCAGCGCGCGTGCCAGCGGCACCTCGCCCAGCGAATAAGCATGACTGACCGCCACCCTTCCCTGCAGGCCGGCGGCCCGGGTGCGCGCGGCGATACGCAGCAGCTGCGCCAGGCCGGTTTCGCCGGGCTCATGCAGATGGATGTCCAGCTGAACGCCGTAACGCTCGGCCAAGCCGAACAGCAGCGCCAGCTGGCCTTCGGCATCACCGTCGAGCGTGGTCGGGTCGATGCCGCCGAGCACCTCCACGCCCGCAGCAAGGGCCTGCTCAAACACCGCTGCGGTACCAGCGCAGGACATCACCCCGGCCTGTGGGAACGCCACCAGCTGGATGCGCATGATGTCGGCACAGCGCAATGCGGCCTCGCGTACCGCTTCCAGGTGACGCAGGCCGGTGCTGCCATCGATATCGACATGGCAGCGCATTGCCACTGTGCCGAAGCCGCTGCACTGGCGGATCAGCGCCTCGGCGCGATCGACCATCGGCGCCGCAGCCGCCACTGCCGCCTTTTCCACCGCCAACCGCTCACGCAGGCTGTTCACCGGCTGATGCGGATGCCAACGGTCGCCGACGAAGCTCTTGTCCAAGTGGATGTGGCCATCCACCAACCCCGGCAGCACCGCAAAGCCCTGCAGATCGACGCTTTCCGCCCCTTCAGCCGGGCCGGTATGGCCGTTGAGCCCGCTGATGCGGCCATCACGGATGTGGAAGTGCAGCGGTGCACCGTCGCGGTCGACACCGCCGTGGATGAACTGCAGGGTCATCGGGAATTCCCGGAAAGCCAAGACTGGCGCCATCCTGCGCCTCGATAGCGCCATCGGCCAACGAAATATCTGGATGCCATACATTCATCAGAACGATGATTCCCCCTGCGACAACCGGTCGCAGCCACGCCGTGCACACCCCTGAACGGGTAACATGGGCGCCTGTTTCCGCTGTGATGCCGCATGGGCCCGTCCGACCGCCACGATCGTCTCCGCCGCTGGCAGGCCGCGTCCCTGCTTGCCGCCGCTCCGATCGCCAGCCTGTCCGCCACTGATGCTGCGGCCGCCGCGCCGCTGCAGTCGCCGCCAGGCCAGCAGCGCATCGCCCCGGCTGCACTGGTCGAGCGCCTGCACCAGCGCGTGCTGTCCGGGCAGAGCGCCACCGCCACGCTGGAACACTGGTGCGCAGAGCACGGCCTGGCCGAACAGGCGCGGGTGCGCGCCGTGCGCGTACACGGCCAGGACAAGCCTGCCCCCGCCGACGTGCTGCAGGCGCTGGGCGTGAAGCCGGGTACCGACCTGCGCTATCGCCGCGTGCAGCTGGTCTGCGGCAGCCGCGTGCTGTCCGAGGCCGACAACTGGTACCTGCCCGGCCACCTCAGCCCGGCCATGAACCAGGTGCTGGACAGCACCGATGAACCGTTCGGTCGCGTGGTCGGCCCGCTCGGTTTCCAGCGCCAGACCTTGGCTGACCAGACGTTCTGGCCGCCGCGGGGCGAAGGCGACCGCGGCGTGATCCTTGAAGTGCGCGCCCTGCTGCGCGACCGCCAGCAGCAGCCTTTCAGCTACGTCATCGAGTCATACCTGCAACAGGCGCTTCCGTAACGCGCCGTGGCGCCGGGCATCCGCCGGCGCTACGGGCCCGTGATGCCGTTGGCGGCCGGATCCACCGAGAACACGAAGCGCCCACCATGCTGGTCCCTGCCCCATGTCATCGGCGCCGTGGCCAGGCTGTAGACCGGGGCCGCCTTGTCCGTGCCGATCGCCTCGGACCAGGCACTGAAATCCTCATCGGTACGGCTTCGGATCTCGCCAACACACAGGCTGTAGCCACAGGCGAAAGACACCAGCGTGCCGTCGCTGCCGATGAGCCGGGACGCGGCCGTCCTGTAGAGCCGGGTCAGGTCCTGCACTTCCGGGTGGCCAGCCGCATCGCGCTCGAACTGGCTGATCGCCTGCGCGAAAGCCTTGTCGGAACCCAGCAGCGCCTCACTCTTCTGCACGGACACCGCACCCTCGCTCAGCAGCATGCGCTCGCCCTCGAGGAAGTGGCCCTCCGGTTGCGCGAGCCCAGCGGCAGCCGTCGTGGCACTCGATGCCGTTGCCGCGCGCGATGGCCCAGCGTGCTCCGCTGGCTGCGCGTGAGACTGCGCAGGCGCGGCATTGGCCACCTCCGCGGCATCCTCCACGCTGGCCGCCTGCCTGCCACTGCAACCTGCAATGGCCACCACTGCAATCACACTTCACACCCTGACATCCATGCGCATCCTCCTCCGGGTAGCGCCACAGCATGCCACGCGCGCAGCGGCAACACGGGTGCACTGCACAAAGAAAAGCCCAGCAATGCTGGGCCTTTCGTTCGCCTGCGGAATCAGCGGAACCGGTAGTCCAGTTGCACCCAGTACTGGCGGCCATACGGGTCGTAGTTGCCAACCGGATAGAACGGCCAGCCGCCTCCGTTCTTGTCCGCCGGCGGGCGGCTGTCACGCAGGTTGTTGACGATTACGCCCACCGACAGGTTCTCGCCGAACTGGCGGAACACGCTGGCGTTGTACGTCATGTACGGCGCGATGCGGCCACTGCCATCGGTCTTCGGCAGCGAGCCGAAGCGGTTGCCGTACAGCGTGGTGGTCCAGTCACCCTGGTTCCAGGTGATGCTGCCGTTGGCCTTGCTGCGCCACTGGTAGTCATCCAGCGAATTGCGGATGTCACGCTCCGGATCATCGGAGAACTGTCGGTATTTGTGCTCCAGCACCACGGTGTAGGCCAGGCGCGTGGTGAAGCGGCCATAGCGGCCGGCATCGAAACGCCAGTTGCCCTTCAGGTCCAGGCCGCGAACCGATTCGGAGGCCGCGTTGATCGGATTGATCAGCACACGGGTCACCTGGTCTGGCTGCACGGTTGCATTGGACGGGTTGCGGATCACCCGCGACAGCGCGTCCTGGCACAGCGGCGAACCGATATCGCGCGCTTCGCCACCCAGCGTCCGGCCCAGGCGGCAGTCGGCCTCATCACGCAGGATGCGGCTGGTATCGAGGCTGGTCACTTCGTTGTCGATGCGGATGTCGTAGTAGTCAGCGCTGAAATCCAGGCCGGACAGCGGCGACCAGACCACGCCGAAACCATACGACTTGGCCGATTCCGGCTGCAGCTGCGCATTGGCGCGGTTGCTGTAATCAATCGACAGGCCGTTGTAGTCGCAGTTGTCGTACGACTGGCCCGCAATGCGGCAGCGCCAGTAATCGGTCATGCCCGGGTTGTAGCCGCGGGTTTCGGTGGCAAACACGTAGTTCATGTCCGGCGCACGGAAGCTGGTCGCCGCCGTACCACGGATCAGCAGGCTCTCGATCGGACGGAACTCGACGCCGAAACTCCAGGTGGCCTTGCCGATGTGCTCGCCACCGGCACGGTACTGGTCATAACGACCGGCCAGGGTGGTGGTCAGCGACTGCAGCAGCGGCAATTGCAGCTCCACACCTGCAGCGTAGCGGTCACGCTCGCCACCGGCGCCGACGCCTGCACTGGTGTTCCAGAACTCGCCGCTGCCCAGGCGCGGGTCCGGTCGGTTGCGATAGCCCTGGCTGCCGGCCTCGACCACCGCTGCCAACGCCGCATCGCCCCCAGGCAGCGCGAACAGGCGGCCGTTGACGCTGGCGCTGAAGGTCTGCAGCCATGCCGCGTTACGGCTTTCCTGGTAGTCGGACAGCGCCTCGTATTCGTTCGGGGTCAACGGCTGGAACAGGCGCGCCGGATCCGGCGCATAGACCTCAACGCCGTTGCGCACACCCAGCTTCGGGCCGAGCAGGTATTCGTTGATGCCGGCCAGCAGCACCGGGCGGCGGGTGCGGTTCTCGTATCGCGAGCGGCTGTAGACCGCCTCATAGTCCCAGCCGCTGTCGCCGATCTGGCCACGTGCACCGACGTTGAACGACCACGAGTTTTCCAGGAAGCGGTTGGCATTGCGCGGCAGCCCGCCGATTTCCTCCGGCGCGAAGCGGCGGTACCAGCTTTCCAGGTTGCCGGTGTTCTGGTTGTAGAAGTAGTTGCGGGCCGAGGTCCAGGTCGGCGCACGCGTGTTGTTGTAGATCCGCGCGCTGCCCACGGCGACATCGGCAAACAGGTCAGTGGTCTCGTTGACGTGGAAGGTCAGCAGGCCATAGCCATTGAGGTTGCGCTTCTGGGTCTGCACGGTCCAGTAGCTGGCGGCGGCCTCGTTGCTGCCGCAGTACCAGCCCTGGCGAGGGTTGAAGGCGCGGAACACGCTGCCGCCATAGATGTCAGACGCTCCGTCGCAGCCACTGACGCCCGGATCGATGTTGCGGCCGGTGGCGGCATTGCGGCGATAGGCGATCGCGGTCGCCTGCGGCGCCTTGCCGGCCGGATCATCATCCAGCGAATCCATGAAATCGCGCTGGCGTGCGTGGATCGCCTTGCGCACATCGAACTCGAAGCCGAACAGCGCATCCCAACGCTCGCCGGAACTACCACCGACCACCTGCGCGCGCTGGTTGTCGCCGCCGCCCTGCTGGGTGCCACCGGCGCGCACGTTCACATCCACGCCCTCAAAGCGGTCCTTGAGGATGATGTTGACCACGCCGGCGATCGCATCGGAGCCGTATACCGCAGACGCACCTGCCGCCAAGACCTCGATGCGCTCGATCAGCGCACTGGGAATGTTGGCCAGGTTGACCACGTTCACCGACCCTTCGTAGGCCAGCGGGTAGTCGGCCTGGCGGCGGCCGTTGACCAGCACCAGCGTGCGGTTCGGGCCCAGCCCGCGCAGGTTGATGGTGTTGGCGGCCGGGGTGAAGGTGTTGCCGAAGTCCTCGCCCTGTACGTTGCCGGTGTTCTCGGTCAGCGCGCTCAGTGCGTCGAAGGCATTGCGGTAGCCCTGCGCATCGATCTGCTCGCGGCTGATCACCGTCACCGGCGACGGGCCCTCGACACTGGCGCGTGGAATGCGCGAGCCGGTGACCTTCACTTCCTGCAATGTGGTGGGTGCGCTTTCCTGCGCGAAGGCCGGCATCGAGACCAGCATCAGGGACGACAGTGCGAGCACCAGCGGACGCGGGCGCAGCGCCTTGTGGGAGGCGGACATGGGCTTCCTGGGGAGTTGGGCGGGTGGTGGTACGGGGGCAGCGGCCTGTACGGCGCATAACGATCCCGTAACGAAAGTGTCCTGAATGGGGGGTTTCAACGGAAATGACCAGGCCTGATGGGCTTATGCCT
The DNA here is from genome assembly GCF_056481585.1 of Stenotrophomonas sp. 86428_Sma. NCBI lineage: Bacteria > Pseudomonadati > Pseudomonadota > Gammaproteobacteria > Lysobacterales > Lysobacteraceae > Stenotrophomonas > Stenotrophomonas sp. 86428_Sma. Next base: position 2,988,492 of record NZ_CM151156.1, read on the forward strand.
GAACCGAATCAGACCCGCAGTGCCATCCACCACACTTTTGCAATGTTTTGAATGGTGCAGGGCTGCAGGCACGGCCATCGTGCCGGGGATGATGACCCCGTACCCCACTTCCCTCCTTCCCCCATTGCGCCCGGTGCTGCGCCGTCACCTGCTGCAGCTGCAGGCCGCACCGGTCACCCTGCGCCCTTTCCAGCGTGCCGACCTGCCGCGCTGGCGCCTGTTCGATGACCGCCGCCGGCGCGGCCGCCGCGATCCGTCCGTCATCGATGAGGAAGCGCGCTTCCTCGCCCACATGCATCGCTCACGCCTGGAACAGGACAACGACCAGCTGCTGCTGGGGGTGTTCGATGACGAGCACGGCAACGTACTGGACCAGCTGCACGTACGGCTGCAATCACTACAGGCGCGCAGCGCCGAACTGCTGTCGCTGCAGCATTGGCACCCGCATGCCGACGCGGCGCTGCAGGCGCTGTGCCCGTTCCTGTTCGAGGACGTCGGCCTGCATCGCCTGTTCGTGATGCTGCCACCGGACTGCAGTGATCCGTTCGCCACCGCGCTGCGGGCCTTCGGCTTCGAGCAGGAAGGCCTGCTGCGCGACCATCATCTGGATCTGGATGGCTGGCAGGATCGCCAGCTGCTGGCGCTGACCGCACCCATGTGGCGGAGCAAGCACAGGATGCTGGACTAGCGCACCCGCTCCAGCGCGTTGCCGGCACCGGTCAGCACCGAGCAGGCGTGGTCCTGCAGCTCTTCGGCGCTGGCCTCGTTGCCGGTGCCCGCGTCCACACGGGTGGCCAGCAGGATGAAGCCCGGGACGCCCTGCACGGCGTCCCGGCCCGCCACAACCAGGCTCCACTGGCCGACGTCGTCCACGCCTGCGAGGTCGTAGGCCAGCAGATTGAGCGGATTGGCGGTCAGTTCTGCGCCCGGCAGCAGGCGTGCCTGGTACTGATGGCCGCGCAGCAGCCCCGGCAGCGGTGTCCACTGGCTGCCCAGAGCGGCAGCATGCGTGTCCAGCGCCTGCAGCACGTCGGCACGCAGGCAATCCACGTGAATATGCAGCTGATGTTGCGAGCGGCCATGCGGTGAATTCAGCGCCAGGCTGGCAACGTTGCGCGGCAGCGGTTGGCCCAGCGCCCGTTCGGTGTGGGTGCGGGCCAGCCAGGCCGCGCCGAAGTAGTTGGGTGCACCACGCTGGTACAGGCTGCGGCTCTCGATGCCGCTGACCTTGTCCAGCGGCATCAGCAGGAACTGGTAGTCGCCGTGCGCGTCCTTGACCAGCACATCGCGGCGGTATGCTGCCGTCTCCACGCGCAGGCAGTCGCCGCGTGGACCTTCGGCGCCCCGGCAGTCACGTTCGATCAATCGCCACAATGCGTCGGAATGGGCCGGCGGCGGCGGTGGCGCGCTGGCACAGGCGGACAACAGCAGCAGGGACGACAGCAGGAAGGGGCGCAAGGACACGGCAACGACTCACGGAGCAGGCACGGCAGACAGCGCCGCGCTGCATTCTAGCCAGTGCAATGCTGCAATCAGTAGGTGCCGAACGGCACTTCAACCACGATCGGAGCGGCACCCTCGCCGGCCTGCAGGCTGTAGCGGTCCAGCGCGCCATCGTCATCGGCGTGCGGCTGGCGCTGGAAATGCAGCGGGTAGCGGGTGTCCCCCAGGCGCACGGCGCTGCCGTCGACCTCCAGCGCGGCGCCTTCCGGAATCAGCAGCCCGCCCAGGTCGCTGTACGCGCCAGGAACATCGGCAAAGCTGTAGTCGGCCAGCTCGTCCACCCGCTGCATCGCATAGACGTGCGGTACATAGGGACGTGCGGGGCTGCGACCATTACTCAGGTCGGTCACCCAGGCCTGCGGCAGGTGGTACTGCTCGCGCAGCGCGGCCACGCCCAGCGAGGGGCTGGCCACCTGCAGGCAGCACACCGCCCGCTTGCCCTCACGGTCTAGAATGGCGAAACGGTCACCGCGGGTGGCCGCCTGCGGCAGCATGGCGAAGGCCAGGTTCCGCTGGGCCGGCGCGTAGCCGGATTCGGTCTGCAGGTTGCGCCAGGCGCCGAATACCGGGGTTTCGACCGGCGCGGGTTCCGGATCGGCAGCGGAGGCGGCAAACGCCACGCCCAGCAACGACAACACCAGCGCCGTCATCGTCTTGTCCTTGCCGCGGAAACTGCCTGCCGTCATACCGTATCCAACACCTGCGCCGGAAAGGCCCGGACTGCCCGCTGGCGTACTGCCAGCCATTCCTCCCACTATGCAATGACCACGCTGTGCCGGCAATGACCGGGGCGCTGACGCCTTTCGCACGCTCGGTGCTATCGTTCCCGCCATCTTCCCCTGCGCAGGAGCGCTCGCATGTCCGCATTCCGTCTGTCCCTGTTGCTGCCGGCCTCCGCCCTGCTGCTGTCGGCCTGCGTCAGCACCCCTGGCCCGGAGGTCAAAGGCAGCGGCCGCTGCGACGCCAGCCAGCTGGGCTGGGCGATCGGCCAGCCGGCCAACGAGCCCAACATCCGCCGCCTGTCCCGCGAGAGTGGTGCCGGCCTGGTCAACCCGATCGGCCCCAGCACCATCACCACCAAGGACATCCGCCAGGACCGCCTGCGCGTGTTCGTGGACAAGGACAACATCATCACGTCCACGCGCTGCGAGTAAGCGCGGCAGCGGACTTTTGTAGAGTCGAGCATGGCTCGACTCTACATTTCAGGGTTCGGTATACCCCGCGCAATCCGGCAGCGCCTGGTCGGGGTGGAATACCCCATCGCTGAAGCGGAACAGCCGCGTGTAGGTGCACGCCGGGTCCTGCTCGGTGCGCAGATCCTGCTTCTTCAACGGCCTCTTGGCCAGCGAATCCTCGAAGCGCGAAACACCGGCCGGGAACCGGGTCGCCACGGTCTGGTAGCGCAGCACCGGCATGCCCTCGGCCGCCGTCTCCAGCCCCAGCTTTGCCGAGAATCCATACTCATCGTGGCAGGCGCCTGCCCGCTGCTTGATGTCCTGCTCGCTGAAACAGGCGCGGATCATCGCATTGCCCAGCCATGGCACGGTCAGTACGTCGTCGTCCACCTGGACGTCGTCCTGCAGGTGGCGCACGCGTGCCAGTTGCAGCGTGGATGCGTCGGCACCTCCACCGGAGTACATGGCGCTGAACGTGACGATGCCACCCACCAGCACATTCTGGCGGGCGCGCTGCTGCGGGTCGGTCACCGGTTCATCGCTGCCCACGCCGGGTGCCAGCCGCACGATCCACGGCCACAGCGACAGCTCGCTTTCCTGCGGCACGTCGATGCTGACGTGGTAGGTGTGCGGCGTGCCCTGGCCCGGTGCCTTCTCAAGCACTTCCAGCACAGTCGGCCGGTCACCATCGTTGGCAACCGGCTGCACGCGCACGCACCAGTTGCCGTCCCGCGTGCACTCGTAGAGCCCCGCCGGCCCCGTCTCATGGGCGATCAGCACCTGCCCCAACGGCTCCATCACGTTGCCCGCAGCGTCACGCTGCTGCGGCAGGATCGAGCCCTGCGCCAGCGCCAGCATCGGGGTGGCCAGCAGTGCAACGCACACGGTCGTGCGGGCAAGGACGGGGGGCATGGATGAGATTCCTGCTCGTGGAATCAAGATGGTAGCGCAGGAATAGCGGAACGATCGCGACCAGCCCGGTCAACCGGAACCCAGGCGGCACACTACCTGTCAGAACGGCGCTCCCAACTACGCCCCTCCAGCAGTACGGAGAATGGCCGGGGGAGCGAAGCCGTCATCAGTTGACGACTCGATATTCTCACCATCCCAGCTTGCCTGAGTGATCCACTCCACAGCCTTCTCAGCGAAGTCAGCGAAAGTGGGAGCAAGAAGGTACTTGGTTTCTTCATCCGCACCAAAGGCAATCATCTGTCCTTCAGCACCGTCAATATCGGGATCGAAATCCAATCCCATGTGATTGCCGCCACCATCGTGCGTCAGCGGTATCCAACGTGCATTGGTATACATCGGCTTCACCACCCCCGCAGGACTGGACTTCATGAACTCCGCGCAGTCCTCGTTCATGCCGTCGGCCTCGATCTCACGCCAACCCTGCCACTGCCGCCTGATCTCCATGGACGAGAGCATCTGAGTGCCGAACAGAAGCCCGGCCCCATCCTGCCCGTCGTGAATCATCAGCAGCTGCCTGAGCAGATCTGGCAAAGCGACTCCAAGCTGAGCTTCCAGTTCAACCAACTCGCTTTCGGAAGCTCCCGGCCGCAACTGCACTTCATCCAGACAATTCTTCTCGTGAAGCGACGCTTTGATGGACGCCCATATCTGATCCGCACTCTGCATTGGTTCTGTATCCGTTTCAGCCAAGACCTCAGCCTAGTGCGAACCCGATCAGTGATGAATGCAAGAGATCCGAATTTTCAGAGAGTGCGCCGCTAATGCCCACTACAGTCGCAGCCACCCCACCCTTTCGCCTTCGACGTCTGGCCGATACCCGGGTTGAAGGTATTGCTCGGGTCCAACTGCCTGTAGAACCCGGCCAGCGCAGGCTTGGCCGGGTACAGGTGGCCGACGTTGTGCTCGGCTGGATACTCGGCGCCACGCTGGTCCAGCAACGCCCACATCGCATGCTCGATCGCCATCGGGTCTTCGCCTTTGCGCGCGATGTAGTCCTGGTGGAACACGTGGCACAGGAAGTGCCCGTAATACAGCTTGTGCAGCAGGCGGCCATCGATATCGACCGGCAACTGCTCGAACCAGTCGGCATCATCGCGGCGCAGGGCGATGTCCAGCGCGACGATGTCCTGCACCTGGTCGCGGTGCACCTCGCGGTAGCGCACCGCGGCGCCGGCCACAGCGAAGCGATGCAGGAACGCCTTGCGCCCCTCATCGGCCGTGCAGTGGAAGTAGCCGCCCTCATGGTCGGCGAAGAAGCCGCGCAGCCAGGCCTCGGTTTCCGCGGCGTCCTGCGCGGAGACCTTCAGCAACAGGTGATGCTCATAGCGCTGGCGGAACTCGCCCATGCGCTTGGGCAGGTGCGAGGGCAGCAGGCCGGTCAGCACCTGCATCACCCGGTCGGTCACCCCGCGCAGGCCCAACCGCTCGAACCAGCCATCGACGCGGCTCTTCAGTGCGAAGGCGGCCGGCACGCGGGCGGTGCCGAGGCGGTCGATCAGCAGAAAACTGTCCTTGCCGTAGCGCTCGCCGATGTCATAGGCATCGCGGTGGATGTATTCGCCGGCAATCGGCAAGCGTTCGAAGCCGGTCAGCAGCTGGCGCCGGATCGCGGTGAGGCTGTCGGTGCGGTTGCTGCCGATGTAGAAGACTTCGGCGGCCTCCTTCTCGAAGGTATCCAGGCGCACCGCGAATACTGCCAGCTTGCCGGCAGACCCCGCTGCCTCGAAGTGGCGGCTGGGGTCGGCATTGAAGCGTGCCGGCGTATCGGCATCGACCCGGCGCACTTCCTCGGCGTAGCGTGGATCGGAGGCGGCGCGGCCATCGCCGTCCCCAACGTCGGCAGCAGCATAGTCGCCGGCCTGCAGGCGCTGCAGGATCTGCTCGGGCGTATCACCCAGCGCGATGCCCAGATGGTTGACCAGCTGCAGCTGGCCCTGCGCATCGACCTGCGCGTACAGTGCCAGTTCGGTGTAGGCCGGGCCACGGCGCACCAGCGCGCCGCCGGAGTTGTTGCAGATGCCACCGAGTACCGACGCACCGATGCAGGACGAGCCGATGACCGAATGCGGTTCGCGGCCGAGCGGTGCCAGCGTCTGCTCCAGGCGGTCCAGCGTCGCGCCAGGCAGGCACAGCACCTGGCGGCCTTCGTTCAACAGCTGGATGCCGGTCAGGCGCAGCGTGCTGACCAGCACGATCGGACGCCCATAGTCGCTGCCATCCGGGGTCGAGCCACCGGTCAGGCCGGTGTTGGCCGCCTGCAGGATGATCGCCGCTCCGCCCTGCACCGCCGCCTGCAGCACACGCCACAGCTCCAGCAGCGTCCCCGGGCGCACCACCGCCAGCACCGGGCCGTCGCCGAAACGGTAGCCACGGCGAAAACGGCGGGTGGCCTTGTCGCCGGTCAATACATGGCGGTTGCCGACCGCATCGCGCAACTGCGCCAGCACGGCATCGTGGCCACTCATGGCAGGCTGACCAGCGAATCGCGACCGATGTCGGCGATGCGGCGCGCACCGGTCAGTGTCATCGCCACGCGCATTTCCTTCGCGATCAGGTCCAGCAGGTTGGCCACGCCCGCCTCACCCTGCGCTGCAAGTGCATAGACGAAGGCACGGCCCAGCAGCACGGTATCTGCACCCAACGCCAGCATGCGCACCACGTCCAGGCCAGTGCGGATGCCGGAATCGGCGAGGATCTTCAGATCGCCCTGTACCGCATCGGCAATCGCCGGCAGTGCGCGTGCGGTGGACAGCACGCCGTCCAACTGGCGGCCACCGTGATTGGAGACCACGATGCCATCGGCGCCGAACTTGACCGCATCACGTGCGTCATCCGGGTCGAGGATGCCCTTGATCACCATTGGGCCCTTCCAGAACTCGCGGATCCACTCCAGGTCCTTCCACGAAATGGAAGGATCGAAGTTGCTGCCGAGCCAGCCGATGTAATCCTCCAGCCCGGTCGGGTTGCCGCGGTAGGTGGAGATGTTGCCCAGATCATGCGGGCGGCCGAACAGGCCGACGTCCCACGCCCAGTGCGGGTGGGTGATGGCCTGGCCGATGCGGCGCAGCGAGGCGTTCGGACCGCTCATGCCGGAGTGGGCATCGCGGTAGCGCGCACCCGGCACCGGCATGTCCACGGTGAACACCAGGGTGGTCACGCCCGCAGCCTGCGCGCGCTCCAGCGCATTGCGCATGAAGCCACGATCGCGCAGCACGTACAGCTGGAACCACATCGGCCGCTGGATGGCCGGTGCCACTTCCTCGATCGGGCACACCGATACGGTGGACAGGGTGAACGGGATGCCTCGGCTGTCGGCCGCGCGCGCCGCCTGTACCTCACCGCGCCGGGCATACATGCCGGTCAGGCCGACCGGGGCGAGCGCCACCGGCATTGCCAGCGTTTCGCCGAACAGCTCGGTTTCCAGGCTCAGGTCGGACATGTTGCGCAGGATGCGCTGGCGCAGCGCGATGTCGGACAGGTCGGAAACGTTGCGCTTCAGCGTGTGCTCGGCATACGCGCCGCCATCGATGTAGTGGAACAGGAACGGCGGCAGCCGGCGTTGCGCTGCGGCACGGTAATCGGTGGAGGCGGAGATGATCATGGGGTCAACCGTGTGGGGAAGGTAGACGCGAGGCCCGCGCACGCCGGGCTTCGTTGTCATCGAGGGTGCGCAGCGTGGTGTGCACGAACTCGAGGTGGGCATGCGCGGCGGCGCGCGCGCGTTCGGGGTCGCCGGCAAGCACCGCGTCCATCATCTCGCGGTGCTGGTCAGACAACGGCGAGAAGGTCCTCGCCGAGGTGTAGAGCTTTTCGCGGCTCTGCGAGATGTTGGTCTGCAGCAGTTCGAACAGCCCGCGCATCACCTGCAGCAGCACGAGGTTGTGCGAGGCCTCCGCGATGGACAGGTGGAAGGCCGCGTCGGCCTCCGCTTCACCGGTGGGGTCGTTCTTGCCGTGCGCGTCCATCATGGTCTGGAAGGCCTGCGCGATGCGCGTGCGGTCCTCGTCGGTGGCTCGCAGCGCCGCATGCCAGGCGGTGGCACCTTCCAGCGCGTGGCGGATCTCCAGCACGTCGAAGCGGTATTCCGGGTCGCCCTGGAACAGCGGCAGGTACGGCGCCAGCGGTTCATCCAGCGCCTGCCGCGCGCGCGCCGCCGGTTCGGCCACGTAGGTGCCGCCACCGACCCGTGCGGTCAGCAGGCCCTGGCTGGCCAGCTGCGCGATGGCCTCGCGCAACGCCGTTCGCGAGACCCCCAGCTGCACCGCCAGGGTGCGTTCGGCCGGCAGCCGGTCGCCCGGCTGCAGCCGCTGTTCCTGCACCAGGCCGCGCAGCTGTGCGGCCACCTTGTCCGAAATACGTTGCGTGCTCATGGCGTCATTGTGGCCCGAAGCGCGCAGCGGGTGGTCGGCTGACCGTGCATGGCTCAGGGAATCATCCAGGTCAGCCAGTAGGCCTGGGCCAGGGTGATCAGGCCGACCATCGTGGTGAAGATCAGGCTGTGCTTGACCGTGAAACGGAACAGGTCCGATTCCTTGCCGGCCAGGCCGACCGCCGCGCAGGCAATGGCGATCGACTGCGGCGAGATCATCTTGCCGGTCACGCCACCAGTGGTGTTGGCCGCCACCAGCAGCACGTCGGACACGCCGATCTGCTGCGCGGTGGTCGCCTGCAGTGCCGAGAACAAGGCGTTGGATGAAGTATCCGAGCCGGTCAGGAACACGCCCAACCAGCCCAGGAACGGCGAGAAGAACGGGAACGCATCACCAGTGTGCGCCAGTGCCAGCGCCAGCGTCGCCGAAAGGCCCGAGTAATTGGCGATGAAGGCGAAGGCCAGCACCATGCCGATCGAGTAGATCGGCATGCGCAGCTCACGCACGGTCTCACCGAAGGTCTGCAGCGCCGAACGGGCCGGCATGCGCAGCGCGATGATGGCGATCACCGCGGCGAGGATGATCGAGGTGCCGGTGGCCGAGAACCAGTCGAACTTGTAGATCGCCTCGTAGCTGAGCGGTGCATCCACGATCGGCGGCATCTTCTGCACCATCTGGTCCAGGCCCGGCACCGGGATCTTCAGCACCCAGCTTTCCAGCGGGCCGCCCGCCGCGAACAGCGATTTGAACGGTTTGATGCTCCACAGCGTGACCATCGCAGTGAGGATCAGGAACGGCGACCAAGCCTTGGCGATCTGGCTGACGCTGTAGCGCGGCGCCTCCAGTGCCTGTGCGGCCGCCTCGGCGCTGGTTTCGGTGTCGAAGCGGAAGATCCGCACCGGCTTCCAGCGGCGCAGGAACAGCGTCAGGCAGACCAGCGAGGCCAGCGACGCGGTGATGTCCGGCAGCTCCGGGCCGATGAAGTTGGAGGTCAGATACTGCGCGATGGCGAACGAACCACCGGCCACCAGCACTGCCGGCCAGGTTTCCTTGATGCCGCGCCAGCCATCCATGATCGCCATGATCCAGAACAGCACGATGATCGTAAGGAACGGCAGCTGGCGCCCAGCCATCTGGCCGATCTCGAAGGCATCCAGACCGGTGACCTGCCCGGCCACGATGATCGGAATGCCCATCGCACCAAAGGCGACCGGCGCGGTGTTGACGATCAGGCACAGGCCGGCGGCATACAGCGGTTTGAAGCCCAACCCGACCAGCAGTGCCGCGGTGATCGCCACCGGTGCACCAAAACCGGCTGCACCCTCCAGGAAGGCACCGAAGGCGAAGCCGACCATCAGCATCTGCAGGCGCTGGTCCTCGGTGACCGACAGGATCGAGGCGCGAATGATGTCGAACTGCCCGGTCTTGACCGAGACTTTGTAGAGGAATACCGCGCCGATGATGATCCAGGCGATCGGCCACAGGCCGTAGACGAAGCCGAAACCGGCCGCGCCCAGCGCCTGGCTCAGCGGCATGCGGTAGAACAGCAGGGCGACGCCGAGCGCGATGGCCACGGTGATCGTGCCGGCCAGCCAGCCCTTCATGCGCAGCACGGCCAGGGCGACGAAGAAGAACGCGATCGGCAGCAGCGCGATCAGGCTGGACAACCACAGGTTGCCGGCGGGGTCGTACAGGTGTTGCCAGGGCTGCATGGGGGCTCTCGACTGGGGCGGGATGTGCTCCACCGCAGGCGGTGGGTCGCCATGGTCGTCGATTATTGGTATTACCAATAATGATTCGATCAGACCACTTGCAGCGGATTTAACCGCCGCTCCGACGAAGCGCCTATTAGACCATAGGGCTAGATGCCATATTGGTCCGACCATTAAGGTCCCGTGATAGTGCCGACCGCTGGCCGGCAATTCGAGATTCCCTACGAAATCCGCTTCTCCAACCGCCGCATCACCGCCAGCACCAGCACGCACAGCACGCTCACCCCGATGGCAATCACGTACTTGCCGATGCCCACGGCGATGCCGATGGCCGCCGCCATGATCAGCGAGCTTGCCGTGGTCAGGCCGCTGACCTGATCCTCGCGTGACCCACGCAGAATGGTGCCGGCGGCAACGAAGCCGACGCAGGCGACCACGGCTTCGATCAGGCGCACCGGGTCGACCTGCAGCAGGTCGCGGTAACGCTCCTGCTGGAAATGCTCTGCCACTGAATCGCCGAGTCCAACAATCAGCGCAGCAGCGCCGGCAATCAGCATGTGGGTGCGCAGGCCCGCAGCGTGCTTGCCCATCTCGCGCTCGACACCGAGCACGCCGCCGAACAGCATTGCTGCGGCCACGCGCAGCAGGATCGAGACATCCTGGGTGAGTTCCATGGGCAGGCTCCGGGCGTTTCCCGGAGCGTTGCTCGGCAGCCGTGGGATGGCGGTGAAGACGATGGCACGCCCTCTTCACCGCATGCTTCACCGCATGCGCTCATCCACGCATGGCCTGGATCTACTGGCCATCGCCATGCGTAACCTTCACGCACTCGATCATTGCGCCAGATAACCACCATCGATCGCATAGTATGTGCCGGTCGCGAACGAGGCGTCGTCGCTGGCCAGCCAGGCAACCAGCGCCGCCACTTCCTCGGCGGTGCCCAGCCGCTTCAACGCGTGGCGGCCTTCCAGCGTGGCGCGCACCTTGGGGTCCATCTTCTCCAGCAGTGGTGTGCTGATGAAGCCCGGGCCGACCGCGTTGACACGGATGCCGTCGGCCGCATGCTCCCAGGCGGCGGTCTGGGTCAGCCCGACCACGCCGTGCTTGGCCGCCACGTACGCGGTGGAACCGGCATAGCCCACCTGGCCCAGGATCGAGGCCATGTTGATGATGCTGCCACCGGTTCCGGCCGTGCGCATCGCCTGGATCTGCGCACGCTGGCACAGGAACACACTGGTGAGGTTGACGTCGATTACCCGCTGCCAGCCATCGATCGGATAGTCACCGCTGCTTGCGGCCGGCCCGCCGATACCGGCGTTGTTGACTGCCACATGCAGGCCGTCGAGTTCCTTGATCGTGCGCTGCACCGCCGCCTCCACGGCCGCGTCGTCTGTAACGTCCAGCGCAATGCCGATGGCCTGTGCACCGGCACTGCGCAGCTGCGTCACGGTGGCATCGACTGCATCCTGCTTCAGGTCCCAGACCGAAATACGGGCACCGGATGCGGCCAGCGTCTGCGCCACGGCCAGGCCGATACCGGACACGCCGCCGGTCACGATCGCGGTCTTGCCGGTGAGCTGGTAGTCAATCATCTGCGTTCTCCATCAGTGGGGGTATCGATGTGACCTGCAATGGCCAACCGCCCCACCCTACGCGCCCGCTCGTGATGGCCCGGCCGACATCGCGTCTACGGGTGATCGTTCCAGCCATGAAACCTCAACTCAAGTTGATGTATGGAATTGCGTACGGATATGCATGCAAAACGCTGGCGTATGTTCGGCGGCATTTTCACTTTGGCCGTAATCGTCAATCGTTTTGACCATATTGAAATCAAAAGCGCGCGAATCAAGGCGACAATGGGAAACGTTTCCAGTTTCTTCGACACATTCCATTCAACCTGGTGTTCCCCCACCATCCAGCGTGCCCACGCCCCTGCTTCCCAGCATGTCTGCACGGGTAACGACGGGATCTGCATCTGCATTGCAGAGCGCGTGGGCGAGGTAATGCCAGCGTCCACCTCCAAAGCACGTGCCGAGCGATGTCCCGATATTTCACTTTTGCTGATTACCGCCGCTTCGGCCACCGCCATGGCTTCGATTACCGCGCCGACCCGGAACACCTGCGTGACGACCAGTGGGCCGGCCATGGCGAGGTCAACGAGCAGTTCCTGCGCGGCGGCATGAGCCTGATTGCCTCCGACGTCCATAATCGCTTCCCTTATGTCGCCACCGCCCAGCAGAGTCCCGGCCTGGCCATCCGCGTGATGCTGCAGGGCCAGGTCGATGTGCGCATTCCGCGACGTGGTGGTTTCACCCTGCGTGCTGGTACGGCGATGACCGCGCACCACCGCGAACAGGTTGAGATGACCGGTACGCATCCTGGCGAAACGCGCATGCGCGGCGTCAGCGTGATGGTGCCCGGCCAGATCGATCCGGACCTGTTCCAGCTGCCACAGTTGGAGACCGCGCTCAACACCCACCTGGAATGCCGCCACTGGGCCATTCCGCATACCCTGCTGCCGGTGCTGGGCCAGCTGTTCGAAAGCCCATGGGAGGACGGCATCGACGCGTTGTGGCGCGAAGGCGTCGCACTGCAGCTGCTGGCCGTTGGGCTGAAGGCCGAGGATCTGCAGACCGACCATGTACGAACGCTGCGGGCTGGCCAGCGCGAGCGCCTGGAGCGCGTGCGTGCCTACCTGCATGACGATCCCAGCCACGCCCATAGTCTGATCGAACTGGCCCAGCTGGCCTGCATGAGCCCAAGCTCGCTTCGCCGTCATTTCGCCCAGCAGTACGGCTGCTCGGTGTTCGACTACCTGCACGAACAACGCATGCGCCACGCCGAGCAGGGCCTGCGCGAAGACGGCTGGACTGTCGAGCAGGCTGCGGCCGCCAGTGGCTACCGTCACCCCAGCAACTTCGCGGCTGCGTTCCGCAAGCGTTTCGGCCTGGTACCCAGCCGCTGGCGCACCGGCCCATCGAAAGTGGGCTGAAGGCCTCGGTAGGTGTCGACCTTGGTCGACACGCTTTGGCACCATCGCGGATGCCGGCCAGCGGCCGGCACAACCGCAACCGCCTGAATCGACCTGCCATGGCTCCGCTCTGGTAGGTGTCGACCTTGGTCGACACGCTCTCACACCATCCCAGATGCCGGCAAGCGGCCGGCACGATCGCGGCCGCCTGAATCGACCTTCCATGGCTCCGCTCTGGTAGGTGTCGACCTTGGTCGACACGCTCTCACACCATCACGGATGCCGGCCAGCGGCCGGCACGATCGCGCACCGCCGGGTATCGCGCACCCGGCGCACCTCATCAACCTCAATACACCGGCAGATCGATGTAACTGGCCTGCGCCGCGCTGTGCCAGACCCGCTGCGTGGCCTTCTGGTAATCGCCGGGCTTGGCCAGGTAGACGTTCGGCACGTAGGTCTGCGGGTTGCGGTCATACAGCGGGAACAGACTGGACTGCACCTGCACCATCACCCGGTGCCCCTTCTGGAAAGTGTGGTTGGCGTTGGGCAGGTCGAAGCGGTACGGCAGCACCTCGTTGGCGGTCAGCGGCTTCGGATCGCTGAAGCTCTCGCGATAGCGACCACGGAAGATCGCCAGCGACACCGGCAGCTCGTAACCGCCCATCTCCGGCGTCGACGCTTCCTGGTCCGGATACACGTCGATCAGCTTCACCACCCAGTCGCTGTCGGTGCCACTGGTCGACGCCTGCAGGTGCACCACCGGTGCGCCGCCGATGCGCAGCGGCGCGGTCAGCGGCTCGGTGATGAAGGTCAGCACGTCCGGGCGGCCATCAACGAAACGCTGATCCTTGACCAGCCAGGTGGTCCACATGTCGCGGTCACCGAAACGGACCGGGCGCGGCACGAACGGCACCGGCTTGGCCGGGTCGGACACGTATTCCTCGAAGTCGCCCTCGCCCGCCGCCGGTGCCTGGAACGCCAGCTTGCCGCCAGCACGCAGGTACAGCGGCTTGCTGCTGGCAGCACAACCCTTGTCGCAGCTGCGTGGCCAGCCCTTCAGGCGATCCCAGTGGTTCTCGCCGGTGTTGTAGATCAGCACCGGCGGCGTATCCGCCTTCGGCGCACCGTCCACCAGGTACTGGTCAAAGAACGGCTTGAGCACATCACGGCGGAACTGCAGCGCGGTATCACCATCGAACTTCAGCGCGCCCAGCTCGCTGCCACTGTAGTTCACCTGGCTGTGCCGCCACGGCCCCATCACCAGATAGTTGCGATTGTTGCCGCTGTCGCGCCCTTCCATTGCCTGGTAGGCGTGGTTGGCACCCCACATGTCCTCCTGATCCCACAGACCCTGCAGCCACATGGTCGGCACCTTCAATGGCGTCTTCGCCATCACCGCGTCCAGCGCCTGGCCCTGCCAGAAGCCGTCATAGGCCGGGTGCTCCACCAGTTTCTTCCACCAGGTCAGCTGATCCACGCCGGTGAAACGCGCGTAGTCGCCAGCCGAACCGATACGCAGGAAGGTGCTGTAGTCATCGTAGCCGAGGCTGGGCAGCGGCGTGCCCTTGCCGCGCTTCTCGGTCTGCATCGCGAAGTAGTTGAAATTGACCTGGCGGAACGCGCCGTAGTTGAGCCAGTCGTCGCCCATCCAGCCATCCACCATCGGGCTCTGCGGCGCGGCCACCTTCAGCGCCGGGTGCGGGTCGGTCAGCGCCATCACCACGGTGAAGCCCTCGTACGACGAGCCGAGCATACCGACCTTGCCGTTGCTCTCCGGCACGTTCTTCACCAGCCAGTCGATGGTGTCCCAGGCGTCGGTGGAGTGGTCCACCTTGGTGTTGTTCAACGGTCCGCGCAGCGGCCGGGTCATCACGTAATCGCCCTCGGAGCCGTACTTGCCGCGGATGTCCTGGAATACGCGGATGTAACCGCCATCGACAAATACCTCGTCGCCCTGCGGCAGCAGGTCGCGCATGCGCGGCGAATCACTGCGGCTGGCGCGACCGGCAGCATCGTAAGGCGTGCGGGTGAGCAGGATCGGGGCATTGCGCGCACCCTTGGGCACCACGATCACCGTATACAGCTTGGTGCCATCGCGCATCGGCACCATCACCACGCGCTTGTCGTAGTCACGACCGACATCAGGGGCAACGAAAGGCTTGCCGCTGATATCCGGGGTCATCGGCGGGGTTTCGGCGGCCAGCACGGTGCTGGACAGGCAAAGGGCAATGGCTACAGCGACGGCACGCACACGCATGGACAACCCCTCCCGGCAGGAAAGCCTCAAGCCTACTCCTGCCTCGTGCCGTGAAGTGTGTGCGTGCTTTGCATTCTGCGGTGGATGCAGGCAGGACTGATGGCACATGTGCGACCAGCTGCTGCGCTCGTCGGCAACCGGTAGTGCCGGCCGCTGGCCGGCAACTTCATCCACCTCGGGCACGGTACGCGGTTGCCGGCCAGCGGCCGGCACTACCGATCAGGCTGCCGTTACCTCATGCAGCGCCAGCCAGCGCCAACGCCCCTCTTCCTGCCGCAGCACCGCCAGCGATTCCCGCCATACGGGCTCGCCGCCATCGATCGCATGCCCTTCGCGATAGCGCAGCACCGCCAGCGGTGAAGGTGCTTCCACCGCCTGCAGTGCGTCGATGGAAATCTGCAGCCCTGGACGCGCGCCATGACCACCCGCGAACAGTGCCTGCACGGCCTTCCGGTCCAGCCTGCGACCCGCGATGCCGACCATGCTGAAGTCCGCGCAGAAATGCGCCATCAGGTCCTCCAGCGCGTCGGTGCCGGCGTCGGCGCGGAACCAGGCCTGCAGCTTGTCGTGCAGGCGGTGGACTTCGTGTTCTGCGGTGGTATCCATCAGGTGTTCTCCGGTTGTGAAAGGGTGAGCAACTGCGGCCGGCGCAGCAGCGCCATCGGCAACAGTGTCAGTACGGCGGCCAGACCCAGCGCCACGCCGGTGGCGCGGGCCGGCAGCCACTGCATGGCCAAGGCCAGCAGCAGCGCGATGGCCGCGGTGCCCAGGCAGAAGCTGAGCTGGCGATTGAGGTTCCAGAGCGCACTGGCATCGCCCAATGCTTTGCCCTCGACCCCATGGAAGGCCAGCGTCTGCGCCGTGCTGCTGCACAGGCTGCCGCCGGCGCCCATCAAGGCAAACAGCAATGCGGCAATGACAAAGACCGGGTGTGGCAGCAGCGCCATCAACAACAGGCCGCAGGCCTGCAGGAGCATGCCCGCACGCAGCACCGAGGCTGGTCCGAAGCGAGCCAGCAGGCGCTTGCTGGCCGTGATCGCAATGGCCGAGGCCAGCGCCCACGGCAGCATCAGCGCGCCGATGCGCGCGGCACTATAGCCGGCCTGGTGCAACTGCAGGGTACTGACCAGCTGGCTGCCGATGAACACACCGGGTACGGCCAGGTAGATCAGCATCGCCAGGCGCAGCCCGCGATGGGACAGCAGCGACCAGCGCAGCAGGGGCTGCGCCTGCTGCCGTGCATGCCGCAGGTGGGCCGCCGCCAGCAGCAGTGCAATCAACAGCAGTACGGCACCGGCGGTCCGATGGCCGGGTTCGCCCAGCCAGGTCAAAGCCAGCAGCAGCGCGCCCAGCGCCAGCATCGCGGTGGACAGCGCATAGGCCTGCAGGCGTGGCGCACTACGCGCGCCGTCGGCCGGCATCCACGCCAGCACCAGTCCAATCGCCACCACGGCCAGCGGCAGGCTGGCCCAGAGCACGCCGCGCCAGGACAACCACTGCACCAGCAGCCCGCCGAGCGCAGGCGCCAGTGCCGGCACCAGCAGCGCCACCAGCAGGATGCGGCGGGTCAGCGCGCCACGCTGGTCCGGCGTGCACTGTCGGTACGCTGCCGCCTGTGCCACCGGAATCAGCAGGCCACCGGCCAGGCCCTGCAGCAGGCGCCAGCCCAACAGCCAGGCGATACCCGGTGCTGCGCCGGCCAGCGCAGCGGCAGCCGCGAACAACAGCAACGCCACCAGCAGCAGGCGACGCTCACCACAGCGCGCGGCCAGCCAGGGCGCCAGCGGAATCACCACGCTCAGGCCCAGCATGTAGGCGGTGCCCACCCAGGCCAGGGTGCTGATATCGGCGTGCATCTCCGCTGCCAATGCCGGATAGGCCACCGTGGCGATGAACATGTTGACCAGATCCAGGGCGAACACCAGCAGGAAGATCGCCTCATGGCGCAGGCGGGGGGACGGCATCGGCGGCGCTCCAGCAGGGAAG
The DNA here is from genome assembly GCF_056481585.1 of Stenotrophomonas sp. 86428_Sma. Classification (NCBI taxonomy): domain Bacteria; kingdom Pseudomonadati; phylum Pseudomonadota; class Gammaproteobacteria; order Lysobacterales; family Lysobacteraceae; genus Stenotrophomonas; species Stenotrophomonas sp. 86428_Sma. Next base: position 3,005,438 of record NZ_CM151156.1, read on the forward strand.
CGGCCAGCATGCCGTGCGGGCCTTGTTGGAAAAACACGACAGCAACTGCAACACTGTCAAATCTACTTTGACAATGAATTGCCATGGTCAGCCTCGATCGCTTCGATATCTTCCGCGCCGTGGTCGAGGCCGGCAGCCTGACCGCAGCAGCCGATCGGCTCGGCCTCAGCCGCGCGGTGGTCAGCTTCAACCTGAAGCGGCTGGAGCAGGAGCTCGGCGTGACCCTGCTGTCGCGCAGTACCCGCCACCTGGCCCTGACCGAGGCCGGCGAACAGTTCCTGCAGCACTGCGTGCAGGCGTTGGACGCCGCACAGGCAGCGATCGATGCCGCCCGCCGCGACCAGCACCAGCTTCAGGGCGTGCTGCGCCTGACCACCACGCCGGAGTACGCCCAGCTACGCTTGATTCCTGCGTTGGAGGCGTTCCGTGCGCGGCACCCGGCGCTGCAGCTGCACCTGTCGACCTCACCGGCACCGGCCGACCTGATTCCCGAGCGCTTCGACCTGGCGATCCGCCTCGGCCGCCTGCCGGATTCAGGGCTGCATGCCAGCGAGCTGGAACGCCATCCACTGTGCGCGGTGGCGGCTCCGTCCCTGCTGGCACGCCTGCCCTCTGCCGATGCGGCCAATGACCCGGCCCAGCTGGGCACCCTGCCCCGCCTCGGCTACCCGCGCCTGGCCGACGTGCCGGTGGTCGCGCCCGACGGCAGCGACGCCTTGTTTGCCACCAACCCGGGCAATGCAGTGGTGCGCGTGGATGGTGCCAGCAGCCTGCGCGGCTTCGCCGTGGCCGGCGCCGGGGTCACCGTGCTGCCACGTTGGCTGATCGAGGACGACCTGGCCCAGGACCGCCTGCGCCCGGTGCTGCGCCAGCACCGTTTCCCGCAGCAGAGCGTATACGCGGTCTACCCGCACAGCACGCAGCCCTCACCGAAGGTGCGGCAGCTGATCGATTTCCTGCGCGGGTGGTTTGTCACCTGAAAAAAGGGGACGGAGGGGATTAAGTCGTTTATGCATAAACGACTTAATCCCCTCCGTCCCCTTTTTGCATGGCCCCTTGCGGGGCCATGCCTTCAGGCATCAGCGCAGCACCTGCTCCACCAGCTGCACATCCACCGTCTGCAGCGGCTCGGCAGCGTTGCGCGACAGCTGCACCTGGTAGGTGCCGCCATCGATCTTCCACTGGCGGGCCTGCGCATCGTAGTGAGCCAGCGTCTTCGGCTCGGCTTCGATGCGGATGCGGCGCTGTTCGCCCGGCTGCAGGGTCACCTTGTCGTAGCCGATCAGGCGGATCGGCGTGGTGCTGCCAGCCGGCAACTTCAGGTACAGCTGGGCCACGTCGGCACCGGCGCGCTTGCCGGTGTTGCGGATGTCGACGCTGGCGACCAGGCGCGATCCTTCCACGCTCACCTTCAGATTCTCGTAGGCGAACGAGGTGTAGGACAGGCCGTGGCCGAAGGCGAAGGTCGGGGTCAGGCCCTTGGCCGCCATCCACTTGTAGCCGACGTTGGCGCCTTCGATATCGAAATCGAACACATCGCCGAACGGCTTGGCCGGCTTGAAGCCGAGGCCGTCGATGTGCGGGCGCGGCAGCTGCGATTCATCCACTACCCAGGTCACCGGCAGGCGCCCGGACGGATTGACCTGGCCGGTCAGCAGTGCGGCAATGCCTTCGCCACCGCGGATACCCGGGTACCAGGCCTGCAGCATCGCCGGCACCTGCGCCAGCCACGGCGTGCGCACCGGGCCGTTGGTTTCCAGCACCAGCACGGTCTTCGGGTTGGCCTTGGCCACCGCCGAGATCAGCGCGTCCTGATTGTCCGGCAGCTGCATGTCCGGCAGGTCCACCGATTCGGCCGCCCACTGGGTGGCGAACACGATGGCCACGTCAGCCTGTGCGGCGGCCTTGGCCGCAGCGGCTGCATTGGTGCCATCCACATACTCGAAAGTTGCATCCGGACGTGCCGCACGCAGCGATTCCAGCGGCGAGGACGGGTGGAAGATCACCGGGCCCGGCCAGGTGGTCGGCAGCACGCCCGGCACCGCGTTGGTGCCCTTGGCGGTCACGCCCACCATCGACGAACCACCACCACCGATCACGCCCTTGTCGGCGTGGCCACCGATGATAACGATGCGCTTCACGCTGTCGGCCAGCGGCAGCAGGTTGCCTTCATTGCGCAGCAGCACGCTGCCTTCTTCCACCGTGCGCTGGGCGACGGCGAAGCCAGCCTCGGCATCGACCTTCTGGTGCTGCGGCGGGTTGTCGAAGTTGCCGTGCAGGAACATCGTGCGCAGGATGCGCGCCACCATGTCGTTCAGGCGCTCCATCGGCACCACGCCACCGTGCACGGCCAGGCGCAGCGGCTCATCGAAGAACACCGCTGCGTCGAACACTTCACCGGCCGACTGCTGGTCCAGGCCGGCCAGCGCCGCCTTCGAGCCACTGTGCACGCCGCCCCAATCGGACATCACGAAACCGGGGAACTTCCATTCCTGCTTCAGCACCTGGTTCATCAGGTAGCCGTTCTCGCAGCCGTAGGTGCCGTTGATCTTGTTGTACGAGCACATCGCCACGCCCGGGCGGCCGGCGTCCAGCGCGATCTCGAAGGCCAGCAGGTCGGACTCGTGCATGGCCTGTTCGCCGATGTGCACGTCGTGGAAGTTGCGGCGGGTCTCCATGTCGTTCAGCGCGAAGTGCTTCATCGAGGAGATCACGTGCTGGCTCTGCACGCCCTGGATCAGCGCGCCGACCATCGAACCGGCCAGCAGCGGGTCTTCGCCGGCGTATTCGAAATTGCGGCCGTTGCGCGGGTCGCGCTGCAGGTTGACGCTGCCCGACAGCAGGATGTTGAAGCGCTGTTGCCAGGCCTCGCGGCCCATCGTCGCGCCACCGGCAAAGGCAACCTGCGGGTTCCAGCTCGATGCGGTGGACGGGCCCGACGGCATCGCCGTGGCGAAGTCGCCCGGACGGATGCCACCCGGATTGGTCACGCCGACGCCGGCATCAGCCGACTGCTGCGACGGAATGCCCAGGCGCGCCACGCCCGGCACGAAACCGGCCGAGCCGACCGCACCTTCCGGCAGCGGACCACCATCCTTGCCCAGCCCGAAGTAGCTGTGCAGCATCTGGAACTTCTCATCCTCGGTCATCGCCTTCAGCAGCAGCGCAGCGCGCGCATCGGCGTTGAGGGTGGTGTCCATCCACGGCCTGTCGCCATGCGTGTCGGCGGCGTAGGCCAGGGTCAGCAGCGTGGCACGCAGCGTGCTGCCTTCCACCTTGAACGGTGCACTGCTGGCGGCCTGGAAGCCGTCGCTGAAATAGCTGGCATCCGCTTCCAGCGCCACACGCGCCGGATCAAAGGCTGCAGCCTTGGCCGATTCACCGGCCACCGCGCCAAGCAGCACCGCCGGTGCGCCCAGCCGCGAGCGCGTGACCAGCGCCGGCAGCTGTGCGGCACCTGCGCCGGCATCGGTGTAGACCGCCACGGTGTGGCGGCCGTCGTCCAGGCGCAGGTAGTTCAGGCCCGGCTGGTCCGGACCGGATTCGGCAGCGATCGGCAACCGGGTCAGCACAGCCTGGCCGCGCTGGGTCTGGCCATCGTCCTTGCCCGCAGCAATGAAGCGGTACTCGTAGCCCAGGCCGTCGGCCAGCACCTGCAGCGGATCGACCTGGCCGATGCCGCGCTGCACCTGGCGCACGCTCACCGCGTCCACCTTCAGGCTCTTCAGCTGGGCGGCCAGGGCCGGCATCGCCTCGGCGGTCGGCGCCTGTTCCAGGGTCAACACGGTGAACGCCGCAGGATCGGCCCAGGCCGGGGCGGCCAGTGCGGCTGACAGGGCCAGGGACAGTGCAAGCGGCTTTGTAAACGTTTTCATCGGCAGGCGTAATTCCGTTGCCAAGGCAATCGGTCCAGGGAAAGTGCCGCCGAAGGGTGCAGCGTTCATGCCGCGCAGGGGTTGCCAGGCAACGTCCCCGCAGGCCGAAGGACGGGCTGGTCTGCGCCTGGGACCCTCCTCCCGGCGTGACAACCTGCCTGTCCGGGCCGCGCAGGGCGACCCAATCATGTGAAGATTGTGCGAGGGCGTTCACACCTGTCAACAGGACCTAAGTCACAGGCCGACCCCAGCCACTGGTTATCAGGCCATCACCGGCGGTCATCAGCGCGCCGCGCGAGGCTGCTGATAATGGAGATCCCTGGCCACGAATCGAGCCCATGACCGTACACCGCGACTTCGATCATCTCTGGCGCGACCGCTGTGATACCTCCAGCCAGCGCGCGCCGCGCGTGCTGATCCGGGTGTTCGTGGCCCCCGGTGAGCTGGAGCGCAGCGTGGCGTTCTACGAGCAGTTGCAGGGCGTGGTGGCCGATGCCGGGTTCCCGTTTCCGGAGGCCGGCCTGCGCCTGGCGATGGTCGGCGCGTTCCTGTTGATCGAGGGCAGCGAGGCGGCGCTGGCGCCGTTCACTTCGACCACGGGGACGCTGCTGGTCGATGACGTTCGGCCCTATCACGACAAGCTGGTGGCGGCTGGCGCTGAAATCATCTTCCCGCTGCAGGTGGTACCGACCGGGGCGGCGTTCAATGCGGTGCATCCCGATGGCACCGTGGTCGAGTACGTGCATCACCGGCCGGATCCGCACGGGCGATGAGGTGACGGCCGGGCTGTGCCCGGCACCCGCGGTAGTGCCGGCCGCTGGCCGGCAACCTCAGAAGCAACAGCCGAAGCAACAGCGGGCTTCCTGTGGGGTGGCGGGGTGGGTCCGGTTGCGGGGGACGGCGCAAGTACGTCCATGTAGCCTCGATCGCGCCATCCATGGCGCTCACGCCCCCGCAACCGGACCCACCCCGCCTTGGACAATTCGCCGCAATCTGCAGTAGATCCACGCCATGCGTGGATGTTCTTCGATCAATCGTCGAATCAATCGATTTCGATGGAGATTCATCCACGCATGGCGTGGATCTACAATTCCTCCATGTCCTCTCCCGCCCTGCCCTGGAATGGCACGCTGCTGCTGGATGCTCACGTGGCCGTGCTGCAGGGCCACGCCGGTGGCAGCGATACGCACGCGCACTACGCCCATCAACTGTTGCTGAGCGACGGCGCGCTCTGGCAGGTCGAGGTTGATGGGGTGCGGCAGCAGGGCCAACGGCTGTGGCTGCCGTCATTCCAGCCGCACGCAATCCTGTCGGCGCCGGAAGCGGGCTGTACGGTGTTCCTCGAACCGGCGCATGCCGATCCCGAACAGATCCAGCAGCACCTGCACGCGCTGCCGGGCAACGCGCTGGCGCTGCACGACTGGCTGCCACGGCTGAGCCGCCCGCAACCGCTGGACCGCCGCGTGCAAGCCGCGCTGTCCCGTATCGCCCAGCACCTGCCCGGGCCGGTGCCAGCCGCCGATATCGCCGAGGCGGCACATCTGTCGACCAGCCAGCTGCATCGACGCTTCCAGTCCGATCTGGCGGTGACCCTGCGCGGCTGGGTGCTGTGGCAACGGCTGCGCAGCGCACTGATGCATCATCTGCGCGGGCACAGCCTGACCGACAGCGCGCACGCGGCCGGATTCGCTGACCTGGCCCATCTGTCGCGCAGCCTGCGCCGCATGTTCGGCATCGGTGCCGCGCAGCTGCAGGGCCTGCAGCTGCGCGCGGCCTGACACGCCCCATCATCCGCGCCTGCGCAGGCCTTCCGGCAGCTCCGGCACCTCGCCATGCGGCAGTTCGCGGAACGGCGCCAGCAGCTGTCCGGGATAATCGCGCGGATAGTCCGGCTGGCTGCCGATGCCGAGGTCGCGTTGCTGCAGCCGATAGCCGCGCGCATCGAAGGCGGTCCCCAGCAGGTGATCCCAGACAGTCAGGAACAGGCCGAAGTTGACGTCGCCGGCGGTGCCGTAACGCATGTGGTGGAAGCGGTGCAGCGGCGCCCAGGCCATCACCCGGCCCAGCACGCCGGGACGCATGTCCACGTTGGAATGCTGCAGCAGCAGCTGGATGGCAATGGCGAACGCCAACACCGCGGCTACCGGCATCGGCAGGCCCAACAGCAGCAGCGGCAGCACGCCGCCCACCGCTTCGGCCGCCTGGTGCAGCGGGTGTTTCATCAGACCGTTGAAGCCATACATGCGGGTCACGCTGTGATGCACCGCATGCAGCCGCCACAGCCAGCCGATGCGATGGCTGGCGTAGTGCACCAGGGTGATGCCGAGATCGGCGCAGATGACGGCCAGCAGCACCTGCAGCGCGAATGGCCACTGCAGCGGCCAGGCCTGCCACGGAATGATGGCTGCCAGCAGTGGCACCGCCGCGATCGACAGCAGGTTCAGGCTCTCGTTGACCAGCGCATGCAGGGTGTCACGCAGGCTGTCGCCGTGATCGTGGTTGAACGCGGGGTCATACGGCCAAGCACGTTCGGCAGCGAACGAGACCGCGATGGCAACCGCCAGCAAGGCCAGCAGCCATAGTGGGTCGCCGTGGAGGTGGCCGATCCAGGCGACGGCGGCGGCAACGAAACCCAGCAGGAACAACGGGGCATACAGGCGGAGCATCCAGTGCTTCATGGGCAATCCGGAAAGTAAGGGGCCTGCATGCTGGCGCCGCGTATGGGCCGCCGGCTTGAACAAACGGCGCAACCCGGCGCGCTCCCCGGTGGATGACCATCATGGACGCACCACGTTTCCCACATCCATGCATGGCGTGGATCTACAATGGCGCCCTCATCGCGCCCGGGACCGGCATGGATTCCTTCAACCTGATGCGTGCCTTCCGCCGCATCGTCGAACGCGGCGGGCTGGCCCGCGCCGCCGAAGACCTGGGCATGTCACCGGCCGGCCTGAGCAAGCAGCTGCGCACACTGGAAGCGCATCTGGGCGTGGTACTGCTGCAGCGGACCACGCGGCGCATGAGCCTGACTGAGACCGGCCACGCCTATTACCGCGAATGCTGCCGCCTGCTCGACGAGCTGGATGCATTGGAGCGTGGCATCGCCGAACAGCGCGGCGAGGTGGCCGGGCGCCTGCGCGTCAATGCGCCGCAGTCGTTCGCGCTGAGCACGCTGTCGCCGCTGCTGCCACGCTTCCTGCAGCAGCATCCGCAGCTGTCGCTGGACCTTGTGATGGAAGACCGCCTGCTCGATGCGGTAGGCGAAGGTTTCGATGTGTCGCTGCGGTTGCGTGCCGAGCTGGACGACTCGCGGCTGGTGGCGCGCCGGCTGGCCTCGCTGCAGCAGGTGCTGTGCGCGGCCCCGTCCTACCTGCGGCAGCATCCGGCACCGCAGGCGGTGGACGATCTGCAGGCGCACAGCGTGCTGGCCTACAGCCTGTCCGACTCCCCCGGCAGCTGGCCGCTGCTCGGCCCTGATGGGCAGGTAACGATCACCCTGCCGGCGCGCGTCACCGTCAACAACAGCCTGCTGCTGCGCGACCTGCTGGTGGCCGGCATGGGCATCGGCACCCTGCCCTCGTTCCTGGCGGCACCGGCGCTGGCCCGTGGCGAACTGCAGCAGGTGCTGCCCGACCATCGCTATCCGCCGCGCTTCGTGCATGCGGTCTACCCCACCTCGCGCCACCTGCAGCCCAAGGTGCGTGCCTTCATCGATTTCCTGCACGCCGAGCTGCCCGGCTGCGCTGGCCTGGATTCGTAACCGCCAGCGAAAACTGAGCTGCCCGCGGCGTGCTGTTTCAGACGCGCCGCGCTGCCTACTCTGCCGCCTCCCCTCTCACCGATGGCAGGCAGATGTCTTCCGTTCCTTCCCCCGCCACCGCCGCGCCGGTGGTCGATTTCTTCCACGACGTGGTCTGCGGCTGGTGCTTCGTGCTGGCCCCGCGCCTGCAGCAGGTCTCCGCCGAACTCGGCATCCAGGTGCGTCACCGCAGCTTCGTGCTGCAGGACTCGCGCGCGCAGATGGTCGAGGTGTTCGGCTCGATGGAGCGCGCCAAGGCGATCATCCTGCGCCACTGGACCGACTGCGCCGCGCATGAAGACACTGCGCGCATCGATATCGAAGGCATGCGTGCACAGGACTTCGAGTATCCGTCCGGCTGGCTCGGCGCACTGGCCTGCCAGGCCGCCGGCATGCTCGGTGGCAACGACGCCCATGGCGCGATGTTCGATGCCGTGCAGTGGGCGCACCTGCACCAGCACCGCAACATCGGCGACGCCGAAGTACTGCTGGATATCGCCGAAGCACTGGGCCACCCGCGTGGCGCCTTCGCTGACCACATGCGCAGCGACGCAGCAGCCCGGCGTGTGCAGGCCGACCGTGCCGAAGCCGCGGCCCTCGGCATCCGCTCCATTCCCACCGTGATCGGCGGCAACGGCCTGCGCCTGCAGACCCTGCCGCTGCCGCAACTGCGCCAAGCCCTGGCGCACCTGGCCGCGGCCTGAGCCGCACCATCCCCCACCCTGCAAGGAGACTCCCCATGACCCCACGTACCCTGGCCACCGCGCTGGCCCTGCTGCTGGCCGGCACCGCCGCTTCCACCACCGTGTCCGCGCACGAACGCGTTCCCTCCGGCCAGCAGGTCGGCACCAGCCCCTGGGGGCCGAAGGACGAGATCGGCCGTCTCAACCTGATCACCGAGGCCTCGCGTGCGGCGATCCTGTCGCGGGTGAGCGGCGGCAAGGCCTATGACCTGGCCACCGAATACTACGTCGGCATGCCCAGCTGGCAGGATGCCGGCGACCCGCACTACCAGTTCTGGATGACCCACACCCCGCGCGGCACGGTGATGGATGATCCGATGGGCGTGGGTGAAACCATGAACCTCACCCGCAGCTACACCGGCACCGCGTTCTCGATGTACAGCCACACCGGCACCCACATCGATGCGCTGAACCACTTCGGCATCCACGGAAAGATCTGGAACGGCTTCGAGGCCGACAAGCACCTCGGTGACCGTGGCTGGAACGTCACCGGCATCGAGAAATTCCCGCCGCTGATCGCGCGTGGCGTGCTGATCGACGTGGCCGGCGCCAAGGGCGTGGACATGCTGCCGGACAGCTACCGCGTCACCCGCCAGGACCTGAAGGATGCGCTGGCACGCCAGCAGGTGAAGCTGCAGCAGGGCGACGTGGTGCTGATCCGCACCGGCCGCATGCGCCTGTTCGAACAGCCGAAGGCGTACATGGCCAACCCGCCGGGCATGGGCCTGGACGCGGCGCGCTTCCTGGTGGAGGACAGCGGCGCGATGATCGTCGGCGCCGACAACCTCAGCTTCGAGACCTTCCCCTCGGAGGTGTCCGACGACTACGTGCCGTTGCACACCTACCTGCTGGCCCAGCAGGGCGCGCCGATCATCGAGCTGGTGGCGCTGGACGAACTGGCCCGCGACAAGGTCTATGAGTTCGCCTTCATCGGCGGCCCGCTGAAGATCCGCGGCGGCGATGCCGCGCCGCTGCGCCCGGTCGCGCTGCCGGTCCGCCCGTAACCGGGAGTGCCCGTGCCTGTAGGTGCCGACCCTGGTCGGCACCGTTTTCCCATCCACGCATGGCGTGGATCTACCGAGGCTCTGTCCAGTAGATCCACGCCATGCGTGGATGCTTTCCCCCTTCAGCAACCTGAAACCTGACCCTCCGATTTCATTAGTAATTCTACTCACAACGCGAGTAGCATGTCCGGTCTCAGCCCCTGATACCGGCCCGTCGATACTCGCGCCATGCCTGCCGTTTCCGCCCGTTCCTGCCGCTTCAAGCCAACCCGGCGCCTCCCTTGGAGGATCGGCTGATGGGTGCTGTCGTCGCCCTCGACCGGCTGCTGGACGGGCGCCAGCTGTGGCGCGGCCCAGCCCGCCAGGGGCCGGCCAGCGACCACCTGGCCAGTGGCCATCCGGCGCTGGACGCACGCCTGCCCGGCGGTGGCTGGCCGGCCAGCGGGCTGTGCGAGGTGCTGCAGGCCGCGCCCGGCGTCGGCGAGCTGGCCCTGGTCTGGCCGGCGCTGGCGAAGCTGAGCCAGCGCGACCGCCCGATCGTGCTGGTCGCCCCGCCCTACCGCCCGCATGCCCCGGCCTGGGCGGCGGCCGGGCTGGACCTGGCCCAGCTGCAGATCATCCACGCCGCACCGAAACAGGCGCTGTGGGCCGCCGAACAGTGCCTGCGCTCTGCGGCCTGCGCGGCGGTGCTGTGTTGGCCACACCAGGCCGACGACCGCTCACTGCGCCGGCTGCAGGTGGCTGCCGACAGCGGCCAGTGCCTGGGCTTCGTGTTCCGCGAGGCGCAGGCAGCGCGCAACCCCTCCCCGGCCAGCCTGCGCCTGCAGCTCGACCACGGCCAGGTACGGGTGCTGAAGTGCCGTGGCGGCCTGCCACCGGCGCAGCCGTTGCCACTGGCCATCGCCCACTGAGGCCGCGTCATGCATTGGGCCTGCCTGTTGTTGCCGCAGCTGGCACTGGACAGCGTGCTGCGCCTGCAGCCGGACCCGCAGCGGCCACTGGTGCTGCTGCAGGGGCCGGCGCAGCGTCGCGTGCTGCGAGCGGTCAGCCCGTCGGCACGCGCAGCGGGACTGCGTCCGGGCATGCTGCTGTCGGCCGCACAGGTGCTGGTGCAGGACATGCACCTGCACGACTACGACCCGAACGCCGAACAGCACACCCGGCAGCTGCTGGCCAGTTGGGCCTACGCCTACAGCTCGCAGGTCAGCCTCGATTTTCCGCACGCGCTGGTCATGGAGATCGGCGCCAGTCGCGCCCTGTTCGGTGACTGGCTGACGATCGAAAAGCGCCTGCGCGGCGAACTGCATGAGCTTGGTTTCCGCCACCGCCTGGTGGCCGCACCCACCGCGCATGCCGCGCGCGTGCTGGCCAACGTCCACGACGGCCTCGGCATCGATGCGCAGCAGCTGCCAGCGGCACTGGCGCAGCTGCCGTTGCCGCGCTGCGGCCTGCCCAGCGAAGCGGTGACCGTGCTCGGTCGTTCCGGGCTGCGCACGCTGGGTGCGGTGCTCGAACTCCCTCGCGACAGCCTGGCCCGGCGCTTCTCACCCGAGGTGCTGCAGCAGCTGGATGCGCTGCGCGGCCTGCCCACCGCGCCACTGCGTTACTACCAGCCACCGGACCGTTTCGATGCGCGCATCGAATTCGAATACGAGATCGAATCCAGCCAGGCCCTGCTGTTCCCGCTGCGTCGCCTGCTGCTGGACCTGGCCGCGTTCCTGTGTTCGCGCGATGGCGGCGTGCAGCGCTTCGACCTGCATTTCGAGCATGACCTGCTGCCGGCCAGCGTGCTGACCATCGGCCTGCTGGCACCCGAGCGCGATCCCGCGCTGTTGTTCGAGATCGCACGCAACCGCATGGAAGCGTTCGCCCTGCCGGCCGGCAGCCGCGCACTGCGCCTGCAGGCCGAACAGCTGCCACCGTTCGTGCCCGCTGCGCGGGATCTGTTCGATACCCGACCGGCACAGGCGATGCCATGGACGCAGCTGCGCGAGCGCCTGCGTGCGCGGCTGGGCGATGACGCCGTGCAGCCGCTGGCGGTGCAGGCCGACCATCGCCCCGAACGCGCCAGTGGCACCCAGCCCGCGGTCAAGCCTCCGTCGTACTGGCCGCTGCGCCCCGGCTGGCTGCTGGACACGCCGCAACCGCTGCGTGATCCCCGCCTGCGCATCGTCACCGGGCCGGAGCGGATCGAATCGGGCTGGTGGGACCAGGCCGATGCGCGCCGCGATTACTACGTGGTGGAAACCGCGCATGGCCAGCGCGGCTGGGCTTTCCGTGAGCGCAATGATCCGCATGCGCCGTGGATGCTGCACGGCTGGTTCGGCTGAGCCGCCATGCACAACGAACTGCCCGGCTACGCCGAACTGCACTGCCTGTCGGCCTTCAGTTTCCAGCGTGGCGCCTCGATCGCCGAGGAACTGTTCGCGCGCGCCGCCGGCCAGGGCTACCGCGCGTTGGCGATCACCGACGAATGCTCGCTGGCCGGCATCGTGCGCGCCTGGCAGGCCGCCAAGACGCATGGCGTGGCGCTGATCGTCGGCGCCGAATTCCAGATCGAGGACGGGCCGAAGCTGGCCCTGTTGTGCACCGACCAGGCCGCCTACGCCGGCTTGTGCCAGTTGATCACCACCTGCCGGCGGCGCGCGGCCAAGGGCGAATACCGCTGCCTGCGCGAGGACCTGCTCGGCCTGCCCGACGGCCTGCTGTGCCTGTGGCTGGACCGGCAACCGGCCGCCATCGATCTGGAACTGTTGCGCGCCGGCTTCGATGATCGGCTGTGGCTGGCGGTGGAGCTGCACCATGAGCATGACGACGCGCGTCGCCTGCAGCAGCTGCAGGCCTTCGGCGAACGCCACCACCTGCCGCTGGTGGCCAGTGGTGATGTGCACATGCACGTGCGCCGCCGCCGCGCCCTGCAGGACACACTGACCGCCATCCGCCACCGCTGCAGCGTGGCCGAGGCCGGCTGGCGCCTGTTTCCCAACGGCGAGCGCCACCTGCGCCCGCGTACCGCGCTGGCCCAGCTGTATCCGCCCGAACTGCTGGCCGAGACCCTGCGCATCGCCGAGCGCTGCCACTTCACCCTGGAGCAGCTGCAGTACACCTATCCACGTGAACTGGTACCCGAGGGCCACGACCCGGACAGCTGGCTGCGCGTGCTGGTCGAGCGCGGCATCCCGTGGCGCTGGAAAGGCGGCATCGAACCGGCACAACGCAAACAGATCGAGCACGAACTGGCATTGATCAGGCAGAAGAACTACGCCTCCTACTTCCTCACCGTGCAGGACATCGTGCGCTTCGCGCGCAGCCAGGACATCCTCTGCCAGGGTCGTGGCTCGGCGGCCAACTCCGCGGTGTGCTTCGTACTGGGCGTGACCGAGATCGACCCGGCACGCAGCAACCTGCTGTTCGAGCGCTTCATCTCCGCCGAGCGCGACGAACCACCGGATATCGACATCGACTTCGAGCACGAGCGCCGCGAGGAAGTGCTGCAGTACGTGTTCAAGCGCTATGGCCGCGAGCGCGCGGCGTTGACCGCGGTGGCGATCAGCTACCGTGGCCGCAGCGCGATCCGCGACGTGGCCCGTGCGCTTGGCCTGCCGATGGACCAGGTCAACGAACTGGGCGCGGCGATGGACCACTGGGGCGGCCATGTGCCGCTGCCGGAGACCCTGCGCGAGCGCGGCTTCGATCCGGAAACCCCGCTGATGCGGCGACTGCTGGCGCTGACCACCGAACTGATCGACTTCCCCCGCCACCTGTCGCAGCACCCGGGCGGCTTCGTGATTTCCGAGCATCCGCTGTCAACCCTGGTGCCGGTGGAGAACGCGGCGATGGCCGACCGCACCGTCATCCAGTGGGACAAGGACGATCTGGATGCCACTGGCCTGATGAAGGTCGACTGCCTGGCGCTGGGCATGCTCACCGCCATCCGCAAATGCCTGGCGATGCTGCAGCAGCATGGCCTGCACGAAGGACGCATGGATGCGATTCCTCCCAAGGATACGAAGACCTACGACATGATCTGCGCCGCCGACACCATCGGCGTATTCCAGATCGAGTCGCGCGCGCAGATGGCGATGCTGCCGCGCCTGCAGCCGCGCACCTTCTACGACCTGGTGATCGAAGTGGCGATCGTGCGCCCTGGCCCGATCCAGGGTGACATGGTGCACCCCTACCTGGAACGGCGAAGGATCCTGCGCGAGCAGGGTCCTGACGCGTTGAACGATCCAGACAATCCACTCTATCCAGCGCGACTGGAACGCGTGTTCGCGCGCACCCTCGGCGTGCCACTGTTCCAGGAACAGGTCATGCAGTTGGCGGTGGAAGCAGCCGGCTACACGCCGGGCCAGGCCGATGCCCTGCGCCGCTCGATGGCGGCGTGGAAGCGCCGTGGCGGCCTGGAACCGCATCGCGAGAAGCTGCTGGCCGGCATGCTCAAGAACGGCTTCAGCCGCGAGTACGGCGAGCACCTGTTCGAACAGATCAAGGGCTTCGGTGACTACGGTTTTCCGGAAAGTCACGCCGCCAGTTTCGCCCTGCTGACCTATAACAGTTGCTGGCTGAAGTGCCATCACCCGGCCGCGTTCACCGCCAGCCTGATCAACAGCCAGCCATTGGGTTTCTACAGCCCCGACCAGCTGCTGCAGGATGCGCGCCGGCATGGCATCCGCGTGCTGCCGGTGGACGTGCGCCACAGCGACTGGGACTGCACGCTGGATTTCAGCAAGGGGCCGGCCGCGATCCGGCTCGGCCTGCGCCTGGTCGATGGCTGCAACGAGCCCGCCGTGCAGGCCATCATGCGTGAACGTGCGCGGCGCCCGTTCGACGATGTGGGTGACCTGTGCCAGCGTACCGCTCTGGACCGCCGCCAGCAGGGCCTGCTGGCCGATGCCGGGGCGCTGCGTGGGCTCAGCGGCCATCGCCATCGTGCGCGCTGGGATATCTCCGGTGTGGAAAACCGGTTGCCGCTGTTCGACCAGGCCCGCGCCACCACCGAAGCCCGCGTGCCACTGCCCCTGCCCAGCGCCTGGGAAGACATGCAGGCCGATTACCGCAGCACCGGCACCACGCTGGGCCGCCATCCGATCTCGTTCCTGCGCGCGCAACTGCGCAGCCGTGGCTGCCTGGATGCCGCACAACTGGCTGCCCACGGCCATGGCCGGCGCGTGCGCATCGCCGGCCTGGTGCGCATGCGCCAGCGCCCGCAGACCGCCAGCGGCGTCACCTTCCTCACGCTCGAGGACGAGACCGGCATGGTCAACGCCGTGGTCTGGCGGCACCTGGCTGATCGCCAGCACCGGGTGCTGGTCGATACCCAGCTGATGCAGATCGATGGCCGCCTGGAACGCGTCGATGGCGTGCAGCACGTCATCGTGCAGCGCATGCACTGCCTGGATGAACTGCTGCAGGGACTGCGCAGCCACAGTCGCGATTTCCACTGACGATACACAACGTCACACAACGAACTGGCCATTGCCGGTCCGCATCCGCTATCGTCGGCACATCCAAGGAAGGACGACCCGATGTCCCGTGCGCTGCTGCTGACCACCCTGGTGGTCTCGACCCTCGCCCTGCTTGTTTCCGGCTGGACCGCCTGGAGCCTGCATCGCAGCCAATCGCCACAGCGCATCATCGAGGCACGCGGGCTGATCATCCACGATGCAAGCGGCCAGCCGCGGGTGATCCTCGGCGCACCGGTTCCCGATCCGCTCAGCCAGGGCCGCACCCAGGGGCCGCGCGCCACCGCCCTGTCCGGCCTGATCCTGCTCGGCCCCGACGGCTCCGAACGCGGCGGCTACGGCACCAGCGACCGCGGCGGCGAAGCCCTGCTGACCCTGGACGATGCCACCGGCACCACCGAAGTGTTCAAGGTCGTCGCCAATCCGGACCGTGGCGCCAGCCTGATGGTCAAGCACCAGAACAACACCGGCGCCATGCTCACCTCCTGGCAGGGCAAGCCGGAGCTGATGTTCGTCGATGACAGCGGCCAGTCCTACTACGTGCGCCCGGGTGCCAACGCCGCGCCTTGATCTGCTTCTGTAGCGTCGAACCATGCTCGACTACCGGTCATGTAGAGTCGAGCCATGCTCGACTGCACTTCGCTCCAACGCCGCGATGCCTGATCGAAAAGCAGTCGAGCATGGCTCGACTCTACAGACCACACACCGCCGCCAGGTCATCGGCCAGCTGCCGCAGCTGCGCCGGTCCCAGCGCCGCACACGTAATGCGCAGACCATGGCCCGGTGCCGCCACCGCGAACACTTCGCCGGCGCGCACATGCCATCCGCGCGAGGCCAGTGCCAGCACCTGTGGGTGGCTGTCGGCCGGCAACGGCAACCACAGGTTCAATCCTTCCATCGGCTGCGGCGTCGGCATGCCTCGCGCGCGCAGCAGCTCCTGTAGCGACTGCAGGCGCTGCTGGTAACGCTCACCCGCCGAGGCGATCTTCGCCCGCTGCGTTGCCGACGCCAGCACCGAAGTCGCCGCATCCTGCAGCAGGTGGCTGACCCAGCCGGTGCCGGACGCCAATCGCAGCCGCAACCGCGATGCGGTCTCCTCATCGCAGGCCAGCCACGCCAGCCGCAGGTCCGGACCCAGTGGCTTGGACAACGAACGCAGCAGCGCCCAGCGCCGGCCATCCAGCGGCAGCACTGAGTGATAGGCCTGCTGCGAGAGCAGCGCGTAGTGATCGTCGATCAGCACCGCCACCTGCGGGTAGGCCGCCAGCAACTGCCGCAACGCCCGTGCCCGCTTCGCATCCAGGCTGGCCCCGGTCGGATTGTGTGCCCGCGGGGTCAGCAGCACCGCGCGTGCGCCGGCCTCCAGCGCCTGCCGCAGCGAATCGACCTGCATGCCATGCGCGTCCACCGCCACCGGCAACGGCGCGTGGCCCACAGCATTGAGCACATTGAGGCTACCGAGGAAGCATGGATCCTCCACCGCGATGCGGTCTCCTGGCAGCAACCACGCCGCCAGCAGGCGCTCGATGCCATCAACCGCGCCATGGGTCAGCTCCAGCGCATAGCCCTCCGGGCAGTCCGCATCCAGCGAGGCCCTTGCCAGCGCCTGCAACCGCGGGTCGACCGTGCCTACGCCGTACAAACGCGGCGCGGCCGGGGCCAGGCGCAGGTTCGGCAGCAGGCGCGGATCCGGATTGCCACCGGCCAGGTCCTGCAGCGCCAGCCCGGGCGTACTGCCCTCGCGCGCCAGCGTCGGCGGCAATCCGCGCACCACCGTGCCACGGCGGCCCGCCGTGCTGGCCAGGCCCGCCGCATCCAGGCGCTTGTAGGCAGCGGCCACGGTGTTGCGGTTCACGCCCAGTTGCTCGGCCAGTTCACGCACCGGCGGCAGCACGCTGCCGGCCGGCAGGCGGCCCTTGCCGATGCCGTCGCGGATGCTGTCGCGGATGCTGTCGAAGATCGACTCGGCGCTATGTCCGGTGATTTTCATTTTGTCCTATGCCAAAATATATCTTGTCCTGTGCCAGTGTATCCCACCCTGGCCATCCTGCATTGGAGGTGCCCGCATGCCCCTTGCCGCTGCCGACTGGCCCGTCGCCCAGTCCGTTGAACAGATCGCCGCCAACCTGGTCACGGTGCGCCAACGCATCACCGATGCCTGCGCGCGCGTCGGCCGGGACCCGGCCAGCGTGCGCCTGCTGCCGGTCAGCAAGACCGTCGATGAAGCCCGCATCCGCATGGCGGTGGCCGCCGGTTGCCACGAACTGGGCGAGAACAAGGTGCAGGAGGCGCAGCACAAAGCCGAAACGATGGCCGACCTGGGCGTGCACTGGTCGGTGATCGGCCATCTGCAGACCAACAAGGCGCGCTACGTGGCGCGCTTTGCCAGCGAGTTCCAGGCGCTGGACAGCCTGCGCGTGGCCGAGGCCCTGCAGCAGCGCCTGCAACTGGAAGACCGCACGCTGGATGTGTTCGTGCAGGTCAACACCTCGGCTGAGCCGAGCAAGTACGGACTGGAACCCGATGCGGTCGAGGCCTTCGTGCAGCAGCTGCCGGCCTTCGATCGCCTGCGCGTGCGCGGCCTGATGACCCTGGCCATCTTCACCCCCGACGTCGAGCGCGTGCGCGCCTGCTTCGTGCGCCTGCGCGAACTGCGCGACCAGCTGCAACGCAACGCCCCGCCCGGCCTTGACCTGTCGCAGCTGTCGATGGGCATGTCCGGTGATTTCGAAGTGGCCATCGAGGAAGGTGCCACCGTGGTCCGCGTCGGCCAGGCCATCTTCGGCGCCCGCGCCACCCCGGACAGCTTCTACTGGCCGAACAGCGGAGCCCCGGCATGAAGCACGCGGTTGTCCTGCAACACGTTGCCTTTGAAGACCTCGGCACCCTGCAGCCTCTGCTGTTGGCACAAGGCTGGCAGTTGCAGGTGCTGCAGGCCGGCGTCGATGCGCTCGATCCGGCCGAAGTGACCGACCTGCTGGTGGTGCTGGGCGGCCCGATCAGTGCCAATGACACAGCGACCTATCCCTTCGTCACCGACAGCATCGCCCTGCTGCAGCGCCGGCTGCGGCAGCAGCGGCCAACCCTGGGCATCTGCCTGGGTGCACAACTGATGGCGCGTGCACTCGGTGCCAGTGTCGCTCCCAGCGGCGGCAAGGAAATCGGCTTTGCGCCACTGCTGCTGACCGATGAAGGCCAGCGTTCACCGCTGCAGGCCCTGCAGGGCATTCCGGTACTGCATTGGCATGGTGAGGCGTTCGAGCTTCCGGCCGGTGCACGCCGCCTGGCCAGCACGCCGGCCTGCCGTCACCAGGCATTCGCCATCGGCAGCCACGCACTGGCCCTGCAATGCCATCCGGAACTGGACGCCCGCCAGTTCGAGCGTTGGCTGGTCGGCCACACGCTGGAGCTGGCCCAGGCCGGCATCGATCCCAACGACCTGCGCGCGCAGGCGCGTCGCTATGGCGCACCACTGGCCGCGGCCGCCACCGCGATGTTCGACCATTGGCTGCAGGACCTGCCGGAGACACCGCGATGAACTATCGATTGCAGATCCACCGCGATGGCGTCTATTGGGGCCACTTCGACTGCAGCGGCCCTGATGCCCTGCAGCGCATGGACGCCATCGCCGCACAACTGCCTGCGGATCAGGGCTTCCAGCTGAAACGGCAGAAAGGTGTTGGCGAAGAGCGCATCCTGTCCAGCAATGCCGACGGCCTGCGCGTACTGGCTTCGCAGATCCAGTACCGCGACCTCTGATGATCGTCACGGTAGTGCCGGCCGCTGGCCGGTACTCGAATCTGCCGGCCAGCGGCCGGCACTACCCCGGCTGTTCGGCCGCGTGCGAAGCTTCACCGATGCTGACCCTGCAACGCGGCAACCACCACGGACTGCTCATCGCCCCGCGCTGGCCCTCCACCCGCATCCAACTGGAAGAAGAGGTACTGCAACGCCTGCTCGACGCGCAGGCAATGCTGCCTGTGGGGCTGCGGCTACTGCTCACCCGTGGCTTCGAACCCAGCCACAGCCGTCTCGGTGGCTTCCGCCGCCTGGTGCGTGGGCTCGGCATCACCCTCTTCCGTGCCTGTTATCCGCAGCGCCAGGATGAAGTCGACGCCATCTTCGGTGCCAACGGCCACGACATCGATGGCCGTCATGTCGATGTCTCACTGGTACTGCACGGCAAGCGGCTGCGGCTGCTGCCCCTGGGCGTGTTCACCCCGCCGCGCTGGCAGCACCGCCGCATCGCCCGGTATGCCGAGCCGGTCGCACGAGCGAAGCGCAGCCTGCAGCACTGCGGCTTCGAGCTGCATCACAACCCCACCGAAGCGCTGCAGATCCACTGCGATTACCCCCCACGATGACCCCCGCGGCTGGCTGCGCATCGTCCGCCGCTCGCCTCGTTGATGCAAATGATTCTCTTTTGCTGTAAGGTGCAGCCGCTGCCCTTGCCGCCGCGGGCTGTTCCCTTTCCCAGTTGTCGCCCGCCCCGTGTCCACGCCTGTCGAACCGACGGATGTCGCGCAGCTGTGCGCGGCCCATTACCGGCCGCTGCACGCCCATGTCCGCCGCAAACTCCCGCAACGCAGCGACGCCGATGACGTCGTCCAGGAAACCTGGCTGCGTGTCGTCAAGGTCGCCGCCAGTGGCCTGCTGAGCAATGGCCGCGCGTACCTGTACCGTGTTGCCCACAACCTGATTGCCGACCATTACCGGCAACGCCAGCGCCGTCGCGAAGAAGCGCTGGATGACACGCAGTTGCATGCCATCGCCGATCCTGCGCCGCTGCCCGAGCAGCGACTGCTCGACGCCGAACAGCTGCGCCACCTCGACGCGATCATCGCCGCGCTGCCACCGCGCTCGCGCCAGGTGTTCCTGCTGGCGCGGGTTGAACAGTTGGCGCTGGCCGAGATCGGGCGCCAGCTCGGCATCAGCCGGCAGACCGCGCATGGCCATCTGCTGCGCGCACTGGTCGCCCTGCAGCAGGTGCCCGGCGCATGAGCCTGGACGCGATCGCGCGCGAAGCTGCACGCTGGTGGCTGGACGGGCACGACGGTGGCCGCGACGAGAACGCGTTCGAGCAGTGGTACCAGGCCGACCCTCGCCATGCTGCGCAGTACCAGCATCTGCAGCAGCTGTGGCAGGCCGGTGCCACGTTGCCCAGCCTGCAACGGCAGCAGCAGCGCAGGCAACGCCGCCGCCTGCGCGAGGCCGGCATTGCCGTGCTGTTGCTGTGCGCGCTCGGGCTGTACAGCCGCCACGCCTCGCCGCCGGCCGCGCAGGTACTGCGCACCGCCGCTGGCGAGATCCGTGATGAAGCCCTGCCGGACGGTTCGCATGTGCTGCTGTCGCCGGGAAGCGAAGTCCATGTGCGCGTCGATGCACAACGCCGCCAGCTCCAGCTGCAGCGCGGCCAAGCCTGGTTCCAGGTCGCCGCCGATGCCGACCGGCCCTTCCAGGTGCATACCCCACAGGGCACCGTCACTGCACTGGGGACCGCATTCGATCTTGCCGTGCAGGGCAACAGCAGCGTGGTCACCGTTACCGAGCATCGCGTGCGCGTGGACAGCGGCAACGTCAGCATGCTGGCTGACCACGGCGATCAGCTGCGCTTCGATGGGCAGGCAACAGCCCATGCAACAACGACCGCCCCCGGAGCATTGGCCTGGCGCGAGCGGCGCCTGCATTGGGTCTCGGCCCCACTGGCCGACGTCACGCAGGGCCTGGACCGCTGGCATGGCGGGCACACGTGGGTCGTCGGCGAGCAGCTGCGCCAGCAGCCGGTCACCCTGCTTGGCAGTGCCGACGGTGCGGCCGGCAACCGCGACCAGTTGGCCACTCAGTTGCAGGTGCGCGTGCTGCGCCTCGGCGCGGGCATACAGGTGTGGCTGCCGCCACGCAGGGAACAGCGTGATGGACCCTGACATCCGGCCTGCGGCTGCGTCTACCCAGGATGACGACGCTCTGCGTCAACCCCTGGAGCCCCCGATGCTGTGCCCCCGCCCCCTTGTCCTCGCCCTGTCGCTGGCCTGTACCAGTGCCCTTCCGCTGCTGCCCGGCAGTGCCCACGCACAGACCGCCACCCGTACCTACAATCTGCCCGCACAACCGCTGGCGGCCGCGCTGGACGCCTACAGCCGGCTGACCGGAGTCGATCTGGTGATCGGCGCAGCGCTGCCCGCGGGCCATTCGGCGCCTGCGCTGCGCGGTGACTTCGACGATGCGCAGGCCCTGTCGCGCCTGTTGGCAGGCAGCGGCCTGCGCCCGCGCTTCGTCGATGCGCGTCGTGCCGCCCTGGAGCCGGCACCGGCTGAACGCGCCGATGGCAGCCGTCGCACTGGCCCGCTGCGGGTGCAGGGTACTACCGCACACGGTCAGGCACCGGGTGCCGGCGCCAGTCAATATGTACCGGCCACCCGCGATGGCTTTGCGCTCTCGGTGGGCAGCGAGCGCGTGGCGATGGCCGAACGCCAGGAAGGCAACAGCCTGCTGCGCTCGATGCCCGGCACCCACAGCTTCCATTCGCGCAGCCAGCCGGGCCTGCAGGTCAATATCCGCGGCATGACCGGTGCCGGCCGGGTCAACACCATGATCGACGGTGTCACCCAGACCTTCCGCAACAATGCCGGGCACGGCTCGGGCGGCCCGTTCGCCTATGTCGATCCCTTCCTGCTGGCCGGTGTGGACGTGCAGCGCGGTGCGGTCGCCGGTGGTGATGGCGCCGGCACGCTGGCCGGCAGTGCCAACTTCCGCACGCTGGACATCGACGATCTGCTCGGCGAGGGGCGCGACTGGGGCCTGCGTGCGGGCTACCGCCACGGCAACAACGGCTACGGCAGTGGCCGTACCTTCGCCGGTGCCTGGCGCCACAGCGAAGAGGGTGGCGACCGCCAGTTCGGCCTGCTGGCCGCCGCCAGCAGCAGCCGCAGCAGCGAATACGCGACCGCACGCGGGCAGAAGAACAACGCCGATCCGGGCAGCCAGCAGCCCAGCAGCTGGCTGTTGAAGGCGCGCCTGCAGCCCAGCGACCAGCATCGGCTGGACCTGAGCCACATGCGTTACGAAAACGACTTCTACCACAACTATCCGTGGCAGATTTCCGCGCGCAACCAGCGCGCCAGTTACCACTACACACCCTATTCGCCGTGGATCGACCTGCGTGCGACCTTCGCCAGCAACAAGACCCGGCTGTTCTACCCGCCGGTGGAGGACTCCAGCTACATCGGCCGCCGCACCCACAGCAGCCTTAGCAGCTGGACCGTGGACAACACCAGCCGCTTCGACATCGGTGCACTGCAGGCGCGCTGGAACACCGGCATCAAGCACCAATCGGACATCTATGTGGCCGATACGCCCATCCTGCGCGGTGCCAACCCGCAGGGTCGCAGCCAGCTGGACAGTGTGTTCAGCACGCTGGAGCTGCAGTACGACATCTATGCCCTGACCGCAGGACTGCGCCAGGACCGCTTCGGCATCCGTGGTCACATCCCGGTGTGCTCGGATGTGCCCGGCCAGTGCGCGGAGATCAATGGCGGCGACATCGACGTGCGTCGCACAGAGCGCGCACTCAGCCCGAGCCTGGCGGTTTCACTGCAGGCCACCGACTGGCTGCAGCTGTTCGCCGAGGTCTCGCGCACGTCGCGGCCGCCGCGCGTGCAGGAAATGTTCTTCGAGAAGATCCCGCTGGAGGACGCCAGCGTCGCCGACGGCATCGGCGCCAATCCGTTCCTGCGCCGCGAGCGCTCGCGCAACCTGCAGTTCGGCGCCAACCTCAGCACCGACTCGCTGCTGGTCGACGGTGACCTGGCACAACTGCGGGTCACCCGCTTCGACAACCGCATCCGCGACTACATCAAGCCGCAGTACCTGCTGATCGTGCATCCGCCGGAAGTGGAACCGTTCGTGGTGCCGATCGACAGCGATCCGCAGCTCAATGCCTGGACCGATGTGCTGGACGCCGACGACTTCAGCGCCACCACGCGCTGGATGAACCACCCCGGCGTGGTGCGCATGCGCGGCATCGAACTGGAAGCCCATTACGCCAGCGAGCACTACCACGCCACGCTGAGCTGGACCAGCTCGCGCACCAGCGCGCCGGCCATCGAGTTCGTCAACCTGGAAGACATCACCGCCCTGCCCGACCGCTACTGGACGCTGGACGTGGGCGGCCGCTGGTGGCAGCAGCGCGTGCAGGCCGGCCTGCGCGCCGAGTACTCCGGCCCGACCGAGGAAGGCTACGACTTCTTCCAGACCCGCAAGACCGGCGGCACCGGCGTGCTGCTGGACTTCTACGCCAGCTTCAAGCCCCAGCCGAACACCACGCTGTGGCTGAACATCGAAAACCTGCAGAACAAGGCCTATGACAACAATGCCTCGATCGACAGCATCTTCAGCCCGATCCTGGACCGCGGCAACGGCCGTGGCCGCACCATCTCGATGGGCGTCAATGTCGCGTTCTAGCCGCCACTGGCTGCCGCTGTGCCTGCTCGCGCTCGCGTCGATGGCCAGCGCGCAGCCGCTGCCCGGCAAGGTGGTCGACCTCGCCAATGGCCGGATCCTGGACGAATCTACGTTCGTACAACGCACTGCCGCCGCCCAGCGGTTGCTGCTGGGTGAACGGCATGACCTCGACAGTGATCATGCCGCCCAGCGCTGGCTGCTGCACGCGCTGCAGCAGCAGCGTCCACAAGGCGCGCTGGTGCTGGAGATGATTGCCAGCGAACGCCAGCCGCGCCTGCAGCGGGTGCAGCGCTGGCTGGCCAAGGGCAACCATGCCGACGGTGCACGCCTGCAGGAGCTGCTGGGCTGGGATACACGATGGCCGTGGACCGCCTACGGCGGGCTGGTGCAGGACGCCACCGTTGCCGGCATCCCCTTGTTCGGCGGCAATCTCGCGCGCGTCGAGGTCAACGCCCACCTGGCGTCCGCTGATGCAGTGCGGTTCCCGGTGCCCGCCGCCCACCAACGCCTGTCGGATGTGGTTCTGGCCCAGCACGCAGACGCGGCACCGATGCTGGAAGGGATGCTGGCCGTGCAACAGGCCCGCGACACGCGCATGGCACAGGTGCTGACCGCAGCACCCGCACCCGCGATGCTGGTAGCCGGTCGCTGGCATGTGCTGCGCGGCACCGGGGTGCCGGGCTACCTGCCACCGGATACGCCTGCGCTGGTGATCGCATTGGCTTCGCCGGATGAAACCGTCGGTGCTGCTGATGCCGATCTGCTGTGGGTGCTGGACGATGAGTGAGCGCGGCCAACACTGGCAGGCGATCGTGATCACCGTCGTCCTGCACCTGCTGCCCCTGCTGCTGTTGGTGCACTGGGTTGCAATGCCGCCGATGCTGCCACCGCCGGAGCAGGACATGCGCATCAGCCTGCGCCTGCTGGCACCGGCCACGCCGCCACAGCCCGTAGAGGAGCGCCAGGCCGATACCCCCAGCCAGGCGCAGCAGGCGCGTGCATCGCAACCGACCAAGTCGCCGCCACCACCGAAGCCCACCGCCGCGCGCGAGGGCGAGTTGGCCGCCAGCGAAACGGGCGGGACGGGTCGAAAGCCGCTGCCGGTCGCCCCGCCTGCGGCCGCGACCGATGCCAGTCCCGCACCGGCATCGATCACGGCCGCGCCGCCCGCTCCAGACGCGCCACCGGCGGACTTCCAGGCCGGCGCCGCCAGCGACCAGTGGGAAGCCCGCCTGATGGCGCGGCTGGAGCGTTACCGCTATTACCCTGCCGCCGCGCGCTCGCGCCGGCAGCAGGGCACTGCCTGGGTCAGGGCCAGCATCGACCGCGAAGGTCGCCTGCTGGCGCTGCGGCTGGAGCAGTCCAGTGGCCAGCCGATGCTCGATGACGCTGCGCTGCAGACCTTCCGTCGCGCGCAGCCGCTGCCGCCCATTCCCGATGAACTGAAGGCACCACAGGAACTGGTGGTGCCGGTGGAGTACTACCTGCGCTAGGCGGCGTAGGCCTCCGCCTCGATCTCGAACAGCATGCCGTCCAACGCCAGTCGCGGCACCGGGATCAGCGTGCAGGTGGGCGCCGCGCGGTTCGGCCAGCGCCGTCGCACCTGGTGGGCAATGATGCCCAGCCGGTCCTCATCGTGGTCGACCACCAGGATGCGCAGCCGCGCCACATCGGCCAGACTTGCCTGCGCCGATCGCAGCGCGGTCTGCAGGTTGTCCAGCGCCTGCCCGACCTGTTCTTCGAAGCTGGGCGAGAGGCGGCCCTGGGCATCCTCGCCGCCCTGCCCTGCGACATGGATCACCCGCGCCGGCAGGCGCACCACCGCCACGTGTGAGTAGCCGTTGGCCGAAGGATCGTAGAGGCCCGGTGGATTGAACAGTTCCAGCAGGCCATGGCTGAGGTCCGGTGTGGTCAGCAGGTTCATGCCGCGCGCCTCGTGGGGGATGCCGGCAGTCTGTGACCTCAACTCCGGTTGAGGTCAAATGGGTCCTGTGCAACAGAGTAGTCCGCCATGCGCAACGATCGCGCGTTTCCGTGGACTCGAGCCTGCTCGACTTCCACCGACCAGAAGCAGTCGAGCAAGCTCGACTCTACAGAAGCGTGGTCACGTCCACGCTGGGTCTGCGGTGAAATCAATGGTCAACCAGAACGTGCTGCCCCGTGCATCCAGCCGCACTGCAATCTCGTCACGCATCGCATCGACCTCGCCCACTGAACCCAGCGGCGTGGCCGGGTCGGCCAGCACGTGGATCTCGATGAAGCGCATCCGCCCCATCTTCGCCACATGGCTGGTGAAACCGGCATAGCCACGCTCGGCGACGAACGCCTGCATCACCCGCTGCACGCGCCGGTCCAGATCATCCGGTGCCACCTGCAGCACTTCGCGCATGGCCTTCCAGGCACCCCGCGCCGGCACCGGCAACACCGCCAGGCTGATCAACGCCAGCACGATCGAATCCAGGTACGGCACCCAGTGGTGCCACTCACCACCGTGCAGGACCAGCGCCAACACGAAGGCCAGCACCACCGCCAGGCTCATCAACCCGCCCAGCAGCCAGCCGCGCACATCCAGCCACAACAGCGCGGAGCGCAGATGCCGCGCCCGCTGCGCGACGAACGCCGCCATCGCCAGGTTGCTGGCACTCAGCAATGCCGCCCACCACAGCGCGGGCCCGAATTTCACTTCGTGCCCGCCCGTGGTCAAACCGATCACGGCGTTGGCCAACGCGTACACGCAGGCCAGCGACAGGATCACCCCGCCCAGCGCCTCGACCATCGGCTCCAGATGCCAGTAGCCGTACTGGAAGCGCGGGCTCTGTTCCCGCGCCACCAGCCGCAGCACCGACAACGACACCAGGGTCAGGGCGACGTCGACCAGGCTGTACACGCCGTCGAACAGGATGGCCTGCGATCCCACCAGCAGGCCACCGATGAAGCCGACCGCGCTGACCGCCAGGGTGACCCCGATCGAGAACTTCAGGATGCGTTGCTCGCGCGCAGTATCCATCGTTCGCCGAGGGGCCGACCGTTGCCGGTCAGGCCTTCAGCACCTCCACCTTGTACGAAACCGCATCACCCTCCTGCTCGATGATGAGCCCGTGCACGTCCGACTCGAAGCCCGGGAAACGCGCATTCTGCTCGCGGGCGATGCGCAGCGACTGGATGATCGGCTCGTCGCTGTCACCAAAACGCTCACCCGGCATGATGGTCGGGATGCCCGGCGGGTACGGCACCAGCATGGTCGCCGCAATGCGGCCACTGATCTGCTCGATGTCGACCCGTTCGATCTCGCCCTTCACAAGGTGGTTGTAGGCATCGGCCGGGGTCATCACCGGCGTCGGCAGATCCACGTACATCTCGCGCATCACCTTGGCCACGGCGAATTCCTGGTTGAACGCGTGCAGCGCGTCGCACAGGTCACGCAGGCCCCAGCCGGCGTAGGCATTCGGATAGTCGGCAGCCAGCGTCGGCAGTGCCTGGCTCAGCGGTGCGTTGCGGTCGTAGAGTTCCTTGAACGCCATCAGCTCGGTGACCAGGGTGCTCCACTTGCCCTTGGTGATGCCCATCGAGAACAGGAACAGCACCGAGTACAGGTTGGTCTTCTCCACGGTGATGCCGCGGCCCCACAGGAACTTGCTCAGCACCGCCGCCGGAATGCCCAGCTTGCCCATGCTGCCGTCCATCGCCAGGCCCGGGGTCAGCAGGGTCACCTTGATCGGGTCGATCAGCACATAGTCGTCGACCAGCTTCTCGAAGCCGTGCCAGTGCGCATCCGGCTGCAGGTACCACTCCTCGCGCTTGGCCACCATCGGTGCCGGCGTATCGCCCTTGTCCAGGCTGCGCTCGACCTGGGTCGGCTGCCACACGCTGAACCACCAGTCGTCGCGACCGAGGTCGTCGCGCACGTGCAGCATCGCGCGGCGGAAGGCGATGGCCTCGTCATGCATTTCCTGTACAAGCGAGCGGCCCGCGTCGCCTTCCATCATCTTCGAGGCCACGTCACAGGCCGCGATCACCCCGTAGTGCGGGCTGGTCGAGGTGTGCATCATGAACGACTCGTTGAAACGCTCGGCATCCAGGTTGCGCTGCGCCGAGTTGCGCACGTGGATCATCGACGCCTGCGAGAACGCGGCCAGCAGCTTGTGGGTGGAATGCGTGGTGAAGATGATCGCATCCTGCTCGCGCGGCTTGCCCTTGGCCATGCCGTAGTGGTTCTCGTAGAACGGATGGAACGCAGCATAGGCGTACCACGCTTCGTCGAAATGCAGGAAGTCGACCGCGCTGCCGATCTCGTCGGCGATCTTCTCGGCGTTGTAGCACAGGCCGTCGTAGGTCGAGTTGGTGACCACCGCGATGCGCGGCTTGGAGCCGGCCTTGTAGGCCTGGCTGGCCAGCGGGTTGGCAGCGATGCGCTGCTGCAGCGACTCCGGCGTGAACTGGTCCAGGCTGATCGGGCCGATGATGCCGTGCGCGTTGCGGCTGGGCGTGAAGTACACCGGCACCGCACCGGTCATGATCAGCGCGTGCAGCAGCGACTTGTGGCAGTTGCGATCGACGAACACCACGTCACCGCGCGCCACCGTGCCATGCCAGACGATCTTGTTGGCGGTGGAGGTGCCATTGGTGACGAAGAAGGTATGGTCGGCACCGAAGTTGCGTGCGGCCTCGTTCTCGGCGTCCTTGATCGGGCCGGTGTGATCGAGCAGCGAACCCAGTTCCGGCACCGAGATCGACAGATCGCTGCGCAGGGTGTTCTCGCCGTAGAACTGATGGAATGCACGACCGACCGGCGACTTGGTGAACGCCACGCCGCCGGCATGGCCTGGCGTGTGCCAGGAGTAGTTCGACTCGGCCGCATGGTGGATCAATGCCTTGAAGAACGGCGGCAGCAGGTTCTTCATGTAGTCTTCGGCCGCGCGCATCACCTGCCGCGAGATGAAGCTCTTGGTATCTTCGAACAGGAAGATGAAACCGTGGATGTACTTGAGCAGCTTGCTCGGCACCTTCTCGATGGTGCGGCGCTCGCCGTACAGGAACACCGGCAGATTGGCGCGGCGTGCGCTCTGCTCGCGCAGGAAGGCGGTCAGGCGCTGGAACTCGCCATCCACCTCTTCACTGCCGTCGATCGAGATCAGCACCGCCGAGGCCGCCACGTAGGTGCGGGCACCGGCGCGGGCATCATCCAGGTTCAGGCCGCACAGCACGCGCTGGTCGTTGCTGCGCAGCTCTTCCACCAGGGCGCGGATCAGGATGCCACCGATGCGCGGCGACTCGTAGTCGTTGTCGATGACAATGACCGGGTAATCCAGGGACTTGAAGTACACGTTGATTCTCCTTGACTAACTCAGGAACGCTGGGCGCCGGCGCTGATGGCCGATGCCTCGCGGGCGCGCTGCCGCTGCTGGCGGCGCTCCTCGCTGAAGAAGGGATAGAACACGGTGATGAACAGCACGAACAGGAAGGCGTACTGCACGATGGTTCCCGACGAGCCGTAGATCGCCCACAGGCAGTACACGACGGTCAGGCTGGTCAGTGTCCAGAACGCACCGGTGTGAACCAGGGTGTGCGAACGCTCGACCACGAAGTAGCAGGCCACGCACGAGTAGATGTAGGGCAGCAGGGTCAGCACCACCGCCGCCGATGTGATCACGTCGAACTGGGCCGACGCGGTTTCCGAGGTGGAGGTGACCAGCACCGCCAGGGTCATCAGCACCGCCACGATCAGCACGCCCTTGACCGGCACGTCGTCCTTGTTGGTCTTGCTGAAGATGCTCGGGAACAGGCCATCATCGGAGGCCGCCTTGGCACTCTGTGCGGTCAGCAGGATCCAGCCGCCCAGCGAACCGGCAGCGCCGATGAAGGCACACAGGCTCACCAGCGCGCCGCCCCAGCCACCGACGGCCTTGGCGGCAGCCAGTGCGAACGGAGCATCGGAGGTCTGCAGCTCGCCATTGGGCACCATGCCCATGATCACCGACGAACTGGCGATGTAGGCGATGGCAGCCAGGAACACGCCCGCCAGGGTGGCGCGGGCCACATTCTTTTCCGGATTCTCCACCACGCCGGCAGTCACCGAAGCGGATTCGACGCCGATGAAGGCCCACAGGGTCAGTGCCGCGGCACTGGAGATCGCGCCGAAGTTGGATTCACCGGACACGTTGTAGGCGCCCTTGAAGATGTCGGCATCGAAGAAGAACCAGCCGAAAATGGCGATGCCCAGAATCGGCACCAGCGCGAAGCTGGTGGTGACCGTCTGCACGCGGCTGACGAAGGCCGGGCCGATCATGTTGGCGAAGCTCAGCGCCCACACCAGCACCAACACCGCGATGCAGCGCACCAGCGGCTCGGACAGGATCGGGAAGAAGTAGCTGAAGTAGCCCACCGCCGCGATCGGGATGGCGACGTTGCCGATCCAGTTGGCGAACCAGTAGATGGTATTGGTCTGGAAGCCCATGTACGGCCCGAACCAGTCACGCGCATAGGCATAGGGGCCGCCCGCCTTGGGTGCCAGCTTGCCCAGCTTGGCGAACACGAAGGCCAGCAGCAGCGCACCGGCGGTGGTGATCAGCCAGCCCCAGATCGAGGCGGTGCCGATCTTGGCCAGACTGGACGGCAACAGGAACACGCCTGAGCCCATCATGTTGCCGGCGACGAGGAAGGTGGCTCCGACCACCCCGATTTTCTTTGCTTCTGCCATGACAATCTCCTGTACTGGCATGAGCCCGGTACAACCGGGCGTGGGGACGGTTACGCTGGCGTACGACCGCTGGCGCCTACTTGATGAAGTTGTATTGCAGACTGCCCTGCACCCGGACCGTGTCGCCGCGCGCGCCGCTCTGCTGTTCCAGGCGGCCGTACAGCAGCTCCATGCCCATCGTCCACGACGGTGCCGGGCTCCAGATCAGGTTGAACACGCCGTAGCGGCTCTGACGGAATGCGTCGGCTGCCAATGCAGCATTCCGCTCCAGGGTCAGCTGGCCGAAGATCAGGTTCGAACGCCACAGCTCGGACCAGTAGTGGGTGTAGCCAACGAACCCACCGTGCAGGTCCAGCGCATCAAGGCGGCCATCGGCACCGACCACCGCGTCCAGCCCGGAGCCGGTCAGGTCGGCGGTGTAACGGCTGAGGCCGCGCCCGCCGAGGGCACCGAACAGCAGCAGGTCGCGCTCGCCTACCGAGGCCGAACCGCTGAGTTGCAGGCCACCGGCCATACGCCGGTCGCGCTCGCCATCGCCGTCATAGGCCAGGCTGCGTGCCACCGCACCCAGCTGCAGGTGGCCCCAGTCGCGCTCCATGCGCGCGGTCACCGTCACGTCGGGCAGGCGGTTCACTGCCGCTCGCTCATCGCTGGCGCCGGCCAGTTCGGTCTTCGGATCTTCGGCGGCGACGGTCAGGGTGTTGCCCTTGCCCATCGCAAAGCTGTGGTGGATGCCTGCCACCAGCAGGTAGCCGGCACCGCCGGGACCTGCGAAGTCCAATGTATCGGGCAGGCTGTCCGGATCCATGAAGCTGGAGTAGCCGTAACCGGCATAGGTATTGCCGAGCTGGCCATAGGCATGGCGCAGCCGGAATTCGTAGCCGTCACTACTGCCGAAGAAGTCGTTCTCCAGGTAGAAGCGCAGGTTGCCGTGCGTGGTCGGACGTCGCGCCTCGAAACTGAAGCGGGTCTGCTTGGCATGGATGTTGAAGTTCGAGACATCACGATGACTGCCACCGACCGGCATCGACGAGGGAATGAACTGATCCTCATCCCCCGCTGCACGCGAATCGGCGATGGCATCGAGCTTGGCGTAGCCGCCGATACGGATCACCGTGTCAGTACCCGGAATGGCGAAGAAGCCCTTCAGATCCGGATCGGTCGGGCCGGCCGCACTGTCCGGTCGCGACGCGGCGGTGGACGGATCGGCCACCGATTCGCGCTGCGGCAGCACCGGCTGTGCCACGCCCGGTACCTGGGTGGGGTGCAGCAGGTTGGCAGTGCTGGCAGGCGCGACCACGGCGGCGGGTGCCTGTGCTGTAGCAGGCGCAACGGTTGCGTCGCGCTGCTCAAGGCGGTCCAAACGCTGCTGCATGCCCTCCAGCGCCTGCCGCATGGCCGCAATCTCACGACGCAGCGCCTGCGAGTCCTCCTTGTCATCCACCTGTGCATACGCCGGCGTGATCGCCAGTGCTGTCACACAGGCCAGGCTCAGTACCGCCACGCGCATTGCATCCTCCCTGGACGACCCCTGTTCGCAGCACGCAGACGGGACGCACGCATGCGCCACTCCGGCCTCGTGCTGCCGTTGCTGGAAATGCGGATACTGCGTCGACGACACCGGCCAGCCTGCGCATGGCAGGCAACAGGACGATCACACTGTCCTGCCCGCACCGATGTCGACGCCATCAAGGCCGCGCTGCCAGAGAGGTGGCGACCGCAACGGTCTGGGTAACAAGCACGGAGTGAGAGTGTCGTGAATGGCTGTGCCAGCCGACCCTGATCAGGGCGTGGCGAGCGCGGCATCCATCGCGCATTGACGCTGTATTCCATGCGTCACAGGCTAATCCGCCTGTCGTTTTTGGCCTTGATTGGAATCAAGGCGGGATGCTTGATGTCAGTCACGATTCAGACGTGACGATGAACCACTGTTGCGCGGGCCCGCAACCGCAATGCCCGCCATGGAATGCGACAGGCCCGCATGCTGCCATGCGGGCCTGCGCAATGTTTCATGGGGCTGGCGCCACTCAGCGCGGGCCAAGCACCGTCTGCAGATCGGCACCCTGCGGCAGACCCGCACGACGCTGCACCTGGCCCTGTGCGTCCTGGAACAGGATGCCCGGTGTGCCCTGGAAGCCCATCTCGATCATCAGCACCTGATTGGCGTCGAGCTTGCCAGCGATCTCGCGGCTGATGTTCGGCAGCGCCTTGATGCCACCGCGATCAAAATCGTGCTCGTTCTGCAGCAGCGCTGCGCTCGGGTCACGCGCGGCAAGGATCGCCGCGGCCTTGGCCGGGCTGTCCTCGCGGATCACGCCGACCATGATGTGACGCAGCTGCACCTTGCCGGCATCGACCCACGGCCGTGCCGCTTCCCAGAACTTGTGGCAGTACGGGCAGTTGGCATCGCTGAAGGTGTAGACCACGCGCGGCGCATCGGCCTTGCCATCACGCACCCAGGCGCTGGCTTCCAGCTTGGTCCACATCTTGGCCGACATCGGCGAAGCCACCAGCTTTTCAACGGCCTCAGCGGCTACATCGTTGCCCTCCGCATCGAACAGGCTGCCGACCAGTACGTGCTTGCCGTCAGCAGTGACATAGGCCGCTGCCGGCTGCTGGCCGCCGACCACGCCGGCGAAGCCCCGCAGGCCACCGGGGGCATCGAATTCTGCGACGACCTCGAAACCATGCTTCTCGATGCCCTTCAGCACCGCAGGGCGATCGCCCTTGTTGGCCGTGGCTGTGGCGCTCGCTGCCGGTGCCGCGGCGGTCTTGCCCGGTGGCGTCTGTGCCTGGCTGCAGGCGGCCAATGCCAGCAGGACCGGCAGCAACAGCACCGCAGGGGCGGTGCGCAGGGAAGTCGACAACATGGGAACTCCGTAGTGAGATGCCCGCGCAGGCTACCGCAGCCGGCGCAGTTTGTGTTCAAGACCGGCTGCCGTCAGTTCGCCCAGGTGCAGTTCACGCAGGCGCCCTTCGGCGTCGAAGAACAGGGTCGAGGGATAGGCCTGCACGCCCAGTACCGTGGATGCCGCAGCGTCATCGTCCAGCAATACGTTGCCCAGCAGGAGCCGTTCGCGCGCAACGAAACCCTGGACCTCCTCAAGGGTTTCACCCTGGTTGAGGAACACGAACTGCACGTCCGCATGCGCCTGCTGCGCCGCAGCCAGGACCGGCATCTCGCGCCGGCAGGGCCCGCACCAGGTCGCCCAGAGATTCAGCACCAGCGGTTTTCCCCGGAACTGCTGCAGATCAACCCTGCCCCCCTGCAGATCAGCAACCTGCAGTACCGGCAAGGGCATCTGCCGCTCCTGCCATGCGGACAGCAGCTGACTGCCGCCCGCCCATAGCAGCACACCCGCCAACGCTGCGCCCAGCACCGGGGCGCGCAACGCCCGCCATGGGCGCACCCGCCACAGCCCCCATGCCGATCCCGCAACCAGGACAACCACCAGGTGGTAGCCACCATCGGCAATCTGCAGAATGCTCCACGGCGCCTCGCGATACAGCGCGAAGTTCAAGGCCACGAAGCTGATGCGACCACACAGCAGGCCCACCAGCAGCATGTCCAGAACCATGCTGGGTGCAGAAGGCAGCGGCACGCCGTCCTTCCTGCGTGGCCATAGACGTGCCACGGCCATGGCAATCACTACGCACACGAGAATCAACACCACCGGCATCGGCACCGGCCCAACGCTCGACATCAGACCACCTGTTCAATCGTCCACTGACTGCATGGTCGAAGTGTCGCGCTCCGGTTGCAAGCGCGACGATGCCGCCGACATCAGGCCGCGCTGCGCCCCAGTTGCATCACCGACGGCGATTGCAGCCCGCGCAGGCTGCCTGCCACCGACGGCATCAAGGGCCGCTCGCGACGCTTGCTGCTGACGTGACGCCGATAGTTGGCCGGCGTCATGCCAACGATGCGCAGGAACAGCCGGCGGAAAGCACTCTGATCAGCGTAGCCGACACCCCACGCCACCTCATCGATACCCGCCCCCTGCTGCAGCAGGGTCTGCGCCTTGGCGATGCGCAGCCGTTGGCAGTATTCGATCGGCCGCAGGCCGGTGGCCTTGAGGAACCGCCGCTGCAGTGTGCGCGGCTCCAGCCCGGAGACCTCGCAGATCGCGGCAAGGGTGGCGCCGCGTGCCGCCGTGGTGTGCAGCCAGCGCTGTGCCTTCAGCACATCACGATCGCCATGTGCGAAGTTGGCGCTGAAGCGCTCCAGGTCCTGCTGGATCGTGGCGGGCACGGTGATGCCCAGTTGCTGTGCGACCGCACTGGCCACGCCCTGCCCGTGCAGCCGGTACAACAATCGCAGGCCAAGGAAGCGCCAGGCCTGGGCCCCACCGACCGTCAGCAGGTCACCGTCATCCACCAGCGCCCGCTCGCTCGGCACCCAGCTCGCGGCCTGCGCCTGCAGGCCTGGATGGCGCCCGAGATCGGGGCCACTGACCGTACGCCCGGCCAGCAACCCGGCACGTGCCAGCACGCTGACGCCATCACTGGCGGCGGCCAGCAGACTGCCGCCATCATAGTGCGCACGCAGCCAGTCCAGCAGGACCTCGTCCGCGCGCAGGCACGCGCCGGCACTGATCTGGCCGGGAACCGCGATCACAGCCGGGATGGCCGCATCGAGCATTTCCGCACCCGCAATACGATGCACCCCGGTCTGGCTGGCCGGCACGATCCAGCGGGTGACCAGCACCCGCTTGAACGGCCGACGCTGCTGCTGGGCAAGGCGATTGGCAACGTGCGCCATTTCGGCCAGTACGGAGGCGGCAGACGGATCACCTCCCGGGTATTCAACCACCGCGATCTCGACGAATCCTTCGTTCCTGAATCCTTCCACAGACCACCTCCTCGGTTCGTTGCAGGCCATCGAACGGCCGGTTCAGGCGAAGGGTAGGAACTGGTCCATCGGCGGGGCTATGAAGAAAGTTGCAAAGTGCGCTGAATGCGCGCACCCGGGCCAAGCCTTGACTCTCGACCAGACTCCAGGCTTCACAATGGTCGGCAGCCCCTGCAGGAATCCGCCATGAACATTGGACAACTGGCCCGCCAGGCGGGCGTACCGATCGATACGGTGCGCTACTACGAACGACAGCAGCTGCTGCCGACCGCGGCCCGCTCGGCGGGTGGCTACCGCATCTTCGGCGAGCAGGACCTGCGCCGGCTGCGATTCATCCGCCGCGCCAAGGCGCTGGGCTTCAGCCTTGAAGAGATCGGCGAGCTGCTCGCATTGAGCGATCGCCATTCGCAGGACATGGGCAGCGTGCGCGACACCGCGCAGGCGCGCCTGCAGGACATCGCACAGCGGATGGCGGAGCTGCAACGCATGCACACTGCACTTTCGCTGCTGGTCGACGCCTGCCCAGGTCACGGCGCGCTGGACCAGTGCCCGATCCTGGCGGCACTGACCGACGACACTGCACAGGCGAAAGGCGACTGACATCGGCTTCGCAACGCACGTGAAGAAAAGTGCAACAAATGCTTGCCAACCCCCTGGGGCAAGGCTATTATTTCGCTCCTCAGCGACGTGGGGCCATAGCTCAGCTGGGAGAGCGCCTGCATGGCATGCAGGAGGTCAGCGGTTCGATCCCGCTTGGCTCCACCAATCTTTCGGCATTAGGCCGTCGAAAGGTCGCTAAAGAACATTGATGAGAATTGCGTCCCCATCGTCTAGAGGCCTAGGACATCACCCTTTCACGGTGGCGACCGGGGTTCGAATCCCCGTGGGGACGCCACTCATCACGAACAACGAGGACCCGGCCGATAACCGGGTCTTTTTTGTTCACCGCCTACCGGCATTCAGGTTGTGGCGTTGCGGTTCCCCTGCCCTCGTGGCCGCGGTTGAACCGGAACGAAAAAAGCTCAAAAAAAGCTTCCACAAACGTGAACACGCAGGTATGATAGGCGGCTCGGTAACACGGGGCCATAGCTCAGCTGGGAGAGCGCCTGCATGGCATGCAGGAGGTCAGCGGTTCGATCCCGCTTGGCTCCACCACTTTCGACATTAGGCCGTCGAAAGTTCTACAACTTGAAGTTTTTCGTGCGTCCCCATCGTCTAGAGGCCTAGGACATCACCCTTTCACGGTGGCGACCGGGGTTCGAATCCCCGTGGGGACGCCAGTTTCAAAACGGACTCTGCTCCCGGCAGATCATCCGGAGTTTCATTGGGGCCATAGCTCAGCTGGGAGAGCGCCTGCATGGCATGCAGGAGGTCAGCGGTTCGATCCCGCTTGGCTCCACCACTTCGACATTAGGCCGTCGAAGGATCTACAACTTGAAGTTTTCGTGCGTCCCCATCGTCTAGAGGCCTAGGACATCACCCTTTCACGGTGGCGACCGGGGTTCGAATCCCCGTGGGGACGCCAATTCTTTAAAACCCCGGCTTCGGCCGGGGTTTTTCTTTGCCTGTGATTCCTGGGAAGGCCCTATCCACGCATGGCGCGGATCTACTGCAGGGCCGGGATGGATCCGGCGGCCGGTTGGCCCAGTAGATCCACGCCATGCGTGGATGGCTTCAACTCGGCCACACCTCAGAACCGGCGATACATCCCGATCGATGCAGGTGCGGTGGGTGCGAAACCAAACTGCGCGTACAACCGGTGCGCTTCACCATCCGCCAGAAGGCTGACGTATGCCGACGGCGGCAGGTTCGCCTGCATCCAGCCCTCCAGGCGACGCATCACTTCCTTGCCCAGGCCCTGACCCTGCAGGCGCGGCAACACAGCGATATCGCAGACCTGCAGGTGGCAGCCCCCATCGCCGACGATGCGCCCCATCGCCACCAGCTCGTTACCCTGGTAGGCACACACTCCATACAGGGTATTGGGCAGCGCGCGTGCCGCCGCCTCCTGGCTCTTGGCACTGAGGCCCGCCAGCACACGCAGCTGGCAATAGTCTTCGACCGTGGGCACGGCGTCGCGGAACTGGCAGGCGACGGAATCATTCATGCGCTATCTCCCTGTAGGTCGGGCTATCCTGCCTCATCCATGTCGCAGCTGCTGCGACCCACGCCCGCAGAGTTCCCATGTGCTATTCCGCCCTCATCCGCGCCGACTACGCCAAGCTGGTGCGCGAGTTCGGCGCCATCCTGTCGTTGGAAGAATTCGCGGAGCTGTACGCGCACGATCCTGGCAAGAAGCGCCCCAGAACTCCCAAGGCGATGGATGACGGCTTCGCCGGCGCGCGCACCGAGCAGGGCCGCGACATCGTCGCGAAAATCCAGCAGTGGCATGCGCAGGAACGCCAGGATCTGGAAGCGGAGCTGGCCCGCCAGCGCGAGCGACGCGATATTGCCAATGCCACGCTGGCGACCCGCCCCACCCAGAAGGCACGCAACGACCTGCGCGTGGCCGGCAACCGCATCGATCGTGCGCAGGCTCGGCTGGAAGATCTGCACCGGGTGCAGCTGCTGCCGCGCGACAACCGTATTTTCCCCGGTACCTACGCACCGGTGATGGTCAGCGAGAGCGGCAAACGCGTGATCAAGCCGATGCGCTACCAGTGCCGGCTGCCGGACAAGCCTGCGCGCAACGACGTGCTATATCCGGGCACCTACAACGCGCGGCGCGACAGCCTGGAAGGCTATTGGCGCGGTGCGTTCGGGCTGCGCCACGGCGTGGTGGTGGTGCAGGCGTTCTATGAGCACGTGCCACGCCACGCCATCGCCTGCCGTACGCTGGGTGCCGATGAGAAGGATCAGGACGTGGTGCTGGAGTTCCGGCCCGATCCCCCGCGCGACCTGCTGCTGGCCTGCCTGTGGGCGGAATGGGAAGGACCGGAAGGTCGCCTCCTGTCATTTGCCACGATCACCGACACGCCTCCGCACGACGTCGCCGCTGCGGGCCATGACCGCGGCGTCGTTCCCATCCGCAAGGAACACCTCGATGCCTGGCTCAATCCCGATCCGGATGACCTGGCGCGGCAGTACCGCATCCTCGACGACCGCGAGGAGATCCGCTACGTATACGAAGAAGCGGGCTGAACACCGCGCACAGATGAAAAACCCCGCCTGGGCGGGGTTCATGGATCAGGGATTGCCGCCGCACATCGCCTCTTCGCAGAAGGCCTGTTCCTGCAGGCATTGTTCGACCTCTCCACCCCGCGCGATGCAGCTCTTGTAGAGCTGGAAACAGGGCTGGCCACACCACGCAGCAGAGGCCGTACCACCGAAGACCGCCATCGAAAGGACACCCGCAGCTACCATGCGCTTGATCCACTTCTTCATGCCACTCTCCTTGTAGGCCTGAGCATTCAGGCCCGGGCAGGATACGCCCACCGCTTCAGCACGCGCCAATCAGGCGCTGGCGCTGGCGCGGCCCACTGCGCGTACCAGCGCCTGGCTCAGATCTGCCGAGAGATAGGGCTTGACCAGCAGCACGCCGGCCAGCATCGGCTCGGGCAGCTGCTCGGCCTGCATCCCGGTGGCCAGCACGAACGGCACTCCGCGCGCCGACAGTGCCGCAGCCACCGGCTCGCTGGTCTCATTGCGGGCCAGGCGGTAATCGAGCAGGGCCACGTCCGGGGTCGACGCCTGCAGCAGGCGCAGCGCTTCAGCCACGCTCGCGGCCAGCCCCACCACCGTCGCACCGGCATGCACCAGCTGCATCTGCAGCAGTGCGGCACTCATCTCGTCGTTCTCGACCACCAGCACCCTCAGGTCCTGCAACACTGTCATCGGCTACCGCTCCTGGAGGCATTCAAGCCGACGCAGTATAGCCATGACAGGGCCGAAGCCGACAGGACGCGCCCCGATCGGCCTCCCCACTATGAAAGCCGTGCCGACCTCGGTTACACTCGCACGCTGCCTGCCGGTGTGGCGGAATGGTATACGCAGCTGACTCAAAATCAGCCGGGGGTGACCCCATGAAGGTTCGAGTCCTTTCACCGGCACCACTGCATCAAAGGCCAGGTCCCCGACCTGGCCTTTTGCATTTTCAGGACCGGAGCGCCAACACTGGCGACGATGCCAACGCCCGCCCTGCCCACGCTCCCCGCCACCCTGCCCGCACGGCTGCGTCCACTGCACGTGGATGATGCTGCCGCCTGGGCCCGTTATCTCTCGCTGCCGGGCGTGACCGAGCACACCAGCTGGGGCGACGTTTCCGAAAGGGCACTGCGTTGCCAGATCGCCGGTTACCTGCCCACGGCAACGGACCAGCGCTGGGCGCTGGTGGGCGCCGACAGCCAGCTGATCGGCACCGTTGGCCTGAACGGAATCGACCTGTCGCATGGCCGCGGCGAACTTGCCTATGATCTCGATCCGCGCTGGCAGGGTCAGGGACTGGCCACGCACGCAGCACGCGCGGTGCTCGAATGGGGCCATGCCGCACTCGCTCTGGTCCGAATCCAGGCGACTGTCCTGGACAGCAACGCCCGCTCGATCGCCGTGCTGGAACGCATCGGCATGCAGCGCGAAGGCCTGCTGCGCGCTTACCGGCGGGTTCGAGGACAGCCCCGTGACTTCTGGATGTACGCCCGCGTCGAAGGCTCCGCGTCACCATGCTGAAACACAACTGCGACTTCCGGCAAGCTTTGGAATAGACGCAGCGCACACTTTTCTTGCAAGCCACACGTGCTTCTGCCTATCGTGATCCCAGCCGGAGCTGGGGGCGGGGGAATGCATGACGTTGCGTGCGGCACTGTTTTTTCTGGTCACGCACGCGCTCGTCATTGCCTTTGTTGGCCCGCAGGACCCGGTCGGCTCCTACCTGATGCTGATCACTGCGCCGTTGCTGGCTGCACTGGCCTGCGTGCGGCGTGCGCGTGACAGCCGCCAGGCGGCCTGCAAATGGCGGACGCTGGGCGCTGCCGTGGGCCTGTTCTCGCTGGCCCTGCTCGCCCTGCTGTACCGCAATGTGGCCGGCCTCGATCCTGCGCAGATGACCGTGTCTTCGCTGATCCTGTACGTGTTCTACCGCATCCCCCTGACCTACGTGGCCGCCAGCCCGGGCGGCGGCAACCGCTGCATCCGCGCGGTGGACCTGCTGATCATCGCACTGCTGTGGCTGCTGTACTTCGGGCACACGCGGGCGATGGCGCATTTCAACGCCGCATTGTGGACGCAATGCCTGAACGCCATGAGCAACCTACAGAACAGCCTGGTGTTCTGCTTCGCGCTGATCCGCTTCCTGGCCGAGGACAATCCCGACCGCCGCGATTTTTTCCGGACACTTGCGATCTACGCGCTGGGCTATTTCCTGCTGGCGTTCTACATCAACACCTACCAGCCGCAGCTGCCTGACGGCAACTGGGGGGACCTGCTGATCAGCGGACTGTTCGTGGTGCTGGCCGTCATGGCCGCCAGCAAGCGCCGCTATCCGGCGGTGGAGGTATCGCGCAGCCTGCGCCACATCGTCGACGCCGGCGTGCCGTTGATGCTGCCCTTGCTGCTGATGATGGTGGCGCTGCTGGTCGCGCGCCTGCAGCCCACCCTGGCCACGGTGGGCTTCATTGGTGCCATGCTCGGTTATGCCCTGCGCAGCGTGCTGAGCCAGGTGGAGATCCAGCGCCAGCGCGATGAGCTGGAAACGCTGGCGCGGCGCGATCCGCTGACTGGGCTGGGCAACCGCCGCAGCTTCGACGAATCTCTTGGCAATGCCCGTGGCCGCGCACGCCGCCAGGGACTCGGGCTGGCGGTACTGATGATCGACATCGACCACTTCAAACGGCTCAATGACACCTATGGCCATCCGGAGGGCGATCGTCGCCTGCAGTCGGTCGCCGCCATTCTTGATGGCTGCCTGCAACGGGGTGACGATCTGCTGGCGCGCTATGGCGGCGAAGAATTCATCGCCGCCCTACCCTCGCCCGATGCCGCCCACGCACTGGGCCTGGGCGAACGGCTGCGCGCTTCGGTTGAAGCCGCAGCCCTGCCCGCCCCCGAGGCCACCGTTACCATCAGCATCGGCGTGGCCTGGCAGGCACCCGGCGAAGACCGCGATCCGCGCGACCTGGTCGAACGCGCCGACCAGGCCCTGTATCGCGCCAAACATGCCGGTCGCAACTGCGTACGCGGCGACACCGATAGCAAGGAAGACCCGTCCGGTCGCCGCGCCTAGACCGCGTGCAGCCCCGCTGTTCCGTGCCGGTGCCCGGCCCCGCCCTGCACGCGGAAACTGGCCACGGTCTGCAGCAGCTGCGCCGACTGCTCTTCCATGCTCCGCGCCGCCGCCGACGCCTCCTCGACCAGGGCCGCGTTCTGCTGGGTGCCCTGATCGATCAGGTCGACCGCATGATTCATCTGCTGGATATCGTCGCTCTGCTGCTGCGAGGCCGTGCTGATTTCAGTCATCAGGTCACTGACCCGGCGCACGTTGGTCACGATTTCATCCATGGTACGGCCCGCGCTCTCAACCTGCGCCGTGCCGGCGCCCACATTGGCAACCGACTCATCGATCAGGTGCTTGATCTCCTTGGCTGCGCTGGCCGAACGCTGCGACAGCTCGCGGATCTCAGTGGCGACCACGGCAAAGCCGCGGCCATGTTCACCGGCACGCGCAGCCTCCACCGCTGCGTTCAGCGCGAGAATGTTGGTCTGGAAGGCGATGCCGTCGATCACTCCGATGATGTCGACGATGCGCCGCGACGAGGCATTGATCACCGCCATCGTCTCGACCACTTCATGCACCACAGTGCCGCCTCGAGCGGCGACGTCGGCCGCTCCACCGGCCAGCTGGCTGGCCTGGCGCGCGTTGGTGGCCGTGCGCTGCACGGTCTCGGCCAGGCCTTTCATCGACACAGCGGTTTCCTCCAGCGAGGCCGCCTGCTGCTCGGTACGCTGCGAGAGGTCGCTGTTGCCCTGTGCGATTTCGGTCGCGCCGACTGCGATGGTGTCCGCGGCGAACTTGATCTGGCCGATGATCGCGGCCATCGCCTCGACCAGCGAATTCACGCCTTCGCACAGTTCGGCGATCGACCCGTTCTTGTCGGCGGTGGCCACGCGCTGGGTCAGATCGCCCTGCTTGGCGGCAGCCACCACCTCGCGGGTCTGCGCCACGGCGCGCTGCATGGCCTGGTTCTCGTGCACCTGCGCGGTGATGTCGGTGGCGTACTTGACGACCTTGAACGGCTTGCCATTGAGGTCCAGGATCGGGTTGTAGGATGCCTGGATCCAGACCTCGCGCCCGCCCTTGCCCAGGCGCCGATACTGGCCGGCGTCATATTCGCCGCGCCCGAGCTTCTCCCAGAACTGGCGATACTCGACGCTGCTGCGATGCTCAGGCTCGACAAACAACGAATGGTGCTGCCCGCGCACTTCGTCCAGGCTGTAGCCGGTAGCGGCCAGGAAATTGTCATTGGCCGACAGGATGCGGCCATCCATGCTGAACTCGATCACCGCCTGCGATTTGGCGATCGCGGCCAGTTGCCCCGCCGAGTCGGCCGCCTGCAGCTTCTGCGCGGTGATGTCGGTCGCGAACTTGACCACCTTGTACGGCCGCCCCTGGCGGTCCAGCACCGGGTTGTACGAAGCCTGGATCCAGATCTCGCGCTGACCTTTGCCGAAGCGGCGGTACTGTCCGGCGTCATATTCGCCACGCCCCAGGCGTACCCAGAAGTCGCGGTATTCCGCGCTGCGCGCCTGCTCGGGGTCGACGAACAGGGAGTGATGCTTGCCCTGGATCTCCTCCAGCCGGTAACCCATCGCCTGCAGGAAATTGTCATTGGCCCGCAGGATGGTGCCGTCGAGCGCGAACTCGATGACGGCCTGCACGCGATGCAGCGCGGCCACCTGCGCTTCCAGCTCGGTGCGGTCGGTCATCGCCGCCTCTGTGCTGGTGCGTTGCTGCGGCGCCAGCACGCCAAGCAGCGCACGCCACGGCGACCAACGGGTATGCAGCTCGGCCGGCGCCTGCGCGCCTGCCGTGAAGCCTGGAATGAGCATTGTCTGATCCTCGGTGTCCGGTAAGCGGTTGTGACCCGACGGGCGGGATGCCCGGCGGCAACATCAGTTGCCAGGGACTACAGGTGCCAACGGGCACCTCTCGAGCGACTGCCAAGAACGTCTGCTGCGGGTGCGATCGGCATCTGGAAGCGGCGGAACACACTGCGCGGACCGCCCGTCGGGGGCAGCCTGGGGTCCTGCGGCGGGTGACTGGAGCGGGATCCAGAGGGAGTATCGGCGACGCCGTCGGCCGCTTTAGCGGGATTCCGCGACGTCCGTCGCAACTCTGTGCATTGCAGCCGGAATGCGGTAGACGATTGCCGTGTACTTCACGCCCCGCTCACGTGCCACAGCCTGCCCACCAAGGGACTCAGCCAGTGCACGGCTGGACCGGTTCCGTTCCGCCACCGGGTAGCGGAACGCAGCACAGCGCAGGCGCCCGGAGGCCGCCGACCACACCGCCGCCACTGCCTCGCGGCCATAGCCGTGCCCATGCATCACTTCTGCGATCCAGATGCCCAGTTCGGGTTCTGCTTCACGGGCTCGATGCAGGCCTGCCAGGCCAAGGAATACCCCATCCCCGCGCCTGCGGATCACCAACGTGATGTCGGTCCCGTCGGCGATGGTAAGCAGCCACGTCCGCCAGACGGCAGCAAACGCCTCCTTCGAGGGTGGCGGCTCAAACGCCATGTAGCGGGTCAGCCCGGGTGTGATTGCCACAAATGCCTCGTCGGCGTCACCGGGCGTGAAAGGCCGGAGGTGCAGCCGCGGACTGTCGATGGTCCAGTCGTCCAATGTCATCTTCTGCATCGCCTGGGCATTGCGTGCAGCATCGCTCAGCAGAAGGATGCAGCTCAAGGCAGAAAGGTTTACATGACCAATGCGGGATTCCCCAGCAGGAGAAAATGACCAGCATGAAGGTCCCGCAGGATGCTTATCGACATGGAGATCGCATGTTCCCTCGCTTTGCCAGCCTTCTCTTCCTGGCCCTGTGCAGCAGCAGCGCGCTGGCCAACGACGCCGCCTATCGACCCGCCTTCCACCCCGACCAGCTGAAGGGACCACCCGCAGGACGCCCGAACGAAGTGCTGGTGCTGGGCAGCCCGCACCTGTCCAGCCTGCCGGAGACCTTCACGCCGGCGATGCTGGAACCTCTGCTGCAGCGCCTGGAAGCCTGGCGGCCCACCGCGATCGCGGTGGAGAACCTGTCCGGCCTGCAGTGTGACTTCATGCGCCGCAATCCGGCCCGATACGCGGAGAGCGTAGCGGACTACTGCGTCGATCCGGC
Organism: Stenotrophomonas sp. 86428_Sma; assembly: GCF_056481585.1. NCBI lineage: Bacteria > Pseudomonadati > Pseudomonadota > Gammaproteobacteria > Lysobacterales > Lysobacteraceae > Stenotrophomonas > Stenotrophomonas sp. 86428_Sma. The sequence continues at coordinate 3,049,661 of NZ_CM151156.1, forward strand.
ACCGGCGCAGGCCGCCACCGGCCTGGACGCGCCCAGCGCCAACGTGGAGATGGAACGCCTGCTTGCGGATTGGCCGAAGGCGCCGACCGCTGCCCAGCGGCGCCGATTGGCCGCCGTGTTCCTGGCCGCGGGCGAAAGCAGCTCGGCAGTCGTCCAATGGCTGCGGCTGTCCAGGGAAGAGCGACGTGCTTCGGACAGCCTGACACCGGAGCTGGTGCAGTTCCTCGACACGCGCATGGCCCGCCGCAACGAGGCCGGACTGGTGGCCGGCGTACTTGCGGCACGCCTGGGGCTGGAGCGCCTGTGGTCGGTCGACGACCACACTGCAGATTCGCCAACACCGGAATCGCAGCAGAAGGCCTACGCTGCCGCCATACGCGGTGCCTGGGACAATTCCTTCGTCAAAGCGCGCAGGGCGGCCGATGAACGACTGGAGGCCAATCTTGCTCAACCGGATGGATTGCTCGCAATGTATCGCGCCTACAACGCCCCCGCAGCCGCGATGGTGGCCTTCAACAGCGATTTCGGCGCGACCCTCGTCGAGCCCTCGCCGGAAGGCTTCGGCCGCAACTACGTGGGCTACTGGGAAACCCGCAACCTGCGCATGGTCGCCAACATGCGCGACATCCTGGGCCAGCATCCAGGCACCCGCATGCTGACCATCGTCGGTGCCTCGCACAAGGGCTACTACGAGGCTTACCTCAACCTGATGCACGACGTGCAGCTGGTCAGTTCGGATGAAGTACTGCGCTGACGCAACATGACGTGGAGGATGCGGTGACCATCCACTGCATCACTCCACCGCGTTCCTGCCCGTCCGCCAAAGCACGATGCTGGCGGCACCGATACAGGACAGCGTGAACACCAGCAGGGCGACCGCGCCGCCCTGCAGTACCGGCAGCAGGGCCTGTGCGTGAAGGTCGCCTCGCAGCTGTTCCGCACGCAGGCAGGCGGCCAGCGCGAGGCACCAGCCAACCATCGCCGGGGCGTAGGCCCGCATCGCAACCGGGTTCCAGACCTTCATGGGATCACCTGCATGAGTGGATGTGCGCGCAGTATTCGCGCACGCCCTCTCACAGGCTGAGATCAGCCTTCGGCGGCTTCGGAATCATCGCCGGGCAGCTCACTGGCCTCGCCCTGCACCTGTACGTTGTTGCGACCCATTGCCTTGGCCCGGTAACACTGGGCATCAGCCGCTGCCACGGCCTGGTCCACGCTCATCCCACCCGCCAATGGCGCGATACCGATGCTGGCACCCACATGCAGGCGGTCCCGGTCCCACGGAATCGACAGCGATGCCAGGGTGTGCAGCAGTTCACCGCCGATGCGCGCGGCACGACGCGGCGTGCAGCCGGACAGGATCACTGCGAATTCGTCGCCGCCCAGACGCGCCACTACGTCCGAATCGCGCACACCGTGGCGCAGCACGCTGGCCACCGCCCACAGCACGGCATCGCCAGCCAGATGGCCCCAGGTGTCGTTGACCGGCTTGAAGCGGTCCAGGTCGATGTACATCAACGACGCGGCCTGGCCAGTTCGCTCGACGCGGGTGATCGCCTGCTGCAGATGCACCTCGAAACCGCGACGGTTGCTCAGCTCGGTGAGCGGATCGATCTCGGCCAGATGGCGCGCTTCGCGCTGGCGCGCGCGCTGCTGGGTGTCATCACGCAGTACCCACACTGCACCGCGTACATGACCTTCATCATCGCGCAGCCAGGCACGGGTCAGGTCGACCGGGATCGTGGCCGTGCCCAGGCGCAGCAGAAGATCGGCGTGCAGGTCCACCGCATTGCTTTCCGGATCCAGCAGGACCGACACATCCAGTACCGAGCCGGGCGCATATTCGGTGGTCAGTGCCAGCACGTCCTGCACCTTGTGCCCGGCCAGCGACAGCGCGCCATCACCCGCCAGGGTGCGTACTGCGGCGGCATTGGCGTAGTCGATACGGCCATCCAGGCTGACACTGAGCACCAGGTCGGCAACCGCATCAAGCGTGATACGGCTGCGCTGCTCGCTCTCGAACAGGCGCTGCTCGCTGCTGCGCTGGGCGCTGATGTCCTGGATCTGCGACACGAAATGCAGCGGTTCACCGTGCTCGGTGCGCACCAGCGACACCGACAGCCGCGCCCAGATCACCTTGCCGTCGCGATCGAGATAGCGCTTTTCCAGGTGGTAGTGGCTGCGCCGCCCGGCCAGCAGATCCTGCACCAGGGCCAGGTCGGTCTGCAGGTCATCGGGGTGGGTCAGGCGCTGGAAATCAACCTGCAGCAGTTCTTCGCGGGGGTAGCCCAGGATCCGGCACAGTGCGTCATTGACGTCCAGCCAGCGTCCTTCCAGCGACACCAGCGCCATGCCCAGCGCCGCCGACGTGAACGCACCGGCGAATTTCTCTGCCGACAGGCGTGCTTCGGCGCGCGCCTGCAGGATCTCGGTGATGTCGATGGACATGCCGACATAGCCGATCCGCGCGCCGCCGGCACCATCCATGCGGCTGATCGACAAGCGCACCTGGCGTGGCTGGCCATCCTTGCGCCGCAGTGTCCACTGCCGTGAATAGGTCTGCTCATCGGCGCGGGCGCTGAGTGCTTCAAACGCGCCCGGCAGGCTTCCGTCCGCAGCCGCCAGCGGACGCAGCCAGGCCGCCAGCTCGTCCGGATCGTGGAAATCACCCAGTCGCCGCTGGCCGACCACTTCTTCCGCGCTGTAACCCAGCAGGCGTTCCGCGCCGGTATTGAACAGGGTGATGGTGCCTTCGGTATCGGTCGCGATCACCGCCACCTCATCGGACGCGTCGACCACGGCCTGCAATCGCTGCCGGCTCTCGGCCGCATCCTGCCGCGCCTGCTGCAGCTCGGTCACGTCGGCGTGCGCACCGGCCATCCACAGCGGTCGTCCCTGCCCGTCCCATTCGAACACGCGGCCACGGTCGTGGATCCATATCCACTGGCCATTCTTGTGGCGCATGCGCAGCAGGCAGACATAGTTGTCGCTGCGGCCTTCGAAGTGATCCTCGAGTGCCGCGTCGGACAGGACGATGTCGTCGGGGTGGACCAGCTTCAGGAACGTCTTCTGGCACACCGGCTCCAGCTCTTCCAGGCGATAGCCGACAATCTCCGCCCAGCGCGCATTGACCCGCATTTCGCCGGTCTGCACGTTCCATTCCCAGGTACCGGCAGCGGTGCCGTCGATGATCATGGCCAGGCGCCGGCGCTCCTCTGCCAGTTCCTGCAGGCGCCGCTCGAGCAGCCCGTTGCCGTTGTTTCCCTGGCCCGCCATCAATCCGGTCCCCGGCCCGCACAGGCGGGCAGCAGCCGCAGCACAACGCTGCAGCCCTCAACGAAGACAACGGGTCCTGCTGGCGTCATGGCCCTCCCCAGCGACAGCGGGGAGGCCAAACGCCCCCCTCAGGCGCAAGTGTGCGCAATCACGGGGAAAATCGACAAGTCCCCCGCCACGAATCAAGCGTGACGGGGGACACGGTCCTCAACTGCGCTTGGCGCGGGCGAAGGCCTCGGCCAGGGCGTTGTTGGCCGGGGGCGCGGACTGAGCGGGACGGCCGCCATTGCCCTGGCCCCGGGTTGGCCCGCGGTTCTGGCCGCCTGCGTCGCGGCGCGGCCCCTGCCCCTGGCCGCGGTCATCACGCTGGCCCGGGCGGCTGGTGGCCTGCCCGGGGGTGTCGTCCAGGCGCCGGGTCAGGGCGATGCGCTTGCGCGCCACGTCCACCTCCAGCACCTTGACCTTGACGATATCGCCGGCCTTGACCACGTCGCGCGGGTCCTTCACGAAGGTATCGGAGAGCGCCGAGATGTGGATCAGGCCGTCCTGGTGCACGCCGATATCGACAAAGGCGCCAAAGGCCGCCACGTTGCTGACCACGCCTTCCAGCACCATGCCCTCGCGCAGGTCCTTGATGTCCTCGACGCCCTCGGCGAAGCGCGCCGCCTTGAACTCCGGACGCGGATCGCGGCCCGGCTTCTCCAGTTCCTTCAGGATGTCGCGCACGGTCGGCACGCCGAAGGTGGCATCTGTGAACTGCTCGGCCTTCAGGCCACGCAGGAAGCTGCCGTCACCGATCAGCGCCTTGATCGGGCGCGCGGTGCTGGCCACGATGCGCTCAACCACCGGATAGGCTTCGGGGTGCACCGCCGAGGCGTCCAGCGGCTGGTCACCATCGGCGATACGCAGGAAGCCGGCGCACTGCTCGAAGGTCTTCTCGCCCAGGCGCGCGACCTTCAGCAGGTCCTTGCGACGCTTGAACGGGCCATTGTCGTCACGATGGCGCACGATGTTCTCGGCCACCGTGGACGACAGGCCGGACACGCGCGACAGCAGCGCGGCCGAAGCGGTGTTCACGTACACGCCCACGGCATTCACGCAGTCCTCGACCCGCGCATCCAGTGCCCGCGCCAGGCGGTACTGGTCCACGTCGTGCTGGTACTGGCCGACACCGATCGCCTTGGGTTCGATCTTGACCAGTTCGGCCAGCGGATCCTGCAGGCGGCGCGCGATGGACACCGCGCCACGCAGCGACACGTCCAGCCCCGGGAATTCCTTGGCCGCGAACTCGGACGCCGAGTACACCGACGCGCCCGCCTCGCTGACCACCACCTTCTGCAGCTTCGGGTTGGCGGTCGCCTTGATCGCTTCGCCGGCCAGCTTGTCGGTTTCACGGCTGGCGGTGCCGTTGCCGATCGCGATCAGTTCCACGTTGTGCTTGGCGCACAGCTGCTTGATCGTCTGCAGCGACTGCTCCCACTGGCGGCGCGGCTCGTGCGGGTAGATGGTGTCGGTGGCGACCAGCTTGCCGGTGGCATCGACCACGGCAATCTTGCAGCCGGTGCGGATGCCCGGGTCCAGCCCGAGTACAGTCTTCGGGCCCGCCGGCGCGGCCAGCAGCAGGTCCTTCAGGTTGTCGCCGAACACTGCGATGGCTTCGGCCTCGGCCTTTTCGCGAGCCTGGTTGAACAGGTCCAGCAGCAGATGGGTGTGCAGCTTGGCACGCCAGGTCAGGCGGCAGGCATCCAGCAGCCAGCGGTCGGCGGCGCGGCCCTGATCGGCGATGCCGGCCTTGCGCGCCACGCGTCCTTCGGCGTACTGGTGGCCGGCCTCGGCCTCGTTGCCCGGGTCCAGCTCCAGGAACAGGATCTCCTCGCGGCGCGCACGGAACAGCGCCAGCAAGCGGTGCGAGGGAATCTTCGCCAGTGCCTCGGCGTGTTCGAAATAGTCACGGTACTTGGCGCCTTCGGTTTCCTTGCCCTCGGCCACGCGGGCACGGATCACGCCGGTCTCGCCCAGCCAGGTGCGCAGCTCACCGACCAGCGCGGCATCTTCGCCCCAGCGCTCCATCAGGATCGCGCGTGCACCTTCCAGCGCAGCCTTGGTGTCGGCCACGCCCTTGTCGGTGTCGACGAAGGAAGCCGCGAAGACCTGAGGGTCCTGCGTCGGGTCAGCCAGCAGGCCATCGGCCAGCGGCTCCAGGCCGGCCTCGCGGGCGATCTGGGCGCGGGTCCGGCGCTTGGGCTTGTACGGCAGGTACAGGTCTTCCAGCCGGCTCTTGGTGTCGGCGGCCAGGATGTCGTTGCGCAGGTCGTCGCTGAGCTTGCCCTGCTCGCCGATGCTGGCCAGCACCGCCGCGCGCCGGTCTTCCAGTTCGCGCAGGTAAGTCAGGCGCACTTCCAGGTTGCGCAGCTGGGTGTCGTCCAGGCCCCCGGTCACTTCCTTGCGGTAGCGCGCGATGAACGGAACGCTGGCGCCCTCGTCGAGCAGGCCGACGGCGGCACGTACCTGGGCGGACTGGGCACCGATCTCGTCGGCGATGGTCTGGGCGATCTGCTGGGCGAGCGCGCTCTGGGCGTTCTTGGCGTCGTGCATTGCTTCAGGTCTGTGCCGCGTTACGGGAAGACCCCATTCTGGCAATCCACGACGGAGCCGGACAAGGCATTGACAGGGGGCGAGGTTCAGCAGCGATGCCGGAGTGGACGCCGGCATCCTGGCGAAAAGAGGGCTCGGACTGGCCCTGGGCTGGGATGCCGGCGCGGGCGCGCGATGGTGGGCGCGCCCTGCCGCGTGTTGCGGAGGTCAGCGGTAGTGGCGGGCGGCGCGCTGCATGACGATCTCGTCACGCATGCCTTCCAGGGCCATCAGGCGGACCTTGCCGACACCCTGCAGTTCCATGAACCGCTCCGTGTAGAACTCCGGCCCCAGCGCGGTGTCGGCGCGGGATTTGCTGAAGCCGTAGGGCACCACGCCCTTCTCGCCATCCTTGCTACCACCGACATAAAGAACGATTGCCATGTGATGTATTCCTCCAAATTGCTACTGCGTACTGCACTCGATGAGCGATGCTGCGAGCTCATCGAGGGAGAGCTTACCGCGTCGAACCTGACTGGAACGTCACGAAGGCTAATGACGATCGGTTGCATGCAGATGACTGCGGGATCGCAGCAGAATGCTTACGGATCTTTAACTTCCGACTAACGAATCGGGGGTTTCCAGCCAACGGCGCAGCCCCTCGTGGGTGGTTTGGGATGATCGCGGAAAGCCGGTTTCCTGTGGGCTGGCCGGGTGGGTGGGGATGGCGGGGACGCCGTGAACCCGTCCATGGGGGCTTAGCCGCGGCATCCATGCCGCGGATACCCCGCCAGCCCCACCCACCCGGCCGCTGACAGATTTCTGCTGCGTCTGCCACCCACGGAGAAGAAAAAAAGATCAAAAGCAAAAGCAGCCTGGCCGGCTGCTTTGTTGCTTCCTGTGGAGCCAAGCCATGCTCGGCTCACGAGCAAGCGCAGCGCGCGACCCGCTTCTGCTGTTCTATTTCTTCTCCGTGGATGGACGCGCACGGAAACTGTCAGGGGCCGGGTGGGGTGGATTCGCGGGACCGTTGGCGCCATGGATGGCGCCATCGAGCCCCCAGGGACGGGTTTACGGCGTGTCCCGCGAACCCACCCCGCCCGGCCCAATCACATGAAACGTATTCCCCGACCAAGCCACGAGGGGCTGCGCCGTTGGCTGGAAACTACGGCCACCAGCCATGCCCGAACCGGGCGAAATGATCGGCCGCGCGTTCGAACGGGTTGCGCGCACTCACGCCACCACACAGCAGGTATACCGGCAGGTACAGCGGCCCCAGCACCATGTACTGGTATACGTGCGCGCGCTCGTGGTCGTCCAGCCGGATCAGCGGCTCCACGCCCCAGCCCGCCTGATGCGCATAGGTGCGGCAGGAAATGCCCAGGTCATGGCCGGTGTGCAGGATCACATTGCCCAGCGTGATCGCCCCACCCGGCCCCCACGGCCAGCGGTCGAACACCAGTGCGCAGTCCCGCCCGCTCCAGCGCAGCGTCGCGCCGCCGAGCATGCCGGCCAGGCCACCGATCAGGCCGAGCAGCGAATTGGGGGACGCCCATGCCGCGCCCACCACCTGCAGCGCGCGCAGCCAGATCGGCCAAGGCTCCGGAGCAGTCTTCAATCGGCCTCGTTCGGCATCAGCAGCCACAGGATCAGGTAGACCAGGATGCCGGGGAAAGCCGCCGAGCCGATCGAGACCAGCACGAACACGATCCGTACCAGCGTGGGGTTCCAGCCGAAGCGATGGGCGATGCCGCCCATCACGCCGGCAATCATGCGGTCGTTCAGCGAGCGCGACAGCGTCTTGGGCGTGGTGTTCATGGCGGCGTCTCCTCGGCTTACGGGCAGAACCAGTCGAGCATGGCTCGACTTTACACCCGGGCCGTGTCTACGGCGTGCGGTGGCGCAATGCCTGCAAGCGTGCACCGAACCAGGCCGCTGCCGTCTGTTCGGGCTGCCCCGGGCAATGGATGCGATAGGGCTTGCCGCTCATGCTGCTCTGGCTGGCGGCGCGCTCGATGAACTGCTCGGCGCTGTCCACCATGTCCTTCTTCAGCAGGTAGTCGTACTTGCGCTGCAGATGCGCGCGCGCATCGCTGCCGTCGTACCAGCTGCCATTGCGCTGGAACCGGCATTGGGAGCCGTCCAGGCTGGAGATCAGCTGGGCGATTTCTCTTCGCGCATCCGCGCTGGGGGCGGCCTGGGCAACAGGGGCTGCCAGCAGCAGCGTGGCAAGCAGCAGCGAAATCCTTTGCGACATCATCATTCTCCATGCAGTCGAGCATGGCTCGACGCTACAAAAAAAACCGAAGCAGGCCTTACGGGTCGCGCGCCTTCAGCCAGCCATCGATCGTGGCCGGCACTTCGCGCTGCGCGCGGCCGGACACGTAGATGCCGATATGGCCACCGCGGAAACTGGACTCGGTGTAGTCGTCCGTGCCCAGACGTCCGCGCATTGCGCGCGAAGCATCCGGCGGCACCAGATGGTCCTGCTCGGCGTAGATGTTCAGTACCGGCAGGGTCACCTTCGACAGATCCACCGCCTCTTCGCCGATCCGCACCGTGCCGTTCATCAGCCCGTTGCCCTGGTAGAACTGCTTGATGAAGTCGCGGAACGCCTCGCCCGCCAGGTCCGGCGAATCGAAGATCCACTTCTCCATGCGCAGGAAATCCTCCAGCGCCGCCTTGTCATCGAGGATGTCGAGCAGGCCGACGTACTTCTGCACGTTCAGGCGGAACGGCTTGAGCATCAGGTAACTGGCATTCATCAGGTCGGCCGGGATGTTGCCCAGCGTGTCGACCAGCAGGTCCACATCCACCTGCCGCGCCCAGTGCGAGAGCATGTTGTCGGCGGTGTGGAAATCGACCGGGGTGACCATGGTGATCAGCTTGCCCAGCTTCTGCCGGCGCAGCGCGGCGTAGCACAGCGCGAACACGCCGCCCTGGCAGATGCCGAGCAGGTCGACCGGTCCACCACTGCGCGCGCGCAGCGCATCGACCGCGCCATCGATGTAGCGCAGCAGATAGTCCTCCAGGGTCTGGAAGCGCTCCGAGCGATCCGGGTAACCCCAGTCCAGCACGTAGACGTCCTGCCCCAGCGCCAGCAGCTTCTGCACCAGTGAGCGATCGGCCTGCAGGTCGACCATGTACGGCCGGTTGACCAGCGCGTAGACGATCAGCAGCGGCGTGCGCCGGGTCGGTGCCTGTTCGCCGACGAAGCGGTACAGCACCACCTTGCCGTCGCGCCAGACTTCCTCGCGGGCGGTGACGCCATAGTCCACGTCTTCCACCTGCGGCAGCAGCTTCAGCCCTTCCATCAGCTTGCGCTGCATGGCCAGGGTTTCCTGCATCAGGTCATCAGCGTTGAAGCCCAGCGGTCCTTTCATCGGTCACGCGTCCGTGTGGAAGTACGGGGCGCTGCCTTTGGTGCAGCCCTTTTCGCAGGCGCCTTTTTCGCAGCCGCCTTCTTTGCCGGCGCGGCCTTCTTCGCGGCCTTGCGCGCGACCGGCTTCACCTTCGCCGGCGCCGGCTGTGCCACCGGATCGACCTCGCCCGCACCGGCCATGGCCACCACCTGTGCCTGCAGGCGGCGCAGGCTGCGCTCCAGCTCGGCGATGCGGCGGTGCGCGGCGTCCATCTCACTGCGGGTCGGCAGGCCGATCCGTTCACTCATCTGTTCCACCTCGCGCTGCAGGCCGGCGCGCAGGCGCATCTGAGCGTTGCCCAGCGCGGCATACACCTGCTGGAACGGTTCGGACATGGCGACCTTGGCGTAGGCCTCCTCGGCCACTTCAATCCACAGGTCGAACATCGCGCGGGCGCTGGTCAGCTGGCTGCCCGGCTGCTCGTGCTCGGCCAGGCGCTGCTCGAACAGCGCGAAGGCCTCGTCCAGTGCCTGCTTGATCTGATCGACGTAGGCGCGTGAATGCTGCTGGTATTCCTCCTGCGCCCGCAGCAGCGCCTGCCAGCGCGCCTGGTGCTCGCGGCCGGGCCCGAACGCCGGGCTCTGCAGCCACGGACCGGCCTGCAGCTGGAACTGCTGCAGCCAGGCGGCAAACTCCGGTACAGCAGCGCCAGCGTGGGTGCTGCCACGGGCGCCCTGCAGCATCCACTGCAGCATGCCGTCGCCCTGCCCCTGCACCGCCTCGCGCCAGGCTTGTGCCACATCGGCACTGCTGGCGTCGCGGCCGGCGAAACGCGCGGCCACTTCCTGCATGGTGCCGTACCAGCTGCCCGCCTGTTCGCGGAAGCGGCGCACGGCATCTTCCGGCGCGCCCTGCCCCTGCTCAGGCAACAGCTGGCCCCACCAGTCGAACAGCCGTTGCCAGCTGCCGGGGTCGTCACCTGCCGGCGCACCGGGCGTGCTGGCGTGGCGCAGGGCATCGCCCCAGGCGCCGAAGTACTGCCGGGCCAGGGTCTCGAAATCGCTGCTGCCGGCGTCGTGGGCCGAGCTGGTCATCGCAGGCCTCCGCAGGGCTGGCTCATGGCTTGGGAATGCGCAGGGTCTTGCTGATCATCAGCGACCCGGACAGGGCGAACAACAACACCATCGGGTGCAGCTGCCACGGGCCGATCTGCCACTGGCCGAACCAGATGTTCTGGCCGATGGCATCGGTACCGGCAGCGATCGCCAGCACGATCACCAGCACCAGGCTGGTCGGGATCGGGGTGCCCTCGAAATACGCGACCTTGCCCTCGTCGCCGGCCAGCGCCTCTGCGGTGACGTTGTAGCGCGCCAGGCGGCTGACGCCGCAGCAGACGAAATAGCTCAGCACCAGCCAGTCCCAGCCGCCCTGCATGCCGCAGGCGTAGGCCAGCGCCGCCGGGGCCACACCGAAGGAGATCACGTCGGACAGCGAGTCCAGCTCGCGGCCCAGGGTGGAGCTGGACTTGCGCCAGCGCGCGATGCGCCCGTCGAGGGCGTCGAAAATGAAAGCCAGCGGGATCAACGCCATGCCGAACAGCAGGTAGCCGCGCTCGCCGTCCTGCAGGAAGCGCATTGCGGCAAAGACCGCACCGGTGCCGCAGAAAGCATTGGCCAGGGTGAACCAGTCGGCCAGCTGGAATTCGCGCAGCATCGAGAAGTGACGTTTCATGGGGTCTCACGGAGCATCAAGGCCCACAGGTTACCGCGAGCGCCGCCACTGGCGACAGCGCTGGCAGGCCCCAGCCTTCACCGCTCCCTCACCTGTCCTCACCGGCGGTGAATTTTTCGCCACCCATCTTGACAGCCTAGGGGGGTGGCGCCTGTCGCGGCTTATCCACAAAGTTGCCCACGCGTAATCCACACCCCCTGTGGACAACCAGATCTCACCGACTGCGACGCTGGACATTTCCTCATCACCCCGAAGCGGGGTTTCCCTACTTCCCAAGCCACAAGGTCGGCGCTATGGTCACCGGCGGACCCGCCGCCGCCACGTCCGAAACTCTGCAACGGACGATGATGATGCTGGATGCTCCCACTCTGGCCGCACAGCTGCGGCAGCCCCATGGCGAGGCCGCGCTGGCGGTGGCCGACTCGATGAACCGCAGCAACGGCGCACTCAACCTGGCCGCGATCGGGCTGCTGGCCGTCGGTACTGGCGAACGGGTCCTGGAGATCGGCCCCGGCAATGCGGCCTTCGCGCCGCTGATGCTGCAGGCCACCGGCAGCCACTATCTGGGTATTGAGCTGTCCACCGCCATGGTCGAGGCCGGCAACCAGCGCCTGGCCAGCGCCGGGTTGGCCGAGCGTGCCGCGATGCGACACGGCGACGCTCATGCGCTGCCGGTCGCCGATGCCGCGATGGATGCCGCGCTGGCGGTCAACACCCTGTACTTCTGGCCCCACCTGGCGCCGGTGCTGGACGAGCTGGCGCGGGTGCTGCGCCGGGGCGGCCGCCTGTGCCTGGCCTTTGGCGACGCCAGCTTCATGCGCAGCCTGCCATTTGCTGCCGACTTCCAACTGCATGAGCTGGACGCGGTGGAGCTGGCGCTGCGTGTGTCGGGCTTCCGCGTCTCGGCCTGGCGCAGCCACCGGGAATCCGCAGCCGGCAATGACGGCCAGATCCGCGAAAAGCACTTCCATCTGCTGCTGGCACAGCGGCGCTGAAGTGGTAGAGCCGGCCGCTGGCCGGCTGCCGCGGCCGTTCCGCGTTGCCGGCCAACGGCCGGCACTACCCAGCCCGCACCCGCCGCCAGCGAGCGAAACAGAACACCTGCATCACCAGTGGTCGGCCCACCGCAGCCGCCGCAACGACTGTGATCCGACCGCGTGGTAGAGCCGGCCGCTGGCCGGCTGCCCCGGCATTCCGGATTGCCGGCCAGCGGCCGGCACTACCCAGCCTGCACCCGGCGCCGCCAACGCGCGAAGCAGAATACCTGCATCACCAGCATCGCCAGCAACCCCAGCGGCCACGCCCACCACAGGCCGGCCAGCCCATGCCGCGCCTGCAACCACATCGCCAACGGCAGCTCCAGCAGCAGTACCGCTGTCATGCCCAGCAACGCTGGCAGCAAAACCGTGCCGCTGCCGCGCATTACCCCGACCAGCACCGCGCTGCCTCCCATCGCCAGCACGCCCCATACCACCGTGCGCAGCTGCGATGCGGCCAATTCGCGCACCTCTGCGGCCGCCAGAATCAGCCCGGTCAGCCAGGGCGCCAGCGCCATCACCAGCAGCACCACCACGCTCAGCATCGCCAGCCCAAGCAGCACACCGGTGCGAGCGATGGCGGGCAGCCGTGCCGTACGCCCCGCGCCCATCGCATGCGCCGCGAGGATGGTGGCGGTGATCCCCAGCGACATCGCAGGCAGTTGCACCCAGCTCATCAACTGGTTGACCGCACCGTAGGCGGCCGTGGCCGTGTAGCCGTAGCGGTTGATCCAGCCCAGCAACACGATTTCGGCAATGGCCAGGCTGAGCATCTGCAGCGATGACGGTACGCCGATGCGCAGCATCGCGCGGATGAGCACGCCATCGAAACGGATGGCACGCAGCAGCTCACGTCCCGGCGCCAACGGGTGCTCCATCCTCTGCCACCGCCACATAAGCCAGGCCAAGGCCAGCAGCGAGGCAAACGCCGCCGAGACTGCCGCACTGGCCGAACCCAGCTGCGGCAGGCCGGCCCAGCCGAGGATCAGCAGCGGCGTGCACAGCAGGCCGACCACCGTTGCCAGCAGCAGCGCACGCAGCGGCGTTTTGGCATCGCCCACCGCACGGCTCACCGCAGTGGCCAGCCACAGCAGGAAGATCGCCGGTGCCGCCAGCAACAGCACGCGTGCGTAGACAATGGACTCACTGAGGACCGCTGCCGGCGTGCCCAACGCCACCAGCAGTTGTGGCGCGAAGCCGCCGCCCACAGTCATCACCAGCACCGACAGCAGCAGGATCAGCGCCACCGCGCTGCCAGCCACGGCGCGTGCCTGCTGCGGGCGGCCCGCGCCCCAGGCCTGGCCGATCAGCACCATCGCACCGGTCGCCAGGCCCATTACCAGGGCCAACAGCAGGAAGAAGACCGGAAAGAACGCAGCCGCTGCAGCCACTGCCTGTGTGCCGAGCAGATGGCCGAGGTAAATGTTGTCCAGCGTGCCTGCGGCCAGCTGCAGCGCATTGGTCAGCAGCATCGGCAGCAGCAGGGTCAGATAGGTGCGCCACAGCGGGGGTGCTGCCGGAGGTATCGGATGTACAGGGGTGCTCATGGGGTTCTCTGGGCAAGGCGCCGCCCTGCCCGGCGTTTCCGCAAGCAAAGCACGCACAGGGGAAGCGGGCCTGGACCCGCGGTCAGGTGGGGCCGTCGCTCAGCAACGGCGCGATGGCTCAGCCGTCGGCGTGGTCCGCAGGATCGTCGAAGGCCAGGCGCAGAGCGTGGGCGCGCACATCCGCGGGCCAACTCCGCAACGCCGCTTCCAGGCCCGCGCGGTCATGCGCGAACAGGACACGGATCGCCTCCTCGAAACCCGGCAGGTCACCGGCGATGGTCTGCAGGAAGTGATAGGCACGCTCGCTGTCACGACGCTGGCGGTCCTTGTCAGCACCGGCACGGCTGGCCGCTTCCACCAGCCGGCGCAGCACCACCGAGGCCCCACCCGGCTGTTCGGCCAGCCACGCCCAATGGCGCGGCAGCAAGGTCACTTCTCGGGCGACCACACCCAGCTTGGGGCGGCCACGGCCACGTGGGGTTGCGGGCGCCTCTTCGGCAGTGACGTCGGCATCCGTCCCCACGGCGGCGGGAAACGCTTCGTTTACCCGCGAAAGCAGTTCTGCGTCGCTGCCACGCGTATCGAAATCACGGGTGCGACCGGTGGCGTTGTCGAACACCAGCAGCGGACCGGCAGCGTTGTCGGCACGCAGCTGCTTCAGCGCCAGCGCGGCCACTTCCGGCGTACCGGAAGCGACCAGGCGATGGCCGTCGAAACAACTGAAGGGAGGAAGTCGGGACGCAGGCATGGCAACGGCATCAGAGGCGATGCGCGAATATTGCCCGGGTAATTCTCCGCCGTCAATATTGCCCGGGTATTAATTTGCCAGAAGAGCGTGCCGACCAAAGGTTGGCAGCTACCCGATTTCCCGGCTCACAGGCGGCTGAAGGACCAGCTCACCATGCGCCCGTCCTTGTACGGCATCACGCCGTGGAACGGGCGCGGGTCGGCGTCGAACACCAGCGGCAGGAAGTTGCGGTCGCCCTCCCACATCGGCAGGGTGTCCAGCTTGTCCAGGTCCACCCACTCCAGCGTGCCTTCGTGGTTGCCGCCGTGCGGGGTGCCCTCGAATCCATCGATGACGAACACGAAACCCAGCCAATCCTCGCCGTGCTTGCCGAAGCCCGGCCAGCTGATGGTGCCGCGCAGGCGCATGCCGGTGCAGTCGATGCCGGCTTCCTCGGCGATCTCGCGGCGCATGCTGGCCGCCACATCCTCGTCCGCTTCGATCTTGCCGCCCAGGCCGTTGTACTTGCCCAGGTGGTGGTCACCGGGACGGGTATTGCGGTGGATCATCAGCACCTGGCGACGATCAGGCGACAGCACATAGCCCAGGGTGGCGACGATCGGGGTGTACGGCATGGGGCAGCATCCAGCGGCAGGTCAGCCGTGGATTATGGCCGATCAGCGCACCAGCGACAGGCGACGCTCGGCAGGCGCACTGGCGCCGTCGGGATCGCGGCGCAGGGTGGCGACACCGTGGCCACGCTCGGCCAGGTATTCCAGCCACTTGCCGAGGAAGGTGTTCATCCGCATGCGGTGGCTGATCAGCTCCGCCGGCGGCGGATACAGGCCCATCGTGTCCTGCCAGCGGCGGCCGACGTAGCAATGGGTGGTCTCGGCCTGGCGCGCGTCACGGTACAGACGCACATAGGCCGACGGATCCGGCTCACCGGTGACCGGGTCGGCCAGGTCGTAGGTCAGGCGCAGTTCCACCGTGTAGCGGTGGCACTCGATCACGTCCAGGCGGACATCCAGGCCGTCGCCGATCGAGGAAATGTAGCTGCCCGCCACCAGTCCGGCCGGTTCGAACAGACGCACCAGATGGCGGTAGTTTTCCGCGTACAGGCCCATGAGCCAGCTCAGCCGGCTCAGGCGGGGAATGCGTTCGGTGCGGGGCAAGGCTCGGGCCATGGGTCGATCCTACACGTTGGTGCTTCAACGTGGGGGCGCGCACGTGCAAGCCAACCCCTGGGTAGTGCCGGCCGCTGGCCGGCAGCTCTGCATCGCGGCCGAGGGTTCATCCACCAGCCGGCCAGCGGCCGGCTCTACCAGACGAGGATCAATACAGCTCGCGCTGCAGCCCCAGCGTGGCCAGCACCTTGCTGGAAATCTCCTCGATCGAGGTATGGGTGGTGCTCAGGGTCGGAATCCGCTCCATCTGGAACATCACCTCGGCCGCAGCCACCTCGCGCTTGCAGGTGTCCAGGTTGGCGTAGCGCGAGTTCGGGCGGCGCTCCTGGCGGATCTGCTGCAGCCGGTCGGGGTCGATGGTCAGGCCGAACAGCTTGCGCCGGTAGTTGCGCAGGCGCGGCGGCAGGCGGTCGCTTTCCAGGTCTTCGTCGGTCAGCGGGTAATTGGCCGCGCGCACCCCGTAATGCAGGGCGAGGTAGATGCAGGTGGGCGTCTTGCCGGCGCGCGACACCGCCACCAGGATCACGTCGGCATCGTCGTAGTTCACCGCGATGCCATCGTCATGGGTCAGGGCGAAGTTCATCGCGTTGATGCGGCGGTGGTAGGTGTCGAAATCCACCATGCCGTGGGCCTGGCCGACCCGGGCCAGGCGCGGACTGGCCAGTTCACGCTCCAGCGGCTCGATGAACGGCGCGAACACATCCAGCATCAGCGCGCCGCTGTCGGCCAGGATCAGGCTCAGGCTCTGGTCCACGCAGGAGTTCACCACGATCGGCCGGACCTGGTACCGCTCCCCTGCCGCCTGGATCCGGGCGCAGGCTTCACGCGCTTTTTCGGGGTCGTCGACAAACGACATGCGATCGGTAATGAAGCTGAACCCGGAGAACTGGGTGAGCAGGCTATGCCCAATGGTTTCAGCGGTGATACCGGTTCCATCGGAAACGTAGAACACCGGACGGATGGTCGACATGCGCGCTTTTACCCCCTACGAAGCCTAAAAAGGCCGCCAGCACAAGCTTGTGCCGACGGTACTCTGCCCGGCATCATATCGGCTTCTTCCTACGGACGCGGCCATTCCAGCCCGCCTCGGGCGATGGCCAAACGGAGCATCGCGCTTGAACGAGAACATCCTGTGGTTGCACGAACTGCGTCTGGCCGACCTGGCCCGCGTAGGCGGCAAGAATTCGTCGCTGGGCGAGATGATCGGCAACCTGGCCGGTCTGGGCGTTTCGGTGCCGGGCGGTTATGCCACCACCGCTGAAGCCTTCAAGGACTTCATCGCGCACAACGATCTGTCCAAGCGCATCTTCGACAAGCTGGCCACGCTGGACGTCGAGGACGTCAACGCGCTGACCGCAGCGGGCAAGGAAATCCGCACCTGGGTGATCGATGCCCCGCTGCAGCCGCAGCTGGACCAGGACATCCGCACTGCCTACGCCCAGCTGAGCGCCGACAATGGCGGCGGCGACGTGGCCGTGGCCGTGCGTTCGTCGGCCACCGCCGAGGATCTGCCGGATGCCTCCTTCGCCGGCCAGCAGGAAACCTTCCTCAACGTCACCGGTGCCGACGACGTCGTGCACAAGGTCAAGGAAGTGTTCGCCTCGCTGTACAACGACCGTGCCATCGCCTATCGCGTGCACCACGGTTTCAAGCATGAGGACGTGTTCCTGTCCGCCGGCGTGCAGCTGATGGTGCGTTCGGGCGTCGGTTCGTCCGGCGTGCTGTTCACACTGGACACCGAGTCCGGCTTCCGCGATGTGGTGTTCGTCACCTCGTCCTTCGGCCTGGGCGAAATGGTCGTGCAGGGCGCGGTCAACCCGGACGAGTACTACGTCTACAAGCCCACCCTGCAGGCCGGCAAGCCGGCGATCCTGCGCCGCTCGCTCGGCAGCAAGGCCATCCGCATGGTGTATTCGGATGTTCCGGGTGAGCGCGTCAGGATCGAGGACACTCCGGTCGAACTGCGCAACACCTTCTCGATCAGCGACGAGGACGTGCAGGAACTGTCCAAGCAGGCGCTGGTCATCGAAAAGCACTACGGCCGCCCGATGGACATCGAGTGGGCCAAGGACGGTGTCAGCGGCAAGCTGTTCATCGTGCAGGCGCGCCCGGAAACGGTGAAGTCGCGCAGCCATGCCACCCAGATCGAGCGCTTCGCGCTGACTGAAAAGGGCGGCAACGTGCTGGCCGAGGGCCGCGCCGTCGGTGCCAAGATCGGTTCGGGCGTGGCCCGCGTGGTGAAGACGCTGGACGACATGAACCGCGTGCAGCCGGGCGACGTGCTGATCGCCGACATGACCGATCCCGATTGGGAACCGGTGATGAAGCGCGCTTCGGCCATCGTCACCAACCGCGGTGGCCGCACCTGCCACGCCGCGATCATCGCGCGCGAGCTGGGCGTGCCGGCCGTGGTCGGTTCGGGCAACGCCACCAAGGTCATCGAAGATGGCCAGCTGGTCACCGTCAGCTGCGCTGAAGGCGATACCGGCTTCATCTACGAAGGCAAGCTCGGCTTCGAGCGCACCACCACCGATCTGGGCAACATGCCGCCGGCACCGCTGAAGATCATGATGAACGTGGCCAACCCGGAACGTGCCTTCGACTTCGGCCAGCTGCCGAACGCCGGCATCGGCCTGGCCCGTCTGGAAATGATCATCGCCAGCCACATCGGCATCCACCCGAACGCGCTGCTGGAATACGACCGCCAGGATGCGGCAACCAAGAAGAAGATCGACGAGAAGATCGCCGGTTACGGTGATCCGGTCAGCTTCTACGTGGACCGCCTGGCCGAAGGCATCGCCACCCTCACCGCCTCGGTCGCACCGAACGCCGTGATCGTGCGCCTGTCGGACTTCAAGTCCAACGAGTACGCCAACCTGATCGGCGGCAGCAACTACGAGCCGCACGAAGAGAACCCGATGATCGGCTTCCGCGGCGCCAGCCGTTACGTCGATCCGAGCTTCTCGGCCGCCTTCGCGCTGGAGTGCAAGGCCGTGCTGCGCGTGCGCAACGAAATGGGCCTGGACAACCTGTGGGTCATGATTCCGTTCGTGCGCACCCTGGAAGAAGGCCGCAAGGTCATCGAGGTGCTGGAACAGAACGGCCTGAAGCAGGGCGAGAACGGCCTGAAGATCATCATGATGTGCGAAGTGCCGTCCAACGCACTGCTCGCCGATGAGTTCCTGGAGATCTTCGACGGCTTCTCGATCGGCTCCAACGACCTGACCCAGCTCAGCCTGGGCCTGGACCGCGATTCGTCGATCGTCGCGCACCTGTTCGACGAACGTAACCCGGCAGTGAAGAAGCTGCTGTCGATGGCGATCAAGTCGGCACGTGCCAAGGGCAAGTACGTCGGCATCTGCGGCCAGGGCCCGTCCGATCACCCGGATCTGGCCGAATGGCTGATGCAGGAAGGCATCGAGTCGGTGTCGCTGAACCCGGACACCGTGGTCGATACCTGGCTGCGCCTGGCCAAGCTGAAGGCCAACGGCTGATGCCGTGATTGCTGAGGGCTGACGTCGCTTTCATCGGCGCCGGCCCATACTTCAGCTGCATGCAAGCCCCGCCTCTGCGGGGCTTGTTGTTTCTGGCGTCTGCGCGCGCCACCTCCCCCGCTGCAAAGGAGCCCGCATGCTCGCCACTGCCCCACCCGCCCCCGCCGCAACACCCTGGTTCCACTCGCTCGATTGGGAACGCCTGCTGGAGACCTACGGCGTGCCATTGCTGGCCGCGATCGTGGTGCTGCTGGTCGGCATGTGGGTGGCGCGACGCCTGTCCAATGCGATGCCACGCGCCACCGCGCGCATGGGCGTGGACCCGATGCTGGGCAATTTCCTGCGCAACGTGGTGTACGCCGCGTCGCTGGTGATCGTGGTGGTGCTGGCAATCGGCACGCTGGGCGTGCAGATCACCCCGCTGCTGGCCGTGCTTGGCACCGCCGGCCTGGCGGTAGGCCTGGCACTGAAGGATTCGCTGTCCAACATCGCCTCGGGCGTGATGCTGGTGACGCTGCGCCCGTTCCGCGTCGGTGATGTAGTGACGGTGGCCGGACAGACCGGCACGGTGCGCGAAGTGCGCATCTTCCAGACCGTCATCACCGGTGCCGACAATCAGCACACCACCATTCCGAACACGCTGATCACCGCTGCGCCGATCATCAACCTGACCGCCGAGCCGACCCGCCGCGTCGAACTGGTGGTGGGCATCGGCTATGAAGACAACATCCAGCTGGCGCGCGACACCGCGCTGGCGCTGATGAAGGCCGACCCGCGCGTGTTGCAGACACCGGCACCGGACGTAGTGGTGTACGAACTGGGCGCGCACGCGATCAATCTTGGCATCCGCTGCTACGTGAAGTCGGCCGACTGGTTCGGCACCAAGGTCACGCTGCTGGAACAGCTCAAGCTGGGCTTCGACAAGGCCGGCATCAACATCCCGTATCCGCAGCAGGACATGCACCTGTACCTGCATGGCAAGGATGGCGGCGTGGTCGAGGCCGACGCACTGGTGCGCGACAAGCCCTGATCCGACACAGAAATGCCGGCCAGCGGCCGGCACTACCCTGCCCCGCACATCCTGGTAGTGCCGGCCGCTGGCCGGCACCCACCCCATCTCCATACATCGGTAGTGCCGGCCGCTGGCCGGCAACCTCCAGGATCAGGCGGCGACGCTTTCTTCCAGCGTCGCGTAATCGGTGAACCCGACCGCACCACCGCCGAAGAACGTTGCGCGATCCGGCGGGTTCAGCTCCGCCCCCAGACGCAGGCGCTCGGGCAGGTCGGGATTGGCAATGAACGGGCGACCGAAGCCGATCAGGTCGGCCCAGCCCTCAGACAGTGCCTGCTCGGCGCGCTCGGCGGTGTACTTGCCGGCGTAGATCAGGGTGCCCGGGTAGACCATGCGCAGCGCCTGCTTGAACGCCACTGGCATCAGCGGTGCGTCATCCCAGTCGGCCTCGGCGATGTGCAGGTAACCCACGCCCAGCTCGCCCAGCAGGTGTGCCGCCGCCAGGTAGGTGGCCTGCGGCGTATCGTCCACCGCGCCCTGCAACGTCGTCAGCGGCGCCAGGCGCACGCCAACGCGCTCACCACCGGCTTCTGCAGTCACCGCCTGCACGACCTCGCGCAGGAAACGCAGCCGGTTCTGCAGCGAGCCACCATAGCCGTCGGTGCGCTGGTTGGCCTGCGAATCGATGAACTGGTTGATCAGATAACCATTTGCACCGTGAAGCTCGACACCATCGAAGCCGGCGGCCAGCGCATTGCGGGTGGCCTGCGCGTAATCGGCGATGATGCCCGGAATCTCGGCCTCGGCCAGCGCGCGCGGCATCGAGTGCTGGATCATCTCGCCCACGCCCGCTTTCGGGCCGGCGCCGGTGGGGTCGACAAACACCTTCACGCCCTCGGCCAGCAGCGCCGACGACGACACAGGCGCGGCACCGCCGGGCTGCAGCGCGACGTGCGAGACCCGACCCACGTGCCACAGCTGGGCGTAGATGCGGCCACCAGCAGCGTGCACGGCGTCGGTCACCTGGCGCCAGCCCTGCACCTGCTCGCCACTGTGGATGCCCGGGGTCCAGGCATAGCCCTGGCCCTGCGGGCTGATCTGGGTACCTTCGCTGACGATCAGGCCCGCGCTGGCCCGCTGCGCGTAGTAGGCGGCCATTTCCGCGGTGGCAACGTTGCCGTCGGCAGCGCGCGAGCGGGTCATCGGCGGCATGACGATTCGGTTGGGCAGGGTCAAGGCGCCCAGGCGGTGGGAGGTGAACAACATGGCGGACATCTCTTGCGGGGGGAGTGCCAGCAAGAATGGGGACCGCCTGCGAAAGGCAACAGGCGTGTTGTGGCAAAACAGTTGTGCCCGGCAGGCAAGGATGGCCTGGCATGAAGGCTCATCCATGCATGGCGTGGATCTACTCCAGGCGGGGTTCCATCCTGATCGTGCCATGCGCTACGCGGTCATAGCAGGTACGCACCACGTCTTCGCCGTACTTGCGCTCCAACCGGCGCACGATGAAGTGGCCGCGCGCCATGTCCTGGTAGTAATCGGTGAACATCGTATTGAGCGTCGCACCGGCAGCGGCACCCACGATCGGCACCGCCTGTGCGGCGAATTTCTCGGTAACCACCACGCCGAAGCGCGCGGCCACCTTCTCCACCATCTTCGCCAGCAGCTTGCCGGCTTCCTTCGGTGCCACGCCCAGGGTCAGGTCACGGCCGGTCACCACGCGCCCGGCCAGCTCGGCCGACAGATGGCGCATCACATCGGTGGTGAAGCCCCGGGCCAGGTAATAACCAGTTTCGCTGGCGTCATCGCGCGGCGAGTTGCCACCCAGCGCGAACACCTCCAGGCAGGCCTGGCGGGTGCTGAACTCGGACAGGTCGAAGCCCTCGCTGCGGGCCACGTCGGCCACCGCGCGCATCATGATGGTGGTCGACACCGGCAGTTCGATGAACAAGGCCGCAAAGCCGAACGCCCCGCCGACCGCACCGGAGGTCGCTGCGGCCAGCTTGTGCCAGCGGGTGGACGCCCCCTTGCCGGGGGTGTTGTCCATACTCCACAGCGCCGCCTGCGCCGACTTGGTCAGCGCCGCCTGCACCGCGCCGTGGATGCGGTTGGAGACCGAGCTGGGCAGCGCCTTCACCGCGAACTCCAGCGGCGTGCCGACCAGATTGGCCATGCGCGCGGTCAGGGTCGGCGCTTCCAGCAGGGCCACCGCCCGCTGCAGGTCAGACCAGTCGCGGGCGTCGTGGGCAATGTCGCGGGGAAGCAGGATGGGCTCGTTCATGGCGCTGATCTTAGCGCCAGGGAGTTGAACGGAGGGTGGTGCCGGCCGCTGGCCGGCAACCTGATACACGTCACGAAGGCCGCTGAATTGCCGGCCAGCGGCCGGCACTACCAGTTCGCGTGTCACCCGGTAGCGCCGGGCCATGCCCGGCGTCGTTGTTCAGGCAACCGGCAGCCCCGACAGCGCGCCCATGAACTGGCGATAGTGGCGCAGCTCGGCGATCGAATCGTGCACGTCGCTCAGCGCGGTGTGGTTGCTGTTCTTGCCGACGCCCGCGGCCACAGTCGGCGCCCAACGCTTGGCCAGTTCCTTCACCGTGGACACGTCCAGGTTGCGGTAGTGGAAGTACTTCTCCAGGCGCGGCATCTGGCGGTGCAGGAAGCGGCGGTCCTGGCAGATGGAGTTGCCGCACATCGGCGAGAGGCCGGCCGGGATCCACTGCGCCAGGAAATTCACCGTCTGCGCTTCAGCTTGGGCAAGGGTCACCGTGCTGTCCACCACACGCTGCCACAGGCCCGAACGGCGGTGCTGGTTGCGGTTCCACTCGTCCATCGCTTCCAGCGCTTCCAGCGGATGGTGGATGGCGAATTCCGGACCTTCGGCCAGCACGTTGAGCTGGGCGTCAGTGACTACGGTGGCGATCTCGATGATCGAATCGTTGTCGGTATCCAACCCGGTCATTTCCAGGTCGATCCAGATCAGTCGTTCGTTGGCCGCGCCGTTGTCCGCCATGTGTCGCCTCGTTGCTGGGCAGGCGCGCGGCCTACCGGTGATGGAAAGAGGCGCCCATCATACCCGTTCGCCCCTCAGCCCTCGCCGGCGTGGTCTTCCAGCAACAGCGGCGGCTTGCCACGCTTGGCGCGGAAGTAGTTGGTCAGGCGCATGCTGGCTTCCTTGGCCAGTACCCCACCGTGGATCTCCACCCGGTGGTTGTGGCGGGCATCGCCAATGAGGTCGAACACGCTGCCGCAGGCACCGGTCTTGGGGTCGCTGGCACCGTAGACCAACCGTGCAACGCGCGCGTGCACGATCGCCATTGCGCACATCGCACACGGCTCCAGGGTCACATACAGCGTGCTGCCAAGCAGGCGATGGTTCGCCAGCAATTTTCCGCCCGCCCGCATGGCCACGATCTCGGCGTGTGCGCTGGGGTCATGCGAGGCGATGTTGAGGTTCCAGCCCTCGCCCAGCAGTTGGCCGTCGGCACCGACCAGCACTGCACCCACCGGGATCTCGTCGAACTCGCGTTGTGCGCGCTCGGCCAGCGCCAGCGCGTGGTGCATCCAGTGTTCGTCGGTGTCGTGCACCGGCACACCCAGGGCGTCGGTCATGGCGGTTCTCGCGTGTCTGCAGGGCCAGGATGGCCGCCGGGGCCGCATTGTACGCCCGCAGCCGTGCAGGCGCCGCTAGCGCGCGTCGAAGCGCTCGCGGGCAGCGTCCAGCGCCGGGAAATTGTGCTCGGCCCAACGGTCCAGCGCGGTCAGGGTGTCTACCAGACTGCGCGCAACCTCGGTCAACCGGTACTCCACGTGCAGTGGCTTGCCGCCCAGATCGCAGCGCTCGATCAGGCCGTTGCGCTCCAGCTGTCGCAGGGTCTGGGTCAGCACCTTCTGCGAGATGCCTTCGATCTTCCGCAGCAGCGCACCGTTGCGTTGCGGGCCCTCGGCCAATGCCGGCAGCAGCAGCATCACCCACTTGCCGGAGATCAGTGCCAGCGCATCGCGCGCCGAGCAGTCGGCGGCATAGACATCACCGGGAAAGGCCATGGTTACCTCAAAGTGCGTAATTGCCGGGGCATGCCGGCATCGCGAGGATGGTCGCACACTCCACGAACACCTCGCCCCATGCGCGCCCTGATCCTGCTGGCCCACCCCGAACCCCGTTCCTTCAATGCCCACCTGGCCATGCAGGCGGCCGAGCAGCTGCGGCACGACCATCTGCAGGTGGACATGGTCGACCTGTATGCAGAAGGCTTCGATCCGCTGGAAGCGGCCTGGCACCATCCACGGCGCCTGCAGCCCGAGCGCTTCGATGCCCAGCGCGAACAACGCTACAGCGCCGAACACGACCAGTTGCCCGCCGATGTGCGGCATCACCTGCAGCTGCTGCTGGCCGCGGACCTGGTGATCCTGCAGTTCCCACTGTGGTGGTTTGCGGCGCCGGCCATCCTCAAGGGCTGGCTGGACCGCGTGCTGGTCTACGGGCCGATGTACAACAGCCGGCAACGCCACGAGCGCGGCGTGATGCAGGGCAAGCGTGCGTTGCTGAGCGTCACCACCGGCTCTTCGGCGCGGGCATGCGCGGTTGACGGCCGCGAAGGCGATACCCGGCTGTTGCTCTGGCCATTGATGTACAGCCTGCGCTACGTCGGCTTCGAGGTGATGGAGCCGCATATGGTGCACGGCGTGCGCTCAGGGCTTGCAGCGGAACGCGTGCAGGCCCACGACGAAGCATTGGTTGCAGCCACCCTTTCCTACCGCGAGCGACTGTCGCGATGGCGGCAGTGGCCGACCGTGCCCTTCAACAGTAGTGAGGACTTCGAGGATGGCGTGTTGCTGCGCGCGGAAGCGACTGCGTACAGTCCCTTCATCCGCCATCGCAACGCCGGATGAACCCGCACCTGCAGGCACAGCCGGAAAGCTTCATACTTCGCATTCCTGCAAGCACCTTGGTGAACATATGACCACCCTCCGTCCCTCTCGCGCTGACGACGGCGCCGCCCTTGTCGATCTCTGGCGCCGCGCCGTCGACGCCACCCACGACTTCCTCAGCACTGAAGATCGCCTGGCGATCGATGCCGAAGTCGCCGGTTTCCTGCCGCAGGCGCCGATGACCGTTGCTGTCGATGCACAGGATCGGCCGCTGGGCTTCATGCTGATCGACGGCACCCACATGGAAGCACTGTTCATCGATCCGGACGTGCGCGGCACCGGTATCGGTCGGCAGCTGCTGCAGCACGCACTGGCCCTGCACCCGCAGCTGAGCACCGACGTCAACGCACAGAACGCGCAGGCCGTGGGCTTCTACCTGCGCATGGGCTTTGTCGAAACCGGTCGTTCGCCGCTGGATTCGCAGGGCCGCCCGTATCCGCTGATCCACCTTCGGCATAAGGCCTGACATCCGTTGGCAGCAGCTGCGTGTTAGCGTGGCTGCTTTCGATCAAGGAATGCCGTACATGGATGGTGCAAAAGCCCTGTTGACCCTGTTTGCGCTGGGCATCAGCCTGGTCTGGATCCTGGTGCCGTTCGCCATCTTCGCCGTGCGCAACCTGCTGCGTGAGGTACTGGTCGAGCAGCGTCGTACCAATGAACTTCTCGAGCATATCGGCGGCTACCGCATTCCGAAACCGCAACCCGAACCGACCGTCTGGCGCGCGCCCTGAGCGGGCGCACGCCCGCCGTGGCTCAGGCTGTCGCCTCGAAGGCCGGTGAGTACTGCACCTCGCCCTGAGCCAGCGGAGGCTGCAGGCAAAGCGCCTGGAAGTACTCCGCCGGCACGCCCGGCAACACCAGGCCCGGCTCGGCACGGAAGCCGAAGCGCCCGTAATAGGCCGGCTCGCCCAGCAATACACAGCCATGCGCACCCTGCTGACGCAGTGCTTCAAGTGCGGCGCGCATCAGGGCCGCACCGATGCCCTGCCCCTGCCACGCGGGCACTACCGAGATCGGGCCCAGACCAAACCAGCCCGTGCTGCCATCGCTGACCGTCACCGGCGACAGGGCAATGTGACCGACCACCTGGCCCTGAGTTTCGGCGACCAGCGAAATGCTCAACTCCCCGCGGGTGCGCAGGGCGTCGACGATGAACTGCTCGGTGTGGCTACTGTGCGGGGCTTCGCGGAAGGCGGCCTCGGTGAGTGCATGGATGGCGGCGTGGTCGGCCGTGGTTTCGGTGCGGATCATGCAGTTCAAGAGAACGCCTTTGATAATGTGATGAATGCGTGAATTATTGATTTAGGTCGCAGATTCAACCGCGAGCAGCCCCTGCCAGCAAGGCCAACGCGACGCCCGAATCCCCTGTGCTGCAATCGATTCGCCGGAATACACCGCATCGGGCGCGTCAAAAAGCCGTCGCGGCGGTGGCGCAGCGTTCCTGACACGCTCCATAATCGAGAAACCTGTCACCCAGGAAGGATATATGGACATGGACGCACGATGCAGGATCAGGCCATGGGAGTAGCGCTCCCTGAAAGGAAAAGGCAGCCGCTGCTGGCGTTGCTCGCCCTTATCCCACTAGCCGCATGCTCGCCCTATGCTGATGCCGAGCGCGACGTCGCCGCTGGTGGGCGCGGCCTGGCCAAACTCAACCCATCACCGCAGCAAGGCTACGAGCTGGTGCTGACACTGAAGGATGCCCCCGGTCCCTTCGCGGTGGTCGAGGGCGTTGCCCAGTACGACGTCAGCAACCACAAGGACTGCGGCCGGGTCCTGAGGGCGACCGGTACCGCCAGCCGTATTACCAGCCAGGAGCTCGTCACGCTGCGCAAGGTCGGTGAGAACGAGTACCGCGGTACGTTCTACCTCGACCGCATGCAGGACGAGGATTACTACGGGCGTGGTGTCTGCCATTGGGCGCTGACGGGAGTCGGTGCGATGTTGCGCGCTACGACCGGCGAGGCGGATACGCGATTCCTGACGTTCATCGACAAGGAGCGCATGGAGAACGAGTCTCCTCTGACGCTCTACTACCCAAAGTTGATCTATCCACTCGCCGCCACCGTCGCCAACTATGGCGCCAGTGGCGAGGAGAATCCATCAGAGTACAGCGAAGATCTGCGCGACGCGCTGTTCTCGACCACCACCACTGTGCAGAAACTCGCGCCATGAGCTGCCAGTTCAACCATTCCTACCCCCAAGGAGGCCGACATTGCGCCACAAGATGATCCCGTGCCTTGCTCTGCTTCTATTGACCGCCTGCAATCCGGAGACCGCCATGAACCAGGAACGTGCCGCTGCTGAAGCCGATGTCGCCCAGGGTGGGCGTGGCCTCGCCAAGCTCAACCCCAGCCCGCGCAAGGCCTATGAACTGGTGCTGCGCCTGAAGGATGCCCCGGGCGACTTCGCGGTGGTCGAAGGTGTCGCGCAGTACGACGTCACCAACGAAGACCAGTGCGGCCACATCGAGCCGGCCACAGGCACGGCTGCACGCATCACCAGCCAGGAACCAGTGGAGCTGCGCAAGGTCGCTGATGGCGAATACCGCGGCACTGTATACATCGACCGCATGCTGGACGAGGACTACTACGGCCGTGGCGTGTGCAAGTGGGAGTTCAGCGGCGCAGGGGCGATGCTGAAGGCAACGGGTGCTGAAGGCGAAACGCGCTTCCTGACCTTCGTCGAGGCCAAGCCACTGACCGAAGGTAGCGCGCATACGCTCTACTACCCGGACGCGGCCTATCCGCGGGCTCCGCTTGCTGCCAACTATCCGGCCACGGGCAAGACCAATCCTGCAGACTACGTAGCCGAGCTGCAGGGCAAGCTGTTCACCATGAGCCTCAGCGCCAGTGAGGTCACCCAATGACCATCACCTCTCAGGACTACGCCTCACTTTCCGATGACGCCTATAAGGATCGTGCAGTCGGACGACGGGCTCCGGGCCAGGAAGAGAAAGTCACGCTCAACGGACACGAGTACAAAGTTCTTGAGCATGTCGACAATCGACTCAACGGCTACCAAGGCACCATCTACCAACGCACCGACACCAACGAGATCGTCGTCGCTCATCGCGGCACCGAACAGATTGCTCGTGATGCAATCCTCACCGACGGAGGCATGGTCGTTGCCCGCACCAATGTGCAGGCCCCCGATGCCATCGCCCTGACCAAAAGCGCGCTGGACTACGCGAAGCAGGAAGCTGCATTTGGAGGCCGCGCGCCGCAGGTCACCGTCACCGGCCACTCCCTCGGCGGTGCCCTGGCCCAGATCACCTCGCACCACTTCAACGTCAAGGGCGAGACCTTCAACGCCTACGGCGCGGTCAGCCTCAGCTACCGCATTCCGGAAGGCGGCAACACCATGATCAACCACGTCATGGCCTCCGATCCGGTCAGCGCTGCCTCGCCGCACTTCGGCCAGGTCCGCATCTACGCCAAGCCCGATGAGATCAAGACGCTGGCAGCGAACGGCTTCAGCAATCACGCCCTGCGTGATCTGATTCCAGACCGTCCGATCATCGCGGCCACCAGTTCATTCGGCGCGCACAAACTGGGCAACTTCCTCAACGAAGGCTCGGTGCTGAAGCACCCGGAAACGCAGAAGCTGGCGAAAGACAACGCCAAGATGATCGAGGAGTACCGCGACGACGTGGAATCACTGCGTCGTGGCGTCACCCGCGCGGCACGCGGCATCCCTGGCGGCGCCATCGATCTGTACGACCACATCCGCGGCCCGCTGCAGCCCGGTGAACCAGCACGCCGCGAAGCAGAGAAGAACGGCCATCACACCAGCATGCTGCGCATGGACGATGCCAATCACCTGGGCAACCCGCTGTTCAACGACGCGATCCGTGGCGTGCATGCGCAGGACGTTCGCGTCGGCCGCGTGCCGGATGTGATGAGTACGCAGTTGGCCGGTAGCCTGGCGGCGGAGATGCACGCTGCAGGCGGCAAGCGCATCGACGAGGTGGTGATGAATGCCGACGCCTCGCGCAGCTTCGCGGTGCAGGGCCAGGGCGGCGACCCGGCGCATCTGCGCGTGTCGGTGGACACGGCCGTGGCGATGAACACCCCGCTGGAGCAGAGCAGCCAGCGGATTGATCAGCAAGCTGCGGGACAGCGCCTGGCACAGGACCGCGATCAACAACTGGAACAACAGCAGAACCAGACCCGCAGCATGCAGGCCTGATGAACAGCGCGGGAACCGGTCAATCCGGCTCCCGCGTCACTTCGGCCCTCTGCCTCAGGGGCTGGAGGCCGCGACCGGCGCGGACGCACCGGCGGTCACGAACAGATCCGGCCCGGAATCCGGGAAGCCACCACAGGCGCGATCGCCCGGTGCTACCGGATCACAGGGCCACTGCGCCCGCGCGACCTTTTCGCGCAGCTCGAAGCGATCCCCAGTCCAGACCACGAAGGCCAGGTGCTCGCGGTTCCAGTCACTGTAGGCACGCGGACCGCCCTTCTGCGCTGCCTCCGGGTACTGCACGAACCACCGCATGGCCGGGCCGTACTGCAGCTTGCTGTGGTCCAAGCTGATCCGGCCGTCGCGCGACAGCTGCCGCGCACGATCGGCCTCCGTCACCTGGGGCATGGCCGGCATGGCGTCCGCGGTCACATCCCTCGGCGCGGCGTCCCCGCGAACCTGGTACACACGCTGGCCCACATAAGCCTCGCGGCAGTCACCCGCTGGCACACGTACCGGCTCTGCGCCGTACTCATCACGGTTGGCGACCCGGTCGCTGCAGGTGAACGGTGCCGACACCAGGTAGAACGTGCTGTCGGCGTCGCGTCCTTCCAGCGAGCGCACCCAGATGTCGCCCATCCGCGCGATGAAGTCCGGGCGCTGGCCGTAGCCCGGCACCGCCTTGAACCAAACCTTCTGTTGCACCTCACGCTCGCGCCAGCTGCGCGGCAGGTGGATGTCCTGCTGGGGCAGCGCGACCAGCAGCGCGGCCAGATGCGCCGGCATCGTGCCCTGGCAGGCGCCGATCAGCAGCTCGCCCTGGGCCGCCAGCCGCCCAGCCAGATCCACCGGGCAGCGGGCACCAAGCGCACGCTCGGTCGCCTGCTCGGGCGGCAACGGCATGATGACCAAGGCGGGTGGCGCGGGAGCTACCACCGGGACGGCTGGCTCGACGACGGCAGGCGGTGCAGCGACAGGCGCCGCCGTTGCGGGTGCAACCGGCACAGGCGTCGGGTCCGCAGCCGGCGCCGGCTGCGCGTCCACCACAGGTGTCACAGGGGGAGTCGCGGCAACCCGTACTTCGGGAGCCGGTGCCGCGACAACAGCTTCGGCCGCCATGGGTACTGCAACGGGCGCCGTCCCTGCAGGCGCTTCAACGGCCGCCTCGGCAGCGGGGGGCGTCTCCACGACGGGTGACGCGGCCTCCTGAGCCTGTGCCGACGCTGCGGCGAGTCCAAGTGACAGCAGCCAGAGCGGCGGCAGGCGGCGCACGGATGCACTGCAGTGGGCGGCGGCGTGCCGGGCATTCGGGGGAACGATTCGCATGTGGTGTCCTTACGAGTGGGTTTCCATGTCGGCGCCACAGGGCGCCACGCGTCGTACGTAAAGCGCCTGCGGGCACCCTGCCCGCAGGCATCAGGTGCTACAGGGATCGAGAACGCTGCTCCTGCTCGCGGGCAAGCGCAGCCGCCGGGTCCTGCTGGGCGACGCTGGTAGCCAACTGCTGGCTGCTCTGCGCCAGTGGCTGCTGCGCCGCCTGTTCGCGATCGACCGATGCGCGCAGCATGGCCGGATCGCCCAGCCCACCCTGTACCGCAAACAGCGTGCGACCGTCATTGCCGGCCAGGAGATGATCGATGCGCGACAGGCCGGCTTTATGCGCCCCCAGCGCCAATGCGCCAGCGGTATTGTCGAGCTCTTGTACGCTGCGCAGTCCACTCTGTGCTCCCATCTGCTGCAGGCGTCGGCGTGCATCCTCGAACAACGCGTTGCCGGGCTCACCGGTCTGCGACATGTCTCGGGGAACACTCTGCGCCGGCGCACCGACCTCACCCCGCTCCAGCCGCGCCATCACATCCGGCGTCAGCTTCTGTTGCCAGACCTCGAAGCGTTGCCGGCGAGCCTCAATGCCATTGAACGCGCCATTGAGCGCATGCGTTGCCTCGCGCACATCCTCGCGCGCCGCCTCCGGTACTCGCGTCTGCCACTGCCACACCGCAATACGGCCTGCGTGCTCGGGCTGCGCGGCCAGTTCCGGCTGATTCACCAGATCCAGATCCAGCGCTTTGCCGGCACGCTCGTAATTCTCCTTGCCGACCAACGGCAGATAGCCGCGGCCGTGGTACTTCAATGCGTCGCCGGGCACATCATTGCCCATGCGTCCGCCGTACATCAGCTCAGCCAGGTTTTCCGGGCGGCCACGCAGCGCTTCCTGGCGGGCGCTCTCCAACGCAGCGTTGCCATTGCGCCACGCAGCTTCCACCGGGATCTGCGAGATTCCCCGGGTGAAGTTGAAACTTTCATTGAGCCGGCTCAGGCCGCGCGACTCGTGCCCTGCCTGGGCCATGAAATTGGCCAGTTCAAGCGGGGAGTCGATGCCGGCTTTGGTCGCCTGCCGCAACAGCTGCGACTCTCTATCGGTCGACACAGTGCAACTCCTGAATCTTCATCAGCGCGGATTCCCTTCCGCCGGTTGGAGCTTGGCTCATGGAAGCGACACCTCCGCGACACTGGACGGGTCGAAGTCCTCGAACCGCACCCTGCCCAGCTCCGCCACCGAGTAATCCCGGATGTTGGTCGCTTCGGTCTCGATATCCACGACCTTGCGTCTCACCCCGTCCACCCAGCAGGCCTTGTCCGCGGGCGCATAGCGGAACCGGTAGGTGCTGCTCCAGCGCTCGCGGCTACCGCCGTTGGTGATCACGCTGAAGGTGCCCTCCTCGACCATTGCATACGCAAAAGGGTCGCCGGCCAAGCCACCTCGGGTGGAACACGGCACCAGCTTGTCGTTGCGCGCGGCCAGCTGCCAGCGCCCGCGCCCGTCACCGCGTAGCAACAGCAGCACCCGGTTCGGTCCGTGTTGGCCGGGCACCAGCCCTTCCGGCGTCGGCTGGTCGATGACCAGCAGCTGATACTCGATGCCATCGCCGTTGAGCTCGCCCCTGACGGCTTCCAGCAGGTTCGCACCGGACGGAACAAATGCCAGGGCATCGTCCATGTGTGCGCCAACCCTGTCTTCCATCCCCTCCCACTCCTTCAATATCGTCCCGCCGATGCTCGCGTCGTAGGCGGGCATAGTGGCGTTGCCCAGTCGCGCCAGTCACCCTGCAGGTGCGGATGATAGCTCCGGGAGCACCATGGCAGCGTCGGTGGCATGCGTCACCCGTTGAGCGGAGGGACAGGGTCCTCATGGACGGGAAAGCTCCTGCAATCGTAGCGCCGAAGCGCCATTTTTCCGGCGCCAGGAGAGCTTAGCGCGAGGAGGTCGCTTGCGTCGAAGAGCGAAAGCTTGAAATGGCGCTACCAGTCACAGAATCGGGGACCGCATCCACGAAGCAAGACGGGCGCAGGCGGCGCAACACCCCAAAATCGCCTGTAGCTTCACATGCAGTTGTTGAATGCCAGAGGACAGGCTTTCGCATCGGCGTCGATACATTCTCCCACTGCCTTTTCCTCCGCCTCGGGCAGCGTCCGGCCGCGTACGCCTGATATCTCTTGAAAAGTGGAATAGCACACGCGACGTAGACGGATCTGCATTGTGCTCCCGCCGCAGCTCTGCAGTCGCGCAAGGCAGTCTAAGTTGCCCAGCTTACCGTACTAGCATTAACGTATTTCGTCCCAGTGAACATCAGCGCAGTAGAAGAGACTGATGAGACACATTCAGCCGGAAGTAGGCGCGCAGCATTTTATGCAGCGGCTCTCCAACGACAACATTCTTCGAGACTATACCAGCGTGCCCGCCGACACATTTACATCAAAATTCTTCAAAAATAGGTTTGGTACAGTTTTCATACAGCACCGCGCACTTCCCGCTCACATCATTCTTGCACTTGGAGTGCGCCATTATCAGCGCCATTTCCGGCGTAGCACCACGCCCCAGCGCCGACATTCCACGACCCGTCTTCCCACTTGGAATGACCCAAGCCACACACTGATTTCGATACGCCAAACTGACGGAGCAATCGGCGGCACCCGTTGAACTGCACTTCCGCAACGCCTCTTGCTCTGCCGCTAGCTGTGATCGAAGGCCGGTCGATGCTCCTGCGTCCTGAGTAGACCGGGACTCGGCGATTGCCCCCCAAGTCTTTATCCACCGCCCAGTCGGAGAGTTTGCGGGCAACTCGGAAATCCCGCCACTCGATGTGCTACTCGGTGCGCCACTTGGAATGAGGGCACAACCTCGGGCGCCCTGACCTCCAATCGGGTAGTACCCTGGCGGACAATTGCCTTCAGCAAAGGATTGATACGCCACGCCCAAGATCAAAGTACTGGCGAGAATCGCTTGCGATACAAGAATTTTCATCGCCCGCCACCTCCACCTTTATCGTGCATATCGAACTCGCTATGCAACGCTGCCATTCGCATTTCCTCTAACCCCAGACGATGGTGGCGGAGAGTCAAGGCACCCTGCAATCTCGGAGTGACTGCAGAACCTACACCCATCGGTTGAGATTCGTGAGTCGCCGGTGCGTTCGGCTTGTATTGCCCCCCCCGCCCGTCGAACCCGGCGGCTGACCATTCGGGCCCGGCGATGCCGGTACTGCACTACCGCCAATCTGCGAATATGCCATGAAGCTGCCCAATGTTCCCTGGAAGAACATCGCCGCCATCGGGCGGCGCAGTCAGAGAATCAGCATGGTCAGGATCAGGCCCATGCCGCCTTGCTGCAGTGCCATGCTCGACATACCTTCGCTGAAATTCTCACCCATCAGCGTACCCGTCAACGTGCTTCCCCAAAAGGCGAACGCAACCTTGGACACCATCTTCATCGCGATGCCGGTCACATCAATGGACCGGAATATCAGGGCGCGACATAAGCCTGCAACTTAGAACTCATCAAATATCGGTTTACTGCAGTCCGAATAGATCTCTTCGCAATATCCCGGCTGATCATTCTTGCACATGGCTTGCGCGTTGAATTTTGCCCTTTCGGGCGTGGGACCAGATCCAATCCCGGCACGACCTGCGCCAGAACGCCCCCTTGGAATGACCCACGAGACACACTGATTTTGATACGTGAAGCTAACCGAACAATCAGCGGCACCAGCTGATCCGCATTTTGAAATTGCCTCACGAGAAGCCTCCTCCTTGGATCGCTTACCGACAGAGGTGCCCGCGTCCTGAGTCGTTTTCGATTCAGCAATCGCCCCCCATGTCTTGGTCCATCGCCCAGTAGGAGAGTTTGCGGGCAATTCGGAAATCCCGCCACTCGATGTGCTACTCGGTGCGCCACTTGGAATGGGGGCGCAACCTCGGGCGCCCTGACCTCCAATTGGATAATACCCTGGCGGACAATTGCCTTCAGCGAACGCAACTTCGGTCAATGAGACGAGAAGAAAGAAGAAAAGAATCACCCATTGCTTTGCTCCATTCATGAAACTGTCCTCACCCCCTTCTCATTGGACCAGCTAGACGGCACCGCGATTGACATTTCCTTCGTCTCATAGATCGACTCAGAACAAGCGGAACAGGCCGCTTTACATTGCACTCCATCAGAGCACATACCGCGCGAAGCCGGCAGCTCCAGTCGCTCGATGAAACACACACGGCGCTGCCGCTTGAGTCGTAACGCGGTACAGCACCACACGTGGCGCCCCTCACGCCCTATCGCTCGTAGAAGGCGAATCGCCAATAGCGCCCACCAGCGGCTATTTGGCATGGCAATTTCCGAGGCCATCAATTAACTATTTAAGAGAACTAGAACTCCTCAAAAATCGGTTTCGTGCAGTTGGCATAGAACTCCACACATTTTCCTGGCTGATCATTCCTGCACATTAACTGGGCCACAAATAGCGCTCGCTCCGGCGTGGGCCCACCACCCACTCCCGACTGCCCGCCCCCAGAACGCCCACTTGGAACGACCCAAGAAGCGCACTGATTAAAGTAGGCCAAATCGACCTTGCAGTCACGCGCTCCTCCCGATGCACACTTGGAAAGAGCCTCTTGCTCTGCCAGCTCTTTGGCTCTCTTTCCCGTCGACACTCCTGCGTCTTGAGTGTTCTTGGAAGACGCTATCGCCCCCCAGGTTCGCACCCACTTGCCAGTAGGACTGGCAAGCTGAATCTCCGCTGTGGTACCACCTCCACTAGCGGCCCCGGGTATAGGCGCACACCCCCGTGCCCCTTGCCCCCCAATCGGGTAGTAACCAGGAGGGCAATTACCTTCGGCAAAGGATTGATATGCCACGCCCAAGATCAAAGAACTGGCGAGAATCGCTTGCGATACAAGAATTTTCATCGCCCGCCAACTCCACCTTTATCATGCATATCGAACTCGCTATGCAACGCTGCCATTCGCATTTCCTCTAAGCCCAGACGATGGTGGCGGAGAGTCAAAGGCACCCTGCAATCTCGGAGTGACTGCAGAGCCTACACCCATCGGTTGAGATTCGTGAGTCGCCGGTGCGTTCGGCTTGTATTGTCCGCCTCCCGTCGAACCCGGCGGCTGACCATTCGGGCCCGGCGATGCCGGTACTGCACTACCGCCTATCTGCGAATATGCCATGAAGCTGCCCAATGTTCCCTGGAAGAACATCGCCGCCATTGGGGGCGCAGTCAGAATCAGCGTGGTCAGGATCAGGCCCATGCCGCCTTGCTGCAGTGCCATGCTCGACATACCTTCACTGAAATTCTGACCCATCAGCGTGCCCGTCAACGTGCTTCCCCAGAAGGCGAACGCAACCTTGGACACCATCTTCATCGCGATGCCGGTCATCGCTGCCAGAACCGCCATGGAGAACATCGTGCCTATGCCGTAGAGCAGCCACTTCTGGAACAGCTGCTTGGTCTGGTCAAACAGCAAGCACAGGATGAATAATGGCCCCAGGCCGATGAACAATGCCAGCGCGACCTCATACAGCAAAAGCATTGAGCCAGCCGTGACTGCCGGACCACCCGTGCCCATGCCAATGAACCACATGGCACGGGTCTTGGCGTTGTCCAGCGTCACGTCGCTCATCACGTCCAGCGCGTCAACGCTGGATAGCGCCAGCTGCATGTAGCCCAGGTTCTCATCGATCAGATCCTCCGGCGAGTCCTTCTTCCCGGTCACGACGTAAGTAATCTCGTTCTTCACGTCATTGATGAGAAAGCCATGCATCTCGCGACCGAACATACCCATGGTCGTGGCAACCGACACGATCAGCGCAGCCTTGGCCATGTTGGTCACGAGCACCATCATCGAATCGCGGCTGCGACCGGTGGCGATCCGGAAACCCTGAATCAGCACCCAGAGCGTCATGAGAGTCAGTGCAATGCCACCGACCCACGCCATCATGCGTCCAAGCAGCTTGACGCCGTACTCCGCGATTTCCTTATGCAGGTAATCGAGGATCAGCCGGAAGAACACAAAGTCACCAATTGAGGATGACGCGTGCAGATTCTGCAGCATGTGCAGGGGGCCTTGCCCCAACATGCCATCCATCAGCCCAAGATCCATAACTTCACCTAGAATGTGATTGCAGCTCGACCGGAGCAGCGTCTAATCAGTTGGAGAGCGCTGCCTTCAGTGCCGCGGCCTTCACTACGGTACCGAGAGGTGACTGACCGGTACCCTTCAATGCGCGCTGCGCAAGAATCTGCTGCATCTTGGTCAGCGCCTGAATCTGCTTGTCATACCCTTCAGTCTTCTTTTCCCAGGTCGCAAAATCCGCCTGCATATAGGCGTCAGAAACGACTGCATTCGCGGAGGCCTCTGCCATCGCACCCTCGCCGCTCCACAGATCGCGGATATCCTTGATCCTGTCCAGCACCTTGCGCATGTCGGGCATCGTCTTCTGCACAACTTCCACGGTCTCGTTGTACTTCTGATTCTCCATGACCTGGATTGCAGCGCAGATGTTGCGCTGCTGGGCGATGATGTCCCCACCCGGGCTCAAGTCCAACGCAGTGAGGATACCGCTCAGGCTCATGATATTGCCGGCGCCGCAGCGCTCGGCAACATTCCACTCAAGCGGAACCGGCTCCAGCTTCACGCCTTGAGGCATCAGTGGCGAGGCGATGATCTGATTGAACTTCGCCAGCTTCTGCGCCCAGTTCTGAGTTGTTTCCAGAAACCGTTGCGCCTGGGTACTGTACTCGAGCAAGGCTTCCCCCTGAGCGGCAAGCGTATGGACCTCAGTCAGCGTGCTGTTGAAGGTATTCAAGCCAACCTCAACCACCGGGATGGTGTATCCCTTCACGGGGAAGCTGAGCAATGCGGCGACGGAAATCGCCATGGCGGTGGAACGGAGCCGGGAGACTGCACTCGGCGTCTTGGCAGTACGGGCAGTGGTTTCCATGTTCTTCTCCATCGAATTCAAGGGGCTTGCTGCGTTCACGTCCGTTGCGACAGTCATGCTGCAACCTCCTTACTGTTGGATGCGGGCTTTCCGGAGCCCTTGCGGTTCTTGTAGAAATCTTCCAGCCACTGTTCCGGCGTCAGCTCATCCACCGTCACACGTGCACGCACGGCGGCGGTCTGCAGGACACGATGCATGATGTCGATGTTGTCGGTCGACGCCGAGATCACCGACAGGATGTCGTCCATGCCGCGCAGGTTGAGCTGGCAGACACTGGACGCATGACCCTGCTTGACCAGGAAGCAACGCGAGCGCTCGTCCAAGGCGGTAACCACATTGAACTCGGCCTCGGTCAACTTCAGGCCATCCATGTAGTCGCTCTTGCTGGCATTCGGGTTCGGCAGCAGGATCAGGGTAGCGGTCTGTTCGATCAGGGCGGCGGAGATATCACTCTTCAGCGCGTCCTCCGGGCTCTGTGTGGCAAAGATGCCGAGACCATTCTGCTTACGGATGGTCTTCTGCTTGTTCTTCGCGAACTCCTTCAGGCCACCCTCGCCATCCAGGATCTTCCAGAACTCGTCCATCACATAGATCAGCGGACGGCCGTCGATCAGCGACTCCAGGCGGTGCAGCAGGTAATTAATGACCGGCACGCGCACTTCAGGGTTGTCGATGATGTCGGTGTAGTCGAAGCCGATGATGTTGGCCTTGCTCAGGTCAACGGTATCCACGGGATTGTCGAACACCCAGCCCAGCGAATTGCCCGATATCCAACGGCGCATGCGCGCGTAGAGGCCATCGTCGCCCATGTTGGGCAGGCTCTTCTGGAAGTTGGTCATGCTGCGCAGATGCATCGGCGTATCGAGCATGCTTTCCACGGCGCGGTAGATGTCTTCTTCCTCGCGGGCGCTGTACTCGCGCTTGCCGGCCAGCACCTTGATCAGGTCGGCCAGGAACTGCACGTTGGCTTCGTTGTTCTCGCACTGGAACGGGTTGAAGCCGGTCGGCGCGCCGTTCTCCAGGGCCAGATAGTTACCTCCGCAGGCACGCACGAAGATCTCAGCACCGCGGTCCTTGTCGAAGAAGAAGATGGTCGGCGAGGGCTCGTACTTCTGCACCTGGCTGAGCAGGAAGTTGATCAGCGCGGTCTTACCGGTACCGGACTTGCCGATCACCATGGTGTTGGCGATCGCCTTCTCGCCCAGCGAGTTTTCCGACGGATGGGTCGCGTGGAAATTGAAGTAGTACGGCTGGCCGTTGGTGGTCTGCAACGTGGTGACGCAGTCGCCCCACGGATTGTTGTGCTGCTTGCCGGTGGCGAAGTTGTGCAGCGGCGACAGGCCCAGGAAGTTCAGCGAACTGACATTGGCCAGGCGAGTGCGGTAGCGCCAGTTACCCGGCAGCTGCGAATAGAAGGACGAGGTAACCGCCAGGTCTTCCTTGGTCGACACGAATCCGGCGTTTGACAGCTCGGCACGGGTCGAGGCGACGTTCTGCGAAAGCTTGGCCTGCGTGTCGCCGTAGACCGCCATGATGAAGTGGTATTCACCCAGCACGAAGTTGCCCGACGACAGCTGATCCATGGCCTGGTCGAGCTCGACGATCTGGCTGACCGCCTTGTCGCCGGAGGAGATCATCATGCCCTTGGTGCGGTCGAGCACCTTCAGCGCATCCTGACGCCCCATCGGGCTGAACGAATGGGTGATGACGTACTCGTAGTCCAGATATTTCAGACCGTTGAGGATGCCCGGATAGGTCCCCTCGGCATACTCCTTGATGTTCAGAATGGCGCCGTAGTGATTGGCACCATTCGGGGTATTGATCGCGAAATCGCCCGTCTTAGCCGAGAACATATGGCGGCTGACCGGCAGGTAATCCTTGATCGGTGCCGAAAGCACCGGCACCGGCTCGTCGATGCGATTGATCAGGTAGCCGAACAGCTCCAGCGTTTCCGAAAACACAACGCCATTCTTGGCTTCGTACATACCCAGTCGATACGGCGCGTAGTCGCGGATCACGGCCTCGACGTTGCCGGCCAGTTCCATCAACTTCTCTACCGCCTGCTCCTGCTCGGCGCGCAGCTTGTCCACGTTCGCCGACTTTTCGACGAAGCGTTTACCCGCCACCACCGGGCGGTAGATCATGGTCAGGTACAGCTCGTTCTGCATGATGCGCTGCGAGGACAGCATGCCCATGTACTGGTCGGACACGTCCTGGTTGAAGCGCTGCTTGTAGCTGCTCTTGCCCTTCAGCGTGCGGCGGCGACGGATGTCGTGCACCCAGAAAGCCACGTTGACAAAGTCCGGTGCGCGCAGGGTCTGCAGCAGGCGGTTGAACGTGTTGTGGCGATGCTCGAGCTCCCACTCCTCTCGGCCGACGAACGGCAGCCCTTCCAGATGCCAGGTCAGCAGGTAGTCGCCGCCCGTGGTCTTGACCACGTTCGGGGCGACATGCGACGACAACGGGATGAACTCACTGATGGAGGTGTCAGGACTGAACATACGACTGCTTCCAAAGAGGTACTGCCAAGGAGTTTCAAGAGACCTGGCGAGCGCGGACGCCCGCCAGGCCGGATCCGGACCTCAATCCATTCGGGCCGGCTTGTTGCGGTAGTGATTGGGGTTGAACACCCACATGCCATCGTGTTCCGGCACGTTGCGCACCTTCAGCTTGAACATCAGTCGCAGGCCCAGCAGGCGGAAGATCATTTCGTCACGCTTGGCCATGTGCCGCATGATGAAGATCGCCACCGGGATGGTGAGCAGGAACCAGAAGTTCGTGTACACACTGAGCAGCAACAGCCCGCCTGCCACCATGAAAAATGGCAGATAAGGCACGCCCAGGAACATCGCTGGGCGCGTGCAACCGCGGAACAGGACGTTCTTATGCACTGTAGTACTGAATCGCGTTGTTGATCAGGTAGTAGGTCGTGCTGGTGCCAGCACCGCACTTGCCGTCGCTGCCTTCACCCAGCAGCATGCGCGCGATCTGGCCGGCGGCACCGATCAGCACGCCACCGATCAGGATCGGCGCGACGTCGCTGATGCGCTTGTGAGCAAAAGCGATCTGGTAGCCGGCGAAGATCACCGCAATGGTCACCACGGCGATCGAGGCCATGTTCAGCAGGCCGTTGATGTTGGAGAAGAAACCGCAGACCTTCTTGTCGGTGCCGCCGAAGTCGGTGTTGGTAGCGAACACCTGCGGGGCGAACAGTGCGCCAACGAAGATCGTGGCCATCAGCAGGGTCTTCAGCGTGCGCTGGGCCTGGACGAGGTCGAGATTGGATCGCTTCATGGATTGATTTCCTTGTTGATGGACTAACACAACTGAATCGACCAGCCGGGGGACTGGCCGCACCACGACTTCGTCAGAACACGAAGGCCGCATCCCCTGCGGGAATCTGCTGCAACGGCGCAGCCTGCACCGGTGCATTGAATGAATTTTCGCCACCGGCCACAGGCTGGTTGCGCTCGCTCCAGGGCCGCAGCATCACGGGCCCCTCGCTGCCGGCGCTGGCAGCGCCCGGCAACTGCTGCGGCATGGCCATTGTCTGCGCCGGACCCTGCTGAGGCAGCTGCTGAGGCAGGCCACCGGCCTGTTGCTGCGGATAGGCGGCCCCTTGGGTGGGCTGCGCCTGCGGCTGCATCATCCGATCCACCGAGCCCAGTACCACTTTGGAAAGCGCCTGGTCGGCGATGTTCAGCAGGCTGCCCCGCGCCATTGCACCGGTGGACGGATACACGACATACGCACGTGCCGGATCTTCCGACGGCACGTACACCGGGCCACTCGCCTGCGCAACGATGCGCGCCTGCGCCGGCGAAGCGAGCTGCGGGTGATGCTCGACCTTCACGCTGCGGCGTTCGCCGCGACTCACCACGTCGATCGGTGCAACACCATTGCTGGCAAGCTGCTGCCCACGGCGCATCGAGTCATAGACCTTCTGCACATAACCATGACGGAAGCCGGTCTCGAAATTGCCCGAGTAGTAGCAGCTGAACGACTTGCCCCAGTCACCACCGGAGCGCTTGTAGCACTCGGCGAGGATGCGCGAACCGGCCTGCAGGTTCGGGCACTGCTGGAAGGCCTTCTCGTAGGAATCCAGACCGTACTTGCCGAGGTTGTAGCGATTGACCTGGGCCAGGCCAATGGAGAAGTTGTAGCCCTTCTCCTCCAGCATGCGAACGGTGGCCAGCGCCTCGTCCAGGGCCTTGGGCTGGCGCACCAAGGCACCGCCGACCACGCCGATGGCGTAAGGGTTGCGCGACGATTCCACGTTGATGACGTGCTGCATCACGTCCATCGAGACGGCCATTTCCGGGCACGCCATCATTTCCAGTCCTGGCAGCATTGGTCAGCCCTCCTGCCCCTGGGCACGCCCAGGATTGAAATCAATACCGGTGATATAGCGCGAGCCTGCGTGCGCCTTGATATGCACGACGATGTCGATGGTCATCATCAGCAGTCGCTTGATCACGTTGAATTCCAGGCCCGAACCTTCGGTCGAGGCCTTGACCATCAGCGCCAGCTGATCCCAGGTCTGCTCCGGGCTGCCGGCATGGCAACTGGTGATCGAGCCCGGATGGCCCGATGCGCAGTTGCGGATGAAGTAGAACGCCTCGTCACCGCGCAGCTCGGCCAGGATGATGCGCTCGGGTTTCATGCGCAGACAGGCTTCCATGCAGCTCTTTGCGCTGACATTGCTGGTGCTCTGCCCCCCCTTGGAGTACAGCAGGTGCACCACATTGGGTTGGGTCAGAAACAGCTCGCGCGCATCCTCGATCGTGACCAGGCGTTCGTTGTCGGGGATATGATTGACCAGCGCTTTCATGAAGGTGGTCTTGCCGCTGCCGGTCGCACCGGATACGACGATGTTCTTGCGGTACATGACCGCACGCCGGAAGAACTCGGCGTACTCGCGCTGCTGGCGCAGCTCCAGCAGCTCGCGATCCTGCTCGCTCAGACTGCCATCCTGTTCCAGAATCTGGTTGAAGAAACCATCCTCGTGGTACTGGGTGAGCGACTTGGTGTGCTTGGACGGCAGGCGGATAGTGATCGAAACCTTGCCGGCATCGCAGGCAGGCGGAATTACGAACTGCGCACGCTGCCCGGTCGGGAAGGTCAGCGAGACGACCGGATCAGCATCGGTGATGCGCTGGCCGGTATTGCTCTCATTGACGACGGCCGTGCAGAACTGCCGGGCCCGCTCGAAGGTCAGGCTCGGCACGTCTACCCGCTGCCACCCCGCCCGGGTTTCCAGGTACAGCTCACCGGGACGGTTGATGCAGAT
The DNA here is from genome assembly GCF_056481585.1 of Stenotrophomonas sp. 86428_Sma. Classification (NCBI taxonomy): domain Bacteria; kingdom Pseudomonadati; phylum Pseudomonadota; class Gammaproteobacteria; order Lysobacterales; family Lysobacteraceae; genus Stenotrophomonas; species Stenotrophomonas sp. 86428_Sma. The sequence continues at coordinate 3,092,296 of NZ_CM151156.1, forward strand.
TTCCGTCACTTCCGGGGAAGTCATGTACTCGGCGATGCCCAGCACTTCGTACTGATAGCGCAGGAAATCGCTGGAGACGAGGGCGAGGGGTGACACTTCGGCGTCCATGATCGTTCGTTGGGTTACCGGCGGGGGTGGAGCACGTTGGTGAAGTCGACGTCCTTGGCGACGTAGACGTTCACGATCGTGCCCTGGTTGATGGTGACTGTCGGCGGACGACGGTTGCTGCTGAGTGCCTCGTTGGCCAGGCGCTCCATCGTGCGTGCGGTAGCACTCTCATAGGGCGACTGCACCGTCATGCCGTTGTTGGCGATGGTGGTCGTCTCCGGACCGTGTTCGGCAGCCGCGTACTTGAAGGCATCGGAAATCAGGCTGATCATCAGCGCCGAGGCGATACGGCTGCCCCAGTGCGCGCTGTACTGGCCCGGATGACCGGCGCCGCCCAGCTGATCCACGCCCGGGCTGGACATCGCAACATCGATGCCATTGGGGGTGGTGATGCGATCCCAGATCACTTCCACGCGCTTGCCGATCGGACCACCGCCGTAGGCGCCATAGATCTTGGAGCCCTTGGGCAGCAGCAGGTTGCGACCGTTGATCGAGTACACCGGCTCGGTCAGCAGGCACGACGTGTAGCCGGCCAGATCGGTGATGATGCGGGTTTCCAGCACGCACCGCAGGTAGGTGCCGCGCACCAGCAGCGCATCGGGGCTCTGGATGTAGGTGGCACTGGAAACGTCTTCCACATCCGGCCCACGGCGGATCTTCTGCTGCCCCTGCTGGTTGGGCATCATGTTCGCAAGCAGCGCCTGGCGGGTCTGTTCGTCGAGCGCACTGCGCTGCGGTTGCGCGCGATTGCCTGCCGCAAGCGCGGCATCATCCACGCCAGCCATCCGGCGCTCGACCAGCGTCGGCTCACGGGGTCCCATGGCTTCCGGCCGGGATGCGATGGGCACCAGCTTCGGACCTTCGTCCTGTGGCATCGGCGGAAGCATGGGAATCGGTTCGGCGGCAGTCGGCGGCGCCTGCGGAGGCGGCGCAACGTCCGGCAATGTCGGCGTGCTGGCACGTGCGACATCCGGCACCTTCTGCACGGCGTCATCACTATCCTGGCCCTTGCGGAACAGCAGGAAGCCCATTGCCATCAGCAGCAGCACGATGCCGCCGAGGAACAGCAGGGCCTTGCGATTCAACCGCTGCTCTTCGGCCGAGCGCAGCTGCGGCGCGGCCGCATCAAGGTCCGGCGCTGGCTCGGCCTGGGCCGTGCCGAAGTAGGGATTCGACGGCGCGTCCGGGGCACCCTGTGCGCCATACGGGCTCTGGCTCTCGTCGCGTCCGTTGTTCGGGTCGTTTCCGGGAGTGTTCTGCTGGCTCATTTCTTCACGTTCCTTCGCAGGCCGACGACGAAGTCGCCGTGGCGGATGACCAGGTACGGGTGCGTCCCGTGCACGATCAGCGTATTGCCTTCAACCGTGGTGTTGACCACGAAGTCTTCACCGTATTCCGTTTCGCGACCGAAAACCGCCGGGAAGATGCCGGTCTTGTACTCCGGCGAATTCGGCAGTTTCAGATAGGTGAAACGACCATCGTCATAGGCGTTGACCGGGATCAGCCATCCCATCTTCTTCGCCTTGCTGGTCGAATAGGAGTAGTTGAAGTTGTACTGGCGGTCCTTGGCCAGTTCAGAGCTCAACAATGGCTTGGCCTCTTCTTCGACCGCTTCCTGGGCGACGCCGAACACGGTGTCGTTCGGATAGACGAAGGCGATCTTGTACTGCACGCCTGCACGACGCGCCTGTTCCAGCTGGCGCCAGTCAGTGGCTACCACCTTCAGCTCGAAGATGTAGGAGTGGGTCTCGGTGCGCACCATCATGTTGGTGTCCACGTCGACGTTCTTCGGCTTGAGGTAGAACACGTTCTCGCGGCGGGTCAGCTCCCAGCCGCTGCTGAAGCCGGTGCTGTAGTCGAGGATCTTCTCGTTCGGGCTCAACTCGATCTGGGTGGTCAGGCCCAGGCCGGTGCGAACCGGATAGATGCGGTCCTTCTCGTACTCGTAGTGGTCCACCGCCTGCGCCATCGCTGCTGCTGAAAACAACAGCGACAACATCGACAGCAGCGCCAGCGCGCTTCCCCTGATATTTCGACTACTCATCGGTTGCTTGCTCCATCAGCAGTTCCGGTGGAATTGTTCTGCGCCGGCCTCATGGCCGGCTGTCCGGGCATGGCGTGCCCCGGCGTTACTTGCCCCTGCACCGGCTGACCCGGCATGGGTTGACCCTGTACGGGCTGGCCCGGCATCGCCTGACCCGGCACCTGGCCGTTGACCGGAGCCGCGACCGGTTGGCCGGTGGCAGGATCGATCATCGTGGCCGCAGCCGGATTGTTCGGATCGTAGACGCCCTGTGCCTGCTGCGCGGCCTGTGCAGCCTGCTGCGCCTGCGCCTGCATGGCGCCGTCATCCGGCACCGGGACGCCACGGGAATAGTCGTTGTCGACGCGATACTCGGTGACCTGGAAGGCCAGCGGATTGAGGATACGATCCTGCTCGGACAGCGCGAGGTTCTGGTTGTAGCCGAAGCGCATCGTCACCAGCTGATTGTCCAGGTAGGTGGCAACGCCAGTGCGCTTGTCCAACAGGCTGCGCTGGATGCGCACCGACGCACCGCGGAAGCTGCCGTTCGCTTCGGCGCCCAGCGGCGTGATGCTGAGGATCTTGACCCGGATGGCGCGTTCGCGGCCATACATCACGAACGGGTTCTGCGGGTTGTTGCCGGCATAGCGCACGCGCATGGACTGCGCCACCGGATCGGTGGACATCACGAACACCAGTTCCCAATCGCGCAGGCCCATCACCGCCGAGTCGTACGACTCGCGCGCCAGTACGTACTGGGCCACATTGCTGCGATTGATCGCTTCGTTGCTGGTAATCGTCTCGCCCTGGAAGGTCCCGCTCAGGCGTGCGACCGTCGCGGTACCCGTGTACGCATCGGCCATCACCAGGAACGGCACCTTCTCCTTCAGCGGCAGCATGTAGTAGTAGCCGCCCGCCAGTGCGAGCGACATCAGCAACGAGCCCGTGGCGACCCACCAGGCACGGCGCTCGCTGCGACGCGCCATGTCGGCCACGGTGATCTCGTAGCTGACCGCCTTGGCGACCGACTGCTCGACCTTGGGACTGTTGCCGGGATCCTTCTTGCGGAACATGGATTCTTCCGTACTGCTGAAACATCAATGGGCATGGAGCCCCTGCGACAGGCGCGGGGAGCGGCACGTTCGATGGTTTCGAGGTGGACTCAGGTGCCGCTGTTGGAATCAGCGCTCTGCGCCGACGCGGTGGGCGTCGAGCCAGCGCTCTGCACAACGATCTGGTTGCCAACAATGGAGACGGAGATGCCTTGCGCCGAATACGCCGAAGTCAGATCGATCACGGCCTGCTGCGCATTGGTGGTGTCGATCTTCGAGACCGCGCCATACAGCGTGAAGTCCGAGCTGAGGCGGTAGTCCAGTGTTCGTCCGGAATCCTTGGCCCAGCGCTCGAGCATGGCTTTGAGCGTTCCATCCATCGGCGAGGCCTGGTAGACGTAGCTGGAATACAGCGGGATCTCGGTCGTCGCCACGGCAAAGCGGTTGACCGGCTTCCAGCGCCCACCGAAATCGGGGGCGGACTTGGTGGCACACCCTGCCACCATCAGCGCCGCGACTGCGGCGATGGAGATTTTCGCGATAAACGCCTGATTCATACGGGCTTCACTTTGACGTACGAAAAAGCAGTCCCGAGCGTTGGTTCCCTGGCCGTCCGGCGCTGCATGGCGCACGCCGGAATCGGGGAGACGCGCTGGCATGCAGCACACCTGCCCCGGCTCCCCTGCAGCCCGAAAGCTGCCAACCAGGTCGCGGGGCCGCCAGACGTTGCCGACGACACACCCGCACACCCTCACCAACGTCGAAACCATCCTTGTTTCCATGGCACAAACTCCTGGCCACCCTGCGTTACAACTTTTGGCATCCAGCACACACTTCTGGATGACGCACACAGAGTTACACAACCACGCGTCAATTCCATGTCAGACAAGTCTGAAAATCTATGAACAGATGCCGAATTTTTGACTCAGCTCACGGTTTCACGTCGGTGAATATGAATCTACGTCACAAATTTAGCGACGTGAATTAGACGTTAAGCATCGGAACGTCGACCTTCGGCAGCAGCCGCGATGTGAAATAGCGATCCTTGTAATAGCGGATCTTGTCGCACTTCACCGGATGCGGTATGCCCTCGTAGAGGAATACTTCCTTGTCCGGCCCCATCGCCTTCAGCTCCTGCGGCAGCATCAGTGCACGCCGCTCTTCGGTGAAGTTGTGGGTCTTCTCACGGGCATGGGTGACGTTCTTCTTGCGGACGGTGGTGTAGCCCAGCATGTCCGAGTAGTCGTTGGCGTCCTGCTGCTCGCGCGGCGCGTACAGGATCTGCAGTGCGTGGTTGGTGATGATCGTGCGTGACACTTCCCGGCCGTAGGTGGCATCAAGCTGGGACATGCTCTGGATGATCGGCAGCAGGCGGATGTTGTAACCGGCCATGTAGGACACCGCCGAGGCGATGATCTCGACCTTGCCGATCGAGGTGAATTCGTCCATCAACAGCAGGCACTGGTACTTCAGGTCCGGGTTGGACTTGGGCAGTTCCTTGGTGTTGAGGTTGATCAACTGGCTGAAGAACAGGTTGATGATCAATCGGCTCTCGGCCAGCTTGTTGGGCTGGATGCCGATGTAGATGGTCATCTTCTTCTTGCGGACATCGGTCAGCAGGAAGTCGTTGCTGCTGGTGGCCTTGTCCAGCACCGGATTGATCCAGGGATTGAGCGGCTCCTTGAAGGTGCCCAGGATCGAGGCGAAGGTCTCATCGGCCTGGGACAGCATGTTGGCGAATGCCGAACGTGCGTTGCCACTGAGGAACGACCGCTCCGACAAGGCCTTGAGGTACTTCTTCAGATCGGTGCCGTCGCCCGATGACAACCGGTAGACAGCGCCCAGCGTCGGCGTGCCCGAGCCGCCCGGGAATCCGCTGCTGCGCTCGTCATCCCAGTTCTCGAACAGATACAGGGTGAAGGCCATGAACGCATTGCGCGCCTGGCTGACCCAGAATTTCTGGTCCTCGGCCCCGTCCGGATACAACATCGCGGCGATGCTCATCAGGTCCGAGACACGGAACGCCGGGTCATCGGACACATAGCTGAGCGGGTTCCAGCGGTGCGTGCGCCGATCTTCGGCGAAAGGATTGAACAGGTAGATCTCCTGCCCTTGACTGGCACGCCAGCCACTGGTCAGGTCGAAGTTCTCCTGCTTGATGTCCAGCACCACCAGCGATTCGCCGTACTCCAGCAGGTTCGGGATGACGACGCCCACGCCCTTGCCTGAACGGGTGGGCGCTGCAAGGATCACGAACTGCTGGCCGTCCAGCCGCACCAGCTTGCCGCCATGGCTGCCAACCACGATGCTCTGGCCGGTCTTCTTGAACATGCCGTGCTTGGACAGGTCGGCGCCGGTGGCAAAGCGCGCGTCGCCGTGCAACGAGCGCTTGTCCTTCTTCAGCAGCAGCACCAGGCCGGTCACCAGCAGAACCAGCAGCGGCAGGCCGAAGCCGAGATAACCGGCCCACTTGATCTTGCCCACGAACGGCGCGACCTGCGGCTGGCCAATGGCGTGGTAATACTGGTAATACGTGTTCCAGGTGAACAGCTTGGTGTCCAACCCCAGCAACAACAGGGTCAGGTAACCGGAAAACACGAAACCAAGCAGCAGGGTCGCCAGCGTGATGATGGCGATGAGCAGATACTTCTTACTGGGCAACACCCGGATCCTCCATGATGCGCACAAGGGCGCGACGGCCTAGCGGCGGCGCCAGCGCGACGCCTTCTTCCGCAGGTGGTTTTCGTTCTCCAGCCCGGGCTCTTCGCCCTCTTCACGCACCAGTGCCTGCAGGCGTTGGCGCGCTTCGGCCAGCGACATCAGGTCGGTCAGACGATCCCCATCGTCGGCGACGACCGCATGGCCGACCACATCGCCCGGAGCGTACACCGGCGCGTAGGACACCGCTACCAGCTGATAGCGGCCGCGCGTCTCCAGCACATGCCTGAATTCCTGCATCGACATCCTCCTTGTTCCAGCACTCCGCAGCCCCTGTGTTTCGCATCATGCCGACGTCCATGTCGTCATTACATGCAGGACGCCGACAACAATGCGCCGAACCTGCTTTCGTACCGAGCCCGTGCCCGGCTTGCCGCAACCCCACGGATCAAACGCTGATTTACCCTCAGCATGGCTGCTGCTGTTGCGGTGCAGCAGTACAATGCACGGCTCCCCGCCCCCATCGCGCCCCCGCATGAGCCCCAACTCTTCCCTGGCTGCGCGGCTGACGCCCCGTCAGCGCACCCTGATCATCCTTGCCCTGTCCCTGGGCGGCTTCGCCATCGGTACCAGCGAGTTCGCCAGCATGGGCCTGATGCTGGAGATCAGCCGTGGCCTGTCGATCTCCGAAACCCAGGTCGGCCACCTGATCAGCGCCTATGCCATCGGCGTGGTCGTCGGTGCGCCGATCCTCGCCTTCGTCGGCGCCAGCTTCCCGCGCCGCAAGCTGCTGCTGGCACTGATGGGCTTCTATGCTGTCGGCAACCTGGCCAGCGCACTGGCACCGAACTACGGCACGATGCTGATCGCGCGTTTTGTCGCCGGCCTGCCGCATGGCGCCTACTTCGGGGTGGCGATGTTGGTGGCGGCGGCAATCAGCCCGGCCGGCCAGCGCGGCCAGGCGATGTCGCGCGTACTGCTGGGCCTGTCGATCGCGATCCTGGTCGGCAACCCGCTGACCACCTGGCTGGGCCAGCAGCTGAGCTGGCGCACCGCCTTCGCCCTGGTCAGCCTGCTGGCCATCGCCACCGTGGCGATGATCGCGCGCTTCCTTCTGCCGGACCCGGACGAGGTGCGCACCTCGCCGATGCGCGAACTGCGTGCCTTCAACACCACCCAGGTGTGGCTGGCGCTGGCGATCGGCGCGGTCGGTTTCGCCGGCATGTTCTGCGTGTTCACCTACCTGGCGCCGACCCTGGTGCAGGTCACCGGCGTGGCCGAATCGTGGATGCCGTTGGCGGTGGGCGTGTTCGGCATCGGCGCGATCATCGGCAACATCGCCGGTGGCTGGCTGGTGGACAAGTTCCACTTCAAGGCCGCCGCGGTGGTGCTGCTGTGGTCGATCGTGATGCTACTGCTGTATCCGCTGGCCGCGCAATCGGTGTGGACCATCGGCCCGATGATCATCACCGTCGGCACCATGGGTGCGCTGGCTGCGGTGCTGCAGACCCGCCTGATGGACGTGGCCGGCGAAGCACAGACCCTGGCTGCCGCCTCCAACCATGCCGCCTTCAATACCGCCAACGCGCTCGGCCCGTGGCTGGGTGGCATGGCGATCAGCGCCGGCTTCAGTCCGGCCAGCACCGGCTATGTGGGCGCGGCCACCGCCATCGGCGGCCTGCTGCTGTGGTGCGTGGCAGTGATGCTGGACAAGAAGCGCAAGAGCGCCGTCGCCGGCAGCCTCTGAACATCGCGCCGGATCGTCAGTCGCTGCCCGTGCGGCGGCGGCGATCCGGCCGCAGCAACGCGGTATCGCCGGCCGCCAGGGTCGGCCGCGCCAGCTCACCACGCTTCACCCGGTCCAGCACCCGCTGCGAATTGGCCGCGCAATCGATGCCCTCCGGCCGCGCCTGGATATCTTCGATCAGGGCCAGCAGGTGCGCACGGCTCTCTGACAGGCGCAACTGCAGCGCTTCGATGTCGGCCACCTTCTGCTGCAGCATCGTGATCAGTGCCTCGTGCTGCCATTGGCCCATGTCCGGCGGCAACAGCGCGCGGATCTCTTCCAGGCTGAAACCGGCGCGCTGCGCACCGGTGATCAGTTCCAGCAGCAGCACCGCCTGCTCCGGATAATCGCGGTAGCCGTTGGCCTGGCGCTGGACCACGAGCAACCCGGCCTCTTCGTAGAAGCGGATGCGCGACGCTGCCAGGCCCGTGCGGCGGGCCAGCTCACCGATCTTCATCTGCCTGAATCCTCGACATGGAAGCCTGTTGACCTTCAATCAAACTTGAAGGTTAGCGTAGCCCCATTCCCCTGTCCTGGAGCTGTCCGATGTCGCTGTTCTCGCCCCTGGCACTACCCTCCGGTGCCGTCATCCGCAACCGCATCGCCAAGGCGGCGATGGAGGAAAACATGGCCGACGCCGACCACGCTCCCTCCGAAGCGCTGCTGCAGTTGTACCAGCGCTGGGCCGACGGCGGCGCCGGACTGATCATCACCGGCAACGTGATGGTCGATGGGCGCGCCATGACTGGGCCCGGCGGCGTGGTACTGGAGGATGACCGCCACCTCGACCGCTTCACTGCCTGGGCAGACACTGCCCGCTCGCGGGGTGCGCAGATGTGGATGCAGATCAATCACCCGGGGCGGCAGATGCCGGCCGCACTCGGTCAACCCGCGCTCGCGCCGTCGGCCGTTGCATTGCAGATGGGCGCGCTGTCCAAGCAGTTCGCACCGCCGAAGGCGATGACCGAGGACGACATCGACTCGGTGATCGCGCGCTTCATCCGCAGTGCCGAACTGGCCGAGCGCGCCGGTTTCAGTGGCGTGGAGATCCATGCCGCGCACGGCTACCTGCTCAGCCAGTTCCTGTCACCGCTGTCGAACCGGCGGGAGGACCAGTGGGGCGGCAGCCTGGAAAACCGTGCGCGCCTGCTGCTGGAGATCGTGCAGGGTGTACGCGCGGCGGTGGCACCCACATTCGTGGTGGCGGTGAAGCTCAACTCCGCCGATTTCCAGCGCGGCGGTTTCTCGCCCGAGGATGCACGCGCCGTGGTGGAGATGCTGGCCCCCCTCGGCGTGGATCTGGTCGAACTGTCCGGCGGCAGCTATGAAGCACCGGCCATGACCGGCGCCGCACGCGACGATCGCAGCGTGGCCCGCGAAGCGTACTTCCTCGAATTCGCACGCGAGATCGCCACGGTGGCAACGATGCCGTTGATGGTCACCGGTGGCATCCGCCGCCGCGAAGTGGCAGAACAGGTGCTGGCCAGCGGCGTGGCCATGGTCGGCATCGCCACCGCACTGGCGATCGAGCCGGATCTGCCACAGCACTGGCAGCAGGGCCGCGACCCGGTGCCGACGCTGCGCAACATCAACTGGCGCAGCAAGCCGCTGGCGGCCAGCGCGCACATGGCGGCAGTGAAGTATCAGCTGGGCCGGTTGAGCCGGCGCCGCCCCACCGCACCCACGGTTTCACCGGCGTGGGCACTGCTGCTGGCACAGGCGGCCGCAAAGTGTCGGACCCGCCGCTACCGGCGCTGGATCAGCGCCCGCGCCATCGCACATTGAGCCGCGCGGTCTTCTCATCGCCGCAGCGATGCTCCACCATCTGCAGGGCCGGCGGCAGTCCGTCGCCGGTCGCAGCATGGAGATGGAACCCACGTGGCAGCAGGATCAACCAGGAACCGCGAGAAGCTGCTCGATGACCTGCTCTCGCTGGGCCGCAACTGGGCACTTGCCATCGCCATCGCCGGTGCCGGGGCTGCCGTCCATTACAACGAATCGGTCTACGAGGCCGGGCTCTGGCGCGGCCTGTTGCCCACGCTCTGCTTCCTGGTCGCGATCATCTGGATCGTGCTCAGCATCATCCGCTTCGACCTGACCCTCCAGCAGCACTTCGAGCGCAAGCTGTCACGCTGGCTCAGCCGCCTGCTCTACGTGGTGCTGCTCGGTACCGGCATCACCGCCGTGTTCTTCGTCACCGAGCTGGCAGAGAACAATCATATTGCGCGGATGTGCGACTCGGTAGCCAACGAACCCGGCAGCCGCATCCACAGGTCGGCCGAATGCCAGCGCCTGTATCAGCACCGCGCTGCCTACCGGCAACGGCTGGAATCGGCCGAGGGTGAGTTCGACTGAGGCCTGCGTAGGCCCTGCATCGCGTGCGCAAAAAACACATGGCGTGGATATGTGATCGGGCACAGTGGCTGCGCCTCCCTTGCAGCAAACGAACGCCGCCGACATGCGCCACCCGCCCGCCCCTGCCCGTCACGATGCCATCGCTCTGCAGGCTGGCGTGCTCGGCAGTGTGCTGGGCGTGACGCTGTTCAAGGCGATCGCACTGTCAGCGCTGGCGAGTGGCTCTTTGATGGTGATCGGGCTGTGGCTGCTGGCCTGCGCGCTGCTGGCTGCCTGGGCACTGGCCGCCTGCCTGGCCTGCCTTGCGCTCAGCCGGCGCGTATTCGTGCTGATGCTGGCGCTGAGCATGATGCTGATGATCTGCGTCGCCTGACAGCAGCAGGCGCCGGACTATCGCGCATCTGTTATAGATTAACAAGTGTGATTGGTCGGATTGTCTGCGCCCGGTGTCACGGATTTGAATTCCATGGCCAGCCCGGCACCACCCGAGACCCTCCCATGAACCTGCAGCCCCTGCTCCGCACCACCCTCGCCGCCATCACTCTGGCCTCGCTCAGCGCCTGTGCAACCTATGACGACAGCAACATGCATCAGGCCTGCCAGGAGTCGCCGCATCTGAAGGACCTGCCGCGCGAAGTGGCTGCCCGCGAGAGCCGCTGCAACAAGAGCATGGAAGTGTGGTCGAGCGAGCGCAAGGGCAGTGACAGGCCGATCGACCTGAGCGGCAAGAAGAAGGATCTGTAACCGCACCCGGCGCAGCCCACATCGGCTGCGCCTCCGCCCTGTACGTCAGTCGGCCTCCGGCAGTCCGAACCCGCGCTGCAACGCTTGGCGCAACCCTGCCTGATCACCTCCCGCATCGCAGGCCCACGCGACAATTCCATCGGGCCTCACCAGTACCGCCCCCAGGCCGAGCGCATCGTCCACCGGCGAGGCAATGCGGGTGAACGGCTGTCGCCAACGGTCGACGGGGTTGTACGAAGCGCCGTTCTCATCGAGCACAAGCAACACCCCCTGCCCCGTCCTCAGCATCTCTCCCATGCGGCGGCCATCGGCCAGCAGGAAGTCCGGCACGCTGCGACCGGCCAATGGATGGCCATCGCCCGGATTGAGCTGTTGCGACACACCCCAGACCCGTTCGGCCAGATAGGTGGCGCCATCGCGGGTGCCGGCCAGATCGGCCATGACCGCCGCCAACGCGCGCGAACCGGCTCCAGGACGCATCAGCGCAACCTGCGCGCGCGACCAGTCCAGTACGTTGGCGCCAATTGGATGCCGTTCCGCGTGATAGCTGTCCAGCAGCGCCACGTCAGCGTCACCGCGTATCACGCTGGCCAGTTTCCAGCCCAGGTTCATCGCATCGCCGATGCCCAGATTCAGGCCCTGCCCTCCCAACGGGGAATGCACGTGTGCAGCGTCGCCTGCCAGCAGCACGCGGCCGTTGCGATAGGCGCTGGCCTGGCGCGCACCATCGGTCCAGGTGCTGTGCAGATGCAGCGCGGTGATGGTCACGTCGCGGGCAGACACACGTCGCAGCAGCGATTGCGCTTCATCCAGCGCGAGAGGTTTTCGATGCCCGGCACCGCCATCGAAATCGGCAAGCGCGAGCACACCGGGTGGATTGAAATTGCACATGCCCTGCGCGGTGTACTGACGGCCCGGGGTCAGCACGCCGGGATCTTCCAGATCGACCTGCAGCGAATGACCGGTGAATTCGGGATCCGTGCCGATGAAACTGAAACCGCATTGCTTGCGCACGGTGCTGCGGCCTCCATCGCAACCTACCAGCCAGCGACCACGTACCGCCCCGTCAGCAGTCTCGATCTCCACTTCGGTTGCACCGGCGCGCACCGCCTGTACCGCACGCCCGCGTTCGATGCGCACGCCCAGCGTGGTCGCACGTTCGGCCAACACCGTTTCCAGGGCCTGCAGCTCCACCGCCATCTGGGTGCCCACCGGCGACGGCAGGCGCCAGGTCCAGCGCGTGCGGTCGACGTCGTCCAAGGCAAACGGTATTCCGGCGAAGTGGCCGCCCAGCGCCCGCGGCTGAGCGAGCCAATGGGCGGTGCCGGGCGGCGGCGCCCCCTTCTCGGGCTTGAGCACCTGTGTCGCGGCGACCGCGTCCAACAGGCCGCGCCGATCCAATGCCTCCAGCGTAGGGGCGTTCAAGCCGCGGAGCCCCAATGGCAAGCGCTTCAACGGCGAACCGGCGGACCTGGCCTGTTCCAGCACCAGCACTGAACACCCGGCCTGGGCCAGTTCACAGGACAGGAACAGGCCCACCGGGCCAGCACCGGCAATGACGACGTCGTACAGCATGGGGAATCCTTGTGAGCGCCGGGTCGGCGCTCTGGCGGGTCAAATGTTACACTCGGTGTACGTTTCCACAAGTGAACCGCCCATGACCCCGCCTCCAGGTCGTCGCGAACAACGCAAGGCCGAGACCCGACAAGCGATTTCGGACGTCGCCACCGAGCTGATCATCCGGCGTGGCTTCGAGGCCGTCTCCATGTCCGAAATCGCCGAAGCCGCGGGCGTCTCACGCAAGACGGTCTTCAACTACTTCGCCAGCAAGGAAGACCTGGTGTTCGATCGCGATGAGGAGGCGCGCATGCTGCTGCGCGAGGGCATGATGGCGCGCAGCGGCATGACCCCGCTGGCGGCCTTCCAGTCACTGGTGCGCGAATTGCTGGAGGCTGGCCATCCGCTGCTGCGCATCAATGCCGGCGCTGCCGCCTTCTGGGGCACCGTGGCGGAGAGCCCGGTACTGGTCGCGCACGCGCGACGGCTCCAGACGCAGTTGACTGACGACCTGGCGCGATTGATGGCCGACGCTGCCGGCCGGCCAGAACATGACGCCGAAGCGCGATTGGGCGCGGCCATGCTGCTGGCGTCGATGGTGGCGGCCTATGAGAAGGGATTGGCAAGCCAACTGCAGGGCGAGGACCCGCGTGAGGCCATGCTGCAGCTGATCGTGCGCGGCGCCACCGGGGTACTGGTGGCCTTGGCGGGCACCCCGTACACGGACCCCGGCGCGCGTCCATAACGCATTCGGGGGATAGGTCACGAAGTGTTGCAAATGCTAATCTTTCTCATTTGCAGACACGCCCCCTCTCCCGATGCCTTTTCCAACGCCCCTGCAACGCGCCTTGTGCCTGGCACTGACCCTGCCCCTGGCAACCCTTGCCCATGCTGTCGAGCCCTCCACTGCCGCGCCAAAGGACCTGGACAAGGTCGAAGTTCGCGGACGTGCACAGACCCTGTACCGGGTGGACGATGCTGCGGTCGGCACCCGCACGGATACACCGCTGGAGCTGGTCCCACAATCGATCCAGGTCATCCCGCGTGAACTGATCGACGATCAGGCCGCGCGTCAGGTGACCGACCTCTATCGCAGCATCAGCGGCATCAGCTACTTCAGCTATGCCGGGGTGACCCTGCGCGGCTTCCGCCAGGAGAACGTGCTGTATGACGGCCTGCGCGGCGACCCGTATGCAGGTTTCTCGGTCCCGCAGCTGTTCAACATCGAACGCGTGGAAGTGCTGAAGGGGCCGGCCGGCGCACTCTACGGTGGTGGCGACGCCGGCGGCGTCATCAACTACGTCACGCGCAAGCCCAGGGCGGCCGCTGAGCGCCGCATCGAAGTGCAGATGGGCAACCGGGATTTCCGCGCCGGCTCGATCGAAGGCACGGGTCCATTGAATGCCGCTGGCAGTGTGCGCTATCGCGCCGGCCTGTATGCCGACACCGAGCAGGGCGTGCGCTGGAACACCGACAGCGAAAGCGTGATCGGCGACGCCTCGCTGGCCTTCGATGTCGGCCGGACCGGCGAGCTGGTGCTGCAGTTCACCGACATCACCCAGAACCTCGGCGGCAACCGCCTGCGCGGCGTGCCGGTGAATGATGCGGGCACCTTCCTGACCGACCGCCGCTGGAACCACAACGAGGCCAGCGACTTCCTCGACATGCGCGCCAAAGTGGCGCTGGCGCAGTACCGCTTCGCACCACGCGACAATCTGGATGTGGACTTCGCCGCTCGCTGGTTCAGCAACAACGAGCACCAGATGTACCACGAGCCGATGGGCCTGATCGATCGTGACCGCGATGGCGTGGCCGAGTGGATGACCCGCCAGCTGCGCAACCAGATCCGCGACAACGAAGCATTCACTGCCAACGGCAATGCAGTCTGGCGGGTGACCACCGGCACAGTTGAGCACAAGGTGTTGTTCGGTGCCGATGTGTACCAGCTGGATGCGGATTTCACTGCACAGACCGCCAACAGCGCCGACCTTGCCCGTGGTGCGGGGCCGGTGCGCGGCATCGACCTGTTCAATCCCGTGTACGGCGCCAGTACCTGGCACGACTACAACCTGGTGGCCCTGCCCTGGCGCAGCACGTCCACCCGCAGCAAGCGCTATGGCGGCTATCTGCAGGACGAGCTGGCACTGGGCACACGCTGGCATGTGCTGGCCGGGCTGCGCTGGGATGGCTTCAAGGACGACGACCGCATTGCCGGCAGCAGTGTGGACGGCAACGACCTCAGCTGGCGGCTGGGCAGCACGTTCACCGTGCGCGAGGGCCTGAATGTCTACGCCAACGTGGCCAGTGGTTTCGTGCCGCAGAGTGCCGCCAACCAGAATCCGGCCGCTGGCGGACCGTTCGATGCCGAGCGCAGCAAGCAGTGGGAAGTGGGCATGAAGTCCCTGCTGGCCGACCGTGTGACCTTGAACATGGCCGCCTACCGGATCGACCGCAGCAACATCGTGCAGGCCACCGGCGAAGTGATCGGTGGCGTGAACCAGTTGGCCGCGCTGGGCCTGGTGCGCAGTACCGGCATGGAACTGGACCTGCTGGCCGACCTCAGCGAGCGCTGGGTGCTGAATCTGACCTACGCCTACAACGATGCGCGGGTGAAGGATGCAGGCCCGAATGGCATCACCAACGCTTCCGGCGACCGATTCGCCAATGCGCCACGCAACAAGCTGGGAATGTGGACGCGTTATGACCTTCCGGCGATCAACTCCGCCATCGGCTTTGGCATGGATCACGTTGGCGAGCGCGTCAGTCTGGACGGGCAGACGGTCAAGGCTTACACCGTGTTCGACATGAGCTGGAAGACCACATGGAAGCAGTGGCAGTTCCAGGCCAACGTCAAGAACCTGTTCGACAAGGTATATGCAGCCAGCGGTTTCATCGCGCGCAACGGGCATTTCCCGGGTGAGCCGCGGCGGGTGTACGTGCAGGCCGCTTACAGCTTCTGACGAAGGGCTGGGGGCGGTGATGACGGGGAGGTGGTAACCCACCTCCCCTGTGGGTGTCAGTGCGAGCAGGCCACCAGCATCGAGCGGGTGGCCATCTGGGTGGAAGTGAAGCCGTTCTTGTTGCCCACCGCGATGGCGTTGCCGTCGTCACCATCCTTGCTGAAGACTACATAGCCGCCTGGGCACATCTGTCCGGCCTTTTCGTAGCAGCCACTCCAGGAACTGGAGCCGCTGCAGTCGATGGAGACGCCGCGCCGGCCATCGGGTGTAACGGTCATCTTCGCGGTGGTACAGCCACCCAACGCGGCCACAAGCAACAACGGAACGAACAACTTCATGGGTACTCCAGGGATTGGGGGGCAGCGAGTGGGCGCCAAGGCTGGAGTGTCTGGATTGCGCGAACCTTGCGCCGACAGCGCTTTTCCTGCGTCACCACAGCCGTGCGGAAGATCGGGAAGGCACGCCATGTTCACGCAATGTTCCTGTAATACGGTGCCGGCGCGTGCCGAACCGCCCTGCCACGCCCCTTCCTGCCCAAGCCCTGCCGATGCACATCCTGCTGATCGAAGACGAAGCCGAACTGGCCGCCACCCTGAAATCCGCCCTGCAGCGCGAGCGCTACGTGGTGGACCTGGCCAACACGCTGGCACTGGCCCGCGAAGCGGCCCTGTGCGGATCGCACGATCTGGTGCTGCTGGACCGCACCCTGCCCGACGGTGACGGGCTGGGATTGATTTCCCTGCTGCGTGAGCGCAACCCAGGGGTGCCGATCATCGTGCTGAGCGCGCTGGGGCAGCTGCCGGACCGCATCGCCGGCCTGGATGAGGGCGCGGACGACTATCTGACCAAGCCCTTCGCACTTGAGGAACTGTTCGCCCGCATCCGCGCTGCAGGGCGCCGGCCGAGCGGCATGCAGGTGGAACTGGTCAGCATCGGCCGGTTGGTGTTCGACCCGGCATCGGGTGAAGCCAGTGTGGGCGGGCAACGGCTTGAGCTGCCGCGCCGCGAGATCCGTGTGCTGACCGCGTTGGCCCGGCGGCTGGGGCGCACCGTGCTGCGCGAGTCGATTGAAATGGCGGTGTATGGATTCGATGACGGCATCCATTCCAACACGCTCGACTCGCACGTCTCTCGCCTTCGCCGCAAGCTGGCCGATGCCGATGCAGGAGTAGAGATACACGCCATCCGCGGCGTCGGCTATCTGATGCGGGAAGCCAAGTAATGGCGCGTCGTCCCTCGCTGAAGCGCCCGTTGATCGTCAAAACGCTGATCTATCAGCTGCTGGCGTTGCTGGTGGCGTTCTTCGCACTGCTGATGGTGCTGATACGTGCCGACAGCGGTGGCTACTACACCATCCAGACCTTCGCGCCGGTGGCGGCCGACGCGGTGCACCGCGACCGCAATGGCGACCTCTACGTGCAGAACACGCCGGAACTGGCCGAACTGCTGAAGGTTGTTCCCGGTGCATGGTTCATCGCCGAGGATGAGCACGGCCACCACGTTACGTTCGGGCCTGTGCCGCCGGCCTATGCCTCGCTGGTTGGCGCACTGGATGGCATCCCCTTTGGCGACCTGCGCGGGCGCGACCGCAGCGATGGCCTGGCCGTCGTGGTCCGCCAGCACAGCGGGCCGGCCGGCAAGCTGACCATCATGGCCCACGGCGAAACCGATACGCTGACCTGGCAGATGGCGTTGGCGGCACACATCATCACCCTGCCGATCTTCCTGCTGCTGGGCCTGGCCACCATCGTCCTGACACCGATCATCGTAAGACGAGCTTTGGCCGGGGTGGAGCGCATCGCCCAGGAAGCCCGCAACATCTCCGCCAGTCGCCGCGGTGTCCGCCTGACAGAAACCGCGGTGCCGGTGGAGATCGCTCCGTTGGTGACGGCGGTGAATGAAGCACTGGAGCGGCTGGACGAGGGGCACGAGCGGCAACGCCGCTTCATCGCCGCCGCCGCGCATGAGCTGCGCACCCCCATTGCGATTCTGAGGGTGAAGGTCGATGCGGCCGACGACGCCACCTCGCGCAACCTGGCCGTGGAAGTGGCACGGTTGGCGACGCTGGCAGAGCAGTTGCTGGATCTGCACCGCATGGACGAAGACGGGCCGAAGGAAACCATCAACCTGGCGCGGGTGGCCAAACGGGTGGCCGCCGATCTGGCGCCGCTGTTGATCCAGTCGGACAAGACCGTAGCCGTGGCGGTGGAATCGCACTTCCCGGTGTTCGGCGAGACCGGCGCAGTGGAGCGGGTAATCTCCAACCTGGTGCTGAATGCTGCCGAACATGGCGGACGCCAGATCATCGTGCGCGTTCAGGGCAGCTGCCTGGAGGTCGAGGACGACGGCCCTGGCATACCGGTCGACCAGCGCGAACGGGTTTTCGAACCCTTCCAGCGGCTGCGGCCGCGGCAGACAGGCGCAGGCCTGGGGTTGAACCTGGTGCGCCAGGTGATCGACCGCCACGGCGGCCACGTCACGATTCTGGATGCGCCTGGCGGTGGTGCATTGATCCGTGTTGAGTTTCCACTGCACCCGGGCGTGACCAGCGCGCCACCGCTGGAGCACTGAACACACCGCATGCACCTGTGTAACTGGCACCTGTCCATGCGAAGCCGGTAGCGAGGACAGGCAAGGTTGCGGCAATGTTCGCTGCACAGCATCGGGGTGTGGCACCTGCCGTGCCACCGCGTTCCGATCTGACAGGAAGCCTGCATGTGACCCAGGGAGCTCCTCCACCGTCCTCTTCCACGCGCACTGTGCCACCGCGGAAATCGCCGGGCCTTACCGCTGCCGCATGGAATCGCCGCCCACGCACTGGCCGCGCACTCGGCCTGGAACATTGGCCGCTCTGGCTGCGGGCAGTTCCCGAAACCGAGCGCGCAGGTGTATTGATGCGGTTGTTCGGCGCCTTGTTCCTGCTGCTGCCCGGCATTGCACTGGTGGCTTCAACGTATAGGCACGCCAGCGCTGCGGCGGCCGCTGCCGTGCTCCTGTTCGTTGCCGTGCATGCCGCGCTGCATGGGTTGGCGGCATGGCGCGCGGCAACCTCCCGCCCGATGCCACCACTGCTGCGCGTCCTGGATGATCATGCCGCTGGGATAATGATTGCCAGCGCGCTGCTGATCGCCATCGGTGCAGGAATGACGAAGCTGCCTGTTCCAGCTTTCTTCTGGTTGTTGGCCGGCGCGGTGAGCCAACTCTTCGCTGCGCGATTGGCAGGTCACCGGCTGCGCAATGCACTGCTGGTTCTCGGTAGCGCCCTGCAGTTCATCGCCGTAGCATTGCTCGCCCTTCCTGCCGCACGCTGACACAGCGATAGCCCCGCAAGGTTCACGCAATCCAGCGCATCGAGACTCGACGGCCAACCCCGTCTGCCACGCCAGACGTGTGTCTCTACTGCCGCGAGGACCCGCGATGACCTGTCTCTACTGGATGCTGCGCCGATGAGCGCCGCACCACGCAAGCGCCGCCGGGCGCTCATGATTGCTACCGCCCTGCTGTTCAGCGCACTGATTCTGTTCGCATGGTTGCGGCCCGCACCACCTCCGCAACTGCAGGTTGCGCCGGTCGTTCGCGGCAGCATCGAACAGGTGGTGGAAGCCACTGGCACGCTGAAGCCCTCGCGACTGGTCAGCGTGGGCGCGCAGGTCTCCGGCCGCATCGACACCCTGCATGTGAAACTGGGCGACAAAGTGAAAGCCGGCGATCCCATCGCCGATATCGATTCGCGCACGCAGCGCAATGCATTGCTGAGCGCGCAGGCCGCACAGCGCACCGCGCGCGCCAACCGCGATGCACTGGCGACCGACCTGCGCCAGTTCGAGTTGACACTGCATCGGCAGCAGCAACTGGCTGCCGCGCAGCTGGTGGCCCGCGCCGACTTCGATGCAGCCAAGGCCAAGGTCGACGCCACCCGTGAACAGATCGCCGCGTTGGACGGTGAAGTTGCGCGCCGACAGACCGACGTCGATGTCGCGCAGACCAACCTGGAGTACACCCGCATCACCGCCCCCACCGACGGCACCGTACTGGCCGTGGTCGCGCGCCAGGGGCAGACCGTGAATGCGGTGCAGAGCGCACCGACCATCGTGATGCTGGGCGATCAGGACGTGATGACGGTGTACGCCGAGATCTCCGAGGCTGACGTCGTACACACCGCTGTTGGGCAGGAGGCGTTCTTCACCATCCTTGGTGATGCCGGCCGCCGCTACAGCAGCAGGCTTCGGGATATAGCGCCAGCACCGGAATCGATCACCAACGAAGACAGTTCCAGCCTCGCCGCACCGGCGGTGTCGGGTGGCAGCCGCACGGCCATGTACTACAACGGCCAGTTCGATGTGGACAACGCCGATGGCCGCCTGCGCAGCTACATGACCGCGCAGGTTCGCATCGTGCTGGGCCGCGCCAACGACGTACTGACCATTCCCTCGGCCGCATTGGGTGCGCGCGCCGCCGATGGCAGCTACAGCGTGCAGGTCCGTGGTGCCGACGGCCGCGCCAGCACGCGGCGCATCACCACCGGGCTGGATGACCAGATCCAGGTGGAAGTACGCCACGGGCTGAACGAAGGCGAACAGGTCGTGCTGGCGCAGGCCAACGTCGAAGCCACCAGCGCACCCGCTCAGCCCAAATGAGTACGACCATGACCGAGCCACTGCTGCGCGTTCGCGGCGTACGCCGTGAATTTGCCGCGGGCGAGCAAACACTGGTGGTACTCGACGGCATCGACCTGGATATTCACGCAGGTGAACTGGTGGCCATCGTAGGCCAATCCGGTTCGGGCAAGTCCACGCTGATGAACATCCTGGGTTGCCTGGATCGCCCTTCCGCTGGCGTCTATCAGATCGCCGGGCGCGAGACCGCGCAGATGTCGCCTGATGAACTGGCCGAACTACGCCGCGAGCACTTCGGCTTCATCTTCCAGCGCTACCACCTGCTGACCGATCTGACTGCACTGAGCAATGTGGAGGTGCCTGCGATCTACGCCGGCATGCCTGCCGAAGCACGCCATGCACGGGCAGCCACGCTGTTGTCGCGGCTGGGTCTGGGCGAGCGCATGCAGCATCTCCCTGGCGAGCTCTCGGGCGGCCAGCAGCAACGCGTTTCGATTGCGCGTGCGCTGATGAATGGTGGCGCGGTGATCTTCGCCGACGAACCCACGGGTGCGCTGGATACGCATTCCGGAAAAGAGGTGATGAAGATCCTCGGCGAGCTGCACGCCGAGGGCCATACTGTGGTGCTGGTCACGCATGACATGGCCGTGGCCGAGCATGCGCAGCGCATCATCGAAATCCGCGATGGGCGGATCGTGGATGATCGTGCAACCGGTACAGCTCTGGCAGCGGGCGTGGCGACGCCAGCCGCGCCCCAATCCGTGGGTAGCAGCGGCTGGCAGGTCTGGCGGGACCGGTTCGCTGAAGCCTTCCGCATGGCACTGCGCGCGATGAACGCCCACCGCATGCGCACCTTCCTGACCATGCTCGGAATCATCATCGGCATTGCTTCGGTCGTGGCGGTGGTAGCACTGGGCACCGGTGCACGGCAGGCCATCCTGTCCAACATCTCCTCGTTGGGTACCAACACCATCGAGATCTATCCCGGTTCCGGTTTTGGCGACCTGCACTCGGCGCGGGTGGAAACACTCACCCCCGGCGACAGCGTGGCCCTGGCCCGGCAGCCATTCGTGGACAGCGCCACCCCGGGTGTTGCCACCAGCGGCACCGCCCTGCGCGGCAATCGCTCTGCCAGTGTGCAGGTGCAGGGCGTCAGCGAGCAGTACTTCCGCGTGCATGGCCTGAAGCTCGGCGAGGGCGCCTTCTTCGGTCCACCCGGCGTGGTCGGCTACCAGCAGGTGGTGGTGATCGACGCCAATACCCGCGCACGCTTCTTCGCCGCGACCGACAATCCGATCGGGCAGACCCTGCTGGTGGGCAATGTCCCGGTGCGCGTGGTGGGTGTGGTGAAGAAGGACGCCGGTGCGGCCGGTGATGCATCGCTGCTGCGGGTATGGCTGCCCTACACCACCGCAATGGCGCGCGTACTGGGGCAGAGCCACGTCTCCAGCATCACCGTGCGCGTCTCGGATGCGATCAGCATGGAAGCGGCTGAGCAGGCCATCGCGCGACTGCTGACTCGCCGCCACGGCAGCACCGACTTCTACATGAGCAACAACGCGCAGATCCGTAGATCCATTGAACAGACCACCGGCATCCTGACCATGATGATCAGCTCCATCGCTGCCATCGCACTGGTGGTGGGCGGAATCGGGGTCATGAACATCATGCTGGTCTCGGTGACCGAGCGAACCCGCGAGATCGGCGTGCGCATGGCGGTGGGCGCGCGACGCAGCGACATCCTGCAGCAGTTCCTGATCGAATCGGTGCTGGTCTGCCTGCTCGGTGGCGTGCTCGGCATCGGCGTGGCGCTGGCGCTGGGCGCGGTCATGGAGCTGGCCGATGCGGGCTTCAGCCTGGTGTTCTCCGTCAATTCGATTCTGGCTGCATTCGTGTGTTCCAGCCTGATCGGCGTTGGTTTCGGCTTCCTGCCGGCACGCCGTGCCGCACAGCTGGATCCTGTGGAGGCGCTGGTTCGATAGCCGCTGCAATTGCTCGCCCTGACGGCAGGTTCGCGCAATGTCTGCAGGGTGTACTACGGCTACCAACGATGTCCGCACAGGAGCTGGACGATGTTTCTGAAGACAGGAAGAACCGCGCTGATTCTGGCGGTCGCTGCGCAGCTGGTGTTGATGCCGTACGCCGGCGACGCCCATGCGCAGCGTGGCGACCGCTACAACCCGCAGTGGAACCAGGACTACCGCGATCGGGAGCGCGATGCATGGGAACGGCGCGAACGTGAGCGGAATCATGAGCGCGAACGCGAGCGCCGGCACGATGCCAAGACCGCCGGTGTCGTGGTGGGCGTGGTAGGTGCAGCGGTGGTGGCCGGCGTGATTGCCGCTGCCGCCAAACGCGAGCGCGAGACCCGCGAGCGCGCCGACTACTGCATGAACCGCTACGGCAACTACGACCGCCGCAACGACACCTATCGCGGCGCCGACGGCTACGCCTATCCCTGCCGCTGATCTGCAATTTTCAAGGAGAATCACCCATGACCAGGATCACTCTGTTGATCGCCCTGTGCACTGCCCCGTTGCTGGCCCAGGCCTCACCGGCCGACCCGAAGCAGGCCTACATCGACGCCACATTCACCGCCATGGATGCCAACAACGACGGACGCGTTGACAAGGTCGAGTACGCGACATTTCAGCAGGAACGTTTCAGCAAGCAGGCCGATTCCATCGACGCCGCGTTTTCCGCGATGGACAGGAACAAAGACGGCAGGATCAGCAAGGAGGAAGCCAACGTGGTGCCGGAGATCGCGAAGTACTTCGCGGGCCTGGACACCGATGGTGATGGCTATCTGTCGCTGAAGGAAATGCAACAGGCCATGGTGGCCGCTCAGACTGCAGACGCACCAACAAAGTAAATCCAGGGCGGGGCGCTGAAGATGGATACCCATCCGGGCTCGGTGCGGGTTGAATACACCCTCTTCCCACGTTAGCCTCCGAGGTGCCCAAGGAGGGCTATCAACGGAGTGAAGCATGAAGATTGGATTCAAGCTGTCTGTTGCTATTGCGGCTGCTGCACTGACCCTGGGAATCGGCAGTGCCTCCGCGCAGTCCCGCTGTACCCCGTGCTACACCGCCTACGAGGCCTGCCTCGCAGCGGGCAATGGCGAGAAGGTGTGCTACCCGGCTTTTGCCCGCTGCCTGCGGAACAGCGGCTGCACCATCCCATAAGTCACGCACTGCCGTGATGTGTGCCGGCCCCCATTGCGGGGGCTGGCATTGGCTGCCAGGCGCTGCCCCGTGCTACTGAAGAGGTTCCATACGCGTGGGCGGAGTGATTTCATCCCATCCGCATCGCGTTATTTTCGCGCGCCTGCACTTCGATATCCTGCTCGCCGCCCTTCACGAAGCGAGGCAGCGCCCCACATGCGCTGCCTCCTGCACTACCGCGATTGCTACGGCCTCCGAAACGCTGCGGGGTGCTCGGGCCATGTCGACCACACTCGGCGCTACGCTTCAGACCTCAGCTGTCGCTGTCCGTGCTTCTATGGCCACGATAGGTTTCGCCCCACTCGCGCATGGCCAGCAGCACCGGCACCAGCGTGCGCCCGAATTCGGACAGCTCGTACTCGACCTTCGGTGGCACCTCTGCATAGACATGGCGGATCACCACCCCATCAGCTTCCAGCTCCCGCAGCTGGCTGGTCAGCATGGACTGGGTGGCATTGGGCACCCGCCGCGTCAGCTCCATGAAGCGACGCTTGCCGGTCATCAGGTGAAAGAGGATGACAGGCTTCCACACGCCACCCATGACCGACAGCGTGACCTCCACCGCGCAACCGCTCTTGCCATCCCAACGCTTGCTACGCATGCATACTCCGGAAAACCATAGTACCTACGAAAAATCATCGTTCTTGTTGCAATAGTAGTACGAGCCTAGCATGGCCCCATTCCTTGAATGTGAGCCCCTCCATGACGTTCAAAGCACTGCTCGCCCGCAAGACGAACAACCAGGTTTCGACCGATCTGGTCGATTTTGATGAGGCCGATCTGATGGACGGCGACGTCCTGGTGCAGGTCGAGTACTCCACGCTCAACTACAAGGATGCGCTTGCCCTCACCGGCAAGAGCCCGGTCATCCGGACGTTCCCGCTCATTCCCGGCATCGATCTGGCAGGCGTGGTGCTGGAATCCAGCAGGGCCGACTTCAAGCCAGGCGACCGCGTTGTGCTCAATGGCTGGGGCCTGAGCATGAGTCACCACGGCGGCCTGGCACAGCGTGCGCGCGTGCGTAGTGAATGGCTCAACCGGATTCCCGGCAACCTGACCACCCGTGACGCCATGGCCATCGGCACCGCGGGCTATACCGCCATGCTGTGCGTGCTGGCCCTGGAACATGCCGGCGTGACGCCCGACAAGGGCGATGTGCTGGTGACCGGCGCCAACGGCGGTGTCGGCTCGATTGCGGTGGCGATCCTTTCAAAGCTGGGCTATCGCGTGGTGGCCGCCACCGGGCGCCCGGAGCATGCTGAGTATCTGCACAACCTGGGTGCGAGCGAAATCATCGACCGCGCGCAGCTTTCGGAACCACGCGACCGGCCGGTGAGCGCCGAACGCTGGGCCGGCGTGGTGGATGTGGCCGGCGGCCCTACCCTCGTCAACGCCATCGCCGAGACCAAGTACCGCGGTGCCGTGGCCGCGTGCGGCCTGGCGCAGAGCGACGCGCTGCACGGCTCGGTGCTGCCTTTCATCCTGCGCAACGTGACCCTTGCGGGCGTGGATTCGGTGAACGCGCCGCAGGACGTCCGCCAGCGCGCGTGGGACCGGCTTGCCACCGACCTGGATCCGCAGAAGCTTGAAAGCACGGTGCAGCTGATTGGGCTTGCCGACGTGCTTGAGGTTTACGAGCAGATCATTCCGGGCAAGGTGCGTGGGCGGATAGTGGTGGATGTGAATGCCTGAGGAAGCCTCCCCAGCGGATTCCATCCGGCAACGAATGGTGAACATGCCGTGAAACCATGCGCGCAGCAATGGCCGCTTGCCACTGCTGCTCGCATACGCTCAGGTTTCCGCCGACTGTGGACACCGCCATGTCAATGACTGCACTCGCACTTGCGACCGCTCTTTCCGGCCTGCCCGACATTTCCTGGGAGCGTGTGCGCGGCGAAGACGCACACCAGCTGATGCTCTGCCAGATCCATCGCGATGAGCTGATGCAGGATGACGCGAAGAGCGATGCCTACCAGCGCGCCAAGGCGGTCTGCGATCTCCTGGCGCGTGAGTACAGGAACAAATGGGATTTCGATGCGCAGGAGGCATTGGCGGCATCGGCAGTGGATCTGGATGAGCTGATCCGGCGGGGAGACCTGGTTGAGGTGCCTCCAACTAGGCAGGACCGCGTCTACGAGTGATTCCGTGCCGGCAGGTGCTGGCACCTGGAGCTGCCGCAGGGCAACCAGGTCCAGTGCCGATCGGCGAGGCTAGCGGATGCGACTCCGCGCCAGTGCCAGGCGCCTGATCTCGTCTGGCAGAAACACGACGCCGTCCTCCATTTCGATGCGCATCTGCGAGGCATCACCTTCGTGCCCCTGCATTGCAGCGGTCACCAGAATCTTCAGTGCATCCGTGCGGATATCGTAGCCGCCGACGGTGTGCTTCAAGGTACCCACACTGTTCCAGTCGATTTCCATGATCGGCGTCCACATCCACAGGCTTCATGCTGGCAACGGCCTTCGCCCACGTCAATGAAACCGGTCGCACGGCCGACCATGAAGCGAAAGGCCACGCGCGTGGTCAAGGCCCCTTATCATGGAGGGGTAAGGGCTCTGCAAGCCCAGTTGACGTATGCAAGGCAGTATCTGGATGTCTATGGAATGGCGCCCCTCGGGCTGGGGCCTACGTGTGACCCGCTCGCCGAACTGGTGGCTGCGACTTGACGGCGAACATGTTGAGCTTTTGATTGAAGGTCGCCAGTACCGGCAACACGTGGCTGGCGACGAGCGCGTGCAGGTCATCCCTGGACTCTTCTGGGCCAAGGTCGTCCTGCAGACCCAGGGCGACGGCGTGCTGACCATGGATGGACTGTCCAACAGCCAGGCTTCCCGGCTTGCGGCAGCGCTGCAGCAGGTGCGCTTTGCGGGTACCACGCGCGGGCGCAAGGCACTGTTCGACACGATTCTGGAGCAGATCCAGTCGTGGCTGGCCGAAGCAGATGCCCTCATCGACCGGGGCAGCACCGGCCGCCGCTGGATCACGCACGAACAACAGCAGGCACTGCTGGCCGGTCGCCCCGCCCTGCCGCTCCCGCCGCGCGAGCTGGAACAATTGTTCCTGGATGAGGATGTGCACGAGGACCTGCATTCGCCCAGCCACCGTGCAGCACTGGACGCCCTGGGCGACTGGCAGCTGGACTGGCCCGCGGCGTGGGCCGACGCCAACGCAACCATGGCAGCGCGCGAACGGGTACTGGCCAAGGACTTCCTGGACCGGGTCGAGAGCAAGCCGCTGACCGACGAACAGGCCCGCGCCGTCATCTGTTTCGACAACCGCGTGCAGGTCGTCGCCTCCGCTGGCTCTGGCAAGACCTCCACCATGGTCGCCAAGGCCGCTTATGCCATTGATCGCGGCTTTGTCGAACCCGAACGGATCGTGATGCTCGCCTTCAACAAGGACGCCGCCAGGGAGCTTGAAGAGCGCGCGCAGCAATGCTTCGACCGGCTCGGCATGGGCGACACCGTGGTTGAAGCCCGGACCTTCCACGCCCTCGGCCTGGCCATCGTCGCCAAGGCCACCGGTCGCAAGCCCGACATCCCCGAATGGACCACTGACGCCACTCTGGGCTTCAACAAGCTGGCCGAACTGGTGGACGATCTGAAGGATCGCTCGACCCACTTCCGTACCCAATGGGACATGTTCCGCCTGGTGTTCGGGCGCGACCTGCCGCCATTCGGCGCGGAAATGGAGGCCGATGGCTACGACCGCGATGGCACGCCCTACATCCGTACCTTGCAGGGGGAACGGGTGAAGAGCCTGGAAGAGTGCGTCATCGCCGACTGGCTCTTCTACAACGGCGTGACGTACGACTACGAGCGACGCTACGAGTTCGACACCGCGACAGACACCCATCGCCAGTATCGCCCCGACTTCTATTACCCGGACGCCGGGCTGTATCACGAGCACTTTGCGCTGGATGCTGATGGTCAGCCGCCGAAGCACATTGCCAACTACAGCGAAGGGATGCACTGGAAGCGCAAGCAGCATGTGGCACGCGGCACGGCCCTTGTCGAGACGACATCCTTTGGCCTGCGCAGCGGGCATGCCCTGCTGGACCTCGCAGAGAAGCTGGGCGAGTGCGACATCGAGCTCGACCCGAACCCGGACCGCGAGCTCCCCGAGCAGGGCGCCAAGCCGATGCCGGACGCGGACCTGATCGGCTTGATGCGCACCTTCATTGCCCATGCCAAGAGCAACTGCCTGACGCTGGATGACATGGCCGCGCGCCTGCGGCAGATGCCCGAGGATCAGTTCAAGGAGCGACACCGTCGCTTCCTGGAAATCGCCGGGCCGGTCTTCCAGGCCTGGGACAACGCGCTGGCTGACGAGCGTGGCATCGACTTCGAAGACATGCTCAACATGGCGGCCGGGCTGCTGGAACAGGGCCACTATGAATCACCCTACGAACTGGTGATGGCCGACGAATTCCAGGACGCATCGCGCGCCCGCGCACGCCTCTGCCGTGCGTTGGTCAGCCGCCCCGGCCGGTATCTGTTTGCAGTGGGCGATGACTGGCAGTCGATCAACCGCTTCGCCGGGGCCGACGTTTCGGTGATGACCGGATTCCGCGAGTGGATGGGCCATGGCCAGGTGCTGAAACTGGAGCAGACGTTCCGCTGCCCACAGGCGCTCTGCGATGTGTCCAGCCGCTTCATCAGCCGCAACCCCGCGCAGATCGCCAAAGCAGTTCGCTCAGCTGCAACGGCCATGGGCCCGGTGCTGCAGGCGTTCCAGATGAATCGGCGTGAGGAGGTGCAGGATGGCGTTCGCCAGTACCTCGCCAAGCTGCATCAGCAGTTGTTGTCCGGGGCGGTGCCGCAAGGGCACAACGGACGCGTGACGGTCTTCATCCTGGGGCGCTACCGCGCCGATCGCAGCGCGATGCCTTTGGATTGGAAGACAGCCTTCGGCAGCACGATGGAGGTCGAATTCCTGACCGCACATCGATCGAAGGGGCGCGAAGCGGACTACGTGATCCTGCCGGGCATGATCAACCGCAGCTTCCCGAGCCTGCGCGCGGATGACCCGGTGCTTTCCCTGGCAATGCCGGATGGGGATACCTACCCACTGAGCGAAGAACGGCGGTTGTTCTATGTCGCGCTGACGCGGGCGCGACGGTCGGTAGCCATGTTCACCCTGCAGGGCAAGCACTCGCCGTTCCTGGACGAGCTGGTGAAGGACGGGGCAGTGGAAATAACAAGCCTGTCTGGCGTGGCCATCAATGAAGAACGCTGCCCAGTGTGCAAGGTCGGCGTGTTTGTGGACCGCAATGGGCCGCATGGGGCTTTCCGGTCGTGCTCAAGTTATCCGTTGTGCCACAACAAGCCGAAGGTTGGGCGACGCGGGTAAGTGCGTTCAGCTGAACCCATATGCGCCCGCCCATACCGACCCACCCGGCCCCCTGTTGCCATGACGACGCTGATTGAACTAAACATGTTGGAGCTCAACGCAGCGGAGGCCAGCAGCCACGTTGAACTGAACCCACCGGGGTATGGAGCAGCACTTCTTGAGAGATTCAAGGCATCGGCCCAGCTTGTCCTCATCGAAAAGCCCCTAATTGACGCAGCAGACTCAATTTTGGACCTCTTGGTCAGAAGGCACGCCGCCTGAATCGAGGATTCGCGGACCTGCGATTGCAACTCCCCTGCCACCGATCGTTGGTGAGGATACAGAGCCGCGCGACGATGCGCGTCCGGTCCTTTAAGGCGGCCAGGCCAGCTCTTCCATGCGAGCTTTCCTCCGTTGCATGTAGTGCAACATCCCGCTGGCGCACTGCTCAACAACGGGGCTTTCCTCGAAGGCCCCAACCCCAACTGCCGTCAGTGCTGCAATGACGCACAAGTTGGTGGTGGCCACCGCGTTGACGGTGGTCTGAAAAAGAATGGCTGCTGGCACGTGCGCCCCGATCTGCCCATTGGGATCTTGATACATCACCCGAATGGCCTTCCCGCCATGGACCAGTCCGCACAGTGGGTCCCACGAATTGGTCACCGTCCGAGCCAGCTTCTGAGGCTCATCGTCCTGCCCGATGCGTGCAATGGTCTGCTCCACGTCCGCGGCCAGGTCCTTGAGGGCAATAGCCACCCACTTTCCTTTCTCGTTCTTCTTTCGGGGGCCGCGATCTTCCTGGAGAAAGTCCTCCAACTGTTCATCGTCGGCAAGGGACTGGACAAACACTGCCCGCAGGAATTGCTCAATCTGGGAGCGGTGCATCGCCAAGCCCACTGCGGGGAGATCGATGGGATGGGTCTCCAGGAGGAACAGCAGCGCACGGCCGTAGTCCATCGATGCCCTCAACAGCTGGAAGGTCACCCGGTGGCGCTCACTGCCGGCGGGAACAGTGATGCGGGCCATGCAAGACATGTTCGATTCCAGGCTGGCCTTGGCCTCTCTGGCCTCCGGTGCGATGTCCAACGCCGTGGGCTGGCGCTTGGTAGCACGAGCGTCCAGCGCCGATTGAATGCCGCGGCTCAACGGGTCTTCCTTCATGCCATCGCCTCTTGGAGTTTCTTTGCCTGCTGGCGCGGCTTCAAGGCATCTGTCGCCACCTGCCTTGGATCCGCCAACCACAAAGGCCCCACCTCGGGGAACAGTCGGAGCATGAGGGGATCCCAGGACCGGTGGGGCGCAAAGGTGGTCTCCCCCCGGGCCAAACCGGTGAGCACGCCTTTCATCTTTGCCTGGAGCTTTCCGGTGCGATCTTGGGACACGACCGTCTTCAATTGGTGGTGAGCACGGAGCATGCAACGGTAGAACCACAAGCTCTTGGACCAGATTTTGTGGGCGTGGTGGCCCAGCTCGGCCAGCGTTTCAAACCCAATGCCCATCGGGCGCCCTTCGCCGTGCTTGATCGAATAGCCAATCACCAGCAGTCGGTCCAATTCGGGGGCGTCCTTGGCATAGACCGGCAGCGTGATCCCCACCGGGGAGAACAAGCGGCGCAAGTCTTCCCAACGGCGGTCGCGCTCCTTGTAGTCGGTGATCTCTCCCCGCAGCAGGGCCACGTAGAAGGTCTCGAAAGCCTCTCGCCGATGGCTCCAGACCTGCTCCTCCTGCCAAGCTATTCGGTCCCTTTCTGCTTGGGCTTTGTGCCCTTCGTAGTCGAAGGCATAGGCCCGAGGGATGCCCCGGCTACACGTGTCGAACGTGAGATCGTCGAAGCAAACCTCCCGCCGCACCTCCACGTCGCGGATCGTGCCCCTCTCCAGGCGGGGCTCCAGCCAAACGCCTTCCAAGCAGAAGCGGCCCTCGCGCTGGGAGCGGGCCACGGTGGCGGGCGTGACCCGAAACGCGTTGCGGTTGTTGGCGAAAAACAGGTCGTCTTCGGACAAGCGGAACTGATCCAGATCCAAGTCCTTGAAGAGCCACAGCATGCGCGCTCCGTTCTTCCGGTAGTGCAGCATCCGCTTCGCGATGACGTGAACGAAGGTGGTGGAAAGCTGGATCTCGATGGCCCACCACTGGCCGTCCCGCCGCGTCTGCACGTCGGGCTGGCGCCACTTCACACCCTCGATGTCCCACCAGCGTTCTTCCAACTTGGTCTCATGGAAAGACGGATCAGCATCCAAGCTGTCCCTCACCCACTCCTTGAACGCCTTGTGGAGCGCGCCCTCCTTACACAGCCCAAACCGGCGCGCCAGGATGGCTTGGGGCGAATATCCCTTACGCCCGGTGCAGGTTTCGCGGTGGCGAGCCGTGAGGTGATCGAAGTAGAAACGGTATTCGGTTCGGGCACGGATGGCTTTGGACCTCACGCCCATGGTGTCCTGGCAATAGGGGCACATGAACCTCGGGATGCCGCCGAGCACCTCCAGTTCGGCCGCCAGCCGCCCATCCCGGACGACCTCTCCGTAATCCCGGCCTTCCATGAAGGCCTCCAACGTCAAGCATTCGCCACCCTTCCGATCCCAGACCAAATCGTGGGATCGCTTCGCAGCTGGCATGTAAAGGACGGTTCTCTCCATGGAACTACTTTAGTCAGAACCTGTCTCGCCAGATGAGACCCTGATCCGAAAGGCATTGGCACCCAACACATCAACGCCGGCAGGGGAACAGCAACCAAGGGTCAATCGTCGCCAGCATCCACCACCACCTCAACCACCAAGCGAAAAGCGTTCGCTGCTCGATTCTGGTGGATACGCAACAATTGACGGCGTCTCGCCAGCGTTGCTTGCTCGAGCGCCTCCCGAACGAAATCGTCCCCATGCAGATCCGATTTGCGCGAGTTGCAACTCACACATGCCAACACGATGTTGGAGATGAAGTGGCTCCCCCCGTGATGCAAGGACACGTAGTGATCCTCGTGGCAACTGGTGGGCTCGCCTGGGCCGTTCACAGCACCACCCGGTCCCTCGAGGGATCTGTAGCAGTAGTAGCAGCGACGCTCCTGGAGTGCCAGCACCGCCCTAATCTGCTCAGCGGTGCGCGAGCCCGGCGCCGCCTTCGACTTCAAGGCCCGGTGAAACGACGTTCGTCGACGTGTCTCTCGGACGCGGACTTTCCAATGTGCATGAAAGGTATCCAAGGGCAAGAGCACCTCCAGATCGGAGGACTGGAAGAAACGGCGAGCACCTGCTTTGCACGCCTCGTGAATGCTCCAATCCTCCAGCGTTCCGTTGCAGCGTGCACATCGCCCATGCTGGGTAAAAAACTGCCTCAGCTCGTCGCTGATCCCAAAACGTGCGTTGAGATCCACACGCTGAAACCGGCAACCGATCATGCCGTCGGAAAAGACCTGATCTCCCAGGCGCTCATAGGGATAACGACGGACCATGCCCCACCCGCCTTTGTCAGACACCCGAGAATGGTGCCCGCTTTCCCTACCAGCTGCCAGCAGAGATCGCCCGTGGCTGGTCCAGACCATCTCTCAGCAACAGCCGTACCAACTCGCTGACGTGAACCCCCTCCCGGGCCGCCGCCTGCTCCAGCCGCTCTTTCAGCTGCCGTGGCACGCGAACGGCCATCTGCACGTAAGGTGGCCGGCTCACGTGGACAGCCTCGCCACGGTGAGCACCCACGCCAACGCCGAACCACTTGTCGATCAGCGGTGATCCGCATGGCTACTGGGGCCGGAACCGTGTCGGCCCGGGCTGAGCGAACTTCGACTACCCAGATGCAAAACGGCGGCGAGTGGCCGCTATTTTTTTCTCGCGGCTGTCTTTCCTCCCCCCAACCTCCGGACGCGGCCAACAAACCGACCTAGCCCAGCAATAGGAGGTTCGCTTGAGCACAACTTTGTACCTGACTGATGCATGAGAACATTCCAGAAGGAATCTGGAGAACGCCATGTCCACCATCACCACCTACGCTCTCATCGCGGCTCTCGCCGTGGTCGTTGTTGCGGCGCTGTTCTACGCCTTCAGGCGAGACGCCGAAGCTGAGCGAATTAAGACGACGAAGGTGCTAATGCTCAAGCAGGTGCTCCCAGCTTCTCGACCACACGACGAAGCAGCCAGCGAGGCAGACGCGACACTGCCGAAAATCGAGATATCCTTGTTCAGTAACACGGACGATGCGTATCGCAGGAACCACGTTTCGGTGATCGGTGAACGCGATGGATTCCACGGAACAAGTAACATCGGCCCTCCTTAAGATCGAATGACAGTAAGACCATTGAAACCCGATTTCAGCTAGCCATACTGGAAACGCATCTAGAAACCTTAGGACTATTGTTTTTGGCCAGTGACCGAGAGTGCGGGGAACCACCAAGTGACGCGCCACAAGGGAGTGTCACCGGGCAGCTTCTATCCATTTTCTGCAGGACAGCCTGGCCAGAACATGGCAAGTCAGAATATCAAGATTCTCGCCGTCGTTCCGATAAACCTAAGTGCCAAAGACGTGGCGCGCACATGCTTGGAATCCAAGCGAATTGACAAAATCTCAAGGACTCGGGATGAAACTCTTTTATTGCACCACCACCCTCGCTCTCGTTGCTGTCTTGGCCCTGCCAGCGCTTGCCCATGCGGAAATCCTGAAGGGTGAGCGCATCGTCGGCCATTATGGATGCGGGATCATGACCTGCAACTTTGAAACCCCCGATGCAGGCACTTTCGATTTCGAGGTGGAAGACAAGAACGTTGCACCGAAGATCTTTGCTTCTTGCAAGATCGACGACATCTGCGCCATCACCGGAGACTTTGACATCGACAATGCGACCATCGTCAAAGTGACCAAGGTCGAGAATAGCGACCAGAAGCACCAAGACTGACACCGCGACGCAGAGGTGCCCACGGAGCAAAAGAAGACCCAGAGCCTAATCAGGCGCTGGGTCTTTTCTTAGGGGACGCTCGAAGAGACTTTCAGCGCCCCCCCCCTAATACCCGGTACCAACTCTCCGGGCCACGGCCAGCCGCGTTACTCAACCTCGTTCAGCACCTCTTCCTCGATCTCGTCGAGGGAAGCCTGAACGACGGCCTCCTTCGGCAGCGTGACCGTTGGGCGCGCCTTGGCCATCTTTTCGCAATCCGGTTCGAAGGCTTGGTAGACGAACCGAGCCCTGTCCTTGCTCGCATACATGTCCCTCAAGAACGACGCGTTGAGCCGAGACTTGATGATCTCAACCAACGCATTGGTCTCCGATTCGGATAGCAAGTAGTCATTCGCCACGGCTTCTACATAGCCAGGAAGCAGGCGTAGCATCTCCTTGGCATCGTCCTCCACCAGCCCATCAAGCAGGTATTTGGACGCCACACTGGACGCAGTACCACCCGCCAGCGCTCCCAGAATGCCACCGATCACCCCACCAGCAGCGGTGCCAATGACCGGAACCACCGAACCAACGGCAGCCCCACCCGCAGCGCCAGCCATCCAGCCGCCAGCACCGCCGGCTACGCTTGCGCCGTTGACCGCCAGATTCTTACCGAACTGCGCCCAAGAAATGTTGCGACTGAACGCAGCCCGGTAGAAGTCCGGGCCAGAAATCACGGCAGTGGTCACAGCCCCTGTGACAGCATTGGTCCGCAACAGCTTGGCGACGTGGTTGACTGCAGCGGCCCCGTAGACAGCCTTGCCCAAGGACACCTGAGCGACCTTCTGAATTGCACTGCGGCCAAGGGCGCTCTGGGACACGAACTTGACCCCATCCCGGGCCGCCACCACTCCAATGGCCGCGGCCTTGGTTCGCAGGATCTGGGCGGTGGCAATCCCAGAAACAAAGGAAGTTGCACCGGATTCCAGTGCCATGGTCAGCGCACCATTGAGCGCCTCCATGTTGGTCCGTCCATCCCACTTTTGCCGAGCGAAGTTGATGGAGAAGGAGATCGCAAACGCATAGCTGGAGGCGATGCTCTGCGTCTTCATGTCGTAGGTCAGGCTATCGATGTTGCCGGCCCGGGCGATGTTCCTCGCCTGGCGATAAGTCGTGCTGCCTTTCTTGATGATGCGCTCGGCTTCCGCCGGATCGCTGATCCCCGGCACCTGACCGCTGCTGATGCGCTTGCGCATCAGCTCGATTGCGTCCTCATACTGATCGGAGGGCACTTCGAGCAACTGCCCTTCGTATCGATACCCATCCGCTCCAAACGCCGATCCAACCGTTTCCCTCGCCGTCGCGAAATACTTGGTCTGAATCCGAACGCCATCGACGATTCGATCCGGGCCATTGAGCGAATTGTCCGCGCCAACCTGCTCAACCTTACGGCCAGCAAGGATGTCGGCAAACGCGTTTGCCTCTTCGGCGGCGAAGCCCGTTCCACCTTTGGTGTGGAACTTGTTGATCTGGGTGCGTTCCAAGGCGACGGCTACCGCCGACGTTGACAACATTTCATACAGGTTGCCGATACCGGGCGGATCGGACAACGCCACCGTTCCCATGACCACGGACGCAGCAGTCTCATCCCAACGGATCACCAGAATCGGGCATTCACCCTCCCCTGCGACGTTGGAGACCACAAAACCCTGAGCATCGAGTGATTTCAACACCCGCTCCAATCCGCCAGCGATCGCTGGGGTATCCATCACAAAGCGCAGCGCGCCATGCCCGCCGCGGGACGCTGCATCGATGTGGCTGGTCAACGTGGACAGCACCTTGTCCGCCCAGGCGTCGGAACGCTGCTGCGCCGTCCGGCGGAGGTCTGCAGCCGAAACAATCGTGTTCAAAACGAGCTCCTTTCGCTTGGCGAGGTGATCAGATCAACGGCGCCGGGGTCAGCGGCAGGCTGAAACCACTTGCGTCTTCGGACACTTCCTCCTCCTCGGCCCAGCTGATATCCAACACCACATCTTCCTTGTGACCCGTCTCGCCCTCCGGCACCGGATTGCCGGCAGCGAGGTCAGCAAGGCTGCGTCGCACAGCCGACTTCTTAACAACAGTGCGCTTACCACGCCGAACTACAGAGAATCCTTGGACCGTCAAGGCCTCCATGACTCGCTCAAGCCCAGCCTCCTCGCTCACGCCCACCTGGAGCTCATACGAAGCTGCCATCTCGCCGCTATCGGAGGCGGTCGAAATCACCGCAGTGATCTGCTCCAAGTGTGCCGTCACCCACTGATCGCGCACCGCGGACATGTTGTCGCGCGCCTGGGCGGCCGAAATATCCAATGCCATCTTGAAGCTCCTTGTGTTGGTTGGGACGCCAGTGGAACCGAATCTTGTCGCACGCATTGAGAAAGCGGAGAACATGGTTTGTGCCCCCGCCCCTTGCGCAACTGGCACCACAAGCCTGGTCGTCCGTGAGGTTAGCGGCCGACAAGCGCCCAGCTTGAGATCCCGATTACTGCAACCACTGGGTGAAGCGCGGCCTCGATCGAAGGAGCTAACGATCTGAAAATAGAGGGGCTTCTCGAACACGGCATTGCCGGCCCAAAGAATGCCAACAAGACAAAGCATCTGGAGCCAAACATGCTCTATCCACAATCGGCGACCAGGGGCAAGATCGAGGTCAAAGCATGCCTAGAGGCGCTAGGGGTGGTGGCGCCTCCGATCACAGACGGAGATTGAGCTGACGGATCCGCTGCCAACGGCCCGATGCCATTTTGTTAGACGCTTGGCCCCGCGCCGCTCGCCGCACCGTTAGAAGCCTCAGCCAACCACTGCTCGACTGTCTTTCCTCTGAGTTCGTGAGCAAAGTCACTCGCGCACAGCATTCTCCCGTCTTGCCGCACGTTTCCTACGGCATGGGCGGCCAGGATGGAAGCGGTTTGGAGGTGCTGCTTGGTGCGACCGCGCTCCGACCAGTCGTTTGGCAGCGCCTTTAGCGCGCCCAGGGCTTCCTTTCCAGAGAGGTATTGAAGGCAGGTCAGCATTGACCACTGAAGCCCTACTTCCTCTCGCAACCAACGCCCAGCCGCCTTCTCGTCAAGATGGCCCTCCATGGTGTCCAGGAGTGCGTGGGCGGCCGCAATGGCCTTGCCTTGGGGCGAGAGCCGGCTCTTCTTCTTGGGGAACAGGCCGCGCATGGTCAGGCCTTCTTGCTCGCCTTTTTGGCAACGGGCTTTTTAGTAGGTTTCTTGACGGCCTTCCGTGCGGCTTTCTTCACCGGCTTGCCCGCCGTCTTGGCCGCCTTGGCCGGAGCTTTCTTGACCGTCCCATCGGCCGACGGGAACTTGCTGCCCGGGTTGGCCTGCGCCCACGCCTTGCCCTCGGCGGACTTGGCCCACACGGTGAAGGCCTTGGGGGCCAAGCCACGGCCCGCCCACGTCTCACCAGTTGGGAGGCGATACTTCGGCGCCACCTTGCCAAGTTTGCGTCCCTTGAGGGGCCCCGCGGCAGCCTTGGCGGCACGCACCGGCTTGGCGTCGATCGTTTCCCCGATGAGCTTGGCCACCTGCCGCCGCTGAGCCGGACTGAGGACCTTCGCATACTTCTGGAGGACCGCCAGGGCTTTGGGAACCTCACCGTCGCGCTTCTCGACCAGCTTCTTCTGGGCTTCGAGCTGTTTGATTTCGGCGTTGAGGGACTTCAGGGTGGTCAGGGCCAAGGGAGGGCTCCATTAGGGAATTCAAAGGTTATAGCCGATCCCCCTGAAGTCTTCCATCCTAAGCACCAGCTCTCGACGCCTCTCGCTCCTTGAGCGAACCACGGGTCAAAGAGCCGGCACAAGTGCCACGTAGATCTTCGTTCCCTTCGGCAGGGACGCACGCACCTTGCCGACCATCTGGCCTTTCTTCAAGTCAAACCAGGGGTCCATGTAACCCCCTGGGACCTTGAGGACGTAATGAAAATCGCGGTAGCGAACTCTGCTGTAGATACACAGGATGGCGCCGTCAGGGACTGGCGAAGAGGGATTCCAGTCGGCAATCAGCTTCGTCCCCCTTTTAAACAGGGCGTTGGCTATCTCGTCGATTTCGAACCCATAGGGCTTCTCCGACACCGACAGCCCCTTCTCCTTCTCCAGCCATCTTTTCGCTCGCGCATACGGAATGGCCATGAGAGAGGCCACGCAGGCGGCTGCGCAGCCCCATGGATCTTCCTGGGAAACCTCTTGGTATCGATGCATCAGCACTGATTCTCAACCGGAGGTCCAGAGCTCAGCGCTCGTCTTTTTCAGCCACGATGGTCCAGACCACGCTGACCACACCGGGCTTCGCTGGCTCCAATGAGCTTTGCGGAAACACGGAGACCACCCGCCAACCCTTCGCGTAGAGCTGCGCGACGGTCACCGCCCCGGTCGTCTTGCAGCGGAAGACGGTGGCGTCCTCAAAAGGCTTCATGATGCCAGCGGGCGTGTTCTGGCTATCTGCCAAGCACACCTCCCCCTGACCCGCCCAAGCCTGACCACAAACGGCTAGCAGAGCGCCAGCCAACCACATGCTCTTCCTTTGCATATGCGTCCCCTGTAGACCGCCGAACCAGGCGGCTTGGACACGTTAAACCATTTTCGAGCTTTGTTGCTACAAGCTATTTGGGCTAAAAATCTTGCCAGGAGAACTGCCCGTCCCACACCCAAGTCTGCAGGTGACTCCGCGACATTGCCTGCCTTGAAACGTAAGGATCATAACCGCCACCGCCACCGCCACCGCAACGCTCACGCCTTGACTTCTCGCCACCGCCCAGGATCACCCTCCTTCCTGGAATACGTCTGTGTTCCTTGTCCCCCTGCAAACAGAGAGCGGCGCGGTGTCCAGTGCTACGGGACGGCTAAACTCATAATCTGCGGCGTCTGGCCGACAGATTCAAAAGCCCACGTCCTCCACCGACCTTGAAGGCGCCCATGCCCGTCTCTGATCTCCTCGCGTTCGACCTGCTGCGGGCGTTCGCGCAGCTGGAGTTTCGCCTCAAGAACGATCCAGGCTTTCTTCGCGCCGGACCCTACCGAATGGCCCAGGTGAACTGGTCCGCGGTGGATGAGGCGGTGTCACGACTGGACGATTCACTCTTCTTCGATCGGGTGTCGGACAGCACGCGCGAGCAAATCCTCTCACCTCCGCGTGACCGCCCGATGGTCCAGGAGGTGGCGGTGGTCAACGGCCTCAACCACGCTGTCTTCCAGCGCCTGTCCCTTCAGCAATCCAATGCCGGTGCTTTGGTCGAAGCGGCACGCCGGGTGCGCAACAACCTCTTCCACGGGGGCAAGGAAGAGCCGCATTTGGGCGATGATGACGAGTGGGCCGCCGCCGCACTGGACGTGGCCGAGTGCCTGCTTCACCTGCTGAACTATGGAACGCTTAGATCGGGGGTAGGCCCGTGAGGGAGATGGGACGCCCATGCTTTACCTGAAGACCGAATAGCTTGTCGCCGGCATACACCGCCCGACCGGTAAGCTGCTGCGCGCGCGGCAGCAGATCCAAGAGCACGCATCATGGGATGATAGAGTCCGCCCCAGCTGGACAGAAGATCTGACATTGGAGTTGCAATGGACCTAGAAGTGATCGAAGCAGTGCTGCTGAAATGGGCTCGCCAAGAACCTATCATCGCGAAGATCCACTTGTTCGGGAGCCGACTAAGAGGCGATCATCGCCCCGACAGCGACATTGACATCGCGGTGGAGCTTGATCTTTCAGCGGCACCAGGAGTCGACTTTAGCGATGGGTTCGCGACCTTCAGCCGATACTCCGAGCACTGGGAGGCCGAACTAGCGCAACGACTGCCCATCCCGGTTGACTTGGAGTTCTACCATGGCCCCGAGGAAACCCCGATCCTCCATGCGGGGCTCGAACGGTCGGGAAAGCTCATCTACGAAAAGTTTCGTTAGAACATCGCGCTCCGGAGCACCTAACGCCGCCGCCCCAGCCCCGACTTCCGCCCTGAGCCACCAGCGCTTCGATTCCACCATTTCACTATTTCGATGGAACCAAGCGCTCACCCGGGCTACTCAAAGAGACAACACCGGTTAAATGTCGTGCTGTTTGACAAAGCGAGATACCTTCTGCGCCTCAAGGTCTTTGTTCCAGGCCTTTGCAAAATCGTCTGGAACATTTAGGTTTGCCTCGTCGAACTTTACGGTAGCCGGCAATTCACGCCAGAACAGTTCAATAGACGCAGCAAAGTCATCGACGTGAACATCCGACACCTCCATGTCGGTGTCGTCGAACAAGTTCCATCCGTGAGAACTTGCTCGCAAGAACTCCGGGTAGCGCAGCTGGAGATCGTCCAATGACTTCCCCTCCCCGTGCTTGAACACATTGACGACCAACCGCATGGCATCAATGCGTGGGTAACAGGCGAGAGCAGAAAGGTCCAAGCCGATGGCTTCAAGCAACTTCTCCAGCTTCGCGCTATCCAGCTTCCAAAGAGCGCGCCGCGTGTTGTCGCCGATCACCAACTTGGGCCACCTGAACTCACGAACGAGGAAGCGTCGAAATGTCTTGTCCCAATGGTGATACATGCCAGCCACGACACTGAGGCGGGTTCGATCATGCATCTCACTTAGAAGCTGGTAGAACTCGAGGCCGTGATCGCGCGCAGCGTCCGCTAGATCGCCAGGGTCGTGCCAGTCAGGGTCGAAGGACTGACCGCTGCGCTCCCAGTGCTCGGATTCCGCTTGATCGGCCTCCGCCTCAATGTTGGCGAACTGAGACAGAAGGCGGGTCTTGGCCTGGTCAACGTAGAACCGATGCTCCGAGACGCGGAGCTCCCGTTCGGAATCCACCAGCTGATAGGCGCTCCACTCGCGGCCGCTCATGCCGGCTGAACCGCAGGCGGGGCATCCAGCCATTCGATCAAGGATCGAATGCCATCTGCGTCCGAGCAGCAATCTTCCAGTGGCTCGCTCTCCAATCGGACTTGGAGAGATAGCCAGGCGTGTTCCGACTTCTCCGAAATCCCAAGGTGAGGCTCAATGGCACCAGCGCCCCACAACCAAAGGCCTTGAGCACGCAGTTTCTGTATTAAAGCAGCGATGTGGGGCTTTGCTTCGTCATCGGCCGCAAGCAACTCGAATGCCTTCGAAGCCGGCCCTTGAATCCCCTTGCAAGGCAACGCTCCGTCTAAAGACACGAGGCCCGCGCCTGCCATCCTCGCGAGAACGTTCTTGCACGCAGCAACATCGGGATCATCCGCCTGCAGGAAACCATGCTTTGTTGCTTGGCGGAAAGCGAAATCCAAGTCCACGATGGCACACGCAGGCAACCCGAGGGCAGACAAAACTTCCATTGACTTACGAGTATCCGAGACCCCACTCATCGCAACAATTGCCAACGATGACTGCCCCATGGTTTTGCCCGCCACCAACTGGAAGATGGATGGCAACAGCCGGAGTTCGGTCTTCCCTTCTGTGAGCACGACTTTGTCGGCAAACAATATCTGAGACGAATTTGTCAGGCTGAATAGCTGCTGGAGTTGATGCGTGGGATTGTCCACTAATTGTTCTACGACGGATTGCATGCGCGGACGTGCTTTGGTTCCCTCCGGATGCTTTTTCGTCATTAGCAGCGCGTTCTTCGCGTCCTTGGCCAAGATCATCTGAGCAGAGTGGGTTGAGAACACGACCTGATATCCAGCCTCTGACAACGCACGCAAGGCTTCACGCACCTGCTCCACTGCAAACGGGTGCATGAAGAGTTCCGGCTCGTCCACCAGCAGTAGCGTTACTCCGCCCGCAGCCGCTGC
Organism: Stenotrophomonas sp. 86428_Sma; assembly: GCF_056481585.1. Taxonomy (NCBI): domain Bacteria; kingdom Pseudomonadati; phylum Pseudomonadota; class Gammaproteobacteria; order Lysobacterales; family Lysobacteraceae; genus Stenotrophomonas; species Stenotrophomonas sp. 86428_Sma. Next base: position 3,133,368 of record NZ_CM151156.1, read on the forward strand.
TCCACGCTTCAGATCCGCTAGATGCCGGACCATGGCCATCTGGATGGCGCGCTGAGCGCCATGGCCGTATGACCCGAAGGCACGTCCACGCCCCTCCCCTTCGTAAACTTTGACAGTTCCCGCCTTAATGAGGTCGTTGAAGACCGGCACTGGGAAATCCAGCTTGATGTGGATACCAGGAAAAAGATCCGAAATCTTACGATTGATTGAATCGTCGATGCGACCCAACTCTTTAAAACGATCCCCACCTTCTGCAGAGATCATTCCTAGGATGGCTGCCAAGTGCGGGGTCAAGGCCTCCTCGTGCTGCTCTTGGATAGCGGCAAGCATCGAGGCCAGCAGCTTGCCGATCGTGGTCGTCGTCTTGGCCTTACTGGCGTCCTCCTCAGCATTCTCCATTGCTCCGATGCGAATAGGATCTGGAAAGAGTGCTGAGATGGCGTTATCGATGCCCGTAGGGTTCGGCTCCCAGTCGCCTGTGTCGGGATTCATCACGGTCAGTTCGGTGTCGCCCCCAGGCACCTGCTGTTCGCGACGAACCATCAGCGCCCCGTCCCGAACGTGTCCTTCAATCTTCTTTCGGTGCTTTTGCTCCAGGACCGCCAGATCAGCCTCGGTGATCCCACGCAGTGTTCCCATCACTTGCACCGGCAGGGTCGGCTCGTGGAAATCTTCCACACCAAGCTTTGCCTTGCGCACGAGCCATTGGAGCGCGGTAAGGCAATTGCTCTTCCCGCAATTGTTCAACCCAACCAGCGGTGTAAAGCTGGTCAGCTGCAAGCTTGTGGAAACACATGATCTAAAATTCAGAACATCCAAACTTGAGATGTAGACAGCCATTCCATTGCCCCCTGTTATCCTGATTACTCACCGATCGCTGCCTTCAGCTGATCCGTAAGGCTGCTGTTGTTTTCATCCCTCAACTGCGCCATGAGGTAGACGGCCCGCCCGTCGCTGCGCTCGGCCCACAACTGTCCGACCAACCGCTTCTCCTTTTCCTGATCAGCGGAGAATCGGTCACCTCCCTTGTATTCCACCACCAGCAGACGCCCATCGGTAAGACGAGCGACGAAATCCGGGTAAGTGCGCTGCTTAGAAGTTGGCATCCAGAACTGGGATGGGTGAACCAAGTTTCGCACCCAAAACTCAACCTCGTCCATCATATCGATGGCCTGAGCGCAATCGAACTCTTCGGTGACCTTGCCCTTTCCCGTCTTCCAATTCAGATCGCCAGGGACCGGGTAGTAATGCTTCTTGAAGCGATATGGCCCCTGGTAGTAGTAGCGCGCAGGATACGCCGTCATGTCGGCCGGGTAGGTGTAAGAATGACCAGGATCATCACTGGTCACGACGTCCATGCCACCTCCGAACAACGCCTGTTGAAATCCTCGCTTGTAAGCGTTCGCCTTTGAGGCAGCGAGCTGTTCGACGAGCTTTCGACGCAGGACGAACTGCCCTTTGAGCAACTGCTCCAACGAAAGACCCCTATTCAGCAGACCATCAACGGACTTTCGAAGCCACTCGCGCAGCACCGGCTGCTTGACGGTGTGATCGCGGACCTCGTGATCCAACCAGCCAACCAAATCGGTGACCGTTCGGTCCTGGGTGAAGTAACCCCCTGGAGTTGGACGCTAGATCCAACCCCGAGGGATACATGAACAAATACGACGCGCGTTTCAAACTGCAGGTCGCCAAGGAGGCCTGCAAGACCTCCACATCGGTCAAAGCCATTGCCCGTCGCCACGGCCTGGAGTTCTCCACGGTCAGGCGCTGGGTGGCGACCTATCGGCTGCATGGTAGGCGGGGATTTCATCGCCAGGCCCGGTCCTATGACCTCCCGTTCAAACTGGCTGTCCTGGAGAAGATGAGCCAGGACGGCCTGTCCGGGCGCGAGGCCACCACCTACTTTCAAATTGGCGATGCCGGCGCGGTGGGGCGATGGCGGCGCCTGTATGCTCAAGGCGGTGCCCAAGCGTTGGCACCCCCTCCGCCGCCGCCCCGAAAGCCGATGAAGAAGACCCGTTCGTCCAAGCCGCCTGAAGATATGAGCCGCGATGAGCTGCTCAAGGAAGTCGCCTATCTGCGTGCGGAGACCGACTACCTAAAAAAACTCGATGCCTTGATCCGGGAAGAGCAGGCGGCGCAGGACGCAAAGCGCAAGCCGTCCAAGGATTGAGGCAGGTTCATACGCCGTCGCTTCTGCTCGAAGCAGCTGAGCTGTCACGCAGTACGTTCTATTACCAGAACCATGTCCTGGCCCATCCGGATCAGGATGAGGCAGCCCTGTGCGAGCGCATCCGTGCAATCTACGATCAAAGCCAAGGGCGCTATGGCTATCGCACGGTGACGCTGGAATTAGCCAATCAGGGTCATCGGACCAATCACAAGCGGGTTCAGCGCCTGATGGGGGAGATGGGACTGAAATCGCGGGTGCGCGTAAAGCGCTACCAGGCCTTCAAGGGGGCGGCCAATGTTGTGGTTGGCAATGACCTCAATCGCCAGTTCCATGCCGAGCGGCCCAACCAGAAGTGGGTGACTGACGTGACCGAGTTCAAGGTGCAGGGCATGAAGCTGTACCTGTCGCCGATCATGGACCTCTACAACGGCGAAATCGTGGCTTATCAGATCAAGCGTCGGCCCGTATTTGATCTGGTGGGTCAAATGCTGGAGGAGGCGATCAAGAAGCTTTCCCCGGATGAGCGCCCCATGATCCACTCCGACCAGGGCTGGCAGTACCAGCATGAAAACTACCGGCACATGCTGGAAAAGCACTCGTTGAAACAAAGCATGTCCCGGCGCGGCAACTGCCTGGACAATGCGGCGATGGAAAGCTTCTTTGGAACGCTGAAGTCGGAATTCTTCTACCTGAACAGCTTTGACAGCCTCGAGAGTCTGGAGGCTGGGCTGGTGGAATACATCCAGTACTACAACGAAGAACGCATCAAACTGAAACTGAAAGGTCTGAGCCCGGTAAAGTACCGGGAGCAGGCCCAGTCGGCCGCCTGACACCGTCCAAGTCTCGGGGGTCACTTCACCCTGATGGCATCGAATGCTTGAGCATAACGCTGTGCCATGCCCAAGGCAGCCACTCTGGCGCCATGCAGGTGAATACCCAAGGGATGCTTGACGAAAGCTTTGCCGACGATGCCGCGCATGTCCGTTGGAACGCGCATGCGAAACTGGTAGCGACCAGTGGAAGAGCGAGTGAGATAGCTTGGTAATCGCATCGGAGTTGTGCCCCGATTTGTGCCCCAAGCCGCCCTTCAAGATCTCAAAAAATGTTGTTTAAAAACAATCACTTACTAAGGCTTGGCGGAGAGAGTGGGATTCGAACCCACGGAAGGTTTAACCCTTCGCCGGTTTTCAAGACCGGTGCCTTAAACCGCTCGGCCATCTCTCCAATCGGGTCCCGGTCGCCCGGGCAGCGGCGTATTCTCGCACGTGAAGAGCATTTGCCCAAGACCACCTTGCCCCCGCCCTTCGCATCCGGCACGGTGGGGCCTTCACTGCAATCGGAGCCCCCATGGCCCACCTCGATCTGGCCAACCTGCGCACCACCCTGCTGGACGACACCCAGCTGGCCGCAGTGGCCCTGCACCGCACTTTCGCCGGGCACCTGCCGGTCAGCAGTGGGCATCTGGTGGTCTGCGATCCACTGGTCCAGGCCGAGGCGCCCGCGCTGGCCGACTACACCGCCCCGCTGGGCCGGCATCCGGTCGAAATCATCGTGCACAGCGGCCGCCCGGCGCTGGCCGTGGTCTGGTTCAAGCCCCGCGAAGCCCTCACTGCGTCTGCCCTGCACTGGCAGATGGCACGCTGGACCACGCAGGACCTGACCGGCCTGGATGAGGACAGTTTCATTGGCTATCCGGTCGACGCCGGCATCGGCTGCTTCATGGACACCGACACCCAGCAGGCACTGCTGGCCCTGATCGAACAGGCCGATGGCGACGAAGACAGCGAATGGTCGGATGCGCTGATCGACCATGACGGCTTGGATGAAGGCGCCGAGTACCGCCCCTGGGGCGAGGACTCTCCACACGGCCTGGTCGTATTCACCAGCGGCTGGGGCGACGGCGTCTATCCCAGCTACTGGGCGCTGGATACCTCCGGCATTCCGGTCGCCCTGGTCACCGACTTCCTGTGCATCCAGGGCGGTGACGGGCGCGACGAGCGCGAGATCGCCGACCAGGCCTATCGCGATAGCCTTCCACCCGAAGAAGCTGAAGCGCTGGCACGGCTGGTTGCCGCCGTGGACCGCGACGACCCGGATGCGCTGCGAGAGCTGTTGAAGGATGCGCCACAACGCGCCAACCAGATCGAACCCGGTTGCGGCGGCACCGCCCTGTTCGAGGCGATCCGCCTGGACCGCCCACAGGCACTGCAAGTGCTGCTGCAGGGCGGACCGTTGCCCGCAATGCCCGAGCGCCTGCACATGAGCAAGGTGACAAGCTATCTGGATTACGCGCGCTTCCTGAAGAAGCCACGCAGCGCGGAACTGATGGCGGTGCTGGAAGCGCCGGTCGTTGCCGAGCCCAGGCCGGCCGCACCGCCGCGGCGCAGCTTCTGGGATCGGCTGTTCGGCCGGAAGTGACCGGGGCCGGAAAGCAGCAACGCCGGGCATGGCCCGGCGCTACCGTTTCACAGATTGGCGGTGCGGTTGCGGCCAGGTGCCTCAGCCCGCATCCACCGCCAACGCGCCCAGCGCACTGGCCTTGATCCGCTCCTTGGCCTTTTCACAGGCGCCACCGCAATCCAGGCGCGAGGCCTCCAGCTGCGGCGGCAGGTGCTCGGCCAGGAAGTCGATGAACACGCGCACCGCCGGCAGCAAGCCGCGGCGCGAGGCGAACACGGCATGGCACACGCCCTGCGGCAGCGACCAGTCCGGCAGCACCACTTCCAGTTCGCCGTTGCGCACCGCATCGGCGCACACGGTTTCCGGCAGCATGGTGATGCCGAAGCCGTCCTTCACCATGCTCTGCAGCAGCGGGAAGTCGAAGCCGGCCACGCGCGGCTGCAGGTCGACCCGGCGCACTTCGCCTTCCGGGCCATGCAGCTCCCAGCGCTGGCGTGCTTCGTCTTCGCTGATGCTTAGGGTGACGTGCTGGGTCAGCTCTTCAGGATCCTTCGGCCGGCCGGCGCGATCCAGGTACTTCGGGCTGGCCACCAGCAGTTCCTGCACCTGTCCGAAGCTGCGCATCACCAGGCTGCCATCGTCGTCCAGGCGCGAGCGCACGCGCAGGGCCACGTCGTAGCCTTCATTGATGATGTCCACGCGGCGGTTGCTGATGTTCAGCTGCAGCCGCACCTTCGGATACTGCTCGAGGAACTTGGGCAGCAGCTTGGGCAGCTGCATCTGCGCCAGCGACACCGGCACGCTGGCGCGCACCACGCCGCGCGGTTCCGCGCTGAGGCGGTCCACCACTTCGCGTGCGGCCTGTGCCTCGGCCAGCATCGTCTGCGCGTGGCGGTGCACGCTGGTGCCGACATCGGTGACGGCGAAACGACGCGTGGAGCGCTGCAGCAGGCGAACGCCCAGATCGGTTTCCAGCTGGCTGATGCGGCGGCTCAGGCGCGACTTGGGGATACCCAGTGCGCGCTCGGCGGCGGCGAATCCGCCATGGTCGACCACCATCGCGAAGTAGTACAGATCATTCAGGTCATGCATGCCCGAGTTCCATATCTAGAACAATACGTGGCATTCAACCACCTTTATCCCGCCTTTGCAACAACCTATCGTTCTCTCCGTCGGCGGCAAGTCCGCCACCTCTCCCGAACATAGGTACTGCCATGAAGCTTCTGCACATCGACGCCAGCGTGCTTGGCGAGAACTCCGTCTCCCGCCACCTGACCGCCGCCGTGGTGGCCCAGTTCACTCAGCAGATCGACGGCCTGCAGGTTGATTATCGCGATCTTGACGCCAATCCGGTACCGCATCTGCGCAGCGGATCGCTTGCCAAAACCGACGCTGCCGAAGCCGCCGATGCTGAACAGGTACTCGAGCAGTTCCTGGCGGCCGACATCGTGGTGATCGGCGCGCCGATGTACAACTTCAGCATTCCGTCCACCCTGAAGGCCTGGATCGACCGCGTGGCCGTGGCCGGGCGCACCTTCAAGTACACCGAGAACGGCCCGGTCGGCCTGGCCGGTGGCAAGCGGGTGATCATCGCCAGCAGCCGTGGCGGCATCTACACCGATTCGCCCGCGGACTTCCAGGAGCCGTTCCTGCGCCAGACGTTTGCCTTCTGGGGCATCAACGATGTCGAGTTCGTACGCGCCGAAGGCATCGCCTACTCGCCGCAGCACCGCGAAGACGCCATTGCCGGCGCACTGGCTGCGCTGCCGTCGCACGAAGCGGCCGAGGCCGCCGCGGCGTAATGCGTTCCAGCGTTCGGCGCCACTCTCTCCTCGTCTGGGCGCTGAACGCGGGCCGGGATCCCCTCCCCCATCCCGGCCCCCCGGCGGCCCCGCTTTGCGGGGCCGTTTTTTTGTGGCGTATGGACTGAGCGCTATGTCATCCACGCGTGGCGTGGCTCTACCGCGCGTGCGCGTGGATACGCTGCCATGCGCGACGCTCACCAGAACGTTAGGCTGGGGCGATGAATTACATCGTGACCACTGCACACCGCAGCGAATTTCCGCACCCGATCACCCTGCGCCGTGGCCAGGCGCTGGTGGTGGGCGAACGTTATGAAGGGCCTGAAGGCTGGGAAGACTGGTTCCTGTGCGAGGCAGAGGGCCAGCAGCCGGGATTCGTGCCCGCGCCGGTGATCGGCCGCGACGCGCAGGGTGGCGCATTTGCCACGGAAGACTACTGTGCGCGCGAACTGGATGTGGATCCCGGGCAGCTGCTGCGTGGCGAGCGCACGCTCAATGGCTGGGCGTGGTGCGTGCCGGAGACGGGCGAACCGGGCTGGGTGCCGTTGGAGAAGGTGCGGGTTGTGGAGTGATCACGGTGGCTCATCCACGCATGGCGTGGATGTAGCCCGCATTGTAGATCCACGCCATGCGTGGATACGGTGCCATGCAAGCATGGCACCCACCAGAGCCGCAGCAGTGCCATGCAAGCATGGCACCCACCAGAGCCGCAGCAGTGCCATGCAAGCATGGCACCCACCAGATCCAGAGCAGTGCCATGCAAGCATGGCACCCACCAGAGCCAGAGCAAGTGCCATGCAAGCATGGCACCCACCAGAGCCAGAGCAAGTGCCATGCAAGCATGGCACCCACCCCACCCCATCAGGCTATCAGCCGATGGTTTCCAGGCCACCCATGTACGGGCGCAGGGCCTCCGGCACGGTGATGCTGCCGTCGGCGTTCTGGTAGTTCTCCATCACCGCGATCATCGCGCGGCCCACCGCCACGCCCGAGCCGTTCAGCGTGTGCGCCAGCTCCGGCTTGCCGGTAGCCGGGTTGCGCCAGCGGGCCTGCATGCGGCGGGCCTGGAAGTCACCACAGTTCGAGCACGAGGAGATCTCGCGGTAGGTCTCCTGCGACGGCAGCCAGACTTCCAGGTCGTAGGTCTTCACCGCCGAGAAGCCCATGTCGCCGGTGCACAGCAGCACCTTGCGGTACGGCAGGCCCAGCTTTTCCAGCACCACTTCGGCGCAACGGGTCATGCGCTGGTGTTCGGCGTCGCTGTCTTCCGGGCGGCTGATCGAGACCAGCTCGACCTTCTCGAACTGGTGCTGGCGGATCATGCCGCGCACGTCGCGGCCACCGCTGCCGGCCTCGGCACGGAAGCACATCGAGTGGGCGGTCATGCGCAGCGGCAGGCGTTCGGCATCGACGATCTCATCGCGCACGATGTTGGTCAGCGGCACTTCCGAGGTCGGGATCAGGTAGCGCGTGGAATCACCCACGGCGGTCTTGAACAGGTCGTCCTCGAACTTCGGCAGCTGGCTGGTGCCGCGCAGCGAGTCGGCGTTGACCAGCAGCGGTACGTTGGTTTCCTCGTAGCCGTGCTCGCCGGTGTGCAGGTCGACCATGAACTGGGCCAGGGCGCGGTGCAGGCGCGCGATCGGGCCACGCAGCACGGTGAAACGCGAACCGGACAGCTTGGCCGCGGTCTCGCCGTCCAGCCAGCCATTGCGGGCGCCCAGTTCGACGTGATCGAGCACCTTGAAGTCGAACTGACGCGGGGTTCCCCAGCGCGCCTGTTCGACGTTGTCGTTCTCGTCGGCACCGGCCGGCACGTCATCGGCCGGCAGGTTCGGAATGCCCATCGAGATGGCGTCGATCTTCTCGCGCAGCTCGTCCAGCGCCACTTCCGAAGCCTTCAGCTCGTCGGCGAAGGCGGCGACCTCGGCCATGATGGCCGAGACGTCCTCGCCCTTGGCCTTGGCCTGGCCGATGGCCTTGGAACGGCTGTTGCGCAGGCTCTGCAGCTCCTGGGTCCGCACCTGGATGCGCTTGCGATCAGCCTCCAGGGACTCCAGGGCAGACACGTCGAGCTCGAAGCCGCGGCTGGTGCGCAGGCGTTCGGCGAGGTCGGCGGGCTGGTGGCGGAGCAGGGCTGGATCAAGCATGGCAGGTGTCGTGGTGGGTATCAGGGATGGGATTATCGCTTGTTATACGGATTTCTGCCGCCCGGTTCATTCCCGGCGTGGCAGAATCGGGCTATTCCGTACTGGTCCGGTCCATGTCTGCACCCCGCTCGTCGTCCGCCAAGTCGTTCACTGTGCATATCCCGCGCAACGCCCTGAAGATCGCCGGCATCGCCTTCGGCGTGGGCGTGCTGCTGTTCGTGCTGGTCTGGCTGACCGGCCGTGACAAGGAGTTCTTCCGCGCCGACCCGGCCGCACAGACCCCGCAGGAAACCGCCCAGGTCGAGCCCCTGCCGGAACCCTTGGCCGCTGCGGCCGGTTCCAGCGACATGCCTGACGCCAAGCCGGCACCGGTGGAGGAAGAAGCGCCGAAGCTGGTCGAAACCGCTCCGCCGCCACCCGCCCCGATCGCCGAGCCGGCCCCGGCCGCCCCGGGCGCTGCGCAGGCTGCGACCGGCAACAGCCAGCCGATGCCGATTGCCGGCCAGTCGCCGCCGCCGTCGTACCCCGCCGCCGCCCTGCGCGCCGGCGAAACCGGCACCGTGGTGGTACGCGTGGATGTGGACGCCACCGGCTATCCCAACAACGCCACAGTGATCCAGCGCAGTGGTTCACGCGACCTCGACCGTGCCGCCACCGACGCGGTACGCCGCTGGCGTTTCACCCCGGCGCAGAGCAATGGCCAGGCCGTGCCCGGCAGCATTGAAGTGCCGTTCGACTTCAAGACGCAGTAACTGAACGCTTCCCGGCAAGCAAACTGAACCCTGCCGGTGGCGTTGACGCAGCGCTGACACTTCCCGTCCATGGCTCGGGCAACACTTCCCACGTCGTCAGTTGACGGAAGGAGTTTGCGATGACTGCCACCACCCACGAAGACCTTCATTCGCCGCAGCTGCAGCAGGATTCGAGCGTGCAGCACAAGCCCACGTCGCCCTGGATGTGGATCGCGCTGATTGTGGCGATGTTTGCGGCCGCCCTGCTGTGGCTGCGCCATTCCAACCAGGAGGATGTGGCGCCGGCACCGGTCGGTGAGCGCATGTTGCCCGCCCCTGAGCAGGCTGCGGTGACCGATGCAGCAGCACCTGCAACGCGCCAGGCCGCCCCGGCCTCCAGCCAGCACAAGACTACGCCGGTAGCGCGTAATCGCGAAGCACGCCCGCTGGCCAGCAACCGCATGCCCACCTACCCCGCTGCCGCACTGCGCAGTGGCGTGCAGGGCAGCGTGATCGCCAGCCTGAATGTCGATACCCGTGGCAATGTCGCCAACGCTGCGATTGTTTCGCGCAGCGGCGAGCGCAGCCGCGACCTGGACCGTGCGGTGCTGAACACCGTGCAGAACTGGAAGTTCCAGCCTGCGGTGCATGACGGCCGCGCAGTAGCAAGCGTGGTGCGGGTCCCGGTGGATTTCCGCACCGAGCAGCGTTGATCGCGGACGAGGGGTTCGTGATGTTTCGACGGAGGCTTCGGCCTCCGTCTTTTTATGCGGAAAGGCGTGCCGACCAAGGTCGGCACCTACCGGGCGATATGAGCGTGCCGACCAAGGTCGGCACCTACCGGGTGATGTGAGCGTGCCAACCAAGGTTGGCACCTACCTGGCGATATGAGCGTGCCGACCGAGGTCGGCACCTATCGGGTGATGTGAGCGTGCCAACCAAGGTTGGCACCCACCGGGTTACGTCATCTGCCGGGCGTGGCCGCTCAGGCCAGGTTGAACCCGGCGCTGCGCGCCAGGCCATCGAAGTCCGGGAAGGAGGTGGCGACGTTGGCGATATCGTTGATGCGCACTTCGCCGTCACTGATCTGGCCGGCGATGGCGAAGGCCATGGCGATGCGATGGTCACCGTGGCTTTCGATGGTGCCGCTGCCCAGGCGCACACCGCCGTGCAGGGTGGCGCCGTCTTCGGTTTCGTCCACCTGCATGCCCAGCGCGCGCAGGCCGGTCGCCATCGCGGCGAGACGATCGGATTCCTTTACCCGCAGTTCGGCGGCCCCGCTGACCACGGTCTGGCCTTCGGCGGCCGCAGCGGCCACGAACAGCGCGGGGAACTCGTCGATCATGTCCGGCACCAGTGCTTCCGGAATGCGTGCACCCCTCAGCGGGGCGTAGCGCACCACCAGGTCCGCCACTGGTTCGCCGCCCTGCTCGGCCTGGTTCTCTTCGGTGATATCCGCCCCCATCAGGCGCAGCGCATGCAACAGACCGGTGCGGCGCGGGTTCAGGCCGACCTGTTTCAGACGCAGCTCGGAGTCCGGAATGATGCTGGCAGCCACCAGATAGAACGCGGCCGAAGAGAAGTCGGCCGGCACCACGATGTCAGTCGCGCGCAGGCGCTGACCACCACGCAGGCGTGCCTTGCCGGGCGAGAATTCGATGTCCACGCCGAACGCGGACAGCATGCGCTCGGTGTAGTCACGGGTCGGGTGCGGTTCGGTCACCTGGGTTTCGCCCTGCGCGTACAGGCCGGCCAACAGCACCGCCGACTTGATCTGCGCGCTGGCCACCGGCGAGGCGAAGTCGATGCCGTGCAGCGTCTGGCCGCCATGCACGTGCAGCGGCGGCGTCCCGTCTTCCTGTGTGTCGATCTTCGCGCCCATCTGCGACAGCGGGCCGGTCACGCGGCGCATCGGGCGGCCGGACAGCGACTCATCGCCGATCAGCGTGCAGTCGAATGCCTGGCCGGCCAGCAGACCGGCCAACAGGCGCATGCCGGTGCCCGCGTTGCCGCAGTCCAGCGGCGCATCCGGCGCCTTCAGGCCGTCGATACCGACGCCGTGCACGATGCGCTGCGACGGGCTGGGGGTTTCGATGCGCACGCCCAGCTGTCTGAAGATGCGCGCAGTGGCGCGGGTGTCCTCACCTTCCAGGAAACCTTCGATATGCGAGGTGCCATCGGCCAGCGCGGCGAACATCACCGAGCGGTGCGAGACCGACTTGTCGCCGGGAATGGTCAGGCTGCCCTGCAGCGGCTGGCCCTTGCGGGCGATCCAGTGTTGCGCGTTGCTCATCGTTCGATCGTTCCGTAAACGCCGGCAGCGCCGGCGATGCATCAGGGAGCGGCGGCCGTGGCCGCCGCAGCAGCACTCAGGGCACGGCCACCGGATAGGAGCCGAGTACCTTGATCTGTGCCGAGTGCGCTTCCAGTTCGGCCAGCGCGGCCTGCATCGGCGCATCGTCGATGTGGCCGGCCAGGTCGATGAAGAAGCCGTATTCCCACTTGCCGTGGTGCGACGGCCGCGACTCGATGCGGTTCATGCTGATGCCGTGGCGGGCGAACGGGCTGAGCACGTCGAACAGCGCACCAGGCTTGTCATGGATGAACACCAGCACCGAGGTGCGGTCGTGGCCGGAGGTCGGGAAGATATTCCGGCCCACCACCAGGAAGCGGGTGGTGTTGTCGGCATCGTTCTGGATCGGCTTGGTGACCACCTTCTTCAGGCCGTACACGTGGCCGGCACTCTCGCCACCGATGGCCGCTGCGTCGTCGGCGTTGCGCGCACGACGCGCACCTTCGGCATTGCTCGACACCGGAATTTTCTCGGCCTTCGGCAGGTTGGCGCGCAGCCACGCCGAGGTCTGCATGAACGACTGCGGGTGTGCGTAGATGCGCTCGATGTCCTCGATGCGGCCGCTGCGCGACATCAGGTACTGCTGCACGCGCAGTTCCACTTCGCCACAGATCTTCAGGTTGGAGGTCAGGAACATGTCCAGAGTGATCTGGATGGTGCCCTGCCCCGAATTCTCCACCGGCACCACGCCGAAATCGGCGTTGCCCGCTTCCACTTCCTGGAACACTTCTTCGATGCTGGCCATCGGCAGGCCCAGCGCGGAGCGGCCGAAGTGCTTGAGCACCGCCTGCTGGCTGAAGGTGCCTTCCGGGCCGAGGTAGCCGATCTTCAGTGGCTCCTGCTGGGCCAGGCAGGCCGACATGATCTCGCGGTAGACGTGCACCAGCAGCTCATCGCTGAGCGGGCCTTCGTTACGGTCCACCACCATGCGCAGCACCTGCGCTTCGCGCTCGGGGCGGTAGTAGTCGACGGCGGCGGCAAGCTTGCCCTTGGCCTTGCCGACCTGGTGGGCGAAGCGCGCGCGCTCGGCGATCAGGCTCTGGATGTCGCGGTCGATCTGGTCGATCTTCGAGCGCACATCGGCCAGCGCCAGCGGCGCCAGGGTGGGTGCCGGGTTCGACGCGGCCTTGGCCTTGCCCTTCGCCTTGGTGGGCGCGCTGTCCTTGGCCGGTTCAGCATTCTTCGGCGCCTTCTTGCTGGATTTGCTGCTTGCCATCGGAGTTCCTTGTTGCGGGGCACGCACCCGACGGTGCGCGCCGTTCATTGCTCAGCCGTGACGCTGCTGGAAATCGGCCATGAAGGCGACCAGCGCCTCGGCCCCGGCCAGCGGCATGGCGTTGTACAGCGAGGCGCGGATGCCCCCGACCACCTTGTGCCCCTTCAGCGCCAGCAGGCCGGCGGCCTTGGCTTCGGCGACGAAACGGGCATCAAGCTCGGCATTGGGCAGGAAGAACGGGATGTTCATCCGCGAGCGTGCCGGGTGTGCGACCTCGTTGCGGTAGAAGCCGCCGGAGCCGTCGATGGCGCCGTACACCAGCGCTGCCTTGGCGGCATTGCGCTTGGCGAACTCGGCCACGCCGCCTTCGGCCAGCATCCACTTGAACACCAGGCCGGCCAGATACCAGTTCCAGGTCGGCGGGGTGTTGAGCATCGAATCGCGGGCGACATGCGAGCGGTAGTCGAAGATGTCCGCGCGCGGCTGGCCGCTGCGCTCCAGCAGATCGCGGCGGATGATCATCACCGCGATGCCGACCGGGCCCAGGTTCTTCTGCGCGCCGGCGTAGATCACGCCATAACGGCGCACATCCAGCGGTTCGCTGGCGATGGACGAGCTGAAGTCGGCGACCAGCGGGACGCTGCCGGTGTCGGGCACATCACGGAACTCGACGCCGTGGATGGTTTCGTTGGCGGTGATGTGCACGTAGGCGGCATCGGGCGACAGCTGCCAGTCGGCGCGCGGCGGCAGCGTGCGGTAACCATCGGCCTCGCTGCTGGCGGCGATGTTGACGTCGACGTAGACACCGGCCTGCTTGACCGCCGTCTTGCCCCAGTGACCACTGACCACGTAATCGGCACGCTGGCCGGGGGTGGCGAAGTTGAGCGGGATCAGCGCCTGCTGGGTGGTGGCACCACCGGACAGGAACAGCACCGCATAGTCTTCGGGGATATCGAGCAGTCGACGCAGGTCGGCCTCGGCCTCGGCGGCCACGGACATGAACTCCGCACCGCGATGGCTCATTTCCACGATCGAGGCACCGGTACCGTGCCAGTCCAGCATTTCCGCCTGCGCCTGGCGCAGGACCGATTCCGGCAAGGTCGCAGGGCCGGCACTGAAGTTGAACGCGCGCGTCATGTCACACCTGTGGGGCAAGACCCCTAGTATGCCGCAGTGCACCAGCCTTGCGGCCTTGTGGCGCAAGGGAAATTTGGTTTCATTGGAATCCATTGGCCGCCAGCAAGGCGCCGGTAGTCGCCAACCTTGGTCGGCGTACGCCGTCAGGCGTCGTGCCCACCGAAGGAGCGTGCCGACCAAGGTCGGCACCTACCAGAGCGGATCCAGCGGACTCAGGCCAGGAGCAATGCCCCGGTAGTCGCCGACCTTGGTCGGCGTACGCCGTCAGGCGTCATCCCCGCCGAAGGAGCGTGCCGACCAAGGTCGGCACCTACCAGAGCGGATCCAGCGGACTCAGGCCAGCAGCAATGCCCCGGTAGTCGCCGACCTTGGTCGGCGTACGCCGTCAGGCGTCATCCCCGCCGAAGGAGCGTGCCGACCAAGGTCGGCACCTACCAGAGCGGATACGGCCGGTTCAGATCAGCGCGCGCCGAACCAGAGCAGCAGGCTGAGCAGTGCAGCCAGCAGCAGCGCACTCACCAGCAGCCACGGCCAGCGCCGGACCTTGCGCGGCGCGGCCGGCAGCACCGGCGCCTGCTCGGCGTCCTGGCTGGACTCGTCTTCATCCGGCAGCGGGCGCCGGCGCGGGTCATGCGGCACTTCCAGCACGAACCGGTGCTGGCCATCGAACACCACCTGGTCGCCGGCCTGCAGCCAGCAGTGGCGCACGGCCACGCCATTGACCCGTGTGCCATCGGCACTGCCCAGGTCACGCAACAGCACGCGCTCGCCATGCACTTCCACGCGGGCGTGCTGTTCGGCGAAGGCCGGCTCATTGATCTCGATGTCAGCGTCGCCACCGCGGCCGATCAGGCGGGACCGCGACAGCGTGAAGCTGCGGCCATGGTGCAGGCCACCGACACCGCGCAGCAGGCGCTGCTGCTCATTGGTGCCGTCACCGCTGTTCGGTGCGGGGGCCTGCAGCAGGCTCTCCACCTCGCCCTGCAGGACCATTTCCACGCCGTCCACATACACCGCATCGCCCGCACGCAGCAGCGCCATGCGCCGCACCGGGCGACCGTTCACATGAATGCCGCGGATACCGTTGCCGACCTGCAGCCAGAGGCCGCGATCATCCACGCAGAACTGCGCCAGCAGCAGGGCACCGTGGCCGGCGTCGCCGAGCCTCACACTGCCATTGGCCTGGCGCACGATGCGTTGCACCCCGGGCCGCAGCGGCTGGTCGGGCTGTTGTTGTTGGCTGAAGTGAACAAGCAGGTTCTGCACGCGGCGCAGCCTAGCAGGTTGGTCGCCAACGAAGAAGAACCCACGATGAGTGCTTGGCGCGAAGGCCCTCGATGCGCACAATGCTCGCCCTCATTGATCATCCCCGCTTTGCGCCAGGAGCCTGCATGTCCACCATCGATGTCCGCCACGCCCACGCCCTGCCCGATACGCAGGCGCGCGCCGCGATCGAACAGGTCGCCGCCAAGCTGTCCGAGCGCTTCGGCCTGAAGTCGTCCTGGACTGCCGACGTACTGAATTTCTCCGGCAGCGGCGTGGACGGTGCGATCGAACTGCAGCCGGGCGCCGTGCGCGTCACGGCCAAGCTGGGCTTCCTGCTGTCGGCGATGAAGGGCATGGTCGAAGGCGAGATCCAGCGCGTTCTGAAGGAAAAGCTGGGCTGAACCCCGGCGGCGGCCGTCACGGCCGTGCAACGCCATCGCGCGCTACTCTCGGGGCAGGCCCAACTCCCACGGGAAGTGCGATGAACCACTACGAGAACGACGACCGCCGCAACGACGACGCCTCTTTCGGTGACCAGGCCGAGCGCTTCTCGCGCAAGCTGAGTGACTCGGCGCAGCAGGTCTGGTTGGCCGGCCTGGGCGCTCTTGGCCGTGCACAGGCCGAAGGCAGCCGCTTCTTCGACGGCCTGGTGAAGGAAGGCGAAGCTTGGGAAGCCCGCCGCCGTGAACGCAACGGCGAACAGGGCCCGGGCTGGCGCGACAACGTTGAAACGTCGCTGGACGAGGCCCGCGAGAAGGCTTCCGGTACCTGGAACAAGGTCGAAAAGGCGTTCGACGACCAGGTGCAGGGCGTACTCAAGCGCCTGCACGTGCCCACCGCCGACGAGGTGACTGCGCTGGAGGCGCGCATCGACGCACTGCAGGCACGCCTGGCCAAGCTGGAGAATCGCGACGCCTCGGGCGCTGATGCACCTGCACCGGGCAGCCATCAGTCGCCAGGCAGCGTGCCCTGACCGACCATTGTTGCAATGCAATAAATTTTGATTGACAATCGCGAGCAACCCGCCAATCGCTTCGGCTGCCGTTTGTTCCCTCCCCTCACGGCTTCAGGATTGGCGGGTTTTTCGTGCCCGCCGTATACCGATCTGCGCGCGCCATCACGTTTCCTGTCAGGAACCTCCTGACCCAGCGATGCGGCACGACCTTTACACTGTCGTCCTCCGCATTCGCCCCTTCCGCGCACCTCCTGCATGCTCCCTTGGATCCTGGCCCTGCTGTCGGCCCTGCTTACCTGTTCCCTGGCCGTTGTCTATCTGTGGTGGATCAAGCGGCGGCAGAAGGAGATGCAACTCGGCCTGCAGGCCTTGGCTGGCATGCACTGGCGCGAATTCTCAGTGCTGGTCAAACGCATGCTGCGCGAACAGCGCGGCCTGCGTGAACTGAACGACCCGGCCGAGGAGTCCCGCGAGCCGAGCAGCGACTTCCTGCTCAGCGATGGTCCCAACCAGTGGCTGGTGTCCTGCAAGCACGGCCTGGCCTACCGCATCGGTACCGCCGCAGTGAACGAACTGGGCGCGGCCGCGCGCCTGGCCGGCGCCAAGGGCGGCGTGCTGCTGACCGAGGGCCGGATCGAACGCGACGGCCGCAGCGCCGCCGAGAAGCAGGCCGTCGAGGTGCTGGACGGCCCGCGCCTGTGGCCGTTGCTGCAGCCCTATCTGCCGGCAGAAATCGAAACCCGTGTGCGCGCCAGTGCCCGTCATGAAGCCCTGCGCCGGATCGCCATTGCCGCGCTCGGCGCGGTCACGCTGGGCCTGCTGGTGGGATTGAGCCTGCAAGGCTTGCATGTGCAGGACACCGCGCCTGTTGCCGAGGTGGCGCACACCCCCGCGCCGGTTGCGCCTGCGGTTGAAGCGGCGCCCGAACTGGCGCCGGCCCCCGCCACCACACCGCCGACCACGGCGCCTGCGCCGACGCCCTCAACCGATGCGCGCAGCAATCCCAACCCGGATGCCGCCACGCTCGAGCGTTTCCAGGCCGATCTGTCCCGTGCCTTGGCTGGCAAGCCCGGCATCGCCAGCGGTGTCTGGCTGACCCGGCAGACGCTGGCGATCAACCGCACCGGCGAGCTGGACGCGGTGTGGCCGCAGGTCTGCGAGGAAGTGCTGCACTACCCCGCCCTGCGTAACGTGCGCATCCAGCTCAACGCCCGCCCTGGCGTGGATGAGCCCGTACGCTGGCGGCAGTGCGCTACGTATTGATTGGGGTGTCTGTAGATCCACGCCATGCGTGGATGCCTCTGTAGCGTCGAGCCACGCTCGACTCATCGCGCATCGCGCCAACAGCAGCCGAGCATGGCTCGGCTCTACATGGCGCCTGCTCAGCCCAATGCTGCGAGATGGGCGATGTAACTGGAGCGCGATTCACCTGCCGCTCTGGCCTGCGCATCCAGCCTCGCCAGGATCCGGCGTGGCAGGCTGATGTTGACCCGCTCGATGGTGTCGTCCAGCAGGGCCGGATCAATGCAGATGTACGCAAGAATCCAACGGATGTCCTTGGATGCCTCGGCGGCGATTTTCTGCGGTGCCGAAGGTGTCGGAATCGAGCGTCCCTCATCCAGGGCCGCATCAATCCAGGCGAGCGCGGCCTCTTCCGCCGCAGTGAGCGCATCATCAAGCGTGTCGGCCGCCGAGAAGCACCCCGGCAGATCCGGAACGACCACACCCCACGCGGTGCGCTCATCACCTGCCTCGATCAAGACTGGATATCGCATGGGCCCTCCTACGTCAGTCCTGCGAGCTTCCGCAACGCCTGCACCAGCCCTTTGCCCAGATCCTTCCTTGGGTGAGGCACGGTGATGATGTGAGGGTGCTGCGGGTGCACGAATACATGATGGGATCCGCGAATCCGGCGACAGGTCCAACCTGCCGCCTCCAGATCCCGGATGAGATCCCTGCTCTTCATGCGGGGACGATACACATCGTACACACGCCCCGACAGAGTTCAAGGCGACAGCGTGTCCCGAGCGGGGTCGACCCTACCTTGCCCCAGGCGCGAAGCGCGCCACCAGGTCCCAGGCGTCGCCGAGGAACACCTGGCGCACACGGGTGATCGGCTGCTCACCGCGCCAGGTCAGGCGCTCGATCACCAGACAGGCGGTGCCCGGCTTCACCTCCAGCAGCTTGGCGGTGGCGGTATCCGCGCCCCAGGCACTGATGCGGTGCTGGGCACGGGTCCACGAGACGTTCTGCAGCAGCCAGCTGCCCGGCGCGGTGGTACTGAAATCGACCTCCAGCACCTCGGGCACGCCCACCGGGCTGATCAGGCGGTGCTCCAGCGCCAACGGACGGCCATCGGCCAGGTGCAGGCAGCGCATCGCCAGCAGCCTCTCCTGGCCGGCCAGCTCCACTTCACCGGCATTGCCAGCGTCGGCCAGGCGCAGCTCGCGCTGCAGCAGACGATAGGCGTACTGATGGCCGCGCGAGCCGACCTCCATCGCGATATCGGGAATCTCCAGCGCCACCTGCTCCAGGTGCGGGGGCTGCCGCGCCACGAACGAACCGGCGCGGCGGCGCCGCTCGATCATGCCGCTCTCGGCCAGCGCGGTCAGCACCTTGTTCACCGTCATCCGCGAGCAGCCGTACTGCTCCATCAGCTCGTGCTCGTACGGAATACGGAAGCCCGGCGCCCACTCTCCGCTGAGGATGCGGCTTTCCAGATCGCTGCGGATACGCTGGTTGAGCGTGGCGGACTTGCTGGCCTTCACGTGATGGGGTCTCGGCGGCGGGAGGCGATCAGCCCAGCACGCCACGCAGGGCGGCAGCGAAGGCGGTGGTGATCGCCTCGCGCTGCAGGTGGCGGCCGTCGGCCACGCACTGGCGGCCATGACGCCAGACCGATCGCAGCGCGCCATTACGTGCGGCGAACACCCAGCTGTCAAGCCATGCGTCATCCTGCCGCGCCTGTAGCGCGGGGTGTGCGGCATCCAGCTCGACCAGGTCGGCACTGGCGCCGACCTGCAGGCCGGCGGCCACACCCAGGGCCTGTGCACCGCCTTGCAGTGCGCCCTCGAACAGGAAGCGGCCGGTGCTGCGGGTGGCATCCGGAGCCAGCACATTGCGCCCGCGCAGGGTCAGGCGCTGACCGTATTCAAGCAGGCGCAGTTCTTCAGCCGCGTCGATCAGCACATTGGAATCGGAGCCGACACCGAAGCGACCGCCTTCGCGCGCGAACGCCTGCATCGGGAACAGGCCGTCGCCAAGGTTGGCTTCGGTGATCGGGCACAGGCCGGCCACCGCCTGGCTGGCCACGATGGCGGCGCGCTCATCGTCGGTGATGTGGGTGGCATGCACCAGGCACCAGCGCGCATCCACCGGCGCATGGTCGTACAGCCACTGCACCGGGCGCTGGCCGCTCCAGGCCAGGCAGGCCTCCACCTCGCGCACCTGTTCGGCGATGTGGATGTGCACCGGGCCGTCGGTAAGCGGCAGCAAAGCACTCAATTCCTCGCCGGTGACTGCACGCAGGCTGTGCGGGGCAATGCCGAGCACCGCATCGGGCAGCGCGGCCAAAGACGGCTTGGTGGCGTCCAGCAGCTGCGCGAAGCCGTCCACGTCGTGGATCAGGCGTCGCTGCGCGGGGTTCGGTGCCGCTCCGCCGAAATCGGCATGCGCATAGAACACCGGCAGCAGGGTCAGCCCGATGCCGGTCTGGTCGGCCGCCGCCGCAATCCGCGCGCTCATCTCGGCACGGTTGGCATACGGCCGGCCGTCAGCATCATGGTGCAGGTAATGGAATTCGCCGACGCGGGTGAAGCCGCTTTCCAGCATTTCCATGTAGGCCTGGGCGGCGATGGCCTGCACCGCGTCCGGGCGCAGATGGGCCAGGAAGCGATACATCAGCTCGCGCCAGCTCCAAAAGCTGTCACCGTCGCCGCCGCCGATCTCGGTCAGCCCGGCCATGCCGCGCTGGAAGGCATGGCTGTGCAGGTTGGGCAGGCCCGGCACCAGGATGCCGACACGGGTATCACCCGCCTGCGCGCCCTGCCCCGTACTGATCGCCGTGAAGCGACCGTCCTGCACCTGCAGGCGGACATCGCGGGCCCAACCCTCGACCAGCAGGGCGTGGGCGGCATGGAAACTGTGCGGGGAACGCGAATCGGACATGGCTGGACAACCCGAAATGGACGCCTATATTGTATAGACATATAAGCACAGCCGCGTTGTGGATGCCATGCACGTCGATACCCTCTGGTCCAACGTCCACCTGATCACCCTCGATGGCGAGGGGCTGGGTGTCATCCGCGATGGCGTCCTGGCCTGCGCCGATGGCCGCATCGTCCACGTCGGCACCGCCGGCAGCGATGCCCACCTGCAGCCGACCACCCGCATCGACGGCGAAGGCCGCTGGATTTCGCCCGGACTGATCGACTGCCACACCCACCTGGTCTACGCCGGCAACCGCGCCAACGAGTTCGAGCAGCGCCTGCAGGGCGTCAGCTATGCCGACATCGCCCGTGCCGGCGGCGGCATCGTCTCCACCGTGCGCGCCACCCGCGCCGCCACGCCGGAACAGCTGGCCCGCGAAAGCCGGCCGCGCCTGTTGGCGATGCGCGCCGAGGGCGTGACCACCCTCGAGATCAAATCCGGCTACGGCCTGACCCTGCCCGACGAGCGCAAACAGCTGCAGGTGGCGCGTGCGCTGGGCGAGGAATGCCGGGTCAACGTGGTGACCACCTTCCTCGGCGCACACGCGATTCCGCCGGGCCGCGAAGCACAGGAGTACACCGACGAGGTGTGCAACGTGATGATTCCGGCCATCGCCGCCGAAGGCCTGGCCGAAGCAGTGGACGTGTTCTGCGAGAACATCGCCTTCTCGCCGGCGCAGGCGCGGCAGGTCTTCGAAGCGGCGCGCGCCAACGGGCTGGCGGTGAAGATCCACGCCGAGCAGCTGAGCAACCAGCATGGCGCCGAACTGGCCGCCAGCTTCGGTGCACTCTCGGCCGACCATATCGAACACCTGGACGATGCCGGCATCGCCGCGATGGCCGCGGCCGGCACCGTGGCGGTGCTGCTGCCCGGTGCCTTCTATTTCACCCGCGATACCACCCTGCCGCCGATTGCGGCGCTGCGCGCGGCCGGCGTGCCACTGGCGCTGGCCACCGACAGCAACCCCGGCACCTCGCCACTGACCAGCCCGCTGCTGGCGATGAACATGGGCGCGACCCTGTTCCGCCTGACCGTGGACGAATGCATCGCCGGCTTCACCCGTGAGGCGGCGCGCGCATTGGGCCGTGGCGATCGCGTCGGTCGCCTCGCCATCGGCATGGACTGCGACCTGGCGATCTGGGACATCGACGCCCCCGCCGATCTGGTCTATCGCATTGGATTCAACCCGCTGCACGCGCGCGTGGTGCGCGGACAGCCCGACCTGCCTGCCTCCTGGAGCAACACATGAGCAACACCCTGGTTCTTCGCCCCGGCCATGTCACTCTCGCCCAGTGGCGGCAGGCCTATCGCGGTGCGCCGCTTGCACTGGACCCGGCCGCGCTGCCGGTGGTGCGTGCCAGTGCCGCGACCGTGGCCGCCATCGTCGCCAAGGGCGCGCCGGTCTATGGCATCAACACCGGCTTCGGCAAGCTGGCCAGCGTGCGCATCGAGCGCGAGGACCTGGCTACCCTGCAGCGGAACATCGTGCTCTCGCACGCTGCCGGTGTTGGCGAGCCGATGCCTGCCAGCGTGGTGCGCCTGATGATGGCGCTGAAGCTGGTCAGCCTGGCGCAGGGTGCTTCGGGCGTGCGCGAGGAAACCCTGCTGCTGCTGGAAGCAATGCTGGTCAAGGGCGTGCTGCCGGTGGTGCCCGCACAGGGCTCGGTGGGTGCCTCGGGTGACCTGGCGCCGCTCTCGCACCTGGCCAGCGTGATGCTGGGCGTGGGTGAAGCCTTTATCGGTGACGAGCGCCTGCCGGCAGCCGATGCATTGGCACGTGCCGGCCTGCAGCCGATCGAGCTGGGCGCGAAGGAAGGCCTCGCGCTGCTCAACGGCACCCAGTTCTCCACCGCCTATGCGCTGGCCGGCCTGTTCGAGATCGAGACCGTGTTCCAGGCCGCGTTGATCACCGGCGCGCTGTCGGTGGAAGCGGCCAAGGGCTCGGATACCCCGTTTGACCCGCGCATCCATGCCATCCGCGGCCAGCGCGGGCAGATCGCCACGGCCGCCACCCTGCGCACGTTGATGCAGGGCTCGGACATCCGCGAATCGCATCGTGACAACGACGTGCGCGTGCAGGACCCGTATTGCCTGCGCTGCCAGCCGCAGGTGATGGGCGCAGCGCTGGACATCCTGCGCCAGGCCGCGACCACGCTGGAAATCGAAGCCAACGGCGTGTCCGACAATCCGCTGGTGTTCACCGATACCGGCGAGGCACTGTCAGGCGGCAACTTCCACGCCGAACCGGTGGCCTTCGCCGCCGACATGCTGGCGATGGCGGTGTGCGAGATCGGCTCGATCAGCGAGCGCCGCCTGGCGATGCTCGTTGACCCGGCGCTGTCCGGCCTGCCGGCGTTCCTGACCCCACGCCCGGGCCTGAATTCCGGCTTCATGATTCCGCAGGTGACCGCCGCGGCGCTGGTCTCGGAAAACAAGCAGCGCGCCTACCCGGCCAGTGTTGATTCGATTCCGACCTCGGCCAACCAGGAAGACCATGTGTCGATGGCCGCGCACGGTGCACGCCGCCTGATGCAGATGGCCGAGAACGCCGCCAACGTGATCGGCATCGAGCTGCTGGCCGCCGCGCAGGGCTGCGACTTCCACGCGCCGCTGCGCTCCAGTGCCGCGCTCGAATCCGTGCGCGCCACCCTGCGTGCGCAGGTGCCGACGCTGGAAGAAGATCGCTACTTCCACCCGGACATGGTGACCGCCACGAACCTGGTCCGCAGTGGCGCGCTGGCACAGGGCTTGGCGGAGCTGCTGCCAACCGTGGAACCGCAGGCATGAATACCCATCCCGAATGGCTGACGGTGCACGAGGGCGATGCCCCGTTGATCGTCAGCTTCCCGCATACGGGCAGCGAACTGCCGCACGACCTGATCGGCGACTACCACTCACCGTGGCTGGCCCGCCGCGATGCCGACTGGTGGGTGCACGAACTGTACGACTTCGTGCGCGGCATGGGCGCGACCACGGTGCGCTCGGCGATCTCGCGCTCGGTGATCGACCTCAACCGCGATCCCAGCGGCGTGTCGCTGTACCCGGGCCAGAACACCACCGGCCTGTGCCCGCTGACCACCTTCGACAACCAGCCGCTGTACCACGCGGGCCGAGAGCCGGATGAAACGGAAATCGCCCGTCGCCGCGACACGTATTTCCTGCCTTACCACGATGCGCTGGCCGCACAGATCACGCGCCTGCGCGCGAAGTTCGGCACTGTCGTGGTGTATGACGCGCACTCGATCCGCTCGCATATCCCGCACCTGTTCGACGGTGAACTGCCGCAGTTCAATCTCGGTACCGCCGGCCCCTCCGGCGCGCCGGACACCTCCTGCGACAACGCGTTGAGCGATGTGGTGGAGAACCTGCTGAAGATCAGTGGCATGAGCCAGGTGCGCAACGGCCGCTTCAAGGGCGGCTGGATCACCCGCCACTACAGCAACGTCGCCGGCGGCGTGCACAGCCTGCAGATGGAACTGGCCTGCCGCGGCTACATGCACGAACCCCTGCCGGACCAGGTGGACGAGCACAGCTGGCCCACCCCGCTCGACCCCGACCACGCCGCACCGCTGCGCCACACCCTGGCGCAGGTGCTCAACGCCTGTCTTGAATTCGCTACGAACCGGAGCGCCGCATGACCCGCAACGACCCGACCCGCACCATTGCCGCGCCGACCGGCACCACGCTCAACGCCAAGAGCTGGCTGACCGAAGCGCCGCTGCGCATGCTGATGAACAACCTGCACCCGGACGTGGCCGAACGGCCGCAGGAACTGGTGGTGTACGGCGGCATCGGCCGCGCCGCGCGCGACTGGGAGAGCTTCGACGCCATTGTCGAAACGCTCAAGCGCCTGGACGACGACCAGACCCTGCTGGTGCAGTCGGGCAAGCCGGTGGGCGTGTTCCGCACCCACGCCGATGCGCCGCGCGTGCTGATCGCCAATTCCAATCTGGTGCCACGCTGGGCCAACTGGGACCACTTCAACGAACTGGATAAGAAGGGCCTGGCCATGTACGGCCAGATGACTGCCGGCAGCTGGATCTACATCGGCGCGCAGGGCATCGTGCAGGGCACCTACGAGACCTTCGTGGAGATGGGCCGCCAGCATTTCGGCGGCGACCTGACCGGCAAGTGGCTGTTCACCGGTGGCCTCGGTGGCATGGGTGGCGCGCAGCCGCTGGCTGCAGTGATGGCCGGCGCCTCCTGCCTGGCCGTCGAGTGCCGCAAGAGCAGCATCGACATGCGCCTGCGCACCGGCTACCTGGATACCTGGACTGACAATCTGGACGAAGCGCTGCGCCTGATCGACGAGTCATGCAAGGCTGGCACGCCGAAGTCGGTGGGCCTGCTCGGCAATGTCGCCGACGTGCTGGCCGAACTGCTGGCGCGCGGCGTGAAGCCGGACCTGCTGACCGACCAGACCTCCGCGCACGACCCGGTGAACGGCTACCTGCCGCAGGGCTGGACGGTCGAGCAGTGGGATGAGAAACGTGTCTCCGCGCCCAAGGAAGTGGAGAAAGCCGCGCGCGCGTCGATGGCCAACCACATCCGCGCCATGCTCGGCTTCCACGCACTGGGCGTGCCGACCGTGGACTACGGCAACAACCTGCGACAGATGGCGCTGGAAGAAGGCGTGGCCAACGCCTTCGATTTCCCGGGCTTCGTGCCAGCTTACATCCGCCCGCTGTTCTGCCGCGGCATCGGCCCGTTCCGCTGGGCCGCACTGAGCGGCGACCCGGAAGACATCGCCAAGACCGATGCCAAGGTGAAGGAACTGATTCCGGACAACCCGCACCTGCACCGCTGGCTGGACATGGCCGCCGAAAAGATCAAGTTCCAGGGCCTGCCCGCGCGCATCTGCTGGGTGGGTCTGGGCGACCGCGATCGTCTCGGCCTGGCGTTCAATGAGATGGTCGCCAACGGCGAACTGAAGGCGCCGGTGGTGATCGGCCGCGACCACCTCGACAGCGGCAGCGTTGCCTCGCCAAACCGCGAAACCGAAGCGATGGCCGACGGCTCCGATGCGGTGTCCGACTGGCCGCTGCTGAACGCCCTGCTCAACACCGCCAGCGGCGCGACCTGGGTGTCGCTGCACCACGGCGGTGGCGTCGGCATGGGCTTCTCGCAGCACGCCGGCATGGTGATCGTCTGCGACGGCACCGAGGCCGCGGCCAAGCGGATTGGCCGCGTGCTGTGGAACGACCCGGCCACAGGCGTGATGCGCCATGCCGATGCAGGCTATGAAATCGCGATCGACTGCGCGAAGGAAAAGGGGCTGGATCTGCCAGGAATCCTGGGCTGATCGCAGGGGTGCCGGCCAGCGGCCGGCACTACCGGAAACGTAGGGTAGTGCCGGCCGCTGGCCGGCTCTCCCTGATGCGGGAATCGGTGCCCTTGACCCGCTCTCCCGCCGTGACCAACATGCGCCATCACCGCCGACGGATCACCGCGATGTACCGCACCCTTGCTGCCGCATTGCTCTGTGCCCTCTTCGCGTTCCGATCGCTTCTGCACGTGGCGCTCCCGGCACTCTCTCTGCTCAGCTCGACACCCAACTGCAGGCCAACCGCGAGCGCTACGGCATCGCCGGCCAGGCGGTACTGGTCGCGCACAATGGCCGGGTGCTCTACCAGGGCGCCAGCGGCGAACGCGATCCCGCTGCCCATGTGCCTGCCACTGTCGACACCATCTTCGCCGCGCAATCCATGGCCAAGCTGCTGACCAGCACACTGGTGATGCAGCTGGTCGACCAGGGCAAGGTGGATCTGGACGCACCGGCCAGCCGTTATGTTCCGGACCTACCGACGGCATGGCAGGCGATTCACGTACGCGATTTCCTCAACCACAGCTCGGGTATCGGCGAGTATTACGACCGGGTGGACAACCGCTGGGTGAGCAAGGGCTACACCGGAGTGGCGCCTAACCTTGGCGCTGCACTGAAGGTGGCCGGCGCGACACCGATGCAGTTCGTCACCGGCAGCCGCGTGCAGTACACGCAGGCCAACTACCTGGTGCTGACCGCCTTGCTGGAAGCACATTACCGCAAGCCCTACCCGGCCATCGCGCGCGAACGCATCCTGCAGCCGCTGAAGATGACCCGCACTTCATGGGGAGCAGCCAGCGTGCCGGCGCAGCGCGCAGCGGTGCCGTACATCGGCAAGGACGGTCAGCTGCAGCCAGCGAACGAAGACCCCTGGCCGGACTACGGTTGGGGCCATGCCGATCTGCAGACCACCGTGGGTGACATGAACCGTTTCCTGCAGGCGCTGGCGACCGGCAAGCTGCTGCGCACGGCGACCCTGGAAAAACTCTGGCAGCCGCAGAAACTGGCCGGCGGCGGCAGCAATTTCTTCTCCACGGGCTGGGACACCACCCGCAGCGACGGCTACACCCAGGTCGGCCACGATGGCGGCACCCGTGTACGTGCGCGGCTGGCCTACAAGGGCACCCTGGCCAGCGGCTACTGGGTGTTCGTGTACCTGACCAACGGCAGCGCCCGCAATGTCTGGTCGAGCATGCTGGTCGAGAGCACGATGGCGGTGGCCGCGCCGGAGGAGTTTCCGCATGCGGTATTGTCCGAGCGACTGATCGCGTATGCGCTGGATGACAGCGCCGGCGCGGCCGAAGCAGTGCATCGCTGGCTGCGCGACAGCAACAAGGTTGCTGCCAGTGAATTGGAACGCGCGATCAATGCCGATGGTTACGCGATCCGCGAGAGCCTCGGGGCACGCAAGGCAGTGAAGGTGTTCGCGCTCAACACCGAGCTGTATCCGGATTCGGCCAATGCTTGGGACAGCCTGGCCGAGTGCCATGCGGCGCTGGGCGAGAAGGAAGCGGCCGATCGGCTGTATGCAAAGGCCAAGGCGCTGGCGAAGCCGGCGCTGTAGAGTCGAGCCGTGCTCGACTCCGGGACACAGAGGCAGTCGAGCAAGCTCGACTCTACAAGGAGCGCGGGCGGCCATACGCCGCCGATGGGTGACGTGACGTCGCCGACCTGTTAACTTGCGCGCCACTTTCGTAGTTTACAGCATTCCCGCATGTCGCTCTCGTCGTACCGCCCCACCCCGTCGCTGTTGTTCCTGGCCGTTTCCCTTGGCCTCTCCACCACCGCCGCTGCTGCGCCGCAGGCCACCACGCTGGATGCCGTGCAGGTCACCGCTGCTGCCGATGCCAGCGCCCAGGCGCGCGAGGCGCTGAAGCGCGTACCCGGCGCGAGCAACGTCATCGACGTGGCCAAGGCCGACAGCCGCTTGTCCAGCAGTGCCGATGTGCTGGCCTACCAACCGGGCATCAGCGCGCAGTCACCGGGTAATGAGGGCACCAAGGTCTCGATCCGGGGCTCGGGCATCAACCGTGGCCCCGGCGCGCATGCCTCGGGTATTGCGGTGTCGATCGACGGCCTGCCGCTGACCGGCCCGGGCGGCACACCCTACGAACTGCTGGAACCGCTGTGGTTATCGCGCGTAGAAGTCCTGCGCGGCGCCAACGGTTTCGAGCGTGGTGCCTTGGCACTGGGCGGTGCCATCGACTACGTCAGCCGCAGCGGCCGTGATTCTGCGGGCGTGCAGCTGCACTACGAAGCCGGCAGTCGTGGCTACCAGAAGCGTGGGATCAGCTGGGGCGGCGTCAGTGGTTATGTCGACTACTTCCTGGCCTACACCGATACCGAGTTCGATGGCTATCAGCGCCATGCGCGCGGCGACGGCAAGGGCGCAATGGCCAACATCGGCTGGCAGATCACGCCCGACCTGCAGACGCGCTTCTTCGTGCGCTACCGCGAAACCAATCACGAAACACCCGGTCGCCTGACCCGCGACCAGATCCGCAACGACCCGCATGCGGCGAACCCGGCCAACCTGGCCATCGATGCACGTCGCCCGCAGCCCGGCAGCACGTGGGTGGGCAACGTCACCACGCTGCAGATCGATGAGGATTCTTCGCTGCAGGCCGGGCTGGTCTACCACACGTACCCGATGGACTTGAACGAGAGCCTGTACCGCCAGCAGCTGGACTACGCCAACCTCAACGCCACGCTGGACTACCGCCACCGGCACCGGCTGTTCGGCCTGGACAGCGAAACCACGGTCGGCCTGCGCGTCACCCATGACCTGGATGCCGATGTGCGCGAGTCGCTGCGTTTTGCCAGCAACGGCTATGCCGCCGGCACGCGCACGCGTGACTTCCGCCACCACGGCACCGACAGCACGCTGCACATAGGTAATACCCTCACCTTCAATGACCGCCTGCGCATGCAGACCGGGCTGGCACTGATCAACACCCGTCGCGATGTACAGGTGACCTGGCCGAGCAGCGGCGGCCGCCTGCGCGACCACGACTGGGACTACGCGCCCCGACTGGGCTTCACCTGGCAGCACAGCGCGCAGACCCAGTGGTTCGGCAACCTCAGCCGCTCGGTGGAAGCACCGCACCCGTGGTCGATGATCTGGGGCTCGAACCAGTACTTCGGGCCGGGCAATGGCCCATCCAGCGGCCGCCAGCGCGCGCCGGTGCCGATGCAGAACCAGGCCGCCACCACGCTGGAACTGGGCGCGCGCGGTGACGCGGCGCTGGGTCGCTGGGAACTGACCGGCTACTACGCACACGTGAACCACGAACTGCTGAGCGTCGAGCTGCAGCCGGTGCCGAACCTGTTCATCGCCGAGAACAACGCCAGCCCCACCGTTCACCGCGGCATCGAAGCCGGGTTGGACAGCACGCTGTGGCAGGCAGCGCCGGGCCGCCTGTCGCTGCGCCAGGCGTACACCTTCAGCGACTTTCGTTATCGCCACGATGCGCGTTTCGGCAGCAACCGCCTGCCCGGCCTGCCGCGTCACGCCTACCAGGCCGAGCTGCGCTTCGATCACGCGTCCGGCCTGTACGCTGCGCTGAATACCGAATACGCCTCGCGCATCGCCGTCGACTACGCCAACAGCTACTGGGCCGACAGCCGTGTGATCTTCGGCAGCCGCATCGGCTACGACGCACCCGGTGGCCGCTGGCAGGCCTGGGCGGAGATGCGCAACATCGGCAATCGCCGCTACGCCGCCACGGTCACGCCGGGCTACAACGATGCCGGCAAGGATATTGCCCGCTCGACGCCGGGCGAAGGCCGTGGCATCTACGCTGGTGTGCGTTTGCGCTTTGACTGATGACCGCAGGCGGCGCCGGGTGTGATCCAGCGCCGCCGTTTCAATGTCAGCTGATGCGCCACGCCGGCAGGCGCTCGCTGCGTTTCCAGATGGAAGGCGCGAAGCCGATCAGCACCATCGCCGCCAGCCACTTCGGTGAGGTAGTGAGCAGTGTCGAGGTGAGCGAGCCATCGACGGGGGCGGCCATTTCCTGCCACGGGTTGTAGCCCAGGTAGACGACGCTGCCAGCCCACCACAGCAACGCCACACCGACACCCACCAGCAACAGGGCCAGCGTGCGGCAGGTCCATCGTTGCGAGGTGGTGCCCCATTCGCGGGATACCGCCACCAGCAGGCCCACCACCAGCAGCGAAATCAGAGCCACCAGGCCGATATCGACCTTGGGCCCAATACGCTCATAAGTGCAGGCGCGGCATTGCGCCTCTTCCGCGGCAGTAACGGCTTCGGCGCCATCGGCCTGCCCGGCTGCAGGCTGTGCCAGTGCTGCAAACGGCAACAACACCGCCAGCAGCGTCACCATGATCCAACGAAACAACATCCTGTTCCTGCGTGCAGCGACATCCATGCGCTCTTCCTCGTCAGTGGTTGTACGTCCAGGGCCGCAGTACGCGGCCGTCCCATACGCCGCCCAGACCCCGTTCCGGGGGTTCGGCCATCCAGCGTCCTTGTTCCCGATGCAGTACGACAAGCTCCCGGTAGACGAAATCGTCGGAACACGAATCCCAGGCGACCGCGATCATAGCCCACTGCCCATCGACGCTGAAAACGGGCCGGGTCAGATAGACGACGTGGTCGTATGTCCGAGTCGGCCCATGCACCGTTGCCCCGCACCCCTGCTCCCGCAGCGCTCGAAGCCCCGCGCTGTCCATCCGCTGCACACCGGCCAATGCGGCCGCAGGCACTGGCGTGGAACGGCGATTGGCGGGAACCAGGTCCGCCTGCAGCTGCAACCGCAGCGCATGGATGTCCTGCGGCCACCAATCGTCCAGCGGCAGGACCAGATCGTCCACCTCCTGGCAGGTGGAGGCACTGCTGCCCGGCCAGCAATAGGGCAAGGTCTGCTCCATCACGTAGATGTCCTCCCCCACCGGGTCGGTCAACTGTGGCTGCTCCTGCGGGCGCCATCGATCGACGCGCGTGGACGGCGTCTGCGGTGCGGTGGGCACCTCGCTCAGCGGCGATGGCAGAACTGGTGTTGGCTGCGGCTCTGGCGGAGGTGGAGGGGAGAAAGGCGGCCTCTGCCGGATCGCCAGCGCCATCGCCTCCGCCTGCATCTGCGCCGTTCCCAGGTTGACCAATGGCGGACCGATCGCCTGCTGCCACCTCGGGCGCAGGCTGCAGACTCCGGCCATGAGAGCCAAAGCCGACAGCGCCGCCGCCAACGACGCAATGCGTCGCCAGACGATCCGTTGTTGGCAGTCACGGTCCGGCTTGAACGAGGTATCTGTCATCACGACTCCGGCAACGCGGGCCACAGGCCGTGGCCAAAGCTCATATAGCGGACAGGATCCACTCGAACACGCTCCCACCCGCCCTTGCTGCGGTGCAGAAGGTAGAGGGCGCGCATCGCCGTTCCTCCACTGCACAGATCCGAGGCGATCGATGCCATTGCCCAGTTCCCGTCCAGGCTGAACACAGGACGCTGCAGATAGACAACGCCCAGATCCGGATTGCCCCGGCCACCCGTGCATCCCTCGACGCCGCGTGCGCGCCGTTGCTGAAGCTCGTCCCACGTCATCCGTTGCGCTCGCACATGCGCAAGCTCAAACGCGAGGTCGGGTACGCGTACAGCCCGGCGGTTCGCAACCTGCAGCATCGCCTCCAGATGCTGCTGAAGTTGAAAGGACGCCGCACTGTCATCATCGCGCCACTCGACGACGCTGTGACGAACCTGGCAGACCGGGACGGGGTCTCCTTCACCGCAGGAAGGCGCAGTCCATTCCATCACTGCAAATGGCATGTCGGCTTCCCAGCCGCGCGGCTCGAAGTGTGCTGGCGCGACATCTGCCAGTGGCACCTCCGCGGTCGCGAACGCACTGTTGCCAGTCAGCATCGGGGAGGAGACTGCCTTCATTGGAATCGATGGTACTGGCGGCTTTCCTGGCGGTGTCGGTCGCAGGTCGATGAGCTCTGCCATCACCTCGGCCTGCATCCGTGCCGTTCCCAGATTGATCGGAGGCGGGCTGACATCCTGCCGCCACTGCGGGCGCACGCTGGCCATCAGCGCTGCGCCAGCAGCCACGAACAGGACGACCGCTGTCGTCAGGATGCGCTTCCGTGCAATGCGCTGTCGCATGAAGCTCCTCGAAGAAATGAAGCAGGTTGGGATATCGGCCGGGAACGTGGCGCTACACTGCTTGAATGACCTGCAGCAGGTGGGTCGCTCCTGGAGCCAGCGCCTGCGCAAGCCAACCCAGCACAGCAAAGAACAGCAGCAGGCCGAGCAGCGGCCAGATCGTGTGCGTCACGCATACGCGCCACCATCCCTGCTCCCGCATGCCCTGCATGCGCCGGTACAGGCCTCCGGCAATGGCCGCGTCCACCAGCAGCTCGGCCATCAGCACTGGCGCCGACCACACAATCCACACGCTGGCCAGCAGAACGGTCGCCACCAGCGCGACGAGGCCGAGGATCGCGAGCAACGGCAGGCCTGCTTCGTCTTCGGCCAGGCCGGTCAACGGCAGCTCACCGGCATCGTCGCCGTTGACCCGCGCCGACTCATTCCACGAAGCTGACGCGCCGCCACCTCCAGAACGGCCACCGACGCCGCTCCACGGTGATTCCACGGCACTTCCACGAGGCGATGGGCTGCCACTGCCCACATCCGGCGACAGGCCATCCAGCACGTTGTCCCAGCGCCAGCGGATCCAGATCCACATCAGCAGCAGGAATACGCCATAGGCCAGCAGCACGGCCATCGGGTAGCGCAGCAGCATCGCGTCGATACCGGCCAGACGCAGCAGGTGCGAGGCGAGGAAACCGGCCGCACCGGTCAGGGCCACGATCAGCGCCATCTGCAGGCGCGGCCAGCCGAGCTGCTGCAGATGCTGCCGCGCGCGCACGACTTCACTGCCGCGATTAGCCGGCAGCTTCAATGGGCTGCGTGTAAAGAAACGGGTGCGTTTCATCGGCGCCGCTGGATGCCGCAGATCGTGCAGCGTGGAAGCTCGAAAACCTGATACTGCATGCGGACATCCTTGCCGGGCACGCGTAAGCGGTGGTGGGCGGATTCTACCGCGGGCAGGTCCGCTGTCCAGACGGCGGGCCTATGCCATCGATCCTCAGCTGCGGTCGATGATCCGCACGATGCGACCGTCCTCAAAAGCGAACTCGCTGCGTCCCTGCAGGGCCAGTTCCGTGCCCGCACTGGGACCATCGGGAATGTCCTGCGCGAACACGCCACGCCAGCCGATCCTGGCCAGCGCCATGCCATCCTCGAAGGTCAACTCGAGCAACCGCTGCTCGCGCTCGCGGAACAACGGCGCCGATTGCCGTGCCAGTTCGCCGAAGGCATCGATGCCTTCGGTGACCATCGTCAGCTGGCTGCCGCTGTGGTTCTCGAAACGCACGTTATGCGCCAGCACCGCCAGCATGGCGTCGATGTCGAAGCGGTTGTAGGCCTGCAGGTAGTGCTCGATCAGGTGGCGGCAGTGCGATTCGTCCATGGCGGCGTCCCGTCAGGGCCTGCGCCGAGTCTCCCGCGACCGTGCCGCCGGATCAAGGCCGCGCGGCGGCTTTCAACAACTGCGCGGCCACCTGGTCGAACGGGGCGATGTCCTGCAGTGCGCGGCTCATCGCCACCGCACCTTCCACGCTGGCAATCACCAGACTGGCCAGCCCACCCGCGGCGGCCGGATCGTGTCCGTCGGCGACGAACGCTGCGGCCAGATGGCCCTGCCAGCGCGCGAATACCTCTGCAGCTGCCGCGCGCGGCTGGCTCGGTACGGCCTCCACCGGCTCCTCCACCGCAGCGGCCAACACCGGGCAGCCGGCGCGGAAATCCGTGCGCAGCAGGCGCTCGCGCCACATCGTCAGGAACTGCTGCAGGCCCTGCACCGCCCCGCCCTTCAGCAGCTCCACCAACAACGCTTCGACCTTGTCGCCGGCCATATGGGTGGCACGCGCCAACAGCTCCTGCTTGCCGCCGGGAAAGTGGTGATAGGTGGAGCCCAGCGGTGCCTCGGCCAGCTTGGTGACCTCACGGATGCTGGTGGCATTGAGACCCACACGCGCCAGCATCTGTGCCGCAGCATCAATCACGCGTTGTGGCGCATCAGAGGGACGCGGGCTCACGGCAGGCTCCTTGCCAGGACAGTCGTCATAGATTAGCGTACCGGCGATTATATAACAGTCGTCATAACCATGAATCTCTGGTTCCGCCTGCTCCACCTGCTCCTGTGCAGCCTGTTCCGGCCCAAGCTGGAGGCCCCGTTCGGGGTCTCGCGGCTGCAGTTCCGGGTACTGCCCAATGACCTGGACAGCAACCTGCACATGACCAACGGCCGCTACTGGAACATCTTCGACCTGGGCCGGCTGGACCTGATCCTGCGCATGGGCCTGGGCCGGGTGGCGCTGCGCGAGAAGTGGGCACCGATCGTCGGCGCCGGCACCATCCAGTTCCGCCGCGAGCTGAAGCCGTTCCAGCGCTTCACCCTGGAAACGCGGCTGGTCGGCTGGGTCGGCTCGCGCGGGATCATGGAACAACGCGTACTGATCGGGCCCGAGCAGAAGATCGCCACCCGTGCGCTGCTGGTCACCGGCATCTACGACCGCCGCGCGCGGCAGTTCCTGGGCATGCCGAAGATGATGGAAGCGATCGGCGTGGTCGCCCCGCCGTCGCCGCCGCTCAGTGCAGCCGCCGAGGCGCTGCTGGCTGCCGATGCCGCATTGAAGCAGGACGACGCCTGAGGCGCGTCAGCCCACCTTCGGCATGTTCTTGGTCACGCAATGGATGCCGCCACCGCCGCCCGCGATGGCATCGATATCCACCTGCTCGATCACGCGGCCGGGATACATGTCTTCCAGTAGTTCGCGGCAGAATCCATCCGCTTCGTCGTCTCCGAACTGCGGCGCGACCACCGCGCCGTTGATCGGCAGGTAGTTGATGTAGCCCATCGCCAGATCGTCGTTGTCGCGCGTATGCACGTTGTCGCGTCCGTCCAGCGGCGGCGGCAGCGTATGCACCTGCAGGCGACGGCCATCGGCATCGGTGGCCCCGCGCAGGATCCGCAGATGCTCGCGGGTCAGGTCGTAATCGTAGGACTCCGGATCGTTGTCCAGATTGGCGATCACCACGCCCGGGCGTACGAAGCGCGCATAGAAGTCCACGTGCGCATCGGTGATGTCCTTGCCGGCGATGCCGGGCAGCCAGATCACCTTGCGCAGGCCCAGGTGATGCTTCAGCTCGGCCTCGATATCCGCGCGCGACCAGTCCGGATTGCGGTTGCGGTTGACCCAGCAGCTTTCGGTGAGGATGGCCGTGCCATGGCCATCGACTTCGATGCCACCGCCCTCGCCCACCAGATCGCTTTCCAGCAGCGTCGCGCCAGTCACCTGCGCCAGCCACGGCGCCACCGCGCCATCGTTGCGCGCGCTCTGCTTGCCGCCCCAGCCATTGAAGTTGAAGTCGACCAGGCCCAGCCCGCCCTGGCCATCGGTGACGAAGCACCCACCATAGTCGCGCACCCAGATGTCATCCAGCGGCACCTCGAGGAACTCGATGTTGTCGCGGCCACAGCGATCCTGCGCCTGCTTCAACTGCGCCGGGCGGCACAGCACGCTGACCGGCTGGTGGCGCGCGATGGTACGGGCCAACCGCGCCACGGCGGTGTTCACCGCATCGGCTTGCGCGCCCCACACCCGCGGCTGCGCGGCGAAGGCAAGGAACACGCGTTCCTGTGGGCCGTGCTCGTCCGGCATGCGCCAAGTCCCCGCACCTGGCCCTGCTGCAGCCACGCGACCCGGCAGCCCGGCCAGGCCCAGAGCAGCCAGGCCGCCAAGGCCGGCGGCGCCCGCCAGCTGGGTGAGGAAGTGACGACGGTTGCTCATGACAGGCTCCATGGCCGGTGTGGGATGGGCGCTATGCTGCGCTTGCCGACACATAAGAACAAACGATAGATTCAGCCATCAAATGAATAGCTTTACTTATCTGAAATGCTCAAGCACTGGCCACCGCTGAACGCCCTGCGGGGTTTCGAGGCTGCCGCCCGGCTGGGCAGTTTCCACCGTGCGGCGGAGGAACTGCACCTGACCCAGTCGGCCATCAGCCAGCAGATCCGGGGCCTGGAAGCGTCGCTGCAGCAGCCGTTGTTCTTCCGGCAGGGCCGCAGCGTCACCCTCACCGATGCCGGCATCGACCTGCTGGAAACAACGCAGGCGCTGCTGCGGCAGCTGGCCAGCGGCATCCGCCGGCTCGATCAGTACCGCAAGCCCAATCAACTGATCGTCAACACCAGCCCGGCCTTCGCCCGCCATTGGCTGGTGCCACGCCTGGCCGGGTTCCACCGCCTGCATCCCGACGCCGACCTATGGCTGCTGACCAGCGAGGAAGCACCAGACATGACCACGCAGACGCTGGACGTGGCGGTGCGTGATGACCTCGACTCACAGGCGCAGTGCGAGCATCGCGTGCTGCTGCAGGACCGCCTCTATCCAGCCTGCCATCCGGCCCTGCTCGCCACACCGGCGCACGAACGCCTCACCCTGCATGGCGAGCGCGAGATGGACTGGAGCCAATGGCAGGTACAGGGTGGCGCCGATGTCGGCCAGCGTCGCGAGGGAATGAATTTCTCCGAGCCCGGGCAGTTGCTGGATGCAGCCTGCCAAGGGCTGGGCATCGCCTTGGTCAGCGAGCTGCTGGCAGCCCGAGCCTGCGAACAAGGCCTGCTGCAAGCCCTGGATGATGCACGCGTGCGCGGCCCGCGCTGGAGCTGGCTGGTGCATGAGGACAGCGCGGCCGATCCGCTGGTGATCAGTTTCTGTGAGTGGTTGCTGGCGAGTCTGCCCGCAGAAGCTACTTCTGCTGCAGCGCGCGCTTGACCGCCGCCTCGGCCAACGGCGCCATCACCGCATAGCCCTTCGCCGTAGGATGCACGCCGTCCTCCGCCAACTGCGGGTCCAGTCCGCCGATCGCATTGGCCATCGGCGTGTAGTAGTCCAGATAGACCAGCTGCTGTGCATCGGCATAGCGCTTCAATGCCGTGTTCAATGCACGCACCTTGGGCGCAGGTGCTGTGCCCGGCAGCCACGGGTAATCGCTGACCGGCAGCACTGATGCCAGCACTACGCCGATGCCATGTGCACGGGCAAGGTCCACCATCGCGTGCAGGTTGTCTTCGATCATCGCCTGCGTGGATGGGCCGGTGTTGCCTGCCATGTCGTTGGTGCCGGCCAGGATCACCACCACCTGTGGCTTCAGTGCCAGCACGTCCTGCGGGAAACGCACCAGCATCTGCGCCGTGGTCTGGCCGCTGATGCCGCGGTTGAGCCAGCCCTTGCCGGGGAAGAAACCGGCACTGCCTTCCCTGCCCCAGCCCTCGGTGATGGAGTCACCGAAGAACACCACGCGCGGCTGGCCGGGCACCGCATCAGGTAGGCGCGCATTGGCATCACGATAGCGTTGCAGCTCCGGCCAATCGGCCAGGCGCTGCTGCATGAAGCGCACTTCGTCGGGGCGTAGCTGGTCGATGGGCGTCTGCAGCAGCGGGTTGACTGCGACGGCCTCAGCGGCGCCCAGCGGAGAAGCCAACGCGAGGCCCAACGCCACGACAGTGGCAGTGGCAAGCTCAACAGGTCCACGCATGCGGGTACTCCTGAAATCATCTTCAGCAGTCTAACGCCCCACCCTGTGCTCAGCGTGCAGCCGTACGCGCCGCCACACCCGTGACTTTCGCCGGCATCCACATACCCGGCGTCCAGCCGCTGGCGGCCAGGATCGCCTTCGGGTTGTCCTGCTGGATCAGCGCACGCACCGCGTCACGCTTGTTCTTGGCCTGCAGGTAATAGGCCTTGGCGATGCGGTATCCCACCCAGTACCCGAGGTCATAGGGCTCCTGCGAACCGGGCTTGTAGTTGTACAGCCACGGCGACAGATCGGTGCTGTCCAGATCCAGCGCGAATGCGCTTTCGATATGCACTTCCCGACCACGGGTCCAGGCCGCATGGCGCCCGTTGCCGACGTTGCCGGAAATCAGTTCGGCGATGAACTCAGCAATGCCCTCGCCCAACGAAACACGCAGCACCGTCGCATGCGGGTCGCCCGGCTCGAAGTCGGTCAGGCCGGTCTGCTGGATGTGCACGTACTCGTGCGCGATCACATGCACGAAGCGGTCCTGCACATTGGGATTCATGAAATCGGCTGCGCACAGCGCTTCCAGGCCGATGATCACGCCGCTTTTCGAGGTCAACCCTACCGGACGACCACGGCCGACGGCGATGGTCACCGGCGGAAACGCAGCCTGCGGATAGATGGCCTGCAGGTTGGAAAACACCTGCGTCAGACGTTGTTTCACCGCCGGCAGTTCGGCCAGGCAGCTTCGCCCCTGCACATACAGCTCCGGCTGGCTGGCGATGGACTCGGCAATGCGCTCGGGGGTGACCCGGCGCGCCTTGGCCAGCTCGGTCAGGCCCGCCGAACCCTCGGCCATGTAGCCACGCAACTGCGCAACGCTGGGTTTGCCACCTGCGTTGTCGTACAGCGCGTAGAAACGGCTGACATCGTCAGTGACAATCTGCGGCCCGGCCGGTGCCGCCGCCGTGGCCATGCCAACCACCCCGGCACAGGCCAGGGCCAACAGGCCGCGCAGGATCATGGACATCGCTCCGTCCTTGGTGGAGTGCATGCGAAGCGCGCAATCTATCACTCCGGCCCGGCCGCCGCAGCAAGCAGATGCGGGCACCCCGGCGCTGTGCCAGACTCGCGTTGGCACCTGCCACGGAAGATAGAGCACCCCGCGATGATGATCGTTCCCGCCTACTGGGCCGAAGCCCGCCTGCAGGCCCGTTTCCGTGGCCGGCCGGTGGTGGTGCGCCGCTTCGGCTGGTCCGACGAAGGCCCTGCCGAGGCGCAGGTGCACGCCGACCGCCGCGCCAATGAAGCCCTCAATGCCATCCTCGCCGGACAGGTGCTGCCGCGTCGCGAAGTGCGCAGCAACTACGGCGTGGAAGGCGTGCCGATCCGCGAGCAGATCGTGCAGCGCGACGGCGACGTCGTCATAACCCGCAACAGCTATGGCGCACTGTGCCTCAACAGCCCGGACGTACTGTTCGCCGACATCGACCATGCGCAGCCGCCAGCCGGCTGCGTGATGCCGGCCATCGTTGCGGCGGTCGTGCTGCTTGCCGGCGCCGTCACCGGCACGCTGCTGTGGCATTGGCTGGTGGGACTGGTGCTGGGCGTGGCGGCGGTGGTTCTGGTCAATGCGGCATTGCTGATGCGCCGCAGGCAGCGGCTGGCCGCCGCCGGGGGCGCCGAGGGGTTGGCGCTGCGACGCGTGGAAGCCTTCAGCGAACAACACCCCCACTGGCATCTGCGCGCCTACCGGACGCCTGCGGGACTGCGCG
Source organism: Stenotrophomonas sp. 86428_Sma (assembly GCF_056481585.1). Taxonomy (NCBI): domain Bacteria; kingdom Pseudomonadati; phylum Pseudomonadota; class Gammaproteobacteria; order Lysobacterales; family Lysobacteraceae; genus Stenotrophomonas; species Stenotrophomonas sp. 86428_Sma. Next base: position 3,172,473 of record NZ_CM151156.1, read on the forward strand.
TACTGGCGATGCATGCCACGTTCTCCCCGGAGGACGAGCAGCTGCAGGCATTCTTCAAGGCACTGGGCACCGATACCCTGTACGCGCGCATGTGCCGGCTGCAGCATTGCTTCCGTGCGCGACTGACACCGAAGCCGTGGCGCGTCGGCCTGAAGTACCGCATCCGCCCGCCAGTGGCCGCGTGGTCATCCGAACAGGCCAACAACCCGGATCGATTGGCCTGGATTGCCGAGTACGAAAAGAAGAGCGCCGGCTTCGCAGCCTGCGCTTATCTACGCAGTTTCGGCGATACCACCCGGGTGCATGCCAAGGCCGAGCACGTGCGCGATCTGCATGACGGGTTATCCCACGCGCAGGACCGCCTACCGCTGGCGTGAGGGCGGCTGCTCAGTCAGCGCTCTGCACGAACGGCTGCCCTGCCAGGGTAGTGCCCAGCCGCACCGCGATCTGTTGACCGTCCTTTTCGAAGGTCGTCGCACACTGCTTTCCGTCCTTCTGGCATCCGACTTCCGGAAAGCCCTCCAGCGACTCCGGCGCGCCCTGCGCAGGTTTCGCCTGCCAGCCTGCAGCATCCAGCAGGCGCTTGGCCTTGGCGTAAGGCATGCCGGCGACAATGCCCAATTGCGTCAGCTCAGCAGGAAACGACTGAGCATATGCCGTTGAAACCAGGGCCAACGACAACGTTGCAGCAAGGAGAATGGCTTTCATTGCACCGACCTGGAACGAGCGATCAGGTTCAGCCTAGACCATTTGCGTGGCATGCGAATGTGCCGGTAACACGTCGTTACCGAGTCTCCACAGTTGATTGCAGAGCACGTGCATCTGTTTACATGCGAACAGCAGCCGAGCATGGCGCGGCTCTACAGGATGCAGGAAGGCCGCCCGAAGGCGGCCTCGTGCAAAGCAGTCGAGCTCGCTCGACGCTACTTGGCGTTCTTCACGTAGGTGTCGAACCAGTTCAGCATCTCCGACACCAGCTGCTCGTTGGACTCCAGCGCGGTGTACCAGTGCGGTTCGTTCGGCAGCATCACCAGGCGGGTGGTACCGCCGTTGCCACGAATGGCCTGGTACAGCTTGCGCGACTGGAACGGCTCGGTGCCCGGGTTGGCGTCGTCCTCGCCGTGGACCAGCAGCAGCGGCAGCTTGATCTTGTCGGCATAGAAGAACGGCGAGGCCTTCAGGTACACGTCCTGCGCCTGCCATACCGAGCGACGCTCGTTCTGGAAGCCGAACGGGGTAAAGGTCTTGTTGTACGAACCGCTGGTCGCCACGCCGGCCTTGAACAGGTTGGTGTGCGCGATCAGGTTGGCGGTCATCAGGCCGCCATGGCTGTGACCGGTCACGCCGATGCGGTTGCGGTCGACCACGCCCATGTCCACGGCCTTGTCCACCGCTGCCTTGGCGTCGGCTTCCAGCTGCTCCAGGTAGGTGTCGTAGGCGTTCTTCGGGTCACCCACGATCGGGAACGAGGCATTGTCGATGATCGCGTAGCCGGCCAGCAGCATCAGGCGGTACGGCTGCAGGCGGGTGAAGGTCTGCTGCGAACCGGACACCTGGCCGGCCTGCGCGGCATTGGCGAAGTCGGCCGGGTAGGCGTACAGGATCGCCGGCACGCGCTGGCCCTCCTTGTAGCCCGGCGGCGTGTACAGGGTGAACGACAGGTCCACGCCATCGGCGCGCTTGTAGGTCACCAGCTGCTTCTTGATCTGGCGCACTTCCGGGGTCGGGTCGACCAGTTTGGTCAGCGCGGTCGCGGTGGACGCGAACTGCGCCTCGCTGGTCTTCGCATCGGCCACTGCCTCCCCCTGCTGGCGGATGAAGGCGTTCGGCGGATCGATCACCGACTGGTGCCAGGTCAGGTAGCGCCCCGGCGTGTTGCTGAAGCCGAGGAACTGTTCGTAGGCGTCGGCACTGCTGCGGAACAGGCGCTCGCTCTTCAGCGTGCCCAGGTCCAGGCGGTCGAGGAACGGACGATCGCCCTGCGGCGAGGCGCCACGGCCGCTGAGGAACACGTGGTTGCCCTCACGGCGCACGACCTGCGCGCCATTCGGCAGGCGGGTAAACACCAGGTTGCCGGGATTGCCGTACAGCTCATCGCTGGACATGTCCCACAGCAGGCGACCTTCCTTCTTCGGCTGGTCCACGTCGACGATGCGGGTCTGCATCCAGTGACGGTTCTCGTCGTTCTCGTACTGGAAGGCTACGGCCGGATCGGCGGTCCACGCGAAGCCCTCGAATCGCTGCGCGGTACGGGTGATCTCGGTCGGCCTGCCGTTGAACGGGGCCTTCAGCATCAGCACGCGGTCACGGTGCGGCACGCTGACCTTCCAGTCGCCCTTGTCCAGCGCTTCGGCATAGACCAGGGTCGCCGGATCGGTGGCTCGCCAGTCGAAACCGCGCGGGCCTTCCGGTACGCCGTGCACCGGCACGCGATCCGCCAGCGGCAGGCTGGCGATCGGCGTGCTGCGGCCATTGCTCACGTCCAGTACGGCCACGTCGTTGGCGAAGCGCTGGTAGGTCACCGCATGTGAGTACGGCGCCTTGATCGATTCGGTCAGCACGTGCACGCCGTCGGGCGCGGCGCTGACCTCGTTGAACAGCGCAGGCTGCCCCACCGGGCGCACGCTGCCCGCGGCGGTATCGACCACGGCCAGCTGCGAAGCGCCGTAGTAGGCGAACAGCTTTTCGTCATGCACGCTGGTCAGCGTGTCGCGGGCTTCGTAGGTGCTGCTCTCGCCACTGCTGCCCAGCGATTCCTGCGCATCCGGACCGGTCGGCACGCCACCGTTGGACGGCGCCGGACCCTGATTGGCCGGCACCAGTTTCACCAGCAGGTTCTGGCTGCCACCCAGCCACTGCACGGTGTAGCCGAAGATCGGGTTCAGCTGCACGTTCGGCACCTGCTTCACCTGGCCGGTGGCCGCATCGCCTACCCACAGCTGCACGCTGGTATCGACCGCATTCTGGAAGGCGAAATGGCTGCCATCGGCCGACCACAGCGCGCCGGTGGCGCAGCCCTGCGGCAGGTTGACCTTGGTCTCCTTGCCGCTGCCGATATCGACCAGGGTGAAGTCGGCCACGCAGGCCGGAATACCGTAGCCGCCGGGGGTGTCATGCCGACTGCGGTTCTTCGGCTCCAGCCGAACGCCGGCCAGCTTCAGGTACGGCTGGGCGACGCGGCTGATCGACGGATAGGTCTGCGCGGTGGTCAGCAGCAGGCGCTGGCCGCCCGGGGCCACGTTCGGTGCTGGCGGCGGCGGTGCCTTCAGCACCTTGAGCAGGTGCTCCGGCGGCTTCGCGTAATCGGCAAGCGCCGGGCCAGCGGCCAGCAGGCCGACGGTGGCAACGGCAACGGCCGCTGCCAGAGAGGTTCGACGGATCAGCATCCTTATCCCCTGGGGTGTGAATGGGTACCCGGAATCGGGCATGGCCCCGAATCTAGCACCGCAGGAGTTGTCGTGAATGGGCCGGAAGGGCTAGTGGCCGGATGGGGCAAAGTGCAGCTCCGGCAGGTGCCGGGGAGCTGCCGGCACCTGCCAGGCATGGCCTGGCACTACTGCTGGGCGTGCAGGTCCCAGGCGGTGAGATAGTCCGGGTCGACCACGATCATGCCGCTGTTGCTCATCCGGTACTCTCCCGGCTGGGCCGGCAGGTACTGGTCAAGCATCGGCGGCAGGTAACGCTCGTGGCCATCGTTCTCGTCGGCCAGCACCACGCCTTCATCGGCACTGATGCGCAGCACCGTTCCCGCGTACTGCTCCAGTCCCTGCACCTGGCCGTCGCCGCCGTAGCGGGTCACCCCGACCAGCACCAGTTTTCCGATCATTTCCTCGACCTTGGCATCGTCCAGGGCCGGCAGCATTTGTTCGTATTGGTCGCTCATCGGTGCACCTCCAAAGCCTGCAGGATCATCATGGACAAGCCAGCCTCCGCGCTGCGAAGGCCATCGGGCAACGCAGAGGACAATCTGGCGGGCGTATGTCTATTGCAGGGCCGGCAAGAGCATGCCGGGACCGCATCGGGTGAACAGTGGCAGATGCTGTGGGTGGCGGCCATCCGTGCCGGCAAAGTGGCCGTATCAGACCAGGGTCAACACCACGCGTTGCATTGCATGCAGGGTAAAGCGTGACAGCTGCGCAGTTGTTGCATGACGGCCTCCTGTTGAAGGTCACACGCGAAGTTGATGATCCATGGACCCGATGCTGACATCGCGCGCGGAATGGTCAAGTGAAGAATGCGCACCCGTTCACCTTTTGTAACGCATTCGGGTGCCTCGATTACGCTTATCCTCTGCTTCATCCGGCTGGCCCTAGGGTCAGCCTTCAATCTGCAAGGAACGCACATGCCCCGGTACGCATTCATACGACCGTGGACGCTCGCACTTTCAGCGACCACGCTCTGCGCCTGCGCACATGCCGCCGACCGCACGCCGACTTCTCAAGGAACCGACACCATGGCCCCCGCCGTATCCGAGACCACTTCGCCCTCACCGCTCAATGCCGAGCAGTTGCTGCTGCGCCTGCTGGACCTGATCAAGGTCACGACCTCCACCCGCGAGCTCACCGCCGAGCGCCTGTCCGCGGCAATGCAGGCGCCGGCGCAGGTCTTCGGCCCCGGCCACTTCGGCTATGGCGGCACGCTGACACCGGAATGGGGCTATGGACTGGAAGTGCAGCGGGCCGGCACTGCCGACGCGCGGCTGGACCTGAACTTCATGGACACCAGCAGCGATCGCAAGGCCTCGGCTGCGGCGATCTGCCAGGTCGACTTCAACCACTTCGCTTCCGCACTGGATGCCGCCGGCTTCAAGCGCGAGACGGTGCGCGGCGAACACGGCCGGGTGATCTACGACCGCTTCGATCGACCGCAGCTGAGCATCAAGGTCGACACCATGCCCGAGAACCCTCACGCCCTCGGCGACGCCACGCATGCCTGCGTGCGTCTTGTCACCGTGCAGTAAGGGGAGCCATCAATGACGATCCTTTCCGCAGAAACGGAACGCCTGCTGGGCGAATTCGCTGGCAAGACCGACGTCACCAGCGACCAGGTCGACAATCTGCGCAGCGTCATCGCGGGCTCGCCCGTGCTGGCAAAGCAGGTGGACGCCGCCATCGCGGCAGGCTATCTGGAACGCTTCGAACTGTTGCCCGCCACAAGCAACGCGGGTGGCACCTACGAGACCGGCACGAAATCCATCAACCTGCCCGCCAGCAGCTTGTCGACCCCGGCGGCGCCGGACCGGCTCGACGCGGCCGAGGTCACCTTTGTGCTCGGTCACGAGATCCAGCACGGCTTCAACGATGCTGATGTCGAGCGCGCCTACGTGCAGTTCGAAGCCGACGTGGAGCAGGTCGCGGGCCGTACAACGAGCCATGATTACACCGAGGCCATCGGCACCCTGCTCGCGGCCAACCGCCGCGATGAGGCTTCTTCGAACATCGCAGGCTGGAATGCGCTGGTCAGCCAGGTACGTGCCAACAACCCGGACGCTACCCTGCGCGACCTGTATGAAGCCAGCACCCGCTCGACAGATGTCATCCAGTCGCGCCCCGGCCCGCCGATCACCTATGCCCCGCACCCGGAGCTGACCCTCAATGCGGACCTGACCATCTCCCCCACCGCAGCCAACATCGAGGGAATGGCCAGGCACTATTACGATCAGGGCGTCAGCACCGGCCTGGGCCATCATGGGAATTCGGACTACCAGAATTTCTACGGCGCCCTGGCGATCGGACTGGCCAGCGAATACGAGGCCGCGAATCCAGCGCCCGATGGCGTCAGCCGGATGGAAGTGAACATGAAGAAGCTGGGCCTGGATGAGCGCCTACTGGAGCAGAACGGGCTCAACCTCGGCGAGGGCTCGCCCCCGCGCCAGCCCTACTTCGATACCAGTACCTCGCCGTCGACGCTGCATTACTTCGACCACACTGAGGGCACGCATACGCATGTGCCGATCACCACACAGCATGCGGTGGAGGGCGATGGCTTACCGACGCTGCTTGCGGAAGGCCGTGACCGTTCGCTGCACGAGCAGATCCGCGGCAAGGTAGCTGAGCTGGATGCTGCCAACGGACGCAGTTTCGATGCGTCCAGCGAGCGCCTGAGTGCCAGCCTGCTGGTGCTGGCCCGCGAAAACGGCCTGGACCGGGTCGACCATGTGGTGCTCAGCCGCCAGACCGAGGGTGCGGGCGCGGCGCAGAACATCTTTGTGGTGATGGGGCCGCTGGAAGATCCGGCCTCGCTGCGCGCCTCATCACCCACTGCCGAGGCCGCCCAGCGTCCGGTGCAGGACAGCCTGGATACGCTTGCCGTGGTCAACCAGCGGCAGGCCGCTCAGGCCACGCAGGAACAGGTCCGCGTGCAGGAGCAGCAGCGCGGCGCGCTGACGCACTGACGGGGAACGACATGGAGCCGCCGGGACGCGCCCGGCGCTCCCTTGGCGGCACCCACGCTAGAATGCGCGCATGCGCACCGTACATGCCCTCCGCTACATCACCCCCTTGCGGGAAGGTGGCTCCCTGCCGGCCGTAGTCGAGACTGACGACGACGGCATGGCCGTGCTGAAGTTCCGAGGCGCCGGCCAGGGCCCGAAGGCACTGATCGCCGAGCTGATCGCTGGTGAAATGGCGCGCACGCTGGGCCTGCCGATTCCGGAAATCCTGTTCGTGGAGCTGGACCGCGAGTTCGCCCGCACCGAGCCGGACCCGGAGATCCAGGAACTGATCCGCGCCAGCGAGGGTTTGAACCTGGGCCTGGACTACCTGCCCGGTGCGATCAACTACGACCCGGCGGCGATGCCGGTGGATGCCGACCTGGCCTCGCGCATCGTCTGGTTCGATGCGTTCACCAGCAATGTCGATCGCACCACGCGCAATCCCAACCTGATGGTGTGGCATCGAAAGCTGTACCTGATCGACCACGGTGCGGCCATGTACTTCCATCACGACTGGGCCAACGCCGGCGATGCCTGCGAAAAGCCGTTCGTGCTGATCCGCGACCACGTACTGCTGTCGTTCGCCAACCGCATCGCCGGGGTGGATGCCGAACTGGCCGCGCGCCTGACCGATGCCGAGATCGAGCGCATCGTCGGCCTGGTGCCGGACAGCTGGCTGGTGGACGAACCGGCGTTCGACAGCCCGCAGGCCTACCGGCAGGGTTATATCAACTACCTCAAGCACCGCCTGAAGGTGCGTGCGGTGTTCGTGCAGGAGGCCATCCGTGCCCACGCTGCACACGTATGACTACGCCGTCATCCGCGTGGTACCGCGGGTGGAGCGCGAGGAATTCATCAACGTCGGGGTGATCGTCTCCTGTCCCGGTGCGCGTCATCTGGAAGCGGCCATCGAGATCGATCCGGCACGCCTGCACGCCTTCGCGCCAGCGCTGGACCAGGAGGCGCTGCAGCCATGGCTGGATGCGATCGTGGCGATCTGCCGCGGCGATGCCAGCGCCGGGCCGATCGCGCAGCTGCCGGCGCGCGCGCGCTTCCATTTCCTCACCGCCAAGCGTAGCTCGGTCGTGCAGATGTCGAGCACGCATGTGGGCCGCACGGCGGACCCGGCGGGTGTGGTGGAACACTTGATGACGAAGATGGTGCGGGTGCCGCGCTGACGCGCCCGTCTCTCACTTCCGGGCGCGCGCCCTGTGCCAGGCAATGAGCGCACAGGCTGCTGCAGCGGCAATCAACACCCACCCGGCTGCCGCTTGTCCATGCAGGTAGCCTTGTGCATACGCAGCACTGGCACCTTCGCTGGCCATGGCCGGAACACCCTTGAGTATCACGTGCACCCCACGCAGCAGCAGCACCATGCTGGCGACCAGACACACCACGGGAAGGAGTCGGCTCATGGCCCGATTCTGGTCCGCCACCTGCCCCAGCGTCAACATCGCTGTGGCATAGTCGCTCGGGACTACAACGGCACTCTTCGCGCGATGTAGTTGACCACATTGCCGATCGCATCCGGATCGACATTGGCCAGCCCAACGATCACATAGCCCTGCGCGGGTAGCACCACGATGGCACTGTTCGATCCGGGCGCACCGCCTTCGTGGCCGTACTGATGCTCCCTGCCCTCGCCCTGCACCAAGAAGCCGAACCCGTACCAGCCCTTGTGGTTCTGCGCCGTGGTGGCCTGCTGCAGCAATGCAGGTGAGACCAGCTTTCCGCTGCGCAGCGCCTCGGCGAACTTCACCATGTCGCTCACCGTGCTGTAGCCACCACCGGCTGACATGCCGCGCCAGGGCAGCGACTTCGTTTCACGCACCCATTGCCCATCCTGCTTCGTATAGGCGACCGCACGCTGTGGCACCGTCACTGTTTCCGGTTCGAAGCCGGTGCCGGTCATGCCTGCCGGGCGCAGGATGTGTTGCTCCACATAGGCGTAGTACGACTGCCCGGAGACGGCCTCGATGATCCGCCCAAGCACGATGAAGCCATAGTTCGAGTAGCTGTCCTGGCTGCCGGGCGTGAACTGCGGTGCATCCTTGGCAAAGCGCTGCACATAGTCATCCAGCGTCTTCAGCGACGCGGAATACTGCTCGAAATCGTCGCCGAAGAAATCACCCAGGCCACTGGTATGGGTCAGCAGCTGGCGAACCGTCACGCTGTTGGCAACGGCCTTGTTCGGATAGTCCGGCAGGTGCTTGCCGATCGTGTCATCGAGACTGAGTTTGCCCTCCTGCACCCGCTGCAGTATGGCCACTGCGGTGAACATCTTGTTGGAGGACGCAAGGCGGAACTGCGTATCCACACCCACTGGAATGCCAGCGGTGCGATCGGCATTGCCACCGCGCCAGTCCAGCAGCACCTTGCCGTTCCGTGCCACCTGCAACGCACCCGACAGCGCGTCCTGGGCCCGCAGCGCCTCCAGCCTTGCTGTGGCATCGGCCATCAGGGCAGGCAAAGCAACCCTCTCCGGTCTGTACTTGTCCGGCGTTTCAGTGCCTTCGATCTGGAACTGCTTCAGGTGCGCCGGATTGTCCGGGTCCATGCTGGCCGTCACCCACATCGCGCGCTCGTTCAGCTGGCCCATCACCAGCACCTTCGCGTGACCGGGCGCGCTCTGGAGTGTTTCCAGCACACGCAGCGGGCCGGTGCTCTCGCGGAACTCGAGATAGTCCTTGGGGCTGCTGCCTTCCTTCTTCGCGTAGGTATCGGCGAACGCCTGCAGTTGCTCGAGGCTGCCAGCGTTGAAGGCCACCAGCCAGTCATCGATGGCGTCCTGCGCACGTGGATGTGCACGCTCGGAAGATGTAGCGCCGATTGCTGGAAAAACCGGGGTAACCATTAGAACCGAGCAGGCCAGTGCATTGCAGAGAAACAGGCGTCCAACAACCCTCATGGCAGTTCCTTTGCGGGGATTCCTGGCCGCATCCTAGACCAAGGATGCGGCCGCCGCATCGACGCCAGGGACTCTGCCGCAACACCTCAACAGTGACGCTGAATGCTTCGATGCGACGCCATCCACTCCGCCTGCGTGGTGGAATGCGCACAGCCCCGGATGCAACGTGAATGCGTGATCCTTCGCAGTTGATGGAAACCCTTCTACCCGATGGCCCCGCTATCGCCTTGCCATCGTCTGTTCGCTGAATCTCGCCACGCAGAAGTCCAGGAAGCTGCGCAGCTTGGGCGTCAGCTGGCGATCGCGCGGATACACCAGGTTGATCGAGGTCGACACCGGTACGTAGTCCGGCAGCACTTCCACCAGCTCACCACGCGCCAATGCTCCGGCCAGCATTTCGTGCGGTTGCAGGATCAGCCCCAGCCCTCCGATGGCGGCGGTCAGCAGCGGCTCGGCCTGGTTGACCATGAAGCGGCTGGACACTGGCACGGTCAGCACGCCGCCATCGGTATCGCGAAAGCTCCAGCGGGTGCGGATGATCGAATGCGCGAAGCCCAGGCACTCGTGGCGGCTCAGGTCATTGGGATGGGCAATGGCCGGGCGCGAAGCCAGATAGTCCGGCGAGGCACACAGGACCAGCGGATACGGCCCCAACCGCCGCGCCACCAGCCCACTGTCGGCCAGATCGCCAGTGCGGAACACCAGGTCGTAGCCGTCTTCAACGATGTCCACCAGACTGTTGGACAGGTTCAGATCGACCTGCACGTCCGGGTACTGCTGCATGTAGGCCACCACCGCGGGGCCCAGCGCGTGCACGCCGAAGGTGACTGGCGCACTGATGCGCAGGCGCCCCATCGGCCGCCCGCGCGCCACTTCGGCCAGCTGCTCGGCCCCCTCCACTTCCTCCAGGATCACCCGCGCCCGCGCCAGATAGGCCTGGCCGAAGTCGGTCAGGCTCTGCTTGCGCGTGGTGCGGTTGAGCAGGCGCACCCCCAGATGCTGCTCCAGCGCCTGGATGTGCTTGCCGACCAGCTGCGGCGACAGGTCCAGTGCCTCGGCAGCGGCGGCGAAGGAGCCGACCTCGGCCACCTTGGCGAAGGTCCGCAGGGGAACGATCAGGTCCATTGCAAACAATTGTTTTTCAATGAAACGCCAGATTACCCCTTATTCTGGATGCAGACTACGCGCACAGTAGCGCTCACCCTTTCGCCGGCGCCCTCGCCGGCCCTTCCTCGGAGCCCCCCATGAGCCAGGTTGTCCGCATCCACGAATATGGCACTGCCGATGTACTGCGCATCGACGATATCGACGTTCCCGCCCCCGCCCCTGACGAAGTCCAGATCCGGGTGAAGGCGATTGGCCTGAACCGCGCCGAGGTGATGTTCCGTAACGGCGCCTACCTGCAGGAAGCGCAGTTCCCCAGCCGCCTGGGCTACGAAGCGGCCGGCGTGGTTGAAGCCGTCGGCAGTGCAGTGAGCGGATTCACTGCGGGCGATGCGGTCAGCGTGGTGCCGCCGCTGGATATCGCGCGCTGGGGCACCTACGGCGAACTGGCCAACGTGCCGGCACGACTGGTAGTCAAGCATCCGCAGGCACTGGACTTTGAAACGGCCGCCGCGGTGTGGATGCAGTACGTCACCGCCTGGGGGGCGCTGTTGGAGCAGGCGCACTTGTCCGCCGGGGATTTCGTCATCATCACCGCCGCCAGCAGCAGCGTCGGCCTGGCCGCCATCCAGATCGCCAATGCAGTCGGCGCCACGCCGATCGCTGTGACCCGTGGCCCGGGCAAGCGCCAGGCCCTGCTCGACGCCGGTGCCGCCCATGTCATCGCCACCCAGGAACAGGATCTGGTGGCCGAAGTGGCGCGCATCACCGGCGGCGCAGGTGCCCGCGTGGTGTTCGATCCGATCGGTGGCCCGCAGTTCGTGCCGCTGACCGAAGCGATGGCGCGTGGCGGCATCCTGCTGGAATACGGCGCGCTGAGCAGCGAACCCACGCCGTTCCCGTTGTTCAACGTGCTGGGCAAGTCGCTGACGTTGAAAGGCTACCTGTACTCGGAGATCGTTTCCGACGATGCCGCGCTGGCCCGCGCGAAGGCATTCATCGTGGATGGCCTGGACAAGGGCACGCTGGCACCGAAGATCGCCAGGGTGTTCCCGTTCGCGCAGATCCAGGACGCACACCGTTACCTGGAATCGAACGAGCAGATCGGCAAGGTGGTAGTGACGGTGTGATCCAGCGTCATGCAACGGGGGCGGCCCACCGCCCCCGTTGCGGTTACCTCGGCAACGCAAACGCCATCACGTAATCGCCGTTCGGGGTTTCCATGAAATGGTGGCCGCCGGCCATGATCACCACGTACTGGCGGCCGCCCTGCTCGTACACCATCGGGTTGGCCTGCCCACCGGCCGGCAGCTTGGCGTGCCACAGTTCCTTGCCGGTCTTCAGATCGATGGCGCGCAGCAGGTCATCGGTGGCGGCGGCGATGAAGATCAGTCCGCTGGCGGTCACCACCGAACCGCCATTGTTCGGTGTGCCGATCTCGATCGGCAGGCCGGAGCGGATGCCGAAGGGTCCGTTGCCGCGCGCACTGCCGAATGGACGGTCCCACAGCAGCTTGCCGGTGCGCAGGTCGATGGCACGGATGCCGCCATAGGGCGGCTGCTTGCACAGCAGACCGGTGAACGGCAGGCGCCAACCGGCATTGACCTGGATGGCGTAGGGCGTGCCCACCTGCGGGTCACCCGCGCCTTCTGCTCCGCCCTTGTCGAACCGGATCTTTTCGCGCGGCAGCCAGCCCAGCCGGTCGGCCTCCGCGCGTGGCACCAGCCGGTTGTAGTTCGGCATGTCGTTGTAGTTGGCCACGATCACGCCGCGGCGCGTATCGATGGACACGCTGCCCCAGTCCGAGCCGCCGTTGTAGCCGGGGTACTCGATGGAATGGCGGTCACTGCTCGGCGGCCTGTAGAACCCTTCGTAGTAGGCCTTGCGGAACTGGATGCGGCAGACCAGCTGGTCGATCGGGGTGATGCCCCACATGTCACGTTCGGTCAGCTCATGCTCGCGACGCAACGTGTGATACAGCGAGAACAGTTGCGTGGGCGAGCGCTGCTCGGGTTCGACGCCGCCCACCGGCACCTTGCGCTCTTCGGCCGCGGTCAGAAGCTGGCCGTTGCGGCGGTCGAGGATGTAGATGTCGCCCTGTTTGGTCGGCAGCAGGATCGCCGGCACTTTGCCGGCAGCGGTCGGGTAATCGATCAGGCTGGCCTGCGAACCCAGGTCGTAATCCCACACGTCCTTGCGCACCGCCTGGAAATGCCAGGCCGGCTTGCCGGTGGCCACGTCGATCGCCACCAGTGAGGTCGAGTAGCGATTCTGGTTTTCCGTGCGCGAGCCGCTCCAGTAGTCGCCTGCGGAGTTGCCCAGCGGCAGGTAGACCAGGCCCAGCGCCTCATCACCGGTGGCGGTGGTCCACATGTTGGGCGTGCCGCGCGTATAGGTCTGCTCGCGCGGTGGCAGACCGCTGCGCTCGGGCTGGTCCATGTCCCACGCCCAGCGCAGCTTGCCGGTGATGGCATCGTAGGCCTGGATCACACCCGACGGCGCATCGCGGCGCTGCCCGTCCAGCACCTGGTGACCGGTCACGATCACCCCGCGCACGATCGCCGGTGGCGAGGTGATCGACACGTAACCCGGTGGCACCTCACCCATGCCCAGGGTGATGTCGACCTGGCCGTTGTTGCCGAAGTTGGCGCAGGGGCGGCCGCTGTCCGCGTCCACCGCGATGATGCGGCCGTCCAGCGTGCCTTCGATGATGCGTGCCCAGCACGCCGGACGGCTGCCCGGTGCAGCACTGCGGGTGACGCTGGGCGGCGGCTCCGGCAGCGCCAGATCGGCAGCGACATCGGCCAATGCCGCATCGGCAATGGTCGGCGTGCGGGGCTGCTCGTAGTAGCTCACCCCGCGGCAGGCGGCGGTGTACGGAATCGAGGTGTCCTTCACTTTGGGATCGAACCGCCACAGTTCCTTGCCGCTGGCGGCATCGAGTGCGATCAGGCGGTTGCGCGCGGTGCACAGGTAAAGGCGATCGCCGATCTTCAGCGGCGTGGTTTCCGCGCCCCAGCGCTTCTTGGGCATATCGCCGGTACGGAACTGCCAGGCTGGCTGCAACGAGGCCACATTGGCCGGGGTGATCTGCTGCAGCGGCGAATAGCGGGTGGCGGCATTGCTGCGGCCCCACGCCGGCCAGTCGCCCTCGGCGGGCTGGTCAGCCGGCTGCAGGCCCGTGGTATCACGCGTAGGTTCCAGTCCGGCGCTGACCGCGCCTTCCGGGAACGGCTGATGCCCATCCACTTCACCATGCGGCGCAAAGGCCAGGCCGAAGGCGGCCACGAACACCAGCATCAGCACACCCGCCGCGCTGCGCGACAGGCGTTTGGAGACCGGCTCGTGCAGGGTGGGCGCCAGCAAGGCCAGCACCATGCCGAGTGCGGTCACCAGGCCCAGCCGGGGCACCCAGCGCCAGTAGTCGCTGCCTGACTCCCACCAGGTCCACAGCAGCGTGCCGATGAACACCAGCGCGTACAGCAATGCACCGCTGCGGCGGTTGCCGAACAACAGGATGCCGCTGGCCAGCAGGCCGAGCCCGGCGATGGCGTAGTACGCCGAGCCGCCAAGGCTGAGCAGCCACGCACCGAGCCCGCCGATGACCAGGCCGAGCACGACCAGCAGCAGCGACAGCACGGTGACAAGGGGGTGCCGGGAGGCGCGAACAGGGGCAGGAGCGGACTGCGGCGTGGCGGACATCGTCGATCTCCGGGGGCAGCATGCGCCGTTATCCCACCGCCTGCGTGAAGCGCGCGCGTATGTGCGGCATCCGGATACGACGACGCCGGCACAGGGCCGGCGTCGTCGGGTACCTCAGGCTCGCGGCAGGATCACTCCTGCGCGGCGTCCTCGCTGCTGGCAGCAGCCGGTGCGCCGTCGGTCGCGGCCGGTGCGGCGACGGCCACCTCGTCCTCGTCTTCGTCGATCGAGGCATCCATGCGCTCCACCGCCTGCAGCTTCTCGTCCTTGGACAGGCGGATCAGGGTCACGCCCTGGGTGTTGCGGCCAACGCGGCTGATTTCCGAGCCACGCGTACGCACCAGGGTGCCACCATCGGAGATCAGCAGCACTTCGTCGCTGGAGCCCATCAGCACAGCGGCGACCAGCTTGCCGTTGCGCTCGGTGGTCTGGATGCCGATCACGCCCTGCGTGCCACGGCCCTTGCGCGGGTAGTCCGGCAGCGGGGTGCGCTTGCCGTAGCCGTTCTCGGTGGCGGTGAGGATGTACTGCACGCTGGCGTCATCGGCGCCGTCGATCACCGCATCGCCATTGGCTGCGGTTTCCTCGACACCGTTGTCGTCCTCGTTCTCATCCTCGCTGCCACCGGCACTCTCGGCCACGATCAGGCTGACCACTTCCTCGCCGGCCGGCATCTTGATGCCACGCACGCCGGTTGCGGTACGGCCCATCGAGCGGACCTTGTCTTCACCGAAGCGCACGGTCTTGCCGTTGGAGGCGAACAGCAGGATGTCGCGCTCGCCGTCGGTCAGGCCGACGCCGACCAGGGCATCGCCCTCGTCCAGATTGATTGCGATCTTGCCGCGCGCCAGACGGAAGGCGAACTCGCCCAGCGGGGTCTTCTTGACCGTACCGTTCTTGGTGGCGAAGAACACGAACTGGCCATCGGCGTATTCGCGCACCGGCAGCACGGCCTGCACGCGTTCGCCCGGCTCCAGCGGGATCCAGTTGATGATCGGACGGCCGCGGGCATTCGAACCGGCTTCGGGCAGCTGGTAGACCGGCAGCCAGAACACCTTGCCCGAGCTGGTGAAGGTCAGCAGCGTATCGTGCGTGTTGACCAGCCACAGCTGTTCGATGAAATCCTCTTCCTTGGTCGCTGCCGCACTACGGCCACGGCCGCCACGGCGCTGTGCGCGGTACACGCTCACCGGCTGCCGCTTCACGTAACCGGCATGTGACACGGTCACCACCACGTCTTCCGGCGCGATCAGGTCGAGGATGTCCAGGTCTTCTTCGCTGTGGCGGATTTCGGTACGACGCTCATCGCCGAACTCGGCCTTGACGTTGACCAGCTCCTCGCGGATCACCTGCAGCAGGCGGTCGGGATCTTCCAGGATGTGGATCAGCCCGGCGATCACTTCCAGCAGCTGCTTGTACTCGTCGGTCAGGCGGTCCTGCTCCAGCCCGGTCAGGCGGTGCAGGCGCATTTCCAGGATCTGGGTGGCCTGGATCTCGGTAAGCTGGTAGCCGCCCTCGATCAGGCCCACGCCCTTGGGCAGGTCTTCCGGACGCGAGGCTTCGGCACCGGCGGCACCCAGCATCGCACCGACCAGGCCCGGCTCCCACACGCGCGCCAGCATGCGCTCGCGTGCTTCATTCGGGTTCGGCGAGGTCTTGATCAGCTCGATCATCTCGTCGATGTTGGCCAGCGCAACGGTCAGGCCTTCCAGCACGTGGGCACGGGCGCGCGCCTTGCGCAGCTCGAACACGGTGCGACGGGTGACCACTTCGCGACGGTGGCGGACGAACGCCTCCAGCATCTGCTTGAGGTTCATCAACTGCGGGCGGCCATCGACCAGCGCCACCATGTTGATGCCGAACACCGATTCCATCTGGGTCTGCTGGTACAGGTTGTTCAGCACAACCTCGGCAGATTCACCGCGCTTGATCTCGATGTAGATGCGCATGCCGTCCTTGTCGGACTCATCGCGCAGCTCGCTGATGCCTTCAATCTTCTTTTCCTTGACCAGCTCGGCGATCTTCTCGATCAGACGCGCCTTGTTCACCTGGTAAGGAATTTCGGTGACGATGATCGATTCGCGGCCGTTGTCGGCCACTTCGATATCGGCCTTGGCACGGATGCGCACACGGCCGCGGCCGGTGCGATAGCCGGCGACGATGCCGGCAGTGCCATTGATGATGCCGGCAGTCGGGAAATCCGGGCCCGGGATGTACTCCATCAGGCCGTCGACATCGATTTCCGGATTATCAATCAGCGCGATGCAGGCGTTGATCGATTCGCTCAGGTTGTGCGGCGGGATGTTGGTGGCCATGCCCACCGCGATACCGGCCGAACCGTTGACCAGCAGGTTCGGGAACCGGGTCGGCATGACCGTCGGCTCCAGTTCCTTCTCGTCGTAGTTGGGCTGGAAATCGACGGTTTCCTTGTCGATGTCCGCCATCAGCTCATGCGCGAGGCGCGACATGCGCGCTTCGGTGTATCGCATCGCCGCGGCGGAGTCGCCATCGATCGAGCCGAAGTTACCCTGGCCATCGACCAGCATGTAACGCAGCGAGAACGGCTGTGCCAGGCGCACCAGCGTGTCGTACACCGACTGATCGCCATGCGGGTGGTACTTACCGATGACGTCACCGACGATACGCGCCGACTTGAAGTAGGGCTTGTTGCTGTGCGCGTTGAGTTCGTTCATCGCGAACAGCACGCGGCGATGCACCGGCTTGAGGCCATCGCGCGCATCCGGGAGCGCGCGGCCCACGATCACGCTCATGGCGTAATCGAGGTAGCTCTTGCGCATCTCGTCTTCCAGGTTGACCTGGATGATTTCCTTGGCGTTTTCTGCCATTCGGGTTCCGTTGTCTGGTAGCGGTCCAGTCCGGCGCAGCCCTCTGCGGGAGGGGGTCGTGCCGGAACCTCGATTCAACCTGTGGATACTACCACAACAGGCCGTTCCCTGCCTCCATTTACGGGGATTTTACCGGCACAAATCAGGAACTTAGGGGGGTGCCGGCCAACGGCCGGCACTACCGGGGGCGGAGGTCACGCTGCCCCCTCCCCTGTGCCTCAGCCACCAAAGGCGGCGCGCATGTTCTCGATGGTCGGGTTCAGGATCACGCCGCGCTCGGTCACGATGGCGTCGATCAGCTCGCCCGGGGTGACGTCGAACACCGGGTTCCAGGCAGCGATGCCCTCTGCCACCGTGCGGGTGCCGCCCACGCCGTACAGCTCGCCCGGATCGCGCTGCTCGATCTCGATCTGGCTGCCGTCCACGGTCTCCATGTCCACCGTCGAGGACGGCGCCACGACCATGAACTTCACGCCGTGATGGCGGGCGGCGATGGCCAGCTGGTAGGTCCCGATCTTGTTGGCGGTATCGCCGTTGGCGCAGATGCGGTCGGCACCGACGATCACCCACTGCACAGCGCCGGTCTTCATCAGGTGCGAGGCGGCCGAATCGGCGATCAGCGTGGCGTCAATGCCATCCTGCTGCAGCTCCCACACGGTCAGGCGCGCGCCCTGCAGCCACGGACGGGTCTCGCCAGCGAACACGCGGGCAATGCGGTGCTGGGCCATGCCGGCGCGGATCACGCCCAGCGCGGTGCCGAAGCCGGCGGTGGCCAGCGAGCCGGTGTTGCAGTGGGTCAGCACGCCGCTGCCGGCTTCGATCAGGCCTGCGCCCAGCGCGCCCATGTGGCGATTGGCGGCCAGGTCTTCCTCGGCGATGGCCTGCGCTTCGGCCTCCAGCTTCGCCTTCCAGTCAGCACCGGCGGCATTCAGGCAACGGCGCATGCGCGCCAGCGCCCAGGCCAGGTTGACGGCGGTCGGACGCGAGGCGTTCAGACGCTGCAGCGCCGGTTCCAGCTGCTGCAGCGCGTGCGCACCGTCTGCAGCCTGCACGTCACGTGCGGCCAGCACCACGCCCCAGGCGGCGGCGATGCCGATGGCCGGCGCACCGCGCACGGTCAACGCGTGGATGGCCGCAGCCACTTCGTCACTGTCATGGCAGACCACGTGCTCGACCACGAACGGCAGCTTGCGCTGGTCCAGCAGTTGC
The DNA here is from genome assembly GCF_056481585.1 of Stenotrophomonas sp. 86428_Sma. NCBI lineage: Bacteria > Pseudomonadati > Pseudomonadota > Gammaproteobacteria > Lysobacterales > Lysobacteraceae > Stenotrophomonas > Stenotrophomonas sp. 86428_Sma. The sequence goes on from NZ_CM151156.1 coordinate 3,190,675, forward strand.
AGGGCATCGCCGGTCCAGAGGATCGGGCGGATGTGGTCATAACGGGCGTAGTCGATGTCGGAGGCAGTGTTCATGGGCCCATTGTAGGGCCACGCCCCGCGTGGTTGGAGCCTGCCCGGGCTCAATTCACCGAGAATTCGGCGCGGCAGCCGCCGTCCACCCAGATCCCGTTGCGGTTCCAGCCCCAGGTGTTGCCTTCCTCGCACGGGGTGCTGGACAACTGCTCGGTAACGACCGCGCCGACCGAAATGCTCGCCCCACAGAAGCGGCGCTTCTTCGACTTCGACTCGCAGGTCAGGCGGCGTGGCACGTCGACAAAACGGCCGTCCTCGTCAGCCACTTCGAAATCGCCCTGGCAACCACGGCTGGTCCAGACTTCATTGCGCTTGTAGCCCCAGCCCTGCCCTTCGCGGCACGGCAGCACCGACAGCTGGCGCAGCAGGCGCACCGGCGCCCCGTCCAGGCGCACCGGGCAACTCTGCGGGCGGCCATTGGATTCGCAGCGCACCACACGGCGGACCAGGCGCTTGCCTTCCGTTGCCGCAGGCGCTGCACCTTCCGCACGACGCGCACGGAACTCGGCGCGGCAGCCAAGGGTGACCCACACGCCACTGCGGTCGGTGCCCCACTCGCTGCCACGGATGCAACTGTTGCTGGACAACTGGCGCACAAGGTCGATGCCATTGCTGACGTCGATATCGCAATGCACCCAGCCCATGTCGCGCGATTCGCAGGTCACCACTTCGCCGTCATAGCCCGCCTGCTGGGCCGACGCCGATGACGGCAGCCAGGCACCCCAGAGCGCGATGGAGTACACCGGTGCAGCGACAACCGCAAACCACTTGACCAAAGCCTTCCCCAGCAGGAATGGATGAACTGCGTGCCAGTGTCCGGCATCTGCTGTGATAAGAGCATCATCCTGCTTACCGAAGCAAGCGCGGAAACGCGGAATTCCGTTCAGTCTTCGATGTTCAGGAACGTGCGCACCGCGCTCACGCGTGGGCGAAGTCGTAGGCCAGCACATCGGCGATACGCGGCGTGCGGTTCATCGCCATCAACAACCGATCGACACCCACCGCCACGCCAGCGCAGGCAGGCATCGATGGCAACGCCGACAGCAGCGCCTCATCCACGGACGGTTGCACCTGGCCCCGCTCATGGCGGCGCTGCAGGTCACGCTGGAATCGCGCACGCTGTTCGTGCGCGTCGTTCAGTTCGTGATAGCCGTTGGCCAGTTCCACTGCCCCCAGATAAAGCTCGAAACGCTCGGCCAGCGGCGGCGTGCCGGCTCGAATGCGCGCTAGTGCGGCCTGGCTGGCAGGCCAATCATGGACTACGGTCATCACCGCGTCATCGAAATGCGGCTGGATATGATGGGTCATCAGCAGATCCAGCCAGTCATCGCGGGTCAGCCCGACCGGGTCGATATGTACCTCGCCCAGCGCGGCACGCAGCGCGGCCTCGTCGGCATCGAACGGATCCACACCCACGTACTGCTGGAACAGCTCGCGGTAACTGAGCACACGCAGCGTCGCACTGCGCCCGACCAGGGCCAGCGCCTGGCCGACCAGCTCGGCGGTTTCCTGCACCAGACGATGGTGGTCCCAACCGACCCGGTACCACTCCAGCATGGTGAATTCCGGATTGTGGCGGCCGCCGGCCTCGCCGTTGCGGAACACCCGGCCCAGTTCGTAACAGTCACCCACGCCCGCCGCCAGCAGGCGCTTGAGCGGATACTCCGGCGAGGTGCGCAGCCAACGGCGGCGGCCACCGGCATCGACATGGCCGGTGAAATCGGTATGGAAGCTGTCGATGTTCGGCTCGGTGTTGCCGGCCACCGACAGGATCGGCGTCTCCACCTCCAGCACATCGCGATCGGCGAAGAAGCGGCGCACCAGCGCATTGAGCGCGGCACGCTGCTGCAGCGCGCGCAGCAGGGCCTCGCTCACAGGATGCCCTCCGGGCGCGGATGATCCAGCGGCAGGGTCAGCAGATCGCGGGTGTCATCGATGTAGCCACTGGCCAGGTACAGGCGCCGGGCCAGTTCGTTGTGGTGGTTCACTTCCAGCCGCAGGCGGCTGACGCCACGCCCGCGAGCGCGCTGTTCGCAGATGGCCAGCGCCTGCTTGCCGCGGCCGCGGCCGCGCGCGCGGTGGCTCAGGTACAGCTCGTCCAGCAACATGAAGTGGCCGCCCTGCTCCAGGCTGAAACCCATCGCGATCACTGCGTAGCCCACCACCTCGGCGGCCTCGTCCAGCCACAGCAGCACCTCGCCATTGCGCGGATCGGCCAGCAGCGCGTCCACGCCGCGACGCACGCGCGCGTCGTCGAAGTCGATCTTGTCTTCGGCATAGAACTCGCGCATCAACGCGATCAACAGTTCTTCGTCGGCACGGGTGGCCAGGCGGAAATCCAGCGGAGCGGTCTGCATCGGTGTTCCTTTGTGTTTCATGCCGGGCGCCAGGCACCCGGCGGGGTCATCATTCGTGTTCGGCGAGGTAGGCCAGCAGGCGGTCTTCGTCCCATACCGGCACGCCCAGCGACTGCGCCTTGTCCAGCTTGGAGCCGGCCTCGGTACCGGCCACCACGAAGCTGGTCTTCTTCGACACGCTGCCGGAGACCTTGGCACCCAGCGCTTCCAGGCGTTCCTTGGCGGCATCGCGGGTGAGCTGGGCCAGGGTGCCGGTCAGCACCACGGTCTGCCCATCCAGCGGGCCGGCCACGATCTCGGCCAGCGCCGGCGCCTTGGCCAGGATCTGCTGCATCGCCTTCTCGGCCGCCAGCAGCATCGCGCCATGGCCATCTGCATCGAGCCACGCAGCCAGGCCGCGTGCAGTGTCATCGGGCAGGCCGGCGTTGACGAACTGGCCATGCTCGGCGTCGAGCACTGCTTGCGCGCCGGAAAGCGCAGCGACCAGTTTTTCGGCGCGCAGGCGGGTGATGCCAGGGATTTCCGATTCGACCAGCAGCTGCGCCAGATCCAGCCCTTCGCGCAGCTTGGCACTGGGCGCATGCACATCGCTGATGCGCACCTGACCGACCTGCAGCAGGTCATCGATGGCCTGCTGGTTGCCCTGCTGCTCGAAGAAATGACCCAGCGAACGCGCCACTTCGCCGCCGATGTCCGGCACACGCTTGAACAGCGGCCATGGCAGGTAGCGGATCAGCTCCAGGTCACCGAACCACTGCGCCAGCGCCTTGGCCGTGCTCTCGCCCACGTGCTCGATGCCAAGCGCGAACAGCAGGCGCTCCAGCGTGGCCGCACGGCTGGCATCGATCGCCGCGATCAGGTTGTCGGCCCACTTGGTGGCGATCTTCTTCGTGTTCCATTCGAAGCTGGCCGGCTGTGCCAGCGCCTGTGCTCGCCAGCCCGGATCGTTGCCATCCAGCCTGAGCACCGCATTGAGCACCGCACCACTGCCTTCGGCGGGCAGGTGCAGCTTCAGCGCAGCCGCCAGTGCGGAAGGGGCCTCGGCATCCAGCACCAGCTTCAGATGCAGCAGCTGGTCACGGTTGAGCCGGTACAGATCGGCCACGCTTCTGACGATGCCGGCGTCGACCAGGGTTTCGATGTACTTGTCACCCAGGCCATCGATATCCATCGCGCGACGCGAGGCGAAATGGGCGATGGCTTCCTTGCGCTGCGCCGGGCAGGACAGTTCGCCCGAGCAGCGCCATGCGGCAGCACCTTCCTCGCGCACGATTTCCGAGCCGCACACCGGGCAGCGCGTCGGCATCTGCCACGGCGTGGTGCCCGGCGGGCGGCGATCAAGGATGACGCTGACCACTTCCGGAATTACATCACCGGCGCGGCGCACGATCACGCTGTCACCCACGCGCACATCCAGGCGTGCGATCTGGTCGGCGTTGTGCAACGTGGCGTTGGACACGATCACGCCGGCCACCGCCACCGGCGCCAGCCGCGCGACCGGTGTGGCAGCACCGGTGCGGCCGATCTGGATCTCGATCGCCTCTACCGTAGTGCTCTGTTCCTGCGCGGGGAATTTGTGCGCGATGGCCCAGCGCGGCGCACGCGAAACGAAGCCCATGGCCTGCTGGCCGGCGCGGTCATCCAGCTTGTAGACCACGCCATCGATATCGAACGGCAGGCCATCGCGGCGCTCACCGATATCGCGGTAGTAGCCGAGCAGGCCGTCGGTGCCTTCCACCACCTTGCACAACTCGCTGACCGGGAAGCCCCAGGCACCGAGCTGGGCCAGCGTGCCCGAATGGGTGTCTGGCAGCTCGCCGCTCTGCACTTCGCCGGTGCCGTAGGCGAAGAAACTCAGCCTGCGCTGCGCACTGATCTTCGGATCGAGCTGGCGCAGCGAACCGGCTGCCGCGTTGCGCGGGTTGGCCAGCACCTTGCCGCCCTGCTGGCGCGCACGCTCGTTGTAGGCCTCGAAGTCGGCGCGGGCCATGTAGACCTCGCCACGCACCTCCAGCACGTCGGGCCAGTCCTTGCCGTGCAGGCGCTTGGGAACATCGCCGATCTCACGCAGGTTGGCGGTCACGTCCTCGCCGGTACTGCCATCACCGCGGGTTGCGCCGAGTACGAAATGACCGTCCTCGTAGCGCAGACTGATCGCCAGGCCGTCCATCTTCGGCTCGGCCGAGAACCGCAGGCTGCGGCGGCCCAGGCGCTCGTCGATGCGGCGCACGAAGTCGGCCACTTCCTCATCGCTGAAGGCATTGGACAGCGACAGCATCGGCACCGCGTGGCGCACTTCGGGGAAGCGACCGGACGGGCGCGCACCGACCTGCTGGGTCGGGCTGTCGGCACGGGCCAGTTCCGGGTGCTCGCGCTCCAGCGCTTCCAGCTCGCGCACCATCCGGTCGTAGTCGACGTCGGGGATCTCCGGCGCGTCCAGCTCGTGGTAGGCGCGGTTGGCCTGGGCGATCTGCCGGCGAAGGTCTTCGGCGCGTTCGGCGGGGCTGGGGCTCATCGGGATCCGGTGGTTCTGGGATGGCCGGGGATTCTACCGCGCCCGGCTGTCAGGCCCGGTAACGGCCCCGCCTTCGTAGCGTCGAGCTTGCTCGACTGGCGCTCCCCCGCCCTGGTACGTGCCAACCACTCCCCCGCTCTGGTACGCGCCAACCACTCCCCCCGCTCTGGTAGGTGCCAACCTTGGTTGGCACATCTGCAGTCGAACATGGTTCGACTCCACAAAGAGCAGCTTGCCGCCCACCCCCACCAGCGCTAGCGTGCGACGGTTGCCCCTCGGAATCCCACCCGTGACCCTGCCTGCCTCCCGTCGACGCTTCCTGCAACTGGCCGGTGCCGGCCTCGCCGTCGCCAGCAGCGGCCTGCCGCAATTCGGCCAGGCCCAACCCGCGGCCGCCGTCGCCGCGGCCCCCGCCGAAGGCGCCGTACTACTGAACTTCAACGAATGCCCATACGGCCCCTCCCCCGCCGCCCAGCAGGCGGCACGCGACAGCATCGCCAGCTGCGGCCGCTACCGCTTCGCCCTGGCGGCACAGGTGCGCGATGCCTTCATCGAGCAGGCCCGCATTCCCGCCGACCATGTGCGCCTCTATCCGGGCTCCAGCGAACCACTGAACCGCGCCGCCACGTTGTGGACCAGCCCGCAGGCGGGACTGGTAGTGGCCGACCCCACCTTCGAGACGCTGGGCGAGGTCGCTGCCGCACATGGTGCACACGTGCAGAAGGTGCCGCTGCGCAATGACGGCGCGCATGACCTGCGCGCAATGGTCGCCGCCGCGCATGCGCGCCCGACCGGGCTGCTGTACGTGTGCAATCCGAACAACCCGACCGGTTCTGTCAGCCCGCCGGATGAGCTCGCCTGGCTGCTGGCCCACAAGCCCGCCTCCACCCGCGTACTGGTCGACGAGGCCTACCTGCAGTACAGCGAGCAGCCCAGTCTGATCGAGCAGGTGACACAGCGCGACGATCTGATAGTGCTGCGTACGTTCTCCAAGCTGTACGGCATGGCCGGCCTGCGCCTGGGCGTAGCGGCCGCACATCCCGAGCGTCTGCGCGAGCTGGCCAGCCCCGGCGACAACCCGCTGCCGGTGCCCGCGCTGGCGGCGGCACTGGCCAGCCTTCACGATCCGCAGCTGATTCCGCAGCGTCGCCTGCAGAACGCCAGGGTGCGCCAGGCCACCATTGCATGGCTGGGCAAACGTGGTTTCAGCTGCCTGCCGTCGGAAGCGAACTGCTTCGTGGTCGACGTGCAACGCGACGGCAGCGCGTTCGCCAAGGCGATGGCGGACAACGGCGTGGTGATCGGACGCAGCTGGCCGATCTGGCCACAGCGCGTGCGCGTGACCGTCGGCACCGAAGAGGAAATGGCTGCGTTCCGCCATGCGTTCGCGAAGGTGGCCGGCGTACCGGCCTGACCCTGTTGGTGGGGGCGAACCTTGGTTCGCCCCATCCACGCATGGCGTGGATCTACTGTTGTGGGTGCCGACCGTTGGTCGGGGTGGGTGCCGACCGTTGGTCGGCACGCCATGGCGCTTACCAGCGCGGGGTCTTGGTCAGCGGCGGGGCCTGGTGCTGGCGGTCGTAGGCGCGCAGCTCGTCACGGATGTGTGCGATGCGCTGGCGGCCCAGGGCGTTGCGGCTGTCATCCAGCACCACGCCATCCAGCAGTTCAGCCATGCGCTGCACGGTCGGCAGCATCTTCTCCCAGGCGTCCAGCGCGGTCAGCGGCGCCGGCAGGGTCAGGAAGAAGGCGATGGCCGGGGTTTCCATGGCGCGGATGTTGGCCATGTCGAAGCTGCCCGGCTTCATGATGCTGGCCATCGAGAAAATCGGGCCGCGCTCGGGGTGGCCTTCCACCAGACGGTGGAACACGTTCATGTGGCCGAACACAAGGCCGGTCTTCTCGGCCGCCACCACGATGTCTTCGCCACGCAGCTGTTCACCGGCCCGGGCAGCCACGAACAAGGAGACGATCTTGTCGAAATCCTGGGTGGCGCGCTTGCCGAGATCACTGGCGCCCGGGTCGGTTTCGCCCAGACCAAGTTCGGCCTGCTCGCCTTCCGTGCCCATGCCCGGTTCGACGCGGCCATCGGCCACGGCGACGCCGTCTTCGCCCAGTACCGGTTCGCGGCGCTCGCCGCTGGTCGGTTCCGCGCCTTCCACGCGGCGCCCCTGGGGCTTCTTTTTCGGACGGCCAAACAGGAAGATCGCGGCGATCAACAGCAGGCCGGCGGCCAGGATGCCGATGCGCAACAGTGCCGTGTCGGACATTCGATAGGTTCTCCGGCTAGTTCATTCAGGTAACTAGGATGGCACGTCAGGCCGCGCCCGCCAATCGCGCGGCTTCTTCCAGGTCCACGCTGACCAGGCGGCTGACGCCCGGCTCGCGCATGGTCACGCCCGACAGCTGGTGCGCGGCCTCCATCGTCGCTTTGTTGTGGCTGACGAACAGGAACTGCACCTTTTCGCTCATTTCCTTGACCATGTTGGCCAAGCGGCCGACGTTGGCTTCGTCCAGCGGCGCGTCCACCTCGTCCAGCAGGCAGAACGGCGCGGGGTTGAGCTGGAAGATGGCGAACACCAGCGCCACCGCGGTCATCGCCTTCTCGCCGCCGGACAGCAGCGAGATGCTGGACACGCGCTTGCCCGGCGGACGCGCCATGATGGTCACACCGGTGTCGAGCAGGTCTTCACCGGTCAGTTCCAGGTAGGCGTGGCCGCCACCGAACAGGCGCGGGTACAGCGCCTGCACGCCAGCGTTGACACGATCGAAGGTGTCCTTGAAACGACCGCGGGTCTCGCGGTCGATCTTGCGGATGGCATCCTCAAGGGTTTCCAGCGCCGTGGTCAGGTCGGTGTGCTGCGAATCCAGGTAGTCCGAGCGCTGCGAAGCCTCGCCGTACTCGTGGATGGCGGCCAGGTTGACCGGCTCCAGCCGGCGCATGCGCCCATCGATCTGATGCACGGCCTGCTCCCAGTCGCCCAGGCGGGCGTCCTCGGGCAGTGCGTTGAGCACGTCCTGCAGCACGAAGCCGGCCTTCTCCACCGCGCCCTGCAGGGTGTCCGCGCTGAGCACCAGCGCCTGCTGGTCCAGCTTGCGCTGCGAAATACGCTCGCGCTGGGCCAGCGCTTGTTCGTCGCGCTGGTGGCGGGTCTGCTCGTAATTGCGCAGCTCGGCGTCGATGCCGTCCAGCAGCGTGCGCGCCTCGGTCAGCACGCGATCGGCCCGCACGCGCTCTTCCAGTGCGTTCTGGTGCTCGGCCTGCAGCGATTCGACCGGCGAATCACCTTCATCCAGCTGCGAGTGCAGTTCGCCCAGTCGCGAATCCAGCTGTCCGCGCTGGGTACCCATGCGTTCCAACGCCTGGCTCAGTGAAGCCAGCTGCGCACGCTGCGATTCCAGGGTCAGGGCCAGCGAATGCGAGCGCTCGCGCACCGCACGTGCGGCGTCGCGGGCCAGGTCGCGGGCCTCGGTCAACTGGCGACGCTCACCCTCCAGCCGCTGCCGGGTCGATTCCAGGTCGCCCATGCTGCTGACCGCGTTTTCCAACCGCGAGCGCGCTTCACGCGCCTGCTCGTTGTTGGCTTCCAGCGTTTCCTGCAACTGCTTCAGTTCGCCTTCGATGCGGTCGATGCGCGTGCGCGCCGCCTCTACCTTGCCCTGCTGTCCCTGCAATTGGCCAGCCAGTTCAGAGACCGCACGATGGGCCTGGTACAGCCCACGCTGCGCGTCTTCGCGCTGCTGCTCAGCGGCCTGCAACTGCTCACGGAAACCACTCAGCTGTTCTTCCAGCTCGGCCTCGCGGTCCTGCAGCTGCTCGATCTGCTCGCGCAGCTCGTTGATCTCGCGCTCGCGCAGCAGCGCGCCCTGCTGGGCCGCACCAGAGCGCGATACACGCAGCCAGCCCTGGCCCAGGCGTTCGCCGCTCTGGGTGATGATCGAATCGCCTTCCGGAAGGCTGGCCTGCAGAGCCTTCGCCTCGGACAGGTCCTTGGCACCATGCAGGTGCGCAAGCAGGCGCCGGATCGCTGCCGGGCCACGCACGCGTGCAGCCAGCGAGGTCGGCGCGACCTTCAGGTCCGCGCCATCGTTGGCGACCAGCGCAATGTGGCCCTCGCCCAGTTCGCCCAGCGCGTCGACCAGGCTGGCCGGGTCATCGACCAGCACGCCTTCGATCAACTGGCCGAGCGCGCTTTCCACCGCGTTTTCCCAACCGGCATCGACATCCAGGCGTTCGCCGACACGCGCCGCCGAGTCCAGCCCACGCGCCTTCAGCCAGGCCACGGCGGCGCCCTGCTCCTGGCCCAGCGCGGCCTGCTGCAGAGTTTCCAGCGAAGCCAGGCGACCGCGCAGGCCGTTGGCCTGCTTGCGCAGTTCGGCCAGTTCGTTCTGGCCATTGCGCTGCTGTTCCTGCACGGCCGCCACGCCCTGCTTGCGCAGCTCGACGTCTTCGCTCAATTCATCCAGCGCAGTCTTCTGCGTGTCGTGCTGCAGGTGCAGCTGCTCGAAGGCTTCTTCCAGCGCGTCCACGTCCAGCCCGGCGCGTTCGGCGGCCAGCGCTTCACGACGCCGATCAGCGTCGAGGATCTGCTTGTCCAGGTAGTCCACGCGCGTGCGCTCGACATCGCCGGCGCGCGAGGCCTCCGAACTCTGCGAGGTGTGCTGCTCCCAGCGCTGCTGCCAGCTGGCCAGCCGGTCTTCGGCCTCGCGCAGGCTTTCCTGCTTGATCTCGTTCTCTTCCTGCAGCTCTTCCAGCTGCGGGGTCGCGGCCTCCACCGCTTCGCGCAGCACCATCAGCTTGGCCTCATCACCACTGATGTGCTGGCCCAGTTCCGCCAACGCCTGACGGGTCTCGTCGCGCGCCTTGTGCAGGCGCTGCGACAGTTCGCGCTGGTGCTGGATCTGCTGTTCCAGGCGCGCCAGCGTGCTGCCGACCTGGTAGACCGCGGCCTGCGCGGTGTTCAGCGCATCGGCGGCCTCTTCGCGGCGCACGCGCGAGGTCTCGATGCGGGCCTCGGCGTCACGCTGGTCGGCGATCAGCTGCTGCAGTTTGGTCTCTTCCTGCGACAGCCCTTCGCGCAGCTTGGACAGGCGACCGTCCAACCCGCGGAATTCCAGGGCCTTCCACTCGGCATCCTTGACCCGGCGCTCTTCCTGCAGGGCCTGGTACTGCTCAGCCTGCCTGGCCTGGCGCTTGAGGTGTTCGAGCTGCTTGCTGATCTCGTCGCGCAGGTCGCCCAGCCGGTCCAGGTTCTCGCGGGTGTGGCGGATGCGGGTCTCGGTCTCCTTGCGGCGCTCCTTGTACTTGGAGATGCCGGCCGCCTCTTCCAGGTACACGCGCAGGTCTTCCGGGCGCGCCTCGATGATCTGGCTGATCATGCCCTGCTCGATGATCGAGTAGCTGCGCGGGCCCAGGCCAGTGCCGAGGAACAGGTCGGTGATGTCGCGGCGACGGCACTTGGTGCCGTTGAGGTAATAGTTGCTGGTGCCGTCGCGGCTGACCGTGCGCTTGACCGAGATTTCGTTGAACGAGGCGTACTCGCCCGAGATTGTGTGGTCGGAGTTGTCGAAGATCAGCTCGACGGTGGCCTGCGAGACCGGCTTGCGGGCATTGGAACCGGAGAAGATCACGTCGGTCAGCGAGTCGCCGCGCAGGCGGCTGGCCGAGCTCTCGCCCATGACCCAGCGCACGGCGTCGATGATGTTCGACTTGCCGCAGCCATTGGGCCCCACCACGCCGGTCATGTTGGTCGGCAGGTGCAGGGTGGTCGGATCGACGAACGACTTGAAGCCGGAGAGCTTGATCGTGGAAAGACGCATAGGGGTTCCGGACTGGGGCCGGCAAGCGGCCTGCGTTTACCCTCCAAGCCATTGATCCTGTTGGGATCGATGCCCGTGGAACGGGTGTGACGCCCTGAGTATACCGATGTGGACGTGTTCTACGAATGGGCGTGGAACATTGTCCACCCCCACCCCGTCGGACGGACCTGGCCCTACGCCGCGGAACGGCGCCAAAAACAAAACGGGCACCCTTGCGGGCGCCCGTTCTGCGGTGATGCCAGGCCTTGCGGCGTGGGATCAGGCTTCGGCGACGACGACGACCTTGACGGTGGTCTCGACGTCGGCGTGCAGGTGGACCAGCACGTCGTATTCGCCGATGTTGCGGAAGGCGCCTTCGCCCAGGATGACTTCGCTCTTTTCCAGCGGCAGGCCGGCGGCGGTGAAGGCCTCGGCGATGTCGCGCGGGCCAACCGAGCCGTACAGCTTGCCTTCGGTCGAAGCGTTGGCGGCGATGGTCACGCTCGCGCCCTCCAGCTTGGCCTTGCGGCCTTCGGCGTCAGCGTGGATGGCCTGGGCCTTGGCTTCGTATTCGGCGCGCTTGGCTTCGAACTCGGCCTTGTTGCTCTCGGTGGCCGGCACGGCCTTGCCCTGCGGCACGAGGAAGTTACGGCCGTAGCCCGGCTTCACGTCGACCAGGTCGCCCAGGTTGCCGAGGTTGGTGACTTTCTGCAGGAGGATCAGCTGCATGGTATTGCTCCAGATAAGTTATTCGTTAGCGAGGCGATGCCCCGCAACAAAGGCTGTCCGAATAGCTGGCACAGCGGGGGCGGCGCCGGGCCGCCCCGCTGGCATCAGACGTCGTGGTTGTCGGTGTACGGGATCAGGGCCAGGAAGCGAGCGCGCTTGACGGCGGTCGCCAGCTGGCGCTGGTACTTCGACTTGGTACCGGTGACGCGGCTCGGCACGATCTTGCCGTTCTCGGTCAGGTACTGGCGCAGGGTGTTGAGATCCTTGTAGTCGATCTCCTTCACACCTTCAGCAGTGAACTTGCAGAACTTGCGGCGACGGAAGAACTTGGACATGGGAAGGCTCCTTAGGCGGCGGAAGCGGCGTCGTCGCCGGCTTCGTTGTCAGCGGTGTTGTTGGACTCGCCTTCTTCGTCGTCACGACGACGGCGCTCACCGCGCTCCGGCTTGTCACCCTTCTCGTCCTTGCTCTTCATGATCAGCGACTGCTCGGTGTCAGCCTCGTCACGCTTGATGACCAGGTTGCGCAGCACGGCGTCGTTGAACCGGAAGCTCTCGGTCAGTTCGTTCAGAACGGCCTGGTCGGCTTCGATGTTCATCAGCACGTAGTGGGCCTTCACCAGGTTCTGGATCGGGTACGCCAGCTGGCGGCGGCCCCAGTCTTCCAGACGGTGGATGGTGCCGTTGCCGTTCTCGACCAGCGACTTGTAGCGCTCGATCATGGCCGGGACCTGCTCGCTCTGGTCCGGGTGGACCATGAACACGATTTCGTAATGACGACTCATGTTTTTTCTACCTTTCGGATGTGGCCTTGCGGCCGGACAGCCCCCCGCCGTTGATACCGCGGTGGGGCAAGGATTCCCGCCGGGGAGGCAGGAAGCCGCGCATTATGGCGCAGATGGGGATGGCGGGCAACCGGGGGCACCCGACCTTCTGAACCGGGGTGCCCTGCCCCCGGTGCCGATCAAGGTCGGCACCCACCAGGCGGGTAGCGCCGGGCCATGCCCAGCGGGCGCCAAAGCCGCGCGTCAGGCCTTGTCGGCGTCGGTGGTGAAGCTCTCGCCGCAGCCGCACTCGGCGGTGGCGTTCGGGTTGCTGAACGTGAACGTTTCGCTCAGGCCGTGCTTGCCGAAGTCGATCACGGTGCCGTCCACCAGCGCCAGGCTCTTGGCGTCGACGTAGATCTTCACGCCGTCCTGGTCGAACACGGTGTCGCCCTCGCGCTCGTCGCGGGCAAGGTCGGTCACGTGGCCCCAGCCGGAGCAGCCGGTCCTGGTCACGCCGAAACGCAGGCCCAGCGCGCCGGGGGTCTGGGCGACAAAGCGCTGCACGCGCTCGAAGGCAATGGGGGTCAGGCTGACGGCCATGGGGCTACTCCAGAGGTACGGGGACATTATAAGGAGCCGTTGCCACGAAAAATGCCTCGCAAGCAGAACGCTGCAACCGGTAAACTCCCGTGTTCACAGATCGAGTCGATCAGCAGAGGATTCAAGTCATGACGGTGGTCAGCGTTGAACATGCGCTTGCCGGGAAGATCCCGGAAGGCGGCGAAGTCACGGTACGCGGATGGGTGCGCACGGTGCGCGGTTCAGCGAATCTGGCTTTCGTGAATGTGAGCGACGGCTCCTGCTTCGCGCCGATCCAGGTCGTGGCCGGCGACAGCCTGGCCAACTTCGATGAGATCAAGCGCCTGACCAGCGGCTGCTCGGTCATCGCCACCGGCACGCTGGTGAAGTCGCAGGGCAAGGGCCAGTCGTTCGAGATCCAGGCCAGCGCGCTGGAGGTGGTCGGCTGGGTCGAAGACCCGCTCACCTACCCGATCCAGCCCAAGCCGATGTCGCCGGAGTTCCTGCGCGAAGTGGCGCACCTGCGCCCGCGCACCAACCTGTTCGGCGCGGTCACCCGCATCCGCAACTGCCTGGCCCAGGCCGTGCACCGTTTCTTCCACGAGAACGGCTTCAACTGGATCAGCACCCCGATCATCACCACCTCCGATGCCGAGGGCGCCGGCCAGATGTTCCGCGTGTCCACCCTGGACATGGTGAACCTGCCGCGTGACGAGAAGGGCGCGATCGATTTCAGCCGCGACTTCTTCGGCAAGGAAACGTTCCTGACCGTGTCCGGCCAGCTGAATGTCGAGGCTTACTGCCTGGCGCTGAGCAAGGTCTACACCTTCGGCCCGACCTTCCGCGCCGAGAACAGCCACACCACCCGCCACCTGGCGGAGTTCTGGATGATCGAGCCGGAAATCGCCTTCGCCGACCTGGCCGAAGACGCGCGCCTGGCCGAAGAATTCCTGAAGTACCTGTTCCGCGCGGTGCTGAACGAGCGCGGCGACGACCTGGCCTTCATCGCCGAGCGCGTGGACAAGAACGCGATCACCAAGCTGGAAGACTTCATCAATGCGCCGTTCGAGCGCATCGACTACACCGATGCGGTCAGCCTGCTGCAGAAGTCCGGCAAGAAGTTCGACTTCCCGGTCGAATGGGGCCTGGACCTGCAGACCGAGCACGAGCGCTGGCTGACCGAGGAGCACGTCGGCCGCCCGGTGGTGGTGACCAACTATCCGGAGCACATCAAGGCCTTCTACATGCGCCTGAACGATGACGGCAGGACCGTCGCCGCGATGGACGTGCTGGCCCCGGGCATCGGCGAGATCATCGGCGGCAGCCAGCGCGAAGAGCGCCTGGACGTGCTGGACGCGCGCATGGCCCAGTTCGGCCTGGACCGTGAGCACTACAGCTGGTACCGCGATTTCCGCCGTTATGGTTCGGTGCCGCACGCCGGCTTCGGCCTGGGCTTCGAACGCCTGGTGGTGTACGTCTGCGGGCTGTCCAACATCCGCGATGCGATCCCCTACCCGCGCGCCCCGGGCAGCGCGGACTTCTAAGCCCCACACGACCACGGAGGTACTGACCCCATGACCCTGTTCTTCGCCCTCTGTTTCGTCGGCGTTGCAGTGGCCGGGTTCAGTGCCTTCGTGATCTTCTGGCCACTGACCCTGGTGCACGTACGCGACCGCCATCCGGCGCTCGCCGAGCGCTTCGGCAGCGGCGCCTTCCTAAAGCCCGATGCCCTGGCCTGGCTGTTGCGCCGTGACTATCGCCAACAGCCGGACCGTTCGCTGTCCGGGCTGGCGACGCCGGCCTGGGTATCGCTGCTGACCCTGCTGACTGGACTGGGCATGGCCGCCCTGCTCTGGCTGGCCTCGCTCTGGTAATACCTCCATGAATGACATCTCCGCCTCGCGCGACAGCTGGTGGCTGGCCAGCCTCGGCAACACCCTGATCTGGGCGCGCCTGCGCGTTCGCCCGGCCGGCACCGCCGAGGTGCTCGACAGCGATGGCAACACGCTGAGCTATGACAGCGAAGACACCGCCCGTTCGCAGCTGTTCGACGCCGAGTTCGTCGAGTACGACGGCCTGGACGAGGAAGACGCGCTGGTGCGCGGTTTCAGCCTGCATGAAGTGCAGCCGCCGCAGGCCGACAGTGATGAGGGCCTGCGCGGCCGCATGATCCAGTCGCTGGGCGGGCGCGCCTGACCCCTGCATGTTCACCCCGCGCGCCTTCGCCGAGACCGACCTGCTCTGGCTGGACCGCCTGCTGGCGCGCGACCCGTTCGTTACCGTGCTCACGCCCGGCAGCGATGGCCTGCCGGAGCTGACCCGGATGCCGGTGCTGTACCGGCGTGACGGCGACCAGATCGAACTGCGCGGCCACTGGGCGCGCGCCAACCCGCAGTCGCGCCACCGCGGCGCGGCCAAGGTACTGATCGATGGTCCGCATGGCTACGTCTCGGCCAGCTGGTATCCGGACAAGGAACCCGCTGCGCGGGTACCCACCTGGAACTACGCCGCCGCCGAACTGCGCGGCCAGCTGCAGACGTTCGACGATGCCGAAGCGCTGGCCGAACTGGTCGGCGCGATCAGCGACCGCTTCGAAGCGAGTGTCGGCCAGGCCTGGCAGTTCGATGCCACGCGTGCCGAACATGGCCCGGAGCTGCGCGCCATCGTCGGCTTCCGCTTCCAGGTCGAACAGGTGCAGCTGAAGCTCAAGCTGAGCCAGAACCATCCCGATGCGAACCAGCGCGCGGTGATCGCCGAACTGGAACAGTTGGGCACCCCCGCTTCCACCGAGTTGGCGCAGTGGATGCGCTGGCACCGCGAACAGGCCGCCCGCAGCGACTGAACGCCCCAGATTCCCGCGACGACGCAGCCGGACGGCTGCGGCGAGCCCCCACCCGACGCCAGGGACCCATACATGAAAGACATCCACAAACTGCTGCAGAACAACCGCGACTGGGCCGACCGCATCGAGAAGGAAGACCCCGAGTTCTTCCACCAGCTCGCCAAGCAGCAGCACCCCGAATACCTGTGGATCGGCTGTTCCGATTCGCGCGTGCCGGCCAACCAGATCATCGGCATGGCCCCGGGTGAAGTGTTCGTGCACCGCAACGTCGCCAACGTGGTCGCCCACACCGATCTGAACTGCCTGAGCGTGGTGCAGTACGCGGTGGACCAGCTGAAGGTGAAGCACATCCTGATCGTCGGCCACTACGGCTGCGGCGGCGTGCATGCCTGCCTGCACAACACCCGCGTCGGCCTGGCCGACAACTGGCTGCGCCACGTTGGCGACGTGATGCAGAAGCACACCGGCATCCTTGATGCGATCGAGACCGACGAGCTCAAGCACGCACGCCTGTGCGAACTGAACGTGATCGAGCAGGTGGCCAACCTGTGCCGCTCGACCATCGTGCAGGACGCCTGGGCCCGCGGCCAGAAGCTGATGGTGCACGGCTGGGTCTACAGCCTGAAGGACGGACGCGTGCGCGAGATGGGCATCGACGTCGGTTCGCAGGAAGAGCTGCAGCCCGCCTATGAAAAGGCCCTGTCCTACGTCCCGCGCAAGGGCAAGCGCGACTGATCCCTTACGGATGACCACCATGCTCGCTTCGCCGATCAACCTGCACGCCTGGATCGAAGAAAACCGCCACCTGCTGAAGCCGCCGGTGGGCAACAAGATGATCGACAACGGCGACTTCATCGTGATGGTGGTGGGCGGGCCGAACTCGCGTACCGACTTCCACTACGACGAAGGCCCGGAGTGGTTCTACCAGCTCGAAGGCGAGATGGTGCTGAAGGTGCAGGAAGACGGCGCGGTGCGCGACATTCCGATCCGCGCCGGCGAGATCTTCCTGCTGCCGGCAAAGGTTCCGCACTCGCCGCGGCGCCCGCCCGGTGGTATCGGTCTGGTGGTCGAGCGCAAGCGCCTGCCGCACGAGATGGACGGCGTGATCTGGCATTGCGAGCGCTGCAACCACAAGCTGCACGAAGAGTATTTCCCGCTGCAGAACATCGAGACCGACCTGCCCAAAGTGTTCGCGCGCTATCACGCCAGCCTGGAACTGCGTACCTGCAGCGAGTGCGGGCACGTGGACCCGCTGCCGGCGCCAGCGGTCGGCTGAGCCTCGAACGGTAGTCGCCCACCCTGGTGGGCGCATGCTCGCCCCCGCTCTGGTAGATGCCCACCTTGGTGGGCGCTTGCTTGTACGTGCGCCAACCAAGGTTGGCGACAACCGGGTCATGCGGCGCTGGTGCAGGGTCGGCTGCTACCGGGCCCTGGCCCAGGCGCTACACTGGCGGTCCCGTTGCAGCCTGTTGCCCGACCATGTCCGACCTGCTCAGCCGCACCCACGCCATTGCCTTGGACGCCGCCGATCCGCTGCGCCCGCTGCGCAATGAATTCCTGATTCCGCGCCATGGCGGCGGCGAGCAGACCTACTTCGTCGGCAACTCGCTGGGCCTGCAGCCGCGTGGCGCGCAGGCGGCCGTGCAGGAAGTGATGAAGCAGTGGGGCGAGCTGGCGGTGGAAGGCCACTTCACCGGCCCGACGCAGTGGCTGTCCTACCACCGCCTGGTGAGCGCGCAGCTGGCCCGCGTGGTCGGTGCGCTGCCCAGCGAGGTGGTTGCAATGAACACGCTGAGCGTGAACCTGCACCTGATGATGGTCAGCTTCTACCGGCCCACGGCCGAGCGTCCGGTGATCCTGATGGAAGCCGGCGCATTCCCGACCGATCGCCACGCGGTGGAAGCACAGATCCGCTTCCATGGCTTCGACCCGGCCGAGTGCCTGGTGGAAGTGCAGCCGGACGAGGCCAACGGCACGATTTCACTGACCGCGATCGAGCATGCCATCGCCGAGCACGGTTCACGCCTGGCGCTGGTGCTGTGGCCTGGCGTGCAGTACCGCACCGGCCAGGCCTTCGACCTCGATGCGATCACCCGCGCCGCACGTCTGCAGGGCGCGCGTATCGGCTTCGACCTGGCACACTCGGTCGGCAACCTGCCGCTGCGCCTGCATGACGTGGCCCCTGATTTCGCCGTGTGGTGCCACTACAAGTACCTCAACAGCGGCCCGGGCGCGGTTGCCGGCGCCTTCGTCCACGAGCGCCATCACCGCGACACCACCCTGCCGCGCTTTGCCGGCTGGTGGGGCCATGAGGAATCCACCCGTTTCCAGATGGCGCCGCAGTTCACCCCGGCCATCGGCGCCGAGGGCTGGCAGCTGAGCAACCCACCGATCCTCGGCCTGGCCCCGCTGCGTGCATCGCTGGACCTGTTCGAGCGTGCCGGCATGGAAGCGCTGCGCAGCAAGTCGCTGGCGCTGACCGGCATGCTCGAAGCGCTGGTGCGCGCGCGCCTGTCCAGCGTGCTGGACATCATCACGCCGGCTGACCCGCAGCGCCGCGGCTGCCAGCTGTCGCTGCGCGTGATCGGTGGCCGCGAGCGCGGCCGTGCGCTGTTCGAGCATCTGCGCGGCATCGGCGTGCTCGGCGACTGGCGCGAACCCGACGTGATCCGCATCTCGCCCACGCCGCTCTACAACCGCTACCTGGACGTGCACCACTTCGTCGAGGAAGTGGAAGCCTGGGCCGGCCTCTAAGCCGGCCCCTCCCCTACTGCTGGACAGTTCGTTGATCGCACACGCTTCCCGCTCGTTGAGCATTATCGGTGCCGGCCTTGCCGGGTCCCTGCTGGCCATCCTGCTGTCACGCCAGGGCTGGCGCATCACCTTGTACGAACGCCGCGGCGATCCGCGCGTAGCCGACTACGAGAGCGGCCGCTCGATCAACCTGGCGTTGGCCGAGCGCGGGCGCAATGCGCTGCGCCAGGCGGGCGTGGAGGACGAAGTGATGGCACGCGCGGTGATGATGCGCGGGCGCATGGTGCACCCGCGCGACGGCGAACCGCAGCTGCAGCGCTATGGCCGTGATGACAGCGAAGTGATCTGGTCGATCCACCGCAGTGATCTGAATACCACGCTGCTGGAGCTGGCCGAACAGGCTGGCGCCACCGTGCACTTCCATCGCCGCCTGCACACCGTCGATTTCGACGCCGGCTACGCGCGTTTCATCGATGACCGCGACGACAGCCCGCACGACATCCGCTTCGACACCCTGATCGGTGCCGACGGCGCCGGTTCGGCCCTGCGCGCGGCGATGAACCGGCGTGCGCCGCTGGGCGAGGACATCGCCTTCCTCGACCACTCCTACAAGGAGCTGGAGATCCCGCCGGCTGCCGATGGCAGCTTCCGCATCGAGCGCAATGCGCTGCACATCTGGCCGCGCGGCCACTACATGTGCATCGCCCTGCCCAACCACGAAGGCACCTTCACCGTCACCCTGTTCCTGCCCAACCAGGGCGACCCCAGCTTCGCCACGGTCAATACCGGGGCGCAGGCCGAGGCGCTGTTCGCGCGCGAGTTCGCCGACACCCTGCCGTTGATCCCGAACCTGCGCGCGGACTGGGAGCAGCATCCACCGGGCCTGCTTGGCACGCTCACCCTGGAACGCTGGCACCAGCAGGGCCGCGCGGTGCTGATCGGCGACGCCGCGCATGCGATGGTGCCGTTCCACGGCCAGGGCATGAACTGCGCGTTCGAGGACTGCGTTGCGCTGGCCCGCCACCTGATGGAGGCGGATGATCTGGAAGGCGCGTTCGCCGCGTTCGAAGCCGAGCGCAAGCCGAATGCACGTGCCATCCAGCGGATGGCACTGGAGAACTACCTGGAGATGCGTGACCGCGTGGCCGATCCCGCCTTCCTGCTGCAGCGCGAGCTGGAACAGGAACTGCAGCGGCGCTGGCCGACCCGCTTCGTACCGCACTACACGATGGTCACTTTCCTGCACACGCCGTACGCCGAGGCGCTGCGCCGCACCGAACTGCAGCGCGACATGCTGGTGGCCGCCACCGCCGGTCACGATTCACTGGACAACATCGACTGGACCGCACTGGAAGCACAGATCCACGCCCAGCTACCGGTCCTGGAGGGCGCGCACTGATGGCTGACAGCTTCCTGTTCTACGACCTGGAAACCTTCGGCCAGGACCCGCGGCGCACGCGCATCTCGCAGTACGCCGCGATCCGTACCGACGCCGATCTCAACGAAATCGACACGCCGGTCAGCTTCTTCGTGCGCCCGGCCGATGACCTGCTGCCCTCGCCGATGGCCACGCTGGTCACCGGCATCACCCCGCAGCAGGCACTGGCCGAGGGCATCAGCGAGGCCGAGGCCTTCGATCGCATCAACGAGCAGCTGTCGCGCCCCGGCACCTGTGCGCTGGGCTACAACACGCTGCGCTTCGACGATGAGTTCGTCCGCTACGGCCTGTTCCGCAACTTCCACGACCCGTACGAACGCGAGTGGCGCAACGGCAATTCGCGCTGGGACCTGCTGGACATGCTGCGGCTGATGCGCGCGATGCGCCCGGACGGCATCCAGTGGCCGCTGCGCGAGGATGGCGCCACCTCGTTCAAGCTCGAGCACCTGGCCGAGGCCAACAACGTGCGCGAAGGCGATGCACACGAAGCGCTGTCCGACGTACGCGCCACCATCGGCATGGCACGCCTGTTCAAGCAGTCGCAGCCACGGCTGTGGGAGTACGCGCTGAAGCTGCGCGACAAACGCTTCGTCGGCAGCCTGCTGGACGTGGCCGCGATGAAGCCGGTACTGCACATTTCCATGCGCTACCCGGCCAGTCGCCTGTGCGCGGCCCCGGTGCTGCCGCTGGCCGCGCACCCGACCATCAACAACCGGGTGATCGTGTTCGACCTGGAAGGCGAGATCGACGATCTGCTGGAACTGCCGGCCGAGGTGATCGCACAGCGCCTGTACATGCGCGCCAGCGAGCTGCCCGAAGGCGTGGCGCGGGTGCCGCTGAAGGAAGTGCACCTGAACAAGGTGCCCGCGCTGATCGCCTGGAACCACCTGCGCGCCGATGACCACGCGCGCCTCGGCCTGGACGTGGCCGCGATCGAGGCCAAGGTGGAACGCCTGCGCGCGTTCGCCCCGCAGCTGGCCGAGAAGGCCCGGCAGGTCTACAACCAGCCCCGCGCCGCCACCGTGGCCGATGTCGATGCCTCGCTCTACGACGGCTTCCTCGGCAATGGCGACAAGCCGCTGCTTGCGCTGGCACGCACCACCGCGCCGGAGCAGCTGGCCGCACTGGAAGGCCGCTTCCGCGACCCACGCCTGCCGGAGCTGCTGTTCCGTTACCGTGCGCGCAATCATCCCGACAGCCTCGCACCGGCTGAACGCCAGCGCTGGCAGGATTACCGCCGCCAGCGCCTGCTCGGGGACGGCGGGCTGGGCGAACTCAACCTGCCCCAGTACCAGCAGCAGCTCGATGCATTGGCCGCTGAAGCGCCCGACGATGCACGGCGCCAGGCCCTGCTGCAATCGCTGCGCGACTGGGGCCAGCACCTGCAGGAGACCTTGTGAGTACCTATTTCTCGGACGCCAGCTTCAAGTTCCTGCGCAGCCTGGCGCGGCATAACGACAAGGCGTGGTTCAACGACCACCGCCAGCAGTATGAAGACCACGTGCGGCAGCCATTCCTGCGCCTGCTGGGTGACCTGCAGCCGGCGCTGGCCGAGGTCAGCGACCACTTCCGCGCCGATACCCGCGGCGTCGGCGGCTCGCTGTTCCGCATCCATCGCGACGCGCGCTTCTCCAACGACAAATCCCCGTACAAGACCTGGCAGGGTGCACGCCTGTTCCATGAGCGCCGCCGCGAGGTGGCCGCGCCCTCGTTCTACGTGCACCTGCAGCCGGGCGAGAGCTTCGTCGGTGCCGGCCTGTGGCATCCGGAACCGGAGACCCAGCGCCGCGTGCGCCACTTCATCCTCGACAACCCGGGCAGCTGGAAGGCCGCCGCGCATGCACCGGCGCTGCGCAAGCGTTTCGATTTCGAGGAGAGCGAAAAGCTGGTGCGGCCGCCGCGCGGCTTCCCGGCCGACTTCGAGTTCATCGACGACCTCAAGCACCGCAACTGGGTGATGTGGCGCTCGCTGGACGACGCCACCATGACCGGCCCGCGCCTGCTGTCCACGCTGGGCAAGGACCTGGCCGCGCTCGGCCCGTTCGTCGACTACCTGTGCGCGGCGCTGGACCTGGAATTCTGATGCCGTTGGCACAGCAACGCCGCACGCTGGGCCGCACCGGCCTGCCGATTTCGCCGGTGGGCCTGGGCTGCTCCGGCTTCTGGGGGCATCGCCGCTTCCCGGAACAGTCGGCAGCGCACGTGGTCGAGCATGCACTGGCACAGGGCGTGAACCTGTTGGACACCGGCCACAACTATTCCGGTTTCCACGCCGAGCCGCGGCTGGGCCGCATCCTGCGCCCGTTGCTGAAGCGATACCCGCGCGAGTCGCTGGTGATTTCCAGCAAGGGCGGCACACTGACCGGCCAGGCCGGCGTCAGCGGCGCCGAGCAACGCAATTTCTCGCCGGCAGCCATCACTGCCAGCTGCGAGGCTTCGCTGCGCAACCTCGGCCTGGATTACCTGGATATCTACCAGCTGCACGGTGCCAGCCAGCACGACATCAACGATGACCTGCTGGCCGCGCTGCAACGCCTGCGCGAACGTGGGCTGATCCGGCACACCGGCATCAATACGCACACGGCATCGACCCTGCGCTGGATGATCGACCATCCCACGCTGTTCGACGTGGTGCTTCTGGACTACAACGCCCTGCAGCAGGACCGTGAACCCCTCATCGACCAGTTGCACGCGGTGGGCATCGGCGTGCTGGCCGGCACCGTGCTGGCGCAGGGCCATCTGCTGCCACCACGCCCGCGCCTGCCACGACCGGCGGATGCCTGGTACCTGGCCAGGGCCTGGCTCAAGCCGAGCAGCCGTCAACTGATGCGCAGCGCACGCAATATGCGGAAGGCACTCGCCGCCATCCGCAGCCAGCGCCCGGCCCAGACCGCGTTTGCCTACGCGCTCGGCCATCCCGGCGTAGCCAGTGGCATCCTGGGCACCACCCGCACCGGCAGCCTGGACGAAGTGCTGGCGACGCGGCTTGAGGCACTGACCGCAGCCGAACGCCAACAGCTGGTGAGCGCCTTCGGTGATGGCGGCGGATCACCCAGTCATTGAGTCTTCACCCCATGCTGCTGCGGTTGCGGCAGTCTGGGCGGCATGAAGAAACTCACCGCACTCGTTGGGCTGCTGGTCCTGGCCTTGGCCGCCTGGTGGTTCGGCGGCCCGTACATGACCGTCAATGGCCTGTCCAAGGCCATTGAGCAACGCGACACCGCGCGCCTGGAGCGTTACGTCGATTTCCCGCGCGTGCGCAGCAGCCTGCGCGCGCAGCTCAATGACTATCTGGTGCGCCAGGCCGGCCCGGATGTGGCGGCCAGCCCGTTCGGTGCCCTGCTGTACGGGCTGGGCGACCAGCTTGGTGGTGCCGCGGTGGACACCATGGTGACCCCGACCGGGATCGGCGCGATGCTGCAGGGTCACGTGCTGTGGAAGCGCGGCCGCAATGAACTGCAGGGCGGCGATGCCTTCGGCGCGACCGAACCCGCACGGCCGCTGAAGCATGCCGAACATCATTTCGAAGCGCTGGACCGCTTCGTGATCGATGTCGATCGCGGCCCCGGCCAGCCGCCGATGAAGGTGGTGCTGGAACCGCAGGGCCTGCGCTGGAAGGTGGTGGACCTGCAGCTGGGGATGTCCGGCAGCCCGTGACCGGACCCGTGGCCTGACGGCAATGCCAACCAAGGTTGGCGACTACCGGGGTACAGCGCTCTGGTAGATGCCCACCTTGGTGGGCATGGATCCAGGACGGCGCCAACCAAGGTTGGCAACTACCAGACCCTATCCTTCGTTGGCAACGCCATGCGGTACGTGGCCGGCGGCTACATGCTCTCGGGCGCTGTCGATGTTGTGCTGCGAATCATCGAAGAAGATGTCGGCGCCGAACGCCTGCAGGAACGGGCCCTTGTGGCGGCCACCGAGGAACAGCGCTTCGTCCAGGCGCACACCCCACTCACGCAGGGTGCGGATCACCCGTTCGTGCGCCGGTGCCGATCGCGCGGTGACCAGCGCGGTACGGATCGGCGCACTGTCGCCGGCCGGGAACACTTCCTGCAGCGTGTGCAACGCCGACAGGAAGCCACGGAACGGCCCGCCGCTGAGCGGCTCGCGGGCGCGCTCGCGTTCGTGGCGGCCAAAGGCTTCCACGCCCTGCTCGCGCGAAATGCGCTCACTCTCGTCGCCGAAGATCACGGCGTCACCGTCAAAGGCGATGCGCAGCTGGCCGGCCGGGCGACCGGTATCGATCTGGTCGGCCGCCGCAGCGGCGGTCTCGCCCGGCGGCTTGGGCAGGATGGTCGCCGCCGCGATGCCATGGCGCAGCGCGCTGCGCACCGATTCGGGGTTGGCCGACAGGAACAGGTCGGTGCCGAATGGCTTCACGTACGGCCAGGTCGGCTCGCCGGCGGTGAACGTTGCGCGGATGATGCCCAGGCCGTAGTGCTGGATCGAATTGAAGATGCGCAGGCCGGTATCGGCCGAATTGCGCGACAGCAGGATCACCTCGACCCGCGGGTTCTCCGGGCTGGCGCCCTGATTCAGCGCCAGCAACTTGCGCACCACCGGGAAGGCCACGCCGGGCCCGAGGATATCGTCCTCGTGCTGGCGCTGGAATTCGGCATAGGCCGCCACGCCATCGCTCTCGAACAGCGCATGGCTTTCCTCGAGGTCGAACAGGGCGCGCGAGGTCACCGCGACGGTCAGCAAACGGGGGGAGTTGTCGCCCATCGGTGGGGGTCCTTCAAGCGGTCGGCGGGGCCGGCCGCCTATTGTCGTCAAAAAACGAACTGTTCGCTCAGGATCCGGTCTTCCAGGTTGTGCTCCGGGTCGAACAGCAGGGTCACGCGGCGGTCCTTCGACTCGCGGATGGTCACCTCGACCACGTCGCGGGTCTCGTGCGAATCCGCTGTAACACTGACCGGGCGCTTGTACGGATCAAGCACGCGGAAACGCACCTCGGTGTCGGCCTTGAGGATCGCCCCGCGCCAGCGTCGCGGCCGGTAAGGGGCCAGCGGCGTCAGCGCGATGGTATGCGAGCCCAGCGGCAGCACCGGTCCGTGCGCGGAATAGTTGTAGGCGGTACTGCCTGCCGGGGTGGCCACCAGCACGCCGTCTCCGATCAGTTCGGCCACACGTTCCTGGCCGTTGAGGTCGATGCCGATATGCGCCGCCTGCCGGGTTTGGCGCAGCAGCGACACATCGTTGTAGGCCAGCGAACCAGTACTGGTGCCCGACTCGGTCAGCGCCACCATTTCCAGCGGGCGCAGGTTGGCCGGTTCGGCACGGGCAATGCGGGCCTGCACGTCGTCGTCGCCGCGGTACTGGTTCATCAGGAAGCCGACGGTGCCCAGTTTCATGCCGAACACCGGTTTTCCCAGGTGCCCGTGCCGATGCAGGGTCTGCAGCATGAAACCGTCGCCGCCCAGCGGGCACAGCACGTCCGCCTGCTCCGGCGCGTGATCGCCATAGCGCGAGACCATCGCGGCGCGGGCCATCTGCGCGGGCTCGGTGGTGCTGGCCAGGAAAGCGATGCGGGGGGTGTCGCTCATCGGTGGATCCGGGTGGGTGTGCCAGCAAGAGCATACCCGGTAGTGCCGGCCGCTGGCCGGCAACCGCCTATCTGCGGGGAGGCCCATGGGGTTGCCGGCCAGCGGCCGGCACTACCCGTCCCAGGCATGCGCCGCAAAACAAGACGGCCCCGCTTTCGCGGGGCCGTTCTGTTCAACACACGCCGGGCATAACCCGGCGGTACATCACTTACGCACCATGTGCAGCCAGCTGGCCCAGGCGCTGCACCGCGACCGAGACGGTCGGGTAGTCCAGGGTCTTCTGCTCGGCCAGTTCGGCCAGCATCGCCAGGGTGAAGCGCAGGCTGTTGTCGTCGCGACCCATCCAGGCCGCCACCTTCGCTTCAGCACTGCTGCCCTTGGTGCCCAGCACCTGGCCCGCCAGGTTGCGGTGGTTGGCGGCCAGCTCGTCACGCAGCACGCCACGTGCCACGGCGTGCCAACGGCCATTGACCTCCAGCGCGTCGACCTGCTCGAACAGCCACGGCAGCTGCAGGGCGTCGCCCAAGCGGAAGTGAACCTTGGACACGTCCACCGGCTTCAGCTTGCGGGTGCGGGCCAGTTCGATGATGTCGAACGCCGGCTCCAGGAAGTGCAGTTCGGCCAGCTGCTGCGCCAGCGCGGACGGCAGGCCCTTTTCCTTCCACTCGGCCACCAGGGCTTCGTAGGTCGGACGCTGCGAATCCGGCAGCACACCCGAAGCAACGCGGATGTCGTTGAACGGCCCCTGGTAGCGGTTGACCGCTTCGGTGATGCCCGGCATCGCGCCCGGGCGCGACAGCAGCCAGCGCACGAACGAGCGCTGCAGCTTCCAGATCACTTCCAGTGCATCGATCTGCACCGACTCCGGCACCTTGCCGTCGAGGGCATCGATCTGTGCCCACAGCGCACGCGCATCCAGCGTTTCACGGCTGATGGTGTAGGCCTTGGCGACCTCGGCGATGGAACGGCCGGTGTCTTCCTGCATGCGCATCAGGAAGGTGGCGCCCATGCGGTTGATGGTCTGGTTGGTCACGGCCGTGGCGATGATTTCGCGCTTCAGGCGGTGACGCTCCATTGCGTCGGCGTACTTCTTCTGCAGCGGGGTCGGGAAGTAGCGCTGCAGCTCCTTGGACAGGTACGGATCTTCCGGAATGTCCGAATCCAGCAGCTGGGCGAACGCCACCAGCTTGGAATAGGACAGCAGCACCGACAACTCCGGACGGGTCAGGCCCTGGCCGCGTGCCTTGCGCTGCGACAGCTCGGCATCGGACGGCAGGAACTCGATCTGGCGATCAAGCAGGCCCTGCTGCTCCAGGGTACGGATGAAGTGCTGCTTGGAACCCAGGCGCTTGACCGCCATCCGCTCCATCAGGCTCAGCGCCTGGTTCTGGCGGTAGTTGTCGTTGAGCACCAGCTCGGCGACTTCATCGGTCATCGAGGCCAGCAGCTTGTTGCGCTGCTCGACGGTCAGCTTCTTCGCCCGCACCACATCGTTGAGCAGGATCTTGATGTTGACTTCGTGGTCGGAGGTGTCGACACCGGCCGAGTTGTCGATGAAGTCGGTGTTGAGCAGCACGCCGGCCTGGGCGGCTTCGATGCGGCCCAGCTGGGTCATGCCCAGGTTGCCGCCCTCGCCCACCACCTTGCAGCGCAGCTCGCCACCGTTCACGCGCAGCGCGTTGTTGGCGCGGTCGCCGACATCGCTGTGCTGCTCGCTGGCGGCCTTGACGTAGGTACCGATGCCGCCGTTCCACAGCAGGTCGACCGGTGCCTTCAGGATCGCGCTCATCAGGTCGTTCGGCGACAGCGCCTTGACGTTCTCGTCCAGGCCCAGCACTTCACGCACCTGCGGGGTGATCTCGATCGACTTCAGGCTGCGCGGGTACACGCCGCCGCCCTTGCTGATCAGCTTGGCATCGTAGTCCGCCCAGCTCGAACGCGGCACGGTGAACAGGCGCTCACGTTCGACGAACGTGGTGGCTGCATCCGGGTTCGGGTCCAGGAAGATGTGGCGATGATCGAACGCAGCGACCAGGCGGATGTGGCGCGACAGCAGCATGCCGTTGCCGAACACGTCGCCGGACATGTCGCCGACGCCGACTGCGGTGAAGTCCTGGCTCTGGCTGTCACGGCCCAGCGCACGGAAGTGGCGCTTGACCGACTCCCACGCACCGCGTGCGGTGATGCCCATGCCCTTGTGGTCGTAACCCACCGAACCACCGGAGGCGAAGGCATCGCCCATCCAGAAGCCGTGCGCGATGGCCAGGCCGTTGGCAATGTCGGAGAAGGTCGCGGTGCCCTTGTCGGCAGCCACCACCAGGTACGGATCGTCCATGTCGTGGCGCACGACATCCACCGGCGGCACGATCTTGTTGTTGACGATGTTGTCGGTGATGTCCAGCAGGCCCTGGATGAACAGCTTGTAGCAGGCCACGCCGTTGGCGAAGATCGCGTCGCGGTCGCCGTTCACCGGCGGGGTCTTGGCGAAGAAGCCGCCCTTCGCGCCGACCGGCACGATGACGGTGTTCTTGACCATCTGCGCCTTGACCAGGCCCAGTACTTCGGTACGGAAGTCTTCGCGACGGTCCGACCAGCGCAGGCCACCACGGGCGACCGCGCCGAAGCGCAGGTGGGTACCTTCCACGCGCGGGCCGTAGACGAAGATTTCGCGGTACGGGCGCGGCTTCGGCAGGTCCGGCACCAGCGCCGAATCGAACTTGAAGCTGATGACATGGCCGTGCTGGCCGTTGGCATCGGTCTGGTAGTAGCTGGTACGCAGGGTCGCATCGATCACGCCCATGAACGAGCGCAGGATGCGGTCCTCGTCCAGGCTCGACACGCGGTCCATCAGCTTCAGCAGCGCATCGCGCGCGGCCTGCATCTGCGCGTCGCGGTCACCCTTGCGGGCGTCGACCACGGTCTTGAGCACCTTCAGGGTGGCGTCGTCGCCAGCAGCCAGCACATCGAAGTGGGCCTTCAGCTGGGCCTGGCCGGCGGCGATATCGTCCTTGCTCTCATGGCCGGTAGCCGGGTCGAAGCGGGCTTCGAACAGCTCGACCAGCAGGCGGGCCAGCAGCGGGTAGCGCGCGAAGGTGCCTTCCACGTAGGCCTGCGAGAACGGCACGCCGGTCTGCAGCAGGTACTTGCAGTAGCCGCGCAGCATGGCGACCTGGCGCCAGTGCAGGCCGGCAGCCAGCACCAGGCGGTTGAAGCCGTCGTTCTCGGCATCGCCATGCCAGACGCGGGCGAAGGTCTCGCCGAAGGCTTCATCGACGCTGGCGGCATCGATCGCGCCGGCGGTCGACTCGACCTCGAAGTCCTGCACGTACACCGGCGCGTTGTCGACCGACAGGCGGTACGGACGCTCGGCGATCACGCGCAGGCCCATGTTTTCCATCATCGGCAGCGCGTCCGACAGCGGAATGTCGTCCAGCTGGCGATACAGCTTCAGGCGCAGGCCATCGCCGCTTTCGCGCGGCACGGCCTGCAGGCTCAGGCGCAGGTCGTCCGGGCCGGTCAGGGCATCGAGCTGGCTGACATCGTTGGCGGCAACGGCGGTGCTGTTGTCTTCGATGTAGCCGGCCGGCAGTGCCTTGCCGATGCGGGCAGCGATGCGCAGGCCTTCGGTTTCGCCATGGCGGGTCACCAGCGCTTCGCGCAGGTCGTCCTGCCAGTTGCGCAGCACCTGGGCCAGCTTCTGCTCCAGTTCGGCGGTATCGACGTCCAGCATTTCGCCCGGCTTCGGGCGCACGATCAGGTGCACCTGGGCCAGCGGCGATTCACCCAGTACCACCGAGCTGTCGACGTACTCGCCGTGCAGCGCGTCCTTCAGCATCGCTTCGATGCGCAGGCGCACGTCGGTGTTGAAGCGCTCACGCGGCAGGTAGACCAGCGCGGAGATGAAACGGCTGTACTTGTCGCGGCGCAGGAACAGGCGGCTGCGCACGCGCTCCTGCAGGCCCAGCACGCCCATGGCAGTGCGGAACAGTTCGTCCTCGCTGGACTGGAACAGTTCTTCGCGCGGCAGGGTTTCCAGGATGTGGCGCAGGGCCTTGCCGCTGTGGCTGGCCGAGGCCAGGCCCGACTGCTTCATCACGTGCTCGTGGCGCTGGCGCACCAGCGGGATTTCCCACGGGCGACGGTTGTAGGCGCTGGAGGTGAACAGGCCGAGGAAGCGCTGCTCGCCGATGATCTTGCCCTTGGCGTCGAATTCCAGCACGCCGATGTAGTCCATGTAGCCGGCGCGGTGCACGCGCGAACGGGCATTGGTCTTGGTCAGGATCAGCGCGTCCTTCAGCCCGGACGTGGTGTTCAGGCCCTGCGCGGCCAGGGTCTTGACCGGACGTGCGGCGGACTTGTCCTTGCCGCGCATCAGGCCCAGGCCGGTGTCGTTCAGCGGCGCCAGCACCTCTTCCTTGCCCTGCTTCTCGACGCGGTACTCGCGGTAGCCGAAGAAGGTGAAGTGGTTGTCGGCGGCCCAGCGCAGGAATTCCTGTGCTTCCTTGCGCGACGCGTCGTCGACCGGCAGCTGGCGGCTGCCCAGGTCGTCGGCCAGCGCCAGCGCCTTGTCCTTCATCGGCTGCCAGTCGCGCACGATCGCACGCACTTCGTCCAGCGCCTTGCTGATGGCCTGCTCGATGGCCGCCATGGCTTCGGCCGGCTGGCGGTCGATCTCCAGCAGCATCACCGACTCGGCATCACCCTCGCCGACCTTGACCAGCTTGCCGGCCTTGTCGCGGGTGAAGCGCAGCACCGGGTGGCCCAACACGTGAACACCCACGCCCTGTTCGGCCAGCGACATGGTGACGGTGTCGACCAGGAATGGCATGTCGTCGTTGACGATCTGCAGCACGGTGTGCGGCGATTCCCAACCGTTGGCCTTCGCGGTCGGATTGAACACGCGGACGTTGGCCTTGCCGGCCTTGCGGGCACGGGCGAATTCCAGCGTCTCAGCCGCGAGAGCGGCCCACTCTTCAGCGCTGTGGTGCGGGAACTCGTCCGACTCCATGCGCTTGTAGAAGTCAGTGGCGAAGGCCACCGCTTCGGCCTGTGCGGCCGCGGGGTAACGCTTGCGCAATGCCGTGTACACCGGCTCCAGGGAGAAACCAGCGGTCACTGCGACCTCCGACTCTGCTGGTTTGGTCTTGTTTTTCACGGTCTTGGCTGCGGTTTTTTGCGGTTTCATGGCAGAGCGATGCGCTTGCTCAGTTGGGAAAATGAAATTGTAGCCCTACCGCACGAAAAGGCCTTGCTGCAGGACGGAATAACCAGATTCGGGTTTGCTGCGGTTTAGACGCCTATTCAGTTCGCACCGGCATGGTGCTGGTGCGCGCTTCAGCACTGCCGACAGGATCGGCAAAGCGTGTTACCGGAAGACACACGCGGCGACGCCGATTCGATTCCACAATCCTGAACTGGACGGTATAGTCCACCGCGTGAACCCGGCCTACCTCCCCGTTGCCCTCGACGCACGCGATGAGCGCGTGTTCGATGCCGTGCGCGAGCTGTTGGCCCAGCAGGGCATGCAGATGAGCATGGACGCGGTGGCCCAGCATGCCGGCTGCTCCAAGCAGACCCTGTACTCGCGCTACGGCAACAAGCAGGAACTGCTGCGCCGGGTGATGCAGCGCCATGTCGGCCACGCTACCGGAGCCATGGTTCGTGCACTCCGCACTGACGACCTGCGTGCCAGCCTGCTCCAGTTCGCCACCGACTTCCTGGAGCATTTCAACCAACCGCACGTAGGGCAGGCCTGTCGGCTGATCGCCGCCGACGCGGCCCAGTTTCCCGAAGAGGCGCGTACGCTGTACCGGCATGGCGCCGGCGCGCTGACGCTTCATCTTGCTGAATGGATTGAAACCGTTTGCATGCGTGGCCAGCTCCGGCATGACGACCCGCACTTCATGGCCGAACTGCTGCTGAGCATGATCGCCGGTCAGGATTTCGACAAACAGCGTTTCCATACCCCCCATCGTGATGACGCGCAGCTGCGTCGGCGCTGGGCAGAGTTCTCCGTCGACAGCTTCCTGCGCGCCTTCGCGCCTCAGCCGTCGGCGGCCCCGTCTTCAAACCAACCCCGGAGTTCCTCCTGATGACCGCCCCACTCCGCACCCTTGCCTTGACGTGCGCCGTTGCTGTCGCGCTGGCTGCCTGCAAGAAGCCGGAACAGCAGACGCCCCCGCCGCCGGAGGTGGGCGTGATCGACGCCAAGCCGCAGACCCTGCCGCTGCAGCGTGAGCTGGTCGGCCGCCT
Organism: Stenotrophomonas sp. 86428_Sma; assembly: GCF_056481585.1. NCBI lineage: Bacteria > Pseudomonadati > Pseudomonadota > Gammaproteobacteria > Lysobacterales > Lysobacteraceae > Stenotrophomonas > Stenotrophomonas sp. 86428_Sma. The sequence continues at coordinate 3,222,332 of NZ_CM151156.1, forward strand.
GTCGCCGTTCCGCAGCGCCGACGTCCGCGCGCGCGTGCCGGGCGTACTGCTCAAGCGCGTCTACCAGGAAGGCTCGCAGGTCAAGCAGGGCCAGCCCCTGTTCCTGATCGACCCGGCGCCGCTGCGTGCTTCGCTCAATGCCTCCGAGGCCCAGCTGGCCTCGGCCCGCGCCACCTACGCCAATGCCAAGGTGGCCGCGGACCGCGCGCGTTCGCTGGCGCCGCAGCAGTTCGTCTCCAAATCCGACCTGGACAACGCCGAATCGGCCGAGCGCACCGCGCTGGCCGCGGTCAAGCAGGCCGAAGCGGCGGTGACCTCTTCGCGCATCAGCCTGGGTTATACCGAAGTGACCGCGCCGATCAGCGGTGTGGCCAACAAGCAGCAGGTCACCGAAGGCGCACTGGTCGGCCAGGGCGATGTGACCCTGCTGACCACTGTCGACCAGCTCGACCCGCTGTACGTGAACTTCTCGCTGAGCGTGGACGAGTTGACCCAGCTGCGCGCGCAGCAGGCCAAGGGTGCGCTGGCGCTGTCCGGTGACGGCAAGGCCACGGTCAACGTCAAGCTGGCCGACGGCAGCACCTACAGCGAGCCGGGCACGCTGGACTTTTCTTCGACCACGGTCGACCCGGCCACCGGCGCGGTGTCGCTGCGTGCGCTGCTGCCGAACCCGCAGCAGATCCTGCTGCCCGGCGCCTTCGTCAGCTTCCAGGCCAACCTCGGCGAGCGCAACAACGCCTACCTGGTGCCGCAGCAGGCGCTGCTGCGCGACACCACCGGCGGCTACGTGATGGTGGTCGGTGCCGACGGCAAGGTGGTGCGCAAGAACGTGAAGACCGATGGCGCGCAGAACGGCAACTGGCTGGTCAGCGACGGCCTGGCCGCCGGTGACAAGGTGATCGTGGCCGGCGTGCAGAAGGTCAAGGAAGGTGCACCGGCGGTGGCCAAGCCGTGGACCCCGGGGCAGGACGCCAACGGCAAGCCTGCCGCAGGCGGCGCCGCTCCGGCGGGCGCAGCACCGGCCGCAGGCAAGGCACCGGCCGACGCGGCCAAGCCGGCCGCCAACGATTCGAACAAGCAGTAACGGGAACCTTCCGTCATGCCTAAATTTTTCATCGAACATCCAGTCTTCGCCTGGGTGGTTGCGATCCTGATCTCGCTCAGCGGCGTGATCGCGATCCTCAACCTGGGCGTGGAGTCCTATCCCAACATCGCCCCGCCGCAGGTCACCGTCTCGGCGACCTACCCGGGCGCCAGTGCGGACACCACCGAGAAATCGGTCACCCAGGTGATCGAGCAGCAGCTGACCGGTATCGATCACCTGCTGTACTTCAGCTCCTCGTCCGCCTCCAACGGCCGTGCGCAGATCACCCTGACCTTCGAGACCGGTACCGATCCGGACATCGCCCAGGTGCAGGTGCAGAACAAGGTCTCGCTGGCCACGCCACGCCTGCCTTCGGAAGTGACCCAGCAGGGCGTGGTGGTGGCCAAGGCCAACGCCGGCTTCCTGATGGTGATCGCGCTGCAGTCCGATACGCCGGCCATCAACCGTGACGCCCTGAACGACATCGTCGGTTCGCGCGTGCTCGATCAGGTCTCGCGTATTCCCGGCGTCGGCAGCACCCAGCAGTTCGGTTCCGAGTACGCCATGAACATCTGGCTCAACCCGGAGAAGATGCAGGGTTATGGCCTGTCGGCCAGCCAGGTGCTCGCCGCGGTGCGTGCGCAGAACGTGCAGTTCGCTGCCGGTGCGCTGGGTTCGGACCCGTCGCCGGAAGGCCAGCACTTCACCGCCACGGTCTCGGCTGAAGGCCGCTTCAGTTCGCCGCAGGAGTTCGAGAACATCATCCTGCGGGCAAATCCGGACGGTTCGCGGGTGCTGATGAAGGACATCGCCCGCGTTGCCTTCGGTGCCAACAACTACGGTTTCGACACCCAGTACAACGGCAAGCCGACCGGTGCCTTCGCCATCCAGCTGCTACCGGGCGCCAACGCCCTGAACGTGGCCGATGCGGTGCGCGCCAAGATGGACGAGCTGCAGCCCAGCTTCCCGTCCGGGGTGACCTGGTTCTCGCCGTACGACAGCACCACCTTCGTCAAGATCTCCATCCAGGAAGTGGTCAAGACACTGTTTGAAGCAGTGTTCCTGGTGTTCCTGGTGATGCTGATCTTCCTGCAGAACTTCCGCGCCACGCTGATCCCGACCCTGGTCATCCCGGTGGCCCTGCTCGGCACCTTCCTGGGCATGTGGATGATCGGCTTCACGATCAACCAGCTGACCCTGTTCGCGATGGTGCTGGCGATCGGCATCGTGGTCGATGACGCGATCGTGGTGATCGAGAACGTCGAACGCATCATGACCGAGGAAGGCCTGGCGCCGAAGCCGGCCACGCAGAAGGCGATGACCCAGATCACCGGCGCGGTGGTGGCGATCACCGTCGTACTGGCCGCGGTGTTCATCCCGTCCGCCCTGCAGGGCGGCGCCGCCGGTGAGATCTACAAGCAGTTCGCGCTGACCATCGCCATCTCGATGGCGTTCTCGGCGTTCCTGGCTCTGGGCTTCACCCCGGCGCTGTGCGCGACCTTCCTCCAGCCGACGCACAACGACAACCCGAACATCATCTACCGCACCTTCAACAAGTACTACGACAAGATCAGCCATACCTATGTGGGGCACATCACTTCGGCGGTGCGCCATGCACCGCGCTGGATGATCCTGTTCGTGGTGCTGACCGCACTGTGCGGCTTCCTGTTCACCCGCATGCCGGGCAGCTTCCTGCCGGAAGAAGACCAGGGCTATGCGCTGGCGATCGTGCAGTTGCCGCCGGGCTCGACCAAGGGCCAGACCAACGAAGTGTTCGCGCAGATGCGTGGCATCCTGGAAAAGCAGGATGGCTATGAAGGCATGCTGCAGGTGGCCGGTTTCAGCTTCGTCGGTTCCGGCGAGAACGTGGGCATGGGCTTCATCCGCCTGAAGCCATGGGAGGAACGCAAGTTCACCGCGCCCGAGTTCATCCAGAACATGAACGGCGCGTTCTACGGCATCAAGGAAGCGCAGATCTTCGTGGTCAACCTGCCCACCGTGCAGGGCCTCGGCCAGTTCGGCGGCTTCGACATGTGGCTGCAGGACCGCAGCGGTGCCGGCTACGAGCAGCTGACCCAGGCGCGCAACATCCTGCTTGGCCAGGCTGCGCAGAAGCCCGATCATCTGGTGGGCGTACGCCCGAACGGCCTGGAAAACGCCCCGCAGCTGCAGCTGCATGTCGACCGCGTGCAGGCGCAGTCGATGGGCATGTCGGTGTCGGACGTGTACAGCACCATCCAGCTGATGCTGGCCCCGGTGTACGTGAACGACTTCTTCTACGAAGGCCGCATCAAGCGCGTGACCATGCAGGCCGATGGTCCGTACCGCACCGGCCAGGAATCGCTGAAGAGCTTCTACAGCCCCTCCAGCCTGACCAAGAACGCCGATGGCACCAGTTCGATGATCCCGCTCAATACGGTGGTCAAGTCCGAATGGGTGTCGGCACCGCCGTCGCTGAGCCGCTACAACGGCTACTCGGCGATCAACATCGTCGGCTCGCAGGCACCGGGCACCAGCTCGGGTGAGGCGATGCAGACCATGGAAGGCATCGTCAACGACGATCTGCCGGCTGGCTTCGGCTACGACTGGTCGGGCATGTCCTACCAGGAAATCCTGGCCGGCAACGCGGCGACGCTGCTGCTGGTGCTGTCGATCGTGGTGGTGTTCCTGTGCCTGGCCGCGTTGTATGAAAGCTGGTCGATCCCGGTGGCGGTGCTGTTGGTGGTGCCGCTTGGCGTGCTTGGCGCCCTCGGCCTGTCGATGCTGCGTGGCCTGCCGAACGATCTGTTCTTCAAGATCGGCCTGATCACCGTGATCGGCCTGGCCGCCAAGAACGCGATCCTGATCGTGGAGTTCGCGGTGGAGCAGCGCGCAGCAGGCAAGACCCTGCGCGATGCCACCATCGAGGCGGCACGCCTGCGTTTCCGACCGATCCTGATGACCTCGTTCGCGTTCATCATGGGCGTGATCCCGATGGCGATCTCCACCGGCGCCGGCGCCAACTCCCGCCACGCCATCGGCACCGGCGTGATCGGCGGCATGCTGTTCGCCACCCTGCTCGGCCTGCTGATGATCCCGGTGTTCTTCGTGGTCGTGCGCCGCATGCTGGGTGACAAGCTGGATGAGTCCTCCAAGGAATTCATGGAGCGCCAGCGCGACGCGGAAGCCGCGCACCGCCCGGATCGTTGATCCGGCGGTGAGTTGAAACGAAAAGGCCCCGGAGCGATCCGGGGCCTTTTTCATTCGTGTGACCCGTCCTGAATTGGGTTGACACCTTTTCCCTCTGGAAAAGGAATGTTCAATGAAATCAACAATCAGGCGCAGTCAGCGGGATTACTCGCTGGCCTTCAAGTTGTCCGTGGTCGATCAGGTCGAGCGTGGAGAACTGACCTATAAGAAGGCTCAGGAGCGATACGGTATCCAAGGTAGCAGCACGGTTCTGAAGTGGCTTCGCCGCCATGGTCGGCAGGATTGGTCAGGTGGTGCATCATCTGCCCCCATGACGACTTCTCCCAAAAGTGGACCGGCCACGCCGCTGACGCCGGAACAACAGATCAAGGCCCTGCAGGTCCAGTTGCGGGAGGCCAACGAGAAAGCACAGCTTTTCGAAGCCATCGTGGATGTCCTCAAAGAGGATTACGGGGTGCGCATCGTAAAAAAGCCTTCAGGCAAGTCCTCACGCAAGGGCGCCTCAAAGGCGTAAGCGTGGCAAGGGCTTGCCGCCATTTCGGCATCAGTCGACAGGCGTTCTATCAAGCGGGGTGCCGGCATCAACGACGACGCGCCAGCGAGACCAAAGCACTGGCGCTGGTGAGCGATTGCCGCGTGCGGCAGCCACGGATCGGGACGCGCAAGTTGCACCATTTGATCGGACCGAAGCTGCAGGCGGCGGGAATCACCATGGGGCGTGACCGGTTGTTTGACGTACTTCGGGAAGCGCGCCTGCTGGTACCGAAACGTCGGGCTTATCACAAGACTACCGACAGCCATCATCGCTTTCGCAGGCATCCGAATCTGCTCAAACCTGGCCAAGGATGCGTAATACCAACCGGTAGCGAGCAGGTGTGGGTGGCGGACATCACCTATCTGCCGACGCAGGGGAAGTTCGTGTATCTGAGCCTGGTCACCGATGCCTGGTCGCGCAAGATCGTGGGCTGGAGCGTGCACGAAACGCTACAGACAGAGCAGGTAGCTCAGGCGCTGGAGATGGCGCTGAAAGGGAGAAAGACACCGCAGAAGCTGATCCATCACTCTGATCGTGGAATCCAGTACTGCTCGGATTACTACCAGAAGATCCATGCGCGGCACGGCCTGACCTGCTCGATGACCGACGGCTACGACTGCTATCAGAACGCTCTGGCAGAGCGAGTCAACGGGATCCTCAAGTGCGAGTTCCTGCTTCATCGCCCACGGGACCTGGGGCAAGCCCGCCAGATGGTGGCTGAGGCCGTAGACATCTACAACGCTGAGCGCCCCCACCTGTCCCTTAAAATGCAGACGCCCGATGCGATGCATCGGGCGTCTTTGGCCGCCTGACGGCGGCCGGACCATCCACCCATCGGTGTCAACCTATGGCAGGACGAGTCAGTGCCATGAAGCCGGTAGTCGCCGACCTTGGTTGGCGCCGCTGGATCCATGCCAACCAAGGTTGGCGCATGCCAAGCCGGCGTCTCAGCGCAGCAGCGCAACCACCACGCATACCACCACGAGAGCCAATGCAGCCCATTGCATCGGCACAAAGAAGAAATGATGGGGTGCAGCCATACCCTTCTGCCGGGGCGCACGGTTGAGCCACAAACCCAGCAATACGTTCACCGCTGCGCCGATGCCTGCACCCAACAGAACCTGGGGCAGCGGCGTGTTGCCCCTGGAGCCTTCATGCGGAAAGAAGTACGCCAGCAGCAGGATGGCTGCAATCGGCGTCACCAGCGTCATGAATCCCCAACCTCGATAGATCATCTTTGCAGACCGCGTAAAAACCGGCTTGCATTGGACCAGATCGGGTATGGCTCGGCCAAGAAGACCGTGTATCCACGCATGGCGTGGATCTACTGGCCGCGCCGCCGTTGCAGCGGCGCGGCCGGTCGAACTCAGCGCAGTCCGGTCTCGTTGCGGGCGATCACCAGGCGCTGGATTTCCGAGGTGCCCTCGTAGATCTCGGTGATCTTGGCATCACGGAAGTAGCGCTCCAGCGGCATTTCCTTCGAATACCCCATGCCGCCATGAATCTGCACGGCCTGGTGAGTGATCCACATCGCCGCTTCCGAGGCGGTCAGCTTGGCCACCGCTGCTTCGGTGCTGAAGCGCTTGCCCTGGCCCTTCACCCATGCCGCGCGCAGGGTCAGCAGCAGCGCTGCGTCCAGCTTGCACTTCATGTCGGCGATCTTGGCCTGGGTCATCTGGAAGGTACCGATGGCCGCGCCGAACGCCTTGCGCTCCTTCACGTACGCCAGGGTCGCTTCATAGGCGGCACGGGCGATGCCGATGGCCTGCGAGGCGATACCGATGCGGCCGGCATCGAGCACGCTCATCGCGATCTTGAAGCCCTCGCCTTCCTGGCCCAGCACGTCTTCGGCCTGTGCCACGTAATCGTTGAACTCGATCTCGCAGGTGGCCGAGGCACGGATGCCGAGCTTGGGCTCGGTCTTGCCACGACCGAAGCCCGCCTTGTCGGTATCGATGATGAAGGCGGTGATGCCGCGCGCGCCTTTGTCCGGCTCGCTCATTGCGAACAGCACGATGTACTTGGCCACCGGGCCGGAGGTGATCCAGCTCTTCTTGCCGTTGATGACGAAGGTGCCATCGGCCTGCTTCACCGCGCGGCAGCGCATGGCCGTGGCGTCCGAACCGGACTGCGGCTCGGTCAGCGCGAACGCGCCGATGGCCTCGCCTTCGGCGATGGCACGCACATACTTCTGCTTCTGTTCCTCGGTACCGTGGGTGAGGATGCCGTTGCAGAACAGCGAGTTGTTGACCGACATGATGGTCGAATGGGCTGCGTCGGCGGCGGCGACCTCCACCATCGCCAACACGTACGCCACCGGGTCCATGCCCGCGCCACCGTATTCGGTCGGCACTTCGATGCCCATCAAGCCGTTTTCGCCCAGCAGGCGGATGTTGTCCAGCGGGAACTCGCCGGTGCGGTCATGGTGCTCCGCGCTGGGGGCGATCTTTTCCTGCGCGATGCGCCGCGCCACGTCCTGCAGCATCAACTGCTCTTCAGTAAAGCTGAAATCCACAACACCCTCCCGGGTACATGAAGTTATGGGCCGCGCACCGCGCGCCCAGGTGCCTCGATTGTACCGGGGCCCGCCAGTTTCCGTACGCCAGCGACTTGACCGCGGCAGGCGTTCTCAGCGAATATATCTCTATATCGCGATAGGTAGATATTTATGGATCTGGAAGACTGGTCGACCCGCCTCAAGGTGTTCGCCGATGCCACCCGCGTGCGCCTGCTGGCGCTGCTGGAGCAGGAGGAACTGACCGTGGCCGAACTGTCGGCGATCACCCGGCTGGCACAGCCGCGGGTGTCCACCCACCTGGCGCGCCTGAAGGAAGCCGGCCTGGTCCGCGACCGCCGTGCGGGCGTGTCGGCCTATTACCGCTTCGACGAGGCCCAGCTGGACCCGGCGCAGCGTGCATTGTGGCATGCCTTGAGCAATGGAAGCGACGACCCGTTGCTGCGGCAGGACGCTGAACGTGTCGCCGCCGTGCTGGCCCACCGTGCCTCCGACCAGAACTGGGCCGACAGCGTGGCCGGCGACATGGAGCGCCACTATTCTCCCGGCCGCACCTGGGAAGCCCTCGCGCGTACCGCGTTGCCGCTGCTGGAGACCGGCGACGTGCTGGACATCGCCTCCGGTGACGGCGTGCTGGCCGAACTCGTCGCCCCGCATGCCAAGCGCTACATCTGCATCGATACCAGCGCGCGCGTGGTTGCCGCTGCCAGCGAGCGCCTGCGCCGCCTGCCCAATGTGGAAGTGCGCGAGGGCGACATGCATGCGCTGCCGTTCAAGGACGGCAGCTTCGACCTGGTGGTGCTGATGCATGCGCTGACCTACGCCAGCAAACCGGCGCAGGCGGTGACCGAAGCCGCGCGCGTGCTGCGCTCCGGCGGCCGCCTGCTGCTGTGCAGCCTGGCCCGCCACGAGCACAAGGCGGCGGTCGAGGCCTACGGCCACGTCAACCTCGGCTTCAGCGACAAGGAGCTGCGCAGGTTCGTCGACAAGGCCGGCCTGCAGGTATCCAGCCTGGAGACGGTCACCCGCGAAAAGCGTCCGCCGCACTTCGAAGTGATTTCACTGATCGCCAACAAGCCCTGAGCCCGAGATCGCCATGCCTGCCCTGCCCTGGTTGCATCCTGATCGTGCCAACGCCCTGCTCGACGCCCTGCGCGAGCGGATCCTGATCATCGACGGCGCGATGGGCACCATGATCCAGCGCCATGGCCTGCAGGAAGACGACTACCGCGGCGAGCGCTTCGCCGGTGGCTACGATCATGTGCATGGCCCCGCTTGCGACCACGCCGTGCAGGAAGGGCATGACCTGAAGGGTAACAACGATCTGCTGCTGCTGACCCGGCCGCAGATCGTCGCCGACATCCATACCGCCTACCTCGAAGCGGGCGCGGATCTGGTCGAGACCAACACGTTCAACGCCACGTCGGTCAGCCAGGCCGACTACCACCTCGAACACCTGGTGTACGAGTTGAACAAGGCTGGCGCAGCGGTGGCACGCGCCTGCTGCGATACGGTAGCTGCAACCACACCAGGCAAGCCACGCTTCGTGATCGGGGTGATCGGCCCGACCAGCCGCACCGCCTCGATCAGTCCCGATGTCAACGATCCGGGCTTTCGCAACACCAGCTTCGACGAGCTTCGCGACACGTACCGCGAAGCCATTGACGGCCTGATCGACGGCGGCGCCGACACCATCATGGTCGAGACCATCTTCGACACGCTCAATGCCAAGGCCGCGCTGTATGCACTGGAGGAGGCCTTCGATGCACGCGGCGCAAGGTTGCCCGTGATGATCTCCGGCACCATCACTGATGCCTCGGGACGCACGCTGTCCGGGCAGACCGCCGAGGCCTTCCACGCGTCGCTCGCGCATGCGCGCCCATTGTCGATCGGCCTGAACTGCGCACTGGGTGCCGATGCGATGCGCCCGCACGTGGAAACCCTTTCGCAGGTCGCCGACTGCTACGTCAGCGCACACCCCAATGCCGGTCTGCCCAATGCCTTCGGCGAGTACGACGAGACGCCCGAGGACATGGCCAGCACCCTGCGCGGTTTCGCCGAGGATGGCCTGTTGAACCTGGTCGGTGGCTGCTGTGGCTCCACCCCTGACCACATCCGCGCAATCGCCGAGGCCGTGGCCGGGCTGCCGCCGCGCGCCCTGCCCGGTGTCCAGGAGCAGGCCGCATGAATGTCGCCGCCACCGTTCCGCACTTCCCACCCTATTGCTGTTGAGCTGACGCCTGCCATGACGCCTGTCCGCCCTACCCGCCTGTCCGGCCTGGAACCTCTGGTCATCACTCCGGACCTGCTGTTCATCAACGTCGGCGAGCGCACCAACGTCACCGGCAGCGCGCAGTTCCGCAAGCTGGTCAAGGAAGGCCGCTACGAAGAAGCGGTGGACGTGGCCCGCCAGCAGGTGGCCAGCGGTGCGCAGATCCTCGACGTCAACATGGACGAGGGCCTGATCGATTCGGAAGCGGCGATGACCCGCTACCTCAACCTGATCATGTCCGAGCCGGACATCGCCCGTATTCCGGTGATGGTCGACTCCTCCAAGTGGAGCGTGATCGAGGCCGGCCTGAAGTGCCTGCAGGGCAAGAGCGTGGTCAATTCGATCTCGCTGAAGGAAGGCGAGGCGCTGTTCCGCGAGCACGCACGCAAGGTCCTGCGCTATGGCGCGGCCGCGGTGGTGATGGCATTCGACGAAAGCGGCCAGGCTGACACCTGCGCACGCAAAGTCGAGATCTGCACCCGCGCCTACCGCATCCTGGTCGACGAGATCGGCTTCCCACCGCAGGACATCATCTTCGACCCGAACATCTTCGCCGTCGCCACCGGCATCGAAGAGCACGACAACTATGCGGTGGACTTCATCGAAGCCACCCGCATCATCAAGCAGACGCTGCCGCACTGCCATGTGTCCGGCGGTGTTTCCAACGTCTCGTTCTCGTTCCGCGGCAACGAAACGGTGCGCCAGGCCATCCACTCGGTGTTCCTGTACCACGCCATTGCCGCCGGCATGGACATGGGCATCGTCAACGCCGGCGCCATGCCGATCTACGACGAACTGGAACCGGAACTGCGCGAGCGCGTCGAGGATGTGATCCTCAACCGCCGCAGCGATGCCACCGAGCGCCTGCTGGAAATCGCCGAGCGCTACAAGGGCAAGAAGGGCGCGGCGAAGACCGAAGACCTCGCTTGGCGCGAGAAGCCGGTGGCGCAGCGCCTGGCGCACGCGCTGGTGCACGGCCTGGATGCCTTCGTGGAAGAAGACACCGAACTGGCCCGGCAGGCGTCCAGCCGCCCGCTGGACGTGATCGAAGGTCCGTTGATGGATGGCATGAACGTGGTCGGCGACCTGTTCGGCGCCGGCAAGATGTTCCTGCCGCAGGTGGTGAAATCCGCGCGCGTGATGAAGAAGGCCGTGGCCTACCTGCTGCCCTACATCGAGGCCGAGAAGGCGCGCAGTGGCGACACCGCCAAGAGCAACGGCAAGATCATCATGGCCACGGTGAAGGGTGATGTGCATGACATCGGCAAGAACATCGTCGGCGTAGTCCTGGCCTGCAACAACTTCGAGGTGGTCGACCTTGGCGTGATGGTGCCGGCGCAGAAGATCCTCGATGCCGCGCGCGAGCACAACGCCGACCTGATCGGCCTGTCCGGCCTGATCACTCCATCACTGGAAGAGATGAGCCACGTGGCCCGGGAGATGCAGCGCCAGGGCTTCGACCTGCCGCTGCTGATCGGTGGAGCGACCACCTCGCGCGCGCACACCGCGCTGAAGATCGACCCACATTACAAGGCGCCCACGGTGTGGGTGAAGGACGCCTCGCGCGCGGTCGGCGTCGCCCAGTCGCTGATCTCGCGTGACCTGCGCGAGGCCTTCGTAGCCGCCAACGAGGCCGACTATGCCGAGATCCGCGCGCGCCATCGCAACCGTGGCGATGCCAAGCGCCTGGTTTCGCTGGAACACGCGCGTGGGCAGAAATTCCAGGGCGGCTGGGACACCTACACGCCGCCGGCACCGAACCAGCCCGGCCTGCACGTATTTGACGACTACCCGCTGGCCGAACTGGTCGACTACATCGACTGGACGCCGTTCTTCCAGGCCTGGGAGCTGGCCGGCAAGTTTCCGGCCATCCTCACCGACGAGATCGTCGGCACCCAGGCCAGCGATCTGTACAGGGACGCCCGCGCGATGCTTGAGCGCATCGTCAATGAGAAATGGCTGACCGCCAAGGCCGTGTTCGGCCTGTGGCCGGCCAACAGCATCGGCGACGACGTGCGCGTGCAGCACCCGCAGGGCGAGACCACCCTGCACTTCCTGCGCCAGCAGGTGGACAAGCCGGCCGAGCGCCCGGATTTCTGCCTGGCCGATTTCATCGCCCCGGCCGACAGCGGCAAGCAGGATTGGATCGGCGCCTTCGCCGTCACTGCCGGCATCGGCATCGACGCGCACGTAGCGCGCTTCGAAGCCGACCACGATGACTACAACGCGATCCTGCTGAAGGCCCTCGCCGATCGCTTCGCCGAAGCGCTGGCCGAGCGCCTGCACCAGCGCGTGCGTACCGAATTCTGGGGCCATGAGCACGCCGAGACGCTGGACAACGAGGCGCTGATCGACGAGCAGTACCGTGGCATCCGCCCGGCGCCAGGGTACCCGGCATGCCCGGAGCACAGCGAGAAACGGCGCCTGTTCGACCTGCTGCAGGCCGAAGCCAACGCCGGCATGGAACTGACCGAGAGCTTTGCGATGCTGCCTACGGCGGCCGTTTCGGGCTACTACTTCAGCCATCCGCAGAGCCAGTACTTCGTGGTCGGCCGCCTCAGCCGCGAGCAGGTCAGCGACTACGCCCGCCGCAAGGGCGTGGACCGCGCCCAGGCCGAGCGCTGGCTGGCCTCCAACCTCGACTACGACCCCGAATGACACAAAAAGGGGACGGAGGGGATTAAGTCGTTTGTGCCCAAAACGACTTAATCCCCTCCGTCCCCTTTTCGCTTCATCATTGCGCTGGACTTTGACGGTTTCTCGTCCGGTGTCGTTTGCCCTGGTCGGCGCACTGCTGTGCTTCTTCGCACCGAGCCTGCCACTGATCCGCGCACGCCGGAGCCGCTTCAAGGCCTGACGCCGGCGCGGTCCTACTGCTGCAGCAGTACCTGCTGCAGCGACGGCAGCAGCACACGGTTGCCATGCGCGCTGAGGTGATCGCCATCGAAGAACAACGGCCGGCCATCGCGCTGCGCCGGGCACAGCACGTCATCACACAGCACCGGCATCGGATCCCACAGCACACCCCCTGGCAGGCCATCGACCACCTGCTGCAGGCTGCCCAGCATCGGCGCACGGAGCGTTTCCATCGCCTCACGCGTGCTGTCCAGGCCATTGCGGCAGATCTCGTTGCGCGCGTTGAAGCGGTCCGAACAGCGATACGGCGGCGCCGGCAGCACCGGTTTGGGCGCCTCCAGCACAATTCGCACACCGCGCTCGGCCAACGGTTTCCACTGGGTGATCGCCTCGGCCACTTCGGCCTCGCGTCCTGCAGTGGCTTCCGGGGTCACCTCGCCCGCCAGCTGCGCCTGCGCATCGAACAATACGAACTGATCGGACAAGCGCGGTATCCGCAGCGACACCAGCACCACGGCATCACCTGGCTGCGCACGCTGCGTGACATCGGCGAGCATCGCTGCGTCGAAATCACTGCAACCGGCACCCGCGCCGCGCCACTTCTGCAGGCTCACCTGCGGGCATCCACCACGACCGTAGAGAATTACCTCCGAGCCACTCTCAAGCGCCAGCCGCTGCAGCAGCTCGATGTAGGCCATTGCATGCGAATCGCCAGCAACGAACACCTGCTTCGGCGCACCGGCAGGCGCCGGCCGATCGCAGTCACCACGCGCATAGGTCCGCATGCTGCCACCTTCGAAGCGTCGCTTGGTGGTCACCAGGCTGCAGTCGGGATAGTCGCCTGCCACGCTCTTGCCGTTGGGATACCAGTCGCCGGGATGCCGACTGACCGTGCTCAGTGATATCTGCGGTGCCTGCAGGTACAGCAGCGTCTGGGTGCCGGCCGCGACCAGCAGCACAGCCGAACCTGCCAGTACCCAGCGACCCGGGCGCAGACGCTGCGCCAAGGGGCCCCGGAACGGTTGCTCCACCCAGCGCCACGACAACCACGACAGCAGCAGCACCAGCGCCATCGCAGCGCTCATCTGCAGGGGTGTCTGCAGGCCCACGGTCCAGCGCATCAGCACGAATACCGGCCAGTGCCACAGATACAGCGAGTACGACAGCAGGCCGATGGAGCGCATCGGCCTGCTGGCCAACAGGCGTGCCACCCAGGACCGGGGATGATGATGCAGCGCCCACAGCAGGCCTGCCGCCGCAAAGGTCGGCAGCAGGCCATCAGGCCACGGCGAACGTCCGGCCCGTGCGGTCCACAATGCCCAGCACAGCAAGGCCAGCGCCACCATCGCGAGCAGCGAGAACACGGGCGCAGCGCGCTTCAGTGCAATCGTCGTCACCGCATCCACTGGCTGGCGAACATGCAGCAGCTGGAACAGCAGTACGCCAACACCCAGCTGCCACAGCCGCGTAGTGGTGGCGTAGAACGCCCACGATGGCGGCGCCTCGCGCAGGCCCAGCACCGCCGCATGCAGCAGCGACGCCGCGCTGACCACGGCAAACAGGCCAAGGCTGATCCAACGCCCGCGCACGCCGCGCGCCCAGGCCAGGAACAGCAGCGGGAACAGCAGGTAGAACTGCTCCTCCACGCCCAGCGACCAGGTATGGGTATAGGGATTGAATTCGGCCTTGGGCGCGAAATAATCGTTGCCGATCAGCGCCAGCACCCAGTTGCTGAAGCCGAAGAATGCCATCAGCGCGGTCTTGTCACTGGCCTCGCTGAGCCAGGACTCGGGAATGAACAGCACGCTGCCGACGGCGGTCAACAGCAGGCAGCTGATCAGCGCAGGTGCGATGCGGCGGATGCGACGCGAATAGAAGCGCAGCATCGACTGCCACAGCGACAACGGCGGCAGCCGGTGCACCGACGCGCTGACCACGAACCCGGAAATGACGAAGAACACGTCTACGCCGGTGAACCCGCCCGGCAACCAGGCCGGGTCCAGGTGGAACACGATGACGGCCAGCACGGCAATCGCGCGCAGGCCGTCAATGTGCGGCACGTAGCCGCGGCTTGGATCAGCGGTCATCCCTTCCCCCCAACCGCGGAGGCAATGCCGTCCGCGGTGGTTGCGCCTTTACCAGACCAGGTCGTCCGGCACCTGGTACTGCGGATCCGCATACGGATCTTCCTCGGCCGGCGCATTCGGATCGACCTTCAGCGCCACCGAGGCAGCGAACACCGCCTCGGACTGTGCCAGCACGTCGGCCGTTACCAGCAGGTAGCGGCCATTGAGCTGGACCACACCCAGCTCACCGGCATTGAGCGCGGTCAGCTGTTCGGCGGTCACATAGATGCGCTTGATCTTGCCGCCATACGGGAAGTGGCGGGCGATGTCCGCTGCCTCGGCGTTGAGGCTCTTGTCCTTCAGCAGTTCTTCCAGCTTGGCCTTCGCCTCGCGGCGCACGCGTGCTTCTTCCTGCTTCAGGCGCTCGGTCTCGATGCGCTCTTCCTTCTCCCGCTGCGCCCGGATGGCATAGGCCTTGGCCAGGTCCATCTCTTCGGTGCTGCGCGGCTTGCGCGGGCCCTGCTGGCCCTGGCCACCGCGCGCATGCCCGCCGGGCTTGCCCGCGCCATGGCCCTGCCCACGACGCTCACCGGGCTTGTGCTCGCCCTTGCCTGCGCCCTGCGGCTTTCCATTGCCGTTGCCGTTGCCACCCTTGCCCTGCGGGCGGCCATCACGGCGGGGGCCATCATTCTTGCGCTCGGGCTTGGGCGCGGGCTTGAAGCCCAGGCCCATCAGCTGGTCGCGGAGGGTATCGCTCATAGGATTCGGATCAGTAGTGCGGCGGCGGCGGTTCGCTCGCCGGATCGGAAGAATTCAGTGCGTTGCGGACCTTGCCCAGGTCTTCCAGCAGCACGCGCAGCACATCGGCGTTGCGCATGCCCTGCATGCGGGCATCAGCCAGCGCGTCGCTCAGCTCGGCCAGCGCCTGTTCCTGGAAGGACACGCGCATTTCCAGCTCGACCAGGCGCGCTTCCAGCGCCTGCTCGCGTTCAGTGGGCAGATCAGACATGCAACGAGCGCCCCCGGCCAATGCCGTAGTACGCAAGACCTGCGGCTTCCACTTCGCCCGGCTCATACAGGTTGCGGCCGTCGAACACCGCCGCATCCTTCAGCTGCTCGCGCAGCTTCTGGAAGTCGGGGCTGCGGAACTGCTTCCACTCGGTCACCACCACCAGCGCGTCGGCACCCTGCAGTGCTTCATCGGCACTGTTGCAGAACACCAGGTCATCGCGTTCGCCGAAGATGCGCTGCGACTCGTGCATCGCCTCCGGATCGTAGGCACGCACCGTCGCACCGCCTTCCCACAGCTGCGCCAGCAGTCGACGGCTGGAGGCCTCACGCATATCGTCGGTGTTCGGCTTGAAGGCCAGACCCCATACGGCGAAGGTCTTTCCACGCACGCCCTCGTCCTCGCCCTTGTCGTAATGACGCTGGATGAGGGCAAACAGATGACCCTTCTGCGCATCGTTGACCGCTTCAACCGCATTGAGCAGCTTCGGCTCAAGGCCATACTGCTGGGCGGTACGGGCCAATGCCTGCACGTCCTTGGGGAAGCACGAGCCGCCGTAACCGGCACCCGGATAGATGAAGTGCCAGCCGATGCGTGGATCCGAACCAATGCCCTGGCGGACCTGCTCGACATCGGCACCGACGCGTTCAGCGATGTTGGCGATTTCATTCATGAACGAAATCTTGGTCGCCAGCATCGCATTGGCGGCGTACTTGGTCAGTTCGGCCGAACGCACGTCCATTTCCACCACGCGGTCGTGGTTGCGGTTGAACGGCGCGTACAGGCGACGCATCACCGCCACCGACTCTTCGTTCGCCGCACCGATGATGATGCGGTCCGGGCGCATGCAGTCCGCAACCGCATCGCCTTCCTTCAGGAATTCCGGGTTGGACACCACGTCGAAGGCGATGTCCGCGCCACGCGCGGCCAGCTCTTCGGCAATGGCGGCACGCACCTTGTCGGCGGTGCCGACCGGCACCGTCGACTTGTTCACCACCACGGTCGGCACACTCATGTGCCGACCAATGGTTCGGGCTACGGCAAGCACGTATTGAAGATCGGCACTGCCATCCTCGTCCGGCGGCGTACCAACGGCGATGAACACCACCTGACCGTGATCGATGGCGGCCGCGGCATCCGTGGTGAACGCCAGCCGCGCTGCGGCATGGTTGGCCTTCACCATCGGCTCCAGGCCGGGTTCATAGATCGGGATGATGCCCTGGTTGAGGCCATCCACCTTGGCCTGGTCGATATCGACACAGACCACCTGATGACCAACATCGGCCAGGCAGGTACCGGTCACCAGTCCAACGTAGCCGGTACCAAAAATCGCAACGCGCATATCCGTATTCGCTCCTGAATGACTTACGGCAGAACGCCCAGCAGCTCGACGTCGAACGTCAGAGTCGCGTTCGGGCCGATCGGGCCGCCCGGGGTGCCGTTCTCACCGTAGGCGAGTTCGCCCGGGATCCAGAAGCGGTACTTCGAACCGACCGGCATCAGCGCGACGCCTTCGGTCCAGCCCTTGATCACCTGGTCCAGACCGAACTCGGCCGGCTGGCGGCCGTAGGAACTGTCGAACACGGTGCCGTTGAGCAGCTTGCCTTCGTAGTTCACGCGCACCTTGCTGCTCGGCAGCGGGCGCTCGCCGCTACCCGGGCGGATCACCTGGTACTGCAGGCCCGACGAGGTGGTCACCACGCCCGGCTGGGTCTTGTTCTTGGCGAGGAATGCGTTGCCTTCCGTGCGGTTGGTCTGCGCAGCCTGGGCGGCCTTGGCCTGCATTTCAGCCTGCTTGGCACCCATGAAGGCCTGGATGGTGGCGGTCGCGTCAGCTTCCGTCATCTTCGGCTGGCCCTTGGTCAGGCCGGTGCTGATTGCGTCAAACAACGAGGCGACATCGATATCGTCCTTCAGCTGCGCCAGCGACGGACCCACCGAGTAGGAGCCGATCATCTGCGACACCTTGACGCGGTCGACCTTCGGCGGCTGCGAGCCCGGTGCCACGCCCGGCACCTGCTGGCCGCTGCGGGCCATCACGACCTGGCGCAGGGCGGCATCGGTGGCCTTGGCCTGTTCCTGGGTGATCTGCGGCTGCAGGCCCTCGAACGAACGCTCAACGGCGGTGCGCAGGGCGGCCACATCGATCTCATCGGCGATCGGGGTGAACGACTTGGCGACATCAAGGCCGATGGCGTAGCCGAGCTTCTGCTTGGGGGAATTCAAGGTTGCGGTCTCCTTGGCGGCTGCGGGGGCAGCCGGTTGTTGCGACAGAGCGACACCCGAAGTGCCCATCGCCAGAATCAGAACCGACGCCGCGGCGCCGCGCATTCCCATCTTCATTCGCTGCATTCCTGGAAGTGTCTGGGCGCCGACGTCGGCGCGAAAAGAAACATTGTCGCACGCATGCCGTCGATGTCGAGGCATGCGTGCTGGATATCAATGCGTGGCGGCTGCCGCCAGCGCCTTGTCGATGGCCGCGGTCAGCTGCGGATCGTCCGGCGTCACCTTGCTGGCGAACTGGGCAATGACCTTGCCATCGCGGCCCACGAGGTACTTGTGGAAGTTCCAGGCCGGCGCAACGCCGGTCGCTACGGTCAACCGCTGGTACAGCGGCGTGGCCTGCGTGCCGACCACATGCACCTTCTCGAACATCGGGAACTTGACGCCGTAGGTCAGGGTGCAGAAGTCCTGGATCTGCTTCTCGTCACCCGGTTCCTGGCCCTTGAAGTCATTGGAAGGAAAGCCCAGCACCGCAAAACCGCGGCCTGCATAGCGCTTCTGCAGCGCCTCCAGCCCTTCGTACTGCGGCGTGTAGCCACACTTGCTGGCGGTGTTGACCACCAGCAGCACCTGCCCGTGATAGCGCTGCTGCAGATTCACCTGCTGCTTGCTGGCCAACGGCCGGTATTCCAGATCGAGCAGGTCGGCCGCCAGCGCACTGGCGGAACCGGCGGCGCCGGCCACCATCAGGGCCAGCAGGGACAGGCCGCGCAGGCGGCACGGGGAAACGGTCGGCAGGGGCATCAGAGGCGGTCCGCGGTAGCCATTCACAAGGCCCGGCCAGTGCTGGCCGGGAATCGGCCGAACTATAGCACCGGGCTCTGGAGCCCCTGATGGCACAGGTCCATCCCGGGCTTTGCGCGGCGTGGCGAATGTGCTGCCCGGGCGCCATCGAAGGCGCAGTGATGACATAGCATGGACATCACTGAATGGAAGGCCGCCCCGAAAAGCCCCCTGCAGAAGATTCATTTCCCTTTTAAATCAATCGACTAGAGGGATGTTTCAGCAATCTGACCACCCCTGCCATCAGTTGGGGACGGCAAGGGGTTGCACGTAGGCGTGCCGGTGTTATAGTTGCATACAACACCAGTCATCTGAGACAGGGGGAAGCCATGAACGTCCGGATCCGTCGCAACCTCACCGCACCCGCGGCCGTCGCTGTTTCGACCCTGCTCGTGCTGGCCTGGTGGGCCACGCCCACCGCCCCTGTTTCCGCCGCTGCTGAAAGTGCGCAGGACGCGACTCTCTCCCCCGCAGGGAACGCCCCCTCCTCCTCCCCCCTCCCCCGCGTCGGCTGCACAGCGCGCTGTCCATGCCGTATTTCTCGTTCGCCCAGCCGCTGACCCCACGGAGCTGAATATGAGCGACATCCAGTGGAGCGACGGCGCTCCCATCTACCGTCAGTTGAAGGAGCGCGTGATCGCCATGATGCTCGACGGAATCCTCAAGCCGGGCGATGCCCTGCCTTCGGTGCGCCAGGTGGCCGCCGACTATCAACTCAACCCCATCACCGTTTCGCGCGCTTACCAGGAGCTGGCCGACGAAGGCCTGGTCGAGAAGCGCCGCGGCCTGGGCATGTTCATGACCGAGCAGGCGGCCACGCAGCTGCGCAGCAGCGAACGCGACCGTTTCCTCAACGAAGAATGGCCGGCGGTTCTGGAGCGCATCCAGCGCCTGGGCCTGAGCCTCGACGAATTGCTGCCCCAGAGGAAAGTCTGATGAATAGCACTGCAAGTGAGTCGGTCATCACCGCCCGAGGCCTGCGCAAGGCCTACAAGACCACGGTCGCCCTCGACAACGCCAGTTTCAGCATTCCAAGCGGACGCATCGTCGGCCTGATCGGGCCCAATGGCGCCGGCAAGACCACCGCGCTGAAGGCCATTCTTGGGCTGACCTCGGTGGAGGGTGAACTGAGCGTGCTCGGCCGCGACCCGCGACTGCACCGCGACGAACTGATGAACGACATCTGCTTCATCGCCGACGTCGCCGTGCTGCCGCGCTGGCTGAAGGTGCGCGAGGCAATCGATTTCGTGGCCGGCGTCCACCCGCGCTTCGACCGCGCCCGCTGCGAGCGCTTCCTGGCCAACACCAAGCTGCAGCCGAAGCAGCGCGTGCGCGAGCTGTCCAAGGGCATGATCGTGCAGCTGCACCTGGCGCTGGTGATGGCCATCGATGCCCGCATCCTGGTGCTGGACGAGCCGACCCTCGGCCTGGACATCCTGTACCGCAAGGAGTTCTACCAGCGCCTGCTGGAAGACTACTTCGACGAACAGAAAACCATCATCGTCACCACCCACCAGGTGGAGGAGATCGAGCACATCCTCAGCGACGTGATGTTCATCCGCGATGGCCGCATCGTGCTCGACGCGGAAATGGACGACGTCGGCCAGCGCTATACCGAGCTGCTGGTCAATGCCGACCAGCTGGACACCGCGCGCGCCCTGAAGCCGATCGACGAGCGCAGCCTGGCGTTCGGCAAGACGGTGATGCTGTTCGATGGCGTGCCGCGCACCCAGCTTTCCTCTCTCGGCGAGACCCGCATCCCGGGCCTGGCCGACCTGTTCGTCGCCATCATGAAGGGGACCTACGCATGAATGCCGTCAACCACCCCATCAGCCCGATCGGCACCCTGCGCTGGCTGCTCAAGCGCGAGTACTGGGAGAACCGCGGCGGCTTCCTGTATGCCCCGTTGATCGCGGGCCTGATCTCACTGGTGATGAGCATCGCCGGCATTGCCTTCGGCCTGTTCGCGCTGAACCGTGCAGCACGCGACGGCGGCCTGCACATCGATGGCGAGAACGTGAACATCAACGGCCTGAACCTGGCCCTGCTCACCCGTGACATCAGTGCCAAGGACCTTGCTGATCTTGGCAACGGCCTGGATCTGACTCTGGTACTCAGTTCAAGCTGGCCGTTCGTGGTGCTGGCCTTCGTCGTGTTCTTCTACTGCCTGGGCGCCCTCTACGACGATCGCCGTGACCGCAGCATCCTGTTCTGGAAGTCGTTGCCGCTGTCGGACACGCAGACCGTGCTGTCCAAGGTGATCAGCGCACTGATCGTGGCACCGTTGATCGCGGTCATCGCCGGCATCCTCACCATGTTCGGCTTCATGCTGATCATCAGTGCCGTCGCGCTGCTGCACGGTGGCAGCCCGATGACCCTGATCTGGGGCCCGGCCAGCCCGCTGACCCTGGCCGCTGGACACCTGGCCTGGATTCCGGTCTATGCCCTGTGGGCCCTGCCCACCGCCGGCTGGCTGCTGCTGTGCTCGGCATGGGCCAGGAGCAAGCCGTTCCTGTGGGCGGTGATGTTGCCGCTGTTTGCCGGCATCATTGTCAGCTCCACCAAGATGATGCCGCTGTTCGGCCTGACCACCGGCTGGTTCTGGCAGAACATCGTCGGCCGCCTGCTGCTGGGCGGCGTGCCCGGCATGGACCTGCTGTATCGCCTCGGCGCCGACGAAGCATCGCGCCGCGATCTGGACTCGGTCGTCAGCCTGATGTCCCCCGCCTCGCAGCTGAAGTCGCTGGCGATGCCGGAGCTGTGGATCGGCGCCGTCGTCGGTGCAGTGTTCATCTTCCTTGCCATCCGCCTGCGCAAGCGCGCCGGCGAGATCTGATCCCATCCATCCGGAGGCACCACTCATGCGTTCTTTGCTCGCCTGTTCTGCGTCGTTGCTGTTGCCGTTGTCGGCGCTGGCCGCCGATGCTCCGAACTGCAAGTTCACTGCCGCCCGCGCACTGAAGCTGGACGTGGCTGGTGCCAGGACGGTGGTGTTCGAGGTCAACCAGCATGACCTGAAGGTGGTCGCCAGCGCTGGCGGCGGCCAGCTGGACGGCCGCGCCTGCGCGTCCAGCCAGGAATGGCTGGACCAGCTGGTGCTGGAGCAGCGCAAGGTCGGCGACAAGCTGGTGGTGAGCCTGCGCCGCGACGGCCGCCAAAGCGGCATCAGCCTGGGCAACAGCTACGCCTGGCTGGATATCCGTGGCAGCGTGCCGGACAACATGCCGCTGCAGTTCAAGATCGGCTCGGGCGATGCCAGCGTGGAGAACGCACAGTCGCTGAGCGTGGATGTGGGTTCCGGTGATGCCGTGGTCCGCGGTACCCGCGGCAGCATCCACGCTGCAGTGGGTTCGGGCGACCTCAACATCGATGGCGGCAGCTCCCTGAATCTGCTGTCGCTGGGTTCCGGCGACGTCACCGTACGCAACATCAGCGGCGATGCCAGCACCGGTACCGTCGGCTCCGGTGACCTGAAGATCAGCGATGTGCGTGGCAACGCGCGGCTGGATACCGTGGGCTCGGGTGATATCGAGTTCAAGCGCGTGCAGGGCAGCGTTGAAGTGGGCGTGGTTGGCTCCGGCGGGGTCGATCTGGCCGACATCGGCGGCAATGTGCATGTCCGCAGCCACGGCTCGGGCGACATCAACGTCGACGGCGTGCGCGGCACCCTGACCGTCGACCACAGCGGCAGCGGTGACGTCGATCATCGCAACGTCAGCGGCCGGGTCACTCTGCCGCGCAGCAAGTAAACCCTCTTCCAGACACTACCAGGGGAACACCATGAACCTGTTGCGCCTGTTGCCCGCTGTGCTGCTGTCCCTGCCGCTGATCGCCTGCGGCGGCACGTCGTCAGCACCCGACAAGACCGTTGGCAAGAGTGTGGCCGAAGCCACAGGCGGCGTCGGCGAGACCGTCAGGAACGCGATGGACGATGCCCGCAAGGATATCACCCAGGGCAACATCAAGATCTCGGCGGACAAGCAGCCGCGTGCGGAGATCACGCCGGATGGCCGCCTGCTGATCGCGGGCAAGGAGATCGCCGCCAACGATATCCAGCGCCGTCATCTGCAGGACTACCGCGGCCACGTGGTCGCCATCGCGATGGACGGCATGGATGTCGGCCTGGCCGGCGCCAAACTGGGTGCCAGTGCTGCCGGCGAAGCGCTGAAGGGCATTTTCAGTGGCGACAGCGAAGGTGTCGAAAAGCGCATCAATGCCGAAGCCGAGAAGATCGAAGCCCAGGCCAAGCGCATCTGCGACCGCCTTCCGGCGATGCTGGCCAGCCAGCAGGCGCTCGCACGTGAACTGCCGGCATTCAAGCCCTACGCGACCATGGACCAGGGCGACGTGGACGACTGCGGCAAGGACACCGTGGTCCAGCGCTAGGCCTGTGACAGATCAGCGCACCCGGCCGGCAGCGGCGTCCAGCTGCCGGCCGTAGTGCGCCGCCCGGCTTACAATGGCGGCCCCGGACGCCCCCGAACCGAATGTCATGAAGAAGCTGTTTCTGCTGTTGACCGCCCTGCTCTGCCTCGGCCTGGCCGGCTGTGACCAGGAGTACCGCAACCACCGCGCCGAGCGTGGCAAGCCCAAGATTTCCGTCAGCGAAGGCATGGTCACCGTGCGTCGCCCGCCCGCGCCGAACATCATCATCCTCGCCGACGGCACGATGAAGATGGACGAGATCCAGATTCCGCTGGACGACGGGCAGAAACAGATGCTGCAGACCATGTTCGGCAAACTGCAGGTGCTGCGCCAGAACACCCTGGTGGCCGCACCGGCCGATCCCAACATGCAGCCGGTGAAGATCCAACCGCCGGAGGGCATGGTCGTGATTCCGGCGGACCTGATCCAGCGCATCCCGGAGTTCAAGGATTACACCGACACCTTCGGCAACATCGTCGCCGACCGTCGCTGAAAAAAAACGCCGCCCAAAGGGCGGCGTTTCTGCTTTCTGTAGAGTCGAGCCATGCTCGACTCCGGAACAACAGTCGAGCATGGCTTGTATGTTCCTCCCGGCTCCTACGCGGTATGTAGGAGCCAGGGTGGAGGGACCGTCAAGCATGCATCTGCGGATACTAGCCGACAGACGAGTCGAGCGATCCCCATCCCGCACACGAACGTCGATAAAGGATCGTACGGCCCCCAAAGGGGATCGTCGATGTAGGCAAGCTAACGTCGGTGCGGTACCACCCCAGCCCCTTAAAGATAGCTGGGAGCCGTACAAATGTCTGATTCTCTCGATATTGGCGTGGACGTGGACTCCAAGGAGTTCGTACCGGCAGTGGCCGACCGCAAGGCCGGCGACAGGATCGCCAACACCCGGGCCGGCATAGCCCAGTGGCTCAACACCTTGCCCCAGCGATGCCGGATTGGCATGGAGGCGACGGGGCGGTACTACGAGTTGTTGGCTCGGATGGCTGGCCAGGCAGGCCACGTTGTCTATGTGATCAATCCACGTCTGATCAAGCACTACGGCCGGGCGACGGGCTCGCGTGGCAAGACGGACGCCATGGACGCCGAAGCGATCGCCCGGTACGTGAAGAAGGAGAACGATCGCCTGCGTGAATACGTACCGCGTACCGACGAGCAGCAGCAGATGCACGATTTGCTGCGCAAGCGGCAGACGCTGGTAAAGACACGCGCGCGCCTGGAGCAATCCTTCGGGGTAAGCAAAAGTGCTCCCGGGGAGCTGTCAGATCTGTTCTGCGCTCTGGCTGGGACGCTGTCCGAGCTGGAAAGCGAACTGCAGCGCTTGGGTCGCGATGGAGAGCATGGCACGCTCTACAAGCGCCTGTTGACCATCCCTGGTGTCGGCCCTGCCGTCGCCGCTCACCTGATCTACTACATGACGCGCTGGCCGTTGGCCAACGCCAACGCGTGGATCGCCTGCACCGGCCTGGATCCCCGGCCCAACGAGTCTGGCGGCAGAACGGGACGGCGTCGGCTGTCCAAACAGGGCGCGCCAGTGCTGCGCCAGATGCTCTACATGGCCGCCATGGGGCTCAAGCGGTGTCGTCGGGGGCAACCGCTCTACGACGAGCTGTCAAAACGCGGTCACCCCAGCACCGCCGTCTTCAACATCCTGGCCAGAAAGCTGGCCAGGATCGCCTGGGGCGTCTTCAAAAGCGGCCGGGACTTCGATCCGGCCATGCTGAAGGTGGGTCAAGCCTGCTTCCAGCAGGCTTGACCACGAACATAGGATCTCGACTCTACAACCGGCCGATCAACCGCCGGCGCCGCCGCCACCGGCCTGGATGCCACCGGCGGTCAGCGCGGTCGGGTCCAGCAGGCGACGCAGCTCGGCCTCCTCCAGTCCACTGTCCTCCAGCGCCACATCCAGCACCGGGCGCTGTTCCTTGTACGCACGCTTGGCAATCGCCGCAGCCTTCTCGTAGCCGATGATCGGGTTGAGGGCGGTAACCAGGATCGGGTTGCGCGCCAGCGCCTCGGCAACGCGGTCCTCGCGCACCTTCAGCCCGGCAATCGCACTGTCGGCCAGCAGGGTGGACACGTTGGCCAGCAGGCCGATGCCATCGAGCAGGTTCACTGCGATCAGCGGCAGGGTGACGTTGAGCTGGAAGTTGCCGGTCTGCCCGGCCACGGTGATCGCAGTGTGGTGACCGATCACCTGTGCACAGGCCATCACCGTCGCTTCCGGAATCACAGGGTTGACCTTGCCCGGCATGATCGAGCTGCCCGGCTGCAGCGCCGGCAGTTCGATCTCGCCCAGCCCGGCCAGCGGACCGGCGTTCATCCAACGCAGGTCGTTGGCGATCTTGATCAGCGCCACCGCCAGCGCATTGAGCTGACCGGAAAGCTCCACCGCGTCGTCCTGTGCGGCCAGGCCTTCGAACTTGTTCTCGGCACTGTCGAACTTGAAACCGGTCTGCTGCTTCAGTGCCTTGGCCACCTGTGCACCGAAGCGCGGATCGGCATTGATGCCGGTGCCGATGGCGGTGCCACCCAGCGGCAGCCGGCGCACGCGCTTGAGGCTGTCTTCGATACGCTCCTGCGCCGACGCCAGCTGCGCCGACCACGCGCCGAATTCCTGCTCGAAGGTCAGCGGCATCGCATCCATCAGGTGGGTGCGGCCGGTCTTGACCACCTTGCGCAGGCTGCGGCCCTTCTTGTCCAGGGTCTTGCGCAGGTGCACCAGCGCCGGCAGCAGCTGCTCATGCGTCGCCAACACCGCCGACACCCGCAACGCGGTCGGAATCACGTCGTTGGAGCTCTGCCCCTGGTTGACGTGGTCATTGGGGTGCACAGTGGTCTTGCCCGCCTTGCCGGCACGGTTGGCCAGGGTGGCGATGACCTCATTGGCATTCATGTTCGACGACGTGCCAGAACCCGTCTGGTAGACATCGATCGGGAACTGCGCGTCCCAGTTGCCGGCGGCCACTTCGGCGGCAGCGGTCTGGATGGCCTTGGCCACGTTCTTCGGCAGGTGGCCCAGTTCTGCGTTGACGCCCGCGGCGGCGCCCTTGACCAGGCCCAGGGCACGGATGAAACCGCGCGGCATGCGCTGGCCCGACACCGGGAAGTTCTGCACGGCACGCTGGGTCTGGGCGCCCCACAGTGCGTCCGCAGGCACCTGCAGCTCGCCCATGCTGTCGTGTTCGATTCTGAAACCCTTGCTTGCAGCTTTGCTCATTGCATCAACTCCGCACTACTTCAGTTGGGGAAAGGGAAGCGGCGGCTGGCAGGGTGTCGCTTCCCGGGCTGGCGGCTGCGCCAACGATACTCCCTTGCCCGCAGCGTGGGATGACGAGGGCGGGCCAGATCGTTTCATCCGCAGGGCCGATCTGCACGCGCAAGGGGTAGTGCCGGCCACTGGCCAGCAATCCATGGAATCGTGGGCCGGGCGTGGTTGCCGGCCAGCGGCCGGCACTACCTCACCGGCACGTCGTAGAATATGGCCCCCGCCGCTCGCCCCAGCCCTGCCGACATGTCCGATTCCGCCCTGCTCGCCCTGTCCCCGCTCGATGGCCGCTATGCCGGCAAGGTCGACGCCCTGCGCCCGATCTTCTCCGAGTACGGCCTGATCAAGGCCCGCATCACGGTCGAAGTGGAGTGGCTGCTGGCCCTGGCCGCCGAGCCGGGCATCGTCGAACTGGCCCCGTTCTCCGACGCCGCCGTCGCCCGCCTGCGCGCCCTGGCCGCCAGCTTCAGCCCGGTCCAGGCCGCGCGCGTGAAGGAGATCGAACGCACCACCAACCATGACGTCAAGGCGGTGGAGTACTTCATCAAGGAACAGCTGAAGGACGACGCCGAGCTGGCCCCGGCGCTGGAATTCGTGCATTTCGCCTGCACCAGCGAAGACATCAACAACCTCAGCTACGGCCTGATGCTGGAACAGGCGCGCCGCGAGGTGCTGCTGCCGACCCTGGACGGCATCGCCAACAGCCTGCGCAGCCTGGCCCACGCCCAGGCCGGCCAGCCGATGCTGTCGCGCACCCACGGCCAGACCGCCTCGCCGACCACCCTGGGCAAGGAACTGGCCAACGTGGTCGCCCGCCTGGAACGCCAGCGCAGGCAGATTGCCGCGGTCGAACTGACCGGCAAGATCAACGGCGCGGTGGGCAACTACAACGCCCACATCGCCAGCTACCCGGACGTGGACTGGCCGGCCTTCGCCGAGCGCTTCGTGACCGGCCTGGGCCTGGTGTTCAACCCGTACACCACGCAGATCGAGCCGCACGACAACATCGCCGAGATCGGTGATGCCGCACGCCGCGCCAACATCATCCTGATCGACCTGGCCCGTGACATCTGGGGCTACGTTTCGCTTGGCTACTTCAAGCAGCGCCTGAAGGAAGGCGAAGTCGGCTCGTCGACGATGCCGCACAAGGTCAACCCGATCGACTTCGAGAATGCGGAAGGCAACTTCGGCATTGCCAACGCGCTGTTCGAGCACTTCAGCGCGAAGCTGCCGATCAGCCGCTGGCAGCGTGACCTGACCGACTCCACCGTGTTGCGTGCGCTGGGCACCGCGTTCGGCCACAGCCAGGTGGCGCTGGATTCGCTGGCCAAGGGCCTGGGCAAGCTGGAAGTGAACCCACAGCGCCTGGATGCCGATCTGGACGCGGCCTGGGAAGTGCTGGCCGAAGCTGTGCAGACGGTGATGCGCCGCCATGGCCTGCCGAACCCGTAC
Organism: Stenotrophomonas sp. 86428_Sma; assembly: GCF_056481585.1. Taxonomy (NCBI): domain Bacteria; kingdom Pseudomonadati; phylum Pseudomonadota; class Gammaproteobacteria; order Lysobacterales; family Lysobacteraceae; genus Stenotrophomonas; species Stenotrophomonas sp. 86428_Sma. Next base: position 3,250,078 of record NZ_CM151156.1, read on the forward strand.
GAACAGCTGAAGGCGCTGACCCGCGGCCAGGGCATCACCGCCGAGTCGATGCGGGCGTTCGTGCAGGGGCTGGAGCTGCCGGCGGATGCGAAGCAGCGTCTGCTGGAGATGACCCCGGGCAGCTACACCGGCCTGGCCGAGTCGCTGGCGAAGAAGATTTAAGGAGTTTCCTTTGCGGCGGCGGCCGCGGGCGCTGCCTGCGGCAGGCAACGGCAACAGCAACGTCAAGAGCGGCTCTGGATTGCTGCTAGCTGGGCGGGACGGGATGGGCCAGCGGGACACGCCGTAAACCCGTCCATGAAGTGACCCCCGGGAGTTGGACACCAGATCCAACCCCGAGGGATACATGAACAAATACGACGCGCGTTTCAAACTGCAGGTCGCCAAAGAGGCCTGCAAGACCTCCACATCGGTCAAAGCCATTGCCCGTCGCCACGGCCTGGAGTTCTCCACGGTCAGGCGCTGGGTGGCGACCTATCGGCTGCATGGTTGGCGGGGATTTCATCGCCAGGCCCGGTCCTATGACCTCCCGTTCAAGCTGGCTGTCCTGGAGAAAATGAGCCAGGACGGCATGTCCGGGCGCGAGGCCACCACCTACTTTCAAATTGGCGATGCCGGCGCGGTGGGGCGATGGCGGCGCCTGTATGCTCAAGGCGGTGCCCAAGCGTTGGCACCCCCTCCGCCGCCGCCCCGAAAGCCGATGAAGAAGACCCGTTCGTCCAAGCCGCCTGAAGATATGAGCCGCGATGAGCTGCTCAAGGAAGTCGCCTATCTGCGTGCGGAGACCGACTACCTAAAAAAACTCGATGCCTTGATCCGGGAAGAGCAGGCGGCGCAGGACGCAAAGCGCAAGCCGTCCAAGGATTGAGGCAGGTTCATACGCTGTCGCTTCTGCTCGAAGCAGCTGAGCTGTCACGCAGTACGTTCTATTACCAGAATCATGTCCTGGCCCATCCGGATCAGGATGAGGCAGCCCTGTGCGAGCGCATCCGTGCAATCTACGATCAAAGCCAAGGGCGCTATGGCTATCGCACGGTGACGCTGGAATTGGCCAATCAGGGTCATCGGACCAATCACAAGCGGGTTCAGCGCCTGATGGGGGAGATGGGGCTGAAATCGCGGGTGCGTGTGAAGCGCTACCAGGCCTTCAAGGGGGCGGCCAATGTTGTGGTTGGCAATGACCTCAATCGCCAGTTCCATGCCGAGCGGCCCAACCAGAAGTGGGTGACTGACGTGACCGAGTTCAAGGTGCAGGGCATGAAGCTATACCTGTCGCCGATCATGGACCTCTACAACGGCGAAATCGTGGCTTATCAGATCAAGCGTCGGCCCGTATTTGATCTGGTGGGTCAAATGCTGGAGGAGGCCATCAAGAAGCTTCCCCCGGATGAGCGCCCGATGATCCACTCCGACCAGGGCTGGCAGTACCAGCATGAAAACTACCGGCATATGCTGGAAAAGCACTCGTTGAAGCAAAGCATGTCCCGGCGCGGCAACTGCCTGGACAATGCGGCGATGGAGAGCTTCTTTGGAACGCTGAAGTCGGAATTCTTCTACCTGAACAGCTTTGACAGCCTCGAGAGTCTGGAGGCTGGGCTGGTGGAATACATCCAGTACTACAACGAAGAACGCATCAAACTGAAACTGAAAGGTCTGAGCCCGATAAAGTACCGGGAGCAGGCCCAATCGGCCGCCTGACCCCGTCCAAGTCTCGGGGGTCACTTCACCATGGGGGCTCGATGGCGCCATCCATGGCGCCAACGGTCCCGCTGGCCCATCCCGTCCCACCTCTGACAGATTCCTGGTGACGGATCGAAGAGCTTTGGGTTGTCGGGACGGAATTTGGAAGAGGGACGCGGCTTCGCCGCGTCCCTCTGTTGTTTTTGGCTGATTGTAGAGCCGAGCCCATGCTCGGCTGCTTGTTCCAACAGCAAGCCGAGCATGGGCTCGGCTCTACAGGAGCATGAGCAAGCGCAGCGCGCGACCCGCTTTTGCCTTTGATCTTCTTCTTCCATTCCGTGGCGGGCCGCGCAGGAAACTGTCAGGGGCCGGGCGGGGTGGGTTCGCGGGACCGTTGGCGCCATGGATGGCGCCATCGAGCCCCCATGGATGGGTTTACGGCGTGTCCCGCGAACCCACCCCGCCCGGCCCAGCCCATGAAGCGAGCGCTTTACGCGACCAGACCCCGCCACGAGGGGCTCCGCCGTTGGCCGGACACCCCGCGACAAACCCGCGCACGTGCGCAATGCCCACGAACGGCGGACAATGGAGATCTCAGGCGGCCCGCCGCGCCGCCCCTCCCGCTTTCCGCTGCAAGGATTCCCCCATGGCCGCCCGCAAGTCCTCCGCCCCCCTCATCGAAGTCACCGCCCGCCCCGGCCAGCCGCTGGGCATGGCGCCGGCCACCTTCCTGCGCGACTTCTGGCAGAAGCGCCCGTTGCTGATCCGCAATGCCTTCCCGGACTTCCAGACCCCGGTGCAGCCGGAAGACCTGGCCGGGCTGGCCTGCGAGGAAGGCGTGCTGGCACGCCTGATCGAGCACGACAAGACCCAGGACGGCTGGCGCGTGCGCACCGGTCCATTCCAGGAAGACGTGTTCCCCACCCTGCCCGACCACGACTGGACCCTGCTGGTGCAGGACGTGGACAAGTGGGACCCGGACGTGCGCGCCCTGATCGAGCACTTCCGCTTCCTGCCGCGCTGGCGCATGGATGACGTGATGATCAGCTTCGCCGCCACCGGCGGCTCGGTCGGCGCCCATGTCGACCAGTACGACGTGTTCCTGCTGCAGGCCCATGGCCACCGCCGATGGCAGATCGATGCCAGCGAATCGATCAAGGGCAAGCAGCCGCCGCTGGGCTTCCGCCCGGACGTGGAGCTGAAGCTGCTGAAGGTGTTCAAGCCGACCCACGACTGGGTGCTGGCGCCGGGTGACATGCTGTACCTGCCGCCGAACGTGCCGCACCACGGCGTGGCCGAAGACCCGTGCCTGACCTTCTCGTTCGGCATGCGTGCGCCGTCCTCGGCCGAGCTGATCAGTGACTACCTGGACACCCTGATCGCGGATGCCGACGAGAACATCCGCTACCAGGACGCCGACCTGAAGGTGCCGGCCGATCCGAACGAAATCGACACAGTGGCGATGGCACGCGTGATCACCGCCCTCAACGCCATCCGCATGAACGACCCGGACAAGCTGGGCGACTGGTTCGGCCGCTTCATCACCACCTACCGCGCGGCCGGCGAAGTGATGGCCCACCAGGCCGCACCGGCACAGGAAGAAGTGGTCCAGGCCCTGGCCTCGGGCCTGCTGCTGCAGCGCCACCCGTGGGCCCGCCTGGCCTGGCGCCGGGCCAAGCGTGGCGCCAGCCTGTATGTCAGCGGCCAGGACTTCGCGCTGCCGGTGAAGGACGCGCAGCGCCTGGCTGGCACCGAACAGCTGGACGCCGCCGCTTATCGCGGCCTGTCCGACAAGGGCCGTGCCGTGGTCCAGCAGCTGCTGGTCGGCGGGGTGTTCCAGCTGATCGACCCGAATGAGGTATACGAGGCCGAAGACGAGGACGACGGCGAGGATGCCGTGGTGCTCGGCGAGGTCGTCGAAGGCCGCGACCGCGTGGATGCGATCGACGCCGACGCGGTGTCCGACGATGTCCACTCCGTGACCGTGCACGACGACGGCATCGAGGTCATCGTCAACTTCGAGGACGACGAGGAAGACGACAGCGCCGGCCGGGCCTGAGCCATCGCCATGATCCGGGTCCAGCAGGTCAGCCACGCCGATGCCCACGCAGCCATCCACGAGGTACGCCAACGCGTGTTCGTGCAGGAACAGGGCATCGCCGCCGAGCTGGAACGCGATGCGCTGGACCCGGTCAGTGCCCATGTGCTGGCGGTGGACAGTGACAACCAGCCGGTGGGCACGGGCCGGCTGGCCCCGGATGGCCGCATCGGCCGCATGGCGGTGCTGGCCAGCCATCGCAGCCGCGGGGTCGGCGAGGCCCTGCTGGAAGCGCTGGTGGAGGCCGGGCGCCGGCTCGGCCTGGCCGAGCTGCATCTGCATGCCCAGCTGCCCGCCCGTGACTTCTACGCCCGCCAGGGCTTTCTGCCCGAAGGCGAGGTGTTCGAGGAGGCCGGCATCGGCCACCAGCAGATGCGCCGCCGGCTGGGCGCGGCCAGCGCCATCGACAGCCGCGCCGAGGCGGTGGCCATCACCACGGCCATCATCCACCGCGCCCGTCGCCAGCTATGGCTGCACAGCCGCCACCTGGACCCCGGACTGCTCGACGCGCCCCCGGTACAGGCCGCCCTGCGCCGCTTCGTCACCGCCCGCCACGACAAGCAGCTGCGGGTGATCGTGCACGACGCCGCCGCGATCGCATCTAGCGGGGCGCCGCTGCTGGCGCTGGCCCAGCGCCTGCCCAGCGTGATCCAGTTCCGCGAGGTCACCGACCCGGTCGACCGTGCGCTGGCCTCGGCCTGTCTGCTCAACGATGCGGGCGACTTCTACTTTCGTCTGATCGGCCATCGCCTCGACGGCGAAGCCGGCATCGCGCTGCCGGCACGTTCGCAGCCGTTCGAGCAGCAATTGCAGCGCGTCTGGGACCGTTCGCGTGATTGCAGCGAACTGCGCGCGCTCGGCATCTGAGCGGAGCGGGCTGACTCAACCTGTCTGGAACCGGCACCGGGGGACGCGCGATACCTCTGGTGGTGCCCCTTCGTGTCCGGTTGGGGGTACAATTTGGCTGTTTGAACGCGCCCGCGCAGGGCTATTCATCTTCCTGCCGGGTCCTTCTGAAGCCATACCCCACAAAGCGAATCAACACCCTCCATCGTGGACAATCAACTGAAGCAGTTTGCGCAATCTTCGCAACTCGCCGGCGGCAACGCCTCCTATGTCGAGGACCTGTACGAGCAGTACCTGGTCTCCCCGGATAGTGTCGATCCCAAATGGAAAACCTACTTCGACGGCTTCAAGGGCCGTGAAGCAGGTGACATTCCGCACTCGGCCGTCATCTCCCACATTGCGGACGCGGCCAAGGATGCGCTGAAGGCCGGTACCGGCAACGGTGCAGGCGACGAGCGCGAGCGCAATGTCGGTCGTCTGATCACCGCCTACCGCTCGCGCGGCCACCTGGACGCCCGCCTCGATCCGCTGGGCCTGGCCGCACCGGTCAACACCCCGGACCTGGGCCTGCCGTTCCACAGCCTGTCCGATGGCGACCTCAACAGCGAGTTCAGCACCGGCGGCGTCGGTGGCCAGCCGCGCATGAAGCTGCGCGACCTGCTGGCACGCCTGAAGGCGACCTACACCGGCTCGATCGGTGCGGAGTTCATGCACATCTCCGAGGTCGAGCAGCGCCAGTGGATCTACAAGAAGCTGGAACTGGCCGGTGGCAACTACCAGCTGGACGCTGATACCCAGCGCCGCACCCTGGAGCGCCTGACCGCGGCTGAAGGCCTGGAGCGCTACCTGCACACCAAGTACGTCGGCCAGAAGCGCTTCTCGCTGGAAGGCGGCGACTCGCTGATCCCGATGATGGACACCATCATCCGCAGCGCCGGCAAGGATGGCGTCAAGGACGTGGTGATCGGCATGGCCCACCGCGGCCGCCTGAACGTGCTGGTCAACACCCTGGGCAAGAACCCGCGCAAGCTGTTCGACGAATTCGAAGGCAAGTTCGAGCACGACGAGCACGCCTCGGCCGGTGACGTGAAGTACCACATGGGCTTCTCCGCCGACGTCGCCACCGATGGCGGCCCGGTGCACCTGGCGCTGGCGTTCAACCCGTCGCACCTGGAAATCGCTGACCCGGTCGTGGCCGGTTCCGTGCGTTCGCGCCAGGAGCGCCGCAAGGACACCGCGCGCAAGCAGGTCATGCCCATCCTGATCCACGGCGACGCGGCCTTCTCCGGCCAGGGCGTGGTCATGGAACTGTTCCAGATGTCGCAGGCCCGCGGCTTCGCCGTCGGCGGCACCGTGCACATCGTGGTCAACAACCAGGTCGGCTTCACCACCTCCAACCCGCTGGACACGCGTTCCACGCGCTATGCCACCGACGTGGCGAAGATGATCGCCGCCCCGGTGCTGCACGTGAACGGCGATGATCCGGAAGCCGTTGTGTTCGCCGCGCAGCTGGCCTTCGAGTTCCGCCAGAAGTTCGCCAAGGACGTGGTCATCGACCTGATGTGCTACCGCCGCTGGGGCCACAACGAGGCCGACGAACCGGCGATCACCCAGCCGCTGATGTACCAGGTGATCCGCAAGCACGCCACCACCCGCGAGATGTACGCCGAGCAGCTGGAAAAGGCGGGCGTGATCGCCGCCGGTGCCGGCAAGGCGATGGTCGATGCCTACCGCGAGAAGCTGGATGCCGGTGAAGTGACCACCGAGCTGGCCAAGGTCGAGAAGACCCCGCCGACCAGCCCGCTGTTCGTCGATTGGCCGAAGCTGCTGGAAGGCAAGCTGTCCGACCCGATCTCGACCAAGGTCGAGAAGAACAAGCTGGTCGAGCTGGCCAAGCTGATCAACACCATTCCGGACGAAGTGCAGCTGCACTCGCGCGTGGCCAAGGTCTACGACGACCGCCGCAAGATGGCCGCTGGCGAGATCCCGGGCGACTGGGGCTTTGCCGAGAACCTGGCGTACGCCACCCTGCTCGACGAAGGCAGTGCCCTGCGCCTGGTCGGCCAGGACGTGGGTCGCGGTACGTTCACGCACCGCCACGCGATCCTGCACGACCAGAAGACCGACAACTACTACATGCCGCTGCGGCAGCTGGTGGATTCGCCGGAGAAGGCCACCGTCATCGATTCGCTGCTGAGCGAAGAAGCGGTGATGGCCTACGAGTACGGCTTCTCCACCACCGATCCGAACACGCTGTGCATCTGGGAAGGCCAGTTCGGCGACTTCGCCAACGGTGCCCAGGTCGTCATCGACCAGTTCATCGCCGCCGGTGAAGCCAAGTGGGGCCGCATCTCCGGCCTGACCCTGCTGCTGCCGCATGGTTATGAAGGGCAAGGTCCGGAACACAGCTCGGCGCGCCTGGAGCGCTTCCTGCAGCTGTGCGCACTGGAGAACATGCTGGTGGTGGTGCCGTCGACACCGGCGCAGGCCTTCCACATGCTGCGTCGCCAGCAGCACCTGACCACCCGCAAGCCGCTGGTGGTGATGTCGCCGAAGTCGCTGCTGCGCCACAAGCTGGCCGTATCGACCCTGGACGAACTGGCCAACGGCGAGTTCCAGCACCTGATCGGCGACGCCAACGCGGACGCCAAGAAGGTCAAGCGCGTGGTGCTGTGCTCGGGCAAGGTCTACTACGACCTGCTGGAAGACCAGACCAAGCGTGGCCAGGACGACGTGGCGATCATCCGCGTGGAGCAGCTGTACCCGTTCCCGCGTGCGCTGCTGGCTGCCGAACTGAAGAAGTACGGCAAGGCCACCGACGTGGTGTGGACGCAGGAAGAACCGCAGAACCAGGGTGCGTGGTATCAGATCCGCCACCACCTGCAGTTCTGCCTGGCCGATGGCCAGAACCTGCACTACGCCGGTCGCGCACGTTCGGCTTCGCCGGCTGCCGGTCACATGGCTGACCACGTCCGCGAACAGCAGCAGCTGGTCGCCGATGCACTGGTCAACCCGTTCAACGACACGTTCGCTGAATAATCCTCCCCCTATTTAGAAGACAAACCAGGAAGCTCCCGCAATGGCCACCGAAGTCAAAGCCCCGGTACTGCCCGAATCCGTCGCCGACGGCACCATCGCCACCTGGCACAAGAAGGTGGGGGACGCCGTCAAGCGCGACGAAAACCTGCTTGACCTGGAAACCGACAAGGTCGTCCTGGAAGTGCCGTCGCCGGTCGACGGCGTGCTCAAGGAAATCAAGTACGCCGAAGGCTCGACCGTGACCTCCAGCCAGGTCGTGGCGATCATCGAGGAAGGCGCCGTCGCTGCTGCCCCGGCTCCGGCCGCTGAAGAGAAGAAGGCCGAGGCCGCTCCGGCCGCCGCTGCGCCGGCCGCTGCCGCCGCTCCGGCCCCGGCTGCCAAGTCGGCCGCCGACATCCTGCCGCCGGGCGCCCGCTTCACCGCCATCACCGAAGGCGTGAACCCGGCCGACGTCGACGGCACCGGCCGTCGCGGCGCGGTGACCAAGGAAGACATCGTCAACTTCGCCCGCAACGGCGGCGCCGGCAAGGCCGGTGGCGCACGTCCGGAAGAGCGCGTGCCGATGACCCGCATCCGCAAGCGCATCGCCGAGCGCCTGATGGAGTCGAAGAACTCCACCGCCATGCTGACCACCTTCAACGAAGTCGACCTGTCCAAGGTCTCGGCTGCGCGCAAGGAACTGCAGGACGAGTTCGTCAAGGCACACGGCATCAAGCTGGGCTTCATGAGCTTCTTCGTGAAGGCCGCTGCCAATGCCCTGCAGCGCTTCCCGCTGGTCAACGCCTCGATCGACGGCGACGACATCATCTACCACGGCTACTCGGACATCTCGATCGCCGTCTCGACCGAGAAGGGCCTGGTCACGCCGGTGCTGCGCAACGTCGAGCGCATGTCGTTCGCCGACATCGAGAAGACCATCGCCGACTACGCCAAGAAGGCGCGTGATGGCAAGCTGAGCCTGGAAGAACTGCAGGGCGGCACCTTCACCGTGACCAACGGCGGCACCTTCGGTTCGCTGCTGTCGACTCCGATCATCAACCCGCCGCAGAGCGCCATCCTGGGCATGCATGCCATCAAGGAGCGTCCGATCGCCCAGAACGGCCAGGTCGTGATCGCGCCGATGATGTACCTGGCGCTGTCGTACGACCACCGCATCATCGACGGCAAGGACTCGGTGCAGTTCCTGGTGGACATCAAGAACCAGCTGGAAAACCCGGGCCGCATGCTGTTCGGCCTGTAAGACACCTCCCGCCCCTCCGCGCCCGCGCGGAGGGGTTCTGGTAATGCATCAAGGAATAATTCAATGGCTGAACAATTCGACGTCGTCGTCATCGGTGCCGGCCCGGCCGGTTACCACGCTGCCATCCGCGCGGCCCAGCTGGGCCTGAAGACCGCCTGCATCGACGCAGCGCTGGGCAAGGACGGCAAGCCGGCGCTGGGCGGCACCTGCCTGCGCGTGGGCTGCATCCCGTCCAAGGCGCTGCTGGATTCCTCGCGCCAGTTCTGGAACATGGGCCACATCTTTGGCGACCACGGCATCAGCTTCAAGGATGCCAAGATCGACGTCGAGGCGATGGTTGGCCGCAAGGACAAGATCGTCAAGCAGTTCACCGGCGGCATCGGCATGCTGTTCAAGGCCAACAAGGTCGCTGCCTACTACGGCTTCGGCGAACTGCAGCCGGGCAACGTGGTCAAGGTCACCCAGCATGACGGTTCCATCGTCGAGCTGAAGGGCACCAACGTCATCATCGCCGCCGGTTCGGATTCGATCGAACTGCCGTTCGCCAAGTTCGACGGCGAGACCATCGTCGACAACGTCGGCGGCCTGGACTTCACCGAAGTGCCGAACCGCCTGGCCGTGATCGGCGCCGGCGTGATCGGCCTGGAACTGGGCAGCGTGTGGAAGCGCCTGGGCGCTGAAGTCACCATCCTGGAAGCACTGCCGGAGTTCCTGGCCGTGGCCGACGCCGAAGTGGCCAAGACCGCTGCCAAGGAATTCAAGAAGCAGGGCCTGGATATCCGCCTCGGTGCCAAGGTCTCCAAGACCGAGATCACCGGCAAGGGCAAGAAGAAGGAAGTCGTTGTCACCTACACCGACAGCGAAGGCGAAAAGACCCTGACCGTGGACAAGCTGCTGGTGGCCGTTGGCCGTCGCGCCGCCACCAAGGGCCTGCTGGCCGAAGGCACCGGCGTCAAGATCAACGAGCGCGGCCAGATCGAAGTCGATGCGCACTGCCACACCGGCGTCAACGGCGTGTGGGCGGTCGGCGACTGCGTGCGCGGCCCGATGCTGGCGCACAAGGGCTTCGAGGAAGGCATCGCGGTGGCTGAGCTGATCGCCGGCCTGCCGGGCCACGTCAACTTCGACACCATCCCGTGGGTCATCTACACCGAGCCGGAACTGGCGTGGGTCGGCAAGACCGAAGCCCAGCTGAAGGCCGAAGGCATTCCGTACAAGGCCGGCAGCTTCCCGTTCGCCGCCAACGGCCGTGCCGTGGCGATGATCGAGCCGGCCGGCTTCGTGAAGATCCTGGCCCATGCCGAAACCGATCGCATCCTCGGCATGCACCTGGTCGGCGCCAACGTCTCCGAGCTGGTGCACGAAGGCGTGCTGACCATGGAGTTCAGCGGCTCGGCCGATGACCTGGCCCGCATCTGCCACGCTCACCCGTCGCTGTCGGAAGTGATCCACGACGCAGCAATGGCGGTCAGCAAGCGCGCCATCCACAAGGCGAACTGATCGTTCGCTGGTAGTGCCGGCCGCTGGCCGGCACACTCCAGCAATCAAAAGACCCCGCCTCGGCGGGGTTTTTTGTTGCCCGCAACCCTGCCGGGCAGATTGACGTCCGCACGCTCCGGCTCCCCGTCGGTAGCCGGTTCACGCTGATCCGGACGCACTGCCCGCAACGGCCGTGGCCAGCTCCCGCATGAAGACCTGCGTTGCACGCGATGCGCGACCCGCCGGCGAACAGACCAGGCCAAACAATCGACGGATGGCCGGCTTCACCGGCAGCACGCGCAGGCCATGGAGATCGTCCGGCAACGTCGATTCCGGCACCAGCGAGACGCCCAGTCCCTCGCGCGCCAGCACGCACGCGCTGGCCCAGTCGCGCACGGTCATTCGTACGTCGCTCAGCTGTAGACCAGCGTCCGCCATCAGGCGCTGACCGTTCACCGCACAACCCCCTGTTGCGAGGATGAAGGGTTCGCCCGCCAGCTCGCTCAAGGCCACCCCGCTTTCCGTGGCGCGGCGCCCCAGCGGATGCGCCTGCGCGAGCACCGCCATCCACCCGTCGCTGCCCAGCATCAACGGCGCGCGATCTGCAGCGGGGTTCATCACCACGCCGGCGTCGACCGTGCCCGATTCGAGCCAGCGCTCGACCTCCTCGTCCGTACCCTCCACGATCACCACCTCGATGCCCGGGTGGCGGCGCTGGAAATCCCGCAGCAGCGCTGGCAGCACGCTGGAAACGAGTGACGGGAAGGTCGCCAGGCGGATGCGTGCACCACTGAACCCCTGGCTGTCATCGGCCAACGCACGGATCGCCTGCAGGCCGCCCAGCATGATGCGTGCGTGTTCGATCACCCGCTGCCCGAGCGCAGTGATCTCGACCTGACGCCGCTCGCGCACGAACACCGCAAACCCCAATGAGGACTCCAGCTGGGCCAGGGCCTGGCTGGCACCGGACTGGCTGATGCCAACCCGGTCAGCGCCGCGCGAGATGGTTCCCTCGTCGGCCACCGCAACCAGCAGGCGCCAGTGGGCAAGATTCATCATGACAGGCAGTAGCCCAGCTTATGGGAGAAAAATCAAAGATTGATTTTACCGGATACCGCTCGCACAGCAGACTGCCTCGCACCGGCTGACCCGGCCGTCCTTTCTCCCTCGAGACCCTCCATGAAGCTGTACTACGCGCCCTACACCTGCTCGCTGTCGCCCCATATCGTGCTACGTGAACTTGGCCTCCCCTTCGAGCTGGTCAAGGTCGACAACGCCAGCAAACAGACCGCCGATGGCCGCGATTTCCGCACCATCAACCGCAAAGGCTATGTCGCGGCGCTGGAACTGGATGACGGGCAGGTGCTGACCGAAGGCCCGGCCATCGTCCAGTACCTGGCCGACCTGAAACCCGGATGCGCACTGGCCCCGCCCATCAGTAGCTGGGAGCGGGTACGACTGCAGGAATGGCTGAACTTCGTGACCAGCGAGATCCACGCCGGCTCGGCGCCGCTGTTCAACGCCGATCTGCCGGAAGCGGCCAAGGCCTTCTTCCGGCAGAAGCTGTTCAAGCGTTTCGACCTGCTGCAGGAGACGTTGGCAACGCAGGACTTCCTCATGGGACCAGACTTCAGCATCGCCGATGCCTACCTTTTCACGGTACTGGGCTGGTGCCGCTTCTTCTCCATCGATCTGGCGGTGTGGCCGGCGCTGCCTGCCTATGCCCGCAGGATCAACGCACGACCGGCCGTGCAGGCGGCGCTGCGCGCGGAGGCCGCGTGATGTGGGGCCGAGCACAGGCTCGGCGCTACACTTTCCCAACCGGCTTCTTCGGCGGATCGTCGCAGACCCTGTGCTGCACCACCGTCTCGCCAACCTTCCATTCCTTCGCGACCCTGCAGCGCTCCTTGGCTTTCTGCACAGAGACCGCTGCAGCATTTGCCTCGTCAGCCGCAGCAGTCTGCTGGCGTTCCAGCCACACCGACGGTGGCGCTGGAGGTGTGGCCAGTGCCGGCCCCGCGAGCAATGCCAGCGCCACCAGCAGCACCGTCCTCATGCAGCCACCGCTCGGCCACCGAGCAGGCGCGCCGGCAGCATGAACAGCGCGCGCAGGAACGCGAACAGGGCCGAGAAGGTGATGCCGACCAGGCGGAACGGCAGGCTCAGCAGCCACACGAACGGCCAGGCGATCAGGGCGAGGATCGCCAGCGGCCAGCACAGCACGAACAGCAGGCACCACACACCGAGCGCGAACAGGGTCTTCATCACGGTCTCCTTGGGGCGGCACCCTGCCGCCTGCGGACACCTTGGCGCCCCGCCCTGGCCGCCCGCAAACGGTTTGCGACGAAACCCGGGCTGGGGGCGATGAAACCGATTGCGGGGAAACCGGAGATTCAGGAGGTTGCCGGCCAGCGGCCGGCACAACCGCAGGGATTTACACCGGGACAGCGCCCGGACGGCCGTGGGTCACCTGGAAACGCGCCGCGGTGCGCACCGCAGCGTCCGCACGCAGCACACTGTCGGCGAAGCGCAGTTCCGCATCCACGGTCTGCCGGTTCAGCTGCAGCTTCCACCAGCCACGGCGGTCACCGTCGAAATAGCGGATATGCGGGTTCTGCGGAATCGACGGCCCGTAGTACGGCCCGTATGGCGTGTCGTCGCCGCCACTGCTGATCGCCGGAGCGATGAATTCGGTGGCTACGACCGGCGCACTGGCCGCGTCGAAATCCAGCTTCAGGTCGTTGACGAAGGTGGAATGCCAGTCGCCGCCCAGCACGATGGCATTGCCCTGCCCGCCTGCCTGCATCGCCTGCAGCAGCCGGTTACGTGCGGCGGGATAGCCATCCCAGGCGTCATTCCAGAAGCGCTCGCGTGGCGTGCCACCGTCCAGCCGCAGCTGCGCCATCAGCAACTGCTGCACCACCACGTTCCAGCGCGTGCCCTGCGCGGCCGCCATCGACTGCGCGAACCACGCCTCCTGGCCCGTGCCGAGCATGCTCATGCGCGGGTCCAGTGCAGCATCACAGCGTGGCGACTCGCCCACGCCACAGGGATTGGCCGGGCGGAACTGGCGGCAATCGAGCAGGGTCAGCTGTGCCAGATCGCCGTAGCGCAGGCGCCGATGCACGCGCAGGCCGCCGTTGCCCGCAGGTGTGCTGCGCATCGGCAGGTGCTCGTAGAACGCGCGGTAGGCCGCCGCACGACGCACGATGAAATCTTCGGTCGATACACCGGGCTTTTCCGGGTGGATGCCGGAGTAATCGTTCTGTACTTCATGGTCGTCCCAGATCACCGCGAACGCGTGTGCGGCATGCGCGGCCTGCAGATCCGGATCGAGCTTGTACAGCGCGTACTGGTCACGGTAGCGCTCCAGGCTGACGGTCTCGCCACTGAAGCGTTGCGCATCCAGCGCACGACCACGCGCGTTCTGCAGCGGGCTGTATTCGTACAGGTAGTCCCCGGCATGCAGCACCAGGTCGATATCGCTCTGCGCGATATCGCGCAGGACCGGGTAGTAGCCGCTGTTCCAGGCCTGGCAGGTGCACAGGGCCAACCGAAGCTGCTGCAGTTGCGTGTCCAGCGGCGGCGCGGTGCGGAAGTGGCCGACCGCGCTTTCCTCATCGCCGTCGCAGGCGAAACGGTAATAGTAGTCGCGGCCTGGGCGCAGGCCGTTGACCTCCACGTGCACCGAATGCGCCAGCTCGGGCACCGCGGCCGCAGTCCCCCGCTGCACCAGCCGGCGCATGGCCGGGTCCTCGGCCACGAACCAGCGCACCGGCACCGCCCGCGATGGCATGCCACCACCGTTGAGCGGGTCCGGGGCCAGCCGCGTCCAGAGCACCGCGCCCTGCGGATCCGGATCGCCAGCGGCTACGCCGAGGGTGAACGGATCGCGCCCCAGCCGCGGCCGCGGGCCGGCCGTGGCCAGCCCCGGCATCGCCGCCAGCGCGATCGCCGCCCCCGTGCCCTGCCACGCCATGCGCAGCAGGCGACGACGGCTTTCCGGATCGACAGGCCCGCGCATCAGAAATGCACGGTGGCGGTGGCCATCACCTGGCGCGGCGCGCCGACCTGCATGGTCGCCAGGCTGCGGGTCGGGTCAGCGGCGTAGGTGCCATTGGTGTTGATCGAGGACAGGTAGCGCTTGTCGGTCAGGTTGGTCAGGTTCAGCGCTACGGTCAGGTTCTGCGCCGGGCCGAGCTTGCCGAAGTCATAGGCCGCCGAGGCGTTGACCAGCCAGTAGCTCGGCACCGACACATCGTTGGTATAGGTCACGTAGCGCTTGCCGACATTGTTGGCGGCCAGGCGCAGGTCCCACGGGCCCGGGGTCCACGCCAGGGTGCTGGCGAACATCCATTCCGGGGTGTCGACGGTCGTCTTGCCGCGGGTCGGCACCACGCCGTTGTTCACGTAGTCGTTGTCGTAGGTGCTGTCATTCCAGGACAGCGCGTTGGACCAGGTCAGGTCCTGCATCGGCTTCAGCTGCAAGGTTGCCTCGGCGCCACGGCTGGTCACCGAACCGACGTTGGAGAACAGCGCCGGGCAACCGAGGATGCCCACGCACTGCGCGATGGCCAGCAGACGGTTGTCGAACTTGACGTCGTACACCGCCACCGAGGCTTCATAGCCGCGGCCGTAGCCACGCCAACCCAGCTCGATGGTGCGCGACTGTTCCGGCTTCAGGTTCTTCGCGCTGGCATCGAAGGCGGCCTGCGGCACATTGAACGGGCTACCCACGCCCAGCGCATAGGCGGCGACGTTTTTGGCGAACGAACCGAAGATCTCGTTGCCTTCGTTGAGCTTGAAGTTGAAGCCGGCCTGCGGCAGCAGGCCCTTCTTCGAGGTCAGGCTGCTGTTGTTGGCATAGCTGCCCAGCGGCGTGCGCACGCTGGTGCGGGTATGCGGCGACTTCGCGCCGATGTCGATGGTCAGGCGGTCATCGAACAGGCGGAAGCGGTCCTGCACGTAGAACTGGCGGGTGATGGTGGTGTAGCGCTGGTGCCACACGCGCTGGTCCGGGTTGCGCAGGAAGAAGTCGTCGGTGATCGGGCCGTCGATGTAGTAGAAGTTGCGCTGCACGCTGTGGCCGTTGTCCTCGTACCAGAGGCCGGCTTCCAGTTCGTGGCCACCGACGTTCCAGGTGAACGCCGAGGTCACGCCGGTACGGTCGATCGCGTACTCGGTGGTGCGGATCGAGATCGGAATCTCGCGGCTGGTGCCCGGGTTCGACGGATTGGACGGGCTGAACCAGTGGCCCTGGCCACGGTTGCTGTGGTTGTAGACGTTGACCTTCAAGCGCATCGACTCGTTCAGGCCGAAATCGCCGGCAATGCTGGACAGGTCATCATTGCGCAGGCCGTGGCCGGAGTAGTACGCATCCCACGGGCTGTTGACGCCGCCGCTGAATTTGCCGCGTGCGGCGGCGACGGCGCGATCCCAGTCCGGCGCGTAGTTGTCCCAGTCCCAGCCGAGGCGATCGATCATTTCCAGCGACAGATCCTGGTAATCGGCCTCGACGCGGCGCGAGGCGTTGAACAGCGCGGTGATCTTGCTGTCCGTTCCGAAGTTGTAGGTGGCCTTGCCGTTGAACTGCTTCAGCTCCTGTGAGCCCTTGCCCTTCCACTTGTCACCTTCCGAATACACGCCGGACAGGTAGGCGGCAAAGCCCTGGTGCTCGCCGGTATCGAGGCGTGCATAGCTGCGGCGTGCGCTGTCACTACCAAAGCTCTGTGCCAGCACGACCCCATACTCGGTGGACGGATCGATCGAATAGAACTGGAACACGCCGCCGAGGTTGCTGGTGGACGGTGTACCCAGTGCGCCGATGCCGGTGGAGACCTCCGCACCGCCCAGGTTCTCGCTGATCACCGCGCGGCTGATGTGCAGGCCGTTGCTGTTGCCATAGGCCATGTTGCCCAGCGGGATGCCATCAAGGGTGTAGCCCAGGCGGTTCTGGTTGAAGCCACGCAGGCTGATGGTGGTGGACCATTCGTAGGCGCCGGTGGCATCGGCCGATTCGAAATGCACGCCCGGCTTGGTTGCAAGCAGCTTCAGCGGATTGGCACCCGGCGGCAGCACCTTCATGTCCTCGGCGGTCACGCGCTGCACCTGGCGCGCTTCACCGCGGCCGATCACCGAGACCGAGTCAAGGGTGGTGGCCGACTGTGCGTCGGTGGCGGGGGCGGTTTCAGCGACAGCCAGCGACGGCAGCGAAGCACAGACCAGCAGGGCCAGCAGATTGCGGCGGAGCGGAGCGTGGGACGGCATGGGGGCGGATTCCTTGGGCACGCTGGACGCCGAAGGGCGGCGTCGAAGGGCAGCAGCGGCGGAATCGTAAAAGCGTCGCGTTACATGTCATTTACACGCCACATACGGACGTTCGGCGTTTCGAATGGTTTGCCGGCCGTGGGGTGGTTGCCGGCCAGCGGCCGGCACTACGGCTATTCGAATGAACCGACCGAGTCATGGGCCAGGTTGTCGAAGCGGGTGTACTCGCCGAAGAACTTCAGCTTGCACGACCCGGTCGGGCCGCCACGGTGCTTGCCGATGATGATCTCGGCCAGGCCCTTGTCCGGCGAATTTTCCTTGTTGTAGTAATCGTCGCGGTAGATGAAGACGATCATGTCCGCATCCTGCTCGATTGCGCCCGATTCGCGAAGATCGGCCATTACCGGGCGCTTGTCGGTACGCGTTTCCAGCGAGCGGTTGAGCTGCGAAAGCGCGATCACCGGCACGTGCAGTTCCTTGGCCAGGCCCTTCAGCGAACGCGAGATCTCCGAGATTTCAGTCGCGCGGTTTTCGCTGTTGCCCGGCACGCTCATCAGCTGCAGGTAGTCGATCACCACCAGGCCCAGATCATGCTCGCGCTTGAGGCGGCGGCACTTGGAACGCAGCACTTCCGGCGACACGCCAGGCGTGTCGTCGATGAAGATCTTGGTTTCCTTCAGCATCTTGATCGCGCTGGTGACGCGGCTCCAGTCCTCGTCTTCCAGCTGGCCGGTACGCAGGCGCTGTGCGTTGATGCGGCCGTTGGAGGAAATCAGGCGCATCGCCAGCTGCGATGCCGACATTTCCATCGAGAACACCGCCACGCCCTTCTTCGACTTGATCGCCGCGTACTCGGCGATGTTCAGTGCGAAGGTGGTCTTGCCCATGGCCGGGCGCGCGGCAAGGATGATCAGGTCGGTCGGCTGCAGGCCGGAGGTCATCGCATCGAAATCGTTGTAGCCGGTCGGCAGGCCGGTGATGTTGCCGCCGTTCTCGAAGCGGCTGCGCAGCTCTTCGAAGGCATCCTTCAATGCACCGGGCATCGCCACGAAATCGGTACGGCCGCGTGCGCCCTGTTCGGCGATGGCGAACACGCTCTTTTCCGCCGAGGCCAGCAGCTCGCTGCTCTCGCGTCCCTCGGGCTGGAAACCGTCGTTGACGATGTCGGTACCCACCTGGATCAGCTGCCGCAGCACCGCCTTGTCACGCACGATCTCGGCGTAGGCCACGATGTTGGCCGCCGACGGGGTGGTACTGGCCAGTTCGATCAGATAGGCACCATCGCCCACCAGTTCCATCTTGCCCTGCGATTCGAACCACTCGCCCAGGGTCACCGCATCGAACGGCCGCTCGCGCTCGGACAGCTCACGGATCGCGCGATAGATCATCTGGTGGTCGCGGCGGTAGAAATCGCCTTCGGTCAGCTGGTCATTGACCCGGTCATAGGCCTCAGGGGCCAGCATCAGGCCACCCAGCACCGCCTGCTCGGCTTCCACCGAATGGGGCGGTACCCGCAACTGGTCGATGCGCGACTCGTCGCGATCGCGATCGCGATCGAAGCCATCACCGCGCTCTCTGCGGTTGGAACGGAAGCCGGGGCGAGCGGACATGCTGCGGTGTTTCCTGCGAAATTGGGCCGGACGAGTGTAGGCATGCGCCGACCCCGGCGGCCATGGACAAGCCTGTGGATAAGCCGTGGAGAAACGGGGGATATCCGCCGGTGCCTGGCCAGACTGGCGTGGGGGCGTCGCACTGCCTGCGACGGGCGCCATTGCGGCACCCGAGCGGACATTATCGCAGATGGGGCTGGCAACCGCTGGCGTCAATCGCCCTTGACGTGAACCGCGATCAGCGCCAGGAACCGGTCCACGTAGCCCTGCAGGAATTTCTGCGTGCCTTCATTGTGGACCGTGCCATCGGCATCGATCAGGCCGTCCTTGAAATGAATGAACGCCTCGGGCTGGCCGAGCACGTGCATGTCCAGGAAGGCCAGGCTGTTGCGCAGGTGCTGCTGGGCCACGGCGGTGCCGATCTGGCCGATGGAGGCGCCGATCACCGCCGCCGGTTTGCCGGCAAACGCGCTGTCACCGTACGGGCGCGAGCCGATATCGATGGCGTTCTTCAGCACGCCAGGCACCGACCGGTTGTATTCCGGGGTCACGAACAGCACCGCATCGGCGGCACGGACCTGGTCCTTCAGCCGGGCACCCTGCGCCGGATAGTGGCCATCGAAGTCCTGGTCGTACAGCGGCAGATCACCGATCTGCACGTACTGGAAGCGCGCACGGTCGCCGGCAATCTTCTCCAGCGCATGGGCCAGTTTGCGGTTGCAGGAATCCTTGCGCAGGCTGCCGACGAACACGGCGATGGTGGGGACGGACATCGGGACATACTCCTCACGGTGCGGGAGGCCCAGCCTAGTCGCCGGGCCCTTGCATGCCGGTGAAGATCAGCCGCCGGTCACGCCCGCGCGCACCTGCCGCCAATGCGCCTGCCAGGCCTGGAACATCAGCACGTTCCACAGATGGGTATGCCACTTGCGTTGGCCGCCGAGGAACTGCTGCCACAGCGGCTGTACCGCGGCCGCCGACAGCACGCCCTCCTGCTCCAGCCGCGCGGGCTGCAGCAGGTCTTCGGCCCACGGCCGCAGGTCGCCCTTCAGCCAGTCACTGACCGGCGCGCCGAAACCACGCTTGGGCCGGTGCACCATCGACTGCGGTACATAGCGGCCCAGCACGCGCTTGAGCAGCACCTTGCTGGTGGTTTCACTGCGCTTGAAGCCCAGCGGCAGCGACCAGGCGAACTCGGCCACGCGAGAATCCAACAGCGGTGCGCGGGCTTCCAGGCTGACCGCCATCGAGGTGCGGTCGACCTTGCACAGCAGGTCATCCGGCAGGTAGGTCACGTAATCGGCCAGCATCATCGCATCGGCCGGTGTGCCGGCACCGTGCAACGGGTCGGCCAGGTCGTAGAAGCTGCCCGCGGCCTGCGCCCCGGGCACTGCCGCCGCCGGGTCGCGCCAGCGCGAGATGCGGTTGCGGTACACGTCACCGATGCCACGCGCACCGGACTCGGCCAGCAGCGCGGCCAGGCCGCCGGTACGCGAGGCCTCGCCCTGCTGCTGGGAGCGCGCGCCCATCCAGCGCCGCAGCGGCCCCGGCACACGGCCCAGCATCTGCCAGTTGCGCAGCGCGCGTACATAGCGGGTATAGCCGAAGAACAGCTCGTCGCCACCATCGCCGGACAGCGCCACGGTCACGCCCTGCCGCGCCAGGCGGGCGACCAGCGCGGTCGGCACCTGCGAGGCATCGGCGAAGGGTTCGTCGAACATCGCCGGCAACTGCGGCACCACCGCCAACGCATCGGCACCGCTGACGTAGAGTTCAGTGTGGTCGCAGCCCAGATGCGCGGCCAGCTCCTTGGCCAGCGGCGCCTCGTCGTGGCCCGAACCGGTGAACCCGATGCTGAAGCTGTGCACCGGCTGGCCACTTTGTGCCTGCATCAGCGCGGCAACCAGCGACGAATCGGTGCCGCCGGACAGGAACACGCCCACCGGCACGTCGGCCACCATGCGCAGCGCGACCGCGTCACGCAGCAGCCCGTCCAACTGCTCCTCGGCTTCCTCGACGCGGCCCTGGAACGGCGCAGCCAGCGCCGCCTGCATGCGTGCACGGGCATCCCAGTATGGGCGCTGCGCCTGTTCCGGCCTGTGCGCTGCCGCACCCGCCGCTACGGCTTCCGCATCCAGGCGCAGCACGCGGCCCGGCATCAATTTGTAGCAGCGCTGGTGGATGCTGTGCGGCGCCGGAATGTAATCCAGCCGCAGCAGCAGGGTCAGGGCGTCACGGTCGATGTCGTTGTCGAAGGCCGGGTGCTGCCACAGCGCCTTCAGTTCCGAACCGAACACCAGCGTGTCGCCGGCCCAGCCGTAGTACAGCGGCTTCTTGCCGACACGGTCGCGGGCCAGCCACAGGCACTGCTCCTGGCGGTCCCACAGCGCAATGGCGAACATGCCGTTGCAGCGCTGCAGGGTGTCTTCCATGCCCCACTGCAGGATCGCTGCCAGCAGCACTTCGGTGTCGGAGTGCCCACGGAAGGCGTGTCCCAGCGGCTCCAGTTCGGCACGCAGGGCGGCGAAGTTGTAGACCTCGCCGTTGTAAGCCATCACGTAGCGACCATCGGACGAGGCCATCGGCTGGTGGCCCAGCGGCGACAGATCGAGAATGCTCAGCCGACGGTGCGCCAGCGCGATGCCGGCCCCGGCATCGACCCAGCTGCCGCCATCATCCGGCCCGCGGTGGTGCAGCGCCTCGCCCATGGCCAGGACCTGCGCCTGCAGCACCTCGGCCGACGCCACCGGCGCCGGCAACAACATTCCCGCCAATCCACACATGCATCAAGGTTCCTGCGCCAGTTCAAGGGCGGCGCCAATCACCGCATTGTCGCTTGGAAGCCCGAACATTGCTGCCCCCGCCAGCGGCGTATAGGTATCGGCACCGCAGACCCGGCGCAGCGGCAGGTGGCCGAAACCGGCCTCGACCAGGGCGGTGACCACGCCCTCGCCCACCCCGCCACTGTGGCGGCCCTCGTCCAGCACCAGCACGCGCCGGGCGCTGGCGGCTTGCGCGGCGATGAAACCGGCATCCAGCGGCACCAGCCAGCGCAGGTCGACCACCCGCACCTGCCAGCCCAGCTGCTGCTCGATTGCCCGCGCCGCGCGCAGCGCCATCGGCACGCCATTGCCATAGGTGTAGACCACCAGGTCGCCTGCCTCCGGCGCATAGACCCGCCCTTCGCCCGGCACCAGCGTCTGGCCCTGGGCGGGGTAGTCGAACAGCCACTGGCCATCGCCCGGCGCATGCAGGTCCTTGCTCATGTACAGCGCGATCGGCTCCAGGAACACCGCCACCCTCCCGTCCACCCGCGCCAGCGCGGCCAACGTGCGCAGCATCATCACCGCATCGTCGCCGCGCGACGGGCAGCCGACCACCAGGCCGGGAATGTCGCGCAGCGCGGTGATCGAATTGTCGTTGTGGAAGTGGCCACCGAAGCCTTTCTGGTAGCCCAGCCCGGCCACCCGAACCAGCATCGGGTTGCGGTACTGGTCATTGGAGAAGAACTGCAGCGAGCACGCTTCGCCGCGCACCTGGTCGATGGCGTTGTGCAGGTAGGCCAGGTACTGGATCTCCGGGATCGGCAGCATGCCCATGTTGGCCAGGCCCTGCGCCATGCCCAGGATCATGGTCTCGTCCAGCAGGGTGTTGAACACCCGGCGTGGGCCGAAGCGGCGCAGCAGATCCTTGGTGACGGTATAGACACCGCCCTTCTGCGCGACGTCCTCGCCGAACAGCAGGCTCTGCGGATACTTCGCCAGCAGTTCCTGCAGCCCATGGTTGATCTGGATGGCGAGGTGCCGAGGTGCCTGCCGCTCGGGCAGGGCCTCCGCACCGCCATACAGCGCTTCGCGCGCATCGGCGGGCACCTCGCGCCGCGCTTCGGCCTGCACCGCCGCCGGCGTGTACGGTGCCAGCGGCGCCATCACCTCCTGCAGCGACTGCAGCGTCGGGCGGCCTTCGGCATCCGCCGCCGCCGCCATGCAGCGCGCGCGCATCGTTTCGTAGGCGACCTCGATGGCGGCCGCATCCATCCAGCCCGACTCCATCGCGATCTGCGCCGAGCGCAGCAGCGGATCCTGCGCCTCGGCCGCGCACAGCTCCGGCAGCGCGCGCCATTCCACCTCGAAGTCGGTGCCGGCGTGGCCCATCAGGCGGGTGGTGCGCAGATGCAGGAAGGTGGGTCGCCGCGTGCGCCGGCAGTGCTCCACCGCCGCCTGCACCTGGGCGTGCCCGGTGGCCAGGTCGAGACCATCAGCGAAGAAATAGTCGAGCCCCGGCTGGCGGCTGAAGCGCTCGGCAATCCAGCCTTCCGGCGTCTTCACTGAAATGCCCAGCCCGTTGTCCTCGCAGACGAACAGGATCGGCGCCGGCAGCTTCTGGTAGGCCGACCACATCGCGGTGTTGAACGCGGTCTGCGCGGTGGCATGGTTGGCCGAGGCGTCGCCGAACGAGCACAGCACGATGCTGTCGGCCGGGATCGGCAACGGCTGCCCCAGGCGCTTGCCGCTCTCGATGGCCAGCGCGGTGCCCAGCGCTTTCGGCAGGTGCGACGCGATGGTCGAGGTCTGCGGCAGCACCCACAACGGTTTGCTGCCCCACACCTTGTGGCGGCCCCCGCTGGCCGGGTCATCGGCGCTGGCGGCGAAAGACAGCGCGGCATCGCGCAGCGGATCGATGCCCGGCACCTGGCGCGAACGCTCGGCCATGAAGGCACCAGAGCGATAGTGCAGGAAGGCTGGATCGGTATGCCGGCAGGCCCGCGCCAACAGCGCGTTGCCTTCGTGGCCGGAGGAACCGATGGTGTAGAAGACCTTGTTCTGAACGCGCAGCACGCGTGCCATCAGGTCCAGCTGGCGGCTGGCCAGCTGCGAATCGAACAGTTCGCCAAACGCTGCGGCAGTGAGCGTGCTGCCCGGCAGGATCGGCGCATCCGGCGCCGGGCGCGGACGCGGGGTTCCACGCCAGCCACGCACCGCATCGAGAAAGTTGACGTCGCACACTTCGGCGCGGTTGAGCACGCGCATGCGTGCGGGAATCGGATCTGGAACCACAGCGAACATCGAACACCCTCCGTGTCGTTGTTGCATTCCGCCCGGCGCTGGCCAGGCGCTACCCTGTGGGGGTCACCCTGGCGAGAGTCACGCAGCCTCGAATCGCGAGCGCACTTCGGCAGTCACGGCCGGCATCGGCAGGAAGCGCGGTTGTTCACGCACGCGCTGCAGCCAGCCACGCACTTCCGGGAATGGCTCCAGACTGATACCGCCCTCTGCCGCCACGTCGGTATAGGCGAACAACGCGATATCGGCGACGCCATATCCGTTGCCGGTGAACCATTGCGCCTGGCGCAGGTGCTGCTCCATCACCGCCAGCGCGGTGGCGGCGCGCTCGTGCAGGCGCGGCAGTTCGGCGCGGCGCGGTGAATCAGCGGGGGTCCAGCCACGGATGAAGCGCGCCACCGCCACGCACGGCTCGTGCGTGTACTGCTCGAAGAACATCCAGCTCAACGCCTGCGCGCGCTCCCAGCCATCGGTGGGCAGGTACGGCGTGCCCTCGGCCAGCCAGAACAGGATCGCGTTGGATTCGGTCAGCACGCGGCCATCGTCGCGGACGATCAGCGGCACCTTGGCATTCGGATTCAACGCCAGGAATTCGGGGGTGTGGGTCTGGCCATGGGCGCTGTCCACCTCCACCCAGCGGTAGCGGCTGCCGAGCTGCTCCAGCAGCAGGCGCACCTTGTGGCAATTGCCCGAGACCGACATGCCATGCACCGTCAACGGGACGCGCTCTTCCACCATCGCCTGCTCCATCGGATCCGGCCGGCGGCCAGCTGCGTGCAGTCTGGCAAGCGCGCCGATGAATGCCAAGCGCGGGTGCAGCATGGCAACCCGGTAGTGCCGGCCGCTGGCCGGCAATCGCGTTGCGGCAGATTCATGCGATTGCCGGCCAGCGGCCGGCACTACCGGGCAACGATCAGCGCGCGCGCTGCCGCCACTGCTCGCGCGACTGGCCCCAGATCTGCATCGGCTTGTCGTTGTACGGCGCTGGCAACTCCCCCATGCGCAGCAGGGTGCTGCCGAGCTTGCGCGCGACCGCCCGCGAGTTGTCGTTGTTCTCGGCAATGGTGTGGATCACTTCGTCCCAACCCAGCGTGTCGAACGCCCAATCGATTGCTGCGACCGCCGCTTCCGGCGCATAGCCCCGGCCCCAGCTGGCATGACGGATGCCCCAGCCGACCTCGGTACCGGGCCAGTCCTGCGGTTGCCAGGGCCCCATCCGCCCGATCCAGTCACCGCTGGATTTCTCGATCACGCTGAACATCGAGAAGCCAAACAGCTGCCAGGCGCCAGCCAGGCTGCAGAAGCCACGCCAGGCCACCGAAGGCGGCTGCACGCCACCAAGGGTGCGCATCGTTTCCTCGTCGGCGCAGAACGCCAGATACGGCTCGTAGTCCTCGCGCAGCAGCGGCCGCAGGATCAGCCGTTCGGTTTCGATGCGCAGGTCGAAGATGCTCATGCCGGCTCCATGTCGAAGGAAGCGTCCATGATGGTGGATTCACGCCCCGCGCGGATGAATTTCGCCGGCTGCAACGAAACGGGCCGGCATAAGCCGGCCCGTCAGGTACTGCATGCGGCATCTGGATTACTGGCGCGTGCTGGCCGCCGTGGCACCGGCAGCAGCGGTCTGCGTGACCAGCTGGCCGTCGACCACCGGCAGGCGATCGCTGGCCGGCTTGTTGTCCATGCGCACGGTCTTCTCGGCGCCGTCGTAGCGGTAGGTCACGTTGTAGCCCTTCACCACGTCATTGGTGCCCATGGCGATGCGGTTGCCCGGCTTGCTGGCCATGCGCATGGTGCCGGTGGTGCCGTCCTCGTTGCGGTAGGTCACGTTGTAGCCGGTAACACGGCTCGACTCGGAGGTGGCGGTCTCGGTGTGGCACTGGCGCTCGGTGCGGTTGACCACGCGGCCACCCACATGGCGCTTGTCGATCTGGTTGCCGATGAAGCCACCGGCCACGGCACCGGCTGCGGTCGCGGCCTTCTTGCCGTTGCCACCGCCGACCTGGTTGCCCAGCAGGCCACCCACCACAGCACCGACCACGGTACCGCCGACGTTGCCGTCACGTTCCGGCAGGCGCTCCTGCACCGTCACGTCCTGGCAGACTTCATGCGGGGTCTGGGTGGTGGAGGTCTCACGCACCGCGTCGGTGCCGATCACGGTGGCGTAGGCCTTCTGCTTCTCGGTGATCGGGTCGACCTTCAGCACATCGGCATATTCCAGCCCACGCGGTGCGGTCGGGTCGAGAGTGTCACCACGCGCGCCATCGTCGGTGGCGTTGCCATCGACCAGGCGCGATTCACCATTGGGGGTTCCGGCGCTGATGGAATCGGGCGATCTGTCGCCACTCTTCATGAAGGCGGCAGTGGCGATGCCACCGACCAGCAGCGCGCCCGCTGCGACCAGGACAGTTGTAGTTGTGCTTTTCATGACCTGCTCCTTGCGGACCATCCGCAACGTTCTCGAACCAGATTGCAGCATGCGCTGCCTGAACGGAATCTCCACATTTCCTGCTCATTCCCGTAACCCATTCAGCATCGGGAAATGCTGGGCCCGTGGTAGCGTTTGCATATTCCCCAGGAGGACCCCCGCCATGGCCAACCCGATGCTGCTGCCGGTACTGCAATGGGCGCGCCGGCTGCGCTACCCCACCCTGTTCAAGCTCACCGCGGGCCTGTTCGCGCTGACCCTGTTCATCCCAGACCCGATTCCGTTCGTCGATGAGCTGGTGCTCGGCTTCGGCACCCTGCTGCTGGCCAACTGGAAGCGCCGCAACACCACCACGCCTCCGCCGCTGGAGCAGCATTGAGCCTGCTGGTCGACAGCCACTGCCATCTGGACGCCAGCGAGTTCGACCGCGACCGCGCCGCGGTGGTCGAGCGTGCGCAGGCCGCTGGCGTGCACCTGCAGGTGGTGCCGGCGGTGACCGCAGCCAGCTGGCCGAAGCTGCGCGAGGTCTGCCAGCAGGCGCCGGGGCTGTACCCAGCCTACGGCCTGCATCCGATGTTCCTGGCCGAGCACCAGCCTGGGCACCTGCCGCTGCTGCGCGAGTGGATCGAACGCGAACGCCCCTGCGCGATCGGCGAATGTGGTCTGGACTTTTTCGTTGAAGGCTTGGATGCCGAGGCGCAACAGGCATATTTCATCGGTCAGCTGGAACTGGCCCGTGAGTTCGAGCTGCCGGTGATCGTGCATGCACGGCGCGCGGTGGATGCGGTGATCGCCGCGATCCGTCGCGTCGGCGGCCTGCGCGGCGTGGTGCACAGCTTTTCCGGCAGTCCGGAACAGGCAGTGCAACTGCACAGGCAGGGCTTCCTGCTCGGGCTCGGCGGCCCGTTGACCTACGAACGCGCGCAACGCCTGCAGCGGCTGGTGCGCGAGATGCCGCTGGAACAGCTGCTGTTGGAGACCGACGCTCCGGACCAGCCTGACGCCGGCATCCGCGGCCAGCGCAACGAACCGGCACGGCTGGCGATCATCGCCCGCCACGTGGCGGCGCTACGCGGGATGGAGCTGGACGCGGTGGCCCAGGCCACGACGGAGAACGCGCGGCGGCTGTTCGCGCTGCCCGCAATGCAACGGTAGGTGCCGGCCGCTGGCCGGCATCTGCGCTGATTCATTCATTCCGGGTTGCCGGCCAGCGGCCGGCACTACCATCACGCGTCAGCGTGATCCTCGACCACTTCGGCCTTCACCTTCTTCGGCTCCAGCAGCATTTCAAGCGCCTTGCCGACCGCCGCGAACGCGAACGCACCGGTGATGTGGGTCGCCGCACCCAGGCCCGCGCCGCAGTCCAGCTTCAATGCCGCATCAGCGCCCAGGTTCGGGCGGATGCCACAGACGCTGCCATCGGCCTGCGGGTACTTCACATTCTCCAGCGAATACACCGCCGGCACGCCGAAGTAGCGCTTGGCATTCTTCGGAAAGTTGAACTCGCTGCGCAGCTTCTTGCGGATCAACGCCAGCATGGCGTCGTGCTCGGTGCGCGAGACATCGCGGATGCGCACCAGGGTGGGATCGGTGCGGCCACCGGCGGCACCCACGGTCAGCAGCGGCAGCTTGCGGCGGCGGCACCAGGCAATCGTCTCGACCTTGACCCGGAAGCTGTCGCAGGCATCGATCACCAGATCAAAGCCACGGTCCAGCAGTTCGGCCATGTTCGACACCGTCAGGAACGCCTGTACGGCATCGACCGCGATGTCCGGGTTGATCGCGCGGCAGCGTTCGGCCATCGCCTCGGCTTTGTTGCGGCCGTAGTTGCCTTCCATCGCCGGCAGTTGCCGGTTGGTGTTGGACACGCAGATGTCATCGGCATCGATCAGGGTCAGGTGACCGACCGCCGAACGGGCCAATGCCTCCACCACCCACGAGCCAACGCCACCCATGCCCACCACCGCCACGCGGCTGCTCTGCAGGCGCTCGAGTGCGCCCACGCCATACAGCCGTTCGATGCCGGCGAAGCGTTGTTTGACCTGTTCGTTCATCCGGCTATTTTAACGTGCAGGCGCCAGCGCCTGCAGCGCGCCGGCATCGAACCCACCGTTGCACGTCCGGAGAGCCCGCCATGAACGCCAGCCCGCCCCGCCGCCCGTCCACCGCCTACCGCTATCTGTTCGTGCTCGGCCTGGGCCTGTTGATCGGCCTGATCGCCACGGTGATGGTCGGCCGCGCCCTGCAGGCCCGCCGCGATCCGTTCCCGGACAGCCTGATGCAGGTGATGCAACGGCAATCACAGCTGCTGCAGCAGGCCCAGCAGCAGAACCGCTGCAGCCTGGCCGACAGCGTGCCGCGGTTGCAGGCGATGCGCCTGCTGTCCAACGACCTGGACCTGGCCTTTCCCGGGCTGAAGGACAGCGCGCAGTTCCAGCAACATGCCAGCCAGCTGCGCGGCAACCTCAACGCCGCTCTGGCTGCGCCGCCCAGCGACTGCACGGCCCTGGCCCGGGTGGTGGAAACGGTGCAGGCCGACTGCCGCGCCTGCCACCAGGACTTCCGCTGAGCCGCATTCATCCTGCAGCCGGACAAGGCCTGCGCGGTTGGCGCCTTGTTCACGTTCAAAAGGGGACGATTCGTCCACCCTGCTGCATGACGCAGTACCACCCCAGACACCCGCCTTCACGGCCAGGAGACGCCCCATGAAGATCCAGCTCATCGCCGCCAGCGCCATCGCTACCCTTGCCCTGGCTGGCTGTGCCACCTCGCCCGGCTACGGCGGTGGTGGTTACAACAACGGCTACAACAATGGCGGCTACGGCAACAATGGTGGCTACAACCAGGGCCGCTGCGCCGACTGCGGCATCGTGACCCGCATCAACACCGTGCAGTCCGGCCGTACCGCGCCCAGCGCGACCGGCGCGATCCTGGGCGGCATCGTCGGCGCCGTGGCCGGCCACGAGATCTCCGACCACACCGGCGGCAGCCGTGGCAACAAGAACATCGCCGCCGCTGCGGGCGCGGTCGGTGGCGCACTGGCCGGCAACCAGATCCAGAAGAACGTGACCAGCGACACCTACGACATCAGCGTGCGCATGGACGATGGCCGCACCATCGTCGTCAACCAGCGCGACCTCGGCGGCATCCGCGAGAACACCTACGTGCGCGTAGTCAACGGCAAGGTCATCCTGCGCTGACCTGCATCGGGCCGACGGCAAGGAAAAGGCCCGCTTGCGCGGGCCTTTTCATTTGACGGTATGCAGCGCGATCAAGTCGGCTGAACGGCGTCGGCCTGCAGGCCCTTCTGGCCCTGCACGACGGTGAAGGTGACCTTCTGGCCTTCCTTCAGGCTCTTGAAGCCCTGGGTCTGGATGGCACGGAAGTGCACGAACACGTCTTCGCCGTTTTCACGGCTGATGAAGCCGAAGCCCTTTGCATCGTTGAACCACTTGACGGTACCGGTCTCGCGATCAGACATCTCACTAACTCCCTGGTGACTCTCTCTTGTTGTAGGAAACGCCTGGTGGGCGGCTGACAAGCAAGGGGGAAGCGAGGTGCATCGATGCAGCGGATCGGGAAGATCTTGCTTCATCAGGCCACGATCCACGGTGACCTTGCCAAGCTCAGCGACTGCAACTTAACCCGCCCAAAACGAAAAAGCAACTGGCAAAATCTTTCACTGTCAACCCCAAAACGACCACCATACGGGGCAGCATGGGACTCTCATTCATCTTATATCTGCTAGCGGTCATTTTTGTCCTCGTCGGCATCGCCGGAATCATCCTTCCGGCCCTCCCCGGCATCCCGCTGGTATTCATCGGACTGCTGCTGGCGGCGTGGGCCGACGGCTTCGCCCACGTCGGCTGGCCGACCCTGGTCGCGCTGGGCGTACTGACCCTGCTCTCGCTGCTGGTGGACGTGCTGGCCACAGTGGTGGGTGCGCAGCGGGTCGGTGCCAGCCGCAAGGCGCTGTGGGGCACGTTCGTCGGCAGCATCGTCGGGCTGTTCTTCATGCCGATCGGCCTCTTTGCCGGGCCCCTGATCGGCGCCTTGGCCGGCGAGTACTGGCACACCCGTGAACTGGGCCGCTCGACCAAGGTGGGTCTGGCCACCTGGCTCGGCATCCTGCTCGGCCTGGCGTTGAAGCTGGCGGTGGTGATCGCGATGCTGGGCCTGTTCGCCTTCGCCTGGTTCCTGTAACCCGCACCGTCTTCACGCCGCGCGCACGCGGTGGCCGTGCATAAACCGTGGGGGCTGGCCGCGATGCGGTACAGCCGCCACACTGTGCGATTCCCGTATTCACCGAAGGGCCTGCTGGAATGACCCTCCCCCCGCTGCTTCCCCGCCTTGCGCCGCTGGCGCTGGCCCTGGCCAGTGCCCCATTGGCCGCGCAGGAATTCGTGCCCAGCACCGATACCTCGCCGGCGGCGTGTGCCGCCATCACCACTGACGCGGCGCGCCTGGCCTGCTATGACCGCCTGTTCGCGCATACGCCGCAGGCCACGGCCGCCGCCGATGCCGCTGCCGAGGCGGCCGCGCAGGCCCGTCGCGAAGAACGCCAGACCGCTCGCGTGAGCCAGGGCGAAGAGAAACTGCGCGAGCGGGTCAGCGACCTGTTCCGCCCCGCTGCGCCCGACAGCGCGCTGGCCAATGCCGGCCGCGGTTCGCTGCTGGACAGCCGCTGGGAACTGGCCGAGGACTCCAAGCTCGGCCCATTCCAGCTGCGTGCCTACAAGCCGGTGTACCTGCTGCCGGCGTTCTGGACCAGCGACCGCAACACCACGCCGCATTCGCCGAACCCGGCCAACACGGTCACCACGCCGCAGGTGCTGGACAGCGCCGAACTGAAGTTCCAGATCAGCTTCAAGACCAAGATCGCCGAGAACCTGTTCGGCGACAACGGCGACATCTGGGCCGGCTACACCCAGAGCTCGCGCTGGCAGGCCTACAACGGCGAGGATTCGCGCCCGTTCCGCGAAACTAACTACGAGCCGGAAGTGATGATGGTGTTCCGCAACGGCTACTCGATCGGTGGCTGGCGTGGACGCATGACCGGCATCGCGCTGAACCACCAGTCCAACGGCCGTGCCGACCCACTGTCGCGCAGCTGGAACCGGGTGATGCTCAACATCGGCCTGGACCGCGAGAACTGGGCGCTGGTGCTGCGGCCGTGGTACCGCATTCCCGAGACCCGCAGCGACGACAACAATCCGGACATCGAGGACTACATGGGCCGCGGTGATGCGACCCTGACCTGGAACCGCAACGGCCACGAAGTCTCGCTGATGGCACGCCATTCGCTGCGTACCGGCAGCCGCTCACACGGTGCCCTGCAGCTGGATTACGGCTTCCCGATCAGCAACCTGCTGCGCGGCCACGTGCAGATCTTCGACGGCTACGGCGAAAGCCTGATCGACTACAACCACAAGGCCACCTACGTGGGCGTGGGCGTGTCGCTGCTGGAGTGGTTCTGATGGACGTGACGATCTGGCACAACCCGGCCTGCAGCAATTCGCGCGGCGCACTGAAGCTGATCCGCGATGCCGGCTTCGAGCCGGAGGTGATCGAGTACCTGGGCAATCCACCCGATGTGACCACACTGCGCCAGGTGCTGGCCGAATCCAGATTGAGCGCACGTGATCTGGTGCGCAGCAAGGAAGCACAGTTCACCGAACTGGGCCTGGAAGATGCCGACGATGCCACGCTGCTGGCCGCGATGGCCGCACACCCGCGCCTGATCAACCGCCCCGTGGTGCGCACGCCCAAGGGCACCCGGCTGTGCCGTCCACCGGAAACGGTGCTGGAGATCCTGTAACGGAAAAGGGGACGGAGGGGATCAAGTCGCTTGTGCACAAACGACTTGATCCCCTCCGTCCCCTTTTCTGGTTACCGCCAGTCGGTGATGCCTTCGCGGCGGTACACCTCGGCGAACGCCGGGCGCGCCTTCATCGACGTGGCATGTGCCTTGAGCACAGGCCAGGTGTCGCTGGGCTTCGGCATGTTGCGCGACCAGCGCATCAGCATCACCAGCATGTAGTCGACCACGCAGGGCGTGGTGCCCAGCAGGTAGGGGCCATGCGCCTGCAGGTGCGTGGCGACCTGCTGCCAGGCCGCCTCAAGGCGCTGACGGGCCATCTCGCGGCTCGCTTCGATATTTGCCTCGCCCGCCATTTCATGCGGATAGAACCAGGCACGATAGGCCGGCTGCAGCGTATTGGCACACCAGAACATCCAGCGGTAGGCATCGGCGCGCTGCGGCGTGCCCAGTGCGGGCAGCAGGTTGGCCTCCGGATGGCGGTCAGCCAGATACAGTGCGATCGCCGCCGCTTCGGTCAGTACCAAGCCATCGATCAGCAGCGTCGGCACCACACCGGCCGGATTCAGCGCCAGGTACTCCGCCGACTTGTGCTCGCGCGCGTCGAAATCCAGCAGCACCAGTTCGTGCTCGATGCCCAGCTCGATCAGCAGCCAGTGCACCACCAGCGCGGCGGTACTGGTTGAACCATACAGCGTGGTGCTCATGCGGCGGATCCTGTGCGGGTGGATCCGCCGATTATGCACCCGCGCGCGCGGTCGCTGCTCAGCCGCAGATGCTCATGCAGGAATCCCGGCGTTCGCCACAGGACATCATCGGCGCGCGCATCGTGCAGTCATGCGCCTTCAGTTCGCAGGCACGGCGCAGGTCCGGGTTGTCCACATCCTTGCAGCGCTTGTCCGGCGCCGGCACCACCTGCTGCTCGCAATTGCTCTGGCGACTGCCGAGGGAGTCATTCTGCGCCATGCAGCTGCGATAGTCGGCCTGGCACTGCATGCGGCACTGCGAGGAGGCGGAGAAATCCGCACCTTCATAGGATGACGTTGTGCTGCAGCCGGCCAGGACCAGCAGGAACACAGCCGCGACGGATCGATGCAGGCGCATGGGCACATCCGGTGCAGGGGTGTTCCGACCTTAGCAGACTACGGTTACTCGTGCAGGCAGCGACGCGCGCCCCCGAATCAGTACACGGGAATGCCGGTGTCGGTGCGGACTTCATTCACGGTGCCGCCGCAGGAGAGCAGGCACTGGGCGTACGGAGCACTGCATGAAGGAAGCGCCGGGGAACCGCAGTAGGTGCCGGCGCCGTTGCCCCCTTCACAGTTGTGCCGCTGCTTGTCGTCGGCGATACCACTGCAACGGCTGATGATCCGGCTCTTCTCGCTTTCGCAGCTGCGCTGATCCGATTCCGCGCGGGCGCGGTTGTGGAAGTCGCACGTCGCCTTCTGGCTCTCGCAGACCGACGCGCAGATCCTCCCCGCTTCGTGGGTTGGCGGTTCGACGAAATAACGTGGCCCGCAGGCACTGCATGCCAGCGCAGCGACCAGCAACACGAAAACACGCGACCACTGCAGCACGATGGACTCCCTTCCAATACGTCAGACAGCGCACGTTAGCAGAGCACACCATCCACGGGCAGGCTGCATGCAACAACGGCGCCACACGGGCGCCGTTGTCTGGACCGGAACGGGAGGAATTACTCCACCACCACCGGAATCTTGCCGATGCGGGCCTGCCATTCGCGCGGGCCGGTCTTGTGCACCGATTCGCCAGTGGAGTCGACCGCCACGGTCACCGGCATGTCCTGCACGGTGAACTCGTAGATCGCTTCCATGCCGAGGTCGGCGAAACCAACCACCTTCGCCGCCTTGATCGCCTTGGACACCAGGTAGGCCGAACCACCGACGGCCATCAGGTAGGCCGACTTGTTGTCACGGATCGCCTCGATGGCCGCCGGGCCGCGCTCGGCCTTGCCGACCATGCCCAGCAGGCCGGTCTGTTCAAGCACTTGACGGGTGAACTTGTCCATGCGGGTGGCCGTGGTCGGGCCGGCCGGGCCCACTACTTCGTCACGCACCGGATCGACCGGGCCGACGTAGTAGATGAAGCGACCCTTCAGATCGACCGGCAGTTCCTCGCCCTTGTTGAGCATGTCGACCATGCGCTTGTGCGCGGCGTCGCGACCGGTCAGCAGCTTGCCGTTGAGCAGCAGGGTCTGGCCCGGCTTCCAGCTGGCCACGTCCTCCGGGGTGATCGTGTCCAGGTCCACGCGGGTGCCCTTGGACGAATCGTAGGTCAGCTTCGGCCAGTCCTCCAGCGACGGCGGGTCCAGCATCACCGGGCCGCTGCCATCCAGGGTGAAGTGCGCATGGCGGGTGGCCGCGCAGTTCGGGATCATCGCCACCGGCAGGTTGGCCGCGTGGGTCGGGTAATCGTTGATCTTGATGTCGAGCACGGTGGTCAGGCCACCCAGGCCCTGCGCGCCAATACCCAGCGCATTGACCTTCTCGTACAGCTCCAGGCGCAGCTCTTCAATGCGGTTGGACGCACCACGGGCCTGCAGCTCGGTGATGTCGATCGGCTCCATCAGCGCTTCCTTGGCCAGCAGCATCGCCTTCTCGGCGGTGCCGCCGATGCCGATGCCGAGCATGCCCGGCGGGCACCAGCCGGCGCCCATGGTCGGCACGGTCTTCAGCACCCAGTCGACGATGGAATCGGACGGGTTGAGCATGGCGAACTTGGTCTTGGCTTCCGAACCACCACCCTTGGCGGCGACGATGACTTCGACGGTGTTGCCCGGCACCACCTTGACGTTGACCACGCCCGGGGTATTGTCCTTGGTGTTGGTGCGCTTGCCGGCCGGGTCGGCCAGCACCGAGGCGCGCAGCTTGTTGTCCGGGTGCATGTAGGCGCGGCGCACGCCTTCGTTGGCCATGTCTTCCACGCCCATGGTGGCGTCGTCCCAACGCACGTCCATGCCGATTTCCAGGAACACGGTGACGATGCCGGTGTCCTGGCAGATCGGACGGTGGCCTTCGGCGCACATGCGCGAATTGATCAGGATCTGCGCCATCGCTTCCTTCGCGGCCGGCGACTCCTCGCGCTCGTAGGCGGCGGCAAGGTTCTTGATGTAGTCGACCGGGTGGTAGTACGAGATGTACTGCAGCGCGTCGGCGATGGACTGGATGAGGTCTTCCTGCTTGATCGATGTCACGACTTGCTCGCTTGCTGGAGGCTGGCGGGGGTAATCCCCCCATTTTACCCCCTCCCCCGGCCGCAGGGTGGTAGTGCCGGCCGCTGGCCTGCACTATCCACGCACACCCTCTGTCACGCCACGCGCCACTGCGGCGTCCTTGCCCACATGAACGCTGAAACCGCTTTCCAGACCCACCGTCCGCGCCTGATGGCGCTGGCCTACCGCCTGCTCGGCAGTCGCGCCGACGCCGAAGACGTGGTCCAGGATGCCTGGTTGCGCTGGTCCGGCGCCGACCCGGCGGCCGTCCGCGACCCCGAAGCCTGGCTGGTCACCACCACCACCCGGCTCGGCCTGGACCGGTTGCGCGCAGCCAAGCGCGAGCGCGTGCACTACGTCGGCCCGTGGCTGGCCGAGCCACTGGCGGTCACCCTGGAGCCCGACCCGGCGCCCGGCCCGGCGCAGCTGCATGCGTTTGCCGACGATGTCTCGGTGGCTTTCCTGACCCTGCTTGAACAGCTCGGCCCCGAGGAACGCGCCGCCTTCCTGCTGAAGGAAGCCTTCGACCACGACTACCGTGAGATCGCCGACCTGATCGGCCACAGCGAGGCCAACTGCCGGCAGCTGGTGCATCGTGCCCGGCAGCGCCTGCAGGCCGGGCGGCAACGCTTCAACGCCGACGCCAGCCAGCACCGGCAACTGCTCACGCGCTTCATGGACGCTTCCCAGCGCGGCGACAGCGAAGCGATCCAGGCCCTGCTGCACGCCAACGCGCTGCTGGTCTCCGACGGCGGTGGCGTGGTTACCGCGGCGATCCGCCCGCTGCTGGGCGCCGAGCGCATCGGCCGCCTGTTCTGGGCCATCGCCCGCCGCGGCGCGGCGCATCCGGCGCAGTTGGGCTACGTCAACGGCGAGCCGGCGATCCTGCGCTTCCAAGGCGATCGCCTGCACTCGATCACCACCATCGAAGTGGTCGATGGCCGCATCGCCAACGTGTACAGCGTGTTGAATCCGGAAAAGTTGCCGGACGTTGTCACGCGCGGTGACGGCACGGCGTCCTTGTAATGAAAGGCGGCCATCGTGGCCGCCGTGGAGCCGAAAATGTCCGACCACGCATCTCCCCGCGTCCCATACACCCGCCTGGCCGCCGAAGCCTTCAAGGGCCTGCTGGCCACCAGCCAGGCGGTGCATGACAGCTCGATCGATCCGACCCTGATGGAACTGGTGTTCCTGCGCGTGTCGCAGCTCAACGGCTGCGGCTACTGCATGGACATGCATGCCACCACGCTGCGCAAGGGCGGCATCGAGCCGCGCAAGCTCGATACCCTGCCGGCCTGGCACGAAAGCCGTTTCTTCGATGCCCGCGAGCGTGCGGCGCTGGGCTGGGCCGAAGCGCTGACCCGGCTGACCGACGGTGCACCGTCACAGGCGGCGTTCGATGCACTGGCACCGCACTTCGATGAGAAGGGCATCAGCGACCTGAGCATGGGCATCGCGGTGATCAATGCCTGGAACCGGCTGGGCGCCGGGCTGCTGCCGCCGCTGCCCTGAGCGCTTCGTTGACAGTGCCTGGACCGCCGGGCACTGTACCTGCCCCGCAGGAAGCATCCGAACGTCATGGCCGACGAAGCCCCCGACACGCCCAGCAAGGAGGCGCTGAAGGCGCTGACCCAGTACCGGGAGCGGGACACCGCGTCGCCCGAACTCCTGTCGACGCTTGAACGGCATGGACTGTTGTGGCCCGTCGAACATCCGGGCCATGAGGCCCTCCAGGTGCGGATGTTCGCCGCCTATGCCCGCGCCGACCGCCAGCATGTGGCAGACAACTTCATCCTCGGCGTGCAGGAGAACCGCAGCGACCTGCGCGCCGGGCTGTCGGCGTATGCGTTCATGGTGCACTTCCCCAGGCATCAGGAGCAGCCACACCCCAGCCTCGCCTGTGCGGTCTGCGGCCAGGTCCGCGAAGGCAGATTCGACCCGACCACCTGGGCGCGCGTCCGCCACAACATCGGGGTCGTGCTCGGCGGAAGCGTAAACGCCATCACCTTCCTGTTGGAACAACACAATCTGACGCCCAGACGGGCGCCCGGCGACATGAGCACACTGGTGGCACTGCTGCGGCTGCTGCACCACGAGAGCGACGCCAAGGACACCCCGTCGACCATCGTCAAACGCGTGCGCGCGCTGCCGGGCCTGAAACTGTCCGTCGAGCAGGCGCGTCACCTGCTGGATGCCCTGGGCCATGCCGGGCTGCTGCAGACCCCCGAGCATCCCGGCCTGGCGCAACGCTTCACCCGGGTCGGCCTGGCACCGCGCACGTCGCGCTCTTCGGACTGGAGCTATCCCGTCGATTTCTGGAAAGGCGCCTACGGCATCGACAGCGGGGCCCTGCGCTTCTGGTTCGCTCACCATCCTGCGCTGCTGGCTGCGCTGGACTGAGCGCGCAGGCGGCGCCGACGCGCTGCCCTGCCGGCGCATGGCAGGCATGCGCCCCGTTCATGCCTCCGCCACGCGCAGGGCGCGCACAATACGCACATGCCTGCTACCCCCACCGCTGGCGCTGCCGCCGCGAAGAAACCCAGCCTGCGCCAGCGCTTCAGGGCGATGCGCAACCTGCCACCGTTCCTGCGCATGGTCTGGAAGACCAGCCCCGCGCTCACCCTGGCCAGCCTTGGCCTGCGCCTGATCCGTGCACTGCTGCCGGTGGCGATGCTCTACGTCGGCAAGCTGATCATCGACAGCGCCCTGCACCTGAGCCAGCACGATGCCGGCTTCCCGCCACTGGGCGAGGCGCTGTCCAGCGGCATACTGAATCCGCTGCTGGGCCTGCTGGCGCTGGAATTCGGCCTGGCCATCGCCTCGGATCTGCTCGGCCGGCTGGTCAGCTACGCCGATGCTCTGCTCTCGGAACTGTTCGCCAACGTCACCAGCATCCGACTGATGGAACATGCGGCAACGCTGGATCTGGAGGACTTCGAGGACCCGGACCTGCAGGACAAGCTGGACCGTGCGCGGCGCCAGACCATGGGCCGGATGAACCTGATGAGCCAGTTGTTCGGCCAGGTGCAGGACGCGATCACCGTGGCCAGCCTCGCCGTCGGCCTGCTGGTCTACGCGCCGTGGCTGATCCTCCTGCTGGCGCTGGCCCTGGTGCCGGCCTTCATCGGCGAATCGCACTTCAACGCGGCCGGCTACAGCCTCAACTTCCAGTGGACGCCCGAGCGCCGCCAGCTCGACTACCTGCGCCAGCTCGGTGCCAGCGTGGAAACGGCCAAGGAAGTGAAGATCTACAACCTGCACCGCTTCCTGGTGGAGCGCTACCGGCGCCTGTCGGTCGCGCTGTTCCAGGCCAACCGCGCCCTGGCCCGGCGCCGCGCGTTCTGGGGCACGCTGCTGGCCGCACTGGGCACGCTGGGCTACTACACCGCCTACGCCTACATCGCCTGGCGCACGGTGCGCGGCGACTTTTCGATCGGCGACCTGACCTTCCTCGCCGGCAGTTTCCTGCGCCTGCGCCAGCTGCTGGAGGGCCTGTTGATCGGGTTCTCGCAGGTGGCCAGCCAGGCGCTGTACCTGGATGACCTGTTCTCGTTCTTCCAGATCCAGCCGGAAATCCACTCGCGCGAAGGTGCAGTGCGCGTGCCGCAGCCGATCCGCCAGGGCTTCGTGTTCGAGAACGTCGGCTTCCGCTACCCGGATGCCGAGCAATGGGCGGTGCGCCACCTTGATTTCCAGCTGCAGGCCGGCGAAGTACTGGCGCTGGTCGGTGAGAACGGCGCCGGCAAGACCACCCTGGTGAAGCTGCTGGCGCGGCTGTACGAACCGGACGAGGGCCGCATCCTGCTCGATGGCCGCGACCTGCGCGACTACGACCTGGACGACCTGCGCGCCAACCTCGGGGTGATCTTCCAGGACTTCGTGCGCTACAACCTCAGCGCCGGCGAGAACATCGGCGTCGGCCAGGTCGAGGCGATGGACGATCAGGCACGCATCGCCGACGCCGCGCGGCGCGGCATGGCCGAGGAAGTGATCGACGACCTGCCCGGCGGCTACAACCAGCTGATCGGTCGCCGCTTCAAGCAGGGCGTGGACCTGTCCGGTGGCCAATGGCAGAAGATCGCCATCGCCCGTGCATGGATGCGCAATGCGCAGGTGATGATCCTGGATGAGCCAACGGCGGCGCTGGATGCGCGAAGTGAGTTCGAGGTGTTCCAGCGGTTCAGGGAACTGGCGGATAATCGCACCGCAGTGCTGATTTCCCACCGTTTTTCCTCGGTACGCATGGCCGATCGCATCCTGGTGCTGGCCGATGGCCGGATCGAGGCCAGCGGCACCCATGAAGAGCTGATGGCCCAGGGCGGCCGCTACGCCGAGCTGTTCGAGCTGCAGGCGGCCGGCTACCGCTGAGAACGCCTCTCGTTCCGCCTAATGAGAACCTGTCTCATTTGAGATAGAATCACCCCGACGACTTCCGATAGATACGCCCATGTCCTCCGCTTTTGGCGCCGAAACGGTGCTTGAGGTCCGTCATTGGACCGATGCCTACTTCAGCTTCACCCTCACCCGCGACAGCGGCTTCCGCTTCGAGAACGGCCAGTTCGTGATGATCGGCCTGGAAACCGAGGCGCGGCCGCTGCTGCGTGCGTATTCCATCGCCAGCGCCAACTGGGAAGAGCATCTGGAGTTCTTCAGCATCAAGGTGCAGGACGGCCCGTTGACCTCGCGCCTGCAGCACATCAAGCCGGGTGACAAGGTGCTGGTCGGCAAGAAGCCCACCGGCACCCTGCTGATCAGCGATCTGCACCCCGGCAAGAACCTGTACCTGCTGGGCACCGGCACCGGCATGGCACCGTGGCTGTCGGTCATCAAGGACCCGGAAACCTACGAGCGCTTCGAGAAGGTGATCCTCTGCCACGGCGTGCGCTACGAGAAGGACCTGGCCTACCGCGATTACTTCGAGAAGGAACTGCGTGAGCACGAATTCCTGGGCGAGATGATCGGTGACAAGCTGCTGTACTACCCGGCCGTCACCCGCGAGCCGTTCGCCAACCAGGGCCGCCTGACCCAGCTGATGGAAAGCGGCGAGATGCAGCGCACCCTCGGCCTGCCCGAGCTGAGCCCGGAGAACGACCGCGCGATGATCTGCGGCAGCCCGCAGATGCTGGCCGACCTGCGCAGCGTGCTCGATGCCCGTGGCTTCCAGGTCTCGCCGCGTATCGGCCAGCCGGGCCACTACGTGTTCGAACGCGCCTTCGTCGAGAAATAAGCAAAAAGGGGACGGAGGGGATTAAGTCGTTTGTGCACAAACGACTTAATCCCCTCCGTCCCCTTTTCGGGTTCATCTCACAGCAGCGCTTCGATCTCGCCGCGCAGCTGCTCCGGCCTGGTGGTGGGCGCATGCCGCGACACCACCTGCCCCTGGCGGTCGACCAGGAACTTGCTGAAATTCCACTTGATGCGGGCGCTACCCAGCAGGCCGCGCTTTTCGCGTGACAACCATGCCCACAACGGATCAGCCCAGTCGCCGTTGACCTCGATCTTCTCCGACAGCGGGAAGCTGACCGGGTAGTCCAGCGAACAGAACTGGCGGATCTGCGCGGCGTCGCCGGGCTCCTGTGCACCGAACTGGTTGCATGGGAACCCGATCACCACCAGGCCACGCTCGCGATACTCCTGCCACAGCTGTTCCAGCCCGGTGTACTGCGGGGTGAAGCCACAGCGGCTGGCGACATTGACCAGCAGCATCGGGTGCCCCTGGTACCGGGTCAGGGCCTGCGGCTGGCCGTCGAGGTCGCGGAAGCTGAAGTCGTAGGCAGTGGTCATGGCAGCGGGCCGTGGGCGGTTAATGCATGGTACCCGCGCCCAGCCCCGGCAACATGCCTTTTGACACAAGTGCGGGCGCCGCCGGCCGGGTTACCCTCGGGCCCTTGTTTGCCTTACCGGAGTTCCTACCTTGACCACTCGCCTTGCCCTTGCCGTGGCCATGTCCCTCGGCCTTGCCCTGCCCGCCTTCTCGGCCGGCGCCGCCACCCCGGCTGCCAGCACCCATGCCCAGCAGGCCAATCCGTTCTTCGCCGAAAGCCCGCTGCCGCTGCATTTCCCGCAGTTCGACAAGATCAAGGACAGCGACTTCGCCCCGGCCTTCGACGCCGGCATGGCGCAGCAGCTGAAGGAAGTGGAGGCGATCGCCAACAACAAGACCAAGCCGACCTTCGACAACACCATCATCGCCCTGGAAAAGAGCGGTGACATCCTCGACCGTGCGACCACCGTGTTCTTCAGCCTGGTAGGCGCCGATACCAATGACACCCGCAAGAAGCTGCAGGCCGACTACTCGGCGAAGTTCGCCGCGCACAGCGATGCGATCGCGCTGAACGGCAAGCTGTTCGCCCGCATCCAGGCGCTGTACGACACCCGCAGCCAGCTGGGCCTGGACGCCGAAGGCGTGCGCCTGGTCGAGAAGTACTACGACAACTACGTGCGCGCCGGCGCCAAGCTGTCCGAGGCTGACAAGGCCACGCTGAAGGCGATGAACGCCGAGCTGGCCAACCTGGGCACCAAGTTCAGCCAGAACGTGCAGTCGGAAGTGAACGCTTCGGCGATCACCGTCGACGACGTCAAGGAGCTGGACGGCCTGTCCAAGGAGCAGATCGCTGCCGCCGCCGAAGCCGCCAAGGCCCGTGGCCTGGAAGGCAAGTACGTGATCACCCTGCTCAACACCACCGGCCAGCCGCCGCTGACCAACCTGGCCAACCGCGCCCTGCGCCAGAAGATCTACGAAGCCTCGACCACGCGCGGCAGCCGCGGCGGTGAGTTTGACAACACCGCGCTGGTCTCGCGCATCATGCAGCTGCGTGCCGACAAGGCCAAGCTGATGGGCTTCCCGAACTTCGCCGCCTACAACCTGACCAACCAGACCGCCAAGACCCCGGAAGCGGTCAACGCAATGCTGGGCAAGCTGGCTCCGGCCGCCGTGGCCAACGCCAAGCGCGAAGCCGCCGATCTGCAGGCGATGATCGACAAGGAACAGAAGGCCGCGCGCAAGCCGACCTTCCAGCTGGAACCGTGGGACTGGGCCTTCTACAGCGAGAAGGTGCGCCAGGCCAAGTACAACTTCGACGAGTCGCAGCTGAAGCCGTACTTCGAGATGAAGAACGTGCTGGAGAACGGCGTGTTCTACGCCGCCGGCCAGGAATTCGGCCTGACCTTCAAGCAGCGCACCGACCTGCCCGTCTACCACGATGACGTCACCGTCTACGACGTGTTCGACGCTGACGGCAGCCAGCTGGCGATCTTCATCTTCGACCCGTATGCACGCGCCTCCAAGCGCGGCGGTGCGTGGATGAACTCCTACGTCTCGCAGTCCAAGCTGACCGGCTTCAAGCCGGTGGTCGCCAACCACCTGAACATCCCGAAGCCGCCGGCCGGCCAGCCGACCCTGCTGACCTGGGATGAGGTGAACACCACCTTCCACGAGTTCGGCCACGCCCTGCACGGCATGTTCTCCAACGTGAAGTACCCGTACTTCTCGGGCACTTCGGTGCCGCGTGACTTCGTCGAGTTCCCCTCGCAGGTCAACGAAATGTGGTCGGATAATCCGGTCATCCTGAAGAACTACGCCAAGCACTACC
Organism: Stenotrophomonas sp. 86428_Sma; assembly: GCF_056481585.1. Classification (NCBI taxonomy): domain Bacteria; kingdom Pseudomonadati; phylum Pseudomonadota; class Gammaproteobacteria; order Lysobacterales; family Lysobacteraceae; genus Stenotrophomonas; species Stenotrophomonas sp. 86428_Sma. Next base: position 3,292,470 of record NZ_CM151156.1, read on the forward strand.
AGAATGGTTCGGCGATGCCGCAGGCACTGCTGGACAAGGTGCTGGCAGCGGCCAAGTTCAACCAGGGCTTCGCCACCACCGAGTACCTGGGCGCGGCCATGCTTGATCAGCGCTGGCACCAGATCGGCGCCGACCAGGTGCCGGCCGCCAAGGACGTGATGGCCTTCGAGCGCGCCGCGCTGGAGAAGGACGGCATCTACTACGCGCCGGTTCCGCCGCGCTACAAGACCCCGTACTTCAGCCACATCATGGGCGGCTACTCGGCCGGCTACTACGCCTACATCTGGTCGGAAGTGCTCGACGCCAACACCCAGAAGTGGTTCAAGGACAACGGCGGCCTGAGCCGCAAGAACGGCGACCACTTCCGCGCCACCCTGCTGTCCAAGGGCGGCAGCGTGGATGCCATGCAGCTGTTCCGCGATTTCGCCGGCCACGAGCCGCAGATCGAACCGCTGCTGGAAAAGCGTGGCCTGACCGGCGCCGGCAACTGATCGCCCGCGCGGTAGCCTGAAACGAAAACCGCCCGGGAGACCGGGCGGTTTTTTGTTGGGGCATCCACGCATGGCGTGGATCTACTGGAGTGCGTCATGTGTGGATCGATGATGCCGGGGTTCGTGGCGCGGATGGATCGTGCCGACCAACGGTCGGCACCCACCAGTAGATCCACGCCATGCGTGGATGCTCTCCGGTCACCGCCGAAACAGTCGCTCCCACCACCGTCCTTTCGGCGTACCGGGCGTGGCAGCGGCAGTCGATGCGATATCCGGGTGCGCTGCCACGAACTCCGCCAGCTGTGCCGCCGCGGCCTCCGCATACAGCATCGCGCCATCCGGCGCGCAGTTCAGCAGATTGCTCAAGCTGGTCGATGCATTGAGATCCATCGGGTTCGGCTCGACCACCTCGCTGGCCTCCAGCAATCCGCATCCGCTGGCGATCGCGTAATCGACAACACGCCAGAAAACGACCAGGCGTCCATCGGAGAACAGCTCCTCCAGGCGCGCAGCCAGTGCGCTGTCCACTGCATGATCAGCGCGTAACTGCTTCAGCCGGGCATGCGTGATGAACACGCCACCACCATAGTTTTCACGTAGATGGTTGCCGGCGGCAGCATCCGCCCACTGCAACGGCACCAGTTGCCGCCAGTCCGCGAAATAGCGGGCGACCACCGGATCGTCGATGAAAAACGAAAGGGCGCTCCCGCGGAGATAGTGATACCGCCGAAGGTGGCCAGCCACGATCGCCAGGTACAAAGCGTGCCCCTTCTCGAAAGGCACTTCTGCGCTGATCGAGCGAGCCTCCTCGATGCGCTCCTGCAGCTGCTCCATGTAGAACGGCTCGATCTGGAACCGCTGCTGCAGCTCGGCGACCAGCGCGCCATCCTCCAGCGCACGGAAATAGATGTCACGGATCTCGGATTCCGCAATCGGATGATAGGTGATGTCCCAACCCATGCTGCGATGCCTTCAGTGAAGCGGTGATGCCGCTGGTCGACAAGTCTAGCGCCCACGTCACCCCAGCCAGGCACAGCGCCGACAACGCTCGCGCATGACGTCAAGCGATGTCGCTTCTTCCACGACCCGCACCATCGGTCGCGCAGGGCAGAAGTGCAGCCTCAACGTGGCGCCACGTACCCACCCGGCACGCCTTCCGGCGACAGCACCAGCTGCCACAGCTGCGCGTGCCGGCAACGGAAGGTGGCCATCGACCCGGCCAGGTAAAAGCGCCACATGCGCCGGAAGTGTTCGTCGTAGCGCGCATCCAGCCGCGGCCACGCCGCTTCCACGTTGCGCCGCCAGGCCTGCAGGGTCAGGTCGTAATCGGTGCCGAAGTTGTGCCAGTCCTCCAGCACGAAGCGGCCCTCGAACGCCTTGGTGATCTGCACCGCCGATGGCAGCATCGAGTTGGGAAAGATGTAGCGCGCGATCCACGGGTCGGTACGATGCCGCGAGATGTTGGTGCCGATGCTGTGCAGCAGCAGCAGGCCGCGCGGTGACAGGCAACGCCTGGCCACCTCGAAGAAGCTGGCGTAGTTCTTGTCGCCGACGTGCTCGAACATGCCGATCGAGAAGATCGCATCGAACGGCTCGTGCAGTTCGCGGTAGTCCTGTAGGCGGATCTCGATCGGCAGGCCGGCGCACAGTTCGCGGGCGAACTCGGCCTGCTCCTGCGAAATGGTCACGCCGACGCCACTGACACCGTAGCGCTCGGCGGCGAACTTCAGGGCTTCGCCCCAGCCACAGCCGATGTCCAGCACACGCTGCCCCGCGCGCAAGCCCAGCTTGCGGCAGACCAGGTCAAGCTTGGCTTCCTGCGCGGCGTCGAGATCGCCGGCATTGCGCCAGTAGCCACAGCTATAGACCAGGCGCTGGCCCAGCATGGCCTGGTAGAGATCATTGCCGAGGTCGTAGTGGCGGCGGCCCACCTCGTAGCTGCCCTGTCCCACCTGCAGGTTGAACAGGCGCGCCTTCAGTGCATCGGCCACTTCGCGCCAACCGTGCACCCGTTCGTCCAGGTGCGCCTGCATCAGGTGGACAAGGAATTCATCCAGGACGTTGGCATCCCACCAACCGTCCATGTAGCTCTCGCCGAGGCCAAGCGAGCCGTGCGCCATGACCCGCGCGAAGAAGCGCGGGTCATGAACCTGGATATCCTGTGGCTGGGAACCGCCGATGCGGACCCCGGCTTCCTGCAGCAGGCCGGCGACCCGCTCCTGCAACCCTGTATCCACGCCACCTCCTCGACTGCGGTCAACCGCGTGCGAACAGCTCCACGTAGTCCTTGGCCACGTGCGGCAACAGCACCGCCGCCGGTACATCGGCGGTCTGGGTGCCGTCCGAGTATGGACCCACCTGGTACGGCGGGAAAACAAAGCGCAGCGCGGTGATCTGCCCCTTGTCGTCGGTCAGCGGCTGGAACTGGCTGAAATTGTCGGCCTGCGGGCCGGTGCCGTCGGCAATCATGCGCGATGCGTTGCGCAGCGATTCCTGCAGCTGGGCCGGATCCATGTCCTCACCGCTGAGGCGGGTGGCCACGCGTTCACGCAGCTGGTCAGCGACGAAATTGCTGATCGCCTTCCAGCCCTTGGCATCGGCCACCAGCTTTTCGGCGCTGAGCATCTGCTGATGCTGCGGCAGCCACACGAATCGGGCCACCAGCGGTTCGCCATGGGCGCCACCGGTGTAGCGGCTGCCATCGGCACTGACCACCACCAGCTGCGGGGTTTCCAGCAGCTTCTCGAAGCTCAGCGACAGCTCGTACGGCATGGTCGGCTTGTCATTGCCCAGCCCGTCCAGCGCCTGTTGCAGGTCGCTGCGCGCACTCGTCGCATAGCTCTGCAGCGCGCGGGCCAAGCCCGGGTAGCGGTCGATGCCGGCCGGGTAGCTGATACCCACCACTTCGCGTTCGTTGTTCTCGATCACGTCGCGCAGGTCCAGCGGCGCTTCCGTGACCGGCGTTTCGCCTGCGGCGGTGGCCTCGGCGGCAGGCGCCGCGTCGGTCGCCGGTGCCGGCTCGCTCTCACGCTGGCAACCGGCCAGCAACAGCACGCTTACCACGCCGGCCAGCACGCTGCCGTGCAGTGGCCGGTTGTTTCCAATCTTCATCGGGATCCCCTGTTCATGTTTGTACATCATCGCCTGCCATGGCTGAAGCGTGGCCCGCTGGCATTCAGCCAACGAGCAGGTCGTGGTACTCCTCATGCCGCTGCAGGAAGGCCTCGGCGTAGGAACACGCCGGCACCACCTTGTACTTCTGCTCACGGGCAAAACGCAGCGCCACACGGGTCAGCTCACCGGCGATGCCTCGGCCGGCAATCGGCTCGGGCACCTCGGTATGCGTGATGACCATGCGCCTGCGTTTGATCTGGTAGTCCAGCACCGCCAGCTGTCCGCGCACACGGGCGGTGAAGCGATGGTTGGCCAGGTCGTGTTCGACCTCGTAGGCCAGACCGGGGGGCGTGACCGAAGCCATGGAACTGTCTCCTGCGGCGACTGCGTGGATGGTGCGCAGCCGGGCGCCATGATCGCGTGAAGCCTGAACAGGGGCAAGTCCGTTCCATTCACGTCAGTTTGCGACCCTCAAGCTGGAGCGCTGGCGGCCGCTATCGCCTGTGGAGGGGTACGGCCAGGCTGGCACGGCCCTTGCGACCGTTGATCATGCGCACCACCGCGGAGGCTCCGATGCACCCCAGCGATTCCAATTCAGATACCGACCGCGCCCTGCTGGAGGGCCTGCTGCAACTGGCGGTGGAGGGGCAGACCCAGGACCAGGATTTCCAGCGCATCGGCGAAGAAGTGTTCGCCCGCCTGCTGGATACCTACGGTCAGCAGCCCACGCTCTGAAACAGCGGGGGCGGATCGCTGCCGATCCGCCCCGCTCCCGGCATCAACCGCCGCCGAGGCGGAAGGTCGGGTTGGAGAGTTCGCGCAGGAAGTGAGTGAAGATGCTCGGCTGCATGGCCAGCATGAAGATCACGCCGAACGCCGCGCCTGCCAGGTGCGCGCTGTGGTTGATGCGGTCACCGCCGCGCTTGTCCATCCAGATGCTGTAGCCGACGTAGAACGCGGCGTAGACGATGGCCGGCGCCGGGATGAAGAACACCAGGATGATCGACCACGGCTTGATCAGGATGAAGGCGAACAGCACCGCCGACACCGCACCGGACGCACCCAGGCTGAGGTAGTTCGGGTTCTTCTGGTTCTTCAGGTAGCTGGGCAGGATCGAGACCAGCAGCGCACCGATGTAGAACGCGGGGTAGGTCAGGTAGCTGCCGGTCAGCTGCACCATCACGCTCTCGATGAATCCCCCGAAGAAGAACAGGGTGATCATGTTGAAGATCAGGTGCGACCAGTCGGCGTGGATGAAGCCATAGGTCACCAGCCGGTCGTACTGGCGGTGACGGTCGATGGCCGGCGGCCACAGGATCAGGCGGTCGGCCAGCTTGCGGTTGTTGAACGCCATCCACGAAAGGATGGCGGTGATGGCGATCAACAGCAGATTGACGGGGGTCATGTCAGGCTCAGGCGCTACGGTAGTTGTCGACCATACGATAGTGTTTCGCGTACCAACCGAAGGCCAACGCCGCGACGAAGGCGAAACCGGCGAAGAAGAACATCAGGAACGCCGCCTCGCTCAGGCCCGTACTGGCGATCTTGTGGGTCACCGCATCGTTGCGCACCGCCGCGTTGGACAGCAGCACCCACAGGTTGCCGATGGTTGTGGTCAGGTTCCAGAAGCTCATCACCACGCCCTTCATCGCCTGCGGCGCCTGGCTGTAGGCGAACTCCAGGCCGGTGGCCGAGACCAGCACCTCACCGAAGGTCAGCAGCGCATACGGCAGCATCTGCCAGAAGATCGACATGGCGTTGCCCCCGTCCATCACCACCTGGATGCCGCCGACCACGATCCAGGCCAGACCGCTGAAGGCGATGCCGGCGGTCATGCGGCGCAGCGCGGTCGGCTCGAAGCCGAAGCGGCGCAGGGCCGGGTACAGCACCAGGTTGTTGAACGGAATCAGGATCATCACCAGCAGCGGGTTCAGTGCCTGCATCTGCGAGGCGGTGAACCAGCTCGGCATCTGCATCTGCTGGCCCTGCAGGACCCAGGTCGAGGCCTTCTGGTCGAACAGCGAGAAGAACGGCGTGGTCAGCGCGAAGATCACCAGCACCCGCAGCACCGAGCGCACGCCTTCGACGGCTTCGGCCGGATGCTGGCCACGGGCGCGATCGAGCTGCAGCCAGGTGCCACCACCGATACCGGCCAGGATCGATACCAGCGCCAGGCACAGGCAGATCACGATGCCCAGCGAGCCAACCAGGCCGAACGAGGCCACTGCCAGCACCAGGCCGAGCACGGCGATCACCAGGCCCGGACGGCCCTGGCCGGCCACGCGCGTGGTCAGTGCGGTACGCACCACGTTGGCGAACGAATGCGGATCCTTCGGCGGCAGCGGCACCAGCACGTAGCGCTTGCGGCCCAGCCAGAACACGAAGGTGGCGATGAACATCAGGATGCCCGGGATGCCGAACGCCCACTGCGGGCCCCAGTTCTTCAGCACCAGCGGGATCAGCAGCGAGGCGAACAGCGAGCCGAAGTTGATGATCCAGTAGAAGGCGTCGAAGACGATCTTGGCCAGGTGCTTGTTGCTCTGGTCGAACTGGTCGCCCATGAACGAGGCCACCAGCGGCTTGATGCCACCGGCACCGAGCGCGATCAGGCCCAGGCCGAGGAAGAAGCCCTCGCGGCTGTTCTCGAACAGCGCCAGGCACAGGTGGCCGGCACAGTAGACCAGGCTGAACCAGAGAATGGTGTGGTACTTGCCGAAGAACCTGTCGGCCAGCCAGCCTCCGAGCAGCGGGAAGAAATACACGCCGATCATGAAGCTGTGCATGATGTCCTTGGCTTCACCGGCACGGCCTTCCGCAGTGATTTCCTGCAGCAGCAGCGAGGTGATCAGGAACTGCACCAGGATGTTGCGCATCCCGTAGAAACTGAACCGCTCGCAGGCCTCATTGCCGATGATGTACGGGATCTGGCGCGGCATCTTTCCCTGGCCGGCGATGGGGGCAACTGCGTCGTGGCTCATCCTGTAAGGCAATCCTGCAAAGCGAAAGGCGCAAGATTACCGGAAGCAGGGCTTGCGAAGCACGCTGCAGGGCTGCATGACAACGGTGCCAATCCATGGCAGGCAGCGACACTCCGTGTCGGAAGTCACGGCACCTGCACGACAAAAGCGTAAACTTATCGTTATGTGCCCCCTCGCCCCCGCCCGTCTCCTGCTCAGTTGCCTGGTGCTGCTGATGGCGTTGCAGGCACAGGCGCGGCCGCAGGCAACGGCCGCCACTGCCAGTGACAACGAGCCCCGGCAACTGACCGTGGCCGCGCTGGAACTGCCCAGCCGCGATGACGCGCAATGGAAGTTGCGCCGTGAGCAGGTCGCACAGTTGCTGACCGACCTGCAGCCGGACGTGATCTCGGTGCAGCAGGTGCTGCAGCAGCGGGGCCGCAATCCGGCCTGCTGGCTGGCCAGCCGGCTGCGCTACAGCTGCGACTTCGTTACCGCCGATCCGCCCAGCCAGCCGTTGCGGCATGGCAACGCGATGCTGACCCGGCTGCCGGTCAGCGAGGATGGCGTGACCCTGCTGCACCCACCCGGCACCTTCAGCGCCGCCGGCATGATGCGGCTGAAGCTGGGCGAGGCACTGGTCAACATCTATGTGGCACGGCTGCGCCCGGACCCGGACGAGGCCACCGCCCGCCAGCATCAGACCAGCGACCTGATGACCTGGGTCGGCGCCACCGCCGAGGGCATGCCCAGCCTGATTGCTGGCGATTTCTCGGCCAACACGGTGGAACTGGTGCGCAGCACGCCGGGTTTCCAGCCGGCCCGGCGCAATCCCGGCGGCCGCGCCGAAGCGCCGGCGGCCAGTGGCGGTGGCAGCAGCGGCCACGGCCTGGATGTGCTGTTCCAGGTCAAGCACTTCGGCGGCATCCGCCAGCAGCCGATCCTGCTGCCAGCCGACGGCGACCTGCCCGGCCTGCGCCTGGGCGTGATGGCGACCCTGCGCCTGCAGGGTGATACGGCCACGGCCGAATAGGTAGTGCCGGCCGCTGGCCGGCTCCTCGGGTACCACACGATTGCCGGCCAGCGGCCGGCACTACCGAATGACTCCTGCAACAGAAAAGGCCGGGGTCTCCCCCGGCCTTCTCAGTTCATCCCGTTACCGCGATCAGGCGATCGCTTCCTGGTAACGGCGCTCGACTTCGTTCCAGTCGATGACGTTGAAGAACGCGCCGATGTACTCCGGACGACGGTTCTGGTACTTCAGGTAGTACGCGTGTTCCCACACGTCCAGGCCGAGGATGGGGGTGTTGCCTTCCATCAGCGGGCTGTCCTGGTTGCCGGTGCTCTCGACCACAACCTTCTTGTCCGGGGTCACGCTCAGCCACGCCCAGCCACTGCCGAAACGGGTCAGCGCCGCCTTGGTGAAGGCGTCCTTGAACTTGTCGAAGCCGCCCAGGTCCTTGTCGATGGCCTTGGCCACGTCGCCCACCGGGTTGCCGCCAGCATTCGGAGCCATCACGGTCCAGAACAGCGAGTGGTTGGCATGGCCGCCACCATTGTTGCGCACCGGACCCTGCAGGTTCTCCGGCAGCGACTTGAGCTTCTTCACCAGTTCTTCGACCGGCAGGTCAGCGTACTCGGTGCCTTCCAGCGCCGCGTTGACGTTGTTGATGTAGGTCTGGTGATGCTTGGTGTGATGGATTTCCATCGTCGCCGCATCGATATGCGGTTCCAGCGCGTCGTAGGCGTAGGACAGCTTGGGCAGGGTATAGGCCATGATGCACCTCCTGATTGCGAGGGCACCCGACGGTGTCGGGCGTTGCGCGGTGAATGATGGGGACAGACCGCCAGATTACCAAGGGGGATGTAAAGGAAATTGCGTCCTGCCAGTGAGCATGACGGCAATTGTTACGCAGCAGTGACGCGACGGCGTCCTCATGCACCGTGCAGCGCACAGGCGCTACAGTGCCCGCACCACCCTCGCCCGCCCTGCCCATGCGCAACCCCCGGCTGCTGATCACCGCCATCGCCCTGCTGCTGCTCGGCCTGGTCGCCAACCATTTCATGCAGCGCCCGCCGACGCCGCAGTTCGCGCCGGACCTGCAGGGTGCGCCTGCCGCGCGCGCGCCGGCCACGGCCGCAATCGGTAACGACAACGGCCTGCCCGCATTCCTGCCCGCCGAAGCCCGGCAGACCATCGCCCTGATCCAGCGTGGCGGCCCGTTCCCGCACCGCCAGGACGGCAGCACCTTCGGCAACCGCGAACAGCAGCTGCCGCAGCGCCCGCGCGGCTACTACCGCGAATACACCGTCGACACCCCCGGTGCGCGTACCCGCGGCACGCGCCGCATCGTCACCGGTGGCGATCCGCCGGAGGCGTGGTACTACACCGACGACCACTACGCATCGTTCCGCAGCTTCACCGTACCGGCCCAGGGAGCGCAGTGATGAGCCACGATGATTTCGGCCTCGGCCTGCATGACATCAACAATGCCGGCGTCTACGCCATCGACAGCGACGACATCGGCGCACTGGCCGCGGCGATGCGCGATGCCGGGCTGAAGGTGATCCGCATCGACCTGGAAGGCGTGGCCGACAAGCGCACCCTGCTGGCCCGGCTGGCCGCGCAACTGGATTTCCCTGCCGGCTTCGGCGGCAACTGGGATGCGCTGTCGGACAACCTGCGCGACCTGCAGTGGCTGCCGGCCAACGGCTACGCGCTGTTCCTGGCCGACGTGGACACGTTGCGCGCCTCCACGCAGAAGGATTTCGATACTCTGCTGGACGTGATGGACGAAGCCAGCCGCGACTGGGTCGGCCGTGACGTACCGTTCTGGGTGTTCCTGTCGCAGAGCGCGTGAGGTCGATGCCCTGGTAGATGCCGACCTTGGTCGGCGCACGTGCTCCGGTAGATGCCGACCTTGGTCGGCGCACGTGCTCCGGTAGATGCCGACCTTGGTCGGCGCTTCTGTGCCAACCAAGGTTGGCACCTACCAAAGCGCGGGCCGGCCAGCAGGTCGGCCGAGACGTGCCGTTCTGGGTGTTTCTGTCGCAGAGCGCGTGAGGTCGATGCCCTGGTAGATGCCGACCTTGGTCGGCGCTTCTGTGCCAACCAAGGTTGGCACCTACCAAAGTGCGAGCCGGCCAGTGGGTTGGCGGAGACGTGCCGTTCTGGGTGTTTCTGTCGCAGAGCGCGTGAGGTCACCACCCAGGTAGAGGCCGCCCCTGGTCGGCGCACGTGCATCCGGTAGATGCCGACCTTGGTCGGCGCTTCTGTGCCAACCAAGGTTGGCACCTACCCAAGCGCGCCAGCATGGCCGTCACATCCCGCGATGGGTCCATCGAAAAGCCCCCTTGTTGTTCAAGGGGGCGCGCCAACGGCGCGAGGACAAGGAAACATGCGTGGACAACGGGAGCCGTTAGCGGCTCCCGTTGTCTTCCTGCAGCTCTTTCTTGAACGGGATGTCCGGCGGCGGTCGTGCCACCGCCGGCTGGTCCTGCATGTTGGGGTTGGTCAGGCCACAGCCACCACCGGCCTGCAGGATCGAGATCACGCAGGAGATCTTCGTGCTGGTACCCGGCAATGGAATCTCCATCGCCTTGACGCCCTTGCGCACCCATTCGGCCAGCAGCGATTCCTGCGGCACCCAGTACTTGTCGAACGAAGTGGGCGTGTAGTCGTACGGCGGTCGCTTCAGCCAGGTGCCCGATTGCGCGATGCGTTCCTTGCTCCAGCCGTCGTTGGCGCCACCTGGCGCACCGCGCTCGGCACGCCCCTCGCCTTCCTGGCCCGGCACGCGGACGCTGCCATCGGCATTGAACAGGCCACTGCCCTTGCCGCTGGTACTGGCCTGGCGGGCGCCCTTGTCGGCGCCGTCCTGGTTGCGGCTCGATGCCCCCCAGTCATCGCCCTTGGCGGGCGTGGCCCAGTTGCCCGGATTGGGGGCCGGGCGCGCTCCGGCCTGGGCCGGGGTCGTGCTGGATGCAGCAGGCCGCGCGGCGCTGCTGCTCGCCTGCGTCGCGCTGCCATTGGCCGCCGGCGCGGGCGTTGCCACGGGTGCATTGCCACTGGAAGACGAAGGGGCTGCCACCGGTGCCGAGGCTACTTCGCGCTCGCGCACCTGTACGTCACGACCCGCCGGCGCATGCACTGCCGGTTCGCGACCGGCGACGGTCGCCATCCGCACCTGCGGATCGACCACCGCCTGCACTTCACGCTCGCGCACCTGTACGTCGCGCTGCGGCACGCGCACCTGCACATCGGCCGTGCGCAGTGGCTGCGACACCGCCAGTGCATCGACCGTACTGACTTCGCGCTCCTGCACCGGGATGTCACGCAGCTGCGGCGTCCGCACCGCGATCTGCGGCGCACGCATCGCGGTTGGGGTTGGCGGCGCCTGCACCGGCTGCACGCTGCGCTCGCGCACCGTGGGCGTGGTGTCACGCGGCACGATGCTGACCTCGGTGCGCGGCACGCTGACCGGCGGCACCACGAAATCCGTGCTGGCCTGCGCCACTTCGGTGGCCTGCACCGGCGACGGTGGCGGGGCCGCAAGCGGGGCCGGCTCGGCTTCGGCCGGCGGCGACGGCGCGCTGGCTGCCGGTGCTGGAGCCGGTGCAGGCGCAGGCGCCGACGCGGCCACAGGACGCGGCTCAGGTGCAGTCGCGGCCCCTGCTGCCTGGCCGGCGGCAACCTGGCCGGCCGGTGCAGCCGCAGCCGCCTCGGCACCCGGCTGATCGCCTCCGCCCTCCTGCGAGGCGCGGCCGACGAATTCCACCTGCATGCGCTCGCCTTCGGCGCCCTCTGCTTCCGGTGCCGTGGTGCGGATCACCGCAACCCACAGCAGCAGCATGAAGAACAGCAGGTGCAGCAGCGCGCTGGCCAACGCCGAGGTCCAGCGCATCCAGCGCTGATCGCGCGGCGCAGCGTCCCAGTCCTGCCAGAACAACCGGCGCAGCGCCTGCCACGGCGACAGCCGGGGTGATTGGCCCGGCGGTCCAGGCAGCGGGCGCGGCAGCAATACCGCAATCACTTCGCGGGCGTGGAACGGCCGCGGCAGCGGGCCCAGCGAGCGCAGCCACAGCGCCCAGCCATAGGGCAGGCGCGTGGACTTCTCGAGGACGGCGCGTGGCTGCTGGCGGGCCAGCAGCAGTTCGATGAGTTGCTCGGCCCGGGTCAGAGGCACGCGTCAGCGGTCAGGCGACGTTGCCGCGCGGGATATACGGCGCGTGGCCGCTGTCATGGTCGGTCGCGTCGCGCACGGCGGTCACGCCCGGCACGCGGCCCATCAGGGTCTTCTCGATGCCCTGCTTGAGCGTCACGTCGGCCATGCCACAGCCCTGGCAGCCACCACCGAAGCGAAGCAGCACCACGCCGTCGGACGAGACTTCCTGCACGGCCACCTTGCCGCCATGCGAGGCCAGCTGCGGATTGACTTCGTTTTCCACCACCCAGTGCACGCGCTCGACCAGCGAAGCGGCATCGCCGGGGGCCTCGCCCTTGATGCGCGGCGCCTTGATGGTCAACTGCTGGGTACCGGCGGTGCCGGCGACGATGTCGATCTCGGCGCCATCGAGCCAGCCGACGCTGCTCGCATCGACGTAGAGGGTGAAGCCATCGCAGTCCACCGCCCACTCGTCACCGAGCAGGTCGGTCGGTTCGGCGAACTCCAGCCGGGCATCGGCGCGCGGGGTGCCGGGCTCGACCGCACTCAAGCGCACGCCCATGCCGGGCACGCCCTCGCGTTCGATCAGCTTGCGGAAATGGGTCTGGGCAGTGTCGGAGATCTGGATCATCAGGCTATTCTAGCCAAGTAAGCGTCAACCGCTCATTCGGTTTATACACCGTCCGGCGCATTGTTCAGTCAACACGAGGTGGAGATTCCCATGGCCGACCTGATTCCACTGGCCCAGGCCCGTTGCGTGCCGCGCAAAGGCAGCGATCACAAGCTTGGCGAAGCCCGCCTGGCCGAACTGCTGCCGCAGATTCCCGGCTGGGAGCTGAGCGAGGGCGGCCAGGCCCTGTCGCGCACCTTCCGCTTCAAGGACTACTACGCCACCATGGCCTTCGTGAACGCGCTGGCCTGGATCGCCCATCGCGAGGACCACCATCCGGACCTGGGCGTGCACTACGATCGCGCGGTCGTGCGCTTCTCCACCCACGATGTGGGCGGCCTGAGCGAGAACGACTTCATCTGTGCGGCGAAGACTTCGGCCCTGACGGAGCAACTGCCATGAACGTACGTTTGCTGAGCCTGTCCCTGATCGCTGCGACCGGCCTGGCCGGCTGTGGCGCGTCCGAACCAGCGGCACCACCACCGCCGCCGCCCACCGAAGTGGCTGCGGTGAAGACACCGCCGCCGCAGTACCCGCTTGAGCTGGCCTGCATGGGTGTGGGCGGCACCAGCACCTTCAAGGTGACCATCGGCACCGATGGCAAGCCGAGCGAAGTGGCTCTGCTGACCGGCGCCGGCAACCCCCAGCTGGACGAGCTGGCCAGGACCGCCGTACAGGGCTGGCAGTTCAATGCCGCCACCCGCAACGGCCAGCCGGTGCCGGCCACGATCCAGGTGCCGGTGAGCTTCAACCCGCCGCAGCCGAAGCCGGACCAGTGCTTCGCCATCGAAGAACGCCTGCGCCGCGGCGGCTGATCGCGCGCGCCCCGACGAGGCCAGCCGACGCCCGCCTCGCCCTCCCCGCCCCGGGTTCATCCGGGGCGGTTGTCTGTTGACCAGGACCGCGTCGGTACATGCTGCAGATTCCCCCCGAAAATGTCTGGATCGCACTGGCGGTCACCCTCGCGGCCGGCCTGGCCACCGCCATCGGCAGCCTGCTGGTGCTGTTCTCGCGCCGCCCCAACCCGCGCCTGCTGGCCTTTGGCCTGGCCTTCGCCGGCGGCGCGATGGTCTATGTGTCGCTGTCGGAGATCCTCAACAAGTCCATTGCCTCGTTCGCACTGGCCTATGGCGAGCGCACCGGCTTCACCTACGGCACTCTGGCCTTCCTGCTGGGCGTGATCGTGATCGTGCTGATCGACCACTTCATCCCCAACCCGCATGACAGCCTGGACAAGCAGGACCCGGCGTTCCGCGAGAACAGCCGCGAGTACCTGAAGCGGGTTGCCCTGCTGACCTCGATCGCGATCACCGCGCACAACTTCCCGGAAGGGTTGGCAACCTTCTTTGCCACGCTGGAGAGTCCGTCGGTCGGCATGCCGCTGGCCTTCGCCATCGCCATCCACAACATTCCCGAGGGCATCGCCATTGCGGTGCCGGTGTACTTCGCCACCCAGAACAAGTTCTACGCGTTCAGTGCCAGCCTTCTGTCCGGCCTGGCCGAACCGGTGGGTGCGGCGCTGGGCTACTGGCTGCTGTCCGGATCACTGTCGCACGCCACCTTCGGCTGGGTGTTCGGGCTGATCGCCGGCGTGATGGTGTTCCTGGCGCTGGATGAACTGCTGCCGGCGGCCAAGCGCTATGCCAAGGGCCACGAGACGGTTTACGGGCTGGTGGCAGGCATGGGCACGCTGGCGATCAGCCTGGTGCTGTTCAAGTGGTGAGGGGTTTGCGGCCAACGGGCTGAGCCCCCTCGCGGCTGGTAGGTCCCGCAGCATCGAGAGGTCACGGGCGGGGGCGGCTTGCAGGGGACGCCGTGAATCCATCCATGGAGGCTTGGCCGCCGCATCCATGCGGCGGACACCCCTGCAAGCCGCCCCCGCCCGTGCCCCGTCATTTTTCTGTGCGTGCCAGCCACGCGATGAAAGAATAAGAAAGCGAAGCCCGCGCTGCGCGCGCGAGTCGAGCGTCGCTCGACTCTACAAAGGCTACGTGCGGATATGGGTCTACGCTGCGGCTGTCTGGTCCGCCTTGTAGCTAGCCGAGCACCGCAGGTCCGGCGAGGGTGAAGAGGCGCGGGTGTCTGAGCGCAGCGAGTTCCGCGCCGCCCCTCGGCGGACCGAGGAGCGCAGGGCACCGGCGCGCAGCGCCGGCTCGCGGATGGCGGCGTGTTTCTTTGGTTACTTTCTTTGCACGAGCAAAGAAAGTGACAAGCCCACTCATCGCAGGGAAGCGACGGCGCCGACCAAGCACCCGGCGCCGCCGAACCGCCGTCAGCGCAGCCGGTCCAGCGCCTCGACCAACTCATCGGCCAGCGGCGCGTTCAGCACGTACGGGCTCTTGCCGTCGTCCAGCGCGAACTCCAGCGAGGCCGCGTGCAGGAACAGACGCTTCAGCCCGATCTGCTCACGAAGCCGCTTGTTGGCCGCAGGATCGCCGTATTTGTCGTCACCGGCCACCGGATGCCCCAGATGCTGGGCATGCACGCGGATCTGGTGGGTACGGCCGGTCTCGATGCGGACTTCGCAGTAGGAATGACCACCGCGACGCTCCAGCACACGGAAGTGGCTGATCGATTCCTTGCCGATCGCATTGACCTGCACATGGCGCTCGCCGCCCTGGCGCAGGCCCACGTGCAGCGGCGCATCGACCGTCATCACGCCGTCCGGCATGCGCCCGGCCAGCAGGGTCAGGTAGCGCTTGCGGATGCCGGCGCCGTGATCTTCACGCAGCAGCGCCTGCAGTTCGCTCAGCGCGGAGCGCTTCTTGGCCACGATCAGCAGGCCCGAGGTGTCTCGATCCAACCGGTGGACCAGCTCGAGGGTCTGGCCCGGGCGCAGGGCCCGCAGGGTCTCGATGGCACCGAAACTGATGCCGCTGCCGCCATGGCTGGCCACGCCAGTGGGCTTGTTCAGGGCCAGCAGGCGGGCATCCTCGAAGACGATGGCCTGCTCCAGGCGGCGCATGAACGCCTCCGGCGGACCGGCCTTGTCTCCCTCTTCGGTGAGACGGACCGGCGGCACGCGCACCTCATCACCCGCCTCGAGCTTGCGTTCGGCCTTGGCGCGGCCACCATTCACCCGTACCTGGCCGCTGCGCACCAGCTTGTAGACCAGGCTGCGCGGGGCACCCTTCAGCTGGCCGAGCAGGAAGTTGTCCAGGCGCTGGCCGGCACGGTCGGCGGGAACGGTGATCATGCGCACGGAAGGCTTGTCGCCAGCGGGTTTGGTGGGGTCTTGGGCAGTCATCAGGCTGTTTATTCTGTTACACTCGGGGGGCGAGATAAGGGATTGATTTCGTTGGAAGTTACTCAGGGCCAGAAGCCCAGCTTCCGACGAATCCGGCACAGTGCGCGACCACCGCCCGCGGGGCGGCCATGTTAGCGGCTCACCGGCCTTCCCGGCCATCGCCGGATGCCTGACACGCAACCGTGCTGAACATGTCCCGCGTGGCGCTCCAGCCTGGCTGACAGCTGCCTGCGGCCTGTAACACCCCAAAACCCATAAGAGTGAAGCGCTCCCGCGGCCTGCCGTGGTGTCGTAGCGCTGGAAACCCAAGCCGCCCTCCCCGCGCTTGCGCGAATGGGCGGCGAACCGTGTCCAGAGGCGAAACCCCATGGCGTTCCGCGCGGTAGCCGCTTGCGAGGAACGCAACAATGAAGCGAATGCTGATCAACGCCACGCAGGCTGAAGAGCTGCGTGTTGCCATCGTGGATGGCCAGTCGTTGTATGACATCGACATCGAGCAGCCGTCGAAGGAACAGAAGAAGTCCAACATCTACAAGGGCCGGATCTTCCGCATCGAGCCCTCGCTGGAAGCGGCCTTCGTTGAATACGGTGGCGGCCGCCATGGCTTCCTGCCGCTGAAGGAAATCTCCCGCGATTACTTCCAGGCCGGTGTCGACCACAACAAGGCCGGCATCCGCGAACTGCTGAAGGAAGGCCAGGAGATCGTTGTCCAGGTCGACAAGGAAGAGCGTGGCAACAAGGGCGCCGCCCTGACCACGTTCATCTCGCTGGCCGGCCGCTACATGGTGCTGATGCCGAACTCGCCCAGCGCCGGCGGTGTCTCCCGTCGCATCGAGGGCGAAGACCGGGCCGCCCTGAAGGACGCCCTGGACAAGCTGAACATCCCCGACGACATGGGCGTGATCATCCGTACCGCCGGCGTCGGCCGCGATGCGGAAGAGCTGCAGTGGGATCTGGATTACCTGCTCAACGTCTGGCGCGCCATCGCCGAAGCCGCATTGAGCAAGCCGGCCCCGTTCCTGATCTACCAGGAATCGCGCCTGATCGTGCGCGCCCTGCGTGACTACCTGCGCGCCGACATCGGCGAGATCCTGGTGGACACCGAGGAGATGTACGAGCACGCCCGCGAGTTCATGCAGCAGGTGATGCCGCAGACCCTGCGCAAGCTCAAGCATTACAAGGACGACATCCCGCTGTTCAACCGCTTCCAGATCGAATCGCAGATCGAAGGCGCCTACGAGCGCAACGTGCGCCTGCCGTCGGGCGGCTCGATCGTGGTCGACCAGACCGAAGCGCTGACCGCCGTCGACGTGAACTCCTCGCGCGCCACCAAGGGCAGCGACATCGAGGACACCGCCTTCCAGACCAACCTGGAAGCGGCCGAGGAAGTGGCCCGCCAGCTGCGCCTGCGTGACCTGGGCGGCCTGGTGGTGATCGACTTCATCGACATGGCCTCCAACAAGCACCAGCGCGAAGTCGAGAACCGCCTCGCCAACGCGCTGAAGTACGACCGCGCGCGCGTGCAGGTCGGCCGCATCTCGCGCTTCGGCCTGCTGGAAATGAGCCGCCAGCGCCTGCGCCCGAGCCTGGGCGAGTCCAGCCAGATCGTCTGCCCGCGTTGTGACGGCCACGGCCGCATGCGCAGCGTCGAGTCGCTGTCGCTGTCGATCATCCGCGTGGCTGAAGAGCATGCGATGAAGGAGAACACCGGGCAGGTGCTGGTGCAGGCCCCGGTGGAGATCGCCAATTACCTGCTGAACGAAAAGCGCAGCGCCCTGCGTGAGATCGAGCAGCGCCACGAGGCGCCGATCGTGATCGTCGCCGACGAGCAGCTGCACACCCCGCACTACACCGTCACCCGCCTGCGTGAGAACGAGCTGGGTGAAGAGAGCAACAAGCCCAGCTACCAGCGCGGCACCCCGCGCAAGCTGCCGGTGCACGCCCTGACCAAGGGCCAGTTGAACATCCCGCCGCCGGCCGTGACCCAGGTCAAGCACACCTCCCCCGCTCCGGTGCGCGAGGAAGTGGAGCCGGCCGCAGCGGCACCGGCCCCGGTCGTGGCAGCGCCGGTTGCAGCGGCCCCGAGCGGCGGCGTGATCGGTTGGCTCAAGCGCGTGTTCGGTGGCGAACCGGCGCCGACACCGGCACCGGCGGCTCCGGTCGCCCGCCAGCAGCAGGACGGCGGCCGCAAGGACCGCAACAAGGATCGCAACAAGGACCGCAAGGACCGTCGCGACGACAACCGCGGCAACGGCGGCAACGGCAACGCGCAGCAGCAGAAGGACGGCGGCAACCGCAAGGAGCGCGGTGAGCAGCGCAGCAAGGACGGCCGCAACGGTAACAACGGCAATGCCCAGCAGCAGCCGCAGCAGGGCAAGCAGAAGGAGCCGCAGCAGAAGGATGGCCAGCACCAGCCGCAGCAGCAGAACAAGCCGCGCAACGAGCAGCAGGGCCAGAACCCGCAGCAGCCGAAGCTGAAGCAGCCGAAGCAGCCGCGCCCGCAGCAGGACGGTGACAAGCCGGCCGAGAAGCCGCAGCGCAACGCCGCCGAGGCACCGGCCGAAGCCGTGACCGCGGCTGCAGCCGTGGCCGCCACGGCGGTCGCCACCAATACGGTGACCGCGCAGGAAGCGACCGCGCCGGTTGCTCCGGTGGCCGCCGCTCCGGCCGAAGCCGCAGCACCGGTCGACACCACTGCCAACGCCGCCAGCGAGACCGAGGTGGTTGCGGTTGCCGGTGAAGAGGCTGCAACCGACGCCAATGGCGAGCAGACCGGCGAAGGTGCGACCCGCCGTCGTCGCGGCCGTCGCGGTGGCCGTCGCCGTCGTCGCGGTGGCGCCGAGAACGCCGCCGGCAGCGACGCTCTGGGCGATGACCAGGACGATGGTGACGACGGTGACGACGCCGACGGCGCCGAGCCGAGCGTCGACAGCACTGCCGGCACTGCGCCGGTCGCTGCTGCGCAGCCGGCCCGTTCGCAGCCGGAGTTCGACTTCGATGACGAAGCCGAACCGGCCGCTGCCGATGCCGCGAAACCGGTCCGTGCTGCCGCCGCTGTTGCCGCCGCACCGGTTGCCGTGGTGAGCAGCGCTGTGGTCGAAGCCGCCGCCCCGGTCGTGGCTGAAGTGCAGGCCCCGGTCGAAGCTGCTGCGAAGACCGAAGCGGTGTCCTCGCCGGTGCAGACCAGCATGCTCGATGCCATCGACGCGGCGACCCCGGCCCAGCCGGTAGCCGCTGCCGCGCCGGTGACCGAAGCCATTGCGCCGGTGACCGAAGCAAAGCCGGTCGCAGTTGCAGCCGCCCCGGTGGTTGAAGCCGCTCCGGTGATCGAAGCGAAGCCGGCGGCGGTCGAGGATGCGCCGGTGGTTGAAGCCAAGCCGGTGGCGGTCAAGGCTGCGCCGGTCGTTGAAGCCAAGCCAGAGATCGTTGAAGCCGCTGCGGCAGTTGAAGCCAAGCCGGTGGCCGTTGAGGCCGCGCCGGTGGTTGAAGCCACGCCGGTCGTCGAGCCCGTCGTGGCCGCCGAACAGCCGGTCGCTCCGGTGGCGGTGGAAGCCGCGCCGATCGAGGCCGCTGCCCCGGTCGCCGAAGCGGTGGTGACGCCGTCGATCGACCCGGTCGCCGATGGCCATGCCGACGCTGCGGCCCAGGCTGCAGAAGCCAAGACCGATGAAGAAGACGAAGAGGCCGCCAAGCGCACGCCGCCGGCGAACTGATCGCTCCTTGATCGCGTGAAAACGAAACGGCGGGGATCAATGATCCCCGCCGTTTTTGTGTGTGCGTTTGGCGCTGGCTTCGCTTTGGTAGAAGCCAACCTTGGTTGGCGCCGTTGATTGAGTGCACGTGGACACGCACGCGCCAACCAAGGTTGGCACCCACCAGGGCACACCCCGCGCACGGTCACTGCTTTGGTAGAGGCCAACCTTGGTTGGCGCCGTTGATTGAGTGCACGCAGACACGTCCGTGCCAACCAAGGTTGGCACCCACCAGGGCACACCCCGCGCACGGTCACTGCTTTGGTAGAGGCCAACCTTGGTTGGCGCCGTTGATTCAGTGCACGCGGACACGTTCGTGCCAACCAAGGTTGGCACCTACCGGAGCCTGCTCCGTCAGGGCTTCGGTGCGAACTGCAACCGGGTCCACACGCCGTAGTGGTCCGAGGCCCAGCGTCCGCTGTCATCGGGCTGGTCGAACAGCAGCTTCGCCTCGCGCGCGACCATCTCGTCCTGCTGGAAGAAGATGTGGTCGATCCGCGACGGCGCCTGGTAATAGTGGCGGTTGAGCGTACTGACCCCGGACAGGTCGGTGTTGACGTGCACGCTGCCGTAGCTGTCGCCGTAGTGGCTGCGCAGCTCGCTCAGGTCGGCGGCATCCACCAGCGCATTGAAGTCGCCCGCGATCACCACCGGCGCACCGGCCGACGTCGTAGTGATGAAGCGCAGCAGGTCCTCGACCTGGGTGCGACGGATGCGCTGCCCACTCTCATCGCTGCGCTCGTTCAGATGCGTGGCGTAGACGTTCACCGGCGTGCCGTCGACGTCGATGCGCAGGTGAGCCACGGTGCGGTAGTCGTCCAACGGCAGCAGCAGATGATCACCACGGGCGAGGATCGGCCGCCGGGTCAGCAGCGCATTGCCGTAGCGCTTGGGTGCCCCGACCGGATCGGTGGACACGAACACGTACTTGTAGCCGAGTTGGCTGGCCAGCCATTGCGCCTGGTTTCGCACGTTGCGGCGCTGGATCACCTCCTGCAGGGCAACCGCATCCGGCTGCAGGCGCTTGAGCTCGGCCAGGATGGTGCGGCGCCGGCTCGGCCAGTCTTCGCGGTCATGATGCAGGTTGAAGGTGACCATGCTCATACCCGCTGCGCTGGCAACGTCGGGCGCCGCGTTCGCGGCAGCCGGCTCGGCCGCCATCACCGCGCCCGGCACTGCCAATGCAATTGCCAGCCCCAGGGCACGCACCGACGTGCGCACCCTTGCCCCCTGTTGCTTCATCGTTACTGCCCCTTGCGTTCGGCGCGGCGCACTGCGCTCGGTATGTCGATCTCAACCCGCGCCGGCAGCTGGTGCACGTGCAGTTCCTTGTTGACCCACTCGGCTGCTTCGCCGTTGATACTCGCCTCGCCCGGATCACCGGCGTATGGCCACGGCAACACCACGCCTCCCACCGGTGGCACCAGGCCCGGCTGCACCTCCAGCACCAGCTGCTTGTCGCTGCGCTGCAGGCGGTAGTTGAGCTGGCCCTGCGGCGTGCGCAGGCCTTGCACGGCGATGCCCTCGCCCTGCAACCACGCGGTCGGTACGCCGGCGGCCAGCACCAGTGACTCGTCCATGTCGCGGTTGTAGGCGAACATGTCCAAAGCCGAGCGCACGAAGTCCGAAGCCACCCAGGCGTGTGGCAGGTCGCCAACAAAGAACGGCTTCCGCGGCGTACGCGAAACCACCTCGGCCCACTGGTTCCAGGCCTGCGGTACGCGGTCCTTGAAGAAGAACTCGGTCGCCTGCCAAGCGCGATCGCGCCAGCCCAGGCGCACGAACGCAGCCACGTTGCGCCATTCGTAGGGCGTGTAGTCCTTCCACTCGCGCTTGCCGTCGCGACGGGCAACGAACTCGTTCCAGTAGCGTTCGAAGGTGGCCTCCAGCGCCTGCTGCGGCAACCTGCCCTGTTCGCCGCCCGGGGCCAGCGCGATGGTCGTCGACGTCGCGTCGAAGTCACCCAGCTCGGCCGAGCCCGGCAGGTAGTCGATGTTGTGCTGCTGCATCGCGGACAGCAGCGAGGCCTGCAGATCATCCCGGAACTGGTCGCGCGACTCGGCGATCTGCATCGCCTCGACCTTGCCCAGCTGGGTCGACAGCAGGGCCGCGTCCTTGTAGCCGCGCAGTGCCCAGAAATTGTCCCAGTACGAGTGCATCGGCTTGGCCGAATAGCCTTCGTGGCTGATCGAGGCCGGCATCATGCCGTAGAAGGCCGGGTTGCGTGCCCGGTTCTCCTCGGTGCGCTCGCTGGCGCGCAGCTGCTCCATGTAGCCGTAGGCGCCCTGCACATGCGGCCACATCAGCTCGGTGAAAGTGCTGTCGCCGGTGTAGCGCCCGTACTCGGCGATGCTGTAGATCAACTCGCCATGGCTGTCGTTCTCCGGCACCGGGTCGCTGCCGCGGGCATCGACGCAGCACGGCACCTTGCCGTTCTCGAACTGATACGGCGCATACCAGTTGATGTAGTCGCGCACCGCATCACTGCGGCCCATGCGCAGCAGGCCCTCGGAAATCATCGCGCCATCGCGGATCCAGCTGCGCGCATACGAACGCGTGCCCGGCTGCAGGCGTGGGCCGACGCGCGAGATCAGCATGTGCGCGACCGCGGTGCGCAGGGTATCCACCAGCGCCTGGCCCGCAGCCGGCACCTGCAGCGAGACCACGCCCAGCTTCTTGCGCCACTGCTCGGCCACCTGCGCCTGCGCCTTGGCCACGTCCAGCGCCTGCGGTGCCCAGCCACCGGTCTGTGGCAGCACCACCGCCACTTCACGGCTCTGGCCGGGCTCCAGCTTGATCGTGTACATCAGCGCACCCGACGCCATGCCGGTGCTGTCCTTCACCGCTGTGGTCGCCGGGTATGTGCCGCTTTCCAGATGCATCGCATCAAGCTTGCCGTCGAACGTACTGGCAAAGCGCGCGTCCGGCACCTGCAGCGGGTAGATGCGCGGCTCACCGTTGACCCGCACCAGCTGCTCACCCACATCCAGTGCATCGATGCGGCTGAAACCACCGACGGTGTTGAGGAACTGGGTGGGCGGGTTGACCTGCCACGGGCGGATCGCCAGCGCCAGGGTGTACTCGTGCGCGACCTTGTCCGGATTGCTCAGACGGTAGCGGCCGATCAGCTGCGCGCGCTCCGGCGTACCCTGCACGAAGCTGGTCACTGCCAGGCCGACCTTCTCATGCACCCAGTCGACGTTGGCGATCGGCAGGTAGTGATCCTGCAGCGACTGGGTGATGGCCACCTTCGACCAGTCCAGCAGCTTGCCATCGAGGCGGATGAACGGCTCGATGCTGAAGCTGCCCTTGGCCGGCTCCAGTGCGCCATCCTCGCTGATCAATGCCTGTTCCTGGCCACCATCAAGGCCGAGCAGGGTCCAGTACGGCTGCTCGCCCACATAGGCACGAGGCAGCGAGCCCCGTGGCAGGTCGGCGGCGACCGAGGACAGGAATGCGTTCGGGGTGGAAGCAAAGGCCAGCGGCTTGAGCGCGATGTCGCGGATGCCGTAGCGCCAGTTCGGGCCGTCCTGCAGATCGAAGCGCACGTAGCGCGCATCGGTGTCCGGCAGCGCCAGCCAGTCGCGGCCACCGGCACCACTGGTGACTTCGCGCACGGTGCGCCAGTCGCGGCCATCCTCGGAGGTGCGCACGGTGTAGCGGCGGGCTTCCAGGTTCGGCAGCCAGTCGATCACCGCACCACCGATCTCGCGGCTCTTGTGCAGGTCCAGGCTGATGGTCTGCTGCTTGACGCCACCGCTGATCCAGAACGTATCGCTCTTGCCGTCGATCATGCGGTCCTGCAGCGCGGTGGCGGTATCGGCGATCACCGACGGCACCAGCGCCGAGTCATCCTGGGCTGGCAGGCCCTGCAGGGTCAGCTTGTCGAAGCACACCGTGCCGCGGCCGCCGACCTTGCTGTAGATCGTGAACTCGACCGCAGCGCTGCGTGCCATCTCCTTCTCGGGAGACGGCCCCCACGCCTTGTCGATCTGGCGACGGCGATACTCGACCGGCGTCCACGCCTTGGGGAAACTGTAGCCGGGACGATTGACCCACCAGACGTTGTCGCCGCTGGCATCGATCAGCTTGAACTGCAGGTCGTTGCCCGGTGAATCACCGCGCAGCTGGAAACCGAAACGGTAATTGACCGGGTAGTCGATGTTCAGCGCGCGGCGGATGCCGACGTAACCGGAGACATCGTGGAAGTCATAGTCCAGGCACAGCGCGCGGCCACCACCGGCGCCGCTGACCGGTCGCAGCGATCCGCTGACCTGGTCGGACAGCACCAGCTTCCAGGCTGCGATGTCGTCGAAGTCGTCCAGCACCTTCGGTGCCGGCAGCGCCGGTGGTGCGGCGATCGCCAGGGAGGTCCACAACAGGCCCAGTCCAACGGCGATCGCTCGCTTCATCCTTTGACGCTCCCCAGCAACAGACCTTGGATGTAGTACCGCTGCAGCACCAGGAACAGCGCCAGCACCGGAACCACGGTGACCACCGCGCCGGCCATCATCATTTCCACGTCCATGATGTGCTCGCGCGAGAGGGTGGCCAGCGCCACCGGCAAAGTGTAGTGCTCCTGGTCGGTCAACACGATCAACGGCCACATGAAATCGTTCCATGCGCCCATGAAGGTGAAGATCGCCAGGGTCACCAGCACCGGCTTGAGCATCGGCAGCACGATCTGGAAGAAGATCCGCAGCTCCCCTGCCCCGTCGATGCGGGCCGCTTCCAGCAGTTCGTCCGGAATGGAACGCGCGTACTGGCGCACCAGGAAGATGCCGAACACGCTGGCCAGCGCCGGCACGATCACGCCGCCGAAACTGTTGACCAGACCGAGCTGCTTCATCAGCAGGAACAGCGGCAGCATCGCCACCTGGGCCGGAATCACCAGCGCCGCCATCAGCACCTGGAACAGGCGCTCGCGGCCGACGAAGTTCAGCTTGGCGAAGGCATAGCCGGCCATGGTGTTGAGCAGCAGCGAACCCAGGGTGATGCCGACCGACACCAGCAGGCTGTTGGCGAAGTTGCCGCCCATGCCGGTGCGCGCGAACAACTCATGGTAGTTGCGCGTGGTGATGCTGGATGGCAGCAGCGGTGGCGGGAAATGGGTCGCCTCGCCCTGCGGCATGAACGAAACCGAGAGCATCCACAGCAGCGGTGCCAGGCTGACCAGGGCCAGCACCAGCAACGCACCATTGATCAACCACGGGTACCAGCGCGACTGGCCGATTTCACGACTCATACCAACTGCCTCTTGCGGCCGAAACGCAGCATCACGGTGGTCACCGCCAGGATGATCAGGAACAGCAGGAACGCCACCGCGGAGGCGCGTCCCAGGTTCCACCACTTGAAGCCTTCCTCGAACATGAAATACAGCACGCTGACGGTGCTCTGCAGCGGGTCGCCGCGGGTCATCACGTAGGGTTCGGCGAACAGCTGGAAGTAGCCGGACACGGTGATCACGCCGACCACCAGCAGCACCGGGCCGAGCATCGGCAGGGTGATGTGCAGGAACTGCTTCCAGCGCGAGGCACCGTCGATGCGGGCGGCCTCGTACAGGTCATGCGGGATGGCCTGCAGGCCGGCCAGGAAGATCACCATGTTGTAGCCGAAGTTCTTCCACACTGCGAACAGCATGATGGTCGGCATCGCCCAGTTGGGATCACCCAGCCAGTCGATCGGGCTGATGCCCAGGTGGCCCAGGCCGTAGTTCACCAGGCCGTAGCTGGTATGGAACAGGTAGCGCCAGATCACCGCCACTGCCACCAGTGTGGTCACCACCGGCGCGAACAGCGCGGTGCGGAACAGCGCCTTGAAACGCGCGGCCGGTGCATTCAGCAGCATGGCTGCGCCCAGCGACACGCCGATCGACAACGGCACGCCGATCAACACGAAGTAGGTGGTGTTCCACAGCGACTTCCAGAACATCGGCGTCTGCAGCAGATCGATGTAGTTGCCGAGGCCGACGAAGCGCAGGTTGCTGCTGTCGGCCAAGGCATACAGGTCGAAATCGGTCACGCTCAGCGCCAGCGCCGAGGCGACCGGCAGGCCGAAGAACATGCCCAGCACGATCAGCGAGGGACCGGCGAAAACCCAGCCGGCAAGCGAGGTACGTTTCATTGCGCGCTCCCGGCGGCCACGGCACTGCTCGATTGCGGCGACGGCACGCGCTGCTGCAGGCGTTGTTGTTCATGCATCCAGCGGCGCTTGGCCAACACCTTGTCCACGCGCTGGTCCAGCTCTTCCACGGCCTTGTCCTGCGCCAGGCCACCACGCACCACCTTCTCGGTGACGATGCGCATTTCCTGCACGATGCGCTCCCACTCAAGCACCTTCGGCGTCGGCTTGACCCGCTCCAGCTGGTCACGGAACGCAGCGGCCAGCGGATCGTTGGCCAGCGACGGCGCGTTCCAGGTACTGCGGCGCGGCGGCAGGTCGCCGATGATCGAATGGAAGCGCGCCTGGATTTCGGGTCGCGACAGGAACTCGATCAGCTTCCACGACGCCTCCTTCTGCTGCGACTTGCGGAAGATCACCAGGCTGGTACCACCGGCAATACCGGCGCCCGGGCCGTCCGGACCCGGCAGCGCGGCCGTACCCCACTGCCCTTCCAGTTCCTTCGGCTGCAGCTTCTTGAACTCGCGGATGTTCCACGGGCCGGAAATGTAGAACACGTTGAAGCCGCGGAAGAACTCATCCCAGACGTTGGAGATCTGCGTCTCGGACATCTTCGGCGCCCAGCCCTGCTCGAACATGTTGGCGTAGAAGGCCAGCGTGCGACGGAAGCCCGGGCTGGCGAAATTGCCGCGGGTGTCGTCGTCGCGCAGCAGCGGATCAGGCTGCTGCAGTGCCAGCGAAAGCTGCTGCTCGAACTCGTTGATCGGCATCAGCACCGCATAGCGGTTCGGGCCCTGCATGCGCTTGATCGCCGCCATCTGCTCGTCCCACTCCTGCCAGGTGCGCGGCGGGTGGTCGTAGCCGGCCTTGGCCAGCAGGTCCTTGCGGTAGTAGATCAGGCGGGTATCGACATACCACGGCACGCCTACCAGTTCGCCGTGGATCACATTGGTATCCCAGATGCCCTGGAAATAGTCCTTCGGGTCGACCACGGACGAACGCTGCACGAACGGCTGCAGCGGCGTCAGCGCGTCCAGTTCGGCGAACTCCGGCACCCAGGTGTTGCCCAGCTGGCACACGTCCGGCAGGCCGTCGGCGGCGAACGCGGTCAGCAGCTTCTCGTGCGCGGCGGTCCACGGAATGTTCTGCACATCCACCTTGATGCCCGGATTCTCGGCCTCGAATTCATGGATCAGCTCGCTGACCACCTCCGCCTCGCGTCCCATCGCCCAGAAGCGCACGGTGGTGGTGCCCGGTTCGGTACGGGCGCAGCCGGCCACGGCCAATACGGCCAGGGCAGGCAGCGCCCAGCGGCGCAGGCGGTCGATCCAGTTCGGCATCGGGTTACTTGCCCTGGCCTGTATTGCGGTTGGCATTGTTCTTCTGTTCCTGCGCGGCAGCCGCGCGTGATTCGGCGATACCCACCGCGCGTGCCGCCGCGGCCTTTTCGTCCTTCTGCAGTTCCAGCGGCTGGAACGAACCTTCCGGTGCCAGCCAGCCACCGCTGAACCCGGCCCGTTCCAGGCCCTTGCGGATGTACGGGTTCTTCTTCATCACTTCCCAGACGAAGTCATCGCGGTAGTTGGCGATCATGGTCAGGATCGGGCCCTGGTCGATGGCGATGTAATCGCTGGCGACCCAGCCGCGATCCGGCACCAGGCGGCCGGTCTTGATCGGGATGTCGTAGTTGAAGCTGGGGTTGAACGAATCCAGGAAACCGTAGCTGGAATAGATGTAGTCGCCGTAGCGCTTGTGCATTTCCAGCGTGGCCGGGATCACCTGCTCGGGCGCGAACACCACCGAGGCGATCGCGGCGGTGGGGGCAATGGTGCCGTCATCGAAGTTCTCGCGCAGGCCGGCGCCGCGCGAGGAGTAGTGGCGGAACTGGCGCTGCTCGCCGCGGTACTCCTGGGTGGTGTTCTGCGGGCCGTCGCTGGCGGTGAGGCCCCATACGTTCTCGCCATAGTCCTTCCACTGCATCGGGTTGGCGATGGCGTACTCGCGCTGGGCCAGCGCAGCCGAGCGGCTGTTGAGGAAGTAGGTGCTGCCGCGCTCGCGCATGTACGCGTCCTGGATATCGCGGAAGTCGATCCAGACATGGCTGTACTGGTGGCCGAACAGCGGGCCGAAGGACAGGTATTCCTGGCCCTGGTAGACGCCCCAGTCGTTGTCGTAGGTGCGCGTCCACACTGTCCACGCATCCGGGCTGACCGGGTGCGTCGGCGACCCCAGGGCGAGGATGTAGACCATCATCGCCTCGTTGTAGCCCATCCAGTCGTGGTCGATGAAGCCGCTCTCCGGGAACCAGCCCATCGAGATCAGCGGCGCACGCTGCTGCAGCCACGGCCAGTCGACCTTCTTGTACAACGTGTCGGCGATCTGGCGGATCTCCTTCTCGCGCGGATCGTCACCGTCGTAGTACGACTGCGCGAACAGCACGCCCATCATCAACAGCGCGGTATCCACCGAGGACAGTTCAACCCAGCTGTCGTAGCGACGCCCTTCCTGCATGTCCAGGAAGTGGTAGTAGAAACCCTTGTAGCCGGCCTTGCCGGTGCGCTGCGGGCCCATCGGCACGTCGCGGAAGAACTTCAGCGTGGTCAGGGTGCGGTCGATCGCCTGGTTGCGGCTGACCCAGCCGTTCTCGATGCCGATCGGATAGGCGGTCAGCGCGAAGCCGACCGAGGCGATGCTGGCGAACGGTCGCGACGGATAGCGGTCCGGGGTCAGGCCGTTGATCTCGTTGGTGGTATCCCAGAAGAACTGGAAGGTACGCCGCTCGATGTCATCGAACAGCGGCGGCAGCACCGGCTTCATCGGCCGCGGCGGTGCGTCGGCCTCGATCAGGATCACCGGCGGCCGCGGCTTGGCAGGTTCCTGCTGGGCCGGCTGGCAGGCGGCCACGGCCAGGCTCAACGCTGCGGCGGACAACAGATGGCGTGCCTGCATGGCGCGATTTCTCCGGTGGTCTGATCGATGGGAAAGCATACCGTCCAATGATCTGAAATCGTTTACAAGATGCGTTCTGAAAAAACCACGAAAAACGTGGTTTGACACCGCGATCATTGCCCATGCCGCTGCCGCCTGGCCCGCAGCGGCATGGGCAATGGACCGGCACGGGGCCGGCCATTGCCTTTTTTCTTCCTGCCGATGCCGCCGGCGAACCGGCGGCATCGGGGTATTGCTTCAGGCGGATCCGCTTAGAAGCGGAAGCCCACTTCGGCCTTCACCTGACGCGGGGTACCGATCACATCGCCGGTCTCGTTGTAGCTCACCAGCAACTTGCCATCGCTCTTCACGTAGTTCAGGTTCGAGAAGTTGTCGAAGTTGAGCACGTTGATGATGTCGATACGCGCATACAGCTCGGTATCGCCGGCCAGCTTGAAGGTCTTGGTCGCCTGCAGGTCCAGCGAGCGGTAGCCGAAGATCTTGCCACCGAGCAGGAAGCGGCCATTGCCACCCGGAGTACCCGCGGCCGGAGTCGGCAGGCAGTTGGCAGTGCCAGCCTGCGCGATGCAGGACCAGTCATTGCCCGGGGTAGGCGTGGCCAGGGTCAGCTTGCCGCCAAAGGTGATGCCCCAGAAGCCGTCATACGAGCCGGTGACCACCAGGCGATGGCGCGGCGCGCCGTTGGACTTGATGGTCGGGTACTCACCGATGGTGCCGCGATCGAACGAGTAATGCTCGTTGATGTTTCGGTTGTGACGCGCGTTGGTCCAGGTATAGGCGATCGAGGTGCCCCAACCGCTTTCCTTGCTGTACGGCTTCTGCGCCGACAGCAGCACCTGGGTGGAACGGGTCTTGATGCCCTGCTGGCCGATGATCAGGCTGCCGAAGCCCGGAATGTTGCAGTTCCACGGCTGGCCGTAGGTCGGCTCCTTGGCGCCACACAGCATCTGGTTATCGAAGAAGTTGCCGTTGTTGAAGCGGTTGCCCAGGGTGAAGGCGAACCCATCATAGGTCAGCGTGCGAGAAATCGTCGCGTCGGTCAGCCACTCACCGAACTGGTTGCTCATGCCCAGGCTGAACTGGTCGGCGTACGGCACCTTCATGTTGTTGTTCAGCAGATCGACTTCCATGCCTTCATTGCTGGTGGAACCCAGCAGTGCCTGCACGTTCTCGATGCCGTTCATCAGGTTCGGGTTCCAGTCAAAGCACGGAGTCTGGCCGTACATGCAGTTGCCGGTGGCCGGGTTGCGGAAGTAAACGGTCGGCTGCGGCAGCGCCAGCTTGGTGGTTTCCAGTGCCAGGTTGTCGAACAGGTCGCGGTCATAGGAACGGCCGGCGCCACCATGGAACACGTGCCGTTCGTCGGCATTGACGTCATACGAGAAGCCCAGGCGCGGCTGCCAGGCGTTCTTGAAGTTCTTGCGGTTGTGGCCGGTGCTGATGTAGTCGTTGACGTTCAGCCCGCTGAGCGCCAGCGTCTGCGCATAGGTCTGGGACACGCCCGCCGGCGCGTTCGGATCCTGCGAGAACAGCGCCTTCACTACCTCCGGCGGGGTCACGAAATCGGTGTAGACCGGGTTCTTTTCGTAGTCCCAGCGCAGGCCGATATTCAGCTGCAGGTGGTCATTGACCTGCCAGTCGTCCTGGATGAACAAGCCGATCTGCTTGACCTTGGCGCGCACTTCGGACTGCACGCCGGTGACGCCGGTGCTGGCCTTGGTGAACTGCGCCTTATACGGCGTGCTCGAGGGGAACGCCGGGTTGTCGATGGTGTAGGAGAACTGAGGGTTGATCTGCGCCGCGTCGGAAGCGTACAGGTCGATCTGCTTGTACTTGGCGCCCATCTTGATGGTGTGGTCGCCCGCCCACTGCAGGCCGTCCAGGGTCAGGTTGTCCTCGATCGCCCAGCCCTTCTGGCCCTTCACCTGCGAGGCGAAGGCATCAGCCGCGCCAACCTGGACGAGCGTCTTCTCCTGCGGGCGGTTGGCGTCCGAGTCGCCGAAATCCGGTGCGGTGTAGATGATGCCGTTGCCCATGGTCAACGGCAGCGGATTGTTGAAGGCCTCCTCGTGGGTCACCATCAACTCGTTGTAGAAACGCTCACCGCTGTGGTTCCAGCGCAGCGCATAACGGCGGTCGGTGTTGTCCACGACCTTGCCGTGTACCTTCGCGGTCTGGCCACTGAACTGCTGCTGGGTTTCGTCGCGGTCCTGGAAGGTCAGTTCGATGCGATCGTTGTCAGTCGGCTCGAAGTCGATCTTGGCGAAGATCAGGTCCTGCTGGAACGGCTGGCTGGCCGGGCCGAGACCTGCGAGACCATCGGCGGGCAGATTGGCGGCCGACGGAGTGACGGCACCGTCCGGCGCGATGGTCACCGGCAGATCGAAGCGCTTGGCTTCATAGGTGACGAAGAAATGGGCCTTGTCCTTGATGATCGGGCCACCCAGCGCGAAGCCGTATTCCTTCTCGGCCGAGTCTTCCTTGCTCTTGCCCGGCTGGCGTTCGGCCGGGGTCATCGCACGCATGCTTTCGTTGGTATAACGGTAGAAGGTCTCACCCTTGAACTCGTTGGTACCCGACTTGGTCGCAGCCGTGATCGCGGCGCTGGACACCTGGCCGTACTCGGCCTTGTAGTTGCCGGTGATGACCTTGTACTCACCGATGGCCAGCTGCGGGAACGGGTTGCCCGCGCTGCCGGACTGGCCGGAGATGCCGCCACCCTTCACGTAGCTCTTCTGGCCCACACCATCGATATAGACGTTGGTGCCGTCGGAGTTGGTGGCACCGCCACGCAGCGAGGTGTTGCCCTTGGCATCGCGGGTGAAGATCATGCCCGGCACCGCGTCGGCGAACTCCAGGAAGTTGCGCGAGACCTGCGGCGTGGTCTGGATCTGCTGCAGGCTGACGGTCTTGCCGACTTCGGACGTGCGCACTTCCTGCAGCAGGGTCGGTGCGACAACGTTGACGGTGTCCAGGTTGGTGGCCGCGGTCGAACCCGGGGTGCTGCTGGCGGCACCGGCGAAGTTCAGGGTAGCAGTCGAGGCCACGGTGACGGTGACCTTCTGCGACTGGCCGTTGGCGACCACGTCATAGGTGCCCGGGTCCAGGCCCATCAGCGAGTAGCTGCCATCGGCACGGACGGTGCCGCGACGGACGGTGCCGGTGGCCAGGTTGGTGGCGGTCACTTCGGCGCCGGCCTGGGCGCCGGAAACCTGGCCGCGCAGGCTGGCATTGGCCGACTGCGCCATGACGTTCGGAGCGGCGGCCAGCATCAGGCAGCTGACCAGTGCGGTGCTCAGCAGCCGGCGTGCCGGCGTGCGGAAGGTGGTATGCATCATCAACTCAATCTCCGGGTGGCGGTGACCGCTCGCGCGGTCCCTGCGATCAATCAAAAAAGAAGGAACGCCTCTGGCTTCAATGGCCCGATGGCGGAGTGGTGGAATCGCGAACTATCAAGCGGGGAACCAGGGTCTGCTTGTCCCCTGTCCCGTCCGTGGAGGTGCCGTCCATCAACTGCAGCAGGCGCGTCATGGCCCGGTCGCCGAGCTCGGCGATGCTGACCTGCATGGTGGTCAGCGACGGGTGGACGAAACGCGCCAGTGGAATGTCATCGAAACCCGCCAGGGCGACATCGGTCGGAACACGGACACCGGCCTGCGTGAATGCATACAGGCATCCCAGGGCCATCATGTCGTTGGCGGCAAACACGGCATCAGGCAGCGCTCCGGCTGCCAGCAACTCCTGACCGGCGCGATGGCCGGAAGCTTCGTCGAAATCACCGGGCAGCTCGATGCCCTCGGCGCCACCGCCAAAAGCCGCCAGCGCGTCACGGAAGCCGCGCAGGCGCTCGCGCGCGTCGAAGTTGAGATCCGGGCCAGAAATGAAAGCGATGCGACGGTGGCCGGCGTCAAGCAGATGGCGGGTCATCGCCATCGCACCGGCATGGTCGTCGATGCTCAGCACCGGGTGGTCCTGCCCGGGCAGATAGGTGTTGATCAACACCGTCGGCAACGACTGCGGCAGGTTGTCGGTCAGGAAACCGGGGCTCTCGGCATAGGGCGAGAGCACCAGCAGGCCGTCGACGCGGCCGCGCATGGCGCGCAGGGCCGCGCCCTGCTGCTCCTGGTCACCGTGGTAGCTGGACACCAGCAGGTGCTGGCGACGGCTACGGGCGACATTGTCGATGCCACGCATCAGCTCGGAGAAGAATTCGCCGTACAGATCAGGCAGTACCACGCCCACCGTATTGGTGCGGCGGCTGCTCAGGCTGCGGGCGGCGGCGTGCGGGGTGTAACGCAGCCGTGCGGCCACCTCCAGCACAAGCTGGCGGACCGGTTCGGCGACATTTTCATGCCCGTTGAGCGCGCGGGAAACCGTGGCCACGGAGACCCGGGCTTCGCGAGCGACGTCTTTGATTGTGATGGCTGCCTTGTTCACGAAGCCGCCCTCCACGGCTTGGACCTACCAGCATTGGCGCGGAATGTAAGCGTTTCCATCTGGGCTTGTAAACAGTCCGTTAGGCGAATGTCCCGAAATGGACATGGAAATCTGTCTGCAGCGAGCCCCCGCAGGGACCCGCCAGGACAGCGTGGGACAAGGGCTCAGCCCTGTTCTGACGGGGTCTGCGCGCGGATGGACAACGCGTGGATATCGGTCTCCATCATCGTCCCCAGCGCGGCGTACACCGCGCGATGCCGGGCCAGCGGGCCCAGTCCGGCGAAGCGTTCACTGACCACATGTACGTTGAAATGACCGCGGCCATCGCGCGCACCGGCATGGCCGGCGTGGCGATGGCTGTCGTCCTCGATCTCGAGCACGCTCGGCGCCAGCGCATGCTGCAGCGCATCACGCATTCGCGAGATCCGTTCCGCGTTCACGGCAACACCTTCCGGAACGGTCGCACCTGCACGCGGGTGTAGACGCCGGCGGCCACGTACGGGTCGGCGTCGGCCCAGGCCTGGGCCTGCAGCAGCGACTCGAACTGCGCGATCACCACCGAGCCGCTGAAACCGGCCGGGCCGGGGTCTTCACTGTCCACCGCCGGGCAGGGGCCGGCCAGCAGCAGGCGTCCCTCGTCGCGCAGCGCGTGCAACCGCGCCAGGTGTTCCGGCCGCGCCTGCAGCCGCTGCGCCAGCACATCCTGGCCGTCATACCCTTCGATCACATACCACACCGGCATTTCCTCGCTTGCGTTGTCGGGTCCGCAGATTCTAGCCAATGCGGCCCCTGCCCCGGCCCGGCTGGACACTGGCGCAACAAAGGCTTACCCTAGACTCCATTGCACGTGGCTGGATGCAGCAGCCCGTCGGTTTTTGCGGCCAACGCAGCCCCCGACGACCGTCCCGCTGCTTCAAACCGGACCACCTGGCCGGGCCACGTAGACGACCTCCCCGTAGTTCCGTCGCTGCCGTTTCCTGCGGCGCGTCCTGCTGTTTGATATGTGTGGAATCGCGCCGATCCCGGCGTGTCTGGTGCCCTGGGGCTCCGTGGCGTTGGCCCGGCAAACCCGGTGCCGCGACTGGTCCGTTGCAATCCTGATGTCCATTAGATGACT
Organism: Stenotrophomonas sp. 86428_Sma; assembly: GCF_056481585.1. Taxonomy (NCBI): domain Bacteria; kingdom Pseudomonadati; phylum Pseudomonadota; class Gammaproteobacteria; order Lysobacterales; family Lysobacteraceae; genus Stenotrophomonas; species Stenotrophomonas sp. 86428_Sma. Next base: position 3,326,489 of record NZ_CM151156.1, read on the forward strand.
TCCGAACTCGCGCTCGACGCGAACCCGCCAACCCGGCCGCCCGCCCCCCAGCAGCAGGAAATGCCGCTGGCCGTGGTGCATGGGCAACCGGTCCTGCAGATTCCGCAGGACCTGTACATTCCGCCGGACGCGCTGGAAGTCATCCTGGATGCCTTCGAAGGCCCGCTGGACCTGCTGCTGTACCTGATCCGCCGCCAGAACCTGGATGTCCTGGACATTCCCGTCGCCGAGATCACCCGGCAGTATGTGGAATACATCACCGTGATGCGCGAGCTGCGCTTCGAGCTGGCCGCCGAGTACCTGGTGATGGCCGCGATCCTGGCCGAGGTGAAGTCGCGCATGCTGCTGCCGCGCCCGGTCAGCGAGGAAGGCGATGAAGCCGACCCGCGCGCCGAGCTGGTGCGCCGGCTGCAGGAATACGAACGTTTCAAGCAGGCCGCCGAGGACATCGACGCCCTGCCCCGCCAGGACCGCGACACCAGCCTGGCCCATGCCTTCATGCCCGAACGCGCTACGGTGAAACTGCCGCCGCCGGTGGACCTGAAGGAGATGCTGCTGGCGCTGCACGACGTGCTCAAGCGCGCCGAGCTGTTCAGCGGCCACGCCATCAAGCGTGAGGCACTGAGCGTGCGGCAACGCATGGGCGAAGTGCTGGGACGCCTGGAAGATGGCAAGTTCTATCGTTTTGAAGGCTTGTTCACGGCCGAAGAAGGCAAGCTGGGCGTGCTGGTCACGTTCCTGGCGGTGCTGGAACTGGCCAAGGAACAGCTGCTGGACATCGTCCAGGAAGAACCGCTGGCGCCGATCTACGTGAAATCGCTGGCCGCCGGCAACACCAACGCCCCGCTGCAGTTCAGCAGCGAGTTCGACGACAACGACGCCGCCAATGCAGACGAGTGAGCGCTGACTGCCGATGGATCAATTGCTGATCAACCGCATTGTCGAAGGTGCGCTGCTGGCCTCCAGCCAGCCGCTCACCCTGGCCCAGCTGAAGGACCTGTTCCCGGAAGAGGAACCGGCACCGCCGGGCAGCATCGAACGCGCACTGGAACGTCTGCGCGAAGCCTGCGAAGGCCGCGGCGTGGAACTGGTCGAGGTCGCCTCCGGCTTCCGCTACCAGGTCACCGGCGAAGTGCATGGCTGGATCAGCCGGCTGTGGACCGAACGCAAGACCCGTTACACCCGCGCCACCCTGGAAACCCTGGCGCTGATCGCCTACCGGCAGCCGATCACCCGTGGCGAGATCGAGCAGGTGCGCGGCGTGGCGGTCAGCAGCAACATCATCCAGGCGCTGGAAGAACGCGAGTGGATCCGCGTGGTCGGCCACCGCGACGTACCCGGCAAGCCGGCGCTGTTCGGCACCACCAAGGGCTTTCTGGATTATTTCGGCCTGAAGCGATTGGATGAGCTGCCGCCACTGTCGGAACTGAAGGACCTGGGCGAGCTGGAACCCCAGCTGTCCCTGGACCGCGATGCACCGGCAGCGGCAAGCGCCGACGGTCCTGACCTATCGGCCGGCGACGAAAGCGCTGCCGCGAACGATGATGCCGGCCTGGCCGGCAGTGACACCCCCGATTCCGCCGACGCAGCCCCTGCGCCGGCTTCCGATGAGCAAGCACCTTCGCCCCTCGATGATGGGCACCCCGATTCCGCGCCGGGCGAGCGCGCGGTGCCAGTGAACGAACGCGAAGACAACGCCGTCGCGATGACGACCGTGGCTGTTGACCAAGCCGATTCCGAACCAGAGGCCGACCTCGAAACCGTCGGCCGGAGCAAAACTGATGAGTGACACCCCTCGCAAGCTGTCGTTGAACAAGCTCTCGCTCAAGCGCGAAGCCACCTCCGAACAGTTCAAGTTGGAAGAACGCCTGCACAAGGTGCTGGCACAGGCCGGCCTTGGCTCGCGCCGCGCGCTGGAACAGCGCATCGCCGAAGGCCTGGTCAAGGTCAACGGTGAAGTCGCGCAGACCGGCATGTCGGTCAAGAGCGGCGACAAGATCGAACTGGATGGCCGTGGCTTCGTCGCCACCGCCCTGGCCGAGCCGTCGCGCGTGCTGGTCTACAACAAGCCGGAAGGCGAAGTGACCACCCGCGATGATCCGGAAGGCCGCCCGACCGTGTTCGAATCGCTGCCGCCGCTGAAGGGCGCGCGCTGGATCGCGATCGGCCGCCTCGACATCAACACCACCGGCCTGCTGCTGGCCACCACCGACGGTGAACTGGCCAACGCCATGATGCACCCGTCGTTCGAGGTCGAGCGCGAATACGTGGTGCGCGTGCGTGCACCGGAAGGCGAGGAAAAGGTCTCCGACGCCATCGTCGACCGCCTCACCCGTGGCGTGGCACTGGAAGACGGCCCGGCCAAGTTCGACGAGATCGAACGCATCGGCGGCACCGATTCGCACGACTGGTTCCGCGTCGTGGTGAAGGAAGGCCGCAACCGCGAAGTGCGTCGTCTTTGGGAATCGCAGGGCTGCCAGGTCAGCCGCCTGAAGCGCACCCGCTACGGCAAGGTGAGCCTGCCGCGCGAACTGGCCCGTGGCCATTCGGTGGAACTGGGCACCGCGCAGGTTGAAGCCCTGCGCGCGCAGCTGAAGCTGGAAGAAGGCGCACCGTCGGCACTGACCCTGCAGCCGGTGATCGGCCAGCGCCGCGCCGCCAAGACCACCGTGCGCGTGCGCGAAGGTGGCCGCGGCAACGCCTACGTCAACGGCCACAACACCGCTGACGAAGGTCGCGAGCTGCGTCGCTTCGACAACGTGCGCGAAGACCGCGGCCGTGGTCGCGGCGGCAAGGGTGGCGGCTTCAAGGGCGGCCTGACGGTCAGCGGTGAAGCGGCAGCCAAGCAGTCGCAGAAGCCGTTCAAGCAGCGTGCCCAGAAGAACGATCGTTCGCTGCCGGAAGGCAACCCGGCCGCGTTCCGCACCTGGTACGTGCCGGATGGCGTGAGCACCGGCCCGAGCGGCCATCGCAATGCCGGTCCGGGCGCACGTGGCCCGGGTGCCCGTGGTCCGGGCGCAGGCGGCCAGGGCCGTCCGTACGGCAAGCCGAAGGGGCCGGGTGCTGGCGCCGGTGGCGGCCAGGGCCGTGGCGGCTTCGGCGGTGAAGGCCGTGGCGGCGCAGGCGGCCAGGGTCGTCCGGCCGGCGCGGGCAACCGCTCGCAGGGCCAGGGCAACAAGCACCCGTACGGCCATCCGGGCAATGCCCCGAGCTTCCCGTCCGACCACGCCACCCCGGGTTTCAACCCGTATGGCAGCCCGAAGCCGGCGCAGGGCGCCCGTCCGGGCGGTCGCGGTCCGGGCGGTGGCAACAACCGTGGCCCGGGCGGTAACCGTGGTCCCGGTGGTCCGGGTGGCAACCGAGGCCCGGGCGGCCCCGGTGGCAACCGCGGTCCGGGCGGCCCGCGCCGCAGCGGCCCGCGCGGCGGCTGATCAGCGATCCGACTGAAATGAAAAACCCCGGCTCCGGCCGGGGTTTTTCTTTAAAAAGGGGACGGAGGGGATTAAGTCGTTTTTGCCACGGCGTGTGTCGAAGGGGCGAAAGCGACTTAATCCCCTCCGTCCCCTTTTGCGTGGCGCTGGAACGCGGCGGGTGTGGTGCCGGTCATGCTGCGGAAGAAGGCGATGAACGGGCTCTCGGCGGAGAAGCCGGTGTCCTGCGCCACATGCGCGACGCGATGGCCGAGCAGCAGCAGCTCCATGGCCCGCATCAGGCGCCATTGCTGACGCCAGGCCTGGTAGCTCATGCCGGTATCGCGTTGCATCAACCGACCGACAGTACGCGCGCTCAGGCCCGTGCGCGCGGCCAGCTCCCCCAGTTCGGGCGGCAGCTGTTCGGCCAGCGGCAGACAACGTGCGATCCGCGGATCACGCGGCAGAGGCAGGTCCATCGGCGCCACCGGTGCAGCGACGATTTCCAGCACGCACAACGCCAGTTGATGGTGTGCGCGCGGCGACTGCCAGTCATGGTCGAACGGTGCCTGCGCGATCGGCTCCAGCAAGGCCTGCAGCAGCGGACCTACGCTGATGATGGCCGGCTGGCGGGGCAGTTGGGCCGACAGGGTGGCATCGAAGTACAACGAACGGTAGTCGACCGCCTGGCGCATCTGCGCGCGATGGCGCAGCCCACCCGGAATCCACGCTGCGCGCGCGGGCGGCAGCAGGCTGATGCGATCACCGTAGGTCAGGCGCGTACAGCCCTGCCGGGTGTACAGCAGCTGCGCGCGCGCATGCTGGTGCCAACCCGAGTCGTGATCGGCCAATGAGGCCGCGATACCCAGCACCGGAGCGCCCCAGGCATCGGCGTCGAAGTGCTCATCCGGCTGCAACCAGGCCATGTCTGATTTCATGCATTCGATGACAGGATAGACAGAGTGCGCCATTGCGGACGCAACCACAATGCGCGGCCCTGTTTCTGGAGCGCCCGCATGTCGCGCCGCCTGTTGCTGCTCACCATTGCACTGCTGATGTTTCCGCAGTTGGCACAGACCCTGTACAGCCCGGCCCTGGCCGATCTGGCCGAACGCTTCGCCCTGCCGCCGAGTGCCGCCAGCCAGGCCATGAGCCTATACCTGTTCGGCTTCGCTGCAGGCGTGCTGCTGTGGGGGCGCCTGGCCGATCGTATCGGTCGTCGCCCCGCCCTGCTCTGTGGCCTCGGCGTCTTCGCAGTGGCTGCACTGGGCGGGCTGATGGCTGGCAGCTTCGGCCAGGTGCTGCTGGCCCAGGCGTTGGCCGCAGTCGGCGCCGCCGCCGCTTCGGTGGTCACCCAGACCGTGCTGCGCGACCATCTGCAGGGGCCGGCATTGGCGCAGGCATTCTCCTGGATCGGCATGGCCCTCGCCCTGAGCCCGGCCATCGGTCTTGCACTGGGCACGCTGCTGGTCACCGCCAATGGCTATCTCGGCGTACAGTCCGGCCTGCTGCTGATAGCTGCCCTGCTGGCAGTCGCATGCCTGGCTGGCCTGCGCGAAAGCCGCCCTGCGCAGATCCCGCACACGCTCATGCTGCCGCTGCTGCGGGAACTGCTGCGCGATCGCTGGATCTGGTCACACGCGTTGCTGGTGATGGCCTTCAACGTGGCGATGTACAGCTGGTATGCACTCGGCCCCTTCGTGTTTGCGCGCCTGCACTGGCCAGCCACCTGGTTCGGCGCCAGCGGCGCGGTGCTGGCACTGGGCTCGGCACTGGGCGCGTGGGGCAATGGCCGCCTGCTGCGTGCAGGCGTTGCCGCAACCACGCGCATCCGCATCGCCGCAGGACTGGTCCTGACGGGAGGCCTGCTGGCCACGCTGCTGGATGATCACCCTGCCCTGGTCGCGGCGATGGTCCCGGTGGTGACGGGCTTCGGCCTTGCCATTCCCAATGTGCTCGGCCAGGCTCTGCGCGGCTATCCGCATTGTCTCGGCAGCGCAGGCGCGCTGTTCGGCCTGCTTTACTACCTGTTGATCGGCGCGGCAATGGCGTTGGTCGGTGCAGTGCAGCTGCTGGCACCGACCCTCATCGTGTGTGGCCTGCTGGCCTTGTGGCTGCAGCGGGATCGGTCAGTCGACGGCGGAAGGCCTGGCTGCCGATCGTAACGATGAAGGACTCGCTCCTGCTGCCACGCGGGCAGCAGGGGCCCCGAGGTCCCTGCCCCGGGGCCTGGATCAGCAAACAGCGGGTTACTGCACGTTGATCACTTCGTCCATTGGCGCGAGGAAGTTGCCAGGACTGTTGCGCGACGCCGAGATCACATAGGTCCCGGGTGTTGCGATGGTCGCGGTGCAATGGCGGATGGGCGTGGTGTTGCCACCGTCGTAATTGTCATTGGTACGGCACAGGAACTGACCATTGGCATAGACCGAGAAATTACTCGTTCCATCCACCTGGCCGCCGCCTGTGATGTAGATTTCCGACGGCGAGCCAGCCACACGCGGCAGGGTGCCGATCTCGAATCTGGCCGTCACCGGATGCGGCAACAGGCTAGGACACGGCACAACGAGTCCGCTGTCAGACAGGCAGACCTCGGCGTGGGCGATGGCGGGCGTGGCGATGAGGGCCACGAGCAGCACGAACGTTCTGAACTCCATTCCAGCGTCTCCAATGATCCCAGCAGAATCGCTGGGACGTCCCTGTTAGGCATTGCGGGGTTACTGCAGGGTCAAGGAAACGTAAATGCACTGCGCGCCCACAGCGTCGGATAGCTGCAGGACCCGCTCTGGGCGGTGCGTTGCACCGCCTCCACTGCGGTTGGCCCCTATCCCTGCCCGATGACTTCATGTCGATGCAGGATGCTCACCGCCGCGCGGCACTTTTCCGGCGCGGATCGACGCTCACACCGCATGTTAGGAATTGCTGCAAACACAAGGCATTGTGCGCCACGCCCGGAATTCACATCAGGGCGCTGGCTATCGTGCGCGCTCTCCCACACCAGGCAGATGCCCATGATCACCATTACCGCCGAACAGGCCCGCGCCAACGCCGATGCCGCCAAGCGCCCGATCGAGCAGTTCTACCGCGACCTCGACAACTCGATCCAGATCGGCTCGGAGAATGGCCGCCGCTATCTCGTGTTCGGCTTCAGCCAGGTGATGGCCAGCGAGCAGCTCGTCGAAGACGTGACCGCACAACTGCTCAAGAATGGTTTCGGTGTCGAACGGTTGTTGAGCGATTCCGAACAGCACTACATCCGCATCAGCTGGGGATCTGCCGAGCCGTCGCGCCTCAGCGCCGGCTGAGGGTGAACGCGGTGCCGTCCACGCCCAGGTCGCAGCCCTTGCCGGTACCGGACAGGGCCAGCGAGATGTCGCCCTTGGTCATCACCTGCGCGTTGCTGGACTTCACCGCACCGGCGTGCGCACCCACCGAGGCGTAAGTACCCAGCAGTTCGTTGACGCTGACCGCGCCGGTGAAGCTGCCACGCCCGTTGGTGATCTTCGACTTGCCCACGGTCAGGCCGCCGCCCTTCATCTGGATGCGCACCGGCATGCTGGCGCCGTTGCTGCAGGTGACCGTGCCATTGCCGGAGGCGGTCTTGTAGATCAGCGACCAGCCGGACAGGTTGTAGCGCAGCTCGCAGTCGAGGTTGCCAGCGGCGTGCGCGGCCGGGGCCAGCGATGCGGCGGACAGGGCCAGCAGCAGGGCGAAGGACGTGTTCATGGCAGGACTTCCAGTTCGATCAGACTGGCGGCGAATCTAGCAGCGCGCGCGTGCACGTTGAATGCAGGCGCGCGCGCTGGTGCGGCGGCGTTCAGGCCGTCGCTCAGGCCTGCTCGTCCAGGTGGAAGGCATCAGCATCGAGCATCGCCGGGAAGCGTGCGCGGTGTGCAGCCAGCGCATCAGCCGAGATGGTGGTGGTGACCACCTGTTCGCGCTCGCGGATTTCCACCTGCGGCTGGCCGAGGAAGTCGATCACCGCGCTGTCACCGGCGTAATGCAGCTGGTTGCCATCGACGCCGACACGGTTCACCGCAGCAACGAAGCACAGGTTCTCGATCGCACGTGCACGCAGCAGCGTCTTCCACGCATAGGCGCGTGCCGACGGCCAGTTGGCAACGAAGATCTGCAGATCGAAATCCATCTGTTGCGGACGTTCAACGTTGAAGCGGTTGCGGCAGAACACCGGGAAACGCAGGTCGTAGCAGACCTGCGGATTGATCCGCCAGCCCTTCCATTCCACGCTCAGGCGCTCGCGGCCGGCCGCATAGCGCTCGTGCTCGCCGCCATAGCGGAACAGGTGGCGCTTGTCGTAGTACTCCAGGTTGCCATCGGGCGTGGCGAACAGCAGGCGGTTGTAGACGCCTTCGCCATCACGCAACTGAACGCTGCCGATCACCGCCGCGTTCAAGGCCCTGGCCTGTTCGCGCACCCAGGCCACGGTCGGGCCGTCCATGCCTTCGGCCTGGGCAATGGCTTCATTGGAAAAGCCACTGGTGAAGGTCTCCGGCAGGACCACCAGATCGGTGGTGCCCGCCAGCGGTGCCAGCAGCGCGCCGTAGTACTCACGGTTGCCCGCCGGGTCATGCCAGCGGGTGTCGCCCTGGACGAGGGAAATGCGCAGATCCTGCATGTTCACGCCTCCGCTCAGAGCAGGCGCAGGCGTTCGATCGCCGCGTCCATCGTTGCTTCATTCTTGGCGAAGCACAGGCGCACCAGGCGCTGGCCGGCCGGCGGGTTCTCGTAGAACGGCGACAGCGGAATGGCAGTGACGCCCTTCTCGATGGTCAGCCACTTCACGAACTCATGGTCCGGCAGGTCGCTGATGGCGGAGTAGTCGACCAGCTGGAAGTAACCGCCCGGCACCGGCAGCGCCTTCAGCCGGGTGCTGGCCAGCTGTTCGCGGAAGCGATCGCGCTTGGCCTGGTAGAACGCACCCAGCTCCAGGTGGTGTTCGGGCTCATCGCGGATCATCGCGGCGAAGCCGTACTGCGCCGGGCCGAAGCTGGTGAAGGTGTTGTACTGGTGCACCTTGCGGAACTCGGCGGTCAGCGCCGGCGGGGCGATCGCATAGCCGATCTTCCAGCCAGTGCAGTGGTAGGTCTTGCCGAAACTGGAGATGACGAACGCGCGCTCGCGCAGTTCCGGGTAGCGCAGCGCCGACTCGTGGCGGCGACCGTCGTAGATGATGTGTTCGTACACCTCATCGGAGATCAGGTAGATCTGCGTGCCGCGCAGCAGCTCGGCCAGCGCCTGCATGTCCTGCGCCGACAGCATCGCACCGGACGGATTGTGCGGGGTGTTGACGATCAGCATGCGGGTACGCGGGGTGATCGCCGCACGCACGCGGTCCCAGTCGACGGCGAAGGTCTGCGGATCCAGCGACACATGCACGGCTTTGGCGCCGGCCAGATCGATCGCCGGTTCATAGCAGTCATACGCCGGGTCGAGCACGATCACTTCCTCGCCCGCACGCACCACAGCGTGAATAGCGTTGAAGATGGCCTCGGTGCCGCCGCTGGTGACGGTGATTTCGCTGTCCGCGTCGACCTGCGCGCCGTAGCAGTCCAACGCCTTCTGCGCGATGGCCTGGCGCAGCGGCGCCACACCCGTCATCGGCGGGTACTGGTTCAGCCCGGCGCCCATCGCCCTGGCGGTTTCATCGATCAGGCGCTGCGGTGCGGAAAAGTCCGGGAACCCCTGACCGAGGTTGACCGCGCCGTGTTCGGCGGCGAGCTGGGACATCACGGTGAAGATCGTGGTACCGACCTTGGGCAGCTTGGTGTTCGGTTGCATCGGCCTGGGCTGTGGGGGAACAGGCCTGCGAGTTTACGCAATCCGCGCGTCGGTAGTGCCGGCCGCTGGCCGGCACCCCTGGGACGATCTGCGACGCCGGGTCGCACCTGCCGGCCAGCGGCCGGTACTACCCTGTGAATTCACCGCTACAATTGCCGCCGCACTCCGGCATGAAGACCTTTGCCCCTTGAACACCCCTGGATTGCTGGCCGCCAGCGGCCTGAGCTTTTCCCGCAATGACGAGCCGGTGTTCGGCCCGCTGGACTTCCATGTGGACGCCGGCGAAGCCCTGCTGGTTCAAGGCGGCAATGGCGCCGGCAAGACCACCCTGCTGCGCGTGCTGGCGGGCCTGGCCCGGCCTGGTGCCGGGCAGGTGCAGATCGATGGCAGGCCGGCCGGCAATGCCGAGCGCGCGCGTTACGTCGCCTACCTCAGCCACCTGCCCGCATTGAAGCCCGATCTGGACACGCTGGAGAACCTGCATTTCCTGTGTGGCCTGCACGGCCGTCGCGCACGGCAGATGCCGGGCAACGCGCTGGCCATCGTCGGCCTGGCCGGTTATGAGGACACTCTCGTTCGGCATCTGTCCGCCGGACAGAAGCGGCGGCTGGCACTGGCACGCATCTGGCTGTCACCGGCGCCGTTGTGGCTGCTCGACGAACCCTATGCCAACCTCGACCTGGAGGGCATCACCCTGGTCAACCGGATGATTTCCGCGCATCTGCGTGCCGGCGGCGCTGCACTGGTCACCACCCACGGCGCCTATGCCGCACCGCCGGTGCGTACCCGCCAGCTCGACCTCGGCGGTACCGCATGATCGCGCCAGGCACCGAACCGGGCCTCTGGCAGACCGCGGGCGCCCTGCTCAAGCGCGACCTGCGCCTGCTCTGGCGCCGCCGCGGCGATGCGCTGCAGCCGCTGCTGTTCGCGGTGCTGGTGGTGGTGCTGTTCGCGCTGGCCCAAGGGCGCGAGCCGCAACTGCTGGCCGCCACCGCCGGCGCGGTGCTGTGGCTGGCCGTGCTGCTGGCCGGCCAGCTGTCACTGGATTCACTGTTCCGCTCCGATGCCGAAGACGGCTCGCTGGAACAATGGCTGCTGGCGCCGGTGCCGCTGGCCTGGCTGGTGCTGGTGCGCGTGCTGCTGCACTGGGCCACCACTGCGCTGCCGCTGATCGTGGTCAGCCCGTTGCTGGCCGAAATGCTGCATCTGCCGCATGACCAGCTGCCGATGTTGCTGGCATCGTTGCTGCTGGGAACACCGTTGCTGAGCCTGATCGGTGGCGTGGTCGCTGCACTGACCGTAGGCATCCGGCGCTCTGGTATTCTCGTGGCGTTGCTGTCGTTGCCGCTGTACGTGCCGGTGCTGGTGTTCGGTGCAGGCAGCCTGGCAGCGGCGGGACGCGGACAGGATCCGGTCGGTGCGCTGCTGATGCTGGGCGCCGGCCTGCTGGTCGCGCTGGTGCTGGCGCCGTTGGCCACCGCCGCTGCAATACGTATTTCTCTGAGTTGACCGAGCTGAGAGCCAATCCACCCCTGCTGGATAGCCGCCACGCATGAATCCGATTGTCCGCTGGTTCCACCAACTCGGTTCGCCCCCCACGTTCGACCGATTCGCTGCCCGCTGGTCGCGGGTGTTCTACCTCGCGGCGGTGCCGGTGCTGCTGGTCGGCATGTGGCAGGCGCTGCTGGTGGTGCCGCCGGAAGCCAAGCAGCTGGACAGCTTCCGCATCCTCTACATCCACGTGCCCAGCGCCTGGATGAGCCTGTTCGTGTTCGCGCTGATGGCGCTGTATGCCGCCATCGCCCTGATCTGGCGGATCAAGGTCTGCGAGATCCTGGCCATGGCCTGCGCACCGATGGGTGCCGGTTTCACCCTGATCACCCTGCTCACCGGCAGCATCTGGGGCAAGGGTACCTGGGGCACCTGGTGGGACTGGGACCCGCGCATGACCAGTGAGCTGGTGCTGCTGTTCCTGTACCTGGGCGTGATCGGCCTGTATCACGCCATCGAAGACCGCCGCAGCGCCGCACGCGCAGCCGGCCTGCTGGCCATCGTCGGAGTCAGCCTGCTGCCGGTGATCCGCTATTCGGTGGACTGGTGGGGCGGCCTGCACCAGCGCCAGTCGATCAACGTGTTCGGTGAATCGGCGATCAGCAGCGCGATGATCGCGCCGCTGTGGTGGATGGTGATCGGCACCAAGTTCTGGTTCGCCGGTTCGGTGCTGGCCAAGGCCCGTGCCGACAATCTCGACCGCGAGGCCGGCAAGGCCTGGGTCGGCGGCCGCGTCGATGCCGCACGTGCGGCCGGGGAGGCCCAGCCATGACCCACCTGCCCTATGTGATCGGCGCCTATGCCGTGTTCGTGCTGGTACTCGGCGCCGATGCCATCGGTTCGTGGCTGCGCCTGCGCGTGGCACGCCGGTTGGCGCTGGCACGCCAGCAGCGGCAGCAGACCCGCGCCGTCAAACAGGACGCTGCGGCGCCGCTGTCGACGGAGCTGGAACGATGACGCCGGTACAACGTCGCCGCCTGGTCTGGGTACTGCTGGCCCTGCTCGCCTCCGGGCTGGCCACCGCGCTGGTGGCGATGGCGCTGGAACGCAACATCGCCTACCTGTACACGCCTTCGGAAGTGCTGCGCGGCGATGTCGATGCGCAGTCGCGGTTCCGCCTGGGCGGCATGGTGGTGAAGGGCTCCTTCAACCGCCCGGTCGGTTCGCTGGAAGCACGTTTTGAAGTGACCGACGGCGATGCCCAGCTGGCGGTGACCACGTCGCGGATCCTGCCGGACATGTTCGCCGAAGGCACCGCAGTGGTCGCCAGTGGCCGCCTGCAGGACGATGTGTTCGTCGCCGACGAGGTGCTGGCCAAGCACGATGAGAAGTACGTGCCCAAGGAAGTGGCCGACAAGATGGGCGACGCCCATCGCAAGCATGACGTGCCGGTGACGGCACCCGAGGTGCGCTGAGTGCTGCCCGAACTGGGTCAGATCCTGTTGTTGTGCGCGTTGCTCGCCTCGCTGCTGCAGGCCGGCCTGCCGCTGGTCGGCGCGCATCGCGGCAACACGGCATGGATGGCGGTGGCACGGCCAGCCGCCTTCGCACAGCTGCTGCTGCTCGCCGGCGCCTTCGCGGTGCTCACCGCTGCGTTCGTGCAGCAGGACTTCTCGGTGCGCTACGTGGCCGAGAACTCCAATTCGCTGCTGCCGATGATCTACCGCTACTCGGCGGTGTGGGGCGCGCACGAGGGCTCACTGCTGATGTGGGCGCTGGTGCTGGCCCTGTGGACCGGCGCGGTGGCGCTGTTCTCGCGGCACCTGCCTGCACCGGTGCAGGCGCGCGTACTGGCGGTGATGGGCGTGGTCAGCGTCGGCTTCCTCGCCTTCCTGATCTTCACCTCCAACCCGTTCCTGCGCCTGAACCCGGCACCGCTGGAAGGCCGCGACCTCAATCCGCTGCTGCAGGACCCGGGGCTGATCATCCATCCGCCGATGCTGTACCTGGGCTATGTCGGCTTCGCGGTGCCGTTCGCATTCGCGGTGGCCGCACTGCTGGAAGGCCGCGTCGACGCACGCTGGCTGCGCTGGACGCGGCCGTGGACCAACGTCGCCTGGGGGTTCCTGACCCTGGGCATCGCGCTGGGCAGCTGGTGGGCCTATTACGAGCTGGGCTGGGGCGGCTGGTGGTTCTGGGACCCGGTGGAAAATGCCAGCTTCATGCCGTGGCTGGTCGGTGCGGCACTGATCCATTCGCAGGCGGTCACTGAGAAGCGCGGCACTTTCGGCAGCTGGACCCTGCTGCTGGCGATCGCGGCCTTCGCGCTGTCACTGCTCGGCACCTTCCTGGTGCGCTCCGGTGTGCTGACCAGCGTGCATTCGTTCGCCGCCGATCCCTCGCGTGGCCTGTTCATCCTGGTGTTCCTGTCGGTGCTGGTCGGTGGCAGCCTGCTGCTGTACGCGCTGCGCGCCAGCCAGCTGAGCGTGGACGCCGACGACCCGCGCCGTGGTTTCACCGCGACCTCGCGCGAGACCCTGCTGCTGGCCAACAACCTGCTGCTGGCCACGGCCTGCGCGATGGTGCTGCTCGGCACGCTGTATCCGTTGCTGGCCGATGCGCTGTCGCTGGGCAAGATCTCGGTCGGCCCGCCCTACTTCGGCAGCCTGTTCCTGCTGCTGATGGCGCCAATGATCCTGCTGCTGCCGTTCGGCCCGCTGGTGAAATGGCAGCGTGACCAGCCCTCGCGCGCCTTCGCGCTGCTGGCACCGTGGCTGGGCCTGGCGCTGCTGCTGGGCGCGCTGGCCTGGTGGCAGGCGCCGCAGAACGGCTGGAAGGCCGGCATCGGCGTGGCCGCTGCGGCCTGGGTCGCACTCGGTACCGCACGCTTCGTCTGGCAGCGACTGCGCGGCAACGGCCGCTTCACCGCCGAAATGCTCGGCATGATCGTTGCCCACGCCGGCATCGCCGTGTTCCTGGCCGGCGCGCTGCTGGTGGAAGCCTTGAACGTGCAGCGCGAAGTGGCGCTGGCCCCGGGCCAGCAGCTGGTGGTCGGTCGCCACGAGGTGCGCTTCGAGGGCGTGGACCATCGTGAAGGACCGAACTTCATCGCCGACCGCGGCCACCTGCGCGTGTTCCGCGACGGCCGCGAGCTGGCCCTGCTGCATCCGGAAAAGCGCCAGTACGCCAGCGGCGGCCAGGTGATGACCGAGGCCGGCATCGATGCACGCTTCGACGGCGATGTCTACGTGGCATTGGGCGAGCCGCTGGGCAACAATGCATGGGCGGTACGGGTGCACATCAAGCCGTTCGTGCGCTGGATCTGGCTGGGCGCGCTGTTGATGGCCCTGGGCGGATTCATCGCCGCCGCCGACCGCCGCTTCCGTCGTCCGTAGGAGTTTCCATGTCCGAGTCCCCCGCCCCGCGCCCCTCCCGCCCGCTGCCGCCGGTAGCCATCGTGATCGGCGTGCTGTTCTTCTTCGGCCTGCTCGGGCTGATGATCTACGGGGTTATGAAATCGGGTGATCCGCAGCGCGACGTGCTGCCATCGGCGCTGATCGACAAGCCGGCGCCAGCGTTCGCGCTGCCGGTGCTGCACGACCCGGAAATGATCGTGCACAGCGACGAACTGCGTGGCGCGCCGTACCTGTTGAACGTGTGGGGCAGCTGGTGCGCGGCCTGCCGCGAGGAACACCCGGTGCTGACCCGTTTCGCCGAGAGCAAGCGCGTGCGCGTGATCGGCTACAACTGGAAGGATGAACCGACCGATGCCCTGCATTGGCTGGAACAGCTGGGCAACCCGTTCATGGTCGTGCTCAGCGACGTGGAAGGCCGCACCGCGATCGACTGGGGCGTGACCGCCGCACCGGAAACCTTCCTTGTCGACGGCAGCGGCATCGTGCGCTGGAAGTACAGCGGTGCGATGACCCAGCGCGTGGTCGACGAGAAGCTGATCCCGGCGCTGGAGAAGATCGAGAAGGCCCAGGGCAATGCCGGCAGCACGCTGCACACGGCGCCCTGAGCCCATGCGCTGGCTGCTGGCGCTGTTGCTCCTGATGCTGCCGCCGGCCGCGCTGGCACAGCAGCCGCTGCATGATCCGCAGCCGCTGCAGTTCCGCGATGGCGCCGAAGAACGCCGCTTCCACGACCTGGCCGCGCAGCTGCGCTGCGTGCAGTGCCAGAACCAGTCGCTGGCCGATTCCAACGCGCAGATCGCGCAGGACCTGCGCCGCGAGGTGCTGCAGCTGATGCAGCAGGGCCACGACGACGCGCAGATCAAGCAGTTCCTGGTCGCGCGCTACGGTGAGTTCGTGCTCTATCAGCCACCGTTGCAGCCGGGCACCTGGCTGCTGTGGGGCGGTCCCCTGCTGATGCTCGGTGCGGGTGCTCTGGTGGTGCTGGGCATCGTCCGCCGCCGTGGCCGTACGGTTGGCGCCGCAGCGGCCGGCAAGGCCGATGAAGGAGACGGATGGTGAGCCATTGGCTGCCGGTGCTGGCCGGTCTGGTTGCTGCGTTGATGGCAGCGCTGGTGCTGTGGCCGCTGCGCCACTCTGGCCGCCGCGGCGTCGTGGTCGGCGTATTCGCACTGGGCGTGGCCGGTGCCTGCCTGTACCTGCTGGTCGGTGATCCACGTGCAGCACAGATACAACCGACGCCTTCGGTAGCCACCCTGCGCGATGGCGTGCAGGCCCTGCAGGATGCACTGAAGCGTGACCCACAGCGGGCCGATGGCTGGGCGCTGCTGGGCCGGTCGCAAGCCGAACTGGGCAATGCCGCAGCCGCGGCGGACGCGTTCGCGCGGGCCGCCACTCTCGCCCCGGAAGACCCCGGCGTGCTGGTGGAAGCGGCGCAGGCACGTGCGCAGGCCGATGCCGGCAAGCAGTTCGATGACACGGCGATGGCCTGGCTGCAGCAGGCGCGTGCGCTGGCGCCCGATGCCGAGCGTGCCAGCTGGCTGCTGGGGATCGCCCTGCGCCAGCGCGGAAAGAATGCCGAGGCCGCAGATGTGTGGAGCGGCCTGCTGCCACGGCTTGAGCCCGGCGCCGCGCAGGCGCTGCAGGCGCAGATCGCCATCGCCCGTGAAGCCGCCGGTCAACCGTCCGATGCAGCCGTTGCGGCGCCACCGGCGCTGTTGCAGGTGCGCGTGCAGTTGCCTGCGTTGAAGGGCACCGAGTGGCCGGCCAGCACCCAGGTATTCGTGCTGGCACGCGCCGTGGGTGGACCGCCGATGCCGGTGGCCGCACGCAAGCTGCCCTTGGCCGGATTCCCGGCCACGGTCGGGCTGGGCGACGGAGACAGTCCGATGCCAACCGCACCGCTGTCGGCCCATCGCGAAGTGGAAGTGCAGGCACGCATCTCGCGCACCGGCAGCGCCAACCGCAGCGAGGATGACCTGCAGAGCGTACCGGTGAAGGTGAGCCTGCCCCACGACGGTGTTGTGGAGCTGCGCTTCCCGTAACGCGCCGCGGTAGTGCCGGCCGCTGGCCGGCAACCTCATGAATCGTGATGCGCCTGCGAGGTTGCCGGCCAGCGGCCGGCACTACCTGCATCACCGATGGAAACCAGCGTGTCGCCAGCTCCACATGCGGCCCCGCTAGAATGCCTGCATGACCGAATTCATCCCGCCCGGCACCCGCTTCCACGCCCTGCCCTCGCCCTTCCCGTTCAAGCGCGGCGGCGCCCTGCACGGCGCGCGCGTGGCCTATGAGACCTGGGGAACACTGGCGGCCGACGCCAGCAACGCGATCCTGATCGTGACCGGCCTCTCGCCGGATGCACACGCGGCAGCCAACGAGGCCAACCCGGCACCGGGCTGGTGGGAAGGCATGGTCGGCCCCGGCAAGCCGATCGATACCGACCGCTGGTTCGTGGTGTGCGTGAACTCGCTGGGCAGCTGCAAGGGCTCGACCGGTCCCGCCTCGCTCAACCCGGCCACGGGCCAACCGTATCGCCTCGACTTCCCCGAGCTGTCGATCGAAGACGGCGCACGCGCCGCCATCGAAGTCGTGCGTGCCCTGGGCATCGAACAGCTGGCCTGCGTGGTCGGCAATTCAATGGGCGGCATGAACGCACTCGCGGTACTGATGCTGCACCCGGGCATTGCGCGCAGCCACGTCAACATTTCCGGCAGTGCGCAGGCACTGCCGTTCTCGATCGCGATCCGCTCGCTGCAGCGCGAGGCGATCCGTCTCGATCCGCGCTGGAATGGTGGTCGCTACGACGATGCCGAGTATCCCGAGTCCGGCATGCGCATGGCGCGCAAGCTGGGCGTGATCACCTACCGTTCGGCACTGGAATGGGATGGCCGCTTCGGCCGCGTGCGGCTGGATTCGGACCAGGCCGACGACGATCCGTTCGGCCTGGAATTCCAGGTGGAAAGCTACCTGGAAGGCCATGCCCGGCGCTTCGTGCGCTTCTTCGATCCGAACTGCTACCTCTACCTGAGCCGCTCGATGGACTGGTTCGACCTGGCCGAATACGCCGACGGTGATGTGCTGGCCGGGCTGGCGAAGATCCGGGTGGAGAAGGCGCTGGCGATCGGCGCCAACACCGACATCCTGTTCCCGGTGCAGCAGCAGCAACAGGTCGCCGACGGCCTGCGCGCCGGCGGTGCCGATGCGCGCTTCATCGGCCTGGAGTCGCCGCAGGGCCATGACGCCTTCCTCGTCGATTTCGAGCGTTTCGGCCCGGCCGTGCGCGGCTTCCTCGACGCGCTGTAAGTGGCATGGCGGCGTAACCTCGCGCTGGCCGCATTCGGTGCGTTGATCGCACTGACGGTCAGCGGCGTGCTGCCGCTGTGGCTGGGCGGTTGGTGCCTGCTCGCCAGCGCGGTGTCTTTCGGCCTGTACGGCCACGACAAGCGCGCGGCGCAGCGAAAGCAGTGGCGGATTCCCGAGCGCACACTGCAGTTGCTGGCTTTTGCCGGCGGTTGGCCGGGCGCGCTGCTGGGCCAGGCGCTGTTCCGCCACAAGCATCGCAAAGCCGGATTCCAGTGGGTGTTCTGGCTGTGCGTGCTGGCCAACGTGGCCTCGATCGCGGTGATGCTGCGCGAGTTCTCGCGGTAACCCTTCGAATGGGTAGTGCCGGCCGCTGGCCGGCAATTGCGTATCCATATCAAGCGCCATGAGGTTGCCGGCCAGCGGCCGGCACTACCATTCACGCTTCGCGCACCACTCCCCCATCACGCAACCGGTACTGCGCATCCACCACGCCGTCGGGCAGGTCGTCGTGGGTGATCATCAGCAGGCTGCGCCCGTCCAGCAATCCGGAAAGATCCTGCAGCAGCGCGCGCGCGGTATCCACGTCCAGGCCTTCGGTCGGTTCGTCCAGCAGCAGGATCGGCGCATTGCGCAGCAGCGCGCGCGCCAGCGCCAGGCGTCGTGCCTGGCCGGCCGACATCGTCGCGCCGTTCTCGCCCACCCAGGTCTGCAGGCCACCGTTGCGCTCGGCCCACTCACCCAGGCGCACGCGACGCAGCACCGCCCACAACGCGGCGTCACTGGCATCGGGATCACCCAATCGCAGGTTCTCGGCCACGCTGCCGGCAAACACCGGCGCGTTCTGCGGCAGCCACGCCAGTTGCCGGTGCCAGTCGCCCTGGGCGAAATCACGCAGGTCGCGGCCCCCGTAGGTCAACCGTCCTTGTTGCGGATCCCATAACCGCAGCAGCAGGCTCGACAGGGTGGTCTTGCCACTGCCGCTGTCGCCGCGAATCGCGATCCGCTCGCCCGGCGCCAGGGTCAGCTGCAGGCCGGACAACACCGGCCGCGCCGCACCGGGCCACTGGAAGTGCACGTCATCCCAATGCACGCGCGCGGCCTGCGGCACCGCCTGCGGCGCCTGCGGGTCCTCCACCGTCGGCGGTTGCTCGACGATGGCCTGCAGGCGATCGGCGGCGATGCGCCCGGACTGCAGCGACTGCCAGGCCAGGCCCATGCCGGCCCACAGTTCGATCAGTGCCACGGTGAGGAACACCAGACCCGCCGCCATTTCCGGCGCGATGCGCTGCTGTTCGGCCGCATGCAGGGCCAACGCCAGCATCGCCACCAGGCCCAGCCCGGCGACCAGGCCATGCAGGGTCGAGGCCGCGATCAGGCGCCAGCGCCGACGACGATCCCGCGAAGCCAGCTGCTTGGCCGCCACGCGCACCTTCAACTGCCACGCTGCATCGGCATGCAACGCGGCCAGATCACCCGCGCCCTCCAGTCCTTCGAAGGCTGCGGTACGCAGGGCAGCACGATGCGCGGCACGGTCGGCTTCCTCATCGTCGCGACCGCGCACGCCCAGCCACGGCACACCGAAGGCGATCAGCAGCGCCAGCACCGCCAGCAGTACCGCCGCAGACGGCAGGATCACAGCGGCCGAGGCGATCGCCACCAGTGACAGCGCACCCAGCGCCACCAGCGGCCCGATCGCACGCACCAGCAGGCCATCCACCTCATTGATGTCACCCAGCAGGCGTGCCAGCAGTTCGCCGGTACGCGTGGCCCCCAGCCGCGCCGGTGCCAGTGGCAGCGCGC
This sequence comes from Stenotrophomonas sp. 86428_Sma, assembly GCF_056481585.1. Lineage (NCBI taxonomy): Bacteria > Pseudomonadati > Pseudomonadota > Gammaproteobacteria > Lysobacterales > Lysobacteraceae > Stenotrophomonas > Stenotrophomonas sp. 86428_Sma. The sequence goes on from NZ_CM151156.1 coordinate 3,345,708, forward strand.
GGCGGAAGAACCACACGCGCAGGTCGCGGGCGATGCGCAGCGTGGCATCGTGGCCGACCAGCTTCTCGAAGTAGCGCGACACGATGCGCGCCATGGTCAGGCCGCGGATGCCGGCCGACGGCGAAAAGAAGTTGAAGCCCTGCGCCAGCCCGGCCGCACCGGCCAGCGCAGCGGCGGTCAGGAAGCCACCGGACAGGCCCAGCAGGGCGGTGCCAGCCAGCATCGTGATCCACAGCAGCAGCACGGTCAGCAGCAGGCGCGGGCGATGGCGCAGGAACACCGCGCGCAGCGAATCAGGCGAACGGCTCATGCGCGCACCGCCTGTGCCGGCTCGACCAGGCGGCCTTCCGGCAACAGCAGGCAACGGTCAGCCCACGCGATCACCGCAGGGCTGTGGGTGGCGACCACCACGCTGCGTCCACGTGCATAGGCGGCCAGGCTGCGCAGCAGCGCGGCTTCGGTATCGGCATCGAGGAACGCAGTGGGTTCGTCCAGCAGCAGCACCTGCGGGTCGCGCAGCAGCAGGCGGGCCAGGCCGATGCGGCGTGCTTCACCACCGGACAGGCCGAAGCCGCGCTCGCCGATCACGGTATCCAGCCCCTGCGGCAGGCGCTGAGCGAACTGCAGCACCTGCGAGGCCTCGGCCACTGCGCGCAACCGCGCATCGCTGGCACCGGGATCGGCCAGGCGCAGGTTGTCGGCGATGCTGCCGTGGAACAGGTACGGCCGCTGGCTGGCATAGGCCACCTGCACGCCGGGACGCAGCTGCAGCTTGCCGGCACGCGGCGGCAACCATCCGGCCAGTGCCTCCAGCAGCGTGCTCTTGCCGGATCCGCTGGAGCCGACCAGGGCCAGGCGCTGGCCCGGTTCCAGCAGCACATCCAGATGCTGCAGCACGTCGTGCGGCGCGCCCAACGGGCGCAGCACCAGGCCCTGCGCCTGCAGCGGCGGCAATGCGGCCTCGGCCGGCTCCACCGCCAGCGGCGCGATCTCGTTCTCGATCAGGCCCTGCTCATCGGGCAGCGACTGCAGCAGGCGCTCCACCTCGGCGGCAGCGGCCAGCGCGTTGGCGCGGTCGTGGTAGTGCGCGGCCAGCCGCCGCAGCGGCGCGTAGAACTCCGGCGCCAGCAGCAGGCAGAACAGCCCAGCGCCCAGCGTCGGCACTGCTGCATGCAGCGTCATCAGGCCCAGATAGCTCAGGCCCAGGTACAGCGCAACCATCGCCACGCTCACCGAGGCGAAGAATTCCAGCACCGTGGACGACAGGAAGGCGATGCGCAGCACCTTCATCGTACGCACGCGCACGCCTTCAGCGGCGGCCGCGATGCCGTCCAGTTCGGCCTCGCCGCGGCCATACAGGCGCAGCAGGCCCAGACCCTTGATGCGGTCGGCGAAGTGGCCGCTCATCCGCGCCAGCTCGCCCAGCTGCGCACGGCCGGCGGCTTCAGCGCCCCAGCCCACCAGCATCATGAAGAACGGCACCAGCGGTGCGGTGAACAGCAGGATCAGCGCCACCACCCAATCCACCCAGGCCACTGCGGCCAGGATCAGCAGCGGCACCACCACCACTTCGGTGCGCACCGGCAGGAAGCCGCTGTAATAGCTCTCGATCGCATCACCGTGATGCAGCATCAGTTCGCCCAGCTCGCCGGTGCGGCGCTGGCGCAGCCACAGCGGCCCATGCCCAAGCAGGCGCGCGAACACACGCTCGCGCAGCGCCAACCGCGCAGCATCGGCCACATCACCGGCAGCCGCCTGGGTGGCGCTGCCCAGCAGCGTGCGCAGCACCAGGATCACCGCCAGCCCAGCGAGCACCGGCAGGCCCGACGCCAGCGGTGCGCGTTCCACCAGCACCTGCTGCACCAGCCAGGCGATGGCAGCGGCCTGGCCGATCAGCAGCGCGCCAGACAGGCTGATGCACAGCGCCGCCAGACGCTGGCGACCTCGAGCGGAGCGCGCAAGATCGGCCAGCCAGGCGGTGCGGGCACGCCGCTGGCGGGTCGTTTCGGCTTCCGGGGAAAGGCCGTCAGGGGTCGTTTCGGCAGCGCTCAAGGGGTCTTCACGGGTAACAGGGGAGACACGGCATTGTAGGCGCAGGCAACAGCCTCCCCCTGCGGCCGGCGGTCGCAGTCTTCATCGGGTTGGCATACGATCCTCCTGAATACCCATTCATACATTGATCTGGATCAAGGCTGTTTGAAGTAGTCGGTCACATCATTCACCCCGTAGACCACCCTTCCCGCCACCTGCAACGGCACTATCCAACGAGGTAGCCAGGCCATGATTGATCAGACAGTCGTAGAACTGTCGCGGCTGCAATTCGCGCTGACCGCGATGTACCACTTCCTATTCGTACCGCTCACCCTCGGCCTGTCCTTCATGGTGGCCATCATGGAGAGCGTGTATGTGATGACCGGCAAGGAGATCTGGCGCAGGATGACCCTGTTCTGGGGCGTCCTGTTCGGCATCAACTTCGCCATGGGCGTTGCCACCGGCATCGTCATGGAATTCCAGTTCGGCATGAACTGGTCCTACTACAGCCACTACGTGGGTGACATCTTCGGTGCGCCACTGGCGATCGAAGGCCTGATGGCGTTCTTCCTGGAAGCCACCTTCGTCGGCCTGTTCTTCTTCGGCTGGAACCGCCTGAGCAAGGTCAAGCACCTGATGGTGACCTGGCTGATGGCGCTGGGGACCAACCTGTCGGCGATCTGGATCCTGGTGGCCAATGGCTGGATGCAGAACCCGACCGGTGCGGTGTTCAACCCGGAAACCATGCGCATGGAAGTGGTCGACTTCATGGCGGTGGTGTTCAACCCGGTGGCGCAGGCCAAGTTCGTGCACACCGTCAGCGCTGGCTACGTGACCGGTGCGGTGTTCGTGATGGCGATCAGCGCGCTGTTCCTGCTGCGCAACAAGCACAAGGACCTGGCCCGTCGTTCGTTTGCGGTGGCCGCGGCGTTCGGCCTGCTGTCATCGCTGTCGGTGGTCGTGCTGGGTGACGAGAGCGGTTACGCCGCCAGCGAACACCAGAAGATGAAGCTGGCCGCGATCGAAGCGATGTGGGAGACCGAGCGTGCGCCGGCCGACTTCACCGCCTTCGGCATCCCGAATCAGGAGACCCACCAGAACGACTACGCGGTGAAGATCCCCTACCTGATGGGCCTGATCGCCACCCGCTCGTTGAACCAGCCGATTCCCGGCATCCTGGAACTGGTCGAGCGCGCCGAACACCGCGTGCGTGGCGGCCAGCTGGCCTACGGTGCATTGGAACGCCTGCGCGCCAACAAGAACGACGTTGAAGCGCGCGAGATGTTCGACCGTCACTGGCAGGACCTGGGCCACGGCCTGCTGCTCAAGCGCTATCGCGATGACATCCTCAACGCCACCCCGCAGGAAATCTCGCAGGCGGCGATGGACACGGTGCCGCGCGTGATGCCGTTGTTCTGGACCTTCCGCGTGATGGCCGGCCTGGGCTTCTACCTCATCGCCTTCTTCGCCCTGGCCTTCTACTACTCCTGCCGCAACAATTTCCAGGACAAGCGCTGGTTCCTCAAGCTGGCCCTGTGGACGCTGCCGGCGCCGTGGATCGCGATCGAGTGCGGCTGGTTCGTGGCCGAATATGGTCGCCAGCCGTGGGCGGTCGATGGCGTGCTGCCGACCTTCTATGCAGCATCGGGGCTGGCCCTGCATGAAATCGTGCTGACCCTGGCCGGCTTCACTGCCATCTACACCGCGCTGATCGTGGTCGAGATCAAGCTGATGCTCAAGGCGATCCGCAAGGGTCCGGACGAGGTGCTGCCGTCACTGCAGTCGCCCCAGCCGCATGCTTCCCACAATGCCTCGGCGCCGGCCGCCGGCCAGGCCTGAGGCAGGAGAACCAAGATGGATTTCATTCTTCTGGACTACACCACGCTGCGCGTGATCTGGTGGCTGCTGCTCGGCATCCTGCTGATCGGTTTCGCCGTGATGGATGGTTTCGACCTGGGCGTGGGCACCCTGCTGCCCTTCGTCGCCCGCAACGACGCTGAGCGCCGGCTGGTGATTAATACCATCGGTCCGGTATGGGAAGGCAACCAGGTGTGGCTGATCCTGGGCGGCGGCGCGATCTTCGCCGCATGGCCGCCGCTCTACGCGGTCAGCTTCTCCGGGTTCTACCTGGCGATGTTCGTGATCCTGTTCGCGCTGATCCTGCGACCGGTCGGCTTCAAGTTCCGCAGCAAGATGCCCAGCGAGCGCTGGCGCAACACCTGGGACTGGGCGCTGTTCATCGGTGGCTTCATCCCGGCGCTGATCATGGGCGTGGCGGTGGGCAACGTGGTGCTGGGCGTGCCGTTCCACTTCGATGACAGCATGCGCATCTTCTACACCGGCTCGTTCTTCGGCCTGCTGATGCCCTTCGCGCTGCTGGCCGGCCTGCTCAGCGTGTCGATGCTGGTCGCCCACGGTGCCGCCATGCTGGTGCTGAAGACCGACGGCCCGGTGGCCGAACGTGCGGCCCGTTTCGGCAGCATCGCCGCGATCATCGCCTTTGTGCTGTTCGCCGTCGGTGGCGCCTGGGTGGCCTTCGGCCTGCCGGGTTACCAGATCACCTCGCAGGTGGTCACCGATGGCGCCACCAATCCGCTGCTGAAGACTGCTGAACTGGGCGCCGCCGGCGGCTGGATGCGCAACTACAGCACGATGCCGGCCACGATCCTGGCCCCGCTGCTCGGCCTGGCCGGCCTGCTGGCCAGTGCGGTACTGCTGCGGGCCCGTCGCGGCGGCCTGGCCTTCATCGCCTCGGGGGCCGCCATCGCCGGCATCATCCTGACCGTCGGCTTTGCGATCTTCCCGTTCCTGCTGCCGTCCTCGAGCCAGCCCACCTCCAGCCTGACCGTGTGGGACGCCTCGTCCAGCCACCTGACCCTGTGGATCATGCTGCTGGCCACGGCGGTGTTCCTGCCGATCATCCTCGCCTACACCACCTGGGTGTACCGCGTGCTGAAGGGCAAGACCACCACCGAAGAGATGGGCAACAACCCGAACGCGTATTGATTGCTTGCACGTGTGCCGACCAACGGTCGGCACCTACCCGGAATGAAGGAGACTGATCATGTGGTATTTCGCCTGGATTCTCGGTGCCGGCCTCGCCTCGACGGTGGCCATCCTCAACGGCATGTGGTTCGAAGCCCGCGAGCAGAACCGCATCGAGAAGGAAAATCGTCGCTGAGCTGTAAAAAAGCCTTGCCGCCTTGGCCTTCACACGGTATCTTAGGCGGCTCCTTCGGGGTGTAGCTCAGTCTGGTAGAGCGCTACGTTCGGGACGTAGAGGTCGCAGGTTCGAATCCTGTCTCCCCGACCACTTAAGTGGTCGCATTGAAGCCTGGTGAAATCGTCCAGGCTTTTTTGTTCCCTGAAGTGGCACTGCTTCGGCAGTGTGCAGAAAACAGCATTCCCCCCTTGCCGCCATCGGGGTGAATCGCTAGAATAGGCGGCTCCCTTCGGGGTGTAGCTCAGTCTGGTAGAGCGCTACGTTCGGGACGTAGAGGTCGCAGGTTCGAATCCTGTCTCCCCGACCACTTCGGTGGTCACCAAGAAGCCTGGAAGACATCACTGTCCTCCGGGTTTTTTTGTATCAAGCGCCAGGCCGCCCGCGTGACGGGACCTTGCCGCGCAGCGCACGTACAATGGCCGCGCTGCCGGCCCTCCTGCAGCCCCCCCCCCCACCTGCCGCTTCGGCGTAGACCGATGCCGGCGCTGCATGCCGTTGCTGCGGCGTGCGACACCTGCAAGGACCACCGATGAGTTCCTCCCCTTCCGATTCGCCGTCGCTGCTGCACGGTCGTGTCCTCGCGTTTGCCGCGATCCTGCTGGCAGCGGTCAACCTGCGCACTGCGGTCACCTCGATCACCCCGCTGCTGGACGTGCTCGGCCAGCAGTTCGGCTTCGGCACCACCATGACCGGCGTGCTGGGCATGCTGCCGACCGCCTCGTTCGCGCTGTTCGGCGTGGCCACGCCGGCATTGGCGCGGCGCCTGGGCCTGGAACGCACCACGCTGCTGGCGATGGTGATGGCGATGGCCGGCCTGCTGCTGCGTTCCAGCGCCGGCAACGTCGGCACGCTGCTGCTCGGTTCGGTGGTTGCACTGGCCGGCATGGGCATCGGCAACGTGGTGGTGCCGCCGCTGGTGAAGCGCTATTTCGCCAACAAGGTTGGCACCATGAGCACGCTGTACATCAGCGTGCTGCAGCTGGGCACGATGCTGCCGGCGCTGCTGGCAGTGCCGGTGGCGAATGCTGCGGGCTGGCGCGTGTCGCTGGGCATGTGGGCGCTGCTGGCGCTGGCCGCCGCCCTGCCGTGGCTGCTGCTGGCCAGGCGCGCACCGAAGCCGCAGGCCGACGCCACCGATCCCACCGCACAGCCGCACGGCAAGGTCTGGCGCACGTCGCTGGGCTGGAGCATGACGCTCATGTTCGGCATGACCTCGCTGATGACCTACTCGATGTTCACCTGGCTGCCGCGCATCGTGGTCGAGGCCGGTGGCACGCCCGCGTTCGGCGGCGTGATGGTCGCCGTGTTCTCGGCACTGGGCCTGCTGCCGTCGCTGGTCATTCCGTCGATGGCGGTGCGCCTGCAGAACCCGTTCCCGCTGGTGCTGATCGGTTTCTTCTCGTTCGTGATCGCCTTCACCGGCCTGCTTGTGGCCCCGATGAAGGCGCCGCTGCTGTGGGCCTGCCTGCTCGGCGTCGGTCCGTCCACCTTCCCGCTGGCGCTGACCCTGATCAACCTGCGCACCCGCACCCCCACCGGCTCGGCCGCGCTGTCCGGGTTCATGCAGGGCGTGGGCTACAGCTTCAGTTGCCTGGGGCCGTTCCTGGTCGGCTGGCTGCACACCGTCAGCGACGGCTGGACGATCCCATTCAGCTTCCTGTTCGGCTGCGCCACCCTGATGCTGTGCGCCTCCTGGGTGGCCTGCAAGCCGCGCAAGCTGGAAGACCTCTGGTAAGCCACGTGGGGCCTCGCAACCGGCCCCACCTACCGCTCGTCAGCCCGTCTGCGCATTTTGACGCCGGGCTGACAATTCCGGGCGGATAGTGCCCACGAATGCCCATCCTTGCCGCGTGCCGGCATCGGGCATGGGGGCGGCAGCGCCGCCCAGGCCACCACTCGGTGTGCGGGGGACTCTCGTTTCAGACAAGACATTGCAGGTCGCTGTCCTGGTTTCGCCCATCCCTGCTGGATGGGAGTTCGCGAGGGGAGTGACGCAGGCCACGGCCATCCCAAAATCTGGCATGTGATGTGCGTCACATTTTTCAGGTTGTCTGGTTCGGAAGCCAAGGGGGTCCCCAATGGTTGTCCACCGCCGGCTGGCGCTCTGCGTCGGCCTTGCCTGTACCGCCCTGGCCTGGGCCAGCAGCGCTGCCCCGCCTGACCGCGAGGCGGCCCTGGCCGAGATCGGCCGCTACCGCGACCAGGCCCGTTGGCTGGATGCGCTCGGCGCGATCGAGCGCGCCAGCCAGCAGCAGCCCAACGACGACCTGCTGTTCAAGCTGCGCGTCCTGACCCTGGGCGACATCGGCAATGCCTGGCGCGCCTGGGAGCTGTACCAGCAGCGCCCGCAACTGTTCGACGCTGCTCAGAAGCAACGCATCGAAGGCGACTACCTGGCCAAGCTGGTGGTCTGGAGCCTGGCCTACAGCAGCAGCGAAGACAGCCGGCTGGAAGAAGCCGAATCGACCCTGGCGCGCATGCAGCGCTATCTGGGCAGCGAAGGCACCCCACCTGTGCAGGCGCCATTGCGCATCCGCATGGACCGGCTGATCCTGCTCAACCGGCTGGGCCGCCATGCGCAGGTGCGAGAGGAAGCCCGCGCACTGCAGGCTGAAGGCCATGCCCTGCCCGACTATGTTCTGCCTGCGGTCGGCGATTCGCTGATGGGCACGCTGCATCCGGAAGAAGCCATTCCGGTGCTGCAGGCGGCCGTCGCAGGCGATCCGACGCGCGACGCCTCGCATTCGGAACTGGCTTACGCCTACCTGGAAAGCGAGCAGCAGGAAAAGGCCGTCGACCTGCTGCAGGCGTGGCGCGACAAGGAACCTGCCTGGCGCTGGAGCAACGGCAAGTCGCCGTATCCAAACTGGTCGCGCTACGAAGCCGACCTCAACCTGGCGATGGTGCGCGCCTACAGCGGTGACCTGCCCACCGCGCAGCGCGATCTGGAATCGATGGTCGACATCGCACCGGGCAACGGCGGCCTGCAGAGCGCGCTGGGCAGCGTGTACATGATGCGCGGCTGGCCACGCAGGGCGCTGCAACGGCAACAGATGGCGCATGCGCTGGACCCGCGCGACATCGAGCCACGGCTGGGCATGCAGGAAGCCTACGTCGCCCTGCAACGCGATGACCTGGCGCGACCGCTGCACGACGATCTGGTCGCGCGCTACCCCACCCAGCCCGCCGTCGAACGCATGGACCAGGCCTGGCGCGCGCACCGCGGTTGGCAGCTGAAGGCATGGACCGACATCGGGCGCAGTTCCGGCGGTGGTGGCACCTCGCCACTGGGCAACGACGACCGCCGCTATGGCATGGAAGTCCAGACACCCGTACTCGACGATCGCTGGCGGCTGTTCGCCTTCGCTGACCGGCGCTCGGTCGATTTCCAGGACCAGCGCATCGACCCGCTGTGGCTGGGCGCGGGCGTACGCTACCGATTCGGCCGTCTGGATGCGGAAGCTGCAGTGCTGCGCGCCAACGACCACATCGGTGATACCGGCCTGCGCGTCGGCGTGGGCTGGCAGTTCAACGACTACTGGCATGCCGGACTGACCGCCGCACGCAATGATCCGGATGCATCAATGCAGGCGCGCGTGGCCGGCATCACTGCCGACAGCGTCAGCGCGCAGGTCGACTACCGGCGCAGCGAACGCACGCACTGGATGTTCGGCGCCAGCCGCTTCCGCTACGACGATGGCAACCATCGCGAACTGTTCAGCACCAGCGTCGAGCAGCGGCTGCTGACACGTCCACGGTGGTTGATCGATGGCCTGGGCAGTGCCTACACCAGTCGCGGCAGCCGCGATGATGCTCCCTACTTCAACCCGAAGCGTGATCGCATGGTCGAGATCGGCCTGCGCATCGACCAGCAGCTGTGGCGCCACTACGAACGCCACTTCCGCCACCGGCTGACCGTCTCGCTGGGCGATTACTGGCAGGACGGCTTCGGCAGTGCACTGGTGCCGTCGGTGTCATACATGCACGAGTGGCAGATCGGCCAGGGCCGCGTGTTCGAGTATGGCATGCGCTGGTCGCGGCCGGTCTACGACGGCCATCGCGAATGCCATATCGGCTTCGAAGCCGCACTGCGCTGGGGAGACTGACATGACCCGCATCCTGCGCCTGATCGTGCTCCTGCTGCTGTCGGCTGCGCCGCCGGCCTTCGCGCAGCAGGCCCTGCATCTCGATGCGATCGACAACGGCCTGCTGATCCTCAGCTACCACGACATCCGCGACCAGGTCGCAGCCAAGGGGGATGCCGATACCTATGCGGTGAGCACGCAGAACTTCGCCGCCCATCTGGACTGGCTGGGGGCACACGGTTACCACCCGGTGTCGCTGTCGCAGGTGATCGACGCCTCCCAGGGACGCGCCACGCTGCCACCGAAACCGGTACTGCTGACCTTCGATGACGGCCTGCGCAGCGTCTACGACAAGGCCTTCCCGTTGCTGCAGGCTTACCGCTATCCGGCGCTGGTGGCGGTGATCACCGACTACGTGGACATGGCACCTGGCCGCACCATCGACTATGGCTACCGGCCGTTCGGCCGCGACGACTTCATCACCTGGGCACAGCTGAAGCAGATGCACGACAGCGGCCTGATCGAAGTGGCCAGCCATACCGACGACCTGCACCACGGGGTGCTCGCCAACCCACAGGGGAACTCCACCCCGGCTGTCGTGACCCGCGTTTACAACCCCGCCACGCGCAGCTATGAGAGCGAGGCGCAGTACGCGCAACGCCTGCGCGCCGATCTCTCGCGCAGCGTGCAGCGCATCGAGCAGCATCTGGGCGTGCGCCCGCGCGCCATCGTCTGGCCATACGCGGCCTACAACCAGTTGAGCAACGACATCGCCGAGCAGCTGGGCATGCCGGTGTCCTTCGATCTGGAGGGCCGCAGCACGCCGGTGGCCAGCGACCTGCATGGCCTGGCGCGCTTCCTGGTCAGCGACAACCCGACCGTGGAAGGGCTGGCCTACGAGCTGCGCCGCGACGTCGCGCTCGATGGCATCCGTGCCCTGCAGATCGACCTGGATGATGTCTACGACCCGGAGCCCGCACAGCAGGCGCGCAATCTGGATGCACTGATCGAGCGGGTCAAGCGCATCGCACCGACGCACGTCTACCTGCAGGCGTTCGCCGACCCGGACGGCAACAACACCGCCGATGCACTGTACTTCCCCAACCGCCACATGCCGATGCGCGCGGACCTGTTCAGTCGCGTCGCCTGGCAGCTGAAATCGCGTGCGGGGGTGAAGGTCTACGCGTGGCTGCCGGTACTCGGCTTCGAGCTGCCCGACCCGGTGCAGCGCAAGGCGCTGGCGATCCGCAACGGCGATGCCGATGGCATGTACCGGCTGGACTTCACCAATCCCCAGGCGCGCCAGGTCATGCTCGACCTCTACGAGGATCTGGCGGTCAACTCCTACTTCGAGGGCCTGCTGTTCCATGACGATGGCTATCTGCGCGATACCGAGCTGCCCACGCTGGCGCCCGGCGATGGGAGCAGCGCACGCACGCAGGCGTTGATCGACTTCACCCTGGCGCTGCGCAACAGCGCGCAGCGCTGGCGGCCGAAGCTGGCCACGGTGCGCAACCTGTACGCAGAGCCGGTGCTGCGCCCGCAGAGCGAAGCCTGGTTCGCGCAGCGCCTGGACCTGTTCAACAAGGCCTACGACCAGACCGCACTGATGGCGATGCCGTGGATGGAAGGCAGCAAGCATCCGGAGCGCTGGCTCGACCAGCTGCTGGCCGCGGTGCGTGCACATGACCCACAGTTGCAGCACACCCTGTTCGAACTGCAGACCGTCGATTGGCGCAGCGGGCAACCGATTCCCGCCGAGCGACTGCGCGCGCAGATCCGCCAGCTGCAGGCGCAGGGCGTGCACCACTTCGCCTGGTACCCGGACGACTTCATCGCCGACCAGCCCTCCACCCGCGATGCCCGCGCGGCAATGTCCGCCGGCAACTTCCCGTACCCGGAGAAGTGACATGGACATGCATCCGTTGCTGCAGGTCCTGTTCCAGTTCGCCTTCTACTACCCGATGGTGATGGCATTCTTCTGGATGTCGGGCGGCCTGTATTACTACTTCCGGCGCGAACGCCATTCGCGCCCACGCAACGACCCGCCGCTGATGGTCGATCCACCGTTCGCGAGCCTGCTGATTCCCTGCCACAACGAGTCGGCAAACCTCGACGACACACTCGGCGCGGCGCTGGCCCAGCGCTACCCGGCCGACTATGAGGTGATCGCCATCGACGACGGCAGCAGCGACGACACGGGTGCGCGGCTGGACGCCCTGGCGGCAAAGCACCCACGGCTGCGCGTGCTGCACCTGGACCGCAACCTCGGCAAGGCCAATGCGCTGCGCATGGGGGCGCTCGCCGCACGCTCGGAATACCTGGTGTGCATCGACGGCGACGCGATGCTGGAAGAACACGCGCTGCACTGGATGATCTGGCATCTGGTCAGCGGCAACCGGGTCGGTGCCGTCACCGGCAACCCGCGCATCCGCAACCGTTCCACCCTGCTCGGTCGCCTGCAGGTGGCCGAGTTTTCCTCGATCATCGGCATGATCAAGCGCGCGCAGCGCGTGTATGGACGCATCTTCACCATCTCCGGGGTGATCGCCGGCTTCCGACGCACCGCCCTGCACCAGGTCGGCTGGTGGTCCGATGACATGGTGACCGAAGACATCGACATCAGCTGGCGGCTGCAGCGCGCGCACTGGGACATCCGCTACGAACCCAACGCACTATGCTTCATCCTGATGCCGGAAACCCTGAAGGGACTGTGGCGGCAGCGACTGCGCTGGGCCCAGGGCGGCGTGGAGGTGATGCTGCGCCACGCCCGCTCGCTGCTGCACTGGAAGGAGCGGCGCATGTGGGGCGTACTGCTGGAGTACGTGCTCAGCGTGATCTGGGCCTACACCATGTTGTTCATCGTGGTGCTGTGGGCGCTGGGCAAGTTCATCGAACTGCCCCCGCAACTGCATATCGCCAGCCTGCTGCCGGAGTGGCATGGCGTGATCCTGGCCCTGGTCTGCCTGCTGCAGTTCGCCAGCAGCCTGATCATCGACCGTCGTTACGAAACACAGATTGGACGCAACTACTTCTGGGTCATCTGGTACCCGATGGCGTACTGGTTGATCAGCCTTTCCACCACCCTGGTGGCGTTGCCGAAAACCCTGCTGCGCCGTCGCAGCAAGCGCGCCACCTGGACCAGTCCCGATCGGGGGATCCGATGAACGCACAACGCCCGTCCAACCGCTTCGACTCGCGGATGATCCGCAAGCCGCATCGCCAACCACGCTTCCAACGCACCGCCTGGGGCTTCGTCACCCTCGCGTTCTGGGGGTTCTACTTCTACCTGTGGGCGCCACTGGTCACCCTGGTGTCGTGGCTGGTCGGCGGCCAGCTGGCCTGGCAGCAGCTGTACGAACGGCAAAGCCAGTTCGACCCCTATGTGCTGGTGGCGTTGCCGCTGATGCTGCTGTGCGCCAGCGTACTGCTGATCGGCTGGGCCGAGTACAACCGCGCGCGCTTCCGCGGCCACGACCGGCGCCTGCCGCGGCCGCTGGCCAGCCTCAACGAAGTGGCCGCCGACCTGGGGGCCAGCACCGGGCTGGCCGAGCGCCTGCTGGGCTGCAAGGCCGCCACGCTGCACATGGACGATCACGCGCGGCCGATCGGCATCCGCCGCGAGGTTGTGTAGCCCTGCTGCACGGTAGATGCCGACCTTGGTCGGCGTTCTCTCTGGTGGGTGCCGACCTTGGTCGGCACCGGGGTCTACCGCGAAGAGCATCCACGCATGGCGTGGATCTACGTGCGGGTCTGCCCTTCACCGCGCACGACAAATCGTTCGACGGTGAGTGCCTCCAGCCCCATCGGGCCATACGCGTGCAGGCGCGTGGTGGAAATGCCGATCTCGCTGCCCAGGCCCAGCTGGCCGCCGTCGGAGAAACGCGAGGACGCATTGACCATCACCACCGCCGAGCGCAGTGCGTTGACGAAGCGCTCGGCATGGCCGGCGTCTTCGGTGGCGATCACTTCGGTGTGGTCGGAGGTATAAGTGCGGATGTGCGCGATAGCCGCATCGAGGTCGTCGACCACGCGCACCGCCAGCACCAGATCGAGGAACTCGGCGGCATAGTCGTCTTCGGTGGCGGCGGTGCTGCCCGGCAGCAGCGGTTGCGCCAGTGCATCGGCGCGCAGCTGCACGCCGCGCTCGCCCAGCGCCTGCGCCACGCGCGGCAGGAACGTTTCGGCCACGTCGCGGTGCACCAGCAGCGTTTCCAGCGAGTTACAGGCTGCAGGGCGGCTGCACTTGCCATCCACCAGCAGATCAATGGCCTTGCCGAGGTCGGCACTGGCATCCACGAACAGGTGGCAGACGCCCTTGTAGTGCTTGATCACCGGCACCCGCGCATGCTCGGCAACGAAGCGGATCAGGCCCTCGCCGCCTCGCGGAATCGCCAGATCGATCAGCTCATGCAGCTGCAGCAGTTCCAGCATCGCTTCGCGGCGCAGGTCGGTCAGCACGGTCACCGCCGCCGGCGGTACGCCGTTGGCCTTCAATGCGCCGGACAACGCTTGGGCGATGGCGGTGTTGGAGTGGATCGCCTCGGAGCCTCCGCGCAGGATCACGCCATTGCCGGCCTTCAGGCACAGGGCGGCCGCTTCGGCGGTCACATTCGGGCGGGCTTCGTAGATCATCGCGATCACCCCCAGCGGAACGCGCACCTTCTGCACACGGATGCCGTTTGGACGCACATCGTCGCGGGTGACCTGGCCGACCGGATCGGGCAGCGCAGCGACCTCACGCACCGCTTCGGCCATCGCGAACAGGCGCGCCGGGTCCAACGCAAGGCGGTCGAGCATGGCACTGCCAACGCCCTTGTCGCGCGCGGCAGCAAGGTCACGCGCATTACCGGCCAGGATCAGCCCGGCATTCACTTCCAGTGCCTGCGCCATTGCCAGCAGCAGCGTGCGGCGCGCCGCACTGTCGAGGCCGGAAACGATCTGGGCCGCGTCACGGCAGGCACGCGCCTGCGCTTCGATTTCGCTCATCGGGGAGTCCTTCAAACCGGTCATGGCAGCACCAGATCGTCGCGATGGACGACACTGCCACCGTAGTTGTAGCCCAGCACGGCCTCGATGTCGCGCGAATGGCGACCGGCGATCCGGCGCACATCATCGGCGGCGTACTGGCTGACACCGCGGGCGATGCAGACACGGCCCTGTGGTGCATTCCAGCACACCTGCACCATATCGCCACGCCGGAACGCGCCCTCCGCACCGGTGATGCCACCGGGCAGCAGCGAGGCGCCCTTCTCGCGCATGGCCTGTGCCGCACCGGCATCGATCACGATCGCGCCTTCGGTCAGCGGTGCATGCCGCAGCCAGTGCTTGCGGGCCGCCTCGCGGCTGCGCGCGGCGTGGATGCGGGTGCCGAACAGGCGGTCCTGCGCCAGTGCACGCACCACGTCGCTGCTGCGGCCGTTGAAAAGGTAGGTCTCGATGCCGAGACGACCCGCCTTGGCCGCCGCCTCAAGCTTGGTCCGCATGCCGCCGGTACCGGCGCGCGAACCTGCGCCGCCGGCCATCGCCAGCACCTCGTCACTCAGTTCCGGCACGTCGTGCAGTGCCCGCGCATCGGCCACGGTGCGCGGATCCGCGCTGTACAGGCCGTCGATGTCGGTGGCAATGAACAGTGCATCGGCATCGACCAGCGCGGCCACGGTGGCGGCCAGGTTGTCGTTGTCGCCGAGCTTGAGTTCGTCCACCGACACGGTGTCGTTCTCGTTGACCACCGGCAACGCGCCCAGCCGCAGCAACTCATTGAGCGTGGCGCGTGCGTTGAGGTAGCGGCGGCGGTTGCGCAGGTCGTCGTGGGTCAGCAGCACCTGCGCCACGGGGCGCTCGAAGAAGCGCTGCCAGAGCCCGATCAGCTGCGCCTGGCCGAGCGCAGCCAGCGCCTGCCGCGCTGCCATCGCTGCGCCCGGCTCATCGGCCCGCGGCAGGATCGCGCGCCCAGCAGCGACCGCGCCGGAAGACACGATCACCACCTCGCGCCCGGCCAGGACGTTGGCGGAAACAAACTGGGCCAGGCCCAGCGCGTGGCGTGGCGACAGGCCGCCGCCATCGGCCGCCAGCAGGCTGCTGCCGACCTTCAGCACTGCACGCCGCCACGGCGGCAGCGCCTGTTGCGGGAACGGCGAGGCGACGTGGGCAGCGTGCTGGATCATCGGTCAGGCTCTCAGCGGGTGTTCCATTCGTGCACGGTCAGCGCGGAGGCCTGCATCGTCACCAGCGGATCGGTGGCGACGATGGCCTGCGCCTGCGCCAGGCTGTCCACGTTGCACAGCACATAGGCGCCACCGCTGCCATCGGCAAAACCGCCGGTCAGCTGCAGCTTGCCCTGTGCCTGCAACGCATCGAGAAAGTCACGGTGCGGCTGCACGGCGGCGGCGTTGAAATCGGGCCGGCGCATGGCCAGCACCAGGTAGACGGTGCCGGCCATCAGGACAGCGCCTGCCAGCGCGCGTGCAGTTCGTCCAGGCGCAGGTCGGCGGCCGAACCCGGCGATACGCGTGCGGCCAGGCTGCCTTCCGGGGTACGCCCCTGCCCTGCGCTGTCGGCACCGGCGGCAGCAGCCTTGTAGGCCTCGCGGAACGGCACGCCGGCCACGGCCGCTTCCACCGCCACATCGGTGGCGTACATGCCCGAGTCGATTGCCGCGCGAACCTTGTCGTCGCGCCATTCCAGGTTGGCCAGCAGCGCCGGCAGCAGTTCCAGCGCCGACAGGCCGCGACCGAAGCCGTGGAAGATGGCGCCCTTGGACGACTGCAGGTCGCGGTGATAGCCCGACGGCAGCGACAGCAGCTGCTCGATCTCGGTACGCGCGGCGGCGACGCTGGCGTGGGTCGCGCGCATCAGCTCGATCACGTCCGGATTGCGCTTGTTGGGCATGATCGAACTGCCGGTGGTGTACTGCGCCGGCAGCGCGACGAAGCCGAACTCGGCGCTGGTGAACAGCGACAGGTCCCAGGCAATGCGGCGCAGGTCCAGCGTGGCGCCGCCCAGCGCTTCCAGCGCGGCCAGTTCGAACTTGCCGCGCGACAGCTGCGCGTAGATCGGCGAGATCTGCATGCGGGCGAAACCGAGCGCGGCCGTGGTGTGCTCACGGTCCAGCGGCAGGTTCACACCGTAGCCGGCAGCCGTGCCAAGCGGATTGGCGTCGACCAGCGCATGGGTGTCGCGCGCGCGGATGGCGTTGTCGATGAAGGCCTCGGCCCAGCCGGCCCACCACATGCCGGCCGAGGACACCACGGCACGCTGGATGTGGGTGTAGCCGGGGATCGGCAGATCCTTCTCGGCCTGCGCACGGTCCAGCGCGACCTTGGCAACCTCGGCGCTGAGCTGGGCCACACGCAGCAGCTTCTCCTTCAGCCAGAGGCGGGTGGCAACCAGGATCTGGTCATTGCGGCTGCGGCCGGTGTGGATCTTGCGGCCGGCATCGCCAAGGCGTTCGGTCAGGCGCGCTTCGATCGCCGAGTGACCATCTTCGTACTGCGTGTCCAGCACGAAGCGGCCTTCACGGAAGTCCTGCGCCAGCACGTCGAGCTCGCGCAGCAGGCCCGCCAGCTCATCGGCGCTGAGGATGCCGATGTGCTGCAGGCCCTGTGCATGCGCGGCGCTGGCGGCGATGTCGTGCAGGAAGAATTCGCGATCGAGGATCACGTCATCGCCGGCGAGGAAGGTCTGGATCTGGGCGTCGACGGCGACGCCGGGCTTCTGCCAAAGAAGGTCTGCCATGGGGGCTCCGGAATACGCGTTCAGTGCGGGATCGACGTCAGTTCGTCGATGCCCAGCGCGAGGTTGAGGTTCTGCATGGCCTGGGTGGCCGCGCCCTTCAGCAGGTTGTCCAGGGTCGCCACCACCACCACCCGCTTGCCGCCCGGGGCCAGGGTGAAGCCACCGACCTGCGCACCGTGGCGGCCGGCGATGCGGCTGACCCACGGCGCTTCATCCACTACCTCGATCAGCGGTTCGCCCGCATAGGCCTGCTGGAAGCGCTCGACGATCTGTTCGCGGGTCTGCACGCGGTTCAGCCACAGGTTGGCGGTGAGCGTGATGCCGCGGAAATGCGGCGCGACATGCGGCATGAATTCAACCGCCACGCCCAGCTGGACCGACACTTCACGCTCGTGCACGTGGTTGGTCAGCGCATACGGCATCAGGTTGTCGGCGAGCAGTTCGACGTTGTTCTTGTCCGACGGCGTGGTGCCGGCGCCGGAATAGCCGGACACACCGAAGCACTGCGGCGGGCCGGCCAGCAGGTCCAGCAGCGGATGCACCGCCAGCTGCATCGCCGTGGCATAGCAGCCCGGGTTGCTGATGTGCTTCTGGCCGTTGTAGCGGCCTCGGGTCAGCTCCGGCAGGCCGTAGTACCAGCTGTTGTCGAAGCGGTAGTCGGCCGACAGGTCGACAATGACGGTGTCCGGCTTCGCCGCTTCCAGTGCGGCCACGAACGGTGCGGCCAAGCCGTTGGGCAGGGCCAGGATCACCGCGTCCACGCCCTTGGCGGCCACCGCGTCGGCGTCCAGGTTCTCGTACTGCAGCTCGCCCTGGAACTCCGGATGGTGGTCGGACAGGTGCTGCCCGGCGCGTTCGCGCGAGGACACGAAGGCCAGCTTCAGCCGCGGATGTGCGGCCACCAGCGTGATCAGCTCGGCACCGGTATGGCCACGGGCGCCGACGATGCCCAGGGTGAAAGTCGAATCGTTCATGCGTGGCTGTCCAGGCGGTACTGCAGGTGGCGCTTCACGCCCTGCCATTCCGTATCGATGATGGAGAAGATGACGGTGTCGCGCGGCGTGCCGTCGGCGTGCCGCTTGTGGTTGCGCAGCACGCCGTCCTGCTTGGCGCCGAGGCGGGCGATGGCGGTGCGCGAGGTGAAGTTGAACCAGCTGGTTTCCAGCACCAGGCTGATGCAGCCCATGGTTTCGAAGGCGTGCTGCAGCAGCAACAGCTTGGTTTCGGTGTTGACGCCAGTACGCTGCACGCGCGGTGCATACCAGGTGTAACCCAGGCTGAGCTTGGGCACGCCGGCATCCAGGTCGTAGAAGCGGGTGGTACCCACGATGTCACCCGCCGCATCGAGGATCACGAACGGCAGCACCTTGCCTTCTGCCTGTGCCTGCAGCGCGGCCTGCACATAGTGCTCGACCCGCTCCGGCGAAGGCACCTGGGTGTACCAGAGCTGGTCCAGGCCGCTGCCCTCCACGGCGGCGCGCAGGCCAGGCACATGCTCGGGCTGCAGCGGCTGCAGTGTCACGTGCTGGCCGCGCAGGGTGGGAATCGTAGTCCAGTGATCGGAATGGTCCATCATTCAGCCCTGCAGGCTCGGTGCGCGCTGGGCGCAGTGGTCGACATAGGTGCTGATCCGGTCGATGCCATCGGCGCCGTACCAGAACACCTTCCAATGGCCCTGCTTGTAGCAGCCATCGGATTCAGCATAGTAGAAGTGATTGATCGGGTTGCCATTGCGCGAACGCCAGAACAGCTGCGGCGTTTCATCCCGCATCACGTTCCACACCGCGCGGCCGAGGCCTTCACCCTGTGCATCATCGAGCACGGCGAACTTGTCCAGGTACACGCCCTCGGCTTCGTCGGTGAGGATCACCGCGGTGCGGTAGTTCTCGCTGACATAGGCGCGCAGCAGCTTGGTCTTCTGGAAATAGTCAGGCACCAGCGTGCGGCCGAAGCTGGATTCGATCAGGCCCTTCAGCCGTGGCAGGTCCAGCTCGTTCCACGCGGTGGCGCGCAGCACCTTCTCGCCCTTGCGCACCAGCGTGCCCGAGCCCTTGTGGGTGAACAGTTCCTTGGCCAGGTCAGCCGGGCGCGTGATGGACACCGACGATTCCAGCGGCAGGCGGTCGAGCAGATCCTTGATCTGTTCGATCTTCACCTTCATGCCACCGTGGATCCACGGCTGCGCGATCAGGTGGTCGTACTCGGTGGACAGGTTGATCGAATCGATCACGCTGCCCTGCTCGTCCAGCAGGCCGCCGGTGCCGGTCAGGAAAATGATCTTGTACGGCTGCAGCTCCTGCACCAGCTCGTTGGCGGCGAAGTCGGCGTTGACGTTGAGGATCTGGCCACCCGCGGTTTCGCCCAGGCTGGTGATGACCGGGATCGAGCCGGCGCGCAGGCTGGCCTCGATCGGCGCCAGGTTGACCTTCTTCACCTCGCCGACCAGGCCGTAGGTGTCCACGTCCAGGTACTCCGCCTCGAACACGCCACCGGTGATCGAGGTGGCACGCGCGCCGTTCTGCTGCAGTGCTTCGACCAGGCGCAGGTTGGACTGCTGGAACACCCGGCGCACGATCGCCAGTGCCTCCGGCGAGGTCACGCGCAGACCGTTGACGGTCTGCTTTTCGATGCCGGCGGCCGACAGTTCGGCATCCAGCTGCGGGCCGGCGCCGTGCAGCACGATCGGGGTCAGGCCGACTTCCTGCAGGAACGACAGAGAAGAGGTCAGCGCGTCGAGATCGTCGCGCAGCACCGCGCCGCCGACCTTGACCACGGCAAAGCGCTTGGCGTCCAGCTGCGAGAAGCGCTTGAGGTACTGGCTGATCTCCTTCGCGCTGGCCATGCTGGAAAGCAGGCGCACGATGGTCTGGCGGGTCTGGCGGTGGGGCTGGAGGGCAGGAGACATTTCGGTTTCGTCACAGGCGGCGGTCGCCGCGTTGCAGTTCCACCCGGCCAGGGCCGGGCGGCGTTGTGGGGTCGATCAGGCGCCGGCGGCGATGATGCGGTGCACGGCGTCGGTGTAGCGCTGCAGCTGCTCCAGCGTCACGAACTCATCGGCGGTGTGGGCCTGGGCGATGTCGCCCGGGCCGAACACCAGCGTGGTGTATCCAGCAGCGGAGAACAGCGAGGCCTCTGTCCAGAAGTCCACCGCGTTGCCGATCGGCAGTTCCAGCGCATCGGCCACGTCGCGTGCCAGCAGACGGCGGTTCTCTGCCTCGGCGATATCACCGGCCGGCAGGCTGGGGCCACGGAAGGTTTCGGTGAACAGTGCCGCTTCCGGCTCGGCAAAACCGGCGAAGGTCGCCAGCAGGCCATCGATGTCCATCGACGGCAGCGGACGGAACCCGAACCGCACTTCGGCGGCCGGCGCGATCATGTTGGCCTTGATGCCACCTTCGACGCGACCGATGTTGAAGCGCAGGCCGGTCAGCCCGCCGAAGCGCGCCGAGGCCAGCGATTCCACATGGTCCAATGCGCGGTTGCCCCAGCGCATGGCCTGGTGCAGCGCGCTGGCGGCCGCATCCTGCTTGCCCGACGCGTGCCCGGCGCGGCCGGCGAACTGCATAAGCACCGAACTGATGCCACGGTGCGCCAGCACCGCTTCGCTCATGGTCGGCTCCGCCACCAGCACCGCTTCATACGGCAGGCCACGGGCCAGGAACGCGGCGATGCAGCGCGGATCGTTGGCTTCTTCGTCGCTGGAGAACAGGAACGCGGCATCGCCATCACTGGCGTTGGCCGCGGCCACCAGTGCAGCGGCGGCGCCCTTGATGTCACACACGCCCAGGCCGACCACACGGTCGTCCAGACGCCGCATCACGTGCGGGTCGGCACTCCAGTGCGGCGAATCCGGCACGGTATCCAGATGCACGTTGAACAGGTACTTCGGCGTGCCACGCACGGCGTACAGGCTGACCGCACCGGCGCCATGGTCGATCACCTCGACGTTGAAGCCGGGCAGGTTCACGCGCAGGTAATCGAAGATGCCACCGGTGGTGATCGCACGCGGCGGGTTGCGGGTGTCGAAGGACACCAGGGCCTGCAGGTGATCGAGCGTCTGTTCAAGCATGTGTCTGAATATCCGTAGGGTTCGAAATCGGTAGTGCCGGCCGCTGGCCGGCTCCGCAATGATCCAGCCGTGCCACGAGCCGGCCAGCGGCCGGCACTACCCTCCATTGACGTTGCGAGGCGCCGGCCAGCGGCCGGCACCCCCGTCACAGGTCAACCGCGATTGACCTGCGCATAGACAGTGGAGCTCATTCCGAACAGCTTGATGAAGCCCTCGGCCTCCTCCACGCCCCAGTCGGCCGACTGCGCGTAGGTGGCGCCCTTGGTGTTGAGCAGGTGCGGCGACTTCACCGCCACTGCATCGACGCGGCCGCCGCGGGTTTCCAGCACCACTTCGCCATTGACCTTGGCCTGCGAGGACTTCAGGAAGGCCTCGATGTCGGTCTTCAGCGGGTCGTGGTAGAAGCCTTCGTAGACCAGCTCCACCCACTTGCGCGCCACGTCCGGCTTGAAGCGGTTCTGCTGCTTGGTCAGCACGGCGTCTTCCAGCGCGCGATGCGCGGCCAGCAGCGAAACCAGGCCCGGGGCCTCGAACACGATGCGACCCTTCAGACCGATCACGGTGTCACCGGTGTAGACGCCGCGGCCAACACCGTAGGGGGCGAACAGCTTGTTGAGCTGGGCCAGGATCTGGTCGCCCGGCAGCGCCTTGCCGTTCAGTTCGACGGCTTCGCCCTCAACGAACTTCAGGGTCACGGTCAGCGCCTGTTCCGGCCACTCGCTGCGCGGTGCGCACCAGCCGCGGGCGCCCTCGCCCGGGGCTTCCCAGCGGTCGATCTCGCCGCCGGACATGGTCAGGCCCAGCAGGTTCTCGTTGATGGTGTAGGCCTGCTGCTTGGCACGCACGCCGAAGCCGCGCTCTTCCAGGTACTTCTGCTCGTAGGCGCGGGTCTGGGTGTGTTCCTTCTGGATCTCGCGGATCGGCGCGATGATCTGGTAGTCACCCAGGGCCTTCACCGCCAGGTCGAAGCGGACCTGATCGTTGCCCATGCCGGTGCAGCCGTGGGCGATGATGTTGGTACCCAGTTCGGCGGCACGCTTCAGCGCGGCATCGACGATCAGGTAGCGATCCGAGACCAGCAGCGGGTACTGTCCCTGATAGCCTTCGCCTGCCCACACGAACGGCTTGACGAAGCCTTCCCAGATGGCCGGGCCACCATTGACGGTAACGTGGCTGGCCACGCCGAGTTCGGCGGCGCGCTTCTCGATGAAATCGCGCTCTTCATCATCCACGCCGCCGGTGTCGGCGAACACGGTGTGCACGTTGTAGCCGCGCTCCTGCAGGTACGGCACGCAGAAGCTGGTATCCAGGCCGCCGGAGAAGGCGAGAACGACGTCTTTGTTGCTCATGGGGATCAGGTCCACTTGGGGGATGGGAATTCGGTAGAGCCGACCGCTGGTCGGCTGAAATGTTGGATGCGCCGCTGCGGGAGCAGCCGACCAACGGTCGGCTCTACCCCTTGTTTGATTCAGCGCCCGGCAACAGCCGCCATGATCGCCTTCTGCACATGCAGGCGGTTCTCGGCTTCGTTGATGGCGATGCACTGCGGCGAATCCATCACCGCATCGGTGGCCTTCACGTTGCGGCGCAGCGGCAGGCAGTGGCTGAACACACCGTTGTTGGTCAGCGCCATCTTCCGCTCGTCCACGATGAAGTGCTTGAACTGGTCGCGGATCGGCTTTTCCGGTTCCCAGTTGCCGAAGAACGGCAGCGCGCCCCAGCTCTTGGCGTAGACCACGTCGGCACCGGCGTAGGCGCTGTCGATGTCATGGCTGATCTTCAGCGAGCCGCCGCTCTCGGCCACGTTCTGCTCGGCCCAGCCCATGTAGCGGTCGTCGAGGATGTAGTCGGCGGTCGGGCACAGCAGGGTCACGTCCATGCCCATGCGGGTGGCGATGGTCAGCGCCGAATTGGCGACTGCGGTGTTCAGCGGCTTGGGGTGGTAGGTCCAGGTCAGCACGTACTTCTTGCCGCGCAGGTCCTGGGTGCCGAAGTGCTCCTGCAGGGCCATGATGTGGGCCAGCTCCTGGCACGGGTGGGTGATGGTCTCCATGTTGATGACCGGCACCGGCGAGTACTTGGCGAAGCTGTTGAGGACGATGTCCTGGCGGTCGTAGGCCCAGTCGATGAACTTGGGGAATGCGCGCACAGCGATGATGTCGCAGTAACGGCCCAGCACCTTGGCCACTTCAGCGATGTGCTCTTCGGTATCGCCGTCCATCACCGTGCCGAGGTTGAACTCGATCGGCCACGCATCCTTGCCCGGCTGCAGCACCACCGCGTGGGCACCCAGCTGGAACGCACCCAGTTCGAAGCTGGTGCGGGTGCGCATGGACGGATTGAAGAACACCAGCGCGATCGACTTGCCCTTGAGCTGGTCGCCGAGCTTGTTGCGCTTGAACAGCGCGGCCTGGGTCAGCAGCGCGTCGAGCTCGCTGCGGCTCCAGTCCTGGGTGTTCAGGAAGTGCTTGGGGGACATCATCTTTCCTTGCGTGGCGGCGCCGGGTTCGACGCGGTGGAAGGGAAAACAGGAAGCAAAGGTGGAACGAAAAGGTTGCAGTTGCAGCTTTCATGACGCGGAAACGAAAAAACCCAGCCGGCGGGCTGGGTTTTTTTCGGACGAACAGCAAAAAGCTCCGGTTACCCAGCGAGGATGTGGGGTTCCGGTCGACGCGCACGCGAGGTCATGCCCGACGCCTGTCGGGCTGCGCTGCTGTCGTGCTGGAAGTCGGTGAGCTTCATGGTCAACCATCTTTGCATGCGGCCGGGGCCGACGCAAGGGGCCGGGGCCGCAGAATCAGGGATTGCCGGCCGCGCCCTGCTCGGGGCCGACCCAGGGGGTGATCGACACCCGGATCTTGAGCCGGTTGCCGGGATCTTCCGGCAGCCGCGAGCGGTACTTGGTGCCCTTGTAGACGTAGTCCACGTCGTAGGCGATGGGCCGGCGGAATTCACGTCCCACCGGCACGATGCGACAGTCGCGGGTCAGCATCGGACCATTGTTGGCCGGTGCCGGCGCCGGAGCCGGTGACTCGGCGGCGGTGTCCTCGGAGACCTCTTCATCGCTGCGCTTGAACATCGAGCGTACCGAGTCCCAGAAGCGGCTGATCCGGCCCTTGTCCTCGACCGGCTCCTCACCAGTGACATTGACCGGCGCCAGGGTCCGGGTCGAGACCGGCTCGCAGTGTTCTTCGGTACGGGTCGCGCGCAGGGTCTGGAACACGGGTTCGACGTTCAGTACCTGCGCGTAGTCGAACTTCACGTTCTCCACGATCACCACCCGGTTGCGGGGCTCGGCCTCCTGCGCCTGGGCCACGGCGGCCAGCGCCGACAGGCAGGCCAGGGTCAGCAACGCGGTGGATTTCATTGGCGACGGGAGCAAGGACACGGCAATAGTGTAGGCAGTGGCGAGCGCAAGGGGCTGAACATTACCCGTCCACGCTGCTCCTGCCCACCCCACCCTGGTTGGACCCGGCGTCCACCGGTGGCAGGCGGTGCCCCCAAAGGGGGCCGACACGTTCTAAAATCACAGGCTTGTCCCCCAGCCACAGCCCCATGACCCTGCGCCTGCACAACAACCTGACTCGCCAGCTCGAACCGTTCACCCCGCTCGACCCGGCCTGTCCGACCCTGTATGTGTGCGGCCCGACGGTCTACAACTACGTGCACATCGGCAACGCCCGTGGCCCGGTAGTGTTCGGGGTGCTGGCCGATCTGCTGCGACGCCGTTTCGGTGGCCTGCGCTACGCGCGCAACATCACCGACGTGGACGACAAGATCAACAACGCCGCGCGTGAGCAGGGCGTGCCGATCAGCACCATCACCGACAGGTTCGCCGCCGCCTACCGTGAAGACATGGCCGCGCTGGGCGTGGTGCCGCCGGACATCGAGCCGGAAGTGACCGCGCACATCCCGCAGATCATCACCATGATCGAGCAGCTGATCGCCAATGGTCATGCCTACGCCGCCGAAGGCCACGTGCTGTTCGCGGTGGCCAGCTTCGAAGGCTACGGCAAGCTCTCGCGCCGCGACCCGGAAGAGATGCTGGCCGGCGCCCGCGTCGACGTGGCCCCGTACAAGCGCGACCCAGGCGATTTCGTGCTGTGGAAGCCGTCCAGCGATGACCTCCCTGGCTGGGAGTCTCCCTGGGGCCGTGGCCGCCCGGGCTGGCATATCGAATGCTCGGCGATGGCCGCCGCCCACCTGGGCGAGACCATCGATATCCATGCCGGCGGCGTCGACCTGCAGTTCCCGCACCACGAAAACGAGCTTGCGCAGAGCGAATGCGCCCACGGCGGCAAGATCTTCGCCCGCTTCTGGCTGCACAACGGCATGCTCAACTTCGGCGGCGCCAAGATGAGCAAGTCGCTGGGCAACATCGAACGCGTGCACGATCTGGTCCGCCAGCACCCGCCGGAAGCGCTGCGCCTGGCCCTGCTGTCGGCCCACTACCGGCAGCCGCTGGACTGGTCCGATGGCCTCATCGAGCAGTCGGTGCGCACCCTGGACCGCCTGTACGGCACGCTACGCGAGCTGGCGTCGGTCGAGGCGGTCGTGGCGATCCCGGCCACGGTCGAGGCGACTCTTGATGACGACCTGAACACCCCGCAGGCACTGGCCGAAGTGGCCCGCATCGCCGCAGATGCACGCCGGGCCACCGACCCTGCCGAACAGGTGCGCCTGAAGGGCGAACTGCTCGGTGCCGGCCTGGCCCTGGGCCTGCTGCAGGCCGATCCAGCGCAGTGGTTCGGCACCGCGGCCAGCGATGATGGCGAAGATGCCCGCATCCAGGGCCTGATCGACGAGCGTGCCGCCGCCAAGCAGGCACGCGACTTCGCCCGTTCCGACGCCATCCGCGACCAGCTGGCCGCCGAAGGCATCGTGCTGGAAGACACCCCGCAGGGCGTGCGCTGGTCGCGCAAGCGCGGCTGACCCACCCTGCCCCGTGGCCGGTCCGCCGGCCACGCTCCACTGTAGAGACTGTTGTGACCGACTCCCCGTTCCCGCTTGAACCCACCGCCGCCGAGGCCCAGACCGCCATCGCCGAGGAATTCGGCTTCTTCGGCGACTGGTCCGAGCGCTACCAGTACCTGATCGACCTCGGCCGCAAGCTGCCCGCCTTCCCGGACGAATGGAAGACCGAAGAGCACCGCCTGCTCGGCTGCCAGTCGATGGTCTGGATCGTGCCGGAAGGCAATGCGCAGTCGCTGCGCTTCCACGCCATCAGTGATTCGGCCATCGTTTCCGGCCTGATCTTCCTGGCCCTGCGCGTGTACTCCGGGCGCTCGGCGCAGGAGATCCTGGCCACCGAACCGAGCTACATCCAGGACATCGGCCTGGCCCGCCACCTCTCGCCCACCCGCAGCAACGGCGTGGCGGCGATGCTGGCCTTCATCCGCGAGACCGCGCAGGCCCAGCTGCAGCGCGACCCGTCGTGAGCGAACCCGCCACGGCCGAAGACACCGCGCTGGGGCTGCTGTCCCGGCCCGGTTTCGCCAAGCTGCTGGCCTACCGCATCTTCGCGATGCTGTCCTACTAGGTGGTCGCGGTCACCGTCGGCTGGCACATCTACGAAGTCACCCGCAATCCGTTCTCGCTGGGCCTGGTTGGCCTGGCCGAGGTGCTGCCGTTCTTCTGCGTCGCACCGTTCGCCGGTTATCTGGTCGACCACCTGCCGCGCCGCCGGCTCGGCATGGTCGCCTGCTCCGGGTTGATCGCCACCGCGCTGGTGTTGACCGGCGTGGCCAAGGGCTGGCTGCCGTTCGAAGGCGTGTGGCCGATCTATGCGGCCATTGCGCTGACCGGCATGGTCCGCGCCTTCCTGTCGCCGATCTACAACGCCCTGTTCGCCCGCGTGCTGGCCCGTGACCAGTTCGCGCGTGGCGCTGGCCTCGGCGCCGTGGTGTTCCAGGCCGGCATGGTGGCCGGTCCGGCATTGGGTGGCGTGCTGGTCGGCTTCGGCGGCAAGGGCCTGTCCTACGCGGTGGCCACGGGCTTCGCGCTGGTGGCGATGGCCTGCCTGGCCACGCTGAAGGTGGAAGAACCGGTGCATACCGGTCCGGCCGCCCCGATCTTCAAGAGCATCGCTGAAGGCGCGCGCTTCGTGGTCGGCAACCGAATCATGGTCGGGGCGATGGCGCTGGACATGTTCTCGGTGCTGCTGGGCGGCGTGGTGGCGATGCTGCCGGCGTTCCTGCACGAGATCCTGCACCACGGTCCGGAAGGCCTGGGCATCCTGCGCGCAATGCCGGCGCTGGGCTCGGTCTGCGTTGGCCTGTGGCTGGCGCGCCACCCGCTGCACCGCAATGCCGGCCGCGTGCTGCTGTTCGCGGTGGCCGGCTTCGGCCTGTGCGTGATCAGCTTCGGGCTGTCGCAGCACTTCTGGCTGTCCGCGCTGATCCTGCTGTTCTATGGGGCCTTCGACGGCGTGTCGGTGGTGATCCGCTCGACCATCCTGCAGCTGGCTACACCGGAAGAAATGCGCGGCCGGGTGTCGTCGATCAACGGCATCTTCATCAGTTCGTCCAACGAACTGGGCGCGTTCTATGCCGGCACGATGGCAAAGCTGCTCGGCCTGGTGCCGGCAGTGGTGCTGGGCGGGTTTGCGGTGCTGAGCGTGGCCGGGATCACCGCGTGGAAGAACCCGACGTTGCGGAAACTGAATCTTCGCGACCTGCAATAGAGCGGATTTCCGCGCGCCCACGCGCCGGTAGCGCCGGGCCATGCCCGGCGGGCTCTTTCCGTGACCGCGGTGGGGTGTCACTTTTCTTTTCGCGCGAAAAGAAAAGTAACCAAAAGAAACGCGCCGCCATCCGCGAGCCGGCGCTGCGCGCCGGTGCCCTGTGCTCCTCGGTGAATCAGGGGACGGCGCCGAACTCGCTGCGCTCAAACAGCGGCGCCTCTTCGCCCCTGATTCCCCTGCGGTGCTCGGCTCGCTACAAGGCGGACCCAACAGCCGCGAGCGCACGCATGACCGCCCTTGGTAGAGCCAAGCCATGCTTGGCTGCTTTTGCTTTTGCTTTTGCTTTTGCTTTTGCTTTTGCTTTTGCTTTTGCTTTTGCTCTTCCTTGCCCTCCGCCTTCGACCCGAGCCGGGCATGGGCTAGGCTTTACAGCAACCGCGCACACAGGCTCCCTCCTATACCCGGAAGGCGCCGTTCTACACAGCCAACCACACCCAACAAAAAACCCGGCCGAGGCCGGGTTTTTCGCATGACCATACAACGATCGGGAATCAGTCGCCCTGCTGCTTCTGCAGGTGCTCCCAGCGCTCCTGGGCGTCGATGGTGCGTTCGGCGGTCAGGCGCGCTTCCAGGCGCTCCAGGCCGATTTCTTCGCCGGTGTCGACGCAGTAACCGTAGTCGCCGGCTTCCAGGCGCTTCAGGGTGCTGTCGATCTTGCCGATCAGCTTGCGGTAGCGATCACGGGTACGCAGTTCCAGCGAGTTCTCGGTCTCGCGGGTCGCGCGCTCGGCTTCGTCGCCGATGTCACGCACTTCCTCGCGCAGGTTCTCGATGGTCTGCTTGGACTCTTCCACCAGGTCCGCGCGCCAGTTCTGCAGGCGCTGACGGAAATACTCCTGCTGCAGCGGGCTCATGTATTCCTCTTCCGAGGACGGCTTGTAGCCAGCCGGCAGGATCGGGCGGCCGGTGGCCTCGTCGGTCTTGTACTCGACCACCTTGTACTTGCTGCGCGGGGCCGGTGCCGCCGAGCGGGCGGCGACGGCCACGGCAACCTTGCCGACAGGGCGCGACACGGTCTTCGGAGCGGAATCGGATTTCACGGCGGTTTTGGCAGGCGATTTCGAAACGGGCACGGGATTCTTGGATTGCGGGGCCTTCGAAGCAGCAGGAGCGGCGGCCGGGGCCGGCTTGGGGGCCGGTTGGGCTGCTGCCACTGCCACGGTCTTGGCCGGGACAGGCTTGGCCGGAGCCGGCTTGGGGGCAGGCTTCGGTGCGGACTTCACTACGGGGGCCGGGGTCGGCTTTGCGGCCGGCGCGGCAACATTCTTGGTGACTTTCTTTACAGCGGCAGGCGTGGCCACCGGTTTAGCCGCAGCAACCTTCTTCGCTGCAGGTTTGGCGACCGGCTTGGCCGCAGCCTTCTTCACCACCGCCTTCGGCGCCGGCTTGGCTGCTGCCTTCTTCGCCACCGGCTTGGCGGCGGCCTTCTTCACCGGCGCGGCCTTGCTGGCGGCTTTCTTCACCACCGGCGCCTTCTTGCTGGCAGCGGCAGGCTTGGCCTTGGCGGGCGCAGCAGCCTTCTTCGCCACCGGCTTGGTTGCCTTGACCGGCGTTTTCTTTGCGGTGGCCTTCCTGGCCGCCGGTTGCGAGGACGCTGCCTTGGTCGCCGGCTTGCTGGCCGGTTTCCTGGCAACGGGCTTTGCCGCCAACTTCTTCACAACAGGCTTGGCGGTTTTCTTGGCGGCCGTTGCGGCCTTCTTTGCAGTTTTTTTAGCAGCCACGAAACGCTCTTCCTTGGATTCCCCGGGGCCCGGGAAAGCGGGCCTTTATAGCCTACCCGACCCGCAGCAGCAACCTCGACCCCCTGCTCCATTCAGTCCTGGAGTCAAGGCGCCCTTGGAGGCAGTCCGACAAACACGGACCGCCTTGCGCGGTACGGAACCTGGCCAGCACCCGAAGGTACTGGTACCGGTCGCAGGCCATCGGCGACATGCGACCAACGGCCCATCCTGCACAAATGCGGCCTTCATGCCAACTGGCATAAGATGACTGGGTGATCTCGCGCCTGCTCATTGCCCTGCTGCGCTTCTACAAGCGCTTCATCAGCCCCCTGCTGGGGCCACGCTGCCGTTTCGTGCCGAGCTGTTCTGAATACGCGATGGACGCCATCTCGCGGCACGGCCCGCTGCGCGGAAGCTGGCTGGCTGCGCGCCGGCTGGGCCGCTGCCACCCGTTCCATCCCGGCGGCTTCGACCCCGTGCCCGAGTCCCCCAACGCCCCCTCTTGCCGTTGCACAGGAAAACACTGACATGTCCTCCACCCTCATCACCAACGCCCGCATGGTCAACGAAGGCCGCACCTTCGACGGCGACCTGCGCATCGAGAACGGCCGCATCGCGCAGATCGGCAACGGGCTGGCGCCGCGCGACGGCGAGCAGGTGGTGGACGCAGCCGGACGCTGGTTGCTTCCGGGCATGATCGACGACCAGGTGCACTTCCGCGAACCGGGCCTGACCCACAAGGGCGACATCGCCAGCGAATCGGCGGCGGCCGTGGCCGGTGGCCTGACCAGCTTCATGGACATGCCCAACACCAACCCGCCGACGCTGGATTCGACCATCCTCGAAGCGAAGTACGAACTGGCGCGCGGTCGCGCCTGGGCCAACTATGGCTTCTACCACGGCGCCAGCAATGACAACCTGGACGCCATCCGTGCGCTGGACCCGAAGAAGGCCCCGGGCGTGAAGGTGTTCATGGGCGCCTCCACCGGCAACATGCTGGTGGACAATCCGGAAACGCTGGACGCGATCTTCCGCGAATGCCCGACGCCGATCATCACGCACTGCGAAGACACGCCGATGATCGACGCCAACCTGAAGGCCTTCCAGGAGAAATACGGCGATGCGCTGACCCCGGACATGCATCCGGACATCCGCTCGCGCGAGGCCTGCATCAAGTCGACCCGCCTGGCGATGTCGCTGGCGCGCAAGCACGGCACCCGCCTGCATGTGCTGCACATCTCCACCGCCGATGAGCTGGCGCTGTTCGAGAAGGGTCCGCTGATCCGCGCCGACGGCAGCCGCAAGCAGATCACCGCCGAAACCTGCGTGCACTTCCTGCACTTCGCGCGTCCGGACTATGCGACCAAGGGCAACCTGATCAAGTGCAACCCGGCGATCAAGGAAGTGTCCGACCGCGAGGCGATCACCGCCGCGCTGGCCGATGACGTGCTGGACGTCCTGGCCACCGACCACGCGCCGCACACCTGGGAAGAGAAGCAGAAGCCCTACGCACAGGCGCCGTCGGGCCTGCCGCTGGTGCAGTACGCGCTGGTGGCCGCGCTGGAACGCGTGCACGAAGGCAAGCTGACCCGCGAGCAGGTGGTGCAGAAGTTCGCGCATGCGCCGGCACAGCTGTTCGACGTGGAAGAACGTGGCTTCCTGCGCGAGGGTTACTTCGCCGACCTGGTGCTGGTCGAGGACGTGCCGTTCACGGTCAAGCGCGAGGACGTGCTGTCCAAGTGCGGCTGGTCGCCGTTTGAAGGCACGACCTTCCGCTCGCGCGTGGCCTCCACCTGGGTCAATGGCCAACTGGTGTGGGACGGCAGCAAACTGGTGGGCGAGCCGGCCGGCCAGCGCATGACCTACGACCGCTGATGCGCTCCGCACTTCTGATCGGGGCGCTGCTGCTGGCCGCGCCCCTGTTCACCGCACCGTCGGCGCAGGCACAGGACGGCATCGGCAGCCTGATCGACAGCCGCGTGGTGTTCCCGGCCAGCGCATCGCAGGGCGCACTGGTGATCGGCAAGGTACCCGCCGGCAGCCGCGTGCAGTACGCCGGCCGCCAACTGCGGGTGAGCGGCTATGGCAGCGTGGTGTTCGGCATCGGCCGCGACGAGAAGGGTCCGCTGCGCGTGCAGGTGCAGCGCCCTGATGGTGGCAGCGAGACCGCGACCATTGCGGTGACCCCGCGCGACTGGCCCACCGAGCGGGTCAACGGCGTGCCGCCGAAGACGGTCAACCCGCCGCCGGCGATTGCCGAGCGGATCAAGCGCGAACAAGCACAGGTGACCGCCGCCCGCGCCCGCGATGACGATCGCACCGACTTCACCCAGACCTTCATCTGGCCGGTGCAGGGCCGCATCAGCGGCCGCTTCGGCAACGCACGCGTGTACAACGGACAGCCCGGCGCAGGTCATTCCGGCATGGACATCGCGGTACCGACCGGCACGCCGGTGAAAGCGCCGGCGGCCGGCATCGTCACCTTCGCCGGCCCCGACCTGTACCTGACCGGCGGCACGCTGCTGCTCGACCACGGTTTCGGTGTCAGCTCCAACTTCCTGCACCTGTCGCGCATCGACGTAAAAGTTGGCGACCGTGTGGAACAGGGCCAGGTGATCGCTGCGGTCGGCGCCACCGGTCGTGCCACCGGCCCGCACCTGCACTGGGGCATGAACTGGTTCGATACCCGTATCGATCCGCTGCTGGTGCTGGAACGCAAATAACGGTCGTGCCGGCCGCTGGCCGGCAACCCCATGATCTTCGCGGCGAATCTGGATGCCGGCCGGCGGCCGGCGCTACCGTGATGTTTCGACGCATGGAAACAAGGAACGTTGCATGCCCGCTGCGGGTGATATCCACGTCGTCCACAACGCACGCCTGGGCGCCTACGTGGCCTACCAGCTCACCCACCAGAATACGGAGGACGGCAGCTTCGCCGTCCTTGCACTGGACTGGGTGGGCAGTGCCCTGCCGGATGCCGCCGCCGTTGCAGCCATGCAACCTGCCCGCTTCAGCCCGTTCCGTGCGGCGCCCGCGATCCTGCACCGCTGGGTAGGCAAGCGCGTCCCGCGCGATTTCCAGCAGGTGGGCTGGCGCGAGCCGCTGATCGCCGATCATCCGAAGGCTTACGGCAGCTGGCCGGATGGCGCCGAATGGGTCGGGCAACGCAAGTGGGATGCGCTGGATACCGATGCCGTGCGCGCCTTCCACGCCGCGATGTCCGCGCCGCAAGACCAGAGCGTGGTACTGGAAAGCGATGCCTTTCCGGTGCGTCGCTGTACCCGCCAACTGGACAGCGCGACCCTGAACCGTGCGCCGTCACTGGCTGTATTCGATGCCCTGCCGCTGCTCACGCAGCTGGAGATCAGCACACCGGTGCTGGGCCTGCTGCCGTGGCTGCGTACACGGCCGTTGATCCATACCTTGCAGATCAGTGGCCTGCAGCAGACCGACGTCGATGTGCGAGAAACCCGGCTCCTGCAGATGACCATCGATGTCACCGGCCTGCGCTCGCTCCACCTCAACCCGCAGCTGGATCGCCTGACGCTGATCGGCAGCATCGATCCCGCGCTGATCATCCACGCCGAGGACGAGGGCCGCTGGCTGACCCTCATCAGTACCGATCCGCTGCTGCCAGGCCTGGGCCTGACGCAGCTCGGTGAACTGCAGCTGCGGGAAGTACGTGAACTCGACGCCGCACGCATTGCCCAGCAGTTCCCGCAACTGCAATCGCTCGCGATCAACGGCGCCCCCTGCCTGCTGCATCAGCTGCAGTGCCTCGGCGATCTGCAGCAGCTGTACACCCTCAGCGGCAGCGATCTCTTTCCGCCTGCTGGTTCGGTGTTTCCGGCACCGGAATGCTGGCCGCGCTTGTGCCGGCTGTGGCTGCACAGCTTACCGGCCGATCTTGGCACCGCCATCAGGAAGGCCTACAAGGGCGAGGTGGCAAAAGGCCTGGATCTGGATGTGGGCCAGCTGCGCAAGCCCGAATGGCTGGCCGCAAATCTCGACAACCCCTTCCGCGACTGGGAGGGAAGCACGCACATCAGCACTGCGCAGGCGAAGAAGGCAACCACGCTGTATCGCAAAGCCTGTACGGATGCATTGAAGCTGGCCACCGATGACCGCGCTGCTGCAGAACTGACCGCAGCGCTGGCGCAGATCGGCCGCAACTACACCGAAGGCTTCAACGCACTGGACCGCCGCAGCGGCTTCATCGAAACCGAAGAGCGCGAGCAGATCTACATGGCGTGGATGGGCATCGTCGATGCCGTGGAAGCGGCGCGCGCACCGGGCACTACGCCGCTGCAGCGCGACGTACTGCGCGAAGCAATGAACGAGGTCAGGACGTTCTGAGGCGCCCTGGAAGGGTAGCGCCGGCCGCTGGCCGGCAACCCCATGAATCCTGCATCGCCCTGGCTGTCGGCCAGCGGCCGGCACTACCACGGCAATCGATCAGCCGCGCGCAGCCCACCACACACGCAGCAGGGTGCGTACCGGCGTGGCTTCGATCGGCTTGCCTGCCGCCTGCGCGGCAAGGCGTGCACGCGCCAGGCTGGACCACACGCGGCGCGGGCGCGGGCCGGGCACGCGGCTGCCCCAGCCCTTCAACAGATGCTGCGCCCAGCGCTGTGCGGCCGTGCTGGCATCACCGTCCAGCAGGCTGCGCGGCACACCGGCTACGCCGGCATCCTGCAGGCGCTGGGCCAGGGTCTGCAGCTGCACCGCACGACCGGCGCCAGTGCGCGGCTTGTCCGCGAACAGGGCTGCCTCCACCGCGGCCACGGCTTCAGCGTAATGGGCCAGCGCACGCTCGGCACCGGCTGCATCCAGCGCGACGGTACGCGCTTCAACCAGATCGGGCAGCGCTTCGGCCAGTTGCGCCCACGGCGCACGCACCGGCTCCAGCAGGCGGCCCAGCGGGTGGCGCGAACGATGCGCGGCCCAGCTGCGCAGCTCCTCGCCCCACCACGCCAGCTTGGCGTCGGCCGGCAACGGGTCGCCGCTGGTGTTGAGCATGTCGTCGAATTCCTGCAGCAGCGCGAACCACGCCACCGCAAGCTCGCGTTGCGATTCGGCCACGAACGGGGCGGCCACCGACCACTCCGGCCAACGGCTGCGCCACTTGTCGAGGAAACTGTCCAGCGCGGTACTGCTCACTACGTGATTCCTTACGGCTGGGCCGGGGCTGCCGGCCGGGTCGGCCAGAGACTGGCCAGTTGCAGAAGTTCGGCGTTCTCGACCAGCACGTCGGCCTGCCAGGCCAGCGGATCGTCGCTGTGCAGGCGGTAGCCCCACAGCGCCGCCACCGACGGCATGGCGGCGGCACGTGCCGCGATGATGTCGCGCTCGTCGTCGCCCACGTACACGCAGTCTTCGGCGGCGACGCCGATGGCCTGCGCGGCGTGCAGCAGCGGCAGCGGATGCGGCTTGCGTTCGGCCAGGCTGTCACCACCGACCAGTACCGCACAGCGCTGCTGCCAGCCGTGCTGCGGCAGGATCAAGCGCGCCAGGTATTCAGGCTTGTTGGTGACAATGCCCCACACCGTACCGGCATCGTCCAACGCGGCGAGCATGCCGGCCACGCCATCGAACAGCACCGCGTGCTGGCCGATCAATGCTTCGTAGCGATGCAGGAATTCCGGGATCAGCGCGTCACGTGCGGCTACGTCCAGTTCCGGGAACGCAGCCGAGACCATCGCCCGCGAGCCCTTCGACACCACCGGGCGCAGCGCGGCCGGATCGATGGGTGCGCGTCCACGCTCGGCCAGCATCGCGTCGCAGGTGGCGACGAAGTCCGGCGCGCTGTCCAGCAGGGTGCCGTCCAGATCGAACAGCACCGCGCGCGGGAAGCGGGCCGCGGTCATGCCGGCTTGACCGCGTAGGCCAGGTAGTTGATGTCGGTACGGCTGCTCAGGCGGGCCTGGTTGCGCCACGGCTCGTAGGCCATGCCGCTGACATCCACCAGCTGCATGTCGGCCTCGCGCAGCCAGCGCGCCAGCTCGGCCGGCTTGATGAATTCCTGGTAGTGGTGCGTGCCCTTGGGCAGCAGCCGCGCCACGTACTCGGCGCCGACGATCGCCACCGCGAAGGCGGCGGCGGTGCGGTTGATGGTCGACAGGAACAGGTGGCCGCCCGGCTTCAGCAGGCGCTTGCAGGCCTCGATGATCGCGCCCGGGTCGGGCACGTGCTCGAGCATTTCCATGCAGGTGACCACATCGAAGCTGCCCGGCTGCTCGGCGGCCAGATCTTCGGCAGCCTGCACCCGGTAATCGACCTTGGCGCCGCTTTCCAGCGCATGCAGGCGCGCGACCTTGACCAGTTCCGGGGCCAGGTCGATGGCGGTGACGTCAGCACCGGCCTGGGCCAGCGCTTCACTCAACAGGCCGCCACCACAACCGATGTCGAGCACGCGCGCACCGCGCAGCGGCACGCGATCGGCCACGTACTGCAGGCGCACCGGGTTCAGCGCATGCAGCGGCTTCTGCGGGCCGTCAGCGTCCCACCAGCGGTTGGCCAGCGCGGCGAACTTGTCCAGCTCGGCCTGATCGAAATTGGAGGAAGCGTGGGGGGCAGTCATGAGGGGTCCTTGCGGCGCCGGGGTTCAGGCGCGGATATGACGGATGCGCTCGCGCCACTGGCGCGCGTTGGCGATGATGCCCGGCAGGTCCATGCCGACCAGCTCGCGCTGCACCAGCTTCGGCTTGCCGGCAATCCAGACGTCGCTGACCTGCTGGCGGCCGGTGGCGTACACCAGCTGCGACAGCACGTTGTGCAGCGGCTGGGTTTCCAGCGCGGACAGGTCGACGCAGACCAGATCGGCCTGCTTGCCGACTTCGATGGAACCGATGCGGTCGCCGAAGCCCAGTGCGCGGGCGCCACCCAGGGTGGAGGCGCGCAGCGTGGTCGCCGCATCGAGCGCGGTCGCATCGTCGGCCACGGCCTTGGCCAGGATCGCCGCGGTGCGGTTCTCGCTGAACATGTCCAGGTCGTTGTTGCTGGCGCAGCCATCGGTGCCGATGGCCAGGTTCACGCCGGCGCGCTGCAGGGCGCAGGCCGGGCAGAAACCGGAGGCCAGCTTCAGGTTCGATTCCGGGCAGTGCACCACGCTGACGCCACGTTCGGCGCACAGGTGGATTTCCGCATCGGTCAGCTGGGTCATGTGCACCGCGATCAGGCGGTCGTTGACCAGGCCGAGCCGATCCAGCCGCGCCAGCGGGCGCTGGCCGTGCAGCTTGATCGAATCGTTGATCTCCTGCGCGGTCTCGTGGGTGTGCAGGTGCACCTGCATGTCGAGCTGGTCGGACAGCATCCGCACCCGCTCGAAGTTGGCATCGTTGACCGTGTAGGGCGCATGCGGCGCGAACGCGGTGCCGATCAGCGGATCGGTGCGCCACTGGTCGTGCAGTTCACCGGCCTTGGCGAAGTATTCGTCATCGGTCTTGGCCCAGGCGGTGGGGAAATCGATGATGACCGCACCCACCAGCGCGCGGAAACCGTGCTTCTTGTAGACCGCGGCCTGCACGTCGCCGAAGAAGTAGTTCTCGTTGGCACAGGTGGTACCGCCGCGCAGCATCTCGGCGATGGCCAGGGTGGTGCCGTCGGCAACGAATTCGGGGCCGATCACCGCCGCTTCCACCGGCCAGATGTGCTGCTGCAGCCAGGTCATCAGCGGCAGGTCGTCGGCGACGCCGCGCAGCAGCGTCATCGGGTTGTGCGTGTGCGCATTGACCAGGCCCGGCATCAGGGCAGCCTCGGGGCGGCTCACCACCTGGGTGGCGCGGAACCGCGCGCGCGCCTCGGCACGCGGCAGGATGGCCACGATTTCACTGCCACGCACGGCAACGGCATGGTCTTCCAGCACCACCGCGTGCGGCTCGATCGGAACGACGTAACCGGCTTCGATGAGCAGGTCGCAGGCTTCGGGGAGGTGCGGGCTATCGCTCATGCGGGCTCACTGGCTGTGGGGCGAGAAACTTCTGGGGGACACGCCCCTGAGTCAGGGGCTGCCGCGAAGCGGCGGGGTCTGGAGACTCGTGAAGCGGGGCCCATGATCTGCCGAAGCAGATCATGGGAGCGCCAGCGCGAATGCGATGGCGCGTACCCGGCCAGCGGCCGGCACTACCCTGATCCGGCTGCGCCGGATTACTTGACGCGTGCGGAGTATTCGCCCGAACGGGTGTCGACGCGGATCACTTCTTCCTGGTTCACGAACAGCGGCACGCGGACCACGGCGCCGGTTTCCAGGGTTGCCGGCTTGCCGCCGCCGCCCGAGGTGTCGCCACGGACGCCCGGATCGGTTTCGGTGATCTTCAGTTCAACGAAGTTCGGCGGCTGCACGAAGATCGGCTCACCGTTCCACAGGGTGACCACGCAGGACTCTTCGCCCTTCAGCCACTTCTCGGCGCCGCCCATGCCGGCCTTGGTGGCCTGGACCTGCTCGAAGGATTCCGGGTCCATGAAGTGCCAGTACTCGCCGTCGCTGTACATGAAGTTCATGTCGGTATCGACGACGTCGGCTGCATCCAGCGAGTCGGTCGACTTCATGGTGACTTCCTGGGTACGGCCGTCCTTGATCAGGCGGTACTTCACGCGGGTGAAGGCCTGGCCCTTGCCCGGCTTGACGTATTCGGTGTCGATGATGACGGCCGGTTGGTTGTTGACCAGGATCTTCATCCCGTTCTTGACGTCGTTCATGCCGTAGCTGGCCATGCGTAAACTCCTGAGTGGCAAAAACGCCGCGGGTGCGGCGAGCCGTTAGAATGGAAAGCCCACCGGATGCCGGTGGGCGACTGTTTTTCTGCCCCCATGATAACCGCAGGCCCCCTCTCCATGCAGCTTTCCGCCTTCCCACGGCACCAGTCGCCAGGTGCGCCCGCGCGCTGGCAGCAGCTCTGGCGCCAGGCGCTGCGCGACCCGCACGCCCTGCTGGCCCGGCTGCAGCTGGACCCGGCCGCGCTGGGTGTCTCGGAGGCGGCCATGGCCCAGTTCGCGCTGCGCGTGCCGGAGGGCTTCGTGGCCCGCATGCGCCCCGGCGATGCGGCCGACCCGCTGCTGCGCCAGGTGCTGCCGATCGACGAGGAAATGCACCCGGCGCCCGGGTTCAGCTTCGATGCGGTGGGCGATGGCGCCGCCAAGAAGGCCACCGGCGTCATCCAGAAGTACCGTGGCCGCGCCCTGCTGGTCGCCACCGGCAGCTGCGCGATCAACTGCCGCTACTGTTTCCGCCGCCACTTCGACTATGGCGCGGAGAACGCCGCCAAGGGGGGATGGCAGGAGGCCGTAGCCGCCATCGCCGCCGACCCGGACATCGACGAGGTGATCCTGTCCGGCGGTGACCCGCTGTCGCTGGCCACGCACAAGCTGGTGGAACTGACCGACGCCCTGCGCCAGATACCGCACATCCGCCGCCTGCGCATCCATACCCGACTGCCGATCGTGCTGCCGGAGCGCGTGGACGATGAACTGGTCTCCTGGCTGGGCAGCCTGCCCTGGCCGCTGGCGATCGTGGTCCACGCCAATCACGCCAATGAATTCGACGCCAGCGTGGACGCAGCGATGGCCCGCCTGCGCGGTACCGGCGCCCAGCTGCTGAACCAGGCGGTGTTGCTGCGCGGGGTCAACGACAGCGTGCAGGCCCTGCAGGACCTGAGCGAGCGCAGCTTTGCTGCTGGCGTGCTGCCCTATTACCTGCACCAGCTGGACCGGGTCGAGGGCGTGGCCCACTTCGAAGTGGACGACACCCAGGCCAAGGCGCTGATTGCCGGCCTGACCGCACGCCTGTCCGGCTACCTGATCCCCAAGCTGGTGCGCGAACTGCCCGGCGACCCAAGCAAGCGCCCGCTGTAACAAAAAGGGGACGGAGGGAATTAAGTCGCTTATGCATTTGCGACTTAATTCCCTCCGTCCCCTTTTTTGGGGTCAGACGCCCGATTCGATCATCCGCACCACTTCGGTGGCGGTCACCGGGTGGCTCAGCCAGTAGCCCTGGCCAAGATCGCAGCCGCGCTGCGCCAGCAGCTCGAACTGTGCCTGCTGCTCGATGCCCTCGGCCACCACGGTGATGCCCAGCGCGTGGGCCATGGCGATGATCGCCGTGGTCAGCGCAAGGTCGTCGGGATCGCGCTGCATGTCGGCAACGAAGCTCTTGTCGATCTTCACGCCGTCCACGGGCACCTGGCGCAGATGACTGAGCCCGGAGAAGCCCGTACCGAAATCGTCCAGCCACACCTTCACGCCGGTGCGGTGCAGCTTGTCCAGCAGCTGCGCGGCAACCATCTCGTCGCCGATCACGGCGGTTTCGGTCAGCTCCAGGTGCAGGCGCGACGCCGGCAGCCCGGACTCATGCAGGCACTGCGCGACCAGTGCCGGCAGTTCGCCGCCACGCAGCTGCCGCGGTGACACGTTGACCGACACGAACAGATCATCGCCCGCTGCCCCGCGCGGCCACTGCGAGGCTTCCATGCAGGCCGCACGCAGCACCTTCGGGCCGATGATCTCGATCAGGCCACTCTGCTCGGCCACCTCGATGAACACCGAGGGCGGGATCGTGCCCAGGGTCGGATGCTGCCAGCGCAGCAGTACTTCAACACCGACCATGCGGCGGTCGCGCATGCGGAAGATCGGCTGGTAGGCCAGGCGCAGCTCACCGCGCTCCCAGGCGCCGCGCAGCTCCTGTTCCATATGCACGCGACGCTCGACCGCATGGTCCATCGCCCGGCTGTAATAGCGATAGCAGTTCTTGCCGGCCATCTTCGCCTGGTACATGGCGATGTCGCCGTTTTTCAGCAGCGTGGTCGCATCGGCAGCATCGTCGGGGAACAGGGTCACGCCGATCGAGGTGCCCAGGAACAGTTCCCTGCCCTGCACCACCAGCGGCTTGCCCAGCTCGCGCACCAGCACTTCGGCCAGCAGCCGCGCATTGGCCGCCACGTCGCCATCTCCGACCAGGATCACGAACTCGTCGCCGCCGAAGCGGGCCAGCAGGGCTTCATCGCCCCCGGCCTCGGTGACCGCGCGGCCGATACGCTGGGCGAACTGCAGCAATGCCTCATCGCCGGCCTCGTGGCCAAGGGTGTCATTGACCCGCTTGAAATCGTCGATATCGGCGAACAGAAGGCCCAGCCGGTGATTGGCGGCACGGGCCGCCATCAACCGATGATCAAGCGCCTCGCGGAATGCCAGCCGGTTGGTCAGCCCGGTCAGCGCGTCGGTATAGGCCATGCGCCGCACTTCGCGGTCATGGCGTGCGATCGCATCGCGCATCCGGGCGAAACCGCGGACCAGTTCGCCGACCTCGTCGTCGCGGGTGTTCTCGGCCAGGGGTGTCTGGTAGTCACCGGCCTCGATGCGGCGGGCGGCGACGGCAAGATCACGGATCGGCGCGACCAGGGTGCGCTGCACGTACAGGATCACCACCACGCCGATCACCACCAGCAGGCCCAGCATCAGCAGCAGCCAGCCCAGGTGACGGCTGCCAACCTGCTGCAGGCGCTCGCCCAGGGTGGCGTTGGCCGCCTGCTCGCGCTGCTGCACCTCATCCAGCGCCATGCCGACCCGGACGCCGCCAATGCGCTGGTTGCCGATCATGATCGGCATGGCGTTGTCGAGCACCTTCGGCGATTCCTGCACGACCAGCATCTGCGCGGCCGCGGCCTTGGGTGCCAGTGGATCGGCCATCGGCTGACCGAATCCAGACACCTCGACCGAGCCATCGTGTACCAGCCGGCCGCGTTCATCGAACACCATTACATAGCGCACCACGGGCTGGCGCGCGGTACTGCGCACCAGTACGCCCACCTGGTCCAGGTCACGGTAGTACAACGGGTTGGCCAGCGCGTCGGACAGCTCACGCGCCATCGCCTCGCCGCGGCTGCGCACGCTGCGGTCGAACAATTCATGGATGACGCCGCCGCTGAGGTTGCGCACCTCGCCCTGCATCGCGGCCTGCCGCCCCAACAACACCGCAAGGATCGCGATCACCACGACCATCGCCCCGCCCATCGCGAGCAGGAACCGGGCCTGCATCCCCGAGCCAAGCCACTTCATTCCACTTCCATCCGCACGCGCGTCAATCCTTGTTTCAATTCATCCAACCGCTGCTGCGCATGCGCATCGACGCGGTGGAACCCGGAAGTGCCAAAAAACCGATGCAGCGCCCCCTGTGCCTGCGGGTCGCTGGCCGCCTGCAGCAGTACTTCCTGCAGGCGATCGCGCACGCGTGGATCAAGGTCGGCGCGGACCATCTCCACCGCACGCGGGTAGGGCTCGGTGCGCAGCAGCTCGCGGAAGTCGCGCCGGAACGCTGCCGGCATCCGCCGCTCGTCGTTCCAGTCCACGCTGCTCACCGCCCCCACGTCAACCACCCCCTTGTGCACGAACGTCGCGATGTTCAGCTCGCTGCGTGCAAATACGTAACCCACACTGTCCCGGCCCGGCATGTCCCATGCACCGGCCAGGATCTGGGGCGACAGGCCCTCC
Source organism: Stenotrophomonas sp. 86428_Sma (assembly GCF_056481585.1). NCBI lineage: Bacteria > Pseudomonadati > Pseudomonadota > Gammaproteobacteria > Lysobacterales > Lysobacteraceae > Stenotrophomonas > Stenotrophomonas sp. 86428_Sma. Next base: position 3,387,796 of record NZ_CM151156.1, read on the forward strand.
TGCAGCAACGTCATCACCGGCACCAGATAGGCACTGGTGGACGCCGTGTTCTGCAGGGCCAGGCGATGGCCCCGCAGATCCTGCACGCGCTGGATCGGGCTGTCGCGGCGCACGAAGAACACCGTCTGGTAATCCCGCACGCCGTTGCGCTCGGTCAGCAGCAGTGGACGGGCGCCACTGCGCTGGCCCAGCGCCACCGCCGTACCGGAGGTTTCCGTGACCCAGTCGACCCTGCCCCGCCGCAGATAGCTGGCCATCTGCTGCGGGTCGCGTGCCATCAGGATCCTCCCCTCCTTGATGCCAACGTCCTGCATGCGCGCCACCACGTAGTCCAGCAATGGTTGCAGCTGCTCGTAATGGGCCTTGGGATCATCGCTGATCCGGCCCAGCACCAGCACCGGGTCCGGTGCTGCACGCACCGTCCCGGCCAGCAGGACCATGGCCAGGCTCAGCAGTCCCCCCTGCATTGCCTTTCGCAGACCCGACACAGGCTTCATCCCCCCTGGGTATCCAGACAGACTACCCGAAAAAATGAGAACGTCGTCAGCTGTCCTTGCCGCCTGCCTGGGCCAGTCGCGCCATGCGCTGGGTGTCGGCGAGGATGCCGCGCAGCAGGCGCACTTCCTGCTCGCTCGGCTCACTGCGCAGGAACAGGCGGCGCAGCTTGCGCATCGCCGATTCCGGGGCGCGGCCCTTGTGGAAATCGATCTCGTCCAGCGTGTCGCCAAGCTGGGCGAAGAAGCTCTCCATCTGCTCGTGGCTGGCCGCCTGTTCGCGGAAGCCGGGCTCGGCATCGGTGGCCGGCTGCGCGCCCAGCAGCTGCATGCGCGTTTCATAGGCCAGCACCTGCACGGCGGCAGCCAGGTTGAGCGAGCTGAACTCCGGGTCGGACGGGATGTGCACCGCTGCATGGCAGAGCTGCAGTTCCTCGTTGGTCAGGCCGGTGCGCTCACGGCCGAACACCAGCGCCACCTCGGCGCCCTCGCCGGCCTTGGCCACCGCGCGGGCAGCGGCATCGGCGGGCAGGTACTCCTCCAGCTGGACGCGACGTGCACGGGCGGTGCAGCCCAGTACCAGGCGGCAATCGGCCACCGCCTCGGCCAGGGTGGCCACCACCGGGGCATCCCCCAGCACGTCTTCGGCACCGGCCGAGCGGCGGAAGGCCTCCTCGTCCAGCGGCTTTTCGGGGGCAACCAGCACCAGGCGGGCCAGGCCCATGGTCTTCAGGGCGCGGGCGGCGGCGCCCATGTTGCCGGGGTGCTGGGTACCGACCAGGACGAATCGGAGGCGGGTGGCGGCAGGAAACTGGGACATGAACAGGGAAAAGGTCGAGCTGGACGATGACCAATGGTAAACTGTGCGGCCGGCCACTGCGCCGGACCCGCTCTTTTCCCCCGCCAGTCCATCTCTTCTGCCTTTCCGGGAGCCCACGCCATGCAGAAACCCGCCGTAACCGTCATGGTCAAGGCCGCCCGCCTCGCCGGCAACGTCCTGTTGCGCAACATCAACAAGCTCGAGGCACTGAACGTGGTGCAGAAGGGCCGGATGGACTACGCCAGCGAAGTGGATGCGGACGCGGAAAAGGTCATCGTCAAGGAACTCAAGCGCGCCTACCCCGAATACGGTGTATTCGGCGAGGAAGGCGGCGTGCAGGGCGAGCGTCGCCACATGTGGGTCATCGACCCGCTGGACGGCACCAGCAACTACCTGCGCGGCGTGCCGCACTACTGCGTGTCGATCGCCCTGGTCGAGAATGGCGAGCCGACCGATGCGGTCATCTTCGACCCGCTGCGCAATGAACTGTTCACCGCCAGCCGTGGCGCCGGCGCCGTGCTGAACGACCGCCGCATCCGCGTGGCCGAACGCAAGGATCTGGAAGGCACCATGATCCACACCGGCTTCGCGCCGCGTGAGCGCAACCGCGCCAGCGCCCAGCTGAAGGCGGTCGACGCCCTGCTGGTGCACGGCGAGGACATCCGCCGCACCGGCTCGGCCGCGCTGGACCTGGCCTACGTGGCCTGCGGCCGCGCCGACGCCTACTTCGAAGCCGGCGTGAAGGCGTGGGACATCGCTGCCGGCCTGCTGCTGGTCCGCGAGGCCGGTGGCAAGGTCTGCGACTTCAAGGGCGCGACCCTGGGCCGCATGGACAACCGTGGCCCGGAGACCCACCAGATCGTGGCCGGCAACCTGAAGGTGGCCGAGTCGCTGCAGAAGGTGCTGGTCAACACCGGTTACGCCGCCGAGTTCGACGCCAAGTTCTAAGCGTCCCGGCAACGCGGCTCACTGAAACGGCACCTGCGAGGGTGCCGTTTTCGTTTGTGCGCACGGAGATTCGTTTCCGCGACCGCGGAGGGGTGTCACTTTCTTTGCGCGTGCACCGCGCTGCAGGAGCAGCGTGGAACGGCGTAGCCGGCCCGTAGGGTGGCGCACACGGATGTGCGCCATCAAGAAAGTAACCAAAGAAACGCTCCGCCGGCCGAGAGCCGACGTGCTTCGCACGCCGGTGCCCTGCGCTCCTCGGTCCGTCGAGGGACGGTGCGGGAACTCGCTGCGCTCAGACACCCGCACCTCTTCGCCCTCGCCGGACCTGCGGTGCTCGGCTCGCTTGAAGGCGGACTGGAAGGTCAAGATCAAGGGCAAGGGCAAGGGCAAGGGCAACAGCATCCATGCATGGCGTGCATCTACCGGGTGCAGCTGTGGCATTTGACCTTGAGTCCGCCTTGAGCGAGCCGAGCATCGCAGGGGAATCAGGGGCGAAGAGGCGCCGATGTTTGAGCGAAGCGAGTTCGGCGCCGCCCCCTGATTCGCCGAGAAGCGCAGGGAACCGATGCGCAGCATCGGATCGCGCCCCGGCGGCGTGTTTCTTTGGTTACTTTCTTTGCACGAGCAAAGAAAGTGACACCCCTCCGCGGTCGCGGAAATGATCCCGGCACCACCCATGCGTGCGCGCACAAACAAAAACGCCCGGCGCGAGGCCAGGCGTTCCTGCGCTACCGTGGAAGTACGGAGGCTTACGCCACCGTCGACGCCCGCAGCGCGGCGATGCGCTCTTCCAGCGGCGGGTGGCTCATGAACAGCTTCTTCGCGGTCGAACCGGCAATACCGAACGCCGCGATCTGCGTCGGCAGCGTGCTCTGGCCGTGGTTGAGCTGCAGGCGCTCCAGCGCGGCGATCATCTTCTGGCGGCCGGCCAGCGAGGCACCGCCTGCGTCGGCGCGGAACTCGCGATGGCGCGAGAACCACATCGAGATCATGGTGGCGAACAGGCCGAACACCATCTCCAGCACGAACACGATGATGTAGTAGGCGAAGCCGCGGCCGCCGCCTTCGCGGTTGCCCGACAGTGCGCTGTCGATGATGCCGCCGACCACGCGGGCCAGTACGATGACGAACGTGTTCAACACGCCCTGCAGCAGGGCCATGGTGATCATGTCACCGTTGGCGACGTGGGCGATCTCGTGGCCCAGCACCGCTTCGGCCTCGTCTTCGCTCATGTTGTGCAGCAGGCCGGTGGACACCGCGACCAGCGCATTGTTGCGGTTGGCACCGGTGGCGAAGGCATTGATCTCCGGACCTTCATACACGGCCACTTCGGGCATGCCGATGCCGGCCGCCTTGGCCTGGCGCTCGACGGTAGCCAGCAGCCAGCGCTCGGTCTGGTTGCGCGGCTCGGTGATCACCACCGCACCGGTGGAGCGCTTGGCCATCCACTTGGACAGCAGCAGCGAGATGAAGGAGCCACCGAAACCGAAGATGCCGGCCATGATCAGCAGGCCGCTCATCTTGCTGGGGTCGGTTCCCAACAGCGACATCACGATGCTGGCCAGGATCAGCACGGCAAAGTTCGTGGCCAGGAAGAGGGCAATACGGGTGAACATGGGAAATTCCGGCTCGGAAGGGGTCGATATCGATCAATTTGCGGTGCGGTCAGCTTGAATTCAAGCGCCAACCTGACCGACGATTCAGCCAGCATGACCTCCCCCATTCCCTGCGGCCGCTTCGCCCCTTCGCCGACCGGCCTGCTCCACCCCGGATCCCTGCTCGCCGCCTTCGGCAGCTGGCTGCTCGCCCGCCATCACGGCGGCCTGTGGCGGCTGCGCATCGAAGACGTCGACCCGCCGCGCACCGTGCCCCGTGCAGCGGAATCACAGCTGCAGGCGCTGGCCGCGTTCGGCCTGGTCCACGATGGCCCGGTACTCTGGCAGAGCACGCGCGGCGAGGCCTACCAGGCCGCGCTGGATGAACTGCTCGCCAGCGACCAGGCCTTTGTCTGCCACTGCAGCCGCAGCGACCTTGCCGCCAGCGGCGGCATCCATCACCGCTGCGTCGCCCGGCAACCACGACCGGACCCGGCCGTCCGCTTCCGCGTGCCGCCCGGCAGCCTTGTGCACTTCGACGATGGCCTGCGCGGCCCGCAGCAGCAGGACGTGCATGCCGAGGTCGGCGACTTCGTGCTGCGCCGCGCCGATGGCTGCTGGGCCTACCAGCTGGCGGTGGTGATCGATGACGCCGCGCAGGGGGTGACCGAAGTGGTGCGCGGTGCCGACCTGCTCGACTCCACCGCACGGCAGATCCTGCTGCAGCAGGCGCTGGGTCTGGCGGTGCCGCGCTACTGGCACCTGCCGCTGCTGCTGGATACGCCGGGCCACAAGCTGTCCAAGTCACTGGCGGCGCTGCCGGTGGATAGCGAACGCCCGCTGCCGGTGCTGCGCCAGCTCTGGCAGCTGCTCGGCCAAGCCCCTGAGGCGCTGGCGCAGGCACACGATCTGGACGCGCTGCTGGCCACCGCTCGGCGGGCCTTCGACCCGGCGCGGTTGCCGCGTAGCGACATCCTGTTGCCGGCCGGCGCACTTTCCGCGCCGATGTTGCAGAATCACCCTTCCCCCACCTGATACCCGGACAGCACTCCATGACATCTCGCGTCGCACTGGTCACCGGCGGAACCGGCGGCATCGGTACCGCCATCTGCCAACGCCTGGCCGACCAGGGCCACCGGGTCGCCACCAACTACCGCGACGAGGCCAAGGCCCGCGCCTGGCAGCAGGCGATGACCGAACGCGGCTACAGCGTGTCGATCTTCCCGGGCGATGTCTCCGATCCGGACAGCGCCGAAGCGCTGGTGCGCGCGGTCGAGGCCGAACTGGGTCCGGTCGAGATCCTGGTCAACAACGCCGGCATCACCCGCGACACCACCTTCCACCGCATGCGCGCGGACCAGTGGCACGATGTGATCAACACCAATCTCAATTCGGTGTTCAACGCCACCCGTCCGGTCATCGAGGGCATGCGCCGCCGCGGCTGGGGCCGGGTCATCCAGATCAGCTCGATCAACGGCCTGAAGGGCCAGTACGGTCAGGCCAACTACGCGGCGGCCAAGGCCGGCATGCACGGCTTCACCATCTCGCTGGCCCGCGAGAACGCCGGTTTTGGCATCACCGTCAACACCATTTCGCCCGGCTACGTCGCTACCGACATGGTGATGGCGGTGCCGGAGGAGGTGCGTGCCAAGATCATCGCCGACATCCCCACCGGACGCCTGGGCAAGCCGGAGGAAATCGCCTACGGCGTCTCGTTCCTGGTCGCCGATGAAGCCTCGTGGATCACCGGTAGCAACCTGGACATCAACGGCGGCCACCATATGGGTTGGTAAGCCGCGCAGCGGGCCATCGCGGCGAACGCCGCCGGCCCCTGCCAAGAGTCATGCTGCGCAGCACGCAAACCCTTGTTGCGCAACATGATCGCCGCCGAAAGCCAAGCCTGGCGGGGGCTGAGGCGGTTGCAACGGCTGCTGCACTGCGCCATGCTGCGCGTCTACTGTGACGAGTACCGCTTCATGGCTGCGACCCGCATCATCAAGAAGTATCCGAACCGCCGTCTCTACGACACCGAGATCTCCAGCTACATCACCATCGAGGACGTGCGCCAGCTGATCCTGGACGGTGAAGACTTCGAAGTCCGCGACGCCAAGAGCGGCGACGACCTCACGCGATCGGTCCTGCTGCAGATCATCGCCGACCAGGAACAGGACGGCGAACCGATGCTGTCCACCCAGCTGCTGAGCCAGCTGATCCGCTTCTACGGCGATTCCCTGCAGGGCTTCATGGGCAACTACCTGGAGCGCAGCATGCAGGTCTTCCTCGACCAGCAGCAGCAGTTCCGCCAGCAGATGGGCAACCTGCTGGGCCAGACCCCGTGGGCGATGATGAACCAGCTGACCGAGCGCAACCTGGAGCTGTGGCAGGAATTCCAGCGCAACATGGGCACCGGCTTCGGTGGCCCGCGTCCGGGCGGCACCGGAACGGGAACCGGCGCAGGTACCGGCAACAAGCCGAACGAACCGGGCACCGGCACCGGCGGCAAGACCCGCCGCTGAGCTGCTGCAACGGCTGATGCGAAAACGGCGCGCCCCTGGCGCGCCGTTTTGTTTGGCATCGCGACAACGATACGTCAGCGTTTCGCCTTGCACCCCGTGCATACGCGCTCGACCTTGTAACCCTTCGCCTTCAGCTTCTCGACCACGCCGTCGTTGCCCAGCAGGTGCAGCGTGCCCACCACCACCAGCGTACCGCCCTGCCCTGCCTGCAGGTACGGCAGCAGCTTCGGCACCCAGGCGTCATTGCGGCCGGTATTGATGCGCTGATACAGCTGCGGATACTGCTGGCGCATTTCCGCCGCCATCCGGGTCCACAGCACGCGCTCGTCACCGCGGCGCCAGGCGTCGTGCAGCTGGCGTGCCTGCTCGTCGGCCTTGCCGGCCTGGTCCAGCGCTTCGGCCAGCATCTGCCGCTGTTCCTGCAGCGTCATTCCGTCGAGCATGCCGATCTGGGTGTCGATGTCTTCCAGTCCCGCAGTCTTGCGCCCGGTCTTCTGCGCACGCTCCATGAAGTGACGGTCCAGGCCCAGTGCCGGGTCCAGGCCCAGCTTCTGCATCTGCCCGACCGAAATGCTCAGGCCGACAAACCACGGCTTCATCCCCTGCATCTGCGCCAGCGGCAGCTTGTTTTCGGTGGCGAACACCTGCAGCTTCTGCCAGGTCGCGGCATCGAGATCGCGCTTGAGCTCGCTGCCATCGGTGCGCACCGCCGCCTGCACCATGCGGCTGGCCAACTGTGGCGACTGCATGTCTTCCGGCGACAGTTCGAACACGACCCGCTGCGAGGCCTCGAACGCCTGTTCAACATCGGGCGACAACGGGTAATCCTGCGGCTTCAGCAGGTGGAAGGAACCGAGCAGGTAGAGGCGCGAATCGCCCGGACCGGTCACTTTCCACAGCAACGGCACCGGCGGCTTGGCCGCCGCTGCGCCAGTGGTATCGGCTTGCACGGTACGCGCTGCAACCAGCGGTGCCAGCGCACAGGCCGCCAACAGAACGGTGGCACGCAACAGGGATCTGATCGGCATATCAGCCTTCTCCTTCAGGCAGGTGGTACGCCTTCTCGCCCGCTTCCACACGCAGGTCCAACCGGTTTTCCGGTGGCGCCAACGGGCAGGTCGCGTAAGCGGTGAACGCACACGGTGGGTTGTAGGCATGGTTGAAATCGATGCGCACGGTGCCATCGGCAGCGGGGGCATCGGTATCCAGATAGCGACCGGCCGGATAGCTGCCACGGCCACTGGTGCGATCGGCAAAGATCAGGAACAGCGGCTGCCCCGGCGCACCGATCGCCTCCAGCCGCCAGCTGCGGCCATCGCGCTGGAACTCGACCGCGCCGGCATTGGGCATTTCGGTGGTCAGGCCGGTGATGTCGACGATGGGCAGGGTCTTGCCCGGCGGGTGCGCGATGAAGCGCGCCTGCACCTGCCAGTCCGGGCCGCCCGGCCAGTACTCCAGCCCACCGAAATCGCGACGTGCCGGCGCATCGGCGTGCTTGACCCGCAGCGCATCGCGCGGACCGCGGCGGATGATGCTGAGCTGGCCTTTGCCGCCATCGAAAGCCAGCAGCGTCGGCTGCGCATCCTTGTCGGTGTCGATGCGGATGCGGCCGCGCACCGGCTGGCCATCATGGCTGACATCCACACCGGCTTCGGGCGTAAACCACCATTGGCTGCCTTCACGGCGCAGCAGGCCCAGCTTGTCCGGCCCAACCGCCAGGCGGATGCCATTGGTCGCGCCGCTGCCGACGAAGTGGGATTTGTTCTGCAGCCAGTGCAGGCCGACCAGCGCGGTCCAGCCATCGGGCCGGGTCAGGTCCTGATAGCGTGCCACCCGCCACTGCTGCTGCTCGGCGGCATAGGACGGATCCTCCGCGGCCGAGGCCGGTGCCGGCGGCGTTGCCGGGCTGCAGGCGGCCAACACCAAAGCGGCCAGCAGGCCGCCCATTCCCCGATAACGCATCGATGCTCCCCTCAACGTCCGCGCAGGAACCAGCGGTCGATCTCCGCCAGCGAAAAACGGGCCCAGGTCGGTCGGCCGTGGTTGCACTGGCCGGACCGCTCGGTGATTTCCATGTCGCGCAGCAGCGCGTTCATTTCCGGCACGGTCAGGCGCCGGTTGGCGCGCACCGCCCCATGGCAGGCCATGGTCGACAGCAGTTCGTCACGTGCACTGGCCACGCGCCGGCTCTGGCCGTGTTCGCGCAGGTCGGTCAGCACGTCGCGCAGCAGGCCTTCCGGTTCGGCATGCGCCAGAAGCGCCGGAATACTGCGCACGTGCAGCGCACCGGGACCGGCACGGGTCACTTCGAAGCCCAGTGCGGCCAGGGTTTCACTTTCATTCTCGGCGGTGTCGGCTTCGCGCTCGCCCACCGCCAGCGTGATCGGCACCAGCAACGGTTGCGACTGCAGGCCGATGCCATCGTGCGCGTTCTTCAGCCGCTCGTAACCGATGCGTTCGTGTGCCGCGTGCATGTCGACCACGATCAGGCCTTCGGCGTTCTCGGCCAGGATGTAGATGCCATGCAGCTGCGCGATCGCGTAGCCCAGCGGTGGCACGCCAGCGTCGGCACTGGTGACCGGCAGCCCGTTCTCGGTCGGCATCGGCGGCAGCGCAGCACCGCGTTCGGCGCCGGCCGGTGCGGCATACAGCGCGGCATAGGCCGCCGGTGCATCGGCCACCTGCAATCCCAGCGGTTGCTGCGGGCGCCAACCCGAGAATCCACCACCGCCACCACTCGAACCGGCACCCGGTGCGGCACCGCGTACCAGACCGAAACCGGAGGCACCCGCACTGGAGACCATCGGTGCCGCGCCTGCATCTACCGGATGCGCGGAGCCGGCGCCGATGTCCTGCACCGACATGCCGGCGCGGGTATCGGCCAGCGCATCCTTCAGCGTGCGGTAGACAAAATCATGCACCAGCCGCGAGTCGCGGAAGCGCACCTCGTGCTTGGCCGGGTGCACGTTGACGTCGACGCGGGTCGGGTCAAGCTCCAGGAACAGCACGTAGGCCGGTTGGCGGCCGTGATACAGCACGTCGCCATAGGCCATCTTCACCGCATGGGCGACGCTGCGGTCGCGCACCGAGCGGCCGTTGACGTACAGGTACTGCTGGTCGGCGCTGGCGCGCGAATAATGCGGCTGCGCAATCCAGCCGTGCAGGCGCAGGCCGGCACCGCTGTGGTCGACGCGAACGGCCTGGTTGGCGAAATCCTCGCCCAGCGTTTCGGCCAATCGCGCATCGGAATACAGATCGCCCGGCTTGTAGCGACGCGAGGCCTTGCCGTTGTGCGAGACGCGCAGTTCGACATCCGGCCGCGCCAGCGCCAGCGAACGCAGCCATTCTTCGATATGGCCCAGCTCGGTGCGCTCGGCGCGCAGGAACTTGCGCCGCGCCGGTACGTTGTAGAACAGCTCGCGCACTTCCACCGTGGTGCCCGGCGCATGCGCGCGCGGCGTCACTTCGCCGATCTTGCCGCCTTCGATCTGCAGCGCCGAACCGTGTTCGTCATGTGCACGACGCGAGGACAGGGTGAAGCGGCTGACCGAGGCGATCGATGGCAGCGCTTCACCCCGGAAACCTAGCGTGGCCACCGATTCAAGATCGTCCAGATCGGCGATCTTGCTGGTGGCGTGGCGCGATACCGCCAGCGGCAGCTGTTCCGGCGCGATGCCACTGCCGTTGTCGCGGATGCGGATCAGGCGGACACCGCCCTCCTCAAGATCGATATCAACGCGGCTGGCGCCGGCATCGATCGCGTTCTCGACCAGCTCCTTGACCACCGACGCGGGACGTTCGACCACTTCGCCAGCGGCGATCTGGTTGATGAGGATCTCCGGCAACGGCCGGATCGGGCGCGGATGGGTAGCAGACGTCATGCGGGGATGATAACGGAGCGGCCGAGGGTAGAGTCGAGCCATGCTCGACTGACGGGCTACCGGGAAGGCCCAGTCGAGCGCCGCTCGACTCTACAGAAAGCAGTAACCCGCCTTCGGCGGGTTACTTGCTGCCGCCGGCCATGGTGCCGGCGGCGTCGATCTCGGCCTGGGCCCGGGCGGCATACAACGTGCCCGGCGGCGGCTGACGGCTGAAGAACGTGTGCACGCCGTCCAGCACCGCACCGGCGATCTTGCGCTGGTAGGCCGGGTCGATCAGGCGGCGCTCTTCATCCGGATTGGAGATGAACGCGGTTTCCACCAGCATCGCCGGCATGTCCGAAGTACGCAGCACCGCGAAGTTGGCGCGCTCGATGTTCGGCTTGTGGTTGTTGCCGATCCGCTTCAGGCCGCCCAGCACATGGCCGGCCGCGTCCTCGGACGCCTTCATGTAGCCGCTCTGGGCCAGATCCAGCAGCACGTTGGCGAGCGTGCCTTCGGTCTGCTGCAGGCGCACGCCACCGACCAGGTCGGCCGCGTTTTCCTTGTCCGCCAGCCAGCGGGCGCGCTGCGAAGAGGCTCCCTTGGTCGACAGCACGTACACCGACGAGCCCGTGGCCGAACGGTTTTCCGCCGCGTCGGCATGGATCGAAATGAAGATGTCGGCCTTGTTCGCACGCGCCTTCTGCGCGCGCATCGGCAGCGGAATGAACACGTCGCTGTCGCGGGTCAAGTAGGCCTTCAGGCCCGGCGTCGCGTTGACCTGGCGGGCCAGCTCACGCGCTACGGCCAGGGTCACATCCTTCTCGCGCTTGCCGGTCGGGCCGATCGCACCGGGGTCCTGGCCGCCGTGGCCCGGATCGATGGCCACCACCAGGTGGCGCATGCCAGCCTGCATGCGGATGCGCGAGGCATCGCTGGGCATGGCCGGACGCGGTGGCACCACCGTGGTTGGAACCGGTGCAGGCGCTGTGGCCGGCGGCGTGGTTACCACGGCGGCGGTACGCTGGCCGGCAAGGATCGCAGCCGGCGATGCGGACGGCGTGCTGCTGGCAGCCGTGCCCGCTGCCGCGACCTGGGCCGGTGCAGTGGACGGGGCCGGGGTCGGAGTGGCCGGTGTGGCAGCCGCGGCGCTGGCCTGCTGCTGTACCTGCGCGGTCAACAGCGCGGTGGCGCGCGCGGCGTCGTTGCGCGACTGCGCGCTCTCGGCCGGCGTCGGTGCGGGCGTGTTGACCGGTGCCTGCGGCTGCACCGCCGGCGTCGCTGGCGGGCGGCTGGCGGCCACGGCCGGGCCATCGCCCGGCCATTCGATCACCAGCTTGGATTCATTGCCTTCGCGCTGCATCTGTGGGCGGAACGGCGCCACGGATTCAGCGAGGTCGAAAACGACACGGAAGGTACCCGGCACCGGCTGTCCAGTGCGCACGGCCGTGACCACGCCCTGTGCAGCCGGCATCTTCAGGTTGCGTATGGCGCTGGAGTCCGGGAAATCGACCACCAGGCGGTTCGGTCCGGCCAGCGACAAGGTCTTGTAACCGCCGCTGCCGACCAGCGAGATCTCGGCACGGGTGCCGGTGGCGCCGGTATTCAGCAGGACCTGACGGACCTCACCGGCCCACGCACTGACGCTCGCCAGACTCAGTCCGACGGCGGCACAGATGGCAATGAGACGGTTCCCCGGGCGCATGGCTCAGGATTCAATCACCGCGCTGAACGGAATGCAACACCTTTTTCCTTAATAATCCGTAACCTGCCGGTGTTTGTTCTCGTCAGCCGACAGAAATGGCCTGCAAGTCGCCCCCTTGGGGGAGCCGTTCCAGCCATTCATGTCCGACGTCGCTGGCTCCAGTGAGACGGACGCGACGCCCCTGCCCCTCGATCTCCAGCGCCACCACCAGGTCGGTCGGCGGCAGCGCGCCAGCGCCGCGTTCCGGCCATTCCACCAGCCACAACACCGCGCTGCCCTCGTCCAGCCCGAGAAAATCGAGCTCGCCGGCCTGGCCGATCCGGTACAGATCCAGATGCCAGGCCTCGCCACCGCTGGCCAGCGGATAGCGCTCGACCAGGGTGTAGGTCGGGCTGCGGATCGCCCCCTGCACGCCCAGTGCGCGCAGCAGTGCGCGGGCGGTGGTGGATTTGCCGGCGCCCAGGTCGCCGCGCAGTTCGACCAGCGCCTGCGGCGGTCGGGTGGCGGCCAGCCACTGCCCGAGCAGTTCAGTGGCATCGCTGTCGGCAAGGAAGAAATCGATCATCGGGAAAGTTCCGGGTTGGCCAGTCGCCGCAGCGGCGACAGCAGATCAGTTGGAAGCAGGCCGCGCCCGCCGTCGGCGGCAGCGACGTCGCCGGCAAGCGCATGCAGCAGCGCACCAGCGGCGGCGGCATCGAAGGCGGCCAGGCCTTGCCCACGCAGGCTGGCGATGATGCCTGTCAGCAGGTCTCCCATGCCACCCACGGCCATGCCGGGATTGCCAGCCGCGATCAGTCGTGGCCGCTGCCCCGGCGCTGCGACGATGCTGCCGGCGCCCTTCAGCACCACCACGGCGTGGAAGCGCTCGGCCAGTGCCTGTGCGCAGGTGAAGCGATCGGCCTGGATGTCAGACGTGCTGCAACCCAGCAGGCGCGCGGCCTCGCCCGGGTGTGGTGTAAGGATGGCGTCGGGCAGCGCGCGCGGGTCCTGCGCCAGCAGGTTCAGTGCATCGGCATCGACCACCAGTGGCCTGGCGCTGGCCAGCACCCGCGCAAACAGTGCGCGCGCCCATTCGTCCTGGCCCAGACCGGGGCCGATCGCCACCACCCTGGCCTTGTCCAGCAGTGCCGGCAGCGCGTCACCATCTTCCAGTGCATGGGTCATGGCTTCGGGCAGCCGCGCCAGCAACGGGCCAACGTGGTCGCGGCGGGTGCCCAGGCTCAGCAATCCAGCACCCGCGCGCAACGCCGCTTCAGCCGCCATGGCGATGGCGCCGCCGCTGCCATGGTTGCCGCCGACGCACAGCACGTGCCCGGATTCGCCCTTGTGGGTATTGGTGCGGCGCGGCGGCAGCAGGGCTGGCAGGCGCACCTGCGTCCAGAGCTGCGCAGCGGGTGACACGCCCTGCCATGCGGCCGTGGGTAGCTGCAGCGGCGCCAGCGCCTTCCGCCCGCAATGGTCCAGCGCATCGCCGGTGTACAGCCCGCGATGCGGCACGATGAACTGCACGGTCAGCGCCGCCCTCACCGCCTCGCCCGGTACGGCGCCGCGGTCGGCATCCACGCCACTGGGGACGTCCAGCGCCAGAACCGGTGCCGCCTGCGCGTTGAGCGCGGCAATCAGCGTCTGCGCCACGCCCTCCGGCACGCGATCGAAGCCCAGCCCGAACAGGGCATCGACCCAGATATCGGCCTCGGGAAGCGCGCCGTCGAAATAGGTGAGGGTGCCGCCGTCGTATGTGAATTCCGATGCTGCACGCTGTGCCAGCGCGGTTGACGGTGGCTTCCCCGGCAAGGCGATCACCGTCACCTCACGTCCGGCCTGCAGCGCATGGCGAGCCAGCACATGGCCGTCGCCGCCGTTGTTGCCCGCACCAACCACCACGCCGATCCGCTGCGCCTGCGGCCAATGCTGCAGCAGGCACTGCCAGGCGGCCTGGCCGGCCTGTGCCATCAGGCCCCAACCGCCCTCGGCGGCCAGCGCCGAGGCCTGCGCATCAAGCGCACGCGCGGCAGCGGAATCGAACAGATCGGCAAGGTTGGCCATGCGGGGATTTTATACTGGTGCACATGTCCCCCGTCCCCGCCCCTGTCGATCCGGCCCAGGCCGTACAGCGCATCCGCGAACTCGCCCGTGCGCATGGCTTCCAGCGCTGTGGCATCGCCGGCATCGAGCTGGGCGAGGATGAAGCGCACCTGGCCGACTGGCTGGGCCAGGGCCTGTACGGCACGATGGACTGGATGGCGCGCCACGGCACCCTGCGCGCGCGCCCGGCCGAACTGCTGCCCGGCACCGTGCGGGTGATCTCGGTAGGCATGGACTACAGCCACAAGGACGACACCGAAGCCTGGGCAACCCTGGCCGACCCGGGCCGCGCCTACGTGGCCCGTTACGCTTTGGGCCGCGACTACCACAAGCTGATGCGCAACCGCCTGCAGAAGCTGGCCACGCAGATCAACGATGAAGTGGCACCGCTGGGCTACCGCGTGTTCGTCGATTCGGCGCCCGTGCTGGAACGCGCACTGGCGCGCAATGCCGGCCTGGGCTGGATCGGCAAGCACACCTGCCTGATCGACCGCCATGGCGGCTCCTGGTTCTTCATCGGCGAGATCTACATCGATATCCCGCTGCCGATCGATGCACCGGCCACGGCACACTGCGGCACCTGCACGCGCTGCATCGATGTCTGCCCGACCCAGGCTATCACCGGCCCGCAGCGGCTGGACGCGCGGCGCTGTATTTCCTACCTGACCATCGAGCACGACGGTGCCATCCCCGAAGACATGCGGCCGTTGATCGGCAACCGCATCTACGGCTGTGACGACTGCCAGCTGGTCTGCCCCTGGAACAAGTTCGCCAAGCGTACCGACGAAGCCGATTTCCGCGCGCGCAACAACCTCGACACTGCCCGTCTGGACCAGCTGTTTGCCTGGGACGAAGCTGAATTCCTGCGCCGTACCGAAGGCAGCCCGATCCGGCGCAGCGGCCATGAACGCTGGCTGCGCAACATCGCCGTGGCACTGGGCAATGCACCGTCCTCGGCCGAAGCGTTGGCCGCGTTGCATACCCGCGTCGATGATCCCTCGCCGCTGGTGCGTGAACACGTGCAGTGGGCGCTGGGCCAGCACACGGTGCGCTGACGTGCGATCCTGAGCCCCCGTTCCGCCCGCAGCACGCCGTTCCCATGCAGCCACGCAACAACGACATCTTCACCCCCAGCCAGCTCAACACCCTGGCGCGCGACCTGCTGGAAGGCAGCTTCCCGGCGATCTGGGTCGAGGCCGAACTGGGCAGCGTGGCGCGTCCTGCCTCCGGGCATCTGTATTTCACCCTGAAGGACGCGCGTGCGCAGCTGCGCGCGGCAATGTTCCGGATGAAGGCGCAGTACCTGAAGTTCGTGCCGCGCGAAGGCATGCGCGTGCTGGTGCGCGGCAAGGTGACCCTGTACGACGCCCGTGGCGAGTACCAGATGGTGCTGGACCACATGGAGGAAGCCGGCGAAGGCGCACTGCGCCGCGCCTTCGAGGAGCTGAAGGCACGCCTGGAGGCCGAGGGCCTGTTCGACCCCGCACGCAAGCGGCCGCTGCCGGCGCACGTGCAGCGCCTGGCAGTGATCACCTCGCCCACCGGTGCCGCCGTACGCGACGTGCTGAGCGTGCTCGGCCGCCGCTTCCCACTGCTGGAAGTGGACCTGCTGCCGACCCTGGTCCAGGGCAGCAGTGCCGCCGCGCAGATCACCCGCCTGCTGCAGGCCGCCGACGCCAGTGGCCGCTACGACGTGATCCTGCTGACCCGCGGCGGCGGCTCGCTGGAAGACCTGTGGGCCTTCAACGATGAAGCCCTTGCCCGAGCGATCGCCGCCAGCCGCACCCCGGTGGTGTCGGCGGTGGGACACGAAACCGACTTCAGCCTCAGCGATTTTGCCGCCGACCTGCGCGCACCGACGCCGTCGGTGGCGGCCGAGCTGCTGGTACCCGACCAGCGCGAACTGGCCCTGCGCCTGCGCCGCACGGCGGCGCGCATGGTGCAGCTGCAACGGCATGCAATGCAGCAGGCGATGCAGCGCGCCGATCGTGCCCTGCTGCGCCTGAACGCACAGAGCCCGCAGGCGCGGCTGGACCTGCTGCGCCGCCGCCAACTGGATCTGGGTCGGCGCCTGCATGCCGCCTTCAACCAGCAGCAGGAACGCCGTGCCGCGCGCCTGCGCCATGCGGCGGCGGTGCTACGCGGGCACCATCCGCAGCGCCAGCTCGATGCGATGCAGCGCCGTCTGGCTGCCCTGCGCGGGCGCCCGCAGATTGCGATGCAGCGTCTGCTGGAACGCGATGCACTGCGCCTGCGCGGGCTGGCGCGTTCGCTGGAAGCGGTCAGCCCGCTGGCGACTGTGGCACGTGGCTACAGCATCCTGACCCGCAGCGATGATGGTGCCCTGGTGCGGCACGTCGACCAGGTGCAGCCTGGTGACGCCCTGCAGGCCCGTGTTGGCGACGGCGTGATCGAGGTGCAGGTCAAGTAAAGGGGTGTTCGGCAGGGCTGCGCCCTGCACCTGCAGAAGCGTTCAAGCAACAGCAACAGCCGAAGCAACAGCCAAAGCTTGTACTCCGTGGGATGGCGGGGCGGTGTGGCTGTGCAGGACACGCCGTAAACCCATCCATGGGGGCTCGATGGCGCCATCCATGGCGCCAACGGTCCTGCACAACCACACCGCCCCGCCTCTGACAGATTCCGGTGGCTGTTGGTAGTTGTCGACCTTGGTCAACACGGTAGATCCACGCATGCGTGGATGAATCTCCATCGGAATCGAATATTTCGAATCGAGATCGAAGAGCATCCACGCATGGCGTGGATCTACTGCAGGTCGCGAGAATCTGTCGAAGGCGGGGCGGGTCCGGTTGCGGGAGTGTCCGCGGCATGGATGCCGCGGCCAAGCCCCCATGGACGGGTTTACGGCGTCTCCCGCAACCGGACCCACCCCGCCATCCCACGGAATGCACGCTGTTGCTGTTGCTGTTGCTGTTGCTGTTGCTCTGGCTTGTAGCAGGTGCAGGGCGCAGCCCTGCCGAACAACCCCCTACTTTGCCTGCTCGCAGAACTTCTGCCGGTACTCGAGTGCCTTCGGCATCAGCGCCTGCAGGTTCTGGATGCGGGTACCCGGGTTGGGATGGGTCGAGGAGAATTCCGGCGGCGCCTGGCCACCGCTGGCCTGGCTCATGCGCTGCCACAGCGGCACCGCCTCGCGTGGATCGAAGCACGCTGCCGCGGCCAGCATCAGCCCCACTTCATCGGCCTGCGTCTCGTGGCTGCGCGCATACGGCAGCAGATACCCATAACCCATCGCCGACATCATCATCTGTTGCTGCTGCGCATCCATGCCGCTGGCGGCGCCGGCCACCTGCCCGATCTGGGTCAGCTTCTGCTGGGCCATCCGCTGTGCACCGTGGCGCAGCAGCGCATGGGCAATCTCATGGCCCATCACCACCGCCATCGCATCACGGGTGCGCGCCACCGGCACCAGCCCGGTGTAGACCGCCATCTTGCCGCCCGGGAGGCAGAACGCATTGGCCTGCTCGGACGGGATCACATTCACTTCCCACTGGAAATCCCGCGCGAAATGCGCCGGCTGCACGCCGTGCTCCTGGGCCAGCGCGGTCTCCACCACATCGACCTTGGTAATCAGCCGCTGGGCGATGTCACGCACATCGCGCGCGATCGGCGCATTGGGATCCATCGGCCGTTCCTGCGACAGGATCTGCTGGTAGGCCTGCAGCCCCAAAGCGGTCTCCTGCCGCGCATCCAGGCTGCTGTCGATCATCACCTTCTCGCCGGTATACGGATCCACCGTGCGGTTGGAAAACCAGTAGAAGACCGCATAGCCGGCGGCCAGCAACAGCACCCACCAGCGGATGTTGCCGAACAGGCCGCGCCGTTGCGGGCCTTGCGGCGAGCGGGAGAAGGGATCATTGCGCATCGGGTCGGCTTCCAGCAGGCCCCGCCGGCCGGCGGGCACGGCGCAATCTTAGTGCGCCGATGCCAGCAACGGGTGAAGCCGGCCGCCGATCAGATGCCGCGTACCAGGCGGAAGCCGATGCGCGCGTTGGTGGTATCCGAGTCCTGGGATTGCCGCCAGGCGGCACGGGTCTGCTCCGGCGCATTGGCCCAGTTGCCGCCCCGGATCACCCGTGCGCGGCAGCCCGGGTTGAACCAGGCGGCGCCATCGGAGGGCGCGCGCCGGTAGCTGGCATGCCAGCAATCGGCCACCCATTCGCTGAGATTGCCGCCCATGTCGTGCAGGCCGAAGGCATTGGCCTGGAAACTCCCTACCGGTGCCGGCCCCCACCAGCCATCGCCATAGCCGATGAAGGCGTTGTGCCAATGCCGCCCGGACGGCGACACGTCCTTGCTGCCGGTGAAATTGCCGCTGCCCGGCGGCGGCGTGCCGGCATCGCCCCAGGGGTAGCGACCACTGCTGCCACCGCGCAGCGCGTACTCGAACTCTGCTTCACTGGGCAACCGGTAGCTGCGCCCGGTCTGCTCGGACAACCATGCCGCATAGTTTTCGGCATCGCGGATGCTGACGTGCATCACCGGCGAATTGGCCATCGCGCGGCCACCGTCGTAATCCGAGCGCCAGTCCACGCCGCTGCGGCGGATGAAGTTGCCGCTGCGTTCGTCATAGACCACCGAATGGCCGCGCCGCGTCGCCCGTGGGCGCGCATTGGTCGCCTTCACGTAGCGCTGGAAATCGCTGACCGTGACCTCGGTGATCGCCATCGCAAAGCCTCGATCAAAGCGCACATAGTGCGATGGTCGCTCGGCATCGCTCGAGCCCGGCTCGGCATCGCCGGCGCCCATCTGGAAACCGCCATGCGGCACCACCACCATCTGCGGCCCGCGTCCGCCATCGCGCATGGCGTCGCTGAACACCTGTCCAGGGCGGAAGCTGCCGTAGTGGGTGGCCAGGTCGATACGCTCACGCAGCTGGGCCACCACCGCGTCTCCCGGCAGGGCGATGCGCAGGGCCTCGGCCAGTTTCTCGCGCGCCGGCTTCAGGCCCTGCGGCGTGGACAGGTCGCGCAGGCCGTCATCGCGCAGCTGCAGCAATGCCGCCGCACGGATCTGCTCGATGCGCTCGAACGCGTCGGCGATGGTGGGCGACGAGTCGCGCACCTTGCTCGCTTCGGCCAGCCAGGTGCCGGCGCTGGCGAAATCACGCGTGCGTGCCGCGTCTTCGGCGCGGCGGATCAGTCCACTTTCGGCCGCGGCCAGTCCTTGCCGTGCGCGGCTGTTGTCCTCATCCAGTGCCAGTGCCTCACGGAAGTTGCCGATGGCCCCATCCCCGTCTTCACCGATCCGGTCCGAGCGCAGGTCCTCTTCGCCGGCGCGGTTATAGGCCACCACACGCTGGGCAAGCTCCACCCGTCCCTGCAGCGCACGCACCTTTTCGTCCTTTGGCGCCAGCGTCAGCAACACCAGCGCCTGGCGGCTGGCCTCAGCCAGCGCCTCGCGCTGCTTCAGCGGCCGCACCAGCAACGCATCCGCCTGCTGCTGCAGGCGCTGGCGGGCGCGCTGCAGGCCTTGGCGAGCCTGGCGGTCATCCGGATCCTCTTCCTGTACCGCCAGCCACAGCGGGATGGCGGCATCGGCATCCTCATAGAGCCGTCCTTCGGCGAACGCCTGCTCGGCGGCGCGGCGCAACTGGGCCAGGCTGCGGCCCTGGCGGTCCACCCGCGGCGGCGTCCACTGCTGTACATCCTCGGCGGCATCCTCACCGGCGATGGTCACGCTGCCCTGCCCGGCCTGCGGGCGCTCGTCGCTGTCTGCGTCCGCGGACGGGCGCGCCTGTTCCCCGGCACTCCGGTCCGTTGCCGTGGGGGGCGACGGCGTGCAGCCGGCCAGGGCCAAGGCCAGGGCGGTGCACAGCACGGGCGACAACGAAAAACGCAAGCAGAGCCTCCTTCGGCACGGACGCGCACCGACGTTAGGCTATTCTCCCCTGCCTGAGCAAACCCGAGTAGTAGGCCCTGACCCGTGGCAACCTGGATCACCACCCCCGCCGAGCTGGATGCGTACTTCCAGCAGCGCCCGACCCGCATCGGCCTGGATACCGAATTCATCCGTGAGCGCACCTTCTGGCCGCAGCTGGCCCTGGTGCAGATGGCGATCGGGCAGGACATCCTGCTGATCGACCCGCTGATTCCCGGCATGACCGAGGCGCTGGCGCCGTGGCTGGCCGATGAATCCATCACCAAGGTGATGCACAGCGCCAGCGAAGACCTGGTCGCCTTCAAGTGGGCGTGCGGCGTGCTGCCACGGCCGCTGTTCGACACCCAGATCGGTGCTGCGCTGGCCGGCATCGGCGGCGGCATGGGCTACCAGAAGCTGGTGGCGGAAATCACCGGCGTCGCCCTGGCCAAGGGCGAAACCCGTTCGGACTGGATGCGCCGCCCGCTTTCGGAGTCGCAGCTGCAGTATGCCGCCGACGACGTCGAGCACCTGTTCGCGCTGCATGACGCCATTGATGCCAAGCTGCAGGCACTCGGCCGCCAGCAGTGGCTGCACGACGATGGCGAGCGCCTGCTGGCCAGCGTCGCCAATGACGAAGACCGCTGGCCGCATCTGGCGATGCGCTCGGCGCAGTTCCTCGACGCGGCCGCACAGCACCGCCTGCTGCGCCTGCTGCGCTGGCGTGATGTGCAGGCACGCAACAGCGACCGCCCGCGAAGCTGGATCCTGGACAACGAACTGGCCGCCACCCTGGCGCGCACGCCACCGGCCGACGAGGCTGCGCTGGGCAAGCTGTTCGAGCAGTTCCCGAAGGCACCGCGCAAGCTGGCCGGCGCGGTCTGGCAGGCGCTGTCCACACCGCTGGCCGATGAGGCCGGGGCACCGCTGGCGCTACCCGCCAACGACAGCAACAAGCAGGCGGTGAAGAAGCTTCAAGACGCGGTGGCCGAGCGCAGCCGCGAGTTGGGCCTGCCGGATGGCGTGCTGGCCTCCCGCAAGCATCTGGAAAGCTATCTGGAACGCCGCCAATGGCCGGCAGCACTGGCCGGCTGGCGCCAGCAGGAACTGGAATCGCGGTTGCAGGCGCTGCTGCCCGCACACTGAGATCAACCGGCGCCGGGCAACCCGGCGCCGGCGCCGGCGCCGCAAACATGAGCATCTGCCATGCTTGCCGACGCGGGCGCGGGCCTGTCCAATAGCGTCCCCGCTATTGTTGGATTGCATCAGATGACAAATGGACTTGTAAAAGACGGCCTTTCCATGGACGACCTGGCCTGGCGCGCGCAGGCGCGCACCGCGCTGCAGGAACACGACCATGCAGCACTTGAGGCGCTGCTTGCCCCACACGAACAGGCCTGGCTGAACGGCACCCGGCCGCTGCCCGGCATCCGCTGGCGCCTGCGCAACCTGCAGGACACGGCGCTGCCCCTGGATGAGCGCCTGCAGCAGGCGCAACGATGGGTTGCCGCCGCTCCCCACAGCTATTACGCACACCTGCGCCTGGGTGCCTGCTGGGAGTCGGCCGCTGGCGCCCTGCGCAGCGCCGATGTGGCCGCACTGGTGGAAGACAGCCAGTGGCTGGCCGCACAGCAGGCACGCGACCACGCCGTGCATGCCTACCTGCAGGCGATCGCGCTGTCGCAGCGCCCGGCGTTGGCGCTGGATGGCATCAAGCGCATCACCAGCTACCTGCGCGAGCCAAACTGGCTGCGCGCACTGCAGGCGGGGCAATCGCCCGAATCCGATGAAGCCGCCTTGGCCGAGCACTATCCGCAAGCCTGGCCGCAGGCATTGCAGCTGCTTTCGCGCTTCGGTGCCCCGTTGCAGACGCTGCCGGATACGCTGCCCACGTTGCTGCGCGATCGCAGCGAGGACGATTTCGATGCGCCTCTCGCGTACTGGATGCGCCTGGTGCTGGAGCAGCGACCGGACGACCTGGGCACGCTGGAAGACACCCTCTACTACCTGTACCCGCGCTGGGGCGGCAGTCACGAAGCGATGGAGGATTTCATCGATGGCGGCTGGTGTCGTGGCCTGGAGCTGGCACAGCGCAATGCGTTGCGCTGGTGCAAGGAACAGGACTGGATGGGAGACCTGCCGCGCCGCGGGGATGCCGAAGCGGTAGCCGTGCATGAGCGCGCGTATGCACAGATCCTTGACTGGCACCTGGAGGGCTACGTGCGTGCTGAAGTCCTGACCCAGCGTGCTGCACTCCGCTTTCATCTCGGGCGCATCGAGGAGATCGAAGACCAGGTGCAATGGGATGCCGGATGCATGCAGGCCGTGCTTGAGGACCTGCAGCAGGCCTGGGTGCTGGATCGAGACATGGTCCTGCACGGAGGTTTCAGCAGCCTGGAAGCCTGCACCTGGTTCGCCCATGTTGACGGCGCCGAAGCGCTGTTCGCGCAGGTGGTGGACTACGCCGCGCGCGAAGGTGATTCCGCGCTCGGCCTGCTCTGGGCCGCAACCGCCATCGAGCATGGGCTGCTCGGCCAGGCAGCCGATCCGGCACGTGCGCACCCCCTGCTGCAGCGCGCCCTGAAACTGGCGGCGCAGCAGAAGACGTCCACGGTCACCTTCGCTTCCAATCTGTTCTGCGATGTCTCGCAGGCCGCAGGCCTGTCGCTGTTGCAGCGCATGGCCGACGACGGCGACGCCGGTGCGATGGCCGCGCTGTGCGACCTGTACAAAGGCCGGTTGGGCGGCCGCGACCAGCCGGACTTCGTCGATGCCCAGAAAGCCCTGTACTGGCAGGAGCGTGCCGTCGAAGGCGGCGACCTGATCGCCACCTACAACCTGGCCGTGCGCCTCGTCGCTGCAGGCGGCGCGGATAATGAAGCGCGTGCGCGCGAGCTGTACCTGCGCTGCCTGCGCGAAGCCGACGCCGGTGAGCGCGTGTGGGGCCCGACCTGCCGCAACCTGGCCTGCCTGGCATTCGATGGCCAGGCCGACGCGCACAAGCGCGAAGCGGTCGAACGCGCCTTGATTCCGCTGTGGTGGCGCGGTGAGGACGACGACAAACTGTGGGCGGCCGGCTACCTGGCCGACGTCTACCACTTCGGCAACGGCGTCCCGGCCAATGCGTTCCTGGCGCTGACCTGGCTGCAGCGCGCCAGCGAGATCGATCCGGAGTATGTGGACGTGGTGCGCATGGCGCCGCTGATCAACGGCGAGGGCCGCTGGTTCGGTGCCAGCCGCGCACGCAAGCAGCAGGAACAGGACCGCCAGCAGGTGGACAGCGCCACCTGGGCCCTGACCTTCGGCCAGCGCAGCCAGGACAGCGACCTCACTGCGGTCTGACGCAACGAAAAGGGCGGCCCGGATCACCGGGCCGCCCTCTTGATTCAGGCAGTGCGATGGCAGGCTGGCCCGCCATCGCGACAGCGCATTACCAGTTCATGTTCAGCGAGACACCGACG
The DNA here is from genome assembly GCF_056481585.1 of Stenotrophomonas sp. 86428_Sma. NCBI lineage: Bacteria > Pseudomonadati > Pseudomonadota > Gammaproteobacteria > Lysobacterales > Lysobacteraceae > Stenotrophomonas > Stenotrophomonas sp. 86428_Sma. The sequence goes on from NZ_CM151156.1 coordinate 3,411,157, forward strand.
GTACGCGGCTCGTTGTAGACCGCGGCCATGTAGTTCTCGATCACACCCTTGAGGTTCTTCTCGTTGGTGATGTTGCGCGCGAACAGCGCCACTTCGTAGGCACCGTAGTTGCCCGAGTAGCCGATCTTCAGGCCACCCTCGAAGTCACCCTTGGAGTTGAACTCCTTGCTGTCGTACAGCACGAAGCTGGTGTAACCCTGCTTGTTCCAGTCGGTGGAGACGAACATGGTGCCGGCGTCGCTCACCGGGAAGTCGTAGCGGGCCGCCAGGTTGACGTTGTACTTCGGCGCGTTCGGCAGCGGGTTGCCGTCGATCTGCGCGAAGGTGTTGGCACCGACCTTGATGGTCGGGTCGCCGACGGTGCACACCACCTGGCCATTGAGGCCGCAGACCTGCGCGTACACGCGCTTGTCCTTGATCTCGCTGTGCAGCAGGCTCAGGCCGGCGCTCAGGGTCAGGTTCGGGATCGGACGCAGCTCCATGTCCGCTTCGAAACCGTAGGCCTTGGCCTTGTCGGCGTTGAACAGCACGCCGTTGCCGTCCGAATCGTTGCCGTTGAGCTGGATGTCGTTGACGGTGTAGGTGAACGCGGTGGCGTTCAGGCGCAGGCGGTTGTCCCACAGGCTGCTCTTCACGCCCGCTTCCCAGGACAGGATGGTCTCGGAATCAGCGGTGGTGAAGTCGGCATTGAACACCGCCGAACGGCCCTGGATGGTCGGGCCGCGGAAGCCGCGTGCGACCTTGGCGTAGACGCTCACGTCCGGCGTGATCTGATACATCGCGCTCAGATCCCAGCTCGGGGTGGTGTCGGACATCTTGACGTCGGTGCGGCCCTTGTAGGTGACCACGCCAGCGGCAGTGTCAGCCGTCTTCAGCAGGCGGGTGTGCTTCTCGTCCTTGGTCTGGCGCAGGCCGGCAGTGACGGTGAACTTGTCGGTGAAGGCGTAGCTGATCTGGCCGAAACCGGCCCACGAGGTATTCTTGTTGCGCAGGCGCACCCAGTTGTTCGGGTTGCGGGCCGCGCCCTGCAGGAACCACGCGCGCTGGTAGAAGTCGGTGGTGTCGCTGCCGTTGAAGTAGAACGCACCGGCCTGCCACTGCAGGGCGCTGTCGTCATGGCTGGCCAGGCGGAATTCCTGGGTCCACTGGTCCAGGTCACGGATGCGGCCCATCGACTGGCCGTAACCGTTCGGCACGCCGTTGACCGGGAAGTTCACCGCGGCGCCGCCGTCGGTGTCGCCACGGCTGTAACCGGAGGTGGTTTCGTAGGCGGTGATCGAAGTGAAGTCGATCGCGCCGAAGTCATAACGCGCCTTCACCGAACCGCCATAGGTCTTGTACGCCTGCGGGTTGTTGCCGGCTTCGTCGTAGGCGACCTTGTCGCGCGGCACGTCGGTCTTGTTCGAGCCCTTGGTCAGCGCACCGCGCAGGAACAGGGTTGAGGTGCCTTCGTAATCACGGGCGTGGGCCGAGGCCAGGATCGAGAACTGGTCGCTCGGGGTCAGCAGCAGCTGGGCGCGCACGTTGCGGTCATCGAAGCCGCCCATGGCGTTCTTCTTCGGGCTGACCGTGCCGTCGGCGCTCGGACCCTTGTAGGTGTTGTCGACGTAATCGTCGCGGTGCTGGTACAGGGCCGACACACGGAACGAGGCGATGTCGTTGATCGGGCCACCGAAGCCGCCGTCGATCGACACGCTGTTGTAGGACGCGTAGCTGGCGCTGACGCGGCCGGTGTAGTCCTGGGTCGGCTTCAGGGTGTCGAACTTGATGATGCCGGCGGTGGTGTTGCGGCCGAACAGCGAGCCCTGCGGGCCGCGCAGCACTTCCACCTGGTCCACGTCATAGACCGGGTTGGACTTCAGCACCACGTGTTCCAGCACCACGTCGTCCTGGATGATCGACACCGGCTGCGAGGCACCGAGGTAGAAGTCGATGTTGCCCAGGCCACGGATGTAGAAGCGCGGGAAGATGCGACCGGTGGTGGTTTCCGCATACAGGCTCGGCACGCGGCCGGACAGCGCCAGCAGGGTGTCGTCGCCGCCGGCGGTGAAGTCGCGCATGCGCTCGCCCTGCACCACGCCCACCGAGACCGGCACTTCCTGCAGGTTCTGCTCACGGTGTTCGGCGGTCACGGTAATCGTGTCCAGGCCGGTCGGGGTCGGCGCGCTGTCCTGTGCGGCGGCGCCGAAGCTGCCGACCAGGGCCAGGCCGGCACAGGCCAGGGCCAGCGGATGGCGGCGGAAGGAAACGAAGGAAGACGACATACCCGACAGGCGGCGGGAATCGGAATGGGAGGGCATGAAATGCTCTGAGGAGGCGTCCGTGCGGCCTGCGCGAGCCGGGCGGCAAAAAGGAGGATAACTGCGCAAGCCGCCATTATCCCCCAAATTGTTACGATTTCGTTGCGCAGCACCCAAACCCGGCGAAACAAGCGGTTTCGGCACAGTCACCGGGCATTCGGCACGCCCCGAAGGCTTGACTCAGGGCAGCGGGGTCAACGCCACATCGACCATCGCCAGCAGCCGCTCGCGGCTGATGCCGTCACGGGCCTGCACCGAAATGCCGTGCAGCACCGTGGCGAAGTGATCGCCCAGTGCCTGCACCGCCACATCGCCGGCCAGCTGCCCTTCGGCCTGCGCCTGCTGCAGCCGCGCAATGATCGCCGCCGTACGCTGGCGACGATGGCTGGCCAGCCAGTCCCGTACGCCCTCGCCATCGGGCGACACGCTGCTGGCCGAGGACACCACCAGGCAACCGTGTGGCCGCCCGCGCCGGGTGTAGGTCAACACGGCGTCACGCAGCATGGACCCGATCGCCTCGCGCAGCGTGGCCTGCTCCAGCGCGCGCGGCGCGAAGCCGCCCTCGCCTTCCTCGTACAGCGCAACGGCTTCGCGGAACAACTGCTCCTTGCTGCCGAACGCGGCATAGATGCGTGCAGAGGCGATGCCCAGTGCTTCCACCAGTGCCGACATCGACGTGCCTTCATAGCCGTGCTGCCAGAACAGCAGCATCGCCTTGCGCAACGCCTGGTCCCTGTCGAATTCGCGCGGTCGCCCTGCCATCTGCCTGCCTGCTCCAGTGAGGCGCGCAGTGTAACGCGGGTGTTGACCACCGCGAGGGTCGCGCCTATTCTTTGTTGAGCGACAAACAATTGGAGCAACACATGCAGACCCTCAAGGGCCCCAGCCTGCACCTGGCGCAGTTCGCCGGCGACCAGGCCCCGTTCAACAGCCTCGCCAGCATTGCCGCGTGGGCCGCCGGCCACGGCTTCAAGGCGCTGCAGATTCCCGCGTGGGATGGACGCCTGTTCGACCTAGCCACGGCTGCCGACAGCCAGGACTACTGCGACGACCTCCGCGGCACCCTGGCCGAGCACGGCCTGCAGGTCAGCGAACTGACCACCCACATCCTCGGCCAGCTGGTGGCCGTGCATCCGGCCTACGACGAGCTCTGCGATGGCTTCGCCCCCGAAGCACTGCGCGGCAACCCGAAGGCCCGCAGCGAATGGGCGCAGCAGCAGCTGCACCTGGCCGCCCGCGCGTCACGCCGTCTCGGCCTGCAGGACATGGGCACCTTCTCCGGCTCGTTCGCCTGGCCGTATCTGTTCCCGTTCCCGCAGCGCCCGCCGGGCCTGATCGACGCGGCGTTCGACGAACTGGCACGACGCTGGCGGCCGATCCTCGATGCCTGCGAGGACAACGGCATCAACCTCTGCTACGAGATCCATCCCAGCGAAGACCTGCATGACGGCACCAGCTTCGAGCGCTTCTTCGAACGCGTCGACCAGCACCCGCGCTGCCGCATCCTGTTCGATCCCAGCCACTTCGTGCTGCAGCAGCTGGACTACCTGGAGTACCTGGACATCTACCACCCGCTGATCCGCATGTTCCACGTCAAGGATGCGGAGTTCCGCCCGAGCGGGCGCCAGGGCATCTATGGCGGGTATGCCGACTGGACCGAGCGCGCCGGCCGCTTCCGCTCGCTGGGCGACGGCCAGGTCGACTTCAAGTCGATCTTCTCCAAGCTGGCCCAGTACGACTACCAGGGCTGGGCAACGCTGGAATGGGAGTGCTGCCTGAAGGACCAGGAAGCCGGCGCGCGCGAAGGTGCCGCGTTCATCCGCGACCACATCATTCCGGTCACCGACAAGATCTTCGACGACTTTGCCGGTGCACCGATCAGCACCACACAGATGCAGCACATGCTCGGCATCGCCTGAGCCCCAACGGAGCACTCCCTCATGACCACTTCCCTTTCCGCTGGCGCTGCCGGCGACGACGCCCTGCGCCACCACTACCTGCGCATCGATGGCCAGCGCGTGCATTGCGTATCCGCGGGTCACGGTGAACCCGTGCTGCTGATTCCCGGTTGGCCGCAGACCTGGTACGCCTGGCGCCACGTGCTGCACGCGCTGGCCGAGGCCGGTTTCGAAGCGATCGCGGTTGATCCGCCCGGCATCGGCGAGTCCGACCGCCCCATCCACGGCTATGACACTGGCAGTGCCGCCGCCGTCCTGCACCAGACGATGCGGGCGCTGGGCCACGACCGTTACCAGGTGGTCGGGCATGACATCGGCATGTGGATCGCCTATGCGCTGGCCAGCGATCAGCCGCAGGCCGTGCGCCAGCTGGCGGTCACCGAAGCGGTGATTCCCGGCCTGGCGCCGGAACCGGGCATCTTCGCCGCACCGGCTGACAACATCTTCCTCTGGCACTTCATGTTCAACCAGGTGGCCGACCTGCCGGAAGCATTGATTACGGGGCGCGAGCGCGCCTACCTGGAATTCATGTTCGACCGCTGGTCGTACCGGCGCGATGCGGTGGCCGCCGATACCTATATTGCCGCCTACAGCCGCCCTGGCGCCCTGAGGGCGGGCTTCGCCTGGTACCGCGCGATTCCGGAAACGATCCGCCAGAACAAGCTGCGTGCGCAGCACCGTTTGCCGATGCCGGTGCTGGCGATCGGCGCCGAACACGCCACCGGCGATGCGCCGATGCTGACCCTGCAACCGCATGCCGATGATGTGCGCGGCAGCATCGTGCCGGGCTGCGGCCACTTCATCATGGAAGAAGCGCCGCAGGCGTTCCTTGCACAGCTGCTGCCGTTCCTGCAGGAGGCACGCCATGCTGCTTGAACCGGCGCTGCAGCAGTTCGTCGACGCCGTCGCCGCCCATGCGCTGCCGGAAGACCTGCGCGAACTGCGGGCGATCAGCGAGAACGCGCTGCCACAGTTGCAGGGAGCACCACAGCCGGTTGCGCATGTGATCGAACACACGGTAATCGCGCGCGACGGGCATGCGCTGGAGCTGCGTTTCTACACGCCGGAAGGGCTTCCCGACGGACCGGTACCGGCTCTGCTGTTCGCCCACGGCGGCGGTTGGTTCCAGTGTTCGCTGGCGGTCTATGACGGCCCCTGCCGCGCGCTGGCCAATGCCAGCGGCTGCGTCGTGGTGGCGGTCGGCTACCGCCTGGCCCCGGAGCATCCGTTCCCGGTGCCGCTGCATGATGTCGCTGACGCCTGGCAGTGGCTGCAGATCAACGCCGCAGGCCTGGGCCTGGACCTGCAACGACTGGCGATCGGGGGCGACAGTGCCGGTGGCAATCTCGCTGCCGCCTGCTGCCTGCTGCTGCGTGTTCTCGGCCTGCCGCAGCCGCGCCATCAGCTGCTGCTGTACCCCGCGCTGGATGCCGGCATGGGCAGCGACTCCTACCGTGAGTACGCCAGCGGCTACTACCTCAGCGCCGAACTGATGCAGCGCTGCTGGCAGGCCTATCTGGGTGGGATGGATCTGGATCCACCGCCGGCACTGGCCTCGCCCGCCCACGCAAGCAACCTGCAGGGGCTGGCGCCAGCCTCCGTGCTCAGCTGCGAGCACGACCCGCTGCGCGACGAGGCCGAGCAGTACGCGCACCGCCTGCAGGCTGCGGGTGTCGACTGCACGCTGGAGCGGCTGCCGGGGATGATCCACGCCTGCATCCACCTGCAGGACGTGGCTGTTTCCAGCGGCATGGCGGTACAGCGCGCGGGCGATCTGCTGCGCCAGGCGCTGGCCTGAACCGGCTGGGGACGGCGGCAGATCCACGCCTGCCGCCGTCCCGGCCCGGCGCTTGGCAAGCCCGGCAGGCGGCGCTACACTGAAAGTCTGCCGTGGGGCCATAGCTCAGCTGGGAGAGCGCGTCGTTCGCAATGACGAGGTCAGGAGTTCGATCCTCCTTGGCTCCACCACTATTCAGAAGAACCCGTAGATCTCCGTGATCTGCGGGTTTTTTCTTTTCAGCGCCCGCGGCTCAGGCCGGCTCCTCGCCGCCGTCCTTGCGCTGCGGGCTGCGCGAGTGCGTATCGCGCACCTGTTGATCGCGCTGCCCCGGCCGCTGCTTGGCCACGTCGTCCTGCTTCCTGTCCTGGCGGCTTTCCTGGATGCCCTGCTTCGGGTCCTGATCCTTGCCTCGCTCGTTCATTGAAATCTCCCTCGCCGGCGGAACGCCAACGTTGCCCATCACGCTAGAGGTTGCCGGGTAAGCCACAGGTCAGTCCTGTGCCAACGTCATGTGCAGGCACTGGCTTGCCGCTGCGGCCCCCGTGCAGCCAGAATCCGAGGCACCACGCCCACCGGTATGCCATGCCCTCTTCTGTCCAGCACGCAGCACACGCCGTGCCGATGCGCCTCGATGCGACCGACGGCAGCATCCAGCTCGGCAATCTGCCGGCCTTGATCTGCCCCACGCTCTCACTGGATGAAGCGCGCATCGCCTTTACCGCCTTGGCAAGTGGGGAGCGTGATGTCGGCACCGGCTATCACTGGCTCAGCCTGCACCGGCTCAGCCTGGGCGGTGCGCCCGCTGGCATCAGCCTGTGCTTCCACGGGCAACAGCTCGACATGGTGACGATGGGCGTCGATCTACCCGGTGCAACACTGGAAGACGGCTGGCCAACCCAGGCAGCGATCGATGCCGAAGTCGCGTTCATGCGCCGCACCTTGGCCACGGCATTGGGGCGAAAACTGACCGGCGGCTGCGCCCGGTTCAACTGGGGCGAAGCCTGGGCCCGTTTCGATCCGAAAGGCTTCATGGCCAGCAGCGGCATTCGCTACTCACCACGCACGTGACCGCGCTCAGGTACGGGTGATCGACACCCCACCCTCCACGCGCATCGCGGTGCCCGTAACGAAACTGCTCTCATCGCTGGCCAGGAACAGCGCCGCATTGGCGATCTCCTCCGGCTCGGCGAGGCGCTTGAGTGCGTGCAGCGAGCGCACGAAGTCGCGGGCATCGCCGGTCGGTGCGGCCTGCCGGCCCATCTCCGTATCGGTGCCACCGGGCAGCAGTACGTTGCTGCGCACGCCGCGCGCACCGTACTCGGCAGCGATCACCTGGCTCAGGCCGATCAGCCCGGCCTTGCTTGACGCATAGGCCGCCATGCCCGGGAATCCCACGGTGTGGCCGACGAAGGTACCGACGAACACCAGCGAGCCGCCGCCGCGCGCCAGCAGTGCCGGCAGCTGCGCGCGTGCCGCATGGAACGCGGCGTCGAGATTGGTGGCCATCACCTCGCGCCAGGCATCCACCGGAAACTCCGCCGCCGGCACGCCCGGGCCGAGCATGCCGGCATTGTTGAGCGCGATGTCCAGGCCGCCGAATGACTGCTGGGCCAGATCGACCAGCGCCTGCGCCGTGCCCGGGTTGGCCACGTCGGCGGCATGCACCACGGCTTCGCCACCGGCAGCGCGAATCTGCTTGGCCAGCGCCTGCAGCGGCTCCGGCCGCCGTGCGTTGAGCACCAGCTTTGCTCCTTCGGCGGCGAAGCGCAGCGCGCTGGCGCGGCCGATACCGGCGCTGGCACCGGTGATGAGAGCGATCTTGTTGTTCAGGCGCATGGTCGTGGTACCGGTTGTGAAGTGGCCGCCACGATGCCGTGCCTTCGGCCCGCCAACACTCCGTTTCCGGGCCTCACAGGTGAGTGCAGGAAACGGAGTTTCCGCAGCACCGGCACGTGCCAGAATCCGGCCATGGACAGTACCGCCACCACCGCCCTCGATGACCGCATCGAACGGGTCTGCCGCCACCTGCAGACCAGCCTCGACGAACCCTCGCTGCAGGAACTGGCCGATATTGCTGGCTGCAGCCCGACGCGCCTGCATCGCCTGTTCAAGCAGTCCACCGGGCTGACCCCCAAGCAGTACGCCGCCGCGCTCCGCGCCGACCGCCTGCGCACCGGGCTGGAACAACAGGAACGCATCACCGACGCCTTCCACGATGCTGGCTTCGGTTCCAGTGGACGCTTCTACGAGAACGCACCGAAGTTGCTGGGCATGACGCCCAAGCAATGGCGCGCAGGGGGGCGCGGCGAAGTCATCCACTTCGCGCTTGCCGAAAGCTCACTGGGCAGCGTGCTGGTGGCCAGCAGCGGGACCGGCGTGGTCGCGATCCTGCTCGGCGACGATCCGGAGACCCTGCTGCAGTCGTTGCAGCAACGCTTCCGCCAAGCCGAACTGGTCGGCGCCGACCAGGGCTACGAGCAACTGGTGGCACAGGTCGTAGGCCTGGTCGAGGATCCTTCGCGAGGCGCCACGTTGCCGCTGGATATCCGTGGCACCGCGTTCCAGCAACGGGTGTGGCAGGCACTGCAGCAGATTCCGCGCGGGCAGACTGCCTCGTATGCGGATATCGCCGCGCGTATCGGCGCGCCGCGCTCAAGCCGTGCCGTCGCACGCGCATGCGCAAGCAATCCGTTGGCGGTGGCCGTGCCCTGCCACCGCGTGGTGCGCCGCGATGGCGACCTGTCCGGCTATGCCTGGGGCGTAGCGCGCAAGCGCGAACTGCTGCGCCGGGAAAAGGCAGCCAACGGCTGATGCAACCCGGTAGCTGCCGACCTTGGTCGGCACACCGCGCGGTAGCGCCGGGCCATGCCCGGCGAATCCCGGCGAACGCTCAATCCAGCTTCACCACCAGTTTGCCGAAGTTGCGCCCCTGCAACAGCCCGAAGAACGCCTCCGGTGCATTCTCCAGCCCTTCCACCACATCCTCGCGGTACTGGATGCGGCCGTCGCGCAGCCACTGCGGCATCTCGCGTTCGAACTCCGGCCACAGGTGGTTGAAGTCGTGCACGATGAAACCACGCACGGTCAGGCGCTGGCGCAGGATCTGGCTGAACAGTGCGGGCAACCGGTCCGGGCCGGGCTGCTCGACGCCCCGCTCGTTGTAGGTGGCGATGGTGCCGCACACCGGAATGCGGGCGAAGTCGTTGAGCAGCGGCAGCACTGCATCCAGCACGTGCCCGCCTACGTTCTCGAAATACACGTCGATACCCCTGGGCACCGCCGCACGCAGCTGCGCGGCGAAATCAGCGGCGCGATGATCCAGCGCCACGTCCACGCCCAGCGTCTGCAGATAGGCACGCTTGGCTTCGCCGCCGGCGATGGCGACCACGCGCGCGCCCTGCAGCTTGGCCAGCTGGGCCACGGTCGCGCCCACCGGCCCGGTCGCGGCAGCCACGACCAGCGTCTCGCCCGGCTTCAAACGGGCGATTTCATGCAGGCTGGAATAGGCGGTGAAGCCGGGCATGCCATACACGCCCAGCGCGGTACTCAGCGGCAGTCCGGCCGGGTCCAGGCGGCGCCCCAGTGCCCTGGCCGGCAGCACCGCGTGGGTCTGCCAGCCACCCGGCGCCAGCACCAGCTCACCTGCGGCTACGCCCTCGGCGTTGGACTGCAGCACCTCGGCCACGGTCTGCCCTTCCATCACCGCGCCCACCGCCACCGGCGCGGCATACGAGGGGCCCTCGTCCATGCGCCCACGCATGTACGGGTCCAGCGACAGGTAGCGGTTGCGCAGCAGCACCTCGCCATCGGCCAATGACGGCAACGCAACCTGTTCCAGGCGGAAGTTGGCTGCACTTGGCGCCCCCTGCGGACGCGACGCAAGCACGATGCGGGAGGTGGTCGAGGAATCGGACATGGCCAGGTCTCTGCTGTTGCCAGCATCAGGAGAAAGGAGTGCCGACACTACGCCGCAGCGATCCCCGATGGTGGCCACGAAAACAGCGTTCCATTGCCCGGACCGGCGCGGGTCCGGCACGGCCCTTGCCCTTGCAGCATTGGCGCTTGCGGCGACCTGCTGATTTCCATCGCAGACGATGATCGACTGGCCACGCCCCGCCCCAGAACGGAGGATCAAGCACTTGCGAGCGCGCAGACGGCAATGTGAAGAAATCTTGGCAAAACGCTTGCCGAAGGCAGCCGACCTCCGTAATATACGCGTCCTTGGCAGCGACCTCGCTGCAACGAAACATGTGGCCGAGTAGCTCAGTTGGTAGAGCAGGGGATTGAAAATCCCCGTGTCGGCGGTTCGATTCCGTCTTCGGCCACCACTTTCGAAGGCCTGCAGAAATGCGGGTCTTTTTTTTCCGGAAACCGGGTTTGATCACGGTTGCCACACAATTTGGCCGAGTAGCTCAGTTGGTAGAGCAGGGGATTGAAAATCCCCGTGTCGGCGGTTCGATTCCGTCTTCGGCCACCATCTTCAGAGACCTGCAGAAATGCAGGTCTTTTTTTTGCGCGACCGTGCCTGCCGTCTCTGTAGTACCGTCCTTGGTTCACTGCATGGAGCACTGATGACATGGATGACACCCCTTCCCTGTCCCAACTACAGCAATCGCTGCGACGCCTGCAATGGCTGGTTGCCGGGCTGTCCGTATTGTTGCTTGGCTTGGCCGCAGTCACGGCCTGGCTGCTTTCGCAGCGCAATGCCCCATTACACGTCGATCATTTGAGCACGCGGCAGCTGCAGGTACTCGACGAGCACGGCGTGGTAAGGGTGGAGATTGGCCAGGACAGCGTAGAAGAAGGGCGACGAAGCCGCGCTGCCGGCATCCTGATTTTCGACGCTTCCGGCGCCGAGCGAGGCGGCCTGAGCACGTTCGAGGACAACAGCGTCGCTCTTGCTCTGGACGCCCCGAAGGGACAGGGCGAGGACCGGTGGCGGGACCGGGCCGGACTCCGTGTGGACGCCGACGGCTCCGCGCAACTGCTGCTGACCGACAATCTGACCCGCGGCGCAGTACGCCTGCATTCCAAGGGAACTGGCGGCGGAGGGCTGGACACCTTCAAATGGGATATGGGCTGCGGCACGTTGCATACGCGGACACTTACCTTTGACGGCGACGAGCGCAGTCAACGCCCGTTCGAGCAGTAGCCCCAACCGACGACGGCAATGGTGCCGGCGCATGGAACCTTTACACGCGCCCGTGGCCGCTCGCCTAAGCTCCAGACTCCTGCCTGGAGCCTGCCGATGCCTCTGCGCCCCGCCCTGCTTGCCTGCCTGCTGCTGGCCGCCTCCCCGGTGATCGCCGCCGAACCGGTGCGCGCAGTCGACACGCTGGACATCGACCGCTACGCAGGCCAGTGGCACGAGATCGCGCATCTTCCGGTGTCGTTCCAGAAGCAGTGCGTCGGCGAGATCACCGCCAACTACGGGCTGCGCCGCGATGGCCGCATCAGTGTCACCAATGCCTGCCGCAACGGCGACGGAGAACGCGTGGTTGCTGAAGGCGTTGCACGCCCGGTTGCCGGCCATCCCGGCCAGTTGCAGGTGCGCTTCGTGCCGGACTGGCTGAGCTGGGTGCCGCTGGTCTGGGCCGACTACTGGGTCCTGGCACTGGACCCGGACTATCAGTGGGCATTGGTCGGTGAGCCGGACCGTAAGTACCTGTGGATCCTCTCGCGCCTGCCGGAAATGGATCGCACCCGGTTCGAACAGTTGAAAGAGAAAGCCGAGACGATGGGCTACGACCTCGGCCCACTGCGCCTGATGGCTCCGATTCGCGATACGCCCGCCGACTGAACCGCGTCGTATCCGGCGCACCACGCGCGCGCCATCCGGCGCCGCGCACGCCCGACCGCCATCTTCACGCGCTACCCTCTGCGACGGGTCGCCACAGGCGATCCAAACGACCATACGCCGTAGTATGCTTATCCAACGCACCCCTCCAGAGGACCTGCGCCCATGCTCCACCGCTTCCGTATCGCCTTGATCGTCCTGTGCACCCTCGCCCTTGTTGCCTGCAACAACGGCATCGTCAAGCGTGTTTCGGAACCGGCAGCCAGCCTGCAGCAGCTGACCGTGCGCGCCGACGGCAACTGGACCGTGGCCCTGCGCCTGCAGAACTACAGCTCCATGCCCATGACCTTCGATGACGTCGCGCTGGCGCTGACCGTCGGCGACAGCGACGCCGGCACCCTGCAGGCCAAGCCGGGCATTTCCATCGGCGGCACCTCGGCCGACGTCATCCAGGTCGATCTGGTGCCCAGCTCGGCCGCACGCCTGGTGGTGGCCGATGCGCTGGCCAGCAACCGCACCCTGGCCTATGGCCTGAAGGGAACGGTGGCAGCAACGCCGCAGGAAAAGAAGCAGCGCAGCTTCGACATCAGCAGCCGCAGCACCCTCAACCAGGCCCCGGGCCTGCCGGGCGTGCTGCGCTGACTCCCGCTTTCCGCCGCGGCGCCCGGCGCCGCTCCCCCTGTCCCTGATCAAATCGAGACGTACCGATGAGCAGCTACACCGCCCCGCTTTCCGACCTCCGTTTCGCCCTGCACGATGTGCTCAAGGTCGAACCCCTGTTCGCCCGCCTGGGCTTCACCGACGCCACCGCCGACGTGGTCGATGCCGTGCTGGAAGAAGCCGGCCGCTTCAGCGCCACCGTGCTGGCCCCGCTCAACAGCGTCGGCGACGAGATCGGCTGCGTGCTCGACCAGGCCACCGGTGAAGTGACCACCCCGCCCGGCTTCAAGCAGGCCTACGACCAGTTCGTCGATGGCGGCTGGACCGGCCTGACCGCGTCGCCGGAGCTGGGCGGCCAGGGCCTGCCGCACACCCTGGGCGTGCCGCTCAACGAGATGATCAACGCCGCCAACCTGGCGTGGGGCAACTTCCCGCTGCTCTCGCACGGCGCCATCGAAGCGCTGAAGCAGCACGGCGAGGCCTGGCAGCACGAGGCCTTCCTGAAGCCGCTGATCGAGGGCCGTTGGACCGGCACCATGTGCCTGACCGAGCCGCACTGCGGCACCGACCTGGGCCTGCTCAAGACCAAGGCCGAGCCGAATGCCGATGGCAGCTACTCGATCACCGGCACCAAGATCTTCATCACTGCCGGCGAGCACGACCTGACCGGCAACATCGTGCACCTGGTGCTGGCCAAGCTGCCCGACGCCCCTCCGGGTGCCAAGGGCATCTCGCTGTTCGTCACCCCGAAGTTCAAGGTCGACCGCGAAGGCAACGTCGGCGAGCGCAACGCACTGCGCTGCGGCTCGATCGAGCACAAGATGGGCATCAAGGGGTCGGTCACCTGCGTGATGAACTTCGATGGTGCGCAGGGCTACCTGGTCGGCCAGCCGCACAAGGGCCTGCAGGCCATGTTCACCATGATGAACACCGCGCGCCTGGGCGTCGGCCTGCAGGGCATCGGCCTGTCCGAGCGCGCCTACCAGAACGCACTGAAGTACAGCCGTGAGCGCCTGCAGTCGCGCGCCCTGAGCGGCGCAAAGTTCCCGGACAAGCCGGCCGACCCGATCCTGGTCCATCCGGATGTGCGCCGTATGCTGCTGACGGTGAAGTCACTGGTCGAAGGCAGCCGTCTGCTGGCACTGCACGCGGCCACCCTGATCGACGTCGCCCACCACGCCGACGATGCCGCCGAGCGTGAGCGCGCCGACACCCTGGTGAGCTTCCTGACCCCGATCTCCAAGGCCTGCCAGACCGAATGGGGCATCGAGAACACCTACAACGCCCTGCAGTGCTTCGGTGGCCACGGCTACATCCGCGAACACGGCATGGAGCAGCTGGCCCGCGATGCGCGCATCACCACGCTGTATGAAGGCACCACCGGCATCCAGGCGCTGGACCTGATCGGCCGCAAGACCGCGTCCAGCCAGGGCGCCGGCCTGAAGCTGATGCTGGCAGAGATCGAGGCGTTCGCCAAGGCCAACGAGGGCAACGAAGCGCTGGCCGAGTTCATCGGCCCGCTGCGCGCCAAGGCCGCCGAATGGGGCAAGCTGACCATGGATGTGCTGCAGCGTTCGGCTTCCAATCCGGACGAACTCGGCGCGGCCAGCTACGACTACCTGTTCTATTCGGGTTACGTGGTGCTGGCTTACTGGTGGGCCCGCAGCGTGGCCGCCGCCGATGCCAGCGCGCACGGCGCCGCTTTCGCTCAGGGCAAGCGCGAGACCGCACGGTTCTACTTCGCCCGCGTGCTGCCGCGCACCCTCGCCCACGCCGCCGCGATCCAGGCCGGCGCCGCCCCGCTGATGGCGATGGACGACGAGCGCTTCGGCGCCTGAGCCGGGCGGCGCCCGGCACCCGCGGTAGTGCCGGCCGCTGGCCGGCAACCGCAACAGCAACAGCAACGGCAAGAGCGGGCTTCCTGCTGGGTGGCGAGGTGGGTCCAATTGCGGGGGACGCTGCAAGTACGTCCATGTAAGCTCGGTCGCCGCATCCATGCGGCTCACGCCCCCGCAACCGGACCCACCCCGCCCTCGACAGATTTCTGCTGCTGGTAGGTGTCGACCTTGGTCGACACCGTAGATCCACGCCATGCGTGGATGGAAACCACCGAAATCCATCTGGAGAAAAGCCCCCTTTTGTTAAAGGGGGCGCGCCGACAGGCGCGGGGATTAGGAAGAATGCGCGGGCAACCCAGCGCGCCAACGGCGGGCTGGGTTGCTAAAGGGGGCGCGCCGACAGGTGCGGGGGATAGGAGGAATGCGTGGACCTGAATGTTGACGATTTGCGTATCGCCGACAGGCGATACACAAATCGTCAACATTCAGGTATAAGCTGTTCTCCCGATGGAGACAGACACTACACGCTTGGGTCTGATCGAAGCCGGAGCTCCGTTTTCTGCTCCGGGCGCCGAAGCATCGCCCAACGCCACGACGCTGCATCGCCCCGGTTCGGTCCGGCTGCTCTCGCTTGATGCCCACGGACGCGTACTGGACTGGATCACCTGGCAGGATGCGGCGTGCCTCTACGCCCGCGAAGCCGTCGCCTGGACACTCGGCGATCCCTGCCTGCACATCCACGGCGGTACCAACCGCTTCAGCGGCCTGCAGAGCGGCATGGACCTGCACCCGATCATCGCCGCCCGCGGCCACGCCCGCTCCCGCGCGATCGACCCCACGCCGAACCTGACCAACCCGGCCCTGTTCGCCCGCGACGCACACCTGTGCATGTACTGCGGCCAGCAGTTCAACCGCCCCACGCTCACCCGCGACCACGTCATGCCGCTGTCCAAGGGTGGCCTGGACTGCTGGGAAAACGTGGTCACCGCCTGCTTCCACTGCAACTCGCGCAAGAGCGACCGCACCCCGCAGCAGGCCGGAATGCCGTTGCTGGCGGTGCCTTACCGGCCCAGCTGGATCGAGCATCTGATCCTGTCCAACCGCAACATCCTGGCCGACCAGATGGCCTTCCTGAAGGCGCAATTGCCCAAGCGGTCAAAACTGAGCACCTGAATCGCTGAAAATGCAACCCTCACCGTCCTGTCACGGGCGGCGGCGTTTGCTTGCCCCACCCCCGTTTGAGGGCGAAAATGGGCGTTCAGAACAAGTGCGAACATGATGATCGACTCTGCCCGCTATCCCCGCCTCGCGCGCATCCAGACACCGGATGACCTGCGCACGTTCGACGAATCCGAATTGAGGGCGGTCGCCGACGAACTGCGCGCCTACCTCATCGAGTCGGTGGGCAAGAGCGGCGGCCACTTCGCCGCCGGCCTGGGCGTGATCGAACTCACCGTGGCGCTGCACTACCTGTACCAGACTCCGCAGGACCAGCTGGTCTGGGACGTCGGTCACCAGACCTACCCGCACAAGATCCTGACCGGTCGCCGCGACGAGATCCACACCGTCAAGCAGAAGGACGGCGTCGCGCCGTTCCCGAAGCGCGAAGAGAGCGAGTACGACACCTTCGGCGTCGGCCACTCCTCGACCTCGATCTCGGCCGCACTCGGCATGGCCATCGCCCGCCAGTCCGAAGGCGACAACCGCCAGGTCGTTGCAGTGATCGGTGATGGCGCAATGACCGCCGGCATGGCGTTCGAAGCGCTGATGCACGCCGGTGGCATGGAGCCCGAGCCGAACCTGCTGGTGATCCTCAACGACAACAACATGTCGATCTCCGAGGCGGTCGGCGGTCTGACCAAGATGCTCGGCCGCGCCACCGGCAGCCGCACGCTCAATGCGCTGCGCGAAGGCGGCAAGAAGATCCTCGGCGACAAGAAGAACAACCCGGCGCGCTTCGTGAAGCGCTGGGAAGAACACTGGAAGGGCATGTTCGTGCCGTCCACGATGTTCGAGGAAATGGGCTTCCACTACACCGGTCCGATCGACGGCCACGACATGCCGGCCCTGCTGTCCACGCTGAAGACGCTGCGCGCCTCCAAGGGCCCGAAGCTGCTGCACGTGATGACCACCAAGGGCAAGGGCTACGAGCCGGCCGAAGGCGACCAGATCGGTTACCACGCCGTCGGCCCGTTCGATCCGGACAAGGGCCTGGTGGCCAAGGCCGGTGCCAAGAAGCCGACCTACACCGATGTGTTCAGCGACTGGCTGTGCGATGCCGCCGCTGCCGAGCCACGCCTGTACGGCATCACCCCGGCGATGCGCGAAGGCTCCGGCCTGGTGCGTTTCAGCAAGGAATATCCGCAACGCTATTTCGACGTGGCAATTGCCGAGCAGCACGCGGTCACCCTCGCCGCCGGCATGGCCACCCAGGGCGGCAAGCCGGTGGTGGCGATCTACTCGACCTTCCTGCAGCGCGCGTACGACCAGCTGGTGCATGACGTGGCCATCCAGGACCTGGACGTGCTGTTCGCGATCGACCGCGCCGGCGTGGTCGGCCCGGACGGCGCGACCCATGCCGGCAACCTCGACCTGAGTTTCCTGCGCTGCGTGCCGAACCTGGTGGTGATGGCTCCGTCCAATGAAGCCGAGTGCCGGCAGATGCTCAGCACTGGCCTGCAGCACCCGGGCCCGGCCGCCGTGCGCTATCCGCGCGGCACCGGCACCGGCGTTGCCGCCGGCACCGACCTGTCGACCCTGCCGATCGGCAAGGGCGAGCTGCGCCTGCAGGGCAGCCGCGTGGCACTGCTGGCCTTTGGCAGCACCGTGGCCGCCGCCGAACAGGTCGGGCGCGAACTGGGCCTGAGCGTGGTCAACATGCGCTTCATCAAGCCGCTGGACCGCGAGCTGGTGCTGGCCGTGGCCGCCCAGCACGAGGGCCTGGTCACAATCGAAGACAACGTGGTGGCCGGCGGCGCCGGCTCCGGCGTCGGCGAACTGCTCAACGCCGAAGGCGTATTGCGCCCGATCCTGCACCTGGGCCTGCCCGACAGTTACCAGCACCACGCCAGCCGTGAGGACCTGCTGGCCGAAGCCGGTATCGATGCGGCGGGCATCCGCGCGGCGGTGCTCAAGCGCTGGCCGCAGCTGGCTGCCGGGACCCCGCCGCTCAGCGCGGCAGGCTGAGGCCGGTCACCACCAGTAGATCCACGCATGGCGTGGATCTACTGCGGAACAGGGGTCGATCCACGCCATGCGTGGAGACAGATGCAAAGTAGATCCACGCCGTGCGTGGCTAGCGGGCTCCGGAACGATGATCTGGCCGGAAACCCCAACCCTCAGCCGTAGCTGACCGCTTCCACGAACGCACCGCTGGCCTCCACCCGCACCGCAGCGCGCTGCCCGGTGTCGACGAAGTGGAGGCGTGCAAGGGTTTCAGCGAAATCGTAGGCCCGGGCACCATCGCGGAACTCGATCGGTTCCGGCCGGTCCGGGTGCAGCACGCGCCATTGGCGTTGCTCGCATTGCAGGCGGATCAACATGCAGCTCACTCCTTGAGGCAGCGTATCGACGGTGGCGGGACGGGCGTGCCGGTTTCGGCAGACTTCATCGCGACGGATCAGGGGCACGCAGGGTGCCCTGATCACAGAAGATACGACGTTCAAAATGTGAGCTGTATCAGATTATTCTGATTTTCGATGGGCGAGCTCAATTCACCTGGAACTGCGCCCGGCAGCCGTCGCTGACCCAGATGCCACGACGGTTCCAGCCCCAGGTCTGGCCCTCGATGCAGGCGCTGCGTGAATCCTGACGCACCAGGCGCACACCACGACGGATGCGGGCATCACAGTACTCCTGGCGGTGGCCGTTGGAATGGCAGGTGATCACCTCACCCCCGCCCCAGCCATTGCCACCGTTGCCCCAGCCGTTGCCATGGCCACCACCCCAGCCACCGCCACGGCGGTACTCGCCAACGAACTCGGCACGGCAGCCCTGGGTGACCCACACACCGTAGCGCGATTGCCCCCAGGTCTCGCCTTCCACGCACGGCGAACCGGACAACTGGCGGATCATCCGGGCACGGCCTTCCAGACGGCATTCATTGCTGCGGTTCTTGATCGATTCGCAGCGGACGATGCCGCCGCCATCACGACCGCCATAGCGATCATCGTCATAACCGTAGCCATAGCTCTGCGCCTGCGCGCCGCCTGCGGCCGCCAGCATCGGCAGCAGCGTGCAGGCCAGGGTGCGCCAGGTGAGTGCCTTGCCCATCGGAATCTCCGGATGAATACGATGGCGCAAGCATCCGGGATTCGTGGCGCGGCGCACAGGGGGTCGCACCACGGCGGTTTTTTCCCCATTCAAACAACTCAACCGTGGCTGACTGCGCCTCGGCCGGTGGCGTCACTCCCCGATATGGAGCGCATCCACGGTGCTGCCGAGCGCCTCGACCCGGACCGTGCTGCGCTGGCCGGTGCGACGATGGTGCTCGAGGGCCAGCGCAGCGGCCGCGTCGAAGGCATCGGCACCGCGGGCGTAACGGGTGGCGTCACCCGCCTTCGGATGCAACACGGACCAGTGCCGGGCAGTGCATTGGACAGTAAAGACCATGAGAAGCTCCTGCGGAAGGAAAGAGGCGGTGACAGGCGGCAGGGCCACGTGCCAGTACACCCTCAGGCTATCGATCGCGTCGGAGATGGCCCATCAGATTTGTACGAAAATGCCTCAGGATTCGGTCGGGCGCTTCCCAACCCTCACATCCCTGAGGCTGTTTAGTGAAGGCGTTCCGTGACCCTTGTCACGGAGTTGACGGAGCTTCACACTACCGTCACCAACAGGGGCCCCTTCCACATGCGCACCTTCTTCTCGCAGCAGCGCTGGACGCTGCTGAAGTTCTATTTCGTGGCCAGCTATCTGGTGCTGATTGAAGAGCTGATCCGCGCCGCCATGCACTGAGCGCTTGCTGGAGGGCTATTTGCGACAGACACTGTCGCTTTAGGCACGGAGCCCGCCCGATGAAAGCGCTTCTTCTGATTCCAGTCCTGCTGGTGCTGACCGCGTGCGCCAACCAGCACGACGCCGCCGCACGTGCCGATGCGGCGCCCACCTCGTCTGCGGTACCGAAGGTGGGCGGCGATCGCGATGCCCACGGATGCATTGGTTCGGCCGGCTACCAGTGGTGCGAGCACAACCAGCGTTGCGAACGCCCGTGGGAACTGGCACAGGCACAGGGCCTGGCCAATACCGCCGAGGCCATCGATGCCTACTGCGCGAAGCCGACCAGCCCGGCACGCAAGTGAGGCTCGCACCCCATGGCTGAGCTGAGCCCGCTACCCACCCTGGCCCCGGGTCGCTACCGCCACTTCAAGGGCGGCGAGTACGAAGTGCTCGATATCGTCCGCAGCAGCGAGACGCTGGAGCCACTGGTGCTGTATCGCGCGCTCTATGGCGAAGGCGGCCTGTGGGTGCGCCCGTATGCCATGTTCGTCGAACAGGTACCGGGCGAACACGGACCGCAGCCGCGTTTCGCCCGCATCGACGCATGACGGTTCCGCTGCCGGCCCTGGCCGGCAGCGCGGTGACACCACGGGCCTGCGTTACAATCGTACCGTCCAGTCGGTTTCTTCCCGCCATGTCCGCATCCCCCTCCCGTTCGCGCCGCAAGGCGCCCGACAGCGTGCGCCAGTCACTGCTGCAGGCCACCATTGAAGTGATCGGCCGTAATGGCCTGGCCGCGCTGACCGTGCAGGACGTCGCACAGGCCGCCGGTGTCAGCAAGGGTGCGCTGTTCCATCATTTCAGCAGCAAGCAGGCACTGGTGGATGAAGCCATCGGAGCGCTCATCGGCGAATTCGAAGCGCGGGTGCGTGCCCTGCTGCAGGAAAACCCCGAAGGGCATGGCCGTTTCAGCCGCGCCTATGTGCAGGCCAATTTCGAGCATCTGCTGCAGCAGGAACAGGACAACGACATCGGCCTGACCCTGGGCAACCTGATGGAACCAGCCCTGCTCGCGCATTGGCGTACCTGGAAGCGTGCGATGCTGGCCGAGTTCGCCGGCGAAGCCAACGATCCGCGACTGTATGCGGCGCGCTGCGCTGCCGATGGCTACTGGGCCACGGCCTATGGGCGTCCGCTGGACGAGGAAGAACGCGCCAACGCATTGGCGATGGCCGAACAGGCCCTGAAACTATGCGACCCGCAGTGAGCAGGAGCGCTCAATGAATCCCTATCTCTACCTTGCCGCTGCCATCGTGCTGGAAGTAATTGCCACGTCGCTGCTGAAGGCATCCGACGGCATGAGCCGGCTGGCGCCGACACTGGGCGCGCTGGTCGGCTATGGACTGTGCTTCTACCTGCTGTCGGTGACCATGAAATCGATACCGACCGGCATTGCCTACGCCATCTGGTCCGGCGTCGGCATCGTGCTGATCTCGTTGATCGGGCTGGTGGTGTTCAAGCAGCGCCTGGATGCACCGGCGTTGATCGGCATCGGCCTGATCTGTGCTGGCGTACTGGTGATCAATCTGTTCTCGCGCAGCAGCGCACACTGAGTACGCTGCTGCGCGATCAACGCTAGCTGACCTTCTTCGCTACGGTCATGCCGAGCAGGAACAGCACCACGGCGATGATGATGCCGGCCCAGAACAGGAACTTGGCGATGCCGACCGCGGCGCCGGCAATGCCGCCGAAGCCGAGCACGCCCGCAATGACGCCGATGATGGCGAAGATGATGGCCCACTTGATCATGTCAAACCTTTCCCCGTGGGGACTGCGTACTGGATGATCAGGCTAGGCCGTAGCCGATGCGGCAGTCGTGAACAGGCCGCGTGCGCGGCGTGAATCAGCGCGGGCGGAAACGCAGCAGGGCCACTGCAAAGGCCAGGAAAACGCTGCCCACCAGCCGCTCGAACCAGCGCCGCGCGAAGGGTTTGGCCAACCATCGGCGCAGGCCATGGCCACCGGCGGCATACATCACGTACCAGAACAGTTCGCAGCCGGCGAAGGTGGCGACCAGCACGCTGTACTGCAGCGCCTGGCCACGCGACGGGTCGACGAACTGCGGCAGGAACGCCGCAGCGAACAGCAGCAGCTTGGGATTGCTCAGGCCCACCAGAAGGCCACCACGGAACACCTTCCACGCGCCCAGCGACGCCGCAACCGGCAACGCGGCATCGACCGTCACCGGTGGTGCCGGCCGGCAACTGTCACGCCATGCCTTCAGGCCCAGCCAGGCCAGATAGGCCACGCCCAGATAGCGCAGCACCTCAAACAGCATCGGCGAGGAATGCAGCAGCGCACTCAGGCCTGCTGCGGAGGCCGCCAGCACCAGCAGCATCGCCAGCAGGCAGCCAGCCATCGCCGGCACGCTACCGCGAAAGCCGAGCCCGACGCTGCGACCGAGGATATGCAGCATGTTCGGCCCCGGCGTACCACACAGAACGAACACCGTGGCGAGGAACCACCACCAGGTATGCAGGGCCATATCGGACATCCACTTCAGAAGATCCCACCAGCATAGAGTGCGCCGGCCTGGCGCGGCACACACAGCGCAGCATGGATGCGGTGGTTACAGAGGCAGGCTCAGGCCGCGAGCGCGTCGCGCCGTACCAGTACCTGATCGATCAAGCCCCATTCGCATGCCTGCTCGGCACTCATGAAACGATCGCGGTCCAGGGTCTGCTCGACCTCCTCGACACTGCGTCCGCAATGCTGCGCATACAGCCGGGTGATGCGCTGCTTGGTGCGCTGCATTTCCTCGGCATGGATGAAGATGTCCGACGCCTGGCCCTGCACCCCGCCCAGCGGCTGATGCACATGCAGGCTGGCATTGGCCAACGCCGCACGGTGACCGGGCTCGCCGGCCATCAGCAGGAACGAACCCATCGACCGCGCGGTGCCCATGCACAGCGTATGCACCGGGGCCGAGATGTATTGCATGGTGTCGTACATCGCCAGGCCGCTGGAGATCACTCCACCCGGCGAGTTGATGTACAGATGGATCGGCTTCTCCGGGTTTTCCGATTCCAGGAACAGCAGCTGCGCGCAGACCAGCGCCGACACAGTGTCATCGACTTCACCGTTGAGAAAGATGATGCGCTCGCGCAGGAGCCGCGAGTAGATGTCATGGGAGCGCTCACCGCGCTCGCTGCGTTCCACGACCATTGGTATCAGCTGCATTCTGTCCCGCATGTGCCTGCTCCCTGTAGCGTTCGATCCAGGCGCCGGCTCAGGCCGCGCGCATCATGGTGCGATGATCGTCGTTGGCGGCCAACGGCAGCAGCGCGCGCAGGTCGGTGAGCCGATGCACGATGGTCAGCACCGTCCCCCCGCCGTCATCCGCGCGCAGCCGGAAACACACCAGGCTGTGCAGATGCGGGGGCTGCGCATCGCGCAGGCGGAACCCCAGTTCCCGCCCCTCCTCGCACAGGCAAGGCTGCGGATCGGCAAGATCGGCCGCAGGCAACCAGCGCTCACGCAGCGCCGGATCGAACAGTGCGCGCCAGACCCGTTCCGGTGGCGCTGGCAGCCACTGCTCCATCACCAACGCGGGAGCCGCTTCGTTCAGAACATCGTCCATCAGTCCATCTCCTTCAGCAGATCCTGCAAGTCATCCATCCGCGCGGGCCAGTAGGCCCGGTAGCGCTGCAGCCAGTTGCCGATGTGCGCCAGCCCGCGCGGATCGACCTCGTAGTGGACGAAACGGCCTTGGCGCTGTTCGCTCACCAGCCCGGCATCGCGCAGCACCGCCAGGTGCTGGGACATCGCAGACTGGCTGATCGCCATGCCCTCGCGCAGCGCGCTGGCATGCTGCCCGCCCTCGGCCAGCTTTTCGAAGATGTGGCGGCGGGTGGGGTCGGCCAGCGCTTTGAAGAGGGCGTTCTCGATCATGACCAACACATTAGCAATCACTAATGTTTAGTGCAACTCCCGCATCGGCTGTGCTGCAATGACGGCTCCCCGGCATGGAGCTGTGCATGAAGACCCTTGGCCTGATCGGCGGCATGAGCTGGGAAAGCTCGGCGCAGTATTACCGGCTCATCAACGAGGACGTGCGGCAGCGCCTCGGTGGCGCACATTCGGCGCAGCTGCTGCTGTGGTCGGTGGATTTCGCCGGCATCAAGCAGCTGCAGCATGACGGCGACTGGAATGCGCTGGGCGACCATATGGCCGACGCTGCACGGCGCCTGCAGGCCGGTGGCGCCGATCTGCTGTTGATCTGCACCAACACCATGCACAAGCTGGCCGACCGCATCGAGGCGGTCTGCCCACTGCCGCTGCTGCATATCGCCGACCCCACCGCCCAGGCCATCGTGCAGGCAGGCGCACGCAAGGTGGGCCTGCTCGGTACCGCCTTCACCATGGAACAGGACTTCTACCGCGGCCGGCTGCAGGATCGCTTCGGATTGGAGGTGCTGGTTCCCGAAGGCGATGATCGTCGCAGCGTGCACGACATCATCTACCAGGAACTGATCGCCGGTGTGGTCAGCGAGCACTCACGACAGGTCTACGCCGGCGTGATCGCGAGACTGGTGGCGCGCGGTGCCGAAGCCATCATCCTGGGCTGTACCGAGATCATGCTGCTGGTAGGGCCGGAGGACAGCGCCGTGCCGCTGTTCGATACCACTGCACTGCACGCACGGGCTGCGGTGGACGCGGCGCTGGCGTGAATCCATGCGCGCCGGAGCGCGGGATCAGTCCGCGCCCTGCACTTCCAGCGCGGTGATGAGCCAATCGACCACCGCCTGTGAATCGCACAGGAAGAAGATGGCATCGCCGGAGCGCGCCTCGGTAAGCAGGCGATAGACCGTGATCGCCACCGCCGACTGGTTGGCGATGAACACTTCCGGGCTGCGCGGCCCCTCGCTGTGGCCGGCAACCGCGTGCAGCGCCTTGCGTGCGGCCACGGTGGCAGCCGGGTCCGCGCTGCGGGTCAGTTCCGGCCCGCGCAGGCCCCAGGCAATGAACACATGCTTGCCCTTGAACGTAGTGTCCAGGACCCGCACCTCGGCGCCGCCTGCGTCGGCCGAGCGATGAATGACGGTACTGCTGATCAACGCAACCCCCTGTGGTCGTCGTGGTCCGCGCATCCTCCTCCACGCGCCGGCCGCATGCCAGTGACAACAGCCACAGGCTGTGCCGACCGGCGTGGGAGACATGTAAGAGGGTGTAAACCGATGCGATCGGATGTGCAGCGATGATACGGGATGTAAGCCTCTGCATGGGCCCGCGCGTACTACTAAACCGCCACTGAGCCATCTTCGGAACGAAGCGTTCCGGCAGCCCCGGACTGGGCCATTCTTGCCGCCCCATCCCCACCGAGCCTGCACATGTCCCATCGCCTGCTGCTGACGATCACCGGCACCTCCCTTGCCCTGCTGCTGGCCGCCACCACCGTAGCCGCACAGGACTACGACACCGATCACATTCCGGCGCTGCGCTGCGAATCGCAGTTCAACAAGACCGCGCAATGCCCGATCGAGGGCCCCATGCGCCTGGCCAGGCAACTGTCGGTGACCCGGTGCGTGGAGAACCAGAACTGGGGCCAGAGCCGCCGCACGTTGTGGGTGACCGACGGTTGCCGCGCCGAGTTCGTCGCCGACGGCTATGGGCGCGGACGCTGGCCGGGCCGCGGCAGGGACCGTGACGATGATGGCGAGCGCCTGGTCTGCGAGTCCTACGAAAAGAAGGACAAGGAATGCCGTATCCGTGTGCGCCACGAGGTGCGCCTGGTCAAGCAGAAGTCGGTGACGGCCTGCATCGAGGACCGCAACTGGGGCTGGGACCGCCGCGGCGTGTGGGTCAGCGACGGCTGCCGGGCCGAGTTCCGCGTGTATTGACTGCCGAGCACGCGCTGGCTGCGGCGGGTAGGCATGCGTGCGGGACAGAGCCGATAGACTATGGCCTGTACATGGCAGGGAGCGCGACATGGAACGATGGTATCTGGCGACGCTGTTGGCGTTGATCCTGCATCAGATCGACGCTGCGTTCTGGCAGGAATGGGCCATGTTCCATGTGCCCGGTGGCATCCGGGGCTTCCTGCTGTTCAACCTGCTTGCGATCGGCTTCGTGCTTTGGGGGTATCGCCAGACCCTGCTGGGCACATCGTCGGCGCGCGACCATGCGCTGGTTTGTGGCGCACTCGGTATTGGCACGGCGCTGATCCATCTGGCGTTTGCCCTGTTCGGTCGCGATGAATTCCACCTGCCGCTGTCGATCGCCGTCCTGCTCGCCTGCTTTGTGTCGGGCGGCGGCTTGTTGCTGCAGCTGCGCCCGCGATGAGCCGGACTTCCCACTCCGCACACCTGCGTGACGGCAGCATCCAGGACGCCGATGCCTTGATTGCGCTCGACAGCGTGGCGGCCAACGATCCAGGCCGGGCCCTGCAGATCGGCGACTGGCTGGCACGCGGCGGCGTGCAGGTTGCCGAGCAGAACGGCAGGGCCGTCGGCTACCTGGTCATTCATCACCACTTCTTCGGCGAAGCCTTCGTCGAAATGCTGATGGTGGCGCACGCACAGCGCGGCCAGGGCATCGGTACCGCACTGCTGCGCCAGGCCATCGCACTGCACGGCCGGCGCAAACTGTTCACCTCGACCAATGCCTCCAACATCGGCATGCAGCACCTGCTCACTGCCCACGGCTTCGTGGGCAGCGGCATCCTGCATGGGCTGGACGAGGGCGCTCCGGAACTCATCTATCGCTTGGCAAGCGCAGAGCAGCTGTCCAGGAAAGCAGTGAACCAGGACAGGCAGACGTGCCATGGACTGAGCCCCCCCCCCCTCAGGCTAAGCCGAGAACGAGCTTGGGAGCGAGCGCATGCCTAACGATGGCGATAGACTACCTTCCTGGGCGCGAAAATTCTGGACTTGGAGCTGAATTGCGACCTATGAACTACGCCGCAGATGAAACACTGAGATTAATTCGATGGCTGCTGCCCCAATTGCAGCAAGACGAGATAATTGCTCTCGAACTACCTTACAAGGATGTGAGCAGAAAAGCCGATATCGCAATCGTCGGACCTAATCGCCTGGTTGCCATCGAGGTGAAAGGGCCTAGGGACAACCTAGCAAAGCTCTCCAGACAGGTCGAAGACTACGTAGAGGGATTTCTCGAGGTCTATGTCGCGGCAGCACCCAATTTAATGCCCACGATTAAGGATATTATGCCGGAAAGGATTGGACTGATCGACTTAGGCGAAACTACGATCAGCCGCCGTCGGCTCTCAGCCAAACGGCAGCGCCTGTCTAAGACAGGAGCAATTCAGTGGCTCAGAGCTGACGAATTACGCCAGATGTTAGGCGCGCGCAGGGGCCCGAGCAATATCCAAATGCTCCGCCAATCTGCGGTCAATCTTCTGACGACGGCGCAATTGTCACACAGTGCAATCACGTCCATCTACAACCGAGCGAACCAGAAGTTCGCAATCTTCAACTCGGAGCGAGGTGAGCGTCTGACGCTGGATGACGTCGAAACTCTCCGACTACCTAAGAAGATACGCTAGCTCGATCCGATTTGACTGTCGAGAAAGATGGAAGTTGATGCGAACAGATATCCAGTGAGCAGGAGATCTGCCTTGAACTGCGCCGCCAGCAGCACTTTTAATGTTCTCATGCCCCCAGCAGTCGAGAGCAACGTAGTCTGGGTCGTGGAATGCCTTATCTGCAGCGAGATCATACCCCCCGTTCGGACGGCGGTAACGATGATAGAAAAGTGTCTGATCCAAGGGAACATCTACGCGGGGCACCCAACTGGTCACGATCCCCTTGAAGTCTTCTGGATGAACGAGAGCATAGTCACCATGAACCACGTCACCGAGACCATGTTCAGCCCTCACATCCTCTGAGAGTTTCACCTCGAGCAGTTCAAACTTCCCATACTCATCACCACCATAGTCGGGAAGCACAACACTCTTCGGAAAACTACTGCAGGCTACAGCTCGCAACGCAAAACCAGCGCCAGCGGCCACTAGGGTTTGCTTGCTGTCAGCCAGAGCCGCTGCGTAAGTGGACTTGCTTACATAGCCACCATCGCAGATGAGAATCACTTGCTCCAATCCGCCGAGTTCTCTCTTGAGAACATCAACAAGTCGGGAAGTAGAGTCATAATCCACAGGGATACGGAATGCAATATGCGTTGAGCGATTTAGAAACGCCTTGCACTGCACCAACACGCTTCTTTCATCGAACGGATCGGTGAGGTGGACAGTCGGTATGCAGGCTGAATTAAGCGACGAAAGCACAAATGCTCGCCAATTGCGAAATCCGTTGTCGGCATCCAGCAACATGGCCGTTTCTGCGTTACTGAGGCTATCCATCGTAGTAACGTCAGCAATGTAGGAGCGCCCGGCAAGATGCTCCTCAATTTTAGACACGCAGACGCTCACAGAGCCCTCTGTATTCTTCTTCGTCCGGCGCGATTTTGTGTACTCGACGACGGGAAGCAGAGCATCTTTTACTGAGCCAGAGAGCTCAGCATAAGCGCGAATTTCAGCATCTCGCGAGCGAAGAATCGGCACGTATCGCTTCCCTGCAACTTCGTTCATTTCTAACCCATCCGGTAGCCCAAATTATCCAGCCGATAGCGCATCGCCAAGGTGGACACATCGAAGTGACGAGCTAGATCGTTAAGGTTTCTCAACCCTTTGTCAACTGCAGCCCGCACCTCGTCCTCCGGCATCAGTAGTTGGGCGGCGAACTGGTCAGCCTCACGCTCCATGTCTGAGCGATCGTCGTTGCGCCGAGCAAAGGTGTAGTCACGGAACTGATTCTGTTCCCTTCTATGCAGGATGTAATGCGCAATTTCATGAGCGATGGTGAAGCGTTGACGCACCCGATGATGGTACGAATTCACGCCTGCAACCCAAATGTCGCCCCTTTTTTCAAGAAAGCCGGAAACTTCGTCATCCATTTGCTCATGCACAACTTTGATGCCGAGCATTTGCGCCACATCATCGACGCGACACGGAGCGGAGCCCATACCTCGATTGGCCATCTCGGCCTGGAGAGTGGCGAGCGACTCTATAGCCCCTTGTGGAGAACCTTTTGCGGCGGGCGGGCCAATGGGAGTTCTAAGCTTTACTATCGCCATCTGAATTCTCGCTTTCGCTTAGCACTGCAACGTCGTCCAATGCCTCATACATTCTTCTTAACTCATCGACCAGATCTTGGACGTTCCCGAGTTCGTTCTCGATGCCGGTCGCGACGCCGGCTTGAATCTTCGTCTGGAGGAAATTCTTAAAATCCTGCGATTCAACAACATCTCTAAGTGCCTTATCCATTTCCGCTCGACTACCCGCCCTAACGGTGAAGAAGGCTAGGGACACTACTGCCGCCAGCATTACGGTAAGCACCGTGATGACAGTACTGTAAAGACCGGTCACCGTATCCAGATGCCTTCCAAAGGCCTCATCACTTGAGGGCTTCTCGACTTGGCCAGGCGGTGACGAGACGGATGTGCCACCGGCTTTCGGTGCCTCATAAACGGTCACCCACGACTTGTTTACAGAAGGGTTGCCGAGTGCATACAGCGGGGCAAGGAGCACCATAAATGAACAAACAACCAGCACCGAAATCTCCATCCTTCGCGACCGTATCCACGGACGAGCTTGCCGCCTGAGGGCCTCGAAGCCATCCTTCAACTTGCGCAGTTTCATGTCCATTGTCCTGCTATGGTTGATGAGAACACTCATCTATCTCACAGATTGCGACTTCTCAAGTCCAAAAAGTGTAGCGCACGGGTCTGCCACCGTGATCATCCCCTTATGACGTGATCATCCCCTTATGAAGGGTACTCAAGAACTCTGATCACCTTGGATAGGCGGGGATAGGGTTTGATAAGAAAAAAGCCCACGCATTGCTGCGCAGGCTTCTTGATTCATCACAGTGGTCGGGACGGCCGGATTCGAACCGACGACCCTCTGCCCCCCAGGCAGATGCGCTACCAGGCTGCGCTACGCCCCGACTGATGCTGCGATGTGCCCGCCAGTGCGGCGGGCCGTGAAGTATAGCGGATTACGATGGAAATGGGATCAGCGGCGCAACAACTGCAGCACTTCTTCCAGCTCCATGCGCACCTGCTTGATGATCTGGTTGCTCAGCGCCGATTCCTCGCGGGCATCGGGACCATCCAGACGCAGGCGTGCACCACCGATGGTGTAGCCCTGTTCGTACAGCAGGCTGCGGATCTGCCGCACCATCAGCACGTCATGGCGCTGGTAGTAGCGGCGGTTGCCTCGGCGCTTGGCCGGCTCAAGGCTGGGAAACTCGGTTTCCCAGTAGCGCAGGACGTGCGGCTTGACGTCGCACAGCTCGCTGACCTCACCAATTGTGAAGTAGCGCTTGGCCGGGATCGGCGGTAGTTCGCGGTTACTGCCCGGATCCAGCATAAGCTTCCACCCTCTCCTTGAGCTTCTGGCCCGGACGGAAGGTGACCACCGTACGGGCGGAAATCGGAATTTCCTCGCCGGTCTTGGGGTTGCGACCCGGGCGCTGGTTCTTGCGCCGCAGATCGAAATTACCGAAGCCCGACAGCTTCACCTGACGTCCCTGTTCCAATGCTTCACGCAGCACATCGAAAAACGCGTCGACGAATTCCTTGGCTTCCCGCTTGTTCAGACCGACTTCGTCGAACAGCTTTTCCGCCATCTCCGCCTTGGTCAATGCCATTGCCTGCTACCCCCGAGTGCTGCCCGCTCAGCCGCGGATCCGGGCGTGATGTTCACGCTCGATGGCAGTGACCGCCTCGGCCACCACCGCATCCACGTCGCGGTCCGTCAGAGTGCGCGACTTGTCCTGCAAAATCAAGCCCATAGCGAGACTCTTGAATCCCGGCTCGACGCCCTGGCCGACGTAGCGGTCGAACAGGTTCAGGTCGCGCAGCAGCGGACCGGCGGCCTGGCGGACGGTGGCCGCGAGGTCGGCCCAGGCCACCTGTTCAGGCACCAGGAATGCCAGGTCGCGACGCACTGCCGGGAAGCGCGACAATTCGCCGGCACGCGGCAGGCGGCGGGCGGTCAGCGGCTCCAGGTCCAGCTCGAAGGCATAGACGTCGGCTTCGATGTCCATTGCCTTGGCCAGGCGCGGATGAACCTGGCCGATCCAGCCGATCGCCACGCCATCACGGAACACCTCGGCTGAACGGGCCGGGTGGCCGTAGGGGCGGGCCGACGGGCGGAACTCCAGTACCGCACCACTGGCAGCGGCCAGCGATTCCAGATCGCCCTTCAGGTCATGGAAATCGACCTTGCGGGCCGGCAGGCCCCACTGCAGTGCCTGTGCATCGCCACAGACCGCAGCGGCCACGCGCGGGGTCTCCAGCGGCGCCGGCCGGCTTTCGCCGAGCGACGCGTCGCCGGCCTGCTGGGCGAACACGCGGCCCAACTCGAACAGGCGCACGCGGCCGATCTGGCGGGCGGCGTTGCGGCCCAACGTGGCGACCAGGCCTGGCAGCAGCGACGGGCGCATCACCGCCAGTTCCGCCGACAGCGGGTTGGCCAGCGGTACCAGGCCGTCGCGCAGCTGCCACTGGCTCAGCAGCGCATCGTCGACGAAAGCGAAATTGACGGTTTCCTGCTGGTCACGGGCGATCAGCTGGCGGCGCACGCTCAGTGCGTCCAGCTGGGTCTCGCTCGGCATCGCCACGCGCGAGGCGCCGCCCGGCAGCGTGGTCGGGATCTGCTCGTAACCGTGGATGCGCGCCAGCTCTTCGATCAGGTCTTCTTCGATGGCGATGTCGAAGCGGCGGCTCGGCGCCGTGACCTGCCAGCCGTTGGCGGTGGCAACCACGTCCATGCCCAGCGCGCGCAGGATGCGCTCGACTTCCGCATCGTCGATGGTGATGCCGAGCACGCGGGTGATGCGGGCGCGGCGCAGCACGATGGTTGCCGGCTGCGGCAGATCGGCCTCACGCACGGCCTCGGTGACCGGCGCCGGGGTACCGCCGGCCAGGTCCAGCACCAGGCGGGTGGCGTACTCGATCGCGGTACGCGGCAGTGCCGGATCGACACCACGCTCGAAACGGTGGCCGGCATCGGTGTGCAGGCCCAGCTTGCGGCCACGGCCCATGATCGATGCCGGGGCGAAGTGCGCGGCTTCCAGGAACACGGCAGTGGTGACGTCGGTGACGCGGGTGTCGAAGCCACCCATCAGGCCGGCCAGGCCGACCGCGCGATCGGCGTCGGTGACCACCAGGAAGCTGTCGTCCAGCGCGGCATCGCGGCCATCCAGCAGCTTCAGGCTCTCGCCGGCACGCGAACGGCGCACGGCGATGCTGCCCTGCAGGGTGCCCAGGTCGTAGGCATGCATCGGCTGGCCGAGCTCGAGCATCACGTACTGGGTGATGTCGACCAGCAGCGAGACCGGGCGCACGCCACTGCGGCGCAGGCGCTCGGCCATCCACAGCGGGGTCTTGGCGGCGGCGTTGACACCTTCGATGACGCGGCCCAGGTAACGCGGTGCTTCGGCGCCGGCGTCGAGCTGGATGGCCAGCTCACGGCTGCCGATGGCGGGAATCGCCTCGGCGGTGAAATCCAGCACGTCGCTGCGGGTGGCCGCGGCGACGTCGTAGGCGATACCGCGCAGGCTGAAGCAGTCGGCGCGGTTCGGGGTCAGCTTGATCTCGATGCTGGCGTCCGGCAGGCCCAGGTACTCGACCAGAGCCTGGCCGACCGGTGCGTCATCCGGCAGCTCCAGCAGGCCGGAGGCATCGTTGTCCAGGCCCAGCTCTCCTGGCCGAGCACAGCATGCCGTTGGACTCGACACCGCGCAGCTTGGCCGGCTTGATCTTCAGCTCGCCAATCTGCGCGCCGACCATCGCCAGCGGCGCAACCAGGCCCGGACGTGCGTTCGGTGCGCCGCACACGATCTGCAGCAGCTCGCCCTGCCCGGCATCGACCCTGCACACCTGCAGGCGGTCGGCTTCCGGATGGCGTACGGCGTCGACGATGCGCGCCACGACCACGTGCTCGAGGCCTTCGCCCAGCGCGGTCACGTCTTCCACTTCCAGGCCGATGGCGGTCAGCACCGCACTCAGTTCATCGCGCGAAGCGCGGGTCGGGACGTGGCTGCGCAGCCAGTTTTCGGAGAATTTCATGGTGTCACCCTGGTGGGCCCGGCGCATGCGCCTGGGCCTGCGAATTTAGAAGCAGTCGAGCAAGCTCGACTCTACGGACCGGCGCTTACGCGAACTGCTTGAGGAAGCGCACGTCGTTCTCGAAGAACGCGCGCAGATCGTTGACGCCGTAACGCAACATCGCAAAGCGCTCCACGCCCATGCCGAAGGCAAAGCCGGTGTAGCGCTCCGGATCGATGCCGACGTTTCGCAGCACGTTCGGATGGACCATGCCGCAGCCGAGCACTTCCAGCCAGCGGGTGCTGCCATCGGGCTGCTGCCAGGCGATGTCCACTTCCGCGCCCGGTTCAACGAACGGGAAATAGCTGGGGCGGAAGCGCATCTCGAAGTCGCGCTCGAAGAAGGCGCGCACGAACTCGGCCAGCGTGCCCTTCAGGTCGGCGAAGGTCGAATGCTCGTCCACCAGCAGGCCTTCCACCTGGTGGAACATCGGCGAATGGGTCTGGTCGCTGTCGCTGCGGTACACCTTGCCGGCGGCGATCATGCGCAGCGGCGGCGCGTGGTCGCCCATGTAGCGCACCTGCACACCGGAGGTATGCGTGCGCAGCAGGCGGCCGTCGCCGAAATAGAAGGTGTCGTGCATGGCGCGCGCCGGATGGTGCGGCGGGAAGTTCAGCGCCTCGAAGTTGTGCCAGTCGTCCTCGATCTCCGGCCCTTCAGAGAGCTCGTAGCCCAGCCGGCCGAAGATGCCGGTGATGCGCTCCAGGGTGCGGGTGATCGGATGCAGGCCGGCGCGGTCGCCATTGCGGCCCGGCAGGGTGATGTCGATGGCTTCGGCAGCCAGGCGCGCGTCCAGTGCCGCGTCTTCCAGCAGCGCCTTGCGCTCGCCCAGCGCGCGGGTCAGCGTGTCGCGGGCCTGGTTGATCGCTTCACCGGCGGACTTGCGCTCGTCGGCCGGCAGGGCACCGAGCTGCTTGAGCTGCGAGGTGATGCTGCCACTCTTGCCAAGCAGGGCCACGCGCAGCTGTTCCAGCACGTCGGGGCTCTGTGCGGCGGCCACATCGGCCAGCGCCTGGGTGGTGAGGGATTGGATGTCGCTCATGGGGGGCCGGAACTCCAGTCGATCTGCCATCGCGATGCGCGAAGGGCCGACCCCTGTCGCCACCGCCGTCCCCGCGCTGCCGTCATGGCCTCACCGGGACCCAAAAAAGAATGGGGAAGGACTTGCGCCCTTCCCCATGCATTGCCTTGACCTGACACCGTTCCGAGTGAACGGTTACGGCATCGGGAAGGACTTATGCCGCCAGCGCGCCCTTGGCCTTTTCGGCCAGCGCGGTAAAGCCGGCTGCGTCGTGCACGGCGATGTCAGCCAGGACCTTGCGATCCAGGGTGATGCCGGCCTTCAGCAGACCGTTCATGAAGCGGCTGTAGCTCAGGCCGTTGATGCGGGCAGCCGCATTGATACGGGTGATCCACAGCGAACGGAAGTTGCGTTTCTTCTGCTTACGGCCGATGTAGGCGTACTGCTGTGCCTTGATGACCGCCTGCTTGGCGACGCGGAAGACCTTGCGACGGGCGTTGTAATAGCCCTTGGCGAGATCCAGAATCTTCTTGTGGCGGCGACGCGCCTGTACGCCACGCTTAACTCGTGCCATTTTTCAGTTCCTCAGAGGTAAGGGAGCATGCGGTCCAGACGGCCTGCGTCTTCTGCACGGACATGGCCCGTCTGACGCAGATTACGCTTACGCTTGGTCGCTTTCTTCGTGAGGATGTGGCTACGGTTGGCGTGGCCGCACTTGTACTTGCCCGAGGCGGTCTTGCGGAAACGCTTGGCCGCTGCCCGGTTGGTCTTGATCTTGGGCATTGCAATGTCCTTGATGGGATATGACCCTGGTTTCTGACTGATCTGGCGGCGGCCTGGGCCGCTCTTTCCGTCCTGCCATGATCGGCGTACGACCCGTCCTGGGTGGGTCGAGCCGGGCATGATACAGGCAAAACCGCCCTGCCACCAGCCCCTGCAACCCTTTCGCCGGCAATTCACCGGCGTCCTGCAAAAGCAAAGGGACGCCCATGGCGTCCCTCTACCCTGAACCATTCAGCCAGGCGCCCCGGAAGGCGGCCCGTCAGGCCTCAGGTCTTCTTCTTCGGCGCGATCATCATGACCATCTGACGCCCTTCCAGGCGCGGACGGGATTCAATGACGATGTCCTCGCCCAGATCGGTCTCGATCCGGTTGGCCATTTCGCGGCCCAGTTCCTGGTGGCTCATTTCACGGCCACGGAAACGGATGTTGACCTTGATCTTGTCACCATCCTCGAGGAACCCGCGCATCTTGCGCAGCTTGATCTGGTAGTCGCCCTCGTCCGTGACCGGACGGAACTTCACTTCCTTGATCTCGACCTGCTTGGTCTTCTTCTTGGCCTCGCTGGCCTTCTTCTGCGCTTCGAACTTGAACTTGCCGAAGTCCATGATCTTGCAGACCGGCGGATCGGCCTGCGGCTGGATTTCGACCAGGTCCAGGCCTTCATCTTCGGCCATGGACAGCGCTTCGTCGCGCGACAACACGCCGATCATTTCTCCGTCACTGCCGATCACGCGGACGCGCGGCACACGGATTTCCTGATTCTTGCGGTTCTGTTTGTTGTCAGGGGTGCTGATATTACGTTCTCCCAAGGGTATCGAACCGGTCCGGGTGCCTGTGCCCCCGGACCGGACCTTTGCTTACGCGCCCTCGGCCTGGAGCCGCTCGATGAAGGCCTGCAGGCTCATGCTGCCCAGGTCTTCGCCAGAACGCGTACGCACCGCCACAGCCCCATTTTCCTTCTCGCGGTCACCAATGACCAGCAGGTAGGGCACGCGCTGCAACGTATGCTCGCGGATTTTATAGCCGATCTTCTCGTTACGCAAATCCGAGCTGACGCGGAAGCCTTGCTCCGCAAGGGTTTTGGTCACGCCCGAGACGTACTCGGCCTGAGCGTCGGTGATGTTGGCCACCACCACCTGGGTCGGCGCCAGCCAGGTCGGGAACTGGCCGGCATGGTGCTCGATCAGGATGCCCAGGAAGCGCTCCATCGAGCCCACGATGGCGCGATGCAGCATGACCGGGTGCTTCTTCTGGCTGTTCTCGTCCACGTACTCGGCGCCCAGGCGGCCCGGCATCATGAAGTCGACCTGCATGGTGCCCAGCTGCCAGGTACGGCCGATCGCGTCCTTCAGGTGGTACTCGATCTTCGGGCCGTAGAAGGCGCCCTCGCCCGGCAGCTCCTGCCACTCCACCCCGTTGCTGGACAGTGCCGAGCGCAGCGCGCCCTCGGCCTTGTCCCAGGTGGCGTCATCGCCCAGGCGCGATTCCGGACGCAGCGCGATCTTGACCTGGATCTCATCGAAGCCGAAGTGCTGGTAGACCGCCAGCGCCTGCTGGTGGAACGCGGTCACTTCCGCCTCGACCTGGTTTTCGGTGCAGAACACGTGGCCGTCGTCCTGGGTGAAACCACGCACGCGCAGGATGCCGTGCAGCGCGCCGGACGGCTCGTTGCGGTGGCAGGCACCGAACTCACCATAGCGGATCGGCAGGTCGCGGTAGCTGTGCAGGCCCTGGTTGAACACCTGCACGTGGCCCGGGCAGTTCATCGGCTTGAGCGCGTAGGTGCGCTTCTCCGATTCGGTGAAGAACATCGCGTCCTGGTAGTTGTCCCAGTGGCCGGATTTCTGCCACAGGCTCACGTCCAGGATCTGCGGGCAGCGCACTTCGCCGTAGCCGGTCTTGCGGTACACCTTGCGCATGTACTGCTCGACCACCTGCCACAGTGCCCAGCCCTTCGGGTGCCAGAACACCAGGCCCGGCGCTTCTTCCTGCAGGTGGAACAGGTCCTGCTGCTTGCCGATGCGGCGGTGGTCGCGCATCTCGGCTTCTTCGATGCGCTTGATGTACGCCTCGAGCTGCTTCTTGTCGGCCCAGGCGGTGCCGTAGATGCGCTGCAGCTGCTCGTTCTGCGCGTCACCGCGCCAGTAGGCACCGGAGATGCGGGTCAGCTTGAAGGCCTTCAGGAAGCGCGTGTTCGGCACGTGCGGGCCGCGGCACATGTCCACGTATTCCTGGTGGTAATACATGCCCATCGCCTGGATGTCGTCGGACATGTCCTCGATCAGGCGCAGCTTGTAGTCCTCGCCACGGGCCTTGAAGATCTCGATCACTTCGGCGCGCGGCGTCACCTTCTTGATCACGTCGTAGTCCTGGGCGATCAGTTCACCCATGCGCTTCTCGATCGCGGCCATGTCGTCCGGGGTGAACGGGCGCTCGGAGTAGATGTCGTAGTAGAAGCCCTCGGCGATCACTGGGCCGATCACCATCTTCACGTCCGGGTACAGCTGCTTGACGGCGTGGCCGACCAGGTGGGCGCAGGAGTGGCGGATGATCTCCACGCCCTCCTCGTCCTTGGCGGTGATGATGCGCAGGCTGGCATCGTGGTCGATGACGTCGCTGGCATCGACCAGCACGCCATCCACGGCACCGGCGATGGTGGCCTTGGCCAGGCCGGCGCCGATCGACTGGGCGACCTCCATGACGCTGACGGGGTTTTCGAATTCGCGGCGGCTGCCGTCGGGAAGAGTAATGTTGATCATCGCAGTGGCTTCGTGCGGGGCCCGCGGGGCGGGCTGGAAAGCGTTCCCGGGGCGGCGCCCGGGCAATAAAAAAGCGCCACGAGGGCGCCTGGAACACAGGGCCTTCGGGGGCAGGTCAACAGTGGGCGGTGGTAGTGCTCATGTCGCACGCTCGGCCGGCGCTGGGCGCGGGCCACCTTGTTCCAGTCAGGGTTCTGCGATGATCTTAAACCAGCCCGGCGGAAAGCCCAAGGGCTACCGTACGGTCCGCTGAATGGGTCTCGCTGGCGGCGTGAAATTGCAATGATTACCATGTCGGCGCAGGCCGCCCTGTGCCAGCCTGCCCGCTTTCCCCCAGGACCCCGTGATGCGCCACCCGCTCCGACCGGCTCCCGCCGGCCCCGCCCGTGCCCCGCGTTCGCCGGCCCGCTGCCACGCTGGCCGCCCGCGATGATCACCGTCGGCCTTTCCACGCTCGGCTTCTGCAGCCTGGGCATGCTGGCGGCGATGTTCTCGGCGCTGGCGTTCTATGCCGCCTCGCCGCACTGCCGCTGGCCGCGCCTGCGCCGTGCCGGCCGCCTTGGCCGCCAGATCGGCCTGGTCGCCGCTGCCGCCGCGCTGTGGCTGTGGATGGCCGAGCTCGGTTTTGCCGCCGGCCTGGTGGCGATGCTGTGCACCTGGATGCTGGCCGCCATGCTGCTGCCGGCGCTGGCGGCCTGGCACCGCCCCGGTACGGAGTCGCCCTGATGTGGCCGCGTGCCCTTGCCGGCATCATCGCCGGCTTCCTCCTCGCCGCCGCCGTCACCGGCCTGCTGGCGTGGCTGCCGCCCGGCCCGTGGCAACGGGCGCTGGTGCCGACCCTCATCGCCTTCATCCCGCTGTGGATGCTGGCCGCCCTGTGGGCGTTCAGTTTCCGCAGCGCGCTGCGCGCCTGGCTGGTGCTGGCCGGCAGCGCCGCCGCCGGCTTTGCCGTGCTCGGGCTGCTGCGCCTGACCGGCGCGGTGCAATGAGACCTTTCCCATGAAGTTCAGTTCGCAGACGCTGCGCACGTTCACCACCCTGCACACCTGGGTCGGCCTGGTTGCCGGCTTCGGCCTGTTCGTGGCCTTCTACGCGGGTGCGCTGACCCTGTTCCACCACGACCTGCCGCTGTGGCAGACGCCCGGTGCAGCCACCGCACTCCCCGCCGGCCTGGACGACGCGCAGTACCTGCTGGAAGACGTGCTTGCCGCGCATCCGGAAGCGCGCCGCCACGTCGGCATGACCTTCCCCGGCACCGAACACCCGCAGCCACTGGCCTACTGGCAGGCCGATGACGGCAGCTGGCGCTACGCCTGGCCGGGACAGATCGCCGGCAGCACCACGCCGCCACAGACCGGGCTGGCCGAACTGGTCAACGAGCTGCATTACAGCCTCGGCCTGCCGGTGGCCGGCATCTACGTGATGGGCATCGTCAGCCTGCTGTATGGCATGGCCCTGCTCAGCGGCCTGGTGATCCACCTGCCGAAGCTGTTCGGTGATCTGTTCGCGCTGCGTCCGGGCCGCAACCTGAAACAACTGTGGCAGGACGCGCACAACGTGATCGGCGTGCTCAGCCTGCCCTTCCACCTGATGTTCGCGGTCACTGGCGCCCTGCTCTGCCTGGTGTTCGTGCAGATGGCCCTGCTCAACCCGCTGATCTACGACGGCAAGGCCCTGCAGGCGGTACCGACCGCAATGGACACCGCGCCCGTGCGCGACGCCAGCGGCATCCCGGCACCGCCTGGCAGCCTGCGCCTGCTGCATGCACGCGCGCTTGAAGTGGCCCGCGCACAGGGCGTGGCCAATTTCGAACCGGCCTACCTGAAGCTGGCCAACGCCGGCGATGCCAACGCCACCATCGAGATCACCGGCGAATCCACCGGCACGCTCGGCCCGCTCGGCGCGGTGGCACTGGACGTGGCCACCGGCAACGTCCTGGCCTCGCAGCTGCCCGGCCAGCGCGACGCCAACCACGCCACGCTCAGCGCCGCCTACGCGCTGCACTTCGGCGAGTTCGGCAACGGCGTGGTGGTCTGGCTGTACTTCCTGCTCGGCCTTGGCGGTGCCTTCCTGTTCTACTCCGGCAACCTGTTGTGGATCGAATCGCGGCGCAAGCGTCGCCAGCCGCAGCAACCGCGTGCCGGGGTGAACATGGCACGGGCCACGGTCGGCGTCTGCATCGGGCTGTGCGTTGCGATTTCGGTGGCGTTCGTCACCGCACTGGTGCTGGAGCGGCTGGCACCGTCCGCGGTCGACCACGGCATCCGCTGGGCCTGCTTCGGCAGCTGGGCGGCCTGTGCGCTGTGGGCCGCGCTGCGACGCCCGGCGCAGGCGGCACGCGAACTGCTGTGGGCGGCGGCGATCAGCACCGCGCTGGTGCCGATCCTGCATGGCGCGCTCAATGGTGACTGGCTGTGGCGTGCGGCCGCGCGTGGCCACTGGCCGCTGTTCTGGGTCGATGCCATCGCGCTGGCCATGGCCTTCGGCTTCGCCCGCCTGGCTGTGGCCAGCCAACGCCGCGCCCGCAATGGCGACCCCAACAGCGTCTGGGCCAACTGAGCCGTCGCCGGGCATGGCCCGGCGCTACCGACCGTTACGCGCAACGCCCCCTGTAGCGTCGAGCATGCTCGACAGCTGTTGATCTCGCGCCAAGCTCCGTCGAGCAAGTTCGACGCTACCCAAGCAGGATCATGCCTCGCCGGGGTAACGACTCACTTCGATCAGGTTGCCATCCGGGTCGCGGAAGTACACCGATTCGATCGGCCCCAGCGCGCCGGTACGTGCGACCGGCCCCTCCTCCACTGCAACGGACTGCGCCTGCAGGTGAGCCAGCACATCGGTCGTCGCCGTGCGCGTGACCAGGCACAGATCGGCGCTGCCCGGCATGGGCCGCAGCGCATGCGGTTGCAGCGGGGCGCTGGCCGGATGCAGGTTGATCTTCTGCTGGCCGAACTGCAGCGCGGTACGACCGGCGCCGAAGCGCACGACCTGCATGCCGAGCACGCGCTGATAGAAATCACAGCTGCGGTCGATGTCGGCGACGGTGAGGACCAGATGGTCCAGGCGTTCGAGATGGATCATACCCGCAGCATAGCGCTACGGGCATGGACATGCTGTGCGGGGTCGGGCCGATGGCGTTGCGGCGTTGCGCCGGACATCGCCTGATGCAGCTCAATCGCCGATGCGCGCCTTCTGCCAGGGGCCCAGCATGGCGTTGAGCAGGCTGGCCTGTTCGTCGTCGCCGGTCAGCTCCCACATGAAGACGCCGGCCAGGCCCTGCTCGCGGGCGAACTGCGCACGCAGGCCGATCGAGCGCGGGTCTTCATAGCTGATGAAAACCTTCTGCTCGGCGTTGTACAGCCACGGGCTCTGCGCCTGTGGTTGCCAGTGCTTCGTCCAGCCCGGCTGGTCGAGATAGCGCGCCTTGATCACGCGCCAGTCGCCGGCATCGGCCGGTGCACTGTAGGACTGGTACAGCCCATCCGGCGCATCGCCGGTGACCTTGAAGCCGCGCCCGTAGAACGGCACACCCAGCACCAGCTTGTGGGCTGGCACCCCGCGCTCGCGGTAGTACTGCACCGCGCCGGCAACGTTGTTCCAGCGCCGCAGTTCCGGCGCCAGCGGATCGGTCGGCACTTCATGCAGGGGCGCATTGAACGTCGACACCGCCGAGAAGCCGGTGCCCATGTCGTAGCTCATCAGGTTGATGAAATCGAACACCTTGGCCAGCGCCGGCAGGTCATAGCTTGCGGCTGGATCATAGGGGCCATCGGTCTGCAGGCGACCGGCGGCCAGTGCGGCGGTCAACAGCATCGGCTGCCCCGCCTTGCGGCCATGCGCATCAAGGGCCACGCGGAACGCCTGCGCGAGCCGGGTCAGATTGGCGCGGTCCTGCGGGCGGTGTGCCAGCTCCTTCGGTCCGCCACTGACCGGGAACTCCCAGTCGATGTCCACGCCATCGAAACTGCCAGCATGACGATCGAAGAACAGCGCCATGCATGAGTCGACCAGGCGCTTGCGGCTGCCCTCGGTCAGCGCTGCATCGGAGAATCCACCTGCGCCCCAGCCACCGATCGAAATCAACGTGCGCAGATGCGGGTGCGCCTTCTTCAGCTCGGCCAGCGCCGCGAAATTCTTCGGCGCTTCCGCACCGATCGTGCAGCGCCCGTCCTCGATGGTGGAGAACGCGTAGAACAGGTGGGTGAGGCGCTCGGCCGGAATGCTCGACACCGGGTAGCGCTCGGCCGAACCACCGGGGTAGTAGGCACCGAAGATCGGCGGCTGCGCGGGTGCCGCATGCACGGCTATGGGCAAAGCACCGGCAATCAGCACGGCAAGGGCAACCACAGTCTGGCGGAACATGGGATCTCCCGGTTCGAAGGCGCAGCCACGTTAGCAAACGGATGGGGCTGTGGGACGGTTGTCGTGGCATGTCGTCCAGTGGACAAGTGCATCCCGCCGGATGACGACAACGCACCAGTCATGCAACGACCCTCATGCACTGCAGCAGGACACACGCCGACGCTGCGTTCGCGGGCTCGCGCATCGGCTAAGGTAGCCGCGGACCTTCAACCGCGCATGGACATGAGCACCGACCACGACAACCTCGACGACGGCGACCTGCTGGACGACGAAACCCTCGACGAATGCCAGGCCCTGGAGGCACGCGCCTACGCCGCCTTCCGAGAGGGCGACCTGCAGCAGGCGGTGGCGCTGTTCGGCGAGCTGATCGCACTCGCCCCCGAAGTGCCGTACCTGCATTACATGCGCGGATTGGCGCACAAGTACCTGCGCGACTGGGCTGCCTCACTGCAGGACAACCTGCAATCGGAGCAGCTGCGTGGGGAATTCGATGTCGCCACCGCCTGGAATGCCGGCATCGCGGCCACCGGCATGGGCAACTGGGCCGAAGCACGGCGCCAGTGGGCCCGCTGTGGCATCACCCTGCCCGAAGGCGAGGGCCCGATCGAGGGCCACTTCGGCGTGGCCTGCGTGCGCCTGGCGCCATGGTCCGACGCCGAGGTGGTGTACATGAGCCGCATTGATCCGGTGCGTGCACGCATCGACAACGTACCGCTGCCCGAAAGCGGCTTCCGCTTCGGCGACATCGTGCTGCACGACGGCGCATCAACCGGCCATCGCACCTACGGCGAGCGCCAGGTGCCGGTGTTCAACGCGATGCAGCGCCTGCAGGCATCGGACATGGCGACCTTCACCGTGTTCGTGCAGTGCGATTCGGCCGATGACATCGCTGCGCTGGAGGCAATCACCCTGCCCGGCATCGGCATGGTCGAGGACTGGACGGCTACCGTGCGCCGGCTGTGCCGCCGCTGCAGCTACGGCACGCCGCACCAGCATGGTGATGAGGCGCCAGATGAAGACCAATGGAGACGCGAACGTGACCTCGGCGTGGCCGCACAGGGCCGGGCTGCGGTGGAAAAGCTCATGGCGGTGTGGGTCGCTGCAGCCCCCGGCCGGGTGCTGGAGGCCATCGAACAGCGCGAGCACCCGATGAGCGACCCGGAGCCAGGCCAGGTCTGGTGGCTGGGGGAGGACGAAGAAGACGCGTAAGTGCAAGGACCAACGGTCCTCATCCACAGGATTCCAGGCAAAGAAAAAGCGGGCCGAAGCCCGCTTTTTCATTTCAGCGATTCCAGGAGCGTGTCAACCAAGGTTGACACCTACCGTAATCGACCGGAGGTCGATTATTCGGCGCTGGCGGCTTCGCCTTCTTCAACGGCCTTCATCGACAGGCGGATACGGCCCTGCTTGTCGACTTCCAGCACCTTGACCTTGACCACATCGCCTTCCTTCAGCACGTCGCCGACCTTCTCGACGCGATCGCTGGAGATCTGCGACACGTGGACCAGACCGTCCTTGCCCGGCAGGATCGTGACGAACGCACCGAAGTCCATGATCTTGGCGACCTTGCCTTCGTAGATGCGGCCCGGCTCGACGTCCGAGGTGATCTGCTCGATGCGGGCCTTGGCGGCCTGGGCAGCGATGGCATTGACCGAAGCGATGACGATGGTGCCGTCGTCCTGGATGTCGATCTGGGTGCCGGTTTCCTTGGTGATGGCCTGGATGGTCGAGCCACCCTTGCCGATCACTTCGCGGATCTTGTCCGGGTGGATCTTGATGGTCAGCAGGCGCGGCGCGTAGTCCGACAGCTCTTCACGCGGAGCGGTCAGGCCGTGGGCCATTTCGCCCAGGATGTGCAGACGGCCAGCCTTGGCCTGCTGCAGGGCCTGCTTCATGATCTCTTCGGTGATGCCTTCGATCTTGATGTCCATCTGCAGGGCGGAGATGCCCTCAGCGGTACCGGCCACCTTGAAGTCCATGTCGCCCAGGTGATCTTCGTCACCCAGGATGTCGGACAGGACGACGAAACGCTCGCCTTCCTTGACCAGACCCATGGCGATACCGGCAACCGGCGCCTTCACCGGCACGCCGGCGTCCATCAGGGCCAGCGACGAACCGCAGACCGATGCCATCGACGAGGAACCGTTCGACTCGGTGATTTCCGAGACGACGCGGATGGTGTACGGGAAGGCTTCCAGCGACGGCATGACAGCCAGCACGCCGCGCTTGGCCAGGCGACCGTGGCCGATTTCGCGGCGCTTCGGGCCCATCATGCGGCCGCACTCACCCACCGAGAACGGGGGGAAGTTGTAGTGGAACAGGAAGTTTTCCTTGTACTCACCGGCAACGGCGTCGATGACCTGGCCGTCACGGGCGGTGCCCAGGGTGATGGTCACGATGGCCTGGGTTTCGCCACGGGTGAACAGCGAGGAACCGTGGGTACGCGGCAGCACGCCGGTCTTCACGGCGATCGGGCGGACGGTGTCCAGCGCACGGCCGTCGATACGGACCTTGGTGTCCAGCACCGAGTCACGCATGGTGCGGTATTCCAGCTCGCCGAATTCCTTCGACAGCTCGGCCGGGTTCCAGCCTTCGGCGGCCACGCGGCCAGCCAGGGTTTCGAACACGTCCTTCTTGATTGCCGAGATGGCGTCGCGGCGCTGCAGCTTGTCACGCACCTGGAAGGCTTCGCCCAGGCGCGGGCCGATGGCTTCCTTCAGGGCGGAGATCAGCGCGTCGTTCTTGGCCGGGGCTTCCCAGGTCGACGGCTTGGTGCCGGCTTCGACGGTCAGCTCGTTGATCGCGTTGATGACCTTCTGCATTTCGCGGTGACCGAAGGTCACGGCGCCCAGCATCACTTCTTCGGACAGCAGCGCGGCTTCGGATTCAACCATCAGCACGGCGTTGGAGGTACCGGCGACGACCAGTTCCAGCTGCGAGTCAGCCAGTTCGCTGACGGTCGGGTTCAGGATGTACTCGCCGTTCTTGTAACCGACCTTGGCAGCGCCGATCGGACCCATGAACGGGGTACCGGCCAGGGCCAGGGCAGCGGAGGCACCGATCAGGGCCGGGATGTCGCCGTCCACGTCCGGGTTCAACGACATGACCGTGGCGATGATCTGCACTTCGTTCTTGTAGTCTTCCGGGAACA
This sequence comes from Stenotrophomonas sp. 86428_Sma, assembly GCF_056481585.1. NCBI lineage: Bacteria > Pseudomonadati > Pseudomonadota > Gammaproteobacteria > Lysobacterales > Lysobacteraceae > Stenotrophomonas > Stenotrophomonas sp. 86428_Sma. Next base: position 3,455,695 of record NZ_CM151156.1, read on the forward strand.
GCGGACGGATCGGACGGTCGATCAGACGCGAGATCAGGGTTTCCTTCTCGGTCGCACGGCCTTCACGCTTGAAGAAACCACCCGGGATACGGCCGCCGGCGTAGAACTTTTCCTGATAATCGACGGTCAGCGGGAAGAAGTCCTGGCCTTCGCGCGCGCTCTTGGCGGCGACGGCGGTGACCAGCAGTACGGTGTCGTCCATCTTGACGATGACGGCGCCGCTGGCCTGACGGGCGACTTCGCCGGTCTCAAGCGTGACGGTGTGCTTGCCGTACTGGAAGGTTTTGGTGATTTTTGCCACGGAGGGTGTCCTTGGGGATGCTGTCTGCGAATTTGGACCGTCGGCGACCCTTGCCGCCAGCGGGTGGCCGGATCGTTCCGGCCCGAATCGGGGATTGCGGTACTACAAAACAAAACCGCGGCGCATCGCTGCGCCGCGGGGGATTCGTTGCTTAGCGACGCAGGCCAAGCTTCTCGATCAGGGCCTTGTAGCGCTCGACGTCCTTCTTCTTCAGGTAGTCGAGCAGGCTGCGACGGCGGTTGACCATCTGCAGCAGGCCGCGGCGGCTGTGGTGATCCTTCTTGTGGGTCTTGAAGTGGCCGGTCAGCAGTTCGATGCGGGCGGTCAGCAGCGCAACCTGGACTTCCGGGGAGCCGGTGTCAGCCGAGCTGCGCTTGTTGTCTTCAATGACCTTCTGGGTGTCGATCGACATTTCATTTTCTCTGTGATGCGTGGCCGGCAGGAACGCGCTTCGCGCACCGCCAGGCTCGCCGTGGACTACGAGGATGAAACCTGCGCCAGGCAGGCTGCCGGAAAACGGCCGCGAAATTGTAACGGTCGGGGGCTTCCGGGACAAGGACCGGGGCTGAACCGCCCGGGCCCGGTCAGAGGTTGAAACGACGCTGCGGGGCCAGCAGGCCGCTTTCGTCGACCTGGCCCAGGCCCTGGACAGCGTCGTCCGGACCAAACACCGCCACCAGGCCACGCGGCCAGGACAGATCGCGCTGGCGCTGGCCGACGCAGAAGCGGTGGGCCTGGTCGGCATCCAGGTCGACCCGCGGGTACTCGGCCAGGCCGGCCGCCAGCGGCAGCAGCAGCGCGTCCATGCCCGCCTCGTCACCCGCCTCGACCATCGCCCGCAGCTGGTCCAGGGTGACCATCACCGGCTCACGGAACGGCTCGACCCAGAGCCGACGCAGTGCGCTGATGTGGGCACCACAGCCCAGCGCCTCGCCCAGGTCGCGGGCCAGGCTGCGGATGTAGGTGCCGGAGCCGCAGGTGACGCGCAGCCGCAACCGTTCCGGCTGCTGCTCCAGCACCTCGATGGCATGTACCTGCACCTCGCGTTCGGGCGCTTCGATGACATCGCCGCGGCGGGCCTTCACATACAGCGGCTCACCGCCCTGCTTCAGCGCCGAATAGATCGGGGCACGCTGGCGGATGTTGCCGGTCAGCGCCGCCAGTGCGGCCTGCAGCGCTTCGGCACTGATGGCCGGCACCGGGCGCTGCAGCAGCACCTGGCCTTCGGCATCGTCGGTATCGGTGGTCTGGCCCAGCACGATCTCGGCGTCGTAGGCCTTGCCCGAGCCGAGCAGCAGGCCGGCGATCTTGGTTGCCTCGCCGAAGCACAGCGGAAGCAGGCCGGTGGCCAGCGGGTCAAGGCTGCCGGTATGGCCACCCTTTTCGGCACGGAACAGGCGACGGGCCACCTGCAGGGCGGCGTTGGAGCTCATGCCGGTCGACTTGTCGAGCAGCAGGATGCCATCCAGGCGGCGGAACTGAATTCGGGTCATGACAGGATTTTGTAGAGTCGAGCCATGCTCGACTGCTGCAGCGCGGTCTGCATCAGACATCGCGCAGCCGGAATGCAACGACGCCGGGCATGCCCGGCGTCGCGCGGTTATTCTTCGTCGCTCTCGCGACGCTTCTCGGCGGCCAACGTATCAGGCAGATCGCGCAGGATGTTGTCGATGTGCTCACCACGGTCGACCGAGTCGTCGTAGTGGAAATGCAGCTCCGGCACGTGGCGCAGCTTCATCGCGCGTGCCAGGTCCATGCGCAGGCGGTAGCCCAGCTCCTTCAGGCCGGCCACGGCTTCGGCCGAACGTTCCGGCATCAGCGCGGTGACGAACACCTTGGCATGGGCCATGTCGCGGGTGATTTCCACGTCGGACACGCTCACCGAGGGCAACCCGTGCTCGCGCACAGCGTTGTGCACCAGGGTGCCGAGTTCACGGCGCAGCTGGGCGGAGACACGGTCGGTTCGATGGAAAGTCTTGGGCACGCGGTCGGGCTCTCGATTCAAATGTGACCCGACCAAGGTCGGGTCCTACCAGGAGGAGCGGCCCGACCTTGATCGGGCCCCACCAGGGGGTGGACCGGCCCGTGAGGGCTGGTCCGTTGCAGCAATTACAGGGTGCGCGGCACTTCGATACGCTCGAAGCACTCGATCTGGTCACCCGGCTTGACGTCGTTGTAGGCCTTCACCGCGATACCGCACTCGGTACCGTTGCGGACTTCCTCGACGTTCTCCTTGAAGCGACGCAGCGATTCCAGCTCGCCCTCGAAGATCACCACGCTGTCGCGCAGCACGCGGATCGGCTTGTTGCGCTTGACCACGCCCTCGATGACCATCGAGCCGGCCACGGCGCCCAGCTTGGAGCTGCGGAAGACGTCGCGGACCTCGGCGATACCGATGATCTCTTCGCGGATCTCCACGCCCAGCAGACCGGAAGCCACCTGTTTCACCTGATCGATCACGTCATAGATGATCGAGAAGTAACGCAGATCGACGCCGTTGGATTCGATGATGCGACGGGCCGAAGCGTCCGCACGCACGTTGAAGCCGATGACGGTGGCCTTCGAAGCGGCCGCCGAGTTGGCGTCCGATTCGGTGATGCCGCCCACGCCGGAGTGGATCACGTTGATGCGGATGTCTTCGTTGGACAGCGCCACCAGCGCCTGGCTGAGGGCCTGCACCGAACCCTGCACGTCGGCCTTGATGACCAGGTTGAGGACCTGCTGGCCTTCGCCCTTGCCCAGGGTCGCCATGATGTCTTCCATGCGGCTGCCGGCGGTGGCGACCAGGCGCGATTCACGGCGCTTGGTCTCACGTTGCTGGGCAACGTCCTTGGCCAGACGCTCGTCCTCGACCACCACGAAGTCGTCACCGGCTTCCGGCACGCCGGACAGACCCAGGACCTGCACCGGGATGGAAGGGCCGGCGAATTCCGGCTGCTTGCCGGTTTCGTCGAACAGCGCACGCACGCGGCCGTACTGGATGCCGCACACCAGGTAGTCGCCCTTCTTCAGGCGGCCCTGCTGCACCAGCACGGTAGCGACCGGGCCGCGGCCCTTGTCCAGCGACGATTCGATCACCACGCCCGAGGCGCGGCCTTCGTCGACGGCCTTCAGTTCCAGCAGTTCGGCCTGGATCGAGATGGCGTCCAGCAGATCGTCGATGCCCAGGCCGGTCTTGGCCGAGATCTCCACCATCTGGGTGTCACCACCGAAATCTTCGGCCACGACCTGCTCGGACAGCAGTTCGTTCTTGACCCGCATCGGGTCGGCGTCGGACTTGTCGATCTTGTTGATCGCCACGATCAGCGGCACACCCGCCGAACGGGCGTGCTGGATCGCTTCCTTGGTCTGCGGCATGACGCCGTCATCGGCGGCCACGACCAGCACCACGATATCGGTCAGCTTGGCGCCGCGGGCACGCATCGAGGTGAAGGCAGCATGGCCCGGGGTATCCAGGAAGCTGATCACGCCCTTCGGCGTATCCACGTGGTAGGCACCGATGTGCTGGGTGATGCCGCCGGCTTCGCCGGTGGCGACCTTGGTGCGGCGGATGTAATCCAGCAGCGAGGTCTTGCCGTGATCGACGTGGCCCATGATGGTGACCACCGGCGGACGCTGGGTGGCTTCGCCCTGGTTTTCACCGGTCGAGGCCAGCAGTGCGTCTTCGGCGTCGTTGTCGTTGGCACGGATCGCCTTGTGGCCGAGTTCTTCGGTCACCAGCGCGGCGGTGTCGTGGTCGATGGACTGGGTGATGGTGGCCATCACGCCCATCTTGAACAGCGCCTTGACCACCTCGCCGCCCTTCAGCGCGAGCTTCTGCGCCAGGTCGGCCACGGTGATCGTGTCGCCGATCGCCACTTCACGCACCACCGGCGCGGTCGGACGCTCGAAGGCGTGCGGGCCGGCATTGTTGCCACCGCGCGACATGTCGCGACGGCCACCGGCCTGGTTACGGCCACCCGGCCGACCACGGGTGTTGCTGTTGTTGCTGTTGCCACGACGCGCACGGTCGGCAGCCGACAGGTGCATCTGGCCGGCGAAACGGTCGCCCGGGCCACGCTCGTTGCGCGGCGCGCTGCGGTTGTTGCGGTCGTCGTTGCGCGGCGGCGGCGGCGCACTGCGCGGCGCAGCCGGAGCGGCGGCCGGCGTGCGCGGCGGACGCGGCGCGGTTTCATCGATCGGAGCGCGCTTGGGCTTGGTGGCAGCCAGTGCCTCGGCAGCCTTGGCGGCGGCCGCAGCTTCCTCGGCAGCCTTCTTCTCGGCCTCTGCGCGTTCCTTGGCCGCAATCTCTTCCTCACGGGCACGGACGATGGCTTCGTCGCGCAGACGATCCTTCTCGGCCAGGGCCTGCTGTTCGGCGAGGTTGCGGGCGCGCGACTCTTCCAGCTTGCGCAGGATGTCGGCGCGCTCTTCGTCCGGCGTCATGGCGCGCGCACCATCCTTGACGTAGGTGCGCTTCTGGCGCACCTCGACATTCACGGTCGTCTTGCTGCGACCGGAATTGACCGTCACTTCCTGCTGCTTCCGGCGGTTGAGCGTGATCTTCTTTGCAGACTGATCGCTCTCTTCCGGGGCCTGCTCGGGCTTGCCGTGCGAACGACGAAGGAAGCCCAGGAGCTTCACCTTCTCGGTGCTGGTCACGACCTGGTCGGGACCGCTGAACTTCATGCCGGCACCGGCCAGCTGTTCCAGCAGTTTTTCGACCGGCGTGTTGACCAGTTCGGCAAGCTTGCGGATGGTGGTTTGCTGCGACATTCGGATCCTATGATCTTGTGGGCGCCCCCCCGCATCTGGAGGCGGCGCGGATTCTACGCCCTGAGCGGCTCAGGGCCCTGTTCATTGCCGGCTCATTCGCCGCGTTCCAGTCGGGCGATCTCTTCGGCACGGGCGGCCAGGATCAGCGCAGCGGCGCGCGCCTGATCCAGTCCTTCGATGCCGAAGTCCATGACCTCGTCGGCGGCCAGGTCGGACAGGTCCTCGCTGGTACGCACGCCGTGGCCGGCCAGCGCATATGCGGTGGCTTCGTCCATGCCCTTCAGGGACAGCAGGTCCTGCGCCGGCTGGCCGTCTTCAAGGCCTTCTTCGACTGCCAGGGCCTCATTGAGCAGCGCATCGCGGGCACGAGCGCGCAGCTCTTCGACGATGTCTTCGTCGAAACCTTCCACGGCCAGCAGTTCGCCGACCGGGACATACGCGATTTCCTCGACGGTGCCGAAGCCTTCGCTGACCAGGATGCCGGCGATTTCCTCGTCCACTTCCAGCTTGTCCATGAACAGCTGGCGGGCCGAAGCCTGCTCGGCCTCCGACTTGGCGGTGACCTGGTCCTGGGTCATCACGTTGAGCTGCCAGCCGGTCAGGCGGCTGGCCAGGCGCACGTTCTGGCCGCCCTTGCCGATCGCCTGGGCCAGGCGGTCTTCGGCAACGGCCAGGTCCATCGAGTGCTTGTCTTCATCGACGATGATCGACTGCACTTCGGCCGGCGCCATCGCGTTGATGACGAAGTTGGCCGGGTTGTCGTTCCACAGCACGATGTCCACGCGCTCGCCATTGAGCTCGTTGGACACGGCCTGCACGCGCGAACCGCGCATGCCGATGCAGGCACCGATCGGATCGGTGCGCTGGTCGTGGGCGAGCACGGCGATCTTGGCGCGGTCGCCCGGATCACGGGCGCAGGCCTTGATTTCCACCAGGCCCTGGCCGACTTCCGGCACTTCCAGCTTGAACAGCTCGATCATGAATTCCGGGGCGGCGCGGCTGATGAACAGCTGCGGGCCACGGGGTTCCGAACGGACTTCGGCCAGGTAGCCGCGCACGCGGTCACCGGCGCGCAGCACGTCGCGCGGAATGCCCTTGTCCTTCGGAATGAAGCCTTCGGCATTGCCACCGAGGTCGACATAGATGTTGCCGCGCTCGGCGCGCTTGACCACACCGGTGATCAGTTCGCCGACGCGATCCTTCCACGCATCCACGACCTGCTGGCGCTCGGCTTCGCGCACGCGCTGGACGATGACCTGCTTGGCGGCCTGGGCGGCGATGCGGCCGAAGTCCGGGTTCTCGATCTGCTCTTCGATGTAGTCGCCGACGTCCACGCCTTCGGCTTCGTCGACGGCGTCCATCAGGCGGATCTGGCGGTCCGGCGATTCCATGACCACGTCGTCGGCCACCACTTCCCAGCGGCGGAAGGTTTCGTAGCTGCCATCCTTGTGGTCGATGACCACGCGGGTCAGCACTTCCTCGTCGGGATAGCGCTTCTTCGCTGCCGAGGCCAGGGCGGCCTCGATGGCATCGAAGATCACTTCACGCGGCACGCCCTTCTCGTTGGCGACCGCGTCGACTACCAGCAACAGTTCCTTGCTCATTGGCTCACTCCGCGCGCGGCTTCTTTGCCGCCGGCTCGTTGGAAGAAGAATTCGTGTTCGGCTTCGGACGCTTCGGCGCCGGACCGGTCGGCTTGCTCGGGGCCAGCCCCAGCGCCACCCAGTCGGGCATGATCCGTGCCTTGTCGATGTTGTCGGCCGACACCACCACTTCGGTCTTGTCGACGATGAAGGTGATGGTGCCTGCGGCCTCGTCGGTTGCCTCGATACGGCCCTGCAGGCGACGACGGTTGTCCTGCGGCAGCTTCAGCGTGACCTTGGCCGATTCACCCTGGTGGCGAGCGAACTGCTCCAGGTTGAACAGCGGGCGATCCACGCCCGGCGAGGACACTTCCAGCGTGTAATTGCCGCTGATCGGGTCTTCGACGTCCAGCTGCGCCGACACTTCGCGGCTGACCCGCTCGCAGTCGTCGACATTGATGATGCGCTCGGGCTGTTCAGCCAGCGGCACGTCGATGTAAAGGCGCAGGGTCGCACCGCCGGGGGCCGGCAGATACTCAACGCCCAGCAGCTCCAGGCCCAGCGACACAACGGTCGGGGCGAGCAGATTCGCGATGTCGGTTGCCTTGTCGCTCACAGCCTGCCTTGATCTCTTGGTTGGGTGCCGGCCTTGGCCGGCGTGAAAACATGACGCCCCGGAAACGACAAAGGGCCCGCTGGGCCCCTTTTCCGGAAAGACTCCGGTGACTGGATTCCGGTTGCAACCTGCAGTGCCTGCCGGTTGCGGCCCTCCTTCCGGGTCCGGACTCCCGCCGGGAGGCCGCCTTCAGGGGTACTGCTAGGCCGCTGATGATAGCGGCTGCACCGCGCTGGTGCAAGGTGCGGACCTGGGGTCAGCTCCCTTTCCCGCGGAAAAGGGATCTGACCCCGATCACGCAGAAACGACGCAGCCACCCAAAGAAAAACGCCTTCGAAGCAGGACTTCGAAGGCGATCTCTTTACTTGGTAGCGGGGGCAGGATTTGAACCTGCGACCTTCGGGTTATGAGCCCGACGAGCTGCCAGACTGCTCCACCCCGCATCAGAAGCGGAATTATGAGCTTTGGCTCCAAAAAATGCAAGCTTTCCCTCATTCATCAAACCGGTTGGCGCCGATCTGAAGTTGGTAGCGGGGGCAGGATTTGAACCTGCGACCTTCGGGTTATGAGCCCGACGAGCTGCCAGACTGCTCCACCCCGCACCGGAAGTGTTTGAACTGCTGCCCTACTCTCTTTTCGAGGAGGGCTACCGCAACGATGTTCTGGCTGAACCGCTGCAGTGACAACTCAGGCTGCGCATATTACACGAATCGCGCAGCTTTGTGTCAACTTTTATGCAAGATGCGCAAATGCCTGCTGGCACCAGACCATGATCGGGTTCCAGGCCAGGCCCAGCGCCAGCAGCGCCAGCGCGTTCACGCCCAGCACCAGGCCCAGCACGCGGTCGTTGCTGCGCGGCATGGCCTCGCCCACCGGCTCATCGAAGTACATGACCTTGATGACGCGCAGGTAGTAGAAGCAGCCGACCACGGCACACAGCACGCCGAGGATGGCCAGCCACAGCAGGCCCCCGTTGACGGCCGCGCCCAGCACCGCCAGCTTGGTCCAGAAGCCCAGGAACGGCGGAATGCCGGCCAGCGACGCCATGATGCACAGCACCAGGCCGGCCATCCACGGGTTGCGGGCATTGAGGCCCTTGAAGTCCTCGATGTTCTCGGCTTCGAAACCGGCACGCGACAGCGCGATGATCGCGCCGAAGGCGGCGGTGGACATGATGGCGTAGGCCAGTGCGTAGAACAGCGCGGCGGCGTAGCCCTGCGCGCCACCACCGGCGATGCCCATCAGCAGGAAGCCGATGTGCGAGACGGTGGAGAACGCCAGCATGCGCTTGAGGTTGCTCTGCGCGATGGCCATCAGGTTGCCGATGACCAGCGAGACCGCGGCCAGGCCAGCGATCAGCAGCTGCAGTTCAGTCGACAGCGGACCCACGCCCATTTCCAGCAGGCGGTAGGCCATGCCAAAGGCGGCCAGCTTCGGCGCCGAGCTGATGAACAGTGCGATCGGTGCCGGGGCACCCTGGTACACGTCCGGCAGCCACATGTGGAACGGTGCGGCGCCCAGCTTGAAGGCGACGCCGGCGATCATGAACACCGCACCGGTGATCAGCAGCACGCGCTCTTCCGAGTGCGGGATGGCGTCACGGATGACGTCCAGGTGCAGGCTGCCGGTGGCGCCGTAGATCAGCGACATGCCGTACAGCAGCAGGCCAGAAGCCAGCGAACCCAGCACGATGTACTTCATCGCCGCTTCCGAGGCCAGGCCGTTCTCACGGTTGCTGGCAACCAGCGCGTAGGAGCACAGCGCCAGCAGTTCCAGGCCCAGGTAGACCATCAGCAGGCTGCCCGCCGAGACCAGGATCATCATGCCGGCGGTGCCGAACAGGATCAGCACCGGGATCTCGCCCTGGAACAGGTTGCGGTCGCGCAGGTAGCGCCAGCCGTAGACCAGGGTCAGGCCGCTGAGCAGCACGATCCCGGTCTTCATCACGTCCGCGGCGGTATCGCGCACGAACATGCCATGGAAGACCTCCCCCTGCCCGCCCACGCCGGTGGCCAGCATGAACAGCACCACGGCCAGCGCAGCGAGCGAGAACAGGTGGGTGACGATCTTGTTCCGGTTGCTGACGAACAGGTCGAGGATCATCAGGGCGAAGGCGCTGCCGATCAGCACCAGCTCGGGAGCGAGCGGTGGCAGGTCAGCGGCGGTCAATGGCAGCAGCGGCGAGGTGGTCATCATCAAATCCTGGAATTACAGCAGCTTGCTGGATGCGATCTGCATCGCCAGCTTCGCGATCGAGGGCTCCATCAGGTCGGTCAGCGGCTTGGGGTAGATGCCCAAGGCCAGCACGCCGATGGCGAACACGCCCAGCACCAGCCATTCGCGGCCGTTGATGTCCTTCAGTTCGGCAACGTGGCTGTTGGCCACTTCGCCGAAGAAGATGCGCTTGTACAGCCACAGGGTGTAGGCGGCGCCGATGATCAGGGTGGTGGCCGCGCCCAGCGCGATCCACGGATTACGCTGGAAGGCCGCGAGGATGACCATGAACTCGCCGACGAAACCGCTGGTGCCCGGCAGGCCTGCATTGGCCATGAAGAACAGCATGGCGAAGGTCGCAAACCAGGGCATCACGTTGACCACGCCGCCGTAATCGGCGATGCGGCGGCTGTGCATGCGGTCGTACAGCACGCCAACGCTGGAGAACATTGCGCCGGACACGAAGCCGTGCGAGATCATCTGCACCATGGCGCCCTGCAGGCCCAGGCGGGCGGCATCGGCGTTGCCGGCTTCACGCACCAGCCACAACGCGATGAAGGTGCCCAGGGTGACGAAGCCCATGTGCGCGATCGACGAATAGGCGATCAGCTTCTTCATGTCGTCCTGCACCAGGGCGACGAGGCCGACGTAGATCACCGCGATCAGCGACAGCGCGATCACCAGCCACGCCCATTCCTGCGACGCGTCCGGGACGATCGGCAGGTTGAAGCGCAGGAAGCCGTAGCCACCGATCTTCAGGGCGATGGCGGCCAGGATCACCGAACCGGCGGTCGGCGCTTCCACGTGGGCGTCCGGCAGCCAGGTGTGGACCGGGAACATCGGCACCTTGACCGCGAAGGCGATCAGGAAGGCAAAGAAGATCCAGGTCTGTTCCTTGGCCGACAGCGGCAGCGCGTACAGGTCGGCCAGCTGGAAGCTGCCGCCCTTCATGTACAGGTAGATCAGCGCCACCAGCATCAGCACCGAGCCGAGGAAGGTGTACAGGAAGAACTTCAATGCTGCGTAGATGCGGCGCGGGCCACCCCAGACACCGATGATCAGGAACATCGGGATCAGCATCGCCTCGAAGAACACGTAGAACAGCATCGCGTCCGTCGCGGCGAAGATGCCGACGGTGACGCCTTCCAGGATCAGGAAGGCGGCCACGTACTGGTTGACGCGCTTGTCGATGGCGCTCCAGGCGCCGATCAGGGCAAGCACGCTGACCAGGGTAGTCAGCAGGATCAGCGCCACGGCGATGCCGTCCACGCCCAGGTTGTAGCCGATCTTGTACGCCGGGATCCAGGCATGGGTCTCGACGAACTGCAGACCGTCGATGCCCGCGTTGTAGCCGCTCAGCAGCGAGAGGCTCGCCACGAACGTCAGCACCGCTACGCCCAGCGACGCCCAGCGGGCGGTCTGCGCATCACGGATCGCAAGGATCAGGGCACCACCGATGATCGGCAGCCAGATGAGGACACTGAGTAGAGGCCAGTTCGACACGTCTTCTTATTCCGTACAGGTCATCAACGCAGGTAATGCATCAGCACGCCCAGAAGGGCAATCAGGCCGATGATCATCGCGAAGGCGTAGTGATAGAGGAAACCGGATTGGGTACGACGCAGCACGCCGGCTGCGACGTCCACAACACGTGCCGAAAGATTGACCACGCCGTCGACGATGTTGCTGTCGATCCAGCGTGCGACCTTGCCCAGCTTGACGCTGCCACCGGCAAAGCCATCGATCCACAGCTTGTCGAAGCCGTACTTGTTTTCCAGCACCGACACCAGCGGAGCGAAGGTCTTGCGCGCCTTGCCCGACAGGTCCGGCTTCCACAGGTAGAACAGTGCAGCCAGCAGGAAGCCCGCCAGGGTCAGCCAGAACGGCGGCAGCATCATGCCGTGCAGCGCGAACGCGACCGGGCCATGGAACTCTTCACCCAGGAACGCGACGGTGTTCTTGGCCGGATCGTAGAAATCGACGATGCCGGTGAAGAACGTGTTGACCTGGCCCTTGATTGCGTCGTGCGCATGGTGGCCGGCCCAGTCGGTGCCGTGCAGCATCGGACCGATGCTGAAGAAACCGATGGCGATCGACGGGATGGCCAGCAGGATCAGCGGCAGGGTCACCACCCACGGGGTTTCGTGCGGCTCATGCGGACCGTGGCCATGGCCGTGGTCGTCATGGGCATCGCCGTGGTGGGCATCAGCATGGTGGGCGTCGGCAGCGTGGTGATCATCATGGCCATGGCCATGATCGTCATGATGCGCGTCGCGGAAGCGTTCCTTGCCATGGAAGGTCAGGAACAGCAGGCGGAAGCTGTAGAAGCTGGTCACCAGCACGCCACCCAGCACTGCCCAGTAGCCATAGGTGGCCACCCAGCTGTTCTGCATGTGGGCGTGGATCTCGGCCGCCTCGATGATGGTGTCCTTCGAGTAGAAGCCGGAGAAGAACGGCGTACCGACCAGGGCCAGGGTACCGATCCACATGGTGACGAAGGTGATCGGCATGTACTTGCGCAGGCCGCCCATCTTGCGCATGTCCTGCTCGTGGTGCATCGCGATGATGACCGAGCCGGCGCCCAGGAACAGCAGGGCCTTGAAGAAGGCGTGGGTCATCAGGTGGAACACGGCGGCCGAGTAGGCCGACACGCCCAGGGCGACGGTCATGTAGCCCAGCTGCGACAGCGTGGAGTACGCGACGACGCGCTTGATGTCGTTCTGCACGATGCCGATCAGGCCGGTGAAGAACGCGGTGGTGGCACCGATGAACAGCACGAAGTTCAGCGCCGTCTGCGACAGCTCGAACAGCGGCGACATGCGGGTGACCATGAAGATACCGGCGGTCACCATCGTCGCGGCGTGGATCAGTGCCGAGATCGGGGTCGGGCCTTCCATCGAGTCCGGCAGCCACACGTGCAGCGGGACCTGGGCCGACTTGCCCATGGCGCCGATGAACAGGCAGATGCAGATGACGGTGGCGATCGACCAGATCACCGGCTCGTTCAGCAGCTGCATGCCCAGGATCGTGCCGTCCCAGATCTGCAGCTGGGCGCGCGGGTCAGCCAGCATGCCGGCCTGCGAGAACACCTGCGAATAGTCCAGGGTGCCGAACACCCACAGCACGCCGGCGATACCGAGCAGGAAGCCGAAGTCACCAACGCGATTGACCAGGAACGCCTTCATGTTGGCGAAGATCGCAGTCGGGCGCTTGAACCAGAAGCCGATCAGCAGGTACGACACCAGGCCCACCGCTTCCCAGCCGAAGAACAGCTGCAGGAAGTTGTTGCTCATCACCAGGGTGAGCATCGAGAAGGTGAACAGCGAGATGTAACTGAAGAACCGCTGGTAGCCCGGATCGTCCTGCATGTAGCCGATCGTGTAGATGTGGACCAGCAGCGACACGAAGGTCACCACCACCATCATCATCGCGGTCAGCTTGTCGACCATGAAACCGACGTGGGCCGAGTACTGGCCGACTTCGAAGAACGTGTAGATGTTCTGGTTGAACGGCTGCGCACCGCCCCACAGCAACTGGTAGAGCGTGTACATCGACAGGCCGCAGGCAACCGCGACGCCGAGGATGGTGATGGTCTGCGCGCCGAAGCGCTTGACCTGGCGACCGAACAGGCCGGCGATGATGCTGCCGAACAGCGGTGCAAGCACCACTGCGATCAACAGACTCTTGGAGAGAGTGATTTCCATCTGTGGATCAGCCCTTCAACGAATCGACTTCGCCGACATTGATCGTGCGGCGGGTACGGAACAGGGTCACCAGGATCGCCAGGCCGATGGCGGCTTCCGCGGCGGCGACGGTCAGGATGAAGAACACGAACAGCTGGCCGGACGGATCGCCCAGCTGACGCGAGAAGCCGACGAAGTTGATGTTCACCGACAGCAGCATCAGTTCGATCGACATCAGCAGGACGATGACGTTCTTCCGGTTGAGGAAGATGCCGGCCAGGCTGATGGCGAACAGCACCGCGCCCAGCGCAAGGATGTGGCCAAGGGTAATCACGGCTGGGTCTCCTCGCCGGCGGCCGGCTTGCTGTTGCTGTGCACGACCGGCGCTTCGGCGCCCATCTTGACCATGCGCAGGCGCTGGCCGGCCTTGACCATGGTCTGCTCACCCGGGTTCTGGCTCTTCACGCCGGTACGGCGGCGCAGGGTCAGCATCACGGCGGCAACCACGGCCACGGTCAGGATGACGGCGGCGAACTCGAACGGCAGCAGGTACTCGGTGAACAGCGTACGCGCCAGCCAGGTGACGTTGGAGCTGTCGGCAGCGACCGCGGCGGCGTTGTCGGCCGGGAACGGGTTGACCGCCCTGCCCTTCACGCCGATCAGGATCAGCATCTGCACCAGCATCGCCACGGCAACAATGAGACCGACCGGCAGGTAGCGGACCCAGCCCTCACGCAGCTTGGTGGGGTCGATGTCGAGCATCATAACCACGAACAGGAACAGCACCATCACCGCGCCGACGTAGACCAGCACCAGCGCCACGCCGAGGAACTCGGCGCCGACCAGCAGCCACACGCAGGCAATGGAGAAGAAGGTCAGCACCAGGCAGAGCACGGCGTGAACCGGGTTGCGCACGCTGATCACCGCACCGGCCGAAACCGTTGCCGCGATGGCGAACACCCAGAAAGCGATATTTACCCAATCCATCTCTCGACCTCAGCGGTAAGCGGCATCGGCGGCGCGACGCTCGGCGATCTCGGACTCGAGACGGTCGCCCAGGGCCAGCAGCTGCGGCTTGGTAACGATGTTTTCGCCACGATTCTCGAAGTGATACTCGAGGATGTGGGTTTCGACGATCGAGTCCACCGGGCAGCTTTCTTCGCAGAAGCCGCAGAAGATGCACTTGAACAGATCGATGTCATAGCGCGTGGTACGGCGGGTGCCGTCTTCGCGCTTGGCCGAGTCGATGGTGATGGCCAATGCAGGGCACACCGCTTCGCACAGCTTGCAGGCGATGCAGCGCTCTTCACCGTTGGGGTAACGGCGCAGGGCGTGCAGGCCACGGAAGCGCGGCGACTGCGGGAACTTCTCCATCGGGTACATCATCGTGTACTTGGGCTTGAAGCTGTACTTCAGCGTCAGCCAAAGGCCGCCCAGCAGTTCGAGCAGCAGCAGGCTCTTGAAGTAATGGGTAATCCTGTTCATCACTTAGACGCCCTTTTGAATCACGCCGAAGAACACCATGACGGCGGTAACCGCGATCCACAGAATGGCCAGCGGGATGAAGACCTTCCAGCCCAGGCGCATGATCTGGTCATAGCGGAAGCGCGGGAAGCTGGCACGGAACCAGATGTAGGCACTGGCGAAGAAGAACACCTTGACGAACAGCCACGGTGCACCGCCCTTCCAGATCCAGTCGACCAGCGGCGAGACGTCGCCGAAGTTGACCCAGCCCTGGATGGGGCTCAGCCAGCCGCCGAGGAAGAAGATCGAGATCAGGAAGCTGATCAGGATCATGTTGGCGTATTCGGCCAGGAAGAACAGCGCGAACGCACCGCCCGAGTACTCGACCATGTGGCCAGCGACGATTTCCGATTCACCTTCCACCACGTCGAACGGCGCGCGGTTGGTTTCGGCAACGCCCGACACCCAGTAGATGACGAACAGCGGGAACAGCGGCAGCAGGAACCAGTCGAAGAAACCGGAATTGCCGGCCTGCGCCATCACGATGTTGCTCAGGTTCAGGCTGCCCGACGCGATCATCACGCCGACCAGGGCGAAGCCCATGGCGATTTCGTAGCTGATCATCTGCGCCGAGGCGCGCATCGCACCCAGGAACGCATACTTCGAGTTGGATGCCCAACCGGCCAGGATGATGCCGTAGATGCCCAGCGAGGTCATCGCCAGCAGGTACAGCAGGCCGGCGTTGGCGTTGGACAGCACGATCTGCGAATCGAAGGGGACCACCGACCAGGCCGCGAAGGCCGGAGCCAGGGTGATCAGCGGGGCCAGCAGGTAGATCGCCTTGTTGGCGCTGCTCGGCTGGACCACTTCCTTGAACAGCAGCTTGAAGACGTCGGCGAAGGCCTGGAAGATGCCCATGCCCACGTACATCGGGCCGTGGCGGACGTGCATCCAGCCGATCAGCTTGCGTTCCCAGACCACGTAGAAGGCCACCGAGATGATCACCGGAACGGTGATCACCAGGATCTTCAGGATGATCCAGATCAGCGCGCCGATGTCACCAAGGCCAAGCAGCCACTGGTGCAGCGGATCGACCGCGTTCAACAGCAATTCGTTCATGCAGCCACCACCGTTACGCGAGCGGCACCCAGCGGCGCGGTCGCGCCGTGGCCCGATTCAATCCAGACCGAACCCGCAGCGACGCGGGCGTCGATCACCACCGGCAGGGTGGCCTTGCCGGCATCGGTGCCGACCTTGGCCATCTGCCCTTCCTGCAGCTGCAGGCGAGCGGCATCTTCAGCGTTCAGCACGATGCGCGGGGCGTTGTTGAGCGGATGCGACTGCAGCGCCGGGGCGCGACGGACCACCGCATCGGTGCGGTAGATCGCGGCGGTCGAAGCCACTTCCAGGCCTTCGCCGGCAACCACCGGCTGTGCCGAGGCGGCAACGGCGACCGACACCGGGGCCAGGCTGGCGCGCAGGCCGGCCAGGTCGGTGAAGTCGAAACCGGCTACCGCCAGCTCACCGCCCAGGGCGCGCAGCACACGCCAGCCCTCACGGGCCTCGCCCGGCAGCTTGCCGCCGGCACGCGCCGACTGCTCGCGACCATCGAGGTTGGTCAGGGTGGCGTCGATTTCCGGCAGCGCACCGATCGGCAGGATCACGTCGGCAACGTCGCGGGTGGAGACGCAGGCGAACTGGCTGAAGGCCACCACCTTGGCGCCGACCAGCGCCTTGCGCGCGGCGGGAGCGTCGGCGAAGTCCAGACCCGGCTCCAGGCCGTACACCACGTAGGCCTGGCGCGGCTGCGCCAGCATTGCGGCGACGTCCTTGCCGGCCGGCAGCACGCCTGCGCGGGTCAGGCCAACGGCGTTGGCACCCTGCGGGATGCGGCACAGCTTGGCACCGGTCGCAGCGGCGAAGTCACGCGCGGCGGCGCGGATCGCGGCAGCCTGCGGGTGGTTTTCGGCGATGCCACCGACGATCAGCACGGTGTTGTTGCCGCCCTGCACTGCCGAACGCAGCTCGGCGTTGGCCAGCGCGTCGACGAACTTCGACGGCGCGACGATCTGCTTGCCGGCGATGCTGAAGGCGAAGTCGAAGTCCACCGGGTTGACGACGTGGATCTTCGCGCCGTTGGTGGTCTGCGCCTTGCGCAGGCGGGCGTGTAGCAGCGGCAGTTCGTGGCGGATGTTGCTGCCCAGAACGACGATGCGGTCGGCGCCTTCGATCTCGGCGAGCGGCAGGCCGAACACTTCGGCGGTTGCGGCGTCGGAGAAATCGCGGTTGTTGATGCGGTGGTCGATGTTGCTCGAGCCCAGGCCCTTGGCCAGGCGGGCCAGCAGCGCGCCTTCCTCGTTCGAGGTGGACGGGTGCACCAGCACGCCCAGGTTGTCGCCCTGGTTGGCCTTGAGGATCTCGGCGGCCGCGGCCAGGCCTTCGGCCCAGCTCACTTCCTTCCACTCGCCATTGACCTTGCGCAGCGGCTTGACCGCACGGTCTTCGCTGTACAGGCCCTGGTGCGAGTAGCGGTCACGGTCGGACAGCCAGCACTCGTTCACGGCTTCGTTGTCGCGCGGCACGGTGCGCAGCACTTCGCCGCGACGCACGTGCAGGAACAGGTTCGACCCCATCGCGTCGTGGTAGCCCAGCGATTCGCGCGCGGTCAGTTCCCACGGGCGGGCGCGGAACTGGAACACCTTGTTGGTCAGCGCGCCGACCGGGCAGACGTCGACGACGTTGCCGGACAGCTCGGTGGTCAGCGGCTTGCCGTCGAAGGTACCGATCTGCAGGTTCTCACCGCGGTACATGCCACCCAGTTCATAGGTACCGGCAACGTCGGCGGTGAAGCGGACGCAGCGGGTGCACTGGATGCAGCGGGTCATCTCGGTGGCGACCAGCGGGCCCATGTCCTCGTCCGGCACCACGCGCTTGCGCTCGTTGAAGCGGCTGACCGAACGGCCATAGCCCAGCGACACGTCCTGCAGCTCGCACTCGCCGCCCTGATCGCAGATCGGGCAGTCCAGCGGGTGGTTGATGAGCAGGAACTCCATCACCGAGCGCTGGAACTTCAGTGCCTTTTCGCTGCGGGTGGCGACCTTCATGCCGTCCATCACCGGGGTGGCGCAGGCCGGCGCCGGCTTCGGCGACTTCTCCACGTCCACCAGGCACATGCGGCAGTTGGCGGCGATCGGCAGCTTCTCGTGGTAGCAGAAGCGCGGAATCGAAATGCCGGCCTTGTCGGCCGCCTGGATGATCATCGAACCCTTGGGCACGACCAGCGACTTGCCATCGATTTCGATGGTCACGTGGTCCGGTGGCACGTTCGGGTTTACGGGTTGCGCGCTCATGCGGCGGCTGCCTCCACCTTCTTGCCGTCAACCATCGAATGACCGTTGACGATGTAGTACTCGAATTCGTCCCAGAACTGGCGCAGGAAGCCCTGGATGGGCCATGCAGCCGCTTCACCGAACGCACAGATGGTGTGGCCTTCGATCTGGCCGGCCACCGCCTTCAGCTGGTGCAGGTCTTCCATCGTGGCCTTGCCGGCGACGATGCGCTCCAGCACGCGGTGCATCCAGCCGGTGCCTTCACGGCACGGGGTGCACTGGCCGCACGATTCCTTGTGGAAGAACTGGCTGATGCGGCAGGCGAACTTGACGCAGCAGACGCTGTCGTCGAGCACCACGATCGCACCCGAACCCAGGCCGGAGCCCAGCGCACGGATGGTGTCGTAGTCCATCGGCAGATCCTTCAGCTCGGCCGCGGTCAGCACCGGCATCGACACGCCGCCCGGGATCGCGCCCTTGAGGGTGCGGCCCGGACGCAGGCCACCGGCCATTTCCAGCAGGTCGTGGAACTTGGTGCCGAGCGGCACTTCAAAGTTGCCGCCGTTCTGCACGCAGCCGGACACCGAGAAGCACTTCGGACCGCCGTTGGCGGTCAGGCTCAGGCCCTTGAACCACTCCGGACCGTTGCGGATGATCGCCGGCACCGAACCGTAGGTTTCGGTGTTGTTGATCGTCGACGGCTTGCCGTACAGGCCGAAGTTGGCCGGGAACGGCGGCTTGTAGCGCGGCTGGCCCTTCTTGCCTTCCAGCGATTCCATCAGCGCGGTTTCTTCGCCGCAGATGTACGCGCCGGCGCCCAGTGCACCGTAGATGTCGATGTCCACGCCCGAGCCCATCACGTTCTTGCCCAGCCAGCCATTTGCATAGGCGTCGGCCAGGGCCTGTTCGAAGTGCTCGAACGGCTCGTGGTGGAACTCACCGCGCAGGTAGTTGTAACCCACGGTCGAACCGGTGGCGTAGCAGGCGATCGCCATGCCTTCCACCACCGAATGCGGGTTGTAGCGCAGGATGTCGCGGTCCTTGCAGGTGCCCGGCTCGGATTCGTCCGAGTTGCAGAGGATGTACTTCTGCATGTTGCCCTTGGGCATGAAGGACCACTTCAGGCCGGTCGGGAAGCCAGCGCCACCGCGGCCGCGCAGGCCCGAGGCCTTGACCATCTCGATGACCTGCTCCGGCGGGATCTTCTCTTCGAGGATCTTGCGCAGGGCGGCGTAGCCACCGGTCTTCAGGTAGCTTTCGTACGACCACGGGGTGTCGTAATGCAGGGTGGTGTAGACCACCTGGTGCGGCAGCGGCGCGGGGCCGACCGGACCCTTGGATTCGTGGTGATGTGCCATGCCCTTACTCCAGCCCGTCCAGCAGCTCGTCGACCTTTTCCAGGGTCAGACGCTCATGGTAGTGACCGTTGATGACCATCATCGGCGCGCCACCGCAGCCGGCCAGGCACTCTTCCTCGCGCTTGAGGTAGACGCGGCCGTCCGGGGTCGATTCACCGTGCTTGATGCCCAGCTTCTTCTCGCAATGGCGGACGATGTCCTCGGCGCCATTGAGCCAGCAGCTGATGTTGGTGCAGATGGCCACGTTGTTGCGGCCCACCTTCTCGGTCTCGAACATCGAGTAGAAGCTGGCGACCTCGTAGGCCCACACCGGCGGCAGGTCGAGGTACTTGGCCACGCCGGCGATCAGTTCGTCGGTCAGCCAGCCCTCGTTCTGCTCCTGGGCCGCATGCAGGCCCTGCAGCACTGCAGAGCGCTTGCGGTCCGGCGGGAACTTGGACAGCCAGTGATCGATGTGAGCGCGGGTCTTGTCGCTCAGCACCACCATCGGGTCGACGTCGCGCGCCGCCTCGAAATTACCTGTCGCCTTCATCGGCCGACCTCAGCGAAATGCATAACGTGAAATTCCAGAAACTGCGGCGCCGGCTTGCGCCGGCTGCCTGCAGCGGGCGTTGGCGTGGCGGACGGCATTACCGGTCAACCTCGCCGAACACCAGGTCGTAGGTACCGATCATCGCCACCACGTCGGCCAGCATGTGGCCGCGCACGACCGAATCGATCGAGGACAGGTGGGCGAAGCCCGGCGCACGCAGGTGCACGCGGAACGGCTTGTTGGCGCCATCGGAGACCAGGTAGCAGCCGAATTCGCCCTTCGGGGCTTCCACCGCCGAGTAGGTCTCGCCGGCCGGCACGCAGTAGCCCTCGCTGAACAGCTTGAAGTGGTGGATCAGCGCTTCCATGTCGTCCTTCATGTCCTCGCGCCTGGGCGGAGCGACCTTGAAGTTCTTGACCATGACCGGGCCGGGGTTGGCCTTCAGCCACGCCACGCACTGCTTGATGATGCGGTTGGACTCGCGCATTTCGGCAACGCGGACCAGGTAGCGGTCGTAGCAGTCGCCTTCCTTGCCCAGCGGGATGTCGAAATCGACGGCATCGTACTTGGCGTACGGACGCTTCTTGCGCAGGTCCCAGGCGATGCCCGAACCGCGCAGCATCACGCCGGTCATGCCCCACTGGTGGGCCAGTTCCGGAGTGACCACGCCGATGCCGACGGTACGCTGCTTCCAGATACGGTTGTCGGTCAGCAGGGTTTCGTATTCGTCGATGCGCTTGGGGAACTCGACGGTGAAGTTCTCCAGGAAGTCCAGCAGCGAGCCTTCGCGCGAAGCATTGAGCTGCTTCAGCGCCTTGCCCTTGTGCCAGCGCGATTCCTTGTACTTCGGCATGTGGTCCGGCAGGTCGCGGTAGACACCGCCCGGACGGTAGTACGCCGCGTGCATGCGCGCGCCGGAGACCGCTTCATAGCAGTCCATCAGCTCTTCGCGCTCGCGGAAGGCATACAGCATCACCGCCATCGCACCCAGGTCGAGCGCGTTGGAGCCCAGCCACATCAGGTGGTTGAGGATGCGGGTGATTTCGTCGTACATGGTGCGGATGTACTGCGCACGCTCCGGCGCTTCGATGCCCATCAGGGTCTCGATCGCGCGCACGTAGGCGTGCTCGTTGCACATCATCGACACGTAATCCAGGCGATCCATGTAGCCGATCGACTGGTTGAACGGCTTGGACTCGGCCAGCTTTTCGGTACCACGGTGCAGCAGACCCACGTGCGGGTCGGCGCGCATGATGGTTTCGCCGTCCATTTCCAGGATCAGGCGCAGCACACCGTGCGCGGCCGGATGCTGCGGGCCGAAGTTCATGGTGTAGTTGCGGATTTCCTGCCGGCTTTCGGCGGCGTTGCTGGCGAAGGCTTCGCCGGCCTGGTGTACGTGGCTCACTTCACTGCCTCCTGCGCGCGCTCACCTTCTGCGGTCTGCAGACGGGCGTCGTCGCGGATCACGCGCGGCACGCCGACACGCGGCTCCACCGAGGTGACCGGTTCGTAGATCACGCGCTTCTTTTCTTCGTCGTAGCGGACTTCGACATTGCCGATCAGCGGGAAGTCCTTGCGGAACGGATGGCCGACGAAACCGTAGTCGGTCAGGATCCGGCGCAGGTCCGGGTGGCCTTCGAAGATCACGCCGTACAGGTCGAACGCTTCGCGCTCGAACCAGTTCAGGCCCGGCCAGATGCCGGTCAGCGAGGACACCACCGGCAGCGCTTCGTCAGGGGCGAAGCAGCGCAGGTGCATCATCAGGTTGTGCTGGTACGAACGCAGCTGGGCGACCACGGCGAAACGCTGGGTCGGCATGTGCTGCGGGCGGGCACCGTCGGCGCCGTTTTCCTCGGTGGGGAACTCGCCCCACGCGAAACGGCCCTGGGCCTTGCCTTCGACGCCACGGCTGAAGCCCTGCGAGGACACGTCGGCGGTGTCCCATTCGTCGGAGCCATAACCGAGGTAGTCGACGCCGCAGAGATCCACGGCCTGCTCGAAACCAAACTCGTCACGCAGCGCCAGGGCGGTGGCGTGCCACTCGGCGGCAGGCACTTCCAGCGTCACTTCGCCGCGGGGTTCGACCACGATGACCTTCGCACCTGCGAAACGTGCGGAGAGTCGGTCGATGAAGGATGCTTGCTCTGCCATGGGGGCTTGGCGCGCTCTTGTCAGGTGAAGGGGTCAGCGGGCGATGGTCTGTGTACGCCAGATCTTCTTCTGCAGCTGCAGGATCCCGTACACCAGCGCCTCGGCGGTCGGCGGGCAGCCCGGGACGTAGACGTCCACCGGCACCACGCGATCACAGCCGCGCACCACAGAATAGGAGTAGTGGTAATAGCCGCCACCATTGGCGCAGCTACCCATCGAGATGACCCACTTCGGGTCCGGCATCTGGTCGTAGACCTTGCGCAGCGCCGGGGCCATCTTGTTGACCAGGGTACCGGCCACGATCATCACGTCGGACTGACGCGGCGACGGGCGGAACACCACGCCGTAGCGGTCAAGGTCCAGGCGCGCGGCGCCGGCATGCATCATCTCGACCGCGCAGCAGGCCAGACCGAAGGTCATCGGCCACATCGAGCCGGTGCGCGCCCAGTTCAGCAGTGCATCGACGCTGGTGGTGACGAAGCCCTTTTCCAGCAGCGGGTTGTCGCCTTCCGGCCGCAGGATGTCATCAACCCGGCCTTCCGGCGTGGGGTTGTTCATGAGGCCATCGAGAGTCTGAATCACTCCCATTCCAGCGCTCCCTTCTTCCAGACGTAAATGAAACCGAGGAACAGCATGCCGACGAACAGGCCCATGGTGATGAGCGAACGGGCACCCAGCTCCATGAAGACCTGGGTCCACGGCACGATGAAGATGATTTCCAGGTCGAAGACGATGAACTGGATCGCGATCAGGTAGTAGCGCACGTCGAACTTCATGCGCGCGTCTTCGAAGGCCTCGAAGCCGCACTCGTACGGCGACAGCTTTTCCAGATCGGGGCGGCGGGGACCGAGGAATCGACCAACCAGCATCAGCGTAATGCCGATACCGGTGGCAACGATCAGAAACAGCAGAGACGGCAAATATTCGGCCAGCACAGCGATTCTCTCTTGCCTCTGCCGCCGCGCCTGCAGGCGCTTTGGCATGGGGGAGTGGACGGGAATCTGCCTGGCGCCTTGCGCGCCAGACGAACCCGCTTTACTTACAAATGGTGCCCAAGAGGGGACTCGAACCCCTACGACTTGCGTCGCTACCACCTCAAGGTAGTGCGTCTACCAATTCCGCCACCTGGGCAAACGATCACATCAGACTATCTTCCCGATGCGCCGCGTATTGTAACCGGCTTCAGTCTTTCTGGGAGCCTTCCGAAGGCTTTTCTTCACCAGAAACCGAAGATTCCGCCTGAGCCGGCACATTCGCGGCCGGAACCGGGGCGGCCGGGACCGCATCGGCCTTCGGAACGGCCGGCAGTTCGCCCGCCGGAGCCGCCGGAGCGACTGCCGCCGGGGCGGACATCAGGCCCAGATCCTGGTCGGCCGCCGGGCGGCTGCCATGACCGGCATACCAGGCCATGAAGAGGCTGATACCGAAGAACACGACAGCCAGCCACTTGGTCGACTTGGACAGGAAGTTCGAGGCGCCGCGCGCACCGAACACCGTACCCGAGGCACCGGCACCAAAGCCCGAACCCGCCGCCGCACCCGAGCCACGCTGCATCAGGATCAGCGCGATCATGGCCACAGCGACCAGCACGTAGACGACATTGAGGATCAACATCAGCATTGGAAACCGCCCTCGGACAAAACTTCTAGGATTAGTTCGCGGCCGCCGCCCGTGCGATGGCCAGGAAGTCCGCGGCTACCAGGGAGGCGCCGCCGACCAGCCCACCATCGACATCCGGCTGCGCGAACAGTTCCCCGGCATTGTCGGGCTTCACGCTACCGCCGTAAACAATGGGCAGTGAATCAGCGATTCTAGCATCGATACGCGCGACTTCGCCACGGATGAACGCGTGCACCTGCTGCGCCTGCTCCTTGGTAGCGGTACGGCCGGTACCGATGGCCCAGACCGGCTCGTAGGCGACCACGGCCTTGGCGAAACCGGCCGCGCCGACCAGCTCCAGCACCGGCGCCAGCTGGCCGGCGATGACCGCTTCGGTCTGCCCGGCCTCGCGCTGCTCCAGGGTCTCGCCCACGCACAGCACCGGCACCAGGCCGGCGTGCTGGGCGGCGGCGAACTTGCGTGCGACCAGCTCGCTGCTTTCGTGGTGGTACTGGCGGCGCTCGGAATGGCCGACCAGGCCATAGCGGGCGCCGACCTCGACCAGCATGGCGGCGCAGACCTCGCCGGTGTAGGCGCCCTTCTCGTTGCTGCTCACGTCCTGCGCGCCAAAGGCCAGGCCGGTCTCGCCGAAGTCCTCGACCAGCTCCCCCAGGTACGGCAGCGGCGGCAGGATCACCACGTCCACCCCCTCCAGCGGCAGCCCGGCGGCGACCTGCCCCAGCAGTTCATTGGCGAATTGACGGCTGCCATGCAGCTTCCAGTTTCCGGCGACGATCTTGCGGCGCATGAGCGGGTGGCTCCTGTGTGAAGTCAGCCGGTCATGATACCCGTTACGGCAAAAATCCGTTTCCGTGTAAGCGGTTACATGGATTTTCAGCCAACGGCGCAGCCCCTCGTGGCGGGGGCCAGATCAGCCCCCCCCCCCGCCATCCCCACCCACCCGGCCTCTGACACATTCCGGCGGTTCCGCCCGCCACGGAAAGAAATAAGAAGAGCAAAAGCAAAAGCGACATTCCAGGTACCCCTACCCCACTTCGATCTGACAGATCTCATCCACGCATGGCGTGGATCTACCGTGTCGACCAAGGTCGACACCTACCGGGAATCGCGATTTACCCACCGTCACCGGGAAACTGTCGGGGGTGGGGCGGTGTGGGTTGGCAGGACCGTTGGCGCCATGGATGGCGCCATCGAGCCCCCAGGGACGGGTTTACGGCGTGTCCTGCCAACCCACACCGCCCCGCCCAACCAGCAGAAGCCCAGAGCCGCTTTGGCTTTGGACTTGCCGGCCAGCGGCCGGCACTACCGCGGGTGCGGGGCGCAGCCCTGCTAAAGAAAAAGGCCGCCTTTCGGCGGCCTCACTTCTCATTACTTCAGCTTGATCTCGCGCAGGCGTTCCTCGAGGAAGCCATGGGCGGTGATCGCCTCCGGGTACCGGCTCGGGTTCTCCGGGGTGATGCAGGACGGCAGCACGTCGATCAGATAGTCCGGGTTCGGGTGCAGGAAGAACGGCACCGAGTAGCGCGGCTGGCGCGCCAGCTCGCCCGGGGGGTTGACCACGCGGTGGATGGTCGACGGATACACGTGGTTGGTCAGGCGCTGCAGCATGTCGCCGATGTTGACCACGATGGTGTCCGCGTCCGAGGTGAACGGCACCCACTCGCCCTCGTGCGACTGCACTTCCAGGCCCGCGGCGCTGGCGCCGACCAGCAGGGTGATGAAGTTGATGTCGCCATGCGCGCCGGCGCGCACGTTCGGGATGTCGTCGGTGGTGATCGGCGGGTAGTGGATCGGGCGCAGGATCGAGTTGCCGAAGTTGGTCTTGTCGGCGAAGAAGTCTTCCGGCAGGCCGATGTGCAGGGCCAGCGCCGACAGTACGCGCGACCCCAGGTTGTCCAGCGCCTGGTACAGGCCGTAACCCCGCTCGCGGAAGCCCTCGACCTCGGTCGGCCACAGGTTCGGCGCCATCACGTCACGGTACTTGGAGTCGTCGGCGATCTCGCGACCGATGTGCCAGAACTCCTTCAGGTCGAAATGCTTGGAGCCCTTGGCGGTCTCCACGCCGAACGGGGTGTAGCCGCGGGCGCCGCCGCTGCCGGCCACGTGGTACTTGCGCTTGACCTCCTCCGGCAGGGCGAAGAAGGCCTTGAAGGCATCGTAGGCCGCGTCGATGTCGGCCTGCGGGATGCCGTGGTTGCGGATGCCCGCGAATCCCCATTGGCGGTAGGCCGCGCCCAGCTCGGCCACGAAGGCCTCGCGGTCGCTGTCGAAACGGGTGATGTCGAGGGTGGGGATCTGGCTCACAGCGGTTCCTGGCTTGTCGTTGGGTCTGGAAGGGCCAGCGCATTCATGGCCCACCTGAACATTGTGACAGATCGCCCGGGGGACGCCACTCGATACGAA
The DNA here is from genome assembly GCF_056481585.1 of Stenotrophomonas sp. 86428_Sma. Classification (NCBI taxonomy): domain Bacteria; kingdom Pseudomonadati; phylum Pseudomonadota; class Gammaproteobacteria; order Lysobacterales; family Lysobacteraceae; genus Stenotrophomonas; species Stenotrophomonas sp. 86428_Sma. The sequence goes on from NZ_CM151156.1 coordinate 3,481,704, forward strand.
GAAACAAACCGATACAATGCGCAACCCGCGCGCGGATTAACGATTCCGTCACAACCGGGACTCCCGCCCCTGCTCCACCTGCCGCCTCCGTCCTTCATGCGCCCTGCTGCTCCTTCTGCCAACACCTCCCTGCCCTCCGGCCCGGCACGTCACTGGCGCCGATTGGCCTGGTGGTCGCTGTTCGTGGCCGGCAACGCGCTGCTGGCGATGGCGATCACGCTCGGCAACGTACCGCTGGCCGACAACCCCGGTGGCGCAATCGGCCTGGTTTACCTGTCCGTCGCTCTGCCGGGGCATCTGCTCGCCTTTGGTGCCCTCGCAGGCCTGCTGCCGCTGCTGCTGGGCCTGTGGCCGCGCAGCGCGCGCACGCTGAGCATCAGCGCCGTGCTGCTGCAGGGCCTGTGGCTGTGCCTGCTGCTGGTTGATGCGAAGGTTTTCACTCTGTATCGGTTCCACCTCAATGCCATGGTGGTGAACATGGTGTTCGGCGGCGCGCTGCAGGACCAGGTCGCGTTGTCCTGGAAAACCTGGCTGCAGGCCGGACTGCTGGTCGCCGCCATCTTCGCCGCCGAAGGCCTGCTGGCCTGGGCATGCTGGAAGCTGTTGCCCGCCCTGCCCCGCCGCCGCCGGGTCCTGCAGGCCTGGGCGGTGGTCGCTCTGCTGATGGGGGGGGCCAGGTCGCCACCGCCTACTACGATGCCCGCGGCGACCGCGACGTCATCGCGCAGTGGAACTACCTTCCCTGGGCGCAGCCGATCACCGCCAAGAGCTTCATGCGCAAACTGGGCGTTGTCAGCGAACAGCAGGCTGGCCTGCCTGACCCGCGCCATGCGCAGCTGCTGTATCCGCTGCAGCCCCTGCGCTGCCAGAACCCACATCGGCCAAATGTGCTGATGGTGGTGCTGGAGTCGCTGCGCCAGGACGCCATGACGCCGCAGCTGATGCCCAATACGACGGCACTGGCACAGGTTTCGCGCGTGTACGACCAGCATTTCAGCACCGGCAATGCCACCCGCTACGGCCTGTTCGGCCTGCTCTACGGCCTGCCCGGCGGCTACTGGCAGAGCATGCTGGACGAACAGCGCGGCTCGCAGCTGTTCCAGGTGCTGGGCCAGCAGGGCTACGACCTGCACCTGTACGGCAGCGCGCCGCTGTACAGCCCGGAGTTCGACCGCACCGCCTTCGCCGACGTACGCGACCAGCTGCACCAGGGCCCCTCCGCCCTGACACCCGACAAGCGTGACGCAGCCATCGTCACCGCGCTGCAGAACGACATCCGCACCAGCCAGGCCGCGCAGCACCCGTGGTTCGGCTTCGTGTTCCTCGACTCCACCCACGCCGGCTACCACCTGCCCGCCAGCTACCCGCCGGTGGCCACGCCGATGGCCAAGGAGATCGACTTCCTGTCCTTCGGCCCGGACCACGACCCGACGCCGGAGCTCAACCGCTACCGCACCGCCGTGCACTACGCCGACAGCCTGGTCGGCTCGCTGCTGGACGACCTTCGCGCACAAGGCCTGGCCGAGAACACCATCGTGCTGGTCACCGGTGACCATGCCGAAGAGTTCAACGACCTCAAGCTGAACTACTGGGGCCACAACGGCAACTTCTCCGACTACCAGCTGCAGGTGCCGTTCGTGCTGCACTGGCCAGGCCAGGCCAGCGGCCATGAGATGCGCACCAGTTCGCATGAGGACTGGGTGCCGACGTTGATGCGCCACGCACTGGGCTGCGAGAACGCCCTGAGCGACTTCAGTACTGGCCAGGACCTGCTGGCCGCGCCCACCACCAGCGAACGTGCGCTGGTGGTGGAGAGCTGGTCGCAGCGCGCGGTACGCCATGGCGATGCCATCTACGTGTTCGACAAGTTCGGCAACGCCACCGCGCTCGACCGGCACTACCGTCCGCTGCCGCAGCAGGCGCCGGACGCCGCCGCCATCCGCTCCGCATGGGAAGCGCTGACCCGCTTCCGCAACCGCTGAACTTCAAGGACCGATCCTGCATGAACCGTCCGCTGCGCATCCTGCATACCGAAGCCGCCAAGGGAATGGGCGGGCAGGAGATCTACATCTTCCGGCACATGCAGGTGATGCGCGCGCGTGGCCATGAAGTGTCGTTGCTGTGCCAGCCCGATGCGCGCCTGGCCACACTGGCACGCGACGACGGTTTCACCGTGCATACGCTGCGCATGGGAGGCCTGGCGCGCCTGCTGCGCGGCGTGTGGTCGGTATCGCGACTGGTGCGTCGCGAACGCTACGACGTGGTCAACACCACCAGCCGCCGCGATGCGCTGATCGCCGCCGCCGGTGCACGCCTGGGCGGCACGCCGCTGGTGGTGCGCTCGCGCCACCTGATGAGCCCGGTCAATTCGCTGCTGACCTATACCGGGCTTCCGCACCGGGTTTTGACCGTCAGCAGTTTCGTCAAGCAGCTGCTGGCCGACCGTGGCATTCCGGCCGAGCGCATCGGCATCGTGCCGCCGATTGCGGTTCCGCCGCGCTGGAGCGAGATCCGCAAGGCCGATCCCTGGCAGTGCCTGCAGGACGCGCGCGCGCAGGTGCGTGCCGAGCTCGGTTTCGGCGAACAGGACATCGTGGTCGGCTGCGTGGCGGTACTGCGCGAGCCCAAGGGCCATGCCGACCTGCTGCAGGCGATGATCCCGTTGTGCAAGGCCAACCCGGACCTGCACCTGGTGATCGTCGGTGATGGCCAGGCCGTGACGGAACGACTGCAGGCGATGTGCGCCGAGCACGGCCTGCAGCGCCAGGTGCACCTGCTCGGCTACCGCGATGGAGCCTGCCGGCTGATGGCCGGCTTCGACATCTTCGCGCTGGCCTCGCACAAGGAAGCGGCCGGCACCGTGTTCCTGGAAGCGGCTTATGTGGGCGTACCGATCGTAGCCACGCGGGTGGGTGGCGTGCCGGAGATGGTGGTCGATGGCAGCAATGCGATCCTCACCCGTTTGGGAGACAATGCCGCCCTGACAGGTGCCTTGCGCCTGCTGGTGGACGACCCGGAACGGCGGCGGCAGATGGGCCGCGCTGGCTGGGACTGGATGCACGGCGCGCACCGCTTCACGCCGGACGGCCACGGTGAAGCCACCGAACACTACTACCACCAGTGGCTGAAGGAGCTGGGACATGGCTGATGCGCGAACCGTTCCGGTGCTGATGCACCACCATGTCAGCCCTTCGCCGGGCATGATCACCGTGTCGCCGGAAAACTTCGAAAGCCAGATCGCGTGGCTGGCAGGCAATGGCTGGACCTCACTGACGCTGGACCAGTACGCCGGCTTCCTGGCCGGCAAGCCGGTGCCGCGCAAGTCGATCGTCATCACCTTCGACGATGGCTACCTGGACAACTGGGTGTATGCCCATCCGATCCTGCAGAAGTACGGCATGCATGCCGTGGTGTTCGTGGTCACCGGCTGGATGGGCGAAGGCCCGGAACGTCCGCATGCCGGCATTGCCGGAGCGACGCTACCTTCGACGCCGGACCATCGCGGCTGCGAAGCGGCGATCTACGAGCAGGACCGCAGTGACGATGTGATGATGCGCTGGAGCGAAGCACGTGCGGCCATCGCCGCCGGCACCTTCGAAGTGCATTGCCACACCCATACCCACACCCGCTGGCTGCGCCGTGACGATCTGGACCGTGCGCAGCGCCGCGCGGGCCTGAGCCGGGATCTGGCGATCTCGCGCGAAGTCCTGCAGGACAAGCTTGGCGACGTGTCCGATACCTTGTGCTGGCCGTACGGTGATTTCGACCAGGATCACATCGAAGTGGCGCGCGAGCAGGGCTTCCGCTACCTGCACACTACCCACCCGTTCGGCCGCAACGTGATCGGTGGCGACCCGGAACGCATCTATCGTTTCGCGATCCGCAACCGCCCGGCCAACTGGCTGCGCAAGCGCATCCGCCTGAGTTACAACCCGCTGATCGCGCCGCTGTTCAATGGGTTCAAGGCACGCCAGAAGAAGATGGTGCCGGGGCCCTGAGCACGCCATCCTCCCGGGCCGCCGCAAAAGAAAACGCCCCGGAATTCCGGGGCGCTTTCTTTGTACGGATGCGCAGTCGCCTCAGCTGGCGGCTTCACGCACCGCAGCGGACAAGCGGTCCAGCGTCTGCTGCATCAGCGTGGCGTCATCGGCTTCCACGGTGACCCGAACCACCGGCTCGGTACCGGACGGCCGCAGGAACGCGCGGCCACGGCCGGCTACGGCCTGCTGCGCCACAGCCAGCGCGGACTGCACGCTTTCAGACTGCACCGTGGCCTTGGCCGAGACATTGCCCAGACGCACGTTGACGGTCTTCTGCGGCACCCGCACCAGGCCCTTCAGCGCCTGGCGCAGGGTCTGCCCACTGTTGCGCAGCGCGACCAGCACCTGCAGAGCGCTGACGATGCCATCACCGGTGGTGGCCCGGTCCAGGCACAGCAGATGGCCCGACGCTTCAGCACCGAGTACACCGCCGCCTTCGACCAATGCCTGGTGCACGTAGCGGTCACCAACGTTGCTGCGCACGAACGGTATCTGCAGATCGGCGAAAGCTTTCTCCACGCCGTAGTTGCTCATCAGCGTGCCGACCACCGGGCCGCGCAGGCGGCCTTCGTCCTTCCAGGCGCGGGCCAGGATGTACAGCAGGTCGTCACCGTCGACCGGGTTGCCCTGGTCGTCGGCCATCAGCACACGGTCGCCATCACCATCGAACGCGATGCCGAGATCGGCACGGGTCTCGCGGACTTTGGCCGCCAGGTTGTCGATATGGGTGGAACCCACACCGGCGTTGATGTTGACGCCGTTGGGCTCGGCACCGATGCCGATCACCTCGGCCCCCAGTTCGCGGAACAGCAGCGGTGCGATCTGGTAGGTGGCGCCGTGTGCGCAATCCAGCACCAGGCGCACGCCACGCAGGTCGAACGCGCGCGGCACGCTGGCCTTGCAGAACTCGATGTAGCGGCCGACCGCTTCACGCGCACGCGATGCCTTGCCCAGCTTCTCCGATTCGGCGGTGGTGAACGGAACGTCCAGCGCCGCTTCCAGGGCAAGTTCGGTGGCATCGTCGAGCTTCTCGCCCTGGGCCGAGAAGAACTTGATGCCGTTGTCGTAATGCGGGTTGTGCGAGGCGCTGATGACGATGCCGGCGTCCACGCCCAGCGTGCGGGTCAGGAACGCCACCGCCGGGGTCGGCATCGGCCCCAGCAGCTGTACGTCGGCGCCGGCGGCGACCAGGCCGGCTTCCAGTGCCGCTTCGAACATGTAACCGGAAATGCGGGTGTCCTTGCCGATCACCACGATCGGCCGGCGCCCGTCCTGGCCGCGCTGGGCGACCAGGACACGGCCCAGGGCATTGCCCAGGCGCAGCACGAAGTCGGCCGAGATCACGCCCTGGCCGACCCGCCCACGGATGCCATCAGTACCGAAGTACTTGCGGCCTCCCATCAAGCCACCTCCGGCGCCGGCTGACGGCCCAGCATTGCCAGCAGATCGGACAGGCGGTCGCGCATTTCGCGGCGGTCGCAGATCTGGTCGATGGCACCGTGCTCCAACAGGAACTCCGAGCGCTGGAAGCCTTCCGGCAGCTTCTCGCGCACGGTCTGCTCGATCACGCGCGGGCCGGCGAAGCCGATCAGCGCCTGCGGTTCGGCGATGTTGATGTCGCCCAGCATCGCGAACGAGGCCGACACACCACCGGTGGTCGGGTGGGTCAGCACCGAGATGTACGGCAGGCCCGCTTCACGCAGTTTGCCCAGCGCGGCCGAGGTCTTGGCCATCTGCATCAGCGAGAACAGGCCTTCCTGCATGCGCGCACCGCCACTCTGCGAGAAGCACACGTACGGGGCGCCGATCTCGACCGCGGTTTCGGCGGCCAGCGCGAAACGCTCACCCACCACCGAGCCCATCGAGCCACCCATGAAGGCGAAGTCGAAGGACGAGGCCACCAGTGCACGGCCCTTGAGCAGACCGCGCATGGCGATCAGCGCGTCATATTCGCCGGTGTTCTTCTGCGCGATCTTGATGCGCTCGCTGTACTTCTTCTGGTCCTTGAACTTGAGCAGGTCAGTCGGGCCCAGGCGCGCACCGATCTCGGTGGTGCTGTCGGCGTCGAACAGGGCGGCCAGGCGCGCACGTGCGCGGATCGCCATGTGGTGGCCGCACTTCGGGCAGACCTCCAGGTTCTCTTCCAGTTCCGGACGGTACAACGCGCTGCCGCAGTTGCTGCACTTTTCCCACAGGCCCTCGGGGACACTGCGCTTCTTGCTGGGGGTGTTGTCGGTGCGGATGCCGGACGGCATCAACTTGCTGAGCCAACTCATGCGGGAGGACACTTCCGTTCAGGGCGGCCCAAGGGCCGCAAAGGCGGACAGTCTAGCTCCGCTTTCCCCGCCCGTGCACCCCCTTGCCGGACACGGGGCCGCCGGAAAAAACCATGCTGGGACGTACGTTTAGGTGCGGGAAAGTGCCAGCCGCTGGCCGGCAACCCTTGTCGCACACGCGGCCCAGGCGTGTGCCGGCCAGCGGCCGGCACTACCTCTCAGGCGTCCAGCGCCTGCCGCAGCGGAGCCAGGAAGGTTCGAGCGCGCTGTGCGGCCTCTTCAGCCGAGCCCGCTTCGGCCAGCGCCGCCACCAGCGCGCTGCCGACCACCACGCCGTCGGCCTGGCGGGCCATCGCCGCAGCACTGTCGGCATCCTTGATGCCGAAGCCGGCCACCACCGGCACCGAAGCGCGCGCGCGCAGGGCCTGCAGGCGGGCACTGGCGGCATCGCTGTCCAGGCGCTCGGACGCGCCGGTGACACCGGCAAAGCTGACGTAGTAGAGGTAGCCACGGGCCAGCGCCAGCAGCTTGTCCGCGCGAGCCTCGCTGGTAGTCGGCGACGCCAGCAGGACCAGTGCCAGGCCCGCTGCATCGAAGGCCTGCTGCGCTTCGTCGGCTTCTTCCGGCGGCAGGTCGACCAGCAGAACGCCGTCCACACCGGCCTCCACGGCTGCCGTTGCGAAGGCCGCGTAGCCATGGATCTCCACCGGATTCAGGTAGCCCATCAGCACCACCGGCGTCTGAGCGTCACGCTCGCGGAACTGCGCAACGGCCTGCAGCACGTAGCGGCTGCCAGCACCACGCGCCAGCGCGCGCTCGGAGCTGCGCTGGATGGTCGGGCCGTCGGCCATCGGGTCGGAGAACGGCACGCCCAGTTCGATCACATCGGCACCGGCATCGACCAGCGCGTGCATGACCGGCACGGTGGCCTCCAGCGAGGGATCACCGGCGGTGACGAAGGGAATCAGCGCCTTGCGCTGCTGTTCGCGCAGACGCAGGAAACAAGCATCGAGTCGGGATACAGACATCTCAGGCACATCCTTCAATCAGTTCAATCGCATCGCTGGTCCCCCAGTACATCCGGGTGACCTTCCCTTCAAACAGTTCCAGGCGGATGCCCAGGTCCGAACCCGGGTCCTGCCAGGTGAGGTACTCGCCCTGGTCACCGTCGTAGGCATGCGGGCTGGACACCGGCGGTTTCGGGAACTGGGCCATGGCCTGGGCACGGGTCATGCCGATGCGCAGGCCGAACGGTCCCGGCTGTTCAACCGGCAGTTCCGGCTCGTCGCCCGGCTTCAGATCAAAACGGACCACGCGGTCGTCGTCGGTCATCATCGACACGCCCGGCGGCAGTCCCTTGCCGTCGTAGTACTCGCAGTCGCCTTCGAAGAATTCCTTCGCGCCCTGCGCCTTCCAGGGACCCAGTGCCTTCAGGTCACTCATGTGCTGGCCAACCAGCACGTCACCAGCATGATCCAGCGCCACCGAAGCCACCGCGGGCGCGTCATCGCCGCTCGTCCCTTCTTCGGAGGGGGCATCGACAATGGGCGTACGCGCCATCGGGTCAATATCATCGTTGGCGGCCTGCTGCACAGGCTGCGTGGTGGCCTTGGCGGCCGGTGCCAGCACCGGCGGCTCCGGCGGCTGGCACGCGGCCAAGCCCAGCGCCAGCAGCAGCACGCCGCTGTTCCGCAGCCGCGCGCTCACAGCACCAGCCCTTCGCGCGCGGCGATGGTGTGCACGTCCTTGTCGCCACGGCCGGACAGGTTGCACAGCACGATCTGGTCACGCGGTCGCTCACGCGCCAGCTTGATCGCCTGTGCCAGCGCATGGCTGGACTCCAGCGCCGGCAGGATGCCTTCGGTGTGCGCCAGCAGGTGGAAGGCCTGCAGCGCTTCCTCATCGGTGATGCCGAGGTAGCGTGCGCGGCCGGTATCGGCCAGGAACGCGTGCTCCGGCCCGACACCCGGGTAGTCCAGGCCGGCTGACACCGAGTGGGTCTCGATGATCTGGCCGTCGTCGTCGCACAGCACATAGGTGCGGTTGCCGTGCAGCACGCCCGGCCGACCCGCCGCGATCGATGCAGCGTGGCGCCCGGTGCTGATGCCATCACCGGCAGCTTCGGCGCCGACGATCTCGACCTGGCGATCATTGAGGAAGGCATGAAACAGGCCGATGGCATTGCTGCCGCCGCCGACGCAAGCGGTGATCGCATCCGGCAGGCGGCCGTACTCGGCCAGCATCTGCTCGCGTGCTTCACGGCCGACGATGGCGTTGAAATCGCGCACCATGCGCGGGTACGGATCCGGGCCGGCCACGGTGCCGATGATGTAGAAGGTGTCCTGCACGTTGGTCACCCAATCGCGCATCGCTTCGTTGAGCGCGTCCTTCAGGGTGGCCGAGCCGGAGGTGACCGGCACCACCGTCGCACCGAGCAGCTTCATTCGGTAGACGTTGATCTTCTGCCGCTCGATGTCGGTGGCGCCCATGTACACCACGCATTCCAGGCCCAAGCGCGCGGCAACGGTGGCACTGGCCACGCCATGCTGCCCGGCACCGGTCTCGGCGATGATGCGCTTCTTGCCCATCCGCGCGGCCAGCAGCGCCTGGCCGATGGTGTTGTTGATCTTGTGCGCACCGGTGTGGTTCAGGTCCTCGCGCTTGAGCAGGATCTGCGCACCGCCGACATGGTCGCTCAGGCGCTGGGCGTGGTAGATCGGGCTCGGCCGGCCCACGTAATGGGCCAGGTCGCGGTCATAGGCCAGCTGGAATTCGGGGTCCTGGCGGGCCTGGTCATAGGCCTGGGCCAGTTCCTGCAGCGGGCCGACCAGGGTTTCGGCGACGAAGCTGCCACCGTAGCGGCCGAAGTGGCCCTGGGCATCCGGGAAGGCGTGGTAGTCGGCAATGGGGGAGGCAGACATGGAAGCGACCGCTGGTTCGAGACAGGTGGATACTCTAGCGCACGGGTCGTGACCGGAAAATGGATATTATCTGGCGCATATCGTCAGGAAATCTCACATGAGTCGTTCCCTGCTGCCTCCCCTCAATGCGCTGCGTGCGTTCGAGGCCACCGCCCGTCTGGGCGGGGTTGGGCGCGCCGCGCAGGACCTGCATGTCACCCACGGCGCGGTCAGCCGGCAACTGAAGCTGCTGGAGGATCATCTCGGCCTGGCATTGTTCCAGCGTGCCGGCCGCGGGCTGCGCCTGACCGCTGCGGGCACGCGACTGCAGGCCGCGTGCAGCGAGGCGTTCAGCGGCATCGAAGACTGCGTGCGCGAGCTGCGCCGGCCGACGGCGGCCCCAGCACTGGTGCTGGGCTGCAGCGGCAGCGTACTGGCGCGCTGGATGATCCCGCGCCTGCCCGTGCTGCAGGCCGCCCTGCCCGGCGTGCGCCTGCAGTGGTCGGCGCTGGATGGCAGTTTCACCGAAGCACAGGCGGCGCTGGATGCCGTGCTGCTGCTGGCGCAGGGGCCGTGGCCACGGGGCTGGCAGGTGCGTGAGCTGGCGCCGGAACGGGTCGGCGTGGTGGTGGCACCCTCGCATCCGGCCGCGCAGCGCCTGCGGCAGGTACCGCCCTCGGCGCTGCTGCAGGAAACGCTGCTGCACACCAGCTCACGGCCGCAGGCGTGGCCGGCGTGGGCGCAGGCGCACGATCTGGACACCGCGAAGCTGCAGCTGGGCACCGCTTTCGAACATCTGTACTACCTGCTGGAAGCAGCCGTGGCCGGGCTGGGCCCGGCGATCGCACCGGAGCCACTGGTGGCCGAAGATCTGGCAGCAGGCCGGCTGGTCGCACCGTGGGGGTTTACCGCCACCGGCGGCTTCTGGGTGCTGGCGCGGCCGGATGGCCCGGCCGATGCACGGGTGGACGCCCTGGCCGACTGGGCAGCAGCGCAACTGCAATGAGACGAGGCCCCGGGCGGCGTTCACCGCCCGGAGCCGGCAACACAGGCCTCAGCGACCGCCCATCGCGACCCGCTGCTGCTCCTCATGCACCTGCTGCTGGTGCGAAGGATCTGCCAGCAGCTTGGCACTGGTCTGCTCCAGCGACGGCGGCGCCTGGGCCAGGTCCACCGCGGTGCGGAAGCCCGGCGTCGTGCCCATCACGAACGCCTTGCCATCCTGCACCGTGATGCTCTGCAGCTTGTCGGCCGCGTCGATTCCGTTCTGCTTTGCATGCAGGGTGATATTGGCGGCAGCCTCTTCGGAAAACACGCTGGGAAGCTTGCTGCGGACGGCGTTGTGCAGTGCGTGGTCCGGATGCGATGCATCGTTCAGCGACGGCCCCTTCGGTACAGCCGCTGCAGGTTCATGGCCCTGCGCACGGCCCGCCGCCAGCGCGGCAGCGGTCTGGCGACCGACAATTCCATCGGCCACCAGCCCCTGCTGTTTCTGCAGCGCGATCACCGCTTCGCGGGTGTGATCACCAAAACGACCATCCTCTGACAACCGATGGCCCTGCGCATCACGCACACCGAGCTGGTTGAGAGTCTGCTGCAACGCCTGCACGTCCGCGCCACGCTGCCCCTGCTTCATCACCTCGCTGGCGGCCGCGTGTGATGCAGCCGGCTGCACGGTGGCGGTTGGCCGGGACAGCGCAGGTTCGCCATTGCCGTGCAGCGGCGCGCGCACCTGGAATTCCGGCTTCGGTGTCAGCGCACCAACGATGCGGGTGCTTCCGCCATCCCAGTACCCGCCCGGCCGGATGGTGACTTCGGCCGGCCCGGTGCTTCCCTGTGAACCGATGAACTGGATGTTTCCCTGCGCGTCGTAGCCTTTGAAAATGCCGACATGCTGGCCCTGCGACGAGGAGAACATCAGGATGTCGCCCTGCTTCAGCGATCCGTTCGGTTTGCGTGCTTCGGCAGCCGAGGTCACATCGAAATGCTCGCGTGCGTAAGCCGTGGTGTTCGCACCATTGAACAGCGTCGACGTAGTGAACCCCGCAGCGTTCTCGCCCCGCACGTCGTAACCCGCGTTCTTCAGGCCGCGCCATACGAACGCCGAGCAATCCACGCCGAAGCGTCCGTCACCATCGAGGTCACGCTCCAGCCGGCTGCTGTCGCGACCCGGGCGCGGATGGTCCGGGCGCCCGTATTCGTACTGGCGGCCTGAGGCCATGAAATGCTGATAGGCCTCGTTGTAGAGCGCGGCACTGCCGACTGCAGCCGAAGCCTGTGCCGCAGCGGGCGCCGCCGCTGAAGGCGTCTGTACCTGCGGTTGGGTCTGGGTCTGCACGGGCGCGGCCGCCGGAGTGCGCGTGGGTGGCTGCTGCGTGGCAACCTCACCCGGCTGCCAGCCCTCGAAACGGCGGATGCCGTCGGCCAGCACTTCACGCTCGCGCACGCTCATCTGGCCGACGGTCTTCGAGCGCAGGTCGACCCCCTGGCGATCGCCTTCGGCATAGATGGTGGCCGCCTGCTCCTTGTGGTGGGTGGTGCCGCTGTAATCCTTGGTGGAGTAGCTCGGCAGCATTTCCTCCACGGTCTTGTCGCCGAACCGGCGTTCGAGCAGCTGGATCTTCGCTACCCGGCCGGCTTCATAGCTTTCGAAAATCGCGTTGCCCCATTGGTCGAGATCGACCACGCCCTTGTAGCGCCCCTGCGCCGATTCCAGCGCCTGCTCGCGGGTACGCGGATTGGTCACCGTCTTGTCCGCGCTGCCGGCAAATTCAAACTTGAGATTGCCAGGATTGTTGTTGCGCCACGAGACGCTGCCGCCTGATCGTTCGACGACACTGCCATCGTCCATTTCCAGCGTGCGTGTGGTACCTACGCTGCTGACCAGCCGGGTGATTTTCGGATCCGACATGAGCTGTTCCTTTGCCAGTGGTTGATTGGACCGCTCCCCTGGCGGTGATTACATTCCGTTGGAAAACACGTCGAGCACGTCCGCACTGACCCAGCCCTGTGCGCAGTTCCCGGCGTAACGTCCCGGCGCCGCCGCATGGCAGGCCTCGCCCCCCGTGGTCGCCAGGCCAGTGATCGGCCTGTCGCCATAGGTGTCACACAACGTGTTGCCCTTGCACTTGCCGACCGTCGCAGCGGGAACCGCAACGACGTAATAGAACAGCGGATTCTGTCCGGTGCGTCCGATGCCCTGCACGCAGACCAGCTGCCCCTTCGACAGCTTCGCGGTCACGCTGACCTTGCTGCCGGTGGATGGCACCGCACTCAACGTCTCCACGCCCTTGGCATCGGCTACGCCAGCGAAGAAACCCTGGTCGCCACAGTCCGGCGACAGTTCGACATCGTAGAAATCACCGCTGTCCACATCGCCCGCCGTGCAGCCGCTGCCTGTACTGGCGTTGCTGCATTTCACGCCACTGGCCTGGATCAGCGCAGCCAGGCCGTCGGTGGCCGGTGCTGTGGTAGGTGCATCTGCCGGTGCGGCAGCGGCCGGTGCCGATGCGGTCGGGGCGGATGAGTCACCAGCCGCACACGCGCCCAAGGCAAGCAGCAGACCGGGCACGAGCGTCAGGCGGGCCAGGCGGATACGGGGGAAAGAGAGATGGGGCATATCCATTGCGTCCTCGTTCGAAAGGTAAGGCGTATCTCAAGGGCGCGGCCAGCGACACGCACACGGCATCGCACCCAGCCAAGACAGGCTGGGCGCATTGTGTCCGATCAGATGTTCGGGGGGTGTCGACTTTTTGGCGCTGGAACCTGAATTACCCGAAAGCGTGATACTCATCGCATTCAGGATTCGCCCGCCTTCACGGCACGGCGGAATGCACCGTCGACGATGACATTCCGGGTGACCCCTCAGGTGACGCGGATCACTCCAGAACGGTGCAATCCGCGCGACGCACTTCTTCGACAAAGGTGCGCATCTTGTAGCCGTCCTTGATGCCCGGCTCCAGCTCGATACCGCTGGAGACGTCCACGCCCCACGGCAGCGTCGCCAGCACGGCATCGTAGACGTTCTCAGGGTTCAGGCCACCGGCCAGCAGGAACGGCCGGTGCAACCCGGTCGGAACGCGGCCCCAGTCGAACGCCACGCCGGTGCCGCCACCGCCACCCGGGGCGTGGCTGTCGAACAGGAAGCCGGCAGCGCTGGGGTAGCGCAGCTGCAGGGTGCGGGCGTTGACCTCTTCACGGCCGCCCATGGCGATCGCCTTCAGGTACGGCATGTTGAAGCTGCGGCAGAAGCTTTCGTCTTCCTCACCATGGAACTGCAGCAGGGTCGGACGTACCGTACGCAGCACCTCGCGCACTTCCTCCTTGCTGTTGTTGCGGAACAGCGCCACCACGTCGACCATCGGCGCGATCGCCTGGCGCATCGCGCGGGCCTCGGCCGGTGCAACCCGGCGGCTGCTCTCGCGGGCAAAGATGAAACCCACTGCGTCCACGCCCAGCTCACCGGCCAGGCGGACGTCGCCGGCACGGGTCATTCCACAGAACTTGATGCGCGTACGGTAGTAGGAACGGCTCATAGCGTGACCTCGGCGGGCAGATGCCAGTTGTCGGGGTACAGGGGCCCAAGGAACACCAGGCCCTGCGGCGGTGCGGTGGGACCAGCTACGGTGCGGTCGCGCCCGGCCAGCAGTTCGGCGATCCATTCCACCGGTTTTTCGCCGCTGCCCACCAGGATCAACGATCCGACGATATTGCGGACCATGTGATGAAGAAATGCATTGCCACGTACTGCGACTTCGATCACTTCGCCATGACGGCTGACCTGCAGCGACTGCAGTTCACGCCGCGCATGCAGCGCCTGGCACTGCACCGAACGGAACGCGCTGAAGTCGTTCTCACCAAGCAATGCCTGGCCGGCGGCATGCATCAGGGTCTCGTCCAGCGCACGGCGCTCCCAGCTCAGGGTCTGCCGGTCCAGCGCCGGCCGTACCTCGCGGTTGAGCAGCCGATAGCGATAGCGGCGCGCACGCGCGGAGAAGCGGGCGTGGAAATCATCGGCTACCGGCACGCACCAGCGCACCGCGATCGAGCGCGGCAGGCGGGTGGTGGTGCCGAGCATCCAGGCGCGCGGATCGCGCACCACGTCGGTATCGAAATGCACGACCTGGCACTGGCCATGCACGCCGGCATCGGTGCGGCCGGCGCAGACCACCTGCAGCGGCGCATCAGCCACCGATGACAGGGCCTGCTCGAGGCTGGCCTGCACGCTGGGACCACCCTCGCCCAGGTTCTGCCAGCCCCTGAAATCGCTGCCGTCGTACTCGACGCCAAGCGCATAACGCATGTGCTACCTCGATGTTGCGGATGGGGCGGCGCTCAGGCCGGATCGCGTTCGGACCAGACCGCCAGTTCGTTGCCACCGGGCTCGACGAACTGGAAGCGGCTGCCACCGGGGAAAGAAAACACCGCGCGCACGATCTCGCCGCCGGCGTCGCGCACGGCGGCCTCGACCGGTGCCAGTGCGTCGGCATACAGCACCAGCAGCGGTGCACCGCTGTCGCTGGCCCGCTGCGGCTGGCCACGGAAGAAGCCGCCCTGCAGGCGGCCATCGTCGAACGCCGTGTAGTCGCTGCCGTAGTCGACGAACGACCAGCCGAACACCTTCTCGAAGAAGGCACGGCTGGCAGCCGGGTCGCTGGACGCGAATTCAACGTAGTCGATGCGGCGTTCGCGGCTCATGGCAAGGTCCTTGTCGGCAGGTTCGGTCACGGCAGGCGCGCCAGCAGTTCACGGGCCTGGGCCTGGCTGTGCAGGTCACCGCCTTCGGCGACTTCCAGCAACAGGGTACGCGCCGTCTGCGCGTCGCCCAGATCGAGGTAGGCAATGGCCAGTTCCAGGCGCTCCTGGCCGGCACGTGGCGACCAGCCGGCGTCGCCGGCAGGCGCGGCCGCGCTCGACGCGATGTCGTCGGAATGAGAGGCCTCGATGCTGCCATGGTCGATGCCGTCGATGGCTTCGGGATGAGCGGCATCCGCCGGCGCCTCGTTGTCATGCGCGTCGGCCGGCAGATCGAACACGCCGCGGAACTGCGGCTGCTGTTCGGCATGCAGTGCGTAATCCGGCACCGCCACGTCGGCCGGCGCCTGCGGTACAACGCGTTCGTCCTGCAGCGGCACGGCGACGACAGCCTCGTCGGCGGTGGTTGCGGAATCGTCCCAGCGCGGCAGATCGGTCACCGCTTCGGGCAAGGCCACTGCGTCCTCGTCGCGCAGCGTGTCGGCCTGCCAGTCGGCCCGTACCGCGTGCTCGGCGACAGGTTCGGCGACCACTACGTCGTGCACTTCGGTTTCGGTCGCCCAGTCGGGCATCGCCGGTTCCTGGCGGCCGTTGCCGGCAACAGCCGATGACCACGAGGACTGCTCGGCCAGCGTATCCAGCGCCGCACCCGCCGGCACCGCTGCGGCCAGGCCGGCGGCATCGTCTTCCTCACGCAGCGGCGGCAGCGGCGACGGCTTGCGACGACGCAGCAGCCAGGCGGCGCCCGCCGCCAGCAGCAGCACCGGCAGCCCCAGCCAGTACCACGGCGTTGCCGCATCGCGGGCATCCGGTGCCTGCGCCAGGCGCTGCTGCGCGGCGGCCAGGTCGTTGTCCTTCATCGCGATCAGCGACTGCTGCTGTTCCTTGAGCTTTTCCAGGTCGGCCACGCGCTGCTTCAGCTCGCCGATCTCGGCATCGCGGGTGGCGATGTCCTCACGCGCCTGGCGCAGTTGTTCGTTGCCCAGCATGTCACCCTCGCTGCCGGCAGCGGTGCCGGTGGTTGTGCCCGCGTGCGCGGCGTCGGACGCCAGCGCCGGAGCGATCTCAAGTCGTGCCCCATTGGCCGCAGCCGGGGAAGAAGCGTTCGTGGCTGCCGCCTTGGCAACCGGTGCGGCCATGCCCACCGGTTGCGGCACGGTACGTGCCTGCCGCCATTGCGCGGCATGCTCGCGCACGAGCGTCGCCGCTTCGGCAGCGTCGACCGCAGCAAGCGCATCACTGCCGGGCATGCGCAGCACCGCACCCTGCTTGAGCAGGTTGACGTTGCCGCGGATGAAGGCTTCGGGATTGGCACGCAGCAGGGCGATCATCGCGCGGTCGCGACTGACCTGGTTGCCACGTGCCACCGCACTGGCGATCTCCGACAGGGTCTGCCCGCGCTGCACGGTGATGCTGCCATCGGCCGCCGGTGCAGCAACTGGCGCGGAGGCCGCACGCGGGCGTGCCGGTGCTGGCGCCACCGGTGGTGGCGGCGTCGTGGGCGTCTCTGCTGCTGGCACCGAAGCCGGTGCAGGTTCACGCACGATGGTATTGGAGAGCGTACCGGCCGGCGCGACGATTTCCGGCTCGGCCACGGCCAACGCACTGGGCGGCGCATCGACCAGTGCCGAGTACTCACGCACCAGGCGGCCCTGGCCCCAGTCGGCTTCGATCAGGAAGCTGAGCGACGGCGTCTCCACCGGCGCCTGCGAGGTGACGCGCACCACCGCCCTGCCCTGCGTGTCGCGGGTCAGTTCGAACTGCAGTTCACTGACCAGTCCGGTTGGCCGCTGCAGGCCGACACGTTCGAAGGTGACCGGTGAGGCCAGCGCCACGCGCAGGTTTTCCAGTTCGGACGGGTCCGCCGAGACCACCGGGATTTCGGCCAGCAGGGGCTGGCCCGGCTTGGACAGGACCCGGATGTCGCCCAACCCCAGGGCAAGCGCCGAACTGCTGGCCAGGGCGAGCAGTGCGGCGGACAGATAGGTGAGCGGGCGCTTTGCGCCCTTGGCCCGTTTATTCATGGGCGACACTATAAAGCGTGCGGACCGGGGTCCGCACCCACCGATGGGAGACCTTCGGTAGTGCCGGCCGCTGGCCGGCATACACGCACGCCCCCATCACGGCAATACCGGCCAGCGGCCGGCACTACCGGTGAGGCAACCGCTGTGATCAGCGCTGCTCGGCGGCGACCAGCTCGGCCAGCTGCACGGCATTCAACGCCGCGCCCTTGCGCACGTTATCCGACACGATCCACAGGTTCAGGCCGCGCGGGTGCGACAGGTCCTCACGGATGCGGCCGACGTATACCGCGTCGGTGCCCGACGCATGCGTGACCGGGGTCGGGTAACCACCGGCTTCGTGACGATCGACCACTTCGATGCCCGGCGACTGCTCCAGCAGCGCGCGTGCTTCGGCCACGGTGACCTTATCGCGGGTCTCGATCGCGACCGACTCGGAGTGGCCGTAGAACACCGGCACGCGCACCGCAGTCGGGTTCACCAGGATGCTGTCGTCGCCGAGGATCTTGCGGGTCTCCCAGATCAGCTTCATCTCTTCCTTGGTGAAGCCGTTGTCCTGGAAGTCGTCGATGTGCGGGATCAGGTTGAAGGCGATCTGCACCGGGAAGCGCTGCGGATCGATTTCCTGGAAGCTCAGCAGCTGGCCGGTCTGCTTGCCCAGTTCCTCGGTAGCCGAACGGCCGCCGCCGGACACCGACTGGTAGGTGGAGACGTTGATACGCTCGATGCCGTACTTGCGGTGCAGCGGCGCCAACGCCACCAGCATCTGCATGGTCGAGCAGTTCGGGTTGGCGATGATGCCGCGCGGACGGTTGGCGACCTGCTCCGGGTTGACCTCGGACACCACCAGCGGCACGTCATCGTCGTAACGGAAGGCCGAGGAGTTGTCGATCACCACTGCACCCGCTGCGGCGAACTTCGGTGCGTATTCCTTCGACACGCTGCCGCCGGCCGAGAACAGGGCGATCTCGACGCCGCTCGGATCGAAGGTGGCCAGGTCCTGGACCTTGACCTTCTGGCCGTTGAACTCGATCTCGCCGCCGGCCGAACGCTCGGAAGCGAGAACGCTCAGGGTGCCGACCGGGAAATCACGCTCGGCCAGGATCGACAACATGGTCTCGCCGACCGCACCGGTGGCACCGACGACGGCGACGTGGAAACTGCGCTGTGCATTGCTCATGGGGGAAACTCTCACGAAAACGGGGATGGGGAAAAAAACACGCACGACAGCTGGGTTCGGGGAACCTCCTCAAGCGGGGCGCGCGGAGGTTCCCTATCGTTTCCCGGTTTTTTTGCCCAGAGTCACGCGCGCGGCCATCGCCGCGTCAGCGTTGATCGCGCTCGGCATGCGCGACGGGCCGCCGTCCAGGCCGAGCCCGGCAACCAGATTATCCACGGCCAGCTGTACCATCGCCGTGCGCGTGGCCAGCGAGGCGCTGCCGATGTGCGGAGTGAGCACGACGTTGCGCAGCGCCAGCAGTTCGGGGCGTACCTTTGGCTCGCCTTCGTACACATCCAGGCCGGCGGCAGCCAATCGGCCGCTGGCCAGTGCATCGGCCAGCGCGATCTCATCGACCAGGCCGCCGCGGGCGATGTTCACCAGCGTCGCCGACGGCTTCATCTTCGCCAGCGCGGCGGCATCGATCAGGTGATGCGAGGCCGGGGTATACGGCAGCACCAGCAGCAGGTGATCGGCCTGCGCCAGCAGCGTGTCCAGGTCAACGTAACGGGCCCCCACCTCCGCTTCGATCGCGGCCGGAAGCTGCGAACGGTTGTGGTACAGCACCTTCATGCCGAAACCATGCGCGCCGCGGCGGGCGATACCCTGGCCGATGCGGCCCATGCCGAGGATACTCAGCGTGCTGCCGTGGATGTCGGCACCGAGCATGGTCTGGAACGACCACTGCTGCCACTGGCCTTCGCGCAGCCAGCGCTCGGATTCAGTGATGCGGCGTGCGGTGGCCATCAACAGAGCGAAACCGAGATCGGCGGTGGTTTCAGTCAGGACGTCCGGGGTATTGCTGGCGAGGATGCCGGCCGCGCTGAGCGCGTCGACGTCCAGGTTGTTGTAGCCCACCCCGACATTGGCGATCACCTGCAGCTGCGCGGCATCGGCCACCTGTGCTGCGCCGATGCGCTCGTTGAGGGTGATGATGGCGCCGTCGGCGCTGGCCAGCTGTTCGGCGATCTGGTCGGGCGACCACGCGGTGACGGTGTCGGTGCTGCGCAGCTGCACGCGATCGCGCAGCGGCGCGATGGCCGCGTCGATCAGCGGCTGGCTCACCCACACGGTCGGCCGCGTGTCAGCCATCGATCTGCCCGGGAATACGCGGGGTGATCGTGCCGACATCGCCGCACTGCGCGCGATGACGCAACGCCTGGTCCATCAGCACCATCGCCACCATCGCCTCGGCGATCGGGGTGGCGCGGATACCGACGCAGGGATCGTGGCGACCGGTGGTGACGACCTCCACCACGTTGCCGGCCGTGTCCAGCGATGGGCCCGGCAGGCGCAGGCTGGAGGTCGGCTTCAACGCGATCGACGCGACCACCGGCTGACCGGTGGAAATGCCACCGAGGATGCCGCCGGCATGGTTGCTGGCGAAGCCCTGCGGGGTAAGCAGGTCGCGGTGTTCGGTGCCCTTCTGCGCGGCGCTGGCGAAACCGTCGCCGATCTCAACGCCCTTCACCGCGTTGATGCTCATCAGCGCGGCGGCCAGTTCGCCATCGAGCTTGCCGTAGATCGGCTCGCCCCAGCCTGGCGGCACGTTGTCGGCCACCACGTCCACGCGCGCACCGACCGAATCACCGGACTTGCGCAGCGCATCCATGTACGCCTCCAGCTCCGGCACCTGTGCGGCATGCGGCCAGAAGAACGGGTTGTCTTCCACCGCCGACCAGTCGAAACCGGCCGGGGTGATCTCGCCCAGCTGCGACAGGTAGCCACGCACGGTGACGCCGAAGCGCTCGGCCAACCACTTCTTGGCGACCACGCCGGCGGCCACGCGCATGGTGGTCTCGCGCGCGGAAGAACGGCCGCCACCGCGCGGGTCGCGGATGCCGTACTTGTGCCAGTAGCTGTAGTCGGCATGGCCCGGCCGGAACTGCTGGCCGATGTTGGCGTAGTCCTTGCTGCGCTGGTCGGTGTTGCGGATCAGCAGGGCGATCGGCGTGCCGGTGGTCAGGCCCTCGTACACGCCGGACAGGATCTCGACCTCGTCCGCCTCGCGGCGCGCCGAGGTGTGGCGGCTCTTGCCGGTAGCGCGACGCTGCAGGTCGTGAGCGAATTCGGCCGCGTCCAGCGCCAGCCCCGGAGGGCAGCCATCGATCACGCAGCCGATGGCCGGCCCGTGCGACTCGCCGAACGTGGTGACGGTGAACAGCTTGCCGAACGAATTGGAGCTCACGGGCGCTGCGCCGCCAGCTCGGTGATGCGCGCGCTGTGGGCGATCAGCTCGCGGCATTCGACCGCGAAGATGCCCATCTGGCCGACCTTGAATTCGATCCAGGCGAAGTCGACTTCCGGCAGCAGCTTGATCAGGTGCTGCTCGGACTCGCCCACTTCACAGATCAGCAGACCGTCTTCGCTCAGGTGCAGCGGCGCATCGCGCAGGATCTTCAGCACCAGGTCCAGGCCGTCGTCGCCGGCACGCAGGCCCATCTCCGGCTCGTAGGAGTATTCCTGCGGCAGGGCATCGGTCTCGTCGTTGGTGACGTACGGGGGGTTGGTGACGATCAGGTCGTAGTGGCGACCGGTCAGGCCGTTGAACAGGTCCGACTTGAGCAGGGTCACGTTGTGCGCCTGCAGGCGTTCCTTGTTTTCTTCGGCCAGCGACAGCGCGTCGTCGCTCAGGTCGACACCGTCCACTTCCCAGTTCGGGTAATAGTGGCCCATGGCGATGGCGATGCAGCCCGAACCGGTGCACAGGTCCAGCGCACGGCTGACATCGCGGCCGGCCAACCACGGCTCGAAGCCGCACTCGATCAGTTCAGCGATCGGCGAGCGCGGCACCAGGGCGCGCTTGTCGCTCTTGAAGCTCAGACCGGCGAACCAGGCCTCACCGGTCAGGTAGGCGGCCGGGATGCGTTCGTCGATGCGACGCTGGAACAGTTCCAGCACACGCACCTTCTCTTCCTGCAGCAGACGCGCCTGGCCGTAGGCCGGGCCCAGATCGTGCGGCAGGTGCAGGCTGTGCAGCACCAGCTGGGTGGCCTCATCCAGCGCATTGTCGTAGCTGTGCCCGAAGGTCAGCCCGGCTTCGTTGAAACGGCTGGTGCCGTAGCGGATCAGATCGATGATCGTGTGGAGTTCGGCGGCCGTTTCAGCGGTCATGGCGGTACTGCGGGCAAAGTGGCCCTCGATTATAGGGGCTGGCGCCCGCGGCGGCATCCGTTGCGGCAGAAACGATCGGGCCGCAGCCGGTATGATGGAGCCCACTTCGCGCGGGGGCTCCCATGTTCAATCGCAACGCCGGCATCATCCTGCTGATCGCCCTGGCGGCGGGTCTCGGCCTGCTGGCCGCCCAGCAGGTGTTCGCGCCGAAGCCGCCGGCCGATGCCCCGGCCACCGAAGCGATCACGCTGTACCCGCAGCCGCGCGAACTGCCCGACTTCAATCTGGCCCAGTCCGACGGCACCCGCCTGATCCCGGGCGAACTGAAGGGTCACTGGACCCTGGTGTTCCTGGGCTTCACCTTCTGCCCGGACGTCTGCCCGACCACCCTGGCCGAGCTGGCCGGCGCGCAGAACCAGTGGGAGGCCCTGCCCGACAGCCTGCGCCCGCGCGTGCTGTTCATCTCGGTCGACCCGGACCGTGACAGCGCCACCCGCCTCGGCGAGTACGTGCACGGCTTCCACAAGGACACCCTGGCCGCCACCGCCGATGTGCCCTCGCTGGAGCGCTTCGCCACCTCGTTGGGCTTCGTGTTCCAGAAGGTGCCAGGCAAGCATTTCGACGAGAACCCCGAGGATTACACCGTCGAGCATTCGGCCAGCCTGGCCGTGCTCGACCCGCAGGGCCGCCTTGCCGGCCTGGTGCGGCCCCCGTTCAACGCGCCGGCCATTGCCCGCGACCTGCAGAAGCTGACCGAGAAAACCGCCCCATGAGCCTCACCACCGCCCTGACGTACGCCCTGCCCCACCGCCTGCTGTCCTCGATGGCGCGTTCGCTGGCGTACTCGGACGATCCGCGCGTGTCGCGTTGGCTGATCGACACGGTCACCCGCAAGTTCAACGTCAATCTGGACGAAGCGGCCAACCCGGACCCGCGCAGCTATGCCACCTTCAACCAGTTCTTCACCCGTGCGCTGAAGCCGGGCGCGCGCGTGGCCGATGCCGATCCGCGCAGCCTGGTGATGCCGGCCGACGGCCGCATCAGCCAGCTCGGCAGGATCGAGGCCGGCCGCATCTTCCAGGCCAAGGGCCAGTCGTTCACCGCCGCCGAACTGCTGGGCAGTGACGAGGACGCCAAGCCGTACAACGACGGCCTGTACGCCACCGTGTACCTGTCGCCGCGCGACTACCATCGCGTGCACATGCCGTGGACCGGCACCCTGCGCGAAACCGTGCACGTGCCGGGCCGCCTGTTCAGCGTCGGCCCGGCCGCCGTCAACGGCGTGCCGCGCCTGTTCGCGCGCAACGAACGCCTGGTCTGCCATTTCGACACCAGCTTCGGCCCGATGGTCAGCGTGATGGTCGGTGCGCTGCTGGTGTCCGGCGTGGAAACCGTGTGGAGCGGCGAAGAAATTCCGGCCTACGGTGACCGCATCACCCGCAAGGACTACCGCGGCCAGGGCATCCAGCTGGAGCGCTTCGCCGAGATGGCGCGCTTCAACTACGGCTCCACCGTGATCGTGCTGCTGCCGCCGGGCGTGGCTGACTTCGCCCCGCAGCTGGGCGCTGAAAGCCCGGTGCAGCTGGGCCAGGCGCTGGCGAAGCTGCGCTGACAAAAAGGGGACGGAGGGGATTAAGTCGTTTATGCATAAACGACTTAATCCCCTCCGTCCCCTTTTTCCACAACGGAATGCCGGCCAGCGGCCGGCACTACCGGTACGCGCGTTACTGCAGGGCCGGAGCCGGGCCGACGTCCATGCCGTCGTAGTCTTCCACGCCCTTTTCCGCGGCCAGGGCAGCGAATTCCTGGTTGCGGCGGTCCAGCGAGGCTTCGTCGTGGATCTCCACGCGCTCCACATGCAGCACGTGGAACGGCGCGTCGCCCTCTTCCGGATCCTGTTCGAACAATTCCACGAAGGTGTAACCCTGCGCCTGCAGGTGCTGCGCCAGTGCCTGCAACGGCTCGGCAGTGGAGTGCACGAAGAAGTACCCCCACAGCAACGGGCCGGTGATGTCCCAGTCGGTGTTTTCGCGGAGGTTGGCGAACAGGTTGCGGGTGTCTTCGAGGTCCATGCGGATTCCAGGGTCGGGGGGATTACTTGTCGCAGCCCTGCAGCTTCAGCGTCTGGCCGTGGCGCAGGCTGTAGGCCGGGGCCTTCAGGCCATTGGCGCGGGCCAGGGTGGGCACGTCGCACTGGAACTTGGCCGCGATGGCACCCAGGGTTTCACCGCGGCCCACCTTGTGGCTGCGCACCGGCTTCGGGCGCGCCGCCGGGCGCGGCGTGGCCACCGGAGCAACCGGCGTGGTCGGCACGCTGGTGGACGCGGCCGCATCGGCCACCGGCACCACGCCGCCCACGGCCACGCTCCCGGTGTAGCTGGTCGCGGCCGGGCGCTTGATTGCTGCGTTCAGATCGGCGGTGATCAGCGTGCGGGCCAGGTCGGCACGCGGGCCACTGACGCAGTTGCGCTGGTACAGGCTGGCAATGCGGGTGGTGGCGTTGATCAGCGTGCCGGCCGGAATCCAGCCATCGGCCTCATAGCGCGGGTTGAGATTGCGCAGCGCGCGCATGTAGCCATCACGGGTGCCGTGGCTGCCCAGGCAGATGGTCAGTTCGTAGATGGTGGTGGACTTGGCCAGGCGCAGCGTGGCCGGCTGCGCACTGATCTTCGGCAGCTCCACGCCGTACTGCTGCGGGTGCAGGAAGATCCAGGCCGCGGCGATCACCATCGGCACGTAATCCTTGGTTTCACCGGGGAACTGGTTGTAGACGCTGTCGGTCCAGAAACTCTGGCCACCGCTCTGCTTGAACACGCGCGCGGCGCGGCCTTCGCCACCGTTGTAGGCGGCCACCGACATTTCCACGTTGTTGTTCAGTTCGCGCAGGCGCTCGTTGAGATAACTGGCGCTGGCTTCGGCGGCGCTGCGTGCGTCAAAGCGCGTGTCGAAGCCGGTGCCGTCCGGGCCCAGGCCGAAGCGGCGGCCGGTGGCCGGCATGAACTGCATCAGCCCGGCGGCGCCGGCACGCGAGGAGGCATGCACACGGCCGTTGGACTCCTTGGCCATGATGCCGAACAGCAGCGCCTCCGGCAGACCACGCTTTTCCCACTCCGGCCACATCACCGCGCGCAGGTTCTGGTAGTTCTCGTAGCTGGTCAGCAGCGCCGGGCGCATGTCGGTCAACCAGCGGCGGATGCCGGCCTGCACGGCGGGGTTGTACTCGACCATGGTGTCGAAGGCATGTCGCTTGTCGTTGAGCAGCGCTGCAGCGCGCGCGGCCTCCGGCACGTCGGCGGTAAGCGGGCCGATATGGTCGGGGTCGGCTTCCAGGCGGTCACCACCCTCATCGGCCACGTCATCGCTGGCAGCGGCATCAGCATCATGCTTGAGCAGGCGCTTGTAGCTGGCCAGCAGGGTGCCCATCTGGCAGCCCTTCTGCTTCACGCAGTCGTTGAGGACATCTTCCATGTCCTCCAGCGCGGCGTCCGCCTCGTTGCTGCCCTTGGGGTCGGCATTGGCGACCAGCAGCAGCGCATCGCTGTAGCGCTTCTCGGCGGCGGTCATGCGCTGCTGCAGCGCATCCACCTTCACCTTGTCCCGGGCCGAAACCCGCTGCGCATGGGCGTCGGGCGCCAGGGAAACCAGGCCGGCCAGGGCCAGCAGCGGCCAACCGCGGGAAATCAGGACAGGAACGGGCATTGATGGCACTGTGTGCGAAACAGGCAGGCAGAGTAGCGGCGCCGCCAAGGTCCGGGCAAGCCGACCTTCGGCCCGTCACCGCCGGCGGTTAACATTGGGCTATTCACCACAAGGGCTGGACCATGGATCCGATTCTGCTCGGCAAAGGCATCACCGACGATATTGCCGTCACCCTGCTGCCGAAACTCGGCAACCGCCACGGCCTGGTGGCCGGCGCCACCGGTACCGGCAAGACCGTGACCCTGATGACCCTGGCCGAGGGCTTCTCGCGGCTGGGCGTGCCGGTGTTCCTGGCCGATGTGAAGGGCGATGTGTCCGGCCTGGCCGTGCCCGGCACCGGTGCCGAGAACCTGCTCAAGCGCGCCGCCGAGATCGGCGTGGCCGACTACGCGCCGGCCGCCAGCCCGACCATTTTCTGGGAC
This sequence comes from Stenotrophomonas sp. 86428_Sma, assembly GCF_056481585.1. Taxonomy (NCBI): domain Bacteria; kingdom Pseudomonadati; phylum Pseudomonadota; class Gammaproteobacteria; order Lysobacterales; family Lysobacteraceae; genus Stenotrophomonas; species Stenotrophomonas sp. 86428_Sma. The sequence continues at coordinate 3,507,149 of NZ_CM151156.1, forward strand.
CTGTACGGCAAGCTCGGCCACCCGGTGCGCACCACGGTCAGCGAAATGGGCCCGACCCTGCTGTCGCGCATCCTCGAGTTGAACGACACCCAGGCCGGCGTGCTCGACATCGTGTTCAAGCTGGCCGACGACCGTGGCCTGCTGCTGCTGGACATGGACGATCTGCGCGCCCTGCTCGGCCTGGTTGCCGAGGAACGCAAGGACATCTCCACCGAGTACGGTCTGGTCAACGCGCAGTCCATCGCTGCGATCCAGCGCTCGGTGTTGCGCCTGGCACAGGATGGCGGCGAGAACTTCTTCGGCGAACCGGCCTTGGAACTGGCCGACATCATGCGGGTCAATCACGACGGCTGCGGCGTGATCGGCATCCTCGCCGCCGACCAGCTGGTGCTCAAGCCCAAGTTGTATTCCACCTTCCTGCTGTGGCTGCTGTCGGAGCTGTTCGAGCAGCTGCCGGAGGTGGGCGACCTGGACAAGCCGAAGCTGGTCTTCATCTTCGACGAGGCCCACCTGCTGTTCGACGACGCACCGGCCTCGCTGGTGCAGCGCATCGAGCAGGTGGTGCGCCTGATCCGCTCCAAGGGCGTGGGCGTGTATTTCTGCTCGCAGTTCCCCGACGACGTACCGGGCAACATCCTCGGCCAGCTCGGCAACCGCGTGCAGCACGCACTGCGTGCGTTCACCCCGCGCGACCAGAAGGCGGTGAAGACCGCTGCCGAGACCTTCGTGCCGAATCCGAAGCTGGACGTGGCCAAGGTGCTCAGTCAGCTCGGTACCGGCGAAGCACTGGTCTCCACGCTGCAGGACAAGGGCGTGCCGATGCCGGTGCAGCAGACGATGATCGCACCGCCGCGCTGCCGGATGGGGCCGATCACCGAGGCCGAACGCGCCCAGGTGCGTGCCGGCAGCCCGGTCGGCAGCCGCTACGACACCGCGATCAACCGCGAATCGGCCGCCGAGCTGCTGGCCCAGCGTGCGCAGAAAACAGTCGAGCAGGCGCAGGCTCCCGCCGCCCGCAGCCGCGAGCAGGACGAAGCGCAGGAAGGCGGTTTCGGCCAGGCGATCAAGGATGCGATCTTCGGCACCAAGCGCCGCCAGGGCATGATCGAGACCATGGCCAAGCAGACCACGCGTACCGTTGGCACCAAGCTGGGCAACCAGATCGTGCGCGGCCTGCTGGGCGGCATCTTCGGCGGCAAACGCTGACCTGCCCTCCCGGGGTCGGAGGCCTTTCCTGTGGAAAGGACCCGGCCCCATCGTTCCCCTGAAAAGAAGTCGCACCACATGTCGCGTTGGCGCCCCCCTGCAGAAAAGAGTACCGCCCTGATCACCGCCTCCGGCCACGCCCGGTTGAAGGCCGAACTGGATGAGCTGTGGCGCGTGCGCCGCCCGGAGGTGGTGAAGGCGCTGGCCGCTGCTGCAGCGGAAGGCGATCGTTCGGAAAACGCCGAGTACACCTATCGCAAGAAGCAGCTGGGTGAAATCGACCGCCGCGTGCGCTACCTGACCAAGCGGCTGGAATCGCTGCGCGTGGTCGACACCACGCCGACCGATCCGCAGGCGGTGTTCTTCGGTGCGTGGGTGGAACTGGAGAACGTGGACAGTGGCGACACCAGCCGCTATCGCATTGTCGGCCCGGATGAGACCGACGCAGGCCTGGGTTGGATCAGCATCGATTCGCCGCTGGCACGTGCACTGCTGAAGAAGCGGCTGGATGATGAATTCTCGGTGGAGCTGCCCGGCGGCCAGTTCACCTTTGCGGTAATCGGGGTGGAATACGAGCCGTTGTAGAGTCGACTGTCAGTCGACTACCGCGCGAAGCGCGGCACAAACCTCCGCAGCCGGACGGCAAACGCACCGCGATCCTCAATCGCGGTTGATGACTCGCCGAAGCCATCTGTCAGGCGTTCACGGCCTCGGAACGAAGAGCAGTCGACTGACAGTCGACTCTACATAGCCCCGTGCAACGGCGGCGGATACTGGCGGCCGGCACGCAACGGGCGGAAGTACGCGGCATCTGCATAGAAGTCGGCGTCCTGTCTCTCGTGCCAGCCCGGAACTCCAGCCAACGGCAGCGGACGCAACTGCAGGGGATCGGTCACTGCCCTGCCTTCGGCAATGGCCGCGGTCACCGCGTCAACACAGGTGTCATCGGCTTTGCCGTGCACCACCACGCACTTGCCCACCAGCCGGCGGCCCGGCAGCAGCGCCTGCTCCATCAGCGCGTGCCCGAATACCGCAGCGATGGCGATGTCACCGCTCAGCCAGTGTCTCGATTCGAACAGCGCACACCAGTCGTGCACATCCCAGGCAGCCAGCAGCGTGTGATCGCGCACACGCACGATCACGCCGGTTTCGTCGAACTGGGTCAGTGCCGCCTGCGCGCGGTTGCGCTGACCCGGCGGCATCGCCTCGATATGCCGGCACTGCTGCGCATTGAGCGCCTGCTTGAGCTGCGGGTAGTGGGCCCACACCAGTGCGTTGAACAGGTCATGCCAGTTGTCGGCGCGGGTGGCGATGCGGCCCTGTGCGATGCGGGCTTCGTAGTGCAGGCCGTCGGCCAGCAGCGTGGCATCCTGCTCGATCAAGTGCTTGCCGGGCAGTGGCAGGCGCGCATCGAGCACGGCGACGGCCGGCCACTCCGGGCCTTCCAACAGATCACGAACGTCGCGCAATCCGGCAAACACCGGGTGCCCGAACACCTGTGGATCGACCGCCGCACGCGGCGGCGGCACGAAGCGGCGGGCGCCGCTGCCGTCACCGGCGGCGGCCGTCGCCGCGGTCACAGCATCTTGAGATCGAATGCCGGGCGGGTGGCGGCCGGCAGCGCGTCACCGTACAGGTCGTGCTCGTCGCTCTCGGTGATGTCCACGTCGACGAACTCACCCACGCGCAGCGGCACCTGGTCGGCATTCTGGATGTGCACCAGGCCATCGATCTCCGGGGCATCGGCCTTGGAACGGGCCACCGCGATATCGCCTTCGATGGCGTCGACCAGGCACTGCTGCACGGTGCCGATCTTGGCCTCCAGGCGCGCAGCGGAAATCTGCGCCTGCTTTTCCATGAAACGGGCCAGGCGCTCCTGCTTCACTTCCTCCGGAACCGCATCCGGCAGGTCGTTGGCGGTGGCACCCTCGACCGGCGAATAGGCGAACGCGCCGACGCGGTCCAGCTGCGCTTCGTCGAGGAACGACAGCAGCTCTTCAAATTCGGCCTCGGTCTCGCCGGGGAAGCCGACGATGAAGGTGGAACGCACGGTGATGTCCGGCGCGATACGGCGCCAGTTCTGCACGCGCTCCAGGGTCTTCTCGACCGCGCCGGGGCGCTTCATCAGGCGCAGGATGCGTGGGCTGGCGTGCTGGAACGGGATGTCCAGGTACGGCAGGATGCGGTTTTCGGCCATCAGCGGCACCACCTCGTCCACGTGCGGGTACGGGTAGACGTAGTGCATGCGCACCCACGCATCCAGCTCGGACAGGCCTTCGCACAGCGCCTTCAAACGGGTCTGGTAGGCCTTGTCGCGCCACATCTTCTCGGCGTACTTCACGTCCACGCCGTAGGCCGAGGTGTCCTGCGAAACCACCAGCAGTTCACGCACGCCACCACGCACCAGGCGCTCGGCTTCACGCAACACCTCGTCAACCGGGCGCGAGACCAGCTTGCCGCGCATCGACGGAATGATGCAGAAGCTGCACTTGTGGTTGCAGCCTTCGGAAATTTTCAGGTAGGCGTAGTGGCGCGGGGTCAGCTTGATGCCGTAGTCGGGCACCAGGTCCACGAACGGATCGTGCTTGGGCGGCAGTGCTTCATGCACCGCTTCCATCACGCTCTGGTAATCCTGCGGGCCGGATACCGCCAGCACGTTGGGGTACGCCTCGCGGATCTGCTCCGGGCGCTTGCCCAGGCAACCGGTGACGATCACCTTGCCGTTCTGGTTCATCGCTTCGCCAATGGCATCCAGCGACTCAGTCACCGCCGAATCGATGAAGCCACAGGTGTTGACCACCACCACGTCGGCCGAATCGTAGGACGGGACGATGTCGTAGCCTTCCGAGCGGAGCTGGGTGAGGATGCGCTCGGAATCGACGAGGGCCTTCGGGCAGCCAAGGCTGACGAAGCCGACTTTGGGGTTCAGCTGGGACATGGAATCGCGGGACTCTGGGGGCCTGGGCCCCTGCCGGCATGGCAGGGGTTCCTGGGGGCCGGGGGCCTGAAAGGGCGCCAGTATACCGGGGTTGGCGGCCACGCTCTGAACGGCCAGCCGCCCGATCACGCACAACCGCTGACGCCGCGCTAACCGGCGCAGCACCGACAATGCAGCTCTGTTCCCAGCAACGAGGAAGATGACGATGGCCGAGTGGATCACCCTGGATACGCATCACGGCCCGGTACGGGCCTGGCAGGCCCTGCCGGAAGGCACCGCGCGCGGCGGCCTGGTGGTGGTGCAGGAAATTTTCGGCGCCAATCCGCACATCCGCAGCGTGGCCGAGCGCTTCGCGGCTGAAGGCTATGCGGTGCTGGCGCCCTCGTTCTTCGACCTGCTCGACGGCCCCGACGCCGATCCGGACGCGCTGCCCTACGACGCCGAAGGCGTGAAACAGGGCCTGGAACGGGTTGGCGCGCTGGGCATGGAACGGGCGCTGGAGGTGGTGCGGGCCGCGGCAACCCGGCTGGCACCGCAGGGCAAGGTCGGCACCGTCGGCTACTGCTGGGGCGGCACGGTGGCGATGCTGTCCGCAGTGCGCCTGGGGCTGCCGTCGGTCAGCTACTACGGTGCGCGCAACGTGCAGTTCCTCGACGAAATGCCCAAGGCCCCGGTGATCTTCCACTTCGGTGCCCAGGACCGCAGCATCCCGTCGGAAGCGGTCCAGGCCCACCGTGAGAAGCTGCCGCAGATGGCCACCTATGTCTATCCGGCCGATCACGCCTTCAACCGGGAGGTCGGACATGCGTATGATCCAGACAGCGCCACCCTGGCGCTGCAACGCACCCTGGACTTCTTCTCGGAGCATCTTGGATGAGCGAATTCGAACTCGATTCACGCCTGGCCACCGATAGCGTGCTGGTGGCGGAAGGACCGTTGTCGCAAGTGCGGCTGATGAACGACGAACGATTCCCCTGGCTGGTACTGGTACCGCGCCTGGCCGGGGTGACCGAGTGGATCGAGCTGGACGGCGAGCAGCAGGACAAGCTGCGCACCGAGCTCAACCGCGCCTGCAAGGCCCTGAAGGGCGCCGACGGGGTGGAAAAGATCAACATCGGGGCGTTGGGCAACATCGTGCGCCAGCTGCACTTCCATGTGATCGGCCGCCATGACGGTGATCCGGCCTGGCCGGGCCCGGTCTGGGGCAGCGGCCAGGCGCACCGCTACGAGCCGGGTGCGCTGGACCAGCATGTCGCCTACTGGAAGGAACGGCTAGGATATCCAGCCCAGTCCTGAGCGTTTGCCGACCCGATGCGATTCAACCTCGTTGCCGCCGTCCTGCTGATCCTGATCGGCCTGTTCATGCTCGCCAGCAATCTCGGCTGGACGCACCTGAACCTGTCCAAGCTGCTGTTGACCTGGTGGCCGGTGGCACTGGTGGGCGTGGGCATCGCGATGCTGTTCGGTCGCGGGAAATAAGCTGGCGCCGGGCCATGCCCGGCGAGCGCAGCGTGTGGCCGCACCCATGAAAACGCCGGGCATGCCCGGCGTTTTCGTCATGCGATGGCGCGCCGCTCAGGTCCGCGGCAGGGTCACGCCGGTCTGGCCCTGGTACTTGCCACCACGATCGCGGTACGACGTCTCGCAGATGTCATCGGCGGCCGCCTGGAAGAACAGCATCTGCGCCACGCCTTCATTGGCGTAGATGCGTGCCGGCAGCGGCGTGGTGTTGCTGAATTCCAGGGTGACGTGGCCTTCCCACTCCGGCTCCAGCGGGGTCACGTTGACGATGATGCCGCAGCGCGCGTAGGTGCTCTTGCCCAGGCACACCACCAGGGTGTCGCGCGGGATGCGGAAGTACTCCACGGTGCGCGCCAACGCGAAGCTGTTGGGCGGGATGATGCATTCATCGCCGACGATATCCACGAAGCTGCCCGGATCGAAGTGCTTGGGATCGACGATGGTCGAGTTGATGTTGGTGAACACCTTGAACTCGCGCGAGCAGCGCACGTCGTAGCCGTAGCTGGAGGTGCCATAGCTGACGATGCGCTCGCCGTTGGCCTGCTTGACCTGCCCGGCCTCGAACGGCTCGATCATGCCGTGCTGCTCGGACATGCGGCGGATCCAACGGTCACTCTTGATGCTCATGCTTTGTCCTGGGGTACGAGGGGGCGCGAGGATTCTAGCAGGGGGCCGGGCGTCGCCGGCGGCCCCTGCCCTGGCACTTACAGCAGCGACGACAGGATCGGGATCGAGGCACGCGGACGCTTGCCAACCTCCTCGATCAGGCGCTGGGCGGCATGGCGGTAGGCCTGGGCCGGGACCGAATCCGGCTGGGCCACGGTGATCGGGGTACCGGAATCGCCCTGCTCGCGGATGCCGATCTGCAGCGGCAACGAACCCAGCAACGGCACGCCGTACTGCGCGGCCATGCGCTCGCCGCCGCCCTCGCCGAACAGGTGCTCGACATGCCCGCAGCTGCTGCAGGTATGCACCGCCATGTTCTCGACGATGCCGAGCACCGGCACCTCGACCTTCTCGAACATCTTCAGCGCCTTCTTCGCATCCAGCGTGGCGATGTCCTGCGGGGTGGTGACGATCACCGCGCCGGCCAGCGGGATCTTCTGGGTCAGGGTCAGCTGGATGTCACCGGTGCCCGGCGGCAGGTCGATCAGCAGGTAGTCCAGGTCATCCCACAGGGTGTCATTGAACAGCTGGGTCATCGCCGAGGTGGCCATCGGCCCACGCCAGATCATCGGCGTGTCTTCTTCGATCAGGTAGCCGATCGACATGGTGTCCACGCCGAACGCACGCAGCGGCTCGATGCTCTTGTTGTCGGGGCTTTCCGGGCGACCGGACAGGCCCAGCATGGCCGGCACGCTCGGCCCGTAGATGTCCGCATCAAGCACGCCCACGCGTGCGCCGAGCTGCTGCAGGGCCACGGCCAGATTGACCGCAGTGGTCGACTTGCCGACGCCGCCCTTGCCCGAACCAACCGCGATCACGTTGCGGATGCGGGCATGCGGCGTAAGTCCCTTCTGGACCTGGCTTGCATGGGGACGGCGGGGAGAACTGTTCACAACGAGCACCGGCGGGGTCAGGGGGAATAACCGAGCATCATACAAGCTGGACGTAACCTGACTGAAATTCAGGATTGCTACAGATTCGTGCACAGATTGTTAAGTTCATGTTACGTTCGACCCGCACTGTTTTGGGCTGCGGAGCTGGCATTTCCAGCCCGCGCGATGGCGCATGCGCAGTGCCGTTTTTGTTTTTGCTCTCCAATGGAACTACATGAACTACGTAAGCAACACCGCACGTCGCAACACGCTCGCCGTCGCCCTGATTTCCGCTCTGATGGCCGCCGCCCCGGCAATGGCCCAGGACAAGGCGACCAACCTGGACAAGATCACCGTCACCGGTTCGCTGATCCCGCAGACCCAGGTTGAAACCCAGACCCCGGTGATGTCCATCACCGCCCAAGACATCCAGACCCGCGGCTTCAGCAGTGTTGCTGAAGTGCTGCAGCAGTCGTCGCTGACCACCGGCGGCCTGCAGGGTGGCCAGACCTCGGGTTCGTTCACCCAGGGCGCCGAAGCTGCCGGCATGTTCGGCCTGAACCCGGGCTACACCAAGTACCTGATCAACGGCCGCCCGATGCTCTCGTATCCGGCGCTGTACAACGGCAGCGAAACCTTCAACAACATCAGCGGCATTCCGATCGACATCGTCGAGCGCATCGAAGTGCTGCCGGGCGGCCAGTCCTCGCTGTACGGCTCGGACGCAATCGCCGGTGTGGTCAACATCATCCTGAAGGAGCGCATGGACGGCGGCACCATGACCCTCCGTGGCGGCACCTACACCGAAGGCGGTGGCAGCAACATCCGCTTCAGCGCCGCCAAGGGCATCAACGCCTTCGACGACCGCTTCCATGCACTGTTCAACGTGCAGATCGAGAACGGCAGCCCGATCTGGGGCTACCAGCGCGACATCACCCGCCAGAACAACCCGGTCGGCTACACCGCCCAGGTTCCGTCGAACGACTTCGCCGTCATCACCAACGCTGACAACAAGCTGCTGATGATGGACCCGAGCCGTTGCGCGAACGTCGCTGGGCTGTATGACGGCACCACTGTGGTCGGCCAGCGCCCGTCGGGCGAGTCCTGCGGTTCGGTGTACAGCGCCGGCTACAAGACCCTGAAGAACGGCAAGAACAGCGGCCAGTTCTACTCGTCGATGACCTTCGACGTGAACGACAACTTCCAGCTGTTCGCCGATGTGCTGTACAGCAAGGAAAAGACCGAGTTCACCTCCGGCTCCAACGCCCTGTGGTGGGGCACCAAGTCGAGCCTGGGCAGCTTCTACGACCAGGGCCTGGGCAAGGTCGTGAACCTGCAGCGCGCCTTCGCGCCGGAAGAAATCGGCCCGGGCCACTACAACAACATCATGAACTCCGACGAAAGCCGTGCCTACCAGGTCACCCTGGGCGGCAAGGGCATGGTCGGCGACTGGGACTACAGCGCCAGCTTCACCCGTGGTGAGTACCGCCTGGACCAGAACCGCTTCGTGCGCTGGAAGGACAAGATCGATGGCTTCTTCGGCGACAACGTGCTGGGCCCCAAGCTGGGCACCACCGCTGATGGCTTCGACATCTACAACCCGGACTACGCGGCCTTCTACTCGCCGATCACTCCGGACCAGTTCGCCAGCTTCACCGGCTACGGTACCCACCGCAGCAAGACCTGGCAGAACCTGGGCCGCGTGCAGGTGACCAACGGCTCGCTGTTCAGCCTGCCGGGCAGGTGACGCCGGCCTGGCCGTTGTGCTGGAAGGTGGCAGCGAAGGTTGGGACTACTCGCCGGACCAGGCGTTCGTCAAGGGCAACGTGTGGGGCACCACCGCCGTCGCCGGCGCCGGCCACCGCAGCAACTACGCGGTCACCAGCGAGCTGCGCATGCCGCTGCACGACAAGCTGACCGTCAGCGCGTCGGGCCGCTATGACGCCTTCAAGATCGCCGACAAGACCGTCGACAAGGCCACCTACAGCATCGGTCTGGAATTCCGTCCGATCGAGAGCCTGCTGCTGCGCGGCAAGTACGGTACCGCCTTCCGCGCGCCGACCCTGTCCGATGCCTTCCAGGGCATGAGCGGTTCGTACTCGTCCGGCCAGAACGACTACTACCGCTGCAGCCAGCTGGGCTACGGCCTGCGTGACGAGGCCTGCTCGTTCTACAAGAACACCTCGGTGTACAGCGAAAAGTCCGGCAACCCGGACCTGAAGCCGATCACCGCCGACGTCTGGAGCGCAGGCGTGGTGTGGGCCCCGGTCAGCAACTTCTCGCTGTCGGCCGACTACTACAACTGGAAGATCAAGAACGAGGTCAAGACCCTCAGCAGCGACCAGCTGCTGCTGGCCGAGTACCAGTGCCACAACGGCCTGCCGAACAACACCTCGGCCAGCTGCGGTGACGTGACCAACTGGGTGTCCCGCGATGCCGGTGGCAACCTGACCCGCGTGTACACGCCGAAGCTCAACGTTGCCAGCCAGAACCTGGAAGCGGTGACCGTGGCGGCCAAGTACCAGCAGGATATCGGCCGCTTCGGCTCGCTGATGTTCTCCGGCAACTACACCAACATGCTGAAGCGTGAAGTGCAGCCGATGCCGGGTGCCGCCAAGCTGGATCTGCTGAGCGATCCGTACAACATGTGGTACTACGACAACTTCGCCAAGGTCCGCGGCGATCTGTCTGTGGCCTGGAACATCGCCAAGTTCACCACCACCGTGTACGCCAACTACGTCGGCAGCACCCCGAACTACCTGGCCTACACCGGCCGCAGCTACGGCTACGTCCACTCCTCCGGCGCCAAGGCCGGCAAGTGGGGTTCGTACACCACGTACAACCTGAGCATGAACTACCAGGCACAGGAAGATCTGGTCCTGTCGCTGATGGTCAACAACGTGTTCAACAAGCTGCCGGAAGGCCAGCGCTACAACTACCCGGGCAACGAATCGACCCCGTTCAATGACGGCTTCTACAGCGTCTACGGCCGCCAGATCTCGGCCCAGGTCAAGTACAACTTCTGATCCCGTCGTTTTCCGGACTTCGTGTCTGGACCAGGCCCCGCTTCGGCGGGGCCTTTTTTTTGGTTCCAGGAAGCCTTCGGTAAAGCATTGATGCAGAAGCAGCAAATGCACTACGAAAGAATGCCCTTCATATCGCCATCTTTTGAAACACTCCAAAACAATTGGCGTTAGTCATTGATATACCGCCATTTTTCAGGCAAAAGCCCGATTGACGAAATGACGATCGTGTGTTCCCTGCGTTAAGTGCGTGTTACGGTCCGGCTGAATGGAATGCAACTGAACAGATCGTTAAGCCGACACGGAAGCCGGTAGCCAAGACATCGCTCACTACGGGGATTTTCCATGTCTCGCCATCGTTCCACACTCTCGCGCCACCCACTGACGCTCGCCCTGCTCGGCACACTGCTCGCCTCCGGCACGGCCCTGGCGCAAAGCGGCAACGCACCGACCCAGCTTGACCGCGTGACGGTCACCGGTTCGCTGATTCCGCAGACCGAGATCGAGAACCACACACCGGTCCTGACCGTGACCGCCGAGGACATCCAGACCCGCGGCTTCACCAGCGTTGCCGATGTCCTGCAGCAGTCCTCGCTGTCCACTGGCGGCCTGCAGGGTGGCCAGACCTCGGCCTCGTTCACCCAGGGCGCCGAAGCCGCCGGCATGTTCGGCCTCAGCCCGGGTTACACCAAGTACCTCATCAACGGCCGCCCGATGCTTTCATATCCGGCGCTGTACAACGGCGGCGATACGTTCAACAACATCAGCGGCATTCCGATCGACATCGTCGAGCGCATCGAGATCCTGCCGGGCGGCCAGTCCTCACTGTATGGCTCCGATGCGATCGCTGGCGTGGTCAACATCATCCTCAAGGAACGCATGGATGGTGGCGTCCTCAACGTCCGTGGCGGCGCCTACAGCGAAGGCGGCGGCAACAGCTTCCGCTTCAGCGGCGCCCGCGGCTTCAATGGTGTCGATGACCGCTTCCACGCGCTGGTCAACGTGCAGTACGAAAAGACCAGCCCGATCTGGGGCTACCAACGCGATCTGACCAAGGTCAACAACCCCGACGGCTACAGCCCGCAGTACGTTTCCAACGATTTCCTGGTGCTGCTGCCGGCCAACAACAACCGTTACGCAATGATGGACCCGAACCTGTGCGCCAACGTCGCCGGGCAGTTCGATGGCACCACCGTGCTCGGCACCCGCCCCACCGGCCAGGCATGCGGCTCGACCTATGGCACCGGCTACAAGACCATCAAGAACGGCAAGGAAAGCGCGCAGATCTACAGCTCTGCCACCTTCGACGTGAATGACAATTTCCAGCTGTTCGGCGATGCGCTGTACAGCCTGGAAGAGGTCAAGTACGCGACGGGTTCCGGCTACACCTGGTGGGGCACCTCTTCCGGTTGGGGCCGCTTCTACGACCAGGCCAGCGGCCAGTACATGAACCTGCAGCGCGTGTTCGCCCCGGAAGACATCGGCGGCGCCGGCTACCGCGACATCATGAACACCGACCGCAACAAGGCCTATCAGGTGACGCTGGGCGGCCGCGGCACGGCCGGCAACTGGGACTACAGCCTCAGCTTCACCCGCGGCGAGTACAAGCTGACCGAGCGCAACTTCGTGCGCTGGAATGACCCGATCAACGATTACTTCGAACAGCGCGTGCTCGGCCCGGTGCTGGGAACCACCAGCACCGGCTACGACATCTACAGCCCGAACTGGGAAGCGTTCTACGCGCCGCTGCCGGCCGGTGACTTCCAGACCTTCACCGGCTACAGCTACAGCCAGAGCCGCACCTGGCAGAACCTGGCCCGTGCACAGGTCACCAATGGATCACTGTTCAAGCTGCCCGGTGGCGACGCCGGCCTGGCCGTGGTCGTTGAAGGTGGAAGCGAAGGCTGGGACTACAGCCCCGATCCGGGCCTGATGGATGGCAGCGTCTGGGGCACCACGGCGGTCTCCGGTGCTGGCCACCGTAGCAACTATGCGGTGACCGGCGAACTGCGCCTGCCCCTGCATGACATGCTGACGGTGACCGGTTCCGGTCGCTACGACGCCTTCAAGATCGGCAGCAACACCGTCGACAAGTCCACCTACAGCATCGGCGTCGAGTTCCGTCCGATCGAAAGCCTGCTGTTCCGCGGCAAGTACGGTACGGCGTTCCGCGCTCCGACGCTGTCCGACGCGTTCCAGGGCCGTAGCGGCTACTACGCCAACGGCTCCACCGACTACTACCGTTGCGGCCAGTTGGGCTACGACCCGGCCAACACCACCGGCTGCCCGTATGACAGCGTCTCGGTGTTCGGCACCCGCGCCGGCAACCCGGACCTGGAACCGATCACCGCCGACGTCTGGAATGCAGGTGTTGTGTGGGCACCGATCAACAACCTGTCGCTGTCGGTGGACTACTACAACTGGAAGATCAAGAACGAGGTCGATACGCTCAGCTCCGACCAGCTGCTGCTGGCCGAGTACTACTGCCGTGGCGGCCAGGCCAACAACACCTCGGCCAGCTGCCAGAACGTCAACGACTGGATCACCCGCGATGCGTCCGGCGTGCTGGACGAGATCTACACCCCGAAGATGAACGTCGCCCGCCAGAACCTGGAAGCGCTGACCGCCAGCTTCAAGTACGTGCACGACATGGGCCGCTTCGGTTCGCTTCAGTTCTCGGGCAACTACACCGACATGCTCAAGCGCGAACTGCAGCCGCAGCCGGGCGATGAGTTCCTGGACCTGCTGCGTGACCCATACGCGATGTGGGTATACGACTCGTACGCCAAGGTGCGCGCCGATGGTTCGGTCGGCTGGGCCAAGGACAAGTGGACCACCACCCTGTACGCCAACTACATTGGCAAGACGCCGAACTACATGGCGTACGTGGGCAATGGCTACGACTACGTCCACAGCTCCGGCTACAAGGCAGGCAAGTGGGGCTCCTACACCACTTACAACCTGAGCGTGAACTACCGTGCATTGGACAACCTGACCCTGTCGCTGATGGTCAACAACGTGTTCAACAAGATGCCGGACAACCAGCGCTTCAGCTTCGCCGGCACCAGCGGCCAGCCGTACAACAATTACCTGTACAACGCCTACGGGCGTGCCATCTATGTGCAGGCCAAGTACGAGTTCGGCGATCACTGATCCAGGCCCTTGCCGCACCAAAGACCCCGCCCCCGGCGGGGTCTTTTTTTGCTGGTCGCCCCTCCAGGGCGTGACGCGCGCCCGGGCATTCACGCCAAGTTGACTGGATTCACGTCTTCGTTCATCTTCAGGTCATATTGATGTGCCCGCCACAAGGACCCTGCCGACCATGGAACTGCGCTTGTCCCCCGCCCGCCTTGGCGCCGCCGCACTGGCGGCGCTGTGCATTGCCCCTGCCCTCGCAAGCCCTCTGCCAGCCGAGGATTTCGCCAAGATCCCCACCATCCAGTCGGTCACCATGAGCGCCGACGGCAAGCAGCTGGTCGCGATCGTCGCCGCGCCCGGCAGCGACAACAGCGATACCGCCCTGGCCAACTGGAACCTGGATAACCTCGGCGCCGGCCCGGTCGCCATCACGCCATCCGGTGACCGGATGAAGTTCATCGCGGCAAGCGCACTGAAGGCGGGACGCAACCTCGTCATCGGGCGCCAGGAATGGACAGGCAAACTCGGCGGCTGCGGTGAAGGCAACAGTACGGGAGCCACCAAGACCTTCCTGACCAAGGCCTACCTCACCGACGCCACCCAGACCAAGTTCGACGAGGCTTTCGCCAACAACACCCGCACGCTCGGGGTCAGCCCAGAGACCCTTCGCTGCCTCGAACTTGCGGGTACCGCCTCGCTCGTCCATGGGCTGCCGCTGGATGCAGACAGGGTCATCATCAGCCAGCTCAATGAGGCCACGCTGCAGGCCAACTACTATCGCTTCAACCTGCGCACAGGCCAGACCGAACTGCTGTTCAAGGGCAGCTCCCGCACGTCACCCGGCCTGTTCCATCCCCGCACAGGTGAAGTCCTTACCCAGACCCAGGTCGAATCCGCCGGCTCCGACGATTTCGAACAACGCATTCTGATCAAGAACAGCGCCGGCCAGTTCGAAGTGCACGCCCCCCTGACCACCCGACTGAGCGAACGCTATACGGTGGAAGTCGTCGGCATAGACGATGACAGCGGCAAGCTGTACGTGCTGACCGACCAGTTCTCGGATCTGGTGCAGGCGCGACTGTACGATCCTGCCAAAAAGGAGTTCGACAAGGAGCCTCTGGCCGCCCATCCATCCTTCTCGATCAGTTCACTGATCCTGGGCACGCGCAAGAGCAACTTCAACCAGGTCCTCGGCTTCTATATCGACGGTCCGCAACGACAGGCCGTGTACGTGGATCCGCAGATGAAGGCCCTGCAGGAGGGCCTGCAGAAAGCCTATCCCGGCCTGAGCATCTACATCACCGGCTACAACGACGACCTTTCGCGCGTCCTGTTCACCACGGAAAGCAACCGCAACCCGAAGAGCTACTTCATCCTGGCCGATCGCAAGGATGTCGTGCCACTCGGCAATGAGCGCCCCTGGGTGGACAGCAAGCAGATCGGTGAACAACGCTGGGTGACCTACACCGCACGCGATGGGCTGCAGATTCCAGCGATTCTGGATCTCCCGCCGGGCTGGAAGCAGGGCGACGGCCCGCTGCCGGCACTCGTTCATCCGCACGGCGGGCCGTGGGCACGCGACTACACCGGCTGGGATGCATCAGGCTGGGTGCCGTTCTTCACTTCGCGCGGCTACGCCGTGTTGCGCCCTCAGTACCGCGGCAGCGCCGGCCTTGGCCGCAAGCTCTGGCTGGCAGGTGACGCCGAGTGGGGCCAGAAGATGCAGGACGACAAGGATGACGGCGCCGCCTGGCTCGTCTCACAGGGCATCGCCGCCAAGGACCGTATCGCGATCTTCGGCTATTCCTACGGCGGCTTCGCGGCGGCCGCTGCGACAGTGCGCAGCCCCTCCCCCTACCAGTGCGCCATCGCGGGCGCCCCGGTCACCGATCTTGGCCGGCTGGGCACCTCCTGGAGCCAGAACCGCCTGCAACGCATTCTGCAGGGGCGCACGGTGAAGGGCATGGACCCGATGCAGAACACCGCGAAGGCCACGATTCCTCTGCTGACCTTCGTCGGCGACCGTGACGTACGCACGCCGTCCTTCCATGCGAGGAACTTCTACAACGGCGTACAGGGCAAGGTGCCGGCCCGGTTCGAGCTGATCCCCGACATGCCGCACAGCATGCCGTGGTACCCCGTGCACTTCCGGACGACATTGACGCTCATGGCCGACTACCTGAGCAAGGATTGCGGCCCCGGCGGCCTCTGATCCCTCCCCGGGCACCCTCGCTTTCACCAAGCCCCTGCCGGCCAGGCAGGGGCTTTTTCATGCCCCAAATGCTGAATTTCCCTATAACAACAGCAAGTTAAGAGATTTTAATATTCATGTTGCATTTACTTTACGCGACTCATACACTCCATTAACCGAAGCATAACAAGTGGGGATCAAACCGAAATGCGCAACGCCAACCGCCAATATAAGCCAAGCCGCGTCCCGTTGACTCTTGCTGTGCTGGCCTGCCTGCAGGTCGCACCGGCTCTGGCCCAGGAATCCACCCAGCAGGAAGCAAAGGCGTCAAGCAGCTCAAGCACTTCCACCCGCGCAACCGATCTTGACAAGGTCACAGTCACCGGCTCCCTGATCCGCCGTGCGGACTACGAGACCACTTCGCCGGTGTTCACCATCAACGCCGAAACCAACGCGAAGCAGGGCCAGGTCAACGTGGCCGAGTTCCTGCAGAAGTCGGCCATCGGTTCGGCCGAAACCCAGATCACCCACCAGTTCGGCGGCTTCGTCGTGGACGGCGGCACCGGCGTACAGACCGTGTCGCTTCGCGGCCTGGGCGCCAACCGCACCCTGGTGCTGCTCGATGGCCAGCGCCCCGGCCCGGCCGGTACCCGTGGCGCCGTCGGCGCCTTCGACCTGAACGTCATTCCCACCGCCATCCTGCAGCGTGCCGAGATCGTGAAGGACGGTTCGTCCTCGATCTATGGTTCCGACGCCGTGGCCGGTGTGGTCAACCTGATCACCAAGAAGAACATCGAGCGCCCGGAGCTGACCGTTACCGGCCGCGTCCCGACCGAAGGCGGCGGTGAAGTGTTCTCGGCGTCGCTGGCCAATGGCTGGAACTTCGAGAAGGGCAGCATCATCGCTGCCGTCGAGTGGTATCAGCACAACGAGCTGACCCGCGGCGACCGCGACTTCCTCAACTGCAGCAACGACCTGGTCAAGGACGCCGACGGCAACCGCATCGACCGCGAAGATCGTTCGCTCAATGCCGGTACGCCGCTGGCCAACTGCGTCAACATGCTGCACAACGTGGTCGACATCGGCAGCACCCGCTATGTGCCGTCGGGTGATGGCACCACTGTCGGCCCGCTGCCGGGCTACCGCCCGCGCAAGACCCAGAGCTACGCGCGCGGCCAGGCCTTCTTCGATGAGCCGGTGAACTTCGCGCGCTGGGGCCAGGGCCACATCATCAACAAGCAGGAGCGGAAGACCGCCTACGTGGCCACCGACTTCGGCTTCGATTCGGTCAACTGGAAGACCCAGTTCCTGTTCAACCGTCGCGAAACCGAGACGTTCTCCTGGCGCCAGTTCTTCCCGTATGCCTACATCCCGGGTACCGAGATCGTCGCCAACCCGGTGATGCTGTTCAAGTCCCAGCAGGATGTCACCGTCGATTACTTCTACGCCGCCACCAAGCTTGACGGCCTGTTCAAGGGCACCGACACCTGGGCGTGGGAAGTCAACGCGAACTTCAGCCACTCCAGTGGCAAGTACGGCAATCTGGCCATCCAGGCCTCCAAGAGCGGCGACCTGGACTACACCGACGCGCCGCCGGCGGTGAACTACTTCGACCCGGACTACCTGAGCGGCCGCAAGGTCGACGAGCTGGTCGACAAGCTCGGTGCGTGGGACTGGGGCAAGACCACTTACAAGCAGGCTACCATCAACGCCGTCGTCAGCGGCGACCTGTTCGAGATGCCGGCCGGTGCGGTCGGTTTTGCGGGCGGCCTGGAATACCGCTATTACTCGCTCAACGACCAGCCGAGCGAACTGTCCCGCACTGGCGACATCTGGGGCTCGTCCTCGGCTGATGTGACCAAGGGCAACGACAAGGTCAAGGAAGCCTTCGTCGAGTTCGACGTGCCACTGCTGAAGGGCCTGCCGGCGGTGGAATCGCTGAGCCTGAACGCCTCGGGTCGCGTGTTCAAGTACGACAACGTTGCCGATTCGGACAATGTCTGGAAGGTCGGCTTGAACTGGCAGGTCATTCCGTCGCTGCGTCTGCGCGGTTCGATCGGCACCTCCTACCGCGCGCCGGGCCTGTATGAGCTGTACCTTGGCAACGAGACTGGTTTCTTCCAGCAGGCGAACGATCCGTGCGTACGCTGGGGTGAAAGCTCCAATACCAATTACCAGGCCAACTGTGCGGCCGCAGGTATCCCGGCCGACTATGCCGGCGGCGGCAGCAGCGGCACGGTGTACCGCCAGGGCGGTGGTAATTCGCTGATTCCGGAAACTTCGCGTGCGAAGACCGCCGGTATCGTGTTCACCCCGACCTTCGCCAACCTGAGCGTGGCCATCGATTACTTCGACTACGAAGTGAGCAATGAAATCGCGCAGCTGGGCAGCACCAACGTCATGCGTGGCTGCTACGGCGGCACGGTGTACCCGAACAGCTACTGCGATCTGCTGACCCGCAATCCGGCCAGTGCTACCCAGCCGTATGCGGTGACCCAGATCCAGAACAAGTTCATCAACATCAACAAGCAGCGCACCCGTGGCTACGACCTGACCGCAAACTTCGACCACGATTTCTCGTTCGGCAAGTTCTCGGCCGAGACCCAGGTCACCTACACGATCGAAGACACCCAGGAAGTGTTCTCCAGCGCAGCTGCAAGCGGCCTGGAATCCTCGGAGCTGCTGGGTGACATCGGCCGTCCGAAGGTGGTGGGCAACCTGGCGCTGAGCCTGACCCGTGGTGACTGGTCGTACAACTGGCTGACCACCTACATCCACAAGACCGAAGACATCGATCTGAGCCCGGTGTTCACCTACCAGGGTCGTCCGAACTCCTATCGTGACATCGTGGCCGACTCGCGCATCTACCACACCGCTTCGGTCAGCTACGCGCAGGCCGATTGGGAAATCCTGGTGGGCGTCAGCAACATCTTCAACAAGACCCCGCCGTTGGTTTCCATCGGTGTCGCCGATTCCCGCTACGGCAACGTACCGGCCTTCGCCACCCAGTACGACTACTACGGCCGCACCCCGTTCGTGCGTCTGAAGTACAAGTTCTGATCCACGCGTGACCGCAGTACCCCGACAGACCCGGCTTTTGCCGGGTCTGTCTTTTCCGGCCCACGAAGCGGCCCCCTTGCGCCCGGCCATGACCTTCGACACCCTTGCAGGGCAGGCCGGCGGCGTATTGTTCGGCCCACGGCCGTCCCCGCGGCCCTTCCCTGACTCACTCGGCCTGGAGGCCATCAAAGTGACCCGTACTCCCAAGATCGTGCTGCTGACCCTGGCCGTTTCGGCCGCGCTGGTCGGCTGCGGCAAGAACGAAACCCCGGCCAAGGATGCCACCGCCTCCACGCCGGCTGCGGCCGAAGCCACCAACTACACGCTGGACGAGAGCAAGCTGCCGGCCTACAACGCCTTCCAGCCCAGCGATCTGGATGCCAGCAAGGACGCCTGTGGCGCCTTCGGCGACTACGTGAACAGCAAGTGGCTGGCCGCCAATGAAATTCCGGGCGACCGCACCAGCTGGGGCGCGTTCACCATCCTCGACGAGCGTTCGGTGGCCGTGCAGCACCAGCTGGCTGAACAGGTCGCGCAGGTCAAGAACCCGAACCATATCGAGAAGATCGTCGGCGACCTGTGGGCCACCGGCATGGACGAAGCCAAGATCAATGCCCAGGGCATCGAGCCGCTGAAGGCCGACCTGACCGCGATCGACGGCCTGCAGGACAAGGCGGCCATCGCCGACTACCTGCGCAGCAACGCGGCCAAGGGTGACAACGTCCTGTTCGGCTTCGGCGCCGAAGCCGACTTCAAGAACTCGGCCGTCAACCTGGCCTACGCCAGCCAGGGCGGCCTGGGCCTGCCGGACAGCACCTACTACACCGATGCCAAGAACGCCGACAAGCTGAAGGCCTACCAGGCGCACGTCGCCAAGGTGCTGGAGCTGTCCGGCGTCGCCGCTGCCGACGCTGCCAAGCAGGCCGAGGACGTGGTCAAGTTCGAGACCCGCCTGGCCAAGGCCTCCAAGTCGCGCGTGGAGCTGTCGCGCAACGTCGAGCTGTACTACAACCCGGTCACCCTGGCCGACGCGGACAAGCTGACCCCGAACTTCAGCTGGACCGAGTTCTTCAAGTCGCAGGGCGTAGCCGCGCCGGAGAAGTTCTCGCTGGCCATGCCGGCCTTCCATGAGGAAGTGAGCAAGGCGCTGGGTGATACCGATCCGTCGGTGTGGCGCGCCTACCTGCGCTTCCACACCGTGGACAGCGCCTCGCCGTACCTGGCCGATGCCTTCGTGCAGGAGAACTACGAGTTCTACGGCAAGACCCTCAATGGCCAGAAGGAACAGAAGCCGCGCTGGAAGCGCGTGCTGGGCACCATCGAGAACGACGCCGGTGAAGCCTTCGGCCAGCTGTACGTGAAGGTTGCCTTCTCGCCGGAAGCCAAGGCGAAGATGGAAGAGCTGGTGAAGAACCTGGCCGCTTCGCTGAAGGAACGCATCCAGGGCCTGAGCTGGATGAGCGATGAAACCAAGGCCAAGGCCATCGCCAAGTGGGAAACCTTCACCCCGAAGATCGGTTACCCGGACAAGTGGCGTGACTGGGCGGGCCTGCAGACCCAGCGCGACAGCTACCTGGGCAATGTGCGCGCAGCCAGTGAGTTCAACTACAAGTTCAACCTGTCCAAGATTGGCAAGCCGGTGGACAAGACCGAGTGGGGCATGACCCCGCAGACGGTCAACGCCTACTACAACCCGCTGCAGAACGAGATCGTGTTCCCGGCCGCCATCCTGCAGCCGCCGTTCTTCGATCCGAAGGCCGACGACGCACTGAACTATGGCGGCATCGGTGCGGTGATCGGCCACGAAATGACCCACGGTTACGACGACCAGGGTGCACGCTTCGGGCCGACCGGCAACATGGAAGACTGGTGGACTGCCGCTGACAAGAAGAACTTCGAAGGCTTGACCGGCAAGCTGGTCAAGCAGTTCGACCAGTACAAGGTCGACGGCCAGGCCGTGAACGGTCACCTGACCCTGGGCGAGAACATCGCCGACCTGGGCGGCCTGGCTACCGCCTACGACGCCCTGCAGAAGGCCTCCGCCGGCAAGGAAGATGCAAAGGTCGATGGCTTCACCCGCGACCAGCGCTTCTTCTTCAACTGGGCCACCGTGTGGCGCACCAAGTACACCCCGGAAAACGCCAAGGTCCGCCTGGCCACTGACCCGCACGCGCCGGCGCAGTTCCGCGCCATGGGTGCGCCGTCGAACCTGCCGACCTTTGCCGCGGCCTTCCAGTGCAAGGCCGGTTCGCCGATGGCCCGCGCCGGCGAGCAGCAGGTGGTGATCTGGTAAGCCCTGGCTGATGCCAAGGTAGACCTGCAGAGGCCCGGGAACTCCCGGGCCTTTGTTTTTTGCGGCGCCCGTCATCCACGCATGGCGTGGATCTGCTGCGCCTGTGCAGGCCCACGCCATTGGCAGATGCCGACCTTGGTCGGCGCACGGCACGGCGGATGCGCCGTGATGCGTGCATGCCGCGCCCATGCGCGGCTTGCTATAGTGCGCGCGCCCTCAATCCATCACGGATTCGTTCCACATGCCCAATTTCCGTCCGCTTGCCATCGCCCTGGGCATCAGCCTGGCGACTCTGGTCCCGACCCACGATGCCTTCGCCGCCAAGAAAAAGGCCGCGCGTGCCCCGGCTGTCAGTGCCCAGTGCAGCGACTTCTACGACGCCACCAATGCAGGCTGGCTGAAGGCCAACCCGGTGCCGCAGACCGGCGCCACCACCGCGCTGGGCCAGCTGGTCGACCGCAGCCGCCAGCAGCAGCGTGAACTGCTCGACGCAGCGATGAAGGCGCCGCAGGGCAACGTTCAGAAGCTGCTGGGTGACTTCTGGGCCAGTGGCCTGGACGAAGCGGCCGTGGAAGCAGACGGCTCCAACCCGATCGCCCCGCTGCTGACCCGCATCAACGCCATCAAGAAGGCCAAGGATGTGCCGGCCTCGATCGCCGCACTGCACCAGGTCGGCATCCCGGTGGCATTCAATTTCGGCCCCGACGTCGATCTGAAAGCGCTGGACCGTCACATCGGCTACTTCATGCAGGGCGGCATGGGCCTGCCGGATCCGGCGTTCTATACCCGCACCGACGCCGACACCGTGGCGCTGATGGGCCGCTACCGCAACTACGTCAAGCAGATCCTGGCGCTGACCGGCACCCCGGCGGCCAAGCTGGATGCCGAGTCGCAGGCAGTGATCGCGCTGGAAACCGAGCTGGCACGCAATGCACAGTCGCTGGCCGGCATCAACAACCCGTTCAACAACTACGCGCCGATCTCCACCAAGGAGCTCAACAGCCGCTACCGCAACCTGCAGCTGGATGCCTTCCTGAAGGCACAGGGCGTGGATGACGACCTGGCCTCGCTGGCCGACCCGGGCCTGTTCAAGCAGCTCGACGGCATGGTCACCAAGCTCAAGCCGGACCAGTGGAAGGCCTACCTGCGCTGGCGCGTGGGCGACTCGATGGCGCCGTACCTGTCCAAGGCCTACCGCGACGCCGAGTTCGAATTCCGCGGCCGCGTGCTGCGTGGCGAAACCCTGCCGCCGCAGCGCTGGGAAGACGTGCTGGAGGCGATCAACGTGGCCGCTGGCCCGATGGTCGGTCGCGAATACGCCGCACGTTATCTGTCCGCCGAAGATCGTCGCCAGGCGGCATGGATCGTCGACAAGGTGCGCGAAGTGCAGATTGAAGCGGTCAAGAACAGCAGCTGGATGAGCACCGAAGCCAAGGCCGAAGCGCAGGCCAAGCTGGCTGCGCTGAAGATCGAGATCGGCACCCCGCTGCGCGACCTCGACTACAGCGTGCAGCCGATGGGCCGCGGTTCGTTCGGTGGCAACATGCTGATTGCTTCGACCTGGCGCCATCGCGAGGAAATGAAGCGCATCGGCAAGGGCAACGCCGACCGTCGCTGGGACGTGCTGCCGCAGCAGCCTTCGCTGGCCTACGATCTGGCCCAGAACCGCCTGATCGTCACCGCCGCGATCCTGCAGGGCCCGGTGTTCAACGCCAAGGCCGACGCTGCCGACAAGTTCGGCAGCTTCGGTGGCCTGGTCGGCCATGAGCTGACCCGCGCGATCGATGCCAAGGGCGCGCTGGTCGACGCCAAGGGCGAGCTGCGCAGCTGGTGGACCCCGGCCGACAAGACCGCCTGGACCCTGCTCGGTAACCGCGTGGCCGCGCAGTACAGCGCCTACGACTTCCCGGGCGTGAAGGGTGCCAAGGTCAACGGCACGCTCACCCAGGAAGAGAACCTGGCCGACATCGCCGGTCTGGAACTGGCCTGGGCGGCGTATGTCGCGCAGGAGCCGAAGGCCAAGCAGGCCCAGCAGCAGGGCTTCTTCCGCGCCTGGTCTGCGCTGTGGGCGCAGCAGCTGGCGCCGAACGAAGCCGTGCGCCGCCTGACCGCCGACATCCGTGCACCGGGCCTGTGGCGCAGCAACGGCACGCTGGCCAACCTGCCGGCCTTCGGCGCCACCTTCAGCTGCAAGGCCGGCCAGCCGATGCAGCGAAGTGAAGCCGAGCAGATCAAGGTCTGGCGCTGATCCAGCTGCCACACGGGTAATGCAGAGGGCGCCTTCGGGCGCCCTCCTTTTGCTGCAGGTGCAGCACGATCCCGGATTAACACCGCGCATGCTATCGCTGCGGCTTCGTCCAACGTGGAGCCCCGACATGGCACACAAGAACACGATCTGTGTCTGGTATGACAACGGCGCACTCGAGGCCGCCACCTTCTACGCCAGTATCCTGCCCGACAGCGCGGTGACCGCCGTGCATCACGCCCCCGGTGACTATCCGGACGGCAAGGAAGGCAACGTACTGACCGTTGAATTCACGGTCTGCGGCATCCCCTGCGTCGGCCTCAACGGCGGCACCGCGTTCAAGCACAGCGAAGCGTTTTCCTTCCAGATCCAGACCGAGGACCAGGCCGAGACCGACCGCCTGTGGAATGCGATCGTCGGCAACGGTGGCCAGGAGAGCCAATGCGGCTGGTGCAAGGACCGCTGGGGCATTTCCTGGCAGATCAGCCCGCGCACGCTCATCGAAGCGGTGACCAGCCAGGACAAGGCACTGGCCAAGCGCGCATTCAACGCGATGATGCCGATGAAGAAGATCGACATCGCCACCATCGAAGCAGCGATCAAAAAAGGGGACGGAGGGGATTAAGTCGTTTTTCCCCATTGCCGGTGACCCCATGCGAATTGCGACTTAATCCCCTCCGTCCCCTTTTTCGCGAGGTGCAGATGACCTGGGATGCGATCATCGTTGGCGGTGGCCACAACGGCCTGGTCTGCGCGGCCTATCTGGCGCGTGCCGGAAAGAAGGTGCTGGTGCTGGAACGTCGCGGCGTTCTTGGCGGCGCTGCGGTCACCGAGGAATTCCATCCCGGCTTCCGCAATTCAGTCGCCTCGTACACGGTCTCGCTGCTGCAGCCGAAGGTGATCGACGACCTGCAGCTGCATGCGTATGGGCTGCGCATCGTCGCGCGCCCGGCCAACAACTTCCTGCCATTGCCCGACGACCGCTATCTGTTGTCGGCACCTGGCCGCACTCAGGCCGAAGTGGCGAAGTTCTCCGAGCGGGATGCGCAGCGCTTGCCCGCGTACGAGGAACGCCTGGAAATCTTCGCCGACGTACTGCGCGCATGGGCTCTGCGCGCGCCGCCCGACCTGGGTGTAGCAGGCGGTTGGCGTGCGCTGCCCGCACTATGGCAGATGGGGAAACTCGGCCGCGAACTGGCGGCGCTGGATGCGCCACTGCGGCAGGAACTGCTGGACCTGTTCACGCTGTCGGCGGCGGAGTACCTGGACCGTTGGTTCGAGAGCGAGCCGATCAAGGCGCTGTTCGGCTTTGATGGCATCGTCGGCAACTACGCAAGCCCGTATACAGCGGGCAGTGCCTACGTGCTGCTGCACCACGTATTCGGCCAGTGCAATGGCGTAAAGGGTGCGTGGGGCCACGCGATCGGCGGCATGGGCGCGATCAGCCAGGCCATCGCCAGTGCGGCGCGCGAGGCCGGGGCCGAACTGCGCGTGGATGCCGGTGTGCAACAGGTACTGACCGAACAAGGCCGCGTCGTGGGGGTGGAACTGCCCAACGGCGAAACCCTACGCGCACGCGCGGTGGTGGCCAACGTCAATCCGAAGCTGCTGTACGAACAGCTGCTGGAGCCGACGCAGGTACCCGCTGCCACACGCGAACGCATGACGAACTGGCGCTGCGGTTCCGGCACCTTCCGGATGAACGTGGCGCTGTCGCGGTTGCCGGACTTCCGTGCCCTGCCCGGCCCCGGCGATCACCTCAGCGCCGGCATCATCATGGCCCCCAGCCTGGACTACATGGACCGCGCCTGGCTGGATGCGCGCCGCGAAGGCTGGTCGCGCGAACCGATCGTAGAGATGCTGATTCCGAGCACGCTGGATGATTCACTGGCGCCGCGCGGGCAGCATGTGGCCAGCCTGTTCTGCCAGCACGTGGCGCCGGTACTGCCCGACGGGCGCCACTGGGATGATCACCGTGAGACTGTGGCGGACCTGATGATTGCCACCGTCGAACGGTATGCGCCCGGCTTTGCCGGCAGCGTGCTCGGTCGGCAGGTGCTGTCGCCGCTGGATCTGGAACGCACCTTCGGCCTGGTCGGCGGCGACATTTTCCATGGCGCGCTCAGTGCCAACCAGCTGTTCTCGGCTCGACCGATGGTCGGCCAGGCCGGCTACCGCGGCGCCCTTCCGGGGTTGTATCTGTGTGGGTCGGGTACCCATCCCGGTGGCGGTGTGACCGGTGCGCCCGGGCACAATGCCGCGCAGGTGGTGTTGCAGGATATGTAGAGCCTCGCCATCGTGGAGGCGCGTGTACCCCGTCGCCTGCATCATCTGCTGTTGGTAGGTGCCAACCTTGGTTGGCACGAGGCAGCAAAGCGTGCCGACCAACGGTCGGCACCTACAGCGTCAAATGATCCCATTCAAAGCGTGCCAACCAAGGTTGGCACCTACCCGCGTGAAGCGAGGCGCATCGCGCCTCACTTCACGCTGCGCAGATGGTTGGGGCGCTTCGGCGGGCCAGGCGGGCGGCGCTTGTTGAACGGCGGCTGCCCGCGCCAGTAGCGGATCAGCAACCAGCCGAACAGCATGCCACCGAGGTGCGCGAAGTGGGCCACGCCGGGCTGCCAGCCGGTCATGCCCAGCACCAGCTCGCCCACACCGAACAGGATCACGAAGGTACGCGCCTTCATCGGGATCGGCGGGAACAGCAGCATCACCCGCTGGTTGGGGAACAGCATGCCGTAGGCCAGCAGCAGGCCGAACACGCCACCGGAAGCACCCAGCACCGTGGCCGGGTTTTCCAGCAGCGTACCCACCAGCAGCTGGCAGACACCGGCACCGGCCACGCACACCAGGTAATACAGCAGGAAGCGCTTCTCGCCCCAGGTCTGCTCCAGCGGCGCGCCGAACATGAAGACCGCCAGCATGTTGAAGAACAGATGGCCGAAGCTGCCATGCAGGAAGCCGTAGGTCAGCAGCTGCCAGGGCTGGAAGTTGCCGCCCGGCGAGAATGCGTCGAAGCCCTGCTGAAGGGGTTGCAGCATGAACGGCTCGAAGGTCTGCATGCCGAGCAGGAACGGCTGCTGCAGCAGGAACAGGATCGCGTTGGCGATCAGCAGGGCCTTGGTGACGGTTGGCAGTCGCGGGAACATGGGAGCACCGGCATGGAACGGCCTCCATCATAGCCGCAGCACCGTGTCTTGTTGGCGACCGGCAGGCGCGGCCTGTTCAGTCGCCAGCGGTGCTCAGCCCGGACCCCACACAGCGGCATCCAGTGCTGCCGCCGGATCAGTCGCCGTCATCCGCACCCGGCCGTTCTCCACCACCACGCCCTCCGCGCGCAACCGCTGTGACTGCTCGCGCCAACCAGCCGAACCTTCCTCCATGGCAATGCGCCCATCCGAGCGCAGCACGCGATGCCAGGGCAGGTCCGGGTCGTCGTTCTGGCCCAGGATGCGCGCGGTCAGGCGCGCACGCCCGGGCAGGCCCGCGCGCAGCGCCACCTGCCCATAGCCCATCACCTGCCCCGCCGGGATCGCGCGGATCACCGCCAGGATGCGCGCGCGCGCCTGCTCAGGCGTCAGCGCCGCAGGCGGGTTACCAGCAGAACGCCGATCAGCACCAGCACGGTGCCGGCGATCTGCGCCGGCCCCATCGGTTCGTCGAGCAGCCATAGGCTCATCACGATGGTGGAAACAGGGCCCAGCATACCGACCTGCGCGGCCAGCGACGAACCCACGCGCTGCACCGCCAGCATGATCGCCAGCACTGGCAGCACCGTGCACACGGTGGCATTGACCAGCGACAACCACTGCACCGCCGCAGGCGCCTGCCACAACAACGGCAGCGGATGGGTCACCGCGAAATGCAGCAGCACCAGCACGCTGGCCACGCAGCTGGCGTAAGCGGTCAGCCGCACCGCTCCGATACGCGCGACCACCTGCCCGCTGCCGAACAGGTACAGCGCATAGCTGAGCGCACTGCCCAGCACCAGCAGGCTGCCAACGATGATCTGCCCACCCTCGCGCTGCAGGTCATGGCCGAACGCCAGCAGCACGCCCAGATAACTCAGCACCAGCGCGCCGATCTGCCATCGGCCCGGCCGCTGGCGCGCCAGCAGCACGTTGATCAGCAGCACCAGGGTCGGGTTCAAGTACAGGATCAGCCGTTCCAGCGTCACGCTGATGTACTGCAGGCCCTGGAAGTCGAGCAGGCTGGACAGGTAGTAGCCGGTGAAACCCAGCCACAGCACGCGGGCACGGTCGGCCCAGGACAGTGGTTCGGCCCGGCGCGCGGCCCACAGCGCCATCAGTACGAACAGCGGCAGCGCCATCAGCATGCGCAGGGCAAGCAGCGTGGTGGCATCCACGCCGTGACGCAGGCCGAGCTTGACAATGATCGCCTTGCCGGAAGCAGCGATGGCGCCGATCGCGGCCAGGCCGATCCCCCCCAGCGCAATGCGTGGGGAGGCGGTGGCGATACGGGAAGCGGGATTGGACATCAGGACGACGGCGGGCCGCTCGGAGCGGCCCGGGAAAGCGTGGGGGCGCCCATTGTCGCACGGGGGCGTCCGGTGCCCGCCTTGTAGAGTCGAGCCATGCTCGACTGTCTTTCCACCGCAGTCGAGCATGGCTTGTATGTTCCTCCCGGCTCCTACGCGGTATGTAGGAGCCAGGGTGGAGGGACCGTCAAGCATGCATCTGCGGATACTAGCCGACAGACGAGTCGAGCGATCCCCATCCCGCACACGAACGTCGATAAAGGATCGTACGGCCCCCAAAGGGGATCGTCGATGTAGGCAAGCTAACGTCGGTGCGGTACCACCCCAGCCCCTTAAAGATAGCTGGGAGCCGTACAAATGTCTGATTCTCTCGATATTGGCGTGGACGTGGACTCCAAGGAGTTCGTACCGGCAGTGGCCGACCGCAAGGCCGGCGACAGGATCGCCAACACCCGGGCCGGCATAGCCCAGTGGCTCAACACCTTGCCCCAGCGATGCCGGATTGGCATGGAGGCGACGGGGCGGTACTACGAGTTGTTGGCTCGGATGGCTGGCCAGGCAGGCCACGTTGTCTATGTGATCAATCCACGTCTGATCAAGCACTACGGCCGGGCGACGGGCTCGCGTGGCAAGACGGACGCCATGGACGCCGAAGCGATCGCCCGGTACGTGAAGAAGGAGAACGATCGCCTGCGTGAATACGTACCGCGTACCGACGAGCAGCAGCAGATGCACGATTTGCTGCGCAAGCGGCAGACGCTGGTAAAGACACGCGCGCGCCTGGAGCAATCCTTCGGGGTAAGCAAAAGTGCCCCCGGGGAGCTGTCAGATCTGTTCTGCGCTCTGGCTGGGACGCTGTCCGAGCTGGAAAGCGAACTGCAGCGCTTGGGTCGCGATGGAGAGCATGGCACGCTCTACAAGCGCCTGTTGACCATCCCTGGTGTCGGCCCTGCCGTCGCCGCTCACCTGATTTACTACATGACGCGCTGGCCGTTGGCCAACGCCAACGTGTGGATCGCCTGCACCGGCCTGGATCCCCGGCCTAACGAGTCTGGCGGAAGAACGGGACGGCGTCGGCTGTCCAAACAGGGCGCGCCAGTGCTGCGCCAGATGCTCTACATGGCCGCCATGGGGCTCAAGCGGTGTCGTCGGGGGCAACCGCTCTACGACGAGCTGTCAAAACGCGGTCACCCCAGCACCGCCGTCTTCAACATCCTGGCCAGAAAGCTGGCCAGGATCGCCTGGGGTGTCTTCAAAAGCGGCCGGGACTTCGATCCGGCGATGCTGAAGGTGGGTCAAGCCTGCTTCCAGCAGGCTTGACCACGAACATAGGATCTCGACTCTACAAAGAGCGACGGCCGAGCATGGGCTCGGCTCTGCAGCAACCGCAGGTCAGCGCATCAGCACCACTTCCTCGGCCGAGGTCGGGTGGATCGCCACGGTGTCATCGAACTGGGCCTTGGTCGCGCCCATCTTCACCGCCACCGCGAAACCCTGCAGGATCTCGTCGGCCGCTTCGCCCAGCAGGTGGATACCTACCACGCGTTCTTCCGGGCCGGCGCAGACCATCTTGAACAGGCTGCGCTGGGTACCGTTGGCCAGCGCCTGCAGCATCGGTCGGAAACGGCTGTGGTAAACGCTCACCTGGTCGAAACGCGCGCGCGCTTCTTCCTCGCTCATGCCCACCGCACCCAGCGGCGGGTGCGAGAACACCACGCTGGCCACGTTCTCGTAATCCATCTTCGACTGCGGGCGGCCACCGAACAGGCGATCCATCAGGCGCCGCGACGCCGCCACCGCCACCGGAGTCAGGCCAACCTTGCCGGCGATATCACCCACCGCGTGCACGCTCGGCACGCTGGTGGTCTGCCATTCGTCCACCTGCACCTGCTGGTGTTCGCCAATGCCGATGCCGAGCGCTTCCAGGCCCAGATCACGACTGTTGCCGCGGCGGCCGGTGGCGAAGAACACCGCGTCGAACACGCTGTCGAGCGGGCCGTCATGGCCGAACGCACGTACGCGTTCGCCATCGCGCTGCAGTTCGCGCAGGCGATAGCCGAAATGGATGCGCACGCCCTGCTGCTTCAGGTTCTCGGCCAGCTGATCAGTCAGCTCGTAATCGAAGCGATCCAGCAGCCGCTGGCCACGCACCAGCAGGCTCACCTTGCTGCCCAGTGCCTGCAGCAGGCCGGCCAGCTCCACCGCGATGTAACCGCCACCGATGATCGCCACCTCGGCCGGTGCCGCACGCAGATCGAAGAAATCATCGGAGACCAGGCCCAGTTCCGCGCCGGGGATATCTGGACGCAGCGGGTGCGCGCCGGTGGCGATCAGGATGTGCTCGGCGCTGTAACGCACGCCATCACTGCAGGCCACGGTATGCGCATCGAGCAGATGGCCGCGCGCCGGAATGCGCACCACGCTGGTCTCATCCAGGCGTTTGTGGTAGCTGGTGTGGATGTTGCTGATGTAGGCCTGGCGATGGATCACCAGTTCCTTCCACGACAGCGCCGGGCGCGCCTGAACATCGAAGCCCATCGCACTGGCCAGGCCGATGCGCTCGTGCAGGTCGGCCGCCAGCCACATCGCCTTCTTCGGCACGCAGCCGACATTGACGCAGGTCCCGCCCAGCTCACCGGGCTCCAGCATTGCCACGCGCTTGCCATGCTGCGCGGCACGGATCGCACCAGCCAGGCCGGCGGAGCCGCCGCCAAGGACGATCAGGTCGTAATCATAGGGTGCAGTGCTCATCGGAATCGCTCGGGTCGGTAAGGGGCAGGATCGATCGCTGGCGTGCGGCCGCAGACGAGATCGGCGATCAGCTGGCCGGTGCCGGCGCTCATGCTGATGCCGAGCATGCCATGCCCCGCTGCAAGCCAGACGTGAGGATGTGCGGGCGCGCGGCCGATCAATGGCACGTCGTCCACGCTCATGGGGCGCCACCCGCACCACTGCTCCTGCAGCTGCGCACCGCGTGGCGCACGCAGGTAGTGGTCGGCGGCCTGATGCAGGGCCTGCAGGCGGGCCGTGCGCAGCTGCGGGTCGGCACCGGCGAATTCCATGGTGCCGCCCAGTCGCAACGCCTCGCGCCAGGCAATCACGAACACGGAATGGTCCTTCAGCACCACCGGGCGCTGCGGCACCTGCACCGGTCGCGACCAGGTCAGCGAATAGCCCTTGCCGGGCTGGATCGGCACGCGCAGATCCAGTTGCCGTGCCCAGCGCGGCGACCACGGTCCGGTGGCCAGTACCAGCTCGCGTGCGTGCAGCGTGCGTTCGCCGACGTGCACGCGCACACCCTGCGCGTCGGTACTGAAATCCTGCATGTCCGCCTGCTCCTCGATCACCACGCCCTGTGCACGCAGCACGCGCGCCAGTTCGGCGGTGTAGCGGTCCGGACGCAGCTGCGCATCGCCGGGGAAGTGGATCGCGCCGGCAATGCGATCATGGAAAGCTGGATTGTCGCGCGCATAGTCGGCGCCATCGATGCGCGCCGTGGCGATGCCCTGCGCGTTCAGTGCCTCACACTCAGCGGCGTGGTGATCGAAATTGCGGGCATCGCAAAACACGTAGTCCAGACCGCGGGTATCGAATTCGCAGTCCAGCGCATGCACCTGCACCCACTGTGCCAGGCGCAGCCGGGAATCATTCAGCAGCGCAGCGCGGGCGCGCGTGGCCTGCAGCCAGTCGCGCGCATTGCAGCGCGCCCCGAACTGCAGCAACCAACGCCACAGCGTCGGATCCAGCCGCGTACGCACGTACAACGGCGCACGCGGATCGAGCATCCAGCGCAGCGCGCGCAACGGTACGCCAGGCGCAGGCAGCGGCGGCGCGTGGCTGGGGGTGATGGTGCCGCAGTTGCCATGCGAGGTCGCGCCGCCGACACGCCCACGGTCGATCACGCGTACCTGCCGGCCCTGTGCGCGCAGCGCGAGCGCGACGGCCAGTCCAATGGCACCGGCGCCGACCACGATCACATCCTCGCGCGCGCCCTGCATCGATCAGCCCTGCCCGGCCCCGCGCCGCATCGGCGGCCACTGCCGGTAGGTCATCGCACGCCACAGCCATTCCATCGGCCCGAAACGGAAGCGGCGCAACCACGCGTGCGAAATGCCCACCTGCACAGCGAACAGCAGTAGTGCGAACAGCAGCTGCACGCTGCGCGGCATCACCTCGAACCATCCCAGTCCGTAGTGATAGAAAAGCAGCGTGCAGACCAGCGACTGCGCCAGGTAATGGGTCAGCGCCATGCGCCCCACCGGCGCCAGCCAGGCCAGCCGCGTGCGCCAGTGCACGATCCACGCCAGATAGCCCAGGCACATCGGCAGGCCGCCTATGGTCACCAGGCCCATCGCCGCCGTCACCGGAAGGTTGTAGGCGCCCGGTGCCAGGTAGGGTTTCCAGGCAACGCCGATCAACGTGACCAGCAGGCCCAGCGGCAACGCGACCCAGCGCAGCGACGCGTACAGCCGCGGGAAGCGCTCCGGCGCCGCCAGCGCGCCACTGCCGGCGAACCAGCTGCCGATCAGGAACATGCCCAGCACTTCCGGGCCGGTGATCAGCAGCGCCCCCATCGACGTACCGAACTCACTCAGGCGCTGCACATTGGCCTGCGCCCAGCTGCCCTGCCCGTACACCTGCCGCTGCAGCTCAATGCTCCGCTGCGCCTCGGCAAGCATGCCTTGCACATCTTCGGCCGAAGCCATCGACACCATCGCGCCGACCAGCAGCATCATCGCCACACCGCCGAGGTAGACCATCAGCCCCATCCACGGCAGCCAGCTGCGTGGCGCCTCGCGGCAGGCCAGCAGCGGCAACGAGATCAGTGCATACATCACCAGAATGTCGCCGGACCAGACCAGCAGTGCATGGCACAGACCGATCAGCAGCAAGCCAGCGCTGCGGCGCAGGTAGAACGGGGTGAAGTCGCGCCCGGCGGCCTCAGCGCGCTGCGCCATCACCGCGAAGCCGGCACCGAACAGCAACGAGAACAGGGTGAAGAACTTGCCCTGCACGAACACGTAGACAAAGGCATCGGCCCAGTAGTCGATGCCCTGCCAATGCACGTCGATGCCGGTGAACGCCAGGTCCAGCGGCCCGCTGAAGGCCTCGATGTTCATCAGCAGGATGCCCAGCAGCGCAGCACCGCGCAGCACGTCAAGCACGGCGATGCGTTCGCCGGAAGCCACCGGCTGCAGGGAAGGAGAAGCGGCGTTCACAGGGCGTCCGTCGGGCAGGTCCGCCATTATGCCGCCGGCCTGCGCGCCATGGATGGCCGCGCCGTGTTCCACAAACGCAACGGCCCGCCGAAGCGGGCCGTTGCTGCCATCACGATCGCGCTGCGATCAGTGCTGGTGACCGCCGTCGCCGTGGACGTGGCCGTGGTCGATTTCTTCCTTGCCGGCTTCGCGCACATCGACGATTTCCACGTCGAAGTGCAGGTCCTTGCCGGCCATCGGATGGTTCAGGTCGACGTCGACGACGCTCATGCCGACCTTCTGCACGGTCACCGCACGCGGGCCGAAGTTGGTCTGCAGCACGACCTGCTGGCCCGGAGCCAGCTTGGTGTTGCCGAAGTGCTTCTTCGGCACGCGCTGGGACAGGCCCTCACGACGCTCGCCGTAGGCATCGGCAGCGTTGACGTCGACGCTGAAGGTCGCGCCGGCTTCCTTGTCCATCATGGCGTTTTCCAGGCCCGGGATGATGTTGCCGTGGCCGATCAGGATCGCCAGCGGCTCGCCGCGGTCCTTGGACGATTCGATCGGCTCCTGGCCGACTTCGGAAACGGTGTAGTGGAAGCGGACAACGCGGTCTTTTTCGATCTTCATGCGCAACTCTGTCTGGATCTGCCGGAGGCAGGCGGGTTGGGGCGGGTTGTCGCCCGGCGGGGACGCCGCCATCATGACGGCCAATCCTAAGGTGGCGCATTATCCGGAGATCATGCACATCACGCCAGTTTCGTCCGGCCTGCGCCGGCTCCTCGCCCCGGCCCTGCTGCTGGCCCTGCCCGTGCTGATGACCGCCTGCGGCGGCGGCAAGGCCACCCGACCCGACCCGCCCCCGCCGACCGCGAACTGGCCGAAGACCGTGCCGGACAATCCCGAGGCGGCCAACTCGGTGCTGATGCGAGCCATCAGCCTGGTCGGCACCCCCTATCGCTATGGCGGCAATACCCCCGACTCCGGCTTCGACTGCAGCGGCCTGGTGGCCTACGTCTACCGCGAGATGCTGGACCTGAAACTGCCGCGCACCTCGCGCGACCTGGCGGCGGTACAGGGCCCGAAGATCGACCCGCAGCGCCTGGCCACCGGCGACCTGGTGTTCTTCGGCAGCCGCGGCAGCGTCACCCATGTCGGCATTTATGTGGGTGAAGGGCGCTTCGTGCACGCGCCGAGCACCGGTGGCACGGTCCGGCTGGACTCGCTCAGCGGTCCGTACTGGAAGGACCACTACACCGGGGCGAAACGCGTCCTTCGCTAAGATGAACAGGCGATATGTTCAAAATTGTGACGCACATCACCGTGCAGCTAACGATTTACTAACGGAATTTTTAACTTATTGCCGCTTTTACAGGGCATGATGCCCCATCGTTTTTTTCCTGTGACCGACGCGTGACGACTGACGACCTGAAAAGCGAAGGCCAGACTTCCGTATCTTCACGTAGTGCCCGCCCGCTGTTGCTTGGCTTGGCACTGTGTCTGACCAGCCTTCCGGCCTGGTCGCAGACTGCTCCGAACCGTTCCGATGTGACCCCGGCCCCGGTGGCCGAGAGCACCGCCCGACCGGCCGCCAAGGCCGAGGCTGCCGCTCCGCAGCGCAGCCGCGTCGATGCCGCCGCCAGCGCCACGCTGGCCGCCCTGCTGCCGCACCTGGCCGCCAATGACACCATTCCGCTGATGGACCGCTCGGCCGTGGTAGCCGGTGATCTCAGCCGCCTGCTCGCCAACTACGACACCAGCAGCGCCGCCAATGGCAGCGTTGTCGGCACCGCCGCCGACAACGGCAAGGTGCAATCGCTGCTGCGCCGCGCGATGACCCTGCTGGGCACCCCGTACCGTTGGGGTGGCAGCAACCCGGACAGCGGTTTCGACTGCAGCGGCCTGGTCGGTTACGTGTTCCGCTCGGCCCTGGGCATCGAGCTGCCGCGCGTGTCGCGCGAGATGGCACACGACGACAACGCCGAACTGATCAATGATCGCACCGCACTGGCTGCCGGTGACCTGGTGTTCTTCGGCCGCAAGGGCCGCGTCGACCACGTCGGCATCTATGTTGGCGATGGCCGCTTCCTGCATGCACCGAGCTCCGGCAAGGACGTCCGCGTGGACACCCTGCTCAGCGGCTACTGGGGCAACAAGTTCATGCAGGCCCGCCGGGTCGATCTCTGATCTGACCGGTTGGCGCTACCGCGCCGCCTGACACGAGAAAGCCGCTGCCCTGCAGCGGCTTTTTTGTTGGGCCCGTAATGGTGGGTAGCTGCCGACCTTGGTCGGTACCGCCTTCATCCACGCATGGCGTGGACCTACTGACCTCTGGTGGGTGCCGACCGTTGGTCGGCACTGCGGCCATCCACGCATGGCGTGGATCTACCAGGGACCTACCCTGATCGGCACCGCGTCAGTCAGCTCCAAAACAAAAAGCCCGCCGGTCAGGGCGGGCCTTTCATCTCCACGCAACCTCAGGCGCGTGGCGGTGTCGGGTCCGGATCGTCCACGCCGACATTGCTGGACGGGTTGTCATACACCGCCTGGTCGAGCAGCCCGGTTTCCTTGGCCACGATCACCGGCACCAGCATCTGGCCCGTCACATTCGTCATCGTGCGCATCATGTCCAGGATGCGGTCGATGGCATACAGGTAGCCGATGGTCTCCAGCGGCAGGTTGGCTGCGCTCAGCACCACCGTGGCCATGATCACCGCGGTACCCGGCACGCCGGCGGTACCGAAGCTGCCCAGCACCGAGGCGATCAGCACCACCACGTACTGCTCCGGGGTCAGCGGCACACCGCTGTACTGCGCGATGAACACCGCGCACAGCGCCGGGTAGATCGCGCCGCAGCCATCCATCTTGATGCTGGCGCCCAGCGGCACCGCGAACGAACCGTAGTCCTTGTTCACGCCCAGGTTGTGGGTGATCGAGCGCAACGCCACCGGCATCGCGGCGAAGCTGGACGAGCTGACGAAGGCGACCTGCATGCCCGGCGCCGCGCCACGGAAGAACTTCAACGGGTTCAGGCCGTGCGCCAGCAGCAGTGCGCTGTAGACCACCACGATGTGCAGTGCGCAGGCCACGTACAGCGCCAGCACGAAGTGGCCCAGCGGCAGCAGCTTCTCGAAGCCGTAGCTGCCGACCAGGCCGGCGATCAGGCCGAAGGTGCCGATCGGGGTGACTTCCAGCACGAAGCGGGTCA
The DNA here is from genome assembly GCF_056481585.1 of Stenotrophomonas sp. 86428_Sma. Classification (NCBI taxonomy): domain Bacteria; kingdom Pseudomonadati; phylum Pseudomonadota; class Gammaproteobacteria; order Lysobacterales; family Lysobacteraceae; genus Stenotrophomonas; species Stenotrophomonas sp. 86428_Sma. The sequence goes on from NZ_CM151156.1 coordinate 3,543,209, forward strand.
CCTGGATCATGATGTCGCTCATCTGCCCGACCAGCTTGCGCGCCTCGGTCACCTTCTCGCCCAGCTTGACGATCGCAAAGCCCACCAGGCCGGCGAAGAAGATGACTGGCAGGATCGAGCCGCGACCGGCAGCCAGCACGGTTTCACCGGCCGCATTGACCTTGGTGCCGATGCCGGACAGCGCGTAGAAGACATTGGCCGGCACCACGTCCAGCAGCACCTGCACCACACTGGGCACTTCGCGCGGCACGTAGTTGCTGGCCATCGACAGCTGCAGGCCACCGGCGCCGGGCTGCAGCACGGTACCCACGCCCAGGCCGACGCACACCGCCAACGCGGCGGTGATCACGAACCACAGGAAGGTGCGGCCACTGAGCGCGGCGACCGACTTCTGGCCGTGCAGCGACGAGATTGCGTTGATGACCGCGAAGAACACCAGCGGCACGGCGATCATCTTGATCAGGGTGACGTACAGCTCGCCGAGCGGGCCGAACCACGTTTCCGCGGCCGGGCCGAGCGCCCAGCCGGCCAGCGCGCCGAGCACGAAGCCACCGACCACGCGCTGCCAGAATGGAATCCGCAGCCAGGCAGAGACCAGCTTCATAGGCAATCCAGAGGGGAAGGAAGGGATGCTGGCACGATAGCCCAAGGCGGCCCGCAGAACGACCGCCCGGCCGGCAAATCAGTGTGTCATCGGCGTGCCTTGCGAGGGCGGGCATAATGAACGTCCCGTTACAGTTTGTGAGATCCCAGCGTCCATGCGCCGTTCCGTCTCCCTGTTGGCCGCCTGCGCCACCACCCTGCTGCTGGGCGCCTGCGCCAGCACCACCCCCGCGTCCGCCCCGGCCGGCCTGAAGGTCGCCGTCGATCCCGTTGCCCACCCGGCCGGCGAGACCCCGCAGTGGTGGTACCGCAGCGGCGCCGCCCAGGCCGCCGCCAACGGTGCGATGTCCGGTAAGGCCAAGAACGTCATTCTGTTCCTCGGCGACGGCATGAGCCTGACCACCGTGGCCGCCTCGCGCATCTACGAAGGCCAGCAGAAGGGCGGCTCGGGTGAAGAGAACCTGCTGTCCTGGGAGCGCTTCCCGGCCACGGCGTTCAGCAAGACCTACAACACCGATTCGCAGACCCCGGATTCGGCCGGCACCATGACCGCCATCACCACCGGCGTGAAGACCCACATGGGCGCAATCGGCGTCAGCGCCGGCAGCCGCACCGACTGCGCCGACAGCCTGTCCAAGGGCCTGCTGACCTGGCTGCAGCTGGCCGACAGCGCCGGCCTGGCCACCGGCGTGGTCTCCACCGCGCGCCTGACCCATGCCACCCCGGCCGCCACCTATGCGCACTCGCCCGAGCGCAACTGGGAAAACGATACCGACCTGACTGAAGCCGCCAAGGCTGCCGGCTGCAAGGACATCGCCCAGCAGCTGCTGTCGACCTCGCGCTATGGGCGCGGCCCGCTGGTCGCCCTCGGCGGCGGTCGCGGTGAATTCACCACTGTGGAAGAGCGCGATCCGGAATACGACGACAAGGTCGGCCAGCGCCTGGACGGCCGTAGCCTGGTGCAGGAATGGCAGCAGGCGCATCCGCAGGGTGCCTACGTGTGGAACAGCAAGCAGCTGGCCGCCGCCGCGAATGCGCCGGCTATCCTTGGCCTGTTCGAGCCGGACCACATGCGCTACGAGTACGAGCGCCCGCAGGATCCGGGCGGTGAGCCGAGCCTGGCCGAACTGACTGCCGCCGCGATCAAGAATCTGGCCAAGCACCAGGAAGGCTACGTGCTGATGATCGAAGGCGCGCGCATCGACCACGCCAACCACAGCGGCAACGCCTACCGTGCGCTGACCGAGACCGTGGCCCTGTCCGACGCGGTGCGCGTGGCCAACGAACTGACCTCGGCCGACGATACCCTGATCATCGTCACCGCCGACCACTCGCACACCCTGAACTTCGTCGGCTACCCGGCGCGCGGCAACCCGATCCTGGGCAAGGTGAAGGACAAGGGCGGCGAAGACGGCGCCGGCAAGCTGGACTACGCGCTGGACGGCACCGGCCAGCCGTACACCACCCTGAGCTACGCCAATGGCCCGGGCCATACCGGCAGCAGCAACCAGCAGCCGGCCGGTCCGAAGCGTTACCCGCACAACCCGAGCAGCTTCGAACCGGCCAACGGCCGCCCGAACCTGCGCGAGGTCGACACCGAGCATCCGGACTACATGCAGGAAGCACTGGTGCCGATGAAGTCCGAGTCGCACGGCGGCGAAGACGTCGGTATCTGGGCACGCGGCCCGGGCAGCAAGGCGATCCGCGGCACGCTGGAACAGAACGCGATCTACCACATGATCGTGCAGGCCACCCCGGCCCTGCGCGAGCGCCTGTGCCAGGCCGGCACCTGCGACGACAAGGGCGTGCCGGTACAGCTGCCGGCACCGACGGCCTTCGAACGCAAGGCCGAGGCCAAGTGATCGTGCGGCAGGCCCGCCCTGCCCCCGCCCGCGGCCGTTTCGCACGGTCGCTGGCCTTGTTCGGTGTGCTGGCCAGTTCCAGCGCGCTGGCGCAGGCACCGGCCTGCAAGCTGCTGACCGACGAACACGGGTTGTGGCCGCTGCCCAACTGCGAGGTGGTCGATCACCGGCCGAAGATCAGCGCCGACACGCTGAAGGACCTGAACTACGACGACCACGGCCTGGCCGTGGTGTACGCCGACCAGGGCTTCCACTACGTCAACCGCAAGGGCCGCAGCCTGCCGGTACTGACCTGGGACAACGGTCCGGAAACACCACAGGAAGGCCTGCTGCGCGCCCGCGTCGGCAACCGCGTGGCCTACTTCGATCTGAAGTTCCGCCAGGTGGTGCCCGGCACGTTCGATTTCGGGTGGCCGTTCCAGGATGGCGTGGCCGAGGTCTGCAATGGTTGCCGTCGTGGTACGCCGGATGCCGATGGCCACACTCCGATGGAAGGCGGAGAGCGGTTCCGGATCGACCGCTCGGGCCGTCGGATAAAGTAGGTTTTTCGGCAGGGCTGCGCCCTGCACCTGCAGACGCAACGGCAACGGCCGAAGCAACAGCGTGCATTCCGTGGGATGGCGGGGCACTGTGGGTTTGCGGGGACGGCGCAAGTACGTCCATGTAGCCTTGATCGCCGCATCCATGCGGCTCACACCCCGCAAACCCACAGTGCCCCGCCTCTGACAGATCTCCGCGGCTGTTGGTAGGTGTCGACCTTGGTCGACACATCTGTCAGATATCGAATGAGTCATCCACGCATGGCGTGGATCTACTGTGTCGACCAAGGTCGACACCTACCAAAGCGGTGCACGACGCCGTTCTGGCAGATCGCGGCATTCTGTCGAAGCCGGGGTGGGTCCGGTTGCGGGGGCGTGAGCCGCATGGGCCCGAGGCATGCCTCGGGCGGGTTGGGCAGGACGCCCAACCCCGGTCTTGCCGTGTGCGCAGGACTGCGCACACGAGCAAGCGGCGACCGAGCTTACATGGGTGAGGGCGCTTTGCTTGCGAAGCACGGCTTCGCAAGCGCCCGAACGCACAGCCGCCAGCGGCTGGGCCGGGCCCCGGAGGGGGACTTGCAGCGGCCCCCGCAACCGGCCCCACCCCGCCAACCCTCAGGAAACCCGCTTCTGCTGTTGCTTCGGCCGTTGCCGTTGCTTGCGCGTCTGCGGGTGCAGGGCGCAGCCCTGCCGACCAACCCTATACTTGCCGCCGTGAGTGAATTCCCTGCCCTCGTTCCGCTGGATGCGCCGCTGCTGGTGGGCTACAGCGGTGGTGTCGACTCCACCGTGCTGCTGCATTGGCTGTGGTGCTGCGCGCAAGCTTCCGGCACGGCGCTGCGCGCGGTGCACGTGCACCATGGGCTGCAGCCCGATGCAGATGACTGGGTGCTGCACTGCCAGCAGCAATGCGACGCCTGGGGCATCGAACTGGCCGTGCACCGCGTGCAGGTCGAGAACGGCACAGGCCTGGGCACCGAGGGTGCCGCGCGACTGGCACGACGCGCCGCGTTCGCGGCCGAACTGCGCGACGGCGAAACCTTGGCGCTGGCACAGCACCAGGACGACCAGGCCGAGACCTTCCTGTTGCGCGCCCTGCGCGCTTCCGGCGTCGATGGCCTGGCGGCGATGTCCACGCACAGCCGCCTTGGCGAAATGCCTCTATGGCGACCGCTGCTGGCAGTGCCACGCAGTGCACTCCTCGACTACGCCCGCCAGCATGCACTGCACTGGATCGAAGACCCCAGCAACGCCGACGACCACGCCGATCGCAACTTCCTGCGCCTGCAGGTGCTGCCGCTGTTGCGCCAGCGCTGGCCGCATGCCGCTGCGGCGATGGCGGGCAGCGCAACGCACTGCGGGCAGACCCGCGAACTGCTTGACGAGGAAGACGCCGAGCTGATCGCACACCTGGAAGTCGCTCCACGCGTGCTGTCGCTGCAGCTGCTTCGCCAGGTCTCAACGGGCCGTGCCGCACGCGTGCTGCGTGCCTGGGTGGCCGGCCACGACGCGGCACCGCTGCCGGCCACCGTGCTGCAGCAGGCGCTGGACGAGCTGCTGCCGGCCGACAACGATCGCCAGGCGCGGGTGCGCTGGCACGATCACGCGATCCAACAGTGGCGCGACCACGCCTACCTGCTGCCGGCCCGGCTGCCTGCGCTTCCCCACGAGTGGCAGGCCGAATGGGATGGACGCGCACCGCTGGCACTGCCCGATGGCGGACAGCTGCGCCTGCAGGGCACCCCGGCCTTCGATCGCCCGCTGCAGGTCCGTGCACGCGTGGGCGGTGAGCGCATTCTGCTGCCCGGTCGCCAGCATTCGCACGCGTTGAAGGACTGCCTGCAACGCGAACACCTCGCCCCCTGGCGACGCGCGCAGCTGCCGCTGATCTTTGATGGCCCGCAGTTGCTGGCCGCCGCCGACGTGGTCATCTCCGCACCGCTGCAGGCCTGGCTGCAGGCGCATGGCGCACAGTTGCAGTGGCGCCCGGGCGGCTGGTGAATTGACCCCCGCGCGCGGCCCGTCCACACTTGCCGCATGGCCAAGAAGTCCCCCGAAAACGCCTCCCCGGTCGCCCAGTTCGAGCAGTCGCTCGAATCGCTGGAGCAGCTGGTGGAGCAGATGGAAACCGGCGAGCTGAGCCTGGAAGCTTCGCTCAGTGCTTACGAACGTGGCGTCGGTCTGTATCGCCAGTGCCAGCAGGCGCTGGAGCAGGCCGAGCTGCGCGTGCGCCTGCTCAGCGATCCGGCGCAGCCGGAAGCATCCGAGCCTTTCGATCCGCCCAGCCATGACGGCTGAGGTTCTGTTCGCGCGCTGGCGCGACCGTATCGAAAGCCAGCTCGACGCCGCGCTGCCCTCGCCTGCCGAAGCGCCGCAGCGCCTGCACCAGGCCATGCGCTATTCGGTGCTGGGCGGTGGCAAACGCATGCGCCCGCTGCTGGTCTACGCTAGTGGCCACCTGTTCGGTGCGCAGCCGGAAAGCCTGGATGCGGCCGCCATGTCCGTCGAACTCATTCACGCCTACTCGCTGGTGCATGACGACCTGCCGGCGATGGATGACGACGCGCTGCGTCGCGGCAAGCCGACCACCCACATCGCCTTCGATGAAGCCACCGCGATTCTGGCAGGCGACGCGCTGCAGACCCGTGCCTTCGGCCTGCTGGCCGATGCACCGCTGCCGGCCACGCTACGCGTGGCCTGCCTGCAGACCCTGGCCCACGCGTCCGGCGCCGCTGGCATGTGCGGCGGCCAGGCGCTGGATATCGATGCCACCGGCCAGCAGCAGACGCTGGCGGCATTGACCCGCATGCATGCCCTGAAGACCGGCGCGCTGATCCGTGCGGCGGTGCGCATGGGCGCGCTGTGCGGCCAGGCCCACGAACCTCAGCTGGCCCAGCTGGACAGCTTCGCCGACGCACTCGGCCTGGCCTTCCAGGTACGCGATGACATCCTCGATGTCGAGGCCAGTTCCGAGCAGCTGGGCAAGACCGCCGGCAAGGACCAGGCGCAGGACAAGAGCACCTTCCCTGCCCTGCTCGGTATGGACGGTGCCAAGGCTCAGCTGCACGAACTGGCCGCACGCATGCAGTCGATCCTGGCCGGGTATGGCGAAGAGGCCGATGCACTGCGTGCACTGGCGACGCTGGCGGTCGAACGCGATCATTGATCGCTCGCCGGGCACCGCCCGTCGCTCCCCGCACATGAAAACGCCCGGCAATGCCGGGCGTTCTCAATTCCGCATGCCGCCGGTATTACTTGATCAGGCGCAGTGCGAACGGGTAGCGGTAGGCTTCGCCGTTGTTGGCCTTGACCGCTGCGATGATGCTGAACACCAGGCTGATGATGCCCACGATCGGGGCCAGGAACACGCCGATGATCACGATGGTCAGGATCATGCTGATGACCATGGCGATGGTCACGGTGATCTGGAAGTTCAGGGCTTCCTTGGCCTGGTCGGTCACGAAGGCCTTGCCCGCGTCATCCTTGTTGATCAGCCAGATGATCAGCGCGCCGATGAAGCCGGTGAAGATGCCCAGCAGGTGCGCGGCCAGGGCCATGGTGCGCTGGTCGGCCGGCACGTCGGTGATGGCCGGCGGCGGCGGGACGTTATCGAATTCGCTCACGACAAAACTCCTTTTCATTGGGTGGTCTTGACCCACCAGCACCAAGCTGGTTGCGTCAGGCGGGCATAGCTTACGCCATCGACGCCATCAATCATTACCGGCGATGGTCATCCGCCCCAGCAGGATCGAACCGGTCCGGATGTGCGAGCGCGGGTCGACGTCGCTGCCGACCGCTTCGATGCTGCTGAACATCTCGCGCAGGTTGCCGGCGATGGTGATGCCATCCACCGGGTACTGGATCTCACCATTCTCGACGCGGAAGCCGCCGGCACCGCGCGAGTAGTCGCCGGTCACGCCGTTCACGCCCTGCCCCATCAGTTCGGTCACCAGCAGGCCATCGCCCATCTGCCGGGCGATGTCCTGCAGGGAGCCCGCGTTGGCGGCCAGCTGCAGGTTGTGCACGCCACCGGCATTGGCGGTGGTCTGCAGCCCCAGCTTGCGTGCCGAGTAGCTGCCCAGCACATAGCGCTGCAGCACGCCGTCACGGACCAGGGCCGAAGCACGCGTGGCCACCCCGTCACCGTCGAAGGCGGCCGAGCGCAGGCCACGGCGCAGGTGGGGCAGTTCCTCGATCTGCATCCAGTCCGGGAACAGCTGCTGGCCAACGCTGTCCAGCAGGAAGCTGGCCTGGCGGTACAGGGCACCGCCCGATACCGCCGACAGCAGGTGGCCAACCAGGCTGCGCGCTACTTCCGGGGCGAACAGCACCGGCATGCTGCCGGTGGCCATCGAACGAGGCTGCAGGCGGGCGACGGTGCGCTCGGCAGCACGACGACCGACCAGGCCCACCTCTTCCAGATCCTCCCGGGCCAGCGCGCTGGTGTACCAGCCATCGCGCTGCATGCCATCGCCCTGGCCGGCGATCAGCGCACAGCCCACCGAATGATGGGTGCCACGCTCACGGCCGAAAAAGCCATGCGAATTGGCGTACACCGACAGGCTCTGCATGCTCGACACCGAGGCGCCGTCGGAATTGCGGATCTGCGCATCGGCCTCACGGCCTGCGTTCTCGCAGGCCAGGGCCAGGTCCACCGCCTCGTCGGCCTGCAGCGCCCAGGGGTGCCAGGCATCCAGATCCGGGAAATCGGTGGCCATCAGTGCGGCATCGGCCAGGCCGGCAGCCGGGTCATCTTCGGTGTGCCGGGCGATCGCACAGGCCTGCTCGACCGTGGCGGCAAGGCTGGCCTCGTTCAGGTCGCCGGTGCTGGCGCTGCCCTTGCGTTGGCCGAAATAGACGGTGACGGCGATACCGCGGTCACGGGTGGACTGCACGGTCTCCACCTCGCCAAGGCGGACATTGACCTCCAGGCCACGATCCTCGCTGCAGCTGACCTCGGCCTGGCTGGCGCCCAGCGCACGGGCGCGGTCGAGCAGCTGCTGGGAGAGGTCGGCCAGCCGTTCCAGCCGGGCCAGGCTGTCGTCGCCGACAGCGACTTCAGGGGCGATCACGTTCAATGCTTTATCCTGTACGGGTTGGGCCCGGCATCACGCCGGGCGACTTTTTTTGAGATCAGGTAGGAACGATGCGCGGACGCGACGAAGAAACCGGTGAATTCCACGACAAGAGCCGCAGCCAGAACCGGCGCGACGCGCTCGACGTCCTGGCCCTGGGCGAGAAGCTGGTGTCGTTGACCCCGGCCCAGCTGGCACGCCTGCCGATCCCGGAAGACCTGCTGCCGCATATCGCCGAGTGCAAGCGCATCACCGCCCACATCGCCCACAAGCGCCAGCTGGCGTTCCTGGCCAAGCACATGCGCCGCGAAGAAGACGCCACGCTGGATGCGATCCGCGATGCGCTGGACGCCAACAGCGAAACCGGTCGCCGTGAAGTGGCGATGATGCACCGCGCGGAAGACTGGCGCGAGCGCCTGCTGGCCGAGGGTGACAAGGCGCTGGCTGCACTGCTGGACGACTACCCGCAGGCCGACCGCCAGCAGCTGCGCACGCTGGTGCGCAATGCGCAGGCCGAGAAGGCCAGGAACAAGCCGCCGCGCGCCTACCGCGAAATCTTCCAGGTGCTGCGCGCCCTGATGCTGCCGGCCGCGCTGGGCCTGAAGGCCAGCGCCGAAGACGCCGCCCCCGTCGACAGCGACGAAGCCGACGAGGACTGAGTCCGCGCCGGCCTGGGCGGTGGCGCTGGCCATCGCCCGGCTCAGGCCTGGGTACCGCCGACCGTGATGCCCTCGATCAGCAGCGAGGGCTGGCCGACACCCACGGGCACGCTCTGCCCGTCCTTGCCACAGATGCCCACGCCCTCGTCCAGGGCCAGATCGTTGCCGACCATGCGCACCTTCTGCATGGTTTCCGGACCGTTGCCGATCAGCGTCGCACCCTTCACCGGCGCGGTGATGCGGCCATCCTCGATCAGGTAGGCCTCGGTGGCCGAGAACACGTACTTGCCGCTGGTGATGTCGACCTGGCCGCCACCAAAGTTGACTGCGTACAGGCCCTTCTTCACCGAACGGATCATTTCCTGTGGGTCGTGCTGGCCGGCGCGCATGTAGGTGTTGGTCATGCGCGGCATGGTCAGGTGCGCGAACGATTCGCGGCGGCCGTTGCCGGTCGGCGCCATGCCCATCAGCCGTGCGTTGAGGCTGTCCTGCATGTATCCCACCAGAATGCCGTCCTCGATCAGGGTGGTGCACTGGGTCGGATGGCCCTCGTCGTCGATGTTCAACGAACCACGGCGTCCGTCCAGCGTGCCGTCATCGACGATGGTCACGCCCGGGGCGGCAACGCGCTCGCCGATGCGGCCCGCGTAGACGCTGGTGCCCTTGCGGTTGAAGTCGCCTTCCAGGCCGTGGCCGACCGCTTCATGCAGCAGCACGCCGGGCCAGCCCGGGCCCAGTACCACCGGCATCACGCCGGCCGGTGCCGGAACGGCGTCCAGGTTCACCAGCGCCTGGCGCAGCGCCTCGCGGGCAAAGGCCTCGGGGCGACCGTCCGCGAACAGCTCCTCATACCCGTAGCGGCCACCACCGCCGGCATAGCCGGACTCGCGGCGACCGTTGTGCTCGACGATCACCTGCACGTTCAGGCGCACCAACGGGCGCACGTCAGCGCCCAGCACACCGTCGCTGCGGGCGATCAGTACCGTATCGACGCCGCCGGACAGGCTCACCATCACCTGCTTCACGCGCGGGTCGGCGGCGCGCAGGTAGCCATCCAGGCGCTTGAGCACCTCGACCTTGGCCTCGTTGCCGATGCCATCGATCGGGTCCAGCGCCGGGTACAGCGCGCGCGCGTTGCCGCGCAGCAGCGACCGCCCGGACTGGGCGCCACCTTCACGCGAGATCGCACGCGCCGACTGCGCCGCCGTCAGCAGCGCATCGGCATGGATGTCGTCGGAGTAGGCGAAGCCGGTCTTCTCGCCGGAAATCGCCCGCACGCCCACGCCCTGCTCGATGGAATGGGCGCCGTCCTTGACGATGCCGTCTTCCACGCTCCAGCTCTCGCGGCGGGCATGCTGGAAATAAAGGTCGCCGAAGTCCACACCGGGGCCGAGCAGCTGGCCGAAGGTGCGCTCCAGGCCAGCGGTATCCAGGCCGCCGGGGCGCAGCAGGCGGTCTTGGGCAAGCGTCAGGGCGATATCAGTCATGGTTCTCGATCTGGGGATGCGGGGGCGCTCAGGCAAGCCCCGTGAACAGGAAAGCCGCGCTCAACGCGAGCGCGGCAGGCCGGTGACGGTCGGCGGAATGGCCGGCGCCGGTGTCGGTACGGGTGGCGGAGCCTTGTCGCGGCTGCGCTCGATCACTTCCACCTTCGGTTCCTTCCATGGACCGGTCACCTTGTAGGTACGGGCGCCAATCTCGCCCAATGGCTTTGACAATACCGCATTGGTGGCCGCGCCCAGCGCCGCCCCCACCGGGCCACCGGCGACCGCACCCACCACGGTCAGCAGATTGCCTGCACGCGGGTTGACGTCGATGGTCTGGTCAAACTGCTGGTTGCGCAGGTCGGCCTGGCCGCGGATGGTGATGTTGGCTGCCGGGCCTTCGATCAGCACTTTGTCGGTGCGTGCCATGCCCTGGCCAAACTGCATGCTGCCGTCGATCTGGTTGAACGCGAAGCCCTTGGAGAAGAAGTCGCGGAAGTCGAACATCAGGCGCCGCGGCAGCTGGGTGACACTGAGCAGGCCCAGCACCCGGCCGGCGCCCGGTTCCAGCTCCAGCAGCTGGCCGTTGCGCGCGTGCAGGTCCAGGCGGCCCTGCAGGTTGCCCAGCTGGAAGTCCGACGGCCCCCCCACTCCACGTGGCCTGCAGCTGCGCCTGGCCGGAACCGCCACGCAGCTGGCCGCCGTAGTCGAGGTTCTGCATCAATCCGCCCAGGTCCTCGCTGCGCACCTGTGCGGTCAGCTCGGTGCGGCCACCACCGGTGCGGCCCAGCCAGCGACCGCTGATGTCGATCTCCTGGTCGGGCGCACGGAAGCGCAGCTCGTCCACGTTCAGGCCATTGGCCAGCGGCCGCGTACGCAGTACCGCCTGGCCCAGCATCACCTTGCCGAACTTCAGGTCGGCGATGTCCAGCGCGAACGGCGGCAGCTTGGCCGGGTCCATGTCGTTGGCGCCGGCCTGTACCCGTGCCGGTGCGGCCGATGCACCCGGAGCCGCCGGCAGGGATTGCCAGTGCACGCGGTCGAGCTGGCCACTGATGGTGCCGCCATCTGCATTGGGGACGGTCAGGCGCCCGGCCAGCGACGGGCCGTCCAGGCGCACATCCAGTGCCTGCGCGCCCGGGCGCAGCTGCAACCGGGTCTGCTCGAACACGCCACCGATCAGCTTCAACTGGCCGACCTGCACGTCCACCGCACGCAGCGGCATGGCGTCGTCATCACTGCCACCCCGCGCCAGGCTGATCCATTCCAGGGCGTCCAGGGTCGGGCTGCGGCCATTGACGGTCAATCCGCTCGGCGGCGGCTCGCGGTCGACATGGTCGCTGCCCAGCGTCACCTGCACACCCGTCTGGTTGTTGTGGCTGCGTGCGGCCAGCGCCAGGCGCTGGCCGAACGCCACGTCGATGCGGCCGGCCCCCATCGGCAGCTGTGCAGCCACGGTGGTCGCCAGCGGCTCGGCAGCCGGTTTGTCCAGCGGCGCCGGCAGGTCCAGCCGGGTCCCGACCAGATCGGAGCTCAACCGCAGCTCGCTGGGCGGCGCAGGCGCCCCTGGAGCGACCTTGGGCAGGCTGACCGCGATGGTCCACGGCGAGGTTCCGGTGATGTAGGGCTTGAGCCAGGCCATCTCCGGCGCGCGGTCGATCAGCACGCCAGCATCCAGCGTGGCCGACAGCTGCGATTCGAAGGCCAGTCTGCTGTCGTGCACGTAGCCACCGGCACGCAGGCTCAGGCGACCGTCCTGGCCAAGGTGGCGCACCGACAGTGTCTCGGCATCGAAACCGCCATTGCTGTAGCGCGCCTGCCCCTGCATGTTGTCGAAGGCGAGCTGGAAGCGCTTGTCGACCAGCTTCACGCCGGCCAGATCGACCGTCCCCTGCAGGTGGCCGCCACCATCATCGTGGTGCAGTGGCTGCAGCAGATCGAAGGTCACATGCGCCGGGCCGGCAGCGGTGAGGTTGTCCAGGGTGTCGCCATAATCCTTGTGCAGCGGGCTCTGCCGCAGCATCGCCAGCAGCTTGCCCGCCTCGCTCTGCGCATCGGCGCGCACATACAGCGGCTGCTGCCCGAAATCCGGAATGCCCGCCTCGAACTTCTGCACCGCCACACCGGCCAGATCGCCGCGCCCATGCATGTCGAAGCCGGGGCCGATGAAGGCGATATCGGCGTCGACCTGGCTCATCAACGGCCAATCGTGCTGGAAACGGATGTCACCGTTGGTGATATGGCCGGTGGCCTCGAAGCGGCCATCGTTGTTGTCGAACGGCCAGTCGTCCAGGTCGCCACTGACCAGGCCGATGCCATTGCGCACCTGGCCGCCGGCCAGCGCCATGTCCAGCCAGTCGGTGGCGCCCTTGCTCATCTTGGAGTGGATCCAGAAGCGCTTGGCCGCGGTCATCGGCACGTCGTCCAGCTTGGCCGCCAGCTGCAGCCACGGCCGCGTACCGTCCCCCTGGAACCAGACCCCGCCGCGCACGTCGGCCGCATAGTCGGTGCCTTCCACGCGCATCGCCGCAGTACCGATACGCCAACCACCGCCCTCGTCGCGCCAGCCCACCACCTGTCCCGCCAGATGCAGGTCATGACGCACACCAAAGCCGGTCGGCCAATCGAACTGCAGCTGCCGTTGCGGCTGCAACTGCAGGCTGAAGCCATCCGCGTCGCCTTCGAAGCGCCCGCCCAGGCCGCGCAGGCCGGGCGAATTGCCCACGCTGGCGAAGCCCAGCGACTGCAGTTCGCCCTGCGCCCACAGTGGGCCATCGCGATCGCCCGCCAACTGCAACTCGCGCACATCCAGCTGCGGCCTGGACAGGAACAGCCAGCGACGCAGGCCCGGTTCGAGACGATCGCTCAGGGCCAGCGCACGCAGCGCGGTGCCGGCCTGCACTTCGCCAGAACGGACCCGCAGCTGCTTGCCAAGCTGCAGCTGCAGGCCATCGAGCTGCTGCTCGCCCTCTTCGGTTTTCAGGCGCAGGCGCGGCACCTGCAACGCCCAGCCATCAGCCTGGCGCTGCCAGCGCAGGCGTGCCTGCAACCGCTGCAGCTGCAGCTGCGGAGCCGCCATCGAGGGCATCGGTGCGCCATCGATGCGGACATCACGCAGGTCCGAATCGGTGGTCACCGCCACCGGTGCGAAATCGCGCAGGGTCAGCCACAGGTTGAGTTCGCCCTTGCCTTCGCGCAGGCGCACACCGCCGGCCGCCAGCAGCGGCGACCAGGCATGGAAATCGACCGGATCGGCGCCCAGCCAGGCCTGGCCATTGCCGCGCACGCGGTCCACGTCCAGCACCGCCGTCAACGGCAGCGCTTCGGTCTGGGCCCAGGCACGCACGCCTACACGCAGGCGGTCGCCATTGACCCGCAGGCGCACGTCGATGCGTGGCAGCGTGGTGTCGATTCCCAGCCCCGGCGCATGCACGCCCAGGCGGCCTCCGATCACCTGCAGTTCGCCCAGCCGGCGCAGCGCATCCAGCGGGTCCCCGCCATTGGCGGCCTGCGGCAGGCCGCGTACCGACCAGCGACCGTCCTCGCCCTGCTGCAGGTCGAGCGCCAGGCCACGCAGGCGCAGCTCGGTCAGCGACCGGCCAGGCAACAGGCCGCTGTACATCGATACCAGCACTTCGGCCTCGCCGATCGCCAGGCCCTGGCCGGCGCCGATGCGCAGGCCCTTGAGCTGCAGCAGCGGGCCGCGCCGGGTCCAGGCGGTCTGCAGCTGGTCGAAACGCACCGGCTGGCCAGCGCGTTCACTCAGCCAGGCGGCAATCCTGTCGGGATGGCGCTCGGCCAGCGGCAGCAGCTGGCTGAAGGTGCCCACCAGCAGTGCAAGCCCGACCAGGCCCACCGCGCAGGCGGCAATGAAATGACGGCGGATCCTTCGCAGTCGCAGGCGCGGCGGCGCGCTCATCGGCCACCGCCGGCCTGCGGCCGGCGAGGATCAGAGCAGAACGACATCGAATTGCTCCTGCAGGTACTGCTCGTCCGCCTGGAAGCGGATGCTCTTGCCGAGGAATTCCTCCAGCTCGGCCACCGCCGCGGATTCCTCGTCGGTGATGCGCGCGACCACCTTGGTCGACGCGATCACCAGCAGGCGCGCGGCATCGAACTGGCGCACGGCACGGGTGATCTCGCGGAAGATCTCGTAGGTCACCGTCTCGGTGGTCTTGATGCTGCCGCGGCCGCTGCACTGCGGGCAGGTCTCCGACAGCTGGCGCTCCAGGCTTTCCACCGTGCGCTTGCGGGTCATCTCCACCAGGCCCAGTGGCGAGAAGTCGTACACCGTGGTCTTGGCATGGTCGCGGGCCAACGCCTTTTCCAGGGTGCGCAGCACCTGGCGGCGATGCTCGGCATCGTCCATGTCGATGAAATCGATGATGATGATGCCGCCCAGGTTGCGCAGCCGCAGCTGCCGTGCCACCGCCTGTGCCGCTTCCAGGTTGGTGCGGAACACCGTCTCTTCCAGGTTGCGCTGGCCGAGGAACGAACCGGTGTTGACGTCGATGGTGGTCATCGCCTCGGTCTGGTCGATCACCAGGTAGCCACCGGATTTCAGCGGCACCTGCTTGTCCAGCGCGCGGCCGATCTCGTCCTCCACCCCGAACATGTCGAAGATCGGGCGATCACCGCTGTACAGCTCGATCTTCTCGGCCAGCACCGGCATGTACTTGGCAACAAAGGCCTGCAACTGCGCGAAGGTCTCCTTGGAGTCCACCTTCACCTTGTCAACGTCCTTGCGGATCAGGTCGCGTACCGATCGCAGCGGCAGGCTCAGGTCTTCATAGATGTTGCTGCACGAGGCCGCTTCGCGGCCACGACGCTCGACCACGTTCCAAACGCGCGACAGGTAGGCGATGTCCTCGGCGATGGCCTCTGCCGGCTGGCCCTCGGCATTGGTACGCACGATGTAGCCGTAGCCCCCGTGCTGCGCCGACAGTTCGGTCACCAGCGCCTTCAGGCGGGCGCGCTCGGTTTCATCCTCGATGCGTGCGGAAACGCCCACGACCTTGGATTGCGGCAGCAGCACCATGTAGCGCGAGGGAATGCTGATCTGGGTGGTCAGGCGTGCGCCCTTGGTCCCGATCGGGTCCTTCACCACCTGCACCACGATGTCCTGGCCGTCGCGCAGCAGCTCGACGATCGGCACGCTGGATGGCGGCGGCAGCGTGGTGTTCTCGGTATCGGCACTGGCCACCGGCGCCGGCCGCACCACATCGTTGGCATGCAGGAACGCGGCACGCTCCAGCCCGACTTCGACGAAGGCGGCCTGCATGCCGGGCATCACCCGCTGCACCTTGCCCTTGTAGATGTTGCCGACCACACCCCGGCGCCAACCGCGCTCGATGTGCAGTTCCTGCAGCATGCCGTTCTCGATCACCGCGACCCGGGTTTCGCGCGGGGTCACATTGACCAGGATTTCCTCAGACATCGGCAGCCTCCCTGGCGGCATCGGCAGTTGTGGCCGGCACGCCGCAGCGCGCCAGCAGACGATCGGTATGCAGCAATGGCAGCCCCATGACGCCGGAGTAGCTGCCGGAAAGATGTTCGATCCAGCGCTCGGCCCCGCCCTGGATGGCGTAGGCCCCGGCCTTGTCCAACGGCTCGCCGGTGGCCACGTAGGCGGCGATGTCGGCAGCGTCGATCGGGGCGAAGGTCACTTCGGAAATGACCAGTTCGCTGTCCAGCCCGTCCGCGCCGACCACCACCACGGCGGTCATCACCTGATGGGTACGCCCGGCAAGGCGCGCCAGCATCGCCCGCGCATCGGCGGCGTCAGTGGGCTTTCCGAACACGTCGCCATCCAGCACCACCTCGGTGTCCGAGCCGAGCACGCGCGCCTGCGGGTCATCGGCCAGCACCCGGGCCAACCCGGCGCGCGCCTTGTCGGCGGCGACCCGGCAGACATACTGTTCGGCGCTTTCAGCGGGCGCGCGCTGCTCGACGACCTCCAGGTCCAGGGCCTGGAAGGGGCGTCCGAGTCGGGCCAGCAGCTGGTTGCGTCGGGGGGAGCGGGAAGCAAGATAGAGCATCGGCACAGCATAACCTGAGG
The DNA here is from genome assembly GCF_056481585.1 of Stenotrophomonas sp. 86428_Sma. Lineage (NCBI taxonomy): Bacteria > Pseudomonadati > Pseudomonadota > Gammaproteobacteria > Lysobacterales > Lysobacteraceae > Stenotrophomonas > Stenotrophomonas sp. 86428_Sma. Next base: position 3,559,489 of record NZ_CM151156.1, read on the forward strand.
CCGCCACCTGAATCGTCGGCAACCCGTCCCGGAACGTGCGCAACCCCGAACGGGCTCACAGCGCGTTCATCGCTACGACACCACCCTCAACGGCACAACAAGGAGTTCTCCATGCGCCTGACCGCCACCCCGCTGCTGCTCGCCCTGTCCCTCGCCCTTGGAACCTCGATGACCGCCCATGCTGCCCCGTCGTCGCCGTCGATCGCCGCCCCGGCCGAAGGCACCCTGCTGAACATCTCGGCCAATGCCGAGGCGACCCGCGTGCCGGACGTGGCCACCCTGTCGGCCGGTGTGGTCACCCAGGCCGCCGATGGCAACAGCGCCATGCGCCAGAACGCCCAGCAGATGGACAAGGTACTGGCCGCGATCAAGGCCGCCGGCATCGCCGAGCGCGACGTGCAGACCAGTGGCGTCAGCCTCAATCCGCAGTACCGCTATGCCGACAACGAAGCACCGAAGATCACCGGCTACCAGGCCAGCAACACGGTCAGCCTGAAGGTGCGTGACATCGCCAAGCTGGGCAAGGTGCTGGATGCACTGGCTGCGCAGGGCGCCAACCAGATCAACGGCCCCAGCTTCGAGATCGACCAGCCGGAACCGGTCTACGACGAAGCCCGCCTGGCTGCATTGAAGAAGGCCCAGGCCCGCGCCCAGACCTATGCGAAGTCGCTGGGCCTGCAGGTGCGCCGCATCGTCAGCATTTCCGAGAACGCCGGCGGCGGCTACCGCCCGATGCCGATGATGCGGGCCATGTCGGCCGGCGCGGCGATGGACAAGGCCACCCCGGTCGCACCGGGTGAATCGACCGTCTCGGTCAACCTGGACGTGGTGTTCGAACTGGGTCGCTGATCCCGTTCGCCATTGCCGACAAAGGCGGATCCCGCAGGGGATCCGCCTTTTTCATGCCCATAGCCGGCGTTGGCTGAAGGCCAGCCCAACGATCGCCCCCCTGCCTCTAGGCAGTGGCTGCCCTGTCGCGCTACTGATGGACTGCCAGCCGCGTGCGGCAACCCCGCCACGGGCCCTGGTGCGTTGAGGACTTCGTCACTGGCATGGAGGTGGACCATGGTTCGTACGTATCCCGTTGCATCCCCGCACTTCGACCCCGCCCGCGTTGCCGCCTGGAGCGCGGCCATCGCCCTGCATCTGCTGGCCTTCCTGTTGCTGCTGATCCCGGCGACCTACCAGGCCGTGCAGGTCCCACGTGACAAGACTGCGGTCAGGCTGATCGAGAAGATCCCGCCACCGCCCACGCCGCCGGTTCCGATCCTGCCGAAAGAGATCGTCCAGGTGGTGCCGAAACCCCGGACGCAGCCGGTAGCACCGCCACTGCCTGCACCCACCGCGACCGTGGAGGAGACCCAGGGCATCGCACTGCCGGCCGCCGAACCGGCCCCGCCCCAGCTGGCACCGAGCATCGATACCTCCACGCCTCTGGCCGGCGCCCAGCTGCAGTACCGCAGCGCCCCGCCGCCGGCCTACCCGCTGGCGGCACTGCGCAACCGCGAGCAGGGGACGGTGCTGTTGCGGGTAGAGGTGGACTCCCACGGGCAGCCGGCGGTGGTCAGCATCGAGCGCAGCAGTGGCTCGCGCAGCCTGGACCAGGCCGCACGCCAGCAGGTGCTCAGGCACTGGCGCTTCGAGCCGGCCCAGCGTGATGGCGTGGCCGTGCCGGCCATCGGCATGGTGCCGGTGCAGTTCTCGCTGCCGGACTGAGGTGATCGCCGGCCCGGCTGCTTGCCGGGCCGGCGCTTCCGTCCGGGCGGGTACGGACGGAACAGGATCAACTGTTATTGATTAAGCAAAAATTCACGACTTCGTCACCTGTCGGAAACCTAGATTGGTCCGTCCCGGAATCTTCCGGAGACAGCCCTCAACGCTACGGTTTTCCAGTTAGGAGAGAAGCTGTGAAACACCTGATCCAACGGCCCGCCAGCCGCCGCCGCACCACCCTGGCATCGTCCATCACCCATATCCTTACCGGCGGCACGCTGCTGCTGGTTGGCGCCGTGGCTTCCACCTCCGCTTTCGCGCAGGAAAAGGCCACCAACCTGGACCGCATCACGGTCACCGGTTCGAACATCCCGCGCACCAACACTGAAACACCGTCCCCGGTGCAGGTGGTGACCCGCCAGGAAATCGACCGTACGGGCAAGACCACGGTTGCCGAGTACCTGCAGACACTGACCGCCGACGGTTCCGGCTCCATTCCCAAGACCTTCGGCAACGGCTTTGCCGGCGGTGGTGCCGGCATCTCGCTGCGCGGCTTGGGCGCGGGTTCGACCCTTGTCCTGTTGAATGGTCGCCGCATGGCCACCTACGGCCTGGCCGATGACGGCCAGAAGGTCTTCACCGACCTGAGCACCATCCCGCTCGACGCCGTCGAACGCGTGGAAGTGCTGAAGGACGGCGCCTCGGCGATCTATGGTTCCGACGCCATCGCCGGCGTGGTCAACATCATCCTGCGCAGCGACTTCCAGGGCGCGATCCTCCGGGGCTCCTACGGCCTGTCTGGCGACAGCGATGGCGACGCGAAGAAGGCGACCCTGACCGCCGGTACCGGCGATCTGGCCACCGACGGCTGGAATGCCTTCTTCAGCCTGGATGTGGCAAAGACCGACGCGATCAAGATCAGTGATCGCAAGAACCGCAAGTGGATCGGTACCGGCGATACCCGCCCGTGGGGCTATGGCAACAACGCCCAGTTCCTCGGCGGCGCCTTCCTCAGCGGCAAGACCCGCGGCGGTGTTGGTCCGAACGGTTCGGTGTATGACGATCGCAATGTGACCAAGGACAATCCTGCCTTCCTGGTCGCATTGCCGGGCTGTGCTGGCCTGACCACCATTCCCGGCCAGACCGAGGCTACTGCACAGGCGCAGGGCTGCCTGTGGGATCCGAACCAGCTGTATCGCGATCTGACCCCGGAAGAGAAGTACGTCAACGTGTTTGGCCGTGCCAGCTTCGCGTTTGGTGAAGGTGGCGAGATCTACACCGAAATCGGCTACTCGAAGAAAGAGACCACCTTCAGCAACACCCCGTCCGGCGTATCCGGCAGCTGGGGCTTCCCCGAAGGCCCGGTCAACGGCAACAGTGGCCCGGGCGCAGTGGTGCTGGGCCCGAATCATCCTGACAATCCCATTCCCGGCCAGGCCTCGCGCCTGCGTTATTCGGCGTGGGATGTCGGTCCCCGCGTGACCAACAACACCAATGAGTTCACCCGCTTCCTGGTCGGCGTCAAGGGCAACTGGGGCGACTGGAGCTACGACACCGCCTATCTGCACTCGGGCACTGATCTGGTCAACAAGCGCACCGGCTTCCTCAACTACGACAACGTACGTTGCGCATTGGCCAACCCGAACTGCGCCGGTGGTGTTTGGCGCATCGGTGACAACGCGGGCATGAACTCGCAGGCGTTGTACGACTTCATCTCGCCGGATATCAGCGCCCGCGCCAAGTCCAGCCTGGACATGTTCGACTTCACCGTGTCGCGCAGCCTGATGGACCTGAAGGGTGGCCCGCTGGGCCTGGCATTGGGTACCGAATGGCGCAAGACCAGCAACAGCCTGACCCCGCAGACCTACACCGACAAGGGCCAGATCATCGGCCTGGGCTACTCGGCCTACGACGGCACCCAGAACGTGTACGCAGGCTACGTTGAGCTGTCTGCGCCCGTGCTGGAAACCCTGGAACTGTCCGGTGCGGTTCGCTACGACAAGTACGAGAGCGGTGAAGGCAAGGCCACGCCGAAGATCGGCATCAAGTGGACCCCGGCCGACTGGATCGCACTGCGTGGCAGCTACGCCGAAGGCTTCCGGGCACCCAACCCGGCCGAGAACGGCGATGGTGGCCTGGCAGCGTTCTCCAACGCGTCCGATCCGGTACGTTGCCCGAACGGCAACCCTGCACCGGGTGCCACCGGGGATGACTGCGGTGCCCTGCCGGTGGCCATCATCACCCGCCCGAACAAGGATCTGAAGCCGGAAGAGTCCAAGAGCTACTCGGTGGGTATCGTCCTGCAGCCGACGTCCACGACCTCGCTGACCATCGATGCCTGGCAGATCAAGCGCACCAACGAAATTGCCCAGGGCAGCACCTCCGAAGCCATTGCCGCCGGCAACGTGTTGCGTGACAGCAACCTGCTCAACGGCGTGCCCGGCACCGGCAGCATCCTGGCAGTCAACACGCAGTACATCAATGCCGCATCGACCCGGGTCCGGGGTATCGATACCGATATCCGCCAGACCTTCGACATCGGCCCGGGCCAGCTGGAGATGGACCTGCAGTGGAGCCATGTGCTCAAGTTCGAGCGCACCGATGCCGACGTGACGGTTGACTACGCGGGTACTCACGGCAACTGCGACGTGACCAACTGCATCGGCACCCCGAAGGACCGCATCAACTTCGGCACCACCTGGAGGCAGGGTCCGTGGAGCGTCAGCGGCGTTGCCAACTACATCTCGAAGATGGACAACAAGGACTTCCGTGGTCCGAACGGCTCCTATCTGTTCGCGTATGCAGACGGAACGGACGTCAAGAAGATCTCCTCGTTCACCACCTTCGACCTGTCGGGCCGCTGGAACATCACTGAAGCCTTCGAGTTGAACGCCTCGGTGCAGAACGTGTTCGATCGCATCGCGCCGCTGGATCCGTCCACCTACGGCGGTGTCAACTACAACCCGCTGCACTTCAGTGGTGCCATCGGTCGCTACTTCACCGTCGGTGCCAAGTACACCTTCAAGTAATACAGGCAATACACTTCAACGCAGCAACTTCGAAGGCCCGGGCAGCTGCCCGGGCCTTCGTCGTTCCGCCCCTTGCAGGCATGTTCACGGGCACATGGCTACCGTGTGCACGCGGCATCACCGCCGCAGGGGATCTGCATGGCCGCAACTTCGCAACGCCTGGGCCTGCCCGCGTTGACTGCACTGGTGGTCGGCTCGATGGTCGGCGCCGGCATCTTTTCATTGCCGCAGAACGTGGCGCGCAGCGCCGGGCCTGCCGCCGCGCTGATCGGCTGGGCCCTGAGCGGCGCGGGCATGCTGATGCTGGCCTTCGTATTCCAGGCGCTGGCCAACCGCCGGCCTGATCTCGATACCGGCATCTACGCATACGCACGCGAAGGCTTCGGCAACTACATCGGCTTCTCCGCTGCGTGGGGCTACTGGGTTGCCTCGGTGCTCGGTAACGCCAGCTTCTTCGTGCTGATCTTCAGTGGCCTGGGCCACTTCATGCCCGTGTTCGGCGAAGGCAATACCCCGGCCGCCGTGGCCGCATCGTCATTGCTGTTGTGGACCGTGCACCTGTTGGTGCTGCGTGGCCTGCGCACTGCAGCCATCGTCAATGGCCTGGTGACCGTGGCCAAGCTGCTGCCCATTGCGTTGTTCCTCATCCTGGCCGCCGGCGCGTTCCGCATGGACGTGTTCGGTGCCGATTTCCTGGGCACGCCCGCACTCGGCGATCTCGGCCAGCAGCTGCGCGGCATGATGCTGGTGACCGTATGGGTGTTCATCGGCATCGAAGGCGCCAGCATCTACTCGCGGCGCGCCGCACGCCGTGCCGACGTGGGTCGCGCCACGGTGATCGGCTTCCTCGGCGTGTGGCTGCTGCTGGTGCTGGTCAGCCTGTTGTCGATGGGCGTGCTGTCGCAGGCGGAACTGGCCGGACTGCCCAATCCGTCGATGGCCTATGTGCTGCAAGCCATTGTCGGCGAATGGGGCGCGACGGTGATCATCATCGGTTCGATCATCTCCGTTCTCGGTGCATTGCTGGCCTGGGTGCTGCTGTGCGCCGAAGTGCTCTATGCCGCCGCGGGTGACGGCACCATGCCGGCCTTCCTGGGGTGTGAGAACGCGCGCGGCGTGCCGGCCAATGCACTGTGGTTGAGCAACGGGCTGATCCAGTTGTTCCTGCTGCTGGTGCTGGTCAATTCCGGCAGCTATACCGGGCTGGTGCTGCTGGCCGCGTCGATGAGCCTGGTGCCCTACTTCCTGTCCACCGCGTTCGGTGTGCAGCTGGCCTGGCGTGGGCAGGCCTATGCCGGTGAACCAGGCGTGCGCTGGCGCGATTTCGTGGTCGCACTGCTGGCCAGCGCCTATGCGCTGTGGCTGGTGTATGCCGGTGGCCTGGACAACCTGCTGCTGTCGGTGCTGCTGTACGTGCCCGGTGTGGTGCTGTTCGCGCTGACCAGGCGCCAACGCGGCGAACAGGTATTCACGCGTTGGGAGGGGGTGCTGTTCGCTGCGATCCTGATCGTGGCGATCGCCACGCTGGTGGCGTTCTGGCGAGGCAATCTCGCGCTGTAGACCCGAGCCCACGCTCGGCTGGTTCATCCGCAGCAGCCGAGCATGGCTCGGCTCCACAACAGCAGTCGCGCAACCTCGACGCTACAAAGACGCAAAAAAAAAACCTGCATCTCGCGATGCAGGTTTTTCAAGGTGGCGCCCGAAGTTGGACTCGAACCAACGACCCCCTGATTAACAGTCAAGTGCTCTAACCGGCTGAGCTATTCGGGCAGACGACTAGTATAACCACTCTTCACGCGCGATGGTAGGGGTGATTGGCAATCATTGCGGCAGCCCGATACAGCTGCTCGGCCACCACCAGGCGCACCAGCATGTGCGGCAGCGTCAGCGGGCCGATCGACCACTTCTCATCGGCCAGCGCGGACACCTCCGGCGAATGCCCTTCCGGGCCACCGATCAGGAACGCCAGGTCCCTTCCCTGCCCGCGCCAGTGTTCCAGGCGCTGCGCCAGCTGTTCGGAACTGAGCTGGCGGCCCGGCACGTCCAGCGCCACCACATAGGCATTCTTCGGCAGCGCAGCGATGACCCGCTTGCCTTCATCTTCGGTGGCGCGACGCGGATCGCGCCCCTTGCCACGCAGGCCGGGCTCGATTTCCACCAGCTCGAACGGCAGCCAGTGCGACAGCCGCTTCTGGTACTCGGCGAAGCCCTGCGCCACCCAGCTGGGGGCGCGTTCACCGGTGGCGATCAGGCGGGCTTTCATCAACGGTCCTCCAAAACGTCGACGGCGCCATCGGCGCCGTCGAAGGGATGCATCAACGCGTGGCTCAGGCCACTTCGTCGTCGCTGGACGGCGGCTGGTCGCCGACGGTCCACAGGCGCTCGAGAGCGTAGAACTCACGCACGCGCGGCAGCATCACATGGACGATCACGTCGCCCAGATCGACCAGCACCCACTCGGCTTCGCGCTCGCCTTCCACGCCCAGCGGCATCACGTCGATGTTCTTGGCGAAGCGCACGACTTCGTCGGCAATCGACTTGACGTGGCGGGTCGAGGTGCCCGAAACGACGATCATGTAGTCGGCAACGCTGGACCGGCCGCGCACGTCGATCTCGACCAGGTCCTTGGCCTTCAGGTCTTCGGTGGCTTGGCGGACGCTGGCCAGCAGTTCCGGCACGGACGGCGGCGGGCTGGGCAGATCGACCTTGATGGTCTGGGGCTGGGTCTGGTTGCTCAAAGTGGATCGACTCGATAAACGTGGGGGCGATTATACGGGGATGGCGCCGCTGCGCCATTCACGGCCTGGCCGGGCGGTACAGCCCGTGTGCAGCCACATAGTCCGCCACGCTGGGTGGCAGCAGGGCGCGCCAGGGGCCGCCGGCGGCGATCTGCGAGCGCACGGCGCTGGCCGATTCCTCGCGCAGCGGGTGGTGCAGGCGCAGGATGCGCCCGGCCGGGCTGGCGAACAGGGCCTGCTCGGTGTCGGCCCAACGCCCTTCCAGCGCCCGGCCCAGCTCGCCATCCACCGCGGCCTGCAACGGACTACCCGGGCGCTCCGCCACCACGAAATGAGCCAGCCCGAACAACGCCTCCCATTCGTGCCAGCGGGACAGGCCAAGCAGGCTGTCGGCGCCGACCAGCCAGGCCAGCGGCCGGCTCGGCCCCAGCTCGCCGCGCAGCTCGCGCAGGGTGTCCACGGTGTAGGACGGCCGACCGGGGAAACGCACCGCGCGATCCAGCTCGCGCCGGTCCAGCAGCAGGCCCGGTTCGTCGCCGATGGCCAGCGACAGCATGGTGCAGCGCTGCTCGGCCGTGGCGCCGGGCACGGCACGGTGCGGCGGATCGGCCGCCGGCAGCATGCGCACGGCAACCTGCAGTTCGTCACGGGCAGCCCGCGCGATCGCCAGGTGCCCGAGGTGCACCGGATCAAAGGTGCCCCCGTAGTAGATCCGCAGGCTCATTGCTCAGGCCCGCGCCAGCAGGCGCACGGCACGCGGTTCGGCCACAGCCACCAGCAGGCGCTCCAGCGCCAGCCAGGCGTCGCCGTCGGCGCGCCCCTTGGCGATACGGTCGACCAGTCCCGCTTCAGCCACGAAGCGCTCCCAGCGCTTGCTTTCCGGATGCCGCTGCAGCGCGCGCTTGTACGGCGCCTGCCGCGATTCCCAGATGCCGCGCGATTTCATTTCGGCGGCCAGGTTGCCACCACGGGCCTGCACCCGGGCCAGGCCAGCACCGGCCAGCAGCTCGCGGATCACCATCGGCATCAACGCAGCCACCGCCTCACCCTCGCCTCGCAGGCCGGCCAGCATGCGCAGCACCGCCGGCGGTTGCCCGGAGAATGTCGCCTCCACCAGCCGGAACACGTCATAGCGGGCGGCGTCGGCCACCAGCGACTCCATGCGCTCCACATCCAGCGGCTGGCCATCGGCCAACAGCGCCAGCTTGTCGATTTCCTGGGCGGCAGCCAGCAGGTTGCCTTCCACCCGCTCGGCCAGGCGCTGCACGGCGGCCGGGTCCGCGCGCAGGCCCTTGCCACGCAGGCGGCGCTCGATCCAGTCCGGCAGTTCGTGCGGCTTGATCGCCCACGCCACCGACAGCACGCCGATGCGGTTGACCGCTTCGGCCCACTTGCCCTGGTGCGCCTTGCTCCATTCGTTGGCGGTGATCATCAACACCACGTCCGGCGCCGGATTGGCGCAGAACTGGCTGATCACCTCGGCACCGTCCTTGCCCGGCTTGCCGCTGGGCAGGCGCACCTCGACCAGGCGACGGGCGCTGAACAGGCTGGGGGCATTGAAACTGGCGTCGAGCTGGTTCCAGTCAAAATCACGCCCATCGGCGTCGAACACTTCACGTTCGCCAATGCCCGAGGCGCGTGCACGCGCGCGGATGGCGTCGGCCGCCTCCAGCACGCGCAGCGTTTCCGGGCCGGCAATCAGGTAGACCGGCGCCAGCGCGGTATCAGCGCCCTGGCTGGCCAGCTGCTCCGGACGCAGTTCCATGCGCGCGGCTCAGTGCTTGGCTGCGGGGACCGGCTCGGCCGGTACCGCGCCTTCGATCGGCTTGTCCTTCGGCGCCGACAGGCTGCCGCCCTTCTCGATCTCGGCACGCACCACGCTGTCGATGCGGCGGATGATCGAGGCGGACATTTCCCGGCGCAGTTCATTGGCCAGGATTTCACGTTCGGTGGTGGTACCGGTGGCGTCGGTCGGCGGCGACACGTAGTCGCGCGACAGCTCGATCACCTGCTGCGGCACCAGTTCGCTGCCGTCTTCGCGACGGAAGATGAAGATCACCGCGTAGCGCAGGCTGTATTCCTGCGCACGGCCCTGCGAGTCGATGGCGATCGGCAGGTCGCCCCAGCGCTCGGACAGTACCTGCAGCTGGGCGCTGGGCTCCTTGCTGTCCTCATCGGCCAGCCTGGCGCCGGAGGCCAGCAGGCTGCGGTTGAGCAGCTTGACCAGTTCGCTGTACGGCGCAGTGGAAACCACCTTCACCGGTGCCGTGTCGGTCGGCAGCATCAGCTTGTTGCGCAGATGGAAACCGCAGCCGGCAAGGCCGAGGACAAGAACGAGGGCAAGCAGGATTCGGGTCATGGAGACAGTCTGGCGGAGCCGGGCGATCACGGCAACACACAGCGTGCCCGAAGCCGCGTGAATGCAGGGCCATCAAACGCCGGGCCCTGCACCGGAATGGTACCGGCCACCACGCGGGTGGCCGGTACGGGGTACATCAGGCGGCGACGATGTTCACGATCTTGCCCGGCACGATGATGATCTTGCGCACCGTCAGTCCTTCCATGAACTTGGCCGCGTTGGGCTCGGCCAGGGCCAGTGCCTCGACCTGCTCGCGCGCGGCGTCGGCCGCCACGTCGATGGTGCCACGCAGCTTGCCGTTGACCTGCACGGCCAGGGTCAGCGCGTCGCGCACCAGCGCACCGGCATCGGCCTGCGGGAACGGCTGGTCTTCCAGCAGGGTCTCGCCATGGCCCAGCACCTGCCACAGGGCATGGCTGGCGTGCGGGGTGATCGGGTTGAGCAGCAGCACGATGGCCTGCAGCGCTTCCTGGCGCACCGCGCGCCCCTGCGCACTGCCGTCCTCGAACTTGGCCAGCGCGTTCATCAGTTCCATCACCGCGGCAATGGCGGTGTTGAAGCTGTGGCGGCGGCCATAGTCGTCACCGACCTTGCCGATGGTCTCGTGGGTCTTGCGGCGCAGTGCCTTCTGGTTGGCATCCAGTGCTGCAACATCCAGCGCCGGAGCGGCGCCATCGGCGGCATGCTTCTGCACCTGGGCCCACAGGCGGCGCAGGAAGCGGGCCATGCCATCCACACCGGCTTCGTTCCACTCCAGCGACTGTTCCGGCGGCGCGGCGAACATCGAGAACAGGCGCACGGTGTCGGCGCCGTACTTGTCGACCATCGCCTGCGGGTCCACGCCGTTGTTCTTCGACTTGGACATCTTCTCGGTGCCACCGACCACCACCGGCTGGCCGTCGGCGATCAGGGTCGCGCCGGTAATGCGGCCGCGCTCGTCGCGCTGCACTTCCACATCGGCCGGGTTGATCCAGTCCTTCGAGCCATCCGGGTTCGGGCGGTAGTAGGTCTCGGCAATCACCATGCCCTGGCACAGCAGATTGCGCGCCGGTTCGTTGCTGTCCACCATCCGCGCGTCGCGCAGCAGCTTGTGGTAGAAGCGGAAATACATCAGGTGCAGGATCGCGTGCTCGATGCCACCGATGTACTGGTCCACCGGCAGCCAGTAGTTGCCGCGCTTGTCGACGGCATCACGGGCACCCGGCGAGGTGTAGCGGGCGTAGTACCAGCTCGACTCCATGAAGGTGTCGAAGGTGTCGGTCTCGCGCTCGGCCGCGCCGCCGCAGTCCGGGCAGGTGGTCTTGCGCCATTCCGGATCGGTCTTGATCGGCGAACCGGTACCCGAGAATGCCACGTCCTCCGGCAGCACCACCGGCAGCTGTTCTTCCGGCACCGGCACCGCACCGCACTTGGCGCAGTAGATCACCGGAATCGGGCAGCCCCAGTAGCGCTGGCGGCTCACGCCCCAGTCGCGCAGGCGGTAGTTGACGCGGCGCTGGCCCTGCGCCTTGCGCTCGAATCGTTCGGCCAGGGCTTCGAAGGCACCCTGGAAATCCAGGCCATCGAACTCGGCCGAGTTGACCAGCTCGAAGGCACGGCTCTTGTCGCTGTACCAGTCCTGCCAGCGGCTGCCATCCCAGGTGCGCTCTTCTTCGGTGCGCGCATCCTTCAGTGCGATCACCTGCTTGATCGGCAGGCCGTACTTGTTGGCCACTTCGTTGTCGCGCTGGTCATGACCCGGCACAGCCATCACCGCACCGGTGCCGTAGCCCATCAGCACGAAGTTGGCGACCCACACCGGCACCGGCTCGCCGGTGACCGGATGCAGCGCACGCAGGCCGGTGTCCATGCCGCGCTTTTCCTGGGTTTCCAGTTCCGCCTCGGACACGCCACCCTGCTTCAGGTCGGCCAGCATCGCGGCCAGTTCCGGGTTGTTCTTCGCCGCATGCAGCGCCAGCGGATGTTCGGCAGCGATCGACACGAAGGTCACGCCCATCACGGTATCCGGACGGGTGGTGAACACGCGCAGCGGATCCAGTACGCCGCCGTCAACGTCACGTACGTCGAACTGGATTTCCAGGCCCTCGGAGCGGCCGATCCAGTTGCGCTGCATGGTCTTGACCGAATCCGGCCAGCCGTCCAGCTCGTCCAGGCCGTCCAGCAGTTCCTGGGCGTAATCGGTGATACGCAGGAACCACTGCGGAATCTCGCGCTTCTCGACCAGGGCGCCGGAGCGCCAGCCGCGGCCGTCAATCACCTGCTCGTTGGCCAGCACGGTCTGGTCGACCGGGTCCCAGTTCACCACCGCATTGCGGCGGTAGGCCAGGCCCTTGCGCATCAGGCGGGTGAACATGCGCTGCTCGTGGACGTAGTAGTCCGGGCGGCAGGTGGCGAACTCGCGCGACCAGTCAACGGCATAGCCCATGGCCTTGAACTGGCCACGCATGTGCTCGATGTTCTTGTAGGTCCAGGCCGCCGGTGCGGTCTTGTTCTTGATCGCGGCGTTTTCCGCCGGCAGGCCGAACGCGTCCCAGCCCATCGGCTGCAGCACGTTGTGGCCGGTCATGCGCTTGTAGCGGCTGATCACGTCGCCGATCGTGTAATTGCGCACGTGGCCCATGTGCAGCGCACCGGACGGGTACGGAAGCATCGACAGGCAGTAGTACTTCGGCTTGTCCGAAGTCTCGTCGACTTCGAAGGCACGGGTGGCGTCCCAGTACTGCTGGGCGGCGGATTCAACCTGCTGCGGGTCGTAGGCGTTGGTTTCAGCGCTGGTCATGGAACACGCGGATGCGGCGGCAAAGCGGTACAGCGTACCGCAGTGCGGCAAACGTCTCCAATCCCGCCCGCTGAAGGCCGGCTCCGCGAGCGCCCGAGGCCGGTCTCAGCGCGGCCGCGACAACGGCAGGGCCAGGGCCAGCCAGGCCGTCCAGCAGGCGAACGCAAGCCGTTGTGCCAGCGGCGCCGCCAACACGCCCTGCAGGGCAAACGCCGCCAGCGCGGCCAGTACGCCACAGGCGAGCGCCACTGCGCCCAGCGCGCGGCCATGCGCCTGGCGCAACTGCGACGTGCCCAGCAACAGGGTCCCAGCAACGAAACCCAGCACCCAGATCATCCAGGCGCTGGCATGCAGCTGGCTGGCCGGCCCGTGCAGGTCATCCACATCCAGCGGCAGCAGCCCCATCGCGGCGAACGCCAACCCGGCCAGCAGCAGCATCTGGCTGCCCACCCGGGGCGCCCAGCCGGCGGTTGCCGGCAGCCCACGGCGCAGGCACTCGGCCACAACCACCGCCAGCAGGCCCGGCAGCACGAAGCCCAGCAGATTGAAGGCCAGCGCATGCGGCACCCCCTGTGCTCCCAGCAGCGCCACCGGGTGGCGAGCCTGTGCGTAGCCTTCCAGGCCGGCGCCGAAACCGAGCACCGCCAGCACGAACAGCAGTGCGGCGACCAGACCGGACAGGCGCAGCAACGGGGACAGGGACGACATGCAGGCTCCGGAAAGGACGGCGACAGGAAGGCGGCATTGTCAGGCATTTACTACAACCCGGGTTGAGACCGGCATCGATCGTCACCATAGAATCAGTCTCCAGACGCCAAACGATGCTTTCCCCCATGACCGAGACGACCTACGTATTCGACGCCACCACTGCGACCTTCGAGGCCGAAGTCCTGCAGAAGTCGCTGCAGACGCCGGTGCTGGTCGACTTCTGGGCCACCTGGTGCGGGCCGTGCAAGACCCTCGGGCCGATGCTGGAAAAGCTGGCTGCCGAGTACAACGGCGCCTTCGAACTGGCCAAGGTCGACGTCGACAAGGAACAGCAGATCGCCGCCGCCTTCCAGATCCGCTCGGTGCCGACCGTGTTCCTGGTCAAGGGCGGCCAGCTGGTGGACGGCTTCCCGGGGGCCATCCCGGAAGGCCAGCTGCGTGAATTCCTGGCCCAGCACGGCATCGTGCCGGCCGACATCGGCGACGCCGTCGCCGAAGACGAAGCGCCGCTGGACCCGCAGGCGCAGGTGGACGTGCTGCGCGCGCAGATCGCCGCCGAGCCGGACAAGGACGAGCTGAAGCTCGACCTGGCGCTGGCCCTGCTGCAGATCGGTGGCGTGGATGAAGCCGGTCTGCTGATCGATGGCCTGCCCGCCAACCTGGCCACCGACGACCGTGCCGTGCGTGCACGCGCCCGGCTGGCCTTCGCCTCGGCCCTGAAGGACGCCCCGGCCGCCGAAGTGCTGGACGCGCGCATCGCCGCCGATGGCAAGGACCTCAAGGCACGCCACCTGCGTGGCGTACAGCTGCTGCTCGGTGGCCACGACGAAGCCGCGCTGGCCCAGTTCCTGGAAATGCTGCGGATCGACCGCACGTTCGAGGACGGACTGCCGCGCAAGGCCCTGATCGACGCCTTCAATGTGATCTCCGACGAGGACCTGGTCGGCCAGTACCGCCGCCGGATGGCCTCCCTGCTGTTCTGAACGGGAACCCACTTCGTTCAGAATCCCTGCACTGAACGCGGGCAATAATGCGCGGGATGGCGGCCGTACGGTCGCCACGATCCGTTCGGGGGGATGAGGTCGGGGCCATGGGGTCTTGCAGCTGCGCCCCCGCATTGCCGGGATTGCAAACTGTGACCTTCGTCCGCTCGCTGTCGTTCGCCATGCGCTTCCAGGGCGCGCTGCTCTGCGCTCTTCTCTTCCTGCCGGCCATGGCCGCCGCCCAGGACTGGAACTACCGGGTCCGTCCCGGCGATACCCTGTGGGATCTGGGAGGCCTGTACCTCAAGCCCTCGGTGCGCTGGCAGCAGCTGCAACAGCACAACCGCATCGACAACCCCTACCAGCTGCCGCCGGGGCAGCTGCTGCGCTTCCCGATCAGCTGGCTGCGCATCGAACCGGCACCTGCCCGCGTGCTGTCGGTGCGCGGCAAGGTCGAACTGTCAGGCGCCGATGGCAGTGCCTCGCGCGCGATACTCGCCGGGGAACAACTTCGCATCGGTGACACCGTGCAGACCGAAGGCGACTCCAGCGTCACGCTTGAATTCGCTGACGCCTCGCGCCTGCAGCTGCGCGAGTACTCCCGGCTGCGCCTGGACCAGCTCAGCCGCTACGGCCACACCGGCATGGTCGATACCCGCCTGCGCCTGCAGCAGGGCCGCGCCAGCAATCGGGTGACACCTGCCCGTGGCCCGGCCTCGCGCTACATCATCGATGCACCTACGGCGACCAGCAGCGTGCGCGGCACCGTCTTCCGGGTCAGCGCCGGTGACACCGGCCAGGTGGCTGCCACCGAAGTACTACAGGGCAAGGTGCAGGTCGGCAACACCCACGGCAAGCGCCTGGTCCAGCCTGGACAGGCCAGCCGCAGCAGCAGCGCCGATGCCGCACCGGACGCTGTCTCCGCCCTTCTTCCAGCGCCGCAGCTGCGTAGCGACGAGGTGCGCCTGGCGCCCCTGCCGACCCTGCTTGCCTGGGACCCCGTCGACGGCGCCGCGCGCTACCGCGTGGAAGTTGTACAGGCAGCGACGCCGGAAATCCTGCTGTTTGCCGCCACCACCGCCGACACCCGGCTGGCGATCGGTGACCTGCCCCCCGGCCAGCTGCGCATCCTGTTGCGCGCGGAGGATGCACAGGGCGTGGAAGGCCTCGACGCCAGCGCCGATTTCGAACTCAGCGACCAGCCCCCGCCGCCGCTCACCGTGGCCCCCCTGCATGGGCAGACCGTCAACAGTGACCGCCCGCGCTTCCGTTGGAGCCAGGCGCCGGGCGCGCGCAGCAGCGTGCTGCAGATCGCCACCGAGCCGAGCTTCGTGCAGCCACTACAGGAACAGAGCACCCCAGGTACCGACCTGCGCCTGGCGCAGCCGCTGCCGCCCGGCAAGTACTTCTGGCGGGTGGCGTCGCGCGACGGCAACGGCCATCAGGGCCGCTACGGCCAGGCCCTGCCCCTGCAACTGAGCAATGAACCGGTCGACCCTGCCCTGCAGCCGCCTGAGGCCGCGCATGGCGAACTGACCCTGCGTTGGCAGGCCGGCAGCGAAGGCCAGCAGTACCGGGTGCAGGTGGACCGTCGTGGCGACTTCAGGGCGCCCCTGGTCGACCAGACCGTGAGCGAGCCGCAGGTCAGCTTCAAGCGGCCGTGGAGCGGCACCCTGCATGTGCGTGTGCAGTACATCGACGACGATGGTCATGCGGGTGAGTACTCACCGGCCCAGCAGATCAAGCTGCCCTGCCGCCTGTGCTACGGCGCCGGTGGTGGTGCCCTGCTGCTGTTGCTGTTGTTATGAGGCGCTCGCCGCTGCCGTGGCCGAAGCGGATCCTGCTGGCACTGCTGGCCGGGGTGCTGACGGTGATCGCCAGCCAGGGCCAGTGGCTGTGGCGACAGGACGAAGCGGCCTACGACGCCATGGTCGGCAACTGGGACTACCGCCCCGACCCCAGCGTGCTGATCGTGGCCATCGACGAGGGCAGCCTGCAGCGCATCGGCCAATGGCCCTGGCCCCGCTCGATCCATGCCCGCCTGCTCGACCGGCTGACCGATGCCGGTGCCGAGCGCGTCGCACTGGACCTGATGCTGTCCGAACCTGATCGTCGCGACAGCCGCCAGGACGATGAACTGGCCGCCGCGATACGCCGCAACGGCCGGGTGGTGCTGCCGGTACTCGCGGCACCGGCCGCCGGCGACCGCATGGCCGAGGAAATGCTGCCGATTCCGCAGATCGCGGCCAGTGCCGCAGCGATCGGCCACACCGATGTGGAAGTGGATGGCGATGGTGTCGCGCGCGGCGTGTACCTGCGTGCCGGCATCGGCCAGGCCCACTGGCCAGCACTGGGCCTGGCGCTGGCCGACCTGCCCGCGGGCGCGGTGCACGGCCTGCCCGACCCCGACCCGGAGATCGGTTCGCCCTATCAATGGCGGCGCAACGACTACGTGCGGGTGCGTTATGCCGGACCGCCCGAACGCCTGCCGCAGGTGTCCTATGCCGATGTGCTGGATGGTCACGTGGACATGGCGATGCTGCACGGCCGCCGCATCGTGGTGGGCATGACCGCCAGCGGCATCGCACCGCGGCTGCTGACCCCGACCACCCGCGAGTTCTGGATGAGCGGCAGTGAGTACCAGGCCAACATCGCTTCGATGCTGCTGCAGCACAAGCAGATCGACCTGCTGCCCCGCCTCTGGCAGCACGCCATCAGTGGCGTACTGGTGGCACTGTGCGTGATCCTGCTCGGCCTGCGCCTGCCATGGCTCGCGGCGCTGTGCTCGCTGCCGCTTCCACCGCTGCTGAGCTGGTTGCTGTTGCGCGCCGGTGACCTGTGGTGGGCTCCGGCCAGCGCCATGCTGGGCATCCTGCTGGTGCTGCTGGCCTGGGCGACCTGGCGCGTCTCGGCCTGGCACCGCCTGGCCAACCGCGATGCGCTGACCGGTCTCGGCAATCGCCTGCGTTTCGAGCAGTCGCTGCAACAGGAATGCGATGCCGCGCGACGCAGTGGCAAGTCCTTGAGCCTCGCACTGATCGACGTTGACCATTTCAAGCGCCACAACGACCGCCACGGCCATCAGGTCGGCGACCGCGTGCTGCGCGATGTTGCACGCCTGATCGGTGCGCATGCGCGACGCCCTCGCGACATGGCCGCGCGCTACGGTGGCGACGAGTTCGCACTGGTGCTGCCCGATACCCCGACCGAGGGCGCGCGCCAGGTCATCGAGGACCTGATCGCCTGCGTGCGTGCACTGCCGGCGCCCGGTGACGGCAGCGAAGCAGGCGTCACTCTCACCATCGGCGTGTTCACCCGCGTACCCGACGGCACGCTGCAACCACACCATTTCGTCGAAGGCGCCGACACCGCGTTGTACCAGGCCAAGGCCAACGGCCGCGACGGGTATGTCATCGACGGCGCATGAAGCAGGACATGCAAACCACCTGTAGAGTCGAGCTTGCTCGACTGCCTCCGCCTCATTCCAGCGGCCAGCGACACCACGCAAGCGGATAGTCTCCCAGCCGCGATGTCAGGCCCGCGCGCACGGGGTTGGCCAGTACATACAGTGACTGTTGCCGAACATCCTCCTCATTCCGGATCAGATGATCGTAGTAGCCCCGCTGCCACACCGGCAGTTCTTCATCGGAGTGCGCATTGACTGCAATGGCCACTCTGGACTTCAGTGACTGCATGCATCGCCCCAGGGTTCCTTGACGCAGCTGCATGACCCAGTGCAGATGATCGGGCATTACCACCCAGGCAAATGATCGCGTGAGTCCACTGCGGTCACTGTCACGAAGACCGTCCATCAGGGTCGCCGCGTGTCGCGTATCTGCAAAGATGCGTCGACGACCCGCAGTGACAGTGGTGACTACGTAGAAGCATCCGATTGCGGAAAATCGACCGCGCAACAAGGCAGGGCTGGGCATGTAAACAGCATGGACCGGGGACCGAGCCGTACCCATCGGGAAAACCCTGAAATAGCTATCGGATGGCGTCGAGCGTATTCGCTGCTGCCCCTGAAAGCAGTCGAGCAAGCTCGACTCTACAATTCGCCGGACCACGCCCGAATTGTGCGGACGCTCGCCCGGGGTGCAACATACGCATGCGAATGGTTAGACTGGGCGCCTCGCCCTGCGCCCCCGGACCCGCATGAACGCCCGCCTGTTCCGCTTCGGTATCAATCTCTGGCCGCCGTTCCTGTTCACCGGCATCCACGTCACCCGGGTCTCGCCGGACTACCGGCAGATCGACGTCGAACTGCGCATGCGGCCCTGGAACCGCAACTACGTCGGCACGCATTTCGGCGGCAGCCTGTTTGCGATGACCGATCCGTTCTGGATGCTTGGCCTGCTGCACATCCTCGGCCGCGACTACTACGTGTGGGACCGTGCCGGTGCCATCGATTTCCTCAAGCCCGGCAGAGGCACCGTACGTACGTCGTTCCGCATCGATGACGCACTGCTGGACGAACTGCGCGCCGAAGCCGCCGCTGGTGACAAAGTGCTGAGATGGTTCAGCAATGATGTCGTCGATGAAAGCGGCGAGGTGGTCGCCCAGGTGCGCAAGCAGGTCTACCTGCGGTTGAAGCCACACGCACGCTGAGCGCGCATCAGTCGCGTCCCGCAGCAGTCGAAGCCGATTCCTTCTGCAACGGCACCGACAGCCACGGGTTCTCTTCAGCGCTGCGCGCTGGAGAGCGACGCGGCACCTGCAGGTGGCGGCCGTCGGCCGACAGCTGCGGCGCCCGCACCGGCGAGCGGAACTGCACCGGCAGCCGCTGCAGTGCGTCCACCGGATCATCCGTCTGCTGCCGCAGCCAACGCTGCGCCCCCAGCAGCCGCACCATCGCCGCGGCATCCTGTGGCCGTGACGAATAGGCAGGATAGATCGGCGCGGCGATATCGGTCAGCACGCAGCCCATGACGTTCGACAGGCAGCCGAAGTCATGCTGCGGTGGCGCCGGCACTGGCAACGGGCGATCCGCTTCCAGCGCCGATGTGGCTACCGCGCCACAGGCCCAGCCAAGATTGCCGGCCACGCGGGCCAGGGTGCTGCTGCGATCCAGCACCAGCACGCCGCCGAACTCCCGCGCCGATGTCTCGATCGCCGCCCGGCTCATCGCGTACTCACCCTGCATGGCACGGCACAGGCTCTGTTCCTCGGCCCGCAGCGGCTGCATGGCCTGTTCGCACTCCGCCGGCAAGGGGTGGTCGGCCGGCAGTTCGACCAGCATGTCGGCCAGCAGCTGGGCATTGGCCTGCACCAGGCTGGCACCGATGATGCTCTCGACCAGATAGCTGCTGCCGGGCAACAGCCGCCGGCCCAGTTGCAAGCCACGGCAGGCACCTCGCAGGGCACCGTCGATATCGCCCTGCACGTACGCCAGCGCGCGTGCACTGGTGGCGTCCATCACCACGCCATAGGTCGGCAATGGAACCAGAATGCCCTCGCCCTTCGGCGGGAACGGCGACATGAAGTAGTCCGCTTCGGCCAGCTGATCCAGCCGCGCATGCAACTGCTGGTGGCCGGCGTGGGCCTCCACGAAGCGTTGCGGGTCCGCGCGGACCTGGGCGAGGCAGCCGCTAGCGGCCGGCCCGCAACTGGCACCGGGACGCGAACGCAGCTCGGCATGGTTGGCCACCAGGTGTGTCTGGCCGCCGCTGCTGCCCCGCAGGTCGGCCTCCCAACGGCGCACGTCCTCGGCCAATGCCTGCTCGCGCTGGCGGGCATCCAGATCGTCGAACGGCAGCGTCCACAACAGGGCATAACCGTTGTGGCCAGTCGCCGGCAGGCGTGCTTCCAGTCGCTGCTGCGCCTGCAGCCGCGATTCGGGCACCGGCCACATGCGCGAGGCGCACCACACCACGATGGCCAGCACCAGCAGGCCTGCCAGGGTCCAGCCCAGTCCGCGCAGAATCTTCAACACAGCTTCCCTTCCATGTGCCGTTGCCGCAGTCGATTCCCCAGCGTAATCGACCGGCAGTGACCGCTACAATGCGCGCATGTCGCTCGAAGCCCCCGCCCTGGTCCCCCGCCCCTCCCTGCAGCGCCTGTTCCTGACCGGCCTGCTCACCCTGCTGCCGATCTGGCTGACCTGGGTCGTGGTCAAGTTCGTGTTCGTGCTGCTGTCGGGCATTTCCAGCCCCTTGGTGGTACCGCTGTCCGAGCAGATCGCGACAAGCTTTCCGCACTACCTCGGCTGGGTCCGCGCCGAATGGATCCAGGACACCATCGCCCTGCTGGCCACCCTGCTGGTGATCCTGGCGGTGGGCGTGGCCAGCCGCCGCGTGCTCGGCCAGCGCCTGCTGCGCTGGGTGGGCGCGGTCATCAAGCGCATTCCGCTGGCCAGCATCATCTACGACAGCGCCAAGAAGCTGCTGGACATGCTGCAGACCGAGCCGGGCAGCACCCAGCGCGTGGTGCTGATCGACTTCCCGCACCGCGACATGAAATCGGTCGGCCTGGTCACCCGCGTGATCAAGGAACACGGCACCGACCGTGAGCTGGCCGCGGTGTATGTGCCAACCACGCCGAACCCGACCTCGGGCTACCTGGAAATCGTGCCGGTGGAACTGCTGACGCCGACCGACTGGACCGTCGACCAGGCCATGAGCTTCATCATTTCCGGCGGTGCCGTGGCGCCGTCCAGCGTGCCGTTCACCCGTGCCGGCGATCGCACCGGCGAACGCACAGAATGACCCCGGCGCCGATCGAGCGCCCGCTGCAGGACCGCGCGGTCCTGCTGTTCATCGTGCTGGCCGCGTTCTTCTGCGGCAATGCGGTGCTGGCCGAGCTGATCGGGGTGAAGATCTTCGCGCTGGAAGACACCCTGGGCATCGCTCCGCTGAACTGGAACCTGTTCGGCCAGACCGGCTCGCTCAGCTTCACCGCCGGCACCCTGTTGTGGCCGGTGGTGTTCATCATGACCGACACCATCAACGAGTTCTTCGGCAAGCGCGGCGTGCGCTTCATCTCGTGGCTGGCGGTGGTGCTGATCGGCTACGGCTTCCTGTTCGCCTTCGCGGCCATTTCGCTGGCGCCGGCCAGTTGGTGGGTCACGTCGATGGATGGCCACGGCGTGCCCGACTACCAGGCGGCATTCGCAGCGGTGTTCGGCCAGGGCATGTGGACCATCGCCGGCTCGCTGGTGGCCTTCCTGCTCGGCCAGCTGATCGACGTGGCGGTGTTCCATCGCATCCGCCAGGCCACCGGAGAACGCCACGTGTGGCTGCGCGCGACCGGATCGACGGCGGTCTCGCAGGTAGTCGACAGCTTCGTGGTGATCTGGATCGCCTTCGTGCTCGGACCGCAGCACTGGCCGACCTCGCTGTTCCTGGCCGTCAGCAGCGTCAACTACATCTACAAGATGGGCTTTGCGATCGCCCTGATTCCGTTGCTGTACCTGATGCGGCGTGCCATCACCCGCTATCTGGGTGCCGAGCGAGCCGCATCGTTGCGCGCCGCCGCTGCGGCTGACTGAAGCCCCAGCAACAAAAAGCTGACTGCGCCTTCACGCTGGCCGTACGCGGCCGGATCGTGCAAGCTCCACGGTCTGTGTTCCACGGAAGCTCCTGATGCCGCATCCCACCCGCGCCCTGGCCGCCGCCATCGCCGCGTTGTTCCTGTTCAGCGCCGTGCCGTCGGCCGAAGCAGCGAAAAAGAAGGCCAGCCGCCCTGCCGCCGCGCAGACCCGCCAGGCCGCCAAGCCCAAGGCCCGGCCTGCCCGCGCTACCGCGCCGGCCCGTGGCAGTTCGGCGCGCCGTGCCACGCCGCGTCCGGTCGCACCGGCCCGCGCCGTACCCAAGCAGGTGCAGCTGGAGCGCCTGTATGACGAATACTGGGATGCCTCGATGCGGTTGAATCCGCTGCAGGCAACCTTCCAGGGCGAGGCCCGCTACAACGACCAGCTGCCCAACATCCTGTCCGCCGCGTGGCGCCAGCAATCGCACGACTTCACCACCGAGTGGCTGGGCAAGGTCGAGAAACTCGGCAGCGACGGCCTGCAGGGCCAGGACCTGCTCAGCTACGAGATCTTCGTGCGCGACGCGCGCGCTTCGCTGGCCGCCGAGCGCTACCCGAGCTGGATGATGCCGATCAGCCAGTACTACAACGTCGGCAGCATCATGGCGATCCTCGGTGCAGGTGCCGGCGCGCAGCCGTTCAACACAGTGCAGGACTACGACACCTGGTCGCGCCGTTCGCTCGGCATTCCCGAGCTGTTCGACCAGGCCATCGACAACATGCGCCAGGGCATGAAGGCCGGCGTGGTGCAGCCACGCGACCTGATGGAAAAGGTACTGCCGCAGCTGGATGCAGTGATCAAGCCGACTGCTGAAGAGAGCATCTTCTGGTCGCCGATCCGCACCATGCCCAACACCATCGCGGCCGAGGACAAGGCCCGCATCAGCGCCGAATACAAGCGCATGATCGAACTGCGCATCATGCCGGCCTATCGTGCCCTGCGCGGTTTCATCGCCACCGAATACCTGCCCGCCTCGCGCACCAGCAGTGGCCTGGGCGCACTGCCCGATGGCCAGGCCTGGTACGCCAACCTGATCGTGCAGACCACGGCCAGCGACCAGACCGCCGCGCAGCTGCACGCGCTGGGCGAACAGCGCGTGCAGGAACTGCAGGCGCAGATCGCCACGGTGATGAAGGACGCCAAGCTGCGCGGCACGCCGGCCAAGCTGCTGCGCAGCATGCGTAACGACCGCCAGTTCCAGTACGGCGACGCCAATGCGTTGATCAACCGCTATCGCCAGGTGCAGCAGCAGGTCAACGCACGCCTGCCGCAGGTGCTCGATACCCTGCCCAAGTCCGCGCTGGACGTGCGCGCGGTGGAACCGGAGCGTGCACTGACCGCCGCAGCAGCGGCCTACCAGCCGTCTGCGGCCGGGCAACCGGGCGTGCTGTACGTGAACACCCGCGACCTGCCCAGCCGCAAGCGCTGGAATGTGCCGGTGCAGTACCTGCATGAAGCGATCCCCGGCCACCACGTGCAACTGGGCCTGCAGCAGGAGCTGGCCAAGCTGCCGCGCTTCCGCCGCCTGGGTGGCGATCTCGCCTTCGTCGAAGGCTGGGGCCTGTATGCCGAAACACTGGGTGAGAACCTGGGCATCTACACCGATCCCTACGACCGCATCGGCTACCTGTATTCGCGCCTGCTGCGCGCTGCCCGCGTGGTGGCCGACACCGGCGTGAACGCCCAGGGCTGGAGCAAGCAGCAGGCCGTGGCCTACCTGCAGAAGACCGTGGACATGAGCAGCGATGACGCCAACGCCGAAGTCGAGCGGATCATGGCCCAGCCCGGCCAGGCGCTGTCCAACGTGGCCGGCCTGACCACCATTGTCGCCCTGCGCGACAAGGCCAAGGCACGCCAGGGTGCCGCCTTCGACCTGCGCCGCTTCCACGCCGAACTGCTGAAGGATGGCTCAATGCCGCTGGACGTGCTGGACCGCAAGATGGAGCGCTGGATGGCCCAGCCGGCCAGCGCCACGCCCGCGCCTTCACCCTGACCCCTCCGGAGCCGCCATGCGCCCTGCCGTCGCCCTGTTCGCCGTCGTACTGGGCCTGCTGCCGCTGGCCACCTCCGCCGCACCGGTGCTGACCCCACCGGATGCGGGCATCGACGGCCTGATGCAGGCCTACGATGGCCAGGTACCCGGCGCCGCCGTGCTGGTACTGCACGACGGGCAACCGGTATTCCGCCGCGGCTACGGCCTGGCGGTGCTGGAGGACGGCACCACGATCACCGCAGCCAGCAACTTCCGGCTGGCCTCGGTCAGCAAGCAGTTCACCGCTGCGGCGGTACTGCTGCTGGTGGAGGATGGCCGGCTTGGGCTCGACCAGCCGGCCCGGCAGTGGCTGCCCGAGTTGCCGCCGGCTGCAGCGGCCATCACGATCCGCCAACTGCTCTCGCACACCGGTGGCCTGCTCGACTACGAAGACCTGATGGACCCGGCTGACCCTCGGCAGGTGCATGATGCCGACGTGCTGACCCTGCTGTCGCGCCAGGACCGGCTGAATTTCGCACCCGGCACGCAGTATCGCTACAGCAACAGCGGCTATGCACTGCTGGCAATGATCGTCGGCCGCGCCTCCGGACAGGATTTCGCCACTTTCCTGCAGCAGCGCATCTTCCGCCCGCTGGGGATGGCGCATACCGTGGCCCACCAGGACGGCGAGGACACGGTCGCTGCACGCGCCTATGGCTACAGCTGGATCGATGGCCGTTGGCAACGCACCGACCAGAGCACCACCAGCGCCGTGCTCGGCGATGGCGGCATCTATTCCTCGCTGGACGACCTGGCCCGCTGGGATGCGGCGCTGTATGACGACCGCCTGCTGTCGAAAGCCTCGCGCCGCGCGATGTTCAGCCCGGCCACGTCGACGCCTGAAGCCGACGTGCCGCACTACGGCTTCGGCTGGCGCCTGAACGGGCCGGTGCAATGGCACAGTGGCGAAAGCATCGGCTTCCGCAACGTGATCGTGCGCCATGCGGACAAGCACCTGACCGTGATCGTGCTGACCAACCGCAACGACCCCGAACCCTATCCGCTGGCGCTGAAGATCGCCCAGCGCTGGCTGGACACCCTGCAATGACCCGCGATGCCGACGCCCTGCTGGGCATCCACCACGCCGCACTGATCTGCAGCGACTACGCACGCTCAAAGGACTTCTACGTGCGCATCCTCGGCCTGCGCGTGCTGGCCGAGAACCACCGTGCCGCGCGCGATTCCTGGAAGCTGGACCTGGCCCTGCCCGACGGTGGCCAGCTGGAACTGTTCTCCTTCCCCTCGCCGCCGCCCCGTCCCAGCCGCCCGGAAGCCCAGGGCCTGCGCCACCTCGCGTTCCGCGTCGCCCGGCTGGAACCCTTCATCCAGCGTCTGGCCGCGCATGGCGTGGTGTGCGAACCGATCCGCGTGGACGAATACACCGGCCGCCGCTTCACCTTCTTCGCCGACCCCGACGACCTGCCGCTGGAGCTGTACGAAGTCGGTTGAGCGTTCTTCAATCGAGATTCATCCACGCATGGCGTTGATCTACCGTGTCGACCAAGGTCGACACCTACCAACAGCCGCAGAAATCTGTCAGAGGCGGGGCGCAGCCCTGCAAAGCCCCCTTCCCCATACCCCGCCGAATGGGTATACAGTCGAACCATACCGGCACCGTGCCGGAATGAACCCTGGGAGGGGACCATGCGCAACACCTTCAAGACCCTGCTGCTGGCACTGCCGCTGTGCCTGGCCGCCCTGTCGGCACAGGCCGCCGACGGCGCCGCCGGCCGCTGGAAGACCATCGACGACAAAACCGGCAAGGTGAAGTCGATCGTCGAGATCAGCCAGGCCGCCAACGGCACGCTGACCGGCAAGGTGGTCGACATCCTGCACTCGGACAAGGGCCCGAACCCGGTCTGCGACGGCTGTGAAGGCGCCAACAAGAACAAGCCGGTGAAGGGCATGACCATTCTCTGGAACCTGAAGGCCGACGGCGCCAACAAGTGGTCCGGCGGCACCATCCTCGACCCGGCCAACGGCAAGACCTACAAGTCGAAGATGGAACTGCAGCCCGGCGGCACCAAGCTGGACGTGTCCGGCTGCATTGCCTTCATCTGCCGCGCGCAGACCTGGCAGCGCGAATAAGCCCCCAGGCCCCGCTTCATCCCCGTGACCCGGCTTCGGCCGGGTCACGTCGTTGCGGGCATGCGATACTCTGCGGTTCCCCTCGGCTTCACCCCGCGACCATGACCCGTACCGCGCTCGTCACCACCGCCCTGCCCTACGCCAACGGCCCGCTGCATCTGGGCCACCTGGTCGGCTACATCCAGGCCGACATCTGGGTGCGTGCGCGGCGAATGAGTGGCGGCAAGGCCTGGTTCGTCTGCGCCGACGACACCCACGGCACGCCGATCATGCTGGCCGCGGAAAAGGCCGGGGTCACCCCGGAAACCTTCATCGCCAACATCCAGGCCAGTCACGAACGTGACTTCGCCGCCTTCGGCGTGGCCTTCGATCACTACGACTCGACCAATTCGGCGGCCAACAAGGCGCTGACCGAGCAGTTCTACCTGAAGCTGGAAGCGGCCGGCCACATCAGCCGCCGCTCGGTGGCGCAGTTCTACGACCCGGCCAAGGGCATGTTCCTGCCCGACCGCTACGTCAAGGGCATCTGCCCGAACTGCGGCAGCCCCGACCAGTACGGCGACAACTGCGAAGTCTGCGGCGCCACCTATGCGCCGACCGACCTGAAGGAGCCGCGTTCGGTCATCTCCGGTGCCACGCCGGAAATGCGCGATTCGGAGCACTTCTTCTTCGAGGTGGGCCACTTCGATGCATTCCTGCGCGAATGGCTGGCCGGCGATGTCGCCCTGCCGGGCGTGAAGGCCAAGCTGGGTGAGTGGCTCAATGCCGAAGGTGGCCTGCGCGCGTGGGACATCTCGCGCGACGCACCGTACTTCGGTTTCCAGATTCCGGGCCAGCCGGGCAAGTACTTCTACGTCTGGCTGGATGCGCCGATCGGCTACCTGTCCAGCTTCCAGACCCTGTGCGGCAAGCTCGGCGAAGACTTCGAAGCGCATCTGCGCGCCGGCACCGCCACCGAGCTGCACCACTTCATCGGCAAGGACATCGTCAACTTCCACGGCCTGTTCTGGCCGGCGGTGCTGCATGGCACCGGCCACCGCGCGCCAACCCGCCTGCACGTCAACGGCTACCTGACCGTAGACGGCGCCAAGATGAGCAAATCGCGCGGCACCTTCGTGATGGCGCGTACCTTCCTCGACGCCGGCCTGGAGCCGGAAGCGCTGCGCTACTACTACGCCGCCAAGTCCGGCGGTGGCGTCGACGATCTCGACCTGAACCTGGGTGACTTCATCGCCCGCGTCAACGCCGACCTGGTCGGCAAGTTCGTCAACCTGGCCAGCCGCTGCGCCGGCTTCATCAGCAAGCGTTTCGACGGCCAGCTGGCCGCACAGCTGCCCGATGCGGCGCAGTACCAGCGCTTCGTCGACGGCCTGGCGCCGATCCGTGAAGCCTACGAGCGCAACGATCCGGCCGCGGCGATCCGCCTGACCATGACCCTGGCCGACGAAGCCAACCGCTACATCGACGACGTCAAGCCGTGGGTGATCGCCAAGCAGGATGGCGCCGACGCGCAGCTGCAGGCCGTGTGCAGCCAGGGCCTGAACCTGTTCCGCGTGCTGGTCACCGCCCTGAAGCCGGTGCTGCCGGCCACCGCTGCGCAGGCCGAGGCCTTCCTGGCCGCGCCGGTGACCGACTGGACCGAACTGGCGCAGCCGCTGCTGGGCCATCGCATCACCGAGTACACCCCGCTGTTCACCCGTATCGACCCGAAGAAGATTGACACCATGATCGACGCCTCCAAGGACACCCTGCAGCCGGCCGCCGCTGCCGCCCCCGCCGCCAAGACCGACGCCGCCAAGCCGGCCGCACCGGCACCGGCCAAGGACGAAGCCAAGGGTGCCGATGCTCCGGCCTACATCGGCATCGACGATTTCGCCAAGCTCGACCTGCGCATCGGCAAGGTGCTGGTCTGCGAGTTCGTGGAAGGTTCTGACAAGCTGCTGCGCTTCGAACTGGACGCCGGCGAGCTGGGCAAGCGCCAGATCTTCTCCGGCATCCGCGCCAGCTACGGCGAGCCGGAGAAGCTGGTCGGCCGCAGTGTGGTGTTCATCGCCAACCTGGCCCCGCGCAAGATGCGCTTCGGCCTGAGCGAAGGCATGATCCTGTCGGCCGGTTTCGACGGCGGCGCGCTGGCGCTGCTGGACGCCGACAGCGGCGCGCAGCCGGGCATGCCGGTCCGCTGATGCCCGCAGCGGGCGTGGTTGCGGCCACGCCCGCCGGCAGCACCGGCCTCGGGGCAACGCGATGGGAGGCAACGGAATGGAACTGGCGCTGTTCGACTTCGACCACACCGTGACCACCTGCGATACCTATGGCCGTTTCCTGCGCCGCGTGGCCACGGCCGAACAGCTGGCACAGGCGTGGTGGAAGGTCGGCCCGTGGCTGGCCGCATACAAGCTGAAACTGATCTCGGCCGAGCGCATCCGCGCGCGCGTCACCCGTTTGACCTTCAGCGACCGCCACAGCGATGACATCGCCACGCTGGCCGCCGGCTTCTCGCGTGAGTTCCTGCCCGACGTGGTGCGCCCGGAAATGCTGGAGCAGATCCGCTGGCACAAGGAACAGCAGCACACCGTGGTGATCGTGTCCGGCTCGCTGGACCTGTACCTGCGGCCGTGGTGCGAGCAGCTGGGCCTGCAGTTGATCTGCAACCGGCTGGAGAGCCAGGACGGACGCCTGACCGGCCGTTACGCCGGTGGCGACTGTGGCCCGCGCAAGGTCGAGCACATCCGCCGCCAGTTCGATCTGTCGCGTTACGTGCGCATCCATGCCTACGGTGACAGTTCCGAGGACAAGCCGATGCTGGCGCTGGCCCACGAGCGCTGGTTCCGTGGCAAACCCTTGAAGTAACCCCAACGCGCAGCCTTCGCCACGCATGAGCCTGATTCCTCCCCTGACCGAACGCCTCGACCGCCTGCTGCCGCAGACCCAATGCGGGCAATGCGGCTACGACGGCTGCCGCCCGTATGCGCAGGCCATGGCGCGCGGCGAGGCAGGCGTGGACCGCTGCCCGCCGGGCGGCGACGCTGGCGCGCGCGCACTGGCGCAGGTACTGGACGTACCCGCCATTCCGTTTGATCGTTCGCGCGGCGAGCACAAGGCGCCGCAGGTGGCATTGATCGTGGAAGCCGACTGCATCGGCTGCACCAAGTGCATCCAGGCCTGCCCGGTGGATGCCATCGTCGGTGGCGCCAAGTACATGCACACGGTCATTGCCGATCTGTGCACCGGTTGCGAGCTGTGCATTCCACCGTGCCCGGTGGACTGCATCGAGCTGGTGCCAACGTAGCCATCAGACCAACCGGCAGTGGAGCGGCGGGGTAGAGTCGACTGTTTGTCGACTGCTCTTCGTTCCGGCGGCGCAAAACCCCGCGCTGCGCGCGATAGTCGACTAACCGTCGACTCTACCCTCCGCTGGTGGGACCTGACCTTGCCTGCCGTTACGGTACCGCCGCCGTCACTACGATCTCGACCTTCCAGTCAGCGTGGGCCAGCTTGGCCTCGACCGTGGCACGCGCCGGGGTCGCACCCTCGACCACCCACTCATCCCACGCCTTGTTCATGCCGTCGAAGTCAACCATGTCGGCCAGGAACACCTCGGCGCGCAGCACGTGCTGGCGGTCACTGGCGACCAACGCCAGCAGCTTGTCGATTTCTGCCAGCACCTGCCGGGTCTGGCCGGTGATGTCCTGGCTGGTGTCTTCCGGAATCTGGCCGGAGAGATAGGCGACCTTGTTGTATACGGTCATTTCGGACATGCGCGGTCCGACGTCGTAACGCTCCATCATGGGCGTGGCTCCTGCGGTTGATCAGGCCTGCATTGTCCTCCAAACCGGTCGACGGTGGGTGCACGGGCATCCTCCGCGACACGTCACTACCGGGCTCCGACGGTCCCACTGGTCAAATGACGATGACAGGCGCACGATGCGCCACGCCCGCGTTGACACCGCCCTCGCCCCTCCTGCCGCACCCTTGCGCCGATGACCGCCCCCGTCGATTCCACCACTGCCTCTTCCACGCCAACCTGGAAGCGGGTTGCCACCATCGTCATCCCCCTGCTGATCCTCGCCCTGGCCCTGCACGGCCTGGCCAACGAGTTCGACGAGCACGGCTATCGCGCCATCCGCCAGGCGTTCCGGCAGCTCAGCGGCACGCAGATCGCGCTCACCGTGGTACTCGGCCTGGCCAGTTACGCCTGCCTGATCGGTTTCGATGCCATCGGCCTGCGTCGCAGCGGCATCCGCGTGCACCCCGCGCGCGTCGGCATCACCGCCTTCCTTGCGCACACGCTGGGCCAGACCGTGGGTTTTGCCGCGTTGACCGGCGGCGCGGTGCGCCTGCGTGGCTACCGCAGCGCCGGCCTGGACCTGGCGCAGATCGGGCAGGTGGTGCTGATGAGCACGCTCGGTTTCGTGTTCGGTGCATGGCTGCTGATCAGTGTGGCGCTGTGCATGGAACCGGCAGCGGCGGCATTGGCGTTGCCGTTGAATCCAGACGCGGTGCGCGTGGTCGGCGTGGCCGCCCTGCTCGCATTTGTGGGCACCGTGTTGCTGGTCGGCCGCGAGGGACGGCAGTTCAGCGTGTTCGGCCATGCACTCTGGTTGCCCGACCGCCGCACCATGCTGGGTGTCACCGTACTCAGCGTGATCGAACTGGTGCTGGCCAGTGCCGCGTTCTACGTGCTGCTGCCGGACTCCACGCCGACCGGCCTGCCGGGCTTCGTCGGCCTGTACCTGGTGGCAGTGCTGGCCGGCTTGGTCTCGACGGTTCCCGCGGGCCTGGGCGTATTCGAATGGAGCCTGTTGAAGCTGTTGCCACAGGTGGCACCGGCTGCGGTGCTGGCGGCGGCGCTGATCTATCGCGTCACCTACTACGTGCTGCCGCTGGTGCTGGCCACCCTGCTCGCCCTTGCGCCTGCCCTGCGGCAGCCGCTGCAGGCCAGCGCCGGAGCAACGCGTGCCGGCTGGAACGCGCTGCGCCCGTGGCTTCCGCAGATCATCGCGCTGGCGGTGTTCAGCATCGGCGCCGCGCTGGTCATCGACGGCACGCTGCCGACGCCTCGCCGTCACCTGGTCAATGCCTCGCTGCCGATCCTGGAGACATCCCATCTGATTGGCAGCCTCAGCGGCGTTGCACTGCTGCTGATCGGCCAGGGCCTGGCCCGGCGCAGCCATGCGGCGTGGGTGCTGGCGATGGCAGTGTGCGTGATCACCCCGCTGCCGCTGTGGCTGCGTGGTGGCCAGCTGTTGATCGCGGTCTCGGCAGTGCTGGTGGCGATGGCACTGTGGGCCGCACGCCGCGAGTTCTACCGCCAGGGTGCCCTGCTGGACGAAGCCTGGTCGTGGCCGTGGCTGCGCAATCTCGGCCTGGTGCTGGTTGCGGTCACCTGGCTGCTGTTCTTCACCTACAGTCATGTCGAATACCAGAACGAGCTGTGGTGGCAGTTCGCGG
The DNA here is from genome assembly GCF_056481585.1 of Stenotrophomonas sp. 86428_Sma. Lineage (NCBI taxonomy): Bacteria > Pseudomonadati > Pseudomonadota > Gammaproteobacteria > Lysobacterales > Lysobacteraceae > Stenotrophomonas > Stenotrophomonas sp. 86428_Sma. The sequence continues at coordinate 3,590,897 of NZ_CM151156.1, forward strand.
TGTCGGGCAATGCACCGCGCGCACTGCGTGCGTTGCTGGTGGTCGCCATCGCGCTGGTGATGTTCGGCCTGGCGCGGCTGCTGCACAGCACGCGCAGCCCGCTGCCAGCCGCCGACGAGGCCACGCTGCAGTCCCTGGCGCCGGTACTGGCCGGTGCCACCGATACCCAGGCCTGCCTGGTACTGACCGCCGACAAGGCGGTGCTGCGCGATGACGCGAAACAGGGCTTCGTGATGATGCAACGCTACGGCGGTTCGCTGATCGCGATGGGCGATCCGGTCGGCCCGCCTGACGTGGCGCGCGCGTTGATCTGGCGCTTCCGCGAGGAAGCCGACCGGCTGGGCCTGCGCCCGGTGTTCTACCAGGTGGGCGAGACCTACTGGCAGACCTACCTCGACCTGGGCCTGGGCCTGGTCAAGCTGGGCGAGGAAGCGATGGTGCCGCTGCACGACTTCGGCCTGGAAGGCCGCGAACGCGCCGATCTGCGCCAAGCCTGGAACCGGGGCAAGCGCGGTGGCCTGTCCTTCCGCGTGGCACCGGTGGAGGAAATTCCCAGCCTGCTGCCGCGCCTGCACGCAATTTCCAACGCGTGGCTGGAAGACAAGGCCGGCGATGAGAAGGGCTTCTCGCTGGGCAGCTACGACCCGGACTACCTGGTGCGCTTCCCGGTGGCGCTGGTCGAAGCCGAGGGCCAGATCGTGGCGTTCGCCAACCTGTGGCAGGCACCGGCTGGCGCCGAGCTGTCGGTCGACCTGATGCGCCACGTCAACGAAGCACCGAAGGGCACGATGGACTTCCTCTTCATCGAACTGTTCCTGTGGGGCCGCGCGCAGGGCTATGCGCGTTTCTCGCTGGGCATGGCACCGTTGTCCGGGCTGGCACAGCATCGGCTGGCCGGTCGCTGGAACCGACTGGCCGGTCTGCTGGCGCGGCACGGCGAACGCTTCTACGGGTTCAGTGGCCTGCGCCGCTTCAAATCGAAGTTCGATCCGCAGTGGCGGCCGCGCTATCTCGCCGCGCCCGGCGGCATGCATCTGCCGGCCGCGCTGCTGGATGCCACGCGCCTGATCTCGCTGGATCCGCGGCGGAATTGAAGCCGCGATCCGCCAGGCATGACCCGGCGCTACCTGCCACCCGGCAGGTGTCGACCTTGGTGGACACGCTCATTCCACGGCACCTTCAGCCCCGGCGCCGACCAAGGTCGGCGTCTACCAACAGCCGTCGAGCGTGGCTCGACGCTACATGCGCCTGGTAGGTGTCGACCTTGGTCGACACGCTCATTCCACGGCACCTTCAGCCCCAGCGCCGACCAAGATCGGCGTCTACCAAACGCTACACCCCGCCCTTCAGGATCACTTCGGCGAGGCGGTCGTAATCGCCACCGAAATGGTGATCGCCCGGCAGCTTCACCTTCCTCACGCCGTCATTGGCCGGCAGATCCGGGCACAGCGCGTCCTCATCCTTGTCGCCGTACACGCACAGCGTTTTTTCCGCCGGCAGCCTGGCCACTTCCGGTGCAATCGGCAGGCCGTCACCGCCACCGCCCAGCCAGTTGCTGACATGGAATTCGAAGTCGGCCTTCCTGCCCACCGACAGCAGCACGATGCGCTCCAGCGCCTCACGGGTGCCGACGTCGAGCTGGTTGATGGTGGCCGGCAGCACGTCGGCGCCCTGCGAGAAACCGATCAACATCACCTTGTCGCGGTGCCATTGCTGGCGGTAGTGGTCGATGATCTTCTGCAGGTCGCCCGCAAAGCCCTTCGGTGTGCGCTTGCTCCAGAAGTAGCGCAGCGAATCGATGCCGACGACCGCCACGCCATGCTCGTTGAGTGACGACGCCACGTTCTTGTCCAGGCCAGCCCAGCCACCGTCACCGGAGACGAACACCGCCAGCGTATCGCCGCTGCCGGTCGCCGGCATTTCCACCACGGGCAGGCCCTTCAGTGCAGCAGGCGGCGGTGCCAGGCTGACGCCGGCCTGCGCGCCGATCACCCGTGCCGCAGCCACCAGGCCCGGTGACGCATCACCGCGCGCGGTGCGCTTGAACTCGCGTGCCATCGCGACCTGCTGCACGAACGCGCTGGCCTGGCCGACCTTGCAGCCGCGGTCACCGGCCGCGCTCAACCACGGAAAATTCAGTTCGGCCGGCTGCAGCCTGTCGTGCTTCACACCATCGCCGCAGACCATGCGCTGGTGGTTGTGGTCCGGGCAGAAGCCGGTGGTCAGTACACCGGCAAACACCTGGGTATCGGCCTGCGCTGCCAGCGAATAGGCCATCTCGGCACCTTCGCCATCACCGCCGACCAGCGGCAGGTGGTAGCCGGGCAGATGCAGCGAGGCCTGCAGCCAACGTGAGAAATTCTCGACGTCACCGGAACCGAACGAACAGGTCAGGTCCCCCTCGCGCTTGAGCACACCGCGCAGGTGCGCAATGTCCACTGCCGCGACCAGCGCGCCATCGGCACGCAGGGCCTCGATCGGCAGGCGGCTGGTGTCACCACCGGCCGTGGGTTCGTGGAACCAGATCACCACCCGTTGCGGCGTGCCGGATGGCATGTGCACCGGAATCTGCTCGAACCGCCCATGGCTGAACTGCTGCGGGGTCACGGCCGCCGTTGCCGGCAGCGCGGCCAGCGCCAGTACCACACCCATTGCCCTGCCCAGCCCTGCACGCTTCATATCGCATCCCCGATGGAATGCGCACACGATACGCCGCCGCCGCGTGCACGGCACGTACCGGCGCAGGCCGTTGGGGATTCAGTGGGCTGCGGCCCGACGGCTGCGACGGTACAGGGCCATCGCCAGATACAGCAGCCAGCCAACGATCACCGCGATCACCACTTTCTGTCCCAGCCCACGCGGTGGACCACCACGCCACAGCACATGCAGCCACAGCAGCACAAAGGCCAGCCATGCCCAGCCCCAGAGCAGGCCCGCAGCGGACTGCCAACCCGGTTCGCGGCGCAGATACCAGGCCTGCAGCAGCATGCCGACGCTGGCACACAGGAACGCCGTGTTGGCTGCCAGCCCATGGATGAACCGTGCCAGCAGCGGTGTTGCTTCAGGCAGCCAGCTGTCGCCGATGGCGACCGTCGCCAGGCCCAGCGCGGAAACCGTGAACAGCAATGGTGCGGCCGCACTGCGCCGCGGGCCGATGCTGCCGCGATACAGCGCAATGCCAAGCGCCGCAATGGCCAGCGCCAGCAGGCAGTAGGCAGCGCGCAATGCCAGCCCCCACGGCCCGTGCAGGTACAGGCTCAAGGTCGCCCGCACCCAGTCCAGATCACTGCGCGCAACCTGGGTCCACAGCGCGGTGGCCACGAACAGCACCAGTGCCACCAGCGCCAGCACCGCCGCCGGGCGTGCACGGCTCATGGTGCGGCCTCTGGATGCCGCGTCTTCCACTCGGCCAGCGCCTTGCGGTAGCGCTGCAGCTCATCGGAATACAGGTCCAGCACACACAGCGGGCAACCACTGCCGCAGCATTCGTTGGGGCCGGGTTCTTCCGGTGGCAGCGGGCGGGGATCGGGATCAGGGACGGACACGGTCGGAAACGGCAATCATTGGAAACAGGTCACCAGTGTACCGGGCCGGCTCAAACGCCCAGCTGACGTCGCAGGTTGTCACGGGCGGCCGCGTCCAGGCGCTGGTGGAAGAACCCGCTGAGGAAGATCCGCGGAGCGCGCAGCAGGCCCTGCAGGAAGCGGCGACGGCCGGCACGGTACAGGAAGCCCGGCACCACCCCTTTGTATTCTTCGGCCACGCCACGGTCATAGGCAGCGAACACCGGTTCCGGCGCGGCCAGGATCGCCATGTCGCAGTCCAGGAACAGCGCCGCCTCGGCATCCACATCCTCCGGACCAAGCGCGCCGTGGCGGGCGGTCAGCAGGATCAATTGCTGCACGCGAGCGGCGTCGACAGTGGCAAGCTCTGGCGCCTGTGTGATCGCCTGCAAAGCCAGCTGCGCCGAACGCGCCTCGTTGTCCTTGCGCCCCGCCTGGTAGATCGCATCGTGATAGAGCACGGCCAGATAGATCTCGGCCGGCTGCTTCCAGCCGGGGCCGTCGGCGACCTCCTGGCAGTGCTGCAGCACCGCGCGCACATGGCCGAAGTGGTGGTAGGCCCGTGGCGGCGTTGCATAGCTGTCCTGCAGCGCCTGCCACTGCGCCGGGGCAAGCGTCAGCGGTGAGAAGTCCATGACCGGATCATCCCGCCTGCGCCGGCGCCGGGCAAGCTGGCGGTTTTTTCACCACGCACTCACAACGCTTGCCGGGCGGGGCCCGGAGCCAGTTGTCCACAGCTTTGTCGAGCGCTGGTCCACACCGGTTGTGGATGAACGCGGCGCCGACCAACGGTCGCTGCAGCCGGACATCCATGGGCATACACTCGCCACAGGCGGGAGCGCCCGCCGCTGCCGGGAACCGTCATGTACCGTTCTGCCGCCCATTGCCTCACTCTTTCGCTGCTGGCCTTCTGTGCTCCTGCCTTCGGCGCAGGCCAGGCACCGCCCGCCGATGTGGTGACGACCCCGACCATCACCGTGTCGGCCGCACGTGTGCCGACCCCGGAAGAAGTGTTCGCCATTCCCGCGGACCTGCGCGCGATGCTCCAGAAGCAGGTGATCCAGCGCAGCTACTCCCGCGACCAGCGGCTGCAGGCGCTCGTGGAGATGATCTTCGACCAGCACGGGCTGGACCTGCAGTACGACGCCAATGCGACCTACACCGTCAGCGATATCTGGCAGCACCGCCGCGCCAACTGCCTGGCCTTCACCCTGCTGTTCGTGACGCTTGCGCGGGAGGCTGGCATCCAGGCCCGCGTGCAGGAAGTCGGGCAGGTGGTGTCCTGGTACCAGGACCAGGACGCGGGCGTGGTCTACAGCGTCGGCCACGTCAACGCCGGTGTCGACGTCGGTGGGCGTTTCGGTACCGTCGATCTGGATCGCAATGTGCTCTATGACCGCCGCGGCCCGGTTCCCGTCAGCCGTGCGCGGGCGTTGGCGCACTTCTACAACAACCGGGGTGCGGAGCGCCTCGCCGACGGTGATTTCGTCGGCGCGCGTGCATTCTTCGACGCGTCCCTGGCTCAGGACAGCGGGTTCGCTCCGGTGTGGAACAACCTCGGCGTGCTCGACCACCGCGAAGGCAACAACGAGGCGGCGCGGCAGGCGCTGGACCGATCGCTGCAGCTGGAAGGCCGCCAGGATGCCGCACTGACCAATGCCTCCGCGCTGTTCCGCAGCCTGGGCTTGACCGCGCAGGCGCAGTCACTTGAGCACCGGTTGAAGTCGGTGCAGCGCGAAGACCCGTTCGCGCAGTACATGTTCGGCGCCAAGGCCGAACGTGCCGGCCAGCTGGACCAGGCGATCCGCTATTACCGGCAGGCCGTTCGCCTGTATGACACCGCGCATCAGTTCCACTTCGGGCTGGCACGCGTCTATTTCCTGGCTGGCCAGCTCAAGCGCGCCGATCGCGAACTGCTGCGTGCACAGGAACTGGGGGGCGCGCCGGAGCAGGCGCGCTACCAGGCCAAGCTGGACAGCCTGGCCCGCTGGCGCGCGCAGCAGCAGGCCAAGCGCTGAAGGTGATCAGGCCTTCTTGAGGAAGCAGGTCTTCAGGACCAGGCCCTTGATCTTGTCCGAGTTGCCTTCGATGTGCTCGGCGTCATCCTCGACCAGGCGGATGTTGCGGATCACGGTGCCCTGCTTGAGCGGGATCGAGGAGCCCTTGACCTTCAGGTCCTTGATCACGGTGACGGTGTCGCCGGCCTGCAGGGTGTTGCCGTTGCTGTCACGCACGACCAGGGTGGAACCGGCGCTTTCCTCGGCGGTCCATTCGAAACCGCAGTCGGCGCAGATCCACAGCGCACCATCGGCGTAGGTGTTTTCCAGGGTGCACTGCGGGCAGGCGGGGGCAGAAGACATCAGCAAGTACCTCAAAGTGAATCAACAGCCGCCATTGTAACCGCCTGGCTCGCTGCCCTTTTCCGGCCAGCGCCCGGCGGCTCGCATGACCCGATCCGGAACCCCCATCCAGAACAGAAGGCCGCAGGAACTTGCAGTCGGCGACGAACTGCAGCAGAGTGCGCGGCCCCTGATCGCCCCCGGAACTCCCCATGCGCCTCGGCATCGACTTCGGTACCAGCAACTCCGCCGCCGCCATCGTGCATGAGGGGAAACTGCTGCCGATCCGCTTCGGCGACGCCGAGCAGTTCCGTACCAGCGTGTACTTCCCCGGCGTGGTGCCCGACCCGGATGACTTCCAGCTCGACGCCGGCCAGGAACACGAGCTGCAGCAGATGATCGACAGCGCCGCGCGCGCGGCCCGCGCCGCCGGCCAGGAACGCACGCCGCAGGCGCTGCGCCGCGAAGCCCTGCGCGCACTGCGCCGGGAATGGATGGAAGCCCGCGCCGGCAAGGAGCGCAGCGCCAGCGACCTGCTGCAGAACGCGGTCTACGGCGACGACGCGCTGGAAGCCTATTTCGAGGAACACGAAGGCAACCTGGTGCAGAGCCCGAAGTCGATGCTGGGCTACAACCTGCACCCGCGCGCGAAGCAGACCATCACCGGCATCGCCGCGCACATCCTCGAGCACATCCGCCTGACCGCCAGCGCCCAGCTTGGCCAGCCGCTGCGTGCCGCCCTGCTCGGCCGCCCGGTGCAGTTCCGCAGCTCGATCGGCGCGGCCGGCAACGATCAGGCACTGGACATCCTGCGCGAAGCCGCCACCCAGGCCGGTTTCGACCAGATCGATTTCCTCGAGGAACCGGCCGCGGCGGCCATGCATTACCACGCCGAAAGCCGCGAGCGGCACCAGGCGGTGATCGTTGACATCGGCGGCGGTACCACCGACATCGCGCATGCCGAAGTCGGCGGCGACGACGCCCCGCGCATCCACCGCGCCTGGGGTATCGCCCGCGGCGGTACCGATATCGACCTGGCGCTGAGCCTGTCCAGCTACATGCCGCTGTTCGGCCGCGGCATCACCCGCGTGCCCGCCCACCACTACGTGGAAGCGGCCACCGTGCAGGACATGACCCGCCAGCGCGACTTCCGCCAGCACAAATACGACCATGTCGACGAACCGTGGGGCGCGCGCCTGCAGGCCCTGCAGGACACCGGCAACACCGCCCGCCTGTACCGCGATGTCGAACGCGCCAAGATTGCCCTCAGCGCCGCCAGCGAACACCGCAGCACGCTGGACTACATCGCCCGCGACCTGCATGCCGACAGCAGCGCCGACGGCCTGGCCGCCGCCGCCCATGGCTACCTGGAGCAGATCCGCGAGCTGCTGGCCCAGGTCCGCAGCGACATCGGCGGCGACCCGGATGCGGTGTTCCTGACCGGCGGCATGTCCCGTGCCGGCTACCTGCGCCAGGCCGTGGCCGAGGCCTTCCCGGAGGCCCGCATGGTCCACGGCGAGCCCTCGCTGGGCGTGGTCCAGGGCCTTGCGCTGGCGGCAGCCAGCCAGGATTAACAAAACGTTACGCGGTCTAAGTTACTCTTGGTCGGCTAGAACCACGCTGCACCTTCCGCCGGCCACGCCGGTGTGTGTCCACAGTGCAGCCTGGCCCGCCCCGCGGGCCTAGCGGCCATGCCTTCCTGGCTCGTTCATGGTCCGCGCAGCACCTGAGCCGCCATCGAGACCCGCTTTGGGCACCCGCCAGGCCCCTGTGGCCTTACAACCTGACGCAGCACCTGCACCCATCGACTGCCGCCGTTGTGACGCGGTCTGTTGCCGGCTGCCCGTGCTGCTGCAGCCCGGCGACCACGTGCCCGGCCAGTTCCTGTCACGCGACACCCACGGCCGTGCCGTGATGGCGCGCAACGAGGAAGGCTGGTGCGCAGCGATCGATCCCTATCACCTGCGCTGCACGATCTATTCGCAGCGCCCGGCGATCTGCCGCCAGTTTTCGATGGGCGGCGATGACTGCCGCCGCGAGCGGCAGGACTACCTGCGCCAGGCCGATGCCTGGGCGCTTTCCTCCCCTTCCACCTGACAGGAGCAACCATGCCCCGCAAGGCAAAGACCCCCGCGAAGGCCAGCAACAGCATCCGCAGCGAACGCAAGGGCGCGGCCGCCAGCACAGTGGTCAGCAGCGATTCGATCGCTTCGGACCTGGCAGCGTTCCGCAAGGCCGGTGGCAAGATCGAAGTCCTCGGCACCACCTGGGCACTGAAGAAAGCCAGCTGACCCAGTATCGACCGCGGCGGCGCTGCCGCCGCGGCCTGCCGGATCGCGTTCAGCGGTCCAGGCGTACCCGCACACTGCCCGAATGCGACTGGATGCGGATGTCACCATCACCGCCGCCCAGACGCGTATCGAGGTGGCTGCCCGGCCCATAGCGCGGCCGCTCCACCTGCCCGGCGTCACTGTTGATCGAACCACTGAAGCTGTTCACCGACAGCTGTGCCGACACCGTGCGCGGCAGGCTCAGCGTAACCGAGGCACTGACCGATTCGACGTTGATGCGGCCGCCGGGAGCCAACCCGGCCGCTGCCAGATCGATGCTGCCCGAGACGGTCTCCACCGCCAGCCGCTGCACGCGCCCGGCGTCCACCTCGACCCGGCCGGACACCGTCTGCGCACCGATATCACCGGACACGCCGCCGCCGGCCTCGATCCGGCCACTGACCGTGTTCACGTCCAGCTTCGGCGTCTGCAGGCGTGCGCTGACGCTGCCACTGACCGTGTTGAGCTTGCTGTCGCCACTGCGGCCAGCCGCGCTCAGGCTGCCGCTGACCGTGTCGGCCTGCAGCCGTCGCACATCGATGCCACTGATGTCCTGGCTGGCGCTGACCGTGCTCAGCAGCAGCTCCACCGAGCGCGGCACGTTCAGTACCAGCGTCGCGCCACCATTGCTGCTGCGGCGCGGGTATTCGATCTCCCAGCGCACACGGTTGGCACTTTTCTCCTGACGCAGCTGCAGGCCGTCGCTGAGCGTGCCGGTGAGCTGCACGTCATTGCGGTCCCAGCCACGCACGGTCACCTTGCCGGCCACATTGCTCAGCTCGATGCGACCGCCCGCGGCCAGGGTGTGGCGCTCGTCGATGCGGGTGTCGGCCAGCGCCACGGCAGGGGCCAGCAGCAGCGCGACACAGCAGGAAATCAGGGTTCGGGTCATGGGGGTCTCCTCAGGTCGTCAAGCCGGACTCGGCGGCATAGGCCGCCTGCCGGGTCAATTCCAGCCGCAGCGCGTAGGTGCGCTTGAGCTGGCCAAGCAGGTGCGGCGCACGCGGGTCCTGCGCCAAGGCGGCACGGATCTGCGCTGCGCTTTCATCCAGTTCGTGCAGCGCCGGCTGCCATTCCGGCGCCCGCCCATCGGGCAGCGAAGCGACGGCCTGCTGGTACTGCTCGGTCATCACCGCCGCCTGCAGCTGCAGGGTAGACGGCACCGGCGCGTCCGGCTGCGCATGGCGCCACGGCGCCACCGCGTAGAGCACCAGGCTGGCCGCCAATGCCGCACCGACCGGCAGCCACCAGCGACGCCGCGAGCGCGCTGGCAGGGCCACCACGTTGTCGCCCGGCGCAGGTGCCGCCTGCGGTTCACGCGGCGGCAGCTGCGCCGACAGTCGTACCCAGCCATCGGTGGGTACGCCGCGTTCGGTCGGCAGCGCGCGCAGCCGGGCCAGCAGATCGTGGTCGGAATCGTGGTCGTGTGTACTCATGTCATGTCTCCCAGCCGTGCGCGCAACAGGCCGCGCGCACGATGCAACTGTGCCTTGGAACTGCCGACGGCCATCTGCAGCTGTTCGGCGATTTCCTGGTGTTTCCAGCCTTCGATGTCGTGCAGTACCAGTACCGCACGTGCCCGTGGCGGCAGTGTCGACAGTGCCCGTTCGAGGTCGCGTTCGGTGCCGGCGCAACGATCGTGCACTGCCAGCTCCTGCAACCCTCCGTCCACTTCGTCGAGGCTGTCGTGATCCTGCCCGCCCGCACGTCCGCGCAGCTCCATCAGTGCCGCGTTGACGCCCAGCCGGTGCAGCCAGGTCGACAGGCTGCTCTCGAAACGGAAGCCCGGCAGCGCCTTCCACGCCTGCAGGAACGCTTCCTGCAGCGCGTCCTCGGCGCGTGCCTGCTGGCCGCCACACAGCCGCCACAGCACAGCGAATACACGGGGCGCGTGGCGCCGGTACAGCAGTTCATAGGCAGCGGTATCACCGGCGGCCGCCGCCCGCACCAGGGCGGGTTCATCGACGGCGTCGTTGGCGGCAGGCGGCGCGGGCATGGTGGTGTCGAGCATATCGCTTGGATGCGGCGACCCGGGAAAAGGTTTAGAGCCGATCGATGATCGATGGCATGCAACCTTTTGGGTGGCTGCTGCATCCATGAAAGGTCCTTCGCGAAATTGCCGTCCAGGAGTCCTGCCATGTCCAGCCCATCCTGCGCCGCCCTGCTGGTGATCACCGCCTGTGTCCTGCTGCAGGCGCTGGGCCTGTCACTGCAGCTGCGTCCCGACAATGGCCGCGCCTGCCTGCAGCAGAACCGCCAGGAACTGGTGTGCGTGGCCTGGAACCCGGCGGTCGAATCCCCCGCACGCGCCGGGTAACATCAGGGGCCGTTCCCGCCGCCTGTTTTCGCCCCATGATGTTGTCGTTGAAGGATCACCTGCCCGCCTGGACCCACCCGTGGTTGAACTACGCCGGCGTCGCCCTGCAGATCGTACTGGTGCTGCTGGTCGCATGGCTCCTGCGCGTGCTCGCCCGTCGCCTGATCCGCCGCTTCGCCGAGCACTACACGCTGCCGCCAGAGATGGTGATGGGTGCGCGCCGGATCACCAGTTTCGTGGTCTATTTCAGTGCCCTGCTGTACATCCTCAGCCTGCTCGGCGCGAAGCCGTCGGTGCTGTGGACCGCGTTCACCGGCTTTGCAGCCGTGGGCGCGGTGGCCTTCTTCGCGGCGTGGAGCGTGCTGTCCAACATCTTCTGCACGCTGCTGATCTTCACCACCCGCCCGTTCCGCCTGCACGACTACATCGAGGTGCTGGAAAACGGCGAGAAGCCGGGCCTGAAGGGCCGGGTGATCGACGTGAACCTGATCTACACCACGCTGCAGGAAACCGGCGACGGCCACGAGGGCACGGTGCTGCAGCTGCCGAACAACCTGTTCTTCCAGCGCACGGTGCGCCGCTGGCGCGACCCGGCGCAGGCCCCCGGCGGCATCCAGGGCGACGGTTGAGGGTGGTTTTCGGCAGGGCTGCGCCCTGCACCTGCTACGAGCGGGAGCAACAGCACCAGCAACAGCCGGCATTTCGTGGGTTGGCGGTGTGGATCCGGTTGAGGGGGACGCTGCAAGTCCCCCTCCGGGGCCCGGCCCAGCCGCTGGCGGCTGTGCCGGGCCCCGGAGGGGGGTTTACGGCGTGTCCTGCCTACCCACACCGTCCCGCCTACCTGCGGAATGCCCGCTTTTGACGTTGAAGTTGCCTTGGCTTGAAGGCTTCGGCAGGTGCAGGGCTGCAAGCCCTGCCGAACAACCTTTACCTCAACTGGCTGTCCTTGCTGCCACGCCGGTTGTAGCCGGCATGCGCCTGCGCTTCGTCGTCATGCGCCTGCTGGCACGCCACGCACAGCCGTACCCCGGGCACGGCCTGGCGCCGCGCCAACGGGATCGGCGCGTCGCATTCCTCACAATGTTCCAGACCAGGCCCCTCGCGCAGCTGGCGCCGCGCGCGGGCGATCGCATCGTCGACGGTGGCGTCGATCTGGTCCTGGACCGCGCCGTCTCCCGCCCAACCGGTGGCCATGGCCATCCTCCGCAGGTGTGTCGCCTGATATGGGGACGATACACCGCGCAGTAAACGGTAGCGCCGAGCCATGACCGGCAGGCCTTCAGCAAGCTGAGCAGAAGGCAGACGGGCCGGAGCAGGCCATTTGCGGCTTAATCCCCTCCGTCCCCTTTTTGGCTTACCAGACCAGGTCGTCCGGCACCTGGAACTGCGCGTAGTAGGCGTCGTCCTCGGCATTGCCGGTGGAGATCTCGGCGGTCGAGCCCGGCTGGCAGTGGTCGACGATGATCGCCTCCGGGGCGCGTTCACGCACTTTTTCGGCAGCGGCGCGCGGCAGCAGGGCGTAGCCCTCGCCGTGGGCAACGATGACCAGCACGCCCACCGACAGCGCCTTGCGCAGCTTGGGGTCGATCAGCAGGGTGCGGATCGCCGCGCCATCGCTGAAGCGGTACTCGTCGTCGCCCTTGTGAGGCACGGCATGGGCCGTGATGATCTGCCGGCCCTGGGCCTTCTGTTCAGCCTGCCTGGCCTGGGCATTGCGCTCGGCGGCCAGTGCGCGGTCGCGCTCGACCTTCTCGGCGCGGGCCCGTTCAGCCTCGCGCTGGACATCGGCCGAGGTCGATTCGGCCTTGCCCTGCCGGGCCTTGGCCTGCGCGCTCGCGGCAGCGCTGGCCTGCGACTTCTTGGCCAGGCCGGCCTTGAGCAATTGTTCCTGCAGCGCGTTGGGCTTTGCCATGGTCGATGCGTACCGCGTGTAATCTTGGATGCCCCATTCTACCGACGCCCCGCCGCCCCTGCATGGCAGTCCTGAAGTACCTCACCGGCTATCCCGAACCCCTGGTCGCCCAGGTCAGTGAACTACTGGCGCAGGGCAAGCTCGGCCCCTGGCTGCAGCAGCGCTATCCCGATCCGCACGAGGTGCGCAGCGACCGCCAGCTGTACGACTACACGCAGGAGCTGAAGGACCGCTACCTGCGCAAGTCGGTGCCGCTCAACAAGGTCTGCTACGACAACACGCTGGAAGTGATCAAGCATGCGCTGGGCACCCATACCGCCATCTCCCGCGTGCATGGCGGTCGCCTCAAGGCCAGCCGCGAGATCCGCATCGCCACCGTGTTCCGCCAGGCACCAGCGGCGTTCCTGCGCATGATCGTGGTGCATGAACTGGCCCACCTGAAGGAAGCCGATCACAACAAGGCCTTCTACCAGCTGTGCCAGCACATGGAGCCGGAGTACCTGCAGCTGGAGTTCGATACCCGCCTGTACCTGACCGAGCTGGCCAACCGCGGCCAGCGCTGACCGGCCGCAGCGGCTACACTGCGCGCCCCCTGCCTGACCTTTCCGCCATGGAACCGATCCGTCTCGACAAACGCCTGTCCGCCCTGCTCGGCATCCCGCGCGGTGAAGCGCGGCGCTACATCGAAGGCGGCTGGGTCAGCGTCAATGGCGAGGTGGTCGAGCAGCCGCAGCGCCCGGTCGATGACAGCGCGGTGATCGTCGTGGCCGAGCAGGCCAGCGATGAAAAGGCCGAGCGGGTCAGCATGCTGCTGCACAAGCCGGCAGGCGTTGCCGCTGAAACCCTGTGTGCGCTGGTCAGCAGTGACAGCCGCAGCGAACTTGATGCCAGCGACATCCGTCCGCTTCAGCGTCACTTCCACGGCCTGCAGCTGGCCGCCTCGCTTCCGGCCAGCGACAGCGGCCTGGTGGTGGTCAGCCAGGACCCGGCCACGCTGGCCCATCTGCAGCGCAATCTGGGCCGCACCGAACAGGAATACCTGATCGAAGTGGCCGAAGGCGGTCCCGAGCGCGGCCCGTGGCTGATGGCGCGGCTGCAGCAGGAATCGGGCGGCGCCAAGGTCAGCTGGCAGAGCGAGCAGCGCCTGCGCTTCGCCGGCAAGGGCCTGACGGCCAAGGGCCTGCGCGTGGCGGTCACCGCTGCCGGCCTGCAGGTCGCGGCCGTGCGTCGGCTGCGGATTGGCCGCGTGGCACTGGGACCGCTGCCTGCGGGGCAGTGGCGTTACCTGGGCAGCGACGAGCGCTTCTGACCGCGAAGTCCCTGCCATCCACGCATGGCGTGGATCTACGGCGATAGGTCTGTTGGCTTTCATCCACGCACGGCGTGGCTCTACCATCGGGGCATGAGCCTGCCCAAGCCTTTGTGGCGACGTCTGCTGCGCGTCGCTGCGATCATCCTCGCCGCGCTGTTGCTGCTGGTCCTGTCCGGGCTGCTGCTGGCCGACCACCTCACCCCGCGGGCACAGGGCGCACCCTCGCATGTGCTGCCACTGCAGCCGGCGCAGACCCGCATCGACCAGCAGATCGTGCCGCTGCAGGACGCACGCCCCGGGCAGTCCGGCGTGGCGTTCCTCAGTGATGGCATGGATGCCTTCGCCGCACGCGCGATGATCACCGCTCATGCAGGCCGCAGCCTGGACCTGCAGTACTACATCTGGCACGACGACCTGATCGGCCATCTGATGGCCAAGGCGCTGTACGACGCCGCCGAGCGCGGCGTGCGCGTGCGCATCCTGCTTGACGACATGAACGCCAAGGACAAGGACGCGTTGATGATGGCACTCGATGCGCATCCGAACATCGAGATCTGCCTGTACAACCCGTTCCGCAACCGCAGCGGCATCGCGCGCACGCTGGAACTGGTGCAACGCGCTTTCAGCGTCAACCACCGCATGCACAACAAGAGCTGGATCGCCGACGGCCGCATCGCGATCGTCGGTGGCCGCAACATCGGCGAGGAATACTTCAGCGCGCGCGACGATGTGAACTTCCAGGACCTGGATCTGGTGGTGGCCGGCCCCGCCGTGCAGCAGGCCAACCAGATCTTCGACGACTACTGGAACAGCAGCACGGCGATCCCGATTTCCGCGCTGGCCTCGTATACCGATGCACAGTTGCAGCAGCTGGTACGGCAGTCGGACCTGGATGCCATGCATGCCAAGGCACAGCCCTACCTGCAACGCGTGGCCGAGTCGCGCGCGCTGCAGCGGCCCAGCCCGGAACCGCTGCACTGGAGCGCGAACGTGCACATCGCTTCCGATCCGCCGATGAAGCACCGCGATGACGATCGCCGCGGCTGGCTGGTCAGCCGTCTCAGCGACGAGTTGCGCAGCACGCGGCGCAGTGCGCTGTTGATCTCGCCCTACTTCGTGCCCGGCAACGATGGGGTCGAGGCGCTGTCGGCGCTGGCCGCACGCGGCGCGCAGGTGGGGGTGGTGACCAACTCACTGGCCGCCAACGATGTGGCAGCGGTACACGGCGGCTACATGGGCTACCGGGTGCCGCTGCTGAGGGCCGGCGTGCAGCTGTACGAACTGAAGGCACACGGCCAGCTGGATGCCAGCCTGTTCGGCAGCAGCGGCGCCAGCCTGCACACCAAGGCATTCGTGGTCGATGACCGCCGCGGTTTCGTCGGTTCGTTCAACCTCGACCCGCGTTCGGCCTACCTCAATACCGAAATGGGCGTGCTGTTCGATGACCCGGTGCTCGGTGCACAGCTGCGCGACGAGTACCTGCGCCTGGCCGGCCCGGAGCACAGCTGGTGGCTGGCGCTGGGGCGCGATGATGACCTGCGCTGGCTGGAGCGGCAGCCACCGCCGCACTGGGTGGAGGCCGAACCCGGGGCCAGCCTGGGCAAGCGCTGGACCGCGCGGGTGATCAGCTGGCTGCCGGTGGAATCGCAGCTGTAGCGCTCAGGGCGCAGGACCCGCCTCTTCCTGTCCGGCGTCATCCCGTGTTTCCACGCTGCGCCCATGCAGGCGCCGCCAGATCCAGCGCAGCGCATGCGGCGGCGCCGAAGGCAACTGTTCAAGCAGGGCCAGCATGCGACTCTGGCTGGCATGTCCGTGCCGGCACAGCAGGCTGGCCGCTGCGGCCGCGCTGGCCAGGCGCAGGCTGTCGGCCAGCGGGCCATCCGCCTCGGGCGCCAGCGCCTGGTGCACCGGCTCGGGCAGCTCCCAGGCCGCGGCCACGCGTTGCGCCAACGGCAGTGACCACTGCTGGAGCAGCTGCAGCGCCAGCGCCGGCTCCACCGTTTCATCTCGTGCCTGCGCTTCCTGCAGCAGCTGGCGCATCACCAGCGCGGCCCCCAGCCCCTGTACCAGGCCCAGCCACTGGGCGGCGAAGGCATCGCCGAAAGTGACCGTGCGCGCGTGGTCAGCGGCTGCGCGCGAGGCCAGCAGTGCGTGCTCCCAGATGATCGTGCTGAACTGCGGAAACACCTCGCACTGCACCTGCATCACCGGCTGCACCAGAACTGCGCTGATGATCTGTCGCACGCCTTCGGTACCGACCAGCGTCACCGCCCGCTGCAGGCTTTCCACCGGGCGCTCGTGCACCTTGTAGGCCGGGCTGTTGGCGATGCGCAGCAGGTTGCCGGTCAGCACCGGGTCCTGGCCGATGATCGCCGCCATCACCCGCGCCGACGCAGCATCGTCGTTGACCGTCTGGATCAGCTGCGGCAGCAGTTGCGGGCGGCGCGGCAGCTGACGGGCCGCCCAGTCCCGGTCCTGCAGCGCGCGCGCCACCGCCTCGCCCAACCCCGCGGCCTGCACCGCCGTGGATTCACCGGCCAGGCGCGGGTACAGGGCCAGTGCATGCAGGCCACGCTGCAGATGTGCAGCGATCTCGGCCGAGGGCAGAGCCTCGCCCTGCAGGCTGGCCGCAGCCGCCGCCACCGCCTGCCGCGACGCCGCCGCCAACCGGGACGGTGCCGTCCCGGTCGAGCGCGCCAGCCAGCCACGCAGTGATCGCCACCAGGCCGGCGTCATCGCCGCCCGCCCTGTCGTTGTGGTGCCCTTGCCGTCACTGACCGCCCTGCCTCTTCACGCGAATCCGGCCACCCGCCGTCGTCGCAGCATCGGCCGAACTTTCATCTTCTTTAACCGGAAGGCCACCGATGTCGACGGCACCGGCCGGGGGAATGGACTAGAATGGCGCCGCGCGACCCGTCCCCCTGCACCGACGACGTCGCTTTTTTTGTTTTGGGACCCTACCGTTCACTGGCCGTTCGCTGCAGTTCGCCGCTGATCGCGCCATCGGAGACGCCATGCTATTCGAAACCCTCGCCACCACCGGCCACGAACAGGTGGTGTTCTGCCACAACCACGACGCCGGCCTGAAGGCGATCATCGCCATCCACAACACCACCCTCGGCCCGGCCCTGGGCGGCGTGCGCATGCGCCCCTACGCCAGCACCGACGAGGCGCTGGCCGATGCGCTGCGGCTGAGCCGGACGATGACCTACAAGAATGCACTGGCCGGCCTCAACGTGGGTGGCGGCAAGGCGGTGATCATCGGCGACCCCAAAGTGGACAAGACCGAGGTGCTGTTCCGTGCCTTCGGCCGCTATGTCGATTCGCTGGGCGGGCGCTACATCACCGCCGAGGACGTCGGAACCGACGTCAACGACATGGAGAACATCTACCTGGAAAGCCAGTTCGTGACCGGCGTGCACCAGGTCCATGGTGGCTCCGGCGATCCCGCCCCGTTCACCGCCTACGGTGCGCTGCAGGCACTGATGGCGTCGATGCGCTTCAAGTTCGGCCATGAGGAAGTGGGCAAGACCAGCATCGCCGTGCAGGGCCTGGGCCACATCGGCATGGAACTGGTGAAACTGCTGCGCGACCGCGGTGCCAAGCTGTACGTCACCGACCTGGACAGCGCGCTGGTTGATCGCGCGGTCAGCGATTTCGGCGCCGAAGCAGTCAAGCCGGATGAGATCCACGAGGTGAACGCCGACGTGTTCGCACCGTGCGCGCTGGAAGGTGCGATCAACGCCGACACGCTGCCGCGGATCAAGGCGAAGATCATCTGCGGCACCGCCAACAACCAGCTGTCGAGCCTGGAAATCGGCGACGAGCTGCATGCGCGCGGCATCCTGTATGCGCCGGACTATGCAGTCAACGCCGGTGGCGTGATGAACGTGTCGCTGGAGATCGACGGTTACAACCGCGAACGCGCAATGCGCCTGATCCGCAGCATCTACCACAACCTCACCCGCATCTTCGAACTGTCGCAGCGCGAGAACATCGCGCCGCAGCGTGCCGCCGACCGCATCGCCGAAAGCCGCATCCTGTCGATCGGCAAGCTGAAGATGCCGCTGGGCCGCAGCACCCCGCGCCTGGGCAACCTGCGCGGCGGTTGAACCTGCCGATGTCGCGCCGGGCATGACCCGGCGCGAGCCGTCCTTCAGAAGCCGGTGCTGTAGCGCAAGGCGGCCTGCCGCGCACCTTCGCCACCAACACGCTGGTCGAAGCCCAGGCTCAGGCGGCCATTGCGGCCCCACCACGATTCCAGCGCCACACCGATCAGCGCACTGCCGCGCGGCGCGTTCCAGCCCGCCAACGGCGCCCAGGCATCGACGCCGACGAAGCTGGCCTGCCAGTCCGCATCCGCACCATCAAGCCGTTGCTGCCATTCGGCATGCCCACGCAGCGTCCAACGCCCCCAGCCGCGCTCGCCGCGGATACCGGCCAGCATCTGGCTGCGCTGCACGCGGTTGGCATCGCCCCGCAGGCCGAAACCAAAGCCGCCGAGTTCATTGAAGGCGTCGGTCTCCACACGCGTGGTGCTGGCACCGACGTAGGGCGTCATCGATGCGCCCGCACGCCCCAGCCGGTACCCGCCCTCCACGCTGGCACTGCTGAAACGGCCGCCGTACCGCGCGGAGACACCATAGGCACCCGCACCGAGCAGCAGCTGACGATCCAGCGCGCGGGTGAACTGTCCGCTCCCCACCTGGGCCAGCGCGTAGCCACGTCCCAGATTCCAGCCGGCATACAACTGTGCCTGCGCCTGGCGATCACGCCCACGATCACCGCCGAAACTGCTGCCACCAGTGCTGCGGGTCTCACCAAACGCCACGCCCATCAGGCCGTTGCTGCCCAGTGGCAGATCCTGGCCGGCCATCCAGCCCCGGCTGTCGGCAGCGTTGCCGGCGAAGCTGCCCTGCCCCGCCTCACCCAGCGCGCTCTGCCAGCTCCCGCGCAGGCGCGGTGCGGCCTGTACACGATCAAAGCGCTCGGCAATCGCACGCCGCGACATGTCGATGCTGTCGAAGGTGGCAGCCTCGGCGCGGGCATGCGCTTGACCGGACAGGCTCTGCAGGCTGGCGGCCAGGCCCTGCGGGCCACCGCCGGTCCACTGCAGGGCACCGGCCGCTGCACCAAAGGCCGATCCCTGCAGGCCTGCGTTTTTGTCCAGCGCTGCGAATGCACCCTCCAGGCGCTGTGCTGCCGCCTGGGCGGACGCCCCCAGCCCGCTGGCCGCTGCAGTGACGCTGACCTGGGTCAGGTTCAACCACGCATTGTTGCTGTCATAGCCATAGCTGCTCTGCAGCAGTGACAGGCCCTGCAGGCCGCTGGAGGTAGCCGGCGTACTGAAGGTGCCGCTGAGTCCGCCTGCCGCATGGATCAGGTCCTGCCGGCTGCCGTTCTGTGGCACGTAGCCGGAAACGAAGCCATGCACGCGCACGCCACCGTCGATCGTGGCATTGCCGGTGACCTGCAGCGCATTGGCGCCCAGTGCGATCATCAACTGTGCGCCGGCCTGCTGGGTGTAGTTGCCCTCGATGGTGCCGGTGGTGTTGCCGGTAGTGAGGAATACGCTGCTGCCGTTGACCACATTGCCGATCACGCGGGGCGTGCCGCCATTGAACTGCAGGCCGGTCGAATCCGGATCTGACTGGCCGAGGATGGTCACGTTGGAACGGATCACGCCGCCGTTCTGCAGCGACAGGATGCCGCGTTCGATGCGGGTGGCACCGGTGTAGCTGTTGTTGCCGGCCAGCACCAGGGTGCCCCCGCCCTGCTTGACCAGCCCGCCGCTGCCGACGATATCGTTGCGCCACGCCGAGCCGGTCGAGGCCAGATCCACGTTGGCGACCACATCACCCCAGTCGAAACGACCCGGACCGTTGATCGCACGACCGATGTCGAGCAGGCCGTAGCCGAACACCGGATCCACGCCCGGCGCACCGATGTCCTTGGCGGTACCCAGCAGGGTCTGCCGCACCAGATCGTTGCTGAAGTACGGGAAGCGCTCCCAGACCAGCGCCGCCGCACCGGAAATCAAGGGCGCCGCGAATGACGTGCCGTAGTTCCAGTAGTAGCTGCCACCGTTGGCATCGGGGTAGACCGCGCTGCCGGGCGCCGCCAGGCAGTAGCGGGCCGCCTGGCCACAGGCATTGGCATAGCTGGCCAGCGTACCGGGCGCATACGGATCCACGGCGGTGGCCACCAGCCAGCCGCGCTCCAGGTCGGCAGCCGGCAGCGTGCCGGCCACGCCCTGCTGGCTGGGCAGTGCGGCCAGGCTGCTCGGCTCGCTGCGGCCATCATTGCCCGCGGCGAACACCACCAGCCCGCCATGGTTGATCACGAAGGGGCGATATTCGGCGGCCACCTGCGCGGTGGTCGGCAGGTCGGTCCAGTAAAGGCCGCCCCACGAATTGTTCATCACCTTCACGTTGTAGCTGATCAGGTCCTGGTGGACCTGCGCCACGCCCAGCGGGCCGCTGAAGGAATTGCCCTTGCCGCTGCCGTCATCGACGGGCGGCTTGTCGGCAATGATCCGTGCCGACACGATCTGCGCCTTTGGCGCGATGCCACCCGGCCAGGAGCCCGTTGCCGCGCCGGCGGCGAGGCTGGCCACGGCGGTGCCGTGGCCGACCACATCATCGACACCCAGATTGTTCCTGGCCGGATCGATGTAGTTGAGGTTGGCCAGCACCCGGCCATTCAACGCCACCGCATTGCGCTGCACGCCGGAGTCGACGATGCCGATGCGCACGTTCTGGCCGGTCAGGCCGGCAGCCTGTGCGGCGCGCGCATTGGTGACTGACAGATGCACGTCGAAGGCCGGCTCCTGCGGTTTGACCGGGGGCGGCGTCGTCGGTGGCGGGGTAGTCGGTGGCGGCGGTGGTGGCGGGGTATCAATGCGCACGTTGCCGCCCCCGCCACCTCCACCACAGGCCGTCAGCGCTACCACCAGCGCGGTTCCCAGGGCAGACCTCACCATCATCGTGCGTTCCATCGATTCCTTCCCATGAACGTTGTCCTGCCTTCATCCCGGCAGGCGTGCGGCCGCGCCCAGCGGCGGCCCTCCCCGACCCTCTATACTTGGGTCGACCCCCACGCAGTCTGCCGGGAAACCGGGGCACATCCAACGGCCCCCGGTCTCCTTTCCGAACATTGCTTACGCATCAACGAGATTGCCATGTCCAACATCGTCATCGCCGCCGCCAAGCGCACCGCCATCGGCTCCTTCCTCGGCCAGTTCAACGGCGTGCCGACCCCGACCCTCGGCGCGGCCGCCATCGCTGCCGCCCTGGAACAGTCGGGCATCCCGGCCAGCGACGTTTCCGAAGTCCTCATGGGCTGCGTGCTGCCGGCCAACCTCGGCCAGGCGCCCGCCCGCCAGGCGGCGATCGCTGCCGGCATCCCGCTGTCGACCGGTGCCACCACGCTGAACAAGGTGTGCGGCTCGGGCATGAAGACCATCATGCTCGGTCATGACCTGATCAAGGCCGGTTCGGCCAGCATCGTTGTCGCCGGCGGCATGGAATCGATGTCCAACGCGCCGCACATGCTGCCGAACTCGCGCACCGGCAACCGCTTCGGCAACTTCCAGGCGGTCGATCACATGGCCCACGATGGCCTGGTCAACGCTTATGACGGCAAGGCGATGGGTGAATTCGCCGAATGCGCCGTGGACAAATACCAGTTCAGCCGCGAAGAGCAGGACGCCTACGCCATCGAATCGGTCAAGCGCGCGCAGGCGGCGCAGGCCAACGGTGCGTTCGCCGATGAAATCGTCGCGGTGAAGGTCGCCACCCGCAAGGGCGAGGTCGAGGTCACCACCGACGAGCAGCCGGGCCGCTCGGACATCGCCAAGATCCCGACCCTGCGCCCGGCCTTCAAGAAGGACGGCAGCGTCACCGCCGCCAGTTCCTCCAGCATCTCCGACGGCGCTGCTGCAGTGGTCCTGCTGACCGAGGAAGATGCAGCCGCTCGCGGCATCACCCCGCTGGCCCGCATCGTCGGCCACGCGACCCATTCGCAGGAACCGGAGTGGTTCACCACCGCCCCGATCGGCGCGCTGCACAAACTGCTGGACAAGACCGGCTGGTCGCTGGACCAGGTCGATCTGTTCGAGATCAATGAAGCCTTCGCCGTGGTGGCGATGGCGCCGATGCGCGAACTGGGCATTCCGCACGACAAGCTCAACGTGAATGGCGGCGCCTGCGCACTGGGCCATCCGATCGGTGCCTCCGGTGCACGCCTGGTGGTGACCTTGGTCAACGCCCTGCGCACGCGCGGTGGCAAGCGCGGCATTGCCACCCTGTGCATCGGCGGTGGCGAAGCAACGGCTATCGCCATCGAATTGATTTAAATGGGTTTAACGATGATTTCGCAAAAATGAATGCGGGATCGCTTGACACCCAATCTTGGCTTGTCATCATGTTGTCGGCGCGCAGCATGCGCGTTGCCTAATTCTAACGACGAGGATTCACACAATGAGCATCAACAAGCTGCTGGTCGCGATGTCCCTGGCTCTGGCCCTGGCCGCCTGCTCGAAGCAGGAAGCTGCCCAGGACGCCGCTGCTTCGGCCAACGAAGCCGCCACCGAAGCCCAGGCTGCTGCCGACCAGGCCGCCGCTGCTGGCGCCCAGACCGCCGACGCTGCCCAGCAGGCCGCTGACACCGCCGCCACCGCTGCTGACGCTTCGGTTGACGCTGCTGCCCAGGCTGGCGCTGCTGCCACCGACGCCGCTGCCGGCGCCGCTGCTGACGCTGCCAAGGCTGCTGAAGGCACCGCTGAGAAGGCCAAGGACGCTGCTGAAGAAGCCAAGAAGTAATAACTTCTTTCTTCACGCTGTTCTGGAAAAGCCGCTGGTTCCCCAGCGGCTTTTTCTTTTTCGAATGCGCGCGACTGAGCCGCTGCATCGCGACCCCGTCTTCACAACGGCATGAATAGGCTGGCGTCCCCATCCATTGCAGTACCGGAGACCGCCATGAAGATTCGTCCGATCACCACCACCCTGCTGGCCGCCTCCCTGCTGCTGGCCCTGGCCGCCTGCAAGGGCCCGGAAGCCGAACAGGCCAAGCAGGACGCACAGCAGGCTGCTGACAGCGCAGGCGCTGCCGCCCGTGACGCCGTGGACAAGGCCGCCGAAGCCACCCGCGACGCCGCCGACAAGACCGCTGCCGCGTCCGAGCAGGCCGCCGCCGATACCCAGCAGGCGCTGGACAAGGCTGCAGACGCCACCGCCAACGCCGCCGACAAGGCCAAGGACGCCGCAACCGATGCCGCCGCACATGCCAGCGACGCCACTGCGAACGCCGCACAGAAGGTCGCCGACAAGGCTCGCGATGTCGCCAATGACGCCAAGGCCAACGCCGCCAAGGAAGAAGCCAAGCACTAAGCCCTACCGGCAGCCGAGCATGGCCTCGGCGCTACAGGAAAAGCCGCGGCACTGCCGCGGCTTTTCTGCTTTTCGCTCTCTGCTCTTTCTGTTGATTCCGTGGTGGACGCGTACGGAAAGTGTCCACGGACGCGCGGGTAGGTTGCGCAGGGGCGTAAGCGCCATGGATGGCGCGCCCGAGCTTACATGGACGTACTTGCAGCGCCCCCTGCGCGACCTACCCGCGCGGCCCACCCATCAGTATCAGCGCCCACCACGAGGGGCTCCGCCGTTGGCCGCCTCCTACGGCAGCGCGCGCGCCAGCATCGCCGTCAGCTCCACCCCCGCCGGCAGCGTCCCGAACGCCAGCCCGTGCTCCCCTTCCAGCCTGCTACGCACGAACGCCTCCGCCATCGGGCTGCGCGCACGCAGCAACAGCGCCGCCTGCAGCAGCAGCGCAGTGCGCTCGCAGAACAGCCGCGCCTGCGCTTCCTCCGGTGGCGGTGCCGCTGCCCAACGCTGCAATGCCGCTGCATAGCGCCCATCACGGTCAGCCACCGATGCCAGCTCACCGCGCAGCGCCGCCATCGCCTCCGGTTCGCGCGCCAGCGCACGCAGCACATCCAGGCACTGGATGTTGCCGCTGCCCTCCCAGATCGAATTCAACGGTGCCTGCCGGTACAGGCGCGGCAGCATCGACTCCTCCACGTAGCCCGCACCGCCCAGGCATTCCTGCGCTTCATTGACGAAGGCCGGCGCGCGCTTGCACAGCCAGTACTTGCCCAGCGCCGTCCCCAACCGCGCCATCGCGGCTTCATTGGCATCCACACCGGCGCGATCCACCGCGCGCGCGATCCGCATCGCCAACACCGTGGCCGCTTCCGACTCCAGCGCCAGATCAGCCAGCACGTTGGTCATCAGCGGGTGCTCGACCAGCAGCTTGCCGAAGGTACGTCGATGACGTGCGTGGTGCAGCGCCTGCGCCAGCGCCATGCGCATCTCCGCCGCTGCACCCAGCATGCAGTCCAGGCGGGTCATCATCACCATGCCGATGATGGTGGCCACGCCGCGCCCCTCTTCGCCCACGCGCCATGCCTGTGCGCCGCAGAACTCGACCTCACTGGAAGCGTTGGCCCAATCGCCGAGCTTGTCCTTCAGCCGCATCAACCGGAACGCATTGCGGTCACCATCGGCCAGCCGGCGCGGCATCAGCAGGCAGGTCAGGCCTCCCGGCGCCTGCGCCAGCACCAGGAAGCCATCGCACATCGGTGCGGAAAAGAACCACTTGTGGCCGACCAGACGGTAACGCTCGCCATCGATCGGTTCGGCGCGCGTACTGTTGGCACGGACATCCGAGCCGCCCTGCTTCTCGGTCATGCCCATGCCCAGGGTGATGCCGGCCTTGTCCGCCACCGGCACGTCGCGCGGGTCATAGACCGGCGCAGCGGCCTTGCGCGCCCACTCGGCCAGATGCGGCTGCGAATGCAGTACCGCCACTGCCGCATGGGTCATGGTCAACGGGCAGCTGGTGCCCGCCTCGGCCTGGTGATGCAGGTAGCTCAACACCGCACGTGCCACGTGCGCGCCAGGCTGCGGCTCATGCCAGGACAATCCAGCGACACCGTTCGATTTTGCCGTGTCCATCAACTGGTGATAGGCCGGATGGAACTCCACGGTGTCGATGCGATGGCCCTGTGCATCATGCGTGCGCAGCCGCGGACGATCACGGTTGGCATCGAAGCCCAGCCGGTACAGTTCATCACCGGCGAGTGCACCATAGACACCCAGTCGCGGCGCGAAGCTGGCGGCGCCTTCGCGCTGTACGGCCTCCATCAGCGCCACGTCGTCGGTCCACAACTGTCGCCCTGCGAACGGCGGCGGCTGGTTCAACACCACATGGGTTTCATACGGTGCGTTGCTGCTGAAGCTGGGTCCACTCATCCGGTCCATCCTGGCGGCAAGAGGTCTGCGGCCCGATTGTGCCGCATCGCCTGCCAAGCCCGTGTTCAGGCCGGTTCTCACCCTCTGCACGAGACGCAGGCCACAGTGACCGCATGGCAGGCAACGACGATCTGGTGGTGCTGCGCCCGGAGGGGCTGTACTGCGCCGCCGGCGATTTCCATATCGACCCGTGGCGACCGGTAGCGCGCGCGGTCATCACCCATGGCCACGGCGACCATGCCCGCCCGGGCATGGGGGAGTACCACTGCAGCGAAGGCAGCCTGCCGATCCTGCGCTGGCGCCTGGGTGACGTGCCGGTGCAGGCGCATGCCGAGGGTGTGCCGTTCCGCCTGGGGCAGGTGCAGGTATCGCTGCATCCGGCCGGCCACGTACTCGGTTCGTCACAGGTACGCATCGACGACGGGCAGCAGGTATGGGTAGCCTCCGGCGACTACAAGCGACAGCCTGATCCGACCTGCACACCGTTCGAAGTGGTGCCCTGCGATACCTTCATCACTGAAGCTACGTTCGCACTGCCGATCTACCGCTGGCCGGACACACCGGCGGTGGCTGCAGAGATCGTGGCGTGGCGCCGCGAATGCGAACAACGTGGCGAAGCCGCGATCCTACTGTGCTACGCATTGGGCAAGGCACAGCGGGTGCTGGCCGAGCTGCTGCCGCAGGATGATCGCCCGGCCTGGCTGCACGGCGCCATCGCCAATGGCGTCGCGGTGTACCGGCAGGCCGGCGTGCCGATGCTGGAGACGCTCGCCGTGGCCGAACAGGGCCGTCAGCCCGATGCCGCCGGCCAGCTGATCCTCGCACCACCCTCGGCCGCCGGCACACCGTGGACGCGCCGCTTCGGCCGCCACCAGCTGGGCTTCGCATCCGGCTGGATGCAGCTGCGCGGCAATCGGCGGCGCCGCAATGTCGATCGCGGTTTCGTCATTTCCGATCACGCCGATTGGCCAGCACTGCTGCAGACCATCGAACAGACAGGCGCGCAGCGGGTGATCGCTACCCATGGCAATACCGATGCGTTGATTCCGTTCCTGCGCGAACGCGGCGTGGCTGCCGAAGCCTTCCGCACCGATTTCGGGAGCGAGGAATGAAGGCCTTCGCTGCGCTCTACCAGCGCCTGGACCGCAGCACGGCTACGCTGGACAAGCGTGCAGCCCTGGTCGACTACTTCCGCCAGGCGCGCGCGCACGATGCGGCATGGGCGATGTACCTGCTCAGCGGTGGCAAGGTGGGCGGCGCACGCCGGAAGATCGCCGCCAGCGGCGAACTGCGCGGCTGGATTGCTGATGAATCCGGCTTCCCCCCTGGTTGGTGGAAGACAGCTATGCGCAGGTGGGTGACCTGGCCGAAACGCTGACCCTGCTGCTGGATGATCCATCGCAGCCAGCCGCCGACCACCCGTTGGCTGATTGGATCGAACAGCATCTGCTGGCCGTGGCCAACCAACCCGAGGCAGTACGCCGCGCTGCGGTCGTCGCCGGGTGGCGGCAGCTGTGCAGCAGCGAACGCCTGGTGTTCAACAAGCTGCTGACCGGCGCCCTGCGCGTTGGCGTTTCGCAGCGACTGGTACAGCAGGCACTGGCGGAATGGTCCGGCCTGGACATCGCACGCATCGCCCAGCGCATGCTCGGCGAGTGGGTCCCCTCGCCCGGGCTGCTGGCTCAACTGCTGTCACCGGACGAGCTGCCGTCCGACCGCCAGCAGCCCTACCCCTTCTTCCTCGCCTCCCCTCTGGAAGGCGATCCTGCCGAACGCCTCGGCGCGATCGACGACTGGCTGCTGGAATGGAAATGGGATGGCATACGCCTGCAGCTGCTGCGCCGGCGTGGCGAAGTCGCGCTGTGGTCCCGTGGCGAGGAACGACTGGATGGCCGCTTCCCCGAGATCGAGCACGCCGCGATGGCGTTGCCGGAGGGCTGCGTGCTGGACGGAGAGCTGCTGGCCTGGGACGAGACCGCCAACCTGCCGCGCGCATTCACCGCCCTGCAGACCCGCATCCAGCGTCGCAAGCCAGGAGCAGCGACTCTGCGCAACACGCCGGTACGCGTGCTCGCCTATGACCTGCTGGAGCACGATGGCGCGGATCTGCGTGAGCTGCCGTTGCAGGAACGGCGTACGCGGCTTGCCGCGGTCATCGGCGCATTGGACGATGTGCGGATCCAGCTGTCGCCCGACGTTGCCGCCGTCGACTGGGCGCAGGCGGCGGCGATGCGCGATGTGGCACGCGAACGTGGCGTGGAAGGGCTGATGCTGAAACGACGCGGCTCGCCCTACCTGGCTGGGCGACGCCGCGGTGACTGGTGGAAATGGAAGGTCGATCCGCTCACCATCGATGCGGTGCTCCTGTACGCACAGGCTGGCCATGGGCGGCGCAGCACGCTGTACACCGACTACACCTTCGGCGTCTGGGACGGCGACACGCTGGTGCCGGTGGCCAAGGCGTATTCGGGCTTGGACGACAAGGAGATCCTCGCGCTTGACCGCTGGATCCGCGCCAACACCCGCGAGCGTTTCGGGCCGGTGCGCAGCGTACGCGCCGAACAGGTGTTCGAGCTGGGTTTCGAAGCGGTCAACCGCAGCAGCCGGCACAAATCAGGGATCGCCGTGCGCTTTCCGCGCATCCTGCGCTGGCGCCACGACAAGCCTGCCAGCGAGGCCGATCAGCTGGCCAGCCTGCAGGCGCTGGCGCGATGACCCGCAGCCAGGCACTGCGCCGGCTGGAAGACTGGTTCGCGGCACGCGGCTGGCGCTCACTGCCCTTCCAGCGCGCGATGTGGCGCCACTACCTGGCCGGCGAATCCGGGTTGCTGCATACGCCCACGGGCAGCGGCAAGACACTGGCGATGTTCGGCGGGCCGTTGCTGCAGGCGCTTATCGATCCACCGCCCTCGCCCCGCCGCGCCAGTGCGGTGCGCCCATTGCAGGTGCTGTGGGTAACGCCCTTGCGCGCGTTGGCCAGTGATACCGCACGCGCGCTCCAGGCCGTCGTCGACGGCTTGGGACTGGGATGGCGTGTCGGCCTGCGCAGCGGTGACGCCAGCAACCGCGAGCGGCGCCAGGCCCGCGAAGGCCGCATCGACGTACTGGTAACCACGCCCGAATCACTGGCGCTGCTGCTGAGCTATCCGGATACGTTGCCGCGCATGCGCCAGCTGCGCTGCGTGGTGGTGGACGAATGGCATGAGCTGATGGGCAACAAGCGCGGTGTGCTGCTGCAGTTGAACCTGGCGGTGTTGCGCGAAGCTGCGCCTGCAGCGCAGCTGTGGGGGCTTTCGGCCACGCTGGGCAACCTGGATGAGGCGCGCGACGTGCTGCTGCCCGGACAGCCCGACGCGCCGATCGTGCAGGGCGTGCGCCCGCGCGCGATCAGCGTGCGCAGCCTGCTGCCGGAACCCGGCGAACGTTTTCCGTGGGCCGGGCATCTGGGCCTGGCGCAGCTGCCGCGGGTGCTGGACGCGTTGATGCGGGCACGCAGCAGCCTGTTGTTCACCAACACCCGTGCGCAGGCAGAACTGTGGCATCAGGCACTGGCCGCGGTCTGGCCGGAAGCCCCGGACACGCTTGCGCTGCACCACGGCTCGCTGGATCCAGCGCTGCGCCAGCAGGTCGAGGATGGCCTGCGCGCGGGCGCGCTGCGCTGCGTGGTTGCCACCTCCAGCCTCGACCTCGGCGTGGACTTCCCCGAGGTTGAGCAGGTACTGCAGCTGGGCAGCCCGAAGGGCGTGGCCCGCCTGCGCCAACGCGCGGGACGTGCGCGTCACCGCCCGGGTGCCAGCGGTTCCATCCTGTGCGTGCCCAGCCATGCACTGGAGCTGGCCGAATACGCCGCGGTGCGCCGTGCATTGGCCCAAGGCGTGGTCGAAGCGCGCAGGCCGCCGACGCTGTCGCTGGATGTGCTGGCCCAGCATGCGGTCAGCCGCGCCCTGGCCGGTGGCTTCGACAGCGATGCGCTGCTGGCGCAGGTACGGCGTACCCATGCCTTCGCATCTCTCGGCGACGACGCATGGCAGGCCGTGCTGACGTTCATCGTGCAGGGTGGCCAGGCCCTGGCCCAGTACCCCGATTTCCACAAGGTCGTGCGTGATGCCGACGGCTACTACCGCATGCACGATCGCCGCCAGGTACTGCGCCATCGGCTGTCGATCGGCACCATCAGCAGCGATGGCAGCGTGCGCGTGCAGTTCCTGCGCGGTGGTGGCCTGGGCGCCGTGGAGGAACAGTTCGCCAGCCGCCTGCGTCGCGGCGACCGTTTCCAGTTCGCCGGGCGCCTGCTGGAACTGGTGCAGCTGCGCGACATGACCGCCTTCGTGCGGCTGGCACGAGGGCGCGGTGATGGTGTGGTGCCGCGCTGGCAGGGAGGCCAGTTGCCACTGTCGATGCCGCTCGGCCGCGAGCTGGAGTGGGTACTGTCCGGCGCCGACGACAGTGCCGAATCACGCTGGTTGTCCCCCTTGCTGGCACTGCAGCAGCAGTTGTCGACGCTTCCCGGACCAGAGCATCTGCTGGTGGAAGAGGTGCGGCGCCGCGACGGCCAGTTCCTGTTCGTCTACCCTTTTGCCGGCCGTCACGTGCACGAGGCGCTGGCCGCCTTGCTGGCACTGCGCTGTACCCGCCGGCAGCGCAACAGCATCGGCTACGCGGTGAACGATCATGGCCTGGTGCTGGCACCGGCGCAGGCGATCGAACTGGATGCGGCGCAATGGCGAGCATTGTTCACCGCCGATCAGCTGCTGGACGATCTACGTGCCGCGGTGAACCTGGGCGAGCTGGCGCGCCGCCAGTTCCGTGGCATCGCACGCGTAGCGGGCCTGCTGGTCCCCAGCCTGCCCGGCGGTATGCCGCGATCGCTGCGCCAGCTGCAGGCCTCGGCAGGCCTGCTCTACGACGTACTGCGCGAGCATGACCCCGGCCACCTGCTATTGGCATTGGCCGAACGCGAAGTGCTGCACGACAGCCTGGATCTGCCGGGACTACAGCAGGTCCTGGCAAGGATCGGCATGCAGTCCCTCTCGGTGCAGCACCCGACATCACTCACGCCACTGGGCTTCCCGTTATGGGCCGAACGCCTGCGCGGGCAGTTCAGCAACGAGGACTGGCGCACCCGCGTGCAACGCGCGGCCCAGCAGCTGGAGCGCCGCCATGGCCGATGAACTGCCGCTGCTGCGCGCCGGCGAATCGCTGATTCTGCTTGGCGCGCGTGCGCTGTACTGGCCCGCGCGGCAGGCGCTGTTGATCGCCGACCTGCACCTGGGCAAAGCCGATGTATTCCGCCGCGCCGGCATCGCATTGCCCAGCGGCGGCACCGGCGAAGACCTGCAACGCCTGCAGGGGCTGCTGGACAGGCATGCCTGTCGCGAGCTGTGGATTCTGGGTGACATCCTGCATGGACCGGCGCATCGCGCTGCGTGGTACCAGCAATGGCTGGCATGGCGCGAACGCAATGCTTCGCTGGACGTGCATGTCCTGCGTGGCAATCACGACCGCCAGCTGCCGCATGCTCAGTTGCAGGTACAGATCCACGATGAAGTACGGCTGCAGCCGTTCCTGCTTCGCCATGAGCCGATGCCCGATGCAGAGCTGCATGTGATCGCCGGGCATCTGCATCCGCAGGTCGCCTTGCCGCCATTGCGACGGCGCTTCCCCGCGTTCTGGCTGCGTGAGCGGATGACGGTGCTGCCGGCCTTCTCCGCGTTCACTGCCGGCATCGTGCCCGTGCCCGCCCGCGGCGAGCAAAGGGTCGCCTGCGTGGAAAACGGCCTGGTGCAACTGCCGGTGGCTTGAATCAGGCCGGACGAATGCCCAGCTGCGGCATCAACTGGAAATCAGGCTTGTCACCCTCACGTCGTCGCGGCAACGCCTGGATCGCCGCCAGCATTTCCTGCGCGCAGGTGCGGATGCGCGCGTGGTGCTCCGCTGATGCATGACTGATCAGGCTGCCGACATGGAACTCGAACACGTCCTCCAGTACGTCGGGCTGGTCCTCGTGCAGCATCTGCAGCAATCCGCGCAGCTTGCAGATTTCCGATTCCAGCTCCTCGACCGCGAACAACATGGCGTCCTCCTCTTCAACAACAGGCGGCACGTCCGGGCCGCAACAGGCCGCAACGGCAGCGCCGCCCGGGCCACGCGCGATGTTGATCACGGAAAGGAAAACGGGCGACGCGCAATCGCGTGCAACCTACTTCTCGCATATCGGCGGTGAGGCAACCGTTAATTCAGGTGACGACGCGCTTCACGCATTGGCCGAAATCGCGTTGATTCGAGGCATTTCCGCTGCAGTGGCCAGTGCGTCGACGAACGCCGGATCCAGTGCAAGTGCACCGAACCAGCCGTGCTGGGTGCCACTGAGCACGCGCAGCATGTGGCCACGGCCACCGGGCAGGCGCCCCATCGGGCCCAGCAGCACGTCACGCGCCTTCGCCCAGGCGTCGCGGTCGGACTGGAACAGCGGCGTCAGCCAACGACTCCAGCGCTGGTACACCGCAACGTGTGCCCTGCGTTGCGCCTGGTAGGCCTGCAGCGCGACCGTGCTGCCGCCGTAGGTGCGCACCGCATCGCGCAGCGCCAGCGCGTCCAACAGCGCCATGTTCACGCCCTGCCCCAGCTGCGGGCTCATCGCATGCGCGGCATCACCGGCCAGCACCATGCGGCCGTGGTGCCAGCGCGTCATCACCGCATCACGGTAGACCGCGCGCGCCAACTGGCCGGCATCACGCAGATGGGCGAAGCGCGCACTGGCCTGCGGCCACAGTGCATGCAGTTCATCCAGCCAGGGCGTCATGCCATCGGCCTGCCAGCGTTCGAAGTCAGCGCGTGGCAGGCTCCAGAAGAAACTCAGGCGCGGCGTGTCATCACCGGGGCGCGTGCCGACCGGCAGCAGTCCGATCATCTTGCGCGCGGCCACGTAACGCTGCCGCAGCTCCTGCACGTGCGGCCAGTCCTCGGCCGGCAGCAGGCACCACAGCGCCCCCCACGGATACACGCGGTCCAGCCCGGCACCGCCGGCGATCGTGCCGCGCAGCGTCGACGCGGCGCCATCGGCGACCACTACCAGGTCGAACGGGCCATGCGTGCGCCCGTCGCTGTCGCGCAGACGGCCGTGTTCGGCATCCACCTCGGTAATGGTGGTACCGGCATGCAGCTGGCCCTCGCCTGCGCGCGCCTCGTCCAACAGCGAGAACAAGGCCCCGCGCTGCATGCCCAGGCCGTGCAGGCGCGCATCCAGTCCCTCGTAGCGCATGTCCATCACCGCGCGCTCGCACGGCGTGTCGCCATACAGGCGGTGCACCGGCGCGGCATGTGCGCGCACGGAATCAAGCAGGCCCATCTGCCACAGTACCTGCAGGCCGCTGGGCTGCAGCAGGAAACCGGCACCCACCGGCCCCGGCGTGGGCACGCGTTCGAAGATCTCCACCTCGTGGCCGTCACGGGTGAGCAGGATGGACACTGCCTGTCCAGCGGTGCCGTAGCCGATCACGGCGATGCGCAGTCGTTCCGTCATGGCCGCATTGTGCCCGAGGCGGGTGGATCGCGAGCGGGTCGCGGGCAATCCGCGCAAAAAAAACCCCGCCGAAGCGGGGTTTTCAACGCACTGTCGAGTGGATCACTCGGCCGGCGTGATGTTCGAAGCCTGGGCACCCTTCGGGCCCTGGGTCACGTCATAGGTGACACGCTGGCCTTCCTGCAGGCTGCGGAAGCCCTTGGAGTTGATGGCGGAGAAGTGCGCGAACACGTCGGCGCTGCCATCCTCCGGCGAGATGAAGCCAAATCCCTTGGCGTCGTTGAACCACTTGACGGTACCGTTCGGCATGGTGATGCGAGACCTTATGCAATGAATGGGTGGTGTACGCTGAACCCGCGCACAAGCTGAGTATGCAAAGCTTGCTCGGGGAAGACAATCACCCCCGTGCCAATTCGCCCACCAGTTCCGGAAGTCCGTTGCCGGCCGCCTGCACGTTGGCCAGCACTTCGGCCATCGTGATCTCCTCGCCATCACCACAGCCGGCAGCCCAGTTGGCGATGATCGCCAGGCAGGCGTAATCCAGCCCCAGCTCGCGTGCCAGCGCGGCTTCCGGCATGCCGGTCATGCCCACCAGATCGCAGCCGTCGCGGCGCATACGGGCGATTTCAGCGATGGTTTCCAGGCGCGGGCCCTGTGTTGCGCCGTAGCAGCCACCGTCATGGACCGTGACGCCGGTCACTTTGGCCGCAGCCAGGATCTTGCTGCGCAGCATTGGCGTGTACGGGTGGCCGAAATCAACGTGGACCACGTCGGTGCCTTCTTCCTCACAGATCGTGCTGATGCGGCCCCAGGTGTAGTCGATGATCTGGTCCGGGCAGGCCAGCACGCGCGGACCAAAGTGTTCGGTGATGCCCCCCACCGTGTTCAACGCCAGCACGCGCTGCGCGCCCAGCTGCTGCAGCGCGGCCAGGTTGGCGCGGTAGTTGATCTTGTGCGGCGGCAGCGAATGGCCTTCGCCATGCCGCGCCAGGAACGCCACGCGATGGCCGAGCAGCGTACCAACGCGCACCGGGCCCGACGGACGGCCGAAGCGGGTGTCGACCTCGTGGGTCTGCACGTCGTCAAGCTTGGCCAGGTTATAGACACCGGTACCGCCGATCACGGCCAGGGCGATCTGTTGCATTCGAAGCACTCCATGAAAAGACGAACGCCGGCACCCGAGGATGCCGGCGGCAGAAGAAGACGCGCCGCGGGCGGCTGCGCCGTTATTCCTTCATCGCGTAGATGGCCGGCACGCAGCGCAGGGTTTCGTTGACGTCCATGCCGAAGCCGAACACGTAACGGTCCGGCAGTTCGATGCCGGCGTAGTCGGCAGTCACGTCCGGCAGCGCGCGGTCGTGCTTCTTCACCGTCATCGCGGCGATGCGCACGTCGGTCGCGCCTTGTTCCAGGCACCAGGTGCGCACGCCCTGCAGGGTGTAACCCTCGTCGAGGATATCGTCGACCAGCAGCACGCGGCGACCGAACAGCGAGGTGGCCGGCTTGTGCTTCCAGACCAGGTCGCCGCCGGTGGTTTCACCGCGGTAACGGGTGGCGTGCAGGTAATCGAACTGCACGTCCTGGCCGCGCGCGCCCAGTTCCAGCGCCAGCTGGCCGGCGAACGGCAGCGCACCGTGCATGATGGACAGGAACAGCGGCACCTCGCCCTTGTAATCGCGCGCGATGGCGTCGGCGATACCAGCGATGGCCTTGTCGATGGTGGGGCGGTCGACCAGCAGGTCAGCCTGGGCCAGGGCCTGGGAAATGGTGAGGTTGGGCATCAGACGGTTCTTCCAAGGGTTTCAAGCAGACGGGATTGGGTGTCGCCATGGCGGGCATCGGCCAGCAGGCCGTCCCAGCCGAGCGCGCCGCGGCCCAGCAGGCCCAGCAGCGCAGCAGTATTGAGGGAGCGTCCCTGCACCGCGTGCAGGGCTTCATCGACCAGTTCCGGGTGGCAGACCAGCACCACGTCGCAGCCGGCATCCAGATGCGCGTGCACGCGCGCCGGCACGCCGCCGGCACTGTGCGAGGCAGCCATGCCGATGTCATCGGAGAACACCACGCCGCGGAACCCGAGCTCGCCGCGCAGGATGTCCTGGATCCAGCGCGGCGAATAGCCGGCCGGTTCCGGTGCCACCTGCGGATAGATCACGTGCGCCATCATCACCGCGTCGGCACCGGCGGCGATGCCGGCCTGGAACGGGACCAGATCCTGGGCGCGCAGCTCGTCCAGCGCGCGCGGGTCGATCGCGGTATCCACGTGGGTATCTTCCAGCACGGTGCCGTGGCCGGGGAAATGCTTGAGCGTGGCGGCCATGCCGACCGCATGCATGCCGCGCACGTAGGCGGCGGTGAACGCGGCCACCACCTGCGGATCTTCACTGAAGGCGCGGTTGCCGATGGCGCGGTTGCCACGGCCCAGATCGACCACCGGCGCGAAGCTCAGGTCCAGGCCGCTGGCGCGCACTTCGCTGGCCATCAGCCAAGCGTGCTGCTCGGCCAGGGCCAGCGCCTGCTGCGGGTCGGTGGCGTACATCGCCCCGATGTCCTGCAGTGGCGGCAACTCGCTGTAGCCCTCGCGGAAACGCTGCACGCGGCCACCTTCCTGGTCCACGCAGATCAGCTGCGGGCGCGGCGCGGCAGCGCGGATCGCCGCGCTCAGATCGGTCACCTGCTGGCGCGAGGCGAAGTTGCGCTTGAACAGCACCACTCCGGCCACGGCATCGTGCTGCAGCCAGTCACGTTCCTGGGCGGTCAGTTCGGTGCCGGCAACGCCGATCAGCAGCATGGTCGATCTCCACAACGCGCGCCCGCATGGCGCAGTGCCGCATTGTCGCAGAACCGGCCGACAGGCGCAGTGGTCAGAAAAAGGGGACGGAGGGGATTAAGCCGCAATCGACCCCTACGGGCTGGATACGTCTTAATTCCCTCCGTCCCCTTTTCGGATCCGGTCAGACCTTGCAGCCGTCCGGGCCGCAGGCCTCGTCGCCGTCAGCCGGGGCCGCAGGCGCGCCCTGCTCGGCGGCGATCTGGCGCAGGGCGTTGGCGAAGGCCTCGGGGGGCTGCGCCCCGGAAATGGCCCACTTCCCATCGATGACGAAGGTCGGCACCGAAGAAACGCCCAATGCATGAGCCTGCGCCAGCTTGGCTTCGACCTCGGCCAAGCCGCGGTCGGAGGCCAGCATCTGCGTGATTTCACCCGCGTCGAGGCCGCCTGCCGCGCCCGCCTTGATCAGCACCGAGGGGTCCGCCAGGTTCTGACCGTGCTCGAAGTGGGCGCGGAACAGTGCTTCGCCCACCGCATCCTGCACGCCGTGCTCGCCCGCCAGCCACAACACCCGGTGCGCCGGCAGCGTGGTCACCCGCACCTGGCCCTGGCTGAAGTCCATCGGCAGGCCCTCGGCCCGCGCGGTGGTCTGGGTCTGGCCGAGGATCTGTTCGGTACGCTCAACGCCGCCGAACTTGCGCACATAAGCCTCGCGCAGCGGCACCGGGGTGGCGTCAGCATCCGGGTCGAGCTGGAACGGCTGCCAGTGGATATCGAGTTCAGGCGCGTTGGCGCCCAGCAACTGCACGCCCTGCTGGAAACGATGCTTGCCGATCCAGCACCAGGGGCAGACCACGTCGGAGTAGATGTCGATTCTCATCCCCCCGACATGGGGCCCGCCCCCGCCGAAAAAAGGGGACGGAGGGGATTAAGTCGCTTTCCGCACAGGCGGGGTAAAGACGACTTAATCCCCTCCGTCCCCTTTTCAGGGTTTCACCACTGTGAATAGGGATGACTGGCGAGCGCGACGTTGTAGTAGCGGGCGTCGTCGGTGACTTCCGCGCCGGCCCAGTCCGGCAGCTCGATGGCCCGGTCGGCGCTGTCCAGTTCCACCTCGGCCACCACCAGGCCGGCGTTGTCGCCGAGGAACTCGTCCACTTCCCAGGTCAGGCCGGCGTGCTCGACCAGATGGCGGCGCTTGTCGATCAGGCCACCCACGCACAGCGCCAGCAGCGCGCGCGCGTCCTCCACCGGAATCGGGTAATCGAATTCCTGCCGGGTGTGGCCGATGGTGCGCGACTTCAGGTTCAGCGCAGCATGGTCGCCCTCGATACGCACGCGCACCGAGGCGTTCTGGGTACCGCGATCCAGCGCGCCCATGTCGTTGATGTAGCCCTGCGCCATGGGGATCACCCGGTGCGCAGCGGATCGCCAGCCATCGTTGATGACCAGGAATTTGCGTTCGATTTCAATGCCCATGGCGCGATTATGCGCCATGGGTGATGACAGCCGCTCAGCGCTTCTCGAACACCGCGATGCTTTCCACGTGCGCGGTGTGCGGGAACATGTCCATGGCACCGGCGCTGACCAGGGTGAAGCCCTGTTCGTTGACCAGATAGCCGGCATCGCGCGCCAGCGAGCCCGGGTGGCAGCTGACGTAGACAATGCGCTTGAACTGCTTCAGCGGCAGCTGCTGCAGCACTTCGATCGCACCCGAGCGCGGCGGGTCCAGCAGCAGCTTGTCGAAGCCCTGGCGCATCCACGGCGTGCTGCGCTGGTCCTGGGTCAGGTCGGCGCTGAAGAACTGGGCGTTGGCCAGGCCGTTGCGCACGGCATTCTCACGGGCACGCGCGACCAGGCCGGCATCGCCCTCCACACCCACCACCTCGCGCACGCGGCGCGCCAGCGGCAGGGTGAAGTTGCCCAGGCCGCAGAACAGGTCAAGCACGCGTTCGTCCTCGCCCGGCTCAAGCAGGTCCAGGGCGTGGGCGATCATCTTTTCGTTGAGCTTGGCGTTGACCTGGATGAAGTCCAGCGGGCGGAACGCCAGTTCCACGTCCCACGGCGCCAGCCGGAACGACAGCGGCACGCCCTGCCCGTCCAGCGGCTGCACGGTATCCACGCCACCGGACTGCAGGTAGATCACGAAGCCATGCTGCTGGCCGAAGGCGGCCCAGGCCACGCGGTCGGCATCGCTGAGCGGCTGCAGGTGACGCACGGTCAGGACCACGGCCTGGTCGCCGGCAATGAATTCGATCTGCGGGATATCGCGCTTGCCATCGAGCGATTCGATGAAGCTGGAAAGCGCCTCGACCTTGGTGCCGATTTCCGGGATCACGGTCAGGCACTGGCTGAGGTCGGCGACGAATCGCGGATCCTGTTCACGGAAGCCGACCAGGGTCTTGTCCTTCTTTTCGACCCGGCGCACCGAGAAGCGGCCCTTGCGCCGGTAGCCCCAGCTCTCGCCGACCAGCGGCGCCAGCACGGTGCCCGGCTTCACGTGGCCGATGCGCTCCAGGTTGTCCATCAGCACGCGCTGCTTGGCGACAATCTGCTGGTCTTCGTCCAGGTGCTGCAGCACGCAGCCGGCGCAGGTGCCGAAGTGCGGGCACTTCGGGGTGACGCGCTGCGGCGAGGCCTGCAGCACTTCCACCGTACGCGCTTCGTCGAAATGGCGGCTGCGGGCGGTCTGTTCGGCCATGACCACCTCACCCGGCAGGGCGCCGCTGACGAAGGTGACCTTGCCGCCCTCGCCTTCACGGCGGGCGACACCGCGACCATCATGGCTGAGGTCGAGGATCTCGGTCTGGAACGGGGTACGGTCGATGCGGGAGCGGGATCGGGCCACGTGGCAACAGGCTGCGGGCAAAAATGGGGGCGTATTGTCGCAGATCCTGACCGGCAGGGTCCGGACCCGCTTGCGCCCGCCGCCGCTGTGCTTGATGATTGCAACAGCTGACATGGAGGCAGCCCTGATGCAGATGACCCCGCGGGCCAGCCGGCCCCGCTTCCTGCTTGTCGAGGACGACATCATCAGCCGCGGTTTTTTCAAGGCGGCGTTGGAAACGTTACCGGCGGACGTGGACACCGCAGACTCATTGGCCAGTGCCCTGGCCAGCGCCGAGCCCGGCGCGCATGACCTGTGGCTGATCGACGTCAACCTGCCTGACGGCAACGGCGCGCAGCTGCTGCGCGAACTGCGACGTTCACATCCCGACACCCCGGCGTTGGCGCATACCGCCGACGGTGATACCTCGATCCATGCGCGCCTGCGCGAGGCCGGTTTCAGCGACACGCTGGTCAAGCCGCTGGGCCGCGACCAGCTGCTGAAGGCGGTGCGCCGCGCCCTGGTCAACAGTCCGGCCGGGATCGTCATGGCCCAGGCGCCGGCCGCGGTCGAGCTGCAGGTACAGGACTGGGACGAGACTGCGGCACTGGCCGCGCTTAATGGCCAGCGCAACCACCTGATCGCGCTGCGCGAGCTGTTCCTGGCCGAGCTGCCAGGCGTACGCGATGCGGTCGAGCAGGCGGTGGACCAGCATGACGAGCGCCAGCTGCGCAGCCAGTTGCATCGGCTTCAGGCGAGCTGTGGCTTCGTGGGCGCGGCGCGGTTGGGCCGGGCGGTGCGCCAGTTGCATCATGCGCCGGAGTCCGGGCAGGCCCAGGCGGGGTTCCGCGACGCGGTGGCGGCCCTGCTGCATTGAGGGTTGGTCGGCAGGGCTGCGCCCTGCACCTGCTGAAGCCTTCAGGCAGTGGCAACGTCAAAGGCCAAAGCAGCATTCCGTGAGATGGCGGGGCACTGTGGGTTTGCGGGGACGGCGCAAGTACGTCCATGTAGCCTTGGTCGCCGCATCCATGCGGCTCACACCCCGCAAACCCACAGTGCCCCGCCTTCGACAGTTGGCCTGTGGCCAGTAGATCCACGCCCTGCGCGGATGAATCTCAATCGGAATCAAATATTTCGAATTGAAATCGAAACGCATCCACGCAGGGCGTGGCTCTACTGTGTCGACCAAGGTCGACACCCACCAGAGCAGAGTGCCATTCCGACAGCTCGCGAGAAACTGTCCAAGGCGAGGTGGGTCCGGTTGCGGGAGTGTCCGCGGCATGGATGCCGCGGCCAAGCCCCCATGGACGGGTTTACGGCGCCCCCCCCCCCGCAACCGGACCCACCCCGCCATCCCACGGAATGCATGCTGTTGTTGCTGTTGCTTTGGCCTCGGCAGGTGCAGGGCTGCAAGCCCTGCCGAACACCCCCTACCTGCGAGGCGCGAGCTGCTCGAGCATTTCCCAGGACTTCAGGCCGCGTGGCCCGAGGTGATGGGCCAGCACCCGCCGCATCGGCAGGCGCAGGCTGGCCAGGTCGGCGGCATCGGGCTCTTCATCGGCGGCCAGCGCCAGCAGCGCAGAACCCGTCGCGGCCGCCCGGCGTTCCCCACCGCGCTCACTGAGCAGGCGCTGCGCGCCTTCCTGTGGGTCCAGTTCGTAGCGCGCGGCCGGGTCGATCGGCTGGCCGTCGCTGGCGCTGTCCAGATCGAAACCCAGGCCCAGCGCAGACAGCAGCTCGCGCTCAAACCGGCGCAGGGTCCAGGCCAGGCCGGCGCCCACGGCCAGCCGCGCGCGTGCCTCGCCGTAGGCCAGGTACAACTCCGGCAGCGGGTCCTGGCGCGGGGCCAGGCGCAGGGTCAATTCACTCAGATAGAAGCCGGCCAGCATCGCCTGGCCGACCAGGCGCGGGGCAGCATCCAGTGCCTCGGCACCCCGCAGCTGGGCCAATTCGCCCCGCTGCTGGGCACTGAAGCGGATCCACTGCAGCGGCTGCAGGGCCGCGCGCAGCACCTGTCCCTTGGCGGTGGATACGCCACGCGCGAGCAGGCCGATCCGGCCATGCTGCGCGCTCAGCACTTCGACCAGCAGGCTGGTCTCGCGATAGGCCCGTGCATGCAGCACGAAGCCGGTGTCGTCCTCGATCATCATCGAAGCGACTGCAACGGCTTACTCGTAACCGAAGGCCTTCAGTGCGGCCTCGTCGTCGGACCAGCCTTCACGCACGCGCACCCAGGTCTCCAGGAACACCTTGGCACCGAACAGGCGCTCCATCTGCAGGCGGGACTTGGCCCCGATCTCCTTCAGGCGGGTACCACCCTTGCCGATCACGATCGCCTTCTGGCCCTCGCGCTCGACCCAGATCACCGCACCGATGCGCAGCAGGTTGCCATCTTCGGTGAAGCGCTCGATTTCCACGGTGGTGGCATACGGCAGCTCTTCGCCGAGCTGGCGCATCAGCTGTTCACGTACCAGTTCGCCGGCCAGGAAGCGCTGGCTGCGGTCGGTGATCTCGTCTTCGCCGAACATCGGCGGCGCTTCCGGCAGCAGCGCCAGTACGTCGCGTACCAGTGCCTCCAGGCCGTTGCGCTTCTGCGCCGAGATCGGATGCACCGACGAGAAATCGCGGCCGGCCGTGACTTCCTGCAGGAACGGCAGCAACGCGCCCTTGTCCTTCAGCCGGTCGATCTTGTTGACCACCAGCACCACCGGGATACCGGCGTCGCGCAGAACATTGAAGGCCAGGCTGTCTTCCTCGTCCCAGCGACCAGCTTCGATCACCAGCAGGCCGGCATCGACGCCTTCCAGCGAACCGCGCGCGGCGCGGTTCATCACCCGGTTCATCGCCCGCTTCTGCACCTTGTGCAGGCCGGGGGTGTCGACCAGCACCAGCTGGCCTTCCGGATAGGTGGCGATGCCCAGCAGGCGATGGCGCGTGGTCTGCGGGCGGTTGGAAACGATGCTGACCTTGGCCCCGACCAGGGCATTGGTCAGGGTCGATTTGCCCACGTTCGGGCGGCCGATGACGGCCACGCTGCCGCAATGATGGGAAGTTTGTTCGCTCACTTGGAATCCAGTTGTTCTAGGACGGCTGCAGCCGCCTGTTGTTCGGCAAGCCGCCGCGAGGCGCCTTCGCCCTCGGTGCTGGCGGCCGGGTCGGCTACGTTGCAGCGTACCCGGAAGTGCTTGGCGTGGTCGTCACCGGATTCTGACACCAGTTCATACTGCGGCAACGCCTTCTGTCGGGCCTGCAGCCATTCCTGCAGGCGGGTCTTGGGGTCCTTCTCGGGCCGACCGGAAGCCGGCAGTGCCTCGATCGAAGCGCTGAACCAGGGCAGTACCACCGCCCGGCAGGCCTCGAAGCCGGCATCCAGGTAGATCGCGGCCACCACGGCTTCCACCGCGTCGGCCAGGATCGAGTCGCGGCGATGACCACCGGACTTCATTTCGCCGGGGCCCAGGGTCAGCCGCTCGCCCAGTTCCAGGGTGCGCCCGATCACCGCCAGCGCGCCTTCACGCACCAGCTCGGCACGGGCACGGGTCATCGCGCCTTCGTCAGCCTTGGGCCAGCGTCGGTACAACGCCTCGGCCGCCATCATGTTGACGATGCTGT
Source organism: Stenotrophomonas sp. 86428_Sma (assembly GCF_056481585.1). Taxonomy (NCBI): domain Bacteria; kingdom Pseudomonadati; phylum Pseudomonadota; class Gammaproteobacteria; order Lysobacterales; family Lysobacteraceae; genus Stenotrophomonas; species Stenotrophomonas sp. 86428_Sma. The sequence continues at coordinate 3,632,707 of NZ_CM151156.1, forward strand.
CGCCGAGGAACTCCAGGCGCTCGTTGTGCGGCGCACCGGCACTGCGATGCGTCAGCGCCTGCTTGAGCAGGGTCGGGTCGCTGAAGGCATGACCGATCAGGTCGCCACGTTGGATGAATTTACTGGGCACCGCTTCGTGTCAGGTCCTGGGAAGAATCGAATTTGCCAACCACATCGAGGTTGCCGATCAGCTGACGGCGCACTTCGTAGTTGACCTTGAGGGTCCAGCCATTGTCGCGACGGTCGAACTTCACGTTGGCCGGCTTCACGTTGTCCGAATAGTTGATGTACAGGCGCTTGAAGAACAGGTCCTGGATGCGCGCCGGCTCCATGCTGCCCACGCCCGGCTCGTTGGCCAGGCTCTTCATCGCCGAGCGCACCGCGTAGTACTCCTGGTACATCGGGAACAGCTTCATGCCGATGTAGAGGAAGAAGCCAACCACGATCAGGACCGTCAGGAACGAGGTCAGGGTCATGCCACGCTGCGTGTTCATCGTCTTCATTGCGTTCTCCCCAGATACGCGTTGGATGTGAAAATACTCAGTTGGTGCCCGCTCAGTTGATGCTCGAGCCGATCCGCGACGGCTCGAAGCCATCCTTGCAGAACCAGCCCTGGCAGTTCAGCCAGATCAGGAACGCCTTGCCACGCAGGTTCTCTTCCGGCAGCAGGCCCCAGAAACGGCCATCATCGCTGTTGTCGCGGTTGTCGCCCATCACCAGGTACTTGCCGGCCGGCACGGTCCACTGGCCCTGGCCACGCGGATAGTCGGTCTCCAGCACCGTGTGGGTGCGGCCCGGCAGGTGCTCGACCAGCAGGTTGGCGCCCTCGCCCTGGCCCTTGTGGCCGGCGTAGATCCCCTTGTTGTCGTACTTCAGCGGCTCGCCGTTGAGGATCACGCCATCGCCTTCGAAGACCACGGTGTCACCCGGCACGCCGATCACGCGCTTGATGAAGTTCTCGCCCTTGGCCGGATCGTTCTCGCCATGGCCGGGGAAGTGGAACACCACCACGTCACCACGCGAGGGCTCACCCACCGGCACGAACTTGGTGTTGCTGATCGGCAGGCGCAGGCCGTAGGAGAACTTGTTGACCAGGATGAAATCGCCGATCAGCAGGTTCGGCATCATCGAGCTGGACGGGATCTTGTACGGCTCGGCAATGAAGCTGCGCACGATCAGCACGATCGCCAGCACCGGGAAGAACGCACGCGAGTAGTCCACCAGCACCGGCTCGGAATCGAGCAGGCCCGCGCGCTGGGCGCGACGCTTGGCGAGGTACAGCTTGTCCGCGAGCAGGATCAGGCCCGAGGCCAGGGTCAGCACGACCAGGAGGATCTCAAACAGTTTCATTCAGGGTCCTTTGCAACGTCACCAGACGACCGGCCCCGCAGGGCCGGTGCGGGCTTACTTGTTGTCCATCTGCAGCACGGCCAGGAACGCTTCCTGCGGGATCTCCACGCGGCCGACCTGCTTCATGCGCTTCTTGCCTTCCTTCTGCTTTTCCAGAAGCTTCTTCTTGCGCGAAACGTCGCCACCATAGCACTTGGCCAGCACGTTCTTGCGCATGGCCTTGACCGTGGTACGGGCGATGATCTGCGAGCCAACGGCGGCCTGGATGGCCACGTCGAACATCTGGCGCGGGATCAGGTCCTTCATCTTTTCGCACAGTTCGCGGCCGCGACGGTCGGCATGGCTGCGGTGCACGATCAGCGACAGTGCATCGACCTTGTCACCGTTGATCAGTACGTCCACGCGCACGAACGGGCCTGCGTCGAAGCGCACGAAGTGGTAGTCCAGCGAGGCATAGCCACGGCTGACCGACTTCAGCTTGTCGAAGAAGTCCAGCACCACCTCGGCCATCGGCAGCTCGTAGCTGATCTGCACCTGGCTGCCCAGGTAGTTGATGCCGATCTGGCTGCCGCGCTTCTCTTCGCACAGCTTGATGATGTTGCCGATGTACTCCTCGGGGGTGAGCACGTTGGCACGGATGATCGGCTCGCGGATCTCCTCGACCTGGTTCACCGGCGGCAGCTTGGCCGGGTTGTCCATGTTGATGATCGAGCCATCGGTCTTCAGGACTTCATACACCACCGTCGGCGCGGTGCTGATCAGGTCCAGGTTGTATTCGCGCTCCAGGCGCTCCTGCACGATTTCCATGTGCAGCATGCCGAGGAAGCCGCAGCGGAAGCCGAAGCCCATCGCCTCGGAGCTTTCCGGCTCGAAACGCAGCGCGGCATCGTTCAGGCGCAGCTTGTCCAGCGCTTCGCGCAGGTCCGGGTAGTCCTCGGCATCGACCGGGAACAGGCCGGCGAACACACGCGGCTGCATTTCCTGGAAGCCCGGCAGCGGCTTCGGTGCCGGGTCGCCGGCCAGGGTCAGGGTGTCGCCGACCGGCGCACCGTGCACGTCCTTGATGCTGGCGGTGACCCAACCCACTTCACCTGCACGCAGCGCCGGCAGCACCTTGCGCTTCGGGGTGAACACGCCGACGTTGTCGACCTGGTGGTTGCGGCCGGTGGACATCACCTGCAGCTTGTCACCTGCCTTGATCTCGCCCTGCATCACGCGCACCAGCGAGACCACACCCAGGTAGTTGTCGAACCAGGAGTCGATGATCAGCGCCTGCAGCTTGTCGGTGTCGCGCGGCTTCGGCGGCGGGATGCGATGCACGATCGCTTCCAGCACGTCCTGCACGTTCAGGCCGGTCTTGGCACTGACCGGCACGGCGTCGGAGGCGTCGATGCCGATCACGGCCTCGATCTCGGCCTTGGCACGCTCGATGTCGGCGGTGGGCAGGTCGATCTTGTTGATCACCGGCACCACTTCCAGGCCCTGCTCCACGGCGGTGTAGCAGTTGGCCACCGACTGCGCTTCCACGCCCTGGGCCGCATCGACCACCAGCAGCGCGCCTTCGCAGGCGGCCAGCGAGCGGCTGACTTCATAGGAGAAGTCGACGTGGCCGGGGGTGTCGATGAAGTTCAGATGGTAGGTCTGCCCGTCCTTGGCCAGGTACGGCAGCGACACCGACTGCGCCTTGATCGTGATGCCACGCTCGCGCTCGATCGGGTTGGAGTCGAGCACCTGCGCTTCCATCTCGCGGGCCTGCAGGCCACCACAGAGCTGGATGATGCGGTCGGCCAGCGTGGACTTGCCGTGGTCGACATGGGCGATGATGGAGAAGTTGCGGATGTTCCGCATCGAATCAGAAGACATAGGTGGCGGCGGCGCGCGGCGTCGTCAGGGTAACGGTCGATTATCGCATGCCCGGCGCCCGCCCGCGAAAACGGCCTCATCGGACCGGGCCCGGAATGGCCGAAGCCCCGCCAGGGCGGGGCTTCGGGGAAAAGCCGGGGCCGCCGAAGCGGCCCCGGCAGGCCTTACTGGCCAGCCTTGACCGCGACGAACGCGCTGTTGCCGCTGCCGGTGCGCACCAGCAGCATCACCACGTCGCCCTTCTTGTAGCTGGAAAGCGCACGGTTCAGCGCGTCCACGCTGCCGACCTGGGTGCTGGCCACCTGCAGGATCACCATGCCCGGAGACAGGCCCGCATCACGCGCTCCCTGGCCCTTGACCCCGGTGATGCGCACGCCTTCGCCCGATTCCAGGCCCAGCTGCTTGCGCTGCGGTGCGGTCAGGTCACTGACGTCCAGCCCCAGCAGGGCATTGGCGCCGGCCTGCGGAGCCGCATCGCTGTCGCCGGTGGCCGGGCCACGCGAACCGGCCTGCCCGTCTTCAGTCAGTGCGGTCAGGGTGGCACTGAGGTCGCGCGGCTTGCCATCACGGATAACGCCCAGGGTGACCCGGCTGCCCGGTGCCATCGCGCCGATCAGCGGCGGCAGGTCGGACCAGCTGTTGACCGGCGCGCCGTTCACCGAACGGATCACATCACCGATCTTCACCCCGGCCCGGGCTGCAGCCGAGTCCGGCACGATCTGGTTGACCAGGGCGCCGCGGCTGTCCGGCAGGCCCATCGCCTGCGCCTTCAGCCCGTCGATTTCCTGCACCACCGCGCCGAGCTGGCCACGGGTGACCTTGCCGGTCTTCTTGATCTGCTCGACCGCGCTCATCGCCAGGTCGATGGGGATCGCGAAGCTGATGCCCATGTAGCCGCCCGAGGCGGAGAAGATCTGCGAGTTGATGCCGACCACTTCGCCACGGGTGTTCAGCAGCGGGCCACCGGAGTTGCCCTGGTTGATCGCCACGTCGGTCTGGATGAAGGGCACGTAGCGCTGGTCCGGACCACCTGTGCTGCGGCCGAGGGCGCTGACCACGCCGGCAGTGACCGAGTGGTCGAGGCCGAACGGCGAACCGATCGCGACCACCCACTGACCCGGCTTGAGGGAGTTGGAGTCGCCAACGCGCACGGTCGGCAGGTTCTTGCCGTCGATTTTCAGCAGTGCCACGTCGTACTGCTGGTCGCTGCCCACCACTTTCGCGGTGAACTCACGGCGGTCACCCAGCTTGACCTTCACCTCGCTGGCATCGGCCACCACGTGGTAGTTGGTCAGCACATAGCCATCGGGCGAGATGATGAAGCCCGAGCCCATGCCGCGGCCCTTGATGCTGGGGCCACCGTCCGGACCGCCCGGGCCCTGCCCCGGCATCGGGAAATCCGGGCCGAAGAAGCGGCGGAAGAACTCCGGCATGTCATCGTCGCCGCCCATCGGGCCCCGCGAGGCCTGGCGGTTGTTGCGGACGATGGTGGTGTCGACGTTGACCACGCCAGGCCCGACCTGTTCGACCAGATTGGTGAAGTCAGGCAGGCCCGTGACCAGCGGCTGGGCCGGGGCCCGCGGCGCGGCGGCCGGCGCGGCCTGGGTCTGGGCGGCCGGAGCCGGGGCCTGCGCGCAGGCCACCAACGGCAGGGTCAGGGCCAGCAGGCCCATGGCCTGCGTGCGGAGTCGGGGAGTCATCGGACGGCAACCTCCGGATCGGATGGAAAGAGGAATACGGGCCCCGCCGACGGCGGGGCGTGAAAGCGCCCGGCTCAGTCGCGCGGGCGCGGCGGCACCGGCAGGTCGTCCTGCAGGCGCGGCTCGAACGGGTAGAACGCGGCGCCCCCGGCGTGGGCCGGGAAGCTCGCATTGAGCGCGCCACCGGCAGCGGGCGCCAGGCTGGAGCGCGGCCACGGTCGCGCCTGCAGGCCACCAACCTCACCGAACGGCATGTTGCGGCTGGCATTGGCCGGCACGGTCGGGGTCAGCGGCGCCTGTGCGGCGGCCACGGCGCGTTGCGGCATGTCCTCGCGCTGGGCGGCACGCGCAGCCTGCTGGCTGCGGGTAGCGCTGGCGCGACGGGTGTCCTGGCGTCGGCTGGCCGCGGCCATGGCCACTGCCGGTACACCGGCCACGGCCATTGCGGCGGTATCCACCGAGGCTTCGGTTACCGGAGCCGGCGTCGTCGGCGCGGGCGCAAGTTCGGCCTGGCTGGCGATCACCTGCGGTGCCAACGGCTCGCCCGGGGTGGCTTCCTTCAGCTTCTCGCCGCCCATGAACAGCGCCACCGCCGCCACCGAGGCGGCCAGTGCGGCGCCACCGCCCCAGGCCCGCCAACCGCTGCGGCGCACCTCGCGGCGCGGCTCGGCCTGCGGCGCCGGTTCGGCAGCGATGGCGGCGGCCACGGCCGCGCTGAAGCCGGCCGGCGCCAGCGCCGAGGCCTGCCCGCGCATCACGTCACCCAGCAGCTGCCAGCGTTCCTGGCAGCCGGCCAGCTCGGGGTCGTGCTCCATCCGGCGCAGCAGGAAGCGCGCTTCGTCGGCGCCCAGCTCGCCATCGACCAGGGCCGACAGCTGCTCGCGATGGCGCTGGTCCAGGCGCTGCCCGGCGGGCGATTGGTGGTTCTGCGATTCGTTGAACGGATTACTGGTCATACGCGGCTCTTCTCACGGGTGGCGCTGCCGATGTCCAACAGCGGCCGGAGTTCGGTGTCGATCGCCTCGCGCGCCCGGAAGATCCGTGAACGCACGGTGCCGATCGGGCACCCCATTTTCTGCGCGATATCTTCGTAACTCAGGCCTTCCACCTCGCGCAGGGTGATCGCCAACCGGAGTTCTTCCGGCAGCGCATTGACGGCCTTCATCACCGTCTGTTCCAGTTCCTGGCGCATCAACTCGCGTTCGGGCGTATCCGTGTCGCGCAGGCGCGTCCCGCTGTCGAACTGTTCGGCGTCACCGATGTCGATGTCATCGGTCGGCGGCCGGCGATTGTGTGAAGCCAGGTAGTTTTTGGCGGTATTCACGGCGATTCGATGCAACCAGGTTGAGAACTGGGCATCGCCGCGGAAACTTCCGATCGCGCGGTACGCACGGATGAAAGTGTCCTGGGCGACGTCCTGACATTCGCTCCAGTCGGCGATGTAGCGACCGACCAGGGCCACCACGCGATGCTGGTACTTGCGCACCAGGACATCGAACGCGGCGCTCTCGCCGTGCTGCACGCGCCGGACCAGTTCCAGATCCAGCTCCTGAGGTGTATCAACATCGGCCATGAGGGGCCGCACTCCTGTCAGCCCAACCGACGTTGGGCAATGAGACTGCCAATCCCGGGAAAAGTTCAGTCGCCGATCACCTGGCGCCGCACCAGCTTTTAACCACCGTTCCGTTAGCGTCCCGGTCCACGGCCATGGATCCGGGGTCGCCACTCCCCTGCTATTGGGATTTGACGCGGGGGAAACAACCTCTGGATCATAGCCGCTTCTCCATACACAACCGGATGGAACGTCCATGCTCTCAGGCTTCGATGGTCTCCGCTTCAGCCACTGGCACCCCGAGATCCGCGACGACGGCGTGGTGGTTCTCTCCCTGGATCGTCAGGACAGCAGCGTCAACGCCATGTCGCAGGACGTGCTGCTGGAACTGGGCGACCTGCTTGAGCGCATCGCCATGGACCCGCCCAAGGGCGTGGTGATCCAGTCGCTGAAGAAGGCCGGCTTCATCGCCGGTGCCGACCTGAAGGAATTCCAGGAATTCGACCGCCGCGGCACCGTGAACGATGCCATCCGCCGTGGCCAGTCCACCTACCAGAAGCTGGCCGAGCTGCCCTGCCCGACCGTGGCGGCGATCCATGGCCACTGCCTGGGCGGCGGCACCGAGCTGGCGCTGGCCTGCCGCTACCGTGTGGCTTCGAATGACAGTTCGACCCGCATCGGCCTGCCGGAAACCCAGCTGGGCATTTTCCCGGGCTGGGGCGGCAGCGCGCGCCTGCCGCAGCTGGTGGGCGCACCGGCGGCGATGGACATGATGCTGACCGGCCGCACCCTGTCAGCCTCGGCTGCGCGTGGCATCGGCCTGGTCGACAAGGTGGTGGCACCGGCGGTGGTGCTCGACACGGCCGTAGCGCTGGCGCTGTCCGGCACCACCCGCCCGTTCAAGCAGCGCGCGACGGCCTGGGCCACCAACACCTGGCTGGCACGCACCCTGCTGGCACCGCAGATGGTCAAGCAGGTCGCACGCAAGGCCAAGAAGGACCAGTACCCGGCGCCCTACGCGCTGATCAGCACCTGGCAGCGCAGCGGCGGCAAGCCGATCCAGGCACGCCTGGATGCCGAGCGGCGTGCCGTGGTGAAGCTGGCCAGCACGCCGACCGCGCGTAACCTGATCCGCATTTTCTTCCTGACCGAGCGCCTGAAGGGCCTCGGCGGTGGTGATTCCGGCATCCGCCACGTGCACGTGGTCGGCGCCGGCGTGATGGGCGGCGACATCGCCGCGTGGGCCGCCTACAAGGGCTTCGACGTGACCCTGCAGGACCGCGAGCAGCGCTTCATCGACCCGGCCATGGAGCGCGCGCAGGCGCTGTTCGCCAAGAAGGTACGCGACGAGAGCAAGCGTCCTGCAGTGGCCGCGCGCCTGCGTGCCGATCTGGAAGGCAACGGCGTGGCCGAGGCCGACCTGGTGATCGAGGCGATCATCGAGAACCCCGAGGCCAAGCGTGCGCTGTACCAGACGCTCGAACCGAAGATGAAGCTGGACGCGCTGCTGACCACCAACACCTCGTCGATTCCGCTGGTGGAGCTGCGCGACCACATCCAGCGCCCGGCACAGTTCGCTGGCCTGCACTACTTCAACCCGGTCGCGCAGATGCCGCTGGTGGAAATCATCCATCACGACGGCATGGCGCCTGAGACCGAACGTCGCCTGGCCGCGTTCTGCAAGGCACTGGGCAAGTTCCCGGTGCCGGTGGCCGGCAGCCCGGGTTTCCTGGTCAACCGCGTGCTGTTCCCGTACATGCTGGAAGCCGCCACCGCCTATGCCGAAGGCATCCCGGGCCCGGTGATCGACAAGGCCGCTGTGAAGTTCGGCATGCCGATGGGCCCGATCGAACTGATCGACACCGTGGGCCTGGACGTGGCCGCTGGCGTTGGCCGCGAACTAGCACCGTTCCTCGGCCTGCAGATTCCGGCCGCGCTGCAGACGGTGGAACCGGACAAGCGCGGTAAGAAGGATGGCCAGGGCATCTATACCTGGGAAAACGGCCGTGCGAAGAAGCCGGACGTGGCCAGCGATTACCAGGCACCGGCCGATCTGGAGGACCGCCTGATTCTGCCGCTGTTGAACGAAGCGGTGGCCTGCCTGCACGAAGGCGTGGTGGCCGATGCGGACCTGCTGGATGCCGGCGTGATCTTCGGCACCGGCTTCGCACCGTTCCGCGGTGGTCCGATCCAGCACATCCGCGCGGTGGGTGCCGACGCGATCGTCGAGCGATTGAAGGCGCTGCAGCAGCGCCATGGTGACCGTTTCGCCCCGCGCCCGGGCTGGGACAACCCCGCCCTGCGCGAACCGGTGGTGTGAATTTATCGGCCGGGCCTGCGGCCCGGCACCCGCAGAGGCAACAGCAACAGCCGAAGCCAGAGCCGGAGCAACAGCCGGCTCTGGCTTTTCTGTTTGTTGGGCGGGGTGGTGTGGGCTTGCAGGACACGCCGTAAACCCGTCCATGGGGGCTCGATGGCGCCATCCATGGCGCCAACGGTCCTGCAAGCCCACACCGCCCCACCCCTGACAGTTTCCCGGTGACGGTCAGTGACCTTCGGGAGCTGGTAGGTGTCGACCTTGGTCGACACGCTTGGTCCACGCCATGCGTGGATGCGAGCGAAGCGACCGGCGTTTGATTTTGATTTTCTTTTTTTCTTCTCCGTGGCTGGACGCACACGGAAACTGTCAGAGGCCGGGCGGGGTGGGTTCGCGGGGGTGTCCGCGGCATGGATGCCGCGGCCAAGCCTCCAAGGACGGATTCACGGCGTCCCCCGCGACCCCACCCCGCCCGGCCAAGCGCGGCTTTTGCTTTACGCGACCAACCCCACAGCCACGAGGGGCTGCGCCGTTGGCTGGAACAACCTGTTACCCATACGGGGCATGTCCCCGTCACAGCTGCATGCGATGCTGATCACCTGATCCCTGCCAGCGAGAACGCCCGCATGACCACCATCATCGCCCCGCGCGTGCACGACATCGGCGGCCTAGAAGTCCGCCGGGCCGTCCCGACCCTGCAGGCCCGCAGCATCGGCTCGTTCGTGTTCGTCGACCAGATGGGACCCGCACTCATGCACCCCGGCACCGCCATCGACGTGCGCCCGCATCCGCATATCGGCCTGGCTACCGTCACCTATCTGTGGTCGGGCGCGATCGGCCACCGCGACACGCTGGGTTCGGACCAGGTGATCCGTCCCGGTGACGTCAACTGGATGACCGCCGGCCGCGGCATCGCCCATTCCGAGCGCACGCCGCAACCTGACCGCGATCACGACAACCCGATCCACGGCATGCAGACCTGGGTGGCGCTGCCGAAATCGCATGAGGAAATCGAGCCGGCGTTCTACCACCATGCCGCCGCCACCCTGCCCGAGCAGCGCCGCAATGGTGTCTGGCTGCGGGTAATCGCCGGCCGCGCCTATGGCGAGGAATCGCCGGTCAAAGTATTCGCCGATACCCTCAACGTGGCGATCGACCTCGACCCGGATGCGGAAATCGATATCGACGACGGCCACCGCGAGCGCGCGCTGTACATCCTCGAAGGCGACGCGCAGCTGGATGGCGTGGACATCCCTGCCCAGCACCTGGTGATCCCCGAGGCTGGTGCGCGTGGCCGCCTGCGCGCAAAGACGCCGGTGAAGGCGATGTTGTTCGGTGGCGAGCCGCTGGATGGCCCGCGTCACCTGTGGTGGAACTTCGTGTCCAGCTCGAAGGAACGTATCGAACAGGCCAAGCACGACTGGGAGGCCGGCCGCTTCGGCACCATTCCGGGCGACGACAAGGAATTCATCCCGCTGCCGCAGTACTGAACATCGCGTGTTGCACACATCCGAAGGTGTATCCCTGCACCCGGCGTTGACACTACAGTCACCCGCTGATCATTGAAATGTGACATAAATCACACTTTCGACCGTCAAAGGAGTGCAACACATGAGCATGGGTAAACGCTTGTCCGCCGAGTTCCTCGGCACGTTCTGGCTGGTTCTGGGTGGCTGTGGCAGTGCCGTGCTGGCCGCCAAGTTCGGCGGTGACGGCAATCCGCTGGGTATCGGTTTCCTCGGCGTTGCGCTGGCCTTCGGCCTGACCGTGGTGACCGGCGCCTATGCGTTCGGCCATATCTCCGGCGCGCACTTCAATCCGGCGGTCAGTGTCGGCCTGTGGGCCGGCGGTCGTTTCCCGACCAAGGACCTGATTCCGTACATCATCGCCCAGGTCGCCGGCGGCCTGCTGGCCGGCTTCATCCTGCTGCAGATCGCATCGGGCGCCAGCGGCTTCGCCATTGATGGCAGCCAGGCCGGTGCATTCGCCAGCAACGGCTACGGCGCGCTGTCCCCCGGCGGCTACAGCGTGGCCGCGGCCTTCCTGTGCGAAGTGGTGCTGACCGCCGTGTTCCTGATCGTGATCATGGGCGCCACCCACGGCAAGGCACCGGCCGGGTTCGCCCCGCTGGCGATCGGCCTGTCGCTGACCCTGATCCACCTGATCAGCATCCCGGTCACCAACACCTCGGTGAACCCGGCCCGTTCCACGGCGGTGGCCTTCTTCGCCGGCAGCGGCGCGGTCAGCCAGCTGTGGCTGTTCTGGGTCGCCCCGCTGCTGGGCGGCGCGATCGGCGGCATCATCTACAAGTGGATCGGCAACGACCGCTGAGGCCTGTGCGGACCATTGCGGCCGACCATCGGCCGCAATGGTTACGCGTGTAACCGCGATTTGTGCGATCGCTCACGTTCCGTTAAGGTTGAGTTGACCGTCCGTGCACATGCCGGCCGGGGCGGCATCCGGGGATGGGATGCCAAGGCTGCCGGTCCATCCGGCGGAGCCAACGACACACCACCTTGGGGGATGCATGAAGTTCGCGCCTGTAGTGTTGTCGAGCCTGCTGTTCGCGGTGGCCCAGGCCGCCGCGCAGGCTCCCACCGAATGTCCTTCATTGCCGGCCAGCAGCGGCCTGCAGTGGCAACAGCAGGCACAGGCCGATTTCCTGGTCTGCCGCGCCAGCACCGGCGATGGCCGCGAGGTACTGAGCCTGATGCTCAGTGCGCGCGATCCCAACCTTCCATTGAACCGCTCGCTGCGCCAGGAAAAGGGCAGCTTCGGCGGTGAATCGCTGTACTGGTACCAGCCCGATCTGGGTGGCCAGCAGCCGCCCGGCTATGCCGAGCGTCGCATCAGTGTGGTCAAGCTCGACAAAGGGCGTTACGCGCAGATTTCGCTGTATCCGGACAGCGCGCAGGAACTGGGCTCGCTGCAGCAGCTGGCGCAGGGCATGAGCCTGACCCCGTCGGCCGTGGCCGCGGGGCGCTGAAGGTGACGGGGATGACTGCCTGGCAGCATCCCCGCAATGCGAGCCGATCCGACGGTAGTGCCGGCCGCTGGCCGGCACCCCGATCCGCCTTTGTCCGAGGCTGCTGCCGGCCAGCGGCCGGCACTCCCTCAGAACTTGCCTTCCTGGAAATCGACGAAGGCCTGCATCAGTTCCTGCCGCGTGTTCATCACGAACGGCCCGTGGCGCATCACCGGTTCGCGCAGCGGACGGCCGGCCACCAGGATCAACCGCGCACCTTCGCTGCCGGCCGAGAGGTGCAACTGCTCGCCACCGCCCAGCACCGCCAGTTCCTGGCGTGCAACGTCGCGCGCGGCGTCCTGCTCACCCACGGTCATCGCACCTTCGAACACGTAGGCGAACGCGTTGTGCCCCTCCGGCAGCGCATAGGTCCAGGCCCGGTCGGGCGCCAGCGTGATGTCGAGGTAGAGCGGATCGGTGGCCGGCTGCACGATCGGGCCATCGGTGCCGTCCACGCTGCCGGCAATCACCTTCACCTCCACGCCCGGCTCCGGGTGCACCACGGGAATGCGCTCGGGTGCGAATTCCTGATACTTCGGCTCGGTCATCTTCTCCTTCGCCGGCAGGTTCACCCACAGCTGGAACCCGCGCATCTGCCCGCTTTCCTGCTCGGGCATCTCCGAATGCACCAGGCCACGGCCAGCGGTCATCCACTGCACGCTGCCCGGGGTGAGCAGGCCTTCGTTGCCATGGTTGTCGCGATGCCGCATGCGCCCGTCGAGCATGTAGGTGACGGTCTCGAAACCACGGTGCGGGTGTTCCGGGAAGCCGGCGATGTAGTCCTCGGCGCGGTCGGTACCGAACTCATCAAGCAGCAGGAACGGATCCAGGTCGGGCAGCGTCGGGCCGCCGATGACGCGGGTCAGGCGCACGCCGGCACCGTCGGAGGTGGGCATGCCACGGATGGTGCGCAGTACGCGGACCGGTTCGGGAAAGCTCATGGCGACTCCTGTTGGATGGGTGCCACTGAAGATGGACGCCACACGGCCGTAGGCCAATGGATGGCTCCGCAACCGATTGTTCCATCCCTGATGTTCGCTGCACGTCAGCGCAGCCGCCGTACGACCAAAGTACTACCGCCGATTCGTCCTGTGCCAATTGACCCTGTCGTGGGCAAGCAGGACTCTTTGTCTGTCTTTCCGGGAGAGAGCACCTCATGAAAGGGTTTTCCAAACTGGGCTGGGCGGTACTCGCTCTGCTCGGCGCGTTCTGTCTGGGCACCGTGGCGCTGCGCCGCGGCGAACACATCAATGCCCTGTGGATCGTCGTCGCGGCGGTGTCGCTGTACCTCGTCGCCTATCGCTTCTACAGCCTGTTCATCGCCAACAAGGTGATGCAGCTGGATCCGACCCGGGCCACCCCGGCGGTGATCAACAACGATGGCCTGGACTACGTTCCGACCAACAAGCACGTGCTGTTCGGCCACCACTTCGCCGCCATTGCCGGCGCCGGCCCGCTGGTCGGCCCGGTGCTGGCCGCGCAGATGGGCTACCTGCCCGGCCTGCTGTGGCTGGTGGTGGGCGTGGTGTTGGCCGGTGCGGTGCAGGACTTCATGGTCCTGTTCCTGTCCAGCCGCCGCAATGGCCGCTCGCTGGGTGACCTGGTAAGAGAAGAGATGGGCCAGGTGCCCGGCACCATCGCGCTGTTCGGTGCGTTCCTGATCATGATCATCATCCTGGCAGTGCTGGCGATGGTGGTGGTCAAGGCGCTGGCCGAAAGCCCGTGGGGCATGTTCACGGTGATCGCGACGATGCCCATCGCGATCCTGATGGGCGTGTACATGCGCTACATCCGCCCCGGCAAGATCGGCGAGATCTCGGTGGTTGGCCTGATCCTGCTGCTGGCCGCGATCTGGTACGGCGGCAAGGTCGCCGCCGATCCGGTCTGGGGCCCGGCCTTCACCTTCACCGGCACCCAGATCACCTGGATGCTGATCGGCTACGGCTTCGTCGCCTCGGTGCTGCCGGTGTGGCTGCTGCTGGCCCCGCGTGATTACCTGTCGACCTTCCTCAAGATCGGCACCATCATCGCGCTGGCCATCGGCATCCTGGTGGTGATGCCGGAACTGAAGATGCCGGCGCTGACCCAGTTCGCCGCCAGCGGCGACGGCCCGGTGTGGAAGGGCGGCATGTTCCCGTTCCTGTTCATCACCATCGCCTGTGGCGCGGTCTCCGGTTTCCATGCACTGATTTCCTCCGGCACCACGCCGAAGCTGCTGGCCAATGAAGCGCACATGCGCTACATCGGCTACGGCGGCATGCTGATGGAATCGTTCGTCGCGGTGATGGCGCTGGTGGCGGCCTCGATCATCGATCCGGGCATCTATTTCGCGATGAACAGCCCGGCGGCGGTGATCGGTGCCGATGCGGCCTCGGCCGCGCACTACATCACCAACACCTGGGGCTTCACCATCACCCCCGAGCAGCTGACCGCGACTGCGGCGGCGATCGGTGAACCGACCATCCTGCATCGTGCAGGTGGCGCGCCAACACTTGCGGTAGGCATCGCGCAGATCCTGCACGAAGCGATTCCCAGTGGCAGCGACGCGATGATGGCGTTCTGGTACCACTTCGCGATCCTGTTCGAAGCGCTGTTCATCCTCACCGCGGTGGACGCCGGTACCCGTGCGGGCCGCTTCATGCTGCAGGACCTGCTGGGCAACTTCGTGCCGGCCCTGAAGAAGACCGAATCGTGGACCGCCAACATCATCGGTACCGCCGGCTGCGTGGCGCTGTGGGGCTACCTGCTCTACACCGGCGTGGTCGATCCGTTCGGCGGCATCCAGACGCTGTGGCCGCTGTTCGGCATCTCGAACCAGATGCTGGCCGGCATCGCATTGATGCTGGGCACGGTGGTGCTGTTCAAGATGAAGCGTGACCGCTATGCATGGGTGACTGCGGTACCGGCGGTGTGGCTGCTGATCTGCACCACCTACGCCGGCTTCATCAAGATCTTCGACAGCAATCCGGCACAGGGCTTCCTGGCACAGGCACACAAGTTCCAGGCCGCGCTCGCCAGCGACACCATCACTGCACCGGCCAAGTCGGTGGCGCAGATGAAGCAGATCGTGGTCAACGCCTACGTCAACACCGGCCTGACCGCGCTGTTCCTGCTGGTGGTGGGCGCGGTGCTGGTGTATTCGATCAAGACCATCCTGGCGGCCCGCCGCAATCCGCAGCGCACTGACCGCGAGACCCCGTACGTGGCGCTGAAGCCGCATGAAATGGTGGATCTGTGATGAGTACCCAACTGGTTCCCGCCGGCCAGTACCAGGCGCACCGCCGCATCTGGCGGCGCCTGGTGCAGACCGCACGACTGTGCTGTGGCATTCCTGATTACGACAACTACGTCCGGCACATGCTGGAAAAACATCCGGACCAGGAGCCGATGGACTACAAGACGTTCTTCCGCGAGCGCCAGGAAGCGCGTTATGGCGGACGCAACGGTGGCCGCTGCTGTTGAGGGTCCGGTTCAACAGCGCTCGAATGACGTTGAGTGGATCCACGCCATGCGTGGATGAAGCCTGGCAGATATCGAGTTGAGTCCGGGGTCGGATCCGTTTCCTCCGGGAAACGGATCTGACCCCTTCCTTGTTCATGGATACCCATGAAATGCATCCACGCATGGCGTGGATCTACGGAAGCATGACGCCAGGGCGGTCCGAACTCAGCCGGTGGCCATCCACTTCAGGATCAGGCCGGTGACGTAGGCCAGGCCCGTGCCGGTGGCATAACCCACCGTACCCAGCAGCACGCCCACCGGCGCCAGCGTCGGATGGAACGCCGCCGCCACCACAGGGGCCGAAGCGGCTGCGCCGATGTTGCCCTGCGAACCAATGGCGAAGAAGAACAGCGGCGCGCGCAGCAGCTTGGCCACCACCCACAGCACCAGCACGTGCGTGGCCATCCAGATCGCGCCGAGCAGGAACAGCCACGGCCGATCCAGCAGCGACAGCAGGTTCATCTGCATGCCGATGCAGGCGATCAGGAAGTACAGGAACACCGTGCCCAGCCGCGAAGCGCCTGCCGCTTCCAGCCGGCGCGCACGGGTGAAGCTCAGGCCCAGGCCCATCGCCGTGGACAGCAGGATCACCCAGACGAACTGGCTGTCGAGGCTGAACTGGCTGGCCCAGCTGACATTGGCCTTGAACCAGCCTGCCAGCGGCGCGGCGATGGCATGGGCCAGGCCAACGCCGCCCAGTGCCACGCCAACGATCACCATCAGGTCGGTCATGCTGGGAATGCGCGCGTTCTGCGCCTCGTAGGCACTGATGCGCGCCTTCATCTCGTCGATGGCACGGGTGTCGGCACCATTGCGGGTGTCGATCTGCTGTGCGCGGTTGGCCAGGAACAGCAGGATCGCCATCCACAGGCTGGCACAGGCCACGTCAACCACCGCGAACTGGCCGAAGGTGGTGGCATCGGTGCCGAACACCTCGCGCATGGCGACCATGTTGGCGCCGCCACCGATCCAGCTGCCGGCCAGCGCCGCCATGCCGGCCCAGGTATCACCGGCCACGGTTTCCGGATGGATCAGCTTCATCAGCTGGAACGAAACGATGGCGCCGAGCATGATGCCGGCGGTACCGGCACAGAACACGATCAGCAGTTTCGGGCCGAGCTTGATGACGCCTTTCAGGTCGATCGACAGGGTCAGCAGGACCAGCGCGGCCGGCAGCAGCACGTCACGCGCGACCGGGTTGTACAGCGAGGTGTTGTGGCCATCGATGACACCGGCGGTGTTGTAGACGGCGGGGATGAAATAGCACAGCAGCAGGGCCGGCACCCAGGCGAAGATCTTCTTCAGCAGCGGGGTTGGACCACTGGCGGCCCAGAAGATCAGGGCCAGGGTGGCGGCAATCAGGCCCAGTCCAACGATGTCGTTGCTGATCAGGGCAGTAGCGGGTTCGGTCGGCATGGGATCCTCTGTCGATCGAAAGAGCGGAGAAAAAAAAGCGCCGCATAAGGCGGCGCAGATCGAGATTAACATTGTCTTCACGCCCGGTCATGCTGCAGTGCCGACACCCCCCATCCCGTCAGGGAGCCCACTCATGCAGCTTGGTGCCTTTTCGGTCAGCCTCTCGGTGAAGGATCTCGCGGCCTCCCGTGCCTTCTACGAAGCCCTGGGCTTCTCGGTCACCGGCGGCGATCCGGCACAGAACTGGCTGGTGATGCGCAGCAACGGCACGGTGATCGGGCTGTTCCAGGGCATGTTCGAGGGCAACCTGCTGACCTTCAACCCCGGCTGGGACCAGCACAAGCAGGAACTCCCCCACTTCCAGGATGTGCGTGAGCTGCAGGCAGAGCTGGATACCAGGGGCATCGAACTGGCGGTCCGCACCGATCCTGATGGCCAGGGTACGGGCTATCTGCAGTTGGCCGATCCCGACGGCAACGTGATCCTGATCGACCAGCACGTGGCGCGACCGAACGGGCGTTGAAGCGGACAGCCATTGCCTGGGTGGGCGTCGACCTTGGTCGACGAACGGCATGCCAACCAAGGTTGGCATCTACCAGAGCACGCCCAGCCACCGCCGGGGCATGCCAACCAAGGTTGGCATCTACCAGAGCACGCCCAGCCACCGCCGAGGCATGCCAACCAGGGCTGGCACCTACCAGAACACGGACAGCCACCGCCTGGGTAGGCGTCGACCTTGGTCGACGAACGGCATGCCAACCAAGGTTGGCATTTACACGAACGGCCGGATCAGCGCGGTCGCGAGGCACTGAAATCGAGCGTGACACGCGTGCCACGCGGCTCGCAGGGCTGCAACTGCAGGGTCCATCCGAGGTGCTCGCACAGCCGCGCGATCAGATCCAGTCCGATGCCGCCGCCACGATCGGCGCGTTCGCCACGGGCCATCCGCGCATGGATCGCCGCGATCTCCTCCGGGCTCATGCCATGTCCCGGGTCCTGCAGGGTCAGCACCGCCGATGAACTCAGGCCCAATTCGATGTGGCCACGGCCACTGTTCTCGATGGCGTTGCGCAGCAGGTTGCCGATCGCTGCCTGCACCACCGCCAGCGGCGCGACGATGTCCACCGGTGCGGCCTGGATGCCGATGCTCAGGTCCTTGTCGCCCAGCAGGTGGCGATGGTCGTCGACGATCTCCGGCAGCAGCTGGTCCAGCGCGATGCGCTCGGCACGCGCCGCCAGTCGCGCCGGATCACGCGCCAGCACCAGCAGCAGTTCGATCAGCTGCTCCACGCTCTGCGCGGTGCGCAGTACCCGCTGCATCTGCTGGCGCGCGCGCTCGGGCAGGCCCGGTTGCTCCAGCGCCAGTTCGGCGGCACCGGTCATCACCGCGATCGGCGTGCGCAATTCGTGGCTGGCGGTGCTGATGAAGACCCGCTCGCGTTCGACGAACTGCTCGTTGCGGTCCAGGTAATCGTTCAGCGCATTGGCAATGGTGTGCAGCTCTGAGCTGCCGCGCGGGTCGACCTCGATGCGCTGCCCCTGCACGCCCGGCCTGAGCGCGGCGATGTGTTGTGCCAGCAGGCTCAGCGGACGCACCATCCGCTCCATGCCGAACGAAGCCATCAGCACGGTAACGAAGATCATGATCACCCCGGCCAGCATCACCCAGCGCGTGGCGAACTGTTCCAGGTCATGGAAGTCGGAGATGTCCAGTACCAGCGCGACCCGTCCCATCGACTGGGTTTCACGCACCATCACCGCCGTCTCGCGGCCCTTGACCATTACGCCGTCGTGCAGCCCTGGATGCAGGGTACGCAGGCTATCGGGAAGGTTGACCGCGTCGAAGCGGTACAGGCTCAGCGTGTCCGAATCCTGCCAGCGATAGTGCGGTTCGTGCTCGACATGCTCGACGATGCTGTCGAGCTCGGAGTTGAGCAGCGCGCGCCAGGCAGCATGCTCGGCGTGCTCGTGCACGTAGTTGCCGACGCTGAACACCGCGATCGACAGCAGCGCCAGATAGCCCAGCAACCACCACACCACGCGCCGGTACAACGGCCCCGGCTTACGCGCCCTCATCAGCATTCCTGCCGGCGTCGGCACCCTCCACTACCGCCAACCGGTAACCCACACGCGGCAGGGTGTGGATCAGCTTCTCGGCAAACGGACCGTCAACGCTGCGACGCAACTCGTAGACATGCGAACGCAGCAGGTCGCCATCCGGCGGCTCGTCGCCCCACAGGGCGAACTCCAGCTGCTGTCGCGTCACCGCACCCGGGCTGGCCCGCATCAGCACTTCCAGCAGTTTGCGGCAGGCCGGGTACAGGTGCAGCACCTGGCCCTCACGCTGGGCCTCCAGCGTCGCCAGGTCCAGCACCAGGTCGCCCACCTGCAGGCGCTTGCGCGGGTTGCGGCCCTGCGCACGCAGCAGCAGCGCTTCCAGCCGCACCTCCAGCTCGGGCAGGGCGAACGGCTTGGTCAGGTAGTCGTCGGCACCGGCGCGGAAACCGGCGATCTTGTCCGGCAGTTCATCGCGCGCGGTCAGCATGATCACCGGCACCTCCGACGCGTGTTCGGCACGCAGCCGGCGCAGCACTTCCGGTCCCTCCATGCGCGGCAGCATCCAGTCCAGGATCACCGCATCGTAGGGGTGGCTGCCGGCCAGGTGCAGGCCGGTGATGCCATCCGGGGCCACGTCCAGCACATGCCCGCGCGACTCGAAATAGTCGAACAGGTTGGCCACCAGCTGGCGGTTGTCCTCGATCACCAACAGACGCATGCACGAAACATCCACGGAAGTTCGTACCATGGTAGCGCCGCCCATGTCGGAATGCGGTCGTCCCGCCCCCTTCTGACGCTTTTCCCACCCCTGCCACCTCAGAATGGCCGTTTTGCTCCCGGAGCCTGCCGTGCCCGTAGCCCTGCCCCGCCGTTGGCGCCTGCCCCTGTTATGGCTGCTGATCATTGCTGCATTGGCAGCGGGCATCGGCCTTCGGCAGCCGCAGCCACCGGACGAGCCGCGCTTCGTGCTGGCCGCACGGACCATGGTCGAGAGCGGGCAATGGCTGCTGCCGCATCGTGGCAGCGAGCTGTATGCCGAGAAACCACCGGTGTTCATGTGGCTGCAGGCGGCCGCCTACGAGGTGGTCGGCAGCTGGCAATGGTCGTTCCTGCTGCCGTCATTGCTGGGCGCCCTGCTGAGTCTGTGGCTGGTGTCGGATCTGGCACGGCGGCTGTGGTCGCCGCGGCATTCCATCTATGCCCTCGCGGCGCTGTTCTGCACCCTGCAGTTCGGGCTGATGGCCAAGCGTGCGCAGATCGACATGGTGCTGGTGGGGATGACCACCGTCGCCCTGTGGGGCTTGATGCGGCACCTGTGCGAACGTCGCAACCTGCCCGCGTTGTGGCTGGCCGGTTTCGCCGCCGGTGTCGGCACGGTGACCAAGGGCGTGGGTTTCCTGCCGCTGCTGCTGGTGCTGCCCTGGTTCGGCTGGTGGCTGTACCAACGCCGTCGCGGGCACCGTGTGGAGGGTCCGCACCCGGCAACGCTGCTGTGGTTGATCCCGGCGTTCCTGCTGGGCGTGGGCGTGTGGCTGGCGCCGCTGGGCTGGGCCCTGCTGCATACGCCCAGCGCCGAACTGCAGGCCTACGCGCACGAGCTGTTGTTCAAGCAGACCGGCACCCGCTACGCCAATGCCTGGCACCACCGGCAGCCGGCCTGGTACTACCTGCAGGTGATCCTGACCCTGTGGCTGCCGGGCAGCCTGCTGCTGCCGATGCTGTTCAAGCCCTGGTGGCGCCGCATCCGTCGTGGCGATCGCCGCCAGTGGCTGCTGCTGGGCTGGGCCGTACTGGTACTGGTGTTCTTCAGTGCCAGCCCGGGCAAGCGCGAGGTGTACCTGCTGCCGATGCTGCCGGCGATGGCACTGGCCGTGGCGCCGCTGCTGCCCGGCCTGCTGCGCCGCGTGTGCGTGCGCCGCTACCTGTTCGGCTACAGCGTGGTGCTGATGCTGGCCACCGGCGTACTCGGCGTGATGCTGATGACCGAGCACCCATGGGCGTTGGCGCAACTGCAACGCCGCGCCATGCCCGAGACGTTGCTGCCGGTGCTGGGCGATGGCCTGCTGACCTTCGCCATTGCCCTGGCCACGCTGATCGTGTGGCTGCGGGTACGCCGTGCCGCGACGCTGGTACTGCTGACCCACGGCATGCTGTGGATGCTCTACGGCCTGGTGCTGATGCCTGCACTGGACCCCTTCGCTTCGGCGTCGGCACTCATGCGCCGGGTGGGCGCGCGGATCGGACCCGACGCCGAACTGGCGCTGGTGGCCTGGCGCGAGCAGAACCTGTTGCAGGCCGACCGGCCGGTGCGCGAGTTCGGCTTCAAGCGGCCCTGGGCCGAGCAGTGGCACGACGCCGGCCCGTGGCTGGCCGAGGCACCGGGCAAGCGCTGGCTGCTGGTGCTGGACGATGCGATGAGCCCGTGCGTGGACCCGAGCAAGGTGATCGATATCGGTATTGCCAACAGGAATCGCTGGCAACTGCTTCCCGGTACCGCGTGGGACGCGGAATGCCACGCCGAACGGGCCGGCGCGACCGCTGAAGAAGACTGAACGCTGACACGTGCCGGGCAAGCATTAACCCGGCACGAACGAGCGTCCGACCCTTCTCCGACATCCAGGTGACGAGCATGGCCGCGGATTCCCGACCCGCCCGTTCCCAGCATGCCCGTCCGTCCCCTTGATTCGGTAGCGCCGCTTGCGACATCGCCACTGGCGTCAAAATTCGCCGTAACTCACCTCTGGCTGCCTGTCGCACTCGGTCTGCCCGTGTTTACGCTGCTGATGGGTTTCGGCGGCGACCAATGGGTGGCCGATCACCTGTTCCACCTTGAGGGTGGCCATTGGGCGCTACAGGACGCCTGGGTCACCCGCACGGTGGTGCACAAGGCCGGCAAGTGGCTGAGCACAGCTGCTGCGCTCGTGGCGATCCTGCTGTGCTTCCACCACTGGCGAAAGGGTCGCGATCGCACCCTGCGGTGGGCGCTGCTTTATGTCGTGATTGCCATGGCCTTGGGCACAGGTGTGATCTCCCTGCTGAAGTCGCTGGTGCCGATGGAATGCCCCTGGGACCTGCTGCGCTACGGTGGCCACCAGCCGTTCATCGGGCTTTTCACGGCACGCCCCGCAGGCATGGCCGCACAGGCCTGCTTCCCGGCCGGCCACGCCAGCGCGGGCTATGCATGGTTGTCCCTGTACTTTTTCGCCTTGCTGTGGCGCCCTTCATGGCGCTGGGCCGGGTTGTGGATCGGCCTTGGCACCGGCCTGGTATTCGGCGTGAGCCAGCAACTGCGGGGCGCGCATTTCCTTTCGCATGACGTTGCTACTGCGTTGATCTGCTGGCTGCTTTCGCTGGGCCTGTATCTGATCGTCAAACGCGTCCTGGCCCGCCGTCAGCTGGACCGTCCCCACCGCCAGGAGGCAAACGCATGAGTGCATCGGTCCAACGCCCCGCCCGCCTTCCCGCGTTGGCGAACCTTCGCCGCTGGCGGCCGCAGCTGTCCACCGAAGCACTGATCGCACTGACCAGCCTGTTCTTCGCAGTGGCCGGCAACGGCCTGTTCTGGCACAGCGCGATGGCCAGCCATCCGGGCAGCCTGCGCTACGCGCTGTCGCTGCTGCTGTTGCTGCTGGGTGCGCACGGCGTGCTGCTGGGTATCCTGGTCTGGCGCTGGAACGCCAAGGTGGTGATCAGCCTGTTGCTGCTGGTGACCGCATTCGCTGCGCATTACATGAGCCGTTACCACATCTACCTGGATGCGGACATGCTGCGCAACGTGCTGGCGACCGATCCCAAGGAAAGCCGTGAGCTGATGACCGTGTCGCTGCTGTGGCCGGTGTTGTTGCTGGCAGTGCTGCCGATGGCGGTGCTGTGGCGCGTGCAGCTGCGCCGCCGCAGCTGGGGCCGCAGCCTGCTGTGGCGCCTCGGCTTCCTGGTGGTGGCGGCGGTGACTGCGGTCGGCGGCGCGTTGATCTCGTTCCAGGACGTCTCGGCACTGATGCGCAACCAGCGCGAAGTGCGTTACCTCGCCACCCCGGCCAATGTGCTGCTGGGCATGCCGCGTGCACTGCGTGGCGACAACCCGGTACAGCGCGCACCGAAGTTGCCGATCGGTACCGATGCCAAGGCCACCCCGCGTGCCCCTGCCAGCAAACCGCGCCTGCTGGTGATCGTCATGGGCGAGACCGTGCGCGCGCAGAACTGGGGGCTCAACGGTGGCCGCAACACCACCCCGGAACTGGCGCAGGCCAGCGTGATCAATTTCCCGGACATGCACTCGTGCGGCACCAGCACCGAGGTTTCACTGCCGTGCCTGTTCTCGCCATGGGGCCGGCACGACTACGACGAGAAGAAGATCCGCGCGCACCAGTCGCTGCTGCACGTATTGAACCGTGCCGGTATCGCGCCGCTGTGGCGTGACAACCAGTCCGGCTGCAAGGGCGTGTGCGAAGGCCTGGACTTCCAGTCATTGTCCGATGCGACCACCCCGGGCCTGTGCGCTGACGGCCGCTGCATGGACGAAATCCTGCTGCAGGACCTGGCCACCCAGGTACGTGCAAAGCCGGGCGACCGGGTGGTGGTGCTGCATCAGCTGGGCAACCACGGCCCGGCCTACTTCGAGCGCTACCCGCCCGCGTTCCGCCGCTTCACCCCCACCTGCGATACCCGCGACATCGGCCGCTGCTCGCGCGAAGAGATCACCAACAGTTACGACAATGCCGTGCTGTACACCGATCACTTCCTGACCAAGACCATCGGTACGCTGCAGGGCATGCAGGACTACGACACGGCGATGATCTACCTGTCCGACCACGGCGAGTCGCTGGGCGAGAAGGGCCTGTTCCTGCATGGCGTGCCCTACGCCATCGCCCCGGCCGAGCAGACCCGGGTACCGATGACGATGTGGTTCTCGCAGGGCTTCGCCAGCAGCCGCGGGCTGGACCTGCAGTGCGTGCGCAAGCGTTCGGCGGCCTACACCGACCACGACAACCTGTTCCCGTCGGTACTGGGCCTGATGCAGGTAAAGACCTCGCTGTACGAGCGTGACCGCGACGTGTTCGCCAACTGCGAGGGTTGAGGGTTGTTCGGCAGGGCTTGCAGCCCTGCACCCGCGGTAGTGCCGGCCGCTGGCCGGCAGCCTCGACAGCGACAGCAACAGCAACAGCAACAGCAGAAGCTGGCTATCCGTGGGTTGGCGGGGTGGGTCCGGTTGCGGGGGACGCCGTAAATACATGCCTGTAGGCTCGGTCGCGCCATCCATGGCGCTCACGCCCCCGCAACCGGACCCACCCCGCCTTCGACAGTTTTCCGCGATCTGATGGAACGGCCTTGGGGTCAGATCCGTTTTCCGGAGGAAACCGGATCTGACCCCAGATTCATTTCGATATCTGACAGATGTGTCGACCAAGGTCGACACCTACCCACAGCACACGGAATCTGTCGGAGGTGGGGCGGTGTCGGAGTGCGGGGTGTCAGCCGCATGGATGCGGCTGCCAAGCCTACAGGGACGTACTTGCGGCGTCCCCGCACTCCGACACCGCCCCGCCAAACCACGGAATACCCGCTTCTGACGTTGACGTTGCTTGAAGGCTTCGGCAGGTGAAGGGCGCAGCCCTGCCGAACCCAACCGACTTCCGCCACTTGCGGTGGCGGCGACGGCCCACTAGCCTTCGGCCGTCGTTCACCACCCAAGGACCGCCCGTGAAACACCGTCATCTCCTGCTGGCCTCGGCAATCGCCGTCGCCACGCTGGCCCTGGCCGCCTGCAAGAAGGAAGCTGCGCCAGGCACCGATACCGCCAGCAGCAGCGCCCCGGCCGGCGAAACCGCCGACCAGTTCGTGGCCCGCATCAATGCCGAATTCAAGGCCGCCTACCCGGAGATGACCTCGGCGCAGTGGCTGTCCTCCACCTACATCAACAGTGATTCGGAACGTATCGCGGCCAAGGCCAACGAGCGCTCGCTGACCCAGCTCAACAGCTGGATCGAACAGGCCGCCAAGTTCGATGGCAAGCCGATGAGCGAGGACAGCAAGCGCGCGATCCACCTGCTGAAGCTGATGTCCTCGATGCCGGCACCGCGTGACCCGGCCAAGCTGGCCGAGCTGACCCAGATCGCCACCCGCATGGAAGGCAGTTACGGCGCCGGCAAGTACTGCACCGATGCCAACGATCCCAACTCCTGCCGCCAGCTGGGCGAGCTGGAGCAGGTGCTGGCACGCAGCCGCGACTACGACAAGCAGCTCGACGCCTGGCAGGGCTGGCACAGCACCACCAAGAGCATGCGCGGCGACTACCAGAAATTTGTCGGTCTGGTGAACGAAGGTGCCAAGGGCATGGGCTTCACCGATGCCGGCCAGATGTGGCGCAGCGGCTACGACATGCCGCCGGAGCAGATCGGCCCGGAAACCGATCGCCTGTGGGAACAGGTCAAGCCGATGTACGAGCAGCTGCACTGCTACGCACGCGGCAAGCTGGACAAGACCTACGGCAAGGACAAGGCGGAAGTGGGCAATGGCCTGATCGCCGCACACCTGCTGGGCAACATGTGGCAGCAGGACTGGTCGAATCTGTGGGACCAGCTGGAGCCGTATCCGGGTGCCGGCAGCCTGGACATCACTGCAGCGCTTGAAAAGCAGTACCAGACCAACCTGAGCGCGGCGCTGGCCAAGGCCGGCAAGGATGCCAACGTAGCGGCGCAGTATAAGGCACAGCGCGAGGCCGAACTGCGTACCGCCAAGCAGATGACCGAGCGCGCCCAGGACTTCTACGTGTCGCTGGGCATGCCGTCGCTGCCGCAGTCGTATTGGGAAAAGACCCAGTTCATCAAGCCCGATGACCGCGACGTGGTCTGCCACGCCAGTGCCTGGGACATGAACATGGAAGGCGATGTGCGCACCAAGATGTGCATCAAGCCGAACGAAGAAAACTTCACCACCATCTACCACGAGCTGGGCCACATCTATTACGACCTGGCCTACAACCCGCTGCCGCCGCTGTTCCAGGGCGGTGCCAACGATGGCTTCCATGAAGCGATCGGCGACACCATCGTGCTGGCGATGACGCCCAAGTACCTCAGCTCGATCGGCCTGGTTGATGCGCCGACCGAAAGCCGCGAAGCGGTCATCAACAACCAGATGCGCATGGCGCTGTCGGGCGTGTCGTTCCTGCCGTTCGGGCTGATGATCGACCGCTGGCGCTGGGGCGTGTTCGATGGATCGATCACCGCCGACAACTACAACAAGGCGTGGTGGGACCTGAAGGCCAAGTACCAGGGCGTGGCTCCGGCCAGCACCCGTGGCGAGGAGTTCTTCGATCCGGGCGCGAAGTACCACGTGCCGGGCAACACCCCGTACACCCGCTACTTCCTGGCGCGCATCCTGCAGTTCCAGTTCTACAAGGGCCTGTGCGACGCGTCCGGCTACAAGGGCCCGCTGCATGAGTGCACCTTCTACGGCAACAAGGAAGCCGGCCAGAAGTACTGGGCGATGCTGAGCAAGGGTGCCAGCCAGCCGTGGCAGGCCACGCTGAAGGAGCTGACCGGCACCGACAAGCTCGATGCCGGCCCGATGATCGAGTACTTCACCCCGGTCAACGAGTGGCTGAAGCAGCAGAACGAAGGCCAGATGTGCGGCTGGCAGGCCAACGCGGCCCCGGCGGCGAAATGAAAAAAGGGGCGGATCCGAAAGGATCCGCCCCTTTCCGGTAATGCCGGCCGCTGGCCGGCAACTACGCGATGAAGACCCAACGGGCAGCCGGCCAGCGGCCGGCTCTACCGAAACAGCAGTCAAAGGCCAGATGTGCGGCTGGCAGGCCAACGCGGCCCCGGCGGCAAAATGAAGAAAGGGGCGGGTCCGCGAGGATCCGTCCCTTTCCGGTAGTGCCGGCTGCCGGCCGGCAACTACGCGATGAAGACCCAACGGGCAGCCGGCCGGCGGCCGGCTCTACCGAAACAGCAGTCAAAGGCCAGATGTGCGGCTGGCAGGCCAACGCGGCCCCGGCGGCGAAATGAAAAAGGGGCGGATCCGAAAGGATCCGCCCCTTTCCGGTAGTGCCGGCCGCTGGCCGGCAACTGCACGGTGGAAATCCGTCTGGCAGCCGGCCAGCGGCCGGCTCTACCGCAACAGCGGTCAGCTGTTCTTCTTCGCGGCCATCGCTGCGGCCAGCTCGGCCTTGAATTCCTCGAAGGTCTGGCCCTTGTCCCTGGCTTCGGCCTGTGCGGCATCGCGCAGCGCATCGGAGTACATCAGGCGCACCGGCGTGCCGTTGCGCTCGTGCAGTTCACCGGCCTGCATGATCAGCGCCAGCACCTGCGCAGCGCTCTCGCTGTGGCCCGCGATGCGGCCGTCCATGCCCAGCACCCATTCGCCGTCGCGGCGCACGACACCGGCCAGCAGGGTGCGCTGTGCATCGCGCAGTTCCGCATGCGGCTCCACCGGCGAGGCCTGCGCGGCGGCCTTGTTGGCGGCCTGCTTTTCCTGGCGACGGCGCTGGTCGCGGCGGGTCTTGGAGCTGGTGGACATGGTGCGGTACCGCTGCGAAGGGGGCGCAAGGATAGCGCACCCCGCCCGCAGCACCGCTTCACACCCCTCAGTCCAGCACTTTGCCGTGCCGCCAGTAGCCCATGAAGGTGATCGCGCGGCGGTCCAGCCCGCAGTCGCGCACCAGATGGCGACGGATCGCCATCACGGCCCCCGCCTCGCCCGCCACCCAGGCATACAGCGGCCCGGCCACACCGGTTTCGGCCTGCTCCCAGAGGATCTGCGTATCGACGTCGATCTCCTCCAGCGCATCGCCGGCGGTCACGCCCGAGGTCGCTGCCAACCGCGCCTGGACCGCCTGCAGCAACCGCTGTCCGTAGGCGGCCTGCCCGCGCGGCAGCCAGACCAGCTCGGCGCTGGAGGGCGCCTTCAGGTGCACCGCATCACCGGCCTGCGCCACCTCCAGCAGCGCCAGCGTGCGCGGTGGGTCGACCATGGCCGCCAGCTCCTCGAGGATGCCGGCCACCGCAGGCAACGCGGTTTCATCGGCCACCAGCAGCACCTGGCCGACACCGGCCGGTGGCTTCCACTCCCAGCCCTCGCTGCTCCCGGCACAGTCGGCGTCCGGGGCCAGCAGCACCACGCGGTCGCCTGGGCGGGCGTGCATGGCCCAGCGCGAGGCGGGGCCGGTTTCGCCATGGATGACGAAATCGACGTCGACCTCGCCCTGCTCGGCGCGCAACTGGCGGATGGTGTAGGTACGCATCGGCGGGCGCTTGTCATCCGGCAGGGCCCGGTAGCGTGGGTACCAGTCTTCACCGCTGGGGACCTGCGGCACCTCCTGGCCGGGCAAGGGGAAGAACACCTTGATGCGCTGGTCAGGGCCTTCGGTCTTCATCCGCGCCACGTCGGCACCGGTGAACACCATGCGGTCCAGGGAAGGGGAAAGAACGCGGCGCTCCTTCAGCGCCACCTCGAACAGGCGGTAGGTCTGCTGCGCAGCCATGGGGAACCTCATGCAACGACATCGGATTGGCTGGCTGTCGTGCATCCACGCACCGGCTGGCTGGAGTGCCCAGCCTAGTCCGGTCGTTCCTCTTCGCAAGCGTTGCGGGCAAAGCGGCCGGCCCTACCCCTGCGCGCTGCTCAATGGCCCGTGCAGGCCGCCTGTGCCGCGCGTTCACGCTGGTGTTCCCAGTACCAGAACACGAAGCCGGCGGCGAAGAACGCGGCCTGCCCCAGCGCCAGGTACAGCGGGCTGGCGCTGAGCAGCGGCGACACCACGCCGGCCACCACCGTGCTGATCATCAGCTGCACGAAGGCCTGCAGAGACGAAGCCAGGCCGCGCTGGTGCGGGTACATGTCCAGCACCGCCAGCGCCAGGATCGGGAAGATCAATGCCATGCCCATGCCGCCCAGGAAGATCGGCAGCACCGCCCACGGCAGCACGAACTGCGGGGCCAGCGCCACGTAGCCGACGTTCAACAGCACCGACAGCGCGCACAGGCCGAAACCGATGGCGACCTGGCGGGTGGGCGTGGTGTGCCCGGCCATGCGCCCGGACAGGAACGAGCCGGTGGTCATGCCGCCGATGGTGGGGATGAACAGCCAGGCAAAACCACCCTCGCCCAGATGCAGGTGCTGCATCACGAACACCGGCGCCGAGGAGATGTACAGGAAAATGCCGCCGAAACCGATGCTGCCGGCCAGCGCCAGGCGCAGGAACCGCGGGTTGAAACCAATGCGCACGTAATCACGCAGCAGCACGCGCGGCGACAATGGCACCCGTGCCTCCACCGGATGGGTTTCCGGCAGGTAGCGTGCAGTGGCCGCCAGCAGGAGCAGCGCAAACACCACCAGGAACCAGAAAATCAGTGGCCAGCCGGCGCCACTGAGCAGGATCCAGCCGCCAATGATCGGTGCGATGGCCGGAGCGATGCCGAACAGCATCGATACCTGGCTCATCAGGCGCTGCGCGTCGTGGCCGTGGTACAGGTCGCGGATCACCGCGCGGCCGACGATCATGCCGACGCCTGCTGACAGGCCCTGCAGCGCACGGAACGCCAGCAGCGTGGTCAGGTCGGTGGACAGCGCGCAGCCGACCGAAGCGCCGACGAACACCACCAGGCCACCGAGGATCACCCGCTTGCGGCCCCAGGCATCGGACAGCGGGCCGTGCGCCAGGCTCATCAGGCCGTAGAACAGCAGGTACACGCTGATGGTCTGCTGCACCGCCACTTCGTCCACCGCCAGGCGCTGGGCCAGCTGCGGGAACGCGGGGAAGATGGTGTCGATTGAAAACGGACCGAACATGGCCAGGCCGGCGAGCAGCAGGGCCATGCGGCGGGTGGAGGGAGCAACAGCGGCGGTCATGGGGAAGGCGTCCGGCAGGGCCATGCGCGGCACGCACGGCGGGCGCCGGTCCCCTTCTGCAGGGACGGCGCCAGATGAATTCGGGTATCCACCCATCATAGGTGGGGATTGCGCCCGATGCCATGCAGCGGTGCACAAATCGCACGGCCGGGCCATCGGCCATTCAGGCGCGGCGGCCATGCCTGGAGGCGGCCGGCGGGCCCGCAACGGGCTATAATCAGCGGGCAACACGGTGGGAGAAGCGGAACACCGCTGCCGAAGGCGCAACGCCCGTAATCGCTCAGGCCCGATACCACCTGTAACACAACTCTGGAGAGACCGGTTCGATCCGGCGCCGAAGGGGCACGAAGCTGCGGTCCGCCGCGCTTTTAAACTCTCAGGCAAAAGGACAGAGGGGCGCCCCGCAGACCGCCGACCGGCGGCTTGTGCCCGTGCGTGTGCCCTTTCCTGACGGATCCTTCGCCATGTCCCAGAACACCCCTTCCCTGCGTGAGCTCGAGCACCACAACGCGTTCGTCGAGCGCCACATCGGCCCCAACGACGCCGAGATCGCGCAGATGCTCGACGTCGTCGGCCACGCGTCGCTGGATGCGATGACCGACGCCATCGTGCCGGCCAAGATCAAGTCGCCGGCACCGCTGGCACTGCCGGAGTCGATGACCGAAGTGCAGGCACTGGCGAAGATCCGTGCGATCGCCGACAAGAACACCGTGCTGCGCAGCTTCATCGGCCAGGGTTACTACGGTACCCACACGCCGAACGTGATCCTGCGCAACATCCTGGAAAACCCGGCGTGGTACACCGCCTACACCCCGTACCAGGCGGAAATCTCGCAGGGCCGCATGGAAGCGCTGATCAACTTCCAGACCCTGTGCGCCGACCTCACCGGCATGGAAATCGCCAACGCCTCGCTGCTGGACGAAGCCACAGCCGCCGCCGAAGCGATGACCCTGGCCAAGCGTTCGGCCAAGTCGAAGTCGGACACCTTCTTCGTGCACGACGCCGTGCACCCGCAGACCCTCGAACTGCTGCGCACCCGCGCCGAGCCCATGGGCATCGTGCTGCGCGTGGGCACTCCGGCCGAAGCGCTGGAAGCGGAAGCCTTCGGCCTGCTGCTGCAGTATCCGGATACCTTCGGCCAGGTCGGCGACTACAAGGCACTGGTCGATGCCGTGCACGCGCGCGGCGGCCTGGTGGCCGTGGCCACCGACCTGCTGGCCCTGACCCTGCTGGCCGCTCCGGGCGAATGGGGCGCGGACATCGTGGTCGGCAACAGCCAGCGTTTCGGCGTGCCGTTCGGCTTCGGTGGCCCGCACGCCGCCTTCATGGCCTGCCGTGACGCCTACAAGCGCTCGATGCCGGGCCGCCTGATCGGCGTCTCGATCGACGCGCAGGGCAACCCGGCCTACCGCCTGACCCTGCAGACCCGCGAGCAGCACATCCGCCGCGAGAAGGCCACCTCCAACATCTGCACCGCACAGGTGCTGCTGGCGGTGATGGCCTCGATGTACGCCGTTTACCACGGCCCGGACGGCCTGACCCGCATCGCCCGCCGCACCCATCGCCTGGCCTCGATCCTGGCCGCCGCGCTGCGCAACGCCGGCGTGCAGGTCGGTGGTGACTTCTTCGACACCCTGCATGTCACCGGCGTGCATGCCGATGAGATCCACGCCAAGGCACGCGCCGCCGGTTACAACCTGCGCGCGATCGACAGCGACTCGGTCGGCATCAGCCTGGACGAGACCGCTACCCGCGCCGACGTGGTCGCGCTGGCCGCCGTGTTCGGTGCGCAGGCCGACGTCGATGCGCTGGATGCCAGCACCGCCGATGCGCTGCCGGCCGGCCTGCTGCGCCAGTCCGCGTTCCTGACCCACCCGGTGTTCAACACCCACCATAGCGAGCACGAGCTGCTGCGCTACCTGCGTTCGCTGGCCGACAAGGACCTGGCAATGGACCGCACGATGATCCCGCTGGGCTCGTGCACCATGAAGCTCAACGCCACCGCCGAGATGATCCCGATGACTTGGCCGGAGTTCTCGCAGATCCACCCGCTGGTGCCGGCCGACCAGGCGCTGGGCTACAAGGAACTGATCGACACGCTGGAAGCGATGCTGGTGGAATGCACCGGCTACGACGCGGTCAGCCTGCAGCCGAACTCCGGCGCGCAGGGCGAGTACGCCGGCCTGCTGGCGATCCGCGCCTACCACCGCTCGCGCGGTGAGGAACATCGCGATATCTGCCTGATTCCGGACTCGGCGCACGGCACCAACCCGGCCTCGGCACAGATGTGCGGCATGAAGGTGGTGGTGACCAAGACCGATGCCAACGGCAACGTCGACGTCGAGGACATCCGCCTCAACGCCGAGAAGTACAGCGACCGCCTGGCCGCGATCATGATGACCTACCCGTCCACGCACGGCGTGTTCGAGGAAGAGGTGGTGGAGATCTGCGAGATCATCCACAAGCACGGCGGCCAGGTGTACACCGACGGTGCCAACATGAACGCCCTGGTCGGCGTGGCCAAGCCGGGCAAGTGGGGTTCGGATGTTTCGCACCTGAACCTGCACAAGACCTTCTGCATCCCGCACGGTGGTGGCGGCCCGGGCGTCGGCCCGTGCGCGGTCAAGGAGCACCTGGCCCCGTTCCTGCCGGGCAAGCTGGGTGACAACGGCCCGGTCGGCATGGTCAGCGCTGCCAGCTTCGGCAGCGCCTCGATTCTGCCGATCAGCTGGATGTACATCGCGATGATGGGCCGCGACGGCCTGCGCAAGGCCACCCAGGTCGCGCAGCTCAACGCCAACTACATCGCCAAGCGCCTGGCCCCGCACTTCAAGACCCTCTACACCGGCCGCAACGGCCTGGTGGCACACGAGTGCATCCTGGACGTGCGCCCGCTGGAGAAGACCAGCGGCATCGGCGCCGAGGACGTGGCCAAGCGCCTGATCGACTTCGGCTTCCACGCCCCGACCCTGAGCTTCCCGGTGGCCGGCACGCTGATGGTCGAGCCGACCGAGAGCGAGTCGCTGCACGAGCTGGATCGCTTCATCGACGCGATGATCCAGATCCGCGAGGAGATCACCGCGATCGAAGACGGCCGCCTGGACCGCGAGGACAACCCGCTGAAGAACGCGCCGCACACCGCCACCGCGGTGACCGCGAGCGAGTGGACCCACGCCTACCCGCGCGAACTGGCCGCCTTCCCGCTGGCCAGCCTGAAGCAGAGCAAGTACTGGCCGCCGGTGGCCCGTGTCGACAATGTGTACGGCGACAAGAACGTGATGTGCGCCTGCATCCCGGTCGATGCCTACAAGGATGATGAAGTCGAGGCTTGATTCCTCGCTGCATCGGTAAACAGAACGGCCCGCGCAAGCGGGCCGTTTTCATAAGCGCGTGTGGACCAAGGTCCACACCCACAAACATCCGATCACGGATCCGGCATCTGCCCCAGGCTCAACTGCCACGAGACACCGAAGCGGTCCTGCACCCAGCCGTAGCGGTTGCTGAAATCGTAGTCACCCACCGGCATCAACCAATGACCGCCTTCGCCCAGCACGCGTGCGGCACGCTCGAACTGCTCGGCGCCGGAGCACTCCACGAACAGCGAGATCGACGGTGAGAAGGTGAAATCGTGCACGTCCAGGCTGTCGAAGCACAGGTAGTGGGTTCCACCGAGCAGGAAGATGGCCTGGCGGACCTGCCCGGGCACGCCGGCACCGGCGCCGTCCGGATGGCGCTGCATTGCCAGCAGGCGGAAATCGGCGAAGGCCTCGGCATACAGAGCCAGGGCCGCTTCGGCCTGGCCGGTGAACATCAGGAAGGGGCGGCTGCGCAGCATGCGGTACTCCTGGTCGACGGGCCGCGGACGGCCCACACGATCAGGATGGCACGGCAGATGTACAGCCCCCGTGGTAGTGCCGGCCGCTGGCCGGCAGCTTCAGTCACGCCTCGCGCATGCGCCGGGCGATGGCGCTGCTGGCGGCGATCGTGGCAGTCAGTGCCACCATCGACAGGAACTGCAGGCGGGTGTGCGACTCGCTCAGCAGCAGGCCGAAGATCAGTGCCAGGATCGCCAGCGCACAGACGGTCAGCCACGGGAATCCGGCCATGCGGAACGGCAGGCGGGTGCCGAGGCGGTCGGCCCGGCGGCGCAGCACCAGCTGCGACACCAGCGACAGCGTCCACACCAGCAGGCAGGTGGAACCGACGATGTTCAGCAGCACCGGCAGTACCCGGTCCGGGAACAGCAGTTCCATCACCGTGGCGGCAAAGCCGAACAGCACGCTGGCCAGCACGGCGATCACCGGTACCTGGCGCGGGTCGGTCCAGCCCAACACGGCCGGGGCTTCGCGGCGCTGCGCCAGCGAGTACATCATGCGCGAGGCGCCATAGAGGTTGGCATTGAGTGCCGACAGCAGTGCGATCACGGCGATCAGGGTGATGGCCGTACCCGCGCCCGGGATGCGGGCGATATCCAGCACCGCAGCGAACGGCGACTTCAGCGCCTCGCTGGTCCACGGCACCACGGCGATGATCACGCTCAGCGAGCCGATGTAGAACACCAGGATGCGCCAGGCCACGGTGCGGATGGCACGGGCAATGCTGCGCTCGGGATCTTCGGTTTCGGCCGCAGCGACGGCTACGATCTCGGTCCCGCCAAAGGCAAAAACGACAACCAGCAGTGCCGCGCCAATACCGGCCAGCCCCTTCGGCGCGAAGCCGCCATGCTCGGTGAAGTTGCTCAGGCCCGGCGAGGTCACCTGCGGCAGCCAGCCCATCAGCAGCGCCACGCCGATGGCGATGAAGGCCAGGATCGCCACCACCTTGAGGATGGCGAACCAGAATTCGAACTCGCCGAAGTTCTTCACTCCCAGCAGGTTGATCGCGGTGAAGAACAGCATGAAGGCCAGCGCCGCCATTGGTACCGGTATCGCCGGCCAGACCGTGGCAAGAAGCCCGGCCGCGCCTACCGCCTCGGCGGCGATCACGATCACCAGCTGCACCCACCACAGCCAGCCCACGGTGGCGCCGGCGGTGGCTCCCATGGCATCAGCGGCATAGACCGAGAACGCGCCACTGGTCGGCTTGGCCGCCGCCATCTCGCCCAGTGCGTTCATCACGATGATCACCAGCGCACCAGCGACCAGATACGACACCAGGACCGCCGGACCGGCCGCCTGCACACCCACGCCCGAGCCGAGGAAGAGGCCGGCGCCGATGGCGCTGCCCAGGCCCATCATGATCAGCTGGCGGGGCTTGAGCGAGTGCCCGAGGCGGGACGGCGAAGCGGTCGGAATCGAGTTGGGCATCGGCAGGGCTGGCGGCGGCTACAGGGGCGACACCTTACCCTGTCCCGTGCCCACGGGGATAGGCACAGCGCAGCAGGCGGCTCAGGCCAGCGCCGGCTCGCCGACGTTGCCACCAATACGGGCCCGGTAGGCGCGCGGCGAGAAACCGGTTTCAGCCTTGAACTTGCGGGTAAAGGCGCTCTGGTCGCTGAAACCGCAGGCCTGGCCGATGCAGGCGATGCTGTCGTCACCGTGCAGCAGGTGCATGGCCATCTGGATCCGCAGTCGGGTCAGCACCTGCTGCGGGGTCATCTGGAACACCTTGCGGAAGCTGCGCTCCAGCTTCGACAGCGAGAAGCCGGTGATGTCCAGCAGGGTCTGCATGCGCACGTTCTCGGCGTAGTGCGCATTGAGGTGGGCCAGGGCCAGCCGCAGCTGCTCGTATTGGGTGCCCAGGCTGTCCTTCTGGCCGAGGTCGCGGGATATGCCGATCAGGCCCTCGATGGCCCCATCGACCACCAGCGGGCGCTTGCAGGTCAGGCACCAGCCCGGTTCGCGGTTGGCGAACAGGTGCAGCTCCATCAGGTTCTCGATCACCTCACCGGACAGCACGCGGGCGTCCTGGTCGACGTAGTCCGCGCTGAGGCCGGTCGGGTAGATTTCAGCCGCGGTACGCCCGATCACGTCCTTGCGCGCGCGCAGGCCCAGCCGCCGCAGCATGGTCTGGTTGACGTGGGTGTAACGCCCCTGAAGGTCCTTGATGAAGAACAGCACATCCGGGATGGCGTCGAACAGGGCTTCGATGTCGGCGGGCTCGACTCGCATGGGGCAAGCATACCCGAGCCTGCTTTTGCCTGTACGTTCACCTTTGCCGGACCTCGGTTTAACGGGCTCGGTTCCAGTGTCGTGGTTCTCTTTCAGATCATCCGGAGCCAACGTCAATGGCCGCCAGCAAGCCGACCGGCAAGCGCGCAACCACCCACGCTGAAAACCAACACCGGGGCAACGGTGATGAACTGCACCAGCAGGCCGGGGGCAGCCATCCGGTGATGACCACCGATCAGGGCATCCCGGTGGCGGACAACCAGAACTCCCTGCGGCAGGGAACCCGGGGGCCCACGCTGCTGGAGGACTTCATCCTGCGCGAGAAGATCACCCACTTCGATCACGAACGCATTCCCGAGCGCATCGTGCACGCACGTGGCAGCGCAGCACATGGCTACTTCGAATTGACCCGATCGCTGAAAGCGCATACCCGCGCGCGCGTCCTGACCGAAGTAGGCGTGAAGACACCCGTGTTCACCCGCTTCTCGACGGTAGCCGGTGGCGCAGGCTCGGTGGACACCCCGCGCGACGTGCGCGGCTTCGCGGTCAAGTTCTATACCAAGGAGGGCAACTGGGACCTGGTCGGCAACAACATCCCGGTGTTCTTCATCCAGGACGCCATGAAATTCCCGGACCTGGTGCACGCGGTGAAGATGGAACCGGACCGTGCCTTCCCGCAGGCGGCCACGGCCCACGACACCTTCTGGGATTTCATCTCGCTCATGCCCGAGTCGATGCACATGATCATGTGGGCAATGAGCGACCGTGCCATTCCGCGTTCGCTCCGCATGATCGAAGGCTTCGGCGTGCACAGCTTCCGCCTGCTGAACGAGGCAGGTGAGTCGACCTTCGTCAAGTTCCACTGGCGGCCGAAGCTGGGCATCCAGTCAACGGTCTGGGACGAAGCGCTGAAGCTGCAGTCGGCCGACAATGACTTCCATCGCCGTGACCTGTTCGAGGCCATCCAGCGCGGTGACTTCCCGGAATGGGAGCTGGCAGTGCAGCTGTTTACGGAAGAAGAGGCCGACGCATTCCCGTTCGATCATCTGGACCCGACCAAGATCATTCCCGAATCACTGGTGCCGTTGCAGGTCATCGGCCGCATGGTGCTGGACCGCTGGCCGGACAACTTCTTCGCCGAGACCGAGCAGGTGGCGTTCTGCCCGGCCAACGTGCCGCCCGGCATTGACTTCAGCAACGATCCGCTGCTGCAGGGGCGCCTGTTCTCCTATCTGGACACCCAGCTGCTGCGCCTGGGCGGCCCCAACTTCCACCAGATCCCGGTGAATGCTCCGAAGTGCCCGTTTTCCAATCATCAGCGCGACGGGCACATGCAGATGCAGGTGCCCAAGGGCCGGGTGGCCTACGATCCCAGCTCGCTGCAGGACGACACACCACGCGAGACCCCGAGCGGCTTCCGTAGCCACGCCACTGCGGACGACGGTCGCAAGGGGCGGACCCGCGCGGAGAGCTTCGCCGACCACTACAGCCAGGCGCGCATGTTCTTCCGCAGCCTTGAAAAGCCGGAACAGGCCCATCTGGCATCGGCGCTGGTGTTCGAGTTGTCCAAGGTGGAAACGTTGAAGGTGCGGGTGCGTACCGTCAGCCACCTGCGCAATATCGACGACTCACTGGCACAGCGAGTGGCCGACGGGTTGGCGTTGCCTGCACTGCCCGACCCGGCGCCGACCGCTACTCCAGTGCGGGACATGCCCCCCGCCCCCGAAGTGCGGGTGATTGGTCGCAACAAACCCACCCTGCAAGGGCGCTGCATCGGCATCCTGTTCGACGAAGGCTCCGACGCGCGCTTGATTGCCAGCCTGAGCAAAGCGGCCCGGAAGGCAGGTGCAAACGTGAAGCTGGTCGCACCAAAAGTGGGAGGCGCCACGCTCAGTGACGGCAGCGTACAGGCCGCCGATGGGCAACTGGCCGGCACGCCATCGGCCGTGTTCGATGCGGTGGCCGTGGTGCTGAGCGTAGAGGCATCAAAGGCGTTGTCGAAAGAGAGCGCTGCCCTTGAGTTCGTCAGCCAGGCGTGGGCGCACCTGAAGGCCATCGCCAGCGACGCGGGCGGCCAGGCGCTGCTGAAGGCGGCAAGGGTCGGCAACGACGCCGGCATCGTCGAAGCGGAAGACGCCAAGGCATTCCTGGCAGCGACCGCCACCCGCCAGTGGGCGCGCGAACCCAAGCTGCGCCTGCTGGCCTGACTACAACAACAGGAGAACTGTCATGCCCCGTGGTGACAAATCCGCATATTCCGATAAACAGAAGCGTCAGGCCGAGCACATCGAGGAAAGCGAGCGCGAGCGCGGTGCCAGCGAAGGCACGGCCGAGCGTATTGCCTGGGCTACCGTGAACAAGCAGGATGGCGGCGGCAAGCGTAGCGGCAGCGCACGCAAGGGTACGAAAAAGGCGACCCGCAAGACGGCTGCGAAGAAGGCGCCTGCCAGGAAGTCCGCTACAAAGAAGGCCACACCCAAGACGGCAGCGAAGAAGGCACCTGCGAAGAAGGCGGCGGCAAAGAAGGCACCGGCTCGCAAGACAGCCACAAAGAAGGCGACAAAGAAGACGGTGGCCAAGAAGTCCAGCACTCCCGCCTCGCGTAGCGCTGCGGCGAAGAAGGCAGCGAAGACCCGTGCGGCAAAGAAGACCGTGCGCAAGGTGGCGGCGAAGAAGGCAGCACGTACCCGCGCGCGGGGCTGAGCCCCTCCATCAGGACGGCAGCGTCCTCATCCACGCGGCAACTTCGGCTGCGGCTGCGTCAGCGCGTGCCTGCAGCAGCAGATGCGGTCCTTCCAGCGAAACATGCCGGGCATCCGGCAAAAGGGCCTGCAGTTCTGCCACGCTGGGCGGCCACAGCAGGCGGTCATGGCACGCGTGCAGGCACAGCGTCGGCACGTCGATTGCCGGCAGCAATGCGCGTACGTCGACGCGCAGGGTCGCTGCGGCGCGTTGCCGCAATGTGGCCGCCGGAATCCGGGCCAGCGCATCGCGCAGCATCGACAGGTGCTCGCGGGTGCGCCACCGCCCCAGCAACAGGCGCGCAAGCAACGCCACGGGAGGCAGAGGCCAGGCCGGCGTCAGCAGGACTGCGCTGGCTGCCGGCAATGGCACCGGCCGACGCGCAAAGGTCGCGGCAAGCACCAGTCCGCGCAGCCCGGCGGGCTGTCGCGTGGCCAGTTCAACCGCCAACGGGCCCGAGAAGGACTCGGCAAGCAGGATGAAGGGATGGCCGGGCAGCTGCGACCACAGCCGTTGGGCCAGCGTGGCGTGATCCTGCCCTCCCTGCGCAGGCAGCGTAATCGCCTGCGTCGTCAGCCCATGAGCCTGGAGTGTTGACAGAAACGGGAACGACAGCCTGCCGGAGCCATCCAGGCCGGGCAGCATCAGCACGTGCTGCGGCGTGGGTGATGCTGAATCACCGCCCGGCTTTTCCTCGCTCCCGATTCCCATGTCACCTCCTTTGCTGGCAAGCATCGCCCACATCGGCAGGCAACGGAAACTCTGCTCCGGCTCTCCGGCTGCTTTGCCGGGCAAGGTTGAGCAATACTGCCCGCTCTGCCGCGGAACGCGGCTGCCAAGGAGAGCCTCTGATGCGATGGACCTACGCGCTGGCCATGATGGTCATGATGGTCATGATGCTGCCACTGAACAGTTCCGCCAACGATGGCTGGATAAACGGGGCAGGCAAGGCGATGCCGGAGACCGATGCCATGAAATCCAGCGGTGGCTTTGCGGCATCGCTGCTGGTCACCTCCGATGCCGACTGGCGGGCCAAGTGGGAAACCCCACCGGAGACCACTCCCGGTTTTACCCAGGCCGACGAAGTCCACCCGGGCGGTGAATTGTTCCTGCTGACATTCCTGTCCAACCCACAACTGGATGAGAACCGCGTACCCAAGGTGCACTGCGATCTGCGCATGCTGCGCCCGGACGGCAGTACCAGCATCGACGAACGCGATGTTCCCTGTTTCACCGCTGCCCTGCCCGGCCCGCCAACCCTGTTGTACATGACCAACCTGCACCTGAAGTTCGTGGCCGAGGCCAGTGATCCGAAAGGCACGTGGACTGCGCAGGTGGTGGTCAGGGATCTGCTGCGGAATGTGAGCCTGCCTCTGCAGGCTCACTTCGACGTCCGTTGAACGGAGGCATGCGGATGAAGATGCGGCGATTACTGAGCTGGACCGG
Source organism: Stenotrophomonas sp. 86428_Sma (assembly GCF_056481585.1). Taxonomy (NCBI): domain Bacteria; kingdom Pseudomonadati; phylum Pseudomonadota; class Gammaproteobacteria; order Lysobacterales; family Lysobacteraceae; genus Stenotrophomonas; species Stenotrophomonas sp. 86428_Sma. Next base: position 3,672,638 of record NZ_CM151156.1, read on the forward strand.
TCTTGCGCTTTGCGTGGTCTACCTGCTGTTGACCGCATGGCTGGTTCACGGCGCGCAGTCGGATGCGGACCCGAAGGGGGCCTATATCCTGATGTCGCTCCCCATCACCCTGCAGTCTGCTGCATTCGATGCCATCGGCGCAGGCAGCCTGCTGTACGGCAAACCCTGGTCGACCGCGTATGCAGTACTGGTTCCGCCAACACTGCTGTTGCTGTACGCAGCTGGCTGGTTGATCGAACGCGCCGCGGGCGGCCGCTAGCCAGCGGCACCGACCGGTTGCGTGCATGCGGTGCCCTGCATGCGGGGCATCGCGATGCAGGGCGTCATCCAACATCCAGTCGCAGGTTGCTTACGCCGCCTGCGCAGGCACGATGGGCATGCGCGCGCCCTGCTCCACCTTGAACACCGCCACCGACGTGGTCAGCGCATGCGCCTGTTCTTCCAGCGCGCGGCTGGCGGCAGTGGCTTCTTCCACCAGCGCAGCGTTCTGCTGGGTCACCTGGTCCATCTGCACCACCACCTGGTTGACCTGCTCGATACCGGCGGCCTGTTCCTTGCTGGCCGCTGCGATGTCGCTCATCAGCTGGGTGGTGCGCGAACTTGCCTGGGCTACGCGCGCGATCGCGGCTTCCGATTCGACCGTCACTGCCAGGCCGCTCTTCACCTTCGCAGCGGCATCTTCGATCAGTTCCTTGATCTCCTTGGCGGCGACACCGGCACGCTGTGCGAGCGTGCGTACTTCGCTGGCGACCACGGCGAAACCACGCCCCTGCTCACCTGCACGGGCCGCTTCAACCGCAGCATTCAGCGCCAGGATGTTGGTCTGGAACGCGATGCCGTCGATCACCGTGGAGATCTCCGAGATGCGTGCTGATGACTGATCGATCTCGCCCATCACCGATGCCATCTGTGCCATCGCCTGCTCGGTCTCGCGTACGGCGGCACCCGCGGCATGCGCTTCACTGTCGGCCTGACGCGCCAGCTCGGCGTTCTGGCGCACGGTGGAGGTCAGTTCCTCCATCGATGCAGCAGCCTCTTCCAGATTGGCTGCCTGCTGCTCGGTGCGGCGCGACAGGTCGTTGTTGCCGGCGGCCAGTTCCTGCGCCGCGTTGTTGATGCTGTCGGCAGCCACCTGGATACCACGCACGATGCCGGTCAGCTGTGCGGTGGTGGTGTTGGCATCGTCGCGCATGCGTGCGAACACGCCGTCGTACTCGCCGTCCATGCGTGCGGTCAGGTCGCCGTGCGAGATCGCGCGCAGCACGTCGGAGACATCGGCAATGCTGGCCTGCGAACTGGCCATCATGCCGTTGAGATGTTCGACCATCGCCTTGAACTGGTACTGGAACGCAGCGGCATCACCACGCATGCTGAAATCACCAGCGCGTGCGGCGCGGGCCAGTTCATCGATCTGCGCGTTGATCGCCATCAGGCTCTGCTTCACCGCGGCCAACGTACGGGTCAGCGTGCCCTTCTCGCCCGGGTAGTCGGGCAGGTCGCGGCTGAGGTCGCCGATGGCGTAGCGCTGCATCACTTCGGCCATCAGCAGCTCCACCTGCACGTGCGATTCGACCAGGCTGTTGGTGGCCTGCACCATGCGGCCGAAGTCACCGGGGAACGCCGTGGCGTCCATGCGATAGCGGATCGCGCCCGCCTCATGCTGCTCAGCCATCTGCAGCTGTGCGCCGATCGCCGCCTGCACGCTCTGCCGCACGCTGGCCATCGCCTCGCCCAACTGGGTCAGTTCGTCACGGCCGCCGAGGCGGAACTCCTGGTCCAGCTGGCCCTTGGACAGGCGTTCGGCCAGGTTCACCGCGCGGGCCAGCGGACCGGTCAGGCTGCGGCCGATCATCACCGAGGCACCAATGCCCACCAGCAGCGCGACGCCGCCCAGCACCAGCAGCTGCAGCAGGCTGCGCTCACCCAGGCGGATCGCCTCGGCGGCGGCATCACGGCTTTCCTTCTCTTCGAAGTCCACGCCATCGGACAGCGCCTTGTTCCAGCCGTTTGCCGCTTCCTGCACGGGGCCCAGGGTCAGCGCCACGGCGCCCGGGTAGTCGCCCTGCTCCATCAGTTCGCTGGTCTGCTTGTTGAGCGGACGCGCGATGGCACGCTTGGCGGCGATGGTTTCGGCAATGGCCTTGCCCTCGGCGTCGCTGGGCAGCGCCTGGTAGGCCGTCCAACTGGCCTCATAGCGCTTGACCAGATCGGCGATGCGCTGCTCATCATGGCCACGGTCATCGCCCTGGCGGATCAGCATCTCGCGGCGAACGACCATCATCTGGTTGTTGGCATCGAGCATCTGCGAGAGCAGGCGCACCTTGGCCACGCTGACATCGACCACCTGCTGCATCGCGCGCTTCTGCACGACACTGGCGGTGGCGCCGGTGGCCACCACGGCCGCAACCAACAGCAGCAACAGGCCAAAGCCCAGCCCAAGACGCCAGGCAACCCTGACGTTCCTCAAGTAGTTCATGGGGGTATCCAAAACGGGGGGATGCGCCCTTATCGGCGGCCCGGCAGGCAATCTTGATCGCCGTCCGTCGATAGCGTCGGCCACCGTTCACCTTGGTGAGCCCCGGCCCGGCCGCTTCTGGACACGGGAATTGACTGCGGTGGGCGCGACTGCTCATGCGGACGTCAGATCCCTTTCACGGTGGCTCGGCGGCTGCTGCGGGCAAGGTGGTGGCGTGACCTGCTGGAGATCCCAATGCCCTTGCCCGTGTCCCGATCCACCCTGCTCGCTCTCTCGCTGCTGGCGTCGCCAGCCTTCGCGCAGGCGCCGCCGCCCCACCTGCCCGCGCCCATTGCCGAAACGGCCGGACCGGACACCGCACCCCACTCCGCGCTGCACGCCCAGGTGCTGCTGGATCGCGCGAACTTCTCCCCTGGCCAGATCGACGGCGAAGTGGGCAGCAACCAGCGACGCGCGGTGTCGGGTTTCCAGGCAGCGCATGGGCTGGACGTAACGGGCGAACTGGACGACACCACCTGGAAGGCCCTGCAGGCCGATACCGTTGGGCCGCTGGCCAGCTACACGCTGACTGCTGAGGATGTCGCCGGTCCGTTCCAGGCCACTCCGAAAGGGCCCGCCGCCCAGGCCAAGCTCACATCGCTGGGCTACGGCAGTGTGGAAGAAGCCCTCGGCGAGCGCTTCCATGCCTCCCCTGAGCTGATGAAGGCGCTCAATCCCGGCGTGGACCTGACCAAGGCTGGCAGCCGCATCCAGGTACCCAACATCGCACTGGCCGCATTGCCAAAGGCGGCGAAGATCGTGGTCGACAAATCCGACTCCACGCTGCAGCTGCTGGATGCGCAGGGCAAGGTGATCGCACAGGTGCCGGTGTCGTCGGGCAGCCAGCACGACCCGTTACCGATCGGCGAATGGAAGATCCTGGGCGTTTACCGCGACCCGCCGTTCCACTACAACCCGAAACTGTTCTGGGATGCCCGCAAGGGCGAAAAGAAGGCCACCCTGCCACCGGGCCCGAACAATCCGGTCGGGCGGGTCTGGATCGATCTGTCCAAGCCGCATTACGGCCTGCATGGCACGCCCGAACCCGGCCATGTGGGCAAGACCGAATCGCATGGCTGCGTGCGCATGACCAACTGGGATGCGCTGCGCGTGGCCGATGCCGTGGATACCTCGGTACCCGTGGTGATGCAGGAGTGAGCCGATGCGCCTTTCGCAACTGATCGTGCTGGGCGTTCTGCTGGGGCTGGGTGCAGGCTGGTGGCTGCGCCGCGATGCAGGCGAGCCGGTAGCCGCCTCGCTGCCGGAAGCACAACCGGCAGCAGCTGTGGCGCCGGCCAAGGGATCCGTAGCGCCGCTCGACACGGCCCCTGCCCCCGCCGCCACCGCACCGTCAGCCGCGCGGACTGCGGATGCGCCGTCGGGTCTGCTGCTGCCGGTACAGGGCGTCCTGGCCTCCCAGCTGCGCGACACGTTCACCGATGCGCGCAGCGAGGGTCGCGTGCACGATGCCATCGACATCATGGCCGATACCGGTACGCCGGTGCTGGCGGTGGCCGATGGAACGGTTGAAAAACTGTTCGACAGCGAGCGCGGCGGCTTGACGATTTACCAGTTCGAGCCCAGCGGGCGCTGGTGCTACTACTACGCGCATCTGCAGCGCTACGCCGATGGCCTGGCGGAGAAGCAGGTGATCAAGCGCGGAGAGGTGATCGGTTACGTGGGCAGCACCGGTAACGCCAGCGCCGAGGCCCCGCACCTGCACTTTGAAGTGCACATGCTGGGCCCGGAAAGACAGTGGTGGAAGGGAGAGTCGATCAATCCGTATCCGCTGTTGAAACAGGCGGCTTCGACGCCTGACGCTGCCAGTGCCGCAAGGTGATGGTGAATGCCACCAGCGCAGCGCCCGGAATCAGCAGGAACAACGCCGCCACCTTCCAGAAGAAGAACGGCCACAGCCACGCGTAGTCCAGGTCGGTCAGCTTCAGTACGTCCATCGGTGGCAGCAGTTCCACCGAGGCCGTGCGACCGGCCAGCGCCGGGTCGACCTCCAGCACAGTCAGCCGCAGCCACGAGCGCCCGCGCGGCAGCGCATCCCCCCGGCCATAACCGAAGTACGAGGCGGCAAATCCAGCAGGCTCAACCGATTCCAGCGCGCGGGTGATGCCGGAACCCGGCACGCCCGAACGCGTTTCGGCGCGGAAGTCGGTCTGATCTGTCGGGGTTTCCACGCGCAGGCGCACCTCAGGATCGATCGCCGTGGAAGTACCGTCATCCGCGTAACGCAGGCGCAGCCGCAATTGGTCATCGATGAAGCGGTAGACCGTGACCTCGGCCGTCGCGCCCGGGCTCAGCACCAGAGGCAGCACCTGCGTGCGTGAGGCCATGTGGTTGGCGATCGCGCCCAGCACCAGCACCGCGCAGGCAAGCGCCCACAGGCTCCACATCACCCACAGGGTGATCCGCACCACCGTTACGCCCTTCACGCTGACATCCGGGTCATCACGTCATTTCCCTGCTGGCCGTGCCGACACAGTAACGAAAAAGCCCCGCTTTCGCGGGGCTCTTACTGTCACCTACGCCGGGCAGCGCCCGGCGCTACCTCAGGCGAACGGATCCTGCAGGACCATGGTGTGGTCGCGGTCCGGGCCGGTGGAGACGATGCTGATCGGGCAGCCGGCCAGCTCTTCCAGCGAACGCAGGTAGGCGCGTGCCGCCGGCGGCAGCTCGTCCCACTGGGTGATGCCGTGGGTGTTCTCGCTCCAGCCCGGGAACTCCAGGTACACCGGGGTGCAGTCTTCCCAGCCCTGCGCGTCCAGCGGCGCGTACTCGGTGCGCTTGCCGTTGTATTCGTAGGCGATGCAGACCTTCAGCTTTTCCATGCCATCCAGCACGTCCAGCTTGGTGATGCACAGGCCGCTGATGCCGTTGATGGCCACGGCGCGCTTCAGCGCGACGATGTCCATCCAGCCGCAGCGACGCGGACGGCCGGTCGAGGCACCGTACTCGGCGCCGCGGTCACGGATGCCCTGGCCGACTTCGTCGTCCAGTTCGGTCGGGAACGGGCCGCCGCCAACGCGGGTGGCGTAGGCCTTGGCGATGCCCAGCACGTAGTCGATCGAATCGGCGCCGACGCCGGAACCGGCCAGTGCACCACCGACGGTGGTGTTGGAGCTGGTGACGTACGGGTAGGTGCCGTGGTCGATGTCCAGCAGCGCACCCTGCGCGCCTTCGAACAGCACGCGCTTACCCTGCTTGCGCAGGTCGTGCAGGATGCCGGCCACGTCGGACTTCATCGGCTGCACGTATTCGCCGAAGGCCAGCGCTTCGTCGAAGGTCTTCTGGAAATCGACCGCATCGGTGTTCAGATACTTGGTCAGCACGAAGTTGTGGTAATCCAGCGCGGTGCGCAGCAGTTCTTCCAGCTGCTTCGGGTAATGCAGGTCGGCGATGCGGATGCCGCGACGCGCCACCTTGTCTTCGTAGGCCGGGCCGATGCCACGGCCGGTGGTGCCGATCGCCTTGCCGCCGGCAGCGCGCTCGCGCGCCTGGTCCAGGGCGATGTGGTACGGCATGATCAGCGGCGCGGCCGGGGAGATCTTCAGGCGCGAACGCACTTCCACGCCGGAGGCTTCCAGCTCGGCGATTTCCTTCTGCAGCGCGGCCGGCGAGATCACCACGCCGTTGCCGATCAGGCACAGCGCATCGTCACGCAGGATGCCCGACGGGATCAGGTGCAGGACGGTCTTCTTACCGTTGATGACCAGGGTGTGGCCGGCATTGTGGCCGCCCTGGAAGCGCACGACGGCGCCGATTTCCTCAGTGAGCAGATCGACGATCTTGCCCTTGCCTTCATCGCCCCACTGGGCACCCAACACTACGACAGACTGACCCATGACGGGCTCCTCATATGTTGCGGCCATCGGGGCCGCGGACGGTTGAACCGTGGCGGGGCTGGCCAGCACCTGGAGGGCGGCTCCAAACGGGGAGCAGCCGGCGATGGAAGGCCCAGACACGGAAAAAGCCGAACGGGGAGGCCCGTCCGGCTTTTGTGCATTATCCGGGTTTCCGGGGTCGGGTGCCACCTTTCCGACGGACGGCTTCACCGGCCGGTCAGCCGCCCCGCCCGGTCGTGTCGGCCGTTGGCCGGCAATGCCAACCAAGGTTGGCATCTACCAGAGCCGGGCCACGCATGCACCGGCCGGTCAGGCGCTTCCCGGTCGTGCCGGCCGCTGGCCGGCAATGCCAACCAAGGTTGGCATCTACCAGAGCCGGGTCACGCATGTACCGGCCGGTCAGGTGCCTCCCGGTAGTGCCGGCCGCTGGCCGGCAATGCCAACCAAGGTTGGCAGCTACCAGAGCCGGGCCACGCATGTACCGGCCGGTCAGGCACTACCCTTTCAATGCCGCGCCCACCACAGCAGGCTCAGGCCGGCCAGCAGCACCAGCCCGCCGAAGCTGCGCAGGGCCGGGCTGGGCAGGTCCAGCAGGCGCTCGGCCATGCGCTTCCAGGCGAACGGGGCGACGAACAGGAACAGGCCTTCCAGCACCGCCACCAGGCAGACGGCGGCGAACAGATCTTTCATGGGGGACTCCGGAAAAAGCACGGGGCCCGGCATCTGGCCGGGCCCCGTGGGGTACTGCCCTGCGACCTCAGCGGTCGTTCTTCAGGTACTGCAGGAACGGGTCGTTCTTGTCGAGCACGATCACGCCGTTGCCGTCGGTCATGGAGCCACGGTAGGCCTCCAGGCTGCGGTAGAACGCATAGAACGACGGGTCGGCCGAGCCGGCCTTGCCATAGATGCGCGCCGCATCGGCGTCGCCTTCACCGCGCAGGCGCTGTGCATCACGCTCTGCCTCAGCGATCAGCACGGTGCTGTCACGGTCGGCCTGGGCGCGGATGGTCAACGACTGCTCCTCGCCCTCCGCACGCAGCTTGGCCGCTTCCTGCTTGCGCTGGGCGCGCATGCGCTCGTACACGTCATTGATCACCTGGCTGTCGGTGGGCAGGTCCACCTGCTTGATGCGCAGGTCGATCATCTGCATGCCGAGGCCGGCCACCGCTTCGTTGATCCCCTTCAGCTGCTCGGCGATCAGCTCGCTGCGGTCGCCGGAGACCAGCTGCTGCAGGGTGCGCGAGTTGATCTGGTTGCGCAGCGAGTCGGTGATGATCGGTGCCAGGCGGGCATTGGCGATGCGCGGATCGCCACCGGTGGCACGGAAGTAGTCACCCACGTTGGAGATGTAGCCGATGGCGAAGAAGTCGACGCTGACGTCCTTCTGCTCGGCGGTGAAGTAACGCGCCGGGGCGGTGTCGAGCACCTGGAAGCGGCGGTCGAAGACCTTCACCGTTTCCACCACCGGCACCTTGAAGTGCAGGCCCGGCTTGATGTCCGAACGCACCACCTTGCCCAGGTTCAGCACCATGGCGGTCTGGTCCTCACGGACCACGTACACCGAGCCAAGCAGGCCCAGCACCACCGCCACGATCACGGCGATCCAGATAGGACTCTTCATCGGCTGCCCTCCTCACGGCCGCTCGGTCGCCCGGTCGGGCGGCCCACCGGCCGGCCCGGATCACGGGAAGCTTCCGCCGCTGCACCCGGCAGCGACGGCATCACCACCTCCGGATTGGTCACTCCCGGCGGGGCCGAGGTGGTGGGACGGGTATCGCCGGTCATCGGCACGTAGATCAGCTGGCGGCCATCGCCACCGATCACCTTGCGGTTCTCGCTCAGCACCTGCTGCACGGTCTCCAGCCACAGGCGCTTGCGGGTCACTTCCGGGGCGTCCTTGTACTGGGCCTGCAACAGGCTGAAGCGCTGCGCGTCACCCTCGGCCTTGGAGACCACGGCCTGCTTGTAGCCTTCGGCGGTGGTACGGGCGCGCGAGGCCTGGCCTCGGGCTTCCGGCACGACCTTGGCGGCATAAGCCTGGGCTTCGTTGATCAGGCGTTCCTTGACCTGCTGCGCACCGTTGACCTCGTCGAAGGCCGGCTTCACTTCTTCCGGCGGACGGGCGTCCTGCAGGGTCAGGCCGGTCACGGTCAGGCCGGTCTTGAACGCCTTCAGCAGCGCCTGCAGGCGCTCCTCGGCGGCCACGGCCAGCGGGCCACGGTTGTTCAGTACCGCGTTGAGGTCGGCACGGCCGACTTCCTCGCGCACCGCGCTCTGCGCCGACTGCTCCAGCACCTGGTTGGCATCGACCGTGCCGAACAGGTACTGCTGCGGGTCGTCGATGCGGTACTGGACGTTCAGCGAGACGTTGACAATGTTCTCGTCACGGGTCAGTACCGGCACCTGGATCGAGAAGGTCTTGATCTCGGTGGCATTGACCTTGGTGACCGATTCGATCGGCCACGGCAGCTTGAAGTTCGGGCCGGGCTGCAGGATGCGCGAGAACTGGCCGAAGCGCAGCACCACGCCACGCTGCTGTTCGCCGATCAGCTGGAAGCTGGAGAACAGCACCAGCAACACCACGGCTGCAACCACCCAACGCATGATGCCACCGTCGAACAGGTCCTTCAGCGGCCCGGGCAGTCCGCCCCAGCCACCACCATTGCCACCGCCGCGCGACCCGAAGGGCCCGCGTCGATTGTCCTCGGGGCCTTGTCCGCCCTTGTTGCCGCCGGGTGTATTCCAGGCCATGCACGCTCCATCAAGATTTGGGCTGCGGCGCGGGCCCTTCCCGCACCACCAGCCGTGAAACCATCACCGATCATACAAGATGGGGCGGATCGGCAGGATCGAAAGGGGGGCAACGGGGTAAGGTGGCGTTTTCCTCGAAGTCAGGCAACGCCGATGGCCCCCACCACCCCGTTCACCGCCTTCCGCATCGAAAACGACGACGCCGGCTACCGCAGCGGCCTGGCCCAGCTCACTGTCGACGACCTCAACCCCGGCCAGGTGCTGATCCGCGCCCAGTGGTCTTCAGTCAACTACAAGGACGCGCTGGCGGGCACCGGCAAGGGCAGGATCCTGCGCCGCTTCCCGCTGGTCGGCGGCATCGACGTAGCCGGTACCGTGGTCGCCAGCACCGACCCGGCCTGGCGTGAAGGCGATGCGGTACTGGCCACCGGCTGCGGCCTCAGCGAGACCCGCGATGGCGGCTACAGCCAGTATGTGCGGCTGGAGTCGAGCGCGGTGATCGCGCTGCCGGCCGGGCTGAGTGCCCGCGAGGCAATGGTGCTGGGCACCGCCGGCTTCACGGCGGCGCTGGCGCTGCTGCGCCTGCAGGACAACCGGCAGACCCCGGAGCTCGGCCCGCTGGCGGTCACCGGCGCCAGCGGCGGTGTGGGCGCGCTGGCGCTGTCCATCTTCAGCCGTGCCGGCTATACCGTGCACGCGGTCAGTGGCAAGCCGGAGCAGTCCGACTTCCTGCACGGCATCGGTGCCGCCGAGGTGCTGCCACGCTCGGCGTTGGCCGATACCGGCCCACTGCAGTCGGCCCGCTTCGGCGGGGGCCTCGACAATGCCGGAGGCGACATGCTTGCCAGCCTGCTGGCGCAGACCGTGCCCTACGGCAGCGTGGTCAGTGCCGGCCTGGCCGCCAGTCCGACGCTGGACATGACGGTGATGCCGTTCATCCTGCGCGGCGTGTCACTGCTGGGCGTGTCCTCGGCCAATGCACCGCGCGGGCTGCGCGAAGAAGTGTGGTCGCGGCTGGGCAGTGACTGGAAGCCGCAGCAGCTGGACCGCATCTGCACCGCCGAAGTCGGCCTCGATGGCCTTCCTGCCGTGTTCGAACGGATGCTGGCCGGCGATTCGCTGGGCCGCACCGTGGTGCGGATCGACTGAACGTCGCAGGCAGGCGACGGACGGCAGATGCGCCCCTCCCGCCAGTAATGGGCCCGCACTACACTGCGGGCATTACATGGGGAACAACATGGCACGCATTCTGATCGTCGACGACTCACCGTCGCAGCTGTTGGGGATACAGCGCATCGTCGAGAAGCTCGGGCACCAGATCCTGACCGCCACCGATGGCGCCGCCGGGGTCGAAACCGCCAAGGCCGAGCTGCCCGACCTGGTCCTGATGGACGTGGTGATGCCGAACCTCAACGGTTTCCAGGCCACGCGCACCCTCGCCCGCGACGAGGCGACCCGGCATATTCCGGTGATCCTGGTGACCACCAAGGACCAGGACACCGACCGCATGTGGGGCATGCGCCAGGGCGCCAAGGCCTACATCACCAAGCCGTTCTCGGAAGACGAGCTGTCCGAGGTGCTGGAACGGGTGTTCGCCGGGCAGGGCTGAGACACGCGCGGTAGTGCCGGCCGCTGGCCGGCAACCACGCATCACCGTCCCGGGCAATGAAGTTGCCGGCCAGCGGCCGGCACTACCTTCAAATGGTCTCGCCGAAGGCCTTGGCCAGGTTCCGGTACGCCTTCTTCTGCGCCTCGTCAGTCGCGGCCGGGGCCACGATCTCGATCTCGACGATCTGGTCGCCCTCCGGATTGCCTGGCAGCCCACGGCCACGCAGGCGCAGCTTGCGGCCAGCATCGGAATCGGCCGGAATCTTCAATTCCACCGCTCCACCCAGGGTCGGCACGCTGATGCTCGTACCCAGCGCGGCCTGCCACGGCGTGACCGGCAGCGTGTAGAGGATGTTGCGGCCATCGACCTCGAACTGCGGGTGGGCGGCGTATTCCACTTCCAGCAGGAGGTTGCCGCCATGGTTGCCCTGCCCGGCCAGCCGGATCACCTGGCCTGGGCGGATGCCCTTGGGCACGCGCACGTCCAGCTGCTTGCCGTTGACGGTGATGCGCAGGCTGTCGCCGCTGTAGGCCGCTTCCAGCGGAACCGACAGCTTGGCGCGGGTGTCGCGGTTGGGCGCGTGGCCCTGGCTGCTGAAGCCCGGCCCCGGACCAGCGCCACCACCGCCACGCTGGCGCGCGAACAGGCTCTCGAAGAAGTCGCTGAAGCCGCCATTGGGGCCGCCACCGCCGAATACTTCCTCGAAATTGAAACCGCCAGCACCACCATAGTTCGGCGGCACGTTGAACTCCTCGCCCGGGCGATAGCCCTGCGCGCGCAGCTGGTCGTAGGCCGCGCGCTTTTCCGGATCGCGCAGCGCCTCGTAGGCCTCGTTGACCGCTTTGAACTTGTCTTCGGCCCCGGCCTCCTTGCTGACGTCCGGGTGGTACTTGCGTGCCAGCCGGCGGTAGGCGGTCTTGATCTCCGCCTCGCCCGCGCTCGGTTCCACCCCCAGGGTGGCGTAGTAATCCTTGAATTCCATCCAGCTACCTCGATCTGCTTCGGCCGCGCCGGTGGCGCCGCCCCGGGTTCATTCTACGCGCCGGCATGCTACGCCGCCCCTCGTGCGGCCACGGTGAGGCCGACTGATCCTGCGCAATGCGACTGCCATCCCCATGCGCCACGCTGTGGCTGGAAGCCCCCGCCGCAAAGCCTGAAGATGGGGCCTGCACACGGGTTTTCCAATGTCTTGACGCCCCTGTCCCATCCGGCCCACTAGCCTGCCCCAGCAAGGAGTTCCCCATGACCATCCATGTCGGCGACCGCATTCCGGAAGTGACCCTCAAGCGCATCCGCGAGGGCATCGAAACGCTCGATACGCATTCGCTGTTCGACGCACGCAAGGTGGTGCTGTTCGCCGTGCCCGGCGCGTTCACCCCGACCTGCTCGGCGCGCCACCTGCCCGGCTACGTCGAGAAGTTCCAGGCGTTCCGCCAGCGCGGCATCGACGTCTACTGCATGGCCGTCAACGACCCGTTCGTGATGAAGGCATGGGCCGCCGACCAGAGCGTGCCCGAGGGCCTGCTGATGCTGTCCGACGGCAATGCCGAACTGACCCGCGCGCTCGGCCTGGAGCTCGACGCCAGCGCCTCGGGCATGGGCATCCGCTCGCGGCGCTTCGCGCTGTACGTGGTCGATGGCGTGGTGCGTGCGGCCTGGATCGAGCAGCCGGGCCAGTTCGAGGTGTCTTCGGCCGAATACGTGCTGGAGCACCTGCCTACCTGATTCCCCACCGCAAGAGGAAACGGCCAGCCATGTCCACCAAGCCAGCCAAAGCCGCAAAGCCCGCCGCCAGGGTTCCCGGCATCAGCGACCGCAAGACCCTGCGCGAACGCGCCCGGCGCAACATCGAAGACGGTGCGATCACCGACAGCTACAGCGCCGACCGCAAGGTCGTGATCAAGCTGCTCAACGATGCACTGGCCACCGAGTACGTATGCGTGCTGCGCTACTACCGGCACTACTTCATGGCCAAGGGCATGCTGGCCGACGCGGTGAAAGGCGAATTCCTCGAACATGCACAGCAGGAACAGGCGCACGCCGGCAAGCTGGCCGAGCGCATCGTCCAGCTCGGCGGCGAGCCGGACTTCAACCCCGACACGCTGACCGCGCGCTCGCATGCCGAGTACAAGGAAGGCAGCGACCTGCGCGACATGGTGCGCGAGAACCTGGTGGCCGAACGCATCGCCATCGACAGCTACCGCGAGATGATCAACTTCATCGGCGACCGCGATACCACCACCAAGCGCATCCTTGAAGAGATACTGGCGCAGGAAGAGGAACACGCCGACGAATTCGCCGACCTGCTGGATGGGTGGATCGGGGAATAGCGGCCCCGCATACGCCTTGGTAGATGCCCACCTTGGTGGGCGCATTTATCGCGTGCCAACCAAGGTTGGCACCTACCAGAGCACTGCGGTGTCGTTGGCGTTGGACCGCGCGCCGACCAAGGTCGGCATCTAGCGGAGAACGTTGAACCGCACCTGCGTCCACGCGCCATCGGCCGCCAGCGCGGTCAGGGTGTGTGCGCCCGGCTCGGCGAACTCGCGCTGCATCAACTGCGCGCCACGGGTCTGCGCGATCCAACGGCCATCCAGCAGCCAGTCCACCGCCTGCTCGCTGCCCAGCGCGCGCAGCTGCAGGCGCACGCCATGTTCGGCATTGGGTGCACGCGCCAGTGCAGCGCCATCATTGAGGCCATCGATGTGCAGGGCCACGCTGGCCTCACGCCCGTCGTCGCGGCAATCCGGCGACAACGCCGGCAACTGCGAGGCAGCGCGCGTGGCCTTGGGCAACCACGGTGACAACAACGCCGGCCAGCGCGCGATCTCGCGTGTCACCTCCTCGTGTGACGCACGGCAATCGGCCGACACACGCAGTCCGGTCCGCGCGTCTGCCAAGTAACGCTGCCGCCCCGGCTGCCAGCGCCGCGCCTCGCGCTCGGGGAAGGTCGGTGGTGCCGCGCCGTCCAGCAGATAGGCCGACATCCGCCGCTGGCACAGTGCCGTCGGCAGGCCTTCGGCGCGTTCGCCGGTGGGCCAGCAGATATCTTCCTGGCTGACACTTGCCGGCATCGGTGCAGCAGCCGAATCCCCGCGCTGGCGCGGCAGGCTGTCCACCACTTCGAACATCAGCGGCAGCGCGGTCACCGCGCCGTACTGGCCCGGTAGCGGTGTGCCGTCCGGCCGGCCCACCCACACGCCCACGGTGTAGTGGCGCGTGCTGCCGATCGCCCACGCATCGCGGTACCCGTAACTGGTGCCGGTCTTCCACGCCACGCGCGGGCGGCCACCGACATCGAAGGTGCCGACGCTGTAGCCCGGGCGAGGGTTCGATTCCAGCATCTCGCGCACGATCCAGCTTGCGCCCGGCGAGGCCAGGCGCCGCTCGATCATCGGTTCGTCATCGGTGTAGCGCACGCGTCCGGCAATGCCGTTGCGGTTGAGCGCGGCGAACGCACCGACCAGATCTTCCAGCCGCGCACCGGTGCCGCCCAGAATCAAAGACAGGTTGGGCGTGCTGCCCGGCGGGAAACGCAGCTGGATGCCGGAGTGCGACAGGCGCGCGGCGAAGCGCGCGGCCCCGACCCGCTGCAGCAGGTCCACCGAGGGCACATTGAGTGACAGCCGCAATGCACTGGAGGCACCAATCGGCCCATTGAAGGCCATGTCGAAGTTGCCGGGCCGGTAGCTACCGAAACTCTGCGGCGCATCGACCAGCAGGCTTTCCGAATGGATCAGGCCATCGTCCAGCGCCATCGCATACAGGAACGGCTTGAGCGTGGAGCCCGGCGAGCGCCAGGCCTGCACCATGTCGACGTGGCCGAGCCGCTGGCGGTCACCAAAGGACAACGTACCGACGTAGGCACGCGCCTGCAGAGTCTGGTTGTCGACCACCAGCAAGGCCGCCGAAGTACGCTCGGGCAGTGTCGAGAAATAGCTCGCCACGCGTTCTTCCAGCGTGCGCTGCAGGCCGATGTCGATGCTGCTCTGGATGCGCGCCTGGCCCGGATGCGCCGAATGCAGGCGCTGCGCCAGCAGCGCGGCGTGCAACGGAGGTCGCAGCGAGCGTGCCACCACGTTCTCGATGCGCGCATCCTGCACTTCCTCCGGCGTCCACGCGCCCAGTTCGGCCATGCGTGACAGCACCTTGTCACGCGCTTTCTGCGCGGCTTCCGGGTGGCGGTCCGGGCGCAGCCGGCTCGGTGCCTGTGGCAGTACCGCCAGCAAGGCGGCCTCGGCATGTGACAGCTGCGCCGCCGGCTTGCCCAGATAGGCCCAGCTGGCCGCTTCCACGCCCTCGATGGTGCCACCGTAGGGCGCGCGCTCCAGATACAGGGCCAGGATCTGCCGCTTGCTCAGGTGAACTTCCAGCTGCACCGCGCGCAGCATCTGCTTGAGCTTTCCCCAGGGCGTGCGCGTATGCGGATCGAGGATGCGTGCGACCTGCATGGTCAGGGTCGAGCCACCGGACACGATGCGACCACCGCGCAGCAGCTGGCCGCTGGCCCGCAGGATCGCCAGCGGGTTGATGCCCGGATGGCGCCAGAACCAGCGGTCTTCATAGGTCAGCAACGCCTGCAAGTACAGCGGTGAGACGCTGTCGATCGAGGCCGGATAGCGCCACACGCCCTCGGCATCGGCAAACGCGCGCAATGGCGTGCCGTCGGCAGCCACCACCAGGGTGCTGGTATCGCGTTGCTTCGGCAGCGGCGGCGGGAAGGCGAAATCCAGCACCAGCAGCAGTGCCAGCGTGGCCGCCGTACCCCAGCGCAGCCACGGCCACAGTGGCTGCAGCCGGCGGCGCAGGGCCGCCCGCCGGGTCGTCATCGTGTTCGTCATTGCAGCGTGCCGCATTGGAGCTTGCCAGCTGGACGGGCCGCGCCGTCGCGGCCCATCCGTGGGATCAAGGCTGTACCACCGTGATCGTGGTCGGGTTGCTGCGGCCAACGCCACGCAGCTGCGGCCGGTACATGTCCTCCACCAGCGGCGGCGGCACCGAGTAGGTACCCGGGGTCACCGCACGCACCAGGTAGAACACGTTGGCCTTGCTGCCACGCGAGAGCTTCAGCGCGGCCACGTAGCGGTCGTCGCGGAATTCCTCGTGCTTGGTATCGGCGGCTTCACCCCGGTCGCTGATGGTGATGCCATCGACCACCACGTCGGCCCACTGCTTGGCATCGCCCAGGTTGAAGTTCTCGATCTCCAGGCCGGCCGGCAGCAGGTCGGTCAGCAGTGCATCGGGCATCGTGGTGTCGGCGGTAACGGTGACGCGCACGATCAGTGCTTCGCCTTCCTTCAGCGGGCGCGGCGACCACGGCTTGCCATCGGTGCCGAAGTAGCTGCGCTCAATGCCCAGCACGCTGTTGTCCGGTGCCGGCGCACTGCGCGGGATACCGGCAACGTCGATGCTGGCGAACATCGGCGGCTGCCCCTGCGGAGTGAAGCGCACGCCGCTGGCCAGCTCGCTGGCGCTGAAATTGCGGCCGAACAGCTTGCGCTCGCCGATGGCTTCGGTGTTGCCACCGATCACCAGCTCACCGGCCACCAGCGCCTTCTGATTGGCGGCCAGTGCCTTGCCAAGGCGGGCGATCGCTACCTGTTCCTGCGTGCTCAGCCACATCCAGCCGGCATTGCGGCGCGCATCCAGGCCACGGCCCAGATCCACCGCACGGGCATCCCAGGCCGGCTTGGCCAGCTTGTTTTCGTGGGTCAGCGCGATCATCAGCGCGTCATCACGGATCGCGCTGCCGTAGTCGCCGAAGTACGACGGGCGTTCGCTGCTGGACTTGGCGAAGGCGGCGGACAATGCCGCCTGGCCACGCTTGGCATCGCCCTGCAGCGACAGCGCCACGCCCAGATGGACCAGCGACAGGCCGCCGACCGCCTTGCTGCGCTCGTTGTCATACAGCGTGCGCAGGGTACCCAGCGGCGCACGGTTGACCCTGGCCAGCACGTAGCCCGAATACGCCTGATTGGCGAACTTCAGCTTCTCGCGGTCGTCCTGGCCGTAGAACTGATTGCCACCGGACAGCAGATCCTCGCTGAGCCGGTTCAGTGCCTTCTGCAGCACGTTGTCCGGCACCGCGAAACCGGCGTCCTTGGCATCGAGCAGGAACTCGGTGATGTAAGGCGTCAGCCACGGGTTCACGTAGCCGTCGTCACCCCACATCGAGAAGTTGCCATTGGCCACCTGCATCGACGCCAGGCGACCGAACGCACCTTCCATGCGCTCGCGGCGGGTCTTGGCATCCAGGCCGTCGGCGCCGAGCATCGACGACGTCGCCTGGTCCAGGATCAGCGCGGCGTAGCCCTTGCTGGTGGTCTGCTCGGCACAGCCATACGGGTAGTTCAACGCCCCCTGCAGCGCACTGGCGAACGGGATCGGCGGCAGCGGGCTGACCAGCAGGCGGGCATTCACCGACTCGGACATCAGGCCATCGGTCAGGCTGTTGTCGAGGCTGACCGCCGCCAGCGGATCAAGCGTACGTACCTGCGAACGCAGCACCTGCGGCCACGCCGCACGCACCGGCAGCTCGTAGCGGCGATCGGCCTTGAAGCCATTGCCGTCCACACGTACGCGCACCTTGGCCACGCTGTGGCCCTCACGCGCGGACAGCGGGAAACTCAGCGTTGTCTTGGCATCGGCATTCAACTGCACGCTGCGGCTGCCCTCGCCCAGGTTCAGCGGGCCTTCGCTTTCCACCTTCACGTTGAACTGGCCCGGCTTGCCGGTGAAGTTCTGCACGTCCAGGGTCACGGTGCTGCGGTCGCCCGGGGCGAGCACGCGCGGCATGCTGGCTTCGGCCAGGATCGGCGCGCGCACCACGGTTTCCACATCGCGCTTGCCGTACTGGTCATCGCTGTAGACCAGTGCCGACACCCGCAGGGTGCCGTTGAAGTCCGGCACCTTCAGGCGGATGCGGGCGATGCCCTTGGCATCGAGCTGCACCGGGCCGGAGAACAGGTCCACGGTCTGCACGCGCGCAGTCGGGCGCTTGGCCTGCGGCAATGCCTGCAGCGCCATGTCGCCACCGAACTTCAGCTTGCCGGCACCGCCGTCAAAGCTCTCGATCACCCGGCTGTAGATGTCATAGGCATCAATGCCGAGACGACGCTGGGCGAAGAAGTGCGCACCGGCATCGGGCACCGGGAAGCGGGTGATGTTGAGGATGCCCACGTCCACCGCCGAGACCGTGACGTGCGCCATTTTGCCGGCCAGCTGCGGTGCGCTGACCGTCACCGGCAGGTCCTGTTCCGGTCGCATCTGCTTGGGCGCTGCCAGGCCGACGGCCACGGTGCGCCCCTTGCGGTCCATCGGTACGTGCACCACGCCCACCGCACGGGCCGGGGTGATCTTGCTCGGCGCACTGCCGCCGCGGAACACCAGCGCGGTGATGTAGACGTCGTGGCGCTCCCAGTCAGCGGTGACCGGAATCTTGAAGGTCGAACCCGGCTTGGCGTCGATGTCCTGCACGTACAGCATGCGGTCGGTCTCGACCATCAGGATGCCCTTGCCGGCGTGCGGCGGGGTCACCGTCACCTCTAGCGTGTCGCCTGCCTTGTAGCCGGTCTTGTCCAGGCCCAGCTTGATCTTGTCAGGGCGCGCGTCCAGGCCGCGGTTGTCATCACCCCAGCTCCAGCCGGCGCGGAACGGGTAACGGCTGGTCAGGCCGGTGGACGGGTCGAACACGTCCACCCGGTACTCGCCCCACTCCACCGGGAAATCGAAGGCGACCGCACTGCTGCCGGCATCGACGGTGCGGGTTTCCTTGTTCTCGAAACGGCGGGTGAAATCGTAGTCCCAGCGGTTGTCGTTGAAGGTCCAGTGGTAGTCGCGCAGCTCGCGCACCAGGGTGATCTTCAGGCCCTTGGCCGGCTGCGGCGTACCAGCAGCATCCACGCGCATCAATTCGAAGCGCGCGTTGCCGTTGGAATCGGCACCGTCCTCCGGGTTGAACAGCGGGCGTACACCGACCAGGGCGTTGGCCGGCCACATCACCCGCTTCAGGGTACGGGTGACCGTGCGGCCACCGGTTTCATACAGGCTGCCGGACAGCACTACGGCAATCGGCGCCTTGGCCTTGGCTGCCTCTTCCGGCAACGCGACGTCCTCACGCAGCTGGCCGTTGCCCGGCAGCGTGGTATCGATCACGTCCTTGGCCTCGCGCGGCAGCTGCAGGGTCGGGTCACCGAAGAAATAGCCCGGCAGGCCCTCCACCGGCTTCTGTTCGGCGGCCACCGCCATACGTGCCGTGAAGCGGTTGCCATCGGCCGGCGCGCCATACAGATAGGCACCATTGGCCTGCAGACGCAGGTCCTCACCCGGCTTCAGCGTCTTCTGCGCGCTGTCCAGGTCCAGCTTCATGCGTTCCGGCAGGAACTCCTCGATGCGCAGGGTCATGCCCTGGATCGCTTCCTTGCTGGCCGGGTCGGTGCGGAATTCGACCTGCCAGCGCCCGGTCGGCGCCTCGGCGGGGATCACCTGCTCGAAGTTGATGTAGCCCTGCTCGCCCGGCTGCAGGCGGGTCTCGCGGAAGGTCTTGCCGTCGGGCTGCTTCAGGCGCAGGAACACCGGCTGAGCCTTGACCGGCTTGCCATCGTTGTCGCGCAGCAGTGCGGACAGGCGCACGGTTTCGCCCGGGCGATACAGGTCGCGCCCGGACCAGGCATAGACGTCGAACCAGGCATTGTCACGGCCGGCCACGGCGAATTCGCTCAGGTCCAGCGCCGGCTGGTTGAACGGCAGGAAGCTGGTGTCCTTGCCCGTGCTGGCGACCAGCACGTGAGTGGCATCCAGCGTGTAGTTCAGCAGCGCATTGCCGTTGCCGTCGGTGCTGCCCTTCAGCACCACTTCGCCCTTGGCATCCAGCACGCGCAGGTCGGTGCCCTTCAGCGGCGCGCCGTCCTTGAGGCCGGCGGTGTGCACGAACAGCTTGTCCTTGTAGGCACGGGTATGCAGGCCGATGTCGCTGACCGAGAAGAACGCGGTATCGAACTCGCCTTCGTAGTCACCGGTGCGCTTGAGCAGGGCAAAGTACAGGCCCGGCTCCTGCAGTTCCTTGATGTCCTGGGTCGGCAGGTAGGTCAGCACCCGCTCGTTCTTCTTGCCCCCCAGGATGAAACGGTTGACGTAGACCGGCTCGGCCAGCTTGTTGATCGGGCTGCGCTCGTAGTCGCTGCTCAGCTCCCAGCTGCCACGGCGGCCGCCGCGCTGGTACTGGCTGAAGAAGGTCGGCAGGTCCTTCTCGCGCACGCGCAGGAACTCGACGTCGACCTCCGGCACGTTCACCGAGACCACCGGCAGGCCACGGCTGTCCTTGGCCGGCAGCACGCTGCCCTGCGAGGCGAAGCCAACCACCGGCCTCAGCTCGCCGCTGAACACCTTCTGCTTCAGTTCCTTGCCCAGCCGGCTGCCATCGGCGGCCAGCAGGTCCGGCGAGACCACCAGGCTGAACTCCTTGCCGGCCTCGACGAACGGGTAACGCAGGGTCAGGCCGTCATCGGACAGCGTCCAGCTGCTGTCGTCGGTGCCGACCTTCTCTTCGAAGCGCACCAGCTTGTCGAAATCCTGGGTGCCGACCAGTGGGCGCGAGAACTCCAGCGCCAGCGACAGGCCGTCATTCTTCTGGTCCGGGTAGGCGCGCAGCAGGGTGAATTCCTTCACCTGCTCGGCTTTGGTGGTGATCGCCTCACCACTGGCCTTGGGCAGCTGCCCGCCGTCGTTGCGGCAGCCGGCCAGGCCCAGCAACAGGCCTCCTGCCAGTACCGCCGCCGCCCATCCCCACCGCTTCCGCCGTGCCGGACCGCTCATGTCGTCACTCCTTGATCGAGGCGGCCATTATAGGCAGGCCGCGTCAAGGTGTTGACGCGAATTCGGCAATTGCCCGGGCGGGTAGTGCCGGCCGCTGGCCGGCGGAACCGGTAGCCGCCAACCTCGGTTGGCGATAGCCGTGGCAACCAAGGTTGGCACCTACCCAAGTGCCCCTCCCCCGCCGCGCCAGGCACAGGCCGATGCCGGCAACCTGTCTGGCTTGGGATCGGGCGCTCCCCCAATCGTGGCGCGCAATGTCCCGGCGGAGAGAAGGCCGAAGTCGCCCCAAAGTGACGGGTTCAACCCTCGATTGAGCGACTTCCCAATCGGCCTTCAGTCGCCGCTGTAGCATCGGCATCAGGCCTTCTGAACAGCAGTGAACATTGCAATGACACGAGTACGCATGATTCAGGATCCAGCGACCGGTAAGGTCTGGGGTACGCGATGTGACCGAGGTACTGTCGAAGTCACCTCCGGAAGCCCCGGGAAGCTGAAGTCACAGTTGAAAGACTTCCCGAGTCCCGACGAGGCACTGAAATGGGCCATCAAACAGGAGTGGTCGCGGCTGAAAAAGGGCTTCGTACTCGTGAACCCTGCTGCTGCCGCAGGCGAACCCTGCATGCATCGTTACATTGGCGGGGGGTACACGGGAGCCCTGATGATTGCGGGTTGCAATGGGAAGCTGGCGACCAATCAGCACCAGGACGAAGACACGCATGGTGCGGCAACCGACATGTTGCTGCTCATTGGTGAAGACGCTGAGATCATCCATGGTTGGCGATCAAGCAAGACGGACCTTGCCTGGTCGGCACTACCTACGGATGACCGGACAGGATTCCTGATTCGATTCGACTCTGGAATCTACCTTTGGACTTCAGATGGCAGTCCTCCCCAGCGGATCAGCGATGCATCCGTACTGTCATCGCCCTTCCTGACAAGGTCCAACGGGCATGCCGCATGGCATGACGGTGAGCAGGTAACGGTAATGAGACTCGACGATGGAAGGCACATCATGCAGCTGGCGCGCTCCCCTGCGATGGTTGGCGGGCATTCCGAGCAGATGATGGGCACGCTCTCAGCGGATGCCACGATGCTTGCCTGCTGTGCCAATCCGGGTGAGATCGAGTACATCGATGTCGCCCAGGCCAAGACCGTGCGCCGACATCAGGCTGATTTTGAAATGATCGTCAAGATGGAGTGGAGCGCGGATGGGCGCTGGTTGTTGGCGTTGGAAGAGTATGGACGGTGGCGCCTGCTGTGCCTGGACGCGGCAACAGGCGAATCCCGCCCCGGGTGGCCGGAGTTCGCTGACATGACACGAACTGACTTTGCACTGGATAGCGATAGCAAGCGACTCGCCATCCTGCACCGTGGACATATTGCCCTTCATGACTTCACGGATATGAGGGAAATTCGACGCTTTCCCGTCGATCATGTGGTGCGTACCGCGCATATTGCATGGACGGGAGACAATGCCATTTCGGTACGCACCGACTATGGATGCCTTTCCACATATGCGATCTGATCCGGCTTAGTCTATCGCTATCGCGGGATTACACTATCTCTGAGGAACCTCTGCAGACTGCAGCGTGGACCAAAGCATCCCGGTAGATGCCAACCCTGGTTGGCGTCGGCCGTGCCAACCAAGGTTGGCACCTACCAAAGCAGGTGCAGCCACGTGCCCGGCGAGCAGGCGTGGTGTCAGATCCACCAAAGCGTTGCTACACCGGCAGGTACAGGTCCACGTAGTCGGTCACCGGCATTGCCGCCAGGGCCACCGGGTCCAGCGATGCGGCCAGGATGCGCTGCTGCTGGCTGGTCGGGAAGCGGTGGGCCAGGTGCCGGCGGAATTTGTCCATCAGCAGTGGAATGCCCTCCTCACGTCGGCGCGCGTGGCCCAGCGGGTATTCCACCAGTACCTCGGGCAGCTCGGTGCCATCGGTGAAGCGCACGCTCAGGCCGTTGGCGATGCTGCGCTTTTCCGGGTCCAGGTAATCGGCGCTGAGCTGCGGGTCTTCATGGCAGGTCATCTTCGCGCGCAGTGCGTCGATTCGCGGGTCGGCGGCAACGTCGTCCTCGTAATCCTCGGCCGTCAACCGCCCGTGCAGCAGCGCGATGGCGACCATGTACTGCACGCAGTGGTCGCGGTCGGCCGGGTTATGCAGTGGGCCCTGCTTGTCGATGATGCGGATGCAGGCTTCCTGGGTCCGGATCGCAATGTGCGCGATGTCCTCGACCCGCCGCCCCATCGCACGCAACTGCTGGTGCAGCATGACCGCGGCCTCCACTGCGGTCTGGCCGTGGAACTCGGCCGGGTAGCTGATCTTGAACAGCACGTTCTCCATCACATAGCTGCCCAACGGTCGCCCCAGCGTCAGTGCCTGACCGCGCATGGACACGGCCTCGAAGCCCCAGGTTGGCGCGCTGAGCACGCTGGGATAGCCCATCTCACCACTGGCCGCCATCAAGGCCAGGCGCACGCCACGACTGGTCGCATCGCCGGCCGCCCAGCTCTTGCGCGTGCCGGTGTTGGGAGCGTGCCGGTAGGTGCGCAGCGCTTGGCCATCGACCCAGACCAGCGACAGCGCATTGAGCATGCGCTCGCGGTCCAGCCCGAGAAGTTGGGCGACCACGGCAGTGGTGGCCACCTTGACCAGCACCACGTGGTCGAGCCCCACCCGGTTGAAGGAGTTCTGCAGCGCCAGCACGCCCTGGATCTCGTGCGCCTTGATCATCGCCAGCAGCACATCGTGCACGGTCGGCGGCGGACGACGCAGGGCCTGCGCGTTGCGCCCCAGCCAATCGCAGACGGCAAGGATGCCGCCCAGGTTGTCCGACGGATGGCCCCATTCGGCCGCCAGCCAGGTGTCGTTGAAATCCAGCCAACGCACCATTGCGCCGAGGTTGAAGGCGGCCTGCACCGGGTCCAGCACGTAGTGCGTGCCCGGCACGCGCGCGCCGTTGACCACGCTGATGCCCGGCACCAGTGGACCGAGCAGCTTGCTGCAGGCCGGGAAAGAAAGTGCCTCCAGTCCGCACCCAAGCGTATCGAGCAGGCAGTGGTGCGCGGTCTGGAACGCCAGCGGTGAGTCGATGCGTGCGTCGCGCACGTAATCGACGATGTCCACCAGCAGCGCATCCCACGCTGCACGCTCGTTGGATGGGGTGTGGCTGTCGGACATCGTCGATCTCCTCTTCAGAAAAGCAGGTCAGGCCGCGCATCCCGGTAGTCGCCAACCTTGGTTGGCGCTGGACATTGCCCGGGCGGTGCCAATGCCATGCCAACCAAGGTTGGCATCTACCGAAGCATGTGATGCCAGCGCCGACCGGCTGGTTACTCGGCCGGCACCCGCACCTTGCCTTCCATCAGCACACGGGCGCTGCGGCTCATGATGGCCTTGGTCACCGTCCACTGGCCGTCAACGAGGCCGGCCTGCGCGCCCACGCGCAGCGTGCCGGAGGGATGACCGAAGGTCACCGCCTCCCGCTCGCCACCACCCGCCGCACGATTGACCAGGGTGCCTGGAATCGCTGCTGCGGTGCCGATCGCCACGGCGGCAGTTCCCATCATCGCGTGGTGCAGCTTGCCCATCGACAGCGCACGCGCATGCAGGTCGATCGCCGACGCCGGAATGGCCTTGCCGCTGGACGAAACGTAGTCCTGTGCCGGCGCCACGAAGGCCACCTTCGGCGTGTGCTGGCGGGTCGCCGCGTCTTCCAGGCTCTTGATCAGCCCCATGCGCAAGGCGCCGTAGGCGCGGATGGCCTCGAACTTCTGCAGCGCGGCCTTGTCTTCGTTGATCGCCGGCTGCAGCTCGGTGCCGCTGTAGCCCAGGTCGACGGCGTTGAG
The DNA here is from genome assembly GCF_056481585.1 of Stenotrophomonas sp. 86428_Sma. Taxonomy (NCBI): domain Bacteria; kingdom Pseudomonadati; phylum Pseudomonadota; class Gammaproteobacteria; order Lysobacterales; family Lysobacteraceae; genus Stenotrophomonas; species Stenotrophomonas sp. 86428_Sma. The sequence continues at coordinate 3,697,030 of NZ_CM151156.1, forward strand.
AAAGATGGTCGGGATGCCGGCGGTGATCATCGTCACCTCGAAGCTACCCACGCCGGGCACTTCCAGGGTATCGACCAGATTGCCGGTCGGGAACATCGCGCCCGCATCGCCGTCATCGGACGGATCGATGAATTCCAGCTGGATCTCGGCCGCCGGGAAGGTCACGCCGTCCAGCTCGAAATCGCCGATCTCCTGCACTTCGCCATCGCGCATCGGCACGTGGGCGATGATGGTCTTGCCGATGTTGGCCTGCCAGATGCGTACGGTGCACAGGCCGTCACGCGGTACCCGGGCCGGATCGATCAGTCCGTTGGCGATTGCGAACGGACCCACCGCAGTGCTGAGATTGCCGCAGTTGCCGCTCCAATCGACGAAGGCGGTGTCGATCGCCACCTGACCGTACAGATAGTTGACATCGTGATCCGGCACAGAGGCAGTGGAGATGATCACGCACTTGCTGGTGCTGGAGGTGGCGCCCCCCATGCCATCGGTCTGCTTGCCATACGGATCGGGCGAACCGATCACGCGCATCAGCAGCGCGTCACGCGCGGCGCCCGGCACCTGCGCGGCCTCGGGCAGGTCCTGCAGGCGGAAGAACACGCCCTTGCTGGTGCCGCCGCGCATGTAGGTGGCGGGAATTCGGAGTTGCGGAAGAAAATTCATCGTCGGATCCAAGCGTTTGGATTTCAGGAAATGTCTTGCATCAGTGCGTCAAGGCCACGATCAACGCACCACACCCGCATGACGTCCACGCGGTCCGGCAGATCGAGGTAGTAGACGAGATAGCGTTCAACGCCCGGAACCTGCATGAAGCGCAAGAGTGCCGGCAACTGTGCGGCGAGGTCGGCATGGCGGACGGAACCTGACGCAGGGAACATCGCAATACGTTGAAGCGTGGCCTCCAACTCGGCGAGAAAGCGCCGACCCAGCACCAGCCCCCCCCTGCCGTGCGAACCATAGCGCGGCATCGGCTGCGTCGGCTTCGGCCCTGGGCCTCCATTCAATCGCCTTCACGCTCCATCCTTTCGGTCAGTTCGCGACGCATACGCTCAAATGTGTCGGCTGTCACCGGGACGCCAGGCCCGGAAGCCAGCCCTTCGGCAATCAGCTGCTTGAGCAGTTCTTCGGCCTTGCTGCGCTGGCGCTGGCGGATCAGATCACGCACATAATCCGACGTGCTGGAGTAGCCGCCTTCGCGCACTTCCTCGTCCACGAACTGCTTGAGCGGGTCGGTCAGCGAAATGTTCATGGTGGCCATGAGACTCTCCATTGGCAGTTTTTGCCAAGTCAGTGTGCGCCCCACCCTCGAGTCGGACAAGCCCGCCCCCGGGCCTCCGGGGGCAGGCATTCAGTCGGCTATCACGCCACCCTGGCGCCTTCCAGGAAGTCCTGGGCGAAGCGCTGCAGCACGCCGCCGGCTTCGTAGATCGCCACTTCCTCATCGCTGTCCAAGCGGCAGGTAACCGGCACCGTGACGTCCTGGCCGTCGCGGCGATGGATGACCAGGGTCAGCTCGGCACGCGGGGTGCGCTCACCGATCACGTCGAAGGTCTCGGTGCCATCGATACCCAGGGTCAGGCGGGTGGTGCCCGGCTTGAACTCCAGCGGCAGCACGCCCATGCCGATCAGGTTGGTACGGTGAATCCGTTCGAAGCCTTCGGCCGCGATCGCTTCCACGCCGGCCAGGCGCACGCCCTTGGCGGCCCAGTCACGCGAGCTGCCCTGGCCGTAGTCGGCACCGGCGATGATGATCAGCGGCTGCTTGCGGTCCATGTAGGTCTCGATCGCTTCCCACATGCGCATCACCTTGCCTTCCGGCTCCACGCGCGCCAGCGAGCCCTGCTTCACGCTGCCATCGTCGTTGCGCACCATCTCGTTGAACAGCTTCGGATTGGCGAACGTAGCGCGCTGCGCGGTCAGGTGGTCACCGCGGTGGGTCGCGTAGGAATTGAAGTCCTCTTCCGGCAGGCCCATCTTCGCCAGGTACTCACCGGCGGCACTGGACGCCAGGATCGCGTTGGACGGCGACAGGTGGTCGGTGGTGATGTTGTCCGGCAGCACCGCCAATGCGCGCATGCCAGACAGCGTACGCTCACCGGCCAGCGCGCCTTCCCAGTACGGCGGACGACGGATGTAGGTGCTCTGCGGGCGCCAGTCGTACAGCGGGCTGCCCGCCGCACCGTGCTCCACGCGCACGTTGAACATCGGGTTGTAGACGCGGCGGAACTGCTCCGGCTTCACCGAGGCCTTCACCACCGCGTCGATCTCGGCGTCGCTCGGCCAGATGTCCTTCAGGCGCACCTCGTTGCCGTCGGTGTCCACGCCCAGCACGTCCTTCTCGATATCGAAGCGCACGGTGCCGGCGATGGCATAGGCGATCACCAGCGGCGGCGAAGCCAGGAAGGCCTGCTTCGCATACGGGTGGATGCGGCCATCGAAGTTGCGGTTGCCCGACAACACGGCGGTGGAATACAGGTCGCGGTCGATGATTTCCTGCTGGATCTTCGGGTCCAGCGCGCCACTCATGCCGTTGCAGGTGGTGCAGGCGAAGGCGACGATGCCGAAGCCGAGCTTTTCCAAGTCCGGCAGCAGGCCGGCCTCTTCCAGGTACAGCTGCACCGCCTTCGAACCCGGCGCCAGCGACGACTTCACCCACGGCTTGCGCAGCAGGCCACGCTCGTTGGCCTTGCGCGCCAGCAGTGCGGCGGCGATCACGTTGCGCGGATTGGACGTATTGGTGCAGCTGGTGATGGCGGCGATGATCACCGCGCCGTCGGGCATCAGCCCCTGCGCCTGCTCGGCCTTGCCCGCTTCCAGCTTGGCTTCGTCGGCGATGCCGCGCTCGGCCAGTTCGGCCACCGGCAGGCGGCGATGCGGATTGCTCGGCCCGGCCATGTTGCGCACCACGGTCGACAGATCGAAGCGCAGCACGCGCTCGTATTGTGCGGTGGCCAGGTCATCGGCCCAGAGGCCGGTGGTACGGGCGTAGTTCTCCACCAGCGCCACCTGCGATTCCTCGCGGCCGGTCAGGCGCAGGTAATCGATGGTCTGCCCGTCGATGTAGAACATCGCGGCGGTCGCGCCGTACTCCGGGCACATGTTGGAAATGGTGGCGCGGTCACCGATGGTCAGTGCCGCGGCACCCTCGCCGAAGAATTCAAGCCAGGCGCCCACCACGCGTTCCTTGCGCAGGAACTCGGTCAATGCCAGCACCACGTCGGTCGCAGTGATGCCGGGCTGCGGCTTGCCGGTCAGCTCGACGCCGATGATGTCCGGCAGGCGCATCCACGAGGCGCGGCCCAGCATCACGTTCTCTGCTTCCAGGCCGCCAACACCAATCGCGATCACGCCCAGTGCATCCACGTGCGGGGTATGGCTGTCGGTACCCACGCAGGTATCCGGGAAGGCCACGCCGTCCTGCACGTAGACCACCGGCGACATCTTCTCCAGGTTGATCTGGTGCATGATGCCGTTGCCCGGCGGAATCACGTCCACGTTCTCGAACGCCAGCTTGGTCCAATCGATGAAGTGGAAACGGTCTTCGTTGCGGCGATCTTCGATGGCGCGGTTCTTCTCGAACGCCTGCGGATCGAAACCACCGCACTCCACCGCCAGCGAGTGATCGACGATCAGCTGCACCGGCACCACCGGATTGACCTTGGCCGGGTCACCGCCCTTGTCGGCGATCGCATCACGCAGGCCAGCCAGGTCGACCAGTGCGGTCTGGCCGAGGATGTCGTGGCAGACCACGCGTGCCGGGAACCACGGGAAGTCGAGGTCGCGGCGGCGCTCGATCAGCTGCTTCAGCGAATCGCCAAGCGTAGCCGGATCGCAGCGACGCACCAGGTTCTCGGCCAGCACGCGCGAGGTGTACGGCAGGGTGGCATAGGCGCCAGGCTGGATCGCATCGACAGCGGCGCGCGCGTCGAAATAGTCCAGCGTGCTGCCGGGGAGGTTCTTGCGGTAATCGGTATTCATGGGCTGGCGGAGTGCTTGAGGCGGGCCGGGTGCCGGCGGTGCGGCGGCGAAAGCATCCGGCCGGCACGGGGCCGGCCGGATGGGTACAGCAGGGGGATCAGACGCGCTTGTCGATGGCGACGAAGTCGCGGTCTTCCGGACCGATGTAGTTGGCGCTCGGGCGGATGATCTTGCCGTCGATGCGCTGCTCGACGATGTGCGCGCTCCAGCCGGCGGTGCGGGCGATCACGAACAGCGGGGTGAACATCGCGGTCGGCACGCCCATCATGTGGTAGCTGACGGCACTGAACCAGTCCAGGTTCGGGAACATCTTCTTGATGTCCCACATCACCGATTCCAGGCGCTCGGCGATGTCGTACATCTTCATGCTGGACTGTTCTTCGGACAGCTCGCGGGCCACGTCCTTGATCACCTTGTTGCGCGGATCGGAGACGGTGTAGACCGGGTGGCCGAAACCGATCACCACTTCCTTGCGCTCGACGCGAGCCTTGATGTCTTCCTCAGCTTCATCCGGGTTGTCGTAGCGCTTCTGCACTTCGAACGCCACTTCGTTGGCGCCGCCGTGCTTCGGGCCGCGCAGCGCGCCGATGCCACCGCAGATCGCGCTGTACATGTCGCTGCCGGTACCGGCGATGACGCGGCAGGTGAAGGTCGAGGCGTTGAACTCGTGCTCGGCGTACAGGATCAGCGAGGTGTGCATCGCCTTCACCCACGATTCCTGCGGCTTCTCGCCGTGCAGCAGGTGCAGGAAGTGGCCACCGATCGAGTCATCGTCGGTTTCCACGTCGATGGCGCGGCCGTTGTGGCTCCAGTGGTACCAGTACAGCAGCATCGAACCGAGGCAGGCCATCAGCTTGTCGGCGATGTCGCGCGCGCCCGGATGGTTGTGGTCGTCCTTCTCCGGCGCCACGCAGCCGAGCACGGACACGCCGGTGCGCATCACGTCCATCGGGTGTGCCGACGGCGGCAGTTCTTCCAGCGCCGCCTTCACTGCTGCCGGAATGCCGCGCAGCGACTTCAGCTTGGCCTTGTACGAAACCAGCTCGGCGCGGGTCGGCAGCTTGCCGTGCACCAGCAGGTAGGCGATTTCCTCGAACTCGCTGGTGTTGGCCAGGTCCAGGATGTCGTAGCCACGGTAGTGCAGATCGTTGCCACTACGGCCCACGCTGCACAGCGCGGTGTTGCCGGCGGCGGTGCCGGACAGGGCGACGGACTTCTTCGGCTTGAAGGTCGGGGTTGCGGTCGTATCGTTCATGTTTCCCTCCGAAAACTTGATGGTGCAGGGTACTGCTTATTTCTTGGCGGCGAACAGTGCATCGAGCTGTTGCTCGAACGCGTGGTAGCCGATGCGGTCGTAGAGTTCTTCGCGGGTCTGCATGGTGTCCACCACGTTGCGCTGGTGGCCATCGCGGCGCACCGCCTGGTAGACGTTCTCGGCGGCCTTGTTGGCGGCACGGAACGCCGACAGCGGGAACAGCTGGATCGCGACGCCTGCCGAGGCCAGTTCATCGCGGCTGAACAGCGGGGTGGCGCCGAATTCGGTGATGTTGGCCAGCACCGGCACCTTCACCGCGTCGACGAAGCGGCGGTAGGTGTCCAGGTCGTAGGCAGCCTCGGCGAAGATGCCATCGGCACCGGCCTCGACACAGGCGATGGCGCGCTCGATAGCCTTGTCCACGCCGTCCACCTGGATGGCGTCGGTGCGCGCGATCAGGAAGAAGTCCGGATCGGTCTTGGCATCGGCGGCCGCCTTCACCCGGTCGACCATTTCACCCTGCGAGACGATCTCCTTGCCCGGGCGGTGACCGCAACGCTTGGCGCCGACCTGGTCCTCGATGTGGCAGGCGGCCGCGCCGGCCTTGATCAGCGATTTCACGGTGCGCGCGATGTTGAACGCGCTCGGGCCAAAGCCGGTGTCGATGTCGACCATCAGCGGCAGATCGCAGACATCGGTGATGCGGCGCACGTCCACCAGCACGTCTTCCAGGGTATTGATGCCCAGGTCCGGCAGGCCCAGCGAGCCTGCGGCAACGCCGCCGCCCGACAGGTAGATGGCACGGAAGCCGGCGCGCTTGGCCAGCAGGGCGTGGTTGGCGTTGATCGCGCCGATCACCTGCAGCGGCGATTCGGCAGCCAGCGCCTCACGGAAGCGGGCACCGGCGGAGAAAGGGGCGGAAGCGGTCATGCGGCAATCCAGGTTGAAGAACGGATGGGTAGGCGCAAGCACCATGCCAAGCTGCAAGCGATTGATTTCACGGGGATGACCGACACGCAACCGCGAAACAAATGAAACATTGAAACAGATGTATCATGAAATACCCCGTCTGAACCCGCCGCCATGTACCTGCCCCGCTCGCCCCTGCGCCATGCCGATGCCGACCCCGGCCGCCCGGTGATCTGGACGGTCAGCGTCTCGCGGCTGACCGGCCTGCTCGGCGACGTCATTCCCGAGTTCGACCGCCGCGCGCGCATCGAACAGATCAACCTCGGCTTCGAGGAAGCGGTGGAGGTGATCGGCCAGCGCCTGCGCCGCGAGCATTGCGATGTGGTGATTGCCGGCGGCTCCAACGCCGCCTGGCTGCGCGGCCGGTTGGAGCTGCCACTGGTGCCGATCCAGGCCAACGGCTTCGACCTGATGGAAGCACTGGCCCGTGCCCGCCGCATCGCCAGCCGCATCGGCCTGGTCACCCACGCCAGCGACGTGCCGGTGTTCAGCAACTTCCAGCAGAGTTTCGGCCTGGATATCGAGCATCGCCGTTTCGTAACCCGCGAGGATGCGCGCGACTGCATCGCCGATCTGCGCGCCAACGGCATCGAAGTGATCGTCGGCACCGGGATGGCCATCGACCACGCCGAACAGGCCGGCCTGCCCGGCGTGCTGCTGTATTCGGCCGACTCGGTGCGGCAGGCGTTCGAACATGCGCTGGAACTGACCCAGACCCTGGCACGTTCCAGTGGCAATCGGCCTAGCCCACGCCGGCGCCCGGCAGCGCGTGCCGATGCGCATGAACTGCTCGGCGACAGCGACGCGATGGCGCGGGTGCGCGCGCAGATCGCGCTCTACGCCCCACATGACAGCACCGTGCTGGTCAGCGGCGAAACCGGCACCGGCAAGGAACTGGTCGCGCGGCAGCTGCACGCCGCCAGCGGCCGCCGTGGACGCTTCGTGGCACTGAACTGCGGCGCGATCAGCGAATCGCTGCTGGAGGCGGAACTGTTCGGTTACAGCGACGGCGCCTTCACCGGCGCACGCCGTGGCGGCCGTGTCGGCCTGGTCGAAGCCGCAGACGGCGGTACGCTGTTCCTGGATGAGATCGGCGAACTGCCGCTACCGCTGCAGACCCGCCTGCTGCGCGTGCTGGAAGAACGCGAGGTACTGCGTGTCGGCGCCACCGAACCGACCCCGGTGGACCTGCGCGTGGTGGCCGCCACCCTGCAGTCGCTGGAACAGCGCGCGGCAGCCGGCAGCTTCCGGCGCGACCTGTATTACCGCCTGGCCGCGCTGCGCATCGCCCTTCCGCCGCTGCGTGCGCGGCGCGCGGATATCCCCTTGCTGGCACAGCACTTCTTCCGCCAGCTGCGCGGCATCGATGCCCCCCTGGATGAGGATGCGCTGGCGATACTGACCGCCGCCAGGTGGCCAGGCAACGTGCGCGAACTGCGCAATCTGGTGGATCGTCTGCGCATCCACTGGCAGCCGGGCGAAGGGCTGATCGATGCGGCGCGCCTGCTGCAGCTGGCGCCCGAACTTGTGAATGAGGGCATTGCAGCATTGCCGGTGGAAAGCAACGGCAAGCGCCCACCGCGTGCGCAGTTGGAAACGCTGTTGCAGGAACACCGCAATGATCGCGAGGGGATGGCGCAGGCGCTGGGCGTCTCACGCACCACGCTATGGCGCTGGCTGCGCGCGGAGGGGTTGTAACCACTCGTTGCCTGGTGGGTGCGAACCTTGGTTCGCACCGCTCTTCCGTCAAGCATCTCATCCACGCATGGCGTGGATCTACCTGGCCAGCAGCAGCTCGATTTCCTCCACCTGCACCACCGGCACCTGCCACGGGTGATGCGACACGATGCCCTGTTCGAAGACGCGCTGCAGCCGCTGCGCGTCGCGTGGCAGGCAGAATTCCAGGCGCACGCTGTCGACCACTTCGGTGCGACCCGCCTCACCCTGCACGGGCGACGCACCCACGCGCGGGCGGAACTGCTCGAACCCCGGCGCCGACCACCACATCCCGTGCTCGTAGTCGCCGGCCGCCAGCGCGTCCACCGCGAGGATGCCCTGCTTCACTGCATCCAGTGCTGCCGACGGCACGAACACCACCACACGGTACAGCGGCAGGCGTTGCATCAGGTTGCCTTACGGGTACAGCAGGCGCTTGCTCCAGCGCCCTTCGGCACCGGCTTCATAGCACCAGCGTTCGTGCAGGCGGAACTGCGCGCCGTACCAGAACTCGATGCGATCGGGCACCACCCGCAGGCCACTCCAGCCGTCCGGGCGCGGCACGTCCTTGCCCTCGAAGCGGGCTTCGATCTCGGCCACGCGCGCGTCGAATTCCTCGCGCGTCGCCAGCGTCTTCGACTGCTGCGAGGCCCAGGCGCCGATCTGGCTCATGCGCGGGCGGCTGGCGAAATAGGCGTCGGCCTCGGCATCGGCAACCTGCTCGACACGGCCTTCGATGCGCACCTGGATGCCGGCCTCGCGCAGGCTGCGCCACAGGAACAGCAGCGCGGCCTGCGGATTGGCCTGCAGCTCCTGGCCCTTGTGGCTGTCCAGGTGGGTATAGAAGACGAAGCCACGCTCGTCGAAGGCCTTCAGCAGCACGGTACGCGCCGAGGGACGGCCCTGCGTATCGGCGGTGGCCACGGTCATCGCATTCGGCTCGACCTCGCGGCTCTGCTTGGCCTCGTCGAACAGGCCGGCAAACGTGGACAGGGCTTCGGTGTACAGGTCGCTCATGATTGCGTTCTTCTCACACGGATTGGGCTATTGTGGCTTCATGGCCGCTGCTGCGTATATGCTCCAGGTGAAAGGATTCCCCGAAACATTGGCCGAACAGGCGCTGGATGATGCGCTGGGCAGCGGTGCAGCGATTCCAGTATTGGCGATCAGCGGCCTGCAGGGGAGCGGCAAATCGACGCTGGCCGCGCAGGTGGTGGCGCGCGCCCAGGCACGCGGCCTGAACGCGGCCACGCTGTCGATCGATGACGTCTACCTCACCCGTGCGCAGCGCCAGCGACTGGCCCGCCAGGTGCATCCGCTGCTGATCACCCGCGGGCCGCCCGGCACCCACGACCTGCCGCTGGCCCACGCCGTGCTGGACGCGGTGGCCGCACTCCAGCCCTTCGCGATGCCACGATTCGACAAGCTGGCCGATGAACGCCTGCCCGAGGCTCAGTGGCCGCAGCTGCAGCAGCCATTGGACCTGCTGGTGTTCGAAGGCTGGTTCCTCGGCACACCGGCGCAGGATGACAACGCACTGGACAGCCCGCTGAACGCACTGGAGCGCGAGGCCGACGCCGATGGCCGTTGGCGCCGCTGGTGCAACCAGGCGCTGGCCCGCGACTACCCGGCGTTGTGGCAGCGCTGCGACCGCCTGTGGTTCCTGCAGCCGCCGGATTTCTCGGTGGTACCACGCTGGCGCTGGCAGCAGGAGCAGAACCTGCAGGCCGCGCAGCCGGGCCGGCACGGCATGAGCCGGCCACAGCTGGAGCGCTTTGTGCAGTACTACGAGCGGGTCAGCCGGCAGGCACTGCGCGCCCTGCCCGCCCTGGCCGACCACGTGGTGGTGCTGGACGGCCAGCGCCAGGTGCAGGACGTACGCTGAGCACGCCTATTCCACCAGGAAGGTCACCCGCAGATTGACCCGCCATTCGGTGATTTCGCCGTTGCCATCGGTCACCACCTTGGTTTCGTTGATCCAGGCGCCCTGGATGCCCTTGACCGTCCCGGACACCTTCTTCAAGCCACTGCGCACGGCATCCTCCACGCTCTTGGGCGAGGACGCATTGATTTCGATGACCTTGGCGACCGTCATGGCTGCTGCTCCGTCAGGCGCGGGAAACCCCGCAGGAACCCACACCGTGACGTGAAGAACGTAAAGGCCAAGGCACGGAGGTGTTAGGATCAGAGGGGCATGAATCCTGCTCCGAACCTGATCCTGATCGGCCCGATGGGCGCCGGTAAAACTTGCATCGGCCGCCGCCTGGCCGAGCGCTTCACGCTGGACTTCGTCGATGTCGACCAGGCCATCGTCGATGCCGCCGGCGCCAGCATCCCGACCATCTTCGAGCACTCGGGTGAAACCGGCTTCCGCAGCCATGAGCGCGAAGCCTTGGCCCGTGTGCTGGAAGGCCGCGGCCAGCTGGTCTCCACCGGTGGCGGCGCCGTACTGGATCCGGACAACCGTGCGCTGATCGCCCGGCGCGGCTTCGTGGTCTACCTGCGGGTCAGCGTGGCCGCGCAGCTGGAACGCCTGGCCCGCGACAAAGGCAGGCCACTGCTGCAGCGCCCGGACCGCGAGCAGGTGCTGCACGATCTGGCTGCTCACCGCGACCCGCTGTACCGCGAACTGGCCGACCTCACCCTTGATACCGACCCGTATACCGCTGCCGACGCGACCGCCCACCTGGTGGTCAAGCTGGCCACGCAATGGCAGCGCCAGGACCTGACCGCATGACTTCCCCCGCCCTGCTGCAGGTCGCCGTTGGCGGCGACCGCCCCTACTCCATCACCATCGGCGCTGGTGCCCAGGCCGACGGCACCGCGCTGGCCTCGCATGTGCGCGGCCGCCACGTGCTGCTGCTCAGCGACAGCGAAGTGGCTCCGCGCTACCTGGCAGCCGTGAAGCAGACGCTGCTGGCCGCACGCCCCGACCTGATCGTCGGCGAGCACGTGCTGGCCGCCGGCGAAGCCTCCAAGACCCTGGCCGAATTCGGTCGTGCGATCGAAGCGCTGGCCGCGCTCGGCGCCACCCGCGACGCCTGCGTGTTCGCCCTCGGCGGCGGCGTGGTCGGTGACCTCGCCGGTTTCGCCGCCGCCTGCTGGATGCGCGGCGTGGACTGCGTGCAGCTGCCGACCACCCTGTTGGCGATGGTTGATTCATCGGTGGGCGGCAAGACCGCGGTCGACATTCCGGCCGGCAAGAACCTGGTCGGCGCGTTCCATCCGCCGCGCGCGGTGATCGCCGATACCCGCGTACTGACCACCCTGCCGCCGCGCGAGCTGCGCGCCGGCCTGGCCGAAGTGGTGAAGTACGGCGCGCTGGGCGATGCAGTGTTCTTCGAATGGCTGCAGCAGCATGCCGATGCACTGCTGGCCGGCGAGGATGCGGTACTGTCCGAAGCCATCGCGCGCAGCTGCCGGCACAAGGCCGCCATCGTCGAGCGTGATCCGTTCGAGAAGGGCGAGCGTGCCCTGCTCAACCTCGGCCATACCTTCGGCCATGCCATCGAGACCGAACAGGGCTACTCGGCCCCGGGCCGCGATGCGCTGAACCACGGCGAAGCGGTGGCGGTGGGCATGGTGCTGGCGGCAACGCTGTCCACCGACCTGGGCCTGGCCGACGATGCCGACCGCGTGCGCCTGCAGGCACTGCTGGAACGCCTCGGCCTGCCGGTGGCGATCCCGGCGGGGCTGGACCCGCAGGCCCTGCTCGGCCGCATGCGGCTGGACAAGAAGAACGTGGCCGGCCGCCTGCGCCTGGTGCTGTGGCGTGGCATGGGCCGCGCCGAAGTGGTGCCGGACGTGGATGAGGCGGCGGTGCTGAAGGTGCTGTCGGTCCGGTAGTGCCGGCCGCTGGCCGGCAATCCTGCCGCGCAGCCTGGTAGTGCCGGCCGCTGGCCGGCTTCCCCGCTCATGACGTTGCCGGCCAACGGCCGGTACGACCGCGTTGCGGCCGGGGTCACCCTGGCCCCGCTACAATCGGCGCCATGCACGTCTACCTGCAACATCCCGACGCCGGTGCGCAGGCACCGCGCTTCCTGCGCCTGAGCCTGCAGCCGGATCTGTTCGGCGGCTGGGAACTGCTGCGCGAGAGCGGCCGCGTCGGCAGCCGCTCGCAGCTGCGGCGCGAGCTGTTCCTGCAGGCCGACGAAGCCCGCCATGCCTTCGAGAAGGCCCGTGATGCCGAACTGCATCGCGGCTTCCAGATTCTTCCGCACGGCGACTGACTGCGCCGCTGCCCACTTTCGTCCAAGGAATGCTCATCGTGACCAGCCCTCTCCGCAACGATCGCCTGCTGCGCGCCCTGCGCCGCGAACCGGTGGACTGCACCCCCGTCTGGCTGATGCGCCAGGCCGGACGCTACCTGCCGGAATACCGCGCGACCCGGGCCAAGGCCGGCAGCTTCCTGGCCATGGCCAAGAATCCGGAGATTGCCTGCGAGGTTACCCTGCAGCCGCTGCGCCGCTTCCCGCTGGATGCGGCCATCCTGTTCTCGGACATCCTCACCATTCCCGATGCGATGGGCCTGGAGCTGTACTTCGTCGAAGGCGAAGGCCCGAAGTTCCGCCACCCGGTGCGTGATGAAGCGGCCATCGCCAGGCTGGCGGTGCCGGACATGGAACAGGACCTGGGCTACGTGATGGACGCGGTGCGCCTGATCCGCCATGAGCTGGACGGCCAGGTGCCGCTGATCGGTTTCTCCGGCAGCCCGTGGACGCTGGCCTGCTACATGGTGGAAGGCGGCGGCAGCAAGGACTTCGCGCGGATCAAGGCGATGGCACTGAACCATCCGCAGGCCCTGCACCGCCTGCTGGAGGTCACCACCGAGGCGGTGATCGCCTATCTCGGCGCGCAGCGCGCGGCCGGTGCACAGGCGCTGCAGGTATTCGATACCTGGGGTGGCGTGCTGTCGCCGTCGATGTACCGCGAGTTCTCGCTGCGCTACCTGCAGCGGATTGCCGAGGGCCTGGAGCGCGGCGAAGGCAACGAGCGCACCCCGCTGATCCTGTTCGGCAAGGGCACCGGCCTGCATCTGGAAGCGCTGTCGCAGACCGGTGCCGATGCGCTGGGCCTGGACTGGACGCTGGATCTGGACGAGGCGATGCGCCGCACCGGCGGCCGCGTCGCCCTGCAGGGCAACCTCGACCCGACCACCCTGTACGCCTCGCCGGATGCGATCGCCGCCGCTGCAGCACGCGTGCTCGACACCTATGCCGCCGGCAACGGTGGTTCGCGCGAGGGCCATGTGTTCAACCTCGGCCACGGCATGTCGCCGGACATGGACCCGGCGCACGTGCAGGTGCTGGTCGACGCGGTGCACGCGCACAGCCAGCGCTGAACAATGCCCATGCGGTTGCGGCGCGATGTTGATCGCGCCGTGACCCGCAGTGCGCGATCATGGCGTCCCCCACGCTGCACCGGCCGCACCCCATGTCCACATCGCCATCGACCTACAACCGCCAGCGCCCCCTGCTGTGGCTGGTTTCGTTGGCGATCTTCATGCAGATGCTGGACTCGACCATCGTCAACACGGCCTTGCCGGCGATGGCGGCCAGCCTGGGCGAAAGCCCGCTGCAGATGCAGTCGGTGGTGTTCAGCTACGCGCTGGCGGTGGCCACTTTCATCCCTGCCTCCGGCTGGATTGCCGACCGCTACGGCACGCGTCGTACCTTCCTGGTAGCGATCATCCTGTTCACCCTCGGCTCGCTGGCCTGCGCGCTGGCCCAGCACCTGCACCAGCTGGTTGGGGCACGTGTGCTGCAGGGTATCGGCGGTGCGATGCTGCTGCCGGTCGGACGCCTGGCAGTGATGCGTTCGGTGCCGCGTGAGGATTTCCTGCGCGCGATGAGCTTCATCGCCATTCCGGCACTGGTCGGCCCGTTGATCGGCCCCACGTTGGGTGGCTGGCTGGTCGAGATCGCATCGTGGCACTGGGTGTTCCTGATCAACCTGCCAATCGGCGTGATCGGCTTCATCGCCGCGATGAAGATCATGCCCGACCACTACGCCAGCCATCGCACCCGTTTCGACCTGCGCGGCTACATCATGCTGGCCTTTGCGATGGTGGTGCTGTCGCTGGCGCTGGACGGCATCTCCGGGCTCGGTACGCCACATGCGCTGGTGATGCTGATGACCGTGGCCGGCCTGGCCGCACTGGTCGGTTACTGGCTGCATGCCGCCAACTCCACCGCGCCCTTGTTCTCGCTGGCCCTGTTCCGCGTGCCCAGCTACCGCATCGGCATCCTTGGCAACCTGTTCTCGCGCATCGGCAGCAGCGCCATGCCGATGCTGATCCCGTTGCTGCTGCAGGTCGGCCTGGGCCTGGGCCCGATGAACGCCGGCCTGATGATGGTGCCGGTGGCGGCGGCCGGCATGGTGTCGAAGAAGCTGGCGGTGAAGCTGGTCGAGCGCTACGGCTACCGCCGCGTGCTGATGGTCAACACCGTGCTGGTGGGCCTGGCGATGGCCAGCTTCATCCTGATGACACCCGGCCAGCACCTGGCCTGGCGCCTGCTGCAGCTGGCGTTCTTCGGCGCGGTCAATTCCCTGCAGTTCACCGTGATGAACACCGTGACGCTGCGTGATCTGGATCGCGAGTTCGCCAGTTCCGGCAACAGCCTGCTGTCAATGGTGATGATGCTCGCCGCCGGTTTCGGTGCCGCGGCGGCCGGCAGCCTGCTGGCCGCGTTCGGCAATCACCTGGACAGCAACAGCGCCACCGCGGCACTGCATGCGACGTTCCTGTGCGTGGGCGCGATCACCCTGACCTCGACGATGATCTTCTGGCAGCTGCCGGACACCAAGCCGGAGCCACGGCAGGTCGAGCACGTCGCGGAGTGAGGGGGTTCGGCAGGGTTGCACCCTGCACCCGCAGAGGCCCAACCCGAAGCAACAGCAACAGCAACAGCGAGCATTCCGTGGGATGGCGGGGCAGTGTGGGCTTGCAGGACACGCCGTAAACCCGTCCATGGGGGCTCGATGGCGCCATCCATGGCGCCAACGGTCCTGCAAGCCCACACCGCCCCACCTCTGACAGGTTCACGCGGCTGTGGGTAACGGCGACTGTTGGAACGCGCGGTTGTTGGTAGGTGTCGACCTTGGTCGACACATCTGTCAGATATCGAATTCCAGATTGGGGTCAGAGCCCGTTGCGCGCCAACGGGATCCGACCCCGTGCTCCGACAGATCGCGGAAAACTGTCGAAGGCGGGGTGGGTTCGGTTGTGGGGGCGTGAGCCGCATGGGCCCGAGGCATGCCTCGGGCGAGTTGGGCAGGAGGCCCAACCCCGGTCTTGCCGTGTGCGCAGGACAGCGCACACGAGCAAGCGGCGACCGAGCTTACATGGACGTACTTGCAGCGTCCCCCGCAACCGGACCCACCCCGCCATCCCACGGATTGCACGCTTTTGACGTTGACGTTGCTTCTGCAGGTGCAGGGCTGCAAGCCCTGCAGTAATCCCTACCTTCCCATCACCCTGGCAATCGCTTCCACCAGCAGTTCCCCGGTCACCGGCTTGCGCAGGAAGCCACCGATGCCGGCCGCCTCCACCTGCTGCTGCAGGTCCGGGTCGGTACGTGCGGTCACCGCCAGCAGTGGCAGCATGTAGCCCTGGTTGCGCAGATGCTGGGCCAGCTCGAAGCCGCTCAGGCCCGGCAGGTCGAGATCCAGCAGGCCGACGTCGAAATCACCGGCACTGATCTCACGCAGTGCCGCCAGCGCATGGCCCGCATGTACCACCTCGTGCCCGCGCGCACTCAGCAGCCCGCGTACCACATCGGCCACAGTCGCGTCGTCCTCCACCAGCAGTACCCGCAATGGCGGCATGTTGGCCGCGTCCTCGCGGTGCGTTTCACCATCTGCTTCGGCATCGGCATCGACCACCATCGGCAACGGCAACGTCACGCCGAAGCAGGTGCCGCGACCGAGCTGGCTCTCCACCTGGATCCGCCCCTGCATCGCATGCGCCAGTTCGCGGCAGATCGCCAGGCCCAGGCCACTGCCGCCGTACTGCGCCGCGGTACGTGCACCATCGGCCTGCTCGAAGCGGCGGAACAGGCGTTGCTGTTGCTCCTGGCTGATGCCGGGGCCGGTGTCGCGCACTTCGAAATGCAGCGATCGCAGCTCGGCGTCGCTGCGCGCGTGCAGGGTGATGGTGCCGCGGCTGGTGAACTTGACCGCATTCGAAAGCAGGTTCAGCAGGATCTGCCGTACCCGCATCGCGTCGCCGGTGGCCTGCAGGCCGGGCGGCAACTGGTTGTCGAGGGTGAAGCGCAGGCCCTTCTGTGCAGCCAACGGGCCCATCAGCGCCGCCAGGTCCTGCAGCAGGCAGCTCAGCGCGAACGGCTTGGACTGCAACTCCAGACGGCCCGATTCGATCCGCGCCAGGTCCAGCGCATCGTTGACCAGATGCAGCAGGTGCTCGCCGGCGTGGCGGATTGATTGTGTATAGCCGCGCTGCTGCGGATCCAGCGGTGAGGACAGCAGCAGCTCGCTCATGCCGAGCACACCGGTCATCGGCGTGCGGATCTCATGACCAAGGTTGGCCAGGAAGCGGGTCTTGGCCGCCGACGCCTGCTCGGCCAGCTCCTGCTTGTGCAGCGCCAGCTGATAGGCGTGGCGACGCTGCAGGCGGCGACGGTACAGCCAGGCGAACCAGCTGGTCAGCAGCAGCGCGAACGAGGCCAGCACCAGCAGGCCGGACAGGCTGCGCCACCACGGTGGCTGCACGCGGAATTCCAGGCTCTGCACCCGTGACCAGACATGGTCGGCCGACCGCGCCTGCACTTCCAGCCGATAGCTGCCCGGTGCCAGCCGCGAGAACAGGCGCTCACCGGCCGGTCCCACTTCCACCCAGTCCGGGTCATAGCCGGCCAACCGGTAACGATAGGTATTGGACGCCGAATCGGCGAACGACAACAGGCGCGCGACGATGCGCAGATCGCGGTCGCCATCGGCGATCTGCAACGGCGTGTCGTGGGTGAGGTCCAGCACCTGCTCGTTGCGGCGCACCTCCACCCGCTCGATCACCAGCGGCGCACGCCGCATCGAGGGCCGCACCTGCTCCGGGTCGAACACCACCACACCGGCCGGCGTACCCGCCACCAGATGGCCGTCTCCCGACATCACCAGCGTGTGCTCGCGGAATTCCTGGCTCGGCAGGCCGTCATGCACGCCATACAGGCGCACGCTCTGGCCATCGGCGCCGATGCGCACCAAGCCACGCGCGCTGGTTGCCCACGCCACCCCCTGTGCATCGACCACCAGCCCCGAAGCGGAGATCGCCGGGTAGCCCTGCTCGGCACCGATCACGGCCTGCCGCTGCAGCCGGCCCTGGCTCCAGCGGTAGCGCGACAGGCGGCCATCCTCGGACAGCCAGACCTGGCCATCGCTGCCCACGTGCAGTGCATGGATCGCGGTCGCCGGTGCGCCCGGCACCGGCTGGAAGCGCTCGCTTTCCGGCAGCCACTGCAGCAGGCCTCGGCTGCTGGCCAGCCAGATATGGTCCTGCGGCCCGCATTCCACATCGAGATTGAGCTGGCCCTGCTGCAATCCGCGCTGGCCATTGTCCAGCTGGCGCCGCAGGCGCCCATCCAGATCGCGCTGCTGAAGACCCGACGGCAGCATCAGCCAGAGGCTGTCACCATCACAGGTCATCATCGATTCGATGACCCCTTCCATGGTCGCGTCGGCGCCGGCATCCCGGCCCCAGCGGCGCAGATCACGCCGCTTCGGGTCGTAGCGCAGCAGCGCGTCGTTGGAGCCGATCCAGACCTGGCCGCGACGATCCTCGCGCACCGAGGTCAGCCAGTGCATGCCGTTGCCCCAGGTGCGGTGCTGTTCGATGCGGCCGCTCTTCGGATCGAAGCGGTCCAGCGCGCCGTGGCTGCCGACCGTCCAGATGCCGCCGTTGCTGGACGGGCTGGTACCCAGCACGAAGGCATTGCGCAGCGAGCGCGGGTCGTCCTCCAGCCGCGACAGCACCGAGAACTGCCACCAGCGCGGCAGCAGGTGCCACAGGCCGGCGTTGGTGCTGGCCAGCCAGATGCCCCCCTCGCGATCCTCGTAGGCGCCGGTCCAGTTCGGGCGTACCGGGCCACGCGCCACCGCGCTGTACAGCGGCACGGCCTGGTACTGGCCATCGACCGCGCGGCCAAGGCCGGTGCGGGTGTCCAGCCAGTGCCCGCCCTGCTCGTCGCGCAGCATCATGCCCAGCACCTGTTCGCCTTCGGGCAGCTTCCAGGACGGTGCCTCGAAACGACCATCGGGACGACGCACGATGGCACCGGCCATCGTGCTGATCCAGAGGCTGCCATCGGGCTCGGCCGTCAGGCCATTGATCAGCAGGCTGGGAACAATGCCGGCCCCAACCCGTTCAAAGTCCGTGCCGGTCCAGCGCGCGACACCATGCTTGGTGCCGATCCACAGGCTGCCATCGGCCAGGGTTGCCAGATAAGGCACCGATGCGGCGGGCAGGCTGCGTGGGTTGTTCGCTTCGGGCAGGAAGCGCTGCAGCCGGTCCTGGTTGTCCAGGCGGTACAGACCACCTTCGTGGGTGCCGAACCAGACTGAACCATCCGGCGTGGTGGCCAGGCTCCAGACCGTGTTGGTGCCCATCAACGGCTGGCTGCTGCGGTCGTAGAAATGCAGCTGGCGGCGATCGGCCGACATCCGCACCAGACCGGCGTTCTCGGTGCCGATCCAGAGCTGGTTGCGGGCATCGACCAGCACCGTCCAGATGCGGTTGTCGCGCAGGCCGTCTTCCGAGCGCCAGATCCGGTAGTTGCGCCCGTCGTAGCGGGCCAGACCGTCGTTGGTGGCGATCCAGAGGTAACCGTAACGATCCTCGGCCATGCGGTTCACGGTATTGGACGGCAAGCCGTCGAACACCGTCACCTGGCGCGGGCTCGGTGGCACCGGCTGCGCCGCAGCGGGCGACAGGCAGCACAGGAGGACCAGCAGCAGCATCGCCGCCCGCAGATACACCACCGATTGCCTCCTCACGCTGCTTCTGATGATTCCCGCACTACGGGCGTCGGCATGGTAAACCGAAAGTCGCGCCGTTCACGCCCGGCGCTGGCGCATTCAAAGGGCGGTTTGTCGTTTTGCGCGCGCCTGGGCAATGGCAGTCACCAGCATGTCACCGGTCACCGGCTTGCGCAGGAAGCCATCGAACCCGGCCGCCAGGACCTGGGTCTCGGCGTAGGCATCGGAGCGCGCGGTGACCGCCACCAGGGGGAGTTCATAGCCCATGGTGCGCAGCTGGCGAGCGATGGCGGTGCCGTCCAGCGCGGGCAGATCGAGATCGAGCAGGCCCACGTCAAAACCATCGGTGGCAATCTCCGAAAGCGCGCCCAGGCCATGCAGCACGTGCACCACGTCGTGGCCACGGCCACGCAGCAGGCCGGCGATGACCTCGGCCACGGTCGCGTCATCTTCCACCAGCAGGATGCGCAGCGGCGGCAGCACCGGCAGCACCGGCGACTCGCCCGGCGCATTGGCGGCCTGCCGGATCCAGGGCAGCGGCAACCACACCCGGAATCGCGCGCCCTTGCCCGGCTGGCTGTCCACTTCGATGCGTCCGTTCATGGCCACGGCCAGCTCCTGGCAGATCGCCAGGCCCAACCCGCTGCCGCCATAGCGCGACGCGGTGCGCGGGCCGTCCGCCTGTTCGAAGCGATGGAACAGCCGGTCCTGCTGCTCGGCGTTGATGCCCGGGCCGGTGTCATGCACTTCGAAGCAGAGTCCGCCACCGTTCTCTTCCAGGCGCACGGCCAGGCCGACGTGCCCGCGCTCGGTGAACTTGATTGCATTGCCCAGCAGGTTGAGCAGGATCTGCCGCACGCGCATCTCGTCGCCGCTGACGCTGATCGGCCCCGGCGGATCGCCCCCACGCTGGAACCCCAGGTTGCGCTGCTTCGCCATCGGCTCCATCAACGCCTGCACCTGGTCGAGCAGGCCAGCCAGATCGAACGGGCGCAGGTCGAGCTCCAGCCGGCCGGCCTCGATGCGGGCCAGATCCAGTGCGTCATTGACCAGCCGCAGCAGGTGGCTGCCAGCCTGCTGGATCGAGCCTGCATAGCTGCGCTGCACCGCATCCAGCGGGGTGGCCAGCAGCAACTCGCTCATGCCGAGCACACCGGTCATCGGCGTGCGCACCTCATGGCCCAGCGTGGCCAGGAACCGGCTCTTGGCCTGGGAGGCCTGCTCTGCCAGTTGCTGCTTGTGCACGGTCAACTGCCATTGCTGGCGGCGGCGCAGGCGCGCACGGATCGACCACACCAGGATAAGCAGCAGCAGCGAGCCGATCAGCAGGTAGCCGAAGATCGCCATGCCGCTGCGCCACCAGGGTGGCAGCACCTTCACCTGCAACCGCTGTGAAGGCGTCCACGTGCCACTGGCCGTTGCCGCCTGGACTTCAATGACGTAGCTGCCGGTCGGCAGCCGCGACAGCGTGCGCTGGCCGTCACCACCCTGCTCCACCCAGTTCTGGTCGTAGCCCTGCACCCGGAAGCGGTAACGGTTGCCCTGCGGATTGGCATAGGAAAGCAGTCGCGCATCGATCTGCAGATCACGATCATCCGGCCCCAGCAACAGCGTGCCGGTGGTCGGCAGCGGTTGCCAGCCGCGGGCATCATCACGCCGCACGCGGACCTCGGCGATCACCAGCGACGACGGCGGCAGCACCGCATCGGCAGCATTCACATCGAACACGACCAGGCCGGTCTGGGCCACCGCGAGCACGCGACCATCGGCATTCACCGCCGGCGGCCTGCTGGTGAACTCGGCGTCGGGCAGGCCATCGCGTTCGTTGAACTGCTGCAGGCGGCGCGTCTTCGGGTCCCACCGCAGCAGGCCACGTGGCGTGGTCGCCCACAGGCGGCCGTCTTCGGCAAGCGCCAGTCCGCCCATGCTGACCGAGGGCACGCCAGCACTGCCATCGATGCGCTGGATCAGGCGCAGGCTCATGCCATCCCATTGGTAGCGTTCCAGCGCGCCCTGCCGGGCCAGCCACAGCTGCTGCGGATCCACCCACACCAGATCGTAGATCAGCCCGCGCGAAACACCCGGCACCGCTTCGAAGCGCCCGGCCTGTTCACGCCAGATCCCCATGTCGCCCATCACCCAGGCCTTGCCCTGGGCATCAAAGCGGATCTGCTCAACCGGTGAATCGGCGGTCTTGCGGAGATCCTCCAGCGGGTAACTACGCAGCACGCGGCCATCGGCGCTGCGCTGCTGCAGGCCCAGGTTCATCACCGACAGCCAGACCGTGCCATCGGGGGCCTGCCGCATCAGATCGATGCGCTGGCGCAGATCGGCTCCCCCATCGATATGCCAATCGTGCAGCGCGCGGGTGGCCGGGTCGTACACGCTGATGCGGCCGGCACGCCCCAGCCACAGGCGCCCGTCCGGCCGCGGCAGCACCGACCACACCGCCCCGCTGCCGATCTCGCGATCGCTGGCCAGCAACTTCAGTACTCCCTGCACGTCCAGCTGGTACACGCCATGCGCTGAGCCGACGTAGTAATTCCGGCCATCACTGGCTGCACTCAGCAGGTACTGGCTGTCCAGCGGCTTGCCGTCAAGCTGGTTCCAGATCGAAAACCGGCGCCAGTCCGGCGGCAGGTAGGCCAGGCCCTGGGTCAGCAGCGCCACCCACAATCCGCCCTCATGGTCCTGCATCAGATCAAGCACACCGCTCTGGGCAGTGAGGAAGCCACTGCCGCGGTCGCCGTCGAGCCGCCGCAGCATGCTGGCATCTCCACGCAACAGGCCATCGGAGGTGCCCGCCCAGTAACCGCCCTGGCGATCGGCCAGCACCAGTGCCGAACGCAGGTGTGCACTGTCGGCCCAGCGCGGACGGCTGACCCGGTCCTGCGCGTCGATACGGTAGAGGCCGTCATTCTGGCTGCCGGCCCAGATCGAGCCATCGGGGTCGCGGCTCAGGCGCAACACACTCAGCGCCCCCAGTTCGCGCGGCGCGACAGCCTCGAATCCAGTCCCGTTCCAGCGCGCAATGCCCGCCTCGGTGCCGATCCACAGTCGCCCCTGCGCGTCGACGAGGCTGCTGTAGATGGTATTGCTGGGCAACCCGCCAGGACGGGCCGGATCATGCTCGAAGAAGCGCAGGCTGCCGTCTTCACCGAAACGGCAGACGCCATGGCCACTGGTGCCGATCCACAGTGCATCCTCGGCGTAGGCCAGCGTCCAGAACTGGCTCATGCAGGGGCCGTTGACCGCATCGAAGGTCTTGAAGCGTTCGCGGTCGGCATCCAGCCGGGCCACGCCCTTGCCATTGATGCCGACCCAGACGCGGTCCAGGGGATCGACCAGCAGGGTCTCGATCTCGTTGCCGGGCAGCGAGCCCGGCTGCTCCGGATCATGTTCCCAGACCCGCAGGTTGCCGCCGTCATAGCGCACCAGGCCACCATCGGTGGCCGCCCAGATATGGCCCTGGCGGTCCTCGGCCAGCGCCAGCACCATGCGCGAGGGCATGCCTTCAGCTGCACCGAAACGGCGCAGGCGCGGTGTTTCCGCCATGTCGAGGGCCGTGGCCGCCGTGGCGAACGCCATCAGCAGCAGCCCCATTCCCGCGATGCCTCGGCACCACAGGCGCCAACCGCTCGTCATCCTGAACCCCCTGTCCTGTCCCGATTGTCACACAGGGCCGGGTTCATGGCTGCAACAGCCTGTTTCCACCGGTGGACCCACCACGAACTGTTGCAGCCATGCACGCAACGTTGGCGGGGGGCTGTGCGTATGATCGCAACGTCCCCCTTCCGGAGCCCGCCATCGATGCGTCCCTGCCTGGCCCTGCTGCCGATGCTGCTCGCCACCGCCCCCGCCTGGGCGGATGCAGATACCTATCGCCTCGATCCGGTGCATACGCGTGTGCTGTTCACCATCGACCACGCGGGTTACTCGCAGGCGATGGGGACGGTCTCCGGCAGTGAGGGCCGCCTGCAGTTCGATCCCGACAACTGGCGCGAGGCCACACTGGATGTCGAGGTCCCCGTGTCGCGATTGGACCTTGGTGATGCCAAATGGAATCAGGCCACGCTGGCCCGCAGCCTTCTGGATGGCGAGCGTTTCCCGAAGGCACATTTCGTCTCCAGCCGGGTCGAACCGATCGATGCCAGGCGCGCCCACGTGATCGGTACCCTGACCCTGCGCGGCGTCAGCCAGGAAGTCACCCTGGACGTGACCCTCAACGCCATCAAGCGCTACCCCCTCCCCCCGTTCCGACGCACCGCCGGTTTTTCCGCCAGCACCACGCTGAGCCGGCGCGCGTTCGGCATCACCGCCTGGCCGGGCGTCATCGGTGATGCAGTACAGCTGAGGATCGAGGCTGAAGCCACCCTCGACCGCAGCGACGCCCCGGGAACTCCCGCTCCCGTTCCGCACTCCGACCCCAAGACGGCCCGCTAGAGGACCTTTCATGACCGCCAAGAACACCCCCGCCGCCTGGGGGAGTGTCAGCCAGATCCTGCATTGGTTGATCGCACTGCTGATCCTCGCCCTGGGCGTGGTCGGCCTGACCATGGGCGAACTGCCCAAGACGCCCAAGTACTTCTGGGTCTACACCGCACACAAGTCGATCGGCATCACCGTACTGGCGCTGGTGCTGTTCCGCCTCGGCTGGCGCCTGTACGCCGGCGCCCCCAAGCCGGTGCCGGGCGTGCCCAGCTGGCAGGAGCGCATCGCCAGCGCCACCCACGTGCTGTTGTATGTGCTGATGTTCGCCATCCCGCTGTCGGGCTGGCTGTACGACTCGGCCAGTGGCCTGCGCCCGTTCCGCTGGTTCGGCCTGGTTGATGTGCCCAAACTGAGTGGCCCGGATCCGCAGGTCGTCGCGGTGTCCCACGCCATCCACGAATACGGCTTCTGGCTGTTGATCGCGGTGGTGCTGGCCCATGCCGGCGCTGCCTTCTACCACCACCTGTTCCAGCGCGATGCAACGCTGTCCCGCATGTTGCCGCGCGGCTGGCTCGCCTCCCCTCAGAAGGACTGACCGATGAACCTGAAACTGACCACTCCGGCCGCCGTGGCCGCCGCCCTGGCCGGCATGCTGGCCACCGCCCCGGCGCTCGCCGCGGACTACGCCCAGGCCCCCGGCGCCGGCTCGATCCTGGTGTTCGCCACCAAGTACGACGGCGAAGTGTTCACCGGCAGCTTCCCGGGCTTTGCCACCAAGCTCAGCTTCGACCCGGCCAACCCGGCCGCCGGTTCGCTGGACGTGGTGATTCCGCTGGCCGGTGCCAAGAGCGGCAACAGCGACCGCGACTCGACCCTGCAGACCGCCGACTTCTTCAACGTCGGCAAGTTCGCCACTGCGCGTTACACCGCCAAGGGCTTCCGTGCGGTGGGCAACGACCAGTTCGCCGCCGACGGCACGCTGGAGCTGCGCGGCGTCAGCAAGCCGGTCACCCTCACCTTCACCTGGAAGCCGGGCACCCAGCCGGTGTTGACCGGCAAGGCCACCGTCAAGCGCCTGGACTTCGGCGTCGGCAGCGGTGACTGGGCCGACACCAAGACCATCCCGGACGAAACCGCGATCAGCACGATCGTGAAGTTCGACGCGAAATGATCAACGGGCCGGGGCACCGCCCCGGCCATCATCTCCGGTGGTGCCGGCCGCTGGCCGGCAACCTCACCGATGCGGGCAGGTGCCGGCCAGCGGCCGGCACTACCGTTCGACGGCCAGCCAGGCTTGAACCGCAGCCGCGTCGAACGGCCAGTCCAGCTCACGGTCGCCGCGCTCGTCGCGCAGCACCGGCACCCGCGCGCCGTAGCGCGATTCCAGCGCTGGCTGGTCATCCAGGAACACCGATTCGAATTCCGGCGCCCGGGCCTTGGCCAGCTCGGCCAGCGCCATGTCGCACAGGTGGCAGTCGTCACGCTGGAACAGAGTCAACACCGGCAGGGTCCCCTTGGTGGAAATGCTGCGCCGCAGCCATTGAAGTGCGGCGTGAACCGCTAGAATAGCGGTCTCTTCCGGTACCCGCAGTACGGCAACCATGGCTGTCAGCACGTTCGACGTTTTCAAGATCGGCATTGGCCCGAGCTCCTCGCACACCGTCGGGCCGATGAAGGCCGCCGAGCGATTCATCCACCGCTGGCTGCTCGACCCGGGCCGCCTGCACGAGGTCGCGCGCATCCGCGCCGATGTCTATGGCTCGCTGGCGCTGACCGGCCGCGGCCATGGTACCGACAAGGCGATCCTGCTCGGCCTGGAAGGGCAGCGGCCGAACCTGATCGACCCGGACATCATCCCGGCCACGCTGGAGCGCATCCGCAGCAGCAAGCGCATCCAGCTGATGGGCCAGCACGAGATCGCCTTCGACGAGAAGCGCGACCTCGGCATGAACAAGCGCCAGAAGCTGCCGTACCACACCAACGGCATGCGCTTCACCGCGTACAACGCCGAGGACGAAGTGATCGCCACCCGCGATTATTACTCGGTCGGTGGCGGCTTCGTGGTCAACCAGGACGACGCGGCCGATGACCGCATCGTGCCCGACGAGACCCCGCTGCCCTACCCGTTCAAGAGCGGCGACGAGCTGCTGGCGCAGACCGCACGCAGCGGCCTGAGCATTGCCCAGTTGATGTTCGAGAACGAGAAGTGCTGGCGCAGCGAAGACGAGATCCGCGCCAACCTGCGCGAGATCTGGAGCGCGATGCAGTCGTGCGTCGCGCGCGGCATCCGCGAGGAAGGCGTGCTGCCGGGTGGCCTGAAGGTCGGCCGTCGCGCACCGGCGCTGTACCGCGAGCTGTCGTCGAAGCCGGAAGCGGCGATGCGCGATCCGCTGACGACGCTGGACTGGGTCAACCTGTACGCACTGGCGGTGAACGAAGAAAACGCCGCCGGTGGCCGCGTGGTGACCGCACCGACCAACGGTGCGGCCGGCGTGCTGCCCGCCGTGCTGCATTACTTCGACCGTTTCTGCCCGGGCGCCAACGAGCAGCGTGTGTTCGACTTCCTGCTGACCTCGGCGGCGATCGGCATCCTGTACAAGGAAAACGCTTCGATTTCCGGTGCCGAAGTGGGCTGCCAGGGCGAAGTGGGCGTGGCCTGCTCGATGGCGGCCGGCGGCCTGGTCGCGGCGCTGGGCGGCAACCCGAGTCAGATCGAGAATGCTGCGGAAATCGGCATGGAACACAACCTGGGCCTGACCTGCGACCCGATTGGTGGACTGGTGCAGATTCCGTGCATCGAGCGCAATGCGATGGGTGCGGTGAAGGCGATCAATGCCTCGCGCATGGCGATGCGCGGCGACGGCAAGCACAAGGTGTCGCTGGACAAGGTGATCAAGACCATGCGCGATACCGGCCGCGACATGCAGGACAAATACAAGGAAACCAGCCGCGGTGGCCTGGCGGTGAACGTCATCGAGTGCTGATGGCCGCAGCCAGGCATGGCCTGGCTCTACCCTGCAGCCGGGCATGAGCCCGGCTCAACATCGGACGACACCGTCACCGCGTTCCGGTTAGGCTCGGGGCTCCCCTACCCCGGATTGGCCCCATGCGCGTGATCGCTGCCGCCCTGCTTGCCTGCCTTCCACTGCCTGCGCTGGCCGCGCCCACCTACGGGCCGCGGCTGGAGGGTTTCGACTACGGCTATCCGGTGAAGATCTTCGCACTGGAGTCGCAGCGGCAGCCACTGGAAATGGCCTATCTGGATGTCCTGCCCAAACGCCGCGCCATCGGCGTGGTGGTGCTGCTGCACGGCAAGAATTTCTGCGCAGCTACCTGGCAGCAGACCATCGCGCCGCTGCTGAACGCCGGCTACCGGGTGATCGCCCCGGACCAGGTGGGCTTCTGCAAATCCAGCAAGCCCGAACGCTACCAGTATTCGTTCGCGCAGCTGGCCGCCAACACCCATGCCCTGCTGCAACAGCTGCAGCTGGGTGATGTACCGGTGCACCTGGTCGGTCATTCGATGGGCGGCATGCTGGCGGTGCGCTACGCGCTGATGTTCCCGCAGGACCTGCGCAGCCTGTCACTGGTCAATCCAATCGGGCTGGAAGACTGGAAGGCGCTGGGTGTTCCCTGGCGCAGCGTGGACACGTGGTACGCCGGCGAAATGAACATCAGCTATGACAGCATCCGCCGCTACCAGCTGGACGTGTACTACGACGGCAAATGGAAGCCGGCGTATGAACCGTGGGCGCGGATGCAGTCGGGCATGTATGAAGGCCCGGGCAAGCAGGTCGTTGCGTGGAGCCAGGCACTGGCATCGGACATGGTGTTCAACCAGCCGGTGGTCTACGAACTGAAGAATCTGCAGGTGCCGACCACGTTGTTCATCGGCCAGAAGGACCGCACCGCGATCGGCCGTGACCTGGCGTCGCCTGCGGTGAAGGCGACGCTGGGCAATTATCCGGTGCTGGGCAAGTCGGCGGCCGCGACGATTCCCGGCGCGACGCTGCTCGAGTTCGCCGAACTGGGCCATTCGCCACAGGTGCAGGACCCGAAGCAGTTCAACAACGCGTTGCTGAAGGCGTTGAAGTCCCGCTGACCAGCAGGCGTGCTCCTGTCGAGCCGAGCATGGGCTTGGCTCGACAGGAACGCTGCGATCAGCCGACGATCCGCAGCACGTCATCCAGCAACGCGGCGGCGGTGACTTCCGCGCCCGCGCCCGGCCCCTGGATCAATAACGGCTGGCGGTGATAGCGATCGCTGTGGATGGCCACGCGGTTGTCGGTGCCTGCACCCTGCGCCAAGGGGTGATCGGCCGGCAACTCGCGCAGGCCTACCTGCGCACCCTCGCCATCAACGCGGCCGACGAAACGCAGCACACGACCATTGTCGCGTGCCTGCTGCCAGCGCGCCTGCAGCGGCGCATCCAGCTGCTCGAGCGCAGCCACCGCATCCTCCAGCGGCAGCGCTGCCAGCGCTTCAGGCACCAGTGAATCCACCTGCACCTGCGAAGCATCCAGCGCCAGCCCGCTGCTGCGCGCCAGGATCAGCAGCTTGCGGCGCACGTCCTCGCCAGACAGATCCAGACGCGGGTCCGGTTCGGTATAACCGGCCGCCAGCGCCTCGCGCACCGCCGCCGAGAACGGCGATTGGCCGTCATAGCGATGGAACAGCCACGCCAGCGAGCCGGACAGCACGCCCTCGATGGCGGGATGTGGTCGCCACCGGCTACCAGCGCGCGCAGGCTGCTCAGCAACGGCAGGCCGGCACCGACGGTGGCGCTGTCGCCATAGCGTGCGCCACTGTCTGCGCAGCTCTCGGCGATGGCCGTGGCACGTGCCAGCTGCGCACCGCGGCCCAGCTTGTTGGCGGTGACCACGTGCACCCCACGCGCCAGCCACTGCTCGTGACGTGCGGCCACATCTTCGCTGGCAGTGGCATCGACCACCACGTCACCCCGTTCCAGCCCTTCGGCGCTCGCCCATGGCGGTGAGCTGAGACCGTCACGCGGTGCGCGTCGTGCCAGCTCCAGAGGCAACGCCAGATCACGGTCGATCGCCAGTGCGGTGCGCGAATTGGCCAGCCACTGCACGCTGGGCAGTTCCAACCCGCGTGCCTGCAACGCCTGGTAGCGCTGCACGAAGGCAGAGCCCACCGTGCCGGTGCCGAGCAGCGCCAGGCGTCCCACGCCCAGCGCAGGAATGTCAGCAGCGAGCGCGCTCATGCATCCACCACCTGTTTGCGGCGCGCAGCCGCATCAATCACGGCTTCGGCGCGCTGCAGCGCTGCGCCGAGATCAGCCAGCAGGTCACGCTCGGCCTCGATGCCGACCGACAGGCGCAGCAGGCCTTCGCTGATGCCGGCGGCCGCGCGCGCTTCAGCGGTCATCGCCGCATGGGTCATGGTGGCCGGGTGCGCGATCAGGCTTTCGACGCCACCCAGCGATTCGGCCAGGGTGAAGCAGCGCAGGCCATCGACGAAGGCACGCACTGCGGCATGCGGATCATCGCCTTCGCAGTCGGCCAGTTCGAACGACAGCATCGCGCCGAAGCCGCTTTGCTGGCGCGCGGCGATGGCGTGGCCCGGGTGATCGGCCAGGCCCGGGTAGTACACCGCGCCGACCGCCGGATGCTGGTCCAGCAGGGCGACGATCGACGCGGTGTTTTCCTGGTGCACGCGCAGGCGCGCATCCAGCGTGCGCAGGCCGCGCAGGGTCAGGAACGCATCGAACGGCGAGCCGGTCAGGCCCAGCGCGTTGCCCCACCACACCAGCTGCTCGTGCAGCGCCGGATCGCGCGCGACCACCGCCCCACCGACCACATCGCTGTGGCCATTGATGTACTTGGTGGTGGAATGCAGCACAAGGTCCGCGCCGAACGACAGCGGCTGCTGCAGTGCCGGCGACAGGAAGGTGTTGTCGACTACCACCAGTGCACCGGCCTTGTGCGCGGCCTCGATGACGAAGCGCAGGTCGGTGATGCGCAGCAGCGGGTTGGACGGGGTTTCCACCAGCACCAGCTTCGGCTGCGTGGCCAGCGCCTGCGCCAGTGCGCGCGGATCGGTCAGGTCGGCGGTGACCAGCTCGAAGTGGCCCTTCTTCGCCAGCGCATTGAACAGGCGCCAGCTGCCGCCGTATGCATCATGCGGCACCACCAGGGTGTCGCCCGGCTGCAGCAATGCGTTCAACACCAGGTTGATCGCACCCATGCCGGTGGCGGTGATGACGCCGCCGGCGCCGCCCTCCAGTTCCGCCAGCGCCTCGCCGAGCAGGTCACGGGTCGGGTTGCCACTGCGCGTGTAGTCGTACTGGCGCTTGTTGCCGAAGCCTTCAAAGCTAAAGTTCGACGACAGCACGATCGGCGGCGTGACCGCACCATGCGCGGTGTCCCGATCGATGCCGGCACGGACGGCGGCAGTGGTGCGACTACAGGACGGCTCGTTTGCGTGCAGGCTCATGCGGACTCTCCAGAAGTGCGGAAGGCGGTGGCGAGGATCGCGTCGATGCGATCGGTTTCTTTGAGGAAGGCGTCGTGGCCGTAGGGCGAGCGCAGCACGCGCAGACTGCCGCGCGGGCCCAGCCCTTCGACCAGACCGACCAGGTCGGCCAGCGGCACCAGGCGGTCACCCTCCACCGCGACAACTACGGTGGGCGGCAGGATCGCGGTGGGGTCGACGCGGTGCAGGTCGATCGATTCGGACAGGCGCAGGTAAGCGGTCACCGGCGTGCGCGCGACGTACTGCGCACCGGCCGCATCGAGATAATCTTCGGCGGCCACGCGCACACGGCCATTGATCACTTCCGGTGCGGCGTCGAAGCGCTCGCCGAATTCTTCCGGGGTGCGGTAGCTGAGCATGGCGAACTGCCGGGCCAACGCCAGACCGTGGTCTTCGCCGCACTGCAGCTGGCCCAGCGCGACCGCGCGGCGCTGCAATGCGCGCCAGGCGGCGGCATACGGATGCGGGCGATGCGCGCCACTGGCCAGCACCAGCTGGCGCACGCGTGCACGGTGGCGGATCGCGAACTGCTGGCCGACCAGCGCCCCGTAGGAGTAGCCCACGAACGCCTTCAGCGTGCGGATGCCGAGATGGTCCAGCAGCAGCGCCAGTGCATCGGCCTGGTCGGCGGTATCGATCGGCACATCCAGTGCACCGTCGGCGCCGATGAAGTCGAAGGCCAGTACACGCAGCTGCTGCGGATCCAGCGCGCGCCCGCTGCCGACCAGGTCTTCGGCCCAGCCCTTCTCGCTGAACTGTGCATTGGACGCCACGTGGCGATGGGCGGAAATACCGCCGGCCAGCACCACCACCGGCGCATTGGCCGGGCCGACCCACTCATAGCGCAGGCGCACCGGGCTGGGGCCGGCGTGACGCATCGACAGCACCGCGGCGAACTCACCGCGCTCGGCATGCACGCGGTCTTCGACCGGCACGCTGACGGGGACAAAGGGTTCGGGGCGAAGCGCGGTACTGGCGGCGAAGCTCATGGCGGGATCCGGTTGGGGAATCGGCCATCGAGCCTTCGCGGGGCCCGCGTTCGAGATGCACGTGTGGTGCATGGTTCGAACCATCTTTCGGTGGACGCCACGGTCCCCGCAGGATTTGGCACCTACGCAGACGCTTTCGCATCCGCGGGCTGCCCCGGCTTCAAAGGGCCTGTCCCTCTGCCGGTCTCGATGGTGGAGCCACGATGCCAGCCCTTTCCGGCACTGTCAATCCCTTCATGCGGATAAAGCGATGAATATTTTCAACGTGACTATGCGAAGGCGGTCGCGGTCGTCCTGTTCAGGATCGGCTACAGTCCCGGCGGTCCCTACCCTCTGGAACCACTGATGCTGCGCCTGCCCCTGACCTGCCTGCTGATGTCCCTGCTGGCGAGCACGACGGCCAGCGCCGGTGACTGGCGCCAGGGCTGGGGACTGGTTTCCCCCGCCACCTCAACCACCCACGCTGGCAGTGCCGAGGGCGCCGCCCCCATGGCCCGGCTGCGCCTGCAGCCGGTCGGCACGCAATGGCAGGCCCGGATCGACAATGGGCTGGCAGGACCGCTGCAGATCGAACTGCGCGCTGCACCCGGACGCCCGGTCGAAGGGCTGCCGCTGCAATCGCTGATCCAGGGCGACAGCAGCCTGGTGGTCGGTCATCTGCCCGCCCCGCTCGATGGCCGCACGCTGGATCTGCGCCTGCAGTCGGTGCCGGGCAACCCGGCCGCACAGGCCGAAGATGTCGCCTATCGCCTGCCGTTCGATGCGGCCCGTCCGCGCGTGGACCAGGCGCCGCAGGGCCGGTTCAGCCACGATGACGAGGAGAACCGCGACGCGGTGGACTTCGCGCTGCCGGAGGGCACCCTGGTGTTGGCCGCGCGCGAGGGGACGGTGATGCAGATCCAGGATGGTTTCCGTGGCAACGGCCAGGACCGCGAACGTGATGGTGCCCGCGCCAACTTCATCCGCGTGCTGCACAGCGACGGCAGCATGGCGCTGTACGGCCACCTGCAGGCCGGCGGCATGCGCGTGCGTCGCGGCCAGGCGGTGGGGGCCGGGCAGCCGCTCGGCCTGTCCGGCAACAGCGGCTTCAGCAGCGCGCCGCACCTGCACTTCGTGGTGCAGGTCAACCGCGGCATGGGCCTGCGCTCGGTGCCGGCACGGATCTTCGCCGAACAGGGCCAGCTGCAGTTCGCCCGCCAGGACGAGGTCGAGGGCGGCATCGGGCGCTGAACGGCCCCGGCCGGTATAATCGGGCGCTTATCTCTTTGAAAAGCGCCCCGGGCGGGCGCCACTGCCATGTCCGAAGTCGCCAACGAAGCGTCGCGTCGCCGCACCTTCGCCATCATCTCCCACCCTGACGCCGGCAAGACCACGCTGACCGAAAAGCTGCTGCTGTTCGGAGGCGCGATCCAGATGGCCGGTTCGGTCAAGGGCCGCAAGGCCGCCCGCCACGCCACCTCCGACTGGATGGCGTTGGAAAAGGAGCGCGGCATCTCCGTCACCTCCTCGGTGATGCAGTTCCCGTACGAAGGCAAGATCGTCAACCTGCTCGACACCCCCGGCCACGCCGACTTCGGCGAGGACACCTACCGCGTGCTGACCGCGGTGGACTCGGCGCTGATGGTGATCGACGTGGCCAAGGGCGTGGAAGAGCGCACCATCAAGCTGATGGAAGTCTGCCGCCTGCGCGACACCCCGATCATGACCTTCATCAACAAGCTCGACCGCGAGGGCAAGGACCCGATCGAGCTGCTGGATGAAGTGGAAACCGTGCTGGGCATCCAGTGCGCGCCGGTGACCTGGCCGATCGGCATGGGCCAGCGCCTGAAGGGCGTGGTCCACCTGCTGACCGGCGAAGTTCACCTGTACGAACCGGGCCGCAACTTCACCCGCCAGGACTCGACCATCTTCCCGTCCATCGATGCGCCCGGCCTGGCCGAGAAGATCGGTGCACAGATGCTGGCCGACCTGCGCGACGAACTGGAACTGGTGCAGGGCGCCAGCCATCCGTTCGACCTGGACGCCTACCGCGCGGGCAAGCAGACCCCGGTGTTCTTCGGCTCGGGCGTGAACAACTTCGGTGTGCAGCCGCTGCTGGACTTCTTCGTCGAACATGCCCCGTCGCCGCAGGCGCGTTCCACCACCGGCCGCGAGATCGCCCCGGAAGAGAACAAGCTGACCGGCTTCGTGTTCAAGATCCAGGCCAACATGGACCCGCAGCACCGTGACCGCGTGGCGTTCATGCGGGTCTGCTCGGGCCGCTTCAGCGCCGGCATGAAGACCTTCCACGTGCGCACCGGCAAGGAAATGAAGCTGGCCAACGCGCTGACCTTCATGGCCAGCGACCGCGAGATCGCCGCCGAGGCGTGGCCGGGCGATGTGATCGGCATCCACAACCACGGCACCATTTCCATCGGCGATACCTTCACCGAAGGCGAAGCGGTCACCTTCACCGGCATCCCCAACTTCGCCCCGGAACTGTTCCGCCGCGCACGCCTGCGTGATCCGCTCAAGCTCAAGCAGCTGCAGAAGGGCCTGGCCCAGCTGTCCGAGGAAGGTGCGACCCAGTTCTTCCGCCCGCTGACCAGCAACGACCTGATCCTGGGTGCGGTCGGCGTGCTGCAGTTCGACGTGGCCGCCTACCGCCTGAAGGACGAGTACGGCGTGGAAGCCACCTTCGAGCCGGTCAGCGTGACCACTGCGCGTTGGGTCCACTGCAGCAACGAGAAGAAGCTGGAAGAGTTCCGCGAGAAGAATGCGCTGAACCTGGCGCTGGATGCAGCCGGCCACCTGGTCTACCTGGCACCGACCCGGGTCAACCTGCAGCTGGCGCAGGAACGCTCGCCGGACGTGCGCTTCTCGGCCACCCGCGAAGCGGCGCATACGGTTTCGGTGGGCTGATGCCAGCGGGCCGGATCCCTTTCCGCAAGGAAAGGGCTCTGCCCCCGGCCGTCGCGGGTGGTTCATCCACGCATGGCGTGGATCTACCGCTCACGGATTCATCGGCGCAACGCAGGGATTCACCCACCATACGGTGACGGGCGTGCACACGGCGGCCATCGCGGCGATGATAGGGGGACGCGGGTCCCCCTCCCCGTGAACGATGCCCATGCCCATGTCCACGACGTCCATTGCTTCGATCCGTGAAGAAATCGCCAGCGCCCTGACCCATGGCCTGGGCGCGGTGTTCGCCCTGGCAGCCAGCGCGGTGCTGATCACCCTGGCTGCGATCTACGGCGACGGCTGGCAGCTGGCCAGTGCGATCGTATTCGGTATCGCGCTGTTGCTGCTGTACACCGCCTCCACCCTGTATCACGCCATCCAGCATCCGGTCGCCAAGGGCCGCTTGAAGGTGTTCGACCACTGCGCGATCTACGTGCTGATCGCGGGCACCTATACCCCGTTCACCCTGATCGGCCTGCGTGGTCCGTGGGGCTGGGGCCTGTTCACCGCGATCTGGGCGCTGGCGCTGGGCGGCGTGGTGTTCAAGCTGTTCTACACTGGCCGCTTCAAGGTGCTCTCAACGGTGATCTACATCGCCATGGGCTGGCTGGTGGTCGTGGCGATCAAGCCGATGTGGGCTTCGATCGACGGCGGCACCCTCACCTGGCTGTTCGCCGGCGGCCTGTCGTACACGCTGGGGACCTACTTCTACCACCGTGAATCGATCCCGTATTCGCATGCGATCTGGCACCTGTTCGTGATCGGTGGCAGCGTCTGCCACTTCGTCGCAGTCACCATGCAGGTGCTGTAAACCAGCGTTCGAACGCGGCGTGTGCACACCACGCACATGGACGCTTCGCGCCCTGTCCACGAAGAGGGGGCAACCATGGCGGCGTGAATGCTGCCGCCTCCCCTGCCGCAAAGCGCACGACCCGCTGGCGCCTCCGCCGCCCCGGCCCACGAGGCCGGCGCTGGCTCACGATCCTGATCTTCCTGCTGGCGGCACTCCTGCTGCTGATCGCGCTGTGGGACTGGAACTGGTTCAAGGGGCCGGTTGAGCGTGCGGTGCAGGCACGCACCGGCCGCGCGCTGCACATCGGGAACCTTGATGTCGACCTCGGCCGCACCAGTACGATCCGCGCCGATGCGATCACCTTCGCCAATGCCAGCTGGGCGAAGCAACCCGATATGGCCACCGCAGACCGCGTCGAGATCGACGTGCGGGTGTGGCCCCTGCTGCGTGGCAGCGTGCAGCTGCCCGAAGTACGCCTGACCCGGCCGGACGTGCTGCTGGAAACCGCCCCGCGCAAGGGCGAACCGGGCAATTGGGATTTCCTCGGTGGCAGCGCCGGTGGGACCAGCCCGCAGCTCAAACGGTTGCGCATCGATGACGGTCGCCTGCAGTTCCTCGACGCGCTCGGCCGTACCGATATCCGCGTGGACGTGCGCAGCGGCCAGCCGAAACAGGCCGATGCGGCGCCACCGCTGCTGGTACAGGGCAAGGGACACTGGCAGGGCAATCCGTTCACCCTGCGTGGCGGCACGGAATCACCGCTGGAGCTGACCGACAGCGACCATCCGTTCCGCATCCATCTCGATGGCCGAGCAGGCGCCACCCACGCGGTAGCCAGTGGCACGCTGACCAATCCCTTCCAGCTGCGCGTGTTCGATCTGCAGTTTGCGCTCAGCGGCCAGGACCTCGCCGACCTCTATCCGCTGCTCGGCATTGCCATTCCGCCGTCGCCGCCCTATGCGTTGAACGGCCGGCTCAAGCGTGACCACAACGTCTGGCGCTACGACGCCTTCACCGGCAAGGTCGGTGACAGCGACCTCGGCGGCAATCTGCAGTTCGAAGTGGGCGGTGCGCGGCCGCGGCTGACCGCCACGCTGGAATCCAAGCGCCTGGACTTCGATGACCTTGCCGGCTTCGTCGGTGCCCCACCGAAAACCGGCGGCGGCGAAACCGCCAACGCCGAACAGAAGGCCGAGGCCGCACGGGTTGCCGCCCGCGCACGCGTGCTGCCCGACACGCCCTACAACCTCGGCAAGCTGCGCGCGATGGATGCCGACGTGCGCTGGAAGGCCCACCGCATCAACGCGCCATCGCTGCCGCTGGACGACATGGACGCGCACCTGTTGCTGGATGACGGCGTACTGCGGCTGGACCCGCTGAACTTCGGCGTGGCCGGAGGCGATATCCGCAGCACGATCCGCATGGACGCGCGCCGCCCGCAGATCAGCACCGCCCTGAAGGCCAGCGTGCGCGGCGTGCAGCTCGGCCAGCTGTTTCCGGACGCGAAACTTGCCGAGCAGGCCAAGGGCGGCATCGGCGGCGAGGTGGACCTGAGCGGCCGCGGCAACTCGATCGCCGCGATGCTCGGCAGCAGCAGTGGCAAGGTCGGCCTGGCGATGGGCCGCGGCCATGTCGGCAACCTGGTGATGGAACTGGCAGGGCTGGACATCACCGAATCACTGAAATTCCTGGTGACCGGCGACAAACAGATTCCCCTGCGCTGCGCCTTCGCCGACTTCGGCGTGCGCGACGGCCTGATGACCAGCCAGGCGCTGGCGGTGGACACCACCGATACGATCCTCATCGGCGAAGGCACGGTCAGCCTGCGCGACGAGACCCTGGACCTGCTGCTGAAACCGCGCCCGAAGGACAAGAGCATCCTGGTACTGCGCTCTCAACTGCACATCAGTGGCACGTTCAAGGACCCGTCGTTCCGCCCGGACTTCAAGGCGTTGGGGATTCGTGGCGCGGTGGCCCTGGCGCTGGGCAGCATCGCGCCGCCAGCGGCATTGCTGGCGACCATCGAACTGGGGCCGGGGAAGGATGCCGACTGCGGTGGGCAATATGCGAAGTAGGTTTACAGCGTTGTTCGCGGCGCCTCTTTTCCCGCGCGTAGAGCCGGAGCAAGGCGACAGGCAGGACACGCCGTAAATACGTCCCCGTAGGCTCGGTCGGCGCATCCATGCGCCTCACGGTCCTGCCTGCCGCCTTGCTCCGGCTCCGGACAGGTTCCTGCGCGCGCGGAACGAGAGCGAAATTCAAAGTCAAAAGAAGAAAGCAAATTCAAAAGCTGTTGCCAACCAAGGTTGGCAGCTACCAAAGGCGAGCCACCGCGCATGTATGCACCGCGCTCGCAGGAACGTGTCCAAGGGCGGAGGGCATGGGCGTGCAGGACCGTTGGCGCCATGGATGGCGCCATCGAGCCCCCATGGATGGGTTTACGGCGTGTCCTGCACGGCCATGCCCTCCGCCTCCCGGCGTAGCAGGAAGGCGCGGCTTTGGCTTTGGCTTTGGCTTTGAGCTTCGAAAAGCGGGCCGGCGGGCCGCAGGCCCGCCAGCGAACAACTCACCCTGCCACGATGTACTGCTGCAGCTGATCCAGCTCGCGCCGCTGCGCATCGATCACCGACTTCACCAGGTCGCCGATGGAAATCACCCCCAGCACCTGTGCTCCCTCCACCACCGGCAGGTGGCGGATGCGGTAGTCGGTCACCAGCTGCAGGCAATGCTCTACCTGTTCGCCCGGCGAGACCGTCACCACCTTCGCCGTCATGATCTCGGCCACCGCCGTATCCCGCGACGAACGATCACGCAGCACGATCTTGCGCGCGTAGTCGCGCTCCGAAAGGATCCCGACCAGCCGCGGACCGTCCATCACCAGCACCGCGCCAATGCCCTTTTCCGCCATCAACCGGATCGCATCGATCACCGCCGCATCCGGCGCGACCGCATGTACTTCAGGAGACTTGCCGTCCAACAGTTGCCGTACCGTGGTCATCTGCCTGCCCTCCGAGGGTGGGTTGCAGGGCAGAGTCTGCCACGGCGGATGCTAGCCAGGCGTCAACCAGGTACAACGGGCGCTGCTTGGATTCCTCGTACAGCCGTCCCAGGTACTCGCCGATCAGGCCCAGCGCGATCAACTGCACCCCGCCCAGGAACAGGATCACCGCCATCATCGTCGGCCAACCCGCCACGCGGTCACCGTACAGGGCCGCCTTGGCAATCACCCACACGCCGAATACGAAGGCCACCGCCGCCGTTGCCAGGCCCATGTAGGTCGCCGCCCGCAGGGGAACGGTCGAGAACCCGGTGATGCCCTCCAAGGCGAAATTCCACAGCCGCCACAGACTGAACTTGCTGGATCCGGCCACCCGCGCGTGACGGTGGTAGGGCACAGCAATACGCTTGAATCCGACCCAGCTGAAAAGGCCCTTCATGAAGCGGTGGCGTTCACGCATCTCGCGCAGCGCACTCAGCGCGCGTGGCGACAACAGGCGGAAGTCACCGGTGTCGGCAGGGATCGGCGTGCGTGACAGGCGACCGATCACCCGATAGAACGCCGCCGCCGTGGCGCGCTTGATCCAGGCTTCGCCATCGCGGGCCATGCGCGTGCCATAGACGTTGTCATGGCCCTCGCGCCAGCGCGCAACGAACTGCGGCACCAGTTCCGGCGGGTCCTGGCCATCGGCATCCAGGATCATCGCCGCGCCGTCGCGCACCAGATCCAGGCCGGCAGTCAGCGCGGCCTCCTTGCCGAAATTGCGCGACAGCTTCAACGCCGATACGCGCGCGTCGTCCTGCGCCAATCCTGCGATCACCTGCCAGGTACCGTCGTGGCTGCCATCGTCCACATACAGGATGTGGCCATCGATGTCGGGCATTCCGTCCAGCACCGCACACAGGCGGGGATGCAGGCACGGCAGCGCCTGCTCCTCGTTGTAGGCGGCGATGACGAAAGTAAGGCGTTCGCGGTTCATGCCCGGATTGTACGTTGCCTGCAGGTGCATGGCCTGCCGCCCCGAGGGCAGGTGTCCTCAGTCTTCCGACAGGTAAGCCGCGCCGCCCAGCTGCCGGGCCTGGCGCTGGATCCATGCCGCACGCCGCTGCACATACGGCCCCGGTGCCGCCGCGTTGTAGCGCCGCGGTGCCGGCAGCACCGCCGCCAACCGCGCGCTCTCGGCCGGGGTCAACCTGGCCGCATCCTTGCCCCAGAACGTCTGCGCCGCTGCCTGCGCGCCATACACGCCATCGCCGAACTCGGCGATGTTGGCGTACATCTCCAGGATGCGCTCCTTCGGCCACAGTGCTTCGATCAGCACCGTGTACCAGACTTCCAGGCCTTTGCGTACCCAGCTGCGGCCCTGCCAGAGGAACAGATTCTTGGCGACCTGCTGGCTGATCGTGCTGGCCCCCCGCAGGCGTCCGCCCTTGGCGTTGTGGTCGCGGGCCTTCTCGATGGCCTGCAGGTCGAAGCCATTGTGGTCGGGGAAGCGCTGGTCCTCCGCGGCCACCAGCGAGATCGGCAGGCTCGCTGCCATCTGGTCCAGGTCGCACCACTGGTAATGCAGGCGATAGGACCAGTCGGCCTCCCCCAATGCCTCGCCATAGCGCCACAGCATGACCGTGGATACCGGCGGGTCGATGAACCGCAGCACCAGTACCTGCAGGCAGCTGAAAGCGGCCAGCAGCAGCGGCAGCCAGAGCAGCCGTTTCCAGCGCCAGCGCCTGCGGCGCGGGACTTCCGCGATGGCCTCCACCTTGTGCTGCTCTCCCCCTGCCCCCATTACTGGTGCATCCTTCTTCTATCCGGTTGTCGGCGCATTATCCGGCAACCGCCCTCGTTTACGCGCGATGTGAGCCGATGACCGCCAACCCCGATTCCCTGATCCGCTTCCTGCTTCCCGACGCTGGCGTCCGTGGCGTCCACGTGCGCCTGCAGGCTACCTGGCAGGAGATCCTGTCCCACGCCGAGTACCCGGATACCGCCGCCGAACTGCTCGGCGAGGCCTGCGTGGCCTCGGCGCTGTTCACCGGCCACACCAAGATCGATGGCCGCCTTTCGATCCAGCTGCGCAGCAGCACCGCGCTGCGCACCCTGTTTGCCGAGTGCACCGCCGCCGGTACCCTGCGCGGCATCGCCCAGCTCAGCGACGGCGCCGATGCGCCGCGCGACCTGTCCAGCCTGGGTGATGACGCCCTGCTCGCGATCACCATCGAGAACCCGGGCCTGGACCCGCGCGAGCCGCAGCGCTACCAGAGCCTGGTCGCGCTGACCGCACCGGAGCTGGACGAGGCCTTCGAGGACTACTTCCGCCAGTCCGAACAACTGCCGACCCGCCTGCTGCTGGCCGCCGACCGCAACGGCGCCGCCGGCCTGCTGCTGCAGAAGCTGCCGGGTGACGAGGGTGACGAAGACGGCTGGGCGCGTGCCAGCGCCCTGTTCGAGACCCTGGGCAAAGCCGAGCTGCTGGCGACCCCGGCCGAGCAGCTGCTGCACCGCCTGTTCCACGAAGAGAAGCCGGAACTGATGGGCGGCAAGCCGCTGTCCTTCGCCTGCTCCTGTTCCCGCGAGCGGGTCGCGTCGATGCTGCAGTCGCTGGGCGAGGACGAGGCCCGTGCCGCAGCCGCAGACACCGGCGCCGTCGAGGTCCGTTGCGAATTCTGCGGGCGGGAGTATCACTTTCCTTTGACGGAGTTCGGCATACTGTTCCACGGTGCCGAGGGGACTGTACCGGCGCCTGAACGGCTTCAGTAAACGGCTTGTCTTGCATCTGGGGGGATCAAGGCTTGTTAAGAATTCATAAACACCCTAGGATCAAGTTCCCGTCTCCGCGGGAACTTCCGTTGTCCGTCCCTGTCTGAACTGGTCCGATGCGTACCTTCCTGCGTCTACCGCTGGCCCTGCTGATCGCCCTTGGCGCGATCACGGGCGTGCACGCGCAGAGCAAGGACACCCGGACCGTGCTGCCGGTATGGAACAAGGGCAGCGGCAAGGTCGAGGCCCTGCTGTACCTGGAGCCCACCGGTGAACAGGCCGCCGGCGCCCGCTGGCACTTCGGCCGTAACTCGCTGGATGCAGCCTTCGGCCTGTCCTCCGGCGATTCGCTGGGCCTGCTCTGCAACAGCAGCAGCGGGACCAGCATGAGCGGCCTGGCCAGTCACTGCATGCTGGCCAGCCTGGGTGACGACGACGACCTCAACAGCCGCCGCTTCACCGGTACCGCTGCGCTGAACCGCGGCAGCAGCCGTCTCGGCATCACCGCCGGCACCGGCCGTGAAACGCTGCCGGCGTGGCTGTCCGGCCCGAACAAGACCCCCTCGCTGCGCGCCGAGCAGAACGACCTGACCGTATTCGCGCAGAAGAACATCGGCCGCGAGGGTTTTGTCTCGATCGCCGGTACCTACGCCAAGGCCCGCCTGGTACCGCTGGCCGATGCCGCACCGTCCATCGTCGACCGCTGGGACAGCAAGAGCCTGAGCATCGGCGCCGGCTACGGCAACTTCACCGGCAGCATCATCGGCCGCGTGATCGACGTGCCGGGCAAGCCCGGCAAGTGGGAGGGCCTGGGCATCGGCCTGACCTGGCGTACCCCGTGGTCTGGCCAACTTACCGTTGGCGCCGAGAACGTGATCAGCCGCGGCAAGAATCCGTTCTCCCCGCGCAATGAAAGCAATGACGACGGCACCGTGCCGTATGTGCGTTACGAACAGGATCTCTGACCCCACCTCCTGGGTCTTCCTGCAGTGACTTCTCCCGGGCGCCGAAAGGCGCCCGTTGCGTATGCGCGTTCGTGATACACGCAGAGCGCTTTTCGACGAATTGGATACCGCGCAATTCACGTCGACACACTGCGATACACATCAACGGAAACTTTTTTCGTCACTTTGCGCTAACAAACGAGACAGAGTGATGTCACCTGCGATTCAACCCCTTGATTTCGTGCATCAATTTTCATTTTCACCAAAATCATAGACTTGATTAACGCAGCTTTAATTCTTGGCGAACGCCCGCTACTATCGGCTCAGCCTCGCGATTTGGGAGCGCTTTTCGCTCCCCCGCCGGGCATTAACCCAGCCAAGATTTCTTGGAGAGAGAGAGCCAATGAATTTCCAGTCCAACAAGCTGCGCGATGCCGTTCTGGTCGCGCTCGTTGCCGGTGTGGCGTCCACTGCCACTGCCCAGGCCCAGGAAGCGACCAACCTTGACCGCATCTCGGTCACCGGTTCGCGCATCAAGAGCACCGACATCGAAACCTCGCAGCCGGTCCTGAGCCTGACCCGCGCCGACATCGACAAGCAGGGCGTGACTTCGGTCGCCGACATCCTGCAGCGCGTTGCCGCCAACGGTGCCGCCCTGAACCGTACCTACAACAACGGCGGTGACGGTTCGGCCGGCGTCAGCCTGCGCAACCTGGGTTCCGAGCGCACCCTGGTACTGGTCAATGGCCGTCGCTGGACCACCGGCCTGGATGGCAGCGTCGACCTGAACACCATCCCGACCGCGATGATCGAGCGCATCGACATCCTGAAGGACGGCGCATCGACCATCTACGGTTCGGACGCGATCGCCGGCGTGGTGAACATCATCACCAAGCAGAACTTCGATGGCGCGGAAGCCAACTTCTACAAGGGCCAGTACAGCGCCGGTGACGGCGACCGCGAAGCGGCCGACTTCACTCTGGGCACCACCACTGACCGCGCTTCGCTGGTGCTGGGCGTCTCCTACGTCAACGAAAAGGCCGTGATGGCCGGCGATCGCAAGATCTCCGCCGGTGGCCCGCCGTTCTTCAGCGGCCAGAGCAGCACCGGTATTCCGGGTTCGTATCTGCGTAACGACGAGCGTTACATCATCCTCAACGGCGTGGAAACGCCGTTCGATCCCAATGTTCACGGCTACAACACCGCGCCGGACAACTACCTGCTGACCCCCAACGAGCGCACCTCGCTGTTCGCGGTGGGTTCTTACAACGTTACCGACAACATCACCTTCCGCACCGAGGCGATGTACAACGAACGCAAGTCAGAACAGCTGCTGGCTGCCATGCCGGTCACCGGCCAGCGCCTCAGCGCGGGCAGCATGTACAATCCGTACGGCGTTGACCTGACTGGCGTCGCGCGCCGCTTCAACGAAACCGGTGGACGTTCGTTCAACCAGAACGTCAAGAACTGGCACTTCTACGGTGGTTTCGAGGGCTTCTTCGAATTCGCCGACCGTAATTTCGACTGGGATGTCGGCTACCGCTACGACAAGACCGACCAGAACGATCTGACCTACGGTCTGTTCAACAAGCAGCGTCTGGCCGAGGCATATGGTCCCTCGGCGATCCGCGATGGCAAGGCAGTGTGCCTCAACTCCGCTGGCGCAATCATTCCGGGCTGCGCCCCGATCAATCCGCTGGGTGGGATGGGTTCGATCTCGCAGGAGGCACTGGATTACACCTCGTTCACCGCGCATGACTCCGCCAGCCTGGTGTCCAAGGGTTATTACGCCAACATCTCCGGCGAAATCGTGCAGCTGCCGGCGGGTGCATTGGGCTTCGCAGCTGGTTACGAATATCGCAAGGAAACCGGTCAGTTCGATCCGGACGCCTTCATCGCCTCTGGCCTGAGCACCGGCAACGGAGCATCGCCCACCAAGGGTAGCTATGACCTGGACGAGTTCTTCCTGGAACTGTCGATCCCGGTGCTGGCTGACCTGCCGGGCGCCAAGCTGCTCGACTTCAGCGCGGCAACCCGCTACTCGAAGTACAGCAACTTCGGCAACACCACCAACAACAAGTTCGGTTTCCGCTGGAAGCCGATCGACGACCTGATGGTGCGTGGTAACTACTCGGAAGGCTTCCGCGCCCCGAGCATCAACAACCTGTATCGCGGTGATGCTGACTCGTTCGAGAGCTACATCGATCCGTGCTCCTCAACGTCTGGTCGCCGTACCGGCGCTATCGCGGCACAATGTGCGGCAGAGGGCGTGCCGATCGGCTTCGTTCAGCCGGGCGCTGGTAGTGGTGCGAAGCAGACTCCTGAGCCGTTCACCTGGCAGGCCAACCCGAACTTGAAGCCGGAAACCTCGACCAGCAAGACGCTGGGCCTGGTGTGGAGCCCGAGCTTCGTGCAGGGTCTGAACGTGACCCTGGACTGGTGGCAGATCAAGATCGAGGACGCCATCACCCGTCCGGCCATCCAGGACATCATGGATCGTTGCTATGGCGGCACCGCGCAGGAGCAGGCAGCCAACTGCGGCCTGATCACGCGTGACCCGAACTACGGCAGCACCAACCAGCGTTACACCATCACCAACGTCAACATGCCGCTGCAGAACCTGGCGTCGTACAAGGTGGAAGGTTGGGATCTGGGCATCCTGTACAAGTTGCCGGAAACTTCGATCGGCCAGTTCACCATCACTCTGGACGGCACCTACCTGTCCAAGTGGGATACCAAGTCGACTCAGGATGCTCCGATCGAGGGTCGCCAGGGACGCTATCTCGACCAGGATCCGTACTGGCGCATCCGTTCCAATCTGTATGTGGACTGGTCCTACGGGGACTTCGGGGTCAACTACGGCATTCGTTACAAGTCCGGCATGACCGAACCGTGCCCGTTTGATCCAGTCAAGGAACCGGAAACCTTCGCATACTGCTCTGATGGCGCGAAGGGAACGAACCACATTGGTGCCACGACCTACCACGACATCCAGTTCCGCTACAACACGCCGTGGAAGGGCACCATCATGGTCGGCCTGAACAACGCGTGGGACAAGAGCCCGCCGGTTTCGTACTACACCTCGTACAACATGTTCGACCCGCAGTACGACCTGCCGGGCCGCTACATGTACATGCAGTACAAGCAGAAGTTCTGATCGATCCACTGATCAGCTGATGCAGCAACGGCCCCGCAAGGGGCCGTTGTTTTTTTGTGCCTGCCAGATCGCGGCAGCACCAACGGAAAAGGCCGCGGCATTGCCGCGGCCTTTCTGCATTCAACGCAGCAACGACGCTCAACCGTTCGGAATCAGCGTCTCGATGAGATGCTCGACATAGGCCTCGAAATCCTCGCGCGCCTGCTTGGGCTGCTGCAGCTGCAGCGACAGCTGCAGGAAGCCGACATAGGCCGCGTACGCCAGGCGTGCGCGGTGGCGCGCATCGGTCGAGCTGAGCCCAGCCTGGCGGAACGAGGCGATCAGATAGTCGAGGCGGCGCTGCGACACGCGGTCGATCACCGGACGCACCATCGGATGGTCCAGTGCCTTCAGCAGCTCGCTGTAGATGATGTGCGGCTGCACTTCATGCGCCACCATCTGGAACA
This sequence comes from Stenotrophomonas sp. 86428_Sma, assembly GCF_056481585.1. NCBI lineage: Bacteria > Pseudomonadati > Pseudomonadota > Gammaproteobacteria > Lysobacterales > Lysobacteraceae > Stenotrophomonas > Stenotrophomonas sp. 86428_Sma. The sequence goes on from NZ_CM151156.1 coordinate 3,741,890, forward strand.
GCTGGCGCAGGCGCACGCGCGGGTCCGGCACGTCTTCCAGGCTGCCGAACACCTGTTCCTGTTCGAACAGTTCCCAGCGTTCCAGCGCGGCCTGCAGCAAGGCGTCACGCGAGGGGAAATGCCAATAGAAACTGCCCTTGGTCACGCCGAGGCGCCGCGCCAGCGGTTCCACCGCAACGGCGCCTACGCCTTGTTCAGCAATCAGGTCGAGGGCCGCCTGGGCCCAGTCTTCGGCACTCAGGCGGCTGTTGCGGCCGGCGCGCGGTTCGCCGGCGGAAGCGTCAGGTTGATTCATGGGCTGATTTAACCATACGCCGGGGTTCGTTGCAGTACGCCGTTGCGGGCGAAACCGTCAAAGGGCTCTCCTGCAGGGCTGCCGCACCGCACCATACGATGCAGTATTGACTTCCCTCACAAGCGATCCATACTAGCAAGTATGGTTACGTCCCCTACTCCCGCTGCGTTCCATGACCTGCACCTGGAGGCGGCCCATGGTGCCCGCCTCGCCGCCACTGCCAGCGACCACGGTCGTCGTGGCCGGGTGCTGTTCGCGCACGGCTTCGGCCAGACCCGGCACGCATGGAACGCCACCGCGCGGGCCCTGTCTGCGGCGGGGCTGCAGACGCTGGCCTACGACGCCCGTGGCCACGGCGATTCGGACTGGAATTCTGCCGAACTGCCCTATCACGGCGAGCAGTTCGCTGATGACCTGATCGTGCTGGCCGGGGAACAGCCACGCCCGCCGGTGCTGGTCGCAGCCTCGATGGGCGGCCTGTTCGGCCTGCTGGCCGAATCGCGCTGGCCGGGCCTGTTCTCGGCGATGGTGCTGGTGGACATCACCCCGCGTTGGGATACCGCCGGTGTTGAACGCATCCTGGCCTTCATGACCGCCCATCCCGACGGTTTTGCCTCGCTCACCCAGGCCGCCGATGTGATCTCGGCCTACATGCCGCACCGTCCGCGCAAATCCGAGCAGTCGCTGCGCGCACTGCTGCGCGAGGACGGCCACGGCCGCTGGCGTTGGCACTGGGACCCGCGCCTGGTGGCCGAACTGGCCCGCGACAGCGAGCAGCACCAGGATGCGCTGGCCGAGGCCGCACGCCAGGTGAAGTGCCCGCTGCTGCTGGTCAGCGGCGGCCGAAGCGACCTGGTCACGCCACAGACCGTGGCCGAATTCCTGGCGTTGGCGCCGCACGCGCGTCATGTACAGCTGCCGCAGGCCACGCACATGGTCGCCGGCGATGACAACGACGCCTTTACCGCTACTGTGTTGGACTATCTGGACGTGTTGCCCGCAGCGGATGCTGCAGCTTCGTCCGCCACAAACGAGCACGTCACCGGAGCACGCTCATGAGCATCGTTCTTCCCTTCCTCGCCCTGCTGCTGGCAGGCGCGTTCGTCGCCTACCACCGCATGCGGCTGGTTACCTGGACGCTGATCAGCGTGGCCCTGCTGGCCGCCTGCTGGTTCATTCCCTACGTCAACCAGACCGCCACGATCGTCGCAGCCGCTGTATTGGCCGTCATCGCCGTGCCGCTGCTGCTGCCGTTCATCCGCAAGCCGCTGCTGACCGGCCCGATGATGAAGGTGTTCCGCAAGGTGTTGCCGCCACTGTCGCAGACCGAGCGCATCGCGCTGGAAACCGGCTCGGTCGGTTTCGAGGGTGAACTGTTCACCGGTGATCCGGACTGGAACATCCTGCTCAACTATCCCAAGCCGCAGCTGACCGCCGAAGAACAGGCCTTCCTCGATGGCCCGGTGGAAGAGCTGTGCACCATGGTCAACGACTGGGAAATCACCCACGTCCACGCCGACCTGCCGCCGGAACTGTGGGCCTTCATCAAGAAGAACAAGTTCTTCGGCATGATCATCCCGAAGGAATACGGCGGCCTGGGCTTCTCCGCGCTGGCCCACCACAAGGTGATCCAGAAGCTGGCGTCGGTGTCGTCGGTGGTCAGCTCCACCGTCGGCGTGCCCAACTCGCTGGGCCCGGGTGAACTGCTGGTGCATTACGGCACCCAGGAACAGAAGGACCAGTATCTGCCGCGCTTGGCCGATGGCCGCGAAGTGCCGTGCTTCGGCCTGACCGGTCCGTTCGCCGGCTCCGACGCCACCTCGATTCCGGACTACGGCATCGTCTGCAAGGGCGAGTGGAACGGCGAGCAGGTGCTCGGCGTCAAGCTGACCTTCGACAAGCGCTACATCACCCTGGCCCCGGTCGCTTCGCTGATCGGCCTGGCCTTCCGCATGTACGATCCGGATGGCCTGATCGGCGATACCCGCGACATCGGCATCACCCTGGGCCTGCTGCCGCGCGACACCGCCGGCGTTGAAATCGGCCGTCGCCACTTCCCGCTGAACTCGACGTTCCAGAACGGTCCGATCCGCGGCAAGGACGTGTTCATTCCGCTGACCCAGCTGATCGGTGGCGCTGCCATGGCCGGCAAGGGCTGGAACATGCTCAACGAGTGCCTGGCCGTGGGCCGCTCGATCACCCTGCCGTCCACCGCCAGTGGTGGTGCCAAGGCCGGTGCCGCGGTGACCGGCGCCTATGCGCGCATCCGCAAGCAGTTCGGCCTGTCGGTCGGCCGCTTCGAAGGCGTGGAAGAAGCGCTGGCCCGCATCGGCGGCAAGGCCTACAAGATCAGTGCGCTGTCGCAGGCCACCGCCGCGGCGGTTGACCGTGGTGACGTGCCGTCGGTGCCGTCGGCGATCGCCAAGTACCACTGCACCAACATGAGCCGCGAAGTGATCTCGGACATGATGGACGTGATCGGCGGCAAGGGCATCATCCTGGGGCCGCGCAACTTCGCCGGCCGCAGCTGGCAGGCCGCGCCGATCGCGATCACCGTGGAAGGCGCCAACATCATGACCCGCAGCCTGCTGATCTTCGGCCAGGGTGCGATCCTCTGCCACCCGTGGGTGCTGAAGGAAATGAAGGCTGCGCAGGATCCGGATACCCGTGCCGGCCTGCAGGAGTTCGATCGCAGCCTGTTCGGCCACATCCGCTATGGCCTCTCCAATGCCGTGCGTTCGTTCTGGTTCGGCCTGACCGGTGCACGCTTCGGTGCTGCCCCGGGTGACGCCTACACCCGCCGCTACTTCCGCAAGCTGGACCGTTACTCGGCCAACCTGGCGCTGATGGCCGACATCTCGATGATGACCCTCGGCGGCAAGCTGAAGTTCAAGGAATCGCTGTCCGGCCGCCTGGGCGATGTGCTGAGCCACGTCTACATGACCAGCGCCATGCTCAAGCGCTACCACGACGAAGGCGCACCGCAGGCCGACCAGCCGCTGCTGGCCTGGGCCTTCCATGACAGCGTGCACAAGATCGAAGAATCGCTGTCGGCCGCGCTGCGCAACTTCCCGATCCGTCCGATCGGTTGGCTGATGTGGGCGTTGATCTTCCCGCTGGGCCGTCGTGCCGAGGCCCCCGGCGACCGCCTGAGCCGCCGTGTTGCCGCTCTGCTGATGGCACCGAACGAAGCCCGCGACCGTCTGGCCAGCGGCGTGTTCCTGACCCCGTGCGAGAACAACCCGGGCGGCCGTATCAACAGCTACCTGAGCAAGGCGATCATGGCCGAGCCGGTGGAGCGCAAGTTCCTGAAGGCGCTGAAGAGCAAGGGCATCGAAGCGCTGGACTTCAAGAGCCAGCTGGACGAGGCCGTGGCCGAAGGCGTGATCACCCACGACGAGCGCAGCCTGCTGGAAGAACTGCGTACGCTGACCCTGGACACCATCACCGTGGACGACTTCGACACCCACGAACTGCGCGCGGCCAGCTACTACGACCGCCAGCACAAGGACCCGCATTCGCAGGCGGCCTGATCGCCCGCGACACGCGTTGCCACGACGGCGGGCCTCGGCCCGCCGTCGCTTTATCCGCCGACCGGAACGTCAACCATGTCCACGCCCCTGCTCTCGCTTTACCACCGCCTGCAGCGCTGGCCTGCCGGCAACTGGCTGTTCTCGCGCGCGGTGTGCTTCAAGGCAACCTACTTCGCCAGCATCGCCCCGCGCATTACCCGGCTTGAACACGGCCGCTGCGAAGGCACGCTGGCCGATCGCCGCAGAGTGCGCAACCACATCGGTACGGTGCACGCGATCGCGATGTGCAACCTGGCCGAACTGACCGCCGGGCTGATGGTCGACGCGTCGCTGCCGAAGGGCATGCGCTGGATTCCGAAGGGGATGCAGGTGCAGTACCTGGCCAAGGCGCGCGGCACGCTGCAGGCGGTAGCGCTGCCGGCGCAGCCGATCGTGGCCGCTGCCGAGGGCTATGCACTGCCGGTGACGGTGAGTGTGCGCGACCGCGCGGGGACGGAGGTGTTCAGCGCGGTCATCGACATGTGGATGTCGCCGGCGAAGTAGTGTTCCCGCGGCGGCGCAGCCCCTCGTGGGTGGGCAGTTGGTCGCGGAAAGCGCTGGTTTCCGGTGGGGGCCGGGGGCGGTGGATTCGAGGGGGACGCCGTGAACCCGTCCCTGAGGGCTTGGCCGCGGCATCCATGCCGCGGACACCCCCGCGAACCCACCGCCCCCAGCCTCTGACAGATCTCTGTGGCGTCCACCCACGGAAGAGAAAAAAAAGAGCAAAAGCAAAAGCAAAAGCGGCCCTTCGGCCGCTTTTTTCGTGCGCGCAGAACCCACGAGCGCCGCGACCCGCTGTTGCTCTTGATCTTCTTTTTCTTCTCCGTGGGCTGGCCGCACACGGAACCTGTCCGGGGTCGGGCGGATGGGCTGGGCAGGGGTGTCCGCGGCATGGATGCCGCGGCCAAGCCCCCAAGGACGGGTTTACGGCGTCCCCTGCCCAGCCCATCCGCCCGGCCAGATCCACGACCCGCATTCCGCGACCAACCCACGAGGGGCTGCGCCGTTGGCTGGAAACTACGCCAGCGCGCGAAACACCAACGCCAGGATCGCCGGCACCGCCTGGATCATGAAAATGCGCCGGCTCACGCTGTACGCGCCATAGCACCCCGCCGCCACCACACAGGCCAGCGAGAACGTCACCAGCACCGGCTGCCCGATCACCAGCCCCACCACGATGCCTGCTGCCAGAAAGCCGTTGTACAGGCCCTGGTTGGCCGCCAGCACCCGCGTGGTCTCCGCCTTCTCCGGCGTGTTGCGGAAGGTCTTCAGGCCCAGCGGGCGGGTCCACAGGAACATCTCCAGCACCAGGAAATAAACGTGCAGCAGGGTGACGAGCAACGTCAGGGTGAGTGCGATCCAGTACATGGGCAGTTCCTTGGACAGGGATGGGGGTCGGGCCCCGGAAAATCAGCGGTCGCGCGGCAGTTTCTTTTCTTCGCGCAGTACACCGAACGCGGCTGCGGTCATGCACGCGGCTACCAGCATGCCGCCGATGAACACCACGTGCGAGCCGAACAATGAGAGGCCCTTGTGCACCCAGGCAAAGCTCAGGTCCGCACCGCGGTAGACCACGGTGTCGATCGCTGCGCCGGCCTTGTAGCGCCACTGCCGGTCCACGCGCGTGTAGATGGTCTCGCGCGCCGGCTTGGCCAGTGCAAATTCGCTGGCGCGGGTCATCACCTGCACCACCGCGACCATCAACGGCATCGGCGAGGCTGCCAGAACCGAGAAGCCGATCAGGATCGCGAAACCGGGAATCAGCAGCGCCGGCGCGATGCCGTGGCGCGACAGCAGCCAGCGGGTCAGGCCCACCTGCATCAGCAGCGCCAGCGCGTTCACCGCCAGGTCGATGCGCGAGAAGAACGCGGTACTGGCCGCCGGGTCAGTGAACGCCGCACGCACGATCGCAGCCTGCTGGTTGTAGAGCAGCGTCCCCACGCCCACGCCGAACACCACCATGATCGCCAGCCAGCGCAGCAACGGCTCGCGCACGATCAGTTTCAGGCCATCCAGCACGCTGCCGCCCATCGGCGTTTCGCCCGATACCAACTGCTGCTCCTGCTCGCGCAGCACCGCCCAGTGCCGTAGTCGCCAGATGCTCAACAGGCAGATGGCGAGGAATCCGGCCGAGACCAGCATCAGGTTGGCGATGCCCACACGCTGCACCAGGGCACCGGTGATGATCGGCCCGAGAAAGGCACCGATGGTGCCGGCCGCGCCGATGTAACCGTAGAAGGCTCGTGCCTGCGCGTTGGAAAACACATCGGCCATGAAGCTCCAGAACACCGCCACCGCGAACAGGTTGAAGACGGTGATCCAGAAAAAGAACGCCATGCCGCGGCCCGGCACACCGCTGTCGAACAGTACGTAGAAACCCAGCAGGGTGACGATGAAGAACCCATACACCGCCGGCAGGAACACCCGCCGTGGGAAGCGGCTGACCAGCCAGCCGTACACCGGCTGCAGCACCAGCATGATCACGAACACGCAGGAGAACAGGAACTGCAGGACGAAATCCTTCAGCGCGATGCCATGACTGGCGAACCAGGCGATCAGCATCGGCGGGAACACCGTTTCCAGGTCGGCCGAGGCGGCCATCGCCTCCCGCACCGGGCGCAGCACGTAGTAGCCGCTGAGCAGGCAGAAGAAGTACAGGAACGACCACCACAGCGCCGGCGACTCACGCAGTGCCGCCGTCAGCCCACGCAACGGCCCCTTGCCCTTCACCGCGCTCACGCGGTGTCCCTCGCCAGAAGACGGCGGTTGGACAGCGGCATGGCAGGCTCCGGGGCGGTGAAGCGCGTACGTTAGCCAATGCACTGCAACATCGCCAGCAGCAGCCTCGCAGAAGGCCGCAACGCAGTGTCACGGCCCCGCCCGGACGACACGTTCCGACACATGCTTTCGGGGCGTCAAAATCCCAACTTTTTCAACGAGATGCGCATTCATCTTCGCTTTGTTTGTGCACAAGGGAAAAGCGGCGCTAGAATCGCCATCAGCAGTCGCGCACGGGTCTCCACGATGAAAAAGAACAGCCTGCGTCGTCCGATCCGTTCGGCGGCCACCGGTTTGCTGGGCATGTTGATGCCCGTTGCCTTGTCCACCACCGCGCAGACCCCGCCGCCATTGCCGCCGATGCCGGCCAACATCGAATCCGCCGCCACCGCCGTCGCCCACACCCAGCCCGCCGCTTACCGCACCGGCCTGGTGCCGCAGGTGCAGCTGCCGGCGGCCGGCTTCAACGTGGCCAACATCGAATCGATGGCGCAGCAACTCACCTATGGCGAGCGTGTGCCCGGCATGGCCGTGGCCATCGTGCAGGGTGGCCGCGTACTCAGCGCGCGTGGTTATGGCGTTACCGATGTCAACAACCCGCTGCCGGTCGACGCCCACACCGTGTTCCGCCTGGCATCGCTGTCCAAGGCCTTCGCCGGCACCATGGCCGGACTGCTGGTGAACGATGGCACGCTGCGCTGGGACAGCAAGGTCACCGACTATGTGCCGGGCTTCCGCCTGAACTCTCCGGAAGCGACCGATCGCCTGACCGTGGCCGACGTGCTCAGCCACCGCGTCGGCCTGCCGTACAACGCCTACGACCGCGACATCGAAGGCAACGCCGAGTACTACGCACTGACCCAGAAGCTGGCCAATACCAGCCTGAAGTGCCTGCCGGGCGACTGCTACGCCTACCAGAACGTGGCCTTCAGCCTGATCGGCGACGTGGTCTATGCCGCCTCGGGGAGCTTCTACGAGCAGTCGGTCGAGCGCCGCATCTTCAAGCCGCTGGGCATGAACGATGCCAGCCTCGGCCTGGCCGGCATCCAGGCCAGCTCGCGCTGGGCGCGTCCGCACGTGCGCAGCCGCAATGGCTGGGTATCGCTGACACCGAAGCCGACCTACTACCGCCTCGCCCCGGCCGCCGGCGTCAACGCCAGCGCCAGCGACATGGCGCAGTGGCTGCTGGCCCACACCGGCCATCGCCCGGACGTGCTGCCGGCACCGCTGCTGGCCACCCTGCATTCGAGCCTGATCAACACCCCGGGCGAAATGCGTTCGGGCTGGCGCCGCGAGCGCCTGCATTCGGCCGGCTACGCACTGGGCTGGCGCACCTTCGACTACGCCGGCCACGATGTGGTGTTCCATGCCGGTGCCGTGCAGGGCTATCGCGGCCTGGTCGCGCTGGTGCCGGAACGCGATCTCGGCATCGCCATCATGTGGAACGGCGAAAGCGGCCTGCCCAGCGGCCTGCTGCCGACGGTGCTCGATTCCGCGCTCGGCCTGCCGACGCAGCGCTGGCTGGACGTGGACACCGACTTCGGCAGTGACAACCTGATGGCCGAAGGCGCGAGCCCGGCGCAGCAGGACAAGCGCAAGGGCAAGGGTGCTTCGAGCAACCGTGCGGTGGCCTCGCCGCGCTGAGTTGGCGGGCTTCACCGTGTGTGCGAAGGGCGGCCTGCGGGTCGCCCTTTTTAGTGGCAGTTGTAGAGCAAAGCAATCGAGCAGTGCTCGACTCTACAAACGGAAGGCTAATGCGCGAAGTAGTGCATGCCGCCATCCACCGGAATCACCGCGCCGGTGATGTAGCCGGCCAAGGGCGAGGCCAGAAAGGCCACCAGCGGCGCCACCTCCTCCGGATCACCAAAACGCCCGATCGGAATGTTGCGTTCGATGAACTCACGCCGGCTTTCCTCGGTGGGATGCAGCCGGTCCCGGATCTGAGCACTGTTGATGCGTCCCGGCGCGATTGCATTGACCGTGATGCCCTGTGAGGCCAGCGCCGACGACAGCCCTTTGCTCCACAGATGCAACGCCGCCTTCGCCGCCGTGGCAGCATTCACCGCGCGCGGTTCCATTGAACCGCTGAGGTTGATCACCCGCCCCCAGCCCTGCGCCTGCATCGCCGGCAGCAGTGCCTGGGTCAGGCGTCGTGCCGAAGAGAAGTTCAAGGCCATGGCTTCCTCCCAGACATCATCCCCCGCATCCACCGTGGTCGGCCGGCCTCCTCCAGCCGCATTGACGAGGATGTCGACACGCGTCAGTGCCGCCGAGGCTGCATCCGCAATGTGGCGTACCTGCTCCGCATCGGTGAGGTCGCCCAGCAGGACGATCGGTGCCGGCGCGCCTGCAGATTCGATCTCCGCCGCCAGTGCATGCAGCGGCTCGGCACGCCGTGCGCTGATCGCAATGCGTACTCCCTGGGCCGCCAGCAGCCTGGCCACACCGGCACCGATGCCACTGCCCGCCCCGGTGACCAGCGCGGTACGCCCTTCAAGCCCCAGATCCATGATGTTCTCCCAATCCGCCAGCCGGTACATCCGGCCCGTCCAGTACATGCTGTTTGATCACCCCTGATTGATAAACTCCGCGCAGGTTTCAGCATTCAACACCCGGGGTGTCAGATGAATCTGCTGGAGAGCATGCAGGTCTACGTGCTGATCGTGGACAAGGGCAGCCTCAGCGCTGCGGCGGCGGCGATGGATATCTCGGCGACGATGGCCGGCAAGCACCTGCGTGCGCTGGAAGCACGGCTGGGAATGCAGCTGTTGAGCCGTACTACCCGGCGCCAGCACATGACGCCCTTCGGCGAGGACTACTACACCCGCTGCCGGGAGATCCTGCGGCTGGTGGAAGAAACGGACGCACAGGCGCAGCACCAGCAGCTGGCACCGGCGGGCACGTTGCGCATCAGTGCGCCGGTGATCTTCGGCACTCACGCACTGGTACCGGCACTGGCCGAATACATGGCGCGCCATCCGGATGTCCGGGTCGAAGTCACGCTGAGCGACCGCGTGGTCGACCTCGCCGAGGAGGGTTTCGAAGCGGCGCTGCGCATCGGCACGCTGGCCGACAGCAGCATGCTGGTGGCGCGTGCGCTGGCACCGTATCGCTTGATGATGTGCGCATCGCCGGCGTACCTGGCCAGGCATGGCACGCCTCGCAGCCTGCGCGACCTCGCCCTGCATCAGTGCCTGTCCTTCGAACCGAGCGCACTCGCACAGTGGCTGCAGGCCGACGCTGGCGAACTCGAGCGTGTGCCCGGCGGCCGGCTGCAGATCAACAACGGCGAAGCGCTGCGCACGGCAGCGCTGCACGGGCTGGGCATCGTGCTGCAGTCGGCACTGCTGCTGGCTGCCGACATCGACACCGGACGCCTGGTGCAGCTGTTCCCTGAGTTCGGCCAGACCGGTCGGCCGATGCACGTGGTCTACGCCCACGATCGCTACCACTCGACCCGCCTGCGCAGCTTCCTGGACTTCCTGGTAGAGCGCTTTCCACCGGCGCCGCACCGCTAGCGTCGACTGTCAGAAAAGCAGTCGAGCACGGCTCGACCCTGCAAACGGCCCATAAAAAAACCCCCTCCCCGCTGGGCAGTCAGGGAAGGGGGTTTCAGGATGCGGCTATCGGGAAGTACTTAGATCAGCGGCGCCGGGGTTGCCGGCAGAGCGACCGGAGCAGCCTTCTTCTTGCGAGCGGCCGGCTTGCGCTTGGCAACCTTCTTCGCTGCCTTCTTCGGGGCAGCCTTCTTGGTCGCCTTCTTCGCGGTCTTCTTTACTGCCTTCTTGGCGGTCTTCTTGACGGCCTTCTTGGCAGTGGCCTTCTTCGCGACCTTCTTGGCCGGCTTGCGGGCCGTTGCCTTCTTCGCAGTCTTCTTGGTGGCCTTCTTGGCTACCTTCTTGACGGCCTTCTTCGCGGTCTTCTTGACGGCCTTCTTGGCAGTGGACTTCTTGGCTACCTTCTTCGCCGCCTTCTTCACTGCCTTCTTCGCAGTGGTCTTCTTGGCGACCTTCTTCGCAGCCTTCTTCACTGCCTTCTTGGCGGTCGCCTTCTTCGCGACCTTCTTCACTGCCTTCTTGGCAGCGGCCTTCTTCGCGACCTTCTTCACCGCTTTCTTGGCGGCGGGCTTCTTCTTCGCAGCTTTCTTGGTTGCCATGGGATGGCTCCTCGTCAGTGATAGGGAGTTGAAACGCCCAGGTGGATCAAACCCGCGGATGCTGCGTGCGGGGACCGCCGGCGCGTCAGGCGCGCCGTTACGGATGCGGCAATGCCCGCCTCGATCGGCGGAGCGGACATCGGAACGGGAGTTGCCTTGCATTTCTCCGGGGGAAGCGGGGCCATGTCCACCGTCATCAGGGTCGCGGTGGTCTTGAAGGGGCTGCTTCGCATCGGACGATTGATTCTGCGCACTCGGTTGGGCAGGCAAGGTCTGCTGAGGCGAAACCTAATCACGGTTTTTTTTACTGTCAACAACCCCCGCGAAAAATTTTCACATCCGCGCCATCCCGGACGCCGCCCTCGCCACCGCCGTGCGCGCCCTGCAACGACCATTGAAGCGGCGCGCACGCGCGCCGCATACGACGAAGTCGATGCGCTCTCTGAACAAAAAACACTTGAAATAAGCACTCTGCGCAGATAGGCACATGTTCCGGACAACAGCGCACGTGCATCGCCGATGGTCACCCGCACCGTCGCCGACGCCAGCACAACGGGGCCGCAACGGGGGGCGAAAAGTTTTCACATTCGATCGCTTCGGCGCGGGGCGGAAACGCGGATTTGCGCAAAACTGCGCACGCTGATCGGCACCGTTCGTCTGTCGGCTGATGCCACGCCGAGGGTGCAGAGCGAACCCGCCGTCATGAGTCCGACGCACTCGCCAAAACAAAAACGGCCACCCGAAGGTGGCCGTTCCAGAACCCGGAAGTGACGACTCAGTGGTCGTCGTTTTCCAGGGCTTCGGCATACGCGTCCGGATCCAGCAGTTCGTTGACCTCTTCAGCGTTGGTCAGTTCGACCACGAACATCCAGCCTTCGCCGTAGGCATCTTCATTGATGGTTTCCGGCTTGTCGGACAGCGCCGAGTTGACCTCGACGACCTTGCCGCTGATCGGGCTGTAGACGTCCGAGGCGGCCTTCACCGACTCGACAACGGCGATCTGCTCGCCAGCCTTTGCGTCGGCGCCGACTTCCGGCAGTTCGACGTAGACCAGGTCACCCAGCAGGCCCTGGGCGTGGTCGGAAATACCGACGGTGACACGGCCATTGCCTTCGACACGGGCCCACTCATGGGACTTGAGGAACTTGAGGTCGCCGGGGATCTCGCTCATGGGACTGCTCCAGAGATATGCAGGGGTGGAAAAAACGGGGCTAGTGTAACCAACCGGCCGCCACTGCTGTCAGTGACGATCGGCAGTTTCGGATCAGCCGTCGGCGAGCACGCCGGGCTGGGCCTGGCCTTCGCGCACGAACGGGAACTTGACCACGCGCACCGGCACCTGCCGGCCACGGATGTCGACGGTGACCTCGCCGAGTTCACCGGCCGGTACACGGGCGAAGGCGATGCCCTTGGCCAGGGTCGGCGAGAAGGTGCCGGACAGGATCTCGCCCTGGCCGCCGGCGGTGGTCACCGCCTGACCATGGCGCAGCACGCCCTTCTCGTCCATCACCAGACCGATCATCTGGCGGGCGGTGCCGGCAGCCTTCTGCGCTTCCAGCACCTCGCGGCCGATGAAGTCGCGACCTTCGTCCAGCGACACGGTCCAGGCCAGCGCCGCTTCGTACGGGCTGATCTCTTCGTCCATGTCCTGGCCGTACAGGTTCATGCCGGCTTCCAGGCGCAGCGTGTCGCGTGCGCCGAGGCCCGCCGGCTTCACGCCCGCCGCCAGCAGGCGGTTCCAGAACGCGACCACGGCGTCCTGCGGCAGCAGGATTTCGAAGCCGTCTTCGCCGGTGTAACCGGTACGGGCGACAAACAGTTCGACGCCGTCATCGGACTGCACCTGCAGGGCGGCGAAACGGCCCAGCTTGGCCAGCGCTGCGCGATCGCTTTCGCGGGCCAGGCCGATGACGATGTCGCGCGCCTGCGGGCCCTGCACGGCGAGGATGGCCAGGTCCGGGCGCTGCTCGACGGTGACGCCGAACGGTGCAGCCTGCTCGCGCAGCCAAGCCAGGTCCTTCTCGCGGGTGGAGGCATTGACCACCATGCGGAAGAAATCGTCGCCCAGGTAGTAGACGATCAGGTCGTCGATGACGCCGCCGCGCGGATTCAGCATGCACGAGTACAGCGCCTTGCCGGTCACCTTCAGCTTGTCGACCGAGTTGGCCAGCAGGCGGCGCAGGAACGGCTTGACCTGGTCACCGCGCAGGTCGACCACGGTCATGTGGCTGACGTCGAACACACCCGACTCGCGACGAACGAGGTGGTGCTCGTCGAGCTGCGAGCCGTAGTGGATGGGCATGTCCCAACCCCCGAAATCGACCATCTTGGCGCCAAGGGCGCGGTGGGTATCGTTGAGCAGCGTCTTCTGGGTCATGACCGGGTCCGGCAGCAGAGGAAACAAGAATCCCCATTATCCCAGATCGGTCGCCCGCAGGTCGCGCCGCAGCGCAGCGGGGTGTTTGGCCGGCCTGCGGCCGGCGCCGCTTTCTACAGCTGGAGCGCAAAGCCTGAGTTCATCGGCTCTGGATTGACTCGGCCTGGGCGGGTCGGAGCGAGTGCTTTTGCTCTTTGCTCTTTTTCTTTTTCCGTGGGCGGGACGCGCACGGAAACTGTCGGGGGCCGGGCGGGTTGGGTTCGCGGGACCGTTGGCGCCATGGATGGCGCCATCGAGCCCCCATGGGTGAGGGCGCTTTGCTTGCGAAGCACTGCTTCGCAAGCGACCGAACGCGCAGCCGCCAGCGGCTGGGCCGGACCGCGGAGCGGGGTCTACGGCGTGTCCCGCGAACCCAACCCGCCCGACCCAGACACATGAACCACCTTCCGCGACCACCCACGAGGGGCTCCGCCGTTGGCTGGGAACCCCTAGGCCACCGCTTCGACCAGCAGCGTGCTGCCCTGCACCGCCACCACCCGCACCCACGTACCCGCAGGCAGCTCCGGACCGCTCACCTGCCAGGACGCATCGTCAATGCTGACCCGTCCCTGGCCACCGACGATGGCCTGCTGCAGTACCACCTCCCGGCCGACCAGCTGCTCGGCACGGCGGTTGAGCAACGGCGCATCGCTGGGCCGTGCCCGCGGCCTCCCCCAGCGCCGGTAGCACTGGATCGAGACCACACTCAGCAGGACGAAAGCGATCACCTGCCACAACAGTGGAATGTCGCTGAACACCGCAACCAGTACGAACACTGCCGCCGCGCCAATGCCGATCCACAGCATGAACGCACCCGGCGCCAGCGCTTCGGCAGCGAACAGCAGCAGCGCCAGCGCGCCCCAACCGACGACTTCCCAGCGCATGTCAGCCTCCGAGCGGCGGCGGCCGCTTGCCGGCGGCCTTGTTGTCCTGGCTGGCCAGCGCCTGCTTCGCCAGTTCGGCCACGCCCGCGATCGAACCGATCACGCCACTGGCCTCCATCGGCATCAGCACCAGCTTCTGGTTCGGCGAACTGGCCAGCTCCTTGAACGCTTCCACGTACTTCTGCGCGACGAAGTAGTTGATCGCCTGCACGTCACCCTCGGCAATCGCGGCCGACACCACCTTGGTCGCCATCGCTTCGGCCTCGGCCAGGCGCTCGCGCGCCTCGGCATCGCGGAACGCGGCTTCGCGGCGGCCTTCGGCCTCCAGCACGGTGGCCTGCTTCTCGCCATCGGCGCGCAGGATCTCCGACTGCCGTGAACCCTCTGCCTCGAGGATCTGCGCGCGCTTTTCGCGCTCGGCCTTCATCTGCCGCGCCATCGCATCCAGCAGATCGCGCGGCGGCTGGATGTCACGGATCTCGATGCGGTTGACCTTCACGCCCCAGGGATTGGTGGCATGGTCGACCACGCTCAGCAGCTGGGCATTGATCACCTCGCGCTGGCTGAGCGATTCATCCAGATCCATCGAACCGATCACGGTACGGATGTTGGTCTGCACCAGGGCGATCATCGCCACTTCCAGGTTGGCCACCTCATAGGCGGCCTTGGCGGCATCCAGTACCTGGAAGAACACCACGCCGTCCACGCGCACGGCGGCGTTGTCCTTGGTGATCACTTCCTGGCTGGGCACGTCCAGCACCTGCTCCATCATGTTCACCTTGCGCCCCACCCCGTACACGATCGGGATCAGGAAATGCAGGCCGGGGGTCATGGTGTGCGTGTAGCGCCCGAAGCGCTCGACGGTCCACTCGTAGCCCTGGGGCACCATCCGTACTGCCTTGAACAGGATCACCACGGCCACGAAGGCCAGTACCACGGTAAAGAACATGGTCGGGAACATCTTGCTTTCCTTATCTATGACGTCCAGGCCCCAGCATAGCGCGTGAAGGCCACATTCACAGCGGAGCTACCAGGGCACGCGCCCGCGCAGGATGTCGGCGAACATCACCCAGTCGCCCATGAACGAGTACAGCGGGTGCTGGAAGGTGGCCGGGCGGTTCTTCTCGAAGAAGAAATGGCCGACCCAGGCGAAGCTGTAACCGCAGAACAGGGCGGCCAGCAACAGCACCGGCTGCCCGCGCAGGATCGCTGCAACGACCAGCAGCAGCACGCCGCAGCTGCCGACGAAGTGCAGCCGGCGCGATACCGGGTGGCGGTGCTCGCTGAGATAGAACGGATAGAACTCGCGGAAGTTGGCGAAGCGGGGCATGTGCGTGCTCCGGGGGCCGTGGTCACCGCCATCATGCGCCTTCCTGGGAGGGAAAGCGGCCTGGACGGCGTGGCCGATTCTGACAAGGCAGTGCATGATCCGGTGGCGCTGCCTTTGTAGAGGCGAGCCATGCTCGACTGGCCCTCCCAGTTGCAGTCGAGCATGGCTCGACGCTACAAAAGCGGAAGCCGTCGAGCATGGCTCGACGCTACACCGGGGGCGTGCGCGGCCCGAACATGATCACCGCCATGCCGGCCAGGCACAGGGCTGCGCCGAACAGGTCCCAGCGGCTGGGGCGGATGCCATCGACCAGCCACAGCCAGAACAGCGCGGTGCCGATGTAGACACCACCGTAGGCCGCATAGACCCGGCCACTGGCGGTCGGGTGCAGGGTCAGCAGCCAGGCGAACAGGGCCAGGCTGGCGGCAGCCGGCAGCAGCAGCCACACGCTGCCGCCCTTGCGCAGCCACAACCACGGCAGGTAGCAGCCGACAATTTCGGCCAGCGCGGTCAGCAGGAACAGCGCGAGCGTCTTCACGCCTTCTCCGCCGCCTTGGCGTGCTGCCACAGTGCTTCCTGCGCATCCAGGTCCATCGACGCCAGCGCTCCACCCTGGGCGTCAGCCTGCGCTTCCATCGCACGGAAGCGGCGTTCGAACTTGTGGTTGGCCCCGCGCAGCGCCGCACCCAGATCGATATCGGCGTGGCGTGCCAGGTTGGCGCAGACGAACAGCAGGTCGCCCAGCTCTTCCTGCAGGCGCGCTTTGTTGCCGGCAATATCGCCGCGCTCGAACTCCTCGCGCAGCTCCTGCAGTTCCTCCGCCGCCTTGTCCAGCACCGGCAACGGGCCCGGCCAGTCGAAACCGACCTTGGCCGCGCGCGACTGCAGCTTCACCGCTCGCTGCCATTCGGGCAGGCCACGCGAGATGCCGGCCAATGCGGAGGTGTCCTGCTCGCCCTTGGCGGCACGCTCGGCACGCTTGATCGCATCCCAGTTACGCGTCACCCCGTCGGCGTCATCGACGCTGACATCGGCGAACACGTGCGGGTGGCGGCGCTGCATCTTGTCGCTGATCGCGCGTGCGACCTCGGCGAAGGCAAAGGCGCCCTGCTCCTCGGCCATGCGTGCATGGAACACCACCTGCAGCAGCAGGTCGCCCAGCTCATCGCAGAGATCATCGAGGTCGCCACGGTCGATCGCATCGGCCACCTCGTAGGCTTCCTCAATGGTGTACGGCGCGATGGTCGCGAAGTTCTGTTCCAGGTCCCAGGGGCAGCCGCCCTGCGGATCGCGCAGGCGCGCCATGATCGCCAGCAGGCGTTCCAGTTCGTTGCTGGCTGCACTGCCGGCGATGGGGGTGTCATGCGCGCTCATGCGGCCTCCAGGGTCAGTCGGATAACCAGTCGCGCCACGGCAGGCTGGTGTCACCAAGGGCAATGAAATCACCGTTCAACAGGGTCTCGCGGCGGTTGTAGCGGAACGGCTTGCCGGTCGCTGCCGACAGTACCGCACCGCCGGCGGCGTGCAGTACGCACTGGCCGGCGGCGGTATCCCATTCGGAGGTCGGGCCCAGACGAGGATAGACATCCACGCCACCTTCGGCGATCCGGCAGAATTTCAGCGACGAGCCCTGCGCGATGGTCTCGATGCGGCCCATGCGCGCCAGCAGCGCCTCGGTTTCCGGTGAGCGGTGCGAGCGGCTGGCGGCAACCCGCAGCGGTGCGGTGGCCGGCGTGCGGGTGCGCAGCACGGTGTCGTGCAGGCCCTGCCGGCGATAGGCCAGCTCCCCGCGCATGGCATGCCAGACGATGCCGGTCACCGGGGCCAGCACCACGCCGAAGGCCGGTGCGCCCTGGTAGATCAGCGCGATGTTGACGCTGAACTCGCCGTTGCGCTTGACGAACTCACGGGTGCCATCGAGCGGATCGACCAGCCAGTAGGCGCCCCAGTGGCGGCGCTGTTCCCAGGGGACCTGCGCCGATTCCTCGGACAGGATCGGCAGATCCGGGGTCAGCTGCTGCAGGCCCTGCTCGATCACCTGGTTGGCGGCCAGGTCGGCTGCGGTGACCGGACTGTTGTCATCCTTGATCTGCACGTCGAAGCCGTCGGCATAGACCTGCATGATGGCCTGTCCGGCTTCCTGGGCAATGGCGATGGCGGTCTCGCGCAGGTCCGTGGTCAGTTTGATCATCGCGTTCCCTGCAGCCACTGGCGGGCGATGAACAGCGCTGCCAGCGAGCGTCCCTCGGAGAAGTCCTCGCGCAGCATCAGCTGGTCCAGCTCGGCCAGCTTCCACGGGACGACTTCCAGCTCTTCCGGCTCGTCGCCGGCCAGCTTTTCCGGGTACAGGTCGCGCGCCACCACCAGCCACGACTGGTGGCTCATGTAGGTCGGGGCCAGGGTCATCGCGCGCAGCACATCCACCCGGCGCGCGCCGTAACCGGCCTCTTCCTTCAGTTCGCGGTCGGCGGCCTGCTCGGGGGTCTCGCCGGCATCGATCCGGCCCTTGACCAGGCCCAGTTCGTAGCGGTGCATGCCGGCGGCGTATTCACGTACCAGCAGCACGGTTTCGTCGTCGAGCATCGGCACCACCACCACCGCGCCATGCCCCCGGCTGACCAGCCGCTCGAAGCGGCGGCGTTCGCCGTTGGAGAACTCCAGGTCCAGGTGCTGGCGCTGGAAGGGACCGTTCTCCTCATCGGTGATCCGATGGATGATCGGCAAGCGACGGCCGGCACGGTCATCGTTCATGCGGAATCTCCGCGGCGGCCGGCGCCTGCGCCGGGGCCGATAGAATGTGCAGGCAGCAACATGTTCATGAGCCCGAAATGCTAGCAGACCCAACCCCCTCCCCGCTGGTCGAGCACTGGCGGCAACGCGACCTCAAGGTGCTGTGGCACCCGTGCACGCAGATGCGCGAGCATCCGCACACCCTGCCACTGGTCCCGATCGCACGCGGCCAGGGCGCCTGGTTGTTCGACCACGACGGCAACCGCTACCTGGACGCGGTCAGCAGCTGGTGGACCAACCTGTTCGGTCATGCCGAACCGCGCATCGGTGGTGCCATCGCCGCCCAGGCCACGCAGCTGGAACAGGTAATGCTGGCCGGCTTCGGTCATGAGCCAGCCATCACCCTGGCCGAACGCCTGCTGGCGCTGGCCCCGCGCCAGCCTGGCCGCGAACCGCTGGCCAAGGTGTTCTACGCTGACAACGGCTCCGCCGGCGTGGAAGTGGCGCTGAAGATGGCCTTCCAGTATTTCCAGAACCGTGGCGAGCCGCGGCGCACGCGGTTCATCGCACTGGAGAACGGCTACCACGGCGAGACCCTGGGCGCGCTGGCGCTGGGTGACATCCCGCTGTATCGCCGCGTCTATGCGCCGCTGCTGGCCGAAGGGCTGTTCGCGCCCTCGCCCGACGCTTACCTGGCCGAGCCCGGCCAGAGCGCCGCCGATCGCGCGCGCCAGGCCGCCGATGGCCTGGCCACACTGTTCGACCAGCATCCGGGCGAGATCTGTGCGGTGATCCTGGAGCCACGCCTGCAGTGCGCGGGCGGCATGCGCATGCACGATCCGGTGTACCTGCAGCGGGTTCGCGAACTGTGTGATGCGCACGGTGCATTCATGATCGCCGACGAGATCGCCACCGGTTTCGGCCGCACCGGCACCCTGTTCGCCTGCGAGCAGGCCGGGGTGATGCCGGACCTGATGTGCCTCTCGAAAGGCCTGACCGGCGGCTTCCTGCCGCTTGCCGCGGTACTGGCCACGCAGGCCCTGTACGACGCGTTCCTCGACGACTCGCGCGAGCGCGCCTTCCTGCATTCGCACAGCTACACCGGCAACCCGCTGGCCTGCGCGGCCGCGCTGGCGACGCTGGACATCTTCCGCGACGACGATGTGATCGCGCGCAACCGCGGCATCGCCTCGGTGATGGGCACGCTGGCCGCACCGTTCAGCGACCATCCGCACGTGGCCGACGTGCGCCAGGCCGGCATGGTGGTGGCGTTCGAGCTGTCGCGCGATGGCAACAAGCGCACCCCGTTCGACCCGGCCATGCGGCTGGGCCTGCACGCCTACAAGGCCGCGCTGAAGCGCGGTGTGGTACTGCGTCCGCTGGGCGACGTGCTGTACTGGATGCCACCCTACTGCGTGGATGACGAACAACTGGAGCTGCTGGCACATACCACGCTGGCGGCGATTGACGAGGCGATTGCATGCGCGTGACCCGCTGCCCCATCGACCTGGCGCTGCACAGCGGCCAGACCGTGACCCTGCCGGAAGAGACCGCCAACCACCTGGTACGGGTGATGCGCCTGCGCGAGGGCGATACCTGTGTGCTTTTCAACGGCGACGGCCATGACTACAGCGCCACGCTGACCGTGGCCGGCAAGCGCGAAGTGCAGGTGCGCATCGACGCCGTGCAGGCCATCGACACCGAATCGCCGCTGGCGATCACCCTGCTGCAGGGCATCGCCCGTGGCGAGAAGATGGACCTGATCCTGCAGAAAGCCACCGAACTGGGCGTGGCGGCGATCATTCCGGTCAACGCCGAGCGCACCGAGGTGAAGTTGGATGCAGCACGGGCGGAGAAGCGCGTGGCGCACTGGAACAATGTGGTGACCTCGGCCTGCGGCCAGTCCGGGCGCGCGCGCATTCCGCACGTGGGATCACCGCTGTCGCTGGCGCAGGCGGCAGCGGCACTGCCGGTGGATACGCTGCGGTTGACCCTGGATCCGCTGGGCACACATCGCTTGTCGACGCTGGCGGCCGCTCCGGCAGGCGGCATCGTGATCGCGATCGGCCCGGAAGGTGGGTGGTCGCCACGCGACCGTGATCAACTGGCGGCCGCGGGCTTCCAGGGCCTGCAGCTGGGACCGCGCATCCTGCGCACGGAAACGGCCGGCCTCGCCGCGATTGCAGCGTTGCAGGCACGGTTGGGGGATCTGGGGTAAGGCCCGATTCCTGGTAGTGCCGGCCGCTGGCCGGCATCCACGGAATCATGCGGTTGCCGGCCAGCGTCCGGCACTACCGGGAACCCGACCGGCGGATTCCCGATCAGGCCGCCAGCGAATCCAGCGCCGCTTCCAGCGCGTCCAGGTTCGGCAGCAGCGCGCTCTGCTCGCCCAGCAGCACACGCATGTGCACGATGTCCGGCAGGGTTTCTTCCGAGGCGTCAGCCAGCAGGCCGTCGCGCGGCACCGAAATCAGCTGCGGGAAGTTCTGCGTCAGCAGCGCGTAGTACGGGCGTTGCGCGTTGCCGCTGAGGGCCTTCAGCACCACCACCTTGTTGTGGCCGCCCACGGCTTCTTCGCCCAGTCCCGAAAGACGTGCGAACGACACCAGCGGCACCTGCCAGCCATGCCAGCCGATCTTGCCGACCAGCCAGCGCGGCGCATCGGAGACCGGCTGCACCGGCACGCGCGACATCATTTCGGCCACGGTGGCATTGGGCAGCAGCACGCGCGCGTTGCCGGCCTGGATCAGGACGCCACGGATTTCGTCATTGCTGGCATAGCTCATGGTGCTTCTCCGTTGTCGTCCTGCTCACCCCAGCGCGCGGCAATCGCCTGCGCCAGTTCCTGCGGTTCACCGGCCACCATGCCGGCAGCAACCACCGCCGTGGCTGCAGCCGGGTCGTAGCAGCCCTCGCCCACCTGCCCGGCCACCCATGCACCGGCGGCAGCCAGATCCAGCGCCGGACCGACATGCGCAAGGTCAGCGCCGCTGAGCAGGACCAGCGCGGTGTGGTCAGCTGGCAGCGCGGCAATCGCAATGCCCTGCGCGTCGCTGACGAAATGCAGGCCGTCACTGGCTGCCTGCACGCCGATGTCATCGGCCAGCACATGCACTTCACCCGGAGTTGCACGCTGGCCGGCTTCAGCCAGCTGCACCGGCAACGGCGACACACGTGCCATCTGCTTGACCAGGTTGCCGTAGCGCCCGCCATCCAGGCGCATGTGCACCAGGACGGGCACGCTCAGCGAAGGCGGCAGCGCGCCGAGCAGGCGACGCAGCGCATCCGGGCCACCGATGCCGGCCAGCACCAGCAGCGATCCGGCGCGTGCGCCCACGGGCGCAGCAGCGTCCAGATCGACCAGGCTCAGATGACCGGTATCGAAGGAAGGCAACGGAGCCTCCACGGCAGCGTGGTGCGGAGCGGTTGCCGAGGCATCGGCCTCGTCCTCGACCAGCGACCAGGCGGTGTGGTCGAAGGAGACCGGCGGTAGCGGCGGTGATGCGGACGCGGTCTCTGCCAGCGACGGCAGTGCGGAGGCCTGCAGCGGCTCAGGCACCACCGGCTGCAGCGCGGCCAGCGCCTGTTCCAGCGCGATCGGTTCGTGCAGCTGTACAGGCGGCGAGTACAGAGTGTCAGCGGGGACCTCGTCGGCCCAGCTCAATGCCTGCTCCAGGTGCGGCTGCAGCGCTTCTTCCTGCGGCGCCGGTGCCGGTGCCGGGTGGCCCGGCTCCAGCTGCAGGCTGGGTTCTTCTTCGGCCCCCGGCGGCAACACCTGCTGGTGGCCATGCAGCTTGGCGGACAGATGACGGCCCCAGCGCTGAGCCTCCCAACCATCACGACGTGCAGCCAGTTCGGCCTCGTCGAAGACCAGGGTCAGACCCGGTGCGGACAGCACCGCTTCCAGGCGCTCCAAGGCGTCCTCGATGGCGGCTTCCAGCGCGATCACCACGAACTGTGGGCGCGCCTCCTGCAGGACCCGCGCCTCCAGCGTGTTGGGATCATCTTCCAGCACCAGCTGCACATCGGCGTGCGACAACGCCTCACGCAGGCGCTCACGCGCCGCGCCGGGACGGGCCAGCAGGGCCACGGCCGGAGCCGCTTGGGTTTCACTCACGGACACGGGCGATCCCCAGCAGGTCGTACACGTTACGCATCAGGTCCAGTTCCTGGTACGGCTTGCCCAGGTAACGCTGGACACCGATCTCGAAGGCGCGCTGGCGGTGCTTGTCACCGCTGCGCGAAGTGATCATCACGATCGGCACGTCCCTGTAGCGCGGGTCGGCACGCATCGCGGTGGCGAGCTCGTAGCCATCCATGCGCGGCATCTCGATATCCAGCAGCATCAGGTCCGGCACGCGCTCTTCCAGGCGTTCCAGCGCTTCCACGCCGTCGCGGGCGACGCTGACCTCGAAGTTGTGGCGTTCGAGGATGCGGCCGGTGACCTTGCGCATCGTCAGCGAGTCGTCGACCACCATCACCAGCGGCACCTGGCGCTCCTGGCGCGGTGCGTTGGCCAGCACAGGCAGCGTCGGGTTGGCGAGGAAGCGGCGCACCAGCGGCGCCACGTCCAGGATCACCACCACGCGGCCATCGCCGGTGATGGTGGCACCGTAGATGCCCGGCACCGACGCGATCTGCAGGCCGACCGGCTTGACCACGATTTCGCGGTTGCCCAGCACCTGGTCGATCGCCACGGCGGCACGCAGATCACCGGCACGGACCAGCAGCAGCGGCACCTGGTCCTGGCCATCGGCACGCGCCGGGGCCTGCCCGACCAGGCTGCCGAGGTCGTACAGCGGATAGTCTTCGCCGCTGTAACGGTAGCTGCTGTCGGCGGCTTCGAAACGCTCGCGCGACAGGCGGCCGATACCACTGACCGAGGCCACCGGCACCGCGAAGGTGGTTTCGCCGATCTGCACGAACACCGCCTGGGTGACGGCCAGCGTCTGCGGCAGGCGCAGGGTGAAGCGTACGCCCTGGCCCCGCACCGACTGGATGTCGACCGAGCCACCGAGCTGGCGCACTTCGTTGCGCACCACGTCCATGCCCACGCCACGACCGGCCAGCTGGCTGACCTGGTCGGCGGTGGTGAAGCCGGACGCGAAGATCAGGTTGTCCAGCTCCTGCTCGTTCGGCTGCGCATCGGCGGCCAGCAGGCCACGGTCGATGGCGCGGCGGCGGATCGCCTCGCGGTCCAGGCCAGCACCGTCATCGGCCACTTCCAGCACGATTTCCGAACCTTCGCGGTGCAGGCGGATGGCGATCTCGCCCTCCTCCGGCTTGCCCGCGGCGCGGCGCTGTTCCGGCGCTTCCAGGCCATGGGCCACGGAGTTGCGCAGCATGTGTTCCAGCGGCGCGACCATGCGGTCGAGGACGTTGCGGTCCAGTTCGCCGTGGGTTCCTTCCAGGGTCAGGTGGACCTGCTTGCCGGTATCCATGCCGGACTGGCGGACCACGCGGCGCAGGCGCGGCACCAGGCCATCGAACGGCACCATGCGCGCGCGCATCAGGCCATCCTGCAGCTCGGAGCTGACGCGCGACTGTTGCTGCAGCAGCGAATCGTACTGGCGCGACAGATCGTCCAGCACGCCCTGCAGGCCACCCAGGTCGGCCGCCGACTCGTTCAGCGCACGGCTGAGCTGCTGCAGGGTGGAGAAGCGGTCCAGCTCCAGCGGATCGAACTTCTGGTCGGCCTGGTCCTGCTCGCGCTGGTAGCGGGCGACGATCTGCGCCTCGGTTTCCAGGTCGAGTCGCCGCAGCTGGTCGCGCAGTCGCGCATTGGTGCGCTCCAGTTCGCCCATGGCACCACGGAAGGCGCCCAGCTGCTGTTCAAGCCGCGAGCGGTAGATCGCCACTTCACCGGCATGGTTGACCAGGCGGTCGAGCAGGTCGGCACGCACGCGCACCTGCTCCTGCTGCGGACGCGCCAGCGGATCTTCATCGACCACGCCCTCGGCCGGAAGCGGAGCCGACAGCGGCGCTTCGATCGGGGCCGCCAGTGGGCCCGCGGCCTGTGCGGGCACGGTCTCGATCTCGCTGGCCGCACGCGCGGCCGCAGCGGCTGCGGCGATATCGATGGTGGTGCGGACCTCGAAGGCTTCGACCAGATCCTGCGCCGGCTCCACCACGCGGTGCGCGCCGGTGCGGGTGAGCAGCTGGTGCAGGCGATCGAACCCACGCTCCAGCAACTGCACGTCGCGGCGCTCGATCTCGGTACGGCCCGCGGCCACCGCCTCCAGCAGCGATTCGATGCTGTGGCCAAGGTCGCCGATGGCGTTGATGCCAGCCATGCGTGCGCCACCCTTCAGGGTGTGCAGATCACGCTGCAGGCCGGCCAGTACCTCGCGGTCCTGCGGCGCATCGCGCAGTTCGCTGATCAGGCCATCGCAGTGGTCGAGCAGGTCCTTGCCTTCCTCGACGAAGATATCGACCAGTTCGCGGTCGTACACGCTGAAGTCGAGTGCATCGGTGCCGTCTTCGGCATCCGCCTCAACAGGTGCCTGCTCGTGGTGCGGCGCACGCGGCACGATGTCGGTCGCTGCAACCTGTGCATCGGCATCGACCGTACCCTGGCCCGGTGCGTCTTCCATTTCGAAGAAGCGCACCGCAGCAGTGCCGCCCTGCGGCGCCTCCGCGGTGATCTCCTCAATCACCGTCGCCGGGGACGGCTGATCGGCGCTCTCTCCTTCACCGACCGCCGCCTCCCCGCCGACGTCCGCATCCTCGGCAAAGGCATCTGCCTCACCCGGCGCGAGTTCGCTGGCCTGGAGGCCGATCACGGGCCATTGCCCGTCGTCGTCCAGGGTCTGCTCCTCCTCGATCACGTGCAGGCCGGCCTCGAGCGCGGCTGCCAGCGTGACTGGTTCTGCAAAACCCGGCACAGCCATTTCATCCTGCAGGCTCGACAGCTCGCTGTCGAGTGGCAGTGCAGCAGCGTCGTCAATGACGTTGTCATCGTCACTGTCCGAATCAAACGGCAACGGCGTATTCAGGTCGATCGCGTCAACTTCCGCAGACACCGGCAACTCTTCCGCGTCGCGGTCATCCACCGGCAGCGCACTGGCGTCGAGGTACGGCGACAGATCGTCCGCCATGGTCAGGTCAGCGTCGTCGACCGTCGCGATCGCCGGCACGGCATCTGATTCGTCCTGGGCAACATCAGGCGCACTTTCAATCGGCTGGATCGATTCAATCGCGCCGGTGTCGTCTGAGGCAGGTTCACCTTCGCCCGGAACCGACGGCCAGCCGGCGTCGAAGTAACGCGAAAGATCGTCGCTGGCGGTCAGCTCACCCACGTCCAGGCCGCTGTCGGCTGCGACGTCCAGCGCCTCCAGCCCGGTTGCAGCTGGAACCGGTTCCAGCGCATCTTCGGCATGCGACTGCGGCTCGGCAATGAGATCGGTCGCCGCATCGAAAGCGGACTGCATGCTGGTTTCGTCCAGCGTGTCCAGCCCGGCCAGCGGCGCTTCGGCCGCGGATGCCTGCTCGGCATCAGGCGCCAGCTCGACGCCCTCTTCGTCCTCGTCTTCCAGCGCGAACAGCGGCCAGCGCGCTTCCGGCAGTTCGCCGGCCAGCGCCTGCAGGCGCTGCACCAGCGCTTCCTGCGGAACAATGCGCGGCTGCTCGGCCTGCAGCGCTTCCATGGTCGCGGTGATCGCCTGCGCGGCCGCCCCCAGTGCGGCAACGCCTTCGTCACCAGGCACCACGTCCGCAGCCAGTGCACGCTTGATGTAGGACTCGGCACCGCCGGTGACCGCCGTGATTTCCGGCACTTCGGTCATCGCGAAGGCGCCGTTCATGGTGTGCACCGCACGCAGCAGTGCGTCGCTGACCGGCTGCGGTGCCTGCTGCGCCGAGCGCAGCCATTCCTGCAGGGTCGCCTGGTGGACTTCGACCTCGGCCTCGAGGATCTCGCGCAGTACGCTGTCGATGTTGGCCGGGGTACCGGCGTCTTCCGCCACCGCCGTGGCATCGGCCTGCGCCGACGCAGCGGCCTCGGCTTCCAGCAGGCGGCTGATTTCGTCTTCGCCTTCGGACTCGGCCAGTGTCGCTGCCGGTGCGGCCGCAGCCGGCAACGGCACGTAGAAGGTCTCCTCGCCGGCACCGACCCGATCGGCAATGGCCTGCATCGCCTGCAGGTCCACGCTGATGCGCTGGCCATGGCGCAGCGCGGCGTTCAGCTGCGGCAGCGCGGCATGGGCGTTGTCGACCATCGCCAGCACCGCCGGAGTCGCCGGGCGACTGCCATCGAGCACGCGATTGAGCATGCCTTCGATCTTCCAGGCGAACTCGCCCAGGGTGCGTGCACCCACCAGGCGGCCACTGCCCTTGAGGGTGTGGAAGATGCGGCGGATCGGCCGCAGCCGGTCCATGTTGTCCAGCTGCATGCGCCATGCCGGCAGCAGCGTGCCCAGGTTGGCCAGCTCGTCGTCGAACTCTTCCAGGAACACCTCGCGGATGTCCTCGTCGATGTTCTCGGCATCGTCGTCGAAGCCGGCCTCGAAGCCGGTCTCGGTGCCGGCCACGACCGGGATGTCCGCAGCCGGTGGAGCCGCCATGGCCTGCGGATTGAAATCGGCCGCCGCGGCGCTCAGCTCGGCGAAGAACTGCGCGTCGGCTTCGCTGAAGTCGATGGGCGCGATGGTGTCGATATCAATCACCGACACCGCCGGTGCCGGTGCATCGGAGACCGGCGTCAGCACCTCGGCCATCGGCGCGGGCACGTCCTCCTGCACATCCGCCGGAACCGCGTCCGCTTCGGCAACCACAGGGCTTTCGTCCAGCCGCACGGATGCAGCGGGATCGACGATCTCCAGCGCCGGGTGCAACCCGGCGTCGTCGTCCAGCGACAGCGTCTCCATCGCGTGCAGCGACAGCACGTCGTCGGCATTGTCCAGCGCATCGGCGTCGAAACGGAACACCACGTCGTCACCGGCGGCGACCACATCGTGCTCGGCAGCCACCGGGTCGAACACGGGCGCGGCAACGTCAGCGGTGTCAAAGGGCACCGACGCGTCGACGTCGTCCTCGACATCCATCACAGCCACATCGGCCAATGCCGGCGGTGTTGCCTCCGACAATGTCCACTGCGGCGCCGGTTCCACGCTGGTTTCGGCCCGTTCGAAACTGACCGGGTCGAAGCTGGCGAAGGTCGGACTGCGCTCGTCTTCGGCACTCGCGGTCGGCTCGGAGTCCGGATGGAACGGTGCGAGATCCCATTGCGGTACCTCGGGCGCAGGCGCGCTGGACGCGGCGAACACCAGCGGTGCATCCGCGTCGTCATGCAGCGGCAGCGGTGTGGAGGCGACACTCCCCAGCGCCCCGAACATCAGGCGGTTGTCCACCACCTCCGGTGCAGGCGCGGCCGGTGGCGGATCGAAGGTGAAGTCCGGCAGCGGCACCGGCACCGTACCGGCGGCGGGCGCGGCCGGCTGCACCGGAATCTCGATGGGCTCCGGCTGCACCGGCTCGGTCTGCAGCGCGATCGGCTCGCGGTCCACCAGCAGCGATGCGAACGGAATCGGCGCGGCGGCAACAGGCGCCACCGCATTGCGGTCCGGCAACGGCCAATAGCGCAGCGCTTCAAGGCTGCTGCGGGTGATGTCGAGGATGTCCTCGCGGCCCGGGCGGCGGTCGCGCAGAGCCTCGAGGTAGTACTCCAGGCTGGCCATGGCATCGGCCAGGGTGTCCAGCTGGCGGCCACTGGGCACGCGCTGGCGACCGATCAGCTCGGCTTCGATGTACTGCTGCACACCGCGCAGGTAATCGGCGGCGGTGTTCAGGTCGAGCATGCGCAGCGCACCGGAGACATCGCCCAGCAGGCGCGGCACGTCCTGCAGCTCGGCATGGTTCCAGCTGGTT
This sequence comes from Stenotrophomonas sp. 86428_Sma, assembly GCF_056481585.1. NCBI lineage: Bacteria > Pseudomonadati > Pseudomonadota > Gammaproteobacteria > Lysobacterales > Lysobacteraceae > Stenotrophomonas > Stenotrophomonas sp. 86428_Sma. The sequence goes on from NZ_CM151156.1 coordinate 3,769,915, forward strand.
TCAATGAAAGCGACGAAATGCTCGCGGGCGGTGGCGAAGTTGGCGATGGCCTCATGTGCCAGCACCTCCACCGTGCGCCGGTTCTCCACCGCGCTGGGGTCATCTTCGCCACTGCCGCCGGCGCCCAGATGGGCGACCTGGTCGTCCAGCGACGCGTCCACGTAGAGCAATGCGCCGGCGATATCCAGCAGCAGGTTCTCGTCGATCTGCTGGCGCCCTTCGACCACGCCACGCAGCGCATCGCGCTGCTGCACGACCACGCCGCGGGCAACGCCCAGGCCCATCATGCCCAGCGTATCGGCCACGGCGCCAAGTTCGTTGGCCTGGGTCTGCAGCTGTTCGGGCGCACCGCCAGTACGCAGGTGCAGGTCCAGCGCATCCTTGATGCGCAGCAGTTCTTCCTTCACCGCGCTGCCCACGGTATCCAGCAGCTCGCGGTTGCGCCCGCTCAGGCTGCCCCGGGCATGGTCCAGCTCGGCCTCGGTGGCGCTGACGCTGTCCGGCGCGAACGCCAGCAGCACGCTGTCATGCACGCCCTCTTCGCCACGCGCGGCACGGATTTCGTTGAGCAGCGGCATCAGCACGATCGGAATGTCGCGGTGGCCGTTCTGCAGGCGCTCCAGGTAATCGGGCAGCAGCACGCTGCCGCGCATCAGGGTCGCGCAGGCTTCATCCCGATCAGCCACGCTACCGGCGCCGATGGCATTGGCCAGCTGTTCCAGCTCCTCGGCCACCATCGCCGGGGCGTACAGCTCGACCATGCGCAGGGTGCCCTGCACCTGGTGCAGGTAGCCGGCGCAGATGCGCATGCGACTGGCATCGGCCGGGTCTTCCGCGTAGTACTCGACCTCGTTGCGCACCTGGCGCAGGGTCTCGTCCAGCTCGGGCTTGACCCAGCCCAGCGCTGCGTGGCTCATCGCATCGCGCAGACTGCTCATGGACGCGCTCCGTTCGCCGCCGCGCGGAAGCCGCGCGAGTTCTGGCGTGGGGAATGGAAATGCTTCATCGACTGGTTCCTTGCTCGCCGCCCTGCCCGCGTCACGCCGGCAGCTTGAAGTCGGCGACCGAACGACGCAGGTCGGCCGCCAGCTGCGCGAGGTGGCCGATCGATTCGGCGGTCTGCCCGGCACCCTGCGAGGTCTGGCCGGTGATCTGCCGGATCACGCCCATGGTGCGGGTGATGTCCGAGGCCGCAGCCGACTGCTGCTGGGCGGCGATGGAGATGTTCTTGATGAGGGTGTTCAGGGCGTTGGAGACGCGCTCGATTTCGGTCAGCGCGGTGCCGGCGTCCTCGGCCAGGCGTGCACCGGACACCACTTCGGCGGTGGTCTGTTCCATCGAGGTGACCGCTTCGTTGGTATCGGCCTGGATCGCCTGCACCAGGTTCTCGATGCGTCGGGTTGCGCCCGAGGTGCGTTCTGCCAGGCGCTGCACTTCGTCGGCCACGACCGCGAAACCGCGGCCCGCTTCACCGGCCGAAGCCGCCTGCACCGCTGCGTTCAATGCCAGGATGTTGGTCTGCTCGGAAATGTCGTTGATCAGTTCCACGATCGAGCCGATTTCCTGCGACGACTCGCCCAGGCGCTTGATGCGCTTGGAGGTTTCCTGGATCTGGTCACGGATCTGGTCCATGCCCTGGATGGTCTCGCGCACCACGCCGGCACCTTCGGCGGCGATCACCACCGAGCGCTGTGCCACGTCGGCCGACTCGGCCGAGTTGCGCGACACCTGTTCGATGCTCGCCGCGATTTCACCGATGCGGTCCGAGGCCGAGGTGATCTGGTTGGCCTGATGGCCCGCCGCCTCTGCCAGCTGCATGGCGGTGGCCTGGGTTTCCTGGGTGGACAGCGCGACCTTGGCCGAGGTGTCGTTGATGGTGGTCACCAGGTGGCGCAGCTCGTCCACCGCGTAGTTGATCGCGTCGGCGATGGCGCCGGTCATGTCCTCGGTCACCGAGGCCTTCACGGTCAGGTCGCCCTCACCCAGCGAGGAGATTTCGTCCAGCAACCGCATGATCGCCTGCTGGTTGCGGCTGTTGAATTCCACCTGTGTCTGGTAGCGCAGTTCCTGCTCGCGCGAGCGGCTGCGCACGTTGGTGGATACGAAGCCGATGATCGCGATCAGCGACAGCGCACCGGAGACCACGCCGATCCAGAAGTTCGGGAACAGGCGGGTATCGGACACCGAGCCGAACGAGGAGAACGCCTCGAACAGCTTGCGGCTGTCGTCCAGCATGTGTGCCGACCCCTGGCCCAGCGCAGTGGCCGCCGACTGTGCGGCGAACAGCTGGCGCGAGCTGGCCAGGATCGCGTCGGCGTCCTGCTTCATCGCTTCCCACTTCTGCTGCGACTGCTCCAGCGCGGCCACGGCGGCAGCACCACGCACGGCGGTGATGCCCAGTTCCTCGTTGCCGTTGCGCAGGCCGTCGAGCACCTGCGAGAACACGGTGATGTCGCGTGCCAGTGCATCGCCGGACGTCGCCGCAGCGCTGCCACCGGCGCGCATTTCGGTCACGCGACGGGCCATGGAGCCGGCCACCACCACCTGCTGCAGGGCGCTGTACACCTGCGACGACGGCGCGCCCGAGGCGGACATCGCACGCACCAGCTCGTTCAGCTGGGCCTGCAGGCCCGGCACCGCGCCGGTGAAGTTGTTGGCATTGCCGGCCAGCGCCAGCACCGCCGGTTCACTGGCGACCAGCTGCCCGGCCTGCTTGCCCAGCGGCGCCCAGGTTTCGGCCAGGGTGGCGATCGCACCCGACACGCCCGGCTCCTTGCCGTAGCGCCCCTGCAGGGTCGACACGTTCTGTTCGATCGCGTTGCGGGTCGCCTTGAAGGCGGTGAACGCCTGCGCGTTGCCGCCCACCGCATCACGGCCCTGGTTGGCCAGCTGCTGTGACAGCACCTGCAGATCGGCCGCCTTGGAGCCGGCATCGGCCAGGCGACTGCCCTGCCAGGTGGCGACGCCGGTGTTGACGCCGAACAGGATCATCGATGCCAGCAGCAGGAACAACCAGAGGTTGCTGCCGCCCAGCCGCAGCTTGCCGGTCTTGGTGGCGTCCGAAGCAGTACTCATCGTTCAACCTCGATCTTCAATGCAGGGGGCGATGCCCGGCCTCAGGCCGCGGCTTGCCGGAATTCAGGGGTACGCGACAGCAGCGAGAGCGAGAACACGCCCCAGTCGTGGCCGTCGGCGTGGAAGGCGCGATCGACGAAGTGGCCGTAACGTCCTTCGGCCAGCGTGCCGGCCGCGATCTGCTGGTCCAGTTCGAAGCTGCGCTGGCCGAACAGTTCATCGATGGTCAGCGCGACGTCGCCGCCGGCCTGGCGCATGATCAGCACGCGCTGGCCTTCCTGCTGCACGGTACGCGTGCCTTCCAGGAAGTACTTCAGGTCGACCACCGGGAACAGGTTGCCGCGCAGGTTGCCCACGCCCAGCAGCCAGGGCTGCGCGCACGGCACCGGGGTCACCGGCGGCATCGGCACGATTTCCACCACTTCGCGGAAATCGGACACCAGCCGGCGCTGGCCGACGCGGTAGCCCACGCCACGCCAGAGGTCCTGGGCGAACTGCCGCTCGGGCAGCTGCACCGCATGGGCCAGGCTGCGCCGTTCGTAGGCTTCGAGAATGTCGAAGGGCGAGCGCATCAGGCCACCAGTTCGTTGATCCGCGCGATCAGTTCATCCTCGCGCGGCGGCTTGACGATGTAATCGGCTGCGCCCTGGCGCAGGCCCCATGCCTTGTCGGTTTCCATCGCCTTGGTGCTGACGATGATCACCGGGATGTGCTTGATCGCCGCGTCACGGGCCATCGCGCGGGTGGCCTGGAAGCCGCTCATGCCGGGCAGGACCACGTCCATCAGCACCAGCTGCGGCACCTGGTCGCGGACCAGCTGCAGTCCATCCTCGGCGTTGTCTGCTTCCAGCACCTCATGGCCGGCACGGCGCAGCCACTGGGTGAACACCGCGCGGTCGGTCGGTGAATCCTCGATCAGAACGATACGAGCCATTGTGCCTTTCCCCCCTGGTCAGGCGTTGACGTATGTGCGGATGGCACCCAGCAGTTCTTCACGCGTGAAAGGCTTCGTCAGGTACTGCTCCGAGCCGACGATGCGTCCCCGCGCCTTGTCGAACAGGCCATCCTTGGACGACAGCATGATGACCGGGGTCGCCTTGAACAGCTGGTTGCCCTTGATCAGCGCACAGGTCTGGTACCCGTCCAGGCGCGGCATCATGATGTCGACGAAGATGATCTGCGGTTGCTGGTCTGCGATCTTCGCAAGCGCTTCGAAGCCGTCGGTGGCGGTGACCACCTCGCAACCTTCGCGCTTGAGCAGCGTTTCCGCAGTCCTGCGGATGGTCTTCGAATCATCGATGACCATCACCCGGAGTCCTGCGAGTTCCCCGCCCGCAGTCGTGTTTTCAGTCATTGCCTATCCCCAAGCGCACGGCCCGATCTCTGGCGGGGGCCGCTACGAAAGCGTATCTATATCGCACTTTCCGCGCCCGCTTCAAGGCCGCCCCATGGCGCGGGGCATGGCACCCTCCTGAACGTGACGGGTTTCGCAATGCGTGCGCGACCGCCGGGCGGACGCTGCGTTGCAGTACGGCAGGGAGGCGCGCGACCGGCGTTGCCGCTACCATCAACGCCTTGCCAGACAGGTGCGCCCATGCCGTTGAACGTCATCGTGGTGATGGACCCCATCGCCCACATCAAGATCGCCAAGGACACCACCTTCGCCATGTTGCTGGAAGCCCAGCGCCGCGGCCATGCCCTGCACTACGTGCGCCCGGGCGGGTTGGCCCTGGAAGGTGGCGTGGCGGTGGCCCAGACCGCACCGCTGCAGGTGCGCGACGACCCGGCCGGCTGGTATGAGCTGGGTGCGTTCAGCCGTACCGAGTTCGGTCCCGGCCAGATCGTGCTGATGCGCAAGGACCCGCCGGTCGACGCCGAGTACATCTACGACACCCAGGTGCTGGACGTGGCCGCCGCTGCCGGTGCCTGCGTGGTCAACAACCCGCGGGGCCTGCGCGACTACAACGAGAAGCTGGCCGCCCTGCTGTTCCCGCAGTGCTGCCCGCCGACCCTGGTCAGCCGCGATGCCAAGGCGCTGAAGGCCTTTGCCCTGGAACACGGCCAGGCGGTTCTGAAGCCGCTGGATGGCATGGGCGGCCGCTCGATCTTCCGCAGCGGCCAGGGCGATCCGAACCTGAATGTGATCCTGGAAACCCTGACCGACGGCGGCCACAGGATGGCGCTGGCACAGAAGTTCATTCCCGACATCACCGCTGGCGACAAGCGCATCCTGCTGGTCGATGGCGAACCCGTCGACTACTGCTTGGCGCGCATCCCGCAGGGTGATGAATTCCGCGGCAACCTCGCCGCCGGTGGCCGCGGCGAAGGCCGCCCGCTGAGCGAGCGCGACCGCTGGATCGCCGCCCAGGTCGGGCCGGAGATGAAGCGTCGCGGCATGCGCTTCGTCGGCCTGGACGTGATCGGTGATTACCTGACCGAGGTCAACGTGACCAGCCCGACCTGCGTGCGCGAACTGGACGCACAGTACGGCCTGAACATTGCCGGCACCCTGTTCGACGCACTCGAGGCCGGCCTGCGCTGATGTCTGCCGCATCTGCCGTACTGCCCCCGCCGCCGCGCGAAGCGCAACGGCTGGGGGCGACCATCGCGCTGTCGGTGCTGGTCCACGCCCTGCTGATCCTGGGCGTGGGCTTCGCCGTGAAGGGCGATGCACCGCTGGTGCCGACGCTGGAAGTGATCTTCAGCCAGACCCGCACCGCATTGACGCCGAAGCAGGCCGATTTCCTGGCCGCGGCCAACCAGGAAGGCGGTGGCGAGCATGACCGCGCGCAGCGTCCGCGCGACAACCAGGCCGGCATCGTGCCGCAGGCGCAATCCGGAATCAGCCCGGTGCCACAGCAGCAGCAATCGGCCGCACCGGTTCCGCCGCCGCAGGCGCGGGTGGTCAGCAGCCGCAATGGCGAAGAGGTGGTCGCGCAGGCACAGTCCCGGCCCACGCCGGATCAGCCCGAACCGGATGCGCCCTTGAGCGCACGCGAACAGCGCGACGTGGAGATGGCGCGCCTGGCCGCCGAAGTGCACCTGCGCTCGGCGCAGTACGCCAAGCGTCCGAACCGCAAGTTCGTGTCGGCCAGCACGCGCGAATATGCCTATGCCAACTACCTGCGTGCCTGGGTCGATCGCGCCGAGCGCGTCGGCAACCTGAACTACCCGGACGAGGCCCGGCAGCGCCGCCTGGGTGGCCAGGTGGTGATCAGCGTGGGTGTGCGCCGCGATGGCAGCGTGGAAAGCAGCCGGATCCTGCGTTCGAGCGGGACGCCGTTGCTGGATGAGGCGGCTCTGCGGGTGGTGAAGCTGGCGCAGCCGTTCCCGCCGTTGCCGAAGACCGAGGATGAGATCGATATCCTGCAGGTCACGCGCACGTGGGTGTTCCTGCCGGGCGGCACCCTGCACGACGACCGGTAGGGTTTGTTGCCCGGGCCTGCGGCCCGGGACCCGCTGCAAGCCCAAGCAACTGCAACAGCAAGATCAAGAGCTGCGGTTGGGCTTTGGGTTTGGCGGGGCGGTGTGGGCTTGCAGGACACGCCGTAAACCCGTCCCTGGGGGCTCGATGGCGCCATCCATGGCGCCAACGGTCCTGCAAGCCCACACCGCCCCACCTTTGACAGATCACGGCGCATTTTTGCTATTGGTAGGTGTCGACCTTGGTCGACACACATCCACGCCACGCGTGGATGCGAGCGAAGCGACCCGCTTTTGACTTTGACTTTTCTTTTTTTGATTTTCCGTGGCGGACGCACACGGGAACTGTCAGAGGCCGGGCGGGTGGGCTGCGCAGGGGCGTGAGCCGCATGGGCCCGAGGCATGCCTCGGGCGGGTTGGGCAGGACGCCCAACCCCGGTCTTGCCGTGTGCGCAGGACAGCGCACACGGGCAAGCGGCGACCGAGCTTACAGGGACGTACTTGCAGCGCCCCCTGCGCAGCCCACCCGCCCGGCCAAACCACGGCTTTTGATCTACGCAACCACCCCCGCCACGAGGGGCTCAGCCGTTGGCCTTCGCCTTCGCCTCGCGCGCCGCCTGCTGCTCGACCAGGGTCAGTGCCACGTTGTCGCGCAGATAGGCCGGCTCGACCTTCTCCGGTGCGATGGCTTCGCCGCGCGCGAAGGCCCGCACCGCCAGTGCCAGTACGTCCGACGCGCGCGGCAATGCGGCGGCATCGAATCCACGCAGGCCAGCCCCAAGTTGCGCCACCAGTGCGCCCTCGGCTGCGCCGAAACCGGTACCCACACCGTAGGCGGACAGCCCTTCCGGCAGCGACTCCGCAGCGGGTGCGCATACGCGCTCAGCATCACGCGCCACCGGCAGGCCGTCCACGCGCTCGAAGCGGGCAACGTAGAGTTCGCCCATCCGCGCATCGATCGCTGACAGGATCTGCGTTTCTTCCGTCGGTGCCCGCAACGCCAGCACCTGCAGCGTCGAGACCGGCAACAGCGGACGGTCCAGTGCCAGTGCGATGCCCTGGGCAATCGCGATAGCCAGGCGTACGCCAGTGAACGCACCCGGGCCGCGGCTGAGCGCGATGCCGTCCAGCTGGCGGCGGCTGATGCCGGCTTCGGCCAGCAGCGCCTCCGCCCACGGCAGGCTCAGTTCGGCGTGCCGGCGCGGGGCGATCTCGAAGCGTTCCAGCACCTGCCCATCGACATGCAGGGCAACGGAACAGGCTTCGGTGGCGGTTTCAAAGGCGAGCAGTTTCATCGGTTCGGGTCAGAACAGGGGGAACGTGGCACCGGGCGCCGGCTCAGGGCCGGTCGCAACAGCGACTGGGGCAGCCGCATCATCGGACACGGGCGCCCATTGTGGCGTAAAGAAGGCCTGCACATCGGCCAGGCTGCGAGTACGCCGGAACGGCGGCAGCGAATCGAGGAAGACCCGGCCATAGCCCCGGTTGAGCAGGCGCGGGTCGCACAGTACCAGCACGCCACGGTCGCTCTCGCTGCGGATCAGGCGGCCGACACCCTGCTTCAATGCGATCACCGCCTGCGGCAACTGCTCGTCGCGGAACGGATTGCCGCCCTGGCTGCGGATCGCCTCCAGCCGCGCCTCGTACACCGGGTCATCCGGCGCCGCAAACGGCAGCTTGTCGATCATCACCACGCTCAGCGCTTCGCCGACCACATCCACGCCCTCGCGGAAACTGGCCGAGCCCAGCAGCACGCCATTGCCCGATTCACGGAAGCGCTGCAGCAGCGTCGCACGCGGCGCCTCACCCTGCACGAACAACGGCCACGGCCCGTCGCGCAATGCCTCGGCGGCCTCACGCAATGCACGGTGCGAGGCGAACAACAGGAAGGCCCTGCCCTGCGAGGCCTGCAACACCGGCCGCAAGGTCTGGATCAGCGCGGTGCCAAACCCGCGCGCCGCCGGATCGGGCAGGCCTTCGGGCAGGTAGCACAGCGCCTGCTCGGGCCAATTGAACGGACTTGGCTGCACCAGCGTGTGCGGATCGTCCAGGCCCAGGCGGGTGGCGATGTGATCGAAACCACCGCCCACGGTCAGCGTTGCCGAAGTGAAGATCCACGCGGCACGGCTGCGCTCGCGATGCTCACGCAGCGGACCGGACACATCCATCGGCGTGCGCTGGCAACGGAAACCACGCGGCGTAAGCTCGTACCAGAGCACATCGGCCGCACTGCTCGCTTCCGACGGATCGGTGTCGAAATCGAGAGTGGGTTCGTCATCGCCCAGCCAGCGGCTGAGCCGCGAGACCGCCTCGCGCGCCCGCGCATGACAGGCATCCAGACCCGCCGCCGCTTCGCGCAGCGGCTGCAATGCCTGCTCCAGGGTCACCAACCCTGCCATCACCGTATCGAATCCGTCGCGCACCTGTGGCATCGCCAGCGCGCGCCATTGCGTGCCACGCGGCGGCAGTCCCTCCATCGCCGAACGCAGCGCCAGCAGCGCCTGCTGCAACTGGTCGACCGGTTCCTGCAGCGCCGACTGCGCGCCGCCCACACCGCGTGCTTCAGCCAGGCAATCGCGCCCGAGCTCCTGCCACGGGCGCATGCCAAAACCCTCGCCGAAGAACTGCGCGGCCAGTTCGGGCAACTGGTGCGCCTCGTCGATGACGAAGGCCTGGGCGCCCGGCAGCAGTTCACCGAAGCCATCCTGCTTCAGGGCCAGATCGGCCAGCAGCAGGTGATGGTTGACCACCACCACATCGGCAGCCTGTGCACGCTGCCGCGCACGCACCACGAAGCAGTCATCCCAGAACGGGCAATCGGTGCCCAGGCAGTTGTCGACGGTGGAGGTGACCATCGGCAGCAATGGGGAGTCGTCGGCCAGCCCGTCGAGCTCGGCGATGTCACCGAACTCCGAGCGACCGGACCAGGCCAGGATGCGCTGGAACTGCGCGGCCTGCTCGGGACTGGAAAACCGCGGTTCGCCGCGCGCCTGCTGCAGGCGATAGCGGCACAGGTAGTTCGCACGCCCTTTCAGCAGCGCACTGCGCAGGCCGACCCCGAGTGCCTGGCGCACCCGTGGCAGATCGCGGTGGTAGAGCTGGTCCTGCAGCGCGCGGGTGCCTGTGGAGATGATGGTGCGCAACCCGGACAGCAGCACCGGCACCAGATAGGCAAACGTCTTGCCGGTGCCGGTACCGGCCTCGGCCAGCAGCAGATCACGCTGCTGCAGCGCATCGGCGATGGCTTCGGTCAGGTGCAGCTGTGCCGGACGCGGGACGAATGCATCCAGGTGCGAGGCGAGCGCGCCGCCGTCGCTGAGGGCTTCGCGGCTGGCATGGACAAGGTCGGACATCAGAGGGAAAGGATACCCGGCCGGGCGCTGCCCGGCACCCGTTTCAAGCCAGAGCACAAGCAACGGTAACAGCGGTCATGGCTCTGGGTTGCACTGAGGGCTGGGTGGGGGACTGTGGGTTTGCGGGGACGCCGTAAACCCGTCCTTGGGGGCTTGGCCGCGGCATCCATGCCGCGGACACCCCGCAAACCCACAGTCCCCCACCTTCGACAGTGCCCCGGTGACGGAGGCACGCGCTTCGTAGAGTCGAGCTTGCTCGACTGGGATGTCAAAAGCGGTTGAGGGAACGGGAAAAGAGGACGAACTACCGCGAGCGCGCGCAGCGCGCGACCCGCTTTTGATTTTGATTTTGTTCTTGCCTGCGGCCCGCGCGATGTATAGCGGGCCGGGTGGGTGGGGCGTGCAGGACCGTTGGCGCCATGGATGGCGCCATCGAGCCCCCAAGGATGGGTTTACGGCGTGTCCTGCACGCCCCACCTACCCGTCCCATCACCTGTATCCATCAGTGCGAGCGCGCGCCGCAGAGGGGGCAGCGCCCGATGGAGTGGAATACCTCAGTACCGCTTGATCCCCGGCACCGTGCAACCTTCAATCTGCGCATGCGCCGACACCGCATTTTCCTTCTCGCCGCGCGCCAGACGCGACTGCTCGATCGTCGCCCAGTGCCGGCGGCACAGCGGCCCGGTCTTCGAGCCCAGATCCACCGCCTTGCGCGCGAACGTCTCAGCCTGTGCCCATTGGCCCTGCAACAGCGCCAGCTCGGCACGCTCCTGCAGCACCGCCGGGTCACCGGCCACGATTTCCAGCGCGTGGTCCAGGCTGCTGGCGGCACCGGCCAGGTCGTTGGCCTGGCGCTGCGTCTGTGCGGTCACCCGCAGGTCTTCCACCTGCGAATCACGCAGAGGCTGCACCGACAGCTCCTTGTCGTCCGGACCTGCGGCCGCATCCACCGCAGCCAGGCGCTGTGCCGGCGTGGTGGTATCAACCGGCGGCTTGGCCACCGGCGGTGCGCTGCTGACGCAGGCGGCCAGGGCCAGGCTGAGGCCGGTCAGGGCCAGGGGCTGCAGCAGGGATCGCATGTTCATCGGCATCATCGGCTCGGGGGGAGGAGTGGCGGCGGCGGGCGCCGCGGCAGGTTCAGCAGGCGGCTCAGGCTTGCGGTCCAGGCCGAACCAGCTACGCCAGCCACCGCCCTCGCCTTCGGCACCCTGCCCGTCCGGCGACACCGCCGGCGCACACGGTGCATAGGCCGGTGAATAGCCCACCACGAACGGGAAACGACGCGCGCCCGGGCAGCCTTCATCCGTGCTGTTGAGTCCGGTCGGCGCCACCGACTGCCAGTCCAGGCCCTTGTTGCTGACCCGCAGTGGCGCACTCGGCAGGCGCTGGAAGATGCCCGACCAGACCCGCATCGCGCCGGTGGCACCGTACAGGCCGGCCTGCTCGTTCTGGTCGTTGCCGATCCAGATCACCGCCAGATGATCGCCGGTGTAACCGGCGTACCAGCTGTCGCGGCCATCGTTGGTGGTACCGGTCTTGCCGGCCGGCTGCAGGCGGCCGAGGCCATCGGCGTTCAGGCGCTGCGCGGTGCCGCTGGCAACCACCTGCTGCAGGCCGACACTGATCAGGTTGGCGGCAATCGAGTCGCCTTCCTGGGCCGGTGCCGGGGTCTTGTCGTAACGCTTGAGCAGCTTGCCCTGCGGATCGAGCACGCCACGCACCGCATGCAGCGGCTGGATTTCGCCACCGGACGCGAGGAACTGGTACAGCTGGGCCATCGCGTACGGGCTCTGGTCGGTCGAACCGAGAATCACCGCCGGATTCGCCTCGGCCTTGATGCCGGCCAGCACGTGGATGAGCTGGGTCACACGCTCGGGGCCGACCTGCATGCCCACGCGCACCGTGGCCTGGTTGTAGGAATGCGCCAGCGCGTCGATCAGGCGCACGGTGCCGTGGCTGCGGTTGTCCGCGTTGCCCGGGTTCCAGTTGCGGCCGCGGCCGAGCTGGACGGTCACCGGTGAATCGTCGACCCAGCTGGCCAGCGAGTAGCGGTCCGGCTGCGCCAACGCGAGCAGGTACACGAACGGCTTCAGCAACGAGCCGACCGGGCGCTGTGCTTCGATCGCACGGTTGAAGCCGACCTCGGACACTTCACGGCTGCCGATCACCGCCAGCACGTCACCGTTGTGCACGTCGGTCAGCACCATGCCGGCCTGCAGTTCGGGGCGACGCTTGCTCTCCAGCGACTTGATGGTGCGGGTCACCGCGCCTTCGGCATAGGCCTGCGCGGACGGCGACATACCGGTCATCACGCTCAGGCCGGCGCCCTGCAGGGCAGATTCCGGATAGTCGTGACCCAGTTGGCGGCGGACCAGATCAACATAGGCGGGGAAGCGGTTGGCGGCAACCAGGCCCGGCGTCTTGGGCACGCCCAGCGGGGCCTTCAACGCACGCTGGTACTCGGCGTCATCGATCAGCGTGGCTTCGTGGAGTTTGCCCAGCACGAAGTTGCGGCGATCCAGCGCGCGTTCCGGATTGCGCCGCGGGTCGTAGAAGGACGGGCCCTTGACCAGGCCGATCAGCAGCGCGATCTGCTCGGTCTCCAGCGACTGCAGGTCGCGACCGAACCAGAACTCGGCGCCAGAGGACATGCCATGGATGGCCTGGCTGCCACGCTGGCCCAGGTACACCTGGTTGAGGTAGGCCTCGAAGATGGTGCGCTTGTCGTAGCGCGCTTCCATGATCAGCGCGTAGAGCACTTCGTTGAATTTGCGGGTAACCGTCTGCTCCTTGCCGATGCCGAGCAGGCCGCTGCGGGCCAGCTGCTGGGTCAGCGTAGAGGCGCCCTGGCGGCTCTGGCCACCGGAGCGGATGGTTACCCACACCGCGCGCGCGATGCCGGACAGGTCGATGCCGTGGTGGCGGTTGAAGTCCTTGTCCTCCACCGCCTGCAGGCCGGTCACCAGCAGGTCCGGCGCCTCGTCCATGCGGATCAGGCGGCGTTCTTCCTGCTTCTGGCCGTACAGGGTGGCGATGCGGGCCGGGTCCAACCGCGCGGCCTTCAAGGCCTTGCGGTTGTCGGCGTCGCGCAGCGAGGCGACCGCACCATCGGCCAGTGACAGCTCGAGCCGGCGCGGGGCAACCCGGCCATCGACGTCGTTGTAGCCGCGGCTGGAGATGACGAAGCGCCCGCCGTTCACCGCATAGGTGGCCGGGTCCTTGCCCTGGCCGTCATCGCGGTAGGCGGAGGCGGCCAGCTCGGTCTTCAGCGTGGACGCATCCATCGCCTTGCCGGGGGTGAGCACCAGCGGGCGCGCGTAGACGCGCGTCGGGATCTGCCAGCGCAGCTCGCCGAAACGCTGGGTCACCTGCTGGTTCAGGTACAGCGTATAGGGAATGAGGAAACCCAATCCCAACGCGACCGCAGCCATGCTCCAGGTGATCAGCCGGCGCCGCCACAGCGGGCCGTTGTCCTGCTGGTCGTCGTCGTCGAAATCGTCGATGTCGTCGGAATCGTAGCGTCGGGGCACGGGAATGCGAGAATGTAGGGTCTGGCGAGTCTACCCCAGCCGCTGCGGCTGGCGAATTCTCCCGGGTTCCCCTGCTTAAGCTGGAGTTGCAACCGGATGGCGATGTCCCTGGCCGAGATCCGATACCTGATCAACCGCCTCACGGGCCTGGCCCGCCGGAGCCTGGCCAGCCTGCGTACCCGTGGGTGGCGGGCGACCTGGCAGCGCATCCGCGTGCATACCCAGCGCGCCGTTCCCGCGCCGCGAACGCCGCTGTTCCTGCCGCCGGCACAGGATTTCGCCCCCTTCACGGTGCCGTTCAGCGAAACGCCGGAAGTGAGTATCGTCATCCCGGTCTACAACCACGTCGGCCATACCCTGGCCTGCCTGCGCGCCCTGGCGGCACATCCGCCGCTGGCGGCGTGCGAGATCCTGGTCGTGGATGACGGCAGCAGCGACGCCACCGTGCAGTGGATGCCGCAGGTCGCCGGACTGCGCTATGAGGTGCGCGAGCACAACGGCGGCTTCATCGAGGCCTGCAACGATGGCGTGTCGCGCGCACGCGGCCGCTATGTGGTGCTGCTCAACAACGATACGGTGCCGCAGCCGGGCTGGCTGGATGCCCTGCTGGACACGTTCGCCAGCACGCCCGACGCCGGCCTGGTCGGCAGCCAGCTGCTGTACCCGGATGGCCGCCTGCAGGAATCAGGGGGTGTGATCTTCGCCAACGGCAGCGGCTGGAGCTACGGCCGTTTCGAGGCGGCGGACGACCCACGCTTTGCCAGCCTGCGCGACGTCGACTACTGCTCCGGCGCGGCGCTGATGCTGCCGCGCGCCCTCTGGCAGCAGCTGGGCGGCTTCGATACCCGTTACAAGCCGGCGTACTACGAGGACACCGATCTGGCCTTCCGCGTTCGCGCCCAGGGCCTGCGTGTGCTGGTGCAACCAGCCAGCCGGGTGATCCACGATGAAGGCACCAGCAACGGCACCGATACCGGCAGCGGGGTGAAGGCCTACCAGGTGCGCAACCAGGCCATCTTCGCCGCCCGCTGGGCCACCGAGCTGGCCCACCATCCGGCGGTGGGCGAAGTGCCGTCACCCGCGCTGCTGCTGCGTGGCCGACGCCAGGTGTTGATCCTGGACGAGGAAGTACCCCAGCCGGATCGCGATTCGGCGTCACTGCGCCAGGTGAACCTGATCCGCCTGCTGCTGCAGGGCGGCGCTCATGTGGTGTTTGTTCCCACCCGCCGCGAACATGGCGGTGCCGCCACCGAAGCACTGCAGCGGATGGGCGTGGAAGTCTGGTATGCGCCGTTCCTCGATGGCGTCGCCAGCTGGCTGCGAACGCACGGTGCGCGTTTCCACGTGGCGCTGCTGGTCCGCCACCATGTCGCCCACGAGTGCCTGCCGCTGCTGAAGCGCTATGCGCCGCAGGCCCGCACTGTGTTCGACACCGTGGACCTGCACTACCTGCGCGAACGTCGTGGTGCCGAAGTCGCCGGTGATGCCGGGTTGCTGCGCGCCGCCGAGCGCACCCGCGCCAGCGAGCTGGCGGTGATGGAGCAGTGCGACGTCACCGTGCTGGTCAGTGCCGCCGAGCGCGAGCAGCTGCAGGCCGACGCCCCTTCCGTGCAGGTGGAGCTGATCTCCAACCTGCACGACGTCGCCGGCGCCGGCAAACCGTTCGAACAGCGCCATGATCTGGTGTTTGTCGGCGGCTTCCGCCATCCGCCGAACCTGGATGCCATGGAGTGGTTCATCGGCGAAGTCTTTGCCGGCATCCGCGCCCGCCTGCCCGAGGTACGCCTGCACTGCATCGGTGCCGCCACACCGGAATCGCTGCTGGCATTGGCCGCACGCCAACCCGGCGTGCAGATGCACGGTTTCGTCGAGGACATCACGCCCTACATGGACGGCGCACGCATTTCCATCGCGCCGCTGCGTTTCGGCGCCGGCGTGAAGGGCAAGATCAACCTGAGCATGGCCCATGGCCAGCCAGTGGTAGGTACCACCTGCGCCGTGGAAGGAATGCACCTGCACCCGGGCCAGGACGTGCTGGTGGCCGATGATGCGGCGGGCTTCGCCCATGCGGTGGTCCGCCTGTACCAGGATCCGCAGCTGTGGCAGCAGTTGTCCGACGCCGGCCTGGCCAACATCGCAGAGCACTTCTCCCTCGACGCTGCCCGCGCGACCGTGCAGCGGGTGTTCTTCACCTAATCCGGGCGACCGCCGGCGCGGCGCAGGCGGTCTTCGAACGCCGGCAGCTCGGCCAGGTCCGGTTGCAGCAACCGGGCCTGTTCGGCGGCGTGTGCCGCGAAAGCCAGATCGCCGTTGCCGAGCCGTTCGCTGCCGATCGCCAGCCAGCGCTGGGCCAGGCGCAGGCGTGCCGAGGGAAGCCCGGCCGCGGTCGGCGACAGGGTCTGCCACGCCTGCAGGCAGGCACCTGCGGCCTGCACGCGGTTCTGCCGCAGGTTGTCGTCGAAGCAGCGGCGACTGGCAGGCAGCAGCCGCGCTGCGGCAGCCTTCACCCGTGCATCGCGTGGCGCCAGTGACTGCGCTTCGCGCAACGCGTCGAACGCACTGTGCCCGGGGGGGCTGATCCATTGCCCGGCACGTTCGGCGCGCTCGATCCTGCGCAGGTGGTCGCGCAGTTGGCGCTCGCGCTGCGTGTTGCTGACCGCCGGCTGCTGCAGCGCCTTCTGCGCCTGTTGGGCGCGCTGCAGGCGTTGCGCGAGCTGCTGTTGCGCCGCCGGCGAAGCACCCAGTTCCACTGCCAGTGCGGCATCGGCCTGCGCCGCTTCGAACTGGAAATCGTCGGCCTGCTTCTGGCTGCGTGCCAGCACCGCCTGCAAGGTCTGTTCGCGGCCGCGCTGGGCACTGGAATCATCAACCGCCACTGCCAGCACGGCGAGGAATCCCTTCGCTGCGGATTCCAGCTGCCGACGCTGCAAGGCGCGCTGGGCCTGGCGCAGGCGCTGGTCGACGGCCTGTGCCAATGCTTCCTGGCTGGCGGGCAGATCGGCGTGGCCGGCATCGAACTGGCGCGCACGCTGCAGCATCGCGGCTGCCTGGGCCAGCTCGCCGCGCCCGGCCAGGATGCGGGCCTGCTGCAGCAGATCGCTCAGTGCGTCCTCGCGACCTTCCAGCGCCGGCAGATTGTCCGGCTGCAGTACCAGGATGCGCTGGAACAGGGGCAGCGCGCTGCTGTCACCGTCGTCCAGCCGGCCCGCTGCAAAGGCGTTGCGCGCCTGCGCCAGCAGTGCACCGATGCCGGCGCCTGCGCTGCGCCGGGCCTGCAGCTGGCGTGCCACGGCGTCCGCATCGCCCTGCGGCACCTGCAGTTCCCGGGCCAGTGCCAGTGCCTGCGCGCTGCCTTCGAGGTCGTTGGCCTGCAGTTTTTCGCTGGCCTGCTGCAGGGCCGCGGCGCCGGTACGGGCCAGCCCCTCACGGGCCTGCGGACGATCACCATCCAGCGCCAGCACGGCCTGGTAGCGCTCACGCGCACCACTGCCATCGGCGGCACTCAGCCGCCCGGCCGCCAGTGCGCGATCGCCTTCGGCCAGCAACTGTTCAATCTGAGGCTCATCCCAGAACCAGTCGGCCAGCGGCTTGCGCAGCAGCACCAGCAGCACGAACACCGCCAGCGCGGCGACCAACGCCCAGCGCCACACCCGGCGCGCGTGACGTGCCTGCAGCCACCACCAACGGCCTTCGCGGCGGACGCGGTCCAGCGCAGGATGTTCAGCGCCATGCGGGCGATGCGGAGGCTCGCGTTCCATGCGTGCAGGGTAGCCGGGGCAGCGTGAAGCTCAGCCGAGGCGACGCGCCTCGCTCACGCCGGGCAGCGCATCCAGCTTGCCCAGCAGGGTCGACAGCTGGCCGTAGTCGCTCACCTTCAGGCGCAGGCGCAGGTGGGCACGGCCACTGTTGCGCACGTTGTCACTGTGGATGTCGAGCACGTAGGCGTCTTCCTGGGCGATCAGGTTGGTGATGTCCTTCAGCAGCCAGCGGCGGTCGACCGCAGTGACCACCACGTCCACTTCGTAGCCGCCACCGGCCTGGCCCCACTCCACCGGCAGGATGCGCTGCGGGCTGGTGGCTGCCAGCCGGGCCAGCGCGGCACAGTCTGCACGATGCACGGTGACACCCCGGCTACGGGTCAGGTAGCCGACGATCGGTTCACCGGCCACTGGCTGGCAGCAACGCGCCAGCTGCACCAGCAGGTTGCCCACGCCCTGCACGGTGAACTTGGACTTGCCCAGGTTCTCGCGGCGCGCGGTCGGCCGCGGCAGGGCTGGCGCGGGCGCCGGCTGGCTCGCTGCACGTTCGGCTTCCAGCAGGGTACGACTGACCTGGTTCGGGCCGGTGTCACCCAGCGCCACCTGGATGTAGAGGTCGTCAACGCTGTCGGCATGGAACTTCTTCGCCGCCACCGCCAGATCAGAATGCTGCAGGCCCAGACGCTTCAGCTCGCGCTCGAGCAGTTCGCGCCCGGCCTGCACGTTGCGCGCGCGGTCGAGCTTGTGGAACCAGCTGCGTACTTTTTCGCGCGAGCGGTTGCTGGCCAGGAAGCCGTTGGCCGGCATCAGCCAGTCGCGGCGCGGATCGGCCTCCTTGCCGGTCAGGATCTCGACGCGGTCGCCGCTGCGCAGGCGGTAGGTCAGCGGCACGATACGGCCATTGACCTTCGCACCACGGCAGCGGTGGCCCACCATCGTGTGCACCTGGTATGCGAAATCGAGCGGCGTGGCGCCCTGCGGCAGGTCCAGCACCTCGTCCTTCGGGCTCAGTGCATAGACCCGGTCCTCGGTCAGCTCGGCATCGAGCGCCCCGGCCAGTTCATTGCCCTGCCCGTCCTGCGCCTGCTCCAGCAGCTGGCGCATCCAGGTGATCTTGCGGTCGAAGGACTTCTCCGCGCCCTTGCCGCCTTCCTTGTACTTCCAGTGCGCGGCCACGCCCAGCTCGGCCTGCGAATGCATCTCGTGGGTACGGATCTGCACTTCGATGGTGCGCCCTTCCGGGCCGACCACGGCGGTATGCAACGAGCGATAGTCGTTGGCCTTGGGCCGGGCGATGTAGTCGTCGAACTCGCTGGGCACCGGCGCCCACAGTGCATGCACCACGCCCAGCGCGGCGTAGCAGGCGGCGACATCGTCGACCATGACGCGCACCGCACGGATGTCGTACAGCTGGTCGAACGCCAGCCGCTTCTTCTGCATCTTCCGCCAGATGCTGTAGATGTGCTTCGGGCGGCCACTGACCTCGGCCTTGATGCCCTGCGCGACCAGTTCGCGCGACAGCACCTTCTTGACGTTCTCGACGTAGCGCTCGCGGGCGATGCGGGTTTCGTCCACCTCCCGCGCAATGCGCCGGTAGGTCTCCGGTTCCAGGTGGCGGAACGCCAGGTCCTCCAGCTCCCACTTCAGCTGCCAGATGCCCAGGCGGTTGGCCAACGGCGCATGGATGTCGCGGGTCAGCTGCGCCAGCGCGCGGCGTTGCTCGTCGTCCAGCTTGTCGGCCGCGCGCATGCGCGCCAGCTGCCGCGCCAGCAGGATGGGCACCACGCGCAGGTCACGGATGATCGCCAGCAGCAGGCGGCGCAGGCCCTCGCTGTTGCGCCCGGCCTCGCGGCCGGCGTGCAGCGCCCACACCGGATCGGCCGCATCCTGGCCATCCAGCAGGCCGATCACTGCGGCCTTGTGGTTGCCCAGCGGCAGTTGCTCCAGGCTGGCGCGCAGGCCGGGCAGATCGAACAGCAGGGCCGCGACCACCGCGCCTTCGTCGGCCGAGAGCATCGCCAGTGCGTCGAGGGTGTCGCCCAGCACCGACCAGCTGGCGCGCATCTGATGGTCGCAGTCCGGCGCTTCCCAGTGCCCGCGCAGGGCCTGGCGCAGCGGAGCAGGCAGCACGGCTGCCGAGGGGCGGTTCAACAAGGCATCCAGGCCGGGGACGGAAGCGCGGTTCACAGCATCGAGCAGGCAAGACAGAGGCCCCTACACTAGCGCCGGCGCCGTTCAGGGACAATCACCGCGGCCACCATCACCCGGCATGAAGACATGCCGCTACACTCGCGGGCAAACCCAGGAGAGTCCCGACATGTCCTCGATCGTCCCGCGTTTCCGCCTACGGCTGCTGGCCTGTGCCGCACTGTTGCTGTCCCTGTCGGCGCCTGCGCTGGCCCAGCGCGTGGTGGAGGGTGACCTGCAGCAGCAGATGTCACCGGCCGAGTTCAAGGCGGCCGGCCTGGACAAGCTCAACGCGCAGGAACTGGCCACGCTGAACCGCTGGCTGCAGGGCAAGGTCGAAGCGGCCACTACCCAGGCGGTTGCGGCCGTACGGGAAACGGCGCGCGAGGAAGGCCGTCAGGAAGTGATCGTGAAGAATCGCGGCTTCTTCGATTTCGGCAGCAGCGAGCCGATCACCGGCGTGCTGCAGGGCGAGTTCCGCGGCTTCGGCAAGGGCCGCGTCTACGTGCTGGACAACGGCCAGGAATGGGAGCAGACCGATGCAAGCACCCTGGCCGGTGTGCGCAAGCAGTCCCCCGCCGTCAGCATCAAGCCCGGTGTGATGGGCGTGTGGTACCTGAAGGTCGACGGCGTGAACACCCAGCCGAAGGTGCGCCGAACCAAGTAACGCCGTGACGTTGCTGCAGAGCCGAGCGTGGGCTCGGCTCTGCAGCAACGACGTCACGCCTGGCGCAATGCGGTCACCCGCTGCGCCAGCTTCTTCGCCGAGATGCCGGTGCGCGCACCCAGCTCCTGCGCGAACAGCGATACCCGCAGCTCTTCCAGGTCCCAGCGCAGGGCCTGCCATTGCGGGCGTTCGCGCAGTCCCTGCTGCTCCCCCGCTGCCAACGCCTCCAGGAACGGATGCAGTTCCAGCATGCGTGCCTGGTCACGTGGCGGATCACGCTTGGCACGCTCGGTACGCAGGATCATCGCCTTCAGGTAGCGCGGGTACTGCGCCAGCGCGTCGGCCGGCGTGTCACGCAGGAAGCCGGGATGGATCAGCCCGACCAGCTGCGCTTCCATGTCGTCCAGATTGCCGCGCGCCCAGCCCATCAACGGTGCTTCCAGCATCGGCTTCAGTTCCGCCACCAGCGCCAGGATGGTTTCGGCCAGCTTCAGCCGCGACATGGCCTCGCCGAACAGCGCCTTGGCCGCATGCTCACGACGCTGCTCGAAGGCTGCCGCATCGCGGATGTCTTCCAGCCCCTCGGCCAGCACCGCGTTCATCGCCGCATCGACCAGGTCACCACGCAGGCGCTCCTGCGACTCGATCGCCGCATACAACAGGCCGGTCTTGGCACCGACCGGCAGCTGCTTGCGTGCCTGCTTCACCTTCTCGGCCAGGGCAATCTCCAGCAGACGGCGCACGCCCAGCGGATGGGCCTCCAGCGCCTGCTGGCGATCGGCGAAGATGCGCAGCGCCACGCTGTCGCCCTCGTCCAGCAGCGCCGGATAAGCCGGCACGCCCGCTTCACCGGGTACCTGCAGCGGAATCGGCGTGGCCGGGAACGTGCGAAGGCCATCGGCGGCCATCTCGCGCCCAGCGCGTGCAGCGAACGCATCGCCGGCACGACCACCGAATTTCGCGCGCAGCGTGTCCAGATCGCGCGAGGTCGCCAGCACCTTGCCCTGCTCGTCGCGCAGCCGCAGGTTCATGTGCAGGTGCGGTTCGATCGAACCAGGCTCGAAATCGAGCGCGGTCACCGTTGCGCCGGTCGCACGTGACAGGAAGCGCGCCAGTTCGCCGGTAATGGCATCGGCGCTGGGCTGCGGGAACGCCTCGTAGAACGCGCGGCCGAAGTCCGGTGCCGGCACGTAGTTGCGGCGCATCGCCTTGGGCAGGCTGCGGATCAGTGCCGAGGCCTTGTCGGCGACGAAACCCGGCGCCAGCCAGCCCAGCTGCACCGGGTCCAGTGCGTTGAGCAGGTGCAGCGGTACGTCCAGGGTCACGCCATCGTCGTCGGCACCCGGTTCGAAGCGGTAATGCAGTGGCAGGCGCGCCTGGCCCAGCGGCAGGTACTTCGGATAGCGCTCCTGTTCGCTGCCCTCACCCGGCAACAGATCGACCAGCGACCAGTGCAGGGTCTTGCGCTGTTCCGGCGCCAGCCCCTTCCACCAGGTATCCAGCCCCGCGGCCGAATGGATCTGCGGCGGCACCCGGTCCAGGTACCAGCGCGCCTGCCAGTCCTCGTCGGCAACGATGCCAGCACGGCGCAGCTTGGCTTCTTCCTCGCGGGCGATCTCCAGCACTTTCTGGTTGTCGGCCACGAAGCTGGCGCGGGTGTTGATCTCACCGGTCACCAGTGCCTGGCGCACGAAGATGTCGTGCGCTTCGCCCGGCGCGATGCGGCCGTAGTGCACCGGCTTCTTCGGCGCCAGCACCAGGCCGAACAGGCTGATCTGCTCGGAAGCCAGCACCTGGCCCTGCGCGCGCGACCAGTGCGGGTCGAAGTGCTTGCGCAGCAGCAGATGCGGCAGTTCGGCGATGACCCAGTCCGGCTCGATCGCGGCCAGGGTCATGCCCCACACCTTCTGCGTATCCAGCAGATTGGCCACCAGCAGCCACGGCGGCGGCCGCTTGGACAGCGCCGAACCCGGGAACGGCAGGAAGCGGCGCTGGCGTGGCGCCTGGAAATCGCCCTTCTCGGTGCGGTGGCCGATCTGCGTCGGCAGGCCCGCCACCAGCGCCCGGTGCAGGGTCTGGTAGGCGGCGGCGCGCATGCGTTCGCTGAAACCGTCGCCAACCGGCGCCTGTTCCTTCTGCGCGCGCACGGCCACCGGCGCCGGTGCGGCCTCGGCCTTGCCTTCGCGGGCCAGGCGCGCGGCGCGGTGCAGCTGGCCCCGGGTGGCTTTCACCGCCGCCGCGTCGTCACGCGCCGGTGCCGGCGTACTGCTGCCGGCCAGCAACGGCGCCATCGACGCCTCGCTGGCCTCCTCCTTCCAGCCCAGTTCCTCGCACAGCAGCCGCAGCTGGCGATGCAGCTCGCGCCACTCGCGCATGCGCAGGAAGCCGAGGAAATGACGTCCGCACCAGTCGCGCAGCTTGGATTGGGTCAGGTCTTCATGGGCCTGCCGGTAGGCATCCCACAGGCGCAGCACGCCAACGAACTCGGAGCGGCCATCGGCGAACTGCGCGTGCGCGCTGTCGGCCGCACCACGCGCTTCGGGTGGGCGTTCGCGCGGGTCCTGGATGCCCAGGAACGAGGCGATCACCAGCATCGGCCGCAGGCAGCCTGCGGCCTGCGCGGCCACCAGCATGCGCGCAAGCTTCACGTCCACCGGCAGGCGTGCCATCTGCTTGCCGATGGTAGTCATGCGCCGCTCGGCGTCGATCGCGCCCAGTTCGGTCAGTTGCTGCCAGCCATCGGCCACCGCACGCTCGTCCGGCGCTTCCAGGAACGGGAAATCCTCGATGCGGCCCAGGCCCAGCTGCAGCATGCGCAGGATCACCCCGGCCAGGCTGGAGCGGCGGATTTCCGGATCGGTGAATTCGGGCCGCGCCTGGAAATCAGCTTCGGCGTACAGGCGGTAACAGATACCTTCGGCGATACGTCCGCAGCGGCCCTTGCGCTGGTTGGCGCTGGCCTGCGAGATCGGCTCGATGTGCAAGCGGTCCAGCTTGTTGCGCGGGCTGTAGCGCTTGACGCGGGCGAAGCCCGGATCGACCACGTAACGGATGCGCGGCACCGTCAGCGAGGTTTCCGCCACGTTGGTGGCCAGCACGATGCGCCGGTTCGGCCCGGGGTTGAACACCCGGTCCTGGTCCTGGTTGGACAGGCGCGCGTACAGCGGCAGCACCTCGGTGTTGCGGTACTTGCGGCGCTCCAGCGACTGGTGCGCATCGCGGATCTCGCGCTCGCCCGGCAGGAAGATCAGTACGTCGCCGCGCGCATCCAGGCGGGTGATCTCGTCAATGGCCGACACGATGGCGTCGTTGACGGTGCGTTCGCCCTGGTCTTCGCCCTCGCCTTCCAGCGCGCGGTAGCGCACTTCCACCGGATAGGTACGGCCTTCGACGCTGATCACCGGCGCATTGTCGAAATGCTGGGCGAAGCGTTCGGTGTCGATGGTGGCCGAGGTGACGATCAGCTTCAGGTCCGGCCGCTTGCGCAGCAGCTGCTTCAGGTAGCCCAGCAGGAAGTCGATGTTGAGGCTGCGTTCGTGCGCCTCGTCGACGATGATCGTGTCGTAGTTCGACAACCAGCGGTCACTGGCAATTTCCGCCAGCAGGATGCCGTCGGTCATGAACTTGATGCGGCTGTCTTCGCTGACCTTGTCGTTGAAGCGCACCTGGTAGCCGACCAGCTGGCCCAGTTCGCTCTGCAGTTCCTGCGCCACGCGGCTGGCCACCGCACGTGCGGCAATCCGTCGCGGCTGGGTGCAGCCGATCATGCCGGCCTGGCCACGGCCTGCGGCCAGGCACAGTTTCGGCAGCTGGGTGGTCTTGCCCGAGCCGGTTTCACCAGCGATCACCACGACCTGGTGGTCGCGGATCAGCCCGATGATGGCGTCGGCTTCACGCGCAATCGGCAGCTGCGGGTCCAGAGTAATGGACGGCTGCTGCTGCGCCCGTGTCATCCGGCGCTGCACCGACGCCTGCAAGGCCTGCTCGAAAGTGGCGGCCAATGCCGCATCCTGTGGCTTGGCCTGGCAACGCGAGAGCATCCCCAGCAAACGGCCCCGGTCGCGGCTCATGGCGCCGTCGATGGCGGCGCGCTGTTGGCGCAGGCGGGGCGATGGATTTTTATCGATAGAGTTCATCAATCGGTTCGTTCAAAACTTTGAAAGCGACCAGTCATCACGACCGGTTTATTGTGAAGGCCAACGATTCCACAAGGAGGAACCCCATGGCGAAGACCAAGAGCACGACCAAGGCCAAGACCGGCAAGCAGAAGCTTGCAGCGGCGGCACCGTCGGCGCCGAACATCGATATCGGGATCACCCAGGGCGACCGCAAGAAGATCGCCGACGGTCTGTCGCGCTTCCAGGCCGATGCGTTCACGCTCTACCTGAAGACGCACAACTTCCACTGGAACGTGACCGGGTCGATGTTCAACTCGCTGCACACCATGTTCGAGACGCAGTACACCGAGCAGTGGGCGGCACTGGACGACGTGGCCGAGCGCATCCGCGCGCTGGGCTTCAATGCCCCGGGCTCCTACCGGGAATTCGCTGCGCTGACCTCGATCGCCGAGGAACCGGGCCTGACCGACAGTGCGGACTGGCGTGAAATGGTACGCCAGTTGGTGGTCGCCAACGAAGCGGTCTGTCGTACGGCACGTGAAGTGCTGGACGTGGCGGCCAAGGGTGACGACGCCCCGACCGAGGATCTGATGACCCAGCGCCTGCAGACCCACGAGAAGTACGCCTGGATGCTGCGCTCGCTGCTTCAGTAAGAGTTTGGGGGCCCCGGCAGGGCTGCGCCCTGCACCCGCAGAGGCCTTGAAGCCAAGGCCAGAGCCAGAGCAGAAGCTGGCTATCTGTGGGTTGGCGGGGTGGGGTCCGCTCTGGTAGGTGTCGACCTTGGTCGACACGGATGAATTCACTCGATATCTGAAAGATGTGTCGACCAAGGTCGACACCTACCAACAGCCGCGTGAACCTGTCGAGGGCGAGGCGGTGTCGGATTGCGGGGTGTCAGCCGCATGGATGCGGCTGCCAAGCCTACACGGACGTACTTGCGGCGTCCCCGCAATCCGACACCGCCCCGCCAACCCACGGATCACCCCAGAGCCGGCTGTTGCCTTTGACGTTGCTCTGGCTTGAAGGCTTCTGCAGGTGCAGGGCGCAGCCCTGCCGAACCCCCGCCGGGGTAAACTAGCCGGATGGCTTCCCGTCCCGCGCACGACCTGCTTCAACGCGTCTTTGGTTACGACGATTTCCGTGGTCCCCAGCAGGACATCGTGGAGCATGTGGCTGCCGGTCATGATGCCCTGGTGCTGATGCCCACCGGCGGTGGCAAGTCGCTCTGCTACCAGGTGCCGGCCCTGCTGCGTGACGGTTGTGGCATCGTCATCTCGCCGCTGATCGCGCTGATGCAGGACCAGGTCGAAGCCCTGCGCCAGCTCGGCGTGCGTGCCGAGTACCTGAACTCGACCCTGGACGCCGAGACCGCCGGCCGCGTCGAGCGCGAACTGCTCGCGGGCGAGCTGGACATGCTCTATGTCGCTCCCGAGCGGCTGCTGACCGGTCGCTTCCTGTCGCTGTTGTCGCGCAGCCAGATCGCCCTGTTCGCCATCGACGAAGCACACTGCGTGTCGCAGTGGGGCCATGATTTCCGCCCCGAATACCGCCAGCTGACCGTGCTGCACGAGCGTTGGCCACAGATCCCGCGGATCGCGCTCACCGCCACCGCCGATCCGCCGACCCAGCGCGAGATCGCCGAGCGCCTCGATCTGCAGGAAGCACGCCACTTCGTCAGCTCCTTCGACCGCCCCAACATCCGCTATACCGTGGTGCAGAAGGACAACGCCCGCAAGCAGCTGACCGATTTCCTGCGCGGCCACCGCGGCGAGGCCGGCATCGTCTACTGCATGTCGCGGCGCAAGGTCGAAGAGACCGCCGAATTCCTCTGCGGCCAGGGCTTCAACGCCCTGCCCTACCATGCCGGCCTGCCACCGGAAGTACGCGCCAGCAACCAGCGCCGCTTCCTGCGCGAGGATGGCATCGTGATGTGCGCCACCATCGCCTTCGGAATGGGCATCGACAAGCCGGACGTGCGCTTCGTCGCGCATACCGACCTGCCCAAGTCGATGGAAGGCTACTACCAGGAAACCGGTCGCGCCGGCCGCGATGGCGAGGCCGCCGAGGCCTGGCTGTGCTACGGCCTGGGTGACGTGGTGCTGCTCAAGCAGATGATCGAGCAGTCCGAAGCCGGCGAAGAGCGCAAGCAGCTGGAGCGGTCCAAGCTGGACCATCTGTTGGGCTACTGCGAATCCATGCAGTGCCGCCGCCAGGTGCTGCTGGCCGGTTTCGGCGAGACCTATCCCCAGCCCTGCGGCAACTGCGACAACTGCCTGACGCCGCCGGCCTCGTGGGACGCGACCATTCCGGCGCAGAAGGCGCTGAGCTGTGTCTATCGCAGCGGCCAGCGCTTCGGCGTCGGTCACCTGATCGACGTCCTGCGCGGCAGCGAGAACGAAAAGGTGAAGCAGCAGGGCCACGACAAGCTCAGCACCTATGCGATCGGCCGTGACCTGGATGCACGCACCTGGCGCAGCGTGTTCCGCCAGCTGGTCGCCGCCAGCCTGCTGGAGGTGGACAGCGAGGGCCACGGTGGCCTGCGCCTGACCGATGCAAGCCGCGACGTGCTGACCGGCCGCCGCCAGATCAGCATGCGCCGCGACCCGGCCAGCAGCACCAGCGGGCGCGAGCGCAGCGCGCAGCGCACCGGCCTGTCGGTGCTGCCGCAGGATCTGGCGCTGTTCAACGCGCTGCGCGGCCTGCGTGCCGAACTGGCCCGCGAACAGAACGTGCCGGCCTTCGTGATCTTCCACGACAGCACTCTGCGCAACATCGCCGAACAGCGCCCGACCAGCCTGGACGAACTGGCCCGGGTCGGCGGCATCGGTGGCACCAAGCTGAGCCGCTACGGCCCGCGCCTGGTCGAGATCGTGCGCGAAGAAGGGTAGCGGCTCTACATTGGTGCTGGTCCAACCTTGAACCGGCCATTCAGCCGGAAGTGCATCCGCGCCCGCTTGCAGCTAGATTAGCGCCATGTCCCTGGCCTCGACCCTGCTCCGTGTCGTGCTCATGCTCAGCCTGTTGCTCAACGGGCTGAACGCGGCCATGGCCAGTGGTCACGAGGAAATGGGCCGGATGGCGCACGCCGTAGCCACTGCTGTTGACGGCGGCACCGCCGACTGCCACCACCACGCCGGCATGCAGGCCGACGAGGCTCCGCAGGCCAAGGCCCCCGCCCATGACGCTCATTGCCAGATCAAGGACTGCGTGCGCAGCTGTGCCCAGCACCCGCTGCTGGTAGTGCTGCCGTTGCCGGTCATGGCCGGCCCGGCATTGTCGCTGGCCCCGCAGCCGATGCCGGCTAATGGCCGCCCGGCGCCGCCGCTGCCGCCGATCTCGCGTCCTCCCATCGGCTGATTCCACACGCATCGTGCGCCCTGCGCACCGCAGCCGGCCGCCTGCCGGCGTCTTTACGTGTCTGGAGTCACCACCATGAATACCCGCATTCCCCCCGGTCCGGGCGCTGTGCCCATGCCGTCGCGCCGCCTGTTCGTGCAGGGCCTGGCCGCCGGCGGCGTGGTTGCCGGCATCGCCGCTGTCGGCGTGCCGCAGCGCGCGCTCGCCGCCGCCACGGCCGCCCCACGGCTGGCCGGCGCCCCCGCCGTGCTCAGCGACACCCGCATCGAACTGGCCATCGGCGAATCGCTGGCCAACTTCACCGGCCGCACCCGCCCGGCGATCACCGTCAACGGCTCGCTGCCGGCACCGATCCTGCGCTGGCGCGAAGGCCAGACCGTCGACCTGTTCGTGCGCAACACGCTGGAACGCCACCCGACCTCGATCCACTGGCACGGCATCCTGCTGCCCGCCAACATGGACGGCGTGCCCGGCCTGAGCTTCAACGGCATCGGCCCCGGCGAGACCTACCACTACCACTTCGAGCTGAAGCAGTCGGGCACCTACTGGTACCACAGCCACTCCATGTTCCAGGAGCAGGCTGGTCTGTACGGCGCGCTGATCATCGACCCGGCCGAACCGTCGCCGTACCACCACGACCGCGAGCACGTGATCATGCTGTCGGACTGGACCGACATGGACCCGGGCGCGCTGTTCCGCCGCATGAAGAAGCTGGCCGAGCACGACAACTACTACAAGCGCACCCTGCCCGACTTCCTGCGCGACGCGAAACGCGACGGCTGGTCGGCGGCGCTGTCCGACCGTGGCATGTGGGGCCGGATGCGGATGACGCCCACCGATATCTCCGATATCAACGCGCATACCTACACCTACCTGATGAACGGCACCGCCCCGGCCGGCAACTGGACCGGCCTGTTCCGCAGTGGCGAAAAGGTGCTGCTGCGCTTCATCAACGGCGGGTCGATGACCTACTTCGACGTGCGCATCCCCGGTTTGAAGATGACCGTGGTGGCCGCTGACGGCCAGTACATCCACCCGGTCAGCATCGACGAATTCCGCATCGCTCCCGCCGAAACCTACGACGTGCTGGTCGAACCCACCGGCCAGGATGCGTTCACCATTTTCTGCCAGGACATGGGTCGCACCGGCTACGCCGCCGGCACGCTGGCGGTACGCCACGGACTGCAGGCACCGATTCCCGCGCGCGACCCACGCCCGTTGCTGACGATGAGCGACATGGGGCACGACATGGGCAGTGGTGGCCATGGTGGCCACGACATGGCCGCGATGAAGAGCACGGAAGGTAGCTGCGGCGCCAGCATGGGCCACGGTGCGCACGGCGGCGATACCGCCAGCAAGGCACCGAAGCATCCGGCCAGCGAACGCAACAACCCGCTGGTGGACATGCAGAGTTCGGCCTCCGAACCGAAGCTGGACGACCCCGGCATCGGCCTGCGCGACAACGGCCGCCAGGTGCTGACCTACGGCGCGATGCGCAGCCTGTTCGAAGACCCGGATGGCCGCGAGCCCAGTCGTGAGGTCGAGCTGCACCTGACCGGCCACATGGAGAAATTCTCCTGGTCGTTCGACGGCATCCCGTTCGCCAGCGCCGAGCCGCTGCGGCTGAACTACGGCGAGCGCATGCGCATCGTGCTGGTCAACGACACCATGATGCAGCACCCGATCCACCTGCACGGCGTGTGGAGCGATCTGGAAAACGCGCAAGGTGAGTTCCAGGTCCGCAAGCACACCATCGACATGCCGCCGGGCACCCGCCGCAGCTATCGCGTGCGCGCCGATGCACTCGGCCGCTGGGCCTACCACTGCCATCTGCTGTACCACATGGAAGCGGGCATGATGCGCGAAGTGAGGATCGAAGAATGAGCCACTCACTGCTTTCCCCCAGCCTGCTGGCCCTGGGCCTCGCCGCCGCGTTGCCGGTGTTCGCGCAGTCGCACGCCGGCCATGACATGGGCGCGATGAACGCGCCTGCGAAGAGCACGAAGACCCCGGCCGAACCGGTCGATCATTCAAAGATGGATCATTCGGAGATGGACATGGGTGCGGCGGATCAGGCCGGCATGGACCACTCCACGATGGACCACTCGAAGATGGACCATGGCACGATGCAGCCAGCGGCGATGGACCATTCGCAGATGGACCACGCCGCGATGGGCCACGGATCGCCTGCACCGACCGAACCGCGCGAACCCATCCCGGTGCCGACCGACGCCGACCGCGCCGCGGCCTTCCCGCCCATCGCCCACGGTGCGATGGAGCATGCGCCGGAGATCAACAGCCTGCTGCTGATCGACCGTCTGGAACATTGGGATGGCAAGAGCAGCAATGGTCAGGCCTGGGAGGCGACCGGTTGGATCGGCGGCAACATCAACCGCCTGTGGCTGCGCACCGATGGCGAACGCAGCCGTGGCCGCACGGAATCGTCGTCACTGGAAGCACTGTATGGTCGCAGCGTGTCGCCATGGTGGGACGTGCTGGTCGGCGTGCGCCAGGACTTCCGCCCGGCCGACTCGCGCACGTGGGCGGCGGTCGGCATCCAGGGCCTGGCGCCGTACAAGTTCGAGAGCTCGGCCACGCTGTACATGGGCTCCGGCGGCCAGGTGCTGGCCAAGGCCGAAGTCGAGTACGACGTGCTGCTGACCAACCGCCTGATCCTGCAGCCGCTGCTGGAAGCCACCGTCGCGGCCAAGGACGAGAAGGAGTACGGCATCGGTCGTGGCCTGAACAAGGTCGAAGCCGGGCTGCGACTGCGCTATGAGTTCAGCCGCCGCTTCGCGCCCTACATCGGCATCAGCCACGAACGCACGTTTGGTGACACCGCCGACTATGCCGGTGACCACGCGCGCGACACGCGCTGGGTGGCTGGCGTGCGCATGTGGTTCTGAGCAGCAGATCGTGAGCAATGGCCAGCCCCGGCAGCCGCCGGGGCCGGCTACACTGCGCCACGTTCCAATGCAGGCACCGCCATGTCGTTGCAGATCCGCCGCGCCAACCTTGCCGACGTCGACGCGCTGTCGGCCATCGCGATTGCCACCTACAACGAAACCTGGGGCGATTCCTATCCGCCGCAGGAGCTGCACGATTTCCTGCAGGCGCACTACAGCAGCGAGCCGCAGCGCATCGAACTGTCCGATCCACGCAGTGCCATCTGGCTGTTGATGGACGGTGACGCCGTGGTCGGCTATCTGGCCGCCGGTGCCAACACCCTGCCGCACACGGATGCACGCGACGGCGACATCGAACTGAAGCGGTTCTACATCCTGGCCGCACACCAGAACGACGGCCACGGTGCACGCCTGATGGACGCGTTCATGGCCTGGCTGGACCAGCCGCAGCGCCGCACCCTGTGGGTGGGCGTGTGGGAAGAGAATTTCGGTGCACAGCGCTTCTATGCGCGTTACGGCTGCAGCAAGGTTGGCGAGTACGACTTCATCGTCGGCGACACCCACGACCGCGAGTTCATCCTGCGGCGGCCGTGATCACGCGCTCCATATAGAGTCGAGCCATGCTCGACTGCACCTGATCCGTAGAGTCGAGCTTGCTCGACTATTGGTAACAAGAGCCAGTCGAGCAAGCTCGACTCTACAGCGCCTCAGAAATCGAACAGCTCCGACAGGAAGCTGTCCTTCTTCTTTTTCTTGTATCCGTGGCCCCGATTGTCCTCGTAGCGCTGGCCCAAGTGGCGGGTATCACGGTGCATCACCGGCGGCGGAGAGGATGCCGGATGCTGCTGCACAGGCGCGGGCGGCGGCACGGCCGCACCGGCACCGGCACCGGCACGCTCGATGATCTTGTCCAGTTCACCACGATCCAGCCACACGCCCCGGCAGCCGGGGCAATAGTCGATCTCGATGCCATGGCGTTCGGCCATCTGCAGGGTCTGGGTCTTGCACACGGGGCACAGCATCGGCATTGCTCCTGTCGGTCCTGCATCGACTGTACCTGTGCGGTGATGACTGTGCGGCAACGCATGACCGATGGCACAGGGACTTCCGACGCGTGCCGATGCGGCAGCAGTCGCACACACTGGGCCCCTGTTCCGCAGGGAGTGCGTACATGACCGCGTTGTCCCGCCTGCCCACCGCCGCGCACCTGCTGCTGGTCCTGCTGGGCGTTGGCCTGGGCCTGAACCTGCGCGATATCGCGGCGGCCGCAGGGACTCCGATTCCCGCCCTGCCCATGCCCTACGGCGGCAGCCTGCTGGACAACGCGCTGGCGGTGCTGGTGGCACTACTGCTGGCCACGCTGCTGCGGCCCCGTGGCATGGGCCTGCTGGCCAGCCTCGGGCTGCGCGGGAATGGTTGGGGCGGCCCGATGTGGGTGTTGCTGGCCAGCCTGCCGTGCTGGCTGGGCCTGGCGCTGCTCGGCACCCCGAACACCGCGCTGACCGCGCTGGACGCCACCATGCTGGCCGTGCTGTTCCCACTGGCCGAGGAAGTGCTGTTCCGCGGCCTGGGCTTCGTGCTGCTGGTGAAGATCGTGCGTGGTCCGTGGCCGCTGCTCGCGCTGCCGCAGGCGCTGCTGTTCGGCATGGTGCACTGGCTGGGCTTCGGTGGGTTCGACGGTGGCGGCATCGCGCTGTTCGTCGGCGCGGTGATCGCCCTCGGCGGCTTCATCTTCGCCTGGCTCGACCACCTCGACGGTGACACCCTGTGGTGCGGCCTGGTCCTGCACGTTTCGATGAACCTGGCCTGGAATGTGTTCAGCCTTGATGACGCCGTCGCGCTCGGCTGGCAGGCCACCAGCCTGCGCATCGGCACCGCCCTGCTCGCGGTGGCAATCCTGGCCTGGTACGTGCGCCGCCAGCGACGCAGACAGCTGTAACGCCCACTTAGCTTGCCGTGCACGCCGGGATCACTACCGGCTTGCGCATACTTGCGCGCCTTTCGCTCCCCCTGTTGTCCGGAGTTGCCGCGTCATGTTGCTGTCCAAGCGCTTTGTGGAACCGCGCGTCCTGCTGATCGAGGACGCCGAGGAAACCCAGGAACTCAGTCGCCTCGCCCTGGAAAGCCAGGCCTGCCAGGTCACCGCTGTCAGCAGCGCCGAGGCCGCACTGGGCCTGCTCAACGCCGGCGAACCGTTCGACCTGCTGTTCACCGACGTCTGCCTGGGCGGCATCAGCGGCATCGAAACCGCCAACCGCGTGCGTGAGCACCTGCCGCAGCTGCCGATCCTGGTCACCTCCGGCATGGACCAGCACCGCGTGCTGCCGCAGCTGCGCGCCGGCATCCACTTCCTGCCCAAGCCGTACAGCATGAGCGAGCTGCTCGATGCCATCCGGCTGTGCTTCCGGCACGCAGCGGATGCCACGCTGATACCGCCGCCGCAGGCCAGCGCGGCCTGAGGCAATCATCCACGCCTGGTGTGGATCTACTGATTCCGTTTCTCTTCGGCATGGATCCACGTCAACACCACCGGTAGATCCACGCCATGCGTGGATGCAGCCCCCCTATCAACCGCCGGTGTACGGCCCTTCACCCGGCATCACCTCCAGCAGTGCGCGAGTGATCACCCGCGGGTAGACCGTGAGATGGTCCTCGCCGTCAATCACCACGTTGTCCACCTTCAACTTGCGCCCCGTGCGCTTCAGCTGGGCAGTGAAGTCCGCGGCCTGCCTCAGCATGTCGTTGCCGGTGGAATAACGTGGCCCTGGCTTGTCCGTCTCGTAGCTACCCACCGACAGCAGCACGCGCGTAGGCTGAGCCGGAACCACAGCGGCATCCTGCATGCGCGGCAGCAGAAGCTGGTCGAACCACAGCGAAGGACTGGACAGGATGTAGGTGCTGAACATGTCCGGTTGTGTGGTCAGCACATAGGCGCCGAACAGCGCGCCATAGGAATGACCCGCGAACATGCGCCGGGCGGGATCGGTGCGATAACGCGCATCGACCATCGGCAGCACCTGTGTCGCCAGGAAATCACGGTAGTGCGCGGCACCGCCGTAGGTGACGTCATCACTGTAATAGCCATCGACCGTGCGCGCCGGATTGCTGGGCGTGTAGTCGCGCGAGCGGCTCTGCTTTGAAGTCAGGCCTTCCTGCGGCGGCAGACCGACCAGGATGAAATCCTCGATGTTGACGCCCTGCTGCCCCACCAGATTGCGCACGCTGCGCACCAGCGGGAAGCTGTACAGCGCATCGGTCACGTACAGCACCGGATAGTGCTTTTCCGGATGCGCCGCATAGTCGGCCGGCAGCGCCACCCAGATCGGATAGTCGCGGCCCACGGGGTCATGTATGCGCAACGCTTCCGTATCCGGCAGCACCACGCCTGGCGCAGCGGCTGCCGCGCCCTCCTTCACTTCACTCTGCGTTGCCGGTGGTGCCACCGACATCGCACAGCCACTCACGGCCAGGCAGGCCGCCACACTCCATCCACGCACACGCTGCATCCACGCTCTCCCGTTGCGGGCGACGCCCTCAGGTGGCGCCGCTACCGCATCCTCACACGTCGTGCGGTGCAGTGCCACGCCGGATCAGGGCGACGCCGGCGGCGGTGCCGGGAACAGCGTGCGCAGCGCCTGCAAGGCGGCTGGGTGATAGATCGTGGCGTGGGTTTCCTCCGGCAGCGGCAGGTACTTCACCAGCGGCGACGGCGACGCCTGCTGCAGCAGCGTGGCCAACTGCGCGGCGGACGCAGCCAGCTCCGGCTGCCCACTGCTGGCCAGGAACACGCGCGGCTGCGCACGCGTCACCGCCGGCAACTGCTTGGCCGCAGCGGCCAACATCGTGCCCCGGTTCCACCACAGGCTGGGGTCCAGCGCGATGTAGCTGTTGAACAGTGTCGGCTCCTGCAGCAACGTCTCGACCACGAACAAGCCGGCCAGCGATTCACCGATCAGCGCGCGCTCGTCGGTGGTCGGGTAGCGTTGGCGCACCTGCGGCATCAGTTCATCGCGCAGGAAGCTGCGGTAGGCCGCTGAACCGCCGATGCGGGGCGCGATCTTCTGGTCTTGCGGGTCGCTGCTGGGGCCCGTCATGTCGCGGCGGCGCTCGGTGTTCTCGATGCCTACCAGCAGGAACGGACGCATGCTGCCGTTGCCGCTCAGCACCTGCACCAGCCCTGCCACATGCAGGAAGTCCTCGCCGATGCCGCCATCGGCCATGTACAGCACCGGCAATGGTGCCTTCGGGTCCAGGCCCCACGGCTGCGGGCGGTAGACATTGATGCGGCGGGTTTCGCCCAGCGCCTTCGATTCAATGGTGAAGGTCTCGCCGATGACCAGCGGGGTTGCGGCGGCGGCCTGTGCGGACGGCGCCGGCTCGGCGGCCATCAACGGCGCGGCGGAGACAGCGGACAACAACAGCGACAGCACGATCAAGCGCATGGAGCGGCCCATCCTGGGAAAGTGCCGAGCATAACGCCAAGGCCAAGGCGTCGGCCGATTCGGCATGCCTGCACGTATGCTATGGCGCTGCGCGATGCTTGAACTATATCGGGAAATGACTGCAATCGCGTTTGCTAGCATTCGTCGTTTCCTACAAGGAGTTGGGACATGGGGGGCTTCAGCATTTGGCACTGGATCATTCTTCTGGCGGTCGTCCTGATCCCGGTCGGCATCGCAGCCGTCATCGCAGCGATTGTCCTCAGGCGAAAGTAGATCCACGCCATGCGTGGATGCGCATTCTGGGGATGCCTCAAGCGCATCCGCGATGGCACGCGAGAAGCGTGCCGCCGTTGGCATGCTGACCGTGGCGGAAATGCTGCACGCCGCTGAGCGCTGCCGGTCGATGGCCACGCCCGACTGCCATCTGGATGAAGGGGGGGCGATGGGTTGTTCTTTGCCTGCCGCAGGCTGGCGGAATGGGTGTGCCGGGATATCCGGCCGGCGTACCCGCCGTTGTACCCAGAGCCGGTCCATACTTGGGACGGGCTGGTCGCCAGTCCCTTCGAAACCTACAAGGAGGTTTGCATGTTGAGTGCCGTGCTCATCGCCGCGCTGGCCGCCAGCCCGGCCGCGCCCGTACCGTATGCCGATTGCCTGCTCGGCAACATCCAGCCCGGGCTGTCTGATCGTGCCGTGCAACTGGTGCAGGAGGCCTGTGCTGCAAAGCATCCGGAGAGCTTCGCCGCAGCAATGGAACTGGAACGCAGAACCAGTCTGCAGCGGCTCACCTATTTCGAGGCGGCAAGAGCGGAGGCGGCACGTTCTGCGAATGCGGCAGCAACGGCCGCACAGGAGGCTGCCGACGCGGCGGCGGCTAAAGCGAAGAATGCGCGGACGAAGTAGTTGACCTGGACGAGCGCCACAAAAAAGGCACCGCATTGCGGTGCCTTTCTGAATGACCTGGGTCATTGGATGCAATGGTGGGCCGTGAAGGATTCGAACCTTCGACCAAAAGATTAAATGAAAGCTGGCGCTTCCTTTGAAAACAACCGGTTGCGCCGCTCTATTTTTCCGCCCATCGAGCGTGGAACCATTGCAGGTCCTAAGCTCACTCGACAATTTTTCCGGCGTCTCAAGCGATATGCACGGGATCCACGACCAAGACTCCACCGTTTGACGTCGGTTGCCGAGCCGTTGGCGAACTGGTGTGCCGCGACGTACAACCATCGTGAGCGTGCGGTCGGGAACGGCAATGAGAAAGGCGCCCAGGCGCCTCCTCACAATCCAGCGGCAAATCAGGAGCGCTGCACGTTGGAATCCAGCCACGCCTGCACGCCCTGCAACTCGGCCCCGATCTTCGCATTGAAGGTTCGCTCCACATCCCACGCAACGCCCCTCCCTTGGGCAAAGGCCGCGCGATACTTCTTGATCATGTTGCCCGGGTCGTTAGCCAGTTCCTGCATGAGCTGGGGCACACCCCAGACCGTCAGCTCGAAAGGTTCGCCGAACGCCTTCTGCAGAATATCCGGAAGGTCACCGTAGCGGACGGTGTCGCCTGCCAGATACACGATCTCGTTGCGGATAGTAGGTGTGTGGAACACGATGCGCGCTGTCATTGCGCCGATATCATCCGGCGTGGTCAAGGTGACAGCGTTGCTCGCCGAGCCCAGGGCGTTCACTTTATGCCCAATCAGGTCGACCACGCCGAAGTCGGGCTCGAAGAGGTAGCTGGTGAACATCCCAGTGGAGATGATCACCCAATCCATCGCAGTCTGCGAACGCAGATACTCTCGCACGTCCAGCTGGGCGTCGAACAGATCCTGGGGGCCACCGCGCCCAATGGCATCGAAATCGACACCAAACTGCCAAGGGAAGTAGCGGGGAATACCAGACTTCACCGCCGCACGCGCAACCTTCATTGGCGTATCGCGGCCTGCGGCATAGCCGGTGCATCCAATCACTGTGTCGAACTGCGCGAAGGTAGCCGCCAACGCTTCTACTGATTCAGTTACCAGATCGCCAGCAACGATATTCACCCCCAAGGCGCGGATTTCATCGACCACCCGCTGCTTCTCCGGCAGTTCTGAGTCGATCGACGTCGCCCGTAGCATCACACTGATCCGTGTGCCTGGATGACTTACGGCCAAACGTGCAAGGTTCCGGATGACAGGCATTCCAAGCTCGCCTGCGCCGAGCACCAGGATCGACCGAGAGGGGGTAGTGCTGATATGAGATGACATGGAAATCGCCTTGTGTGTGTACGATGGCGGCGATTCTGCTCGCCTAATGGCCCACACGTAAGAAGGCACATCGATGATACCGACCGCACCGTTCATGAGTCCGGAAGAACTCCTAAGGCACTCTCAAGCCATATGTGACGGGATGAGCGAGGACGAAGATGGACTGCGCCGGGAGGTTTTAGCGCACGCCGGTAGCCGATGGTCCCTGGGTATCATCCATGCGCTTGGCGTGTATGGAACGCTGCGTCATGCCGAGGTCGCGCGACGGATGAAGGGAATCACCCAGCGCATGCTTACGCGCACCCTCCGGCAATTGGAACGTGACGGGTTGATCAGCCGGCAGGATTTCCACGAAGTACCGCCACATGTGGAGTACAGCATCACAGCGCTGGGCAAGGACCTTCTTGTACTGATGATTCCCATGTGGACATGGGTAGTGGCACATGCGGAGGAATTCCGCCAATGTCGGCAGAATTTTGATTCTTCAGACGGGAAATGAAGATATAGGCAAGCAGCGGCGCAGGCAGGTAGCTTCACCCACTGGGGGGGATGCTCCAGCGCGTCATCACCGAGGTATCCGCGTCGGTCACATCCGAGGCCAAGCGTTTGGCCTTGTGGGCCACAACATCGGGGCGTCACCGAAGGCGGCCGCAAGACCGCATGTGGTCACGTCACCGAAGAGATGCGACAGCGATACGACCACGAACTGCCGGTGGTTCAACCGCCTCATAAGCTGCACGTGCTCGAGCGTGGAACCACTTAGTTTTTCCGGAAATATGAAAAAGGCGCCGCAAGGGCGCCTAAGTCGTTGATGCAATTGGTGGGCCGTGAAGGATTCGAACCTTCGACCAAAAGATTAAAAGTCTGACGAAGAACCATTGCGGCACAAGGCTTTCACCCTGATTCCCGCTCCGCAACACCATCTGCAACGGCGCCCTGAAACCCTTGTGTGGCTTGGCGCCGTTTCTCGTTGCGGAGCGCCCCAAAGCCCCTACCCAATCCAGCCGAAAGGCGGATCCTGGTCAGCCTTGGCCAGCCGGTTCCCCCGGACCTTCTCCTGCCATGTCAGGATCTTGGCCACATCCTCCCGCAGCCTGTCCTCGTGCCTGGCCACCCACAGCTCGGCCCCTGCCCGGCCCTGCTCGTAGTTGCTGCACCAACGGAACGGCCCGCCGGGGCCATGCCGATGCCGGTCCAGCGAGGCGATCCAGATCCCGTCGTTCACCCGCTGGGCCATAGCCACCACCCACACGCTGTGGCAGGCGATCACGGTCAACGAGTCATTCGGGAGGCTGGCAGACCTGGTCGTCCAGCGGAAATCGGCGGGGAGCGGCATGGCAGGGAGGATACGGCCGGCCGTCTCAGATCCTGCGAACGAGCCGGCCACCTCCCTGAACCGTTCGGCCAGGGTCGAGCCAGGCTCGACCGTGCAACCGCCTACTCACCCCACGCCATGAACCCGTCCGGCCGGAAAAGCATTTCCTCCGCCTTTACAAGCAATCTGATCTGATTCGAAAGGTCCGCCGCACGATCCTCAGCAAACGCAGCGGGGAAAAGATCGCCAGCCGGTACTACATTTCCGAACAGACCGCCCGGCGTATTCTGTGGGTTCGCATTTCTGAACCAATGGCCATCAAGCCTGATCCACGCCCGGCCCGTACCGAAGTCAATGGCAACGCCCACTCTCGACCCCGCAGTGGGAGCGAACCCTGAGTCGAAACTCGTAGTACCTACAACCATGAACTGCCCGTTCTGGAACACGCCGCTACAGTCGTTTGCCGTGGGATAGTCACCCGGGAACAACGACAAACTTGTGTTCGCTCTGAACAATCCAGCGAATGCCCTCGCCGCATCATTGAATCGGGCCCATTCGAACTCGACGTATCGGCGCCCTGAGCTGCGAGCCTGGTAAGCCCTGACAGAACCACCCATCGCACTGACTGGATTGTTGTTCACGGCCTCCATGCGGCGATCTTGGTCGCTCAGCACCACCAGCGGATGCGCATCCGTTGGATTCCAGTAAAGAACATCTACCACCCGCACCGAACCTTTCCATATTGCCGATCTTCCTGCGGAATCGGACACCTGCAGGGTTATCTGGAACAGGCTGTCTTGGCCAACACCGGCGGCCGCGACAACGTGATCCCATTCAAAGTCATCGACAAAAAGAATCTTGTTCTCGCGATAGCGAATTCCGTTTGCAGCAACATTGACTGAATCAGCGGTATCCGGCGCAACCCCTCTGACGTTCGAGTCGTACACACGATTCTTGCTTGCCGACATGACACGATTGCCCTCGAAGCGGGCCACCACATCCCCGATCTGGTTTCGGTATTCCAGCAGGACAGACGCTCCTGCGTTGCCTTCCGATGAAGCCCCTTGGCGCACCTTGCATTTCGCGTTGGTGACCTGTCCGGGGTAGACCGGATACCTCGAGGTGCTCGAGATGACCGACTCCCCTCGGTTGTTGTTATAGCCGGCAGCCCACATTCCGCTCGGAGGATTCTCCGTCGCGATCACCCATCCGGCACCAGCCTCCCATGCAGTTGCCCCGCTTTCAAAGCCTGGATTTGCGATAGGCGCAGCATTGGTCTCGTAGTCAGGCCAAGCAAGCACAACTTCTCGAGTCGCTTGATCGACATACAATCGATGGCCGAGCGGCAGCGAGTCTCCGTCGATCTGTCTCACAGTGCACGCCCCAACGGCATTGTGAATCTGCAGCCTTCCCTCGTAGGCCACCCTTGGTTTTCCATTGGAAAACTGACCGGAGACGTACAGTCCCAGGCGAGAAACGGACTGATCCAGATCAGGCCGATCGTAAATGCGTGCAGTCATGTCAGCTTGCCCTCTGACCGACCAGGTACACCCGCAGACCCTTGGCGTTGGCGGTGCCGATCTGGTCAACGTCGATGGTGATCTCGTCGCCCTTCGCCAGAATCTCGCCGCCGGGTACAAGCACAGGGGGAGTTGCCGCAGTTAGCGTGCTGCGCTCGTTGTTGTCGAAGGTCAGCTTCGTGGAC
Source organism: Stenotrophomonas sp. 86428_Sma (assembly GCF_056481585.1). NCBI lineage: Bacteria > Pseudomonadati > Pseudomonadota > Gammaproteobacteria > Lysobacterales > Lysobacteraceae > Stenotrophomonas > Stenotrophomonas sp. 86428_Sma. The sequence continues at coordinate 3,809,991 of NZ_CM151156.1, forward strand.
AGGATGCTGGTCCCGTTTCGGTTGACGTCCACGGTCAGTACCAGACCGGTGGCCTGCGCGGTCGCCACGGTGGCGTAGATGCCACCATTGGCCACCGTATCCAGCACCAGGCCATAGGGCAGGATCAGGCTGTCTTTACCAGTGCCAGCGGCGATATTGGCGCTGATCAGCGCGGAACGGTCGATCAGGTCGAAGCACTGCAGGTCGACCGCCGCGGCCACCCGCAGCAGGTCACCCGCGGCCACCCATGCGTCGGCATCAGGCGCAAGGCAGGTGCCGCTGATGATGCAGCCTTGTGCACGGGTCTTGGCCTGGAAGCTCGGCGGGATCGTGATCGGGCCGCCTCCTTCCACAACGAGCGTCACCTGACCGGCGCCAACCTGCAGCACAGAGAAGAACTGTCCTTCCTTCCAGTCCGCACTGCCACCGGTATTCGCCCGGATGGTCAGGGTGATCGGCGAGGCCGAGTTGGCCAGGATCAGAGTGTTGTGCATGTCCCCGGCCAGCATGGTGTTGCCGGTGATGCTGACGATCCGTGGCGCAACCGTGTAGACAGGGGGCTGGCCAATCCACGGGCGGGCGTAGCCGCGCAGGGTCGTGAAGCCACGCACGCCGTCGCCGAGCGGCGGATTAAAGCGGATGGCTGGCGGCGCCCCTTCCGTGCCTGGCACGATCATGAACTCCCCAACGCCGTTGGCATCCACCGGCCGGGACACTTTGTAATTGCCCACGCCTGCGGCCAGCTCCGCGGCGGTGTCATAGAACAGGGGATCCAGCACGTCCGCGCCGGCCAGAGGGAAGTCGGTCACTTCACCATCGCCATCAAACTCCCAGAACTTCGGCGTGACACCTACACTGCCGCCACCGCCCAGTACCCGCTCGATTAGCATCAGGGCAGAACGGAGATTGAGCGCATCGGCATCGGCGGTGGCATCGCCCACGTTGGCGATCCGGTTACCCTTTGCGTCCCACACAAATTCGCCGGTGCTGGGGTCCTGCACCAGCTGCATGCCGCTATCCATCAACTGCTGCAGCTGCATCACGCGGTAGTCGAAGGCGTCTTCGTGGATCTCCGGAAGGAACGCACCCTGGTTGGTGATGTCGGCTGGCTGATCGAGCGGCACCGTACGAAGGATCAAGATGTCCAGGTTCAAGGCAGGCGCAGCGTTGAAGGTGATCGTGCTGGCGTTCGCCCGCAGCCCTGTCACGGTGTACTGAGCCGCCGGCACCAGGTTGTAGACCGGGTGCGTGCCGGTGAACACCTGGATGTGGCTGGACAGGAACGCCCTCGGCCCGTTGAACGCGGTGGCGACGCCGTTCCCCACGTAGGTCTTGCGGCGGTCATTGGCGGAAATGGTCATGGGTGCATCGGCTCCAGAAAGAAGAAGCCCCGCATCTGCGGGGCTGGGCGTGGTCGATTACTGCTCGTCCTTGGGTCGGCGGTACATGAGGTATGCGGCCGCCTCTGCTGGGTTGTCTGGGGTGTACTGGCCGGTACCAACGTCGTAGAGGTATTCGCCGGTGGTCAGCATCTGATTGCTGGGGATTCCGGTCAGCGGGCCGGCAGCGCGCACGCCGGTCTTGATCAGCTTCTCCGCGTCGGGCTCGTCGTCGTCGGCGATCCAGTCGCGCCCCTCCTTCCATGCCGTCTGGCCGAACTTCGCCAGCGCAACGCCGGCATCCACGATTGGATTAGGGCGCCCCATGCTGGGCTTTCCCTCAATCGCCGCATCGATGCCACCGGCCACATCGCGCAGCAGGGGGATCGTCTGGAACGGGAACAGCAGAGTCTTGCGTGCAAGCCAAGCGCTCCAGTCGTCCCAGCCCTTTTCGTCGTCGTCGCCACCATCCGGGCCGCGCATCATCAGCAGCTCGAACACCGCGTTGGATAACACACCAGCCGACAGCCAGGTGCCCAACGCCCGGGCCGGGGACTGCACGCGCCCCAGGTACAGCCCACGCAGGCCCGATTCCTGCAGGCGGTTGTTCATGATGATCATCGGGCCGATGAACATGCGCACCCACTTGTAGCGCGGGTCACGCTCGGCAGCGCTGAGATCCTTCGGCGCACCGGCCTGCTGGGTGGTGCGGATCGACTTGTCGGCCAAGCGCACCGCCTCGTCGATGCTGACGCCCTGCGCTTGGGCCTGCTGGTAGCGGCCCAGCCAGATGGCGCGCTCGGCCAGCGGGACCGTCCAGCGGTGCACCTCCATGGCCATCTTCATCGCAGCAGCCCGGATGCCACGCTTTCCCGACAGTTTGCCCAGCACCACCTGATAGGAGGAATCCAGCGAGTTGGCACGTTCTTCCATGAAGGGCGACAACGAGTGGATCATTTCCGTCATCTTGCCCGGGCTGCGGTAGTACGCCGCATAGCCGGTGGCCAGGTACTTCGGATCAACGCGCGCCGCCGCCTGGATGGGTGCCACCACGGTGTTGGCGAACACCAGCGGCAAGCGGAAGCCGAGGGCAGCCACGGCGGTGTTGGTCAGCACGGCATCGCCGATCTTCTCGGCCATGCTGGAGCCTGGCTCCGACACCGACGCGCCGCGCACCGCGTTCTTCACGCTGCCGTAGAGCGAGTGGTAGGCCCCCTCCGACAGCCGCTGCTGGATCAGGTTCTTCAGCTCCTGGTCTTCCAGCACCCGCAGCGCCTGCTTCACGTAGCCGCGGTGCGAAACGTCGGTGATCACGTCATTGAGGTGGCGCGACAGAACGCGGTGGTAGTCCAGCAGCATCGGCGCTGCGTACTCGGTGCGCTCCTTCGTGTGGCCCTTGCTGGTCATGGCACGGCTGAAGGTGCCGCCCATGATCTGTTCCTCAGCCGCGCGCGCCTGCTTGACGCCGCCGGCACCCGCCCGGGGGTCGTACACCGCCGGGTAGTAGCCGCCGCGCAGGCTGACCGTCGAGCCATCGGCAGCGGTGAAGATCAGCGGCATCGGCTCGATCTGCTCAGGCGCGACACCCGACAGTCGGCGCTGCTGCTCGACGATGTCCGGCCATAGGCTGTTCACCGCATCCCAGATGCCCTGCACCATCTGCGCGTCTGCCGGCGTGAGGTGGCCGAGCATTTCCGCGATGTTCTGCGGGGTGAACTGGACCACTTCGGCGTTCTTGCCGATGAACCCGCCGCGCATCAGCTTGTCGCGGTTGCCGGCGTTGCCCATGTTCAGCGCCACCGCCACGATCGTGTTTTTCGACAGCGAACGCCCCAGGCTTGGCACGTACACCAGGCGGTTGAGGTCCGACCGCTGCGCCGGCGTCAGCGCCTTCATCGTTTGCTCCAGCATGCCGCCGACGCGGTTGCGCAGCTCAATCCGCTGCTGCTGCGCCGCCTCGGCCTGGTTCCAGAGGAAGTCGTGCCACGGCCCGGTCTCGCCACCGTCCAGCCACTCCACGACGGTCTCCGGCCGCAACACCCAGTCCATCAGGCCGGTGTAGGTCGCGCCCACCTTCTGCATCGCCGTCAGGTCCGCATCGGAAAGCGGCAGCGGCTTGCCTTCCGCGATCGCACCGCGGATGGCGCCGGCCAGCTCTGCCTGCGCGCTCTCCCAGTCGCGCTGGTCCTTGTTGCTCAGCAGCTTGTTCTTCAGCTTGGCCAGACGCGCGATGTTGGTCACCGCGTCGTGCAGCTCGCGGAACTCGGTAATCGGCAGGTCGGCGTAGTTCGTTACGCTTTCCGCCTCGACCCGGGCCAGCAGCGCGTCGCTTACGGCGGTCAGATCGTCCTCGGCCTGGCGAGCTTCCACCCACTGCCGCAGGCTTTGGCGGCGCGCAACGGCCCGGCCGGACACGTCGCGGAACTCGTAGGTGTCGGCGATGGTGTCCATGGCCTCCAAGTAATCGGCACCGGCCTTGCCCAGCCGCTCGCGGGCCTGCGGCGTCATCTGCCGGCGGATATAGCCGACCTTCGACTCGACCTCCTGCTGCACGGCGCGGGATTCGGCGAACAGAACGGCGTTCAGGGCCTGCTGCCGCTTCGCCTGCAGGGCATCGGCAAACTTCCCCTTGGCCGCCGCCTGCGCCGCCGCGCGGGCAGCCTTTCGCTCGGCTACCAGGTATTCGTTCGGTCGGATCTGGCGCGCGGTCTTCTCAGCCAGGAGCGCCTGCGCAACGGCCTTCAGCTCGCGCCGGTTCGGCCGGGGCTCCTTTGCCAGGTCTGCCAGAACGCCCAGTTCGCGCTCCAGCAGCTGGATCTTCCGGCTGCCGTGGACCGCATCCAGTGCGCGCTGCGGCAGCGTTCCGTCGGTCATCGGGTCGCCGTGGCGGGCCTGCATCCGCGCATCGGCCTCCGCGTTCACGCCGGCCAGGGTCTGCCGTACCGTCCACAGGCCCTGCACCAGCTCGTCGGCGGAACTGAAGCCCAGCAGGGTGGCCGCCTCTTCGGGATGGGTGCCGCCCTTGCGGGCGTAGACACGGCCCATCTTGTCGAGCAGGCCGTCGCCGTAGGTAGCCGCCAGCACGGCGCGGTCAAGCTTCAGGCCCTGCAGCTGCTCGGGCACCGGCTCGCCGCCGGCTTCCTTGCGGCCGGTCAGCACACGGTAGGCACGCACGATGGGCGTGGCCTCGACCTCCGCCTCGACCTCGCCGCGGATGGTGGCCAGCTCGTCCTTCCACCATCGCTCGCGTGCCCGTGCATCCGCTTCCTGCAGCTGGGCCATCAGGTCGACCTCGGCCTGCTCGCGCGCCGCAGCAACCTGCGCCTGGTAGTCGGAGAACTGCCGTTCGGTCATCCCCAGCGCCTGGGCCTCGGCCAGATCACGCGCGATCGGCTCGAAGCCCACCCGTGCCTGCGCCGCGTCGATTTCTTCCTGGCTGGCCAGCATCCGGTCGAACACACCGCGCACTTCGTCGGTCAGCTCCACATCCAGATTCCGCAGGCTGCGGTAGACGCCGAGAATCCACTGTTTGAACTGGCTGAACACCGACTGCAGCTCCGGCGTCGGCGCCTTGCCCTCGCCCAGGTACGCCTCGAAGCCCCGGGCGAACTGTTCGTGCTGGTCGACGCCGATCTGGTCCGCCGACTCGACGCCGAACCATTTCAGCAGGCTGTCCAAGTCGGAGCGGATCTGCGGCGCCGCATCTTCAGCGGCGGCCAAGTCGCGGTAGACCTCCAGGAAGAAATGCCCGGATTCGTGCAGGAAGGTCGACAGGTCCGCCCCCCTGAACAGGCTGATCTGCATGGATCGACCCGGGCCAATCTGAATCTGGCCCCGGGGAGCCGCCTCGGATGACTGGAAGAACGGCCGGGCGTTGAAAGCCGGCAGAACCTCTGCTAGCGTCAGCGCCGACGTCGGCAGACCGCGGGTACGCAACTCGGACTCGGCCGTGCCGGCCCGCTCCATGGCACCGACGTCAGACCCCGATTGGCGCAGCGATTCGCTGCCGAGGCCGTCGGGGTTTCCTATTTCAAAGCCCTCGAAATCGTAGGCGCGGCGCACACCATCATTGCCGACGCGGTACACCAGGCGCACCGGATACACGCGGCCGTCGTACTGCACAGCCGATGCGGCATAGGCGTAGGACACGGTCTTGTCATCGGTATCCACCGAGGTGGAATGGATCGGCGCAGATTCCACCAGCGCCGGTAGCTCGCGGGCGACTGCCTGGCGCAGCGGATCCCGCCGACCCTTGGACATGACCTTCTTGCGTCCACGCGAGGCGAACCGGACAGGCTGACCGTCCGGCGCAGTGACCTCGATGCCGTCCTGCTGGGTGCGCATCAGCTCGTTCGACTCGGCGAACCACTCGGCCGGGTTCCCGGTGGTCGGCTCCAGCTCGATCACCGGCACCGGTGTGTCGGGCGCAAGGCCGGTGGGTACTTCGTCGGTGCGGGTCGGCTGGAACAGGATGTCTCCGGCCAACACCTCGCGCGCAGCGGTATCCGGCAGTGCCACGCTCCAGGTCTGCCGCTGGCCTTCGATCGGGTCGTCCTGCACGATCTCGCCGCCGGTGCGCTCGGCTTCAGTGCGAGCCTGGTCCAGCGTGAGGAAGTCACGGGCCTGGCCCTGGTCGTCGGCCAGCAGCCACTGCCCCGCGCGCGGCACGTAGGCGCTGCCCTCGCGCTCGATGACCTGCTGGCCACGGGCGTCGGTAGCGACCTGCGGCCGGCCGAACAGGCCACGTAGTGCATCCATGCCGCGCTGCCTAAGCGTGCGCGGCTGCGCCTCGGCACCCTCTACCGGCGCTTCAGCAGCATCGATGCCGGCCGCGTAGCGCTCGTACAGCGCCACTGGATCCTGCCCAGTGACCTCACCCAGCCGGCCGAACATGGCGCCCCACAGCTGCGCCTGGCTCTCGGCCTGCGCCGCGGTGTAACGCTCAGTGCCGACCAGCTGCGCCATGACCGACTGCTGCACCTGTGCGCGGGCGGTCGCCGCGGTCGCGTCCGGTGCAGGTGCATCCAGCGGCACACCCAGCTCGCGGGCCATGGCATCGATGTCGAGCGTTTCCAGCTCTGCCGGCGACAGCCCGTCGGCAGTGGTGCGCGCGTTGCGCAGGATCTCGTCGCGGTTCGGTAGCCGCGGCACGGCGGCCATCCACTCCGCCATTGGGATCACCACCTGGCCGGTGGCCAGCTGCTCCGCCAGCGCCGACTCACCGCCGACCATGTCCTGCAGCACCTGCGGTGCGGACTGGAACAGCGTCTGTGCCTGTTCCGCGTCCAGGTACACGCGCGCGTCTTCGCCCGCCACCTGCGCGGTAAGCGCCTTCATGTCCTCCGGCGAGCGCTCGCCTAGCTTCAGCTCTCCTGCAAGCTCGGTGGCGGCGCGCAGGCGGTCGTTGCTCCGGCCCGACTGCATCACCTGGTCCAGGCGCTCGTTGATCCACCGCACCTGCCCGGACGCGCGCGCGGCGCGGTAGTTGGCATGCACCTCGACCGCGCCGGTGGGGACCTCGGCCAGGCCCTCCATGATGATGTCGCCCCACTTCAGGCGTTCCTCGGTCAGCAGCTGCGCCGTGGCCTCGCCGGCGGCGCCGCCACCCAGCTGCACGCCGGCCTCGGCACCCGTGCGAAGAATGGCCGAGGATGCGCTGCGGCGGGCGTTGTTGATGAAGTGGCCAGCCACGCCGGCAGTCAGCGCGTCGAACACGCCGATGGCCACGCCGCGCTTGGCGGCCTTGTCGCGTGCGGCGGCCATCTTCTGCGGGTCACGCAGGAACTGACCTACCGCATAGGCGTCGGTAGGGTCGACCTTCGCGTCCTGCATGGCGTCGGCGATGCTGGCGCCGAACTCGGTAAGGCCCGAACCGGTGCCGGCCGAGGCAGCGGTCACCACACGGCTACCGCCGCCGGTGGCCGCAGTCAGTGCCAGGCCCGGTGCGCCCATGCCGATCGACTGTCCTAGAGTGACGGCGATGGCGCCCAGCGTGTCGGAGCCGCCGCCGGCCAGTTCCCGCACAGCACCGGTGAAGCTGCCCGCCTTGTTCGCCCGGTCGAAGGCCTGGAACCCGCGTTCGGTGCTGGCGCTGGTCACGTCCGCGGCCTGTGCCCGGCGTTCCTGGTCAGCACGCAGCGCCGCTTCCTCGGCCGAACGGTCGAAGGTCAGCCGGCCGGTCGCCGGATCCATGACCGCAGGGCCATCCGGCAGCAGCGAGAGCGCATTGGCCTTGCCGCGCTGCCAGCCGCTGACGATGCCTCCGATGACCTGCTCCAAGATGTTCGGCTCGGCGGTGGCACGGGCCTCACCAGTCACCAGCGCGTTGGCATAGGTGGCCAGCTTCGGGGCTTCGTCACTGGCCAGTGCCATGCGTCGCGGATCGCTCAGGAAGTCGCCCACGTGCGGCGATGCCCGGCCGGCGTCGTCGATCTCCTGCCGCCGGGCGTCCTGCTCGTAATCGCCCAGGTTCGCCGCCACCACGCCGAAGGGCTGGCCAAGCTGGTCCGACAGCTGGTTCGCGCGCGCGGCTTCTTCCGGCTTCTGGCTGGTGCCGGTGTAGGCGGCACGCAGGGCAGTCTTGCGCTCGACCTCCACCTCGTCCCAAACGGTGTCCCAGTCCTTCATTTGCTGCTGCCCCTCTGCTTGATGATGCCGCGGGTAATGTCGGCGTCGGTCGGGTTGCGCCCATACTTCGCGATGTAGGTCTGTCGCGCTTCGTCTCGTTCTTCCTGCGTAACCCTCAGGTCGAACTGCGCTGCGCTGCTGTAGAGACCCACCTTCACCTTCGGGTTGTTCTTGAACTTCCCGTCCTTCTCCTGGATCGCGCCGAGTCGGCCAGCCTGAAGGTTCTGGGCAAACTGCCTGGCCGTGGCCGACAGCAGCACGTCCGCCTGCTCAGGGGTCGGCTTCTTGCCAGTGGACTGCACAAATTCGGTCTGTGCATTCTGGTAGGCGATGCGGAACTCGCCTCGCAGTGCGTCGCGCGGCGCGTTCTTGGCCTGAGAACCGCTGCCCGACACATCCGTGTCCTTCCCGAAACCAAGCATCTGGAACCCGCGCTCCAGGCGCTCGTTGTCGGTCATCCAGTCGGCGCGCTTCGACGGGTCGTTCGCCTTCGTCTGGTCTTCAGCCAATGACTTCAGGGTCTTGCCGCTGAGCTTGTCGGCGTACTGGCCGAGCGGCAGCTTGGCGAACTCATTGGGGCGCAGCGCCTGCATGCGCTGAATGTTCTCCAGCGTCGCGGGATCGTCCTGCACGGTCGCTCCCTCGGCGACGATCTTTCGATAGCGATTTACCGACTCATACAGCGTCGGGTCCTGTCCCATCAGCGCCAGCTCGGCCGGCGCCAGCACCTGCGACAGCGGCACGCTCGCGCCTGCGGCAGCCACCTTGTCGTAGATCGACATGGCCGCAGCCTTCTTCGCCTGCTCCAGCCTGTCTTTGCGCTGCGCGTAGATGTCGCGCAGATAGCCTTCAGCAGCAGCACGCTGATCCGGCGGCATCGTGCGCGGGATCGCTGCAATGGCATCCGCCAGCGTCGAAGGTGCGGCAGTCGCGCCGGCGGCGACCGGTGCCCCGGATGCAGCACCCTGCCCTGCGGTGGATGCCCAGCGTGCAGAGCGGCCCATGACCTGCCGCACGTACAGCGCCGTCTTCGGGTTTTGCGCCGAGCGGCCGCGATTCACCACCGCGTCGGCACCGCCCTCACCTGCGAAGTGCGCGGCAATGGCGAAGGCCCGGCCACCCTTGGCCAGCCGCTCTTTGTACTCGCGAGCAGCGCGACGGGCAGACGCCGCAGCGTCCTTGCGGTCGATGCCGCCGGCACTGGTGGCACGGTATTGGAAAAGGCCGGTGGCCTGGTCGCCGTCGTCCAGAACCTCGGGGTTCACCACTCCCGGTCGGAAGCCAGATTCCTGCTCAGCCAGTGCATACAGGTCCGCGCGGCCGGCTGCATCCAGTCCCTCGGCCTTCGCTGCGTCATCGATCGCCTTGGCCACCGCGGCCGAAGGCACGCCCCGCGAAGCCGGCGCCGGCAGTGGCTCGACAGCACCACGACCATCGGCCAGCGACTGCGCCAGCTCGTAGGCGGCGCGGTCCTTCACCACCGGGTAGAGCGTGCGCTCGACCTGCGCACGGTCCTCTGGCGTCATCTGGTCCGCATAGCGGTGGTAGTAGTCCTCTGCCGCAAACGGATCACGGGTGGCCAGTCCCGCTGCAATCTGCTTGCGGACGGACGATACGACGCCGCGCTCGCTGGCTTTCATGGCCTCGGGGCCCAATCCGTTCGCAGCGTCCGCAGCTGCCGCAATGCCGATGGCCTCCTGTAGCCGCGTGTCGGACAGGCCAAAGTCACCGGACATGCCGGCGCTGACGGCGTCCTGGCCGATGTTGTCGAGTGCAGCCTTTTGTTCTTCCCTCTCGTAGATGCTGTACTCGCGGTCGGCATAGCCGTTGAGGCGGGTCTGCACTGAATCGCGGAAGCTGAAAGCGACTTGATCGAAGCGCTGCTGCTGGTCCGGCGACAGACGGCCGCGGATTGCGGATACGCGTTGATCGAGATCACCAAGCAGCGCTGGCGGGGCGTTGAGGGATTCCCTGCCCTTGTACTTGGCGATGCCGTCGGCATTGGCCGGGTTAAAGGTGGCGCCCTCCCAGTCCGACAGTTCGCGTCGTGCTTCCATGACGGCGGTCAGGTCGGCGCGCTGCTTCTGCTGCTGGAACAGATCGGCGGCCGCCTGGCCAACCGCACCAGCGGTTCGGGTGAGCGGCGACAGGTCGACCTGTGCGGTGTTGCGGACCTGTGGGCCAAGTTCGGCCTGCACCTGCGGCCCGCTGGTGCGGGGGATCATGGTCGCCATGTCACAGCCCCCAACCGCGCGAAATGCGCGCGTTGTTGCGCATGGTGATGCTGTTGGCCTGGGACGACAGGTTCCCAGCACCGGCCGCCCCCGCCCTGCCCATACCGCCGATCCCCATACTGGCTGCGCTGGCAAGCGAGCCCAGGATCGTACCGGTCGCCTGTGCGTTGCCGCTCCAGCGGGCCAACTCGCCCTGGGTGCGCTGGTTCTGGGCCTGTGCGTTGAAGCCCCAGGCCTGCCGCGCAGCGTTCATGCGGATCGTCTGCTGATCGACCTCACCGAACATCGCGGTTTCGCCCAGAATCTCCGCTGGCGTGCCGAGCGTGGGGTCGATGTTGTTGGCGGCGATCGCGGCGCGCTGCTGGCCCAGCGCAATGCGCGTGCGCCAGGACTGCTGCTCCATTTCGCGGGTGGCCAGGGCGTTGCTGGCGTCGGCGTCCTGCTGCGCCAGCATCGCGTTGTTCTCGGCGATCTGAGCGTTGGCCTTGCCCTGCTGGTTTTGCACGTTCGCCTGGTAGGCGCCGGTGACGAGCGTGGCAGCAATGAGTGCTACGGCTGGGTTGCAGATGACACTTTCTCCTTACTGCCCGGCGCAGGCCTTGGCCTGCCGCAGCTTGATGGTTCGATAGGACGGAGCGCCGTCGGTGCGCCAGTAGCGGTTGGAGCAGATGTGCGACACATGGCTCTGGGTCACGCCGAACAGCCGGCCAATCGCCGTGGGGCGCATGCCGGCCTTCCGCAGTTCCTTGATGCGGGCCACCTGCTCGGGCGAGAGCTGCGCGAGGCGGCTGCGACGCACATTGACGGCCTGAGTCACGGGCTCCAGGTGCGCCGGGTTGCAGCAGGCACGGTTGCCGCACAGATGATCCAGCACCATTCCGTCCGGCACCTGGCCGTGCAGGCGCTGATAGACCAGACGATGCATGCGCTGCGATCTGTCGGCAGCGGAGCTGGCCCGAGAATATCCATCACGGTCGAGGGAGCAGTCGTCCCCGCTGCGCTTCAGCGGAATGTGGCACGGGCTGATGTACCCGTGATCTTGGTGGCGGAAGCTATGCACGGTCGGCGCTCCAGTAGAACGGAAGGAAAGGGGCGCTGTCCGGTCCGACCGGCACCGGCGCGAGGAAGTGGAAGCCCAGCCAATGCAACCAGCGCTGTGCGGCTTCGTTGCGCTGATCGACAACGTTGAACAGCATCGAGGGGAACGCCTGCTGCATGCGTGCCAGCGCCGGGCGGGACAGGCGCAGCAGCTCCTTCTGGACCGACAGCGGGTTAAGGCCGGTCGAGCCGACCATCCAGGGCGTGCCGATGCCGCCGAGGATCGAGTAAGGCGTGGCCCCGAACATGCACACCGGCACGCCGCGCACCATCGCCGTCCATGCCTCAGCGCTCCCGGCCAGGCCGCGCTGCAGGGCCTCCGCCGGCGTGGTGCGGCCGCATGCCCATAGCTCGACCACATCTGCGGGCCGTGCCGCGGCCGCGATTACTTCGATGTGCCCAGCCTCTGCCGGCACCAGCTCTGCGGTGATCTTCATCAGGACGCCACCACCTGTGGCATCAAGGACAGGATCTCCATCGGCAGCGGGTCGTCGCTGATGATGTGGAAGTGACCACTGTCCACGCCCCACCGGCAGGACATGTTCTTCGTCAGGACGCCGGTGTACGCACCCGTGGGCTCGTCGTAGTTCTCGAACTCCCGCTGTGCGATGGGATCCAGCGTGTCCAGCGTGGTGCCGACGTAGACGCCGCGGGTATTGCGCACCAGCAGCGCTACCTCGAAGGCGAGTTTCTTCATCGGCCGCAGCGGGTCGCCACCGTTGGCATTCACCTCCAGCGTCTCGATGTGGGCGGTGTATGGCAGGCCGATGTGCACCACTCCGCCAGGGCGCTGCAGCTGCACCTTGCCGTCGACCACCTGCAGATCCTTCTGCACGTTGCCGTCGACCAGGGCCACCACGGCTTTGCCCTCCAGATGGCCCATGCCGGCGATCGCCGAGCGCTGGTAGGTCCAGTCCTGCACAGAGACGCCGCGCAGCGCCAGCGGCACTGAGCCAATCGATTCCACCATCGCGACCGTGGGCGACACCACAGTCATGACCCGCACGCGCACGTGTTCATCGCCAGCTGCCAGCCGCAGAATGTTGCCCACGTCCCCCGCTCCGCTGAAGATTGCCGCGCCGGTCGTGGCCGTGATCACTGCGCCCTCGTTCCACCCATCGGTGCTGGTCAGGGTCATCGACGAGCCGTTCGGACGCCGGCCGTCGTAGGTCAGCATGCTGTCCGCATACTTCCAGTCGAGTGGATCGTCGTACCGGGTCGGCGCCATCTGCTCCACGTACTGGACCCATTCGCCGTTGATGAGGCGGCGCACCAGCAGGTAGACCTCGGTTTCGATCTCGCCAGGTAGGCAACAGACGTCCAGCACCTGGCCGTCGGTTTCGTGCGGATGCCAGCCAGTGACCTCCTGCTCGGGCATATACGTGCAGCCGATCAGCACACCGTCCGTGCGTGGCATCCACAGAATCGGCCAGGGCGCCGTGCTGTATTCGATGCCGCGGAACGTGTAGCCCTGCACCAGGTGATCGGCCCAGATGCTGATCTCGTTGCCGCGGAAGCCGTCCTTCTCGAACTGGTAAGCCAGATCGCGTACACGCTGGCCCTGCGCCTGCAGGAACACCGCCGACTCGCCCAGCACCCGCGCCTGCAGGTCGCCGGTGCCATACGCGGACTGCGGCTTGATGCCGATGGTGCTGGGCGTCACAACTGAATCCTGCCCGCCGGTGACCTTCCACTCGCCGCCAGTCGTCAGCACCAGCAGGCTGTCCAGCGGAACCAGGTCGCGAATCGCATTCACCTGGCGCGCGTTGATCGTGAACGACACCGCGTCGCTGTCGACGATCGGCGAGCTGCGGCCGAAGTTGGGGTAATCGCCGATGTTCGACGCCCACACGGTCTGCGGATCGCCAGGACTGCCGGCGAACCACAGGCGGTCGCCAAAGAACTCGACCTCACCGGGGTAGCCGTAGCGATACGACCATGCGCCGACAGCCCAGACGTCAGTGCCACCGACAGCGCCGGCAGCGTACTGCGTCACCGCGATGTTGTTGGTGCCGGTCGGCGGTGCCTCGTAGAAGTTGATCAGGTCCGCGCCGGGATCGATCGTCCAGCCCTGTGCCATTACTGAGCCTCCTGCGCGACGTTGCCGCCGCGACCGATACCGCCACCACTGGTGCCGCCAGTGCCGCTGCCACCCGGGTAGTACGGATTGGATTGAACCGGCACGCCGTCGATCTTGACCTGGTAGTCCAGGTAGCTGCTGCTGGTCGCGCCAGGGATGGAGAACTGTTTCGTGGTGCCGTCGCCGCTGAACGTCCACGGACCCGCCACCGGCGGCGGCACGTTGCCCACGATGCTGTCCGGGATCCGCTCGATCACCGTGGCGGTGACCTCGAACGCGCTGGTGAACGCGGTGATCTTCATGATCCCGAACCCGCCGTGCACGTATTCCCATTCGACCCCGACGGCGTAGTCGTTAACGTTGTCGAACTTCACGTCCTGCGGGCCGTCGAACGCACGGCCGCTGTCGTGCACGGGGCGCACGCTGCCGCAAACGTAGTACGGCGTTCCTTCCAGGCCGGTCAACACGGGGACGCTCACGCAGCGGTAGACCTTCTGGTCGCTTCGGCGGAGGGCACCCAGCAGCACGTTCTTCTCCGCCGCCACCCAGGGTTTCACCGAGCGCAGTTCCTTTTCCTCGGCGTACAGCAGCGAGCCGACCATCTCCGCGGTGAAGGTCGGGACGTTGGTGGTCACGGTCACCACGCCCTGGGTACCGGACACCGCCAGCAGCGCGGCCTCGTCGTTGTTGAACGGGCGGAATGGGCCACGCCGGTACTCGAAGTCGCGCAGTTCGAACTGGTCGACGGCAACGCGGCGCAGCTCCTTCGGCGGGATCCACGGGTGCACCAGGAACAGCACGTCGGCCGACTGCGTGTGCCGCACCTTGTAGATGTCCTCGCCGGTGTATGGCGTGGCCACCTCGACGATCTCCCCTGCCCCGTTGCGCAGTAGCGCGCCGCCTACCCAGAACCGCATGTAGCCGTCGCCCATCTCGATCGCGTACTTGACCGTGGTCGAGTAGATAAACGGGATAAAGCGGGTGGCGCGGTCGTTATGCTTGGCGCCGCCGCGGAACAGATAGCCCGGGCGCTTCTCCGCGCCGCCGGTGGGCTTGGTGATGACGTTGCGGCAGGTCTTCAGGCTGATGGCGTAGCGCACCAGGTCGACGCGGCCCTGAAGCCCGGGCGACAGCTCGCCGCCGGACATGGACGGTTGCAGCAGGCGTGCCATGGTCAGCCCCTCACCATCTGGGCCATGGACGGCTGGCGCTCGTCCTCGTCGGCCTCGTTGAAGTCATGCGCCGCGGCCTGGCTGAGCGCGAGCTGGTACAGCTGCTTCAGGCCCGACTTATTGGAGAAGCCATTTGCCCCGATGATCGTCGGTGCCGATTCCTCGGCCAGCTTGCAGGCCAGCGCATCGACGAAATGCGCCGGATAGCGCTCCGGGTCTTCAACGCGTGCGACGTAGATCAGATAGGCCTCGGCCTGATCGCACAACAGCGAGGTGCCGTCCGTGCCCATCGCCTGCTCGAATTGGATGCCATGGCACTGGCGGAACTGCGGCGCGCACCAGCGCGACAGGCGGCGGCCAGCGCGCATGCCCTGGTCGTCGGTGATGGCCAGCACGGTGATGCAATCCGCCGGACGGGCGTAGCGGATCTCCCAACCCGGCATCGGTGCCTCAGCGGCGACGGCCAGGCGCTGGGCCTTCATCGCCCACGGCCACAGCCGGTCGGCCAGCACCAAATCGCGCATCGGCTCCCACAGGCGCGAGAACACGCGCGCCTCCTTGGAGCGCTCGGTGAGCGAGGTGATCGTGATGTCCTGGGCCAGCTTGCCCAAGGCCAGGTTGCAGATTTCAACTTGGGAGGTCATGGCTCACCCAGAAAGAAGAAGGCCGCCCGAAGGCGGCCTTGTGTTGCCAGTGGTGCGATCAGGACGCCGGGGTGGTCGGCTTGCCGTCTGCGTACACGCGCCAGATGCTCGGGTCGAGCGTCAGATACGCGTTGAAGGCACCAGCCGTCAGCGGTCCGGTCGCCACCGTGTAGCGCACGCCCAGATACTGCTTGTAGTCGCCCGCCGGCAGCGGCACGACCGCCAGAACCGCACCGGCGGTCATGTCGGCCAGTGCCAGGGCGCCGGTGGCGTAGTGCACCTTCGGGTTGGTGGACAGGGCGGCGTTGTCGGCCGACTCCAGGGACGCGACGACGGTGGCAGCGCCTGCCGCTGCTGCAGCCTGGGTGGCGACGATCACCAGATAGGTAATCGCCGGAGCGCCCAAGTTTTCGGTGGCATTCGGCGCAAGGCCGGTGCCCTTCAGGTTCATCACGTTGGTCGAAATGGCGGTCGCGGTGACCGCCTGCGCCGAGGAGAACTCGGCGCGTGCGTCAATGTGGGACATGGATCTTGCTCCAGGTTTGTGGGTTTTCTTTCGGCACCCGCCGAAGCGGGGTCGGTCAGTTACGCGACGGCGGATTCGTCCCAGGCGAGCGCGTCGCTGACGCGGATCGGGATGCCACGGAAGGTGTTCACCGGCTGGCCGTTCAGTTCGGTCTGCTTCAGGGCCAGGATGCGGCGGTTGTTGGCCTGGATGTCCAGCCACTCGTAAATGTCGCGGTTGACGTAGATCACCGTGTTCAAGCTCTCCAGGCGCTCGATGCGGTGCGTCGCCTTGATCAGCTCGTTGATCAGCACCAGCTCGGTGTTCGGCTCGGGATCGACCTTCAGATTGCTGACCTTGATGTTCGCCACGCGGGCGATGCAACGCGGGTCCTCAACCGCCAGGCCAGCCTGCAGCGCAAACCAGTCGCGGTAGGCCGGGTACTTGCCGCCGTTGTCGTCGTCGACCAGCTCGTCGCCGTAATCGGTGTGCTGGATGCCGGCCTTGGTGCCCTTGGCGTAGATGCCATACACCGAGTCATCGCCCCAGCCAACGACCCAGATCGAGGTCAGGTTGCTGCCAGTGCCCGACAGCTTGATGATCTGGCGCGACAGGTCACCGGTGGCGTTGGCGTAGCGCTCCTTCAGGCCCACGAATCCGGCCGACTGGATCTTGGAGCCATTGAAGAACTGCGACTCGAAGCTCTGGCCGATCGCCTCGATGTGGCGGCCGTTCTTCTTCACGCGGAAGTCGGAGACGTTGGTCGACAGCTCAGCCAGCACCTTGTCGACCTGGCCCAGCGACGCGAACTCGGCAGTGGCTTCGGTGATGTCGGCGGCCTTACCGGTCGACGGCTTCACACCAGCGTTGAGCTTGCGCAGAACGGCCTCGGGCAGCTGCGTTTCGACGCCGATGCGATGACCGTTCGTGGTGTTGGCTTCAACCCACGGGATGTCCTGGAAGACCGGCTTGCGCTTGGTCAGGATCTCCGCGATCGGCAGCGGCTTGCCGTCCTGGGTGTAGCGGGTGGAGATGTCGGTGATGTTCGGAACATCACGGGTCAGAGTTGCCATTGTTCAGTCCTCTGGATACGAAAAAGCCGCCAATCGGCGGCCGTGGGATGGGTTGTTGTGTTGGCTCAGTCGCGCTGGCGTGCGGCCGGGCGGTCGGCATACTGGTACATGCGGTCACCGGTGCTCTGCGTGCCGCTGGTGGTGGTACCGCCCAGACCGTCCACCTTGCTGTCGCGAAGGAACTCGCCGAAGAAGGCGAACGCCTTGATCATGGTCGGGTGGTTGCCCCAGCCCAGTTCGTTGAACGCCTTGGTCAGCCCGGGGTCGTTGATGGCCTTTACCGCGGTGGTGGCCAGGCCGACAGTTTCGTCGTACTTGGCGCCCAGCTGCTGCTTGGCATCCACGCCCCACTGTTCCAGCTGCTGCAGGCGCTGAGCCTCCACGGCTTGCTGCAGTGCCGCCGCGTCCTGTCCGGCCATCTGGGTATACAGGTCCACGGCCTCCTGGGCCTGTTCCTGCGTCCAACCTTTGGCCTTGAAGAACTCGGTCGCCTGCCCGAGGCGGTCGCCTTCGAGGGTGAATCCCTCCGGCACCTTGAACGCCTCGTATTGCTCCGGTGCGCCATCGCTGGTGTCGCCCTTGGACTTGCCGGCCTCGCCGCCTTCGTCCTTGGTGCCCGTGCTGGTGGTGCCCTTCGCATCACCTCCGTTCCCCGTACCCTCGGTTGCCGGCTGGCCACTGCCGCCGGTGCCCTGCTGTTCCGTGGTGCTGGTGGTGGTCTTGCCCTCGCCGTCGCCAGAATTTTGGGTGCTGGTCTCGGTGGCGGTTTCAGTCGACATGTTCACTTTCCTCGGGTTGCTGCAGCTGCGACTGCAGCCGCTTCAGTGCACTGTTGGCCTCAGCGCGCATTTGAGCTTCGCGCTCCGGGCAGTTGTCACGGATTGCCAGCAGCCACCACAGGGCGGCCTCCTGCCGGCCGATGGCGCGGGACTGGGCCATCGCGTTGGTGTTGAAGGCGCTGGCGTCCACGCCCATTGCTTGCAGGAACGCCCAGACCACGCGGCGGCCGACAGGCTCCGCCAGTACGCTGCGGATGTCCTCGCGCAGCTGGCGAAGCTCCAGCGCGGCCAGCTGGTGCTCGCGCCGTTCCTGGTCGATGTCCTCTTGGCTACGCCCCGGCCTGCTCATGCGGCACCCTGCATGGCGTCAATCAGCGCCTGGGCCGCCGAGCCTTCCTCGGGCACCGTATCGCTGGCGGTCTTCAGTGCTTGGGTTGCGTCCTTCAGCGGCTGCGCGGCCGCCGCGAGCTGCTGCTGGCGCTGCTGCTGGGCGCGATCGGCACGAATACTGGCCACCGCATCGTCGCTGCGGATGATCGAAGCAGGACCACCGACCGCAGTGGTGTACTCGTCGACTACCTGGTCCGCGTCCAGCTTGTCCATCACCGAGGGATCGCCGGTTGCCTGGGCGACGCCGGCAACGAACTGCACCGTGCGCTCGATGGAGCCGACTGCTGCGGCCTTGGCCGCCTGCGCCAGGATGCTGGTGTACTCGATCTTCAGGGGCAGGTCCGCCAGCACCTGCGGTGGGTCCGGGATGCGGCCGGCGCGTTCCAGAAGGCGGAACACGCGGACGATCACGGGGTCGAGAACTTCGTCCGTGATCGACTCCAGCGTGGGCGCCAGCACGGCAGCCTTCTCTTCCTTGCGGGTGGAGATCTCGGTGGCCGTGCGGTCAGTCTTGTCACCCAGCGCTTCCAGCATCAGGAAGAGCTGATAGAAGAAGGCCCGCTCGATGCGGGCCTCAATCGTGGCGATCTCTTCGCGGATCTGCTGCAACGCCCTGGCGTCGGGCGTGTAGACCGGCGCAACGGTGGCGTTGACCGAGTCCTGCGGCAGGTAAACCATGCCGCCCTTTCGCAGGCGCGCGCCTCCGGACCGCTTCAGCGATTCCGGCCCCCCGAGCGTGGGATCGGAGAGTTGCTCCATCAGACGCAGCTTTTCGCCTTCCAGATACTGCAGCTGCTTGATGTCTCCCAAGCAGTCGACCGCCGGGCTGGTGGAGTACACGTCTTCAGCCACCGGATTCCAGCGAGCCACCACGAACGGCGCTTCGTAGTGCCCGCCGATGTCCAGAATCCCGTGATCGGCGGTGCCAACACCATCGATCCAGACTACCTCGCGGTATGGACGGAACTGCGGCGCCTGCAGCCCCAGCGGCCCGATACCGGGGCGCTCGTTTGGATTCGGCTCGATCAGCGATTCAACGATGAACTCGCGGTCGCCATTGTTGGCCAGGCAGTCCCGAACGGTTCTCGGCAGCCGGTCTGCACCGTAGCGCTGCTCCAGCTGCCGGGCAGTCTTCGTGTACCGGCGCCACAGCGAGTCGACACGCTGCTGGTCGTCCAGCCCCACCGCATAGGTGCCTGCGGTCAGCGAGTAGAACCGGACCACCTCGCGCGGATCTTCGAGGATCAGCATTGGCGCAGTGCCGAACAGCCCGTCTTCCGTGTAGACAACCGGCATGGCCTTGTAGAAGTTGCTGCTGGCCAAGGCGTCGCGGATGCGCTGCGCTACGTCGTCCAGCCATACCCGGACGCCAAACTGCTCAGACAGCGACGGGTCCGGCGTCTTGACCAGGAACCACGGCTGCGCCTTCGGCGTCATGTGGGACATCATGCCGGCCGACATCGTGCGCAGGACCTCGGTGGCGGTGCTGTTGATGACCTTGGCCCGGTTACGCTTCCTGGGCTTCGTGTCGGTCTCGCCGTAGAAGCGGCCGCGGGTTGGGTCCACGTACTCCGACACCTGGCGCCAGTCGGTGTTCCAGTCCGTCTGGTTGTCCTTCATGGCCTTCTTGCGGCGCCGGCAGTGCGCGCGCAGCTCCATCATGTCCATCAGCCTCCCCCCAGCACGGTATTGCGCGGAGCTGTTCCACCCAGCGCGGTTGTCGTCGGCGCCAGCGATCGATACGCCACAGAGGACGCGCCGCTGCTGGCGTAGGTCCGGCGCTCGTCCTCGGCTTCCTTGCGAGCGCGGCGCACGCGGCCGGTCGGATCACCCACGGCGGTCTTGGTGATGCCGAGCGGATCGGCGTACTTGCCGGTCTTGTCGCCGAACAGCAGGCCACCCGGATCGATGATCTGGCGCGAGGTGCACATGGCGTCAGGCACCCAGAGCCGTCTTGACCGACGCGGTGGGCATCGCCGAGCTGGTGTCACCGGCCAGAATGGTCGACCGGCTGCCGAAGCGAAGGCGCTGCCGCTGGCGCTCGCGGTCGCGCTCGTTCACGGCGGCATCGTCGATCGACTCGGGCGCCACTTCGGGCGCTGCGGCCACCGGCTTCACCTTGGGGGCGGAGTTGCACATGGGGATTCCTTCAGGACAACGGGTTGTAGGGCTCGCCGGCCTGCTGGTCGGCGTGGTCGCGATGCTCCATCGGCGACCCATCGGGGAAGCGCGGCCGGGGCATCACGGGGTATGCGAACGACAGCACCAGGGCGTCGGCCCGGTTGGGGCTCGGCAGGCCGCGGCGCTTCATGTCCTTCTTCGATTCCATCTGCAGCTTGCCGTCGAGGCGCGGCACGGTTTCCGGTGCCTGCAGCTCGTCGCGCAGCTGCGGGTCTTCGGGGATGGCCCCGCCTTCCTTCAGCCAGTCGCGGCAGGCTTTCCACATCTCGGCGCGCTTGTTGAGGCAGCCCTGGTCGCCCGACTCGCCGGAGAACCACACCAGGCGCCAGTCGCGGCCCATGGTTCGGCCTGCGGACACAATGCCGGTGCCGAACCCGCCATCGACGAACACAGCGTCGGCCTGATGCTCGTCCTCCAGCTGGGCGAGGATCGCCGCCACCGCCATGTCGTTGTCGTTCTTGGCCAGCGTGCGCAGCTGCCGATAGGCCAGGCCCTGCCGCAGGCCGATCACCAGCTCGTCGTCGCCTTCCCACGCCGGGTCCAGCGTGAGGATCTTCGGCGCCCAGCTGTACTGCTCCGGCCGCAGGTGTCGCCCGTAGGCTGCAGCCACATCCGCCTCGGCGATGAACTGGCGGGCTGACATCGAGGGGAACAGGCCGCGGATACGGACCTTCACCACGTCGCTGTCCTCGCCGTAGTCGCGCACCATGCGCTCGGCCTCGACCAGGTTCACACCCTCAACGGTGCGGCTGTCGATCTGCTCGGTGTCCCAACTGGCCTTGAACCGGCGGAAGCACTCGCGGAACCGGCCGGTGTTGCGGGTGGTGTTGCCGAACGCGGCCCAGATGATCTCGGTGCCCTGGTCGGTCAGCGCACCCTCGGCCACTTCCCACACCTTGTCGGCGATGGCCGAAGCCTCGTCGAACACCAGCAGGATGCGCCGGCCCTCGTTGTGCAGGCCTGCGAACGCCTCGGTGTTGTTCTGCGACCACGGCACCGCGTCGATGCGCCAGGTCTTGTCGTGGCCCGGGGCGTTGCTGATCAGCGCCGTGGCGGTCAGCGTGGCCCAGTCCTTGGTGAGGCTGATTTCATGCCACTTCGACAGTTCCGCCCAGGTCTTCGTGCGCAGCTGGATGTCGGTGTTGGCTGTGACGACGCCGCGCGTGTCTTCGAACGTGTCGAAGGCCCACTTGATCAGCATCGCCACCAGCGCGGACTTGCCGATGCCGTGGCCCGAGCCGACGGCCTGCCGGATGACCTCACCAGCATCAGCCGCACCGGCCTGCAGTCTGTTCCCGATCTTCTCCAGCCGCCGGCGCTGCCAGGCACGCAACTTTTTGCCATCCAGCGGGCCGCCCTTGACGCCCCATGGGAAGTTGAACAGCACATAGCCCAGCGGGTCGTGCTGGAACGAGCCGATGGCCTCGACCAGTTCCTGCTCAGGACTCCCGGCCAGCTGCGCGCTCACGGGCTGCCCTCAGTTGGTCGGCCAGGTTGTCCTGCACGCCGTGGTCCAGAGCAACGCGCTCGCCGTACTTCTTGGGCTGCAGCTTGCCGGCGTACCACTTCCGGGCATCGATCATCAGCTTGGAGCGCTCGACCATGTCGCCTGTCTGTCGCTCCAGCACCTTGCCCTTGCCGTCCTTCTTCAGCCGCTCGCCCAGCACCGCCTTGTCGGCGATGTCGAGGATCTCTTCGGCCAGCGTGTCCGCCTGCAGCTCGCGTGCACGCGCGTACTGGTTTCGAAATGCCTCGTTCTCAGCCAACCAACGAATGACCGTGGAACGGCTCGGCATCTTCGCCGTGGAACAGATCGTGCGCAGGCTCTTGCCATCCACCAGTAGGTCGCAGATCGCGTCGGCCAGCTGCTGGCTGTACTTGCTGGGACGTGCCATTACTGCTCCCTGTCCGCCCGGATCACGGCTTGGCAGGCGCGGACGTGGTCGTCGGCGTCGCGGCCGATTTGAACAAGAGCGCCCGCGACCTCTGCTCGTAGTTGGGCTGCCTGGTCACGTTCGATGGTGCCGGCGACGGCTTGGGACAGGCGAGCGGTATTGCAGGTGGCGAGGTCGTCGCGCAGCTGGAGGCTGCCATCACGCACGCCAGCAACAACAGCAGCAGGGACGGTCGCGGCCGCAGTGCGGTCTTCTTCATGCTTCGCTCCAATGGTGGCCAGTGTCTGGGCTTGGGCGTGCTCGGTGGCGCGGGCCTCGTTGACCTGCGCTACCTGGGCGGCGCTGACACTGGCCTGCTGCCGGGCTTCGTTGCCCTCAGCGCGATCACCGCGCCACACCCAGCCAGCGGCAAAGCCCATCAGGCCAACCACCGGCAGCGCGATCAGAAGGACGCGGGTGAGGATCATGGGGTTAGAAGCTCGTCGGCTTGGCCACGGCGCGGGTGAGCGCCATCAGGCCGGTCTGGAAGTCCGTTTTGGCGATGGCCGACCAACGGTAGCAATCGCCCTTGTCGCCCTCGATCGCGGTGTTGGTGTCGTTGACCTTGTTGACCAGGGCCTGCAGTTCCTCACCCTTCGTCTTGATCTCGTTCATCAGGTCGATCTCGGACTGGCTCAGTTCGCGGTAGCCGGTGATCTTGCGGTGCTGGTTTTCCATGACGCCCTCCTGGGCTCAGTTGGTGGATTCACACATGCGGCGCTCAGCCGCGCGACGGTTCACAAGGCCCTGCACACGCTTGCCGCCGGCGTAGACCCAGCGGTCCAGCTCCGGGCACCAGCTCGCGGCGGGCTGGCCAGCGTTGATCCGGCCCACCAAGGTCGAGCGGCAGGCAGCGCCCACGCCGACGTTGTAGGTCCAGCTCAGCACCGCGGCCCACTCGCGCTCCCGCAGCGGCACCTTGATGCACTGGCTGATGCCGGTCAGGTAGCTACCGAGGCGGCTGTTGAGCTTTTCGGCGCACTCCTGCTCGGTGTAGACCGCCTTGTCCGGACGGCTGGTGTCGCCGTAGCAGTAGGTGGCCACACCGACCATGTCGATGTATGGCGTGGGCGAGTAGCCCTCCCATGGCTTCACCAGCGCGGCGGCGGCTAGGGCGATAACGGCCGCGGCGCTGCCGCCGATCACCTTGCCCTTCATCCGATCACCCCGCCGCGGCGCGCTTGGCGCCATTCGCGTACCCACTTCCACACCAGGTAGCCGATCTGGCCCACCAGGTAGATGGCCGTCAGCACCAGCACGGCCTTATCCAGGGTGAACCCTGATGCGACGGCCGTGGCCACCGTTACCGGCGGCGTGACCTTCAGGGCAGCGGTCCCCACCGCGTCAATGATTTCTCCCCGCATGTCGGTTCCATGGTTGGTCCGGTTCGGCATGACGCCCTCCCCGATTGGTTAGATTTCGGTATAGCCGGCGTGCAACAGTGGGCGCGCGGCCACATAGGAGGCATTCGCCTCCGCGTGTGTGTTGAAACTACCCAGGCGAATCTTTCGACCACCTGTGACGATCACCGCCGCAAACCGGGCGCCTTCGCGGCACACTCCGGTGGCATGCCTGCGGTTCTGGATGTTCACTTCCACCGGGACGTCCCGGAGGTTCGACAGCCGGTTGTTCTGCTTGTCGCCATCGATGTGGTCGATCTGGTGTACCGGCCAGGAGCCGTTGGCGAGGAACCACGCGAGCCGATGGATTCGCATGAAGTTCCCCCGCAGCTGGGTGCGCAGATAGCCCTTGCTGTCTGGGTTGCCGACCACCTGCCCCCTTCGACGCACCAGCCCTGTGTCAGGCTCATAGGTCAGGTTTTCCCGGATCCATTCATCCGTCAGGGTCCGCTTCGGCGATCGCTTGCCGTCGGAACGTGCCATTGCAACTCCATAGCAAGAGGTGCCCGTCACCGCAGCCCGGCGGGCTCGGCGAATTGGTCCGGTGAGGGTGGACGGGCGTGGATGGTTGCGGGGGCCGGATTCGAACCGGCGAATCTCCGGGTTATGAGCCCGGCAGCCTGGACCTCTGGCCTACGCCCGCAGGAAGCGCAGTCCCGGAAACGCAGAAGCCCCGACGCAGGGCCGGGGCTTCAGGGACAATTCTTGACAGTTGCAGAATCAAACCATTCGGTGACGTCACTGTCAACCGATACGCTTGGCGATCTCCTTTGGATCCAACGCCACGCTGACGATCACGTGGCAGCAGCTGGTGCTGAACACCAGAATGTGGGTCGTGATTCCGGCCACCACGGTGGTCTGCTTCTCAGTATTGATGCGGACAGTTGGCCTATCGCACTTCGGGCACTTCCCCTGCATGTTCCTTCTCCTTGGAATGTCCCCCGATTATGCCGCAAGCCGCCCCCGGAACCACTCCAGCCCCTTGCCCAGCTCATACCGATACTGCCGCAATGTCAGCTCCCCCCCATATTTCTCGGCGACCATCCGCGCTTTGACGGCTTGGCTGGCCGACACCGTGTATTCGGTGTGCAGCACCAGGGCGCGTAGCGGGCACTGCCGCATCATCGAAGCCAGCGCTTGCTCGACCCAGCGCAGTGCGTCGGGGATGCCGACGTCGACCGCGATCTCCGGGTTGTCGTGCGGCTTGTCGGCATCGTTCGTCGACCGCACCGGATCCACCGCCCAAGCCGGCAGCATGCCCATTCCTTCCACGCCGCTGCGGTCGGCCATGAAGCGGCGGCGGCTGGATCCGTCTCGCCCCACCAGATCGCGTAGGGCCCTTTCCCGGGTGCCGGGCGCCATGTCGCGGGCCTTCTCCAGCACGTGCGTGCTGCGATCGGCGTAGGTCAGCGCGAAGCGGTTGACCTGCGCGTGGCCCCAGGCTCGCAGCTGCTGCACCAGGTAATCGTCAGTCGCCATCGCGCATCCCCTTCAGCACGGTCTCGTCAAATCGGAACACCGGCAGCAGGCCGTCGGTGTCGCAGCCGCCCTGCCGGTCTGGCCGGCGCTGGCAGTGCGCCGGGCTGCTGCCGCGCTCGCGCATGGTGCAAACCGCGCACACGCCATGCCGGCGCAGGTAGGCGTTGTATCGCTTCCGCGTGCGGGCCTCGGCTGTGGTCATGCGCCGCCCCTGATCAGGCTGTCGCCGTACAGGCCAATCAGCAGGGCATCAGCGCGGCCGTTGTCCTTCTTCCGCTGCAGCTGGGTCGCCGCCGCCGGGAATCGCTGGATCGCCAGCACACGGCCGGCGTCCTTTCCCTTCCCCGACAGGTCGAAGCGACGCTTCCAGACCGATGGCTGCACCAGCACCAGGTGCAGGCCCAACAGGCGCACGGTCGCCTTCAGTTGCCCGAAGCCTTCGGCCAGGTTGTGCCTGGCCACCGATCCCTCGATGGCCTTTCCCTCGCCGTTGCGCATCGGACGGGCGTGGATCCGTTCCAGAGCCACGGCGATCACCGCACCAGGATGGGCGTCCCGCTGCTGGCGAAGGAATGCAGCGACGGCGCGTGCGTCGACCTCCCCGTCCATCACCGGCATATCGACCATCGGGCCAGGCTCGCCGTCCAGCAGCGTCACGATGGCGCCTGTCAGGCCGGGGTCGATACCGAATGTTAGGCGGCTTGCCATTGGCGGCTCTCCTTCATGTGCTTCTCGATCAGGGTGTTCTGCAGGTCCAGCAGGTAATCGTCGCTGCCGACGTCCTGACGGAACTTGCGGGGTTGGCGGGCATAGGACGGACCGAACAATTCCTCGCATCGGGCGGCGGACATGCCGCCGAACGGCTCGCCGCGGTGGGACCAGGGGTTGAGGCCTATCGTGAAATCGTGGCCACGACGCTTGGCGCCGTGCTTGCCGCCAACCGTCAGGTGATGCACTTCGGCCGGGATAGGCCTGTCGCCGAGGTCGATGCCCAAGCTGTGGGCCACGATGCAGCCGATTTCGGTGATGGCATCCATTCGCTGCTGCTGGGCTACGGTTGGCTTGCCGGTGGAGCGGCCGCGCTTCATGCTTGCCTCTCCATCAAGGAAGGGGAAATTCCGTGGCCGATCTCGCCTACTGTCCGTATGTCATTGGCGCTCCATGCTTGGCACCCGAGGTCTGGGCGGCATGGGCGCAAGCCTTTCTTTCGGCAGCAGCGATCTACTTTGCTGCGCTCGCCGCAACGGCCCCTGACAAGCTTGCGAAGCGTCGGAAAGCAAGCAGCTATTTGGCTCTCCTCGACATTGCCGAAACGATGCTCGACAGTTCCATCAAGGGCGCCCCTTCTGTGATCACAACCGCGCGCCTCAGGCAGGTTGCCGGCCAGTTTGCCGAGGTGAACGTCGAGAACGTGCCGGACTACAGGCTGCTGAAGCCGATGCAGGAAACCCACAGCGCGCTGGTCGTCATGCAGGACGTGGTCGAAAAAGAGATGGGAATGAGCGACATGCAAGAGCGCGCGCGGTTGAGCTTCATTCGATCGGAGATGGCCACTACCTATCGCGACCTTCTGAGGGCCCGTCGACCTGATGTTGCGTCGATAGTTGAAGAGATCGCGCCGGATAACTGGTTCATCCGCCTGGCACGAAAGGTGCGCAAGAAGTAAGTACTGGCTCACGCCACCCTCCTGTTCTGCCCTGCCATGTTCCAGAACTCGGCGCGCACGTCGTCAAGCATCACGTGGGTGTAGCGGTTGCCGATGTACTCGGTCATGCCGTCGAACAGCTCCTGGAACCGGGCCTGTTCCATCTCGTCGAATGACAGGCTCTCGGCACGCTTGACCGGGATGGTGCGGATCTCCGGCAGCACGCCGGCAAGCACCTTGCGGGCGCCTGCACCCAGCAGCGCCTCGCAGGCGTCCAGGACCGCCGCGATGACCGGGGTGGCGTCCATTTCTACCGTCTCGCAGCACACGTTGGCGTCCAGCTGCAGGCGCTTCACCGCGTCGTGCGCGTCCAGCTGCTCCCAGCCTTCGACGTTGTCGACCATCAGGTGCCCGATCTTGTGGATCAGCCGGTGCTGCCATTCCTCGCGCGGCTGCTTCAGCTCGCCGCGGATCTCCCGGCCCACGCGGAACTTGCGGTCGCGCAGCAGGCGCTGGTCGACGGCATTGGCCGGCACCAGGGCGCCCACCAGCTCGCCGGTGTTCGGGTCGATCAGCTTGGCCACGACCAGGTAGATCGGCCGGCGCGCGCGCTTGGCGCGAATCTTCCTTGCTGCAGTGGTCAGGGTCATTCGTCGTCTCCTTGGCTGCGGCGGCGACTGCCGAGGCGCTGCGCCAACTGCCTCTGCGGCTTTGCCGGGGGCGGGGTCTGCTCGAACTCGAACGCAGGCCCATCCCAATCGACTGCGCGCTGGAATTGGTACTCGTTGCGTAGCGAAACGACGGTGCCGGTCTGGATGTTCCGGCCCTTGCCCACGATCACCTCGACCAATCCCGGCCGGTCGGTTGGGTTGTAGACGTCGGGGCGGTGGACGAACAGGATCACGTCGGCCACTTCTTCGATGCCGCCTGACCCACGGATGTCGGTCACCTTCGGGCGTTCGCCCTTCGCGCCCGCTCGATTGAGCTGCGCCAGCACCAGCACCGGGCACTTCAGGAACTTGGCCAGGCCTTTGATGTCTCGCAGCGCCTGCCCGCGCTCCAACGCCTCGTCCTGCTTTCCTGGCAGCGACATTTCGTGCAGGTGATCGATCACGACCAGGCGGAGCGGCTTGCGTGCATGGGCACGTTTCGCGCGCGCGACGATCTGCGGCGCAGACAGCTGCGGGTCGTCGTCCAGGAAGATCGAGGCCCCCATCATGCTGCGGATCGCCTCGGTACTCCGCGACCAGTAGAGGTCGGCGTCTTCCGCAGTGGCGCCCTCGTCCTGACCGATGATCCACTGCAGCGGCACTTCTCCCAGCGCAGCCACGTCGCGTGCTGCCACGTCCGTGTCGACCATTTCCATGGAGAACACCGCAACCGGATCACCACGCAGGCCGGTAAAGCGCGCCTGTTGGAATGCCAGCAGCGACTTGCCGATGTTCGAACGCGCGGCCAGCACGATCACCTGGCCGTCCAGCAGTCCACCGATGGCCTTGTTCACGTCAGCCCATGGCGTCGGCATGCCCACACGACGCCCATGCTGGTGACGCTCGGCCATCTGGGTGGCGAATCGGTTCATCACTTCGCGGTACGGCCGCAGACCCGTCGCCCGAACCGGCGCAATGGCACTCAACCGCGTTGCGAGGTGCGCCGCCAGCTGCTCCGCAGAATGACCGCGGCGCCCTTGGGCGGCGCCGAGCGCCTTCTGGCAGGTGTCGATGAACTGCCGCATGTGCGAATGCTCGACGATCACCTCGGCGTAGGAGACGACGTTCGACGCGGTGTAGGCGGTAGATGCCAGCTCCATCGCCATTGCCGCCAGGTGGTCGCCGTCCTCGCCGCCCTGAGCCAGAAGCCACTCGCCTACGGTCACGCCGTCTGCAGGCTTGTTCGCTCCGCTCAGCTCCACGATCGCGGCATAGATGGCGCGATTGTCCGGGGAGTAGAAGTCGTCTGCACCCAGCCAGTCCTGGACGTTGGCCAGCTCGGAGTTGTGCAGCAGCAGGCCCGCCAGCACCGCCGTCTCGGCGTCGAGGTTGAACGGCCCGCGCGCGGGCTCTTGTTCCCGGAGTGCGTTCATCGGCGCACGTCCACGTAGTTGCCTTCGATGACCTTGGCGAAGTTCTTCGGGCTGACCAGCCATTCCAGCGTGCAGGTGAAGGCCCGGCCGTCACGGCCAGTGCGTTCGCCCATCAGGAACGGCATGCCGCGCACGGACTCGAAGAAGCTGCGCCACCAGTCCAGGTTCTGCCGCGCCTTGTCGCCCTTCCAGCGGGCCGCCAGCTTTCGCTCGCGCTCGCCCTCCCACACACGGACCTCGGTCAGTTCCGGGAGGATGTCGTGGTACAGGTCGATGATCTTCAGGTGCGGGCATGGCGGCGTGCCGACCTTCTTCGGCACCTTGCCCAGCAGGTCCTCGCCCTCCCCTGCATCGCCGCCCTCTTCGCCATCGGCGTCAGCAGCGGCATCGCCGCCTGCTGCCGGCAAAGCCACGTCAGTGGCTTCATCTTCTTCCTGTTCCTGTTCCTGTTCCTGTTCCTGCTCCTGATTAGGCATAGTCTTCGGCAAAGCCTTCTGGGAAGCCTTCCCGAAAGCCCTATCGAATGCCTTTGCGAAAGCCTCTCCAAGCCCGTAAACAAAGGCTCTCAGCACTTCGAGAGCTTCCCATTTCAGGGCGCACTCGGGGATCAGGTCGAACTCAGCGGCCCAGCTCAGCACCACGTTGGGCGACTCGGGCCGGTTGTGGTTGATAGCCTTCGGCACCCACACAACGCGGGCTTTGAAGTCGGCTTTAACCATGCCTTCGCGGAAGGCTTCCCCAAAGGCTTTATCGAAGTCTTCCACTTCCCAATCCAGTTCCTCGGCCATCGCCGCACGGCCAGCACGGAACAGCCCAGGGATAGGCCCGGTGTGAGGTCCGGTGATCAGGAAAAGCCACAGGCCTTGGCCGCAAGGCGGGATCGGCGTCAGGCGGCGGAACTTCTCGTCGCCCCACGTGCGCACCTCGACCTTGCGATACCGGCCCTTGGCTTGGCGAACGTCTGCCTCAGCCATGGCACCCGCCCTCCTGCATGCCC
The DNA here is from genome assembly GCF_056481585.1 of Stenotrophomonas sp. 86428_Sma. Taxonomy (NCBI): domain Bacteria; kingdom Pseudomonadati; phylum Pseudomonadota; class Gammaproteobacteria; order Lysobacterales; family Lysobacteraceae; genus Stenotrophomonas; species Stenotrophomonas sp. 86428_Sma. The sequence continues at coordinate 3,839,691 of NZ_CM151156.1, forward strand.
ATGCGCTGCTCCATGGCACGCACCTGCTCAGGGGAACGGGCCAGAACCGAAGCGCGCAGCTCGCTCCACAGGCACCGCAGCGCCGAACGGTCGCCACAGGACCGGGCCACCCTCATGGCTGCTGCCAGCTCACGGATACGGCGCTCGCGCTGCTCGTCGGCCAGGTTGATCGTGTTGGCGTTCATGGCCACTTGATCCCCAGCTTGGCGAGCGTCCCGCTCAGGGCAGAAAGGTGCTGGTGCAGTTCGGCCAGCGCCTCTGCCGTCGCTGCTTCGGGAGTGACCAGGTAGCGCTCGATCAGGTAGTGGACCGGCGAGACGTCCTTGGTTGCCTGGATGTAGCGTTCCAGGTCATCGATGGACAGCCCCCTCGGCTTGCCACCGCTGTCGCAGCCGGCCAGCTTCTCGCTCAGCTTCGAAGGGGCCATATCGAGCTGCCCGGCCACGGCCGTCAGGCCGGCGCCACGGTGGACCATCGCCGCCATGTGGTCACGGAGCGTCGGGTTGCGGGTCAACCCGTCTTCATAGGTAATTTGCTGACTTTTCATGCAGTTATCCCGTGGGTGGGAATGCGGGGGAAGATGTTTTCCCCTGCGTTCCCCTGACTGGTTCTGAAAATGGCCGCATCCCGAAATCGGAGTGCAGCCCTGTGGCGAAAACGAATCAGCTGGCCGGAGCCAACGTCCTGACGCTCATGCGAATGGGTGGGAAGTGGTTCGTGTTGAAGCGGGTCGGGGAGCGGGTCGACGTGCGGCCAGTCGGCCAGGTGGTGCGGTCGCGCCAGCGCCGGAAGGTGCCCGGGGTCGTGATCCCCTTCCCCGCCCGGGCCGGCCTGTGACCGGCTGGGTAGGCGCCCGTCTGCCGGTAGAGTTGGCGGTGCGACCCAACCCAACTGCCACCGGAGACGGACATGGAAATGGATACGGCCACGCTGACGCGCCTGGCCTCAGTTCTTGCGGCCACTGCGAAGGCCAACGAAGCCCTGCTATCGGTCCTCATTGCCACGCACCCCGAGCCGGATCTGCTGCGGCACGTGTGGGACCAATCGAAGCCGGATTGGATCGATGACCAGCATGAAACGTTGTTTGCCCAGCACGGTCCGTACATGCAGGCGTTCCTCGCACGGCTCGCAGGTATCTCGGGTGAGATCGACGGAGCGGCCGGCCAATTCCAGCGAGGGGGCTGAACCGACCAGTCATCGACGGATCCTCGTGGGCACACCGATCGAGTCGGCGTACTCGTCGACTGCCCGGCTGGCCAGGCTCTGCTGCGCCCTCTCCCACTCGCTCGGCCGCATCAGCCAGGCGAACACGGCCCGGAAGGCAGTGCGCAGCCAGATGCGAGGGTTCAGCCGGTGGAGGATTCGGGCGCACATGTCAGGCGGCGACCCCGGTTTCCGGGGTCTGCTGCTCGATGTCGGTCGGCGCCGGGCCGAACACATCGGGCCGGAGTTCGTGGCGGGATACGCCGGTAGCAGCCTCGATAGCGAGGGCATGCTTCGGGGGAACCGGCCTACTGCCGTTTACCCACTGGCTTACCGCCTGCGGCGTAACGCCGAGCAACCGTGCGATACCGGCCTGCCCAGCCCCATGTCTCTCAATTGCGATGGCGATTGTGTTCATGGTGATACTAAAGCATCGCTTAAGCCCGAGGTCAAGCGATGCTTTCTTACAATGGCATGGCTTGTCCGTGGAGAATCAAGCGATGCTTGAAAACCACGAAATGGCGGTCGCCATCCGCTCGGCCATCGAGGGGTCTGGACGTACCCAGAAGGAAATTGCCGACGCCTTCGGCGTCACCGAGCAGGCCGTCTCTGGCTGGCTTCGTACTGGCAAGGTAGACAAGCGGAAGCTTCCAAAGCTTGCGTCTCTCACCAGCCGGCCGTTGTCGCACTTCGGCATGGGCGATGGCTCCGAGGTCGTCTCAGTCCCAGCGACACCAGGGAACTATGTTCGCGTTCAGCAACTGGATGCGGAGGCAGGAATGGGCGAGGCTGTTGAGAATCCCGACTACCCGGACGTCATCCGGGCTATCGATTTCGAGCCTGGATATATCCGAAGCATCGTCGGCTTTGTGCCGCCACCAGGGCGTCTCAGGCTGATCACCGGAAACGGGGACTCAATGCAGCCGGTGATCCAACCGGGCGATGCGGTGGTTGTGGACACCGGCATCACAGCTTTCGATGGCGACGGCATCTACCTCATCAACATGGGTAACGGACAGCAGATCAAGCGCCTGCTCGACAGAGGGGTTATCCACGTCGCAAGCGACAACAAGAACTATGGGGATCCGTTCCCAATTCCTGAGGGCACGTTGATAGGCGGGAAGGTCTATCTGCGCAACCGGATTGAGCGATTCAACTAAACGCACAGGGGATGTGAATTGAACAGCACGCTGTTTTTTGCCTTGGGATCCACATTGTTGTGGTCCGTCTTTTATGCCGGCAAAGTCATGGCTAAGCGAGATGGCACTGCGTTCTACGCAGGCCCCTCGATTCCAATGATGGCGGTGTGGCTGTCCCCGATCCTTGCCACTGTGATGTTCATCGCGGGCTTCTGGTGGGTCACCTGGTACTGGGTTCTCCTTCTTTCTCTGGCCGCCACCGTCGTCGGCGGCATTCTGGGATCGGTGTTTGGCCTTACTCGCGCTGGCCCCGTCTTTTCGGTCGTTGCGCTGCTCGCGGCAATCGGCTGCGGCTACTGGATGGTCCACCCACCGGCCTGAGTCAGCCATTCCCGTACCGGCCCCGCCATCACGAGCGGGGCTTTTTTATGCAAATCGCTAAAGCATCGCTTGACTTGACGCTTAAGCATTGCTTTACTAGCCCCGTCGGCCCACCCGGGCCATCTGACGGGGTTCACCATGGCACTGCAGCCATACAGCGACCGGGCACGTAGCGCCCAGCGCAACTGGGACAACCAGGAAGATCCGCGTTTCGACCAGGAACACCGCGCCGAGCAGGCAGCGGACCTGGCCAAGGCCTACCGCACCGACCCGGCGAAGCTGCGCAAGGCCGAGGAACAGACGGCTGGCACCTTCAGCGGTACTCACTACACCGAGGTGTCGCTGGCGCTGCACCGGCTGCACCACACGGACCCGGCCGACCTGATGGGCTCGGGCGTGCTGCTGGACCTGTACCGGCTGGCCCGCGACGAGGCCGCGGCGATCGACGCGCAGCTGCTGGAAATGGCGCTGCAGCAGGTGGCGGCATGAGCGCCCCTGTCGATGTGCTGGCGGTGCTTGATTCGGCCCGTAAGAGGCTCGGTGACTCCATCGCCGTCCATGAGGTATGGACCAGTGACCAGATCACGCAAGACGACGATCTGCTGGAAGCTAGCGACGCGTTCAAAGAACTGGTCAAGCAGAACGCAGCACTTATCGAAATGTGCGACGAGTTGCTCCGCGTCAACAACCGCACTCTCGGGAGGGGCGCTGTTCGGATTCAAGCCGCGATTATTTCCCGCTTCGTAAAGAAGCTGGAAAGCACTCGCGTCGCCCTCGCCCGCGTCAAAGGCGGTGCCGCATGACCGCCGCCGAACGCGAGCATCGCCACCACGTGGTGGCCACTGTCGTCGCCAATGCCCTGTCCTTCTGCCTGGGCGTGCTGGCCGCCGTACTGCTGCAGGCGGTGCTGTCGTGAGCCGCGGCGTGGATGTTCTGGCCGTGCTGGACCGCCAGTTGCGGGACCGGGCGGACCGCGCCGCACGCTACGGCAAGCAGGCCGACAAGGCGGCGGCCAAGCACGGCGGTAGGCAGATCACCGCGGACCGCATGGCCGAACACGCACGCATCCTGCTGGCGGAGCTGCGCTCGATGCGCGCACCGCTGATCGAGTTGCGGTCCGCCGCCCGCGCTTCCCTCGCAGCCCGCGACCTCACAGACCAGGTCATGGCAGACGAGCGCCTCCTTGCGGCTCTGGCCGCCTTCGAATCGGAGGACGCATGCGATTTCTGACCGCCATCGGCTGCCGTAACGCCGCCGACTTCCTCGCCTTCTTGGGCTGCGTCGCCATCGTCCTCGGCCTTGGCTGGGCGATGTGCTGGCCGCTGGCCTGGTCCTGACTTCCCGCCGGCGCGGCCGGCTCCTACGAGAGGCACCACCGATGTTCCAACTCGATCAACACGATGCGGTGTTCTCGCATCTGAACCTGCGCAAGGAAAAGCACGGCGACGAAGACGCGGCCGCCGCTGACCTGAAGTTCTCGCTGAACGCTCCGAACACGATCCTCAACACCATCGACCCGGCCATCCTGCCGGCGTTCTGGAAGAAGGCCGACAAGGGCCAGCAGCAGAACCTGCCGATGGAAGGCAGCACCGACCTGGTGGCGCTCAACCTGCCGCTGCTGGGCGAGCAGGACATCACCGGGAAGTTTGAAGGCTACGAGCTGTCGATCGGCTCCCTGATGGACCACATCGAGGCGGTGTTCTTCGCCGACACCAAGGTGAAAAAGATCACTTGGAAGCCGCTCGAAGGCGGCAGCGTGGCCATGGGCTTCACCGTCTCGGTGCTGCTGGACGAGGACGAAGACGCCGAGCTGATCTCTGCATGGCGCCGCGGCGAGGTGCGTCTGACTCTCACGCCGCCGAGCGCTGCATCGCAGCAGGCCGACCTGGCCGCGTAACGAATTCCCCCGCCCGCCCCCTGCGGGTGCCTGCGCCGGCCAGGCCTTCCACAAAGCCGGCATCTACCCATCGCGCAGGGATCGATCGTTCCCTCCGTGGCCCCGGGATGACGGGGCACCCCATTCCCACATCGCCGGCCATGCCGGCCGGAGCATTCAATGAGCAACATCGCACCCATGAAGCCGCGCGCCGGGGATCTGGTGACGGCTGAGCAGGCCGAAGCTATTCGCACTGCCCTGAAGACCAGTCTGTACCCGGGCGCCACTGATGATTCCGTGGACATGGTGCTGGCCTATTGCCGCGCCGGCGGTCTGGACCCGATGACCAAGCCCGTGCACATCGTGCCCATGTGGGTTCCGGAGAAGAAGCAGGGGAATCGGGTCATCAGCCCGGCAGGTATGCGCGACGTGATCATGCCGGGCATCGAGCTGTACCGGACCAAGGCGCACCGGACCGGCGAGTACGCAGGCCAGGATGAAGCCACGTTCGGCCCGACCATCGAAGACACCCTCAACGGCGTGCGTGTTCGCTACCCGGAATGGTGCAGCGTTTCCGTCTACCGCCTGGTGAACGGGAACCCCGTGCGCTACTCGGCAAAGGCCTACTGGCTGGAGAGCTATGCGACCGCCAAGCGCGACAGCGATGCACCGAATGCCATGTGGAAGAAGCGCCCCTTCGGGCAGCTGGAGAAGTGCGCTGAAGCGTTGGCCCTGCGAAAGGCCTTCCCGGAAGCGGTGGGCGCCCAGCCGACCGCAGAGGAGATGGAAGGCCGCGTTATCGAGGGCGAAGCCGCGCAGGTTCGGCAGGAGCCGCAGCAGCAGCTGCCTCGCGAGCTGCCGCCCTATCCGGCCGACAAGTTCAAGGAGAACCTGCCGGCCTGGGGGGCACTGATCGCCGCTGGCAAAAAGACGGCCAGCCAGATCATCAACATGGTCAAGACGAAGGGCTCCCTGACCGAGGAGCAGATGATCGCCATCGAGGATTACGAGCAGGTGGACGACGTCGCCACTGATGCCACCGATGCCGCCTCGACCACCACCAGCACCAGCGAAGACACCGGCCCCATCGACTGGGATGCGCCGGGCGAAGGAGAGCGCGCATGAAGACCGTGGAACTGATCCAGGGCACCCCGGAATGGCATGCCCACCGCGCCGCCCACTTCAACGCCAGCGATGCGCCGGCAATGATGGGCTGCAGCCCCTACAAGACCCGCAGCCAGCTGGTGCGCGAGTTCGCCACCGGTGTGGCGGTTGAGCACGACGCCGCGACCTTGCAACGCTTCGCTGACGGCCATCGGTTCGAAGACCTGGCAAGGCCACTGGCCGAGACCATCATCGGCGAGGAGCTGTACCCCTGCGTTGGCGTGGACGGCAAGTTCTCGGCCAGCTTCGACGGTCTGACGCTGCTGGAGGACACCGCGTTCGAGCACAAGTCGCTCAACGAAGACCTGCGGCTGGCCATGCATGACGGGAATGATGACCTGCCGCTGCACTACCAGGTGCAGATGGAACATCAGGCGATGGTCAGCGGTGCCGAGCGAGTGCTGTTCATGGCTTCGAAGTGGACCGGCGACGAACTGGTGGAGGAACGCCACTGCTGGTACGTCCCGAACCCGGAGCTGCGCGCCAAGATCGTTGCGGGCTGGGCCCAGTTCGAGGCTGACGTCGCCGCATATGAGCCGGCGGCGGTTGCCGCGCCGGTTGCCGCCGGCCGCGCCCCGGACCAGATGCCGGCCCTGCGCATCGAGGTGACCGGCATGGTCACCGCTTCCAACCTGGCCGAGTGGAAGGACCAGGCCATCGCCGTGTTCCAGGGCATTAGCACCGAGCTGGTGAGCGACCAGGATTTTGCCGATGCCGAGACCACCGTGAAGTGGTGCGGCAACATCGAGGAACAGCTGAAGGCGGCCAAGCAGCACGCCCTGAGCCAGACCGAGAGCATCGACCTGCTGTTCCGCACGATCGACGACATCGCGGCCGAGGCCCGAGCCAAGCGTCTGGACCTGGAGAAGCTGGTGAAGCGCCGCAAGGACGAGCGCCGGACTGAAATCGGCAACTCCGCCCGCCGCGCCGTGCAGCAGCACGTGCTGGCCATCAACGAGACCCTCGGCGAGCACGCCATTCCCATGCCCACGACGCTGGTTGCCGACATCGCCGAGGCCATGAAGGGCAAGCGCTCCTTCAGCAGCATGCAGGAAGCCGTGGACGCGGTGGCGGCCAATGCCAAGATCGACGCCAGCCAGTACGCCGACCGGATCCGCGCGAACGTGGCCATCCTCGCCGGACATGCTGAGCACGCAACGCTGTTTGCGGACCGGGTCCAGCTGTGCGCGACGAAGGCGCCAGAGGATCTGCGCAACCTGGTGGCGGCGCGGATCGCCGAGCACCAGCAGGCCGAGCAGGCACGGCTGGACGCTGAGCGCGAGAAGATCCGCGAGCAGGAGCAGGCCAAGGCTCAGGAAGCGGCCGCTGCAGCACAGGCGGTACAGGTTCAGCAGGTGCCGGTTGCGGAGGCAGCACCGGCACAGGTCGAGGCCGCTACCTCCGCCAGCGCATCGTCGCAAAGCGCCACCCAGCGGCAGATCGTCCGGATCAAGCTCGGCCAGATCGTGGATCTGATCGCACCGCTGAAGATCGACGCCGAAGGCCTGCGTCAGCTTGGCTTCGAGCCGGTGGCCACCGATCGTGGATCGAAGCTGTACGACGCCGACCAGGTCGACGCGATGCGCGCCGCCATGATCCGCAGCCTGCAGCGTCCACTGTCGGGCATCAACGCGCAGGCAGCCTGATGGACGTCGCCCTGTACCCCTGCCACGCCAAGAGCCTGCGCCGTGCCGGGCAGGCCCGCGCCCAGCTGTTCGCCCATGTGGTCGAGGGCAGGCGCTACACCACCGCGCAGGTGGCCGAGATCCTGGACATATCCCACAGCGCCGCATACGAGCGAATCAAGCGGCGCCCTCACCCGCTCACTTGGGCGGACCTGCAGAAGGCACGCATGCCATGAAGACCTGCACGAAGTGCCACCGGTACCTGCCGCTGATCGCCTTCCCTCGCGCCGGCAAGCGCGGCCACGAACCGGCCTGCACGCCCTGCCAGAACGACGACCGGCGCCTGCGCGCGCCGCTGCCGCCGATCGTTCGCAACCCGATGCAGGTGCGCCTCAACAACCTCACCAACCTGTGGCACGGGCCGGTGCGCCGCGTGCCCCTTCGGAGCCACGCATGAAGATCCAGCAGATTGCCCCGTGCAACAAGGTGACCAGCTGTAAGACGGACCCCAAGTACTACGCGCCGTCGACCAGCTACGGCAGCGCCTGCCCGACGCGCACAGCTGCCATTGCCCTGCAGAAGTTGGAACAGGCCTACGCAGAGGACAAGGCAACCCATGAAGCGAACCTACCCGCGATGGCGGCCAACCAGGAAATCATCGAACGGGTAACGGCGCTGATGGCCGAGATCGGAATGCCGTCGCGCTTCAGCGAACGCGATTTGCGCTCCCGATCCCGTTTCCCGAAGTCGATCACGCACGACGCCGGCTACCTGACCGATCTGCGCCGGGAGGTGAAGACGAGCGACGGGTGGGACCATGCCCAAGCATCCTACGAGCGTTTGCTGGCCGACTACCGCCGGTTCGAAGCGGAAGCAGCGAAGCAGAAGGAGCAGGCTGACCGCCACAAGGAAAGGGAGCACAACCGGCTGATCGAGCAGCGCAAGGCGGATATGGCGCTGGCCGCGATGCTGCTCAGGTACGACCTCCCCATCGATGCGTCATGGGAGGACGTCCTGGATGCCTTGCGCGGCCGTGATAAGCGCCTCGACTTGGCCGTGGCAATGCGACAGACGCGCGGCGATTGGAGCGAAGGCCCCTACCGTGTGCGCCATGCGCTCGACCGGTTCTCCGTCGAAACCGACGAGGACAAGGCCATTGCCAACGACGTGCTGGATTGTCTGCGCGACTTCGACGACGGGCGCGTGTTCCGCGACACGACCTGGAACTACGACGTTCTGTTCGCCAGCGTGGCCGACCAGCAGCTTTCGGCGGACGTGCAGACCGCCCTGGACAACGCACGGGACACCTACTGATGACCCACCACCGCTACGACCGCCGGCTGCCGAAGCGCACCGAGGGCTTCGCCTGGGGCCGGTCCATCGACAAGGTGCTGGGCGGCCACGTCCTCACCTACCGCCTGTTCCGCCGCGACCTGGCCGGAAAGCTGCACATCGAGACGCACACGTTCCAGCTCACCGACCACCGCCGGTTCATCGCAATGGAACTGCTGAAAGCCCGCCGCGTGCTGCGCGAACGCGTCGACGCCATCGGCTACGCCCTGATCGAGGCCGAACAGGCCTCCCCACTGCAGGAGGTTGCATGAATACCAACGACAAGACCCTGGCGGACGTGCAGCCCGGTGGGAGGGTGAGGCTGGGGGATCAGCGTTCCGACCTGGTTCCGGGCATCGTCCGCTGTGCGAAGTGCCAGTTCCAGCTTGCGCGGTCGAACCTCAACATGCATAGCGGCACCGTGACCGCTGGCGACAGCAAGACTGAGCCGTGCCCGAATGGCTGCGGTCCGCTCTGGCCAGTGACGTGGGAGACATGGGCGCGCGAAGGCTGGGCCGAGGCCGAACGACTGCACCTGGAGAATGCCGCCCTCTCCGCCCAGCCCTCCCCGGGTGGTCAAGATGCGCTTTTGGAATCGCTGGTCGCCCGGTGGCGCAACCACGCCGAGGAGATTGGAGTCAGCGACAACCTGCTGTGCCAGAAGATCGCGAACTGCACGATGCGACACGCGGTCGAACTGCAGGCCGTCCTCGCCGCCCGCCAGCCGTCCACGCAACCGGATAGCGTTGCTCTGGGCGAAGAAACGGAATTCTGCATCGAGAAGGGCGACCGACAGCCGGTGGGGGAGCCATTGGCGTGGCTCATAGAACGCCTGCGCGGGAAAGGCTATGGCCGCGATAAATACGTGGTCATGAAAGGTCAGGCGTCTTCTGATCCCGATAGCCACCTGTTCTGGACGGATCAGCAGGCCCGCGACAACCACCGCGTAACTCCGCTCTACAAATGGCCCGCGCAGTCCGTGGACCTGAGTGGTGTGCGTGAGGCAGTCCGCAAAGCATGGCAAAAATGCGCCGCTGGTGAGAGTGTCGATCTTCAGTTCGGCACGCTGCTGGCCCTGATCGACAGCCAGGCGGGGGGGATCCGTGGCTAAGCAGGCCGTCACCCATGAGCGGGCCGATCAGCTGATTGAACGCCTGCAGGCGTTTCAGGCTGACCCGCCATATCAGTGCTGGCTTGGCGGCGACGACACCGATCAGGGAATGTCCTACTGCCGCGACTGCGCCCAGAAAGAAGTGGATGCGCGAAGGGCCGAGTTCGTTGACGGCGGATGGCCGCAGGACAGCGACGGCCCGGTCTTCTGTGAAGCCTGCCGCACGCTGCTGCAGCACGATCTCACTGAGTACGGTATCGCCCAGCAGCTGGAAGGCATGCTGCAGTCCCACCTGCGTTCACCAGTTACGGTTGATGGCGCGTACGAAATCGCCCAGGTGCTAACCAACCACCGAGAGCACCCGGAAGTGCTGGCACTTATTCCGAAGGTCGAGCGGCTGATGTCCGACAGCAAGGCGGTGGGCAAGTGAGTGTCGACACCGAGAAGGACCAACCCCGATACGTGGTGCTTAAGGCAGCCGGCAGTCGGTTTGCCTACGTCAACGACACCCACGAACGCCGCACGGTGACGCGCTGGGACATCCTGAAATTGAACGGCTGGGACAAGGCTGAGCTGCAGTGCGAGCGACTCAACGAAGAGCATGAGCGAGGCCAGACCCATGGCTGACCAGCTGCTCACCGCTGCAATGGTCCACGTGTTCGCCCTGGCCGGGTTCCTGGCCGGCATCGCCACCCTGTGGGCGATCAGCCGCGCATGCCGCGCCGCGCGAAATGGGCTGCGCTGGTGCTGGAGGAGGTGCGCTCATGGCTGAGGCAGAGAATCTCACGCACGCACAGCTGGTGTTGGCGGCCGGCCGCTGGCTACGAGGGAGCGCTGGTTGCTCGGTGGTGCTGGAAGAGCTGTGCGCAGCCACCGGCAACGGCGAGAACCCCGATGCCATCGGGTGGCGCTGCGGGCAAACCATGCTGGTCGAGTGCAAGGCGAGCCGCTCCGACTTCCTCGCCGACCGGAAGAAGCCCTTCCGTGCTGACCCCTCGCGCGGCCTGGGCATGTACCGTTACTTCATGGCGCCGAAGGGCCTGCTGCGAGCCGACGAAATGCCGGAGCGCTGGGGATTGCTCGAAGTGGTAGGCCGCCGCGTGTTCCGAACCAAGGGGCACGAACCTGGCCAGGGCTACTGGCGCATGGAGGACCCGTGGTGCTTCACGCCGAGGTTCAGCGAGGGCGAGGTGCAGATGCTGCTGTCGGCGATGGCTCGGATCAAGGTCAGGGTCGGCGCCACCGAGTTCCACTCGATGCTGCACGAACGCCTGATGCGCCCTGTGGTGGATCACCGCCCGGCACAGGCCGAACTGTTGGCTGCATGGGCTGGCGAAGCCGCCAAGCAGGCCGGAGCCGAACACCAATGAACACCGCCACCGAGCAGCTGCGCGCTGCGCTGGCCACGAACTGAAGGAGGACAACATGGCCGACAGCCCCTACCTGTCCCGTGACGATATCAAGGCGCTGTGCCGCACGCCGCGGCGCAAAGGCCAGGCTGAGTTCCTGCGCAACAACGGGATCCGGCACTATCTGGACGCCCACGGGTGGCCAGTGGTGCTGTGGTCCGCGATCGAGGGCAAGCCGGAGCCGAAGACGCCGCCGGCGACCGACTGGAAACCGAACAAGGCAGCAGCGTAATGGGAAGGAAGCCGAAGAAGCCGGGGGCTATCCCCCGGTTCCGCCCCCGCAAGCAGAAATCCGGCGTGGTGCACTACTACTACGATCACGGCGGCAAGCCGCGCAAGGAAACTGCGCTGGGCAGCGACTACGGCCTGGCCATCCAGAAGTGGGCCGAGCTCGAGCGCGCGACGATGATCCCGGCAGGCGCGAAGCTGACGTTCCGGCAGGCGGCCGAGCGGTACCAGGTCGAGGTCATACCCACCAAGGCCGAGGGCACCCGCAAGGCGAACAAGCGCGAACTGGACAAGCTGATCGAGTTCTTCGACGACCCGCCGGGACCGCTCGACGCCATCCGCCCGACGCACGTGTTCAATTACCTACAGTGGCGCCGCGATGCCCCGGTGAGCGCGAACCGCGAGAAATCGCTGCTGTCGCACCTGTGGAACTGGTGCCGCAAGAAGGGCTACACCGATCTGCCGAACCCCTGCGCCGGCGTGAACCGCAACCGGGAGGATGGCCGCGACGTGTACGTTGAGGACGACGTGCTGCAGCGTGTCTACGATGCCGCAGACCAGGTGCTGAAAGATGCGATCGACCTTGCCTACCTGACCGGCCAGCGCCCGGCAGACGTGCGCGAGCTGGACCGGCGCAACATCAAGGACGGCGTGCTGGTGCTGCGCCAGGGCAAGACGAAGATGCAGATGCGCATCGCCATCACCGGCGAGCTGAAGGTGCTGATCGACCGCCTGCTGTCCAGGAAGCGCCCGGACGATGCACCGATCAGCACCCGGCTGCTGCTGGGCGAGGACTGGCTACCGATCGGCAAGGATGCGCTGCGCTACCGATTTGACCGTGCGCGCGAGCGGGCCGGCATCCCGAAGGACCAATTCCAGTTCAGGGACCTGCGTGCCAAGGCCGGTACCGACAAGGCCGATTCGGCGGGCGACATTCGCCAGGCGCAGCAGCAGCTGGGCCACCAGTCGGTGACCACAACAGAGATCTATGTGCGGAAGCGCCGCGGTGCGCTGACCAGCCCCACGAAGTGACCGTTTGCGGAGCGGTCGATATTTTGCGGAGCGAGGGGGAAGGGCTGAAACCCTTGGTGCATATGGTGGGCCGTGATGGATTCGAACCATCGACCAAAAGATTAAAAGTCTTCTGCTCTACCGACTGAGCTAACGGCCCATTGCACTGCCCCAGCCTTTCGGCGGGGTGGGCATTCTACCCTACTTTGCCGGGCCGGGTGAAACCCTGGTGCATGAGGTTGCCGGCCAGCGGCCGGCACTACCCGATCCGGTGAGCCCGCTTAAACCTTCCGGGCCTCCGTCGCATCCCATCTGTGATCCTTCCCCGGAGCCACGGATGCGCCTGCCCTTCTGCCTCATTGCCGCCCTGCTTGTGCCCTGCGCAGCACTGGCCGCCCCATCCCAGGTCGTCACCGACGACATCGGCCGCTTCTGGGCTGCCTATGACGCCGTGCGCACCGAGCCCGACGTTGAACGCCAGGTCGCATTGGTGCAGGAGCGCTACATCGATCCAGGCAGCCCCGGCCTGCATGCGCTGATGCAGGTGCGCAACTACACCGCCCGCGAATACGCCACGGCCATGCGTACGTGGCCGCGCTTCTGGACGTCGGTACGGCCATTGACCGCCAACGCGCAGCAGGCCAGCGCCACACTGGAACGGGACCTGACTGCCTTCCGTACGCTCTACCCCGCCCTGCGCCCTGCCACCATCACCTATGCGGTCGGTGTTCTGCGTACCGGCGGCACGACGCTGGGTGACAAGGTGCTGATCGGAGCGGAGATGGCGCTGGGCGATGAGCGCGTGGACGTGAGCGAGCTGCCGGAGCCGATGCGCAGCCGCCTGCGGATCTTCTACGACAGCCGTCCGGGGGCGAACAACGCGCAGAACAACCTGCACGAGTACGTGCATACGCAGCAGCGCGAGACCACCGGCAGCCTGGCCCAGTACGCGGTGCGCGAGGGTGTGGCCGAGTATGTGGCGGAGCGACTGAGTGGGCGCCGGCCGGCATTATCCTTCTACGACTACGGCGCAACACACGAAGCGGAAATCCGCACACGCTTCATTGCTGAGATGAACGGGGAAAATCTCGACAACTGGCTCTACAACAGCGCCCGCAATCCGTTCGGGGTGAGTGATGTGGGCTATTACGCCGGGTATCGCATCGCGCAGGGGTACATGCGACAACAGGCTGATGAGAAGGCGGGGATCGCGCGGATGATCGAACTGGACTATGCCGATCCGGAGGCGGTGCGGGCGTTTATTGACGCGTCGGGGTGGTTGCGGCAGCGGTAGCGCCGGGCCATGCCCTGCGGACAGTGCCAACCAAGGTTGGCACCCACGGGAATGCCGGCCAGCGGCCGGCACTACCAGATTCCAGACCCCGGCGGCGCCGGGCCATGCCCGGCACCCGTATTTCAGGCGTACAGCGTCGGGTCGGCTACGCCGGCTTCGGTGAAGCCCTGCGCGCGCAGGCGGCAGGCATCGCAGTGGCCGCAGGCGGCGCCGTTGGCGTCGGCGTTGTAGCAGGACACGGTCAGGCCGAAGTCCACGCCCAGGCGCACGCCTTCGCTGACGATCTGGCCCTTGCTGAGGAACTGCAGCGGTGCGTGCACCTTGATGCCCGCGCCTTCCACGCCCGACTTGGTGGCCAGGTTGGCCAGCGCCTGGAACGCGGCCACGAACTCGGGACGGCAGTCCGGGTAGCCGGAGTAGTCCACGGCGTTGACGCCGCAGAAGATGTCGTTGGCGCCGAGCACTTCGGCCCAGCCCAACGCCAGCGACAGCATGATGGTGTTGCGCGCCGGCACGTAGGTCACTGGAATGCCGGCACCGCCGGCCTCGGGCACGTCGATGTCGTCGGTCAACGCCGAGCCGCCGATGCTGCGCAGGTCCACGTCCACGGTCTTGTGCGCGATAACGCCCTGGGCCTTGGCCACGCGGGCGGCGGCATCCAGTTCGGAGGTGTGGCGCTGGCCGTAGCGCACGCTCAGGGCATGCACGGCGAAGCCCTGTTCCTGGGCCATGGCGATGACGGCGGCTGAATCCATGCCGCCGGAGAGAAGCACGACTGCCTTCTTCATGGGTAAAACATCCGGTTGGGAGGGGAAAGCCAGCACGCTGTCCCGCGCCGGAGCTACATCAGGGAACGCTGCCTGGGCTCATCGGCCCGGCTCGTCGTTCCACAGGATTTTATGCAACTGCATCTGGAAGCGCACCGGCAGCCGGTCCTCGACGATCCAGTCGGCCAGCTGGCGCGCGGTGATCTCACCCTTGCTCGGCGAGAAGAACACGGTGCAACGCTTCACCAGATCGTGCTCGGCCAACAGGGACTTGGCCCAGTCGTAATCCTCGCGGCTGCAGATGACGAACTTGATCTGGTCGCGGGCGGTCAGCAACGGCAGGTTGTCCCAGCGGTTGCGCGCCACTTCGGCCGACCCCGGGGTCTTGATGTCGACCACGCGCGATACCCGGGGGTCCACGGCGCTGACGTCCAGCGCACCGGAGGTTTCCAGCGAGACATCCATGCCGGCGTCGCACAGCTTCTGCAGCAGTACCAGGCAGCGCTTCTGTGCCAGCGGCTCGCCACCGGTCACGCAGACGTGGCGCACGCCCTGGGCCAGCACCTCGGCCACGATGTCGTCGATGTCCCACCAGGTGCCGCCATGGAAGGCATAGGCGGTGTCGCAGTACTGGCAACGCAGCGGGCAGCCGGTCAGGCGCACGAACACGGTCGGCCAGCCGGCGGTATCGGCTTCGCCCTGCAGCGAGGTGAAGATCTCGGTGATCTTCAGGCGTGGCAGGGGCGACTGCACGATCTCACTGGGCGTGGCTGCGGCGCTGGACGGGGTAACGGCGGTCATGGCGGGGACTTCTTGGAGGGACACGTGGCGGGTGAGCTACCGTGGCCGGTAACGAAAGCAGCCGAGCATGGCTCGGCTCTACAACAGCAACCGGGCGGGTGAACCCATCCGGTAACGAAAGCAGCCGAGCATGGCTCGGCGCTGCAACAGCAGCCGGTCGGGTGTGGCCCAGCCGGTAATGCGAGCCGTCGGGCATGGCCCGGCGCTGCCGGATCCGGGCGGGTTTGCCGAGCCGGAAACGAAAGCAGCCGAGCGTGGGCTCGGCTCTACAGGACACGTATTGTACGCCCGGTCAGCGGATCAGCGGATCTGCTTGCCGAGGCGGATCGACTGCAGGCGGTCCTGCGCGGTGCGCGCGGCGTCCGAGCCAGGGTACTGCGCCACGACGGTCTCCAGCGTCTGCTGGGCCTGGTCGACCTTGCCCTCGCCATACTGCGAGAGGCCGACCTTGAGCAGGCCGCCAGCGGCCTTGTCGTGGGTCGGATAGCGCGAGAGCAGTTCACGGAACTGGGTCTCGGCCATCGGGAAATTGCGGGTGGCGTAGTAGCTCTCGCCCAGCCAGTACAGCGCGTTCGGCGCGTAGACGCCGTTCGGGTACAGCTGCAGGAAGCTCAGGAACAGCTGCGCCGAATCATCGTACTTGCCGGCCTTCAGCGAATCGAAGGCGACGTTGTAGGAGGTGCGCTCGTCGCCGGTGGCGGCAAGGCTGCCGGCATCACCATGGACGGAAGGCGGCCGCTCGGAAGTGGCCGCCGCTGCGGGTTTTGCCGGGGCCGGGGCGGCCTTCGGCGCGCTCGCCGGAACGGGCGGCAGGGCCGGGGCGGCATTGCCCCCTTCCAACCTGTTCAGGCGGCTGTCCAGATCCAGGTACTGGTCCTGGGCGGACTGCTTGAGCTGGGCGTTGTCGTGCTGCAACTGCTCGATCGAGGCCTGCAGGCTGGTGACCTGCTGCCGCAGCTGATTGATCTGGTTCAACAGGTCCTGGTTGGCACTGTTGTTGTACATCTGCTGCTCGATCGCGCCAACGCGGTCGGCCAGACTCTGTCGCTGTGCATGCGCCGGTGCGGCAGCCACGAGGGCTGCCGCAACGACCAGCATCAGTTTGATGCCAATACGCATGGATTACTGCGCGGTGTAGACGATTTCGACGCGACGGTTCTGCGACCAGCAGGACTCGTTCGACTCGGTGCAGACCGGACGCTCTTCACCGTAGGACACGACGGTCAGCTGCGAAGCCGAGCCACCGTTGGCCTGCAGGGCCGAGTTGACGCCGTTGCCACGACGCTCGCCCAGGGCCTGGTTGTACGCGCGCGAACCGCGCTCGTCGGTGTGGCCCTGCAGGGTGATGCGCGAGGACGGACGGTCACGCAGGTACTTGGCGTGGCACGCCATGATGGCCTGGAATTCCGGCTTCACGTCTTCCTTGTCCAGGTCGAAGTAGACAACGCGCTGGCGCAGGCAAGCGTCGGTGTCCAGGTCGCCCGGGCCGTACAGGCCGGAGGTCGACGGAGCGGTCGGGGTGGTGGTCGAGGTGCCGGTGTCAACCGGGGCTGCCGGCTCTTCCTTCACCTTCTTCGAGCAACCGGCCAGGACGGCCACAGACAGCAGGGAAACAAGCAGAACGCGGGTGGACTTGTTCATGGCGATACCTTTGTGGCTCCTAGGCCGATGAGGGGTTCAAGACAGCGAAAATATTAACACTCTTTTAGCGCTGGGTACGGTATGGGGACCATGCCGGTTCGCGCACATCTCCGTCAGCCAGAACCAACCGCTGGCGCACGCGCGCATCGGCAGAAACGGCGTACAGCACACCACGGCCACCCTCGCGGGCGGCGTACAACACCATGCTTGCGTTGGGCGCAAAGCTCGGAGATTCATCCAGCGAACCCGGGGACAGCGTGCTCCAGCGGGGCGAACCCAGCGAGCTGTCCATCATCGCGATCTTGTAGCTGTTGCCCGAGCCCTGGGCGACGGCGATCTTCTTGCCATCGTAGGACACCGAGGGCTTGGCATTGTAGTTGCCCTGGAAGGTCACGCGCTCGGCGCTGCCGCCGCCCGCACCGACCTTGTAGACCTGCGGACGGCCGCCGCGGTCGGAGGTGAAGTACACCGCGCTGCCGTCCGGTGCCCAGGTCGGCTCGGTATCGATGGCGAAGTGGTTGGTCAGCTGGGTCAGCTGCTTGCTGCCCAGGTCCATCACGTAGATTTCCGGGTTACCCGAGCGCGACAGGGTCAGGGCCAGCTTGCGGCCGTCCGGCGAGAACGCCGGGGCGCTGTTGATGCCACGGAAGCTGGTGACCAGCTCGCGCGCGCCGGTGCCGATGTTCTGGATGTAGATCGCCGAATTGCCACGCTCGAAGCTGACGTAGGCCAGCTTGCTGCCATCCGGGCTCCACGACGGCGACAGCAGCGGCTCGGCCGAACGCACGATGGTCTGCGGGTTGTAGCCATCGGAGTCGGCCACCATCAGCGCGTAGCGCATGGCGTCGCCCTTGCCGCTGGCGGTCACGTAGGCGATGCGGGTCCAGAAGGCGCCACGGACACCGGTGATCTTCTCGTAGATGGCATCGGCCATCTGGTGGGCGACGTCACGCATGGCGTTGCCACGGGCGGTCATCGCCAGGCCCAGCAGGCGCTCGCCCTTCGGTACGTCGAACAGTTCGTACTCGACACGGTAGGCGCCGGCACCGGCGTCGAGCACGCGGCCGACCACGATGTAGTTCTGCTTCAGCGCGCGCCAGGTGGCGAACTGGATGTCGCCGCCCCGCACGGGCTTTTCGACGATCTGTGCTTCCGGCAGCGTGCGGAACTGGCCCGAACGCTCGAGGTCGGCGCGGACCACGCCGGCGACGTCGGTCTGCGGTGCAGCCGCCGAACCCTGGTAGGGCATCGGCACGATGGTGATCGGCAGCGCGGAGGCATTGCCGCCGATGATGTCGATATCCAGCCCCTTCTGCTGCGCGACGGCAGCAAAGGGCAGCAACAGGGCCGCAAACACGGCAAGCCAGCGAGGCATCTTTTTCATGGAGCGCTCAATAGGGGGAAACCGGAACGAGGGATAACAAAGCGGGAGTGAACCGCTTCGCAATCATGAACCAAGGGTACGTGAATTCCGGGTCAGTTCCAGCCCGTCCTCTCACGCACCGTTAACGTCGTGGCTAACATCGCACCGCCTGCCCCGGCCACACCGCCCCGCAGGGTGGTATTCCACAGCAGCCCCCAGCCTGCCCGGCTGAAACCGGGCCCGCCAGAGGCAAGCGCGACATCCGTGGGCGCAGGTGACCCGAGAGCCACCTTGCCCTGCCCGCCTCAGCGATCCTGGGCAGTAAAGGTGAAGTTGAGCGTGCGTGCGAACACAGACTCGAAGCCGCGGTACGGCAGCGGCTGCGCGTTGAGCACGGCGGCCTCGATCGAACGCTTGCCGGCCTCGTCGTACGGGCAGTTCGGGCTGACCTTGGCCTGCATCACCGTGCCCCCCGGAATCTGGGTGATGGTGATCTGGCAACGCTGGCCGAGCGGCACCGTATCCGGGCGCACCCACTGCGACAGCACCTTGGCCTGGATCGCGGCCGCGTACTTGGCCGAAAGATCATCGCTGTTGCCACCGCCACCGGCGGCCGGCTGGGAGGCACCGCTGGAACCGGCAGCGGCACTGCCGGCAGCATTACGCGCGGCTGCCACGTGGCGCAGCTTCTGCTCGGCCAGCTTGGCTTCCTTCTCGGCCTGCTCGCGGCGGGCGCGGATCTCGGCGATCTTCTTCTGCTTCTCGGCCTCGGCCTTGTCAGCCGCCACGCGCTCCTGCTCGGCCTGCTTCTTCTTTTCGTCCGCTTCCTGCTGCTTGGCCAGGCGCAGCTTCTGCTCCGCTTCTTCCTGGCGCTTGCGTTCGGTCAGGTCGATCTGTTCCTGGCGGCGCTTGGCTTCCTGTTCCTGCTTGGCCTTCTCCTGCGAGATGGCCAGCGCGCTCACCGCTTCCTGGTCCTTGGTGTCTGGCTGCGCGACACGCTCCTGCGCCTGTTGCTGCTGCGGCGTGGGGGCGTCCTGCGGGCGCGGCTCGGGAATCGGCTGCGGCGGCGGGATGGTGTCTTCCGGCACCGGGATCGGCTCGGCCACCGGCGGCGGCAGGTCTTCCAGCTTTTCCGACTGGCGCAGGGCCTGGCGCGCAGCGGAGGCCTCGGACGCGGACAGCGCCAGGCTGGCCTCGACCGAGGGATCGCCGGCGGCGGCATCGGTGTTGCGCTCGGGCGACCAGAACCAGGCCACGATGAACACCAGCGCGACCAGCAGGTGCACCAGCAACGCCAGCGCCAGGGGCAGGCCCCAGCCGGGTTCGCGCTGATGCGGGGGTGGCAGGGCGTCAGCGTGCATCGGTGGCCAGGCCTACCTTGTCTACCTTGGCGCGCTTGATCACATCCATCGCAGCAATGACCTTTTCATAGGCCACGGCGCGGTCGGCGGCGACGATCACGCGCACGCCCTTGTCCTGGGCGGCGATGCCGGCCAGACGGCCTTCCAGTTCCTCGGCCGACACGGCGGTCGGGTCCTTGGCGTCGGGCAGCTTCAGGCTGAGCTGGCCGTCCTGGCGCACCGAGACGATCACCGGATCCTGCTTGCTCTCCAGCGCCTTGGCGTTGGACTGCGGCAGGTCGACGTCGAAGCTCAGGGTGAGCAGCGGTGCGGTGACCATGAAGATGATCAGCAGCACCAGCATGACGTCGATGTAGGGAACGACGTTGATTTCCGATTTCAGCTTGCGGCGCTTGCGGCGACCGATGGCAGCGGACATGGCTTGGACTCCCGGGTCAGGCGCTTACTCGTCGCCAGCGCTCTGGCGCTGCAGGATGGAGCTGAACTCTTCGGCGAAGGTCTCGAACCGCACTGACATGCGCTCCACGCGCGTGGTGAAGCGGTTGTAGGCCCACACCGCCGGGATCGCCACGAACAGGCCGATGGCGGTGGCGAACAGTGCCTCGGAGATGCCCGGCGCGACGGCGGCGATGCCGGCCTGCGCACCGCTGCTGATCATGTCGTGCATGGTCACCATGATGCCGAACACGGTACCGACCAGGCCCACGTAAGGCGCGGTCGAGCCGATGTTGGCCAGCAGTTCCAGGTTGCGCTCAAGCTGGTCCACTTCGCGGGTGTAAGTGGTGCGCATGGCACGCTGTGCGCCTTCCAGCTGGGCACGGCCGTCCAGGCGGCGCTTGTCGCGCAGGCGGGTGTACTCGCGGAAGCCGGCTTCGAAGATGGCTTCCAGGCCGCCGACATTGCGGCTGCGGTCGGTGGCCGAGCTGTACAGCTTGCCCAGGTCCGCACCGGACCAGAAGCGGTTCTCGAACTCGTCGGCTTCGCGGGTGGCCTGCTTGAACACGCGGGCCTTGCGGAAAATGATCACCCAGCTGACGAACGAGCCGACCAGCAGCAGCAGCACGATGATCTTCACCGGCAGGCTGGCCTTGGCCATCAGTTCGAGGTAGTTGATGCCGCCGCCGGTGGTGGCCTGGGCAAGGGTCTGTGTCGCGGCATTGCTGACGTCGGCCGGCAGTGCCTCGGTGACCGTGGCCTGCAGGGCCAGGAGCGTTGCGATCATCCGTTGTTCCTCAGTGTTCGGATTCGGGGTGGAGGTGGGGTTGCAGCACGGCAAGGACGGCCTCGTCCATGCCACGCGGGCGGAAACTGGCCGCTTCCAGTGCGGCGATGCGGACCTGCGCCGACAGCAGCAGCTCGCCGTCGCGCAGGATCTGCTGGTCGAAGACCATGCTGGCCTTCTTCAGCTGGACCAGGCGGGCACTCACCTGCAGGGTGTCATCCAGCCGTGCCGGCCTGATGAAATCCATCTGCATCGAGCGCACCGCGAAGACCATCCCGTGCTCGGCGCGCATGCGCTCCTGGCCGTAGCCCAGCGCACGCATCCATTCGGTCCGGGCCCGTTCCATGAAGGCCACGTAGCGGGCGTGGTAGACCACGCCACCTGCGTCGGTATCTTCCCAGTAAATGCGTGTCGGCCAACTGAATCGGGGCTCAACCGACATCGGGAACCTCCGCGAACAGGTCCTGCGGCGGGTTCTTCGGCTTCAGGCCCATGTGCCGGTAGGCCTTGTGGGTGGCCATGCGGCCACGCGCGGTGCGCACCAGGAAGCCCTGCTGGATCAGGTACGGCTCGACCACGTCTTCCAGCGTGCCGCGCTCTTCAGACAGCGCCGCCGCCAGCGATTCGATGCCGACCGGACCGCCGTCGAAGTAGTCGACCATGGTCTTGAGCAGGCGCCGGTCAAGCTCGTCGAAGCCCTCCGGGTCGACCTTGAGCATCTTCATCGCGGCCTGGGCCACGGCCTCGTCGATGTGGCCGCCGGCCTTCACCTGCGCATAGTCGCGCACGCGGCGCAGCAGGCGGTTGGCGATACGCGGGGTACCACGCGCGCGGCGTGCGATCTCGCCGGCGCCATCGGCGGTGCAGTCGATGGCCAGGATGGCCGCCGAGCGGCGCACGATCCGGGTCAGCTCCTCGATACTGTAGAACTCCAGGCGCTGGACGATGCCGAAGCGGTCGCGCAACGGCGCGGTCAGAAGGCCAGCACGGGTGGTGGCACCGATCAGGGTGAACGGCGGCAGGTCGATCTTGATCGAGCGGGCGGCGGGGCCCTCGCCGATCATGATGTCGATCTGGAAATCTTCCATCGCCGGGTACAGCACTTCCTCCACCACCGGCGACAGGCGATGGATCTCGTCGATGAACAGCACATCGTGCGGCTGCAGGTTGGTCAGCAGCGCGGCGAGGTCGCCGGCCTTCTCGATCACCGGGCCGGAGGTGACCCGCAGGGCCACGCCCAGCTCGTTGGCGATGACATGGCTGAGGGTGGTCTTGCCCAGGCCGGGCGGCCCGAAGATCAGCACGTGGTCGAGCGCGTCGCCGCGCCCCTTGGCCGCCTGGATGTAGATCTCCATCTGCTCGCGCACCGGCACCTGGCCGAGGTAGTCGGCAAGGCGCTTGGGGCGGATGCTGGCGTCGGCGGCGTCATCCTCGCGGGTGGCGCCGGCGCCGATGATGCGGTCGTCGGTCATGTGCTGATTATGCGGCAAAAGCGCGGGTTTCGGCCGGGCTGCGCCCGGCACCCGCAGAGGCAACTGCAACGGCCGGAGCAACAGCCAAAGCTGAGTTCCTGGGGAATGGCGGGGTGGGTCCGCTTGCGGGGGACGCTGCAAGTACGTCCATGTAAGCTCGGTCGCCGCATCCATGCGGCTCACGCCCCCGCAACCGGCCCCACCCCGCCTTCGACAGTTTCCTGCGATCTGTCGGAACGGCGTTCTGCTTTGGTGGGTGCCGACCTTGGTCGGCACGGGGTCGGATCTGGTAGGTGTCGACCTTGGTCGACACGGTATATCCACGCCATGCGCGGATGGACCTGAGAAGTCGAGTGGTCTCCGCAAGTGGAGCCCCCTTGTTGTTCAAGGGGGCGCGCCGACAGGCGGGGGGATAAGGTGGCATGCGCGGAACGCCGGCGCCCAAGGTGCCTGCGTTTCAAGGGGGCGCGCCGACAGGCGCGGGGATAAGGTGGAATGCGCGGAACGCCGGCGCCCAAGGCGCCTGCGTTTCAAGGGGGCGCGCCGACAGGCGCGGGGATAAGGTGGAATGCGCGGAACGCCGGCGCCCAAGGCGCCTGCGTTTCAAGGGGGCGCGCCGACAGGCGCGGGGATAAGGTGGAATGCGCGGAACGCCGGCGCCCAAGGCGCCTGCGTTTCAAGGGGGCGCGCCGACAGGCGCGGGGATAAGGTGGAATGCGCGCGGGACCCACGGTTTGCGCAGCAAATCGTGGGACGTAGCGCAGGTGGAGATTAAATCTCCACCTGCGCGCCCAGTTCCACCAATCTGTTGCCCGGAATGCGGAAGAAGCCCGTGGCCGGGGCGGCGTTCCTGTGCATCAGCGCGAACAGCTTGTCACGCCAGATCGGCATGCCGCGGTTGGCGGTGGCGACGATGGTTTCGCGGCTGGCGAAGAAGGTGGTGTCCATCGGGTCGAAGTAGATGCCGCCGTGGTCGCACGAGCGCATCAGCGCCAGCGGCACGTCCGGAGTCTCCATGAAACCGAAGCGCACGTAGACGCGGTAGAACTCGTCTCCCACCGATTCGATCTTCAGCCGCTGCCCTTCCATCGCATAGGGAATGGGCAGGGTTTCCACGTGCAGGAACACGTTGCGCTCGTGCAGCACCTTGTTGTGCTTGAGGTTGTGCATCAGCGCGTGCGGGGCCACGGTCGGGTCGGCGGTGAGGAATACCGCGGTGCCCGGCACGCGTACCGGCGGCGCCAGCATCAGGCCCGGCAGGAAGGTATCCAGGCGGATGCCGTCCTTGCGGATCTCATCGCGCAGCAGCTCGCGGCCACGGCGCCAGGTGCGCATCATGGTGAACAGGAAGATGCCCAGCACCACCGGGAACCAGGCGCCCTGCAGCAGCTTGGCGCCGTTGGCGATGACGAAGCCGAGGTCGATGACGAAGAACACCACACACAGCGGCAGGATCCACTTGCGCGCCTTCGGCCACAGCGAGCGCGCCACCAGGGCCAGCAGCAGGGTGTCGATCAGCATGGTGGCCGACACCGAGATGCCGTAGGCCACCGCCAGGTTGGAGGAGCTGCGGAAGGCCAGCACCAGGCCGATCACCATCACCGCGATGCCCCAGTTGATACCCGGGATGTAGATCTGGCCGATGGTGTCGTGCGAGGTGTGCTTGATCCGCATGCGCGGGATGTAGCCCAGCTGCATGGCCTGGCGCGATACCGAGAACGCGCCGGTGATGACCGACTGCGAAGCAATCACCGCGGCCATGGTGGCCAGGATGATCATCGGATACAGCGCCCACGACGGCACCGCTTCGAAGAACGGGTTCTTCACTGCCTCGGGGTGGTTGAGCACCAGCGCACCCTGCCCCAGGTAGTTCAGCACCAGGCACGGCAGCACGAAGAAGTACCAGGCGTGGCGGATCGGCTTGGCACCGAAGTGGCCCATGTCGGCGTACAGCGCCTCACCGCCGGTCACTGCCAGCACCACCGCGCCGAGAATGAAGATGCTGTGCCAGCCATGCTCCATGAAGAAGCGGATCGCCCACCACGGGTTGAACGCCTTCAGCACTTCCGGTGCATCGACGATGTTGTAGATGCCGATCGCCGCCAGCGAAATGAACCAGATCGAGGTGATCGGCCCGAACAGCTTGCCGATCTTCGCGGTGCCGAAGCGCTGTACCGCGAACACCGCCAGCAGTACCACCACGGTGATCGGAACGATGAAGGCGTGCAGTCCTGGCGCGGCAACTTCCAGGCCTTCCACCGCACCCAGCACCGATATCGCTGGGGTGATCACGCCATCACCGAAGAACAGCGAGGCACCGAAGATGCCGAGGATGCCGACCACATAGGCCGAGCGCGACCCGTTGCGCAGCGTGCGCTGGGTCAGCGCCATCAGCGCCATGATGCCGCCCTCGCCGTCGTTGTCGGCGCGCATGATGATGGTCACGTACTTCAGCGTGACCACGATGTTCAGCGCCCAGAACGCCAGCGACAGCACGCCCAGAACGGTGTCGTGGTCACTGTTGAGCCCGTAGTGCGGCGAGAACGCCTCCTTCAGGGTGTACAGCGGGCTGGTACCGATATCGCCGAAGACCACGCCGATCGCACCGATGATCAGCGCCAGGCCTCCGGCTGGAGGGGCGTGACCATGACCGCCTGGGGCGGCCGCGTGCGGGGTTTGACTGCTGGACATGGGACTCCTGGCGAGGCTCAGGCGGTGGGTTGGGGGAAAGGAAGGCGGGTCAGCGCAGTGCCGACTGCAGCGCCTTGCGGATCACGGTGGCCACTTCGTCACCTTCATTGAAGGCATCGCGGGCCATGCGCGCCGCTTCGGCCGGCTTGTAGCCCAGCTGCTGCAGGGCCACGGTGGCATCGGACAGCGGATCGGCCGGGGCCGGGCCGCTGCCGGTGGGCAGCGCGCCGCCGGCACCGAACTGCGCCGCGCGGTCACGCAGCTCCAGCACCATGCGCTCGGCGGTCTTCTTGCCGATGCCCGGAATGCGGGTCAGCGCGGTGATGTCACCGGCCTGGACCATGCGCGCGAATTCCTCGACGGTGACGCCGGACAGCACGGCCAGCGCGATCTTCGCGCCGATGCCACTGACCTTCTGCACGTCGCGGAACAGGCGCCGCTCACCTTCGCGCAGGAAGCCGTACAGCGAGACGCTGTCTTCCTTCTGCGAGTAATGGGTGTACAGGGTGACCTCGCGGCCGAGCTCGGGCAGGTCGTAGAAGGTGCTCATCGGCGCCTCCAGCTCGTAGCCCACTCCGTTCACGTCCACCACCAGCCACGGCGGCGCCTTGTAGGCGACGATGCCGCGCAGTCGACCGATCATTGCGTGCAGCTCCTCATTTGCGGCCCCACGCCTGGCGGGCACTGAGCCCCAGGCGGTTGGCCGTTGCCCTTACGTGGGCATGGGTGATCGCCACTGCCAACGCGTCGGCCGCGTCGGCCTGCAGCTTGGTTTTCAGGTTGAGCATGAGCCCGACCATGTGTTGAACCTGTTGCTTTTCGGCGCCACCGCGCCCGACCACCGCCAGCTTGATCTCGCTGGCGGCGTATTCGTGCACCGGCAGGTCACGCAGCACCACGGCGGAAATCGCCGCGCCACGGGCCTGGCCCAGCTTCAGCGCCGAATCGGGGTTGCGGGCCATGAACACGCGTTCGATGGCCACTTCCTGCGGCTGGTACTCGCGGCACAGGTCAGCCAGGCCCAGCACCAGCAGCTTCATGCGCTGCGGGAAATCGTCGGCGCCGAGCAGCACCAGCGGCTGGTGGTGCACGTGGCTGACGCGGCCGGTGGCGTCGACATCAATGATGCCGACCCCGGTCCGCTGCGAACCGGGGTCGATGCCGAGGATGCGGGTCATGCTGCACTCCTGGCGGGGCGGAACGGGAGGCGCTGGCAGGCGTATGGGCTCATGACTGTCCGCGGTGACCGTTCAACGGCCCGCGCCCAGGCCGTCGAGGACGGCTCAGGCGTAGGCGTCGGCGCCGAGTTCGGCGTTGGAGTACACGTCCTGCACGTCGTCCAGGTCTTCAAGCATGTCCAGCAGCTTCTTGACCTGCAGGGCAACCTCGCCCTCGACCTTGATGTCGTTGTCCGCGCGGAAGGTGATTTCGGCGTGGTCGGCGACATGGCCAGCGGCGGCCATCGCATCCTTGACCGCGTTGAACGCGTCAGGGCTGGTGACCACGTCGATCGAGCCGTCGTCCGGGTAGACCACGATGTCATCGGCGCCGGCCTCGATGGCCGCTTCGGTGATGGCTTCCTCGTCGGCTCCCGGGGCGAAGCTGAGCACGCCCAGGCGCTTGAACATGAAGGCGACCGAGCCTTCGGTGCCCATGTTGCCGCCGCACTTGCTGAACGCATGGCGGACATCGGCCACCGTGCGCACGCGGTTGTCGGTCAGGCAGTCGACGATCACGGCCACGCCACCCGGGGCGTAGCCCTCGTAGCGGATTTCCTCGTAATCGACGCCTTCCAGTTCGCCGGTAGCCTTCTTGATGGCGCGCTCGATCACGTCCTTGGACATGTTCACGGCCAGGCCCTTGTCCACGGCCACACGCAGGCGCGGATTGTTGTTGGGGTCGCCTCCACCGCCGCGCGCGGCAACGCCGATCTCGCGGATGATCTTGGTGAAAATCTTGCCACGCTTCGCGTCGGACGCGTTCTTGCGGGCTTCGATGGAGGGGCCTCTACCCATGGGTGCTACCGTCTGGCTGCTTCAGGATCAAGGCGCGGATTCTACCTGATCGGGGGCGGCAACCGTGTCTAGGGCGGAGGGATATCGGGAAGGCGCCATCCACGCATGGCGTGGATCTACTGCCGCCGGGCATGGCCCGGCGCTACCGAGTGTGCACCGCCCTGCCCGGCGAACCGCCTTACGCAGCGGCGGCGTCGCGGCTGTGATCGAACTGGCCGTGGCGCAGGAAATGCGCGGTCTGCCGCGCGGCATCGGGCGATACCACCAGGCCACTGTGGCTGGTACGTACCACGCAATGGTCGGCCAGGCCCGGCAGGCGTGTCTCGGCCAGGGCCACGGTACCGTCGGAGGCGTCGTCGATGGCGCCCAGCAGGCTGCCCAGGCCGTGCGGCACCGAACCGGCGATCAGGCCAACCTCGGCCCTGCCCTGCCAGTCCGGCAGGCCATCGAGCAGCAGATCGCTGCTGCGCCCCAACGCCAGGCCCCAGCCGTGCTCGGACAGCGAACGCGCAGTGCCACTGCCGCGCAGCGGCGAGCCCAGGCAGACCACGCGCTGCACATCCAGCTGCGGCTGGCGGCGCAAGGCCTCCAGCGCCAGCAATCCCCCCAGGCTGTGGCCGACCAGCGACAACGGCCCGGCATCGGCCAGCCGCTCCAGCAGCTGCGGCACCGCCACGTCGGGGCCACCGAAGACCGAGGAGTAACCGAATGCGTGCACCTGGAAACCGCGCGCGCGCAGACGCCAGGCCAGCGGCCCGACCCAGGCACGGGCATTCCAGATGCCATGCAACAGCAATACGGGGGGAGTCATGCAAACAGCCTGGCGGTCAGCGGGGCAGGAACGTACGGTGATTGAACACGCGCGCGCAGCAAGCGGCGGTGAACGTCAGGCTGCGCGCGGTGCGCGGCGCAGGATGAATTCAAGATCGTGGGTGTCGCCGACCGGGAACAGGTACTCGCCGGCCTTCTCGAATCCATAGCGGGCGTAGAAACGCTGTGCGCCGAAGTTCTCAGACCACACGCCCAGCCACAGCGTGCGCGGGCCTTCGTGTTCCAGCCAGGCCAGCGCGGTTTCCAGCAGGCGGCTGCCCCAGCCGCAGCTCTGCTGCGTCTTGATCAGGTACAGGCGCTTGAGTTCGCCGTCACCGGGCTTCACGTCCGGGTGCGGCAGGCCACAGGGGCCGGCGGCGGCATGGCCGACCGCCTCCCCATCCAGCTCCAGCAGCCACACCGCGTAATCCGGGTGGGCCAGGATCACGCGCTGGCGCTCGACCGTGTAGGCCTCCTCAAGGAAGGCCTGCAGGTCCTGCGGCGGATACAGATGGCCGAAGGTTTCGGTGAACGTGCGGGCAGCCAGCGCCGACAGGGTCGGCGCGTCGTCCACGGTGGCGCGGCGGATCGAATACATGCAGGAAGTTGACGTCAGGGCGAAGCGCGGGTCAAGCCTTTTCAGGCGATTCCGATTCCGATTCCGCTTCTTCTTCCTCTTCCTCGTACTCCTCTTCGTCCTCGTCCTCTTCTTCGCCTTCCTCGTCCTCGTCGTACTCTTCCTCTTCGTCGTCCTCGTAATCCTCGACGCCGAAGTCTTCACCGTCCCAACGGCCTTCGCCGTCGGCGACGAAGGTCAGGGCCATCGCCGCCGGGTTGGTTCCGACGCGGACCAGCCAACCACCGAACACGCGCGCACGCTCGGTGACCAGGGTGGCCTCGGAGCCTTCATTGCCCAGCTTTTCCCACTCCAGCGAAAACGCAAACTCGGTCATTGCCTGGATCTCCTGATCAGTTGGTCTTGGGGCGAACCTGGATGTGCACTTCGGCCAGCTGCGCGTCGACGATCGGCGACGGCGCGTCGGTCATCAGATCCTGTGCACCGGTGGTCTTCGGGAACGGGATGACGTCGCGGATCGACTCGGTGCCGGCCATCAGCGCGGCGATGCGGTCGATGCCGAAGGCGATGCCACCGTGCGGCGGCGCGCCGTAGTTCAGCGCGTCGAGCAGGAAGCCGAACTTGGCGCGGGCTTCCTCGGCGCCGATGCCGAGCAGTTCGAACACCGCGCTCTGCATGTCCGGACGATGGATACGGATCGAACCGCCGCCGATTTCATTGCCATTGAGCACCATGTCGTAGCCGCGCGAAACGGCGGTACGGGCATTGGCGCGCAGGTCGGCGATGTCGTCCACGGCCGGTGCGGTGAAGGGGTGATGCAGGGCGACGTAGCGCTGTTCTTCCTCGTCCCACTCGAACATCGGGAAGTCGGTGACCCACAGCGGTGCCCAGCCGTCGGCGACCAGGCCGAAGTCCTTGCCGGCCTTCAGGCGCAGCGCGCCCATGAAGTCGGAGACCTTGTTGTAGCCACCGGCGCCGAAGAACACGATGTCGCCGTTACCGGCGCCGACGTGGGCGACCAGCGCAGCGAAGGATTCCTCGCTGAAGAACTTCTGGATCGGCGAGCTGACTTCGCCGTTGTCGGCAATCTTGATGTAGGCCAGGCCCTTGGCGCCGTACTTGGCGGCATGCGCGGCGTATTCGTCGATCTGCTTGCGGCTGAGCGCTGCACCGCCCGGGATGCGCAGCGCGGCGACGCGGCCTTCGGCGTCATTGGCCGGGCCGGTGAACACGGCGAACTCGCTGTCCTTGACCAGCTCGGCCACGTCGACCAGCTCCAGCGCGATGCGCAGGTCCGGCTTGTCCGAGCCGTAGCGACGCATTGCCTCGGCCCAGGTCATGCGCGGGAAGCTGGCATCCAGCTGGACGTCGACCACTTCCTTGAAGATGGCGCGGATCATGTCCTCGACGAAATCCTGCACGTCGCGCTCGCGGACGAAGGCGAATTCCATGTCCAGCTGGGTGAATTCCAGCTGGCGGTCGGCACGCAGGGCCTCGTCGCGGAAGCAGCGCGCGATCTGGTAGTAGCGGTCGAAGCCGGCCACCATCAGGATCTGCTTGAACAGCTGCGGGCTCTGCGGCAGGGCGTAGAACTCGCCCGGGTGCATGCGCGCCGGCACCAGGAAGTCACGCGCGCCTTCCGGGGTGGCCTTGGTCAGGATCGGGGTCTCGATGTCCTGGAAGCCCTTTTCGTCCAGATGGCGGCGCAGGGCCTGCACCAGCTTGATGCGGGTGCGCTGCATGCGCTGCATTTCCGGGCGGCGCAGGTCCAGGTAGCGGTACTTCAGGCGGGTTTCCTCGCCCGGATTCTCGTGGGCGTGGAACGGCAGCGGCGCGGCCTTGTTCAGCACGGTGATGGCGGTGGCGATCACTTCCACCTTGCCGGTGCGCATCTTGTCGTTCACCGCGTGGCGGGCACGCACCACGCCTTCCACCTGCAGCACGTCCTCGTAGCCCAGCGACGCGGCCACGGCGAACACGTCGGCGTTGTCGACTTCCACGGTCACCTGCACGATGCCTTCATGATCTCGAAGATCGATGAAGCAGACGCCGCCCTGGTTACGGGCCACGTCGGTCCAGCCGGCGAGGGTGACAGTCTGGCCAATCAGGGTCTCATCGACCAGGCCGCAGAAGTGGGTACGCATGGGGGGAAGCTCCGCTGGAGAACGCCGGCACCGGATGGGGACCGGAAAGCCTCGTATTCTGCGGCCGAGGCCCCGGCCGGGGCAAATCCGGCCAGTCACACCGGCTTGATCGCCCCCCTCCCTATAGTCGGGCACCTGCCACCGTATGGGATGCCGCCATGAAACCGCTGTCCCTGGCCAGCCTGGCCGTAACCCTCAGCCTGGGTGCCGCGGGCACCCTTGCCCTGCCCGCCCCTTCCGCGCATGCGCAGAGCGGCGTGGTCCGCTGCGAAAGCCAGAACAACCGCGAACGGGTCTGCAACACCGGCTGGCGCAATGCGCAGCTGGTGCGCCAGCTGTCCGGCTCGGACTGCGATGAAGGACGCACCTGGGGCAGCCGTAACGGCAGCATCTGGGTCACCAACGGTTGCCGCGCGGAATTCGTCGAGGCCCGCGGTGGCTGGGGCGGCGGCAATGGCGGTGGCTGGGGCGGCAACAACGGCCGGCCCGGCGAGACCATCCGCTGCGAGAGCCAGAACAACCGTGAGCGCAGCTGCCCGGTCGGCTGGCGCAATGCCCGCCTGGTCCGCCAGCTGTCCGGCAGCCCCTGCAACGAAGGGCGTACCTGGGGCGTGCGCAACGGCGCGGTCTGGGTCAGTGGCGGCTGCCGTGCCGAATTCGCCGAAGCCCGCGGCTGGGGCGGTGGTGGCGGTGGCTGGGGCGGCGGCAACAGCAATTACTCGGTTACCTGCAGCAGCAACAACAACCGCTCGCAGACCTGCGACTGGGATGAGCGCCAGGGCCGCCCGGTGCTGCAGCAGCAGCTGTCCGGCAGTGCCTGCCAGGAAGGCCGCAGCTGGGGCTACTCACGTGGCCAGGTGTGGGTGAGCAACGGCTGCCGCGCGCGTTTCGGTACGCGGTAAGTACACGGTCGGATCCCTGGCCGACGGCCAGGGCTCTGACCCCGGTCCGGTATCCCGCATCCACACATGGCGTGGATCTACTGAGGGCCTTTCTGGGGTCGAGGCCCTCCGCAGGAGGGATCCGACCCTGTGATCACGGGGCGGACGCTTTATCGTCGCCCCACGGTGCAGGCGGCAGGGCAACCGGCTTGCTCAGGTCGAACTGCACGCGGAAGCGGCGGCCCTCCGGGCGGGTCAGCTCGTAGACAAAGGTCTGGTCGGGATCAATCTCCATCGCCCAGGTGTTGTGCGTGGAGGCCAGCATGTCGGCGCGGCGGAACATCGCCACCGAATCGGCGTCGGCGGGGAACTGCTGGCGCTCGGCGGTGCCCGGCGGCGTGCTGTCGCCACCGTAGAGGGTGATCGCGTCGGGGCTGCCGTCTTCGTGGCGATGGTCGTGCTTCAGGCGCAGGCCGGTTTCCGTACGGGTCAGCACCCAGGTCCGCGAGTGGTCATCGCCGACATGGAACGGGATGCGCAGCTCGTGCGCCGGATCGGCACAGCCGCGCACATGCATGACCAGGCGCTGCCCGGCGAACGGATCCTTGCCGGTCGGTGCCGGCGTGTCCTCCACCACCTTGCCGGCGTAAGCCTGGCCGCAATGCGCGGCGATGGCGGCCATGAAGGCATCGGCCGGTGCGGTCGCCAGATCATGGGCGACCGTATCGGAGCGCTGCGAACACGCAGCAAGGCTGAGCAGGAGGGCGGAAGCGGTGACAACGGCAGGCAGTTTCATGCCCCAACCCTAACGGCCATGGCCGAAGTGCGCAAACCGCACGCGCAGCATCCGCTCAGCGATCGACTGCAGATGCCGCTGGCAGCGTTTCGGTGGCCGCCACCGGCGCGGCTTCGCCTTCACCCGCAGGTTCCTGTTCAACCGGATCGACATCGAACGGCGTGCGGAACACCAGCGACGGCAGCAGCGTGGTCAGCGCCGCATACAGCAGCAGCGCGCCGAACAGCACCGCCGGAATCTGGAAACGCTCGCGCATGATCGCTGCCAGCACCAGGGTGAAAATCAGCGTCGGGGCCAACGCCAGCGAGACCCGCAGGCTGCTGCGGAAGCTCTCGCCGAACATCACCCGGCGCTGCAGCCAGACCACGCCGATGCGCAGCGGCAGCACCACCAGGGTGATCACGATGCCCAGCCCCAGCGCCTCAAAGCTCAGTGCTTCGCTGGGCACCTTGGTGCCGGCGTTGAAGAAGTAGAACGGCACGAAGAACGAGGCGAACAGGCGCAGCGCATGCAGGTTCTCGTGCGAGGCCAGCAGCGGCATGCGCTGGTGCAGCAGGCGCGCGACCAGACCGGCGATGAACGCACCGACCAGGTAGTACACGCCCAGCAGATAGGTGATGTAGGCCGCGACCATGCCCACCATCACCAGCAGCGAGAACTCTGAACCCGGCGCGTGCGGCGCCACCCAGCGGCCCAGCGCGATGAACAGCAGCGGCAGGCCGACCATCATCGCCAGCAGGGCCAGGCTGGACAGCGCCATGTGCCCCGGATCACCGGCCTGCAGCACGATGAACAACGCCGCCAGCGCCAGCAGTTCGCCAGCGATGGCCTTGCTGGTCACCCAGAACCGCTCGTCCTCGCTCAGGCCCAGCCGCGACAGCGAATCCATGATGAAGCCGGTGGACGGCGTCAGCAGCGCCAGCGCCAGCAGGCCGGCGGCCTGCCACGGCAGCCCCGCGTAGCGCCAGGCCAGCCAGCCCACACCGAACAGCGTGCCGGTACGGATCACCAGATGCGCCAGCAGCGGCCACATGCCACGGCGCAGCGCCTGCAGATCCACTTCCAGGCCGGCGAACAGGAACAGCGAGGAAATGCCCAGCGTGGCCAACAGACCGATCACCGCGTCGTGCGCCTGGTCGCCCAGCCAGAGCATGCCGATGATGCCGAACAGCAGGCAGGTCAGCGGCGCGGGCAGGCTGAAACGCTGCAGCGCGCGTGGGATCACCAGCAGCGCGAAGATCAGCAGCAGGTAGATCAGTTCATGGCTCATGGGGGACTTCCGTGTGGTTCGAACGCGCGCAGGATGCGCGCGCCGAACCGATCCGGCAAGCCACTTCTGAATGACCCCGGTTACCTCAACCGATCAGCCGATCGGCGATGCGGCCTACCTGCGCCAGCACCGTGGCACGCTGTTCGTTGCTGATCGCACCCGCCTGCAGGTAGGCGGTCAGCACCCAGGGCGTGCCGCCGGCCAGCGGCCACAACACGGCGATGTCGTTGCGCGCGTCCTCGCCGTTGCTGCCGGTCTTGTCACCGACGCGCCAGCGCTTGCCCAGGCCCGCGCGCAGGCAGGCGTCGCCGGTTTCGTTGTCGATCAGCCAATCGGCCAGCTGCTGCCGCGACGCCGGCTGCAGCACATCCCCCAGCACCACGCGCTGCAGGGTCGCAGCCATCGCCGCCGGCGTAGTGGTGTCGCGCGGATCGCCCTTGGCAAAGCTGTTCAGCTCCGGCTCCAGGCGATCACTGCGGCTCACCGCATCACCGCTCGCGCGCAGGAACGCAGTCACCGCGGGCGGGCCACCGACCACGCCGAACAGCAGGTTGGCTGCAGTGTTGTCGCTGGTGATGATCGTGGCACGGCACAGATCCCGCACGGTCATGTCCTTGCCGGCGTGGCGGCGGGTGACCGGCGCGTGCGAGAGCAGGTCGGCATCGCGCACCGGCACGCGCGTGTCCAGCAACGCGGGCCTGCGCTCGGCCTGGCTGAGCACGCTGGCGGCCAGCACGCTCTTGAACGTGCTGCACATCGGGAAACGCTCGTCCTGGCGATGACCGATGCGGCGGCCGCTGGCGGTATCAAGCAGGGTCACGCCGAGGCGGCCGGCACAGGCCTTTTCCAGTGCGGCGAAGTCGGTGGCGGCGGTGAGGGCGGCATCGGTCGGTGCACTGGCGGCGGTCTTGCCCGCCGCACGGGCCAGCAACGGCAGGGCAAGCGAGGAAGCAACGGCAGCACCACTGAACTGCAGGAATCGGCGACGGGCGAGCATGCGGGTTCTCCTGGGGGACCGCCCGATTATTGAAGCCTCGCACGCGGGCGACCAGCGCGAAAAATCAGCGGAAGGCATTAGCT
Organism: Stenotrophomonas sp. 86428_Sma; assembly: GCF_056481585.1. Lineage (NCBI taxonomy): Bacteria > Pseudomonadati > Pseudomonadota > Gammaproteobacteria > Lysobacterales > Lysobacteraceae > Stenotrophomonas > Stenotrophomonas sp. 86428_Sma. Next base: position 3,874,355 of record NZ_CM151156.1, read on the forward strand.
GAATTAATGCCTGTCGCAATCAACCCTTTAATTCTCCTGAACTAGCTACTGGGAAGGTAGGATCAGCCATCACATTGACTCACGACTACTCCGATGCTGCACCCCACCCTGCCGCTGAACGCGCTGCGCGCCTTCGAGGCGGCCGCACGCCACCAGAACTTCACCCGTGCCGCGCTGGAGCTGTGCGTCAGCCAGGCCGCGCTGAGCCACCAGATCCGCGGGCTGGAGGATCGGCTCGGCATCCGTCTGTTCCATCGCCTGCCGCGCGGCGTGGCGCTCACCGAGGAGGGCGCGGCGCTGTATCCGGTGCTCAACGAATCGTTCGAGCGCATCTCGGCCAGCATCGCGCGCTACACCGGTGGCCCGGCCCGTGAAGTACTGACGCTGGGCGTGGTCGGCACCTTCGCCACCGGTTGGCTGCTGCCACGGCTGGCTGCGTTCGAGGCCGCGCACCCGGACATCGAGCTGCGACTGCAGACCCACAACAATCGCATTGATCTGGCCGGCGAGGGCCTGGACCTGGCGATCCGCTTCGGTGATGGCGACTGGCAGGGCCAGGCCTGCACAGCGATCCTCGACGCGCCGTTTGCACCGCTGTGCGCACCAGCATTGGCGCGGCGGCTCAAACAGCCACGCGACCTGGGCACCCTGCCCCTGCTGCGCTCCTACCGCAGCGACGAATGGCCGCGCTGGCTGCAGGCGGCAGGAGTGAGTGGCGTGGAAGCCCGCGGGCCGGTGTTTGATTCGTCGTTGACGGTGGCGATGGCCGCGGTGGGTGGTGCCGGCGTGGCGCTGCTGCCGCTGCGCATGTTCGAGCAGGAACTGGCCGAGGGTCGCCTGCTGCAGCCATTCAGCACCACGCTGGAGCTGGGGCGCTACTGGCTCACGCGACTGCGCTCGCGTGCCGAGCGTGAGCCGGCGAAGCGGTTCCGCGAATGGCTGCAGGCGCAGGGATGAAAAAGGGGACGGAGGGGATTAAGTCGTTTGTGCCACAAACGACTTAATCCCCTCCGTCCCCTTTTTTGCGTGATCAGGACTCCAGCAGTTCCATCCACGTCGCTTCGGCTTTTTCCAGCTGGGCGGCAGCGGTTTCGCGGTCACGGCCGATCACCGCCAAGCGGGTGGCATCGGCGTAGTTGGCCGGGTCGGCCAGCTGGCGGTCCAGCTCGGCCAGGGCGCTTTCCAGCTCGGCCACCTTGGCCTCGGCGGCAGCCAGCTTGTGCGGGTTCACCGGCCTCTTCTGCACCACCTGAGCCACCGGCGCGGTCTTGACCACCACCGGCTCTTCCACCTGTTCCATGCGCGCCTTGGTGCCCTGCGCCTGCGGACGGGTGCGCAGCCAGGCCGCGTAGGCGTCGAGGTCGCCGTCGAACGGCTCGACCACGCCATCGGCCACGCGCCAGTAGGTATCGCAGACCAGGCCGATCAGATGGCGGTCATGCGAGACCATCACGATCGCGCCTTCGAAGGTGGCCAGTGCCTCAGCCAGCGCTTCGCGCATTTCCAGGTCAAGGTGGTTGGTCGGTTCGTCCAGCAGCAGCACATTCGGCTGCTGCCAGGCGATCAGCGCCAGCGCCAGGCGCGCGCGCTCGCCGCCGGAGAAACCATCGACCGGCTCGAACGCGCGGTCGCCCGGGAAGTTCCACTTGCCAAGGAAATCGCGGAACGACTGGTTCGGTGCGTCCGGCGCGATCTCGCGGAAATGCTCCATCGGCGACTGGCCTTCGTGCAGCGACTCCACCGTGTGCTGGGCGAAGTAGCCGATCTTCAGGTCCGGGTGCGCCATGCGCTCGCCGACGATCGGCGCCAGCTCGCCCACCAGGGTCTTCACCAGGGTGGTCTTACCGGCACCGTTGGGGCCGAGCAGGCCGATGCGCTGGCCCGCTTCCAGGCCGAAGCCGACGTTGTGCAGGATCACCGCGTCCTTGCCGTAGCCGGCCTCGACGTGGTTCAGGCGGATCAGCGAGAACGGCAGCTTGGCCGGCGGCGCGAACTCGATGCGGAACTCGCGCTCGGCACGCACCGCTTCGGTGCCGGCCAGCTTGGCCAGGCGCTTCATGCGGCTCTGCGCCTGCGCGGCCTTGCTGGCCTGCGCCTTGAAGCGGTCGATGAAGCTCTGCAGGTGGGCACGCTCGGCCTGTTCCTTCTCGTGCGCGATCTGCTGCTGGCGCAGCTGTTCGGCGCGCTGGCGCTCGAAGTCGGTGTAGCCGCCCGGATAGAGCTTGGCGCCGCCACCGTGCAGGTGCAGGGTGTGGGTGGCCACGTTGTCGAGGAACTCGCGGTCATGCGAGATCAGCAGCAGGGTGCCGGGATACTTCAGCAGCCACTGCTCCAGCCAGTACACCGCGTCCAGATCCAGGTGGTTGGTCGGTTCGTCCAGCAGCAGCAGGTCGCTGGGCATCATCAGCGCGCGGGCCAAGTTCAGGCGCACGCGCCAGCCGCCGGAGAACGAGGACACCGCGCGGTGGTGGGTCTCTGCCGGGAAACCGAGGCCGTGCAGCAGCTTGCCCGCGCGCGCTTCGGCGTCGTAGGCATTGAGCTCGGCCATCTTCGTGTGCGCCTCGGCCACCGCTTCCCAGTCTTCACGGGCGGTCGCCTCGGCCTCGGCGGCCAGCACTGCAGCCACCTCGATGTCACCGCCCAGCACGAAGCTCAGCGCCGGGTCGGGCAGCGACGGGGTTTCCTGGGCGACGCTGGCGATGCGCACCTTGCCGGGCAGATCGACATCGCCCTTGTCCGCCTCCAGCTCGCCCTTCACCGCCGCGAACAGGCTGGACTTGCCAGTACCGTTGCGGCCGACCACACCCACCCGGTAACCGGCGTGCAGGGTCAGGTCGACATTGGACAACAGCAGCCGCTCGCCGCGGCGCAAGGCGAAATTACGAAGGGAAATCATCGGGGGAGGCGTCCATATAACCAGATGGAATGTGCTGGTGAGCACTGTTCCTGCGACGCAATTCTAGCGTTAACGAATACTTGACGCGTCCCGGGATGCGCGGCGGCCGGCGTTCCTCTCTCCCACGTCCTTGCCGCGCGCGTCCCGGGCTCCCTCCCCCGCCAGTGCCGATCCGGGCTAAATGGTTGCTGCTGCAACATTTTTTCCGATGACCGGCATTTGACACGCACTGAATATCCCGTTAATTCCTGCTTTGCGCACCGCAACAACCGCCGTCCGCCTCACCCCCGTGATGTCGATTCCGGTGCCGCCCCCGCCAACCGGAGCTCCGTCCCGATGACCCGCAAGACCAGCCTGATCGCCGCCGCCGTCGCTGTCGCACTCGGTGGCTCTCCGTTCGTTGCCGCTGCCCAGCAGGCCGGCACCGCCGCCAACACCCTGGACACGGTGATCGTCACTGGCACCCGCGTGGCCGACCGCACGGTGGCCGAATCGCAGTCGCCGATCGACATCATCACCCCCGAAGCTCTGCAGTCCACCGGCACCAGCGAGCTGGCCACCGCGCTGTCGCGCGCCCTGCCCTCGCTGAACTTCCCGCGCCCTGCCCTGACCGATGGCACCAGCGGCGTGCGCCCGGCGCAGCTGCGCGGCCTGTCACCGGACCAGGTGCTGGTGCTGGTCGACGGCAAGCGCCGCCACACCTCGGCGATGATCAACGTCAACGGCAGCATCGGCCGTGGTTCGTCGGCAGTGGACATCAATGCGATCCCGATCGCCGCCATCGAACGCGTGGAAGTGCTGCGCGACGGTGCGTCGGCGCAGTACGGCTCGGACGCCATCGCCGGCGTCATCAACATCGTGCTCAAGGGCAGCGGCAGTGGCGGCAGCCTGGCGGTGGACTACGGCCAGTACTCGGCCGGTGACGGCAACAAGTACCAGCTCTCCGGCGATACCGGCGTCGAGTTCGGCAACGGCCGTGGCCGCGTGCACGTGGCCGGCCAGATCAGCCAGCAGGACGAAAGCAACCGCGCCGGCCCGTACCGCGGCACCACCCCGAACACCGGCAACTTCCCGAGCATCGGCCAGAAGACCTTCATCGTCGGCGACCCGCGCGTGGATGCGACTGCGGCTTCGGTCAACGCCAGCTTCGATTTCAGCGACCGCGTGACCGGCTACGCCAGCGCGCTGCTCAGCAACCGCGACATCACCTCGTTCGCGTTCTACCGCTCGCGCAACCACAGCGGGCAGAGCGCGCTGCTGGCGCAGACCTACCCGGACGGATTCGTGCCGGAGATCAACCAGTACTCCAAGGACCGCTCGCTGGTGGCCGGGGTCAAGGGCAACACCGACAACGGCTGGACCTGGGACCTGAGCCTGAACCACGGCGAGAACACCCTCGACTTCCACACCCGCAACAGCATCAACTACAGCCTCGGCGCAACCAGCCCGCGCTCGTTCTACGACGGCACGCTGAAGTACCAGCAGGACATCTTCAATGCCGACCTGACCAAGTCGCTGGACTGGGGCCTGGCCTACCCGGTCACGCTGTCCTTCGGCGGTGAGTACCGCAAGGAAAAGTGGGACCAGAAGCCGGGCGAGCTGAACTCGTACACCGGCAGCGGCGCGCAGGGCTTCGGTGGCTTCACCCCGACCAATGAAGTGCATGCCGACCGCCACAACTACGCGGTCTATGCCGGCCTGGAAGCGGACCTGACCGAGAAGTTCTCGGCCGGCATCACCGGCCGCTACGAGGATTACTCGGACTTCGGCGACCGCTTCTCCGGCAAGCTGTCGGCGCGCTACGCGTTCACCGACAAGGTCGCGCTGCGGGCCACCGCGTCCAGCGGCTTCCGTGCGCCGTCGCTGGCGCAGCAGGGCTACCAGGCGGTCACCAGCCAGTTCCTCAACGGTGTGTTCGTCGAGCGCGGCACCTTCCCGACCACCAGCCCGGCTGCGCAGGCGCTGGGCGCCTCGCCGCTGAAGGCCGAGACCTCCACCTCCTACAGCCTGGGCCTGGTGCTGCAGCCGGTCGACCGCCTGTACATCACCGTCGACGCCTACCAGATCGACATCGATGACCGCATCGCATTGTCGTCCAGCATCACCACCAACACCGCCACCAGCGCGCTGCTGGGCACCCTGGGCCTGCCGCAGGTGACCGCGTTCTCGTACTTCACCAACGGCCTGGATACGCGCACCCGCGGTGTCGATTTCGTGTCCAGCTACACGGTGCCCTTCAGCGCCAGCAGCCTGGAACTGACCGCCGCGTACAGCTACAACGACACCGAAGTGCGCCGCGTCGGCGGCACCCCGGCGGTGTTCGGCACGCTGGGCCTGACCCAGTCGCTGATCGGCCGCGATGAGATCGGCCGCATCGAGGACAGCTATCCGCGCGACAAGGCGATCCTGAGCGGCACCTGGCGTTCGGACCACTGGGAACTGGGCCTGGCCGCGACCCGCTACGGTAAGTTCACCGTGCGCAACTCGGCCACCGCACTGCGCGACCAGACCTATGGCGACGCCTGGGTGGTGGATGCCTCGGCCAGCTACAAGCCGAGCAGCAACTGGACCCTGACCGTGGGCGCCGACAACCTGCTGGACAAGTACCCGGACCGCACCGAAGACCTGCAGAACTCCACCTTCGGCATGCTGCCGTACAGCAACTACTCGCCGTTCGGCTTCAACGGCGCGTACGTGTACGGCCGGGTCAAGTACACCTGGTAAGCGGTAGTGCCGGCCGCTGGCCGGCAACTCCCCGGTGGGGTCAGATCCCTTTTCCTGCGGGAGAGGGATCTGACCCCATTCGCATTTAAGGTTTGCCGTATCTGGCGTCATCGGTGAAAATCGGGATACCCCCGATTTCCTGCGAGTGCCGATGCACCATGACACCGACCTGATCAACATCGTTGCCGTTGGCCTCGGGCTCGCCTTCATCTTCGGCGCGCTGGCCAACAAGCTCCGCTTGTCTCCCTTGGTCGGTTACCTGGTTGCTGGCATCTGCGTAGGCCCGTTCACCCCCGGCTTCGTCGCCGACCAGGCGCTGGCCAACCAGCTGGCCGAGCTGGGCGTGATGCTGCTGATGTTCGGCGTCGGCCTGCACTTCTCGCTGAAGGACCTGATGGCGGTCAAGGCCATCGCCATCCCCGGTGCCATCGGCCAGATCGCGGTCGCTACCCTGCTCGGCTGGGGCGTGGCCTCACTGATGGGCTGGCCAGCCCTGCATGGCGTCATCTTCGGTTTCTCGCTGGCCACCGCCAGTACCGTGGTGCTGTTGCGGGCGATGGAGGAGCGCCGCCTGCTGGAGACCATGCGCGGCAAGATCGCGGTCGGCTGGCTGATCGTGGAAGACCTGGCCTGTGTGCTGGCGCTGGTGATGATGCCGGTGATGGCCGGTGTGTTCGGCCCCGATGCGGCCAAGGAATCGCACTCGCTGGGCAGCGTGCTGGCCGACATCGGCTGGACCTTCGTGCAGCTGGGCCTGTTCGTGGCGGTGATGCTGGTGGTCGGGCGCCGGGTCATTCCGTGGATCCTCGAACGTATCGCCGGCACCGGTTCGCGCGAACTGTTCACCCTGTCGGTGCTGGCGATCGCGCTGGGCGTGGCGTTCGGCTCGGCGATGCTGTTCGGCGTCTCGTTCGCGCTGGGCGCGTTCTTCGCCGGCATGCTGCTCAACGAATCGGAGCTGAGCCACAAGGCCGCACATGATTCGCTGCCGCTGCGCGATGCGTTCGCGGTGCTGTTCTTCGTCTCGGTCGGCATGCTGTTCGACCCGAACATCCTCATCCAGCACCCGTGGCAGGTGCTGGCCACCGTGCTGATCATCATGTTCGGCAAATCGGCCGCCGCGTTCTTCATCGTGCGTGCGTTCGGGCACCCGACCAGCACTGCGCTGACCATCTCGGCCAGCCTGGCGCAGATCGGCGAGTTCGCCTTCATCATCGCCGGCCTCGGCGTGGCGCTGCAGATCCTGCCGAAGGAAGGCCAGTCGCTGGTCCTGGCCGGTGCGCTGGTGTCGATCATGCTCAACCCGCTGGTATTCGGCCTGCTCGACCGTTGGCAGGCCAAGCAGGAGCAGTCGCCCCAGGCCGCCGAGCCGGAAGAGGCCACCGGTCCCTCGCGTGACCTGCATGACCATGCCATCGTCATTGGTTACGGCCGGGTCGGCAGCGAGCTGGCGCAGGTGTTGCGCGATCGCGGCGTGCCGGTGCTGGTGATCGATGACAACAAGGAGCACGTCGAACAGGCGCACGCCAAGGGCCTGGCGGCGATCCGTGGTAGTGCTGCTGCCGACCGTGTGCTGGCCGAAGCGCATCCGGAACGCGCGAAGATTGCGGTGCTGGCGATTCCTCAGCCGCTGGAAGCCGGTGAGGCGCTGGCCAAGCTGCGTGCGATCAATCCGGATCTGACCCTGCTGGCGCGAGCACACAGCGATGCGGAGGTGAAGCACCTGCTGGAGCATGGTGCCGATGGCACGGTGATGGCCGAGCGTGAGCTGGCGTACTCGCTGGCGGAGATGGTGATGGCCACGCCGCCGTATCGCGGGCTGGGACAGCACAGTATTCCGGTGGTGTGAGGAGTGTGGGTGCGGCAGGGCTTGCAGCCCTGCACCTGCTGAAGCAACGGCAACGACAAAAGCAAAAGCTGGCATTCCGTGGGATGGCGGGGGGCCGCGCTGCTGTTGGTAGGTGTCGACCTTGGTCGACACGGCGGCGCATGCGGTCAGATCCGTTTTCCGCAGGAGAACAGACCTGACCCCGGAAACAAAAAAATCCCCGGTCGACCCGCATCGACCGGGGATCTGGATCGCCACGTTGCCATGCCTCGGAGAGGCAGTTCCACCGTAGCGCATCGCGGTGCCGGTGGTGATCGCCTGTGGCGATGACGACCAAGCGTGCGGCTATCAGGCGCCTGCCAGGGCCTGCTCCAGGTCGGCACGCAGGTCGCCGATGTGCTCGATGCCGATCGACAGCCGCACGGTGTCCTCGCTGACGCCGGCCTTGGCCAGTTCGGCGGCATCCAGCTGGCGATGGGTGGTCGAGGCCGGATGGGTGGCCAGCGATTTTGCATCGCCCAGGTTGACCAGGCGGGTGAACAGCTTCAGCGCATCGAGGAAACGTGCGCCGGCTTCACGGCCGCCCGGCAGGCCGAAGGTCAGTACGCCCGAGCCGTGCCCACCCAGGTAACGTTGCGCGGCGGCATGCTCGGGGTCGTCGGCCAGCCCGGCGTAGCGCACCCAGGCCACCTTTGCGTGTGACTTCAGAAACTGCGCGACAGCCAGCGCGTTGGCGTTGATGCGCTCCATGCGCAGCGCCAGGGTTTCAATGCCCTGCAGGATCAGGAACGCATTGAACGGCGACAGCGCCGCGCCGGTATTGCGCAGCGGCACCACCCGCGCGCGGCCGATGTAGGCCGCCGACCCCAGCGCTTCGGTATAGACCACGCCGTGATAGCTGGGGTCGGGCTGGTTGAGCCGTGCGAAGCGCTGGGGTTGTGCAGCCCAGTCGAAGCGGCCGGAATCGACGATCGCGCCGCCGAGGCTGTTGCCGTGGCCGCCGAGGTACTTGGTCAGCGAATGCACCACGATGTCGGCGCCGTGCTCGAACGGGCGCAGCAGGAACGGCGTGGCCACGGTGTTGTCGACAATCAGCGGCACGCCAGCGGCATGCGCGACCTCGGCAATCGCCGCGATGTCGGTGACGTTGCCACGCGGGTTGCCGATCGATTCGACGAACACCGCCTTGGTGCGTTCGTCGATCAGCGCGGCGAAGGCGGACGGATCGGCCGGGTCGGCGAAGCGCGCCTGGATGCCGTACTGCGGCAGCGTGTGCGCCAGCAGGTTGAGGCTGCCGCCATACAGCGCACTGGAGGCAACGATGTTGTCACCGGCCTCGGCAATGGTCTGGATGGCATAGGTGATGGCCGCCTGCCCCGAGGCCAGTGCCAGCGCACCGATGCCGCCTTCCAGTGCGGCCAGGCGCTGCTCCAGTACGTCGGTGGTGGGGTTCATGATGCGCGTGTAGATGTTGCCGGGCACCTTCAGGTCGAACAGATCGGCGCCATGCTGGGTGTCATCGAAGGCATACGCCACCGTCTGGTAGATCGGCACCGCCACCGCGCGGGTGGTCGGGTCGGGACGGTAGCCGCCGTGCACGGCCAGGGTTTCCAGTTGCCACTGCGGGTCGCTCATTGCGCCAGGCTCCATCCGGGGAAACCGCCACCATAGGCCAGCCAGAACCACGCGCTGAAAGCTGCTGGCGATGACGCCAGTACCACCGGTTATCAGGTTGGCCGCGATTCAGGCAGCCGTCATGGGCCGTTGCTAGGCTTCGCCGCCGGGCGCTCCTGCCCGGGCACGGAGGCCCAACGCGCATGCAGCCATCCCCTTGGACACCCACCGCCAGCAGCACGCCGACCCCGGTGCTGCTGGTGGAGGACGACCGCCGCCTGGCCGAGCTGGTCAGTGACTACCTGCACGAACACGGCTTCGCCGTGCAGCATGTGGCCCGTGGCGACCTCGCCGGTGCGGCCTGCCGCCAGCACGCGCCGGAACTGGTGGTGCTGGACCTGATGCTGCCCGGCCTCGGCGGCATAGACGTGTGCCGGCAGATCCGCAGCTTCTCCGATGTGCCGATCCTGATGCTGACCGCCTGCGAGGACGACATCGAACAGGTGCTCGGCCTGGAATCGGGCGCCGACGACTATGTGCACAAGCCGATCGAGCCGCGCCTGCTGCTGGCCCGCCTGCGCGCCCTGCTGCGCCGCCGCCATGGCAGCAGCAACACCGGCACCCCCTGCCGCCTGATGCACGGCGAGCTGCTGATCGACCGCATGCAGCGCGAGGTGCATCTGCACGGCCAGCCGGTGGACATGGGCACCACCGAATTCGAGATCCTGTGGCTGCTGGCCAGCCAGCCGGGGCAGATTCTCTCGCGTGACCAGATCCTGCAGGCGGTGCGCGGCATCGGCTTCGACGGGCTGGACCGCAGTGTCGATGTCAGCATCGGCAAGCTTCGCCGCAAGCTGGGCGATGACGCGCGCGAACCGCGGCGGATCAAGACGGTGTGGGGCCGCGGCTACCAGTTCAATCCCTCGTCCTGGTCGGCATGAAGCGGCTGTTTCTGCGCCTGTGGCTGGTGGTCGGCGCGAGCTTCCTGATCACCCTGCTGCTGATCAACGTGATCTTCGATCGCATCTACCTGCCGTTCCAGCAGCGTGTGTTCGCAGAGCAGGTGCGCGGCCAGTTGTATGCATTGCGGCAGGGGTTGGACGGAAAGGACTCCGCCGCCCAGCAGGATCAGCTGGCGCAATGGCAACCCCACTATGGCATCGCATTGGCTCTGCTGCCGTCAGCACCGGCCCTCGCGGCCGGCGAACAGGAACAGCTGCAGCGCAACGGGCTCATTTCCCGGCAGAAGTTTGAGATCGTACTGGCGCCGCTTGATCCACTGCATCCCGATGGCCCCTGGCTGCGCCTGCATCTACCAGGCGAGCCGTCGATGACCCTCTATCTCACCCTGATCGCCTATTCGGTGATGCTGGCCCTGTTCGGGCTGTGCCTGTACGCCTGGGTGCGCCTGCTCTGGCGCGATCTGGACGCGCTGCGCGTGCACGCCGATCGCATCGGTGCCGGCGATCTGCAGGCGCGCGCGCAGGTTTCGCCACGCTCGCAGATACGCGTCATCGTCGACCATTCCAACCGCATGGCCGCACGCGTGGCCGAACTGGTCCAGCGCCAGCGCGACCTCACCCACGCGATCTCGCATGAGCTGCGTACGCCGATCGCGCGCGTGGCCTTCGGCCTGGACCTGATGCAGGACAGCGACGATCACGAACGCCGTACACGGCTGGCACAGGGGCTGCACGGCGACCTGGCCGAACTCAACCGGCTGGTCAGCGAACTGCTGGCCTATGAGCGTCTGGAGCATCCCGGCGAAGGCGAGCCGATGCAGCGCATTGAAGCCAACGACTGGCTGCAGGCCTGCCTGGCCGATGCACGCCGTGATGCCGAACGAGCCGGCGTGGTCCTGCGCGTGCAGCCCAGTGCGTTGCCGCGGGTGGATGCCGAACCGCGGCTGCTGCAACTGGCGCTGGGCAATCTGGTGGGCAATGCGCTGCGCCACGCGCGTTCGCAGGTGGAAGTGTCGCTGGTCGGTGTCGGCGGCCGCGCGTGCCTGCGCGTGGATGACGACGGCCCGGGCATCGCCGAGGCCGACCACGAAAAAGTGATGCGCCCGTTCACCCGCCTGGATGACAGCCGCAGCCGCGACACCGGCGGCTTCGGGCTGGGCCTGGCCATCGTCAGCCGCATCGCAGCCCGCCACGGTGGCGAGCTGCGCATCAGCCGCGCCACGCTGGGTGGCGCGCGCCTGGAAATGCACTGGCCGCTGGCTGCCAGCTGAACGCCCACGGGCGCCATTACAGTTGATTACAACTCCCGCACAACTGCGGAGGGATCGGTCGCCGGCATATCGCCACGCTGGCGACCCTGCAGCACTCGCCGGATGCGCGCGCTGCTTTCCTCCCATTGTCGAGAGATTCCATGTCCCAGCTTCGCCGTTCCCCCACCCTGCTCTGCCTGGCCCTGCTGCCGCTGTTCGCCGCGCCGATCGCCCACGCCAAGGATGACCACTGGACCTTCGAGCTCGCCGCTGGTGGTGGCGTGACGCCGCGCTACAGCGGCAGCGAGGAATACCGCGCGACGCCGTCGCTGTCGTTCGATGTCACCTCGCCGGGGGGATGGTTTCTGGGCACCAGTGGCATCGGTTGGGGCACGTCCATTGGCGAGCACACCCGCGTGCGTGCCTACATCGGCGCCAGCGGCATCCGCCGCGACAAGGACTCCCTGCTCGGCGGTTCGGACTTCCTGCGCGGCATGGGTGATATCGATACCCGTCCCCTGGTCGGTGTCTCGGCTGGTTATACGCTGGGCGAAGCCGTGCTGAGCGGCGCCTGGCAGTTCACCCGCAAGGACGAGGACAAGGCCGAGAACGGCCTGGCCACCCAGCAGATCCACCTGAACCTGAGCATGCCGCTGTTCGACCTGGCCGGCGGTGTGGTCAGCGGCAGCGTGTCCACCGACTACGGCAACCGTGGCTACATGCAGACCTGGTACGGCGTCAGCCCGGAACAGGCGGCGCGCACCGGCTTTGCCCAGCACACGCCGAAGGCTGGGCTGGCCAGCGCCGGTCTTGGCCTGAAATGGAGCCACCGCGTGGGCCGCAATGGCAACTGGTACATCTCGGCCGAAGGCACGCGCCTGCTCGGCGATGCGGCCGACAGCCCGATCGTGCAGAAGGCGAACCAGTTCGGCTTGATGAGCGGCTATACGCACCGCTTCTGAGTGAGCGCCGGGCATGGCCCGGCGTACTTCCCAGGAAACGGGGCGCCGCGATCAGGCAGCGCCCCGTGTGAATCACGCCTTGGCGAACACCAGGTGGCCGCCGTCGTTGCCGACTTCAATGGTGTCGCCGTTGACGAAGGCACCGGACAGGATCTTCTGCGCCAGCGGGTTCTCCAGCTGCGCCTGGATCGCCCGCTTCAACGGACGTGCGCCGTACACCGGATCGAAGCCGACGTTGCCGAGTAGATCGAACGCCGCATCGGACACCACCAGCTTCAACCCGCGCTCGGCCAGCCGCTTCTCCAGGCCACGCATCTGGATGCGCGCGATCTGCTTGATCTGCTGCTTGTCCAACGGGTGGAACACCACGATGTCGTCCAGGCGGTTGATGAACTCCGGGCGGAAGTGGGCCTGCACCACGCCCATCACCGCCGCCTTCATCTGCGTGTAGGCCTCCGGGCTGTCATCAGCGCTCATGTCCTGGATCTGGTGCGAGCCCAGGTTCGAGGTCATCACGATGACGGTGTTGCGGAAGTCCACGGTGCGGCCCTGGCCATCGGTCAGGCGGCCATCGTCCAGCACCTGCAGCAGGATGTTGAACACATCCGGATGCGCCTTCTCCACTTCGTCCAGCAGGATCAACGAATACGGACGGCGACGCACGGCCTCGGTCAGGTAGCCACCCTCTTCGTAACCGACGTAGCCCGGGGGCGCACCGATCAGGCGGGCGACGCTGTGCTTCTCCATGAACTCGCTCATGTCGATGCGGATCATCGCGTCGGCACTGTCGAACAGGAACTCGGCCAGCGACTTGCACAGCTCGGTCTTGCCGACGCCGGTCGGGCCGAGGAACAGGAACGAACCGGCCGGGCGATTCGGATCGGACAGGCCCGCACGCGAACGGCGCACGGCATCGGAGACGACCTTGATCGCTTCCTCCTGGCCGACCACGCGGTTGTGCAGCACCTCTTCCATCCGCAGCAGCTTGTCGCGCTCACCTTCGAGCATCTTGTTGACCGGAATGCCGGTCCAGCGCGACACGACCTCGGCGATCTCCTCGTCGGTAACCCGGTCCTGCACCAGCTTGAAGTCCCTGTGTTCGGCTTCCTGCGCGGCGGCCAGCTGTTTTTCCAGCTGCGGCAGCAGGCCGTACTGGATCTCGCTCATCTTGGCGAAATCCTGGCGGCGCTGCGCGGCTTCCAGCTCCAGCTTGGCCTGCTCGACCTGCTCCTTGATCTTGGTCGCACCCTGCAGCGCGGCCTTCTCCGACTTCCAGATTTCATTGAGGTCGGAGAACTCGCGCTCCAGCGCCTCGATGTCGTTCTCCAGATCGGCCAGGCGCTGCCGCGAGGCCTCGTCCTTTTCCTTCTTCAGCATCTCGCGCTGGATCTTCAGCTGGATCACCCGGCGTTCCAGGCGGTCCAGCTCCTCCGGCTTGGAGTCGATCTCCATGCGCAGGCGCGAGGCCGCCTCGTCCATCAGATCGATGGCCTTGTCCGGCAGCTGGCGGTCGGTGATGTAGCGGTTGGACAGGGTCGCCGCCGCCACGATGGCCGGGTCGGTGATCTCCACGCCGTGGTGCACCGCGTACTTTTCCTTCAGCCCGCGCAGGATCGCGATGGTGTCTTCCACCGACGGCTCACCCACGAACACCTTCTGGAAGCGGCGCTCCAGCGCGGCGTCCTTTTCGATGTACTTGCGGTACTCATCCAGCGTGGTGGCACCCACGCAGTGCAGTTCGCCACGTGCCAGCGCCGGCTTGAGCATGTTGCCGGCATCCATCGCGCCGTCGGCCTTGCCGGCGCCGACCATGGTGTGCAGCTCATCGATGAACAGGATGATCTGCCCTTCGCTCTTGGCCAGGTCGTTGAGCACGCCCTTCAACCGCTCTTCGAACTCACCGCGGAACTTGGCACCGGCAATCAGCGCGCCCATGTCCAGCGACAGCACACGCTTGCCGCGCAGGCCTTCGGGCACTTCGTCGTTGATGATGCGCTGGGCCAGCCCTTCCACGATGGCAGTCTTGCCTACGCCGGGTTCGCCGATCAGCACCGGGTTGTTCTTGGTCCGGCGCTGCAGCACCTGGATCGTGCGGCGGATTTCCTCGTCACGGCCGATCACCGGATCGAGCTTGCCGCTCTCGGCACGCGCGGTCAGATCGATGGTGTACTTCTCCAGCGCCTGCCGCTGTTCCTCGGCATTCTCCGACTGCACGTTCTCGCCGCCACGCAGCTTGTCGATCGCAGCCTGCAGGCGGGTCTTGTCGGCACCGGCGGCGCGCAGCGCCATGCCCAGCGTGCCGCCGTCGTCCAGCGCCGCCAGCACGAACCACTCGCTGGCAATGAAGGCATCGCCGTTCTGCTGGGCCAGCTTGTCGGTCTGGTTGAGCAGACGCCCCAGGTCATTGCCCATCGAAACGTTGCCGGCCTGGCCGGACACCTTGGGCAGCGCATCCAGCGCCTCGGTCAGGCGCTCGCGCAGCACCGGCACGTTCACCCCGGCCTGGGCCAGCAGCGGGCGCGTACTGCCACCCTGCTGGTCCAGCAACGCGCTGAACAGGTGAACCGGTTCGATGATGCTGTTGTCGCGGCCAACGGCCAGCGACTGTGCGTCTGCCAGCGCCTGCTGGAAACGCGAGGTGAGCTTGTCCATCCGCATTGCGAATCCTCATCGGTCATCAGGGCCGGCCCGCGCCGGCGATGCTGGAAAGATGCGGTTGCCCCACCCCGTTTCAAGGGTGACTGCGACTGCACCCCGAGGCCAGTCAGCCTGCGGCCAGCATGCCGGAACGGGTGTGGTCGGCGCGTTGATCCCGATCAGTTCTGCGCGATGGACCGGCTCAGCGGGTGATCGCGCTGCGGATCGCCCGCAGCTGCTGCTTGATCGCCCGCGCCTGCGCCACATCCATGCGCAGCAGGGCCTTCTGCCCGATCGAGCGTGACTGCAGAGTGGCGTCGACGAAGCGATAGCGGCCGCGCTCATCGCGTTCCACCAACGGCGGCTGGGCCGGCTCCGGGGTGTCCAGCAGGTGGTCGATCACCGCGACCAGGCGATCATTGAAGTACCCGTCGGGCCGGCCCAGGTCC
This sequence comes from Stenotrophomonas sp. 86428_Sma, assembly GCF_056481585.1. Classification (NCBI taxonomy): domain Bacteria; kingdom Pseudomonadati; phylum Pseudomonadota; class Gammaproteobacteria; order Lysobacterales; family Lysobacteraceae; genus Stenotrophomonas; species Stenotrophomonas sp. 86428_Sma. The sequence goes on from NZ_CM151156.1 coordinate 3,889,677, forward strand.
ACATAGGCCTGCTGGATCAGTGGATAGAAGCGCTTGTAGGCCGTGGCCGTTGCCGCCGGGTCGAGCGCGGTGAAGGCCTGCACGTAGGGCGCATAGCGCGCCGCATTGGCTGCGGCGATGCGTTCGCCGCCCTCACCCGCCTCGACCTGCAGGTTGCCCGGCAGCGGCCGCGCGGCCAGCGCGGTCGGCGGCACGCTGGGCTTGTCCAGGTTGTCGACCTGGGTGACCAGGCGCTGGATCAGATGATCGCGCAGCAGCAGGGTCAGCGGACCCTCGCCCTGGAACAGCTGGCTCAGTGCGCCCCAGGCCACGGCATCGCTGTCAGCCAGCTTGGGCAGCGCCGGGTCGGCCGCAGCCTCGGTATCCAGCAGATGCCTGATCGGCGGTGGTGCCGGCGCGGGTTCCGCAGCCGCCTTCGGTTGTGCCGGTGTGCCGGTACTGGCGGGGGGCGATTGCACCGGCACCGAGACTCCGTCCGCCAGGCTCTTCAGCTGGTCGCGGAACAGCCAACCGCCCGCGCCACCGATCACCACCACGCCCAACACCCAGGGCCATACCGCCTTTCCACTCTGCATGATGCAGCACCTCGTTTTCACACGCATGGAGAAGGTGTGACCCAGCTGATTTCCGTGGGTTCCCCACCCGTTCCGGTAAGGTTCGGGAAACGCGTTGACAGCGCAGTGCGACGGGCGGCCCAATAAGTAGTCCAGCCCCTTCGACGAACGACCCATGGAGCTTCGCCCGGAACCGGTGCCTTTCCGCATCAGCACGCTCGACCTGACACTGGTGTATCGAGAGCAGAACGCGAGCGCACAGGTGAACGTGGAGGCACAGACGCTGGAGGACTATGCAGCGCAGCCGGGCATGCGTTACCGCTCACTGCAGGTGGATTTCGAACTTGTCCATGAAGCGCGTTGCCGGGGCGGAAATTTTCACGAGATGCGCCACGGTGAGATCGTCGAGGAAACCGGACCAGCCGATGAAACCGCGCACTGGCGGCAAACCGGTCTCTGCCCTTTCCCCGGCTTCTACCGGGTCATCCACGATCCTGGCCTGGCGGCACTGCTCGCGCACTACGATCCCCGCAATGTCCACGACCTGCAGCTTTTCATCCTTGCCGCACATGACAGCTACGTTGAAGTCCTGGCCAAGGGATATCGCTACACGCTGGCTGGCAGCGTCAATGAACACGACATCATCACCGTCGCGCCATCGGCCTGAACACTCCGACATCCAACGCCAGGTAGGCATTGCACTCACGCCCGCTTTGCGCGAGCAGCGCGACGCTATGCATCCTGTCCCGTGGAGACACAGCCATGCAGTACGCGCTGTATTACTGGACCGGCATCCAGGGCCGTGGCGAGTTCGTGCGCCTGGCGCTGGAGGATGCCGGTGCCGACTACATCGACATGGCGCGGGTGCACGGCGATGCAGTGATGCAGCCGTTTCTCGATGGCAGCAGTGAAGGTGCGCAGCCCTTCGCGCCGCCGTTCCTGAAGACCGGTCGCCAGGTCATCGCGCAGGTCGCGGCAATCCTGGATTTCCTGGGCCCGACGCTGGACCTGGTGCCACAGGCAGCCTCGCGGCGGATGCAGGCGCTGCAGTTGCAGCTGACCATCGCCGACCTGGTGGCCGAGGTGCATGACACCCACCATCCGATCGCTGCATCGAAGTACTACGAAGAGCAGAAGACCGAAGCCAAGGCACGCGCCGCGTCACTGCGCAGCGAGAGGCTGCCGAAGTTCCTCGGCTACTTCGAGCAGGTGCTGGCCGCCAACGGTGGCCGCCATGCACTGCGCGAGCATTCGTATGTGGACCTGTCGCTGTTCCAGCTGCTGAGCGGGCTGGATTACATGTTCCCACGCCGTATGCAGGCACTGGAACCGACCCTGCCCCTGCTGCGCGCGCTGCAGGAGCGGGTGGCGAAACGACCCAACATTGCCTCCTATCTGGACTCGGAACGGCGGTTGCCGTTCAACACCAACGGCATCTTCCGCCACTACCCGGAACTGGATGGAGAGCGGTAGTGCCGGCCGCTGGCCGGCAGCTGCACGCTACGTCCGAGGTCCATGAGGATGCCGGCCAGCGGCCGGCACTACTCTGGGGTCAGCTGTTTTCACCCAGCGGCTTCACCGCCTGCTTCTGCAGTGACAGCAGGCCCAGCAGCAGCGCCAATGCCACATAGGCGCCGGCGAACTGCCAGCTGATGATGCGCGCCAGGCCGTCCAGATCCCACGGCAGGTAGATGCCACCGCGCGGGTCCACCGAGTGGATCAGGCCGAACAGGGTCAGCACCGCCGCCACCAGCAGGAAGCCGCAGGCGCGGCGCAGGCGGCCATCCACCATCGCCGCCACCGCAGAGATCCACAGCATCGAGGTGATGATGAAGCCATTGCCGAGAGTGAAGATCACCGCCAGCTCAGGCAATCCGTGGCCATCGAGCTTGGTCAGCAGCTGCGGCAGCTGGTCCGGTGCGATCCAGCCTGGCGCCTTGATCGCCAGCAGGTAGGCCACCGACGGCAGGAAACCGAACACCATCGCACCGGTGTGGTGGCGCGGCGTGGCCTGGAAGGCCTGGGTGGTGATGTCGATGGCCACGTACACGATGATCGGTGCCAGCACCGCCAGCGGCAGCCACTGCACCAGCCCGGAGATGATGCCGAGCATGCCGCCGATGCCAACGAACAGGCCGGTCAGCAGCGTGTAGCCGCTGCGCGCGCCCATATGCTTGTAGGCCGGCTGGCCGATGTACGGCGTGGTCTGCGCCACGCCGCCGCAGACACCGGCCACCAGCGTGGCCACCGCCTCCACCAGCAGGATGTCGCGGGTGCGGTAATCATCACCGGCCGCGCGTGCGCTTTCAGACACGTTGATGCCACCGACCACCATCAGCAGGCCGAACGGCAGCAGCAGCGGCAGGTAGGTCATCGCGGTGGGCAGGCCCTCGAGGAAGCCCAGCGTCGGCAGCGGCAGCACCACCTGCGGCGGCACCCACTCCGGTACGTGGAAGCCCGGTGCACCCAGCCCAGCCAGGCCAAGGCCGTAATACAGCACGGTGCCGAACACGAAGGCCAGCAGCACGCCGGGGCCACGCACCGGCAGCTTGCCCTTGGCGATCAGCACGTACAGCAGCAGGCCCAGCGTAGTGAAACCAACCAGCGGCGAGCGCAGCGTTTCCAGCAGCGGCAGCAGGCCCATCAGCACCAGCGCGATGCCGGCGATGGAACCCAGCAGCGCAGCACGCGGCAGCGCGCGGGTGACCGCTTCACCGAAGAATGACAGCACGAACTTGAGCACGCCCATGATGACCAGCGCGGCCATGCCCAGCTGCCAGGTGGCGATGCCTGCAGCGTGCGGATCCATGCCCTGCTGCTTGAAGGCGATGAAGGCCGGGCCGAGCACCAGCAGCGCCATGCCGATGCTGGTCGGTGCATCCAGGCCGAGCGGCATGGCAGTGACATCGTCGCGACCGGTACGCGCAGCCAGCCGGCGGGCCATCAGGGTGTACAGCAGGTTGCCCACCAGCACACCGAAGGCGGTGCCGGGGAACATGCGGCCGAACACCACGTCGGCGGGGAACTGGAAGATCCCGACCAGGGCCATGGCGATGAAGCCGAGGATGGAGAGGTTGTCGACGACCAGGCCGAAGAAGCCGTTGAAGTCGCCGGAGACGAACCAGCGACGCGGTGCGGCGGAAGCGGGAGCGGACATGGAAGGGGTGGTGGGGGTGGGGACCGCCGATGGTAGGCCCAGCGGGGCCGGTGCGCCAATTCCGTCGTGGAATGATGGGTTCCAGCCAACGGCGGGGCCCCTCGTGGCTGGGTTGGTCGCGGACAGCGATTTCTGGGTTGGGCCGGTCGGGATGGGCTGCGCAGGACACGCCGTAAACCCGTCCCTGGGGGCTGGATGGCGCCATCCATGGCGCCAACGGTCCTGCGCAGCCCATCCCGAACGGCCCCTGACAGTTTCCTGCGCGTGCCAGCCACGGAAGAGAATCAAAAGATCAAAAGCAAAGGCAGGCTCTCGTTGTTGCGCCGAGCCCATGCTCGGCTGCTGTACGCCAAGCCTCTCAGCCGAGCATGGCTCGGCTCTACAAGAACAATTCGATCATTTCCACGCTATCCACGCATGGCGTGGATCTACCGTGTCGACCAAGGTCGACACCTACCAACAGCAGCGAAAAACTGTCGAGGGCGGGGTGGGTCCGGTTGCGGGGGCGTGAGCGCCATGGATGGCGCGACCGAGCTTACATGGGTGAGGGCGCTTTGCTTGCGAAGCATTGCTTCGCAAGCGCCCGAACGCACAGCCGCCAGCGGCTAGGCCGGGCCCCGGAGGGGGACTTGCAGCGTCCCCCGCAACCGGACCCACCCCGCCATCCCACGGATAGCCGCCTTTGCTTTTGAAGTTGCCGGCCAGCGGCCGGCACTACCGCGGGTGCAGGGCGCAGCCCTGCATCGACCAACCCCTACTTCTTCAGGAAGTTGTCCACCAGCAGATGCTTCACGTCGTCGAAGCGGCCGTTCAACACCGCCTTGGCCGCATACAGCGCGGTACCGGCCACCTGCTTGGCCTCGATCTGCGGCGGCATCACCAGCTCGGCGCGGCTGGTATGCACGTCCAGCAGCGCCGGGCCGCGCTGCGCCAGGAAGTCCTGCACCGCCTCCTCCAGATCCTCGCTGCGGGTCACGGTGCGGCCGTGGAAGCCGATCACCTCGGCCAGGCGGCCGAAGTCCGGGTTCTTCAGGTCGGTGTAGTTGTCCAGCAGCCCCTCCACCTTCTGCTCCAGCTCGACGAAGTTCAGCGAGCCGTTGTTGAACACCACCACCTTGATCGGCAGGTTTTCCTGCACGGCCGTCAACAGATCGCCCAACAGCATCGCCAGGCCACCATCGCCGGACAGCGAGATCACCTGCCGACCCGGGAACGCCTTCTGCAGGCCCAGTGCCTGTGGCATCGCGTTGGCCATCGTGCCGTGCAGCAAGCTGGTCAGCGTGCGGCGGCGGCCGTTGACACGGATGTGGCGCAACACCCACACCATCGGCGAGCCTCCATCGGCGGTGAACAGTGCATCATCGGTGGCGTACTTCGACAGCAGCGCGGTCAGGTGCTGCGGATGGATCAGCTCGCCCTCACCGGGCTGCTCTTCTTTCTCGCGCTTCTTCAGTGCCTTGTCACGGCGCTCGATGCACTCGTCCAGGAAACTGCTGTCCTCGCGCGGCGGCAGCATCGGCAGCAAGGCGTCCAGCGTCGGCGCGATATCACCGACCACGCCAAGGTTCACCGGATGGCGACGGCCGAGGTGGCTGCCATCGCGGTCGACCTGGATGATCGTGGCCTTGTCCGGGTAGAACTGGCCCCAGGCAAAGTCGGCGCCGAGCAGCAGCAGCGTGTCGCACTCCATCAGCGTGTGGAAGCCGGACTCGATGCCGAAGATGCCGGTCATGCCCATGTTGTACGGGTTGTCCGGCTCGACGAAATCCTTGGCGCGCGAGGTATGCGCGACCGGCGCCTGCAGGCGTCGTGCCAGTTCCAGCAGCTGCGGGTGTGCGCCCTGGCAGCCGGCGCCGGCATAGATGCCGATGCGCTTGCCCTGCCCCAGCAGCTCGGCGATGCGCTGCAGTTCGGCGTCGGACGGGCGCAGCACCGGCTGGGTGTAGTGCACCGAGAACGGCACATCGTGCTTCACCTCGGCCTCGCTGATGTCAGCCGGCAGGATCACTACGGCGACGCCGCGACGGCTGATCGCGGCCTGGCAGGCCAGTGCCACCACGCGTCGCGCCTGTTCGGCACTGTGCACCTGCTCGCAGAACACCGTGCAGCTGCCATACACCGCCTTGAAGTCCACTTCCTGCGGGAACTCCATGCCCAGCTCGCTGGTGACGATCTGGCTGGCGATCAACACCATCGGCGCGCGGTTGCGATTGCTCTCGAAGATGCCATTGATGAAATGCAGGCCTCCCGGGCCGCAGGAGCCAGCACACGCAGTCAACTGGCCGCTGACCAGCGAATCCGCGCCTGCGGCGAATGCGGCCACTTCCTCATGTCGTACGTGCACCCAGGCGATGTCACTGCCATGCATCGCATCGGTCACATGATTGAGCGTATCGCCCACGATACCGTAGCAACGGCGGACACCAGCCTGCTGCAGGGCGTCCACCACGATTTCGGCCACGCGCTTGCTCATCGGATACATCCTCGAACGGGGGAACGTCCGAGGCTAGACCTGATGAAGTGATGCTTCCGCAAAAAAAGGGGACGGAGGGAATTAAGTCGTTAACGGCACAAACGACTTAATTCCCTCCGTCCCCTTTTTTCTTCAATCGTTGACGTTGATCCAGCCCACCACCGCGCCCAGCTTCGGATTGCGGTAGCGCAGCTTCATCCAGCCATCCTGTTCATCCAGCATTTCCACAAGGTCGCCCTGCACCAGATAACGCTTGGTGCTGGATGCACCGGGTCGGTCGAACAGGAACAGGCGCGCTGGCACCACGGTGGCCTGCTGGCCACGCAGCGGCCCATTCGGCGGTGCGCCCAGGCCATCAGCGATGGCGGTCTCCAGCACACGACCGGCGGGATCATAGGTGCGCCAGACCGCCAGCGGACCCTGCTCGTCGCTCTGTTCCCATTGCAACGCGGCGTTCACCGTGTCGCCCAGCATCAGCACGCTCTCGCTGCGGTAGAGATAGAGCTTCGCACCTGCAAACCGGTACTGGTCGGCGTACCACATCGGGCCGCTACGGCAGCTGCTGGTCAGGGTTCGAGTGGCAGCATCCACGCTCAACCCCATCAGGTCACCGCAGCTGTCCTTGCCATGGGTGTCGGCCTGCAGCGCGCGGAACCCGGCACTGGCCGGGTCGAAGCGGTACACCGCCACCGCCTCGTTGACCATGCCCACCGATGCACGCGCGACCAGTTCCGGGTATCCATCGAAATCGACGTCTTCCAGCGACCATCGCGAATTGCCGTCGGCATCCGCCGCACCCTCCAGCCTCTGGCGCTTGCCCGACGGCGACAACTGCACCACGATGCTGCCGTCCTGCTGAGGATCGGCATGCGCCTGCACATGCGCGGCCACCTGGAAGCGTAGCGTTTCGCTATCGTCCCCACGCGCCTGCGCCGTCGGTGCCAGCACACCTGCCAATACCAGGCCCAGCAGGCATTCCCTGTAGTTCATCATCGCTCCCTGCGGCACCGCGGCGGCACCTTCAACTCAGAACGATACCTCGACCGCTTGCCGCGACCACAGCACCGATTGATGCTTGGTCTGCTGCTTCCACGCCAGGCGGATCGCTTCGATATCAGCACGGCGCTGCGGGGTGTCCTCGTGCAGCACCACCAGCACCTTGGTGCGCAGGCGGTTGGGCGCGGCATCACCGCGGAACAGCCATTGGCCATAGGCATCGAACACGGTCAGTCCATCCGGGAAGCGCGGGGTCACTTCCTTGTCCAGGAAGGTGCGCCACTGCGTCTCGCTGATGGTGTCGGCCTGCGGACGGTTGCCGGCGCCCTGCTCCTCGCCCACGCCGAAGTACAGCTCACTGCGCACCCAGCCGTGGCCGGCGGACGGGCGTGCGGCATCACCCTTCAGTTCGGCGGTGGTGGCCGTGGCATAGGCGCTGGGCGCCTGAGAGGACAGGCTGGCGCAGCCACTGGTGGCCAGCAGCACGGCGAAGACGAGGCCAAGGTGTTTCATCGGTACAGCTCCGGGGAAGGGGGACAAGGCGAGCCGGCAGCGTACAGCGCCACCGGTCCGGCGTGCTGATGCCAACGGGGCATCAACTCATGCCGGACCGGCAGGGACTTGCATCGGCACCGGCCATCACGCGAAGATAATATATCGCTTCATCCGGATGGATGTAAGTGAAACTATCTCCCCCTTCCCCGTCGTCGTTGTTGCTGGAGCCCCCATGTCCATCCGCCTGCCCGCGTCGCCGCTCGGCCTCGCCATCGCCCTCGCGCTTTCCTCCACCGCCGTCCCGGCTCTGGCCCAGGACGCTACCAACCTCGACACCGTGATCGTCACCGGCACCCGTGCCGCCGACCGCACCGTGCTCGAATCCACCTCGCCGGTGGACGTGCTCACCGCCGAGGACATCCGCAAGGCCGGCGTGGTCAATGGCGAACTGGGCAGCGCGCTGCAGGCGCTGTTGCCGTCGTTCAACTTCCCGCGCCAGTCCAACTCCGGCGGCGCCGACCACGTGCGCGCCGCACAGCTGCGTGGCCTGTCGCCGGACCAAGTGCTGGTGCTGGTCAATGGCAAGCGCCGCCACCACACCGCGCTGGTGAACACCGACAGCAAGATCGGCAAGGGCACCACGCCGGTCGACTTCAATTCGATCCCGGTCAGCGCGATCAAGCGCATCGAAGTGCTGCGCGACGGCGCCGGTGCGCTGTACGGCTCGGACGCCGTGGCCGGCGTGATCAACGTGATCCTCGACAACGGCGGCGACGGTGGCGAGATAGAGGCCAGCTACGGCGCCAACCACACCGACCTCAAGCCGATCGGCCGCACCCTCACCGACGGCCAGACCGGCAACATCAGCGCCAAGGTCGGCACCTCGCTGGGCGAGGACGGCGGCTTCCTGCGTATCGGCCTGGAGTACAAGCACCGCAACGGCACCAACCGCGCCGGCTTCGACCAGATTCCGCCGTGGGACCAGACGCCGGACAACCTGGCGCTGCTGGGCAAGCGCAACTACGTGCTGGGCGATGGCAAGAGCAAGGACATCAACCTGTGGCTGAACACCGAGATTCCGGTAGGCCAGACGTCGACGTTCTACGCGTTCGGCACCTTCAACCAGCGTGATACCGAAGGTGCGAACTACTTCCGCTACCCCGATGGCGATGCCAACTGGAAGCAGGTCTATCCGAACGGTTACCGGCCGATCTCCGAAGGCGAGAACCGCGACGTGCAGGCCGTGGCCGGCGTGCGCGGCCAGTGGGGTGAATGGAGCTACGACGGCAGCCTGGATTACGGCCAGAACGACTTCACCTACCGCCTGCGTGATTCGCTCAACGCGTCGCTGGGCCCGACCAGCCCGACCCGCTTCAAGACCGCCGACTACGAATACGCACAGACCGTGGGCAACCTCGACCTGAGTCGTGTGTTCACCCAGAGCGACAGCATCAGCCACACCCTGGGCCTGGGCGTGGAAGCGCGCCATGAGCGCTACCAGACCCGCCCGGGTGACCCGGCCAGCTACGCCGCCGGCCCCTACACCGATCGCCCGACCGGCTCGCAGGCCGGTGGTGGCCTGACCCCGCAGGATGCGGCGCGGCTGTCGCGCGACGTGGCCAGCGCCTACGCCAGCCTGTCCAGCCAGTTCGGCGAGAAGTTCTCCACCGATCTGGCCGCACGCTACGAGCACAACGACGATTTCGGCGGTGAACTGACCGGCAAGCTCGGCCTGCGCTATGAATTCACCCCGGCGTTCGCGCTGCGCGGTGCCATTTCCAACAACTTCCGCGCGCCGTCGCTGGCGCAGATCGGCTACGAATCCACCTCCACCGGCTACAACGCCGGCGGCCAGCTGGTGCAGGGTCGCCTGCTGTCGGTCAACAATCCGATCGCCCGTGGCCTCGGTGCGCAGAACCTGAAGCCGGAAAAATCGATCAACACCTCGCTGGGCTTCACCAGCCGCATCGGTGAGCACTTCGACCTGTCGCTGGACTTCTTCCAGATCGACATCGACGACCGCATCGCGCTGTCGGAGAGCATCACCGGCGATGCACTGACCGACTACGTGGCGGCCAACTACGGCGTCAGCGGCCTGCAGAGCGCCAGTTTCTTCGTCAACGCCGCCGACACCCGCACCCGCGGCGCCGAACTGGTGAGCAACTGGCGCCAGTCGCTGGGCGATGGCCAGCTGCTGTTGACCGGCACCTATGCGTACACGAAGACCACGCTGAAGAACGTGCTGGCCACGCCGGCGCAGCTGCGCGCGCTGAACCCGGACTATGTGCTGTTCGGCATCGAAGAGACCAACACCCTCACCGATGCCACCCCGCGTACGCGCGGCAGTCTCTCGGCCGCATGGAGCAACGACCACTGGTCGCTTAGCACCCGCGTGAACCGCTATGGCAGCGCCACCCGCGTGTTCAACTTCGGTGATGGCTACATCCCGCGCCAGACCTACCAGGCCGAATGGCAGCTGGATGCGGAAGTGGAGTACCGCATCACCCCGCAATGGAGCGTGGCCATCGGCGGCCAGAACCTGACCGACAACTACCCGGATCGATCCAACAGCGATATCCACTACTTCGGCAACCTGCCGTACGACGTGCTGTCGCCGATCGGCAGCAACGGCGCGTACTACTACGGCCGCGTCCGCTATACGTTCTGATTCATCAGTCCGGTAGTGCCGGCCGCTGGCCGGCAACCTCAGGGTGCATCCAGGGACCATGACGGTGCCGGCCAGCGGCCGGCACTACCCAATCCGTAGCCTGCCCTCGACCCCACGTACACGCCCACGCTGGCAAGCTGGGCGTCATGGCTGAACCGCTCCCCCTGCGTCCGCCACCGCCATTGCTGGATGACGCCTGCGCGTTGTTCCTCGATGTCGACGGCACCCTGATCGAATTCGCTGCACGCCCGGATGCCGTGCAGTTGCTGCCGGATGTGCGTGAAGCCATCGGCCGCATCAGCGACCGCCTGGAAGGTGCCGTGGCACTGGTCAGTGGTCGCCCGCTTGAGCAGTTGGATCAACTGTTCGCTCCCCTGAAATTGCCCGCCGCCGGCCTGCATGGCCACGAACTGCGCGGCGAAGACGGTCGCGTCCTGCGCGACGAACACGACGACGACACCGCCGAGTGGCTGCACGCGCTGCACCAGCAGGCGATGCGCTTTGCCCATGGCCATCCCGGCGTGCTGGTGGAAGACAAGGGCGTCGGCCTGGCGCTGCATTGGCGCGGTGCGCCGCACGCGGCAAGTGATGTGCGCGCCTTCGCCGACCGCCACGTGCGTGGCCGTGCCAGCTACCGCCTGCAGCCTGGCGACCATGTGGTCGAGTTCGTGCCTGTCGGCACCGACAAGGGCCGTGCCGTGCGCCGGATGATGCAGTACCTGCCGTTCCGCGGCCGCCTGCCGGTGTTCCTCGGCGATGACCTGACCGATGAGTTCGGCTTCGACGCCGCCAATGGCCAGCATGGCTGGAGCGTACTGGTGGGCGAACGGGAACCCAGCAAAGCCGTGTTCGCGCTGCCCGACATACGCGGCGTGCACGCCTGGCTGCGTGAGAATGCCTATTGACCCGGCCACCCCACGGCCGCAACCGAGATGTACCGCGTGATGACCCAACCCGATCTTGATCTGGGCGTGGTCGGCAACGGCAGCTTCGGCGCCCTGATCGACAAACGTGCCCGCGTTGTCTGGAGCTGCCTGCCCACCTTCGACGGCGACCCCACCTTCTGTGCCCTGCTCGGCCCCAACCAGCAGACCGGTGGCGACTTCGCCATCGAGCTGGAGGACTTCGCGAGCAGCGAGCAGGAATACCTGACCAACACCGCGATCCTGCGTACCGTGCTGCGCGACGCGCACGGTGGTGAACTGGAAATCCTTGATTTCGCCCCGCGCTGGCGCCAGAACGACCGTTTCTACCGACCGGTCAGCCTGATCCGCCAGGTACGACCACTGGCCGGCAGCCCACGCATCACCGTGCACGCACGGCCACTGGCCGACTGGGGCGCACGCGTGCCCGAGTCCACCTGGGGCAGCAACCACGTGCGCTGGATCCTGCCCGAACACGTGCTGCGGCTGACCACCGACGTGCCGGTGCGCTTCATCCGCGATGGCCTGCCGTTCGTGCTCAACCATCCCATCCACCTGATCCTGGGCGTGGATGAATCGCTCAACCGCTCGATCAGTGGCTATGTGCAGGAAGCCTTCCAGCGCACCCGCGACTACTGGCGCGAATGGGTGCGCTACCTGTCCATTCCGCTGGAATGGCAGGACGCGGTGATCCGCAGTGCGATCACCCTGAAGCTGTGCCAGTACGAGGACAGCGGCGCGATCATCGCGGCGATGACCACCTCCATTCCGGAAGCGCCCGGCAGCGTGCGCAACTGGGACTACCGTTACTGCTGGCTGCGTGATGCCGCGTTCGTGGTGCGCGCACTGAACCGCCTCGGCGCAACGCGCACGATGGAGCAGTTCCTCGGCTATATCTTCAACCTGGCCACCACCGATGGCACGCTGCAGCCGCTGTATGGCATCGGCTTCGAGGCCAAGCTGGACGAGGACGAAGTACCCAGCCTGTCCGGCTACCGTGGCATGGGCCCGGTGCGGCGCGGCAACCTGGCCTGGGTGCAGCGCCAGCACGATGTCTACGGCAGCGTGGTGCTGGCGTCCACCCAGTTGTTCTTCGACCGCCGCCTGCAGGACCCGGGCGATGCGCACACCTTCGCCCGCCTGGAACCCTTGGGTGAACAGGCGTTCGCCCTGCACGACGTACCCGATGCCGGCCTGTGGGAATTCCGCGGCCGCACCGAGGTGCACACCTACACCAGCGCGATGTGCTGGGCAGCGTGCGATCGCCTGTGCAAGATCGCCGTGCGCCTGAAGCGCGATGACCGCGCCCATTACTGGCGCGAGCGTGCCGACACCATCCATGCGCGCATCATGGCCGAGTCCTGGAGCGAGGAGCTGGGCCACTTCACCGACACCTTCGGTGGTCATCGGCTGGACGCCTCGTTGCTGCTGCTGGCCGACATCGGCTTCATCGACGCGATGGATGCGCGCTTCATTGCCACCGTCGACGCCATCGGGCGCGACCTCAAGCATGGCAACTCGCTGTACCGCTATGTCGCGCCGGATGACTTCGGCGAACCGGAAACCAGCTTCACCATCTGCACCTTCTGGTACATCGATGCGCTGGCGGCAATCGGGCGCATGGACGAAGCACGCGGGATGTTCGAGCTGCTGCTGAAACAGCGCAACCACCTGGGCCTGCTGTCGGAGGATCTGGCCTTCGACAGCGGCGAGGCCTGGGGCAATTTCCCGCAGACCTATTCGCACGTCGGCCTGATCACCGCCGCGATGCGCCTGTCGCGGTCCTGGCAGGAGGCATCGTGAGTCGTCTGGTGGTGGTTTCAAACCGTGTGGCCGTACCGGGCGAGAACCGCGCCGGCGGCCTGGCGGTGGGCCTGCTGGCCGCGCTGAAGGAACGTGGCGGCATGTGGTTCGGCTGGAGCGGCAAGAGTGTGCGCGACGGCAGCGGCACGCTGCACACACAGAAGGACGGTGACATCGAATTCGTCACCCTCGACCTGAGCAAGCGCGAGGTGGATGGCTACTACAACGGTTTCGCCAATCGCACCCTCTGGCCGTTGCTGCACTTCCGCCTGGATCTGGTCGACTACGACCGGGGCACCCGCGAGACCTACCATAAGGTCAACGCGCTGTTCGCCGACAAGCTCGCGCCGCTGCTGCGCGAGGACGACATCGTCTGGATCCACGACTACCACCTGATCCCGCTTGGTGCCCTGCTGCGCGAGCGTGGCATCGGCTGCCGCATCGGCTTCTTCCTGCACATCCCGATGCCGTCGGCCGACCTGCTGCAGGCCATGCCCGACCACCTTCGGTTGTTCTCCGCGCTGTACGCCTACGATCTGGTCGGCTTCCAGACCCAGCGCGACGCCGATCGCTTCCAGACCTACCTGCGCCTGTTCGGCGGCGGCCGCGTGCTCGAAAACGGCAAGCTGGAAGCACCGGGCGGGCGCTGCTTCCGTGCGGCGGCGTTCCCGATCGGTATCGACACCGAGCTGATCGCGCGACAGGCCGGCACCGCCGCCACCAAGGCCGCTGTGAAGAACCTGCGCAACAGCCTGCGTGACCGCCAGCTGGCGATCGGCGTGGATCGCCTGGACTATTCCAAGGGCCTGCCCGAACGCTTCCTCGGCTTCGAGCGCTATCTGGAGCGCCATCCGGATCAGCGCGGCTCGCTGACCTACCTGCAGATCGCCCCGGTCTCGCGCGGCGATGTCACCGAGTACCGGCAGCTGCGCAGCCAGCTGGAACAGATCGCCGGGCACATCAACGGTGGCCACGCCGAACCGGACTGGACGCCGCTGCGCTACGTCAACCAGAACTTCACCCATGCCACGCTGACCGGCTTCTACCGGGCGGCGGCAGTGGGCCTGGTCACGCCGCTGCGCGATGGCATGAACCTGGTAGCCAAGGAGTACGTGGCGTCGCAGGACCCGGAAGACCCCGGCGTGCTGGTGCTGTCGCTGCTGGCCGGCGCCGCCGACGAACTCAAGCAGGCGCTGCTGGTGAACCCGCATGATCTGGACGGCGTGGCCGACGCCATCGCCACCGCGGCAACGATGTCGCTGCGCAGGCGCAAGGAACGCTGGCACGCGATGATGGAGCACCTGCGCACCTACGACATCAACCACTGGCGCCGCAGCTATCTGGACGCGCTGGAAGGTTGAGGGAAAAAAGGGGACGGAGGGGATTAAGTCGTTTGTGCACAAACGACTTAATCCCCTCCGTCCCCTTTTTTCTTCAATCCAGGAACCGCGCGGCCTGCTCCGGTGCGGGCAGGTAACAGGCGTCATGCCGCCCGAACCAGCGGTAGCGGTTGCGGGCCAGCGCGCGGTACGCGGCATCACGCCAGCTGCGCGGCAGCACGCGCAATGCACCGGTCAGGCGCCAGGCGCCGCCCAGCCCCGCCAGCACGCGCAGGATCGCATCGGTATCGGTCCAGGCGCCCTGTTCGTCCAGCAGCAGGAACGACATCGGGTCCTGCGGGTCCAGCCCATGCGCGCGCAACATCGCACTGCCCTGCGCGCCCTGCATCGCCGCAAAGCGGTAGCGGCCCTTGCGGTCGAAACGCAGCAGGAAGCGCACCCAGCGGTTGCACAGCGCACACACGCCATCGAACACGATCACCGCGCTGCCGGCCTCGGCGGCGGAATCACTGCGGTTCGAGCCAGCCTTCATAGCGGATCAGGGCTCCGGCCCAGGGCAAGGTCACATCGACCAGGAAAGTGTAACGCGCACCCTGCCAGGCTTCGCGGCAACGCACACCACCAAACCAGCGCCTCGGCAGCGGCAGCAGCCCGAACGCCCAGACCCGCCGCACCGACCAGTCAATGCCACCCTCGCGGGCCTGCAGATCAAATTCGAAGCGCACCGCGCCCAGCTGCTCGCGCAGATACCCTTCGTGCGCCCACAGCCGCGACACCATCGGCCAGCGACCGAATCGTCGTGCCCAGCGTTCGCCCTGCCCGTGTGCACTGAACGCCACTTCGGTGGGCAGCGCGTCGCCGTCCTTCGGCAACCGCGCCAACGCGGCCAGCAGCGGCACCAGCCAGTGTCGCCCTCTCACGATGCGCGCTTGCCCCACGTAGCGGCAAGGCAACGGTGCGGCATGCAGCGCCTGCACCGGCGCGGCCAGGGTGGCGAAGGCCGGCCCCAGCACACGCGCGAACAGCGGCGGGGTCAGGGCGCGATCCAGGCCAGGGTCGCCATGCGCCCGGTGCGACGGTCGCGCCGGTGCGAATACAGGTCAGGATCGGCCATCGTCGACACCGTGCCGCCATACACCTGCGCCGGGTCCATGCCCGCCGCCTGCAGGCGCTGACGTGCCAGGGCGAACAGGTCCACCTTCCAGTGCCCCTGGCGTGTCGCCACAAACGCCGCCTCGGCCGCTGGATCATGGCCGACGAAGGCGTGGAAGACCTCTTCGCCGATCTCGTAGTCGGCCGGCCCGGCCGCCGGGCCCAGCCACGCGCGAAGCTGCGCGGGCGGGGTCTGCATGGCGGCCACGGTGGCCTCCAGCATGCCGTCGGCCAGCCCGCGCCATCCAGCGTGAGCGGCGCCCACCTCGCTACCGTCGGCAGCGGCGAACACCACCGGCAGGCAGTCGGCGGTCAGGATCGCCAGCACCACGCCGGGCACCGAGGTCACCGCAGCGTCGGCCACCGGTTCGCTTGCGCCTGGCACCGGCGGCGTTGTGAAGCGCAGCACGGTACTGCTGTGCACCTGGCGCAGCCAGTGCGGTGCCGACGGCAGCGCCAGCCCCTGCTGCAGCAGCTGGCGGTTGTGCTCCACGTTGGCAGGGGTATCACCATCGGCCGCGTGCCGGTTGCCCAGGTTGAACTGCGCGAACGGCGCCGGCGAAATGCCCGCACCGTGCCGACGCGTGGTCAGCGCATGGACGCCCGGAGGCGCCGGCCAGTCCGCCTGCAGCAAAGGCAACGCGGCGGCCATCACCAGCGGTCCCGCTCGCGTGCGGCGAAGGCTTCGCTGTCTTCGCGCAGCACCTTCATCAGGTGCAGCATGTCGTCCGGCACCGGCGCGGTGTTGCGCACCGGCTCACCGGTGATCGGGTGCGTGAACTCCAGGGTCTCGGCGTGCAGGGCCTGGCGCTTGAAGCCGCGCAGCGCGGCTACCAGCTCATCGCTGGCGCCCTTGGGCAGCTTCAGCGCACCGCCGTACAGCGGGTCACCGATGATCGGATGGCGCACGTGCGCCATGTGCACGCGGATCTGATGGGTACGGCCGGTTTCCAGGCGGCACTCCAGCGCAGTGTGCGCACGGAAGCGCTCGCGCAGTCGGTAATGGGTGATCGCTTCCTTGCCATCCTCGCGCACGGCCATCTTCAGGCGGTCGCGTGGGTGGCGGTCGATCGGGGCATCGGCGGTACCGCCGGCCACCAGCGCACCCATCACGATGGCCAGGTACTGGCGGTGCACGTCGCGCGCGGCCAGCTGCTCGACCAGTGCGGTCTGCGCTTCCAGGGTCTTGGCCACCACCATCACGCCGCTGGTGTCCTTGTCCAGGCGGTGCACGATGCCGGCGCGCGGCAGCACCGCCACCGAGGGGTCGCGGAACAGCAGGGCGTTGACCAGGGTGCCGCTGTGGTTGCCCGCGCCCGGGTGCACCACCAGGCCGACCGGCTTGTTGATCACCAGCAGGTGCTCGTCCTCGAACAGCACGTCCAGCGGGATGTCCTCCGGCTGGGCGTCGGTCTGGGTCTCGAGCACCACATTGAGGGTCACGAGCTCGCCGCCGCGCAGCGGATCGCGCGGGCGCACCTGGGCGCCGTCCAGCAGCACCTCACCAGCCTTGATCCACTCGGTCAGGCGCGAACGCGAGTATTCGGGGAACAGTTCGGCCACCACGGCGTCGAAACGACGGCCGGCAGCGGTGTCGGGGACGATGGCCTGGCGGGCCGATTCAGAGGGTTGTTCAGACATGGCAGGGGGCATTCTTTGAAATTTTGGGGTCCCGGCGGCCGGTTTCAGTCGCTGGACAGGACACTAGGCTATCATCGACCCTTCGTATTCCAGCCGCGTCCCGCCTCGACCCCATGATCCGACGCTCCGCCATGCTCTCCGCGCCCGTCCGCCTCACCGCCCTGCTGCTGGTGCTGGTCATCGCCGCCACCGGCTGCCACCGTGGTGCCAAGAAGGGCGATCGCCCCGATGAAGGGACGCCGGTCGAACAGTTGTACGAGAAGAGCCACAAGCTGATGCAGGGTGGCAACTGGAGCGGCGCCGAAGCCAGCTTCCGCCGCCTGGTGGCCCAGTATCCGTACGGTCCGTACACCGAGCAGGCGATGATCGAGACCGCCTACGCCCAGTACAAGGCCGGCAAGCATGATGACGCGGTGTCCAGCATCGACCGCTTCATCCGTACCTACCCGACCCATCGCAACATCGCGTACCTGTACTACCTGCGCGGCCTGGCCAACTCCAACCGCAGTACGGTTTTCCTGCGCCGCGTATGGTCGCTGGATGCCAGCCGCCGCGACCTGTCCACGCCGCACCAGGCGTATTCGGACTTCAACATCGTGGTGGACCGCTACCCGAACAGCCGCTACGCCGCCGATGCGCGCCAGCGCATGCTGGAGCTGCGTGACGTGTTCGCCCAGCATGAGCTGGACAACGCCCTGTACTACATGCGCCGCGGCGCCTGGGTCTCGGCCGCCGGCCGCGCCAACTACCTGCTGGAAACCTACCCGCAGAGCGCCTTCCAGTACGACGCCGTGGCTGTGCTGGCCGATTCCTACACCCACCTGGGCAACAAGACCCTGGCCGACGATGCCCGCCGCGTCCTGCAGCTGAACCAGCCGGACCACCCGTGGCTGGAAGGCAAGTGGCCGAAGTACCCGTGGATGATCCGCAAGCTGAACCCGTTCGCCGGCGAGAAATCCGCCAGCACCGGCCAGCGCAACGCGCGACTGGAAAAGAAGTAAGAGAGGGCCCCGAAAGGGGCCTTTTCTTTGTCGGTAGATCCACGCCATGCGTGGATGGTTCGTACGCCCATGGACCACGACACTAGGAATTCTACGAATTCCCGGCGGATGCGACGCCGGTCGCATCCCGCTCCGGCGACGCCCCCTCACACTGCGGCGCAACGGCCATCCCGGCCGTGAAGGAGCGCCCCATGACCCTACCGCCCCGCCGTTTCCGCCCCCTCGCCTGCCTCCTTGCCACCGCCGTGCTGGCGCTGTCCCCGGGCCCCCTGGCTGCCGCACCGGGTGCACCGGGCGATCTGCTGTCTGCTGCCCCCTATCGCGCGTCATGGGTGCCGTCCAAGGCTGCGCAGGCCTACAAGCTCCACTACCGCACCCCGGATCTTCGCGGCCAGCTGGCCGAAGGCACCGGCCTGCTGTACCTGCCCGCCGGCGCGGCTCCAGCGAGCGGCTGGCCGGTGGTGTCCTGGGCACATGGCACCCAGGGCATCGCCGATCGCTGCGCGCCCTCGGTGTCCGGCCCCTACCAACCCGAACGCGACGGGCGCTTCCTCGATCAGTTCCTGGCCCAGGGCTATGCGGTGGTCGCCGCGGACTACCAGGGGCTCGGCAGCCCCGGCGAGCATGCCTATCTGCATGTGCGCACTGCCGCGCGCAATGCCATCGACCTGGTCAAGGCCAGCCGCCAGTACCTGGGCAACGCAGCGCTGTCGCCGCGCTGGGTCTCGGTTGGTCATTCACAGGGTGGCGCTGCAGCCCTCACAGCCGGGCATCTGGCGCCCACCTATGGTGGCCCTTCCCTGCACTACCGCGGCAGCTTCACCACCGGCACGCCCACCGCCGTCGAGCTGACCGCGCTGGTGATGAAGCCGGACAACCGCACCGCCAATCCTGGCGCGCTCAACGCGTATCACGCGTATCTGCTCGACGGTCTGTTGCAGGTTGCGCCACAGATCGACCGCGTCCTCAGCGACACCGGTCGCGCCCGCGTGGCAGTGGCACGCGAGCAGTGCCTGGGCGAACTGGCCACCACGCTGGACGGTGCGGATACCGGCAGCATGTTCACTGCACCGCTGACCAGCGTGCCGGGCATCTGGGCGGTGCTGTACGACTATCTCGGCGTACCGCGCCGCGGCTTCAGCCAACCGCTGATGCTGGGCCACGGCAGCGAGGACCGCGATGTGCCCTATCTGACCACTCTGCTGTATGCCGCAGGCCTGGCCCTGCGAGGCGAGCCGGTCGCGTTCCGGCGTTACCCGGTCGACCACCGCGGCACGCTGGATGCGGCGGCGGCGGATGGCCTGGCGTTTGTGCGGGCACGGCTGGGGGACGGACGCTTCAACGACGCTGCGGAAACTGCCAGCCTCGAACAGCTGCTTGAGGACGCCCAGTAGATCCACGTCATGCGTGGATACGCGGTATGCGGGTTGCCGGCCAGCGGCCGGCACTACCGAACGGAGTAGAGCCACGCCATGCGTGGATGCACGGTACACGGGTTGCCGGCCAGCGGCCGGCACTACCGGACGCAGTAGAGCCACGCCATGCGTGGATGCGCGGTATGCGGGGTTGCCGGCCAGCGGCCGGCACTACCGAACGCAGTAGATCCACGCCATGCGTGGATGCGCGGTATACGGGTTGCCGGCCAGCGGCCGGCACTACCGAACGCAGTAGAGCCACGCCATGCGTGGATACGCGGTACACGGGTTGCCGGCCAGCGGCCGGCACTACCGGACGCAGTAGAGCCACGCCATGCGTGGATGCGCGGTATGCGGGGTTGCCGGCCAGCGGCCGGCACTACCGGACGCAGTAGAGCCACGCCATGCGTGGATGCGCGGTATACGGGCTGCCGGCCAGCGGCCGGCACTACCGGACGCAGTAGAGCCACGCCATGCGTGGATGCGCGGTATGCGGGGTTGCCGGCCAGCGGCCGGCCTACCGAACGCAGTAGATCCACGCCATGCGTGGATACGCGGTATGCGGGTTGCCGGCCAGCGGCCGGCACTACCGAACGGTAGATCCACGCCATGCGTGGATACGCGGTATGCGGGTTGCCGGCCAGCGGCCGGCACTACCGAACGGAGTAGATCCACGTCATGCGTGGATACGCGGTATGCGGGGTTGCCGGCCAGCGGCCGGCACTACCGAACGCAATAGATCCACGCCATGCGTGGATACGCGGTACACGGGTTGCCGGCCAGCGGCCGGCACTACCGAACGCAGTAGAGCCACGCCATGCGTGGATACGCGGTATACGGGTTGCCGGCCAGCGGCCGGCACTACCCGCCAAAACCGCAGCTTCAGCCCTTGTAGCCGTTGCTGATCGGGTAACGACGCTCGCGGCCAAATGCCCGGCGCGAGACCTTCGGCCCCGGCGCGGCCTGGTGCCGCTTCCACTCGCTGATGCGCACCAGGCGCAGCACCCGGTCGACCACGGCAGCGTCGTAACCGGCCGCAACGATCTCCGTGCGCGACTGCTCCTGGTCGATGTAGCGGTACAGGATGCCGTCCAGCACGTCATAGGCCGGCAGCGAATCCTGGTCCAGCTGGTTCTCGCGCAGCTCGGCCGACGGCGGGCGGCTGATCACGGCCGGCGGGATCACCGGCGCGCCGCCCACGGTGTTGCGCCACTTCGACAGCCCGAACACTTCGGTCTTGTACAGGTCCTTCAGCGGCGCATAGCCACCGCACATGTCGCCGTAGATGGTGGCGTAACCCACCGCGTATTCGCTTTTGTTGCCGGTGGTCAGCAACAGGCCACCGAACTTGTTGGCCAGCGCCATCAGGATCACGCCACGGCTGCGCGACTGCAGGTTCTCTTCGGTCACGTCCGGCGCAGTGCCTTCGAACATCGGCGCCAGCGATTCCATCAGTCCCTTGAACGCCGGCTCGATCGATACCGCCTCCAGCTTCACGCCCAGTGCCTGGCACTGTTCGGCGGCCAAATCGTTGGACAGGCCTGCGGTATAGCGCGACGGCAACCGCACCGCGGTGACGTTTTCCGCGCCCATCGCGTCCACGGCCATGGCCAGCACCAGCGCCGAATCGATGCCGCCGGACAAGCCCAGCCACACCTTCTTGAAGCCGTTCTTGCGGCAGTAGTCCTGGATGCCACGGGTCACTGCGCGCCAGGCCAGCGCGTCCATGCTCTCGTCGCCATCGTCCATCCACACGTGCGGCATGAAGCGGCGGGTTTCACCGTCGTACTCCACCACCAGCCACTGGTCGACGAAGGCGGCGGCGGCCGGGTGCACGGTACCGTCGCCATCGGCCACCACCGAGGCACCGTCGAACACCAGCGCGTCCTGGCCACCGACCACGTTGAGGTAGGCGATCGCCGCCCCGCTCTCACGGGTGCGTGCAGCCAGCACCGCATCGCGCTGGGCGTGCTTGCCGCGCTCGTACGGTGAAGCATTGGGCACCACCACCAGCTGCGCACCTTCGCGCACGGTGTCGGCCAGCGGCTCGGCGAACCACAGGTCTTCGCAGATCAGCAGGCCCACCGGAATGCCGTTGACCTCGAACACGCAGCTGCCGCCATCCGGATCGACATCGAAGTAGCGGCGCTCGTCGAACACCGCATAATTGGGCAGCTCGCGCTTGCGGTAGGTCTGCTCGACCAGGCCGTCACGCAGCACGCTGGCGGCGTTGTAGACCACCGCACCGGCCGCCTGCGGCCAACCAACCACGGCGGTGATGCCACGGCAGGCAGCAGCGATGCGGGCCATCGCCTGCTCGCACTCGTACAGGAAGCCCGGGCGCAGCAGCAGGTCTTCCGGCGGATAACCACTCACCGCCAGCTCGGGGAACATCACCAGCTCGGCGCCGTACTCGTCGCGCGCCTGGCCGATCATCTCGATGATGCGCTCGGTGTTGCCGGCGACATCGCCGACCGGGAAGTCGAACTGCGCCATCGCGATGCGGATCGAAGCCATGGGAATCCAGCCTGTGGTTGCAATGTGCCCATTGTAGCGCTGCGCCATGCGCGCGCCGGGCGCGCTCACTGCGTGGACAGCCCCGGCTCAGTAGATCCACGCCATGCGTGGATGGGGTTACCGGGATGGTCAGGGCACCAGACGCAGAAAGGCCGCCCGGAGGCGGCCTTTCTGTTTGAAGCAAGAGCGTCAGTCGAGCATGGCTCGACTCTACACAAGCGGTCTTATTTCACCAGCTTGGCGATGGCAGCGCCCAGGTCGCCCGGCGAGCGGACGGTGACAACACCGGCAGCTTCCATGGCGGCGAACTTGCCTTCGGCAGTGCCCTTGCCGCCCGAGGCGATCGCACCGGCGTGGCCCATGCGCTTGCCGGCCGGAGCCGACGCACCGGCGATGAAGCCGACGACCGGCTTCTTCACGTGGTTCTTGATGTACTCGGCGCCGGCTTCTTCAGCGTCACCGCCGATTTCGCCGACCATGATGATGCCTTCGGTCTGCGGGTCTTCGTTGAACAGCTTCAGGCAGTCGACGAAGTTCAGGCCGTTGATCGGGTCACCACCGATGCCGATGCAGGTGGACTGGCCCAGGCCGACTTCAGTGGTCTGCTTGACCGCTTCATAGGTCAGGGTGCCCGAACGCGACACGATGCCGATCTTGCCCGGCTGGTGGATGTGGCCCGGCATGATGCCGATCTTGCACTCGCCCGGGGTGATGACGCCCGGGCAGTTCGGCCCGATCAGCACAGTGTCCGGATGCGAACGGGTCAGCACGTTCTTGACGCGCAGCATGTCCAGCACCGGGATGCCTTCGGTGATGCAGACGATGACCTTGATGCCGGCAGCAGCGGCTTCCAGGATCGCGTCGGCCGCGTACGGCGGCGGCACGTAGATGACCGAAGCGTTGGCGCCGGTGCTCTGCACGGCGTCGGCAACGGTGTTGAAGACCGGCAGGTCGATGTGGGTGGTGCCACCCTTGCCCGGGGTCACGCCGCCAACAACCTGGGTGCCGTACTCGATCATCTGAGTGGCGTGGAAGGTGCCCTGCTGGCCGGTGAAGCCCTGCACGATCACCTTGGTGTTCTTGTTAATCAAAACAGACATGGGAATTCCTTGGTGTCGAATCAGGCAGCGTTCTTGACAGCTTCAACGATCTTCTTGGCGCCATCGTTGATGTTGTCAGCCGGGATGATGGCCATGCCGCTGTCACGCAGCAGCTGCTTGCCTTCTTCCACGTTGGTGCCTTCCAGGCGCACCACGACCGGAACCTTGACGCCCACTTCCTTCACGGCGGCGATGATGCCTTCGGCAATCATGTCGCAGCGGACGATGCCGCCGAAGATGTTGACGAAGATGCCTTCAACCTTGTCCGAGGACAGGATCAGCTTGAACGCTTCGATGACGCGCTGCTTGTTGGCGCCGCCGCCCACGTCCAGGAAGTTCGCCGGCTCGCCGCCGTTGAGCTTGATGACGTCCATGGTGGCCATGGCCAGGCCTGCGCCGTTGACCATGCAGCCGATGTTGCCGTCCATGGTGACGTAGTTGATGTCCAGCTCCGAAGCGATCACTTCGGTCGGATCTTCCTGGGTCTTGTCGCGCATGGCGACCAGGGCCTTCTGGCGGAACGCGGCGTTGTCGTCGCTGTCGAACTTGCCGTCCAGCGCGTACAGGTTGCCGTCGTCCAGGATGGCCAGCGGGTTGATTTCAACCAGCGCCAGGTCCTTTTCGTTGAACAGGCGGTACAGGTTCACCATGATGCTGGCGAACTGGCCGGCCTGCTTGGCGGTCAGGCCCAGCTTGAAGCCGAAATCACGGCCGTGGTAACCCTGCACGCCTTCGACGAAGTCGACGTTCAGCGAGTGGATCAGCTCCGGGGTTTCAGCGGCGACCTGCTCGATCTCCACGCCGCCTTCCGAAGAGGCGATGTAGGTGATGGTCTTGGTGCCACGGTCGACCAGCACCGACAGGTACAGTTCCTTGACGATCTCGCCGGCGGTGGTCACCAGCACCAGGTTGACCGGCAGTTCAACGCCAGCGGTCTGGTAGGTGGCCATCTTGGTGCCGAGCATCTTGGCCGCAGCGGCCTTCACGTCGTCGGTGGTCTTGCAGAACTTGACGCCGCCAGCCTTGCCGCGGCCGCCAGCGTGGATCTGCGCCTTGACCATCCAGGGGCCCTGGCCCAGGGAGTTGGCAGCGGCAACCGCTTCGTCCGGGGTCGCAGCGACCTTGCCGGCCGGGACCGGGATGCCGTACTCGGCAAGCAGTTGTTTTGACTGGTATTCGTGGAAATTCATGCGTCACCGTGGGAATAGGAACGACCGCACGCAATTCCTCAGGGCCCCGGCGGGGCGCCGGCATGGACCGCGGCGGGCCCACTATTGTGGCCGAGCCAGCGCCGGGGCGCAAAGAAGTCTGTACAAAACGCCACACCCGGCCAGATTTCCACCGCCATTCAGGCAGTTGCGCCCGGGCCGGTGTTGGCCACCGGTATCCACGGCAGGCCAAATGCGCGATCCGGGCGGCTCCGGCGGCGTCCTGCCGGGGGCCCTATACTGGTCAACCAAGGTGTGTAGTGTCGGGCTTGCCCGGCGGCTTCCGCCGCAGGCCACATAGAAGCGACGAACCCGCCCGGCTTCAGGGGATGCCAGGCAGGGCCGCCGCAGATTCCAGACCCAGGCAGCCAGAAGGGGAGTTCCGGCGTGTCACCCAGTGCTTCATTGATCGACCGCATCGAATCGATTCCGCGGCGTGAGCTGTACTTCTTCGCGCTGTACCGGGTGCTGATCGCCGCGGTCATCGCCGGCCTGCTCTACAGCCCCCTGTCCGGCATGGTCGGCGAGGCCCATCACCCGCGTCTGGCCGATACCGTCGCGGCGATCTATCTGCTGCTGTCGCTGCTGGCCCTGGCGATCGGCCGCAACGAACGCTGGCTGCGCCCGATCGTGGTCAGCAGCGTGCTGGTGGACACCATCGCCGCCACCTTGCTGGCGCATGCCCTGCCCGGTGCCAGCGCCGGCATCTCGATGTCGCTGCTGTTCAACATCGCCGCCGCCGCCACCCTGCTGCCGCTGAGCTGGGGCCTGGGCCTGGCGGTTGCTGCCAGCCTGGCCACCGGCATCGAATACCTCTGGAAGGTGCTCGAAGGCGGTGACCCCACCCGCACGCTGGCCGAGCTGGCCATGTTTGCCACCAGCTACCTGGCGCTGGCCTTCATCAGCTACCAGGTGGGCAACCGCGCGCGCCGCAACCAGCAGCTGGCCAACCAGCGCGGCGACGAAGTGGCCAACCTGTTCCAGATCAACGAACTGATCATCCGCCGCATGCGCACCGGCGTGCTGGTGGTGGACGCCGACAACCGCATCACCCTGGCCAATGAAGCGGCCTCGATGCTGCTCGGCGACAACGACGGCATCGGTGAGACGGGACGGCTGGATCTGGCCAGTGCTGCGCCGGAACTGGCGCGCCGCCTGCAGCGCTGGCGCAACGGCTGGGCGCAGGACGAACTGCCGCTGCAGCTCAACCCCGACCAGCCGGAAGTGCAACCGCGCTTCGCCCGCCTGCTGGCCGGCAGCGAACTGGCGCTGGTATTCCTGGACGACTCCAGCGTGGTCTCGCGGCGCGCCGAATCGCTCACCCTGTCGGCGATGGGCCGCTTCTCGGCCAGCCTCGCCCATGAAATCCGCAATCCGCTGGCGGCGATCAACTACGCCGTGCAGCTGCTGGAGGAAGGCACCGGTTTCAACGAAAGCGACCGCCGCCTGCTGCAGATCATCCGCCAGCAATGCCAGCGCACCAACGGCATCGTCGAGAGCGTGCTGGGGCTGGCACGGCGCGAGCGCGCCACACCCGAGAACGTCGACCTGGTCGCCTTCGTGCGCCGCTTCGTGCTGGAGTACAAGCAGGGCCAGACGCTGGAAACCGACAGCATCGAACCGATCATCAGCGACACGGCGGTGATGGCGCAGGTCGACAGCAAACACCTGTACCAGGTGCTCACCGTGCTGGTGCACAACGCACTGAAGTACGGCCGCATCGGCCAGCAGCCGGCGCGGGTGCGCCTGCGCGTGGCGCAGCACGAGCGCAGCGCGGTGATCGACGTGATGGACCGTGGCCCCGGCATTCCCGAGAGCGTGGCCGCACAGCTGTTCCGTCCGTTCTTCACTACCTCCGAGCACGGCACCGGGCTGGGCCTGTACATCGCCCGCGAGTTGTGCCGCGCCAACCAGGCACGGCTCGACTACATCCCGGTGCCGGCAGGAGGCTCGTGCTTCCGCCTGGTGCTTCCCGGCCCGCACACGCTGTTGCCCACCTGATTCCAAATCTGTGCGTCAAACATTTGTCGCTTCCAGCCCCCTCGTTTATCTTTCACGCCCATGAACGAAACCCGCAGCGCCCTCGTCGTCGACGATGAACGCGACATCCGCGAACTGCTGGTACTGACCCTCGGCCGCATGGGGCTGCGCATCAGTACCGCCGCCAACCTGGCCGAAGCGCGCGAGCTGCTGGCCAGCAACCCGTACGACCTGTGCATCACCGACATGCGCCTTCCGGATGGCAACGGCATCGAGCTGGTCAGCGAGATCGCCCAGCACTACCCGCGCACACCGGTGGCGATGATCACCGCATTCGGCAGCATGGACCTGGCCGTGGAAGCGCTGAAGGCCGGCGCCTTCGACTTCGTCAGCAAGCCGGTGGACATCTCGGTGCTGCGCGGCCTGGTCAAGCACGCGCTGGAACTCAACAACACCGAACGCCCTGCGCCCGGCCCCGCCACCGAACAGGCTGCTCGCCTGCTCGGCGCTTCGCCGGCGATGGACGTACTGCGCACCACCATCGGCAAGGTCGCGCGCAGCCAGGCACCGGTCTACATCCTCGGTGAATCGGGCGTGGGCAAGGAACTGGTCGCGCGCACCATCCACGCCCAGGGCGCGCGTGCGGCTGGTCCGTTCGTGCCGGTCAACTGCGGTGCCATTCCCGGCGAGCTGATGGAGAGCGAGTTCTTCGGCCATCGCAAAGGCAGCTTCAGCGGCGCCCATGCCGACAAGCCGGGCCTGTTCCAGGCTGCACACGGCGGCACCCTGTTCCTGGACGAAGTGGCCGAGCTGCCGCTGCAGATGCAGGTGAAGCTGCTGCGCGCGATCCAGGAAAAGTCGGTGCGTGCGGTCGGTGCGGCCAACGAAGAACCGGTGGACGTGCGCATTCTCTCGGCCACGCACCGTGACCTGGCCGAGCTGGTCGAGGACGGGCGCTTCCGCCACGACCTGTACTACCGCATCAACGTGATCGAACTGAAGGTGCCGCCGCTGCGCGAGCGCCGCCAGGACCTGCCGGAGCTGGCAGCCGCCGTGCTGGCACGCCTGGCCCGCAGCCACGGCCGTGCCACCCCGCTGCTGGCGCCGTCGGCGCTGGAAGCGCTGGCCCACTATGCGTTCCCGGGCAATGTGCGCGAGCTGGAGAACATTCTGGAGCGCGCGCTTGCACTGGCCGAAGAAGACCGCATTGGTGCCGACGACCTACGCCTGCCGCAGCACGCCCCGCGTGCGCTCGGCGGCGCTGCTCCCGCCGAAGCCGTGGCCGACCTGCAGCCGGGCGGCGCCGCCCTGCCCTCGTACATCGAGCAGCTGGAACGCAGCGCCATCCAGCGCGCGCTGGAAGAGAACCGCTGGAACAAGACCCGCACGGCCGCGCAGCTGGGGATTACCTTCCGCGCGCTGCGCTACAAGCTGAAGAAGCTGGGGATGGAGTAAGGGCCGAACGGCCCTGGTAGGCGCCAACCTTGGTTGGCGTGCGCCGCCGCGCCATCCACGCATGGCGTGGATCCACCCACCAACGCGGTAGTGCCGGCCGCTGGCCGGCAACCCAATGCATCGCGTCATCCACGCATGGCGTGGATCTACCCACCAACGTGGTAGTGCCGGCCGCTGGCCGGCAACCTCATGCATCGCGTCATCCACGCATGGCGTGGATCTACCCACCAACGCGGTAGTGCCGGCCGCTGGCCGGCAACCTCATGCATCGCGTCATCCACGCATGGCGTGGATCTACCCACCAACGTGGTAGTGCCGGCCGCTGGCCGGCAACCCAATGCATCGCGCCATCCACGCATGGCGTGGATCCACCCACCAACGTGGTAGTGCCGGCCGCTGGCCGGCAACCCAATGCATCGCGCCATCCACGCATGGCGTGGATCTACCCACCAACGTGGTAGTGCCGGCCGCTGGCCGGCAACCCCCATGCATCGCGTCATCCACGCATGGCGTGGATCTACCTCAATCCTTGGTAACGCGATTGATCTCGGCCAGGCTGGTCACACCCGCTGCCGCCTTCTTCAACGCCGACTGCCGCAGGTCATTCACCCCGATCTGCTGCGCCGCCTCGGCAATCTGCAGTGCGTTGCCACCGGCCAGCACGATGGTGGCGATCTCATCGGTCATCGGCATCACCTGGTAGATACCGGTTCGGCCCTTGTAGCCCTCGGTGCACTCATCGCAGCCCACCGCCTCGTACAACTGGATGCCCGCATCCAGCTGCGCCTGGGTGAAGCCCTCGGCCAGCAACGCGTGCTCCGGCAGGTTCGCCGGTCGCTTGCAGTTGCCGCACAACCGGCGTGCCAGGCGCTGCGCGATCACCAGCGTCACCGAGCTGGTGATGTTGTACGGGGCGATACCCATGTTCATCAGGCGCGCGATGGTCTGCGGCGCATCGTTGGTATGCAGCGTGGACAGCACCATGTGGCCGGTCTGCGCCGCCTTGATCGCAATCTCGGCCGTCTCCAGGTCGCGGATTTCGCCGACCATAATGATGTCCGGATCCTGTCGCAGGAACGAGCGCAGTGCCGCAGCGAAGGTCATGCCGCGCTTGTTGTTCTGCTGCACCTGGTTGACGCCGGGCAAGCGGATTTCCACCGGGTCTTCGGCGGTGGAGATGTTGCGCGTCTCATCGTTGAGGATGCCCAGCGCGGTATACAGCGACACCGTCTTGCCCGAACCGGTCGGGCCGGTCACCAGCACCATGCCGTACGGCTTGTGGATGGCGTCGTGGAACAGCTTCTGCTGGTCCGGCTCGTAGCCCAGCTTGTCGATGCCCAGCTTGGCCGCGCTGCCATCCAGGATACGCAGCACCACCTTTTCACCGAACAGGGTCGGCAGCGTGCTGACGCGGAAATCGATCTGCTTGGTCTTGGACAGGTTCAGCTTGATGCGCCCGTCCTGCGGCACGCGCTTCTCAGCGATGTCCAGCTGCGCCATCACCTTCAGACGCGCGGCGATGCGCTGGTTCAACTTCACCGGCGCGCGCGCCACCATCTTCAGCAGGCCGTCGATGCGCAGGCGCACGCGGTAGTCGTCTTCGTAAGGCTCGAAGTGGATGTCCGATGCGCCCTTGCGGATGGCATCGACCAACACCTTGTTGACGAACTTCACCACCGGGGTGTCGTCGCCCTTGGCGTCGATGCCCGAGTCGCCGCTGCTGGCGCCGAGATCTTCGTCACCGGCCGCGACATCCAGGTTGCCCATGCCCTCGTCATCGCCACCCAGTGCGTTTCCGATGGCATCTTGGCTGGCGTGCCACTGCTCAAGCGTGCGGCGGATCTGGTCCTCATCGACCAGGATCGGTTCCACCACCAGATTGGTATGGAACTTGATCTCGTCCAGCGCATGGGTCGGGTTGCTGGTACCCACGAACAGCTTGCCGCCGCGCTTGAACAACGGCAATACGTTGTGCTTGCGCAGCAGCTCCTCGCTGACCAGGCTCATCGCGTTCTGGCTGGCATCGAAAGTGGAAACATCGAACAGCGGCATGCCGAACTCAACCGCGTTGGCGGCGGCGAGCTGCGAGGCACTGACCAGCTTGTTCTGCGCGAACCACGTAGGCAGCGGCTGGCGGGCAGCCGCCGCCTTGGCCATGGCGTCGCGGGCGGAGGCCTCGTCCAAGGCACCGTCCTGGACCAAGCGACGGGCCAAACCGGTGATGCCGACAAGGTTGGCGGTGACAACTGTGTTCATGTGTGTACTCCTACTCCCCCGCGCAGCCTACCCCACACACTGCCTGCGCGGAATGCCCAACAGCATCAACCGTGAGGGCAACCCTTGGGCGCCACTTCAGCCGGGGCATCGGTCTTGCAATCCCATATGCCGGAATTCGCAGCATAGGTGATGGTGACAGTGGCGGACTTCACTTTGTCGTTCACGCCTGTGGCCTTCATCGTCGCCGTGATGACACAAGGAACCGCTGCTGTCGCCTTGATACCGTCGACATACTTGCCAGTCAGCACTGCGCTGTCCGGCAGTGCGCAGGATGTCGCGCCGTTGCTGTTCGCGAACTGCTCGGCCACCGGCGTCTTCAGGCCGCCCAACAGCACAATGGCCTCAGACAACTGGCCCCGTGCGGTGTAGTCGTTGTACTGCGGTATAGCGATTGCAGCCAGGATGGCGATGATCGCTACGACAATCATCAACTCGATCAAGGTAAAACCAGATTGCTTGCTCATGGAGGCGCTCCCCAACGCGCAGATGGATATTCCCTGCAAAGCAGGGTTCATGCCAAAAAAAAGCCCCGGCGCGGCCGGGGCTCTGTCGAGCCAAAGAAGCCTTGACTCTTACGGGGGGGTGGTGCCGCCGCCACCGGCAGCCGCAGCAGTGCAGGCCTTCGGCGTCAATGCAGCATTGACGCTGCTATTGCAGGACCATTCGCCGGTCGACGGCTTATAGGTCAGGGTAATCTCGGCATCCTTGACTTTGTCGTTGACGCCGGAGCCCTTCATTTTTGCAACAATTTTGCAGCTATCGGCAGCACCCGTCGGCGTAATGCTGGTCACATACTTACCCGAGGTAACCGTGCCAGTCGGAACGGCACAGGAAGTCGTGGCACTATCCTGGGCATAAGCTTCAGCGACAGGAGTCTTTAGGCCACTAGCCAAGGTGAAAGCCTCGGTCAGCTGAGCACGAGCGGTGTAATCGTTGTACTGCGGGATGGCAATGGCAGCCAGAATCGCGATGATCGCAACGACGATCATCAGTTCGATCAGGGTGAAGCCCTTCTGGTTCTTCATGGTGGTACGTCCCCAAGATGAGTGGTAGTTGATGTCGGGGTGGCGGCCGACCAGCCAATGGCCGGTTGAGCAGGCTACCCGTCCCCGCGGGTGGATCAACGCAGGTTACGTGCCAATCTCCCATGGCAGCGTCTCCCCGATTTCCCCCCGCCCATGATGGCAGCAATTTCGCGGATGGAAACCCCCTCCGGCCGAATCTGCGATGGACGCGGCAATGTGACGCAGCGCGTCACCTTTCGTCTCCGCTGGTCAAGAACTCTGCGCAACGTCACGCTGGTACACTCCCCGGACGGCCCCGAACCGGCTACCATCGCCGGTCATGATGCCCGCCTGGGGATGGCGGGCCTTGGGGAGCCAACATGTCTGTCAGTCGCAGTGCGATCAAGAAAGAGCCCGTGGCTCGCACCACCACGGAGCTGCAACCGTTTGTCTGGGAGGGGACCGACAAGCGGGGCGTGAAGATGAAAGGGGAGCAGGTCGCCAAGAACGCGAATCTGCTGCGGGCGGAACTACGGCGCCAGGGCATCAACCCCGGCACGGTAAAGCCCAAGCCGAAGCCACTGTTCGGAGCAGCCGGCAGCAAGGTTTCACCAAAGGACATTGCCTTCTTCAGCCGTCAGATGGCGACGATGATGAAGTCCGGTGTGCCGATCGTCTCAGCGCTGGACATCATCGCAAGTGGGCATAAGAACCCACGCATGAAGAAGATGGTGGAAGGGATCCGCGCCGATATCGAGGGCGGTTCCTCGCTATATGAGGCGGTCAGCAAGCATCCCGTGCAGTTCGACGAGCTTTACCGGAACCTTGTCCGGGCCGGGGAAGGCGCCGGTGTGCTTGAAACGGTGCTGGACACGGTCGCCACCTACAAGGAAAACATCGAAGCGCTGAAGGGCAAGATCAAGAAGGCGCTGTTCTATCCTGCCATGGTGGTGGTGGTTGCGTTGGTGGTCAGTGCCATCATGCTGATCTTCGTCGTACCACAGTTTGAGGAAGTGTTCCGTGGTTTCGGCGCGGACCTGCCAGCATTCACCCAGATGATCGTCAATCTGTCACGCTTCATGGTTTCGTGGTGGTGGTTGATGGCGATCGTGGCGATTGGCGCCGTCGTTGCGTTCACCATGGCCTACAAACGATCACCCAACATGCAGCACACCATGGATCGGCTGATTCTGAGGGTGCCGGTGATCGGCCAGATCATGCACAACAGTTCGATCGCCCGCTTCGCCCGCACTACGGCGGTGACCTTCAAGGCTGGCGTGCCACTGGTGGAGGCGCTGGGCATCGTTGCCGGCGCTACCGGCAACAAGGTCTATGAGGAAGGCGTACTGCGGATGCGCGACGACGTGTCGGTCGGCTATCCGGTCAATGTAGCCATGAAGCAGCTGAACCTGTTCCCGCACATGGTCATCCAGATGACCGGCATCGGCGAAGAGGCCGGTGCCTTGGACGCCATGTTGTTCAAGGTTGCCGAGTATTATGAGCAGGAGGTCAACAATGCCGTTGACGCCCTGAGCAGCCTGCTCGAACCGATGATCATGGTCTTCATCGGTGTCGTCGTTGGCGGTATGGTCATCGGCATGTACCTGCCCATCTTCAAACTCGGCGCCGTCGTCGGCTAAAGGTATCAATGGCATTTCTCGACCAGCACCCCGGCCTCGGCTACCCCGCCGCGGCCGCCCTGGGACTGCTGCTGGGCAGTTTCCTGAACGTGGTCATCCTGCGGCTGCCCAAGCGGCTGGAGTGGCAGTGGAAGCGCGATGCGCGCGAAGTCCTGGAGGAACCGGACTTCTATGAACCACCCCCACCGGGGATCGTGGTGGAGCCGTCGCATTGCCCGCACTGCAAGCACAAGCTGAGCTGGTACGAGAACATCCCGCTGTTCAGCTGGATCATCCAGGGTGGCAAGTGCCGCCACTGCAAGGCGCCGATCTCGCTGCAGTACCCGCTGGTGGAGGCACTGACCTCGGTGCTGGTGCTGGCCTGCGTCTGGCAGTTCGGCTTCGGCTGGCAGGGCTTCGGTGCCATCGTGCTGACCTGCTTCCTGATCGCCCTGTCCGGCATCGACCTGCGAACGCAGCTGCTGCCCGACCAGTTGACCCTGCCGCTGATGTGGCTGGGGCTGATAGGCAGCATCGACAACCTCTACATGCCAGCCAAGCCCGCCCTGGTGGGCGCGGCGGTGGGCTACCTGTCATTGTGGACTGTCTGGTGGCTGTTCAAGCAGCTGACCGGCAAGGAAGGCATGGGCCACGGCGACTTCAAGCTGCTGGCGGCCCTGGGCGCCTGGTGTGGTCTGAAGGGCATCCTGCCGATCATCCTGCTGTCGTCGGTGCTGGGCGCCATCATCGGTTCGATCTGGCTGTACAGCCGCGGCCGTGACCGCGCCACGCCCATCCCGTTCGGGCCGTACCTGGCCATCGCCGGCTGGCTGTACTTCATGTGGGGTGCGCCACTGGTGGAGCAGTATCTGGTGATGAGCGGGCTGCGCTGAGGGGAGTCCCCATGAGCCGCTATGTGGTTGGCCTGACCGGAGGCATCGCCTCGGGCAAGAGCGAGGTGACCCGGCGCTTTGAGGCGCTGGGGATCGTGGTGGCCGACGCCGATCTGGCCGCACGGGCCGTGGTGGCTGCCGGCAGCCCGGCGCTGGCCCGTATCGCCGAGCGTTTCGGCGCCGACATGCTGCTGGCCGATGGCAGCCTGGACCGGGGGCGCCTGCGCGCCCACGTGTTTGCCGACCCGGCCGAGCGGACGGCGCTGGAAGCCATCACCCACCCGGCCATCCGCCTGCTGATGCAACAGCAGTGCGAGCAGGCTGAGAGCCCCTATGCGATTGCCGCGATTCCGCTGCTGACCGAGGTGGGCGGGCAGAAAGCCTACCCGTGGCTGGACCGGGTATTGCTGGTGGATGCGCCCGAAGCCGTGCAGCATGCGCGGCTGATGCAGCGCGATGGCATTGATGCCGCGCTGGCCGACCGGATGATTGCTGCGCAGGCCAGCCGCGCACAGCGGTTGGCGCTGGCCGATGACGTGGTGGTCAATGATGGGCGGCCGGAGGACCTGCAGGTGCAGGTGGAACAGCTGCATGCGCGGTATCTGGGGTTGGCCGGGGGTTGAGGCCTGGTTGCCGGCCAGCGGCCGGCACTACCGAAGTGCATCCACGCATGGCGTGGATCTACACGCGCGGGGCGCGGCAGCGATCACGGTGGTGGCACAAGCGGCACAGGGCGCGATGCAGGGTCGGCGGGGTTCGTGCCGACCAAGGTCGGCACCCACCAAAGCAGGGGCCCTTACAACGGCTTCGGCGAGAACGTCAGGGTGGCAATCACGCCACGCTGGCCGCCGGGGCGCACGCTTACCTGCCAGCCGTACAGGTCGCACAGGCGACTGACGATCGACAGGCCGATGCCGCCGCCCTGCGAGTGGCCAGCATGCGTGCCGCGGTAGCCACGCTGGAACAGCTTGGCCGCGTCTTCCTCGCTCAGGCCCGGGCCACTGTCGGTTACCGACACCGAATTGGTGCCGACGAACACGCGTACCTCGCCGTCCTGCGAGTACTTCACGGCGTTGCCGATCAGGTTGCCCAGTGCCACCGACAGCGCCGCCTCGGGCGCGTCGATCACCAGATTGCGCTCACCTTCCAGCAGCAGCTCCAGCGGCTTGCCACCCAGCTGCGCACGGTGTGCGTCCAGCAGCTGCTCGGCCACGCGGGCGACGTTGCTGGTGCCCTGCCCGCGCTCGTTGCGCGACAGCAGCAGCAGCGCGCCGATCAGATCGCTGCACTGCTGTTCGGCGCGCTGGATGCGCTGCAGGCGCTGCAGCACCTTCTCGTCCAGGCCGGGCCGGGTCAGCAACAGTTCGGTAGCGCCACGGATCACCGCCAGCGGCGTGCGCAGCTCATGGCTGACGTCTGCATTGAATTCACGGTCGCGCTGCACCACTTCGGTCAGCCGCGAGGAATAGTCGTCCAGCGCCTGGGCCAGCTGCCCCACTTCGTCGTCGGGGAAGCCTGGCGCCAACGGCTCGGGATCACTGGTGCCGCCGCGATAGGCACGCAGCCGCGCGGCCAGATCCGACACCGGCTTCATCACCTTCGAGGCCGACCACCAGCCCAGCACCAGCGACAGCACGCTGAACACCAGCACCGACAGCACCAGCGCGCGGTTGAGCTGCTTGCCGCCGCGCACGCTGTCGGTCATGTCATAGGCGAGGAAGAACCAGGCGTCGGGCGTCTTGCGTACGGCCAGCTTGTAGGAGTACGGCTCGCCGTGCTCATCGCCGCTGACGCTGTGGATGCCATCGGAAAAGCCCGCCCACTGCGCGCGCTCTTCGCGCACCCGGTCGAACTTGTCCTTCGAATAGGCATAGGCCTTGATCTGCAGCACCGGTGCGTCCGGGTTATGCCCGGGGTGCTCGTAATAGCGGCGCGCATACTCGTCGATGTTGCGGTTCATCAGCTCTTCCACCAGCTGTTTTTCCACGCGCAGGCGGGCCCAGTTGGTGGCGAACGCAAACAGTGTCGTCAGGCAGAAGCCCAACAACACGAACGAAACGATGATGCGGCTGCGCAGGCGCCGCCGATAAGGCGTGCGCCGGCGCTCCCCCTTGGTTGCCACCGAATCAGGCTTCCGGGGTGGCGATGCGGTATCCGATGCCATGGCGGGTCTGGATCAGCGGCACTTCAAACGGCTTGTCGACCACCGCACGCAGGCCATGGATGTGCACGCGCAGGGAATCCGAATCGGGCAGTTCTTCACCCCACACACGGGTTTCCAGCTCCTGGCGGGTCACCACGGCCGGGGCCGCTTCCATCAGCGCCTGCAGGATCTTCAGCGCGGTCGGGTTGAGCTGCAGCAGCTTGCCCTGGCGGCGCACTTCCAGCGTATCCAGGTTGTATTCCAGATCGCCGGTTTCCAGCACGCGGGTCTGCACGCCCTTGCCGCGTCGCGACAGGGCGTTCAGACGCACTTCCACTTCCTGCAGCGCGAACGGCTTGATCAGGTAGTCGTCCGCGCCGGAATCGAAGCCGGCCAGCTTGTTGTCCAGCGAATCGCGGGCGGTGAGCATCAGTACCGGGGTCTGCTTGCGCGCTTCATTGCGCAACTTGCGGCAGACCTCGATGCCGTCCATGCCTGGCAGATTGAGATCCAGCACGATCGCGTCGAACTCGTGCACCACGGCCAGGTGCAGACCGGTAACCCCGTCAGCCGCGAAGTCCACGGTGTGGCCCCGGTCCTCCAGGTAGTCGCCCAGGTTGGCCGCAATGTCGCTGTTGTCTTCGATTACCAGGATTCTCACTGTCACCTCTAATTTACGAATTTGCCGATGCGCTGGGCCTGGCCCATATCACGCTGTGCCTTGTCCTTCCGCCGGGCGCGCTCGGCAACGGTAGTGCACTGCGTCGTGGACCGGTTCGAACCCGTGGCCTTTTCACGTTGGCATATTAGACGACTATCTTCACGTGCCTGTGTCAAAACCGTGTTCACGATCTGCTGGTCGTTGAAGACATCGGTTCGTACCTGTTCAGGCATGGAATCGCGGTCAGGATGCTGCTCGACGGCCGTACGCATGCGCACCAGCGCCTCGCGTACGCGGCTGCGGTCGGTCTGCTTCAGTTCGCTGTAGGTCTCGCCATCGTTGAGTTCGATTTCGATGCGCTCGATCTGCTGCTGCAGCGGCTTGCCGGGGATAAAGACCTCACCGGACTGGTTCGATGCAGAGGCGGCGGTGGCCAGGGTCAGGCCCGAGATCAGGACCGCCGACAACAGGAGGGACTTCATGACAAACGAATCCTTGTTTGAGTTGAGTGTTGACTGTATTCGCACCACCTTCACGCCAGCAAGTGCCATGCGCAGGGGCATCGGACGGCCTAGTGGTTGGTGGCAGGGTTGAAGTTGTTGAAGGTGCGCTGGTCGTTGAGCAGGGCCTTGCCCTTTTCCTCGATCCGGCGGCGCTCGGCCACGGTCAGGCAGCGGCTTTTAGGCATGTTGCTGCCGGTGGTGCGGGTGTGCTGGCAGATCTGGCGGCTGTCCTCGTGGGCGCGGACAAGAACGGTATTGATCCGCTCCTGGTCGTTGAACACCTCCGCCTGGACCTGCGGCGGGAGCTCCTGAAGCGTGCGGTGGTCGCCCATGCGCTGGGTGATGCGCGCCAGTGCCTGCTGCACCTGGGCGCGGTCATCGGCGGAAATCTCGCTGTACTCGCCGTCATCGAGGGCCTTCTCAACCCGCCGGACCTGCTCGGCCACCGGGGCCTGCCCATCCATCTGTATGGCGGTCTTCTCCGGCTTGGCGGAGACAGCACCAGACAGCCCCAGCAACAACGCGATCATCGTGATGCGGTACATCGCCAGCCTCCGGATCCATCCAGGAACGATGGGCGCCACTCTACGGCCGTCACGCTGCCTCCACAAGGGACTTCCGGCGGCATAAAAAAGACCCAGGCGGTGCCCCGCCTGGGTCTGAAGTCGTATCCCGATACCGATCCTGCTGAGAGGCAGAGCTGCGGTTCGCTGAAGCCTACGCCGGCGCCGATTAAAGGCGCGTTAAAGCCGGCCTCATTTACCCATGAGAATTCCAAGCCATTGATTAATCATGGCTTTTTGATCTTCTCAACGTGCTCGATGATGCGCGTGGCCACATCCACCCCGCAGGCGGCTTCGATGCCCTCCAGCCCTGGCGTGGAGTTGACCTCCAGCACCAGCGGCCCACGCGCGGAGCGGATCAGGTCCACGCCACAGACCGACAAGCCCAGCGCCTTGGCCGAACGCACCGCCACCTGCTGTTCGGCGCGGCTGGCCTTGGCCGCCACCGCGGTGCCGCCGGCATGCAGGTTGGAGCGGAAGTCACCCTCCGGCGCCTGGCGCTGCATCGACGCCACCACCTGGTCACCGACCACGAAGCAGCGCAGGTCGGCGCCCTTGGCTTCGCCGATGAACTCCTGCATCAGGAAGTTGGCGTACAGGCCCCGCAGGGCCTCGACGATGCCACGCGAAGCGCTGGCCTTCTCGGTGAGGATCACGCCCCGTCCCTGAGTGCCCTCGTTGAGCTTCACCACGTGCGGCGGCGGGCCGAGCATCGACAGCAGGTCGACGGTGTCATCGGGGTTGTCGCCGAACACGGTGACCGGCATGTCGATGCCCTTGGCTGCCAGCAGCTGGTGCGCGCGCAGCTTGTCGCGCGAACGCAGGATCGCATCGGACGGGTTGGGAGTGCGCGCACCCATCAGCTCGAACTGGCGCAGCACGGCGGTGCCATAGCGGGTGATCGAGGCGCCGATGCGCGGGATGACCATGTCCACGCCGGTCATCGGCCGACCCTTGTAGTGCATCGAAAAACCATCGGCGGCGATGCGCATGTAGCAGCGCAGCGGGTCGAGGATGCGAACGGTGTGGCCGCGCGCGCGGGCCGCCTCGACCAGCCGGCGGGTGGAGTACAGGGAGCTGTTGCGGGACAGGATGGCGAGCTTCATCGCGGCAGGATCGGACGGCAGGCGCGCAGCATAGCGCGGGCGTGTGGCGGGCGGATGATGCCCTGCAGGCCGCCGCATCTGCGTGCCTGCCGGGGCTGTGCGAAGATGGCTGTTGCCGGCTACAGGACAGGACACGGCCGGCTTACACAACCCAAGGAGAACCACAGATGCGAATGGGAATTCCGCTGTTGTTGCTGTTTGGCCTGATGGGGAGCGCCGCACACGTACAGGCTGCGCCCACCCACGCAGTCTCCCGGCTCTACTTCGATGCCAACAACACCCTGATCGGCCAGGGCCTGCGCTACTGCACGGGCAAGACACAGCACCAGGGCGTTGCCTCACACGCCAATACCCGCTGGATCGATGTTTCCTACGCCTGCCAGGGCGACTCGACCGACGTTTCCTATGGCAGCTGGGTGCCTGCGCAACTGCGGCAGGACTTCTGCACGCTGTACGACGCCTGCACGTCACTGATGCCGTGGCCGGAACCCGGCCTGCCCGGCACCCTCGGCAACGGCTTCTACTCAGACTGACAGCCGGTAGTCGCCGCACTGTCTCCGGCGATGGCTGCACCGTCGCCGGAGACCCCACCCACTACACCCCGGAGACTTCATGCCGTTGACGATCCTTCCGCGTTTCTCCGAAGTGGATGTACTCGGCCACGTCACCAACACCGCCCTGCCCGTCTGGTTCGAGGAAGGTCGCCAGGAGATCTTCCGCCATTTCAGCCGCGAGGCCAGCATGCGCGACCTGACGCTGATCCTGCGCCGCTACGAGATCGACTTCCTGCAGCAGATACAGCCGGGACACGAAGTACGCATCGAGACCCGCATCGAAAACATCGGCCGCTCCTCGCTGTCGATCGTGCAGCAGGCGTTCCAGTTCGAGGCCCTGGTGGCCAGCGGGCGCTGCGTGATGGTGCATTTCGACTACACAACCAACGCCTCGCGCGCCATCGACGCAGAGCAGCGCAGGGCGTTGTCAGGGCTGTTTACCGAGGAGTATGCGCAACAGGTGCAGGCGGCAGGCGCATGAGCCATACGGTAGTCCGGTCATCCGCACCCGGTACTGCCCGCAGCCCATTTCTTCAGCTTTTTCAGCGTTTTCCCGGCGTGCATCGACGACGCATGCCGGAACCTCCTTGTTTGATTCGACGCAGTCTAACCTGTGACTGAGGGCCGCTGATCCGCGCGGGGCAGGCGCAGCGAGAAGCCCCCATCGCGGACACGCACGGCCAATGCGGTTTCCCGCCATTCCACAGGCAGCGCCAATGCCGTGTGTGGCGTGGGGACGCGTGTGATCGCCTCGAACGTCCAGTGTTCCTCATAGGCTTCGCAGCGAAGCGTTCCGTCATCGCCGACCGCGATGACATCGATCCAGGCCCCACTCCGGGTCTTGCCAGTGCCGCCCATCGCACGGCGGCCAATGGCCTGCCAACGCCCCTGCCAGTGGACGAGCCATACGCCCTCGATGGGACGCAGATCCCCATCAAGCACGCTTCCCGCCACCACCACGCATCGACCGGACGGGCTGGCAATGACCGTCTCCAGATCGCAGGCGTGACGGTCACTGGGCTCGCCATCAAGACAGAGCGCGTACGGGCAGATGCGCGCGAACAAGGTCGGATGCGCAGTCAGGCGCAGGTCGTCGGGAAGCAGCGGGATGGCCTGCAGCACCCGGGCATCAGGCAGGACATGCCGCAACACCTGCGGCACCCCGGCGGCCAGCGCCGGATGCTCCTGTTCCAGCCATAAACCCCGGCAGGGGCGCAGCGTGGTCGATCGACTGGGAATATCCCGCAACCACATCGCGGCTTCGGCATCCCCGCCAAGCTGCCGGCGCTCGTGCAGTTCCTGCCAGAACAGGCTGGGAACAATCGCCAGCAGGTGCATCACCCTCTTGTCCGCTTCGTCGTAGACGATCACCGCTTCGCTGCGATCACTGTAGCCACTGGCCACACGCAGCGCGCTACCCGCCAGCGCCAGCCACTCGCCGCTGGCATCGTGGCTGCCTGCGGTGGATACGCCCTCGACAATGGCGCCATCGCGCAGCATCAGGGTGCCGTAGGCCGGCCCGCCCATGCCCAGCTCGCCCCAATCCAACAGGACATCATGCGTGGGCGGCCGGGTGGCGAAGGGCAGCTTCGCCCGCGAGCGCAGCAGTGCGCCCCCTACAGCATCGCCGACCAGATCGAAGTGCTGCAGCACGCCGCCCAGGGCAAGACATGCGGCCAGGCCAACGACCACGCCCCAAGGCGACCACCACACCACGCAGATCGCTACCCATATCAGGAACGGCAGCCACTGGGTGAAACGACGGAGGGCGATTCGATCAACGGTCATGCAGGCTTGGTGGCGGCGACTGTGCACAATTCAAACCTTCAACGCTGTGCCAGGCAATGGGGTTCGAGCCGGCAATGCCGCTAGACTCTCGCTGATGATGGAATCGATGACTGCCGTGAATCGCCGGAATCTGCTGCAGGACATGCTGCCGCGATGGAGAGCACTGGCCAAGGCCCCGGGCCAGCCGCGCCGCACGCTTCGCCTGCCGGATTGGCAGGCGGACTGGAACGCAGGCATGGCCTTGCTTGCACGCCATGCGCGCAATGGCGGTGAATCTGCGGAGGAACCGCTGCAGGGACATGCAGCCCTGGAGCATGCCTACGGCTGGGAGACGGTTGCACAGACCGGCAGCAACCTGCTGCTGAAAGGCATCGACCGCGGCTTCGCCCCCGCGGCATTGCAGCAGATGCATGCCGACGTAGCAGATCTCTGGCTCGAGCATGCGCGTTTGCTGGCCATTGCCCGGGAAAGCCTGCAGCAACAAGGTCACGACATCGCGCTGGCTGCGTCGTTGCAATCGCGTACAACGCAGCACTACGAGTACGCACTGCAGCTGTTGTCACTGGACGTGCTGCTGGATGCGCAGGAACGCCTGCCGGCGCTGGTGGAGAAGGTGCTCTGTTTCGACACCGACCGCGTGCTGGACTACCTCAGCGCGCCGGCGCTGGGCCTGGTGGAAGCCAGTGATGAGGTCTTTCATCCGCGACCGTTCGCCGAGCTGTTCGCGCCGCTGCGCGACGGTGAAGCGTTCGACCCTTCACTGCTGGCCGGCTACCTGCAGGTGCAGTACCGCGACTTCTTCCTGCTGCCGCCAAAGGCTCAGAAGCGGACCCGGCGCCTGATCGGGCCGAACGCGTGGGGCTACTGGGCATTTGAAGTGGCTGCGCTGGTGGTGCTGTATGGCGGTGACGACGCCACGCTACGCACCTGCCCCCACTACCCTTCCGACCTGGTGGACTTCGCCCGGCGTTGAGTCAGGCACCCGGCAGGCCGGAAACACCGCCGAATCGATTCTCTTCCTCGTTGCCCGGCAGAAGCATGACCGGGAAGAGGACGAACACACCCAACGGGATGAAGGCGATCACGACGTACCAGCCGGACTCGTCGATGTCGTGCAGTCGTCGAACGGCCAGGGCCAGCATGGGCGGAAGGAGGACGATGACCGCGCAGACCGTCATGACCCACCCCAGCGTCCGGAACGGCTCGAAGGCCTCCCCATCGAGCAGCACGGTGCCCGTCAGCCAGTATCCGCCGTCCATCAAGGTGTAGCCCACTGCCCCCACAAGTGCAGCAGACAGGGAGTACGACCAGAACTCCTTCCGGTTGGATCGCCCTGAAAAATCAAAGCAACGCCTGAGGGGCAAAAGTGCGGGGATCATTCGCGCTCCGGGCAGCGGACGATGGGAGGCAAGGGTTAACGATCTTTTAGCATCCCCAAGCCCAGCACCAACTGAACCCTGCGACCCGGCGGACCCGGCAGACAGCGGAGGTTGCAGGAGCCCGCCGCGGCAGCCGCGCAGCCAGAGACGCAGCGCGAACTACCGCACATTTCCATGGGCGTGGGCATTCTGAATCGGATCACTGGCTTGCAGCAGTGGCGGATTGGTCGAATTCCAGTTTTCCAGAATGGCGCCTCTGCTAGCGTCACGACTCACTCATGGATTCGAGGTTTTGAATGGCTGCGATTTCTTTTCCGCTGATGCTGGCACTGCTTTCCACCCAGGCCCCGATGGCCGCAAACGCCGAACGTGATTACACCGGACCGGCAGGGGCATCCTCGATCGGGCCTGGCATCTGCGACCCCGGCATGGACATGCTGCCGAACGGCGGAGGGGTGGTGATCCGGCGCTGCGGCAAGAATGGAACGGTCGCTGGCGTTGGCAGCAATATCGATGCTGCGACGGCCAACACCAATGGCTTCCTTGCCGTCGCCGAGGAAGGTCCCGTCTGCAGTGTCTTCGCGCGCGACCCCTATGTCAGCCTCCGGGCACCGGGTGTCGGTATCAAGGCGCAGTGCAGTTCCACGCCGCTTTCCGCCTATGGCATGACGACCACCACTGCGGGACAGAACGTACTTGAGCTGGCCATCAACCTGGCGGCGACGCAGGCCTGGTGCAATGTCGACTACTACTATGGGTCGGCGCATGGCTATAAGTACCCCTACACCTGCAACCGCCCCGGCCAGTCCTGGAGCGTTGCCGGTCTTGGCTCCAGCGTCGACGATTCAAACGCCATGGCAATGCGGCTTGTGAAGAAATCATCCAAGACCGGTACGCACTGCTATTTTGACAACGCCGAGTTGAATGGCGTCGTCTTCCGCGCATACCTGCACTGCAACGGATCGACCTATACCGGTTTCGGG
Organism: Stenotrophomonas sp. 86428_Sma; assembly: GCF_056481585.1. NCBI lineage: Bacteria > Pseudomonadati > Pseudomonadota > Gammaproteobacteria > Lysobacterales > Lysobacteraceae > Stenotrophomonas > Stenotrophomonas sp. 86428_Sma. The sequence goes on from NZ_CM151156.1 coordinate 3,933,028, forward strand.
AGTTCCGTCACTGCCGCGGCCAAGGACGCGGCTGCGCAAGCGGGCGCATAAGCCACCCGGGCTGTGGTTCGGAAGAGCCACAGCCCGACGCATTGAAGAATGAGGTTCCGGCGCCGTTGCCACACGCTGGACTGGGGTGTGGTTCAACGATTGCGCCGCGTCTGCCTGGGGTGAACACCTTGGAGACATGGAGCGGGCGATGGGAATCGAACCCACGTCAGTAGTCGGGTGGGAAGGTGGCCTCGCGGCCACCCTCCCCCCTCAGAACCGTGCGTGAAAGTTACCCTTCACACGGCTCAAGCAGTCACGAACCCCCTTCTTCTATGGGAGGGGGCGACAGCCGTAGCCTGGCACGGGCGTGAAGCTGCTCGTGACAGGTGGTGTGGAGCAAAACAAGGTTGGAGAGGCGGTCAGACCCCCCGTACACCCTGAAAACCTTGTGGTGGATGTGCCAGCTGGTGCTGGTCAGTTTCCGCCCACAGCAGGCGCACTTGGCCTCTTGCTTTGTCCAAAGCCATAGCAGTTTCCTTTTCCCGGTCAGCGAGCGCTTCATGCGGTACTGCAACCGCTGATTAAAGTAGCTCTCGTCTTTGGGGTCGTAGGGGCTAACGTCAGACCGCACCTTGATGTACTCGCCGACCTTGAGGGACGACAGGCGCATCAGAGTGTGTTTACCAACACCGAAGATCCAGTCGCGGGACTTGTCGCGCCGGAAGTACCGACGTTTGATCCAGCGGAGACCTTTGGTGGGGTGACGGCGTTTGGCCCAACACCAGACCGCGTGGTGGATAAGGTGATCCAATCTTGCGAACGGTTCTGAAGCGTTCACGACTTGGTGATACATGCCCCACCCCCGAATGATCGGGTTAAGGACGTGCAGTACGTCGTCTTGGGTGGATCCCCGCAGTAGCCGGAGCTGGCTGCGGATCTTAGCCATGAAGGCGTTGGTGTTTTGTTTCGACGGCCTTCTAAGGAGGAGATTTCCAAATTTCCGGAAGTTCCATCCCAAGAAGTCGAAGCCTTCGTCCATGTGTGTGATCTTCGTCTTGCTTTCGGAGAGCGTGAGCCCTCTTTCTGCGAGGAACTTGACGACGATCGGCTTGACCTTGCGTTCCAGGATCTCCGCAGAGGCTCCTGTGATGACAAAGTCGTCTGCGTAGCGGACGAAGTTGCACTTGTTGCGGCGTGGGAGCGCATCGATGAGCCGGCCCAATCCGTCAAGGACAATGTTTGCGAGCACGGGGGAAATGATTCCGCCCTGTGGTGTACCCGCGTCCGTCGGAAACAACTTACGGTCTTCCATGAAGCCTGCTTTCAGCCACTGCGACAGCACATGCCGGTCAATTGGTACGTGTTTCATCAGCCAGTCGTGACTGATGTTGTCGAAGCAGCCTTTGATATCCCCTTCCATCACCCAGCGTGAGCTGGTCTTCGTGCTCAGACAGGTCTTCAGGTGGGCGGCAGCGTCAGCTGTCGACCTGAAATTACGGAACCCGTATGAGTGAATGTCCCCATATGCTTCGGCGACGGGGTCGAGCGCAAACAGATACAGCGCCTGCATTGCTCGATCTTTCATCGTCGGTATACCGAGAGGGCGGGTGCCACCTCGGGCCTTGGGGATGTGGATTCGGCGAAGCGGTTTTGCCTTGTATCCCTTACGTTGCAGGGAGTTGATGGCATTCCACTTTGCCGCAGGTGTCGACCACGTTGCACGGTCTACACCCGGGGTACGACGGCCTTGGTTCTCCGTGACTCGACGTACAGCCGTTGCTTTGGCTGCAGTTGAGCGGACAAGTAGTTTCTGTAGGCGTGTGACCCTACGCCACTGCTTATCCTTGGCTGCCTTCGCTATTCTTGCCTGCATCCTCGACACAGCGCAGCTTGTGGCTTTCCAGTTGATGGAGTGCCAGTTGCTGAGGTGTGAGGAGGCGACATCACCATCGATGATGGCGTCCATATCTACCTCCTGGAGTGGAGCGGGTGAAGGGAATCGAACCCTCGTCAGTTGCTTGGGAAGCAACAGCTCTACCATTGAGCTACACCCGCCCAGAGCCCGTCAGGGGATAGACGCCCCAAAGGGGAGTCGTTCCCCGTTGGGTGTGAGTTTGCGAAGCCTGTCTAGCGACAGACCACCCGGTGGAAGTCAGCACCCTTTCGGGTTGGGGCGATCTTTTCATCCCCTATCCCCTCGATTACAGAGAGGCGTTCGCTTACTCCACCATCCTATACCCACTTGGTCATCGTTTCTCCTTGCGGAGAACCTAGTCGCCGAGGCGACAACCAGTTGGGCTTACCACGTTCCGTACATGCAACAGAGTACCTAGGATCTCGCCTTTTCGCCGGAGGTGCAATTGTCAGCGTGTCTCTACCAAGCAGAGAAACATCCGACCTCGTCCCGTTTTGGGTAGGGCCCAGTCGCAGTTGGCCCGTCTAGCTTGACGACGTTTATATGGCGATTCGTTTGTACTGATCCTTGATACTCAGCCTAGCGCCTACTCGGTTACGACTACCGAGGTCACGAGTCCTCCCTCACGGGAGAATCGTATCCGTGAGGATGGCTACATTAACGGAGAGCTTAGCACCGGAGAATTACTTCTCCCGCACCACTCCTTGGCTACCGGTGGCTGAACACCGGGTTGGTTCGACAACCCTTGGCAGGGTGGACGACCAACAATTGCATGCACAGCCTTCGCCGTGCCAGTAGGGATGTACTCCTACCGTTCAACGTATCGTCCACCGTGTTGCTGGGGGACGTTTTGCTGTCAGACCGAGATCTGTACAGCTGTGGCCAGGAAACCGCCTGGTCGGTTGAACGTGCGGCACGGCTCGTGTCGCACGCTTGGGAAGCTACAGCTCTACCATTGAGCTACGCCCGCATTGCGGGTGAAAGTCTATGCGGAGCGGCCGGTGTTGCGCAATGGTGGCCGCCGCACCCGTCGGGCATGGCCCGGCGCTGCCGTGCAGGCATCCCAGGCACCTTGCGGTGCCCGGGATGTTGCATTCATCAGAAGCTGCCACCCACGGTGGCGAAAATCGTCGCGTCACGGGCACGCTTCTGCGCGGCCGTGGTGCTCAGGCCAACGTTGCCCTGCAGGCCGAACAGGTCCATGCGCGCACCCAGAACAGCGGTGGCGTAGTTCTTGTCGAAGTCCAGGCCCGGCACGCGGTAGCTGCCCAGTTCCGGCAGGGTCTGCAGCCACGCGCTGGCCTGCTTGGTGTCCTCGAACTCGTGGTCGTAGGTCACCTGCACGTACGGCTTGACGGTGCCGCCATCGAAGCGGGCCTGCCAGCCGATGCGGCCGACGGTCGAGTCGACGTTCTGGCGGTCGTAGCCCAGGGCGGTGGCCAGCGTGCCCGCAGCAGCGCTTTCGCTGTAACCATCGATCTTGACCTTCTGCCAGATCACCGCAGCGATCGGGCCGTGGCGGAAGCCACCTTCGGTGCCGAACTCGTAACCGGCATTCAGTGCAGCGGTCAGGTTGCTGCCGTCCGGCGAGCCACCGTGTTCGCGGGTAGCCGGGCCCAGCTGGACCTTGCGGTTCACGTCATACGACAACCAGGTGTAGCTGACCTGGCCGTTGACCCAGACGCGGTCGCCATACCAGGCAGCGAACAGGCCGGCGGTGGTGTCCTTCTGGGTGAAGTCGCCACGGCTGTTGCCGAAGTCGGCACTCATGCGACCGAAGCCGGCGAAGCCGCCGACCACCACGCCGTTGCGTGCCCAGTCGACACCGAACAGGCCGGCCGGCGCCACGCCGTCGTACAGGTCGGCGTGGTCATAGCGTTGCAGGTCACCGCGCACGCCACCCCACCACGACAGGCCATCGGCCGGACGGGCGCCCAGGTGGTTGCTGACCTGGTCGGCACGCGAACGGCCGACGGTCTGTGCCGAGTGGCTCAGCACCTGCTGCAGGCGCGGAGCCTCCAGCACCGAGACGGCGTACTGGCCCAGCAGCTGGTGACCGGTAACGGTCGGATGCACGCCATCGGCGAACAGATAGGTCTGGTACGCATCCGGGCTGACGTAGGTGGTCGGGTTGCAGCCGATGATGCTGCCCGTGGTGTTGGCCGGGTTGATCTTGCAGGCGGTGCCGGTGACGTTGGTGAAGCCGTACATGCCCGGGTTGGCGGTCACTTCACGCAGGATGCTGAAGGTATCGAGCGGAATGAACTCGATGCCCGCCTGCTTCAGGCCGCCATACAGCGCCTTGTTGTAGCCGACCGACATGGCGGTGGCAGCCGCCGCGTTCGGGCCGCGGAACTGCGGGGTGATGCCCACGTCCGGCAGGTTCGGCACCAGCACGTACTGGGCACCGGCCTGCTTCAGGGCACCGACCAGCGCGATCTGGTCGGTAACCGCCGCACCGATGATGCCCTGCACCTGGGCCGGCGGCGCACCCGCACCGGCAGCGCCGGCGGCGGCAAACAGGTCATTTGCGCCACCCCAGACGGTATACAGGGCGTTACGGTCAGCCTTGCCACCGTTTGCCGCCAGGTAGCGGGCCGCCTGCGACTTCAGAGACGGGATCGCGCCGAGGGCACCGCTGCCTTCGACCGACACGCGGGCGCCGCCGACAGCGTAGTTGTCGCCGTTCTGGCCGTTGCCGTTGGGGTCCTTGTTGAGGCCGTAGTAATTGGCGACCTGCTGCGACCACACCCAGCCCGGGTTGGTGGTGAACTGGCCGGAGAGCCCCTGCGTGGCCTCGGGCAGCAGCGGGCGGAAGTAGCCGGCGTCGGTGAGGCTGTCACCGAAGAACACCGCCTTGGAGTACGGATTTTCGCCTGCCATGGCCGGCAGCGCGGCCAGTGCGATCGCAGCCGCCATGAGGGAGCGGATCGGGTGTTTGCTGAGCTGCATCTAGGAACTCCTGTGGGGTAAACAAGTTGGAATCCGGCGCACGTACGCCGGCGCACGGTCAATGGTTTCACCGCGCCGCCGTTTGCTCACGCTGCGCCGCCGCATGGATTGTCGCCTGACCACGCCGAAACCTGCTGTGCCGGAGCTGGCGCCCGGTTCAAATTACAAACGTTCCGATCCCGACGGGCTATCAGCGACAATGCAGGGATGAACATCCAGCTCAACGGCGAACCCCGCACCCTGCCCGCCTCGGCGACCCTCCACGACCTGCTTGAGGCCGAGCAGCTGCTGCAGCGCCGGGTGGCGGTGGAGGTCAACGGCGAGATCGTCAGCCGCAGCCGCCATGGCGAGCATGTCCTGGCCGAAGGCGACGTGGTGGAGATCGTGCACGCGCTGGGCGGGGGCTGAGGCCATCCCGGGTAGTGCCGGCCGCCGGCCGGCAATCCGACGCCGTCAGGCACCCTGCATCTGCCGGCCAGCGGCCGGCACTACCTTTACCCTCCTGCTGGCTGCACGCCATTGCGTGATCCCATCTTCAGGCGGATAAGCGATAATCGCGCCATGAACGTTCATGTCTCCCCCGATTCGCTGGTGATCGCCGGCAAGACCTATGGCTCGCGGCTGCTCACCGGCACCGGCAAGTTCAAGGATCTGGAAGAAACCCGCCTGGCCACCGAGGCTGCAGGCGCCCAGATCGTCACCGTGGCCATCCGCCGCACCAACATCGGGCAGAACCCGGGCGAGCCGAACCTGCTCGACGTGCTGCCGCCGGAGCGCTACACCATCCTGCCCAACACCGCCGGCTGCTACACCGCCGAAGACGCGGTGCGCACCTGCCGGCTGGCGCGCGAACTGCTGGACGGCCACAACCTGACCAAGCTGGAAGTGCTGGGCGACCAGAAGTCGCTGTACCCGGACGTGGTGCAGACCCTCAAGGCCGCCGAACAGCTGGTCAAGGACGGCTTCGAGGTGATGGTCTACACCTCCGACGACCCGATCCTGGCCAAGCGCCTGGAAGAGATCGGCTGCGCTGCGGTGATGCCGCTGGCTGCGCCGATCGGTTCGGGCCTGGGCATCCAGAACAAGTACAACCTGCTGCAGATCATCGAAGACGCCAAGGTGCCGATCATCGTCGACGCCGGCGTGGGCACCGCGTCGGATGCGGCGATCGCGATGGAGCTGGGCTGCGACGGCGTGCTGATGAACACCGCCATTGCCGGTGCGCGCAGCCCGGTGCTGATGGCCAGTGCGATGCGCAAGGCGGTCGAGGCCGGCCGCGAGGCCTTCCTGGCCGGGCGCATCCCGCGCAAGCGCTACGCCAGCGCCTCCTCTCCGGTGGATGGGTTGATCGGCTGATGACCAATCCCTTCGACAGCGCCGGTTCCAAGGCCCCGCCCAAGCCCTTCACCGTGAGCGAGGGCCGCCGCGAGGTGCGCAGCTTCGTGTTGCGCCAGGGCCGCTTCACCCCCGCCCAGCAGCGCGCGTTCGACGAGCGCTGGCCGCGCTTCGGCATCGACTACAACGGCCAGCCGCGTGATCTGGACGCCACCTTCGGCCGCCCGGCGCACAAGGTGCTGGAAATCGGCTTCGGCAACGGTGCCGCGCTGCGCTTCGCCGCCCAGCATGATCCGTCGCGTGACTACATCGGCATCGAAGTGCACGCGCCCGGCGTGGGCCGGCTGCTGAACGCGCTGGCCGACGACAACGCCGACCACGTGCGCCTGTACCACCACGATGCGGTGGAAGTGCTGCAGAACGAGATTGCCGATGGCGCGCTGGATGAAGTGCGCATCTACTTCCCGGACCCGTGGCACAAGAAGCGCCACAACAAGCGCCGCCTGCTGCAGCCTGCATTTGCCGAGCTGCTGGTGCGCAAGCTGCGCCCGGGCGGCCGCCTGCACTGCGCCACCGACTGGGAAGACTACGCCGAGCAGATGTGGGACGTGCTCGACGCCACCGCTGGCCTGGTCAACCGCGCCGGCCCGCGTGGCAGCGTGCCGCGTCCGGACTGGCGGCCGCAGACCCACTTCGAGACCCGCGGCCAGAAGCTCGGCCACGGCGTCTGGGACCTGCTGTACGACCGCACCTGACGATCGCCTGAGGACACCGCGCCCCACATGGATACCGCGCTGACGCTGACCAACGACATGAAGCTCGTGCTCGGGCTGGTCGGCTTCACGATGGCGATGTTCCTGTTCGAGCGCATCCGCGCCGACGTGGTCGCGCTGGTGGTGCTGGTGGTGCTCGGTGTCACCGGGCTGATCGCGCCGGAGGAAATTTTCGGCGGCTTCTCCGGTAACGCGGTGATGAGCATCATCGCCACCACCATCCTCGGTGCGGGCCTGGACCGCACCGGGGCGCTGAACCGGCTGGCCGCGTGGCTGTTGCGGCGCGGCCATGGTGTCGAGCAGCGGCTGCTGATGATGACCACAGCCATTGCCGGCCTGAATTCCTCTTTCATGCAGAACCCCTCGGTGATGGCGCTGTACCTGCCGGTCGCCTCGCGACTGGCCGCGCGCACCGGGTTGACCCTGCAGCGCCTGCTGCTGCCCATTTCGGCGGCAATCGTGATGGGTGGTGCGCTGACCATGGTCGGCAATTCACCGCTGATCCTGCTGAACGATCTGCTGGCCTCGGCCAACAACAACCTGCCTTCCGGCCTGGCCACCATCGAGCCGCTGCGCATGTTCGCGCCGCTGCCGATCGGCGTGGCCCTGCTGATCGCCTCGCTGCTGTACTTCCGCTATTACGGCGACCGCAAGCTGATCGAGGAAGAGAACCTGGTCAACGACGGGGTCACGCCCGCGCGCACCGAGAGCTACTTCGCCAAGACCTATGGCATCGAAGGCGATGTGTTCGAGCTGGTGGTCAGTGCCGAAAGCCCGCTGGTGGGCATGACCCTGGGCGAGGCCGAGAACCTGCACGATGCCCCGCTGCTGCTGGCCCTGAAAACCGGCAATGACACCCGCCTGGCGCCACCGGCGGAGATGCGCATCTGGGTCGGCAGCGTGCTCGGCGCGATGGGCCCGCGTGAGCAGATCAACGATTTCGCGCAGAACCAGTTCCTGCGCATGTCTTCGCGGCTGAAGCACCTGGGCGACCTGTTCAACCCCAGCCGCGCCGGCATTTCCGAAGCGGTGGTGCCGCCGACCTCGAACGTGATCGGCAAGAGCGCAGCCGATCTGCGCCTGCGCAAGGAGCGCGGCATCAGCCTGCTGGCGATCAACCGCGACAAGCAAGTGATCCGCGAGGACGTGCGCGACGTGCAGCTGCGCGCCGGCGACATGCTGGTCTTCCACAGCATCTGGACCGACCTGGCGCAGGCCGCCCGCAGCCGTGACTTCGTGGTGGTGACCGACTACCCGACCGGCGAGCAGCGCCCGCACAAGTTCAAGATCGCGATGGCGATCTTCGCCTTGACCATCCTGATCGCGCTGACCAGCAAGCTGCCGGTGGCGCTGACGCTGATGACCGGCGTGGCCGGCATGCTGCTGACCGGCCTGCTGCGCATGGACGAGGCCTACGCCTCGATCAACTGGAAAACGGTGTTCATGATGGCCGGGCTGATCCCGCTCGGCTGGGCGATGGATTCCAGTGGCGCGGCGGCATGGGTGGCCGGCCATACCATCGACAAGCTGCCCACCGGCATCCCGGTGTGGGTGCTGGAGGTGGCGCTGGCGCTGCTGACCACGGCGTTCTCGCTGGTGATCAGCCATGTGGGCGCCACCATCGTGATGGTGCCCATTGCGGTGAACCTTGCGCTGGCGGCGGGCGGCAACCCGACGGCGTTCGCGCTGATCGTGGCGCTGTCGGCGTCCAACAACCTGATGACGGCCTCCAACCCGGTGATTTCGATGATCACCGGCCCGGCCAACTACACCCCGCGCGAGATGTGGCGGGTCGGCGGCCCGTTGTCACTGATCTACACCTGCGTAGTGGTGTTGATGATCAACCTGATGTTCTGAGGTTGAGGTTTGTTGGCAGGGCTGCGCCCTGCACCCCGGTAGTGCCGGCCGCTGGCCGGCAACATCAACGGCAGAAGCGTGCATTCCGTGGGATGGCGGGGTGGGTCCGGTTGCGGGGGACGCTGCAAGTCCCCCTCCGGGACCCGGCCCAGCCGCTGGCGGCTGTGCGTTCGGGCGCTTGCGAAGCAGTGCTTCGCAAGCAAAGCGCCCTCACCCATGTAAGCTCGGTCGCCGCTTGCTCGTGTGCGCTTTCCTGCGCACACGGCAAGACCGGGGTTGGGCGTCCTGCCCAACCCGCCCGAGGCATGCCTCGGGCCCATGCGGCTCACGCCCCCGCAACCGGACCCACCCCGCCTTCGACAGATTTCTGCGATCTGTCGGAACGGCGTCCTGCACTGCTTTGGTAGATGTCGACCGTGGTCGACACGGTAGATCCACGCCATGCGTGGATGGATCTCTGGATATCTGTTGATCCGGTGGGTGCGGACCGTTGGTCCGCACACCGATAGGTCAGGCCAGGTAGATTTGCCCGTCGCGCACGTCCACCGGCACCGCGCGCAGGCGGTCGCCCTTGCAGGGGCCGGCGATGCAGTCGCCGCTGTCCAGCGCGAACGAGGCGCCGTGGGCGGCGCACACCAGGTGGCCTTCGCGGCTCTTCAGGAACTGGCCCGGCGCCCAGTCCAGGCGACGGCCGGCGTGCGGGCAGATGTTCAGGAACGCGCGCACCTGCGCGCCGTCGCGGTACAGCACCAGCGATTCGGCATCGCCATCAACCACCGCTTCGACCTCGGCAAACGCGCCATCGGCAATGGCATCAAGGGCGATCAGGGCAGCGGCGGCAGTCATGGCGAAGGCTCGGACAGTAAACGCGCATTGTCGCACGCCCGCTCAGGTGACTGGCTGCAACATGAACACAAGTCATTGATTCGTAATAAGCACAGGCTATATTTAACGAGTTTTTCACTCAATGACAGTGGCACGTCCCGATACTCTGGTTTCGCTGATCCCAGCCTATCGAGCCGCCATGTTCAATCGCGCATCCGCCTTCAACCAGTTCCGCACCCTGTTCGCGCCGCGCAAGCCGCGTCACCCGCTGGTGCGCGTTGCCGTGGGCCTGCTCGGCCTGGCGATCCTGGCGGCGATGGTGTTCATCGGCGTGTTCGTCGGTGCGGCGATGATCCTGGTCGGCCTGGCGTGGAAGCTGCTGGCCTCGCGCAAGCCGGGCGTTGCCCGTCCGGTCGATCCGACCGTGGTCGAAGGCGAGTACCGCGTGGTGCGCAAGCCGGTGCTGCCGGCCTCGCGTTGATCCACGCCCTACGCGCCCGCTGACGGCGGGCGCCATGCGTTCTAGACTGCGGGCACGCCCTTCCTGGATGCCCGCATGTCCGATGTCTCCGATGTGATCCCTGCCGTAGCCCTGCCGCGTGTGCCGGTAGCCGGTGGCGGCAGTTTCCCCGTGCACCGTATCTACTGCGTCGGCCGCAACTTCGCCGACCATGCCCGCGAAATGGGCGCAGCAGTGCCGGCGGCCGACGATCGCGGCCGTCCGATGTTCTTCAGCAAGCCGGCCGATGCGATCGTGGTCGGCCACGACGATGCCATTCCCTATCCCCCGGCAACCGCCAACCTGCACCACGAAGTGGAGCTGGTGGTGGCGATCGGCCGTGACGCGCCCGTGGGCGAGCTGGCCATGGCCGACGCCGAGGCGCTGGTCTACGGCTATGCCGTTGGACTGGACCTGACCCGCCGCGACCTGCAGGCCGCCGCCAAGGACAAGGGCCACCCGTGGGATGCGGCCAAGGGCTTCGATGCTTCCGCGCCGATCAGTGAAATCGTCCACGCCGAGGAAGTCGGCGACCTGGCCGCGCTGAACCTGTCGCTGGAGGTCAACGGCGAAGTGCGCCAACAGGCGCTGCTGGACCAGATGATCTGGAACGTGCCGGAGATCCTGCACGAGCTGTCCAAGCTGTGGCAGCTGCGCGCCGGCGACCTGGTGTTCATGGGCACCCCGTCCGGAGTGGCCGCGCTGAAGCCCGGCGACCGCTTCAGTGCCCGCCTGGAAAACGTGGCCGAGCGCCACGGCGTGATCGCCGGCTGACATCACCTGCGCTACCCTGCGCGCTGTCCACTTCCCCCACCGGAGAAAAACAACAATGGGAATGCTCACCGAGTTCAAGGAATTCGCGATGCGCGGCAACGTCATCGACCTCGCCGTCGGCGTGGTGATCGGCGCGGCCTTCGGCAAGATCGTGACCGCACTGGTCGAGAAGATCATCATGCCGCCGCTGGGCATGCTGATCGGCAAGGTGGATTTCTCGCAGTTGGCGTGGACGTTGTCACCGGCCAGCATCGGTGCCGACGGCAAGGAAATCCCGGCCGTGGTGATCGGCTACGGCGACTTCATCAATACGCTGATCCAGTTCGTGATCGTGGCCTTCGCCATCTTCCTGGTGGTCAAGACGATCAACCGCCTGTCGCGCAAGCAGGAAGCCGCCCCGGCCGCACCGGCCGAGGAAGTGGTGCTGCTGCGCGAGATCCGCGACAGCCTGAAGAAGTAAGGCCGCCTACCGGTAGTGCCGGCCGCTGGCCGGCAACATCGGAACATGCGGGAGCCGGCCAGCGGCCGGCACTACCGCGACTGCACGAAAGCCCCGCCCCGGCGGGGCTTTCGCTTTGCCGGTCATGGCGGAAAACAGCGTTCGCGCCAGCCATGACCTCCCGCCCATGCGCCGGGCTGAACGACTGTTAAGCTCCAAGGCTTGGTCCCTTCCCGGAGCTGTCCATGCGTCGCCGCGTCCTTGCCATCGCATCCTCCCTCGCCCTGCTGGCCGCCCCGGCCTTCGCGGCGCCGCACACCACCACCCTGCCCCCGGCGTCGCTGTCCACCGCTGCGCAGCTGCGCGACCAGGCGCTGGCCGATGACACCGGCTGGAAAGTGGTTGAATCGCTCACCACCGAAATCGGCCCGCGCATCGCCGGCAGCGAGGCCGACGCCCGCGCCGTGGCCTGGGCCGAAGCCAAGTTCAAGGCCCTCGGCTTCGACAAGGTGTGGAAGGAACCGGTGACGTTCCCGAAGTGGGAGCGCCGCAGTGAACACGCCGCAGTGACCGGCAGGAACCCGCAGCCGCTGCAGATCACGGCGCTGGGTGGCAGCCCGGGCGGAACCGTTGAAGCCGAAGTGGTCCGCTTCGCCGACCTGGCCGCACTGCAGGCCGCACCGGCCGGTTCGCTGAAGGGCAAGATCGCGTTCGTCGATTACCAGATGCTGCCGTTCCGCGATGGCCGCGACTACGGCCGTGGCGGCGCGATCCGCAGCAAGGGCCCGTCCGAAGCGATCCGCAAGGGCGCGGTCGGTTTCCTGATGCGCTCGGCCGGTACCGACTCGCATCGCGTGCCGCACACCGGCATCACCCGCTTCGACGACGGCCTGACCCCGGTGCCGTCTGCAGCACTGTCGGTGCCCGACGCCGACCAGCTGGCCCGCCTGCTGGCACGTGGCAGCACCACCGTGAAGGTGGCGCTGGACTGCGGTTGGGATGGCACCGCCACCTCGTACAACGTGATCGGTGAGATCACCGGCCGCAGCCTGCCGAAGGAAGTGGTGGTGATCGGCGGCCACCTGGATTCCTGGGATCTGGGCACCGGCGCGGTGGATGACGGCGCAGGCGTGGGCATCACCATGGCTGCGGGCCATCTGATCGGCCAGCTCAAGCAGGCGCCGAAGCGCACCATCCGCGTGATCGCCTTCGCCAACGAAGAACAGGGCCTGTATGGCGGCAAGGCCTACGCCGAGGCGCATGCCAAGGACGTGGCCCTGCACCAGCTGGCGGCCGAGAGTGACTTCGGTGCCGGCCGCATCTATGCCTTCAATACCGGTTCGCCGAACCCGGAAGGCTCGCGCGAAGCGACGAAGCAGATTGCCGAAGTGATGAAGCCGCTGGGCATCGAGTACCAGGCCGACAAGGGTGGCCCGGGCCCGGACGTCGGCCCGTTGGCCGCCAAGGGTGGCGCGTGGGCATGGCTGGCGCAGGACGGCTCGGATTACTTCCACCTGCACCACACCGCCGACGACACGCTGGACAAGATCGACCCGAAGGCGCTGGCGCAGAACGTGGCCGCGTACACCGTGTTCGCGTACCTGGCGGCAGAGGCCGATGGCAACTTCGGCAGCGAAGCCAAGGCGACCACGCCGCCGAACGAGTGATGCGGTAGCGCCGGACCGCGCCCCATGACCTGTGGGCGCCATTGCAATGAGCGCATCGCAATGCGCGCGGAACCTCCCGCTCGGCATTGAAAAGGGTTCATGCCCGGCGAACGCAGCGGGAAGGGCGGTGCGAACCAAGGTTCGCACCCACCGGGTAATGGCGCACCCACCGGGTAAGGGCGCATCCACCGAGTAATGGCGCACCCACCGGGCGATGGCGTGGGTCAGAGCCCTCGCCGTGGCGAGGGATCTGACCCGATCCTGTCAGCCCTCCCACACGCTGGTGTTGCGCACACCCAGCAGCTTCGGGTTGAACAGCGGATCCTTGCCCGCCTGGCGATGCTGTTCGTAGTCGCGCAGCGCCGCCAGCGCTGGCTTCTGCAGCAGCAGGATGGCGATGATGTTCAACCAGCTCATCAGGCCGACGCCGATGTCGCCCAGCGACCACGCGATCGTCGCACTGTTCACCGCCGAGTAGCCGGTCGCGGCCAGGAACAGCAGCTGGAACCCGCCCATCACCCACGGCGCGGGACGATCACGGCACAGGTAGCTGATATTGGTCTCGGCCATGTAGTACAGCGCCAGGATGGTGGTGAACGCGAACGGCAGGATCGCCAGCGCCACGAACGAGCGGCCGAAGCCCGGCAGCGCGGACTCCACCGCGTGCTGCACGAAGCGCGGCCCGGCCTCGACGCCAGGCAGATTGCCCAGCAGCAGGCGCGCCTCATCCGGAATGCCGTTCACAGCCGGGTCGTAGACGTTGTACAGGCCCGTGGACAGGATCAGGAAGGCGGTAGCACTGCACACCACCATCGTGTCGATGTAGACCGAAAATGACTGCACCAGGCCCTGCTTGACCGGATGGGTGACTTCGGCGGCGGCGGCTGGATGCGCACCGCTGCCCATGCCGGCCTCGTTGGACAACACGCCACGGCGCACGCCCCACTGGATGGCGGTGCCGATCATTGCACCGAACGCTGCATCCACACCGAATGCACTGCGCAGCACCAGCATGATCACCTCCGGCACTTTCTCTGCATTGAGCACCATTACCAGTGCCGCCACCAGCAGATACGCCACCGCCATCAACGGCACCACCCACTCGGCAACCCGCGCGATGCGGCGCACACCGCCGATCAGGATTGCGCCCAGCACCACCAGCAGAACCGCCGTGGTGGTCATCACCGGCACGTCCCAGGCTTCGTTCACCGCACTGGTGATCGCATTGGACTGGGTGCCGGCCAGCATCGCACCGGCCAGTACGGTCACCAGCGCAAACAGCACTGCATACCAGCGCTGGCCCAGGCCCTTTTCGATGTAGTACGCGGGGCCACCGCGGTACTGGCCCTTGGCATCGCGGTCCTTGTAGATCTGTGCCAGCGTGGATTCGATGAAGGCGCTGGAGGCGCCGAGGAAGGCGACGATCCACATCCAGAAGATCGCGCCCGGGCCACCAAAGGCGATGGCCATGGCAACGCCGGCGATGTTGCCGACGCCGACGCGGCTGGACAACGACAGCGACAGGGCCTGGAACGGTGACACACCGGCTTCGGAGCGCTCGTGCCGGAACATCAGGCGCAGCATCTCCGGCAGCGCGCGCAACTGGATGAAGCGGGTACGCACGCTGAAGTACAGGCCGGCGAGCAGGCAGAGCACCACCAGGTAAGGGCTCCAGACGATGCCGAGGATGGTGTTGACGATGGATTCGATGTTCATCGGCAGCCCCTCAGAAGAACATGCCCAGGGCGACCTGGGGGCTGATGATGCGGCCGGTGTTGCGCCCGGCCACGGTGAATTCGACGCCGGCGATCAGGCCCAGCGACGGGCTGAAGTGGTATTCCACCGCCGGCGCCAGGCTGACGTTGCGGCTGGCCGGACGGTGCTCTTCAATCCGCTCGATCGCACCACTGCCGTTGCGTGCGAAGCCGCTCAGACGCTGGCCGGTCTCGCGGCTGGCGGCCATTTCCATCACCCCCACCCAGCGCGAATTGAAGCTGTACTCGGCGCCTACCGACAGGCCCAGTACCGAGCCGCGCGAAATGTGCCCCTGGAAGCTGTCATCGGTGCCGTACACGCTGGTGCCGGAAATGGCAGTGCGCGACGGTGCCGGCCCGGCGCTGAGCTGGGCGCGCCAGCGCACGGGGCGGTCATTGCCCAGCCACACCACCTGCTGCACGCCCAGCGCCGCGGTGGTGCGCTGAACGCCGTCGCCCTGTGCATCCAGCGGATTGCCGGTGATACGGTCATGGCTGCCGGTGCTGAAACGCTGCACCAGCGCGACCGAGATGGCCGGACGGGTGCCATCGGCATTCGGCGCCTGCAGCAGGTACTGCAGGCGTGCGGTGGTGTCACCGGCGCGGAAGCCGCTGCTGCGCGCACTGCCGGATTCGGAGCGCGAGGCACTGAGATTGACCTGGCCCATCACCCGGTCACTGAAGCCATAGATGATCGGCACCACCGTGGCCCAGGCGCCACTGTGCCCGGCACTGCGGCGACGATCACCGTTGTTGTCGTAGTGGTCGCGGCTGTCGACCCGCACCAGATAGGGCTCGATGTACCAGTTGCCCTGCGGCAGGCCGGCCGGATTCGGCGTGATCAACGGGCCGGTGAAATTGACACCATCGAGACTGCGTTCCGCGGCCTGTAGCGATGGTGCGGCAAGCGCAGCGAGTGCCAGCACCAGGCAAGTGCGACGTGTGCGGCGTTGGATTCGATGCATGGAACCACTCCTGTACGACGTTGGAAGGAACTCCACCGTGCGATGCAGGAAACGGCCCAGCAATGAGACAAATACTAAAATTGCTTGCCTGTCCATCAAGCGTGTTTGAAGCAACGCAAGCTGACGCGGATGACCCAGTTTGCTGCGCGTGCATCGTTTGCGCTCTTGCGCCGCGCAAAAGAAAACCCGGCCGCAAGGGCCGGGTCAGGAGATCAACACAGCATCAGCACGACGGGATCATCCGTGGCGGCGGCTCGCCCACTGTGCCAGCAGCACGGCCGTGGCCGAGGCCACGTTCAGGCTCTCCACCGCGCCGCTGCCGGGAATCGAGACCTGCAGGTCACATTCGCTGGCAAGCCCGCGGTCCATGCCCTCGCCTTCGGCGCCCATCACGTACATCAACCGTTCCGGCAGCGACGCACGGAACACGTCGTCGCCACCATCAACGAGGGTCGCGGCCAGCCCGAAGCCGGCCGCACGCAGCTGCGCCATCGCCTGGGCGGTCTCCGGCAACTGCACCAGCGGCACCGACTCCGCACCACCTTCGGCCACGCGCGCAGCGGCACCGGACAGCGCAAGCGTGCTGCCCGCCGGCAGCAGCAGCGCCTTGACGCCAAAGTGCGCGGCCGAGCGCAGGATCGCACCGAAGTTGTGCGGATTGCCGACACCGTCCAGCCACAGCGCCAACGCCGGGCCTTCGCCCAGATCCTCCAGCCACTGCGCCAGCGGTACGACAGGCGCGCGCAGCACGTCGGCCACCAGGCCTTCGTGGTGCGTGGTAGCGGCCAGTTTGTTGAGGTCGCCCTCCTCCACCACGCGGTAGCCCACACGGTTGGCCACGCACCACTTCAACACCGGCTGCATGCGCGGAATCAGCGCGTCCACCAGGTACAGCTTGCGCAGCGCCTGCGGGCGCTTGGCGAACAGGGCCTGCACGGCGTTCCAGCCATACAGGCGCAGTTCGTCATTGCCACGCCCCGGCGGTGGCGGGGTGCCGCCCTCACGCGGTGGCAGCGGGGTGGCCCGCGGCGGTCGCGACGACGGGCGGCGGGCGTTCTTCCAGGGATCATTCACTACGGGACAACTCCAGCTTGCGTTGACGCCAGAAATCGGCGTTCTTGATGCCCAGGGCATCGGGGTCGAAGATCGGATCGAGGCCGAGCTTCTTCTGTCGTTCGTAATCACGCAGGGCCAGCATGGCCGGCTTCTGGATGATGAGGATGGCAATGATGTTCAGCCAGGCCATCAGGCCCACGCCGATGTCACCCAGCGCCCAGGCCAGGGTTGCATTATGGAACGCGCCGAACACCACCATGCCGATGATGCCCAGGCGCAGCACCAGCACGGTCAGCGGTCGCTTCTTGTTGTGGTTCACATAGCTGAGATTGGTCTCGGCCATGTAGTAGTACGCCATGATGGTGGTGAAGGCGAAGAAGAAGATGGCGATGGACACGAACGCCGAGCCCCAGCCCGGCAGCACGGCTTCCACACCCGCCTGGGCGTAGCCCGCGCCTTCCGGAATGCCGGCCAGGCCCTGGAAGATCGGCGGGGCGCCGGCACCTGCCGGCGAGTACACGTTGTAGGTGCCGCTGGCCAGGATCAGGAACGCGGTGGCGGTGCACACCATCATGGTGTCGAAGTAGATGGCGAAGGCCTGCACGTAGCCCTGCTTGGCCGGGTGCGAGACTTCCGAGGCGGCTGCCGCGTGCGGGCCCGAGCCCTGGCCGGCTTCGTTGGCGTAGATGCCGCGCTTGATGCCCCACTCCACCGCCAGGCCCATCATCGCGCCGAACGCGGCGTGGGTGCCGAAGGCGCTGCTGAAGATGATGCCGAACATCTCCGGCACGCGATCGTAGTTGATGATCATGATGACGATGGCGGTCAGGATGAAGGCTGCCGCCATGAACGGCACCACCACTTCGGCGAAGTTGGCGATGCGCTTGACGCCGCCGAAGATCACCACGCCCAGCAGCAGCGCCACCACGATGCCGATGCCCAGCTTCAGCGCCTGCACCGACTCCATGCCCATCGTCTGGCCATCCAGCGGACCACACAGCGCGGTGCCACGGCAGGCGTTGATGATGCTGTCGGCGATGGCGTTGGCCTGCACGCCGGGCATCAGGAAACCGGCCGCAATGATCGTGGCAATGGCGAAGACCAGCGCGTACCACTTCAGGCCCATGGCCTTTTCGATGTAGTACGCCGGACCACCACGGTAGCGGCCTTCGGCGTCCTTGGTCTTGTAGATCTGTGCCAGCGTACATTCCACGTACGAGGTGGATGCGCCGAGGAAGCCCATCACCCACATCCAGAAGATCGCACCGGGGCCGCCGAAGGCGATGGCGGTGGCCACGCCGGCGATGTTGCCGATACCCATGCGCCCGGCCATCGACATGGCCAGGGCCTGGAAGGACGACACACCGGCGTCGGATTTCTCACCCTTGACGGTGAGGCGGCACATCTCGAGAAAGCCGCGGATCTGCATGAAGCGCGTGCGCAGGCTGAAGAACAGGCCGGCGCCCAGGCACACGAAGATCAGTGCCTTGCTCCAGATGATGCTGTTGATGAAATGTACGGTAGCTTCCACGCGCGCTCTCTCCAGTCGGCGGGTTGTAAGGACGTCCCGTCGGCTGGAGGGGACCGGTCGATTCTCCCTGATCGAAGGCCGCTGCGGTAGCGCTGTGTTGTAGAGCCGAGCCCATGCTCGGCGTGGTGATGACGGCGGCTGAGCACGGCCTCGGCTCTACCGCGGCCGGCCCGCGTGTTCAGGGCAGCTGCGTGCGCACCCGGGCGAAGCGGCGCAGGTCGTGCAGCACCCCGCGCTTGTAGACCGCGCAGCGGTCCACGCCTTCTTCCTGGAAGCCGTTCTTTTCCAGCACCCGGGCCGAGCCGAGGTTGAAGTCGACTACCCCGGCCTGCAGCCTGAACAGGCGCAGCTCGTCCATCACCCAGGGTGCGAACAGGCCGACCACCCGGGTCATCAGGCCCTGGCCCCAGTAGGCCTGGCCCAGCCAGTAGCCCAGTTCCGCCATGTGCCCGCGCTCGGCAGTGCCCTGCTGGGCCCCGACGCTGCCGCAGGCCTGGCCGTCGATCTCGATGGCCAGGTTCAGGGTGCCAGGGGCCAGCACGCGACCGGCGAGGAAGGCCTCGCCATCCTCGCGCGTGTACGGGTACGGGAAACGATCACGCAGGCCCCGCGATACCTCGGCGTCGTTGGCATGGCGCAGCAGCGATTCCAGATCATCCGGGCGCCAGGGGCGCAGTTGGAAGCCGTCGCCTCGCAGCACGGTGGTCGGATCAGGCATGGCCACCCACCGAGGGCGATTCCGCTTCCTGCTTCTCCAGCTCGCGCTTCACCGCTTCCGGCGAGCGGGTGTAGGGCGCCAGCCGCGCGTAGAACGCCGGCACCACGAACAGCGACAGGAACGTCGAGAGGGTCACACCGAAGATGATCACGATGCCGATGGTGCCACGGCTGGCCGAACCGGGGCCACCGGCCACCACCAGCGGAATCGCACCGACCACGGTGGCGATCGAGGTCATCAGGATCGGGCGCAGGCGCACCATCGCCGATTCGATGATCGCCTCGCGCACGGTTCTTCCGTCGTCACGCAGCTGGTTGGCGAATTCAACAATGAGGATGCCGTTCTTCGCGGCCAGGCCGACGAGCATGACGATGCCGATCTGGCTGAACAGGTTCACGGTACCGCCACTCACCCACAACCCGACCAGCGCGCCGAGCACGCCCAGCGGCACGGTCAGCATGATGGTGAGCGGGTGGATGAAGCTCTCGAACTGCGCGGCCAGCACCAGGTAGACCACCAGCAGCGCCATGGCGAAGGTCAGCAGCACCGCGCCACCGGCACTCTGGTATTCGCGCGATTCGCCCTTCCAGTTCACCTGTGCGTACTGCGGCAGCTCCTCGCGCGTGACCTGCTGCGCCCAGGCAATGGCCTCACCCAGCGGATAGCCCGGCGCCAGGCCCGCGTTGATGGTGATCGAGCGCAGGCGGTTGAAGCGGTTCAGGGTGCCGGCCTCGGCCACCTCACTCAGCGTGACCAGGTTGGACAGCGGCACCAGTTCGCCGGACGTCGCGCGCACGCGGATGGCGGCCAGGTCGGCCGGGCTGGCACGGCCATCGCGACCGGCCTGCACCAGCACGTCGTACTCTTCGCCGTTGTCGACGAAGGTGGTGACGCGGCGCGAGCCCATCATGGTTTCCAGTGCCGAACCGATCGCGGTGACCGGCACGCCGAGGTCGGCCGCACGCTGGCGGTCGATGTTGACCCGCATCTGCGGCCGCGTTTCCTTGTAATCCGAGTCCGGGCCGACCAGGCCGGGGTTGTCGGCCATGCGCAGCAGGATACGGTCGCGCCACTGCGCGATCTCGGCATATTCCGGGCCGCCCAGCACGATCTGGAACGGCTGCCCGCCGCTGCGCACCAGGCCACCGCCCACCTGCGTACGCACGCGCACGCCGCGGATGGTGTCCAGTTCCTTCTGCAGTTCGTTGGCCACTTCCGGCGTGCCTTCGCTGCGCTGGCGCCACGGCTGCAGGAAGATGCTGACGCGGCCGGTGTGCATTTCCTCGCTGGCACCCCAACCACCGGGCACGCGTGGATTGGCGCGCACGATCGGTTTGTCCGGGCCAACATGCGGTGCCAGCATTGATTCCACCTGCTGCACCTGCTGCACGGTGTAGTCGTAGCCGGCGCCTTCCGGGCCGTCGATCATGATCTGGAACGAACCGCGGTCTTCGGCCGGCGCCAGTTCCGACGGCAGCAGCTTGAGCAGGCCCCAGCTGGCGGCCAGTGCGGCCACCATCACCAGCAGGTAGATCCAGGTGCGGTCCACGTGGTGGTCGAGCACCCGCCCATAGGCCCCGGCCAGGCGTTCCAGGTTGCGGTTGATGAAGCCATGCAGGCCACGCGGTGCCTGCCCGGTATGCGGCTTGAGCAATTTGGAGGCCATCATCGGCGTCAGCGTCAGCGCCACAAAGGCGGACAACGCCACCGCCGCCGCCAGCGCCACCGCCAGTTCGCGGAACAGGCGCCCGGTATTGCCTTCCAGGAACCCGACCGGCAGGAACACCGCCACCAGCACCGCGGTGGTGGCGATCACCGCAAAGGCGACCTGCGTGGTACCGCGTTTGGAGGCGACCAGCGGGGGTTCGCCCAGGTCGATGCGGCGCTGCACGTTCTCCACCACCACGATCGCATCGTCCACCACCAGGCCGATGCACAGCACCAGGGCAAGCAGGGTCAGCAGGTTGATCGAGAAGTCGAACGCATACAGCGCGATGAATGCCGCGACCAGGCAGACCGGCACCGTCACCGCCGGAATCAGCGCAGCGCGGAAGCTGCCGAGGAACAGCCAGATCACTGCCAGCACCAGGATCATCGCCTCCACCAGCGTGGCGTAGACGCGGTCCACCGCGGCTTCGATGAAGGTGGTGTTGTCGAAGGCAACGAAGATCTGCGTGCCCTTGGGCAGGGTCAGCGCGACCCGTTCGGCTTCAGCGCGCGCAGTACGCGCCACGTCCAGCGAGTTGGCGGTGGAGGTCTTGACGATGCCCAGGCCGATGCCCGGCTCGCCGTTGCTGCGGTAGTACGCGCGGCGCTCGGCCGAGGCCAGCTCGATCTTCGCCACATCGCCCATGCGCACCACGTAACCGTCACGACCCTTGCCCAGCGGGATGGTCGCGAAGTCTTCGGGCTTGATGTAGTTGCGCTCCACGCGCAGGGTGAAATCGCGGTCGGTCGACTCGATGCGGCCGGCCGGCAGTTCCACGTTCTCGTTGCGCAGCGCGGTTTCCACGTCGCCGGTGGTCAGTCCGCGCGCCGCCAGCTGGTCACGGTCCAGCCAGATCCGCATCGCATAGCGCTGGCGGCCGCCGATGCGGACCTGGGCCACGCCATCGAGACTGGAGAAACGATCGACCACGTAGCGGTCGGCGTAGTCGCTCAGCTCCAGCGTGTCCATGGTCGAGGAGACCATGTTGAACCAGATGATCGGGTCGGCATCGCTCTCGACCTTGGCGATCTCCGGCGGACGCGCTTCCTCCGGCATGCGGTCGGCGACGCGGCTGACCGCATCGCGCACATCGTTGGCCGCCGCTTCGATATCGCGGTTGGAGGTGAATTCGATGCTGACCTGCGAGCGGCCGTTGGTGCTGCGCGCGTTGATCGTATCGATGCCTTCGATGCCGGCCAGCGCATCTTCCAGCACCTGGG
Source organism: Stenotrophomonas sp. 86428_Sma (assembly GCF_056481585.1). Lineage (NCBI taxonomy): Bacteria > Pseudomonadati > Pseudomonadota > Gammaproteobacteria > Lysobacterales > Lysobacteraceae > Stenotrophomonas > Stenotrophomonas sp. 86428_Sma. The sequence continues at coordinate 3,955,007 of NZ_CM151156.1, forward strand.
TAATGCGGCTTTCGATGACCGCGGCCGAAGCGCCGGTGTAATCCACCGATACCGAAACGATCGGCGGATCGATGGCGGGCAGTTCGCGCAGGGTCAGGCGGGTGAAGGACATCACGCCCAGCACCAGCAGCAACAGGCTCATCACCACGGCGAACACCGGCCGCTGGATGGAGATGTCGGACAGCTTCATCCGCCGTGGCCCTCGGCCGCGACCGGCGCCGGTGCATCAGCCGGCTTGGCACCCGTGGCCGGTGCCGCGTCCTTGGCTGCGACCTTCAGGCCCGGGCGCAGCTTGCCGGTGCCATCGACCACGATGCGCTGGCCCGCTTCCAGGCCCTGCCTGATCTCGACCACGCCGGCACGGCGCGCGCCGGTGACCACATCCACGCGCTCGACGCTGTCGTCGGCGGTGATGCGGTACACGAAGGTATCGCGACCGACCTGCACCACGGCGATTTCCGGAATCACCAGCGCCGGGCGCTCGGGGTGGAACAGGCGCACGTCCAGCAGCATGCCCGGGCGCAGGGCATGGTCGCCGTTGGCGAAGTCGGCCCGTACGGTCACCGCACGGGTGGCCGGATCGATGCGTGCGTCGATGGTGCTGACCACCCCCTCGAAGGTACGGCCTGGCCACGCCACGCTGGTGGCACTGACCTTGTCACCGACGCCGAGCGCGGCCAGTTCCACTTCCGGCACCTGGAAATCGATGTGCATGTGTTCGATGTCGTCGAGCGTGGCGATCACCGTGGTCGGCGTCAGCAACGTGCCCGGGCTGACCTGGCGGATGCCGAGCACACCGGCGAACGGTGCACGCACGCGGCGGTCACCGATGTCCGACTGCATCTGCGCCACACGCGCCTCGGCGGCATCGCGGATCGATTTCTGCGTATCCAGCGTGGCGCTGGACACCAGCCGCTGCGTGGCCAGCTCGCGCTGGCGCCTGTACAGCTGGTCGGCCTCATGGAAGGTGGCCTGCGCCTGCACCAGCGCGGCCTCCTGGGCCTGCCCGCGCAGGGTCACGATCGGCGCACCAGCGGCAACATGCTGGCCGCTTTCGAAGTGCACCTTCTCGACGATCTCGCTGACCTTGGCGGTGACGCTGATCGATTCGCGCGCCTTGGCCGTACCCAGTGCCTGCAGCGTGTCATTCCACTGCGTGGACTGCACGACCTGCGCGGTGACCGGCACCGCTTCTCCCTGCCGACGGGCGGCGGCCTCCTGTTTGCCCGCGCACCCGGCCAGCACGGCCAGGCTGAGGCCAAGGGCCAGGGTCGAAGCGATGCGAGCCAACATGAACGGTCCTGAGTGATCCACGGCCGCCGAGTGTAGGCAAGCGCCCACAGAAGCGATATGTGCCAAGCGTTTACTGGCGTGGAACCGGCGTCGCGATAGCGCCGTGAACCCGTTCCGTGCAAGGCTGACCGCAGCGGTGTCGGCATGTGTCGAGGTGTATCCAGCCGTGCACCGCAGGCGTTGCCATCGTAGAGTCGAAGCTGCCCGGCAGAGGGCGTCGGGCGGGGGCGGATCCTGGCGGGGATCCGGCCCCGGTTTTTTTTACACCCGGCGGATCAGTACCGGTAGTTCACCTTCATCCACAGGCTGCGGCCCGGCTCGCTGATGCGCACCGGGTCAGCCGGAAAACCGAAGTCGGCGCTGCCGGCCAGATTCAGGTGCTCGCTGTAGGCACGGTCGAACAGGTTGTCGACGCCCGCGCTGAGCTGCAGCTGCGAACTGAAGCGGTAAGCAGCGTTGAGCGCGAAGGTGGCGAAGCCGGCACTCGGCCCCAGGTCCTGCGCGACCACATTGCCTTGGCCATTTGCGACACGATGCTGGTGGGTCACCGCGCGCAGCAGCGCACCGGCACTCCAGCGCTGGCCTTCCCAGTTCGCGCTCAGGCGTGCTTCCAGTGGTGGCATCTGCGGCAGCGGGCGATGCTGGTCGCGGTTCTCGCCCCAGGCATAGGCCAGCGTGCCGCCCAGCTTCCACTGCTCGGCCACGCTCACTTCCAGGCCCGCCTCGGCACCGGCAATGCGGGCATCGACGTTGCGGGCCTGGCTCATGCCCATCATGCCGCTGCCGTGGTAGGTGAACAGGATGTAGTCCTGGATCTGCCCGGCGTACGCCGACACCCACGCCTGCACACGGGGCCCCTTGTATTGCATGCCCACATCAAGCTGGGTGGTGCGCTCGGGCTGCACGCCGGTGAACGCGTTCACTGCACCGGCCGGGCCGTGGTTGGGCGAGAACAGCTCCCAGTAGTCGGGCATGCGTTCACTGTGGCCGAGGCCGGCGTACCAGGTCAGGCCATCGGCCAGGTCCTGCTCGTAGCGCAGGAAGCCGCTGCCAAGCCATTCCTTGCGCTGCAGGCCAGCGGTCGGGTTCGGCCGGCTGCCCATCATCCCGCGCACCGACTGCCGCTCATCGCGGACGCTGGCGCGGTCGATGCGCAGGCCGCTGATCCAGCGCTGCTCGGTGCCGGCGCCGAGGGTCAACTCGGTGAACACGCCATAGCGGCGGAAGTTGGCATCGGTTTCCCAGGCGGCCTGGCGGTAGGTGTCGCGGCCCATGCCCATGCGCCCACGATGGCGGCTGTCTTCGCCATCCACACCCGCCACCAGCTGCACATCCTGCCAGCGCCACTCGGAACTGACCCGGCCGCCCTGGGTACGGCGGTCCACGTTCGACGCCATCGGCATCGGCATCATGCTGTTCGGGTTCGGCGTGCGCAGCGTGTAGTTGTCCATCACATGGTCGGCGTTGTTGTAGTACACGTTGGCCTGCAACGTGTCCCATGCCCCCGGCAGGTTGCGCTTCTCGAAACGCGCCGCGTAGCTGGTGCGTTCGAACGCGGCACCGTCCATGCCACGGCCCGCGTAACGCGCGATCGCATCACCGGCACCGGCGGAAATTTCCAGCAGCGTGTCGGCATCCGGCGTCCAGCCGATGGCTACGTCACCGTTCCACTTGCGCCACTTCGACGGCACCACGTCACCGTGGCCGTCCTTGTAGTCATCGGCTTCGGAACGGTTGCCGCTGGCGCGTACGTAGCCTGTCGGGTTACCCAAGGTCAGGTCCAGCACCTGGTCGTTGCGGTTGCGCGAACCGACCAGCGCACTGGCATCGGCACGCAGGCCCGGCTCCTCGAAGCGCGGCGTATCGCGCTCGAAACGCACGGTGCCGGCCGACGCGCCCGCCCCCCAGCGCACGCTCTGCGGGCCCTTGATGATGGTCAGCCGGTCGAAGCTTTCCGGCGCGATGTAGGACAGCGGATTGTCCATGCGCGACGGGCAGGCACCGATCAGGTTGCCATCGTTGCTGAGGATGTTCAGGCGCGAACCGAACATGCCGCGCAGCACCGGGTCGCCGTTGGTGCCGCCGTTGCGGATGGCGGAGAAGCCGGGGACGGTCTTCAGGTAATCGGCACCGTCGCTGGCCGGCACCGGCTGCCGCGGCAGGCGCGGGTCGGTCACCCAGTGCAGCGGGGACGACGGTGCGGCGGCGGTGACCACCATCGTGTCGAGGGTACGTGCCTCTTCGGCAGGCGCAGCGTGGGCCAGTGACGCGGCCACGGCCAGGCCAAGGGCAACCGGCAGGCGCGCGCAGGCGCCCGCGGGGCGGGAAGTCATTTTCATCGGAACAGCTCCAAAGTACGCACGCGCGCACGGCGCCGGGTCAGGCGTCGTGCGGCAGATTCGATAGGGATATCAGCGGACGAAGGAGAAGCGCGGTGGCCCGCGCGCGGCATGCGCCGGCCAACGCAGTGCCGGCAGCACCTGTTGCGACCACGGGAACACCAGGCGCGGCCGCCACAGCAGCGGCAACAGCAGCACCAGCACCGCCAGCCACGGCAGCAGGCGCATGGCCAGCACGCAGTATTCGCAGGCTTCGCCGTGCACGGCGTGGGGGTCGGGCGGGCGGCTGGGCGCGGCCGGCGCGACGCCGTGCTGATCGTGCCCGGCCATGGCCATGTCGTGCATGTCATGGCCCATGGCGGCGTGGTCCATGCCTGCCATCGCGGCATGCTCCATCGGCTGCGCCTGCAGCGCGCGGCTGACCAGTGGCGCAAGCACCATCAACAGCGTCGCCAGGACGGCGAGCTGGAGCAGGAGGCGCTGCGGGCGGGACAGGCGAGTCACCCCGCTAGTTTAGAGCCGGGTCCAGGGTTGCCCGTGCGACGAACCGTCGCAGGAGGGGTTTTTCGGCAGGGCTGCGCCCTGCACCCGCAGAGGCCACGTCCACGTCAAGAGCCGAAGCAACATCAAAAGCTGGCTTCCTGTGGGTAGGCGGGGTGGGTCCGGTTGCGGGGGCCGCTGCAAGTACGTCCATGTAAGCTCGGTCGCCGCATCCATGCGGCTCACGTCCCCGCAACCGGACCCACCCCGCCTTCGACAGATTTCTGCGATCTGCAGTAGATCCACGCCATGCGTGGATGAATCTCCATCGGAATCGAACATTTCGAACTGGAATCGAAAAGCATCCACGCATGGCGTGGATCTACCGTGTCGACCAAGGTCGACACCTACCAACAGCCGCCGGAATCTGTCAGAGGTGGGGCGGTGTCGGAGTGCGGGGTGTCAGCCGCATGGATGCGGCTGCCAAGCTTACAGGGACGTACTTGCAGCGTCCCCGCACTCCGACACCGCCCCGCCAACCCACGGAATGCCGCTTCTGCTGTTGCTGTTGCCTTTGTCCACAGCAGGTGCAGGGCTGCAAGCCCTGCTCGACCAACCCCTCACACCGTGATGGTCTGGGTCAGTGACTCCCACGTCGGTGGCACCGGCCACGCCGCCGCCTGGTTGCCATCCAGCACCCTGCGCAGATCACGCGGATCGATCTGCGGTGCCAGCACGTGCACCAGCTCCAGCGCGTAATCACGCAGCACGCGATCGCGAGGCAGCACCGCCCAGGCAATGCACTCAGTGATCGGCTCCGGGGCCGGCCACGACCTCAGGTCTTCGTCGTTGGAACTGACCGCCATCTCCGCCAGCAGGCCCACGCCCAGACCGGTACGCACGTAGGTCTTGATCAGGTCGGCATCCAGCGCGGTCAGCGCCAGATCCGGCACCAGGCCGTTCGCAGCGAAGGCGCGCTGCAACGAGGAATTCGGCCGGGTCGAGGATTCGTAGCTGATCAATGGCTGGCGGGCCAGCGCGGCCAGGTCTGGGGCGCGGCCGGCGCGGTCCAGCGGGTGGCCCTTCGGTACCACCACCAGACGTCGCCAGCGGAACAGCGGCACCGCGATGCCGTCGGTGGGCTCACCGCCAGCGGTGCTGATGATCGCAATGTCGGCATCACCCTGGTTCAAGCGGTCCAGCGCGTCGGCTTCGCCGGCCTGCTGCAGGTGCACGCTCACCTGGGGATAGGCCTGCTTGATCGCTGCCACCGCCGGCGGCAGCACGAAGCGCGCCTGGGTGTGGGTGGTGGTCAGGATCAGCTGGCCCTGGCTCTCGCGGCGCTGGTTGGCCGCGTAGGTGCGGATGTTGTTGGCCTCGGCCAGCACCGCACGAGCGCGGGCGATGACCTCGGTGCCGGCCGGGGTGACCGACTCCAGGCTGCGGCCCTTGCGCACGAACAACAGGAAACCCAGCTCGTCCTCCAGCTGCTTGAGCTGCTTGGACAGGCCGGGCTGGGTGGCGTGCACGCGCGAGGCGGCCAGCGTGATGTTCAGCTCGGCGTCGGCGATGGCAACCAGGTAGCGCAGCTGGGTCAGCGTCATGGGAGGCAGGCGGCGTGGGGCGGAGGTCCACTCTAGGGTCAATTGCCGTCACCAGCTTATAACCAAAGGTTGTTTAAGAAAGGTATCTGGTCATTTCCGGGCGTCATATGCCGGCGCTACGGTCAGCCGGCAGCCGCTGGCCTGAACAGCCAGCCCTCCCCCTTCGCCCGCCGAAGCCCGGCGCGGCCCCGTTTCCGGAGCGCTTCCATGGCCCTGTACGACTCCATCCTCGATACCGTCGGCAACACCCCCATCGTCAGGCTGCAGCGCCTGGCGCCCGCGCAGGTCAGCGTCTACGCCAAGGTCGAGTCGTTCAACCCGGGCGGTTCGGTGAAGGACCGTCTGGCGCTGGCGATCATCCTCGACGCCGAGGCACGCGGCCTGCTCAAGCCGGGCGACACCATTGTCGAAGCCACTTCAGGCAACACTGGCGTGGCACTGGCGATGGTCGCCGCCGCGCGCGGCTACAAGTTCGTGGCCACCATGGTCGAGACCTTCTCGGTGGAGCGCCGCAAGCTGATGCGCGCCTATGGTGCCAAGGTGATCCTGACCCCGGCCGCCGAGCGCGGCAGCGGCATGGTGCGCAAGGCGGCCGAACTGGCCGAGCAGCACGGCTGGTTCCTGGCCAGCCAGTTCGCCAACCCGGCCAACCCGGCCTACCACCGCAACACCACCGCCGCCGAGATCCTGCGCGACTTCGCCGGCAAGCGGCTGGACTACTTCGTCAGCGGCTGGGGCACGGGCGGCACGCTTACCGGCGTGGGCGAAGTGCTGAAGGTCGCGCGCCCGCAGACCCGTATCATCGCCACCGAACCGGCCGGCGCCGCGCTGCTGAAGGGCGATGACTGGAAGCCGCACAAGATCCAGGGCTGGACCCCGGACTTCGTGCCGGACGTGCTCAACCGCGATGTGGTGGACGAACTGGTCTCGGTCGAAGATGACCGCGCGATCGCCACCGCGCGCCGCCTGGCTGCGGAGGAAGGCATCTTCGTCGGCATCTCCGCCGGCGCCACCGTGGCCAGCGCGCTGGACGTGGCCGCCCGCGCTGAACCGGGCTCGGTGATCCTGGCAATGCTGCCCGATACCGGCGAGCGCTATTTCTCCACACCGCTGTTCGCCGATGTGAATGAGGGTTCCGACGACGACTGGCTGGCCGGCCTGCCGTGATGCATCGGGTCGGATCCCTTTCCTGCAGGGAAAGGGCTCTGACCCGGTTTGCCAGAACCATGGATCGCAGGGGTCAGAGCCTTTTCCGTGCGGGAAAAAGCTCTGAGCCCTTTCTGCTTCAGCCTGCGTGAAGGCGTCGCCCGCCATCGTGCGTGAAGGCCGTCGGATCGCAGCGCGTGAGACGGTCATGACGCAGTATCGATGCCCTGTCCCCTACCGTGGGAACAGCCGGCGCAGATGCTGCGCGGAACACCTCACAGGCAGGAGACGGACGCATGAAGATCGAAGTTTGGCAGGGCGATATCACGACCCTGGCGGTGGATGCGATCGTCAACGCGGCCAATGAAACACTGCTCGGCGGCGGCGGCGTCGACGGCGCGATCCATCGCGCGGCCGGGCCGGCATTGCTGGCCGAGTGCGAGCAGTTGCCGGAACTGCGTCCGGGCGTGCGTTGCCCGACCGGCGAAGTGCGCGCCACCGACGCTTACGCATTGCCTGCGCGGCATGTACTGCACACGGTGGGCCCGGTCTGGCACGACGGCCAGCGCGACGAACCGGCATTGCTGGCCAACTGCTACTGGAAATCGCTGCAGTTGGCCGAGTCGCTGGGCGTGAAGTCGATCGCCTTCCCGGCGATCAGCTGCGGTGTGTATGGCTATCCGCTGTACCAGGCCGCGCAGATCGCAGTGACGGAAACACTGGCGTGGCAGCGCAGCCATGCACAGCCGATGCGCATCGTGCTGGTGGCGTTCAACACTGCTACGGCGAAGGCCTACCAGCAGGCATTGAGCGCCGCGGGACAAAGCACGGACAACGAACCGCGCGGATCGATGCTGCCGCCTCTGGGCGATGCGGGCTTCGCCGCTGCGCACTGAACCGCAGCGCTTCCGGTAAAAGGAAAGGCCGGGCATTGCCCGGCCTTTCCCGTTGCGGCCTTGAGGTCATCCACGCTACGTGTGGATCACCTCAACGGCTGGCTGCTTCCACCGCAGCAGCGGCGTCATCGGCCACGGCAGCAGCTGCATCGGCAGCGGCGCGTGCGGCCGAGGCGGCAGCACCGTCGGCGCTGGCACCTTCGACCTGCACGCGCACTTCCACCAGGCCCGCACCGTTGTTCAGGCTGGACACGTCGACGGTGTAGTGACCTGCCGGCAGCGTCTCTTCCAGGCGTGCATTGGTGCCATTGCCACCGTCGTCGTCGGTCAGCTCGACGTCGCCGCCGACCACGCGCAGCACGGTATCGACCTGGCTGGAAATCGCGTCCAGGCGCACGTCGGCCGGACGATCCAGGGTCAGCAGGAAGCGGCGGCGGCCTTCGTTGTCGAGCATGGTGTACGCGCTGCCCGACTTCGGCAGTGCCGTGCCATCGCGATCCACCAGGTTGCCTGGCAGTTCAATGCGGGTGGCCGACAGGGTGAACATGCCATTGACGCCGTCGCCGAGGCCGCGTGCAGTCAGGGTGTACTTGCCCGGCTTCAGCGAGAGGTTCAGGCGCGAGTTGGTGCTGTCGCCGCCGTCATCGTTCTCGGCATCCACGCCCTGGCCGGACAGCTTCAGCACCGGATCGAAGACATCCGAGACCAGGCGGATCTCGTACAGGCCCGCCTTCTCCACCTGCAGGGTGTAGTCCTGCGAGTTGCTGGCCAGCATATCGACGATCTCACCACTGCCCACCAGCGGCTTGCCGTCGTACGGCTTCAGCTTCTCGGCGCGCAGGCGGTACGGACCAAAGGCACTCGGACCGTTGGCGTTGACCGCCACCTGGTAGGTGCCGCCACCGTTGGCACGGAAGGCCAGCGAGACATCGCCTTCGCGTTCGTAACCGGTACTGCTGGTGGACACCAGGCTGCCGTTGTTGAACACGGCGATCGAACCGGTCAGTGCGCCGGTGAGCTTCAGGCCGACCAGTTCCCTGTCTTCCAGCTTGATCTGGTACAGCTGGTGATGGCTGCCGTCGTTGAAGTTGATGCCGCTGCGCGAGGTGATCTCGCCGGACACCGGCTTGTCGAAATCGAGCGACGCGGCCTTGCCTGCGTCACCACCGCCACCGATGCGGTTGCAACCGCCGGCGATCAGGACCGTGGCGACGGCCAGTGTGATTGCTGCCAAACGCATGTTTTTTCTCCTTGGCCTTCCATGTATGTCCCGCACACCGGCCCGGTGCGTGGGGGCGGAAAAGATACCCGCAAAAGCAAACGCCGGCGTGATGCCGGCGTTGCCCTGTTCATCCTGCGATGGGACGGATCAACCGTTCCACTTGCCCAGCGCCGCCAGGCCGTTGTCCTTGGCGCGCTCGTACACGGTCTTCTGGGCGGCAGCGTAGTTGCCCTTCATGTCCTTGGCCCACAGCTTCAGCGCGGCCTGCTGCATGGCGCGGCCGTAGGAGAAGCTCAGCGGCCACGGCAGGTTGCCCAGCTGGTTCATCGCGTTCAGATGCTCGGTGGACTGCTCGTCGCTCTGGCCACCGGACAGGAACACCACGCCCGGCAGGATGGCCGGCACGGTGCTCTTCAGGCACATCACGGTCGACTCGGCCACTTCCTCGACGTCGGCCTGCTCATCGCAGCCCTTGCCCGAGATGACCATCGAGGCCTTCAGGATGGTGCCTTCCAGCAGCACGTTCTGCTGGTACAGGGCATCGAACAGCGAACGCAGGGTGGCTTCGGTGACTTCGTAGCAGGTCTCGATGTCGTGGTCGCCGTCCATGATCACTTCCGGCTCGACCATCGGCACCAGGCCGCATTCCTGGCACAGGGCGGCATAGCGGGCCAGCGCGTGGGCGTTGGACTCGATGCAGGTGCCCGACGGAATGCTTTCGCCGATGTTGATCACCGCACGCCACTTGGCGAAGCGCGCACCCAGCTTGTAATACTCCTGCAGGCGCTCGCGCAGGCCGTCCAGGCCTTCGGTCACCAGCTCGCCCGGGCAGCCGGCCAGCGGGTGCGCACCCTTGTCCACCTTGATGCCCGGAATCATGCCGTGGTCGGCCATGTACTTGGCGAACGGCACGCCGTCCTTGGTCGACTGACGGATGGTTTCGTCAAACAGGATGGCGCCGGAAATGTGCTCGTTGAGCTTCGGCGTGGTCAGCAGCAGTTCGCGGTAGGCACGACGGTTCTCCTCGGTGTTCTCGATACCGACGCCTGCGAAACGCTTGGCGATGGTAGCGGTGGATTCGTCGATCGCGATGATGCCCTTGCCCGGGGCAACCATGGCCTGGGCGGTTTCAGCCAGCTGTTCGATGCTCATGTACTTCCTGTGGCGGGTGCGGGAAAAACGTAAGTATAGCCCCGCCGCCCGTTGCACCGACGTGCAGGGCAGTCTGGAAACGATTCCAATGTCCGCACCGGACAGACGATGTCCTGTTGCGCCGGGTCACGACCCCTTCAGGGATCTGACCCCGGGTCGGACCCGCGCAGCGGCTCCGACCCAGGGCCGCCTGGGTTTACAGATCGCCCAGGCCGCTGGCGCGGCCGTCTTCGCCCACTTCCAGCAGGCGCAGGGTGTTGGTCGCGCCCAGGGTTTCCATGTGCTCACCGCTGGTGAACACGACGCGGTCACCGGCCTGCAGCAGTTCGGCTTCCACCAGCAGGCGGATGCTGCCGCGTGCGGCTTCACGCGGGGTCAGGCCACGGCTGTCGAAGTTGATCGGGTAGACATCGCGCATCAGCGCCATCTGGCGGCGTGCACCGTCGTGGCGGGTGACCGCGAACACCGGCGCCTTGGCGCGGAAACGCGACAGGTAGCGGGCAGTGCCACCGGATTCGGTCATCGCCACGATCGCGCGCACGCCCACGTGCTGCGACAGGAACATGGTGGCCATGGCAATGGCCTGGTCGGCACGTTCCAGGTTGCGCGGCGAGGCGTTGAAGTCGGTCTCGGTCTGGAACTGGCGCTCTGCACCCAGGCAGATGCGCGCCATCGCTTCCACGGCCTTGACCGGCCAGGCACCGGCAGCGGTCTCGGCCGACAGCATCACCGCGTCGGTACCGTCGATGACCGAGTTGGCCACGTCCAGCACTTCGGCACGGGTCGGGATCGGGCTTTCGACCATCGACTGCAGCATCTGCGTGGCGGTGATCACCACCTTGTTCTGCGCCAGCGAGGCCTTGATGATCTTCTTCTGCAGGCCCGGCAGTTCGGCATCGCCGATTTCCACGCCAAGGTCGCCACGGGCCACCATCACCACGTCGCTGGCCTCGACGATCTCTTCCAGGTTCTCGATCGCCTCGGTGCGCTCGATCTTCGACACCAGCGCGGCATCGCAGCCGTGCGAGCGGGCGATCTCACGCGCGTCGTTCATGTCCTGCGCATTGCGGCAGAACGACACGGCAATGAAGTCGACACCGATCTTGGCGACGATGCCGATCAGTTCCTTGTCGCGCTCGGTCAGCGCGCCCAGCGACAGGCCGCCGCCCTGCTTGTTCAGGCCCTTGCGGTCGGACAGCACACCGTCGTTCAGTACGGTGTTGATGATGCGTTCGCCCTGCACTTCCACCACCTGCAGCTGCATCAGGCCGTCGTCGAGCAGCAGCACATCGCCCGGACCCACGTCCTGCGGCAGGCCGAGGTAGCTCACGCCCACCTGGGTGGCGTCACCCGGGCCGGCGCTGGTGCTTGCGATCAGGTCGAAGCGGTTGCCCGCCTTCAGCTGTACCTTGCCTTCGGCGAAGCGCTCGATGCGGATCTTCGGGCCCGGCAGGTCGGCCAGGATGCCGACTTCCACGCCCACGCGGGCCGCGGCAGCGCGCACTTCGGCAGCACGCTTGGCCTGGCCGGAGGGATCGCCATGGCTGAAGTTCAGGCGCACCACGTTGACGCCGGCGCGGAACAGATCCTCCAGCACGCCCGGCGGATCAGTGGCCGGACCGAGGGTGGCAAGGATCTTGGTGCGACGCTGACGCTCGAACATGGTGAATGGGCCTCTCCCGATAAAGAACGGAAATTAGCACATCCTTCACGCCGCATGTATACGGTTACAGCCTTGTGCCGCCTGACTTCGCGGGTCATGGAACGGACATCGTCCGGACATACGCTGGCGCAGGGTGGCGGTAGCGCCGAGCGTGGCCCGGCGCTACCGATCAACGGCGCATCACGCCAGCAGCGTTTCCAGCTGCGCCGGTTCACGGGCCAGCTGCCCGGCACCGGCTTCGGTAAGTTCGGCCTCACCGCCAAAGCCCCACAACACACCGACGCTGCGCAGGCCATGGTGACGCGCGCCTTCAATGTCCATGCGGCGGTCGCCGATCATCCAGCACTGCGCGGGCTGCACCTGCAGCCGACGCAGCGCCTCACCGACCAGTTCCGGCTTGTGGCTGCGCGAGCCATCGAGGGTTGAACCGACGATCTCCTCGAACAGCCCACCGAACGGCAGGTGGGCAAGGATGCGGCGCGCGTGCGGCTCGTTCTTGGCAGTGACCACCGCCAGGCGATGGCCACGACCATGCAGCGTGCGAAGGGTGTCTTCCACCTGCGGGTACACCGTGTGCTCGCGCCAGCCCTCGGCGTCGAAGCGCTCACGGTAGTAGCCCACCGCCTGTTCCACCCGCGCCGGTTCACCGAACAGCGGCGCGAAGGTGGTGCGCAGCGACGGACCGATCCAGCCCAGCAGGGTCTCCTGCGGTGGCACCGGATGGTCCATCTTCTGCAGCGCATAGGCGATGCAGGCGGTGATACCCACCTGCGAATCGATCAGCGTGCCGTCCAGGTCGAAGAACAGGACATCCTTGCTGCGATCGGCACTCATGCGCCGCGCGCGTCGAGTGCGGCCACCGCCGGCAGGGTCTTGCCTTCCAGGAACTCCAGGAACGCGCCGCCACCGGTGGAGATGTAGCTGACCTGCTGGGCGATATCGAACTTGTCGACCGCGGCCAGGGTGTCGCCGCCACCGGCGATGGAGAACGCCGGCGAACTGGCGATGGCACGGGCCAGCGCTTCAGTGCCCTTGCTGAAGGCCTCGAATTCGAACACACCGACCGGACCGTTCCAGACCACGGTACCGGCCTTCCCGATCAGCTGCGCGTACTGCGCCGCGGTCTGCGGGCCGATGTCCAGGATCAGATCGTCTTCGGCAACGGCGTCGACCGCCTTCACCTCGGCGACCGCATCCGGCATGAACTGCTTGGCGGTGACCACGTCGACCGGCAGCGGGATGTCGGCGCCGCGCGCCTTGGCATCGGCCACGATCTTCTTCGCGGTGTCCAGCAGGTCCGGCTCGTACAGCGACTTGCCGACGTTGTAGCCGGCGGCAGCGATGAAGGTGTTGGCGATGCCACCACCGACGATCAGCTGGTCGACCTTGCCGACCAGGTTGGCCAGCAGTTCCAGCTTGGTGCTGACCTTGCTGCCGGCGACGATGGCCAGCAGCGGCTTGGCCGGTGCATCCAACGCCTGCGCCAGCGCGTCCAGTTCGGCCATCAGCAGCGGGCCACCGGCAGCGACCGGGGCGAAGCGGATGACGCCATGGGTCGAGGCCTGCGCGCGGTGTGCGGTACCGAAGGCATCCATCACGAACACATCGCACAGGGCGGCGTACTTCTTCGACAGGGCTTCATCGTCCTTGCCCTCGCCGACGTTCATGCGGCAGTTTTCCAGCAGCACCAGCTGGCCCGGCTGCACGTCGACACCGTCGACCCAGTCGCGCACCAGCGGCACTTCGCGGCCAAGCAGCTCGGACAGGCGCGCGGCGACCGGTGCCAGCGAATCGGCCTCGCTCCACACGCCTTCCTTCGGGCGCCCCAGGTGCGAGGTGACCATCACCGCCGCGCCCTGCTCCAGCGCGCGCTTGAGCGTCGGCAGCGAAGCGGTGATGCGCTGTTCGGAGGTGATGCGGCCATTCTCGATCGGCACGTTCAGATCCTGGCGGATCAGCACGCGCTTGCCGGAGAGGTCGAGGTCGGTCATGCGGACGATGGACATGGGCAACTCTTTGGCTCAGGGACGGGATGCCGGGGTACGGCAGACGGCCATTGTATCGGGTGCGGGTGGTGGGGGGTCGATGCCTGCGGCAGGCAGAGGCGCACGGCAACGCAACGGCAACGGCAACGGCAACAGCAACTGCCAAAGCGCTGGCGCTTCATGATGCTGGGGGTGGGCCGGGGCGGTCTGGGCTGGCAGGGGGCGCCGTGAATCCGTCCATGGAGGCTTGGCAGCCGCTTGCTCGTGTGCGCTGTCCTGCGCACACGGCAAGACCGGGGTTGGCCGTCCTGCCCAACCCGCCCGAGGCATGCCTCGGGCCCATGCGGCTGACACCCCTGCCAGTCCACACTACCCCGGCCTCGACAGGTTCATGAGGTGACGCGGATGGCAAAGGCGGAAGCAAGAGCGGCTTCTGGTGTCGGGAAAAAAATGAAGAGCCGAGCATGGGCTCGGCTCTACAAGGAGCGCGCAGCCAAGCCGCTTTTGCTTTTGCTCTTCTTTTTTCTCATCCGTGGGTGGACGCACCCGGAAACTGTCAGAGGCCGGGCGGGGTGGGTTCGCGGGGGTGTCCGTCGCATGGATGCGGCGGCCAAGCCTACAAGGACGTACTTGCGGCGTCCCCCGCGAACCCACCCCGCCCGGCCAAGCGCAGCTTTGCAGTCGAGCAAGCTTGTATGTTCCTCCCGGCTCCTACGCGGTATGTAGGAGCCAGGGTGGAGGGACCGTCAAGCATGCATCTGCGGATACTAGCCGACAGACGAGTCGAGCGATCCCCATCCCGCACACGAACGTCGATAAAGGATCGTACGGCCCCCAAAGGGGATCGTCGATGTAGGCAAGCTAACGTCGGTGCGGTACCACCCCAGCCCCTTAAAGATAGCTGGGAGCCGTACAAATGTCTGATTCTCTCGATATTGGCGTGGACGTGGACTCCAAGGAGTTCGTACCGGCAGTGGCCGACCGCAAGGCCGGCGACAGGATCGCCAACACCCGGGCCGGCATAGCCCAGTGGCTCAACACCTTGCCCCAGCGATGCCGGATTGGCATGGAGGCGACGGGGCGGTACTACGAGTTGTTGGCTCGGATGGCTGGCCAGGCAGGCCACGTTGTCTATGTGATCAATCCACGTCTGATCAAGCACTACGGCCGGGCGACGGGCTCGCGTGGCAAGACGGACGCCATGGACGCCGAAGCGATCGCCCGGTACGTGAAGAAGGAGAACGATCGCCTGCGTGAATACGTACCGCGTACCGACGAGCAGCAGCAGATGCACGATTTGCTGCGCAAGCGGCAGACGCTGGTAAAGACACGCGCGCGCCTGGAGCAATCCTTCGGGGTAAGTAAAAGTGCCCCCGGGGAGCTGTCAGATCTGTTCTGCGCTCTGGCTGGGACGCTGTCCGAGCTGGAAAGCGAACTGCAGCGCTTGGGTCGCGATGGAGAGCATGGCACGCTCTACAAGCGCCTGTTGACCATCCCTGGTGTCGGCCCTGCCGTCGCCGCTCACCTGATTTACTACATGACGCGCTGGCCGTTGGCCAACGCCAACGCGTGGATCGCCTGCACCGGCCTGGATCCCCGGCCTAACGAGTCTGGCGGAAGAACGGGACGGCGTCGGCTGTCCAAACAGGGCGCGCCAGTGCTGCGCCAGATGCTCTACATGGCCGCCATGGGGCTCAAGCGGTGTCGTCGGGGGCAACCGCTCTACGACGAGCTGTCAAAACGCGGTCACCCCAGCACCGCCGTCTTCAACATCCTGGCCAGAAAGCTGGCCAGGATCGCCTGGGGTGTCTTCAAAAGCGGCCGGGACTTCGATCCGGCCATGCTGAAGGTGGGTCAAGCCTGCTTCCAGCAGGCTTGACCACGAACATAGGATCTCGACTCTACCGACGCTACGGCCACCCACGAGGGGCTGCGCCGTTCGCCGGAACCTACGCCGAAGGCGCCGGCTTCTGCCGAAGCAGACTGACCGCCAGGCCGCCAACAACCAACACACCCAGCCCCAGCAACGCCCACAGCAGCCACGACTTCCAGTCGTGCTGCGGCTTCAGTGCCGACTCACCGGCCAGCGGCTCCGGGCTGCCCTCCAGGCGCGCCAGCGTCGGCTGCCACGACGGATCATTGCGCTGCCGCAGCTCCTCGATCAGCACACCGATCGGCGCCTCCATCCGGCGCGCAGTCGAGCTGCCCACCGCCAGCGCATACGGCGCCGCGCCCTGGCTCAGGAACACCAACACTTCCGGCTGATAGCCCAGACGCAGGGTCGGCGCCGTCGCGGTTTCAGCCGGGTTCGCCACCAGCTTCCAGTAACGGTCGCGGTGGATGCCGCCCAGCGGTTGGGCGGCGGACTGCTGTCGCTGGCCCTGGGCGCCCTGCTGCAGCTGGTAGGCAATCCACGGTGCGCTGCGGCGCTGCCATTCCGCGCTCTCGTCATCGCGGCTGAACAATGTCCACTGCACCAGGCTGTTGTCGGTGCTGGCCACGTCAGCACGCGCCGCCGGGAAGCGGCCATCCATCTCGAAGGTGTATTCGCCCTTGCGCTTCGAGGTCGGTTCCAGCGGCAGCCACTCCCACGGCAGTGTGGCCGGTGCCGGCGGCAACTCGGCCAGTACGCTGCGCAGCGTTGGCAGACGGGCATCGCCCTGCGCCAGCACACGCAGATAGCGCGCTTCACCATCCACCTGCAGACGGCGCTGCAGCAGGCGCTTGCCGGCGCGCTGCAGATCCACCAGCGGAATGTCGCGGCCAATCGCACGCCAGTGCTGCAGGTCGTCGCTGACGTCCAGCTGCACCTGTGCCTGCAACGGCTGGCCACTGTCCGCCCAATCCAGCACCAGTGCCGCCAATGGTTGCTGGCCGAGCACGCTGGCATCGATCAGCCAACCGCCCTGCCCGTTCGCTACCGCACCACCACCCACACGCGCCTCGACCCGGCGCACGCGACCATCGGTATCGCGCTCGGTCAGCAACTGCAGGTCGTTGCGCTGCGCTTCGGCCAGCGGCGGCAACGCGAACCACGGCAGCTCACGCTGCACCGGCGGCTGTGCCAGCGGCTGGTCCGGCGCCAGCAATGCCGACGGCAACGATTGGCCGGCGGCATTGAACACCTGCACATCGCCCAGGTCCGCACTACCGGCGCGACGGTAGATCGCCGGTTCCAGCACGACACGGTAGGCACCCGATTGTGCGCTGGACAACGTCAGCGGCCACTGCTCGGCGTACTGGGTACGGTAATCGGCGGCCTGTGCGGTGACGGCGGCCAGCATGCCGAACATCGCCGGCAGCAGCGCCCTGCTCCACGTCTTCATTGTTTTTCCTCCACGGTCGGCGCCGCGCTCGGCGGTGCCGGTGCCAGATAACCCACGACCGTGCACAGCAGGCCGTAGGCGATGAACGATGCGATGCCCAGCAGGTTGCCCAGGTGCTGGCGATCGACGATGACCAGCTTGGCCAGCACCACGCCCATCAGCACCGCACCCACCATCCACAACACGCGCTGGCCACGGCGCGAGCCCCACACCCAGGCAATCACGCCGAGCACGCTCCACAGCACGGTCAGGCTGGTCTGCGCCAGGCTGAAGCGCATCATCGACGCGTTCCAGGACAGGCCGCCCCACTGATGCACGCCATGCAGCACAACGCTGGTCAACGCGACGAAGGTTGCCAGTGACAGCAGCGGCATGCGGATACCCAGCAGCGCCTGCGGCGCCTGATCGCTGTACAGCCAACGCGCCAGCAGCAGCAGGCTCAGCCACTGCCCGATCTCCGCCGGATTCAGCACCGGCAGCCACAGCAGCGGCGCAGCATCGCCCGGCAGCAGCTGGCCGGACAGCCAGCCGATCGACAACAGGCCGAACAGCACGCACTGCAGCGGCTGGCGCACGCGGTCGAACGCTGCACCCAGCGGCCAGCGCAGCGCATTCCAGCGCCACAGCGACAGCGCCGCCATCAGCAGCCACGGCAGCGTCACCAGCAACGTGGTCCAGCCCTGTGCCAGCCCGGCTTCACCACCGCCCCACAGGGCCAGCAGCGAAAGCAGCGACGGCCACAGCAGCCACCACAGGAACTGCGCGATGCGTGCCACGGTATTGCCGCCTTGGCGCAGGCACAGCAGCGTGCGCACGCCCAGCACCGCGAACACCGCCCAGGCCAGCGCGCCGTAGCCGGCGAACGGCTGATGGTGCGCGTCGCTCTGTATCAGCGCCAGTGGGAAGCCCAGCGCCAGCATCGCGAGTGCGGTCACCCCCAGCGCACGCGCCGGCTGGCGCCGCTGTACTTCGGCGGCCAGCCATGCGGTAACGGCAGCCAGCACCAGCAGTGCATCCACTTCGATGCGGTAGGGGAAGAACCGGGTGATCTCGTGCACCAGGCCACCCAACCACCACAGCAGGCCCCACAGGTAGTAGACCAGGGCAATCTCGTGGCGCTGCCTGCGCTGGTAGCTCCAGGCCGACGCGAAGCCGGCAACGGCCAGCAGCAGTGCACCGATCGCGGTCGGGTTGAGCAGGAAGCGCAGGTCCTCATGCCAGTGATCGCCACCGGCCACGAAAGCGAACGCCGCGCCCATCTGCAACAACGCACCGGACACCTGCGGCAGCCAGCGTTTCTGGCGCAGGCCCAGCCAGGCCAGGCCTGCACCTTCCAGCGCGAACACCGCGCCGGTGGCACGCGCCGACAAGGCCAGCGGCACCGCCAGCGTGGCGAAGCCCACCGCCAGCACCGCATGCGACTGCGCCAGCACGGTGTACGACGCGCGCGCAATCAGTGCCCGCGCCAGTACGGCGTAGATCGCCGCCAGGCCCAGTGCGCACAGCGCCAGCGTCATCGGCTGCTCGTGCAGCATGCCGGCCTGCAGCGAGAAGGCGACCAAGGGCGTACCGAACACCAGGCTGCCGTCGACCAGGTCACGCCGCCCGGCGGGCTGCCGGCGTGCGTACAGCAGCGGGATCAGCAGGTAGAAGGCGAAGAACAGCAGCAGGAACGGCTCGGTGCTGCTGAACTTGTCCGGCGCGTACTGCAGCACGCCCCAGAACGTACCGATGCCGAAGGTGAAGGCGAAGCCCAGCAGGTTCAGCGCGCGCCACGGCCGGAACCAGGCAATGGCGAAGATGCCGGCGTTGAGCACCGCGTAGTAGCTGAACAACCCCACGTGGTTGCCGCTGCCAGTGGACAGCCACAGCGGTGCCATGAAGCCTGCGAGGATGCCCAGCACCGCCAGCGTGCGCGAGTTCTGCACCACCGCCAGCACGCACAGCCCGGCCACCAGCGCGATCGAACTGGCAAAGGCAAACCCGGGGTTGAGCAGCTCGAACCGCTTGAACGCGGCGAAGATGGTCAGCAGCAGCACGCCGATGGCACCGCCCTGCAGCGCCAGTGCGAACAAGCGCCGGCGCTCGCGCTGATGCCAACCGAACGCCAGCAGGCCCAGCGCACCCACGGTGACACCGGCCAGGCGCAGCTCGATCGGCAGCACCAGCCAGCCCTGGTCACTGACGTACTTCAACAGCGCGGCAACACCGGCCAGCAGCACCAGCATGCCGATCTTGACCGGCACGTTGCCCTCGGTGAACCAGCGCTTGACCGCTCCGATGCCGCGCTCGATGAAATTCGGCAGCGTCGGTTCGGAAGGCAACGGCGGCTGCACTGGCACGGGTGGCACCGGCGGTGGTGCGACCGGGCGCGGCGCCTCCACTGCCGCAGGCACCGGTTCGTGCACCGGCGGCGTTGGCTGGGGGGAGGCGGCGCGGCAGCCGCCACCGGCCGCAGGAACGGCGGATCGGCGCCAGCCGCAGGCATGGGCGCAGCCCGTTCCGGCGCAGGCTCGGCTGCAGCAGGGCGGGCGGCCGGCGCGGCGGCCAAGGCACCTTCCAGCGCGGCCACACGACGGCGCAGGCCGGCAATCATCACCAGCGCTACCAGCAGCAGCAGCGGGATGGCCAGCAGAACCAGTACCACCAGGGCAATCAATGCTTCCATTGCATGCTTCCATTGCAATCCCGCGCCCCAGCGGCAGCGGTCGACCGCCCCATGCTACGACAGGGCTGGCCCCATAAACGACGAACCCCGGCCAGGCCGGGGTCCGCGTGCGATCTTGGCCAGCCTTACTTGGCGGCGACGACCTTGGCCATTTCCAGGCACTTGTTCGAGTAGCCCCACTCGTTGTCGTACCAGGTGACCAGCTTGACGAAGGTGCCGTCCAGGGCGATGCCGGCTTCGGCGTCGAACACCGAGGTGCAGGTCTCGCCGCGGAAATCGGTGGCCACGACCTTGTCTTCGGTGTAGCCCAGGATGCCCTTCAGCGGGCCTTCGCTCTGTGCCTTCACTTCAGCGCAGATCTCGGCGTAGGTGGCTTCCTTTTCCAGCTCGACGGTCAGGTCGACCACCGACACGTCCGAGGTCGGGACACGGAAGCTCATGCCGGTCAGCTTCTTGTTCAGTTCCGGGATGACCACGCCGACGGCCTTGGCCGCACCGGTGGACGACGGAATGATGTTCTCCAGGATGCCGCGGCCACCACGCCAGTCCTTGTTGGACGGGCCATCGACGGTCTTCTGGGTAGCGGTAGCCGCATGCACGGTGGTCATCAGGCCACGCTTGATGCCCCACTTGTCATTGATGACCTTGGCCAGCGGGGCCAGGCAGTTGGTGGTGCACGACGCGTTGGAGACGATCGCCTGGCCGGCGTAGGTCTTGTCGTTCACGCCGTAGACGAACATCGGGGTGTCGTCCTTCGACGGGGCCGACATGATGACCTTCTTGGCGCCGGCATCGATGTGCTTCTGCGCGGTTTCCTTGGTCAGGAACAGGCCGGTGGATTCGATCACCACGTCCACGTCCACTTCGTTCCACTTCAGGTTGGCCGGGTCGCGTTCCTGGGTCAGGCGGATCTTCTTGCCGTTGACCAGCAGGTCGTTGCCCTGCACCGCCACGTCAGCCTTGAAACGGCCGTGCACGGAGTCGTACTTGAGCATGTACGCCAGATAGTCCGGCTCCAGCAGATCGTTGATGGCCACGATTTCGATGTCGTCGCCGAAGTTCAGCACCGCCGAGCGCAGGACGTTACGCCCGATGCGACCGAAACCGTTGATACCAACCTTGATTGCCATGTTCTCAAGCTCCTGCGGCCGCGACGGGTGCGGCGGGATGGATAGGGCCCACAAGTCTAGCAAACCGGGGCTGGCCACCGCCGGCCAGCCCCGGCAGGCAGCAGGCCGGCGGACAGGATTTGATCCGGATCAAAGCGTTAGCGCGATGTGAGGCCGAGACTGGCCGCATCCACCCAGCAACGAGATCCCCCCCATGCGCAAGACCTCCCCCCTGATCGTGGCCAGCCTGGCCGCCGCCCTGTCCCTCGTCGCCGCCCCGGCCATGGCCCAGTCCAAGGGCGACTGGACCCTCTCCGCCGGCGTGCACCAGGTGGCCCCGAAGTCGAACAACGGCTGGCTGGCCAACCACACCCTGAAGGTCGACGTCGACAACGACGTCAAGCCGACCATCACCGGTGAGTACTTCATTGCCGACAACCTGGGCATCGAAGTGCTGGCCGCGCTGCCGTTCAAGCACGACATCAACATCAACGGCCTGGGCCGCGTGGGCAGCACCAAGCAGCTGCCGCCGGTGGTGACCGTGCAGTACCACTTCAACAGCAAGGGCAAGGTGTCGCCGTTCATCGGTGCGGGCGTGAACTACACGACCTTCTTCAGCGAAGACACCACCGGTGCGCTGAAGGACAGCCGCCTGAAGCTGCAGGATTCGTGGGGCCTGGCCGCGCATGCGGGCGTGGACTTCGCGATCGGCGAGAAGGGCGCACTGCGCGTGGACATGCGCTGGATCGACATCGACAGCAAGGTGAAGTTGAACGGCGAGAAGATCGGCACGGTCAACATCGATCCGCTGGTCTACGGCGCTTCGTACGTCTTCAAGTTCTAAGCGGTGTGTTGAGCGCGGGGGCTTCGCCCCCGCTCCCCCGCTACACGCAAAACCCTCGCAGCATGTTGCCCCGGTGATTGCCGGGGCTTTTTTGTTCCTGGGACTGAAGCGGTTTCGGAGCGGGGGCGAGGCGGGGAACGGAGCCCCTCCCGCTGCGCTCCCCCTTCGGAACAGGAACGCGCCGCTCTTCAATCCACCTGCCCCCGCTAGAATGTGCGCATGAAAGCCCTGCACTCCCTGTTCCTCGCCGCCGCCCTGGCGCCGGCCCTGCTCTCCGTCTCCGCCCCCGCCCATGCCTGGGGCGCGCAAGGCCACCGCCTTGTCGCCGAAGTCGCCGACGCCCGCCTCAACCCCACCGCCCGCGCCGAAGTGGACCGCCTGCTGGCTACCGAACCGGATGCCACCCTGGCCAGCATCGCGCCGTGGGCCGACCAGCTGCGCGCCAAAGACCCGGGCCTGGGCCGTCGCTCGGCCGGCTGGCACTACGTCAACATCGCCGAAGACAACTGCCACTACGAAGCACCGAAGCACTGCAAGAACGGCAACTGCATCGTCGAGGCCCTGAAGGCACAGAGCGCCATCCTCGGCGACCGAAGCCTGACCGACGGCGAGCGCCTGCAGGCGCTGAAGTTCGTCGTGCACCTGGTCGGCGACATCCACCAGCCGATGCACGCCGGTTACGCCCACGACAAGGGCGGCAACGACTTCCAGCTGCAGTTCGGCAACCGCGGTACCAACCTGCACTCGCTGTGGGACAGCGGCATGCTCAACACCCGCAAGCTGGACGACGCCGGCTATCTCCCGCTGCTGCAGAGCCAGCGCGCGCCGAAGCTGGCGCGCCAGTCCAACCCGCAGCGCGACCCGCAGACGTGGGCCGAAGCCAGCTGCCGCATCTCCATGCAAGCTGGCGTTTATCCGGCCTCGCGTAAAATCGGTGACGAATACACCGAGCGCTACCGGCCGCTGGCCGAAGCGCAGCTGCGACTGGCCGGTGAGAACCTGGCGCAGTTGCTGAACCGCGTGCTCGGCACGCGCTGAGGAGAGTTCCGATGCCGGTCCAGGTGCAGTCGTTCTTCCACCGTGACAGCAACACCTTCAGCTATCTGGTCAGCGACCCGGCCAGCGGCGAGGCAGCGCTGATCGACCCGGTCCTGGACTACGACCCGGATACCGACGCCAGCAGTGAAGCGCCGCTGCATGCCGCGTTGCAGGCCATCGAACAACAGGGCCTGCAGCTGCGCTGGCTGCTGGAAACCCATGCCCACGCCGACCATGTGTCGGCTGGGCGCCGCCTGAAGGAGCGCTTCCCGCAGGCCACGCTGGCCATCGGCGAAGGCATCCGCGCGGTGCAGGCCACCTTCGCACCGCGCTACGGCCTGCAGCTTCCTGCGGCCGATGACATCTTCGATCACCTGTTCAGCGATAGCGAAACCTTTGCTCTGGGCGAACTGCGCTGTCAGGTGATCGCCGTGCCCGGCCATACCAGCGACAGCATCGCCTACCTGATCGGCGATGCGCTGTTCACCGGCGACTCGCTGTTCATGCCCGACGGCGGTACCGCCCGCTGCGATTTCCCAGGTGGCGACGCCGCGCAGTTGTACCGTTCAATCCAGCGCCTGCTGGCGCTGCCCGATGCGACGCGCGTGTTCGTCTGCCACGACTACGGTCCGGGTGGTCGTGCATTCGCCAACGAAACCACCATCGGCGAACAGCGCGCACACAACATCCACGTGCATGACGGCGTGGCCGAGGCGGAGTTCGTCAGCGTGCGCCAGGCACGCGATGCGACGCTGGAAGAACCCAAGCTGATGCAGCCCGCGGTGAAGGCCAACATCCAGGGCGGGGCCTGATCCACGCCGCTGCGCTCGCCGGGCATGGCCCGGCGCTGCCCCGGTCATCGCAAGCGGTCATTTTCCCTGCGTACGCACCACGTGCTGTCCCTTCACGATCTCGAAGGTGAAGGCATACTGCAGGGTGACCGCCACCGGCTCGACGCGCTCGGCGCCGCGACAGTCGCCACGGTCGGCAGGCACCTTGCCAGCCGCGAAGTGGCAGACCGCTGCGGACGAGTACTTCCACATCGCCACGGCTTCCTGCGCCGCCTGCAGCAGGGGCGCATTCTCGCCTGCAGCACCTGCCGCGCACTCAGGGCGATCGGTCAGCGGCACGCTGCGTTCGACACTGCCCTGTGCATCAACCACTACCTGCAGGCAGATGGTGGTCGGCGCCAGCTCCGCACGCGGGTCACGATCACCGACCTCCGGATCCGGCGCCGCGTACAACTGCGGCATCCGGTAGCCCTCGCTCGCGCCCAGCGAATACGTCTGCACTTGCCCGCTGCCGCCACCGGCCTGCGGCTGCAGGCGCTGATGGCCGACATTCTCGCTGCGGGTATCAACGGTGGTCAGGCGATCCTGGGTCGCGCATCCTGCCAACAGCGCCGCCATCATCAACAGCGGCGCGGTCTTCACTGGGAGTCCTCGGTGTTGTCCATGGCATAGGTGATCGGAATCTTCACAGCCCCTGCAACGGGCTTTCCGTTCTTTATCGCCGGACGATAGGTCCAGCTCCGCGCAGCGGCGATCGACACCGCATCGAACACACCCGGATTGGTTGCGCTGAGCACTTGGACGTCAGTCGGATGGCCCTTGGCATCCACTTCCACGCGCAGGTTCACCACGCCCACCTGTCGCTGTTCGAACGCGGACTTCGGATAGGACGGCGGCGACATCTTGTCGACCTCTATCTCCCGATCCATGGCGGCCACTGTCTGGCCGTCTGCGGCTGCACCGCCCTGGCTGGCCCACGCCACCGCTCCCATTCCCAGACACAACCCGACCACCAGCACCTGCCCCGACACCCACGGCAATGCCTTCCGCTTGGACTGCTTCAACATGGCGATACGCTCCTTCAACACGGGTTGGCTGCGCCAATGGCAGACCGCTGGCGCAACCGGATGGACCAGCTGCGCCTTCAGCAGCGTGCTGGCGTAGAGACCGCGCAGCGCAGGCTGCGGGGCAATGGTGCGGGCATCGCAGGCCAGCTCCTGGTCACGCAGGAATCGGCGGGAGGCCCACGGCAGAAGCGGATGGAACCAGAACACCGCGCGTGCCATCAGCAGCGCCCCATTGGCCCAGTGATCGCCATTGCGACGGTGGCTGCGCTCGTGCTGCAGGATCAGGCCCTGCTCCTGTGCGGTGAACTGCTGGTCGAAATCCGGGCCTACCACGATGCGCGGACGCCACAGGCCGACCAGCGCGGGCAGGCCCGGGTCGGCGCTGGCCTGCCAGCTGCCATCGGCGCGTGCACACAGTTGGCCCATGCCACGTTCAAAGCGCCGCTGCGCACGTAGATCGCGTAGCAGACAAAGGACCGCCCCCAGCATCCATGCCAGCAGCAACAGCCCGGCCCACGGCAACGACTGCCCTGCCATGCCTTCGACGGCGCCGGGTACCACTTTCAGCGGCAGCGTTGGCACATGCTCCAGAAGTGCCACCTGCTGCAACGGCAGCATCAGTGCCAGCAGCAGCAACGGCAGCAGCCACCAGCTGCGGTAGGCCAACGCCACGCCCCCCAGCCGCACCAGCAAGGGTCGCAGCACCGCCAGCACGACCACGCCCACCGCCAGCCACAGGCTGGCCTGCCACAGCCCATCGAGCAGCTCAGTCATGGTCCAGCTCCTGGATCAGTTTCTTCAGTTCGGCGATGTCCTGCGCACTCAACTGGCCGCGTTCGCTGAAGTGCGCAACCAACGGCGCAACGCGCCCTTCGAAGACACGACCAATGAAGTCCTGGCTCTGCGCCTCCACCCAGGCCTGCCGCTGCAGCAGCGGCCGGTACAGGTAGCGCCGGCCATCGCGCTCGGCAGCAATCGCGCCCTTGGTCAGCAGGCGGTTGAGCAGGGTTTTGATGGTCGGCTCGGCCCAGTCACGGTGGGCCAGTGCGGCGACCACGTCATCGGCGCTACGCGGTGCCTGCTGCCATAGCACCTCCATCACAACGGCTTCGGCTTCGCTGATCGGGGTCATGGTTTACATCCGTAATCGACGACCCGATTACGCGCGTAATCGAATCGTCTGTCAAGCCCCTCGACTCCAGGTTCATCCCGGCTGCGCCAGCATCGATTCCTCCCGCCCCAGGCCCCGGATGAAAGCGCTGCCCAAGAAGGAATTCCCGGTCGAGCAGGCCCGCCGCTTCCTCGAACCCGGGCCGGTCGTGCTGGTCAGCACCGCCTGGCGCGGCCAGCGCAACCTGATGACGATGGGCTGGCACATGGTGATGGGCTTCTCGCCTTCGCTGGTCGCCACCTACCTGTGGGACGCAAACCACAGCCATGCGCTGGCGCGTGGCAGCGGCGAGTGCGTGATCAATGTGCCGGGTGTGGAACTGCTCGATACCGTGGTGGACATCGGCAACTGCAGCGGCCGCGAGGTCGACAAGTTCGCCCGTTTCGAGCTTGATGCGCTGCCCGCGCGCGAGGTCGGCGCGCCGCTGGTCGGCCAATGCCATTCGTGCTTCGAATGCCGCTTGTACGACGACAGCCAGGTGGCGTCGAACAACCTGTTCATCTGGGAAATCGTACGCGCCCATGTTGCGCCCCGGCCGAAACTGCCGCGCACGATGCATTACCGGGGCGATGGGCGGTTCATGGTGTCTGGCGCCGAAGTCTCCCGTCGACGGCGGTTCAAGCCCGACATGCTGTAATGCCCGCACTCCCCGACACGCAGGACCGCCCCGCATGACCGAACACCTCACCGACCTGGACGCCGCCGTCGACTGGTTGTTTGCGCGCGTGGACGGGCCGCTGCGGATCGGGGCACCGCTGGCACTGGGCAAGCCGCATCGGCTGCTCAATGCCCTTTACGCACGCGTCGAGCACGATCCGTCGCGGCCACTGCAGCTGTATACCGCGCTGTCGCTGAACCCGCCGAAGGCGCGCGGCAACGGCCTGGAAGCGCGCTTCATGGCGCCGTTCGCGCAGCGCCATTTCGGCGACGATTTCCCGCGCCTGGCCTATGCCGATGCGATCGCGCGCGACGCGTTGCCGGCACATGTGCAGGTGGAAGAGTTCTACATGCAGTCCGGCGCCCTGCTCGGCTCGCGGCAGGCGCAGTCCAGCTATACCAGCCTGAACTACACCCACGCCGCCGATGCGGTGGCGCAGCGCGCGCCGCAGGTGATCGTGCAGAAGGTGGCGATGCGGCCGAACGACCGCCGGCTCTCGCTGTCGTGCAACAACGACATCACCCAGGACACGCTGGATGCGATGACCGCTCGCGGGCTGCCTCGCCCGCTGCTGATCGCCGAGATCGATCCGCAGCTACCCTACCTGGGTGGCTCGGCCACGGTCGATGTGTCGTTCTTCGATCTGGTGATCACCCCGCCACCACCGTACCCGGCGTTGTTCGGGCTGCCGCGGCAGCCGGTCGGCGATGCCGACTACGCGATCGGCCTGTATGCCAGCACACTGGTGCGCGACGGCGGCACCCTGCAGATTGGCATCGGCACGCTGGCCGACGCGCTCAGCCATGCGCTGGTGCTGCGCCACACCGACAACGCCCGCTACCGCCGCGTGCTGCACGCGCTGGATCCGCAGCTGGCCAGCCACCCGCTGGTGCAGGAAATCGGCGGACTGGATCCGTTCGAGGTCGGCCTGTATGGCTGCAGCGAAATGCTCAACGAGGGCTTCCGCCGGCTGGTGCAGACCGGCGTGATCAAGCGCAAGGTGCACGATGACCTGGCGCTGATGCAACGCATCGAGAACGGCAGCACGCTGTCCATCGACCACGCCACCCTGGCTGCCGAGGGCGAGTATCTGCATGGCGCCTTCTACCTGGGCTCGCCGGAGTTCTACGAGTGGTTGCGCACGCTGCCGGAAGACGAATGCCGTGCGATCGGCATGCGCCGCATCAGCGAGATCAACCAGCTGTACGGTGGCAACGAGACACTGGAACGCCTGCAGCGCCGGCACGCGCGCTTCTTCAACTCCTGCATGATGGCCACCGCGCTGGGCGCGGCGGTGTCGGATGCGCTGGATGATGGACGTGTGGTGTCCGGCGTGGGTGGTCAGTACAACTTCGTGGCGATGGCACATGCGCTGCCGGAAGCGCGCAGCGTGCTGATGTTCCGCGCCGCGCGCGATGACAAGGGCCAGCGCGAATCCAACGTGCGCTGGAACTACGGGCACACCACCATCCCACGCCACCTGCGCGACATCTACCTCAACGAATACGGCATCGCCGATCTGCGCGGCTTGACCGACGAGGACTGCGTGCATGCAATGACCGCGATCACCGAGACCCCGTTCCAGGGCGGCCTGCTGCAGCAGGCACACGCCTCGCGCAAGCTGCTGGCGGCCACGCAACCGGATCCGGAGCGCCAGCAGCGCAACACGCCGCAGGCACTGTCCGCGGCACTGGCACCGTTCCGCGTCGATGGCAGCCTGCCCGACTATCCGTTGGGCAGCGACTTCAACGAGATCGAGCAGGTGCTGGTGAAAGCGCTGGGCTGGCTGAAGGCCAACACGCAGACCCGCGGCGACAAACTGCGTACCGTCTGGGCAGCGCTGCGGCAACCGGCTGGCGACGGCGATGCGGTGTACCTGCAGCGTATGGGCCTGCAGGCACCGAAGGATTTCGGCGAGCGCCTGGACGCGAGACTGCTGCGCCTCGCACTGGCACGCACCGCCTGAAAAAAGGGGACGGAGGGGATTAAGTCGTTTGTGCACAAACGACTTAATCCCCTCCGTCCCCTTTTTCTTGCGGCAAAGAAAAGGCCGGCGTGCGCCGGCCTTTCCCTTCCTGCTTCCCGAGGCTGCTTACAGCGCCTTGGCGGCTTCCACCACGTGGGCGGTGGTGATACCGAAGTGCTTGTACAGCTGGTCGGCCGGGGCCGAGGCACCGAAGGTGTCGATACCGATCACCGCACCGTCCAGGCCGACGAACTGGCGCCAGAAACCGGTGACGCCGGCTTCCACGGCCACGCGCTTGCGCACGGCATTCGGCAGCACCGATTCACGGTAGACCGCATCCTGGCGCAGGAACACGTCGGTGGACGGCATCGAGACCACGCGGGTCTTGATACCGGCCGCGTCCAGCTGGGCCTTGGCTTCGGTGGCCAGCGAGACTTCCGAACCGGTGGCGATCAGGATCACGTCCGGGGTGCCGGCGGCATCGGCCAACACGTAGCCACCGCGCTCGATCTGGGCGATCTGCTCGGCGTTGCGCGGCTGGTGCGGCAGGTTCTGGCGGCTGAACACCAGGCAGCTCGGGCCGTCCTGACGGGTGATCGCAGCCTTCCAGCTCACCGCCGACTCGACCGCATCGCACGGACGCCACACGTCGTTGTTCGGGATGTAACGCAGCGAGGCCAGGTGCTCCACCGGCTGGTGGGTCGGGCCGTCTTCGCCCAGGCCGATCGAGTCGTGGGTGTAGACGTGGATGGCGTGGGCCGGAATCAGCGCGCTCATGCGCACGCCGTTGCGGGCGTAGTCGCTGAACACCAGGAAGGTGGCGTCGAACGGAATGAAGCCGCCGTGCAGGGCCAGGCCGTTGGCAATGGCGGTCATGCCGAACTCGCGCACGCCGTAGTACACGTAGTTGGCGTTGGCGTCGTCGCTGGCAACCGACTTGCTGCCCTTCCACAGGGTCAGGTTGGAGTGCGCCAGGTCGGCCGAGCCGCCGACGATTTCCGGCAGCAGCGGGGCGTAGGCTTCGATGGCCAGCTGCGAGGCCTTGCGCGAGGCGATCGTCGGGCCTTCAGCGGCCACCTGGGCGATGTAGGCATCGGCCTTGGCAACGAAGTCGGCCGGCAGCTCGCCATGCGAACGGCGGGTCAGCTCGGACGCTTCAGCCGGGTACTGGCTGGCGTACTTGTCGAACAGCTGTTCCCACTCGGCCTGGCGCAGGGTGCCAGCGCCATTGGCGCGCCAGCCGTCGTAGATCGCCTGCGGGATCTCGAACGGACCGTATTCCCAGCCCAGCTGCTTGCGGGTGGCTTCCAGTTCGTCCTTGCCCAGCGGTGCGCCGTGGCTGGATTCCTTGCCCGCCTTGTTCGGCGAACCGAAACCAATGGTGGTGCGGCAGCAGATCAGGGTCGGCTTGTCGCTCTGCGACAGCGCGGCCTCGATGCCGGCCTTGATGCTTTCCGGGTCGTGGCCATCGACATCGCGCACGACGTTCCAGCCATAGGCCTCGAAACGCTCCGGGGTATTGTCGGTGAACCAGCCCTCGACGTTGCCGTCGATGGAGATGTGGTTGTTGTCCCAGAAGCAGACCAGCTTGTGCAGGCCCCAGGTACCGGCCAGCGAAGCGGCTTCATGCGACACGCCTTCCATCAGGCAGCCATCGCCCATGAACACCCAGGTGCGGTGGTCGACCACTTCCAGTTCCGGGCGGTTGAAGCGCTGTGCCAGCAGCTTCTCGGCCAGGGCGAAGCCCACGGCATTGGCGAAACCCTGGCCCAGCGGGCCGGTGGTGGTTTCCACGCCCGGGGTCTCGTGGCGTTCCGGGTGGCCGGCGGTGTGGCTGCCCAGCTGGCGGAACAGCTTCAGCTGCTCGATCGGCAGGTCGTAACCGCTCAGGTGCAGCAGCGCGTACTGCAGCATCGAACCGTGGCCGTTGGACAGCACGAAACGGTCGCGGTTGAACCAGTGCGGGTTGCTCGGGTTATGGCGGAGATAGTCGTTCCAGAGGACTTCGGCGATGTCGGCCATGCCCATGGGCATGCCGGGGTGGCCGGACTTTGCGGTTTCAACCGCATCGGCGGCAAGGAAGCGGATGGCGTTGGCCAACTGGCGACGGGTAGGCTGCGTCATGGTTCTGTCGGAATCGGGAGGCGGCCGCGGACGTGCGGGCGGCCTATTGTCCCATAGTCGCCGGGCGGGGGGTCGGTTCACCTTGCCCGGTCGTGCCGGCCGCTGGCCGGCAGTTGCGCGGAATTCAATGAAGATCATGGAGTTGCCGGCCAGTGGCCGGCACTACCCGCCCCCGGAGTTCGGGGGCTGCGCCATAGGCGCCGGGGTGTGGAGGCCGGTAAGGGGGGCCCGCGATTCGCATCGCGAAACGTGGGAGCGGCAGCGCGCATGCGATGACGCGTACCCGGCCAGCGGCCGGCACTACCCGCCCCCGGAGTTCGGGGGCTGCGCCATAGGCGCCGGGGTGTGGAGGCCGGTAAGGGGGCCCGCGATTCGCATCGCGAAACGTGGGAGCGGCAGCGCGCATGCGATGACGCGTACCCGGCCAGCGGCCGGCACTACCCGTCCCCGGAGTCCGGGGACGGGAATCCGGACTCAGTCCTGCTGCGGGCCCAGCGCCGGGCCATCGTGCGATTCGCCCTTGGCCACCAGGGTGGTCAGGGCCAGGTCGCCGGTCACGTTCAGCGCGGTACGGCACATGTCCAGGAAGTGGTTCACGCCCAGGATCAGGCCGATGCCCAACGGGTTCACGCCCACCATCGCGCAGATCATCGCCACCACCGGCAGCGAGCCTGACGGCACGCCGGCCGTGCCGATGCCACCGAGGATGCAGACCGCCATCACCATGATCTGCTGGCCGATGCTCAGGTCCACGCCGAAGAACTGGGCCAGGAAGATCACCGTCACGCCCTCGAACAGCGCGGTGCCGTTCTGGTTGGCGGTGGCGCCCACGGTCAGCACGAAGCGCGACACGCGCTGCGGCAGGCCCATCTGGTCGGCCACGCGCAGCGCGGTCGGCAGGGTGGCGTTGCTGGAGGCGGTGGAGAACGCCATCACCGTCGCTTCCTGGGTATCGCGGAAGAACGACAGCGGCGAACGACCGGACAGCCATACGGCCGTACCGTAGCTCACCACCATGTGCAGGCCGAGTGCCAGCACCACCACGCCCACGTAGGCACCGAGGCGGATGATCAGCTCGAAGCCGAACAGCGCGGCCAGGTTGAACATGAAGCAGGCCACCGCATACGGGGCCAGGCGGATGACCAGGTTGATCAGGGTCATCGAAATTTCGAACACGCCTTCGATGGCGCGGCGCAGCGGCGCGACCTTCTCGTTGTCGGTCAGCACCATGCCGATGCCGAACATCAGCGCGAAGAACATCAGCGACAGGATCGCGCCGTTGTCAGACGCGGCCTGCAGCACGTTGCTCGGCACGATCGACAGCAGCATGTCCATGCCCTTCGGCGTACCGTGGATGCCCGCGACAATCTCCTTGCTGCGCTCGGCGTTCTCCGACAGCATCATCGCAGCGACCTGCGGGTCGACGCCCACACCCGGCTTGAGCAGGTTCACCAGCACCAGCCCGATGCCCACGGCAATGCCGGACAGCAGCACGGTATAGGCCAGGGTCTTCCAGCCGATGCGGCCGAGGGCGCGGATGTCGCCCATCTCCGACACACCCATGATCAGCGCCGAGAAGATCAGCGGCACGATCAACATGAAGATCAGGTTGAGGAACAGGCCCGAAGCCGGGGTGGTGATGTAGTCCATTACCCACTTGGCACCGGCCTGCAGACCATCGACGCTGCCGCCCAGGGCGTGCACGATCAGTCCCAGGATCAGGCCGATCGCAAAGCCGATGCCCATCTTCCAATGCAGGGGCAACTTCTTCTTGTCGGCAGCAGCTGCTGTCATGCGCGGGTTTCCTCGAAAAATGAATGCACTCTAACAAAGCGCGCAAGCGGCGCCGGTTCAGGTTCGCCGCGGCGGATACAGCGGCGCCAGGCCAGTGTCAGCGGTGCCTGCAGCCGCCGACCAGTGCGGTCCGTCACGGAAGACCTCGCGCAGGCGCGTGCGCAGCGGCGCAAGATCACCCTGCCCGCCCCATCGGGCCTGCTGCAGTTCCTGCAGCACCTGCCGCTGGGCCGGGTCATCGAGCCGCGTGATGACCTGCTCGATACGTTCGACACCGGCCATCGCACACAGCTGCGCTTCCACCTGATCAAACCCTTCACCATCCAGCGCGCGGCGCAGTTCGGCCACGCCTGCACGTCCAGTCGCCACAGCCGGCACAGCGCCCTTGGCCGCCACGGGCGCCGCCACGCGCGGGCGACGGCCTCGCTGCCAGCCCCACAACAGCGTCAGCAGCCACAGCAACGCCAGGCCGATGGCGGCGCCCATCCACGGCCACGGACGCTCGGACAAACCACTGGCGCGCGGATCGGTCGCCGCGATACGGCTGTCCTGGCCATCGCCATCCGGCAGCGCCGCATCGGTGTCGATCGGCGGCAGCGGTGCAGGTGGCGCACTGCCAGCCCCGTTACCGGCCACCACGGCCAGCGTCAGGTCCGGCAGCTTCGCTTCCTGTGCCTTGCCATTGCGCACGTCCCACCACGGCAGGCGCGGCCCCGGCACCACCAGCGAACCCGGCTGGCGCGGCACGATGGAATAGCGGCGGGTGATCTTCAGCCGCGGCGTACTGCCATTGAAGGTCTCTTCGTACTGCGCAGGTTCTGCGAACACCTGCGCGGCGTTGCCGACGTCGGGCACCGGCAGATCGGTGAACTGCGCGCGGGTAGCGCCTTCGGCAATCGCCTCCACCACCACGTTGGCCGCCTCGCCGGTACGGGCGCTGGTCGGTGCACTGGTGTAGCGCAGCTGCAGGCCCTGCAGCGGCAGCCATGGCTGCGGCGCCTGTGCCGGTTGCGCCTGCACCTGCAACGTGCGGTCCGCGCCAGTGGCATTCATGCGCCCGTCGCCGCCGCCGAAGAAATCGTCGAAGAAGCCACCGGCACTGCGCCCGCTGAAGCGCGCACCGGCCAGCCGAAGTGCACCGCTGCGCTCGGGGATCAGCAGGAAGCGCCGCTCGACCACGTTGTAGCGGCGGCCGTTGACCTGTCGCACATCGGTGCGGTCATCGCCCACCCGCTGCAACGACGCGCCGGCCGGTGTATCCAGCACCAGTTCGCCGGAGGCCAGCTGCGAAGCGAAATACAACCGCACCACCACGCCTACGCTCTGCTGCACATACGGTGTCTCGTCATCGACAGCGGTTTCGATGAACGCCACCGCATTGCTGTCGGGACCGGCCACGGCAGCGGCATCCACCTGCAGGGTCAACGGTGCGGTACGTACGCTGCCCACCTGCAGGCCCGGCACCACCAGTGCACCGCTACGCCGTGGCGTGAGTGCCACGCCATACAGATTGCGCTGCTGCATGCTGCCGTTGCTCCACGCTACCTGGCGGCTGCTGGTCTGCCCGCTGAGGTCGAAGTCGGTGCGCAACGGTGTGAAGTCAGGGGCGCCCTGGTCGCTCTCGACATTGAGCGTGACCGTGTCGCCCATCGCGATGCGGTCGCGGTCCAGCCACGCACGCGGCTGCGCCCAGGCCAGCAGCGGCAGCCACAGCAGCAGTGCCGCCAGTACCTGTCGGGGCCAGTGCCCGTGCATGTTGATCGCCCGCGTCATCGCCCTTCCCTCTTCCTGCGTTCGTTTTCCAGCTGGAACTTGGCCCGCAGCAATGCGCCCGGATCATCCGGCACGCGCCGCATCCACGCCTCCACCGCCTGCTGCTCCTCGCGTTGGCGTGGGGTGGTGCCGTCGCTGCCTGGCACGGGCTTGCCATCCTGATCGCCTTTGCCCTCACGTGCCTGCTGCATGGCCTGCTGCATGCGCTGGCGCTGCTGCTCATCAGCCTGGGCCTGCGCTTTGGCATCCTCCACCTGTGGTGGCGCCTGCTGTCCATCGCGGCCACGCTCGCCGGGCTGCGGGCTCGACTGGTTCTTGTCGTCACCGGGATTGGGCTGGCCCTGCTGACCCGACTGCGACTGTCCCTGACCAGGATTCTGCTGGCCCTGCTGCGGCTGCTGGCCCTGCGGATTCTGCTGGCCCTGTGAATCGTTCTGCTGCTTCTGCTGCCCGTTCTGCGGTGGCTTCTGCTGATCCTGGCCTTTGCCACCCGACGGCTTGCGCTTGCGCGCGGCATCGACCACGGCACGGTTGGCGACCGCATCGGCCATGCCGGGATGCAGTGCCAGCGCGCGGTCGTAGGCGGCAATGGCTTCGTCGTAGTTGCCCTGGCGGGCCAGCGTATTGGCCAGGTTGTACCAGCCCGCATCGCTGTCGATGCCCTCGAACTGCTTGCGGGCACTGGCGAAATCACCGTTGCGGTAAGCCTGCGCACCTTCGGCCAGACGCTGGTGCTGCACCTGGTCGGCGCGCTTCCACAGCGTGCCCTGCGCCGGCGGTGCGGCCGGCACCGCAGGCGCCTGCGCCTGCGCCTGCGCCTGCGCCTGCACATCACTCATCCATGGCAGCAGGCCCACCGCCAGCACCGCCGCCAGCAGCGCGCGGCGACGGAAAGCGAGCAGCGCCAGCAGCATCACCGGTGGCAGCAGCCAGAACCCTTCATCACGCCATTGCTTGCCCTCGCCGGGCCGCTGCGCCGCAGTACCTTCGCGTGCATCAAGTACGCCCAGCGCACGCAGATCACTGTCATCGGTGGCGATGCGGGCATAGCGGCCTCCGCCTGCGGTCGCCACCGCACGCAGGCTGCCTTCATCCAGCGCGGCCTGGCGGATCTGCCCAGTGCCATCCCGGTACGCCGCACCGGCAGATGTGCCCAGCCCCAGTACCGACACCTGCATGCCGAGGCTGCGCGCCTGCGCTGCGGCCAGTGCCGCTTCATCATCCGCCTGATCGCTGACCAGCAGGATCTGCCCCCGCAATGCCCCGATCTGGCGCATCAACCGCGTCGCCCAGTCGATGCCACGGTCGGCGCGTTGTCCGTCGCGCGGCATCACATCCGGCGACAGCGCGTCCAGATACAGCGCGACGTTGCTGCCGTCATCGGTCAGCGGTGCCACGGTGTAGGCATCCTCGGCATAGACCACCAGGCCCACCTGGCCACCCTGGCGGGCACGCAGCAGCTCGCCCACTTTCGCCCGAGCCTGCAGCAGGCGCGACGGCGGCAGATCGGTGGCATTGATCCGGCTGGACAGATCCAGCACGACCAGCAGCGGTGCGCTGGCCTGGAACATCGGTTGTGCCTGCTGCCGCCAACTCGGCCCGGCCATGGCCAGCGCTGCCAGGGTCCAGCCCAGCAGCACGGCCCAGGGCAGGCGTGCACGGCGGCGCGTGCCCGCAGCCAGCAGATGCGGCAACAGGTGGGCATCCACCGCTGTTCGCCACACGTCGCTGCGCCGCTGCCGATACAACGCCACAGCGATGATCAACGGCAGCGCCAGCAACGCCCACAGCCATTCCGGACGCAGGAAGTGCAGCGCGTTCCAGTCGGGAAGATTCGAAGCAAGCGCGATCATCGGCGACGCTCCGGCCACAGCCAGGCCAAAGCGCCCAGCAGCAAGGCCAGGCCCAGCGCCCATGCATAGCGTTCCTCGCGCGGTCGCAGGCTTGGTCCCTTCGCAGCGATCGGCTCGAGCCGGTCCAGTTCGGCGTAGATGCCGGCCAGCTGTGCAGTGTCGCGGGCGCGGAAGAACTGGCCGCCGGTCATGCTCGCGATCTTCTTCAAGGTAGCCTCGTCGACCGGATCCTGGTCGGCGGAAATGGGAATACCGAACAGGCGCATGCTGCCATCACCGCCAAAGGCGACGGTGTGGATACGCACGCCCTCGGCACGCGCGACTTCGGCGGCACGCAGCGGTTCCAGCACGCCGGCATTGCTGACGCCGTCGGTCAGCAGAATCAGTACGCGCTGGCCTTCAGGCTGGCTGCGCAGGCGCTTCACCGCCAGGCCGATGGCATCACCGATGGCGGTCTCGCGCCCAGCCAGGCCGACCACGCTGTCGCGCAGCTGGTCGCGCACGCTGGCCAGATCGGCCGTAAGCGGCGTCAGCGTGTAGGCGCGGTCGCCGAAGATCAGCAGGCCGATGCGATCACCGGCACGACGATCAAGGAAATCGGCCAACACGGCCTTGGCCGCGGTCAGGCGATCCACCGCCTGCCCGCCCAGCACCATGTCGCCCTCGCCCATGCTGCCGGACACGTCCATCGCCAGCATCATCTGCCGGCCCTCCTGCGGCGGCGTGATCGCTTCACCCAGCTGTTGCGGGCGAGCCAGTGCGACGCACAGCGCGCACCAACCCAGCCACAACAGCAGCGTGCGCAGCCACGACACGTCAACGCGGCCACCACCGGACAGCGCTTCCAGTTCCGTCGCCGCATAGGGCACCCGCAGCGCAGCGCCGGGATCGGCACGACGCTTCCACCAGCGCATCAGCAACGGCAACGGCAGCGCCAGCAGGGCCAACGGCCACGCCAGCTGCAGGTCCGGCCATGGCCAGTAACTTGCCAGCAGATTCATCGGCGCCGCTCCAGCAGCATGGCCAGATAGCGCTCGCGCGCCCAGCGGCGTACTGCGGCCACCTCGTTGACGTCCACGCGTGGGCGATAAGCACCTTCGGCCAACAGGCTTCGGCGTGCTTCCGGCAATGTGCCCTGCGGATCCACGCGCTGCCACCAGGCGTCATCGCGCAGGGATTCACTGCCGGGCTGCGCCTGGCGTGCGGCGCGACGCAGCAGTCCGGCGATCGCTGCCAGTTCCGCAGCAGCATCGGCGGTGGATGCCAGCTCCTGATCGAACAGCTGCAACCAGCGTTGGCGGCGACGGCGACGCTGCCACCAGAAGAATGCAGCCACCGCCAGCAACAGCAGCATCACGCCGCCGATCATCAGATAGCCCGGTGCCGGCGGCCACCATGATGGAGCGGGTGGCACCTGCACATCGCGCAGCGGCAGGTTCGCGCTCATGCCGGCACCTCGGTCGGTGAGGGCGCCAGCCAGGCATCACTGGGCGCGTCGGTGGACAGCACCTGCACATCGACGCGGCGCGCTCCCAGCTGGCGCCGCAGCTCCTGCAGCGGTTCAACGAAATGCGCCTGCCAATGGGCCTGGACCTCGCTGCGGCGCAGGTCGAGGCCGATGCGCTGCTGCAGGGTCTGGAACTGCAGCGCGGCCGACGGAGGCTGCAGTTCCAATGGATCCACCAGCAGCACCAGGCTGAGGTCGTGGTGCTGGGCCAGCGCACTCCAGCGCGCCGGCGGAATACGGATGGCCTGCTGCGGATCGGCCAGCACCAGCACACGTGCACCCGGGCGCAGGACGCGACCGGCATGGTCCAGCGCACGTTCCAGGCCAAGGTCATCGGCCGGGGGCTGCGCATACCAGCGGGTGAGCGCGTCCAGCACGCGCAATACGCCGCGCGGGCCGCCTGCCGGTGCAATCGGTGGTTCACGGTCGCTGCCACGCAGGGCGCCGATGCGATCGCCACGACGCTGTGCCGACCACGCGGCGACGGCGCCCGCGCGTGCAGCCTGCACCGATTTGAAGCGCACGCGGGTGCCGAAGTACAGGGCCGGCGAGGTATCGGCCACGATCAGGCTGACCCGCTCGCGCTCGGCCTGAAACAACTTGGTATGGGCACGACCGGTCCGTGCGGTCACCCGCCAGTCGATATGGCGTGCATCGTCACCGGCCACGTACTCGCGCGACTCGGCATATTCCATGCCGCGCCCACGCAGCGGCGACGGCGCCTGCCCGGCGTTGCCGGCGCGGCCACGGCGTGGCGGCGGCGGTCGCTGTGCAAGGCGGCGCAGCGCCACCAGTTCGGACAGTTGCGGGCGCAGCCCGTCACCGTCACTGACGGAGGAGGCGTGGTGCAGGGATGGATCGGTCATGCGCAGGCTCAGGGTGCCGGCACCCGGGCCAGCAGCTCCTGCACCAGGCGTTCGCCATCCCAGCCTTCAGCGGTGGCTTCGTAGCTGGGAAGCACGCGATGGCGCAGCACGTCGGCAGCAACCGCTCGCACGTCATCGGGGGTGACGAAATCGCGGCCAGCCAACCAGGCGCGCGCGCGTGCACAGCGTTCCAGCGCGATGGAACCGCGCGGGCTGGCGCCCCATGCAATGCGGCGGCCAAGGCCAGCGTCATAGCGCGACGGATCACGCGAGGCCAGCACCAGCTCGATCAGGTAGCGTTCCAGCGCCGGCGCCATGTGCAGGTCCAGCACTTCGCGGCGGGCATCGAACACATCCTGCATCGGCAGCTTTTCCGGCGCTTGTGCGGCTTCGCCCAACGCACCACGGGCACGCTCGCGGGCCAGGCGCAGGATCTCCGATTCGGCGGCCTGGTCCGGGTAGCCGATGCGCACATGCATCAGGAAACGGTCCAACTGCGCTTCCGGCAGCGGGAAGGTGCCTTCCTGCTCGATCGGGTTCTGCGTGGCCATCACCAGGAACAGCGGCGGCAGCGCGTAGGTGTGGCGGCCCACGGTGACCTGGCGCTCGCCCATCGCTTCCAGCAGTGCCGACTGCACCTTGGCTGGCGCTCGGTTGATTTCATCGGCCAGCAGGATCGGATGGAAGATCGGGCCGGGTACAAATTCGAAGCGGCCTTCCTGCGGGCGCCAGATCTCGGTGCCGGTCAGGTCGGCCGGCAGCAGGTCCGGGGTGAACTGCACGCGGGCGAAGTCGGCCTCCAGGCGCGAGGCCAGCGCGCGGATCGCCGTGGTCTTGGCCAGGCCCGGGGCACCTTCCACCAGCAGGTGGCCATCGGCCAGCAGCGCGATCAGCAGGCGTTCGACCAGCGCGGCCTGGCCCACGATCTCGGCCGACAATGCGTCGCGCAGCTGGCTGAAAGCGGCATGCAGGCGGGAGGTGGCCGGCGCGGACGGCGGCGAGACGGTTTCGGGCATCGGCGGTGGCAGGTTCATGGAGGCCTTTGACCGGCGCGGGACGGCACGGGTTCCCGACATCATCGCAGGGTGCCCTGCGAATGGCATCAAGAACGGCTGAACGGCCCATCCACGCATGGCGTGGATCTACTGGACATGGGCGGCGTGGATCTACTGGACATGGGCGGCGTGGATCTACTGGACATGGGCGGCGTGGATCTACTGGCGGAAACGCAGAAGGGCCGCGCAGGGCGGCCCTTCTGCGTTTCGCGGAGGCGCGGGCTCAGTTCTGCTTGGCCACGCGCAGCACCTTCGGGGTCACGAACACCAGCAGCTCGGCCTTGTCCTTGTTGCGGCCGCGCTTCTTGAACAGGTTGCCCAGGAACGGCACGTCGCCCAGGAACGGCACCTTGCTGATGCTGCTGCGGTCGGTGAACTCGTACACACCACCGATGACCACGGTCTGTCCATCCTCGACCAGCACCGCGGTGTTGACCTCACGGCGGTTGATCGACGGTACCGTGCCGTAGCCCTGCAGTTCGATCAGGCGGTCAACTTCGTCCTTCTTCACCTGCATGTTGAGGAACACGCGGTTGTCGTTGGTGATGGTCGGGGTCACCCGCAGTTCCAGCACCACTTCCTTGAACTGCACGTTCGGGGTGGAACCGGCGCCACCGGCAGCACCGGTGCCACTGATGGTGACGTAGCCGATTTCCTTGCCCTGCTTGATCATCGCCTCGCGCTGGTTGGTGGTGACCACGCGCGGGTTGGAGATCACCTCACCCCGCGACTCTTCCTGCATGGCCGACAGCTCCACGTCCAGCAGGTAGCCTGCGTTGAGGATCGACAGCGCCAGCGAACCCGGATTGCTGGCCGTAGCCACCGGCAGGTTCCAGTTCAGGCCACGCTTGATGGTCGGGCCGCTGGGAATCGGCGCCGGGCCGACGCTGCCACCGGCCTGCCACTCACGGACCGCCTTGGCGTTGGCCAGTGCGGTATCGACCTGCGACTTGCGGGTTTCCTCGTTGGCAGCGAGGCTGCCGCTGAAGTACACGTTGTCGCGGCTGCCGCTGATGCCGAACTTCGCACCCAGCTCGCGGGCGAAGGTGTCGGTCGCGATGACGATGCGGCTTTCGATCAGCACCTGGTCGACCGGGCGGTCGATCACGCTGATCAGCTCGCGCATGCGCGCGATCTTCTTCGGAATGTCGCTGATCATCAGCGTGTTGGTGCGCTCGTCGGCGACGATGCGGCCCCGCCCGGACAGGAAGCCACTCTCCTCCTGCGACGAGCCGCCACCACCGCCATTGCCGCCACCACTGCCGCCACCGATGCCCTTGGCCTCGGTCAGCGCTTTGAAGATCTGCGTGGCGCTGTGGTAGTTGATCTGGACGTAATCGGTGACCAGGTCTTCGCGGTTCTCGATGGCGATGCGCGCGTCTTCCTTCTCCTGCTCGAACTTGGCCAGCTCAGCCTGCGGAGCGACCCAGATCACGCTGCCATCGCGACGCTTGTCCAGGCCCTTGGCACGCAGCACGATGTCCAGCGCCTGGTCCCACGGCACGTTGACCAGGCGCAGGGTCACATTGCCCTGTACCGAATCGGAGGCCACCACGTTGAGATTGGATTCCTCGGCGATCAGCTGCAGCACGGTGCGCACCGGCACGTCCTGGAAGTTGAAGGTCACCGGCTTGCCGGTGAAACCGCGCTGGCCGACGGCCTTGGCAGCCTGGGTGACGCTGCCAGCGGTGACGGCACCGACGGCGGCCGGCGCCTGCCGCGGGCTGATCTCCACCACGTACTCGTTGCCACTCTGGTAGGCCAGTGATTCGACCGCACCGCCGGTGCTCAGCACCAGCTGGGTACCGGCACCGGACGGCTTGGCGTCGATGCGCTGCACCGGCGTAGCGAAGTCGATGACGTTCATCGGCTTCTGCAGGTTGGCCGGCAGTCGGGCGTTACCGACATCGACCACCACGCTGTTGCCCTGCGTACGCAGGTCCGGAACCGCGCCCTGGCCGTCGAACTGGACGATCAGGCGCCCGGCGCCATCATCGCCGCGCTTGAAATCGATCTTGGCCACCGACAGGCCGGCCGGCGCTGCCGCCGGTGCCACGGTGGCGCCCACCGGCTTTTCCGCCGGTGCGGCGGCCAGCGCCGGAGCGCAGGCCAGCATCAGCGCGACTCCCAACGCGCTGACACGGTTCAAGGTAAAGCGCCGGATGGGACGCAGCCCCTTGGCTTGGTGAAAGGTCATCGTGCTATCCCCAGTAAACGATCATTGATCTTCAAGCGAGAGCGTTGCCGGCCGTTCCAGCCAGCCACCCGCGCCATCCGGCACCAGTTCGATCAGCTCCACGTGGTCTTCGAAGACCGCCGTGACCCGCCCGTCGCTCTGCCCCAGGTAGCCGCCCGGGCGTACCCGGTAGGTCACCTTGTCCGGCCCCATCACCAGCGCCACGGTGGCGGCTCCGGTGCCGATGGTGCCGACCATGTCCAGTGCGTCCAGCGGGAAGCCTTCCAGCGGCTCCTTGCGCCGGTTCGGATCCGGACGCAATCCGCCATT
The DNA here is from genome assembly GCF_056481585.1 of Stenotrophomonas sp. 86428_Sma. Classification (NCBI taxonomy): domain Bacteria; kingdom Pseudomonadati; phylum Pseudomonadota; class Gammaproteobacteria; order Lysobacterales; family Lysobacteraceae; genus Stenotrophomonas; species Stenotrophomonas sp. 86428_Sma. The sequence continues at coordinate 3,996,903 of NZ_CM151156.1, forward strand.
CCCCTGCTGCGGATTGGTCCAGGCATCGGTGAACGGGTCGCGCAGACCCTGTGCGGAGTATTCGAAGGTTTCGAACTGCTGCATCACCGGCAGCGGCTCCAGCGGCTGCGCCGGCCGGGCACGCTCGCCTTCCACCCACTTTTCAAGATTCGGTGCATCACCCGGCGTGCTGGTCACATCGCGGCCGCACGCGGCCAGCATCAGCACGACGGCAGCCATCCCACAACGCGCAAAGAGGGAACGGATCACTTCTTCTCCTCCTTGCCGGCGTCAGCCGCCTGCTGTGCCTGCACCTCGGTCTCATCCAGATAGCGATAGGTCTTGACCGTGCCGGACAGCTCCAGCGCACCGCTGCGGGCGTTGCCGCTGGTCTTGTCCTTGGGCTTGAGGTTGATGTCGTGCATGGTCAGGATGACCACGCGCGGCAGCGACGCCACGCCACTGACGAAGGCACCGAACTGGTGGTAACTGCCCACCATGCGCAGCTTGATCGGCTTTTCGGCGTAGAACTCCTTGACCTGCTCCTGCTCCGGCTCGAACAGCTCGTTGGTCAGGCCGCTGGACAGCGCAGTCTGCGAGATGTCGATGATCAGGTCCGGCATTTCGGTCTTGCTGGGCAGCTGCCGCAGCATCTGCTGCAGCACCTGTTCCATCTGTGCCAGCTGCTGCTTCAGCGGCGCCAGGTTCACCGCACGCTCCTGCTGCTTGGTGAACTCCGAACGCAGCTCGACTTCCTTCGATTCCAGGCCGGCCAGTTCCTCGCGCTTGCCACTGATCAGCAGCATCCACGCCACGAACATGATCACCAGCGCCAACAGCGAGCAGAAGACGATCTTGGCCTTCTGCGGCCAATTGCCGATGTCGTTGAAATCCAGGTTCTTCAGATCGATTTTCTGGCTCATGCGCGATCCCCCTGCAGCGGGGCGTTGAAGGCCTGCGGCGGCTGCGCCAGGCGGCTGCCCTCGGGCTTCGGCGCAGGCTTTGCAGCTGGGGCTGCCGGCTGGTTCGGCGTAGCCGGGGCCGGGGTGGCAGCAGGTGCGTTGACCGGCGCGGCGGCGGGAGCGGGTGCAGCCGGTGCAGCAGCAGGCTGGCCGGCGGCCGGTGCAGCAGGTGCCGCTGCATCCGGGCCGGCTGCAAGCGGTGCCACTGCGGGCGGAGCCGGCGTTGCCACCGAACCATCGGCGTTGAGGCCTGGCGTACCGGCCACTTCCTCACTCTGTGCCGGCAGCTTCACCTTGACCACGAACACATAGGGCAGCGCCTTGATGTCGGCCAGCGGGCCCACCTTGCCGTCCTTGTCCTTCTCGGGATCACGCGCTTCGATGATCGACAGTTCCGGGTTGGTCATCCAACCGGAGGTCTCCAGATTGCGCATGTAAGCCGAAACACGGGCATTGGACTGGGTACGGCCTTCCAGGGTCAGCACGTCGCCTTCCTGCTTCAGCGCGGTCAGCACCAGGCCATCGGGAATCGTGCGCACCAGCGCATCGAACAGGTGCACCATCTGCGAGCGCTTGGCCTGCAGTTCCTCGATCACCTTCTTGCGGGCCAGCAGGCGTTCCTTCTGCGCGTCGAGGCGGTCGATCTCCTTGTTCTGTTCCTTGACCTTCTCGATCTCGGCTTCCAGATAGGCGTTGCGGTCCATCTGGCCGCTCACCTGGCGGTCGTAGTAGAACCAGATCACCAGCGACAGCAGCAGGCCACCGATCGCGGCCATGCCCAGCATTGCGTAGAACTCGCGCTGGCGTTGCTTGCGCCGCTCGGCGCGCCAGGGCAATAGATTGATGCGTGCCATCAGTCGAAGCTCCTCAGCGCCAGACCGGTTGCGATCATCAGCGCGGGGGCATCCTGGGCCAGCGCATGCGCGTTCACCTTCGGCCCCAGGGTCATCTGCGCCAGCGGGTTGGCGACCACGGTCGGCACGCCCAGCTGTTCCTCGACCATTTCCGGCAGACCGCCCAGCACGGCGCAGCCACCGGCCAGCACGATGTGATCAACGCGGTTGAACTCGCTGCCTGCGTAGAAGAACTGCAGCAGGCGGCTGATCTGCTGGACCGTGGCTTCCTTGAACGGCTCCAGCACTTCCATCTCGTAGCTTTCCGGCAGCCCGCCCTGGCGCTTGGCCAGTCCGGCTTCCTCGTAGCTCAGGCCGTAGCGGCGCATGATCTCGTCGGTCAGCTGCTTGCCACCGAACACCTGTTCGCGGCTGTACAGGCTGCGGCCGCCGCGCAGGACATTGAGGGTGGTCATGGTGGCACCGATGTCGACCAGCGCGACCACACCCTCGATGGATACCGGCAGCTCGCTGGCGACCAGGGCATAGGCGTTCTCGACCGCGAAGGCCTCCACGTCCATCACCTTGGCCTGCAGGCCACCCAGCTCCAGCGCCGACTGGCGCAGTTCCACGTTCTCCGAACGCGACGCGGCCAGCAGCACCTGGACCATCTCCGGGTTGTTCGGGATCGCCCCGATCACCTCGAAGTCCAGGTTCACTTCCTCGATCGGGTACGGAATGTAGTTGACCGCTTCCAGCTCGATCTGGGCTTCCATGTCGTTCTCGTCGAGCTCGGCCGGCATCGGGATCACCTTGGTGATCACCGCCGACCCAGCGACGGCGGCAGCGGCCAGCTTGGCCTTGCTCCCCGAGCGGTTCATCGCGCGGCGGATGGCCTCACCCACGGCCTCCACTTCCACGATGTTCTTCTCCACCACCGCATTCGGCGGAAGAGGTTCCACAGCGTAATGTTCCACACGAAAACGATTGCCACTGCGGGACAGCTGCAAAAGCTTTACCGCAGTCGAACTGATGTCGACGCCTACAAGCGGCGACTGACTTTTTGGGATGAGCCCCACGGTTTCTCCCCTGCCGACGGGCACTTGGACGCAAGACCTGCGCCCGAGCATTAATAACGTATTCTTAGCAAATGGCAACGGCCCTGCTGTGAAGTCCTTCACGGATTCACCATGCAGCCCCTGACTGTTCCCCTTGCGCTCCCCGGTGCCGACCCCAGCCGCCACCTTGCGTAATCTATACTCTGCGACCACGAAATTCGCAATCGGAATCTGAACCCGATGACTCGACTCCGCCGCTGGCTGCGCTGGATCTTCCTGATTGTCCTGGTCCTGGCGCTGATCGGCGCGGCCGCCGTGGGCGGTCTGTACTACGCCGTGTCCTCCAAGCTTCCCGACGTGCAGACCCTGCGCGACGTGGAAATGCAGGAGCCCATGTACGTCTATGCCGCCGACGGCAAGCTGATGGCGGTGTTCGGCGAGACCCGCCGTACCCCCATCACCATGAAGGACGTGCCCGAGCGCCTGAAGCAGGCCTTCCTGGCCACCGAGGACGCCCGCTTCTACGAGCATGGCGGCGTGGACTACATGGGCATCGGCCGCGCGGTGTGGCTGCTGGCCACCACCAACGACAAGCGCGTGCCGGGTGGCTCCACCATCACCCAGCAGGTCGCCCGCCAGTTCTTCCTCAGTTCCGAGTACAGCTACACCCGCAAGCTGGCCGAGATCCTGCTGGCGCGGAAGATCGAGTCCGAGCTGAGCAAGGACGAGATCTTCGAGCTGTACCTGAACAAGAGTTTCTTCGGCAACCGCGCCTACGGCGTGGCCGCCGCCGCCGAGTTCTACTACGGCAAGAAGCTGAACGAGCTGGACCTGGATGAAATGGCCTCGCTGGCCGGCATCCCCAAGTTCCCGTCTTCGGGCAACCCGATCTCCAACCCGGAACGTGCCCGCCAGCGCCGCGACAACTACGTGCTGCAGCGCATGGCCGACCTGAAGTTCGTCAGCCAGGCCGAGGCCGACGCGGCCAAGGCCGTGCCGATGCACGCCACCGCACATGAGCCGCCGGTGCAGGTCGATGCCCCCTACGTGGCCGAGCTGGTGCGCCAGGAAATGATCGCCCGCTTCGGCGGCGATGTGGTCAACAAGGGTTACCACGTCACCACCACCATCGATGCCACCCTGCAGACCGCCGCCAACCAGTCGGTGCGCGACGGCCTGCTGCTGTACGACCACCGCCACGGCTGGCACGGCGTGGAGAAGCAGGTGCAGGTGGGTGCCGGCGAAGACGCCGCTGCCCTGGCCGAGCACCTGCGTGGCATGTACGGCCAGGCCGGCCTGCTGCCGGCCATCGTCGCCAGCACCGGTGCCGATGGCAGCGCAACGGTGGTGCTGGCAAACCGCAGCGAGATCGTGCTGCCGGCCGGCGCCGCCAAGTGGACCAACAAGACCCCGGGCAAGCTGGTGCAGCGCGGCGACATCGTGCGCGTGCGCGCCGGGGCCAAGGAAGGTGAGTGGCTGCTGGACCAGATCCCGCGCGGCCAGTCCGCACTGGTCTCGCTGGATGCCCACAACGGCGCGTTGAAGGCGCTGGTGGGTGGCTTCAGCTTCTCCGGCAACAAGTTCAACCGCGCCACCCAGGCCCGTCGCCAGCCGGGTTCGAGCTTCAAGCCGTTCGTCTACGCCGCCGCCTTCGACAAGGGCTACAACCCGGCCTCGATCGTGCTCGACGCCCCGGTCGTGTTCCGCGACCGCCGCGGCAAGACCTGGGCCCCGCAGAACGACGGTGGCGGCTTCCGCGGCCCGATGCGCCTGCGTGAAGCGCTGGTGCAGTCGCGCAACCTGGTCTCGGTGCGCCTGCTCGATGGCATGGGCGTGGACTATGCGCGCAAGTACATCAGCGAGTTTGGCTTCGCCGAATCGGAACTGCCGCCGAACCTGTCGATGTCGCTGGGTACCGCCTCGCTGACCCCGCTGTCGGTGGCCCGCGGCTACGCCGTGTTCGCCAACGGCGGCTCGCGCGTGGACACCTGGCTGATCGACCAGGTCAATGACCGCGACGGCAACCTGGTGTTCAAGGAAAACCCGGCGCTGGCCTGCCGCGACTGCGCCGGCAGCAGCGACCAGCCGGTCAACCAGGTGGTGGACGGCTTCAACTTCGGCGCTCCGGCCCCGAAGGTGGACCCGGCCGCCGCGGCCAAGGCCGAAGCCAAGGTCGAAACCCCGGCGGCACCGGCCAACCCGGATGCCCGCACCGCCCCGCGCGCGATCGATGCCCGCACCGCCTACCAGCTGGTGTCGATGATGCGCGACGTGGTCCAGCGCGGTACCGGCGTGCAGGCCAAGGTGCTCGGCCGCGAGGACGTGGGCGGCAAGACCGGCTCCACCAACGACCACCGCGACGCCTGGTTCTCCGGCTTCGGCGGGCCGTACGTGACCACCGTGTGGGTGGGCCGCGACGACTTCCGCTCGCTGGGTTACCGCGAATACGGTGGCAAGGCCGCCCTGCCGATCTGGATCGACTACATGCGCACCGCGCTGAAGGACACCCCGATCGCGCAGAACGACCCGCCCAGCGGCATGGTCCAGGCCACCCTCAACGGCGCGACCGAGTGGGTGAAGGTGGAAGACATGGACCGCCTGACCGACTACGACCTGAACCTCAATACGCCGCAGGCCGACGCCGCCGCGTTCGATATCTTCTGAGGAAGGGTTCGGTAGGTGCCGCTCTGGTAGATGCCAACCTTGGTTGGCGCCGATGCCGCTCTGGTAGATGCCAACCTTGGTTGGCACCGATGCGGCTCTGGTAGCTGCCAACCTTGGTTGGCACCGATGCTGCTCTGGTAGATGCCAACCTTGGTTGGCGCCGATGCCGGCCCGGTAGTTGCCAACCTTGGTTGGCGCCGATGCTGCTCTGGTAGCTGCCAACCTTGGTTGGCGCCCCGTGCCGACCAAGGTCGGCACCTACCAAAGCGTTGGTGGGTGCCAACCTCGGTTGGCACCGATGCCGCCCCGGTAGTTACCAACCTTGGTTGGCGCCCCGTGCCGACCAAGGTCGGCACCCACCAAAGCAGTTGCATCCGCCATACCCACGCAGATGTCACATCCGTGCGCTAGTCTGTAGCCAGGTCGCAACAGGGAGTCATCGCATGCATCGCGCCCGCCAGCATGCTGCCAGCCAGACCCGCGAGCGGCGCCACCGCCTCGCCCACGAAGCCGCCCGCCTGATGGCCGAAGGCGGCATCCGCGACTACCACCAGGCCAAGTTGAAGGCCGCCAGCCGGCTCGGCATCCACGACGATGCCTCCCTGCCCCGCAATACCGAGATCGAGGACGCCCTGCGCGAGTACCAGCGGCTGTTCTCCGGGCCCCAGCACGGCAACGAACTGCAGCGCCGCCGTGAAGCCGCGATGCGCGCGCTGGAGTTCCTGCACGGCTTCGCCCCTCGCCTGGCCGGTCCCGTGCTGGACGGCACCGCCGACGCCAACAGCCCCGTGCAGCTGCACCTGCACAGCGACGACCCGGAGGCCGTGCACCGCTTCCTGGACGAACACGGCATTCCCGCCGAATCGCGGACGCGTCGCCTGCGCATGGACCGTGAGCGCTGCCTGGACGTGCCGGTGTGGGTATTCAGTGCCGAAGAGCTGACCTTCGACCTGGCCGTGCTGCCGTATGACGCCCTGCGCCAGGCGCCGCTGTCACCTGTGGATGAGAAGCCGATGCGGCGCGCGTCGGTGGCGCAGCTGCGGCAGGTGCTGGCCGAAGCGGAGATCACCGCGTATATCGGCGGGTGACGGTAGCGCCGGCCCATGGCTGGCGAGCGCAGCGGTGTGGGACGGGCGTGGTGGAGCCGCGCCGGTCTTGGTAGGTGCGGACCGCTGGTCCGCACCGTGCTTCAGGCACCTCGCTTGCTGACCGAAGAGCAGTCGAGCATGGCTCGACTCTACAGGGGCGCTGCACCCGTGTTTGGTAGGTGCGGACCGCTGGTCCGCACTGTGCTTCGTGCATTTCGATGGCTGAGCGGAGAGCAGTCGAGCAAGCTCGACTCTACAAAAGCGGTGTTACCTGCTCTGGCAGATGATGCCCATCTTGCTCCTGCTACCAGACAAATCGGGTATCGCGCAGCGGGTCGCTGAGCAGCCGCGGCAACCACGGTGCGGGGGCACGCTGCGGATACTCCCGCATCATCTGTGCGTGCATGGCCTGCAGGTCCCGCAACACCCAGGACTGGTAGTAGATGTCGTTGAACCCATCCGACCAACCACTCTTCACCCGCTCATGCTCGTCTGCCTCCAACGAAGGCATCTGGTCCAACGACACCTCCAGGATCGTCGCCAGCGCCGCGTTGATCTGCGCATTCTCCACACCGGCCTGGCGCACGTAGTCCAACCGATCCAGCACCCGCCGACAATCGTAGGGAAAGCACCCACCTGTGGCGGTGATGTAGTCAGCGATGTCCGCCAGCATGTCGGCTTTCAGCCGCCACACCACTTCACTGTCCATCACCTGCCGTACCCGCATCGTGCGCAGCGTGCTTGCCCGTACCTCCTCCGGCGTAGTAAACGGGGCACCCGGCGTGCTGCCCGCGTGGCGCACCAGCACGATGCGATGGATCGCCTCCCTGGTGACACCCTCGATGCGCAGCGCCGCTGTCTCCGGGTGCACGCGCGGCGTCGGCACGCTCAACATCCGCCACATGTACCACAGCACCAGCAACAGACCGGCGATGCACAGCCCGCTCATCAGCGTCCACAGATCCAGGTTCCGCGTGTAGTAGCGATAGCGCGCCCGCCAGATATAGAACGTGCGATAGCTGATGATTCCCTTTACCCATCTGTACATCGCCATCTCCTGGGCGAGGACCCCGGCGCGGCGGGGTGGATTACGCGCGTCACGCCGGGGCTCCATGGCTTACCAGCCGATGCCCACACCGACGCCCATGCTGCGCTCACCGCTGTTGGTGAACGCCCCATTGAGGCTGAAGGTGGCTGAGCCCTTCTCGTTGAGCACGCGCTGGTAACCCACCGCCATCGCCGACTCACCCTCGCTGTAGCCCACACCCGCACCGAGGCGGTTGTAGGTGGCCAGGCCGGCGGTGTTCATCGCCATCGCTGTCTGCGCACTGCTCATCGCCGCCATGCGGTTGAAGCGCTTGTCCATCTTGTCCAGGCGGCGCTCGAAGTTGCTGATCGCCCCATCGGTGTACTCGTTGGCGCGGGCCAGCATCTTCTCCAGCTCAGCGGTATCGACCTGCGGCTTCGGCGAGTCGTCCTTGTTGGCCTTCGGCTGTGGTGTGGGCTTGTCGCCCTCGCCTACCGAAGCGACCTGCTGGGAATCCTTGCCTTCCGGTACCACCGAAGTTTCATCGGTCTGCGGATTCGGCACCGAGGACGACGCCAGGGCACGCGGTGCCGGGGCATCGTCGATGCGCTGCTCCAGCCCATCCATGCGGCCATTGAGCTGCTGCTGCATCGAATGCAGCTGGCCACCGTTGACCGCATCGCGGCTGCCGGCCGCGATCAGGCCGTTGGCCACGTTGGAGATGACCATGCCGTTGGCACCGGCGAGGGTGAGCTGGTTGACGCCGTCGGCGCGGACCGAGGGAGTGTCCTGGAAGACGGAACGGAGCTGGGTTTCGACCTTGTCCACACGCGAGGTGCTGGTGACGACCGCACCATCCAGCGCCTCCAGTGCACCATTCAACGTGGACTGTGTCTGGCCCTGGACGTTGAAGCGCGGGCCGACGATGTTGCCGTTGGCATCGACTTCACCGCCGAGAGCGGAAAGCGCACCGCGCAGCTGGCCGACCGTGGCGGCGTTGTGGTTGGCGATGCCGTTGGCGATGTTTACCAGACGACGATAAGTAGCTCCACTTCCAAATGAGGCCACTCCTGCCTCATTCGCCTGAGATCCTTCGCCAATCGCCAGCGAACCATCCGCTCCTATGCCCACCTTTGCTCCAGCACCGATAGCAATGCCTCCTCGCGCACCACCTCCAGCAATGCCAACCTCCGCTCCAGTTCCTAGTGCAAATCCACTATCGGAATCCTCGTGCACGACCGAAGCGCGACCAATGGCGACGGAATTTCTGCCTAGTGCCTTAGCATGGGTCCCCACTGCAGTTCCTCCATCGCTGCCGGTCGTGGCGAAGTTTCCAACTGCAAGACCAACCGGGCCAGCCTGAGCAGGGCCATAGCCTGGAGCTGCACCCACGCTAACGTACTGGCTGATACCTTCCACGGCCGACACACGGCTATTGGTCTCATAGAGCTGACTGCCGCGCACAACGTCCGAACTGTCAGCCGACAGCTTCCCCTCGGCCACGCCAGTCAAACGCGCGCCACCGAAGTCGATCGGGCCGTTCGCATCCAACCTTCGAATTGCCTGCAGCCCCATCTCCCGCTCCTTGCGCATCGCGTCCAGATCATTCCGATTCTGCGAGATCTTCTGCTCTGCGGCGTACAGCTGGTTGCCCGTAACGGCATCGCGGCTTCCTGGGGCTACTCGACCGTCGGCAAGATTGGTCAGCACCATGCCGTTCACGCCATTCAGCGCGATCTGGCTTATGCCGTCGGCACGGGCCGAGGGTGAATCCTGGAAGATCGAGCTGAGCTGACCTTCCACCTTGTCTGCGCGACGGCCGGCGGTGATGACGGCGCCATCGAGTGCCATCAGCGCATCCTCCACGGTGTTCTGCGTTCCGCCCTGCATCGTGTAGGTCGGGGCGACGATGTTTCCGCTAGCGTTCATGCCTGCTCCGCCACCGAGGGTGGCCAATGAATCCTTAAGCTGGGAGACAGTGGTGGCGTTGTGTTCGGCGGTGCCTCGTGCAATGTTCACTATCCGGCGCTGCATACCACTGTTGCCAAACGATACAACTCCAGCTTCATTTGCCTGAGCATCTCTTCCAAGTGCCAGCGACCCATGCGCTCCAACCCCGATCTTTGCACCCGCACCAATAGCAACACCGTCGTTTGCGCCGCCGCCTGCCGCTCCCACCTCAGCACCTGCCCCCATTGCAAATCCATTCTCGGATTCCTCAAAAACGGTCGCTCCCCTTCCAATCGCAGTTGAATTCCTACCCATTGCTCTGGCCCGCGTGCCAACTGCGGTCCCACTTTCAGAACCTGTTTTGGCTGAGTTACCGATGGCGACGCCTCCGGCTCCCGCCTCAGCAGGCTCACTGATGGGAGCCTCGCCAATACTCAGAAACTGACCCACACCTTCCAGAGCCGATATCCGTGAATTGGTTGAGTACAGCTGCTTCCCAGACACAGCCTCGGCACTGCTTGCGCTCAAGAGCCCATCTGCAACACCACTGATCTTCCGTTCAGCATTGGCGCTATTGCGCACATCCAACGTCGTACCGCTGTTCTTCTCACCCAGGCGCACATTGCCAGTCGCGGATACCTGCGCCACCAACCCGCCCAGCGCCGCTGTCTCGGCCAGCGCCTTGGCCGCATCCCCCTTTGCCACGGCAGCTTCCGTGCCCGCAGTCCTGGCAATGTCCTCCACCGTAGCCACCTTGTCATTGGTGGCGTTGAGCTGCCTGCCGTTGACGGCCTCATAGCTGCTGGCGCTGACTACTCCATCAGCCACACCGCTCAGCTTCCGATTCGCGTTCGCGCTGTTGCGAACATCCAGCATGGTGCCGCTGTTCTTCTCGCCGACACGAACGTTGCCGTTGACAGCGACTTGACCGACAAGGCCATTCAGCACTCCGGTGTCGGCCAGCGCCTTGTCCGCGCTGACCTTCGCTGCGCTGGCTGTCGTCTGTGCCGCATTCACGTTCGCGTTGGTTTCATGGAGCTGCTTGCCGGTCACGGCCTCGTTGCTGGTCGCGTTGATGGCTCCGTCGGCGACGCCCAGAATCCTGCGGTTCGCATTGGCGCTGTTGCGCACGTCCAGCTGCGTGCCACTGTTCTTCTGGCCCAGACGAACACTGCCATTGGCAGCGGTCTGGTTGACCAGGCCACCCAGCACGACCGTCTCGGCCAGCGCCTTGCCCGATTCCACCTTTGCGGCATTGGCAGTGGTGGTCGCGCCGTCTGCTGCTGTCTGGGCTTTGGTCACGGCCTGGTTGGTGGTGTGCAACTGATTGCCTGTGATTGCATCAGTGCTACCGGCCCCAACCACACCATCTGCGATGTACTGGATTCTTCGCTTCTTGCTACTGCTCCCCACGGAAACAGAGTCGGACGAGGCAGTCACCGAGCCTGCACCCAGTGCTACTGCGTTGTCATGCTTGGCTTGAGCGCGATCACCCAGGGCCACAGCACTGGTTGTTGTTGCCTTGGCCAGATTGCCGAGGGCAGTGGCGTACTGCGCAGTGGCTTCGCTACCACGCCCCAGTGCAGTGGCCTGGCCGGCACTGGCCTTGCTCAGATAACCAACCGCCGTACCGTGCTCGGCCTCGGCCTTGGCATCACCGCCTACGGCAATAGAGAAGTTGCCGCTTGCGTTTGCGCGGAAGCCAGTTGCAACGGCGCCGTTGGCGCTACGGGTTCCGGCACCGACCGAGACGCCCGCGTTCTGGTTCGCCACCTTGTTGCCGTCCGCATCCACACCAGCGCGCGCGTCGTCGCCCAGCGCTACGCTGCGGCCGTTGTACGCCTTTGCGTTGTTGCCGAGTGCGGTGCTGACGCCGTAGCTGCCGTTCTCTGCAGTGGCCCCCTTGCCCAGGGCCAGCGTGGCCGCGTCAATACGATTGGCGGCCTTCTGCGCGATTTCGCGCACCGCTACAAGATCCGTCTTCGCGGCATTGGCAGTTTTCTCGACAGCCGCCACCTTCGTGTTGGTGGCATGCAGCTGGTTACCCGTCATGGCATCCGTGCTGCCGGCACCAATCACGCCGTCGGCAAGATACTGGATGCGGCGCTTCTTGCTTGCGCTGCCAACAGACACCGTGTTGGCCGAGGCGGACACAGAGCCTGTCCCAATTACGAAGGCATCGGTGTGCGAACCCGCCTTCAGCATGCCATTCAATGATCCGATCTTCTGCTCGGTTGCGTAGAGCTGCTTGCCGGTCACTGCATCGGTACTGGAACTGGTCAAGCGGGCGTCATCAAGGTTGACGATACGGCGCTTCATGGTCTTGTTGCCCACCGATACCGTGTTCATCTCATCGGCTATGGAATGCACTCCTAACGCCACTGCCCCTGCCTTTGACGCTTTGGAGTTGTAGCCAATGGAAACACCATCGAACTCGGCCGTGGACGCGCCCCCCAAAGCGACTGCCCCAGTGCGGCCTTGAGTTCCAGCCTTAGCCCCTGCACCGATCGCAATTCGTGAAATACCAGCATCAACTCCCACTGTCTGCGCTGCTCCACCAATGGCAATATCGCCCTCACCGAGTGACCTGGCGCTCTTGCCCAAAGCAATCGCAGCACGCGCAGTCGCTTTGGCCGAGTCTCCCACCGCCACAGAGTTCGTGGCCGCCGCGTGACTGTCCGAGCCCACGGCCACACTCCAGGCTTCGTTGCTCTTCGCTCTAAGCCCAATAGCAATACCACCAGTTCCACTTGCGCTTGCCAGATAGCCAAGCTCAATTGCGTTTTGGCCCGCACGCGCCGACATTGGAGCCATGCCCACAGTTGGCGCCTCTTGGGCAGGTTCTGCGAAAGCGAGAGTCTGTGTGGTTTCAACCAGATCCAACTGCTCCCCGTCTGAATCCAGCTCAGCGGAACCAGCCGCGAATGACAGTGAAATCAGGCACCCCATCAGTACAGTGGCACGCCGTCCAGAAGTGCCCTTCCCCGTCGTGCGTGCCAGTTCACTGCCAACCACCCAGCACTGCTTCGCTGTGCTCCAGATACGACGATAGATATGGTTCATGCTCTCTCCTTAACAGGACAAGGGAAATGAAGCCCCGCGCTTACGCAGGGCAATTAAGGTCAGGTGCTCGGCGCCAGGGTCGTTACGTGATCGCGATAGCTGTCGTTCGACAGTCGGTACTGCAGCTGCAGGGTGCTGCCCGGCTGGAGCTGGAACGGCAAGGTCAGCGCAGCGTCGGGGTAAAGACTTCTGGACAGCTCAAGCGGCGTGCACACGCCACCGACATTGCACTCGGCAGCACCGGTGATGCCCACGCGCAGCGTGCCGGTGTTGCGCAGGGTGTTGCCCTGCAGTTGCAGATCCACGCTGCCTTTGGCGGGCACTACGTTCACCAGCGCGCCCCAGACCAGGCTGACACCAACGTTGGCCTGCGCCACCTGTTCATCGCCTTCCAGGATCGTGCCGTCGGGGCCCTTTACCCCCTCGAAGTAGATGCGGTAGGCCGCCTCCTTCTCGACGGTCTGCAGCGGAATCACCCGGATCAGACGATTGCCACCACCGCTGAGCGCGAACTTGCCAGGCGTGATGGCAATCGCCGCATCGGCGGCATCCACTTCGATCTCTTCCTCCCCCACCTGTGCCGGCTTGGTGATGCGCAGCAGGCGTGCCTGCACGTATAGCGGCTGGGTGGATTGCGAGTACACGCGGATCTTCGTGCCGTGCTTGGCATCCACCGTTGCGCGCATCGGATGAATGGACAGATTGGCCTGTGCCGGCGGGGCCAGCAGTGTGCTCAACGGCAACAGGCAAAACAGCAGCTTCTTCATGATGAGCCTCCGGGGCATCAGGGTTTAGCGGTCGGCACGCGCAGCTCTACCGTCAGTTCGCCGTCGTAGAGACAGGGGCGTTTGCTGGCGATGGGCGTGGGCGGTGTTTCCAGCGTCAGTGGAGTGGGCACGCAGTACACGGGTTGGCTGATGCCGGGCAGCAGCACCATGCGCAGCTGTGCGCTGTCGATGCCACGCAGCAGCTGTTCTTCGCCATGCTTCATCGCCAGCAGATTGCCGCCGTAGTTCAGACCGACCTGGTAATCGAGACGCTGGGTGTCGTCGCTGCCGCCATCCTGATGCCAGACCGCGAAGTCCCGCCCAGGCGGTGGGCGTGGCCCGCTGTCGCGCACGGTGACGCCGAGGAATTCGCTCTGCGAACCCACGCCGTCGTACAGACACATGTCTACTTCCTTGCGCCCGGCGACGACCTTGCGAATCGGGTCGTAGCGCAGGTCCATGTTGACCAGAGGTGCAACGCCGTCGAAGCCGGGGAAGTAGATTGAAATCGCGTCGTAGTCGGTGACGGTGAAGTCGAAGTTGAAGGTGGCTGTTGCAACCGGTGCGGCGGCTGGGTCGGCCTTGATGTTCAGGCGCATCGTTGCCTTCCAATGGCCTGCAACAAGACGCGTCAATTCGGATGATGGCAATGCGAGCCTAGAACCCGTACCGATTGGCTGATCGATACCACACGTGTAATAGAACGCTTCATGGAGCGCCCGCTGACTGCTATCCCAATAATCCGGGCTACAAGTCCAATCATTCAGGACTCTCTGAAGGCTTCCGAGCACCCGAAGCTCCGCATGCAGGCCTGTTCGGCTTTCTACAAGACGCAGGACAATTTCGGATGGCCCGCTAACTATTGATGGAACCCCGTCCGTCGGACACCTCCCAAACTCACTATCAGAAGCAGACTCACAAACAACATGGATCTGCCCATACTTCATCGCCAGGTCGTGACTGAATCCCAACACCGTCCGTGGCGCCCACAGCTCCACATCACCCGGCACCGCCGAGCGATCCCAGGTCATCACGATGTCCCTGTGCTGATCCGTCGGATGCGTTTCCGGCGGCCACTGCGCCCACGCCCTCGGCGCCAGCACCACCAGCGCGCACACCAGCATCAACACCAACAACACACGCCGGTTCATGGCGTTCCTCCTGCAGCAGCGGTCTGGGGCGTGGCGGCAATCAACGCGCGTTCCTGCAGCAGGCGGGTCACACGGGCCTGCTGGCGGATCTCGGCCGGCAGCTGGGCCACGGCCAGCGGCTCGCAATGCACGGCGCCGACCAGCAGCACCACCTGGCGGCGCTCGCGCACCTGCAGCGGGCAGTGCAGCAGGCGGTCGTCCTGCAGCAGGTACAGCGTTGTTTCGCGACGCGGGAAGTCGGCGACGAAGCCGCCGTTGGCGCTGGTGCCGGGCACCGGCGCGTTGAGGATGCGGGCGCCACCCAACGGCGCTCCGGCTAGATCCTTGGCGTTGCCGATGAAGGTGTAGGTCACCTCGATCGGCACTGGCATGCGCATCAGCCGTCCGGGGCTGAGGAACAACGGCCGTGCGCCACCCACGCCGGTCACACGGATGGCGGCGATGCTGTCCAGCGTGCTGGCGTCCTGTACTTCGGCACGGTGCGACTGGTACGAGGACAACGGCAGCAACCGGCGCTCACCGATCTGCAGGCGTTGACGGCGCAGGCCGCCCACCTGCAGTTCGGCCGCCACGCCACGCAGGTCGACGTCGTCGGTGTCGGCCACCTGCACGGCCAGGCCGGCGTCGGCACCGTTGCTGCCGCTCCAGTAGAAGCCGCGCTTGCCCAGCGCGAAACCGGAGCTGTGCATGCCGCTGTAGGCGGTCTCGCTGCGGCCGCGCTGCTGGTAGTGCGCCAGCGTGGCGCCGCTCTGGCCCAGGCTGTTCTGCAGCTGGCCGCTGAGCGTGGCGCTGTAGCGGTCGCTGTTGTTGGCGCGCAGTTCGGCTGACAGCTCGCGGTACTGCGCATCGACTTCCTGGCGCAGGCTGTGGCCGACGCTGTAGTTGATGTCCGGGCGCTGATGCTGCGGCTGGCGCACGTCCACGCTGTAGCGGCGCTGGCCGCTGCCGGCGGTACCGCGCAGCAGGCGGGTCAGGCTCAGGTTGAAGTAGATGCCGCGGTCGCGTTGGTCACTGCCGCGCAGGCTGTCGCTGGCACGCTGCTGCCACACACCCACGCGGGTGGAGACGCTGAAATCCTGCCAGCGATGGCTGCGGCTGAAGCTGGCCTGCCAGGTGCGGCTGAGTTGCGGCTCGCGGCGCGGTTGCCACGGCGGCGGCGGTGGCAGCAGCGGGTCCAGCCCGGCCAGCGGGTCGCCCTCCGCACCGGGGAGCTCGCGCCCGGCGCGCCAGGTCTGCCGCCGCGTGTAGCCCACATAGGCACTGCCACCGGCCAGCGGCAGCGCCATCGAGGCGCTGAGCGAATTGGTGCAGCCCAACTGGTCGCGGGCGTCGGCCTCGAACTGGCAGGCCTTGCCACGCATGCGCTGCTGGTAGATGTTCCAGGACGCGGTACGGCGGTACGAGAGCTGGTGCTGCTGGCCGGTGCTGCCATCGTTGCCGCGCATGCCACCGAAGCTGGCGCGCAGTTCCTGGGTGGCATACAGGCGGCGAAGGTCCACGCGCACCTCGCCGTAGCGGAAGCCGCCCAGGTCGGCGGCGCCGGCCACCACCGCCACGTCGCGGCCCAGCGGCACGCGCATGCCGGCCACGGCCACGCGTTCGCCATCGAAGCGGTCACTGCGGCGCTCGTTGCGCTTGCCACCCTGCACGAACCACTGCCACTGGCTGTTGGTCCAGTCGCCACCCTTGTCGAACGGCGCGTCTTCGCTGCGCACCAGCACGCCGTCTTCGTAGATGCGCAGGGTGATGGTGTAGTTGCCGAACGGGAAGTTGCGGGTGTCGATCTGGTTGATGCCGGCCTGCAGGTAATAGGTCTGCAGCAGGCGCGTGCCGTCGTAGGCATCCACGCGTGCGTCGCGCGCCAGCAGCACGGTCAGGGGCGTGGCCTGCACGGCGGCATCGGCATCCACATAGGCCTGGGTGGTGCCCACGCGCAGGCCCTGCAGGCGGTCCAGCGGCAGCATGCTGAAGCTGAAGGTGCCGCCCTGCGGGCTGGACAGGTTGCGGCGGTCCATGCGCCCGGCCTGCAGGTAATGCGCCTGCCCCAGGTCATGGCGGTAGTAGACGTTGTCGAACTGGAACGCGCTGTCACTGCCGCGGCTGCGGTAGCGCTGCTGGTTGAAGTTCCATTCGGCGGAGACATGCCCGCGATCGAACAGGCCCAGCACGCCGGTGCCACGCGCGGACAGCGTCTGGTAGTCGCGGCTGCCACTCACATTGATCACCTGCTGGTGCAGGAAAGCGTTCTCGGCGTTGGCGCTGACGGTGTGGAAGCGCTCGGCAGCCGGCTTGCCCGGAATCCACTGGCGGGCAACGAACAGGCGCACCGCGCCCTCGCCTTCGTCGTACAGCGCGCGCACGGCGGCGGGGTCTTCCGGTGGGTCGAGATAGCCGCAGCCGGCGGTGGCGCCACCGAAGCGGCAGGCCAGATGGCTGTTGCGCGGCATCGGCTGTGACAACGCGGGCAGCAGCGCGGCCTGCGCCTCGGCGGGCAGGTTGAGCGCCTGCAGCACGCTTGCTGGATCTTCCAGCTGTACGTGCTCCAGGGTCACGCTCACCGGCGACAGCCCGGCCGAGCGCCCGAACAGCTGGATGTCGAGTTGTTCGGTCTGGCCTTCGACCAGATCCTCGAAGCCGGGCGGGACGCCGCGCGCCGCCGCCAGCGGCGTTGCCAGCGCCAGGGCGAGCGCGACCGCCAGCCGGGTGATAGCGGGGGCGTGTGGGGTCATGGGGGTACCGCTGGAAAGGCAGCCGGCCCGGCGTGCGGGCCGGCGCGGGGATTACGGCGCGGCGGCTTTCTGGTTCAGCACGATGTTGACGACGCCGGTGTACGTGCCCTTGGTGGCGATCGGCTTCGGGGTGGCCTGGGCGATGGTCAGCGGCATCGAGATCGAAGCACCCGGGGTGGCACCTGCGCCGGTGAACAGATCGGCGGCCTTGAACTCAATCGGGGTCACCGCCAGCGTGCGGCTGTTGAGGCTGACCGTCATCGCCTCAGTGACCTTGCCATCGCCGCTGACCAACACGAACGCGCCGCCGATCTTTGCCTCGATATCGGCAGTCTGATCGTTGGAGTGGATACGAACGCGCTGGGTGTTCGGCAGCAGACCACGCATCGGGTCGTGGGTCAGGGTGACCAGATCCGGCAGCGCGCTGCCATCATCACGCAGCAGGGCCAGGGTCGGGTCGACGTCGGCGTAGACGGAGATCTTGGTTTCCACGGCGTGCGCGGACAGCGAAGCCGTGGCCAGCGCTGCAGCGAGCGCGGCCTTCTTGAGAATGGCGTGCATGGGTTGTCTCTCTCGGACAAGGGGGAATGAGAAAGCCCCCCTCCCCTAAGGAGAAAGGGAGGGAGGCGCCGCCCGCAGAGGTGGTTGCGGGCGACGGAGAGAATGTTAGAAACCCATTGTCCTGCAGGCCATTCAAGCATTCCTAAAACGTTGAGCGTTAAGAAGAATCTTTGAATTAGTTCAACGTTCCAGGCTTATGCAATTTCCCTCATTCGGTAAATGCAAAAAGCCTCATTGCCTTGCCTTTGTAGAGTCGAGCCATGCTCGACTGCTGTTCGCGCTGTGCGTGCGAGTCGAGCATGGCTCGACTCTACAGTGGTTCATCCACGCATGGCGTGGATCTACAGACAAGGTTATGCAACTTCCCTCACGCGTTGAATACAACAAACCCCATTGCCTCGACTCTACAGTGGGCCATCCACGCATGGCGTGGATCTACCGGCCCTGGCTATGCAATTTCCCTCATGCGTTGAATGCAACAAATCTCATTGCCTTGCTTTTGTAGAGTCGAGCCATGCTCGACTGCTGTTCGCGCTGTGCGCGTGAGCCTCAGCCTGCGGGCACCACGGTGACGCGATCAACATCGATGTCGGTCGGCTTGAACCGATGCGTGTCGACCTTGCCATGCAGTTCCACCACGGTGTCCGCACCAATGGTCTGCGGTGGCAGGTCTTCGTCATCGATCTCCACTTCGATCTGGCCACTGGCATCGCGGAACTGGTAACGCTCGTGGCCAAGCTTGGCGACCAGGGTGCCACGCAGCACCACCGGGTGGTCGTCGCGCTGGGCGCGCGCATCGGCCACGGAGCTGGCAGCGGTGCCCGCACCCGGGCCGGTGTACTGCGCGGATGCGTGCGGGCTCAACAGGGCCAGCGGCGTGGCGATGAGGGCAATGGCAAGCAGTCGATTCATGGCGTTCTCCATGGCTGAGTAAGTGCCCTCAGGTTCTATCGCCCCGGATGTGATGCCTATGCAATAGATCCGAAAAGATGTGAAAGCGACATTCAGTGTCAGAATTCGTTCAGATCCTGAAGCAAGGTTTTGTAGAGTCGAGCACGGCTCGACTCTACAAATACCCATCCACGCATGCGTGGACTTCGCGTTGGCGCGTGATCAGAAGAAGATCGCGTACAGGATCAGCAGCGGAATCGGTACGCCCAACAACCAGAGCAGAATCATTTTCATGGCAGGTCTCCTTGCATGGAACGGGGGTTACAGGTCGCGACGGCGGCCGCCCCAGGTGGCGCTGAGGCTGGCGAAGAACGCGCCGATCAGCAGCGTGATGAACAGCCACAGCGCGGCATACGCTGCTGCCTTGCGGGCATCGTCGGCCGCCTGCTTGGCAGTGTTCTTGGCCTTCTCCAGCGCAGCACGCATGCGCGTCTGCACATCGGTCACGCGCGCCTGCGCTTCGGCCTGACTCATGCCGGTCTCGCGCGCGATCAGCTGGGACAGGTACTGGGTGTCGGCCGGATCCAGGCCATCTCCCTGCAGACTGTTGACGATGATGCGATTCACCTCGGCACGCACTTCACGGCGGTCAGCCACCGGGCCATTGCCCGGCATCGGACGCGGCGGTGCGGCCAAGCGCGCGTCGCGCGGGCCGACGCTTGCGACCGGCGGCGGCGGGGCCGCATTCGGATCCATCGGCGCACCCGGCGGAGGCGGCGTTGCAGGATCAGACGGCCCTGCGCTGGTGGCGCTGCGGAACAGCGAGTCCACCCAGTAGTTGAGGTCGCCTTCCGGCGCAGCCGCGGCGGCGCTACCGGCACTCGCGGCGGCAACGCCTGCCGTGGAGGCAGCGGCGCCTGCAGTGGCACCGGCCACTTTCGCGCCCGTGCCGAGTACGCCGCCGATGGCCGAGGTGAGCAGACCGGCGGTGAGCAGCGTGGCCACCGCCCACGACACGAAGCCATGTGCGGTATCGCGGAAGTAGGTTTCGTCGCCGTGGATCTGCGTCCACTTGGTACGCAGGCGTCCTGCCAGATAGCCACCCAGACCGGAAGCCGCCAGCGCGGTGAAGGTGAGCCAGATGATGCTGGACCAACCGAAGGTTTCCTTGCTGACGCCTTCGAACGACCACGGCGACACCGAGGACAGCCCCAGGCCCACGCCGAGAATCAGCAGGATGAGGGACAACGCGGCGGCGGCGGCGGCACCGGCGAAGATTGCCCCCCAGGACACGGCGCTTTCGCTTGGCGGGGCGACGATGGGGGCGGCGACGACAGTGCCGACGTCAGGGCCGAGCGGGCCGCGCTCGGGTGGGTCGAATCGGGTACTCATGGGACGGACGCTCCGGATCAGATGCTGCGGGTGCAGCTGGCGTCCTGAGGCTGCGCGAGCGCTTGTGAAGCTGGCGAGACCCTTGAATCACGCGGTCTTGGCGCGGTGAAGAGCGTGCCAACCAAGGTTGGCACCTACCAAAAAGCGGGAACGCGGTAGATCCATGCCATGCGTGGATGGGGAAGCGTGCCAACCAAGGGCGAGGACAAAGTAGATCCACGCCATGCGTGGATGATTTTTCACGAGTGTCGAAAGCGTGCCAACCAAGGTTGGCAGCTACCAGAGCCGAAGCAAAAAAAAACGCCCCGCGGATGCGGGGCGTTCTCGGCACAATCTACGCGGGCGATCAGCCCTGGTAGTCGCGCACGTCGCTGCCGGTGTAGACCTGGCGCGGACGGCCGATCTTCATTTCCGGATCAACCTGCTGTTCCAGCCAATGCGAGACCCAGCCGGAGGTACGGCCCAGGGCGAACATGACGGTGAACATCTCGGTCGGGATCTGCAGCGCCTTGTAGATGATGCCGCTGTAGAAATCGACGTTCGGGTACAGCTTGCGGGCAACGAAGTACTCGTCCTGCAGCGCGGCCTGTTCCAGCTTCACGGCCACGTCCAGCAGCGGATCCTGCACGCCCAGCTGCTTGAGCACCTTGCTGGTCATCTCGCCGATGACCTTGGCGCGCGGATCGAAGTTCTTGTAGACGCGGTGGCCGAAGCCCATCAGGCGGAAGCCGGAGGTCTTGTCCTTGGCCTTGACCACGGCGGACTCGACGTTGTCGGCGCTGCCGATCTCTTCCAGCATCTTCAGCACGGCTTCGTTGGCACCGCCGTGGGCCGGACCCCACAGCGCGGTGACGCCAGCGGCAACCGACGCGTACGGGTTGGCACCGGTCGAGCCGACCAGGCGCACGGTCGAGGTCGAGGCGTTCTGCTCGTGGTCGGCGTGCAGGATGAACAGCAGGTCCAGCGCCTTGACCACGTCCGGGTTCAGATCGTACTGGCCATCAGCCGACTCGAAGGTCTGCTTCAGGAAGCGGCTGACGTAGTCCAGCGAGGTGTCCGGCTTGTTGGCCGGCAGGCCCTTGCCGTGGCGGTAGATCAGCGCCGACAGGGTCGGCACCTTGGCGATCAGGCGCACAGCGGCCTGGCGGCGCTGTTCGGCGTCGGACAGGTCCAGCGAGGCGTGGTAGATGCCCGACAGCTGCGCGATGGCGGCGGTCAGGATGGCCATCGGATGTGCATCCTTGGCGAAGCTGCCGATCAGGGTGTTGATCGACTCATCGACGTTGGCTTCAGCCGCCAGCTCGTCGGTGAAGGCCTTCAGCTGCTCGGCGCTCGGGCGCTCGCCGTTGATCAGCAGGTAGGCCACTTCGACGTAGCTCGACTTTTCCGACAGCTGTTCGATCGGGTAGCCGCGGTACAGCAGCACGCCCTTGTCGCCGTCGATGTAGGTGATGGCGGACTTGCAGCTGGCCGTCGCGGTGAAGCCGGAATCGTAGGTGAAATACCCCGTTTCCTTGGTCAGCTTCGCGATGTCGACGCAGTCGTTGCCAAGGGTGGGTTTGATGACGGGCAGAACGACCGACTTATCGCCGGCGTTGAGCGTGACCTGATCAAGATCGGACACTGTGTGCGCTCCTTCATGGGAAGGCGCCTGCCCAAGCGCATTGGTCAGGCACGTGAATGACGTCCTCGGCCTGTGCCGGGGATCACGCCATTATCGCACAGCAGCATTTGCCCGGCGCTAGACAGAAGTCGTATACGACAGGCGGCCAGACGCCGGCCGTTGAGCGGCCCGGATCGGCAAAAGCGTTGTCATCCGAACGCAGTGTTCCGTCCATCCAAACGCCCGTTGGGTTGGCGTTGGGGAAAAACAAACGGCCGCGCAGAGCGCGGCCGTCGGTTCGAAGCTGGATCGACAGATCAGCGCGCGTAGCGCTTCTGGAACTTGTCGATACGGCCCGAGGTGTCGATGACCTTGTGCTTGCCCGTGTAGAACGGGTGCGAAGCAGAGGAAATTTCAACCTTGACCAGCGGGTATTCGTTGCCGTCTTCCCACTTGATGGTTTCCTTCGTCGCCATGGTCGAGCGGGTCAGGATCTTGAAATCGGAGGTGACGTCATGGAAGACGACGTCGCGGTAGTTCGGATGGATATCGGCCTTCATGGGCTCACACCGTAAATGGGCTGGTGGTCAAGAGCGGCATTATAAGCACCGGTTGCCGCTCGGGGCAACCGGTGCGGGTCAACAGACTTCAGTCCGCGCCCAGGGCCTGGCGCACCAGGGCCTCGAAACGCTGCTGGTCGTAGGCCATCAGCAGATCGCAGTTGTCCGGCTGGCCGGTCTGGCGGTTCCAGTCGACGATGGTGGCGCCGCGGCTGAACGTACCGTTCAGCTCCACGTTCAGCGGCCGCGATTCGACCTGCAGCTGCCCTTCCGGGTTCAGCGCCCAGGCCATGGCGACCGCATCGGCGGTATACCAGCGGCCACCCTTGCTGTCCTCGGACAGGCCACGGGTCTTGCGCGAGATCAGCTCGTAGAAACGGGCGCGATCGGAATCAGCCTGCAGCCACTTTTCAGCATCCTGCAGCGGCAGGCCATGGGCAACGGTGGCCTCCCAGTCCGACACCAGCAGGTGCTTGAACGAAGTGAACACCACGTGCGCCGCTTCCGGATCGAACGCGATGTTGAATTCGGCCGCCGGGGTGATGTTGCCGTGGCAGGTGACCGCACCGCCCATCACCACGATGCGCTTGATGCGCTCGGGAAGGGTCGGGTCCAGCTTCAGTGCCAGGGCCAGGTTGGTCAGCGGGCCAAGCATCACCAGCATCAGTTCACCGGCGTGCTCGTGCGACAGGCGCAGGATGGCCAGTGCGGCGTGCTCGGCTTCAGCCTGGCGGCTCGGCGGCGGCAGGTCCACGTCGCCGTAGCCGTCACGGCCATGCACGTGGGCGGCGTCAACGGAGGGATGCAGCAGGGGATCCGGGCTGCCGGCAAACACCGGTACGTCGGCGCGGCCGACGATGTCGCAGAGCTTGAGGGCGTTGCGGACGGTGTACTGCAGGCCGACATTGCCGGCGGCGATGGTCAGGGCGACCACGTCATGCCGTTCATCGGCAAAGGCCATCAGCAGGGCCAGGGCGTCGTCCACACCGGGGTCGGTGTCGATCAACAGGGGGATCTTGTGGGTCATCGTTGCCGTCTTCAGATCGGCAACGAAGTGTGGACCGGGATGATGACCGTTGCAATACCGGTCTGCCCCGGCGGCAAAGATGTAGTGGAGAGGGTTGGATCCGTTGCCCCCACCAACGCCCCCGCCCAACGCACTCACGAACATGAACAGATTCTAGTTCGGGTCGCTTGGAGCGCCCAACATCATTTGCTATAAAAAGTGTTGAACATTTTATAGAAAACAACCATGAAGCTGCCCGCGCCAGCTCCCGATCTGGCAACCCTCACCCGGAAGTACATGGAGACCCTCGGTACCATCCTGGACGCCCGGATCGGGCCCGAGGTGAACGGCGCCTATGAGCACTGGGACAAAGTCCGCCACAGAGCGCCACCGGCGGGCCTGAACGCGGAGCAGTGGTGGCTGGGCATCACGTGGACGCGCGCAGCATTGCTGAAGCCGCTACCGCTGTTGCTGGACAAGACGCAGCAACCCTTCAAGCTGGCACTTACCGATTCAATGCAGCGGCACCTGCACTACATTGATCGGGAGGCCGCAGGCTCGGTGAAGGGTGTGGATGCTGCCAGCGGCCAAGGACGGTTCCTGATCCGCTCGCTGATCGAGGAAGCGATGACCTCATCGCAGCTGGAGGGCGCCTCGACCACGCGGGCGGTGGCAAAGGAAATGCTGAGCACAGGCCGTGCGCCGCGCGACCAGTCCGAGCGCATGATCTACAACAACTACGTGGCAATGAACGTGATCCGCGAGCGCGGCATACGCCCGATCACTCCCGGCGAGATTCTGGAGCTGCACAGCATCCTCACCGACGGCACGCTGGAGCTTCCAACCGACAGCGGGCGTTTCAGAACCGCCGAAGACAACGTTGCGATCTTCGATCGCGGCTCACCACCTACGCTGCTGCACATCCCTCCTCCGGCCGAGGAAGTGCCCGCACGGATCGAGCGGCTGTGCACGTTCATCAATGAGGAAAGCACACCGTTCATCCATCCTGTCGCCAAAGCCATCGCACTGCATTTCCAGATTGGCTATGACCATCCTTTCGTGGATGGCAATGGCCGTACGGCACGCGCACTGTTCTACTGGGCGATGATGAATGCCGGATATTGGATGACCGAGTACTTCTCCATTTCCAGCGTGTTGAAGAAGTCCCCAGGCAAGTACATGCGGGCCTACCTCTACACCGAAAGCGACAACCGGGATCTTGGCTACTTCGTGGCGCAACAACTGGAGGCGATTGAGCAATCGATCCAGGGTTTGCATGCCTACATCGCCAGGAAGCATGCGGAGGATCAGGCAGCGCGACGCGTGCTGCGAACCGCCCGGCTTGGCGGTGTGCCTCTCAATCATCGTCAGCGCGCGTTGCTGGCCAACGCGCTGAAGGATCCTGACCGGACCTACACCGTCGCCAGCCACCAGGCGGCACACACCATTACCTATCCGACCGCGTTGAAGGATCTGAACGGATTGGTGGCTTCCGGGCTTGTCAGCAAAGAGCGCGTCGGGAAGGCGTCCGAGTATCTCGTGCTACCCGGTCTGTCGGAACGTTTGGCGCTGTAGATCTACGCCATGCGGGGATGACGGGAAGGTGATCGAAAGCGCTGTCTGTAGAGTCGAGCCATGCTCGACTCACGCGCGCGGCGCGCAGTAGATCCACGCCATGCGTGGATGTGTGGACCAGGGTCCACACCCACCAATGCGGCATTACGCCGAGGCGTAACGCACGGCGGTGCCGATCCAGCGTTGCACCACGCGATCGGCCAGCGCGGGTTGCTGGTCCAGCAGGCGCTCGGCCAGGTCATGCACGCCGGGCAGCAGGCCGGCATCGCGCGCAAGATCGGCGATGCGGAAGCCAGCCAGGCCGGTCTGGCGGGTACCGAGCAGTTCACCGGGGCCACGCAGCTCCAGATCCTTCTCGGCGATGACGAACCCATCATTGGTTTCGCGCATGGTCTGCAGGCGCTCGCGCGCCATCTGCGAAAGCGGCGCCTGGTACAGCAGCACGCAACGCGATACCGCTGAACCACGACCGACGCGGCCGCGCAGCTGGTGCAGCTGGGCCAGGCCGAGGCGCTCGGCATTCTCGATCACCATCAGCGAAGCGTTCGGTACGTCCACGCCCACTTCGATGACCGTGGTCGCCACCAGCAGGTCGATCTCACCGGCCTTGAACGCCACCATCGTCGCCAGCTTCTCGGCGGCCTTCAGACGGCCATGCACCAGCCCCACGCGCACGCCCGGCAGCAGCGCCTGCAGCGATTCGTAGGTGGCCTGCGCCGGGGTGGCGTCGAGCTCTTCGCTTTCCTCGATGAGCGTGCACACCCAGTACACCTGCCGCCCTTCCTGGCAGGCCAGCGCGATCCGCTCGATCAGCTCGGGACGACGATCGTTGTTGAGTGCGACGGTCTGCACCGGCGTGCGGCCCGGCGGCAGTTCGTCAATGGCCGACACATCCAGATCCGCGTATTCGGACATCGCCAGCGTGCGTGGAATCGGCGTGGCAGTCATCACCAGCTGGTGCGGCACGCTGTTGCCGCCCGCGCCCTTGTCGCGCAGGGCCAGCCGCTGGTGCACGCCGAAGCGGTGCTGTTCGTCGACGATGGCCAGGGCCAAATCCTGGAATACCACCGCCTCCTGCATCAGCGCGTGGGTGCCGACCACCACCTGCGCCTCGCCGTTGGCGACCTGCTCCATCACCTTGGCGCGCGCCTTGCCGGTGACCTTGCCGGCCAGCCAGGCGATGCGCACGCCCAGCGGTTCCAGCCAGCCGCGCAGGTTGTTGAGATGCTGCTCGGCCAGCAGCTCGGTGGGCGCTGCCAATGCGACCTGCTTACCCTGCTCGACCGCCAGCATCGCCGCCAGCGCGGCGACCACGGTCTTGCCGGAGCCGACGTCGCCCTGCACAAGCCGCAGCATCGGGCTGGGCCGCGCGAGGTCTTCGCGGATCTGCTTGAACACGCGCGCCTGGGCGCCGGTCAGCGCGAACGGCAGCTGCTTCAGCAGCGCCTTGGCCAGCTTGCCGGGACCGGCCAGCGGCGGCGCATGGTGCGCCTGCAAGGCAATACGCTGGCGGCGCAGGCTGAGGTGATGGGCCAGCAGCTCTTCCATTGCCAGACGACGCTGCGCCGGATGGGTGCCTGCGGCCAGCGCGGCTAGATCGGCATCCGGCGGCGGCCGGTGCACGGTCAGCAGCGCGCTGCGCAGTGACGGCAGGCCGAGGCCATCCAGCCAGCCGCTGGGCAGCAGTTCCAGCGTGCTTTCCTCGGGCAGGCGGTCCAGCGCCTGGCCGATCAGCTTGCGCATGGTCATCGGGCCAACGCCTTCCACGGTGGGATACACCGGGTCGAGGCGGTCGCCGAGTTCGGGATCGTCATTGCGGCCCAGCACCTGGTAGCTGGGGTGGACGATTTCCAGGCCGAGGTGGCCGGGTTTGGGCGTGCCGAAGCAGCGCAGCCGGTTGCCGACCGCGAACTGGCCGACCTGCTGCTGGCGGAAGTGGAAGAAGCGCAGCACCAGGGTGCCCTGCCCTTCGTCTTCCACCGCCACTTTCAGCATCGGCCGGTAGCGCATGCCGCGCTCGACCGCGACCACCCGCCCTTCCACCTGCGCCGGTACGCCGTTGCGCAGGTCTTCGATGCGGGTCAGCCGGGTCCGGTCTTCATAGCGCAGCGGCAGATGAAGCCAGAGATCCTGCAGGGTGGCCAGGCCATGCGCCTGCAGTTTGGCGGCCACGGCCGGACCGACGCCGGCGAGCATCGCCAGGGATGCTTCGCCGGACGGTGACAGGACCGGGGTGACCGCCGCCTTGCGTGCCACGTGGCGGTCAGTCGATGACCATCACCGCGTCGACCTCGAAGTTGGCGCCCTTCGGCAGGCCGGAAACTTCGATGGTGGAACGGGCCGGGTACGGGGCCTGGAAGTAGTCCTGCATGACCGCATTGACCTTGGCGAACTCGCCCAGGTCGGTCAGGTACAGGCCCAGGCGCACGACCTTGTCCAGCGAGCCGCCAGCGGCTTCGGCCACGGCCTTGAGGTTGTCGAAGGCGCGGCGGGCCTGCGCTTCGACGTCACCGGCGCCGACGACGTCGCCGGTAGCCGGGTCGAGCGGGATCTGGCCGGAGAAGTACACGGTGTTGCCGGCGCGCACGGCCTGCGAGTACGGGCCGATGGCGGCGGGAGCCTTTTCGGTGTTGATGATCTGGCGGGACATGGGTCGCTCCGGTGCTTGGGGGAAAACAGAGCGGTGATTGTACCGGGTGGGGGCGCATCCACGCATGGCGTGGATCTACCGCGCCGCTTCGGTAGTGCCGGCCGCTGGCCGGCAAACCCATGAACGTCGGAAGCACCGCGAAGTTGCCGGCCAGCGGCCGGCACTACCGGGTTCGCATTACTGGCGGCGTACCGACTGCACGACCGACAGGCGGCGCAGGCGGCGCATCACTTCGGCCAGATGGTTGCGGTCGCGCACCTGGATGTTGAACGCCAGCACGGCGGCGTTGAAATCACGGTCCAGGTAGTCCACGCGCTCGATGTTGGAATGGCTCTGCGCGATGGCGGCGGCCAGCTGCGCCAGCACGCCGGTGCCGTTCTCCACTTCCACCACCAGCGAGGTGTCGTAGTCGCCGGAAACAGTGGTGTCCCAGCCGATCGGCACCCAGCGCTCGGGCGACTTGCGCAGCTCGGCCAGGTTCGGGCAGTCCATGCGGTGCACCACGATGCCCTTGCCGGCGGTGTGGTAGCCCATGATCTCGTCGCCGGGAATCGGCTGGCAGCAGCCCGCGAAGGTGACCACGCCGCGCTCGCTGCCGTTGATCAGGATCTTTTCCTGCGAGTGGTGGCGCGAATGCGGGCCGCCACGCAGTTCGGCGTAGGCCATCAGCGCCTGTGCAGCCTGCGTCGGCATCCAGTTGCCCAGTGCGACCTCGGCCAGCAGCGCCTCCAGGCGCGGGAAGCGGTGCTCGGCGAGGAACGCATCCAGGCGCCCCTTCGGCAGCCGCTCCAACGAGGAATCCATCGCTTCCAGCGCACGGTCCAGCATGCGGTGGCCGAGCTGCACGGCGTCTTCGTGTTCCAGCTGCTTGAGCTGGTGGCGGATGGCGGTGCGCGCCTTGCTGGTAACCACGAATTCCAGCCACTGCGGTTTCGGCGTGGCCGAGCGTGCGGTGATGATCTCCACCGACTGGCCCGACACCAGCTTGGTGCGCAACGGCACCAGCTTCTTGTCCACGCGCGAGGCCACGGCCATGTTGCCGACGTCGGTATGCACGGCGTAGGCGAAGTCCAGCGCGGTGGAATTGCGCGGCAGGGCCAGGATCTTGCCCTTCGGGGTGAACAGGTAGACCTCGTCCGGGAACAGGTCGACCTTGACGTTGTCGAGGAACTCCAGCGAGGAACCGGCGGCACGCTGCGAGTCGATCAGTTCAACGATCCAGGCGTGTGCGCGGCTCTGCGCGCTGTTCGGTGAATCGCCGCCGAACTTGTAGGTCCAGTGCGCGGCCACGCCACGTTCGGCGATCAGGTCCATCTCTTCGGTGCGGATCTGCACTTCGATGGGCGAACCATACGGCCCGAACAGCACCGTATGCAGCGACTGGTAACCGTTGGCCTTGGGAATGGCGATGAAATCGCGGAAACGCCCATCCAGCGGCTTGAACGTGGCATGCACCGAACCCAGCGCGTGGTAGCAGCTGGGCACGCTGCGCACCACCAGGCGGAAGCCGAACACGTCCATCACCTGGTCGAAGGTTTTGTTCTCGTCGCGCATCTTGTTGTAGATGCTCCACGGGGTCTTGATGCGGCTGACCAGGCGGTGCTCGATGCCTTCCTTCGCCAACCGCTGCGACAGCTGCACTTCCACCTGCGCCAGCGCTTCACGGCGGACCACCGGCTGGCTGCGGATGTGCTTTTCCAGGATCGCGTGGCGCCACGGATACAGCGCCTTGAAGCCGAGGTTCTGCAGCTCGCTCTTGAACAGGCTCATGCCCAGGCGCTGGGCGATGGGCGCATAGATCTCCAGCGTCTCGCGGGCGATGCGGCCGCGCGCTTCGCGGCTCTGCGCGCCCAGCGTGCGCATGTTGTGCAGGCGGTCGGCCAGCTTGATCATGATCACGCGCAGGTCGCGCGACATCGCCAGCAGCATCTTGCGGAAGCTCTCGGCGGCCGCTTCCTGGCGGTCGCGGAACTTCAGCTTGTCCAGCTTGGTCACGCCGTCGACCAGTTCGGCCACGGCTTCGCCGAACTCGGCAGCCAGCGCCTCACGGGTCAGCGGGGTGTCTTCGATGGTGTCGTGCAGGATCGCGGCGATCAGCGCTTCCACGTCCAGGCCCAGCTCGGCCAGCACCTGTGCCACGGCCACCGGATGGGTGATATAGGGCTCGCCCGACTTGCGCGTCTGCCCGGCGTGTGCGGCGGCTCCGACTTCCCAGGCACGGCGCAACAGCGGCAGCTGTTCCGGCGGCAGGTAATGGGCGGCGCGTTCAAGCTGGAGGACGTAGTCGGGTACGGCGGCAGCGGGGGCTGCGGCGACCTTGGCAGTGGGGCCTGGGTTCATGCCCGAAGCCTATTCCAGCGCGACGTTTACGGCAAATCCTGAATGCGAAACAGCCCGCACGGGGCGGGCTGTTCGGCACATCCAACGATTGCGTTGATCGATGCGATCAATCGTCGTTCTTGGACATGTCTTCGTCGGCGACCACTTCCGCGGCAGCCCACTCCAGCGCTTCGCGCTCGGCGCGCTCACGCTCGGCCTTCTCGACTTCGTCGATCAGCGCGTTGTCGATCTTGCGGGCGGCGATTTCGCGCAGCGCCAGCACGGTCGGCTTGTCCTCGGTCTCGCTGTTGTCCAGCGTGGCCTGCACGCCGTTGGCGAGCTGGCGGGCACGCTTGGAAGCCATCATGACCAGTTCGAAACGGTTGTTAACGACTTCCAGGCAATCTTCTACGGTGATGCGGGCCATACGGGCTCCCGGCGACCGGTCGGCCGCTCAGTCGAATGAGGGAAAGGGGACGGAGTGTACTGGCAGGGGCTGGACAAAATCAAGCCAACCCCTACCCGATTCTTTTGGAATCAGTCAGTTGCGCCCGGATCGGGGGTCAACAAGGCTTGGATCAGGCCTGCGTGGCGGACCTTCTGGGCCTCCCGGCGCAGGCGGCTGGCGGTGAAGATGGCGCACAGCTCGTCCACGGCGGTGTCGAACACCTCGTTGACGATGACGTAGTCGAACTCGTTGAAGTGCAGCATCTCGTCACGGGCTGCGCCCAGGCGCTGGGCGATGACCGCCTCGCTGTCCTGGCCGCGCTTGCGCATGCGGTCCTGCAGGGCCTGCTTGGACGGCGGCAGGA
This sequence comes from Stenotrophomonas sp. 86428_Sma, assembly GCF_056481585.1. Classification (NCBI taxonomy): domain Bacteria; kingdom Pseudomonadati; phylum Pseudomonadota; class Gammaproteobacteria; order Lysobacterales; family Lysobacteraceae; genus Stenotrophomonas; species Stenotrophomonas sp. 86428_Sma. Next base: position 4,027,543 of record NZ_CM151156.1, read on the forward strand.
TGAACACGGTGACCGTGCCCGGCACCAGCTGGCGTACCTGCTGCGCGCCCTGCCAGTCGATTTCCAGCAGCACGTCCTGGCCGGCGGCGAGCTGCGGCTCCACCGACTGGCGGGCGGTGCCCTTCCAGTCGCCGTGCACCCAGGCATGCTCGAAGAAGTCGCCGGCGGCGATCATTTCCTCGAACTTCTCCGCAGAGACGAAATGGTAGTGCTGACCATTCACTTCACCCGGGCGCATCGCGCGCGAGGTGAAGGAGATCGACAGGGCGATCTGCGGGTCACGCGCCAGGGTGGCATTGACGATGCTGCTCTTGCCGGCGCCGGAAGGGGCGGCAACGATGTACAGCGTGCCGCGCGCAACGGCGTCCGACGGCTTCGACGGGGCGCTCATGCGGGGGATCCAACGGGTTGATTTCGCAAAATTTTTCCTCGGTGTTCCAGATCCGGCGCGGAGGATCGCGCCAGGACGGCGGGGGCTGCGCGGAACATCCTGGAACCAGGCCCGGCAGACGCTTCCCCGGGGGGCGGGCACGCAACTTTACCAGAGCGGCCGCGTTGCGCGCCCGTCCGGCAGGCGCGGGGCCTTGTGCCACATGGGCATCCGGGGGCCTGTGCTATAACCGGGCCGTACCCAACGACAGCCCGGAGGCCTGCGCCTCCCCGCCATCCCAGGAGAACGGCATGCCATCGATGAGCCGCCGCCAGTTCCTGAAAGTGACCGGGACAACCCTGGTCGGCTCCAGTCTGGCACTGATGGGCTTCGCGCCCGGCATCGCGCTCGCGGAGGTCAGGCAGTACAAGCTGACCCGCGCGACCGAGACCCGCAACACCTGTACGTACTGTTCGGTGGCCTGCGGCATCCTGATGTACAGCCTCGGCGACGGTGCCAAGAATGCCGAGCCGAGCATCTTCCATATCGAGGGCGACCCGGACCACCCGGTCAACCGCGGCACGCTGTGCCCGAAGGGTGCCGGCCTGGCCGACATCATCCACAGCAAGTCGCGCCTGCTCTACCCCGAGTACCGGGCGCCGGGCTCGAACGAGTGGAAGCGGCTGAGCTGGGACGATGCGCTGGACCGCATCGCGCGGCTGATGAAGGAAGACCGCGATGCCAACTTCGTGCAGAAGAACGAGGCCGGGCAGACGGTCAACCGCTGGCTGACCACCGGCATGCTCGCCGCCTCGGCCACCAGCAATGAAACCGCGGTGCTGACCCACAAGGTCGTGCGCTCCCTTGGCATGTTGGCATTCGACAACCAGGCACGTGTCTGACACGGCCCGACGGTGGCAGGTCTTGCCCCGACGCTAGGCCGTGGTGCGATGACGAATCACTGGGTCGACATCAAGAATGCCGACCTGATCCTGATCATGGGTGGCAATGCCGCCGAGGCACACCCGTGCGGGTTCAAATGGGTGACCGAGGCCAAGGCACACAACAAGGCCCGGCTGATCGTGGTCGATCCGCGCTTCAACCGCTCGGCCGCAGTGGCCGACGTGTACGCGCCGATCCGTACCGGCACCGACATCGTGTTCCTGGGCGGCCTGATCAACTACCTGTTGACCGAGGACCGCATCCAGCACGAGTACGTGCTGAACTACACCGACATGTCGTTCCTGGTGAAGGACGAATTCGCCTTCAAGGACGGCCTGTATTCGGGCTACAACGAAGAGAAGCGCGGCTACGACCGCTCCAGCTGGGACTACGCGTACGGTGACGATGGCTTCGTGCGCAGCGACCCGACGCTGAAGGACCCGCGCTGCGTCTACACCCTGCTCAAGCAGCACTACGCGCGCTACACCGTGGAGATGGTCGAACGCATCTGCGGCACGCCCGCCGACAGCATCCGCCAAGTGTGGGAGATGATCGCGTCCACCGCCGGCAAGGACAAGGCGATGACCATCCTGTACGCGCTGGGCTGGACGCAGCACTCGGTGGGTGCGCAGAACGTGCGCGCCGGCACCATGGTGCAGCTGCTGCTGGGCAACATCGGCGTGGCCGGTGGTGGCATGAACGCCTTGCGCGGGCATTCCAACATCCAGGGCCTGACCGACATCGGCCTGATGTCCGACCTGCTGCCCGGCTACCTGACGCTGCCGAAACAGGACGAGCAGGACTACGACGCCTACATCGCCAAGCGCACGCAGAAGCCGCTGCGCGCCAACCAGATGTCGTTCTGGCAGAACTACCCGAAGTTCCACGTCAGCCTGATGAAGTCGTGGTGGGGCGACGCCGCCACCCCCGACAACAACTGGTGCTTCGACCACCTGCCCAAGCTCGACAAGCCGTACGACATGCTGCAGGCGTACGAGCTGATGAACGAGGGCAAGATCCACGGCTACATCTGCCAGGGCTTCAACCCGCTGGCCTCGGCGCCGAACAAGGGCAAGCTGATCAGTGCGTTCTCCAAGCTGAAATTCATGGTCAGCATGGATCCGCTGGAAACCGAGACCATCGCCTTCTGGCAGAACCATGGCGCACTGAACGACGTCGACCCGAGCACGATCCAGACCGAAGTATTCCGCCTGCCGACCACCTCCTTCGCCGAGGAGAACGGCGCGGTGGTGAACTCCTCGCGCTGGCTGCAGTGGCACTGGAAGGGGGCCAATCCGCCGGGCGAAGCGCGCAGCGACATCGAGATCATGTCCGAGCTGTTCCATCGCATCAAGGCGATGTACGAGAAGGACGGTGGCGCGTGGTGGGAGCCGGTGCGCGACCTGGCCTGGAAGTACTCCAACCCGGAACTGCCGACGCCGGAAGAACTGGCGATGGAATACAACGGCAAGGCATTGGCCGATGTGTTCGATCCAAAGGACCCGACCAAGCTGGTGCGCAAGGCCGGCGAGCAGCTGGCCGCATTCGGCGACCTGCGCGACGACGGCAGCACGTCCTCCGGCTGCTGGATCTACATCGGCGCCTGGGGCCCGACCGGCAACATGATGGCGCGGCGTGACAACAGCGACCCCACCGGCATCGGCAACACGCTGGGCTGGGCCTGGGCGTGGCCGGCCAACCGCCGCGTGATGTACAACCGCGCCTCGTGCGACGTGGCCGGCAAACCGTTCGATCCGCGCCGCACGCTGCTGGCATGGAACGGCAAGAACTGGGGCAGCGTGGACGTGCCGGACTTCAAGGCGGACGAAGATCCCGCCGGCGGCATGGGCCCGTTCATCATGAACCCGGAAGGCATCGCGCGCTTCTTCGCCAAGGCCGGCATGGCCGAGGGCCCGTTCCCGGAGCACTACGAACCGTTCGATACCCCGCTGCGCAGCAATCCGCTCAGCCCGGGGCAGGCACTGACGCTGAACAACCCGGCGGCACGCGTGTTCGCCAGCGATCGCGCACAGATCGGTTCGCCGGACGAGTTCCCGCATGTGGCCACCACCTATCGCCTGACCGAGCATTTCCACTTCTGGACCAAGCACGGCAAGCTCAACGCCATCATCCAGCCCGAGCAGTTCGTTGAGATCGGCGCGGCGTTGGCCGACGAGCTGGGCATCAACAACGGCAGCCGCGTGCGGGTCAGTTCCAAGCGCGGGCACATCGAAGCGGTGGCAATGGTGACCAAGCGCATCAAGGCCCTGCAGATTGATGGCAGAACTGTGCACCAGGTGGGCGTGCCGATCCACTGGGGCTTCCTGGGTGCGGCCAAGCCCGGATACATCGCCAATACGCTGACCAACGCCATCGGTGACGGCAATTCGCAGACGCCCGAATCGAAGTGCATCCTGGTCAAGGTCGAGAAGGTGTAGGAGACACGCCATGTCACTGCAATCCCTGGACATCATCCGCCGCTCGGCCACCACCACACCCTCGCCGGAGGCGCGTGGCGCACACACCGGCCAGGTCGCCAAGCTGATCGATGTGAGCAAGTGCATCGGCTGCAAGGCCTGCCAGGTCGCCTGCATGGAGTGGAACGACCTGCGCGACGAGGTCGGCAGCTGCGTCGGCAGCTATGACAACCCGCCCGACCTGAGCGAACAGTCGTGGACGGTGATGAAGTTCCGCGAGTACGAGGACGAGAAGGGCAAGCTGGAGTGGCTGATCCGCAAGGAAGGCTGCATGCACTGCAGCGACCCGGGCTGCCTGAAGGCCTGCCCGTCGCCGGGCGCGATCATCCAGTACGCCAACGGCATCGTCGACTTCCAGGAAGAGAACTGCATCGGCTGCGGCTACTGCGTGACCGGCTGCCCGTTCGATGTGCCACGCATTTCCAAGAAGGACCACAAGGCCTACAAGTGCACGCTGTGTTCGGACCGGGTGGCGGTGGGCCAGGAACCGGCGTGCGTGAAGACCTGCCCAACCGGCGCGATCACCTTCGGCAGCAAGCAGGCGATGACCGAGCATGCCGCCGGCCGCGTGGAGGACCTGAAATCGCGTGGCTACGAGAACGCCGGCCTGTACGACCCGCAGGGTGTGGGCGGCACCCACGTGATGTACGTGCTGCAGCACGTGGACAAGCCGGAGCTCTACGCCGATCTGCCCAAGGACCCGCGTATCAGCCCGATGGTGGAGGTCTGGAAGGGCGTCGCCAAGCCGCTGGGCGTGCTTGCGATTGCCGCCACCGCCTTCGCCGGCTTCCTGCACTACATCGGCATCGGCCGCAACACGGTCAATGACGAGGAAGAAGAGGAAGCCGAGCACGAGGCGAAGAAGATCGAAGAGGAGCAGCGGCCATGAAGTACGCCCCGCACCCGCGGCAGATCATCCGCTACCGCGCGCCGACCCGCATCAATCACTGGATTGTGGCGATCTGCTTCGTATTGACCGCGCTGTCCGGGCTGGCATTGTTCCACCCTGCCCTGTTCCCGCTGACCCAGTTGTTTGGCGGTGGGCCATGGACGCGCATCCTGCACCCGTTCATCGGCCTGGCCATGGTGGTGGGCTTTGCGCTGCTGGCGTTCCGCATGTGGCGCGACAATCTGCCGACCGCCGACGATGGCAAGTGGATGCGCGGCATGCGCGATGTACTGCGCAACGAGGATGAGAAGCTGCCGCCGGTGGGCCGCTTCAATGCCGGCCAGAAACTGCTGTTCTGGGCGATCATTGGTTGCCTGTCGGCACTGCTGCTGACCGGCTTCGTGATCTGGCGGCAGTACTTCAGCCACTTCTTCCCGATCGGGCTGATCCGCTTCTCGGTGCTCGCCCATGCGTTGTTCGGCTGGGTGCTGGTGTGCGCGATCGTGGTGCACATCTATGCGGCGATCTGGATCAAGGGTTCGGTGCGGGCGATGACCCAGGGCAAGGTGACCTACGGGTGGGCGTACAAGCATCACCGGCAGTGGTTCCGGGACATCCTGCGCGGACGGCGGGAAGAGGGGTAGCGGCAGGGCCTGCGGCCCTGCACCCGCTGGATCAACGTCAACATCAACGTCAAGAGCGGGTTTCCTGAGGAATGGCGGGGCGGGTCCGGTCGCCCTCGACAGGTCCGCGGTGCTTTTGGTGGGTGTCGACCTTGGTCGACACGATGAACATGGCAATGATCGAAACCGGCTTTTGTAGAGTCGAGCGATGCTCGACTGCTTTGCCTCGACACGCTGGACGCCAGCGACGACAACGGCGAGGATGGAGCCTGGTTCTTCTGGCTGGCCCTGCATGGCGCAACGCATCCTTGAACCCGGTGAGATCGAGACGCTGGCCTCGCGCGATGTGCCGCGCATCATCCTGCCCGATACCGCGTCGCTGTTTGCCGGACGTGCGGACCGCCTGCGCAGTCTGGCTGCACACAGTGCCATCGGTGGTTACCTGCAGCTGCTGGCGGCGTTGGCCGATGCGCAGCAGGCGCTGCTGGAGGATCTGACACCGCCGCAACGCGAGGAGCTTCAGGCACAGGCGCGTGCACAGCAGTCGAGTGCGGCGGCCGGCGCCGGGATGCCGTTGCGGCCGGCCAACACACTTCAGCTGGATGGCTGTTGGCGCGGCTGGCTGCGCACGCTATGCCAGCACTGCGCTGAAGAAGCCGGCCTGCCGGCGGAAACCCGCCAGGAACTGCAGCGCGTTGCTGCTGCCGATGACGGGTGGCTGGATGCGCAGGCGCATGCGGTACTGGAGCGTGATGACGCGCCGTCGGTGGATGCGGTGGCTGCGCTGCTGGTGATGAACGCGCTGCAGGTCTACTGGGCGGTGCTTGCGGACAGCTTCCGCCCCACCGAGCTGAAGCCGCTGGCCGATGCACCGGGGCTGTGCCCGCTGTGCGGCACCCTGCCGGTGGTCAGCATGGTGCAGGCGCGGCCGCCCTATGCCTCCTACCGCTACCTGTCGTGCTCGCTGTGTGCCTGCCAGTGGCACTACGTACGCGTGCAGTGCAGCCAGTGTGGTGCCGCCGGCAAGGACATCGCCTATCGCGCCCTGGCCGATGTGGACGGCGACAGCGGCGAGGCGGTGCGCGAGAGCGCGGTCCGTGCCGAGACCTGCGACCACTGCCACAGCTACCGCAAGATCCTGTATCTGGAGAAAGACCCGTCGCTGGAGCCGGTGGCCGACGACCTCGGCACGCTGGCGCTGGACCTGCTGCTGGGCGAGGAAGGGTATGCGCGCGCCAGCCAGAATCCGCTGCTGTGGCAATCCGACGGCGAGTGAGGCGATGACTGCCACGCCCCCCACCCCGGCATCGGCCGCTGCCCTGCCCTCGCTGGACCGGTTGCTGCGTCTGCCTGCCTTGGCAGCACTGATCGAGGGCCACGGCCGCAGCCGTATCACCCAGCTGCTGCGTTCGCACCTGAAGGCGCTGCGCGACCGTATCAGCGCCGGCCAGCTCTCGGCCACGCAGCTGCAGGAAGCGGTTGACGGCCCGGCGCTGGTGGCAGCAGTCGAGGCCGCACTGGCCGCTGACGCACGGCAGGATCTGCAGCCGATGTTCAATCTGACCGGCACCGTGCTGCACACCAATCTCGGCCGCGCCTTGCTGCCGGATGCCGCCGTGCACGCGGTCACCCGCGCGATGACCGCGCCGGTGGATCTTGAATTCGACATCAGCCGCGGCCGTCGCGGCGACCGCGATGCACGGGTGCAGGCATTGATCTGCGAACTGACCGGCGCTGAAGCCGCCACTGTGGTCAACAACAATGCGGCGGCGGTCCTGCTGCTGCTCAACAGCCTGGCCAACCGCCGCGACGTGGTGGTGTCACGCGGCGAGCTGGTGGAGATCGGTGGCGCCTTCCGCATTCCCGACGTGATGCGCAGTGCCGGTGCGCGGCTTCTGGAAGTCGGCACCACCAACCGTACCCATCCGGCTGACTTCGCCAATGCCATCGGCACGCGCACCGCGCTGCTGATGGAGGTGCACGCCAGCAACTACGCGATCACCGGCTTCACCGCCAAGGTCGACACCGCGGCGATGGCCGCGATCGCGCACGAGCACGGCCTGCCGCTGGTGGTGGACCTGGGTAGCGGCAGTCTGTGCGATCTGGCGGTCTTCGGCCTGCCGCACGAGCCCACCGTGCAGGAAACGCTGGCGGCCGGCGCAGATCTGGTTTCGTTCAGCGGCGACAAGCTGCTGGGTGGTCCGCAGGCCGGCATCATCGCCGGCCGCGCCGACCTGATCGCGCGGATCAACCGCAACCCGCTGAAGCGGGCACTGCGCATGGACAAGATGGGCCTGGCCGCACTGGAAGCGGTGCTGGCCCTGTACCGCGAGCCGGAGCTGCTGGCACAGCGACTGCCGACCCTGCGCACCCTGTCACGCACGCAGGAGGACCTCGACGTGCAGGCTCAGCGCCTGCTGCAGCCGATGCGTTCCGTGCTCGCGGCCGACTACGATCTTGAACGGTCACCAATGCAGAGCCAGATCGGCAGCGGCGCCCAGCCACAGGCGCAGCTGGCCAGCGCCGGACTGCGCATTACCAGCGCGCGCCGTGGCGGACTGGATCGCCTGGCCAAGCGCTTGCGTCAGCTGCCGCGACCCGTGCTGGGCCGCATTGCCGATGACGCGCTGTGGCTGGACCTGCGCTGCCTGGAACCGGCCGACGAAGCCGACTTCCTCGCCCAGTGGAGCACGCTGCAGGCATGATCGTCGGCACCGCCGGGCATATCGACCATGGCAAAACCAGCCTGGTACGCGCACTGACCGGCATCGAAACCGATCGCCTGCAGGAAGAGCGAACGCGCGGTATATCGATCGAACTGGGCTACGCCTATGTCCCGGTGGAAAGCAGGGACGCCGAAGGCCCGGCTGCGACGCTGGGTTTCGTCGACGTGCCAGGCCATGAGCGCTTCGTGCACACGATGGTGGCCGGCGCCACGGGTATCGATGTCGCCCTGCTGGTGATCGCTGCCGACGACGGCGTGATGCCACAGACCCGCGAGCATCTGGCGATCCTGCAGCTGCTGGGCGTGGATCGTGGTGCGGTGGCGCTGACCAAGATCGACCGTGTGGATGCGGCGCGCCTCGCCCGGGTCGAGATCGAGATTGCCGCGCTGCTGGCCGCGACACCGCTGCAGGATTCCCCTCTGTTCGCCTGCAACAGCACCGCACCCGACGATGCCGGCATCAGCGCACTGCGTACCCAGCTGCACGCGTGGGCGGCGGACGATGCCAGCACACGCCAGGCCGAACTGCGCAGCGAACTGTTCCGCATGCCGGTGGACCGCGTGTTCTCGCTGGCCGGCCACGGCACGCTGGTGACCGGCGCGGTACATGGCGGCATCGCCGCGGTGGGTGAGCATCTGCAGCTGATGCCAGCCGCCACCGACGTGCGCGTGCGCAGCATCCATGCGCAGAACCAGGCCAGCGAGCACGCGATGGCTGGGCAACGCTGCGCGCTGAACCTGGCCGCCATCGCCCGCGACGACATCCGCCGTGGCGACTGGATTGCCGATCCACGCGCGCTGCTGGCCACTACCCGCGTCGACGTGCGCCTGCGACTTTCCGCACTGGCGCCGCCACTGCGCGACTGGTCACCGCTGCACATCCACTGGGGCACGATGCACCGGCAGGCCCATGTGGTGCTGCTGGAAGACCACGACCACGGCGATGGTCAGTTGGTGCAGCTGGTGTTCGATGCACCAGTCTGCGCGATGTGTGGCGATCGTTTCATCGCCCGTGATTCAGCAGCCACCCACACACTGGGCGGTGGCGTCGTGCTCGATCCGGATCCTCCGCAGCGGCGTCGGCGCAGCCCTGCGCGTCTGGCGTGGCTGGGAGCACTGGAGCAACTGGCCGCAGGCACGGGAATCGGCCCGCTGCTGCAGCAGGCACCTGCCGGCATTCCCCTCACCGCGTTGCAACGCTATTGCCGACGCGCCGCCGACCGCATCGACCTGCCCGAGGACGCGCGACGCATCGCTACCCGCGATGACACGGTGATCATCCTCGCACCGCACTGGCAGGCGCTGCGCGAGCAGGTAATCACCTCACTGCGTGGATGGCATGAGCGACGCCCCGACGAACCCGGCGTCGACAGCGGGCGCCTGCAGCGCAGTACCCTGCCCTCGCTTGCAGCGAGCCTCTGGAATGCACTGCTGCAGGACCTGCTGGCCGATGGCACGATGCAGCGCGTGGGCGCATGGTGGCGCCTGCCCGGCCATGACCATGCGCCTCCGGAACGCGAACGCCTTCTGCTGGAACGCGTGCTGCCGCAACTGCATGCCGGTGGCTTCGATCCACCGTGGGTGCGCACCCTGGCAGCCGACGCCGGACTGGCCGAAGACGAGGTCCGCGCCGTCCTGCGCCGCGCCGCCGCACGTGGTGAACTGTTCCAGGTGGTACCGGACTTGTTTTATTCACCCGCGCGCATTGCGGAACTCGCTGCTATCGTCGCGCAGCTGTCACAGGCCAGCGGCACGGTGGATGCGGCAGCGTTCCGCGATGCCATCGGCCTGGGCCGCAAACGCAGCATCCAGATCTTGGAGTTCTTCAATCGCGTTGGCTACACTCGACGCGTCGGTGACCAGCATCGGCCGCGCGGCGACCTGCAGTGGAACGCGGCCCGCGACTGAGCCCACCGGTACCGCCGTACTTTCGGAAGGCATGCGCATCCGGGCATGCGGCTGGGCTTCAAACCCAGTAGGGGGCGTCGATCGTTCCCTGGTAGGTTCGACTCCTGCTGCCTTCCGCCATTCGTGTTTCCGCAGGAGATGTCGGCATGGCCACGCACGCGCAGTCCCCCGCTCCTTCAACGGCCGATGCCCCGCAACGACTGACGTCTCTCGCGCATGGCGGTGGCTGCGGCTGCAAGATCGCGCCCGGCGTGCTGACCGAACTGCTGCGTGGCGTTCCGGCGCTTCCGGCACCGGCCGAGCTGCTGGTCGGCCGCGAGACCAGCGACGACGCGGCGGTGTACCGCCTCGATGACCATCAGGCGATCGTCGCCACCACCGACTTCTTCATGCCGATCGTCGACGACCCGTTCGACTTCGGCCGCATCGCCGCCACCAATGCGCTGTCGGACCTGTATGCGATGGGCGCGCGCCCGCTGTTCGCACTGGCCATCGTCGGCATGCCAATCAACAGCCTGCCGCAGGACACCATCCGCGGCATCCTGCAGGGTGGCGAACGCGCCTGTGCTGATGCCGGCATCGTGGTGGCTGGTGGCCACAGCATCGATTCGGTGGAACCCATCTACGGCCTGGCCGCGATCGGTGTGCTCGACCCGCAACGGCTCAAGCGCAATGCCGATGCCCGCGCCGGTGACGTACTGGTGCTGGGCAAACCATTGGGGGTGGGCGTGTATTCGTCGGCACTGAAGAAAGAAGTGCTGGATGCCGAGGGCTACCGTCAGATGATCGAGTCGACCACCCGCCTGAACAGCGTGGGCATGTCCCTTGCCGCGCAGGATGGCGTGCACGCGATGACCGACGTCACCGGTTTCGGCCTGCTCGGCCACCTGCTGGAAGTGTGCCGCGCCAGTGGCGTGGCCGCCGAGGTGGACAGTGCACAGGTGCCGCTGCTGCCGCAGACCCTGGACCTGCTGCAACGCGGCTGCGTAACCGGCGCCTCCAACCGCAACTGGGCCTCGTATGGCGCCGAGGTGCGCTTCGCCGAGGGCTTGGCCGCCCACTGGCAGCCACTGCTGACCGACCCGCAGACCAGCGGCGGCCTGCTGGTGTCGTGCGCCCCGGAAGCGGTGGATGCGGTGCTGGCCTGCTTCAACGATGCGGGGTTCGGCCAGGCGGCCGTGCTGGGGCGCTTGAGCGAGGGAGCGGCGGGCGTCAGGGTGGTTTGAGATGTTCTTGCCTCGGGCGCGCATCCCCCGTCGTTGAGATCCGCAGCCATGGCGGCGGCACCACTTCATCGGTTTGCTCGGATAACGTGCCACTGGGAGCAACCTCAGCACTATTAAAGCATGCTTTAATAGCGGCCGAGATTCTTAAAGATCCCTTTAACAACGCCTCGCCAGGAGCGCAAATGCCCAGGACCACCGGCACTTACACCACCACCGATTCGGGCGGCGAGCTTGTCAAGGCCTTCGTGCCCCATCCATTGCCGCCCCTTGATCCTGCTTGCTACATGGCCAATGCGGCAGCCGAGGCGGCGCTGGGACGGCTCTCCGCCATGTCAGGTTTGGTCGCTTCTGCTGAATGGCTGATCTACAGCTCCATCCGCAAGGAGGCCTTGTTGACCTCCCAGATGGAGGGAACTCAGGCGACACTGACGGATCTGCTGGATCAAGAATCCGGAATCGACGTGGCCAGTACCACAGACGTCAGCGACGTGACGAATTACCTGCAAGCGTTCGCGTATGTGCGAGACCAGCTGAAACACGATTGGGGCCTGCCGATCTCAACGCGCCTGTTGTGCGAAGCACATAGCATCCTTTTGAACAGTGCGCGCGGCGAGCAGAAGTTACCTGGTGAAGTGCGCCGCTCCCAGAACTGGATCGCAGGTACCCGGCCAGGCAATGCTCTTTACGTCCCCCCTCCTCACATGGAAGTCGGACGGTTGCTGGGTGAGATGGAGCGCTATATCCACGAGCCTACGACAGACCTTCCTCCTCTGGTCCGCATTGCCTTGATCCATGCACAGTTCGAAACGATCCACCCGTTCCTTGATGGCAATGGGCGCATAGGCCGCTTGCTGATTGCAGCATTGCTGGAAGACTGGAAGCTGCTGCCGGAGCCACTGCTCTATGTCTCTGGCGAACTCAAGAAACATCAAGACGAGTACTACCGGCTTCTGTCGGCCATCCGCGCCGATGGCGACTGGGAGAGTTGGATCCGCTTCTTCCTCGACTGCACGACCGAAGCCGCCGAGAACGCCCAAAGAAACATCATCGACATCGCCTCACTCATCGCAGCCGACCGGAGAAAGGTCATGGCTGCGAAAGACGGCACGGTGCAGGCGATCCGCTTGTTCGAAATGCTGCCTACGATGCCGCGCTTCACCATTACATTTGCAGCTGAAAGGCTGGGGGTGACATTTCCCACCGCCAGCGCGGCTGTCAAAGTCCTGCAAAGCGTTGACGTCCTTGTCGGTACCGGGAATCAGAAACGGAACCAGCAGTTCAGCTACAAGCAATACACCGAACTGCTGCAGCGCTAGGGAGGTAGGCGCAGCCCGCGCATCGAAGGGGAGACGTTGAATATCCCCCAAATGCGTACCCAGGCGGATCAATGATCACCCATCACACGCTCGTCCCAACCGCCAGGGCACGCATCTTCGATGACCTGACGGCACGCCCGGGCACGCCCTATCACTCGATGTTCTGCACCTGTTCGCGGATCTGGTCGATCAGCACCTTCAGCTCCACCGCGGCATTGGACGTACGGCTGTCCACCGACTTCGACCCCAGCGTGTTGGCTTCGCGGTTGAACTCCTGCAGCAGGAAGTCCAGGCGGCGGCCGACCGGCTCGCGCTGCTTGAGCACGCGGCGGATCTCGACGATGTGGCTGCCGAGGCGGTCCAGCTCTTCATCCACGTCCAGCTTCTGCAGCCACAGCACCAGTTCCTGCTCGGCGCGACCGGGGTCGACCGGGTGCGGCAGGTCAGCCAGGCGTGCGGCAAGCTTGGCGCGCTGGCCGTCGCGAATGGCCGGAATCAAGGTGCGCACTTCGGTAGCGATGCGTTCGATACCGTCCACGCGTTCGCTGATGGCGGCCGACAACTTGCCGCCTTCGCGCTCACGGGCCTCGACGAAGCCATCCAGCACCTGGTCCAGCAGGGCCAGTGCCTCGACCTGCAGGGCGGCGGCATCGGTGGCCTCGCCACGGGTGACGCCCGGCAGCTGCAGCAGATCGGTGAAGCTGACCTGCAGATTGGGGAAATCGGAGGTCAGGCGGTGTGCCAGGCGGCCCAGCTGGCCCAGCAGGGCCTCGTCCACCTGCAGGTTGGCGGCCGCTTCCGGCGCGCGCAGGCGCATCACCAGATCCAGCTTGCCGCGGCTCAGGCGCGCGGCGATACGCTCGCGCAACTGCGGCTCGAGCGCCCGCAGTTCCTCGGGCAGGCGGGTGCCGACCTCCAGGAAGCGGTGGTTGACCGAGCGCAGCTCGCAGCCCAGCGTGCCCCACGGGGTGACCCGCTCGCCGCCGGCATAGGCGGTCATGCTTCGAATCATGGATTGTGTCCGGTGCGTGCAAAGGGGGAATGGTACCCTAGCGCCCTCACCAGAGCCCCCTTGCCCGCCCCGTGAAGGCTGCGGGCGTGGCGGCGTACTCCCTCGCCATTACGGAACCCGCACCATGTCCGATTCCCGCCCCAGCGGCCGCCAGCCCGACCAGCTCCGCCCGGTCGTCATCCAACGCGGCTTCACCCGCCACGCCGAAGGTTCGGTGCTGGTGTGCTTCGGTGAAACCCGTGTGCTGTGCACCGCCAGCGTCGAGAACCGCGTGCCGGGCTTCCTGCGCGGCAAGGGCGAAGGCTGGGTGACCGCCGAGTACGGCATGCTGCCGCGCGCCACCCACACCCGCAGCGACCGCGAAGCGGCCCGTGGCAAGCAGGGCGGCCGCACGCTGGAGATCCAGCGCCTGATCGGCCGCAGCCTGCGTGCCTGCGTGGACCGCAACGCGCTGGGCGAGCGCACCATCACCCTCGACTGCGACGTGCTGCAGGCCGACGGCGGCACCCGCACCGCCGCCATCACCGGCGCCTACGTGGCCCTGGTCGATGCGGTGAATGTGCTGATGAAGCGCGGCGACATCAAGCGCAACCCGATCCTGGGCGCGGTGGCAGCGGTGTCGGTCGGCGTCTACCGCGGCACCCCGGTGCTGGACCTGGACTACGCCGAAGACAGCGACTGCGACACCGACATGAACGTGGTGATGAACGACGGCGGTGGCTTCATCGAGCTGCAGGGCACCGCCGAAGGCCATGCCTTCCGCCGCGATGAACTGGACGCGCTGCTGGGCCTGGCCGAAAAGGGCGTGCGCGAGCTGCTGGACGCACAGCAGGCGGCGCTGTCGGCATGAACCGGCGCATCGCCCTGACCACCCTGGTGGTGGCCGACTACGACGAAGCCATTGCCTGGTACACCGGCAAGCTCGGCTTCGCACTGCTGGAGGACATCGACCAGGGCCACAAGCGCTGGGTGGTGGTGGGGCCGACCGACGGCAGCGCTGCCGCCCTGCTGCTGGCCCGTGCCAGCGACGAGGAACAGCGCAGCCGCATCGGCAACCAGACCGGTGGCCGCGTCGCCTTCTTCCTCAACACCGATGACTTCCACCGCGACCACGCGGCGATGCTGGCCGCCGGGGTCGAGTTCCTGGAAGCGCCGCGCGAAGAACCCTATGCAACGGTCGCGGTGTTCCGCGATTTGTATGGCAACACCTGGGACCTGCTGGAGCCCCGTCAATGAAGAAACTGGTACTGGCCAGCCACAACGCCGGCAAGCTGGTGGAGATGCAGGAGATCCTCGCCGACCTGCCGCTGCAGATCACCTCGGCCGCCGAGCTGGGCCTGGGCGACGTGGAAGAAACCGGCCTGACCTTCGTAGAGAACGCGCTGCTGAAGGCGCGCGCGGCCTGCGAAGCGACCGGCCTGCCGGCGCTGGCCGATGATTCCGGCCTGATCGTCGATGCCCTCGGCGGTGCGCCGGGCCTTTACAGCGCGCGCTATGCCGGCCACCCGACCAATGCCGCGGCCAACAACGCCAAGCTGCTGGAGGCGATGGCCGACGTTCCCGATGGCCAGCGCGGCGCCCGCTTCTATGCGGTGATCGTGCTGCTGCGTCACGCCACCGATCCGCAGCCGCTGATCTGCGAAGGTCGCTGGGAGGGCCAGATCATCCGCGAACTGCGCGGCACGAATGGTTTCGGCTACAACCCGGTGTTCCTGGATACCACCCACGGCCTGACCGCCGCGGAGATGGAGCCGGCACTGAAGAACGCCATCAGCCACCGTGCCCTCGCCCTGCAACAGCTCAAGCAGCAGTTGGCGACGCTGTACTGACGCCACCCGATCGAACCAGGGAAGCCGGCCAGCGGCCGGCACTACCGAAGAAGCCCATGCCGCACGCCCACGACCACTGCAACCACCTGCCCGGCGAAGCCTGTTCGGCGGACCACGACACTTCGGTACGACTGGTGCCACCCCCGCTGTCGCTGTACGTGCACCTGCCGTGGTGCGTGCGCAAATGCCCGTACTGCGATTTCAATTCGCACCAGGCCAAGGGCGAGCTGCCGTTCGATGCCTACATCGATGCGCTGCTGCGCGACCTCGACCAGGACCTGCCGCTGGTCTGGGGCCGGGTGGTGCACAGCGTGTTCTTCGGTGGCGGCACGCCCAGCCTGTTCCCGCCGGAAGCAATCGACCGTTTCCTGCAACAGGCCAGTGCACGCCTGCGTTTCGCGCCCAATGCCGAGATCACCCTGGAAACCAACCCGGGCACCGCCGAGCATGGCCGCTTCGACCGCTATCGCGCGGCCGGCGTCAATCGCCTCAGCTTCGGTATCCAGAGTTTCGACGATGCGATGCTCAAGCGCCTGGGCCGCATCCACGACAGTGGCGAAGCCGAGCGCGCGGTGAAGATGGCGCAGGACGCGGGTTACGACAACTTCAACATCGACCTGATGTACGCGCTGCCGGAACAGACCCTGGCCGGTGCCGAGGCTGATCTGGAACGCGCGTTCGCGCTGCAGCCGGCACACATCTCGCACTACCAGCTGACCCTGGAACCGAACACGGTGTTCTTCGCGCGGCCGCCGCAGGGCATTCCCGATGAAGACAACGCCTGGGACATGCAGGAACACTGCCAGGCGCTGCTGGCGCAGGCCGGTTTCGGCCAGTACGAGGTGAGCGCCTACGCACGCCCTGGCCGGCAGAGCGCGCACAACCTGAACTACTGGCGCTTCGGCGATTACCTGGGCATCGGTGCCGGCGCGCATGGCAAGATCAGCTCGGGCGCCGAGGAACACGTGCTGCGACGCTGGAAGCTGAAGCATCCGCAGGCTTATCTGGACAGCGCGGGCACCCCGGCCTCGTTCGGGGGTGACGATGTGATCGCGCCTGAGCGCCTGCCCTTCGAGTACATGCTGAATCTGCTGCGCCTGCACGAAGGCTTCGGCCTGCGCGATTTCGAGTCGCGTACCGGGCTGTCGCGCAGCGTGCTGGATGCACCGCTGGCCGAGGCCGTGCAGCGCGGCTGGCTGGACGTGACCGATGGCCATGTGCAGCCGACCGAACTGGGCCGCCGTTTCACCAACGATGTGGTGAGCCTGTTCCTGGAGGAGTGATCCTCGCCTGACAGGGGGTAGTGCCGGCCGCTGGCCGGCAGCTCGATCGGCGCGGATTGCCGGCCAGCGGCCGGCACTACCGTTCATCGGTCGGGCCATGCCCGGCGAATGGGATGCACATTCGCCCTAAAGTAGCGCCGACAGCGGCCGACACGGTAGATTCACCAGATCGATCCGCGGGAATCCGGATACCGCCTGCCGATGTCAGCTGTCTTTTCCATCACTCCTGCCGACAAGAACCGCCTGGCCGCCAGCGACCTGCCACCGCGGGTACGTGAGCTGCTGGGCGCGCTGATCGGCCTGTGCCGGCAGACGCTGGCCGCGCCCCTGATCCTGACTGTCGAAGCGCTGGAGCAGACCCTGCTGCACGACGCCGATCGCGCACGCAATCCGCAGCAGCAGGCCGAACTGATGGCCCAGCGTGGACAGCTGCACGCCTTCGCTGGCCACTTCGCCGACCGCATGCTCGATGCCGTTGCCGACGCCCTCGCACGGTTGCGCGAACCGGCCAACGGTGTCAGCACCAGTGCTACGCCGCCAGCGCTGCCGGGCATGCTCGGGCTGTCGCTGGTTGATGAGCACGAAGTGGATCGCGACCTGCTGCTGACCGAGATGGTGCGGCGCGAAACCCAGCGTTCAACCAACACACTGAACCTGCTCGGCCAACGCCTGGGGGTACTGGCGGCGGCGCCGGCCTTCGAGGCCGACACCCTGCCGCTGGCGCCGCAGGCACTGTGCGCGATGGTGCGCCGGATTGCCGAACAGGACGCGCTGAGCGTCGACGTACAGCTGGCGCTGTATCGCAGTTTCGAACGACAGGTGCTGGAACGGCTGGGCGATATCCTTGACCGTGCCAATGCCCTGCTGGCCCAGTCCGGCGTACTGCCGGGGCTGGTCTACACCCCCTACCTGGCACGCTCGTCGAGCACGCGGCGGATCATCACCCAGTCGGTGGGTGGCGGCCGCACCACGCAGCCGGCCAAGCGCAGCGCGGCCCCCCTGACCGGCTGGAACGGTTCGGCACCGGCCGGCTCCTGGTCCAGCCTGGTACAGGACGCCTTCCACGAGGGTGGTGCAGCCGGCCCCGCCACGCCGGGCGTGACCACATCCACCGGCAGTGCTTTGCATGAGCTGCTGCAGCAGGCCCGGCACGCCAGCCCTGCCCCGGCGGACAGCGGCGCAGTGCCCAGTGCGGCAGTCGACGCGGTACTCGCGCGTCTGCAGGCTCAGTCCAGCGCGGCAACCGGCGTGGCCGACCTGCAAGCGGCCGTGGTCGCGCAGCTGCGCAGCGAGCATGGTGCGCAGGCCCAGCTGGGCAGTCACGACCGGGACAACCTGGACCTGCTGCGCATGCTGATGCAGCAGGTGCAACAGCAGCAACGTCCCGATCCGGTGCCGGCCGCCCTGCTGGCCCGCCTGCAGGTGCCCCTGGCACGCGCGGCCATGGCCGACCCGGGCTTCTTCGTACGCGACGAACATCCCGCGCGTGAGCTGCTCAACCAGATCGCCGAAGTCGGTGCCAACTGGCTGGGCGACGACGATGTCGATCCGCAGCTGCTGCAGCGCATGGCGCAGAGCGTGCAGGGCCTGCTCGGCCAGGATGCACGCGCGCCGGAAGCCTTCGCCGCTGCCAACGAAGACGTGCAGCAGCACCAGCGCGCGGCGGCCCATCGTGCCGAACTGGCCGAGCGCCGCCACGTGGAGGCCGCGCGCGGCAAGGAACGATTGGAACTGGCCCGTCGCCAGGCCACCGCACAGATCGACCAGTGCTGCGACACGCAGTCGCCACCGCGCTTCGTGCAGACCCTGTTGCGCCAGGCCTGGGCCGATGCACTGACCCTCACCCGCCTGCGTCATGGCGATGATTCGCCACAGTGGCAGGAACGCCTGCAACAGACCGAGCGTATCGCTGCCATCACCGCACAGGCCATCGACGCCCCCGGCGGCACCGATACCGCGTTGGCAGCGGACGTGGAGGCCGCACTGCTGCAGGTCGGCTACCACGCCGAGGAAGCCGCGGCCGTCGCGCGCAGGCTGGCCACGCCCGGCGGCGAGGATGAAAGCACCTCGCGTACCGAACTCAGTGCCCGCCTGAAGGCACGTGCGCGCCTGGGCGAACACGCCGGCGCGCCCACCGGCACGGCGCCTGCAACGCCCCGCAGCAGTGCCGAAGAAGCCGCCTACCAGCAGCTGTCCACGCTGCCGTTCGGCAGCTGGTTCGACATCGATACCGGTGATGGCACGCTGCGCCGCCAGCGCCTGTCCTGGTACAGCCTGCTGACCGGCCACGCCCTGTTCGTCAATCCACGCGGGCAGAAGATCACCGATACCGACCTGGATACGCTGGCACGGCAGATCAGTGCCGGGCGCGCGCAACTGGTCACCGAAGACAAGGGCCGGCTGGTCGACCGTGCCTGGGAAGCCAGCCTTGGTGCGCTGCGCGCACTGGCCACGGGCCGCGCACAGGAGACCCCCGCATGAAAGCCGTACCGCCGCAGGACACCCGCCGCGCGCCGCGCCGCCAGGTCTCGGACCTGGTGCCGGTCACCGACCAGATGCGCGAGTGCGTGGTCGGACGCCTCGGCAATGTCTCCGAAACCGGCATGCTGATGCTGGCCAGCGTGCCGCTGCGCGAGGATGCGTTGTACCAGCTGCGCTTCCCGTTGCCACTGGGTGATGGCCGCCAGCAGGCCATCGATGTGGGCGTGCACCTGCTGTGGAGCGAGCCCGCACACGTTCCCGGCCAGAGCTGGACCGGCTTCCGCTTCCTGACCCTGTCACGCGAACATCGGCAGCTGCTGCGCCAGTGGGTGGGCGAGGACAGCGACGAGGGACCGGTTTCGACGGCCTGAGTGCCGGTTCCGGCACAGCGGTTTTTCGCGGTATGCGGCAGAATCTAGGGCCGTTTTCCGTGTCGAGCCACCGCAATGATCCAGCAAGACCCCGGCGCCCTGTATTCCGACCACCTGGCCGTGCTGTGCCGACGCGCCGAACAGGCGCTGGCCCGCGGCGGCTTCGATCATCTGGTGGTGCCCAGCGGCACCCTGCACTACCAGGTGTTCGACGACCGCGACTACCCGTATGCGGTGAATCCGCAGTTCAAGGCCTGGCTGCCGCTGACCCGCGTGCCCAACAGCTGGATCGTGTTCACCCCCGGCAAGCGTCCGGCGGTGATCTTCCACCAGCCGTTCGATTACTGGCACGTGGTACCGGACGCACCGAGTGGCTGGTGGGTGGAGCACTTCGACATCCACATCATCCGCAAGCCCGAAGAGGCACTGGCCCAGCTGCCGGCCGACCCGTCGCGCTGCGCGATCCTCGGCGAGCCGCAGAGCACGCTGGGCAACTACGTGCCGAACAACCCGGCGCCGGTGGTGAACTACCTGGAATGGCACCGCGGCAGCAAGACGCCGTATGAAATCGCGCTGATGCGCCAGGCGCAGGTGCTGGGCGCGCGCGGCCACCGTGCCGCCGAAGCCGCGTTCCGCAACGGCGCCGACGAGTTCAGCATCCACATGGCGTACTGCCAGGCCGTCGGCCAGGATGCCAACGAGCTGCCCTACGGCAACATCGTGGCGTTGAACGAACACGCCGCTGTGCTGCATTACACCGAGCTGGGCCGCAAGGCACCGCAGCCGCTGCGCAGCTTCCTGATCGATGCTGGTGCCAGCGCGCACGGCTACGCCAGCGACATCACCCGCACCTACGCCGCACAGGGCCACGACGAATTCGCGGCGATGATCGCCGCTGTTGACGCCGCGCAGCAGCAGATGTGCGCGGCGGTGCGCCCGGGCTTCGACTACAAGCAGCTGCACGTGGACGCGCATCTTTCGCTGATGGGCGTCCTGAAGGACTTCGGCGTGATCAAGGTCTCGCCGCAGACCGCAGTGGAAACCGGCGTCAGCGCCGCGTTCTTCCCGCACGGCATCGGCCACCTGATCGGTCTGCAGGTGCACGACGTGGCCGGCTTCGCGGCCAGCGATGAAGGCGGCCGCATCGAGCGCCCGGCCGGCCACCCGTACCTGCGCCTGACCCGCGTGCTGGAACCGGGCATGGTGGTGACCATCGAACCGGGCCTGTACTTCATCGACATGCTGTTGAATGAAGTGAAGGATGCCGGCCATGGCGATGCAATCAACTGGGACCGCGTGGACTTCTTCCGTCCGTATGGCGGCATCCGCATTGAAGACGAAGTGCTGTGCACTGAAGGCGAGGCGGACAACCTGACGCGGCCGGAGTTTGCGGCGGCGAACGGCTGAGCCCCTCGTGGTTGGGCGCTTGGAGCTAAAGCCGGCCTTTGACAGTTTCCTGCCGCGTTCAACCACAGAAAAGAAAAAAGAAAAGCAGAAGCGGGTCGCTCGCTGCGCTCGCTCTGTGTCGACCAAGGTCGACACCTACCAACAGCCGCGCGTTCCAACGGCCGCAGTGGCCAGTAGATCCACGCCATGCGTGGATGATTCATTCGATATCTGACAGATGTGCCGACCAACGGTCGGCACCCACCAACAGCCGCCTGAACCTGTCAAAGGCGGGGCACTGTGGGTTTGCGGGGTGTGAGCCGCATGGATGCGGCGACCAAGCCTACAGGGACGTACTTGCGGCGTCCCCGCAAACCCACAGTGCCCCGCCCTCCCACGGAATGCCGCTTCGGTTTTTGACGTTGCCGTTGATTGCAGCAGGTGCAGGGCTGCAAGCCCTGCCGAAACCCCTTACCCCGCCATCACCGCTTCAATCTCGTCGGCGCTGCGCGCCAGGCCTTCGGTCAGCACGCGATGCCCGTCATCGGTGATCAGCACGTCATCCTCGGTACGGATGCCGATACCGCGCCAGCGCGGTTCCACCGTCGTATCGTCCACGCCGATATACAGCCCCGGCTCGATGGTGAATGCCATGCCCGGCTCCAGCAGGCGCGAATCGCCGGCCAGGCGATAGTCACCCACGTCGTGCACGTCCATGCCGATCCAGTGCCCGGTCTTGTGCCGGTAGAAACGCTGGTACAGGCCCTCGGACAGGTTCTTTTCCAGCGTGCCCTTCAGCAGGCCCAGCCGCAGCAGGCCTTCGGTCAGGGTCTGCACCGCCGCCAGGTGACCCATCTCGTAGGCCACGCCCGGCTTGGCCTGGGCCAGTGCCGCGGCCTGCGCGTCACCGACCAGGTCGTGCAGCGCGCGCTGCTCGGCGCTGAAGCGGCCGTTCACCGGGAACGTGCGGGTGATGTCGCTGGCATAGCCGCGGTATTCGGCACCGGCGTCGATCAGCACCAGCTCACCATCGCGCGAACGTGCGTTGTTGTCGCGGTAGTGCAGGATGCAGCCGTTGCGACCTGCACCGACGATGCTGCAATAGGCCGGCACCGCGTCGTTGGCGCGGAACACGCGTTCCAGTTCGGCCTGCAGTTCGTATTCGTGGATGCCGGCCTTCGCCGCTTTCATCGCCGCCAGATGTGCACGCACGCTGATCTGCGCGGCGTGGTGCATCAGCGCCACTTCAGCACCGGACTTGAACAGGCGCTGCTCATGCAGCAGGTGGCCCAGCTCCAGGAACTCATGCGGCGGCTGCGCGCCGTGGCGCACCTGCGAACGCACGCGGTTGACCCAGCCGATCAGCTTCAGGTCGAAATCGGCGTCGCGGCCGAAGTGGTAATAGACGCGCGAACGCCCTTCCAGCAGGCCCGGCAGGATGTCGTCCAGATCGTCGATCGGGTACGCATCGTCCATGCCGTACTGCGCCACCGCGCCTTCCTGGCCGGCGCGGCTGCCGTCCCAGGCCTCGCGCTCGGCGTCGCGCTCACGGCAGAACAGGATGGCCTCGCCGTGGCGGCGGCCCGGGATCAACACCAGCACCGCTTCCGGCTCCGGGAAGCCGCTCAGGTACTGGAAGTCCGAATCCTGCCGGAACGGGTAATGGGTATCGAGGCTGCGCACCTTCTCGGCCGCGGCGGGAAGCACCAGGATCGCATCCTCGCCGGCCATGTCCATCAGCTGGCGGCGGCGACGCTTGTATTCGCCGGCCGCGATGCCGGTGCGCTGCTTGATGTCCATCAGTTCAGGCGCTGCCGATGGCGCGAGGCCAGCACCACGTCACCGTGCAGCAGCAGTACCGCCACGCGGATGAATTCCTCGATCTCGGACAGGGCTTCGTCATCGTCATCGCCACCGGCCTCGAAATCCTCGCTGGAGGCACGCGCCAGGCTGGCCATGTCGGTCAGCGCTTCTTCGCCCTCTTCGGACAGGGTCGGGCGGCGGCCGCCGCTGCCCAGGCCGAAGCCGCCCAGGAAGGAACGGGTCCAGCTGAACATGGCATCAGCCTGCGCGGACACGTCGTCGCCATCGGTCAGCAGCAGTTCGAAGGCGAAATCGCGGTCTTCCAGTTGCTTGATGGTGACCTGCAGCAGCTGCCCCAGCACGCTGTCGGCGGCCACCGGCGGCAGGTTGTCGTCGGCCAGCACACGCGCCGGCCAATCATTGCCGGGGGCACCACCGGCGGCCAGCCAGCCGCACAGTGCGCCGTGCAGCTCGGCAGCGGTGGCGCCCAGGCCCAGTTCCTGGCTGGCGCGGGTAACGTCGTCGACGGAGGGAAGTTCGGTCATCGTGCGGCTCGTTCGGAAAGGAAACCCGGGGCGCGCACGCGCGCGCCCGTGAGACCCCGTAGTGTAGCAACCCGACGGCATCCTCTCTGCGACCGTCAGGCCTTGCTGCGACAACGCTTGACCGCCCTTACCCGGCTTGCCTATCGTGCCCGTATGGAACCCGCCGATCCCCTTGCCCAGCTGCAGGACTTCGCTGCCCGCGTGGAAGCGTTGCTTGAACGCAACCAGCGCCTGGCCGAGGAGAACCGCAGCCTGCGCCACCAGCAGGAACAGCTGGTGGCCGAGCGTTCCACGCTGCTGGCCAAGAACGAGCAGGCACGCTCGCGGGTGGAAGCAATGATCAGCCGGCTCAAATCCCTGGAGCAGCACACATGAGCGCCGAACCGGTCAGTGTCCGCATCCTCGATCGTGAATACACCGTGGGTGTCGGCGGCGATGAACGCGACAGCCTGATGGCGGCCGCGCGCCTGCTCGATGCGCGCATGCGCGAAATCCGCGGCAGCAACCGCATGGCCGCGGTCGACCGCGTCGCCGTGCTGGCGGCGTTGAACCTGGCCCATGAACTGCAACTGCTGCGCGACGAGAACGCCCGCCAGGCAGTCGCCCTGCAGCAGACGCTGGCCGACCTGAACCGGCGCCTGGACCGCGCGATCGACGGCACCCCGTAGAAGAGGGGACGGAGGGAATCAAGGCGCATTCGCCCCTTCCGTGCCGGAAACGTCTTAATCCCCTCCGTCCCCTTTTCTCATATCTGAATTGGCACGGACTGTTGCCGACGAACGGCCTATCCAGATGCTGCGTGCTGGCTATAATGGCCACGCGTTCTCTGCGGTACTCGACGGCATGTGCAAACATTCGCCTTGTCCCTTAAGAACGACACCGGGAGCGCGACAGCGCCGGGAGTGCAGGTCCGCCTTGTAGCGGGAAGCCCGATGGTTCTCCAGCGTTCCCACTTGAGCCCCCGGGTTCAAGGTCGTTTCGCATGCATCGACATTGCGGAGAATGCAATATTCCAGCAAGGGCGGCGTCTTCGGGCGTCGCCCTTGTTCTTTCCGGCACAATGACGGCTGATCCTTGCCGCACGCTGCCATGACCGACCCGCGCCAGGCCCTGCGCCACGACCTGCGGCAACGCCGCCGCGACCTTTCCGCCGCTGAGCGCATCGCCGCCGCCGAATCGCTTGCCGATGCCCTGCTGGCCCTGCCGTTCGCCCCGCGCGAAGGCGCCGTGGCCGGCTACTGGGCGCTGGATGGCGAAATCGCCCTTCACCGCTGGCAGCTGCAGCTGCCCGAAGGACTCACCTACTGCCTGCCAGTGCTGGCCGGCGACGTACTGCGCTTCGCGCCATGGCGGCCCGGGCAAGCATTGACCAGCAACCGCTATGGCATTCCCGAGCCGGACGTGGCCGTGGAAGACACCCTGGAACCGGCGCAGATGGCGCTGGTGGTGACCCCGCTGGTGGGCTTCGACACACAGTGCCGGCGGCTGGGCATGGGGGGCGGCTGGTATGATCGCAGCTTCGCCTTCCGCCACGACCGGCCGGCGCCGCCCTGGCTGGTCGGTGCTGCATTCGCGGTGCAGCAGGTCGAGTCCTTGCCGGTGGCGTCGTGGGACGTGCCGGTGGATGCGATCTGCACCGAAGACGGCCCCCTGTTCCCCTCCGCTGCCCCCGTGAACGCATGACCGCCCGCAAGCGCTACTGGCTGATGAAGTCCGAACCGGACGCCTTCTCCATCGATGACCTGGCCAAGGTCAAGGTCGAACCCTGGAACGGGGTGCGCAACTACCAGGCGCGCAATTTCATGCGCGATGGCATGCAGGTGGGCGAC
Organism: Stenotrophomonas sp. 86428_Sma; assembly: GCF_056481585.1. Lineage (NCBI taxonomy): Bacteria > Pseudomonadati > Pseudomonadota > Gammaproteobacteria > Lysobacterales > Lysobacteraceae > Stenotrophomonas > Stenotrophomonas sp. 86428_Sma. The sequence goes on from NZ_CM151156.1 coordinate 4,052,558, forward strand.
GGCATCCTGTTCTACCACTCCAATACCAAGGTGCCCGGCATCGTCGGCCTGGCCACGGTCGCCAGCCCGGCCTATCCGGACGACACCCAGTTCGACCCGAAATCCGACTACCACGACCCCAAGAGCACGCGCGAGAACCCGCGCTGGATGCTGGTGGACGTGGCCTTCGACCGCAAGCTCAAGCAGGTGATCGCGCTGGACGAGATCAAGCTGCACGCCGAGGAGCTCGGTGAAGGCTTCCCGCTGGTTGCCAAGGGCAACCGCCTGTCGGTGTTCCCGGTGACCGCCGCGCAGTGGAAGCTGCTGCTGTCGCTGGAAAAGAAATCCTGATTCCCTGCCTGAGAGTTCTCCCATGTCCGAAGCCAAGCGCCTGGCCGCCGAGAAAGCCATCGAGTACGTTGAAGACGGCATGATCGTCGGTGTCGGCACCGGTTCCACCGTGGCCTATTTCATCGATGCCCTGGCCCGCATCCAGCACCGCATCAAGGGTGCCGTGTCCAGCTCCGAACAGAGCACCGCGCGCCTGAAGCAGCACGGCATCGAGGTGATCGAGCTGAACCACAGCGGCAACCTGTCGCTGTACGTGGACGGCGCCGATGAGTGCGACGCCAACAAGTGCCTGATCAAGGGTGGCGGCGCCGCACTGACCCGCGAGAAGATCATCGCCGAGGCCAGCGAGCGCTTCATCTGCATCGTCGACCCGAGCAAGCAGGTGCCGGTGCTGGGCAAGTTCCCGCTGCCGGTGGAAGTGATCCCGATGGCGCGCAGCCTGGTCGCCCGCCAGATCCGCGACATGACCGGCGGCCAGCCGACCTGGCGCGAAGGCGTGGTCACCGACAACGGCAACCAGATCCTGGACATCCACAACCTGCAGATCACCGATCCGGAAAAGCTGGAGCGCGAGCTCAACCAGCTGCCCGGCGTGGTCTGCGTGGGCCTGTTCGCGCGCCGCCGCGCCGATGTGGTGATCGTCGGTGGTGAGCCGCCGGTCGTGCTCTGACCCTTTCGAAGGATCCTGACGATGTCGCTGTTGCGTTCGCTGCTGATGCTTCCGCTGCTGGCCCTGGCCGGCTGTGCTACCGACGCGGCCCGCCATTGGGTCGAGCTGGATGGCGCCCGCTACCAGGTGGAGCTGGCCACCAACGATGAAACCCGCGCGCGCGGGTTGATGTTCCGCGACCAGATGGCCGCCGATCACGGCATGCTGTTCATCCACGACCGCGAGGAAATGCAGGCGTACTGGATGAAGAACACCAAGCTTGCGCTGGACATCCTGTACTTCGACAGCCAGCGCAAGCTGGTCAGCCAGCAGCGCGATGTGCCGCCGTGCTCGGCCGGCGACATGTGCCCGCCCTACCCCAGCGGTGGACCGGCGCGCTATGTGCTGGAGCTCAACGCCGGTCAGGCCGAGAAGCTCAAGCTGAAGGACGGCACGGAGCTGAAATTCGGCCCAGGCATCGAGTAACAGGGTTCTGCCCGCGGTAGTGCCGGCCGCTGGCCGGCAACCCTGCAGGGGTCAGATCCCTTTCGCACGCGAAAGGGATCTGCCCCCCGGATTTTTCACGCGACACCGCTTGAAACCGCCTGCAATTGCCGCCAGTCTGTGGTCATGCAGGACCAGATCTCACTCCCCGACTGGGATGCACTGGCCGACCTCGAAGACGAGGCGCTGCCACTGTTGCCGACCGCGCTGCTGATCGCGCGCGATGAATACCCCGATCTGCAGCCGTCCACCTACGACGCGCTGATCCAGAGCCATGTCGACCACCTCCGTTCGGAAGTGGACAGCATCGACAACAGCCCATTGAAGATGGCAGCGATCAATCGCCATCTGTTCGACGAGCTGGGCTACAGCGGCGACCACGACGAGTACTACGACCCGCGCAACAGCTACCTCAACCAGGTATTCGAGCGCCGCCTGGGCAACCCGATCTCGCTGGCGCTGGTGCAGATGGAAGTCGCGCGCCGGCTGGGCATTCCGCTCGACGGCGTGTCCTTCCCCGGCCACTTCCTGGTGCGCCTGCCGGTTGACGACGGCGTGCTGGTGATGGACCCGTTCAATGGCGGCCGCCCGCTGGACGTGGACGAACTGCGCGAGCGGGCCAAGTCACACCTGGGCGGGCAGATGCCCGACGACCAGGTGCTGGCGCAGATCCTCGACCCGGCCCCTGCGCGCGCGATCCTGATGCGGATGCTGCGCAACCTGCACGGTGTGTATGCCGAAGCGGGCGAATGGGACCGTGCCGCACGCAGTGCCGACCGCCTGCTGAAGCTGGCCCCGGAGCAGGACGACGCGCTGCGTGACCGTGGCCTGGCCTACCTGCAGCTGGAGTACCTGGCCGGTGCCCGGCATGACCTGGGGCAGTATCTGAAGCGCAACCCGGAAGCCAGCGATGCGCAGTGGCTGCGCGAGAAGCTGATCGACCTCGGTGGGCCGGTACCGCGGCTGCATTGAGGTTGTCCGGTGTGCGGACCAACGGTCCGCACCCACAGAAGGGCCTGCAGGCCCCGCCATCAATCGACCTCGACCATCTCGAAATCGGCCTTGGTCACGCCGCAATCCGGGCAGGTCCAGGTCTCGGGAATGTCTTCCCAGCGCGTCCCCGGCGCGATGCCTTCTTCCGGCAAGCCTTCCGCTTCGCTGTAAAGAAAGCCGCAGACCACGCACATCCAGGTACGCAAGGTGGTGGGGGTGGCATCGCTCATCGGATAATCAGGGCTGGATTCACGGGCCGCCATTGTCCCATCGCGGTCCACTCACCGGTAGCCATCGATGACTTCTGCTTCCCCGGCGCCCCGCGGCGTCTACCTGATCACCCCGGACGAGCCCGATACCGCACGCCTGCTGGCCCGCACCGCGCCGCTGCTGGCCGCCGGCGCGACCTGGCTGCAGTACCGCAACAAGACCGCCAGTGACGCGCTGCGGCGGGAGCAGGCCACCGCCCTGCAGGCGCTGTGCGCGGAACACGGCGTGCCGCTGATCGTCAACGACGACCCGGCGCTGGCCAAGGCGGTCGGCGCCGCCGGCGTGCATCTGGGCGGCACCGACGGTGACATCCCCAGCGCGCGCGCGCTGCTTGGTGCCGAGGCCATCATCGGCGCCTCCTGCTACGACCAGCTGGCCAATGCCGAGCAGGCCGTGGCCGCCGGCGCCAGCTACGTGGCCTTCGGCGCGTTCTTCCCGACCACCACCAAGATCACCAGCAGCCGCGCCCATACCGACCTGCTGCGGCAAAGCGCCGCACTGGGCGTGCCGCGGGTGGCGATCGGCGGCCTGACGCCGGACAATGTCGGTCCCATCATCGACGCCGGCGCCGATCTGGTCGCCGTGGTCAGCAGCGTGTTCGCCGCCGAAGACCCGGTTGCGATCCAGCGCGCCTACCTCGCCCAGTTCGCGTAATGCCCAGGAAATCCGCATGAACCACGACCAGTCCCACGCCCTGTTCTCCCGCGCCCAGCAGCTGCTGCCGGGCGGCGTCAATTCGCCGGTGCGCGCGTTCAAATCGGTCGGCGGCGAACCGTTCTTCGTCGAGCGTGCCGACGGCGCCTACCTGTACGACGTCGACGGCAACCGCTACATCGACTATGTCGGTTCCTGGGGCCCGATGATCGTCGGCCACAACCATCCGGCCGTCCGCCAGGCGGTGAAGAAGGCGATCGACAATGGCCTGTCCTTCGGCGCGCCCTGCGCGGCCGAAGTGACCATGGCCGAGACCATCACCCGACTGGTGCCGTCATGCGAGATGGTGCGCATGGTCAACTCCGGCACTGAGGCCACGCTGTCGGCGATCCGCCTGGCGCGTGGCGCCACCGGCCGCAACCGCATCGTCAAGTTCGAAGGCTGCTACCACGGCCATGGCGACTCGTTCCTGGTCAAGGCCGGCAGCGGCATGCTGACGCTGGGCGTGCCGACCTCGCCGGGCGTGCCGGCCGGCCTGAGCGAACTGACCCTGACCCTGCCCTACAACGACTTCGAAGCGGCTACTGCCCTGTTCGAACAGCAGGGTGACGACATCGCCGGCCTGATCATCGAACCGGTGGTCGGCAACGCCAACTGCATTCCGCCACGCGAAGGCTACCTGCAGCACCTGCGCGAACTGTGCACGAAGCATGGCGCGCTGCTGATCTTCGACGAAGTGATGACCGGTTTCCGCGTTGCCCTTGGCGGTGCACAGGCGCACTACGGCATCACCCCGGACCTGACCACCTTCGGCAAGATCATCGGCGGCGGCATGCCGGTGGGTGCCTACGGCGGCCGCCGCGAACTGATGCAGCAGATCGCCCCGGACGGCCCGATCTACCAGGCTGGCACGCTGAGCGGCAACCCGGTGGCGATGGCCGCCGGCCTGGCGATGCTGGAACTGATCCAGCAGCCGGGCTTCCACGCCGACCTGGCCGAGCGCACCGCGCGCCTGTGTGCCGGCCTGGAAGCGGCCGCTGCCGACGCCGGCGTGGCGGTGACCACCACCCACGTGGGCGCCATGTTCGGCCTGTTCTTCACCAGCGAGAAGGTGGAGACCTATGCGCAGGCCACCGCCTGTGACATCCCGGCGTTCAACCGCTTCTTCCACGCGATGCTGGACCAGGGCGTGTTCCTGGCACCGTCGGCGTACGAGGCCGGCTTCCTGTCCAGCGCGCACGACGATGCCGTGATCGAGGCCACGCTGGCCGCCGCACGCGTGGCGTTCAAGGCCGCCAAGGGCTGAGCCCGCTCTGCACGAAAAAGGGGACGGAGGGGATTAAGTCGTTTGTGCACAAACGACTTAATCCCCTCCGTCCCCTTTTTTTCCTGGTAGAGCCACGCCATGCGTGGCTGCTCAACCGAAGACGAACTTGCCCTTCATCATCGCGAAGTGGCCGGGGAACGAGCAGAAGAAGGTGTAATCCCCACCCTTCTGCAGGCCCTGGGTAGAGAAGCGCACGCGCGCGGTTTCACCACCGCCGATCACCTTGGTGTGCGCCAGCACGCGCTTGTCGGCCTTCGGCAGGTAGCTGTCGGCCAGGGTCATGCGCATGCCAGCCATCGCCACCGGCTGGTAATCCGCGCTGCGGGTCAGCACCCAGTTGTGGCCCATCGCGGTAGCAGCCAGCTTGCCGGTGTGGCGCAGGGTCAGATCCACGGCGGTGCAATCAGCGGCCACCTTGATCTCGCGGCTGCTGAAGCTCATCTGGTCGGTGCTGTCGATGCTCACCGCACACACCCGCGCCATCGCCGACGGCGCCAGCATCAGCGCGCCCAGTCCCACTGCCACCATCCAAGCCTTCATCGTTGCATCTCCTGCGGATTCAAGCGCCATTCTAGGCAGGCCCCTGCGGCGCCGTCTGCGACCGTCTGTCGCACGCGCACTCCAGGGTTTCCGCGCATCCACCGCAATGGCATGCTCGACCAATGCGGATCGACCTGTTGCTGCTGGATGTGGATGGCGTGCTGGTGCACTACCAGCGCGCGCAGCGCGTGCTGTACCTTGCGCAGGCGCTGGATGTCGTGCCGGAAACCGTGCAGGCCGCGCTGTACGACAGCGGGCTGGAAGCGGCACATGACAATGGCACGCTGGATGGCCCGGCCTATCTGGCGCAGCTGGGAGAGCTTCTAGGCACGACGGTCGATGTGACTGCTTGGACCGCGGCGCGGCGGGCCGCCAGCCATCCGCAGGCTGCCGTGTTGCAGCGGCTGCAGGCCCTGCAGTTGCCGATGGCAGTGCTGACCAACAACGGCGCGCTGATGCAACAGGCCTTGCCCACCCTGCTACCGGAACTGTTCCCTGCCCTGCAGGACCGCGTGTTCTGCAGCGCCGATTTCGGCCTGCGCAAACCGGCGCCGGAAGTCTTCCTGCGCACGCTTGAGGTACTCGGCGTGGCGCCTGCGCGCACGCTGTTCGTCGATGACCTGTTCGCCAACGTGCGCGGCGCACGCGCCGCCGGCCTGCACGCGGAAACCGTGCGCGATGGCCGGGGATTGGGCAAGGTGTTGAAGCGTTACGCGGTGAGCTGATCGGGGTCAGAGCCCTCTCCGCAGGAGAGGGATCCGACCCCAGCGCCGCGGCGTCAGCGCGCGGCGATGAAAGCAGCAATCGCTGCGCGCAGGCGCTTGAGGCCTTCGGCCACTTCTTCGTCGGTGATGTTCAGCGACGGCACGAAGCGCAGCACGTCCGGGCCGGCCTGCAGGGTCAGCAGGCCCTGCTCGGCGGCGTGGTCGAGGATCGCACCGGCCTGGCCGGCGAAGTCCTTGCTCAGCACCGCGCCCAGCATCAGGCCACGGCCACGCACGTCGCTGAACACACCGAACTCGTCGTTGATGCGGGCGAAGCCATCGCGCAGCGCCTTCGACTGGCGGCTGACGTTGGCGGCGATCTCCGCCGAGGCCAACTTGCGCAGCGCCACGCGCGCGACTGCGGCCGCCAGCGGGTTGCCACCGAAGGTGGTGCCGTGCGCGCCGAACTGCATGGTCTCAGCCACCTTCGGGCCGGCCAGCATCGCGCCGATCGGGAAGCCACCGCCGAGCGCCTTGGCCAGGGTGACCATGTCCGGTACCACATCGTCCTGCCAGTGCGCGAACAGCGTGCCGGTGCGGCCCATGCCGGCCTGGATCTCGTCCAGCACCAGCAGCGCGTTGTGCTGGTCGCACAGCTCGCGCACGCGCTTGAGGAAGCCGGACTTGGCCGGCATCACGCCGCCCTCGCCCTGGATCGGCTCCAGCATCACTGCAGCCACGTCGCCGGCGGCCATCGCGGTTTCCAGCTGCACCTCATCGTTGAAATCGATGTAGCGGAAGCCACCGGGCAGCGGCTCGTAGCCTTCCTGGTACTTCGGCTGGGCGGTGGCGGTCACCGCGCCCATGGTGCGGCCGTGGAAGCTGCCACGGAAGGTGATGATCACCCGCTTGTCGGCCGGGCGACCCTGGCTGGAGGCCCACTTGCGGACCATCTTGATCGCCACTTCGTTGGCTTCGGCGCCGGAGTTGCACAGGAACACGCGCTCGGCGAAGCGGCTGGCCTTCACCAGCTCCTCGGCCAGGTGCAATGGCGGCGCGCTGTAGAACACGTTGCTGGTGTGCCAGAGCTTGCCGGCCTGCTCGACCAGCGCGGCGACCAGGTCCGGGTCGTTGTGGCCCAGGCCACACACGGCGATGCCGACGGCCAGGTCGATGAACTCACGGCCCTGGCTGTCCCACACGCGGGCGCCCTGGCCGCGCTCCAGTACCACCTGGCGGGGCTTGTAGACCGGCAGGTAATAGTGCGAAAGGGAGATCAGCGGATCGGTAGCGGCGGTCATGGCAGTCGGCAGGGTTCAGGAATCCCCATTCTCGCGCCGGAACCCCTGCGGCACAATGCGCCCATGCGACCGTTTTCCGCCCCCCAGCTGAACCCCGCCACCGAGACCGGCTGGCGCCGTCGGTGGTTCGACATCATCTACCGCCACGACACCCGGCCTTCGCGCAATTTCGACCTGATCCTGGTGGTGGCGATCATCGCCAGCATCCTGGTGGTGATGATCGACAGCGTGCAGCACCTGCATGCCGAATGGTCCACCGGCCTGTACATCCTGGAATGGGGCTTCACGATCATCTTCACCGCCGAGTACCTGCTGCGGCTGGCGGTGGTCAAGCGCCCGCTGCGCTACGCGGTGAGCATCTGGGGCATCATCGACCTGCTGTCGATCCTGCCCGCCTACCTGTCGATGTTCATCCCCGGCGCGCAGAGCCTGCTGGTGGTGCGCGCGCTGCGCATCCTGCGTGTGTTCCGCATCCTCAAGCTGACCCGCTACATCGAGGAAAGCGGCGTATTGATGACGTCACTGTGGCGCAGCCGGCGCAAGGTGCTGGTGTTCCTGTTCACGGTGATCACCATCACCATCATCGCCGGTGCTCTGATGTACGTGATCGAGGGCCCCGAACACGGCTTCACCAACATCCCGGCCAGCATGTACTGGGCGGTGGTGACCATGGCCACGGTAGGCTTCGGTGACATCGTGCCGCAGACTGTGCTTGGCCGCTTCGTCACCTCGGTGCTGATCCTGATCGGCTACAGCATCATCGCCGTGCCCACCGGCATCTACACTGCCGAACTGGCCAGCACCATGCGCGAAGCCGAGCTGGCCGCGCGCCGCGATGCGCGCGGCTGCCCGGACTGTGGGCTGGAAGGCCATGAACCGGATGCACTGCACTGCCGCAAGTGCGGCGGCAAGCTGCCGGATGCGTTCAACCATTGAGGCAGATGCCGGCCAGCGGCCGGCACTACCTCTCGGCGGTTACGCATGGATGCGTGTGCCGTTGCTCACCGCATGCGGTTGCTGGTGGTCACCAGATCATTGTATGCGGCGAGGATCGTTGACTGCGCTCCTTCCGGGTCGGTGGTGAGCCAACTGCCCGACGCCTTCCGCTCTGCCGCCAGTGCTTCGGCGGTGATCGGCTTGTGCTGCTCCAGGCGCTCGACGCCACGTCCCGCAGTACGCACCAGCTTGTCCGCCGAACGCTGCACGTGGCCCCACATCGGGTCGTCCTTGCCGACGCCGCCGTTCTGGATTTCCGTCACCAGTGCCTGATAGTCAGCCAGCTGCACGCGCAGCGCCGCAATATCCGGTGCGTCGTCCTGGAACGCCGTGGCCAGTAGCTTGCCGTCGCCCAGCAGGCGAAGGTGATAGTAGGCCAGCGAGCGCCCTTCGCTCTCCTCGATCTGCTTCAGCTGCGCGGCACGGCGATCGTTCTCGTTCTTTTCCAGCGCCACATCCATCGCTTCGCTGGCCTTGAAGAAATCAGCATAGGCCTGCATCAGCGGGGCATGCTGGCTGCGCATCCCTTCACCGCCATCACGACGATAATCCTCGCGGGTGAAGTAACCATCGGCGCGCTCGACCAGGGTGTTCAATGCCTGGAAGGCCTGCTGATAGTCACGCGCGGGGCCATCCATCGGCAAGGCCGGGGTCTTCGCCAGCGCGTCGGTCAGTGGCTGGCCGCAGTACTCGACGCGGTGCGACAGCACCTTCCCGGGCGAACGCGGTTGCGCTTCCTTGCCGGTCGGGCCGGCTTCAGGGTCCTTCATCCAGCTGGTGTAGGTCTGGAAACCCTCGTGAATGGGTTGTTCAACGCCGTTGTAGCACTCGATGTAGGCGTTCACCTTCTCCAGGCTGGGGTCGGCCAGCGACAACCCTGCCGGTTTGTTGCAGCCGCTCAGGCCAGCCACAGCGCCGATCAGCAGCAGCGGCGCGATACGCAGACAGGAAGTCGTCATGGTCTCTCGCATGGGTGCTGGCGCGCCGGTCACTGGCGGTTGCTCTGGAAAACGAGCGTGTTGTATTCCTGCATCAGCTTGCTGGCCGATCCACGCGGCGCCATCGACGGCGAATCAAGCATGCGTCGTTCGAAATCGGTGTAAGGCTCTTTCTCGCTGACGCGCTGCAGCCGCGCCTTGCCTTCCCGACGGAAGTTCTCGGCCTCACGCTCGAAGCTGTTCCAGTCCAGCTTGCCCGGTTCCTGATCAGCCACCTTCGCATGCGCTTCGTCGGAAATGCGGTTGAACGCATCCAGACGCTCGCGGGCCTTGGCCTGATCGAAATCATCCTCGCTCATCAGATCCATGATGGCCTTGGCTTCCAGCATCATCGCCAGGCGGTAGTACTCGCGCGTGCGACCCTCGGCCTGCTCCAGTGCCTTGAGCTGCTCGCGCTGGGCGGCGTCGTTCTGGCGCTCCAGCTCGGCATTGAACGTTGCACTGGCAGCCACGAAATCCTTGAAGGCGGCCATCAAGGGCGCGTGCAGCTGCTTGCCCTTGGCGAACTGGTCGTCTTCGTAGTCCTGGCGATCGTAGTAGTCGTGCGCGTCCTTGCTGATCGGCACCAGTGCCTTCAGCGCCTGCTGGTAGTGGCCGGCAGCAGCATCGAGTTCGGCCAGCACTGGCTTGGCAGCGATCGCCTCGGTCACGGGGGCATCGCACTGCTTCATGTCGTAATCGCTGATCTCGAACGGACCGTACACCTGTGTCTCGCGACCGGTCGGGCCGGCGGCGACATCCTTGATCCAGCGCGTATAGGACTCGATGCTGCCGTGGGTCTTCGAATCAAGCGCGTTGAAGCAGCCGATGTAGGCGTTGAGCTTGGCGGTCAACTGCTGCTGCGGGTCGGACGGCGCCGCGCTGGCGTCCGGCGTGCCGGAGGCAGCGGCGCCGCCCGCAGCGGCGGGTGCCTTGCCACCGCAGGCGGCCAGGATCAACGACAGCGAAGCGGCCAGCGCCGCGACGGAAAGAGTGCGTGACATGTGTTCACATCCCTGTTGAAAACGATTACAGCCGCACATTCTAGCGCAGCAGGCCGAAGGTCGCAGCCCTCGGCCTCTTCCGGCGACGCGCGGTCAATCCAGGAACAGATCCGGCAGCAACGGACGCGATGGATCCACTGAGTAGCCCGAAAGATCGGTGATACCCGCCTGCGCCAGCACGTCATCGTCGATCAGGAACTGGCCATGGAAGCCCGCCGCTTCGCGCACCAGCACCGCATGCGCGGCATCAGCCATGATCTGCGGCGTGCGGCAGCCGGCCGCATCCACGCCCGGGATCATGTTGATCGCATCGGTGGCGATGACCGTGCGCGGCCACAGCGCATTCACCGCCACGCCCTGCGGGCCGAATTCCGCGGCCAGGCCCAGGGTAACGAAGCTCATGCCCATCTTCGCCAGCGTGTAGCCGGTATGCGGTGCCCACCACTTCGGCTCCAGGCTCGGCGGCGGCGCCAGGGTGAGGATGTGCGGGTTCGGCGCCTGCAGCAGGTACGGCAGGCAGGCCTGCGCACACAGGAAGCTGCCACGCGAATTGACCTGCTGCATCAGGTCGAAGCGCTTCATCGGCGTATCCAGCGTGCCGCGCAACCAGATCGCGCTGGCGTTGTTGACCAGGATGTCGATGCCACCGAAGGTATCGACCGTGGCCGCCACCGCCGCCTGCACCTGCTCTTCCTCGCGGATGTCGCACTTCAGGGCCAGGCCCTGGCCGCCAGCCGCCGTTACCGCTTCGGCCGCGGTATGGATGGTGCCCGGCAGCTTCGGGTTCGGCACCGACGACTTGGCCGCAATGGCCACATTGGCGCCGTCGCGCGCAGCGCGCAGTGCGATGGCCAGGCCGATCCCTCGCGAGGCTCCGGTGATGAAAAGCGTTTTGCCCTGCAGACTGCCCACGTTCCACACTCCAGCGTATGCAATGAGCCGCTAGTATGCCGCGCCGACGCGGAGTTCACCCGATCTTGACGATACTCGGGCCTCCAGCCAACGCACGAGGTCCACGCCATGCGCCGTTCCCGCCTGTTGCTGCCTGCCCTGGGGCTTGCCCTGCTGACTGCCTGCCAGGGCCGTTCGCCGGAACCCGGCAAGGAGCCACCCGCCGGTGACGCGCCCAGCGCGGAGAAGGCCGCCGCCGACGGCAAGATGCGCTGGAGCGAGGCGGTGGTCTGGGATGGCGATCTCAACGCCTGCCGCCAGGGTGAGAACGCCGCGACCCGCGATTGCCTGCGCGATGCGATGCGCGCGGGTGGCGCCAGCGCCGATGCCATCACCGCCGCCGAGCAGTTGTCCAGCGGCGGCGAGCTGGCCTATGTGACCGCTTGGCACGAGAACGAAGGACTGGGCATTGCCACGATTGAGTATCCCTTCCGCGCCAATACCAATGAGGGCACGCGACTGGTCGATGCCAGCGGCAAGCGCATCGACGTGGATGCCGTGCAGTTGGACGACACCCTGCGTGCCGACCCGACCGTGCAGGAACTACTGAAGGCCAGCCCGCAGGCCACGCCGTTCGCACCGGCGCAGTCGGCCGGCGCTTCGCCATTGGATAACGGCGGCATCCGCCTGCTGTACCGCACGCCGCTGCGCGACTGCCACGCCTGCCCGGACGTGGGGCAGCTGCAGATCGCCTATGACTTCGATGCCAAGCGCAACTTCATTGGCCAGCAGGTGGTGCCGGCGACGCCGTAAGGTCACTGGCGTCTGTAGAGCCGGGCCATGCTCGGCTCCACATCATCGCCACTAGCAAGACCCTTCACTCGAATTCGCAAGAATCGTCCGTGACGTCCACCGGCTCTTCGAGGCCGGCCATCCGCACATCGTGCTTGTTTCCACCAGAACCCTTCATCGCCACCTCAGGCATAGCAGACCAAGCTTTCAATTCGAGGAGATATCAGCTCGGCACCGTCCCAGCGGATGATTTCCAGCTCCAGTAGACGGTCATTTGCGTCCGCATGAAGAATCGGCGTGAGTTCAGCACCATCTGCGTCCTGCATCTGCAACTCGACGGGATACGCGTGCTGCCCTTGATACGGCGGACGCTCATATCCGGAAATGACAAATCCCACCCGAGCTCCACCAAGACCCATTTCCACGGCCGCTGCGAGAGCAAGGTCGGCGTGAAGCTGCGAGGCAGAGGCCTCAGGCAGATGAGATGCCACAGCCTCGATCAACTGCCTTTCAAAGCAGGAAACAGCACGCGTCGGATTGCTCATCGCATCGTTGATCTCAGGGTTGCTCCCGTACCGACTCACCGCGCCCCCCGGCCCTGCTTACATCGCGTTGGACTGGTGCTGGAGTGCCGCATGCAGAATCCACGTTTCAGTGACACTTGGCAATGACCGACGAGCATGTAATGGATCGCAAACTGCATCCACGCATGGCGTGGATCTACCGGTACGCCTGCACCTGCTTCCTCAGCAGATGCGGCACGATCAACCGATGCACCGGCGCAACCGGCAGCATGTACACGCGCCCGAACGCGTTGTGCGTATGCACCACCGTCGCCACTTCCAGCACGGCGCCCTGCCACTGCAGGGCTAGCTGCACACGCAGGTGGCGATCGTCGTCTTCCAGCACGATCGCATCGTCAGTCAGCGACTGCAGGGTGAAGATGCCCAGCCGCTGCCCGGGTTGAGGATCCGCAACATCCTGCACCGCACGCAATGAGCCCAGGTGCTTCATGCCGAGCAGGCGCACGCCGTGGTTGCGCAGCGCCATCAATCCGTCGAACCAGCCGGGAATGGTCGCGGCCATATCGCGATAGGCCTGCAAGGCCGAGCGCCCATCGCGACGGGTCGTCGCCTGGCAGGCGTGCACGAAGTCGGCGCCGGCCAGCTGTGGGCGCAGGACGCTGCCCGCGCTCGGCGGGCCGGTCACCACCTGCGCAGGGCTCACGGCTTCGGCCCCTGCCCCTCGTTGTCTTCCCAATGCAGGATGCGGCGGGTCACGAAGCGATAGACCGGCTTGCCGGTGGCGAACCACAGTTCGCGCACCCACGAGGTGCGCTTGAGCACCCGCTTCTCCACCGGGGTGAGCGATTCACGGCAGTACATGCGCTTGTGCTTGAGCAGGTGGCGCAGGTCCTCGCGGGCCAGCAGCCGCATCCAGCGCGAGCGCGGGTTGCCTATCACCGCCAGCTGGAAGTCGATCAGCGCTGGACGACCGTCTTCGGTGACCAGCCAGTTGGCTTCCTTGGCCAGATCGTTGTGGGCCACGCCATTGCGATGCAGCTGCTGCAGCAGGCGACGCGCAGCGCGGAACCAGGCCAGGTCACCGCGTGGCGGACGCTGGTACATGGCATCGCCGGCCATGAAGCTGCGGTCGAGATGACGGCCATCCCACGCCAGCAGCTGCGGCACATCGGCCATGCCGTGGATGTGCTGCAACGCGCGTGCCTCGCGGCGGGCCAGCCACCAGGCCGGCAGCCGCAACCACAGCGGCGTGGCGCCCAGATCACGGCGTACGAAGGGGCCGGCAGGCCCTTCCACAAGGAGGATGCGACCGAAGCTGTCGGCCTTCAGGGCGTGCGAGGGCGTGTCTGGCGAATGCGGCATGTGCCCATTCTAGGCGATGGCGCCCGTTGCAAACGGTCACGAAGCGGCTGGGAACCAGTCACCTTCACGCCCCTATAATCGGGCAATGGACTCTTCATGGATCGACGCCACCCTCGCGTGGATTGCCGCTCACCCCGTGTTGGCGGGTGCCGTTATCTTCCTCATCGCCTTCTGCGATGCGGTGATCATTCTTGGCGCCATCGTGCCGGCGCTGCCGTTGCTGTTCGCGGTGGGCGTGTTCATCGGCCTGGGCCAGATCTCCGGGCCGTACGCGGTGGCGGCTGCAGCCCTGGGCGCATTTGCCGGCGACGGTATCAGTTACTGGATCGGCCGCCGCTGGGGTGACCGCCTGCGCGGCGTGTGGCCGTTCAGCCGCTACCCGCAGCTGCTCGACCGCGGCGAGAACCTGTTCCGCCGCAATGCCTTCAAAAGCATCCTGATCGCACGCTACGTCGGCGCGATCCGACCGTTCGTGCCGGCCATCGCCGGCATGATGAAGATGCCCGCCAGCCGTTACGTGCAGGCCAGCGGCATCGCCAGCATCTCCTGGGCGGTGCTGTTCCTGGCGCCGGGCTGGATTCTTGGCGAGGCGTATGACGCCGTGGCCGCCGTGGCCGGACGACTGGTGGTGGTGGTCGGCCTGCTGGCGGTGATCCTCGGCCTGGTCTGGGCCATCGTGCTGTACGGCTATCGCTGGTCGGCCGCGCGCATGGACAACTGGCTGGCGCGCCTGCTGGATTGGTCCAACCGTCACCCGACGCTGGGCCGCTACACCGTTGGCGTGCTTGATCCCAAGCGCCGCGAATCGGTGCCGCTGGCGATGCTGGCGTTGATGCTGCTGGTACTGGGCTGGGGCTGGTTCGCGTTACTGACCGTGGTGGTCGCACACGGCGAGCCGCTGGCGATCGACCTCTTGGTGCACCAGGCCATGCTGGCGCTGCGCAATCCGCTGGCCGACTACCCGATGGCCGCGCTGGCATCGCTGGGCGCCTGGCAGGTACTGCTGCCGGCCACCGCGGCGGCGATGGGCTATCTGATCTGGCGCCGGCGCTGGATGGCAGCCGCGCACTGGCTGGCCGCGCTTGCCTTCGGCCTGGCCCTGACCATGCTGCTCGGTGCCACCGTGGATGTGGTGCGCCCGGTCGATGCCAGCAGCGGCTTTGGCTTCCCGTCGGTGTCGGTGACCATGGCCACCATCACCTTCGGTTTCTTCGCGGTGCTGATCGCCCGCGAGATGCCCGGTCGCACCCGCGTCTGGCCCTACCTGGTGTCGGGCATCGTGGTCAGCCTGATCGGCTTCTCGCGCCTGTACCTGGGCGCGCATTGGCTGAGCGATGTGATCGGCGGCATGCTGTTCGGCACGTTCTGGCTGCTGGTGCTGGGCATCGCCTACCGCCGCCGCTTCAACCGCTCGTTCTGGGTGAAGCCGGTGGCCTGGCTGTTCTACGGCGTATTCGCCGTGGCGGCGATGTGGTACGCGCCGCGCCACATTCCGGTGAAGCTGGAGCGGTTCGAGCCGACCCTGCCGGCACCGCAGGCGATGGATGCGCAAGCCTGGTGGCAGCACGACTGGGCCACGCTGCCGGCGCGCCGCAACGAGTTCGACGACGACCAGCGCTGGCCGCTGGACGTGCAGGTGGCAGGCCCGCTGGCGCCGCTGCAGGCGCAGCTGGAAGCCCGCGGCTGGAAGCGGCAGGAGCAGGCCGGCTGGCAGCAGGCGCTGCTGATGCTGGACAAGAACACCGGCGCCGATGAACTGCCGGTATTGCCGGCCACGCTGGACACCCGCGTGGAAGCACTGCTGATGGTGCGCCAGGGTGCGAAGCCGGATGAGCGCTATGTGCTGCGCCTGTGGCCGGCACCCGCGCAGCTGCAGCCGGGCAACACGCCGCTGTGGCTGGGCAGTGCACAGACCCTGCGTTACGAGCGCCACTTCGAATGGATCGGCATGTGGCACCCGCTGCGGGGTGTCGACCCGGCGTTGAACGCGGTGAAGGACGCCGTGCAGGACCTGCCGCAGCGGGAGGATGTGCACAGCGAAACCGGGCTGCCGGTGTTGCGGTTGAAGACCATGCCGTGATCGAGTCGGTGCTTCTCTGGTAGTCGCCAACCTTGGTTGGCGCTTCGGGTGAAGGCTGCCAACCAAGGTTGGCATCTACCGGTTCCGGCGCGCTCTGGCCGTCGCCAACCCTGGTTGGCGTTTCCCGGTTCCGCTGCGCCCTGGCAGTCGCTAACCTTGGTTGGCGTCTTCCGGTTCCGCTGCGCCCTGGTAGTGGCCAACCTTGGTTGGCGTTTTCCGGTTACGGCATCCAGCCCAGCAATTGCTGCAACCGCTGGTGCGGGTCGTCCATCTGCAGCAGCTGCAGGCGCTGCTGCTCGCTCAGTGGCAGCAGTTCGGCCAGCCGCCAGCCGACCCAGCTGGCCTGGTCCAGCAATGCCGGGTTGGCCGGCGCATAGGCCTCGCCGGCCTGTTCGATGATGTGCCCCAGCACCGTGGCCAGCAGCGCATGCTGCGGCCGCAATTCGTCATCGGGGTCTTCATCGCACCAACGCACGTCGGCTACCACCAGACCGTTGTCGCGTACGCGGGTGCGCTCGACATGGAAGCGGCGGGTACCACGCAGGCGCAACTGCAGCACGCCGTCGGCGCCGACATCGAAGTCTTCGATGCGTACCTGCACGCCATAGGCGGCCGGCGTCGCTGGTGCGCCGACTTCCTCGCCATCGAGGATCAGACAGACACCAAACCCCTCACCACTGCGGCCGCTGTCGCGGACCAGGTCCAGATAGCGGCGCTCGAATACACGCAGGCCCACCGCCGCACCCGGCACCAGCGTGGTGTGCAGCGGAAACAGCGGCAGCGAACCGTCGACGCTCATCGGGCCTGCAGCGCGGCCAGGAAACGGCGCGGTGCACCGTCGAAGCCACCGTTGGACATGAACACCACGTGGTCACCACTGCGCGCGCTGGCCTGCAATTGCGCCAGCAGCGCGTCGGTATCGGGCACGGCGTGCGCTTGGCCACGCACCGCAGCGATCACCGCAGCGGCATCCCAGGCCAGTTCCGGGCGATGCAGGAACACCACTTCATCGGCCAGCGCCAGCGACGGAGCCAGCGCCTGCGCGTGTGCGCCCAGCCGCATCGAATTGCTGCGCGGCTCCATCGCGACCACGATGCGCGCATCACCCACCTTGGCACGCAGGCCTTCCAGTGTGGTGGCGATCGCAGTCGGGTGATGGGCGAAATCGTCGTAGATGGTGATGCCGTCATGGTGGCCGATCACTTCCATGCGGCGCTTGACGCTGCGGAAGCGTGCCAGTGCAGGAATCACGTCGGCCGGTGCCACGCCCACCGCATGCGCGGCGGCCAGCGCAGCCAGGCCGTTGAGCACGTTGTGGCGGCCCAGCAACGACCACTGCACGTCGCCCATTGCCTGCCCGCGGTGATGCACGCGGAAGGCGCTGCCATCGGCGGCCAGCAGCTCGGCATGCCATTCCAGCGACGGATCGAATCCGAAGCGTTCGACCGGCGTCCAGCAGCCCATCGCCAGCACTTCGGCCAGGTGCTGGTCCTCGCCGTTGACGATCAAGCGGCCGCGAGCCGGCACCGTGCGCACCAGATGGTGGAACTGGCGCTGGATCGCGGCAACGTCCGGGAAGATGTCGGCGTGGTCGTACTCAAGGTTGTTGAGGATGGCCACCAGCGGCCGGTAGTGCACGAACTTGCTGCGCTTGTCGAAGAAGGCGGTGTCGTACTCGTCGGCCTCGACCACGAACTCGCGGCCCTGGCCCAGGCGGGCGGAGACGCCGAAATCCTCGGCTACGCCGCCGATCAGGAAACCGGGTGAACGACCGGCGCTTTCCAGCAGCCAGGTGAGGATGGTGGTGGTGGTGGTCTTGCCGTGGGTACCGGCCACGGCCAGGGTGTCGCGGCCCGGCAGCACCTGTTCGGACAGCCACTGGGCGCCGGAGATGTAGCGCTGGCCGGCGTCGAGCACGGCCTCCACGGCCGGGTTGCCGCGCGAGAGCGCGTTGCCGATCACCACCTCGTCGGTGCCGGCCGGCACGCTGTCGGCGCGGTAACC
Organism: Stenotrophomonas sp. 86428_Sma; assembly: GCF_056481585.1. Lineage (NCBI taxonomy): Bacteria > Pseudomonadati > Pseudomonadota > Gammaproteobacteria > Lysobacterales > Lysobacteraceae > Stenotrophomonas > Stenotrophomonas sp. 86428_Sma. Next base: position 4,070,460 of record NZ_CM151156.1, read on the forward strand.
CTGGTCCAGGGTGATGCCCAGCTGTTCGAGCTGGGTCGACATCGGCGGATAGATGGCCTGGTCGCTGCCGCTGACCGTATGGCCCAGTTCCCGCGCCAGGGCGGCCACGCCGCCCATGAAGGTGCCGGCGATTGCAAGGATATGTACGCTGCTCATGACCGAGGATTGTGACCGATGACGGCTGTATAGGGCCAATGTCCGATCCGGGGTAAGACAAGTCCTACACAGGATGTGAGAAAACTCCAATCATCTGTCAGGGAAATCCCGATAGCGATGTTCTGTGAACCCGGACACAATTCGAACTGCCAGCCGCAGTACCCGAACCGGTCCTACTCCCCAAGAGGCCATCCCCAAGGGAGCTCATGCTGCGGGGCCCTGAGCAAGCCCTCTGCTGGCGCCTATCAAACGACACAGGCCTGGTCCTCGCGGACCAGGCCTGTGCTTTTTGCGCCCGAAGGACCGGCAGTGCACCGGCCCTGCAGGATCAACCCTTGATCGCCGCCAGGATGCGGGCTTCGATCTCGTCCAGCTCACCGACGCCGTCGACGCGGGCCAGGGTGCCACGGCCGGCGTAGAAGTCGACCACCGGGGCGGTCTGGTCGTTGTAGACCTGCAGGCGCTGGCGCACCGCTTCCGGCGTGTCATCGGCGCGGCCCTGTTCCTTGGCACGACCGGCGATGCGCTCGACCAGCAGCTCGGTGGCCACGTCCAGCTGCACCACGGCATCCAGCGGCTGGCCGATCTTGGCCAGCAGGCCGTCCATCGCATTGGCCTGGGCCACATTGCGCGGGTAGCCATCGAGGATGAAGCCCTTGGCGACATCGGCCTGGGTCAGGCGCGACTCCAGCATGCCCAGCAGGATGTCGTCCGACACCAGGTTGCCGGCATCCATCACCGTCTTGGCCTGCTTGCCCAGCTCCGTGCCCGCGGCGATTTCCGCGCGCAGCATGTCACCGGTCGAAATGTGGGCGATCCCCAGCTTTTCCTTCAGGCGCGTCGCCTGTGTCCCCTTGCCCGAACCGGGCGGTCCCAACAGAACCAATCGCATTGACCTGACTCCAACGTGTTGAAAACAAAGAAGGTTCGCGTCCCGGACGGACCGGTATCGCTGCACCGCAATAGCGCCACTTTACCGCATCCGGGTAATGTCCCTGCAATGTCCCCTCCCCCGAGCAGGTAGAAGCATGCGCAACGGTACTCTCCTCTACGCCCAGTCCGGCGGTGTCACCGCGGTCATCAACGCCACGGCAGCGGCGGTGATCGAGCAGGCCCGGGCCAAGGGCATCAAGGTCCTGGCCGCCCGCAACGGCATCCTCGGCGCGCTGCGCGAGGAACTGATCGACACCAGCAAGGAGAGTGCTGCGGCCATCCGCGCCCTCGCCCACACCCCGGGCGGCGCCTTCGGTTCGTGCCGGGTCAAGCTGAAATCGCTGGACGCCGACCGTGCCCGCTACGACCGCCTGCTGGAAGTGCTGCGCGCGCACGACGTGCGCTGGTTCCTCTACAACGGCGGCAACGACTCGGCCGACACCGCGCTGAAGGTCTCGCAGCTGGCCAAGGCCTCCGGCTACGACCTGACCTGCATCGGCGTGCCCAAGACCATCGACAACGATCTGGCGGTGACCGATACCTGTCCGGGCTTCGGCTCGGCGGCCAAGTACACCGCCGTGTCGGTGCGCGAGGCGGCGCTGGACGTGGCAGCAATGGCCGAGACCTCCACCCGTGTCTTCATCTACGAGGCCATGGGCCGCCACGCCGGCTGGCTGGCTGCGGCCGCCGGTCTGGCCGGCAACGGCGATGACGAAGCGCCGCACATCATCCTGCTGCCCGAACGCGCCTATGACGAAGCGGCGTTCCTGGCCAAGGTCAAGGCGGTGGTCGAGCGCGTCGGCTACTGCGTGGTGGTGGCGTCGGAAGGCATCGCCACCGCCGATGGCCGCTTCGTCGCCGACGCGGGCGGCGGCAAGGACTCGTTCGGTCACTCGCAGCTGGGCGGCGTGGCCGCGCACCTGGCCGGCCGGGTCAAGGACCAGCTGGGCCTGAAGGTGCACTGGGCGCTGCCCGACTACCTGCAGCGCTCGGCCTGCCACCTGGCCAGCAAGACCGACTGGGAGCAGGCGCAGGCGGTCGGCAAGGCCGCCGTGCAGCTGGCGCTGAAGGGCCAGAACGGTGTGATGCCGGTGATCGTGCGCAGCAGCGATGCGCCCTATCGCTGGAAGATCGAAGCGGCGCCGCTGTCGAAGATCGCCAACCACGAGAAGAAGATGCCGGCCGGCTTCATCCGCCGCGACGGCTTCGGCATCACCGCCAAGGCACGCGCCTACCTGTCGCCGCTGATCAAGGGCGAAGCCCCGCTGCCGTACGGCACCGACGGCCTGCCGAAGTACGTGACGCTGAAGAACGTGGCCGTGAAGCAGAAGCTGCCGGCCTTCGAGGGCTGAGCCGAAAAAGGGGACGGAGGGGATTAAGTCGTATACGCCCCTCTGTGCTGAGCCCTGTGCGGAGCGCAGGGCACATTGCGGCGGCCGCCGAAGCACCCCACAATCGGGCTCCGGCCCGGGGCAAAGGGGCCGCCGCAAGCCAGATTCGACGCTGCCCGGCCTTCAAGGCCCGGGCCTGTGCTGCCATTTCACAAGGACTGTAACCATGAAGCACCCGATCCTGATCGCCGCGCTGCTGTGCGGTGCCGCCGCGCCGGCCTTCGCTGCGACCTGCGAAAGCAACTTCCAGAAGAAGGGCAATCCCTTCGTCGGCACGACCTTCACCTCATCGGTCACCCATCCGGACCTGACCGTGGCCAGTGCCATCGGCCAGATGCGGGTGATCGCCAAGAACGCCAACATGGACGTCCTCAGCGAGGACGTGGAAGGCGGCTCGATGCTGATCGAAGAGCCGGAATCCATGGCCCACAAGCCGATTCCGATGATCATCAGTGCCACCTCCGAAGGCGGCCAGGGCACCGTCGGCATGGTGGTGAAGGTCAACAAGGGCGCCATTGCCTCGGCCGACGGCGTGCGCGAAGAAATGTGCAAGCTGCTCAACCAGATCAAGCCGGGCAAGGCTGGCGAACAGGCGGCCAAGGCCACTCCGCAGGCGTCGGTGGTGACGATTGCCGCCGACCGCTTCGGCTTCCAGCTGCGCAACCAGAACAAGGACAACCCGGCCGCGGTCGAGCCGCGCTACAAGGGCAAGACCTACGCCATCACCGGTCGCATCACCTCCGTGCTGCGCAGTGGCGGCACCTACAACACCAGCTTTGACCTGCCCAGCGATGGCAGCATCGACTTTGAGCGCGTGGCCATTTCCTGCTCGTTTGCAGCCAACCAGGCCGCGTATGCGCTGGCCCTGCGCCCGCGCGAGAAGGTGACGCTGACCGGCGTGGTCGACAGCTACGACCAGATTGGTCGTGTGTTGTGGTTGAAGGACTGCCGCGGCAACTGATCGTTGCCAGCATGGGAAAAGGCCCGGGTGCGCAGGCGCCCGGGCCTTTTCGTTTCCACAGCGGTTCACACCTGGCGCACGTGCATCGCAGGATGATGGATACCCCGTCCGGAGGTCATCATGGCACTGCGTGTTGTTCGACTGGGTACGCCGCGCCACCCCGGCGAAGGGCTGCGTATCGGTACCGTGCGGCGACCACCGCGCGGCGTACCACGCAGCGAATTCGCGACACAGGACTGGTACGACGTCTGGTTCCCGCCCCTGTCACCCAGCGCGGAACTGGTAAAACGCGCGCACGAAGCGAAAACCGCGGCCGACTGGAATGCGTTCTTCCGCCACTACAAGGCCGAGATGAAGGCGCCGGATGCAGCCCACGCGCTGGACCTGCTGGCCGCGATGTCACAGCACAGCGACATCAGCGTGGGGTGCTACTGCGAGGATGAAGCGCATTGCCATCGCAGGGCCCTGCGAGAGCTGCTGGTGGCGCGCGGGGCGACGCTGGCGGAGTGATGATTGCAGGTTTGCCGGCCAGCGGCCGGCACTACCAGGTTGCCCGCCGGGCATGGCCCGGCACTACCGATGCGCAGCGAAGTAGATCCACGCCATGCGTGGATGCGCAGCGCCGGGCACGTCAGTAGATCCACGCCATGCGTTGATGCGCGCTGCTGGACGGCCTCAATTGCAGGCCTTGCCTTCCATCTGCAGCTGCGCGGCGAACATCGTCACCTGCGGAATCTGGCCGGCGGCGGCCTGCTTCTTGGCCTCTTCCAGATAGATGCGCGACTGGCCCTGCCCGTCCAGCTCGACCTTGTTGCTAGACGGCAGGCGCCACACGCGCACCACGGCCTGCTGTGCCGGGCAGGCGGCGCTGGGCACGCGGATCACATCATTGAGCTTCCAGCCCTTGTCCACACTCGGCTGCGCCTTGGCATAGTCGACGAAGCGCGCGCGCGGCTGGCACTGCTCGCTGGTCCGCACCGGTGCGAAGCGATACGGCTCGGCCGCCTGACCGGTGAAGGCACCTTCCAGGCGCGCGCAGGCCTCGGGAATCTGCCGCAGGGTATGCACCGCGCCCACGGCCTGGGGGGCACCCACGGCGCGCTGCAGCTCCGGGGTTTCCGCGGCCAGTGCCGGTACGGCCGGGACCAGGGCGGCAAGCATCAACAGGGACAGGCGCATGGGGAATCTCCTACGGGACTGAGCGCAGGCTTGCAGAGGCTGGCTTAACGGGGTGCAAAGGCCTGTGGCTTTCGAATCATGCCCATGGACTGGCGGCATGCGGCGCGGCTCGCAAAAGCCAGTCGAGCAAGCTCGACTCTACAGGTGCCGGCACGCATACTGCGGGCACCAGGGAATGCTGAACACCGCCATACGTCGGACGACCACCAAGGTCGGTACGGGTTGGTTCCAGGCTGCAGCCCGTCGTCCCCCTCGTGGTGCCGTTCATCGCCACTGGATGCCTACATCCATTCTGCGGAGGGGTCTAATGCTGGAACGTCACGGGCTGTCACTGGCGCTGGGCTGCGCCATTCTCGCGATCCTGTTCGGAATCGTCTCGGCGCGCTGGATCCTGCGCCAACCCACCGGCAATGAACGCATGATCGCGATCGCCACCGCGATCCAGGAAGGTGCGCGTGCCTACCTCAACCGCCAGTACCTGACCATCGGCGTGGCCGGTGTGGTGCTGTTCGTGCTGGTCGGCATCTTCCTCAGCTGGTACACCGCGATTGGATTCGCGGTCGGCGCGGTGCTGTCCGGCGCCGCCGGCTATATCGGCATGAACGTGTCGGTACGCGCCAACGTGCGCACCGCCGAGGCGGCGCGCCACGGCATCAGCGCGGCGATGGATGTCGCCTTCCGCGGCGGCGCGATCACCGGCATGCTGGTGGTAGGGCTGGGCCTGTTGGGCGTGGCCGGCTATTACGCACTGCTGCTGCGCCTGGGCCTGCCGATGGAGCAGGCGCTGCACGCCTTGGTCGGGCTGGCCTTCGGCTCGTCGCTGATCTCGATCTTCGCGCGCCTGGGCGGCGGCATCTTCACCAAGGGCGCGGACGTCGGTGCCGACCTGGTCGGCAAGGTCGAAGCCGGGATTCCCGAGGATGACCCGCGCAACCCGGCGGTGATCGCCGACAACGTCGGTGACAACGTCGGCGACTGCGCTGGCATGGCCGCCGACCTGTTCGAGACCTACGCGGTGACCGTGATCGCCACCATGCTGCTGGGCAGCCTGATGCTGGCCGAGGCAGGCGCCAATGCGGTGCTGTATCCGCTGGTGCTGGGCGGCGTGTCGATCATCGCCTCGATCATCGGCGCGCTGTTCGTCAAGGTGAAGCCGGGCGGTTCGATCATGGGCGCACTGTACAAGGGCGTGATCGTCTCCGGCGTTCTGGCCGCCATCGCCTTCTACCCGATCACCACCGGGCTGATGAGTGACAACGTGCATGGGCCGATGGCGCTGTATGGCTGCGCATTGATCGGGCTGGTACTGACCGGCCTGATCGTGTGGATCACCGAGTACTACACCGGCACCCAGTACAAGCCGGTGCAGCACGTGGCACAGGCCTCGACCACTGGGCATGGCACCAACATCATCGCCGGCCTTGGCATTTCCATGAAGTCCACCGCGCTACCGGTGGTGGCGGTGTGTGCGGCAATCTGGGGCGCGTTCGCGCTTGGGGGCCTGTACGGCATCGCCATCGCCGCCACCGCGATGCTGTCGATGGCCGGCATGATCGTCGCCCTCGATGCCTATGGACCGATCACCGACAACGCCGGTGGCATCGCCGAGATGGCCGAGCTGCCCTCGGAGATCCGCGACATCACCGACCCGCTGGATGCGGTGGGCAACACCACCAAGGCAGTGACCAAGGGCTATGCGATCGGCTCTGCGGCGCTGGCGGCACTGGTGCTGTTCGCCGACTACACCCATAACCTGCAGGCAGCACATCCGGGGCAGGAATTCCGCTTCGACCTCAGCGACCACACGGTGATCATCGGACTGCTGATCGGCGGCCTGATTCCCTACCTGTTCGGTGCGATGGCGATGGAAGCGGTCGGCCGCGCCGCCGGTGCGGTGGTGGAAGAAGTGCGCCGCCAGTTCCGCGAGATCCCCGGCATCATGCAGGGCACCGGCAAGCCGCAGTACGACAAGGCGGTGGACATGCTGACCCGCTCGGCGATCCGCGAAATGATCGTGCCCTCGCTGCTGCCGGTGGCGGTGCCGGTGGTGGTCGGCCTGCTGCTGGGGCCGCGCGCACTGGGCGGCCTGCTGATCGGCACGATCGTGACCGGCCTGTTCGTGGCCATTTCGATGACCACCGGCGGCGGCGCCTGGGACAACGCCAAGAAGTACATCGAAGACGGCCACTTCGGCGGCAAGGGCAGCGAGGCGCACAAGGCGGCAGTGACCGGCGATACCGTTGGCGATCCCTACAAGGACACCGCCGGTCCGGCGATCAATCCGCTGATCAAGATCATCAACATCGTGGCGCTGCTGCTGGTGCCGCTGCTGTAGATCCACACCATGCGCAAACCCGTAGAGTCGAGCTTGCTCGACTGCTTCTGGCCCACACCGCAAGAGCGGTCGAGCAAGCTCGACGCTACGAGGTCAACGCCCGCGCAGGAAGAACGACACCGGCACCATCACGTCCACCGGGTCGCCGGCCACTTCGGCCGGCGGCGCCGGTACCGGGCTGGCCCGCTGCACGGTGTCCAGCGTCTCCTGGTCGAGCAGCGCGAAGCCACTGCTGCGGCCCAGTTTCAACCCCGAGACCGCGCCATCGCGGGCAACCGCAAAGCGCACGTAGACCACACCCTGCTGGCGCAGACGCTCGGCCTGGCGCGGATAGCGGCGGTGTTTCTGCAGGTGCCCGAGCAGGCGTCCTTCCCAGGTCGCCTCGGCACGACTGCGCTCACCCGCCGTGGTCTGCGGTGCGGTGTAGCGTGTGGCCGCATCAGCCGCCACCTGCGGCGGTGCGCTGGTCTGCGCGACATTGGCGTCAGCGGTGTCCGGCGACGGCGTCGGCTCCGGTGTACGCGGCGGCGGCAGGTCACCCTGCAGCTGCACCGGCGCCTTCGGCTGCTCGCGAAGGGCCGGCTTCGGCGCCTGCCGCTGCTGTTGCTGCTGCAGCGGGCCGGTCGCAACCTCGCGCGGCGGCACCGGCGGTGCCTGCGCCATCGGCGCCAGTTCCAGCATCAGCGCAGCGGGCGGCGCCGTCGTAGCCAGCACCGGTGCGCGCGTCGCCCACCAGCAGGCCGCGCCGATCAACAACGCATGCACCAGCAGCACGATCGCCAGGCTGGTCGCCCAGCGCCGCAGTCCACTCATCGTGCGCCCTGCTCCAGGCCAACCAGCGCCACCTTCAGGTAGCCGGCCGCTCGCAGCGTATCCAGCGTGGCCATCAGTTCGCCATAGGGCACGTGGGTATCGGCGCGCAGGAAGATGCGCTGCGCGGTGTCACTGTGGGTGGCCGCCTGCAATGCAGGCGCCAGCCCGTCGCGCGCCACGGCCTGTTCGCCAACGCGCAGCGACAGATCGGCCTGGACGGTCACGTACACCGGTGCCTGTTCCGGCGGCGTGGCACTGGCATTGCTGGCCGGCAGCTGCACCGGCACCGACACGGTGGCCAGCGGTGCGGCCACCATGAAGATGATCAGCAGCACCAGCATCACGTCGATGAAGGGCGTGACATTGATCTCATGCGCTTCTTCCGGCGCATCGTCACGGTCGGACGCGGTCCTGATCGCCATCGTCGCGCCTCAGTGCACCGCACGCAGCGGCGCCGCTGCGGTACGCGGAACGGCACGATCGAGATCGCGCGAGACCAGTTGCTGCACGGCCGCCGACTGATCACCGAGCAGACCCCGCAGGCCGGCCAGCACACGGCTGAAGTGGTTGTAGACCAGCACGGCGGGAATCGCTGCGACCAGACCCAGCGCGGTCGCCAGCAGAGCCTCGGCGATGCCGGGCGCAACCACCGCCAGGTTGGTGGTGTTGCTCTGGGCGATGCCGATGAAACTGTTCATGATGCCCCACACCGTACCGAACAGGCCGACGAACGGCGCCACCGCGCCGATGCTGGCGAGCACGCCGATACCACGTCGCTGCACGCGCGCGGTTTCCAGTTCAATGCGGTCCAAGCGCGAGGCCACGCGCTCCTTGATGCCGTCGCGGCTATCCAGTTCCTGCGACAGGCGCAGTTCGGTGCGCGCTGCGTCCAGCATGGCGAGTGCGGTGCCCTGCTGCAGGCTGGCCTCCACGCTCCCGCCGGGCAGGCTCGGCGCCTGCAGCAGCAGCGCGCGCGCTGCACGCAGCTGCCGGCCCTGCCGGGCCAGCTCCCAGCCCTTGGCCAGCAGCACGGTCCAGGTGGCCAGCGACGCCAGCGCGAGCGCGATCATCACTGTCTTCACCACCACGTCGGCGGCCAGATACATGCCCCAGGGCGTCAGTGCAGGGGCAGCCACGGGGGCCAGGTCAGCAGGCAGCATCGTCTCGTTTTCCATCAGCATCAGGGGTCGCTGCACGGCGGCGGGCCGCGCGCGGATCATTGGCGTCGTCCACTTCCACGACCGGGTTGGGCTCCAGCCGCGGTGCGGGCCGACTGAGCACGTAGCCGGCGCTGACCGCGAAGAACAGGCCCACGCCCAGCAGCAGCCGCCAGGACGGATGTGCGCCCCAGCAGAACAGCGCGAAGCCCACCGCCATGCCGGCGCTGGCAAACGCCTTGCCCTTGCGCGACACCGCGCCCTGCTCGCGCCACAGTCGCAGTGACGGGCCGTAGCGCGGGTGCGCCAGCAGGCGTTGCTCGAACTTCGGCGAACTGCGCGCGAAGCAGCCCACGGCCAGGATCAGGAAGATGGTGGTCGGCATCACCGGCAGCAGCGCGCCGATCACCCCGAGGCCGACCATCAGCCAGCCCAGCGCGAACCAGAGCCAGCGCATCAGCGTTGCGCCGATAGGCGGGAGGCGTGCATCAGGCGAATTCCACTTCAACGTGGCCGTGCACGCTGCGGAAGGCGGCGTCCGCCGCATCGATCACCTGCTGCTCCTGCTCGGCGCTCAGCGGCACCGCATCCAGCGCAGCGGTGAATTCACGCCAGTGGCGCGCCGCGCCATCCGGGTGTGCGGCCAGGTGGCGGGCGCCGAAATCACGATCCAGGCCGAGCTTGGCAGCCATCTTGTACAGAATGGTGCCGCCGAGATTGGAGCCTTCGGCCACATACAGCCACCCCAATGCGGCGGGTAGCTCCAGATCGGACGGCAACGGTGCGATGTCGGCCGCCGGCAGGGTCTGCTCCAGATCCTGCAGGTCGCGCGCCACCTGGGTCAGGCGGCGGCGCTCACCCAGGTCCGGCAGCAGTGCATCCAGCGCAGGGTTGGCATACAGCGCATCGATGCTGCGATGAAAGCGGTACTGCACGCGCAGGAAACGGGCGAAGTTGCTGCGGTCGGCGAAGATGTCGCCGGCCATGATGCGCTTGTCCAGCGCGCCATGGCTGTCGCGGGTGGCGGCCTTGAGCCGCAGGCTGCGGCTGTCTTCAGGGGCGATGTGTGCGTTCATGGGGGATGCCAAGGGGGTCGTCCTGCTGTAGACGTTCGCCACGGGGCTTTCCCCAAGGCCATGTGCACCGATAATGGCGTATCCCTTCTTCCCGCAGGAACCGACGATGATCACCACCGAACCGCGCATGACCAACCTGTTCCTGCAGCTGGGCCTGGACGCCAGCGCCGAGGGCATCGCCCGCTTCATCCGCGAACACCAGCTGGCCACCGATGTGGAAGTGGTCGAAGCGCCGTACTGGAACGATGCCCAGCGCCAGTTCCTGTCCGAGTCGCTGCAGGCCGATGCGGCATGGACCACGGTGGTGGATGAGCTGAACGAGTCGCTGCACGAAGATGCCGTGAAGGCGGCGACCGGGCTGTAACTGGCTGGAGGAAGGCGCCGGGCATGGCCCGGCGCTACCGTTGTCTCCCGCTGGGGTCAGAGCCCTTTCTGCAGGAAAGGGATCCGACCCCGACGATCAGTACTTCCAGGTCAACGCCAGGCGCGCGGTGCGGCCCGGGGCCGGCATCACGCCCAGGGCCAGCGGATCCAGGTAGTAGCGGTCGGTCAGGTTGTCCACGCCGGCTTCCACCGACAGCTGGTCGTTGAAGCTCCAGCTGGCGAACAGGTCGACCAGGGTGGTCGGCCGGTACAGCTGCTGGATCGCTGACAGGCCCACGTTCCAATCCTTGTCCAGCTTGCTGATCGGACCGGCGTTGTGGACCACGCGGGTACCGAAGGTCAGGCGCTCGTCGAACAGGCGCGAGCCCAGGGTCAGGTTGACCATGTAGCGCGGCGGGTTCTGGGTATTGGTGTACGAGCCCTCGAAGCCGCCGTCCACGCAGTTCGGCGTGTTGGCCAGTTCATCGTTCCTGCGCTGTGCACCATAGGCACGGCGCTCGGCTGCGATGTCCGGTGCGCAGGTCTTGGCCTTGAAGTAATAGTGCGCGGACAGATCAGCAAATACCTTGCCGCTGTCATAGCTGGACTGGAACTCCATGCCCGAGACCTTGAACTGGTCGACGTTGCGGATCAGGCCGGCCGAGAGCGTGCGGTAGTCACGGGTGATCAGGTCATCGATGCGGGTATCGAAGTAGGCCAGCTTCAGCGCCAGGCGGTCGCCGGCAGTGAACAGATCGTAGCGGATGGTGCTGGCACCGATTTCCCAGCTGCGCGCACGCTCCGGCTTCAGTTCGCCGACCGGCTTGGCGGCGGTGAACAGGCCCAGCGTGGTCTCGAACAGGCTCGGCAGCTTGGTGCCTTCGGCGTACTTCACGTAGACCATGGTGTCTTCGCTGAAGCGGTAGGCCACGCTGGCGGTCGGCGAGAACGCGGTGTCACGACGGCGGATCGGTTGCGACCAGGTCCAGCTGACCGGCACCTCCAGGTCCTGCGCCTTGCCGGCGTCGTAGAAGTTCCAGCCACCGATGTCGCCCACCGTACCCTTCTTGTACGGTGAAGCCAGCAGCGATTCCTGGGTGAAATTGCCGTTGGCGTCCGGATACCAGTTCAGCAGCGCGATGCGCTTGGCCCGCCACGATGGCAGCGCCGGGTTGCCATTGAGCAGTTCGGTGTAGCGGTACTGGCCCTGCACCTCGTAGGCATCGGGCGTGGCCAGGCGGTTGCGGTCGTGCACATCCACGCGGTTCCAGCGGCCGCCCAGCAGCATCTCCCAGTGTTCGTCCGGCGCCCACTTCAGCGACGCCACCGCGCTGTACTCCTTGCGCTCGGCATTGCGCAGGAAGCGGTTGTTGACCAGGTCATCGTGCATGATCGGGCCGGAGCTGCCGGGGGCGATGTCCTCATCGCTGAAGGACAGGCCGTAGTCGAGGGTGAAGCGGCCGGCGCTGCTGTCGAACACGGATGTATTGCTGGCATCCAGGCCGAAGCGCTTCTGCCGCAACGGATTGCGGTAGGCATCCTTGTAACCGGGATCGCCACTGAAGCTGGGCGCGTCGTACCACTCGGTGCGGCGGTCGAAGTACCACGGCGTGATGCCGGTCAGGCTGTTGTACATCACGCTGTCGGTGTCGGTGTACGCAGCGTTGACGCGCAGGTCGACCAGCTCACTGTCCGGGTTGAAGCGGTAGCGCAGGCTGTAGCTGTCCATGTCGACGTGGCCCGGATCCCACTGCGGAATGCGGTCACGATCCACACGGATGATCTGCGAGGCCATGATCTCGCCCGCGGTGCCTTCATAGCGGCGGTATCCGGCTTCCAGGGTCTGTGCATCGTCGATGCGCCAGGTGCCCTTGAGCAGCGCCGACTTCGAGCGGGCCGAGGTATTGAAGACCTCGGTACGCGGCGGATTCAGCGGCGCCAGCGTGCGCCGGGTCTGCGGGAAGTCATCGTAGCCATGCTTGCCGGAGAAGTAGTTGCCGTTGTCGCGGTAGGCGTAGGCGGCAACCAGATCGAAGCGATCCCAGTGTCCCGCAGCGGCCACGTTGAAGAACTGGCTGCCGGTGGCGCTGCGGTCGGTACGCGGCGCGGCGCTGTAGGACGGCAGGTTGTTGGCGCTGTTGTTGGCCAGGCCGCCACGCACGCGCACGCCGAAGTCCCGGCCTTCGCGCAGCACGTCACCGATCTTCAGCGTCTCCATCTCGACCACGCCGCCGATGCCACCGGAGGCGTTGGCCTGCAGGCTCGGGCCCTTGGTGATGGTCAGGCTGGAGATCAGGTCCGGGTCGAGGTAGGTGCGCTGCGACTGGCCGGCATAACCACGGTAGGTATCCATGCTGGACTGGCCACCGTCGATGATCACCGGCACGCGGCCCTGGCCCTGGATGCCACGGATGTTGACGTCAAAGCCGTTGCCCACGCGCGGATCACCGGCGGTGACGCCAGCCACGCCCTTGACGATGTCGCCGTTGGACGTACCGCGGAATCGCTCCAGGTGCGTGCGGTTGAGCGTGGTGGTGGAGCCGACGCTGCGATAGCCGTCGAGCAGGCGCGCCTCGTCGCTGGTTGCGCCGCTGTCGATACGGTCGCCGGCCACGCTCAGCGTATCGGTGACGATCACACCGCTGTCGGCCTGCGCCGACGCTGCCGCTTCCAGGGTCACCGCATCGGCACTGACCCGGCGCACCGCCAGGCCACTGCCCTGCAGCAGGTGCTGCAAAGCCTCGCTGGCCGACAGGCTGCCGCTGACCGCACGCGAGGTCACACCCCGGGCCAGGGTGGCCGGGTACACGACCTGCACGCCGGACTGGCGCATGTAGCTGCGCAGCGCCTCGTCCAGTGGCTGCGCGGGGATATCGAAGCGCTGCACGGCAGCGTGGTCACCGCTGGCATCCTGCGCGAGTACGGAGGGCGCGGCGCTGGCCAGGCCGGCCGCCAGCAGGGCGATGCACAGGCGGGACGGGCGCGGCATGCGGCCCGGACGATGGAAATCGAACATGGGGGAACCTGTCAGGTAATCGGTGCCGCGGGCGCGGCGACATCCGCAACACGGGCGGACACGGCGACGTACTGGCGGCGGCGGGTACGTTCGCGGAGTAAGACGGATGAAAGCGCGGCAACCCCAAGAGCGATTTGCGGCCGCGACAGGTGCCGACCGTGGGTCGGCTGGTTGCCGCGGTGGGTGCCAACCGTTGGTCGGCTGCTTGCAGTGGTGGGTGCCGACCGTTGGTCGGCACAGGGACGGTCATCCACGCATGGCGTGGATCTACTGCACGATGGCGACGCCGAATGGAAGACGAGTAACCCGAAGACCTGCTGTTGCCGCCAACGCGTCCAGCGCCTGCTCCGGGCGATCAATGCGCAACGCTGCACTGACGGCCGGCAGCTGCGACAGATCGCCACGCACGAAGGTCGGGCCAGCGCGATAGCGCCCGACCCATTGCACGGCCTCGGCGACGCTGGCCTGCTCCAGCAGCAGTTCACCCTGCCGCCACGCGCCCACACTGTCGGCCGCCACATCCTGCAGACGCGTCACGCCACTGCGCTCGCCATAGGCCGCGCGCTGTCCCACCTGCAGGTAGGTCCAGCCACCGTCGGCCGGGCTGGCCACGCGCACCCTGCCCTGTCCGACCTGGGTTTCCACCTGATCGTTGTCGCGTGCGACGGAGAACGCGGTCGAGATGTCCTCGACCACGCCATTGGCCGCGAGCACGCTGAAACGCCGCTGGGCATCCGGGCTGACCTCGAACCAGGCGCGCCCGCGCAACAGCTCGATCCGGCGTGCATCGGCATCAAACCGCACGGCGATCGCGCTGTCCGCATCCAGCACGGCACGACTGCCATCGGGCAGTTGCACGTTCTGCACGACATGCGTACTGCGATGGTCGGCCTGCAGCCGCAACCAGGCCTCCGGCCATGCCACCAGCATCGCCAGCGCAGCTGCAGCGGCCATTGCCCAGCGCAGCCGCCGCGGGCGCCGGCGTTCGGCCGGCCGGGCCTGCGGGCGTGGTCCGACACTGCGCCACAGCGCGCGCTCGTACTCGAAGGCGCGGCGGTGCCCCGGTTGTTCCAGCCAGTGCTCGAACTCGTGCATGCGCCCCTCGCCGAAGTCACCCGAGGCCAGCCACGCGATCCAGCTCCGGGCCTGTTCGGCCAGGGCATCGTCATTGGCGGCGGGCAGCGTGTTCGGCGGGCTCATCGGCTGGCGGACAGGCGCATTCAAGCGCGGGCGGAGGAACTAGACCGCATCCGCGGTCCAGTGATCAAGACGTTTCAGCGAGGGCCAACCCCAAGGCGGGGCGATCATCGGCCGCTGCGCGCCCAGGCCAGGCGTTGCAGCGCCGTGCGCACATGGTTCTCGACGGTAGTCACCGACACACCCAGACGGCGTGCGATCTCGGCCTGGGTCAGGCCCTGCAGGCGGTTGAGCCGGAAGATGGTGCGGGTCGGCTCCGGCAGGTGCCCCGCCGCGTCAAGCACCCGCTGCAGCTCGTCCTGTGCCATCGCCTGCTCTTCGGTCGAGATCACCTCGTCCGGCCCCCACAGGTAGTGGTCGGCCAGCAGACGGTTGCGCCGGGTCGATTCGCGGCCATGGTCGGTGGCCAGGTTGGCGGCCAGCCGGTACAGATAGGCGCGCGGGTTGTCGATGGCCTGGCTGTCATCGACGCCACGTGCCTTGAACCACACCGCCTGGATCACGTCCTCGGCGCCGTTGTCGCCCCCCAGGATGCGTTGCACCCGGCGCAGCAACGCAGGCCGCTCGCGGATCAGCAGTTCGGTGAGGGAGGCGGCATTGGAGGACATGCGCGGAACCGGGACGACAGACGGAAGGCGCCGCGCATGCTACTCCGTTAATGAGAATCAGTCACGTTCTCATCAATGGATGCACCCGGTCAGCCCGTCATAGACGCTCTGCGAGGTCCCCGGCAGCGGGTCATGCAGTGGATTGCGCGCGGCGAGCGCGGCATGGAAGGCTTCCACCGGGGTTCCCGCCACCAGCGGCAGGCGGCACAACCAGGTCGGTTGCCGGGCCACGATCGCGCCATCGTTGCGGGACACCTCCAGATCGCTGGCGGCGAATGCCCACAGGCATTCATGCACGGTTCCCCGCACCGCATCCACCGAACAGCGCAGGCGCAGGGCGCGGATATCGCTGTATTCGCCCTCGCAGAAGGTGTCGCCACAGATGGCATCGAAGCCATGCTGCAAACGGCCTTCCAGGGCAAAGAAGCGGTCCCAGTTGGCCTCCTGGTGCGGGTAGTCGATCAGGTCGACATAAGGGGACGCCTGGGCCAAAGGCGCAACCAGCAACATGCAGGTCAGGCCAAACGACAGGGCAGACACGTTCATGGGCAGACTCCTTGGGAAGGTTGGTCCAGCCTGCGCTCCCATGCCGGCCGCCCCCATCAGCCAATCCCGGCCTGCCCGGTAGGCCCCCGCCCCGCAGCGCCGTCGGCCCCTCCCTCTGCACAGCGCCCGGCAAAGGCATAAAATGGGGGGCTATCCGTCTACATCCCCCACCTGGAGCACGACCATGGGTCTGGAACTCGTCTCGCCCGGCAAGAACCCGCCGGAAGAAATCAACGTCATCATCGAGATCCCGAAGGACTCGGAGCCGGTGAAGTACGAAGTGGACAAGGAAACCGGCGCGATCTTCGTCGACCGTATCCTGTCCACCCCGATGCGCTACCCCTGCAACTACGGCTACGTGCCGAGCACCCTGTGCGGCGACGGCGATCCGGCCGACGTGCTGGTGGTGCTGCCGCTGCCGCTGGTGCCGGGCTCGGTCGTGCGCTGCCGTCCGGTCGGCGTGCTGAAGATGAGCGATGAGGCGGGCAGCGACGAGAAGATCCTGGCCGTGCCGGTGTCGAAGATCTTCAGTGGCTATGCCCACGTCGAAGACATCGCCCAGGTGTCCAGCCACTGGCTGGAGCGCATCGGCCACTTCTTCGAGCACTACAAGGACCTGGAGAAGGGCAAGTGGGTCAAGCTCGACGGCTGGGGCGGCGCCGCTGAGGCCAAGCAGATCCTGATCGAGGCGCACCAGCGCCATCTCGACAGCAAGGCCTGAGCCTGAACCGGATCGCTCCGGTGGCACCCCGCCGGAGCGATGCGGGTCACGTTTCATGACGACGGCACATCACACGTGCCGCCGTATTAGGTAAATTGCGTCACTTCACACGTCGTCGACATCCATCGTCGAGACAGCCAGGGGAATGTGTCGTGCGTATTCTGCTTGTTGGGGATGCAGCCAGCCTGCCGGCCGAGCTGACCGAATTCATTGCCGATCTTGGGGAAGACTGGCAGCCGCTGACCGCCACCGATGGCCAGACCGCGATGGCTGCGGTGGCCACGCAGGGCGTGGATGCGGTGATCGTCTGCCCGCAGCTGCCGGATCTCAATGCCACCACGCTGCTGGGCCAGATCCGGACCTTGCGCCCGGAAACCATCCGCATCGCGCTGATCGATGCCCAGCACGGCAACCGGCCGCCGCCGGCACGCCTGATCGGTGTCGCTCACCGTTTCCTGCCGTTGCCACTGGCACCGGAAGTGCTGCTGGAAGCGCTGACCAGCCTGGAAGAGCTGCGCGAAGTACTGGACAGCCCACGCCTGCGCGATGCCATCGGCCGTATCGAGAAGCTGCCCTCGCCGCCGCACCTGTACCTGAGCCTGACCCAGGCGCTGGAGCATGACGACGACGCCGACAGCGCCGACGTCGCCAAGCTGGTGGCGGCCGACCCGGCCATTGCCGCGAAGGTGCTGCAGCTGTCGAACTCGGCGTTCTTCAGCCAGGGACGCACCATCGCTGACCTGCGCACGGCCGTGACCCGCCTGGGCCTGTCGACGCTGCGCGACCTGGTGCTGGCCAGCGAGGTGTTTTCCGCACCCACGTTGTCCACCGCCGAACGCAATTCGCTGCAGCAGCGCGCCCTGCTCGCCTCGCGCCTGGCCGCGCGCCTGCTGCCCGAATCCAGTGCCGAACTGGGCGCGACCGCCGCCCTGCTGGCCGACATCGGCCTGCTGCTGCCCGGCGTACGCAACGAGCGCAGCGAACCGTCGCTGGCCGGTGACACCCGCCCCGGCCATGCCGAGGCCGGCGCCTACCTGCTGGGCCTGTGGGGCCTGCCGATGCCGATCATCGAAGCGGTTGCCTTCCACCTGCAGCCGCAGCGCGCCAATACGCGCAGCTTCTGGGTGACCGGTGCGGTGCATGTGGCGCTGGCGCTGGTCAACGGCGATCCGGTGGATGAGGACTACCTGCAGCGCGCAGGTGTACTCAACAGGCTGCCGCAGTGGCGCGAGCATGCCAATGCGTTGATGGGACTGGTACCCAGCGAGGCCTGAGCTGTCAACGCAGGAACAACCTCGAAGGCGCGCCCAAAGGCGCGCCTTTTTTGCATCAGCGCGCGCCGCAGGCGTCCTGCACGCAGTGGCGATACTGCAGATCGCACATGACCTTCGAATTGCCTGCAGCCAGGCATTGCTGGCGCAGCTCTTCGCAGTACAGCCCGCCCCCACAGACACCACCGGTCTGGGCGAACACCGCACCCACCAATGTTGCATAGATCAGTGCAGCAGCAGACAGTTTGTGCAACAGCGTGCTCTTCATCGCTCTCTCCATGTGCAAGTGTCCGAAAGTGGACCCAGCAACTGTGTTGATTACGACACGACAGGAACGTGACTCTGCTCACCTTCCACGACATTTCGGAATTCCCCTACAAAAAAAGAGGGCGGACCTTGCGGTCCGCCCTCCCGGTATTGCTATCGCACTTCGAACGATCAGAAGCGCTGGGTGTACTTCATGTACAGGAAGCGACCGACGTCGAAGCCACCGTAGTAGGCGAAGCTCGAGTTCGGCGCCGAGTACTGCAGCGCACCGCGGTGATCGAACACGTTGTTCGCACCCAGGGCGATGGTGGCATCCCACGGAGCCTTCCAGCTGACCTGCACGTCGTGGAAGGTGTTGGAGCCGGTGTGGCGCAGCGGATCCGGCTCACCATTGGCATAGTGGTTCGGGGCGTCGCACCATGCGTCGTCGATGCAGCTTTCCTTCATGCCCGAGTAGTAACGAGCAGTCCAGTTGACACCGAAGTCACCCAGCTCCCAGTTCACGCCCAGGTTCGAACGGACGCGGAACAGGCCCGGCTCACCAACGCGACCGATGGTGATGTTCTCACCCTTCTTGTTCTGGCCGGCTTCGTCGTACTTGGCCAGGTAGCTGGTCTGCCAGTCGATGCTGAACTTGCCGATCGACAGTTCCGGCAGGCGGTACTTGACACCCAGGTCGTAGCCTTCGGTCTCCATCGAGCCGAGGTTGGCCAGGCCGTAGGTCAGCGCCTCGATATGGCCATCGGCGGCACGGGTGACGCCTTCGCAGCGAGCTGCGTTGCCCAGCACGTAGCAGTCACGCAGGATGCGATCAACGCTGTCAGCGATGATCATGTTCTTCAGCTCGTAGCGGTACCAGTCGAGCGAGATGTCCAGGCCCTGCACCCAACGCGGGCTCCAGACCAGGCCAACCGTCTTGCTCTTGGAGGTTTCCGGCTTCAGAGCCGAATTCGAACCGCTGACGAACTGGTCCGGGGTCGCGCACGGGAAGGTGCTGCAAGGCGCGAAGCCCTGGCCGACCTGCACGTAGTTGGCCGGCACGCCAGCCCCGGCGCAGGCAGCATTGCCAGCGACGTTGCCCGGCGAGGTCGAACCGCACGGGTCGGTGTAACGCTCGAAGCTCGAGTTGGTGCCGCCGTACAGATCGTCGACGGTCGGCGCGCGGAAGCCTTCTGCGTAGGTACCGCGGACCAGCAGCTCTTCGATCGGGCGCCACACCAGGCCGAACTTCGAGTTGATCGTGTCACCGAAGTTGCTGTAGTCGGAGTAGCGGCTGGCGACGTTGAAGGTCAGTTCCTTGGCAAACGGCAGGTCCGACAGGATCGGCACGTTCAGTTCCAGGTAGAACTCATCCAGCGAGTAGTTGCCCGAGGTGGTGGTCGACGCCAGGCCGGTCGACTGGCCCGACTGACGGAAGGCGTCCGGCACGAAGCGGCCTTCTTCCTTGCGGTGCTCGTAGCCCATGGCCACGCCCAGGTCACCGGCCGGCAGCTCGAACAGCGAACCGGACAGGTTGGCGGTGTAGCTGGTGGTCTTGGTCACACCGGTGTCGGTGTAGGTCGGGAACAGGAAGTTCTGCAGATCACGGTCGGCAAGCGAGCCCTGGCCGTTGACGCCATACGGCAGCAGCGGGTTCCACGGACGGCACTGGCTCAGCGGGATCGGGTTGGCGGCGGTGCCGCACTGGGCAACACCCTGGCCGTTGATGAACGACTTGCCAAGTGCCTGCTCGGATGCGATCAGGCTCATGTCGCCGTAGCCGGTCTTGGTCAGCTCGTTGCGGTTCCACAGCGCACCGACGTCCCAATCCCAGGTCTTGCCGGCGAATTCGAAGAAGCCGCTCAGGCTCGGCGCGAAGCGCAGGGTCTTAAGATCGCTCTTGGTGGTACGCGGCACTTCCCACAGGCGGCGACGGAACTCGACGTCCTGACCGATCGGGTTGAACGCGCTGTCCTTCGACAGCGGGGTACCGAACGACAGCGACTGGTACGGGTAACCCGCGATCTGCTGGTCGGTGGTGCGCTGGTTGTACAGCACGTCAGCATTGAAGGTGATCGAGTCGGCCAGATCGTAGCTGCCGTTGACGTACACGGACTTACGCTCGATGCCGGTCTGCACCATCATCTGCTGGTTGGCATTGGAGTACTCGGCCGGGGTCAGCTGGTGGTAGTCGGCCGCATTCTTCGGGTCACCGCCCGGATTCAGGGTCATCCACTCCGGCTGCGGCTGGCCTGCAGCGCGCGGCTTGCAGTCGCCCCACACGCGCGGGTCGCACCAGGTGCTGTTCTGGCTCAGCGGGCTCCAATCACCGGAGGTGGTGTTCGGGCCCAGGCCGCCGTCGCGGCTGAACCAACGATCCTTCGCCCACACCGGATCCTGCTTGGAGTATTCGGCCGACAGGGTCACGCCGCCACGCTCGCCTTCGGAGCCGAGGGTGAACGAGTAGGTGTTGGTGTCGCCGTCGCCGCGGCCGTACTGGCCGACGTAGACGCTGGCTTCAGCACCGTCGAAGCGCTTGCGGGTGATCACATTGACCACGCCAGCGATGGCGTCCGAACCGTAGATGGCGGAGGCGCCATCCTTCAGCACTTCGATGCGCTCGACGGCGGCCATCGGAATCTGGCTCAGATCCTGGTAGCCGGCAGTGGTCGCGCCCAGGCGCTTGCCGTTCATCAGCACCAGGGTGCGCTGCGCGCCCAGGTTGCGCAGGTCGACGTAGTAGCCGCCAACGTTTTCGCCGGAGGACAGCGAGTCCGCACGGGAAATGGCCGGCGAACCTGCCGAGGTCAGGTTCTGCAGGACATCGGCGACGGTGGTGTAGCCCTGCTTTTCCAGGTTCTCACGGCTCAGGGTGAGGACCGGCTGCTGGGTCTCCATCGAGGCGCCGCGGATGCGCGAGCCCGTGATTTCGATGCGATCCAGGGTGGTCGCATCCTTTGCTTCCTGTGCAGAAGCAAAGGCGGGCGTCAGCGCCAACGCAATGCCAGCCGGCAGAAGGCCCAGCCGCACTGCGGGATTACGAACGTTCATCTATCTCTCCAAGGTACGTGTTAGCAGCGTGTTAAAACACCCCAGCACGTTACGATTGCGTTGCAGCGCTGTATTTGCGCGAACCAACCGGAGACTTTGCAGATTGTGGCGGCAGCAAGCCGCCGTTCTCCCTGAAGCGCGATGCGGACTGGCCGTAGCGGGCGCGGAACGCACGCGCGAAGCTGCAGCAGTTGTCGAAGCCACTGGCTGCAGCAACTTCGCCGACCATCATGTCGGTGTCACGCAGCAGGTCGGCAGCGCGCTCAAGGCGCAGCCGCGCCGAAAGCGACTGCGGGCTTTCCTCGTACAGGCTCTGGAAGGTCTTGGAGAGATACCAGCTGGAGAAGTTGGTCAGCTCGGCCAGTTCACCGATGCGCACCACGCGGTGGCTGTTGCCTTCCAGGTACAGGCGGGCGCGCTGCATGCGGCCGAACACCTGGCGCTTGCGGCTGCGCGAGCGCCCCGGGCAACGCTGCACGTTGTCGGCCAGCCCACGCTGCAGGCCCGCCAGGTGCAGCAGCAGCGGGCGCAGTGCCTGTGCCGGCTGGCCACTGGCCAGCGCATCGCGCCACAGGCGCAGCGCAACGCGGGCATCGCCACGGTTCATGCGGCCACGCCCGGCATACAGACCGCAATCGGCCATCTCGGCCAGCACGCGCAGCGCTTCGACCGTCAGGTTCAGGCCAACGCACAAGCCGTTGCGACCGGCCTGCACCAGCGGCCGCGACTCCTTCTCGAAGGCGATCCACTCGCCCTGGCGCAAGCGGAAGCGTCCTTCCTTGGCTTCCACCCAGGAGCTGCCGCGCACCTGCATCCACACAGTGAAGCTGCTGCCTGCGGTCTGCAGGCTGCCGAGCCGGGCCACGCCCAGGCAGGTCGGCGCAGCATCGTCGAGCGACCGGTCCAGAGAGACGGTTTGGCCGCGATCGGCCAGCGAGAGTTGACGCATGGGGGCACCACGGATTTGCCTAGTACAGGCCTCCGTTTTGCCAAATCAGGCGGCACCACGTCAGGAAAGTCAGACGAGATCGCCACGAATTCGCGGCGAGGTCGCCACGAAGAAATTACGAAGGCCCATTTCCGTTGAACAACAACAACTTGGAGAACGCCGGAAGCAGCGTCGGCGAGCGCTCGGGCAAACGCATCACACCGATGTCGGCACCGTCGCTGACCGCCATTGCCACGAACAGGGTGCGCCCATCGGCGCCGGCACTCAGCCCGTTGCCGGCACTGAGGCGTTCCGCATCCAGGCAGCGTTCCGGTTCCTCGCGCCCGGCCTGGATCAGCACCAGTGTCGTACCGCAGCGGGTGGACGTACCGAGATAGCCGATCGCACTGTTGCCGGCCACGGTCCAGGCCCGGTACCGCCACCGGCTGGGCTGGTCATCGCTGATCTGCTGCACGCTGCCTGGCGCCAGCGCCGCATCCACCGACCACAGGCCGCCTGCCGCCAGGCGGGTGAACAGCACACGCCCGCTGCTGCGATCGAACCGCGCCTGAGACACGCCCTCGATGCTGGCAAGGCGGCGCCAAGGCTGCACGCTTCGATCAAACAGGCTCAGCCGGGTCTGTTGCTGGTCATCGCGCTCGACTACCAGCAGCTGGTCCGGGTTTGCGCCGTACAGTGCCTGCAGCGGCTGCTCCGACGGTACCGGCAACGGCTGGACGCGTTCGTCACGTGGGGCGATCTCATAGACCACCGTGCGTCCGTGTTCGTCGCGCCCGACCACCAGCAACCGCCGGCTGTCGGCCGACCAGTCCGGTGCCTGACGTGCCTCAGGCCGCAATCCTTCGATAGGCCGCAGCGAATCGGGGCGCTCCATGTCCGCCCACCACAGCGCGAAGCTGCCTGAACGATCGGACGTGAACACCAGTTGGCGTCCATCCGGCGCCGCCATCGGCTGCCCATCCCGGCCGCTGGACGCAAACAAGCGCTGCGGGGGTGAACCGCCCTCCATCGGCACCTTGAAGATGCCGAACTGCGCGCGGCGGTGAACGAAGGCCAGCATGCCCGCGCGGCGCGCCGTCGCCGGCCATTGTGCGTCGTCGAGCCCGGCGTCGCGCAGCGTGCGGCTCTCGACGTCCAGGTAGTACAGGCGCACCTCACTGTCGACACGGCGTCCAAACACGATCGTCCGGCCATCACGCAACCAGGCCCAGCCACGCAGTTCAGCGGCCTCGTTGGTCAGCTGCTCGGGCGTGCCACCCGCGGCCGGCATGCGCCACAGGTCGCCCAGCTGCGGATTGCGCACGAATACCAGCCACTTGCCATCAGGCGAGTAGCGCGGCGCATAGTCGAAGTCATCCTCGGCGACACCGTAGTCCAGCGCCTCCCATTGGCCACTGGCCAGATCAAGCTTGCGGATGCCGCGATGGGCATAGCGCCCCACCATGCTGCCGAACACCAGACCACGGCCGTCCGGCGTCCAGTCGAAACTGAGCAGCTCGGTGCCATCGCACCGTGTGGCCTGGCGCAGGGCACCACCGGTCGCGCTGGCGATCAGCACCTGGCAACCGCCGTTGTTGCTGAACCGCGCGAAGGCGATCTCGCGTCCATCCGGCGACCAGCTCGGGAAGCGATCGACCGAGCCGGCCGGCGGAGCCAGCAGCTGCCGTGCAGGCGCGTTGCCGGAGGTCTGCACCTTGATCGCACCACCGCCCTGCCCGTCTTCGTTGGCGCCCTCATAGGCCACCAATGAACCATCGGGTGAAAGCGTGGGATAGGTTTCAAAGCCGCTGGTCGCGGTGATCAACCGATAGGGACGCTGCGGGCTGCCGATCACGCGCGTGCCGTTCTCCACGGCCGCGTCCACAGCTGAACTGCTGGCCGGTGCCCGCCGCAGCAGCAGCGCGGTCAGCACCACCACCGTGGCCAGCATCAGCACGCCCAGCACCAGCAGTACGCGCCGGCGGACGTGGCGCCAGCGGCGGCGCGATGCCTGCAGGTGTGGCGGCATCACCTCGGCGATGGCCATCGCCGGTTGAATGTCCACGATTTCGTCATCGGCTCCCGCCGGCGGCGCCGGCTCGACATCGTCCAGTACCTGCACCGGCACCAGCAGGCGATAGCCGGTCTTGGCGATGGTCTCGATATAGGCCTGGCCGTTGTCGTCGTCGTTGCTGAACGCCTTGCGCAGCTGGGTGACGGCCTGGGTAAGCACATCATTGGTCGGCAGCGTGTCCGGCCAGACTTCCGCGAACAGTTCATCGCGGGTGACAACACGCCCCGGCTGGCGCAGCAGCACACGCAGCACGCCCAGCGCCTTCGGCGTCAGCCGACGCGGGCGACGCGCACCGACGACCTCGACTTCGCGCGAGGACAGAGTGACAGTGCACTCTCCTATCCGGATCCGATCGAATCCGGGGGGCTGGTTTTCACTGCTGTTCATTTTCCGCTACACAGTAGAGACAGGTCCGGGGCAGCGTTTGCCTTCGATACCCTCCCGTCCTGGGAACAGCAAAAAGCCAGACTCCGCACAAAGCATCGGCGCATACCGCAAAAACAATGAAGCGGGCAAATACTAGCCTATGCGGGTTACCTCGCCTATCGCGTGGTCGACATCCAGGCTCTCTCTCGCCGACGCATTCACATAATCTGCTGCACCATTCGCGCCCTGCGGGGCGCGAAATTTTTATCTGGCGTTCATTTTCACATGCGCCGCAGCATGGTCAATCCAACCAGTCGCGAAACCACCAAAGCTACGTACATCACGCCTGAAAACTGCTCCAGCATGACCAAGGCGCGCGCCTGCGGATGCAGTGGCACAACGTCGCTCAAGCCAACACCCGAGAGCAAACTGAAGCTCAGATAAAGAAGCTCCATCCAGGTGCGCTGCGCGCCACCACCGGTGCCCTGGAAACTGCCCGGATACCATTGCTGGCACACGGCGAAAGCAAACGCGAAGGCCCACGCCAGCAACGTGAATGTCGCACCTGCTGCGAACAGTTCATCGCGGGTGACTTTATGGTCCTGGAGCATGTAGGCGATGAGCGCACCGGCCGTATAGAAGTACAGCAGGCTTTCCAGCAGCTGCGCGGTGGTCAGCAGCGCACTGCGATCCAGCAGTGCGCCGGCCAGCGAGAACACCACCGAAGGAATGGCCAGCAGCAGTGCCAGCCAGGTGCCCAGCGGACTGCGCTGGACCACCCACAGCGCCAGGCCGAGTACCGCCATGCCGAACATGCCCAGCGCCGCACGGCCGCCGGCGGTGTCATCAAGTGCGGGATACAGCAGCACCGCGATCAACTGGGCACCCAGCAGCCAGGCCGAAGGATGGCGGCGGGCAATGGCCAGCCAGCGGGTGGTGATGGCAACGGGCATGGCGTCCTTTCCCCAGGGTGATGGGCGGAGGATAGCCGGGAGCGGCGTGATGAGCGGTAGTGCCGGCCACTGGCCGGCACTCTCCCTGGTCCCACGCACGACGGAATGCCGGCCGACGGCCGGCACTACCCGTTACACGTCAGCCCTGGTGATAGACCTCGGCGCCGGCGGCGCGAAACTCCTTCGACTTCTCCTTCATGCCGGCCTCGGCGTAGTCGCGCACGTCCTGGGTGATCTTCATCGAACAGAAGTGCGGGCCGCACATCGAGCAGAAATGCGCCAGCTTGTGCGCATCCTTCGGCAGGGTCTCATCATGGAATTCCTTGGCCTTCTCCGGGTCCAGCCCGAGATGGAACTGGTCTTCCCAGCGGAACTCGAAGCGTGCCTTGCTCAGCGCGTTGTCGCGCACCTGTGCGCCGGGGTGTCCCTTGGCCAGGTCGGCCGCATGCGCGGCGATACGGTAGGCCATGATGCCGTCGCGCACGTCCTGGCGGTTGGGCAAGCCGAGGTGCTCCTTCGGCGTCACGTAGCAGAGCATGGCCGTACCAAACCAGCCGATCATTGCCGCACCGATCGCGCTGGTGATGTGGTCGTAGCCCGGTGCGATGTCGGTGGTCAGGGGGCCCAGCGTATAGAACGGCGCTTCGCCACACTCGCGCAGCTGCTTGTCCATGTTCTCCTTGATCAGCTGCATCGGCACGTGGCCGGGGCCTTCGATCATGGTCTGCACGTCGTGCTTCCAGGCGATCTTCGTCAGTTCGCCCAGCGTCTCCAGCTCACCGAACTGCGCAGCGTCGTTGGCATCGGCGATGCAGCCCGGGCGCAGGCCGTCACCCAGCGAGAAGGTCACGTCGTAGGCCTTCATGATTTCGCAGATGTCTTCGAAATGCGTGTAGAGGAAGTTCTCCTTGTGGTGTGCCAGGCACCACTTGGCCATGATCGAGCCACCGCGGCTGACGATGCCGGTGACCCGCTTGGCGGTGAGCGGCACATAGCGCAGCAGCACGCCGGCGTGGATGGTGAAGTAGTCCACGCCCTGCTCGGCCTGCTCGATCAGTGTGTCGCGGAAGATCTCCCAGGTGAGTGCTTCGGCGCGGCCATCGACCTTCTCAAGCGCCTGGTAGATCGGCACGGTACCGATCGCCACCGGCGAGTTGCGGATGATCCACTCGCGGGTCTCATGGATGTGCTTGCCGGTGGACAGGTCCATCACCGTGTCACCGCCCCAGCGGATCGCCCACACCAGCTTCTCCACCTCCTCGGCAATGCCCGAGGACACGGCGCTGTTGCCGATGTTGGCGTTGATCTTGGTCAGGAAATTGCGGCCGATGATCATCGGCTCGCTTTCCGGATGGTTGATGTTGTTGGGCAGCACCGCACGGCCGCGGGCGATTTCGTCGCGCACGAACTCCGGGGTGATGATCTTCTGGATCGAAGCGCCGAACGCCTCGCCCGGGTGCTGCTGCAGCAGGCCGGCATCGCGGATCGCGTCCAGCCGCTGGTTCTCGCGGATGGCGACGAATTCCATTTCCGGCGTGATGATGCCGCGGCGCGCGTAGTGCATCTGGGTGACGTTGGCACCTGCACGCGCACGGCGTGGCAGGCTGCGCGCGGGGAAGCGCACCGCATCGAGCTTCGGGTCATGCTCGCGATCGCGACCGAACGAAGAACTCAGTCCTTCCAGCCGCTCGGTATCACCGCGTTCTTCCACCCAGCCGCGACGCAGTGCCGGCAAACCAGCGGACAGATCGATGCGCACCTCCGGATCGGTGTACGGGCCCGACGTGTCGTAAACGGTCACCGGTGCATTCTCTTCGCCGCCGAACAAGGTCGGCGTGCGGGTCAGCGCGATCTCGCGCATCGGCACCTGCAGATCCGGGCGTGAACCGGGCACGTGGATCTTGCGCGAGCCGGGAATGGGCCGGGTCACGGATTCGGAGAGTTGCTGGGCCTGTTGCTGCAGGGCGGAGAGCTGTGCGTTCATCGGGCATCGTCCAGGAAGGTCAGGGACGAAGCGGCGGCGCACTGCTGCCGCGCCAGGACGGTCCTTGGGCGGAGTCCGGGCATGGCTGCACTGCAAAGCTTCCCTACGCCGGTATGAGCCGGATCAGGTTCCAAGGGACTGTCTCAACCGTGGCCACATGGCCGCGGTACCCCCGCTTCTTGGTGTGCATTAGAGCATAGAACGCACTGCAGCTCCTGGTGGTTCCATCCACGCACGGCGTGGATCTGCTGTTTCTGTATTAACAGAACCGTGACATCGCATTCAGTAACGTGCACGCGCATCGTGCCGCTGCGGCCGGTGTTTCCCCGCCGCCTCCGCGGCCCCTGCCCGGTCTGTGCTGCATGTCGCCGGCCCCTCGCAGCAAGCTCTGCTCGCTCCCCTCAATCCCTTGATCGGAGAAGCTCCTTCATGGTGTTTCGCGTTTCCATCGCACTGGTTCTGCTTCTGGTGCTGCTTGCCGGTGTTGCACCCGGCCCCTTCAATACCGTGGTGCAGTCGGTACTGGCCGATGTCATCCGCAGTGTCGGCTGGCTCTATCTTCTGGTCGTGTTCCTGGCGCTGACTTTCCTGATGTACCTGGCATTCGGTCGCTTCGGCAACCTGCGCATCGGCGGTGAAGATGCCGAGCCGGAGTTCTCGCGCGCCAGCTGGATGTCGATGCTGTTCGCCGCCGGCATGGGCATCGGCCTGGTGTTCTGGGGCGCCGCCGAGCCGATTTCCCACTTCACCAAGCCTCCAGAAGGCCTCGCACCGCAGAGCATGGACGCGGCGCGGGCTTCGATGCGCTATGCATTCTTCCATTGGGGTCTGCATCCATGGGCAATCTACGCGCTGATCGGCCTGGCGATGGCCTGGTTCCAGTTCAACCGCAATGGCCGTGGACTGGTCAGTGACATGCTGCAACCGATCATCGGCCGGCACCATCGCGGCTGGATCGGACGCGTGGTCAACATCGCCGCGGTTGTTGCCACTGCCATTGGCGTGGCCACCACGCTGGGGTTCGGTACCATCCAGATCGCTGCCGGCATGGAACGCGTGTTCGGCCTGCACGCGGGTGTGCCACTGCAGCTGACCATCATCGCCATCGCGTTCGTGCTGTACATGGCGTCCACCGCCAGCGGAGTCGAGCGCGGGGTGAAGTGGCTGTCCAACTTCAACCTTGCGCTGGCCGCGCTTCTTGCGGCCACCGTACTGGTGCTGGGTCCGACCGGATTCATCTTCGATACGTTCACCACCACACTGGGGTCGTACCTCAACCAGCTGGTGACGATGAGCCTGCGCATGTCGCCGTTCTCGGGCAGCACATGGGTGGCGGACTGGACCATCTTCTACTGGGCGTGGTGGATTTCCTGGGCCCCGTTCGTCGGCTCGTTCATCGCGCGCATCTCGCGTGGGCGCAGCGTCCGCGAGTTCGTCATCGGCGTCGTGCTGGCACCCACGGTGCTGGGCTTCTTCTGGTTCGCGGTGTTTGGTGGTACTGCGCTGTGGGCGCAGATCTTCGGCCACGCCGACCTGGTGCAGGCGCTGGGCAATGGCTATGAAACGGTGCTGTTCACCCTGTTTGACAGCATGCCGCTGCCCTTGCTGCTTTCCTGCATCGCACTGGTGCTGCTGATGATCTTCTTCGTGACATCAGCCGATTCGGCGGTGCTGGTACTGGCCAGCATGTCCACTGACGAGGCAGGCGATCCGCCGTTGAAGCGCAAGCTGGCCTGGGGCATCGCGGTGGCGCTGATTGCAGCGGCGTTGCTGCTGGCCGGTGGCCTGGATGCACTGCAGGGCATGATCACGATTGCGGCGTTGCCATTCGCGCTGCTGATGGTGCTGGTGATGGTGTCGCTGTACCGGGTGCTGGACCAGGAGTACACGCGCGAGCGGCGGCAGGCGCAGCGCCAGCGGCACATGATCGATGCGTGGATCGCGCGCGAGATGGCGGCTCAGGAGGAGACCCCGGCGGAGGCGGCGCGCGCGCACGATCAGGATTGAGTGGGTTTTGCAGCCTGCGGCTGCACCGCTTTTTCAAGCAAGTGCAAATTCAAAAGCCAGGGCAGCTCTGGGTTTCTGCTGGTTGGGCGGGGCGGTGTGGGTAGGCAGGACACGCCGTAAACCCGTCCCTGGGGGCTCGATGGCGCCATCCATGGCGCCAACGGTCCTGCCCACCCACACCGCCCCACCCCCGACAGGTTACGTGTGACGGTTGGTCCATCCACGCCATGCGTGGATGAGGTGTATCGGAAAACAAGAAGGGGTCGGATTCGTTTTCCTGTGGGAAACGGATCCGACCCCAACCCACAGCACGCGGCTGTTGCCGTTGCCTTTGCTCTTGATCTTCTTTTTTCTTTTCCTGCGGTGATGGACACGGAAACTATCCGTGGCCGGGCGGGTGGGCTGGGCGGGGGTGTCCGCGGCATGGATGCCGCGGCCAAGCCTCCAGGGACGGATTCACGGCGTCCCCCGACCAGCCCACCCGCCCGGCCCAATCACATGATCCCGCTTCCACGAACCATCACCGCGGAGGGGGCTGCGCCCGGTGGCCGGGAAACCTCAATACCCCGCCGCCTGCCCATCCTTTCGACTCTCAGACGCACCGTAGTAAACGCCGGATTCCGGATCACGCATGATCGCCTGATACCCGCCATACGGACCATCGGCGAACACGATGCGATGTCCCTTGCGCATCAACGCACGCACCGTCTCATACGGGAAGCCGGTTTCCAGATTCACCTCACCACCGTCGGTCATCGCCGTGGCCTGCCCGGTCGGTTCGGTCGAGCCTTCATGCTGGATGCGCGGTGCATCACCGGCTTCCTGCAGGTTCATGCCGAAATCCACCAGGTTCATCACGATCTGCGCGTGGCCCTGCGGCTGCATCGCGCCGCCCATCACGCCGAAGCTGGCGTACGGCTTGCCACCCTTGGTGATGAAGGCCGGAATGATGGTCTGGAACGGGCGCTTGCCCGGCGCATAACCGTTGGGATGATTCTTCTGCAATACGAACATCTCGCCACGGTCCTGCAGGATGAAGCCCAGCCCCGGCGGCACCATGCCGCTGCCCATGCCGCGGTAATTGGACTGGATCAGCGACACCATCATGCCGTCGGCGTCGGCCACGGTCATGTAGATGGTGTCGCCCTCTTCCAACTGCTTCGGCGTGCCCGGCTGCACTTCCTTCAGCGCCTTGTCCATCGAGATCAGCGCGCGACGTTGCGCGGCGTACTCCTTGGAGATCAGCTTCTGCACCGGCGCCGGCTGGAACGCCATGTCGGCATAGAAGCGCGCACGGTCGGCGAAGGCCAGCTTCTTCGCTTCGACAAACAGGTGCACGTGTTCCGGCGATCCGAACGGGATCTTCGAGAAGTCGTAGCCTTCCAGCACGTTGAGGATCTGCAGCGCGGCGATGCCCTGGCTGTTCGGCGGCAGCTCCCACACGTCGTAGCCACGGTAGTTGCTGCTGACCGGTTCGACCCACTCACCGTGGTGGTCGGCCATGTCCTGGTAGCTCAGGTAGCCACCGTTGGCCTTGAAGTAGTCGCCGATGGTGCGGGCGATATCGCCCTTGTAGAAGGCATCGCGGCCGCCGTCGGCGACCTTCTGCAGCGTGCTGGCCAGGTTCGGGTTCTTCCACATCTCGCCCTTGCGCGGGGCGTGGCCGTTGATCGTGAACTGTTCCTTGAAGCCCGGGTACTGCGACAGCTTGGGCACCGAGCGGTCCCAGTAGTAGGCGATCACCTCGGCCACCGGATGGCCCTCGCGGGCGTAGCGGATCGCCGGCGCCAGGTTGTCGGCCATCGGCTTGCGGCCGAAGCGGTCGTGCAGCGCGAACCAGCCGTCGACTGCGCCGGGCACGGAGACCGGCAGTGGGCCGGTAGGCGGGATGTCCTTCAGGCCACGGCGTTGGAACTCGGCCAGGGTCAACGACTTCGGCGAACGGCCCGAACCGTTGTAGCCATAGAGCTTCTGCGTCTTCGGGTCCCAGACGATGGCGAACAGGTCGCCGCCGATGCCGTTGCCGGTGGGCTCCATCAGGCCAAGCGCGGCATTGGCGGCAATCGCCGCGTCCACCGCCGAGCCACCGCCCTTCATCACGTCCAGCGCGATCTGGGTGGCCAGCGGCTGCGAGGTGGCGGCCATCGCATGCGGGGCGATCACCTCCGAACGGGTGGCGAAGGTGTGGCCGGTGATGCGGTCGGCGGCGGAAGACAGCGCGGGCACGGAGGCCAGTACAGCGGCGGCCAGCAGGGAACGGGCAAGGCGTCGGGACACGGTCGGGTTCCGATGGAAGGGTGGTCCCTCGATCTTCGCCGCTGCGGCCTTCATGCGGTATCGGGCAGAGGTCATGGACGTTGATCCTGGGATGGGGGCGGAAGGTCCGCACCCACCAAGGTGAAAATCCGCCGGATTCCGCGCAAAAACCGCGCTGAAAGGAGTGAATTCCGGTTCACCGAAACACTTTCAGCGGCAACCATCCTTGTGCCACAAGCGATTGCGCTGGATGCAGCGGAAACCGATAAAAATTCCATCGCGAGGGTTGACATCGCCGAAACGGCTGTGTTTCTCTCGATCACATGTTGCATCACAACACGCCACCGCGAACACACATCGTAGCCGCCGACACCGGCGCCGCCTCGCTGCGTTCGATTCTTGTGCTCGTACTTATTACCCAACCAACAGGTGCGGGACGAGCCAGCGTGTAAGCAACAAACACACCGGAACTCTTCAAAAACCCGCACCCGCCCCGGTGCGGGTTTTTTCATTTCAGGACCTGGTTTCAGACGCAACCACCATGCACAACGCCCAACGCAAAACCCGGACCCACACCACCACGATGCCTCGTGGTGGCTGTGCCTGTGCGATGCGCGGCGCCCCCTCCACCGCTTTCCCCTGACCGGCCGGCACGTCACCTCGACGACCGGCCGTTCTTTTTTCTTCCCACCGCAAGGAACCTCCCCCATGAGCACCAACGACCTGCCCCAGACCAAGATCGCCGTCATCGGCTACGGCAGCCAGGGCCGCGCCCACGCACTGAACCTGCGCGAATCCGGCTTCGACGTGGTGGTAGGCCTGCGTCCGGGTGGCCCGACCGAGGTCAAGGCACAGGCCGATGGCTTCACCGTGAAAGCACCGGCCGACGCGGTGAAGGATGCCGACCTGGTTGCCGTGCTGACCCCGGACATGGTGCAGAAGAAGCTCTACGACGACGTGCTGGCCGCGAACATGAAACAGGGTGCGGTGCTGTTGTTCGCGCACGGCCTGAACGTGCACTTCGACATGATCAAGCCGCGCGAAGACCTGGATGTCGTGCTGGTCGCGCCCAAGGGCCCGGGTGCGCTGGTGCGCCGCGAGTATGAAATCGGCCGTGGCGTGCCGTGCATCTGGGCGGTCTACCAGGACAAGAGCGGCAAGGCGGCCGAGTACGCCCTGGCCTATGCGGCCGGCCTCGGCGGCGCCCGCGCCAACCTGATCCAGACCACCTTCAAGGAAGAGACCGAGACCGATCTGTTCGGCGAACAGGCGGTGCTGTGCGGTGGTGCCTCGGCGCTGGTGCAGGCCGGTTTCGAAACCCTGGTCGAAGCCGGCTACCAGCCGGAGATCGCCTATTACGAAGTGCTGCACGAACTGAAGCTGATCGTGGACCTGTTCTACGAAGGCGGCATCTCGCGCATGCTGGAGTTCATCTCCGAGACCGCGCAGTACGGCGACTACGTCAGCGGCCCGCGCGTGATCGACGCCGGCACCAAGGCACGCATGAAGGAAGTGCTGAAGGACATCCAGGACGGCACCTTCACCAAGAACTGGGTGGCCGAGTACGAAGCGGGCCTGCCGAACTACAACAGGTTCAAGCAGGCCGACCTGGAGCACCCGATCGAGAAGGTAGGCAAGGAACTGCGCGCCAAGATGGTCTGGTTGCAAGGACAGGCCGCGTAACCGCGCGGCCCTCCCCCACCCGCTTTGCAAGGTTCCCCCATGAACTCTTCGACACATCGCAGCGCGCCGCCCAACGGCGCGCGCTGGCTGACCCAGGCGCTGGAGGCCGAAGGCGTCCGCACGCTGTTCGGCTATCCCGGTGGCACCATCATGCCGTTCTACGACGCGCTGGTGGATTCGTCGCTGAAGCACATCCTGGTACGCCATGAGCAGGGCGCGGCGCTGGCCGCCAACGGTTTTGCCCGCGCCAGCAACCAGGTGGGTGTCTGCGTGGCCACCTCCGGCCCGGGCGCCTCCAACCTGGTCACCGGCATTGCCGATGCGATGCTGGATTCGGTACCGATGGTCTGCATCACCGGTCAGGTCGGCACGCCGCTGCTGGGCACCGACGCCTTCCAGGAACTGGATGTGTTCGGCCTGACGATGCCGATCGTCAAGCACAGCTGGCTGGTGCGCAGCGTCGATGACCTGCCGCGCGTGGTCGCCGATGCGTTCCGCATCGCCCGCGAAGGCCGGCCCGGCCCGGTGCTGATCGACCTGCCCAAGGACGTGCAGCTGGCCGATGCCAGTCATCTGCCAGCGCACGTGCCGAGCAGCATCGAGCCGCCGCCTGCGCCGGCCGAAGCGGCCATCGCCGAGGCCATCGCCGCACTGGCAGCCGCCGAAAAGCCGGTGGTCTACGCCGGTGGGGGCATCGCGCTGGGCGACGCGGTGCAGGACCTGCGCGACTTCGTCGAGGCCAGTGCCATCCCCACGGTGATGACCCTGCGTGGGCTGGGCGCACTGCCGGCCAACCACCCGCAGTCGCTGGGCATGCTGGGTATGCACGGTACCCGCGCGGCCAACATGGCGGTGCAGGAAAGCGACCTGCTGCTGGTGCTGGGTGCGCGCTTCGATGACCGTGCCACCGGCAAGCTGGCCGAGTTCGCACCGTTCGCCCGCGTCGTCCACATCGACGCCGACGCCTACGAGATCTCCAAGCTGCGCAGCGCCGACGTCGCCGTGCCCGGCAACGTCGGCCATGCCATCCGCGCCCTGCGTGCGGCCTTCCCCTCCCCCAAGGCCCACCAGGACGCATGGCGCAAGCGCTGTGCACAGCATCGCGATCGTTTCGCCGCACGCTACGACGCGCCGGGCCAGCACATCTACGCACCGGCCCTGCTGAAGCGCCTGAGTGAGCTGGCACCGGCCGATGCGGTGATCGCCTGCGATGTCGGCCAGCACCAGATGTGGGTCGCCCAGCACTGCCGTTTCAACCACCCGCGCAATCATCTGACCAGTGGCGCGCTGGGCACCATGGGCTTCGGCCTGCCGGCCGCGATGGGTGCGCAGTTCGCATGCCCCGAGCGCACCGTGGTGCTGGTCTCCGGCGACGGCAGCTTCATGATGAACGTGCAGGAGCTGGCCACCATCGCGCGTTGCCGCCTGCCGGTGAAGATCGTGCTGCTGGACAACAGTTCGCTGGGCATGGTGCGGCAGTGGCAGGAGCTGTTCTTCGCCGAGCGTTACAGCGAGATCGACCTGTCCGACAACCCGGACTTCGTGGCACTGGCACAGGTGTTCGGCATCGCCGCCACCCGCATCGACAACCGCGACGACGTGGAAGGCGGCCTGGCCGCACTGCTGGCCGAACCAGGCCCGGCGCTGCTGCACGTGGCCATCGATGCACGCGCCAACGTGTGGCCGCTGGTGCCGCCGAACACCGCCAACAGCACGATGCTGGAAAGCAACCCCGCCCATGCCCGCCAGGAGAGCCCCAATGCAATACCGGCTTGACCTGGTGCTGCACCCGGCCGAAGGCGCGCTGCTGCGCGTGATCGGCATGGCCGAACGCCGTGGCTTCGCGCCGCGTGCGATCAGTGGTGCGCCGGTGGCCGCCGACGATGGCCGCTGGCACCTGCAGCTGGTGGTGGATGGCCAGCGTCCGGCGGAAACGCTGTGCCGGCAGATCGAGAAGATCTACGACTGCGTGTCCGTGCAGGTCACCGCCGTGGAAGGAGCATCCGTATGAACACCCGTACCGTAGCGACCACGGTGCCGGTACGGAGGCGTCTTCTTCGCCGCCCGTGCCCGCATGCGGCGGTCTTCTGCACTGCGCTGGTGGCCCATGCCGGCCGCTGACACCAGCCAGGAAAGCGATGTCGGCGACGTAAGCGTCGCCGACGTACTGGCGGCGCAGGCTCGTCTGCGCCGCTTCCTGCCGCCCACCCCGCTGCACCATGCCGAACGCTTCGGTACCTGGCTGAAGCTGGAGAACCTGCAGCGCACCGGTTCCTACAAGGTACGCGGCGCATTGAATGCGCTGCTGGCCGGCCGCGAGCGCGGCGATACCCGGCCAGTGATCTGCGCCTCGGCCGGCAACCATGCCCAGGGCGTGGCGTGGGCGGCCTACCGCCTGGACGTGCCGGCCATCACCGTGATGCCGCATGGCGCGCCCGCCACCAAGATCGCCGGCGTCGCCCACTGGGGCGCGACCGTGCGCCAGCACGGCACCAGCTATGACGAGGCCTACGCCTTCGCGGTCGAACTGGCACAACGCCACGGCTACCGCTTCCTGTCCGCGTTCGACGATGCCGATGTGATCGCCGGCCAGGGCACGGTCGGCATCGAGCTGGCCGCGCACGCGCCGGATGTAGTGATCGTACCGATCGGCGGCGGCGGCCTGGCCTCCGGCGTTGCGTTGGCGCTGAAATCGCAGGGCGTCCGCGTCGTTGGCGCGCAGGTGGAAGGCGTCGATTCGATGGCCCGCGCGATCCACGGTGACGTGCGCGAGATCGCCCCCGTTGCTTCGCTGGCCGACGGCGTGCGGGTGAAGATTCCCGGCTTCCTGACCCGCCGCCTGTGCACCTCGCTGCTGGACGATGTGGTGATCGTGCGCGAAGCCGAACTGCGCGAAACCCTGGTCCGCCTGGCATTGGAAGAACACATCATCGCCGAGGGCGCCGGTGCGCTGGCGCTGGCCGCCGGCCGCCGCGTCGCCGGCCGCCGCAAGTGCGCGGTGGTCTCCGGCGGCAACATCGATGCCGGCGTCCTGGCCGGCCTGCTCACCGACATCCGCCCGCGCCCGCCACGCAAACCACGGCGACGGCGCAGCGAAACACCGCGCTCGCCCGCCAAGGCCAGCGCCATCGCTTCCCCCACCTCTTCCCCTTCCCCCCTGCAAGCCGTCGCACCCGCTGTCGAGGAGATTTCCCTGTGACCACCATCGAACGAATTACCACCCCGCGCATCCGCATCTTCGACACCACCCTGCGTGACGGCGAGCAGTCCCCCGGCTGCAGCATGAGCCCGCCGCAGAAGCTGGTGATGGCGCGTGCGCTGGACGAACTGGGCGTGGACATCATCGAGACCGGCTTCCCGGCCAGCTCGCAGTCCGACCGTGAGGCGATGGCACTGATCGGCCGCGAACTGCGCCGCCCGAGCCTGACCCTGGCGGTGCTGTCGCGCTGCCTGCAGGCCGACATCGAAACCTCCGCACGTGCGCTGGAGGCCGCTGCCAACCCGCGCCTGCACGTGTTCCTGTCGACCAGCCCGCTGCACCGCGAGCACAAGCTGCGGATGACCCGCGAGCAGGTACTGGAGTCGGTACGCAAGCACGTATCGCTGGCCCGGTCCTATATCGACGATGTCGAATTCTCGGCCGAGGATGCCACCCGCACCGAGCTGGACTACCTGATCGAAGTCGCGCGTGTGGCCATCGCTGCCGGCGCCACTACCATCAACCTGCCCGACACCGTCGGCTTCACCACGCCGGAAGAGATCCGCGCGATGTTCCAGCAGGTCATCGCCGGCGTCGCCGACGTGCCGAATGCCGCCAATGTGATCTTCAGCGCGCACTGCCACAACGACCTGGGCCTGGCCGTGGCCAACTCGCTGGCCGCCATCGAAGGCGGTGCACGCCAGGTCGAGTGCACCGTCAACGGCATCGGCGAGCGCGCCGGCAACTGTTCGCTGGAAGAGATCGCGATGGTGCTGAAGGTGCGCCAGGCCTTCTACGAGCAGGACAGTTCGATCAACACCCCGCGCATCGTCGGCACCTCGCAGCTGCTGCAGCGCCTGGTCGGCATGCCGGTACAGCGCAACAAGGCCATCGTCGGTGCCAATGCCTTCGCCCACGAATCGGGCATCCACCAGCATGGCATGCTGCGCCACCGCGGCACCTATGAAATCATGCGTCCGGAAGACGTGGGCTGGGAGGATTCGCAGATGGTGCTGGGCCGCCACAGTGGCCGCGCCGCTGTTGAAGCGCGCCTGCGTGCGCTGGGCTTCTGGCTGGACGAAGACGAACTGAAGCTGGTGTTCGAGCAGTTCAAGGGCCTGTGCGAACAGCAGCGCGTGGTCACCGATGCCGACCTGCAGACGCTGATGCAGGGTGGCTCCAACGCGCAGGGCTATCGCCTGGCGTCGATGACCATCAGCGACGTCGGCAGCCGCGCCAATGCACTGGTCGAACTGTCCGACCCGGACGGCAACCGCGTAGCCGAGACCGCGCAGGGCGATGGCCCGGTCGATGCACTGTTCGGCGCGCTGTCGGCCGCTACCGGCGTGCAGCTGATGCTGGACAGCTACCACGTGCACAGCGTCGGCATCGGCGCCGATGCGCGCGGCGAAGCCAATCTGAGCGTGCGCCACGAGGGCGTGGAGTACGACGGCACCGGCACCAGCAAGGACATCATCGAAGCCTCCGCGCTGGCCTGGCTGGATGTGGCCAACCGCCTGCTGCGCCAGCGCCAGGCTGCCGCCCACAGCAACACCGACGTTGCCACCCCCGCCACCGCCTGAGGACCCCGCCATGAGCGCCTTCGACACCCCCACCCCGGCCAGCGCCGCTGGCCAGCAGTGGAACGCCCAGGATTATGCGATCGACGCCGGCTTCGTGCCGCTGCTCGGCGGCGCGGTATCGCGCCTGCTCGACCCGCGCGCCGGTGAACGCATCCTCGACCTGGGCTGTGGCGATGGCGTGCTCAGCACCGAGCTGGCGCTCAGCGGCGCGCACATCCACGGTGTGGATGCCTCACCGGAACTGGTGATCGCCGCGCGTGCGCGCGGCGTCGATGCGCAGGTGATGGATGGCCACGCGCTGTCGTTCGACAGTGAGTTCGATGCGGTATTCAGCAACGCAGCGCTGCATTGGATGAGCAACCCCGACCGGGTGATGGAAGGTGTGCGCCGCGCACTGCGCCCGGGCGGCCGCTTCGTTGCCGAGTTCGGCGGGCATGGCAACGTGGCCACGATCATCGCGGCGGTGCAGGCTGCACGCGCGGCCCATGGCCACGGCGCCAGCGCATTCCAGTGGTACTTCCCCACTGCCGATGCCTACGCCGACCGCCTGCGCCAGCATGGCTTCCAGGTGCAGCTGATCGAGTGCACGCCGCGCCCGACTGCTCTGCCGACCGGCGTGGCCGGCTGGCTGCGTGTGTTCGCCGCACCGCTGCTGGACGATCTGCCGGCCGAGGCACGCGCCACCGTGCGCGAGGCCGCCACCGTTCTGCTGGCCGAGCTGCCGCGCAACGCCAGCGGCCAGCCGCTGGCCGACTACGTGCGGCTGCGGGTGCTTGCCCGTCGCCGCTGACTTGACCGTTCCGTTTTCTTTACTGATGTTCGCTATTTCGTACTTCTGCCAGGCACACGCATGACTTCCGCACCCCGCACCCTGTACGACAAACTGTGGGACGCCCACGTGGTTGTCCCTGAATCCGACAGCGCGCCCGCCGTGCTGTACATCGACCTGCACCTGATCCACGAGGTCACCTCGCCGCAGGCGTTCACCGAACTGCGTGAGCGCGGCCTGTCGCCGCGCCGCCCGGATCGCACCAAGGCGACGATGGACCACTCCACGCCGACCCTGCCGGCCTCTGCCGACGGCACGCTGCCCTACGCCAGCGCCGCCTCTGAAGCGCAGGTCGCCACGCTGGCACGCAACTGTGCCGAGCACGGCATCGAGCTGTTCGACATGGCCTCGGACAACCGCGGCATCGTCCACGTGATCGCGCCGGAACAGGGCTTTACCCAACCCGGCATGACCGTCGTCTGTGGCGACAGCCACACCTCCACCCATGGTGCGTTCGGTTCGCTGGCGTTCGGCATCGGCACCAGTGAAGTCGGCCACGTGCTGGCCACGCAGTGCCTGCTGCAGCGCAAGGCGAAGACGCTGGCGATCACCGTTGATGGGCCGCTGGCACCCGGCGTTGGCGCCAAGGATGTGGTCCTGCACATCATCGGCGTGATCGGCGTCAATGGTGGCACCGGCCACGTCATCGAGTTCCGTGGCAGCACCATCGAAGCGATGGACATGGAACAGCGCATGACCCTGTGCAACATGTCGATCGAGGCCGGCGCACGCGCCGGTATGGTGGCCCCGGACCAGGTCACCTTCGACTTCGTCGCCGCGACCCCGCGCGGCCCCAAGGGCGCCGACTTCGACGCCGCCGTGGCACGCTGGCAGCAGCTGCGCAGCGATGACGGCGCGCATTTCGACAGCGAAGTGCACATCGACGCTGCCGACATCCGCCCGACCCTGACCTGGGGCACCCATCCGGGCACCGCGATCGCAGTGGATGCGCCGATTCCGGCGGCCAACGATGCCGCCGCACAGAAAGGCCTGGACTACATGCATTTCCAGGCCGGCAAGGCGCTGGCCGGTACACCCGTGGACGTGGTGTTCGTCGGCTCATGCACCAACGGCCGGTTGAGCGACATGCGCGAGGTCGCACAGGTCCTGCGCGGCCGTCGTGTCGCTGACCGGGTGCGCATGCTGGTGGTGCCCGGTTCGGAAATCGTCAAGCGCGAGGCCGAGGCCGAAGGCATCCATGAGATCGTGCGCGCGGCCGGCGCCGAATGGCGCGAGCCGGGCTGTTCGATGTGCATCGCCATGAACGGCGATCTGGTCGCTCCCGGCCAGCTGGCCGTGAGCACCAGCAACCGCAATTTCGAAGGCCGCCAGGGCCCCGGTTCGCGCACGCTGCTGGCTTCGCCGATGAGCGCCGCCTGGGCCGCGGTGAACGGGCACGTCGCCGATACCCGCGAACTGTTCGCACAGGAGGTGGCGTGATGGCCGGTTTCCGTACCCTGACCTCGTCCAGCGTGGTACTGGCGCAGACCAACATCGACACCGACCAGATCATCCCGGCGCGGTTCCTGTCCACCACCGAACGTGCCGGCCTCGGCCGCAACGCGTTCAATGACTGGCGCTGGCAGGCCGACGGTTCCCCGGTGGCCGACTTCGCCTTCAACCAGCCACACAACGCCGGCCGCAGCATCCTGCTGGCGGGCCGCAACTTCGGCTGCGGTTCCTCGCGCGAGCATGCACCATGGGCGCTGACCGACCTCGGCCTGCGTGCCATCGTCAGCAGCGAGATCGCCGACATCTTCCGCGGCAACTCGCTGAAGAACGGCCTGCTGCCGATCGTGCTGGACGAGGCCGATGTGCAGGCGCTGATGCAGCGCCCGGACGACGAGCTGACCATCGACGTGGCCGCGCGCGAACTGCGCACGCCAGATGGTCGCGTCTATTCCTTCCCGCTGGATGGCTTCTCGCAGACCTGCCTGCTGGAAGGTGTCGACCAGTTGGGGTATCTGTTGGGCCGTGTCCCTGAAATCGAACGCTACGAGAGTGAGCATGCACGCTGAAATTGTTGTCCTGCCCGGTGATGGCATTGGCCCGGAAGTGGCCGCCGCGGCAGTCGCCGTCCTGAAGGCCGTCGCCGAACGCTTCAACCACACCTTCACCTTCAGCGAGCACGACATCGGTGGCGTCGCCATCGATCGCCATGGCGAGCCACTGCCCGCCTCTACGTTGACCGCCTGCCAGGCCGCCAACGCCGTACTGCTGGGTGCAGTCGGCGGCCCGAAGTGGTCCGACCCGAATGCCAAGGTGCGCCCGGAGCAGGGCCTGCTGGCGATCCGCAAGGCGCTGGGCCTGTATGCCAACCTGCGCCCGGTGCGTACCCATGAAGCCGCCCTGCACGCCTCGCCGATCAAGGCCGAGCTGCTGCAGGGGGTGGACTTCGTGGTGGTGCGCGAGCTGACCGGCGGCATTTACTTCGGCGACAAGACCCGCGACGCCGACAGCGCCAGCGATCTGTGCCGCTACACCGTAGCCGAGATCGAGCGCGTGCTGCGCAGTGCGTTCCGTCTGGCGCAACAGCGTCGCGGCAAGGTCACCTCGGTGGACAAGGCCAATGTGCTGGAAACCTCGCGCCTGTGGCGTGACGTGGCCGCGCGCATCGGCCGCGAGGAGTTCCCGGACGTTGCGCTGGAGCACCAGCTGGTCGATTCAATGGCGATGCACCTGCTGGCCAAGCCGCGCGAGTACGACGTGATCGTCACCGAGAACATGTTCGGCGACATCCTCACCGATGAGGCGTCGATGCTGGCCGGCTCGCTGGGCCTGCTGCCCTCGGCCTCGCTCGGCGAACCCGGTGCGGTCGGCATCTACGAGCCGATCCATGGTTCGGCCCCGGACATCGCCGGCAAGGGCATCGCCAATCCGTACGCGACGATCTTCAGCGCCGCGATGCTGCTGCGCCATTCGCTGGGGCTGGAAGCGGAAGCCGCCGAGGTGGAAGCCGCCGTGCACGCCGTGCTGGACGATGGCGTGTTCACCGCCGATCTGGCGGCGAAGGGCCAGGCCGTCAGCACCGCTGCCGCCACCGACGCGGTGCTGGCCAAACTCAACTGATCCGATAGCGCCACGCCATGCGTGGCGCCCCTCCCTTTGGACATTGTGCGCAGCCACCCATGGGGTGGCTCTACTGTAGATCCACGCCATGCGTGGATGCGCCATCCGTGCCAACCAAGGTTGGCACCCACCACCGCAGTAGAGCCACGCCCTGCGTGGCTGCTTTACTTGGTGGTGTAACCGCCATTGACGAGGATGGTCTGCCCAGTCATCCACCAGCCATCGGTCACGAGGAAGCGGATCCACGGCACGATGTCGGCGATGTCGGTCAGGCCGGTGCGGGTGAAAGGCGACAGTGCCGCCGCGGTCTTGTGGTACGCCTGCGCATCGGCACTCTCGGCCGGATAGAAGAACGGCGTGTCCATCGGACCGGGGCCGATCGCGGTCACCGAGATGCCACGCTCACCGAACTCCTTGGACGCCGCGCGGGTGAAATGCTCGACCGGTGCCTTGGTGCCGGCATAGCTTGAATAGAACGGCGTGAACGCACCCAGCAACGAGGTGACCAGAGTGCAGATGCGGCCGCCGTCGTTGACGTGGCGGCCGGCCTCCCTCAGGAAGAAGAAGGCAGCCTTGGCATTGACCGCGCTCATCTCGTCGTACTCGGCTTCGCTGATCTCCAGCATCGGCTTCTTCAGCACTTTGCCGACGGTATTGATGGCGATGTCCGGCCGGCCGACTGCAGCCACGGCATCGGCGAACAAGCGCTCCATCGCTGCGGCCGAAATCAGGTCGCCCTGCAGCGCCACCGCCTTGCTGCCAGCGGCCTGCACGGCGGCGACCGTTGCTTCCGCATCAGCCTGGGTGGCGGCACTGTTGTAGTGGATGACGATGGCTTTGGCGCCCTGGCTGGCGAAGTCGCGGGCGATCAGTCCGCCCAGGTTCTTGGCGCCACCGGCGATCAGCACGGTCTTGCCCTTGAGGGAATGGTCGGTCATGGCGTTTGTCTCAGGAGGGGGCTGCCCGGGGTGGCAACCCTGCCCTGACGACGATATCGTGCAGAAAATGCGGATAAAGCCCGCCACATTGACTTAACTTTCCAGAGTAGGCGAACAATGGACCGGATCGATCGCTTCCGCATCTTCACCCGGGTGGTGGAATGCGCCAGCTTCACCCGCGCCGCCGACCAGCTCGGCCTGCCCCGCTCCACCGTTTCCGCGGCGGTGGCCGAGCTGGAGCAGCGGCTCGGCACCCGCCTGCTGCAGCGCTCGACCCGGCGGGTCTCCACCACCCACGACGGCGACGTGTTCCATGCCCGCTGCCTGCGCCTGATCGCCGAAGTTGAAGACGCCGAATCGCTGTTCCGGCAAGACGATGCGCAGCCGGTGGGCCTGCTGAAGATCGATGTGCCCAGCCGGATCGGCCGCCGCATCCTCGCCCCGGCCCTGCCCGACTTCTTCGCGCGCCATCCGCAGGTTGAAGTGGACCTGGGCATGACCGACCGCGCGGTGAACCTGATCGAAGACGGCTGTGATGCGGTGCTGCGGGTCGGCCAGCTGGGTGACTCCAGCCTGGTGGCCCGCATGCTGGGACAGCTCGACTTCGTCAACGTCGCCGCGCCGGCCTACCTGCGCGAACACGGCGTACCGCAGCATCCTGCCGACCTGCAGCAGCACCGCGCGGTGAACTACGCATCGCCGACCACGGCGCGGGTGGAACCGTGGGAATGGCAGGACGGTGGCCAGCTGCGCACGCTGCCGATGCCTGGCTGGGTACGGGTAAACAGCGCCGAGGCCTCGATCGCGTGCTGCGTGGCGGGGCTCGGCCTGCTGCAGATTCCGCGCTACGACGTGCAGGCCGAACTGCAATCCGGTGCGCTGGTGGAAGTGATGCCACAGCACGTGGCGCAACCGCTGCCGGTGACCCTGTTGCAACCGCATCGGCAGCACCGCGCGCAACGCGTGCAGGTGTTCATCGAATGGCTGCTGCCGGTGCTGCGGAGCGGCCTGCAGCTGCAGTAAATCCACGCCATGCGTGGATGCATGCCGCGCAGATCAGTAGATCCACGCCATGCGTGGATGACTGATCCTGGTCCTCCGCAGCCACCCATGGGGTGGCTCTACTGCAGAAACTACCAACCTTGGTGGAAGTGATGCCACAGCACGTGGCGCAACCGCTGCCGGTGACCCTGTTGCAGCCGCATCGGCAGCACCGCGCGCAACGCGTGCAGGTGTTCATTGAATGGCTGCTGCCAGCGCTGCGGAGCGGCCTGCAGCTGCGGTAAATCCACGCCATGCGTGGATGCGTGCATCAGTGCCAACCAAGGTTGGCACCTACCAGGGCCAAGACCCGCTGCGGTTAATCCACGCCATGCTTGGATGCGTGCAACAGTGCCAACCAAGGTTGGCACCTACCAGGGCCAAGACCCGCTGCGGTAGATCCACGCCATGCGTGGATGCGCGCAACAGTGCCAACCAAGGTTGGCACCTACCAGGGCAGTGGCCGCCGAACCCGGGGCGTTACGCCCCGGATTCGTCCGGCTTGACCCGGAACCACGCGGCGTACAGCGCCGGCAGGAACACCAGGGTCAGCACCGTGCCCACGATCAGGCCACCCATGATCGAAATCGCCATCGAGCCATAGAACGCACTGCGCGAGAGCGGAATCATCGCCAGCACAGCCGCCAGCGCGGTCAGCACGATCGGGCGGAAGCGGCGCACCGTGGCATCGATGATCGAATGCCAGCGGTCATGCCCGGCATCGATGTCCTGCTGGATCTGGTCGATCAGGATCACCGAGTTGCGCATGATCATGCCGGCCAGTGCAATCGTGCCCAGCAGCGCCACGAAGC
This sequence comes from Stenotrophomonas sp. 86428_Sma, assembly GCF_056481585.1. Classification (NCBI taxonomy): domain Bacteria; kingdom Pseudomonadati; phylum Pseudomonadota; class Gammaproteobacteria; order Lysobacterales; family Lysobacteraceae; genus Stenotrophomonas; species Stenotrophomonas sp. 86428_Sma. Next base: position 4,115,202 of record NZ_CM151156.1, read on the forward strand.
CGAACGGGGCGCGGAACAGCAGCAGGAACAGGGTCGCACCGATGATGCCCAGCGGCGCGGTCACCAGCACCATCGCCGCACGCGAGAAGCTGCGCAGCTGCAGCATCAGCAGCGTGGCCACCACCACCAGGAACAGCGGCATGCCGGCCTTGATCGAGTTCTGGCCACGTGCCGAATCCTCCACGGTACCGCCGGTTTCCAGCAGGTAGCCATTCGGCAGCTCGGCACGGATGCCATCCAGCGTCGGCAGGATCTGATGCACCACGTCCAGTGGCTGCATGCCATCACTGATGTCGGCGCGCACGGTCACCGTCGGCAGACGGTTACGGTGCCAGATGATGCCATCCTCGAAGCCGTACTCCATCGTCGCCACCTGCGACAGCGTGATGCTGCCGCCGTTGGCGGTCGGCATCGACAGGCTCGACAGCAGCTCCAGCTGGTTGCGTTCATCGGCCGGCCCGCGCAGCAGCATCTCGATCTGGCGGTTGCCTTCGCGATACACGCTCACCGACTGCCCGGCCAGCGAGCTGGACAGGAACTGGCTGACCTGGGCACTGCTCACACCCAGCGCGCGCGCACGCTCCTGGTCGATCACCAACCGCACCACCTTGCTCGGCTCGCTCCAGTCCAGGTTGACGTTCATCACGTGCGGGTTCTCACGCACCTTGGCCTCGACCTGTCGTGCGATCGCCTGCACCTTCTCGATGTGCTCGCCGGAAATACGCATCTGCACCGGATAGCCGACTGGTGGGCCGTTCTCCAGGCGGGTCACGCGCATCTGCACGTCCGGGAACTTCGGGATCACCTCATGCAGCAGCCAGTCACGGGTGCTTTCGCGCGACTTGATGTCCTTGGCCAGCACCACGAACTGGGCGAAGTTGGTGGCCGGCAGCTGCTGGTCCAGCGGCAGGTAGAAGCGCGGCGAACCGGTGCCCACGTAGGACACGTAGTTGGCGATGCCATCGCGGTTGGACAGCAGCTTCTCCAGCTTCTCGGCCTGGGCCTGGGTCGAGCGCAACGACGCACCCTCGGCCAGCTCGATGTCCACCATCAGTTCCGGCCGGGTCGAATCCGGGAAGAACTGCTGCGGCACGAAGCGGAACATCATCAGCGAGAACACGAACAGGGCGATGGTCGCGGCGATCACCCACCAGCGGTGGCGCAGGCAGCCATCGAGGAAGCGACGGAAGCTGCGATAGAACGGGCGCTGGTACGGATCATGGTCGTGCCCGTGCTGCGGCGGCGCGATCAGGTTGGCCAGCGCCGGATAGCGGTCGGCCCACTGCTGGCGCTTGGCCAGCCAGCGCGCGGACAGGCTGCCCGGCTTCGGCGGCTGCGGATTGAACAGGTCCGGCAGCATCTTGTCGCCCAGGTACGGGATGAACAGCACCGCGGCAATCCACGACACCACCAGTGCGATAGTCACCACCTGGAACAGCGAGCGGGTGTACTCACCCGTGCTCGATGCCGCCGTGGCGATCGGCAGGAAGCCGGCCGCCGTGATCAGCGTACCGGTCAGCATCGGGAACGCGGTCGACTCCCAGGCGAAACTGGCCGCACGCAGGCGGTCGTAGCCCTGCTCCATCTTGGTGGCCATCATCTCCACCGCGATGATCGCATCGTCCACCAGCAGGCCCAGCGCCAGCACCAGCGCGCCCAGCGAGATCTTGTGCAGGCCGATGTCGAAGTAGTGCATGACGAAGAAGGTCATCGCCAGCACCAGCGGAATGGTCACGCCCACCACCAGGCCGGTGCGCAGGCCCAGCGAGAAGAAGCTGACCAGCAGCACGATCACCACCGCTTCGGTCAGCACCTGCACGAACTCGCCGACCGACTCCTCCACCGATTGCGGCTGGTCGGACACCTTGCGCAGCTGCATGCCGGCCGGCAGGGTCTTCTGCAGGCGTTCGAACTCGGCATCAAGGTTGGCGCCAAGCTTGAGAATGTCACCGCCGTCCTTCATTGCCACGGCCAGGCCGATCGCCTCCTCGCCCATGAAGCGCATCTTCGGCGACGCCGGGTCGGCGAAGCCGCGCTTGACCTCGGCGATGTCGCCCAGGTGCACGGTGCGGTCGCCAGCGCGGATCGGGAACTGGCGGATGGCGTCGATGTCGTTGAACTGGCCGGTCACGCGCAGCTGCACGCGGTCGGTGGCGGTCTCGAAGAAGCTGGTGCCGGTGACCGCGTTCTGGTCGGCCAGTGCCTGCTGCACCTGCTGCATCGACACACCCAGCGTGGCCAGGCGGGTGTTGGACAGCTCGATCCACACCTTCTCGTCCTGCAGGCCGACCAGGTCGATCTTGCCGACGTCGGGCACGCGCTGCAGCTCCAGCTGGATACGGTCGGCGTAATCACGCATCACCGCGTAGTCGAAGCCCTTGCCGGTCAACGCATAGATGTTGCCGTAGGTATCACCGAACTCATCATTGAAGAACGGACCGACGATTTCACGCGGCAGTGTCGGGCGGATGTCCCCCACACGCTTGCGCACCTGGTACCAGAGGTCGGGGATCTGCTTGGACCGCAGGCTGTCGCGCGCCATGAAGATGATCTGCGACTCGCCCGGCCGAGAATACGAGCGGATGAACTCGTACTCGCCGGTATTCATCAGCGCCTTCTCGAGCGGCTCGGTCACCTGCCGCGAGACCTGTTCGGCGGTAGCGCCCGGCCACAGCGTGCGCACCACCATCGCCTTGAAGGTGAACGGCGGATCCTCGGACTGGCCCAGATGCTTGTACGACCACGCGCCGATCAGCGCGAACGCCAGCATCGCGAACAGCACCAGGGGTCGGTTGGCCAGCGCCCACTCGGAGAGATTGAAGCGGCGCACCGGCTTACTCCTTGGCCTTGGCGGCTGCGGCCGGCGCGGCCGGCTTCAGCACCGGACGGTTCTGCCGGTCCACGGCGATCACCGGCTGACCGGCACGCAGCAGATGGCCACCAGCAGCAACCACCCAGTCACCTGCGCTCACGCCGGACAGCACCGGCACGGTCTCACTGCCAAACGCACCGGTGGTGACCGCTGCAGCCTTCAGCGTGCTGTTGGCCGGGTCGACCAGCCACACGCTGGCGGTACCGTTGGCACCGCGCTGCAGCGCGCCCAGCGGCAGCTGCAGGGTGCCGTGGCGGCCGGCGCTGCTGTAGACGCGTGCGCTCTGGCCCAGTTCGACATCGGCCAGCGCATCGGCGGCCAGGCTGACCCGGGTCGCGTAGGTACGTGCCTGCGGATCGGCGGCGGCGGCGATCTCGCGGATCGTGCCCGGCAGGCGCTGGCCAGGACGGTTCCACAGCTCCACCTCGACCGGCTGGCCCACCGCATAGTCGCGGATGGTGGCCTCGGGCAGGTCGATCAGCACTTCGCGCCCGCCATCGGCGGCCAGGTTGAAGATGGTCTGGCCGGCCGACACCACCTGCCCGGCCTCGGCCTCGCGGCTGGCGATCACGCCGTCGGCCGGTGCGCGCAGCTGGGCGTAATCGGCCTGGTTGCGCAGCACATCGAGGTTGGCGCGGGCGGCGTTGGCCTGGCCCTGCGCGGCCTTGAAGGCGGCGGACTGCTGGTCCAGCTGCGAGCGGCTGACCAGTTGCTGGTCGGCCAGCACCTGGTAGCGCTTGAGGTCATCGCGGGCACGTACCAGATCGGCTTCGGCCGCAGCCAGCTGCGCCTGCGAGGCGCGGGCCTGCAGCGCGAAGTCGGCCACGTCCAGCTCGGCCAGCACATCGCCCTTCTTGACCCGCTGCCCGGCATCGACATGGCGCTTGACCAGGTTGCCACCGACGCGGAACGACAGCGGGCTTTCCTGCCGGGCACGCACCGTGCCCGGGAACGCCGCCGGGGCCTGCCCGGCCTGTTCGCCGGGGTGAACCACCAGCACCGGTACGGCCGCCTGTGGCGCCTGTTCCTGTCCCGAACAGGCTGCCAGCGCAGCCACCCACACCATACCGCCCATCCAGCGCACGATCTTCATCGGTCAACGTCCTGAAAACGCAGGGTTGCAACTAAGGGGGGAGCCGCGACTGCCGGCCCAATTTAATAAACCGGCCGGTATAGTATAAATATCGAACCGCTTGGTCTAGTATTGTCGCGATGAGTTCTCCCACTTCCCGCAAGCCGTCGGCCAAGCCCGCTGCCAAGGCCGCCGGACCCGGGCGTCCCAAGGACCTCGGCAAGCGCGCGGCGATCCTTGAAGCAGCCAAGGCACTGTTCATCGAACAGGGCTATACCGGCGTGAGCATGGACACCATCGCCGCTCAGGCCGGCGTCTCGAAGCTGACTGTGTACAGCCACTTCGGCGACAAGGAAACCCTGTTCTCCGAGGCCGTGCAGTCAAAATGCATTGAAATGCTGCCTGACGCGCTGTTCGTGGCCGACGCGGACGGCCCCCTGCGCGACCAGCTGATCGGCATCGGCCTGGCCTTCTTCGAGCTGATCACCTCCGACGCAGCGATCTCGATCCAGCGCATGATGATGGCGCCGGAGACCGACGAACGCCTGCGCGAGCTGTTCTGGCAGGCCGGCCCGGAACGTACCTGCGAGGCCCTGGCCGATTTCCTGCGCGCGCGCGGCGAACGCGGCGAACTGGACATCCCCGACTATTACCTGGCTGGCCAGCAGTTCCTGACCCTGGTCAAGGGCGAAGTGCACATGCATATGATGTGCGGCATGCCACTGTCACCGGTGGAGTGCGACCCTCTTGCCCATGTGACCGCCAGCATCGACTTCTTCCTGCGCGCCTATGCGCCGCGAGGGGCCGGGACGGCCGGATAACCAAAACTGAACGAACCGGAGGTCGCGATGACTTCCGGCACTGCGACCCCGGCCACCCGGCAGCTGATGCTCTGGGCGCGCCGCCGGCCTCCGGCACCGGTAAAATGGCCGGCCCACTGCGCTGGATTTGAACCTCATGACGATTGATTACGCCCACGCCCGCGAACTGATGGTGGAACAGCAGATCCGTCCCTGGGACGTGCTGGACATCAAGGTGCTCGACGTCCTGGCCCGCCTGCCGCGCGAGGCCTTTGTCGCCGATGCACACCGGGCACTGGCCTATGCCGATGTTGAACTCCCGATCGGCCATGGCCAGAAGATGATGAAGCCGGTCATCGAGGGCCGTACCCTGCAGGCACTGGATCTGCAGCCGGGTGACGAAGTGCTGGAAATCGGCACCGGCAGCGGCTTCCTGGCAGCCTGCATCGGCGCGCTGGCGCGCGACGTGCTGAGCCTGGAGATCGACCCGGAACTGGCCGCCGCCGCGCGTGCCCGCCTGGACGCTTCCGGCCTGGGCACCAACGTCCGCGTGGAAGTGGCCGACGCCCTGTCCTGGCAGACCGAACGCCGCTTTGACGTGATCTGTGTCACTGGTGCGGTCGACGTGGTGCCGTCACAGTTCGCCTCGTGGCTGCGTCCGGGTGGTCGCCTGTTCGTGATCCATGGCCGTTCGCCGGCGATGGAGGCCCTGCTGGTCACGGCCGACGGCAGCACCGAGTCCCTGTTCGAGACCGATATCGATTACCTGCGTGGTGCCGCCCCGGCCCCCCAGTTCCACCTCTGAGTCCAAGGAAGCCGCAATGATCCGCCGATCCCTCGCTGTTGCGCTGGCCACTGCCCTGCTGCCGTTGTCCGCCCATGCCGCCGACCTGCTGCAGGTCTACGAAATGGCGCGCAATGGCGATCCGCAGCTGTCCGCCGCCGAATCCACCCGGCTGTACGACAAGGAAGGCGCCGTGCAGGCCCGCGCTGCCCTGCTGCCGCAGATCAACGGCCAGGCCACGCTGAACCGCTCGCGCAGCGAGGCGGACCATGACGCCAACTCCGGCACCGTGACCAGCAAGCGCCGCAACTACACGATCGAAGGGAGCCAGACGCTGTTCAACTGGACCCAGATCAACAACCTGCGTTCGCAGCGCGAGCTGAGCAAGGCGGCGGACTTCACCCTCGATTCGGCCAACGACAGCCTGATCGTGCGCACCTCGGCGGCCTACTTCAACGTGCTGGTGGCGATCGAATCGCTGAACGCCGCACAGACCAATGAAGCGGCCGCGAAGAAGCAGTTCGACTTCGCCGACAAGCGCCTGGAAGTGGGCCTGGCGCCGATCACCGACGTGCACGAAGCACGCGCCCAGTACGACCAGGCGCGTGCCAACACCATCGTTGCGCAGAACACCCTGGCCGATAACTACCAGGCCCTGACCGAACTGACCGGCCAGCCGGTGGTCAACCTGCGCGGCCTGCCGGCGGACTTCCGCCCGGAAGTGCCGGCCAACCGTGGCAACATCGATGAGCTGGTGCACCAGGCCACCAACCAGAATCCGGCGCTGAAGGCCCAGGAACTGAAGGTCAGCGCCGCCGAGGCTGGCGTGCAGGCCGCTCGTGGCGGCCATTACCCGACCCTGTCGCTGGGCGGAAGCTGGGGCAAGAGCGCAACCTGGGGTGACAGCACCGGTGCCGGCTCGTTGTCGCCGGATGCACGCACCAACAGCATCGGGCTGACCCTGAGCGTGCCGATCTTCGCCGGTGGCGCCACCCAGTCCGGCGTCCGCCAGGCACTGGCCCAGCGTGACATCGCCCAGGATGGCTACGAGCAGCAGAAGCGTGCCCTGGACCGCAACACCCGCAATGCCTACCAGACCCTGGTACAGGGCATCAGCGAAGTGGAAGCCCGCCGCCTGGCGGTGGTCTCGGCGCAGAGCGCGTACGACGCGTCGCAGGTCGGCCTGGAAGTCGGTACCCGTACCGTGCTGGACGTGATCCAGAACCAGCGCATCCTGTTCTCGGCGCAGCTGGATTATGCACAGGCCCGCTACACCTTCCTGCAGAACCGCTTGCTGCTGAGCCAGTCGCTGGGTGCGCTGGACGTGGCCGAGCTGCAGGACGTGAACCGCCTGCTGACCCAGGACGCGGGCAACCCGTCGACGACCACGCACTGAGTCGTCGCCCTGCCGGCAACGAAGAAGCCACCCGCGAGGGTGGCTTTTTTGTGGGCAGCGCGTACGGCCCCACCCAGGCATGGCGCAGATCCGCCGGCCGTCAGCCCGGCCACGCGCCTGCCCGCTCCACTGCGGCCAGCACGCACAGCGCCGCGGCCAGGGGCGCAAGCACCATCGCAGCCCCCGGCATAGGCGCGCGCACACGCAGTGCTGCCAGGCACAAAGCCGCCATCACCAGCAGGGTGGCCGGGCCCGGCAGCACCGGCAATGCATCGACGGGTGTTCCCAACGCCAGCAGCGCCGCCAGCACCACGGTGACTGGTATCAGCCGCGTCCGGAACCCGGGCGCTTCATCCGCGGCCACAGGCCAGAGCTGCGCTGCCAGATGTGTGGCCAACGACAACAGCACCAGCAACAGTGCTGCCAACCCGGCCATGCCCGCCAGCGGCAGCAACGGCAGCAGCCACTGCAACTGCGGATGGCCCTGCAATGCCACCGACAACGGCCGCGTACTGGCCAATGCCGGGAACTCGACCAGGCCGGCCTGCAACGCCGCCAGCACGATCAGCAGCAGCATTGCCAGCAGCAGCGCGGCCGCCAGCAGCCCTGGTGACCGCGCACGCACCTGCGGGCCACGCCCAGGAAACCCCAATGCCAGACCCACACTGGCAAACACCGCCAGCAAGGGCACGCTTGCCGCCAGCACCCCGCCGGGTCCAAACCGATAGGGCGCGGTGGCGTCCGGCAGCCACGGGATCCAGTTCGCGTAGTGCACGTGGCGGACCGCCAGCGCCAGCAGCAACAGCCCTACACCGATCTTCGCCGTCAACAGCACGCAGACCATCAGCGCGATGCGACGCGGAGGCAGCAACACGAACGCACCCAGCACCAGCAGGCTGGTGACGGCCATCACCGGATCCGGCAATGCGCTGCCGGTTTCAATACCGCGACTGGCAAACACCGCACGCGCGTGGCCCGCCATGGACTGCGCCACGCCGGCGCTGGTCACCACCAGCTCCAGCAGCAGCACAGCACCCAGCAGGCGCGCGACTGCCGTGCCCCAGGCGGCCCGCAGCGGGCCGTACAGGCCATCGGCTTCCGGCTGCTGCTGGTTCAGCTCGTGCAGGCAATACAGCATCGGCGCTGTGCCCAGTGCGGCCAGCAGCAGACTCAGTACGATGGCCGGGCCGGCCTGGGCGGCGGTGTACTGGCCGACCAGGGCGATCACGCTGCCCCCCAGCACCAGGGTCAACGCCACCAACGCGAAGTGATCCATTCCCAGCAGCGCGTGCCGGCCACGGCGGTTGTCGCTGTCCATCGCAAGCCCTCTTGATTCCGCCCATGCGCGGTCGACAGCAGGCTGGCAGCCTGCGCCAAAGGGCGGTATCAGAATCCGTACCGTGCGCATCGCGATGTGACCACAAACACGTTCGCAGCCACGCATCCGGTCCTGCTGCGACAGGAATCCGGTTGCTAAGCAGAATTGATGCAGTCGATCACGTCAGTCGGTCCACGTAGTGTCCGCCCTGGCGGTGTTGCTGCCCGGCTCAGCTGCGCGGCGGCGGCAGATGTGGCGCGACCAGCGCCAACGTGCGCTGCAGGGCACCGCGGCCATTGCTGACCAGCGTGCATCCAGCACGGGCCATGTCCTCGCGCGCCGCTGCGTCGCCCAGCAGGTGCTGCAGCAGGTCACCTACCGCCTGCACGTCCTCGCCGATCAGCAAGGCACCGGCCTCACGCATGCGCCGTGAGATCTCGGCGAAGTTGTGCAGGTGCGGACCGGTCACAGCGGCAGTGCCCATCGCCGCCGGTTCCAGCAGATTGTGGCCACCGATCGGCTGCAGGCTGCCGCCGACGAAGGCGACCTGCGCGCAGGCATAGAACGGCATCAGCTCGCCCAGGGTGTCGATGACGAATACATCCGTGCCGGCCTCCGGCCATTGCTTCGCGCGACGGGTCGTCACGTTCCAGCCCTGCTCGCGCGCCAGCGCCTCCACCTTCGGGAAGCGCTCGGGGTGCCGCGGCGCCCACAGCAACAACAGGTCGGGGTGCTGCTGGCGCAGGCGCCGATGCAGGTCGATCACCGCCTGCTCCTCACCATCGTGGGTACTGGCCGCGATCCACACCGGGCGCCCGGCGGGCACGCAGGCGTGGAACTGCTCGACGAAGCCCTGCACATCCGGCGTGGCGATATCGAACTTGAGGTTGCCCAGCGCCTGCACCTGTTCACGCGCAGCACCCAGCTGCACGAAGCGCTCGGCGTCGTCCTGCGACTGCGCGGCCACGCAGGTGACCGTGCGCAGCGCACGGCGGATCAGCGCCGCCAGCACCCGGTAACCGCGCAGCGAACGCGCGGACAGGCGGGCGTTGAGGATGTAGACCGGGATGCGACGGTCGCGGCAGCCGAACAGCATGTTCGGCCACAGCTCGGTTTCCAGGATCAGTGCCAGGCTGGGCTGGAAATGGCCGAGGAAGCGGTTGACACTGCCCGGTACGTCGTACGGCAGATAGACGTGATCCAGCGCGTCTCCCCACAGCGCGCGCACGCGCTCCGAGCCGGTCGGGGTGATGGTGGTGATGACCCAGCGGATGTCCGGACGCTGCTGGCGCAGGGCATTCACCAGCGGCGCGGCGGCATTGACCTCGCCCACCGAGACCGCGTGCAGCCAGACCCGCGGCTGGCCGGTCGGCTGCGGATACGAGGCATAACGCTCGTCCCAGCGCCGGAAGTATTCACGGACCCGGAAACCGCGCCAGACCAGGTGGTACACGGTGATCGGCAGCAGGATGTAGAGCACGGCCGAGTACAGGCCGCGCAGGATCCATTCGACAGGGTCTTTACGCATGCGGCAAGGATACGGGAGCCCCCCGGGAAAGACACGCAGCCGGGTTGGTAGAATGGCGCCATGTCCGATGCCACCACCGCCGTCCGCCCGTCGCTGCGCGATCCCCGCAACTGGCCGATGTTCGCCGCCATGCTCGGCGCCTTCGCCATCGCCCGCCTGCCGTGGATGCTGCAGCGTGCGCTCGGCCGGGGCGTCGGCTGGATCAGCTGGCGCCTGCTCGGCAGCCGCCGTCGCGCCGCCGAGGTCAACCTGCAGCTGTGCTTCCCGGAGAAGGACGAAGCCTGGCGCCAGCGCCTGGTGCGCGACAGCTTCGACGCGCTGGGCGTGGGCGTGCTCGAGTGCATCCGCGCCTGGTGGGGCAGCATCGACCGCATCCGCCCGCAGGTGAAGATCGAAGGCCTCGAGCATCTGCGGCAGATGCAGGCCGAAGGCCGCGGCGTGCTGCTGGTCTCCGGCCACTTCATGACCCTGGAGATGTGCGGCCGCCTGCTGTGCGACTACGTTGACCTGTCTGGCATGTACCGCAAGCACAAGAACCCGGTGTACGAATGGGCGGTGAAGTTTGGCCGCCTGCGTTATGCCAAGGCGATGTTCGCCAACGAGGACATCCGCGCGACCGTGCGCCACCTGAAGAAGGGCGGCTTCCTCTGGTATGCGCCGGATCAGGACATGCGTGGCAAGGACACCGTGTTCGTGCCGTTCTTCGGCCATACCGCATCCACCATTACCGCCACCCACCAGCTGGCGCGGATGACCGGCTGCGCGGTGATTCCGTACTTCCACCGCCGCGAGGGCGGGAAGTACTTCCTGAAGATCGGCGCACCGCTGGAGAATTTCCCCAGCGAGGATGTGGAAGCCGATACCACGCGGGTCAACCAGGCCATCGAAGAAATGGTGCGCGAAGCCCCGGACCAGTACCTGTGGATCCATCGGCGGTTCAAGCGCCAGCCCGGCGGCCGGAGCGATTTCTACAAGTAGCGGTGGGAGGGATGGCTTCATCCACGCATGGCGTGGATCTACTGCCTTGTGCGGCTTCATCCGCGTATGGCGTGGATTCAATGACGTGGGGCATTCTGAAGTAGATCCACGCCATGCGTGGATGCTCTTCGATTCCGTGCCGGGATTCACAACGGCCAGCGGCACCAGGCGTACGGGTACTCCCCCACCACGCACGCCAAGCCCGCACGGACCGGATTGGCCAGGATGTACATCGCCTTTTCGTGAAGGGATTCATCGCTGCGTACGGCGTGATCGTGGTAACCGTGCTGCCACAGCGACCCTCGCCGCTCCAATCGCCGATTCAGCAGCCGGCTGCTGCGTGATTTGAGCAGGGCCATGCACTCGGCCAGGGTTCCCCCGCGCAATTCCATCAACCAGTGCAGATGGTCGGGCATCACCACCCAGGTGAAGCTGTGGCTCACCCCCTTGCGCTCTACGAAGCGCAGTGCCTCAACCAGAATCGCTACGTTGGAAGCATCGGCAAAGAAGGGTTCACGATCGAGGGTTACCGTAGTCAATGAATAGACGTTACCGGTGCAGGAGTAACGACCGTAGCGGAGTCTTGGGCTGGCCATGGCCTCAGCGTGCGATACACACGGAGGCACGGCTAGTGGAGGTTGGCGCGTGTTTGCGTCGGTAAAGCCCCATCCACGCATGGCGTGGATCTACTACGGCGACGTTCGTTCGGTGACCGCCCCATGCACGCCATGGCGTGGATCCACCATGGGGACGTTTGTTCGGTACGTGGAGTAGAGCCACGCCATGCGTGGATGGGCGATCACACCACCGTCGGCGTGTCATCCGTTTCGCGGGCCAACAGGCTGCCGGCGAACAACGCGGCCAACAGCACGGTCAGGCCACCCCAGAACGCGGAATAGAACGCCAGGTGCGTGTTAAGCGGGAACACGGTGACCGCCAGCGCCAGCATCGCAGGGCGCGCGCGGTCACGGGCCGCGGGCGGTGCGAAACGCCAGGCGCGCCACGCCTGGGCGACGGCGGCCAGCCACAACAGCAGGCCCAGCACGCCGGTTTCGGCAAGGATTTCCAGCACGATCTGATGGGCATGCAACGCCGGGGCATCGCCCCACACCGCCGGTTCGTCGCCAGACACGCAGGCCGGATAGGCATCGCGGAAACCGCGCGCGCCGACCCCGTTGATCGGGTGCTCTTCAATCATGCAGGCCGCGGCGTCCCAGATCCGCGCGCGCCCCGACAACGCCTCGTCGACACCGCGTTCGCTCCCCTCCCAGGCCATCGCCGTACGTGCGAAGCGCTCACGCAGCTGCGGCACGCTGGCGGTCAGCACACCCGCTCCGAGCACAGCGACCAGCCCCAGCAGCACCAACCGCTTCCAGCCGAACTGGCGCACGCCGCTGTAGGCCAGCACCAGCGCGAAGGTGATCCACGACGCGCGCGAGCCGGCCAGCAGCAGCACGCAGCCCAGCGCCGCCGCAGCCAGGACCCACCCTGGATTGCCGAAGCGGCGCGCCAGCGGCAGCAACAGGAACGGTGAAAGGCTGGCCAGCACCTGGCCGAACTTCAGGTTGCACGGCCCCAGCGCGCCACTGAGGCGATCGACCCATGCTGCCTCGCTGGCCGGGCACAACGCGTGACCGCTTACTGCAAACTTCAGTTGCTCAAGTGACCAGAACCACGGACTGGTACCCACGACCGCCTGCACCAGTGCATCCAGCGTCCACGCAGCGGTAATCAATGCGAGGCCACCGAAGGTCAGCCGCCGGCGTTCCGGCGTGGCCACGGCGATCGCCACCAGCCACATGAAGGGCAGATAGCGCAGGCCGGCGGCCGCCTTGGTCCACGACGCCGCCGGATCGATCGCATCGAAGGCGGAGAACGCCTGCGGCAGCCAGTAACCGAGGAACAGGATCGAGGTCAGCGCCCACGCGGCGGGTGTCAGCAGGTGCGGGCGGCGCTGCAGGCGGCGCATGATCATGCGCACCGCGGCATACAGCGCGCCAAGACCCAGCACGGTTTCGGCGATGCCCGGCAACGGCCACAGCGCCACGTACGCCAGCACCCACCAGGGCGCCCAGCGCCCGGCGCGGTCCTCGCGCACGAGGGTTGCGGGGTCAGCCGGCGAGGTCGGCATAGAGGCGGAGGGTGTCGCGCTGCATGGCCTGCAGGGTAAACGGGATGCGGGTCGGCAAGGACGGCGGCTGCGCCAGCAGGGCCAGCGCACGTTCACCCAGCGCCCGTGCATCGCCCAGCGGCACGGCGCCGGCCGGCTGCAGCTGCTGCAGCAGTTCGCCGACGCCGCCATGGTCCCAGCCCAGTACCGGGCGACCGACCGACAACGCTTCTACCACGGTGCGGCCGAACGCTTCGGGCTTGTCCGACAGCTGCAGGACCAGATCGCTGGCCGCATAGGCCTGGGCGATGCGCGCGGTCGGCGTGCTGATCTGCACGGCGTCGGTCACGCCCAAAGCAGCCGCCTGCCGGCGCAGGTCGGCCACGTAGGCTTCACGGCCGGGTTCATCGGTGCCCAGCATCCACAGCTGTGCCGGCACACCGGCCGCGCGCACATCCGCCAGCAACTGCAGCGCATGAGCATGCCCCTTCAGCCGGGTGCCCCGCCCCGGCAGCAGCAGCAGCGGGCCCTCAACCTGCGCCAGCCACGGGTAATCGGCTGCCAGCGCCAGTCGTGGCCGACGGTCGGCGCGGGCCACGCGGGGAAACTGTGCGACATCGACGCCGCGCGGAATCACCTGCAGCCTCGCTTCGGGAACCGTGGGGTAGTGCCGCTGCACATAGTCGCGCACGGTATTGGACACGCAGATCACGCGTTCACCGCTGGTCATCACCGCGCTGTAGCGGCTGGGCGAGTTCAACCCGTGCACGGTGGTCACCCAATGCGGGCGCTGTGCGGCAGGCATCGCGCGGATCGCGTACAGGCCCAGCCAGGCCGGCAGCCGCGAACGGGCATGCACGATGTCGGCGCCAACTTCAGCGAACAGGCGGCGCAGGGTCGGCAGGTGGCGCAGGGTCAGCAGCGATTTGCGGCCGATATCAAGGGTGAGGTGCTCGGCACCGCTATCGAGCAGCGGCTGCACCAGGCGGCCACCGGCGGAGACCACCAGCGCACGATGGCCGGCAGCGACCAGGGCCGCAGCAATTTCCAGGGTCGAGCGCTCGACACCGCCGGAGTGCAGCGCCGGCAGCAACTGCACCACGGTCAATCGGCGCATCGAAGGGGCGGCCGCTTAGTCGGCCAGCACGAACACGGAACCGCAGTACGGGCACTGCGCTTCGCCGTTGGGCTCGTCTTCGATCGGCAGGTACACGCGCGGATGCGAGTTCCACAGCGCCATTTCCGGGGTCGGGCAGCTCAGCGGCAGATCGCTGCGGTGCACGGTGTAGCGCTTCTCGGCGTTGGCGGGCGCGGTGGCGGTATGGCTCATGGCGGATGTCGATGAACGGGTTGCGAGGCCTGTGATTCTAGCATCTGGGCCGCCCCGACATTGCGCCGCAACGGGTCTTTGCGCGTACCGGGCCGATTCCCTGCGGCCCTGCATGCCACCTCGGGACGGGGTGCCGGTGGAAATTCCCGATCGATCCTGCAGGTTCACGCCGAAAATCCGCCGACAACAATATTTCCCGCATTTGGATCGAACTAAATGGCACTTGTCAGGTTGCCACGGCTGTTGCAGGATCGGGCCAGGTCGTAAACCGGCCCACTCCAATCCGACCCGATCGCATGGCCCGCCCCCACCGGACCGGTATCGCTTCTTCCACTGCCATCCCGGCGGGCGGAGCGATGCTGTCCGTGGTGTCCGCCGATGCGGGTTCTGCCCGCCGCCTGCCCTTCCGGGAGACCCTTGCATGACCCTGTCCGATCCACGCCGCGCCCTGCTTCCGCTCGCCCTGGCCCTGGCCTGTGCGACTACCGCGATGCCGGTGCTGGCACAGGGACTGCAGACCTCGTTCGAACCGGGCCAGCCGGCGCCGGCACCGGCCGCAGGCGCACTGCAGGTCACGATCGGCAACGGCCCTGCTGCGCCTTACGCCGCCAAGCGCAATGCGGGCTACAGCGGCCTGCATGCACTGCGCTACAGCAGCGAAGGCGGCAGCGCGCGGCGCGAACTGTTCAAGGCGGACGTGACCATCGAGGCGGATACCACCCTGTCGTGGTTGGTGCTGCCGGAGATCGTCGGCAAGGACACCGTGGCTTCGACCTATGTGTCTCTGGACCTGCTGCTGGACGATGGCAGTCGGGTTTCGGCCGGCGCTGCGCGTGACCAGCATGGGGTGGCCCTCGGCGCCCGCGCGCAGGGCGATTCGAAGACGCTGTATCCGCAGCAGTGGGCGCGCAAGGCGGTGCGGCTGGGCGACGTGCCCGCGCTGAAGGGCCGCCGCGTGGTGGCGATCGAACTGGACGTGGCCAGTGCCGACGGTGCACCGGTCTCGGGCTGGATCGATGACGTGCGCCTGGACACAGTGCCACGTCAGCAGCCAGCGCGCGTCTCCGACTGGGTGCTGACCACCCGTGGCACCCAGGCCAACGGCACCTTCTCGCGCGGCAACAATTTCCCGGCCACCGCGGTACCGCACGGATTCAACTTCTGGACCCCGGTGACCGATGCTGGCGCACTGAACTGGCTGTACCGCTGGAACGAACAGAACGACGCACAGAACCGCCCGCAGCTGCAGGCGCTTGCGCTGAGCCATCAGCCCAGCCCGTGGATGGGCGACCGCCAGACCTTCCAGGTGATGCCATCGGCCAGTCGTGGCGTGCCGGAGGCTGACCGCCGCAAGCGTGCCCTGTCGTTCGACCGCAGCCATGAAAGCGCCCGCCCTTACCGCTACGACGTGCGCTTCGACAACGGCGTCGCGGCTTCGATCGCGCCGACCGACCATGCCGCGCTGTTCCGCTTTGACTTCCCGGAGGACGGCGACGCCAACCTGCTGTTCGACAACGTCGATGCACGTGGCGGCCTGACTCTGGACGCCGCCACGCAGACGCTGTCCAGCTACACCGACACGCGCAGCGGCCTGTCCAACGGCGCCAGCCGCATGTACGTGGTGGCCCGCTTCGACAAGCCGTGGCGCAGCAGTGGGCGCCTCGACACCGGCCGCCCGACCGGCTACATCAAGTTCGATGCCGGCAGCGACCGGCGGGTGACCATGCGCATCGCCACTTCGCTGATCTCGGTGGAGCAGGCACGACACAACCTGGCGCTGGAAATCGCCGCCACCGATACGCTGGAGAGCGTGGCCGGCCGTGCGCAGGATGCATGGGATGCGCGCCTGGCCCGTTTCGACATCGGCGATGCCAGCGACGACCAGAAGACCACGCTGTACTCCAGCCTGTACCGGCTGTTCGTGTACCCCAATTCCGGCCATGAGAACGTGGGCAGCGCCGCCGCACCGGAGTGGCGCTACGCCAACCAGGCCAGCGCCAGCGATGACAACACCGAGGGCAGCGCGACCCGCAGCTATGCCGCCGTGCGCGACGGCAAGGTATTCGTCAACAACGGCTTCTGGGACACCTTCCGCACCACCTGGCCGGCCTATGCGCTGTTCACGCCCGACGATGCCGGGCAGCTGGTGCAGGGCTTCATCGAGCAGTACCGCGCCGGCGGCTGGATCGCACGCTGGTCATCGCCGGGCTACGCTGATCTGATGGTCGGCACCAGCTCCGATGTGGCCTTCGCCGATGCATGGCTGAAGGGCGTCGGCGGTTTCGATCCGGCCGAGGCCTATGCCGCCGCGCTGAAGAACGCGACCGTGGTGCCGCCGGACCGCCATGTCGGCCGCAAGGGCATGAACCGTTCGACCTTCCGCGGCTATGCCAGCGCCGACGTGCACGAAGGCATGTCGTGGACGATGGAAGGCGCACTCAATGACTTTGGCATCGCCAACATGGCCGATGCCCTGGCCAAGCGCGCGACCGCGCCCGCCGCACGCGAGCGCTACAGCACCGAGGCCGACTACTTCCGCCATCGCGCCGCCAGTTACGCGACGATGTTCGATCCGGCGGCAGGCTTCTTCCAGGGCCGCAAGGCCGATGGTCGCTGGCGCGTGGACGCAAAGGCCTACGATCCGCGCGTGTGGGGCCACGACTACACCGAATCCAATGGCTGGACCTTCGCCTTCACCGCCGCCCACGATGGCGAAGGCCTGGCCGCGTTGTATGGCGGCCGCGAAAAGCTGGCGGCGAAGCTGGATACCTTCTTCGCCACACCTGAAACCGCGGACCCGGCACTGGCCGGCTCGTACGGCGGCACCATCCACGAGATGACCGAAGCGCGCGACGTGCGCATGGGCATGTATGCGCACAGCAACCAGCCGGCGCACCACATCCCGTGGATGTACCTGTACGCCGGGCAGCCGTGGAAGACCCAGCAGCACGTGCGCGAGATCCTGTCGCGGTTGTACGTCGGCAGCGAGATCGGCCAGGGCTACCCGGGCGACGAGGACAATGGCGAGACCTCGGCATGGTACGTACTGGCCTCGCTGGGCCTGTACCCGCTGCGCATGGGCGCCCCGGAGTACGTGATCGGCTCGCCGGCATTCGAGCATGCACGGGTGGAGCTGCAGGGTGGCGCGGTGCTGACCGTGAACGCGGCCAACAACTCGCGTGAGAACGTCTACGTGCAGTCGCTGAAGATCAACGGTACGCCGTGGACGAAGACCTGGGTGCCGCACGACCTGATCGCCAAGGGCGCGACCCTCGACTTCGTGATGGGACCCCGCCCCTCGCGCTGGGGCAGCGGCGTGGACGATGTGCCGCGCTCGTTGACCGCGCGCGGCCAGCACCCGCAGCTGCTGCACGACCTGCTCGGCAGCGGCGCGAAGGCGACGCTGGCCGATGGCCGTACCCTGCCCGCGCTGGTCGATGACGATGCCGGCACCACAGTGGGTCTGGGCGCCGGTGCAACCATCGCGCTGACCGGCCTGGCCGAGGGCACCCCGACGATGTACACGCTGACCAGCGGTGACGGCCGCATCCAGGGCGGTGAATGGACGCTGGAGGCGCGCAACGGCGGCGGCAGCTGGGCCGTGCTCGACCAGCGCAGCGGCGAAGACTTCGAATCCGCCCGCCAGACCCGTCCGTTCCGCATCGCCAAACCTGGTCGTTACGGCGAGTACCGCCTGCGCCTGGCGGCACCGGCACGGCTGCCGCTGGCGGAGATCGAACTGCTGGCGGCCGGCACCGTACAATGAGCTGCATGCGCTTCCGTCTACTGCCTCTGGCCCTTGTTGCCCTGTCCTTCTCAAGCTTCGGCCAGACCCAGGCGTTCGATACGCAGCTGACCCGCGACGGCGTGACGCTGAACTACCAGGACGCCCGTGGCGCCCTGGCCGCACCGCAGCGCAAGCGGGTGATCGATACGTTCTTCTTCGCGTACCTGCGCGAACGTGCGGACTTCCATCCCGCTGCGCCGTCAATGGTGCGTATCGTGATCGATCCGGCCTACACCGGCATCGCCTTCGTCGGCGACAAGGACCAGGCAGCGACGATCACCATCAATCCGGGTTGGCTGGAGCAGCATCCGAACGACATCGACCTGGTCACCCATGAGGCGATGCACATCGTGCAGGGGTATCCCGGCTATGGCGATGCACGGGTACCGGGCTGGCTGGTGGAAGGCATCGCCGACTACGCGCGCGACCGCTACGGCATGGACAATGCCGCGGCCGGTTGGGCACTGCCCGGCAAGGTCGAGAAGGGGCAGAACGTGGACAGCGGCTACCGGGTGACCGGTGCGTTCCTGAAGTGGGCGGAGGCGGAACATCCCGGCCTGGTGCTGGCACTGGACAAGGCCCTGCGCGACGGCCGCTATGCACCGGCGCTGTGGCAGAAGCATACCGGCAAGGCACTGCCGGCGCTGTGGGCGCAGTACGCCAAGCCGCGTTCGGACGCACCACCGCCGGCGCCGGCACGGCGCGGCAAGCGGCACTGACACCCACGCACCGCACGTTCGCCGGGCATTGCCCGGCGCTACCGCATTGCTGCCTCAGCGCGACTGCACGAAACCTGCGTAGAGCGCGAACAGCTGCTGGAAATACCGCCGGGTCACTCGATTGCGCATGACACTTTCGCCGATGGGGAGGTGGTCGGGCCCAGGGTGGGAAGGCCGGTCCGGTCCCTTCCCACGGCCGGGCCGCGTGGGCGTATTGGGCCGCAATGGCGTTGCAGGGAAATGACCGGGTTGCGTAGCGCGTGTGGCACAGCCCGGAGGTAGAGCCGGCCGCTGGCCGGCTGCCGTCGTGCGCCTGGACATCATCGGGGTTGCCGGCCAGCGGCCGGCACTACCCGTTTCCGCTTTGCGGAAACAGAAACGCGCAGCGACCGCGGCGATTGCGAAATGACCGGGTTGCGTAGCGCGTGCGGCACAGCCCGGAGGTAGAGCCGGCCGCTGGCCGGCTGCCGTTGTGCGCCTGAACATCATTGGGGGTTGCCGGCCAGCGGCCGGCACTACCCGTTTCCGCTTTGCGGAAACAGAAACGCGCCCCGGGGGGCGCGCTTCTGCAGCTGACGCTGGAAAGAAGGCTTACGCCTTCTTTTCCGCTTCCAGCTGCTTGCGGATCTGCGCATCCACCGCCGCAATGGCGGTCATGTTCAGGATCCTGCGCGAGGTCGCGCTGGTGGTCAGGATATGCACCGGCTTGTTCACGCCCATCAGGATCGGGCCGATCGCCACGCCGTCGGTGAACACACGCACCAGGTTGTAGGCGATGTTGGCCGCTTCCAGGTTCGGCAGCACGAACAGGTTGGCTCGACCCTGCAGGGTCGAGCCCGGCAGCAGCTTCTGGCGCAGCGCTTCGTCCCACGCGGTGTCGCCCTGCATCTCGCCGTCCACGTTCAGACGCGGGTTGCGCTTGAGCAGCAGCTCGCGTACCTGGCGCATCTTCAGCGCGTCCTTCGAATCGTGGCTGCCGAAGTTGGAGTGCGACAGCAGCGCCACCTTCGGCTCGATGCCGAACAGCTTCATGCGGTAGGCCGCCTGCAGGGTCGCTTCGCACAGCTGCTCGGCGGTCGGGTCTTCCTGCACGTGGGTATCGACGAAGAAGAACACGCCCTGCTGGTTGATCACGCCGGTCATCGCCGAGGTCGAGGTGACCTTCGGCTCCAGCGGCAGCACGCTGCGCACGTAACCCAGCTTCTTGTGGAAGCGGCCGACGATGCCGGTCAGCATCGCATCGGCTTCGCCACGGGCCACCATCACCGCCGCGATCAGGGTCGGGCGCGAACGCATCAGGTTCTTCGCCGCGGCCACGGTCACGCCACGACGGCCGGTCAGGCCGTGGTAGTACTGCCAGTATTCGTTGAAGCGCGGGTCGTCGTTGATGTTGGTGACTTCAACGTTCTCGCCGATCCTCAGGCGCAGGCCGAGGCGTTCGATGCGCGATTCGATCACTTCCGGGCGGCCGATCAGGATCGGGTGTGCCAGGCCGTCGTCGACCACGTTCTGCACCGCCTGCAGCACCACTTCCTCTTCGCCCTCGGCGTACACCACGCGCTGCTTGTCGCTGCGCGCGCGGTCGTAGACCGGCTTCATCATCAGGCTGGTGCGGTAGACGAACTGGGCCAGCTTGTCACGGTAGGCGCCCATGTCCTCGATCGGGCGCGAGGCCACGCCCGAGTCCATCGCGGCCTGGGCCACGGCGGCCGACAACTCCACCAGCAGGCGGCGGTCGAACGGGCGCGGAATCAGGTATTCGCGGCCGAAGCTCGGGGTCTCGCCGCCATAGGCCGAACCCATGTCGGTGGCCGCACGACGCGCCAGCGCCGCAATGGCGCGCACGCAGGCGATCTTCATTTCCTCGTTGATCGCGGTGGCGCCTACGTCCAGCGCACCGCGGAACAGGTACGGGAAGCACAGCACGTTGTTGACCTGGTTCGGGTAGTCCGAACGGCCGGTGCCGATGATCGCGTCCGGACGGGCGGCGCGCGCCACCTCCGGCATGATTTCCGGGGTCGGGTTGGCCAGCGCGAAGATCACCGGGTCCGGCGCCATGGTCTTGACCATGTCGGCAGTCAGGATGCCCGGTGCCGACAGGCCCAGGAAGATGTCCGCGCCGTCGACGATCTCGGCCAGGGTGCGCTTGTCGGTGTCGCGCGCATAGCGCTGCTTTTCCGGATCCAGGTCGGTACGACCGGTGTGGATCACGCCCTCGCGGTCGAAGGCGAGGATGTTTTCCGGCTTCAGGCCCAGCTGCACCAGCATGTTCACGCAGGAAATGCCGGCTGCGCCCATGCCCGTGGTCGCCAGCTTCACTTCCTCGATCTTCTTGCCGGTGATCGCCATGGCGTTGAGCACGGCCGCGCCGACGATGATCGCCGTGCCGTGCTGGTCGTCATGGAACACCGGGATCTTCATGCGCTCGCGCAGCTTGCGCTCGACCACGAAGCATTCCGGCGCCTTGATGTCTTCCAGGTTGATGCCGCCGAAGGTCGGCTCCAGCGAGGCGATGATGTCGACCAGCTTGTCCGGGTCGGTCTCGTCCACTTCGATGTCGAACACATCGATGCCGGCGAACTTCTGGAACAGCACGCCCTTGCCTTCCATCACCGGCTTGCCGGCCAGCGCGCCGATGTTGCCCAGGCCCAGCACCGCGGTGCCGTTGGAGATCACCGCCACCAGGTTGCCGCGGGCGGTCAGCTCGCTGGCCTGCTGCGGGTCGGCCTTGATCGCTTCACAGGCGTACGCCACGCCCGGCGAATACGCCAGCGACAGGTCGCGCTGGGTCAGCATGGGCTTGGTAGCGGAAACCTTGATCTTTCCCGGCGGGGACATCCGGTGGTAATCGAGGGCGGCCTGTTTGAAATCTTCGTTGGACATCGATGTGGGTTACATGAATGGGCAGAAGGGACAGGGGATGATACCCCCGTTGGAGCGTCTGGACCTGTCGCTATCCTGTCGCAGGCATGCTGCGACCGCACAATTCCGTGCCGTATGCGACGGTACCGCGACACCAGCTTCGGTGCGTCCCATGACAGCCATGGGACGCCTTGAAACGCCGCGGGGCCGTACCACTGTCGTGATCGGCCCCGCGGTACCACACACCTGGATCAGCCCCTGGCCGGCAGCGCCTCGGGCACGGCATCGATCAGCGGCGGCAGTTCGCTTTCGCGGCCATCCAGCGCCAGCTTCAGGCGGTTGCGGTCCAGCGCCCCCTCCCAGCGCGAGACCACCACGGTGGCCACGGCGTTGCCGATGAAGTTGGTCAGCGAGCGGCACTCGCTCATGAAGCGGTCCACGCCCAGGATCAGCGCCATGCCGGCCACCGGCACCTCCGGCACCACGGCCAGGGTGGCGGCCAGGGTGATGAAGCCGGCGCCGGTGACGCCGGCCGCTCCCTTGGAGCTGAGCATGGCGACCAGCAGCAGGGCAATCTGATGGCCCAGGGTCAGTTCGGTGTTGGTGGCCTGGGCGATGAACAGCGCCGCCAGGGTCATGTAGATGTTGGTGCCGTCCAGGTTGAACGAGTAGCCGGTCGGGACCACCAGGCCCACCACCGACTTGCTGCAGCCGGCGCGTTCCATCTTCTCCATCAGCGACGGCAGCGCCGACTCCGACGAGGAGGTGCCCAGCACCAGCAGCAGTTCGGCCTTCAGGTAGCGCGCCAGCTTGAACACCGAGAAGCCGCACAGGCGGCAGACCAGGCCCAGGATGACCGCCACGAACAGGAAGGCGGTGAGGTAGAACGAACCCACCAGCCAGGCCAGGTTGATCAGCGAGCCAACACCGTACTTGCCGATGGTGAAGGCGATTGCGCCGAAGGCACCGATCGGCGCGGCCTTCATCAGGATGTGGACCAGCTTGAACACCGGGGCGACCAGCGCCTCCAGGAAGTTCACGATCGGCTTGCCCTTCTCGCCCACCGATGCCAGCGCGATGCCGAACAGCACGGCCACGAACAGCACCTGCAGGATGTTGCCATCGACGAACGCGCTGAGCAGCGTCTTCGGGATGATGTCCATCAGGAAGCCGACCAGGGTCAGGTCATGCGACTTCTCGACGTAGCTGTGCACCGCGGTCTGGTCCAGCTCGGCCGGATTGATGTTCATGCCGGCGCCGGGCTGCACCACGTGCGCCACGATCATGCCGACGATCAGCGCCAGCGTGGAGAAGAACAGGAAGTACGCCATCGCCTTGGCGAATACGCGGCCCACCGTGCGCAGGTGGGTCATGCCGGCGATGCCGGTGACGATGGTCAGGAAGATCACCGGTGCGATGATCATCTTCACCAGGTTGATGAAGGCATCGCCGAGCGGCTTCATCTTCTCGCCGATCAACGGTTCGTAGTGGCCGAGGATGGCGCCCAGGACGATCGCCACGATCACCTGGAAGTACAGCTGGCGATAGATCGGCAACGGCTTTGCAGGCACCGGTGCTGCGGTCGGGATGTGCATGGCGGACTCCGGAAGGGGCGTTTTCAGGCACGTACGGCCCCGGGACTGCACGGGAACCGTTACCGTGGAAACTGACCGCAGGCCCTGTGCAGCACGCGCAGGGGGTGCGACCAATGGACGCCTTTGTACGCGCCGGGCACGCTGGCGCAGATAACCTATTGGTACTAGCCCCCCGGTTCAGGTGGCCGCGATGCCTACACTGGCGCCGCACCGCCCGATCACGGGGAGGCCGGTGGCCCGAGCTGAACGGCCGGGCGCGTCATTGCGAAAGTTCCGGCCCTTGCGGCCGTTGTTGTCCTGTCCACACGCAATCTGAGAGAGCCGCACCCAACATGCGCCCGATTCCCACCTTGCTGGCCCTGTCGCTGGCCGCGCTTCCCGCCTTCGCTTCGGCTGCCGATTTCGACAACTGGCCGACCAAGTACGCCTTCGGCGACGGCACCGAGCTGGCCGCTACCGCCAACATCGCCTACGACTACAACGATTTCTCCTCGGGCAGTGGCCTTGAGGACGACGACGCCGTGCGCCGCAAGGAGTTCGGTGCGACGCTGAAGAAGAAGGGCGCCTACGACGCGATGGTCTATTACGACTTCCAGTCCGATACCTGGCTGGACGTGTTCGTGCGCTTCGAAAGCAAGGCCTTCTTCGGCCGCGACATCGGCCGCTTCCGCTTCGGCTACATGAAGACCCCGGTCGGCCTGGACGCGAACACGTCCTCGCGCGCCGGCAGCTTCCTGGAAACCGCGCTGCCGGTGCAGGCCTTCTACGCTGGCCGCCGCACGGGTGTGGAATGGGTGCTTGAGCGCCCGCAGTACCTGCTGCAGGCCGGCGCCTATGGCGGCAAGGACCTGCAGGGTGACAACCCGGGCACCACCCAGGCCGTGCGTGCGGTGTGGACCCCGGTGAAGGCGCCGGGTGACGTGATCCACCTGGGCCTGGCCTACTCGCAGGAAAATCCGCGCGGTTACAGCGATGGCCGCGACGTGCACCACGAGGCCAGCGCGCGCCTGCGCGCACGTCCGGAAGCCGGCCTGACCGACATCCGCTATGTCGATTCCGGCGCGCTGGTCACCGCCGACCAGATCCGCCGCACCGGCCTGGAAGGCATCTGGATCCGCGGCCCGTTCTCGGTGCAGGCCGAAGCCCTGCGCGCCACGGTCACCCGCCATGACGGCAAGCCCGACTACACCGGCAGCGGCCAGTACGCGATGGCGAGCTGGGTGCTGACCGGCGAATCGCGCCCGTACAACGCCGGTGCGGTGGCCAACATCAAGCCGGCGCACGACTACGGCGCGGTGGAACTGGTGGCCCGTTACAGCCGCATGGACCTCGACGATGGCAGCATCCTCGGCGGCCGCCAGCACGACCTCACTCTGGGTGCGAACTGGTACCTGACCAGCCACTTCAAGTTCCAGGCCAACTACGTCAAGGTCGACGCCAGCCGTCGCGGCGTGCGCAGCACGCCGGAGATCTTCGAACTGCGCGCGCAGATGCACTTCTGACCCCTTCCACGTCAGATCCCGGCGGGCGTGTACGCCACGCCCGCCGGCCCTGCGTAGACTGCCGCCATGTACTGGCTCAGCCGCCACCGGATGCTGTTGCTGACCATCGCGGTGATGGTCGGCGGCACCATGCTGTGTGCGGTCGCCGCCGGCCACTACGCCTGGCGGCGCGCCCTCGGTGAGGAAAGCAGCCAGGTACAACGCCAGCTGCAGTTGTATGGCCAGGGCCTGCAGCAGCGCATCGACCGCTTCGGCACGCTGCCGCAGGTACTGGCACTGGATCCGGATCTGCTGCACGCCCTGCGTGTGCAGCCCTCGCCCACCGAACGGCAGCGGCTGAACCTCAAGCTGCAACGCGCCAATGAAGTCACCCGTGCCTCGACCCTGACCCTGGTCGGTCACGATGGCGTGGCGGTGGCGGCGAGCAACTGGGACCAGCCGACCACCAACGTCGGTGAGAACTACAGCTATCGTCCCTATTACCGCCAGGCGCTGGCCCAGGGCCGCGGCCGCTTCTACGGCATCGGCATGACCACCGGCGTGCCCGGCTACTACCTGTCGCAGGCCATCGAGGAAGACGGCAAGCGGCTCGGCGTGGTGGTGATCAAGGTCGAGCTGTCGGCGCTGGAGCAGGAGTGGCTGAGCAGCCCTGACGTGGTGCTGGCCAGCGACGACCACGACGTGGTGTTCCTGGCCAACCGTGACAGCTGGCGCTACCGCCTGCTGCGCCCACTGGGCGCCGATGAGCGCCGCGAGATGCTGGACGCCCGCCAGTACGCTGATCGCACCCTGCAGCCGCTGCGCGCACGTACCGAGGATGTACTGGCCGATGGCGGCCGCATGGTGCGCCTGCTGGACCCGGCATTGCCGCAGCCGATGCTGTGGCAGAGCCTTGCGCTGCCGGCCGAAGACTGGAACCTGCACCTGCTGCACGACGCCAGTGCCGCCACCGCCGCCGGCCGTGCGGCCGCGCTTACCGGAGGTGCTGCGTGGCTGGCGCTGGGCTTCCTGGTGCTGTTCGTGCAGCAGCGCCGGCGCCTGGCCAAGCATCGCCTGCGCAGCCGCCGCGAGCTGGAAACCCTGCTCAAGCAGCATGCACAGGAACTGCGCACCGCACAGGATGGCCTGCTGCAGGCCGCCACCGATGCCGACAGCGGCCTAAGCCGCAGCCTTGAACACCTGCCGCAGGGCGTGGTGGTGATCGACCGGGACCTGCGTCTGGTCGCATGGAATTCGCGCTACCTGGAACTGTTCCGTTTCCCGCTGGACCTGGTGCGCGTGGGGCGGCCCATCGAGGAACTGTTCCGCTTCAACGCACGCCGTGGCCTGCTCGGTCCCGGCCCAGTCGACGAGGCCATCGAGCGTCGCCTCAACCACCTGCGCAGCGGCCGTCCGCACATGCGCGAAAGTGAGAAGGACGACGGTACGGTGCTGGAAATCCGCGGCAACCCGCTGCCCGACGGCGGTTTCGTCACCAGCTACGCCGACATCACCAGCTACAAGAATGCTGCACGCGAACTGCGCTCGCTGGCCGATGCACTGGAACACCGCATCGCCGAACGTACCCACGACCTGGACGAAGCACGCCGCGAGGCCGAACAGGCCAACCGCTACAAGACCCGCTTCGTCGCCTCGGCCGTGCACGACCTGCTGCAACCACTCAACGCAGCACGCATGTTCGTCTCGGTGCTGCGCGGCAAGCTGAGCGACCCGGCGCAGCAGCAGACCAGCGATCACATCGACGCTGCATTGGCCGCGCAGGATGCGATCCTCAACAGCCTGCTGGATATCGCGCGGCTGGAATCGGGCAGCCTGCCGACCCGTGTGCAGGCGTTCCGGCTCGGGCCGCTGCTGCAGACACTGGCGCGCGAATTCGGCATCGCCGCGCAGTCACGTGGCCTGGTGGTGGACTGGGTCGATACCGATGCGGTGGTGGTCAGCGATGAAGCGCTGCTGCGCCGCATCCTGCAGAATTTCCTGTCCAACGCGCTGCGCTACAGCGAACGTGGCCGCGTGCTTCTGGGCTGCCGTCGCCGCGAAGGCCTGCTGTGGATCGAAGTGCACGACCAGGGCCCCGGCATCCCCGATGCGTTGCAGGGCGAGATCTTCGAGGAATTCCGCCGCCTGCACGACGGCCAGCAGCGCGGTGCCGGCCTTGGCCTGGCCATCGTCGACCGCATCGGCCGCCTGCTCGGACATCCGATCCGGCTGCGCTCGCAGCTGGGCCAGGGCAGCGTGTTCGCCGTGGGCGTGCCGTTCGGCGACGCCAGCGCGATACCCGCCACCGCGCCCGCGCCGGTGCTGGCGCAGGAACCGGCGGCGGACAACCCGCTGCGAGGGCGCCGGGTGTGGGTGATCGATGACGATCCGCACGTGTGCGCGGCCAGCCGCGCGCTGCTGGAGCGCTGGGGCTGCGAGGTGCTGCTGGCCGATGGCCCGCAGGCAGCGCTGCAGTTGGCCACGACGGCAACCGTGCCGGAGCTGGTGCTGCTGGATGTGCGCATGGGCGATCACCACGGGCCGGTGCTGTACGAGACATTGGCAGAGCTGTGGCGGGCCCGCCCGCCGGTGGTGCTGGTCACTGCCGAGCGCGATGCGGGATTGCGTGAGATGGCTGCCGAGCGTGGCTGGGGAATGATGGCCAAGCCGGTGAAGCCGCCGGCGCTGCGGGCGCTGATGAGTCAGTTGTTGATCCGGCATCGCGGGTAGTTTCCAGCCAACGGCGCAGCCCCTCGTGGGTGGTGTCTGGTTGGTCGTGGAAAGCAGAAGCCGTGGTGGGCCGGTCGGGTTGGGTGCACGGGGGACGCCGTGAATCCATCCCTGGAGGCTTGGCAGCCGCATCCATGCGGCTGACACCCCCGCGAACCCAACCCGACCGGCCTCTGACAGATTTCGGTGGCCTGCCACCCACGGAGAAGAAAAAGAAGAACAAAAGCCGGTCGCGCGCTGCGCTTGCTCGTGTAGAGCCGAGCCCATGCTCGGCATCGCGGACCGGCCGCAAAGCAGCCGAGCGTGGGCTCGGCTCTACAAAAGGCGGCCTGCCAGGCTGCCTTTGCTTTTGATGTTCTTTTCTCTTCCGTGGATGGATGCGCACGGAACCTGTCCGTGGCCGGGCAGGTGGGCTGCGTAGGGGCGTGAGCCGCATGGGCCCGAGGCATGCCTCGGGCGGGTTGGGCAGGACGCCCAACCCCGGTCTTGCCGTGTGCGCAGGACTGCGCACACGAGCAAGCGGCGACCGAGCTTACATGGACGTACTTGCAGCGGCCCCTGTGCAGTCCACCTGCCCGGCCTCACCCATGAACTGCTCTACGTGTCCACCCACGAGGGGCTGCGCCGTTGGCTGGAAACTACAACCCGATGCCCGCGTCGCCTTCCGGCTCCAGCGCCTTCACCAGCACTGCCGCCTGCGTGCGGCTATGGCATTCGAGCTTCTTCAGGATCGCGGTGACATGCACCTTCACCGTGTTCTCGGCCAATCCCAGCGTATAGGCGATCTGTTTGTTGAGCAGGCCATCGGCCAGGCACAGCAACACGCGGAACTGCTGCGGGGTCAGCTGGGCCAGGCGGCTGGCCAGCAGGGCGTCGGCCTCGGAGCGTTCGGCGGCCATCGCCGGGAACCACAATCCACCATCGAGCACCGCCTGCACGGCCTCGCCAATGGTCTCGGCCGGGGCCGACTTCGGGATGAAACCGGCGGCACCGAACTGCTGGGCGCGGCGAATCACACGGGGGTGGTCGTTGGACGAGAGGATCACCACCGGAATGTCCGGATGCGAGCCGCGCACGTGCAGCAGCGCGGAGAAACCGTGTGCACCGGGCATGGTCAGGTCGAGCAGCACCAGGTCCACGTCCGGGTGCGCGTCGAGGGCTTCGGCCAATGCCTCGGCGCTGGCGACCTCGCGCACCTGCGCCAGCGGCAGGCTCTGCCGCAATGACTGCACCACCGCCGAACGCAGCAGCGGGTGGTCATCGGCGATCAGGATGGTGTATTCGCTCATGCCGCCATTGTACGGGCAGGCCGTCGCCTCAGCGCCCTGCCGGCTCCACGCTGCTGCGCCAGGCATCGAGGAACTGGCGGCGCTTGAGTGCATCCAGGTACACCAGCAGGCCCGGGCCCAGCTGGATCGGGCGGCGGCTGCGGCCGGGCGCATCGTCGCCACGTGCGCTGCCGGTGACGATCGGCATCAGCCGTGCCTCGCGTGACAGCACCTGCTGGCCACGCGGCGACAACAGGTAGTCGAGGAAGCGCCGGGCTTCTTCCGGGTGTGGGCCGGTGCGTGGAATCACCGCGGTACGCAGTACCACCAGCGTGTAGTCCTCGGGCTCCACAATCGCCAGCGGAGCACCCGCGTCGATGCGCGCCTGCGCGTAAGAGCCGAGCACGTTGTAGACCAGCGACAGCTGTCCGCTGGCCACCTTGTCCAGCAGCACGCCGGTGCGCTCCTCGCGCACCACATCGTTGTCGCCCAGCGCGCCCAGCAGCGCACCGGCGATGCTGCCACGCTGCGCATCCTGCGTTGACAGCAGGTAGCCGACGCTGCTGCGTTCGATGTCATAGGTGCCGACCCTGCCGCGCAGCGGTGCGCCTTCGGCGCGCAACCGGTCCAGCAGTTGCCGGCGCGTGTGCGGCACCCTCGCAGCCGTCAGCGCGCGGGTGTTGTAGACCATCACCACCGGCTCGTAGCTGATGCCGAATGCCTCGTTGCGCCACTGCGCCCAGGCCGGCAGCGCGGCGGTCTGCGCGGAGCGGTGCGGCAGTGCATGACCATCGTTGACCAGCTTGGTCTGCAGGTCCATGCCACTGGAGATCAGCAGGTCCGGCGATGCCGGTCCGCCGCGGTCGTGCAGGTACCGCGCGTACAGGTCCTGGGTGATGATGTCCTCGTACACCACTTCGGTGCCCGGGTGCAGCCGCTGGTAATCGGCGATGACCACCGCGAACACTTCGATGTCGGTGGTGCCGTGGATGCGCAGCTGCGCCGTGGTCTTTGCCTGTGCGGGAAAACGGCGCACATCGCCGGGCGCAGCCAGCACCGGCAGGGCCAACAGCAAGGCAACGGCAGCAGTGAACAGGCGGATCATGGACTGCTCCGGGGCAGGCGGATGGTGGCGATCAGCCCGCCCTGAGGACGATTGCTGAGGTCGATGCGGCCACCGTGGCTGTCGACCACACGCTTGACGATGGCAAGGCCCAGCCCGGCGCCGCCGGACGGCGCGCCCTCGCCACGGGCGAAGCGCTCGAACACGCGTTCGGCATCGGCGGCGGCAATGCCGGCACCGTGGTCGGCGATAGTCAGCACGGCCTGCCCGCCTTCCACGGTCAATGCGATCTGCAACGGCCCATCACCACCGTACTTCAACGCGTTGTCGACCAGGTTCTTGATCGCCTCGCGCAGCAGCAGCGCATCGCCATGCACCTGTACCGGCTCGGCGGTCATCGCCAGCTGCACGCGCGGCGCCGGGCCGGCCTGCGGCAGCGCTTCATGCAGGGCCTGGTGCACGGTCTCGGCCAGATCCACTGCAGCAAAGCGCTGCAGATGCGAACGATGGATCACGCTGGCATCGCTGAGCAACTGATTCAACAACCGGCTCATGTGGGTGGCGTTGCGCTCGATCGCCTGCAGGCTGCGCCGCATGTCTTCGGGATCGTCGTCATCCAGCGCCAGCTGTGCCTGCGCACGCAATGCCGCCAACGGCGTGCGCATCTGGTGCGCGGCCTCGGCCATGAACGCACGCAAGGTCTCGTTGCTGCTGGACAGGCGTTCCATGAAGCGGTTCAACGCCGCCACCATCTGGTCCATCTCGCGCGGTACACGGGCATCCAGCGGCTTCAGGTCAGAGGGCTCGCGGCGTGACAGCTCGCGTTCCACCCGCACCAATGGCCGGAATGCGCGATGCACGCCAAAGGCCACCAGCGCCAGCAGCAGGCCGGACAGCACACCGACCGCCAGCAGTGCGCGGTTGACCATGTCCTGCGCGACCGCTTCACGCGCACGCCGGGTCTGGCCGACCTGCACCTGTACTTCGCCCTGCGCCGAGGCGGCGGCGAAACTGCGGCCGACCACCACGAAGCGCACGGTCTCGCCACTGTACGCCGCATCAAACAGCTGCGGTTGCGTGCCGGGCCGGCGCGGCGGCGCCGGCAGGTCGCCATAGCCGGTGATCAGGTTGCCACGGCTGTCGGCGACCCGATAGAACACGCGGTCTTCCGGGGCCATCGCCAGCAGGTCCAGCGCCGCATAGGGCAGATCGACCTGCCATTGGCCATCGACCAGGGCCACCGAATCGGCAATGGACAACGCCGAGGACACCAACAGGTGATCGTAGGAACGGTTGGCGGCGCGCTGGCCATAGCCGCGCGCGGCAAACAGCAGAGCCACCGCGAACACCGCCAGCAACGCGCCGAGGTAGAGCAGCAGCGTGCGCCGCAGCGAGCCCGGTGCGGCGTTCGCGGTCCGCGCGTCAGCCATTGGCGTCGGCGCTGTCATCACTGGCTTCCAGCAGGTAGCCAACGCCGCGCACCGTGGTGATGCGCAGCGGTGCACCTGCCAGCTTCTTTCTCAGGCGCCCCACATACAGCTCGATGGCATTCGGGCCGGCCTCGTCGTCGAAGCCGAACAGGCCATTGCCTATCTCATCCTTGCCGACCACCTGGCCGAGGCGGCCGACCAGAATCTCCAGCAGCCGGTACTCGCGGTTCGGCAGTTCGATCGGTTCGCCGTCGAGGCTGACCCGGTGCGCGGCATTGTCGAACTGGAAGCCACCGATCTGCACCACTTCGCTGGCCTGGCCGCGCGCGCGTCGCAGCAGCACGCGGCAGCGCGCTTCGAACTCGCGGAAATCGAACGGCTTGCCCAGGTAATCGTCGGCGCCGACGTCCAGCGCCTGCACACGGTCTTCGATGCCGTCGCGCGCGGTCAGCATCAGCACCGGTGTGCTGTCGCCGCGCTCGCGCATGCCGGCCAGCACGCGCAGGCCATCGAGCTTGGGCAGGCCGATATCCAGAACCACCAGGTCGAAGCTCTGGTAGCGCAGCACGCTGGCGGCGGCCAGGCCATCGGCCTGCCAGTCCACGGCGTGCCCACTGCGGCGCATGCGGCGGATGATCGCATCGGCCAGATCCGGGTTGTCTTCGACCAGCAGCAGGCGCATGGGCACGGGGGTGGGAGGGGAAACGAATGCTACCGCATGCCGCCGCCGCGCTTGCCGGGCGTGGCCCAGTGAGCGCAGTGGCCGGTTTTACGCTGCACCGCACAATCCGTTGACAGGACGATGACAGCTACGGCAACCCAGACTGCGGCCGCGCACCGTCCGGTGCCCACGATTGCCGCGCGCCTGGCGCGCACCTGGGAGGGTTTGTGGAATTCACGTTTGCCTGGCGGCGCCCTGCCGCCATGATGGCGCTGGCTGCCCTGTCGGCGCCGGCCTTTGCCGCCGAAGACGATCGTCCGGTCACGGCTTCGCTCGGAGGCCGCCTGCACCTGGACTTCGCCACCTTCGACAACGACAACCGCGGTACGCCGAACAAGGATGACACCGAGATCCGCCGTGCCTGGGTCGATGTGTCCGGCAAGTTCTTCGTGGTCGACTACAAGCTGGAAGCCGATTTCTCCGGCGACCGCGTCGAGGCCAAGGACGTGTACCTGGCACGCAGCTTCGGCAAGGCCGGCAAGCTCACCGTGGGCCAGTTCAAGCAGTACTTCTCGCTGGATGACCGCACCAGCTCCAACTACGGCAGCTTCCTGGAGCGCGGCAACGCCGGCACCACGCTGGCGCCGCTGTATCGCCTGGGCGCATCGTGGCAGGCCAACCCCGGCGACTTCACCTGGGCGGCCAGCATCTACAGCCTGGAAAGCATCGACGCCTGGCAGGTGAAGGGCCGCGCCGCCGGTGGCCGCGTCACCTGGGCGCCCTCGCCCAGCGATGGCGACGTGCTGCACCTGGGCCTGTCGCTGGCCCGTGAGGCCTACGACAACCCCGGCGCCAATGGCGTGCCTGGCCTGCGCATCCGCCCGCGCCCGGCCGGCCACCTGTCCGACGAGAGCCGCCTGACCCTGGTCGACTTCTCCGCCGGCCGCGATACCGACGTCAACAAGTGGTCGCTGGAATACGCGCAGGTGCGCGGCCCGCTGTCGTGGCAGGGCGAGTTCAGTGGCGCCACCTTCGATGACGGCGCGCAGCGCGGCGACGTGATGGCCGCCTACGGCATGCTCAGCTGGTTCATCACCGGCGAAAGCCGCGCCTACGACCGCAAGACCGGCCGCTTCGCGCGGGTGAAGGA
The DNA here is from genome assembly GCF_056481585.1 of Stenotrophomonas sp. 86428_Sma. Classification (NCBI taxonomy): domain Bacteria; kingdom Pseudomonadati; phylum Pseudomonadota; class Gammaproteobacteria; order Lysobacterales; family Lysobacteraceae; genus Stenotrophomonas; species Stenotrophomonas sp. 86428_Sma. Next base: position 4,148,136 of record NZ_CM151156.1, read on the forward strand.
CATCCGCCACAGGGCCGGTGCCTTCGAAGTGGCGCTGCGCTACGACCAGATGTGGGGCGCACAGCACCTCGACGGTGCCCCCGACCTGCGCCGCGGCAGCACCGAAGCATGGACGCTGGGTGGCAACTGGTACCTGCGCGACAACCTGCGCTTCATGCTCAACGTGATCGAAAGCCGCAACCGCGACCGCCTCGCCGGGGTCACGGTGGACCGCACGCGTGCGGTCACCGGCCGCCTGCAGTACGACTTCTAAGCCCGACATTCCGGGCATTCCGCCCGGGCCCCTTCCACTCCCCCACGTCCTGTATTCGCAAGGAGTCCGCAGATGATGCTGAGCATCCTCGGCTTTGGCATGGTCATTACGTTCATGTACTTGATCATGAGCAAACGCCTGTCGCCGCTCGTCGCCCTGATCACCATCCCCATCCTGTTCGCGCTGATCGGCGGCTTCGGCGCCAACATCGACGAGATGATGCTGGAGGGCATCAAGAAGATCGCGCCGACCGGTGTGATGCTGATGTTCGCCATCCTCTACTTTGGGGTGATGATCGACGCCGGCCTGTTCGATCCGCTGGTGCGGGTGATCCTGCGCTTCGTCAAGGGCGATCCGATGAAGATCGTGCTCGGCACCGCGGTGCTGGCGATGCTGATCTCGCTCGACGGTGATGGCTCGACCACCTACATGATCACCGTCTCGGCGATGCTGCCGCTGTACCAGCGGCTGGGTATGAACGCGCTGAACATGACCTGCGTGACCATCCTCGCCGGCGGCGTGATGAACCTGACCCCGTGGGGCGGCCCGACCGCCCGCGCGGCCACCGCGCTGCACGTGGACCCCGCCGATGTGTTCGTGCCGCTGATCCCGTCGATGGTGATCGCCTGTGCCGGCGTGCTGCTGCTGGCCTGGTACCTGGGCCTGAAGGAACGCCGTCGCCTCGGCGTGGTGACCCTGCCCAAGGGTGGCAGCTGGATGGACAACAGCGTGTCCGACGACAGCAACCCGCTGCCGACCGTGGAAGACGCCGAGGACATCAAGCGTCCGAAGCTGCTGTGGGTCAACCTGGCCCTGACCGTGGCGCTGATGACGGCGCTGATCATCGGCGTGCTGCCGATGCCGGTGCTGTTCATGGTCGGCTTCGCCATCGCCCTGGTGATCAACTACCCGAACCTGGCCGAACAGCGCCGCCGCGTAGTCAACCACGCCGGCAACGTGCTGTCGGTGGTGTCGCTGATCTTCGCCGCAGGCATCTTCACCGGCATCCTCAACAACACCGGCATGGTCGAAGCGATGTCGCACAGCTTCCTGGCGGTGATCCCGGAATCGTGGGGCCCGTACCTGGCGGTGATCACCGCAGTAGCGTCGATGCCGTTCACCTTCTTCATGTCCAACGACGCGTTCTACTTCGGCGTGCTGCCGATCCTGTCCGAGGCCGCCGGCAACTACGGCATCACCCCGGTGGAGATGGCGCGCGCCTCGCTGGCCGGCCAGCCGGTGCACCTGCTCAGCCCGCTGGTGCCGTCCACCTACCTGCTGGTGGGCCTGGCCAAGGTCGAGTTCGCCGACCACCAGAAGTTCACCCTGAAGTGGGCCATCGCCATCTCGATGCTGCTGATGGTCGGCAGCCTGCTGTTCGGCCTGTACCCGCTCGCGGCCTGATCCCTTACCAAAGGAGCCTTCTGCAATGACGCTTCGAATCGCTTACGTCACCAGCGGCATGGGCAGTGTCGGTACTGCCATCTGCCAGAGCCTGGCCCGCAGCGGCCACACCGTGGTTGCCGGTTGCGCGCCGAACTCACCGCGCAAGGCCAACTGGCTGCGCGAGCAGCGCGAACAGGGCTTCGACTTCATCGCCTCCGAAGGCAACGCGACCGACTGGGCCTCGACCAGCGCGGCGTTCGCCAAGGTCCGCGCCGAAGTCGGTGAAGTGGACGTGCTGGTCAACAACTCCGGTGGCAGCCGCGACCTGCTGTTCCGGCAGATGACGGTGGAGGACTGGAACGCGGTGATTGCCTCCAACCTCAATGCGCTGTTCAACCTCACCAAGCAGGTGGTCGATGGCATGGCCACGCGTGGCTGGGGCCGCATCATCAACATTGGTTCGGTCAGCGCCCACAAGGGCCAGATCGGCCAGGTGAACTACGCCACCGCCAAGGCCGCGATGCATGGTTTCAGCCGTGCGCTGGCCGCCGAAGTGGCCTCACGCGGGGTCACCGTCAACACGCTGTCGCCGGGCTACATCGCCAGCCAGGCGATCAGCAGCTTCCCGCCGGACGTGCTGGACCGGCTGGCCGCCTCGGTGCCGGTGCGACGCCTGGGCCGTCCGGAAGAAGTGGCCGGCCTGTGCTCATGGCTGGCCTCGGATGAAGCCTCGTACGTGACCGGCGCCGACTATCCGGTCAACGGTGGCCTGTACATGGGTTGAGCCCGTCTCCACGCAGCGCGTGGACCGCCTCCCCCACGGAGTGCGCGGGGCCGGTGAACCTTCGCTTGCGAGGGAGATCCGGCCCCTTTTTGTTTCTGCATTTCTGAGACGCACTTCCCGATGCATCGGCAGAACCGGTGCTATACCTGCCAGCGCTTGCCGCGCCCAATGGACGAACGGCTGACATCGCGGATCAAGGAGGTTGGCATGCGTGCAATGCTGATTGCGCTTCTTGCGGTCGCCACCACGCCACTGGCGGCAACCCCACCCGCTGCCACTGCAGAAGAGGCGGACGCAACCTGGCGGCTCGTGGAGCGCTGGTCCTTCCAACTGGCACGCTCTGACCTTGTCGCGCAGCTGTCACCCCTGGCTCCAGCCGGCTCGCGTTCGGAAGCAGGAAGGGGCCGGGGCGACAGCGCCACCATCGATCTGGCGCCATTCGTGGTCGCCGGAAGGATCAAGGGGCCTTCTGGCCAGATCCACACCGACGCGTCGGGGCGAATCATCAAAGGCATTACGCTGTCGCTGGGCGGCGCCTGCATCTCGCGAAAGCAGATGGGTCGTCGCTACCCCGACTTCAACGTCCTTTCCGTCCCGTCAGGGCATAGTCTGGACGAGTCGACGGTGTTCGGCACGGTAGTGAACGGCATCCAGATCGGGTTCTCATTCTCCGAACATGATCGTGACTGCATGGACCAGCTCAAATTCAGCTGGCCCGGTGAGCGCTTCTGATTCTCTCCGGCATACCACCATGACGAACAGGTTGCAGGACGCACACCACTGCCCTGCACCGTTCGTTGGTTTTTCGTAAAGAAGGTTTCATGTTCCGTTCGCATAGTGGCCATGCACCGCGCACCCGTGCCGGTGACCACCCCCAATGCAACGGACCACCATGCAGACCCGACACCTGACGATCGCCGTGGCGATCGCGCTTTCCGCCGCCGCCAGCGCCCATGCTGCCACCGCCGCCGATACCGGCGCCAGCACCGATGCCGCGCTGAGCGCGCAGACGCTGGATACCGTCTCCGTGATCGGCCAGGGCGAGACCCGCCAGGTGCAGCGCATCACCGCCGTCGACAAGCAGGTGCTGCCGCCGGGCACCAGCGGCCAGAAGATCCTCGATCGCCTGCCGGGCGTGTCGGTGCAGTCCAACGACGCCTTCGGTGCCAACGAGGAATCGCAGACCATCAGCCTGCGTGGCTTCGACAAGAGCCGCCTGGGCTACACGCTGGACGGCATCCCGCTGGGCGACAACAGCTACGGCAACTACAACGGCCTGAGCATCGCCCGCGCGATCATCGCCGAGAACCTGGCCGGTGCCGAGCTGTCGCAGGGCATCGGTTCGCTGGGCGTGGCCTCGACCAGCAACCTGGGCGGCACCATCCAGTACTTCTCGATGGACCCGTCCACCGAATTCGGCGGTCGCGCCAGCGTCACCGTTGGCGACAACAGCCAGCGCCGTGGCTACCTGCGCGTGGATACCGGCGACATCAACGGCTTCTCGGCCTACGTGTCCGGCGTGCACCAGGACCAGGACATGTGGGCTGCGCCGTACCAGAACCAGACCACCCGCCAGTTCAACGCCAAGGCGGTGTGGAACGTGGGCGACCATCGTTTCGGTGCGTTCGTGGCCACCTCGCGCGCCAGCCAGGCCAACTACGCCTACCTGTCCAAGGACATGCTGGCACGTGGCCTGGGCTGGGATTGGAACATCTATGCACCGGACTGGGATCGCGCCGTCGCCGCCGCGTACTGCGCGCCGGGCACCTACAACAAGGCGCGCTGCGCATTCAGCGGCGGCGTCAACAGCATCGACGATGCGTACTACCAGAGCCGTGCGCTGCGCGACGACAACCTGTATTCGGTGGATGCCGACCTGCGCCTGGGTGAGCAGGGTCGCCTGAAGCTGCTGGCATATCACCACGACAACCGTGGCCAGGGCCACTGGTGGGCACCGGGCCAGCCGTCCTACCCGGGCACCGACAAGATGCTGCCGATTTCGATCCGCAGCACCAACTACACGATCAACCGCGATGGCCTGACCGCCGCGCTGTCGTGGACGGTGGGCATCCACGAACTGGAAGCCGGCCTGTGGTACGAGCAGAACGACCATAACGTTTCGCGCAACTTCTACTACATCAGCGGCCCGTTCCTGGACGACCTGTACCTGAAGAACCCGGACCGCCTGCTGTTCAACCAGGACTTCGACATCCGCACGCGCCAGTTCTACGTGCAGGACCGCATGCGCTTCCTGGACCAGCGCCTGACCGTGGACGTGGGCATCAAGAGCCCGAACACCCGCATGCGCGCCACCGCCAACCCGGGCGTGGAAACCAGCATCGCCTCAGGCACGCTGACTGCCAAGGAATCGGTGCTGCCGCAGCTGGGCCTGGGCTTCAAGCTCAACGCCAACAACGAGCTGTTCGCCTCGTATGCCGAAAACATCGCCGCCTTCGTCGGCGGTGGCAGCGGCGGCCCGCTGCAGGTGTCGCCGGAATCGTTCGCGGCCAGTGCCGGGCTGGAGCCGGAGAAGTCCAAGAGCCTGGAAGCCGGCTTCCGTACCTTCGGCGAGAAGTACCAGGCGTCGATCGCGGGCTACAACGTGAAGTTCGACAACCGCTTGCTGTCGCTGAACCCGTGCTCGAGCATCGAAGTCGGCACGCGTCCGGAGTGCGTGACGCGCTTCATCAACGTCGGTTCGGTGAAGAGCTACGGCGCGGAACTGACCTTCATCCTCAAGCCGATCGATGGCCTGCAGTGGTACAACGCGCTGTCCTGGAACAAGACCACCTACGAGGACGACTACCTGTCCGGCGGCGCGGTAGTGCCGGTGGCCGGCAAGATCACCGTGGATACGCCGCAGCGCATGGCCTCCAGTGAAATCAGCTGGAACCGCGATGGCTTCTTCGCCAGCCTGCGTGCCAAGTACACCGGCAAGCGCTACTACACCTACACCAATGACCAGTCGGTGCCGGGCGTGACCACCTTCGACGCCGGCGCGGGCTACGACTTCGGCCCCGGCCTGGGCCTGCGCAACGTGCGGGTGTCGTTGAATGCGACCAACCTGACCAACAAGCGCTATGCCGGCCAGCTGAGTTCGTTCGCACCGACTGATCCGAAGGGCACGCGTTATGCGATCCATGCGAGCGCACCGCGGCAGTTGTTCATTACGGTGGCGGCGGAGTTCTAAGTCAGAAGCGGGCGCTGCGGCGCATCAGTACCGCAGCGGGGCGAGGTGGGACGGGCCGAGGCAGGACACGCCGCAAGTACGTCCCTGTAGGCTCGGTCGGCGCATCCATGCGCCTCACGGTCCTGCCTCGGCCCGTCCCACCGCGCTCGACAATTTCCTGCGCCGGCGCGGAGGCAATGAAAAGCAAAAGCAAAGAGCCGGGCATTGCCCGGCTCTTTGCTTTTCAAGCGCAATCCCTCTGGTGGACCTGCTACCGCGCCCGCAGGAAACTGTCTGGAGGAGGCGGGGCACCCTGGCCAGGACCGTTGGCGCCATGGATGGCGCCATCGAGCACCATGGAGGGGTTTTTGCGTGTCCTGGCCAGGGTGCCCCGCCTCCTCCCCACCGATAGCAGGCAGGCGCTGGAGGATCCGCCAACGCATTTCATTCCGGCGCCAGCTGGTCCATCCGTATCCGGTTGGCGAACAGCGAGAACGCCAGCATCCCGGCCAGGCCATTCGCCCGGCTCACCCAATGCGGCAGCCAGCGCGGCGGCTTCAGCACCCCCGCGTCGAACAACGGCGCGAACGCGATCGCATCGGTCAGGCTCATCTTGCCCGCGAACAACCAACGGCAGACCTGCAACCGGTCCTCGGCCAGCATGTGGCGGAAGAACGTGTGCACCGACACCAGGCCGCGCAGGTACACCGTGTCCTTGGTGAAGGCCAGGCCGCCACTCGGCGGCACGCCACGGAACACGCGCTGTGCCGAGGCGAAGCTCTCCTCCGCGTTCTGCCCGGCATCGCAGAAATAGCGGAACACTTCGATGAAATCGGCACCTTCGCGGGCCATCGCAATCGCTTCGGTGCGCAGGCTGATGCGCTTGAGGCGCTCGATGTCGATGCTGCCGGTGATCTGCTCGGCGAAGGTGGCCAGCCCTTCCTGGGTGGCCGTCACCCGCGGCGAGGACAGTGCCAGGCTCGGCAGCACCGGCTGCTCGCGGCCGTTCAGGGCGGTCAGCGAATGCACCAGCGCTTCATGGTGGAACAGCTGCGCGCGGTCGTAGGCACTGAAGCGCGCACTAGTGCGCAGGCGGATGCGGGTCGGGCCGGCGGCGGCCTTGGACACCAGCTCCGGATCGAGCTGTACCTGGATGATGCGCGATTCGAAGAACGCGTCCAGATCGTTCTGCAGTTGCAGTTGCAGCGCGATGGCCGAGACCGGCACCTGTTCTTCCGGCGCCAGCAGTTCGTGGTCCAGTTCGGCGGCGATCTGGATGAAGTGGCGTGCAGCCTCACGCGTACTCGGGCCATTGCCCGGCAGCGGCTGCTCGGGGGCGCCGAACAGCTGCACCGAACAGGTATCGACTGCAGCGGTGCCCAGCCCTTCCAGCAGCTGTGCGGCCAGGTCCCAGCTCTGTGCCGACTGCCGCACGTAGTGGCCCAGCGGATGGCTGTCGTCACAGTCGGCGGCGATCGCGGCCAGCGCGCGGCGTTCTTCGCTGAAGTTCAGCTTCGGGTAATCCACCTTCGGCAGTACCGGCTGGCCACGCGCCACGCTGTCCAGGAACGGTGCCTGCACCGTGGCTGGCCAGCTGGTCAGGCCCAGCAGGCGGATGCCTCCCACGGCCTCGACCAGGCGCGCATCGAGCGCTGCATGGTGGGCCACGTCACGGTCCAGCGTCGCAGTCGGTTCCATGCGCGGACTATAGCGCCCTGCCCGCACGTTGGTAGGTGCAATGGATCGGGTAGCTGCCAACCTTGGTTGGCATCCGCTGAAGGCGGACTTCGGATACATCCGTGCCAACCAAGGTTGGCACCTACCAGGAGCGGGCAGAGGCGGGCTTCGGATACATCCGTGCCAACCAAGGTTGGCACCTACCAGGAGCGGGCAGTTGGCATCCACCCGAAGCAGGCAGAGGCGGGTTTCATTGCAGGGGTCAGAGCCCATTGCGGTGCAATGGGATCCGCCCCCGCGATACCGATCAACGCCTGCGCGGCTTGCCTGCCGGGCGGAACTGCTGGCCCTTGCCCTTCTTGCCACCGCGTTCCTGCGCGGTCTCGGCCTGGCGCACCGCCAGCTTGGCGGCAGCGGCGGCCACTTCTTCCTTCAGCTTGAAGTAGTTCAGCAGCCGGCTCTCTTCGATCTCGCCGGCCTCGATCGCTGCACGCACGGCACAGCCCGGTTCCTGCTGGTGCTTGCAGTCGTTGAAACGGCACTGTGCGGCCAGCGCTTCGATGTCCGCGAACCCCCCCTCGGACAGGGTCTCTTCGCCGGTCGGCTTCAGCTCGCGCATGCCCGGGGTGTCGATCAGGCAGGCGCCGGTCGGCAGCGGCATCAGCGCGCGGTGCGTGGTGGTGTGGCGTCCGCGCGAATCGTTGGCGCGCACCGCGTTGGTCTTCATCCGCTGCTCGCCCAGCAGGGTGTTGGTCAGCGTGGACTTGCCGGCACCGGAGGAACCGACCAGCACCACCGTGCGGCCCGGGCCCAGCCACGGCTGCAGCACCGCCACGCTGTCGGCATCCAGGCCGTTGATCGCATGCAGCGCGATGCCCTGCATCTCCAGCTCTTCCAGCACCGCCAGCGCATCCTCGCTGTACTCGGTCTGGTCGGCCTTGGTCAGCACCACCACCGGTTCTGCACCGCCACCACCGACCAGCAGCAGGTAGCGTTCGATGCGGCGCGGATTGAAGTCGGCATCCAGGCCACAGACGATGAACACCGTATCGATGTTGGCGGCGATCACCTGCTGGTGGTAATGCTCGCCGGCCGCACCGCGCTTGATCGCGGTACGCCGCGGCAGCAGGGCGACGATGCGGATGCCATCGAGCAGCACCCAGTCACCCACCGCTGGCCGTTCATGGCTGGGGAAGCGCGGGCGCTGCCATTCCGGCAGCGACTCGGCCTTGATCGACGCATCCGGGCCATCGGCCACCACGTAGTGGGTGCGGTGCTGTTCGATCACCCGTGCCGGGCGGGCCTGCGGATGTGCGGCCATCGCGGCCTGCCAGTCGGCCTGCTGCGCCGGGCCCGGCCAGGGCCAGCCAATGGTCTGCAGGGCGATGAAATCGGGGGTCTGGGTCATCGCCGCCATTCTACCTGTGCCGGCGCCCTGCCAGCCCAGCAATGACGGGCCCGGAGCCCTTGCCATGCATTGCAGCAATTCCGGTAGGATGGAAGCCCCATGCCTTTTGACGGCCCAGCTCCCATGTCCACCAACTCGCCCAAGCCCCTGGCCATCCGCGAGCGCCTTTCCGAAGTGCGCTACGAAATCCGCGGAGAACTGGCGCGGCGAGCCCGGGAGCTGGAGGCGCAGGGCCGCAAGCTGATCAAGCTCAACATCGGCAATCCCGGCGCCTTCGGTTTCCGCGCGCCGGAGCACCTTCAGCGTGCGATCGCCGACGACATGGGCCGCACCGACCCCTACACGCACCAGCAGGGCCTGCCGGTCGCGCGTGAAGCCATCGCCAGCTACTACGCCCGCCGTGGCGCGCCCGATGCGCACCCGGACCGCGTCTTCCTCGGCAATGGCGTCAGCGAACTGATCGACCTGTCGCTGCGTGCGCTGCTCAATCCCGGCGACGAAGTGCTGGTGCCCTCGCCCGACTACCCGCTGTGGTCGGCCTCGACCATCCTCAACGATGGCCGCCCGGTGTACTACCGCTGCGCACCGGAGAACGGCTTCCAGCCGGACCCGAGCGAGATCGAGACGCTGGTTTCCTCGCGCACCCGCGCCATCGTGCTGATCAACCCGAACAACCCCAGCGGCGCCAGCTACCCACGCGAACTGCTGGAGCGCGTGGTGGAGATCGCGCGCCGCCACAACCTGCTGTTGCTGGTTGATGAGATCTACGACCAGATCCTGTACGACGACGCGCTGTTCCAGCCGGTCGCGCCGCTGGCCGGTGATCATCCGTGCCTGACCTTCAGCGGCCTGAGCAAGGTGCACCGCGCCTGCGGCTGGCGCGTGGGCTGGGCCCACCTCAGCGGCGACGATGCCCGCCTGGGTGACTTCCGCGCGGCGCTGGACCTGCTCGGTGCGCTGCGCCTGTGCGCCAACGTGCCGGGCCAGTACGCCATCGAGGCCGCGGTGAACGGCCCGGACACCATTTCCGAGCTGTGCACGCCGGGCGGCCGCCTGTACGAAACCCGCCGTGCGGTGATCGAAGCCTGCGAAGCCAGCGAACACCTGTCGCTGGTCGCGCCGGCCGGTGCGCTGTACGCGTTCCCGGCCGTGGTCGGCGCTGCGGCGAAGGGCTTCGACGACCACAACTTCGCGCTGGACCTGATGAACAACGAGGGCGTGCTGGTGGTGCCGGGCTCGAGCTTCAACGTGCCCTACCGCCACCATTTCCGCGTGACCCTGATGCCGGAAGCCTCGGTGATGCGCGATGTATTCGCGCGCATTGACCGTGCCCTGGCCCGCCGTGCCGAGGACGCGACCAAGGTCGTGCCGCTGAAGCCGCGCCGTTCGGTGGCCTGACCTGTGACCCTGTCCTACCTGGCGCTGGGCGATTCGTACACCATCGGTGAAGCGGTTGCAGTCGAAGGCCGCTGGCCGCACCAGCTGGCCACCGCGCTGCGTGCGCAGGGCATTGAGCTGTCCGATCCGCAGACCATTGCGACCACCGGCTGGACCACCGACGAACTTGATGCAGGCATCGATGCGGCCGCGCCGCAGGGGCCGTTCGATTTCGTCAGCCTGCTGATCGGCGTCAACAACCAGTACCGTGGGCGTCCGCTGGACGAATACCGCAGCCAGTTCCAGGCGCTGCTGCAGCGGGCCATCGGTTTCGCTGGCGGTGATGCCGGCCGCGTGCTGGTGCTGTCCTTTCCCGATTGGGGTGCGACCCCGTTCGGCGCCGGCAGTGGCCGCGACCTGGCCACGATCGAGATCGAGACCGACGAATTCAATGCGGCTGCCGAGGTGATCAGCACCCAGCAGGGCGTGGCCTTCGTCGACATCACCGATATCAGCCGTGACCACGGTGACGACCCGGCGATGATTGCCGAAGACGGCCTGCACCCTTCGGCGCGGATGTACGCGCTGTGGAGCGCGCGCGCCCTGCCGGTGGCCGCGCACCTGCTTGGCGGCACGGACTGAGGCGATGGACGGCACGCCACGGACTGGCACGCCCCTGCCCTGCACGCCCCTGGCGGCCCCGCAAGCCCGCTTGATCGCCGACGCATTCCGGCCGGCGCAGGTCTGGGGCAGCCGCCGCGACTACTACTACACCCGCGGCAAGCTCGGCAGCGATCCGCTGTACGACGGCGTGCTGCAGCATCTGCCTGACGATGGGCAGCCGGTGCTGGACCTGGGCTGCGGGCTGGGCCTGTTCGCCCATGTGCTGCGCCAGCGCGGCGGTACCCAGCATTACCTGGGCGTGGACGTGGATGCCGGCAAGATCACCCGCGCGCAACGTGCTGCCGCCGACCTGCAGGACGTGCGCTTCGACTGCGTGGATGTGCAGGCGCCGCTGCCGGCGCAGGCCGGGCACGTCCTGCTGCTGGACGTGCTTCAGTATCTGGACGCGGGCCCACAGCAGGCCCTGCTGCGCGCGGCCAGCGCGCAGGTGGCCCACGGCGGCTGCCTGTTGCTGCGTACACCGCTGGCCACCGGCGATGGCCGCGACCGCACCACGCGGGTGGCCGACCGGCTGGCCTGGCTGATCGGCTGGATGGGCACACGACCGCGCCACTATCCCGATCCGCAGGTGTTGCAGGCGACATTGATCGAGGCCGGATTGCAGGTGACGTCGCCCCGGCCGCTGCACGGGCGTACCCCGTTCAACAGCTGGCTGCTGGTGGCGCACCGCATCCGGTAGCGCGGGGCCATGCCCGGCGGATTCCATCCATGCCGCTGCGCTCGCCGGGCGCGGCCCGGCGCTACCGGTTATCCGGCCGGCAGCTGCGCCTTCAGCCCGCGCTCGTCCAGCGCCTGCAGCACGCGCTCGATGATCACCAGGTTGTGCCCATGGGCGGCACCTTCGTGCAGCAGCACGATCGCGCCCGGGCACAGGTCTGGCAGCAGCCGTGCCAGCACGCCGTCCGGCGTGCAGCCGACGCCGTCGTAGCCGCGCGCGCTCCAGCCTACCCGGACCAGCCCCAACCGCTGCAGCACCGGCGCCACGAACGGATTGGTCATGCCCACCACCGAGCGGTACCAGCGCACCGGCTGGCCGCTTACCGCCTGCAGGGCATGCTGGCAGCCCTCGATCTCGGCGCGCATCGCCGCCGGGCCCAGCCGCCAGAAGCGTGCCTGCGGATGGCTGTGGCTGTGATTGCCCAGGTCGTGGCCACGGCGCAGGATCTCGGCGACCAGTTCCGGCTGCGCCAGCGCACGTTCGCCCACCAGGAAGAAGGTGGCGCGTGCCTGGTGGCGGTCCAGCAGGTCGAGCACGGCACGGGTTTCCGGACCGGGGCCGTCATCGATGGTCAGCCATACCGTGTTGCCGGCCTCCGGCAGTCGGCTCAGCACCGGCGCATAGAAGCGGCTGTTGGGCAGGAATATCGGCACCATGAACAGCGCGTGGCTGGCCACCATCAGCGGCAGGCCCCATTTCCAGCCTGCCAGTACCCATACCAGGATCACGACCAACTGCGACGCCACCAGCCGGGGCAGCCAGCGCCAGGGCCGGGTCGGGATGCGATGCAATGTTCCTGCGTTGCTCATCCCCCATGATGCCATGAGGGGTAGAATTGATGATTCGAATTCCCGGAAACCCGACGTCCATGTCCCTCGATCCCGCCCTGCGTTCGCGCATCGAATCCATCCTCAACGCCAACCGCGTCGTGCTGTTCATGAAGGGCCAGCCGTCGATGCCGCAGTGCGGTTTCTCGGCCAAGGCCGTGGGCGCCCTGCAGGACCTCGGCGTCGAGTTCGCCCACGTCAATGTGCTGGCCGACCAGGAAATCCGTGAAGGCATCAAGGCCTATGGCGACTGGCCGACCATCCCGCAGCTGTACATCGACGGCGAACTGGTCGGTGGCAGCGACATCGTGCTGCAGATGGCCGCCAGCGGCGAGCTGAGCAGCGTGCTGGGCATGGCCGCACCGGACCGCACCCCGCCGAGCATCACCGTGACCCCGGCCGCCGTGGAAATGCTCAAGGGCGCGCTGGCCGATGCCCCGGGCGCTGCCCTGCAGCTGAGCATCGACGCCGGCTTCCAGCCGAACTTCCAGCTGGCCCCGCACGACGAAGGCGCGATCGCTGCCGAGTCCAACGGCCTGCGCGTGCAGTTCGACCTGACCAGCGCGCGTCGCGCCAACGGCATCACCATCGACTGGGTCGACGACATCCGCGGCAAGGGCCTGGCCATCGACAATCCGAACGCACCCAAGCCGGTGCAGGAAATCAGCGTGCGTGATGCCGATGACCTGGTGCGTGCCGGCAACATCACCCTGGTGGACGTGCGCCCGGCCGACGAGCGCGAGATCGCTGCCGTGGGCGTGCCGTTCAAGAGTTTCGACGGCAACGGCCGTGCGGAGCTGGAGGCCCTGCCCAAGGACACCGCACTGGCGTTCATGTGCCACCACGGTGGCCGCAGCGCGCAGGCCGCCGAGCAGTTCCGCGCCCTGGGCTTCACCAAGGTGTTCAACGTCACCGGCGGCATCAACGCCTGGTCGGAAGACGTCGACAACGGCGTGCCGAAGTACTGATCGGCACTGAAAAAGGGGACGGAGGGGATTAAGTCGTTTGTGCCTCAAACGACTTAATCCCCTCCGTCCCCTTTTTCTTAGCCGGCGAACCCGCCTTCGGCCAGGTAATCCAGTTCTTCCGGCGTGGGGATGCGGCCCAGCACGGCGTTGCGATGCGGGAAGCGCCCGAAACGGCGGATGATGTCGCGGTGCAGTTCGGCGTACTGCAGGTATTCCTTGTCACCCAGCACGTCGAACATCGCCACCGAGCGGTCCTGGTCCAGCGGATCCTCGGAGTGCTCGAACGGCAGGTAGATGAAGGCGCGCAGCTTCGGCACCAGCTGCAGGTCCAGGCCCTCCTCGATGGCACGCATGGCGTAATGCCGGGCCAGGCCATCGGTGGCGTAGGAATGGGCAGTGCCCCGGAAACAGTTGCGCGGGAACTGGTCCAGCAGCAGCATCAGGGCCAGCGCCCCTTCGGCACTGCCCAGCCAATGCTCGCGCCCGCGCGAAGCGGCGGCGAAATGCTCATCCAGAAACAACTGGCGGAACTGCGCGTCGAACGCGTCGTCGCGGGCGAACCACTTCGCAGGGCCCGCCTCCTTCCAGAATTCCACCACTTGCGCGGCAACGTCCATTACCTACTCCCAGGCCCGGACGCCCCGCGCCCGGTCTTCATCATCATTCGTCGAAGCGCAGGTGGCGGACCGACTTGCCGTTGCGCCGGATAAGCTTAAGCGCCTCGATGCCGATCTGGATATGGTTTTCCACGAACTGGGAGCTGACCTTGGCATCGGAGGCCTCGGTCTTGACCCCGTCCGGGATCATCGGCTGGTCCGAAACCAGCAGCAGCGCGCCGCTGGGGATGTGGTTGGCGAAGCCGGCGGCGAACACCGTGGCCGTTTCCATGTCGATGGCCATGCAGCGCATTGCCCGCAGCCGCTCCTTGAAGGCCTCGTCGTGCTCCCAGACCCGGCGGTTGGTGGTGTAGACGGTGCCGGTCCAGTAATCGTGGCCGAGGTCGCGGATCATGGTTGAAACCGCACGCTGCAGCGCGAAGGCCGGCAGCGCCGGTACTTCCGGCGGCAGGTAGTCGCCCGAGGTACCCTCGCCGCGGATCGCCGCGATCGGCAGCACCAGGTCGCCCAGCTGGTTCTTGCGCTTGAGACCACCGCACTTGCCCAGGAACAGCACCGCCTTGGGCATCACCGCCGACAGCAGGTCCATGATGATCGCGGCATTGGGACTGCCCATGCCGAAGTTGATCATGGTGATGCCATCGATGGTGGCACTGGCCATCGGCCGGTCCAGGCCGATGACCGGCGCGCCGGTCAGCTCGGAGAACGTATGCAGGTAGCCGCCGAAGTTGGTCAGCAGAATGTGCTGGCCGAACTGGTCCAGCGGTACGCCGGTATAGCGCGGCAGCCAGTTGTCGACGATTTCCTGCTTGCTCTTCATGGGCAGTCCGGTACGGCGGGGGACCGGGTATTTTCAGCCACCCGGCCGGTGCCGTCGAGCCACCGTCGACAGGCCTGTGAAGAAGGTCACTTGGCAAGCCCGCCGCCTCCGGGCTAGCGTCGACGGTTGGACCAGCTGCAAGGGGAACTGCATGGCATCGACGTTGTTGCGCGCCGGGGTAGCCCTGGCACTGCTTTCATTGAGCACGGCTCCGGCGGTGGGCGCCTCGCGCTTCGTCGCCGATCCCTACCCCAGCACCTACCAGGCGCATCCCGATGCGCCGGTGCTGATCCAGAACGCCACCGTGCTGACCGGCACCGGCCAGCGCCTGGACAATGCCGACGTGCTGCTGCGCGAGGGCCGCATCGTCGCCGTTGGCCGCCAGCTGCAGGCCGATGCCGGTGTCACCCGCATCGATGCGCAGGGCAAGTGGGTCACCCCTGGCCTGATCGACGTGCACTCGCACCTGGGCGTGTACCCCAGCCCCGGCGTCGGCGCGCACAGCGACGGCAACGAGATGACCGCACCGGTCACCGCTAACGTCTGGGCCGAACACTCGGTGTGGCCGCAGGACCCGGGCTTCGCCACTGCGCTGGCCGGCGGCGTGACCAGCATGCAGGTGCTGCCGGGCTCGGCCAACCTGGTGGGTGGCCGCGGCGTGACCCTCAAGAACGTACCCGCGGTGACCTACCAGGCGATGAAGTTCCCCGGTGCACCGTGGGGCCTGAAGATGGCCTGCGGCGAGAACCCCAAGCGCGTCTATGGCGAAGGCAAGGGCGTGACCCCAGCCACGCGCATGGGCAACGTGGCCGGCTACCGCGCCGCCTTCATCGATGCCGCCGACTACATCGCCAAGAACAAGCCGAAGCCGGCCAAGCGCAAGGGCTGGTTCGGCAGCGACAAGGGCGACAGCGCCGGTGATGCCGGCGGCAAGCGCGATCTCAAGCTGGACACGCTGGCCGGTGCGATCGAAGGCGACATCCGCGTGCACATCCACTGCTACCGCGCCGACGAAATGGCCACCATGCTCGATCTGGCCAAGGAATTCGGTTTCAAGGTCGCTGCGTTCCACCACGGCGTGGAGGCCTACAAGCTGGCCGACCGGCTGGCCGCCGACGGCGTCTGCGGTGCGCTGTGGGCCGACTGGTGGGGCTTCAAGATGGAAGCCTTCGACGGCATCCCGGAGAACATCGCGCTGGTCGACCGGCCGAAGAGCAGCTGCGCCATCGTCCACTCCGACTCACCCGAAGGCATCCAGCGCCTGAACCAGGAAGCGGCCAAGGTGATGGCGTCCGCGCGCCGCGCGCGCATGCCGGAGATCACGCCCGAACATGCCATCACCTGGATGACCGCCAACGCCGCCAAGGCACTGGGCATTGAAGGCCAGACCGGCACCCTGGAGGCCGGCAAGATGGCCGATGTGGTGGTCTGGAACGGCAATCCCTTCAGCTCGTACGCGCTGGCCGAGCAGGTCTTCATTGATGGCCGCAGGTTGTACGACCGCAGTGCACCGGCAGCGACGCCGCGTTCCGATTTCCAGCTTGGCCAGGAGGTGCGCTGATGGGCGTGTTGAACAAGCGTCGCCGGGCATGGCCCGGCGCTACCGTGGTGGCGTTGCTGTTGCTGGCAACCACGGCATCGGCGCAGGACCTGCTGGTGCGCAACGCAACGGTGCACACCGCCAGCGCACGTGGCAGCCTGCAGAACGCCGATGTGCTGGTGCAGGGCGGCATCATCCGCGCGGTGGGCAACGGCCTGTCGGCGCCGGCCGGCGCCAGCGTGGTCGAGGCCAATGGCCGTCCCCTGACACCGGCACTGTTCGGTGGCATCACCGAGACTGGCATCGAAGAAGTTTCCGGTGAATCGAGCACGGTGGACAGTTCTCTGAAGCTCGGTGAGCAGCCACTGCGGCCGGAATTCGACGTCACCCTCGCCTACAACCCGGCCTCAGTGCTGATTCCGGTCACGCGGCTGGAAGGCATCGGCTTCACTGCGCTGGGCGCTGCCACCGGCGGTGGTTTCGTGGCCGGCCAGGGCGGCGTGATGCGGCTCGATGGCAGCGCCGATCCGATCGGCCCGCGTGCCCTGTTCCTGCGCATCGGCGCGGCCGCCTCCGAACTGACCGGGCATTCGCGCGCCGCGCAATGGATGCTGTTGCAGCAGATGATCGACGAAGCACGCGGACAGGTGGCTGCGGACTCGCCGCACGCGCTGCTGACGCCAGCCGGACGCCGCACACTCAGTCGCTACCTGGCCGGCCAGGGCCGCATCGTGGTGGAGGTGGATCGCGCCTCCGATATCCGCCAGCTGCTGCGCTGGGCCACCCGCGAAAAGGTGAAGATCGCCATCGCCGGTGCCAGCGAAGCCTGGCAGGTAGCCCCAGAGCTGGCCGCTGCGCACGTACCGGTGTTCGTCGACGTGCTGGCCAACCTGCCGGCCAGCTTCGACCAGATCGGCGCCACCCTGGAAAACGCCGCGCGCCTGCAGCGTGCCGGCGTGCCGGTGTCGTTCGTGCAGCGCGGCGACGCCACCCACAACGCGCGCAAGATGCGCCAGCTGGCCGGCAACGCGGTGGCCAACGGCCTGCCGTGGGCCGATGGCCTGGCCGGGCTGACCCGGGTGCCTGCACAGGCGTTTGGGGTGGCCGACCAGATCGGCAGCATCGAGCCCGGCAAGCGCGCCGACCTGGTGCTGTGGGAGGGCGATCCGCTGGACGTGGCGCACTATGCCGAGCAGGTCTGGCTGGGCGGCCGTGCGATGCCGATGCGCTCACGCCAGACTGAACTGCGTGACCGCTACCTGCAGCGCAACGCGCAGCCCTGACCGCACACGAGGACACACCGATGGCGACACTGCGCTGGTACTTCGACCTCATCTCGCCCTACTCCTACCTGCACTGGCAGAAGCTGAAGCAGCTGCCGCAGTTCGCGCAGATCCAGACCGTGCCGATCGCCTTCGGTGCGGTGCTGCATCACCTTGGCAATCTCGGTCCGGCGGAGATTCCGGCCAAGCGGCGCTTCATCTACCGCCAACTGTTGTGGACCGCGCAGGCCGAGGGCACACCGCTGCGATTCCCGCCCGGCCATCCGTTCAACCCGCTGCCCGCCCTGCGCCTGTGCCTGGCCGCGGGTGCCAGCGTGCAGGCGGTGGACGTCCTGTTCGACTGGATCTGGCGCGACGGCAACGCGGCCGACAGCCCTGACGCCCTGCGCGAACCGGCCGCACAGCTGGGTATTGACGATGTCGCCAGCGCCATCGCCGACCCGGCGGTGAAGGAGCAGCTGCGCCGTAACACCGAGGCCGCAATTGGCGCCGGGGTGTTCGGTGTGCCGACCCTGGCTATCGATGAGGAGCTGTTCTGGGGCAACGACGCGCACCCGCTGATGGCTGCCGTTCTGGCCGATCCTGACCTGCTGCGGCAGCCCGAATGGCTGCGCCTGGCCACCCTGCCGGTGGCGGTGCAGCGCAGTCGCTGAACAGGGCGTGGCGCGTTTCCCTCGCGCGCCTGGCTGGGATTTGAGATAGATTTCACGTTTCCGAACCTACAACCGCCCTGGAGGGGGAGCCGCGGATGCGCATCGGAATCGTCGTCGACTCGGCCTGCGACCTGCCGCCGGACTTCATCGCCACCCACAACATCGTGCTGCTGCCGATCACCGTACGCATCGGCGAAGCGGTGCTGGCCGATCATCGCGATGAACAGGCCACCCTGAGCTTCCTGCACGCGCACGTGGCCGAACACGGCGCCGAGGCGGAAACCATTCCCTTCAGTGTCAACCAGATCCGCGACCTGTTCCTGCAGCAGCTGGTGATCGATTACGACCACGTGTTCTGCATGACCATCACCAAGACCCGCAGCCCGATCCACGACAACGCGCTGCAGGCCAGCTTCGCCATCCTCAACGACTACAAGCCGGTGCGCCAGGCGGCAGGCTACAACTCACCGTTCGCGCTGCGCGTGCTCGATACCCAGAACCTGTTCGCCGCGCAGGCGGTTACGGCGGTGGAAGCCGTGCGCCTGCGCGAGAGCAACGCCAGCGTGCAGCAGATCCGCGAGCGGCTGGAGGAACTGGCCGGCAACGTGCACGGCTACATGGTCACCCGTGACCTGTACTACATGCGTGCGCGCGCACGGCACAAGGGCGACCGCAGTGTCGGCCTGCTCAGTGCGGCGCTGGGCAGCGCGCTGGACATCAAGCCGGTGCTGCACGGCTACCGCGGCGAAACCGGGTCGGTGGCCAAGATCAAGGGATTCGACAATGCCGTGCAGAAGCTGTTCGCGGTGGTCGGCCAGCGCGTACGTGCCGGACTGATGACGCCGACGGTGTGCGTCAGCTACGGCGGAGAACTGGACGAGCTGCGTGCCCTGCCCGGCTACGCACAGCTGAAAGAGGTCTGCGCCACCCATGGCGTGACCGTGTACGAATCGGTGATGAGCCTGACCGGCATGGTCAACGTCGGCAAGGGCGCGGTCACCGTAGGCTTCGCCGATGGGCCGCATCGGTTCGAATGAGCGCTGGCCACGGCCGGAATCTGCACATCGATTCCACTGCGGTTGTGCCAGTCTTGCCGCACTTCAAGGAGAACTCCATGCCTGCGCAGTACCACATCAGCCTGCCCGACCCGTCCAAGGCCCGCGGCAATGACCCTGACCTGTCCTTCCACTCGCAGGGCGCCGCCGGTTTCGCCGAAGAGCTGCAGGATGCCCTGCGCAGCGGCACGCTGTTCGAGCGCTGGAAGGCCAAGCAGCCCGACCCGGACGCGGTGGAACCGCAGTGGGGCGTGACCGATCCGGAGGCCACCGTGACCGGCGAGCAGAAGGACCTGCGCATCAACCTGGTCGCCACCACCCGCATCGACAGTGACGTGTTCAAGCAGCGCCTGCGCCTGCTGGCCGGCAGCCACTGGGAACTGCGCGACGTGCGTTGAGGCACCCGCCCGCCGGGCATGGCCCGGCGCTACCGTGCCCGTGTCGTGATCGACCCGGTGCCGATGACCATGCTCTGGTAGACGCCAACCTTGGTTGGCGCTTGCACAAACGGCTGCCAACCAAGGTTGGCCACTACTGACGCGCCGCCGGACATGGCCCTGCGCTTCCGAGGGCTGCTCCGGTAGATGCCAACCTCGGTTGGCGCTTTCCAACCCGCCGCGCATGTGGCTGGCACACTGTGGGAATGAGAAACAGAGATGCCATCACCCGGCCGGGTACGCGCGGCGAGAAGAAGCTGCGCGATGCCCCACGCCGACTACGCGACCTGCAGCATTGGGCTGACTGCTTCAGTGGTGCGTTTCCCTCGCCAGAGGAGTTGGGCAGTCAAGCTCGCTACTGGAACTACAAGGTTCCGACCCGAGCCGGTCTGATCGAAGGCCCGGCCACCACCCTGAGAATCCAGCGTGCCTGTGCCCAATCGCTCATCAGCGCCTGCGCAAATCTGATCCAGTCGCGGCCCGCTTCACAAGCTACTGTGCGGGTAACCTGCTGCATCGCCCAGCCAGGGATGTTCTCCAGCGAGATTTGCCTTTACCTGGACGAAGCGTACTTCCAGGGCCACGTCGCCTCGACAGCGGATGGCCAGGTCACCGCCATCACCTCGCGCAGTCTTTCCGCCGAATGGCAGCTCGTCCTACCCCAAGGCGTTGAGGAGCGAGGTGTGCAGGTCAGCATTCCTCCCACCGACCACGATGACGGTCTGGAACAGGAATACTGGTTTTACGGCGAGGTAGCGGACCGGCGTTGATGCGTCCACCGGGTCCACAGCACGTGGCCCGGCGCACGACGGGCTCTGGTAGACGCCACCCTTGGTTGGCGCTCCAAAAAAACTGCCAACCAAGGTTGGCAACTACCGACGAACCGCCGGGCATGGCCCGGCGTTTCCCTATCGCTACCAGCCTCCGCCCAGCGCGCGGTACAGCTCTACACGCGCGATCGCGGCGGTGGCCTGGCTGTTGGCCAGCGCGGCCTGGTTGTCCAGTGCGATGCGCTGGGTGGTCAGCACGTCCAGCATGTCGACCACGCCGGCCTGGTACTGCCGGCGCGCCGCCCCCAGTGCCGTCTCGCTCTCATCCACCGCCACGTGCAGCTGCACCGTGCGCTGCTGCTCGGCACTGTAGCCATCCATGGCGTCATCCACTTCGTGCCATGCCTGCAGCACGGTACGGCGGAACTGCAGCGCCGACTGTTGCTGCTGCAGCCTGCTCAGCGCGAGGTTGGCCTTCAGCCGCCCGCCCTGGAAGATCGGTACGCTGATGGACGGCCCGATGCTGAAGCGGTGCGCGTTCCAGCCATCCAGATCATCCAGCTGCTTGGCCTGGAACCCAGCGTCGCCATTCAAGGTGATGCGCGGCAGGAAACTGGCCTTGGCCACGCCGATGCCGGCCGTTGCCGCATGCAGTGCCGCTTCGGCACGACGGATGTCCGGGCGACGCTCGGCCAGTTCGCTGGGCAACCCCACCGCTACGGCCGGCAACGCCGGCCAGTCACGGCGTGCATCCTGCAGCTGCGCGTCCAGCGCCTGCGGCGGCTGCGCCAGCAGGAACGCCAGCGCATTGCGCAGCTGCGATTCACGATGCCGCAGCGGCGCGATGCGGGCCTGCAGCGATGCCACCTGCGCGGACGCGCTGGACACCTGCAGCGTGCTGGCCACGCCCTGCTGCTGGCGTGCCTCGGTCAGGCGCTTCATGTCGTGGGCGATGCTGAGGTTGTCCTCGGTGATCGCCAGCAGCTGCCGCGTCGCACGCAGCTGCAGGTAATCACGCGCGGTTTCCGCCAGCAGCGCGATGCGCACCGCATGTGCATCCTCCTCGGCCATCTGCACGCGTGCGTCGGCCGCTTCCACCTGGCGGCGCACACGCCCCCACAGGTCCAGCTCCCAGCTCAACCCGATGCCGGCCTGGAACAGCCCGTAGTCATCACGGCCGCCGTTGCCGGACGGATCATTCAGGCCCACCTCGCTGTTGCGTGCACGCACGCCACTGGCGCTCGCGCTGACGCTGGGCAGGCGATCGGCGGCGGTGATGCCGCGTGCAGCACGGCTCTGCTGCACGCGGTTGGCCGCCAGCTGCAGGTCCAGGTTGGCCGCCAGCACCTGGTTGGCCAGCTGCCCCAGCAGCGGATCGTCGAAACCGGCCCACCAGGCCGCGTCCTGGTCGATGGCGTTGCCGGCGACGGCCTCACCCTGCCAGTGGCTGGGCAGTTCCGCCTGCGGGCGTACGAAGTCCGGCCCCATCGTGCAGGCAGCCAAGGCCGTGCACAGGCTGGCCGCAACGAAGGTGCGGAACACGGTGACTGCGCTCATGCGCCCTCCCCGCTCTTGTGGCCCGGACTGTGCTGCACGCTCTGCGCGCGGGCGCGGCTGCCCAGGTCAACACTGGCTTCCACCGACATGCCGGCACGCAGCTGGTCCAGCAGCGGCTGGCCCGGCTCCAGCACGATCTTCACCGGAATGCGCTGCACCACCTTGGTGAAGTTGCCGGTGGCGTTCTCTGGTGCGACTGCAGCAAAGGTGACGCCGGTGGCTGGTGCAATGCTGTCGATGTGCCCGCGCAGCGGCTTGCCCGGGAATACGTCCACCTTCAGTTCGACCTGCTGGCCGGCCTGCATGCGGGTCATCTGCGTTTCCTGGAAGTTGGCGACCACGAAGGCGCGCTTCAGCGGTACCACCGCAGCCACCGGCGTACCCGGGGTCAGGTAGGCGCCCACGCGTACCGCACGGCGGCCGACCATGCCGTCGATCGGCGCGCGCAGCACGGTGTGCGACAGGTCCAGTTCGGCACGCGCCTGCGCCGCTTCTGCACGCTGTACCGCCGCCTGTGCGGCCTGCACGCCAGCGCTGAGGATGTCGGTGCGCTGGCGTGCGGTCGACAGCGCGGCCTGGCCCTGCTGCAGGTGCGCACTGGCCACGGCCTGCTTCGACTGCGCCTGCTGCGCGTTCTGCACCGTACCGGCGCCATCACGGGCCAGTTCGCGGTAACGCTGCTGGTCGGCGCTGGCCAGGGTCAGTTCGGAACGGCTGACATCGACACTGGCCCTGGCCTGTTCGATCAGCGAGTCCTGCTGGGCCAGTGCGGCCTGCGCGTTGGCCAGCTGTGCACGGGCATTGGCGAGGTCGGCACGGGCCGCCTGCAGGGCCACCTGGTAGTCGCGGTCGTCGATGCGGGCAAGCACGTCGCCCGCCTTCACCGACTGGTTGTCCTCGACTTCCACAGCACTGACGAAGCCGGGAATCTTCGGCGCTACCAGGGTGTAGTCGGCCACCACGTACGCATTGTTGGTGGTCTGGTGGCCGCCATCGCGCAGCAGCAGCCACGCGCCGACGGCCAGGGCCAGCACGCCCAGGCCCAGGCCGGTGTTGAGGGTGGTTCGATTGATCGTCATGAGGGGGTTCCTGCGAAAGGTTCAGGCCACGGCACGTGGCGGATGGATGCGGGTGGGCATCCAGGCAATGAGGGGAATGAAGGCCAGCGCCACCAGCGCGACCACCCAGTACAGGTCGGCCGAGGTCAGCGCCTGCACCTGCGCATGCAGGCGCGCGCCCAGCTGCGGGCCCTCGGCCAGCCACGGCTGCTCGCCAAGGCGGTCGACCAGCACGGTGGAATGGAAATGACGGCGGCCCTGGGCGACGGCATCCAGCACGCCGCTGGCGAGCACGGCAGCAAAGCCCTTGACCGTGTTGAACCACGCCGAAGCGAACGGACCGTCCTGCGGTGCCAGCCCGCCAGTGGCCAGCATCAGCAGCGGCAACACCGCCATCGGCTGGGCGAATACCTGCAGCAGCTGTACCCACAGGAAGTTGTCGCGGATCCAGGCCACATCCAAGTGCGAGCCCAGCCAGCAGGCCAGCGCCAGCATCGCCAGGCCGGTGGCCTGCACCCAGCGGCAATCCACTGCGCGGATGTTCAACAACGCCGCCACCAACGGCAGTGCGATCACCTGTGGCAGCGCCACCCACAGCAGCATCGGTGCGGTCTGCAATGGCCGGTAGCCCTGCACGCTGGCCAGGAATCCGGAGGGAATCGAGATCACCGCCAGCAGCACGAACAGCACGCCGCCCAGCGTCACCAGCGAGTAGCTGAGGTTGCGGTTGGCCAGCAGCTGCAGCTTGAAGAACGGCAGCGGGTGGAACCATTCATTGATCATGAACAGCACCATCAGGCCGGCGCCGCCACCGATCATCAGGGTGATCATCGGCGAGTCGAACCAGTTCAGGCGCGGGCCCTGCACCAGGCCCAGCACCAGCAGCACCAGCGCCGGCAGGCCCAGCGCCAGGCCCACGCCATCGAACTGGGCAAAACGCTCCAGCCGCAGCGGGTCCTGCGGCAGGCCCCAGCTGACCATCGCCATGGCAGCCAGGCAGTACGGCACGATCTGCCAGAACGCCCAGTGCCAGCCCACCTGCTCGACCCAGAACGCGGCCAGCGGCGTGCCCATGCTCGGGCCGAAGGTAGCGGTCAACGCGTAGCCCGCCAGGCCATACAGCTTGATGCCGGGCGGCAGGAAGCGCAGTGCCACGCTCATCAGCAGCGGCGGCAGCGCACCACCACACAGCCCCTGCAGCGCGCGCAGCAGCAGGAACACCTGCAGGTTCGGCGCAAGCGGGCAGAGCACGCCCAGCACCATGAAGCCACCGATCATCGCCAGCGCGAAGCGGCGCAGCGAGAAGGTGGCGGCACACCACGGGGCGAAGGCCATCGCGCTGACCGACATCGCGCTGTAGAGGGCGACGATCCAGCTGCCGTCATCGACGCTGAAACCCATCGCACCACGGATGTCGGCCAGGGCGACCTTGGTGATGTTCTCGTTGAAGCCCGACACCAGCACCGCCAGCAGCACGCCACACAGGCCGACCAGAACGCGGCGGTCGAGCCCGGGGGCGGCGGCAGGACGGGGCGCAGCAGCGGCCAGGACAGCGGCGGCCGGCGTACTCATCGCCGGGCACCGATCCGTGCAGTGCACGGCATGTTGGGGGTCATTGGAATGCGCTCAGTGAAACTCCGGGGAGCGCAGTCTAGGGAGCTGGTACCCTGCGAAAAATGGCGCAACCCGCATCCCAGGCGTGCGTCACGCGCACGCATGAAAGTGTCAGCGCGGAGCCTCCCCTGCGCTAGCGCGGAGCCTCCCCTGCGCTTTCGCACATGGTCTTGATCGAGCGCCGCAGCCACTGGTGCGCAGCATCGTTGTCCAGCCGCGGGTGCCAGGCCTGGACGATGGCGGCGGTGCGCACCGGGATCGGCAGCGGGAACAGGCGCAGCGGCAGGCGCATGCTGACGATCCGCTCCAGCATCACGCTCGGCATCTGCGGCAGGATCAGGTCCGACTCGGCGGCAGCGAAGATCGCGCCGTGGAAGGTCGGGCTGATCAGCGCCACCCGCCGCTGCAGGCCCAGCGTGGCCAGGTCGTCATCGATCGGGCCACGCGGCAGCCCCCGCCGCGACACCGCGATGTGGTCGCAGGCAGCAAAACGCTCGGCGCTGATCTCCTCATCGAACAACGGATGATCTTCGCGCGCGGCGCCCATGAACGAGGTACTGAACAGGTTCTGCACCTTGGTATCGGGTGCATGCTTGCCGGCGGTGCTGATGTACAGGTCGATCCGGCCCTGCGCCATCGCGTCGTCGTCGGTATCGCCCTCGGGCACGAAGCGCAGCACCGCGCGCGGCGCCTGCTGGCGGAACAGTTCACGCAGGCGTCCGCCGAATCCACCGATGAAGACATCATTGGCGCGGACATTGAAGGTGCGCTCCAGGGTGCGCAGGTCGATCTCGCGACCGGCGTTGAACACACGGTGGGCCTGCTCGATCACATCGCGGACCTGCTCACGCAGCTGCAGCGCGCGGGGCGTGGGGGCCAGACCGCGGCCGGCACGCACCAGCACCGGGTCGCCCAGCGCGGTGCGGATCCGGCCCAGGGTACGGCTCATCGCCGGCGCGCTCAGGTTCA
This sequence comes from Stenotrophomonas sp. 86428_Sma, assembly GCF_056481585.1. Lineage (NCBI taxonomy): Bacteria > Pseudomonadati > Pseudomonadota > Gammaproteobacteria > Lysobacterales > Lysobacteraceae > Stenotrophomonas > Stenotrophomonas sp. 86428_Sma. Next base: position 4,173,760 of record NZ_CM151156.1, read on the forward strand.
TCCGCCGCGCGGCGGCGGCCACGCTGCATTCGTCAATCAGCACGTCCAGTGCCAGCAACAGGTTCAGGTCCGGCAGGGGCATGACAGTCTCCAGTAAATCAGATGACTCTACGACACTTGTAACCACAGCGGATTGCGTTTTACGCATTCATTGACTGCCGCGCACGGCATGGGTGCGCGCAGTGACATCGGCGACCATCCCCGGCCTGCCAAGGAGACATCCATGTTCAATACCCTGCTGGTCGCCCTGGACGGTGGCCCCCAGCACGCACGCGTGCTGGACCTGGCCGCAGCCATCGCCGGCCCCCACAGCCGCCTGCACCTGCTGTGCGTGCTCGACCCCGAATTCGCGCTGGCGGCCGATGCCAGCGAAGCCGACCGCATCGAGTACCCGGAAGCCGCCCGCCAGCGCTCGCGGGCCGAAGCGGTGCTGGCCGAAGCCCTGGCCGAGCTGCGCGAGCGCGGCGTCGACGCCATCGCGCAGATTCCCTCGGGTGACCCGGGCGAAGTGATCAGCGAGCAGGCCCGGCGCCTGAAGTGCGACCTGATCGTCATCGGCCACCGCCACCTGTCCCGCCTGGAACGCCTGTTCGAACCCTCGATCGGGCAATGGACCATCGACCACGCGCCCTGTCCCGTGCTGGTGGAAACCCGCGACCCACAACCCTAGCAACCATGGCCTCCCGTTCCCCGTTGTTTCCCACCCGCGTCAACTACCGCGCCTTCGGCCGCCAGTTCGGCCGCGGCGAACAGGCACTGCTGGCGGCGATACGCCAGCTGCACGATCCTGATCAACAGGCCGATGGACTCGCCCAGCTGAGCAGCCTCGGTATTGATCCCGAAGGCTGCGACGCGTTCGTCGGCCTGCTGCCGCTGCTGGCCACGCCCACCGCCCCGATCGACCTGCTGCCCGCTGGCTCACCGTTCATCGCGGCCAGCGAACTGGACCTGCTGGTCTGCCTGCTGCGCATCGCCCAGTGGCGGCATGCACGCCCGCGCGAAGATGACACGCTGGCACCGTTGCGCCAGCAGCTGGCGCGCTGTGCGATGGCCGTGCAGGCGGCAAACCTGCCGTTGCGCCAGCGCTCGTTGTCACCGGTCGGGCTGAGGCTGCTCGATCCGACCGGCTGGTTGCGGCAGCGATAAGCCGTCGCGCCCCCCGTGTGATCGCATGCAGAGAGCTGCTCAGCAGTCCATCGTTCCGTGCGTGCTGCCCTCGTCATCCAGCACGTGCGCATGCAGGATCACCTGGTTGCGGCCAGCCCGCTTGGCGGCATACAGGCCGGCATCGGCGTCTGCCAGCAACTGATCGGCACTGGCCAGAGCCGGCGGATGCAGGTAACCCACGCCGACGCTGATGCTGACCGGGCCTTCCGGCAATGGCAGCGCTTCGACCGCTTCGCGCAGCCGCTCGGCCAGCGCCAGCACGCCCGACAACGGGCTTCCGGGCACGATGACGGCGAACTCTTCACCGCCATAACGCGCAACGCTGTCACCACCGCGACCGGCTATGGCCTTCAGCACCCCGGCCACCGCCTGCAGGCAACGATCACCGGCCGGATGGCCGTGCTGGTCGTTGAAGGCCTTGAAGTGGTCGATATCCACCAGCAGCAGGCCCAGCTCGGTGCCGCTGCGCCGTGCGCGATTCCACTCGGACGTCAGCCGTGCGTCGAACTCGCGGCGGTTGGCCACGCCGGTCAGGCCATCCTGCCGCGCCAGTTGATCCAGTGCTGCCTGGCGTTCCAGAAGATCGGTCTGCAGCAGGACGCTGCGCAGGCCGAAGCCAAGGGTGGCTACGACGAAGCCGGCAACGGCCAACGGCCGCGCATGATCGACCACCAGCGTGCCGACCACCAGCAGCAGCAATGGCAGGATGATCGGACCGGCGGCCTGCACCGTCCTCGCCAGCCGCGGGTGTGCCGTGGTGCCTGTGTCCGGCCTCGTGTCCAGCGCCAGGCAGGCGATCAGCAGAAAAGGTACGTCGATCAGCAGATCGTTGAACGCACCGAATGCATCATCGGAGGTGTAGTGGTTGATGTAGTAGGCCACCAGCAGATAGGCCAGTGCGTACAGCGCCAGTGCGCGGAAGAACCTGCGCCGTTCGGGCACGTCGCCGGCCAGCCATCGCACCACGGCGAACGCGGCGATACACAGGTTCTGGATGTCGAACATGCGCTGCATGTTGGACATCGCATGGGCGTCGATGTCGACACGGGCGGCGAACGATGCGGTGTGCACGAAGAACAGCACACCCAGCAGCGCCGCCATCGCCGCGTCGATCAGGCTGATGCTCAGACGCTCGCGGCGTGCCCGCGCCAGGATGAACACCAGGGGCACGCCATACAGCACGTAAAGGAACAGGCTTGCGCGCGGGGTGAAATCAGCACGCCCGGCGCCCAAGGCGTCGATCATGTTGAACGCCATGCCGCCGGCCCACAGCAGCAGTGCCAATGCCGTGGCGCGCCACCCCAGTGCCGCGCGGTCGCGGCGGGCCCGCCACAGGCAGGCGGCCGCCGCCAGCAACGGGGCGCCGGTCAGGAAAACGAAGGAGCCGACCCCGGCGGGGCCAGGCCACAGGGCCACGACCAGGCCGTGGCACAGCACATACAGCAGCGCCAGCACTACCGGCATGCATCCCCCGATCCGCAAGGCCGTATGGACGCACGATAGCCCCGCCCGCGCCACGGCCACGTGATCCAATACGGCAATACGACACGTCGCGTGCCCCCCCCCCCATGGGAGTGCCGGCCGCTGGCCGGCAATCCCGGGGAATCACAGGGCTGCAGGTTGCCGGCCAGCGGCCGGCACTACCGGAAAGCCGTCAGCCGCGCAGGGCGCGGGCGTGGTGGGCGATGTGCTCGCCGATGAAACTGGCGATGAAGTAGTAGCTGTGGTCGTAGCCCGGCTGCAGGCGCAGGGTCAGCGGATGGCCGGCGGCATCACAGGCCTGCTGCAGGCGCTGCGGTTGCAGCTGGGTCTGCAGGAATTCGTCCGCCTCGCCCTGGTCGACCAGCAACGGCAGGCGCTCAGTGGCCACCGCGACCAGTTCGCTGGCATCCCACTGCGCCCAGTCCGCCGGGTTGTCGCCCAGGTAGGCGTGGAAGGCCTTCTGCCCCCACGGCACGTGGCTGGGCGCAACGATCGGCGAGAACGCCGACACGCTGCGGTAGCGCCCCGGGTTGCGCAGCGCGATCACCAGCGCACCGTGACCGCCCATCGAGTGGCCGCTGATGCCGCGCGCATCGGTGACCGGGAAATTCGCCTCGATCAGTGCCGGCAGTTCCTGCGCCACGTAGTCGTGCATGCGGTAGTGCTTCGCCCACGGTGCACGGGTGGCATTGAGGTAGAACCCCGCCCCCTTGCCCAGGTCATAGCCCTCGGCATCGGCCACGTCATCGCCGCGTGGGCTGGTATCGGGCGCGGCGATGATCACGCCATGCTCGGCCGCGTAGCGCTGCGCGCCCGCCTTGGTGATGACGTTCTGCTCGGTGCAGGTCAGCCCGCTCAGCCAGTACAGCACCGGCAGTTTCTGCGTTTCCGCCTGCGGCGGCAGGTACACGGCGAACTGCATGTCGCAGCCCAGCGTGGTGGAATGATGCCGGTAGACGTCCTGCCAGCCGCCGAAACAGGCGCGGTGTTCAATACGTTCCATGGTGCTCTCCTGCGCGGCGCGTCAGCGCACGCGTGCTTCTGGTAGATGCCGACCTTGGTCGGCTTATCCACGCGCGGCGTGGATGCCTTTGTTGATCCGTTCATCCAGCTGCGCCAGCAGGCGCAGCAACGATTCGACGCCAGGCTGGCCATCAAGATTGCGCCAGGCCGCCACGGCCACATCGCTGCGCGGCGGCCACTGACCGGCCGCGCGCGCCTCATGAAGGCGCGGCAGGAATACCTGCGCAAGCCACTGCTCGAACGGCATGCCATCGTCGCTGCCGAAGGCCGAGGTCACCGCACGCGGTGGCCCCACCTCCCCCACTACCCAGCCCAGCGCACGCAACGCCTGCTCGATCGGAACCACCAGGGCCGCGCGCGGGTCTTCCGCACGCGGCCGGCGCAGGGCATCCAGCCAGCCCATGACGCGGCTCAGTAGTGAACCACCGACCGGATCGACTTGCCTTCGTGCATCAGGTCGAAGGCTTCGTTGATCTTGTCCAGGTCCATGGTGTGGGTGACGAACGGTGCCAGTTCGATATCGCCCTTCATCGCGTCCTCCACCATGCCCGGCAACTGGCTGCGGCCCTTCACGCCGCCGAAGGCGGTGCCCATCCACTTGCGCCCGGTCACCAGCTGGAACGGACGGGTGGAGATCTCCTGGCCCGAACCGGCCACGCCGATCACCACGCTCTGGCCCCAGCCACGGTGCGCGCATTCCAGCGCCGCGCGCATCACGTTGACGTTGCCGATGCACTCGAAGCTGTGGTCCACGCCCCAGGTGGTCATCTCGACGATGACCTGCTGGATCGGCTTGTCGTAGTCCTTCGGGTTGATGCAGTCGGTGGCGCCGAATTCGCGCGCCAGTTCGAACTTGGACGGGTTGGTGTCCACCGCGATGATGCGGCCGGCCTTGGCCTGGCGCGCACCCTGGATCACCGCCAGGCCGATGCCACCCAAGCCGAACACCGCCACGCTGTCGCCTTCCTGCACCTTGGCGGTGTTGTGCACCGCGCCGATGCCGGTGGTGACGCCACAACCGAGCAGGCAGACGTGCTCCGGGTTCGCGTCCGGATTGATCTTCGCCAGCGAGACTTCGGCCACCACGGTGTACTCGCTGAAGGTCGAGCAACCCATGTAGTGGTACAGCGGCTCGCCGTTGTAGCTGAAGCGGCTGGTGCCGTCGGGCATCACGCCCTTGCCCTGGGTGGCACGCACCGACACGCACAGGTTGGTCTTGCCGCTCTTGCAGAACAGGCACTCGCCACACTCGGCGGTGTACAGCGGAATCACGTGGTCGCCGGGCTTGACGCTGGTCACGCCCTCACCGACCTCCACCACGATGCCGGCGCCTTCATGGCCCAGCACCACCGGGAACAGGCCTTCCGGATCATCGCCGGACAGGGTGAAGGCATCGGTATGGCAGACACCGGTGTGGGTGATCTTGACCAGCACCTCGCCCTTCTTCGGCGGGGCGACGTCGATCTCGACGATCTGCAGCGGCTGGCCGGGACCAAAGGCGACGGCGGCACGGGACTTCATGGTGGCTTCTCCAGTATCAGGCGGAAAGGGAATGGCAGGACGATCGGCGGGATATGGCGCCGATGCTTATTTCAGGTACGAGCGGATCAACGCGCTCATGTCGCGCACGCGTTCGGCGCGCTGTTCATCGGAGGCCGCAGGCTGGCCGAACTCCTCGCGCAGATGGGCCTCCATCACCTCGGACATCAGGCCGTTGACCGCGCCACGGATGGCGGCGATCTGCTGCAGCACCGGCCCGCAGTCGGCACCGGCTTCCAGCGCGCGATCCAGCGCATCGCACTGGCCGCGGATACGGCGCACGCGGGCCAGGACCTTCTTCTTCTCTTCGGGGGAGTGCGGCATGGCGGGGCCACCTCGGAACTATACTGGGGGATAGTATAAACAGAGAGGCGAATGAAGCCATCTGGTGCTGCCGAGGCATGCCCCAGGGACAGATCAGCCCAGAGTATGAATGAACAATAAATAGATTCATTTGTTACTTTTTCATGACGTAGGGTGTCGCATTCGCCCCTGCGTTTACCCCTGAGTCACATTGGCGTGACCAGGGAGAAATCATGTACCGACCGTTGTTCGCCCGCAGTCGCTTGTCTGTCGCGCTGGGTTCGGCATTGGTGCTGGTGGCCGCCGCACCGGCCATGGCGCAGCAGGCCGCCACGCAGGAACAGAAGGCCGAGCCCGCCAGCAGCAAGACCCCCGTGCAGCTGGACCGGATGACCGTCACCGGCTCGCGCATCTACCGCGCCGGTTTCGACACGCTCGAGCCCGCCGCGGTGGTCAGCCGTGAATCGATCGAGAACTATGGCGACACCAACCTCATCGATGCCCTGACCCGGATTCCCGGGGTCAGTGCCGGCGTCAGTTCGCGCGGCGACCAGGCCGGCTTCGGTGCAGGCGTCAACTTCGCCAGCAAGTTCGGGCTGGGCAGCAATCGCCTGCTGACCCTGGTCAATGGACGCCGCTTCGTCACCTCTACACCGCCCACCATCTTCGGAGCCGGCGGCGGCTCGGGCATCCAGGTCGATATGAACGCCATTCCCAGCGTCATGGTGCAACGCATTGAAAGCCTGAGCGTTGGCGGTGCACCCACCTATGGCTCGGATGCGATCTCCGGCGTCAACAACATCATCCTGCGAGACCGGTTCGAGGGTGCCGAAGTCGAGCTGGGCTACGGCAGGACCAGCAAGAACGACAACGAGCGCTACTCCTGGTCGGCCATCTTCGGTACCGACTTCGCTGATGGCCGTGGCCACATCGTGGTTGCCGCCGAGCTGGACAACGCCGATGGGGTGAACGCGCTGCAACGCGATTTCTACCGCCAGGGCTACAGCCTGCAGGCCAATCCCACGGCGGCCAATGCCACTGCCCAGCCCCTGCGCCGGCCGACCAATGATGGCCGCATCGACGGCAGCATTCCGTTCAACACCGGGCCCCGCGATGGTATCCCCGACCAGGTCTGGATCCGCAACCGGCGCATTGCCAGCATGACCTTCGGTGGCCTGGTGATGCCGGCGACCGGCAGCTACACGCGCAACGGCCTGGGCGACATCCTTGGCTTCGGCCCGAACAAAGACAAACTGTGGCAGTTCAACAACGAGGGCAAGCTGGTCGAGTTCAATCCCGGCACCAGCTACGCGGGCGGCAACGCCTCCGGCGGTGACGGCCTGAACCTGTTCGAGACGGTGCCGCTGATCGCCGACCTCGAACGACGCTCGGTGTTCTCCACCGGCAGCTTCGACTTCACCGACAACGTGCGTGGCTTCTTCGAACTTTCGCGATACGAAGCGACCGCCCGCGAAACCCTCGACCAGAACGTCTACAACGCGGTGTCCTTCGGCAATGCGCGCCTGGACGGCGGCGGTACCGCCAGCGGTGCACTGACCTTCAGCGCCAGCAATCCGTTCCTCAGTGCGGAAACCCGCAAGATCCTCGCCGACAACGGCATCACCTCGTTCCGCCTGTCGCGATCTTCGCGCGACCTGTCGATGAACAACGCCAGCACCGAAACCCGCCTGACCCGTGCGGTGCTCGGCCTGAACGGCTTCTTCGAGGTCGGAAAACGCAGCTTCAACTGGGAAGCCAGCGTCACCCACGGCCGCGGTGACTTCGACTACCTCGGCACCGGCCTGATCCAGCAGAACTTCATCAATGCGATCAACGTCACCACCGACGCCAGCGGGCGCATCATCTGTGATGCCACCCGCCCGGGCACCACGGCCGATGCGAACTGCCGCCCGCTGAATCTGTTCGGCGAGAACCAGGCGTCGCGCGAAGCCCTGGACTATGTCTCCACCCGGACCGTGGCCAAGGCGCAGACCCGCCAGACCGTCATCAATGCGTCGGTATCCGGCGGCCTGTTCGATCTTCCCGGCGGCGAGCTGTCCGCAGCGGCCGGCTTCGAACACCGCCGAGAAGAAGGCTCCTTCACCCCCAGCGAGTACCAGCGCCTGGGCCAGGGCCGCTCAGTGCCGACCCAGGCGGCGGAAGGCAAGTACCACACCAATGAAGTGTTCGCCGAAGTGCTGGCACCGCTGTTCAATCCCGACTGGGATATCCCGGGCCTGCATCGCCTGGACCTGACCGCCAAGTTCCGCCGCGTCGACAACTCCGTCGCCGGCGCGTTCAATGCGTTCACCTACGGCATCCAGTACGAACCGATCGCCGGCCTGCAGCTGCGCGGCAACAAGACCCAGTCACTGCGCGCGCCCTCCATCGCCGAGCTCTACACCACCCAGCAGCCGGCCTACTACAACATCCCGGAAGTGTGCTCGCTGGACAACATCAGCGGCGGCTCAAATCCGGCGGTGCGTCGCCGCAACTGCCAGGCGTTCTTCGCCGCCTACCCGGGTGCCGATCCGAACACTTTCCGCCAGCAGCCGACCAATACGCTGGGTTCGACCAACGGCAGCACCCGCCTGCAGAACGAAACGGCGAAGTCGTGGACGGCCGGCATCGTGTTCGCGCCGGAATGGATCCCGGGCCTGCGCGTCGCCGCCGACTGGTATGACATCAAGATCAACAACGTGATCACGTCGCTGAGCGCCAACGACATCATCACCGGTTGCTTCGACACTGCCGACTTCAACGCCGCCAACGTGCCCAACGCCAACCGCTTCTGCAGCCTGGTGACGCGTGATCCGAACACCGGCGTGGCTACCAGCATCAAGACCGAGTATGGCAACGGCCCGGTGCTGATGTTCCGTGGCTGGACCGCCGAAGTCGGCTACCGTTGGGACCTGTCGCGCTTCGGCGTACTGGACCTGGACTTCTACGGCTACATGCCGAAGAACCGTGGCCAGGCCGCGAACCGGGACGTGCCGTTCGTCGAACAGGCGGGCAGCTTCAACGAGCCCAAGCGCCAGTTCCGTTGGACGGCCCAGCATCGCATCGGCAACTGGAACTACGGCGTGGCCTCCAACTACACCAGCCGCGCCCAGTACACGATGACCGATACCCCGGAAAGCCGTCAGTACTTCTACCGCGACAGCTGGACCACCTGGGACGCCAACGTCACCTACCGCATCACCGACGCCGCGCGCGTGACGTTGTCGGTGATCAACGTGGGCGATGACATCGGGCCGTTCCCGTATGTACTGGATGCACTGGGCCGTCGCTACATGGCCAGCCTGCGCTACAACTTCAAGTAGGCCTGGCGCAGCGTTTCCACAGGCGGGGCCCGGTGTACGGGCCCCGCTCAATCAAACAGACCTTGTTCCGCCAACCGGGTCAGCTCATCCACCACGTAGCGCACCTTCGGCCGCAGGTGGCGCGTCGGTGGCCACAGCGCATGGATGTCGATGTGCCGCTGCATGTGTTCGTCCAGCACCGATTGCAGCACGCCGGAATCAAGATGGCGGCGCACCAGTGAAATGGGCATCTGGCAGATGCCGAGGCCGGCGATGGCCGCTTCGATCACCGCGTCGCCATCATTGAGTTGATAGGGCGCACTGGGAATGAACGTTCCCTCGTCCTCCTCGCTGCCGATCCGCCACCAGATCGGTTGCCCGTGGCGGAAGCCGACGATGCTGCGGTGCTGCGCCAGTTCCTGCACCGTGCGCGGCACGCCATGCGCCTGAAGGTACTCCGGCGATGCGCAGGTGACCAGGCGCTGGCGCCCCAACCGGCGCGCGACCAGGTGCTCGGCCTGGTGCAGCCCACCGAAACGGATCAGCAGGTCGATGCCCTCTTCGACCGGATCGACGAAGTGATCGGTGAAGGTCATCGTCAACTGCAGGTCCGGATACTGCCGGCACAACCGCAGCAGCACCGGCAGCACCACCAGCCGCCCGAACGAGGACGGCATGTCGATGCGCAGCCGCCCGCTGGGCAGGCCCGCCGAACCCAGACAGGCCTCGGCCGCGGAGATTTCTTCCAGCGCCGCCGCACAGGAGGCGTAGTACGCCTCGCCATCAGTGGTCAGTGCGATGCGCCGCGTAGTGCGATGGAACAGGCGCACCCCCAGCCGCGCTTCCAGACGGGCGATGGCCTTGCCCACCGCCGAGCGCGAGATGCCCAGCGCGTCTGCCGCCTCGGTGAAGCTGCCCGAGCGTGCGGTCGTGACGAACGTCACCAGGCCATTCAAGGATTCCAGCGGCAGCATCGTTCGCACTCCATTGGGGACAAATGGTCCCGCACCAAGGGAGATCGAAGCGCTTTATGCGCCTGCATGTCAACTCCATCCTGTGTGCATCGCGCCGCTGGCGCCTCTCCCCCGCACCGAGATGACCGACATGACCACCGCCCTCTTCCGCCCGTTCGACCTGACAGGCATCGCCCTGCGCAACCGCATCGCGATGGCGCCGATGACCCGTGCCCGCAACCCCGGCTCGGTCGCCAATGAGCTCACCGCGCAGTACTACCGGCAGCGTGCCAGCGCCGGCCTGATCATCAGCGAAGGCACGCCGGTCTCGCCGCAGGGCCAGGGCTACATCGACGTGCCGGGTATCTGGTCGGCCGAGCAGGTGGCCGGGTGGAAGCTCGTCACCGAGGCGGTGCATGCCGCGCAGGGCACGATCTTCGCCCAGCTCTGGCACGTCGGCCGCATGTCGCATTCCTCGCTGCAGCCTGAGGGCGGACAACCGGTCAGCGCCGGTACCCGCCCGGTGGCCAGCGCACCGAAGAACACCTCGTTCGTCTATCTGGACGACGGCAGCCGCGGCCATGCCGATCCCACCCCGGCACGTGCGCTGGCCACCGAAGAGATCCCCGGCATCATTGCCGCCTTCGCACGCGGCGCCGACAACGCCATCGCTGCCGGCTTCGATGGCATCGAGTTGCATGCCGCCAACGGCTACCTGTTCGAGCAGTTCCTCAACCCGCTCATCAACGAGCGCGACGACCGCTACGGCGGCTCGCTGCCGAACCGCGCGCGATTGATCCTGGAGACGGTGGATGCGATGGCCCAGCGCATCGGCGCCCACCGCATCGGCGTGCGCCTGGCACCGAACAACCTCACCTTCGACATGCCGTTCTACCCCGACAACGAAGCCACCTATCTGTACCTGGCCGAGGAACTGGGCAAGCGCGGGCTGGCCTATGTGCACCTCAACGACAACCTGCAGGCGGGGCAGTCGGTGCTGGGCGAGGCGTTCCTGCAGCAGTTCAAGCAAGCCTACGGTGGCAACGTGATCCTGGCCGGTGGCATGACCCGCGAGCGCGCCCTGCAGCTGGTCGAGACCGGCACCATCGACCTGGCCGCATTCGGCCAGCCGTTCATCGCCAACCCGGATCTGGTCGAACGCCTGCAGCACAACGTCGCGCTGGCCACGCCCGACCGCAATACCTATTACGGTGGCGGCGAGGCCGGCTACCTCGATTACCCGCGCGCGCAGTAGAGCCACGCGATGCGTGGATGCGGGCGTACACTGCCCACCCGCATCCACCGGATCTGGCCATGGATACGCCCACCGCATCGTTCATCGTCAACCTCGATGTCCCCGATCTTGCCGCTGCCGAGGACTTCTACATCCGAGTCTTCGGCCTGCGCATCGGGCGCCGTCTAGGCCCGGGCGCCGTGGAGCTGCTCGGTGGGCCAACGCCGCTGTACCTGCTGCAGAACGAGGCCGGCAGCGCAGCCACCGAGGATGGCGACGTGCGCGACTACGAGCGCCATTGGACGCCGCTGCACCTGGACTGGGTGGTGGATGACATCGAAGCCGCACTGGTCCGTGCGGTTGCGGCCGGGGCGACGCTTGAGCAGTCCGTGCGCGAGCGCCGCTGGGGGCGCATCGCCGTGCTGGCCGATCCGTTCGGGCATGGCTTCTGCCTGATCCAGTTCAGCGGCGAAGGCTACAACGCGCTGGTCGAATGACCGGCGCGCCGTTCACCACGGCAACGGCACTGCTTCACCGTTGGCGCGCTCACCGTAGTACAGCGACGGCAGCAGGCGCGAGAGGAAACTGAACTCCGTGTAGCAGTGCTTGAGCAGGCCCAGGCCGACCGCATCGCCGGCATCGCAGTGCGGATCGGTGCTGTCCAGGCCGAGCACGAAGCGGCTGCGCAGCACACAGCCAAACGGCGTATCGCGCGCCACGTGCAGCATCTGCCCGTCGCAGGGATCACCGTTTGCATCCAGGCGTACGTGGTCGCCAAAGCCGATGCGCGCGGCGATCACTGCCGATACATCGCCTGCATCCTGTGCCGCCTGCAGGCGCTCTGGCACCAGCAACGTGCGCGGGTCATGGAACTTCAGGCGCGCCGCCACCGGCGGGATGTCGGCCAGCGATTCCACCGCGTGGATGCTGGCACCGTGGTAGCTGCGTCCGCGCTGCCAGGCCGCGTCCCAGCCGCGATGCTCGACATGATCGACCGGATGCCACCAGCGGATGTGCTGTGTGGTCTCAAAGAACGTAAACCACCAGTCCAGCATGCGGCCCTTGCAACCGTGCAGATCGGTACGCACCGCCACCAGCAGGGTGCCATCTTCGCGGCGCTGGATGCCGGTTTCCAAGCGCATCGGTGCGGGGTCGAGCAGATCGTGGTGGTCCAGCCAGGCGCGGGCGTTCACAGCGGTATCCATCGGGGTCTCCTGCATGTCGGGAGATCTGACAATACGGAAACGCTCTTCGTTTCGCAATTATCCGAATGCGGTAAGATGGGCGCAATGAACAGCACCACCCTGCCCGAGCCACCCTCACCAATCCGCCGCCGCGGCCGCCCTGCACGGCCGGAAGCCGAAGTCCGCTACGCGGTGCTGCAGGCCACGCTGGAGCTGCTGCTGGCACAGGGTTACGAGGCCACCACCATCGAAGCGGTGGCGGCGCACGCCGGGGTAGCGAAGAAGACCGTGTACCGCCACGCCAGCAACCGCGAGGAACTGGTCGGGTTGGCCGTGCGCGAGTGGACCGACGGCTTCGCGCCGCAGTTGCAGCGCGATGCGCACGACGCCGACGAGGTGATGCCGTTGCTGCAGGCCATCCTGCACGCGGTGTGCGCGCAGGCACTGTCGGCGCAGGCAGTGCAGGTATTCCGCCTGCTGGCCACCGACTTTCCCGGCAAGGACGCGCTGCTGCAGGCCTATCTGGACAATGGCATCGAACGCGGCCGTGCGCTGCTGGCCGACTGGCTGGCGCGTCAGCAGCAGCGCGGGCTGCTGCGCGAGGGAGATGCCGCGTGCATGGCGCGGCTGATCCTGGCGATGGCCGTGGCCGAGCCGCTGCGCGAACGCGTGATCGGTGTGGTGGCCGAGGATGCGCCGGTAGAGGTGCATCTGCGTGATTGCCTGGAATTGTTGGCACCCGTACTGCAGGTGCTGTAGCAGACCGCATCCACGCATGGCGAGGTTCTACCGGCAGCGCTTCGGATCAGGTCACGCCCGCACGTAGGGCATTTCGCTGTCGATACCATCGAACGCGATCAGCTGCAACAGCGGCTGCACGTCCTCGTCACTGATCTCACCCGCAGTGATGTCATCCACGCGTGCATACAACGCCTCCAGCGCCGCTACCTGGTCCCCTCGCAACCAGCCACGATGGGTACCGAGCCAAGCCTGCAGATTGGTTCCGATATCGCCCTCCGAAAGCAGCGAATCCTCTTCCTCCAGCTCCACCACCGCTTCGGCCATCTTGCGGAACAGGAAGTCCTGGAAGTTCGCGGCCAGCAGATCGGCGCGATCATCGTCATGCCAGACCAGCAGCACCGGCGACTCGCTGGAACCCGGTGCATTGGTCCAGAAACAGTAATGATCACCCGCGCCGGTGCGCGCGAACGGCAGCAGTTTCAGGTCATCGCGCAGCGGGTTGTAATGATCTTCGGCAGTCAGATCTTCCCACGCTGCGCGCAGTTCGCTCGGCTCGATCGGTTCATAGTCGTTGGCATACAGTAGTACCGGCGGCTGCGGCTGCACCTGCGGGAACACCGTGCGGTACCAGTTCGGGCCCTGCTCGCCCCAGCTGAAACGGTTGCCTTCCACCAGCTGGCGGAACAACGGCGGGAAGGTCTGGCCGGAAGCCTGTTCGAGATCGGCGAGCATGCTCAATGACGTCCTTTTGTTGAGAAGACTCACTCTAGCGGGTGAACGCCATCCACGCATGGCGTGGATCTACCCGGAAAGCTCTCGTTGGAGCCGGTCATTGGACGGCACTGCGCCATCCACCGCGATTCACTCGCGCAGCATATCCACGAACGCACGCAGCGCACCGGGCATCTGCCGCTGCTTCGGGTAGTACAGCGCGAAGCCGGCGAACGGTTCGCTCCAGTCTTCCAGCACCGCCACCATCTGCCCTGATTCGATGTAGGGCCGCGCGGTGTCTTCCAGCACGTAGGCCAGGCCGATGCCATCGAGTACCGCGCCGACCACGGTGCCCTGCTCGCCCAGCGTCAGCCGTCCGGGCACGTCGATCTCCAGCGCCTGCCCACCGCGCTCGAACTGCCACTTGTACAGATGCCCGCTGGCGAAGCGGAAGCGGATGCATTCGTGTGCAGCGAGATCGCGCGGATGCTGTGGCGCGGGATGCCGCCGCAGGTAGTCCGGCGATCCGACAATCAGCCCGCGCAGTGGTGGCCCCATCGGCACTGCCACCATGTCCTCGGGTACGAACTCGTGCAGGCGCACGCCGGCGTCGTAGCCCTCGGCGACGATGTCGACCAGGCCGTCGTTCTCGGTCAGCTCCACCCGCACGTCGGGATGGGCGTGCAGGAAGCGCGCCAGCCGTGGTCCCAGCTGTGTCGCCACCGCAGCACGGGTGGCGTTGATGCGCAGCAGGCCAGCCGGGACAGCACGGAACTGGTTCATCTCCTCCAACGCATCGTGCACCTGCCCCAAGGCCGGCTGCAGGCGCTCCAGCAGGCGCTGCCCGGCCTCGGTCAGGGCCACGCTGCGGGTGGTGCGATGAAACAGGCCCACCCCCAACCGTTCTTCCAGCGCGCGGATCGCATAGCTCACCGCCGAGGTCGACAGCGCCAGCTCGGCGCCGGCACGGCGGAAGCTGCGGTGGCGGGCGACTGCGGCGAACGCGGCCAGGTGGGAGAGATTGTCAGTGGCCATGATTGTGCAGTTTCACTTGATGAATCATGCCGATATCCGGGCTTTCTGCCGCTGGGTACGGGGCGTATTGTAAAGCGCCTTTCGACAAACCCTGCCAAGGATTCCCCATGTCCCTCGCCCGTGGTTACGCCGCCCATTCACATACCGACCCGCTGATCCCCTACGAGTTCGAACGCCGCGCGGTCGGCCCGGACGATGTGCGCATCGAGATCCTCTACAGCGGCATCTGCCATTCGGACCTGCACCAGGCCCGCGACGACTGGGGTGGCTCGATCTACCCGATGGTGCCGGGCCACGAGATCATTGGCCGCGTCACCGAGGTCGGCAGCAACGTCACCCGCTTCAAGGTGGGCGACCACGCCGGCGTGGGCTGCATGGTCGACTCATGCCGCCACTGCGACGCCTGCGAGCACGACCTGGAGCAGTACTGCGCCGAAGGCGCGACCTGGACCTACAACGGCCGTGAACGCGAAAGCGGCGCGCCGACCTACGGCGGCTATTCCGACCACGTAGTGGTCGAACAGCGCTTCGTGGTGAAGGTGTCCGAAACGCTGGACCTGAAGGCCGCCGCCCCGCTGCTGTGCGCCGGCATCACCACCTGGTCGCCGCTGCGCCACTGGAAGGTCGGCCCGGGCCAGAAGGTCGGCGTGATCGGCCTCGGTGGCCTCGGCCACATGGGCGTGAAGTTCGCCAAGGCCCTCGGCGCGCACGTGGTGATGATCACCACCACGCCGGAAAAGGGTGCCGATGCCAAGCGCCTGGGCGCCGATGAAGTGCTGGTCTCGCGCGATGCCGCGCAGATGAAGGCGCACGCCGGCAGCTTCGACTTCCTGCTGAACACCATTCCGGTTGGCCATGACACCAACCCGTACATGGTCCTGCTCAAGCGCGAGGCCACCATGTGCCTGGTCGGCGTGCTGACCGAACTGGATCCGCCGCTGACCGGCGGCAGCGTGATCTTCGGCCGCAAGCACCTGACCGGCTCGGCGATCGGCGGCATGGCCGAAACCCAGGAAATGATGGATTTCTGCGCCGAGCACGGCATCGTCAGCGATGTCGAGATGATCGACATCAAGAACGTCAACGAAGCCTGGGAGCGCATGGCGAAGAACGATGTGCGCTACCGCTTCGTGATCGACATGGCGACGATGAAGAACGCCGCCTGATCGATCGGCGACTGTGAACGAAGAACCCCGGCACTGCCGGGGTTTCTTGTTTGCGTTGCACGGCCCGTCGGCCGGGCATGGCCCGGCGCTACCGGAAAGATGACGGGTAGCGCCGGGCCATGCCCAGCGAGCGAAGCGGTTGCCTCCCTCCTTGGGCATGACGAAGATCAAGGACCCGGCCACCAGCCGGGCGCAGACTCGCTGCATGGCCCGCCTGCCCTCCCCTGCGATGCTGATGCGCGCGCCGCACCGGCTGCTGTTCTTCATCGGCGCCAGCAACCTGCTGCTGGCAATGCTGTGGTGGGCGTTGTGGCTGGGCGCATTGCGCGGGTTGTGGACGCCGCAGCCACCGCCGCTGCCTCCGGCCTGGCTGCACGCGCTGCTGATGCAGTACCTGGTACTGCCCAGTTTCATCTTCGGCTTCCTGCTCACCGTGTTCCCGCGCTGGATGGCACAGCCGGAGCTGCCACGCAGCCGTTATGCGCCGGTCGGCATCGGCCTGTTTGGTGGGCAGGCGTTGCTGATTGCCGCCGCCTGCGGGTGGACACCCGGGCTGTGGCCCGGCCTGCTGCTGGCACTGGCCGGCTGGAGCGCCGGACTGATCGTGCTGGGACGCGTGCTCAAGGCCGCCGGTCCCAACCGCAACTGGCATGCGCGCGCCTGCTATGCCGCACTGCTGCTGGGCTGGCTGGGGCTGCTGCTGTTCATGGCGGTGGGGCGCGGCCACGCCACGCTGATGCCAGTCACGGTGGCACTCGGCACCTTCGGCCTGCTGCTGCCGGTCTACCTCACCGTCGCGCACCGGATGATCCCGTTCTTCGCCAACAACGTGGTGGATGGCTATGTGGCGTGGCGCCCGCTGCGCTGGTTGGCTGCGATGTGGGCGCTGCTGATGCTGCGCCTGCTGTTGAGCGCGTTGCAGGTCGACCACCTGCTGTGGCTGGCCGATGCGCCGCTGCTGATGTTGTCGCTGCAGGCGCTATGGCACTGGTGGCCACGCGGGCCGATGCCGGGCCTGCTCGCGGCCCTGTTCCTGGCACTGGCGTGGCTGCCGATCAGCTTCGCGTTGTATCTGCTGCAGGACATCGGCCAGATGCTGGGCCATCCGCAACTGCTCGGCCGCGCGCCGCTGCATGCCCTCGCCGTGGGCCTGTTCGGCAGCCTGCTGGTGGCGATGGTGACCCGTGTCACCCAGGGCCATTCCGGCCGACCGCTGGTGATGCCGGCAGTGGCCTGGTTTGCGTTCGTCGCGCTGCAGGCGGTGGCGATCATGCGCATCGCTGCCGAACTGATGCCCGACGCCTATGCGTGGCATTTCGCCGCAGCCATCGGCTGGTTGCTGGCCTTGGCACCGTGGGTGGCGCGGGTGGGCTGGATCTACCTGTGCCCACGGCGCGACGGCAAGCCGGGCTGACATCGACGCCGGGCATGGCCCGGCGCTACCGCAATCGAATCAATACGCGAATTCGCGGAACACCGGATCAACGTCGCCGTGCCAGCGGCCATGGAACAGCGCCAGCTTGCGTTCGGCCGGGGTCAGGCCGGACTCGACGATCTCCTGCAGCACGTCCAGGAACTTGCTCTCGTCCTGGCCGTCGGCATTGCGCGCCGCGCGGCGCTTGAGGCCTTCGACGGAAATCTTCACCGCTTCACGGGCCAGGTCGCGCACGCTGCCAGTGCGGAACGGCAGGTTCATCGCATGCTTCGGCACGCCGTCGCGCAGTGCATGGCGCTCGGCCAGGGTGAAGTCACGCACCAGGTCCCACGCAGCGTCCAGCGCAGCGTCGTCGTACAGCAGGCCGACCCAGAATGCCGGCAGCGCACACAGGCGGCTCCACGGACCACCATCGGCGCCGCGCATTTCCAGGTACTTCTTCAGGCGCACTTCCGGGAACGCGGTGGTCATGTGGTCCGACCAGTCGCGCAGCGTCGGCAGCGCGCCCGGCAGCACCGGCAGCCTGGCCAGCATGAAATCGCGGAAGCTCTGCCCGCTGGCGTCGTGGTAGATGCCATCGCGGTAGGAGAAATACATCGGCACGTCGAGCAGGTAATCGACATAGCGCTCGTAACCGAAGCCATCCTCGAACACGAAGTCGAGCATGCCGGTGCGGTCAGCGTCGGTGTCGGTCCAGATGTGCGAGCGGTAGCTCAGGTAGCCGTTGGGCTTGCCTTCGGTGAACGGCGAATCGGCGAACAGCGCGGTGGCGATCGGCTGCAGCGCCAGCGACACGCGGAACTTCTTCACCATGTCCGCTTCGGTCGCGTAATCCAGGTTCACCTGCACCGTGCAGGTGCGGGTCATCATGTCCAGGCCCAGCGAGCCGACCTTGGGCATGTAGGCGCGCATGATCTTGTAGCGGCCCTTTGGCATCCACGGCATTTCATCGCGCTTCCACTTCGGCTGGAAGCCCATGCCGAGGAAGCCGAGCTGCAGCTCACCGGCCACCTGTGCCACTTCGTTGAGATGGGTGCCGGTCTCCACGCAGGTCTGGTGGATGGTCTCCAGCGCCGCGCCGGACAGTTCCAACTGACCGGCAGGTTCCAGCGTGACCGAGGCACCATCGCGCAGCAGGGCGATCGTGTTGCCGTTCTCCTGCACCGGCTCCCAGCCGAAGCGGACCAGGCCGTTGAGCAGCGCTTCGATGCCGCGCTCGCCTTCAAAGGTCGGCGGGCGCAGGTCATCCAGGCGGAACCCGAACTTCTCGTGCTCGGTGCCGATGCGCCACTGCGCGCGGGGCTTCTCGCCGGAGGCGATCACCTCCACCAGCTGCGAGCGGTCGGTAATGGGGGTATCGGCGACGTGGCTGGGGCTCGACAAGGGAAAGGCTCGCTGGACGGTGGCGGGGGATGTGGGGCTCGCGGCCTTCCATCGCAAGGGCGCACTATAGCGTGGCACCCCGTTGCGTCATGCGACGGTGACGGGTTTCAGCATCCTACCGACGCCCTCTTGACCCTCGTACACTCAGAGCCATGAGCCGCCATTCACGACACCCCGAACTGCATCGCTCCGAGCGCGTCGGCTGGCTGCGAGCCGCCGTGCTGGGCGCCAACGATGGCATCGTCTCGGTGGCTGGCCTGGTGGTCGGCGTGGCCGCCAGCGGCGCCTCGGCTGCGACCATCCTGGCCACCGGCGTGGCAGGTACCGTGGCCGGCGCGATGTCGATGGCGGCGGGCGAATATGTGTCGGTGCAGACCCAGGCCGACACCGAAGAGGCCGACCTGGCAATGGAAAAGCGCGAGCTGCGCGACGATCCGCACAGCGAACTGGAGGAGCTGGCCGCGATCTACCGCCACCGCGGCCTGGAGCCTGCGCTGGCGCGGCAGGTGGCCGAACAGCTCACCGCCCACGATGCGCTGGGTGCCCACGCCCGCGACGAACTGGGCATCACCGATACCCTGCGCGCGCGCCCGCTGCAGGCAGCGCTGGCCTCGGCCGGTGCGTTCACCTGCGGTGCGGCGCTGCCAGTGCTGACCGCCCTGCTGGCGCCGGTCGACAAGGTCGCACTGATGACCACCGCCAGCACCCTGCTCGGCCTGTGCCTGACCGGCGCGATGGCGGCCCAGGCCGGTGGCGCACCGCCGGTACGCGGCGCGATCCGGGTGATGTTCTGGGGCGCGTTGGCGATGGCCGCGGCCGCCGGCGTCGGTCGCCTGCTCGGCGCACACGTGACATGACCGCCATGCTGCCCCCGGCCACCGCACTGCTGGCCGAGATGGCCAGTCTGGCGGGCTGTGAGCGCGCCGAAGGCTATGCCTGCATCACCGCCCGTCGCGAGCATGGCGCCAGCTCGGTGGAGATTCCGCAACCGCAGTTCGCGATCCTGCTGGAAGGCCGCAAGCAGGTGCGTACCGCGCACCAGTCGCTGGAATTCATCCCTGGCGACATCCTGCTGCTGACACAGCGCTGCCGTATCGACGTGGTCAACAGCCCCGACCCGGGGACCGGCCGCTACCTCAGTGCCATCGTGCCGCTGTGTGCCGAAGTGCTGGCGGCCGCACGCACACTGTGGAGCGAGGAACTTCCCGCCCCTGGCCAGGCGATGGCACGTCTGCCGTTGATCGACCATGGCCCGGTGCTGCGCCAGTGGCGGCAATCGCTGCAGGACGGCCGTTACAGCGAGGCACGATTGGCCCTGGCCTCGCTGGTGCTGACCCTGTGCCGGCAGGGCCACGGCAACCTGCTGCTGCCGCAGGCGCCGAGCCTGGGCGAACAGATCCGCGACCGCATCGCCGCCGAACCGGCACGCGACTGGCAATCGCGTGATGTGGAAGAACAGTTCGCGCTGAGCGGTGCGACCCTGCGTCGTCGTCTCGCCGCCGAGGACACCAGCCTGCGCCAGCTGCTTACCGAGGCCCGGCTGGCGCATGGCATGCAGCTGCTCTACACCACGGACCTGCCATTGAAGACCGTCGCAGCACGCGCGGGCTACCGGTCTGCGGCGAGTTTCAGCAAGCGCTTCGCCGAGCAGTACGGGCTGGCTCCCACAGACATTTGAAGGGGTTCGGCAGGGCTGCGCCCTGCACCCGCAGAGGCAACAGCAACGTCCGAAGCAACAGCAACAGCGGCTATCCGAGGGATGGCGGGGCGGTGTGGGTGGGCAGGACACGCCGTAAACCCATCCATGGGGGCTCGATGGCGCCATCCATGGCGCCAACGGTCCTGCCCACCCACACCACCCCGCCTCTGACAGATTCCGTGTGCTGTTGGTAGGTGTCGACCTTGGTCGACACATCTGTCAGATATCGAATGATCCATCCACGCATGGCGTGGATCTACTGTGTCGACCAAGGTCGACACCCACCAGAGCAGTTTGCCGTTCCGACAGATCGCAGAAAACTGTCGAAGGCGGGGTGGGTCCGGTTGCGGGGGCGTGAGCCGCATGGATGCGGCGACCGAGCTTACATGGACGTACTTGCAGCGGCCCCCGCAACCGGACCCACCCCGCCATCCCACGGATAGCCCGCTGTTGCTGTTGCCTCGGCTGTTGCTGTTGCTTCAGCCGTTGCTGTTGCTTCAGCCGTTGCTGTTGCCTCTGCGGGTGCAGGGCGCAGCCCTGCAGACAACACCCCTTCCCTGAGCATTCCGCGTAGTGGTTTGAGCGCCGCACACACGTCGGCCACGGCACGCTATGCGGCAACGGAACCACCCATCGTCCACCGAGAACCACCATGACCCTGCGTCCCCTGCCGCTGCACCGCGCCCTGCTGTTGGCCCTGTCATCCCTGCCACTGGCCGCGCTGGCCGAAACCACGTCGCCTGCCCCCACCCAGCAGGTCCCAGGCGTCTACCACCAGCGCGTCGGTGCGCTGCAGGTCACCGCCCTGTTCGATGGCGTGGTCGCGCTGGGCCGGCAGGAAGTCGTGGACGTGCCGCCGACGCTGGTCAGCCGCCTGCTGGAAGGCCGTTACGTGCCCGAAGACAAGAAGGGCCTGCAGACCGCGATCAACGCTTTCCTGGTGCGCCAGGGCAACCACCTGACCCTGGTCGATACCGGTACCGCGCAGTGCTTCGGCCCCGGCCTGGGCCAGGTGCTGGGCAACCTGCGCGCCTCCGGCGTGGACCCGGCCGAGGTGGATGAGGTGCTGCTGACCCACGCCCATCCGGACCATCTGTGCGGCGTGCTCGACGCGCAGGGCAAGCCGGCCTACCCGAATGCCACGGTGTGGCTGTCCAAGGCCGATGCCGACTACTGGCTCAACCCGGCCAGCGAGGCCACCGCGCCGAAGGGCGTGCGCTTTGCCTTCCCGCTGGCGCGCAACGCGGTAGCGCCCTATCAGGCCAGCGGCCACCTGCGCACCTTCAGTCCCGGCGATGCCCTGCCCGGTGGCGCGGTGGCGATGGACACCCATGGCCATACGCCCGGCCATGTCTCCTACCGGTTCGACAGCCAGGGCCAGTCGCTACTGGTGTGGGGTGATGTGCTGCACTTCCATGCGGTGCAGTTCGCGCACCCGGAGGCGGCCTTCGAGGCCGATTCGGACCGCAAGGCGGCCATCGCCAGCCGTCGCGGCCTGCTGCAGCAGGCCACCGCCAACGGTTGGTGGGTGGCCGGTGCGCACCTGCCGTTCCCCGGTCTGGGCCATGTGCGTGGCGAGGGCAAGGCCTATGCGTGGGTGCCGGCGGAGTATTCGCCGTTGTGAGGGTGTGCCGACCAAGGTCGGCACCCACCCGATCCGGTAGCGCCCGGCTGCCAGCCGGGCGACCGGAAATGCCTTATTCCAGCCCCAACCAACCACCGATGATGCCGCGGGCTTCGTCCACACCGGTGCGGGCCGCGCCAGAGAACACCTGCACGCTGACCGTATCACCGAAGGAGGAGTGCAGTTCCTTGCGCACCTTCTGCAGGGTCTGCATCTGCTGGCTGCGGCTCAGCTTGTCGGCCTTGGTCAGCAACGCATGCGCCGGCAGGCCACGCTGCACGGCATAGGCCAGCATCTGCCGGTCGTAGTCCTTCAGCGGGTGGCGGATATCCATCACCACCACCAGGCCCCTCAGCGCATTGCGGGTGCGGAAGTAGCGGTCGATGAAGGCCTGCCAGTGCGCCTGCAGGTCCAGCGGCACCTTGGCGTAGCCGTAACCGGGCAGATCGACCAGATGGGCTTCCGGGGTCACCTGGAAGAACACCAGCTGCTGGGTGCGGCCGGGGGTCTTGGAGACACGGGCCAGGCTGTTCTGCCGGGTCAATGCGTTGAGAGCACTGGACTTGCCGGCGTTGGAGCGGCCCGCAAAGGCCACTTCGGCCCCCTCATCGGGCGGCAGCTGCCCCATGTTGTGGGCAGAGAGGTGGTATTGAGCGCGTTCGATGAGCAATGACATGTGCATAGGATCGCATGTTGTGGCACCGCGCGCCCGGCCGCGGGCCCTCCGCCGGGAAAATGCTGCACTGCTGCGTTGACCGTGCGCGGAAACGGCGTTGATAATCCGGACGATGCCGTGGCTGCCGCCCGGCCCGGTCCATACGGAGCTTTAGCATGCGCCACGCTCGCGTTCTTGCCGTATCCGCCCTTGCCACTGCCGTAGTCGTTGCCGCCGCTGCGTTCGCGCAGACCACGTTGACCCCGCTGCCCGACAACGGGCCGATCAACACCGCCTCGCTGGAGGTCGATTTCAGCAAGACCCACTGGGGCGATGCCAAGGCCGGCCAGACCAAGGCCTCGGCCTGCGCGGCCTGCCATGGCGCCGACGGCAATTCCACGGTGGAGATGTACCCGTCCATCGCCGGCCAGAGCGAACGCTACGTGGCCCAGCAGATGGCCCTGATCGCCAATGGGCAGCGCAGCTCCGGCGCGGCGGTGGCGATGGTGCCGTTCGTGCAGAACCTCACCCCGCAGGACATGCGCGACATCGGCGCGTTCTTCGCCACGCAGAAGGCCACTGCCGGCATCGCCGATGACACGGCGGTCACCGACGGCCCCTACAAGGGCATGAAGTTCTACGAGATCGGCCAGCAGCTGTACCGTGGCGGCGATGCCAAGCGTGGCCTGCCGGCCTGCATGGCCTGCCACGGCCCCAGTGGCGCCGGCAATCCGGGGCCGGCCTATCCGCACATCGGTGGCCAGCATGCCAGCTATGTCGCGCGCCGCCTGCAGGAATACCAGGCCGGCCAGACCAACGAGACCGACAAGGCGCACTTCCAGATCATGGCTGCGGTTGCGCAGAAGCTGAGCGAGCAGGAGGTGCAGGCGCTGTCGAGCTACCTGCAGGGCCTGCACAACAAGGCCGACGACGTGGCCGTTGCCACCGCGCCGGCACAACCGGCTGCCGCCCCCTGACCACCACTGGTCGGCCCGGGTCGCCACGCCGGCCCGCGGCTGCGGTATGTTTCCTTCACGCCGGCGACCGCGCCGGCGTTGCTTTTTTCAACGGAGATGCGTGTCGATGAGGTTGATTTCCCGCCTGCTGTTGTCTTTGCTGGTGCTGCTGCCGCTGGTAGCCTGCGCCGCCACCCCCGCCAATGCCCCGCTGGTCGAAGGCAAGGACTACGAGCGCATCGCCCAGCCGGGCCCGTTCCAGCCGCTGGCCGGCAAGATCGAGGTGGTCGAGGTCTTCGGCTACACCTGCCCGCACTGCGCCCGTTTCGAACCGCAGCTGGAAGCCTGGGCAGCCAAGCTGCCGGCCGATGTGCGCTTCACTCCGGTACCGGCAGCCTTCGGCGGCGCCTGGGATGCCTGGGCACTGGCCTACTACGCCGCCGACGAAGTCGGCGTGGCCAAGCGCAGCCATGCCGCCGTGTTCAAGGCACTGCACCAGGACGGCTCGCTGCCGATGCAGAACGTCTCGGCCGATGAGCTCGCCACCTTCTACAAGGCCTACGGCGTGACCCCGGACCGTTACCTGCAGGCCCTGCGCGGCGATGCCGTACAGAAGAAGGTCGATGCCGCCCGCGCGTTCGCCCAGCGCACCAAGATCCCCGGGACCCCGGCGCTGATCATCAACGGCCAGTACCTGGTCCGTGGCGACAGCTTCGACGACCAGCTGCGCATCGCCTCGGCGCTGATCACCCAGGCCCGCGCCGCCCGCGGCCGCTGAACCAACACCCACCACCGACACGGCGCTGTCGCCGCCGCGTGTCATCATTTCCCCCTGGCCGGCGCATGACGCCGGCCCCACCTTTCCAGATGCTGGAGACGTTTCCATGAAGATCCGTTACGCCCTCGCCCTCGCAGCGCTGCTGCCGATCCTGGCGGCCTGCAAGGCCGACGACGGCAGCACCAACACCACCGCGGCCCCGGCCGAACCGGCTGCAGCTCCGGCGACCACCGAACCGGCCGCTCCGGCCGCGGGTACCGAAGGCGCCGCCCCGGCCGCTGCCGAAGGCGAGAAGGCCGCGGCTGAAGCCGCCCCGGCCGCTGCACCGGCCCCGACCACCACCGCACTGACCGGCCCGGCCCCGGTGGAAGGCGCCGACTACCAGGTGATCCCGAACGGCCAGCCGTTCCAGCCGGCCGCCGGCAAGATCGAAGTGACCGAGATCTTCGGCTATGTCTGCCCGGCCTGCGCCGCGTTCCAGCCGCTGGTCGGCCCGTGGAAGGCCGGCCTGCCGAGCGACGTGAACTTCGTCTACGTGCCGGCCATGTTCGGCGGTACCTGGGACAACTACGCCCGTGCCTTCTACGCCGCGCAGACCCTGGGCGTGCAGGAGAAGACCCACGAAGCCCTGTACGCTGCCATCCATTCGCAGAAGACCCTGAAGGGCGAGCGCGGCACCGATTCGGTTGACGACATCGCCAAGTTCTACGGTGCCTACGGCGTGGATCCCAAGCAGTTCGCCGCCACCATGGGCAGCTTCGCGGTGAATGCCAAGACCAACTCGGCCAAGCAGTTCGCCCAGCGCAGCCAGATCAGCGGCACCCCGTCGATCATCGTCAACGGCAAGTACCTGGTGAAGGGCAAGAGCTTCCCGGACATGCTGCGCATTGCCGACCACCTGATCGCCCGCGAACGCGGTGCGGCCCAGGCTCACTGATCCAAGAGAAGCGTTTCCCGGCCGTGAATTCCCCCCGTACACGGACCCTGCGCTTGCTGACGGCCAACATCCAGGCCGGCTCAAGTACCCGCCGCTACAGCGACTATGTGACCCGCAGCTGGTCACATGCGCTGCCGGCGGGCCGCAAGCGCAGCAGCCTGGACGCGATCGCCACCCTGGCGCGCGAACATGACATCGTCGGCCTGCAGGAGGCCGACCCGGGCAGCCTGCGCTCGGGCTTCACCAACCAGACCCACTACCTGGCCCAGCGTGCCGGCTTCAACTACTGGAGCCACCAGCCGAACCGGCGCATGGGCGGGGTCGCCTCCAGCGCCAACGGCCTGCTGAGCAAGCTGGAACCGGTGGAAGTGCAGGATCACGCCCTGCCCGGCCGCATCGGCGGGCGCGGCGTGCTGCTGGCCAAGTTCGGCGACGGCGCCGATGGCCTGGCGGTAGCGGTAGCCCATCTGTCGCTGGGCGCGGGTTCGCGGATGTCGCAGCTGGGCTTCATTGCCGAGCTGCTGTCCGACCATCCCAATGCGGTGCTGATGGGCGACTTCAACTGCCTGGCCGAACGCCCGGAAATGCAGGTGCTGTACCAGAAGACCCGGCTGCAGCCCCCCGGCTGCATCGTGCCGACCTTCCCCAGCTGGCGCCCCGATCGCGCCATCGACCACATCCTGGTCAGCAGCGGCCTGCAGACCCGTACCGTGGAAGCCGTACCGGCCGCGTTCTCCGATCACCTCGCCCTGGCGATGCAGATCGACGTCCCGGCCGACGCCCTGCGCTGACCGCTCCTGGTGGGTGCCAACCTTGGTTGGCACGCTCTCCGCCGGGCATGGCCCGGCGCTACCCCGCCTGCACCACCGGCACCTTCAGCCGCCGCGCGGTCATCGTGCTGCCCACCGAGGCCAGCACCGTGCAGCCGATCGCCAGCCACTGCAGCCCGTGCAGGTGCTCGTGCAGCAGCAGCATCGCCCACAGCGCGGCTACTGCCGGCTCCATGCTGATCAGGATGCCGAAGGTCTCCTTGGGCAGGCGCTTGAGCGCCATCATCTCCAGCGACATCGGAATCGCGCTGGACACCAACGCCACCAGCAGGCCAGCGGCCAGGATCTTCGGATCGAGCAGTGCGGCGCCGGCATGCACCACGCCCACCGGCACCACCACCAGCGACGCCGCCAGCAGCCCCAGCGACACCGAATGCCCGGCGTGCAGATGGCCGGCACGCTTGCCGAACACGATGTACAGGCCCCAGCACGCCGCCGCACCCATGGCATACAGCACGCCGGCCGGATCCAGCGCCGGGCCGCCACCGATCGGCAACAGCAACAGCAGCCCCACCGCCGCGCAGCCTACCCACAGGAAGTCGATCGGTCGTCGTGATGACAGCATCGCCACCGTCAGCGGCCCGGTGAACTCGATGGCCACCGCGATGCCGAAGGGAATCGTGCGCAGGGCCATGTAGAACAGCAGGTTCATCAGGCCCAGGGTGAGCCCGTAGCGCAGGATGGTGATCGCATCCACGCGGCTGGTCTTCCAGCGCCATGGCCGCCAGAACAGCAGCAGCAACAGCGCCGAAAAGCCCACGCGCAGCGCGCTGGTGCCCTGGGCACCGATCAGCGGGAACAGGTGTTTTGCGTAGGAGGTGCCGATGGCCAGCGAGGTGACCGAGCCGAGCACCGCCAGCGCCGGCAACATCGGCGCGAATCGTGAAGTCTGCATGCGCAAAGTCTATTGCGCCGGCGCCGAGCACTTGGCTCAATTGACGGCCCGTTCGTGCAACTTCTGCTCGCCATGGCCATCGCCCCCGTGCTCGACAGTTTCGACTGCGCCATCCTCGACCTGCTGCAGCGGGACAACACCCTGCCGCAGCGCGAAATCGCCGAGGCCGTGCACCTGTCCACCCCGGCCGTGCAGCGCCGCATCAAGCGCCTGCAGGAAAGCGGCGTGATCGCGGCCAATGTAGCGGTGGTCGCCGCCGCCAAGGTCGGGCGGCCGCTGACCATCATCGTCGAGGTGCGCGTGGTCAGCGAGCAGCGCGAGCGGGTGGCGCCGTTCAAGCGCCGCGTACAGGACGACCCGGCCGTGCAGCAGTGCTACTCGATCACCGGCGATGGCGATTTCCTGCTGTTGCCTTCGGCGGCGTCGATGGAGGAGTACGAGGCGATCACCGAGCGCTTGTTCGGTGGCGATGACAACATCGAGCGCTTCCGTACCTCGGTGGCACTGGGCACCTTGAAGCGGAGTTTCGAGGTCCCGCTGGCACCGGTTCTGTAGCGTCGAGCCATGCTCGACTGCGTTTTTACCGCAAAGCAACAGCCGTCGAGCATGGCTCGACGCTACAGTCGGAGACCATGAGCACTCCGTCCTCTCCTGCCGGTCGCCTGCGCCGCTGGCTGCTGCGCGGCCTGTGGCTGGCCATTGCCGTCGTTGCCGCGATGGCGCTGTGGAACAGCCCATGGGCGGCCACGCCGAGGATGCTGTGGACACTCTCGCGCATGCCGCCGGCCACCGAACTCCCGGTGCCGGTGGAGGGTGTGCGCCCCCGCCAGATCGCCGATACCTTCGGCGCGCCGCGCGGCCGCGACCGCTCCCACGCCGGCATCGATATCTTCGCCCAGCGCGGCACGCCGGTGCGCAGCGTCACTGCCGGCGTCATCGCG
Organism: Stenotrophomonas sp. 86428_Sma; assembly: GCF_056481585.1. Lineage (NCBI taxonomy): Bacteria > Pseudomonadati > Pseudomonadota > Gammaproteobacteria > Lysobacterales > Lysobacteraceae > Stenotrophomonas > Stenotrophomonas sp. 86428_Sma. The sequence goes on from NZ_CM151156.1 coordinate 4,201,733, forward strand.
GATGTCAGCGAACGCGGCCTCGGTGGTCGCCAGGTCTGGGTGATCGGGCCCGGGCGGGAACGCTACTACTACGCGCATCTGGAAGGCTGGGCCGAGGGCCTGGCGCGCGGCCAGGTGGTGCAGGCCGGTGACCTGCTCGGCCACGTGGGCGACAGCGGCAATGCCAAGGGCACGCCGCCGCATCTGCACTGGGGCATCTACGGCACGAACGGCCCCCGCGACCCGTTGCCGTTGCTGCGCTGATCGCCACGGCGCACCCGCGCACCGAACCGTTCATGATTTGTAAATAGGAATAGTTCGTATTACCATTTCTTTCGTTTCCGGTGGTGCCAGGACGGCCTGCCCGCCCTTCCCCTACCCGTAGCGCCTCGCCTCCTGGATGCCGGCCGAACGCGCGTGCTCGTCCAGGACCCCCATGACCCGTCCCGCCTTCCGTACCCTGCAGCCGCAGCGGCTGTCCGTTGCCGTGCTTGCCGTTCTTTGCGCCGTGGCCCCAGCCGCCTTCGCCGACACCGCCGCCGATCCGACCACGCTGGACAAGGTGGTGGTCAAGGGCGAACGTGCCGAAGGCTATTCGGTGCGCCGCACCTCGGCCGGTACCCGCTTCGATCTGGCACCGCGCGAGATCCCGCAGTCGGTCAGCATCATCAGCCACCAGCGCATCGAAGATCAGAAGCTGGACGACATCATCGACGTGCTGGCCAACACCACCGGCGTGACCAGCACCCAGTCCGACAGCGAGCGCACCGAGTTCTACGCGCGTGGCTTCTACATCGATGCCTACCAGTTCGATGGCCTGCCGACGCAGATGGTGCAGAACTGGAGCTACGGCGATTCCGGCCTCGATCTTGCGCTGTACGACCGCGTGGAAGTGGTACGCGGCGCTACCGGCCTGCTCAGCGGTGCCGGCAATCCGTCCGCCTCGGTGAACCTCATCCGCAAACACGCCGACAACGCAGAACTGACCGGCAGCATCTCGGTGAACGTCGGCAGTTGGGGCCGCACCCGCACCACCGTGGACGTGGGCACCGCGCTGAACGCCAGTGGCACGGTGCGCGGCCGGGTGATCGGCAGCTACCTGGACACCGATGGTCAGATGGACCGCTACAACCAGCGCAAGACGCTGGGTTATGCCGTCATCGACGCCGACCTGACCCCGGACACGCAGCTCAGCGTGGGCTACGACTACCAGCAGAAGCGCGCCAACGGCGCGACCTGGGGCGGCTTCCCGATGTGGTACGCCGATGGCAGCCCGACCAACTATCCGACCTCGTTCAATCCGTCGCCGGACTGGACCTACTGGGACACCACCAGCAAGCGTGCGTTCGCCACCCTGCAGCATGCCTTCAGCAACGGCTGGAAGTTCAAGATCGGCGCCACCCACGACCGCACCAAGGCCGACGACAAGCTGTTCTATCCGGCCTACACCGCGTTCAACAAGACCACGGGCGCCGGCATCACGCCGATGGCCGGCTTCTACAACACCGAGCGCAAGGTTGATGGCATCGATGGCTACATCGATGGGCCGTTCCAGCTGTTCGGACGCGAGCACCAGTTCATGGCCGGCCTGAGCTACAACAAGCGTGAGTTCGCCAACTATGGTGATTTCCAGCCTGACTTCAACGATCCGAATGCACAGTACCTGCCGCTGGCCAGCTACTTCGGCTGGACCGGTGATTTCCCGCAGCCGAACTGGCGACCGCTGAAGCTTGCCAGCCAGGGCACCATCACCCAGAAGGCCGGCTATGCCGCCGCACGCCTGTCGCTGGCCGATCCACTGAAGCTGATCATCGGTGCGCGCTACACCGACTGGAAGAGCGAAGACGAAGGCAACGACCGCTCGCACAAAGTGACCACGCCGTATGCCGGCCTGGTCTACGACATCAACGATACCTACTCCGCCTACGCCAGCTATACCGAGATCTTCCAGCCGCAGACGCTGCGCAACAAGCAGGGCAGCTACCTCGATCCGGTCGATGGCAAGAGCTACGAAGTCGGCGTCAAGGGCGCGTGGTTCGACAACCGGCTGAATGCATCCGTGGCAGTGTTCCGCATCGAGCAGGACAACGTTGGCCAGGAAACCATGGACAAGGTCGACGGGCAAATGAACGAGACCGCCTACATCGCTGCACGTGGCACCGTCAGCCGCGGCTTCGAGTTCGAAGTGAACGGCGAACTGGCACCGGGCTGGAACGCGACCTTCGGTGCTTCACGTTACGTGGCCAAGGACATCAACGGCGCCGACATCAACACCAACCTGCCGCAGACCGCGCTGAAGCTGTTCACCAGCTACACCCCGCAATCGCTGCAGGAACTGACCGTCGGCGGCGGTGCCAACTGGCAGAACCGCATCTACTACGCTGCGCCGGTAGTGGGCCGTTTCGAACAGGAAGGCTACGCGCTGGTCAGTGCCTTCGTGCGCTACCGCATCTCGCCGGAGTTCAGCGTGCAGGCCAACCTCAACAACCTGCTGGACAAGAAGTACTACTCGCAGATCACCGGCTACGGTGCCTACGGCGACGGCCGCAATGGCTCGCTGACGTTCACCTGGGCGTTCTGATCCAACCGGCCTTGTAGCGTCGAGCCATGCTCGACTCGATCACACGGGGTCGTCGAGCACGGCTCGACACCACAACGGGGGCGCTCGGCGCCCCCGTTGCCGCGCTGACCTTGCAGGTGTAGCGTCGCGCAGACGGATACCTCGCGCCTTCCCCCTCAAGGACGACCGGCCATGCGCACCCGCACGAAACTCGCTGTCTCGCTCGTGGCCCTGTTCTCTTCGCTGCCGCTGATGGTCGCTACAGGCAATGGCTACTTCATCCTGCTTCTGCTGATCGGCCTGCCCGCAGCGATCCTGTTCTGGTTCGATCTGGGCCGTGAACTGCGCGCCATCCCCACTCCCACCCGCTCCGAGCGCGCGCTGGGATTGGCAATGGGCATTCCACAGGTGCTGTTCGGACTGTTGTGCGCGGGGATCGGCCTGATCCTGGTGGCCTGGATCCTGTACAACCTGCTGGTTGAATCCCTGCCACAGTTCCGCATTCCCTCACTGCCCGCCTTCGCGGTCGGGCCGATGATGATCGTGGCCGGACTGGGATGGGCACGCACCGCGTTCCGCCGTGCCAGCCTTGAACAGGATGACCCGGAACAGGACATTCCGGATTGACCACCTTCATGGAGTCGAGCATGGCTCGACGCTGCAACGGCGCCGGGCGGAGCCCGGCGCCGTCCCTTCATCAGAAACGCAGGTCCGCGCGCAGGTACCAGTAGCGGCCACGCGGGATGTCGTAGGTCGAAGCGTCGTAACCGTTCAACGAGCACGACAGGCAGATCGGCGGATCCTTGTCGAACACGTTGTTCAGGCCAGCGGTCAGCTGCAGCCCCTTCATCCAGTCGATCTTGTAGCCCACCTGCATGTCATGGAAGGTGGTGGCCGACAGCGTATTGGTGCCTGCGGCCTGGTTGCTGCAGACCGGGAATACAGAGGCGTCACCGCAGTTCTCGGTCAATTCGGAGATATGCCGAACGGTCCAGTTGGCACTCCAACGGTCCAGCGTCCAGCCGATGCTGGCATTGCTGGTCCATTCCGGAATCGAGCTGTCGGCCACTTCCACGCCCGGCTTCTGCGGCTGCTTCTGGCCCGCCGCACCGGTGGCCTCGTAGCGGCCGACGAACGTGTTCTTCCAGCCCAGTTTGAACTGGCCGATCGAGCTCTGCGGCAACGTCCAGAACAGATCCACGTCCCAGCCATCGGTCTTGATCGAGCCGAGATTGGTCAGGCGGTTGTTGAAGCTGCTCACTGCACCGGTATTGGCGCGGGTGATGCCATCGCAGTAGATCGGATCCAGCGTTTCCACGCACAGGTCCAGCTGGGTCTGCGCGTTGATTGCCTGGATCGCGCCATCGATGGCATGGCGATAGAAGGTCACCTCCACGTCGAAGCGCTCGGACCACGAGGTGTTGTTGCCAAACCACGGGCTCCACACGAATCCGGCACTGAAACTGCGCGAGCGCTCCGGATCCAGCTCGCGGTTGCCGCCGGTGGTCACCGAGATCTGCGAGTTGGCCTGCTGGAAGCCGGCCGGCACGCCCAGCGCGGCACAGTTGGCGGCGCTGCCGCGCGGCGGCGTACCGCCCAGGCCCACCGAGCATGGATCGAACAACTGCAGGTCGGCACGCGCGGCCGAACCGTACAACTCACCGATCGACGGTGCACGGAAGCCCTCGGCATAGGTCGTGCGCAGCACGAAATCGTCGGTCACCTGCCAACGCAGGCCGTACTTGGGCGTGAACTCGCCACCGAAGGTGGAGTAGTCCGAATAGCGGCCGGCCAGGCTCAGGTCCAGCTTCTTGCCGAATGAAGAGTCGGCGAAGATCGGCACGCTCAACTCCAGGTAGGCCTCGTTGACGTCATACGAGCCGGACGTCGGCTGCGAAGGCACGCCGTTGTAGTGGCCCGCCACCGTCAGCGGATCGGGCTGGTACGAACCCTCGTACTTGCGATACTCGAAGCCGGTAGCGAACGACACCGGGCCGGCCGGCAGCGTGAACAGGTCGCTGGACAGGTTGGCGGTGAACAGGCTCAGCTCGTTCTGGCTGCGGTCACGCACCACCGGCTGGATCCACTTCAGCATGTCCGGAGTGATCGAACCGGCACCGCCGAAGATGTTCAGCGGCACGCAGCCCGGCGTCGCCGCACAGACGGACGGATCGCCCAGCGCCATGTTGACGTTGTAGATGTTGTAGCTGCCGTAGTTGGTCTGTTCGGCCTTGTTCTTGCTGTACATGCCGTTGACGTCCCAGTACCAGCTGCGGTCAGCCGCCTGGAAGTTGCCGACGAAGCCGGTGGCGAAATACGTGGTGTCCACTTCCTGCTTGAACACGCGCGCGCCGCCTTCTACTGGACGGCGACCGATCAGGCTCAGGTTGTCACCCGAGACCAGGTCGAAGCCGAACGGGTTGTACGGGTTGAGCGCAGACACGGTGATGTTGTCGGCCAGCGGATTGCCGGTGGCGCCATCGGGACCGAAGAACAGCGGCTCCGGGCCGGCCTGGTTGGTCGACTCACGGCGGTTGCCCAGTGCCTTGACGTACCACTGCACGTTGTCGGTGATGTCGAAGCGGAACTGACCGAACAGGCCTTTACGCTCCGACGGTGTCAGCACCATGTTGTATTCGGCGAAGTTGAAGCGATCAGCACTGGTGAAGCAGTGATAGTCATCGGTGCGCGCGCAGCCGGCACTGCCGTCGTAGCGCGGGTTGCTCACGCCGGTATTGGGCACGATGTTCTGCACCGCACCGGTGTTCGGGTCGGTGAACATGAAACGGCCCTGCGGAATGCCACCGCTGCCGAAGGCCAGGCCGGTGCCGGGAATCGGGAAGCGCGACTGCTCGCGGTCCTTGGCGAACACCGGATCCTGCTTGGTCCAGCTGGCGCCGAGGAACAGGCTGAAGCGATCACCGCTCTTGCCCCAGGCCAGGTCCACGCCCTTCTGCGTGCCATCGCCCTTGCTGTACTCGCCGTAGTTCAGGGTCACCTGGCCGCCATCGAAATCACGACGGGTGATGATGTTGACCACGCCGGCAATGGCATCGGAGCCGTACAGCGACGACGCGCCATCTTCGAGCACTTCGATGCGCTCGACGATGGCCAGCGGAATGGTGTTGAGGTCGGTGGCCGAGCCCACACCGGAGGCGGACGACTCATTGACCCAGCGGATGCCGTCAACCAGCACCAGCACGCGCTTGGCGCCCAGATGGCGCAGGTCCACCTGCGCCGAGCCAGCACCTACACCACTGCCATCGGGCGGGAAGCCGAAGTTGCCGGACGAATTGAACTTGGCATTGAGCGCGGAACCGGAACCGGTGAGCTGCTGCAGCACTTCGCCGATCGAGGTCAGGCCGGTGCGTTCGATATCACCGCGGGTCAGCGTCTGGATCGGCACCTGGCCTTCGACTTCAGCGCGCTTGATGCGGGTACCGGTGACTTCCACCGCATCGAGGTTGGTGGTGGATTGTGCAGCGGCACCCAACGGTGCCAGGGTCATCACGCACAGCGCGACGGCAACCGCCAAAGGGCGGTGGTGCAGGTGATTCATTCGCTCTCTCTCCAAAGGAATGTCGGGACATGGGCTGCCGCACTCCCTCCCTGCATGGCGGCGCCGTCTCCTTTGTAAACAAGTGGTAAAAATCGCGGCGTGATGATCGACACTCTTTCACGCGGAATTGACGCAATTGCAGGCCGATTGCGTCAGATGGCTGCAGGTTATGACCGGACGATATTGTTCACGACAGGCAGCCTTGATGCCGGCTGCGACAGCGCACGCCGGGGGCCACCGCATTCATGGAAAAGGTCTCTGCCGGACCGTTTCAGGAATAGTTTGAAATTCCCTCTTTCAGAAGGCGCCGCTAGTCGGTCCAGCGCAGACTCGCACCTCCAGCCATTCGCGGGAGGGTCGATCATGAAAGCGGTGAGTGCGGTGCTGGGTGTCACGACGGTGATGACGCTGCTTTTTTCCCTGGCGGGCGAATCGAGAGCAGGCGGCGTGATCGAGTGCAACAACTGCCCCTCTCCCAGCGATGCGGCCTTGGCCTCGGGAGAGGGATTGACGGTTGTGGTGGATTTCGAGAGAGCCGAATTGACTGCTTTCGACGTTGAACGTGCCCCTGGGACCGGAAGGTGGCGAGCACATCCAACCCCGGTTCCAGCGCAGATTGAAATGGCCTTTCTGCGGATCCTGGATGCGACGCTGTCAGCAGGGGAAGCGCCGCCCATGCGGCAATCACCGCATGAGCGGCAGTGAGACATCGCACTACCGCACGAACGCAATGCGCTCCATGCCGGTCGCCTCGGCTGCGGCCAGAATCCTCGCCATGCCTTCGTATTCGGCCGCCGGATCGGTGGCGATACGCAGCTCCGGCAGGTTGCCGGCATGTTCGCCCGCCTGTGCCTGCAGGCGCGCCTGCAGCTCACTGATCACCATCGGCTGACCATTCCAGCTGAGCTGGTTGGCAGCGTCCAGGCGCAGCTCGATCGGCGGTGGCGGTTCGGGACGGTCGACCACGCGATCGGTGGCCTGTGGCAACTGCACGGCTATCGGCCGGGCCACGATCGGCGCGGTCACGATGAAGATGATCAACAGCACCAGCATCACATCCACCAGTGGCGTGACATTGATGTCCGCCAGCGGGCCGCTTCTTCCTGCGCTACTGAACGCCATGTGCCGCTCCCTGCAGCCGGGCCGTTCGCCCAAGCTCGACACTACGTCGCCCGCAGGCTCGCGAGGCAGTGCCTGCAGCACGAGCATTCAGCTGCCGTTGCCGACCCATCGCGTGCACGCAATGCGAAACTGAATTCAGCCAATGCCCGCTATGCTGCCCGCCATGACCCGACGCTCTTCGACCGCCCTGTCCCTGCTGCCCTTGGCCACCACGCTGCTGATCGGCTGCGCCAATGCCCAGTCCCTCGACGCGCAGAACGCGCAGCTGAAGGCCGCGATCGCTGCCGCCGAACGCGGCCAGTTCGATCCCGGCCAGGCCGCCGCACTCAGCCGCCATCCTGCATACGGCTGGCTGGAGTACGCCAACCTGCGCCGCAACATCGACACCGTCGATACCGCGCAGGCGCAGGCCTTCCTCAAGCGCTATGACGGCCAGGCCGTGGCCACCACGTTCCGCAGCGTATGGCTGCCCTCGGTCGCACGCCGCCAGGACTGGCCGACCCTGCTCGCCAACTGGGCGCCCACCGACAACGCCGGCCTGCGCTGTGCGCAGCTGACCGCGCGCCAGGTGACCGGTAAGGTCGATCCGCAGTGGATCAGTGAAGCGCAGGATCTGTGGCGCAAGAACGGCAAGTCGCTGCCGGACGGCTGTGATGCCGTTTTTGCCGTGCTGCAGGCACAGGGTGGTCTGAGCGACGCCCTGCGCTGGGAACGCATCGACGCTGCCGCCGACGCCCAGCAACCCGCTGTGATGCGCAGCGCCGCACGGGGCCTGCCTGCCACCGACCTGGCGCTGGCCAACAATTACGCGGCCTTTGTCGACAAGCCCAATGCCAGCGCATTGAACTGGCCGCGCAACGAGCGCAGCCGGCGCATCGCCACTGATGGCCTGGCCAAGCTGGCCAAGGCCGATCCCGGCGCCACCGAACAGCAGCTGCCTCAGTACGCGCAGGCACTGGGCCTGAGTGCCGACCAGCAGGGCCAGGTGCTGTACCAGATCGCACTGTGGACGGTGGCGTCCTACCTGCCCGATTCGGCGCGCCGTCTCAATGCGGTGCCGGAATCGGCTTACGACGAACGCCTGCACGAATGGCGCGTGCGCGAAGCGATGTCGCGCGGCGACTGGCCGGCAGCGCTGACCGCGATCCGCAAGATGGGCAGCAAGCAGCGCAGCGACCCGCGCTGGCGCTACTTCGAAGGCCGCATGCTGGAGAAGACCGGCCAGGCCCAACAGGCGCAGCCGCTATTCCGCGAGGCCGCGCGCGCACCGACCTTCCATGGTTTCCTCGCCGCCGACAAACTGCAGCAGGGCTACACGCTGTGCCCGTGGAAGCCGAACGACAGCGCGCAGGCACAAGCGGTGATCGCGCGCGACCCAGCCATCCAGCGCGCGATGGCGCTGTACCAGATCGACCGCGCCGGCTGGGCCGTGGCCGAATGGAACAGTGCGCTGTCGCGCTTCGATGACACCCAGCGCCGCCTCGCCGTTCGCGTGGCGCAGGACAATGGCTGGTTCGACCGCGCCGTGTTCGCACTCGGCAAGCAGCCGCAGGAACAGCGCCTGTACGACCTGCGCTTCCCGCTGCACCACGACGCCACCATCCGCCGCGAATCGGCACGCAACGCGATCGATCCGGCCTGGGTGGCGGCAGAGATCCGCGCCGAGAGCACCTTCACCCCGCGCGCGCGCTCGCCTGCCAACGCCATGGGCCTGATGCAGGTGCTGCCGGCCACCGGTGCCGGCGTGGCCAAGTCGATCGGCCTGACCGGCTACGGCGGCGCCGACAGCCTGTACGACCCGGACACCAACATCGCCATCGGTACCGCCTATCTGCGCCAGCTGATGAACAAGTACGACGGTCTGCCGTACGTGACCATCGCCGCCTACAACGCCGGCCCGACCCCGACCGCGCGTTGGCAGGGCCAGCGCCCGGGTTATGACCCGGACCTGTGGATCGAGACCATCAGCTACAAGGAAACCCGCGAGTACGTCGCGCGCGTGCTGGCCTTCAGCGTGATCTACGACTGGCGCCTCAATGGTGATGCGCTGCCTCTGAGCGACCGTCTGATGGGCCGCCTGGTGGACAAGCGCAAGAGCTTCAGCTGCGCCGCCAACGCGGACCAGGGCGGCGATTGATCGCACTGCGGTCGTGCCGGCCGCTGGCCGGCTTCGGCCATTATCCAAGGGTTGCCGGCCAGCGGCCGGCACTACCCGGCATCCGTTTCCCGGGGAGGGGAAAGCGATGAGCCTGCTGGCCTGGATCGGGATATTCGCCGCCTGGAGCCTGTTCGCCACCTGGGTGCTGCGCTGGGGTGGCGCGGCCTGGATGGAAGGCTGGAAGTCACTGGCCTTCGTCGACAGCTGGGGCAGCCTGTGGGACGAAGCGCAGATCAAGCTCTACTTCCTCTGCCTGTGGATCGTCTACGGCCTGTGGTTCCTGGCCGGCCTGTTCGTGCCGGAGTGGCGCGGCCTGCCGTGATTCCTCTTCATCGGTAGTGCCGGCCGCTGGCCGGCAACCGCCATTGTCCAAGGGTTGCCGGCCAGCGGCCGGCACTACCGATGCTCATGCACCTACCGTGCGATCATCCTCCCATGAAGATCTATCTTGTCGGCGGCGCCGTGCGCGACCGCCTGCTGCAACGCCCTGCCGGCGACCGCGACTGGGTGGTGGTCGGTGCCACGCCCGCGCAGATGGAGGCGCAGGGCTACACCGCCGTCGGCCGCGATTTCCCGGTGTTCCTGCATCCGAAGACGGGTGAGGAATACGCGCTGGCGCGCACCGAGCGCAAATCCGGCCGTGGCTATCGCGGCTTCGTGGTCGATGCCGATCCGGCGGTGACGCTGGAAGAGGACCTGCAGCGCCGCGACTTCACCATCAACGCGATCGCCTGCGATGAGGAAACCGGCACGCTGGTCGATCCTTACGGTGGCGTTCGCGATCTTGAGCAGCGCGTGCTGCGCCACGTCGGCCCGGCGTTCGTGGAAGATCCACTGCGCGTGCTGCGCGCGGCGCGCTTCATGGCGCGCTTCGCGCCACTGGGCTTCACCGTCGCCGAAGAGACCATGGCGCTGATGCGCGAGGTCGCCGCCAGTGGCGAGCTGGACGCGCTGGTGCCGGAACGCGTCTGGCAGGAACTGCGCAAGGCGCTGGTCAGTGAACGGCCCTCCGCCTTCCTGCGCACGCTGCACGATGCGCAGGCACTGGGCCCGATCCTGCCCGAGCTCGAAGCGCTGTATGGCGTGCCGCAGCGTGCCGAATTCCATCCGGAAGTCGACACCGGCATCCACCAGGAAATGGTCAGCGACATGGCCGCGAAACTGGCACCGGGTGATGACCTGGTCGGCTTCGCTGCCCTCACCCACGACCTCGGCAAGGGCCTGACCCCGCCGGAGGAATGGCCACGCCACATCATGCACGAGCAGCGCGGCATCAAACCGCTGAAGGCATTGTGCGCGCGGTTGAAGATTCCCACCGAGCACCAGCAACTGGCCGAAGCGGTCTGCCGCGAGCACTTGAACGTGCACCGCATCGACGAACTGCGCGATGCCACCGTGCTGGAACTGCTGGGTCGCTGCGATGCATTGCGCCGGCCGGAACGCGTGGCCCGCATCACGCTGTGCTGCGAGGCCGACAAGCGCGGCCGGCTCGGTTTCGAGGATGCCGACTACCCACAGGGCGAAACGCTCAAGCGCCTGCACCAGGCGGCGCTGTCAGTGCAGGCCCGGGATCTGGATACCACGCATCTGAAGGGCCCGGCCATCGGTGAGGCACTGGCCAAGGCACGGGTGAAAGCCATCGCCGCCGCACGCTGAAGCCCTGGTAGTGCCGGCCGCTGGCCGGCACCTTCACATCGCCCGTCTATCGACGACGCTTGCGCGAGAAGTGGTCGACTGCATGAGCACCCAACAAGATAGGTTGCATCAAGAGGAAGAGCCAACCACCCAACCGGAGCGTCTCCACCGGATTGAACCGGGTGATGAACGCAGCTGCCAGTGCCAAACCCGCAAGAAGGCCGATCTCATAGACCCACAGCGATCGGTTAGAACGCTTGCCCACGATGCTCCTCTCCATTGAACAGGACGCACTTGCAAGCCATCGCCGCCGTCCGGCATCACGGGTAGTGCCGGCCGCTAGCCGGCAACCAGACAATCCCTGGATTCAGTGCGCCATGCCGCGGGTGATCGCCGCTGCACGCTGCTTCAGCTGGGCCACGGCATCGGGAATCATCTCCATGCCCACGTCCAGGCCCGGGTTCAGCACCAGGCCGACGCCGTCGCCGATACCGGCCAACAGCGCGTGCACCGCGATCGGCATGGCATGCGCAAACTGCGGCAGCTGCTCGTGCCACAGGCCGGCGCGCTCGGGGGCGGTGAACACCGCGAACATCGGCTCGCCGCTCTCGCTGGTCAGCACCAGCGGCGAGATGCTCTCGTCCCAGGCGCCATCTTCGCCGATGGCCTTGTCCAGCAGCACGAATGCCGTCGAGGTCAGCAGGCCGTCGAGGAACTGCGCTGCGGTCAGCGTGCCGTCCTGGGCCTGCAGCAGGCGCACCTCGAGGTCGTTGAGGGGTTCGAACGGGGTGTCGTGGTCCATGGTCGGTTCCGGTACGTGATTGCAGGGCAGACTTTAACAGGCCCGCTCCTCAACCGAGGAATCCATGACGCCACAGCCAGCCCAGCGCCGCCAGACCGGCCACCACCACCAGCATCAGCGGCAGGCCGAAGCGGTGCCGCCACGGGATCGGCACCCCGCCCAGCTGCTGGTCCATGGTGTCGGTGTCCAGCACCCAGCCGTGCCCGCACCGGCTGCAGGCCAGCTCGTAGCGGCGATGGTAGGTGAGGCCGAACAGCAGGTCGATGCGCGCCATCTTGTAGCGCAGCTGGGGCGCGAACCCGGTTTCCGTCTGGCAGCGCAGGCAGTGGTGGGCTTCGGTCGGGCCGACCACCATCACCCGTTCCTGCTGGCCGATCAGGATCATGGATCAGCGGCCCTGGCAGGCGGGTTGGGCCAGCAGCCAGGCTTGGGCGGCGGCAAGGGTGGCGGCATCACCCTCGATGCGCTGGTCGGGCTCGATCTTCAACCCATCACCACGATCATTGCGGTCGCGCATCACGGTGGTGGTCAACAACAGGCGGCTGCCATCGGCCAGTGTGCGCACGTTGTTGCCAGTCGAGACCCCTGCCGTCGGCTGGCCGAAGCTGCGCGTCTGCGCGCGGCCACGCCACGCCAGCGCCGAGGCCTCGCCCGAACTGCCGGTACGCTGTCCGAACAGCACCGCCACCGGCGCGCCAGGCTGCCGCAGCACATAGCCGGTCTGGCCGAAGTCCAGCACCGGCTTGCCTGCACGCTGCACGGCGGTCGCGGTCAACGTCCAGCGCTCCGGCCCCTGTGCGGTTTCGAACGACCCCACATCTTCGTTGTTCACCACCGAGGTGCGCAGCAGCGGTGCCATGCCCAGCAGCATCGGCCACATGTTGCCACCGCTGTTGTCACGCAGGTCGACGATCCAGCCACAGCGCATGCCGTCGTCCTTGCTGCGGATGACCTGCTGCCACCGCGCGGCGCGCTGGATGTTCTGGCGGAACGCTTCCTGTGGCGTCGCGCCGGGCGTGGAGGCATATCCCTCGATGACCAACCAGCCGATGCGCGCATCCACCGCATCGGCGGCCTTGGCCCTTTCCACGGCGGCGGCGCCGACCTGCTGCGCGCGCGCAAGGGATTCGCTCTGGCGCTGGGTCGTCGTCCATACGCCATGATTGCCCGTGCTGACCGCAATGGCTTCGCGCAGCAACGCCAGCCGCTTCACGGGGTCACCCTGCACCGATTGCAGTCGTGTGCGGGTGCCAGGCCAGTCCACCCGGTCGCGATACAGCGCCTGCCGTTCAAGCAGGTTGAGGATCTCGGCCTCCGCCTCCGGCGAGGGCACCTCGATTGCCTTGGGCGTATCGGCCATGGCGTTGGCAGCCACCAGCGCGATCACCAGCGCACCAATGCGACGCACTCCCTTGCGAACCTGCATGTGACGTTTCCTTGTCGTTGAGGCAGGCGCACAGCATAGCCCGCAGGTGATGGCTTTCGCCATGCGCGGACTGTCGTATCTGGCCCCGCCGCGGATTGCAGCAAGACAGCTTGCACGCGATCAGTAGATTGCAACTTTGCCCATGTCATCGCCACCTAGAACGCGAGAAGGTTGCCTCCGTCGGCGCCTCCTGCGCTGGCCGGGATTGGCGTCCTGAATGAAGCTACCTGAAGTCGGGCTTGCGACCATGTCGCGGGCTCGAATAATGCACCGTCCGTCGTCCTGCGGCGGGCGGTGCGTGGGGATCCTTCCGATCCGCCGGCTTCGTTTCCTTTGGGTAGCTTCACCGGCACGCCAACCCGCACCGCCCGCCACCTTGCATCCCTGCAGGTGGCCCAGCCTTGTGAGGTTGCTGCCATGACCACGCTCTACCCCACCTACCCACGTCTGTATGTACTGCTCGGTGCCGCAATGCCCGGCCTGCAGCTCTCCAATGCCGCAGCCGAAGCGTTGGAAGATGCGCTCACAGAAGCCCATGAACACGCTCCGCCGCCGGCCTTCTTCGCCCGGTTGCACGGCATCGCGCAAAGCCACGCCGCCGATGGTCAGGTCTGGCGCGAACGGCAACTCAGCGATGTGCGTGGCCGGGAACTGGCGGAGGCGACGCGCTGCTTGGCAGCATTGTCTGTGTGCGGCGGGGTACTGCTGGCTGCACAGTCGGCGCGCGAGACGGACGATGCGCAGGCGCAGTGTCCGCCACAGGTGGAGGAAGGCCTGCTGCACGCGGCAGTGGTGTTGGCCGATCATGCCAGCGCGCTGGTGGCGCCGGGTGCATGCGCGGGGTAATGGCACCGATGGATTCGTGCCGACCAAGGTCGACACCTCACAGAGCGGGTCATGAAATCCATACCCGGCGCTACCAGTCCGCGCGCAGGCCGATGTTGCCTTCGATGATGCGGCGCTTCTCGTTGCGGTCACTGCCCAGTTCGCGCGTGTAGTCGGCCACGGCGTACGCGCTGATGGTGCGATTGAAGCGCCCGACCACACCTACGCCTGCTTCCAGTGCACGCGAGCGCTGCGAATTGATGATCGTGTCGTTGTCGAAGCCGACGCGGTCCTCGCCGGAACGGCCATGCCAGTAATTGAGCTTGAAGTACGGTTGCCAGCCGTTGTCGGCCAACTGGTAATCGCCGGCCAGGCGCAGGCCGATGCGGCCGGTCCAGGCATTGTCGTTGTCGAAACGCACGCTCGATACTTCATCGCGGCGGTCGTCCAGCGAGGTGCGCTGCCAGATCACCTGCACCTGCGGTTCCAGCCACCATGCGGACTGACCGAAGTGCAGCAGCGGCTTGCCCGCCTCCACCGACACGCTGGTGCCATCGCCCTTGATCCCGAAGCCTAGCCCACGCGAGGAGCGTACGCGGCCGTCGTAACGGCTCTGCATCGCCACGGCGTCGATGTAGCCACCGCTGCTGTCGGTGAACGTCCAGTACAGGCCCACGTGCTTGTCGTCCAAGCGGTTCTGCCCCACCTGCACGTTCTCCCAGCCGAGTGCCAGGCCGGTGGTCTTGCCCTGCGCGCGGGTGCGGCCGACGAACACGCCGATCTGGTTGCGATGATTGTCAGACGCTGCGGCCCACACATCCAGACCGGCCTGCAGGCCCATCACATCGCCATCGAAGCCGGGCTTCGCATCACCCTTCCAGTGGATCTCGCTGCTCTGCCCCACCAACCGGCCCCACGCGGTGCGGAATGCGCCCTGGTTGTACAGCAGGCGCTGCTCGCCCTGCCGCTCATGGAACGTGCCGAGGCTGGCCAGCGAGGTCTCGCGCAGCAGCGGCGGCACCACGGCGTAGGTGGCGGTTTCCACGCGGTACAGCGGCACCACTGCGCCCTCGGCGGGGCGCGCGCCCGGCGTCGGCGGCGTACCGGTACCGGGCAGGCTGCCACCCGCCACCGGCACATCCGGCACCGCCGGATCACTGGGCGGCGCCACCGGCACGGGTTCCGGCGGCGGTGGTGGCGGCGCGGTCTCGCCTGCGGTCAGATCCGAATCGGTGGCGCCTTCGGGCGGCGGTGGCGGTGCCGGGGTGATCGGTGGTGGGGGTGCGACGGGCGGCGTCGGCGGCGGCGGCACGCCATTGATACCGCTTCCGTTGGGCGCCGGTGCAGGCCCGGCCACCACGGTCGAGCGCAGGTACCAGTTCTCGCTGGTACCGGCACTGACACCGCCCTTGAACAGGAAGTACTCGTAGGCACCGGCCGCAACCGGCGCGAACAGCGAGAACGCGCCCGGCGCGGTACGGCCACCATTCAACGCCTGCACCACCAGGATGCCATCGGCCAGCGTGGCCGCGCCGCTGCCGCCGGCATTGAGCACGCCGATGCCGGTGGTGCCGGTGGCGGTACCGCCATCGATCACCAGGCGGTCGCTGGTGGAATTGTCCGCGCCGAGCACGGTACGCAGGTACAGGCCGCCACCGTCACCGCGGTAGTTGCCACGCACGGTGAACACGTCGCCGGCGCCGGCACCGGTCAGGTCGATGCGCCCGGCATTGACCATCTCCACCAGTGCGCCACTGTTGAACGGACGGACGGCATGGCCGCCACTGCCCGCGTAGACAGTGCTGGTGTCATCCACCGTGAGCGTGCCGGTGCCGGTTCCGCTGTCACCCAGCACCAGATCACCATCGAAGGTCAGCTCGGTGCTGTTGGCCAGGCTGATTGTCTCCCAGTTCTGGAAGCGTCCCACGCCCGCAGCCTTGACGTTGTTGAAGTTGAGCTGATCGATGCCACTGCCACCGTCGAACAGCGGCACTGCACCAAGGTTGCCTTGGTTGAGGTTGCTGAGGTTGGCCACGTCGTTGTCCGGCCCCATGTCGATCGCGCCGTAGACGATGCCGCCGCCGTTCCAGTTGAAGGTGTCGTTGCCGGTACTGAGCAGTACCTGGCCGCGCACGGTGCCATCGGTGATGGTCACGCTGTCGGCACCACCACTGACACTGATGTTGCCGCCGATGTAGGCCGTACCCGAGATGATGATGGTGTCGGTGTCGAAGCCGGTGACCACGTTGCCCTCAACGATGCCGCCGGACTGATCCCACAGATTCTTGTCCAGCTTCATGTTGACGCGGCCGATGCGGCCAGCGGTCATCCAGGCCTGGTCGCCATCCTCGAACGCACCGACGATGCGGCCACCGCTCATGCGGAAGGTATCGATGTTGTCGCCCTGCTGCAGCGCGCCGATCGTGCCGCCACTCATGACGAAATCATCGCGGCCACTGCCCTGCACCACCACGCCGGTGACGGTGCCGCCGGTGACAGTCATCTGGTCATCGCCACCGCCCTGGTCGACGCTGTCGATCGTACCGTCACTGAGCAGCAGCACATCGTTTCCATCGCCCTGCAGGACGCCTCCGGTGATGCTGCCGGCCTGCATCTCGAGGCGATCGTTGCCCGCATCGAACTGCACGCCGGTCTGACCACTGATCGTTCCCCGATTGACCAGCACGCTGTCGCCTGCGCCGATGAACTGCAGGGCAATGTTGTTGCCGGTGCTGATGCTGCCGGTGTTGTCGACGCGGCTGCCACCCCCAAGCTGCACGGCCACACCGCCCACCGAACTGATCGCGCCCTGGTTTGACAGCAGGTGACCACCGGCACCGACCAGCGCGAGGGCCGATCCACCACCACTCTGCTGCAACTGGGCACCATTGCCGACGTTGACGGTGACGCCAGCCGCGCCACTGGCGGTAACGGGAGTGGTCTGCGGATTCGGTGCGTTGGCATCACAGGTGACCGTCTGGCCGGCGGTCGGTGTCGAGTTGTTACAGCCGGCCCAGGCGACGCTGGCGGTCGTCAGAAGCAGGGAGGGAACGGCGAGGGCCTGCAACACGGAAACAGCAAGGCGGCGCGGGCGGAACGCACGCGGAACGGCACGGGACATGGGGCACTCCTGGACGGGAAATCAGGAACTGCGTATGTGCGGCACTGCGCTTGCAGTCTGCCGTGTGGTGAACCGTTTCGACAGGTGAACTTGCGTGCAGAGAATCACAGTTCAGATGTGAAATCGCCCGGTCCTCACGCCAATGTGATGTGGCTGAAATCGTTCATTTTTTGGCACGTGGGGATCACGCGCAAAGCATCCACGCATGGCGTGGATCTACTGACCCTGCATCGCCAATCGATTCACTCATGGCACCTGGTAGATCCACGCCATGCGTGGATGCCGTTGGCAAATGGGGTCAGATCTTCAGATAGATCTTCCGCCGGTCCAGCCACCACGCCACGCCCCACCAAAGCGCGACGAACACCAGTGCCTGCAGCATCGACGCCAGTTCCAACGACTTTGGCATCGCGTTGGCCAGCTGCTGCCAGATCCAGCCCCAGGCGCCGGTCGCCATCAACACCACCGACATCACCGATGCCCCCAGGTACGCGGTGATCGCGTTGACACCGAAGCGCCGGCCAAGCGCGGGCCAGCCCTTCTGGTCGATCAGCACGTGGCCCAGCCACAGCGCCAGCGCCGCAAGACCGCCCGTCCACAGCACGTAACTGGGCGTCCACAGCTGTTTGTTCAGCGGCAACACGATGGCCAGCAACAGGCCGAGCACAGCGGTCGCCACGCCCAGCCCGGCCAATGCCGCCGAACGCCCGTTGCGCAGCAGGCCACCAGCAAGCAGGCCGAGCACCGTGCTGGCCAGCGCGCCCAGCGTACTCAGCAATCCTTCCGGGTCATGTCCCAGCCCGGTATCGGCATGCCACTGGTAGATCCACGGTGCGAACAGCGCGGTATCCAGACGACTGGCCGGATTGGTCCACGGCGCCAGATCGCCGACGCCCAGCAACACGGTATACCCCACCAGCAGACTGACCAGTACGGCCGCCTGTGCGCGCGGACGCGCATACACCGCCAGTACGCCCACCAGCGCCGCGCATACCGCGATCCGCTGCAGTACGCCCCATATGCGGAAGTGATGGGTATCCAGCGCCCACCAGATCAGCAGGTGCAGCAGCGCACCGGCCACCAGGATGCGCAGTGCGCGCTCCAGAACGCCGCGCGCCAGCGCGGGTCGTAAGGCCACGTCCAGCGCGCGTGGCGCCACGCTGAAGGCCATCGACACGCCGACCAGGAACAGGAAGAACGGGAACACCAGGTCGGTGGGCGTGCAGCCGTGCCATTCCGAATGACGCAGCGGCGCGAACACCGCACTCCAATCACCCGGGTTGTTGACCAGCAGCATTGCCGCCACGGTGATGCCGCGCAGGGCATCGATCGAGCCCAGCCGGCGTGGCGGCATACTGTTCATCAGGCGGCCTCGTACTGTCCGGCAATCCAGGTACCACGCACCTGCAGGGCGTCATCCAACAGGACCAGGTCGGCCTGGTAGCCCTCGGCGATGTGGCCGAGGCGGTCGTCAACGTTGAGGAACTGCGCCGGATAGGTCGAGGCCATGCGCGCGGCTTCGGCCAGCGGCTGGCCGAGCAGCTGCACGGTGTTGCGCACGGCAGTGGCCATGTCCAGCGCCGAACCGGCCAGCGAACCGGCCGCATTGCGCACCACGCCATCGATGGCGGTGATGGTTTCGCCGTACAGCACGTAACTGGGATCGTCGGCGCCAACCGGTGGCATCGCATCAGTCACCAGCAGCAGGCGGCCGCGCGGCTTGGCCGCCAGCGCCACGCGCAGGCTGGCCGGATGCACATGCACGCCATCGACGATGATGCCGATCCAGCTGTCGCGGTCTTCCAGCGCCGCGCCCACCGCGCCGGGCTCACGCCCCTGCAGCGGCGACATCGCGTTGTACAGGTGGGTGAAGCCGCGCACGCCGGCATCCAGGCCGGCGCGGATCTCTTCATAGGTGCCTGCGGTGTGGCCGGCGGCAACGATCACGCCGCGCTCGACCAGCGCGCGAATGGTCTCCAGCGGCACGCGTTCCGGTGCCAGCGTCAGCAGGGTCACGCCGTTGTCCAGCGATGCGGCCAGCGCAATCTCTGCTTCGTCGGGCACGCGGAACTTGCTGGCATCGTGCGTGCCCTTGCGGGCCGGCGCGATGTACGGTCCTTCCAGATGGATGCCGATCACCCCTGGCACACCCTGCGCGATCGCCTCGCGCATCGCATCGATGGCTTCACGCATCACGCCCACGTCATCGCTGATCAGCGTCGGCAGCATCGCGGTGGTACCGAAGCGACGGTGCGCCTGCGCGATGGTGCGCAGTGCCGCCACGTCCGGCGTGTTGTTGAACAGCGCGCCGCCGCCACCATTGACCTGCACATCGATGAAACCGGGCAGCAGCCAGCCACCGCCCAGATCAACCTGCTCGGCGGCCTGGCCCAGCTGCGGCGCTGCATCGGGCAGCAGCGCGCTGATGCGGCCGTGCTCGATCACCACCGCCAGATCATCGCGGAATTCGTCGCCTGCCAGGATGCGGGCATTGCGCAGGACCGTTGCCATCACACCGTCTCCGTGACCTTGTTCAGGTGCGGCGGCAGATCCGGATTGAAGCCGCGACGCAGCGCCAGCGCGTTGATCGCGCGGTAGAAGCTCTGCACGGTCAGCAGCGGTGCGCACAGCGGATGCGGCGCGGCCGCTACCGGCAGGTTGCCACCGGCACCGGCCATCCACACCTGTGCACCGCGCGCGGTGAATTCCTCGACGACGGCACGGGTGCCGGCGCCGGTTTCATCCGGCTGGGCAAAGGCCAGCACCGGGAAACCGCGGTCGACCAGCGCCATCGGGCCATGCTTCACTTCAGCCGAGCTGTAGGCTTCGGCATGCAGGCTGCAGGTTTCCTTGAACTTCAGTGCGGCTTCCTGCGCCGCGCCCAGGCCCAGGCCACGGCCGAGCACGAACAGGTTGGTCGCCTCGACCAGGCCCTCGGTCACCGGCGTCCAGTCGCACTGCCAGGCCTCGCGCATCGCGTCCGGCAGCAGGTCCAGCGCCGCACGCAGGCTTGCGTCCTGCTTCCAGTAGGCAGCCAGCTGCAGCAGCGCGGCCAGCGACGCCAGGTAGCTCTTGGTCGCCGCCACACTCTTCTCGGCACCGGCATGCAGCGGAATGACCGTATCGGCCAGCTGCGCCAGCGGCGAATCCTCGACGTTGACCAGTGCGATCACGCGCGCGCCGGCGGCCTTGGCAGCTTCCGCGTTGCGCAGCAGGTCCGGGCTCTTGCCCGACTGCGAGATGACGATGAACAGCGCGCCACGCAGCTGCAGCGGTGCGGCATAGACCGAACCCACCGACGGCGAAGCCGATGCGACCACCAGGCCCAGCTGGGTTTCCAGCAGGTACTTGCCATAGGTGGCGGCATGGTCGGAGCTGCCGCGTGCACAGGTGACCACGAACGGCGGCGGCGCCGCACGCAGGCTGGCGGCCAGGGTTTCCATGGTGGCGTGGTTGCGCGAGAACTGGCGCGCGACCACGTCGGCCGCTTCAGCGGCCTCGGCGAACATCAGGGTGGACGTGGGGTCTGACAGCGACATGGCAGGCTCAGGCAGGATCGGAAGGAAGGGGGCGTGCGCCGGCCGGGCGCATCGGCGCGGTCGAACCGCGCACCACCAGCTGCGGCACGAAGCCCTGGTTGTGCAGCGGTGCCGGCGCATCGTCATAGGCGTCGCTGCGCAGCTGTGCAATCAGCAGGCGCGCGGCGTGGCGGGCGATGTCTTCGGTGGCCTGCTTGGCGGTGGTCAGCGGCGGCCACGACTGGCGCGAGAACGGGCTGTCCTCGAAACCGGCGATGGACAGGTCATACGGCACGTTCATGCCGGCCGACTTGGCGGCGGCCAGCACACCGGCGGCGATTTCGTCGTTGGAACCGAAGATGGCCGTGGGCGGCTCGCGCAGCGCCAGCAGGCGGCGTGCGCCCCGGAAACCGTCGTCGAAGGTGTAGTCACCCTGCACCACCAGGTGCTTGTCCACGGTCATGCCGTAGTCCTTCAGCGCGGCTTCGTAACCGGCATAGCGCTCGCCCGATGAGCGGTGCGAGATGCCGCCCCAGAGGAAGCCGATGCGCTGGTGACCCAGCTGGATCAGGTGCTCGGTGATCTCGTAGGCGGCCTCGCGGTCGTCGACGAACACGCAGGCGCCGTCGGCCGGGTCTTCGGTGGCGGCAATGATGCGCACCAGCTTGATGCCGCGCGCGGTCAGTGCCTGGATCAGGTCGCGGCGCTCGGACATCGGTGCGGTCAGCACCAACCCGGCCAGGCGCGAACGCTGCACCCAGTCGGCCAGCTCATCGGCCAGCAGCGGCGAGCTGGAATCGCAGGGATGGATCTGCAGGCCGAAACCGGTCTCGCGGCACGCGGCCAGTACGCCGTTCTGCACGCCGATGATGTGGTACGGGTTCGGGTTGTCGTAGACCAGCCCGATCACGAAGGTGGTGCCGCTGCGCAGGTTGCGCGCGGATGGATCGGGTTCGTAATCGAGTTCAGCGATGGCACGCAGCACCCGCGCACGGGTGGCCTGCATCACCGAAGGCTCGTTGTTGATCACCCGCGAGACCGTCTTCAGCGAGACCTTGGCCTTTTCCGCAACGTCCTTGATGGTCGCTCTGCGCATGGGTTTTCCCTGGGGTTGGCTGCCGTCCATCATCGCCGATCAGGCCTTGTCCTGCGGCAGGCCGGCGCGGTGGCCGACCACCGAGTAGAACAGGATGTACAGGTAGCACGGCACCATCAGCAACACGAACACCAGCTGGAAGTCGATGTGCTGCTTGAGCACGGCGAACAGCTGCGGAATGATCGCGCCACCGGCAATGCCCATCACCAGCAGGGCCGAGCCGGTTTCGGTGAAACGGCCCAGGCCGCGGATCGCCAGCGGGAAGATCGCCGGCCACATCATGGCGTTGGCGAAGCCCAGCAGGGCCACGAAGGCCACCGATACATAGCCGTGGGTGGCCCAGGCACCCAGGCAGAACACCACGCCCAGCACCGCCGAAATGGTCAGGTAGCGCGACTGCGAAACGACCTTGGGGATCAACAGCAGGCCGACCACATAGCCGACCAGCATCGCGCCAAGGGTAAGCGAGGTGAACATCTTGGTCTGGTCCAGCGGCAGGTCGAAGCCATGCCCGTAAGTACCAATCGCATCACCGGCCATCACCTCAACGCCCACGTAGACGAACAGGCACAGCACGCCCAGCCACAGGTGCGGGAACTGGAAGATGCTGCGGCGCTCGGCGGCACCGGCAGCCGCCGGCGTGGCGTTGGCTTCGGACGACTTGATTTCCGGCAGCGGCGAGAACAGAACGGCCACCGCCAGCACCACCAGCAGCGCAGCCATCGCCAGGTACGGGGTGTGGATCTTGGCGGCAAACTCGTTCAGCAGCGCGGCCTTTGTGACCGCATCTGCGGCCTGCACCTGTGCATCGAGGTCACCGATGCCGTGCAGCACCAGCGTGCCGATCAGCACCGGCGCCAGCATGCCGGCGATCTTGTTGCAGATGCCCATCAGCGCGATGCGGCGTGCCGCCGTCTCGATCGGGCCGAGGATGGAGATGTAGGGGTTGATCGCAGTCTGCAGCAGGGCCAGGCCGCTGCCGATCACGAACAGGCCGCCAAGCGCGCCCGGGTACCAGCGCTGGGTGGCGAACTCACCGAACAACGCAGCACCACCGGCCATCACCAGCAGGCTCAGGCTCAGGCCCTTTTTCATGCCGGTGCGGCGCAGGATCCACGACGCCGGCAGGGCCAGGAAGAAGTAGGACAGGTAGAACACCATCAGCACCAGGAAGGCGCCGACCTCGCTGAGTTCAAAGGCGAGCTTGACGAAGGTGATCAGCGGGCCGTTGAGCCAGGTGAAGAAGCCGATCAGGAAGAACAACACGCCAACGATGGCGATGGAGGTGGCCACGTTCGGGCGCGCGCTTGCAGCGGGGACGGCGGACATCAGGAGGGCTCCTGCGGCGACGGCCGCAGAACGCGGCGTCGGAGAGTGGCTGGGAACAACGTTGTCACATTCTTTCGAT
The DNA here is from genome assembly GCF_056481585.1 of Stenotrophomonas sp. 86428_Sma. Lineage (NCBI taxonomy): Bacteria > Pseudomonadati > Pseudomonadota > Gammaproteobacteria > Lysobacterales > Lysobacteraceae > Stenotrophomonas > Stenotrophomonas sp. 86428_Sma. Next base: position 4,224,942 of record NZ_CM151156.1, read on the forward strand.
GGACAGCTGCGGTTTGTCAACTTCCACACGCAGCCCTGTGAACCTCGTGCTGCACTGCGCAACCCGATCGCAACGCATCGTGCTGAATGCGCCGAAGGCCTTGGCCCATGTGCGGCAACGGTTCCCACGTGAAAGCCGCACTCACGCCATGTAAACGTTTACTGCATGTCGCATTCGTTGCGATGCAGCAACGAAAGTGTCACGAACTCGTTGACATCGTTGTCAGCGGGGTTACAGACTCCGCCCCAATCGCCGCCCCCGATCCCGGGGCCGGCCCCACCTGCAGCAGGAGCCCGCGTGACCGCCAGCCACCCCGCCCCGGCCCATGTCCTGTCCCGAGTCGCGCCGACGTTCCTGGCCGCCGACGTCGGTGGCACCCATGTGCGCGTGGCCCGGGTCCAGGCCAGCGGTGATGCCGCCCATCCGGTGCAGGTGCTGGAGTACCGCAAGTACCGCAACGCCGACCATGCCGGCCTCAGCGCGATCCTGTCCGACTTCCTCGGCGAAGGCCCGCGGCCCACGCATTGCGTGGTCGCCAGTGCCGGCTACGCCCGCGAGGACGGTACGGTGATCACCGCCAACCTGCCGTGGCCGCTGTCGGCGCGCCAGGTGGAAGCCGACGTCGGCCTGCAGCGGGTCTACATCGTCAACGACTTCGAAGCCGTGGCCTACGCCGCCGCGCAGGTTGACGCCAGTGGCGTGCTGCACCTGTGCGGACCGGAAACCGCCGCCCGCGGCCCGACCCTGGTGGTCGGCCCCGGCACCGGCCTCGGCGCCGCGCTGTGGATCCCCACCGCGCACGGCCCGGTCGTGCTCCCGACCGAAGCCGGGCAACCGACCCTGGCCGCCAGCACCGAACTGGAAATGGCCATCGTCCGCCACATGCAGCGCGACCGCGCGCACGTGTCGATCGAACACGCGATCTCCGGCCCGGGCCTGATGAACCTGTACCGCGCGGTGTGCGCACTGCAGGGCCAGGCGCCGAGCCTGACCAGCCCCGACGCGGTCACCGCTGCGGCCATGGCCGACAGCGATGCACATGCGCGCCAGGCGCTGGATGTGTTCTGCGGCCTGCTCGGCAGCACCATCGGCGACATGGCGCTGTTCTACGGCGCCCACGGTGGCGTCTACCTGGCCGGCGGCATCCTGCCGCAGATCCGTGAATACCTGCACGCCAGCACTTTCGTCGAACGCTACCTGCAGAAGGGACCGATGGGCGAAGCGCTGGCACGCATCCCGGTGAAGGTCGTCGAGCACGGCCAGCTGGGCGTGGTCGGCGCTGCCAGCTGGTACCTGCAGCAGTCGGCCGCCTGACACCGCAACAGGCTTCAACGCAATCGCAGCACGCAGTACGTGGCACGCCAACGCACGGGACTTCGCCGCCGCCCCGCGCATGTCATCGCAACCGTAATCGAACACCGCCGCCGGCATCCAATCGAGTGATGAGGAGAGACATCATGAACACCCGCAAGACCCTGCTTTCGGCCGCCATCGTCAGCTGCCTCGCGTTCAGCGCGCACGCGCAGCAGGCCACCCAGACCGCCACCGACCTGGATACCGTGCAGGTCACCGGCATCCGTGGTTCGATGGAAAAGTCGCTGGATACCAAGCGCGAAGCCAATGCGCGCGTGGAAGTGGTCACCGCCGAAGACGTGGGCAAGCTGCCCGCGCACAACGTCGCCGATACCCTGCAGCGCCTGCCGGGTGTGAACATCAGCTCGTCCAGCGCCGACGAAGGCGGCTTCGACGAAGCCGACCGTGTCAGCCTGCGCGGCACCAGCCCGAGCCTGACCCAGACCCTGATCAACGGCCATACCGTCGGCTCGGCCGACTGGTTCGTGCTCAGCCAGGGCAACAACGTCGGCCGCAGCGTCAGCTACTCGCTGCTGCCGTCGGAACTGGTCAGCTCGGTGGAAGTGAACAAGTCCTCGCAGGCCAAGCTGCAGGACGGCGGCACCACCGGTACCGTCAACATCATCACCCGCAAGCCGCTGGAATTCTCCAAGCAGTTCACCGCGGAAGGCTCGATCGGCGCGGTGCGCTCGGACCAGGCCAAGTCGAACGACCCGCAGCTGTCGGCGCTGTTCAACTACAAGAACGATGAAGGCACCTTCGGCGTGATGCTGCAGGCCTTCAGCCAGAAGCGCGAGCTGCGCCGCGAAGCGCAGGAAATTCCGGGTGGCTTCTTCACTATCGAAGCCAACGATCCGGTGGCCAAGACCAACCCGGATCTGCTCGGCGTACAGGTTCCGGGCCTGCTGGGCTCAACCCTGTTCGAGCAGACCCGCAAGCGCACCGGTGGCCTGGTCTCGCTGCAGTTCAAGCCGACCGATGATCTGAGCTTCGTGCTCAGCGGCTTCAGCTCCAAGCTGAAAGCCAACAACTACAACCGCAACTTCATGATGTTCGGCAACAGCTTCGGCAAGTCGCAGGCGCCTGATCCGGGCTACGTGGTGAAGGATGGCGTGCTGACGCAGGCCAGCTACAAGGGCATGCCCGACACCAACTACGCGGTGTACGACATGATCTACCGCGAGTCGACGGCCAAGACCAACTACATCACCCTGGATGCCGACTGGCAGGTCAGCGAAAACCTGACTGCGAAGTTCCAGGCCGGTACCACCAAGGGCACTGGCGAAACGCCGCGCCAGTACATCGCCGAGCTGTTGACTGCAAAGGGTGGCGGCGCCAGCTGGACCACCCATGGCAACGGCTCGCCGGTGGACTGGAATGTGGGGGGCGATATCAGCCCTGCCGGCGCCAGCTGGGGCGGCACCTGGGGCAACCAGCAGGTCACTGCGATCGACAAGGAAAAGTGGGCCAACGTCGATTTCAGCCAGTACTTCAACGCAGGCGTGCTGAGCTCGATCGATTTCGGCGCGCGCTACGCCGACCACACGCGTGAAGCAAAGTCGCCGGAAGGCGCCACCCCAGGCAACATCTGGGACGCCCTGCGCGGCAGCCCCACCGCCAACTACCCGGGTGGCTTCGCCGGCGACATCGGCGGCAACTTCCCACGCAACATCTGGTACTACACTCCGGCAGCACTGCGTAATGCGGTGACCAACAACTCCGAATGGCTGTCGGGCAATGACGGTCCGGATGGCCGCCACAACTATGGCGCCGAATGGAAGGTGACCGAAAAGAACTTCGCCGCCTACGTGCAGGGCAACTTCAGCGGCGACCGCTGGAGCGGTAACGTCGGCCTGCGCTACGTCAACATCAAGCAGGACATCGATACCTACGCCACCGCCATGGGCTCGACCGTGCCGGACGTGAAGAGCCTGTTCGGTGCGTGGACCCGCGAAGCCTTCGAGAACAAGCACAACCGCGTGCTGCCGAGCGCGAACTTCAAGTACGACCTGCGCGACGACCTGGTGCTGCGCCTCGCCGCCTCGCAGACCCAGACCCTGCCCGACTACTCCGCACTGGGTGCGTCTTCGTACGGCTCGGATCTGAACCGAAAGGGCGGCGGCGGCAATCCGAAACTGAAGCCGGTGATCTCGACCAACTTCGACGCCAACCTGGAGTGGTACTTCATGCCGCGCGGCATGCTGTCGGTTGGTGCGTACTCGATGCGCCTGAAGGACTACGTGGCCTTCAGCACCGAGAAGCAGATGCTGTTCAGCGAGCTGACCAACCAGCTCGAGGAGTACGACATCTCGCGTCCGAAGAACGCCGATGGCAAGGTGCGCGGTATCGAAGTGGCCTACGAGCAGCCGATCGGCGAGTACTTCGGCGTCAACGCGAACTACACCTACGCTGATGGCAGCACCGAGCACACCTGGGCCGATGGAACCGACAACCTGCTGGGCACTTCGAAGAACACCTACAACGTGGGTGCCTACTTCGAGAACGACACCTTCGGTGCACGCGTCAGCTACACGCGCCGTTCGTCGTTCCTGATCGGCCTGTCCGGTGCCAACCCGTACTACCAGGATGACTTCGGCACGCTGTCGGCATCGCTGAGCTACAAGGCCACCGATTGGCTGAGCATCAGCTTCGATGCGCTCAACCTCAACAACCCGACCTACAAGTACTACCAGACCGCGGCCATCCCGACCTCGTTCTACAGCAACGGCCGCCAGTACTACCTCAACTTCCGCTTCAAGTACTGATCCAGCGGCGGCAACATCGCCGAGTCGTGCACGCACGCCGGGCCTGGGTCATTCCGGGCCCGGCGTTTTTCATGTATAGCGTTCATCGCACCGTTCCAAGGAGTCGTTCCGATGGTCAAGCTTTCCCGCGCCCGGATGCGCAGCGCACTGCTGCTGGGCAGCCTGTTCGCGATGCTGCCGGCGATGCCGGCACTCGCCGCCGATCCCACGCCCGCCGCTGAAGCTCCTGGCCCGCAGCTGCGTGCCGGCAGCCTGATGCTGATTCCGGCCCCGGCCACCGTGCAGCGCGGCCAGGGCAGCGGCATCACCGTCCGCGCCGACACCGTGCTGCAGGCCGAAGGCGAAGTCGCGCAGCGCGTCGCCGCCCAGTTTGCCGACCTGCTGGCCCGCAGTGGTGGCCCGCGCCTGGTCCTGGCCAAGGGCAAGGCTGCAGCCAAGACCGGCAGCATCCGCTTCCAGATCGTGCCCACCTTCCGCGACAGCGGCGAAAGCTACACGCTGGAAAGCACCGCGCAGGGCGTGCTGGTGCAGGCCGGCAACGAAACCGGCCTGTTCTATGGCGCGACCACGCTCGCCCAGCTCGCCACCGGCGGCAGCAATGGGGTGCTGCCAGCGGTGCAGATCCAGGATGCGCCACGCTTCAGCTGGCGCGGTTTCATGCTCGACTCGGCACGGCATTTCCAGAGCCTTGACGAGATCAAGCGCGTGCTCGACGCAATGGCTGCGCACAAGCTCAACACCTTCCACTGGCACCTCACCGATGACCAGGGCTGGCGCATGGAGATCAAGCGCTACCCGAAGCTGACCGAAGTGGGCAGCTGCCGCCTGCCGGCCGGCGACGGTGGCATCGATCCGGTCAGCGGCCAGGAGCATCCGTACTGCGGCTTCTACACGCAGGACCAGATCCGCGAAGTGATCGCCTATGCCGCGAAGCTGCATATCCAGGTGATTCCGGAAATCGATGTGCCGGGGCACGCGACCGCAGCGATCGCCGCGTATCCGGAACTGGGTTCGATCAATACCCCGCTGAAGCCGATCAGCGAATGGGGCGTGTTCCCGAACCTGTTCAACGTGGAAGACAGCACCGTCAGCTTCCTCGAGAACGTCCTGGAGGAAGTGATCGAACTGTTCCCGGCCAAGTACGTGCACGTGGGTGGCGACGAGGCAGTGAAGGACCAGTGGGAAGCCTCCAGGCAGGTGCAGCAGCGCATGCGTGCGCTGGGCATCAAGGATGAGATGGCCATGCAGAGCCACATCATCAAGCGCCTGGAGACCTTCCTGGAGGAACACGACCGGCGCCTGATCGGCTGGGATGAGATCCTCGAAGGTGGTCTGCCGCCGCAGGCCACGGTGATGTCGTGGCAGGGCACCGAAGGTGGCCTCGCTGCGGCCAGTGCCGGCCATGACGTGATCATGTCGCCGGTGGGTTACCTGTACCTGGACTACCTGCAGACTGCCTCGCCGAACGAACCGCCTGGCCGCCCAACCCAGGTCAATCTCGGCAAGCTCTACAACTTCGAGCCGGTGCCGGCCGAACTGGCCGCAGACAAGCGCGGGCACATTCTCGGCCTGCAGGCCAACATGTTCACCGAGCACACGCGCAGCTATGCGCGCCTGCAGCACAACCTGTTCCCGCGCCTGGCCGCCGTGGCCGAGACCGGTTGGAGCACGCCGGAACATCGCGACTTCCGCGATTTCCTCGCACGCCTGCCGGCACAGCTGCAGCGCTACCGTGCCTGGGGCCTGGCCTATGCGCAGACCCCGTTTGAAGTAGGCGTGGACTACACCGATGATCGTGCGAAGAACACCGTGACCGTGTCGCTGGCCAATCCGCTGGGCTATGAGGTGCGCTACCGCACCGACGGACAGCCGGTGACCGCGCAGTCGCCGCTGTACCAGCAGCCGCTGACGGCGCAGCTGCCCGCCGCCGTGCAGGCCGCCGCGTTCTACCAGGGCCAGATGCTGGCCGCGAAGCCGACGGTTGCGGACTTCACTGCGCAATCACTGCTCAGCCGCCGCAGTGATGAACTGCTCAGCTGCGTGGGCAAGAAGGGCCTGGTGCTGCGCCTGGAAGACGATGGCCCGCGCGAGGGAACGCGTGCGGTGTTCAACGTGGACATCTTCCAGCCGTGCTGGCGCTGGCCACAGGCACAGCTGGACGGCGTCGGCAGCGTGGAAGTCCGCGCGGGCCGTATTCCGTACTACTTCCAGCTGGCCCACGACGAGCCCAAGCGTCGCTTCGAGAAGGCCAAGCGCGCGCATGGCGAGATGCAGGTGCGTCGCGGCGACTGCAGCGGCAAGGTGCTGGCCGAAGTAGCGTTGCCGGCCAAGCCCGATGCCGATGGCTTCGTGACCCTGCGTGCGACGCTGCCGAAGGGTACCCAGGGTAACGGCGACCTGTGCATCAACTTCACCGGCGACACGCGCCCGGCGATGTGGGTGCTGGATGAGGTCACGCTGGGGAAATGACGGCAGGTCTGTCCTGGTGGGTGCCGACCTTGGTCGGCACCCCGGGCAGTTCATCCACGCATGGCGTGGATCTACTGATTCCATCCACGCATGGCGTGGATCTACTGATTCCATCCACGCATGGCGTGGATCTACTGATTCCATCCACGCATGGCGTGGATCTACGGATTCCATCCACGCATGGCGTGGATCTACTGATTCCATCCACGCATGGCGTGGATCTACAGGTGGGTGCCAACCTTGGTTGGCACGCCTTTATCCGCGCCAGCGCAGCAGCAGGTCGCGCATCGGGGTCAGTGCGGTGGCCATGCCGGCCAGCACGCCAATGGTGTTGGCCAGCGCATCCATCGGGTCGGCCATGCGGTTGCTGGTCAGCGCGCCCTGCACGAACTCGATGCCGATGCCCATCAGCACCAGGCCCACGCCCACCCACAGCAGCGGGCGGCCCCGACGGAACAGCTGCACCGCGCTGCCGGCCAGGATGAAATAGGCGAGGAAGTGTTCGCCCTTGTCGCTGTTTTCCGGCAACGGAATCGGCGGTGGTGGGATCAGGCAGACCACGATCACCAGCAGTACTGCCGCCGCCCACAGCGCGGCCCAGAGCCGGGGCCGCCGCAGCGGCTTGATCACCGGCAACGCGTGGCTCACAGGCGCCAGCTCAGGTCACCCAGCTCGAAGGCCGGTTCGAAGTCGACGCCTCGCTGCAGGCCGATGGCCTGGAAGCGCTCGCCCATTTCCGTCGGCAGGGTCAGCTTCTTCACCTGGTCGCGCAGCTGGATGCGGCCGACCTCATCGGTGCGTTCCTCGGCCAGCAGCAGCACCTGGTCCAGGCCGTTGCCAAGCAGGAAACTGGCCTGGCTGCAGTAACCGGCCAGCTCGAAACCGCCGTGCATGCCGGCCTCGGCCATCGCGGTGAAATCCACCGACGCCGTGATGTCCTGCAGGCCCGGCCAGCGGTGCACGTCGTTGTGCACGTGGTGGCGGTAGAACGCACGCACGGTGCCATCGTCGCGGTCGTGCTGGTAGAACTCGCCGCGGTTGTAACCGTAGTCGACGAACAGCATCGCGCCACGCTGCAGGCCACCGGCGACCGCTTGCAGCCAGTACGGCAGCTGCGGCAGCACTTCGGAACGGTAGCCCTCGGCGAAGGGCTTTTCCAGATAGCGCTCGATGTGGCGTACCGCGCCATTGAGCAGGATGTCGGCCGGCTGCGCGCCGCGGATGAAGTTGCCTTCGGCATCCAGCTCCACGGTTTCCTCGTAGACCTCGCCATCCCGGATCAGGAAGCGCGGGGTCGGCAGCGCGTCGATCACCTCGTTGGCAAACACCACGCCCTCCCAGTCCTCCTCGAACGGGCGGTCGACCCAGTCCACGCGCGCGGCCAGCTCGGCCGGCAGGTTCTGCTGCAGGCGCTGCTGCTGGCGCTCGCGCAGGTCGGCGCTGGGTTCGAGGATGGCGTAGCGCGACGGCAGCGCGTCGAGCTCGGCCAGGCGCAGCAGCACCGCTTCGGCGAAGGCGCCGGTACCACCGCCCAGTTCCAGCATCCGCGCCTGCGCACCCAGCTGGGCGAACACCGGTGCCAGCGCATTGGCCACGCTGCCGGCGAACAGGCTGCCGAGCTCGGGCGCGGTGGTGAAGTCGCCACTGCCGCCGAATTTGCTGGCGCCGGCGCTGTAATAGCCCCAGCCGGGGGTGTACAGGCACAGCTCCATGAAGCGGGAGAACGGCATTGCCCCGCCCTGCGCAAGGATTTCGGCGCGCAGGGCGGCGGCCAGCTGGTCGCTGTGGGCCAGGGCATCGGCTTCGGGCAAGGGGAAGGTGGGCTGCATGGCGTCTTCGAATGCGGTGACAATGGTGCACAGGATAGCCGAGCCTTGGAGGACCCTAGATGAGCGACACCCACCCCGTGGTCCTGATCACCGGCAGCGCGCGCCGGATCGGTGCGGCCATCGCCCGCCAGTTCCACGCCTGCGGCTGGTCGGTGGTGCTGCATGCCAACACCTCCAGCGCCGAGCTGCAGCAGGCCGCGTTCGATTTCGACAACGTGCGCCCCGGCAGCGTGCTGGCCCTGCAGGCCGACCTGCGTGACGCCGACGCCCTGGCCGACCTGGTGGAGCAGGCCGTCACCCACTTCGGGCGACTGGATGCACTGGTCAACAACGCCTCCAACTTCTTCCCCACCCCACTCGGCCAGGTCACCGCCGAGGCGATGGACGAGCTGTATGCAGTCAATGCGCGCGCGCCGCTGCTGCTGTCACAGGCGGCGGCGCCCTACCTGCGCCGCCAGCAGGGCTGCATCATCAACCTGACCGACCTGCACGGCACCGACCCGATGCGCGACCACATCGCCTACACCATGGCCAAGGCCGCGCTGGAGATGGCCACCCGCTCGCTGGCGCTGGAGCTGGCGCCGAAAGTGCGGGTCAATGCGGTAGCGCCGGGGGCGATCCTGTGGCCGGAACAGGGCAAGGACGATTTCGCCCGCGAAGCGCTGCTGGCACGCACGCCGCTGGCACGGATCGGCACGGTCGAGGAGATCGCCGAGGCGGTCTACTGGCTGGTGGCCGAAGCCAGCTTCGTCACCGGCCACACCCTGCGCGTGGATGGTGGGCGTACGGTCAGTTGAGGTAGTGCCGGCCGCTGGCCGGCAACCTCCGTCATCCGAGGTCCACCACCTCGAACGCCTCGCCAAACTGTCTGTGCGCACGCCACAGCGTTGCCAGGTCCTGCCCGCTGACCGGGTCGATGAAGCCCGGCGCGATGTCGGCCAGCGGCTTCAGCACGAAGGCGTGCTTCAGCTCCGGGCGCGGAATGCGCAGGTGGCCGGGACCTTCCACCACCAGATCCCCGTAGAACACCACGTCGATGTCCAGGGTCCGATCGGAGAAGCGCGGCCCGCTGCGGTCGCGGCCGTGCGCGTCTTCCAGCGCATGCAGCCAGTCGTCCAGTTCCTGCAGCGGCAGGTCGGTTTCGATCGCCACCGCATTGTTGAGGAAGGCCGGGCCATCGAAACCGACCGCGGCGGTACGGTAGGCCGGCGATACCTGCAGTGCGCCGAAGCGCTCGCGCAGGGCCGTCACCGCGGCGTGGAGGTAGCGACGGGGCTGGACGTTGCTGCCCAGGCTCAGGAGCACGGTGGTCATGCGTTCAGGTGACGGCACTTGGGGGGGCGTGGACATGCCGTCATCACGGCGGCCTGCCTACAATCCGGGACGCACATGATAGGGCACCGACATGACCTATTGCGTTGGAATCGAGGTGGACGAGGGCCTGGTCTTCGCTGCCGACACCCGGACCAATGCCTCGCTGGACGATGTGCGCGTGCACCGCAAGCTGCACGTGTTCGAGTACCCCGGCCAGGCAGCCTACGTGCTGATGGCGGCTGGCAACCTGGCCACCACCCAGCTGCTGGTGTCGCGCCTGGGGCGCGATGCCGGCGAACGGCGCACGCCCAACCTGCGCGACATGACTCACCTGTTCGAAGCCGCCGAGTACGTCGGCCAACTGCTGGTGGACAGCCAGGTGCACAGCAGCCACAGCGAACATGGCCATGACGGGGTCAATACCCAGGCCACGCTGATCTTCGGCGGCCAGATCGCCGGCGAGCGGCCCGGGCTGTACATGATCTACCCGCTCGGCAACGCCATCGCTGCTTCGCCGGAAACGCCCTACCTGCAGATCGGTGAGTCCAAGTACGGCAAGCCGATCCTCGACCGCATCCTCAGCCCGGCCACACACCTGGAGGATGCCGCGCGTACGGCGATCGTCTCGCTGGACTCCACCATCCGTTCCAACCTGTCGGTGGGCCTGCCGATCGATCTGGCGCTGCTGCGCGACGGCGAGCTGCGCATCGGCCAGCAGCTGCGGCTGGGCGCGGATTCGGCGTTGTATGCCGATATTCACCAGAACTGGTCGCGGCGGCTGGAACAGGCGGTGGACGCGCTGCCGCGGTTCCCCTGGGAAACCGGGGACCGGTAGTGCCGGCCGCTGGCCGGTAACCGCAGTGATCCCATCGCACGGCGATGCCGGCCAGCGGCCGGCACTACCGGGGCGTCAGCCCAGCGCTTCGGCCACCGCGCGGAACACCTGCTGCATCGGCAGCGGCCAACACCAGCCACGCATCTCCAGAGAAACCGGGGACCGGTAGTGCCGGCCGCTGGCCGGCAACCGCAGTGATCCCATCGCACGGCGATGCCGGCCAGCGGCCGGCACTACCGGGCATCAGCCCAGCGCTTCGGCCACCGCGCGGAACACCTGCTGCATCGGCAGCGGCCAATACCAGCCACGCATCTCCAGGGAAACCGGGGACTGGTAGTGCCGGCCGCTGGCCGGCAACCGCAGTGATCCCATCGCACGGCGATGCCGGCCAGCGGCCGGCACCACCGCGGCATCAGCCCAGCGCTTCGGCCACCGCGCGGAAGACCTGCTGCATCGGCAGCGGCCAATACCAGCCACGCATCTCCAGGGAAACCGGGGACCGGTAGTGCCGACCGCTGGCCGGCAACCGCAGTGATCCCATCGCACGGCGATGCCGGCCAGCGGCCGGCACTACCGCGGCATCAGCCCAGCGCTTCAGCCACCGCGCGGAAGACCTGCTGCATCTGCAGCGGCTTGTGCAACACATGCACCTCCACACCGGCCGGGAACGCGTCCGCCGCGACTGGCACCGCCGGATCCTCCAGCACCAGCGCCGGACCGCGGTAGCCAAGCGTGGCCATCTCGCCCAGCAGCTGGCTGGCCGGCAGTAGTTTGGAGCCGGCATCGGCAATCACCAGCGCCGGCATCGCCTCCTGCTGCATCCAGCGCAACGCCGCCGGGCCATCGGAGGCCAGCTGCAACTGGTAACCCTGGCTGGACAGCGCGTTGCCGAGCAGCGACAGGCGCGTGGCTTCGCCGTCAACCACCAGGATCGACTGGCCACTGCCCAGCGCCACCAGCTGCTCGATCGGCTCGCTGCCATCGATGGCCTCATGCATCGGCAGGCGCAGCTCGAAGCAGGTGCCCTGCCCCGGCTGGCTGTTGACGTGGATGCTGCCACCGGCGCCTTCAACGATGCGCTTGCAGGAAATCAGCCCCAGGCCGGTGCCATCGGCCTTGGTGGTGAAGAACGGATTGAACAGGTGCGACAGCGTGTCCGCATCCATGCCGATGCCTTCATCGGCCACGCAGATCTGCATCCAGTCCACGCCATCGCGCTGGCCGGCATGGCTGGCAGTCAGGCTCAGGCGCCCGCCGTTGGGCATCGCCTGGATCGCGTTGAGCGCCAGGTTCAGCATCACCTGCTGCAGTTCGGTGTAGTTGGCGTCGACCACCAGACCTTCGTCCTGCACCTGCAACTCCAGGCGCACCGCATCGGGCACGTTGCTGCGCAACAGCAGCGCCACCGCATCGAACAGGCCATCGATCTCGATGCGCTCGCTCGGCTTGCGCGAGCCGCGCACGAACGACAGCATCGACTCGGCCATCTCGTGGCCACGGCGGCCGCACTCGGCGATGACATCGGCCAGATGGTGCAGCTGCGGATCCTCGGTGCGCGCCTTCAGCAGGTCCGGCATGATCAGCAGCGGCTGCAGGATGTTGCGCAGGTCGTGGCTGAGGCCGGCGGCAAGCAGCGACAGGCTTTCCAGGCGCTGCGCGCGCATGAGTTCGGTTTCCACCCGCGCGCGCTCTATGGCGCTGCGTGCATCGCGGATCGCACGCGCCACCGCCGACGGCAGGCGCGCCGGCAGGTGCTTGATGATGTAATCGTTGGCGCCCTTCTGCAGCGCCGCCACCGCGTTCTCCTCACCCATGGTGCCGGAGACGAAGATGAAGGGCACTTCCGGTGAGGTCTCGCGCACGATGCGCAGCGCGTCATCACCGGAGAACCCCGGCATGCTCAGGTCGGACAGCACGATGTCCGGCTGGAACGCGACCAGTGCCTGGCGCAGTTCGGCCTCGCTTTCGACACGCTCGAAACGGGCCTCCAGGCCCGCGTCGAGCATCTGTTCGGACATCAGCTCGGCATCTTCCGGTGAGTCTTCCACCAGCAGGATGCGCAGCGCCCCCAGGGCGGGACCGGTCAGGGGCATGGGCTCACTCGAGTTCCGGTGCCTGGTTGATCAACGCCCAGAACTTGCCCAGGGTCTGCACCGCGCCGAAGAACTGGTCCACGTCCACCGGCTTGACCACATAGGCGTTCACGCCCATGTCCCAGCTGCGGGCCAGGTCGCTTTCCTCGCGCGAGGACGACAGGATCACCACCGGCAGGCGCTTGAGCTCTTCGTGCTCGCGGATCTGCCGCAGCACCTCCAGGCCGTCCATGCGCGGCATCTTGATGTCCAGCAGCAGCACCGCCGGCAGGCCTTCCTCGCGGTTGGCGAAGGCGCCACGGCGCAACAGGTAGTCCATCACTTCCACGCCATCCTCGACGTGCACGATGGGGTTGGCCAGACGCGCCTCTTCCAGGGCGTCGATCGCCATTTCGGCATCAGCCGGGCTGTCTTCGGCGAGAAGAATGGTGCGCAGAGTGGTCATGCAGAAGGCCCTTGTTTGTCCGCATCGATCGCGGGAGGCAGGTAGAAGTGGAAGGTGGCGCCGACGTCCGGTTCAGCCTCGGCCCAGATACGGCCGCCATGACGGGTGAGCACGCGGCGCACGCTGGCCAGGCCGATGCCGGTACCCGGGTAGTCGCTGGCCTTGTGCAGGCGCTGGAAGACACCAAACAGCTTGCCGGCGTAGGCCATGTCAAAGCCTGCACCATTGTCGCTGACCGTGAACTGATGACCGCCGTCAGGCTGTGGCTGGTAGTCCACGCGGATCTTCGCTGGTTCGCGGTTGCCCGAGTACTTCACCGCGTTGCCGAGCAGGTTCAGCCAGACCTGGCGGATCATGTTCTCATCGCCCACCACGATCGGCAGCGGCGCGATGCTCCACTCCACGTGGTGCGCATGGCCGCTGTTCTCGGCCTCGGCCTGCAGGTTGGAATCGAGCATGGCGCGGGTATCGGCCACCAGCGACTGCATGTCCACCGCCTGCTGGCGCATTGCCGCGCGGCCCAGCCGCGAGTAGACCAGCAGGTCGTCGATCAGTGCCGCCATGCGCCGCGCCGAACTGGAGATCACCTCCAGGTAATGGCGGCTCTTGTCATCGGCGGCGTCGCCCAGATGGCGCGACAGCTTGTCGGAGAAACCGGCCACGTGGCGCAGTGGTGCACGCAGGTCGTGCGACACCGAGTAGCTGAAGGCTTCCAGTTCCCTGTTGACCTCGGACACCTGCGCAACCTTGCCTTCCAGCTGGCGGTTCAGTTCCTCCACCCGCAGCTGCACGGCACGCTGCACGGTGACGTCGCTGACCGTGAGCAACACCACTTCGTCGTCGGTGTCCGGCAGCGGCATGCGCCGCGCGTTGAGCAGCATGTAGCGCACCATGCCATCGGCGGCGCGCTGTTCATGCTCGAAGTCCCACAGTTCGCGGCCGCGCAACAGCACATCGGACAGTCGCTGGCGCATCACGGGGTCTTTCCATGCACCGTCGCCGACAGTGTCCAGCAACAGGCCATCGGCGCGTTCATCCTGCAGCCCGTACAGCTCGGCGAAGGCAGGGTTGTGCAGCTGCACACGCAGGTCGCGGTCGAGCAGCACGATCGGCTCACGCACGGTCTGCAGCACCGAGGCTGCACGCGCGGCCGAACGCAGCGACTGTCGTTCGGCATGCAGGCGGCGACCGATCTGCCGCTGCAGCAGCCACAGCACCAGGCCAAGCAGCGCCAGCTGGATCACCAGCGAACTCCACGACACCAGCTCGGTCTGCTTGCGCTGGCGTGCGGCCTGCTCGGCGCGCTGTGTCAGCAGCGTCTGCTCGCTCGCCTGCAGTTCCTCCACCAGGCCACGGATCGGATAGCGCGTGCTCAGGTCCTGCACCAGCTCGCGCTGATCACTGTTGGGTTCGGACTTCGCCAGTTCGCGGGCAAGCGCCATGCGCCCTTCCAGCATCGACTCGATACGGCCGATGCGGATCAGCTGCTCAGGATTGTCGCGGGTCATCCGGCCCAGTTCAGCCAGGCGGCCGGGAAGGTCATTGGCTTTGGCCATGCGCTCGCGCAGGCCAGGCGCATCCACACCCTTGGACAGGGTCAGCGCAGCCGATTCGACATCGCGTACATCGGCCTGCAGCTGCTGCAGGGCCACACCCACGGCCTGGGTATGATTGACCCAGGCCATCGCATCTTCGCTGTCCTGCTGCAGTTGGCGCAGGGTCAACCACGGCACCACGATGATCGCGGCAGCAGCCAGCGCCAAGGCCGGCAACCGCCAACGGTCCCAGATGTCATCACTGAAAACCAGCGCCATAGTTCCTCGTCAGCACAGCCGCGGAGCGTAGGCCGATACCGGCCCGGCTGCGGCGGAACGGGCAATATAGCGCAGGCGGTCACAACTCTGGAGTTTCCAGCCTGGTTGGCTGAACGGGTTGCGGAAACCCACGGTAGAGCCGAGACGTGCTCGGCTGCAACCCAAAGGGCAGTCGAGCAAGCTCGACTCTACCCAGGCAGTGGGCGCCCCATACGGGGCGCCCTCCGGGGTCAGCGCTTGGCAGCAGCGCTGACCTTCAATGCAGCGGCATCGACGCGGGTCACGCCCTTGATGCCCTTGGCGGTGGTGACCGCCTTGTCCTTCTCGGCCTGGGTGGCCACGGCACCACTCAGGCTGACCACGCCGTTCACGGTTTCCACCTTGATTTCAGTGCCCGGAACGTTGCTGCTGGCCAGCAGATCGGCCTTCACCTTGGTGGTGATCCAGGTATCGGTCACCGGCTCGTTGGAGTCATGGCGATCAGCATGGGTTGCCGGATGGGTGCTGGTCGGCGGGCTCTTCGCGGCCGGGTCCTTGGCGAATGCAGCCGAGGAGGACAGCGCCAGGCCCAGGGTCAGGGCGGAAGCAATCAGCGTGCGGGTGGTATTGCTCATCGTGTCGTACTCCTTCGGGATGTGCTGCCAGTCTGGACAAGCCGCCGTAGAGCAGGCGTGGCGTTGCGGTCATGCCGCTGTGAATCGAGGCGATTCCAACGGCAACGGTTCAGTTTTGGCCTGTACGCAGGTGTCGTTTACCCTGCCCTTCCCCATTGCCGGAGCCGTCTCATGCGCCCCGACCTGCAACTGGCCCTGATCGGCTACGGCCTCGCCGGCCGCGTCTTCCATGCGCCGCTGATCCAGCACACGCCCGGGCTGGTGCTGCACAGCATCGTCAGTTCGCAGCGCGACACGTTGCTGCGCGCGTTCAGCGACGTGCACGTGCGCGCCACGCCGCAGGAGGTGTTCAACGACCCGGCGGTGGACGCGGTGGTGATCGCCACTCCGAACGCACAACACGCACCGCTGGCGATCGCGGCGTTGGCCGCGGGCAAGCATGTGCTGGTCGACAAGCCGTTCGCGCTGGATGTCGCTGAAGCCGAAGCGGTGCTGGCTGCGGCACGTGATGCCGGACGCATCGCGACCGTGTTCCAGAACCGGCGCTTCGATGCCGACTTCCTCACCCTGCAGGCGCTGCTGGCCGAAGGCGCGCTCGGTGACGTGGCCGAGTGCCATGCGCACTTCGACCGCTACCGGCCGCAGGTGCGCGACCGCTGGCGCGAGCAGGACGGACCGGGCAGCGGCCTGTGGTACGACCTCGGACCGCACCTGCTGGACCAGATGCTGGTGCTGTTCGGCTGGCCCGAGGCCATCGATGCCGATCTGGCCGTGCAACGCGAAGGTGGCAGCGGCATCGATTACTTCCACGCGGTACTGCACTACCCGAGGCATCGCGCGATCGTGCATGCCGGTTCGCTGGTGGCGGCCCCCACGCCGCACTTCAGTGTGCATGGCAGTCGTGGCAGCTGGATCAAGCATGGGCTGGACGTGCAGGAGGCACAGCTGCGGCGCGGTGTTGCGCCAGGAGCGCCAGGCTGGGGCATCGACCCACGGCACGGCGAGCTGGTGCGCTGCGATACTGAGGACAATGTGCAGCGCAGTACCGTGGACAACCTGCCGGGCGACTACCGGCGGCTGTATTCGCAGTTCGCGGCGGCGATGCACGGCGATGGCGAGCCGACGGTCAGCCCGGTGCAGGCACTGCAGCTGATGCGGTTGCTGCAGGCCGGCATGGACAGCGCGCGCGAAGGGCGGCGAATCGCGTTGGGGTGACCGGCAGGGCTGCGCCCTGCACCTGCCGAATCAACGGCAACGTCAACGTCAAAAGCGGGCATTCCGTGGATGGCGGGGTGGGGTCCGACGGTGGGTGTCGACCTTGGTCGACACATCGACGTGGAAACCATCGGAGACGGCTTTTGTAGGGTCGAGCCATGCTCGACTGGCTTCATGGGGTCGGACCCCTTCGGCAACGCCGAAGGGGTCCGACCCCACCGCGGTGCTTACGATTTCTTGATGGCGTGGCCGCCGAACTCGTTGCGCATCGCCGACAGCAGGCGGTCGGTGAACGAATTCGATTCGCGCGAGCGCAGGCGTTCCAGCAGCGACAGGGTGATCACCGGTGCCGGTACATCCAGTGCGATCGCTTCGACAACCGTCCAGCGGCCTTCGCCGGAGTCTTCCACGTACGGTGCAATGCCATCCAACGATGGATTGCGCTTGAGGGCTTCGGTGCTCAGGTCCAGCAGCCACGAGCGCACCACGCTGCCGTGGCGCCACACCTCGGCCACCTGGGCCAGGTCCAGCTCCATTTCCTGCTTGCGCTCCATCAGTGCGAAGCCTTCGGCGTAGGCCTGCATCATTCCGTACTCGATGCCGTTGTGGACCATCTTGGTGAAGTGGCCAGCGCCGGACGGGCCGACACGACCCCAGCCACGATCTTCGGCCGGTGCCAGCGTGCGCAGCAGCGGTGCGATCTGCTCCACCACCGACGCTTCGCCACCGACCATCAGGCTGTAGCCCTCCTGCAGGCCCCACACGCCACCACTGGTGCCGCAGTCGACGTAGCCCAGATCGTCTTCGGCCAGTGCCTTGGCGCGACGGATCGAGTCCTGGTAGTTGGAGTTGCCGCCATCGATGACGATGTCACCCTCGGCCAGGTGCGGGGTCAACTGGCCCAGGGTCTGGTCGACGGTTTCGCCGGCCGGCACCATCAGCCACACCACGCGCGGTGCCGGCAGCGCGGCAACCGCGGCGGCCAGCGAATCAACCACTTCCAGGCCGGCCTCGGCAGCGCGCTGGCGGGCACCCTCGCCCGGGTCGTAGCCGACCACGCGGTGGCCGCCGCGATGCAGGCGCTGGGCCATGTTGGCGCCCATGCGGCCGAGGCCGATCATTGCAATATCCATTGTTTCACCTTCAGTTGGGGTCTAGGGTCAGGCTGCCTGGCCTGCCGGTAGCCGCGCAGTGGCGCAGCTGCGCCTCGCGCCAACGCCGGTAGAGCGTGGTATGCAGATTGTGCACCGCCAGGTCGATCGAAAACGGCGTTCGCGGGTTGCGATCGAGCAGGCGGGCGATGTGGTAGCCGATGGGACGTATACCGCGTGGATGCACATAGATCACGAACTGCTGGTAGAACGGATCGTCCAGCAGCTGGTCCATGCGTGCCAGCGTGTCGTGGTAGCGCGGTTCCAGCCGTGCACGAAGGTTCGGATCGCGCTCGAACAGCAGGCGCTCGAAGTAGCGCTGGCCGATGCGCGGGATGCCCTGCGCGAGTTTCCAGAGTTCGACATTGCGCTGGTCGTACCAGGCCAGGCCGCCATGCGCAGCCAGTGCCTGCGCGGCGCCCTCGCCCACCTCGACCACGACGAAGTTCTCGGCCTGGTTGCTCAGATCATCCAGCGTGCCTTTGTCGTACACGTGCTCGATGAAACCGGGCACGCCAACGAAGGCCTGCCGTCCCATCGCCGAGGTGCGCACCGCCTTGCCATCGGCGAAGAAATCGCCCGCGTGGGCACCGAGCAGGATGCTGTCGGTCTCGTGCAGGGCGAGGAAGGTGCCGATCGACAGTTCATCCGCTGCGAACTCCGTATCGAACGCGGCATCACCATATAGCTCTCGTTGCGTGGCCAGCTGCGCGACCTGGCGGCCGACCCCGCATTCGGCACGCACGGCACCGCTGTAGAACGCCTCCAGTGCATGACTGTTACCCGCGCTCGGCACGAAGCCACGACCGAAACTGCGTGTGCGCTGCCAGCCTTGCGCGCGTGGGCCCTGCAGGCCGAAGCCGATCCAGCCCAGCTGCGGGCCGGAGAAGCGGAAGGTGGGGTTGTCCTGCAGTGCAGAAGCCGCACGTTGCGTGGCCGCGCCCAGTTCGAAGGCATAGGCGCAGACCGTGGCTGGATCGTCCAGCAACTGTTGCAGCAACGCCTGGCGTGCTGCAGCGGACATTCCGGCCGGCCACCCCACGCGCAGATCGCCTGCCGCCTGTGCTTCAGCCAGCGAGGAACGTGTACACACCGGGCCGCCGTGCACCTGTGGTGCACCGGCCGTGACCTCGTCAAAGCGCCATCCCAGCCGCTGCAGCAGGCCCTGCGTGCAGTCCGGCGTTGCAGACGCAATGCCCAGCGCGGGCATCAGCAGGAGTGCCACGCCCATCAACGTGCCGCGCACGATCACCCTTGATCCGTGCTGCGGGCCGGTGCGGGCTCGGACGATGCAGGCTCGGGCGGCGCGAGCGCAGGCGGTGCGGGTTTGCCAGCATCCGCCGGCAGGTACTGTTGCAGGCGCTGGAAGAAGCGGCGATAGAACTCGGCATCGGTGACCGTGCTGCTGGCCACTTTCACCAGCGAGTCGTCATTGCTGCCGAACGGCAGCGACACCGAGCCCAATGCACCCACGCCCACGCTGGCCGACGTCGGGCTCTTCTTCAACGCATAGCGGTCCTGCACGGCGCTGACGAACACCAGCGTCTGGCTGCCACGCGGGGCACAGGAGATGCGCAGCACCAGCTGCTCGTGGTCGTCCTCGCGTGGCTGGAAGTTCTTGTTGCCTTCCACCTGCGCTTCGTCGGAGCGGGCGATGGCGTAGCCCTGGCTGAGCAGGGTGCGCCGCGCGGCCTCGCAGGCGTCACCGGGGCGGCCATCGACGGTACGCGAGAAGGTGTCGCCGGAATCAAAGGATTCGCGCAGCAACGTACTGTCGGCGGCGCGGCCACCACAGGCCGACAGGATCAGGGCGCTGGCGAGCGCCACGGCAGCACTGGAAAGACGGGAGGCCCGCATGGGTACTCCTGCGAGGACGGTACCGCCAAGGGTAGCCCTGCGGCCGTGTGCGGCAGGTTGAAACCGGCGTGACCGAGCCACCCCGTTGCTGCCGGTTCATGCACAGAAAAGGGGACGGAGGGGATTAAGTCGTTTGTGGCACTTCGCTCGCCGGGCATGGCCCGGCGCTACCGTGAACGAGGTCCCCAGACAGAAAGGGGCCGGCAATGCCGGCCCCTCGGGTATCACATGCCGTCGCCGGCTCAGTCCGCCCAGCGACCAGCGCCGGTCGACTGCGGCAGCACCTGCGCCGACAGCGGGCGATCATTGGCCAGCAGGTTCACCGCATCGGCCAGGATCGAGGCCGACTCGCGCAGCAGCGGGTCCGGACGCTTCTCGGCAGCCTTCTCGCGGGCGGCATCCTTGACGATGTCGCGCTCGTTGCCAGTCAGGCCGTCGTCGTTGCTGTCATCGGCCAGCGGGTCCAGGGCCAGGCCCAGCTCCTTGCGCATCGCCTGGCGCTCCTTGCGCTGGGTGTCCTGGCGCTCACGCTCGGCGCGGCGGGTGGCCTCGTTGAGCGAGATGTACTTCTTCGCGGCCTCGGTGCGGAACTGCTGCACGTCCTCGTTCCACCACTGGAATTCCTTGTCGGCGGCGATGCGCGCGTCATGGCGGGTTTCCAGCTTCGGCAGCAGCGGCGCGAAGTTGCCGTACTGGGTGTGCGGCACGGCAGCGATGCGGGTCCACGGCAGCGCGTTGTCGTAGGTGCTCTCGCCGAACTCGGTGGCATCGACGCTGGCCGGGAAGGCCAGGTCCGGCACCACACCCTTGTGCTGGGTGCTGCTGCCGCTGATGCGGAAGAACTGGGCGATGGTCAGCTTCACCTGGCCGAAGCGCTGGGTCTCGCCACTCGGCCAACGGTCCAGGTCGACGATGTTCTGCACGGTGCCCTTGCCGAAGCTGGTCTCACCGATCACCAGGCCACGGCCGTAATCCTGGATGGCACCGGCAAAGATTTCCGAAGCCGAGGCCGAACCGCGGTTGATCAGCACTGCCAGCGGGCCATCCCATGCCACGCCCTGGTTGCGGTCGCTGTTGACGGTGACGCGGCCACCGGACTCGCGCACCTGCACCACCGGGCCCTGCTCGATGAACAGACCGGTCAGTTCAATGGCTTCATCCAGCGAACCACCACCGTTGTTGCGCAGGTCCAGCACCACGCCGTCCAGCTTGTCGTTCTTGAAGCCGGCCAGCAGCTTGGCCACGTCGCGGGTGGCCGAGGCGTAGTCGGCCGCGTTGCGGCGACGGCCTTCGAAGTCCTGGTAGAAGGTCGGCAGCTTGATCACGCCGACCTTGCGCGCCGGCTCGCCATTGGCGGCCGGAATGGTCATGGTCTCGCCCTTGGCGGCCTGTTCGGCCAGGCGCACCTTCTGGCGGGTCAGCACCAGAGTGTGGTGCTTGCCGTCGGCGCCCTCAGCAGCCGGGATGAACTCCAGCTTGACCTGGGTATCCTTGGCGCCGCGGATCTTGGCCACGACGTCGTCGATGCGCCAGCCGATCACGTCCTCGACCAGGCCGGACTTGCCCTGGCCGACGCCGACGATACGGTCACCCGGCTTCAGCGTGCCATCCACTGCGGCCGGGCCACCGGCGATGATCTCGCGGATCACCACCACGTCGTCCTGGCGCTGCAGCTGCGCACCAATGCCTTCCAGCGACAGCGACATCGCCTGGTTGAAGTTCTCGGCGGTGCGCGGGGTGAAGTAATCCGTGTGCGGGTCAACGGCACTGGTGTACGAGTTCATGAAGAACTGGAAGA
The DNA here is from genome assembly GCF_056481585.1 of Stenotrophomonas sp. 86428_Sma. Taxonomy (NCBI): domain Bacteria; kingdom Pseudomonadati; phylum Pseudomonadota; class Gammaproteobacteria; order Lysobacterales; family Lysobacteraceae; genus Stenotrophomonas; species Stenotrophomonas sp. 86428_Sma. The sequence goes on from NZ_CM151156.1 coordinate 4,246,494, forward strand.
CGTCTTCGCCCTTCAGTTCATTGACCGACTTCTCCAGCGTCGCGTAGCGCTTGTCCAGCGTCTTGCGGATGTCGTCCGGCTTCTTGCCGGCCAGCTTCAGGCGCAGCCAGTCGTTCTTGACCGACTTGCGCCACAGCTCATCCAGCTCTGCACTGCTGGCCGCCCACGGCACCTTCTTGCGGTCGTATTCGAAGCGCTCGTCGGTGGTGAAGTCCGGCTCCTGCTTGAGCAGCTTGCGCGCGTAGGCCACACGTTCGCCGACGCGCTGCTTGTAGACCGCGAACACCTGGAACGCCGGCTCCAGCTCGCCGCCACGGATGGCCGAGGAAATGTTGGCTTCGAACGGCGCGAAGCGCGCCACGTCGGCCTGGGTGAAGTACTGCTTGCCGCCGTCCAGCGTCTCCAGGTAGCGCTTGAACACGTCCTTGGAGGTGGCCTCGTCCAGCGCACGCGGGCGGTACGCGTAGCGGCTGTCGGACAGCAGGCCGTACACCAGCTTGGAGGTGGTCACCTGATCGGCGGTTGCCGCAGCGGGCAATGCCGGCGAATCGGCCTTGGCCGCCAGCGCCAGCGGCGCGACCAGCGCCAGGGCCATCAGGAATGCGGGGGCTTTGAATTTCATTGACGTGCTCGAAGGCGCCTTGCCAAGGGGGAGACTGCGGGGTGTTAAGACACCACGACAGTGCCGAAAGTTGCCGGGTTTGTCACCCGGCCGCGCTCGGTGGAAAACCAGCCTAGCCGGGCCGGTGTAGCAAATTGTGAATGGCTGAAGAGCGGCGCACCCAGCGGCGCCGTCTGTCCGGTTGCAGAGGGCATGGGGTTGCAAGCCCCCTGAGTCAGGGGGCGGCCGCGAAGCGGCGGGGGTGTGGGTGGTGGTAAGCCGGGGCCCACGGTGTGCGCAGCGCAGCGTGGGAAGCGGTAGCGCGCATCGCGCAACCGCTTACCGGACGCCGGCGCCCTTGGCCTGCACGTCGGCGTGGTACGACGAGCGCACCATCGGGCCGGAGGCCACGTGGCTGAAGCCCAGCTCGTAGCCGTAGTCTTCCAGCGCCTTGTAGTCCTCGGGGGTCCAGTACTTCAGCACCGGGTGGTGATGCGCGGTCGGCTGCAGGTACTGGCCGATGGTGATCATGTCCACGTCGTGCGCGCGCAGGTCACGCATGGTGGCCTTGATCTGCTCGAACTCTTCGCCCAGGCCCAGCATGATGCCGCTCTTGGTCGGCACGTCCGGGTGCTGCGCCTTGAAGTTCTTCAGCAGGTTCAGCGACCACTGGTAGTCCGCACCCGGGCGCACGTTGCGGTACAGGTCCGGCACGGTTTCGATGTTGTGGTTGAACACGTCCGGCGGGTTCTGCGCCAGGATCTCCAGCGCGCGCTCCATGCGGCCCTTGCCGCGGAAGTCCGGGGTCAGCACTTCGATGCGGGTGCCCGGCGACTTCGCGCGGATGGCACTGATGCAGTCGACGAAGTGCTGGGCACCGCCGTCGCGCAGGTCATCTCGGTCGACGCTGGTCACCACCACGTACTTCAGCCCCATGTCGGCCACGGTCTGGCCGAGGCTGGCCGGTTCGTTGGCATCCGGCGGCTTCGGGCGGCCGTGGGCGACGTCGCAGAACGAGCAGCGGCGGGTGCAGACCTCGCCGAGGATCATGAACGTTGCCGTGCCGTGGCCGAAGCACTCGTGGATGTTCGGGCAGCTGGCTTCCTCGCACACCGTCACCAGGCGGTTCTCGCGCAGCTTGGCCTTCAGGTTCTGCACCGCATTGCCCGAAGGAATGCGCACGCGGATCCAGGACGGCTTGCGCAGCACCGGCGCGTCGGCGAACTGCACCGGCGAGCGGTTGATCTTGTCACCGCCCAGCTGCTTGACCCCGGCCTGCAACGGCGCGGCGGACGGAGAGTCGCCCTGCACGATCTGCAGGGGAATGGAACGGGCGGTGGTTTCAGTCATGGCAGTTCCGGGGGGCGGTCAGGCGGCCGCAGAAAGATCAGGCAGTTCGGGCGTGGGCTGCAGCAGCAGGCCGAACTGGCGGGCCAGGTGGTCCAGCAGCACCGGCTTGACGGCCTCCATCCCGGAGGGCCCGCCCAAGTCTACTACCGAGGTCACCTGCAACCCCTGATAGCCACAGGGGTTGATACGGTGGAAAGGTTCCAGGTCCATGGACACGTTGAAGGCCAGTCCGTGGAAGGTGCAGCCGCGGCGCACGCGGATGCCGAGTGCGGCGATCTTGGCGCCACCGACGTAGACGCCCGGGGCACCCTCGCGGCGTTCGGCGCCGATGTTCCACTCGGCCAGCGTGTCGATGATGGCCTGCTCGATGCGGCACACGTAATCGCGCACACCGATGCCCAAACGCGGCAGGCGCAGCAGCGGATAGACCACCAGCTGGCCGGGGCCGTGATAGGTCACCTGGCCGCCGCGGTCCACGTGAAGCACCGGGATCTCGCCCGGCGCCAGCACATGCTCGTCCTTGCCGGCCTGGCCCAGGGTGAATACCGGGTCGTGCTCGACCACCCACAGCTCATCGGCGTCGGCCTCGCTGCGCTGGTCGGTGAAGCGCTGCATGGCGCGCCACACCGGTTCATAGGCCTGGCGGCCGAGGTCGCGGACCAGCGCCGGGCGCGGCGCGCGGTCTTCCGGGGCGGCTTCGGCCGGGCAGCTGTCGGCTACAGCGTCCACTTCACTTCCGGGTGGTCGCGCAGTGCCTGGTGCGCCAGGTCGTACTGTTCGCGGCTCTCGGCCTTGAACACGATGCGCACGGACACGTACTTGCCGTTGGAGGAATGCTTCCAGCTGATGCGTTCATTCACCACATCGATGCCGGCAGCCAGCAGCAGGCGGGGAAGCTCATGTTCCAGGCCGCGGTTGGCCGGGCCCATGGCACTGAGCTCGAACTGGCCGGGGAACTGGAAGCCGTGGTCGGGGTTGTCGGACTTGATTTCCATGCCCCCATTATCGGGCCGCAGGCCAACAAACCCAAGAGTATTCATCAACGTCAAACAGTGCACCGGTGAGTCGCTGCGTTGCAGCTGAACGGCCGTTCAGCATTGGCCGTTGCCCCTTGGGGCGCCGCAGGACAGTGCAGGATTGTCTTCACGAGACGATGTCGTTTTCGGAACAGACAAGTGATTCGAACGCGCTCGTTCCATCACGCCCGCACGAGTACCGTGTCGCGGCATATAACGACAGACAGAAAAAACCTCCACATGAGCCCCCCTTCCCAACGCCGCCTTGCAGCCCTCGGGCTGTCCGGCCTGCTGGCTGCTGCCCTCCCCCTCGCCGCCCAGGCGGCCGAACAATGTGGCCCGGACGCGATGCGCGACCATCCTCCGCAGGTCAATTTCCGCGTTGACAACGACCTGTTCGGCGGCCGCCACCAGGACCAGGGCTATACCAATGGTGCACTGTTGACCCTGGTCTCGCCCAATCTGGTCGATTACACCGACGACCCCTGCCTGCCACGCATGGCCCGCTGGGTGAACCAGTACCTGGAAGGGCTGCATCCGGGCAAGTTCGAACAGCAGAACATGATCTTCAGCATCGGCCAGGGCATCTTCACCCCGACCGATTTCAGCCGCAGGGACCTGATTGAGGACGACCGCCCTTACGCCGGCGTACTGATCGCAAACTTCGGTTTCAATGCGCGCAGCGGCGACCGCCTGCAGACCACCCAGCTGACGCTGGGCGTGGTTGGCCCGTGGGCACAGGGCAAGCAAGTGCAGAATGCCGTGCACGAAGTGCTGGGCGACGAGAAATTCAAGGGCTGGGACAACCAGCTGCACAACGAGCCCCTGTTCATGCTGACCCATGAGCGCATGCGCCGCTGGCCGGGCGATGCCAGCGTCAATGCCGACGGCTGGGGTTGGGACGCGATCAGCCACTACGGCGGATCGATCGGCAATCTGGAAACCAAAGCCAACCTTGGCGGTGAAGTACGCTTCGGCTGGAAGCTGCCGGACGACTTCGGCAGCACGCCGTTGCGCCCGGCCGGTGAGAACACTGCGCCGACCCGCGGCGGCCGTCCGAATGGCTGGTCCTGGCACCTGTTCGCGACCTCGGACGCCGCCTGGGTGATCCGTGACATCACGCTGGATGGCAACACGTTCCGCAACAGCCACAGTGTGGACAAGCGCCATGTGGTGGCCTACGGCGGCTATGGCGTGGCGGTGATGTACGGACGCTGGAAGTTCGCTGCGGCGCGTTACCACAGCACGCGCGAGTTCAACGGCCAGCGCGAAGCGCCGGTGTTCGGCAGCTTCACCATCAGCCGCTCGCTGTAGGTAGGTGCCGACCGTTGGTCGGCACACCGGGGCCGGCATATCCGGATGGATCCATGGGGAGCCGGCCAGCGGCCGGCACTACCCACATCCGGCAGGATTCATGCGCAAGCGGCATCCCGAAACAGAAAAGGCCGGCATTTGCCGGCCTTTTCCTTCACCACGCCGGGGCGTGGATCATTCCGATTCCCACCACATCCAGAAGCTGTCCCACAGGCGCTTGAAGAAGCCGGCCTGTTCGACGGCAGCCACCGCCACCAGCGGCGCTTCGGCCACCAGCTTGCCATCCAGCATCACCTTCACGGTGCCGATCTGCTGGCCGGCGGTGAACGGTGCTTCCAGGGTCTTGGGCACGTCGATGCTCGGCTTCAGGTCGTTGTAGCGGCCGCGCGGCACGCTCACCAGCATCGGCTGGGCCACGCCCAGCTGCACCTTGTCGGTGGTGCCCTTCCAGACCTTGTGCTCGGCCACGGCCTTGCCCGGCTCGTACAGGCGGTGGGTCTCGAAGAAGCGGAAACCCCAGTTCAGCAGGGCCAGGCTGTCATCGGCACGCTGCTTTTCCGACTGGCCGCCCAGCACCACGGCGATCAGGCGCTGGTCGCCGCGCTGGGCAGAGCTCATCAGGCAGTAGCCGGCTTCCGAGGTGTGGCCGGTCTTGATGCCGTCCACGCTGCCATCGCGCCACAACAGCAGGTTGCGGTTCGGCTGCTTGATGTTGCCGACCTGGAATTCCTTGATCTTGTTGTACGCGTAGGTTTCCGGGTAATCGCGCACCATCGCGCGGCCCAGCAGCGCCAGGTCGTAGGCGGTGCTGTGGTGGCCCTGCGCAGTCAGGCCATGGGCGTTGACGAAGTGCGAATTCTTCATGCCGATCTTCGCGGCATAGCTGTTCATCAGCGACGCAAAGGCTTCCTCGCTGCCAGCCACATGTTCGGCCAGGGCGATCGCGGCGTCGTTGCCGGACTGGATCGCCATGCCCTTTTCCATGTCTTCCAGGCGCGCGGTCTGGTTGACCGGGAAGCCGCTGTAGCTGCCATCGGTACCCGCGCCACCTTCGCGCCAGGCGCGTTCGCTCATCATCACCTGGTCATCCGCACGGACCTTGCCGTTCTTGACCTCGGCGGCGATCACGTAGGACGTCATCACCTTGGTGATGCTGGCCGGAGCCAGCTGTTCGTTGATGTTTTCACCGGCCAGCACCTGGCCGGTGGCGTAATCCATCAGCACCCAGGCCTTGGACACGCTCGGCGCCGGCGCCGGCGGAGTGGCGACGGTGGCCGGGGCGGCAGCGGCGGCGGCAGGCGCCGGCGTGGCCGGAGTCGGCAGCGGCGTCTGGGCGGAAGCCAGGCCCACCACCAGGGTGGCGGCCAGGGCGGTGGCGGCGGAACGGAAATTCATTGGACAGCAGGCTCCAGGGGACGGCCGGGAATGGAGGGTGGAACGTAGCGGCCATTGTAAGGCCGGGGCAGCATGGGCCGGCAGCACCGGCCCGGGTGGATCAATCCTTGACGATCTGCGGCGAACCCAGCCCCAGACCGGCGATGCGGCCGACAAGTTCCGCGGCACTGGCATGGTCGCTGGCGGGAACGCGCAGGCGGAACAGGGTACGGCCACCGGCGGCGATGTCACTGATGGTGGCACCGACGATGCCGGCGGCGTTGAGCTGGCCCATCGCGCGGTTGGCGTTGTCACGGTTGGAGAAGCTGGCAACCTGCACCATGACTGCGCCCACCACCTGCTGCGACAGGCTGGGGGTAGCGGCGGCGGTGCGGACCGGTGCCTGCGCAGCGGCGCGCGGCGTGGTGCTGGCAACGACCGCCGGAGCTGGCGCGTATGCGGTGCTGCGCACCGGCGGAGCACTCGGCGGCAGGCTGCTGACCGCCACATCCGGCACGGTGCTGGCCACGCCCTGGGTGGTGGCCGGCTGGCCACGCGCCGGCATGCCATCGGCCGGCAGCCCCTTGACCAGGCGATCGATGTCGCTGTCGGCGGCAGCACGCGCGGTCGGTGCCGGGCGCGCACTGGCTACAGCGCTGGCGGCGGCCGCTTCCGCAGCACGACGTTCGCGGCGCGACGGCTTCTGCGCCAGCAGGTTGCCCTCACCCGGCTGCAGCGCGCGCACTTCCACGTTGCCGGTGCCGCGCTGGGTGATGCCCAGGCGCACAGCGGCGGCATAGCTGAGATCGACCACGCGGCCATCATGGAACGGACCGCGATCGTTGACGCGCACGATCACCGACTCACCGTTGTCGAGGTTGGTCACGCGGGCGAAGCTGGGCAGCGGCAGCGTCTTGTGCGCAGCGGTGAACTGGTACATGTCGTAGACCTCGCGGTTGGAGGTCAGGCGGCCATGGAACTTGGCACCGTAGTACGACGCAGTGCCACGCTCGACATAGTTGCGGGTGTCGTCGAGCACTTTGTACGACTTGCCCAGCACCACGTACGGCGTCTTGTTGCCGATCGCCGAGCGCTCTTCCGCGGTCACTTCCGGCTCGGGGATGCAGGCCACGTTGGGAATGTAGTCCGGCGTGCTGTCACGCACGCCCGGCTTGTACAGGCCACCGGCGGTGTAGTTGCCGCGGGTGCTCAGGTCTTCCTTGGCCGCCGCGTAGGGCGATCCTTCCGGGCAGTGTGCCGGGCGCGAGCCACGACCCTGCACCAGGGTGCCGCCGGACTTGCCACCATGGCCGGCCGTGGCCGGCTTCTTCGGCGCGCTGCTGCAGGCAGCCAGTGCGAGGACGATCAAGCCTGGGACCAGCCATCTGATGTTCATGCCGGGGGCAGCTCCTGTCCGGCGATGGCCTGGGACAACTGGAACACGGCCATCGCGTACATCTTCGAGAGGTTGTAGCGGGTGATCGCGTAGTAGTTCTGGAAGCCCAGCCAGTACTGCTTGCCGGTGCTGCCTTCAAGCGTGATCGGCGTGGCGGTGGCGCCCGGCTGCACCGCAGCGCTGGGCTGGTAGCCACGCTTCGCCAGGTCGGCCAGCGACCAGGTCGGCATCCATTCGGTCGGATTGAATTCCTCGCGGCCCGGCGCCAACGTGGCCGGCACGGCCACCTGCCCGCCACGCACCCAGCCACCCTTCTTCACGAAGTAGTTGGCGATGGACGAGAACACGTCGTCGTAGCTGGTGAACAGGTCGCGACGGCCGTCGCCGTTACCGTCCACCGCGTAATCGAGGTAGCTGGACGGCATGAACTGGCCCATGCCCATCGCGCCGGCATAGCTGCCCTTGAGCGTGGTGATGTCCAGGTTCTCTTCGCGGCCCAGCTCGAACAGCTTGGCCAGCTCATCGCGGAAGAACAGCTCGCGGCGCACTTCGCGTTCCAGCTTGGCCGGGTCGCCGCTGCGCGGGTAATAGAAGGCCAGCGTGTACAGCGCATCCAGCACGCGGTGGCTGCCGGCATTCTTCCCGTAGCTGGTTTCCACGCCGATGATCGCCACGATCACTTCGGCCGGCACACCGGTGCGCTGCTGGACGCGATCCAGTTCGGCGCGATGCTGGGCCAGGAACGCGCGGCCGCCATCGATGCGCGCCTTGCTGATGAACATCGGCCGGTATTCGTTCCACGGCTTGACCCGCTCGGCCGGGCGCGACATCGCGGCGATGATCGGCTGGCGCACCTGCGCCTGGTCGAGCACGCTGCTGATCTGCTCCGGCTTCAGGCCATAGCGCTTGGCGGTATCGGCAATGAAGCGGGCCCGTGCGACCTCGAACGGCACCGGGGTGAGATCGACCGGCGGCGCGGTGGCGGCAGCGGCTTCGGGCGCGGCCTCGGCCGGGCCATGGGCCTTGGCGGCGGGCTGGCGCGGCGTACTGCTGGCCTGGGGCGAAGACGGTGGGGACTTCGGCTGGGTCGCGCAGGCGACCAGGCCGAGGGTGAGCATGCAGGCCAGAGTGCGTCGAATCATCGTCGCAGGTTAGCAGGTCATGGATGAATTAAAACCCCTAACACCATGAATCACAACGATTTGCCTGCGAGCAGCGGGAAATGTGAAGACGTCGTGATCACACTTCCCCATTCAGATAGAGGTTGCCGGTTGCGTCCCCATCCCCGCAGACGCAACCGGCGACCGGATCCGGTCGGTACCCGCGCGGCTGCCGCTCCCCAGTGGCAGTGCTCCGCGCTCCCTGTACCCGTTGGATCAGTACTGCTTCCCGCCCGACGCCCCCTCGCGCTGCAACGATTGACGGCGCGCCGTGCCGAACGGGCCGCCATTGTGCAGGCCGATTACGACAAGTCCATTGATCAGGATCAACGCGCTGTAAAAGTGTGAACCAGCTAACGCTTTTTCCGGACTTTGGTCAGTGGACGTGCTGCCGTGCATCGTTGTGAGAACGCTTCCACAACGGGCGTTGCGCAGAGTCAGGAAGTTTCCAGCCAACGGCGCAGCCCCTCGTGGGTGGGGTGTGTTGCGGAAAGCAGAAGCCGCCGCTGGGCCGGTCGGGTTGGGTACGCGGGGGACGCCGTGAATCCGTCCCTGGAGGCTTGGCAGCCGCTTGCTCTTGCGCGCAGTCCTGCACGCGCGGCAAGGCCAGGGTTGGGCGTCCTGCCCAACCCGCCCGAGGCATGCCTCGGGCCCATGCGGCTGACACCCCCGCATACCCAACCCGACCGCCCTCTGACAGATTTCGGTGGTCTGCCACCCACGGAGAAGAAAGAGAAGATCACAAGCGGGTCGCGCGCTGCGCTTGCTCGAGAGCCGAGCATGGCTATGCCGGTCGTCCTGACCGGCACCCTTCGGGCCGTCGCCGTGGGCGACGTTGGCAGCGGCTCCTGCCGCTGCCTTCGGCTCTACAGGAAGCAATGAAGCGGGCGGCCAAGCTGGTTTTGCTTTTGATCTTCTTTTTCTTTTCCGTGGGTGGACGCGCACGGAACCTGTCCGTGGCCGGGTAGATGGGCTGCGCAGGGGCGTGAGCCGCATGGATGCGGCGACCGAGCTTACATGGACGTACTTGCAGCGTCCCCTGCGCAGCCCATCTACCCGGCCCCACCCATGAACTGCTTTGCGCGACCACCCACGAGGGGCTGCGCCGTTGGCTGGAAACCCTATCCCCCGTGCACGGGTCGGTGCCCACGTACCGCCATCACCAGTCCAATGCCGGCCAGCAGCGAGACCGCTGATGTCCCGCCATAACTGATCAACGGCATCGGAATGCCCACCACCGGCAGCAGGCCGGAAATCATTCCACCGTTCACCAATACGTAGACGAAGAACGCCAGCCCCAGGCTGCCGGCCAGCAACCGCGCATGGGTGTCGCGCGCGTGCACTGCGATCCACAGGCAACGCCCGACCACGAACAGGTACAGCGCGAACAGCGTCGCCACACCGATCCAGCCGAACTCCTCGGCCAGCACCGAAAACGCGAAGTCGGTGGTGTACTCGGGCAGGAAATCCAGTGTGGCCTGGGTGCCCTGCCCCCAGCCACGTCCCTGCCAGCCACCGGAACCGATCGCGATGCGCGACTGCAGGATGTTCCAGCCGGTGCCGAGCGGGTCTGCTGCCGGGTCGAGGAAGGTCAGTACGCGATCCTTCTGGTACTGCCGCAACACGCCGAGCCAGGCCAGTGGCGCGGCCACCGCCAGCCCCACCGCGCCGGTGGCCACCCAGCCCCAGTGCAGGCCCGCCAGCAACAACGCGAACACACCGCTGGCGGTGACCAGCGTGGCGGTACCGAGGTTGGGCTGCATCAGGATCAGCACGGCGGGAACGCCGATCAGCACTGCGGCCGTCAGTACCGTGCGTGGTGACGGTGGCAGCGGTTGCCGGTGCAGGTACCAGGCCATCATCAACGGCAGGCTGAGCTTGAGCAGCTCGGAGGGCTGCAGGTAGAAGACGCCGAGGTTGAGCCAGCGCTGCCCGTACTTGCCGGTGCCGATCACATACACCGCCATCAGCGGCAGCATCGACAGCGCGTACAGCGCCGGTGTCCACGCGCGCAGGCGCAGCAGCGAAACACGCGACAGCAGCCACATCGCCAGCAGGCCACCGGCGAAGCGCGCCGCCTGCCCGGCCACCGGACCGGACACGCTGTGCAGCACCGCCAGCCCCGCGCCCATCAGGATCAACAACGCGACCAGCAACGGCAGGTCGATCGTGCGCACCGCCTCACGGCAGCCGCCAAGCATTCGTTTCCAGTCCACGCTGGCCACGGTAACAACGCGCGCTTGCGTGAAGCTGTCAGGGTGCTTCTGCGTCTGTAGAGTCGAGCCGTGCTCGACTGCCTTTCATGCAGCAGAAGCAGTCGAGCACGGCTCGACTCTACAGAACAGCGAGAAGCAATCGAGCATATGGAAGCGCGGTGAAAGGCGCGGCCGTTGTTACCCGTAGCCGCCGTGCACTGGATTGTGGCTACGCACGGCCATCACCAACCCGAAGCCGGCCAGCAGCGAGACCGCCGAGGTACCGCCATAGCTGATCAGCGGCATCGGCACGCCCACCACCGGCAGCAGGCCGGAGATCATCCCGCCGTTCACCAGCACGTAGACGAAGAACGCCAGGCCGGTGGCGCCGGCCAGCAGGCGCGAATAGGAATCGCGCGACTGGCTGGCGATCCACAGGCAGCGCCCGATCACCACCAGGTACAGCGCCAGCACGGTGGCCACGCCGATCCAGCCGAACTCCTCGCTCAGCACCGAGAACGCGAAGTCGGTGGTCTGCTCGGGAATGAAGTTCAGGTGCGACTGCGAGCCCTCGCCCCAGCCCTTGCCATCGAAGCCGCCGGAACCGATCGCGATCTTCGACTGGATGATGTTCCAGCCAGCACCCAGCGCATCCATCTCCGGGTCCAGGAACATCATGATGCGGTCCTTCTGGTACGGCCGCAGCAGCCAGAACCAGGCCACCGGCGCGACCGCAGCCACGCCACCCACGCCCAGCCCGACCCACCACCACGGCAGGCCTGCCAACAGCAGCACGAACACGCCGCTGGCGGCGATCAGCACACCGGTACCGAAGTCCGGCTGCAGCATCACCAGGCCGGTCGGTACGCCGATGATGACCAGGGACACGAGCACGGTATTGAAGCGCGGTGGCAACGGCATCTTGTGCAGGTACCAGGCCACCATCATCGGCAGGCTGACCTTGAGCAGCTCGGCCGGCTGCAGGTAGAAGAATTTCAGGTCCAGCCACTGCCGGCCGTATTTGCCGGTGCCCAGCACGAACACCGCCAGCAACGGGATCATCGAGATCGCGTAGATCATCGGCGTGGCCGAGCGGATGCGCAGGATCGGTACCCGTGAGATGCCCCACAGCGCCGCCATGCCCACTGCGAAGCGCGCGCCCTGGGCCATCACCAGGCCGTCGCCACCGGCGCTCTTCAAGGTGGCCAGGCCGATCACCATCAGCGCGCCGAGGGCCAGGCACAGCACCCAGTCCAGCGTGCTGAAGAAGCGGCGCAGCATGTCGCCAGCCCAGCGCAGGAACACTCTCATCGTGCGGGCTCCGCGGGAGTCGGGCGCGGCGTGGCGGGCAGCGCGGCGGCGGCCGGCGTACCCGGCTGCGGTGCGGGTACAGGTTCCGGCGCAGGCACGCCGACCAGCACCGGATGTTCACCCAGCTGCGCAGCGGCAAGGTCCCCGGCCTGGCGCGCGCCGGCGTCTTCGTTGTCGAACGCGGTGGCGCCGATGGCAGTGGTGCCGCGCTCGCTGTCCAACGGCTGCATGCCTTCGGGCATCTTGCCCAGCAGGTAGGCGTCGAACACCTTGCGCGCGATCGGTGCAGCGGCCGAACCACCATAGCCACCGCCTTCCACGGCCACCGCGATCGCGATCACCGGGTTCTCGACCGGCGCGAAGCCGACGAACAGCGCGCGGTGGCGCAGGTGCATCGGCAGGCTCTTGGGATTCACCGCCGCCGTGCCCTTGCGGCTGATGACCTGCGCGGTACCGGTCTTGCCGGCCATCACGTACGGCGCACCGACCGCCACGCGCCAGCCGCTGCCGCCGGGCCGCATGGTCGCCATCATGCCCTCGCGCACGGCCTGCACGTTGTTGGGGTTGGGGCTGACCGGCTTGCTCTCGCCAGCCGGCATCGCCGACCAGTCGCTGTCGAAACCGTCGCGCTGCTGGATGACCAGATGCGGGGTGCGCAGCTGGCCGTCGGCCAGACCGCTGACGCCGCGCGCCAGCTGCAGCGGGGTGACCTTCCAGTCGCCCTGGCCGATGCTGATGTTGACCGTATCACCGGGGTACCAGGCTTCCTTGCGGCTCTTCCGCTTGTAGGCCGGCGACGGCAGGATGCCGCCGATCTCGCCGGTGAGGTCGATGCCGGTCGGCTGGCCGAAGCCGTAGTACTCCATGTAATGGTCGAAGCGCTCGATACCCAGGTCCAGCGCCAGCTTGTAGTAATAGGTATTGACCGATTCGGCGATGGACTTGCGCAGGTCGGTCCAGCCGTGGCCGCCACGGTGGGCGTCACCCCAGCCGCGCGAGGTGCCCGGCAGGTAGAACATGCCGGTGGACAACACCTTGTCTTCCGGGCGGCGCACGCCCGAATCGAGGCCGGCCAGGCCGATCAGCGGTTTCAGCGTGGAACCGGGGGCGACGCCACCGAGCACCAGGCGGTTGAACTGCGGCCGCGACGGGTTTTCGTTCAACGCCTTGAAATCGGCATGCGAGATGCCGTTGACGAACAGGTTGGGGTCGTAGGACGGCAGGCTGACCATCGCCAGTACTTCGCCGGTGCGCGGGTCCATCGCCACTGCCGAGCCTTCCTGGTCGCCGAAGGCGGCCACCATGGCGCGCTGCAGGTCGGCGTCGATCGACAGCCGCAGGTCGGCGCCGGACTGCGCGGCAACGCGGCCGATGGTCCGGATCGCACGGCCCTGCACGTTGGTCTCGACCTGCTCGTAGCCGACCTTGCCGCGCAACTGCTGCTCGTAATAGCGCTCCAGGCCGGACTTGCCGATGTGGGTCAGCGCGGCATTGCCCTCGCCGAGGATTTCCAGGTCCTTGTCATCGACGCGGCCGACGTAACCGATGATGTGCGCGAACAGATCGCCATAGGGATAGCGACGGGTCAGGTAGGGTTCCAGCTCGACGCCGGGGAAGCGCCAGCGGTCGACGGCAAAGCGCGCCATCTCCTCGTCGCTCATGCGCAGCTTCAGCGTGACCGGCAGGAACTTGCGGCGCGCCTTGCGCGACTTGTTGAACGCTTCCAGTTCTTCCGGGCTGATGCTGATGATCTTCGCCAGCCCTTCCAGGGTGGCGTCCATGTCCTTGACCTTGTCCGGGGTCACGTCCAGGCGGAAGGCCGGCACGTTCTCGGCCAGCAGGCGGCCGTTGCGGTCGTAGATCATGCCGCGCCCGGGCACCACCGGCCGCGGCTTGATGCGGTTGGCTTCCGAGCGCGTGGCGTAGACGTCGTGGTCCAGCACCTGCAGCTTGAAGTACCAGCCGCCCAGGCCCAGCAGGCAGACCAGCACACCCAGGAAGCCCAGCGCCGCGCGGCGGCGGAACTGTTCGGCTTCGGCATGCGGATTCTTGACCTGGCGGCGCGGAATCATGGCTCAGCGCCCGCGCTTGCCGAAGCGCACCGCGTCCAGCAGCACGAATACCAGCGGCCACAGGCCCATGCCCAGCAGCGGTGCCCACCAGTACGACCACGGCAGGGTCGGCTCATCCACCACGATGTGAACCAGCGCGCTGACGATGCGGTCGTTGAACAGCAGGCCGCCGATGGCCAGCATCTGCTGGGACATCGGGAAGAAGCGGATGCGGGCGCGGAAGCGCTGCAGGATGAAGGCCAGCATCACCAGCCGCAGCGCCTGTTCGCCGAGTACACCGCCGTACAGCAGATCGGCGATGACGCCACTGGCGAAAGCGACGCCCAGGCCGACACGCTCAGGCGCTTCAATCACCCAGTACGCGAGCACCAGCGCCAGCCAGTACGGGCGCAGCGGCTGCAGCAGCGCCGGCAACGGCAGCAGGCCCAGCAGCAATGCCACCACCAGGCTGGCCGGCAGCACCCACGGATTGTCGCGCAAGCGGCTCATCGCTGGGCCTCCGGCGTGGTCGGTTGCCGGCCAGCGGCCGGCACTACCGTCGCCGACCCAGCATCGGGTGGAGAGCCCCCCTCTTGTTGAGGGGGGCGCGCTGAAGGCGCGGGGGTAAGGTGGGATGCCCCCCCGGCAGCCTGGTTTGCCGAAGGCAAACTTGGCTGAAGCAATTCGCTGGCCGCAGGCAAGCGAATTGCTGCGCCCGGGCGCAGCAGCAGCACGTCGCGGCCGCGGTCCAGCTGCGCCGCCGGCTTCAGTTCGCCGACCAGGAAGGCGTGCGTGTCGTCCGGGCGCAGGCCGGTGATGGTGCCGACCGGGAACCCGGCCGGGAAGCGGCCACCGAGGCCGGAGGTGACGATCTCATCGCCCACTTCCACGCCGGCGCTGAGCGGGATGTCGCGCAGCTCCAGCTTGTCGCCGCGGCCGTAGACGATCAGGCGAACGCCGTTGCGGGCCACGGTGACCGGCACCGCGTGGTCGGGGTCGGTCAGCAGCAGCACGGTGGAGGTACCGCCGGTGACGCTGATCACCTGCCCCATCAGGCCACCGGCATCGATCACCGCCTGCCCGACGTGCACGCCTTCGCGGCTGCCGGCGTCGAGCACCAAGCGCTGCTTCACCGGGTCCAGGTCGATATCCAGGATCGGCGCCAGCTGCACGTCCAGGCCACTGCGCTCGGCCACGTTCAGCAGTTCGCGCAGCTGGGCGTTGTCCAACGCGGCGGTCTGCAGGCGGGTCAGGCGGGCGTTGGCCAGCAGCAGCTGGTTGCGCAGTTCACGGTTCTCGTTGACCAGCTGGCCGTGGCTGGCCGCCGAGTCCTTGACCTGGTTGCCGAGCTTGCCCGGCAGTCCCGCCAGTGCCCATACCGGCTGCACCAGGCTGTTGGCCTGCCCGCGCAGCTGCGCAAGCCAGCCGGCCTGGTCGTCAAGCACGATCAGGGTGATGGCCAGTGCGAGATAAGCCAGCAGACGCAGCGGGCTGGCGGCATCACCGGATCGGGAAGCAACGGGAGGTCCGGCGTAGGGCGGCACGGCAACGATTCAACTGGCAGAAGGCGGAAGGGAAACACGCGGACGCCCCGCCGGTGCCGGCCTACCCTCATGGTGGGCCGCACCCCGGAGGGGCGCTGCGGGCGCAGGCAGCCGGGACGGCTTATTCCGGCGCAAAGAACTCGTTGCCGTGCATGTCGACCAGCTCCAGCGCACGGCCACCGCCGCGGGCCACGCAGGTCAGCGGATCGTCCGCCACCTGCACGTGCAGGCCGGTTTCCTCGGAAATCAGGCGGTCCAGGTCACGCAGCAGGGCGCCACCACCGGTCAGCACGATGCCGCGCTCGGCGACGTCGGCGCACAGTTCCGGCGGGGTCTGTTCCAGCGCCAGCTTGACCGCGCTGACGATGCCCGACAGCGGCTCGTGCAGGGCTTCAAGCACCTCGTTGGAGCTGATCTTGATCATCTTCGGCACGCCCTCGGCGAGGTTGCGGCCGGAGATTTCCATCTCGATCACTTCCGCCTGCGGGTAGGCGCAGCCCAGCTCGACCTTGATGCGCTCGGCGGTGGCTTCGCCGATCAGCATGCCGTGGTTGCGGCGCACGTAGTTGGTGATCGACTCGTCGAAGCGGTCGCCGCCGATGCGGACCGAGGCCGAATAGACGATGCCGTTGAGCGAGATCACCGCAACTTCGGTGGTGCCGCCGCCGATGTCGATGACCATCGAGCCACGGGCTTCGGTGACCGGCATGCCGGCGCCGATCGCGGCGGCCATCGGCTCTTCGATCAGGAACACATCACGGGCACCGGCTTCCTCGGCCGATTCCTTGATCGCGCGGCGCTCGACCTGGGTCGAGCCGGCCGGCACGCAGACCAGCACGCGCGGGCTCGGGCGCAGCACGCGCGACTTGTGCACCTTCTTGATGAAGTGCTTGAGCATCGCCTCGGTGTAGGTGAAGTCGGCGATGACGCCGTCCTTCATCGGGCGGATGGTGGTGATGTGGCCCGGGGTACGGCCAAGCATCTGCTTGGCTTCGGCGCCTACGGCTGCCACCGAGCGGGTACCACCAATGGCACGGTCCTGGCGCACGGCCACGACCGACGGCTCGTTCAGCACGATCCCCTGCCCGCGCACGTAGATGAGGGTGTTGGCCGTGCCCAGGTCGATGGACAGGTCGTTGGAGAACATGCCACGGAGTTTCTTGAACATCTGAGGAAGGAGTCCTGAGGGGTGTCGTGCCCGCCGCGGGATGGCGAAAAAATGGGCAGAAATCGAGGCCGACAAGCCTAGCAACCCGCCTGCCGCCGAGCAAGGAAAAAACTAGCTGAACCCGCGTCTTCACAGGCTTTCGGCCTGATCGGGTCTCACCCGGTTCTGGCCCTGAGCGGCACCAGCGGGTAACCTTTGCGCCGTCGGGCGCCCAAGGGCGCCGTTTGCTTGCCCGCCGAACCGGGCCGGCCCACCCCAAAATTCACCGCATAGGCTTACATCGATGTCCGCTCTGATCTGTGGTTCTCTTGCCTTCGACACCATCATGGTGTTCCCGGACCAGTTCAAGAATCACATCCTGCCGGACAAGGTGCACATCCTGAACGTGTCCTTCCTGGTGCCGCGCATGCGCCGCGAGTTCGGCGGCTGCGCCGGCAACATCGCCTACAACCTGCACCTGCTGGGCGGCCAGCCGATCCCGATGGGCACCGTGGGTTCGGACTTCGGCCCGTACCGCGAATACTTCGACGGCCTGGGCATCGACCTGTCGCGCGTGCGCGTGATCGATGAGCTGTTCACCCCGCAGGCGTTCATCACCACCGACCACGACAACAACCAGATCACCGCCTTCCACCCGGGCGCGATGATGCGCTCCTACGAAAACCACGTGCGTGGCGTACCGGGCGTGACCCTGGGCCTGGTCGGCCCGGACGGCCGCGAAGGCATGATCCAGAACGCGCAGGAATTCCACGAAGACGGCATTCCGTTCATCTTCGACCCGGGCCAGGCCATGCCGCTGTTCAACGGCCCGGAGCTGCGCGCCTTCATCGACCAGGCCGACTACGTGGTGGTCAACGACTACGAGTCGAACCTGCTGCAGGAACGCACCGGCTGGGACGAGAAGGAGATCGTCAGCCGGGTCAAGGCCTACATCACCACCCGCGGCCCGAAGGGCGCGGTCATCCACACCCCGGAAAAGAGCTACGACATCCCGCCGGCGCACGAGCGCCGCGTGGTCGACCCGACCGGCTGTGGCGACGCCTTCCGTGCGGGCCTGATCTACGGCATCCAGAAGGGCTACGACTGGCTGACCATCGGCCGCATGGGCAACCTGATGGGCGCACTGAAGGTCGAGCACCCGGGCACGCAGAACCAGCGCTTCACCTTCGATGAGTTCAACGAGCAGTTCAAGCAGCAGTTCGGTTACGCGCTGGGCGCGTAAGCCGAACTGCCCGCGCACCCGCTCGGTAGGTGTCGACCTTGGTCGACACGCTGTGCCTTGGTAGGTGTCGACCTTGGTCGACACTGCCGGCCAGCGGCCGGCACTACCCCTTCTGCTGCCAGGCGGCCAACAGGTCGCGGCAATCGGCGAAATGCCAGTCGGCACTGCCCGGCCACGGGTTCTCCGGCAGATTGACCAGCACGGTGTGGGTGCCCGCGGCGCGGCCGCACTCCAGGTCATAGGCGTGGTCTCCGACCATCACCGCCTCCGCAGCCCCGATTCCCCAGCGTCGAAGATGCTGCTGCAGGCCATCCGGCGACGGCTTGGGCACCGCTTCATCGCGGCCAATGATGTCGGCATCGTCGAACAGCTCCCCGACCCCGATCGCGTCCAGGGTCAGCTTCGCCAGCGCATGGTCGTTGCGGGTCAGGATGCCCAGCCGGCAGCCCGCCGCCGCCAGCGCGCGCAGCAGCTTCACCGCGCCCGGTGCCGGCAGCGCGTCCTCGGCCAGCGTGCGCTCGTGTTCCAACAGCCACTCACGCTTGGCCTGCGCCGATGCGTCCGGCAGCGCCGCGATGTGGTCGAGGATGTCTTCCTCCGCGGCGATCTGCAGCGCGCGGCGGATCGCGGCGAAGTCATGCACGGCCACCGTCAGCGTGCCGTCCATGTCAAACACCCAGTGCCGGATCGCGGACAACGCGTGCACTGCGCTGCCCGCCGCAACCATCACTGCCACCACTGCGGCATGCGGCTGGCGTCGACACCACCGGTTTCGAACACGGCGGTACGCGTGCCGCCGGCCTTGACCGGGAACTCGATGCTGATCGACTTGCCCTTGCGCGCCAGCTTCCACAGCGCCTTCTGGTCGGTGATGAACAGCGCGATGGCTTCATCGGTCTTCGGGCGCCAGGCCGCCATCGACACCGGCTTGCCGTCGTCCACGGTCACCTTCACCGTGCACTGCGGGCAACGGAAATCGCCGGCCTGCAGCACCAGGTAGGCATGCCGCTTCCACTCCGGATGATCGCGGAACACCAGCTGCACCGGCTTGGCACCGCTGCCATCCACGTCCACCCGTTCCTTGCTGTAGATCTGCGCCGAGACCTGGTTGCCCTTGTTGCCCACCGGGATCTGGTTGTACTGCCACAGCGCCTGCATGCGGCGCAGGTCGCGCGCAGCATCGCCCTTGGCCTTGACCTCGTCGAAGCCGGCGGCGATGCGCTCGGCGGCGGCGGTGTCCTTGTACTGGTCCAGCAGCGAGGCGCCATGCAGGCGCGCACGCTCCCAGTCCTGTGCGGCCACGGCCATGTCGTACTGCTTGGCCACGTCTTCGGCCTTGGCTTCCTTCTGCGCCTGCACGGCGGCTGCGGCGGCTTCCTGCGCCCTGCGCTCTTCCTCGGGGTTGCTGCAGGCAGCCAGGGCCAGGGTACAGGCGGTGAGCAGGATCAGTCGTTTCATGGCGGAGGTCCTTCGTGTTTTCGCATATCTGTAGAGTCGAGCTTGCTCGACTGCTGTTGAAGAGCCAGTCGAGCAAGCTCGACTCTACAAAAAAAGCGCCGGGGGATGCCCGGCGCGTTTTCTTACTTGGCTTCGGCCTTGGCCAGCATGTCCTGGACCGAGGCGGTGGTGATCGGGTGGTAGCCCGGCTTGGCCTTTTCGAAGGCCTGCTTGGCCAGCTCCAGCCCCTTCGGAGTTTTCACCAGTTCGGCGTAGATCGGCAGGATCAGCTTGCGACGGCCGACGCGCTCGATGAAGGCGGCCGCGCCTTCATTGGCCTGCTCGTAGCCGCTGCGGATCGCCAGCGGGTACCAGCGCATGGCGATTTCGCCATTCGGGGTGCCGGTGAAGTGGAAGGCCTTGTCCAGCGTGGCCAGCTTGTCCAGCGGCTGGGTCGCGCCCAGGCCGTCGATGAAGCGCACCCATTCCTGCGTGCTCCAGTCGGCGATGACCTGGCTGCTCGGCACGGTGCCGGCGCTGGCAAAGGCGATGCGCGCGGTATCGACGCTGCTGAAGTTGCGCGACTGCGCCTTGGCCGCGAACGCCGGGATGCCCGGCTCGTCCAGCCACGCCTTCAGTTCGGCCTCGGTCACTGCCGACGGGTTCTTCGGCAGCAGCTTTTCCTTCATGTAGGCAACGAACTGGTCGGTGTTCGCGCTCTGGAAGGCGTGGTCATCGAACCAGCCACGCAGGAACGGATCGAAGGTTTCGCGGCCGAAGCGCTGCTCCAGGAATTCCAGGAACCACGAACCCTTGACGTAGGCGACCTGGCTGAGGGCTTCGTCGGGGTCACGCTCGTTCAGCGGCAGCAGCGCCAGCGCCTGGTCGGCCGGGCTCATGTCCTTCACTTCGGCCAGCAGGTCGGTCTGGTCGATCTGCTTCTCCATCTCGGCCATTTCCTTGCCGTACAGAGCTTCGGTGATGCGGCCCTGGACGTAGGTGGTGAAGCCTTCATTGAGCCAGATGTCCTTCCAGCTGGCGTTGGTCACCAGGTTGCCCGACCAGCTGTGCGCCAGTTCGTGGGCGACCAGCGAGACCAGCGACTTGTCACCAACGATCACGGTCGGGGTGGCGAAGGTCAGGCGCGGGTTCTCCATGCCACCGAACGGGAACGACGGCGGCAGCACCAGCATGTCGTAGCGGCCCCAGCGGTATTCGCCGTACAGCTTCTCGGCGGCACCGATCATCTTCTCGGTGTCTTCGAATTCCTTGGCGGCCTTGTTGACCATGGTCGGCTCGGCCCAGACGCCGGAGCGGCCGGAGATCGGCTCGAACACCAGGTCGCCGGCCGCGATGGCCAGCAGGTAGGACGGAATCGGCTGCGGCATCTTGAAGGTGTAGTCACCGTCACGCGCGGCCTTCGGATCGTTGTCGGCGCTCATCAGCACCATCACGTCCGGGCGCGAGACCACGTGCGCGCTGTAGGTGAAACGCACGCTCGGGGTGTCCTGCAGCGGCACCCACGAACGGGCGTGGATGGCCTGCGACTGGCTGAACATGAAGGGCAGCTTCTTGCCCTCGGTCATCGACGGTGCCAGCCACTGCAGGCCCGAGGCGGTCGGCGCGGTGTGGTAGGTCACTTCCACCTTGGCCGGCTGTTCCGGGGCTTCGATGGTCAGCTTGCTGCCGAACACCTTGTCAGCGGCGGCCAGCTCGAACTTCAACGGGCTGCGCGCGCCATCGGCAGCGACGGCCTCGACCTTGGACACGGTCAGCTCGCGGGTGTCGAGCACCAGCTGCTTGGCGTCCTTCTGCTTCCATTCCAGGGTGTAGGTGGCGGTGCCGCCGATCTGCTTCTGGTCGAAGTCCAGCTTCAGATCCAGCGCGATGTCCTTGATGACGACCTTGTCCGGCTCGGCGTACGAGCTTTCGTCGTGGCTGCGGTTCTCGGCGTTCACGGGGGCGGCGGGGGCCTTGGCGGCAGTCGGGGCGGCGGCGGGTGCAGCCGCCTCCTGGGAGCAGCCGGCGGCCAGGGCCACGGCCAGCGGAAGGAGCATCAGCGGATTACGCATGAATCGGGACCGTTACGGGGATCAGACCCCCAATGGTAACTCCCTCCGGCTCCGCAGGCGTTGCGCGGTGCGGGGTAATGGCGGCCGGGGCCGATCCTGCGCCTCCGGCGCATGCCAACCAAAGTTGGCCTCTACCGGAATGGCGGCGGACGCGGTACGGGCGGCCGGGGCTGCGCTGCGCCTCGGGCGCATGCCAACCAAGGTTGGCCTCTACCGGAATGGTGGCGGACGCGGTACGGGCGGCCGGGGCTGCGCTGCGCCTCGGGCGCATGCCAACCAAGGTTGGCACCTATCAGGGCAGGGCTTACAGCTTGTAGCCGGAGTGGATCGAAACAATGCCGCCGGTCAGGTTCTTGTAGTGGCAGCGCTCGAAGCCGGCCTGCCCCATCATCGCCTTCAGTTCGTCCTGCGGCGGGTGCTTGCGGATGCTCTCGGCCAGGTACTGGTAGCTGTCCGAATCGTTGGCGAACAGCTTGCCCAGCTTGGGCAGGATCTTGAACGAGTGGAAGTCGTAGATCGGCTTGAACCAGTCGGCGGTGACTTCGGAGAACTCCAGCACGCGGGCCTGGCCGCCCACCTTCAGCACGCGGTACATCTCGCGCAGGCCAGCGTCCTTGTCGGTCACGTTGCGCAGGCCGAAGGCGATGGTGACCAGGTCGAAGCTGTTGTCCGGGAACGGCAGGGCTTCGGCGTTGCACTGCACGTAGTCCAGGCCGAGCACCAGGCCGCGGTTGGTCAGGCGGTCACGGCCGACCGACAACATGCCGGCGTTGATGTCGCCCAGCACCACCGAGCCCTCGGCGCCAACGCGCTCCTTCAGCAGGGCGGCGATATCGCCGGTGCCGCCGGCCAGGTCGAGCACACGGTCGCCCGGCTTCACCTGCGCGGTCGCCACGTAGTAGCGCTTCCACGCCCGGTGCACGCCCAGGCTCATCAGGTCGTTCATCAGGTCGTAGTTGCGCGCGACCGAGGTGAACACCTGGCCGACCAGCTTCTGCTTGTCCTTGGCGGCGACGTCGCGGAACCCGAAATGGGTGGTACCGGCTTTGTAGGGGGATTCGCTCATGGCCCCGATTATCGCACCGCCGGGGGCCAGCGGCACCCCCTGCCCGTATCATGGCGGGCCACGACTTACCGGAGCCCCGCATGATCACCACGCCCGACTACCAGGCCCTGCTGCAGACCGCCATCGCCGAAGCCCGCCAGGGCCTGGCCGAGGGCGGCGTGCCGATCGGCGCGGCGCTGTACCACAACGACGGCCGCCTGCTCGGCTGCGGCCACAACCGCCGCGTGCAGGAAGGCGACCCGTCGGTGCACGGCGAAACCGATGCGTTCCGCAAGGCCGGCCGCCAGCGCCGCTACCAGGACACCATCATGGTCACCACGCTGGCGCCTTGCTGGTACTGCTCGGGCCTGGTGCGCCAGTTCAACATCGGCACCGTGGTGGTGGGCGAATCGCGCACATTCCAGGGCGGCATCGACTGGTTGCGCGAAAACGGCGTCAACGTGATCGACCTCGACAACCAGGAATGCGTCGATCTGCTCGGCGGCTTCATTGCGCAGCATCCCGAGATCTGGAACGAAGACATCGGTGAATGAGCACCACGCAGTGTGCTGTTGAACCCGCTTAATGAACGCTTCAGTGCCGGCACGCCCTAGTGCCGGCAGCGTTTGCGGCGCCAGCCGTGAACCCGCGCACAGTCAGCCGTGCCCCGTGCACACGCTGCGGTAACACCCCGCCCCAGCGTCGCGCCTAGGGTGGGGCTACCGGGACCTTCCTTCCCCGGCGGAGCCAGCCATGTGCGCGCACGCCGTACGCCCCACGCCCGACCCGATCCTTGACGCCATCCGCAAGCGCCTGCAGCAGCAGTTCGCGCTGCATCAGCGTGGCGCCCGGTTCTGGACCGCTTACCAGGGCCTGCAGCTGGAACTGGTGCGCGGCCATCCGCTCGAACACGAACGCCTCTGCAATGCCATGGCCGACATGGCCGAAGAGATGGGCGCGGTCGAGCATGCGCAACTGATAGGCAATCGCAACGCCGGCTGCACATCTCCCTGACGCGGTATCCACCGGGGTCCGGGCCACACTGCGATGAACCCCCACTCCCATCCACTTCAACCGATTGGATCGACATGCACGCCGAAGTCCCCACCATTCCCCCGGTCATCAATGTTGACGCTGAGCTTGACCACTGGCGCCGCCAGCATGCCGACGGTGCATTGGCGCACAACTCGTTCGGCTCGTACGTACCGTGGATCAAGTTCGCTTGCGATTCGCTGATCACCCAGCCGCGCGCCAGCAATGCGCAGCGCGACGAGATGTTCCAGACCCAGTACGCCCTGCAGATCATGCCGCGCCTGAGCGAAGCCCAGGCCCGCGAATTCGTCGACCGTTGCTGGCAGCACGTCTACCAGACCAGCCCGGTGCGCCTGCAGGACGCCCCGCGCCTGCGCGCCTGAGCTGCACAGCCCCTGCACGAGCCGCTGCCGATCATCCTCGTCACCTGAGTGGGACGACGACGATGAAAGCACGCAACCTGTTCAATACGATCGCCAAGAAGGCCGCGGCCGCCACCGGCTCGCCGTGGACCTTCCTGGCCGCGGTAGCGATCGTGGTGATCTGGGGCATCAGTGGCCCGGTATTCGGTTTCAACGACACCTGGCAGCTGGTGATCAACACCGGTACCACCATCATCACCTTCCTGATGGTGTTCCTGATCCAGCACACGCAGAACGCAGATACCGCCGCGATGCAGATCAAGCTGGACGAGCTGATCCGCGCGACGGCCGAAGCCAACAACGAACTGTTGGATCTGGAAGAACTGGACGAGGAGCGGCTGGAAGAGATCCGGCGCGAGTACGAGCAGATGGCGCGCGAAGCTGGCGACGCGCTGGCGCGTGTGCGCGCCTGCCATGCAGCGCGGCGCGACGATGAAGCGGTGTAACGGTAGCGCCACCTGCTCTGGTAGGTGCCAACCTTGGTTGGCACGGATGCGTCAGCGCATGCGGCCGGCATTGTGCCAACCAAGGTTGGCACCTACCAGAAGCACTGCTTACCCGCGCTCGTGCCAGCCGCCGCCCAGCACCTTGTACAGGGTGATGCGGTTGGCCTGCTGGGCCAGTTGCGCCTGCAGCTGGGTCTGCTGCGCGTTGTAGGCGGTACGGCGCGCATCAAGCAGGGTCACGAAGCTGTCCAGGCCAGCGTCGTAGCGTGCCTGCGACAGGCGGTTGGCCTGTTCGGCCGCTTCCACCAGGCGCTGCTGTGAACTCACCTGCTCATCCAGGCTGACGTTCAACGCCAGCGCATCGGCGGTTTCGCGGAAGCCCACCTGGATCGACTTCTCGTACTGCGCCAGCGCAATGTCACGGTCCGCATTGGCGATGGCCAGATTGGCGCGCAGCTTGCCGCCCTGGAAGATCGGCAGCGTGATCTTCGGCAGGAAGCTCCACACGCGGGTGCCACTGTCGAACAGGTTGGACAATTCGCTCGAACCACTACCGATGCTGCCGGTCAGCGAGATGCTCGGGAAGAACGCCGCGCGTGCCGCACCGATGTTGGCGTTGGCCGCCAGCAGCTGGTGTTCGGCGGCCATGATGTCCGGGCGCTGCAGCAACACGTCGCTGGGCAGGCCGGCCGGCGGCGGTGCCAGTGCCAGCAGCTGCGGTTCGATGCTGTCCGGCAGCAGTGCCGGATCCAACTGGCCACCGGCCAGCAGCGCCAGCGCATTGCGGTCCTGGGCCAGCTGGCCACGCAGGCGTGCAGCATCCGTACGTGCGGTCTCGACCAGGGTACGGGTCTGGGTCAGCTCCAGCGCCGAACTGCCACCACGCTCGTGGCGGGCCTCGGCCAGCCGCAGCGAATCCTCGTAGGTCTTCAGCGTGGCATCGGCGATCTTCAGCCGCTGCGCATCAGCCCCGTAGGTCAGCCACGCCGTGGCGGTCTCGGCCACCAGGCTCAGCTGCGCGTTGCGGCGGTTGGCGGCCACGGTGAAGTACTGCTGCAGCGCCGCTTCACTGAGATTGCGCACGCGGCCGAACAGATCCAGCTCGAACTCGGCTACGCCAACACCGGCGGTGAACTGCTCGGTGACACCGGCGTCGGTACCACGGCGGTCCATCTGGCCGGTGACGGCCACGCCGGGCACACGGTCGGCGCGCTGTACGCGGTACTGGCCGCGCGCGCGTTCAACGTTGAGTACGGCCACGCGCAGGTCGCGGTTGTTCTGCAGCGACTGGTCGATCACCTGCTGCAGGCGCGCATCGGTGAAGAAGTCGCGCCAGCCGACGGCGGCGACATCGGCCACCTCGCCCTGCGCGGCCTCGGCCGGCCACTGCGCCGGAATGGCCGGAGCAACGGCGGTGTTCTTCGGCACCAGGGTGGAGCAGCCGGCGAGCGCGAGCGCGGCGGCAATGGAAAGAAACAGGGATGCACTTTTCATGGGAATGACTTCCATCGGTACTGCCGGATGGCAGGAGGTAGTGCCGGCCGCTGGCCGGCAACCTCGTTGGATTCACATCACGCGGGCAGTAGGTGCCGGCCAGCGGCCGGCACTACCGTTTCAGGTCACGTCGTGGACTTGCGCTTGAACACGCGCTGCACCACCACGAAGAACAGCGGCACGAAGAACACGCCGAGCACGGTGCCGACGATCATGCCGCCAAGCACACCGGTGCCGATCGCCTGCTTGGCACCGGAGCCGGCACCGGTGGAGATTGCCAGCGGCACCACGCCCATGCCGAAGGCCAGCGAGGTCATCACGATCGGGCGCAAGCGGTCGCGCACGGCGTGCATGATCGACTCGATCAGGCTGGCCCCCTTCTCCAGGTTTTCCTTGGCGAACTCGACGATCAGGATCGCGTTCTTGCTGGTCAGGCCCACCGTGGTCAGCATCGCCACCTGGAAGTAGATGTCGCGCTCCAGGCCCTTGAAGGTGTTGGCCAGCACCGCGCCGAGGATACCCAGCGGGGCCGCCAGCAGCACCGCGGTCGGCACGCTCCAGCTTTCATACATCGCGGCCAGGCACAGGAACACGATCATCAGCGACAGCGTGTACAGCAGCGGCGTCTGCGAGCCGGCCTGGCGTTCCTGGTAGGACATCGCCGTCCACTCGATGCCGAAGCCCGCCGGCAGCTGCTTGGCCAGCTGTTCGATCTCGGCCATGGCGTCACCGGACGCGACACCCGGGGCCGGTTCGCCCTGGATTTCCATCGCCGACACACCGTTGTAGCGTTCAAGACGCGGCGAACCGTAGTCCCAGTGCTTGGTGGCGAACGCGCTGAACGGCACCATCTCGCCCTTGTCGTTCTTCACGGACCACAGATCGAAGTCCTCCGGCACCATGCGGAACGGCTGGTCGGCCTGCACGAACACACGCTTGACGCGGCCACGATCGACGAAGTCGTCGATGTACGAGCTGCCCCATGCGGCGGCCAAGGTACCGTTGATCTGGTCGATCGACAGCCCCAGCGAGGTCGCCTTGGCTGCATCGATGTCGATGCGGAACTGCGGCGTGTCTTCCTGGCCGTTCGGGCGCACGTTGGCCAGCTTCTTGCTGCCGGCGGCGAGGCCCAGCAGCTGGTTGCGCGCGGCCACCAGTGCCTCGTGGCCCTGGCCGCTGTTGTCCTTCAGGAAGAAGGTGTAGCCCGAAGCGGTACCCAGTTCCGGAATGGCCGGCGGCGGGAAGGCGAAGATGAAGGCATCCTTGATCTGGCCCAGTGCCGCCATCGCGCGACCGGTGATCGGCATCACGCCATTGTCGGCGTCACGCTCGCTCCAGTCCTTCAGCTTGACGAATGCCATGCCCGCGTTCTGGCCCATACCGGCGAAGCTGAAGCCCTGCACCGAGAACACCGAGTCCACCGCATCCTTCTCGTTCTGCAGGAAGTGGTTTTCCAGTGCCGCGATCGATTCCAGCGTACGTTCCTGGGTGGCACCGACCGGCGCCTGCACCAGCGCCATCAGCACGCCCTGGTCTTCGTTGGGCAGGAACGAGCTGGGCAGGCGCACGAACAGCACGCCCATCAGCACGAACAGTGCCGCCACGATACCCATGAAGCGCCACGGACGGTGGATGATGCCGCGCACGCCGCGCTGGTAGCTTTCGCTGGTGCGGTCGAAGCCGCGGTTGAAACCATTGAAGAAACGACCGGACCAGCCCTTGTGTGCGACGTGGTGCTCACCCTTCTTCAGCGGCTTGAGCATGGTCGCGCACAGCGCCGGGGTCAGCACGATCGCGACCAGCACCGACAGCGCCATCGCCGAAACGATCGTGGCCGAGAACTGGCGGTAGATCACGCCGGTGGAGCCGCTCATGAAGGCCATCGGCACGAACACCGCCGACAGCACCAGGCCGATACCCACCAGCGCGCCGGTGATCTGGCCCATCGACTTGCGGGTGGCCTCAAGCGGCGACAGTCCTTCCTCGGACATGATGCGCTCGACGTTCTCCACCACCACGATGGCATCGTCCACCAGCAGGCCGATCGCCAGCACCATCGCGAACATGGTCAGCATGTTCACCGAGAAGCCCAGCATCGCCAGCACGCCGAAAGTACCCAGCAGCACCACCGGCACGGCGATGGTCGGGATCAGGGTGGCGCGGAAGTTCTGCAGGAACAGGTACATCACCACGAACACCAGCACGATCGCTTCGATCAGGGTCTGCACCACGCCCTTGATCGACACGCGCACGAACGGGGTGGTGTCGTACGGGATCTCGGCCTTCAGGCCGGCCGGGAAGAAGCTCTTCATGTCCTGCAGCGCGGCATCCACGCCGGCCGCGGTATCCAGCGCGTTGGCGCCGGTGGCCAGGGTAACCGCCAGGCCGCTGGCCGGCTGGCCGTTGTAGCGGGTGACGAAGTCGTAGGACTCTGCACCCAGTTCGACGCGGGCGACATCGCCCAGGCGCAGTTCGGCACCGTCCTGCGCACCGCGCACGATGATGTTGCGGAACTGTTCCGGGGTCTGCAGGCGCGACTGCGCATTGATGGTGGCGTTGAGCTGCTGGCCCTTGATCGACGGCGCGCCGCCGAGCTGGCCGATGGCCACCTGGGCGTTCTGTGCCTTGACTGCTGCGGTCACTTCCGCAACCGACAGGCCATAGGTATGCAGCTTGTTCGGGTCCAGCCAGATGCGCATGGCGTACTTGCCACCGAACACCTGGATGTTGCCCACGCCCGGCACGCGGCTCAGACGGTCGACGACATTGGAACCGACGTAGTCGGCGATGTCGTTGGCGTCCATGCTGCCGTTCTCGGACACGAACGCAATGACGTTCAGGAAGCCCGAGCTGGACTTGGCCACGTTGATGCCCTGCCGCTGCACTTCCTGCGGCAGCAGCGGCATGGCCAGCTACAGCTTGTTCTGCACCTGCACCTGGGCGATGTCCGGGTTGGTGCCGCTCTCGAAGGTCAGGGTGATGGTGGCCTGGCCGTTGGACGAGCTGTTGGAGGAGAAATAGATCAGGCCATCAAGGCCCTTCATGTTCTGCTCGATGATCTGCGTCACCGAGTCCTCGACCACCTTGGCCGATGCACCCGGGTAGGTGGCGCTGATTTCCACCGCCGGCGGTGCGACGTTGGGGTACATCGAGACCGGCAGCTTGAACAGGGCCAGGCCGCCGGCGAGCATGATGATGATGGCGATCACCCATGCAAAGATGGGTCGATCGATGAAAAAGCGTGCCATGGGGTTCTCCGCTTACTTCGCGTCGCCGGCCGGAGCGGCAGGCTGGGCGGCCGCTGCCGGCTTGGCCGGAGCAGCGCCCTTCTCGGTGGCCTTGACCGGCATGCCGGGGCCGATCTTCTGCAGGCCTTCGACAATGACCTTGTCGCCGGCCTTCAGACCGTCCTCGACCAGCCACTTGTCGCCGACCGTGCGGCTGACCTTGACCGGGCGCACTTCGACCTTGTTGTCCTTGTCGACCACCATCGCGGAGGTGTCACCCTTCGGATCGCGGGCGATGCCGGCCATCGGCACCAGCACTGCATCGCTGCGCACACCGCCGCCGATCACCGCGCGCACGTACGTGCCCGGCATCAGCAGGCCATCCGGATTGTCCACCTTCACGCGCAGGCCGAAGCTGCCAGTGGCCGGGTCGACGCTGACTTCGGAGAATTCCAGCGTACCCTTGTGCTCGAAGGTGCTGCCGTCTTCCATCAGGATGCTGACCGGCAGCGTCTGGTTGTCCTGCAGGCGGCCCGCGGCCAGCTCACGACGCAGCTGCAGCAGCTCGGCCGAGGACTGGGTCAGGTCGACATAGATCGGGTCCAGCTGCTGCACGGTGGCCAGTGCATTGGCCTGGCCGGCGCTGACCAGCGCACCCTGGGTGACGCTGGACTTGCCGATGCGGCCGCTGATCGGGGCGGTGATGCGGGCGTAGCCCAGAGTGACGTTGGCCGCATCCAGCGAGGCCTTGGCGGCGCCCACGTCAGCCTCGGCCTGCTTCTGCGCGGCCACCGCGTTTTCCAGGTCCTGCTGGCTGACCGCATCAACCTTGGCCAGCTCGGTGATGCGCTTGGCGCTCAGGCGCGCGGCGTTGGCGGTGGCCTCGGCACGCGCCAGCTGCGCACGGGCACTGTTGGCCTGTGCGCGGTAGCTGGCGTCCTCGATCTGGTATAGCGGCTCGCCGGCCTTGACCATGCCGCCCTCGGTGAACAGGCGCTTGGCGACGATGCCGTTGACCTGCGGACGCACTTCGGCGACCAGGAAGGCGTTGGTACGGCCCGGCAGCTCGCGGGTCAGGCCCACGGTCTCGGACTTCAGCGTGACCACTGTGACGTCACCCGGGCCCTGTTCGGGGGCCTGGGGTTGGCCGCCGCAGGCAGCCACGGTCGCGGCGATTGCCAGCGACAGTGCAAAGGGTCGGATTCGGCTCAGCAACATGACGGAAAGGCTCTTGAAGGAAAGGGTCTCAGCCAGCGCTGATACGGCGGACCCTCCACCAGCGAAGGTGAAGACCGTGCGAACAGCGCCGACCCGGGTGGAGTGGGAGCCGGACGGGCCTGCCACGCACACGACGGGAATGATGGGTGCGAAATATACATACATGCTTGTTTGTTTGTAAACCGGTACAATTCAGCCACGTTTCACCCGCACTCGTACCCACACCCATGGCCCGCAAGACCAAAGAGGACACCCAGGCAACCCGGGAAGGCATCCTTGACGCCGCCGAAGCCTGCTTCCATGAACACGGCGTGGCCCGTACCACGCTGGAGATGATCGGTGCCCGCGCCGGCTATACCCGTGGCGCGGTGTACTGGCACTTCAAGAACAAGAGCGAGGTGCTGGCCGCGATCGTCGAACGGGTGCACCTGCCCTTCATGCAGGAACTGGAGCGCACCTCCACCGACCAGCGCGACACACCGGTGCACGACCTGAGCGCAGTGATGATCCACTCGTTCATCGAGCTGTCCGAGGACGAACGCCTGCGCAAGACCATGGAGATCATGCTGCGCAGCGACGCCTCGGCCGATACCAAGGTGCTGACCGAAATGCAGCAGGCCGGCTTCCGCGACGCGCTGGACCGGATGGAGCGCGCCCTGCGCCGGGCCCAGGACCTGGGCCAGCTGCGCGAAGGCGCGGACCCGAAGATCGCCGCGCGCATGCTGCACGCCACTGTGCTGGGCGTACTGCATGGCGCGATGGTCGAACCGGAACTGATGGACCTCAAGCGCGACGGCATGCTTGCGCTGGACATGACCCTGGCCGCCTACGTGAAAGAAGGCGTGTTCGTGCCCGGAACGGTGCCCGAGCCGCTGCCGGAAGCATGAGCGGCATTGCTGCCGCCACTGCGGCACTGCACGATCTCTACCTGCCCGCAGGGCTGCAGTTGACCGGACCGATCGTGGCGGAAGCGGAAAGCGCAGAGTACGGTGCCTGCCGCTTTCCCCTTGAGGGTCACAGCATCGTGTTCCGCGTCGCGAAGATCACCCCCACCAAGACCGGCCAGTTCGTAACCCTGTGGAAGCGCCCCGCCCCCGGTTCTGATATCGCTCCATTGGATGCAGCCGATGCTGTGCACTTCGTGGTGATCGCGGTCTTCGACGGAACACAGCGCGGACAGTTCATCTTCAGTCGTGACCTGCTGATCGAGCGCGGCGTGATGTCGCGCGATGGCGAGGGCGGAAAGCGCGCCCTCCGTGTCTATCCGCCGTGGAGCACGCCGACCGCAAAGGACGCGATCCGGACCCGGCAGTGGCAGCTTCGTTGCTTCCTGCCCACCGGTGCCGATGTCTCCGCCTCCGCCGGTGATCGATTACGCTCACTGTTGGGTTGAACCCGGCGGACCTTCCCTTTTCTGGACGCATCGTGATGATCCTGGACAACGTGGTGTGGGGCTTCATCGGCTGTGGCAGCGTCACCGAGAAGAAGAGCGGGCCGGCCCTGGCCAACACGCCGGGCTCACGGGTGGCCGCGGTCATGCGCCGCAATGCGGCATTGGCCGAGGATTATGCGCGGCGCCATGCGATTCCCCGCTGGTACGCGGACGCCGATGCACTCATCGCCGACCCGGAAGTGAACGCGATCTACGTTGCGACGCCGCCCTCCACGCACATGCACTACGCATTGCAGGCGATTGCCGCGGGCAAGCCGGTCTACATCGAAAAGCCGATGGCCATGGATCACGGCGAGTGCCAGCGCATCATTGAAGCCAGCGCGCGCAGTGGCGTGCCGGTGTTCGTGGCCTACTACCGCCGCGCCCTGCCCCGCTTCGCGCAGGTGAAGCGGCTGCTGGACAGCGGCACGATCGGCACGCCGCGCAGCGTGCACGCCACCCTGCACCGGCCGCATTCGGCGAACGCTGCATCGCCGGACTTCTGGCGGACCAACCCGGCGATCGCCGGCGGCGGGCTGTTCGTCGATCTGGGCTCGCACACCCTGGACCTGCTGGATCATCTGCTGGGGCCGCTGAGCGATGTGCGTGGCCTGGCCAGCTCGTTGACCGGCGCCTACGCCGCCGAGGACAGCGTTTCGATGTGCTTCCGCACCGGGACGGGGGCGCACGGCATCGCGCAATGGAGTTTCTGCGCGTTCCGCCGCCAGGATGAAATCGAAATCACCGGCGATCGCGGACAACTGCGCTTTGCCACCTTCGAGGACGTTCCAGTGGTTCTGGAGACGGAAGCGGGCGTGCAGGCGTTCGACATCCCGAACCCGCCGTCGATCCAGCAGCCGTTGATCGCCACTCTGGTGGATGAGCTGCGCGGCAGCGGCCACTCACCATCCAACGGCATCAGCGCCGCCCGCACCAGTGCGGTGATCGACCAGGTGCTGCAGGCCTACCGCACACGGCACTCGCGCTGACTGCCAACGCAAAAGGCCGCCTTTCGGCGGCCTCATGCTTTGCAGCGTCGGGCGTTACAGGATGTAGCGGCTCAGGTCCGGGTCCTGCACCAGCTCACCCAGGTGCGCATCGACGTAAGCGCTGTCGATGGCCAGGGTTTCGCCGTCGCGGTCCGGTGCCTCGTAGCTGAGCGAATCCAACAGGCGCTCCAGTACGGTGTGCAGGCGACGGGCACCGATGTTCTCCTGGCGCTCGTTCACCTGGAAGGCGATCTCGGCCAGACGATCGATGGCGTCGGCAGTGAAGCTGACCTTGACGCCTTCGGTGGCCAGCAGCGCTTCGTACTGCTTGGTCAGCGCGGCCTTCGGCTCGGTCAGGATACGCACGAAATCACCCTTGCTCAGCGCACCCAGCTCCACGCGGATCGGGAAGCGGCCCTGCAGCTCCGGAATCAGATCGCTGGGCTTGGCCAGGTGGAACGCACCCGAAGCAATGAACAGGATGTGATCGGTCTTGATCGTGCCGTACTTGGTGGACACGTTGGAGCCTTCCACCAGCGGCAGCAGGTCGCGCTGCACGCCTTCGCGCGAGACGTCGCCACCACCCACGTTGTCACCACGCTTGGCAACCTTGTCGATCTCGTCGATGAAGACGATGCCGTGCTGCTCGCAGGCCTCGATCGCGGCAGTGCGGATGTCGTCCTCGTTGACCAGCTTGCCGGCTTCTTCCTCGATCAGCAGCGGACGCGCGGCCTTGATGGTCAGCGTGCGCTTGTGCGCCTTGGCGCCGCCGCCGAGGTTGGCGAACATCGACTTCAGCTGCTGGCCCATTTCCTCCATGCCCGGCGGGGTCATGATGTCCATGCTGACGTTGGCAGCCAGGTCGAGCTCGATCTCGCGTTCGTCCAGCTCACCGTTGCGCAGCATCTTGCGGAACTTGATGCGGGTCTCGTTGTCCTGCGCCGACGGCTCGTTGCGGGCGACTTCCGGATCGAAACCGATGCCACCGCTGCGGCGCGGCAGCAGCGCATCGAGGATGCGGTCTTCGGCGCGCTCCTCGGCCTGGGTACGCACGCGCACCTTGGCCTGTTCGCGGTACAGCTTGACCGCGGTATCGGCCAGGTCGCGGATGATCTGCTCGACGTCCTTGCCGACGTAGCCGACTTCGGTAAAGCGGGTGGCTTCAACCTTCACGAACGGCGCGTTGGCCAGGGTGGCCAGTCGACGCGCGATCTCGGTCTTGCCGACGCCGGTCGGGCCGATCATCAGGATGTTCTTCGGCATCACTTCATTGCGCAGCTCGGGCACCAGCTGCATGCGGCGCCAGCGGTTGCGCAGGGCAATGGCCACGGCGCGCTTGGCGTCGTGCTGGCCCACGATATGCCGGTCCAGTTCCTGCACGATCTCGCGCGGGGTCATGGTGGCGGAGGAAACTTCGATCTTCGACATGGATGTGCTCACGGATTCAGTGTCGGTAGTGCCGGCCACTGGCCGGCAACCAGGCACGCGTGCGGGGGATCATGAGGTTGCCGGCCAGCGGCCGGCACGCCCCTCACAGCTCCTCGACCACCACGTTGCGGTTGGTGTAGATGCAGATGTCGCCGGCAATGCCGATCGCTTCGCTGGCAATGGTGCGCGCATCCAGTTCGGTGTGCGCCATCAGTGCGCGCGCGGCCGACAGTGCATAGGAACCACCGGAACCGATTGCGATGATGCCGTCCTCCGGCTCGATCACATCACCGGTGCCGCTGATGATCAGCGAGGTTTCCTTGTCGGCCACTGCCAGCAGGGCCTCGAGCTTGCCGAGGCGGCGCTCGGTGCGCCAATCCTTGGCCAGTTCGACCGCAGCGCGCTGCAGCTGGCCGTGCTTTTCCAGCTTGGCCTCGAACAGCTCGAACAGGGTGAAGGCATCGGCGGCGGCACCGGCGAAGCCGGCCAGCACCTGGCCATCACGTCCGAGACGGCGCACCTTGCGTGCATTGCCCTTCATCACGGTGTGGCCCAGCGTGACCTGGCCGTCGCCGGCAATGGCCACGTGCTCGCCGCGACGGACGCAGACGATGGTGGTGGCGTGGAAAACGTTGGGATTCTGACTGGGGTCCATGCGGCCTCCGATAGCTGTTCACGGGACATGGGGACAGCGCCGGGTGCGATCAAGCCTGCGCGGATGGCTGCCGTTCAGCGCTTGGTGGCGCCCCATGGGAAGAGGGCGCCCTTTTAACGAGCGCATCGCAATGCGCGCGGACCCCGCCGCCCGAACGTGGAACGCCTGCCGTTCAGCGCTTGGCCTGCGATGGCCGGTCCGGATTGGGCTCGATGCCCCAGGCGAGGTACCAGTCTTCACCCTGCGTCTCGATCGGATGCTGGGTGCGGCCGGAGCCATTGCCGCAGGCCAGGGCGTCAGCCGCGCAGTAGCGGTCGCAGCCCCAGCAGATGCGCTCGGGGTGTTTGGGATGCAACGGTATGGGCTTCGCCATGGTGGCGGTGTCCTCGTGGCCTGCGGCCACGATGCGCCGGTAGCGCCCGCCCTGCCCTGATCCAGATCAAGGACGGTTTATTCAGCCTTGTCGTCCTTGCTGCGGCGCTTCGCACGTGGATGCGCGGCGTCGTAGACCTTGGCCAGGTGCTGGAAATCAAGGTGGGTGTAGATCTGCGTGGTGGCGATGTCGGCATGGCCAAGCAGTTCCTGCACGCCACGCAGGTCACCGGACGATTCCAGGATGTGGCTGGCGAAACTGTGCCGCAGCATGTGCGGGTGCACGTGCTTGAACAGGCCCTGGCGCTGCGCCAGCTGGCGGATGCGGATCTGCACCGCGCGTTGGCTGATCGGCCCGTTGCGGCCGGGAAACACCGGCGAGGCCGGGCCGCCCCCGCTTTCCGCACGCCACGCCTGCAGCGCTTCGCGTGCAGGCCGGCCGAACGGCACGCGGCGCTGGCGATTGCCCTTGCCCATCACGTTGACCAGGCCGCTGTCGAAATCCAGGTCGCGCCAGGTCAGCGCGCAGACTTCGCTCAGGCGCAGGCCAGAGGAATAGAACAGTTCCAGCAGCGCGCGGTCACGGCGGCCGAGCTCACCTTCCGGTTCCAGCTCGACCAGCTGCACGGCTTCGTCGGCGTCAAGCACCTGCGGCAACCGGCGCGGTGCGCGTGGCGCCTTCAGCGTCGCCGCCGGGCTGACCTCGATGCGTCCATGCTTCAACAGCCAGGCGTAGAAGCTGCGGCAGGCCGACAAGCGGCGCTGCAGGCTTTTGGGTGACAGGCCTCTGCGGTGCTCATCGGCAACGAACTGGCGCAGCGCCTCGGCATCGAGTGCGTCCACCGCAACACCGCGCGGCTCGGCCCAGACCGACAACGCGTCCAGGTCACGGCGGTAGGCATCGAGCGTATGCGCCGACATCCGCCGCTCTACCTGCAGATGCTGCAGGAAGGCCTGTACCGCGCTCATCGTCGTATCCTGCTCAGCCCGGGAAGCGCTTCAGGCCGGTGGCCAACGCATCGCCCATCATGCGCAGGAACAGCGTGCCCATGCCCGGGTAGAAGCGGTTCGGGTCGTGGCTGCCCACAGCAATCAGGCCCACGCCCGGCAACGGCAACAGCGCGGTGGTCTGCACTTCTTCGCTGCGCACGCCATACAGCACGGCGTTCTTTTCCGGCTGCAGGCGGCCGCAGATCGGCTCGCCGTCGTTCAGACAATCGCGGAACGGGCCCAGCTGCGCATCATCTGCAGCAATCACCTGCAGCCAGTCGGCCTGCTCCAGCCCGGCCACCGGCGCGTGCACCACCAATCGCACCAGGTCGCCGGCGAAATCTTCCTGCAGCGAGGCTGCCATCGCACGCAGGGTGTCGGCGGCGTTGTCCTGCTTCATCAGCGCCAGGGTCAGCTGATGCGTGCGCACTGCCAGGCGTTCATTGACCTGGGCGGTGGCACCCAGATCGGCCAACCGTCGTGCCAGCTCGCGGTTCTTCTCGCGCAGCACTTCCAGCTGGTAGCTGGCCAGCGACGCGGTCGGGCCGTCGTCGCGTGGCACCACCAGGGTCAGGGCCAGGTCCGGGAACTGCTTGAGGAAGCCGGGATGTCGCCGCAACCACGCAGCGACTTCATGGGCCCCGAGCTTGTCGACGGTTTCGGTCATGCGATCCACTCCCCTTCGAAGACGAATGCGGTCGGGCCGGCCATCACCACCGGCTGGCCATCGCCCGGCCACTGGATGCGCAGGTCACCCCCGGGCAGGCTGATGCGCGCATCGCGCTGCAGGCGGCCACGCTGCATCAGGGTCACCGCAGCGGCGCAGGCACCACTGCCACAGGCCAGGGTTTCACCGACGCCGCGCTCGAACACGCGCAGGCGTGCATGCGCCGGGCTCATCACCTGGGCAAAACCCACATTCACCGAGCGCGGGAACGAGGCATGCTGCTGCAGCAGCGAACCGACGCGCTCGACCGGTGCTGCATCGATCAGGCCCACTTCGATCACCGCATGCGGATTGCCCATCGACACCGCGGCGAAGCGTATGCTCTCGCCCTGCAACGGCAGCAGGTACTCCTCGCGTGCATGGGCGAAGCCCACCAGCGGCACGTTGACCGGCTCGAACGCAGGCACGCCCATGGTCACCGCGAACTGGCCATCGCCCAGGGCCTTCACCTCATGACTGGCCAGCGGGCTGTCGATGACGAACTGATCCCCCTGCGCACTGCCCTCACGCACCAGCCAGGCCGCGATGCAGCGCGCGCCGTTGCCGCACTGCTCGGAGTTGGAACCGTCGGCATTCCAGATGCGGTACGACGCCACCGAGCCTTCCGCGCGCGGCGCTTCGATGGTCAGGATCTGGTCGCAGCCGACGCCGGTGTGGCGGTCGGCCAGGCGCGCGGCCAGTTCAGGCGTGGGCGGCGCAGTGCCGTCACGCAGGTCGATCACTACGAAATCATTGCCCGCGCCATGCATCTTGCTGAAGCGCAGCGCCTTGGAACCGGCCTTACTCATTCCCGCCGCCCACCTTCTTCGCAGGCGCAGGCGCCGGTTGCGTGGTCGGTGCAGCCGGCTCCACGGTCGTGGCCGGGGTGCCGCTGCCTTCGGTCTGCGCCGGGGTCGCTTCGGTAGCGGGCTCGGCAACCGGTTCGACGGCTTCTTCCACCGGCACCGGCTTCTGCGGCAGTACCAGCGGGCCCTTGTTGCCGCAGGCGGAGAGGAGCAGCAGCGAGGCCGCTGCCAGCGGAATCAGGATGGCGTTTCGATGGGGGATCTTCATGCCCCGAGTATAGCCATTGGCGGCTGAGCGGTTGGTGCAGGGGATCGGGTTGCCGGCCAGCGGCCGGCACCACCGCAGGCGTTCAATCTGCAGGCGGCGGCAGCGGCCGGGTCCACAGCCAGATCGCCACCACGGTCATGCTGCCGATCGAGAACCACTTCACCCAGGCGATCGGCACGCACCACAGCATGATGCCGGCGCACACTGCCATGGTGATCGTGGCCATCCACTTGCCGTAGCGGCTGACCGCCCCGTGTGCCTGCCAGTTGGCAATGGCCGGGCCGAAGCGCGGGTGCTGCAGCAGCCAGTTGTGCAGGCGCTCGGAACCACGCGAGGCAGCCCAGGCCGAGATCAGGATGAATACGGTGGTGGGAAGGCCCGGCACGAAGATGCCGACGATACCGGTGCCCAGGCTGACGTAGGCCAGCAGCCACCACGCCCAGCGGAAACGCACCACGCGCGGTGGCGTGGCAGCATCGCGGGATGCGGAGGGGTCGGGCTGGCTCATGGCCGCAAGGATACCGGTTCGGGATGCCAGGCAACGCCCGGCACCCCTGCACCATTACGGCTGGGCGATGCCCAGCTGCTGCAGCACGAACGCGTACGACTCGGACAGTTCACGGTAGCGCTGGAAGCGCCCCGACTTGCCGCCGTGGCCGGCTTCCATGTTGGTGCGGAACAGGATCGGGTAATGGCCGGTGTTGTCGTCACGCAGCTTGGCCACCCACTTGGCCGGCTCCCAGTACTGCACCTGCGAATCCCACAGACCGGTGCCCACGAACAGCGCCGGGTACGCCTGCTGCTTCACGTTGTCGTAGGGCGAGTAGGACAGCATGTAGTCGTAATACTGCTTCTGCTCGGGGTTGCCCCACTCGTCGTATTCGTTGGTGGTCAGCGGAATGGTCGGGTCGAGCATGGTGGTGACCACGTCGACAAACGGTACCTGCGCCACCATCACCCGGTAGTCCTGCGGCGCCTGGTTGGCCACGGCGCCCATCAGCAGGCCACCGGCGCTGCCGCCGGACGCGGCGACGCGATCCTTCGCCGCCCAGCCCTGTGCGACCAGGCCGCGGGTGACGTCGATGAAGTCGTTGAAGGTGTTCTGCTTGTGCAGCAGTTTGCCGTTCTCGTACCAGTCGCGGCCCATCTCCTGGCCGCCACGGATATGGGCGATGGCATACACCACGCCACGATCGAGCAGGCTCACCGCGGTCTGGTTGAAGTACGGATCCATCGACATGCCGTAGCTGCCATAGGCGTACTGGAACAGCGCGCCCTTGCCGTCCTTCTGGTAGCCCTTGCGGTAGACCAGCGACACCGGCACCTTCACGCCATCGCGTGCGGTGATCCAGACACGATCGGTTTCGTACTTCGACGCGTCATAGCCGATCACCGGCTGCACCTTCAGCTGGCGACGCTCGCCGGTGGCGGTGTTCAGCTCGAACACGGTGGTGGGGGTAGTCATCGAGGTGTAGACGTAGCGCAGCCACGGCGTATCGGCCTCGGTGTTGTCGCCCAGGCCCATCGAATACGCCGGCTCATCGGCCTTCACGTAGTCGCTGCGGCCATCCTTGAACAGCAGGCGGATGCGTTCCAGGCCCTCGGAACGTTCGGCGATGGCGGTGTACGCATCGAACAGCTCGAAGCCTTCGATGAACACCGCATCGTCATGCGCGATCCAGTCCTTCCACTGTGCGCGCGAGGTCGCATCGGTCGGTGCGGTGACCAGCTTGAAGTTCTTCGCACCGTCGTTGGTGCGGATCACCCAGCGGCCGTCGTAGTGGTCAGCGTCGTACTCCACATCGCGCTGGCGCGGCGCCAGTACGGTGAACGTGGTCGGGTCGCTGGCCGGCGCGTAGCGCTCTTCCGAGGACACAGTGCTGTGCACGCCTATGGTGATGAAGCGATCGTCGCGAGTGCGGCCGATGCCCATGTAGAAGCTGTCGTCCTTCTCTTCGTAGACGACGGTGTCGGCACTGGCCGGGGTGCCCAGCACGTGCTTCTTCACGCGTACGGTCAGCAGCGTTTCCGGATCGTTCTCGACATACAGCACGGTGCGGTTGTCGTCGGCCCAGACCAGGTCGCCGGAGCTGCCGGTGATCACATCGGGCAGCACCTTGCCGGTAGCCAGGTCCTTGAAGCGGATGGTGTACTGGCGGCGACCGACATCGTCATCGGCCCAGGCCAGCAGCTGGTTGTCCTGGCTGACTTCCATCGAGCCGACGCTGAAGTAGCCCTTGCCGGCGGCCATCGTGTTGACGTCCAGCAGGATTTCCTCGGCGGCATCCATGCTGCCCTTGCGGCGTGCGTGGATCGGGTAGTCCTGGCCGGTCTCGAAGCGGCTGTAGTACCAGTAGCCGCGCTCGCGCGCCGGCACACTGGAATCGTCCTGCTTGATGCGGCCGACGATCTCCTTGTACAAGGTGTCTTCCAGCGGCTTCAGCGGCGCCAGCAACTGGTCGGCGTAGGCATTCTCGGCCTGCAGGTAGGCCAGCATGTCCTTGTTCTCGCGCTTGTCGTCGCGCAGCCAGTAATAGTCGTCGTTGCGGGTCGCGCCGAACGGCGCCTTGACCACATGCGGATGCTTGGCGGCATCCGGCGGAACGGGCGGCGTGGCGGCGATGGCAGTGGTGGTCATCAGGCTCGCAAGCAACAGGCAGAGGGTGGATTTCATGAGATAAGGCTCCTTGAGCCGCAATGCAATGGCGTCCTTGTGCTCGAGTCTGGGTTGCAGGAGGGTTGCGGGCAACCCTGCGGATCGTCATGGGTCGTGCTGGCCGCTGGCCGGCAACCTCGGGATAAACAGAGGCGGGGGGTTGCCGGCCAGCGGCCGGCACTTCCAGGACGCGCGGCGTACCATGGGCACATGAGTACCCTGCCCCACACGCCGGGCTACAGCCGGCGCAGTCATGAAATCGCTCCGTTCCACGTGATGTCCCTGCTGGCCCGCGCGCAGGCGCTGGAACAGGCGGGCCACGATGTGATCCACCTGGAAATCGGCGAACCGGACTTCACCACGGCTGAACCGGTCGTGCGTGCCGGCCAGGCCGCATTGGCCGCCGGCCATACCCGCTACACCGCCGCACGTGGCCTGCCGGCCCTGCGCCAGGCGATCAGTGGCTTCTATCGCAGCCACTACGGGCTGGATATCGATCCCGAACGCATCCTGGTCACTCCCGGCGGCTCCGGTGCGCTGCTGCTGGCCAGCAGCCTGCTGGTCGACCCCGGCCGCCACTGGCTGCTGGCCGACCCCGGCTACCCCTGCAACCGTCATTTCCTGCGCCTGGTGGAAGGCGGTGCACAGCTGGTGCCGGTCGGCCCGGACACCGCCTACCAGCTCACGCCGTCGCTGGTGGAACAGCACTGGAATGCCGACAGCGTCGGCGCACTGGTGGCCTCCCCCGCCAATCCGACCGGCACCGTGCTGTCCGCCGACGAACTGGCAGCACTGTCGCAGGCCCTGCACGCGCGTGGCGGCCATCTGGTGGTGGACGAGATCTACCACGGCCTGACCTACGGCCTGGATGCACCCAGCGTGCTGCAGGTGGACGACAGCGCGTTCGTGCTGAACAGCTTCTCCAAGTATTTCGGCATGACCGGCTGGCGGCTGGGTTGGCTGGTGGCGCCGCCGGCGGCGGTGCCGGACCTGGAGAAGCTGGCACAGAACCTGTACATCAGCGCGTCGAGCATCGCCCAGCATGCCGCACTCGCCTGCTTCAGCGAGGAATCGATGGCGATCTTCGAACAGCGCCGCGAGGCGTTCCGCCAGCGTCGCGACTATCTGCTGCCGGCGCTGCGCGAGCTTGGTTTCCGCATCGAAGTGGAACCGCAGGGTGCGTTCTACCTGTACGCCGACGTCAGCGCGTTCACTGACGACGCGCAGGCGTTCTGCGCGCACTTCCTGGAAACCGAGCACGTGGCGTTCACCCCGGGGCTGGATTTCGGTTTCCATCGCGCCAACCAGCATGTGCGCCTGGCCTATACCCAGGAAGTGCCGCGGCTGCAGGAGGCGGTGGCGCGGATTGCACGCGGGTTGAAGAGCTGGGGCGCCTGATCGATCTGCGCGAACGGCATCCACGCATGGCGTGGATCTATTGACCCAGCGCACGATACGTAGGGAGATCCACGCCATGCGTGGATACGTGAACCCAACGAAAAACGCCGCCCTGGGGCGGCGTTTTCCGTTCTGCTTATTTACCGCCCAACCGCTCCCACAGGAAGCTGTAGGCCAGCGCCGACATGTGTGCGGCCTGCGCGTTGTTGGCTGCGCCGCCGTGGCCACCTTCGATGTTCTCGTAGTAGGTCACGTCCTTGCCGGCGTCGATCATCTTCGCCGCCATCTTGCGGGCATGGCCCGGGTGCACGCGGTCATCGCGGGTGGAGGTGGTGAACAGCACCGGCGGGTAGTTCTTCTTCTCGTTGAACAGATGGTACGGCGAGAAGGTCTTGATGAACTCCCAGTCGCTGGTATCCGGGTTACCGTACTCGGCCATCCACGAGGCACCGGCCAACAGGTGGCTGTAGCGCTTCATGTCCAGCAGTGGCACCTGCACCACCACTGCACCGAACAGCTCCGGGTACTGGGTCAGCATGTTGCCGGTCAGCAGGCCACCGTTGCTGCCACCCTGCACGCCCAGGTGCTTGGCGCTGGTGATCTTGCGCTTGACCAGATCGCGCGCCACCGCAGCCATGTCTTCATAGGCCTTGTGACGGTTCTGCTTCAGCGCTGCCTGGTGCCAGCGCGGGCCGTACTCGCCACCACCACGGATGTTGGCGACCACGTACACACCGCCCTTCTCCAGCCAGGCGCGGCCCATGCCACCTGAGTAATTCGGGGTCAGCGAGATCTCGAAGCCACCATAGCCGTACAGCAGGGTCGGGTTGGAGCCGTCCAGCTTCATCGCCTTGTCGTGCACCACGAAGTACGGCA
Organism: Stenotrophomonas sp. 86428_Sma; assembly: GCF_056481585.1. NCBI lineage: Bacteria > Pseudomonadati > Pseudomonadota > Gammaproteobacteria > Lysobacterales > Lysobacteraceae > Stenotrophomonas > Stenotrophomonas sp. 86428_Sma. The sequence continues at coordinate 4,289,165 of NZ_CM151156.1, forward strand.
CGCGGGTGCCGTCCTTGCTGGTGGCGAAGTGCTGCTCGATTACCTTGCCCTTGGCATCGAAGAAGGCCGGCATGGTCTTCAACGTTTCCGGCGCCTGGCCGATCTCGGCCAGAGCCAGCGTGGTCGGGGTCAGGTAGTCGGTGGCGGTCAGCCACACCGCATCGCTGTCGTTGCTGTCCACTGCGCCCACGGCCAGCGTGCCAAAGGCCGGCGCGCCGACGAAGCGGCTGGTCTGCCAGCCATCGGCGCCCGGGGTCAGCACCGACAGGCGGTTCTTGACGTCATCCAGCACGTTCAGCACCAGGTGGCTCTTGGTCCAGGTGGCGCCGGCCAGCGAGGTGGTCGCGGTCGGGGTGAACAGCACCTCGAAGTCGCGCTTGCCGGCCAGGAAGTCGTCCAGCTTCGTCGCCAGCAGCGAACCGGACGCGTAGGTCTTGCCGCCCACGGTCCACGGATCGCGCAGTTCCAGGGTCAGCCACTGCTTGTGCAGGCCCTTCTCGGCCGAATTCGGCGCGTCGATCTTGGTCAGCGTGCCATCGTCGCCACGCAGGTAGAGCTCGTTGTTGTAGAACGCCAGCGTGCGGCTGACCAGGTTGCGCTCGAAGCCCGGGGTGTCATCGTGCATCGCCGCGATGTACATGTCCTCCGGCTTGCCTTCGTACACCACGGTGGCCGAGGTCATCGGCGTGCCGCGCTTCCACAGCTTGGCCACGCGCGGGTAGCCGGAGGTGGTCATCGAGCCCGCACCGAAGTCGGTGTAGACGAACACGGTGTCGCGGTCGACCCAGTTGAGGCCGCCCTTGGACTCGGGACGGAAGAAGCCGTCCTTGATCCAGGTCTTGTTGGCCAGGTCGAACTCACGGGTGACGTCGGCGTCGGCGCCACCGCGCGACAGCGCGATCAGGCAGCGGCTGTAATCCGGGCGCAGGCAATCGGCGCCGTGCCAGACCCAGTTCTCACCCTCGGCCTTGTTCAGCGCATCCAGGTCGAGCACGGTTTCCCACTGCGGCGAGGCCTTGCGGTACTCGGCCAGGGTGGTGCGCCGCCACAGGCCGCGCTCGTGCTGCTGGTCCTTCCAGAAGTTGTAGTAGTAGTCGCCGATCTTCTGCACGCCGGGGATCTTGGCATCGGAGTCGAGCACCTCGCGGATGCTGGTCTCCATCTGCTTGAAGGCCGGGGTCTGCGCCAGGCGCGCCTCGGACTTGGCGTTCTGTTCCTTGACCCAGGTCAGCGGCTTGTCGCCGGTGACGTCTTCGAGCCAGGCGTAGCGATCGGTGTCTTCAGCGGCCACGGCGGTCCCCACCGAGGCAGCGGTCATCATGCCGGCCAGCAGGCAGGCGGAAGCGAGTCGAGACATTGCAGCTCCAGGCAGTCATAAGCCGTGGAACGCTAGCATGGATCGCCGCGGCCGCCCCCGTGTCGAAGGTCAGGCCGCGGCGGTGGAGCCGCGACGGCCTCGCGCCGCCCCGCCGCTACGGCGACGTGCCTGTCCACCGGTACGACGCGCCAGCCGCAGCCACGACAGGCGCGGCAACGGAAAGCGCAGCAACGCCCACCAGGCCACCAGCGGCATGCCCACCAGCCACATGGGTAGCCAGCCCAGCCAGGCACTGCTGCCGCGCGCGGCCGGCCAGACCAGTACCAGCGCCATACCGGCCAGGGCCAGCTGCTGCACGCTGCGCAGCAGGCGCGGGTCGGCACGCTCGAGAATGACGCGTTCAGTTGCAGAGCGGCGGACGGAACGTGCGTTCATGGGGCTTCTCCGGTGGACAATGCAACACAGCATGGGCAACCCCCTTCTCACAGGTTGCGACACCATTGACGGATCGCGTGCACACAGTCGACCATGCGCGTGCAAGCCCACTGGAGCCCGCTCCCGCATGACTTCGATCCGCCCGCTCTGCGCCGCGCTGCTGGCCCTTTCCCTGGCCGGCCCCGCCGTGGCCGCCAGTGAGCCGCCGTCGCCCCGTACCAGCGCCTCTGGTGCGGCTGCCCTGGACGCACCGATCGACCTGAAGCGCTTCATGGGCACCTGGTATGTGATCGGCCGCGTGCCGAACTTCATCGAACGTGGCCATGTCGCCAGCGTCAACGAGTACGAGTTGCGCGACGCGCACAAGGTCGGCATCACCTACCGCTACCGTGATGGCTTCGGCGAACCGCTGCAGGAAGTGCGTGCCCGCGCCAGCGTCGACCCGGACAGTGGCAACCACGGCTGGCGCACCTGGTTCTACCGTGTCGTGCCCACCCATTCGAGGGTGCTGGAAGTAGCGCCGGATTACTCGTGGGCACTGATCGGCTACCCGGGCCGCGAAATGGCCTGGATCTTCTCGCGTACGCCGGACATGGACAAAGCCCTGTACAAGGAGCTGGCCGAGCGCCTGCGTGACGAGTACGGCGTGAACACCGACAAGCTCAAGCGCGTGCCGCAGCACCCGGAGCAGGTCGGCAAGCTGGGCTACGAAGTACCGAACGTGCGTTGATTGCAGGTGGGATTGCCGGCCAGCGGCCGGCACTACCGTTTCCAGGCAATGGGGTAGAGCCGGCCGCTGGCCGGCTGCCGCGATGCACCGGGCGACGCCGGGGGCAGCGCCCCGGCGCCTCGTCATTTGCGGCTGTAATGCGCGACCAGGCGGTCGCCGAGCATCTGCAGCAGCTGCACCAGAACCAACAGCAAGACCACGGTAACCAGGGCCACGTCGGTGTGCGAACGCTGGTAGCCATCGCGGAACGCCAGGTCACCAAGGCCGCCGGAACCAATCGCGCCGCCCATCGCGGTGAAACCGATCAGCGCCACGGTGGTGACCGTCGCACCGGCGATCAGGCCGGGGCGCGCCTCGGGCAGCAGCACGCGGGTGACCAGCTGCCAGGTGGTGGCACCCATCGACTGGGTCGCTTCGATCACGCCACGGTCCACTTCGCGCAGTGCGGTTTCGACCAGGCGCGCGTAGAACGGCGCGGCACCGATCACCAGCGGCACGATCGCACCGCGTACCCCCAGCGACGTCCCCATCAGGAACAGGGTGACCGGGATCAGCACGATCATCAGGATGATGAAAGGCACCGAGCGCAGCAGGTTCACCACCAGCGCCAGCACGCCGTAGGCGAACGGACGGCGCTTCATCTGCGGCGCGCCGAACAGGTACAGCAGCACGCCCAGCGGCAGGCCGATGGCCAGGGTCAGCGGCAGCGAACCGAGCAGCATCAGCAGGGTGTCGATGGTGGCCTGGCCGATGTCGGCCCACTTGCCCGCATCCAGGTGGCGGAAGAATCCGCCGGCAGTGGCGATGATCATCGACGCAGCTCCTCAACGTGCACGCCGGCAGCCACGAACGCGGCCTGCGCGGCGGACTGGTCACCGCCCACCAGGGCGACCACCAGCTGGCCATACGGGGTGTCCTTGATCCGGTCGATACGGCCGGACAGGATGTTGTAGTCGACCCCGGTCTCCCGCGCGACACTGCCGAGCAGGGGTTCGTAGGTGTCTCCGCCGAGGAAGGTCAGCCGCACGATGCGGCCACCGACGGCATCGAAATCACGATGCAGCGCGCCTTCATCCACGTGCTCCGATTCGCTGACGAAACGGCGCGTGGTCGGGTGCTGCGGATGCAGGAACACCCGGGTGACCGGCCCGGTCTCGACCATCTGGCCGGCGTCGAGCACGGCGACACGGTCGCAGACACGGCGGATCACATCCATCTCGTGGGTGATCAGCACGATGGTCAGGCCCAGCTCGCGATTGATCTTCGACAGCAGCGACAACACCGAGGCGGTGGTCTGCGGGTCCAGCGCACTGGTGGCCTCGTCGCACAGCAGGATCTGCGGGCGTGTCGCCAGCGCACGGGCGATGCCGACGCGCTGCTTCTGCCCACCGGACAGCTGTGCGGGGTACTTCTGCGCGTGCGCCTCCAGGCCCACGGTCTGCAGCAGCTCGGCCACGCGTGCATCGATCTCCGCCTTCGGCGTGCCCGCCAGCTCCAGCGGGAAGGCAACGTTGCCGGCCACCGTGCGCGAAGACAACAGGTTGAAGTGCTGGAAGATCATGCCGATGCGCCGGCGCAGCGCGCGCAGGCCGTCCGCATCCAGTCCGGTGACATCCTCGCCACCGATCAGCAGGCGACCACCGCTGGGCTCTTCCAGGCGGTTGATCATGCGGATCAGGGTCGACTTGCCGGCGCCGGAATGGCCGATGATGCCGAATACCTCACCGGCCTCGATGGTCAGGTCCAGCGGCTGCAGCGCGCTGACTGCGCGGCCGGCAACGGCATAGGATTTGTGCAGGCGCTGGAACTCGATCACGGGCGTGGCTCACCGGCTGGGTGACGGAAGGGGGCGTGCAGCCTACCAGCGCAGGCGGTCGCGCGCCCGCGCCATGGGCCAGAATGTTATTCCTTTTGGTTCTAAGTCGCCCGCGCCCGGTAGTGTCGGCCGCTGGCCGGCACCTGCAGCGGTTCCTCCGGGGCAAGGAGTTGCCGGCCAGCGGCCGGCACTACCCCGGCTCAGGGATGATCCAGCGGCTTCGGCGGTTCCTGCCGGTTCACCCGCTCACGGTGCAGCAGGTACAGCCCCGAGGCGACGATGATCGCCGCGCCCACCCAGGTATAGCTGTCCGGCAGCTGGCCCCAGAAGGCCAGATCCCAGCCGATCACCCAGACCAGGCCGCTGTACTCCAGCGGCGCGATCATCGAGGCCTCGCCCAGCTGGAACGCCTTGGTCAGGGCAATCTGGCCCAGCGCCCCAGCCAGACCCATGCCGGCGATCAGCGGCGCATGCGCCAGCTGCAGTGGCACCCAGCCGGGAAGGGCCAGCAGGCCGGCACCGATGGCCATGATCACCAGGAACCAGACCACCATCGACTGCGAGGTATCGGTGCGGGTGAGCAGGCTGACCGTGATCGCCGCCACGGCATACGCAGTGGCCGCGGCCAGCACCATCAGCCCCGGCACCGAAATGAAGCCGTCCACGCCCGGCCGCAGCACCACCAGCACGCCGACCAGGCCGATGCCGATGGCCACCCAGCGCCGCGGGCCAACCCGCTCACCCAGCAACGGCACCGACAGCGCGGCGATCAGCAGTGGGGCAACGAAATAGATGGTGTAGGCGGTGGACAGCGGCAGGTCACGCAGGGCGAACACGAAGCAGCCGATCATCGCCATGCCCAGCCCACCACGCAGCAGGTGCAGGCCCCAGCGGCGCGGGATCAGCGAGCGCGGGCCGGCGCTGACCAGCACCCAGACCAGCACGAACGGCAACGAAGCCGCACCACGCAGGAAGGTCACTTCCAGGGTCGGATAGCTGGCCGACAGCTGCTTCATGCCAGCATCCATCAGCGAGAAACAGGCGACCGCAGCGACCATCCAGGCCACCGCACGCGAGGGAGAGCGTTGCACGTTCATGGCCCATTATCGCCGACAGCACCGGTTTGTAGAGTCGAGCTTGCTCGACTCTACAAAGCGGGCATGCGGGCCGGCGCGATAGAATGGCCACCACTGAATCCTGCGGAGCATCGCCCATGCCCTCCTTCGACGTCGTGTCCGAAGTCGACACCCACGAGCTGACCAACGCCATCGACCAGGCCAACCGCGAACTGGCCACCCGCTTCGACTTCAAGGGCGTGGACGCCAAGTTTGAACGCGATGGCGATGTCATCAATCAGACGGCGCCGACCGAGTTCCAGCTCAAGCAGATGAACGACATCCTGCGCGCACGCCTGGCCGCGCGCGGCATCGACGTGCTCAGCCTGGAGTTCGGCGACATCGAAACCAACCTGGCCCAGGCCCGGCAGAAGATCACCGTCAAGCAGGGCATCGAGCAGAAGATCGCCAAGAAGATCGCGGCGGCACTGAAGGACGCCAAGCTGAAGGTGGAAAGCCAGATCAACGGCGACAAGCTGCGCGTGCAGGGCAAGAAGCGCGACGATCTGCAGGACGCCATCGCCGTACTCAAGGCCGGCAAGTTCGAGCTGCCGCTGCAGTTCAACAACTTCCGCGACTGATGCCCCCGCCAGGCCCTGCCCGGTGGACTACGCGGTCAATCGCGCAGCAGCTTGTACAGCGTGGTACGCGAGATTCCCAACTGGCGTGCGGCCAGGCTGAGGTTGCCGTCAGCGGCCAGGGCCGCGCGACGCGCGGCCTCACGCTGCTGGTCACGCAGCAGCGGCGCGCCTGGATCTGCCGGGGTGCTTCGCACAGTAGACCGGTGCGTCGCGCCCCGCGGCCCCTGCAGACGCTGCAGGTAGACCGCACTGCCCTCGCCCAGCCGGACCCGATGCGCTGCGCCCGGTTGCAGCAGCCGACGCCGTTGCGCCGCACTGGCACCGGCAAACAGCGCTTCCAGACCCAGCAGCGGCAACGGCCCGCGCCGTGGCAGGCCCAGCAGGCGCCGTGCAACGCGGTTGGCTGCACGCAGCTGGCCATCCTCCTGCACCGCCAGCAGCCCCTGCAGCGGTGACGCCAGCCAGCGCGGATCATGTTGCACGGCCAGCAGGTGCACGTCAGTGAGGCTGTGGAACAAGCGATTTTCGCTGGCCAGCGCAGCCTGCCGGAAATAGCCCTGCAGCAGCGCGGGATCGCGCTCGCCAAGACCGGTGATGTCGATCACTCCGCAGACCCGACCGTCGAGATCGTGCAGTGGCTCGCTCAGGCAGAACACCGGCGCGAACCGCTGCAGGTAGTGTTCGTTGCCGCGCACCAGTGCCGGCACATCGTCGGCCAGGCTGACCGCTGGCGCGGTGGTGCCGATCTCGGTCTCGCCCAGCTGTCGCCCGACCTGGATCGGCCGCAGCAAGGGAGCATCTTCCAGCCCGTGGGCCTGCTGCGCGATCACCATGCCGTCGCGGTTGGCGCAGAACATCGTCCAGCCACGCCCACCGAAGGCCGCCCAGAGCTGTTCCAGCTCCGGCTGCACGCAACGCGCCAGGCGCCGGTCATCGGGATGGGACAGATGGCGGCCATCGCCCAGCAGCGGCCGATAGTCCGGCTCCTGCCCCGGCTGCAGGCCCGCCGCGCGCGAACGCAGCCATGACTGCTGTAGCGGCAGCGGCAACACGCCCAATGAGCGCGCATCGCCGTCGGCGAAAGCGGCACGTGCCGCCACCAGTTGTTGCTGCCCGACTGTCGTGGCCATCATGGACGCAGCGTACACCCGCCAGCGGCAACGCCATGTTACGTCTCGGCAACGGAGCGTTTCCGTTTCAAGACGCGTTCAAACAAAGGGGCAGAGCCGTTATCTTCTGGAAAACGGATCTGCCCCCCGGGCCGGCCGGCGGCCGGCACTACCAACAAGGGAAACTACGCCGCGATGCGCAGCACCGGCTTCAGGGTAATGCCACGGGTACTGTCTTCGGCGGCCTGGTTGATCTGGTCCAGCGGATAGAACTTCACCAGTTTGTCGAACGGAAAGCGTCCCTGCTGGAACAGGGTCACCAGCTGCGGAATGAACACCTGCGGCACACTGTCGCCCTCGACGATGCCGCGGATGCTGCGACCGCCGAGCAGCAGGTTGTTCACATCGAAACTGGCGGTGGTGCCCAGCTTCGGCGCACCGACCACGCCCATCATGCCCAGCCCACCCAGCGCCTCGACGCCAGCGGACAGCACGTCCGGACGACCGGTCGATTCCAGCGCGAAGTCAGCACCCCCACCCGTGATCGCACGCACCGCCTCGACCACATCGGTCTCCCGGCTGTTGACCACGTGGGTGGCCCCCAGCTCCAGAGCAAGCTCCAGGCGCGAAGGCACCACGTCGATGGCAATGATGGTGGTGGCCCCGGCCACCCTGGCCGCCATCACCGCGCTCAGGCCCACCGCACCGGCACCATAGCTTGCAAAGCTGCTGCCCGACCGCACCTGCAGCGAGTTGAGCACCGCACCGGCACCGGTCTGGATGCCGCACCCCAACGGGCCCAGCAGTTCCAGTGGTGCGTCATCAGGCACCTTGATCGCATTGATCTCGCGGGCCAGCGCGTAGGTGGCAAACGAGGACTGGGCGAAGAAATGATCGTGCAGCGGCTGGCCCTGCGCATCGGTGATCGCGGTATGGCCGTGGCCATCATCGCCACCGAAGTTCAGGGCGAAGAAATCCCTGCAGTAAGCACCGTGTCCACCCCGGCAGGGATTGCAGTGACCACAGGCGCCGTAGGTCAGCACCACGTGATCCCCCGCCTTGAGGTCGCGCACGTTCGGGCCAACCGCTTCGACGATGCCCGCCCCCTCATGGCCCAGCACCGCCGGCAGCGGCACCGGATAGTACTGATCGCGCACGATCAGGTCGGTATGGCACAGGCCGGTGGCCACCACCTTCACCAGCACCTCGTCGTCCTGCGGACCGCGCAGCGTCGCCTGCTCGATGACGAAGGGCTGCTCCTTGCCGCGTACCACGGCGGCGGTGATCTCACGCGTTGCGTTGTTGTCGTTCATCGTGATGGCTCCTTCGATCAGATCGGGTATGCGGGCGCTTCGCCCTTGACGGTCAACCACTGCCACTGGGTGAACTCCTCGCCGTTGGCCGGGCCACCGATGCTGGTGCCGTTGCCGGACGCGCCGACGCCGCCGAAGGGGTTGATCACCTCGTCATTCACGGTCTGGTCGTTGATGTGCAGCAGACCGGTACGCAGGCGCTCGCCGATCTTCAGCGCGCGGCCGACGTTGCTGGACACGATCGCCATCGACAGCCCGTACTCGCTGTCGTTGGCCAGGCGCACGGCTTCGTCGTCATCGTCGAACGGCACCACCACCGCTACCGGCGCGAAGATTTCCTCGCTGAAGGCCGGATTGTCGGCCGCAACGTTGCCGAGCACGGTGGGTGCGAAGAACAGCTCCCGGTGCGTGCCGCCCGCTTCCAGCGTGGCACCGGCCTGCACCGCCTGCTCGACCACGCGTGCAGCATGGTCGCGCTGGCCGGCATTGATCAGCGGGCCGATCGCCACGTCCTCACGTGCCGGGTCGCCTACCTTCAGCGCGTTGGCCTTGGCCACCAGTTTCTGCAGGAACGTGTCATGGATCTTCCGGTGCACCAGCACGCGGCCGGTCGCCATGCAGATCTGGCCCTGGTGCAGGTAGACGCCCCACGCGGTGTTGGCCACCGCCAGGTCCAGGTCCGCATCGTCCAGGATGATCAACGAATTCTTGCCACCCAACTCCAGCGAAACCTTTTTCAGGTGCTTGCCCGCCGCTTCGCCGACCTTGCGCCCGGCGGCGGTGGAACCGGTGAACTGGATCATCGCCACGTGCGGGTCACTGGTCAGCGCGGCCCCGGCCGCGCCATCGCCGGGCAGCATGTGCAGCACGCCTGCCGGCAGGCCCGCCTGCTCGAACAGGCGCGCGATCACCGCGCCACCACACACTGCCGTACGCGGGTCCGGCTTGAGAACCACAGCGTTGCCCAGCGCGATCGCCGGGGCCACCGCACGCATCGCCAGGTAGAGCGGGAAGTTGAACGGCGAAATGACCCCGACCACACCCAGCGGGCGGCGCCGCGCCAGATTCAGCTTGCCCGGCTCGGAGGGCAGGATCTCACCCGTGCTGCGCGACGGCAGTGCGGCGGCCTCGTGCAGCGCCTTGATCGTCACCTTGGCCTCGAAGCCGGCCTTCAGGCGGGTCGAGCCGCTTTCGTGCACCAGCCACTCGACCAGGGTGTCGATGTTCTCTTCGGCCAGACGCGCGGCCTTGCGCAGCACGTCGGCACGCTGTTCGTAGGGCGCCGCCGCCCAAGCCTGTTGCGCCTGTGCCGCGGCAGCCGCCGAACGCGCGATCTGCGCCGGATCGGCCAGGCCGATCTCGCCCAGCTCCCGGCCAGTGGCCGGTTCAATCACCGGGTGCCGTTGCGGGGCAGCCTGCCAGTGGCCATCAAAGAAGGCGCCGGCCCAGAGGGCGTCCGGCAGCCACGGGGAAGATGCAGTCATGGGTGTCCTCCTGTTTCGTGCATCCATTCCACGCCCGTCGCCCCGGACTGGCAATCGGCCATCCATCGGTAGCGCGCAACGGTTTGAATCTTCAGGAATTTCCAGCTTCGCCACTGTCCAGTTCCTGCACAGTGGACAGCGCAGCACCGGCACACTGCCTACAATGGCGGCCCCGCCAGCCCACGTGCCCGCCATGACCGATTCACACCTGCCCACCGATGACCCGATCGCCGCCACCCGCCTGTGGCTGGAGCGCATCGTCATCGGCCTGAACCTGTGCCCGTTCGCCAAGGCGGTGTACGTGAAGGACCAGGTCCGCATCGTGCTCAGCGATGCGACCACGCCGGAAGCGCTGGTTGAACAGCTGGCCGAGGAGCTGGTGCTGCTGCGCGATACGCCGGCCGAGCAGATCGACACGACGCTGATCGTGCATCCGCAGGTGCTGACCGATTTCCTCGACTACAACGATTTCCTCGACAACGCCGATGCGGCGATCGAGGCACTGGACCTGCAGGGCATCCTGCAGGTGGCCAGCTTCCACCCGGACTACCAGTTCGATGGCGTGGCCGCGGACGACGCCAGCAACTACACCAACCGCGCACCCTTCCCCACCCTGCACCTGCTGCGCGAAGACAGCGTGGCACGCGCGGTGGATGTCTATCCGGACCCGGACGTGATCGTCGAGCGCAACATCCAGACCCTGGACCGCATCGGTGTGGACGGCTGGCATCGCCGCCTGCGCGGCGAAGACCTGACGTGAGCACGGTGCCGCCGATCGCCGCATGGCCGGCCGCGCCACTGTCGGGCAAGGTTGTGCTGGTCACCGGCGGTGCCAACGGCATCGGCCGTGGTATTGCCCAGGCCGTACTTGGTGCCGGTGGACGCGTGCTGATCGGCGACCTGGACGTGGAGGCCGGAGAAGCGTGTCTGGCGGAATGGCAGCGCGGCGAGGATGCCGCGTTCCAGCGCCTGGACATCACCGACGAAGCGAGCGTGCGCGACTTCATCGCCGTGGCCCTGCAGCGTTTCGGCCGTATCGACGGACTGGTGAACAACGCGGGCATCGCCGGTCCACACGGCACAGGGTTGCAGGATATGGACTGGGACGAGTGGCAGCGCCGGCTGTCGTCACTGCACGGTGCATTCCTGTGCAGCAAGCACACGTTGCCAGCACTGATCGCCAGCGCCGCCGGTGCGATCATCAACATCGCCTCCACCCGCGCCTGGCAATCCGAAGCACACAGCGAAGCCTACGCGGCAGCCAAGGGTGGGCTGGTGGCCTTCACCCATGCACTTGCGATCAGCGCCGGCCCGGCGGTGCGGGTGAACAGCATCAGCCCCGGCTGGATCGGCACCACTGCGTGGCAGGCACCCTCACGGCGCCACGCGCCGGAATACTCAGCCATCGACCATGCGCAACACCCGGTCGGCCGGGTCGGCCGCCCCGAAGACATCGGTGCACTGGCGGTGTACCTGCTGTCGTCGCTGTCCGGTTTCACCACCGGCCAGGACTTCATCGTGGACGGCGGCATGACCCGGAAGATGATCTACGCCGAATGACCCCAAGGCGCGACGCCCGGTAGAGGCCAACCTTGGTTGGCCTGGGCTTTTCGCCAACCAAGGTTGGCGCCTACCAAGGCGTTACGCCATGTCCGAACATTCCGGTAGATCCACGCCATGCGTGGATAGCGGTAACGTGCCAACCAAGGTTGGCACCTACCAAACACCTTACGCCATGCCCGAGTGGCGCAGCAGCGCGTCGATCTGAGGCGCGCGGCCGCGGAAGGCCTTGAAGTTCTCCGCCGCCGGGCGGCTGCCACCGCGCGACAGGATCTCTTCGCGGAAGCGCGCGCCGGTTTCAGCCAGCGCCTGCGGCGCCTCCTCGAACGCCGCATAGGCATCGGCGCTCAGCACCTCGGCCCACTTGTAGCTGTAGTAACCGGCTGCGTAGCCGCCGGCGAAGATGTGGCTGAACTGATGCGGGAAGCGGTTCCAGACCGGCGGGTGGTTCACCGCCACTTCCGCACGCACGCGGTCGAGCAGTGCCAGCACGCTGTCCTGCGCCGGTTCGAACTGGCTGTGCAGCAGCATGTCGAACAGGCCGAACTCCAGCTGGCGCACCGTGGCCATGCCGCTGTGGAAGTTGCGTGCAGCCAGCATGCGCTCGTACAGCGCGCGCGGCAGCGGCTCGCCACTGTCCACATGTGCGGTCATCGCCTGCAGGTGCTCCCATTCCCAGCAGAAGTTCTCCATGAACTGGCTGGGCAGCTCCACCGCGTCCCATTCCACGCCGTTGATGCCGGCCACGCCCAGTTCGCCGATGCGGGTCAGCAGCTGATGCAGGCCGTGGCCCATTTCATGGAACAGGGTGGTCACTTCATTGTGGCTGAAGGTGGCCGGCTTGCCATTGGCACCTCGGCCGAAGTTGCACACCAGGTAGACCAGCGGCGTCTGCACGCTGCCGTCGGCACGCTCGCGGCGGTTACGGCAATCATCCATCCACGCGCCACCGCGCTTGCCTTCGCGCGCGTACAGGTCCAGGTAGAACTGGCCCACCAGCCCGCCCTGCGCATCGACCAGGCGGAAGAAGCGCACATCCTCGTGCCACACCGGCGCGCTGTCCTCCTGCACGCGCAGGCCGTACAGCTGCTCGATTACCGAGAACAGGCCGCCCAGCACCTTCGGTTCGGTGAAGTACTGCTTCACTTCCTGTTCGGAATAGCTGTAACGCGCCTGCTTCAGGCGGTCGGCGGCGAATGCCAGGTCCCAGGCCTGCAGGCTGTCGATGCCGAGTTGCTCGCGTGCGAACTGCTCCAGTTCGGCGCGGTCCTTGGCCGCGAACGGCTTGGCGCGCGAGGCCAGGTCACGCAGGAAACCGAGCACCTCGGCCGGGTCCTGCGCCATCTTGGTCGCCACCGAATAATCACCATACGAACCGAAGCCGAGCAGTGCGGCGAGTTCCGCGCGCAGGGCGAGGATGCGGTCGATGTTGCCGCTGTTGTCCAGCGTGTCATCGCCGAATTCGGACGCACGCTGTGCGCTGGCACGGTACAGGATCTCGCGCAGATCGCGGTCCTCACCCCAGGTCTGCACCGGCAGGTAGCACGGCATCTGCAGGGTCAGTTTCCAGCCAGACTTGCCGTCCTTCTGTGCTGCGGCATGCGCGGCGGCCTTCACGTCTTCCGGCAGGCCCTTCAATCGCGCTTCGTCCTCGACGATCAGCGACCAGGCATCGGTAGCGTCAAGAACGTTCTGCGAGAACTTCGCCGACAGCGCCGACAGTTCTTCCTTGATCGCCGCGAAGCGCTGCTGCGCCTCCGGCGCCAGCTCGGCGCCGCCGAGGCGGAAGTCACGCAGCGTGTTGTCCAGCACCTTGCGCTGGGCCTCGTCGAAGCGCGCCGCCTCGGTGCTGGCGGCCAGGGTCTGGTACTGCCGGTACAACGCCAGGTTCTGGCTGAGCGCGCTGGCGAAGCGGGTCACCCGCGGCAGGTTGCTGTTGTAGGCCTCGCGCAGTTCCGGGGTGTTGACCACGCCCTGCAGGTGGCCGACCAGGCCCCAGGCGCGCCACAGGCGCTCGGTGGCGTCATCCAGCGGGGCAACGAAGGTCTCCCAGCGCACCGGCTGCACCTGCTCGGCCGTGCTGACGGCGGCTTCGGCCTCGGCCAGCAGCACGTCCAGCGCCGGCGCCACGTGCTCGGGGCGGATCGCCTCGAAGCGCGGCAGGCCGGAAAAATCGAGCAGGGGGTTGGCAACGGTCACGGCAGATCTCCAGGGAACGGGCCCGGCGGGCGGGCAGCTTGGTAGATATGGCGCTGGCAGGCGTGGCTGACAAGGGGGCGCGGCATTCACATCGGCCTTACGGTCACGCATCGAAGCTCTGGCTGCGGGGGAGTCCGCAGCGGTACGCACCGAACGAGGCCCTACATGGAAGGTCTGGCTGCAGTTGCATCCGCCTCACCGGCCCGGTCACTGGCATTGTCCGCCAGCCCGGCCGAACTGACCTGGATCGCCGCATTGTGCGATGCCGGCGACGACGCCCCGCGTCACCTGCATCAACTGCAGGCAGTGCTGCAGCAGGGCGGCACGTTCAACGATGCCCAGGAGTGGTACCCGTTCGAGGTGATCGAACGTGGCGCCAGCCAGCTGCGGCTGGGCCATGAGCGCGAGTTCGTGATCTGCGTGCTGCTGTGGCTGCAGGCGCTGGCCCAGGGCCGTGCCAGCATCCTGGACCCGAGCCTGCATCTGGATGATCGCGCGATGGACATCGAGGCCTTGCCCGATGCGCTGCGAGATGCAGTGCTGGACGCGTTCACCGCGGCGGGGTATTGATCGGGGTACGACACACCGCTGCGCTCGTCGGGCATCGCCCGGCGGAAATGCCGGCCGGCTACAACGCTTCCAGGCTGCACCACGGCAGTTCCGGCAGCCCCTGCCCGGCCACTGCCGCTGCCAGCTGTGCATCGGCGCCGTCGACATCGATGCCCTGCCGCGCGTACCACGCCGGGTCGTAGTAGCTCTGCGCGTAGCGCTCGCCACTGTCGCACAGGATGCTGACAATGCTGCCCTGGTGGCCTGCCTCACGCATCCACTGCGCCGCCCGCAGCACACCGATGAAGTTGGTGCCGGTGGAGCCACCCACGCGTCGACCGAGCTGGCGGCTGACATGGCGCATCGCGGCCAGGCTCAGCGCGTCGGGCACCTTCACCATCGCATCGACGCTGGTCGGGATGAAGCTCGGCTCCACCCGCGGCCGGCCGATGCCTTCCACGCGCGAACCGCCGCTGCAGGTCAGGCCGCGCCAGTCCTGCTGGCCGGCCACGGCAGCCTGATAGCCATCGAAGAACACCGACACTTCCGGGTCCGCGCAAAGGATGCGGGTGTCATGCCGGCGGTAGCTGACATAGCGGCCCAGCGTCGCTGCGGTACCGCCGGTACCGGGGCTGCACACGATCCATTCCGGAACCGGGCTGGGCTCCTCGGCCATCTGCTTGAAGATGGACTCGGCAATGTTGTTGTTGGCGCGCCAGTCGGTCGCCCGCTCGGCATAGGTGAACTGGTCCATGAAGTGGCCACCGGTTTCGCGGGCCAGCTTCTCCGATTCACCGTTGAGTTCGCAGGCGCGCTCGACCAGGTGGCAGCGGCCCCCGTGGAATTCGATGGCGGCAATCTTCTCCGGCGAGGTCGTGGCCGGAATCACCGCGATGAACGGCACCCCCAGCAGGCGCGCGAAATAGGCCTCGGACACTGCCGTCGACCCGCTGGAAGCCTCGATCACCGGCCGCCCTTCGCGCAGCCAGCCGTTGGTCAACGCATACAGGAACAGCGAGCGCGCCAGCCGGTGCTTGAGGCTGCCGGTGGGATGGCTCGATTCATCCTTCAGGTACACATCGATGCCCGCGAACCCGGCCAGCGCCAACGGGATCAGGTGGGTATCGGCGGAACGGTTGAAATCGGCTTCGATCTTGCGGATGGCGGCGGCCACCCATTCACGCTGCGACATGGCGGGCAATGGTCATCAGGACGGAACGGTGCTATCTGGCCATTGTATGTCGCGAATGGCCAAATTCAGAGCCGGTAGAATGGCCACATCCGGCCGGCAACGGCCCTGTCTGAAGGACCTCCCCCATGACCATCCCCGCCCTGCGCGATGTCCCCGGCGTCGCCGCCCAGGCTCCGGCCGAGACCACCGGCTTCGTGTTCAACCACACCATGCTGCGGGTGAAGGACATCACCGCCTCGCTGGACTTCTACACCCGCGTGCTGGGCTACCAGCTGATCGACAAGCGCGACTTCGCCGAAGCCCAGTTCAGCCTGTACTTCCTGGCCTACGTACCGGCCGGCGCGGTGGTGCCGGAAGACGACAGCCAGCGCCGCGTGTGGATGGCCGGCCTGCCGGGCGTGCTGGAACTGACCCACAACCATGGCACCGAGGCCCAGGACGGCGCGGTCTACCACGACGGCAACAGCGACCCGCGCGGCTTCGGCCACATCTGCGTGTCCGTGCCGGACATCGAAGCCGCCTGCCAGCGCTTCGAGGACCTGGGCGTGACCTTCCAGAAGCGCCTGACCGACGGCCGCATGAAGAACCTGGCCTTCATCAAGGACCCGGACGGCTACTGGGTCGAGATCATCGCCAACTGACAAAAGGGGACGGAGGGGATTAAGTCGTTTCTGGCACTATTGGCTGGAAGTGACTTAATCCCCTCCGTCCCCTTTTTTGCGAGGTTCGTATGGAAACGATGGAACTGCACCGCGGACGACTGATCGACCACATCCAGCTGGTCGTACGCGACCTCACCGCCAGCCGCCGCTTCTACCAGGCGGTGTTCGACACGATCGGCATCCCGATCGCCGGCGAAGGCGAGGATTACTTCTGGGCCGATGAGCTGTTCATTTCCAGCGCCACCAGCGAGGCCGCCGCCGGCCAGCTGACCGGCCGCCACCACCTGGCATTCCAGGCGCGCGACAGCGCCACCGTCGATGCCTTCCATACCGCCGCGATCGCCGCCGGCGGCACCGATAACGGCGCGCCGGGCGAACGCCCTTACCACCCGGGCTACTACGGCGCGTTCGTACTCGATCCGGATGGCAACAACATCGAAGTGGTCTATCACGGTCCGGCGAACTACAGCGCCGATTCGGTGAAGGTCACTTTCTGATATCACCGAAGCCGTGAACGAAGAAGCCGGGCAATGCCCGGCTTCTCTGCATCCAAGGGTCCAGCCCTCAGTGGGCGGCCATGTAGATGTCCTGCAGCACGGCCTTTTCCAGCTCCAGCTCGCCCAGCAGGTTCTTCACGATGTCACCCAGGCTGAGGATGCCAACCAGTCGGGTGCCTTCGGTGACCATCAGATGACGGCGCCGCGAGTATGTCATCAGCGACATGGCCTGCTTCAGGGTCGCTTCCGGCGCAATGCCTTCCAGGCCGGTGGACGGCAGGCTGGAAATCACCCGACGGCCGGCCTGCGGGCCGTCGTCGGCCAGGGTGCGCACGATGTCCTTCTCGGAAATGATGCCGACCGGGGCATCGTCCTTCATCACCACCAGCGCAGCGATCTTGTTCGCGCTCATCTTGTGGGCGGCGGCACCGATGGTGTCTTCGGCGTCGATGGTGATGACAGCTTCTTTCTTGGATTGCAGGAGTTCGCGGACGTTCATTCTTGTTTCCTGGTGCAGGTCACTGAAGTCAAAAAAGTGTGCTCTTCCGATACGCCCCCTCCCCGGGAACAGACCTTTCAGCGCACGTCTGGCGCACCCGGCTGCCGGTGGAAATGGATCGGCAGACGACGTGCTGCAACGCGAACGAGGTGGGTTCAACCGCTCAACCCGGCCCTCGGTCAAATCGATTCTACGACTGCGACCATCGGTCACTACCGGCATCGATAGGACAGTTCGTCGTGGGAACCAACTGACGATCCAGAGAATGGCACCGCGGCTGAAACCGCCGCTGAATACAGGCGATGCCGCGCATTAAAGATTGATTGCCTGCTGCCGACGGCGGACAGAACACCCGGCGGCTGTCCCACTTGGCACGACCACCGGCGCAAACGAAAGGGGCCCACGTGGGGCCCCTTTCGCATGCAGCTTCCAGCGGTTCCGGCGGAGTTACTCCACCGTCACGCTCTTGGCCAGGTTGCGCGGCTTGTCCACGTCGGTGCCACGTGCCAGTGCGGTGTGGTACGCCAGCAGCTGCACCGGGATGGTGTGCACGATCGGGCTGAGCACGCCGGCATGGCGCGGCGTACGGATCACATGCACGCCTTCGGACTCGTTGAAATTGCTGTCCTGGTCGGCGAATACGAACAGCTCGCCGCCGCGCGCGCGTACTTCCTGCATGTTCGACTTCACCTTCTCCAGCAGGCTGTCGTTGGGCGCGATCACCACTACAGGCATGTCCTCGTCCACCAGCGCCAGCGGGCCATGCTTCAGCTCGCCCGCCGGATAGGCCTCGGCGTGGATATAGGAGATCTCCTTCAGCTTGAGCGCGCCTTCCAGCGCGATCGGGTAATGCAGGCCACGACCCAGGAACAGCGCGCTGCTCTTGCGGGCGAAACGCTCGGCCCAGGCGGCGATCTGCGGCTCCATGTTCAGCGCGTGCTGCACGCTGCCCGGCAGGAAGCGCAGCTGCTCCAGGTAGTCCGCTTCCTGCGCCGCGTCGATGCGGCCATGCAGCTTGCCCAGCACCACGGTCAGCTGGAACAGTGCGGCCAGCTGGGTGGTGAAGGCCTTGGTCGACGCCACGCCGATCTCGGCGCCGGCACGGGTGTAGCAGACCAGCTCGCTGGCGCGCGGAATCGCGCTTTCCGGCACATTGCAGATCGACAGCGTGTGCTTGTGGCCCAGCGACTTGGCGTACTTCAGCGCTTCCATCGTATCCAGCGTTTCGCCGGACTGGGAGATGGTGACGATCAGGTGCTTCGGGTTGGCATACGCGGCGCGGTAGCGGTACTCGCTGGCGATCTCCACGCTGCACGGCAGCCCGGCGATGGCTTCGATCCAGTAGCGCGCGGTCAGGCCGGCGTAATAGCTGGTGCCGCAGGCGATGATCTGCACGCCTTCGATGCCTGACAGCACGGCCTCGGCATTCTTGCCGAACAGTTCGGCCGGGAAACCACCGGCGTCGATCGCTGCCTCGATGGTGTCGCCCAGCGCGCGCGGCTGCTCGTGGATTTCCTTCTGCATGAAGTGGCGGTACGGGCCCAGCTCCAGCGATGCCAGCGATACGTCGGACAGGTGCACCTCGCGCTCGATCGGCTGGTCATGCTCATCGAAGATGCGCACGCCGTCGCGGCGGATTTCGGCGGTGTCGCCCTCTTCCAGGAAGATCACCTTGCGGGTGGCCGAGATCACCGCCGAAACGTCGGACGCCACGAAGTTCTCGCCCTCACCCAGGCCGATCAACAGCGGGCAGCCCATGCGCGCGCACACGAAGCGTTCCGGCTCGGCGCGGCTGACCACGGCCAGCGCGTAGGCGCCGGTCAGCTCCTTCACCGTGTGCTGCAGCGCCACCAGCAGGTCGTCGCCGTCCTTCAGGTGGTGATGGATCAGGTGCGCGATGACTTCGGTGTCGGTCTGCGACTCGAAGGTGTAACCCAGGGCACGCAGCTTCTCGCGCTGCTCCTCGTGATTTTCAATGATGCCGTTGTGCACCAGTGCCACGCCGTGGCTGATGTGCGGATGCGCGTTGGCCTCGGTGACACCACCGTGGGTGGCCCAGCGGGTGTGGCCGATGCCCAGCACTGCATTGAAGCCCTCGGCCTCGGCCGCAGTGGCCATTTCCGACACACGGCCGGTACGACGCACGCGGCGCACATCCGGCCGTTCGGCATGGTCGATCACCGCGATGCCCGAGGAATCGTAACCACGGTACTCAAGGCGCTTCAGGCCTTCGATCAGCACCGGCACTACGTCGCGATCAGCGATCGCACCCACGATTCCACACATGTCACGCGTTTCCTTGAAGACGATCGCCGCATTCTAGCCTGCGGGCCCGCGCTCCCCCTCCTGTCCGCTTAATGAAAGTGTCCGGAAAGGTGTCCGCGGACACCCGGACACTTCAGGGTGCCTCCCAACCCATTGACCCACAAGGAAATAAAGTTGGCACGCTACGTGCTTGGTACCCACTACCACCGTCAGGCACGCACCCGATGATCCGCGACACCTCCGCACAGGACCAGATCGTTTCCTCCGCCCCGGCCGGCACCACCCGAGCCAACTGGCAGCGTTACCGCTGGCCGGCACTGGGCGCCATCGCGCTGCTGGCCGGCATCGGCTGGGCCGTGTACGCCTGGTCCAACGCCAGCCGCTCCTACGACAGCAGCCGCGTGCGCATCGCCGAAGTGAAGCGCGGTGACCTGGTCCGCGACATCGCCGCCGACGGCCGCGTGATCGCCGCCAACAGCCCGATCCTGTACGCCATCTCGGCCGGTACCGTGGACCTGAAAGTCGTTGCCGGTGACGTGGTCAAGAAGGACCAGGAGCTGGCGGTCATCGACAGCCCGGAACTGCGCAGCAAGCTGGCCCAGGAGCAGGCCACCCTGGCCGGCCTGGAAGCCGAGGCCAGCCGCGCCGCGCTGGACGCCACCCTGGCCCGCGCCAAGTCGCGCAAGGAAACCGACCAGGCCACCATCGAGCGCCAGGCCGCCGACCGCGACCTGCAGCGCTACCAGCGCGGTTACGACGGCGGTGCAGTACCGCAGATCGATCTGGCCAAGGCCAAGGACTCGCTGAAGAAGGCCGATATCACCCTGGCCAACGCCACCACCGATGCCCGCCTGCAGAGCCAGGGCGCGGACCTGGACGCCCGCAACAAGCGCCTGCTGGCCGACCGCCAGAAGGCGGTGGTGGCCGAGGTGCAGCGCCAGGTGGACGCGCTGACCCTGCGCGCACCGTTCGACGGCCAGGTCGGCCAGGTGCAGGCCGTCCAGTCCACCAACCTGGCCGCCAATGCGCCCGTGCTGGGCGTGGTCGACCTGTCCAAGTTCGAGGTCGAGATCAAGGTGCCGGAGAGCTTCGCTCGCGACCTGGCGATCGGCATGCCGGCGCAGCTGACCGGCGGCAACGGCAAGCCGTTCCCGGGCGAGATCAGTGCGGTGTCGCCGGAAGTGGTCAACGGCGAGGTCAACGCCCGCGTGCGCTTCGCCAGCGCGCAGCCGGAAGGCCTGCGCCAGAGCCAGCGGATGTCGGTGCGCGTGCTGCTCGACACCCGCAAGGACGTGCTGAAGGTCGAGCGCGGCCCGTTCGTCGAACAGGGCAACGGCATCGCCTACGTGATGGATGGCCGCACCGCAGTGCGGCGTCCGGTGGAACTGGGCGTCAGCAGCCTGGGCGAAGTGGAAATCAAGTCGGGTGTGCAGCCGGGCGACCGCATCGTGGTCTCTGGCAGCGACCTGTTCAAGGACGCCGAACGCGTCTCCGTCAACTGATACCTGATACCTGAATCCTGGAGAGAGGACACCCCATGTACATGCTCGAAATGCGTTCGGTCGCCAAGGTCTTCCGCACCGAACAGGTGGAAACCCACGCACTGCGCTCGCTGGAACTGCAGGTCAAGGAAGGTGAGTTCGTCGCCGTCACCGGCCCGTCAGGCTCCGGCAAGACCACCTTCCTCAATATCGCCGGCCTGCTGGAAACCTTCACCAGCGGCACCTACATGCTTGACGGCCAGGACGTGAGCACGCTGGGCGATGATGCCCGCAGCCGCCTGCGCAACCAGAAGATCGGTTTCATCTTCCAGGGCTTCAACCTGATCCCCGACCTGAACCTGTTCGACAACGTCGACGTGCCGCTGCGCTATCGGAAGATGAGCGCCAACGAGCGCCGCGAACGTATCGAGAAGGCGCTGAGCCAGGTCGGCCTCGGCTCGCGCATGAAGCATTATCCGAATGAACTGTCGGGTGGCCAGCAGCAGCGCGCGGCCATCGCGCGTGCGCTGGCCGGCAGCCCGCGCCTGCTGCTGGCCGACGAACCGACCGGCAACCTGGACACACAGATGGCCCGCGGCGTGATGGAACTGCTGGAGGAGATCAACGCTGCCGGCACCACCATCGTGATGGTCACCCACGATCCGGAACTGGCCGCGCGCGCGCAGCGCAACGTGCACATCGTCGATGGCCAGGTGACCGACCTGGTGCGCGAGCCGGTGCTGGCCACCCCGCCGCGCCACATCGTCGCCGTCAACGAGTGAGGGCCCGACCATGTTCGCCTACTACGCCCGATTGGCGGTGCGCAGCTTCCGCCGCAACAAGGTACTGACCGCGTTGATGGTGATTGCTATCGCGCTAGGCATCGGCGCCTCGATGACCACGCTGACGGTGTTCCATGTGCTGTCCGGTGACCCGATCCCCGGCAAGAGTGACCGCCTGTTCTATGTGCAGCTTGATGCCGCGACCGGCGCCTATGTCGCTGGCGAGGAACCGGAAACCCAGCTGACCCGCTTCGACGGTGAAGCCCTGCTGCGCGAGGCCAAGGGCGAGCGCCAGGCACTGATGAGCGGCGGCGGCGGTACCATCGAACCGGACAACAGCACTCTCAAGCCCTTCAGCATCGACACCCGCTGGACCTCGGCCGACTTCTTCCCGATGTTCGAGGTGCCCATGCAGTACGGCCGCCCCTGGACGCGCGAGGACGATGAAGGCCGTGCACGCGTGGTGGTCATCTCCAAGGCGCTCAATGACAAGCTGTACCAGGGCGCCAACAGCGTGGGCCGCGACCTGCGCATGGAAGGGCAGAGCTACCGCATCGTCGGCGTGATGAAGGAATGGAGTCCGGAGCCGCACTTCTACGACCTGACCACGGGCAGCTACGGCAAAAACGAGGACCTGCTGCTGCCGATCTCCACCTCCTTCGACCTGAAGCTGGGCAACAACGGCAACATGAACTGCTTCGGCGAGAATCCCGATGGCAACAGCTACTCGCTCAACGCACCGTGCGCGTGGCTGCAGTACTGGGTGGAGATGGACCCGGCCAAGGCCGCCGACTACCGCCGCTACCTGGAGAACTATTCGACCCAGCAGCGCGAGGCCGGCCGCTTCAAACATCCGCCGAACGTGCGCCTGCGCACCGTGATGGAATGGCTGGACTTCAATGGCGCAGTCCCCAGCGATGTGCGCCTGCAGCTGTGGCTGGCGCTGGGCTTCCTGGGTGTCTGCCTGGTCAACACGGTGGGCCTGCTGCTGGCCAAGTTCCTGCGCCGCAGTGGTGAGATCGGCGTGCGCCGCGCCCTCGGTGCCAGCCGTGGCCAGATCTTCCTGCAGTGCCTGGTGGAAGCCGGTGCGGTCGGCGTGGTCGGTGGCGTGCTGGGTATCGGCCTGGCCCTGCTTGGCCTGTTCGCGGTGCGCCAGCAACCGGTGGAATACGCAAAGCTGGCCCACCTGGACGGCAACATGCTGCTGCTCGCGCTGGGCCTGACCCTGCTCGCCAGTCTTGCCGCCGGGTTCCTGCCCGCCTGGCGCGCCATGCAGGTCACCCCGGCCATCCAGCTCAAGTCGCAGTAAGCACCCGAACGAGGACTCCCATGGACATCCGCCCCATCCTCAGCACGCTGCGCCGGCACAAGACCGCCGCTGCCCTGATCGTGCTGGAAGTCGCACTGACCTGCGCCATCGTCTGCAACGCGCTGTTCCTGGTCAGCCAGCGCGTGGAGAAGATCAGCATGCCCAGCGGCATCGCCGAGAGCGAACTGGTCATGCTGCGCGTCAGCGGCATCGGCAAGCAGACCGACGCCATGGCCCGCACCCGCGAGGACCTGGCATCGCTGCGCGCGATTCCCGGCGTCAGCAACGTCACCATCATCAACCAGGTCCCCTTCCGCAACGGCTCCTCCAGCAGCAGCATTTCGCGTGTGATCGACCAGGAACGGCCGACCACCAACGCCTCGATGTACACCCTGTCCGAGAACGGGCTGGCCACGATGGGCATCAACCTGATCGCAGGCCGCGATTTCCTGCCCGACGAGTACCAGAACTTCGAAGACGCCAGCAAGGGCGGCGCAAAGGAGAACGCGATCCCGGTCATCCTCACCCAGGCCACCGCCGCCAAGATGGAACCCAATGGCAGTGCGCTGGGCAAGACCTACTACATGGGCAAGCAGCCGCTGCATGTGGTCGGCATCGTCGACACGCTCAGCACGCCCAACGGCTGGAATGACAACTGGACCAACTCGATGCTGCTGCCCATGCGGCGCACCTTCGACGAAGGTGGCACGTATGTACTGCGCACTTCGCCGGAACGCCGCAAGGAAGTACTCGATGCCGGTGCCGCCGCGCTGGAACGCAACGACCCCAACCGGCTGATGCGCGACAAGCTGACCTATGAAGACCAGCGCAAGGACTTCTTCAAGAACGACCGCGCGATGGTCGGCCTGCTGATCACCGTCAGCATCTCGCTGCTGGTGGTCACCGCGCTGGGCATCATCGGCCTGGCCAGCTTCTGGGTGCAGCAGCGCAGCAAGCAGATCGGCATCCGCCGTGCGCTGGGCGCGACCCGCGGGCAGATCCTGCGCTACTTCCAGACCGAGAACTTCCTGCTGGCCACGCTGGGCATCGTGCTGGGCATGCTGGCGGCCTACGCCATCAACCTGGCGCTGATGAACCTGTACGAGCTGCCGCGCATGCCGCTGTACTACCTGCCGCTGGGTGCACTGCTGCTGTGGGTGCTGGGCCAGATCGCCGTGTTCGGGCCGGCGCGGCGTGCGGCAGCGGTGCCGCCTGCGGTCGCCACGCGGGGCGCGTGAGATGCGTGCCCGCGCGATGTGCCTGATGCTGCTCCTGCCATTGCCGGCGCTGGCCGGCGGTGGCAGTGCGCAGACACTGGAGTGGCGCCAGGATGCCGCGCGGTTGTCCTTGCGCTCAACGGAGGGCCAGGTGCGCGTGGAGGCCGCCAGCCCGGAAATGCGCTTCGGCGTGCGCAGTGGCGATCGCATCCTGCGCGTGGACGACACGGCGGTGCGCCGGGTCGAACACCTTGCCGAGGCCCTGCGTCATTCCAACGCAGCCACCGCCTATCTGTTGCTGCGCCGCGACAAGCGCGAACTGACGGTGGCGGTCGACGCCGCAGCCTGGCGCCAGGCGCTGGAGGTGCCGCCGCCACCCGCGCCGCCACGGCCCCCGGTGCCTCCCCGGCGCTGAGCGAGGGCCGCTCCTGCACAGCCACGGGTTTGGCTATGCTTGATGGGTGGCGCCGGGCTCTCCCGGTGCGTGGACACGAACGGCTCCAACGGCGCCGCCCATCCCTTTCTGCAGAACCGCTTGATGCCTGCGATCCTGATCATCGACGACAACGCCAGCGTGGGTACCGCGCTGGACGTGCTGTTCTCCCTGCACGACATCGACACCCTGCAGGCGCAGAGCCCGTCCGAAGGGCTGGCCCTGCTGGAGTCGCAGCCGGTCGACCTGGTGATCCAGGACATGAACTTCAGCGAGGACACCACCTCCGGCGAAGAAGGCGAGGCCCTGTTCGCGCAGATCCGCGCGCGCCATCCCGATCTGCCGGTGATCCTGCTGACCGCCTGGACCCACCTCAGCAGCGCGGTGGATCTGGTCAAGGCCGGTGCGGCCGACTACCTGGCCAAGCCCTGGGACGACCGCAAGCTGATGACCACGGTCAACAACCTGCTGGAACTGTCCGAGGCGCGCCGCGAACTGGACCGGCGCCGCAGCCGTGAACTGCGCCAGCGCAATGCGCTGGAAGAGAAGTACGACCTGTGCGGCGCGGTCTTCGCCGACCCCGCCAGCGAGCGCGTCATCGCCCTGGCCTGCCAGGTCGCACGCTCGGAACTGCCGGTACTGATCACCGGCGCGAACGGTGCCGGCAAGGAGAAGATCGCGCAGATCATCCAGGCCAATTCCCTGGTGGCCAAGGGTCCATTCGTGGCGGTCAACTGTGGCGCGCTGCCCTCGGAACTGATCGAGGCCGAACTGTTCGGTGCCGAGGCCGGTGCGTATACCGGCGCCAACAAGGCGCGCGAAGGCAAGTTCGAGGCCGCCGATGGTGGCACCCTGTTCCTGGATGAGATCGGCAACCTGTCGCTGGGCGGGCAGATGAAGCTGCTGCGTGTGCTGGAAACCGGCCGCTTCGAGCGCCTGGGCTCCAACCGCGAACGCCAGGTCAAGGTCCGCGTGGTCAGCGCGACCAATGCCGACCTGCCGGCGATGATCCGCGACGGCACCTTCCGCGAAGACCTCTATTACCGCCTCAACACGGTGGAACTGGTGCTGCCGCCGCTGGCCGATCGCCCGGGCGACATCGTGCCGCTGGCCGAGCGCTTCCTGACCGCTGGCAAGCGCCTGTCCAGCGCCGCCACCGCCGCCCTGCAGCGGCACCCGTGGCCAGGCAACGTGCGCGAACTGCGCAACGTGATCCAGCGCGCCGAACTGCTGGCCACCGGCAACCGAATTGAAGTGGCCGATCTCAACCTGCCGCGTGCAGCCGCCGCACCGCGCCCGGCCCCCAGTGCGGGCAATGACCCCGACCGCGCGCGCATCGAGGAGGTACTGGCGCGCAACCATGGCGTCATCGCCCAGGCCGCCGCCGAACTCGGCCTGAGCCGCCAGGCGCTGTACCGGCGCATGGACCGCCACGGTATCCCGCGCGAATGAAACGGCGCTCGTTCACTTTCCGCCTGTTCCTGCGCCTGCTGCCGGTGCTGGCGCTGGCCGCCGCGTTGCCGTGGCTGCTGGCCTACTGGATGGACCATGGCTGGGTGGTGACCACGGTGTCGGCGTTGATCCTGCTGTCGCTGATGTGGTGGACCCTGCGTCGCGCTACCGCCCCGGTGCGGTCACTGATGCGGGCCCTGGCGGGCACCACCAGCAGCTATCGCGACGGCGAATACAACTTCGGCGTGCACTGGCCCGGCAATGACGAGCTCGGCGACCTGGTGCAGGCACACCGCGAACTGGGCGATGTGCTGCGTGCACAGCGGCAGGGCCTGGTGCAACGCGAACTTCTGCTGGACACGATGGTGCAGAACACGCCGGTGGCGATGCTGCTGATCGCCTCGGGCGGTGATGGCATCGCCCGCGTGGTGTTCTCCAATCTGGCTGCGCGCAAGCTGCTGCATGGTGGCTGGAAGCTGGAAGGCCAGCGCTTGGAGGACGTGCTGGAACAGGTGCCGGTGGAGCTGCGCGATGCCATCGCCCGCGGTGGCGACAGCCTGTTCGCGGTGCATGCCGAGGGCGAGGACGGCGATGAGGACGACGAGCAGGTGTACCACCTCTCGCGCCGCGCCTTCCAGCTCAATGGTCGTCCGCACGACCTGCTGCTGGTGCGCCTGCTGACCGCCGAGCTGCGCCGCCAGGAAGTACAGACCTGGAAGAAGGTGATCCGGGTGATCAGCCACGAGCTCAACAACTCGCTGGCACCGATTGCCTCGCTGGCCCACTCCGGCGGTGTACTGGTGCAGCGTGAGCGCTTTGACCGGCTGCCGGAGATCTTCACCACCATCGAGGATCGTGCACGCCACCTGGAAGGCTTCATCCGCGGCTATGCGCGCTTTGCCAAGCTGCCGCAACCGCAGTTGCAGACCGTGCACTGGGCCCCCTTCCTGTCCAGCCTGCGCCAGCAGATCCCGTTCGGCATGGAACGTGAGCCGGACGAGGAACTGAGCAGCCGCATCGACATCGCCCAGTTCGGGCAGGCACTGCTGAACCTGTTGAAGAACGCGCACGAAGCCTGCGCCGAAGCAGAACCGCCCAACGACGACGTACAGGTGCAACTCACGCGGCTGCCGCAGTGGCTGCGCCTGGACGTACTGGATCGCGGCAAGGGCATGAACGAGCAGGTGCTGCAGAATGCGCTGATGCCGTTCTATTCGACCAAGCGCAATGGCACCGGGCTGGGCTTGGCCTTGACCCGCGAGATCGTGGAAGCGCATGGCGGCCGGGTATCACTGCAGAATCGCGGCGATGGCGGGTTGTGCGTGTCGATCCTGTTGCCGGTGGGTTGAGCGGGTAGGTCCACGCCATGCGCGGATGTGCCGACCAAGGTCGGCACCTACCAAACCTGCCGCATCGCCACCCGCAGGTGCATCGGGAACCCGAGCGCAGCCTCTTCGGCCATCACCGCGCGCAGGCCATCGTTCCACTGCGCCTCGGGCACTACGTTGAATCCTTCGCTGGCATAGAAGGCCGCATTCCACGGCACATCGGACAGCGTGGTCAGCACCGCGGCCGCGTAGCCTCCCGCCCTCGCCTGCGCCAAGGAATGGCGCAGCAAAGCGCGGCCGTGGCCACGCCGCGCGTGTGCGGGATCCACGTCCATCTGCAGCACATGGAATTCACCGCAGAGTTCACCGGCCAGCAGGTAACCCGCGATACCACCGTCAGCCGCATCCACCACCCACAACTGGCCACGTTGAAGGCCATCCTGCAGCGTCGGCAGGTTCAGACCATGCCCGGCAAACACCGGGTAGGCCTGGTGACCCTTCAGCAGTTCACCGGCACGTTGTTCAATTGCCGGCAGCATGCCGAGTTCGTCGGCATGCGGGATGCGTGGCTCAGGACTTCTTGAGCGGGCGCTTCCAGCCATCGATGGTTTCCTGTCGTGCACGTGCCAGTGTCAGCTTGCCATCCGGGGCGTCGCGGGTGATGACCGAACCGGCGGCAATCGTCGCACTGTCGCCAATGGTCACCGGTGCTACCAGCGAACTGTTGGAGCCAATGAAGGCGTTGTCGCCGATGGTGGTGGTCGACTTGTTCACGCCGTCGTAGTTGCAGGTGATGGTGCCGGCACCGATGTTTACCCTGCTGCCGATCACCGCATCGCCCAGGTAGGTCAGATGGTTGGCCTTGCTGCCAACACCGAGGGTGACCTTCTTGGTCTCGACGAAGTTGCCGACGTGCACGCCATCGGCCAGCACGGTACCCGGGCGCAGGCGCGCGAACGGACCGACCAGTGCTGCGCCTTCGGTGACCACGCCTTCCAGATCACAGTGCGCACGTACTTCGGTGCCCGGACCGAGAGCAACGTCCTTCAGGCGGTTGAATGGACCGATGGTCACGCCATCGCCCAGCACGATATTGCCTTCGAGAACGACATCGACATCGATCAGCACGTCACTGCCCACGGTGACAGTGCCACGGATATCGAGACGTGCCGGATCGCGTACGCGCGCGCCCTGCGCGCACAGGGCCCGTACCGCGCGGCGCTGCCAGGCACGCTCCAGCTGCGAAAGCTGCCAGGGATCGTTTGCCCCTTCGGCTTCCTGCGCGTCGGCCACCAGTGCCATTTCGGCCGGGGTGTACTCGTGCGCGGCAAAGGCGAACACGTCGGTCAGGTAGTACTCGCCCTGCGCGTTGCTGTTGGACAACTGCGACAGCCAGCGCCGCAGCGCGGTCGACTCGGCGGCAATGATGCCGGTGTTGATCGTGCGCACACGCAGCTGGTCATCGGTAGCGTCCTTCTGCTCGACAATGGAGCCCACCTTGCCTTCGGCATCGCGCAGCACGCGGCCGTAACCGGTCGGGTCATCGACATCGGCGACCAGCACCGCCAGGCGACCCGGCTGCGCCAGCAGGTCGCGCAGGGTCTGCGCGCGGATCAGCGGCACGTCGCCGTACAGCACCAGCACCTGCGCGGCGTCAGGCACCTGCGGCATCGCCTGGGCCACCGCATGGCCGGTGCCCAGCTGCCGTGCCTGTTCAGCCCATTGCAGGTCGGGCTGGTCGGCGAAGTACTGGCGCACCGCTTCACCACCATGGCCGTAGACCACGTGGATCGCCGCCGGTTCCAGTTCGCGGGCGGCCGCGATCACGTGTGCCAGCATCGGCTGGCCGGCGATCGGCTGCAGCACCTTCGGCAGCACCGACTTCATGCGCTTGCCCGCGCCAGCGGCGAGGATGATGACGTGCAGGGGTTGGGTCATGGAAACGGCAGTCCGTGGTTCGTTGCCGATGATTCTAGAGCGTGGGCCGTTAACATGTGCATCCCACCTCCTTCACCGCACTGATGGGCCTCGTCCGCCAGGGAAGCACCTATCTCATCATCGGGCTCGTGCAGCTGCTGCTCGACTGGCTGGTGTTCGTCACCGCGACCGCGCTGGGCCTGCCGGTGGTGCCTGCCAACATTGCCGGTCGCCTGGCCGGGATGCTGCTGGGCTTCTGGCTCAACGGCCGTTACACCTTTGCCAATGCAGGTGATGCGCGCCTTGGCTGGCGTCGATTTTCACGCTTCTTCGGGCTGTGGCTGCTGCTGACCGCGACAAGCACGTTGCTGGTGAGCCTGGTCGACCACGCGCTGGGCCTGCAGTACACCTGGCTGGCCAAGCCGCTGGTGGAAGGCGGGCTGGCGTGCGTTTCCTTCCTGCTGATGCGCTGCGTGGTCTACCGCTGATACGGCGCTGGGATCGGGATCGGGATCGGTAGAGTCGACTGTTGGTCGACTGCTCTTCCATCAGAATGCGGAAATCCCGCGCTGCGCGCGATAGTCGACTCTACCCAGCCGACACTCTACCCCGCACAAACAAAAACGCCGGCACAGGGCCGGCGTTCTCGTGGATGCAGCGCGAGAAACCTCAGTGCTTGAGGTTCTTGCGCAGGCGCTCCAGCGCCTGCAGCTGGACGACGGCTTCGGCCAGCTTCTGCTGGGCTTCAGCCACTTCCATCGCCTCGCCGCGGTTGGCCAGGATGCGCTCGGCTTCTTCCTTGGCCTTGCGGACAGAGGCTTCGTCGATGTCCTGCGCGCGGATCGCGGTGTCGGCCAGCACGGTCACCACCTGCGGCTGCACTTCCAGGATGCCGCCGGAAATGGCGAAATCCAGCTGCTCGCCGTTCGGCGTGGTCACCACCACCTTGCCCGGCTTCAGGCGGGTGATCAGCGGCGCGTGCTTGGGCGCGATGCCCAGTTCGCCCAGCTCACCGGTGGCCACGACCAGGGTCGCTTCGCCACGGAAGATTTCCTGCTCGGCGCTGACGATGTCGCAACGGATCGTGCTCATGCAAATCTCTTCGCTGTTCGCGGCGGCGCAATGCCACCGTGGGAGTCCACCGGCGCGGGCGGTTGCCCGGCGCCGGCGTCAGGTCGGGCAGGATCGCTCCCGCCCGTCCCGGATCAGGCCTTCTCGGCCATCTTCTTGGCCTTCTCGACCGCTTCTTCGATGCCGCCGACCATGTAGAACGCCTGCTCCGGCAGGTGGTCGTACTCGCCATCGACGATGGCCTTGAAGCCACGGATGGTGTCCTTCAGCGGCACGTACTTGCCCGGCGAACCGGTGAACACTTCGGCCACGTGGAACGGCTGGCTGAAGAAGCGCTCAATCTTACGGGCGCGCGACACGGCCTGCTTGTCCTCTTCGGACAGCTCGTCCATGCCCAGGATCGCGATGATGTCCTTCAGTTCCTTGTACTTCTGCAGGGTCTGCTGGACGCGCTGGGCGGTGTCGTAGTGCTCGTGGCCGATGACCAGCGGGTCCATCTGGCGGCTGGTGGAGTCCAGCGGATCGACGGCCGGGTAGATACCCAGCGAGGCGATCGAACGCGACAGGGTGACGGTCGAGTCCAGGTGGGCGAAGGTGGTCGCCGGCGACGGGTCGGTCAGGTCGTCCGCGGGAACGTAGACGGCCTGGATCGAGGTGATCGAACCGTTCTTGGTCGAGGTGATGCGCTCCTGCAGAACGCCCATTTCCTCGGCCAGGGTCGGCTGGTAACCCACGGCGGACGGCATGCGGCCCAGCAGTGCCGACACTTCGGTACCGGCCAGGGTGTAGCGGTAGATGTTGTCGACGAACAGCAGGACGTCCTTACCCTTGCCGTTTTCGTCCTTCTCGTCGCGGAAGTACTCGGCCATGGTCAGGCCGGTCAGGGCGACGCGCAGACGGTTGCCCGGCGGCTCGTTCATCTGGCCGTACACCATCGCCACCTTGTCGAGGACGTTGGAGTCCTTCATTTCGTGGTAGAAGTCGTTGCCCTCACGGGTACGCTCACCCACGCCGGCGAACACGGACAGACCGCTGTGCGCCTTGGCGATGTTGTTGATCAGCTCCATCATGTTGACGGTCTTGCCGACGCCGGCGCCGCCGAACAGGCCGACCTTGCCGCCCTTGGCGAACGGGCACATCAGGTCGATGACCTTGATGCCGGTTTCCAGCAGTTCGGTGGCCGGGGACTGGTCTTCGTACGACGGGGCCGCACGGTGGATTTCCCAGCTGTCGCTGGCGGCCACCGGGCCGGCTTCGTCGATCGGACGGCCGAGCACGTCCATGATGCGGCCCAGGGTGCCAGCGCCGACCGGCACCGAGATGCCACGGCCGGTGTTGACGGCAACCAGGTTGCGCTTCAGGCCGTCGGTGGAACCGAGGGCGATGGTACGCACCACGCCGTCGCCCAGCTGCTGCTGGACTTCGAGGGTGATCTCGGTGTTTTCCACCTTCAGTGCGTCGTACACCTTCGGCACCGATTCACGCGGGAATTCGACGTCGACGACCGCGCCGATGATCTGAACGATCTTGCCCTGACTCATTGCTGCATCCTCTAATGTGTGCTTTGAACGAACGCGGTCAGACTGCTGCCGCGCCGCCGACGATTTCGGAGATTTCCTGGGTGATCGCTGCCTGGCGCGCCTTGTTGTAGACGAGCTGCAGGGTGCCGATCAGCTTGTTGGCGTTGTCGCTCGCCGCCTTCATCGCAACCATGCGTGCCGCATGCTCGGAGGCGACGTTTTCCAGCAATGCCTGGTACACCAGCGACTCGATGTAACGCGTCATCACGTGCTCGAGCACGGTCGCGGCATCGGGTTCGTACAGGTAGTCCCAGTCGTGGTGAGCGACCTGCTTCTCAGCCGGCGGCAGCGGCAGCAGCTGATCGAAGCTGGCCTTCTGCACCATGGTGTTCACGAAGCGGTTGTAGACCAGGTACACGCGGTCGATCTTGCCTTCGGTGAAGGCGTCGAGCATGACCTTGATCACACCGATCAGCGATTCCAGCTTCGGCACGTCGCCGATGTGGGTCACGCTGCCGACCATGTTGACCTTCACGCGGCGGAAGAAGGTCGATGCCTTCTGGCCGATGGTCACCAGGTCCACTTCCGCGCCCTTGTCCTGCCATGCCTTGGCTTCGCCCAGCATCCTGCGGAACAGGTTGTTGTTCAGGCCGCCGGCCAGGCCGCGATCGGAGGAGATCACGATGAAGCCGACCCGCTTGACCTGCTCGCGCTCGACCAGGAACGGATGCTGGTAGTCGGTGCTGGCCTGGGCCAGGTGACCGATCACCTGCTTCATCGCCTGCGCGTACGGACGCGAGGTCTTCATCCGATCCTGCGCCTTGCGGATCTTGGAGGCCGAGACCATTTCCAGGGCGCGCGTCACCTTGCGGGTGTTCTGCACGCTCTTGATCTTGGTTTTGATTTCGCGTCCGCTTGCCATCTCTTGTTTCCCGTGGCGCGGGGCTGCTGCCCCGCGTTGTTCAACCGTTTGTCATCTGGTCCAGCGGAGCCAGCGGCTCCGCTCTACAGGACCGCGATTACCAGCTGCCGGTGGTCTTGAACTCGGCGATGCCCTTCTTGAAGGCACCTTCGATGTCGTTGTCCCAACCGCCGGTGGCGTTGACCTTGCTGACCAGCTCGCCCTGGGTGTTGGCGAAGTGGGCGTGCAGGCCTTCTTCGAACGCCAGCAGCTTGTTGACCGGCACGTCGTCGAGGTAACCCTCGTTGACGGCGTAGATCGACAGTGCCTGGTTGGCGATCGACATCGGCGCGTACTGCTTCTGCTTCATCAGCTCGGTGACGCGCTGACCACGCTCCAGCTGCTTGCGGGTCGCTTCGTCCAGGTCCGAGGCGAACTGCGCGAACGCAGCCAGCTCGCGGTACTGGGCCAGCGAGATACGGATGCCGCCGGACAGCTTCTTGATGATCTTGGTCTGGGCCGAGCCACCGACGCGCGACACCGAGATACCGGCGTTCACGGCCGGGCGGATGCCGGCGTTGAACAGATCGGTTTCCAGGAAGATCTGGCCGTCGGTGATCGAGATCACGTTGGTCGGAACGAAGGCGGACACGTCGCCGGCCTGGGTTTCGATGATCGGCAGCGCGGTCAGCGAACCGGTCTTGCCGGTGACCTTGCCTTCGGTGAACTTTTCGACGTATTCCTCGGACACGCGGGCAGCGCGCTCGAGCAGACGGGAGTGCAGGTAGAACACGTCACCCGGGTAGGCTTCACGGCCCGGCGGGCGCTTCAGCAGCAGCGAGATCTGGCGGTAGGCGACGGCCTGCTTGGACAGATCGTCGTACACGATCAGCGCGTCTTCGCCGCGGTCCATGAAGTACTCACCCATGGTGCAGCCCGAGTAGGCGCTGATGTACTGCATGGCAGCCGATTCGGAAGCAGTCGCGGCCACCACGATGGTGTGGGCCAGCGCGCCGTTCTCTTCCAGCTTGCGCACGATGTTGGCGATGGTCGAAGCCTTCTGGCCGATCGCAACGTACACGCACTTGATGCCGGTGCCCTTCTGGTTGATCACCGCATCGATCGCCATCGCGGTCTTGCCGGTCTGGCGGTCACCGATGATCAGCTCGCGCTGGCCACGGCCGATCGGGATCATCGAGTCGACCGACTTGTAGCCGGTCTGCACCGGCTGGTCGACCGACTTGCGCCAGATCACGCCCGGCGCAACGCGCTCCACCGGAGCGGTCAGGTCGGTGCCCAGCGGGCCCTTGCCGTCGATCGGCTCGCCCAGCGCGTTCACGACGCGGCCCAGCAGTTCCGGACCGACCGGCACTTCCAGGATGCGGCCGGTGGTCTTGGCGACGTCGCCTTCGCGCAGGTGCTCGTAGTCACCCAGCACCACGGCGCCGACCGAGTCGCGCTCCAGGTTCAGGGCGAGGGCGAAGGTGTTGTTCGGCAGTTCGATCATTTCGCCCTGCATCACGTCGGCCAGACCGAAGATGCGCACGATGCCGTCGGACACGCTGGTCACGGTGCCTTCGTTGCGCGATTCCGCGGCCAGCTTGACCTTCTCGATGCGGTTCTTGATCAGTTCGCTGATTTCGGAGGGGTTGAGCGTGGTTGCCATCGTCAAGTCCTAGTGCCGGCAGCGGGGCCGGACGTTAAATGAATTCAGTTAGCGAGCGCGGTCTGCAGACGGGCCAGCTTGCCCTTCAGCGAACCATCGATGACCACGTCGCCGGCGTCGATCACGGCGCCGCCGATCAGCGAGGCATCGACCGCGGTGGTCACGTCGACCTCGCGGTTGAAGCGCTTGCGCAGCGCGACCTTGATCGCGTCCAGCTCACCGGCCGACAGTTCGGCGGCCGAGGTGACGGTGGCCTTGACCACGTGCTCGGCTTCGGCGCGCAGGGCGTCGAACATGCCGGAAATCTCCGGCAGCAGCGGCAGACGATGCGATTCGGCCAGGATGGCCAGGAAGCGCGAGTAGGTCTCGCCGTGGGACACCGGCGCCAGCAGGGCGACGGCGTCGTCACGACCCAGCTCCGGGTTGGCGAGCAGGGCCGCCACGCGCGGGTCGGCGGCGACGTGGGCGGAGAACGCCAGGGCGTCCGACCACGGCGCGAACGCGCCTTCGTCGCGCGCGGTCGCGAACGCGGCGCGGGCGTACGGGCGGGCAAGCGTGAGGGCCTGGCTCATCCTTAGATCTCCGAGGCCAGCTCGTCGAGCAGCGCCTTGTGGGCGTTGGCGTCGATTTCGCGCTTGAGCAGCTTTTCGGCACCGGTCACGGCCAGCGCGGACACCTGCTTGCGCAGATCTTCACGGGCACGGTTGGCGGCGGCGTCGATTTCAGCCTGGGCCAGTTCCTTCTGACGGGTGGCTTCGGTGATCGCTTCGTTACGGGCAGCATCAACGATCTGGTTGGCACGCGCGTGAGCCTGATCGATGATCTCGTTGGCCTTGGTGCGTGCTTCCTTCAGCGCTTCGTTGACCTTCTCCTGCGCCTGGGCCAGATCTTTCTGGCTGCGGTCGGCAGCAGCGAGGCCTTCAGCAATCTTCTGCTGGCGCTCTTCGATCGCGTTCATCAGCGGCGGCCAGATCTTGGTCGCGATGATCCAGATCAGACCAGCGAAGGCCAGCGCCTGCGCAAGAAGGGTGAAATTGATATTCATGGTTAGCTCGATCGCTGGTTTCGGGGTGGACGCGCCGCCGTAGCGGCACATCCGGCCTTCATCCGAAACCGGGTGCATCAGCACCCGGTCGTCTCAAACCGCTGTATCAGCCGGCCAGAGCCTTGGTGACGGCGCCAGCGAAGGCAGCCGACAGCGGGTTGGCGAAGGCCAGCAGCAGGCCAACGGCGACCGAGATGATGAACGCGGCGTCGATCAGGCCGGCGGTGATGAACATGCGGACCTGCAGGACCGGGATCAGTTCCGGCTGGCGGGCGGCCGACTCCAGGAACTTACCAGCCATGATGGCCAGACCCAGACCGGCGCCCAGCGCGGCCAGGCCGATCATGATGCCGACGGCAAGGGCGGTGGAGCTCTGAATCTGCGCGAAGTTGGTCAGGACGGCGAAGTACATGGTTATCTCCAGGAACTTAAGTTGCTAAGGGTGATGAAACGGATGAAGGTTGAAACGCGTTGAAGCTTGAAACTCAGTGAGCGTCTTCCGACAGGCTCAGGTACACGATCGACAGCATCATGAAGATGAAGGCCTGCAGCGGGATCACCAGCAGGTGGAACAGCATCCAGCCGAGGCCGAACACACCACCGGCAATGGCACCGAAGAAACCGGCACCACCCAGCACCCAGATCAGCAGGAACACGATTTCGCCGCCGAACATGTTGCCGAACAGTCGCATCGCCAGCGAGATCGGCTTGCTCAGCCACTCGACGATGTTGAGGATCAGGTTGAACGGCATCATCCACTTGCCGAACGGCGCCGTCAGGAATTCCTTGATGAAGCCGCCCAGGCCCTTGGACTTGAGCGCGAAGAACAGCATCAGGAAGAACACGCTGATGGCCATGCCCAGGGTGGCATTGACGTCAGCGGTCGGGACCGGCTTCCAGTAGTGCACGCCCACCCATTCCAGCGGCTTGGCGATGAAATCGGCCGGGATCATCTTCAGCAGATTCATCAACAGGATCCAGAAGAAGATCGTGATGGCGATCGGCGTGACCAGCTTGCTCTTGCCGTGGTAGGTGTCCTTGGCCTGGCGGTCGACGAACTCCAGGCAGATCTCGACGAAGGCCTGCCACTTGCCCGGCACGCCGGCGGTGGCCTTGCGGGTGCCCAGCCAGAACGCGACAACGATCACCAGGCCCATCAGGACAGCGGTGAGGAAGGTATCGACGTGGATATGCCAGAACATACCCTCACCCTTGCCGACCGGCGCGGTCAGGTTGTGCAGGTGATGCTGGATGTAGCTGGTAGGGGTTAGAGCCTCGCCCGCCATGTGTCCGGAACCTTCAGTTAATTGAATTCTGTCAACGCCTGGCCATCGCCAGGACCTGGAACATCAAGCCGACGGCGATACCGGCCAACAGCGCCAATGCAGGCAGCTTGAAGACCAGAAACCCCACCAGCAGGACGCCGAAAACCACCACCCACTTGGCCACGATCGCAATGATCAGGCGAGCCATCGCCGAACCTGCGGCCAGTGCCCCACCGCCCAGGGCCATCCGTGCCGCCACCCAGCCACCGGCCGAAATGGCCACACCGGACGCCAGCGCGCCGAGGGCATATTTCGGACCTACCAGCAGGAAGGCCAGGGCCAGGACAGCCACTGCGGCCAGCGGGTAGACCGCGGCGCGCAGCATCAGTCGCCGACCCGCATCAACGGAGTTCAGCACAGGACGTCCCGCGTGGTTGCAAGTGGAGGGCTGAGGCGACTACAGCAGGGGGGCCTCATCGAGCCGCCAAATTATAGCAATGGGACAATTTGCGAGACAACCGCTCCCTGTTCATCCCGGGAGGCCGCAAGTTGCGGTAACGGTTACATTTTTGCGTGCCACCCAGGGGACAATGACGTCCGCATGATGTTGCAGCGCAGTATTGAACTTTGGTCGCAGGCCGCGGAACTTTCACCGAATGCGCCGGTCCGATCTTTCGACCTGCCTGCAGCAACCTCGTCGACGCTCCGCCCCGCAGGTCCCACGATGGCCCCGAAGCCCGGCTCCGGGGCCATCTTTTTGCATCGTCGCGACAGCGCTGAACCGTGCACACTTCGTGGACCATACGTTCACGGATGGTGGACGGGCCTGTCCGGCACAGTGGTCTTCATTCTGATGAACCACTGCAAGGACTCTTCGATGCGCCCCGTACCCACCCTGCTCGCCCTCTCCCTGCTCGCCGCTGGTGCTTCGTTCGCCACTGCCGCCCACGCCGCTGAAGGCGACGACCGCTTCGCCCTGCGCCTGGGTGCGATGAACATCGACTCGGACAACACCCTTCGCGGCAAGACCAACGTCGCCGGCCAGGACATCGGCTTCTCCGAGGACTTCAAGCTGGGTGGCAAGGAGTGGGAACCGCGCATCGACGGCATGTTCCGCATCAGCAACCGCCAGCGCCTGCTGTTCAACTACTTCAAGTACGACAAGGACCGCCGCGAGACCCTTGGCCAGGACATCTCCTTCGGAGACGTCAACGTGCCATCCGGCAGCTTCGTCAAGGGCGAACTGAAGTACCAGGTCGCCAGCCTGGTCTATGACTACTCGGTGGTGGACACCGATACCTTCGACCTCGGCCTGCAGCTGGGTGCGGAGTACGCCAAGGTCAGCACCAAGGCCTACGCCGATCTGGGTACCGTCTACGAAGGCCAGTTCCTCAATGAGAAGACGGACGGCGTGGCGCCGGTGGTCGGTGCGCGCCTGAGCTTCACCCCGTCGGAAAAGTGGATGATCACGCTGCAGGGCCAGTATCTCAACACGCGCTGGGGCAGCTTCGATGACTACAAGGGCGACCTGAGCCGCGCCAACGCCATCGTCGATTACCGCTTCACGAAGAACTTCGGTGTGTTCGCTGGCTACGACTGGTTCAAGCTCGACGCGGACAAGAAGGGCAGCGACGGCACCATCGGCCTGAAGCAGGAATTCAAGGGCCCGGTGGCCGGCGTCAGCTTCGTGTTCTGATCCCCCGCCCCTTCCACGGCACTCTCTCTCCTGGCGCGGCCTCCGGAACATCGGGGCCGCGCTTTTTCTTTGCATCGTCGAGCAGAGAAGCAGGTTGGTCGAGCGCTGGGGGAAGAGGGGCTTGCGTGCGAATGTCCCCCGGCACCGGCCTGCGGCCGTCACCTCCTCCTTTACTTCGCACGCAAGCCCCTCTTCCCCCGCGTGTCAGGCATCCAGGCGGGCCAAGCTGTGGCTCTCGACTATCCGCAAGCCGAGCCGCTGCGCGGGTGGCAGGCGTTTGGACAAAGTAAAGGAGGAGGCGACCGCCGCAGGCGGACGACGGGGGACATTTGTCCAAACGCCTGCCACCCGCGCAGCGGCCCCACCGCTCGCAAAAATCCGGAGCGGAGAAACAAAAAACCCCGGCAGATGCCGGGGCTTTTCGTTCGCGAAGGCGCGGGCGCCTTACTTCTTCTTCGGCATGTACAGATCGGTGATCGTGCCGTCGTAGATTTCCGAGGCCATCGCCACCGATTCGCTCAGCGTCGGGTGCGCGTGGATGGTGTGGCCGATGTCTTCGGCTTCGGCACCCATCTCGATGGCCAGGCCGATCTCGGCCAGCAGGTCACCAGCATGCACACCAACGATGGCACCACCGATGATGCGATGGGTCTCTTCGTCGAAGATCAGCTTGGTGAAGCCCTCGGTGCGGCCGATGCCGATCGCGCGGCCACTGGCGGCCCACGGGAACTTGGCCACGCCGACCTTCAGGCCCTTGGCCTTGGCTTCGGTTTCGGTCACGCCGACCCAGGCGATTTCCGGGTTGGTGTAAGCCACCGACGGAATCACGCGGGCCACCCACTCCTTCTTGTGGCCGGCAGCCACTTCGGCAGCCAGCTTGCCCTCGTGCGTGGCCTTATGGGCCAGCATCGGGTTGCCGACGATGTCGCCGATGGCAAAGATGTGCGGCACGTTGGTGCGCATCTGGCGGTCGACCGGAATGAAGCCGCGGTCGGTGACCTGCACGCCGGCCTTCTCGGCATCGATCTTCTTGCCGTTCGGCGAGCGGCCCACGGCCACCAGCACGCGGTCGAAGGTGCCCTGCGCCAGGGCCGGCGACTGGCCTTCCTCGGCGGCGTCGAAGGTCACGGTGATGCCCTTGGCATCGGCGGTGACGCCCGAGGCCTTGGTCTTCAGGTGGACTTCGATGCCCTGCTTCTTCAGGCGGTCGGCCAGCGGCTTGACCAGGTCCTTGTCGGCGCCCGGCATCAGCTGGTCCATGAACTCGACCACGGTGACCTTGCTGCCCAGCGCGCTGTACACGGTGGCCATTTCCAGGCCGATGATGCCGCCACCGACAACCAGCAGCGAGCCCGGCACTTCGGCCAGCTCCAGCGCGTCGGTGGAGTCCATCACGCGCTTGTCGTCCCACGGGAAGTTCGGCAGCTTCACCGCCTGCGAACCGGCGGCGATGATGCACTTCTGGAAGCGCAGCAGCTGGGTGCTACCATCAGCGGCGGTGATTTCCAGCTCGTTGGCCGAAACGAATTTGCCGACGCCCTGCACGCTGCGGACCTTGCGCTGCTTGGCCATGCCGGCCAGGCCCTTGGTCAACTGGTTGACGACCTTTTCCTTGTACTCGCGCAGCTTGTCCAGGGTGATGGTCGGCTTGCCGAACTCGACGCCGAAATCACCGGCATGGGCCACTTCGTCGATCACCGCTGCGGCGTGCAGCAGCGCCTTGGACGGAATGCAGCCCACGTTGAGGCAGACGCCACCGAGGCTGGCGTAACGCTCGACCAGCACCGTATCCAGACCGACGTCGGCGGCGCGGAAGGCGGCGGTATAGCCGCCCGGGCCCGAGCCCAGCACGACCATTTCGCATTCGATGTCGGCCGGCTTGCCGCTGGACAGCGCCGGCTTCGGCGCCGCCGGCTCAGCCGGGGCGCGGTGCGACGGGGTCACCGGCGGCTTGCTGGCCGGAGCGGCCGCTGCCGGGGCCGGCGCGGCCGCCTTGGCCGGGGCTTCGGCGGCACCTTCGGCGTCCAGCACCACGACCACCGCGCCTTCGGACAGGGTGTCGCCCAGCTTGACCTTGATTTCCTTGACCACGCCGGCAGCCGAGGACGGCACTTCCAGGGTGGCCTTGTCCGATTCCAGGGTCACCAGACCCTGATCCTTCTTCACCGTGTCGCCGACGGCGACCAACACTTCGATCACCGGCACATCGCTGTAATCGCCGATGTCGGGAACCTTGACTTCAATCGTGGCCATGGTGGGTTTTCCTCGTGCCCGCGCGGCGGTACCGGCGGGCTGTCACTGCATCTGTTCACGCGGCCGCGCCAGGGGCGGCGGCCGCACGGTGGGGGCGAAGCGGTGCCTTACAGCAGCACGCGGCGCATGTCGGCCAGTACCTGCGACAGGTACGTGGTGAAGCGTGCGGCCAGGGCGCCATCGATGACGCGGTGGTCGTAGCTCAGCGACAGCGGCAGCATCAGCTTCGGTGCGAATTCCTTGCCGTTCCAGACCGGCTGGATGGACGACTTGGAGACGCCGAGGATGGCCACTTCCGGTGCATTGACGATCGGGGTGAACGCGGTGCCGCCGATGCCGCCCAGCGAGCTGATCGAGAAGCAGCCGCCACTCATGTCGGCCGGGCCGAGCTTGCCGTCGCGCGCCTTCTTGGCCAGTTCGCCGGTTTCCTGCGCGATCTGCACCACGCCCTTCTTGTCCACGTCGCGGATGACCGGCACGACCAGGCCGTTCGGCGTGTCGGCGGCAAAGCCGATGTGGAAGTACTTCTTCAGGGTCAGGTTTTCACCGCTGGCATCGAGCGAGGCGTTGAACTCCGGGAACTTCTTCAGCGCCGCGGCGCTGGCCTTGATCAGGAAGGCGAGCATGGTCAGCTTGATGCCGGCCTTCTCGTTTTCCTTGTTCAGCGCCACGCGCAGGCCTTCCAGGTCGGTAATGTCGGCCTGTTCGAACTGGGTGACGTGCGGGATCATGGCCCAGTTGCGGGCCAGGTTCGCACCCGAGATCTTCTTGATGCGCGACAGCGGCTGGACTTCGGTCTCGCCGAACTTGCTGAAGTCGACCTTCGGCCACGGCAGCAGGTTCAGGCCACCACCGGCAGCGACAGCAGCACCGCCGGCAGCCGGCACGCCGCCGCTGAGTGCGGCCTTGACGAACTTCTGCACGTCACCCTTGGTGATGCGGCCACCCTTCTCGGTGCCGTTGATCTGCAGCAGGTCCACACCCAGTTCGCGGGCGAACACACGCACCGCCGGGGTGGCATACGGCACCTTGGCCGGCAGCACGCCATCGGCGTTGAACTGCACCGGCGGGCTGGACGGGGTACCGGCCGAGGCGACCTCGCGGGCCGCCAGCTTGTCCGGCTGCGCCGGCACAGCGACCGGCTCGACCTTGGTGGCGGTCTCGGCGGCAGCCGGAGCGGCAGCAGCGGCTGCCTTGGTCGGCGCCGGCGCGGCAGCGCCCTCGATGATGGCGACCACATTGCCCTGCGACAGAGTGTCGCCGACCTTGACCTTCAGTTCCTTGACCACGCCAGCCACCGACGACGGCACTTCCATGGTGGCCTTGTCGCTTTCCAGCGTGACCAGGCCCTGGTCCTTCTTGACCGTGTCGCCGACGGCGACCAGCACTTCGATGACCGGAATGCCGGAATAGTCGCCGATATCCGGCACCAGCGCTTCAACCGCACCACCGCTGGCAGCCGGAGCGGCCGGCGCAGCTGCGGCCGGGGCCGGCGCGCTCTGGGTGGCGGCAGCCGGGGCAGCGGCCTTGGCCGGTGCAGGGGCGGCAGCGGCCGGCTTGGCAGCCTCGCCTTCAGCCACTTCGATCAGCGCCACGACCTTGCCCTCGGACAGGGTGTCACCGACCTTGACCTTGATCTCCTTGACCACGCCGGCGACGGCCGACGGCACTTCCATGGTCGCCTTGTCGCTTTCCAGCGTCACCAGGCCCTGGTCCTTCTTGACCGTGTCGCCGACGGCGACAAGCACCTCGATTACCGGGATATCGCTGTAGTCACCGATATCGGGGACAAGTGCTTCCTTGATTTCGGCCATGGGGATAACTCCGGCAATCTGGTGTAGGGAAACGTCTATTGTGCGGCCAGCGGGGGCCAGCGCCAACCGTTACAGGTGTTTTCAGTACTCACGCAGCCGGGACACGCTGTTGCTCATGGGTTGCGGCCGCGACCAGTCGGTAGCGTACTGTCCGGACGATGTCCGCTTCATGTCGCCAGTGCGTCGGCTACCGGCTGCCAGGCCTGGCGCAGCCGCGGCAGCGACCAGGCCGCGTTGGCCGGGCTGGTGGACGGCAGCGCCAGCAGCCTTGGCGGCGCCTCCAGGCCGGGCAGCACCCAACGCTGGAATGCCTTCAGCGATGCCGCACCGTTGCAGCCGATCAGCTCCAGCTCAGGAAGCGAAGCGATCAATGCCGGCAGCGCATTGGGTACTTCCGTGCCACGCACGATGTCAGCATCCAGGCTGCCACGCCGCTCGCACTGACCGATCACATCCCACAGACCCACACCGGCTGCCTGCAGTGCGCGCAGCCGTTGCGGGTACGCCAGGGCCACATCGAAGCCACAGATATCGGCCAGCACAGGCCAGAAGCGATTGCGCGGATGCGCGTAGTAGCGCTGCTCCTGCAATGACGCAACGCCGGGCATCGAACCCAGCAGCAGCACCCTGCACTCCATGTTCACCTGCGCTTGCAGGCCGATGCACACCGTTGCTTCGCTCACATCTTCTCCAACTGCATGAATGTCGCCGAAGGCCGAAAAGCCCATGAAAACAGGCTTTTCGCTCCAGTCGCTGAACAAGGGAAACTATTTTTTAACGTGCGTCGGATTCGATTCATGTTGGGGCGACTACGGTGTGCTCGCCCCGCAACCGGGGGCCCAAAACAAGAAACATTAGGAGATACCCCCATGCGCTCCATCCGTATCCTGAGTCTCGCCCTGCTGACCTCCGCCGCCTTCGCGCCGGCCGCTTTCGCCCAGGACAGC
Source organism: Stenotrophomonas sp. 86428_Sma (assembly GCF_056481585.1). Taxonomy (NCBI): domain Bacteria; kingdom Pseudomonadati; phylum Pseudomonadota; class Gammaproteobacteria; order Lysobacterales; family Lysobacteraceae; genus Stenotrophomonas; species Stenotrophomonas sp. 86428_Sma. Next base: position 4,332,586 of record NZ_CM151156.1, read on the forward strand.
AGCAGCACCGACACCGCTTCGGGCAAGCATTTTGCCGTTGTTGGCGGCATCTCGCTGCTGGAACCGAAGAACGACCCGATCACCGGCGTCAAGAAGACCGATGGTGGCCCGGCGCCGACCGTCAGCTTCAGCTACTACATCAACGACAACTGGGCCGTTGAACTGTGGGGCGCTGCCGACAAGTTCGACAACAAGTTCAAGGGCCCGAACAATGCCCGCCTGGGCTCGGTCGAGCAGCAGCCGATCGCGCTGAGCGGCCAGTACCACTTCGGCCAGGCTGACAACGTGTTCCGTCCGTTCGTGGGCGTGGGCTACTACCAGTCGAGCTTCAGCAACGAGAAGCTGGGCAACGGCGCTGACACCGACATCCGCTTCAAGGATGCCAAGGGCGTGATCGGCACCGTCGGCGTGGACATGAACATCAACTCCACCTGGTTCGCCCGTGCTGACGCCCGCTACATGCGCGCCCGCCCGGACGTGAAGGTTGGCGGCGAGAAGATCGGCGAAGCCAAGATGGATCCGTGGACCGTCGGCTTCGGCATCGGCGCCCGCTTCTGATCCAGGCTGCACCTGCTTCACTGATGTAACGCGACGGGCCCTTCGGGGCCCGTCGTCGTTTCCGTCACCCGCGTTCTGTAGAGTCGAGCTTGCTCGACTGCCTTTCGTAGAGTCGAGCTTGCTCGACTTTTGCAAGAGCAGTCGACTGACAGTCGACTCTACACACACAGGATGCGGAGGCGCGATGCACGACGTCGACCTGCTGGTGATCGGTGGCGGTATCAACGGTGCCGGCATCGCCCGTGATGCCAGCGGCCGCGGCCTGCGCGTGCTGTTGTGCGAGCAGCACGACCTCGCTGCGCATACATCCAGCGCCAGCAGCAAGCTGATCCACGGTGGCCTGCGCTACCTGGAACAGCGCGAGTTCGGTCTGGTACGCAAGGCCTTGGGCGAACGCGAGGTGGTACGCCGGCAGGCACCCTATCTGGTCCGCCCGCTGCGTTTCGTGCTGCCGTGGGAACCGCACCTGCGCCCACGCTGGATGCTGCGCGTGGGACTGTGGCTGTACGACCACCTGGGCCCACGCAGCCCGGCATTTCCCGCCTCGCGCGCCCTGGACCTTCAGCATGATCCGCTCGGCCCCTGGCTCTCCCCGGATCTGCGGCAGGCCTTCAGCTACGCCGACGCGCAGGTCGATGACGCGCGTCTGGTACTGCTCAATGCCCTGGATGCTGCCTGGCGTGGCGCACAGGTACATGTGCGCAGCCGCTGCATCGAGCTGCGCCCTGTGCAGGGCCGTTGGCTGGCCGTGCTGGAATCCGCCGATGGCCAGCAGCATGTGACCGCGCGCGCCGTCGCCAATGCGGCTGGCCCATGGGCCGGTGGCCTGCTTGAGCAGATGGAGGCCCGCAGCGGCGGCCCCGCGCTGCGGCTGGTACAGGGCAGCCACATCGTGATGCGCCGCCCCTGGCCCGATGACAGTGCCTGCCTGCTGCAGCAGCCCGATGGCCGCGTGGTGTTCCTGCTGCCGTTCGCCCACGATCATCTGCTGATTGGCACCACCGACACCGACTACCGCGGTGACCCGGCGCGCTGCAGCGTGCTGCCTTCCGAGGTGAGCTACCTGTGCGCGGCCGCCAGCCGCTATCTGCGTGAGCCGATCACTCCGGAAGACGTGGTCTGGCAGTTCGCCGGTGTACGTCCCCTGCTGGCCGACCCGGACCCGCGTGCGGCAACGCTGAGCCGCGACTACCGCCTTCAGCTGCAGTCCAACCCGGCGCCGGCGCTGCATGTGCTGGGCGGCAAGCTGACCACCTACCGCGTGCTGGCCGAGGAAGCGCTGGACCTGCTGCGCCCTGCCCTGCCACAGATGGGGCCGGCCTGGACCGCAGGCGGAGACCCGCTGCCGGGCAGCGACTGGGGCGACGCCGCGCAGGCGCGCTCCCGTCTGCAGGCGCTGGCACCGTGGTTGCCCGTGGAGATCGCACGGCGTTGGGCCGAAGCCTACGGCAGCCGCAGCGCCGCCCTTCTGCAGGGTGCACGGGGCATGGACGATCTTGGAGAGGACTTCGGCGGCGGCCTGCATGCGCGGGAAGTGGCTTTCCTGCGCGACCACGAATGGGCCTGGGACGCCGAGGACGTGCTGTGGCGGCGGAGCAAGCTGGGGTTGCGGCTGGATGCTGCGCAGGTGGCGCGGCTGCAGGCGTGGATCGATAGACGGTAGAGTCGAGCTTGCTCGACTGACATGAAAAGCAGTCGAGCAGGCTCGACTCTACCAACACCATCGCTACCGGAGACGCTGCATGACGCCCCGCTACGTGCTGGCCATCGACCAGGGCACCACCAGTTCGCGCGCGATCCTGTTCGACCGCACCGGCGACATCGTCGGCAGCGCGCAGCGCGAATTCGCGCAGATCTTCCCGCAGCCGGGTTGGGTCGAGCATGACCCGCGCGAGATTCTCACCAGCGTCTATGCCACGCTGACCGAACTGCTCAGCCGCGGGCAGATCGACCCGCGCCACATCGCCGCACTGGGCATCACCAACCAGCGCGAAACCACCGTGGTCTGGGACCGTGCCACCGGACAGCCGATCCACAACGCCATCGTCTGGCAGTCGCGGCAGAGCCACGCCATCTGCGAGCGGCTGAAGTCCGAAGGGCATGAGGCGCTGATCCGCGAGCGCACCGGCCTGCTGATCGATGCCTATTTCTCCGCCACCAAGGTGCGCTGGATCCTCGACCACGTGGAGGGCGCGCAGCAGCGTGCCGAGCGCGGCGAGCTGCTGTTCGGCACCATCGACAGCTGGCTGGTCTGGAACCTCAGTGGTGGCCAGGCACATGTGACCGACTACAGCAACGCGGCGCGCACGCTGCTGTTCAACATCCACACGCTGGACTGGGATGACGACCTGCTGGCGCTGCTGGACATCCCGCGCGCGATGCTGCCGCAGGTGCGCGATTCCAGCGCGGTGTACGCGCATACCCGGCCGCAGTTCTTCTTCGATCACCCGATCCCGATCGCCGGCATCGCCGGTGACCAGCAGGCGGCGCTGTTCGGCCAGGCCTGCTTCCAGCCGGGCATGGTCAAGAACACCTATGGCACCGGCTGTTTCATGCTGATGCACACCGGAACGCAGGCGGTGCGTTCGCGCAATGGACTGCTGACCACCATCGCCTGGGGCCTGGACGGGCGCGTGGAATATGCGCTGGAAGGCTCGATCTTCATCGCCGGCTCGGTGGTGCAGTGGCTGCGCGATGGGCTGCGCATGATCGAACGCGCCAGCGACAGCCAGGCGCTGGCCGCCCAGGTGCCCGACAGTGGCGGTGCTTACCTGGTACCAGCATTTGTCGGCCTCGGTGCGCCCTATTGGCGAAGTGATGTGCGCGGCGCGATGTTCGGCCTGACCCGTGGCACCCGCAAAGCGCACTTCGTGCGTGCCGCGCTGGAGGCGATGGCCTACCAGACCCGCGACGTGCTCGATGCGATGCAGTCCGATGCCGGTATCGCGCTGACCGAGCTGCGCGCCGATGGCGGTGCGATCAGCAACGACTTCCTGGCCGGATTCCAGGCCGACATCCTTGGCGTGCCACTGCTGCGGCCGCGGCTGACCGAAACCACCGCACTGGGCGCGGCCTACCTGGCCGGGCTGGCGGTGGGGTTCTGGTCCAGCCGCGAACAGATCGCCGCGCAATGGGGCCTGGACCGGCGCTTCGAGCCACAGATGGAGGTGGCGCGGCGCGAGAAACTGTATGCGGGATGGCAGCAGGCCGTGGCGGCCACCCTCGCCTTCCACGTCGACTGACGGTAGTGCCGGCCGCTGGCCGGCAACCCCATGATCCTTGGCGGCGTCTGCAGATTGCCGGCCAGCGGCCGGCACTACCACATGGCCAGCGGCCGTCAGAACGCCGGCAGCACCGCGCCCTTGTACTTGGTCTCGATGAAGGCCTTCACCTGCGGGCTGGTCAGGGCCTTGGCCAGCTTCTGCACGCGGGCGTCGTCCTTGTTGTCCGGGCGTGCGACCAGGAAGTTCACGTACGGCGAGTCCTTGCTCTCGATCGCCAGTGCATCCTTGGTCGGGTTGAGGCCAGCGTCCAGTGCGTAGTTGGTGTTGATCAGGGCCAGGTCGACCTGGTCCAGCACGCGCGGCAGCATCGCCGAGTCCAGCTCGCGGAACTTCAGGTTCTTCGGGTTTGCAGTGATGTCGCGCTGGGTCGACAGCGCGTTGGTCGGATCCTTCAGCTCGATCACACCGGCCTTGTGCAGCAGGATCAGCGCGCGGCTGTTGTTGCTCGGGTCGTTCGGGATCACCACGTCGGCACCTTCGCGCAGCTCGGCCAGCGACTTGATCTTGCGCGAGTACGCACCGAACGGCTCGATGTGCACGCCGATCACCTTCACCAGATCGGTCTTGCGATCGCGGTTGTAGGCATCCAGATACGGCTCGGTCTGGAAGTAGTTGGCGTCCACCTGCTTCTGCACCAGCTGGTCGTTGGGCTGCACGTAGTCGTTGAACACGCGCACGTCCAGGTCCACGCCTTCCTGCTTGAGGATGGGCTTGACCACTTCAAGGATCTCGGCATGCGGCACGGCCGTGGCGGCCACCACCAGCTTCTGCGAGGGCTCGCCGGACTTGCCGCAGGCGGTCAGGGCCAGCGCAGCGGCGAGCAGGGGCAGCAACAGGGTCTTCTTCATGGGCGGAAGGGTTCTCGGGGGGGAGTGTCAGGAGTTGTCGTAGTTGCTCAGGGCGAGCTCAAGCAGCGCCTTGGCCTGCTCGCGCAGCATCACCGGTTCGACGATCTCGGCATCCGAGCCGTAGTGCAGCACGTCCATCAGCAGCTCGCGCGAGACGCTGTACGGCACCTTCAGTTCATAGCGGCCATCGGCCAGGAAGCGGCCCTGCTGCTTGGAATGCCAGTGCTCGTCGGCCACCCAGCGCGCGGCCTTGGCGCTGAACAGGATGGTCGCCCAGCCCTTCGGCGCACCGGAGAAGATGCCGTAGCTGGCCCCGAGCTGCTCGTCCAGCTCGCTGTCGGCCACGTCGCGGGCGGTGCTGTCGATCACCCGCGCCTTGTGGATGCGATCCACGGCAAAGCTGCGCAGCGCCTCGCGGTCATGGTCCCAGGCATCCAGGTACCAGTTGTCGCGATAGTGGGTCAGGCGCTGCGGCGAAACGGTGCGCTTGGTCGGCTCGTCGGTGGAACGGGCGCGGTACTCGAACGCCAGCTGGCGGCGCTCCAGCACCGCCGAAGCCACGCTGCGGAAGCTGCCTTCATCGAACTTGCGGCCACGGTGCGGAATCACCCGCACCCGGTCCACCGGCCAGCTGGAAACGCCAGCCTGGGCCGCCAGCAGGCTCTCGATGCGCTGCTGCAGCGGTGCCAGCACCGAGGACAGCACGCCGCCGCCGGTCCGCGCCAGCAGGTGCTGCGAGGCCAGCAGGGCATGCAGCTCCTCCGAGCTCAGCCACAGGCCGGGCAGCTCGAAGCGGTCGCTCTCGTCGGCCTGGTAACGGAAGCCGGCTTCGCCGTCGCCCTCGATCGGTGCCATCAGCGCATCGCGCAGGAAGGCCAGATCGCGGTAGACGGTGGCACGGGAGCAACCGAGCTTGTCCTGCAGGGTCGCCACCGTCACCGGATAGCGTGCGGACTTGAGCAGACGATGCAGGGCGGTGATGCGTTCGTATCGGTCCATACCCCCGATTATGTCCGAGTCGCGGGTCTTGTGTGGGACGTTTGGGCTATCGTGGTCGCCCCCCCCCCTCTGGAACACCCGATGCGCCGGTTGCCTGCCCTGTCCCTGCTGGCCTGCCTGCTGCTGGCCGCCTGTGATCGCGCGCCCGCGCCGGCCAGCACCGAAGCGCCCGTGCCTGCGGCGGATCCGGCGCAGGCGGTGCTGGGCGCCAGCCAGCGCTTCTCGGCCCTGCGCAGCTTCCACGCCGAACTGGAGGTGCTGGGCGCGCCCCAGCCGGTGCGCAGCGCCATGGACTTCGTCGCCCCCGACCGCTTCCGGGTGCAGACCCCGGCCGGTCCGCAGACGATCATCGGCGACACCATGTTCCTGCAGGCCGACGACGCGATCCGGCAGGTGCCGACCCCGCCGGGCCTGCTCGAGCAATGGCGCAACCCGCTGCCGGCCGATGCCCTGCCCGCCGATCTGCAGGCCGAAGACCTGGGCAGCCAGTCGCTGGACGGGGTCGAGACGCGTCACTACCGCCTGCGCGGTGCGCAGCCCGGCGAACGCCTGGAGTACTGGGTGGACGCGCAGGGCCTGCCGCGGCAGATCGTACGCAGCGGCAGCAGCAATGGCCGCAGCTTCCAGCTGCGCCTGCGCTATTCGCGCTTCAACGACCCGGCATTGCGCGTCGATCTGCCCTGAATAGGCGATCGCGGCAACGTCTGCTGAAGAAACCGTTTGGATCGATTCGGACCGCCATCACGCTTCCAGTATCATCACCGGCTGTCAACCGCTTCGGAGAAGCCCCGATGTCCCTGCGCGTGTCCCTGCTGATCCCCCTGCTGCTGTGCGCACCGCTCGCGTATGCGCAGGATGCCTCCGAACTGGCGGCGATGTCCTCGCCGTGGAGCGGCAGTGGCGGCGAGCTCGGTTTCGCTTCGGCACGCGGCAACAGCAGCACCGAGAGCTTCAACGGCCGCCTGCGCCTGCGCTACACCGATGGTGACTGGGTGCACAGCATGGATCTGGCTGGCCTGCGTTCCAGCTCCAAGGTGATCGAGACCCGCGACGACGGCTCCACCAGCCGCCGCAACAACACCACCGCCAACCGTTACACCGGCAGTGCCGGCAGCGCGCTGCAGCTGGGCGAGCACCGCCAGCTGACGGCCACGGTGCGTACCGAGCGCGATGACTTCGCCACCTACGACCGCCAGAGCTCGTTCGGTCTGGGTTACGGCACCCGCCTGTGGAACACCGAGCGTTTCTCGTTCGACGCGCAGATCGGCCCCGGTGTGCGCCGCACCCACAGCACCGAGGACGACCGCACCCGCACCGGCATGATCGGCCGCGGCCTGTTCGACATGAAGTACTCGCTGACCGACAACACCGACCTGGTCAACACCCTGCTGGTCGAGTCGGGTTCCTACAACACCTTCGGCCAGAACGACTTCGGTGTTTCGGTGAGCATGAACGAACATCTGGCGCTGAAGGCCGGCTGGCAGGCGCGTTACAACAGTGACGTGGCCGAGGACAAGCGCAAGACCGATACGCTGACCACGATGAACGTGGTCTACAAATTCAAATAAGAAACGGGCGCCAAAGGCGCCCGTTCTTCTTTCGGCAGTGCCGGCCGCTGGCCGGCAACTGCATTCAATCGGAGCACGAGGTTGCCGGCCAGCGGCCGGCACTAGCTGCGATGGCTCAGACGTTCAGCAGTTCGCCGGCACCGGCATCCAGCAGCATCTTCGCCACGCGCTGGCCCAGTGCTTCCGGGTCACTGGCCGGGCCGATCGCTTCGGCACGCACCGCCTGGCCATCACTGGCACTGCCGACCAGGCCCTGCAGGTGCAGGTCGGTGCCCTGCCACTGCGCGATCGCCGCCACCGGCACGTGGCAGCTGCCATGCAACGCACGGTTCATCGCTCGCTCGGCTTCCACGCAGGCACGGGTTTCCGCGTCATCCAGGCCCGCGAACAGCGCCATCAGGCGCGCATTGCCACCGTCGCACTCCACCGCCACCGCGCCCTGCGCCGGGGCCGGCAGCCATTGCGGCGGTTGCAGGCGCGCGACGATGCGCGCGCCCAGGCCCAGACGCTCCAGGCCGGCCACGGCCAGCACGATGGCGTCGTAGCCACCGTTGTCGAGCTTGGCCAGGCGGGTGTTGACGTTGCCGCGCAGGTCCAGCAGTTCCAGGTCCGGGCGCAGCGCGCGCAGCTGGGCTTGGCGGCGCAGCGACGAGGTGCCAACCCGCGCACCGATCGGCAGCGCATCCAGCGAGGCGTACAGGTTGGAGACGAAACCATCGGCCGGATCGTGGCGGGTCAGCATCGCCGACAGCGCGAAGGGTTCATCCAGTTCCATCGGCACATCCTTCAGCGAATGCACGGCGCAGTCGGCCTCGCCACGCAGCATGGCCAGCTCCAGTTCCTTCAGGAACAGGCCCTTGCCACCGATGGCGGCCAGCGAGCGGTCCAGCACCTCGTCACCGCGGGTGCTCATCGGCACCAGTTCCACATGCAGGCCGGGGTGGGCCTGGCGCAGGCGATCGGCGACGTGTTCGCTCTGCCAGAGGGCGAGCGGGCTCTTGCGGGTGGCGATGCGGACGGTTTCCATCCGGTCATTATCGCGCCTTCGGCGCGGATACGGCCAACGGCGGAGCCCCTCGTGGCTGGTGGAGGGGTCATGAAAGCAACAGCCGCGCGTGGCCGGGCGGGGTGGGCCACGCAGGGGACGCTGCAAGTACGTCCATGTAAGCTCGGTCGCCGCATCCATGCGGCTCACGCCCCTGCGCAGCCCACCCCGCCCGACCTCTGAAAGTTTCCGTGCGCGCCAGCCACGGAAGATCAAAAAAGGAAAAAGCAGAAGCAAAGGCAACAGCCGATTGCTTCCAGGGTCAGATCCCTTTTCCGCAGGAAAAGGGATCTGACCCTTCTTCCCCCACCCGATAACAACAATGCCTTTGCCGTCCGTCACCGGGAAATTCGCGAGGGTGAGGCGGGAAGGGCGGGCGGGACCGTTGGCGCCATGGATGGCGCCATCGAGACCCCATGGATGGGTTCACGGCGTGTCCCGCCCGCCCATCCCGCCTCACCCAGCACGTAGAAACACCGAGCCATGACCCGCTGTTGCTGTTGCTGTTGCTGTTGCTTCAGACGTTGCTCGTAAGCAGTCGCGGCCGCAGGCCGCGCGGACACCTCACAGGTGCCGCAACTCCTGCTTCAGCGTCGCCACGCAGCGGCGGCTGACTTCCAGCGGTTGCTTGCCATGGCGCAACATCGCCTGCACCTGCCCACCCGTGCCACGGCGCAGCTCGACCAGTTCATGGCGCGCCACCAGGCAGTTGCGATGGATGCGGATGAAGCGGCTGGCGAACTCTTCTTCCAGCGACTTCAACGATTCCTCGATCAGGTCCTCGCCGCGCGCGTGGTGCACCACCACGTACTTCTCTTCGGCCTGCAGGTAATGGATGTCGTCCAGCGGAATCAAGCGCAGGCTGCCGCGCAGGCGCGCGCACAGCATGCTGCGCGCCTGCTGCCCGCGGTGGTCCTGTGGCTGGCCATCGCGGCCGGCCAGGAACGTGCGCGCGCGCGCGATGGCCGCGGCCAGACGCTCGGCGCGTACCGGCTTCATCAGGTAATCAATCGCGGCCGCCTCGAACGCCGACAGCGCATGCGCATCGTAAGCGGTGCAGAACACCACCGCCGGCCGTGGCTCGAAGCTGGCCAGGTGGCGGGCGGCTTCCAGGCCATCCAGCCCGGGCATGGCGATATCCAGCAGGACCAGGTCCGGCTGCAGCTCCGCGCACGCGTGCAGGGCCTGCTCGCCGTTGCCGGCCTCGGCCACCACATCCACGCCGTCCTGCGCGGCCAACAGGCTGCGCAGGCGCTCACGCGCCAGCGGTTCGTCATCGGCGATGACTACCCTCACGATCGCTCCCTCACTGGATCGGCACTGTCACCTGGCAGGCATAGTAGCCCTCGCTCCAGCCAGCCGTCATCCGCGCGGCGCTGCCGAAGCGCCAGGCCAGCCGATGGCCGATGCTGTGCTGGGCATGGCCGGCACCGCGCGCCAGGGCCAGCCCGGGGGCCTGCGGGTCGGGCGCCGGATTGCGCACGCAGATCTGCAGTTCATTACCCTCGCGCATCAGCTGCAGCTCGATGGTGCCACCCTCGGGCAGCCGCGAGATGCCATGCAGCACGGCGTTCTCCACCAGCGGCTGCAGTACCAGGCGAGGCAGGGGAAGATCCCAGGGCAGCGGTTCGTCGCGCTGCCAGCGCACCTGCAGGCGCTCGCCCAGGCGCAGTGATTCGATCGACAGGTAGCGCTCGGCCAGCTCGCATTCGTCACGCAGGGTGGAATCACCCTCGCCCGCCCCCAGCGCGGCACGGAACAGATCGGACAGGTCCAGCACCGCACGCTCGGCCACGACCGGGTCGCGATGCAGCAGGCTGGCGATCAGGTTCATGCTGTTGAACAGGAAATGCGGGCGGATCCGCGCCTGCAGGGCATCGGCCTGTGCGCGTGCGTTGGCCTGTACCTGCGCGGCCCAGCGATCACTCACATAGAAGTAGCGCAGAGCCAAGGCAGTGATCAGCGCCGTCGTCGCCGCGCTGCCCAGCGTGAAGCGCCAGAAGCTGATGCCGCGGGCGAAGCTGTCGCCAAGCACCGCGTACAGGGCATGCACGATGCCCGCGCAGACCACCGCGATCAGCGTCGCCAGTGCGATGGCCGAGACCGCCCCCAGAACCTGTGGCAACCTCGACAACGCGTTCCGCAGCAGGCACAGGCTGGCCGTTACAGCCAGCGCCAGCCACAACGCGAAACCACTGGCCGACAGCAGTTCGCCCACAGTCCAGTGGCGGCTGCCATCCGGAGCCAGGGCCAGCACCACCACCACCAGTTCGGCCAGGCCGAGCATCGCCGCCAGCCGCGGCAGGCGGCACAGTTCCGGCATCCAGGGCGGGGCGCTGGCCGGCGGCATGGGTCAGGCAGCGCCCAGGCGTTCCTGCAACCAGTCACCCAGCGCCTGGATCTCTTCGGCGCAGACCTGGTGGGCCATCGGGTAACTGTGCCATTCCACCTCCAGGCCCAGCGCCTGCAGTGCCTGCGCACTGTGTGCGGCCACCGCCTGCGGAATCACCGGATCGCTGCTGCCATGGGCCATGAACACCGGCACCTGCACGGCGCCTTCAGCGCGCTTTGCGCCGTCGGCTTCGGGCAGGTAGGTGGACAGCGCGATCAGGCCGGCCAGCGGCGCAGTGCGTGACAGCGCGGCGGTCAGGATGATCGCGCCCCCCTGCGAGAAACCGGCCAGGAAGATCTTCTCCGGCGCGATGCCACGCTCGATCTCGCGCGCGATCAGCGCATCCAGCTGTACCACCGATTCCTGCACGCCCACCATGTCGGCGCGCGAACGGAAATCCATGCCGACGATGTCGTACCAGCCGCGCATCGGCACGCCGTTGTTGATCGTGATCGGCCGCACCGGTGCATGCGGGAACACGAAGCGCAGCGCCGGCCAATGCGGACGCACCAGCTCCGGCACGATCGGCGCGAAGTCGTGGCCATCGGCACCGAGGCCGTGCAGCCAGATCACCGACCACTGCGGCGAGGCGCCGGTCTCCTGTTCCACCGTTTGCAGCATGATGCGGCTCCTTCAAGTTCGAGCCGCATTATGCCGCTGCCGCGGGACGATCAGTACAGCGGCGGTTGTTCGGCCGCTTCCCGGCGCAGCTGCGCGGCGCGTACCAGCACCGGCGGCGGGATGTTCTCCTCGGGGATATCAAGCAGGCCAAGACGGTGCAGGAAGGCGCCGGGGCCACGCGAAGACGTCAGTGCCACCACCGGTACCGCCAGCACCATGCCGATCACCACCGGCGCCATCCACGCGGCCAGCGATGGCGACACCGCCCAGGCCAGCATGCCCATGAAGGCGCCGAACACCCCCAGCCCACCGTAGCCACGGATCAGCGCCAGCCACGAAATGCCACCATCGTCACGCTGCTGCGCGTCCCACCCCGAATCGCGGCCGGACAGCACTTCGGCCACGCCGCGCGACTGCACGTACATCACCACCGGCGCCATCAGCGCGGCCAATACGGTTTCCACCAGCATCGAGACGAACGCGCGCAGGGCACCGCCACACCCGCGGCGGTCGACCGGGTCCAGCAGCATCGCCAGGTAACCCAGCACCTTGGGCAGCAGCAGCACCGCCATGGTCGCCGCGAACAGGCGCACCACCTGTTCCTCGTCCTGGGCCCGCCAGTACACGCTGGGCGACAGGTGCAGCAGCGCGTTGAAATCGATGCCTTCCTGGAACAGCGGGATGGCGATGCCGATCAGCATCAGCATCGCCCACATCGGCGCGGTGAAGTAATGACCGATGCCGATCAGCATGTGCATGCGGCTGATCCAGTGCAGGCCACGGCTGCCGACCACCTTGCCGTGCTGCAGGTTGCCCTGGCACCAGCGGCGGTCGCGCACCAGCAGGTCGGTCAGGGTCGGCGGACCTTCTTCATAGCTGCCGCCCAGGTACGGCACCATGTGCGCGGCCCAGCCGCCACGACGCATCAGCGCCGCTTCGACGAAGTCATGGCTGAGCACGTGGCCACCGAACGGCTTGCGCCCCGGCAGCGCAGGCAGCCCGGCCTGATCGGCGAAGGCGCGGGTGCGGATGATGGCGTTGTGGCCCCAGTAATTGCTCTCGGCACCGTGCCACCAGGCCACGCCACGGGCGATCACCGGACCGTACACACGGCCGCCGAACTGCTGCATGCGCGCGAACAGGGTGCGCCCGCCGATCACCGACGGCAGGGTCTGGATCAGGCCGACGTCGGCGTTGTGCTCCATGCCCGCGACCAGGCGCACGATACTGTCGCCGGTCATCAGGCTGTCGGCGTCCAGGATCAGCATCTGCGGGTAGGCACCGCCGAAGCGGCGGACCCAGTCGGCGATGTTGCCGGCCTTGCGCCCGCTGTTGTCGCCACGGCGGCGGTAGAACAGCCGCGCCTGGCCATCGGGCACGCGCTCGCGCAGTTCGGCGAACACCTGCTCCTCGGCCCGCGCGATGTCTTCGCGCCGGGTATCACTGAGCACGAAGAAGTCGAACCGGTCGAGCTGGCCGGTGGCGGCCACCGACTCGTAGATCGCCTGCAGGCCGGCCAGCAGCCGGCGCGGATCTTCGTTGTAGGTCGGCATCAGCAGCGCGGTGCGACTGTGCACGGTCGGCAGTGGCTTGTCCGGGTCGATGCCGAGGCGATACCCCCGGTCGAACACGGCAGTCAGGAAGCCGGCCACGGCGCTGGCGAAAGACAGCGCGATCCAGGCGAACAGGCCGACAAACAGCACCAGCAGGCAGGCCTCGAGCACGCTGATGCCATTGGCCGACAGCACCCGCCACATCATCCGGGTAGCGATGGCGGTCATCGCCAGCGTGCCGCCGAAGATATAGAACCGGCGCAGGCCGATCAGCCGCGGCGAGGTGCGGTGGCGGCGAACCTTCAGTTGGCCTTCGCGCAGGGTCTGCTCGGGCATCTGCAACGGCGATTCGGCCGGCAGCAGCGTCCAGCCGGCATCAAGCCGGGACGTATCTGCTTCCGCATGGATGGTCTGCACCTCCATTGCCGCCTACTCCGCGCAGTCGGCACGGCCGGCCATCCCGGCCGGGCTGCATGCACCAAGGTTCCCGGCGCGCTTTCCCGGCGCCCGCACTTGTCCTGGCTGCGTCGGCGTCACGCCACGCAGTCGCTGTCTGTCACTACCGGAACCCACACGATCTCCAACGGGGCGGAATCGAAAATGCGGCTCAGTCTAGGGCGCCGGATGTAAGCCGAGTGCGAAGGTCTACGCCGGGATTTATCCCCATTCAGCAAACAGCAGGCGAGTGCCGGGGCAGGGGAACGGATGTCACTTGGTCGCCCCAGGTACTGGATCGTAACAAACGCGAACGGTTATCATTTCATTAACCAGGCAGGTCACCGTCTTCCGCACGGCCGAGACCCACCCAGCTGCGCCGGTTCCCACCCAGCGCCCAACGACCCATGGAAGGGGGCTGCCTGCTGTCTGCGTGCGCCTGCTGCTTCCACCGGGTCCCCCTCCTCCGATGGAAGCCGTCATGTCCCTGTCGTTCCGTACCCCTTCCGCGCGCCTGCCGCGCACCCGCCTGGCCTGCGCTCTGGCCACCGCCTGCCTGCTGGCCCTGCCCGGCCTGGCCGCCGCAGAGGCCAGCGCCGATGCCTCCACCAAGGATCTGGATACCGTGGTGGTCACCGCCTCGGGCAACCAGCAATGGATCAAGGATGCACCGGCCAGCATCAGCGTGATCAGCCGTGAGGACATCGAGCGCCAGCCGGTGCACGACCTGGCCACCCTGCTCAGCCGCGTGCCGGGCGTGACCGGTGGCCTCAGCGCGGTCGGCGAGCAGTCCAAGATCAAGCTGCGTGGCATGCCGTCCAATTACACGCTGGTGCTGGTGGACGGCAAGCGCATGGGCAGCTCGGCCTCGACCAACTACCGTCCCGACCTCGGCCGCCAGGATCTGAACTGGATCTCGCCCGACCAGATCGAACGGATCGAGGTGGTGCGCGGACCAATGTCGTCACTGTACGGCTCCGACGCCATGGGCGGCGTGATCAACATCATCACCAAGCGCATCGGTGATGACTGGAACGGCAGCGCCACCCACAGCTATACCCGCCCGGGTGATGGCAAGCGCGGTGATACCCAGCAGATCGGTGCGACGTTCTCCGGCCCGCTCGGCGAGCGCTTCGGCCTGCGCATCGGTGCCAACAGCATGCGCCGCGACTCGGACCGCTCCAACGGTGGTGTCTATGGCAATGCCTACGCCGGCGAGAAGGACCGCAATGTCGACGCGCTGCTGCAGTGGAAGCTCAGCGATGCGCAGGAACTGTCGCTGGAAGCCGGCCACGGCGTGCAGCAGGCCTTCATCGACGCCTCGCTGGAAAAGCAGGACGAAGGCGCCTGGGGTGCCAGCGAACTCAAGCGCAGCTCGCTGGCACTCAACCACGATGGCAAGTGGAGCTTCGGCAACTCGAAGCTCAGCGCGTACTGGACCGAGTACAAGAACGACATCGGTGCCACCGGCCGCTCCGAGGCCACCGATACCATCATCGAAGGCAGCCTGACCACGCCGTTCACCCTGGGCGTTGAACACCAGTTCGCCGTCGGTGGCCAGTGGAAGCGCCAGGAACTGACCAATACCGATACCATCGGCCGCGCGCCGATCGACTATGCCGGCAATGCCGTCAGCGGCTCCAACCTGGAAGTGGTTACCTGGGCATTGTTTGTCGAGGACGAACTGAAGCTGCACCGCACGCTGGCGCTGACCGTGGGCGCACGCCTGGATCACCATGAGAAGTTCGGCAGCCACGTCAGCCCGCGTGCGTACCTGGTCTGGCACCCGGCCGAACAGTGGACGATCCGCGGTGGCGTCTCCAAGGGCTTCCGCGCGCCCAGCCTGACCGAGAATTCGCCCAGCGCGGCCACCCAGTCCGGCGGCCGCGGCTGCACCTCGCTGATCCCGCTGGGCTATACCCGCGGTGGCTGCTACATGGCCGGCAACCCGGACCTGGACCCGGAAACCAGCACCAACCGAGAGATCGGCATCAGCTTCGACAATGACCTGTTCGATGCCGGCCTGACCTACTTCCATACCGACTTCAAGAACAAGATCGAGTACGCGCCCCTGGGCAAGTTCAACGGCATCTGGTGGACGCGCATGAGCAACGTGCAGCGCGCGCGCACCAGTGGCATGGAAGGCAACTTCAATGTCCGCTTCGGCGAGCAGTGGCGCTGGCGCACCTCGGCCACCTGGATGAAGGAAGCCAAGAACCTGACCACCGGCAGGAATCTGATCGATACGCCGGAGTTTTCCG
The DNA here is from genome assembly GCF_056481585.1 of Stenotrophomonas sp. 86428_Sma. Lineage (NCBI taxonomy): Bacteria > Pseudomonadati > Pseudomonadota > Gammaproteobacteria > Lysobacterales > Lysobacteraceae > Stenotrophomonas > Stenotrophomonas sp. 86428_Sma. The sequence continues at coordinate 4,348,150 of NZ_CM151156.1, forward strand.
GCTATTCGTCGCTGGACTGGACGCCCAATACGGTGTTTTCCAGCAGCCTGTCGGCGCAGTACACCGGCAAGCAGACCGGTACCGCCACGACCTTCCTCAAGGCCTACACCCTGTATGACCTGACCGCAGCCTGGAACGTCAACGAGGTACTGACCCTGCGCGGCGGCGTCAGCAACCTGGCCGACAAGAAGCTGTATGCGGAGGGCTCCACCGACTACTTCGTGGCCGGGCGCAGCTACTTCATGAGCATGACCGCGCGGTTCTGACCGGCGGCGCGCGCCGCGATCGCGCTGGCAGCACGCCAGCGCGATCGGCGGTGTTGCGGATTACTCGCTTTCCAGCGCGGCCGCGGCCGCGTTCTGCGTAGCGGCCGTGCGTGCACGGTCCATCGCTACCGCCAGTTGCTGGCGTGCGAGCAGTTGTTGTGCCTGCACCACTTCAGGTGTCGGCAGGAGCACCGGTCCCGGTGCGTTTTCCGGTATAGCAGGTGTGGTCATGCAACCTCCATGGACATCCCGCCGCCGCCCGGGTTCAGCTGGGGCGGCAGCGGAACTGCGCACCCTATCCTAAAAACAAGGCGGATGGGTGACGGTGCGGCGCCCCGCCGCAGGCCTGCACATGCCGGGCGCGTCACATTTTTGACGGTTGAGGGTAGTTTCCTGAACCGTCGGCCCCGTATCATGTAACCGTTTTCCTACAAGGACGTAATCGTCAATGAACACCGTCGACCTCTCCCGCTTCAGCCCGAAGTGGCAGTTCCGCTTCAATTTCTTCCAGCAGCACGGCGCTCCGAAGGAGCCGCGCTTCAAGGAAGCCTGGAAGGCGCTGTCCTTCGGCGACCGCCTCAAGATCAACATCAACTTCTTCGCCTTCTTCTTCGGCTTCATCTACCTGTTCATTCTGGGCATGTGGCGCAAGGCGCTGGTGGTGATCGGCATCGGCCTCGTGCTGGGCATCGTGTCCCTGTTCCTGCCGGACATCATCGCGCGCCCGCTGTTCATCGCCATGAACTTCCTGGTTGCCGCCAGCACCAACTACAGCTACTACCTGGAGCAGGTGAAGGGCAAAGCCAGCTGGAATCCCTTCGAAGGCATGTTCTGACGCGATGCTGCCGCCGCACTCCGGCCTGGCATAGCATCAAGCAGAAATGAAGACGCCCGGCCTTGGCCGGGCGTCTTCATGTGCGCGCAACAGGATCAGGCCGCGCGGCGGACCGTAGCCACCGGCTCGGCCTGCAGGCGGAAGCGCGAGACCGCCACCGCCAGCTGCTCGGCCTGTTCTTCCATTGCGCGCGCAGCGGCACTGGCCTCTTCCACCAGCGCGGCGTTCTGCTGGGTGGTCTCGTCCATCTGCACCACGGTCTGGTTGACCTGCTCGATGCCCGCCGACTGCTCGCGCGAGGCTGCCGAGATCTCGGCCATGATCTCGTTCACTCGGCCGACCTGGCCGACGATTTCCTGCATGGTGCGGCCCGCGCCGTGCACCAGCTGCGCACCGGCACCGACCTGCGCCACCGAGGCGTCGATCAGCTCCTTGATCTCCTTGGCCGCGCCTGCCGAGCGCTGGGCCAGCGCACGCACTTCGCTGGCGACCACGGCGAATCCGCGGCCCTGTTCGCCGGCACGCGCCGCTTCCACCGCCGCGTTCAACGCCAGGATGTTGGTCTGGAACGCGATGCCATCGATTACCGAAATGATCTCGGCAATGCGCTGCGAGGAGGCCTCGATCTGTTCCATGGTCTGCACCACCTGGCTGACCACCTGCCCGCCTTCGCTGGCCACGCCCGCTGCGGAGCCGGCCAGGGTGTTGGCCTGCAGCGCGTGGTCGGCATTCTGGCGCACCGTGGAGGTCAGCTCTTCCATCGAGGCCGCGGTCTCTTCCAGGTTCGCCGCCTGCTGCTCGGTGCGGCGCGACAGGTCACTGTTGCCGGCGGCAATCTCACCCGCCGCCAGGCGGATGCTGGCCGCCGACTGCTGGATCTGGCCAACGATCTGGGTCAGCTGCTGCACGGTGCTGTTGGCATCGTCGCGCATCACCGCGAACACGCCGTGGAAGTCGCCCTGCATGCGCGCGCTGAGGTCGCCTGCGGCAATCGCGCGCAGCAGCGTCGACAGCTCGGCCAGGTTGTGGTCGCTGACCTGCATCATGGTGTTGAGGGTTTCCACCATGCGGCGGAAGTCGTGGTCGAAACGCAGCGTGTCGCCGCGCACCGCAAAATCGCCGGCGGCGGCGGCAGCGGCCAGCTGCTGGATCTGATCGTTGATCGCCGCCAGGTTGCTCTTGGTAGTGGCCATTGCAGCGGTGAACACCGCCTTCTCGCCCGGCAGCGCTTCCATGTCCACGCTCAGGTCACCCACCGCATAGCGCTGCATCACGTCGACCAGGCGCTGGGTGACGGCGTTGCTGGAGGCCACCAGCTGGTTGCTGTCAGCCACCATCCGGCCGTACTCACCCGGGAACGCCGAGGCGTCCATGCGGTAGCTGATTTCACCGGCGTCATGGCGACGCGCCATTTCCGCCTGCGCCGCCATCACCGACTGCAGCTGCCCCCGCATGCCCTGCATCGCGTCCAGCAGGCGGCCCACTTCGTCGTTGCTGCGTGCCGGCAGGGTGCTGTCCAGCTTGCCCGCGGCGACATCGCCGGCCACGCGCACGGCTTCGGCCAGTGGGCGGATCGCCAACCGGCGCAGCAGCACATAGACACCGGCACTCAGCGTCAGCGCGGCCACCACACCAACCAGCAGGGTCAGCCACAGCAGCTGGCGCGCCTCGGCCACGATCACCGCGTGCGGCATCACCACACCCAGTGCAAAGCGCTGCGGCGCATCGCCCACACGCAGCGGCACGTATACGCGCACGTTGCCGGCGGCATCCGGAGTGAAGGCTTCGAACCGGCGGTCGGCGGCGATGTCTGCCAGCATGCTGCGGGTCAATGCGTCGCCTCGTGGCTTGCCGATTTCGGCGGCATTGGCCGAGGCCAGCACCACGCCATTCGGCGAGAGCAGTTCGACGCGCCCGGCGCCCATCGGCTTGAGCGTGGCCAGGTGCTTCTGCAGCGCCGCCAGCGAGAAGTCCACAGTAAATACACCGAGGAACCGGCCGTTTTCGATGATCGGCGTGCTCAGCGTGCTCATCAGCACCTGCTGGCCACCGATGTCGTAGGCGTAGGGCTCGCTTACCTTCGCCAGCTTGTCGCGGCTGGGCACCATGTACCAGTCACCGGAGCCACTGGCCGTCTCGGTGTAGTCGGTCATCGTCGACTGCTGCGGCTTGCCATCGTGCCAGGCCCAGTAGCTCATGTAACGACCGGTGGCATCGTGCGCTTCAGTGTTGACGAACTCGGCATCCTTGCCATCGAAGGCGTCGGCCTCCCACATGGTGCTCTTGCCCAGCCACTCGGGGTGGGTGCGCAGCTGCTCGCCCAGCACGGCAGCCAGGCTGGCACGGTCCGGAACATCGCCGCGCGCGCGCTGGGCGAGCACGGCCTCGACCATGGCGTCGTTGCTGGCAAAGGCGGTGCCCAGATCGGCCGCGACCTGGCGGGCTTCGGCGGTGGCTTCGCTGGCCATGGTCTGGCGCGAGGCGTCGATCAGGCTGGCGCTGGCCTGGCGGTAGATCAGGAACGCAGTCAGGCCGAAGCACAGCAGCGCGATCGCAGCGGTGCCCAGCATCAGCTTGTGGGCGATGCTGCCCGGGCGGCGGGCAGCGGCGGAACGGGGAGAAGGCATGGAAGGATCCGCAAGGCAGTTCAGGACGACCGGCACCGCGAGGGCACCGCGCAGGTGCGCGATCCGTCGCGCAGGCCACCGGCCGCCGGGACACGCCCGGCGCTGGAAGCGCACCGGGTTAGCGGCCGCCTGCGAACGAGGTTGAGGCGGTCCATCTGCACATTCCTGAACCTGCTCAGGGTCGGGTCAGGAACCCGCCCGGCTGCCGCCCTATTCGGCCACGCGGTCCTTGATCCATTCCGCCCGCGGCAGCACCTCGATGCTGCCAACCGCGTACTGCTGCAGCACGTCGTCCGGGCCGAAGCGCGGCTGCCAGCCCAATGTGCGGCGCATCAGTGCACTGTCGTAGACGCGGTCAATGCTCAGCGGCAGCGGCCAGCCACGGCGCTCGAACTCGGCCAGCAACTGCGGGGCGCGGCGGGCCAGCACCCTGCACGGCTGGGTCGCCAGTTCCAGGCAATCCTCGCGCAGGAACGGCGTCGGTGCGCAGGCAATGTAGCGTGCGAAGGCAGCGCCCTCATCGTGCAGCAGCGCGGCATGTGCGCTGGCCACGTCGCGCGCGTCGATGCCGCGGTGCAGGCGGAACATCGCCATCCGCTCCGGTGGCTCGGGGAAACAGCGGGCCATGCGCAGCACGCGCACGCTGAAGCCCGGCGCCGCAGCGGCTTCAGCCAACGCCTCGGCCTGCAGCTTGCTGCGATGGTAGATGGTGCGTGGCAGCGGCTCGGTATCTTCATCGATCCAGCGGCAACCGCCCGCCACCACCGCATGGCCATACAGCGCCGTGGTGCTGGTCAGCACGAAGCGGCGTGCACCGGCCTCGCGGGCAGCCTGCAACAGGTGTGCGGTCGCCTCCACATTGATCTGCTGGAATACCGCATCCGGCACCAGGCCGACATGGGGTGCGTGCAGGGCGGCGGTATGGATCACCGCGTCGACGCCCTGCACTGCCCGCTTCACGGCCTGACGATCGGTGACATCGGCAATGATGCGGGTGGTGGCGAATGGGCTGCGATCCAGCCCCACCACTTCGTGGGCCGCCGCCAGCGCGCCGAAGATCGCACGCCCGATCCGCCCGGAACTGCCGGTCAACAGAATCTTCATTGAGTCCATTCACTCGAAGCGCCCGGGAACTACCGGGATGCATCGATTCTAGGCACGCTGCATGTCGTCTGCGATAGGGCGCGGTTGCAATTGTGCGTTCATTCTGGCGATGCCGATCGGGCCAGCAGCTGGCGGGCGACGAACAGCGGATCGTCACCGCCTGCTGCATCAGGCGTGACGCCGGTGCGTTCCCAGTTGGTTCCGGTACGGAGGTTGATCGGCTGCCGGTCGGGAATGCTGATCTGATAGCCATCCGGCAGCAGCACAGGATCATCGAACATATGTGCCGCACCGCCACTTCGACTACCAACGACACGTGCCCGCCCCTGCGCCTGCAGCGAGTACGCGACGAATTCGGCGGCCGACCCGGTGCGGCGGTCGATCAGAACCACCAGCGGCTTCAGGTACAGCCCCAGGCTCGCCGGTGGCAACGGTACCGGACTGCGCTGGCCACGGCGTTGCAGTGACTGCACCTGGGTGATCTCCGCCGCCAGCAGGGTCCGCACCAGCAGGTCCGCACTGCCGTCATCGCCACCACCGTTCTGGCGCAGGTCCAGCACCAGGCCATCGGTGTCGGCCAGCAGGGTGAAGGCAGCAGCCAGCTTCGGCCGGGCCAGATCGAGCGGATAGAAGGTGCTCAGGCGCAGGTAACCGATGTTGCCTTCCAGCACCCGCACCTCGCGCACGCCCGCACCATTGCTGCGCGCATCCGCGCGCCAGGCCATCAGCCAGTCGTCCTGGCCGGCGCGGGCATCCACCCGCTCGACATGGAAGTGGCCATCGAACACGTCCAGATCCTGGTTCAAGCGTGCGCTGAACGCCTTGGGGTCCGCGCAGCTGTCCACATAGCGCTGCTGGGTGGACCAGCCGCGAACGGCCTCAGCAATGTGCGCGCCTTCGGCCACGTCCAGGTACTGCGCCTGTATCGCCGTGGCCGCCGCCTGCAGCACCGCGTCCTGGGCCGGGCAGGACGCCGCCAGCAGCGCGCCCAGCATCCACGAAACTGCCATGACCGCACCCCACGTTGATGATATGTAAGCTCTTATATATCATCGCCACCATGGATCTCCAACATGCCACCCTGGGAACACTGCTGCGGGCCCTGCTCGACCAGCTGGACCCGGCGGTCGAGCAGGCCTACCGCGACCTGAAGCTGGACTACCGGCCGCGCTACACCCCGGTGCTGCGCACGCTGATGGCGCAGGGACCCTGCCGCATCAAGGATCTCGCACTGGCCTGCGGGCTCAGCCATTCGGCGCTCAGCCAGACGGTTTCAGCAATGGTGCGCGACGGCTGGCTGCACGCTGCGGTCGGTGAAGACAGCCGCGAGCGCATCCTGCAGCTGAGCCCGCGCGCGTTGCAGGCGTTGCCGGCGCTGCAGGCGCAGTGGCAGGCCACGGCACGCGCGGCGCGCAGCCTCGATGCCGATCTTGGACAGTCATTGGAGCAGGTGCTGCGCGAGGCACTGCAGGCGCTTGAACAGCGGCCGTTCGCGCAGCGACTGCGTGGCACGCCCCAACGCTGAGGCGCTTACTGCTCGGCCGCCATCTCGATTTCACTGAGGAACGTCCAGCTGCCATTGGCCAACCGCAGCTCCAGCGTACGGCACTGCGCGGCCAGCGGCGCGGCGTTGCCCAGCACGTATTCCTCTTCGGTCGAACCGCTCAGTCCGGCCTGGGGGAATGGCGCCGACAGCACACCGATCTTCACCGCAGCGGCGCCCGGCTCGGCACACATCACCTCCACAGCTGTCGGCGTGACGATGCCCCACGCCGGGCGGGTCATCGTATGCAGGCCGATCCAGTCCACCCGCCGGCGCTGGCCCAGGTCGATGGTGATGCTGGCGTTGCCATGCACGCCTACCCAGCCGGCATCCATCGGGTTGCGCGGATCCCCCACCCGGCGATCGAACAGTTCATGCCCGGTGCTGTCGGGATAGTTTGCATCCGGCGCCACGCTGTAGCTGTAGGTGGTCTGCACCGGATCGACACTGTAGGACGCACCGAGCCCATACAGCCCGCGATAGGTGTTCATCAACCGCGGAGATTCGGCATAGCCCTGGCCGGGGCCGACCACCTCGGACATGTGGTACTGGTTGAGCCAGGCAACGCGCTTGCCGGCCGAACGCGCGCTCCACAACTGCTGGTTGATGCGCTGCACTGACGCGGAGCGATAGGCACCGGACAATCCGTTGCCGGTTCCCAGGAACAAGGGACTGCCATGGTTGAACAGTTCGATGTCGGCCCACAGGCCGCTGGCCCCCAGCGCCGCCGACAGCGCCTCGTAATACGCCTCGGTGGAATGACCTGGGCGATCCCACTGGAACAGGCGTGCATGCGAGGCGGCGCCGATGCCGTCCTGCCAGATCTGCACATCCACGCCGGTGGCCGTACGGAACTGTGCAGCAGCCCGGCCCACACTGGCCGGACCCACGCTGGATGACGCCAGGTAGGGGGCCACCATCACCGGCCGCGCGGGTGTACTGCCTTTGAGCGCCGTCACGATCGCACGGTAGAACGGCGCGCGATCAGCCGGCACCTGTGCTGGCTCGTCGGTGATGTACCAGCCCGCGAACGCCGGATGCGATCCGTACTGTTGGCCCAGCTGGGCCAGCGACTGCGCCGCATCCTGTGCCACGGCCGTTGCGTTCTGCCCCTGCCAGAAGGTGGCGCACTGCCCCGAGCTGTAGGTGGTGCCGACCACGACCTTCATGCCGCGCGCGGCCGCCGCATCGAGCACGGTGCCGAGCTTGCCGGGAAAGCCGGCAATCCATTCGAAATCCTGCACGCCGCTGGCGCAGCCCACGCCGGCACGGATGGCACGCACCTGACCGAGGATGATCGTGTCGTTGCCCAGGTCCTGCAGTTCATCCAGGAACAGCGGCAACTGCGCGGCCGGCAGTTGTTCGTCGCTGCCCGAGTAGCCAACGTGGACGAAGCTGCCGGACAACAGAGGGCTGGCTGCGTGGACGGGAGCGGTACAGGCCAGCACTGCGATCAGTCCAATCCTGTTCATGTTCTACGTCCCTGTCGTGGCCAGGCGAGTGGCGTTGTTGCGCATCCTATCAACAGCAACGGTGGCCCCATCACGATCATCGACAACGCTGCGCAATCGCCGACTTCAGCTGCCCCCGCAGCAGCGCACGTGCAATGCCGATTCAAGCGGTTGATTCATTCAACTGCGTGATCGAGCCTGCGCGCTCCTTCCCCTGGAATACTCCTCATGCGCACGCCGCCCGCACCGCTCAGCCTGATGGAACGCGACCGCCGCTGGGCCCTGGCCCGCGACCTCATGGCCAGTGAACGCCTCGATGCCCTGGTTGTGCATGGCGACCGGGAAGCCGCCGCACCGGCCGGGTTCTCGCCGGACTGCTACTTCACCAATGACCGGCCCGGCTCGATCGTGGTGTTCGTCGGCGACCAGCCGCCACGGGTGTTCACCTTTGCCTCGCTGATGATTGCCGACCACCTGCAGGCCTGCCTGCGCGGCGACCTGCAGTGGATCGCACCCGAACAGCTGTGGGTTGGAAAATCCGGTCTGGAGGTTGGCCGCTGGCTGCAGCAATGTGGCCTGCACACGGCACGTATCGGCGTGCTGGGGCTGGAGCCCTATCCACCGTTCTACTTCGACGGCGCGATGCCCGCGCGCACCCTGCAGGGCATGCAGGCGGCGGTGCCGAACGCGGAATTCGTACCGGTATATCGTGCGTTCTTCCAGCGCGCCTCGGTAAAGAGCCAGGAGGAACTGGCGCTGATTGCGCATGCCGCCTGGATCGGTGAATCCATGAGCGAGGCGCTGCGTGCCACTGCTCGCCCCGGTGTTTCGGAAGCCGAACTGGTTGCCGCAGTGACCGCCGCCTGTTTCTCGCTGGGGGGCTATACCGCCGAGGTGTTGCTCGGCTCGGGTCCCGAGTATGTGGGCTGGGGACCACCCGCCTGGCAGTATCGTGCGCAGCCGCCGCGCATTCTGCGCGATGGTGACCTGGTGCTGTCGGAGATCTTCGCACTGTACGGGCTGATGGAAACCCAGCATCAGGCCGCGGTTGCCATTGGCGAGGTGCACGACGACATCCATCGCGCCGCTGCCGTCGCCCGCAGCAGCTACGAAGCAGGCCTGTCCGCACTGCGCGTGGGCAATACCTTCGGCGATGTCGTCGACGCGATGGAAGCGCCCCTGCTGGAGGCGGGCGGCTGGCACGTGCATCCGTTGGTCCACAGCCTCAACCCCTATGGACCGATTGGCTTCGGCCGTGCACCGGGCATCGAAGCGCTGCCGGAGGCCGCGCGCTATGCGCACATCGCGCCGCTGCCGACTGTCGGGCGCGAACTGCCCCTGCAGGCCGGCATGTGCTTCGCCTTCGAACCGAACTGTGCATTCGGCCGGCACATGGCCAACATCGGCGGTACGGTCATCGTCGGCGCGGAAGCGGGTACCGCGCTCAATGAAAACTCGACATGGCTGATGCAGGCCGATGCCTGAGTTCATCGCCCATCTGCAGACACCGGCACGGCGGCGCGCGGCCGAGACGCGCAGCGGGCAGACCCGAGCCCGACTGCTGCACGCGGGGCTGCAGCTGTTCAGCGCGTTCGGCGTGGAGGGTGTGCGTACCCGCCAGCTGGTGGACATGGCCGGCTGCAGCCAGTCAGCCATTCCCTATCACTTCGGTGGCAAGCAGGAACTGTATGCCGCCGTACTGCAGCGCTGCGCTCAAGCCATTGCCGAGCGATTGCCGCTGCCGGCAACGCCACCCAGCGGCGCGCGGCAGGCCGCGCAGCAGCTGCAGCAGTTGATGCGGGCATTCGTCCATGCCTTGCTGTCGGCGCCGGATGCGGGTCCACGCACGCTGCTGTTGGCGCGCGAACAGATCCAACCGACGGCGGCGTTCGCCAGTGCCCACCGTACGCTGTTCGAACCCCTGCACACCACGTTGGCCGCGTGCGTAGCGTGCCTGCGCGGCAGCGAACCATCCAGCGCCGAGACGGTGCTGCGTACCCACGCACTGCTCGGCCAAGCGATCGTCTTCGCCGTCTCCCACGGAGCTCTGCAGGCGCGACTGAACCAGGGAGCTCCCTTGGCAGACGTAGAGACGATCGGGTCGGTGGTCAGTGGCATGGCACTGGCGGCAGCGAAGGCAGCGCCCGCCTGAATGGCTGCCTGATCAGCCCCGTGCGCAGGGCGCGTGAAAACCAGGGCCAAGATGGCGACCTGGACTTAGCGTGCGATGGCCAAGCATGGATGCCGTCGTCTACGAAGGCGACCCCCATACCGCAGGAGATTTCACATGACTGAGCAGAACCCGCGCAGCTCCAACCGGGGTTTCGCATCAATGGACCAGGAAAAGCAGCGCGCGATCGCGGCCAAGGGCGGGCGCGCCGCACATGCCTCCGGCAACGCGCATGAATTCAGTCCGGCCGAGGCACGTGTCGCAGGCCGCAAGGGCGGCGAGGCGATCAGCCGCAACCGCCAGCACATGGCCGAGATCGGTCGTGAAGGTGGACACGCTCGCCACGCCAATGCGCGCCAGCAGCAACAACAGCCTCAGGAGATCGAACGCACGGCAGCGGGTCCGCAACGCCAGCAGGGCTGAATGCAGCGCGTCAGGCCGGAGCGCGCTGCCGATACAGCCCGAGCGCCGCAAGCAGGGCCAGCGCACCGGCCACAGCCATCGCCCATCCGAAACCACTGGCCATCGCACTGCGATACCACGTCAGCATCTGCGGCGTGGCGTGCATCGAGCCCGGTTGCAGGATCAGTTCGCGCGCCTGTGCCGCCAGCTCCCGCTGCCCGGCCGCCTGCGCGGACGCGGCGAACTGCTGCACGGCGCGCTGGCCCATCAGGCTGCCCAGCAGCGCGATGCCCAGGCTCATGCCTGCCTGACGTAACGCGTTCATCGTGGCTGAGGCGATACCCGCGCGCTCGACCGGCGCGCTGGCCATGACCGCCATGCCGGTCGCCGGCACTGCCAGCCCCATTCCAATGCCAAGCAGCACCAGCACAGCACTGGAACAAGCGTGCGAAGTAGCCGGTTCGAACGTGGCCATCGCGCACAGCGCCACCCCAGCCAGGGCGTAGCCCAGCACCAGCGCGGCGTGCAGCCCGAGGTGGGCGACCAGACGCCCGAACAACAGCGAGACGGCACCCATCAACAGGAACTGCGGGGCCAACTGGGAGCCTGCCAGCGCAGCGTTGTGCCCCTGCGCCTGCTGGAAGAACAGCGACAGGAAGAACAGGCTGGCATAGGCAGTGAAGCCCAGGACGAACGAGGCCAGGTTGAACATGCCGAAGCGGCGGTCGGCAAACAGGTCCAGCGGCAGCAATGGGCGTGCCACCCGGCGTTCGACGATGCCGAACAGGATCAACCCGGCAGCTGCCACGCCCAGCGCCAGCAGCGTCACCGGGGCAAGCAGGCCATGCGCGCCGATCGCGATCAGGCCATAGCTCAGCGCACCCAGCGCGACGATGCTGAGCAGCTGCCCGGCAGGGTCCAGCGCAGCGTGCTGCGGATGCCGCCGCTCCGGAATTCCCCAGGCGCCCAGCGCCAGTGCGAGCAGGCCCAACGGCAGGTTGATCAGGAAGATGCTGGGCCATCCGACGCGCTGTACCAGCACGCCGCCCAGCAGCGGGCCAAGCACCAGGGCCAGCGCACTGAACGCCGATCAGCCACCGATCGCACGCGCACGTTGGCGCGCATCGGGAAACGCGTGGCTGAGGATCGGCATTGCGGCGGGAATCAACAAGGCGCCGGCGATGCCCTGCACTGCACGCCCGGCTACCAGGGTCGCAAGATTGCCGGCACAGGCGCACAGCAGCGACCCCAGCGTGAAGGTGGCGACGCTGAGCAGCCACATCCGCCGATGACCGTAACGGTCCCCAAGCGGCCCCGCCGACAGCATCAACGCCGACAGCGCGATTGCATACGCATTGATCACCCACTGCAGGCCGGCCATGTCGGTATTCAACGCCTGCTGCAGGGTCGGCAGGGCGACGTTGACGATGCTGATGTCCAGCGAGGCGAGGAATGTGCCGAGGTAGGCCGCCAGCACCAGGGCCGGCCGCTGGAAACGTCGCATGTACGGTTCCCGGGGGAAGGATGTGTACGCATCGTAGCCACTGACTGACCGTCGGTCAATGACTGACGGTCAGTCGGTGCCACAGGCCAGCTAGAATGGCTCCCGTCGCACCCGGATCCCTCCCACATGCAGACCCCAGCTGTCGCCAGGCCTCGCACCAAACCTGCGGAAACCCGCCAGGAAGAACTGATGGACGCCGCGCAGGCGCTGTTCCTGTCAAAGGGAGTGGATGCCACAACCATCAGCGACATCGTCGCCGCAGCGGACGTTGCCAAGGGCACCTTCTATACCTACTTCGCCTCGCGCACCGAGATTCTGCAGGCGCTGGCGCAGCGCTATACCCAGCGTTTCATGGAAGGCGTCGACCACGCCGTGCAGCGCTACCCGGCCAGCGATGGCGTAGCACGCCTGCGCGCCTGGATCCGCGCCAACATCGAACTTTATGTGCGCACCCATGCACTGCACGACGTGGTGTACGCCAACCATCATCACCACCAGCGTGGCAATGCCGAACGCAATGCGATCCAGCAGCAACTGCTGGGCATCCTCGAAGCAGGCAATGCCGCAGCTCTGTGGCAGCTTCCAGCGCCCAAAGTCACCGCCTCGTTGATCTATGCCGGCGTGCACGGCGCCACCGACGACCTGATCGCCACACCCGCACAGAATGCCGATGCCTTCATCGCCGCCGTGGTGGATGATTGCCTGCGCATGGTCGGCGTGCCACCGACCAGTGCCAAACGGCGCTGACAGACTTTCTGCCGCTCAGGTGTGGGCAAGGATGTTCAACAACCGCCCGAACGGGTCACGGACGAAGAAGCGGCGCACGCCCCAGGGCTCATCGGCCGGGCCATATTCCAGCGGGATGCCGGCCGCGCGCATGCGCTCCAGTACCTGTTGCAGATTGTCGACTTCTATCGACAGATCCGGCACCGCCGTGCCGGATCCCCCTTCAGTGGCAAAGCTGACCTGCGCCAGCGCGCTGCCCTCGCCGCCATGGGTGACGATCCAGCCGTGGTCCATCACCACCGGCATGCCCAGCAGCTCGCCATAGAACGCTGCAGCACGCGCAGGGTCAGGCGTGGCGATGTTGGCGACGACACGTTTGACGGCCATGTGCGGCGGCTCCGATGCGATTCCCCATCCTCGCCGCTGCGTGCATGGCCTGCAAGCGGGCGGCGCTGAAACAGAAGAGCCCCGTCAGGGACGGGGCTCGTCATCAATCCTGCATTGCCACTGCTTACACAGCGCCGCAGCGATCCATGATGCAACGATCGTATTCGTACTGGCATTCCATCGCATCACCGCCACCGGACAGACACGCCTGGTAAGCCTTCCAACAGGGAAGATCGCATGGCGGAATCGGCCCAGCCACAGCAACCGAACCGCTGCAGGCCAAGGCGAACACCGCACCCGCGATCATTTTCCTGAAAGTACGCATCGACATCACTCCTTGATAAGCCTGGTGAGCCCAGGCCGGGCCACGGTAGCGAGGCCTCCGGGAGATGGAGTGAACGCCCGTGTCACGGAACATTAACCTGTTCATTAAATTTCCTTCACACCACTGGGGGGGATCGGCGCGCTGCGGGGTTAACGGCCTTGTTGTCCGTCAATCAAGGAAGTTGTCCGATGAATCACCCGCTGCACGGCCGTTCGTCCCACTCCCGTTCTCCCCTGCACAGCCGCCTCGCGCTGGCGGTCACCAGCACATTGCTGCTTGCCAGCACGTTGCCCGCCATGGCCAACGACTCATTCGAGGTCTGGCAACAACAGCGCCAGTTGCAGGCGGCCTGGGCGCAACCAGGCGTCGGCGCGTCCGCAGCACCGACGGCCACCACGCCAGCGGCGGCCAACACGTCCGTTCTCGGCAACCCCGGCGATGCAGCCAGTTGGCGCAGCGATGAATTCAACGCTGACTGGGGGCTGGGTGCGATGGGGGCCGATTACGCCTATGCACGTGGACTGACCGGCCAGGGCGTACGTCTTGCCCTGTTCGATTCGGGCTCGGCACTGGCCCATCAGGAATTTGCGGGGCGCAATACGTCCAGCATCACCATCGGCGCGGACTGCGCCACGCCAGGCGTGGTGGCCGGTACCGGTGCCTGCGAACAAACCCGTGGCGAGCAGCCAGGCTACAACTACTACGGCCTTGGCCCCGGCGTTCCCGCCGCACTGGCCGCACGCCTGATCGCGGCAGGCCAGCCCTATGGCTTCAGCTACGCCGACCACGGCACCCACGTGCTGGGTACCATCGGTGCCAACCGCGATGGCAAAGGCATGCATGGCGTAGCATTCGGTTCGAACCTGACCGCAGCCCGTGTGTTTGGTGATACCTACTATGAGTGGCGCCTGGATCCGGACAACTTCTATCGTCCGCGCGCGCTATATCGCACCGATCCCGATGACACCGCTACCTTGGATATGTATGCGCAGATCCAGGCGCAGGGCGTGCGCGCCATCAACCACAGCTGGGGTATCTCTACCCGCAACATGACTGCTGCCGCGCTGGATGCACAGTATGCAGCGATCGGTGACGGCTACGGCGTGTATGGCAGCATCTACGCCAACGATGGCGATGCCCCCTCCTCCACCCTCATCCAGGTGTGGTCGGCTGGTAACGGCAGTGGCGCCGTCGCCGGAATCACGGCCGCCATGCCGCGCTGGAAGCCGGAACTTGAACCGTACTGGCTGGCCGTGGCCAACGTCCGCCGGCCCAACGCTGCTGCGGGCGAAACCGACTACGTGATCGATGGCAGTTCCAGCATCTGCGGCGTTGCCGCCAACTGGTGCATCTCGGCACCGGGCACCGACATCCTGAGCACCATTGTGTCCGGTGATATCCAGGGTCGCGTCGAGAACACTTCCGCCTATGTCCGCCTGATCGTCGATGGCGGCGCCACACATCACCGGCGCGCTCGGCCTGCTGATGGAGCGCTTCCCCTATCTGGACAACGCCCAGGTCCGCGACGTGTTGCTGACCACCGCACGCGACCTGGGTGCAGCAGGCATCGATCCGATCTACGGCTGGGGCATGGTCGACCTGCGCAAGGCCATCGAAGGCTACGGCTCGCTGCGCGTGGACACCAACGTGGTAATGAACCAGAAGGCCGGTGGCCTGAAGGTGTGGGAAGGCGATGCCTGGGATGACTGGACCAACGACATCGGCGGCCCCGGCAAGCTGACCAAGTCCGGCATCGGCTGGCTGCGCCTGAGTGGTGGCAACACCTTCAACGGCGCAGTACTGCAGGACGGCACGCTGGAATTGAACGGCACCAACACACTCACGTCAGCGGTCGAAGTCCAGGGTGGCCAGTTCCTGCTCAACGGTTCGCTGGTCTCCACCGCCCTGAACACCACCGGAGGCGTGAGCACGGTCAGCAGCAGCGGCCTGCTGAAGGACAGCAACCTGACGGTCAACGGTGGCGTGGTGTCCTTCAACGGCACGCAGACCGGCGGCACCACCACGGTCGGTGCCAACGGCCTGCTGAAGGGCATCGGCACGCTGGGCAACACCCGTGTGGACGGCATCATCGCGCCCGGCAATTCGATCGGCACGCTGACCATCAACGGCAACTACGTGCAGGGCGCAACCGGCGTCTATGCCGCCGAACTTGCCCCGGGCGGCCGCAGTGACCAGTTGCACGTAACCGGCACCGCCACTCTCGGCGGCACCCTGGTCGCACTGCCGGAGCCGGGTACCTACTACCTCGGCGAGCAGTTCAATTTCATCCGCGCCGACGGCGGTGTCAGCGGCCAGTTCGCGAAAACCGACTTCAGCGCGTTCTCGCCGTTCCTGCAGTTCAGCCTGGCCTACGGCGCCAATGGCACCCGCATCGACGTGACCCGGGGTGCCTCGCTCGCCAGCGCCGCCACCACGCCGAACCAGCGTGCGGCCGCGGCGGTGGCCGATGGACTGGCGATCAACCAGGGCCTGCCCAAGCCGCTGACCCAACTGTTCCCGCAACAGGTGGGTGGCGTGCTCGATGGCCTCAGCGGCGAGCTGCATCCGGCCACGGCGCTGGCCCTGCTCGAGGGCAGCCGCTATGTGCGCGATGCCGCACTGTCACGTCGTGCCGGTGCCACCGCACCCGGTGCCGATGCGGGTGATGCCACCGGCGCCTGGGTGCAGGCACTGGGCGGCAACAGCAAGCTGGATGGCAACAGCAACACCGCGCGCACCGACGCCAACAGCAACGGCCTGCTGGTCGGCATCGACCGCGAGTTCGGTGGCTGGCAGATCGGCGTGCTGGCCGGTACAGGCCGCACCGACGTGAAGCAGCAGGAGCGTCGTGCCAAGTCGAAGATCGACAACACGCACTTCGGCGCCTATGCCAGCCACACCTGGGGCGGCTTCGGCCTGCGTGGTGGCGTGGCATGGAGCCGCAACGAAGTGAAGAGCACGCGTGATGTTGCCTTCGCCGGCTTCAGCGACAGCCTCAGCGCGCGCTACAACGCACGTACGCGCCAGGCCTTCATCGAAGCGGGCTACCGCTTCGGCAATGCGGAAGGCGGACTGGAGCCGTACCTGCAGGTCGCCCGCGTGGAAGTGGACCTGAAGCAGATCAACGAGCGTGGCGGCGCGGCCGCACTGCACGGCAAGGTGGACGACACCGGCACCACCATCGCCACCGCTGGCCTGCGCTTCGACAAGGGCCTGAAGGCCTCGTTCCAGCAGGACAGCTGGCTGCACCTGCGCGGTGGCGTGGGCTATCGCCGCGCCTCTGGCGACCGCAGCCAGGTGGCCAACCTGGCTTTCGCCAACAGCAGCAGCACCTTCGCGGTCGAGGGCGCACCAATTGCCGACAACGCCATGGTGGCCGAGCTGGGCCTGTCGGCATGGCTGACCCCGCGGCAGCAGCTGGAGCTGGGCTACAGCGGCCAGTTCGGCAGTGAAAGCCGCGACCATGGCGCCACCGCACGCTGGTCTGTGCGCTTCTAAACACGTGCTCTCTTGACGGGTTGGGGCGGCCTTGCGGCCGCCCCCTTTTTTGCCCGCCACCCAGCGTTATGCGCGATGCCGCAGCGCGGCGGCACCTGCCAGGCTGGCAAGTGGCAACAGCAACCCATAGGCCACCAGCGGCCACACGGTATCGCCGGGCAGCACGAGGGTAACCAGCGTGCCGATGCCTGCCACGATCAGGCTCTGCACGGCGTAGTACAGGGCCACCGCCGTACCTGACGCATCGGCGAAATCACGCAGCGCGCCGCTTGCAGCCACCGAAACCACCATCACCAGCCCCACCGCGATGCCCCACATGGGCAGCACCACTCCGACGAACGAGGGAGGCCACGCTGCGGCCAACGCCATCAGCAGTACGCCGGCCACCATCACCCACAGGCCACGCAGGAAGGTACCGCGTGCGTTCCAGCGGGCAATGCACACGTTCGCCATCCGCGCCGTGACGATCATCACCAGCGCCACCGTGGCGAAGGCCAGGCTGAACGACAGCGGCGAGTACTGCATGCGCCCGACCAGCAGCCGGGGCGCGACCGAGAAGAACACGAAGAACGTGCCCATGCCCGCACTGAAGCCCAGCGTGTAGACCCAGAACGCGCCGCTGCCGAGGATGCGTCGTAGCGCGGGTCGCGACGCGTCCCGGCACTGCGGGCGGGTTTCCTGCCAATGCCGTACCGCGCGCATGCCGGCGATCATGCCCAGTACGCCGAGCAGAACGAAGATCGCGCGCCAGCCGAAGGCGCCTGCCAGCAGCGCGCCGAGGATCGGTCCCAGCGCCGGCACGAAGGCCAGCATCGAGGCAAACAGCCCGTACAGCGACGCGCCTTCGGCTGTATCAGCATACACATCACGCACCGTGGCAAAGGTCGCCACCAGTGCCGCCGACGCTCCCACCGCCTGCACGCCTCGCCAGGCCAGGAATGCTGCGCCGCTGCTGGACATGGCCAGCGCGAACGACGAAAGCGCGAACAGCAACGCCCCCAGCAACAGGACCGGCCGCCGCCCGATGCGGTCGGACAACGGGCCGAACAGCAACTGGCCGAGGCCAAGTACCAGCAGGTAGATGCTCAAGGTGAGCTGCACCAGCGTCGGTGATGTCTGCAATGCCTGCGGTATCATCGGCACCACAGGAAGATAGATGTCCATGGCCAGCGAGGCCAGGAGGTCGAACGGCGCCATCAGCACAATGGCCGATGGCAGCGGGTGGGCCCAACGCGGGGCCTGTCGATTGAACATGGGGAGTCTCCGCCCAGAGTGAATCCGGCGGTGATCCATCCAATTCGCGTGCATCGCAGGGATGATCACCGCAACAACGTCTGCATCGTTGTTGCGGCTCAGCGAACTGTCTGCGGACCGTTCCCGTTGTTCATGGTGTCCATCGAATGCGAATGCAGGTGGCACCAGTGTAGCAATCGTCCACCTGCCGCGCGGCGCTCAGGCCAGGGGCAACATGTCGATGCGCCTGCACGGTGTCTCCTTCACCTGCTCGATCAGCCGCCGCACCACTGGCGAAGTCTCTGCCCGCCGGTACTGCACAGCGATGGTCGAGACGATGGTGGGGCCCGCCAGTGGCAGATAGATCATTCCGGGCAGCACCAGCGTGCGTTGCAGTACCGATGGCACGATCGCCACCGAACCAACGCCGACCGACACCTCGGCCAACACCGCCGCCAGATGCCCGGGCTGGGAACGGATACGTGGAATGAACCCGCCGCGGCGCCCGACTTCCATTGCGCCCACCGGCTGCTCCGGCATGACGAAACCCTCCCGGGCCAATGACGCCGGCTGCACCGGCGACCGGGCCTGCGCCAGCGGATGGGTTTCCGGCAGGGCCACGCAGAACTGGTCTTCGACCAGGGTGTGTTCGCCGAAACTGTCGGGCACATCCATCGGAGGCCGGCAGAACACCACATCCACCCGTCCTTCCTGCAGCAGCTGCGGGAGCTCGCCCATCGGCCATTCGCTCACCTGCAGTTCCACGCCCGGGTAGCGGCTGCGGAACCGGCTGAGCTGATCCTGCAATGCTCCGGCATACAGCGCCGAGCCGACGTAACCGATCTCGATCTTGCCGATCTCACCCCGCCCCGCGCGCCGGCCCAGGGTTTCAGCCTGTTCGAACCGGCGCAGCACATCGCGGGCTTCCGCCAGGAACACCTCGCCTGCCGAGGTCAGCAGCACCTCGCGCCGGCCGCGGTCGAACAGGCGCGTGCCAAGCCGACGCTCGATGTCCTGGATCTGCACGCTCAGCGTGGGAGTGGCAATTCCCAGGCGCAGGGCCGCACGACCGAAGTGCAGCTCCTCGGCCAGGGTGACGAAGTACTCCAGGTGACGGCGTTCCATGGGCGGCATTTCGTTAGGTTCAAGCTAACGTAACCAGAAAACACCGAGAATGAAACAAACACCGATCATTGATGGAATGGCCGTCCTCCCCTTCCTGCGAGTGACCGGTGCCGCCCTCTCCTCCCCCTTCGCCTGCACGGCACACGCTGCCTGACTCGGTCCTGCTGGTGGCCTCGCTGGGCTGCACGATGACCGTGCTGGAGACCAATGCCGTCGCGGTCGCATTGCCCAGCATCGCACGTGACCTGCACGCCGGATTCGCGGATATCGAGTGGGTGATCAGTGCCTACATCCTGTCCTTCACCTCACTTCTGCTGCCCGCCGGTGCGGTCGCCGACCGCTACGGCCGCCGCCGGGTGCTGCTGATCGGCATCAGCCTGTTCGCCCTCACCTCTCTGCTCTGCGCACTGGCGCCCGGTGCTGCCCTGCTCTACCTGGCGCGGGCTCTGCAGGGCATTGGTGCAGCCTTTCTGCTGGCACCCTCGCTGTCGATCATCGGCCACACGTACCACGAGGGGGCCGCCAAGGACACCGCATGGGCGTTCTGGGGCACAGCCATGGGCGTGATGATGGTGCTCTCACCGCTGATCGGCGGCGTGCTGTCCGCACTCTGGGGCTGGCGCGCGGTGTTCGTCGCGATCCTGCCGTTCCTGGGCCTGCTCGGCTACGGCACGCTGCGCTGGATACCCGAGTCGTCAGACAGCGTGGTCCGCCCGCTCGATCCACCCGGCATCATCACGTTCAGCGCTGCCATCTTCGGCATCGTGTTCTTCCTGGTGGAAGGACTGGCAGAAGGATGGACATCGGCCCCGGCGCTGATTGGGCTGGGCCTGGCCGTCATCATGGCTGTTGCCTTCGTCATCGTTGAACGGGCACGGTCACATCCCATGGTCGATCTCGGGCTGCTGGCCAGTCCGCGTTTCGTCGGCGCACTCATTGCCATGGTCGGCTATTCGGTCAGCGCACAGGTGATGGCATCGATGCTGCCGCAGTACCTGCAGAACGGCATCGACCTGAGCGTACTGGCTGCCGGTGCTGGCATGCTTCCGTTCGCTGCGGCGATGCTGCTGTTTCCCAGCGTGGGCCGGCGGCTCGGTCGTCATCTGACCAGTCCGGCGGTGCTGGCGATCGGGTTGTCGGTCACCGCCGCGGGCAATGCCGTGGCCGGACTGGCCGCGTGGCAGCACCTGCCGTGGCTGGCACTCGTCGCAATGGTGGTGATCGGTGCCGGCGGCGGCATCCTCAATGGCGAGACATCCAAAGCCATCATCGGCGCGGCACCGCGCGAGCGCGCCGGCATGGCCTCCGGCATCAGCGCGACCACGCGCTTTGTCGGCATCCTGCTCGGATTCACCGTACTGTCCAGTGCCTTGAGCCTGGGCATCCGCCGCGCACTGTCCGCGGCGGTTCCCGCGCGCAACGTACTGCCCATGGCCGATGCGATCGCTACCGGCACCTTCGCCGATGCGCGCACCGCCGCCTTCGCACAGGCGATCTACAGCCATGGATTTGCCAGTGCACTGTGGACGTCGGCCATCGCCGCGCTGCTGGCCAGCCTTGCGGTGTTGCTGCTGGGCCGTAGCACCACGCGGCGATGATGTTGGAGCGCTGGTTGCAAAGATGGCCGGGGCAGCCACGCTGCCCCGACCGTGGCGGCCCCGGGGAGAAGGCCGCCGATGATCGTCAGGCCGCCTTCATGGCGTGCTTGCGAGCGCGCATCACGTTATGGCACTCCTGCACTTCAGGCAGAAGCTGGGTGACTTCCTGGCGCACGGCCGGCGGCAGTTCGTTATCCTTCAGCACGTCCTTGAACGCGCCAAGCAGCCGGTCTTCGGACTCTTCCAGCTCGGCCACGTAACCATAGTTGGTGTCGCCGAATGCAGCGCGGACCTTGCCATAGAACTGCTGCATCGAACCGACCACGGTGCCGTGCTCGGCCGGCTTGCCACCGCTGGCAGCAACGGAGCCACTCAGTGCGGCGACGATGCGGCCCTTGACGCCGGCAATACGAGTGAACAGGGCCGACAGTTCGGCATCCTTCACCTTGGTCGCAGCTTCCTCGTAGAACGACTTGCCATCACGGGCAATCTCGATCAGGTCGTTGAGGCGGTGTTCGATGGTGGACTGGGTGCTCATGGAATCGCTCCTGTGTGCTCGATGGTCTATGGAGAATGACAGCGCGAGTGCGTTGCCTTCGGGACCACTGTGGAGGTTTGAATGTGCCGATTGGGTGAGTACGAATTGATGCATGCATCACCACCCTCAACGCGCCCTGACTCCTTCATCCCGTCGCATTTCCGCGTTCACGGTACCTGAGCAGAACGCCGACGATTCACCATGGCGCGATGACGATGATCAGCGTCACCAACAGTGCGATGGCAAGCACCAGCAACAGCACATGCCACTGCTTCCACGTGGGTCTTGGTTTGCCGGGGGTATTCATCGGATGTCTCCTGGAGTCTGTCATCAGCCCGCAGCCAGACTGAAGCAGAGCACCCTTGGTGCGCGTCGCGGTTTCGTGCATGGCCTGTGCATGAACGCTGTATCCGGCGCGCGACGATAACGCGTCCATAACGTAATCGAGTTGTAAGCGGAGTGTTAGGTTCCTTCCGATTCCGCACAGCGGGATTTCAGATCGGTTTCCACGCAGCGATGCGGAAACCCATTCAACTGGATTTGGAGAGAGCCAAATGCACTACAAGTACACCCTGCTTTCCCTGGCAGTGGGCACGGCCTTGGCCGCTGCCTGGTCACCGGCCGCGCATGCGCAGGATGACAGCGATAAAACACCGAAGAACCTCGATCGCATCCAGGTTACCGGTTCGGCCATCCGCAGCGTGGATATCGAAACGCAGCAGCCGATCATCGCCATCACCCGCGCGATGATCGAGCAGCAGGGCTTCACCACCATCGCCGACCTGCTGCAGAACCTGACATCCACCGGCGCGCCGACCATTTCGCGTGCGCGCGCGTTGGCGTCCGGCGAGAACGTTGGTGGCTACTACGTCAACATCCGCAATCTGGGTGCCACGCGCACCCTGGTTCTGGTCAACGGCAAGCGGCTCGGCGCCACCACCAGCGGCCTGCAGGATCTCAGCCAGATTCCGATGAGCGCGGTGGAACGCATCGACGTGCTGAAGGACGGCGCCTCCTCGCTGTACGGCTCGGATGCAATCGCTGGCGTGGTCAACATCATCACCCGCAAGAACTACGAAGGCCTGGAAGTGTCCATGCAGCACGGGCAGTTCAGCCAGGGCGATGGCAAGGACAGCACGTTCTCGCTGGTCACCGGCGCCCGTGGGGAGCGTGGCGGGTACACGCTCGCACTGGAATATCAGAAGTCAGACCCGGTGTTTGCCCGCGACCGCGAGTTCTCCCGGTACGGTGGCGCCGGCCCCAACTACCCGGGCGCGGACTGGAGCAACATCAGCCAGAACGGTTCCTGGTGCGACCCGGCGCTCTACAAGTGCAATACCGGTGATGCCGTATTCAAGACCCTCAATCGTGGCGGCGATCCGAAGAACCCGAACGACTACCACCCGATCACACCGGCCGAGTTCGCCAACGGCAACGACCAGATGCACCTGCAGACCGGCATCGAGCGCCGCTCGCTGTTCCTGAGCACGGACTACGCGCTGACCGACCAGATCAAGTTCACTGCCGACATCGGCTACAACGAGCGCACCACCGACCAGCAGATCGCGGGCTACCCGTACCAATCGACCAAGTTCGGCACGCCGCTGGACGCGGCCAGCGTATTCAACCCGCTCGACCACGGCATCGCGTTCAATCGCCGCCTGTGGGAAGTGCCGCGCACGACCGAAAGCAAGCTGAAGTCGCTGCGGGTTGCACC
The DNA here is from genome assembly GCF_056481585.1 of Stenotrophomonas sp. 86428_Sma. Taxonomy (NCBI): domain Bacteria; kingdom Pseudomonadati; phylum Pseudomonadota; class Gammaproteobacteria; order Lysobacterales; family Lysobacteraceae; genus Stenotrophomonas; species Stenotrophomonas sp. 86428_Sma. The sequence goes on from NZ_CM151156.1 coordinate 4,371,199, forward strand.
CAGTCTGTCCGGCTACTTCGAGCTGGGGACCAAGACGTACGACTGGGAAGTCGGCGCGTTGTTCAACCGCAATGAAGTTACAAAAACAGGCCGTGGCGACATGAGCCTGATCGCTTCCCGGCAGGCATTGGGGCCCTCCTACCTCGATGCCAACGGTGTGGCCCGGTGTGGCACGGCGGCATCGCCGGTCTCGGGTTGCCTGGCCTGGAATCCTTTGCTGCCGTTCGGGGTCGCGGGGGCTGGCTCTCTCTCCGATCCCGAACTGCAGCGCTTCTTGTTCCCGACGTTCAACGATACCGGCATCACCAAGACCCGCAGTTACTTCGCCAACATCTCCGGCCCGGTGATCGAACTGCCTGCCGGTGACCTGTCCGTCGCCCTGGGGTATCAGTACCGCAAGGAAGAAGGCCGCTTCGTGCCCGATGCCTTCGCCCAGTCGCGCCAGAGCACTGCACTGGGCGCATCCACCACCGCCGGTGACTACAGCCTCAACGAGTTCTTCGCCGAAGTGAACGTGCCGATCCTGCGCGACCTGCCGTTCGCCAAGGAACTGACCGTGAACCTGGCTACGCGCTACTCCGACTACAGCAACTTCGGCAGCACCACCAACTCCAAGGCGAGCTTCGCCTGGCGTCCGATCGAAGAGCTCATGATCCGTGGCACCTTCGCCGAAGGCTTCCGCGCACCGAGCATCTCCGATCTGTATGGCGGCCTGGGCACCAGCTTCGAAACCTATGTCGACCCGTGCGGCATCGGCGCCACCAACAGCGTCAACGGCAATGCCGCCTGCAACGCCGCCGGCGTCCCGCTGGGCTACCAGCAGCTGAACCAGAGCCTGAAGCCCTGCGCCAGCTATCCGTGCGCCACGCCTGACGAGTTCACCACCGGCTCCGATCCGAAGCTGCGCCCGGAAGAGTCCAAGAGCAAGACCGTGGGCGTGGTCTGGAGCCCGCGCTGGGTGGACGGGCTGGACATCAACCTCGACTGGTACAGCTACAAGATCACCAACATGATCATCCAGGACAGCGTCGACCGCATCCTGCGTGACTGCTACGTGCTCGGCAACGCTTCGCGTTGTGGCAGCGTCAAGCGCGCTGGCGATGGCCACATCACCAGCATGTTCTACGGTCTGGCCAATCTGGGCTCGATGGAAACCGAAGGCTGGGACCTGGGTATCCGCTACCGCCTGCCCGAGTTCTCGTTCGGCCGCTTCACCATCGACCTGCAGAACAGCTATGTCTCCAAGTACGACGAGGAGAACCAGAACTCCGCCGGCGATACGATCATGATGGGCCGGATCGGCCAGCCGGGAATTTCCCGCCTGCGCTCGAACCTGGGTGTGAACTGGCAGCTCGGCAACTTCAGTACGCAGTACACCGTGCGCTACTACTCCGGCATGGTTGAAAACTGCGTACCGAACCGTCCGTGCACCCTGCCCGACCGCTACGCCTACGGTGAGCCGGATGCCCTGCGCAAGGTCGGTTCCAATGCCTTCCACGATATCCAGGTCAGCTACAAGCTGCCGTGGGACGGCACCGTGGCGCTGGGTTCGAACAACGTGTTCAACCACCAGGGCCCGATCATGTTCTCCAAGCCGTCCAGCTCCTTCCCCTATTACGGCGGCTTCGATATCGGCCGCACCGTGTACGTGAAGTACTCGCAGCGCTTCTGACGGGCAGGTCCGTGCTCGTGGCCGGCGGAAGGGGAGTCCGCCGGCCACGATGCACACCGCCTCCACCCAATCTCCATCGTTTTTCGACGGAATCTCCAAGGTTCCCGGCAACACTTGATGTCATGACGGCTAAGGAGCAGGACCGCATGGATCGCCACGCGCCCCGACACTGCACACCCGTCTCCAGGTTCACCACTGAATGTGACGGTGTGGCCGGGTTCCGATCTTCCGGACATGCCGCCGCAAGGGAAGTACGAGATGACGACGGCAGTTCGCACCGGCCTGACCGACCTGGTCGCTGACGCGCAGCGGTACCTGCGCAGGATTCTCCCCGGGCTCGCCTCGGCAGTGCATCCACTTGCTTCATTGCATGCCATTCCCCACGCGATGGCATCGCGCTACCACCTCGCCGGGCTGATGCTGTACGGGGAAACCCCCGCCATGCTCGCCGTGGCCCGCGAGCCGGGCGAATCCAGCACCCGTGTGATCCAGGATGTGCGCTGCCTGCGCTCTGCAGCGAATGCACTGGTGCTGTACGTCTCGCCCTATCTCACGCCGACCCAGCGCCGCTTCCTGGTCGAGAACCACATCGACTTCGTGGTCCCGCACACCCAGTTGTTCGCGCCGAGCCTGGCCATTGAGTTCCGCGACGACCCCGATCATGAGAAGAAAGCCATCTCGCTGCTGCCTTCGGCGCAGGCCGTACTGATCCACGTGCTGCTGAGCGGCCAGTCGCGCTGGTGGTCGCCGCGCGAGATCAGTGCCGTCGCCGGCTACACCTCGATGACGGCGTCGCGCCTGTCTGCCGAACTGGTCGGTCGCGGCCTGGTCGAGCGCTCCACCGGGGGCCGCGAGCGCTTCCTGAAGCTGGCCGGCAACCGCGACGAGGTCTGGGCCAGGGCACAGCCGTTCCTGCGTTCCCCCATCCTGAAGGAAGTGGATGTCTGCTGGGGCCCGACCGCCGAGGCACTCCGCGATGCGGGGCATCCGGCGCCGACGGCCGGCCTCGATGCGCTTGCTGAAACGTCACCGCCCCCGATCGGTGGCACCCGCGCACTGCACATCGATGCGTGGCGGTTGCTGGGCGCACTTCCCATGCCCGGCCCGGACTGCCTTCAGAGCGCACGGCTGCAGATCTGGGCCTATCCGCCGGCATTCACCAGTATTGGCGATGTGGTGGACCCGCTTTCGCTGTATCTCAGCCTGCAGGGCAAACGCGGCCATGATGCAGACGCGCTGCAACAGCGGGTGGAACAGGCGCTGAGCGGAGACACGTATCCCGCATGAGCGAAGCCCTATGCGGGCTGCTCGCTCGGCACTGCGGCGGCGCGCCTGGCGCTGTACTCAGCGAACACCACGCCGGACACCGCCAGCAGGCCACCGCCCAGTACCCAGCCACTGAGCGATTCTCCCAGCAGCAGTACAGCCAGCGCGGCGGTCACGATCGGCACCAGGTTGAAGAAGCCAGAGACGCGCGCAGCGCCCAGGCGTGACAGTCCGGTCATCCAGGTCAGCGGCGCCAGGATCGAAGCGCACACGGCGGCGAAGCCGATGCAGCCGACCGCCGTGAGGTTGTTCACCCCGGTGCCGACCAGCAGCTGTACCGGCAACAGGATCAGCGATGCAGCGGTGGCCTGCAGGAACAGCGACTCCAGCACCGACAGCGGAATCTTCCAGCGCTGCATCAGCACGTTGTAGGCGGCGAAGGCCAATGCGCCGATCAGCATGATCGCGTCTCCTCGGTTCAGGCCCTGCGCCGCCAGCCGTGCCAGGTCGCCCTGCGAGACCACCGCCACCACGCCGACGGTGGAGATCACCGCGCCAAGAATGGAAGTGCCTCGCACCGGATGGCCCATGAACACGCGCGACAGCGCCAGCGCGATCAACGGAATCAGCGCCTGGATCACCCCCATGTTGGTGGCCGAGGTGAAGTGCGCCGCATAGTAGGCCAGGCACTGGTACATCACCCCACCCAGGCAGCCCAGCACCAGGAAGCGCCCGAGATTGGCGCGCACGGTCGGCAGGTTTTCGCGCAGACGTGGCAGCGCCAACGGCAGCAGGACCAGCGCCGCGACCAGCCAGCGGAAGAAGCCGATGTCGATGGGACCGACCGAGCCCGAAGCAAGCTTGGTAACGATGGTGTTCGCGCCCCACAGCAGGCAGGCGAGGATCGGGAAAAGATAGTTCACGGAACGCGGGTGTACGTAGGGGAATGGCCAGCGTACGCTTGGCGCATATCGAGGACATCCCGAAAATGCGCCACACCGACCCCGGCTTGCGGCAACCGATGGAGCCAATCCCCACCTTCCGCCAGCTGCCCGGTCCGATCTACTTCCGGCAGGGTGCGATGGAGCCCACGGACTGGGGCACGCACAGCCATCCGTGGGGCCAGTTCAACTTCGTCGCGCAGGGTGTGATGGAGATGAAGATCGACGGCGAATGGATGGTGTCCCCGCCGCACTACGCGATCTGGATTCCACCGGGAATGGCCCACTATTCGCGCAACCGCTCGCAGCTGGCCTACCGCTCGGCCTATCTGTCGCCGGCCTTGTCACGCCGCTTGCCTGATCGCTGCCGTGCACTGGAAGTCAGCCCGCTGCTGCGCGAGCTGCTGCACGAACTGGCACGGCAGGGCGTGACCGATCCGCAGACCCCGGCCCAGCGGCGCATGGCCGCCGTGGTGATCGACCAGATCGTCAATGCGGCCGTAGTGCCCAGCTTCCTGCCAATCGCCAGCAGCGATGCGCTGAAGCAGGTGATGGCGTACATGGAGAAACACCTGTCGATGGCCGAATCGGTTGCCGAAATCGCGCAGCGCCACCACATGAGCGTGCGCAAGCTGGAGCGCATGGCACGCAGCGAGCTGGGCATGTCGCTCGGCGACTGGCGTGGACGGGTGAAGTTCGTGCGCGCCACCGAGGCGCTGTGCACCCGCCGGCCGATCAGCCGGATCGCCGAGGAGCTGGGCTATTCCGGCGTCAGCGCCTTCGCTGAGATGTTCAAGCGGCACGCGCAGTGCACGCCGGATCAGTACCGGAAGCTGCATCGGGCGGGGTGAGGGCGGTCTAGAGAGCGATCAGCAGGTCCGCAAGCAGCCTCGGCAGGAACAAGGCGGCCAGAACGCAGGCGAACAGGATGAGAATGACCTTTGCCGTCAATGGGCGACGGCGGGGATTGCTGAAATAGAGGTGCAGATCGCGCAGTTCATCTTCCAGCCCCCTCCGCACGCCTGCGTTCTGTGTACCGGGTTCGAGCAGCTGTCGCTCAAGCGCCTTCAGGCGCTTCATCAGCTCACGCGGTGGTGTAGCCCGCAGGATCAGCTGATTGAGCTCCTGAAGCCGGCGCGACTGCGGCATCAGCGCTGCCACGAGATCATCCGGCGGAAGCTGTGAGACCCATCGCTGGGCGTCCGCATCCATCTCAGCCTGCAGCACATCGCGTTGCTGCTGCAGTTCGGCCAGGGAAGTGCGGCGCTGCCACATGAGGAGGCACAGGAGTGGTGGGTGGGGGGCAGTGTATCGCCCGCCGTCCCGGGAAGGGTGTCGATTTCCCGCCCCGTCGTTCGTCGGAACAGGAAAGGCAGGCCCTTCGACCTGCAGGAGTGCCACGATGTGCCCGATCCTCACCGCCTTCGCCACTTCCCCGGACCGCGGCCAGGGCCTGGCCCGTGACATGCGCGTGCGCTGGGCGCTGGAGGAGCTGGGCGTGCCCTACAACGTGCAGCTGCTCGGCTTTGCCGAGCTGAAGCAGCCCGCGCACCTGGCCCGCAACCCCTTCGGGCAGATCCCCACCTGGCAGGACGGCGGCCAGATCCTGTTCGAATCCGGCGCGATCGTGCTGCACCTGGCCGAGCAGCATGCCGGCCTGCTTCCTGCTGATCCAGATGCACGCATGCGCGCGATCATGTGGGTGTTCGCTGCATTGAATACGGTGGAGCCGCCCATCGTCGAGCGCTCGATGGCCTGGGTGCTGGAGCACGAGCAGCCCTGGTATGCGCAGCGCCTGCCGATGCTCGATGAGCGTGTGCGTATGCGGCTGGCGCAGCTGTCCGCCTGGTTGGGATCGGCGTTGTGGCTGGAGGGCGAGTTCAGCGCCGGCGACCTGATGATGGTTTCGGTGCTGCTGCGCCTGAAGAGCAGCGGCCTCCTCGATGAGTACCCGCAGGTGGTGGCCTATGTGGGCCGTGCAACGCAGCGCCCCGCCTACCAGCGTGCGTTTGCTGCGCAGCTGGCGGTATTCCAGAACGCCTGACGCTACGCCCGTGGGCAAGCCTCAGTGCAGACTGCGCCGGCATGCGGCCTGCACCAGCATCAGCTGCGCCACCAGGATCAGCATCGCGCAACCTGACAGCAGCCACGGGTCGATGTACCACTGCGCGTTGAAGCTGAAATCTCCGGCGGAAATGCGCTTCCAGCCGTTGAAGTGCTGCATCGCCGCGACCACGAACGCGAAGCCGCCTGCGGTGTACGACAACCAGGGCACGATGAGGCCGCCCGGTCGTGCGAACAGCATCAGCACGCCCAGCACGCCGATGACCGTGCGCTGCACGCGGCAGTACGGGCAGACATAGGCCATCCCGCTCCATTCCACTGCCCAGGCCAGCAGGCTGACCAGCACCGCCGCGCCTGCCGCGATGTAGAGGACTCTGGGTGAGATCGTCAGGCTGCCATCGTGTGCCATCGCGCGCTCCTTCGTTCAAAGACCCCGGCAGGGTAGCAGCGCGGCAGGTTCAATCCTTCTTGAAAACCGTGCGCTTGCCGATCGGGCTGCTCTTGCGCGCCGTCGGCCGGGCCAGGCCGGGAATCAGGAAGTCGGTCACCTTGTGGCCCTTCTGCACCTTGGACGCCAGCCAGCGCGGCATGCGCCCGCGGCCGGACCAGGTCAGGCGCTTGTACTCCGGGTCACGGTACTTGGCAGCCACTTTCCCGGTTCTGCGCCGTGCCGGTTTCCGGCGGGGAGCGGCCTCTTCGTTCACCTCTCCGCCGAACAGCTCTTCGAGGGTATACCCCGCTTCTGCTGCTGCGGCCTTCAACATCCGCCGTACCGCACTGGCCGGACGGCGGCTGGATATCAGCTGTTTCCGCTGTTCAGCGGCAACCACCAAGGCGCCCAGCTCCCGAAGGCTGAGCGATTCAATATCAATCGTCATGGGAGAAAGGTCTCCTGCGGACGGCCAGCTGTCAAGGCGCCTTGCCCTTGGCGTAGACACGGGCTTCACTGCCGGTGGGCTCCGATCGCCTTCGCCGGCCATCTCCGAGGACACCGACGTGAGCCACTCATCCCATTCGCTCGCTTACCTGCTTGCACGCATCCTGCTGATGGCGCTGTTCCTCATCTCCGGCCTGGGCAAGCTCGGTGATCTCAGCGTCACCCAGGGCTACATGGAAGCGATGGGCGTGCCCGGCATCCTGCTCTGGCCCACCATCGCCTTCGAGATCGGCAGCGGACTGTGCATCCTGTTCGGCTTCCAGACCCGGCTGGTGTCGATCGTGCTGGTGGGTTTCAGCCTGGTCACCGCTTTCATCTTCCATCACAACTTCGCCGACCAGACCCAACAGATCATGTTCCTGAAGAACCTGGGGCTGGCCGGTGGCTTCCTGCTGCTGGCCTGCACCGGGGCCGGGCGGTACAGCATTGATGGCAGAGGGCGGCGCGGGTAAGCGCCGATCGGCGCCCCCCCACGCGCTAGCGCCGAAGCTCAGCCTCCGGCGCCAATGTGTGGATCACCTTGCCCTGCGCATCGAGGAACTCGATCGCACCGTAGCCTTCCGCAGTGACAGTCAGGCGCAGTCGCGTGCGGTCTGCCTTGTCGTTCAAGGCGATGGCCGGCGTGCCGTCAGGCCCGACCACCAGACCGATGCGGGTCGGTGCTTGCACCCCAGGAATCAGCTTGTTGCCCAGCGCAGGCTCGCGGATCAGCTTCGGCGCCTGGTTGATCGAAAAACTCACCGCGCCGTCCGGCGATACCCGCCAGCCGATCGCATCCATCGCCGGATGGTCCAGCGCAAGCACCGCCATGCCGCCGTCGACATCGGCGGTGCCGAAGCCACCGCGTTCGCTGCCCTTGTCGTCGTACAGCACCATGCCGGCCACATTGAAGGCGCGCTTGTACTGCAGGCCATCGATGATCGGTGCCGGTGTCTTTCCGGACAGCGTCATGCGGATCACCCCCGTGTCATCGACGATATCGATGCGCCGTGCGGTGATGCGCTCGTGGTCCGGTGTTGCTACGCGCGTCTGCGGTGCCTTGTCGACGATCAGGCGTTGCAGGGTGTCAACCGACGGGCGCTTGGGTGAGTCGGACGGCTCGGCAGCGGCAGGCAGTGCCGCAAGGGCAGTCAGGGCGACGAACACACGGGCACTGCGCTTCATGCGGGCTCCTTGTCGTACGGATCGGCGGAAGCCGCATCATGCCACCCTTGCAGCGCCCTCTCATGAGGGAGGCGGAATTTCCGGCAGCTGGAGCCCCTGTGCCAGGGCGAATGCACGTGACGCGCGCCAGTACGCCTCAGGCGGCCTCTGCAGTTCGGGCCGGCTCCAGTAGTCATTGATGTGCAGTACGCTCATCACGTCGACCCATGCAGCGCGCGCATCGTGGACGCACATGCGCCAGCGATGATGCGGCGGAAAGTACGCGTAGTACTCAAGCGCCTGCCGCTGTGCCTGCTCTTCGTCAATCCCTGCCTGATGGATCAACGTCCACGCATGCATATGGCGCGCGTGCGCAAGCGCACCGAGATACTCATCCTCATCCAGCAAGGGAATCGGCTCGCCGCGCGCCAGGCACAGCGCGTCCGATTCGGTGTCGTACTCCAGCGACGGCTGCAACAGTTCCGGGTTCTGGTACCAGTACCCTTCGCCCAGCACATGCAGCATCGCCCAATGCCAGGGCTCGTCGTGGAAGAGCAGTTCGTGCTCGTATTCGTGGCCGGCGGCCTGGTCCGGATAGCGTTCGCGTGCCTGTTCGATTGCCAGCGCTTCGGGAATCTGGCCGTAGCGCACCAGGCACCAGGCGAACAGATGCCGGCTGTCTTCGATTTCAGTGGTGAAGTCTTCCACCGGGGCGCGGGTGTCGGGCATGTTCGATCCTTGCGTGTGGATCAGATGTTGCCTTGAAGGCAGACCAGCAGCTGTTCATGCATGCTGGGTTGGTGGGCCCACCAGGATTCGAACCTGAAACCAAGGGATTATGAGTCCCCTGCTCTAACCGTTGAGCTATAGGCCCTGCGCAGCGTCACAGTGTAGTGGAGCCTGCGCTCAACCGGCTACCCGCCGGCGCCAAGACACACTGAAAAACCCTCAGCCATCGCTGCGCAACGCCACGCGCCCAGGCTTGCGCAACAGCTGGCTCACCCAAACCGCGCGCCCATCTCCCGCACCCGCTCGGCGTTCGCCCCCGCCAACGACCGCATTGCCGGCGACTGGATCCGCCCGTCAACAGCCACGCACTGCCAGAATGCTTCAGCCACCGGTGCCGCCCAGCGCAGATGCTGCAGATCACCACTGCCCAGCGGTGCGACCGGCGACAGCGGCTCGTCCGCGCGCAACACGCCCAGCTTTGACGGCGCCAGCGACATCGGCAGCATGTCGTAGACCGGCGCCAGCGGCAGCGGGCCGCGATCAATGAAGTGGAAGGCGATGTTGCCGTGGTGCATGTCGCTGTTGCCGATCAGCCGCCCGAACGCATGGCGTCGGCCCATCGCCTGCACGGTGTCGGCCGTCAGCCAGCCTTGATCACGCAGTTCGGCGCCTGCAACCGGCCACGCTGGGGTGACCTCGCCGGTGAACGCAGACGATAGCGACAGCAGCGAGACCAGGCCTCGCCGCCCCAGCAGATCGGGCGTGCGGTCGAAGCGCTCGATTTCCAGGAAGGTGTGCGTGGGCGACTGCAGCAGTTCGCTGGACGCCGCGGCTTGTCCGGACTCGCGCAGGGCCTCAAGCGCCAGATGTTCGCAGACCAGCAGATCGCTCCAGCGCTGGGCGGCGGCGCCTTCATCGGGCTGCGCGAACTTGACCAGGACCGAGCGGCGCCTGCCGTAGGCCTCTACGGTGGCGGTGAACTTGGGTTGCTCGCCACCCGGCGAGGAGCCCACGTCCTCTCCGTCCAGCGCAGCACGCGCACGCTCGCGATACTGTGCAAGACGATCGTCGGCCGCAACCCGATCGATCGGCACCTGCAACGTCTCCATCGCCGCCTCCACGGCGGCGGTACCGAGCAGCAGATCGCCCGCTTCAGTCCCGCCAGCGGTTACCAGGGCCATCAACACATCGTCCGGTTGCCAGCTCTTGAGGTCCTTCGGCAGGCCGAGCGCCTGCGCACGGCCATGGGCGAAGCTGCGACCAAGAAATCCCTGCGGTCGCAGGTCATCCAGGTACCACGGCAAGTCAGGAAAGAAGGCGGCAACGTCACCTTCGGGCGCGCGTCGCAGGTTCGGACAGTCAGGCCCGGCATCGACGTGGAAGCCGCCTCCTACCAGCGCAATTACCCGCCCCAGCTCCTCCAGCGTCGCATCTTCGCGCAGCCGGTACAGCGGCCATTCGCTGCCGGCCCGGGTGGGCCGCCGCAGTGCATAGGCGGTTGCCCGGGTGCTGCCCATGCGCACCACCTGCGGGCCACTGGCGGCCACCAGCCGGCTGAGCGCCATCCGGTCCACCCCCAGACGCTCGGCCAGCGCCGCGGCAGGTAGCGGCTGGCCGGGGGCCAGCTGAGCGATCAGATCCAGTACCTGTGGGCGTTGAGCGCGTGGCATGTGCATTACGTAATACGAAATTTGTTACGTAATTAGCATCAAAAAAGCGGGACTGCAAGCGCGGCCGTGCACCTATGAGCTTGAAAATAATGGGCATGTTCACGAAGAGCCAGCTTCGACGCGGGTCTTCCGTTACATTATTTGTTACGTAATCATAAGCCTCAGTCGAGCAAAGGCTCGGCTTTACAGGGATATGGTGGGCAAAGAAAAACCCCGCCGAAGCGGGGTTTCTCTCAACGCTTCAACAGCCGCTGGAAATCAATCGATATCCAGGAAGCTGCGCAGCTGCTCCGAGCGGCTCGGGTGACGCAGCTTGCGCAGGGCCTTCGCTTCGATCTGGCGGATGCGCTCGCGGGTCACGTCGAACTGCTTGCCGACTTCCTCAAGGGTGTGGTCGGTGTTCATGTCGATACCGAAGCGCATGCGCAGCACCTTGGCTTCCCTCGGGGTGAGGCCGGCCAGCACGTCGCGCACGGTTTCAGACAGATTGATGTTGGTGGTGTTCTCGATCGGGGACTCCACGTTGGTGTCCTCGATGAAGTCGCCCAGATGGGAATCCTCGTCGTCGCCGATCGGGGTTTCCATCGAGATCGGCTCCTTGGCGATCTTCATCACCTTGCGGATCTTGTCTTCCGGCATGTCCATTTCCTTGGCCAGCTCCTCCGGCGTAGCCTCGCGGCCGTACTGCTGGAGCATCTGGCGGGAAATGCGGTTCAACTTGTTGATCGTCTCGATCATGTGCACCGGAATACGGATGGTGCGCGCCTGGTCGGCGATCGAGCGGGTGATCGCCTGGCGGATCCACCAGGTGGCGTAGGTCGAGAACTTGTAACCGCGGCGGTACTCGAACTTGTCCACGGCCTTCATCAGGCCGATGTTGCCTTCCTGGATGAGGTCGAGGAACTGCAGGCCGCGATTGGTGTACTTCTTGGCGATCGAGATCACCAGGCGCAGGTTGGCCTCGACCATTTCCTTCTTGGCCTTGCGCGCCTTGGCTTCACCGTAGGCCATGGCACGGCTGATTTCCTTCAGCTCTTCCAGGTCCAGCTGGGTCAGCTTCTCGATGTCGATCGTCGCCTGCTGTTCGGCGATGATCTGGTCCTTTACTTCGCGCAGGGCCGAAGACCACTTCTGCTTGCGCTTCAGCGCGTCTTCCACCCACTCCAGATTGGTCTGGTTGCCTTCCCAGGAACGGATGAAGTCCTTGCGCGGCATGCGGGCGGTGACGGTCGCCAGATTCAGCACACGGCGCTCATGGGCCTTGATCGACGCCATGGTGTCGCGCAGCTGCTTGGTCAGCACGTCGGTCAGCGGCAGCGGCAGCTTCAGGGTGACGAACACCGCCGACATCTCTTCGCGCAGGCGCGGCAGGTTCTTCTTGTCGCCCTTGGTGGCGGCCTTCTTGAAGGCGTTGAAGGCATCGCTCAGCGCCTGCATGCGCGCAGCGACTTCCTCCGGATCCGGACCGGTCGGTGCGGCTTCTTCCTCGCCACCCTCGACATCATCGTCCTCGTCCTCGTCGCCTTCGGCGTCGGCATCGCTGCTGTCATCGGCAGCAGCCGCCGGCGGCGCCGGCTCTTCGTCGGCCAGGTCGTTGAAACCAACGATCACTTCGGCCAGGCGCTTCTTGCCTTCCTTGTGGGCTTCGTAGTCGGTCAGCAGCGACTCGACCGAGACCGGGAACTGGCCCAGGGCGGCCTGGACCTGCGAAAGGCCTTCCTCGATGCGCTTGGCAATGGCGATTTCGCCTTCGCGGGTCAGCAGCTCGACGGTGCCCATTTCGCGCATGTACATGCGCACCGGGTCGGTGGTACGGCCACCTTCGGTATCGAGCGCGCTCAGCGCGGCGGCGGCTTCTTCGGCCGCGGTGTCATCGACTTCGCGGTTACCGGTGTTGCCATCGTTGAGAAGCAGGGTTTCCACATCCGGCGCAACTTCATGGACATCGATGCCCATGCCGTTGATCATGCCGATGATGTCTTCGATCTGTTCCGGGTCGACCATGTCGTCCGGCAGATGGTCATTGACTTCGGCGTAGGTCAGGTAGCCCTGTTCCAGGCCCTTGCTGATCAGTTGCTTGATTTCGGATTGGGCAGGACGTTCGTTGGCCATGTAGTGCTCGCGCCACCGGCTAGGGAGAAATAGGGAACGTAGCATTATACCAGCCCGGGGCCCCGCCTGCCGGGCGGTGGTCCCGCAGGCTCAGGGCCTGAGAAGGAAGGTCACGGGACCGTCATTGACCAGGCTGACGACCATATGGGCACCAAATCGGCCCGTTTCCACCCCTGGTGCGTGATTTTCACGACAGATCTCGACAAATCGATTGAACCCGCGTTCAGCCTCGTCCGGCGGTGCGGCGCTGGTGAAGCTGGGCCGCATGCCCGAACGGGTATCGGCCGCCAGGGTGAACTGGCTGACCAGCAGCAGGCCGCCGCCGGTATCGCGCAGCGACCGGTTCATCTTCCCGGCCTCGTCGGCGAACACCCGGTAGCCCAGCAGGCGCTCGGCCATGCGCCGCAGCTGGGCCTCGGTATCGCCCGGTTCCATGCCCACCAGCGCCAGCAGGCCCGGACCAATCTGGCCGACCGCTTCGTCATCGACGTGGACGGCAGCCTGGCTGACACGCTGGATAAGGACGAGCATCGTGGGCTCCAATGAACGGGGCCGGCCACGATAGCAGCGCCCTTGGCTAAACTGGCGCAGATGAATCCGCAACGCAAAGCCCGGCTGGTCTACCGCGCCACCACCCTGTTCGCCCGCCTGCCCTGGCCGCTGCTGCGGGGAATCGCCCGTGCCCTGTCCTGGACCTGGATCAGTCTCAATGCCCGTGAGAGCCGCGTCACCCGACGCAACCTGGAGCTGGCCTACCCGGACCTGGACCGCGCCACGCGCGACCGCCTGCACCGGGAGCTGCTGCGCTCCACCGCCCTGCAGGCCATCGAGACCCTGCGCCTGTGGAGCCAGGCGCCGGCCGACAACCTGCGCCTGCACCTGAAGCAGCGCCACGGCGAGGCCCTGTACGACGCGGCCCTGGCCAGCGGCAAGGGCGTGATCGTGGCCGCACCGCACTTCGGCAACTGGGAGCTGCTGAACCAGTGGCTGGCCTCGCGCGGGCAGATCGCCATCGTCTACAAGCCACCGGAGGACGAGGCCAGCGATGCCTTCCTGCAGCTGGTGCGGGGCGGCCAGAACGTACAGCAGGTGCGCGCCGAAGGCCCGGCCGTGCGCCAGCTGTTCAAGGTGCTCAAGGACGGCGGTGCCACCGGCATCCTGCCCGACCAGCAGCCCAAGGCCGGCGATGGCGTGTTCGTGCCGTTCTTCGGCGTGCAGGCGCTGACCATGACCCTGGTCAACCGGCTGGCCGAGCGCACCGGCGCCACCGTGCTGTATGGCTGGTGCGAGCGCATCGGCCCGGACATGGAATTCGCCCTGCACATCGAACCGACCGACGCCGCCGTGGCCGACCCCGACCCGCAGGTGGCCGCCACCGCGCTCAATGCCGGCATCGAGCGCATTGCCCGCCGCGATCCGGCGCAGTACCAGTGGACCTACAAGCGCTATACGCTGCGGCCACCGGGCAGCGGCGAAGAAGACCCGTACGCGACCGAAGAGCATCCGCACTGACGGCCGCCGCACCCAGGCCCATCCGGCCCCTGCGACCGGCGGCCGCACCACGTTGAATACGACGCCGGCGCCCCCATAGAGACTGCGATGTCCGACTCCCCCGGTCCTGCCATGTCTGCTGCTTCTTCCCTGTTCGGCGATCCGGCCGCGATCCGCTGCGAGCGCGCGGTGGCCGAACTGCGTGCCGGTCGCCCGGTGCTTCTCCACGATGGCCAGGGCCAGCGCCTGGCGGTGATCGCGCTGGACAGCGCCACGGCCAGCAGCTTCGCTGCCTTCGCCAATGCCGCCCGCGAGCGGCACTACCTGTTCCTGACCGCCACCCGCGCCCGCGTGCTTGGCGTGGAGGCCCCGCAGGGTGCGCGCCTGCCGCTGGCCGGTGTTGCCTTCGATGCCCTGCCCTCGCTGGGCTACCTGCGTGAACCGGGCCCGATGCCGGACGGCTGGAGCGCCGGTGACGCCTTCGATGCAGGCGCGGTGGAACTGGCCCGCCTCGGCCTGTTGCTGCCGGCGATGGTGGCGGTGCGCCTGGACGCCAAAGACCACACCTTCGATGGCGCGGCCGAGGTTGCGCTGTGCGACCTGGCCGAGGGCGCAGCACATGCCGCGCATGACTACGAACTGGTGGCGCGTTCGCCGGTACCGCTGCGCGATGTCGGCATGACCACGTTCGCGGTGTTCCGTGGTGGCGTCGCCCAGCGTGACCAGGTCGCGATCATCGTCGGCGAACCGGATCTGTCGGCGGTGGTACCGGTACGCGTGCACTCCTCGTGCCTGACCGGCGACCTGTTCGGTTCGCTCAAGTGCGACTGCGGCGACCAGCTGCGGCGCGGCCTGCGCAAGCTGAAGGAACTGGGCGGCGGCGTGCTGCTGTACCTGGACCAGGAAGGCCGCGGCACCGGCATCGCCGCCAAGATGCTCGCCTATGGCTACCAGCATGACGGCCTGGACACCATCGATGCCGATGCACAGCTCGGCTTCGGCGCCGACGAACGGCGCTACGGCAGCGCGGTGGCGATGCTGCGCGGCCTGGGCATTTCGCGCGTGGCCCTGCTCAGCAACAACCCGACCAAGGCGCAGCGCCTGCGCAACGCTGGCATCGAGGTGCTGGACTGCATTCCGGTCACCGGCGAGATCACCGCCGAGAACGAGCACTACCTGCGCACCAAGGCTGATCGTGCCGGCCACATGCTGGATGTGGACGCGCTGATCCAGGCTGCCCAGTAACGCAGCCGACCTGCTACCGTCTGCGCGGTGCGGCCACGGCCGCCACCGCCCGCCCTGCCACCTGACGGAGCCCGCGTGACCGACGTTCCCCTTACTGCTCCGACCACCGATGCCTGGCAGTCGCTGCCGCGCCGCGCCGCGCGGCTGGCCGCACTGGAAGGTGCCTTCGGCGGCCTGTTTGTGCCGGGCCTGCCGCTGGCCGCAGCCGCGTGGTTCTTCGACCTGCCCGGCGACCTGTGGACGGCCGCCCTTGGGCTGCTGATCGGCATCGTCTTCGGCGCCTGGCTCGGCCGCCGGCGCTTGACCCGCACCCGCTGGCGGCTGGATGCCCAAGGGCTGGGCCTGCGCCGCGACCTGATGTGGCAGCTGGAAACGCGCATCCCCATTTCGCGCGTGCAGCACCTGGACCTGCGCCGCGGCCCGCTGGAACGCCGTGCCGGCCTGGCCACGCTGATCGTGCACACCGCCGGGACCCGCATGAGCGCAGTGACCGTGAGCGGCCTGGACGAGGCCGACGCCGAGCGCCTGCGTGACACCCTGTCCCATCAGCTCGACCAGGACGCCGACGCCCTGTGAGCCTGCCGCCGCCCCTGCCCGCATCGCTGCCTGCCGGTGGCGAGGACCATCGCCTGCATCCGTGGTCGTGGTTGTTCGTACTGTTGATGCAGTTGCGCCATTACTTCCTGCCGCTGGTCGCACTGCTGGTGTTCGGCCAGCGCGGCGACCGCGACCCGATGTGGGCGCAGCTGATTCCGCTGACGGCAATTGCCGCACTGGTACTGGTGTCGGTGCTGCAGTACCTCAGCTACCGCTACCGTATCGGCAGTGATGCGATCACCGTGCGCAGCGGTCTGCTCGCGCGCAACCGGCGCGAGATTCCGTTCGCGCGCATCCACAACGTGGAGGTGCGACAGAACCCGCTGCACCGTCTGTTTGGTGTGGCCGAGCTGCGCCTGGAATCGGCCGGTGGCGTGCGCCCGGAAGCGGAGATGCGGGTGCTGAAGCTGGACCAGGCGCTGGCGCTGGAACGGCTGGTCCGCCAGCGCGGGCAGGCGCCGCAGGCCGCCGGCATCACCGAGCCCGACCCGGTTGCCAGCACCGCGACTGAGAACGAGCAGGTACTGCTGCGCCTGTCGAGCTGGGACGTGGTACGCATGGGCCTGCTCTCCAACCGCGGCTGGGCGCTGGCGATCGCCGCGTTCGGCGTGCTGTTCCAGACCGTGCCACGGCCGGTGATGGACGATGCCCTCCAGCGCGGTGGACGCGAAGCCTTTGGCTACGCCAGCCATCTGCACCCCGGCGTGACCGGTGCGTTTCTGCTGCTGGCTGCCGCGCTGCTGCTGGGCTGGCTTGCGCTGCGCGTGCTGTCGGTGGTGCTGACGCTGCTGCGCTACCACGGCTTCACCCTCAGCGAGCAGGACCGACGCCTGACCGTATCGGCCGGTCTGCTCAGCCGCACCCGCAGCAGCGTGGCGCGCCGGCGCATCCAGGCCTGGACGCTGCGCGAAGGTACTTTGCAGCGCTGGTTCGGGCTGCGTCAGCTGCGCATCGACAGTGCCGCCGGTGGCCCCGCGCGCGATGAGGACCGCGCCCTGCGCGAACTCGCGCCGCTGGCGTCCAGTACACGTTGTGAGCAGCTGGTGCAGCACCTGCTGCCGCAGCTGCAGTGGCCTCCGCTGCAATGGCAGTCCATTCCGCAGCGCGGCTGGTGGCGGCTGTGCCTGGGCGCACTGGTGCTGGTGCCGCTGCTGGCTGCGGCCGCGTACTGGCGCTGGGGCCCATGGGGCCTGCTGGTGCTGGCGTGGCTACCGGTGGCGCTGCTGGTCGCGCACCGGCAGATGGCACGCATGGGCTGGTACCTGGACGAACACTATGTGGCGGTGCGCGGCGGCTGGTGGAAGCGCTGGTGGCGCTGGGCCGAGCTGGACAAGGTGCAGGGCCTGCGCCTGCAACGCTCGCCGCTGGACAAACTGCTGGGCACCAGCAGCCTGCAGCTGGACACCGCCGGTGCACATGGTGATGTGGCGCTGACGCTGCATCATCTGCCGCAGGCGCAGGCGCAACACGTGATGGAGCAACTGGCGGCGGCGCTGGCGCGGCGCAAGCTGCGCTGGTAAGCACTACAGGTCGTGCCGGTCGCTGGCCGGCAACTGCCGCCATTCCCGAGGTTGCCGGCCAGCGGCCGGCACTACCGCGAGCGGGGTCAGCGAGGCATCAGCGCTGCGACGGGCCCCAATACCCCAGGTCCTTGCGGATCTGCAGATCGCGCACCCAGCTGCCGAATGGCTTGCGCCGCAACGCACCCATTTCACCGGACAGGAAATCCTCGGTGGCCGCGATCACCCGTTCACTGGAGCGGCCATCGCGGTAAGGGTGGATGGCATCGGCGTAGCGCACGATTTCCGCCTGCAGCGCGGCGTCCGGGTGCAGCGCGCGCTGCAGCATCGCCTGCAGCTGCGCAGGATCATCGAAGTCGATCATGTGCGGCTTCGGCACGCGGTTGCGGAAGGTCACCACCGGCTTGTGCTGCACGATGAACTCCGAAACGATCGATGAGGTGTCCGACACCAGCACATCGGCGGCGCGCTGCGCGGCCATCACCTGCTCCGGCTCGATGAAGCGGGCATTGGCACCGGCCAGCGCGCGGTAGCGTTCGAACAGTTCCGGTGGGCACTTCGGGTGCAGGGTCAGCAGCCAGTAGTGGTCACCGGCGGCGATATCAGCGGCGATCTGCGCATGCAGGTGCGGAGCCGCGCTGAGCCGCTCGGTGAAGGTGGAACCGAACAGGATCACCGGGCGGTCACCGGCCGGTGCGCGCAGCGCGGAACTCTCGCCTCCGTCATCGCGGAACAGCGGGTCCAGCTTCGGCCAGCCAGTCTCGGCCACGGCGAAGTGGCCCTGCAGGCTGGCGATCTCGCGGAACGGTGCGGTCGTGGCCGGCCCCTGCGTGCAGTACAGGTCGAACATGCCGCGCACCCGGAAGTGGCCGCGCGCACTGTCCCGCTTCTCCACGTTGAAGCCATGGAACAGCTGCACCTTGGCCCCCGAAAGGAAGGTCGGCACCCAGTTGGCCGCGCTGAACACCGCCCGCGGACGCATTGCCAGGGCCTGCTTCAGGCCCACGTTGGGCACCCCCGGCAGGCTGCTGCCGGCCGCGCCGTCCTCGAACCAGGCCGCCACCTCCTGCCCGGACGCGTGCAAGGCCTGCGCCAACGGGGCGAGAATAGGCAGCGCATAGCGCTCCGTCGCAAACAACAGGTACCCGGCCATCATGTCCTCCACGACCGCTCCCATCGAACGGCCTCGCATCTCGGCGTGCATTATCGCGTTCAACGAGGCCGGGCGCATCGGCGACTGCCTGGCCTCGCTGGCCTTCTGCGATGAGATCGTGGTGGTGGACTCGCAGTCCACCGATGCCACCGTAGCCATCGCCGAGTCCGCCGGTGCCCGCGTGCTGCAGCGCCGGTTCGAGGGCTTCCGCAGCCAGAAGGCGTTCTGCGTCGAGCAGGCCAGCCACGACTGGGTGCTGTGCCTGGACGCCGACGAGCGCATCAGCCCCGAGCTGCGCACCGCCATCGAGCAGGCCCGCGACGGTGGCTTCGCCGGCCAGGCCGGCTACCGCTTCGCCCGCCTCTCGGAGTACTTCGGGAAGTTCCTGCGCCATGGCAATGCCTACCCGGACCGGGTGATGCGCCTGTTCGACCGCCGCCGCGGCGGCTGGCGCGGCAAGCGCGAGATCCACGAGGCGGCCAGTGTCGACGGCAGTGTGGGCACCCTGCGCGGCGACCTGATCCACTATCCGTACCGGTCATTGCAGCAGCAGCTGGCCAAGACCGAGAAGTACGCGCGGATGATGGCCGAGCACGAGTTCGCACGCGGCAAGCGGGCCACGCTGGGCAAGCTGGTGCTGGCGCCGGCCTGGCGGTTCTGGCGCGGCTTCCTGTTCCGTGGCGGCTTCCGCGACGGCTGGCACGGCCTGGTCTACGCCTACGTCCGCGCCAACTACGTGCGGCAGAAGACCATCATGCTGTGGATGCTGGGAAATGGACAGGCGGTGGCCGACCCGGCACCTTCCGCGGACCGGCCTTGACCACGCTGTGTCACACTGCGTGGGCGTTGCCTGAAGACCCCCCATGAAAATCCTGTACACCAACTTCCACTACGGCGACGGTGGCGGCCACACCACGTACATCGTCTCGCTGGCGCGTGCGCTGCACGGCCAGCACACGCTCCACGTCGCCGCGCCGGCCGACAGCCGCCTGCTGCGGACCATGGCCGATGAAGGCATTGCCCGCACACTGCCGATTGCGTTCGGCAGCGGCCTGCCAACGCTGCCCCGGCAGCTGGCCGAACAGCGCGCGCTGCGCAGGCTGGTCCACGATGAAGGCATCGACCTGATCCATGTCAACGGTGCACGCGACCACCGCTTCGTGATGCAGGGGCTGCTGGGCATGCGCCGCCCGCCGATCGTGCTGACCAAGCACAACAGCAAACCCACCAATACCTTTGGCAATGCGCTGCGCGCACGCTGGGCCACCGATCGACTGATCGCGGTCTCGGCCGACACCAAGCGCCTGCTGGAACAGGGCCCGTACCGTCGCTGCCCGATCGACGTGGTCCGCAATGGCGTTGACCTGGAGCGCTACTCACCGCAGCCGGCCGGCACCGGCAGCGCGCTGCGCCAGCAGTGGACGCAGGATCCACAGGCGCTGGTGCTGGTCAGCAACGCCGGCACCGACGATTACAAGGGCTGGATCGACCTGGCCCGGGCCATCGCACGGCTGCCCGATGCGGTGCGTCCGCATGTGCACATGGCCGTGGCCGGCCACCTGCCCAGCGCGCAGCAGCGCGAACAGGTGCTGGCGCTGGGCGAGGTGGCCGCGCAGGTGCACTTCACCGGCCTGCTGGCCGATACCCGCGTCCTGATCGCGGCCGGCGATGCTGGTTTCGTACTGTCCCATGACGTCGAGACGATCTCCTTCGCCTGCCGCGAGATGATGGCCAGCGCCAAGCCGATGCTGGTCAGCGACTACGCAGGCCTGCCGGAGAACATCGAACAAGGCGTCGATGGCTGGGTGGTTGCCACACGCGACATCGACGCCATCGCCGCCCAGGTACAGGCGCTGTACGCACAGCGCGATGCGCTGCCGGAACAGGGCCGCGCAGCACGCCGCCATGCACAGCGGGAGTTCGGCCTGCAGACATTCGCCGACGCCACGCTGGCCAGCTACCACGCCGCCCTGGCCAGCACCTGAGCCACGCTCCCCGAACGCTCAATCGGTGATGCCGGGCCCCTGCAGGCGGCGCTCGTGCTCGAGTTCCGCCACTGACGGCCGGCAGTCGCCGGCGACCGCATCGGCAGGCACCAGCCACCAGCGGCGACGATTGGAAATGCCCGCCATCTCGGCCCGCGCACGATCGATGCAGGCCTGCATCGCATCCTCGTTCACCAGCAGCCAGCGTTGCTGCGGAACCAGCCGCTGCCAGCGCACGGCCGCCTGCAGCTGTTGATGCCAACGTGCTTCGAATCCAAAGGTGGCCGCCGGGCGATCGGCCATCAGCAGGTTCTGCTCTTTCCATGCCACCAGTCCCAGCTCGGCCTGCGGGCCGATGCGTACACTCACTTCACGCATCAGGCCACGGGCCGAGCTGGAGTCGTTCAATACCGGATAACCGACCAGGCTGTACAGCACCCAGACTCCTGCCAGGGTAGAGACCAGGGCAACGTGCCGACGCTGGCGCCCGCACACCCACAGGCTCAAGGCCGACCAGACCGCCATCGCCAGCGCCGCCCAGGCCAGCGCATCGGTGGCACCGGGAAGCAACCCGCGGCCATGGGTAAGGCGCACTTCGAAATCCGGATCACCCAGCAGCGCCAGCGCACCCACCAGCCCCAGCGCCAGTGCCAGCAACGCGGTGAATGCGCCCAGCACGCGCTGCACATCGCGCCGCCTCAGCAACCCGGGCAGCAACGGCGCCAACGCCAGGCAGAACATCGGCAATGCCGGCAGGATGTAGACGTCGCGCTTGCCGTGCGGAAGGGAGAAGAACAGCACGACCAGCAGCCACCAGGCCAACGGCAGCAGGTAGCGCGCATCGCGCCGGCGCAGCCGCCGGAACCAGGCCGGAAGCGCCCAGGGCAGCAGCAGGAACGCGGGAATCCACATCGACGGCATGATCGCCAGGAAGTACCACCACGGCTGGTGATGGTCCCAGGACTGCGTATAGCGCCGCGCGGTCTGCCGGAACAGGATGTCGTCCATGTAGGCGCGGTACGGCTCCGAACCGGTGGCGAAGCCTGCCAGCAGCATCGGCGCCAGCCACAACGACACCGCCAGCAGGAAGGCCAACGGTGCCAGCCAGAAACGCAGGTCGCGCACGTGCAGGCGTACCCGTGGCCAGTGCAGCACGGATGCGACTGCCGCCGGCGCGATCATCATCAGCGCCAGCACGCCTACGCCCTTGGTGATCACACCGACGCCGGCAAAGAACCAGCCCAGCCACCACCAGCGCCAGGCCGGACCCAACAGCAGATGGCGCAGCAGGCCGTAGTTGGCCAGGGTGATGAACAGCACCACCAGCGGATCGATCTGCGCCTTCTTCGCCTGGAAGGTGAAGTGCAGCGCGAACAGCAGTGCCCAGCCCGCGTACAGCCCCACCTGCCGCGTCCACAGGCGGCGGCCGAGATCGACCACGCACCACAGCGTGCCCAGCGCGGCCAGCAGCGAGGGCAGCAGGAACGCCACCCGCCAGTGGCCGACCAGGCTGTACATCGCCGCCTGCAACCACATCAGCATCGGCGGCTTGTCCGAATACAGCTCGGGGCCGCGATGCGGGAACAACCAGTAGCCACTGTCGACCATCTGCTTGGCCACCAGCGCGAAACGTGGCTCATCCGAGGGCCATGGATCACGGAGGCCCAGGCCGGCCCCCAGCACCAGCAGGGCCATCACCACCAACAACCACGTCTGGCGCGACGCGTGGGCTTTCAGCATGGGACTCGAAACGGCAGCGGGGGTCAGGCTGCTTTTAACAGACGCGCGTAGAAGAAACCGTCAGCATCGTTTTCACCCGGCAGCCGCTGGCGCGCCACCCCTTCGCAATCCACGCCGAATGCATCGCCCAGCGGCTGCGCCACGGCATCCGGATGCCACTTCAGGAATGCGCGCACCTGATCGATGTTCTCGGCGCGCAGGATCGAACAGGTGGCATACAACAGAACGCCGCCCGGGCGCAGCATCGACCAGCAGGCTTCCAGCAGGCGCGCCTGCACGCCGACCAGTGCATCGATGTCTTCGGCGCGACGGTGGAACATCACATCCGGCTGGCGGCGGATCACGCCGGTCGCCGAGCACGGCGCATCAAGCAGGATCGCGTCGAACGGCACGCCATCCCACCAGGCGCCCGGATCACTGGCATCTGCCGCCAGGGTCTGCGCATGCTCGCCCACGCCGGTACGGGTGTAGGTATCGCGTGCACGGGCCAGGCGGCGCGCGTCGATATCCAGCGCCAGCAGGCGCAGGCTGGGGTCGCGCTCGAGCAGGTGCGCCGACTTGCCGCCGGGTGCCGCACAAGCGTCCAGCACGCGGGCACCGGCCACCGGGGCCAGCGCATCGGCGGCACACTGCGCCGACAGGTCCTGCACCGAGATCGCGCCCTCGGCGAAGCCGGGCAGCTGATTCACGGCAACCGGAGAGGCCAGGCGCAACGCGTCGGCACTGAGCGGACTGGCTTCTGCGGCAATGCCGGCTTCGGCCAGCGCGGCCAGTGCCTTGTCACGACCGCCCTGCTGGCGGTTGGCGCGCAGCCACAGGGGCGCCGGTTGCAGGCTGGCACTGAAGATCGCGTCGGCCTGTGCCGGCCAATCGCGTTGCACCGCATCGGCCAGCCATTCCGGGAAGGCATCGCGCGCTGGCTGCTCCGGGAAACCTTCGCGCTGCGCGCGGCGCAGGATCGCATTGACCAGGCCCGCCTGGCGCTCACGGCCCAGTGCACGCGCGGCATCGACGGTGGCCGACAGCGCCGCGTGCGCCGGCAGCTCCAGCACGTCCAGCTGGGCGAACCCGACCATCAGCAGCGTGCGCAGATCGGCATCACGCGCCGACAGCGGCTTCTGCATCCACGACTGCAGCGCCGCGTCATAGGTGCTGCGGCGGCGCAGGACGGCGAAACACAGGGCTTCCAGCAGCGCGCGGTCGCGGCTGTCGGCCAGCTTCGGCAGCGCCCAGGCCAGTTCGGCCTTCAGCGAACGGCCACGGGTGAACACCTGTGCCAGCACACGTGCGGCCAGCATGCGCGTGGCCGCGCCCGGCGCCGCCTTGGCGACGGAGAAATCGTTCTGCTTCGACACCGCTTATGCCCCCACGCGCAGATCGCGACGGGCGTTGAGGTAGTCGGCCGCAGTAATCGCCTTGCCACCTTCCCGCTGCAGCACACGCAGGCGCAGTGCGCCCTGGCCACAGGCGATGTCGATGCCATCGCGGCTGGCCGCCAGCACCGTGCCCGGCGCCTGGCCGTGGGCCTCATCCAGCGCCACCGCGCCATGGATGCGCACCCGCTCGCCAGCCAGCGTCGCCTCGGCGATCGGCCACGGATTGAAGGCGCGCACGGTGCGTGCCAGCGCCTCTGCATCCAGCGCCCAGTCCAGACGGGCCTCGGCCTTGTCCAGCTTGTGCGCGTAGGTCACGCCCTGCTCCGGCTGCGGCCGCGCGATCGGCTTGATGCCGGCCCGCAGCAGGCCCAGGCCGTCGGACAGCACCTGCGCGCCCAGTTCCGCCAGCTTGTCATGCAGCTGGCCACCGGTATCGGTGGCCGCGATCGGCAGCTCCTGGTGCAGCAGCACCGGGCCGGTATCCAGGCCGGCCTCCATCTGCATCAGGCAGACGCCGGTCTTCGCATCGCCGGCCTGGATCGCGCGCTGGATCGGCGCGGCACCGCGCCAGCGCGGCAGCAGCGAGGCATGCACGTTCCAGCAGCCGTGGGTCGGAATGGCCAGCACCGCCTTGGGCAGGATCAGGCCATAGGCCACCACCACCATCAGGTCCGGCTGCAGGTCGCGCAGCTGCTGCTGGGCGGCTTCATCCTTCAGCGATTCGGGCTGGTAGACCGGAATGCCACGGGCCACGGCTTCAAGCTTGACCGGCGACGGCGCCAGGCCACGGCCACGGCCGGCCGGACGATCAGGCTGGGTGTAGACGGCCACGACCTCATGGTGGCGCGCAGCCGCGCGCAGCGACGACACCGCGAATTCCGGCGTACCGGCAAAGACAATCCTCATGGCTACCCCACTTGCAGGATGGATTCGTGCAGGAAAGAAAACGGCGCCGTCGGCCGGCGCCGTACAGCCCGCGCGCGTCGCGCAGGCACGGGCCACCCGAAGGGCGGCCCGGATTGGCGATCACGCCACGTGCTTGCGCTGCTTGGCCAGCTTCTTGCGCACCATCTCGCGCTTGAGCGGCGACAGATAGTCGATGAACAGCTTGCCGTCCAGGTGATCCATCTCGTGCTGGATGCAGGTGGCCAGCACTTCGCCGGCTTCCAGCTGCTGTTCCTGGCCGTTGCGGTCCAGGTACTTCACGGTGATGGTATCGGCGCGGGTCACGTCGGCGAAGATGCCCGGAACCGACAGGCAGCCCTCCTGGTACACCCGGCCTCCGTCCTTGGCGACGATTTCCGGGTTGATGAACACATGCGGTTCATTCTTTTCTTCGCTGACGTCGATGACCATGAAGCGCTTGTGCACGTCCACCTGGGTGGCGGCCAGGCCAATGCCCGGGGCGTCGTACATGGTCAGGAACATGTTGTCGATCAGTTCCTGGAAGGCCGGCGTGGTGACTTCGGCGGCTTCGATCAACGCAGCCTTGGTACGCAGGCGCGGATCGGGGAACTCGAGAATGGGGAGAAGGGCCATGGCTGTTTCCGGATAGGGGGCCGGCACGCCGGCATACGTCGCAGATTCTAGCTCCAACGCTTGCCTTGCGCCCCGGTTTCTGGACTATAGTGCGCGGACCTGTTGGGGAATCAGGGCTTCACACCTATGTTGCTTCGTTTTCGTACGGTCGTCGCCGCGGCGATGCTGACCGTGGCTGCCTATGCTACCGCCGTGGAAGTGAATGGCGGGCACCCGGACACCTATGTGGTCCGAAAAGGGGATACGTTGTGGGATATCGCCGCACGTTTCCTGCAGAAGCCGTGGCTGTGGCCGGAGATCTGGCAGGCCAATCCGCAGATCGCCAATCCGCACCTGATCTATCCCGGTGACGTGCTCAGCCTGGCCTATCTGGACCGGGTGACCGTCGCTGCCAAGCCCGGCCCGCGCCAGGAAGCCCCGATCGATGCCATTCCGCTGGCCCAGGTCGAGCCGTTCCTGAAGCAGCTGAGCGTGGTCGACAGCATCGAGCAGCTACCCTACGTGGCCGGCCTGGAAGAAGAACGCCTGCGCGTCACCAGCGGCAGTGCGGTCTACGTGCGCCTGGCCGACGCCCAGCTGGGCCAGCGCTGGGCCGTGGTCCGCCCGACCGTGCGCTACGCCCAGCCCAAGCCGACCGAGGACCTGACCGCCAACGGCGACGTCACCCCCGGCAGCGGCAACCTGTGGCGGGCCTACAACGCCCCCAACCACCGCCGCGGCATACTCGGCTATGAGCTGGCCCAGGTCGCCACCGGCACCATCACCCATGTCGCCGGCGGCAAGGTCGAGGCGTCCACCCTGGTGCTGGACAAGAACGAAGGCGGCCGCGAGGTGCGTGCCGGCGACCGCCTGGTCCCGGTCGAGGCCAAGCCGTACGACCTGCAGTTCGTCCCCCATGTCCCGGCCGCCGGTGTCGAGGGCGTCGATGTGCGCGTGCTGGCCGTTACCGACATGTTCACCGCCGCTGGCCCGCGCGATGTGATCGCGATTTCCGCAGGTCGCGCACAGGGCGTGGACAACGGCACCGTGTTCTCGCTGTGGCGCCCGGGCCGCCACGTGGCGCACCGCATGAAGTACCCCACCTCGTCGCGCATGGACGATTCGCTCAGCACCGGCGCCGGCCGGGTTTCGCTGCCGGACGAATACGCCGCGCACGCCATGGTGTTCCGTACCTTCGACAACGTCAGCTACGCGCTGGTGATGCAGGGCGTGAAGCCGGTACGCGTGGGGTTCAACGCACTGCACCCGGACGCGAAGTAACCAGTCCCGGGTTGCCCGGCCACTGCAGGTAGTGCCGGCCGCTGGCCGGCAGGCACCTCCGGCAAAACCTGACAGCCACATGCGAAGGCGCCCTAGGGCGCCTTTGTTGTATGCGCTCGATAGTGGGGGATGACCAACCAAGCTGACGAGGCGCTGCTGCGCCTGTTGATGGCAGGCGGCGCGCTGGCGCCACGGCGGGCACTGCTGCAGGCCGCAGGCAGCGCGGAGATTGCGATCGCGCAGGGCGCCGCGAACTGGCGCGCGCACGGCTGCACGCCCGAGCAGTGCGCCGCGCTGGAACGCCCGGACACCCGGGCCTGGGCCGCGGCACGGCGCTGGCTGGAAGACGACAACCAGCACCTGCTGGCCTTCACCGATCCGGCATTCCCCCCGCCCCTGCTGGATGTCCCGAACCCACCCCTGGCGCTGTTCATCGCCGGCGACCCCAGCCTGGCCTGGCGCCCGTCGGTGGCGCTGGTCGGCAGCCGCTCGCCGACGCCGGGCGGACGCGCCCTGGCCGCCCGGTTTGCCGGCTGCTTCGTCGAAGCCGGGCTGGCGGTGACCAGCGGCCTGGCGGCAGGCATCGACGCGGCCGCCCACCAGGCCACGCTGGACGCCGGGGGCTGCACCGTGGCGGTGATCGGCACCGGCCCGGACCGGGCTTACCCGGACAGCCACGCCAGGCTGCAGGCCCGGATCGCCACCGAAGGCACGGTGCTCAGCGAGTACCTGCCGGGCACACCGGCACGCCCCGGTCACTTTCCAGCCCGCAACCGCCTGGTGGCCGGGCTGGCGCTGGCGACGGTGGTGGTCGAGGCCGCCCAGCGCTCCGGCGCATTGATCACCGCACGCCTGGCCGCCGAGGCCGGCCGCGAGGTCTGTGCCCTGCCCGGTTCGGTACTCAACCCACGCGCCGCGGGCTGCCACCGGTTGATCCGCGAGGGTGCCGCACTGGTCGAGCGCCCGGAGGAGGTCCTTGAACTGCTGGCGCCCGCCCTTCGCCAGCAGCTGCCGGGCTTGCAATCACGGCTCGCCACCCCGACTGAACAGGCACCGCCGGTACTCCTGCCGGCGCGCTGGGCCGACGACCCTGACTACCAGTGCTTGTGGCGGGCCCTGGACCACAACCCAAGCGGTATGGATTCACTGATCACGCGCTGTGGATTGACGGCGCCCCAGGTGTCCTCCATGCTGCTGGCCATGGAACTGGCGGGAATCGTGGTGTGCGTACACGGCCGCTACTGTCGAACTCCCTAGTTTCTTCACCTCCACAGCGTCGCGCGACGCAGGCCGAGGGGCAATGAAAGAGAGCATCCTGGACGTACTGCTGTACCTGTTTGAACACTATTTCAGCGAAGATGCGGACCTGATCCGTGACCGCGATTCGCTCCAGAACGGCCTGATCCAGGCCGGTTTCAGCCCAACCGAGATCAACAAGGCATTCGACTGGCTCGATGCCCTGGCCGCGCAGCGGCCGAGCGTGGCCCAGGCACGGGTCGATGGCCCCGTGCGCGTCTACCACGGCCCCGAACTGGACAAGCTGGACGTGGAATGCCGTGGTTTCCTGCTGTACCTGGAACAGCACGGCATCCTCGACGCCGACCAGCGCGAGCTGGTGCTGGACCGGGCCATGGCCCTGGACCAGGACGAACTGGACCTGGACGACCTGAAGTGGGTCGTGCTGATGGTGCTGTTCAACCAGCCCGGCTCCGAGGCGGCGTACGCCTGGATGGAGACGCAGATGTTCATGGACGAGCCAGAACCCCTGCACTGACCGTACACTTGGGGGCATAGCGCATTCAGGAGCGTCCCCGTGAGCGAGTGGTTCCATGCAGAAGGCAACCGGCAGCAGGGTCCGCTGCCGGCGGAACAGTTGGTCGAGTTGTTCCGCAACAACCAGATCTCCCTGGACACCCTGGTCTGGCGCGACGGCCTGCCGCAATGGCAGCCGTTGCGCACCGTGGTCGACGAACTCGGCCTGATCGTGCCGGCGCTGGACGCTGCCGCACCGCCGGTGGAACCCGAGCCCGATCCGGAACCGGTGGCACCGCCTCCGCCGCAGCCGCCGGTACTGCCGCCGTCCACGCCCTACACCACCAGTGCATCGGCCACCGCCCTGCCGGCGCCGAAGAAGAAGCTGTCCGGCTGCGCCCTGACCGCCATCATCGGCGGCGGCCTGCTGCTGGTGCTGGTCCCGATCGTGGCCATCCTGGCTGCCATCGCGCTGCCCGCCTACAACGACTACACCGTGCGCAGCAAAGTCGCCAGCGCCGTGGCCGCGCTGCAGCCGCTGAAGGACCAGGTGCAGCATTTCGCCGATGACGAAGGCCGCTGCCCGGGTGCCAATGACGCCGGCTTCCCGGCCCCGGGCGACTTCGCCAACGCGGGCCTGTCGGCGGTGAACATCGGCCGCTTCAACAACGGTCACTGCGGCATCGAAGCAACGCTGGCGGTACCAGGCAAGGGCATCGACGGCGACCTGCTGTGGCTGGAATACGATCGCGACAGCGGCCGCTGGGAATGCAGTGGCGAAAGCAACGACAAGTACCTGCCGCCGACGTGCCGCGGCTGAGCCACGCGCACGCCAGCACCTCCAAGGATGATTCAACAGGGAACATGCAATGACTGAGTGGTACTACGCCGAAGGACAGCAACGCCAGGGCCCGCTGCCGGTCCAGGAGATCCGCCAGCGCTTCCAGCGCGGCCAGTTGAACCTGGACACCCTGGTCTGGCGCGAGGGCATGGCCCAGTGGGCTGCACTGCGCCAGGTGGTCGACGAGCTCGGCCTGCAGACCCTGGCCGATGCCAGCACCGCCACCGGCAGTGGCGGCTTCGACCTGCGTGGCGACTATGCCGCGATCGACAACGGTACGGCGCCACTGCCTGGCACCGGCGCGCTCAGCAGTTCGCCCTACAGCGCCCCTGCGGCGCTCGGCGGCGGCGGCCATGCCCAGCCGGTGATGGGCGGCGAAGTGGTCTACGCGGGCTTCTGGAAGCGCGTGGCGGCCTACATGATCGACTACTTCGTGCTGGCCATCCCCGGCGGCATCATCGGCGCCATCCTCGGTGTGGCGCTTGGTGCCAGCATGGGTGCGGTGGGCAGCGGCGAATCGGCCATCGAAATCGTGGCCCAGCTGGCCAGTGCCCTGATCAACCTGGCCATCGGCATGGCGTACTACACCTGGTTCCATGCCTCGCAGGGCGGTGCCACGCTGGGCAAGATGGCGGTCGGCATCAAGGTCGTGCGCAGCAATGGCGAGCGCCTGACCAAGGCCCGCGCATTTGGTCGCTACTGGGCCGCGGTGCTCAGCACCTTCACCCTCGGCATCGGTTTCCTGATGGCCGCCTTCACCGAGCGCAAGCAGGGCCTGCACGACATGATCTGCGACACCCTGGTGGTCGACCGCTGGGCCTACACCGACCAGCCGCAGCTGCAGCGCCGGGAGCTGGGCACGGTGACCGTGCTGGTGCTCGTACTGACCGGCCTGCTGTCGCTGGTGGGCCTGGCGCTCATGGTGTTCGCGGTTGGCTTCATCGCCAAGATGGCCTCATGAACGGCCATCCTCACGCCTGGCTGCTTGACATGGGCTGGCCGGGCGTGATTCCTCTAATAAGGTGAAACCTGAACGCCCGGCACATTACCGGGCGTTCAGTTTATGGATTTGCCCGTGGCCGCTTCACTAATGCGGCCGTTTGCTCCACCCTAGCGGCCCCTCTCCCCCGGTCCGCCCACAGACCTTTCCTGACATGCCCAAGCACCTGCTCATCGTCGAATCGCCGGCCAAGGCCAAGACGATCAACAAATACCTCGGCAAGGACTACACGGTCCTGGCCTCGTATGGGCACGTGCGCGACCTGATCCCGAAGGAAGGCGCAGTCGACCCGGACAACGGGTTCGCCATGCACTACGACGTGATCGACAAGAACGAAAAGCATGTCGATGCGATCGCCAAGGCCGCCAAGGGCGCCGACGACATCCTGCTGGCGACCGACCCGGATCGCGAGGGTGAAGCGATCAGCTGGCACATCGCCGAGATCCTGAAGGAACGCGGGCTGGTCAAGGACAAGCCGATGCAGCGCGTGGTGTTCACCGAGATCACCCCGCGCGCCATCAAGGAAGCGATCAGCCAGCCGCGCGCGATCGCCAGCGACCTGGTCGACGCCCAGCAGGCGCGCCGCGCGCTGGATTACCTGGTCGGTTTCAACCTGTCGCCGGTGCTGTGGCGCAAGGTCCAGCGCGGCCTGTCCGCCGGCCGCGTGCAGAGCCCGGCGCTGCGCATGATCGTCGAGCGCGAGGAAGAGATCGAAGCCTTCATCGCCCGCGAATACTGGTCGATCGCCGCCGAGTGCGCGCACCCGTCGCAGCACTTCAACGCCAAGCTGATCAAGCTGGACGGGCAGAAGTTCGAACAGTTCACCATCACCGACGGCGACACCGCCGAGGCCGCCCGCCTGCGCATCCAGCAGGCCGCGCAGGGCTCGCTGCATGTCACCGATGTGGCCAGCAAGGAGCGCAAGCGCCGCCCGGCGCCGCCGTTCACCACCTCCACCCTGCAGCAGGAAGCCTCGCGCAAGCTCGGCTTCACCACCCGCAAGACCATGCAGGTGGCGCAGAAGCTGTATGAAGGCGTGGCGATCGGTGACGAAGGCACCGTCGGCCTGATCTCGTACATGCGTACCGACTCGGTGAACCTGTCGCAGGACGCGCTGGCCGAGATCCGCGACGTGATCGCCCGCGACTACGGCATCGCCTCGCTGCCGGACCAGCCGAACACCTACCAGACCAAGTCGAAGAACGCCCAGGAAGCGCACGAAGCGGTGCGCCCGACCTCGGCGCTGCGCACGCCTGCGCAGGTGGCGCGCTACCTGACCGATGACGAGCGCAAGCTGTACGAGCTGATCTGGAAGCGTGCGGTGGCCTGCCAGATGATTCCGGCCACCCTCAACACCGTCAGCGTCGATCTGTCCGCCGGCAGCGAACACGTGTTCCGCGCCAGCGGCACCACCGTGGTGGTGCCCGGCTTCCTGGCCGTGTACGAAGAAGGCAAGGACAACAAGAGCGCCGAAGACGAGGACGAAGGCCGCAAGCTGCCGGCGATGAAGCCCGGCGACCGCGTGCCGCTGGAACGCATCCAGGCCGAACAGCATTTCACCCAGCCGCCGCCGCGCTACACCGAAGCGGCGCTGGTGAAGGCGCTGGAAGAGTACGGCATCGGCCGTCCCTCGACCTACGCCTCGATCATCCAGACCCTGCTGTTCCGCAAGTACGTGGAAATGGAAGGCCGCAGCTTCCGCCCGTCCGACGTCGGCCGCGCGGTGTCCAAGTTCCTGTCCAGCCACTTCACCCGGTACGTGGACTACGACTTCACCGCCAAGCTGGAAGACGAGCTCGACGCCGTCTCGCGTGGCGAAGAAGAGTGGATCCCGCTGATGGCCCGCTTCTGGGAGCCGTTCAAGGAGCTGGTGGAAGACAAGAAGGAATCGGTCGACCGTGCCGAGGCCAGTGGCGCGCGCGAGCTCGGCACCGACCCCAAGACCGGCAAGCCGGTCAGCGTGCGCCTGGGCCGCTTCGGGCCCTATGCGGCCATCGGCAGCACCGCCGAGGACGCCGAGGAGAAGCCGAAGTTCGCCTCGCTGCGCCCCGGCCAGTCGATGCACACCATCTCCCTGGAAGACGCGCTGGAACTGTTCCTGATGCCGCGCGCGCTGGGTGAGGACAAGGGCGAGCCGGTCAGCGTCGGCATCGGCCGCTTCGGCCCGTTCGCCAAGCGCGGCAGCACCTATGCCTCGCTGAAGAAGGAAGACGACCCGTACACCATCGACCTGGCCCGCGCCGTGTTCCTCGTCGAAGAGAAGGAAGAGATCGCGCGCAACCGGATCATCAAGGAGTTCGAGGGCAGCGACATCCAGGTGCTGAACGGCCGTTTCGGCCCGTACATCAGCGACGGCAAGATGAACGGCAAGATCCCCAAGGATCGCGAGCCGGCCTCGCTTACCCTGGCCGAAGTGCAGCAGCTGATGGAAGAAACCGGCAAGCCGGTGCGCAAGGGCTTCGGCGCCAAGAAGGCTGCCGCGAAGAAGGCCCCGGCAAAGAAGGCCGCGGTGAAGAAGGAAGCGGCGCCGAAGAAGGCCGCTGCAAAGAAAGCGCCTGCCAAGAAGGCCCCGGCAAAGAAAGCGGTGAAGAAGGCTGCTGCGAAGAAAGCCTCGGCGAAGAAGGCCGCTGCAAAGAAGTAGATCCACGCCATGCGTGGATGAGGGTCAAGGTGTGCGGACTAACGGTCCGCACCCACCATAAGCAGTCATTACCTACCGCTGATGCCGGCCAGCGGCCGGCACTACCGTGTGCCAGGGTCCACCCCTTCTGCACGCGGCAGGGGGATAATGAAGGCCCACGCCGGGCCGGTCGCCGCCATGAAAGAACTCACCCTGGACTCTGCTGTCGCCACGCTCCGCGCGGGCGGCGTGATCGCCTACCCGACCGAAGCGGTCTGGGGCCTGGGCTGTGATCCCTCGCACGAAGCTGCGGTGCACATGGTGCTGCGGCTGAAGCAGCGCCCGATCGAGAAAGGCATGATCCTGGTCGCGGCCGAACTGGCGCAGCTGGAAGGCTGGGTGCGACTGCAGGCGCTGCCCGACGCCCGCCAGCGCGCGGTGCTGGCCAGCTGGCCCGGTGCCAACACCTGGATCCTGCCTGCCGGCCCGCGCGCGCAGCCCTGGGTCACCGGCGAACACAGCGGTATCGCGGTGCGCATCAGCGCGCACCCGCTGGTGGCCGAACTCTGCCGCGCCTGGGGCGGCCCGCTGGTCTCCACCAGTGCCAACCTGGCCGGCGAACCACCAGCGCGCAGCCGCGAAGAACTGGACCCGCGCCTGCTGCGCCTGCTCGACGGCATCCTCGATGGGCAGACCGGCGGCCTGGCCCAGCCCACCCCGATCCGCGACGCGCTCAGCGGCAACGTGCTGCGCTCCTGAGCCGGCGATTGCGCTGCTGCGGACAATCACGCACCCTGCCGCCATGACCCTGCTGCGCGCCACCTTGAGCCTGTGCC
The DNA here is from genome assembly GCF_056481585.1 of Stenotrophomonas sp. 86428_Sma. Lineage (NCBI taxonomy): Bacteria > Pseudomonadati > Pseudomonadota > Gammaproteobacteria > Lysobacterales > Lysobacteraceae > Stenotrophomonas > Stenotrophomonas sp. 86428_Sma. Next base: position 4,404,688 of record NZ_CM151156.1, read on the forward strand.
TGCTGCTGCCGTGGACGGCACCCGCGGCCGAGGACGTGCGTGTCTACCGCTGCGTTGCCAGCAACGGTGCCGTCGCCCTGCAGGACAGGCCGTGCAACAGCGGCCGCCAGCAGGTGCGCGACCTGCAGCGCCCGCGCGATCCCGCTCCACGGGTGGTGCGCAGTGATGCCACGCCTCCGCCGCCCAGCGAAACCCCGGTCATCCGCGAGCGCGAAGTCCGCCACGTCTACATCCAGCCGCCGCAGCCGATGTACGAGTGCGTGAGCGAGGACGGACGGCGCTATACCAGCGACAACAACGAAGGCAATCCGCGCTGGGTGCCACTGTGGACCAGTGTCTGGCTGCCGCACGGCCATCGTGGTCCAGCCTATCCCGGACCACGCCCGGCCATCGGCACGCCGATCGGCGAAGGCACGGGTTATCGCCGCCCCTCGATCGGCATGGACGTGCAGGTGCCGGCCGGCAGCGTGCTGGTCCGCGACAGCTGCCATGCGTTGCCACCACAGGAAGTCTGCGCACGGCTGAGTGACCGCCGCTGGGAGCTGGATCGCCGTTACAACAGCGCGCTGCAGAGTGAACGCACCGCCATCAGCAACGAACAGCGCGGTATCGATGCGCGCCTGTCGCGCGATTGCGAACGCTGAGCGCAGCACGCCGTCGCAGCCTGTACGCTGTGCGCATGAACCGAGTGATCTGGCTGCTCCTGGTGCTGCTGCCCGGAAGCGCGTTGGCCGAAGAGGGCGTGATCTACCGCTGTACCTCCAGCAGCAGTGACGTCCCTACCCTGCAGCGCACGCCGTGCGCCACCGGCAGCAAGCAGCAGGTGCTGCGCATCCCCGACCCGGCCAACTCGCAGGCGGCCGCCGCTGCGCCTGTAGCCGCCGAACCTGCATCCGCGCCCGTTGAAACACCCGCGCCGGTGCCGGCCGGACCGGCTGTTGCCCCTGCGGCCCCAGCAAAACCGCGACGCGCGGACGAAGGACGCACGATCATGGAAGCAGGCATGGTCGAACACGCAGGAGACGACCAGATCCTCGACAGCGCGACGCTGCGCCGCGATGCCGAGGCCCGCGCCGCCGCAGGTGACGGTCCACCGAAGCCGCCGCTTCCTCCGATCTTCCAGTGCACCGACAGCCAGGGCGGCGGCTACCTGTACGAGTACGAAGCCGCGCCCGGCCGCTGCGAGCTGATGACGGTACAGGGCCTTGGCGGAGTGACGCCGGTGAATGCCGCCAGCTGTGAAGTGGTGCGCGACCACTGCGAAGCGCTTCCCGAAGCGCAGCGCTGCGGTGGTTGGCAGCAGCGCTTCCGCGATGCCCGCGGCCGTGAGCGCTTCGCCGCGCCGGAGAACCGCGATACCGTGCGCGGTGAACGCGAACGGCTGCAGGGCGTGCTGGAGGCCAGCAACTGCCCGGTACCGGGGTGACAGCCACCGGTAGTGCCGGCCGCTGGCCGGCAACCACAGGATCTGCAGATGATTGCAGTTGCCGGCCAGCGGTCGGCACTACCTGCTGAAAGATCAGAACCCGTAGCGCAGGAAACCGCCGTCCACCGCGATGCACTCGCCGGTCACATAGCCGGCCGCCGGCAGGCACAGGAAGCCCACGGCTGCGGCCACTTCCTCCGGCTCGCCGATACGACGCATCGGCGTGCGGTTGATCACTTCCTCGTAGTAGTCCGGGTCCGCCAACGGACCGGACGTGCGCCGCGTGCGGATGTACCACGGCGCCACCGCGTTGACCCGGATGCCATCCTCGGCCCACTCGACGGCCAGGTTGCGGGTCATCTGATGCATCGCCGCCTTGGTCATGCCGTAGACCACGCCGCTGCGCACATGGGTCAGGCCGGACACGCTGCCGACGTTGACGATGGATGACGACGCGTGGCGTGCCAGCAACGGATGTGCATAGCGCGACAGCTCGAAGGCCGAGAACAGGTTGGTCTCGAAGATCTTCCGCCATTCGTCCTCGGAATACTCCGTGGCCGCCTTGGTGACATTGCCGCCGGCGTTGTTGACCAGGATGTGCAGGCCATCACTATGGTCCTCCACCCAGTCCAGGATCTGGCGGCGGTCCTCGTCGTCTGAGACATCGGCGGCCAGCGCATGCACCTGCATCTGCGGATACACGTCCAGCAGTTCGTCGCGCGCGGTCTCCAGCATGTCGATATCACGGCCGACGATCATCAGATCGGCGCCGAAGCCAGCCAGTTCATGCGCGATGGCCAGGCCGATGCCGGCGCTGGCGCCGGTGATCAGGGCGGTCTGGCCGTCCAGGCGCCACCGTTGCTGGGTCATGTGTTCTCCCGGGCCGCGCCCGCTGTGTTTCGATGCGGCAAGGATACGCGCTCACGGCCGCCCCCTGCCGAGGATGCGACACTGCCCGCACGCCCATCACGGAGTGCCGCCATGCGCATCCTGATCCTGTCCACGTCCCTGCTGGCCACCGCGCTGCTGGCGGGCTGCCAGCGCCCACCGGCGCCGAACCCGGAAAAGCCACCGGTGCCCCGGGCGATGTCGCGCGCAATCAACGAACCGCTGGACCGCGCCAAGGGCGTGCAGAAGACCGTGGACGATGCCGCCGCGCGTGAGCGCAAGGCGGAAGCCGACGCGACGCAGTAACCCCGCAGACGAAAACGCCCGGCCGAGGCCGGGCGCTTCCAGTAGATCCACGCCGTGCGTGGATGGCCTCCGATCAGAACCCGCAGAAGCAGTACGCCAGCGCCTTCACCGGCGTGCCGTTGCCCTTCTCGCGGGCCGCGTTCTCGACAAATCGCAGCTGCGTATCCACTTCGGGCATCGTGCGCGCCAGCACCATCCGCGCCATGCCCGAGTCGGACAGCATCCAGGCACCTGCACGGCTGCCGGCGAAACCGCTGACGAACTGCGCGAACGGCGTTGCCGCCTTCTCGATGTAACGCACGCGGTAGGCATCAGCCTTGCCCAGCTTGGCGCGGCTGGCGGCATCGGCCACCGCATCCTTCAGGCCACCGAAGGCATCGACCAGGCCACGTTCCTTGGCCTGCGCACCGCTCCACACGCGTCCACGGGCCACTTCGTCGACGGCCTCGACCGGCTTCTTGCGGGCGTCGGCGACGCGACCGGTGAAGTCGGCGTAACCCTTGTTGATCACCGACTGGATGACCTGGCCCACGGCCGGATCCATCGGGCGGGTGACATCGAACGCACCGGCGAAACGGGTGGTGCCGACACCGTCGGTGTGCACGCCGATCTTGTCCAGCGCGCGGCTGAAGTTCGGCACCATGCCGAAGATGCCGATCGAACCGGTGATGGTCGACGGATCGGCATAGATGCGATCGGCATTCATGCTGATCCAGTAGCCACCGGAGGCGGCCAGGTCGCCCATCGACACCACCACCGGCTTGCCGGCGGCCTGCAGGGCCACCACTTCGCGGCGGATCTGCTCGGAGGCGAACACTTCACCACCCGGCGAATCCACGCGCAGCACCACGGCCTTCACGTTCTCGTCGTCACGCGCGGCACGCAGCAGCGCCGAGGTCGATTCGCCACCGATGCGGCCGGCCGGCAGGTCGCCACCGCTGATTTCGCCGGCAGCCACCACCACCGCCACCTGCGGACGGCTGTCGACCGGGTTGCGGCGCGCATCGAGCTGGCCCAGGTAGGAGCCGAAGTCGATGTTGCGGAAACCACCGTCGGCATCGTCGTCAGCCACGCCGCGCTCGATCATCAGATCCTCGAATTCCTCGCGGGTCTTCAGCGACGTCACCAGCTTCTGCTGCAGGGCGAACTTGGCCAGGTCACCACCGGCAGCGGCGATGCCTTCCGGCAGCGTGTCGATGCCGGCAGCCAGCTGTGCCGGATCCAGGCGGCGGGCCTTGGCGATGTCGCCCAGGTAGCGCTGCCACACGTCGTTCATCCAGAACAGGTCAGCTTCCTTGGAGGCCGGCGAAGCGGCGTCGAGCACGTAGGGTTCGGCGGCGGACTTGTACTCGCCCACCTTGAACAGGTGCACGTCCACACCCAGCTTGTCCTGCAGGCCGGTGCGGAAGTACTGGCGATAGCGGCCCAGGCCCTCGAGCACCACCGACCCCATCGGGTCCAGGTAGACCTCGTCGGCCTGTGCGGCCAGCAGGTACTGCGACTGGCCCATGCTCTCGCTGTAGGCCACCAGCTGCTTGCCGGACGCACGCAGGTCCTGCAGTGCCGCGGCCACTTCACGCAGCGAAGCGAAGCCCGACGGCTGCAGCTTGTCCAGCTCCAGCACCACGCGCTCGATCTTCTTGTCTTCCTTGGCCGACTCGATCACCCGCAGCAGGTCGCGCAGCTGGATCTCTTCGGCACCGTTGTCGCCCACCGCCTTGGCCAGCGCGCGGCTGACCGGGTCAGCGCTGAACTGCTCGACCAGGCGGCCTTCCGGCGCGATCACCAGGGTCGTGCGGTCCTGCAGCGATTTGCTGGCACCGGCGCCCATGCCGGCGGCGATGACGAACATCACCAGCAGCAGGAACAGCAGGCCGAAGAACACCAGGTTGAGGATCAACCGGCGGGTGAAGTTCATGACGTCCCACAGCCCGATGAAGAAACTGGCGACGGGGTTGCGACGCGCCGGGGGCAGCGGGGGCACGGGTTGATTCATGGAACGCTCCGGATGGCTTCTTGCCGTGGTGCCAGCATAGCCGGTGCCGTGTGATGCGGCATCGGACACAAGTCAGGGGATCGCCCGCCATGGGTCGGCAGGGCGGGCGGGACGATCAGGACAACATCGATTGGCCGATGCGCAGGCTGCTGCGACGCAGGCGCCAGCCCATCAGGATGGCGGCGGCGGTCAGGCCGACGATCAGGCCGATCCACATGCCCTGCGGGCCCATGCCCAGGCCCAGGCCGAGCCCGGCGCCGAGCGGCATGCCCAGGCCCCAGTACGCGAACATGGCGATGAACATCGGCACGCGGGTGTCCTTCAGCCCGCGCAGCGCGCCGGCCGACAGCACCTGGATGCCATCCGGGAACTGGAAGGTGGCCGCGTACAGCAGCAGGGTGGAGGCCAGGCCGGCCACCGCCAGGTCGTTGGTGTAGACACCGACGATGGCGTCATGGCCGAACAGCAGCACCGCTGCCGACAACGTCTGCGTACCCATGATGATCGCGTAGCCGGCCCAGGCCGCGCGCCGCACGCCGAAGCCATCGCCACGACCGACCGCATGGCCGACGCGCACGGTGGTGGCCTCGGCCACGCCCATCGGGATCATGAAGCACAGCTGGGCGACGTTGATCGCAATCTGGTGCGCGGCCGCTTCATTGGCACCAAGGCGGCCGATCAGCAGCGCGGTGACGATGAACAGGCCGCCCTCCATCAGCACGGTGATGCCGATCGGCAGGCCAGTGCGCAGCAGGTCCCAGATCGCCTTCCAGCGCGGTCCTTCGAAGTGCGAGAACAGCTGCAGGTGGGCAAAGCGCTTGGTGAACCACAGGTAGGTGGCGAAGGCGATCGCCTGCAGCCACATCATCACCGCCGAAGCGATGCCCAGGCCCTCGGCGCCCATTTCCGGGAAGCCGAGCTTGCCGTTGGCCAGCACGTAGCCCATCGGTGCCAGCACCAGCAGGCCACCGAAGCCGAGCAGCATGGTCGGCAGCGTCCAGTGCATGCCCTCGCTGAGATAGCGCATGCAGAAGTACAGGGTCAGCGCAGGTCCGCCCCAGCGCACCGCGTGCAGGAACGCGGTGGCCCCCGGCACGATGTCCGGTGCGATGCCGAACGCAGGCAGCAGCGGCGGCACCACGGTGAGGAAGGTGAACATGATCAGGCCCAGGCCCAGCGCCAGCCACAGTGCCTGGCGGAACAGCGGGCCGATCTCGCGCTCGCGGCCAGCGCCATGCAGCTGCGACACCGAGGCGGTGAGTGAGATCAGGGTGCCGATCGGGATCAGCATCGGCAGCCACAGCAGGGCGGTGCCGATGGTCACCGCGGCCAGGGTCGCCGTGGCGTGGTGGCCGGCAATGACATTGTCGACGAAGGAGATCAGACCGGTGGACACATGCCCGAGCACAAGCGGCAGGGCGAGCAGACCGGTAGCGCCGACTTCCTTGCTGAAGCGCGGCGTGGAGGTTGCAGTAGACATAAGGTGCTTGACGCGAACTACGGTTGCGCGCGAAGGGCACAGGCACCGGGTTGCGGGCCGCCATCTTACGCGTGCAGCGCGCGCATTCCCATGACATGGCGTGAATGCTGGGTTCCGGCAGGCCCCGGCATCACGCGTTGCGATCACGTTACGAACAGAAAAAGGGGACGGAGGGGATTAAGTCGTTTCAAGCCCGACTGTGCCGAATACGACTTAATCCCCTCCGTCCCCTTTTCTTTCTACTGCCCGGCCTGGCGCTTGAGCCAGGTATCGCGCTCGGCCGGCGGCACCGCGAGGAACGCGCCGCGGACCTTGTCGCGCTCCTGCGGTGGCGTGCGCTGTGCCACCAAGGTCAGTTGGGCCAGCTGCGCCGGGCTGAGCTGGCGCAGCACGGCCAGCGCGGCCTCGCGCTGTTCCGGCGGCACGAAGCCGAACAGGCCGTGCAGCTTGGGGAACTCCAGGCCCAGCTGCGGGCCCAGCCGCCAGCCTTCGCGGAAGGCCTGGTCCTGCGCCTGGAACTGCTGGCGCAGGCGCTGCTGCTGGTCGGCCGGCAACGCATTGAATCGCGCAGCGGCCTGACGGATCCGCTCACGCTCGCCCTCCGGCAATGCCCGCCATGCGGCGTAGTCGGCGCGGCGCTGGCGCTGCTGCTGGGCATCGAGCTGGGCGAACGCAGCGGGCGTCGTACCTGTGGTGGCCGGGGCCGCCGGTGAACTGCCCGGCACTGGCGGCGGCAGCGGCACGTTCAAGGTCTGCGGCGCGGCGGACAGCGACAACGGCAGGGCCAGCAGCAGGCTGGCGAATACGGTCTTATTCATCGGCAGCAGCGGTTTCCAGCGTGGCGCTGGCCGGCTCCGGCCGACTCGGCTTGGATTGCGACTCGTCCACCGGCAGCGGGCCGCCCGCGGCGGTCCATGCATACAGATCGGCATCGGCCACCAGCGGATAGTCGCGGTCGGCCAGCATCGTGGCGTCGTCCGTCGCCTGCGCAGGGGTCGCGTCCGGCGTGGCATTGACCTTGCTCGGCGGCAGTGCTTCCACCGTGACGGGACCCGCCTCACCAACCACGCCTTCCGGCAGCGGTGCGTCGCTGCCGAACGAATGTCCCTGCCAATGGCGCCAGCCCAGCGCGGCGGCCAGCAGTACCACCACGGTTATCAGCAGGATCAACGGACCGCGCCAGCGCGGCTTGGCATTGGCGCGGCGGCGCTTGCCAGTGGCTGCAGCCCGCTCGTCGCGCTGCGGGGTGCGCCAGCTGGAGGTCGGCGCTTCACTGCTGTTCGTCGGTGCGGCCGGCTGTTGCAGCTGCTGCAGGCGTTTGACGGGCAGATCGCGGATGCGCAGCTGCACCTGTTCGGCCAGCTGGCGCCAGGCCGAGGCGTCGGGCTGGCCGTGCGCGTCACGCGGGCAGGCATCGGCCAGCAACTGCTGGTAGCCGGCTTCGTCCTGGTCGAGCACGCGCGTGGCGATACCTTCATCCAGGCTGCCGCCCACCCGCAGCAACAGCGCCAGGCGCGGCAACGGTCCCATCTGGCCCAAGGCGGCAAGCGGCGGCTCCCACTGGCCGCCCACCGGCTCACGCAGCGCTTGGCGCTGGCCCAGCAGGGTCCAGAAGCGGGTTGGCCACTGCGCCATCGGCAGGTCACTGGCGACCGCCGCAAACGCGCGCATCACCGCCACCAGGGTCTGTTCGGCCCGGGCAGCATCGCCGCACTGCAGTTCAGCCACCACCAGGGCGCGGCGTTCAACGCCTCGCAGGAACGCCGACAGCGCGCCGGCCGCGGTCGAGGAAACAGGGGCGGGCACAGCCGTCATCGATCACTCCAAAGGTCTGCCCGCATGATAGCGGCAGGCCATCGGCGCCCGTAGGACTTGCGCCCACAGGCACTTCGTGCTGCAGGTTGTGCACAGCACCACGCTGCCTGCGCAGGAAACTGTGGCATCCAGCTGAATTCACTCTGTTTCAGCATTGTTTCACACTTAACTCATTGATTTTGATGGATTTTAAAGTATGGCGATTTTTTGACCAACCCGAGCGTGAGGCCGTCGCCATCGGCCTCCTGCGCGCCCGCCGACCGGTAACGCACAGCGTTATCCACAGAACATGTGGATAAGACTGAATCTCCAATGGACACCGATATTTAGGTGACATTTATGATTCAACGGACCCCGCCCCGCCGCCGCCCACTCCGCCATTCGCGCGCGCATGGCCCGGTACACTGGCCCGATGCTTTCACCGATTCCGACCCTGCAGGTCGCCCTGCCCGTCCCCCTGCCCCGCCTGTTCGACTACCTGTCGCCGGAGGGCGTGGCCCCCACGGTTGCGGTCGGCTGCCGCCTGAAGGTGCCGTTCGGCAACCGTGAGCTGGTCGGTGTGGTGGTGGGACACGGCCAGACCGACGACGGCCAGGGACTCCGCCAGGCGTTGGCCTGGTGCGACCCGCAGCCGCTGCTGCAGGGTGAGCTGTGGCAGAGCCTGCAGTGGCTGGCGCGCTACACCCACGCGCCGTTGGGCGAAGTACTCAGCACTGCCCTGCCCGGCCCGCTGCGCCACGGCGAGGCCCTGCCCGACACCCATCACTGGGGCTGGCAACTGACACCCGAAGGCCATGCCCAGCGCGGGAAGCTGCGCGCCGGCAGCCGCCCGCGGCAGCTGGCCGAACTGCTGGCCGAGGCCGTGGTGGATGAAGACGTACTGGGCGAACGCATGGAGGACTGGCGCACCGCCGCACGCAGTCTGGCCAAGCGTGCACTGGCCGAGCGCGTGGCGATGACGGTGGCACCGCAGCATGCGCAGCCGCTGCCCGGGCCCACGCTCAACCCGGACCAGGCCGAGGCCGTGACTGCGATCAACGCCGCCGACGGCTTCCAGCCTTTCCTGCTGGATGGCGTGACCGGCAGCGGCAAGACCGAGGTCTACCTGCAGGCGATCATCCATTGCCTGGCACAGGGCAGGCAGGCGCTGGTGCTGGTGCCGGAAATCGGCCTGACTCCGCAGACCCTGGCACGCTTCCGCGGCCGCCTCGGCATCGCCGTGCATGCGCTGCATTCGGGCTTGAACGATAACGAGCGCGCTCGCGTCTGGGCAGCCGCCTCACGTGGTGAAGCACGGGTCATTGTCGGCACCCGCTCGGCAGTGTTCACGCCGCTGCCGCAGGCCGGTCTGCTGATCATCGACGAGGAACATGACGGCAGCTACAAGCAGCAGGACGGCATCCGCTACCACGCGCGCGATTTCGCCCTGGTGCGCGCCAAGGCGCTCGGCATTCCCGTGCTGCTCGGCAGTGCCACGCCCTCGCTGGAAACACTGCACAACGCCTATGCCGGGCGCTACACCCACCTGCGCCTGAAGCAGCGTGCCGGCGATGCACGACCACCGCGCGTGCGCATCCTTGATGTGCGCAAACGGCCATTGCACGATGGCCTCTCGGCCGATGTTCTGGCCGGCATCGGCGAGCACCTGCAGCGTGGCCAGCAGGTGCTCGTGTTCAAGAACCGCCGTGGCTACGCACCGGTGCTGCTGTGCCACGACTGCGGATGGACCGCGCCGTGCCAGCGCTGCGATGCACCGATGACCGTGCATGGTGGCGGCCGCCGGCTGCAGTGCCACCACTGCGGTGCGCGGCAACCGGCGCCGCTGGCATGCCCGGCCTGCGGCAGCCTGGCGCTGCAGCCGCAGGGCATCGGCACCGAACGCCTGGAAGAGCACCTCACCGCCGCCTTCGCCGATTTTCCGGTGGTGCGCATCGACCGCGGCACCACCTCACGACGCGACGCACTGGAACAGCAGCTGGCGAGGCTGGGCGACCAACCCGGCATCCTGGTCGGCACGCAGATCCTGGCCAAGGGCCACGACCTGCCGAAGCTGACACTGGTGGTGGTGGTGGGCATCGACGAAGGGCTGTTCTCGGCCGACTTCCGTGCCAGTGAAAAACTGGCACAGCAGCTGATCCAGGTCGCTGGCCGCGCCGGCCGTGCACGCGATCCCGGCGAGGTCTGGCTGCAGACCCATCACCCCGGGCATCCGCTGCTGGAAACCCTGGTGAGCGGTGGCTACCACCTGTTCGCGCAGGCCGAGTTGAACCAGCGCCAGGCCGCCGGATTCCCGCCGTTCGCGCATCTGGCACTGATGCGCGCCGAGGCACAGCAGGTCGAGCATGCCAATGCGTTCCTGCTGGCGGCGCGGCAACTGCTGGGGGAACAGAATGTGGTCGAGGCCTACGGGCCGATGCCGGCGCCAATGCCGCGGCGTGCCGGCTACCAGCGCACCCAGCTGCTGCTGTCCGCGCTGCAGCGGCCACCGCTGCATGGCGTGCTGGCCCAGCTGGTGCCGCAGCTGTATGCGCTGCCGGAGGCACGCAAGGTGCGCTGGTCGCTGGATGTGGATCCGACGGATCTGTATTGAGGGCGCTGCCCAATGCTGCGTAGAGTCGAGCTTGCTCGACTGCCGTGCGCCAGAAACAGTCGAGCAAGCTCGACTCTACCGTCGGTCCGTATGGACCCGACGGATCTGTATTGAGGCAGACGAACGCTAGCGCCGGGCCATGCCCGGCGGTCCTCCGCATACCACGCTCGCCGGGCATGGCCCGGCGCTACCCCTCAGGTCAGCGGCGACATCACGCCGCGCTGGTAGGCCGGGCGTTCGCGCAGGCGGGCGTACCAGTCGGCCAGGTGCGGCAGGTCCGGGCGCTGGATGGGCAGTTCGAACCAGGCATAGATCAGCGAGCCCAGCGGGATGTCACCCATCGCGAACGTCTCGCCCGACAGCCACGGCTGTCTGGCCAACGTGGCATCGGCCATCGCCAGGTAGTCACCGGCACGCACGATGGCGGCATTGATGCGCGCTTCGTCGCGGTCAGCTGGGGCGGTGCGCATGATGCCCCAGATCAGGTCGGTGTACAGCGGCGCCATGCGCGAGGTGCTCCAGTCCATCCACTTCTCGGCCTGGGCGCGTTCCATCGGGTCTTCGGCGTACAGCGTGCCCAGCGCGTAGCGCGCGCTCAGGTAGCGCACGATGGCATTCGATTCCCACAGCGGCAGGCCATGGTCTTCGATCACCGGCACCAGGCTGTTGGGATTCATCGCCAGGTACTCCGGCGTCTGCGTGCCGCCATGGCTGCCACCAACCTCGATGGATTCGTACGGCAGGCCGATTTCCTCGGCGCACCACAGCACCTTGCGGACGTTGCTGGAATTGCGGCGGCCCCAGATCTTCAACATGCGGGTTTTTCCTTGCTGGCAATGCGAGCGGCAACGATACGCCTGATCGGAGTGGGTGTGTGGGTGGCGGATGTGGAATCGGGCATCTGCGCGCTGCCGGCCAGCGGCCGGCACTACCGGTTTTTCTTCGGCAGCGCGCGCACGTAGGAGGACTTGCCGTCCTTCTTCAGCTCGAACAGCCCGATCGCCGCCAGCAGGTCACTGAGCTTGCCGTAGCCGTAGTTGCGCGGGTCGAACGACGCCTGGTTGCCGATCTGGCTGCCGACCGGGCCAAGGTGCGACCAGCCATCCTCGCCCTCGGCCGAGGACACCGCACGGCGCAGCATCTTCACCAGCCGCGTATCGCTGCGCATTTCCGCGCCGCTCTTGCGTGGACGCGCATCGTCGTTGGCCACGGGCTCGTTCGATGCCTGTTCGCTGGACGCCTGTTCGGTATCCGGCACGCTGGCATGGGTCTGGCCCAGCGCTTCCAGATAGGTGAACTTCGAACACGCATTGACGAATGGTTCCGGCGTTTTCTTCTCGCCGAAGCCATACACCTTCACGCCATCGGTCAGCAGGCGCATCACCATCGGGGTGAAATCGGCATCGCTGGACACGATCGCGAAGCCATCCAGATTGCGCGCGTACAGCAGGTCCATGGCATCGATCACCATCGCCATGTCCGACGCGTTCTTGCCTTTGCTGTAGGCGAACTGCTGGATCGGGCGGATCGCGTACTCGTGCAGCACCGCCTCCCATCCCTTCAACCGTGGGCTCTTCCAGTTGCCATAGGCGCGGCGCACGTTGGCCACGCCGTAGCGGGCGACTTCAGCCAGGACCTCGTCGATCTTCGAGGCCGGCGCGTTGTCGGCGTCGATCAACAGGGCGATGCGCTTTTCCGGTTCGCTCATGGGCTCCTCACGGGCGGTTGCCTGAACCCGAGTATCGCCGATCCATGCGGGCGCTGACGTGACAGGGCGCCATCGTGCGAAGATGCCAGGCGCTTCCCCCAATGCCCCCACTGGAGTGAGTCGATGAGTCGCGAGCGCGTTCCCCATCTGGTCGTTGTCGGCGGCGGTTTTGCCGGCCTCTGGGCCACCCGTGCCCTGGCCCGCGAGCGCATACGCATCACCCTGGTCGACCGCCGCAACCACCATCTCTTCCAGCCACTGCTGTACCAGGTGGCCACCGCCGGCCTGTCCGCGCCGGACATCGCCGCGCCGCTGCGCCACATCCTCGGCCACCAGCGCAATGTGGAAGTCCGCCTCGGCGAAGTGGTGACCATCGACAAGCAGGCCCGGCAGATCCGCATGGCCGATGGCAGCACGCTGGACTACGACAGCCTGCTGCTGGCTACCGGCGCCACCCACGCCTACTTCGGCAACGACCAATGGGCCGATGATGCGCCCGGGCTGAAGACGCTGGACGATGCCATCGCACTGCGCCGCAAGCTGCTGCTGGCGTTCGAGCGCGCCGAGGCCGAGCCGGACCCGGCGAAGAAAGCGGCGTGGTTGAGCTTCGCCGTGGTCGGCGGCGGCCCCACCGGTGTTGAACTGGCCGGCACCCTGGCCGAAATCGCGCGGCATACGCTGCGCAACGAGTTCCGCCATATCGACCCGGCCAGCGCCAAGGTGCGGCTGGTCGAAGCCGGCCCGCGCGTGCTGTCTTCGTTCCCGGAAGTGCTTTCGCTGAAGGCACGGCGGCAACTGGAAAAACTGGGCGTGGAAGTATTGACCGGTACCCCGGTGAGCGACATCGACAGCCAGGGCTTCAAGCTCGGCGATCAGTTCGTGCCGGCCCGCACCGTGGTCTGGGCCGCCGGCGTGGCCGCTTCACCGCTGGCGCGCACCCTGGACGTGCCACTGGACCGCGCTGGACGCGTGCAGGTGCAGCCGGACCTGACCCTGCCCGACCACCCCGAGCTGTTCGTGGCCGGCGATCTGGCCGCACTGAATCAAGCCAATGGCAAGCCGGTGCCCGGCGTCGCGCCCGCCGCCAAGCAGATGGGCAAGTACGTGGCCGAGGTGATCCGCGCGCGTCTGCATGGCAAGGCCGCACCGGGGCCGTTCAAGTACGCCGACTTCGGCAACCTGGCCACCATCGGCCGCATGGCCGCGATCGTGCACCTGGGCCGGCTGCAACTCTCGGGCGTCCTCGCCTGGTGGTTCTGGCTGGCCGCACACGTGTTCTTCCTGATCGGCTTCCGCAACCGCATCGTGGTGCTGCTGAACTGGGCCGTGGCGTACTGGAGCTACCAGCGCAGCGCGCGCATCATCTTCGGTGATGACCAGGAAGACCGGCGACCGAGGCGCTAGGGCCGAAGACGGACACGGGTTCTCTGCCTGGGAGTAGATCCACGCCATGCGTGGATGAATGTCTGTCCAGGCCGCATGGAGCTCAGCCACGCATGGCGTGGCTCTACTGCCTCATCAGGCCGCCGGGCACTCGCCGTTTCGACCAAACCCGGCAGAGGTCTTCCTTTCTCGCAGTACCGGCAATTGAAAGCCAAGCTCTACCTGCGGCACGCATCGCTCTACCGCGCCTTCGGTTTCGGGTACCACAGCGCGTTGACGATGACCCAGCGCTGGTCGAAGCGCCCCATGTGGAAGTAGTCGACGAACCACGGCGTTTCCAGCCGTACCGAGGCCGCGTTGCCGGTCACGTCCAGCACCGTGCAGCGGCGGTCCCATTGATCCTTCGGGGTCTTCAGCGCGCCCTGCTTCGTCAACGAGACCAGCTCTTCCTTCGACATGCGGCGCAGGCCCAAGCGTTCGTCGGGTGTATCGCCGAGGACCGCGCGCTTGGCCAGGTCCGAGTGCAGGGAGCGGGCGACGCGCTGCGGGTCGGCCTCCAGCTGGCCGTCGACGTAATCGTGGCAGGTGGCTTCGATGGCCGCGATGGTGGCCGGGTCGGCGGCAGGGCTCGTTGCTGCGGAAAGAGCGAACAGCAGGGCAATCGTGGACATCCGGGTCTCCGGCTCTGGGCGCGGGGCGATCATCGCATGGGCAAGCCGCATCCACGCATGGCGTGGATCTACTGCATCAGGCCCATTTCGTCGACGCTCAGCTGCATGTACAGGAACGCGGCCGCTTCGTCGGTCATCGGCTGGCCCTGCGGGAAACTGTCGAGCCAGGCGGAGATGCGCGCATGCCGATGCTTCAGCGCATCAGCTATCGCGCGCTTTTCCGCGTCGGTGGCATGTTCCCGCATCTCATCGCGCAGCAGGTCATCGCCGATGCCCCATTTTTCGGCCAGCGGGATCAGGTCGACCAGATCGGGCGGCACCTGGTCGCGGCGCAGGTGGATGGGCTCGGGCGTGTCCGGGCCGCGCTGTGCGGCCAGTTCGGCGGCGCTGCCGATCTGCCCGTGCTGCAGCGGTGGCGGAGTCTGGGCGCAGGCCGACAGGGGGATACAGAACGTCAACATCAGCATCCAGCAGGATTTCATCGGACCGCTTCCTGTGTCGATGGATGTGGCGATGATGGCATGGCCCAGCACACCATCCACGCATGGCGTGGATCTACAGGACCGGGGCCTGCAGCCAGGCCAGCTTGCGTTCGCGCGGCTGCTGCTTGAGCTGCCACTCGGCCCGCGAGGCGGCGGCCCGGTCCGGGTACTCGCGCACGGCCAGCACGCGCAGCGGCGGCCGGGCCCGGGTGTAGCGCGCGCCCTTGCCGGCCTGGTGGGCGGCGAAGCGCGCGTCCACGTCGGTGCTGATGCCGGCGTAATAGCTGCCATCGCGGCATTCGAGCAGGTACAGGAACCACGGGCGGAGGGACGGGGCCATGCCCGGATTATGCCGTGCTGCACTGCAGCGGATATACTGGCGCCCGAATGCAGGAGAGAGGCGCCGCGCTGGCGCCCGCCGAAGGCGCAGGCTCCCATGATCGCTCAGGCCGGTGGGCTGGAATCCCACCAACCATGCATTCGACTCGCCGAGCTGGAGAGAGGTCACCGGGCACGCCCGGGACGATCCGCCGAAGGGGCACGCGGCCTACGCCGCTGAACTCTCAGGCAAAAGGACAGCGGGAGCGGCACCGGTCATCGTCATCCCGTCATTGCGCAGGCAGTGGCGGTAGCCGCGCATGGCCGGCCCCACCGCGCCCGGAGCCTGTCCCATGCTGCTGTCCATCATCTACCTGATCGCCATTTCCGCCGAAGCCATGACCGGCGCGCTGTCCGCCGGCCGCCGCCGCATGGACCTGTTCGGTGTGGTCATGATCGCCTGCGTTACCGCCCTCGGCGGCGGATCACTGCGCGACATCCTGCTCGGTCACTATCCGCTCGGCTGGGTGAAGCATCCCGAGTACCTGGGCTTCACCGTGTGTGCGGCGCTGATCGCCACCTGGGTCGCACGCTGGATGCACCACTTCCGCCGCACCTTCCTGGTGCTCGATGGCCTGGGCCTGATCGCCTTCACCCTGATCGGCTGTTCGATCGCGCGCGAGGCCGGCCATGCCATGCCGATCGTGCTGATCGCCGGCATGCTGACCGGCGCCTTCGGCGGCGTGCTGCGCGACATTCTCTGCAACGAGGTGCCGCTGATCTTCCAGAAGGAGCTGTACGCGATCATCGCGCTGCTGACCGGCGCGGCCTACCTGTTGCTGCTGCACTGGGGCGTGGCCGACGCCACCGCGATCCTGTGCTGCCTCGGCGGCGGCTTCGCGCTGCGCCTGCTGGCGATCCACTACCGCTGGGAAATGCCGAAGTTCGTCTATCACGACGAAGTGCATTGATTGTTTGTCGGTAGTGTCGGCCGCTGGCCTGCAACACGGCACACGCCCGCAGATTCCGGCAGGTTGCCGGCCAGCGGCCGGCACTACCGAATGCGTTGCATGACCATGGTCATACGGCATTGGCCGGGGTGATTGGCTACCATTGTCACCCCGTCGCTGCCGCGACGGCATCCAGCCACGCCGCGCCCGCGGCCCCGCCAGACAACTCCCTCCCCGCTGCCCGTGGTGCCGTGAACGCGCCGACGGGCCCGCATGTCCCTGCGCGCGCAGGGCGCAGGATGCCCCATGTCTGTCGCCGAAAATTCCCGCTTCCGTCGTGCCCGCCTGTTATGGGCGGTGCTGGCCATCGCCCTCGTCGCCGTTCTGGCGTGGTGGCTGTGGCCCCGGAATGGTGCCGGCAGCAGCGACGATGCGCCGGGCAAAACGGTGCCGGTACGCGTGGCACGCGCCAGCGCCGAGCCGCTGGTGCTGCGCCTGAAGGCGGTCGGTACGGTCACCCCGCTGCACAGCGTGGTGGTACGCAGCCGCGTGGATGGCGAACTGCTACGGCTGCATTTCCAGGAAGGCCAGCAGGTGAAGGCCGGCGATCTGCTGGCGCAGATCGACCCGCGCCCGTATGAAGTGAAGCTGGCACAGGCGCAGGGTACCCAGCAGCAGAATCTGGCCGAGCTGGAAAACGCTGAGCGCCAGCTGCAGCGCTACCGCGAACTGCAGAAGCAGAACTACGTGTCCGGGCAGGAACTGAGCGACCAGCAGAGCAAGGTGCGCCAGCTGCAGGGCCGCCGCCTCAGCGATCAGGCGTCTGTTGATGAAGCGCGCCTGCAGCTGCAGTACACCCGCATCACCGCGCCGGTCAGTGGCCGCGTCGGGCTGCGCCGTTTGGACGTGGGCAACCTGGTGCGCGCCAGCGATGCCGAAGGCCTGGTGACGCTGGCGCAGACCGCGCCGATCAGCGTGCTGTTCACCGTGCCCGAACCCGAGCTGCCTGCGCTGCTCGATGCCGTGCAGGCGCAACCGGCACTGGCGGTGGAAACCTGGGACCGCGAAGAACGCCGGCAGCTGGCCCGCGGCTCGCTGTCCAGCGTCGACAACCGCATCGATACCACCACCGGCACGTTGAAACTGCGTGCGCACTTCGACAACCACGATCTGGCGCTGTTCCCCAACCAGTTCGTCAACGTCCGCCTGCAGCTGGGCGAGCAGCCCGCGCTGCTGATTCCCGATGCCGCCGTGCAGTTCGGCAGCCAGGGCAACTACGTGCATATCGTCGACAAGGACAGCAAGGCACAACGCCGCACCGTGGTGCTCGGTCCAGCCGATGATGGACGCGTGGCCGTGCGCTCCGGGCTGGCCGCAGGGGACAAGGTGGTGATCGAAGGCATCGACGGGCTGGAAGACGGCACGGCGGTGGAGATCATCACCGAGGAGGCCGCGACCAAGGCCGGCGCATGAACCTCTCGCGCCCGTTCATCCTGCGCCCGGTCGCAACGACTCTCCTGATGGTGGCGCTGCTGCTGTCCGGCGTGCTGGCCTATCGCCTGCTGCCGGTGGCGGCGCTGCCGCAGGTCGATTACCCGATCATCCAGATCACCACGCTGTATCCGGGGGCCAGCCCCGAACTGACCACACGCACCATCACCGCACCGCTGGAGCGCCAGCTCGGCCAGATTCCCGGCCTGAAACAACTGTCGTCGACCAGTTCCGGTGGCGCCTCGGTCATTACCCTGCAGTTCGGGCTGGAGGTGTCGCTGGGTGTGGCCGAGCAGGACGTGCAGGCCGCCATCAACGCGGCGGGCAGCTTCCTGCCCGGGGACCTGCCGGTGCCGCCGGTGTACCGCAAGGTCAACCCGGCCGACACCCCCATCCTGACCTTGGCGGTGACCTCGCAAGGCCTGTCGCTGCCGCAGGTGCACGATCTGGTGGATACGCGCATCGCCCAGCGCCTGGCGCAGTTGCCCGGCGTCGGCCTGGTCAGCCTGGCCGGTGGCCAGCGCCCGGCGGTGCGCATCCAGGTCAATCCAGCGGCGCTGGCCGCCAACAACCTGGGCATGGACCACATCCGCACCGCCATCGCCGCCGCCAACGTCAACCTGCCCAAGGGCAGTTTCGATGGCCCGATCCGCGCGGTGATGCTCGATGCCAACGATCAGATGCGCAGCGTGGATGAGTACCGTGCCCTGATACTGGCCTGGCGCGACGGCGCGCCGCTGCGGCTGGGCGATGTAGCCACCATTACCGATGGCGCCGAGAACCGCCAGTTGGCTGCGTGGAGCGGTACCACGCCGGCAGTGCTGGTGAACATCCAGCGCCAGCCCGGCGCCAACGTGATCGCCGTGGTCGAGCAGGTGCGTACGCTGCTGCCGCAGCTGCAGGCCACGCTGCCCGCCGGCGTGCAGATGAATGTACTGAGCGACCGCACCGAATCGATCCGCGCGTCGGTGCGCGGCGTGCAGAAAGAACTGGTACTGGCCATCGGCCTGGTGGTGCTGGTCACCTGGGTGTTCCTGCGCAATCTGCCGGCCACGCTCATTCCCAGCGTCGCGGTGCCGCTGTCGCTCATCGGCACCTTCGCGGTGATGCTGCTGGCCGGCTATTCGCTCAACAACCTCACGCTGATGGCGCTGACCATCGCCACCGGCTTCGTGGTGGACGACGCCATCGTGATGCTGGAGAACATCGCCCGCCATCTGGAGGAAGGCGAAAGCCCCCGCGATGCAGCGCTGAAAGGCGCAGCCGAGATCGGCTTCACCCTGGTGTCGCTGACTGTTTCGCTGATCGCGGTGCTGATCCCGCTGCTGTTCATGGCCGACCTGGTGGGTGCACTGTTCCATGAGTTCGCAGTGACACTGGCGGTAGCCATCAGCATTTCGCTGGTGGTCTCGCTGACGCTGACGCCGATGCTGTGCGCGCGGTTCCTGAAGCCGCACGCGAAGACTGCACATGCGCCCGATGTCTTCGACCGCGTCATCAGCCTCTACGACCGCCAGCTGCGCTGGGTGCTGCAGCGCCAGCCGCTGATGTTGCTGGCCACCGTTGCCACCCTCGCACTGACCGTGGCGCTGTACTTCGCCGTGCCCAAGGGTTTCTTCCCGGTGCAGGATGCCGGCCTGGTGCAGGGCATCAGCGAAGCGCCGCAGGCGATCTCATTCCAGGCCATGCGCCAGCGCCAGCAGGCGCTGGCGGCGGCCATCGAAGCCGACGAGGCGGTGGCCAGCGTCTCGTCCTACATCGGCGTGGACGGCAACAACGCCACGCTCAATACCGGCCGCCTGCTGATCGAGTTGAAACCGCACGGCGACCGCGACGGCGCCGCCGTGGTGATGGCGCGCCTGCAACAGCGCGTATCGAGTATCCCCGGCATCACCCTGTACCTGCAGCCGGTGCAGGAGCTGGGCATCGAAGACCGCATCAGCCGCACCCAGTACCAGTTCACCCTGACCACGCCGGATCTTGAAACACTGGAACGCTGGACCCCGAAGCTGCTGCAGGCGCTACGCCAGCAACCTGCACTGCGCGATGTCGCCAGCGATCTGCAGATGCAGGGCCGGCAGGCGCGCGTGGCGATCGACCGCGATGCGGCGGCGCGCCTGGGCGTAAGCGTGGAAGCAGTAGCCGATGCGCTGTACGACGCCTATGGGCAGCGCCAGATTTCGACCATCTTCACCCAGGCCAGCCAGTACCGGGTGGTGCTGGAGGCCGATCCTTCACGACAGCCCGGGCCGGAGGCGATCACGGGCCTGCGTGTGCGCAGCAGCAGTGGGCAGACCGTGCCGCTGGGTGCGGTGGCGCGAGTAGAGGTGGGTCCGTCCGCACTGCTACGCAATCACGTGGGCCAGTTCCCGGCGGCCACGCTGTCGTTCAACCTTGCCCCGGGCGCTTCGCTGGGCGAAGCGGTGGAGGCTGTGCACGCCGCGCGCGCACAGGTGAACCTGCCGCAGAGCATCGAACTTCGCCTGCAGGGTGCCGCAGCGGCCTTCAGCAGCTCGCTGTCGTCCACACTGTGGCTGATCCTGGCCGCGGTGGTGGTGATGTACATCGTGCTGGGCGTGCTCTACGAGAGCTTCATCCACCCCATCACCATCCTCTCCACCCTGCCCTCGGCCACCGTCGGTGCGCTGGCTGCGCTGTGGGTAAGCGGACGCAGCCTGGACCTGATCGCGGTGATCGGCATCGTGCTGCTGATCGGCCTGGTGAAGAAGAACGCGATCATGATGATCGACTTCGCGCTGGACGCGCAGCGCACACGCGGCATGTCACCGCGCGAGGCGATCCATCAGGCCGCGCTGCTGCGTTTCCGGCCGATCCTGATGACCACGCTGGCCGCGCTGTTCGGCGCAGTGCCGCTGATGCTGGCCAGTGGTTCCGGCGCAGAGCTGCGGCAGCCACTCGGCTGGGTGATGGTGGGGGGGCTGCTGGTCAGCCAGGTACTGACCCTGTTCACCACGCCGGTGATCTACCTGGCCTTTGATCGCCTGCAGCGAGGCCGTGCGACGTCCCCGGTGGCCGTTGACGAGGCGCGCGCGTGACCCCCATCGCGCGCCTGGCGCAGGCCTGCGTGCAGCGCCCAGTAGCGACGATCCTGCTGGCGGTGGCGCTGGTGCTGGCCGGCCTGCTGGCATTGCGCCTGTTGCCGGTGGCGCCGCTGCCACAGGTCGATTACCCCGCCATTGAAGTCAGTGCCAGCCTGCCCGGCGCCTCGCCCGAGTCGATGGCAGCCACCGTCGCCACGCCGCTGGAGCGCGCACTGGGCAGCCTGCCCGGCATCTCACGCATCGACTCGGCCAGCACCCAGGGCCAGACCCAGATCGAACTGAAGTTCGTACTCGGCCGCGACATCGATGAGGCAGCGCGTGAAGTGCAGGCCGCCATCAATCTTGCACGCGGGCAGTTGCCCAGTGGCATGCCCGGCATGCCGCAGTACCGCAAGGTCAATCCCTCACAGGCACCGATCCTGGCGCTGGCACTGACCTCGGACACGCGTTCGCCAGGCCAGCTGTATGACCTGGCCTCCACCGTGCTGGCGCAGAAGCTGTCGCAGGTACCGGGCGTGGGCGAAGTGCAGGTGGGCGGCAGCGCCTTGCCCGCCGTGCGTGTATCGCTGGACCCGAATGCACTGAACCATGCAGGCCTGGCGCTGGAGGACGTGGCCCAGGCCATCGGCCGCGCCAACGCCATGCGCCCGCTGGGTGCCGTGGGCGATGACCGCCAGCAGTGGCAGCTGGAAGCGCCGCTGCAGCTGCGCCAGGCCGCGCAGTACCGCGAACTGGCTCTGAAGGTGAGCGACGACCGCACGCTGCGGCTGGGCGATGTCGCCGCCGTTGCCGATGGCGTGGAAGACCGTTACGCCAGCGGCTTCCACAACGAACGCCCGGCCGTGCTGCTGATCGTCAGCCGCCAACCCGGCGCCAACATCATCGCCACCGTCGATGCCATCCAGGCCCAGCTGCCCCAGCTGCATGCACTGCTGCCCTCCGGCGTGGACATGCGGCTGGTGATGGACCGCTCGCCGGTAATCCGCGCCACCCTGCATGAGGCAGAGCTCACCCTGGTGCTGGCGATCGTACTGGTGGTGCTGGTGGTGCTGGCCTTCCTCGGCCACTGGCGTGCTGCACTGGTGCCCAGCGTGGCGATTCCGGTGGTGCTGTTCGGTACGCTGGCGCTGATCGCGCTGATGGGCTTCTCGCTCAACACGCTCTCGCTGACGGCGTTGATTGTCGCGGCGGTGCTGGTGGTGGACGATGCCATCGTGGTGCTGGAGAACATCGCCCGCCATCGCGAGCTGGGCGCTGACCGCTGGCAGGCGGCGGTGCGTGGCGCATCGGAAGTCGGTGCCACGCTGCTGTCGATGAACGTTGCACTGGCCGTGGTGTTCGTCTCCATCCTGTTCCTGGACGACTTCGTCGAACGCCTGTTCCGCGAATTCTCGTTGACCCTGGTGGCGGCCATGACGGTCTCCGTGCTGGTCGCGCTGAGCCTGGTGCCGATGCTGTGTGCACGATTGTTCGTGGATGCCGCGCAGCAACCCTCGCGCTGGCAGCGGGGCAGCAATGCGCTGTTCGAACGTGTGCGCAGCGCCTACCTGCGCACGCTTCAGGCCAGCCTGCGCCGGCTGCGCTGGCCGTTGCTGGCCTTCGTTGCAGTCATCGCGCTTAACACGTGGCTGTTCCAGCAGGTGCCCAAGGGCATCGTGCCCAAGCAGGACACCGCGCAGCTGCGCGGCTTCGCGCGCGGCGATGACGGCCTGTCCTTCCAGGCCATGCAACCGAAGATCGATGCGTACAGGAAGCTGTTGCTGTCCGATCCGGCCATCGAGGACATCATCGGCTACATCGGTGGCAGCAACGGGGTCAACAACGCCTTCATCATGATCAAGATGAAGCCGCTGGCCGAGCGCAAGGTGTCCAGCCAACAGGTGATCGACCGCCTGCGCGCGCGGCTGCCCAAGCTGCCCGGCGGCAATCTCTATCTGTGGGTCGACCAGGACATCCGCCTGGAGGGCGCCGGCAGCAGCGGCAAGTACGAGTTCCAGCTGCTGTCGGCCGATACAGCACCACTGCGCGAATGGGCGCCGAAGGTGGCGGCCGCGCTGCGTGGCCTGCCCGAACTGGTGGACGTGGAAGCACAGGGTGAAGCGGGCATGCGCCAGGTGGTGCTGGATATCGACCGCGAAGCAGCCGCGCGCCACGGCGTCGACCTGCGCACGGTGGCCAACATGCTCAACAACTCCTTCAGCCAGCGCCAGGTCGCCACGCTGTACGACAGCCTCAACCAGTACCGCGTGGTGATGGAGTTGGACCCGAAGCACACCCAGGACCCGGGCACGCTGTCACGCCTGCAGGTGATCGATGGCAACGGCCAGCGCATTCCGCTGTCGAGCATCGCCAGCTGGCGCTATGGCATGGCACCGGACCGGGTGTACCACAGCGAGCAGTTCGCCTCGATCTGGATCGAGTTCGCACTGGCACCGGGGGTGGGCCTGGAACAGGCCACGCAGGCGATCGATGGTGCGATGTCGAAACTGATGCTGCCACGTTCGGTCCAGGGAAAACTGTCCGGCGAAGCCGGCGGCCTGGATCAGCTGCGCGCGCGCCAGCTATGGCTGGTGCTGGGCGCCACGCTGGCGGTCTACCTGGTGCTGGGCATCCTCTACGAGAGCTTCCTGCAGCCGCTGGTGATCCTGTCCACCCTGCCTTCGGCCGGTGTCGGTGCGCTGCTGGCGCTGTGGCTGTTCGGCAACGAACTGAACCTGATCGCCCTGCTCGGCCTGTTCCTGCTGGTGGGCGTGGTGATGAAGAACACCATCCTGCTGGTGGATTTCGCACTGGCCGGCGAGCGGCGCGGGCTGAGCGCGAAGGATTCAGTGATGGAAGCCGCACGGTTGCGCCTGCGGCCGATCCTGATGACCTCGCTGGCAGCGCTGCTGGGCACGCTGCCGCTGATGCTGGCCAATGGCGAAGGCTGGGAGCTGCGGCAACCGCTGGGCATTGCGATTGTCGGCGGCTTGCTGGTCAGCCAATGGTTGACGCTGTACACGACCCCGGCGATGTATCTGGCGTTGGCGAGGATTCGGGCGAAGCGGTGAAGGTGGGGCGGGGAATTCATCCACGCGTGGCGTGGATCTACCGTCAATGCCGCACGACGAACCCGCCGGACCGGCCGCTGGATGGCGCCTGCAGCTCCTCGTTGAAGGCTGCCTTGATGGCCTCGACCACCACGTCACGGTCCATGCCCTCACTGGTCACCAGCGCGTCGGCAACGTGCTGGGCAACATCTGCAAGAATTCGCCCCCAGGCACGTTCTTCGCGGATGTCAGGGCGATCCTCGTACAGCCCCACTTTCAATGATGCATGCAGCCCGCGCTCAGCGATCCACACGCGAATCATCTCGACCGAAGATTCGTCGCGTTGGGCAGCTTCAGGGATGATCAGTTCTTTCATGGCGGCAGCCGCAAGGAGAAGTGATCGCATTGTGGCCCACATCCATGCATGGCGTGGATCTACTGCGGACCTTGAGTAGAGTCGAGCTTGCTCGACTGCCGTTGGTGCACGTTTTTCCGCAGTCGAGCAAGCTCGACTCTACGTGTCCAAGGCGGATCATCGCACTGTGCGGACTGGACCACTTGGCGTGCCGGGTGCGACCCGACGGGCCCGCGACAAATGTGGCCTCCAGCGGTCGTAGCCGTCATTGCCGGGGACGGCGAATCGTCCACGCATGGCGTGGATCTACTGCCACCCCGGCGATGTACCTGGCGCTGTCGCTCATGCGCAGCGCCAGGCGCATCGCCGGTGCAGATGGGCCGGTCTCCAACTCCGACCGGCCCTGATCGCGGCCGCACCCCCGCAGGCGCTGGCCGCCATCCACACACGTGCCGCACTCAGGCGGCTTCCATCAAGCTGCTTCGGACACCTTCACGTCGCGACGGGCGCGCACGGCCGCAGCCAGTCGCTCCAGCACCGTCACGGTGGTGTCCCAGTCGATGCAGCCATCGGTGATGCTCTGCCCATAGACCAGCGGCTGGCCTTCCACCAGTTCCTGGCGGCCACCGACCAGATGGCTCTCGATCATCACGCCAACGATGCGCTGTTCGCCGTCTTCCAGCTGAACGGCGATGTCCTCGATCACCTTCGGCTGGTTCTCCGGGTTCTTCAGGCTGTTGGCATGGCTGGCGTCGATCATCAGGCGCGTCGGCAGCTTGGCCTTGGCCAGCACCTGGCAGGCCTCGGCAACACTGCCTGCGTCGTAGTTCGGCTGCTTGCCGCCGCGCAGGATCACATGGCAGTCCGGGTTGCCGGTGGTCGACACGATGGCGGTGCCACCCTGCTTGGTGACCGACAGGAAGTGATGCGGGTTGGATGCCGCACCCACGGCATCGGCCGCAATCTTCACGTTGCCATCGGTGCCGTTCTTGAAGCCGACCGGGCACGACAGCCCCGAGGCCAGCTCGCGATGCACCTGGCTTTCGGTGGTGCGTGCGCCGATCGCGCCCCATGCCACCAGGTCGGCGATGTACTGCGGCGAGATCACGTCGAGGAATTCGACGCCGGCCGGCAGGCCGAGTTTGTTGATGTCGCGCAGCAGGCCGCGGGCAATGCGCAGGCCCTTGTCGATCCTGAAGCTGCCGTCCAGGTCCGGGTCGTTGATCAGGCCCTTCCAGCCCACCGTGGTGCGCGGCTTCTCGAAGTACACGCGCATGACGATCTCCAGCTCACCGGCCAGCGCGTCACGCAGCGGCTTCAGGCGCTGGGCGTACTCGATGGCGGCGTTCGGGTCGTGGATCGAGCACGGGCCAACCACCACCGCCAGGCGGTCGTCACGGCCATGCAGGATCTGGTGCAGGGCCGCGCGCGAGGCGCTGACGGTGTCGGAAGCTTCATCGTCACAAGGCAGCATCGCCAGCAGCTGGGCAGGCGGTGTCAGCGGTTCGATGGTGCGGATACGCAGGTCGTCGGTGTGCGGGGGCATTGCAGGAGATCTCCGGAACGTTGGGGGCCCCCAGCGTGGCGGCATGAAAAAAGCCGCCAGGTTCGCTGGCGGCTTTCGGGAATGCGTCTGAAGCTTTCTTCAGGGTGAGCGCAGTCCTTCCTCCGCCAGTGGCTTCGGAAAGTAATACCAGTAAAAGCGGGTGGCGGCTGCGTTCATGGGATCTATTGATAGCACAGCTTTTGCGCAGTGCAAAATGTTTCATCCGCAACTGGGGACGCGGTTCAGCGAGGTGCGCACCAGCCATGCCTACGCGGCGGCAGCCACGCGAAGTTGCTCATTTACCATGCACTTCCACGTCCAGCAGCAGGCCCTCATGGATGTCGGCCCAGCGCTCCAGCACGCGGTCCAGCTCCTGCCTGGCTTCGTCCAGCTGCTCGGGGTTGAGCAGGGAACGCGCGGTGTAGAGGTCGGAAACCAACCGCCGCAGGGCCGATTCCGGGATGGCCACCGACGGCCCCTCCAGGCCCGGCAACTGCAACGCCGGGCTGTCGCCAAGAGGGCCGAACAGCGTGACCTGGAGCGTGCTCTGCATGATCGACTTCCCTGCGGATGGACATGGGCAATGCACTGTTTACCGTGTCTGGGTGACAGGCGCATGTGCCATCCATGCCGTGGGCTGCGCTATGCGAGCGCTCTTCGCGCCGCTACAACGCAGCCAGATCAGCCAGATGCTGGGCCATGTCGTCCACCGCGCCTACCGCATGGGTGGTGGTGAAGTAGTCGTGCCAGCCGGTGGCGGCGATGCCCGCCACCAGCGCGTCGGCCTCCTCGCGGCTGGCGCAGCACCAGACGGCATAGAACTGCTCACCACTGCCGTGCGGTACGTCCGTGGCAATGCGGCCCATCGCCAGCGGCGTGATGCGGGCTGGATCGAACTGCTGCATGCCGGCGCCAATACGGGCGAAGAAGGCATTCCGCTGCTCGGGCGGGAGTGCGGTCCAGGCTGGTGTGGCGGTGTAGAGCTCGATGAAGGTGTGCGACATGGTGGTTCGTCCTTGAGGTTTACGGGGTTGCGGGGTTGCCGGCCAGCGGCCGGCACTACCGGAACGAGCGCAATGCGCGTTTGCGGATGTAGGCGTTGGCGTCGCTGTGGCGCTCGTGCTGCCAACGCGTGCACAGCTCGCGCAGCCACTGCGGATGAGTCTTGCCGGCGTCATTGAGCCAGTTGCCGACCGAATCCTGCACATAGCGTTCCGGGTCGTCAGCCAGTGCTTCCAACATGGGTAACGCAAGTTCCGGATGCTGCTTGAACAGTGCGATATGCGTGGCCCAGACACCGCGTGGGCGCAGCGCTTCACAGGCGAAGCGGCGCAGGTACGGCGATGTTTCCTGTGTCCAGGGTTGCAGGTACTCAAGCGCCTGCATCGGCGCGGCAACGATGTCCGTGCGTAGCGCCAGCCACGCCCATTCGCGCACACCGAAGTGTGGGTCATCGGCCAGCGTGCGCATCTGCTGCAGCTTCTCTGCCAACGTTGCGTGGGCATCGTTGCCGACCAGATAGCAGGCCCAGCCACGCACGGTATCGGAGCTGTGATCCTGCCAGAACTCAGGCGCGCCCTGCCCCGCCTCACGCAGCAGTTGCGCGGCCAGGGCCATGCGCAGCGTGATGCCCTTGCCTGAGGCATCCCGCATGCGTTGCAGCGCTTCCGGTGCAAGCGCAGGCGCCACCACCTGCAGCAACGCGGCGAAATCCACTGCCAGGCATTCGGCCAGATGGGCGGTGGCAACGCGACCGGTGTTGAGTTCATGCAGGCGTTGCGCCGCAATCGCCGGGCTCATGCTGCAGACTCTCGTCCAGCATCGGTGTGCTGCCAGACCTTGTGCAGCAACCGCGACAGCTGCTGCTGTTCATCGGTATCCAGACCATTGAACAGGCCTCCGATCCACTGTGTGTGCTGGTCAAACAGTGTCTCGGCCAAGCGTTTTCCCCGTGCGGTCAATACGATCTGCAGGCGACGGCCATCCTCAGCATCGCTGCGACGCTGCAGCAGTTCTTCGCGCTGCAGGCCATCGAGCAGGCCGCTGATGGTGGCGCGGGTCACGCCTGCGCGTTCGGCCAGCTCGTGGGGCGACAACGTGCCACCGGCCCCATGCAGCAGGAACAACACGATGAAGCGACCCTCACTGAGCCCGTGTGGCGCCAGCCGGGTGGCGCAATCGTGGTCGATGGACGACGACAACGACAGCAGCTGGAAGCACAGGCGCAGCTGCGCAACATTGGCATGGCCGCGTCGCAGCGCCTCTTCCAGCAGGGCATTGTGCTTGGCTTCGATCATCTCGTGATGAGCATATGATTAGGCGCCTAATCATATGCCATCCCCTTCGGCGTGGCTACCAGTCCATCACCTTCGCCGCCGGCCCGGGATGCGACGGAAACAACGGCAGTACCTCCTCGGCCAGCTCCTGCAGCACCTCGCCGGCAGGCCGCTCGGCGAACTGGATCCCCAGTGCGGCATGGTTGACGCCGGCCCGCTGCCAGGCCTGCAGCAGATCGATCAGACCCTTGCGGCCGGTGCGCAGGGTGAAGCCACCCCGCAACGGCATGCGTGGATGATCCGGATCGTCCACCAGGTCGATCCATTCGTTGGTCATGTGCGGACGGAAGCCGCCGTCCGGAATCAGCGCGCGCCAGGCGCCGATCTTCGCGGCCAGCCGCTGCGGACCGGCGTTGTCATGGGTGGCCTCTGGATAGGTCAGCCACCCATCGGCATGCTGGCCGATCCACTCCAGTGGCTGACGTGCGCCACCGGTGACAACCAGCGGAACGCGGCCACTGACCGTGGGCGGCAGCAACTGCACGCCCTGCCCGGCACCGGCGTGTGTCATCCGCCCATCCGTGCCCGGTTGCAGCCAACGGCGCATCTCGTTCATTGCGGTGGCGAAACGCTCTCCGCGCGCCGCGTGCTCCAGTCCATAGGCCGGGAACTCCAGCGGTCGATCACCGGACGCCACACCCATCACCAGCCGCCCACCGGACAGCTGATCGATCGACGCCGCGGCCTTGGCCAGATCGATCGGATGGCGAAGTGGCAGCACCACGCTGCCGGTGGCCAGGGCCACGCGCTGTGTGCGCGCTGCCAGCCACGCAAGGTAGGTGAATGGATCGAACAGCTGGCCTGCATCACCGAACAGCGGATCGAACAGCGGCACGTCGCGCACCCATACCGCGGCAAAGTTGTGGCGGTCGATCTCCTCCACCAGCCGCGCCTGGCCCTGCAGCACGGCCATGTCGCCCTGGTAGAAGCGCAGCGGCAGGTAGATGCCCAGCGTCAGTGCATCGGCGCGGAACATGCGCTGGTAGCCCGGGTGCGCGGCAAAGACCGGCGCCGACGCGCCCGGCATCGCAATGGAATCATTCATCAGCATCGCCTCCTTACGGACCGGTGGCCGGCTCGGGCAGCTGCACGCCGCGCTGTACCGCAGGGCGTGCTGCAACCCGCGCGTACCACGCATCCAGATGGCGATGCCGCGACAAATCGATGTCGATGATGCGGGCGATATGCAGCCAGCCGAAGTGGGCGATGTCGGCAATCGAGTAGTGATCGCCAGCCAACCACTCGCGTCCCTGCAGGCGCTGGTCGAGTACGCCGAACAGCTCGTCGCTCAGGCGGCGGTAGCGTTCGATTGCCGCGGAATCGGGCTGTTGTGCGAAATGCTCGAAGTGCACGCGCTGGCCGAGGATCGGGCCGACGCTGGCGGCATGGAACATCAGCCAGGTCAGCGTCTCCCAGCGCGCAGCCGGTTCGGAAGGCAGCAACGCATTGCCCTGTTCGGCCAGGTACATCAGGATCGCCGCCGATTCGAAGACAACGATGCCGCGCGCGCGATCTTCCAGCACGGGAATGCGGCCATGCGGGTTGAGCCGCAGGAAGTCGGGATGGCGATGTTCGCCATCGGCGATGTGGACGTGGTGAAGGCGATAGGGAAGACCCAGCTCTTCCAGTGCGATGGTGGCCTTGAAGCCATTGGGAGAACTGTCGGAGTACAGGTGCAGCGAAGGTTCGTTCATGGGAATCCTGGACGGCAGGGAGCGACGGCAGGTACCGGCCGTTGAAGGTGGCCGGGCGATGCGGGAACGGGCGCTGCAGCAGCCGTGCAGGCAGTCTAGGAAAGGCCTGCGTCGCGGGGAAACGATGTCTTCTGCACGGGGAGTTGAGCGGGGCTCAACGTGCGCGACGCGCGCGCGACAGGCTGCAGTGTGGTCGATATGCTGTCGCAGCGCGGCGCGTGCCGACGCGGTTACAGGAGAGTGGAGATGGGTGCGGTGCTGCCGCTGCTGGGCCTGCGGGCCTTCGTTGAAACCGGCCGACATGGCAGCCTGACCGCCGCCGCCGATGCGATGGGGGTGACACCTGGTGCAATCAGCCAGCAGCTTCGACAGCTGCAGGAGCGGCTGGGCGTGAGCCTGTTCGACCGCACCCGGCATGGCGTGGTGCTCAGTGCAGCCGGCGCGCGCGTGTATCCGGAGCTGCTGCAGGCCTTCGATCAGATCGCACAGAGCCTGCAGACACTCGAACGCTGGGAAACCCGGTGCACGCTACGCATCAGCGCGGCACCGAGCTTCGCCGCACAGTGGTTGGCGCCGCGACTGGGCCGGTTCAGTGCGTTGCATCCGCAGGTGGACGTGCAGCTGGACTCGAGCGCGGCGTTGGTCGACCTGCGCCGCGAGGGGGTGGACATCGCGATCCGTCATGGACTGGGCCGCTACCCTGGCCTGCATGCCGAGCATCTTCTGGCGCCGGTACTGCTGCCGGTGGCCAGCCCTGCGCTGCTGGCCAGCGCGCCTGCCGTGGGTACGGTGCAGGATTGCCTGCAGCTGCCGCTGCTGCAGGACGCCGACCGCAGCGACTGGCGGCTGTGGTTCCAGGCACTGGATCTACCCGTCGATGAACGACTGGAGCGCGGCCCTGCGTTCGATGACGACCTGTTGCTGATCCGCGCGGCGGTGGCCGGGCAAGGCATCGCCCTGGTGCGCGACATCCACGCGGCCGAAGAACTCGCCAATGGCCGGCTGCAGGTGGTGATCGACCAGCCCTGGCCACAGGCCTTTGCCTACTACGCGGTGACGCGTGCGGACGGCGAGGCCAACGCGGCGATACCTGCTTTCATGACCTGGTTGCATGCAGCATTGATGACGCCGCAGGCAGCAGGCACACACACCCTGCAGGACGCAGGATAAGCCGCTCGAAAAGCGATGCCATTGCAGCCGGCCACAAAAAAACCCCGCCTTGCAGCGGGGTTTTTCATTGCGGTGCGAATGCGGGGACTTAGAAGTCCATGCCGCCCATGCCACCCATGCCGCCCATGCCACCGGCGCCACCCATGGCCGGCTCGTCCTTCTTCGGAGCTTCGGCAACCATGGCTTCGGTGGTGATCATCAGGCCAGCGATCGAGGCCGCGTTCTGCAGCGCCGAACGGGTCACCTTGGTCGGGTCCAGGATGCCGAACTGCAGCATGTCGCCGAACTCGCCGGTGGCGGCGTTGTAGCCGAAGCTGCCGGTGCCTTCCTTGACCTTGTTGATGATGACCGACGGCTCGTCACCGGCGTTGGCAACGATCTCGCGCAGCGGGGCTTCCATCGCACGCAGGGCGATCTGGATGCCGTGGTTCTGGTCTTCGTTGGCGCCCTTCAGGCCGGCCAGCGCGGTGATCGCGCGGACCAGGGCAACGCCGCCGCCCGGAACCACGCCTTCTTCAACGGCCGCACGGGTGGCGTGCAGGGCGTCGTCGACGCGATCCTTCTTTTCCTTCATTTCGATTTCGGTCGAGGCGCCGACCTTGATCACGGCAACACCGCCGGCCAGCTTGGCCACGCGTTCCTGCAGCTTCTCGCGGTCGTAATCCGAGGAGGTGTCCTGGATCTGGGTCTTGATCTGCGCCACGCGTGCATCAACGTTGGCCTTGTCGCCGACGCCGTCGATGATGGTGGTGTTCTCCTTGGAGACCTGCACCTTCTTGGCGCGGCCCAGGTCCTTGATGGTGGCCTTCTCCAGCGACAGGCCGACTTCTTCGGAGATCACGGTGCCGCCGGTCAGCACGGCCATGTCTTCCAGCATCGCCTTGCGACGGTCGCCGAAGCCCGGCGCCTTGACGGCCACGACCTTGACGATGCCACGGATGGTGTTGACGACCAGGGTGGCCAGCGCTTCGCCTTCAACTTCCTCGGCCACGATCAGCAGCGGCTTGCCGGCCTTGGCGACGCCTTCCAGCACCGGCAGCAGGTCACGGACGTTGGAGATCTTCTTGTCGTGCAGCAGGATGAACGGGTCATCCAGGTCAGCGGTCTGCGACTGCTGGTTGTTGATGAAGTACGGCGACAGGTAGCCGCGGTCGAACTGCATGCCCTTGACCACGTCCAGCTCGTTGTCCAGGCCCGAGCCTTCTTCAACGGTGATGACGCCTTCCTTGCCGACTTCCTTCATCGCGTCAGCGATGATCTGGCCGATCGACTCGTCCGAGTTGGCCGAGATGGTACCGACCTGGGCGATCGCCTTGTCGTCGGCGGTCGGCTTGGAGATGTTCTTCAGCTCGGCGACGGCGGCCGAAACGGCCTTGTCGATACCGCGCTTGAGGTCCATCGGGTTCATGCCGGCGGCAACGGCCTTGGCGCCTTCGCGGATCAGGGCCTGGGCCAGCACGGTGGCGGTGGTGGTGCCGTCGCCGGCATCGTCGTTGGTGCGCGAAGCAACTTCCTTCACCATCTGCGCGCCCATGTTCTCGAACTTGTCAGCCAGTTCGATTTCCTTGGCGACGGAGACGCCGTCCTTGGTGATGGTCGGGGCGCCGAAGCTCTTTTCCAGCACGACGTTGCGGCCCTTCGGGCCCAGGGTGGCCTTGACGGCATTGGCGAGAACGTTGACGCCGCGCACCATGCGCGAACGGGCGTCTTCACCGAAACGAATATCCTTGGCAGCCATTGCATTTACCTCATTGGTAGCGCCGGACGATGCCCGGCGGCTGGGAGTTTGGGATCAGGTTGAAACAGGTCGCGCCGAGGCTCAGCCGATGACGGCGAGCACGTCGTCTTCGCGCAGGACCTTGTATTCGACGCCTTCGCTCTTGTACGAGCTGCCGGCGTACTGGCCATAGATGACCTTGTCGCCGACCTTCAGCGACGGCGCGCGCACGTTGCCGTTGTCCAGCGGCTTGCCCGGGCCGACGGCCACGACCTCACCCTTGGTGGACTTTTCCTTGGCCGAGTCGGGGATGACGATGCCACCGGCGGAGATTTCGTCGGCTTCGATCGGCTTGACCACAACGCGGTCGTGCAGCGGCTTGATGCTCATAGGAGACCTCTTAAGTGATTGATTGGTCTAAAAAAGTCCGGCGATGTTAGCACTCACCCCAGGCGAGTGCCAGAACCGCACGTGAAGAAACCCGACAACGTCGGGAGCAGGGCAGAGATGGAGCCGCGCCGCCCCCTTTCAAGGGCGGAATGAAAAAATTTTTTCCACCCGCGCGCCTCGGCCACGGCGTCGGTCCTGGACAATTTCGGTGACAAGCGTCGCACTGTCAGATATCTGACGTTCATTTACGACAAAGTGTCACTGGATCGGCCTTAGGCTCGGTCAGGCATTCCCAATCACAAGGAGTAGTCGATGCGATTGCTGTCCCCGCTTGCCGCCGCCTGCCTGCTGGCACTGGCCGCGGCGCCGGCCCAGGCCGAGGTCTTCATCAATGAACTGCACTACGACGACAGCACCGCCGCCGGTGACGTCGGCGAAGTCATCGAAGTGGTCGCTACCGCAGGTGAAGACCTGTCCGGCTACCGCCTCTACCTCTACAACGGCAGCAATCCTTCGGCCGCCACGGTCTACGCCAACAACCCGGTCCCGGCCGGCACCGCCGCCGGTTGCGGCAGCGCCAGCATCGCCGTGGTCAACTACCCGACCAACGGCATCCAGAACGGCCCGAACGACGGCATCGCCCTGGTCGACGCCAGCGGCAAGGTGGTCCAGTTCCTCAGCTACGAGGGCGCCATCACCGCCTCCGGTGGCCCTGCCGCCGGCATGACCAGCCAGAACATTCCGGTGGCCGAGACCAACAGCACGGCCCCCGGCACCTCGCTGCAGCTGACCGGCAGCGGCAGCCAGTACGCCCACTTCACCTGGGCCGAGTCGGCCAGGCAGACCTTCGGCAGCTGCAACAACGGCCAGACCTTCAGCGGCGGCGGCACCCCGGGCCCGAACACGCCGCCGTCGGTGTCCACCACCACCCCGGCGCAGGGCAGCAGCACCTTCCCGGCCGCGGCCGATCTGGAAGTGGTGTTCAGCGAGACGGTGAACCTGGCCAGCGGCGCGTTCGCGCTGAGCTGCGGTACCTCCGGCATCGTGCCGCTGACCTACCCGGCCAGCGGCCGCAGCGTGAAGCTGTCCACCAACACCGCGCTGGTGGCCGGTGAAGCCTGCCGCTTCGACATCCGCGCCGCGCGCATCACCGACCTGCAGGGGGCGCACCCCGCCGCCGACAGCCGCATCGCCTTCACCGTGGCCAGCACCGGCGGCAATCCGGACCCGGGCAACCCGGGCGTGCCGGCCGGTTACTACTCCAAGGTCAATACCAGCAGCCCCAGCCAGCTGCGCTGCTCGCTGCACGCCACCATCAAGGGCCACACCGCCTACCCGTACAGCGGCTCGGGCACCAGCACCTGGACCATCCTGGAAATCGCCGACGAGGATCCGAACAACAGCGGCAGGATCCTGGATGCGTACCGCAACCGCAGCTACGCCAAGGTGACCGACCGCGCCGGCAGCGGCGGCGGCCTGAAGTACAACCGCGAGCACACCTGGCCGAACTCGCTGGGCTTTGCCAGCACCACCGGCGACAAGGGCCTGCCGTACGCGCCGTACACCGACACCCACATGCTGTACCTGACCGACGCGCAGTGGAACGCCGACCGTGGCAACAAGCCGTTCGGCAAGTGCGACGCCAACTGCGGCGAACGCGCCACCGAGGCCAACAACGGCCAGGGCGGCGGCAGCGGCGGCTACCCGGGCAACTCCAACTGGGTGCGCACGCCGGACGGCAACACCGGCACCTTCGAGGTGTGGGGCAAGCGCAAGGGCGACATGGCACGTGCGGTGATGTACATGGCGATCCGCTACGAGGGCGGCAAGGATGCGGCCACCGGCCAGTCCGAGCCGGACCTGGAGCTGACCGACGACCGCAGCAGGATCGTCAAGACCAGCAGTTCGCCGGCCTACATGGGCCTGCTCTCGACGCTGATCGACTGGCACCTGTCCGATCCGCCGGATGATGCCGAGCGTGCCCGCAACGACGTGATCTACAGCTTCCAGGGCAACCGCAACCCGTTCATCGACCACCCCGAGTGGGCGACCCCGGGCCTGTTCACCTCGGCCAAGCCGGCCTCCTGCCAGCTGGCCAACTGACCGCGCAACGCAGCGGTCCACTGCCGCCGCCGGGCCCTGACCCGGCGGCGGCCCTATACTCGACGGTCATGTCGACCGTCGATCCCGTCCTGCTGCTGTTGACCACCTGCCCGGACCGGGCCAGTGCCGAGCGCATCGCGCACGCGCTGGTCGGCGAGCGCCTGGCCGCGTGCGTGACCCGCCTCGATGGCGCGCAGTCCACCTACCGCTGGCAGGGCGAGGTGACCACCGACGCCGAACTGCAGCTGCTGGTGAAAACCACCGCGAGCCGCGTCGATGACGCGATTGCCCGGATCGTCGCACTGCATCCGTATGAACTCCCGGAGTGCATTGCGGTCGAAACCCGGGCCGGCCTGCCGGCGTATCTGGACTGGATCCGGGCACAGACCCGGGAGGACACTGATTGAAGACTCTGTTTGCGCGCGGCGCCGCCTTGTGCGCCCTGTTGTGGCTCTCGCTGCCGGCCTTCGCGCTGGATGAGAAGGACCTGCTGCCGGTGGACCAGGCGTTCGCGCTGACCGCCAGCGCCCCCGAACGGGGCCAGGTGCAACTGCAGTTCAAGATCGCACCGGGCTATTACCTGTATCGCCACCGCACCAGCGTCAAGGCCGACCCGGCCTTCAATGCCGGCGCGCTGCAGATGCCCAAGGGCGACAAGCACCACGACGATTTCTTCGGCGAAGTCGAAACCTATCGCGAACGCCTGCAGGCCACCCTGCCCGGCACGCCGACCGACGCCGCCGGCACCATCAGCCTGGAAGTGCGTTACCAGGGCTGCGCCGATGCCGGTGTCTGCTACCCGCCGCAGAAGCGCGTGGTGCAGGTCACGCTGCCGGGCGCCGGTGCGGCGGCCGCGGTGCCTGCCGCGCGTGCCGGTGCGGCAAGCCCGTTCAACAACCCGCTGGCCGGTGCCGGCAACAGCGGTGGCCTGCGCCTGCCGGGCGCGGCCAGCAACAGCCAGGCGCTGCCGCTGCCGTCGGAGCAGGCGTTCGGCTTCGACGCCATCGCCAGCGACGGCAATACCCTGCTGCTGCGCTTCAGCCCGGCACCGGGCTACTACCTGTATCGCGACCGCACATCGGTGAAGCTGGACGGCAGCACCGGGGTGCTGGCCGACAAGCTGCGCTGGCCTGCCGCACAGTCGCATCGCGACGAACACTTCGGCGATGTCTCGGTGTACTTCAACCAGGTGGAAGTGCCGCTGCCGCTGCGCCGCTCCATCGCCGATGCGGTCGACAGCACTCTGGTGGTGACCTTCCAGGGTTGCCAGACCGATGGCATCTGCTACCCGCCGATGACCCGCCGGGTGAAGCTGTCCATTCCGGCCGGCAAGGTCAGCAGCAGTGCCGACCAGGCGCCACCGCGCAATGAGGTGATCAGCCCGCTGCCCGCTGCCAACGGCGCACCACGCGAAGCCGCCAACGGCGCACCGCTGCGCCTGCTGCCAACCGTGCCCAATACGGATGCCACGACCCCTGCTGCAGGTGACGGCACCGCCAGCAGTGAGTTCGCCGCCGATGCACAGGGTGACAACGCGCTGCGCACGCGACCGCCGGTGACCACGCCGAATCCGGACCGTTCGTTCGTATGGGTCCTGCTGCTGGCGTTGGCCGGTGGCCTGGTACTGAACCTGATGCCCTGCGTGCTGCCGATCCTGTCGCTGAAGGTCCTGAGCCTGGCGCAGAGTGGCGAAAGCCCGCAGCGCGCGCGCAGCCATGCCCTCTGGTACACGCTGGGCGTCTTGGTCGCGTTCGCGGTGATCGGTGCGTTGATGGTTGGCCTGCGCGCGATCGGCAACGCCGTCGGCATCGGCTTCCAGCTGCAGCACCCGGGCGTGGTGGCGGCGCTGGCCTACATCATGTTCGCGGTGGGCCTGAGCCTGTCCGGCGTGTTCACACTGGGCGGCGGCATCGGCAACCTCGGCCAGTCGCTGGCCAGCCGCAGTGGCCCGGCCGGTGATTTCTTCACCGGTGCGCTGGCCTGCGTGGTCGGCAGTGCCTGCGTCGGCCCGTTCATGGGCGGCGCGATTGCCTACGCGTTCATTGCCCCGCCGCTGAAGGCGATGACCGTGTTCCTGTTCCTCGGCCTGGGCCTGGCCCTGCCGTTCCTGCTGATCGGCTTCGTGCCGGCGCTGGCGCGCCGCCTGCCCAAGCCGGGCCCGTGGATGGAAACGCTCAAGCACGTGCTGGCCTTCCCGATGTATGCCACCGTGCTGTGGCTGCTGTGGGTGCTGGGCAAGCAGCGCGGCGTGGACGGCATGGCGCTGGTGCTGGGTGGCCTGCTGCTGCTGGCCTTCGGTCTGTGGCTGTTTGAACGCAACCGCTGGACCGGCTCGCGCGCCGTCACCCTGCTCGGCGTGCTGCTGGCGATCGGTGCACTGGTTCCGGCCTGGGGCGTGACCCAGCTGGCAGCGCCGGCGCGTGCCGCACAGGCGGCCACTGACAACGTGGTCGAATACTCGCCGCAGCTGCTGGATCGCCTGCGCGCCGACAACCGCGTGGTGTTCGTGAACATGACCGCCGACTGGTGCGTGAGCTGCAAGGCCAA
Organism: Stenotrophomonas sp. 86428_Sma; assembly: GCF_056481585.1. Lineage (NCBI taxonomy): Bacteria > Pseudomonadati > Pseudomonadota > Gammaproteobacteria > Lysobacterales > Lysobacteraceae > Stenotrophomonas > Stenotrophomonas sp. 86428_Sma. Next base: position 4,442,141 of record NZ_CM151156.1, read on the forward strand.
CGAGCGCGCCGTGCTGTCGCGCCCAGAGTTCAAGGAACTGCTCAAGCGCACCAACGCGGTGTACATGCGCGGTGACTACACCAACGTCGATCCGCAGATCACCACGTTCCTGGAAGAGCACAAGGCCGTGGGCGTGCCGCTGTACGTGGTGTACGGCCCCGGCGCACCGCCGACCGTGCTGCCGACCCTGCTGACCCAGGCGGTGGTCGAGGAAGCGCTGCTGCGCACCGCACGATGAAGTGGCAACGGCCAGCGCTGCTGTGGACAGCGGTGCTGGCCGCCGGCCTCGGCCTGTGGGCCGGGCATCGATTGGCTCCCGCGCCGGCTGCGCCTGAGGCCATGCCAGCGGCGCCTGCGGTGGCGGCGGTGGCACCCGCCCTGCAGGTCGGCGACAACCTGCCCGCGCTGTCGCTGCCCGATCTTGAAGGCCGACCGCTGGACCTGCGCCAGCACGCTACCGGCCGCCCGCTGCTGATCAACGTCTGGGCCAGCTGGTGCGCGCCCTGCGTTGAAGAAATGCCTGAACTGGCGCGCTTTGCCCACACCCAGGGCGACAACGGTGTGCAGGTTCTTGGCCTGGCGCTGGATACGCCGGAAGACGTGCGCGGTTTCCTGCAGCGGGTACCGGTGGATTACCCGATCGTGATCGAGACACCCGGGCCACGCGATGCCAGCGTGCAGCTGGGCAATACGCAGGGCCTGCTGCCCTACAGCGTGCTGTTCGATGCACAGGGCCGGCTGGTGAAGGCGAAGCTGGGGCCGTTCGCCCACGGCGAGATCGACAGCTGGGTGAAGTGAGGGTGTTTTTTGCAGGGCTTGCAGCCCTGCACCCTGCTCAATGCAACGCAACGGCAACGGCAACAGCCAAAGCGGGCATTCCGTGGGTTGGCGGGACGGTATCGGAGTGCGGGGACGCTGCAAGTACATCCCTGTAAGCTTGGCAGCCGCATCCATGCGGCTGACACCCCGCACTCCGACACCGCCCCACCTCTGACAGATCTTCGCGGCTGTTGCCAGGTGTCGACCTTGGTCGACACATCTGTCAGATATCGATATTCAGAGCGGAATCAGACCCCGTGCCGACCAACGGTCGGCACCCACCAAAGCAGAACGCCGTTCCGACAGATCGCAGGAAACTGTCGAAGGCGGGGTAGGTCCGGTTGAGGGGGCGTGAGCGCCATGGATGGCGCGACCGAGGCTACATGGACGTATTCACGCCGTCCCCCGCAACCGGACCCACCCCGCCTCCTCACAGGAAACCCGCTGTTGCTTCGGCTGTTGCTTCTGAGGTTGCCGGCCAGCGGCCGGCACTACCACGGGTGCCGGGCGGCGCCCGGCCGATATCCCCTGCTTGACCACAGCCGGGGCGCCACGGAGAATTCCGCGACTAATTCTCATTTGCTGTTGCGCAGGATGCGGGCGGCAGCCTTCCAGGCCCTCCTCCTTCGATGTTCAAGAACGTCCTGTTCCAACTGCACTGGCTGCTGGGCATCACCGCCGGCGCCGTGCTGGCCGTGATGGGCCTCAGCGGCGCCGTGCTGTCCTTCGAGGATGAACTGCTGCGGGCGGCCAATCCCGGCTTCGCCGAGATCGCCGAGCACCATGCCGACGGCCAGCTTCCGCTTGAACTCAGCGAGCTGGTGCCGCTGCTGCAGGCTGGCAGCGAACGCCCGCTGCAGCGCCTGCGCGTGGATGCCACCGGACAGCGGCCGTCGGTGGCGCGCTTTGCCGGCGGCAAGGAACACTGGGTGTACTTCGACCCGTACAGCGGTGAGCGCTTCAGTGCCCTGCGCGGGCAGGCGTTCTTCGATTTCGTCGAGGACCTGCACCGCCACCTCGCCGCCGGCGAGCGCGGCAAATGGATCACCGGCAGTTGTGCCATCGCGCTGCTGTTCTTCACCCTGTCCGGGCTCTACCTGCGCTGGCCGCGGCGCTGGTGGCACTGGCGCAGCTGGCTGGCGGTGGAATGGAAACGCAGCGGCCGTGGCTTCCTGTGGAGCCTGCACTCGGTGGTCGGCACCTGGGTGCTGTTGATCTACCTGATGAGTGCGCTGACCGGCCTGTGGTGGTCGTTCGACTGGTATCGCAGTACCGCCAACACCCTGCTGGGCGTCGCACCGGCCGCCAAGCACAAGGTCGCCACCGACGCCGCCCTGAACCTGGAACGCATCGAAGCCACGCTGTACGCACTGCCCGGCGTGCGCACCGGCTACATCGACCTGCGCCTGCCGGAGAAGCCGGGGCAGGCACTGAACGTGCGGGTGATGGCCGGTGATCCGTCGCAGCGCGGCGGCCAGCATGACCGCGCGCATGATCTGCTGCAGCTGGACCCAGGCACGGGGGCCACGCTCGATGCCCGCCCCTATGCGCGCCAGGGCGCCGGCGCGCAGCTGGCCACCAGCGTGTTCGCGCTGCACTCGGGCAGTTACTTCGGCGTGCCCGGGCGTGTCGTGGTGATGCTCAGCAGCCTGGGCATGAGCCTGTTCTTCATCACCGGCTGGATGCTCTACCTGGACCGCCGCCGCAGCCAGCGCGCCGCGCGTGACCTGCGCCAGTCGCTGCCAGCAACGCCTGCCGATGGCGGTGGTACGCCGTGGCTGGTGGTGCATGCCAGCCAGAGTGGACTGGGAGAACAACTGGCATGGCGCGCCGCCGCGCAGCTGCAGGCGTCCGGTCATGCGGTGCAGGTGCTGCCACTGGCCCGCGTTGATGCCGCGCAGCTGGCACGCACCGCGCAGGTGCTGTGGGTACTGAGCACCTTCGGCGACGGCGAGCCACCGGATGCGGCGCGAGGCGCTGCACGACGGCTGACGGCACAGACACTCGACCTGTCAGGCCTGCAGTTTGGACTGCTGGCGCTGGGTGACCGACAGTACCCGCACTACTGCGGCTTCGGTCGCCAGGTTGATGGCTGGCTGCTCGGCAACGGCGCGCGCCCGTTGTTCGACCGCGTCGAAGTCGATGCCGCCTCGGTAGCGGCCTTGCGCCAATGGCAGCTGCAGCTGGGCGCGCTGACCGGCATCGTCACCGATGACAGCGTGCTGCCGGCGGCCACGCAGATGCATGAGTGGCGGCTGCTCGGCCGCGACCGGCTCAATCCGGGCAGCATCGGTGGTGCCATCTGGCGCATCCGTCTTGCGCCACCGGCCGACGTGCAGTGGCAGGCGGGCGACATCCTGCATATCGCGCCCCGGCACAACGCACGGCACGCCAACGCCGTGTTGAAGGCACAGGGGTTGGATCCGCTGCAGCCGCTGCTGGTGGACGGCCACCCACGCACCCTGCTGGCGCTGGCCAGTGAACGCGAGCTGCCCGAGGCCGACGCCGCGCTGGCGGTGCAGGATGCCTGCCTGTGGCTGTCCGGATTGCCAACGCTGCCCGGACGCGAATACTCCATCGCCTCCTCCACGAGTGATGAAGTGGTGGAACTGGTGGTGCGCCTGGTGCATGACCTGTCGGGTCGAGCCGGGCTGGGCTCGGGCTGGCTGGCGCTGCATGCCCCGGTCGGTGCCAGCATCGTGGCCCGTGTGCACCGCAATCCTGGATTCCATCGTGTCAGTGGCGCCCCGATGGTGCTGGTCGGCAATGGCACCGGCATCGCGGGTCTGCGCAGCCTGTTGCGCGAAGCTGCCCACACAGGCGAGCACGGGCACTGGCTGCTGTTCGGTGAGCGCCAGCGCGCGCACGACTTCCTGTTCGCCGACGAGATCGAAGCGTGGCAGGCCGATGGCCATCTCGCGCGGGTGGACCTGGCGTTCTCGCGCGATGGCGAAGGTGGTTACGTGCAGGATTGCCTGCATGCCGCCACCGATGCGCTGCGCGAATGGATGCAGCGTGGTGCGGTGATTCATGTCTGCGGCTCGCTGCAGGGCATGGCCGAAGGCGTGGACCAGGTGCTGCGCGCTGCGCTGGGCGATGAGGTTGTGGAAACGCTGCTGGAGACCGGGCGCTACCGGCGCGACGTGTACTGAGCCACAAGGGTAGTGCCGACCGCTGGCCGGCAGGATCATCGACGGTGCCGGCCAGCGGCCGGCACTACCGGAGCGGGATCAGGCCGCAGCGCGCGCCTGTGGCATCGACTGCAGACGGAACGCGCCCACGGCTTCTGCCAGGGCATGCACCTGCGCCTGCATCTGCGCGGTCGAGGCCCCCGCCTCTTCCACCAGACTGGCGTTGCGCTGTGTACTGGCCTCCATCTGCACGATGGTCTGGTTCACCTGGGCGATGCCGGCATGCTGGTCCTGCGACGCGCTGCGGATCCCGGCCAGCAGATCCGCCAGCTGCTGCACGCTGCCGACAATCTCGCCCATCGTGGTGCCGGCCTGTTCGGCCTGCTGGTTGCCCTGGCCCACACGCGCCACCGAATCCTCGATCAATCCCTTGATCTGCTTGGCCGCCTCCGCGCTGCGCTGAGCCAGCAGGCGCACTTCGGCAGCCACGACGGCGAAGCTGCGGCCCTGCTCTCCAGCGCGCGCCGCTTCCACCGCCGCGTTGAGCGCGAGGATGTTGGTCTGGAAGGCGATGCCATCAATCAGCTGGGTGATGTCACCGATCCGCCGTGAGGCTTCGCTGATGCCATGCATGGTGGCCACCACCTGGCCGACCGCCTCGCCTCCGCGCTGGGCCACTGCCGCCGCGCCCTTGACCAGCGCATCCGCACGGCCCGCGGCATCGGCATTGCGGCCAACAGTGTCGGTCAGCTCGTGCATCGACGCTGCCGTCTCTTCCAGATTGACCGCCTGCTGCTCGGTACGCTGCGACAGATCATGGTGACCGGCAACGATCTCGCCGACACCGGTATCGAGGCTGGACGTGGCCTGCTGGATGCGGGTGACGATGCGGCCCAGTTGCGCGACGGTGGCGTTGGCATCATCGCGCATGCGCGCGAACACGCCCTGCAGTTCACCTTCCATGCGCACGCTGAGGTCACCGCGGGCCAGCGCGGCCAGAAGCGCCTGCAGATCGCCAAGATTGGTCTCGAAGGTGGTCAACAGGCGATTGATGCTGGTCGACAACGTGCGCACAAAGCCCTGCTTCCCCTCCAGCGCGATGCGACCGTGCAGGTCACCGTGCGCGGCCGCGTCGACCAGGGCTGCCACTTCGGTTTCCAGCAGGGTTTCCAGCGCGCGACTGCGCCATTCCACCGCCACGCCGAGGAAATGCCCCTCGTCGACAATGGGATTGGCGACCAGCTGATAGCGCACACCGCAATGGCCGATCTCGCGTTCTTCGCGTTGTCGCACGCCAGCCAGGCTGGCCAGCGCCGGATGCAGGCGTACCGCATCGCTCCCCACCAGCTCATCGCCCTGACGTTCCAGCTGCTCCAGCAGCGCCGGATTGGCGTACGCCACCAGGCCCTCGGCATCGACCACCATCAGCCCGGTCTGCGCACTGTCCAGCGCCTGGCGCACGCGGGTGTTGCCGCGCGCCACGGCACGCTCGGTTTCGATGCGCGCGCGCAGGCGCTGCTGCATGTCGACCAGGCGCTGGGCAAGCTGGCCGATCTCATCGTTGGCGTTGTAGACGCGCAGGGTGGTGTCGAGGCGGTCGTCGGCGATGTCGCTGGCGAAACGCAGGGTGTCCTGGATCGGCTGGCGCACCGCACGCAGCGCCAGCACCAGGCTGGTGATCAGCACGCCGGCCACCAGCAGCAGGGTCAGTGCGAACAGCACGCTCATCGTGCGCGCGGCGACCTGCTGGCGCGCCTGCGCCTTGGCCAGCGCTGCCACCTGCGCCTGCTGGAAAGCGGCCAGCGCCGGCGCTACGCCCGCGGCGGTATCCAGCAGCGACTGCGCTTCCACATCCAGGCCGACGCGGGCCGCGGTATACCCCAGCAGGGCGCCTTGATAGCCCTCCATCCCGCTGCGCAGGGCGTCCTGCGCATCCGCGGGCAGGCCCGCCAGCGCGAGGTCGAACGGCAGCTTTTCCTCGCTGGCGCGGTCGGCGTGGGTGGAATCACCGTCGAGCAGCAGCAGGGCCTCCTGCCTTCGCATCTTCTGCAGGGACAGCGCCAGCGACGGCCGCTGCAGCGCATCCACCTGTGCCTGCAGGGTTTCGGCGGCCTGCTGCAGCTGTGCAGCGAGGCCGGCCTCACCGCGGCCCATCTCGTCGACCCGTTCAAACAGGGCGGCGACACCCTGCGAGAACGCGTCGGCCGATTCGGTCAGCACCTGCAGCGCCTTGCGTCGGCCGGCGTCCATCGGCATCGCGCGAAGCGCCTGCAGGTCAGCCTGCAGGGCCTTCTGTGCTGCCAGCAACTGGCTGCGGTCAGCATCATCGAAACTGCGTGCATACTGGGTCTGCAGGCGGCGCGCTTCGGCCACCCGCGTGGACAGGCTGGCAGCCAGATCGCTGCCGCGCTGGTAGCTGGCCTGGCTGCGCGCGGCCAGGGCGTTGGCATGGCCAGTCCAGGCGTAGACAGCGGCGATCGCCACCAGCCCCAGGCCACAGACCCACAGGGTCGCCTTGAGCTTGTTGGCCACGCTGAGCCGGTGTGGTTGCAGCCACAGCAGCAGGCCGGGGGACGCCGAGCGCAACGTGGCAAGACGCGTGCGCAGGGACCGGAGGTGGGGGACAACGGCCGACATGACAGACTCCAGGCGGAAGGACGCACCTGTATCGGCCGGATTCAGGTCAACTTTAGGCCTTTTTTCGTCTGCGTCCCCCGTCACTGGCGGACGCGGTCTTTGTACCGGGTGCAGGCGACGGGGGCATGACACGGCCGCCGTGCTTGACCTCAACCCCGGTTGGGGGAGCACAGTGGACCTCCCTTCCCCGCCCGGTGCCCCCATGACGAGGCTCGATGTCCCCCGCTACCTGCAGCGCCTGCAGCTGGATGCGCCGCCACCACGGACCCTGGCCGGCCTGACCCTGCTGCAGCAGCGCCACAACGCACTGCTGCCCTTCGAAACCCTCAGCTGCCTGCTGCGCGATGCGGTGCCGATCGACCTGGACAGCGTGCAGCGCAAGCTGCTTGACGAGTGCCGCGGTGGCTACTGCTTCGAGCTCAATGGTGGGTTGCTGGCGCTGCTGCAGGCCTTGGGCTTCGATGCCCAGCCATTGAGCGCGCGCGTACTGCTGGCCGCCCAGGACGGCGAACTGACCGCGCGTACCCATCTGCTGCTGCGCGTGCAGGTGGACGGCGATGACTGGCTGGTGGATGCCGGTTTTGGCAGCCTGACCCCGACCGTACCGCTGCGCCTGCATGACCCGCAGCCGCAGGCCACCCCGCACGAACGCTATCTGTTGCAGCGGTTGGGAGACGGCGGTGATTTCATGCTGTCGGCCGAATCCAGCGACGGCTGGCGGGTGATGTACCGCTTCGATCTGCAGGCGCCGGCGCCGATCGACAACGTGGTGGGCAACTGGTACGTATGTACCCATCCCGATTCCAGTTTCCCCGGCCAGTTGCGCGCGTCGCTGACCGGGCCGGACTGGCGCCGCACCATCGGCAGCGGCAACTACACCGAGTACCGCCCCGGACAGGCACCGGACAAGCGCCCGCTGCATGATGTGGGTGATGTGCGCGACGTGCTGGAGCAGCGCTTCGGCATCCAGCTTCCGGACGACCCGCGGCTGGATCCCGCAATCAACGACTGGCTGCAGCGCTCACGCGCCGCGACGCTGTAGAGTCGAGCTTGCTCGACTGATGCATCTACGGCGACGTCAAAATCAGTCGAGCAAGCTCGACTCTACAGATGCGCGCACCGCAGCGTTGACGTTACGGCGCTGTGCGCGCCTGCAATGCGATACGGTTGCCTTCGCTGTCGCGGATCTCGGCCACGCGCCAATCGCCGGCATCGGCCGGGCCGAAGCGCAGCTCGGCTCCGGCCTGCAGCGCACGGTCGAGGCTGGCATCCAGGTCACCGACGCCGATGTAGATGCGCGCGCCCTGCTCGGAAGGCAGATAGTCCGCGCCGTGCACCAGCGCAATGCTGGCACCGGCGGCCTCATCGGAAAACGGTAGATAGGCCATCCGGCAGTCGTGCAGCACGATGGGTTCGTCCACCGCAACCTGCAGCCATCGCTGGTAGAACGTGATGGCCCGGTCCAGGTCACTGGCCGGGATTTCCACATGCAGGATCGGGTTCACTGACATTCCTTGCCACGTCCACTCAGATGATGCGCAGGGTAATCGCCTTCAGCACTGCACGGGTGCGATCGCGGGTGCCCAGCTTGTCGAGTATGGCGGACACGTAGTTCTTCACCGTGCCCTCGGCCAGGAACAGGCTGCGCGCGATCTCCTTGTTGCTGTAGCCCCCGGCCAGCAGGCGCAGGATTGCCACTTCACGTTCGCCGAAGGTATCGGTGGGCGGCGCTTCATCGTGGAAGCGGTAACGCGCGCGCACCGGATCGGTACTGACCGGCAGCAGCAGGGTCTCGCCAGCGGCAACGCGTTCGATGGCCTCGCGCAGGTCGGCCGGCGCGGCATCCTTGAGCAGGAAGCCCTGTGCGCCGGCCTCGCTGGCGCGCAGCAGCAGATCACTTTCATCGAAGGTGGTCAGCAGCAGCCACGGCGTGGCATCGCCGCGCGCGCGCAGCTGGCGCAGTGCCTCGATCCCATCCAGCCCTGGCATGCGGATGTCACTGAGCACCACGTCCACGCGCTGAGTATCCAGCGCATCCAGCAGGGCCTGGCCATCCTCGGCCTCCAGCACCACGTCCACCCCCAGGCCCTGCAGCAGCGCACGCAGGCCTGCACGCACCAATGCCTGGTCGTCGGCCAGCGCTACGCGGATTGCGGCCGGGCTCATGCCGGCAACCGCGCGGTCAGATGCATGCCGCCCTGCGCGGTTCGGGCCAACTCCAGCCGCCCCTGTACGGCCGCCAGGCGCTCGCGCATGCCGGCGATGCCATTGCCCTCGCGGATGCGTTCGGCGCGCTGGCCATCATCGCGGATATCGATACGCAACTGGGATTCCTCTTCACTGATCGTCAACCACACGGTGTCTGCATTGCCGTGCCGGGCGGCATTGGTCAGGGCCTCCTGTACCAGCCGCAGCACGGTCTCGGCCATCAACGGGTCAGCCACGCGCACCCCGTCGCCGATCTGCAGCTGCAGCTTCGGTCGTGGGAAGGGTGCGGCCAGCGCATGCAGCGCGGTGGCCAGATCGAGGCCGCGATCATCGCGCATCGACTGCACCACCTGGCGGATGTCGGCCAGCAACTCGCCGGACAACTGTTCGGCCAGCACCAGCCCTTCGCGGCCGGCCAGCGCAGGGTCTGCGGCCAGGGCGCGCAGGTTGAGCCGCATCGCGGTGAGCTTGTGCCCGGCCACATCGTGCAGCTCGCGCGCCAGGCGCAGGCGCTCGGCATCGCGTGCGCTGTCGGCCAGCAGCGCGCGGGTGGCCAGCAGGTCGGCGTTGACCCGGGCCAGGTCGTCGCGGGCCAGCGCCGTGCTGCGGGCATAGTGCGCGGTCAGCGCGGCGAAGGCCTGGAAACCGCCATACAGCAACACCACCAGCAGCGGCTGGCTGAAGCCGCTGTGGCGGAGCACGGCATACACCGCCAGGTTGGCCAGCAGCGCAACGCCCAGCACGAAGCGCGGCGGCCAGTGTTCGGCCAGCTGTGCAACCAGCACCACCAGCAGCACCGGGGCGGTACCGGTACGCGGCTGCAGCGCAACCAGCACAACCGCCAGCAGCGCCTGCAACACCGCAGCAGCGGCGCGCACGCGGGATGGCATCGACGCCCAGCCGTGCACCACGAACAGCAGCAGGAACACAGCAAGCAACAGCAGGCTCAGCCCGGCGCCACTGCGCTGCACTGCGAACGACAGGCCGACCACCAGCACGGTGATCAGGCCGGCAAGGCTGAGCGGACGCAACAGATGGCGGAACAGGCTGGGCATGGCCAGATGCTGACGGCCGCGCACGCCGGCGGCAATGGGTCCGGCGCAGAAAGTGACTTCTGGCACGTCGAATCGATGACCACTGGCCCTGAACCCGGTGCAGCGCCCCACGCAGACTGGCTCCACACCGCCACACACACTTCCGGAGCCACTGCCATGATCCGCACCGCCCTGCTCAGCACCGCACTGACTGCCCTGGCCCTGGCCGGCAGTGCCCACGCCGCCGACCTGGCCGTGACCGTGCACGACGTCCGCGCGCAGACCGGCACCCTGCGCGTTGCGTTGGTCGGCAACGCCGCCGCCTGGGACGGCAAGGCCAAGCCCGTGCAGGCCCAGCAGGCGGCGCCCAGCGGCGACAGCGCCCACTTCACGTTCAAGGGCGTGCCGGCCGGCAGCTATGCCGTGCTGCTCACCCACGACGAGAACGACAACGGCAAGCTCGACACCAACCTGGTCGGGATGCCGGTGGAAGGCTACGGCTTCAGCAACAACCCGCAGGTGATGCGCAAGCCGACCTTCGACGAGGCGCGCGTCGACGTGCCGGCCGCCGGCACCGCCATCGACATCACCCTGCGCTGATTCCGCATCCATACCCGAGGCCACCATGGACCGTCGCCGCTTCCTTCGTACCCTGCTCAGCAGCAGTGCCTGTCTGGCCCTGGGCGCCACCGCGCTGCGCAGCGCTCCCGCCTTCGCCGGCGACCCGGCGCGGTTCGCGCAGGGCATGCAGGAACACCCGTGGCTGCTTGGCTGGCGCAGCGTCGGCAGCGAAAGCCTCGGCCCGACCACCGTGCAGTTGCAGGGAAAGCTGCCGTCAGGCCTGGCCGGTACGCTGTACCGCAACGGCCCGGCGTGGACCGAGCGCGATGGCTTCCGCTATGACCACTGGTTCGACGGCGACGGCATGGTGCATGGCTGGCGCTTCAATGGTGATGGCAGCCTGACCCATCACGGGCGCATGGTCGCCACGCCGAAATTCACCCGTGAACAGAAGGCCGGCCGCTTCCAGTATCCGGCTGCCGGCACCAGCGTTCCCGGTGCGCTGGCAGTTCGAAACAACGACGATGCCAACGTGGCCAATACCTCGGTAACCATGATCAATGGCCGCCTGTTCGCGCTGTGCGAGTCCGGCTCGGCATTCGAAGTAGACCCCGATTCCCTGCAGACGCTGGGTCCGGTGACCTGGCGTCCGGACCTCGCCGCACTGCCGTTCTCGGCGCACCCGCTGCGCGACCGCGACGGCAGCGTCTGGAACTTCGGCTCGATCAGCCTGATGGGTGGCCATGGCCTGCTGGTCTGGCACATCGGTGCGAACGGCCAGCTGCGCAGCGCCAATGTGATCGAAACACCCGAGCATGGCTACCTGCATGCCTTCGCGATGACCGACCAGCACCTGGTGTTCGTGATGATGCCGTTCGATTTCACCGGCGCAGGCGGCAGCTTCTTCGAGCGCATGCAGTTCGCACCGCAGCGTCCCGTACGCATCGCGGTGGTCGCCAAGGATGCGCCGGACAAGGCGCAGTGGTTCGAAGCCCCGTTCGCGGCGATCTACCACTTCGGCGATGCGTTCACCCGCAATGGCGGCATCGTGCTGCGTGCAGTGCGCCACGACGACATCAATGAGGCGCGCTCGCCGATGAAGGAAGCGATGGCCGGTGATGGCGCACACGCTGCCAACAGTGGCGCCAGCCTGGTCGAGCTGCATCTGGACCTGCGTCGTGGCCAGGCCCGCTGGCAGCCGCTGGGCATCAGCGCAGTGGAGTTCCCGTTGTTCGACCCGCGCTCGGCGAACACACGTGGCGCACGGCTGTATGCGCCGACCATCGACGGCACGGCCAATGCGCCGTACTTCAACGCCGTGGCCGCGTTCGACATCGAGCACGGGCGCCGCCAGCTGTGGAACTATGGCCCGGACATCATGGCCGAAGAGCATGTGTTCGTACCGCGCCCGGGCAGCCGCAACGCCGATGATGGCTGGCTGATCGGCACCCTGCTTGACCCGGTGAACAAGCGCAGCGGCCTGGCGGTGCTCGATGCCCGCCACCTGGACGACGGTCCGCTGGCACAGGCCTGGCTGCCCTATGCGGTACCACTGGGCTTCCACGGCACCTTCGCCGCGCGCGGCTGATTCCACGCCACGCGGACACCGTTATTGGCATGCTGGGTCTCCCCTGCCCCGTGGAGTCCCGCATGTCCCTGGCCGACCACCGAAGTACGCTGGCACCACACGGTTTCCTGCGCGCGGCGATCAACCTGGGCAACCCGGTGCTGGCACAGGGCGATGCGCGCTCACCGCGCGGCCCCTCACTGGAACTGGCTACCGCATTGGCGCAACGGATGGGGGTGCAGGCTCGCTTCACCTGCCACGATGCCGCAGCCTCGGTGGTCGAGGCAGCAGGCGAAGACGGCTGGGATCTGGCCTTCCTGGCCATCGATCCGGCACGCGCCGACCGCATTGCCTTCAGTGCTCCGTATGTGGAGATCGAAGGCACCTATCTGGTGCGCGAGGACAGCCCTGCGCAGCAGGTGGCCGACCTGGATCGCGAGGGGCTGCGCATCGCGGTGGGGCGTGGCGCGGCCTATGACCTGTTCCTCAGTCGCGAACTGCGCCACGCCACGATCGAGCGGGCGGAGACCTCGGCGGCGGCCATCACCCTGTTCGATCAGCAGCGCCTGGATGCCGCCGCCGGTGTACGCCAGCCGCTGGAAGCATGGGCGCAGGTGCATCCCGGCCACCGTGTGCTGGCCGGCCGTTTCACCGCGATCCAGCAGGCAGTGGCGGCGCCGGCCTCACGCCCGGCCGATGCATTGCGGGCGTTGTTCGAGGAAGTGGAGGCGATCAAGGCAGGCCCGTTGCTTGAGGCAGCGTTCGCGCGTGCCGGGCAGGCGGTCACGCTGGTTCGGTGACTGTAGAGCACCAGCAGTCGAGCATGGCTCGACGCTACAGATCCAGATGCAATGGTCGAGCATGGCTCGACGCTATAGATGTGCGTCTGCCATGTGCCGCACGTGCTCGGCGGCCTGCGCGTGCAGCCAGTCGCGGAACGCAAGGAAACCGCGATGGCTGGCCGAGCGCTGCGGGTACACCAGCCAATGCGGCCAGTCGGTTTTCAGGCGCTGGCTGGACAGTGCAACCAGCTGGCCCGAATCCAGCAGCAGCCGCGCCCGCGTCACCCGCCCGAGCGCTACGCCCACGCCATCCAGAGCGGCGCGATGGTGCGCCTCCGAATCATCCAGCACCGCCACGAAACGCGACGGTGGGCTCTGCCCGCTCAACGCGAACCAGGCGCCCCACGCGCCATCCGGATCACCGAGCAGCGGCCACCGGGTCAACGGCACACGGTCAATGCCGCCCATGCGTTCGATCAGCGCCGGGCTCGCCATCGGCACCAGCCACTCGTCGAACAGCGGTTCCACCACCAGGCCCGGCCATTGCCCGCTGCCCAGACGCAGCGCGGCGTCGAACTGGCGCTGCCGCTCGAAATCAATCAGGCGTTCACTCGACTGCAGGTTGATCTCGATCTGTGGATGCTCGGCCACGAAGTGACCCAGGCGCGGCACCAGCCAGGCCGACGCCATCGACGGCACCGCGCTGATCGTCAGCACGTGCTCGGCACGTGCGGCATAGGGCTGGAAGGCTTCGTTGATCGCATCCAGATGCGGTCCGACCTGGTCGAGCAGGCGCTGCCCCTCAAGGGTGAGGGTGACACCACGCGGCTGGCGGATCAGCAGCGGCTGCCCGAGCCGTTCTTCCAGCTGCCGCATCTGATGGCTGAGCGCACTGACGGTCACATTCATCGACGCAGCGGCACGCGACAGGTTGCCGAGCCGGGCAGCAGCCACGAAGCCCTGCAGGGCATGGAGCGGAGGGCGGGACATCAGGCTTGAATTCCTCTCAAGGCATGCTTGCGGAAATGTCGCTTTTTTGCCCGTCCATGCTGCCCGTATCGTGCAATCCACTCAAGTGGAGGCACGCTCATGAACATCTTCAGCGGCTTGTTGTTCCTGCACGGCCACGTGGCCAGTGTCGAGCTGGCACGCCAGCTGGCCAGCCCGTCGCCGACGCCGCCGCCCAGCACCGCCCCCGGTAGTGCCGGCCGCTGGCCGGCAACCTCGCCGACCGGGAAACCTGCAGCTGCCAGCCAGCGGCCGGCACACCCCTAACGCTGCAGCGCTTCCTGCACCGCCGCAGCCACGTCGGTGTTGTCGATGTAACTGCCGTCGTTCCAGCGCACGTGCTGACGGTAGCCGGCATCAACGCCCCGCACGCGCTGGCCCAGCAGCTCCGCGCCCGCGCCCTTGGCCCACAACGGCACCAGCGCATTGGAATGGTTGCCGGTGGGACGGAAGCTGATCCCGGGCATGCGCCCACGGCCGTTGTTGCGCACCGGCTCGAAGGCGACGTTCTGTGCATCCGGGCCCATCGGCATGCTGTTGTCGTGGTCGGTGGTGACGATCAGCAGGTTGCGCTCCCAGCCACCGTTGCGTTCGATCCACTCGATCACTGCTGTCACCGCGTCGTTGAACTCCACGGTTTCCTCGATCAGCCGGCCGTACTGCGGCTGGTCGCTGCACTGGCCGTAGTGCCATTCAGTGCCGCAGGCACTGGTATGGGCGGCCCAGTCGGTGGCGCCACCTTCCACCATCAGGAACAGGCCGTTGGACGAACGCTGCTGCAGGAATTGCAGCGCGCCACGGGTCATGGTCGCAAGATCCGGCACGCTGTCGATCTTCCTCACACCGGAAGGCGTGGCCGCATCCTTGCCCAGCACCTGCAGCTGGCGCGCCTGCTGCAGCGTGTTGGCCACGCGCGGCACGCCGATCAGCGGCCGGTCGGCCGGCAACCGTCCCTGCGCCAGCGCGGCGAACGCTTCCTTGCTGCGGATCAGGCGCCACGGCCCCGACGGATTGCCGCCGATGGTGCTGCCCGCTTCCAGCTGCTGCCAATCCTGCGGCGACACCCATTCCCACGGGTTCGCACAGCCCTCGGCCTTGGCCGTGCCGGCACTCTCGTCACAGGCGCGACCATCAACGCTGTAGCCAGGGCCTCCGGTGCCCATCACCAGGTCCATATGCCCCTGTGCCAGCATCTGATGGGCGATGGCGTGATAGTTGTTGCGCGATTCGTTCTGCGCCGCGAACGCGGCCGGCGTGGCATGCGCGAACGGTACCGAAGTCACCACACCGGTCGCCATGCCCAGCCGCTTGGCGCGCAGCGTGTTGAACTCGACCGGATTGCCATCGTTGTTGTAATTGATGGCGTTGTTGTAGGTCTTGATGCCCGAGGACAACGCGGTGCCCGCCGCCGCACTGTCGGTAGCCACCGCAGCCAGGTACTGGTAGCCCGCAAACGGCAGGTCCTGCGCAGGAACCGGTGTGTCATCCCAGGCCTTGCCCGCGTCGTAGCCCAGGGTCTGCGCGTTGTCGCGGGTCGGCTGGCTGCTGGCGTTTAACGGGAAGGTGGTTACCGCCAGGCGCTGCGGAAAATCCGCATACGGCGCCCCTTCGCGGCTGCCGTATTGCCAGTAGGCGGCGGCGTCCCAGGTGCCCCAACCGGCACCGTCGTTGATCATCACGATCACGTTGTGCGGGCGCGCTGGGCCGGAAGCAACAGCCTCGGCGCGCAGGTTGGGCTGGCAGCCACCCAGCGTAGCCAACGCAAGCAGCAGCGAGGAATGGAGCCAACGGCGTGGCATGCGTGCAGTCATCGGATGTCCCGTCGGGCCAACGGCGGCCCACAATGGCGGTACGTTATATCGTTTCAATATTGCAGCTTCATGCAGCCGCCGCGGGCTATCCTGCAGGCCCTCCTCCATCGGCCCATCCATGCCGCCTCCCGCTACTGAGCGCGCGCCGTTGTCCTCGATCACCCTCGATGCGGCAACTTTCGCGGTGGTCCATCAGCACAACGCGGACATCGCGCGGCAACCGGCCTCGCTGACCAAGCTGATGACCGCCTATGCGGCGTACGAATGCGTCGAAGAGAACGGAGGCGCGTGGGACGAAGCGGTCACCATCGCCGCCGGGGATGTGCACGCGGTGGCCGATGATGAAACGCGCATGGGCCTGGTGCCCGGTGAAACAGTCACCCTCGCGCGCCTGCTGGAAGGACTGATGATCGTCTCCGGCAATGACGCGGCGCTGGCCATCGCGCGCCATCTGGACGGATCACAGCCTGCGTTCCTGGACCGCATGAACCGGCACGCGCGCCAGCTTGGCCTGCGCAGCAGCTGGTTCGCCAGCGTATCCGGCATCACCACCCCGCACCATGCTTCCAGCGCGCGCGACATGGCAGTACTCGCCGCCTGCCTGCTGAATGACCATCCGCAGATACTGGCAATCACCGCGCAGCGCACGTTCGCGCATGGCAGCCTCAGCCGCAGCAACCAGAACGCCCTGCTCGGCGATGACGGCGTGGATGGCTTGAAGACCGGCTACACCCAGGCCGCAGGCTTCTGCCTGGCCGCCACCGCCTGCCGGGCAGTGCCCGGGCGGGATCAGCCGGTACGCCTGATCACCGTGGTGCTGGGTTCTGAAAGCCGCGACGCACGCGATGCCCTTGTGCGCGAGCGGCTGGCCGCCGGGTTCGCGGCGCTGGCCGACAGCACCGCCGACGCCTGAGCGGCTCAGCGCCGCTTGACCGTTGCCACGATCAGCCGCTGCAGCTCGGCTTCGGCTGCGGCCTTGTCCAGCGCGCCTGCTGCCACGGCTTCGGACAGGGCTTCGGCCGCACCGAGAATCGCCCAGCGCCCGGCCAGTGGCACCGTGCCGTCGGCAGCAAACGGGCCCAGCCAGGTATCGCAGTTGTCGATGAAATCCTGCTGGTAGCGCCGCCGCACCTCGTGCAGTTCCGGCGCGCCCACCAGCGCGGCGAGGATGCCCTGCACTTCACTGCCCTGGCTGAGGATGCAGTCGATGTAGCCGGAGGCGATTGCCGCCGCACGATCGGCCAACTGCGCCCGTGCGCGGCCGATGCGCTCGTTGAAGACCACCGTCTGGCGACCGTCGTAGTCATCGTAGAGCGCGGCCAGCAGGCCGTTGCGGGTCACGAAGTGATCGTAGGCCACCGGCTTGGTCACGCCCGCGGCCTCGGCCAGCCGACCCAGGGTCAACGTGTCGGTGCCTTCTTCGCCAACCAGCGCCCAGGCCACGTCCAGCAACTGGCGGGCGCGTTGCTCGCGGGTCAATCGGCGGCGCGTGGGAGCGGCGTTGGCAGGCATCGGCGGAACACGGCGATCAGTGCATCGGAGTTCCGATTTTACAGCCGATCGCCAGCGCGGTCTGCAGATGCGTTTCGGCCGCACCGGTATCGGCATCCAGCAGCAGTTCTGACGTCAGCACGCGCGCGCCGCAGTAGTCGAAGATGCCCATGTCGATCTGCGTCTTCATCGCCGCGCCGTAGCCACGACGTTCGACCATGTCCGCGCCGGCTCCACCGATGCCGACCAGGTGCACGCGCAACCGCTGCAGCTTCTTCTGCACCTTGCCGTCTGCACCGTCCTGGTAGGCCCAGCCCTGGGTGAACACGCGATCGATCCAGCCCTTCAGCAGTGCGGGGAACGACCACCAGTACAGCGGATAGACCAGTACCAGCGTGTCGGCAGCATCCAGCCGCGCCTGCTCGGCGGCGACGTCGGCTGGAGGTGCGCCGGTGCCACGGAACAGCGCCTGGTCGTGCGTGTTGAAGCGCGGATCGAAGCCTTCGGCCATCAGATCGGCATGGGTCACGGTATTGGCGGTATCCGTTGCGGTGATGGCTTCGCCGATGCGCCTGGCGATGGCATGGGTCAACGCGGCGGATTCAGGATGGGCGGTAACGATGAGGGTGTGCATGGGGGATGTCCGGAATTCACTACCTACCAATAGTAGTTAATGACGCCCGGGACACCAGCGCCATGCGTGGGATGCTGTTTCCGCATCCGCCGTATAGTGCGGCGGTTCCCGCTGAGATACCCGACGATGCACCGATACCTGCTCGCCCTTCTGCTGGCCCTGCCGATGGCAATGGCCGTTGCGCCAGCGCTGGCCGGTGAGCTCAGTCCGGAAGACTCAGCCGCATTGCGCCAGGACGTGCAGGCGATGATGGGCGCATTCGCCCGCGGCGATGCCGAGTTGATCATCGCCCGAACCCATCCCAGCCTGAAGCGCCTGGCCGGGGGCGATGAGGCCTATGCACGGATGACCCGCGACACGGTAAAGGAACTGCGCAAGGCCGGCGTCACCATCATCAGCGACGAAGCGGGCGTGCCGGGCCGCACCTATGCGGCCGGTGATGAGGAAGTCTGCTTCGTGCCACGCCAGTCGCTGCTGCGCGTGCGCGAGGCGCCGATGCGCAGCACCTCGTTCATGCTCGCCGTGCGCCGCGTCGGCACAGCCCAATGGAGTTTCATTGACGGTGCTGCGTTGCTGGACAATCCCGCGCTGCTTCGGCAACTGCTGCCAGCGTTGGAGCCTGGGGTGACGCTGCCCAAGGGTGGGATGGAAGCGCTGTAATCGCAGGCGCATCCATCCACGCATGGCGTGGATCTACTATCCCTGCTGGTCTGGGACTGCACCGGGATTTCGCTCAACGGAACAGCGCGTTCAACGCGGCCCCGGAAGCCGCCTGCTGCAGGCCGTCGAAGCGTCCGGCCTGCACGATCGGCTGTGTCCCCTGCATCAGTCCGCCCCATGCAGCACGGGCCAATGCGCCGCCCAGGCTGACGCGGCGGACGCCGAGTGCAGCAATGTCCTGCAGGCTCAGCGGTGTCGGCCCACCGACCAGCAGGTTCACCGGCTTCGACCATACGGCGGCAATCACCGCGCTGATCTGCTCGCGCGTGCTGATGCCCGGTGCATACAGCACGTCTGCACCGGCCTCGGCATAGGCGCGCAGGCGTTGCAGGGTGTCCGGCAGATCCGGCACGCCGACGAAGAAGTTCTCGGCACGGCCAACCAGCAGCACGTCGCCGCCCGCGCGGTCGATGGCTGCACGGGCAGCGCGCAGACGCTCCACCGCCTGATCGATCGGACGCAGCGGTGCATCGGCGACGCCGCTGGCATCCTCGATCGACAACGCCGCGATGCCGGTGTCGATCGCCGCGGCCACCGCCTCCTGCACCTTCTGCGGCGTATCACCGAAGCCATCGCCGAAATCGGCGTTCAACGGCAGCGGCGTCGCTGCCGCCATCAGGCGCAGATGCTCCAGCGTGGCCTGCAGCGAAACCGCTCCGTCCGGCCGCCCTTCGCTCCAGGCACAGCCGGCACTGGTCGTGGCCAGTGCCTGGAAGCCCTGCCGCTGCAGGTAGCGCGCACTGCCCACGTCCCATGGATTGGGCAGTACGAAGCACCCTGCTGAATGCAGCTGGCGGAAGGCCGCGCGCTTGCGTTGGGTATCGGCATCGGGCGAGGTCATGGCGGGCTCCGGGGCGGCAGACCTGCACCCTAGCCCGCCCTGCAGCCGGGCTCAACGACGACGGCGCAAACCTGCATGAGGTGATGCCACCTGCTTATTGGACGCTGTGGATGCAGGTGCCCGAGCGTGCTTGCCTGCCCACACGATGCCGCCACGGAGCCCTTCATGCACCCGGACCCGCTGACCTTGATCGACGCCGGCGACGATGACGCCCACTGGGCCGACCTGCTTTCGCCCACACGCCGCCGCCTGATCGCATCGGCCGGTCTGGCCGCCGGCGGCCTGGCCAGTGCGTCGACCGCCGCCGCAGCCCCGCGCGGCGAAAGCACGGTGAACACCACCGAACCCGGGCGCCCAGGCTTCCGTGCCATCGTCCCGCCGCCGGTGAAGGGCAGCAGCCCCTGGGGCCAGGTCACCGCCAGCGAACCGACCCCGCGCCCGGCCAGCGTGCGTCCCGGGGAGGCCCCCCTGCCCGCGACCCCACGCGCCTACACCGACATCAAGAGCTATCACGCGCATATCTACTTCGACGAGGACAGCTTCGAGAAAGCTGCGCTGCTGCGGCGCTGGGCGGCGGAGCGCTTCCCGGTGGAGCTGGGCAACTGGAACCTGGAACCACGCGGACCGCACGTCACCCCGTCGTTCTATTTCGGCTTCACCAACGACCTGCTGCCGGTGCTGGTGCCCTGGCTGCAGCTCAACAGCCTGGGCCTGACCATCCTGATCCACCCCAATACCGGTGATGGCCGCGCCGACCATCTGTATTACGCATTGTGGGTGAACCGCGCGCAGCCGGTGAACGCCTACAACTGGCCGGCACCGAAGCCGGGGGAACGGGAGCCCTTGGAGGAGGTGTTCCCGAACGTGGTGCCGACGGTGCCGCTGGAGACGTGAGCGGGTGCGTGGCGGGGGCGGTGGGTGGCGTGCAGCGCACCTTGGGCCGTCCCTCGGTGGGTGCGTAGCCTGCTGCGCACCGAACTTCCTTCATCCACGCATGGCGTGGATCTACCGCATCACAGCCCGTTGCGGCATCCGTCATCGCCCGGCCTGCCGCCATCGTCGGCCTACGTGCACGCATCCCCCACCTGCACGGCGTTCAGCGCGCCTTGATCCAGCGCCCGCCATACGGCCGCAAGCCCTCCGGGGAATTTCAAACAATTGATTGAAACGCTGCAAACTTCGCCGAACTGGACAGCATCCGCCGGTTCCGCCAGACTGCCGCCCTTTCCCGTCTTCCGGATCCCATGGCGAAGCTGCTGGTCCTGCACGGCCCCAACCTCAACCTGCTCGGCACCCGCGAGCCGGAGGTCTACGGCCACACCACGCTGGCCGACATCGACCAGGCGCTGGCCGTCCAGGCCTCGGCTGCCGGGCACGCGGTGGAGAGCCTGCAGTCCAATGCCGAGCACGTGCTGGTGGACCGCGTGCAGGCCGCACGCGACGACGGAACCGCTTTCATCCTGATCAACCCCGCCGCCTTCACCCACACCTCGGTCGCCCTGCGCGATGCGCTGGCGGCGGTGGCGGTGCCGTTCATCGAGATCCACCTGTCCAACCCGCATACCCGCGAACCGTTCCGCCAGCACAGCTACTTCAGTGACAAGGCCGTGGGCGTGGTCTGCGGTTTCGGCGCCGACAGCTACCGCTACGCGATGGACGCGGCGCTGCTGCGCGTGCAGGCGGCCCGCGCGTGAAGATGCTCCCAAGAGTGCTTGCCTGCATCGTGCTGTGGGCCGGCGTGTGCGGCGCCAGCATCGCCGCCGAGCGCGCGGCCGCTGGCATTGACTGCGCGCAGGCGACCGGCGGCTACGAGCGCGACATGTGCGATTCCGATCGCCTGGATGACGCCGACAGCGCATTGAACGCCGTTTACGTCCAGGCGCGCGGCGAACTGAAGGCGCAGGCCGCCGATGGCAGCTGCAGCCGATGCGCAGCGGCCGAACAGCAGCTGGTGAAGGCCCAGCGCATCTGGATAACCCTGCGCGATGCAGACTGCGAGGCAGTCTACGCCTTCAATGCAGACGGCACCTCGCGCAACCCTGCGAAGATGCAGTGCCTGATCACCCAGACGCGCGACCGTACGCGGCAGCTGCGCGAGTTCTACGAACTGCTTTGACCCGAGCGCGATGCGCTTCCCACCACACTGACATCAAGAGCAAAGAGGCCACCATGGATCTCCGCAAAATCAAGAAGCTGATCGACCTGCTGGAAGAGTCGAACCTGGCTGAAATCGAAATCAAGGAAGGCGAAGAGTCGGTGCGCCTGTCGCGCGCCCCGGTGGCCGGCTATGCCGCCCCGGTCGCCGCCCCGGTGTACGCCGCTCCGGCCGCTCCGGCGCCGCAGGCGATGCCGATGCAGTCGCCGACCGAAGCCTCCACCGGTGGCACCGCCAAGCCGGGCCCGGCGCTGCCGGAAGGCCACGTGCTGCGCTCGCCGATGGTCGGCACCTTCTACGCGTCGTCCGCCCCGGACAAGCCTGCGTTCGTCAGCGTTGGCCAGCAGGTCAAGGAAGGCGAGACCCTGGCCATCATCGAAGCGATGAAGATGTTCAACCCGATCGAAGCCGACAAGTCCGGCACCATCGTCGCCATCCTCGGCGAGAACGGCCAGCCGGTCGAATTCGACCAGCCGCTGTTCGTGATCGGCTGAGGGGCACGCCATGCTCGACAAAGTCGTCATCGCCAACCGAGGGGAAATCGCGCTGCGCATCCTGCGCGCGTGCCACACCCTCGGCATCCGCACGGTGGCCGTGCATTCCACGGTCGACCGCAACCTCAAGCACGTGGCCATGGCCGACGAGTCGGTCTGCATCGGTCCGGCGCCGTCGCCGCAGAGCTACCTCAACATCCCGGCACTGATCGCCGCGGCGGAAGTCACCGACGCCCAGGCCATCCACCCGGGCTACGGCTTCCTGTCGGAGAACGCCGACTTCGCCGAGCGCGTGGAAGAGTCCGGTTTCATCTTCATCGGCCCCAAGGCCGACACCATCCGCATGATGGGTGACAAGGTCGAAGCCATCCGCGCGATGAAGTCCGCCGGCGTGCCGTGCGTGCCCGGCTCGGGCGGCCCGCTGGGCGAAGACATCGTCGCCAACACCAAGATCGCCCGTGAGATCGGCTACCCGGTCATCATCAAGGCGGCCGGTGGTGGCG
The DNA here is from genome assembly GCF_056481585.1 of Stenotrophomonas sp. 86428_Sma. NCBI lineage: Bacteria > Pseudomonadati > Pseudomonadota > Gammaproteobacteria > Lysobacterales > Lysobacteraceae > Stenotrophomonas > Stenotrophomonas sp. 86428_Sma. The sequence continues at coordinate 4,464,537 of NZ_CM151156.1, forward strand.
GTGGCCGCGGCATGCGCGTGGTGCACGCCGAAGCCTCGCTGAAGACCTCGATCGAAACCACCAAGAGCGAGGCCAAGGCCGCGTTCGGCAATGGCGAGGTCTACATGGAGAAGTTCCTGGAGAACCCGCGCCACGTGGAAATCCAGGTACTGGCCGACGGCCAGGGCAACGCCATCCACCTGGGCGAGCGTGACTGCTCGATGCAGCGCCGCCACCAGAAGGTGGTGGAAGAAGCGCCGGCACCGGGCATCACTGCCGAGCAGCGCGAGCAGATCGGCAAGGTGTGCACCGAAGCCTGCGTACGCATCGGCTACCGTGGTGCCGGCACGTTCGAGTTCCTGTACGAGGACGGCCGCTTCTACTTCATCGAAATGAACACCCGCATCCAGGTGGAACACCCGGTCACCGAAATGGTCACCGGCATCGACCTGGTGGCCGAGCAGCTGAAGATCGCCGCCGGCCAGAAGCTGTCGATCAAGCAGAGCGACGTGGTGCTGACCGGCCATGCCATCGAGTGTCGCATCAACGCCGAAGATGCGGAGACCTTCGTGCCGAGCCCGGGCACCATCACCGGCTTCCATCCGCCAGGCGGCCCCGGCGTGCGCGTGGACACCCACATCTACAGTGGCTACCGCGTGCCGTCGAACTACGACTCGATGATCGGCAAGCTGATCGTGCACGGCCCGGACCGCGAAACCGCCATTGCCCGCATGCGCGTGGCACTGAGCGAAATGGTGGTCGATGGCATCAAGACCAACGTCGCCCTGCAGCAGCGGATCATGCGCGACAAGGGCTTCCAGGCCGGTGGCCAGAACATCCACTACCTGGAAAAGCGCCTGGCCGAACGCAAGAACAAGCCGATCGCGCTGACCTGATCGGCGCCACGTGCTGGACATGAAAAGGGCGGGGATATCCCCGCCCTTTTCTGTTGCTGCAGCGCCGAGCCCATGCTCGGCTTGCCGGAAAGCTCAGCCGAGCGTGGGCTTGGCGCTACAGCAGGCGCATCAGCGCTTGTCGGAAGCTTCGGCCGGAATCTGCGAGTTCGCCAGCGGACGCACGCCATTGGGCGACGTCGGGTCGACGATCACCATGGTCTCGGTCGAACCATCCGGCCACACCACCTGGAAGGTGCTGCCCGCCGGCAGCGACGCGAACGGCATGCCGCTCTGCGCGCGATAGACCGCGGCCACCTGGCTGGCACCGGCACGGCGCACGTCTTCCTGCGCCTTCACCGTGGTCAGTTCCACCTTCGACAGATGCCGGTAGCGATCTTCATAGGTATCGATCATCAACAGGCCAACCGCGCCGGCCGAGTAGGCCACGAACAGGGCCACCCAGAACCAGAACTTGGCCCCGTGCAGGAATCGGCGGTAGTTCATTGCTCGTTCCTCTTTCCAACCAATCGCTTGATCCATTCCTTCATCTTCCCAGCGCCCTGCCGCGATACCGCAGCGTCATACACGAAATCCCGGAAATCCTGCGTACCATCCTGCGAACAGATCCCTCCGTTCGCACAAAAACTGTTGACCAGCACACTGTCTGCCCCACACGGTAGACCGAGTTCGCAGGCCGCAAGCCGCCATGCGAGTTCACTGAGCTGCTCGCCCGCCACCAGGCCGTTGAGCGCGCGGTCACCCGAGGCGCGCACGCCCATGCCCGGTGCGATCGCCATGAAGGCCTCCGGGTCGCGCGAGGTGCGCACCCGTTCAACCAGGTCACGGCGGTACTCGGGGCTGTCCTGCAGCGGTTCGCCCTCGGCGAACAACGCAGCCTCAGCAGCCAGATTGCCTTGTGCGGCCGCCTTGCGACGTTCGGACAGCACCAAGGCCGTGCCCAGCTTGTCGCCCGGCACGAAACCACCACAACGCTGCGCGACGCGTTCGCGCGCCTGCACCATCGCCGGTGCGGCGGTCAGGCCCAGCCCGGCCAGCACGTTGTTGTCCAAGCGGTAGCCACCCGGATCGACCGCGTACTGCGCGCAGTAGTCATAGACACGGCTGAGCATCCAGCGCGCCTCGTGGTTGCCTTCGTCCGCCTGGGCACGCAACCGCTGAGCATAGGCATACAGGTCGGTGGCGTCTTCGATATCGGCGCGGAGATCCAGGGGCAGCCCGGACGGCAATGCGTTGCCACGCTCGAAGGGTGCCAGGCGGCGCGCGAGCGCCTCCGGCATCACCGGCAGCGGCGCCGCACTGTCAGCGGCCGCGACCGCACCTGCCAGATCCGCCGACGCTACCGAAGACGTCGCAGCATGGCCGCTGGCCCGATAACCGGCCACGCCCAGCACGGCCACAGCCGGCAGTACGAGCAACCAGGTTTTCAGGGTCGGAGCGAAGGCCATCGGCGGCGGTAGGCGATGCGGCGCATAGGAAAGCACGAAGTTTAGCAAGGCCCGACGGGCCTGTCTGAACGGGCTTCGTTCATCTCGGAGCGGCATCTCAGGCAATACGGAGACGCCCCGATGGTCTAGCATGGCCCCCTTTCCCGCGATTGCCCCCACCACCATGCCGTTCCTGGAACTGACCCTGCGCTGCACCGAAGCCACCCAGCCCCGCTATGAAAATGCACTGGAGGACGTTGGTGCACTGGCCGTGACCCTGCTCGATGCCGAGGCCGATACCAGCAACGAACAGGCCATTCTCGAACCGGGCGTGGGCGAGACCCCGCTGTGGGACACGCTGGTGCTGAGCGCGCTGTTCCCCGCCGACAGCAACGCGCTGTTGCTGCTGGCCGCACTGGAATCCTTCGATCCGGAGCTGGACTGGAGCAGCGGCAGCTTCCGCGCGGTCGAGGATGAAGACTGGGAACGTGCCTGGCTCGACCAGTTCCAGCCGATGGACTTCGGCAGCCGTACCTGGATCGTGCCGTGGAACCATGAACTGCCCGATGCCGCACAGGCCGCCGATGCCGCCGTGGTGCGGTTGGACCCTGGCCTGGCGTTCGGTTCGGGCACCCACCCGACCACCGCACTGTGCCTGCGCTGGCTGGACCAGTTGGCGGTCGATGGCCTGCTGCAGGGCCAGCGCGTGCTCGACTTCGGTTGCGGCTCGGGCATCCTCGCACTGGCCGCGCTGAAGCTGGGCGCCGCCGAAGCCATCGGCGTGGACAACGATCCGCAGGCCCTGGTCGCCACCGCCGACAATGCCGAGCGCAACGGCGAGCAGGCCCGCATGCATGTGTACCTGCCGCAGGACGAACCGGTCGCGACCTATCCGATCGTGGTCGCCAACATCCTCGCCTCGGCGCTGGATGCGCTGGCCGAACTGCTGGCTGCGCGCGTTGCTGCCGGTGGCCGCATCGCCCTGTCCGGCATCCTGCATGGCCAGGAAGGCGAACTGCTGCAGCGCTATGCAGCATGGTTCGACGATCTGCAGGCCACCCAGGATGGCGACTGGATGCGCATCACCGGCGTGCGCCGCGCCTGATCGTGGTTGAATGACCGCTGGATCCGAGCCCGCGCCCTGAGCATGTCCGAGCCGAACCCACCGCGCCGTCCCCTGGCCACCTTCCTGCGCACGACGCCGGAGGGTGAGCCTGCGCCTGCGACCGATGCGCGCATGCAGGACGAAGCCCGGCACGCAACGCCTGTGGAGCAGATGCAGGCCGAGCCCATCGACCTGGCACGCCCACCGGCGACAGAGATGCGACACGACGATGACGTTGTCATCGTTGATGAAGCAGCGGCCATCGAACCGGCGCCGGTCGCGGTGCAGGCAACGGCGGTCGCCAGTGATGCCCCCAGCTTCCTCGGCAGCGCGCGCACGCGCACGCTGCCAACACCCCGCTGGCACTGGCTGCTGGTCGCCGGGCTGGCATTGCTGCTGGTACTGCAGAGCGTACTGGCCGACCGCGCGCGGCTGGCCGCCGACGCCGGCAACCGCGCATGGCTGGGCACGCTGTGCGGCGTGCTGCGCTGCAGCCTGCCTGCCTGGCACGAGCCCACTGCGTTCACCATGACCAGCCGCGAGATCCGCCCCCTGCCGGGCCAGGCCGGTGTGCTGCAGGTGCAGGCCAGCATCCGCAACGATGCGCGCTGGGCACAGGCGTGGCCGGACCTGCGGTTGTCATTGTCCGATGCCGATGGCCGGGTGATCGGCAGCGGCGTGTTCACGCCCGCGCAGTACCTGGGCGAGAACCCCGGTGCAGCCCTGCTGGAACCGGGCCAGAGCGCGCGCGTCGCCTTCCGGTTGCAGGAGCCCGCTGCGTCCACCGTCGCATTCACCTTCGACTTCCTCTGACCGGGGAGAGGCGACCAGCCGTGGCAGGCCGGGCACGCTCGCGCTAGACTGGCCGCCACCACCTCGTCCGGCCGCGCGCTCCGCGCGCACGGGCCAACCGAATCGGGAACCCCCTTGAACGCTGTCCTTTCTCGTCCTGACAACAGTCGTGGCGCTCCCCGGCCACCGCTGCGTGAACACGTCGCCCAGTCCGTGCGCCGCTACCTGCGTGACCTTGATGGCTGCGATGCGGACGATGTCTACGAGATCGTGCTGCGCGAGATGGAGATTCCGCTGTTCGTGGAAGTGCTCAATCACTGCGAAGGCAACCAGAGCCGCGCCGCCGCGATGCTGGGCATCCACCGTGCCACCCTGCGCAAGAAGCTGAAGGAATACGGCATCAGCGCGTAAACGCGCACGGGTAGTGCCGGCCGCTGGCCGGCAACCCCACGAACGGTGGCAGGATGTTGCAGTGCCCGACTAGCGGCCGGCACTACCGGTAGATCCACGCCATGCGTGGATGAAAGCCCGGCAGAGTAAACCGCCCCCGCCCGCCAGTAGATCCACGCCATGCGTGGATGGAAGCCGGCAGAATCAACCGCCGCCGCCCGCCTTCCAGTAGTACCGCACCACATGGAAGAACACCGGCGCGGCGAAGCACACCGAATCCAGTCGGTCGAGCATGCCGCCATGGCCCTCGATCATGTGGCCCCAGTCCTTGATGCCACGATCGCGCTTGATCGCCGACATCACCAGGCCGCCCCAGAACCCCATCAGGTTGATCAGCAGCGACAGGCCGAACGCCTGCAGCGGCGTGAACGGGGTGATCCACCATAGTGCCGCACCCAGCGCACTGGCACTCAGCACACCGCCCACGAAGCCCTCCACCGTCTTCGACGGCGACAGCTTCGGCGCAATCAGATGCCTGCCCAGCAGCTTGCCCCAGATGTACTGCAGCACGTCCGAAGACTGCACCACGATCACCAGGAAGGCGAACAGCAGCACGTTGCGCGACGGGTCATGGCCGGGCACGTGCAGGTTCAGCAGCAGCGGCACATGCGAGATGCAGAACACGCAGATCATCAACCCCCACTGCACCTTCGCGGTCCGCTCCAGGTAGTGCGTGGTATCACCGCCAATGGTCGACAGGATCGGCAGGAACAGGAACGCGTAGACCGGGATCAGCAGCGTGTACATGCCGTACCAGTCGATCCAGACCAGGTAGTACTGCCACGGCAGCACGATGTAGAACGCGGCCAGCAGGGCGTAGTAGTCGCCCGAGCGGGTCGGCGCCAGGGTGATGAACTCGCGCAGTGCGAACAGCGAGATGATCGCGAACAGCACGATCACCCCGGCACGACCGAAGAACAGCGCCAGCCCGACCACGATCGCCATCACCCACCACGCGCGGATGCGCGAGACCAGGTTGGCGATCACCGCGCTGGGCTGCCCACGCTGGCGCCAGCGCAATGTCTCGGCCACCAGCGTGGCCAGCACCAGCACCGCACCCACGCCAGCAAACAGCAGGCCGGTCTGCTGACCGACACTCTGCGTGGCCAGGTCGCCGGACACATCGATCAGGAAGCTCATGCCCTGCCCCCGTTCGGCGCCAGGTCCAGCAGCGCCTGCCGGCTGCGGGCCAGGAAGGCGGCCTTGTCCTCGTCGGCCTGCAGCCGCAGCGGCGTACCGAAGGTGGCCGTGCACAGCAGCGGCAGCGGCAGGAACCGGCCCTTGGGCATCACCCGCTTCAGGTTGTCGATCCACACCGGTACGAATTCCAGCTCCGGGCGTTGCCGTGCCAGGTGATAGATGCCGCTCTTGAACGGCAGCAGCGGCTCTTCGCCCACGTTGCGGGTACCTTCCGGAAACAGAATCAGCGAGCAGTCTTCGTCCACCGCATCACGCAGAGCCTGCAGTGGATCCTGCTGGCGATGGCCGGCCTCGCGCTCGACCAGCACGCCGTTGAACACCGCATCGATCAGGTAGCGACGCAGGCCATCGCGCTGCCAGTATTCGGCCGCGGCCACCGGGCGCACCTGGCGCCGCAGTGCCGGTGGCATCGACGACCAGATCAGCACGAAGTCACCATGGCTGGCGTGGTTGCCGTAATACACGCGCCGTTCGCTGGACGGCGCACAGCCGATCCACAGCGCGCGGGCGCCGGTAACTACATGGATCGCGCCACTGCAGGCGCGCGCAATCAATTCAGCGAACATCGGTCCCTCCGGTTCACGTCTGCGGCCACAACACGGCCAGCACCAGCAGCGCACCCTGCACGCCTGTCAGCAGGTACTGCCGCAGCAGCAGGCGACGCATGCCTGCCCAGCGCAGGTCCCAGCCGCGCAGCGGCGCATCGGACGATACGCGGCGCAAGCCGCTGTCATGCAGCACCTGATCGATACGGCGCGCGGCGGCTTCGCCGTCCAGGCCTTCATTACGCAGCAGCTGCAGCAGACTCGCGTCCAGACCAACCCGCCATGCCTGGTAAGCCTGCGCGAGGCCCGCGGCAACACTGAGCAGCAACACGCCGGCGGCAATCATCGCCAGGCCAGGTTCGGTGCCGAGCAGCAGCAGCGCCACCAGCAGCAGGCCCAGCGACAGGCCGGCCGGCCAACGGCCCTGCCGCAGCAGCAGCTGCATGGTCACCAGATCGGGAACGGTACTCACGTGCGTGCTCCCGCTGCAGCAGTGATGGCATGCAGATGCGCCGCGCCCAGCACGACGCCCGGACGTGCCGTGCGCACGATCGCCACCGCGGCATCGGTATCGGTGGCACGACCACTGCGCAGCAGCCAGGCCGCCACACTGGCAGCACTGCGCGAATAGCCCAGCGCGCAACACACCAGCAACGGTCCATGCGCACGCAGCCGCTCGATGACCTCGGCCGCCTCGCGCAACTGGTGCGGCGTGGGCACCACCAGGTCCAGCATCGGCACGCTGGCATACGCCGCGCCCGGTGCACGACAGGACAGTTCGGCACAGGCATCGACCACGCCGACCAAGGGTGCCGGCAATGCAGCGCAGGGAACACGCCCCAGCCATACACCGTCCATCACCGGCACCGGCTGCGGCGCACGCCGCGTCCACAGCCGCGAATTGATCCAGGCCGCACCCAGGTACGGCGCCAGCAGCCAGCGTGCCGCCATGGTCAGGCGACCATCGGCACGCTTCTGGAACATCGCCGTACCGAGCCCCGCATACGCCAACGCCACCAGCAGCAGCGATACCACCGGCCACAGCAGCCACAACGCCGCGCCACGCAGAAGCACCACCGGCACCAGCAATGCAGCGGCCCCCAGCAGGTACAGCGCTGCCAGGCGCCAACGTCTGGCGTCACGCGCGGTGCGCCAGGCACGCAACGGTGGCGCGCCCTGCTCCGGCCACAGCCAGACGCACAGCCAACCGGCCAGCAGGCCGGTCGGGATATCGATGAAATGATGCTGGAATGTGGTCAGCACCGAGACGCCGATCAGCAGCGCCCACACATGCAGTACCCAACGCCACACCCCATGCAGGTACTGCGCGAATTTCACCCACAGCACGATCAGCAACACGATGTGCAGTGATGGCGCCTGGTTGAACGGCTTGTCGAAGCCCAGCAGCACATCGAACAACCAACCGAACACACCGCCGATCTCCGGCCGCTCGAAACTGAAGCGCAGTGGCCACAGCAGGAAGCAGGTCACCGCGATCAACTGTGCACTGAACAACCGCAACGCATGCCGGTCCAGCTCCAACCGTTGCCGGCACAGGAAGAAGGAAACCGCATAGAACAGATCGATCGACCAGTACGGCACGATCGTCCACGGTACGAACGGAATCTGCGTTTCCCATCCGAACGCCATCACCGGCAGTTCGGCATGGCGGCCGGCCATCCAGTTGGCGAAGCCATAGCTGGCGAAGAAGAATGGGCCCAGCAGGGCCAGCCACAACAGGGCGCGCCGCCAGGGGCGCCCCTCTGCGGCCAGCGGGGATGCGGCGAGCGTCGCCATCACGCGGTCCGGCGCGCCAGCGACACCGTGAAGATGCCGAAGTCGTCGATACGCTGCGCCACCTTCGCGAACCCGGCCAGGCGCACCAGCTCGTCCATTTCCTGCTGGGTACGGCGGCGCATCACCCACGCGGCGCCGCCACGGTGGCTGGTCAGTGCGCGTGCGATGAACTCCAGCTGCGGGTGCCACGGCTGGCCGGTATAGGCCAGGTAGCCGCCCGCCGGCACCGTCGCAGCAATGCCCTGCAGCGAGCGCAGCACCGCATCGTTGTCGGGGAACAGTTCGTACAGGCCCGATACCACGGCCAGCGTCGGTGCTGGATCGACCTTGGCCAGCTGTGCCGGGTCGAACGCATCACCCTGCTCGAAGCGCGCGATGTCGGCCGCCCCCAGGCGCTCGATCAAGGCCTGACCCTGGGTGACGTTCAGATCACTGAAGTCGCGCAGCACGATGCGCTCGGCGCGCTGTTCGCCCTGGCCCAGCGCTTCCAGCACGTAGCGGCCATGGCCGGCAGCCACGTCCAGCACGCGCACCGGCGTGCCCTGCCCGCGCAGGCGCTGGGCAGCGTCGCGCAGCAGTTCCTGCAGGTGCTGGCCGCGAATGCGGATGCCGCGCCAGCCGATCGCATCCAGATAGTTGCGATCGACCATGCGCCCCAACGGGCCCTTGCCGCGCGCCTCATCGCGATAGATGTAGTCGAGCGTGCTGCCCGAATCGAATCCGGTCTGCAGGCCCAGCGCGATGCCTTCGGACAACGTTCCGCCGAAGCGCAGGCCGCCACGTACCACGCGCCAGCGCAGGTCGGCCAGGCTGTTGCGTTCCGGTGGCCAGGCCAGGATCTCCGATTCTTCGAAAGTCGGCCCATGGCGGTGCGCATCGCGCCGCGACAGTTCGCGCAGCGGCTCGGCGAAACGTGCCTGGATGAAACTGCGGATACGCGCCAGCGCCGGCGCCCGATCGCGCTCGCCCAGCGTGTCGTGGAAGAAGCCCGGCAGATGCACGCGCTCCTTGATCGGGCTGGACAGGCGCTCGTAGAAGCGGTCCTGCGGGCCACGGTGCACCACGAAATCCGAGCCGGACACCAGCAGCAGCACCGGCACGCTGATCGCCTGCGCATCGGCGACGATGCGGTCGGCCGCTTCGTACAGGCCCAGCAACACGCGCACCGAGATCGGTCGGGTGATCAGCGGATCGGTGCGGTAGCTTTCCACCCGCGCCGGATCGTGGGTCAGCCACTGCGGCTTGACGTAGCTGTTGACGAAGAAATTGCCGCGCAGCTTCTGCATCAAGGCCAGGCCCGGGCGTGCGAACGGCACGTACAGCTTCACCTTGAACGCCGGCGAAGCCATCACCAGCGCGCGCAGGCGCGGCGCGTAGTCGTGCACCCAGGTGGCGGCGACCACCGCCCCCACGCTCTGTGCGATCACCACGATGTCTTCCACCGCGATGCCGTGCTCGGCGCCGATGTGGGCGATGAAGCTGTCCAGATCACGCACCAGCGCCGGGAAGCCCGGGGCATCGCCTCGTGCGCCGGGCGAACGGCCATTACCGCGTGCATCCCAGGCGAAGAAGGCGGTGTCGGGCAGGTCCAGCTCATCGACCAGGTGGGTGACCCGGCCAGAATGTTCATGGCCGCGATGCAGCAGCACGACAGCCTTGGTGGCTGGGGTCGCGGTGGTGCTCGCCCAGTACCGGTAGAACAGCGGTACCTGGTCGAAGCTGTGGAATTCCCGTTCCTGCGCCTGACGCATGCAATCTCCTGATTGTCTTTTTGTATCTGCTTGATTAATTAGGCGAAACCGACGCTTCCCGCAGTCCGCGACGGACGCGATTGATCATCGTCAGCACGCACAGCACCGCCATGGCCGCGGCCACGCCAGTGACAGTCATCGCAGCCCCCCAGCCGAACGCCAGCAGCAGGCCCAGCACGCCGATGACGAACGCGCGGTCGCTCTTGCCCATCGGGCCGTCATAGCGGCGGCTGGCACCGACCATCAGCCCCAGCACCCCGGTGTACTCGCTCAGGGCCGCCGTCCAGGCCAGCAGCCACAGCGCTTCCGGGCGCACGCCCGGCACGCTGAGCAGGCTCAGGTACAGCGCCGCGTCGGCGATCACATCGCACAGCTCGTTCAGATAGGCGCCCAGCCTCGACTGCTGGCCGAACTCGCGGGCCAGCATGCCGTCCACCGCGTTGAGTGCCATGCGCAGCAGCATCCACAGCGGCAGCAGCAGGTACAGCAGGGGCTGGGCCGGCGCGCAGCACCACACGGCGGCAGCCACCAGCAGCGAGACCACGGCGGCGGCCACGGTCACCGTATTGGCGGTGATCCCCATGCGGTACAGGCCGCGTACGGCCGGACGCAACAGGTCCTGGAAACGTCCTTTCAATGCATAGATCGACACGATCTGTACCTGCTGATCCTTGGCAGTCCGGGCACAGCCTACCCGATCGGGGCGATGCCCCCCCATCGGATTGCTTGCAGTCTGCAACCAACCGGGCTGTGCCGAAGGGGGCCGCAGGCCCGCGCCGGCAGCCGATTTCGCCCGGCGGCGCCCGCCACCGGCCCCCACCGCCTACAATATCGGCCCCGCTCCGCTGCCGATTCTGTCCCATGACTGCTGATCTGTTGCCCGTCCGCCGGGCCCTCCTCTCCGTTTCCGACAAGACCGGCCTGGCCGAGCTGGCCACCGCGCTGGCTGCACGCGGCGTGGAGCTGCTGTCCACCGGCGGCACCGCCAAGGCCATTCGCGACATGGGCCTGGCCGTGAAGGACGTGGCCGACGTCACCGGCTTCCCGGAAATGATGGATGGCCGGGTCAAGACCCTGCACCCGATGGTGCACGGCGGCCTGCTGGGCCGTTCGGGCCTGGATGATGCGGTGATGGCCGAGCACGGCATCGGCGCCATCGACCTGCTGGTGCTGAACCTGTACCCGTTCGAGTCGGTCACCGCCAAGGCCGATTGCACCCTGGCCGACGCGGTCGAGAACATCGACATCGGCGGCCCGGCCATGCTGCGCTCGGCGGCCAAGAACTTCGCCCGCGTGGCGGTGTCCACCGATCCGTCGCAGTACGCCGAGCTGCTGGCCTCGCTGGAGGCCAACAACGGCCAGCTGTCGGCTGCCACCCGCTTCGCGTTCTCGGTGGCCGCGTTCAACCGCGTCGCCCAGTACGACGCCGCGATCAGCAACTACCTGTCGGCGGTCACCGCCACCGACGCTGCGGTGCCGGCGCGTACCGAGTACCCGGCACAGATGAACTCCACCTTCGTGAAGGTGATGGACCTGCGCTACGGCGAGAACCCGCACCAGAGCGGCGCGTTCTACCGCGACCTGTATCCGGTGCCGGGCACGCTGGCCACCTTCCAGCAGCTGCAGGGCAAGGAACTGAGCTACAACAACCTGGCCGATGCCGACGCGGCGTGGGAATGCGTGCGCCAGTTCGATGCGCCGGCCTGCGTCATCGTCAAGCACGCCAACCCGTGCGGCGTGGCCGTCGGTGCCGGCAACGGCGATGCCTACGAGCTGGCCTACGCCACCGACCCGACCAGCGCCTTCGGCGGCATCATTGCCTTCAACAAACCGCTGGACGCCGCCACCGCCAAGGTGATTCTGGACCGCCAGTTCGTCGAAGTGCTGATCGCCCCGGACTACGAGCCGGCCGCGCTGGAATACGCGCAGAAGAAGGCCAACGTGCGCGTGCTGCGCATCCCGCACGGCGATGGCCTGAACAACTTCGACAGCAAGCGCGTCGGCTCGGGCCTGCTGCTGCAGTCCTCGGACAACCGCGGCATGACCCGCGACGAACTGAAGGTGGTCAGCAAGCTGGCGCCGACCGACAAGCAGTTCACCGACCTGCTGTTCGCCTGGAAGGTGGCCAAGTTCGTGAAATCCAACGCGATCGTCTATGCCAAGGACAACCGCACCATTGGTGTCGGTGCCGGCCAGATGAGCCGCGTGTACTCGGCCCGCATCGCCGGCATCAAGGCCGCCGATGCGAACCTGGTGGTCGAGGGCTCGGTGATGGCCTCCGATGCGTTCTTCCCGTTCCGCGACGGCATCGATGCCGCTGCCGCCGCCGGCATCAAGGCGGTCATCCAGCCGGGCGGTTCGATGCGCGATGCCGAAGTGATCGCCGCCGCCGACGAACATGGCCTGGCCATGGTGTTCACCGGCGTGCGCCACTTCCGCCACTGATCCTGGAGCGACACGGATGTCCACAGTTTCAATGAAATCGCTGGCCGCCCTCGCCCTCGCGGGCGCGGCCATACTGGCGGGCTGCAGGCCTGCCGGCGAGCCCAGCGTGGCGCCGAAGGTGGATGCGCCTGCAGTGGCCCCCGCCTCACCGGCGCAGCATGTCAGCCGCACCGCACGACTGCAGGCGTTCCTGGTCCAGCGCTACGGCAGCAACGCCACGCTCTCCGCTGAATGGCGCGGCAGCTGGACCGACGATGGCGATACCCATGCGGTGGACTGGCAGGTCTGCGCGGAACAACCGGTGGTGAGCGGGGACAGCTGGCAGCAGTTGTTGGCCGTGTGCGGTGCGCTGGTCGATGGCGCGCACATCGACCCGGGAACCATCGAGTTCTTTGTGCTGCGCCCCAAGGGCGATGGCTTCGAGGTGACCAGCGAACTGACCGGCGAGCGCTTCGGTAGCGGCGGCCAGCCCGGCACCGCCAGCATCATCCGCGCCGGCAGTGACTTCTATGGTTTCCGCGTCGAGGACGGCTGGTTCGGGCAGGGCTTCTCGCTGCTCTCGCAGTCGCTGATCCTGCCGGGCCCGAACGACCTGGTGGCCAGTGGCAGCGTGCGCAGCCATATCGACAATGACGCCCAGTACGAGTGCGACACGGTCGACGCCAGTACCGACCCGGACACCGCCAATGACTGCCGCACCCGCCGCTTCAGCATCGATTTCGCCCTGCGTTTCGACGACAGCGACCGCAGCGCGCGGGTCTGGCCGCTGCTGATCGACGAAACCGGCACCACCTGCGGTGGCAAGCAGGTCCGGCAGCAACACCGCTTCACCCTGGACCCGAAGACCTGGGCCTATTCCTTCCCCGAATCGCTGCGACGCGAAGGCTGCGAGTGAACCACGCGCGCCGCCGGGGATATCGATCTTCCCTTCCCACGCAATCTGGAATCTCGTGATGAACGTACTTGTCATCGGCTCTGGCGGCCGCGAACACGCCCTGGCATGGAAGCTGGCCCAGTCCTCCCGTGTCACCGAAGTGATCGTGGCTCCCGGCAACGCCGGCACCGCCAGCGAAGACAAGTGCCGCAACGTGGCGGTCAAGGTCACCGATATCGACGGCCTGCTGGCGCTGGCACAGGCCGAAGGCGTGGCGCTGACCGTGGTCGGCCCGGAAGTACCGCTGGTGGCCGGTGTGGTCGACCGCTTCCGCGCTGCTGGCCTGCGTATCTTCGGGCCGACCGCCGCTGCCGCGCAGCTGGAAGGCAGCAAGGCCTACGCCAAGGACTTCCTGGCCCGCCACGACATCCCCACCGCGTTCTACGCCGTGCACACCGACGTGGACGCCGCGCTGGCCTACATCCGCGAGAAGGGCGCACCGATCGTGGTCAAGGCCGATGGCCTGGCCGCCGGCAAGGGCGTGATCGTGGCGATGACCCAGGTCGAAGCCGAAGACGCTGTGCGTGACATGCTCTCGGGCAACGCGTTCGGCGATGCCGGTGCCCGCGTGGTGATCGAGGAATTCCTCGACGGCGAGGAAGCCAGCTTCATTTCGATGGTGGACGGCGTGCATGCGCTGCCGATGGCCACCTCGCAGGACCACAAGCGCGTCGGCGACGGCGATACCGGCCCGAATACCGGCGGCATGGGCGCCTATTCGCCGGCCCCGGTGGTCACCCCGGAGGTGCACGCCCGCGTGATGCGCGAGGTAGTGAACCCGACCGTGCAGGGCATGATCGCCGACGGCATCCCGTTCACCGGCTTCCTCTATGCCGGCCTGATGATCGATGCCAGCGGCGCGCCGAAGGTGATCGAATTCAACGTGCGCTTCGGCGATCCGGAAACCCAGCCGGTGATGCTGCGCCTGCAGTCGGATCTGGTGGAGCTGGTGGAAGCCGCCATCGATGGCCGGCTGGATCAGGTGGAAGCACACTGGGATCCGCGCCCGTCGCTGGGCGTGGTGCTGGCCGCGAAGCCCTACCCGGAAGCACCGATCACCGGTGACGTGATTTCCGGCCTGGATGATGTGCCGGCCAGTGCCAAGGTGTTCCATGCCGGTACGGCATTGGATGCGCAGGACCAGGTCGTCAGCGCCGGCGGCCGCGTTCTGTGCGTGGCCGCACTGGGCGACAGCGTGCGCGACGCGCAGGCGAATGCGTATGCAGGCGTGGCCAAGGTGACCTGGGCCAATGAGTTCCACCGCAACGACATCGGCTGGCGGGCGATCGCACGCGAGGGGTGAGGTCCGGCGCCGCAGCCACGCATGGCGTGGCTCTACAGGCGCCACACCGCCGGGGTGGATCCACGCCATGCGTGGATTGAACACCACGGAAAGGCAAAGGCCCGTCAGAACCGGGCCTTTGCTTTACAGGACTGCTTCGAGTCCCTTCCGATCAATCAGGTTAAGCAACTTCAGTGACGGTCCGCTGGGCTTCTTCTCGCCCTGTTCCCAGCTGCGTACGGTGGAAACGCTGGTATTGAGAACTCCAGCAAACACCGGCTGACTGAGCTGCAATGACGCACGCAGGGCACGGATCTGGGCACTGCTGTATTCAGGGACCGGCTCAAGGCAAAGCGCTTCGTAGCTGCTCAACCGACGTTTATCGATGAAGCCATGTGCGTGCAGACTCACAGCCGCATCATGCACCGCCTCAAGAAGCGCACTTTTCGCGCGCCGTCGCTCAGAGGTCTTCGTCATGGCTGATCTCCTGTAGATCCCCGTACTCCACGGCACGATTCAGCTGCGCCGTACTCATTTTCAAGAACTCCGATGCGTACAGCTGCAGCGCATCGCGTTCCGCATTCGTGATTGCAGCACGTTCATTCTTCTCGTAGCCGAAAAGGAAGAACCAATGCCCGCCTCGCTGTGTTGCGACGATGGTTCGAGCGCTTCCGCGCTTTCCTCGCCCCGGCAAGGCAACGCGCTTCTTGAAGATTCCGCCGCTCAGCATCCACCAGACCCGCTTCCATTTCACGTACCGACCGGTACAGCGCAGCATCGGACAGGGTGGTCCTGCGCATGCTGCGATTGAAACTTCGGGTGCGGAAAACGCGTGGGATGATCTTACCGTGCCACCTGGTGGTACGGCGTGAACATCAGGATCCAGCGCATGACCCGGTCGGCGCAACCACCGCCCCGGCGTCAGAGTAGAGCCACGCCATGCGTGGATGAGAACGCCACCTGACTCGTCCTGCCATAGGTTGACACCGATGGGTGGATGGTCCGGCCGCCGTCAGGCGGCCAAAGACGCCCGATGCATCGCATCGGGCGTCTGCATTTTAAGGGACAGGTGGGGGCGCTCAGCGTTGTAGATGTCTACGGCCTCAGCCACCATCTGGCGGGCTTGCCCCAGGTCCCGTGGGCGATGAAGCAGGAACTCGCACTTGAGGATCCCGTTGACTCGCTCTGCCAGAGCGTTCTGATAGCAGTCGTAGCCGTCGGTCATCGAGCAGGTCAGGCCGTGCCGCGCATGGATCTTCTGGTAGTAATCCGAGCAGTACTGGATTCCACGATCAGAGTGATGGATCAGCTTCTGCGGTGTCTTTCTCCCTTTCAGCGCCATCTCCAGCGCCTGAGCTACCTGCTCTGTCTGTAGCGTTTCGTGCACGCTCCAGCCCACGATCTTGCGCGACCAGGCATCGGTGACCAGGCTCAGATACACGAACTTCCCCTGCGTCGGCAGATAGGTGATGTCCGCCACCCACACCTGCTCGCTACCGGTTGGTATTACGCATCCTTGGCCAGGTTTGAGCAGATTCGGATGCCTGCGAAAGCGATGATGGCTGTCGGTAGTCTTGTGATAAGCCCGACGTTTCGGTACCAGCAGGCGCGCTTCCCGAAGTACGTCAAACAACCGGTCACGCCCCATGGTGATTCCCGCCGCCTGCAGCTTCGGTCCGATCAAATGGTGCAACTTGCGCGTCCCGATCCGTGGCTGCCGCACGCGGCAATCGCTCACCAGCGCCAGTGCTTTGGTCTCGCTGGCGCGTCGTCGTTGATGCCGGCACCCCGCTTGATAGAACGCCTGTCGACTGATGCCGAAATGGCGGCAAGCCCTTGCCACGCTTACGCCTTTGAGGCGCCCTTGCGTGAGGACTTGCCTGAAGGCTTTTTTACGATGCGCACCCCGTAATCCTCTTTGAGGACATCCACGATGGCTTCGAAAAGCTGTGCTTTCTCGTTGGCCTCCCGCAACTGGACCTGCAGGGCCTTGATCTGTTGTTCCGGCGTCAGCGGCGTGGCCGGTCCACTTTTGGGAGAAGTCGTCATGGGGGCAGATGATGCACCACCTGACCAATCCTGCCGACCATGGCGGCGAAGCCACTTCAGAACCGTGCTGCTACCTTGGATACCGTATCGCTCCTGAGCCTTCTTATAGGTCAGTTCTCCACGCTCGACCTGATCGACCACGGACAACTTGAAGGCCAGCGAGTAATCCCGCTGACTGCGCCTGATTGTTGATTTCATTGAACATTCCTTTTCCAGAGGGAAAAGGTGTCAACCCAATTCAGGACGGGTCAACCAAAAAGAAAAGGCCCGGCAATGCCGGGCCTTTTCATTGCTTCAACGCCATCCCGCCTTACGCGGTGAACAGCGCCTTCATCTTCTTCAGCGCGTTCGCTTCAACCTGGCGGATGCGCTCGGCCGATACGCCGTACTCGTCAGCCAGTTCCTGCAGCGTCACCTTGCTGTCGGCATCCAGCCAGCGACGGCGGATGATGTCGCGCGAACGGGCATCCAGCTCGGCCAGGCCTTCGCGCAGCAGCTGCATCTGGTTGTCTTCGCTGTCGGCACGCTCGTAGGCCATCGACGGGTCTTCGTCGTTGGCGACCAGGAACGCAGCCGGAGACGGCGGCGCGTGTTCGTTGTCCTCGTCGGTCGGCGCATCGAAACCGATATCGCGACCGGACAGGCGCGACTCCATTTCCATGACCTCGCGCTCGGACACGTTCAGGTCCTTGGCCACCGCGCTCACTTCGGCCGCGTTCATCCAGCCCAGGCGCGTCTTCGACTTGCGCAGGTTGAAGAACAGCTTGCGCTGCGCCTTGGTGGTGGCGACCTTCACGATGCGCCAGTTCTTCAGGATGAACTCGTGCATCTCGGCACGGATCCAGTGCACGGCGAAGGACACCAGGCGCACGCCCATTTCGGGGTCGAAGCGCTTGACCGCCTTCATCAGGCCGATGTTGCCTTCCTGGATCAGGTCGCCCAGGGCGAGGCCGTAGCCGTTGTAGCCGCGGGCCACGTGCACCACGAAGCGCAGGTGCGAATGCACCAGTTCGCGCGCGGCGTCCAGATCGTTGCCGTCGCGGAAGCGACGGGCCAGGTCCTGTTCGTCATCGACCGACAGCACCGGGATCTGGTGCACGGCACCGATGTAGGCGTCCAGCGAACCGAGCGCACTGGGAATCGGGAGATTGTTTGCCACAAGGGCAGTAGAGGTGTTCTGGCTCATAGGCACCCATCTTAGCAGTCCGGGATTTGGACTGCTAAAGGAGGAAAAAGTTCCAGCATCCTATTGATGCAACACTGGTCCCAAACAGAGCCCTACCGTAGCGCGATTTGATGACAGTGGCGAGCGCGCTTTTCGGGATTCACAATCCCTTGGAATTCAAGCAATTACCTACCGGAAACCGGCCGATTCCGGTCAAGCGGAGCTGAACGGGTAGGCCTGGAGGCGCATTCAGGGGCGGGGATGTTGCCAGATGTTCAGCCCCGCGCGCCACAGGCTCGATGTTTTACTACTAAAAAACCCGTTGACAGCCATGCGGCAGCATGCTCCGATGCATCAACTAATTCATACGTAGATGCGCATGGCCCGCCCCGCCTCCCAGACTCCCACCCCGGCCGAGCAGGCCATCCTCGACATCCTCTGGGACAAGGGCGAAGCCTCCGTGCGCGAAGTGGCCGATGTGCTCGGCGAACACAAGCCGGTTGCGTACACCACGGTGCTGACCATGTTCAACGTGCTGGCGAAGAAAGGCTTTGTCAGTCATCGCCAGGAAGGTCGCGCCTACATCTATCACGCCACGCTCAGCCGCGAGCAGGCCCGCCGGCAAGCGCTCGACCATCTGCTGCATCAGTTCTTCGACGGCTCACCAAACGTGTTGGCACAGCACCTGGTGGACGAACGCCAAATCGACCGCAACGAACTGCAGGCACTGCAGCAGCGCATCAGCGATGCCAGGGCCGGGAGGAAGGAATGAACCTCATCGACATGGCGATGGCACTGGGCCTTCGGCAGTTGCTGTTGTCTGCCGTTGTGCTGCTGCCCGCGCTGTGGCTGGCACGGCGGCGGGCCCTCAGTGCCGAACAGCGCTCCTGGCTGCTGACCGCCGCGATGGCAGCAGCCCTGCTGTTGCCGCTCAGCGCCTTCCTGCCGGGCTGGTCGACCACCCTGCCTGCACCGGCACCGCCCGCCGCCGCGTTCCACCCCCTGCCCGGCGAAGGCGCAACGGCGGGAGAGGCCATCTTCGAAGCTGGACGGCAGCCCGACATCTATTACGTCGAACTACCGAAGACCCTGCCGACAGTGCTTGCAGTGGTGTGGCTGCTGGGCACCCTGTGGCTGGGCATGCGCCTGCTGGACGCGATGCTGCACGCGCGCCGGCTGCGGCGGCTGGCACAACCGGCGTCCGCCGGACTGCGCGCGGCCCTGGCCGACATCGTGCCCGCCCACGTGACGATCGCCACCTGCGCCGTCGACGGGCCGATGGTGGTCGGCCTGTGGCGCCCGCAGATCCTGCTGCCCCGCCCCTTGCTGGCACGGCTGGACAACAACGTGCTGCGCGACATCGTCCGCCACGAGGTTGCACACCTGCATCGACGCGATCTGTGGACAAGCACGCTGCTGCGGGCGGGAACAGCACTGTTCTGGTGGAATCCACTCCTGCACCTTGCCCAGGCACGCCTGGCGCTACTGCGCGAAATGGCCTGTGATGCACGCGCTGCGATGCAGGCACGCGAACCGCTGGACTATGCAGGCTCGCTGCTGGCCGGTATCGAACAGCTTCAGGCCCTGCGCGAAGAGGCGCCGACGCTTGCACTGGGCATGTTCAGTGCACGCAGCCAGCTGGCGCAGCGCATCGACCAACTGCTGGACGCCCCGTCGTACGCCCCTCGGCGCCGCAGTCTGTTGATGCTGGGCCTGCTGCTTCTGCTGGCCTGCGTCGGCACCGCGGTGGCTGTCTCACCACGACTGGCCTCACCAGCGGCCAGCACCTCCGATACGCGCGTCAACACTCTGCTCCAGGCCGCCAGCACGCATGACCTCGCGCAGGTCCACGCGTTGGCGGTGGCGGGCGTCGATCTCGATGCGCGCGTGCTCGGCGATGGCACGGCGCTGATCCAGGCCATCCGCGCACGCGATCCGGTGATGGTCGACGCCCTGCTGCAGCTGGGAGCCGACCCTGATCGCGCTGCGCTGGGCGAAGGCAATCCGTTGATCGTCGCCTCCGCGCTGGGCCTGCAACCCATCGTCGAGCAGCTGGTGCAGGCCGGTGCAGACGTCAACCGGGTCGTGACCTATGACGAGACGCCGCTGATCAATGCCTCGCGCGAAGGGCATCTGGTCACCGTGCAGTACCTGCTCGCGCACGGCGCCGATATCAACCTGGGGGTGGAAGCCGACGGCTGGCTGGGCCGCTGGCGGACACCGTTGAACCAGGCCGGCACCGCGGCCGTACGCGATTACCTGCTGACGCAGGGCGCCCGCCGCGAACGACGCTGACTCCGCCGCCGCATCGCCTTCTGCGCTGCGGCGGCAACCTGTTCCACCCGCAACGATCGGACGCGGCAGGCGTGCGTGGCAACGCCTGCGCCGATCCCAACCCTCTTCCACTCCCGCAAGGATGTCGATGATGAACCGCCTGTTGCTGTGTTCGCTGCTGGTCTGCCTGACCCCGTTCCACGTGATGGCCACTGACGCCAGCGCAGAAGACGCCGCGCGCTTTGCCCAGGCAATGGCCCACGGCCTGCGCCCCAGCACCGCGCAGCTGGGCGCGGCGCTGCCGCAGTGGTCGATCGAGGAACGCCTTGCCCATTACAAGGTGCCGGGTGCCGCCGTTGCGGTGATCCGCGATGGCAAGGTGGTGTACGCCGCCGGGTACGGCCTGCGCCAGGCAGGCACGCGCGACGCGGTGGATGCCGATACCGTGTTCTCGGTGGGCTCGGTCAGCAAGATGGGCGCTGCGGCGACCACCCTGAAGCTGGTTGCTGCCGGCAAGGTCTCGCTGGAGGAGAACATCGATCCCCGCCTGCACCGCTGGCATGTGCCTGCCGATGCGCAGGGACTGCACCCGCCGATCAACCTGCGCATGCTGCTCTCGCACACCGCCGGCTTCAACGTGCATGGCTTCCAGGACTACCAGCCCGCCGAGCGCTTGCCGACCCTGCTGCAGACACTGGATGGACTGGCGCCTGCAAAGAATGAACCGATACGCCTGATCCACGCACCCGGCCAGCAGGTCGACTATTCCGGTGGCGGCTACACGGTGGTGCAGCTGGCGATCGAAGACCTGACGGGCAGAGCATTCGCTGACGTCGCACGTCGCGAGGTGTTCGCGCCACTGGGCATGTCCCGCAGCACGTACCAGAACCCCTTGCCTGCCGGCTACGGCAACGTTGCCCATGCGCACGACAACAAAGGCCTGCCGGAGGCCCTGCCACGCGGCTGGCAGAGCTTTCCGGAACAGGCGGCGTCCGGGCTGTGGACCAGCGCCAACGACATGGGCCTGTTCGTCGCGGCCCTGCTGCGCAGCATCCGCACGAAGGATGGATGGCTGCCGCAGTCATTGGCCCTGCAGATGGTCAGCGAAGTGGCGCCGGCCGGTCGTGGCCTGGGACCGGAGCTGGCCGGCACCGGTGCCAGTCGCCGCTTCTTCCACAATGGCAGCAATGACAGCTATCACGCCGGCATCGAAGGCTACCCGGAGAGCGGCGATGGATTCGTCATCCTGACCAATGGCGACAACGGCCCCGCGCTGCGTGGGGAGATCCGCAATGCCCTGTCCGATGCGCTCGGCCACAACGCCAAGCCGGTCATCCGCACGCTGGATCCTGCATTGCTGGCGGAGGGCTATCCGCGCTTCAGCGGTCGCTTCGTACTCGATGACACCCTGCCCATGGATCTGCGCAGCGGCCTGGCCGATTGGTTCGACGTCACGACCCTGGACGTGCAGGCGGTCGATGCTGGACTGCAGTTGCGCCTGCCCGGGCGTGATGCACCGGTCGCGCTGCAGGCGCTGACGCCCGTCCGCTTCCTGGCAGGCAGTGCGGGGGCGGAACTGCTGTTCCATCGCGGCGGCGATGGCACCGTGCAGGCGTTGAGCGTGATCGCCGAAGGCGCGCGTGCCTACTACCGGCGCGCGGATCCCGCACCAGCAGCGAGCCACTGATCCATCGCTGGCGGCGCCGGGCCCCTGCCCGGCCCGCTCAGAGCGCCGAACGCGGCGGCAGCGACCAGTCGATCGGGGCCTGGCCGCGGCGCTGCAGGTACTCGTTGGCCATCGAGAAATGCTGGCAGCCCAGGAAGCCGCGGTGGGCCGACAGTGGCGACGGGTGCGGCGACTTCAGCACACGGTGGCGGCGAGTGTCGATGACCTTGCCCTTCTTCTGCGCGTACGCGCCCCAGAGCATGAACACCAGGCCGTCGCGTTCGCGGTTGAGCACATCCACCACGTGGTCGGTGAAACCTTCCCAGCCACGCCCCTGGTGGGCACCGGCCTGGCCCTCTTCCACCGTCAGCACGGCATTGAGCAGCAGCACACCGCGCTGCGCCCACGGGATCAGGCAGCCATGGTCCGGACGCGGGATACCGAGATCGCTCTCGATCTCCTTGTAGATGTTCAGCAGCGACGGCGGCACCGGCACTCCGGGCGCCACCGAGAAGCTCAGCCCATGCGCCTGACCGCGGCCGTGGTACGGGTCCTGGCCGAGGATCACCACCTTCACCTGCTCGAACGGCGTGGCATCGAACGCAGCGAAGATCTGCGGGCCGGGCGGGAACACCGCCGCACCGCTGGCCTTGCGCTGGCGCAGGAAGCTGGACAGCTCGCGCATCTGCGGCTGCATCAGGTAATCGCCGACATGCTGCTTCCAGCTCGGCTCGAGCTGGATCGTCGGGGTGCCGGCTACTTCATCAATCATCACGCCACTTCATCGAATCAGGGGTCCATCGTTCAACCGGGCCAGGCGCAGCTGGAACAGCACCTTGGTGACCAGCAGGCGCTCTTCGATCGGCTTGAGCACCAGGTCGTTGGCACCGGACTGCAGCAGCCCGGTCTGGTTGTGCGGGTTGCCATCGCCGGTCATCACCAGCACCGGCAGGCGACGCTTGCCGTAGCCGAAGTCCACGCGCACGCGCTGCACCACGTCGCGACCGCTCAGTTCGCCCTTCAGGGTGACGTCGGTCAGCACCAGGTCGATGCGGTGGCGACTGCGGCCCAGCGACTCGGCAGTGAGCAGGGTGAACGCCTCTTCGGCGCTGACCACGTGCAGCACGTTCAACTGCTGGCGTTCCAGCATGCGCTTGGTAGCCTCGGCGACCACGCGGCTGTCCTCGATATAGAGGATGGTGGCGCCGGGAATGGTCTGCGGCTGCACGTAGCCGCGGATGAAGGTCGCCAGTGCCTCGTGGCCCAGCGCCTTGTCGAAATAGTCGGTGACGTACTCGGTGAAGCGGCGCTGCTCCAGATGCTGCTGGGCATCGCCGGAGACCACGATCACCGGCACATAGGCCTGGCCTGCGGCTTCGCGGACCATCCGCGCCAGTGCCAGGCCGTCGCCATCACGCAGGGTCAGCGAGGTGGTCACCAGATCCACCGGGCCCTGCGCCAGCGCCAGCTGCGCATCCTCGATGCTGTCGCAGCCGATCACTTCCACGCCCGGCAGGTCGCGCTGCAGGACGTCGGCGATCAGTTTGCGGACCAGCTTTGACCCATCGACCACCATCACCCGCGTCGCGGGCCCTTCAAGGTGCTTCAGCGCTTGCGGTTGCATGCCGGTCTCAGGTGTCGGTCGGGCGGGTCTGGCGAAGGAAATGGCCGGTCACCAGCCACGCGCCCAGCCAGCCCAGCAGCAGTGTGCCGAGCAGGACCAGGCTGCCATGCAGCAGGTCCAGGCCGTGCAGCACGAACGGGCTGCCGTAGCTGCGCGAGAGTTCGGCCAGCGGCACGCGCAAGGCAGCGCCGGCCGCAGCAATCAGGGCCAGCGCCACTGCGCCGGCACCCAGGCCATACCACGCGCCCAGGTACAGGAACGGGCGGCGGATGAAGCCATCACTGGCGCCGAGCAGCTGCAGCACGCCGATCTCTTCGCGGCGGGCCTGGATGTCCAGGCGCACGGTGTTGCCGACCACCAGCGCGGCGCCCACGCCGAGCAGCACCGACAGCACCTGCACCAGCCGCGCACCGAACGCGAGCCAGGCATCCAGGCGCTGGCGCCACAGCGCATCGTGCTGCACCAGGTCGGCCTCGGGCAGGCTTTCCAGCGCGCGCGCCAGGCGTGCGTCGTCCTTGCCCTGGCCCGGAGTGATCACCAGCAGCGAGGGCAGCGGGTTGTCGTTGAGTGCATCGATCGCCTCGCCGAGGCCGGCATCGCGCAGTTCCTGCAGGCCCTGCTCCGGCGTGCGCACGTTCACTTCGGCCACGTCATCGCGATCGCGCAGCTGGCCGGCCAGGCGCAGCGCGCCGGGACCATCGACGTTGCCCTTCAGGAACACGTTGATGTCGCGCGACTGCTGCACGCTGCCGGCGAACTGCTTGAGGTTGTCCAGCGCGATCGACAGGCCCAGCGGCAGGGCCAGCGCCAGCGCCATGACCATCACCGTCAGCAGGGTCGCCCACGGCTTGCGGCAGGCGCGGCCGAGGCTGAACACCACGCTGTGCACGTGGTGCTGGAACCAGACGCCCACACGCGACGGGGCGGCGGCTTCGCTGTTTTCGTTCTTCGCCATCGATTACTCCGCCAGGTCCTGCGGCGAGATGTCATCCACCAGCCGGCCGTGGTCAAGGATCAGCACGCGCTTGCGCATGCGGCGCAGCAGCGGCAGGTCGTGACTGACCACCAGCACGCTGGTGCCGCGCGCGGGCAGCTCGGCGAACAGGGCCATGATCTCCGCCGCCAGGGTCGGGTCGAGGTTGCCGGTCGGCTCATCGGCCACCAGCAGCTTGGGCTCACCGACAATGGCGCGGGCGATGCCGACGCGCTGCTGCTCACCGGCCGACAGCTGCGAGGGCAGCGCCTTCTCGCGATGGCCCAGGCCCATCCGCTCGAGCACCGAGCGCACGCGCTTGTTGATGTCGCTACGGCGGGTGCCGCGCAGGATCAGCGGCAGCGCCACGTTCTCGGCAATAGAGCGGTCCATCAGCAGGCGGTGGTCCTGGTAGACCGCGCCGACCGCGCGTCGATGGCGGGGCACGTCGCCACCGCGCACCTTCAGCAGGTTGCGCTCGTCGAACACCACCGCGCCGCGGCTGGGCCGCTCGTCCAGGTGGATCAACTTGAGCAGGGTGCTCTTGCCCGCACCGGAATGGCCGGTGACGAACAGCATCTCGCCCGGCGCGACCTCGAAGCTGACATCGGTCAGCGCCTCGTGGCCACCGGCGTACTGTTTGCTGACATTGTCGAAGCGCAGGACACTCATGCCCCGATTATGCAGGACCGGCGCGACGTCGTGGAGACGGTCATATGATCGGTAGTGCCGGCCGCTGGCCGGCAGCGGTGTGGGTTGCCGGCCAGGGTGGGTGCCGACCGTTGGTCGGCACACCGGTCAAGGTCACCCGACCAACGGTCGGGTGCTACCCGCTGATCGGCAGCGCCGATCAGCTGCCCGACAGCATCCGGCGGATCTTGCGGCCGATGCGGGTCAGGAACGAATCGCCGGTATCAGCAGCCGTGCGCACCGGCTTGGCCACCACCTGCACCGGGGTGACCGGGCTGGCGCCATTGCCGGCGGCGTTCTGCACACCCTCGGCACCTTCGACCGGACGGCCGTGGCGACGACGACGGCGCTTGCGCGGCTTGTGCTCACCGTCCACCGCACCTTCCGGTGCGCCTTCAGCACGCGGCGGGCGCGGCGGACGCGGGGCCTGCGCGGCAGCGCCTTCGGCACCGGCGGCCGGGGCGGCAGCGCCCTGCTCGCCTTCCACGCGCGGCTTGCGCGGGCCACGCGAACGGCGCTCGCCGCTGCGCTCACCGTCGCGGCCACCGCGGCCACCACCACTGCCGGAACGGCCGCCACTGCGGCCACCGCCACGGCGCTCTTCCTCGGCAGCGCGGGCTTCGCGCGCTTCGCGGAAGATCTGGCCGACGCTTTCGTTGTCCTCGCCTTCCTCGCCCGCAGCCGGGGCCGGGCGTTCCGGGCGCGGCAGCGGCGTCAGCAGTTCCTTGGTGACCGGCTCGGACGGAATCTTCTGCTCGATATAGGCCTCGATGTCCGGCAGGCCCATCGCGTAGCGCTCGCAGGCGAAGCTGATCGCATCGCCCTCTTCGCCCAGGCGCGCGGTACGGCCGATGCGGTGCACGTAGTCTTCGGCGTCGAACGGCAGGTCGTAGTTGTAGACGTACTTGATGCCATCGATGTGCAGGCCGCGCGCAGCCACGTCGGTGGCCACCAGGATTTCCAGCTGGCCCTTCTGGAAGCGGTTGAGCAGGCTCTCGCGCTTCTTCTGCGGCACATCACCGGACAGCACGCCGACACGGTAGCCGGCCTTTTCCAGCGAACGCGCCACGCGCTCGACGAACACCTTGGTGTTGACGAAGACCATGGTGCGCGCGCCTTCGCTGCGCGACAGCAGGCCCAGCAGCAGCGGGATCTTCTCGTCGTCGGCCGGGAAGTAGATGCGCTGGCGCACGCGCGCGGCGGTGATGGTCTCGGCTTCGACCACCAGCTTCTGCGGCTCGTTCATGTGCTCGTAGGCCAGCTCCAGCACGCGGTGGCTGAGGGTGGCACTGAACAGCAGGGTCTGGCGGGTGGTGCGCTCCGGCATGCGGCGCAGCAGGAAGCGGATGTCCTTGATGAAGCCCAGGTCGAACATGCGGTCGGCTTCGTCCAGCACGCAGATCTCGCAGGCGTGCAGCGACACCACCTTGTGCTGCTTGACGTAGTCGATCAGGCGGCCCGGGGTGGCGATGATCACGTCCACGCCCTGCTGCAGCAGCTCGCGCTGCTTGTCGTAATCCACGCCGCCGTAGACCAGGGCGAAGCGCAGGCCCAGGTCGGAACCGAACTTCACCGCATCCTTGTGGATCTGGATGGCCAGCTCGCGGGTCGGGGCGAGGATCAGCGCACGCGGATCTTCCGGCTTGCGATCGGCCAGCGCCGGACGCGTCAGCAGGCGGTTCACGACAGCGACCAGGAAGGCCAGGGTCTTGCCGGTGCCGGTCTGGGCCTGGCCGGCGACATCACCGCCGGGCAGCGCGACCGGCAGGGTCAGCGCCTGGATCGGGGTGCAGCGGGTGAATCCGGCTCCTTCAAGGCCGGCCTGCAGGGCCGGGTGCAGCTCGAAGGAGGAAAAGGTCAAATCGGTCAGCGGTTTGTCGCTCATGAGTCCGTCTTGGTATGGCCGCCGGCCCGTGGGGCGGCTGGCACTTCATCGTCTAGGGGCACCGTCGCAAACTGCGGCCCCTGCGGCGGGTTGGCAGGCTGGGACCACCCGGTCCGCGCGCCGCACAATGCCCCAGTTTAACGCACTCGGGCAGGCAAACCGGAATGCCCGGTCTCACCGGATGGAGAGACGACGCGCCTTCATCCAGCCACACAGGACTTGAACGACCCCGCCGGTCCCGCTGGTGTCGCCCGCTGCCACCCCCATCTTCGGGAAGACAGTGAAATCCGACACATACCGGGCTTCGAAGCGATCACGATACGCTGGGTTCCAGCCGGCGCCTGTCCCCGCCCTGCGATAGGGGTACACTGCCGGCCGTGAGCGTCCAGGCATCCCGCCGAACGCACCGCGGCAGTGCGCCGCGAGGCAACGACGAGGGTCGCGCCACCGGGCATGGCCCAGTTCACCCACCTCCGGCATGGCCGGGTGCAATCCAAGACGAGAAACCAAGATGAGCGACAAGGTTGTACATGTCGGCGACGCCGACTTTGATAGCGCAGTGCTGAATTCCAAGGAACCGGTGCTGGTCGATTTCTGGGCCGAATGGTGTGGCCCGTGCAAGATGATCGCCCCGGCGCTGGACGAACTGGCCGATGCCTACCAGGGCCGCGCCAAGATCGCCAAGGTCAACGTCGACCACAATCGTGCGCTGGCCGCCAAGTACCACGTGCGTTCGATCCCGTACCTGGTCGTGTTCAAGGACGGCGAGAAGGTCGGCGAGCAGATCGGTGCGGTGGGCAAGGCCCAGCTGGCCGGCCTGCTGGACAAGGCCCTGACCTGATCCTGCTGTTTTCCGGCAGCCGCCACCCGCGGCTGCCGGCGGACGCCCAGCGTCCATGATGAATGCTGTTCCCGGCAGCCCTTGCACGGCGCCGCAGGCCGATGATAGTGTCGGCACATCCGGCCGCGTTCGCGTGCCGCACCCTCTGGACGCAGTTTCTTCCAGACCCATTCCCAACGTTCGCCGCCCCAGCCGGGCGCTCGCACCTTCAAGCGAGGAATAACGCTCTTGTCCGATAACACTTCCGAAACCGGCAGCGCCGATGCGCCCGCCGAAAAGCGCGTGCGCAAGCCCCGCGTGAGCAAGGCCGCCGCCCCGGCAGCCGCCGAAACCAGCGCCGCTCCGGCGCAGCCGACCCTGCCGCTGGCCGCCGCGCCCGAGGCACCGGCCCCCGCCCCCGCACCGAGCGCGCCCGCCGCCGAGGCCCCTGCCAGCAGTGGCGGTGGCGAAGGTGGTGAGGGTCGCGAATCCGGCCAGCCGCGGCAGCAGAACCACCAGGGGGGCGGCCAGAACCAGGGCCAGAACCCGTACAACCAGAACGGCCAGCAGGGCCAGGGGCAAGGCCAGGGCAACCGCCGTGACCGCTTCCGCAACCGCCGCGACCGTGACCGCAACAACAACCGCTTCCGCGACGACGGCATGCCCAACGACGGCGGCGAGCAGCAGCCCTTCGTGCCGCGTCCGCACGCCAACGTGCCCGAGGGCTTCCCGGTCTACTCGCTGAGCGACCTCAAGCGCATGCCGGCACAGAAGCTGCTGGAAATCGCCGAGCAGCTGCAGATCTCCGAAGGCGTGGCCCGTGCCCGCAAGCAGGACGTGATCTTCGCCCTGCTGAAGGTGCTGACCCGCCACGGTGACGGCGTCGCCGCCGACGGCGTACTGGAAATCCTGCCGGACGGCTTCGGCTTCCTGCGCGCGGCTGAAGCCAGCTACCTGGCCGGCCCGGACGACACCTACATCTCGCCCAGCCAGATCCGCCGCTTCAACCTGCGCACCGGCGACCACATCTCCGGCCGCATCCGCTTCCCGAAGGACGGCGAGCGCTACTTCGCGCTGAACATCGTCGACACCATCAACGGCGAGCCGATCGAAGCGTCGAAGAACAAGGTGCTGTTCGAGAACCTGACCGCACTGTTCCCGCGCCGCCGCTTCACCCTGGAGCGCGGCAACGGTTCGTCGGAAGACATCACCGGCCGCATCCTCGACCTGATGGCCCCGCAGGGCAAGGGCCAGCGCTCGCTCATCGTGTCGCAGCCGAAGGCCGGCAAGACCATGATGATGCAGCAGGTCGCCACCGCCATCACCACCAACCATCCGGACGTGCACCTGATCGTGCTGCTGATCGACGAACGCCCGGAAGAAGTGACCGAGATGCAGCGCACCGTGCGCGGCGAGGTCATCAGCTCGACCTTCGACGAGCCGGCCGCGCGCCACGTGCAGGTGGCCGAAATGGTCATCGAGCGCGCCAAGCGCCTGGTCGAGCACAAGAAGGACGTGGTGATCCTGCTCGACTCGATCACCCGCCTGGCCCGCGCCTACAACAACGTGGTGCCGAGCTCGGGCAAGGTGCTGACCGGTGGTGTGGACGCCAACGCCCTGCACCGCCCGAAGCGCTTCTTCGGTGCCGCGCGCAACGTGGAAGAAGGCGGCAGCCTGACCATCATCGCCACCGCGCTGGTCGATACCGGCTCGAAGATGGACGAGGTGATCTACGAAGAGTTCAAGGGCACCGGCAACAGCGAAGTGCACCTGAGCCGCCGTATTGCTGAAAAGCGCGTGTTCCCGGCCATCGACATCAACCGTTCCGGCACCCGCCGCGAAGACCTGCTGATCGAACCGGAGCTGCTGCAGAAGATCTGGATCCTGCGCAAGCTGCTGCATCCGATGGATGAAATGGCCGCGATGGAGTTCCTGCTCGACAAGATGAAGAACACCAAGTCCAACGACGAGTTCTTCGGTTCGATGAAGCGCTGATCCCTGGCGCTGCATCAGAAGAAACCTGCCGCTCGCTGCGGCAGGTTTTTTTTTGCCTGCAGGGCGACGCACTTCACTTCGCTGGCGCCCGCTTTTGGCGATAATCCGCGCGATACCCTGCCCGGCCCCCGTGGGCCCTGCCACCGATTCCCGCTGTCGCCCCTTCCGGAGAACCGGTCGGGTCCAGCCTCCTGCCGGATCCGTCGACGCATGCGAACGCTGTCTCCCCGCCTCAACCTGGGCAAGCTGATCCTCGCCCTGGCCCTGCTCAGCGCCATCATCGCGCTGGCCAACACCCTGCTGGCCAGCTACCGGGTGCAGCGCGACCAGCTGGTCGGCAATACCCTGGAAGCCAACCGCGTCTACGCCACCAAGCTGGCCGAGACCACCCAGAACTTCCTGCTGGCCGCGCAGCAGCAGCTGGCCTATGCCGCGACCCGCCTGGGCGAGGACGACCTTGATCCGAAGCAGGCCCAGGATGAAGCCAGCCGCCTGCAGCTGCAGTCCAGCAGCTTCAACTCCTCGCTGGTGGTGGATGCCGACGGCCTGGTGATCGCCACCTCGCCGCAGACCCTGCAGCTGCAGGGTGAGGTGCTGCACAGTGTCGGCAACAACGCGGCACTGGCGGCGCGCCAGCCCATGATCAGCGATCCCTACCAATCGGCCACCGGCAAGCTGCTGGTGTCGCTGTCGCACCCGATCTTCGACCGCCAGGGCCGCTATCGCGGCTATGTCAGCGGCACCCTGTACCTGCGCCAGCGCAGTGCACTGCACACGCTGCTGGGCAAGCACTACTACCGCGACGGTTCCTACCTGTACGTGGTGGACCGCAATGGCCGCCTGCTGTACCACGCCGATGGCAAGCGGGTGGGTGACTACGTGGTCGGCAACCCGGCGGTGAAGGCCGTGGTGCGCGGAGAACGGGGCGCACAGCAGGTACGCAACAACCGCGGCGTGTCGATGCTGGCCGGCTATGCACCGGTGGCGGCCACCGGCTGGGGCATCATCGCGCAGCGCCCGACCGAGGCCACCCTGCAGCCGCTATCGCGGTTGATGACCGCAGTGATCTGGAATGCGATTCCACTCGGCCTGCTGTCGCTGCTGGTCACCTGGTGGTTCGCGCGCCGCATTTCGATGCCGCTGTGGCAGCTGGCGCGCAACGTGCAGGGCGGCGAGGACACCGGCAACGCGATCAACCACGTCAGCGGCATCCGCGCCTGGTACTTCGAGGTCGCCCAGCTCAAACAGGCGGTGCTGCACAGCTTCAATGCGCTGCAGGATCGTATCGGCACGCTCAACCGTGCCAGCCGCACCGACCCGCTGACCGGCCTGCTCAACCGCCGCGGGCTGCAGCAGGCGCTGGATGCGCTGCAGGTGCAGGGCATTCCGTTCGCGATCCTGGCGCTGGACATCGATCGCTTCAAGTCGATCAACGACAGTTACGGGCATGACGTCGGCGACAACGCCATCGTCCACATCGCCGACCAGATGCGCCGCTACTCGCGCGACAGCGACATCCTCTGCCGCGCCGGCGGCGAGGAATTCCTGCTGCTGCTGCCGGGCATCAGTACTGAATCGGCCCGCCAGGCCGGTGAACGCCTGCGCCAGCACATCGCCGACCATCCGTTCGAACCGGTCGGCACCATCACCGTATCGCTGGGCGTGGCCCACTTCCCCAGCTTCCATGTCGACGCAGAACAGGCGCTGCGGCTGGCCGACAAGGCGCTGTACATGGCCAAGGAACAGGGCCGCAACCGGGTGGTGGTCTACCCGTACGCCGACTGACGCGGAGCCGGGCTGCCCGGCTCCGCAGCGGGTCTCAGCCCTGCGCCAGCGGGGTCAGCAGGCGCAGGCCGCGCTTGGCGCCGTCCACCATGTAGACGCCGCCTTCCGGCAGCAGATCGCTGCCGACCTGCTCGACCGGGTCCGCCTCGCGCCACGGGACGGTCTGCCGCGGCCCCGGAATGAAGGCGCGCCAGCGGCCATAGCGTTCCGCCACTGCATTGGGATCATTGTTCAGGGCGAAGTTCACCGGGATGCGAACCGTCCAGCTGTCCCGGGTGCTGTCCTCGCCGGTGGTCGGCGGCTTGAAGGTCCACGTGCGGGCGGTGCTGACACTGGCTCTGGCCAGGATGTCGCGCATCTTGGCCAGGGTCCGCTCAGGTGCGACCACGGCCATGTTCACCTGCTCGGCGGCCACATCGGCCACTGTTCCGTCACGGGCCACCTTGACCAACAGCAGCACCTCACCCTGGCCACCGTTACGGTAGGCCGCTTCCGGGTAGCGCGGCGGCGTCATGTGCAGCTGGGTCACCGAATCGGTGGCCTTCGGATCGTACTCGCTGAAGTCGACACTGGTCATGCTGATTTCATAACCGCCATCGGCCGCAGCCTTGCCGCGCAGGCGAACGCGCAAAGGGGCCCGCGTGGCCACCGCCTGGCCATCGCGCAGCGTGGGCTCGAAGCGCCAGCCACCGATGGTGCCTTCCACGAAGGAGGCGATGCTCGGGGCCACCATGGCTTTCTGGTCCAGCACCAGCGAACGGACCGCGCCCTCCGGCGTGACCTCGATATGACCGGACAGCACCATGCTCATTTCCGCAGTCGCACGTACAGCACGTGCGGTCTGCGCAGTGGCATCGCCTGCAAGCAGGGGGGCGCCGGCACCTACGGCCAGCGCGAGGGCGAGAAACAGTGGGGAACGCATCATTGCCGGATCCTTGGTGATGAACGGCGAGCCTATCCCAGTCCCAGCCGCCATGACAGCCGGTTCACGCCAGCCGGTGTGCGCCCGCGTAGGGCGGCGTGTCCGGATAATCACCCCGGGCGAAGCGTTCCTGCAGGCCCTGCCACCAGCCCGGGTCGAACAGGTGCCGGTAGTGCTCGCGCACGGCTGCCAGCTCCGCAGCAGGCAGGCCCATGAACGGACCGAAGCGCTCGGGAAACACGTCGCGCGGGCCGACATGGAACCACGGCTCGTCGGCCATCGCTTCCTCTGGCGTGCGTGGCTGCGGCCAGGCGCGGAACACGCAGTCGCTGACCAGGCACAGCTCGTCATAGTCATAGAACACGGCCCGGCCGTGCCGTGACACACCGAAGTTCTTCGGCAGCATGTCGCCGGGGAAGATGTTGTTGCGCGCCATGTCGGTGATCGCCTGCGCGTAGTCGAGCACCGCCGCGCGCACCGCCTCGCCGGACTGCTCGCGCAGGTACAGGTTCAAAGGTCGGAAACGACGTTGCACATAGCACAGTGCGACTTCGACCTCGTCGCCATCGACACGTACGCTCTGCGCGCACTGCTGCAGCAGCTCTTCCAGCAGGGCCGGCGCGAAGCGCTCGCGCGGGAAACGCAGGTGGCGATAAGGCTGCGCATCAAGCAGGCGGCCGACACGATCGAGATTGAACACCAGCGCGTACTTCTCTTCCACCTGCTGCCGCGACATTGCCTTGGGCCAGGCGAAACGGTCACGGATCAGCTTGAACACCAATGGATAACTGGGCAGGGTGAACACCGCCATGACCATGCCCGGCGTGCCTTCGGCATGCACCAGCCGTTCCTGCGGATGCTCGTTGAAGTGGCGGAAGAAGGTTCGGTAGCGCTCGGTCTTGCCCTGCTTGGCACGTCCCAGCACCGTGTAGATCTCGTCGATCGGCTTGCCCGGCAGCAGGCTGCGCAGGAACACCACCGCGTCGCCCACGGTGCCCAGGTCAGCCTGGAAGTAGCTGCGCGACACGCCAAACAGATGGGCGACATCACGGCGCCGGGTCAGCACCGCATCGGCACGCAGGCCGCGCGCATCGTTGACCAGGGCAATCACGCATGGCGAAAAGCGATGCTCGCCGAACACGCGGCCAACCAGGTAAGCGCGGCGCTCGCGGTAGAACACCGTGTCGAGCAGTTCGATGCTGCGTACCGGCGTGTCCCCCCAATGGGCGAGGTCGTCCTGCAGGCGCACGGCGATGGCCGCCGCACAGCGCAGCTGGTGCGCATAGGGGATGTCGAAGCGGTAGTCGGCCAGCACGCGTTGCAGGGCCTCCACCGGCCGCGTCGGCGAGACCGCGTAGGTATGCCGCGCGACAGGATGGGTGATTGCATCGGAGGGCTCGACGTCGAAAGCAATGAATTCCAGCGCCGGGTCCACGCCGCGGGTAGCGAACAGGCGCCGCGACAGCGTGTTGTAGAAGGTCTTGTACAGCTCGGCGTCGATCAGGCCCTGCAGCAGCGCGCTGTACTGCGCGTGCACCTGCAGCCACAGCGCGCGCTCGCCGATCGCGTCATCGGCGAGGCGGCGCAACGCATCCATCTGCTCGGCGATGCACAGGTCGTACAGGGCGATGCGCTCGACCGCATCCTGTCGCGCACCAGCCCAATCGCGCTGCTCGAAGCGCTGCCGCGCCCGCGCGGTGATCGCCGCGAAGCGGGCATGGTACTGCTCGAAACCATCGCGGATGGCACCGGCGATACGCGGCGCCAGTACGGTTGCGATGACAGGCTCTGACATGCACGGCGTACCCGGGGAGGACCGTCTCCACCATACGCTGGCGTGGGGTGGCTTGTGTAGAGTCGAGCAAGCTCGACTCTACAACGCGCCGGTGGATCAGATCGCCAGTTCGGCCTCTACGTCCTGCACCTTGCGCCGCGCCAGCGCCAGGTTGGATTTGGTCCGGTCCAGCACGATGTAGAAGAACAGGCCCTTCTTCTTCGCCACCGGGCGCATGATGTGGTACGCCTTGCCCAGCGAGATCAGGATGTCCTCGATGCTGTCGTTGAGGTTCAGCGACGCGGCGGTCTTCATCTTGGCGCGGATCACTTCAGTGTTGCCGGCGGCGGCCACTTCCATGTCCATGCCGGCACCGGCTTCGCCCAGCAGCATGCCGCTTTCGTAGTCGACCAGCGCCACTGCCTGCGCGCCGTCGATGCCCATCAGTGCGTTCAACGATTCATTCAATCCAGCCACGTCGCACCCCTTGTCGATGTTGGTTCGAGCCCCTCGTTCCCCTGCGGCCGGGCTCACGATCCGCCGAGTTCGGCCAGGATCGCCTGGCCACATTCCCTGCTCTGCCACAGCACCTGGCCGATCACGCTGCGCTGGTCGCAGGCCGCCATCAGCAGCAGCGGTGCGCGCCCTTCGGCCTGGATCGCCAGCATCAGCACCTTGCCGCCCCCGGCCTCCAGCATCAGCGTCTGCAGATCGCCCAGCAGCAGTTCGCGGCCCACTGCCGCGGCCAGCGCCAGCATCGCGCTGGTCATCGCCGCCAGCCGCTCACCGCGCCCTCCGGCCCCGGCACTGACCAGGGCGAAGCCATCGACACTGGCCAGCACCACCGTGCGCACGCCTTCGACCCGCTGCTGCAGGTCCTGCAGCAGCGGCTGCAGTCGCTCACGCTGACCGGCATCGGGCAGTACCGCCATCTGCCCGTCAGCCATGCGCCGCCACCAGTGCGTGCGCTTCCATTTCGCTCATCAACACATCCATCAGCAACAGTCCCTGTTCGCGGTCGCGGGCATCCACCGCCAGCAGCGGCAGTGGTTGGTCGTCAAGGCTGGCACGGGCGGCCCAGTCGTCCAGTGCGGCCTGCGGTGCCTGGTCCAGGTGGGTGACCGCCACCACCAGTGCCAGGGATGATGCGAACGGCTGCAGCACCTGCAGGTAGTCCTCCAGCTCGCTGGCCAGCCCGGCACGACGCGCATCCAGCAGCAGCACCGCGCCACGCGCGCCCTGCAGCAGGATCGGCCACAGGAAATCGAAACGCTGCTGGCCGGGTGTGCCGTAGAGACGCAGGCGTTCGCCATTGGGCAGGTCGATGTCTGCGTAGTCCAGCGCTACGGTGGTGGAGGCCTTGTCGGCGCCGAAGCGATCACTGTTGGCCACATCCGTGTCGACCACCGCGCCAACCGCGATGCTGCGTACCAGGGTCGACTTGCCGCTGCCCATGCCGCCAAGCACCACCACCTTGTGCTCACGCATTGCGTTCGCTCCCGCGCAGGTGCCGCCACAGGCGGGCAAGCAGGCCGTTGTCGGTGCGGGTGCCACCTGTCGCCATCAGCGGCGCCGCCGGTGCAGTCTGCAGCTGCGCGTAGCCGCACAGGTAGGCGGCATGGATGAAATCGCGCACCGCCGCAGCCGGCAAATCAAGCAGCATCACGCACTCGTCAACCGTGCACGCGCGCTTGAGCAGCAGCGAACACAGGCGGAAGCCATCATGGTCGTGGCCCAGTACGCGGAAGTCCGGCCAGCGCAGCAGCTTCACTGAAGCGCCACGCAGGCGTTCGTCCAATGCCTGCCAATGGCGGCTGCGTTGCGCCCACTGCCACAGCAGCGGTCGCAGTGGCTGGCGTGGCCGCTCACCGGCCAGCGCCTGCAGGCGTGCGGGTGTCAGCGCATCCAGTTGCAGGCGTTCGAAGGCATCGGCCAGACGCTCCACCAGCGCCGCAGCCGGTTCCTGCAGCAGCACGGCCTGGTCGTGCTCCAGATCCATCAGCAGCAGAGGCTCGCCCGCATCACTCAACAGTGCCTGCCCCTGTCGCAGCGGCAGCCGCTCGCGCAGCAGGCGGGTGATGGCGTGTGCACCATCGGCCAGACGGATCGGTGCGGGTGCGTGCATGGCCATGGGCTCCGGTGCCAACTGCATGCGGCGCAGCGCGCGGCCGATGGCACCATCGTCAAGCACGTCCTGGTGCCCATCACCGTCACGCAGCTGGCCGCCCAGGTCTTCGATCCAGCACTGCAGTCGCGGACGCTGCTGACGCATGCGCTGGGCCGCGTTGCGCAGCGCCGGCGTATCGCGGATGACCAGCAGATCGCAATCATCCAGGTCCTGGCTGCGGCGGATCTGGCCGTCCGGCAGGGCCGATGCCACGCGCAGCCGCTGCAGCAGGGCCTGCTCGCCCTGGATGTCGGTTCCCACTACCAGCACGCGTGCCATCCGTGTTCCCCGTGCGGCCACCTCCCCGGTGGCCTCGCGTCGCCAAGGCTAGGGCATCGCCAGCGGCAGCCGTCGTGATCGACTGCTCAGATCGAGGGCGGTTGCAGGCTGTCTCCTATCCGTTCTGCGACGGCCATCGCGGGCAAGTTTCATGCCCCTTTGACGGCATTCCGACAGCCGATGGATGTCACGGTTCTGGTCCCCGGTAGATCCACGCCATGCGTGGATGAAGGGCCGCAGTAATCCTGGCCCAAAAAGAAACCCGCGCCGAAGCGCGGGTTCCGGTGTCACGGCCGAGCGGCGATGGATCAGCCGCGCAGCTGCTCCAGCGCGGCGTTGAAGGTCGCGCTCGGGCGCATCGCCTTGCTGGCCTTGGCCACGTCCGGGCGGTAGTAGCCGCCGATGTCCACGGCCTTGCCCTGCACCGCGATCAGCTCGTCAACGATCTTCTGCTCGTTGTCGGTCAGCGCCTTGGCCAGCGGGGCGAAGCGTGCCTTCAGTGCGGCGTCTTCGTCCTGCGCGGCCAGCGCCTGCGCCCAGTACAGCGCGATGTAGAAGTGGCTGCCGCGGTTGTCGATGCCACCCAGCTTGCGCGACGGCGACTTGTCGTTGTCCAGGAACTGGCCGTTGGCTTCGTCCAGCGCCTTGGCCAGCACGCGGGCTGCGGCGTTGTCGTAGCGGTTGCCCAGGTGTTCCAGCGACGCGGCCAAGGCCAGGAATTCGCCCAGCGAATCCCAGCGCAGGTAGTCCTCTTCAACGAACTGCTGCACGTGCTTCGGGGCCGAACCACCGGCGCCGGTCTCGAACAGGCCGCCACCGGCCATCAGCGGCACGATCGACAGCATCTTGGCGCTGGTACCCAGCTCCATGATCGGGAACAGGTCGGTCAGGTAGTCGCGCAGCACGTTGCCGGTCACCGAGATGGTGTCCTCGCCCTTGCGGATGCGGTCCAGCGAGAACGCGGTGGCTTCCACCGGCGGAAGGATGCGGATATCCAGGCCGCTGGTGTCGTGGTTCTTCAGGTACTGCTCGACCTTGGCGATGACCTGCGCGTCGTGGGCGCGGGCGGCATCGAGCCAGAACACGGCCGGGGTGCTGCTCAGGCGGGCGCGTTCGACGGCCAGCTTGACCCAGTCCTGGATCGGCGCGTCCTTGGTCTGGCACATGCGCCAGATGTCACCGGCTTCCACGGCGTGCTCGAACACCACGGTGCCGGCATCGTCAGTGACCTTGACCACGCCATCGGCAGCGATCTGGAAGGTCTTGTCGTGCGAGCCGTACTCTTCGGCCTTCTGCGCCATCAGGCCGACGTTCGGCACCGAACCCATGGTGGCCGGGTCGAAGGCGCCGTGCGCCTTGCAGTCGTCGATGACGGCCTGGTACACACCGGCGTAGCAGCGATCCGGAATGACCGCCTTGGTGTCCTGCAGCTTGCCTTCGGCGTTCCACATCTTGCCGGAGTCGCGGATCATCGCCGGCATCGAGGCATCGACGATCACGTCGCTCGGCACGTGCAGGTTGGTGATGCCCTTGTCCGAGTTGACCATGGCCACGCCCGGACGCTGTGCGTACTCGGCGGCGAGGTCGGCTTCGATCGCAGCGCGGGTGGCTTCCGGCAGCGACGGCAGGCGTGCGGCCAGGTCACCGATGCCGTTGTTGGCATCGAAACCCGCCTGCTTGAGCACGTCGGCGTGCTTGGCCAGCACGTCCTTGTAGAACTCGTTGACCGCCACGCCGAACATGATCGGGTCGGAGACCTTCATCATGGTCGCCTTCAGGTGCAGCGAGAACAGCACGCCCTGGGCCTTGGCATCGGCGATCTGCTCGCCGATGAAGGCGGCCAGTGCCTTGCGGCTCATGACGGCGGCGTCGACGATCTCGCCGGCCTTGACCGCGGTCTTTTCCTTCAGCACGACGGTGCTGCCGTCCTTGCCGTGGAAGGTGATCTTCAGCGAACCGGCGTTGGCCAGGGTGGCCGACTTTTCGCTGCCGTAGAAATCACCGGCGGCCATGTGCGCGACGTGCGACTTCGAATCCGAGGCCCAGGCGCCCATGCGGTGCGGGTGCTTGCGCGCATAGTTCTTCACCGACAGCGGTGCGCGGCGGTCGGAGTTGCCTTCGCGCAGCACCGGGTTCACCGCGCTGCCCTTGACCTTGTCGTAGCGCGCCTTGTAGTCGCGCTGCTGGTCGTCAGCCGGGGTTTCCGGGTAATCCGGCAGCGGATAGCCCTGGTCCTGCAGTTCCTTGATGGCCGCCTTCAGCTGCGGCACCGAAGCGGAGATGTTCGGCAGCTTGATGATGTTGGCGTCCGGGGTGGTCGCCAGCTGGCCCAGCTCGGCCAGGTCGTCGCTGACCTTCTGCGCGTCGCTCAGCAGCTCAGGGAACAGCGACAGGATGCGGCCGGACAGCGAGATGTCACGGGTTTCCACCACGATGCCGGCAGTGGCGGTGTAGGCACCAACGATCGGCAGCAGCGACTGGGTGGCCAGGAACGGTGCTTCGTCGGTCAGCGTGTAGAGGATCTTGGACATGGGGGACTTGGACTCTGTAGCAATGCTCAGGGGAAGGCCGGCGCCAGCGCCGGGCCACGTGCAACCGTGTCACTTCCCCCGCCGCCGTCAGGGTGGGCGCGCGGCGGGGAAACCCCTGCATTGTCGCGTTTTCAGCCGCGCGGGGCAAAGCCGTGCCATACGCAGCGGTACTGGACCGCTGTGTTTCGTCGTTGGCTCGCTTCCGGTCTGGAAGCTGAGGCTTGATGGCTAGTTCGACTTCGCGCTCGTGGAGGAACGCATGACCCATTCCGACAATCGCGGCCCCCACTCGGCACGCCTTGGACAGGTCAATGTCTGTGAGCGCTTGCTTTGCTGGAAGTTGCAGATGCGC
Organism: Stenotrophomonas sp. 86428_Sma; assembly: GCF_056481585.1. NCBI lineage: Bacteria > Pseudomonadati > Pseudomonadota > Gammaproteobacteria > Lysobacterales > Lysobacteraceae > Stenotrophomonas > Stenotrophomonas sp. 86428_Sma. The sequence goes on from NZ_CM151156.1 coordinate 4,504,109, forward strand.
AATCCCCCAACGACGGCGGCCAGGCTGGCGAGTTCATCAGCCGTCGCTGCAGAGCCGCGGATGTGCAGCGAACCGGCGCCAGACGATCCGGGTCGAACGTAGACGTCGTACCGGGTGGAACCTCCTTCCGCCCTTGCATACCCCGACACGACATATCCGCCGTCCGTGAAGCGCAGATCCGGCGTGCTTCCTGACGCAGGCTTTTCGGGGGCATCGCCCTCGTAGATCAAGGCGACTTCCCTACCTTCATACCTGATTCGGTGCAGACCAAAGTCAACGGGTGCCTCGTAGGTCACGGACATGCCTGTCGGCACGCGCAGGCAGGCGCCGTACAGAAAGTGGTCGCAGCTGTAGCTCCACAGGCTAGATTCCTGGGCCCACGAGGTGAGCGGGCACAAGAAAGCGAAGAAAACCAAAATGCGTGCAAGCATCTCAACGCTCCCGTTTTTGAACCGCCGAATCGCCTTCCACAATTCCACCGATGGTATGGCTGTCAACCACACCGGGAACCCTATTCATGATTCCGTCGCCACGTGCAGGATTGGGCAGCCCCGTCGTCTTGTCATAAAGATCATCCACACCGCCAAGATGTGACACTTCATGAGGAACAACACCCTTGTCAAATCTATCCAGGACATTGATCTCGCCCTTCTTTCCGCCCAACTCCGCGAAACTCCGTCCGCTGCGGTGGGAGGTTTCCCCGTTGACAAGCTTTATCTCATTACGGGCGGCCCGCGGAGTGCTTCCGAGTATCGCCCAATAAAAAAGGACGCAGCCTCGCGGCTGCGTCCATCGTGAGCCCTGCCGGGAGAGAGTCGGCAGGACTTACTTGACCTCGAACTCCTGCGGCGTTCCGGCCGCCTTGCCATCGACGGTGACTTCGGCGCGGTACTTGCCGGCCGGCCAGCCCTTTGCATTCTTGAACGTGACGTTGGTGGTTTCCGCGCCACTGGAGTTCAGGGTGGCGTTCTGTTCGCCGGCCACCTGGCCGTCCTGGTAGGTCAGCTTCGCGCCAACGGTGACGTTGTTGGCAGCGCCGTCGGTCTTGACCGAGACGATGACGTCATCCTTCGGTGCGAACAATGCTGTCGTCGCAACCGACTTGTCGGCGGCTGCGGTCTTGCCGACGGTGACGGCCGAGACGCTGACGGCAGCGGCTTCTGCCATCGGCGGCGGTGCGCCGGTCATCGGCGCCGGGGCCGGCTCAGCCGGCGCGGTCGCTGCCGGAGCGGCATTGCTGTCGGTCGACTCTTCCTTCTTCTTGCAACCGACCAGGGCAACGCTGCCCAGCAGGGCGGCGATCAGGGCGGTCTGGAGCGGGGTGGTCTTGATCATTCGGGGTTCCTCCCAGGGATTGTCGGACGGCGTTCGATCGCCGGCTTACTTCGGCGGCAGTTTCAGGGTCTGGCCCGGGAAGATCTTGTCCGGGTCATCAAGCACATCGCGATTGGCTTCGAAGATCTTCTTCCAGGCGTTGGCATCGCCCAGGTGCTGCTTGGCGATCTTCGACAGCGAGTCACCCTTCTGCACGGTGTAGGTGCCGCCGCTCACAACGTCGGCGGTGCTGTCCACCGAAGCGCTCACGCCGGAGAAGTCCGCCTTCGGCACCTGTTCGGCGGTACTGTCGACGCTGGCACTGACGCCGGAGAAATCGGCTTTCTTCTCGGTACTCATCCACAACTCCCGTCTGCATGACTACGTGGTTCGCACGGTGCCATGGAGGTTGTTAAATGGGGATGGTGCAGATGTGAAGCCGCCCCCGGGGGCGGCTGAACAATCGGGAGAGCCGGTGCCCGGTAGTGCCGGCCGCTGGCCGGCTGTGCCAGCAGGGGATCCGGCCTTGGCCGATTGCCGGCCAGCGGCCGGCACTACCCGTAACCGCCTGCGGCGGTTATTGCCGCAGTTCGCGGTAGGTCGCGGCCGGGGCAGCGATGCCGGGGCTGGCGCGCCAGGGATTGATGTCCAGGCCACCACGGCGGGTATAGCGGGCCTCCACTTCCAGCCACTGCGGCTGGCAGCGGGCGGACACTTCGCTGAAGATCCGCTCAACGCACTGCTCGTGGAACTCGGCGTGCTCGCGGTAGCTGACCAGGTAGCGCAGCAGGCCCGCGCGGTCGATCTTCGGCCCACGGTAACGCAGGCTGACCGTTGCCCAGTCCGGCTGGCCGGTGACCGGGCAGTTGGACTTCAGCAGCGACGAGACCAGGGTCTCCTCCACCACCTCGCCCGCGTCGGCAGTCAGAAAGTCCGCCTGCGGCGGGCCGTAGCAGTCGATCTCCACATCCAGCCCGTCGATGGATTCACCGAGCGGCGTCTCACGCAGGCCCGGCAGGCCGAACTCGATCTGGACCGGCGCACCGGCGCAGGCAGACAGGTCGTCGACGATGCGCGCGCGCAGTGCCTCGGCGCTGTCGATACGGGTGCTGTTGAGGGAATTCAGGTACAGCTTGAACGACTTCGATTCGATCAGGCGCGGCGAGGTGCACGGCACCTGCACGGTGGCGACGGCGACCTGCGGCTTGCCACGCGTGTCGAGCCAGCTCAGCTCGAAGGCATGCCAGCGGTCATGGCCGACGAACGGCAACGCGGCGTCGTCGAGGCCGATCTCGGCGCGGGCGCCGCTGCGGGGGATGGGAAACAGCAGGCCGGGATCGTACTGCGACGGGTAACTGACCTCGCGACCGAGGCTGGAATCCTGTGGGGTGTTCATGGGGGGCATTGTATCGCGCCAGAAGCGGGCCTTCGGCCGGGCCGGCCAACGGCGGAGCCCCTCCGTGGTGGGTGGGTCGCAGGAAGCCCCGACTCCCGGATGCGGGCCGGGCGGGTGGGGCTGGCGGGGACGCCGTGAATCCGTCCCTGGAGGCTTAGCCGCGCCATCCATGGCGCGGATACCCCGCCATCCCCACCCGCCCGGCCCCCGGACACATTTCTGCCGCCGATCCACCACGGGAAAGATCAGAAAAATCAAAATCAAAAGCCGATGCTTCAGACGTTCATGACGTCCGCCGTGTCGACCAAGGTCGACACCCACCAGAAGCAGAATGTCGTTCCGACAGTTCGCGGGAAACCGTCGAAGGCGGGGTGGGTCCGGTGGCAGGGGCGTGAGCCGCATGGATGCGGCGACCGAGGCTACAGGGACGTACTTGCGCCGTCCCCTGCCACCGGACCCGCCCCGCCAACCCACAGATAGCCGGCTTCTGCCGTTGCTCCGGCTGTTGCCTTGGCCTCTGCGGGTGCAGGGCTGCAAGCCCTGCCGGAAACCCTCACCCCGCGGGAGTACCTGCACCGTGCAGGTAATCCAGGCTCACCTGCAGCAACGCCCGCAACCCGACATCCAGCGCCTTCTCATCCAGCAGGAACTTCGGCGAATGATTCGCCGGTGCCGTCGCCGGGTCGATGCCCGCGCTGGTCGAACCGACGAAGAAGAACATCCCCGGCACTTCCTTCGCGTACAGCGAGAAATCCTCCGCGCCCATCTGCAGCGGTGGCTCGTACACGTTGTCCTTGCCCACCACCGCCTGCAGGCTCGGCAGCATCTTCGCGGTCAGCGCCGGGTCGTTCACCGTGGCCGGGTTGCCCTCCGATTCGTAGATGTCGGTCACCGCCTTCGCACCGTGCGCGGCGGCGGTGTGTTCGGCCACGTTGCGCAGGTCGGCGAAGATCTGCTGCCGCATGCCCTCGTCGAAGGTGCGGATGGTGCCGACCATCTCCACCTCGTCCGGAATGATGTTGTAGCGGATGCCGCCGTTGATCGCACCGAAGGTCAGCACCGCCGGCTGCTTGGACAGGTTCGCGCGGCGGCTGACGATGGTCTGCGCCGTGCCGACCAGGTCAGCGGTGGCGACGATCGGATCAACACCATTCCACGGCGCCGAGCCATGCGTCTGGCGACCGATCACCTTGATCCCGAAACGATCCGAGGCGGCCATCAGCGGGCCACCGCGCACCGCGATCTGCCCAGCCTGCACGCTGGAGAACACATGCAGGCCAAACACGGCTTCCGGCTTGAAATCAGCGAACAGGCCTTCCTTCAGCATCAGCGCGGCGCCACCCTCTTCCGGCGGCGGTGCGCCCTCCTCGGCCGGCTGGAAGATCAGCATCACCTGGCCCGGCAGGTCCTTCTTCATCGCGACCAGTGCTTCGGCCACGCCGAGCAGGGTGGCGGTATGCGCGTCATGGCCGCAGGCATGCATCACGCCCACCGTCTGCCCGCGGTACTGGTCAGTGGCCTTCGAGGCGAACGGCAGGCCGGTCTGCTCGGTCACCGGCAACGCGTCCATGTCGGCGCGCAGCGCGATCTTCGGGCCTGGCTTTCCGCCTTCGATGATCGCCACCACGCCGTGATGGGCGATGCCGGTCTTCGGCTTCAAGCCCATCGCACGCAGGCGCTTGGCGACCTCGGCCGAGGTGCGTGCCTCGCGGTTGGACAACTCCGGATGCTGGTGGAAGTCGCGGCGCCATTCGACCACCTTGGCCTGCAGCCGCTGCGCGGCGGCGGTCACCTCCGGGCGTTGCCCGTCCTGGGCGTGGGCAAGAGCCGGCAGGGCCAGCAGCAGGGCGGACAGCAGCAACGAACGGCGCATCACGATCTCCACGGCAGGGGGTTCCAGCTGAATGTAGGGCAACACCGCCGCTACGGGAACCTCCGCGGCCGGATCCGGTCTTAGCGCCCGTCCCATCCGTCATGCAGGAAACGTGATGTGGCGCAGGTATGCTTTGCGCATTGCCAACCGGGGCCGTGCCCCGTCCAGCCCTCTTGGAGTCCTTGAATGTCACGTGTTTGGAAGATCGTGCTGCTGGTCGTGGCGGTACTGGTGCTGGCCGTGGTCGGCCTGCGCGTACTCGGCGGGGGCAAGGACAAGGCCGGTGGCCCGGCGGCAGCTGCGCGCCAGGGCGGTGAAGACCCGGATGCCGGCCCGGTGCCGGTGACCGTGGTGGATGCGGCACGCCAGGACGTGCCGGTCTATGCCAGTGCGCTGGGTACGGTGACCGCAATGAACACCGTCACCGTCAGCCCGCAGGTTGGCGGCCAGCTGATGAGCCTGAATTTCCGCGAAGGCCAGGAAGTGAAGAAGGGCGATGTGCTGGCGGTGATCGACCCGCGCACCGCCCAGGCCAGCTACGACCAGGCGGTGGCATCCAAGCGCCAGAACGAGGCGCTGCTGGCCACCGCGCGTTCCAACTACCAGCGCTCGAACGCGCCGGAGTATCGCCAGTTCGTCGCCAAGACCGATCTGGATACACAGCGAAATCAAGTGGCACAGTACGAAAGCGCTGTCGCGGCGAACGAGGCCAGCATGCGCTCGGCGCAGGTGCAGCTGCAGTACACCAAGGTCACCGCGCCGATCACCGGCATCGCCGGCATCCGCGCGGTCGACGCCGGCAACGTGGTCAACGCCGGCACCGCGCTGGTCACGCTGACCCAGATCCATCCGATCCACGTGCTGTTCAACCTGCCCGAGCGCCAGCTCGGCGATGTGCGCCAGGCGCAGGCCGCCGGTGCGGTACCCGTCGCGGCACTGGACCGCGCCGATTCGCACGTGCTGTCCGGCGACGGCAAGCTTGACGTGGTCGACAACCTGATCAGTGCCGACAGCGGCACGTTCAAGGCGCGCGCGATCTTCGACAACACCGACAACGGCCTGTGGCCGGGCCAGTTCGTCAACGTGCGCATGCAGCTGCGCACGATTGCCGGTGGCGTGGTCATTCCGACCCAGGCGGTGCTGCGTGGCCCGGACGGCGAGTACGTCTATGTGGTGCAGGGCGACAACACGGTGAAGATGCAGACCGTGCGCAGCGGCGTGGAAGTGGGTGACAGCCAGGTGCAGATCGCCGAGGGCCTGAAGGGCGGCGAGCGGGTGGTCAGTGAAGGCCAGTTCCGCTTGAAGCCGGGCAGCAAGGTCACCGCGCTGAAGCCGGGCGAAACCCCGGCGGTGCCGAGCGAAGCCGAGCTGAAGGCCGCCGAGCAGAAGAACGGCGGCGGTGGCCGTCGTGGCGGCGGCCCGCGCTGAGCGCAGGCTACCGACCTCCCTCGCGCCGGCAAGCCTGCCGGCGCCGACATTGAAGTGCCAGCAAGGATCAGTCCGTGGGCTTTTCGACGATCTTCATCCGCCGCCCCATCGCCACCTCGCTGCTGATGGCGGGCCTGTTGCTGCTGGGCATCCTCGGTTACCGCAAGCTGCCGGTGTCGGCGCTGCCGGAAATCGATGCGCCCAGCCTGGTGGTCACCACCCAGTACCCCGGCGCCAACGCCACCACCATGGCCTCGCTGGTCACCACGCCGCTGGAGCGCCAGTTCGGGCAGATCTCCGGGCTGGAGCTGATGACCTCCGACTCGTCGGCCGGGTTGTCCACGATCATCCTGCAGTTCTCGATGGACCGGAACATCGACATTGCCGCGCAGGACGTGCAGGCGGCGATCCGCCAGGCCACCCTGCCCTCGTCGCTGCCCTACCAGCCGGTCTACAACCGGGTGAATCCGGCCGACGCGGCCATCGTTACCCTGAAACTGACCTCTGACACGCGCCCGCTGCGCGACGTCAACAACTACGCCGACTCGATCCTGGCCCAGCGACTGTCGCAGGTGCAGGGCGTGGGCCTGGTCTCGATCGCCGGCAACGTGCGCCCGGCCGTGCGCATCCAGGTCAATCCGGCGCAGCTGTCGAACATGGGCCTGACCCTGGAACAGCTGCGCAGCGCGCTGACCCAGGCCAACGTCAACGCGCCGAAGGGTTCGCTGAACGGCAAGACCCAGTCCTACAGCATTGGTACCAACGACCAGCTCACCAGTGCCGCCGAGTACCGCGACACCATCATCAGCTACAAGAACGGACGTCCCGTGCGTTTGTCCGACGTGGCCGAAGTGGTTGATGGCGTGGAGAACGACCAGCTGGCCGCCTGGGCCGATGGCAAGCCGGCGGTGCTGCTGGAAGTGCGCCGCCAGCCCGGCGCCAACATCGTGCAGACCGTCGAGCGCATCCGCGCGATCCTGCCGCAGCTGCAGGGCGTGCTGCCAGCCGACGTGCACCTGGAGATCTTCAACGACCGTACCGAGACCATCCGCGCCTCGGTGCATGAGGTGCAGTTCACCCTGATCTTGACCATCGGACTGGTGGTGGCGGTGATCTTCGTGTTCCTGCGCCGCCTGTGGGCCACGATCATTCCCTCGGTGGCGGTGCCGTTGTCGCTGGCCGGCACCTTCGCGGTGATGGCCTTTGCCGGCATGTCGCTGGACAACCTCTCGCTGATGGCGCTGGTGGTGGCCACCGGCTTCGTGGTCGACGATGCGATCGTGATGATCGAGAACATCGTGCGTTACATCGAGCAGGGCAAGAGTGGCAAGGAAGCGGCCGAAATCGGTGCGCGCCAGATCGGCTTCACCGTGCTGTCGCTGACCGTTTCGCTGGTGGCGGTGTTCCTGCCGCTGCTGCTGATGCCCGGCGTCACCGGCCGCCTGTTCCACGAGTTCGCGTGGGTGCTGAGCATCGCCGTCGTGCTGTCGATGCTGATCTCGCTGACGCTGACCCCGATGATGTGCGCCTACCTGCTCAAGCCCGACGCCTTGCCCGAAGGCGAGGACGCACATGAGCGTGCGGCGGCGGCCGGCAAGCAGAACCTGTGGACGCGCACCGTCGGCCTGTACGAGCGCAGCCTGGACTGGGTGCTGGACCACCAGCGCCTGACCCTGGCCGTGGCCGGCGGCGCACTGGTGCTGACCGTGCTGCTGTACGTGCTGATTCCCAAGGGCCTGCTGCCCGAACAGGACACCGGCCTGATCACCGGCGTGGTCCAGGCTGACCAGAACATCGCCTTCCCGCAGATGGAGCAGCGCACCAAGCAGGTGGCCGAAGCGCTGCGCCAGGACCCGGACGTGACCGGCGTGTCAGCCTTCATCGGCGCGGGCAGCATGAACCCCACGCTCAACCAGGGCCAGCTGTCGATCGTGCTGAAGGAACGCGGCGAGCGCGACGGCCTGGACAAGATCCTGCCGCGCCTGCAGAAGGCGGTGGCCGGTATTCCGGGCGTGGCCCTGTACCTGAAGCCGGTCCAGGACGTGACCCTGGATACCCGCGTGGCCGCCACCGAGTACCAGTACTCGCTGTCGGACGTCGATCCGGCGACCGTGGCCACCCAGGCCACACGCCTGACCGAAGCGCTGCGCAAGCGCCCGGAACTGGCCGACGTCGACAACAACCTGTCCAACCAGGGCCGCGCGCTTGAACTGAACATCGACCGCGACAAGGCCAGCGTGCTGGGCGTGCCGATGCAGACCATCGACGACACCCTCTACGATGCGTTCGGCCAGCGCCAGATCTCGACCATCTTCACCGAACTCAACCAGTATCGGGTTGTGCTGGAAGTGGCGCCGGAGTTCCGCACCAGCACCGCGCTGATGGAACAGCTGGCCGTTGCCTCCAATGGTGCCGGTGCACTGACCGGCACCAATGCCACCAGTTTCGGCCAGGTCACCTCGTCGAACTCATCGACGGCTACCGGCATCGGCGCGCAGAACACCGGCATCACCGTCGGCGCGGGCAGCATCATTCCGCTGTCGGCACTGGCCGAAGGCAAGGTCAGCAGTGCACCGCTGGTGGTCAGCCACCAGCAGCAGCTGCCGGCAGTGACGGTCTCGTTCAACGTGGCGCCGGGCTATTCGCTGTCCGAAGCCGTGCGTGCAATCCAGGAGACCAAGGACAGCCTGGACATGCCCACCCACCTGCATGCCGAATTCATCGGCAAGGCCGCCGAATTCACCGGCAGCCAGACCGATGTGGTGTGGCTGCTGCTGGCCTCGCTGGTGGTGATCTACATCGTGCTGGGCGTGCTCTACGAGAGCTACATTCACCCGATCACGATCATCTCCACGCTGCCGCCGGCCGGTGTCGGCGCGCTGCTGGCACTGATGCTGTGCGGGCTGAGCCTGTCGGTGGATGGCATCGTCGGCATCGTGCTGCTGATCGGCATCGTCAAGAAGAACGGCATCATGATGGTGGACTTCGCGATCGAGGCGCGCCGCGCCGGCGCCAACGCGCATGAAGCGATCCGCCGCGCCTGCCTGCTGCGCTTCCGCCCGATCATGATGACCACCGCCGCGGCCATGCTCGGCGCGCTGCCGTTGGCACTGGGCACCGGCATCGGTTCGGAACTGCGCCGCCCGCTGGGCATCGCCATCGTCGGCGGCCTGCTGCTGTCGCAGCTGGTGACCCTGTACACCACGCCGGTGATCTACCTGTATATGGAGCGCTTCTCCGAATGGCTGGCCCGCCGCCGCGAGCAGCGCGCACTGCGCGACGGTTCGCTGCAGGAGCCGCAGGCATGATCCACGCCCCGCTGCCGCGGGGGGCCGCACGATGAACCTGTCCGGCCCCTTCATCCGCCGCCCGATCGGCACCGCGCTACTGGCCATCGGCCTGTTCATGGTCGGCCTGATCTGCTACCTGCGGCTGGGCGTGTCGGCGCTGCCGAACATCGAGATCCCGGTGATCTTCGTGCACGCCAGCCAGTCCGGTGCCGATGCGGCAACCATGGCCTCCACGGTCACCGCGCCGCTGGAACGTCATCTCGGCCAGCTGCCGGGCATCGACCGCATGCGCTCGTCGAGCTCGGAAGGCAGCTCGCTGGTGTTCATGATCTTCCAGAGCGGCCACAACATCGATTCGGCGGCACTGGACGTACAGACCGCGATCAACTCGGCACAGGCCGACCTGCCTTCGGGCATGGGCTCGCCGATGTACCAGAAGGCGAACCCGAACGACGACCCGGTGATCGCCATCGCGCTCACCTCGCAGACGCAGTCGGCCGATGAGCTGTACAACGTGGCCGACTCGCTGCTGGCGCAGCGCATCCGCCAGATCAGCGGTGTTGCTTCGGTCGACATCGCCGGTGCCTCGACGCCGGCGGTACGCGTGGACGTCAACCTGCGCCTGATGAACGCACTCGGCCTGACCGCCGACGACCTGCGCAACGCCGTGCGCGCGGCCAACGTGACCTCGCCCACCGGCTTCCTCAGCGATGGCAACACCACCACCGCGATCATCGCCAACGATTCGGTGGCACGCGCCGCCGACTTCGCCGACCTGGTGGTCAAGACCCAGGGCGATGGCCGGGTGATCCGGCTGAAGGACATCGCCAACGTCTACGACGGCCAGCAGGATGCCTACCAGGCGGCGTGGTTCGACCACAAGCCGGCGGTGGTGATGTACGTGTTCACCCGCGCCGGCGCCAACATCGTGGAGACCGTGGACCGGGTCAAGGCACAGATTCCCGCCCTGCGCGACTATCTGCAGCCGGGTACAACGATGACGCCGTACTTCGACCGTACGCCGACCATCCGCTCGTCGCTGCATGAAGTGCAGATCACTCTGCTGATCAGCCTGGCGATGGTGGTGCTGACCATGGCGCTGTTCCTGCGCCGGCTGGCACCCACGCTGATCGCCGCAGTGACCGTGCCGCTGTCGCTGGCCGGTGCCGCGCTGGTGATGTACGTGATGGGTTTCACCCTGAACAATCTGAGCCTGCTGGCGCTGGTGATCGCGATCGGCTTCGTGGTCGACGATGCGATCGTGGTGATCGAGAACATCATGCGCCACCTCGACGAAGGCATGCCGCGCATGCAGGCAGCGCTGACCGGCGCGCGCGAGATCGGCTTCACCATCGTCTCGATCACCGCCTCGCTGGTGGCGGTGTTCATCCCGCTGCTGTTCGCCAGCGGCATGATGGGCGCGTTCTTCCGCGAGTTCACCGTCACCCTGGTGGCGGCCATCGTGGTCTCGATGATCGTCTCGCTGACCCTGACCCCGGCGCTGTGCAGCCGCTTCCTCAGCGCCCACGACCACACGGCGCCGCCGTCGCGCTTCGGCCGTTGGCTGGATGCCGGCCACGAGCGCATGCTGCGCATCTACACCGTGTTCCTGGATTTCTCTCTGCGCCATGCGCTGCTGCTGTCGCTGACGCCGCTGCTGCTGATCGGTGCCACCGTCTTCCTGTTCGGCGCGGTGAAGAAGGGCGCGTTCCCGCCGCAGGACACCGGCCTGATCTGGGGCCGCGCCAACTCCAGCGCCACCGTATCCTTCGAGGACATGGTCGCCCGCCAGCGCCGCATCACCGACATGCTGATGGCCGACCCGGCGGTGAAGACCGTGGGTGTGCGCCTGGGCAGCGGTCGCCAGGGCTCCAGCGCACAGTTCAACGTCGAGCTGAAATCACGCAAGGAAGGCCGCCGCGAAACCACCGCACATGCCCTGGCGCGACTGAGCGCCAAGGCCGACCGCTACCCCGACCTGCAGCTGCGCCTGCGCGCGATCCAGGATCTGCCCAGCAACGATGGCGGCGGTTCCAGCCAGGGCGCGCAGTACCGCATCTCGCTGCAGGGCAACGACCTGGCATCGCTGCAGGAATGGCTGCCCAAGCTGCAGGCGGAGCTGAAGAAGAACCCCAAGCTGCGCGATGTCGGTACCGACGTGGACAACGCCGGCCTGCGCCAGAACATCCAGATCGACCGCGCCAAGGCCGCACGCCTGGGCATCACCGTGGGTGCCATCGACGGTGCGCTGTACGGTGCGTTCGGCCAGCGCCAGATCTCCACCATCTATTCGGACATCAACCAGTACAGCGTGGTGGTCAACGCCCTGCCCTCGCAGACCGCCACCCCCGCCGCGCTGGACGAGGTGTACGTGCGTGCGCGCAACGGCGACATGGTGCCGATCACCGCGGTGGCCACGCAGATGCCCGGCCTGGCCCCGTCGCAGATCACCCACGAGAACCAGTACACGACGATGGACCTCAGCTACAACCTGGCTCCGAACGTGAGCATGGGTGAGGCCAAGGCGATCATCGACGCGACCGTGGCCGGCATGCGCATGCCCGGTGACATCCGCCTGGCCGATGATGCGGGCTTCGGCTTCAACTCCGACCCCAGCGACATGCTGATCCTGGTGTTTGCCGCGATCCTGACCGTGTACCTGGTGCTGGGCATGCTGTACGAGAGCCTGATCCACCCGGTCACCATCCTGTCCACGCTGCCGGCGGCGGGCGTAGGTGCGCTGCTGGCGTTGTTCGGCACCAATACCGAACTGTCGGTGATCTCGATGATCGCGCTGGTGCTGCTGATCGGCATCGTCAAGAAGAACGCGATCATGATGATCGACTTCGCGCTGGTGGCGCAGCGCGAGCACGGGCTGGCGCCCCGCGACGCCGCCCGCGAGGCCAGCATCGTGCGCTTCCGCCCGATCATGATGACCACGATGGTGGCGATCCTGGCTGCTGTGCCGCTGGCGATCGGCCTCGGCGAAGGGTCCGAGCTGCGGCGTCCGCTGGGTATCGCGATGATCGGCGGCCTGCTGTTCTCGCAGAGCCTGACCCTGCTCAGCACGCCGGCGCTGTACGTGATCTTCTCGTGCCTGGCCGAGCGCTGGCGCGCACGTCGCGCACGCAGGCGCGAAGCGAAGCTGCTCAAGCGCGCGCAACGGGCGTAGAAGGGCCCTTCCACGCAGGGCGTGGATCTACTGGTAGCGCCGGCCGCTGGCCGGCGTTCTCCGTACAGCCAATCTGCCGGCCAGCGGCCGGCACTACCGTGGGTGCGAATGGTGGGTACGGACCGTGGGTGCGGACCGTGGGCACGGATGGTGGGTGCGAACCGTTGGTCCGCACACCTCCGGGTTTGACGTGCCGTAACGAAAAGAGAACAATTCTCATCCAGCCATGGTCCTGCGCCCCTTCGCGGCGCCCCGCTGCCATCTCCGGCCAGCCTGCGTGATCCCAGCCACTGCCCCTTCCCCCACCCGTGGGCGGATGGCCTGTGGCCGTCCGTCGAGGACCACCATCGATGCTGCCTTCCCGTTCCCCCCGCCTGGCCCTGCTGGCCATCGCCCTGTCAGCCGCCTGCGCTGCCCATGCCGAAGCGCCGGCCGTCAGCCGTAACGCCACCGATCTGGATGCGGTGAAGGTCACCGCCGAACGCACCCATACCGACGCTGGCGCACTGGGCGACCGCGCCCTGCGCGACACTCCGTTCGCGATCACCGCTGTTGGCCGCGAGCAGATCGAGCAGCGCCAGGTGGTCTCGCTGGGCGAAGCCTTCCTGCTCGACCCTTCGGTCAGCACCCAGGTCAGCGCCTATGCCAGTGGCTGGAGCTCGCCCATCCGCAACCGCGGTCTGGAGCTGAACTACGACAGCTACCGGGTCAATGGCCTGCAGGTCTCTTCCTGGGGCACCGAATGGCCGCTGGAAGTGATGGAACAGGTCGATCTGCTGAAAGGCCCGGGCGGATTCCTGTATGGCTTCGGCACCCCCGGCGGCATCGTCAACTACATCACCAAGAAGCCGACGGACACGCCCACCTTCTCCGCCCAGCTGGGCTGGCGCGAACAAGGCATCGTCAGCGGCGGCATCGACGTTGGCGGCCGCTTCGGCAACGAGCAGATGTTCGGCTACCGCTTCAACGCCTTCCAGGAAAAAGGCGAGACCTTCAATGGCGGACACGTCGATCGCAAGGTGGGCGCACTGTCGCTGGACGCGCGCCTGAGCGATGCGCTTACCTGGACCTTCGACGGTGTGTTCCAGTCGCGCGACCTGCGCGAGGAATCGCCGCAGTACTACTTCCGTGGCCTGACCTCGTTGCCGCGGCCGATCGCCGGAGATACCGACAACAGCGTGCCCGGCACCTACTACGACACACGCTCCAGCCTGCTGTCGACCGGCTTGAACTGGCAGATCAACAGCGACTGGAAAGCCAGCCTGAGTTACGGCGTCACCACCTCGTGGAATGACGTCAACAAGATCTTCGCCTACATCGACGATCTCAACGGCGACTACGACGTCAACGTCTACGAACTGGGTGGCAAGAGCGAGTGGAAGCTGGCCCAGGCGATGCTGCAGGGCAGCTTCCGCACCGGCCCCCTTCAGCATCAGGTGGTGGCGGGCATCAGCCACCAGACCGGACTGGGCTGGGACCGCCCCTACGAGTGGAACCTGATTGGCCGCGCCAACCTGTACCAGCGCCATGCCATCCGCCACGACGCCGTTGGTTCGCGGGTGATGACCCGCGGCGACGAGACGGTGCAGCAGGCGGTGTTCGCAAGCGATACGGTGAACCTCGGCAGCGGCTGGTCGGTGCTGGCGGGCTGGCGCTACAACGACTTCGAAACCAAGGGGCGGTACCACACCTACCCGGTCACCCCGACCTACGCCGTGATGTTCAAGCCCAGCGAGGCGGTCACCCTCTACGCCAGCTACATCGAGTCGCTCGAAGCGGGCAGCCGCGTAGGCAACAGCTACATCAACGCCGGTGACGTGCTCGATCCCACCATCAGCAAGCAGTACGAGATCGGGGCCAAGGTCGAAGCGGCGCGTTGGAATGCGAACGTGGCCGCGTTCCGGCTGGAACGTGGTGCCAACATCGATGAGCTCACGCCGGCCGGCAAGCGCCTGGTGCAGGACGGCATCACGCTGTACGAAGGCATTGAAGCCAGTGCCGACCTGCACCTCAACGATGCACTGACCGTCGGCGGCGGCGTCACCTGGCTGGATCCGACCTACGACAAGCTGTCCCCGGGCAGCGCCGCACAGGAAGGCAACCGTACCGCCGGTGCTGCGCGCTGGAGCGGCGTACTGCACGCCACCTACCAGCTGCCGTGGGTAGACGGCTTGGAGACCTATGCCGCCGTGCGCTACTACGGCGATGTCTGGTACGACGCCGACAACACCCTGAAGCTGCCTGACTACACGCTGGTGAATGCAGGCATCGGCTATCGCCTGCTGGCGTCCGGCCATCCGGTGACCCTGCGTGCCAGCGTCGAGAACCTGGCCAACCGGAAGTACTGGTCCAACGCCGGCGCCGGCCTGCCGCGCACGTTCGCGGTGAGCGTGCGCTGGGAGATGTAAGGTGCCGGTCCCCGCCGTCCATGCGGACGACGGGCCCGCACATGGACGGTGGGTGCGGACCGTTGGTCCGCACTCCATATTTCACCCCGCACCCGCAATAATGGTGGGAGACCCTTCCACCGAGCCTGCATGCCCGCCCGCGAATCCCGCCTCAGCCGCCTGTGGGCCCACGAAAAGGCCAGTTATGGCCTTCGGGTGTTCATCGCCCTGACCGCAGCGCTTGCCGTGTGCTGGCAGCTGGACGCGCTCACTGCCCTGCCCGGCGTGTTCCTCGGCATCATCGCCAGCGCCATCGCCGAGACCGATGACAACTGGTGGGGCCGTACCAAGGCGGTACTGCTGTCGCTGCTGTGCTTCTGCCTCGCCGCCGCTTCGGTGATCTGGCTGTTCCCCTGGCCATGGATCTTCATCGGCGCGCTGGCGCTGTCCACCTTCGGGTTGACCCTGCTGGGTGCGCTCGGCGAGCGCTATGCGTCCATCGCCCAGGCCACGGTAACGCTGGCGATCTACACCATGATCGGGCTGGAGCAGCATGGCGCCAGCGACCTGCACAGCGCGCTGGACGCGGTCAGCCACCTGCTGGCCGGTGCGGTCTGGTACGGCCTGCTGTCGATCCTGTGGACCGCACTGTTCGCCAACCGTCCGGTACGCGAACGCGTGGCGCGACTGTACGTTGAACTGGGCCGCTACCTGCAGTTGAAGGCAACACTGTTCGAGCCGGTGCGCGAGGCCGACCTGCAGCGTCGCCAGCTCGACCTGGCCGAACAGAACCGGCGCGTGGTCGGTGCGCTCAACGAAGCCAAGACCGCGATCCTGGCCCGCTTCGGCCGCTCCGGGCGGCCGGGCGTCAATTCCGGCCTGTACCTGCGCCTGTACTACATGGCGCAGGATTTCCACGAGCGCGCCAGCTCCTCGCATTACCCGTACGGCGCGCTGGTCGATGCCTTCTTCCACAGCGACGTGCTGTACCGCTGCCAGCGCCTGCTCGACCTGCAGGGCCAGGCCTGCGCGCGACTGGGCGAGGCGATCCGCCTGCGCCGTCCGTTCGTGTATGGCGAAAGCAACCAGCAGGCCGGGCGCGACCTGGCCGATGCGCTGGCCTATCTGCGCGACCAGCAGCGGCCGCAGTGGCAGCGACTGCTTGGCTCGCTGGATCTGCTGGTGCACAACCTGCGCAGCATCGAGCGCCGCCTGCTGGATGCCGAGCGCTCCGAGGCCAGCCTGGACAACGTCGATACCCGACTGCGCGACAGCAACCCGCACACCCTGCGCGAGATGGGCGTGCGCGTGCGCCAGCAGCTCACGCCCGGCTCGGTCCTGTTCCGCCACGGCCTGCGCATGGCATTGGCCCTGATCGCCGGCTTCGCGGCAATCCGCTTGTTCAATGCACAGAACGGCTCGTGGGTGCTGCTGACCATCGTGTTCGTGTGCCGCCCCAACTTCGGCGCGACCCGCCAGCGCCTTGCACAACGCATCGCCGGCACCGTGGCCGGCCTGGTGCTGACCTGGGCACTGCTGCAGCTGTTCCCGCAACTGCACGTGCAGCTGCTGATCGCGCTGCTGTCGGCGCTGCTGTTCTTCTTCACCCGCACCGACCGCTACCTGGTGGCGTCGGCGGCGATCACGGTGATGGCCCTGACCTGCTTCAACCTGATCGGCGACGGCTTCGTGCTGATCGTGCCGCGCATGGTCGATACGCTGCTGGGTTGTGCAATCGCGGCGGCGGCCGCGTTCCTGATCCTGCCCGACTGGCAGGGCCGGCAGCTGCACCTTGTGCTGGCGCGCGTGCTGGACACCGCCGCGCGCTACCTGGATTCGGTGCTGGGCCAGTACCGCAGCGGCATGCGTGACGATCTGGCCTACCGCATCGCCCGCCGCGACATGCACAACGCCGACGCCGCGCTATCCACCGCGCTGTCGAACATGCTTCGTGAACCCGGCCATGTGCGCCGCAATCTGGATGCCGGCTTCCACTTCCTGGCGCTGTCCAACACACTGCTCGGGCACCTGTCGGCCCTGGGTGCGCACCGCGACCAGGTGGACAGCTACGCCGGCGATCCGCTGGCGCTGGCTGCCGGTGAGCGCGTGCGCAAGGCGCTGCAGCAACTGGCGACGGCCCTGAGCGCTCGGCAGCCGGTCAGCGAGGACGACAACGACGCTGATCGCGCGGTGGCGGCCGAACTGGAACAGATCGACGAGGCGATGCCGCCGAAGCTGCAGCTGATCCGCACGCAGATGGCGCTGGTGCTGCGGATGCTGCCGAAGGTGCGGGCGGCGGCGAATGAGGCGGTGACCAGCCTGACCTGATCCCTCATCGCTGGTCGGACATTCCATCCACGCATGGCGTGGATCTACTGCACCGCGTGCAACCGTGTGTTGCGTATGGCGATGCGCCCCGATCACGTTCCCGCGCGGATACTGGGTGATCCCTGCTCCCCCGGATTCCCCATGAAGATCGAACTCACCGGCCGTACCGCGCTGGTCACCGCCTCCACCGCCGGCATCGGCCTGGCGATTGCCCAGGGCCTGGCCAACGCGGGCGCGCGGATCATTCTCAACGGCCGCAGCACCGACAGCGTCGAACGCGCCCGCCAGCGCCTGCTCGCCGCCGTTCCGGGTGCCGACGTGCTCGGCGTGGCCGCCGACCTCTCCGATGCGGCCGGCGTCGACACGCTGCTGGCAGGCCTGCCCAAGGTCGACATCCTGGTCAACAACGCCGGCATTTTCGGCCCCGAGGACTTCTTCGAGACCGAAGACGCGACCTGGGAACGTTACTGGCAGACCAACGTGATGTCCGGCGTGCGCCTGTCGCGGGCACTGCTGCCGGCGATGGTCGATGCCGGCTGGGGTCGCGTGCTGTTCATCTCGTCCGAATCGGCACGCAACATTCCGGCCGACATGATCCACTACGGTGTCAGCAAGACCGCGCAGCTGTCGCTGTCGCGCGGCCTGGCCAAGCGCGTGGCCGGCAGCGGCGTCACCGTCAACGCGGTGCTGCCCGGCCCGACCCTGTCCGACGGTTTCGCGGCGATGTTCGAAGATGAACGCCAGCGCAGCGGCAAGCCACTGGAGCAGATCGGCCGCGAGTTCGTGATGGCTCACCGGCCGTCTTCGGTGATCCAGCGCACCGCCACGGTCGAGGAAGTGGCCAACATGGTGGTGTACCTGGCCTCGCCGCAAGCCTCGGCGACCTCGGGTGCGGCGCTGCGCGTGGATGGCGGCGTGGTCGACGATATCGTCTGAGACCTATCAGGGTGTGCGGACCAACGGTCCGCACCCACAGTTGTGGGGCTTCAGCAGATCCACGCCATGCGTGGATGCATCCCGCCATGGTCCCGGCGGATAGGCAGGAATGCTAGGCTGCGCCGGTCAAGGAGGCTCCATGTCCGGTCACAACCAGTTCGCCCTGCTGCGCCAGCGCCGTTTCCTGCCGTTCTTCGTCGTCCAGGCGCTCGGAGCGTTCAACGACAACGTGTACCGGCAGGCGATCATCGGCCTGTTGTTCTATCTGGGCGTTTCGGAGGAGCAGCGTTCGCTTTACACCACGCTGGCGCCAGCCATCTTCATCCTGCCGTACTTCCTGTTTTCGGCGCTGGCCGGGCAGATCGCCGACAAACTGGAGAAATCGCGGCTGATCGTGATCACCACCACCATGGAGATCGTGATCATGTCGATGGCGGCTGTCGGTTTCATCACCGAGAGCCTGCCGTTCCTGCTGGTCGCGCTGTTCTGTACCGGCATGCAGTCGACCCTGTTCGGCCCGGTAAAGTACTCGGTACTGCCCTCGGTGCTGAAACCCGAGGAACTGACGGGCGGCAACGGCCTGGTCGAGATGGGTACTTCGATCTCGATCCTGTCCGGCATGATCATCGGCGGCTCTGTGTTCCTGCTTGCGGGCAGCCACGGTCCGATCGTGGCAGCCACAGCGGTGATCGCTCTGGCCATCTGCGGCAACATCGCGGCGCGCCTGATTCCCAAGGTCGACGCCGGCGATCCGAACCTGAAGATCAACTGGAACCCCTTGCCGGAGTCGCGGGTCGTGCTGCGCATGGCACGGCAGCAGAAGGCGGTGCGCAACGCCATCCTCGGGGTATCCTGGTTCTGGTTCGTCGGTACCGTGCTGACATCGCAGCTGCCCAATTACGCGTTGGCCAACCTCGGCGGCGAACCCAAGCTGTATCTGTTCGCCCTGGCCCTGTTCTCGGTCGGCACCGGCGTTGGCTCGCTGCTGTGCGAGAAGCTGTCGGCGCGCACGGTGGAAATCGGCCTGGTGCCGCTGGGTGCGTTCGGCATGACCGCGTTCCTGCTCGACCTGTATTTCGCCCGCAGTGGCGAAGCGACCGTGCACGGACTGACCATCGGGACGTTCCTGCAGCAGCCGGGCAGCATCCGCATCGTCATCGACCTGATCGGCATCGGCCTGTTCACCGGCATCTTCGTGGTGCCGCTGTTCGCGCTGATCCAGAGCCGCACGCCGAAGGCGCAGATGTCGCGCGTGTTTGCGGCGCTGAACATCCAGAACTCCGGTTTCATCGTCGGCGCAGCCCTGCTGTCGCTGGCCGCGCACAAGCTGCTGCACTGGACCATCCCGCAGCAGTTCCTGGCGCTGGCCATCGCCAACGCACTGGTGGCGATCTACATCTTCACCATCGTCCCCGAATTCCTGATGCGCTTCCTCAGCTGGCTGATGGTGCGCACCCTGTACCGCCTGCGCCCGCACAGCATCGAGGCCAACGTGCCGGACGAGGGCGCCGCGCTGCTGGTCTGCAACCATGTCAGCTACATGGACGCACTGATCCTGTCGGCGACGATCCCGCGCCCGGTGCGCTTCGTCATGTACTACAAGATCTTCAACATCCCGGTGATGCGCTGGATCTTCCGGACCGCCAAAGCGATCCCGATCGCCGGTGCGCGCGAAGACCCGGCGCTGATGCAGCGCGCGTTCGATGACATCGACGCTGCGCTGGCCGAAGGCGAGCTGGTCTGCATCTTCCCGGAAGGCGCGCTGACCAAGGATGGTGCGATGGCACCGTTCAAGTCCGGTGTCGAGAAGATCCTCGAACGGCGGCCGGTGCCGGTGGTGCCGATGGCGCTGCGCGGCATGTGGTCGAGCATGTGGAGCCGGCGCGACAGCCGCCTGGGCCGCATGCGCGTGCCGCGCCGTTTCCGCGCCACCGTCGAGGTGGTGGCGGCAGCGGCCGTGGATGGCCACAGCACCAGCGCGCCGGTGCTGGAGGCCCAGGTGCGGGCCCTGCGCGGCGATCACGCCTGACGAGATGGGCCCGCCGAGCGGGCCCAGCGGACTCCCCCACATACGTCACCGTCCAGTGGTGTACGCGACATGTCGTGACTGTAAACGCATACATGCAACGCAGGTTGCGGTAGATTACGCACCCACAGGGGGGAGGTCCGGCCGATTCATCATGGCCGGCCACCAAGGAATGGAGTCTCGCTTTGAATCAACCACCACCGCTCAGCCGTCCGGTCTACATCCCCAACCATCTGGTCTGGGCGATCCTGACGACGCTGTTCTGCTGCCTGCCGTTGGGCGTGGTGTCGATCGTGTACGCCTCCCAGGTCGATGGCCGCCGCGCGGCCGGCGACCTGCCGGGGGCCTACAGTGCGTCGCGCAAAGCGGGCTGGTGGGCGGTGGCTTCGGCCGTGGCCCTGCCGGTCCTGTTGCTGTTGTGGTTCGGGCTGTTCGGCGGCTTGGCCGTACTGGGCGCTCTTTCCGACCAATGATTCACCACCACCACCCATCAAGGAGCTTGAACCCATGAATACTGCTACTCCGCAGGTCCCGAACAACCTGGTCTGGGCGATCCTGACCACCCTGTTCTGCTGCCTGCCGGCCGGCATCGTGTCGATCGTCTACGCCGCCCAGGTCAACGGCAAGCTGGCGGCCGGCGACATCGCCGGCGCCCAGGACTCCGCCGCCAAGGCCAAGAAGTGGGCCATGTGGTCGGCCATCGCCTGGGTCGTGCTGGTCGTGCTGTACGTGCTGTTCTTCGTTGTGCTCGGCGGCATGGGCGCGATGAGCAACGGCAACTACTGATACGCCTGGACGGATCCGGCGCCTGCGCCGGATCCGTTGTTGCATGTCCGCGCTTCCCGCTCGTTCCCGACTCGCCCGCTGGGCACCGCTGCTGGTTTCCGCCGGCCTGGCCGTGGGTGCCACGGTGGTGCTGCGCAACGTCAATCCGTATGTCGCCGGCAATCCCCTGCCGAGCTGCCCGCTGTACGCGCTGACCGGCCTGTACTGCCCGGGCTGTGGCAGCACGCGCTGCCTGTATTCCCTGGTCCACTTCGACCTGCCCGGCGCGATGGCGATGAACCCGCTGCTGGTCATCAGCCTGCCGTTCCTGTTGTTGATGCTGCTGAACATCGCCGGCATCCGCCCGCGTGTGCTCGACCCGCTGATGCGGGTGCTGGCCAATCCCGTGTTCTGGCTCTGGGTGCTGCCCGGGTATGCGCTGCTGCGCAACCTGCCGTGGGCACCGTTCACCGCACTGGCACCGATCTAGGTTTCCAGCCAACGGCGCAGCCCCTCGTGGTGGGCGGCGTTTGTCGATCATGGGGTTGGCCGGGCGGGATGGGTTTGCGGGGGACGCCGTGAATCCGTCCGTGGAGGCTTGGCCGCGGCTTGCTCGTGTGCGCTGTCCTGCGCACACGGCAAGACCGGGGTTGAGCCTCCTGCCCAACCCGCCCGAGGCATGCCTCGGGCCCATGCCGCGGACACCCCCGCAAACCCATCCCGCCCGGCCACGGACAGTTTCCGTGCGCGTCCACCACGGAAAAGAAAGAGAAGATCAAAAGCGGAAGCGGATCGCTTCGCTCTGCATCCACGCATGGCGTGGATCTACCGTGTCGACCAAGGTCGACACCTACCAACAGCCGCGGGAATCTGTCGAAGGCGGGGTGGGTCGGATGGCGGGGGTGTGAGCCGCATGGATGCGGCGACCAAGCCTCCATGGACGGATTCACGGCGTCCCCCGCCATCCGATCCACCCCGCCAGCCCGCAGCAATCCTGCCGTTGCCGTTGCCGTTGCCGTTGCCGTTGCTTCTGCAGGTGCAGGGCTGCAAGCCCTGCAAAGCAACTACGTCACCCAGCCTGCAATCACCAGCAGGGCCAGGATCGCCAGCCACAGCAGCAGCATCCTCCACACCAGGCTCATCGCATCCCGCAGGTCCGGCAACCGCTGCCACACCGGCAACAGCCCCGCCTCGGTGTAATCGTGCGCATCCTCGCGCAGCTCGGCATTGACGCTGGCCCGCGCCACCGCGCCGAGGAAGCCGATGTTGCCGGCCAGGCGCTCGCCGTGGGCCTGGCGCCAGGCCTTCCACGCCGTATCGAAGTTGCCCACCAGCGCCATCGAAAATGCCATCAGCTGCGCCACCGGCCACTCGATCCAGCCCAGCAGGCGCTGCGCCAGCGCCAGCGGCTCCACCGGCACGCGGGCACGCATCGGGCTTTCCGCCATCAGCGCCAGCAGCCGGTAACCGAGAGCACCGGCCGGGCCCAGCAGCAGGAACCAGAACAGCACCGCGAACCAGCGCCGCAAGGCGTTGAGCACGGTTGCCTCGACCAGTGACGGAATGTCCTCGCGCAGGCTGCCACCGGCCGCCTGCAGGTTACGCACCGCGGCCTGGCGCGTCGCCGCGTCATCGGCATCGATGATCGCTTCGATATCGCGGTCCAGATCGCGCGGGCCCCAGCACCACGCCAGCACCGCCACGCCCAGCAGCAGCGACGGCAGGCCGAACAGCACCCCACGCAGCAGCCACGCCAGCAGCGCCATCAGCAGCAGCGGCGGCAGCAGTGCCAGGGCAACGCCTGCCGGCCCCTGCCAGGCCTTGCCACCGCGCGCGTCCAGCCAGCCCAGCCAACGCCGGAAGCCGTCGAAACGGCGCAGCGAGGCGGCAGCGGCCGGGGCAACATGGCCCAGGGCCAGTGCCACCAGCACGGCGGCCAGGGTGGTGAACATGGCAGGTCTCCCTACGAAACAGAACGCTCGGCGTCGCTACCTTACCTGTCGCAGCGGCGCCCTCAGCGGTGAACCGGACTGTAACCCGGGCCGTGTTCAGGTGGCGGCAATACAGGCGCCACCGTCAGCCCCGCTCAGCCCTTCTGCTGCCGGTACCAGTGTTCGATCAGGCCGCGCGAAATCGAGATCGGCGGCGACAGGCGGATGCCCTGGCCATCGTCCTCCACATCGCGTGCCAGTGCCGCGCCGACCTCGTCGGCACTGAACCAGCGCGCATCTTCCAGCTCGCCATCCACGGTCGGCAGGTCATCCTGCGCCTGTGCACGGAAACCGATCATCAGCGCGCCCGGGAACGGCCACGGCTGCGAACCGAGGTACTGGCAGGCGGTCACCCGTACCTTGCTCTCCTCGTGCACTTCACGCACCACGGTCTGCTCGAAGGTCTCGCCGGGTTCCACGAAGCCGGCCAGCACCGAGTAACGCCGCGGTGCCCAGTTCGACTGCCGGCCCAGCAGCAGCCGGCCCTGGTTTTCCACGGCGACGATCACGGCGGGATCGACACGCGGGTAATGCTCGGTGGAACACTGCGCGCAACGGCCAACGAAGCCGCCACGGGCAAACGCCACGGCACCGCCGCACACGCCGCAGAAGCGGGTGCGCGAATGCCAGTAGGACATGCCGCGGGCATAGCTGAAGGCGGTCGCATCGGCCATCGGCCACAGCAGTGCGGCCTGGCGCAGGTCGAGGCGGCGCGGGGCCGTGACGGTAACGTTGGCGGCTTCGACCGAGAACCAGGCCTGCTCGCCACGCAGGCCAAGGAAGATCGCGGCACCGGGGCCGCCGCCGATGTCGGCGCCGGTCAGCGCCAGCGGCTGGTCGTCATCGCCGGTGAAGGCGCTGCCGTCCTGATCGAGCACGAGAATGCGCGCGCCCGGCCACAGGCGCGCCAGTGCATCGGCATCGTCGCGCAGGGCATCGGCGCGCTCCAGCGGTTCGCCAACGAAAGCGAAACCGGAAAGCGGCGAAGGAGTATTGGGCATCCGGCAAGCGTGCCGCCAATCGATGCAGGTGGCAAGTTCGGCGCTGTGCGCAATCTGCCGGTGTGGGCGTGCAGGCACAGCATCCACGCATGGCGTGGATCTACAGAGGTGCCAACCTTGGTTGGCACCTTCCGGCCACAGGCCTCTTACATGCTGAAGCTGCTGCCGCAGCCGCAGGTGGTCTTGGCGTTCGGGTTGCGGATCACGAACTGGGCACCGGTCAGGCTCTCGGTGTAGTCCACCTCGGCGCCCATCAGGTACTGCAGGCTCAGCGGGTCGACCAGCAGGGTCACCCCGCTGGTCTGTACCGCCAGGTCATCCTCGGCACGGTTCTCGTCGAACTCGAACCCGTACTGGAAGCCCGAACAGCCACCGCCTTCGATGTACACGCGCAGGGCCAAGTCGGGGTTGCCCTCTTCCTGGATCAGGGATTTGACCTTGGCGGCCGCCGACTCGGTGAAGTTCAGCGGGCGCTCCAGCGACTGGTAATCGGGCGCGGCAACCGGGGTGGCGCCGGGCAGGGAGACTAGCGTGCTCATGGTGTCAGCATGGGGGTGCCGACGATGGCTTTCAAGCCATCGCCTCGGCCAGCTTGCGGCGTGCGGCGGTGTCACCCTTGCCGCCATTGGCCTCATCACCTTCCGGGGCCGGCAGGGCCGCCATCGGGGCGCTGGCATGGATCAGGCGGCCGTTCAGCTGGGCACCCGCATTCATCTCCACCACCTGGTAATGGACGTTGCCATTGACCCGCGCGCTCGGGGTCAGTTCGACCTTCTCGGTGGCATGCACGTCGCCGTCCAGGCGTCCACTGATGACCACCACCTGGGCACGGATCTCACCTTCGATCACGCCATGCTCGGCGACCGTCAAGGTCGCGCCGCTGGCGCCTTCGGCGGCGATCACCTTGCCGTGGATGCGGCCTTCCACATACAGGCCACCACTGAATTCCACATCACCGCGGATCACCACCTGGTTGCCGATCAGGGCATCCACCACCAGCTGGCCTTCACGGTTGGATTTGCTGCTTCCGAACATCTGCCTACTCCCCTTTGGCGGCCGGCGCACCGGCCTGTTTCCAGTCGAATACCTGGGTGGTACCCCCCGTACCACTCCCCAATGTCACCCGCACGCGTTGCGGGGTGAAGTCAGCCGGCAGCATCACGCTGCCGGTGAGCTGCTGGAAGTACCGGAACGAGTAATCCTGTCCCGGTACCTTGCTGCGCTGGTGCAGATCATCCCAGCTGATCGTGGCCAGCTTGCCGTTCTTGACGCCTTCCACGGTGAAACGCATCTGCCCCTGGCTGATGGCGCCGCGGTTGAGGTTCTGTGTCAGCACGGCGGTGTACTGCCAGGTGCCGGCCGCTTCCGGGCTGAACTCGATCGAATGGGTGTTCAGGCCCTTGCGCTGGCTGGTCGAACCCACCAGGCGCTCATAGAAGGCAACGTCGGCACGCAGGCCGGCGATTTCCTCATCGCGTTCGGCCAGCGAGGACTGCACCTCGGTGTTGGCGGCGCGGCTGATGCGGTCGGAGGCTTCCAGCGTGGCCTGCTTCTGGCGCAGTTCGGTCAGCTGCGCCTGCAACGTCTCGGCGCGCTTCTCGGCGGCCTGCAGGCGCTGGCCCTGTGCATCGCGCGGCGTGGCCATCCAGCAGCCACCCAGCACGGCCAGCACCAGGCTGAGCAGCCAGATGCCGCCGATCACCAGCAGGCGGCGACGGTCGGCCGGCGGTTGCGGCGCGCCGGGCAGGCGAACCTGCACGCGCATGGGAGGACGGTTGGTCATGGGTGGATTCCGGGGCATCGCGAGGGCGACACCGGTACGGCCCCTGTGGCAAACGACGGGCTAGTGTATGACAGGACGGGTGGGTTTCCTGCGCAGTGGCGAGCCACCGTCTGTGGCGTTCAGGCATGCCATCGTCGATAGTGTGGTCCCCTGCACAGTTCCGTCGCCGGAGCATCGCCATGACCGAAGCCCACCTGTTCGTGATCGGCATCCTGCTGGCCTGGCTGGCCGGCATCCGCGTCTACCTCACCGTGTTCGGTGTCGGCCTGGCCGGCCTGCTCGGCTGGGTCGACCTGCCGCCGGCCCTGCAGGCCACGGAATCGTGGTGGGTGCTGGGCACCTCAGCAGCGCTGGCGGTGACCGAATTCTTCGCCGACAAGATTCCCGGCGTCGACTCGGCGTGGGATCTGGTGCAGACCCTGGCACGCGTACCCGCAGGTGCCTTCCTTGCCGCAGCCACGCTGTCGCCGGATGGGCAGCTGGGCACCGGCGCACTTGCTGCCGGTGCCGGTGTCGCGCTGGCCAGCCATGGCCTGAAGGCCGGCACCCGCGCCCTGCTCAATACATCGCCCGAGCCTGCCAGCAACTGGGTGGCCTCCGCCGCCGAGGACACCGTGGTGGTCGGTGGCCTGGCCCTGGCCCTGGCACACCCGTGGATCGCGCTGATCGTGGTGCTGGCCTGCAGCCTGGCCGGCGCGCTGCTGGTGTGGCTGGTCTGGCGCGCCCTGTGGAAGGGCGTGCGCTGGCTGGCACGCAGTGCGTCGCCCGACAGTCCACGCCAGCCCGGTACCGGTTGATCGCCGGGCTTGTCGCATAATGGACGCGAACACCAGGAGCACCGATGGCCGCAAACGAATCCCCCGCGGGCGCCCGCCCGGGACGCGCTGAAACCCCTCCGGCCGATCATTGGCAACGCTGGACCGCTGAACCGGCGAGCGCGGTCGCCGCAGCGCCGGCCGCGGTTCCGCCGCTGGCCGCCTCCGACGCACCCGCATCGATCGGCAGCGCACCGCCGCCGTTGCCGGCCCCGGCCGTGCTGGCCGAGGCTGGCAACAACGACCAGGCGCCGCCGCCCTCCGATTCGCCCTACCGCGTGCTGATCGTCGAGGACGACCGCGCGCAGGCCCTGTTCGCACAGAGCGTGCTGCATGGCGCCGGCATGCAGGCGATCGTGCACAGCGATGCCGACGGCGCGCTGCAGGCGATCAAGGAGCATCGGCCCGACCTGATCCTGATGGACCTGCACCTGCCCGGCCTGGACGGCATGCGCCTGACCGCGCTGATCCGCCAGCAGCCTGGCCTGCAGTTGCTGCCGATCGTGTTCCTGAGCGGCGATCCGGACCCGGAACGCCAGTTCGAGGTGCTCGACAGCGGCGCCGACGATTATCTGAGCAAGCCGATCCGCCCCCGCCACCTGATCGCCGCCGTGGCCAACCGCATCCGCCGCGCACGTGCGCAGGCAGCGACCCTGCCTGGTGCTACCGGCGCACCGGCCACCAGCAATCCGGAAACCGGCCTGCCGACACGTCACCACGTGCTGCAGCAACTCAACGCCACCCTCACCCATCGCGACCGGGGCGGCGTGTTCTTCATTGAAGTGGCCAGCGCGCTGGGCCTGCGCGAACGCTATGGCTACGCCGCCTTCGAGCGCCTGATGGTGCAGGCCGGGCAGCGCCTGGCCGAGGCCGGCCATCCGCACCTGCTGGCACGCCTGAACGACAACAGCTTCCTGCTGCTGGCCCGCAATACCGATGAAGACAGCCTGGAAAGCATCGCCGCGACCCTGCGTGAGCAGCTCTCGGCACGCGCCTTCGTGATCCGTGATGATGAATCGGTGCATCTGCGCGGCGTGGTGGGTTACGCGCCGCTGTCGCCGGGCTTCGACGATGCCAACGCTGCACTGGAAGCGGTCGAGCGCACCACCCTGCAGGCACGTCTGCTCAGCGCCGGCGTGGCGGGCCACGTGCATCGCCAGGCCGTCACCGAACAGGAACACCTGGCACTGCTGGAAGGCCAGCTGGAGCTGGCCTATCAGCCGATCGTCGCTGTCGCCGGTGGCAACACCGCGCAGTACCAGCTGCTGCTGCGCCTGCGCCAGGCCGACGGCACGGTGCTGGCGGCCGGCCAGGTGATTCCCGCCGCCGAAGCGGCAGGCCGCATCGCCGACCTCGACCAGCAGGTGATGGACCATGCGCTGGGCCTGCTGGACCTGTACAGGCACGCAACGCAACCGCTGAACCTGTTCGTTTCGCAGTCGCTGCGCACCCTGCAGCGCGATGCCTTTGGCGACTGGCTGCTGGAATCACTGCAGCAGCGTGACCTGCCCGGCAGTGCGCTGGTGATCGACGTGCGCCTGCCCGACGCGCTGATCCACACCGTGCCGCTGCAGCAGTTCTGCCAGCGCATGGCCGGCGCCGGCGTGCGCTTCTGCCTGAGCCAGTTCGAACCCAGTGGCGAAGCCGATGCACTGCTGACCCAGCTGCCGCTGTCGTTCGTGCGCATGGCCGCGCGGTTCTCCAGCAGCCATTCCAACCCGGCCACGCGCGAGGAACTGCGCAAGGCGATCGAACAGGCGCATGCCGCCGGGCTGCAGATCATCGGCCAGCAGATCGAGGACCCGCAGGCCGCGGCAGCGATGTGGGTCGGCGGCGTCGATTACATCCAGGGCAACATGGTGCAGTCGGCCGGCAGTGACCTGAACTTCGACTTCCACAACGCGGTGCTCTGAGGTGCCGCTGTGGGGCGTGCTGCTGGTTGCCCTTGCTGCGGCCGTCGCACTGCTGCTGTTGGGCCTGCGCCTGCGCGCGCGCAACCGGGCACTGGCCCAGCTGCAGCGCGAGCACAGCGCGCTGGCCAGCGAGCGCGACCAGCTGCGCCGCACCACCGAACGCCAGGGCCAGCTGGAACAGCAGCTGCTGCAGGCCAAGCAGGCCGCCGAAGCGGCCGTGCTGGCCAAGGGCGAGTTCCTGGCCACGATGAGCCACGAGATCCGCACGCCGCTCAACGGCATCCTGCCGATGCTGGAGCTGATCGCGCGCGGGCCGCTGGGTGAAGACCAGCGGCAGATGCTGGCCACCGCTTCGGCCAGTTCACAGCAGCTGCTGCGCATCGTCGACGACATCCTCGACTACTCCCGGCTGGAAGCGCAGGCGCTGGAACTGGAGATCACCAGCTTCAACCTGCGCGACCTGCTCGATGGCGTGGTGCAGCTGATGCAACGCGCCGCCGATGCCAAGGGCCTGTCCCTGGCCCTGCAGCTTGACCCATCGGTGCGCCTGCCGGTGCGCGGCGACCCGGTACGCCTGCGCCAGGTGCTGAGCAACCTGCTGGCCAATGCCATCAAGTTCACCGCCCGCGGCCAGGTGCAGCTGCGCGTGCAGCGCCTGGGCGAAGGTGCGGCACAGCACCAGCTGCGCTTCGAGATCATCGACACCGGTATCGGCATCGATGAGGCACTGCAGGCACGCCTGTTCCAGTCCTTCAGCCAGGCCGATGCCTCGACCACGCGCATCTACGGTGGCACCGGCCTGGGCCTGGCCATCTGCAAGCGCATCATCGACCTGATGCACGGGCAGATCGGCGTGCAGTCCACGCCCGGCCAGGGCGCAACGTTCTGGTTCGAGATCCCGCTGCTGAAAGTACCCGGCGACCTGCCTGCGATGGCGCGCGCCCCCGCAGCGCTACTGTTGTTCAGCGCCGATGCAACGCTGCAGGCACGCATCGAGCGCATCGCCGCCCACCATGGGCTGCAGGTGCAGGTGCTGGCACAGCTGGATGCCGTGGTCGAGCGCCTGCGCGCTCCCGCGCGGCCCGGACAACCAGCACCGGCATGGCTGATTGTCGATTCCCGCACCCGCCGCAACGGCGAGGTCACGCTGCAGCAGGCGCTGGCCGAGCGCGGCGACGATGATGCACTGCAGGTACTGTGGCTGCAGGAAGACACGCCTGCACAACGCCCGCGCCAACGCCAGCTGCTCCCGCATTTCGATGATGCAGCCCTGCATGCACTGCTGGCGGCGCCTGCCACGCCTGCCCGCCCTGCCGCCCTGCTGGCCAATGCCGAAGACGGCTTGCCCGCACCGACGCTGCCGCCATTGCACCTGCGCGTGCTGCTGGTGGAAGACAACACGGTCAACCGGATGGTGGCCGAGCATCTGCTGCGCGTGTTCCAGTGCGAGGTGCGCAACGCCGCCGACGGCAAGCAGGCACTGGCCGCCCTTCGCGAAGGCGGCGTGGACGTGGTGCTGATGGATTGCCAGATGCCGGTGCTGGACGGCTACGCCGCCACGCGCCGCTGGCGTGCGGAAGAAACGGAAACCGGGCGCTCGCGGTTGCCGATCATCGCGATGACGGCCAACGCCATGGCCGGTGACCGCGAACGCTGCCTGCAGGCCGGCATGGACGACTACCTGTCCAAGCCGATCGCACGCGCCACCTTGCATGCGCTGTTGAGGCGCTGGGGGCAGCGATCACGCGATGTCGTAGCGTCGAGCTTGCTCGACGGCGATGCATCCGGGGCCAGTGGGATCCCGCCAGCCGAGCATGGCCCGGCTCTACAAGAGACGAAAAGCCAAGCGGTGACGCAACCGGTGCTGGACCGTGATGTGCTGGACGAACTGCACGCGGTGATCGGCGATACCGCCCTCCAGATCGTCTCGGTGTTCCTGGAGGATGCGCCGGCGATGGTGCAGCAGCTGCAGCAGGCCGCGCAGAGCAGCGACGAGCCGCGACTGCAGGCAATCGCCCACAGCCTTAAATCATCGAGTGCGAACGTGGGGGCGTTGTCGCTGTCGGCAATCGCGCAGCGGATCGAGCACGAAGCCCGTAGTGGCAGCCTGCAGCGCCCCGCAGTGGCGGTGGCGCTGCTGGTTGCCGAATTCGCCCGGGCGCGCGTGGCGCTGACGGGCTACCTGGCACAGCATCGGTAGCGTCGAGCTTGCTCGACCATCGCCATGCTGATCACAGTCGAGCAAGCTCGACGCTACGTCACTCTTCCAGCTTGCTGAGCAGGTACTTCGGCTCGCCGATACGCTCGATCAGGTCGAGCTGGGTTTCCAGCCAGTCGATGTGCTCTTCTTCCGAATCGAGGATCTTCACGAACAGCTGGCGGCTGACGTAGTCACCCACCGAATCGGAGTAGGCCACGGCCTCGCGCAGGGTCACTACGCCGTCGCGCTCCAGCGACAGGTCGCACTGCAGGATCTCGGTCGGGTTCTCGCCGATGCGCAGCTTGCCCAGCGCCTGGAAATTCGGCAGGCCTTCGAGGAACAGGATGCGGTCGGCAAGCATGTCGGCATGCTTCATCTCGTCGATCGATTCCTTGTACTCGTGTTCGGCCAGCTCCTTGATGCCCCAGTTCTTCAGCATCTTGGCGTGCAGGAAGTACTGGTTGATCGCGGTCAGCTCGTTGTAGAGGACCTTGTTGAGGAATTCGATGACCTTGGTGTCGCCCTTCATGGGGGTGCTCCTGCACGCTGAAAACGCAGGCACTTTAACGCCTTGCGCGCGGCCGTGAAGGAACGCGAATCGTGCGCATTGGCCTGTGCGGCCGCACGTGAAGGATGCGAAAGCGCGGCGTCAACGCGCCGCGAAAGAGACGATCAGGCGACCTGGGCCAGACCGAGGACCGGCAGCGGCAGATCGTGGGTGGCACGCGCCTTGGCCAGCAGATCGCCGGCCATGTCCAGGCAGGAACCGCAGGTGGCACCACAACCGGTACGCATGGTCAGTTCGGCCACCGTGCTGACGCCATGGCTGGCGGCTTCGCGGATCTGGTGGTCGGTGACTCCGTTGCAGATGCAGACGTACACAGGCGTGAACCGGGCTGACAGGCCAAGAGTGGCCTGTTGGCTATTCCAATGGAAACGAGAATGGTTGTCAATCAGAGACCTGAACCATTCTCGATACGGTTCAGCCGGTCACGTAGCCGGACCATCGCCGGTGGCCTTCTTCGGCCAGTAGCCGCGGGTCCGTGGGCGCTTGCGTGGGCGGTCATGCCCGGCGGTATGGCCCGGCATCCAGGCCTCCGCAGCGCTCTTGGGCATGGCGGTCACGCCCTGCCCGGCCACCCCGCGCGCCAACGGCGCCAGATGTCGCAAGGCGCGCGCATAGACGCCACGCTTGAACATCACCACGTGCTCCACCGGGTACCAGAAGTCCACCCAGCGCCAGTGGTCAAACTCGGGGGAGTCGGTGTGGTCCAGCTTCACGTGGGATTCGTCGCCGGTCAGGCGCAGCAGGAACCAGACCTGCTTCTGGCCGATGCAGACCTGCCGCTCGTTGCGGCGGATCGCCCGCGCCGGCAGCTTGTAGCGCAGCCAGCCGGGCGTTGCCCCGAGCACTTCCACGTGCTCAGGCAGCAGGCCGGTCTCTTCCTGCAGTTCACGATACATGGCCTCGACAGGCGTCTCGTCGGTATTCATGCCACCCTGCGGGAACTGCCAGCCGTCCCGGCGCACACGTCGTGCCCAGAACACCTGGCCGTCCTGCCGCATCAGCACAATGCCGACGTTCGGTCGATAGCCGTCCGGATCGATCACGATGCGGACTCCTAAAAAATCTACTGGTCGGGACTATCCCATGCCGCCTGTCGGCCCACAAGCACGATACAAAAGTGTTGACAGGGGCGATACACATCCGCAGAATAGCGGGCTCACCAAGGCTATGTAGCTCAGCCGGTTAGAGCACAGCACTCATAATGCTGGGGTCGGTGGTTCGAGTCCACCCATAGCCACCACACTGAAAATCAAGTTGTTTTTCAGCGTGAAAAGTGAGAAAATAGTTGCACGTTTTGCCCCGTCGCCAAGCGGTAAGGCACCTGACTCTGACTCAGGCATTCGGTGGTTCGAATCCATCCGGGGCAGCCAAATTAAAAGCAAAAGGCCAGATCGAAAGATCTGGCCTTTTGCTTTTAATTTGGTCGCGCATTCCACCTTATCCCCGCGCCTGTCGGCGCACCCCCTTGAACAACAAGGGGGCCCTTCTCCAGACAGAGACCGGGGTCAGGCATGCGGACCACGGGTAGTGCCGGCCGCTGGCCGGCAACCAGGAAATCCACGACCCCAGAACGACAAAAGCCCGGCCGAAGCCGGGCTTTTGCTTGTCCAACCAGCGGGCTCCCGAAGGAGCCCAACCAGGCGCGGTAGATCAGCGCTTGGAGAACTGGGTGGCGCGGCGGGCCTTGTGCAGACCGACCTTCTTACGCTCGACTTCACGGGCGTCACGGGTCATGAAGCCAGCCTTGCGCAGCTCGGACTTCAGGGTTTCGTCGTACTCGACCAGAGCACGGGCGATGCCCAGACGGATCGCACCGGCCTGGCCGGTGGTGCCGCCGCCAGCGGCGGTGACCAGGATGTCGAAGCTTTCGGTGTTCTTGGTCAGCTCGAGCGGCTGGCGCACGATCATGCGCGCGGTCTCACGACCGAAGAACTCGTCCAGCGGACGGCCATTGACGGTGATGTTGCCCGAACCCTTGCGCAGGAACACGCGAGCGGTGGAGGACTTGCGGCGGCCAGTGCCGTAGTTTTGAGTGATAGCCATGATTAGATATCCAGAACCTGCGGCTGCTGTGCGGCGTGCGGATGCTCAGTGCCGGCGTAGACCTTGAGCTTGCGGTACATCTGGCGACCCAGCGGGCCCTTCGGCAGCATGCCCTTCACGGCGATCTCGATCACGCGCTCCGGGTGGCGCTCCAGCGCCTGTGCCAGGGATTCGGTCTTCAGGTTGCCGATGTAACCGGTGAAACGGTGATACATCTTGTCCTGCAGCTTCTTGCCGGTGACGGCAATCTTTTCTGCATTGATGACGACCAGGTAGTCGCCGGTATCAACGTGCGGGGTGTAGACCGGCTTGTGCTTGCCACGCAGACGGCGGGCCAGCTCGGTGGCGAGACGGCCCAGGGTCTTGCCCTCGGCGTCGACGAGGTACCAGTCGCGCTGGACGGTCTCGTTCTTGGCAGTGAAAGTGCTCATGAAGAACTCTAGGTTAGGTCGGGCTCATTGCGGCGAAAGGCTCG
The DNA here is from genome assembly GCF_056481585.1 of Stenotrophomonas sp. 86428_Sma. Classification (NCBI taxonomy): domain Bacteria; kingdom Pseudomonadati; phylum Pseudomonadota; class Gammaproteobacteria; order Lysobacterales; family Lysobacteraceae; genus Stenotrophomonas; species Stenotrophomonas sp. 86428_Sma. Next base: position 4,537,813 of record NZ_CM151156.1, read on the forward strand.
CCGGAACTCTGCCACGCGTTGTGAAAAGGTGAAGCGTAAGAGGCGGGATTGTACGCAGGTCAGCCCCCCGTTGCAAGCCGGCCCTTGACCGGGTTGGCAGGGGGACGGGGTCGGGCGAGAATCGCGGGGTCTTCCGCCCCACCGTGTACCGCCATGACCGTGCTCCGCCAGATCACCCCGCTGGACCACCTGCTGACCGAGGCGCAGCGCGCCCTGGACACGGTGTTCGGCAACCCGCCGGCGGCCCGCCCCTATCCGGCTGCGGACACCGACGAGCCGGGCATGGACAGCACCGAACGCCGCCACGCGGCCGGCCTGATGCGGATCAACCACGTCGGCGAGGTCTGCGCACAGGGCCTTTACTTCGGCCAGGCGGCCGTGGCCCGCGACCCGGCCACGCGTGAACACCTGCTGGAAGCGGCCCAGGAAGAAACCGACCACCTGGCCTGGTGCGCCACCCGCCTGGGCGAACTGGACAGCCGTCCGAGCCTGTTCAACCCGCTCTGGTACGCCGGCAGCTACACCATCGGCACCCTGGCCGGGCTGCGCGGCGACGGCTGGAACCTGGGCTTCGTGGTCGAGACCGAGCGCCAGGTGGAAGCCCATCTGGACGAGCACCTGGTCGACCTGCCGGCCGGCGACCTGCGCAGCCGCGCGGTCATCGCCGTGATGAAGGAAGACGAGGCCCGCCATGCGGACCACGCCGAACAGGCCGGCGCACGCCGCCTGCCGTTCCCGATCCCGGGCGCGATGGCGCTGGCTTCCAAGGTCATGAAGACCATCGCCTACCGGCTGTGACCGCCAGGTAGTGCCGGCCGCTGGCCGGCAACCACGCAGACGCCGCAGAAGATCCGGAGGTTGCCGGCCAGCGGCCGGCACTACCAGTTAATTGGGCGAGACCAGCTTCAGGCCGATCACACCGGCCACGATCAGGCCCACGCAGGCCAGGCGGGCCGGCGATGCGCTGTCGTTGAACAGGTAGATGCCCAGCACCGCCACGCCCATGGCGCCGATACCGGTCCAGATCGCGTAGGCGGTACCGACCGGGATGCTCTTCATCGCCTGGCTCATCAGGTACAGGCTGATCAGCGCGGACACGACCGTGGCAGCGGTGGGAAGGGGTTTGCTGAAGCCTTCGGAGTACTTCATTCCGAGGGCGAAACCGATCTCGAACAGGCCGGCCAGCAGCAGGTAGATCCAGGGCATGGGTGGGGGCTCCTTACCTTTTTTGAGAAAAACGAAACGGCCCGGTGTTTTCACACCGGGCCGTGGGTCGGTACATCACCGTGGAACTGTAACGCGTGCGGGGCACTGGTTCCACGGGGCGGGTCGTCCCGCCTGGGCGGCGATGCCTGCGGGCATCGCACATGGGGCTTACTCGGACAGGTTCCGGCCGTGGAACAGCTCTTCGATCTCGCGCTTGAGCAGCGCTTCGATCTTCATGCGTTCCTTGAACGACAGGTTCTTGGCCTTTTCCTCGAACAGGTACTGGTCCAGGTCGAAGTCCTTCAGGTGCATCTTCGTGTGGAAGATGTTTTCCTGGTAGACGTTGACGTCGAACATCTCGTAACGCGACTTGATGTTCTTGGCCAGGAAGTTCTGGATCGAGTTGATCTTGTGATCGATGTAGTGCTTCTTGCCCTTCACATCGCGGGTGAAGCCACGGACGCGGTAGTCCATGATCACGATGTCCGACTCGAGGCTTTCGATCAGGTAGTTCAACGCCTTCAACGGCGAAATGACGCCGCAGGTGGCCACGTCGATGTCGGCGCGGAAGGTGGCGATACCTTCCTGCGGGTGCGTTTCCGGATAGGTGTGCACGGTGATGTGCGACTTGTCCATGTGCGCGACCACGGCATCGGAGATCAGCTCCTTGCCGGCCTGCTTCTTGTCGATCACCGGTTCTTCGGAGATCAGGATGGTCACCGAGGCACCCTGCGGATCGTAGTCCTGGCGGGCCACGTTCAGGATGTTGGCGCCGATGATCTCGGCGACATCGGTCAAGATTTGAGTCAGCCTGTCGGCGTTGTACTCTTCATCGATGTATTCAATGTAACGCTGACGCTCCTCTTCGGTGCGCGCGTAACACACGTCATAGATGTTGAAGCTCAGCGCCTTGGTGAGGTTGTTGAAACCCTGCAGCCTCAGGCGAGGCAACGGCTTGACCACGGCGGTCGATTCCTGTGTAAGAAGGGAAAGGGGGAATTATGGGGCAAACTGTCCCCGGGGGGAACGTGAAGAGCGCTCACATCTGGCACACTGTTTGCCCTTAACAATTGCGCTGGTTAAGCTCCGCTATCGACCCCGTGAATCCGTTCATGCGCAGAGGGAGCGCTCCTATCGTGTCAACCGTGCGCCTAGCTAGCAGTCCACTGGCCCTGGATATCGCCACAATCGATCGTTTCCTGGCGCACAGCCACAGGCGGCGATACCCCACCCGTACCGACGTCTTCCGACCCGGTGACCCGGCGGGAACCCTGTATTACGTCATCAGCGGCTCGGTTTCGATCATGGCCGAGGAAGATGACGATCGCGAGCTGGTGCTGGGCTACTTCGGTGCCGGCGAGTTCGTCGGCGAGATGGGCCTGTTCGTTGAATCGGACCGCCGCGAGGTGATCCTGAGGACCCGTACCGCCTGCGAGCTGGCCGAAATCAGCTACGAGCGCCTGCACCAGCTGTTCCTCGGCCCGCTGTCGGCCGATGCCCCGCGCCTGCTCTACGCGCTGGGCCAGCAGATCTCCAAGCGCCTGCTCGACACCAGCCGCAAGGCCAGCCGCCTGGCATTCCTGGACGTTACCGACCGGATCGTGCGCACCCTGCACGACCTGGCGCAGGAGCCGGAGGCGATGAGCCATCCGCAGGGCAGCCAGCTGCGCGTCTCGCGCCAGGAACTGGCCCGCCTGGTCGGCTGCTCGCGCGAAATGGCCGGCCGCGTGCTGAAGAAGCTGCAGACCGATGGCCTGTTGCACGCCCGCGGCAAGACCGTGGTGCTGTACGGCACCCGTTGATCGTTGAGCACCCGGTGGGTGCGGACCTTGGTCCGCACTCTTTCACGCGCTAGGCTCGGTGCATGGAACTGAGCAGCGCATTCTGGTGGTTCATCCTCATCGGCCTGGGCGCCCAGCTGGTGGACGGCGCGCTGGGCATGGCGTTCGGCCTCGTGTCGTCGTCGGTGATGCTGGCCATGGGCATTCCGCCCGCGCAGGCCAGTGCAGCCATCCACACCGCCGAGGTGTTCACTACTGGCGCCTCCGGCGTGTCGCATCTGGTCGCCGGCAATGTCGATAAGCGCCTGTTCCTGCGCCTGGCGCTGCCCGGCGCCGTAGGCGGCGCCGTGGGTGCCTACGGCCTGACCCAGCTGCCCGGCGAGGTGATCCGCCCGCTCATCTACCTGTACCTGCTGGTGCTGGCCATCATCATCCTGGCACGTGCCGCCGGCCGCCTGATGCCCAAGGGCGAGGTCAAGCGGGTGCCCGTGCTGGGCTTCGTGGCCGGCTTCCTGGATGCCAGCGGCGGGGGCGGCTGGGGGCCGGTGGCCACCTCCACCCTGCTGGCCCGCGGCGGCCAGGCACGCACCACCATCGGCACGGTGAACGCGGCCGAGTTTGTGGTCACCCTGACAGTTTCAGCAACGTTCCTGCTGTCGATGGGGCTGCATCACCTGCAGATCGTGGCCGGCCTGCTGATCGGCGGCATGATGGCCGCGCCGGTGGCCGCACTGCTGGTGAAGCGCCTGAAGGAGCGCTGGGTGCTGGTGGCCGTGGGCGTGTTGGTGCTGGGCATCAGCCTGTTCCAGATCGGGCATGCGCTGACCGGGTATCTGGCGCGCTGACTGCTCACCGGGCGCAGGACCATTTGCCGGCCAGCGGCCGGCACTACCGGGACGGAGAAGGGTAGTGCCGGCCGCTGGCCGGCAGATCCGTCACCGTGCGGCGAGGTCAGGCCTTGTCACCGCCGCGGTCCACGCAGCCCCAGTTGAGGATGCGGGTGCCGGCCGGCAGCACGCGGCGGAAGAAGTCCACCCTGCCCGGCTTCGGGTTCACCACCACCGGCGCCTTGGCGGCCAGCAACAACGGCAGGTCGGCGGTGCTGTCTGAGTAGGCGATATCGATGTCGCCGTAGCCGCGCTCGCGCAGCATGCGCATCTTCTCTTCGTTGTGGCAGTGGCGGGTCGGGCCGACGCCACCCAGCCGTGGGCCGACCTCGGTGCCGATCACCGGTACGTCCTGGTGGGCGACGAAGGCCAGGATCGCGCGTGCCAGCTCTGGTGGCGCGCCCGTGGCAACCACCACGCGGTCACCCTTGGCCCGGTGCGCGGCGAACACCTCCAGCGCCTGTGGCAGCAGCTTGGCGCGCATCTGCGCCTCGTTGCGCAGCACATAGGCGTCGATGACCTTGTTGAAATCGCGCGCACGGTGCAGGCCGAAGCTGCCGATCCACACATAGACCGAAATGCCGGTACGGCGGGTCGGCAGCAGCGCCACCATCGGCCCGGCGATCGGCGTGACCAGCAGCGCCGCCAGCATGCGCAGCGGGTTGCGCTTGATCAGCGAAGCGAACAGGTGAGTACCCGAATCGCCGTCGTAGAGGGTGTGGTCGAAATCGAAGACCACCAGCGGCGCATCGTCGCGCGGCGTCGGATAGTGCGTTTTCATGCCGCGAAGAATAACTGACGCAGGCCCTCGCCCGGCTCTTCCACGCGCATGAAGGCTTCACCCACCAGGAACGAGTGGATGCCGGCATCGCGCATCAGCGCCACGTCCTGCGGACCGAGGATGCCGCTCTCGGTGACCAGCAGGCGATCGCGCGGCACCGCCTTCTGCATGTCCAGCGTGGTCTGCAGCGACACCTCGAAGGTGCGCAGGTTGCGGTTGTTGATGCCGATCATCGGTGCCGGTACCTGCAGCGCACGCTCCAGCTCGTCGATGTCGTGCACTTCCACCAGTACGTCCATGCCCAGCGACATCGCCAGTTCGGACAGCGTGGCCAACTGCGTGTCGTCCAGCGCAGCGACGATCAGCAGGATGCAGTCGGCACCCAGTACGCGCGCCTCGTACACCTGGTAGGCGTCGATCACGAAGTCCTTGCGCAGCACCGGCAGCGTGCAGGCCTCACGGGCCTGCTGCAGGTAGGCATCAGCACCCTGGAAGAAGTCCACATCGGTCAGCACCGACAGGCAGCTGGCGCCGCCGAACTCATAGCTGACGGCGATGTCGGCCGGGCGGAAATCCGGGCGGATCACACCCTTGGAGGGGCTGGCCTTCTTCACCTCGGCGATCACCGCCGGATCGCCGTTGGCCACTGCCGCCTGCAGCGCGCGCACGAAGCCACGTACCGGCGGGGCGCTGGCCACGGCGGCCTGCAGGTCCTCGAGGGGACGCTGGGCACGGCGCTGGGCCACTTCTTCGGCCTTGCGGGCCAGGATCGTCTGCAGGATGTCGCTCATCGTCTTCGATTCGGTGCGGGGGCGGTGAGGACGGCCATTATCGGCCATCAAGAGGGTCAGGCTGAACCGCGCGCTCAGGCAACCAGCGCGCGGGTGGTCTCCACATACTGCTGCAGGCGCTGGCGGGCGCTGCCGTTGGCGATGGCGGCACGGGCACGGGCCAGGCCGTCGCCGATGTCGCTGGCCACGCCGGCCACGTACAGCGCGGCGCCGGCGTTCAGGGCCACGATGTCCAGCGCCGGGCCGGGGGTGTTGTCCAGCACCGCACGCAGCATGGCAATGGACTGCTCCGGGCCGTCCACGCGCAGGTTGCGGCTGGCCGACATCGCGATGCCGAAGTCCTCCGGGTGAATCTCGTACTCGCGCACCTTGCCGTCGCGCAGCTCGCCGACCAGGGTGCCGGCGCCCAGCGAGATCTCGTCCATGTTGTCGCGGCCCCAGACCACCATGGCGCGCTCGGTGCCCAGCTCGCGCAGCACCCGCGCCTGGATACCCACTAAATCCGGGTGAAACACGCCCATCAGCACCGACGGTGCGCTGGCCGGGTTGGTCAGCGGGCCAAGGATGTTGAAGATGGTACGCACGCCCATCTCGCGGCGGACCGGCGCGACCACCTTCATCGACGGGTGATGGATCGGCGCGAACATGAAACCGATGCCGGTCTGTTCGATCGCAGCGGCGACCTGCGCCGGCTGCAGCTCGATGGCCGCACCCAGTGCTTCGACTGCATCGGCGCTGCCGGACTTGGACGACACGCTGCGGTTGCCATGCTTGGCCACGCGCGCACCGGCCGCAGCGGCGACGAACATCGCGCAGGTGGAGATGTTGAAGGTGTGCGAGCCATCGCCGCCGGTGCCGACGATGTCGACCAGGTGGGTGGTATCGGCCACCGGCACCGCCAGCGCGAATTCGCGCATCACCGTGGCCGCAGCGGCGATCTCGTCGATGGTTTCCTTCTTCACGCGCAGGCCGGTGAGGATGGCGGCAGTCATCATCGGCGACACGTCGCCGCGCATGATCTGCCGCATCAGGTCGACCATTTCGTCGAAGAAGATTTCGCGGTGCTCGATGGTGCGTTGCAGGGCTTCCTGGGGGGAGAAGCTCATGGGAATGCTCCTGGGATCAGGCGGCCGGACGCTGCAGGAAATTGCGCAGCAGGGCATGGCCGTGTTCGGTGAGGATGGATTCGGGATGGAACTGAACGCCTTCCACCGGGAACTGGCGGTGGCGCAGGCCCATGATCTCTTCGATCGAGCCGTCGTCGTTCTCGGTCCAGGCGGTCACTTCCAGCACATCGGGCAGGCTGTTCTTGTCCACCACCAGCGAGTGGTAGCGGGTGGCCTGGTAACGGTCCGGCAGGCCGGCGAACACGCCCTTGCCTTGATGGCGGATGGGCGAGGTCTTGCCATGCATGATGTTGCCGGCGCGGATGACCGTACCGCCGTAGACCTGGCCGATGCCCTGGTGGCCCAGGCACACGCCGAGGATCGGCGTGGTCGGGCCCAGGCGCTGGATGAGTTCCAGCGACACGCCCGCTTCGTTGGGCGTGCACGGGCCGGGCGAGATGACGATGCGCTCAGGCTTCTGCGCGGCGATCTCGTCCACGCTCATCGCATCGTTGCGCACCACCTTGACCTCGGCGCCCAGCGTCTGCAGGTACTGCACGAGGTTGTAGGTGAAGCTGTCGTAGTTGTCGATCATCCACAACATGGTCAGGTTCCGTCGCTTATCAGGAAAATGGCGTATACGTTTTCGGTGTAGGTGATGGGGCCGGCTTCGATGGATTCGCGCAGGCGTGAGCCAGTGGTCTCGATCATGTCCATCTGCGCCGCAGGTGACGGCGGCGATGGCGGTGTCACCATGTCGTCGCTTCTGGGCCAATTGCCCGCCTGCACGCCATAGGCGAAGTTCGGCGCCACATCGGAGATGCTGTACAGCCCGCGCAGCTTCGTGCCGTAGGCATTGGCAAGGCCCTGCGCGGATTGGCGCGTCGACGCGGCGGCCTCACCCTTGAGTTCGCGCCGCAGCGCCACTTCGCCCGAGTAGGTCGGGGCCACGCTGCTGACCTGCAGGTTCTCGTTGGCCTTCAGTGCACCCAGCACGTCCTGCATCGCCTTCACGCTGGCGAAGCTGGCACGCAGCTGGCGCGACACGCGGGTGCCGACGAAGACCTGCCGGTTCTGCTCATAGCGCGTGGCCGGGCCGATCCGCAGATTGTCCGCACGCACGCTGCCCTCCACCGCCTTGTGCTGCTTGAACAGCGCCAGCACGCGCGCGACGTTGTCCTGCACGCGGCGGCGCGCGGCGTCGGCATCCATGTCGGTCTCTTCGATGTTCAACTGCAGGCCGAACCGGTCCGGCATCACCTCGCGGCGCGCCTCGCCCTTCACCAGCAGGTGCGGCTGCGAGGGAATGGTATTGGCCTGCGCCCACGCAGACGGGGCCATCGTGGCCAGCAGTGACGACCACAGCAATGCGCTCAGCAGCTTCATGCGGTACTCCTTGTCTTGAACGGGAACGGCGGAACGACCACGGCGCAGCGACCGTGGTGAGGCAGGCTTACAGGCCCTTGGCGGCCTGGGCGACGGCGCGGAACAGCGCGCGGCCCTTGTTCATCGTCTCGTCCCATTCCTTGTCCGGGTCCGAGTCGTAGACGATGCCGGCGCCGGCCTGCACATACAGGCGGCCGTCCTTGATCACGGCGGTGCGGATCGCGATCGCGGTATCGGCATCGCCGTGCCAGCCGATGTAGCCGATGCTGCCGGCGTAGACATTACGCTTGATCGGTTCCAGCTCGCGGATCACTTCCAGCGCGCGGATCTTCGGCGCACCGCTGACCGTACCGGCCGGGAAGGTGGCTCGCAGCACGTCGGCATAGCTCAGGCCCGGCTGCAGCTGCCCGGTCACTTCGCTGACGATGTGCATGACGTGGCTGTAGCGCTCGATCACGAACTGCTCGCCCACTTCCACGGTGCCGGCCTTGGACACGCGACCAGCATCGTTGCGGCCGAGGTCGATCAGCATCAGGTGCTCGGCGCGCTCCTTCGGATCGGCCAGCAGCTCGGCTTCCAGCGCCAGGTCCTGTTCGACAGTGGCACCGCGCGGCCGGGTGCCAGCGATCGGACGCACCGTCACTTCGCCATCCTGCAAACGCACCAGGATTTCCGGCGAGGAACCGACCACCTGCAGGTCGCCGACATCAAGGAAATACATGTAGGGCGACGGGTTCAGTGCACGCAGCGCACGGTACACATCCACCGGGCGCGCTTTGAACGGCACGCTCAGGCGCTGGCTCAGCACCACCTGGAAGATGTCGCCGGCAAGGATGTATTCCTTGCTGCGCTGGACCGCATCGACGAAGCCTTCGCGGGTGAACCCGGAGACGAAATCGGACTCGTCCAGCACGTCGCTGTTGAGCGGTGCGGGATAGCCGGCCCCCGGTGCGCGCAGCTTGGCGGTCAACGCATCCAGGCGTGCCTGGGCCTGCTCGAACGCACCCTCGACACGCGGGTCGGCATGCACGATCAGGTACAGCCGGCCCTTGAGGTTGTCGAACACCGCCAGCTCGTTGGAGTCCAGCAGCAGGATGTCCGGCGTGCCCAGCTCGTCGCGGCCTGCCGGCGGAGCCAGGCGCGGTTCGATGTAGCCGATGCACTCGAAACCGAACCAGCCGACCAGGCCGCCGGTGAAGCCCGGCAGGCCTTCCAGCTTGGGCACCGAGTGGGCGCTGCGCAGCGCCTCGACTTCGGCGAACGGGTCGGCCACCTCGCGGGTGTCCACCACCTGGCCGTCTTCGCGCACGGTCAGCGTGTGGCCATGGAAGGCATACACGCGGCGCGCCGGCAGGCCGATGATCGAGTAACGACCAAAGCGCTCGCCGCCTTCGACGGATTCAAACAGGTAGGTATTGGGGCCGTCGGCGAGCTTCAGATAGACCGAAAGCGGCGTGTCCAGGTCGGACAGCACTTCACGGACGACGGGAATATGGGTGTGGCCTTCAGCGGCCTGCAGCTGAAACTGAGCGTGCGAGTTCAAGACGACTTTCCTTCCGGGACACAGCGTTATGGGGGCGGACGACGGCAACGGGCCACCATCGCCACCAACGGCGTGCGGAAGAAAGGGTATGCGGGGTCGTCAGGCTGGACACCCCTTGACTGTATCGCAGCCGGGGCGGGAGGGGAACCCCGTCGCGGCGTCGCGGTTCATTCGGCCATTAGCCCATCCGCCGGGCGTTCTCCTGGGCCTCCAGCCCCTGTTGCTGGGCCAGTCCGGCTGCCGTCGCCTGTTCGCGACCGGTGTTCAGGGCGTCAACCTGCGCCGTACTCACGGCCAGCGGCTGGGCCATGCCGGCCGCCACGTCCACATGCGCATGTCGGCGGTGGGCCGCCTGCAGATCCGGGGTGTCGATCGCGAATGCCCGCGTGCGGTCGTCACTGAGCAGCACATGGGAGATGGCCTGCAACCCTTCGCGCTTGGCCTGCGCAGCCAACGCCCCGGCCAGCTGATCGCTCTGCAGGTTCGGGATGCGGCCATGTGCCACATCGAGGCCGTGCACGCCGGTCTGCGCGCCCTTGAACAGATGGAAATCGATGTGCCCCGGATCGTTCAGCGCGGGCATCTTCGCGCCCCCCTCCTGCAGCTGCGCATGCGGCCGCCCAAGCAGCTTGCGCGCGGCCGCCTCCTGGCTCGCGATTGCCGCGTCGAGACTGGGGTTCATCGTCTCGCTCATGCCATGCCGGTCCACCGACTCCCCCATGGTGGCACTGCCGCGCCCGATCACCCACGACGTCTTGGCCAGGTTGACCAGGTTCTGCGGCAGTGCCGGCGTGGGCAGGTGCGTGGCAATGCCCTTGTTGGCCATCGCGCCCAGCCCGACGGTGCCGGCCAGCACGGCCGGCGCCTGCGAGGTCAGCCCGGTGATCTGATGGCTGCTCCAGTTCATGCCCATGTGGAAAGTCGCGCCGTACACGGCATAGCCGTTGCGCAGCCCATTGGCCACGCCATGCACGCCCTGCTGCAGCTGGCCGCCCAGATGATGGCCGCCGGCACGGATGCGGCCGGCATCCGCCGCCGCTTCACGGGTGGCTTCACGGGCCTTGGTTTCGTGTTGATTGCGCGCCGCATCACCGTGCTCACGCATCTGTCTGGCCATGTCGTCGGCACCGAGCGCACCCAGCACGCTGGCCCCGATGTTCCAGCCGTAACTGCCCTTGGCCTGCACGCGGTGGCTGACCGATTCGACCAGACCCTGCAGCTCGCGACCCTTGGCAATGACCGTCGCACCGCCTTCGATGCCCACCCGCATGCTCTTGCCACCGTAGTCGACCACGGTGCCGATCGCATTTCCCTGCAGGGTCGACGCACGCTCGACGGCCACGCCGGACAAGCTCATGCCCCGGCCCGCCAGCGCGCCGACCTGCTCGACATGTTCACCGGCAACCCGTCCGGCACGCATGCCGCGCGCACCTGCGATCAGCACCTCGGCCAGCGGGCCACCGTATTCGGCAAGCTGGCTTGGCGCTTCTCGATGACGGCGATCCACCACCTTTCCGTTCACTTCGGTCTTGGCGTCCAGCAACAGTTCCATCCTGCCCGCGGCCACCGGAACATTGCGCAATGCCTCTGCCCCGGATTTCGACGCCAGCTGGTCAACCAGCTGGGCCGTGGCCGTCTGCGCACCCGCCGGCATCATCTCCTGCAGCTTGCGGGTAACCATCTGCTGCACGCCGGGCTGACGCAGCAGCTGGCTGGTCTCGCTGGCCAACAGGCCAAAGCCCTGCCGGTGATGCTCGTTGAGCCGCTTCAATCCATTCTGCACATCGTTGAGCACTTCACCCGACGTCTGGTAGGTGTGCACCGTGTCGCGCGTGTTGAACACCGGCAATCCGTGGGATTTCGCGTAGCGATCGGCGGTGGCCGGATGCAGCCCGGCCGAATTGAAGGTGGTCGCACGTACACCGGTAACCGCCGAAGCGGCAGAGGCCATGCCGCCGCCAAGCGAATGACCGGCGAGTTCAAACTGGGTACCAGAGGTCTTCAAGCGACTCGCCAGTGCCATGGCCCGATCGTAGTAGTCACTCTGCATGCCTACGCCCTGGCGTCCATTGTTGAGGAAATCCTCGCCTCCGGATTCACGCCGCCCGCCTTTCGCCCGGGGATCGATGATTTCGCCCGTTGAGCCCTTGAACACCAGCACAGGCTTGGCGTCATCACCGAACACCCTTTTGTCCGGAATGTAGATCTCTGCGCGAAAACCCGAGTCGTTCGGCCGCATCAGCTTCTTCAGGTCGGCCGCTCCCAGGCTGATGCCCGCCGCTTTGAGCGTGTCCGGGTCGGTCACGGCACTGGCGCGCGTCCACCCGACCGGCGGCTCACCTTTGCCCTTTGCCGAGGCATACACATCACCAGCAAGCGAACCCAGCTCGCGGGCGTGATAGGTCTCGCGCAAGCGCGCCGCCTCGGTGGCATGTCCACCTCCCTGCAGTTGCTCGACCAGGTGCTGCTGCGCCTGGACGCTCTTGGCGCGGGCCTGCAACAGGCGTTCCTGCTGCTCGGGATCGTGACCGCTCATGGCAGACTCCATTGCTCATCAGTGAAGACACGGTCATCCAGGACCTGCTGGAATGACCACAGCCAACGCTATCATCCCCCGAACGCGTCCATGTCAAGGGATCACATGCACCGTCACCCTCACAGTTCCTTTACGCCATTTTCCTGCCTGGCGCTGATGCTGCTGATGCTGCTGAGCGCCTGCGCGCGCACGTCTTCACATGGCGCGGAGCGCTATTTCGAGGGCAAGGCACTTGAACTGGCCATCGCCGCCGAACAGGGTGATGCAGCGACGATCACGCGCCTGATCAAGACCGAAGGCGTGAACCCCGACAAGGAGTTCTCGAAGCAGGATGGCATTCCGCTCATCGCGTGGCCGTTGCGCGCACAGAACCTGGAAGGCCTGCGCGCGATGCTCGACAACGGCGCCGACCCGAATGCACGGCGTATTGAAACGCTGGACGGCGAGACGTTCCGCCACAACAACGCCATGGTCTATGCCGCGAAGATGGACGATCCGCGCTACCTGGCCCTGCTGCTGGATCATGGCGGCGACCCGGACACGCGCACCTCCAACACCGAAACGCTGCTGTTCCAGGCTTTCATTTCCGGCAACCTGTGGAAGAACATCCAGCTGCTGGTGGAGCGAGGCGCGCACGTCAACGAATCCAACATCGGCCAGGCCGATACCGTTCTCAGCTGGTACACCGGCCGTGGCGGCTTCGAGCAGGCTTACTGGCTGCTTGAGCATGGTGCGGACCCCACGATTGCATCGCCGTCATCGGCGCAACCGGGCGCGCCCGATCGGATGGCCATGGTCGAAGCCATCTACTGGGAAATCACCACACCGGACCTGCTGCCCTGGCAGAAGAAGTGCCAGCAGTGGCTGATCGATCACGGCATTGCCCGGCCGCCGCTGCCGCAGTACATCCGCGAGAAGCGTGAAGCATTCGGGTTCCCGGCGAAGGAGCAGGACATCCCCCCGTTGTAGGACTTCCGGTCCGGCTCAGCGCGGCTCGGACAACAGGGCACAGCCCACGGGCAGGTGCATCCGCACCCTGCCCGGCACGCACGCGATGCGGAACTGGCGCGCCTGTACCGGTTCGCCGTCCAGGTTGAGCGTCAACGGACGCTCGGATTCCACCTGCAGCCACGACAGGCGCGCGCGCGTCGCCAGTTGTTCCAGCGCGGCCTGGGTGCCGGACTTCAGCATCTGGCCAAGCGTGGCGGTGACTTCACCTTCCAGCTCCGGAAGCACCGTCACGTCCAGCTGCCCATCATCGATCAGCGCCTGCGGGCACAATTGCTGGCCACCACCGGCCTGGCGGCCATTGCCGATGCCGAGCGCGATGAAGTCGCCTTCCCACGCGAAATCCGGGCCCGACAGGCGCGCATGGATCGGCTCGATCCGCCCCAGCTTGGCAATGCCGGTGATCACGTAGGCCAGCCCGCCCAGCATCTTCTTCAGGCCGGCATCGGTCTCCACCGTCACCTGCGTGCCGAAGCCACCGCTGGCGAGGTTGGCGCACCACCATTGCGTGCCATCGGCGTCCACGCGCAGCAGATCGATGGCATGCGGCGTGGCCTGCCCGATCAAGGCCAAGGCCGCCTTCGGCTCGGTCGGGATGCCGGCCGCAGTCGCGAAGTCGTTGGCGGTCCCCATCGGGATCAGCGCCAGCGAGGGCAACGCATCTGCCGGCTCCTCACGATGCGCCAGTGTCTCGGCCACCGCGCTGAGCGTGCCGTCGCCACCGGCGGCCACGATCACGTCCACGCCATGATCGATCGCCTCGGCCACGTAGCGTTCGGCGTCACCGTCTTCCCAGGTCACACGCACTTCCAGCTGCACGCCCTGCCCACGCCAATGACCGACCGCGTCGCGCAGCTCGTCATTGCCTGCGGATTTTCCGTTGAGGATCAGGCGCCAGCGCGGGGTGGTCATGCGGTGCTTCCAGGACGGGGGTGGCACAGGCTAGCAATGCGCCGTTTGTCCGCAGTGAATGTCACGCAGGTGTCATTCAGCTGCTGGAGAATGGAAGGCCATAGCAGGGACGACGGATGGAGGCAGGATCAGCCTCCCACGCATGCAGCGAGGCCACGCCAGTGATTGGCGTGGCTTTTTTTTGGTGCGTAGGGAGTGCGAACCAAGGTTCGCACCCACCGGGTTGCGGTTCGCACCCACCAGGCTGCGGTTCGCACCCACCAGGCTGCGGTTCGCACCCACCGGGTTGCGGTTCGCGCACACCGGGTGGGTAGATCCACGCCATGCGTGGATGCACTTCGCCTCAACCGTTGGCGAAATCGTGCAATGCCTGGCCCTGCAGCCGGTACACGGTCCACTCGTCCTGCGGCGTGGCGCCAGCGGCGGTGTAGAACTCGATGGCCGGGGTATTCCAGTCCAGCACCGACCATTCGAAACGACCGCAACCCTCGGCCACGGCCTGGCGTGCGATGTACTTCAGCAGCGCCTTGCCGGCGCCTGCGCCGCGCTTTTCCTGGCTGACATACAGGTCTTCCAGGTAGATGCCCTTGCGGCCCAGCCAGGTGGAGTAGTTGTAGAAATACACGGCGTAACCAATGGGCTCGCCGTCGGCTTCGCAGATCAGCGCGCGGGCCGTTGCGTCGGCGCCGAACAGGCTTTCGGCGATGCCGATCTCATCGGTCTGCACCGAATGCTCGGCCTTCTCGTAGATGGCCAGTTCGCGGATGAAATGCAGGATCAGGCCGGCATCGGCCACAGTGGCCGGACGGATGTTCAACAGAGCCATGGGCGGAAAAGGGAGACGGAGGGAATCAGGCGAGCTTAATCCCCTCCGTCCCTTTTTTGTCAGCGTGCCGCAGCGACGTTCGCGCGCATCTGCGCGATCACGTCCTGGTAGCTGGTCTTGGCGTTGAAGATGGCCGAACCGGCGACGAAGGTGTCGGCACCGGCCGCAGCGATCTCGCCGATGTTGTCGGCCTTCACGCCGCCGTCGATCTCCAGGCGGATGTCCTTGCCGCTGGCATCGATCATCTTGCGCACCACGCGCAGCTTGTCCAGCGCCGAGGGAATGAAGGCCTGGCCGCCGAAGCCCGGGTTGACCGACATCAGCAGCACCAGATCCAGGTCGTCCAGTACCCAGTCGAGGATGTCCACCGGGGTGGCCGGATTGAGCACGATGCCCGGCTTGCAGCCCAGCGAGCGGATCAGCTGGATGGTGCGGTGCACGTGGCGGCTCGCTTCCGGGTGGAAGCTGATGTAGGTGGCACCGGCTTCGGCAAAGTCCGGGATGATGCGGTCCACCGGCTCGACCATCAGGTGCACGTCGATCGGCGCGGTCACGCCGTGCTTGCGCAGCGCCTGGCAGACCATCGGGCCGATGGTCAGGTTCGGCACGTAGTGGTTGTCCATCACGTCGAAGTGGACCCAGTCCGCGCCGGCGGCGAGGACGTTGTCGACTTCCTCGCCGAGGCGGGCGAAGTTGGCGGACAGGATGGAGGGGGCGATGAGGCAGTTGGACATGGCCGGGCCTTGCAACGGTAGGAAAGAGGGTCAGCGCTTGCGCAGGGTCTTGATGCGGTCGTAGGCGGCGTTGATCCGCCGCGACTTCTGCTCGGCCTGCTGCTGCAGCTCGGGGGCCGCGCCGCCGAGCTTGTCGGGGTGGTACTGGGAAATCAGCTTGCGGTAGGCGCGCTCGACCTCGGCATCGGTGGCCTCGGAGGTCAGCCCCAGCTCCCGGTACGGGTTTTCCTTGTTCAGGCGGAACCAGTCCGAATCGAAGGCATGGCCGATCAACAGGCCGACCACCGCGCCAAACAGCGGATTGGGCCGGAACAGCAGGGCGCCGGCGATGAATCCGAGCAGTTTTCCGTACCAGCGCATGGCGCTCCGGGGTCGACCGACGAAATGGACGCTCATTTTACGTCACAGCGGGCCCGGACGGCTTTACACTAGGCCGCCCGCTGGTCAGCGGGCCCGCCGGGTCCGTTGGGCAGCAGCCGTATCGACAACGCCCCAGGAGTGCCCGTGCCAACCACGCTGTTGCAATCCGATCTCCCCGGCCTGCCCTTGCGCCATCGCGGCAAGGTGCGTGATGTGTTCGATATCCCGCGCGAGCGGCTGCCAGCAGGGACCCCGCCGGGCGACTACCTGCTGATGGTGGCCACCGATCGCCTGTCGGCGTTCGACGTGGTCCTGCCCGACCCGATCCCGGGCAAGGGCGAGATGCTCTGCCAGGTCTCCAACTTCTGGTTCGCCAAGACCGCGCACCTGATGCCCAACCACCTGACCGGCATCGACGTGGCCAGCGTGCTGCCCGAAGGCGTGGACCCGGCCCTGTACGCCAAGCGCGCGGTGGTCACCCGCAAGCTGAAGCCGGTGCCGGTGGAAGCGATCGCCCGCGGCTACCTGATCGGCAGCGGCTGGAAGGACTACCAGCGCACCGGCAAGGTCAGCGGCATCGACCTGCCCGACGGCCTGCGCCAGGCCGAGCAGCTGCCCGAGCCGATCTTCACCCCCTCGACCAAGGCCGCCGTGGGCGACCATGACGAGAACATCGATTTCGATGCGATGGTGAAGCAGGTCGGTGCCGAGATGGCCGAGCGCGTGCGCGATGCCACCCTGCGCATCTACAAGTTCGCCGCCGAATACGCCCGCGAGCGCGGCATCATCCTGGCCGATACCAAGTTCGAGTTCGGTACCGACGCCGATGGCCGCCTGTACATCATGGACGAGATGCTGACGCCGGATTCCTCGCGTTACTGGCCGGCCGACGAGTACGAAGTGGGCACCAGCCCGCCGAGCTACGACAAGCAGTTCGTGCGCGATTACCTGGAGACGCTGGACTGGGGCAAGACCGCCCCGGGCCCGACCATCCCGGCCGAGATCATCGAGCGCACCCGCGCCAAGTACGCCGAGGCGCTGCAGCGCCTGGCCGGGATCAGCGTCGACTGATGCCCTGCGCCCCACGCCGGTCTGGCTGGGGGCGTTCTGAATGCGGTACTGCCGGCCGCTGGCCGGCAACCTCGCGAACCTGCAGCCAGGCATGGCCTGGCTCTACTGCCGGTTGCCTGGGGGTAGTGCCGGCCGCTGGCCGGCAACCTCGCGAACCTGCAGCCAGGCATGGCCTGGCTCTACTGCCGGTTGCCTGGGGTAGTGCCGGCCGCTGGCCGGCAACCTCGCAAGCCTGCAGCCAGGCATGGCCTGGCTCTACTGCCGGTTGCCTGAGGGTAGTGCCGGCCGCTGGCCGGCAACCTCGCGAACCTGCAGCCAGGCATGGCCTGGCTCTACTGCCGGTTGCCTGGGGTAGTGCCGGCCGCTGGCCGGCAGCCTCGCGAACCTGCAGCCAGGCATGGCCTGGCTCTACTGCCGGTTGCCTGGGGTAGTGCCGGCCGCTGGCCGGCAACCTCGCGAACCTGCAGCCAGGCATGGCCTGGCTCTACTGACGGTTGCCTGAGGTACTGCCGGCCGCTGGCCGGCAACCTCGCGAACCTGCAGCCAGGCATGGCCTGGCTCTACTGACGGTTGCCTGAGGTAGTGCCGGCCGCTGGCCGGCAGCCTCGCGAACTCGGCTATGCTCTGGATTGCCGGCCAGCGGCCGGCACCACCGTTGTCCGAGGAAGCAACGCAGCATGCAGACATCCACCGAGCTTGCGCGGCCGATCGACCGCTATTTCGCCAGCTACTCCGACGACCACCGCAATCTGATCAACCAGCGCATCCACGTGGTGGCGGTGCCGGCGATCCTGTGGTCGGTGGTGGCCCTGCTGTGGTGCCTGCCGCCGCTGATCACCTGGTTCCAGTACGGCATCTGGTCGGCGTTCGCGATGTTCAGCGCCTGGTGCTTCTACAACAAGCTGTCGCGCCCGCTGGGCATCGGCATGCTCATCCAGTTCTTCGTATTCGGCTGCCTGTGCAGGCTGCTGGAGGCCGAGATCGGCCTGCACAACCTGTTCTGGCTGGCGGTGGGTGTATTCGTGGTGGCCTGGATCGCGCAGTTCATCGGTCACAAGTTCGAGGGCCGCAAGCCCAGCTTCCTGACCGACCTGACCTACCTGCTGATCGGCCCGGCCTGGGTGATGGCCAAGTTCTACCGCAAGCTCGACTGGCGCTACTGACCTGCCCGTGGCCGACGCTGCCCCTCGTTTCCTGAACGGGCAGATTCCGTCACCCGCACTCCACGACGGCCCTGCCAGCCTGCACCGGTGATCCGTTCCCCATCGCCCGCCCGTCGACGGCAGCCCCTGTGCGACAGGGCCTGCGGTCTCCCTGCGTCGGCGTAGGGTGTCCCCCGAGAGCAACCGGGGAGGGACCGCAGCAAAGTGATGCTGCGCTGCAGAAAAAATGAATCAGCGGACGTTACCTGCAATTGATCGCTGTTCGATGGGTTTCGGCGACATTTCGCAGCCTGTTATCCTCCCTGACCTGCTCGTGAATCATGGATTCCCTGCATGCTCCCCAGCCTGCCCCTGCTGCTGGCCCTGCCGTTCCTGATGGCAGCGGCTGTTGCGGCCTTCCCCCGTAGTTCGCGCTCGACTGCTGCCTGGCTGGCGGCGCTGGCGCCGTTGGGCGGACTGGCCATCCTCGGCTGGCTGACTCCGTCGGTGCTCGACGGCCAGGTCGTGCAGACGATGGTCCCTTGGCTGCCGCAGATCGGTCTGGACTTCACCCTGCGCCTGGACGGGCTGGCCTGGATGTTCGCCGGGCTGGTGCTCGGCATCGGCGCGCTGGTGGTGCTGTATGCGCGCTACTACCTGAGCCAGCAGGACAACGCCCACCGCTTCTACTGCTACCTGCTGCTGTTCATGGGCGCCATGCTGGGCATGGTGCTGTCGGGCAACCTGCTGTTGCTGATGATTTTCTGGGAAATGACCAGCATCAGCTCGTTCC
This sequence comes from Stenotrophomonas sp. 86428_Sma, assembly GCF_056481585.1. Lineage (NCBI taxonomy): Bacteria > Pseudomonadati > Pseudomonadota > Gammaproteobacteria > Lysobacterales > Lysobacteraceae > Stenotrophomonas > Stenotrophomonas sp. 86428_Sma. Next base: position 4,556,676 of record NZ_CM151156.1, read on the forward strand.
TGCTGATCGGCTTCTGGTCGCACCGCCAGGACGCCCGCGAAGGCGCACGCATGGCGCTGGTGATCACCGGCGGCGGTGGCCTGGCCCTGCTCGGTGGCGTGCTGCTGATCGGCCGCATCGTCGGCAGCTTCGACCTGGATGTGGTGCTGGCCGCCGGCGAGCAGATCCGCGCCAGCGCGCTGTACCCGTACGCACTGTTCCTGGTGCTGGCCGGCATCTTCACCAAGAGCGCGCAGTTCCCGTTCCACTTCTGGCTGCCGCACGCGATGGCGGCGCCGACCCCGGTCTCTGCCTACCTGCACTCGGCCACCATGGTGAAGGCCGGTGTGTTCCTGCTGGCGCGGCTGCACCCGGCACTGGCCGGCAGCGACCTGTTCTTCTACACGGTCAGCGGCATCGGCGCGCTGACCCTGCTGATCGGTGCCTGGAATGCGATCTTCCAGCACGATCTGAAAGGCCTGCTGGCGTACTCGACCATTTCCCACCTGGGCCTGATCACCCTGCTGTTCGGCCTGTCCACGCCGATGGCGGTGGTGGCCGGCGTGTTCCACATCCTCAACCACGCCACCTTCAAGGCCTCGCTGTTCATGGCCGCCGGCATCATCGACCACGAAACCGGCACCCGTGACATGCGCAAGCTGGGTGGCCTGCGCAAACTGATGCCATTCACCAGCGCGCTGGCGATCATCGCCTCGCTGGCGATGGCCGGCATCCCGTTGCTCAACGGCTTCCTGTCCAAGGAAATGCTGTTCGCCGAAGCGCTGACCGCCGGTGGCGGCCCGGGCGCGATGCGCACGGCCGTATCGATCGCGGCGCTGCTGGCCGGTGTGTTCGGCGTGGCCTACAGCCTGCGCTTCGTGCACGACACCTTCTTCGGCCCCGGCCCGCACGACCTCGACCGCGTGCCGCATGAGCCGCCGCGCTGGATGAAGGTGCCGGTGGAACTGCTGGTGGTGATCTGCGTGGCGGTGGGCATCGCCCCGGCACTGACCGTGGCGCCAGTGCTGCATGCCGCTGCGGCCTCGATCCTCGGCAACGCCATGCCCGAGTACAGCCTGGCCGTATGGCACGGCTTCAACCTGCCGCTGGCGATGAGCGCGATCGGCGTGGTCGGTGGCGTGGCGCTGTACTTTGGCCTGCGCAAGCTGATCAACCTGCACGGGGTGGAAACCCGCACCACCGGCCGCAACGTGTTCCATGCGCAGCTGGATGCCCTTTCCGCGCTGGCCATGCGCCTGACCAACGGCATCGCCAATGGCAGCCTGCAGCGCATGCTGCTGGGCCTGGTGCTGGTGGCGATCGCGGTCGCCGCCGCGCCGTTCGTGGCCAACCCGGCCTCGCCGAACTGGACCGCGCCGCAGCCGATCCCGCTGCTGGGCTGGGTGCTGTGGCTGGTGATGATGGCCTGCGCCGTTGCCACCCTCCGTGTCTACAAGCAGCGCCTGCTGGCGGTGCTGCTGGTCGGCGGCGTCGGCCTGATGGTGGCGCTGACCTTCGTGTTCCTGTCCGCACCGGACCTGGCGCTGACCCAGCTGCTGGTGGAGATGGTGACCCTGGTGCTGATGCTGCTGGGCATGAACTACCTGCCCGCGCAGTCCGGGCCGGAGCGGCCGCGCTGGCGCAAGCGCCGCGATGCGGTGATCGCGATCATCGCCGGCGCCGGCCTGGGTGCACTGGCCTATTCGGCGATGACGCTGCCGCCGAACACCATGGCCGGCGAGCTGCTCGCCCGCGCCCTGCCCGAGGCCTATGGCCAGAACGTGGTCAACGTGATCCTGGTCGACTTCCGCGGCTTCGATACCTTCGGCGAGATCACCGTGTTCGGCATCGCCGCACTGGTGGTGCATGCGCTGCTGCGTCGCACGCGGATGGCGCCGGAGCAGATCATGCCCGGCCCGCCGATCAAGCTGCCGGTGCCGGCCGACCTGGCGCAGATCATGTTCCCGCTGACGCTTACCGTATCGATCTTCCTGTTCCTGCGCGGCCACAACGCGCCGGGCGGTGGCTTCATCGCCGGCCTGGTGCTGGCGGTGCCGCTGCTGATCCAGTACGTGATCCAGGGCACCGCGTCGGTGGAGTCGCGCTTCGGCTTCGACTACATCCGCTGCATCGGCATGGGCCTGTTGATCGCCCTGCTCAGCGGCAGCGCGTCGATGCTGTTCGGCGTGCCGTTCCTGACCAGCGGCCACCTCGACCTGCACCTGCCGCTGATCGGCGACGTGCCGCTGGCCAGCGCGATTGGTTTTGACATCGGCGTCTATCTGGTGGTGTTCGGTGGTGCCATGCTGATGCTGTCGATGATGGGCACGATCAAGCCGTCGCGTACCCGCACTGCCCGCAAGGGTGAGATCGACCTGCAACGCCGTTCGGCACGCACCGGGGAGATGCACTGATGGAACTGGCCCTGGCTACCGCGATCGGCGTACTGACCGCCATCGGCATCTACCTGCTGCTGCGTGCGCGCAGCTTCGATGTGATCCTCGGCATGACCTTCCTGTCCTACGCCACCAACCTGCTGATCTTCGCCGGTGGCCGCGTGGTGCTGGGCAAGGCACCGGTGCTGCAGGAAGGCGTGGACAGTCACCTGGGCAACTACACCGATCCGCTGCCACAGGCGCTGGTGCTGACAGCGATCGTGATCGCCTTCGCGATGACCGCGGTCAGCATCGTGCTGGCCATGCGCAGCCGCAGCGACAACCACAGCGACCACGTGGACGCCCACGAGCCGGATGACGACCTGCAGGATGAGCGCATGCCGCCGCGCCAGGGCGAGGACCGCGCATGAACCACCTGGTGATCCTGCCCATCCTGATTCCGCTGCTGGGTGCTGCACTGTCGCTGTTCGTCGAACACCGCCGCTATGGCCCCAAGGTGCAGCGCGCGGTGGCCTGGACTGCGCTGTCGGCGCTGGCGCTGGCGGTGGGCCTGCTGTTTGCCACCACCGCCACTGGTGAGATCAACGTCTACCTGCTCGGCGACTGGCCGTCGCGTCTGGGCATCGCGCTGGTGGCCGACCGGCTGTCGGCGTGGATGCTGCTGACCACCCTGCTGCTGGCCATTCCCTGCCTGCTGCATGCCTGCTCGGGCTGGGACCGTCGTGCACCACACTTCCATGCACTGTTCCAGTTCCAGCTGGTCGGCCTGAATGGCGCATTCCTGACCGGCGACATCTTCAACCTGTTCGTGTTCTTCGAGGTGATGCTGATCGCCTCCTACGGCCTGCTGCTCAGTGGCGGCCGCGGCCTGCGCATGCGCATCGGCCTGCACTACGTGGTGTTCAACGTCACCGCCTCGACCCTGTTCCTGATCGCACTGGGCCTGCTGTACGCCTCGCTGGGCTCGCTGAACATGGCCGAGCTGTCACAGCGCATTGCCGAGGTGCCGCCGGCGCAGCTGACTCTGGTAAAGGCCACGATGGGCCTGTTGCTGCTGGTGTTCTGCGCCAAGGCTGCACTGATGCCGCTGTACCTGTGGCTGCCGGAAGCCTATTCGCGCGCACCGGCCGCCGTGGCCGCCCTGTTCGCGATCATGACCAAGGTCGGCCTGTACTCGGTGCTGCGCATCCAGATGCTGTGGTTCGGCGACGATGCCGGTGCGATGGCCGGCTATGGCCGCGACTGGCTGCTGTGGGCCGGCGTGGCAACGCTGGTGCTTGGCGGCCTCGGTGCGCTGGCCGCGACCCGCCTGCGCGTGCTGATCTCGTATCTGGTGATCGTCTCGGCAGCCACGCTGTTCATCGCCTTCTCGGTAGGCACGCCGCAGGTGCTGTCCGCCGGCCTGTACTACCTGCCGCACAGCAGCTTCGTCGCCGCCGCACTGTTCCTGATTGCCGACCTGATCCGCCGCCGCCGCGGTGGCGCCAGCGACCGCAAGGAAGTAGTCGCGCCGATGCCGGGCAAGGAAACGCCGGCGGTGCTGTTCCTGATCGGCGCGGTGTCCGTGGCCGGCCTGCCACCGCTGTCCGGCTTCCTGGCCAAGGCCGCACTGCTGGCCGGCATGCCGGCGCAGTACACCGCGCCGGTGTGGACGGCAGTGCTGGTGAGCAGCCTGCTGGTGATCATGGGCCTGACCCGAGGCGGCATCCGCCTGTTCTGGCGCGTGCCGCCGGTCGAGGCCGATGCACCGAAGCCGCGCAAGGCACGCCTGCGCCGGGTCGAGCTGTACGCGGCCTGCATCCTGCTGGCCTGCGGCATCGGCATGACCCTGGCCGCTGCACCGCTGATGCGCTACACCGACGCCACCGCCGCACAGCTGCTGCACCCCAGCGAGTACGTGCAGCAGTTGCGCGCGACCACGCCGGAGATCCGCCAGCCATGACCGCCCAGCGTTCCCTGTTCCGCCGCATCATTCCCTCGCCGATGCTCAGCATCATGGTGGTGGCGTTCTGGCTGCTGATGTCCGACAGCTTCACCCTCGGCCAGTTCGTGCTGGGGCTGGTGCTGGGCGTGGTGGTGCCGCTGTTCGCCGCGCGCCTGGACCGCGAGTTCGCCCGCATCGGTACCCTGCGACCGCTGCCCAAGCTGCTGTGCGTGACCCTGTGGGACATCCTGATGTCCAACATCCGCGTTGCCGTGCAGGTGCTGGGCCCGGAGAAGAACATCCATCCGGGCTTCATCTGGCTGCCGCTGGACATCGCCAACATCCACGGCATCGCCGCGCTGACCAGCATGATCACGCTGACCCCGGGCACGGTCTCGGCCGCGCTCAGTGACGACCGCAAGTTCCTGCTGGTGCACGTGCTGCACCTGGAGGACCCGCAGGACCTGATCGATACGATCAAGCGCCGTTACGAGGCGCCGTTGATGGAGATCTTCCCATGACCGGTTTTGAAGTCATCCAGACCACCCTGGTGGTGTGCATGCACGTGGTCGGCCTGGCCATGCTGCTGGCCACCTGGCGCCTGCTGCGCGGGCCGACCGTGCCCGACCGCATCCTCGCGCTGGACACGTTGTCGGTGACCGCGATTGCCGAGCTGATGCTGTTCGGCATGTACCTCAACTCGCCGATCTACTTCGAGGCGGCGCTGATCATCGCCATGCTCGGCTTCGGCAGCACCGTGGTGCTGAGCAAGTTCGTGCTGCGCCGGGACATCGTCGAATGATCACCGCGATCCAGATCGGCCTGTCGATCCTGCTGCTGTTCGGCTGCTTCTTCATCCTGGTCGGTGCACTGGGCCTGGTGAAGCTGTCCACGTTCTTCAAGCGGCTGCACGCACCGACCAAGGCCAGCACGCTGGGCGTGGGCTGCGTGCTGGTGTGCTCGGTGTGCTACCACATCTTCCTCGGCCAGGACCCGCAGCCGCGCGAGCTGCTGATCACCGTGTTCCTGTTCATCACCGCACCGATCAGCGCGCACATGATGGCCAAGGCCGCGCTGTCGCTGCTGATGGAAACCCGCCCCAGCCTGCCCGGCAACGAGCCGGCTGCTGAAGAGCAGCTGCCGCCGCCGGAACCGGTGCGGGAAGAAGAAACCACGCAGAACCGGTGAATCCGGTAGAGGCCGACCTTGGTCGGCGCTTCGTTGCTGCGAGTGCCAACCAAGGTTGGCAGCTACCGGGTGATTGGTGGTGGGTGCCGACCGTTGGTCGGTACGGAGCCAACCGCATACACGCATGGCGTGGATCTACCGACCGCAATGCCCGGTAGCGGCCAACCTTGGTCGGCGCTTTGTTTCCCTGAGTGCCAACCAAGGTTGGCAGCTACCGCATCATCGGCGAGGTGACCGGTAGGTGCCGACCTTGGTCGGCGCTCTGTTTCCCCGAGTGCCAACCAAGGTTGGCAGCTACCGCATCATCGGTGGGTGGACCGGTGGGTGCCGACCTTGGTCGGCACGGAACCAACCGCATCCACGCAGAGCGTGGATCTACAACGCCGGTGCGCCCACCAGCAGCAGCTCCAGCACGAACCAGCCCGCGAACGCGACCAGCAGGATCGCGCCTTCGCCGCGGCTGATCTTCAGGTCGCCGCGCAGCATGGGGTACAGCACCAGTGCGAAGGCCAGCAGCGCCGGCAATTCCAGGCGCACGAACGAGGCCGGCAGGGCCAGCGGCTGCAGTACGGCCATCGCACCAATCACCAGCAACAGGTTGACCACGCTGGAACCCAGCACGTGGCCCAGCACCATGTCGCCATGACCACGGCGTGCGGCAGCAATCGCGGTTGCCACCTCCGGCAGCGCGGTACCGATCGCGACCGGCAGCAGACCGACCAGTAGCGGTGTCCAACCCAGTGCAGTACCGAAGTCCGCTGCGGCCCCCACCACCAGGCGTGCGCCCCAGTACAGGGCCAGCGCGGCGATCAGCACCCGCAGTACATTCAACGGCAGGCTGGTGCGGCTCAGTGCGGACTCGGCGATGGCTGCCTGCACCTCCGCACTCTCGCTGCGACCACGGCGCAGCAGCAGCACCTGCACCACGATGAAGCCGGCCAGCAGCACGCCGCCCTCCCAGCGCGCCAGGCCACCATCAAGACCGAACAGGATCAGCAGCACGCCGGCCGCCAGCAGCGACCACCACAGCACCGTCTGCAGGCGCGCGCGCAGCAGCAGTGGCGCAGCCATGGCCGCCACGGCCAGGGTCAGGCCCAGGTTGACGATGCTGCTGCCCACCGCGTTGCCCAGCGCCAGCTCCGGCTGACCGACCGCCAGCGCGCGCGCGTTGACCGCCAGTTCCGGCAGCGAAGTGGTCACGCCGAGCAGCAACAGGCCAGCCGTGAACGGACTGGCCCCGAAGCGTTGCGCCAAGCCGGACACGGCCTTGACGATGGAGTCCCCGCCCAGCGCCAGCAGCAGCAGGCCGAGCAGGAACCAGGCAATGGCAATGGCGATCATCGAGCACTCCCCCTGCGGTCGTGGCGCGATTCTACGCTGGCCCCGCGCGCATGGCTGGGCCGTGGATCAAGGATCAGCCACAGCCTTCCACATAATCGACCTGCGGGGTCTGCCCGACCCGCCACGCACCGACCCGGCCGTCCGCACCGAGTGCGAAATCGATCACCGCCCCACCCTCCTGCGCCGGACGCACGCGCAGGTGCTGGGCCTTCTCGTCGTACTTGTCGGGGCCGACGTCACCGCGGTCGGGGTACAGCACCTGCAGCTCGCCCAGGGTCATGCCGACCTTGCCGCCGCCCGGTGCGATGATGGCGGCGCTGCGCACGTCGTAGCGCACCAGCTTGCGGCCCTCGATCATCAGGCGCGGGTCTTCGGCATTCTGCGGTCGCAGGAAATAGCAGCCATCGTTGCTGTCGTCGGCCGGCAGCGGTTTGCCACTGGCATCGGTGCCCAGCCCCTGCAACGGTGCGCCGAAGCCACTGCGGACCTCAGCGATGCCGGCACCCAGCTTCGCGCCGGCGAAGCCCTCCAGGTGCGCGGGACTGTCCTCGCGGCGGTCATTGGCTGGACGGGCTGCCAGATCAGGATCCGTCGACTGCGCGGGCCCGGTCGCCGAGGCGGTTTCGGCCGGGGTATCGCTGCCGCTGCCGGCCGCCCCCTGCCTGTCGGAGCCAGCACTGCAGGCGGTGAGCGAAAGGAGCAACAGACCAGCAAGCGGAAGTTGCTTCATCGGTGCGGTTCCCTGGCACGAAGGTGGCTGCACGCTAGCCCATCCTGTGTGCAGGCGCTGCATTGTCATCGCGGTTTCATCGCCTTCGTTCAGGCTCGGCGAGCACCGACCTGGCCGTCCCTTCCATGCAACCGCGCAAGACCGATCTCGCCCGAACCGCGCTGCAGGCCCACCGCGCGCCGCTGGACATGCGCCAGCGACGGCTGCTGATCCTGTGCGACGGCCAGCGCACCATTGCCGACCTGACCGGCCTGCTCGGCCAGGACGCACCTGCGATGGTCATCCAGCTTGTGCAGGCGGGGTACCTGAGCACTGGCGTCCCAGCACCGTCGCCCGCAACCGCGGTAGCGCCGGTGCCCACACCGCCGGCAGCCGCACCTGCAGCACTTGCTGCACCCGCGGTCGAACGCCGCCGCTCGCTGGTGGCCGCGCGCATCTATGTGCTGGGCATCCTGGAGATGCAGCGCCACCCGCAGGCGGCAGCACTGTTCCGCGACCTGCAGCAGGCGCGTGCGGAAGACGAGGTGCTGCAGCGGCTGCAGTCGGCGATGCAGATGCTGCCCGGGCTGACCTCGGACGGCTATTGCCAGCGCGTACGCCAGCGCCTGTTGGAAGCGCTGCCGCTGGAGCATTGCGACGCGTTCGCGGAGGTGGCGTAAGCGCAGGTTCCGGCGGAGAGCATCCACGCATGGCGTGGATGCGATCAGGATCCGTGCCGACCAAGGTCGGCACCCACCAAGCTAGCGGGACGACCGGAAGTTGTTGCGCAGGCCGTTCCAGCACTGCTGGTAATCGCCCTGGCGATGGCCGGCGGCCAGCGCCTGTGCGGTCGGGCGGATCACCGCGCGGGTCTCAAACATGAAAGCCATCGTGTCCTTGATCACATCGGCCTTGGACAGGTCCGCATTGGAGGCCTTGTCGAAGGTCGGCGCATCCGGACCGTGACCGCTCATGCAGTTGTGCAGCGACGCGCCGCCGGGCACGAAGCCTTCGGCCTTGGCATCGTAGGCGCCATGCACCAGGCCCATGAACTCGCTGGCGATGTTGCGATGGAACCACGGCGGACGGAACGTGTTCTGCGCCACCAGCCAGCGTGGCGGGAAGATCGCGAAGTCCATGTTGCTGGTGCCGGGCGTGTCGCTGGGCGAATGCAGCACCAGGAAGATCGACGGATCCGGGTGGTCGTAACTGATCGAACCGATGGTGTTGAAGCGGCGCAGGTCGTAGCGGTACGGCGCGTAATTGCCATGCCAGGCCACCACGTCCAGCGGCGAATGGTCGATCGGCGCACGCCACAGGCGGCCCTCGAACTTGGCGATCAGTTCGAAATCACCATCGACATCCTCGAACGCCGCGTGCGGGGTTTCGAAGTCGCGCGGGTTGGCCAGGCCGTTGGACCCGATCGGACCGAGGTCCGGCAGTTTCAGCAGCGCACCGTAGTTTTCGCAGATATAGCCGCGGCTCGGGCCATCGGGCAGTTCGACGCGGAAGCGCACGCCGCGCGGGATCACCGCGATCTGCTGCGGCTCGATCTCGATCACGCCCAGCTCGGTCAGCAGGCGCAGCGCGCCCAGCTGCGGCACGATCAGCAGCTCGCCGTCGGCGTCGTAGAAGTAGCGGCCGACCATGTCGCGGTTGGCAGCGTATAGGTGGATGCCCACGCCGGCATGCGCATCGGGCGAGCCGTTGCCACCCATCGTGTACAGGCCTTCGACAAAATCGGTCGGCAGCTCCGGCAGCGGCAACGGGCTCCAGCGCAGCTGGTTCGGTGAAGCCGGCTGTGCGCCGAAATCACACTGCAGCTGCGACTGCGCGAACGGGCTGAACTCGCCATGGGTCACCGCCGGGCGGATCCGGTACAGCCAGCTGCGGCGGTTGCTGCCACGCGGCGCGGTGAAGGCGGTGCCGGTCAACTGTTCGGCGTACAGGCCGTGGGCCACCTTCTGCGGTGAGTTCTGCCCGACCGGCAGCGCGCCGGCAACGGCCTCGGTGGCGAATTCGTTGCCGAAGCCGGACTGGTAGCCGCGGGCGGTGATGGCGGGGGACATGGGAACTCCAGAGATTGCCGGCCAGCGGCCGGCACGACCATTCGGACAGGCAATGCCGGCGGGACGCCGACATTGCCTGCAGACCTTACAGCACGCCGCGGCGGATCTGGTCGCGCTCGATGCTCTCGAACAGTGCGGTGAAGTTGCCTTCGCCGAAGCCTTCGTTGCCCTTGCGCTGGATGATCTCGAAGAAGATCGGGCCGATGCAGTTCTGGGTGAAGATCTGCAGCAGCTTGCGCTGGTGGGTTTCCGGATCGGCATCGATCAGGATCTTGTTCTTCGCCAGGCGCGGCACGTCTTCACCGTGGTTCGGCACGCGCTGGTCGATCACGTCGAAGTAGGTCTCCGGCGTATCGAGGAAGTCCACGCCCTGCGCGCGCATCGCTTCGACGGTCTCGTAGATGTTCTCGGTGAAGCAGGCGATGTGCTGGATGCCCTCGCCCTTGTACGCGTCCAGGTACTCGTTGATCTGGCTCTTCGGGTCGGACGATTCGTTCAGCGGGATGCGCACGATGCCGTCCGGCGCGGTCATCGCCTTGGACACCAGGCCGGTCTTCAGGCCCTTGATGTCGAAGTAGCGGATCTCGCGGAAGTTGAACAGGCGTTCGTAGTAGTCCGACCACTGCTGCATGTTGCCGAAGTACAGGTTGTGGGTCAGGTGGTCGATGAAGGTCAGGCCGAAGCCCACCGGGTGCAGGTCGGCACCGGCGATCGGCTCGTAGTCGCCGTCGAAGATGCTGCCGGCGCTGCCGTAGCGGTCGACCAGGTACAGCATGCAGTCGCCGATGCCCTTGATGACCGGCGCGCTGACCGCCTTGCTGTCCGGCTTGAAAGCGATGGCTTCGGCGCCGTTGCCCAGCGCGGTCTGGTAGACCTCCTGGCCCGGCTTCTTGAAGCGGATGGCGAAGCCGCAGGCGCACGGGCCGTGCTTTTCGGCGAAGTCCGAGGCGAACGAATCCGGGTCTTCATTGACCAGGAAGTTGACGTCGCCCTGGCGATAGACGGTAATCGGACGCTGCTTGTGCTTGAGCACCGCGCTGAAGCCCATCTTCCGGAAGTACTCGTGCAGCTCCTGGCCACGGCCGGCCGGGGCGGCGAATTCGACGAACTCGAAGCCGTCGATGCCCATCGGGTTCTCGAAGGTGGTGACCTGCATGCCGGGGTTGGGGTGCGAGGCGGTCGGGACTGCGGTATTCATGGCGTGGCTCCGAATCGGTACCGCATCGGTACAAACCAGGTGCGGGCAGGTAGGGACCCGGCGAGAATGCAGGGTCTGGACCTACCCCTTATAGTTACACTTGAAACCACCAGCAAGGTGCACCGCAACATGAGCCCCGCCGATCCCGTTTCGACCCGCCTGCGTTCCTCGCACGTCCTGCTCGACCTGGAACAGTTCCTGCCGTACCGGCTGAGCGTGCTGTCCAACCGGGTCAGCGGCAACATCGCCAAGCTATACGGCGATCGTTACGGTCTGGCGATTCCCGAGTGGCGGGTGATAACCATCCTGGCGCTGTACCCGGGCTCCTCGGCCAGCGAGGTCTCCGACCGCACGGCAATGGACAAGGTGGCGGTCAGCCGCGCCGTGGCCCGCCTGCTGGAGCGCGGCTTCATCAAGCGCGAGACCCACGGCGACGACCGCCGCCGCTCGGTGCTGGCGCTGTCGGCGGCCGGCTTCGAGGTCTACGAGACCATCGCGCCGATGGTGATCGAGATCACCCGCAAACTGATGTCGGTGCTGAGCGAAGAGGAAGAGCAGGTGCTGGAAAAACTGATCCTCCGCCTGGCCGGCGAAGGCCTGGAGCGGATGGGCGAAGGGGTCTGAAAGAAAAAAGGGGACGGAGGGGATTAAGCCGCAATCGGCACATATGTGCGTGATACGACTTAATCCCCTCCGTCCCCTTTTTTCAGCTCAGATGCTTGCGCCGCGCATGGATCCACGGCACCGCCAGCGCAGCGATGGCACCGCCGGCGAAGCCCAGCGATGCGGCAACCGTGGCCGCTTCAACCGCGCCCGGCAGCGCCAGCGCGGCAGCCACCAGCAGCAGCGACGGCAGGCCGACGAAGGTGCCCAGGAAGAAGTGCCAACGCGGTGACCAGGTGTTGAGCTGCAGCAGGCTGACCGGCTGCCAGGCGTCGGATGCGGTGTCTTCGGCGATCTTCGCCACGACCTTGCCCAGGTCCACCTCCGGCACCGCACGCCCCTGCCGTGTAGTCGCCAGCAGTTCGGCCACCGCCTCCACCGGCGGGAAACTGGACGGCCACGCAACCGGCGCCGGCACGCCATAGGCGGTCAGCAGCGGCACGCTCAGCCACGGCGCCACCAGTGGGCGCATGCGGCGACGGCCATGCACGCACCAGATCTGCGGCTGGCCGTGCGCGGTGACGCTGTACAGCGCCAGTTCGTTGGCCGGTGGATAGCCGAGCATGGTCACCCGCGCGGCCAGGCTGTCCTGGCCCATCGCGCGCAGGAAGCCAGGACGGCTGCGCCCTTCCTGCATCCACGCCAGACCGAGTGCACCCACCAGATAGGCCTCCGCCACGTCCTTGCTGCCGGCGGTGGCGCGCTCGTCGCTGGCCAGGTACCAGGCCAGCGACTTTGGTTCAGAGACGTCCTCCAGGCCCCAGCGGCTGTCGTCACCCAGCACGTGGCGCACCGGCAGGCGCGCCGACGCGGTTTCACCACGTTCGCCCGGCTGCAGGAACGGCAGCACGCCCTGGATGAACGTGGACAGTTCGATCGCACGCACGCCATGGCCCTGCCATTCCGGCGGCAGCAGCCCGGCCAGCTGGCCGTCGGCGGCCAATGCATCGAGCCGTGACTTCTGCTCGACCAGTTTCTGCACCGCCCCCTTCAGCACCACGTTGTCGGGCAGCGCGATCTGCGGTAGGCGGTGACGCGGCGGTGCCAGTTCAACGGTGTCCTCGCCGGTACCGGCGTCATCCAGCAACGCCTCCTGCGGCGGCAGGGTCACGCCCTCGCCTGCCCCAGCCTCGGCCAGGTCGCTGGCAGGTTCGGGCAGTCGTTCGGCGTGGTCGCTGTGCATGGGCGTTCCGGAAGGTTGCATCGACGGGATGTCGACTGAGGTCCTTGCCGGTAACGGCGTACGTGCGATGAAGTTGAGACGCCGTTTCAGAGAGTGTGACGGCGCGCGCAATCGACCCACTTCATGCGTGGATGTGCCTCAGTGCCGACCAACGGTCAGCACCCACCGGGGGGGCGGTCAGCGGTCGGCATCCACCGAAGCTGCCGGCCAGCGGCCGGCACTACCCTATTCCGGTTTGTCAGGTGCCCACTGCTTGAGGAACGCGGTCACGCGCGCGGGCTGGAAGGCTTCGCCCTTGCGCAGCTCGCCGGTCGCCTGCGACACCAGCAGTCCGCCATCGGCATCGAGTACCAGCAGGTACGGGTAGTCGCGTTCCATCATCGGGAACTGGGCGAAGAAAGCGGTGTTGGGCTGTTCGTCGCTGGTGTTGACCTTCACCCACACGTAGTGGGCATCGCGGAAGCGGCGCAGGTCGCCGTTGCCTTCCACCACCTCGTCCAGCGCCCGGCAGCGCTCACAGGCGGCGTTGCCGACCTCGAGCAGGATGCGCTTCTTGCCGCGCTGGGCTTCCACCTTGGCAGTGGCCAGATCGTCGGCGGGGTTGCGGGCCGGGTCGAACTGCGCGCCGAGCCCTGCGATGGCGGCGATGTCCGCCGCCACCGGGGTGTTGCCCGAGGCCACCGGTTCGCTGGGGTCAGCGACCGGTGGCTCGGTGGGTCGGGTATCCAAAGGCTGCGTAGGCTCGGCGGCGGCAGGCGGTTGCGGTTGGGAACAGGCGCCGATCAGCGCCACACAGACCACCACCACTGCACCACCGAGCTTGCTGCGCATGCCTACTACCCTCTCATCATCATTTGACGCCGTGCATCAGCTTGTTGATCAGCGGGGCGACCAGGAACAGCACCACGCCGGAGCCGATCAGGGCCCAGAACCCGAAGGTATACCCCTTCAGGGCCGACTCGACCGTCATGCCGCCTTCACCACTGACCACGCCGGCGAAGATGCCCGACAGGTTGTTGCCGATGCCGGTGGACAGGAACCAGCCACCCATGCCGAAGCCGACCAGGCGCACCGGGGCCAGCTTGGTCACCATCGACAGGCCGATCGGCGACAGGCACAGCTCACCCACCGACTGGATGACGTAGACCATGAACAGGGTCCAGAACGGGATCTTGCCGTCCACGACCATCTGCGACAGGGCGAACATCAACAGCGCGAACGCGGCGCCGTTGAACAGCAGGCCCAGGCCGAACTTGCGCGGGATGGACGGATTGGCGCGGCCCATGGCCACCCAGATCCAGGCGATGATCGGTGCCAGGGTGATGATGGCCACCGAGTTGACCGACTGGAACCACGCGGTCGGGAAGGTCCAGTCACCGAACTGGCGGTTGACGATGTTCTCAGCCAGGAAGGTGAACGAGCTGCCGGCCTGCTCGAAGAACATCCAGAACATCACATTGAAGGCGAAGATGATCAGCATCGCGATCACGCGGTCGCGCTGCACCTTGCCCTCGCGGATGCCCTCGACCAGCAGCAGGATGGCCAGCGCGGTGAACATCGCGCCCAGGATCCAGGCCAGTGCGGTGGCGCCGGTGGCCAGCAGGAAGTAGGCGACCGGGATGGCGACCACGGCACCGGCCAGCACCATGATGATGCGGCCGAAGCCTTCAGCGCCGGCCGGCGGTGCACCGATGCCCTTCAGGCCGGCGCGACCGATGTAGAACCACACCAGCGAGATCAGCATGCCCACGCCCGAGGCGATGAACACGACCTTGTAGGACGGCATCGCGTCGGTACCGAAGACCTTGCGGGCCAGGTACTCGGTCAGCACCGGGGCGATCATCGCGCCGATGTTGATGCCCATGTAGAAGATGGTGAAGCCCGAATCGCGGCGCTCGTCCTTCAGGCCGTACAGCTTGCCGACCATGGTCGAGATGTTGGGCTTGAACAGGCCGTTGCCGACGATGATCGTGGCCAGGCCGAGCTTGAAGATGTGCTCCTGCGGCAGCGAGATCATGAACAGGCCGGCGGCCATGATGATCGCGCCGGTCAGGATCGATCGCTGGTAACCCAGTACCCGGTCGGCCACGTAGCCACCGAAGATCGCTGCGGCATACACCAGGGCCAGGTAGGCGCCGTAGATGCGGCTGGCGTCGCCTTCACCGGCAGCGCTGCCGTTGTAGAACTGGGCGACGATGTACAGCACCAAGGCCCAGCGGATGCCGTAGAACGCAAAGCGCTCCCAGAACTCGGTCATGAACAGCATCCACAACGGGCGCGGGTGGCCCAGCGTGGTCTTGAAGTCCGGCAGCGCCGGCTCTGGGGTGTTCGCAGTGGCGTTTACGCTCATGCGGATTTCCTGGTTCGGTGGATGACGAGCACGTCCGATGTGCAGTTGGAGCAACGCGCGAGGATCACCGACTTCTGGCGTTCACGTCAAATACACGCCGTTTGAGGCAGGTGCCAGCCTGCTCCCTGAACTTGCATCTGAAACGATCCAGCCGCCGGCCGGGATCCAAGCTGAATACGGATCAGCCCTGTTCTGCCGGGGGCCCGGCCTGCAGGCTGGTCCGCACCTGGAACAGTTCAGGGAAGAAGGTCAGTTCCAGCGCCTTGGCCAGGAAGCCCACGCCGGACGAGCCGCCCGTGCCGCGCTTGAAGCCGATCACCCGCATCACGGTGCGCATGTGTCGGAATCGCCACAGCTGGAAGGCGGTCTCCAGGTCCACCAGGTCCTCGCACAGCGAGTACTCGCGCCAGTAGCGGTCGGTGTCCTGGTAGATGCGTTCGAAGACCGGCTGCAGTGCGTCATCGGCCACATGCGGCTGGGTCCAGTCGTGGGCCTCGTACACCGCCGGGACGGCGTGGCCGAAACGGGTCAGGTACTTCAGGAATTCCTCGTACAGGCTGGGCGCCTCCAGCACGGTGCGCAGCTGCGCCTGCCCGGCCGCATCGTGCTCGAACACCTGCAGCATCTGTGCGTTCTTGTTGCCCAGCAGGAACTCGATGTAGCGGTACTGCAGCGACTGGAAGCCCGACGACGGGCCCAGCACGTCGCGGAAGCCCATGTACTCGGACGGGGTCAGGGTTTCCAGCACCGACCACTGCTCGGTCAGCTGGCGCAGCACCTGCTTGCTGCGCGCCAGCACCTTGCGGCACTGCCAGACTTCATCGCGCTGCAGGAAGCCGATTGCGGCACGCAGCTCATGGCCCAGCAGCTTCAGCCACAGCTCCGAGGTCTGATGCTGGATGATGAAGAGCATCTCGTCGTGGTGCGGCGGGCTGGACAGCGGCTGCTGCGCGCTGAGCAGCTGGTCCAGCCGCAGGTAGCCGCCATAGGTCAGGCGTCCCTGCAGGTCGGTGTGGATGCCGGCTTCGAGATCGCGTTGGTTGTTGTCGACGGACATGGGCGGGACCAGATCGGGGGCGGCAAGGGTAGCGCGTTGCCGCCGCGCTGGCAGCCGCCGGGTCCATACCGGGGCGTGCGGTTGGTCGTGGAGCATCGGCCGATGCCGGGGCTGCGCGTGGAACCGTCCGCGCCGTTGTACTGGCGGTCAGCCAGAGGCGTATTCTGATGCTTTGCAGCAACGACTGAATACGTTGTTGTTATTGGCCCCCCACCCGCCGGCAGGGGTAAAACGGGGAATCGCCGTGTTGCGGCGCAGGAAGGCTATTCCGTACGCGTTCCTTAACATGGCGATTCATATCATTTGTAACTTCTCTGTCGAAGGTGCAGTACGCAATGACGGTTGCCGCTGAATTCAAGATCGAATACCTGCAGTACCTGGATACGGACGGCACGCTCGTCCGCGATGACCTGCCCGCGTCGCTGCGCGACCCCAAGGTCCTGGTACCGCTGTTCAAGCAGATGCTGTTCGTACGCACGTTCGACAGCAAATCCATCGCGCTGCAGCGCACCGGCAAGCTCGGCACCTATGCCGCCTGCCTGGGCCACGAAGCCGCGCACGTGGGTATCGGCGCTGCGATGCAGAAGGACGACGTGTTCGCACCTTCGTACCGTGAGTATGGCGCGATGTTCATGCGTGGCGTGCGCCCGCACGACGTGCTGATGTACTGGGGCGGCGACGAACGCGGCAACGATTACGGCGGCAACGCGGCCAAGGACTTCCCGTTCTGCGTGCCGATCTCCACCCAGTGCCTGCATGCCGCAGGCGCGGCGCTGAAGTTCAAGCTCAACAAGGAAGCGCAGATCGCGGTGGCCGTGTGTGGCGACGGCGGCAGCTCCAAGACCGACTTCTATGCGGCACTGAATTCGGCAGGCGCCTACAAGCTGCCGCTGATCCTGTGCATCGTCAACAACGGCTGGGCCATCTCGGTCCCGCGTTCGGCCCAGACCGGTGCCGAAACGCTGGCGCAGAAGGGCCTGGCCGGTGGCCTGCATTGCCTGCAGGTGGACGGCAACGACCTGATCGCAGTGCTGGCGGCGATGGAGCAGGCGCGCGAACGTGCGCTGGCCGGTAACGGTGGCACCGTGCTGGAACTGATGACCTACCGCCTGTCCGACCACACCACCGCCGATGACGCGCGCCGCTACCGCGACGACGCCGAAGTGAAGGATGCCTGGCAGCGCGAGCCGATGCTGCGCCTGCGCAAGTACCTGATCAACGCCGGCGTGTGGAGCGAGGACGAGGAAACCGCGTGGGTCGCCGAGTGCGGCGCGCGCGTGGACGAGGAAGTGAACCTGTACCTCAACACGCCGGTGCAGCCGGTCGAGGCGATGTTCGATTTCCTCTACGCCGATCCGCCGCAGGACCTGCTGGCCCAGCGTGCCCAGGCGATCGCCCTGGAGAAGCGCCATGGATGAGATCAAGAACGGCGCGCCCGGCGCGCACACCAACGCCGCCGACAGCGCCGCCGGCGCGCGCGGAGAAGAGAGCATGACCACTACCCCCATCACCCTGATCGAAGCCATCACACAGGCACTGGCCTGGGAGCTGGAGCACGACCCGTCGGTGCTGGTGCTGGGCGAGGACGTGGGCGTCAACGGCGGCGTGTTCCGCGCCACCGCCGGCCTGCAGCAGCGCTTCGGCTCCGAACGCATCCTCGACACCCCGCTGGATGAAACCACCATCGCCGGCCTGACCATCGGCCTGGCGGCGCAGGGCATGAAGCCCGTGGCCGAGGCCCAGTTCGATGGCTTCATGTACCCGATGGTCGACCATATCGTCTGCCACGCCGCACGCCTGCGTTACCGCACGCGTGGCCGCCTGCACTGCCCGATGGTGCTGCGCGTGCCGTGGGGCGGTGGCATCCGCGCACCGGAACACCACAGCGAAGCCAACGAGGCGATCTTCACCAACGTGCCGGGCCTGCGCGTGGTGCTGCCGTCGTCGCCGCAGCGCGCCTACGGCCTGCTGCTGGCCGCGATCCGCGAGCCGGATCCGGTGATCTACATGGAGCCCAAGCGCATCTACCGCCAGTACAAGGAAGTGGTCGTCAACGACGGCGAGGCCTTGCCGCTGGACGTCTGCTTCGTGCTGCGCGACGGCACCGACGTGACCCTGGTGACCTGGGGCGCGCAGGTGAAGGAAGCGCTGGAAGCGGCCGACAAGCTGGCCGGTGAAGGCATCAGTGCCGAAGTCATCGACGTGGCCACGCTGCGTCCGCTGGACTTCGCCACCATCGCCGAATCGGTGGCCAAGACCGGCCGCTGCGTGATCGTGCAGGAGGCCCCGAAGACCGCGGGCTTCGGCGCCGAAATCGCTGCGCGCCTGGCCGAGGACTCGATCTACGACCTGCTGGCCCCGGTCGAGCGCGTCACTGGCTACGACACCCACATTCCGCTGTTCCGCCTGGAAATGAAGTACCTGCCGAGCGTTGAGCGGATCGTGGCTGCGGCCAAGCGCGCGGTGGCGGCCGGCTGACATGCGGGCCCGCCTTCTGGGGGCTTACCGCAGCCAGTATCCCAACCCGCTCCGGTTCCACACCGGCCAGATCGTCGAAGTAGGTGTCCGTGACGAGGAATGGCCGGCGTTTGCCTGGGTACGCACCAACGATGGGCGCGCTGGATGGGCGCCCATCGCCTGGTTGCAGCTGCTGGACGAGGGGCGCGCCGAAGCGCTGTGCGACTACGACGCCCGCGAGCTGGATGTGGAAAGCGGCGAGATGGTGAAGCTTCATCACGAACACGGCGGGTGGTGGTGGTCCGAGCGCGCCAATGGCGCGACGGGTTGGCTGCCGGCCCGCGAACTGGAACTGCTGGAAGAGAACTGCAAATGAGCCAGACCAAGAACTTCAACCTGCCCGACCTGGGCGAAGGCCTGCCGGACGCGACCATCGTCGAGTGGTTCGTCAAGGAAGGCGATGTGATCAAGCTGGACGAGCCGCTGGTCTCGATGGAGACCGCCAAGGCCGTCGTCGAGGTGCCGTCGCCGTTCTCCGGCAAGGTGCTGAAGCTGTCCGGCGCTGCCGGCGACATCATCCCGACCGGCTCGGTGCTGGCCAGCTTCGAGCTGGACCCGAACCTGCCGCAGCGCGCGGATGGCCAGGACACCGGCCACAGCCACGGCCATACGGCACCGGCCGCGGCACCGACCCCGCCGCCGCTGCCGGCCGCTGCCGCACCGGTGGCCGCCGAAGCGGCCAAGCCCGCCGCCGCCGAGCGTGATGACGCCGGTACCGTGGTCGGCGCCATGCAGAGTTCCAACGCCGTGCACGCCGAGCAGGCGCTGGCCGTCGGTGGCGTCAAGGCCGTACCGGCCGTGCGTGCCACCGCGCGCAAGCTGGGCGTGGACCTGTCCCGCGTACGCGCCACCGGCGCCGATGGCGCGGTGACCATGGCCGACGTCAAGCAGGCAGCTGCGGATGGCAGCGCAAAGATCGGTGCCGCTCCGGCGCCGGCCGCTGCTGCCTATGCCGCGCCGGCCCCGGCGCAGGTGTCTGCCCCGGTGCAGAGCGAAGCCCGCACCCCGCTGTCCGCCGCCGGCAAGCCGATGCGCACCCAGCCGCCGGGCGTGGTCGCCAAGGGTCAGCCGGAACCGCTGAAGGGCGTTCGCCGCAACATGGCGCGCGTGATGGCCGATGCGCACAGCAAGGTCGTGCCGACCACGCTGAACGACGACGCCGACATCCACGCCTGGCTGCCGGGCAACGACGTCACCGCGCGCCTGGTGCGTTCGATCGTGGTCGCCGCACAGAAGGTGCCGGCGATGAACGCCTGGTTCGACGGTGAAGCGCTGACCCGCACCCTGCACGCGCAGGTGGACATCGGCATCGCCGTGGACACCGACGACGGCCTGTTCGTGCCGGCCCTGCGCAACGCCGACATGCTCGACGCACGCGGCATCCGTGAAGGCGTCAACCGCCTGCGCGAGCAGGTCGAATCGCGTTCGATCGCCGCCTCGGAACTGAGCGGCTACACCATCTCGCTGTCCAACTTCGGCATGTTCGCCGGCCGCTACGCGACCCCGGTCGTGGTGCCGCCATGCGTGGCCATCGTCGGTGCCGGCCGTGCCCGCCACCAGATGACCCCGGTGATGGGCGGTGTGGAAGCGCACAAGGTGATCCCGCTGTCGGTCACCTTCGACCACCGCGCGGCTACCGGTGGTGAAGCGGCCCGCTTCCTGCGCGCGATGATGGACGATTTGGCGCTGGCCAGCTGATCGGCCACCTTATCGGTGGGTGCCGACCTTGGTTGGCACATGAAACTGATTGGTGGGTGCCAACCTTGGTTGGCACATGAAGTGGAGAAACGCCGGGCAATGCCCGGCGTTTTTTTGTGCCTGCATCCATGCATGGCGTGGATCTACACAATGCGGGCGATCAATCGCGCGCGACCATGCCTTCGGCGCGGCTGTACACACGCAGGCGGTGGCCATCCGGATCGGCGCCGACGAAGGTATGGCCGAATTCCAAGGTCACCGGTGCCTGCAGGATCTGCACGCCGAATGCGCGCCACGCATCGTGCATCTGCTGCACGGCCTCCGGGTTGGCGACCATCATCGCCAGTTCGGCGGCACCGGCCTGCGCAGACACAGGTGGCTGCACGTCGTCGCGTTGCCACAGGCCCAGTGCGGCGCCATCGCCGAGCAGGAACAGGGCGAAACCGGGCGACTGCTCGACCGGTGGCTTGCCGAGAATGCCGCTGTAGAACGTGGCGCTGGTGGCGACGTCGCGCACGTACTGCAGCAGGGTGCTGGGCGTGAACATGGGGAACCTCCGTTGTTGGGAGCGTTCATGGTGGTACGGCCCTGCTGACAGATTCTGTCAGTAGCGTCGAGCGTGATCGACTGCTGTTGCCCCCCCCTGGTAGATGTCGAGCTTGCTCGACTGCTGTTGCCCTTGCCCTGGTAGATGTCGAGCTTGCTCGACTGCTGTTGTTGTTGCTCTGGTAGATGTCGAGCTTGCTCGACTGCTGTTCGCGAAGATCAAAGGCGGTCGAGCAAGCTCGACCTCTACCAGGAGCGAAGAGCGAAGGCCGCCGTCCCCAGGAGCCGGAAGCGATGCACGGAAGCAGTCGAGCACGCTCGACCCTACGAACGGTCCAGCCAGTCCGGTGCGATGCCCTGTGCCTTCTGCCAGCGCCGCAGCAGGGTGGCGCGCGGCACGAGGTAGCGATCCTCCAGCACGCGCACCTGGCGGATGCGGTCCAGCCGGAAATGGCGGAAGTCCTCGCGGCCTTCGCACCACGCCGCCAGCATCGGCACTTCATCGAAGTAGCCCAGTGCGAACGGCCAGACAATGCGCTCGCTGCGCTGGCCCTGTGCATCCTGGTAGCCGAACTTCAGGCGCCGCTGTGAACCCACAGCCTCACGCACGGCCTGCAGGCGTGCCGCCGGCATCTTGGCCGCAGCGCGCGAAGGGCCAACGCGCAGTCCACTGTCACGCAAGGCTTCCCGACGCGCGGCAGGCAGCACATGCGCGATACGCGCCAGAGCGTCACGTGCGGCCTCGGCCAACGCGGGTTCGGTGCGGGCCGCAACCCAGCGCAGGCCCAGCACCAATGCATCGATCTCTGCGGGTGGCAGGGTCATCGGCGGCAGGGTATCGCTAGGTGCCAGCTGGTAGCCGACGCCAGCCTCACCACGCAGGTCGGCGCCTTGCTCGCGCAGGGTCTCGATATCGCGGTACAGCGTTCGCAAGCTGATGCCCAGCGCTTCGGCCAGCACCTGCCCGGCCACCGGCCGTCGATGGCGGCGCAGCAGCTGTTGAAGCTGGGTCAGGCGCAGCGCGCGCGACATCAGCCGACCAGTGCGCTGGATGCCACCACGTGTTCACCCGGTTGTGGGGCCAGCGCGGCTTCGACCAGTGCCTTGGCGATCTCGCTGGCCGGATTGATCCGCCACGCCCGTGGCAGCAGCGGCCCCAATGCCCCCAACACCGTCAGCGCCAGGCGCTCGCCACGTCGCACCTCGGTGCGCTCGCCGCCGATCAGCCCGGGGCGGACCAGGGTCAACGAGTTGAACCCCAGCGCACGCAGGTCATGCTCCAGCTCGCCCTTCACCCGGCTGTAGAAGATCGACGACTGCGGGTTGGCGCCGGCTGCGGAATTCAGCACATAGGTCTGCGCACCCTGCGCCTGCGCCAGGCGGGCGAACGCCAGCGGGTAGTCATGGTCGATACGGTGGAAGGCCTCGCGGCTGCCGGCTTGGGCAATGGTGCTGCCGAGCGCGCAGATGACCGCGTCCACGCGCGTCCATTCGGCTGCGTCGGGCAGTGCATCGAAGGCCAGCACCGGGTTCTCCAGCTTGGCGTGGGCCACAGCCAACGGGCGGCGGGTCGGCGCGATCACGGCGCTGCAGCGCGGGTCGTCCAGCAGCCTGGACAGGGTCAGCCCACCGACCAGCCCGGTCGCCCCCAGCAACATCACGCGCATCACCACCTCCACTGCGGCATCCTGTCGCCCATCCTAGCCGTTCAAGCCGTCGGCGGCCGCGCCGATATGCTGGAACCAGTCCCTGCCAGCCCCAGGATTTGCTCCATGACGGACCAGCCCGACCACCGCCCTGCCCCCGGTACCGCCCTTGGGCCGCCGGCACGCGTGCGCGCGGTGGTGGACGATGGGCTGGGCGACCGCGTGGTGCTGCAGGGTGGCGGTGGCGTGGCGCTGCAGCAGCTGTTCGCCGGGGCCGACGCACCGGAGCCGCTGCTGGCCGCATTCGCCAATGGCATGGCCACCCTGCCCGGCGAACTGGGCGACATGGGCGACCGCCTGCAGTCGGCGCAGGCCAGCGCCGATTGGCCGCGCTATGGGCGCGCGATGCGGCAGCTGATCGACAAGTACATCCGCACCATCGAACAGCATTCGCCGGATGGGCAGCCGGAAAGCCTGCGCCTGTCCGAGCAGCTGCGCCTGCTGCTGGGCGGCGCGGTGGTGGCCCTGCTGCAGCACGATCCGGACCTGCGCGAGCAGGCGCAGACGCTGGCCATGCAGCTGCGCCAGTGGCAACCGGGCACAGCGCTGGAACCGATCGAACAGGGCGTGCGCGAGCTCGGCCACCAGGTCGGCGTGCGTGCCGAGAGCTGGCAGGAGCAGCAGGCGCTGCTGCTTGAGCTGTTCGCGCTGCTGCTGGAGAACGTGAGCGAGCTGCTGGATGACCGCAGCTGGCTGCAGGGCCAGATCGCCGCAGTACGCCAGCTGCTGGACGGGCCGTTGGAAGCTGAGGCGGTCGAGCGCACCCGCGCCGAACTGCGCGAAGTGATCTACAAGCAGGGCCTGCTGCGGCAGGGCATCGACGATTCGAAGGCGGCGATGCGCGGGTTGATGGGCGAGTTCATCGAGCGTATGGACGGCATGGCCACCAGCACCGGCGAATACCACGACCGCATTGGCAGCTATGCGCTGCAGCTGCGCGAAGCGCGCAGCATCGCCGACCTCAATCAGCTGCTGCAGGACGTGATGCGCGATACCGGCAAGGTGCAGCAGCAGGCCGCACAGGCGCGCGATCACCTGGCCAACGCGCGGCAGGAAGTGGAACGTGCAGAGCAACGCATTGCCGAGCTGGAGCAGGAACTGCGCGCCGCCGGTGACCTGGCGCGCATCGATCCACTGACCCAGGCGCTGAACCGCCGTGGCCTGGACGAACTGCTGCAGCGCGAGCTGGCGCGCGCCGCGCGCAACAACTCGCCGCTGGGCGTGGCGGTAATCGATCTGGATGATTTCCACCAGACCAACGATGCGCACGGCCATGCCGGTGGCGATGCGCTGCTGCAGCACCTGGTAGCCGTGTGCAAGCTGCTGCTGCGCGCCACCGATGGCATCGCGCGGCTGGGTGGCGACGAGTTCGTGCTGGTGCTGCCGGAGACCCAGGGTGCCGACAGCATGGCCACCGTGCAGCGCCTGCAGCGTTCACTGGCGCACCGCGTGCTGACCGTGCAGGACCAGCGCGTGCCGGTGCACTTCAGTGCCGGGTTGGCGCAATGGCAGCCCGGCGACGATACCGAAACCCTGCTGCGGCGCGCCGATGACGCGCTGTATGCCGCCAAGCGCCAGGGCAAGAACCGCGTACAGGCGGGTTGATCGCCCGGCCCACCGCAAACCGCTTCGGTAGGTGCCAACCTTGGTTGGCACACGCCGGGGCAAAGCACCGACCAAGGTCGGCCTCTACCAACGCAAAGGACAGCGCTTCGGTTGGTGGCAACCTTGGTTGGCACACGCCGGAACAAAGCGCCGACCAAGGTCGGCCTCTACCAACGCAAAGGACAGCGCTTCGGTAGGTGGCAACCTTGGTTGGCACACGCCGGGGCAAAGCGCCGACCAAGGTCGGCCTCTACCAACGCAAGGGACAGCGCTTTGGTAGGTGCCAACCTTGGTTGGCACACGCCGGGGCAAAGCGCCGACCAAGGTCGGCCTCTACCAACGCAAGGGACAGCGCTTTGGTAGGTGCCAACCTTGGTTGGCACACGCGGAAACAAAGCGCCGACCAAGGTCGGCCTCTACCGGGCAATGGGCCGCCGCTTACTTCCCGCGCAGCTTCTGGAACCCGGTCACCGCCGCCAGCACGATGGCACCGGCGATGATGCCCACCACCATGTTGGCCGCAGCGCTGATCAGCCAGCCCCACTGCCCTTCGCCGCCCAGCGCCTGCACCGCGTGGTGCAGTGCCGGCACGTTGTGCACCAGGATGCCGCCACCGACCAGGAACATGGCGATGGTGCCGGCCACCGACAGGAACTTCATCAGCCACGGCGCCGAGGCCACCAGGCCGCGACCGAAGGCGGCCACAGCCCCACCCTTGCGCGACAGGTACAGGCCGACGTCATCAAGCTTCACGATGCCCGCGACCAGCCCATAGACGAAGACCGTCATCGCCAGTGCAACCACGGCCAGGGTGACCACCTGGTTGGTGAACGGTGCGGTGGCGACCACGCCCAGGGTCAACACGATGATCTCGGCCGAGAGGATGAAGTCGGTGCGGATCGCGCCTTTTACCTTGTCCTTCTCCCACGCCACCATGTCCACCTGGGTATCGGCTAGCGCCTTGCGCCGCTCGGCCTGATGCTCGGCATCGTCGTCAGCCGAATGCAGGAAGCGATGCGCCAGCTTCTCCACGCCCTCGAAGCAGAGGAAGGCACCGCCGATCATCATCAATGGCACGATCAGCGGCACGTTCCAGCCACGGCTGTGCAGCCACGCCTCCAGTGCACTGATCGCCAGCGCCGCCGGTACCAGGATCACCTTGTTGACCAGCGAGCCCTTGGCCACCGCCCACACCACCGGCAGTTCGCGGTTGGCGTTGACTCCGGTGACCTGCTGCGCGTTCAGCGCCAGGTCGTCGCCGAGCACACCGGCGGTCTTCTTCGCCGCAACCTTGGTCAGGACCGAGACGTCGTCCAGCAGGGAGGCGATATCGTCGAGCAGGGCGAACAGGCTGGCACCGGCCATGGGGCGTCCAAGTGAGGGAATGAGCGGATTCTGACCGATACCGGGGCAGCTGCGGAAGCGGTCGGATTCACCGCGTGCCTACCGCCCACCGGCGACACTGCGGAATCCGGACATTGCCGGCCAGCGGCCGGCACTACCTGTATTCGTCGCATGGGAGTGTCGCTTGAGCAATCCGCCCACCGCCAATGGCAACCCTCCGCTGGTCAAAGGCATGAACCGGCGCAGCCAGATCCTGCGCCTGCTGATGCGCTACCGCCATTCGGGCGTGTTCTCGGGCATGAACCTGGACGCGGCCAGCAACCAGGCCGACGTCCCCGCCGATGGCAACCCGGAACAGTTCGTCAGCGACCTGGAAGCGCTGGGACCGACCTTCGTCAAACTAGGCCAGATGCTGTCCACCCGCCCGGACATGGTGCCGGTGGAGTTCGCCACGGCGCTGGAGCGCATGCAGGAAAAGGTGGCCGAGATTCCGGTCGAGCGCATCCATGCCATCGTCGAACAGGAGCTGGGCGCGCCGGTGAACAAGCTGTTCGCCGCGTTCGATCCCGAGCCACTGGGCTGTGCCTCGATCGCGCAGGTGCATCGCGCGGTGCTGCACGATGGCCGCCAAGTGGCGGTGAAGGTGCAGAAACCCGAGGTCGCCGCGCAGCTGCGCTCGGACCTGGAGGCACTGCGCAGCTTCGCGCTGGCCGCCGACCACCTGACCCAGGTGGGCCGTCGCGTGCGCCTGCGCGACTGGCTCAACGAGTTCGCCAAGACCCTGATGCAGGAGCTGGACTACCACGCCGAGGCCGAGAACCTGGCCCGTTTCGGCCGGCACCTGAAGCCGTTCCGCCGCCTGTGGATTCCGCAGCCGCTGTGGGACTACAGCAGCCAGCGCGTGCTGACCATGGAACTGGCCACCGGCGTGCGCGTGGATGCGATTCCCGATGTGCGCCGCACCGAGCAATCGATGGATCCTCTGGCGGCGGCGCTGATCCGCGGCTACCTGGACCAGATCTTCGTGCATGGCGAGATCCATGCCGACCCGCACCCGGGCAACCTGCGGGTGATGCCAGATGGACGGCTGGCGATCTTCGACCTGGGCATGGTCGCGCACATGCCGCCGCGTCTGCGCGAGCGCCTGCTGAAGATCCTGTTCGCCGCGGTCGATGGCCGTGGCGAGGAAGTAGCCGACGACCTGATCAGCATCAGCACGCGGCTGGAGGCCTTCGACGAAGAACGCTACCTGCGCGAGACCGGCCAGCTGATCGCGCGCTACGCCGCCAGCGGTAGCTTCTCCGAAGGCCGCGTGGTGCTGGACATGGTGCGCATCGCCACCGCCTGCGGCCTGCGCACGCCGCCGGAACTGAGCCTGCTGGGCAAGGCGCTGCTCAATCTGGAAACCGTGTGCCGGCTGCTGGCACCCGAGCTGGAAACCCGCCGCATCGTTGAGCGCCAGCTGCAGCACGTGATGCGTGCGCGCCTGAAGAAATCGCTGTCTGCCGCCAACCTCGCCAGCGAGGCGATGGAACTGCAGCAGCTGCTGCGCGATGGGCCGCGCAAACTTTCGGACATCATGGCGCTGCTGGCCGAGAACCGCCTGCAGATGAAGGTGACCG
Source organism: Stenotrophomonas sp. 86428_Sma (assembly GCF_056481585.1). Classification (NCBI taxonomy): domain Bacteria; kingdom Pseudomonadati; phylum Pseudomonadota; class Gammaproteobacteria; order Lysobacterales; family Lysobacteraceae; genus Stenotrophomonas; species Stenotrophomonas sp. 86428_Sma. The sequence continues at coordinate 4,583,771 of NZ_CM151156.1, forward strand.
GCCTGGAAGAATCGCGGTTGATGGAGAACCTGCAGAAGATCGCCAACCGCGTGGCTGCCGGCATCATCAGTGCCGCATTGATCATGGCTGCGGCGATGATGATGAAGATCGACACCGGCTGGCACCTGTTCGGCTACCCGCTCATTGCGCTGATTCTGCTGTTCATCGGCGTGGTTCTCGGCCTTGGCATCGTGACCAGTGCATTGCTGTTCGACCGTCGTGCGCGGGCACGCGAAGAACGCGGGCATCGCTAGCGCATCAGCGAAAACCGCCGTATTCATGCGGTTTTTAATGCAATCCAACGAAGCCCTTCACGCTCGTTTTACCTTCTGAGCGCGATTGCGCGCGTGTTGTTTCAACAAACATTTCAGTCAGGTTCGTGCATGCACTATCGGGTCATCGGCCTGTCATGTGCATGTGCTTGTGGCAGCGTCGGTCGGATGGACACGCGTCGGTACGACGTCCATCACCACCACCCCGTCACTGCCGAAGCTGCCTATGCTCTGGATACTGCTGCTGTCGTTGTTGCTGCTGTGCTGGTTGTTCCTCGCGTCCGACAAGTGGGTGTGGTGGAAGGCTGGTGCGTTCTCGCTGCTGCTGCTCATGCTCAGCGCGTGGTGGCTGATCGACAAGCTGTCCGGTGATGGGCTCAATGCCGCCACCCTGTACCACCTCGGCGCCGACATGGAAGGCGCCGGTGTCTCCGACTTCAAGGGCTATATCGCCGGCTTCATCGTGCTGGCGCTGGTCTCGCTGCTGCCGCTGTTCGCCACGCGGGTGAAGCGCTGGCGCCGGCCCGGCCATGGTGGCGCATTGTTCGCCGGTTTCGCGGCCGTGTGGGTGGCCACGATCATGATCAGTCCGCTGGCCCGCGACGGCCAGCGCCTCTACCAGCAGCTGCGGCCGGTCGACTTCGCCCGCATCGCACCCGAATACCAGGTGCCGACGCAGCCGCTGCAGCGCCCGCGCAACATCGTCTGGATCTACGGCGAGAGCCTGGAACGTACCTACCTGGACGAGGCCGTGTTTCCCGGCCTGATGCCCAACCTCAACCGCCTGGCGTCCGAGTCACTGGACGTGCGCAACCTGGCCTCGGCCGAGGGCAGCGGCTGGACCATCGCCGGCCTGGTGTCGTCGATGTGCGGCGTGCCGCTGACCACTTCGCAGGGCGATGAGAACAGCATGGACCGAATGGGCAGCTTCCTGCCCAAGGCGGTGTGCCTGGGCGACTACCTGAAGCAGCAGGGCTACACCAACCACTATCTGGGTGGCGCCAACGGCCAGTTCGCCGGCAAGGGCCAGTTCCTGGCCAGCCACGGCTTCGACGAAGTGCACGACCTGGCGTGGTTCAAGCAGCAGAAGAAGATCGGCCGCATCCACTACTCGGCCTGGGGCGTGCACGATGACGTGCTGCTGGATACCGCCTACCAGCGCTTCGAGCAGCTCTCGCGCGCCGGTTCGCCGTTCATGCTGACCACGCTGACCATGGACACCCACCACCCTGCCGGTCATCTGCCGGTGTCGTGCAAGGGCGAGCGCTACCAGAGCCAGTACGGCAACATCAACATGCTCAACGCGCTCAAGTGCAGCGACCGGCTGATCTCGCAGCTGGTGCAGCGCATCCAGGCCAGCCCGTACGGCAAGGACACGCTGATCGTGATCGCCTCCGACCACCTGGCGATGCCCAACGATCTGACCCATATCCTGACCCGGCAGAAGCGCGAGAACCTGCTGCTGTTCCTGGGTAATGGCATTGCCCCGCAGCAGCTCAGCGCCGAGGCCGGCACCACCCTGGATTCGGGTGCGACCCTGCTCAGCCTGCTGGACCCGAACCTGAAGACGATGGGCTTCGGGCGTTCACTGATCGACTCCCAGCGCGCGCCCAGCGCCAGCGTGGCCACCCAGCGTGATGGCGGCCGAGATTACCCGCAGTACCTCGCCTTCGCCCGCTCGCTGTGGCTGGGTGAGCCGACCCGTGAGCTGAAGATCGATGGCGATGACCAGGTGGTAGTGGGCCTGCAGCACGTGCAGCCGCCGGTGCTGCTGGAGTACGACAAGGACTGGGGCCTGAAGTCCGTGTATCTGGAAAACACCTCGCGCCAGTTTGATGATGCCGACCCGGACAACACCCTGGCCTATGTCGACCGCTGCACCGCGTTCGAGGACGGCTCGGCCGATGGCGACTGGTGCGCCCTGCTGGTCAACCGTGACAACGGCATCAAGCTGTACCGCGACAACGACCTGCGTGGCGGCATTGCCGTGGACGCACCGCTGGATGCGTTCCAGGGCCCGCGCCCGAGCGTGCGCCAGGCGCACATGATCACCCAGAAGGGTCGTCGTACCCGTGCCGGCCAGTACATGCTGCAGCTGGTGGCGAGCACGCGCCCGGATCGCGGCTTCTGGATCGAGGCGGTGTCCTCGCAGCGCAAGGTGGTACTGGCGCAGCAGTGGGTGCAGCCCGATGCCAACGGCAAGATCAACGTGTCGTTCGGGCTGGACCACGAAGTGGATGATCTGGAGATCCGCGCGTGGTTGAACCACGCCGAGAAGCTGGCGGTGGACACGTTCGCACTGGTGCCCTCGCGCGGCCGACCGCGGGGGTAGGGTTCTTTGCAGGGCTGCGCCCTGCACCCGTGGTAGTGCCGGCCGCTGGCCGGCAACCTCAGAAGCAACAGCAACAGAGTGCATTCCGTGGTTTGGCGGGGCGGTGCCGGAGTGCGGGGACGCCGCAAGTACGTCCCTGTAGGCTTGGCAGCCGCATCCATGCGGCTGACACCCCGCACTCCGCCACCGCCCCACCTTTGACAGATTCCTGTGGCTGTCGGTAGGTGTCGACCTTGGTCGACACTTCTGTCAGATATCGAAATCAATCTGGGGTCAGATCCGTTTTCCTCCGGAAAACGGATCTGACCCCATCGGCATGCCCAACAGACCGCAGCAAACTGTCGAAGGCGGGGTGGGTCCGGTTGCGGGGGCGTGAGCCGCATGGATGCGGCGACCGAGCTTACATGGGTGAGGGCGCTTTGCTTGCGAAGCACTGCTTCGCAAGCGCCCGAACGCACAGCCGCCAGCGGCTGGGCCGGGCCCCGGAAGGGGAACTTGCAGCGCCCCCCGCAACCGGACCCACCCCGCCATCCCACGGAATGCATGCTGTTGCTGTTGCTTCTGAGGTTGCCGGCCAGCGGCCGGCACTACCACGGGTGCAGGGCGCAGCCCTGCAGAACACCCCCTACTCCTGCGGATCGCGGGTGATGTGGATGTCGGTCGGGGTCGACAGCGGAATGTTCCGCTCGGCCAGGATGTGCAGCAGGCTAAAGTACAGATCGCTGCGGGTGGCATACACCTGCCGCGGGCTGGCCACGTACGCGAAGCTGTTGATGGTGATCTGGCCACCGGCAATGCTGTCGATGTAGACCGTCGGCGCCGGCTGCTTCAGCACGTTGGTGTGTGCGGTATACGCATCCAGCAGCGCCTGCCGCAGGTTGCCGACATCGGTGCTGGGCGGCACCGCGAACTGGATCTGGATGCGGCCCTGGTTGTTGCCCATCGTCATGTTGCGCACGGTCTTGGTGACCAACTCGGAGTTGGGCACGATCAACGTCGACTTGTCGCCCACCTGGATCTCGGTCGAACGCAGGCTGATGCGGCGGATGTCGCCCTCCTGGTCGCCCAGCTTCACCCAGTCGCCGATCTTCACCGGACGCTCGGCCAGCAGGATCAGGCCGGAGACGAAGTTCTGTGTGATCACCTGCAAGCCGAAACCAATACCCACTGACAACGCACTGACGAGCAGCGCCAGCTTGGTCAGCTCCAGCCCCATCGCCGTCAACGCCCAGATCACGGCGAGGATGATGCCGACGTAGCGGGCGACGGTACTGACCGAGTTGCGCGCCCCCAGGTCCAGTTCGGTCTTGGGCAGGTAGGTATCGGTCAGCCAGCGCTGCACCAGCTGGGTGATCGCCAGGCCGGCCAGGAGCACCACAACCGCCAGCACGATCTGCATCGGCTTCAGGGTGGTTCCGCCCAACGGAATGCCCGTGGTGAGCAGCGAAGAGAAGCGTTCCACCACCGCGCCGATGTTGCCAAACGGTGCCACCAGCGCCAGCAATGTGATCAGCACGACGATGGTGCGCAGGGCTGCAGAGAGCAGCACGCCGGCCTGCTCCAGCCGCGACACGCTCAGGCCGGTACTGAGCAGGATGGTCTGGCCCACTTTGCTGTCGGCGTTGAGCATCCACGTGCTCAGGTCATCGACGAATTTGAACAGCAGGGTCGCCGCCAGCACCACGATGCTGCCGCCGATCAGCTGCTGGTTCACAAACTTGGCGAAGTTCAGATACCCCAGCAGGGTGGCGATGATGGCCGCTACTACCGCGACGTTGCCCGCCACGCGTGCCAATACCAGCCAGCTGCTGCGGCGCACCGGTGGGGCCGCGCCCACGCCATCGGCCTGCGCCTCCAGCTTGGCTTCGGCCTCGGCGGTCTGCCGCCGATGCAGGCGCGCCAGGGTCACCAGCATGGCCATGATCAGGCCGAGGTAGGTCAGCGCAATCAGGCCGTCCAGCGCCACCGTGGTGACGTCGCTGGTACGTGTGGCCTGATCGAGGGCGACCAGCACCGTGCTCAGCCAAGCCAGCGCCGCCGCGCACCACGCGTACTTGCGCAGTTTGAGTGCGGCGGTGTCATCCAGATTCAGCAACCGCCACGACGGCCGCTTGGGAACCAGCATGCAGGCGCTGAGTGCCGCAATGAACGCAGCGCGGAACGTTGCGGTCTCCAGCCCGTCGGCCACCACCTGCAGGCGCGGCGCAATCGCATTGATGGCATCCAGCGCCGCCATCAGCACCACCACGGCATAGCCGGGCAGCAGTGTCCCCACCAGCAGCAGCCACATGGCCAGGCCGGAACGGCGCAGGCGACCGTCCGGCGCGCGCTCGGACTCCGCAAAGCGCCGCCCCAGCCTGCGCAGCCACAGCCGCAGCGGGAACATCATCACCAGCGCGGCCACCAGGCCCAGCAACGGCGTGCCCCAGCCATTGGCCCGGATGCCGGCGACGAAGGTATCGCGCCCCTGCTCGGCCAACGGCGCGACGCGTGCGATATCGATCGGCAGGCGTTCGGCAACCTTGCTCCACAGTGCCGGCGACAACGGCGAGGCGACCTTCTTCCCCATGTCTTCGGCGCGTTGCGCAGTGCGCTGCTGGTCGATGTCGGCTGCCAGCTGCTGGGCACGCACGGCACTGGTCTTGGCCTGCGCTACCGACGCGGCCAGGCCGTCGCGCTGCTTGTTGATGGTGCGCCGTTGTGCCGCCAGTTCGGGCGGCTCGGTGGTGCCCTCGGCAGGTGTGCCCAGCTGCGCCAGTTGTTCGTCGAGGCGGACGAGCTGTGGCTGCAGCTCCTTTTCCAGCGCCTCAGCATCCCGCCGCGCCTGCGAGGCATTCTCGGACAGCATCGCCAGCGTCTCGATGGCGGCCGCATCACCACGCTTGCGGTCGACCTCCTTCAGCTTTGCATCGATACCTGCCAGCTGCTGCTTCGGCGTGGGCTCATCATCCTGCGCCAGCACCGGCGCGGACAGCAGGAAGGCGCTGCACAGCAGCAGGGCCAGCCAAGGGCCCCGTGCACGGATCGATCGCAGGAAAGAAGACAAGCCAGCCACACCGGTTCGCGCGGACCACCGCGCCTGCGCGCGACTATACGGCAGAGGCGGTCAAGGGCGGATGGGCGGCCCTGGCAACGTCGAGCATCAGTACTTCAGCCGCAGCTCTTCCACGGCCGGCTGCTGCAGCGCGTACCAGTCCTGGAACTCTTCCTCGGTAATCTCATCGGGCGCATATACCGCCACCGGGTGCCAGTCGTGATCGGTCGGCAGCGGCTGGCGCGGGCCGGCGCGCAGGCTGTAGGCCACGCCTTCGTAGTCGACCAGGTCATCGACCTGCGGCCACTGTTCGCGTGCGAACGCGGATTCACTCTTCAACAGGATCACCTGGTACATCGGCACCTCCACCTCGGTTGGATCAGGAAAACACGGCGCTGGCAGCAGGATACCGCCACGCCGGTGACAACGGGCGCTCCGCCGGGGCGACGGAACGTTCTGGACACGGCCATCGCCCCGGCTTCACCCGCCCATGGCAAGGCCATCGGCATCGTGGAGGCCCACCCCTGCCACGACTGCCGATGACCGAGCACCCGCCGCTGAAAACCGTCGCCGACCTCAAGCTGCCCCGCTACCTGGGCACCTGGTACGAGATCGCACGCCTGCCGATGCGCCATGAACCGGAAGGCTGCACCGACGTGTCGGCGCACTACACCCTGCTCGACAACGGCAACGTCGGCGTCACCAACCGCTGCCGTATGGACGGCGAGGTCGAGGAAGCCACCGGTGAGGCCTGCGCCGTCGACAACGACAGCGCGCGCCTGGAAGTGAGCTTCCTGCCCAAGGGCCTGCGCTGGCTGCCGTTCGCCAAGGGCGACTACTGGGTGATCCAGGTCGCGCCGGACTACAGCGTGGCACTGGTCGGCAGCCCCGATCGCAAGTACCTGTGGCTGCTGGCCCGCGAGCCGCGCCTGGACGCGACCGTGCAGGACCATTATCTGGCGGCCGCCCGCCTGCAGGGCTTCGATCTGTCCGAACTGATCCAGACCCCGCATACCGGCCGTCCCACCGCCTGAGCAGCACACGGCCATGGACCTGAAGAGCGGTTACCCCTGGTGGGCGGTACGCAATGGATTGATCCAGGCGTTTCCGCCATTGGAAAAGGATCTGCGCTGCGACGTGCTGGTGGTCGGCGGCGGCATCACCGGTGCGCTGATTGCCGACGAACTGTCCCGGCATGGCCACGACGTGGCAGTGATCGAGCAGCGCGACATCGGTTGGGGCAGCACCGCCGCCAGCACCGCGCTGCTGCAGTACGAGATCGATACCCATCTGATGGAGCTGGCCCAACGCTATGGCCAGGACGCCGCCGCGCTTGCCTATCGGGCGTGTGCCGAGGCGATTCCGGCCCTGGGCGACGTGGCTCGCGGCCTGAAAGACGTTGATTTCCAGCGCATGGACAGCCTGTACCTGGCCAGCCGCCATCGCGACGTGCCGCGCCTGATGGCCGAAGGTGAGGCACGGCGCGGAATCGGCCTGGATGCCCGCTGGCTGGGCCCGGAGGCACTGCGGGAGCGCTTCGACGTGGACGCCGGTGGTGCCCTGCTCACGCGCCTGGCGGCGCGGGTCGATCCCTATCGCCTGACCTATGCGCTGCTGCAGCGCGTGCGCCGGCGCGGCGGCAATGTGCATGACCGTACGGTACTGCACACGCTCACGCCCTGCGCGCGCGGGATAACCGCCCTCACCGAGGACGGCGCCACGATCCACGCCCGCCACGTGGTGCTGGCAATGGGCTATGCCAACCAACGCTGGCTGCATCAGCGCGTCGCACGCAACCGCAGCAGCTATGCCTTCATCACCGACCCGATCGATGCGGACGTGCTGGGCCGGCTGCGCAACACGATGGTGTGGGAGAGCGCACGCCCGTACCTCTACCTGCGCGCCACCGGCGACCGCCGCCTGCTGGTGGGCGGGCTGGACGACGCCATCGACATCCCCGCCCGCCGCGATAGGCGCGTAGAGCGCAAGGCCGACAAGCTGATGAAACAGCTCCAGCACTGGTTCCCGCGGCTGGATCCGGTGCCCGCCTTCTCCTGGGCCGGCACCTTCGCCGAAACCGCCGACGGCCTGCCTTTCTTCGGCCCGCACGATCAGTGGGGGCCACGGGTGCATTTCGCCATGGCCTACGGCGGCAACGGCATCACTTATTCGATGATCGGCGCCCAGCTGCTGCGGGCCCGGATCGAGCGGCGCAGGCATGCGCTGGAAGGGCTGTTCGGGTTCGGGCGGCTGTGACCTGCAGCCAGGCATGGCCTGGCTCTACCCCAATCCGGCGCCGACAGGCATCATTCAAGCAACCCCTGCTAGCGTCGGCCTGTACCGCCGCGTGTTGCGTGGCCACCTGTCCGCTGGAGCGCCGTCATGATCCGCCCCCTGACCCTGCTGCTGTGCCTGGCCCTGCCGGGAACCGTGCTGGCCCAGTCCGCCGCTGGCGCCACCGCGCCGCAGGCCGCCGGCCTGGACCTGACGCTGCCGCAGGCGCCGATGCGCTACCTCAACGACCCGGCCCTGCAGCAGGACCCGCCAGGCACGTACTACGGTGACAAGAGCGGCCCGCGCGTGCACGACGACGCGAAGATCGCCGACGTCACCGACGACAAGGTCAAAGTGTCCGGCAGCTTCACCACCGGCATCGGCTATTCCAAGAACGGTGGCAACAGCCACTACAACGCCGCCACGCTGAACCTCAGCAAGAACTACACCACCGATGAAGGCAAGACCCACGGGGTCAACGTCAACATCCACGTGAGCGAAGGCAAGGGCCCGGGCTTCTACGGCCCGTACGGCGGCTACTACGGCCGCGGCCCGGGCTACTGGGATTACCCGCCGCCGTTTGGCTGGTAAGCGCCGCGTCGGGCCTGGGCCGACCAGGGTCGGCCGCTACCGATGCGTACGTTTGGTAGGTGTCGACCTTGGTCGACACGCTTTCTCCCCGTGTGCCGGCCAGCGGCCGGCACTACCAGCAGGTCAATCCAGCCAGCCATCGCGCTCGCTGTGCAGGATGCGGCCGTCATAGCCGCTCAGGCGCACCTCCACCTTCTGGTTGCGGGCATTGCGGGCTTCCAGCGACCAGGTCGCACCATCGCGTTCCAGCGAATGGATTTCGCGCAGGCCATGCGCCTGTGCACGTGCCAGTACCTGCTCGGTGGTCAGCAGCGTGCGGCCGCTGTGCTCATCGAAGATCTCGCCGGTCTTCGGGTCCACGTAGACCTCGCTGAAGCGGCCATCAGCGCGGCTCACGTCGGCTTCCCACAGGCCGTCATCGCGTTCGATCTCGTGGATCTGGGTGTAGCCGGCCTTGCGCAGGGTCTGTTCGACCTGGGCCATGCCCAGCGGTGCAGCCTGTGCGGCCGGTGCGATGGCCAGCAGAGCAACAGTGGCGAGGGTGAGCGACTTCAACATGGGGGTTCTCCTGTTCGTGTTCGTGGCCGGACCATCCCGGCAACGCCACAATGCACCCCGTGGTTAACAGCTCCTTAGCCGGCACTGTTAGCCAGCTGTTAGTCAGCCCCGGCACACTCACGCCTGTTCCTACAGCCCGCCCTGCGCCCCGATGCTCTCCACCCTGCCCCTGCTGCTGGCCCTGGCCAGCGCCCCGACCGCCGCCGCGCCAGCACAGGACCCGGCGCAGCAGGTCGCGCGCCGCGCCGTGCAGCAGGGCCGCTACGTGCCGCTGGAAAGCGTGGTGCGCGATGCGCTCAAGCGCTTTCCGGGCCAGCTGCTGGAAGTGGAGCTGGACGACGGCGTCTACGAAGTGGAGATCCTGCGCGGCGACGGCGTGGTGGTGGAGCTGGACTATGATGCGCGCAGCGGAAAGCTGCTGAAGACGGAGCTCGACGACTGATGCGCATCCTGTTGGCCGAAGACGATGCCGCGCTGGCACAGCGCCTGGTGCCCCTGCTGGAGCAGGCCGGCTACGTGGTGCACGTGGTCGCCGACGGCCGCCAGGCCGAGGAGATCGGCCAGATCGAAGATCTGCAGGCCGCCATCGTCGATCTGGGCCTGCCCGGGCTGGACGGACTGAGCGTGATCGAACGCTGGCGCGGCAACGGCCGCAGCTTTCCGGTGCTGGTGCTGACCGCACGCGGGCGCTGGCACGACAAGCTGGCTGGGTTCGATGCCGGTGCCGATGACTATCTCACCAAGCCGTTCCAGGCCGACGAACTGGTGCTGCGCCTGCGCGCACTGATCCGTCGCAGCCACGGCCACGCCAGCCCGCGCCTGCACTGCGGCCCGCTGCAGCTGGACGTCAACGCCGGCCGCTTTGAACTGGATGGGCAGGCGCTGTCGCTGAGCCCGCAGGAGTTCCGCCTGCTCAGTTACCTCATCCACCACAGCGGCCAGGTGATCGGCCGCGACCGCCTGGGCGAACAGGTGTTCGATGGCGGCCACGATCCGGACTCGAACGCACTGGACGTGCTGCTCGGGCGGGTGCGCCGCAAGCTCGGCATCGATCTGATCCAGACCGTACGCGGCCAGGGTTGGCGGCTGGCCGCGCCGTGAGCCGGCAACCCTCGCTGCGACGACGCCTGCTGCTGGCTGGCGGTGTCGGCCTGCTGCTGGTCTCGCTGCTGGCCAGTGCACTGCTGGGCGAGCTGTTCAAGCGCAGCGCGCGCGATCGCTTCGACCATGAACTGCAGCAGGACATGCTGACCCTGCTGGCGCAGGCCGAAGTGGATGCGGACGGACAGCTGCGCCTGCGCCAGGAACCGAATGACGCACGCTTCCAGCGCGTGTTCTCAGGTGCTTACTGGCAGATCGCCGGTGCCGATGGCCGTGTGCTGCTGCAATCGCGCTCGCTGTGGGATGAAACGCTGCCTGCCACGGCCATGGGAGCGGCCACCCGCAATCTGGCTGGACCGCTGCAGCAATCCCTGCGCGCACGCGTGCAGCAGGTGCGCCTGCCACGCGCCAACGAACCGTTCGTGGCCGTGGTTGCCACCGATCGCAGCGCGCTGGATGCAGACGTTGCCGCGTTCCGCCAGCGTACTGCCATCGCGCTGGGTGTGTTGGTCGCGGCGTGGCTGGCGGTGCTGGCCAGCCAGGTGCACTTCGGATTGCGTCCATTGCATCGCCTCGGTGCACAGCTGGAACGGGTGCGGCGCGGCGACGCGCAGCGCATCGATATACGGAGGCTGGGTGCGGAGGTCGCACCGCTGGGCGAGGAGCTCAACGCGCTGCTGGAGCATCAGCAACGCATGGTCGCGCGCGCGCGCACCAGTGCACAGGATCTGGCGCATGCGCTGAAAACCCCGCTGAGCGTCCTGGCCACTGAGGCCGACGGCGACGGCGCGGACTGGCGCGCCACCGTACGCGAGCAGAGTGCGCGTATGCAGGCCAGCGTCGACCGTTACCTGGCCGCAGGGTTGGCCGCCGACCATCGCCAGCGCACCGACGTGGCGGCAGTCGCACAGGCGATGTGCCGGCTGATGGCACGCGTGCATGGCGAACGTGGCATCACGTTCACGGCGGCAGGCATCGATCCGGCGCTGCAGTTCGCCGGTGCCGGTGCGGACCTGGAGGAAATGCTGGGCAATCTGCTGGACAACGCCGGACGTTGGGCACGGCAGCAGGTCCACGTCAGCGCGGAACCCGACGACGGCCAGTTGCGCATCGAAGTACGTGACGACGGCCCTGGCCTGGCTGCGGACGCCCTGGAACGGGTCACCCAGCGCGGCGTGCGGCTGGATGAGCGCGAGGGCAGCAGTGGGCTGGGGTTGGCGATTGTCGGGGATATCGCCGCCAGTTATGGCGGACGCGTGGCGCTGGAAAATGCGCAGCCCGGCCTGCGTGCGACGTTGTGGTTGCCGGTGGCGTGAGGCGGCCAACCTGACGGCGGGTAGTGCCGGCCGCTGGCCGGCAACCACGTGATCAACGGGAACACCCTGCGGAAGCCGGCCAGCGGCCGGCTCTACCAAGCGCCAACCCGACCGGTCGCCGTGCTCCCGGTAGGTATCGACCTTGGTCGACACGCATCAAAAGCGCCGACCAAGGTCGGCATCTACCAAAGCAGTGCATCGGTTCCGTCGGCCATCGCGCCCCCTGTAGGTGTCGACCTTGGTCGACACGCACCCAGCATCAACGGTGATGCATCCACCAGCAATCAATCGCATCCAGCACGATGTGGATGATCAAACCGATGCCGAACAACCGCGTTTTCTTCGGCACGCACAGCCCGGCATAGACCGCAATCGCCGGTGCGGTGTGCAGCGGGTGGAACCCGATGCTGCAGCGGTTCGGTGCATAGATCGGATCGGCCAGCAGGTGGTCCAGATCGATGATCCAGCCCAGCAGCATCAGCAGCCACGCCGAGGCGAAGCGCTTGCGCCAGAACAGCCATGCCAGCAGGGCTGGCACGGCGGCATGCAGGAACAGGTGGAAGATCGCGCGCGCGCTCATCGGCAACGGCGGCGCCGGGCAGGCCCGGCACCGTCCATCAGACCAGCGGTTCGTCGGACAGGTAGGTGTAACCGGTCAGGCCGGCTTCCAGCGCCTCCGACAGCTCCTGCGCGCGTTCCGGCGACAGCTGCGCCTCGGCCACGCGCTGCGCATAGGTCGCGCGCAGTTCGTCCAGGCGGTAACCCACGTAATCCAGCATCACGTCGGTGGTGTCGCCACGGCGCTGCTGGGTGATGGCGTAGCCATCGGCATCGGCCAGCACTTCCACCGCGTCGGTATCGCCGAACAGGTTGTGGATGTCGCCCAGGATTTCCTGGTAGGCGCCGACCATGAAGAAGCCGATGCGGTAGCTCTCGCCCGGCTTCATCTTGTGCAGCGGCAGCGAGCTGTCCAGGCTCTCGTTCTCGACATAGGTTTCCACCATGCCGTCCGAGTCGCAGGTCATGTCGGCGATGATGCCGCGACGGTCCGGGGTTTCGTCCAGGCGCTCGATCGGCACGATCGGGAACACCTGGTCGATCGCCCACACGTCCGGGATCGATTCGAACACGCTGAAGTTGACGAAGTACTTGTCGACCAGGCGCTCGTTCAGTTCGTCCAGCACCGGGCGATGGCTCTTCTCGTCATAGCTCAGGCGCGCACGCACGCCGTGGGCGATGGCGTAGAACAGATCGTCGATGCGCGCACGCTGCGGCAGGTCGATCTGGCCCAGCGCATAGCTGGCCAGGCCTTCGGCGTGGAAGTGCTGTGCTTCCTGGAACAGTTCCACCGCCGGACGCACGTCCAGCTCGTCGTGGATCTCGCGCAGGTGGCGGATCGCCGCCGGTTCGTCGTCGTGCTGGTCCGGCACGCGGCCTTCCTGCGCCTCTTCCACTTCCGACACGTTGGCGATCAGCACCGCGTGGTGCGCGGTCATCGCGCGACCGCACTCGGTGACGATGCGCGGCGGGGTCAGGCCGAACTCTTCGCAGGCATTGGCCAGCGGCTGCACGATGTTGCTGGCGTAGGAATGCAGGCCGTAGTTGATCGAGCAGAAGCTGCGCGAACGGGTGCCTTCGTAATCCACGCCCAGGCCGCCGCCCACATCGACGTGGGTGATCTTCGCGCCCAGGCGCGACAGCTCCACGAAGTAGCGGGTGGCTTCGCGCATGCCGTTGGCGATGTCGCGCACGTTGGAGATCTGCGAGCCCATGTGGAAGTGCAGCAGGTTCAGGCAGTCGGCGTACTCGGTGTCACGCAGCGACTTCCACAGGTCCAGCAGCTGGCGCGGCGACAGGCCGAACTTGGCCTTGTCGCCACCGCTGTTCTGCCACTTGCCGGCGCCCAGCGAGGCCAGGCGCATGCGCACGCCCAGGCCCGGCTTCACATCCAGCGCCTTGGACTCTTCCAGCACCAGCTTCAGCTCGGACGGCTTCTCGATGACGATGAAGGTCTGCAGGCCCAGCTTGCGGCCGATCAGGGCCAGGCGGATGTACTCGCGGTCCTTGTAGCCGTTGCAGACGATCAGGCCACCCGGGCGCGACAGTGCCAGCACGGCCATCAGCTCGGGCTTGCTGCCCGCTTCCAGGCCGAAGCCTTCGCCGTGGTGGCTGGCCAGGGTGCCGGCCACGCCGCGGGTCTGGTTGACCTTGATCGGGTACACGGCGGTGTAGCCGCCGCTGTACTCCCAGTCCTGCTGGGCCTGGCCGAAGGCCGCCTGCAGCTTGCCCAGGCGCTGGCCGAGGATGTCCGGGAAGCGCACCAGCAGCGGCAGCTTGGCACCGGCCGCACGGGCCGCGTCCACCACCTTGGGCAGCGATACCACCGGGCCGTCCGCCCCGGTCGGTCTCACCACCATGTGCCCGGCCTGATCCACGTCGAAGTAACCGTCCGCCCAATGCGGGATCGAGTAGGTCTTGCGGGCTTGGTCGAGGGACCAATCGGTCATTTCAGTCGGCCTTGTTGGCAATAAAGGGGGGGGGCATGATAACGCCTATATGCCCACAGGTTCGTTATCATGCGCGCCCGCGCCCGTGACAGGTTCCAACCTGAACGGGCCGATCCGTCCGGATGTGGCATCTGTGCCACGCGGCCCCGCCCGCCAGCCCGGCTCCACCCCTCCGAACAGGACTGTTTTCAATGACTGACAGCAACAACTGGTACATCGAACACTTCGAGCGCACCGGCTCGGCCATCGGCTACCGCATCACCGGCAAGCTGGACGAGGTGCAGTCGCCGTTCCAGAAGATCGAGATCTTCCAGACCACCGACTGGGGCAACCTGATGACCATCGACGGGGCCATCATGCTGACCAGCAAGGACAACTTCTTCTACCACGAGATGATCAGCCACCCGGTGCTGTTCACCCACGCCGCACCCAAGCGCGTGGTGATCATCGGTGGTGGCGACTGCGGCACCCTGCGCGAAGTGCTCAAGCACACCGGCGTGGAGAGCGTGACCCAGTGCGATATCGACGAGCAGGTCACCGTGATGGCGCGCAAGCACTTCCCGGAACTGTGCGACTCCAACGACGACGCCCGCGCCGAGCTGCTGTTCGACGACGGCGTGGCCTACATGGCCAACTGCCCGGCCGGCAGCGTGGACGTGGTGATCGTCGATTCGACCGACCCGGTCGGCCCCGGCGAAGGCCTGTTCAACAAGGCCTTCTACGAGAGCTGCTTCAAGGCCCTGAAGGACGACGGCATCCTGGTGCAGCAGTCCGAGTCGCCGCTGATGCAGCTGGACCTGATCAACGAAATGCGCACCGAGATGGGCAAGGCCGGCTTCGGTTCGTTCAAGACCCTGCCGTTCCCGCAGCCGTGCTACCCCACCGGCTGGTGGAGCGTGACCATGGCGCGCAAGGGCGACAGCAGCTTCGACTTCCGCCAGGCCGACTCAGCCGCCAAGACCTTCAACACCCTGTACTACACCGCCGCGCTGCACACCGGCGTGCTGGTGACCCCGCCGTTCGTGCAGGCGGCGCTGAAGGGCTGATCCAACAAAAAACCCGCGCTGGCAACAGCGCGGGTTTCTGCTTTCTGTAGAGTCGAGCCATGCTCGACTGCTCTTCTGCAGGGCTACCGCGATCTGACCGAAATGCAGTCGAGCATGGCTCGACTCTACAATTCAAAGCGCCCAGATACCCGCAATCACCG
Organism: Stenotrophomonas sp. 86428_Sma; assembly: GCF_056481585.1. Classification (NCBI taxonomy): domain Bacteria; kingdom Pseudomonadati; phylum Pseudomonadota; class Gammaproteobacteria; order Lysobacterales; family Lysobacteraceae; genus Stenotrophomonas; species Stenotrophomonas sp. 86428_Sma. Next base: position 4,598,963 of record NZ_CM151156.1, read on the forward strand.
CCACCACCAGGCCCCACTTGATGACCTGATACGCCACCACGCTGCGCTCGCGCAGTGCCTTGGCCTTCAGGCGCACCTTGTAGACGCTGCCAAAGGCCTTGTTGACGCCACCGGTCGGGTCACCCGGCAGGTTCGGCGAGGCACCACCGGCCAGCAGCGTGGCCGCCACCGCGCGGTTGAACAGGCCCGGCAGGCCGAAGCGCAGCGGGCGGGCGATGTCGCAGAACAGGATCACGCGATCATCCGGCGTCTCGTTGTGCGCGTGGTGGATGTAGGTCTCGTCGAACATCATCCACTCGCCGTCGCGCCAGCTCTTCTTGATGCCGTCCACTTCGATGTAGCAGCCGTCGTTGTTGGGCGTGGCCAAGCCCAGGTGCAGGCGCAGCGAACCGGCGAACGGGTCGCGGTGCGGGCGCAGTTCGCTGCCCGAAGGCAGCTGCGCGAACATCGCCGCACGCACGTCCGGCAGCGACTCCAGCAGCGCGGTGGTCTTGGGACACATCGCCTTCGCCGACGGGTGCGACGGGCCGTACCACTTCAGGTAGAAGCGCTTCCAGCCACGGCGGAAGAACGAGTTGAAGCCGGCGTCGTTGAACGTGCTGGACGCAGCGATCTTCTGTGCATCGCGCAGCGCCAGCGCCTCGTCGCGGATCATCTGCCAGTTCTGGCGCAGCGGCTCCAGCTGCGGGAATTCCTTGGCCGGGTCCAGGAACGGCGTGGTCGGCACCTTCGAGAACATGTACATGACCACGTTGATCGGGGCCATGAAACTGGAGTGGTCCAGCAGCTGGCGCGACCAGCGCGCGCGGACCTTGCCACGGAAGTGGATGTACAGCACGCAGGCGACGAACAGCGCTGCAATGACGATTTTGATGATCAAAACACTTTCCTCCAGCCGCAGCCGGAACGGGAATCAGGGCGATGCACGGCCGGACGGCCAGCACCGGTGGGGACCGCGGCAGGGGACGGGGACGTGCCAGGAAGGGGCGGCCGCCGATGTCGCGAATTAACAGCTTATGGTCGGCAGGCCGTGCGTCGGGGTCAAGCTGGACGTGCGTGACGTTCAGCGGGCCGCGGATGAACGAAGTGGAGCGAAACGCAACCTATTGATTCTGAAAGAACCACCGACCAAGTGAGACAGAATTGTCCGATTGGGCGCGACGAACTGTTCCAGCCACGACCCCGACATTTCTCCGACAAATCGTGGAATAGCGAACTGGCGAGTACTAAAATTAACGAAAACTTAGTAACTCCCTGTAACACCGGTTCGCTTGACGCTTTGCGCCACCCACCGGGTCGTCCGAGACCCCGACATGTATCTTCCCGCTCTGCCCCCCTCCTCCTGCGGCGATGACGCCGCCACCCCGCTGCTGCTCAAGCGCGGCGAACGCTTCCTGGCCCCCGACGTCTACCGTACCTGCCTGGACGGGCGCGAGGCGGTCATCAAGGACTATTCCCGCTACCGCGGCACTCCCGTTTCGCTGATCGCGCGGCTGATGGTGCGCCGTGAAGCCCGCATGCTGCAGCGCCTCGGCGGTTGGAAGCATGCCCCTGCGCTGCTCGGCACCCTCGGCGGCCTCGCACTTGGCATGGAATTCATTCCCGGCCAGACCCTGAGCACCGCGCAGGCGGTCGGCAACGACGTGTTCGAGCAGCTGCAGCACGCGCTCAGCCGCCTGCACGCCGCCGGCATCACCCACAACGACCTGCATGGCACCAACGTGGTGGTCAGCAGCGGCGTACCGGTGCTGCTGGACTTCACCTCGGCCTCGCGGGCCCCGCGTTGGCTGCGCCGCAACCCGCTGAGCCGGCAGATGCGCCGTAGCGACATGAAAAACCTGCTGAAGATCCGCCAGCGCGTGACCGGCCAGGCGCCAAGTGCCGCGCAGGCCGCACTGGTGGCCGACCCGGGTTGGGTGGCGGCGGTGCGGCAGGGTTGGAAGCGGTTCTATAAGTGGGCGAAGCGCCGGTAAGCGCTTTGCTTTGGTAGGGGTCGAGCTTGCTCGACCGCTTTACCGCTCTTTGTAGAGTCGAGCCCATGCTCGGCTGCCGTTTCGTAGAGTCAAGCTTGCTCGACTGAAGCGCAGAGCAGTCGAGCAAGCTCGACTCTACAAAGAGCAAGCCGAGCATCGGCTCGGCTCTACAACATCCCGCCGAACGGGTTACAACGCGTCCGCGTCCAGTTCACCGGTACGAATACGCACCACACTGCCCAGGTCGTACACGAACACCTTGCCGTCACCAATCTTGCCGGTGCCGGCCGCCTTCACGATGGCCTCAACCACGGCCTCAACCTGGTCATCGGTCACCGCCACTTCCAGCTTCACCTTCGGCAGGAAATCGACCACATACTCCGCGCCGCGGTACAGCTCGGTATGACCCTTCTGGCGACCAAAGCCCTTCACTTCCGTCACCGTGATCCCGGTGACCCCACGCTCGGCCAGCGCTTCGCGCACGTCGTCGAGCTTGAACGGCTTGATCACCGCCATGACCATCTTCATCGTCTATCTCCTGTCTTCCGGCGTGGAGGATAGCGCCTGAACGCGGCCCGTGCGAAGCCGCTGCCGCCTGTCCGGGCGATGGGTGCCAGCAGTATCCTTGTGCCCGAATGGCCTGCCCGCGCCGGATGCACGGGCCCTACCCCACGGAGCTCCCCATGATCGACCTGAACCACATCGATGACCTCGCCCGTCGCCTCAGCGACCTGGTGCCGCCGGGCCTGCGCGAATCGCGCGAGGAACTGCAGGCCACCTTCAAGAGCGCACTGCAGGCCGGCCTGGCCAAGCTGGACCTGGTCACCCGCGAGGAGTTCGAAGTGCAGCGCGCCGTGCTGCTGAAGACCCGCGAGAAGCTGGATGCGCTGGAAACCGCCGTGCGCGAACTGGAAGGGCGCGGCGCCGCAGAATGAAAAAAGGAGGCGCACCGCGCCTCCCACTACAGAGTATTTCCCGGATGGGGCCTTGCAGCAAGGCCCACCGGGCGCCCTAGACTCGCCGGCCTGTCGATCCGGCAGGACACGCAGGGGCAGTGCCGATGGCGCAGGACACCGAATGGACACCCGTTTCGCATGACAACTGCGACCAGGTCGCCGGGCCGTTCTATCACGGCACCCGCGCTGATCTGGCGGTGGGCGAGCTGCTGAACGCGGGCTACCGCTCCAACTATCGCGACAGTGTGGTGATGAACCACATCTACTTCACCACGATTGCCAAGGGCGCTGGGCTGGCTGCGGACATGGCCCGCGGTGAAGGGCGGCCGCGCGTGTATGTGGTGGAGCCGACCGGGCCGTTTGAAGACGACCCGAACGTGACCAACAAGAGGTTTCCCGGGAATCCGACGCGGTCGTATCGCAGTGCGCAGCCGTTGCGGGTGGTTGGGGAGATTGTGGAGTGGGAGCTTTATGACGCCGAGTTCGTTCGACAGTTGAAGGCGTTTGTTGCTTCGGGGAGTGGGGAGATCATCAACTGATACTGATAAGGAGGAAGATCAGCGCTTCCCCGCGGCCGTTACTTGCAGGGCGTGCTACCTGGTAGCGCGCCCTTCAGCCGTCGCATCGTGGAGTCGAGCGCTCCAAGAAACGACGCGTCGTCGTCCGTCACAAGCCCGCGCGCGCGCACCAGCATCACCTCAGCCCGGCGGCAATTCTCGCTTCCCCCCAAGGAAATGAGATGGGAAGCGAGGCGCTGCATCGCTGCGGGGTCTCCTCTCGAAACGCCCCCTTCCATCCACTGCCTGTACAGCGCTGCATTGCCTATCTCGCGATAGTGATTCTCGACCAGCGCCTGAGCGTATCTGTCACCGGCGCGGGCCCTGGCTTCCATCTGCGCGGCGGACTCGGGGCCGTACCTTCCGCTTCTGCTCCCTGCGATCACATCGCTGGCGGTGCCACCGGGTTTGGTGCAAGCCAGAAGGCATAGCGCCATGCTCGTGAACAAGACCAGTCTCACACAAGCGTTCATCCCGCATCCCCGCATGTTGGGCCGCTCCCCTGATACGGCGTGATCCTAGGGCGGCCGAGTTCAGCCATCAAGCCGGCGCATGACCGGACCCACGCATAGGATCAGGAGCCTCTCCAGATCCACGTTCAAGCCACACGGGCAAGTCTGCTACGGGTCACTGGCCGGCCACTGATCCACTGGAGATGCCCTGCGCGAGCCAGTGTCCGCTCCCGGCCAATAACTGACATATGGGACACCTGGCAGTTCGTCGCGGCCGTGGCGGACCAGCTATCGCTTGACCGCTCTTTATTCTCCCGCATGCTCTCCTATACTTGATGAAAGGGGGGAACAATGATGTTCGAAATTACTGGCGCACAAGTCGCCGACCTCAATGACGCCGATCTACGGACACTCGTCGCACGTCTCGCTTTGGCAGAATTGCGGGCGCAGGGTTGCCCCAGTTCGTCGGTGACCGCTGGCGGTAATCAGGATGCGGCCGATGGCGGGCTTGATGTCCGGGTCGAGTGCCCGTCCGCACTGCCGATGCCAGATTTCGTGCCGAGCCAGCACACAGGGTTTCAGGTAAAGAAGCCCGACATGCCGGCGAGTGCAATCCGCAATGAGATGCGTCCTGGCGGCGTACTACGGCCGGCCATCGCCGAACTCGCTGCTCGCTCGGGCGCCTACATCATCGTCAGCGCGCAAGGGTCGGTCGCAGACAAGCCGCTGAGCGATCGTCGCGATGCGATCCGGGCGCAGCTAGACGATCTGCCTGAGGCCGGGCAGTTACATAGCGACTTCTACGATCGCGACCGGCTGGCTACATGGGTCAATCACTATCCCGGGATTGCCGCCTGGGTCCGCATGCGGCTCGGCATCGGCATGTCGGGCTGGAGCAGCATCGGCGATTGGTGCGGCGTCGGAGTGAGCGAGGAGACGCCCTATCTCTTCAATGACAAGGCTTGCCTAACTGATGAGCGAACAAGCGACCGTGAGCAAATTACCATCGGCGAGGGTATCGCCCGGCTTCGCGCCTCTCTGACCAAAGCTCGCCAATGTATCCGGTTGATCGGCTTGTCCGGCCTCGGAAAGACTCGTCTTGTGCAGGCACTGTTCGAGGATGCTGTCGGCGAGGCGCCGCTGGACCCTGGGCTTGCCGTATATACCGACTATTCGGTCGAAACTGACCCGACCGCCCGGGACATGGCGCGCCAGCTAGTTATCGCACGGCAACGTGCGATCCTGATCGTCGATAACTGCAATCCCGCGACGCACAGCGAACTTGCCCGCATCTGTTCGGAAGCGGGGAGCCAGGTCAGCCTCCTCACGGTCGAATATGATGTTCGCGACGATGAGCCCGAGCGTACCGAGGTCTTTCGCCTGCAATCAGCATCGCCCGAAATGGTGGGAATGTGGCTGGAAAAAACTTTCCCCAATGTGACGCAGGTGGACCGACGCACGATATCGGATTTCAGCGACGGCAACTTCCGCGTGGCGCGCGCCCTCGCCGAAACCCTCGGGAAAGGCGAGACCCTGGGAAAGCTCAAGAGCCGTGACCTCTTCGAGCGGCTTTTTCACCAGCGCAACGAGCCCGACCGGGATCTCCTATCCGCCGCCGAAGACCTTGCGCTGCTCTATTCGATCGATGGCGAAGACACGTCGGAAAGCGGCGAACTTGCGCGAGTTGCTGCTATTCGCGGCGCTTCCGTGGCGACGATATATGCAGCGCTGAACACGCTTCGTCAGCGCGGGATCGTGCAGCTGCGCGGACGGTGGCGCGCGATCCTGCCGCACGCGATCGCCAACCCACTCGCCGGATTCGCCCTCGAACGCATGCCCCCGGCCGATTTCGATCGCTTCTGCGCGTCGCTCACGGCGCGGATGCAGAAGTCCCTTTCGCGCCGCCTCGGCTATCTGCACGACAGCGCCGAGGCACGGGCCGCGGTCGAGCGCTGGCTCGGTGCCGACGGCCTTCTTGGCGATCTCACGGCGTTGGGCGAAGACGGCCTCCAGATCATCACGAATATCGCTCCGGTCGCGCCCGATGCCGTGCTCGCAAGGATCGAGCGGGACGTGGCCGGGCCACGGGGCGCCGAGATACTCGATCCGCAGTCGAGCGACCGATGGCAGTGGATACGGTTGATCAAGCTACTAGCTTACGATCCACCGCTATTCGACTACGCGGCGACATTGCTTGCCCGGTTCCTTTCCGCCGAACCGCCCAATCACAACAACAACTCGGCATCAGACATGTTCGCCGAGCTTTTTCACCTGCACCTGTCCGGCACCAAGGCTTTGCCGGACCAGCGGCGATCGCTTGTGCGCCGGTTCGCGCAATCTGGTGATCCGGCTTTGATGCGTTGCGCCAGCGTCGCCCTCGATGCGCTACTGAAGGCGCACTATTTCAGTTCATCCAGCGAATTCGACTTCGGCGCCCGGTCACGCGACTATGGCTGGCACCCGCCAACCTATGGCGACATCTGGGCCTGGTACAACGGCGCGGTCGACTTGGCGGTCGAGCTTTCGCCAATCATTGAAAACGCCCGGGGCCACCTTGCCCATAGCGTAAGGCAGCTGTGGGATTTCGGTGCCTGTCACGATGCGCTCGAACGGGCAGCGACCCACTTCTCTTCCGAGCGCCCCTGGATCGAGGGGTGGATCGGCTTCCGCACAGCGCTGCGTTTCGAGGGCGACGCTATGCCTGATGAGGTGCGCGCGCGTCTCACCGCGCTCATCGACCGCCTGAAACCGACCGATCTTCTCCATCAGGCCCGCGCGGTGGTACTGGGGCGCAGCAGCTTCGGCTGGGATGTCGCTGACGGTGATGCCGGCGACGGCGATGTCATGAAGCCGTATGAGCGCGCCTCCCAGTTGGCGAAGGAGATCGGAACCGCGCTCGCGCACGACCCGGTGACGCGCGTTGCCTTCATCGCCGAACTGCTCGTCGAACAACATCCGCAGCGCGCCTACGAGTGCGGCATCGGCCTGTCGGATGGTGCCGCCGATCTTGATGCGATGTGGCGAGAACTGCTGGGCCTCTTTTCTGCCGCCGATGTAGGCAGCCGGAATGCGACGGTGCTGGGCGGGTTCATCCATGGCGCACACGCTAGGGATTCGACCTTCGCCGACGCCGCGCTGGAGGATGTGATCGAGAATTCCGATCTCGCCGCGAGCTTGCCCTATCTTCAGGGGCGTGTTGGTATCGATATCCAGGGCATTGCGCGGCTTCGGCGTGCTATTGAGCGTGGCGTCCTGTCGGCGCGGACTTTTCACAGCATCGCCAATGGCAGCGTCGGCGAGTCTCCACCCGACGCGCTTGGCCCGCTGCTCACCGACATCGCCAGTCTCGCCGACGGCGTGGAGATCGCGCTCGATATTCTTCACATGCACTTCTACCGCGATCGGGAGGAGGGCCGACAACGCGCTCCATCCTTGATTGCCGTCGGCCGTGAGCTGCTGCTGCGCGCCGACTTCGGGAAGAAACAGGCGCTTCGCGATTTCGGGCTGCATACCGTCATTCGGGTCTGCTGCGCCGGACCTGATGGCGCGGCGACGCTGCGCGAGATCTGCGCGCGGGTCCGGGCCGGGCTGGAGACCGTCTATCTCTCGTCCTACGATCTTGGTTATGTCTTGAAGGCGCTCTTCGAAACGCATCCCCTCATCGCTCTCGACGAATTCCTGCTTCCTGAGCTCCGGCCGGGGAATCGAGGACTGTGTGAGGGGGACTTCGGGTCTGACACACCCGTGGAAGATGTCGGCGCCGAGACCCTTGTTCAGTGGGCGAATATCGATCCGGATCGGCGCTACCCGCTGCTTGGCAAAAGCATCTCCATGTTCAAGCGGCGGCAGGGCGAAGAGGAGAATGGTGTCTCCGCGCTTTTCCTGGAAATACTGGGCCACGCGCGAGACAAGCGGGCGTTTCTCGGTGATATCTGGACGCGGCTGCATCCGCGCAGCGGGAGTGGTTCGCTCGCCGATATCCTGGTTCGGCGTCGCGCGGCTATTAAAACGCTGGGTGACAATGTCGGAGGCGAGGTTCGGCAATGGGTCACCGACATGCTGCCCGAACTGGAACGCTGGATCGAACATGAGAGCAAGCGCGATCGGGAAGGCGAGCAGAGTTTCGAATAGCTGCTGATCCGAGCATCCTCAGCGCGGCTCTGACGCCGATCCCGGCTCTCGCGGAGTCTTAGACCGGACCCGCTGCCCTTTGCATTTCTGCCCGACGGCTTCGCGCTGGGCGAATGGCCGGTTTTGGCACACCGCTGCCGAACGGCTGCTTAGGGTCGAAGGCGGACGTTACCACCGAGCCAGCCGCCAGGCCGTCTAAATGTCCGCTTTCGGCCAGGAGCGGACATCAAACGCAGAAGTCTTCCTTATCGCGGAATACCGGCGCGAGAGTCTGAGCACCATCAGGCCGGCTAGATACGGGAAGCGCGATTCTCAAGCTCGACCCTTGCCACGCTACTGCAAGATGATTGCAGGCTATTGGCCTTGGTCTACTCCAGCGAGTCGTCACTCCTGCCTTTCCGCATGGATATGGATAGACGAAACACCGGAAACCAAGGAATGATTGGACCAAGCATCCAGCTCTTCTGCAATTGAGCCACTCAGGAGCCATCCGCGGCCGGTGGACTGAGCCGAAGCCAGGGCAAGAACCACAAATTCAGGCCACGATTGCGCGGCATGACGGGAGCAGGCACTCACCATGAAGCTACCCTTGTGATATGGCTCGGCCTGGAGATTGCTGATTTCAAGACCTGCTTGCTCAAACATCCGCGCCGCGACCTTGAGAGCCGCCTGCTGCGATGTGCAATTGGTGAACAAGCGCCAGTACAACTCCATGAGTCCACAATCCTCCAAAAGGCCCTCTGGGCGCGGTTGCGCTACTTATAGCAGAAGGCGCGCACGACCTTTCCCCTCTTGCCGCCCGAGGTGCCAGCATCAAGGAACGGATAGTTGAAGAGCGCCCACGGCTTGAACAGTAAGCACCCTGGCATGAATCCCGAAAAGATCACCTTGAGCTGGGCCGGAGAATCGGGAAGTACTTGATCGGTCCTCTATGTTCCTGTCGCGCGCCCCCATCAAGGCGCAGGCTGCGCCTTCAGCACGCCTGAACCCCTTCGCAGCAGATACAACGCAACCAGGAATGGCCACAACGAGTTGATCGATGAGAACAGCCGCTGTGTCAGCCCTCTGAAGCCCTCCGGGTCCGCGCCCACCACGTTCAACCAGAGATAGACAATCCCCGCGACGCTCACCACAGCAGTCACGGCGTACGTCCTTCGGTTGGCAGACCACGCGCTCAATTCGATATGCGACATCGCCGGTGCAATGATGTTTGCGATACCGATGGTGTAGAAGCCGTGCATCGGATGGCCCATGGGCCAGAGCCCGTTGGTCAGCATGGAAATGCCAAAGACCAACCAGCAGATCGCGCCTACGGCAATCCGGCGACCGGACTCCCGCCATACCCCGATGGCAAACGCCACGAAGCCCACGCCGGAGCCGATGGCGGCAATCCTGGCGCAGATGCTTGCGGTCGTTGGCGCCTGCAGCAGCTCGCTGGCGTGCTGCGCAAGCGGGTTGTAGCCCGGCGCGAACAGGGCGGCAACGCTGGTCCAGAACAGGAACCACGGCAGCGGGACCAGACCCGCGTAGAGAAGCAGTCGGCTGCGGCGTGACACGTACGGTGGTCCTTGTTTGGCCTGCGCCAGTGGGTGGGATCCAGACGAACGCTGCAGAACCTTCCTACTGCGGGCAGGACGATCGTGAGTGACTACAGCAGTAGTCAGATTGCGCGCGGCACTCGGTAGGTTCAATAGGCAAGAAGTCATTTAAACCATCCAGCGGGTGTCGCAGCGGTTCGGTTGCATGAGCGATCACACATGTCCGATGGGCGAGTGCTGTCGCATTTGCCGCGCCTTGCATCTCTGGCGGAAGGTTCTGACGACTCCGTTCCAGAAGTGCCGTTCCGCCTAGCACGCCAAGGCTCTCGCCGCTTCCGGTGCTATGCGACAATGCCGAAAACGTCTCGGGTTTTGGCGGCATTGACCCCTACCCCTTGGCATTCCCAACTACGTCAGGCAACTCTGGTATCGCCACCGAAAACGGGTGGCCGGGCCTCGAAAACCCGAGCTATTAGGATGTTGTTTGCACTTGCCAGCCGGCATCGCCTTGCGTGGTGTCGGCTGGCATTCCGTCTGCCGGCTATGGCGGGCGGGGCGTGGGGGCCTTGTGCCCGCCGGTTTCTTCCTAATAGCCCGGTTTTCGAGCCACGCTCTGCCCGCCACCTTTATCGGTGGCGGCGTCCGCCTGCATGCACGGAGCCTGCCATGACCACGCCGCACTCCCCGCCCCCGCGCCCCATCCAGGAAGCGCCCTTGGCCGCTCCGGCCTTGGACCCCAACAGCCTCATCGCCATCCTGCACGCCATCGGCGCGGGCGCTGCGGCCGACGGACAGCCCTGGCCCGAGCGGCATCACCTGCGCAGCCGGCAGATGCAGTTGTCCGACGCCGACTGCGCGCTCACCGGCCAGCGCATCGTGCAGGAGATCCTGCTGGCGGCCGAGCGCACGCGCCAGAACGGCGAGCCGGAGCAGTACGTGGGCGACCGGGTGATGGAGGGGCTGGTGATGGCCGATCTGGCGCTGACCGCCTACATCCACGAGCGAATGCGACCCAAGGACTGAGCGTGCTCACGGCGCGCACCTTTCTGCCTGTGTGCGGGGTGACGAATGAAGATGCACGGCCTTGCCGCTGCAGCGGTGTGTGTCGCGGTGATCGGCGCGATGTGGGTGGAGTGGCCCGAGCCAGCGGGCGATCAAGTGTGGGCCTACCAGAAGCTACGGCCGGCCGATTACCGCCTGCTGCACAGTGATGCGCTCGGCTTCGTTACCGCGAAGGCATACGAGGGCTTTGAACTGCACGCACGCCATGCCGGGGCAACGTCCTTCGAGATCCGGTGCAAGGGCGTTGTGGTGATGGACGTAGAGAATGCGCCCTCGCGTGTGATGATCCGCATGCCCGCCGATGCACGGTGGCGGGCGCCGGATATCGAACGGCTGCGTATCAGCTTCGAGCGTTGGCTGGATCTGCACCAGAGCCAGGGATGGTTGCTGGTGGAAAGTGCGGGGCCTTCGTGGGTTGCGGCGCGGTTTGGGCACTTCACTGGGTCAGTGCCTGATGAGCAGCGGTGTCTGCTTGGGGCGCTGGGCCGCCATTGACTGTCATCCCCTAACCGGCCCATTCGCAACTCGAAGCCACCAGAAACGACCTGGAGAAGCGGCGAGTCCTGAGACTCACCCGCGCCAAAGGCGATGGTCCTGCCACCCTGCTGCAGCCCCGATGCTTTTCGTTCGCACTTCGGTCGTCAGGCCAGCCGAGAGGTGGACATCGACGCGTTCACGCCAATCCAAGGAATCAGCGGTCGTCGCTTCCAGAAGTCTGCGAAGCAGGAGCAGCAGAAAGAAGCAGCGATTCGGTGCGTACGGCGCTTCACGTTCAGACCATCCCGCCGACCGAGGGCGAACCGCCGAAACACCGAGCTCCTTGTTCCACAACCTGCTGTGATGTGCAACGACATTTCGCACCACGCTGGTGACATGCAGCCAGTTTGCGAAGACTGGCGCTGCCAGCTGCATCTCACCCGCAACAGCCTTCTGTTCTCTGGAGTGCAGCGCTTTGTAGAAACGAGAAAGCGAACCCAGCGACATGACTTCCGTTGCCATCCAGATCGGCACTCTGGGAAACGCTGGTGAGGTGTACTTGTCCTTGTAGTGCCGAATGAACGCCTCCCTGGAGCGGGTCACTTCACTTTCGACGCCGCCGAGCCAATCCGCATACTCCTGCCCAGCGAAGTTCAGATTACGCGACTCCAAGTGGCCGAAGGCGCCATGGGCATGGGCAAAGTGGTAGGTGAGCACGGTCCGCGTTGCTACCTCGATATGGCCGACGGCCTCCATCACCAGGTCTCGAAGCACCCTATCGAACTCATAGAGGCTGACCGCATCCTCGAAAGTCGCTTGATCGCGGAAGTGATCGCTACGAGGAATGCGCTGGGTATAAAGATAGCCCATGAGGCGGTAGTAGCCGACACGCTGCAGGTAGCGATTGGCGTTGGCGACGTCGCCGATGGCCAGCCCGCGCTGCTGTAGCTGATCAAGCTGCGCCTGAATCGAAAGCGGCGGCTTGCGGTAATGGGTCATCCTGACACTCATTTGCGAGCAAAAAAAACCCGCCAATTTGAGCATGTCGCGAACTAGCGCGTCAGAGGCGTGGCGGGTGTGTTGCGTACATTTTAGCGGCTCCGCTTCTTGCCTGCAAGTAATTGTGTGTAGCTTTGGGTGGTTGTAAATGCTTGTTCTAAAAAAACTTTGTGAAAAATCCAACTTGAATTCAGCCATCTCCCGGGCGCCGGTTAAACAATGTGAATTCCCGGCCGATCCAGCTGTAGCAAGCCGCCGCCCCAGCGCTACTCCACGTGATGCCGGTCGAGTTCCGTCACTCAATTGCAGAGACCAACCGCCGGGGAGCAAGAAGCCAAACTTCAACGGATCAACTGACTGCCAGAATCCTCCTAGTCCATTCACCAGCAACTTCCGATATCCCACGCGGAGCGCCTGCCGCACCATCAAGCGTCTTTCTGCGGGAAACCACACATGAGCCTGGCGCTGGTCCACAGCCGTGCCCGCGCCGGGGTCGACGCCCCGCTGGTGCGGGTGGAAGTGCACCTCTCTGGCGGCCTGCCCGCCACCCAGATTGTCGGCCTGGCCGAAACCAGCGTGCGCGAATCCCGCGAGCGTGTGCGGGCCGCCCTGCTCTGCGCTCGCTTCGACTTTCCACAGCGGCGCATCACCCTGAATCTGGCGCCCGCCGACCTGCCAAAGGAAGGCGGGCGATACGACCTGGCCATTGCGCTGGGCATTCTGGCGGCCAGCGGCCAGGTCGATCCGCAGTCGCTGCTGCAGTACGAATTCCTGGGCGAGCTGGGGCTGACCGGCGAGCTGCGGCCGGTGGCCGGTGCACTACCGGCCGCGATTGCCGCCGCTGAAGCCGGGCGCATCCTGGTGGTGCCGCCCGGCAATGCGGCGGAGGCCGCACTGGCCGAGCACGCCGATGTGCGTGTAGCGCGCACACTGCTGGAGTGCTGCGCCGGGTTGGGCAATCCGCGCCTGTTGCCGCCCGTGGAACGCGTGGACACGACACCGTTGCCACTGCCCGATCTGGCCGACGTGCGCGGGCAGGCGCATGCACGACGCGCATTGGAAGTGGCTGCCGCCGGTGGGCACCATCTGTTGTTGATCGGCAGTCCTGGCTGCGGCAAGACACTGCTGGCCTCGCGCCTGCCCAGCCTGTTGCCGGATACCGAAGAGACTGAGGCGCTGCAGCTGGCCGCGATTGCATCGGTGAGTGGCGAAGGACTGGACCCACGACGATGGCGGCAGCGGCCCTTTCGGGCACCGCATCACAGTGCCAGTGCGGCGGCGCTGGTGGGTGGGGGCAATCCGCCCTGCCCCGGTGAGATATCACTGGCCCACCATGGAGTCCTCTTCCTTGACGAGCTTCCAGAGTGGAACCGCAGCGCACTGGAAACCCTGCGCGAGCCGCTGGAATCCGGCCACATCCGCATCGCCCGCGCGGCGCGCAGCGTGCAGTATCCCGCGCGGTTCCAACTGGTGGCAGCGATGAACCCTTGCCCGTGTGGCTGGGCCGGTGACCGCAGCAACCGCTGCCTGTGCAGTGACGAGCGCATCAACCGCTATCGCGCGCGGGTATCCGGCCCGTTGCTGGACCGTATCGACCTGCATATCAGCGTGGCGCGCATGGACGCGGTGGAGCTGCGGGAGAGTACGCCGCTGGGTGAGCCCAGTGCATCGGTGCGTGAGCGGGTGGAAGCCGCGCATGCGCGGCAGCAGGTGCGTGGCGGGCTCAATGCACATCTACCGCCGGCTGCGCTGCGTGCGTGCACAAAATTGAGTGAGGCCGATCAGGATCTGCTGGAGCAGGCGATTGAGCGTCTGCAGCTGTCCGCACGGGCGATGCATCGGATTCTGCGGGTGGCGCGCACGATTGCAGATCTGGCAGGTTGCGAGGTGATCCAGACGGCGCATCTGGCTGAGGCGATTGGCTATCGGCAACTGGACCGGGGAAAGCCGGGGGTGTAACGAAGGATCACGTCAAGATGAAGGAGGCACGCCGCGTCTCGTCAAACTGCAGCCTGTTTACTGGCAGAACGCCGACGCCAAGCAGAAGCCCACGACTGTGCCGTTCCCATATCTCCGCCGGCCCTGCGGCACCAGCTTCCACGGCAAGGACTCGATACACCGGTGCGTAGTCATCCCGTTCGTCCTCGAACGGACAGTCGAGCACCCAGTGCTTTGATGCGCTATCGGTCACCAGCATCAGCCGTGGCAGGTCGTGGAATCCGCGGTACGCGAGGATGCGATATCGCCCCAGAAGAAGATCCATCGGAACTCCCTGCAGATGTGCGGGTCAGCGGCCGCGCCCGAACAATACGCCTCGCCGGGCCAGCAACGCCACCCGACGGCTGACCAGCGCGTGCAGCTCCGCCAGCTCCGACGCCCGGTCAGCCGTCATGTTCCCGCCAAACAGCACCCGCGACAACGCCGCCTCGTCGCTGTCGTGCGGGTGCTGCCACCGGTCCCGGTACACCTTCTGGCACACCAGCCAAGCCAGCCGCAGCCCCCCACCGGGCAACGGACGGACCACGCGCTCGTAGACGTGCCAGAACTGGTACTCGGCCTGCAGGTCGATCACAGGCGCCACGGACAGCGCCTGCCGGGGCCGTCCTGGGCCCCGGATGCCGAACAGCGGGGTTCGCGGGTTGTACTGAGCCATGCCGACAGCATGACCCAGCAACATTGTGGGAACCTTGCGTCGCCGCCAGAAAATCCCTGTTGATTGCGCAAGGCGGGTCTGTGGACGGATCTGGGCACCTGCCTGGGGACCGCCAGGTGCATCCACGCATGGCGTGGATCTACTTAGAAGGTCATCGAGGTGCTGAGCATCAGCTGCCGGGGCGCGCTGCGCTGCAGGGTCTGGTAATCCCCCGAGAACGACGAGCCGGCGATGGTGGCGGTGCCGATGTTGTGGCGGTTGAACAGGTTGCTCACGTCCAGCCGCAGCTCCAGGCCCGGCACGGCGCTGTCCGCACCAAAGCGGTAGGCGGCATAGGTGTTGACCTGCCAGAAGGTCGGCACGCGGATGTCGTTCTCGTAGGTGAAAGGCTGGCGCAGGTAGGAGGTGCTGGTGGCACCGAAGCGCCAGTCACCGAAGTGGGCGGACAGGTCGCTGACCAGCGAGATCTGCGGGTAGCCCGGCTGGGCATTGCCCTTGATCGGATACACCGTATCGCCCACCACGAAATCGCTGTCGTAGTACGAACGGGCCACGGCCACGCCCTGGTAGAACTGCAGATGGTCGGTCAGGTCGGCGGTGATGCCGAGGTCGGCGCCGATCACGTGCATCTTCGGCATCAGCCGCACCGTGTTGATCTGCGCGAACTGGGTACCAATGGCCGCCGACAGCAGGCGGTTGCGGATGTCGTTGTAGAACACGTCACCGGTGATCGTCAGCCGGTCGAAGCGATGCGACGCGCCGACGGTCAGATTCCAGTTCTTCTCCGGGCGCAGCGTGCCGGCCACGCGGTCGAACTCTTCCTGGTCGGTGATGGTCCACGCGGAGGCGGTGTAGCCGATGTTGCCGCGCTGCGCCACGCGATAGCCGTTCATGGTATTGGCCAGGTCGATGAAGGCGTCGGTGGATTCGGTCGGGCTCCAGAACAGCGAGACGTGCGGCAGGAAGTTGCTCTTCGCGCGCAGCGTGCCGTTCACCGGCCGGTCCTTGGCATCGCCGAGGCCGCCGCCGCTGGTGCGGAAGTCCACGGCCTTGAAGCCGACACCCAGCTTCAGCGTGTCGTTCAACACGATGTCGTCCTGCAGGTAGAACTGGCGCGAGCGGGTCACCCAGCTCGATGCGTTGTCGGTCTTGAACGCGGGGCCGTACACATCGAACGGGCCGGTGGCCTTCAGCGGCGGGCCCTCACCCAGCAGCGGCTGCTGGTACCACTCGGTCTTGGCTGCGGCCTTGCTCTTCTCCTGCCAGAAACCGGCGGTGAAGGTGTGCGCGCCGGTCTCGAACTGCAGGTTGAGCATGCCGCCCAGCCGATTCACGCGCGGCGTCTGCACCTGTTCGGAGAACGGTGCGCCGTTGGGCGACGGCACGGTCGGGTCGGTCAGCGTGGCCTGGGTGTGGCTGTTGGCGTTGTACAGCTGCACGTTGCCACTCAGGGCCGGGGTAATCTGGAAGCGATGGTTGATCGAGGACACGCGGTCGCGGGTGATCTGGCCGGTGTCATACGGAATCAGCTCGGACAGCTCACCGCAGGTGTAGGCGCCGCAGGACTTGTCCGCATTCTCCGGCGAGGCCACGTACCACGCCCAGGCATAATCGGGATAGAAGATGTCGGCCTTCCAGCCCAGCTTGCGGATCATGTCGAACGAAATGTTGTTGTAACCCCAGACCTTGGCCTTGCTGTCGGACAGGAACACGGTGAAGTCGCCCCAGGCAACGTCCTGCTGCAGCTTCAGGTCGCCGCGCAGGAAGTTCTGGGTGCCCTCGCCCTGGTACTTGTCGGCGGACACGCGCTGCAGGTCGACCAGCACCTTCGGGCCGTGCTCACCGAGTTGGCCGCTCTGCCCGGACACGGTGGTGACCAGCGTGTTGTTGCTGCCCACGCCCTGTTTCACGCGCAGGCTGGGCGTGTCCTGCAGCTCGCGCAGGCGGTATTCCAGGCTGCCGCCGTTGACGCTGCTGGAGAACACGCTGACCGGTGCGCCACCGGGGCTGACCGTGATCGCGCCGATGCCATCGGGCACGCCCACGTTCACCACGCTGGTGCCGGTGAGCGAGAGGAAACCGTTGTCGTTCAGTGGCACGCCTTCGAAGGTGATGCCCATTTCGTTCATGCGGAAGCCGCGCACGAACAGGCTGGTGGCCGAGATATCCAGGCCCAGCCCATCGGTGGCGGTGTAGCTGGCGCCCGGTACCTGCTTGAGCATTGCCAGGCCGTTGTTGCCGGTGACCATCGCGTCGAGGTCTTCAGCCTTGATGACGTAGCGGTTGGGGCCGACCACCTGAGTAGGCGCAACGGCCGCGCCGCGCGGCGTGGCGATGACCTGCAGCGCGTTCAAGGTGGTGGGGGTGTCATGCGCGGCATCGTGCGTTTCTGCGGCGTACGCAGGTGCGGTGATGGCCGTGATGATGGCCAGAGCGAGGCGCGTCGTGGGTGGGGTGTTCATGGGCTGATCCAGGGTGCAGGGAGAGAGCGGCGCAGGCGCACGCCCAGCGCGTTGCAGCACCGGTGTCGGCGCCCTGGCTGGCGATGCGATTGCGTTGAGGGAGTGACGGCGCGGTGCGCGCCGGTCAGCAGACGAAGGCGATCATCTGCTGCGGGATTCGGTGGGGTGATTTCGACGTGCGAAATTCTTGCATCGCACAGGCGCATTCGCCATTGCGCGGTAGTACAGCGCGGATGGCGATGGGGATGGGTGGGTTATACGTGGGTATAGCCTGGGTCGGCGCTTACCGCCTGCGTGTGCCAACCAAGGTTGGCACCTACCGAGGCGGACGGGACCTGGTAGAGGCCGACCTTGGTCGGCGCATACGGTGTGCGTGCGCCAACCAAGGTTGGCACCTACCGGGGCATAGGGGCGCGCGGTTACTGCAGGACGAAACGCTCAATGGCGCGCGCCACGCCTTCGTCTGCATTGCTGGTGGTCTCGAACCGCGCCACCGCCTTCACCGCGTCGATGGCATTGCCCATCGCCACGCTGGTACCGGCGTACTGCAGCATGGTCAGGTCGTTCTCCTGGTCACCGATGGCCATCACGTTGGCGCGGTCGATGCCCAAGTGCTCGGCCAGCTTCTGCAGGCTTGGCCCCTTGCCGGCGCGGTGGTCGAATACTTCCAGGAAGAACGGTGCGCTCTTCAGCACCGCGAAGCGCTCGGTCAGTTCGCTGGGCAGGCGCGCGATGGCGGCATCCAGCACGTCAGGCTCGTCGATCATCATCAGCTTGATGAACGACATGGACGGGTCCATGTCGGCCACGCGGCGATAGGACAGCGGCATCCGCGAGAGATGCGAGTCGGCCACGGTGTAGTAGCTGATGTCCTGGTTGGGCGTATACATGCGCCGGCTGTCCAGCGCCTGGAAGTGCACACCCAGGTCTCGGGCCACCTGCTCGCAGAACAGGAAGTCGTCGAAGCTGAGCGGATACTCGACCACGGTTTCGCGCGTGCCGATACGCTGCACCAGGCCGCCATTGCAGGCGATGCAGTAGTCGTCGTCGCCTGTGATGCCCAGCTCGTGCAGGAACGGTGCCAGGCCCGGAACCGGGCGGCCACTGGTCAGCACGATGTGCACGCCCAGCGCGCGCGCCTGTGCGATCGCCTGCTTGGCCCGCGCGGTGAGGGTGTGGCTGGGGTCCAGCAGGGTGCCATCCATGTCGATGGCGACCAGTTCGATGGTCGATTGCCTGCGGCCCATGTCCATTGCGTTCAACTCGTGCGGGGCACGCCAGTTTACCCCCTCATGCCCGGTTCACCTCTTTGCCCACGTTGGCCGGGATACTGCGGGAGCCTGTGCGTCCCCCACCGCAGGACGGCCCGCTGACCGCCCTTCCCTGGAGAACCTTGCGACGCATGACTTACCGTGCCCCCGAAACCAACGACAGCGCGCCCCTGGCCGAGCAGATCGAGCAGATGATCGACGAATTGCCCGGTGAGCAGGTCAGTATCGGCACCCTGCTCAGCGCGCTGGGCGATGAAGGCCTGCTGCTGATCGTGATCCTGCTCTCGGCCATCTTCATCATTCCGGTGTCGATTCCGGGGCTGAGTACGGTGTTTGGTGCCTCGATCCTGCTGATCGGCCTGAGCCGCGTACGCAACCGCCCGCTGTGGGTGCCGCAGAAGCTGGCGCGCCGCGAGATCGCCACCGACAAGCTGAAGGCCAACCTGGGCCGTGCGCTGAAGTGGGTGCACCGCATGGAGCGCCTGTCGCGGCCGATGCGGCTGGCGGTGATGGTGCGCTCGAAGAAGATGATGCGCCTGAACAACCTGATGCTGGTGTTCGCGACCCTGCTGCTGATGGCGCCGGCCGGGCCGATTCCGTTCAGCAATACCTTGCCGGCGCTGGCGCTGATGTCCTTTGCGATCGGCTTCATCCAGCGCGATGGTGCGGCGGTGGCGGCTGGTTATGGTTTCGTGGTGGCTACGGTGGTGTATTTCGGCGTGCTGCTGGGTGGCGTGGGGTTTGCTGCCGAATCGGTGTTCAGCGGGCTGCGCGCGGCGCCGTCTGAAGTGTAGAGCCGAGCCCTGGCTCGGCGGCTTATGGCTTTTTGTAGAGTCGAGCCATGCTCGACTGCTGCTGGCAAAAGCAGTCGAGCATGGCTCGACTCTACAAGGGCCAGATCCAACGCAGTCGAGCGTGGCTCGACGCTGCAGAGTTACTTGGCCGACACCCGCCACACCACGTCACCCACGTCGTCGGCCACCAGCAATGCACCCTCGGCATCCATGGCCATGCCCACTGGCGCGCCCATCAGCGTCTTCTCGTCCTTGGAGGCGAAGCCACTGACCACGGTCTGCGGCCGCCCGGTCGGCTTGCCGTCCTTGAACGGTACGTAGACCACTTCGTAGCCGCTCAGCGGCGAACGATCCCAGCTGCCGTGTTCGCCGATGAAGGCGCCGCCGTGGTACTGCGCCGGCAGTGCCTGGCCGGTGTAGAACAGCAGGCCCAGCGGTGCCACGTGCGAGCCGATGGCGTAGTCCGGCGTGATGGCTTTCGCCACCAGGTCCGGCCGCTGCGGCTGCACGCGCTCGTCCACGTGCTGGCCGTAGTAGCTGTAGGGCCACCCGTAGAAGCCATCTTCCTTCACCGAGGTGAGGTAATCGGGCACCAGATCCGCACCGATTTCATCGCGTTCGTTCGCCACGGCCCACAGCGTGCCGGTGCTCGGTTCCCAGTCCAGTCCGGTCGGGTTGCGGATGCCCGACGCAAAGATGCGGCTGCCACGGGTGGCCACGTCCACTTCCAGCACCACCGCGCGGCGGTACTCAACGGCCAGGCCATTCTCGGTGATGTTGCTGTTGGAGCCCACGCCCACGTACAGCTTGCGGCCATCGCGGCTGGCCAGCAGTTCCTTGGTCCAGTGGTGGTTGATGGTGCTGGGCAGGTCGGTGAACTCGCGGCCCTTGTCGGACATGCGGGTTTCACCGGGCACGTAGTGGTACTGCACGATGTTGCCGGTGTTGGCCACGTACAGCGTGTCGCCGATCAGCTGGATGCCGAACGGCGAATGCAGGCCTTCGATGTAGACATGCTGGGTCCAGGTGTTCGTGCCCGGCGTGCGGCGCAGCAGGGTGACCCGGTTGCCGCCCTTGCCGGCCTTGCCCGAGCGCGCCTTGACCTTGCCGGCGATCCACTGCTTGGGCGTGGTGACCGGTTCTTCACCGGGGCCGTTGCCTTCCACCACCAGCACATCGCCATTCGGCAGGGTCAGCAGCCGCCGTGGATGCAGCAGGTTGGCGGCGATGCGTTCGATCTTCAGGCCGTCGGCCACGGTGGGCGACTGCCCCTCGGCCCAGCCGACGCCCGTGGGCACCTGCATCGGCGGCATCAGGAAGTTCTTCGGTGCCGGCAACGGCGGTTGTGCACCGGACTGGTCAGCGGGATGGTATTCGGCCTTGCCGGCACAGGCCGACAGCATCACGGCCAGCGCCAGGGCGCCCACGGTGGGCAGGATGTGCTTAGCCATGACGACCTCCCTGCAGCACCGGCGGCTGCAGTGACAGCAGGGTCAGGCCCAGGGCGATCAGGGCCACGGTGAGCGCCGACAGGATCGTGCCCGGCACGGCAACGGCATACGCATCGCGGCTGTGCACGAAGGCATTCCAGATCGCCAGCAGCACCGCGACCAGGTTTAGGAAGAAGTCGATGCGGTCGATGCGGGTGGCGGTACCGTTGCGGCGCCAGACCGCGAACAGGTTGATCAGGCGCGGAATGATGGCGATCAGCAGGCCGAAGGTGATCAGCCAGGCGGCGGACTTGCCCCACATCACCTCGGCGCTGTTGAGGTAGATCGCGTCGAAGATCAGCGCGCCGACGAAGAAGCCGAAGGGTATCGGGTTCAACAGGCTGAACAGCGTGGTGCCGAGGCCGCGATGGGCCTGGGCCAGAGGGTTGACCATCATCGTGCTCCGATGCGGAAGGGTGCACGGGCTGTAGTAGCACAGCCGGATGTGAGGGCGCGCGATGATGCCGGGTGGATCCACGCCATGTGTGGATGCGGATACCAACCCAGGTTGGCGCCTACCAGATGCGGGCCGCTGCAGTCGTCATTACCCCACGGCATAAGTGTTTGTGACGCAATCGGCACATCTGCAGATTGGGAGTGTGAAGAGGTAGGGGGTTGTTCGTTGTGTCGCGTTTGGCTCGTTGCGATGGGGCAGTTCCGCCCCGCCGTCCTGCCATGCCGATTCACAACAGAAGGATTCGTGTATGAAGCGACACACGCAACGCTCCGCGCCACCGCGCTCCGCGCGCCTGGCCCTTGCCACTGCCCTGGTGCTGGGCAGCCTGGCCGTCACCGCCCAGGCCCAGCAGGCCGATCCGCTGGCCGGGCGTCAGTGGCATCTGCTCAACACCGGACAGGCCGTACTGGGCGATACCCTGCCGGTGGCTGGCAACGATCTGAACGTGGATGGCCTGTTCCGCAATGGCATCCGTGGCCAGGGCGTCACCATCGCCATCGTCGATGACGGCCTGCAGATCGCACACCCGGACCTGGCCGCCAACGTTGCGGCGGTCGCCGGCAAGAACTTCGCCAACCAGAGCAACAACCCTTCACCTTCCAATCCGGACCGCGACAATCACGGCACCATGGTCGGCGGCATCGCCGGTGCAGTAGGTGCCAACAATCTGGGCGTGCGCGGCGTGGCCTCGGCGGCCACCCTGAAGGGCTTCAATTTCCTGGCGTCCAATGCCCAGGGCAATTCGAATTCCAACATCGAGTACTCGTGGTGGGACGGCGCCGAAGTGGCCGACGTGGGGGTCTTCAACAACAGCTGGGGCTCCAGCCCGGGCAACCCCAACCTGCCGCTGGCCTACAGCCAGAACGACATCGCCGCCTATGAGCAGGCCATGTCCGGCACCCGTGGCGGCCGCGGTGGCATCTACGTGAAGGCCGCAGGCAACAACCACAACAACGGCGCACGCTCGGATGGCACCGACATCTGCTCGGCAGACACCAAGAACCGCAACACGGGTTGCATTCCGGCCGGTCGCGACCCGCGTAACAACCTGTTCAACGTGATCACCGTTGCCGCCGTGCGCGCCGATGGCGTGCGCTCGTCCTACTCGTCCACCGGCTCGGCGCTGTGGGTGTCCGGCTTCGGCGGTGAGAATGGTTGGCAGCGGCAGGTCGTGCCGGGGCAGCTGGCGATCCGCTACGATCCGGCCATCCTCACCACCGATGTCACCGGCTGCGCGCAGGGCAGCAACAAGAACACGAGCCTGCGCAACACTTTGGACGGCGACCAGTCTGCCATCGACAGCACCTGCAACTACACAGGCAAGATGAACGGCACTTCGGCGGCCACGCCGATGGTGTCGGGCGTGGCGGCGCTGCTGCTGGAGACCAACCCGAACCTGTCCTACCGCGATGTGAAGTACATCCTGGCCACCACCGCCACCCGCACCGATCCGAACCGGGCAGCGGTGACCCACTCCGACGGCCGCGTGCTGGTGCCGGGCTGGACGGTGAATGCCGCCGGCCGTGCCTACAGCAACTGGTACGGTTTCGGTGTGGTCAATGCAGCACGCGCGGTACAGGTCGCAGAGGACTTCCAGCCGCTGGGTGCACTGGTGGATAGTGGCTGGCGCAACACGACGCGTACCGTGGCCATCGGCAATACCTCGGCGGCCGCGGCGCGCCTGACCTTCCAGCTGGCCAACGGTGCGCGCAACATCGAGAGCGTGCAGCTCGGCTTCCGCGTCAACCACAGCAACACACGCCAGCTGCAGTTCGTGCTGATCTCGCCCAGTGGCACCCGCAGCGTGGTGCAGCCGGCATTCACCGCGATCGGCTCTGGCCTCAATGGCGTCCAGCGCAACTTCACCAACTGGGACCTGCTGTCCAGCAATGCCTTCCTGGATGAGAACGCCACGGGCACCTGGACGCTGGAAGTCACCGACCTGGGGCAGGCCGCGAACGCTGCATCGCGTGGCAACCTCGAATTCTTCAAGATCCGCGTTCTGGGGCACTGATGATGAAGACGACCATTCTGTTGAGCACCCTCGCCCTCGCGGCGATGACCACCACCGCCTGGGCACAGAGCTCGGGCCAGACACCTCCGGCGAAGACCTTGTCGACCGTAGACACGCAGCAGTTGAAGGCGGAGGCTACTGGCCGTTCGTTCAATGTGGGCGGCTCGCGCTTCCAGCTGGCACCGTCGGCAACCGTGCAGCCGGCCAGCGGCGGCCAGTTCCGGATCACCACCGGGGCTGATGCCAGCGCGGCGGCCGTCGGCACCCGCAGCAAGCGGTCCACGGATGCGTCTACCGGTGTGGCCGCACGTGCGGATGCCGGTGCCAGCAAGTTTGCGGCCGCTGTCTCCAACGATGGCGCGCCGGTCGTGGCGACCTCGCGGGTCAAGGTGTTCTTCACCGATGCGGCTTCGGCGCAGCGTGCGGCCACCGCCACCGGCGGCACCGTGGTGAAGGTATCCAAGGCCTCGGGCCGCGCGATTGTGGAGTATCCGTCGGTGAACGCGGCACTGGATGCGACCACCAAGCTGCTGTCGACCGCCGGCATCAAGGCGGCCGAGCCGGACGTGGTGCAGTGGGAAGAAACCAAGTAAGGCGTTGAGTGGTGCCCCCGGCCGGTTGGCTCTCCTGGCCGGCCGGGGGATTGGTGTGTGGGGTGTGCCGACCAACGGTCGGCACCCACCAGATTCATTCACCGCGTGTCGACCAAGGTCGACACCTACCGGGGCAGCGGGCGCGACGAACAGGCGGCATCAGCCGGGCATGGCCCAGGATTACCCGGCAGCGAGCGTGCCGCTTCGCTTGAGGTGGCAGCTGGCCAACGGGCCGTTGCCGGCGGCCGGATGGCCAGGCTCGAGCAGCAGGCGCTGCACGTCCGAGAACAGCTTGTCCACCGGCATGCCATAGGGCGCGAACAGGCGCAGGCGGCCTTGGCGATCAAACACGTAGCCGCCGGCGATATGGCTCATGGTGTAGGTGTCCGGCACCGGGCCGGGTTCCTTTTCGTAGAACGCCTTGAAGTCGCTGGCCATCGCGGCCAGTTGTGCTTCGTTGCCGACCAATGCGATCGCCTTGGGGTCGAACGCTTCCACATAGGTGCGGGCGACTTCGGGCGTGTCGCGTGCGGGATCGACACTGACGAACACTACCTGCAGCTGGTCGGCATCCTTGCCCATCAGGTGCTTGACCTGGCTGAGCTCGACCATGGTGGTCGGGCACACGTCCGGGCAGCTGGTGAAGCCGAAGAACAGATAGGTCACCTGCCCCTGCAGGTCCTTCGGCCCACGCACGGTGCCGTGGCTGTCGGGCATCGACCACTGCTGGCCGAGTTCTTCGCAGGCGATGTCCTTGGAATAGAAGTCCATGCGCGACTGCGCACTGCAGCCGGCCAGCAGGCCGATGGCCAGGCCTGCCAGCAGCGGCAGGCGGAAACGGGGAGAGAACAACGAACGGACAACAGCAGCAGGACGCTTCACGGGTACCACCAACGCAGACGCGGGCGGGGTCTCGGTCAGGCCTGCCCGTGGGGGAAAGAGGACGGAGGTGCCGGGGTGATCGCGCGGTCCATGCCGATCACCCCGGCCACGGTCAGTTGATCATCATGTGGTAGTGCATGCTCCAGATGATCCAGACCGACAGTGCGACGACGATGAACAGGATCACCAGGGTGAACACGAAGCTGGCCAGGTTCCAGCCACCTTCGGACTTGCGGTCCATGTGCAGGAAATAGACCAGCTGCACCAGGATCTGCGCCACCGCGAAGCCGACCAGCAGGAACAGCGTGAGCGGCCGCGACAGCACCGGGTTCATCACCAGTGCGAACGGCACCACGGTCAGCAGCGCGCACAGCACGAAGCCGATCAGGTAGGACTTGGTGGAGCCGTGCGCATTGCCGGCGCGCGAGGTTTCGACGTGGGCCATGTCAGAAGGCTCCGATCAGGTAGACGAAGGTGAAGACGCAGATCCACACCAGGTCCAGGAAGTGCCAGAACAGGCTCAGGCACGACACGCGGGTGATGTTGGTCGGGGTCAGGCCGCGGCTGTAGACCTGGTGCATGACCACCGCCATCCAGATCAGGCCGCTGGCCACGTGCAGGCCGTGAGTGGCGACCAGCGCGAAGAACGCCGACAGGTAGGCACTGGTGCTGGGGCCCGCGCCTTCGTGGATCAGGTGCGAGAACTCGTAGATCTCCATGCCGATGAACGAGGCACCGAGCACGAAGGTCACGCCCAGCCAGCGCAGCACTGCCGAGGTGTCGTGACGATGCATCGCCAGCACAGCCTGGCCGTAGGTGATGCTGGAGACCAGCAGCAGGAAGGTCTCGGCCATCACGAACGGCAGCGAGAACAGGTCCTTGCCGGTGGGGCCGCCGGCGTAGGCGGTGCTGAGCACCGCATACGAGGCGAACAGCGAACCGAACAGCACCAGGTCGGACATGAGGTAGACCCACATGCCGAACACCTTCATGCCGCCCTGTTCGTGGCCATGGTCGTGCTCGTGGTGGTCCTCGTGCGCCTGCGTGTCGCTGGCCAGCTCGGGGCGGGTCAACAGGTTCATGCGCGTGCCTCCTTCAGCTTGGCCAGGTTGGCCGCTTCGGTGCGCGCCACCTCTTCGGAACTGACGTAGTAGTCCACGTCCTCGTCATAGGACCGCACGATCAGGGTGACGATCATCGCGATGAAGCTGGCCGCGGCCATCCACCAGATGTGCCAGACCAGGGCGAAGCACAACACCAGGATCCAGATGTTGAGGATCAGCGGCACGCCGGTGTTCTTCGGCATGTGGATCGGTGCGTACTTCTTCGGCGGCGGCGGCAGACCACGCTTCTTCGCTTCGTGGAAGGCATCCAGCTCATCGGCCTTGGGCACCACGGCGAAGTTGTAGAACGGCGGCGGCGACGGCGTGGCCCATTCCAGCGTGCGTGCATTCCACGGGTCGCCGGTCAGGTCCAGGTTGCGCTTGCGGTCGCGCACGCTCACGTAGATCTGCACCAGCATCAGGATGATGCCCGCGAACACGAACAGTGCACCGATGAAGGCGGCGATCAGGTACGGCGTCCACGCCGGGTTGTCGTACTGGTTCATGCGGCGGGTCATGCCCATGAAGCCGAGCATGTACAGCGGCATGAAGGCCAGGTAGAAGCCGATCACCCAGCACGCGAACGACCACTTGCCCAGGCGCTCGTTGAGGGTGAAGCCGAACACCTTCGGGAACCAGTAGGCGAAGCCAGCCAGGTAACCGAACAGCGCGCCGCCGATGATGGTGTTGTGGAAGTGCGCGACCAGGAACAGGCTGTTGTGCAGCAGGAAGTCCGCGCCCGGGATGGCCAGCAGCACACCGGTCATGCCACCGATGGTGAAGGTGACCAGGAAGGCGATGGTCCACAGCATCGGCACGCTGAACTCGACGCGGCCGCCATACATGGTGAACAGCCAGGTGAAGATCTTCACGCCGGTGGGAATGGCGATGATCATCGTCATGATGCCGAAGAAGGCATTGACGCTGGCACCGGAACCCATGGTGAAGAAGTGGTGCAGCCAGACGATGAACGACAGGATGCCGATCGCCAGCGTGGCGCCCACCATCGACTTGTAGCCGAACAGCTTCTTGCGCGCGAACGTGGCGGTCACTTCAGAGAAGATGCCGAATGCCGGCAGCACCAGGATGTACACCTCCGGGTGGCCCCAGGCCCACACCAGGTTCACGTACATCATCGGGTTGCCACCCAACGTGTTGGTGTAGAAGTTGAAGTCCAGGTAGCGGTCCAGGGTGAGCGCACCCAGCGCCACGGTCAGGATCGGGAAGGCGGCGATGATGATCACGCTGGTGACCAGCACGGTCCAGGTGAACACCGGCATCTTCATCAGGGTCATGCCCGGCGCACGCATGCGCAGGATGGTGATGAACAGGTTGACGCCGGTCAGCAATGTGCCGATGCCCGAGGCCTGCAACGCCCAGATGTAGTAGTCCACGCCCACGCCTGGACTGAACTCGATGCCCGACAGCGGCGGATAGGCTACCCAGCCGGTCATGGCGAATTCGCCAACGCCCAGCGAGATCATCATCAGCGCGGCGCCGACCACGAAGATCCAGAAGCTGAAGGCGTTGAGGAACGGGAACGCCATGTCGCGTGCGCCGATCTGCAGCGGCACGATGATGTTCATCAGGCCGACCACGAACGGGGTGGCCACGAAGAAGATCATGATCACGCCGTGCGCGGTGAAGATCTGGTCGTAGTGCTCAGGTGGCAGGAAGCCGTCACTGCCCGGGCCAGCCGCGGCCAGCTGCGCGCGCATCATCAGCGCATCGGCAAAGCCGCGCACCAGCATGACCAGCGCTACCACCACGTACATGATGCCGATCTTCTTGTGGTCCACGGTGGTGAACCAGTCACGCCACAGCGGGCCCCACAGCTTGAAGTACGTCACCGCGCCGAGCAGCGCGAGGCCACCCAGCACCATGGCCGCCAATGTGACCACGACGATCGGCTCGTGCAGCGGCACGGCCTCCCACGTCAATTTACCCAACATGTTCGTTACTCCTGGGAAACCTGGGCACCGCCGGCAGCGCCCGCCGGGGTCGCAGCAGCGGTGTTCTCACCAACGCCGATGAACTGGTCGATGACCTTCTTGAACAGCAGTGGTTCAACACTGGAGAAGTGCTGCACCGGTGCGTTCTTCGACGGTGCGGCCAGCGCCTTGAACTGCGTGAAGCTGAGCGCGTCCGGCGCGCTGCGCACCTCGGTCACCCAGCGCTCGAACTCTTCGTTGCTGCTGGCGGTGGCGATGAACTTCATGTTCGAGAAGCCATGCCCGCTGTAGTTGCCGGACATGCCACGGAACTGGCCGGGCTCGTTGGCGATCAGGTGCAGCTGCGTGCGCATGCCGGCCATCGCGTAGATCTGCCCACCCAGCTGCGGGATGAAGAAGGTATTCATCGTCGAGTTGGAGGTGATGTTGAACGCCAGCGGGCGGTCGACCGGGAAGTTGAGCTGGTTGACCGTGGCGATGCCCAGGTCCGGATACACGAACACCCACTTCCAGTCGGTGGCGATCACGTCCACGTGCAGCGGCTCACCGGCCACGTCCAGCGGCTTGTAGGGGTCCAGCTCGTGGGTGGACTTCCACACGATCACCGCCAGCACCGCGATGATGATCAGCGGCACGCCCCAGACCACGATCTCCACCTTGGTGGAGTGCGACCAGTCAGGCATGTATTTGGCTTTGGTATTGCCGGCGCGGTAGCGCCAGGCGAACACGAAGGTCAGCACGATGGCCGGTATCACCACGATCAGCATCAGGCCGATGCAGATCAGGATCAGGTCGCGCTGGGCGAGCCCGACCATGCCCTTCGAATCCAGCAGCACCCAGTCACAGCCCGACAGGCCGACGCAGGCCAGGGCGACCAGCGCCAGGCGGATGCGGTTCCAGCAGATATTCATTGGAGGTCAACCCTGTTGAAGAAGCGCGCTTGACCGGCTCGCCTGCGCGCAGCGCCCGGGCGTGGAGCGGCTACACTGTGGGTACGAGGTCGCCTACAAGCAGGCGAACCACTCCAATCAAGCCCATACAAGATACATCATTGTATGGACTTGTGCATCTGCACGTATGGAAAAAACTGACCGATGACGCCACCTGCCGCCGGCCGCCGCCTGAAACACCCCAATCGCACCTGGGTTCGCCCCTTCCGCGAGGGCGCCGGCCCGCTGTACCTGCAGATTGCCCAGCAGGTGCGCGAGGCGGTGGATGACGGCGTGCTGCGCCCGGGCGACCGCCTGCCGCCGCAGCGCGACCTGGCCCAGCAGGTGGGCGTGGACCTGACCACGGTCACCCGTGCCTTCGCCGAGCTGCGCCAGGCCGGCCTGCTCGACGCCCAAGGCGCTGGCGGTACCTTCATCGCGCTGTCGGCCGGCAACCGCAGCACCTCGGTGGACCTGAGCATGAACATCCCGCCGCTGCTGGGCAGCGCGCCGTTCGCACAGGGCATGGAGGCCGGTTTCCAGCACGTGGGCCAGCAGCTGGGCCAGGGCGAACTGATGAGCTACCACGTCGGCGCCGGCACCCGCGAGGACCGCGCCGCCGCTGTGCAGTGGCTGTCACCGATGCTGGGGACGGTCGGTGCCGACCAGGTGGTGATCTGCCCCGGTGCGCAGACCGCACTGTGCGCGCTGATCCTGGCCCGCACCCAGCCGGGCGAGCTGATTGCCGCCGAGCAGCTGACCTACCCGGGCCTGCTGGCCGCCGCGCGCGTGCTGCAGCGGGGCGTGGTGCCAGTGGCGATGGACGCCGAAGGCATGCTCCCCGACGCACTGGAGGAGGCCTGCCAGCTACGCCGCCCGCGCCTGCTGTACCTGGTACCGACCATCCAGAACCCGACCACGGCGACGATGTCGGCACAACGCAGGCAGGCCCTGCTGGCGGTCGCCAAGCGCCACGATCTGACCGTGATCGAAGACGATCCCTACTGGTTGCTGGCCGGAGACGCCGCGCCGCCGCTGGCCGCCCACCGCGATGTGGGCTGCGCGGTCTATTACATCTCCACCCTTTCCAAGTGCCTGGCGCCGGGCCTGCGCACCGCCTACCTGGTGGTGCCGGCCGGCGAGCCGATGGAACCGGTGCTGGATGCGCTGCGCGCAATCGCGCTGATGCCGACCCAGTCGATGGTGGCGGTGGCCTCGCAGTGGATCCGCAGCGGCCAGGCCCAGGACATGGTGCAGCGCTTCCAGCAGGAACTGCGCGAGCGCCAGGCCATTGCCGCCCGTTACCTGCCGGCCCGTGCCCAGGCGCATCCGGCCGGCCTGCATGTGTGGCTGCCGCTGCCGCCGCGGCTCGACCAGTACCGGTTGATCCAGGCCGCACAGGAGCAGGGGCTGGGCATTGCCAGCTCCGATGCCTTCAGCGTGGAAGAACCGCCACCGGGCAACGCGATCCGCCTGTCGTTGGGCGGCGCGGTCGACCAGGGCGCGCTGGCCGGGGCGCTGGCCAAGCTGAACGAGATCCTGTCCGAGGCCCCCGAGGCACGCCACAACGCCATCGTCTGAACGGGGCGCATGGCGCTCTATCCATACAAGATGATATTTTGTATGCAATGTATGGATGAAGGGACGTGCATCGATGCGCGCCGAGAAACTGAAATTCCACCTGGTGATGGCCGGGTGCGGTGGCTTTGTGGTGTTGATGCTGGCCGCGCTGGCCTGGGTCTGCCTGCAGCCGCAGACCGTGGATGTGCAGGCGGCCGAACGCCACGCCATCGAGCAGTGCTTGCAGCGCAGCGAGGATCCGTCGCGTAGCGAGATCCAGCGCCGCGCGCAGGCCGATTCCTGCCGCGAGATGCGCAAGCAGTACGTGCACAAGTTCGGCCGGGAAGATTCCTGATGGGCGCAGCCGCGCCGCGTCGCCGCTGGCTGCTGCCGACGATGATCGCCCTCGCCTGCCTGTTCATGGCCGGCGTGGCAGCTGCGCTGTGGCAGTACTTCGGCTACAGCGCGCAGTCCACCTTCACCGAACAGGCCATCGTCTTCGACGATTCGCAGCTGCGCCTGCCGGCCGATCTGGCCGGTGATACCGGCCGCATCCGCGTGGTGCATTTCTGGGACCCGGCCTGCGGCGTGTGTAACCGCGAGACCGGCGCGCACCTGAGCTACCTGATCAGCATGTACCGCCGCGCCGGCATCGACTTCTATGCCATCCGCCGCCCGGGTACGCAGGGCGAGCTGCCCGAGCCACTGCGCAACAAGGTGATCAACCTGCCGACCATCGACGGCATCGAACACATTCCGGCCAGCCCCGCCGTAGCCATCTGGGATCGCCAGGGCCACCTCGCCTACGCAGGACCGTACAGCATCGGCATGGTCTGCAACTCGGCCAACAGCTTCGTCGAACCGCTGCTGGACAGACTGGTACGCGGCGAGACCGTGCGCCCGAAAGGACTGCTTGCCGTGGGCTGCTACTGCCCGTGGCAGGCCAAGCGCTGAGGACGCGCAATGACATCACTGACGCTGGCCGGCGTGGCCGCCGCAAACAACAACGGCGGTCACCTGTCCGAACCGACCGATGGTTATGGACAGGCTCCCGCCGTTGGAAGCAACGATACGCCCCGACATGCTCCGTACATGCCGCGACCGGATGTCGCAGCCCGCGAATGGGTGCAGGACGTACTCGCGCACAGCGGGCCGATCTACCTGCGCATCGTCAACTCGCTGGAACGCACGGTGCGCCGCGGTGGTCTCGCACCGGGACAGCGCCTGCCTTCGCAACGCGCGTTGGCGCAGCAGCTCGGTATCGACCTGACCACGGTCACCCGCGCCTTCGATGAAGCACGCAAGCGTGGCCTGATCGAAGCGCGTGGACCACAGGGCAGTTTCATCGCACCGCCCAAGGCCGGCTTTGACCAGGTGGTGGACCTGAGCATGAACGTGCCGCCGGTGCCCGATGCCGACGCGCTGGCCGAGACGCTGCGCCGCGGTGCCGCCGCCGTGCTTGCGCGCAGCAACGCGCCGAACCTGATGACGTATCACCTGGGCGGCGGCAACCCGACCGACCGCCACGCAGCGGCGCGCTGGCTGCAGCCGATGCTGGGAAAGGTGGCCGATGCCTGCCTGCTGCTGACCGAAGGTGCACAGGTGGCGCTGGCGTCGATCCTGGTCAGCCAGGGACGCGACGACGACGCGATCCTGTGCGATGCGCTGGTCTATCCGGGCCTGCTGCAGGCGGCCGCCGCACTGGGCCGGCGCCTGCTGCCGGTGGACAGCGACGAACACGGCATGTGCCCCGATGCACTGGCCCGGCTGGCACGCGAAAGCGGCGCGCGGTTGGTCTATCTCAATCCCACCTGCCAGAACCCGACCGCGCTGACCCTGCCGCTGCAGCGGCGCGAAGCGCTGGCGCGTGTGCTGGAAAGCGAAGGCCTGCTGGCGATCGAAGACGATCCGTACTGGCACCTCGCCGAGGAGGCGCCGATACCGCTGGCAACGCTGGCACCGCGTCATGTGTTCTACGTGGCGACACTGTCGAAGGTGATCAGCCCCGGCCTGCGCACCGCCTTCGTGCGTTGCCCGAGCGCCGCGCATGCCGAGGCGATGACGGCCGCACTGCGGGCAACGCGGTTGATGGGCCATCCGCTGGTCTCGGCGCTGGCCAGCCAGCTGCTGCTGGATGGTTCGGCGCAGTCACTGCTGACGCAGGTGCGCACCGAGGCGCGCGAGCGCATGCGCATGGCCCGCTACCTGCTGGCGCCGTCGCTGTTGCAGCGGGCAGAGGGCCTGCATGCGTGGTGCCGGATACCCGCGCCGTGGACCGACGCCACGCTGGTGCGTACCGCACAGCTGCAGGGGCTGGCGATTGCACCGTCATCGGCGTTCTGCCCGCCGGGGGTATTGCATCAGAGTGGAGTGCGGCTGTCGCTGGGACTGGCGGCGGATCGACGGCAGCTGGAAAGTGCGCTGCGGAGGATCGACCGGTTGTTGTTGTCGGATGCGTTGCCGGCCATCGAGCGGTAGGCCTGGTAGTGCCGGCCGCTGCCCGGCGGAAGATTCCCCGGCACGGACGGAATGTGCCAACCAAGGTTGGCACCCACCAAAGCAGGGTCAGGCCAGGGCGTCCAGCGCCTGCACCAGCGCATCCATCTGCTCCGGCCGGGTGAACACCGACGGCGTCACCCGCACGCAC
Source organism: Stenotrophomonas sp. 86428_Sma (assembly GCF_056481585.1). Lineage (NCBI taxonomy): Bacteria > Pseudomonadati > Pseudomonadota > Gammaproteobacteria > Lysobacterales > Lysobacteraceae > Stenotrophomonas > Stenotrophomonas sp. 86428_Sma. The sequence goes on from NZ_CM151156.1 coordinate 4,631,915, forward strand.
GCGCCGGACTCCAAGCCATCGCGATGCGTGGTGAACACGCGATGCTCATCCAGCAGGCGCTTCTGCAGCGCGATGTTGTCGGCCACGCTGGTACGCCCGCGCAGGCGGAAGCTGGCCAATGCACTCGCCAACGCCGGATCCGGTGAGGACAGCACTTCGATATGTGCCATCTGCCGCGCCGGTACCGTCCAGCGCTCGCGCAGGTAACGCAGGCGCGCCTGCTTGTTGGCTACGCCGATACGCTGGTGCAGGGAAATCGCTTCCGGCAGCGCCAGGTAGGCGGCGAAGTTGACCGTACCGGTATGCACGCGGCTGCCCACCCGGCCATCGTCGGTCTCGCCCATGTAGGGGTCCAGGTCGGTCACGCGCCCCTTGCGCACGTACATCGCGCCGACACCGACCGGCGCACCGATCCACTTGTGCAGATTGATCCCGACGAAATCGGCCTTCAGCTGCGGCACCGCGTAGTCGATCTGGCCAAACCCATGCGCGGCATCGACGATCACATCGATACCGCGCGCTCGCGCGCGTTCGGCGATCTCCGCCACCGGCAGCACCAGCCCATGGCGATGGCTGACCTGGGTCAGCAGCACCAGCTTCAGGCGTGGCAGCCGCGCGAATGCGGCCTCGTAGGCCTGCAGGATCTGCGCGTGGTCGGGCACGGCCGGTAGCGCGATACGCTCGACCTGCACGCCGCGACGCTGCTGCAGCCAGCGCATCGCGCCGATCATGCTGTCGTAGTCGATGTCGGCGTAGAGCACCTGGTCGCCGGGCTGCAGGCGATTGTAGCCACCGATCAGCGCCAGCATCGCCTCGGTGGCGCCACGGGTCAGTGCGATCTCGTCGGCGCCCACGCCCAGCAACTCGGCCACCTGCCGCTGCACCGCCATGTACTGCGCCGGAAACTCACGACGGCCGTACCAGGCGTTGCCACGGTTCACTTCAGCGGTATGGCGCTGGTAGCTGGCCAGCGTCTCGCGGCCCATCGCGCCCCAATAGCCGTTCTCCAGGTGGTTCACTTCGTCGGTGATGTCGAAGTGGCTGGCCACGGAGGCCCAATAGCCTTCATCGCGGGCCAGCACGTCCGGCGCCACGGTCGTTGCGGGAATCTGCATGGGCGCAGCGTAACGCGTGGCAGCCATGGCGGGCAGTGAAGACAGTGCGGCTGCGGCCGGCAGCAGGGTGCCGGCACGCAGCAGGGAGCGGCGCGTGCGGTCCATCAGAAGCTCAATCGGTACTGCGCGTACAGGTTGGCGCCGTCGGTGTCGTACGGCGCGTTGCGCGAGTAGACCAGGCCGCGGCTGGCCTGGAACACCGCCTCATCCGGATAACGGTCCAGCACGTTGTCGGCCCCCACGCGCAGGCTGTGGTGCTCGTTGATGCGATAGCCCACGGCCAGGTCGAGGAAGCTCATCGCGCCGAAGCGCTGGTAGATATCGCCCACCGCATTGCCGCTGGCGTCGGTCCAGGCACCGTAGTAGCGCATGCGTGCCATCAGCGACCAGGCGCCGACATCCCAGCTGCCGGTCAGGCTGCCCTTGTGCTCGGGCAGGCGGTCTTCGAACAGCACGCGCTGGGTTTCGTTGGTGGCCACCGAGGTGCTGCCGTTGTCCACGCGGGTGCGGTTGTAGTTGTAGGCCAGGGTCAGCGTCATGCGACCCGCGCCGAGGTCGCGCAGGTAGTTGCCGACCACGTCCACGCCGGTGGTGGTGGTATCGAAGTCGTTGGTGAAGTAGTTCACCGAGGTATAGCCCAGCGGATTGGGAGTACCAGCCGGAATGGCGAAACTGGCCGACTGGCTGAAGCGGTCGGTGAGCTTGATCTGGTAGACGTCCACCGAGCCGGACAGGCCCAGGTCGGTGCGCCAGGTCAGGCCCAGCGACGCGGTACGCGATTCCTCCGGCTTCAGCGGCCTGGCACCGAGCAGCTGGGCCAGCGGATCGTTCGGTGACAGGCGGCCACTGGTGAAGATCTGCAGGGTACGCGTATCCAGCCCCTGGGTGGTGCTGGTGGTATTGAGCTGCGCCGGTGTCGGTGCGCGGAAGCCGGTGGACACCGTGCCGCGCAGGGCCACGTCCGGGGTGATCGCGAAACGTGCCGACAGCTTGCCGTCCAGCGTGCTGCCAAAGCTGGAGAAGTCCTCGTAACGGCTGGCCGCGCCGATGCTCCAGCGCTCGCCCAGCGGCACTTCCATATCCACGTAGGCCGCCTTGCTGCGCTGGCTCCACTGCCCGGCCTGGCTGGCCGAGAAGCCCGGCGCGCCGTTGGAATTGGCTTCCAGCCCTGCCGCAGCGCCCGGGCCCACTGCGTACGAAGCCGGATCACCGGCACGCACCTGGTAGGTCTCCTGGCGGAACTCGCCACCGAAAGCGACGTTGATCGGCTTGGCCAGCGCGGCTACGTCCCACTCGTAGTTGAAGTCGGCGTTGGCGTTCTTCTCGGTCTGGGTCAGGCGGCCGAGATCGAATGCGGTGGGGCTGGCCGGGCCGAGCGAGGCATTGATCGAGTTCTTCAGGCTGTAGTCGATCGCGTTACGGCCGTACGAGGCGCTGACATCCCAGCGCAGCTTCGGCGTGATCTCGCCGCGCAGGCCACCGACCAGCTGCAGGTCGTTCTGGACGTTGCCGTACTGCGGGCTGAAGCCCACCGGGTACAACGAACGCAGGTCCCAGCCCGGGAAGATGGCGGTGGTGCGATACGCGCCGGTGGTGGTGTCCGGATTGCGCCAGTTGAAATCGCTGACACCGTCGCTGTGGCTGTACAGACCGAACGCATACAGTTCCAGTGTCTCGCTGGCGTTGGCCTTCACGTTGAAGCCGACGCGGCGGCTTTCCAGCTCCGGCTGGCCCCAGCGCTGCACCGGGTTGGGAACGTCCAGCGCGGGATGCGCGGCCTGGAAGGCGATGGCATCGGGGCGCTGGCGGGTGCGCGAGGTGGCATCGGAATTGGAGGATTCAGCGAACAGCACCAGGCTGCCATAGTCGCCCAGCGACCAGCCGGTGCGCGCACTGAAATCGCGCGAGGCGCCATCGCCCTGCGCATACTGCGAATAACCAGCGGTGATCTCGGTACCCGGGCCATCCTCGAGAATGATGTTGATGACGCCGGCGATGGCATCCGAGCCGTACTGCGCCGACGCACCATCGCGCAGCACTTCGATGCGCTTGATCGCACTGGTTGGAATCTGTGCCAGATCGGCCGCCTGCGCACCACGGTTGCCGAGCAGCGCGCTGCGGTGGAAGCGGCGACCGTTGACCAGCACCAGGGTCTGGTCCGGCGACAGGCCGCGCAGGGTCGCCGGGCGCACGAACACCTGACCGTCCGCCATTGGCAGGCGCTGCACCACGAACGACGGCACCAGCTGCGCCAGCACGTCCTTCAGATCGGTCGACTCGACGGACTTGATGTCTTCCTTGGTGAACACGTCCACCGGCGCCAGCGTTTCGAACTGGGTGCGGTTGGAGGCGCGGGTGCCGGTGACCAGCATCGCGTCGAGCTGGGTGGGCGCCGTACGGCTGCCCGCCGGGGCATCGACCGCATCGGCCTCCGCTGCGATCGCGCCTCCTGCGCTGGCCATGGAAAGGGCGAGGAGGATGGAACGCGAAAGCTTCGAACGATGCACGGCAGGGCTCCGGGAGGACGCGACTGGGCCAGCACCTGCTCGGACACAACAGGCGTGGACAAGGCGCGCAGTCTCGGCGCGATCTGTGAAGGAGCCATGACGTCAGTGCGACAGCTTGATGCCGCTGCAGCGCAAGAACTGCTAAACGAAGCGCCACGCGATCCGCTACTGTGCCCGGCATTGGATTCGGGGAACGGAAGGATGAGCGCGGCAGGCAAGGCGTTGTGGTACATCGAAACCCATGCGGACCGGCCATTGGCACTGGCCGATATTGCCGCCGCAGCGGGGCTTTCGCCGTTCCATCTGTCGCGCCTGTTCCAGGCCCGCACCGGCACCTCGGTGGTGCGTTATCTGCGGGGACGGCGCCTGACCGCTGCCGCGCAGCGGCTGGCCAACGGGGCGGGCGACATCCTGCAGGTGGCACTGGGCGCGGGCTACACCACCCATGCCGCGTTCACCCGCGCCTTCAGCGAACAGTTCGGGCAGACCCCGGAGCGGGTACGCGAACAGGGCACCGATGGGCTGGCGCTGGTGCAGGCGATCCGCGTGGACGATGCGCCGACTGCCTGCGGTGAAGCGCCGCGCCTGCTCGATACCCCTGCCTTCCAGGTCGCGGGTATCGGCATGCGGCATACCCGCGACAGCGGCGGTGCGATACCCGGACAGTGGGCGCAGCTCAACCGGGAATGGCCGACGCCGGCGCCGATCAGCTTCGGCGTGTGCTGCAACAGCGATGACGACGGCGGCTTCGACTACATCGCCGCGCTGCCGGCCAGCGCGGTGCCGAGCGTACCTGCGCACTGGCAACGCGTGGACATTCCGCCGCGTCGCTACCTGGTGGCCTGGCACGGCGGGCACATCTCGACCATCCGCTCGACCTGGTTCTGGCTGCTGGATCACTACCTGCCCGGCTCCGGGCTCAGCCTGGCCGATGCCCCCGATCTGGAACGCTACGACATGCGTTTCGATGAGCACAGCGGCAACGGCGGCGTGGAAATCTGGCTACCAGTGGAGTGATCTTCGAGCGCGGCACCCACCGTAACGAATCGTTGCGCCCGCGGTGACACCCACGCAATCCCGCCAGGTCTACACTCGGTGCATGCGCTCCACGGAGGATCGATCATGCGCCTGCTTCACCTCACCCTCCCGGTGTCCGACGTCACCACCATCGCTGCATATTTCCACGACGTGCTGCAGCAGCGCGTGGTCGGCAATCATGTGCACATCGGCTGGAGCACGATCGAACTGCAGCCGGCAGCTGATCATCCGGTCGGTGGCGTGCACCTGGCCTTCAACGTACCGGACAACCGCTTCAGCGAGGCGATGACCTGGTTGCGTGAGCGCACGCCGCTGCAACGCAATCCGGCGGGACTGGACTACTTCGCGCTGGAGAGCAGCTGGCAGTCGCAGTCGGTGTACTTCACTGGCCCTGACGGCCTGATCCTGGAACTGATCGGCCGCCGCCGTTTGCCGGCCAGCGCGCGCGAAGGTGCGTTCCACGGCAGCGAACTGACCTGCCTGAGCGAAGTCGGCCTGCCCAGCCACGATGTCGACGCTGTGCGCGAACAGTCCAGCCTGCGGTTCGGCCTGCAACCGATCAGCCCGCCGTCGCCGCAGTTCGCGCCGATGGGCGACGATGAGGGCCTGCTGATCGTGGTTGCGGCGGATCGTCGCTGGTTCCCCGAGCAGAAGGACCTGCCGAACGCGCGCGGCTTGCAGCTGCAGGTCGGCGACGTGGCCGGCCCGGGTGTTGTGGAGGACGCCTCGCTCGGCTGGCGGGTGCAGGCGACCTGAACTACCAGCTGCCGGACGCGCCGCCGCCGCCGCTGCTGCCGCCGCCTCCAGACCAGCTGCTGGAACTGCTCGACGACGAACTCGACGAGGATGACGAACGGGACGACGTGCGTTCGCGGGATGATGAAGCCCGGCCACGTGCGCGCTCGCCCGGCAGCATGGTGAACAACCACACGAAGTACAGCAGTACGCCACATACCCCGGACACGATCATCGCCAGCAATCGTGGATCGTCACCTTCGGCACGATGGATCGCCAGCAACGCGCCCGCGGCATAGCCGAGGGTCAACAGCACCAGCACCGTCATGCGCACGATGAAGCTGCTGCGGTTCTTCTTCCAGCGTGTGCGGCAGGCCTGCACCAGCAGGAACACCATCAGGGTGACAACGCCCGCGGCGGCCTGCAGCAGCAGGTGCCGGGCCAGGCTCGGTGGCAGCTGGCCACGCAGCAGCGCCTGCACAAGGAAGAGCACGCTGAGCATCAGCATCCCGCACAGCACGATGCGCACACTTCGGCTGCGGCGCCAGCACCAGCCCAGCAGGGCCGCCACCGGCACACCCAGCGCCAGCACGAAGCACAGGCCCGGCAGCACATGGCGTGGCAGCAGCAGCGCCACGGAGAGCACGCCCGCACCCACAACAGCGGTCAACAGCATCGGGCGGCCCCAGGCCGGCAAGGTCGGCCAGGTTGGTTTTGGTGCCGATGCATTGGCGGCCAGTGCCTTGCGCCGCCGCTCCCGACGGCTGCCGCTGAAATCATCCTCGGCCTTCGCCGGCGGGAGCGGCGGCGGCGAGCGCCACAGCCCGGCCAGGAAGCCGGCCAGCAGGGTCAACGCCACCACCGAGTCTGCGCGTCGCCAGTCCGCAGGCAGCACGTTGCTGGCCGACGGTTCTTCCCATGCCGGCAGGTCCTCGCCATCGATCAGCGCCACCATGATCGTCGTGCCATCGAGCACGCCCTGGTCGACATCGCCCTCACGGAAACGCGGCACGATCGCGTTGTCGATGATGCGAGCGGCGTACGCGTCCGGTAGCGCTCCTTCCAGGCCATAGCCGGTCTGGATGCGTACGCGGCGGTCCTGCACCGCCACCAGCAACAGCACACCGTCGTCGACACCGGCGCGACCCAGCTGCCACTGATCGAACACCCGCTGTGCATAGGCCTCGATGCCTTCGCTGCCCACGCTGGGTACCACCAGCACCTGCAGCTGTGCACCTTTCCGTGCCTGCAGCTGCAGCGCCTGCCTGCGCAGGGTGGCGCGGGTTTCAGCGGACAGCGCGTTGGCAGTGTCCACCACGGGATCGTCCAGCGCCGGGACCGGGATTGCCGCCAGCGCTGCCATCGGCAGCAGGCACAGCAGCAACAGCAGCCACACGGTGGCGGCCGCCTGCTGCAAGGGGCGCGCCGGGTTCACGTACCCTGCCCTGCCTCGATCTGCGCATGCAGCGCCTGCAGCTGCGCCGCCGTCTGGTTGAACACCTGCAGATCGGCATCCACCAGGGCCGCCCAGTCAGGCGCGTGCCCCAGCAGTTGCGCCACCTGCTCGTTCGGCGCGCGGTCGAAGCCCTCGCCAAGCACGGCAAGATAGCGCTCACGGAACCCTTCGGGGTCGCGCTGGTCCTGCACGTACAGCTGCACGGCCAACAGCCCCGCATACAGGTAGTTCACCAGATAATTCGGGTCTTCATACATCAGACGCTTGCCGATCCAGGTGTTGCGCAGCTGCGGGTAGCGCTCCGGTTGCTGGCCGAAGCGCGCCAGCACCTGCCCGGTCAGCGCGTCCAGGTCATCGGCGGTGCCCAGCGTGCCGGCGGCCACGCCCCGATAGATCGACTGCTCCAGCTGCGCTTCCTCGGAAGAGGTGAACAGCTGCAGCACCATGTCGTCCAGCAGCGATTTCAGGTAATAGGCTTTGGCGCGCGGATCCTCTGCCTGCTGGTACAGCTGGTCGCGGAAGCGCAGCTCGTTGTAGATCGCGAACGCCTCGGTCAGCCACTGGCTGCCATTACGCTGCAGCGGCGACGCATGACCGCGCTGCATCCACTCGCCGTGCACGGCATGAGCGGCTTCATGGGCGATCTCGACGTCGCTTTCCAGATCACCACGGCGCAGGCCAACGAACAGCATTGCCGGCACACCGGGAGCGCTCACCGGGAACGCGTCCTGGCTGCGGTCACCACGTTCGGTGGCCAGATCCATGCGCTGGTTGGCCGGATCGAGCAGCGCGCGCAGTTCGGCGACGTACGCCGGTCCCAGGTGCTGCATGGCATCGGCGGCGTTGTCACGCAGCTGCGCCAACGTCAGCACTGGTGGCGTATAGCCGGCATCGGGCACGGTGGTATCCCAGATCTGCGGCGCGTCGATGCCGGATCGCGCAGCGTGGCGCAGCAGCATGTCCTGGTAGGCACGGCGGTCCCCGGCGTGCTGTTCGATCGCCACCAGCGTTGCATCCACTGCGGCAGTATCCAGGCCCATGCGCTGGTAGCCATATGCCGGCGCCGAGCCGTCACCCTGCAGGCGTGCGGCGGCGTCATTCACCTGCACCAGCCCCAGCAGCACCGAGGCCATCGGCTCACGGCGCGAGTGCAACCCCTGCCAGTAGCCCTTCCAGCCGGCCTCGCGCAGGGCGCGGTCGGGCTGCTGGGCCAGCAGCTGCTTGTCGCGTCCGGTGTCCCAGTGACGACCGCCGTGCTCGATCTGCGGATACTCGGCGCTGCGCAGGATCTGCCCGCGCAGGCGCGCGAAGCTGTCCAGCGCCGGATCGGCCAGTGCCTCCACGGCCTCATCCAGCGCGACGTTGGCCGGGGTGGCAGCCTCCTTCAGCGCCCGAGTGCGCAGGAAGCCATACGGTGCTGCCCACGCCGCATCTGCGGGCGCCTCGCGCAGAGCGGCGCGGCCGCTGCGGGCAATGCGGCTGCACAGCCCCATCACCTGGTCCAGCGCCTGGGCCGGACGCTGATCACGCGCATTGCGGGCGGCCTGCAGGTGCAGGTAGCTGTGATGGCGCAGGCACTGCGCCTCCAGTACCTCGGCCTGCCGGAAGCGTTCCGCGGGTGCAACGGTGGACGCCTGCTGCAGAGCCTCGACGCGCTTGCCCAGTGCGTCACGCGCGGTCTGTTCGGCGGTGGCATTGGCGAAGTAGGCGCGGTCATCGGCATGCACCGACTGTGCCTGGGCGCCGCTGAGGGAGGCTATCGCCAGCACAGCTGCGATGGCGGCGGTGGTGGTGCGCTTCCTGAAAGCCTGCATCGGCGTCTCCCTGCCTGGACCAGGGATCGAGCCTAGCAGCCGCTGGCCCGCCGCGCCTGTGCCGGATCAGCCATCAGATCGACTCATCCTCACGCTTGACCAGCGTCCAGCACGGCGCCTGCGCAAAGGTATAGGTCTGCTGGTCGCTGCTGTCCTGCGTACGGATCTGCACCTGCCGCTGTCCATCGGCCAGGAGGCTGACCTGCATTTCGCGGCCCTGCCCGGCCAGTGCGGCGGGATCAGGCATCACCGGCCACTCGACATCGGCCCGCGCCAGCCGGCTTTCCACCTTGCGCGGTTCCGGCTCGGCCTCGGCATCGATGTAGCTGTCCAGCAGCGGATCGGCGGTGGTCTTTTCCTGCAGCGCGATCTCGTTGCCGAAATGCTTCAGGAACGTATCGAATTCCGGGTAGGGGCACTCACTGCGTGCAGCCACAGCTGTTGGCTCGGCGACGGTGGTCGCCGGCGCCGCTGCGGCAGGTGAGGCTTCGGTCGCGGTCTGCGGTGCCTGCGGCACTGGCGCGCAGGCTGCCAGCACCGCGCCACAGGCAAGCATCAGCACTGCGGCAAAACGGTATCGACACATGGGCACATCCTGAATCCGGTCCGGTCGCTCCATGCTACCGCGCACCCTACAATTCAGGCATTCCGCTTGTCCGAGAGTCCTCATGCATCGCCTCCTGCTCCTGATCGGCCTGCTGCTGCCCGCCCTGTGGCCGGCGGTGGCGAGGGCCGTCGATGTCCACGAAGGCGACCTTCTGTTCGTCACCGCCGGCCGCAGCGGTCTCAGTGCGGCCATCGACGATGCCACCGGCAAGCAGGGCGCGCCCAGCTTCGATCACGTCGCGCTGGTCGCCTCCGCGCCGAAGGGCTGGGAGGTATTGCATGCAGACGAGAAAGGATCGCGCCGGCAATCGCTGGTCGAATTCCGCCAGGAAGCGCGCGCCAAGCAGCGGCAGATCGTGGTCTATCGCCTGCGCGCGCCGCAGCAGGCAGCGATCAGGGATGCGGTCGCCACCGCGCGCACGATGCTGGGCAAGCCGTACAACACGTCGTATGTGTTGAACGAGGACAGCTACTACTGCTCGGACTTCATCGAACGCGCCTTCCGTGCGCACCACGTGTTCGCATTGCAGCCGATGAATTTCCGTAACCCGCAGACCGGGGAGATCGCCCAGCGCTGGGTGGATCTGTACCGCGGCATGGGCATGGACGTGCCGCAGGATCAGCCCGGCACCAATCCGAACGACATGTCGGCGGCGCCGGTGTTGCAGCGCATCGGCATGCTGGAATAAGCAAAGCCCCGCACGGGGCGGGGCTTCGCATCACCGGAGCTGGTGGCGAGGTCACTCTTCCTCGTCCTGCCCACCCTGCTGCTGGTTGCGCTGGTTGCGCTGCTGCTGTTCCTGCTGCTGTTGCTGCTGCTGGTCGCGGCCACGACCCTGCTGCTGATCCTGCTGGTTCTGCTGGCCCTGCTGCTTCTGGTTCGGGTTCTGGTTCTGCTGTGCCATGTCCGATCTCCAAAGCCACTCGCGGAATGCGGTGGACGTGGCCATCGTCTGCAGCGAATGGTTAATCACGCGTGGGTGGGCGGCTACATCTGTGTGTACGCGTGTGAATGAACGCGCAGAAGCCCTTGTGGCACAAGCGGCTGAAGGATTCATGCGGGTTCGGCATGTGCTCATGCCATCGTCAGCCTGCACGCATTCATGGCGTTCGCCGCCGGAAACACGCGCTGAACAAGGTTGGCTTCCCAACGCACGCAGGGAAGCCAACCCTGCATTCAGGGCATCACGGGCGGCACATAGGCCAGGGTCATGCCCAGCAGCCACAGCAGGCCCAGCACCAGCGGAATGTGCACCAGCAGCTGGATGAAGGTGAAGCCCACGATGTCGCGTGCCTTCAGGCCCAGCACGCCCAGCAGCGGCAGCATCCAGAACGGGTTGATCAGGTTCGGCAGCGCTTCGGCCGCGTTGTAGACCTGCACCGCCCAGCCCAGGTGTGCCTTCAGTTCATTGGCGGCCTGCATCACGTACGGCGCCTCGATGATCCACTTGCCACCGCCGGAGGGCACGAAGAAGCCCAGCACCGCCGAATAGACGCCCATCACCAGCGCGAAGGTATCGGTGCTGGCCACGTGCACGAACAGGCTCGACAGGCGGTGCGCCAGTGTCTGCCCGTCGCCGCCAGCAGCATGGGTGAGGATCATCGCGATGCCACCGTACAGCGGGAACTGGATCAACACGCCGGTGGTGCTGGGCACCGCCTTGGCCACCGCGTTGAGGAAGCTGCGCGGCCGCCAGTGCAGCAGCAGGCCCAGCGAAATGAACAGGAAGTTGTAGGTGTTGAGGTTGGCGATGGCAGTGACCACCGGCTTGCTGGCGAACTCGTTGAACAGCCAGCCGAACGCCAGCAGCGAGAGCAGCACGGTCAGCAGCGGGCTGTATTCCAGCCATTCGCCCGGGCGCGTGCGTCGCTGCAGCGGTTCCGGCTCGGCCTGCGCAGCGCCTGGGAACTCCTCGGCAGTACGCGCACTGCCGGCAGCCGGTGCGGTCAGCCAGGCGATCAGCAGCGAGACCAGGATCAGCACTGCAGTCAGCGCAATCGACTGCCACAGGAAAATGGTTTCGGTGAACGGCAACACGCCGGTGATCTCCACCAGCCCCGGCGGCATGCTGGCCGGGTTGGCCTGCAGCTGTGCGGCCGAGGAACTCAACCCCATGGCCCACACCGCGCCCAGGCCAAGATATGCCGACGCACCGGCGGCGCGGTAGTCCATGCGCAGTTCGGTGCGGCGGGCCAGCGCGCGCACCAGCAGGCCGCCGAACACCAGCGAGAAGCCCCAGCTGAGCAGCGAGGCGAGCATGCTGACCAGGCCCACGTACACCACCGCACCGCGTCCGGTGCGCGGCACCCGGGCCAGGAAGTCGATGAAGCGTGCAACCACCGGTGCGGTTGCCACGGCGTAGCCACCGATGACCACGAAGGCCATCTGCATGGTGAAGGGGATCAGGCTCCAGAAGCCGTCACCGAAGGCGCTGGCAGTGGCCTGCGGAGTCGAGCCGAAGCCCATCGCGGCCACCGCGACGATGACCACGCCCAGCACCGCGAACACGTACGCATCGGGGAACCATTTTTCCGCCCAGGCGGCCGAGCGCAGCGCAGCGCGCGCCATCCAGCCGTCCTGTACTGCTGCCGTCGAGGCCATCGCCTACCCTCCCAGGTTCGATGGATCGATTCTGGGCGGTGGGGTGCAGGCTGTCTGCCACCTATTGGTCGTAGGTGGCGGAATGGTAGTGCCGGCCGCTGGCCGGCAACCTCGGGTTCGCGCACGGGTGCAGCCGGCCAGCGGCCGGCTCTACCAAACTCAAGGATCGTCGTAGGTGGCGGGATGGTAGTGCCGGCCGCTGGCCGGCAACCTCGGGACCGCATACGGGTGCAGCCGGCCAGCGGCCGGCTCTACCTCACCCTGGGCTCAACGCAGCGCCAGGTCCACGGCGATGCCGGCGAACAGCGCGGCACCCACCCAGTTGTTGTGCAGGAACGCCTTGAAGCACGGGCCGCGCTCGCGGTTGCGGCAGATCCAGAACTCGTACACCACCAGAACGGTGGCCACCGCCACGCCGGCCAGGTAGTACCCACCCAGCCCGCCGCGCACGCCGACCAGCGCCATGGTGGCCAGGAACAGCGCGTACAACACGCCCTGGATGACCAGGTCGAGGTCACCAAACAGGATCGCGGTGGAGTGCGAGCCCATCTTCAGGTCGTCCTCGCGGTCGACCATGGCGTACCAGGTGTCGTAGGCGGTGGACCACAGGATGTTGCCGGCATACAACAGCCAGCCCAGCAGCGGCACCTCGCCCTGCACGGCGGCGAACGCCATCGGGATGCCCCAGCCGAACGACATGCCCAGGTAGACCTGCGGCAGATGGGTATAGCGCTTCAGGTACGGGTAGCTGGCGGCCAGGAACACGCCGATGAAGCTCAGGCCGATGGTCAGCCCGTTCAGGGTCAGCACCAGGCCGAAGGCCACCAGCATCAGCACCGCGAACAGTGCCAGCGCGGCACGGCCGCTGATTGCGCCGGTGGCCAGCGGACGGGCCTTGGTGCGCTCCACATGCGGGTCGAGCCAGCGGTCGGCGTAGTCGTTGATGACGCAACCGGCCGAGCGGGTCAACCACACGCCGGCGGTGAACACGAACAGCGTCCACAGCGGCGGCAGGCCGCCGGCAGCCAGCCACAACGCCCACCAGGTGGGCCACAGCAGCAGCAACGTGCCGATCGGGCGATCAGCGCGCATCAGACTCCAGTAATGCCGCCAACGCGGCGTCGCCGGCGACTGCGGCGAAGTGAGGGGGGTATCAGCCATGGCGATAGGATACTCCTGCCCCTCCGGCAGGGCTTTGCCGGTGGGGGGAGATTTGTTCGGCGAAACTGGATAGAATGCCCGTCCCGCACCGCTTCATGGCGCTGCGACGCCCGCCCCGGCACTGGCCGACGGCGCGGCGGTTCTACAACGCGCCCGTAGCTCAGCCGGATAGAGTAGTGGCTTCCGAAGCCATTGGTCGGGGGTTCGAATCCCTCCGGGCGCGCCATCTTCTTGTCGGCTTCGGCCTGCCAATCACCGGGCAGATTCGCCCGCGCATGTCTCCGTTCTCAGTTTATGAGTCCCGCAGGGCGCAGAATGTGATTCTGTACTCCAGCTCCATTTGGATTGAGTAGACTCGGCGCCATGGGTATCGCCTTGCCAGCACAGGACAGCCTCGGCGTCGGTCTCTATTCCTACGCCGATGCTGCGCGCTTCATTGGCGGCAGCTCGTCGGAACTGCGCCGGTGGCTGAAGGGCTATCAGGGTCGGAAGCACGGGAATCCGGAAGCCCACCCTCCCCTGTGGAAGTCGCAATGGGCCGATTCAGAGATCGACGGCATTGGCTTTCGCGATCTGATCGAGCTGCGCTTCGTCCGCACATTCGTCGCATGTGGCGTGCCACTCAACCTGGTGCGGCGAACCATTGTCGAGCTGAACGAGCGGCTCGGTAAGGAGTACCCCTTCACCAGCACGAGCTTCAAGACTGATGGGCGCCGCATTTTCATGGAGCTCGTGGGCGACAGCGGCGATGCAGCACTGGTGGATGTGGTGAAGCGCCAGGACGTGATGCGCAAGGTCATCGCACCTTCGCTGCGTGACGGCATCGAACTGGGCATCGATGATCGTGCCGAACGATGGTTCCCACTGAAGGGATCCCGTGCGGTGGTATTTGATCCACAGCGCAGTTTTGGTCAGCCCATCCTTGCCGAATCGGGCGTTCCTACCATCGCCATTGTCGAGGCGCTGCGCGCCGAAGGTGGCGACGAGCGTCGCGTGGCCAAGCTGTATGACCTATCTCTGACTGCAGTGAAGAAAGCACTGCAGTTCGAGAATCGAGCCGCGCGTTGAAGGCGCAGATCGATGAGAATCTTCCGCCCGCGCTGGCCCGGGCCATCGACGCCATTGCAGGAACGGACGAACACGAAGTCTTCCACGTAAGGGAGTTCGTGATGCCCGGCACTACTGACCTGGAGCTCTTCGACGCGGCCACCCAGCGTGGCATCCGCGTACACGTTACCCAGGACCATCATCATCGCAAGCCCGCAGAGCGCGAGGCGATCGCACGCCTCGGCCTGACCGTATTCGTTCTGGCCAAGGGCTGGAGCACGTTCAACCACTACGAGCGCGCAGCGCGGCTTCTGGAGTGGTGGCCCAAGATGATGCAGCAGGCCGAACTCGTGCAACCTGGTGCAATGTTCCGCGTACCGCATGCCAGGGCGTCCGGGGGGCGGCTGACGCAGATCAAGGTGTCACGGTAGCCGCTTCGCGCGTCAACCCTCTTCATCCGTGAAACCATGCTGTGCACGCAGCATCGGGTCGGTCTCGATCATGAACATATGGAACAGGTGTTTATGGTCCCGCGACCAGCTCCCCTGCAACAGACGCCACGACGCCACATCTACGCGCGGCAGCTTCCGTTCCAAGTAGTAGACACAGCTGCCATCGCCCGAGAAGTGTCCGTCCAGCAGCCGCCAGCGCGCGTGATCCACGCCGGGCAGAGGCTTCCCGTCGCAGTAGACGCTGCTGTCGTCAACGGCGTACAGCGGGTCCTGCGGGATTGTCTGCAGCAGGTCGCCGCGCAGGCAATGCTTCATGCGTCGGCCGCAGTACCAGCCGCCGTGATCGTCGGCACCGTAGCCGCCGCCCATACTGCGGAAAGTGGCGCAATTGGCTTCGGCCAAGGCTTTCAGCGAAGTCTCGTATTCGAAGTAGACATTGCGCTTGTCCAGCCAGTAATCGCCGCACTGGCGGAAGCTGTCGCGGTCAATCGCAGGCAGGCGGGTCCAGGCGTGGTAGACGGCGTGCGAATCGCGCGCGATGAAATAGTGCTCGGGGATGAACTCGAAACTGGCCGCGTCGGCCTTGCGCAGCAACCGGCCCTGGTGGAAGACTTGGCCTTCGTGGATTCGCCAGAATTCGGTGCCGTAGGGGCCGACGAATCGCTGGTCAGGAAGTTCGCTGATCTTCTGCCATGGCATGGTATGGGGCTCCGCCAACGGCGGGGCCGTTAGTTTAATGCGGTCGGCGGGAAAGACAGCCGGGCGTGGGTTCGGCTCTACGGGTGCCAATGCACCGATGCAGACAGCAACGCCGGGCATGGCCCGGCGTTGTGTTCAAAGCAGTCGAGCATGGCTCGACTCTACACAGAGCAGATCAGTACTTCCCATCAAACGCAAAGATAGGCTTGCGCTGCTTCCACGCACCAGCAGTAAAGTCCGGGAACTCCAGGGTCTGGAAGCTGTTGGCGATCGACTGCTCGCTCAGCGGGGTGATCGCGCTCCAGGTCACTGCGTCATAGATGTCGATCGGCATCGGTGCCTTGGCCTTCAGCGCTTCCACGAACGCATGGATGACGAACCAGTCCATGCCACCATGACCAGCGCTGGCAGCAGTCTCGGCATTCTGCTTCCACAGCGGGTGTTCGTACTCGTCCTGGTACTTCTTGAACTCCTCCCACTGGTGCGGCGGGCTGCGGCCTTCGATGTGGATCGAATGGTTCACATCCATCCACAGGCCCTTGGTGCCCTGCACGCGGAAGCCCATCGAGTACGGGCGCGGCAGCGAGGTGTCGTGCTGCAGCAGGATGGTCTCGCCGTTCTCGCAGGCCAGCGTGGTGGTCACGATGTCGCCCAGCTTGAACTTCACCTTGGTGCTGGGATGGGTGGTGCCGCCACTCTTGGCCACGGTGTATTCGTGCAGGCCGCGCGCCTTGGTCGCAAAGGCGTTGATGTGGGTGAAGCGGTTGCCACGGTTGATGCCGGTATACATCGCGCACGGGCCGATGCCGTGGCTGGGATACAGCTCACCGTTGCGCTCGACCGAATGCTCGGTGCGCCAGCGGGCTTCGCTCCAGCCCTTGGGACCGAATTCCACGCCGCTGTCGTAGGGCTGGTTCGGGTCACCGGAATTGAACTTCACGCCGCGCAGGTCGTGCTGGTAGCCGGCCTGCAGGTGCACCAGCTCGCCGAACAGGCCCTGGCGCACCATCTGCAGCGCGGCCATCACGTCGCGGCGGTAGCAGACGTTCTCCAGCAGCATGTAGGGCGTGCCGGTACTCAACTGGGTCTTCAACACGTCCCAGTGGTCCTGCAGGGTGATGCCGGCCACTACTTCACAGCCCACTGCCACGCCGGCCTGCATCGCGGCAATCGCCATCGGCGCGTGGTACTCCCACGGTGTGGCGATGATCACGCCATCGATGCCCTTCTGTTCCAGCAGGCGCTTCCAGGCATTGGTGTCGCGATCCTGGCCATAGGTCTTCGGGGCCGGCTTGCCGGCCTTGCTGACCATCTCCACGGCGCGGCCGAGCATGATCGGCTCGATATCGCAGACGGCGACAACCTCGACGTCATCGCGGCGCACCAGTTCCTTCAGCAGCACCAGGCCACGCATGCCGGTACCGATCATGGCCAGGCGCACCTTGCGCCCGCGTGCCCAGGCCGGGGTCTGCGGCAGCAGGCTGCTGGCGGCGACAGCGGCGCTGGCCGCGATGAATTCCCTACGCTTCATGGCAAACATCTCTCCTCTTGGCAGCGTGCCGACCGAAGCCGGCACGCCAGGTCACGCAAACGGAATTACTTGAACCGGTAACCGACAGTCACACTGTAACCACGACCGAAGATGGTTGCGTAGTCACTGGAGTCACCCAGGAAGCTGTTCGGATCGTAGAACGGCAGGCGGTTGAACAGGTTCTTGACGGTGAAGCTCAGGTTCCACGCGTCATCCGGGCGCCAGGTGACACTCATGTTGGCAGTCCACCACGACGGCGCACCATCGCACTTGCTCTTCTGCAGGGCCAGGTAGCCGCCGGTGCAGGTTTCCTTGTTGTTGCTCACCTCATCAACCTGGTCGGTGGCCCACTTGGTGCCGCCCACGTAGTTGACGAACATGCTGGTGGTCACCTGCTTGTAGGTCCAGTCGGCATTGAGCGTGGCACGCAGGCGCGGGTTGTTGTAGTAGCCGACCACGTCGCCGTAGTACCAGCCGTTCTCCGCATCCATGTAGAAGCGGTTGCGGTTGGCGATGGTGGCGGCCAGGCCGATGTTCAGGTTGCCCCAGTCGCCCAGCGAGAAACGGCTGCGCGCATCGATGTCGAAGCCGTCGATCAGGGTCTTGCCTCGGTTCTTGTACTGGCCCACCACGCTGGCCACGTTGCCGGCCGAATAGCCCGGCAGCACCGACGGGCAGCTCACGCCACTGGCCGGGTCGGCACACATGGCCGCCAGCTGCGCCAGGTTGGCGCGGTCGCTGTCGGTGATCGGCGAGCGCGACATCGAGATGATGTCTTCCATGCGGCGATAGTCCGGCGCGACGATTTCGTTGTTGCGGTAGATGAACCAGTAGTCGGCCGACACCGACAGCCAGCTCGCCGGCTCGTAGACGAAGCCGAGGGTGGCGATCTTCGCCTTCTCCGGCTTCAGGTCCTTGTTCGGCTGGGTCATGCGGGCCACGGTGCGGCTGCAGTCGACGTTCAGCATGTTCTTGCCCAGGTCGACATCACCCGGCCGCTGCGACTTCAGCAACAGGTTGGCGATGGCGTTGGTCTCGTTGCAGCGCAGCTCGTCGCGGAAGCCGCCGAGCTGCGCGAACACGCCGCCATTGCCGGACTCGGCCAGGCTCGGTGCACGGAAGCCGGTGGAGTAGGTACCGCGCAGCATCAGCTGGTCGAACGCCTGGTACTTGAAGCCGATCTTCGGTGCCACGTTGGCACTGAAGTTCGGGTACTTGTCCACGCGCACCGCCGCATCCAGTTCCAGCTTGTCGGTGATCGGCGCCACGGTTTCGGCAAACAGCGCGTAGGTGTTGCGCTTGCCGTCGAACCAGGAACCGCCCTGCTGGGTGATCAGACCGTTGGCGGCGTCGGCGTTGCCCGGAGTGTAGAAGGTTTCGCGGCTGGCGTTGAAGCCGAATGCCGCACGCATCTCGCCGGCCGGCAGCTGGAACAGCGGGCCTTCGATCTTGCCGTCGAGGGTGTGCAGGCGGGTCCACGACTGGATGTCGAAGGTCGGGAACGCTTCACGGATCAGCGCGGCGTTGGCTTCGCTGATCTCGCCGAACTTGTACGCCGGATGGTCGGAAATGATCACGCGGCCGGTGCCCGGATCGATCGTGTACGGGCCGAAGGCCTTCTCGAAGCCCTTGGTGTTGACGTTGATCGTCTGGTAGGTGGTGGAGTGGGTGCCGGCGCTGGCGAACGCGGTTTCCCAGTTCCAGTCGCCCCGGTTGCCACGCGCACCGGCCAGCACGCGGTAGCTCTTGTCGGTATTGCGCTGGCCGAAATAGTTCGGGCCGGCATCCTGCAGCAGGTAGTTCAGGCCGACCACACCGCCCATCATCGCCTTCATCTGCGGGCTGGCGTGGTTGTATTCGTTGTTCGGGCCCAGGAACGGGTACAGGAACTGGTTGACGGTGTTGCCGGTATTGCGCGAGAACCAGCTGGTCGGGTTGCCGGTGGTGGTGCCGTAGGTGCGCGGCGTGCCGCCGTTGGCACGCAGGTCGATGTCGGTGTAGGTCGCCTCGGCGAAGATCTCGGTGCTGTCACCGACCAGGAAGGTGCCGTTGAGGTAGGCGGTGTTGCGCTCGGACTTGGCACCGGCGTCGATCTCGTTGTTCATCCAGGTTTCCCAGACGCAACGCGGACCGGCCGCTTCACTGGTCAGCACGTTCCTGCAACCCGGCGCAGCTTCCTGCACACGGCGGCCGGTGACTGGATCGAAGGCGAAGTAAGTGCCCGGATTGAATTCACCCGGCTTGCTGCCCACGCCCAGGCGCAGGTTGTTGAGGTAGTTCGGATTGTTGACGTAGTACTGGTCGGGCCGCTTGTCGTAGAAATCGCTCAGCGGGATCGCGTCGCGGCGGTACATGTTCACCGCGCCGTAGATGTTGAAGCGGTTCTCGGCCAGGTCACCGAAGCCGGCGGTGATGCTGGCCTGGCGTTCGCCGTAGGAGTCGATGCGCGAAGAGGTGTCGTTGGTGAAGCTGACCTCGGCCCCCTGGAAGTTGCGCTTGGTGATCACGTTGATCACGCCGGCCACCGCGTCGGTGCCGTACACCGCCGAGGCGCCGTCGGTCAGCACTTCCATGCGCTCGATGGCCGCGGCCGGAATCGCATCGATGTTGACGAACTGGGTCTGGAAGCCGGCCGGTGCACCGTAGTACGACAGGCGGCGACCGTTCAGCAGCACCAGCGTGCCCTGGGCACCGAGGCCACGCAGATTGGCCTGCGAGGCACCATCGGAACCGGTGAACAGCGAACGCGCGTCCTGCTGCGCCGGGCGGGCGGCCGGCAGGTTGTCGAGCACCTGCAGCAGCGTGCGCGCACCCATGTTCTGGATATCCTGCTTGCTGATCACCTGCACCGGCGAGGCGGTTTCCACGTCGGTGCGGCGGATGTTGGAACCGGTGACCTCGATGCGGGCCAGGTCGGTGGCCTTGTCCTTGCTCTCCTGGGCGAAGGCAGGAACGGCGACCGACAGCAGCACGCCGGCGATGGCCAGCGACAGCGGAGCGATCGAACGACAGGGGGGGCGGTGGTGGCGGGCGGGCAACATCGGGGTTCTCTCCTGGCAGGGGTGCAGCGCAATAAGTGAGCGCGTGGGCGTTCGGCGGGCAAAACGCTCCCGGGCCACGGCCACGAGGGCCGTAGTCGGAATGGGCGGGGGGAGGAGCGGTGTTACGAGGGGGTCATGGGGCGACGATGCTGGCGGAGTCGCCCTCCTGGCCGATCAGTACGGCATTGGCCCAGTTGGCGCAGACCTGGGCGGGTTGACTGCCCTGCGCACCCAGCGTGCGCAGGCTCAGGGTGGAAAGGCCTCGGATGTCCAGCTCCGGCTTGACCACGCCGGGTGCCTTCACCAGGCCGCTGTCATACAACAGGCGGTTGTCACCCCAGACCTGGAACTGCAGGCCACCGGCGGTGCGGCAGGCGTCGTCGATGCCGAGGTCGGCACGCAGCAGGTGCCAGCCACCCTGCAGGCGCAGGTCGATGCGGCTGTTGGCGCCGACGCCCAGGCCACGGCGGAACTGCAGGCGGTTCATGCGCATGCCGGCGTCGCCACGGAAGGACTGGTCGGTGCGCACCTGGCTGGCCAGCGCGGCCGGCACCGGCAGCTCGGAGAGATAGCGCTGCCGGGCCGGTCGCTCCGGTTCCTGGTGTTCGAGGATGTGGAAGGTGGACAAGGCGATCGGGCCGACGTCGCGTGGCTGCAGTGCATCGAATGCGCGGGCGCTGCCCTGTGCGGCGGTGACCATCGGGTCGGTGCTGCTGGCGCCGTCGCCTTCGGGGTTCTGCACGCTCAGCACGCGGAAGCGCAGCAGGCGCCCGGCATGGGCCGGGAACGCGATGCGCTGCACGCCCTCCTTCAACTGCAGGCGGCCACGTGCGATCGGCTCGCCCCACTCGCCATTGCTGTCGCCCAGGTACACCTCGTAGTCGCGCACCTGGCCGTGCTTCCAGTTCTTGTCGTTGCGCGGCGCGATGTCGATGCCGTCGATCATCCTGCGCTCACCGAAGCCGATCACCCACTCGTGCGCACCGGTGCGCACGGCCTGGTTGCGCACACTGCGGAACCAGGTGGCCGGATCGTCGTCGAAGGCATTTTCCAGCGCATGGCCAGGCTCTTCGGCCGGGCGATTGACCACCAGCAGGCTGTCGGCCGGCAGTTCGCGGCCCAGCACCGGCGCGGCCGGATAGGCATCGTCGGCGGCCGCGGCAGCCACCGCGAAGTCCAGCTGCAACTGCAACGGCTGGCGGATGTCCTGGGCGGCGGTGCGCACATGCACGGTGCCACGACGCTCCTTGGCATCGAAGTACCAGCCTTCACTGGCGTTGTTGAACGCGGCGGCATCGGCCAGCGCCGGCAGCGCGCGACCACCGGCCTGTACCGCGCGCGGCGCCTGGCGGCTGAGCACGCGCAGGCCATAACGACGCTGCGCCAGCTGGCCGTTGTACTGGCCCTGCACGGCATCAATCTGCACCTGCACCGGGCCGCTGCCCTGCGCCGGCGCCTGCACGCGGATCTGCTGCGTGCTCGATTCACCCTGCTGGTAGCGGCGGGTGTTGCCATCGTCTTCGTACAGCGTGTACTGCGACTCGCCCTGCGGGTACAGGTCGAACGTCACCTCATCGAGTGGCTTTTCGCCATCGAACAGCATTGACGGGTACATCGGCAGGATCGCACCGGCACGCACGAACACCGGCAGCGTGGCCAGGTCCACCTGGCGGTCGAGCTGGCGGCCATCGGCGGCGGCCTGCACGCGGCGGCCATCCCAGTAGTCGATCCAGCCGCCGGCAGGCAGGTGGATGTCGCGGCGCCAGCCACGGCTTGCGGCCTGGCTGCGATACACCGGTGCCACCAGCAGGTCGCGGCCGAGCAGGAACTGGTACTTGTAGGTTTCATCCTGCGCATGCGGATCGCGCGGGTTGTCCCACATCAGGCCACGCACCGGCGGCGCGCCGCTCTGCGCGGCCTCGTGCACCAGCCCATACATGTACGGGGTCAGGCGCATCTTCAACTTCAGGTAGTCGCGGTTGATGCTGCGGTAGGGCTCGTCGTACCACCACGGGTGCTTGCGCGCGTTCGACGACCAGCCGCTCATGCCCATCAGCACCGGAGTGAACGCCTTCCACTGCAGGTCGCGGGTGAAGGTCTCGGCGCTGCCGCCGAAGATCGCATCGACATCGCCGCTGGCGTAGGCCATGCCGGACAGGCCCGAACCGACCAGGGTCGGCACATGCCAGCGGATGTAGTCCCAGCTGCTGCTCTGGTCGCCGGTCCACGCTACGGCATAGCGCTGGATGCCGGCCCAGCCCATCACCGTCCACAGGAACGGGCGCGAATCGGAATTGTCGAGGATGCCGTTGAAGGCCTGGCGGTTGGCGTCCATCGCGAACTGGTAGCCCTTGCCGGTCCAGGCCACGTCCAGCTTCTGCACGCGGCTGCCGGCCTTGCCCACTTCCCAGGCGATCTTGTCGACGCCGTTCTCGGTCCACAGGCCGGTGCGGAAACCATAGCCGGCCAGGCCCTTCACTGTTTCCGGCAACTGCTTGTAACCGCAGCCGTAACCATCATTGGGCAGGATCCAGCCACCGGGCATGTCGTGGGCGCGGTACTGCTTGGCCACGCTGTCGATCACATCCGGGGTGGTGCCGGTCGGGCCGTCGCTCCAGCCTTCGGGCACGGTGCCGGGCTTCTTGCTGTTGTCGCCGTCGTTGTAGCAATCGGCATCGCCGTAGGACAGCGCCCAGCGCGCGACCATGTTGGGGCGACCAGTCAGCTGGGTGTAGCGCTCGATCAGTTTCGGCAGGTCGGCGCCGACGAAGTAGTACGCATCGAAGCGGTCTTCGCGATGCAGCAGCGTGGCCTGGTCGGCCTCGCGCAGATCGTAGCTGCCATCGCTCCAGGTATTGCGCAGCATGCCCCAGCCGCGGCTGCTCAGCAGCATCGGCGCCGGGCTGGGGCGGTCGCCCTCTTCCCAGCCGCCGGAGTAGGACACTTCCAGCTCGCGGCCCTTGAACTGGTAACGGCCGTTCTGCTGGCCGCCACCGAAATAGCCTTCATCGGCCTGCGAGGACAGCACCTGCACGCTCTGCGTGGCATCCAGGTCCAGCGGCTGCAGTTCCTGCCACAGCGCGGTGGGCTGGCCGTTGTCCAGGCGCTCCAGGCGCAGGCGCAACGGCTGCCGCTGCACATGCAGCACCAGTGCATCGGTACGCACGCGGATTTCCTGCGCGTCTTCTTCCAGCTGCGCCTGTACGTTCGCCTTGGGCTGCGGCAACACGATCGGTGCGGCCTTGTCGCCGGCGCCGGTCAGCGTGCCGTTGCGGCCGGCCTGCACGCGGATGATGTCGGTAGCCGGCAGTTCGATGCGGATGCGCGCGCCCTTGTCGGTCTGCAGATCCCAGCCCTGCACGCCGTCGCGGCTGGCGCTGGCGCTGACCGAACGCAGGTTGCCGACCGGCTCGGCCCGGGCCGGCATGGACGCCAGCATCAATGCCGGCAACAGGGCCAGCATCAGCGGCGAGCGACGAACGCAGATTTCCACGCGGACTCCCAACCCGTTCACCGGGCGTTTCGAAAGCGATTGGGCCGACTCTAGGGCAGCGATTCGAAAGATGTCAACAAATTGAAAGGAAAAAGGAAGATATATTCTATTGAAACGAAAGTTGTTGCACCGCAATACTTTGTGTAAGCGCTTGCAGGCGCCTGTTAAGCATTGTGCGATACGGCATCCGGCCCGTTCTTTCGTTTTCCCGAGCACACCCGGGCGGGAAAAGTCACCACGCCATTTTCTTTCTTTTTACTTTCGCTATTTGACATTTCGAAAGAAAACACAGATGGTGCGCTGGCCCAACTGGAACCTCCGAATGGACGTCACCCTGCTTTCCGATGTGTCCGCCTGGCAGCGCCTTGGCGGAGCCGATACCGCTACCGAAATCGCCCAGCAGCCTGCGCTGTGGGAAGCCCTCGCACAGGACCTGTCGCGTGCCCGCGACCGCCTGCAGGCCTTCCTCGGCGACAGCCTCAACGATCCCAACCAGCGCGTGCTGTTCACCGGCGCCGGCAGCTCCGGCTTCATCGCCGAAATGGTGGCCGATGCGATCAACGCGCAGTGGCCAGCCGATGTGCGCGTGGTGCACACCACCAGCCTGCTGACCCACCCGGCGCTGTACCTGCAGCGCGACCGCCCGACCCTGCTGGTCTCGTTCGGCCGCAGCGGTTCCAGCCCGGAGAGCGTGGCGGCAGTCGACCGCGTGCGCAGCGACGTGGATGACGCGCGCTTCCTCGACATCACCTGCAATGCCGATGGCGAACTGGCCCGACGTGGCGCCGGCCGTGCCGATACCTGCACCCTGCTGATGCCCTCGGCCAGCTGCGACCGTGCCTTCGCCATGACCAGCAGCCTGACCTGCATGCTGCTGGCCGCGCTAACCGTGTTCGATCGTTCGCCGTGGGACGCGCGCGTGGCGCGCCTGAAGCAGATCGCCGCGCTGGCCCGCGAAGGCCAGGCACAGTGGGATGCACCGGTGGCCGCGCTGGCACAGCGCCCGTTCAACCGCATCATCTACCTCGGCAGCGGCCCGCTGGAAGCGCTGGCACGCGAGTGTGCGCTGAAGGTGCTGGAACTGACCGCCGGCCGCGTGCTGGCGCTGGCCAACACCCCGCTGGGCTTCCGCCATGGCCCGAAGTCGACGCTGGACGGCAACACCCTGGTGGTGGTGCTGCGCAGCGTGCAGCCGCTGGCGCGCCGCTACGAACAGGACCTGCTGGAAGAACTGCGCCGCGATGGCGTGGCCGGCCAGGTACTGGCGATCGGCCCGCATTCGGACATCGGTGCGGACGACGAGTACACCCTCACCGTACCGGCACTGGATGATCCGTGGCTGGCACCGGTGTGGCTGGGCTTTGCGCAGCTGTTCGCGCTGCAGCGCTCGGCCGCACTCGGCCTGACCCCGGACAATCCGTTCCCGGATGGCACCGTCAACCGCGTGGTCAAGGGCGTCACCATCCACCATGGCTGAGCTGATCGCCCACGCCTGCTACGGCATCGACATCGGCGGCACCAAGATCGAGCTGGTGGCGTGCGATGCGGCGATGCAGGTCACCTGGCGCCGCCGCGTGGCCACGCCGCAGGGCGACTACGGCGGTTTCCTGCAGGCGGTGGTGACCCTGGTCGCCGAGGCCGATGCCGCGCTGGGCCGTAGTGATGCGGCCATCGGCATCGCTCTACCCGGCGTGCGCGACCGCCGCAGCGGCCGCCAGCTCAGCGCGAACGTGCCTGCGTTGACCGGCCACAGCGTGGCCGCCGACCTGCAGGCACGCCTGCAGCGGCCGCTGCATTTCGGTAACGACCTGCAGTGTTTTGCCCTGTCGGAAGCACACGGCGGTGCCGCCGACGGCTATCCCAGCATGTTCGGCGCCATCCTCGGCACCGGCGCTGGCGGTGGTTTCTGCCTGCACGGCCGCCTGCTGTCCGGTTTCAACGGGCTGGCCGGCGAATGGGGCCACTGGAGCGTGCCCGGTCATCTGCTGCAGCGCCACGGCCTGCCGCTGATCGACTGCGCCTGCGGCCTGCAGGGCTGCGTGGAGCGCTATGTGTCCGGCAGTGGCGTGGCGATGATCGAGCGTCACCTCGGTGGCAGCGCCGCCGACGCCAGCGCGGTGATCGCTCTGGCCGAAGCCGGCGATGCGCGCGCGCGCAAGGCGCTGGACATCCATCGCGACCTGCTCGGCCATAGTCTGGCCGCGCTGGTGCTGGCGCTGGACCCGCACGTGATCGTGCTCGGCGGCGGTCTTTCGCAGTACGCGCCGCTGTACGAGCACCTGCCCGCCGCCATCGCCGCCCATCTGTTCAACGGTGTGCAGGTGCCACCGATCGTGCCACCACGCTTCGGCGATGCCGGTGGCGCACGTGGTGCTGCCCTGCTCGCCTGCCAACCCTCGTTTTCCTGATGTCCGGAGCCTGACCATGTCCCCGTTGCAGACCCTGCTTGCCTCCCACCGCGCCGGTGCCAACATCGGCCTGTACAGCGTCTGCTGCAGCAACGAGCAGGTGCTGCGCGCGGCCATGCACGTGGCGCTGGCACACGGCACCGTGCTGCTGATCGAGGCCACCTCCAACCAGGTCGACCAGTTCGGCGGCTACACCGGCATGACCCCGCCGCAGTACCGCGATTACGTGGGCACGCTGGCCGATGAGGAAGGCTTCCCGCGCGAACGGCTGATCCTGGGCGGTGACCACCTCGGCCCGAATGCCTGGCAGAAGCGCCCGGCCGCCGAAGCGATGAGCCACGCGCGCGTGCTGATCGAAGCCTACGTCGCCGCCGGCTTCCACAAGATCCACCTGGACTGCAGCATGTCCTGCGCCGATGACCCGGTGCCGCTGCCCGACGCCATCGTTGCCGCGCGTTCGGCCGAGCTGGCCGAGATTGCCGAGCGTACCGCCGCCGAACACGGCCTGCTGCCGCCGGTCTACGTGATCGGTACCGAAGTGCCGATTCCGGGTGGCGAAGCCTCGCTGGCCGAAGGCCTGCAGGTGACCACGCCGGCCGCCGCCGCGCAGACCCTGGCCATCCACCAGCAGGCGTTCGATACCCCGCAGCTGCGCGATGCGTGGCAGCGCGTGATCGCGATGGTGGTGCAGCCCGGCGTGGATTTCGACCACAGCAGCGTGCACGAATACGACGCGGCCGCCGCCAGTGCGCTGGCCGGCTTCCTCGAACAGCAGCCGCGCATCGTGTTCGAGGCGCATTCCACCGACTACCAGCGCGAAAGTGGCCTACACGCGCTGGTACGCGACCACTTCGCCATCCTCAAGGTCGGCCCGGCCGCCACCTTCGCCTATCGCGAGGCGCTGTTCGCGCTGGCCGCGATCGAGGCCGAGCTGCTGCCAGCCGCGCAGTGCTCGCGCCTGCCGCAGGTGCTGGACGAGGTGATGCTGGCGCAGCCGAAGTACTGGCAGTCCTATTACCAGGGCGATGAGGCGGCGCTGCGCCTGCTGCGCAGTTACTCCTTCAGCGACCGCTGCCGCTACTACTGGGGCGAGCCGGCGCTGGTGCAGGCGGTGCAGACCCTGTTCGCCAACCTGGAGCAGCATGCGCCGCCGCTGGTGCTGCTCAGCCAGTACCTGCCGGAGCAGTACCGCGCCGTGCGCGAGGGCCGCCTGGCCAACACGCCCACCGCACTGGTGCAGCACCGTATCGGCCTGTGCCTGGGCGAATACGCCCGCGCCTGCAGCGCCAACCAGGCCGGCCCCCGCACGCAGAACGCGGGCTCGGCTGCCGGCGTTGCTGCGAACGGCTAATCTCTACCTTTTCCCGCGAAACCGAGAATGGCCATGCGCAACACCCGCTCCCGCCGGCAACAGATCCTGCAGCTGCTGATCGAGCATGGCTCGGTGCAGGTGGCCGATCTGGTCGAGCGCTTCGGCGTGTCGGCGGTGACCATCCGTGCCGACCTGACCCACTTCGAGTCGCAGGGCCTGGCCAACCGTACCCACGGCGGCGCCACGCTCGTTCGTACGCCGCCGCAGGAACAGGACATCCACGAGAAAGACGCGCTGAACCTGCCGCTGAAGGAATCGATCGGTGCGCGCGCTGCGCGCCTGGTGCAGCCCGGCGACAACATCATCATCGACTCCGGCTCGACCACGATGACCCTGGCCCGCCACCTGCGCGCGCATCGCGACGTGACGGTGATGACCAACGGCCTGAACATCGCCTGGGAACTGGCC
This sequence comes from Stenotrophomonas sp. 86428_Sma, assembly GCF_056481585.1. NCBI lineage: Bacteria > Pseudomonadati > Pseudomonadota > Gammaproteobacteria > Lysobacterales > Lysobacteraceae > Stenotrophomonas > Stenotrophomonas sp. 86428_Sma. Next base: position 4,659,400 of record NZ_CM151156.1, read on the forward strand.
AATGCCGCGGGCATCACCGTGCTGCTGACCGGTGGCCTGCTGCGCCAGCAGTCGCTGTCGCTGCAGGGCAGCCAGGCCGAGGCCAGCCTCAATTCGTACAGCTTCGACACCCTGTTCCTGGGTGTGGACGGCCTGGACCTGCAGTTCGGCCTGACTACCCACGATGAAGCCGAAGCCCGCCTCAACCATCGCATGGTCGAGCGTGCGCGCCGTATCGTGGTGCTGACCGACGCCTCCAAATTCGGCCGCGTCAGCCTGCATCGCATCGCCCTGCTGGATCAGATCCACGCCATCATCACCGACGCCGGCATTGACGATGCAACCCGTGAGGGGCTGCAGCGGCTGGGCATCGAAGTGATCATCGCCGAGCCCACCGCATGACCGACACCCGCACCCTGCATGGCCGCATCCTCACCCCGCTGGGTTGGCGGCGTGGCCACGTCCACTTCGATTCGCACGTGCGCCAGCTGCAGGTGGATGACCACAGCGGCGCTGACGACCTGCAGCTGCCGGTGATCCTGCCCGGCTTCATCGACCTGCATGTGCATGGCGCGGCCGGCGTGGACCTGATGCAGGGCGGCGACGTGGCGCGAACCATCGCCCGCACCCATCTTCGCTTCGGCACCACCACGCTGCTGGCGACCACCATGACCGCCGGGCTGGACGAGATCGAGTACGCGCTGCAGGGCGTGGCCGCCACCATGGCGGCACCCGATGCAGACGCCGCCAGCATCGTCGGTGTGCATCTGGAAGGACCGTTCATCAGCCCGCAGCGTCTGGGTGCGCAGCCCAACCGCACGATCGAGGCGACGCTGGCACTGGTGCAGCAGCTGCATGCGCTGGCACCGATCCGGGTGATGACGCTGGCCCCGGAAATCGGTGAGCACACCGCGCTGATTCCCGCGCTCTCGGCGATGGGCATCCGAGTGCAGCTCGGTCACAGCGCCGGTACCTACGAGGAAGGCGTGGCCGCGCTGCAGGCCGGCGCCTCCGGCTTCACCCACCTGTTCAACGGCATGACCGGCGTCGATCACTATCGCCCGGGCATTGCAGCGGCGGCGTTGGCACATGCGCAGTACGCCGAGATCATTCCCGACCTGCAGCACATCCACCCCGGCGTGATCCGGCTGGCCGCGCGCGCGATCCCGCGCCTGTACGCGGTGACCGACGCCACTGCCGCCACCGGCATGCCCGACGGCGAGTACGCGTTGGGCGAGCAGCGCGTGCACAAGTGTGGCGGCTGCGTGCGCCTCGCTACCGGTTCGCTGGCGGGCAGCGCACTGACCATGGACCAGGCGCTGCGCAATCTGGTGCGCGTCGGCCTGGAGCTGGCCGATGCCTCGCAACGTGTTTCCACCTTCCCGGCGGACTACCTGGGCCTGGACGATCGCGGCCGCATCGCGCCCGACGCCCGCGCCGACCTGGTGGTGCTGGACGCCGAGCTGCGCCTGCAGCAGGTGGTGGTGGGCGGGCGCGTAGTTGATTTGAACGCCGCAAACGCCTGACGTGCCGCCGCTCCTTAACGCCGGAAATGCCTGACGCACCGCCTTTGTAGAGTCGAGCTTGCTCGACTGCTCTGCCGCGCCCCGCGCGGTCAGTCGAGCAAGCTCGACTCTACGAAGGCAATCCGCACCGAAACGCCTCCTGGGATATGCCGATGACTGCAAGCACCGCTCCGCGCTGGCCCGTACGCTACCTGCTCTTCATCGGCGGCCTCGGTGGCCTGCTGTACGGCATCGACATCGGCATCATCGCCGGCGCCCTGCCCTATCTTGAAGCGACTGCCAGCCACGCCTGGCAGCTCAGCAGCCAGCAGCTCGGCTTCGTCGTCGCGGCAGTGCTGCTGGGCAGCGTGCTGTCCTCGCTGTTCGCCGGCATGGTCGCCGACCTGATCGGCCGCCGCGGTGCGATGCTGCTGGCCGGCCTGCTGTTCACTGCCTCAATCCCGATCATGGCACTGGCATCCGGCTACACGCCCCTGCTGCTCGGCCGGCTGCTGCAGGGCATCAGTGGCGGCCTGATCGGCGTGGTGATTCCGCTGTACCTGGCCGAAGTGCTCAGCCCCGAGCGACGCGGGCGCGGCGCGGCCATGTTCCAGCTGCTGCTGACCGTTGGCCTGGTGCTGGCTGCCCTGATCGGCCTCTACCACGCCCACGCCGTGGATGCCGCCGCCGAAGCCGTGCGCTCACTGCCGGTCGCGCAGCAGGCGCAGGAACTGTTCACGGTGAAGGACCACGCCTGGCGCACCATCTTCTGGACCTGCCTGGCACCGGGCCTGCTGTTCTGCGCTGGCATCTTCTGGCTGTCCGAATCGCCGCGCTGGCTGGTGCGTCGCGGCCGCATCGATGATGCGCGCCGCAGCCTGCAGCGCGTGCTGCCCGCTTCGGAGGTGGAGCCGACGCTTGCACAGATCCAGGCACCGGAATCGAGCAGCGGCAGCGGCAAGCGCGACCCGCTGCTCAGCCGCCGCTACGTGGTGCCGTTCCTGCTCGCCTGCGTAGTGCTGGCCTGCACCCAGGCCACCGGCATCAACTCGGTGCTGGCCTACGCGGTGAACATTCTCAACCAGGCCGGCCTGTCCGGCTCGGTGGCCAATGGTGCCGATGTGGCGATCAAGCTGCTCAATGCGGTGATGACCGTGGTCGCGCTGCTGCTGGTCGACCGCAAGGGCCGCAAGTTCCTGCTGATGCTCGGCAGTGGCGGCATCTGCGTGGCCCTGCTGGCCGCCGCCACCCTCTTCTTCCAGGCCGAACGCGGCCGCACCGACGTGCAGCCGCAGCTGCAGGCGGCGGTCAGCGGCGACGGCCTGCAGCTGGTGCTGGATGATGCGCAGTGGCAGCGCCTGAGCAATGGCATCGACAGCCAGGGCCGGCCGCTGCAGCTGACCGTCTCCTACGCCTACGGCGACTTCACCAATGTGCGCGCCCTGCGCAGCGACAACCTGACCGACCGCGAGCTGCGCATCGAGCGTGCCGGCACCGTGCAGCCGGACAGCGTGATCGGCGCGTTCTTCCGCAAACTGCATCTGAACCCGTTCGCCGATCCGGCCGCTGCAGCGCAGGCACCGCTGCGTATCGAGCAGGCCCGCATCGGCCCGGTGCCGCCACCGGCACACGGCTGGGCAGTGGCCGCCTGCATCCTGGTGTTCGTCGCATTCTTCGCGGTCGGGCCCGGCGTCTGCGTGTGGCTCGCGCTGTCCGAGCTGATGCCGAACCGCATCCGCTCCAACGGCATGAGCATCGCGCTGCTGATCAACCAGTTCGTGTCGACCACTATCGCCGCGATCTTCCTGCCCACGGTGGGCCACTATGGCTACGCCAGCATGTTCGTGTTCTGGGCGGCCTGCACCTTCGTGTTCTTCCTGGTGGCCGCGTTCTGGCTGCCGGAGACCAAGGGCAAGTCGCTGGAAGAGATCGAGGCCCGCTTCGCCCGGTAGCGGTCGACTTTGGTCGACCTCCGCGCGCAGCGCGGGTTCATGGCGCGCCCGTCATTCGCCAGTGATGTGCTTGGCCAGCTCCCGCGCTTCGGCAACGCTGGACAAGCCGCTCAGCATCATCGATTCGCCGAACGGCCCCTGCACCGTCGCCACCATCAGCACGCGGCCATCCACGCTGATCGCCGCACGCTGGCCCACCAGTGCCGCGGTGCCATCGTGGATGCGCTGATGCGCCTCCGGCCGATAGCGGATCTGCAGGCCCGGCTGCTTGCCTTCATCCAGCACATAGCGCACATCGGCAATATCCGCGCTGCCGGCAATCGGGGGCTCGCGCAGGGCGAGGGTCTCGCCCTGCCACTGCACCGATGTGCCCTTGCCGGCTGCATCGACCGCACTCAGGCGCACATCCACGCCGGGGCGTGGTGCATGATCCTTGCCTGCCAAGACACCGGGTGTGGCGCCCGGCATACATCCGGTCAGGATCAACGCCATGCCCAGCAACAGGGGAAGCGCAGCCCTCACTTCAACTTCCGCAACTTGAATGCCACCAGCACCTGCAGCAGCCCATACAGCAGGCTGCCAATGCCAATCCACAGCGTGGTCACTGCCACACCCGCATACGGGTTGGCCGCGAACAGCACGCCCAGCACCACCGCCAGCACGCCACTGAGGATCAGCAGCCACTCGCCCTGGATCTGCTTGCGCACGCGGATCGCGAACACGATGCGATAGATGCCGGCCACCAGCAGCCACGCTGCCAGGAACAGCACCAGCACGCTGGCGGTGGCCAGCGGATTGATCACCGCCAGGATGCCGAAGCCCAGCGAGGCGATGGCATACAGCGCCAGCCAGCCACGCGAGGCACCGCTGCCGCCGCTGACCAGTGCGAACAGGCTGATGACACCTTCAACGATGGCCATCACACCCAGCGTCCATGCCAATGCCATGGCTGCAGACAGCGGCCAGCCGATGGCGACGATGCCAAAGCCCAGCGCAACCAGCCCATACAGCAGCAGGATCCACCAGCTACGACCAACCGCCGACAACAGGGGAGACAAGGGGGAATTCATCGCCACTCCTTCGATCCGGAACCGGGCTCATCCTAGCCCCTGGGGATGAAGAGGGCGATCACGGCGCCCGCGCGCAGACCCATACCCGCACCTCGTCCGCTCCCACCCACCGCAGCGTCTCCGCAACCTCCATCACCGTGCTGCCGGTGGTCATCACATCGTCCACCACGGTCAGTCGCGGCGGCACCGGACCACGTACATCGAACGCATCGAACAGGTTTTCCCTGCGCTGTTCGGCCGTACGCTCAGACTGCGGCGCGGTATGCCGCCGCCGGTACAGCCCCTGCCAGACCGGCATCGGCAGCAGGCGGCACAGTTCTGCCGCCTGGTTGTAGCCGCGCTGGCGCAGGCGGCGCCGGTGCAGCGGTACCGGCACCAGAGGTAGGCATGACCACGGCGGCGGTGCGCGCTGCATCAACTGCGCCAGCAGGCGACCGGCGGCGAGATCCTGATGGAACTTGTAGCGCACCAGCAGCTGGTCGACCGGCGGCAGGTACAACAGGCTGGCATGGGTAGCGGCCTGCGGTGGCGCTTCCTCGCGGCAGCTGCCGCAGACGATCAGGGCGTTGTCGGGCAGCGGCAATGCGCAGCGCAGGCAGGCGCGGCCGGCCCACGGCAGCTCGGCAAGGCAGGCGCGGCACAGGTCAAGATCATCGTGGCCCGGGTCGTTGCAGACCAGGCAACGCAGTGGCAGCAGAACGCGAAGCAGCACTGCGGGCCAATCCGCCGGTAGAGGGAGGTAGGCAAGAGGCATACCCCAACCTGCCCGCGCAGCGATGCCGGAACCATCACCGGCAACCACACCGGACGGTCAGGAAAGCGGACGCAGTGCTGTCGGCCGTCTCATCGGGTCAGTCACGCAGGGATGCCCGCCAGGCCACCAGGGCGGCGGCGGCGCGCTGGGTCCTGCGCTCATCCGGATTGACGCCCATCTCATTGCGCGCCATGCCGGCAAGGGCCGCACACAGGTCCTGTTCGCCTGCACCGCGCAGCAGCTGGGACTCGATGCGATCTGCGTAGGCGGCGTACTCGCCACGGCAGTCCGGATTGGCCTGGATGCCTATTGGATCCCATACATAGTGCAGGACTTCATCCACCGCTCGGCCCAGTGCACCGCGCCTGCGGTGTGCCGCCTGGCGGACCTCCTTCCAGTGTGGCGTGTTGTGCAGTGCCTCGAACGGCATCGGCACCGGCGACAACAGGTAGGAGATGCCGTCTTCGTCCTGCTTGACATGCCAGACGCCAACACCGACATCCGCCATGTGCTCGGACAGCGGGAAAACGAAGGCGGGCAGCCACAACAGCTCGATGCGGCCATCTCCCTGCCAGCCCAGCGCGGTGAACATCCCGGCTGCGATCTCCCGGTAGGCCTGCGCGGCAGGTTCGCCGACCAGTTGCCCCGGATCCAGCATGAACACCCGGTTGTCGATGTACTCGACCACGCTGCCATGGAACTCGCGCAAGCGCTCGGGCGGGTAATCGATGACCTGTTCAGGGGCGATGGTGTAACTCACTTCGTGAAATCCTTTCCGCTGGAAGGCGAGTGTGGCACGACGGCGGGCATCATCAACACCTCCGCCAGCCCGCGATAGATCGGCACCCGGCACACCAACCCGGACACGCCGCGCGCGATCAGCACCGTGGCCAGGATCGGCAGCAGCAGATCACCACTGTCGGTCAGCTCCAGCGAGATCACCGCCGAGGTCAGTGGCGCCTGGGTGACGCCGGTCAGATAGGCGCACATGCCCAACAGCACGAACGCACGCGGATCCACACCCGGCATCAGCACCGCGAGGTTGTGCCCAAGGCCGGCACCGACCGCCAGCGCCGGCGAGAACAGGCCACCGGGGATGCCCGCCACGTAGGACGCCAGATTCGCCAGCAGCTTCATCAACCCGAACTCGTGGCCGACCATCGCCTGCCCCTGCACCAGGCTTCGCGCCTGCTCGTAGCCGGTGCCGAACGCGCCTTCGCCGAACGTCAACGCCAGCGCCACCACCACCAGGCCGCAGCCTGCAGCCAGCAGCACGGGATGCCGCTGCCGCAGCTGGCCCAGCCAACGCGGGCGGCCCGCCGCACTGGCCAGCACCGCGCGCGCGAACAGGCCTCCCAGCAACCCGGCCACTACGCCGCACAGCAGGATCGCCAGCCAGCCCTGGCCCAGTGGCAGGCGCGCGCTGACATGACCGAAGTAGGTGTAGTTGCCCAGCAGGCCCAGCGACACCACGCCACCGACGATCACCGCGGTCAGCAGGGTGCCGGAAAAGCGATGCTCGAAGCGGCCACTGAGCTCTTCGATGGCAAAGACGATGCCGGCCAGCGGCGTGTTGAACGCCGCCGCGATACCCGCCGCACCACCGGCCAGCAGGAAGTGCGAGAGCTCGCGGGGATCCTTGAAACCGAACCAGCGGCCGAACAGGTACATCAGGCTGGCGCCCACATGCACCGTGGGACCCTCGCGCCCCACCGATGCGCCACCGAGCAGCGACAACGAGGTCAGCAGGAGCTTGCCGGCCGAGACCGCAGGTGAAAGATTAGTCTTCCGGAACGGCTCATCGGCCTTGTCCAACGCGGCGATGACCTGCGGAATACCGCTGCCCCGCGTGGGTTTCAGCACACCGGAAGTGAGCCAGGCCAGCAGCGCGAAGATGCCCGGCGTGAGCAGCAGGGCCCACCACGGCGAGTGCGAGGTAATGCGCTGGAAGAGATGGAAGGCCGCGTCGCTGGCCTTGGCGAACAGGATGGCCACCAGCGCCACGGCCACAGCGCCGCCCCAGAGCGCGGCACGGCGACGCCAGGCCTCACTGAGAACCAGCGCGGTGATGCGGCCGCGGAGGCGGTCGAGATCGGTCATGCGGGGCAGTCTGGACGCTGCGGAGGAAGGCGGACAGCGGGTACTGTGGCTGAAGGCCTTGCAGGATGTGGTGAATACGCTCACGCGCCGGGAACCGCATGCTTTGGCAGCAATGGCACGCCGTCCCACATGCGTGAAGGCCGGCCGATTCCTGCCGGGTTCGTCCAACGCGCCTCGTGGAGGTAGCATTGCAGCCGCTGCCCTCTGGGGAGAGGGTGCAGCTCCGCCGGCAACGAAAGGCCGCCACCGCTCGTCATCGCGGTAGCGCTTGCCAGCACCTGCGTGCCGACATCTGCGTGAATTGCTTCGTTCTCGACATCCTCAATGACAATGGAGTGTGAGATGAATGCCTACGACCCGCTGGATCACATCATCCATCTTCGTGATGGCACGCTGCAGGAATCAGACCTTCGCCGGATTGTCGGTCGCGCGCTGCAGGCCAGGTCACCTTCCGGAATCGTTATCCATGTACATGGCGGCCGCGTTTCGCAGAAGCGTGGACGGCGCATCGCAGAAGCCTTGCATGACCCCTATGTGCGGGCACAGGCCTACCCCTTGTTCTTCGTCTGGGAAACGGGTGACATCGAAGCTCCGTTGAACAACCTGGGCGAGATCCTGGGTGCAGTACTCGCCAAACTTCTCTTCAGGAAAGTCCACGACAAGATCCTGGAAAAGCTAGGCGGCGGGCAGGTTCTCACGCCCGGCATGAAGATCCTCAACGCCGCGCCACCCGACGAGGAGATCCTTTCGTCAGATCTCGCGCAGGAATTCGCTGATGATCCCGAGGTGAACCAAGCCATTGCCGAGGCCCGTGACGATTACAGGGAGGCGACGCTGGCGCCCGCCAACAAGATGCTGGCACACGAACCGCCAGCCGAACGCGCGGCCATCGTCAACGAGCGCACGGCCAGGGAACTGTTTGGCACTCCGTCACCCAACAAGGCCATGGCATTGAATTGGATCGCGCTGGCCATCAAGGTGGCCAGACTGGTGATACGCGTATGGCAGCGCCAGCAGAGTGGTCGAGGGCGCCCAGGCGCCGTCTCTGCCGTGATCGTGGAAGAAGTGCTGCGTGAGTTCTATCTCGATGACGTGGGGCGCATCGGCTGGTGGAATCCCATGAAGAAGGATGCACAGGATTCATTCGACGGCCCGGCATCGGGTGGCGTCAGATTCCTGCGCGAGCTGCACAGGCAGTTGCAGTCCGAAGCCTCTGTTCCCCGCATCACGCTCGTCGGCCACAGCGCCGGCAGCATCTTCCTGTGCGAGCTGTTGGACCAGGCAGCGCAGATCCTTCCGGATCTGACGTTCGACCTTATTCTCGAAGCGCCTGCGGTGACGTGTCGTCGGTTCGCGCATGCCATCTCGAAGCACGAGAACCGCATCGGGAGGTTCCGGCAATTGGCGATGAGGGATGCCGACGAAGCCAACGAGCGCTCACTGTTCTTTCCCGGTTCGCTGCTCTACATCGTGTCCAACATCTTCGAAGATGCTGCCGATGAGCCTCTGCTCGGCATGGAACGCTTCTTCACCCGGGAGAACGTCTATCGCAACTCTGCGGCGTGGGCAGACATCTCGGCCTGCCAGGCGTTCTTCGCCCGGAAGGGAGAAAGCGCGGTGAGCTGGTGGACCCTTGATGACCTCAATGCCGACCAGCGCGAAGGTTGGGGCCACGGCTACTTCGATGACGGTCCCTTCATCCTCGGCAAGGTGACCGCGCTGATCAGCGAAACACCGCACACGCCTTGATGCCGATCGCTTTTCGCGCTCGACGACAGAAGCAACGCTCCGGGCGGGATCGCCCGGAGTGCAAACACTGTAAACCATGTGAACATAAATATTGTTGACAGCCTGCGCACGCCCACCCACACTGCCGCCCTCGCTCCACTCGTACCCAAGGTCCCGCCATGGCTGCTGCCATCCGCCACGACTGGCAACACGACGAACTGCAGGCGCTGTTCGATCTGCCGTTCCCCGAGCTGCTGTTCCGCGCCGCAGCGGTCCATCGCGAGCATTTCGACCCCTCGCAGGTGCAGGTCTCCACGTTGCTGTCGGTGAAGACCGGCGGCTGCCCGGAAGACTGCGCGTACTGCCCGCAGGCGCAGCGCTACAGCACCGGGGTGAACGCGCAGAAGCTGATGGAGACCGATGCGGTGCTGGCCAAGGCACGCCAGGCCAAGGCCGCTGGTGCGTCGCGCTTCTGCATGGGTGCCGCGTGGCGATCGCCGAAGGACCGCGACATTCCGAAGGTGGCGGCAATGATCGCCGGGGTGAAGGCACTGGGCCTGGAGACCTGCGCCACGCTGGGCATGCTCAGTGGCGAACAGGCACGTGCGCTGAAGGACGCCGGCCTGGACTACTACAACCACAACCTCGACACCGCGCCGGACTACTACGATTCGATCATCCACACGCGCCAGTACCAGGACCGCCTGTACACGCTGGAGCACGTGCGTGATGCCGGCCTGAAGACCTGCTGCGGCGGCATCGTCGGCATGGGCGAGACGCGCGCGCAGCGCGTCGGTCTGCTGCTGGCGCTGGCCACGCTGCCGGCACATCCCGATTCGGTGCCGATCAACAAGCTGGTGCAGGTGGCGGGCACGCCGCTGCATGGCAGTGCCGAGCTGGATCCGTTCGAGTTCGTGCGCATGATCGCGGTGGCGCGCATCGCCATGCCGCGCTCGATGGTGCGGTTGTCCGCCGGGCGCGAGGCGATGAGCGACGAACTGCAGGCGCTGTGCTTCCTGGCCGGTGCCAATTCGATCTTCTATGGCGACAAGCTGCTGACCACGGGCAACCCGGAAAGCGAACGCGACCTGGCCTTGTTCGCACGCCTGGGCCTGCAACCGATGGCGGTGCAGGTAGATGCCGAGGGCCACGACCACGGCGGCACCGTGCACGCCGATATCAGCGCCGATACGCCCGGCTGTGGCTGCGCTCACGCGGCCTGAGACGGGATGCAGGCAGGCGTCGCGGCAACGCGCTACCCTAGCCGCCCCGTCGTCGCATTCAGCCACCATGGCCCGCCCCGACCTGACCGCCCGCCTCCACGCCCAACGCGCCCTGCGCGATGCCCAAGGCCGTCGCCGCACGCGGCGCACGGTCACCCGTCGTGATGGCGTACGCCTGGAAGTGGACGGCCAGTGGCTGACCGGCTTCTGCAGCAACGACTACCTGGGCCTGGCCCAGCAGTTCAGCGTGGTCAACGCGTTGCAGGACGCCGCCGCACGCGAAGGCGCTGGCGCCGGTGCCTCGCACCTGGTCTGCGGCCACCACGCCCTGCACGAGGCACTTGAACGCGAAGTGGCCGAGTGGCTGGGCTATCCGCGTGCGCTGCTGTTCGGCAGTGGCTTCGCCGCCAACCTGGCGGTGCAGCAGGCATTGCTGAGCGAAGAGAACGATGTCTGCGTACAGGACAAGCTCAACCACGCCAGCCTGCTCGATGCGACGCGGTTGGCCGGTGCACGCCTGCGCCGCTATCCACATCTGGATGCGGAAGGCGCGATGCGTCAGCTCAAGCACGCGCCCGATGGCGCGGCGATGCTGGCCACCGATGGTGTCTTCAGCATGGATGGCGACATCGCACCGCTGCGTGCATTGTCGCTTGTGGCACGCCTGCAGCAGGCGCTGTTCTACGTCGATGACGCGCACGGTGTGGGCGTGGTCGGTGATGGCCGTGGTGCGGTCGCGGCCGCTGGCCTGAGCGTGGACGACGTACCGCTGCAACTGGTCACGCTGGGCAAGGCACTGGGCGGTTCCGGTGCACTGGTGCTGGGCCGTGACGACCTGATCGAGCATCTGGCCGAAACCGCGCGCCCGTACATCTACACCACCGCCGTGCCACCGGCGATGGCCGCTGCGGCGCTTGAAGCAGTGCGCCTGGCGCGTCGCGACCACTGGCGCCGCACCAAGCTGACCGACCTGATCGCGCTGTTCCGCAGCGAAGCGCGTCGCCATGGGCTGGACCTGATGGCTTCGGAAACGCCGATCCAGCCGCTGCTGTGCGGCGATGACCATACCGCCGTTGCGATGTCCACGACGCTGGAACAGGCCGGCTGGCTGGTCGGCGCAATCCGCCCACCGACGGTGCCGGAAGGCAAGGCACGCTTGCGCGTCACCCTGTCCGCGCTGCATACGCCGGAACAGGTGCGCGGCCTGGTCGAGGCCATCGCCAGCGCGCGCGACCGCGTGACCCTGGCCGTGCGTGAAGCCGCGCCACCGCCGCTGCCCGCTTTTGCCTGAGTTCCGTGTAGTTCCCCATGCATATTGAAGTCACCGGCCGCGGGCCGGACCTGGTTCTGATCCACGGCTGGGCCCTGCAGGGCGGCGTGTTCGCACCGCTGGTGCAGCGCTTGGCAGACCAGTTCACCCTGCATCGGGTCGACCTTCCCGGGCATGGCCACAGCCGCGACGACACCACGCCGCTGCGCCTGCCGTTCGTGGTCAACGCGATTGCGGCGGCGACGCCACCGGCGGTGTGGTGCGGCTGGTCGCTGGGCGGATTGTTCGCGCTGCACGCGGCAGCGACGCTGCCGAAGGTGCGTGGGCTGGCGATGATCGCCGCCACACCGCGCTTCGTACGTGGCGAAGATTGGCCGCACGCGGTGGAACCGGCCGTGTTCGAGCAGTTCGGGCGTGAGCTGGCCACCGATTTCGCCGGCACCCTGGAACGCTTCCTCGCCCTGGACGTGATGGGCTCGGCGCACGCCCGCGAAGAGCTGCGCACCCTGCGCCAGCGCCTGGTCGAGCGCGGTGCGCCCACCGAGCGCGCGCTGCTGGAAGGCCTGCGGCTGCTGGAAAGCACCGACCTGCGTGGCGCGCTGCCGACGCTGGGTAAGCCCAGCCTGTGGATCGCCGGCCAACGCGACCGGCTGGTTTCGCCAGCAGCGATGCAAGCCGCTGCAGCGCTGGCCCCGGGCGGACAGGCGCTGACCATCGCCCATGGCGGCCACGCGCCCTTCCTCGGCCATGCCGATGAGGTGGCCACCGCGTTGCAACACTTCGTTGCCGGCCTGTCACCGGCCGATGGCGGACAATGAGCGCCTTCCGAATTCCGCAGGACTGACACATGGATCTGGGTATCAATGGCCGCTGGGCACTGGTCTGCGGCGCAAGCAAGGGGCTGGGCCTGGGCTGCGCGCGTGCGCTGGTGCGCGAGGGCGTCAACGTGGTGATCGTCGCTCGTGGCGAAACGGCGCTTCAGCAGGCTGCCGAGGAGCTGCGCGCGCTGGCCGGTGCCGCCGAGGTGCGCGCGATCGCCGCCGACGTCACCACCGAAGCCGGCCGCGTCGCGGCGCTGGCCGCATGCCCGCAGGTGGACATCCTGGTCAACAACGCCGGTGGCCCGCCGCCCGGTGATTTCCGCAATTTCGAGCGTGACGACTGGATTGCCGCGCTGGACGCCAACATGCTGGCGCCGATCGCGCTGATCCGCGCCACCGTCGACGCGATGATCGAGCGCGGCTTCGGCCGTATCGTCAACATCACCTCGTCGGCGGTGAAAGCCCCGATCGATATCCTGGCGCTGTCCAACGGCGCGCGCAGTGGCCTGACCGGTTTCGTCGCCGGCCTGTCGCGCCGCACCGTGGCCCACAACGTCACCATCAACAACCTGCTGCCCGGCCAGTTCGACACCGACCGCCTGCGCGCCAACTTCGCCCACAGTGCGGGCAAGGACGGCGACGCCGACGAAGTGGCCGAACGCCGCCGCCAGCAGATCCCCGCCGGCCGCTTCGGCACACCCGACGAATTCGGCGCCGCCTGCGCCTTCCTGTGCAGTGCACAGGCCGGTTACCTCACCGGGCAGAACCTGCTGATCGACGGCGGCGCCTACCCCGGTACGTTCTAAGAGACTTTCGCAATGCCGTCCCACTTCGATGCCCGCCACGTCCGCCGCGCGTTCGCCCGTGCCGCCAACAGCTACGACGCCGCCGCCGCCCTGCAGCGCGAAGTGCAGTCGCGGCTGATCGAATCGCTGGACTACCTGGAGGCACGCAAGCCCGAGGTGGTGCTGGACATTGGTGCCGGCACCGGCCATGCCAGCGCGTTGATGAAGAAGCGCTGGCCGAAGGCGCAGGTGATCGCGCTGGACGTGGCGCTGCCGATGCTGGACCAGGCCAAGCGCCAGGCCGGCTGGTGGAAGCCGTTCCAGCGGCTGTGCGGCGACGCCGCCGCGCTGCCGCTGGCCGACAACAGCGTGGACGTGATCTTCAGCAACCTGTGCCTGCAGTGGGTGGACGACCTGCCGGCGGTGTTCGCCGGGTTCCGCCGCGTACTCAAGCCGGGCGGCCTGCTGGTGTGTTCCACCTTCGGCCCGGAAACCTTGATCGAACTCAACGAGGCATTCGCCGCCGCCGATGACCGCCCGCACGTGAGCCGCTTCGCGCAGATCGCCCAGTTCGGCGATGCGCTGATGATGGCCGGCTTCCGCGACCCGGTGCTGGACCGCGACCTGTTCACCCTGACCTACGACGATCTGCCGTCACTGATGCGCGAACTGCGTGCGATGGGCGCGACCAATGCACGGGTGGACCGACGCCACACGCTGACCGGGCGTGGCCGTTTCGCCGCTGCGGCAGCGGCGTATGAACCGATGCGTCGTGCCGACGGCAAGCTGCCCAGCAGCTGGGAAGTGATCTATGCGCACGCCTGGGCGCCGGACCCGGGCGCGCCGATCCGCGAAGGCGGGCATGACGTGGCCTCGGTGCCGGTGTCGGCAATTCCGATCCGGCGCAAGCAGAGCTGATCGTCCCGTAGTGCCGGCCGCTGGCCGGCAACTTCATGATTCCATGCTGGGCATCTGCCGGCCAGCGGCCGGCACTACCGCATGCCACGCCGTACGCGAATCGCTCTGGTAGGTGCCAACCTTGGTTGGCACACCCCATCAGATCGCGATGCCGCCAGCAGTGTGCCGACCAAGGTCGGCACCTACCAAAGGCGGGTATGGGCCGGCACGTGGACCGGGTAGCGCCGGGCCATGCCCGGCGAGCGCAGCGGCACCCTCAGGTATTGGCCGGCGAACTCAGCGGCGGGCGCACCAGGTCACGGTGGAAGAAATAGATTTCCTGCACCAGGAAGCGCCAGCTGGTGTGGAAGCTGCGGAAGCGCGTGCTGGGCGTGGACGAGGCCAGCGCATCGATGCCCAGCGCCTTGCTCAGGCGCAGCGCGCGCGCCATGTGCAGCGGATCGCTGACGATGATCACCCGGTGCAGGTCGCGCTGGTCCATCAGCCGCTTGGCTTCAACCAGGTTCTGCACGGTATTGCGCGAGGCGGTTTCGATCAGGATCGCATCGTCCGGCACGCCATGTTTCAGCGCATAACGCCGCGCCACCTGCGATTCGGAAAAACGCGCACCGGTGCCACCGTAGCCGCCGGTGAAGATCAGCAGCGGCGCGTACTGGGCCTCGTACAGGTCCAGCCCATGCCGGATACGCTCTTCGAACACCGGTGACGGTTTGGCGTCATAGGCGGCCGCACCCAGCACGATGATGGCGTCGGCCTTGGCGGCCTGGTCACGCTCGCCGACCCAGACGATCCAGGCAGTCACGCCCAGCAGCCAGATCACCAGCAGGACAAACAGCCGCCACAGCCAGCCCAGCAGGCCGGTGCGAGGCCGCTGCCGGTCGCGGCTCACGGCGCCCCCCAGCGCAGCGCTGGCAGGTCGACGTTGCCGCCGGACAGCACCAGGCCCACGCGCAGTCCGGCGAAACGTTGCGGCTGCGCCAGCACCGCAGCCAGCACGGTGGCCGAGGACGGCTCGACCACCTGCTTGAGCACCTCCCACAGCAGGCGCATCGCGGCCATCGTCGCCGCGTCATCGACCACGATCACCTCGGCACCGGCCGCGCGCAGCAGTTCGAAATTGGGCGCGCCGATCAGGGTACGCAGGCCATCGCAGATCGTGTCCGGGGTGAACGCGTCCTGGCGCTCGCCAGCGGCCAGCGAGCGCGCGGTATCGTCGGCACCGGCCGGCTCGGCCAGCACCAGACGGGTCTGCGGGCTGGCGTGCTGCAGGGCCAGCGCAGTGCCGCTGGCGAGGCCGCCGCCGCCCACCGGCACCACCAGCACGTCGAACGGGCCGTCGCTGTGCAGCAGTTCCAGGGCGGCGGTGCCCTGCCCGGCCATCACCGCCGGATTCGTATAGGGATGCACCAGGGTCGCGCCGGTGTCGGCCTGCACCTTGGCGCAGGTGGCCTCACGGTCGGCAATGGTCGGCGGGCAGTGCCAGAGCGTGGCGCCATGGCGCGCAATATTGGCCAGCTTGGCCGCCACCGCACCTTCCGGCACCACCACGTGACAGGGAATGCCCCGGGTACGTGCGGCCAGCGCCAGGGCGGCGCCGTGATTGCCGGAGGAGTGGGTGACCACGCCGGCACTGGCGGAATCAGACTCCAGCGACCACACCGCGTTGCAGGCACCGCGGAACTTGAACGCACCACCACGCTGCAGGTGCTCGGCCTTGAACGCCAGCTGTGCCCCGGCGAGCGCATCGAGCGTGTGCGAGCGCAGCACCGGGGTCACGCTGGCATGCGGGGCGATCCTCGCGGCAGCAAGCAGGACGTCGTCGGCGCGGGGCAACAGTGAATCGCTCATGACGCAAGATTAACGTATGCCCCCGCGCTGGCGACCGGGACACAGGTCATGCCAGCATGCAGCCCTACGCCTCCATTCATCCTGGCCGGCGGAATTAAGGGCCGATTCAACGCTGGCGCCCGAAGCTGACTGCACACCCGTCCTCTGGGGGGACCCACCATGAAAATGCGCCTGATGCTTGCCGGTGGCCTGTTGCTGGCCCTGACCGGCTGCACCACCTACGACTATGTCGGCGGCGGCCGCAGCGGCAGCTACTACCACGGTGCGCCGTCGGTGGAATACCGCTACCCGGCCGGCTATCCCTACAACTACGGCCCCTACTACGGTGGCTATGGCGGCTACTACGGCGGCTACGGCAACCCGTATTACTCGCGCCCGATCTACCGTCCGCCGCACAACCACCGCCCGCCGCCGCGTCCGGGCAATGGCGGCGAGCACCGTCCGCCGCCGCCGTCGCGTCCGTCGTACAACGGGGGTTCGCCGTGGCGGAACATGGACTCCATGCGCCGCCCGCCGCAATCGAACGCCCAGCCGTCGGCGCCCCCGCCGCAGGCCCGTCCGGCACCGGCACCGAGTGCGCCGAGGATGAACGGTTCCCCCTGGCGCAACATGGATCGTGCGACGCAGCGCACAGTTGAGCGCTGAACCGTCTTGCATTTCACACGGTCCAAGCCGCAATCTACGCGGACAGTGACGGCCCGCGTCACAAAGTGACAAAAACGACACGGGCCGCCGCAAAAAGCTCTACGTCGATATCCGACAGGAACATCTGGATCCCCCCTGTTCCGGCCCTGTCGGATGTCGGCACCTCTGAAAACAGACGGCCCCGCAATGCGGGGCCGTTTGTTTTGTTGGGTCGCCAACCGGCGAGGGCCCCAGCGTCAGTAGCTCCACGCCATGCGTGGATGGCGCCTTCCCGACAACCGCAAAAAAACAGGGCCGGACAGTCCCCCGACTGCCGGCCCTCTGCTCCCCCACCGTGCGCCTGTACCGGCCCCTGTTCCAATTCCGGTCACGGGCGCCTACGGCGCCAGCCACGATGGGTGCTATTGGGTTATCTGCAAAAATCCTGCCAACTTTAGGGCTGATTTCGACGCCGGCCGGCCGGCACCGACGTCCCGGCCCCGAATGGCGCTAAAATCGCCACCCCGGCGCCGCCCCCGGTCCGCGCCCGCCCCCAACTGAACAGCCCCCCATGAACCCGTCCTTCCATCGTTACGACGTCATCGTCATCGGCGGTGGCCACGCCGGCACCGAAGCCGCGCTGGCCGCGGCCCGCACCGGCGTGCGCACCCTGCTGCTGACCCACAACATCGAAACGGTGGGTGCGATGAGCTGCAACCCGGCCATCGGCGGCATCGGCAAGGGCCACCTGGTCAAGGAGATCGACGCGCTGGGCGGTGCGATGGCGCATGCCGCCGACCGCGCCGGCATCCAGTGGCGCACGCTCAATGCCTCCAAGGGCCCGGCCGTGCGCGCCACCCGCTGCCAGGCCGACCGCAACCTGTACCGCATGGCGATCCGCGCCATCGTCGAGGGCCAGGCCAACCTGACCGTGTTCCAGGCCGCCGTGGACGACCTGGTCATCGAAGGCGACGCCGTGCGCGGGGTCATCACCCAGACCGGGCTGCGCTTCGATGCCGAGGCCGTGGTGCTGACCGCCGGCACCTTCCTGGCCGGCAAGATCCATGTCGGTCCGACCCAGTACGCCGCCGGCCGCATGGGCGACCCGCCGGCCACCACGCTGGCCGCGCGGCTGCGCGAGCGCCCGTTCCAGGTGGACCGCCTGAAGACCGGCACGCCGCCGCGCATCGATGGCCGCTCGCTGGACTACAGCGTGATGGACGAGCAGCCCGGCGATTCGCCGCGGCCGGTGATGTCCTTCCTCGGCTCGGTGGACGAGCATCCGCAGCAGGTCAGCTGCTGGATCACCCACACCACCGAACAGACCCACCAGATCATCCGCGACGCGCTGCACCGTTCGCCGCTGTACAGCGGCCAGATCGAAGGCATCGGCCCGCGATACTGCCCGTCCATCGAGGACAAGGTGGTGCGCTTCGCCGAGAAGGCCAGCCACCAGATCTTCGTCGAACCCGAAGGCCTGGGCATCGTCGAGATCTATCCCAACGGCATCTCCACCTCGCTGCCGTTCGACGTGCAGCTGGAGATGGTGCGCAGCATCCGTGGCTTCGAGAACGCACACATCACCCGCCCCGGCTACGCGATCGAGTACGACTTCTTCGACCCGCGCGGGCTGAAGGCCTCGCTGGAGACCAAGCTGGTCAACGGCCTGTACTTCGCCGGCCAGATCAACGGCACCACCGGCTATGAAGAAGCCGCCGCGCAGGGCCTGCTGGCCGGCCTCAACGCCGCACGCCAGGTGCGCGGGCTGGACGGCTGGTGCCCGCGTCGCGACGAGGCCTACCTGGGCGTGCTGGTCGATGACCTGATCACCCACGGCACCAACGAGCCGTACCGTATGTTCACCAGCCGCGCCGAGTACCGCCTGCAGCTGCGCGAGGACAATGCCGACCAGCGCCTGACCCCGACCGGCCGCGAAATGGGCCTGGTGGATGATCGCCGCTGGAGCGCGTTCGAGACCAAGCAGGCCGCCGTCGCTGCCGAGCGCGCACGCCTGGGTGCGCTGTGGGCGACCCCGGCCAATGCACTGGGCCGCGAAGTGAACGAGACGCTGGGCGTGGCGGTCAGTCGCGAGACCAACGTGCTGGACCTGATCAAGCGCCCCGAGCTGGATTACGCCAAGCTGATGCAGGTGCCCTCGCTGGGCCCGGCGGTGGCCGATGGCAAGGTTGCCGAGCAGGTGGAGATCGGCGTGAAGTACGCCGGCTACCTGGACCGCCAGCGCGAGGAGATCGAGCGCCAGCAGCGGCACGAAGCCACGCCGATCGCTGAAGCCTTCGATTACGCGACGGTGCGCGGGCTGTCGGCCGAAGCGCTGCAGAAGCTGGAGCGCGTACGCCCGCAGACCATCGGCCAGGCACAGCGCATTCCGGGCATGACCCCGGCAGCGATCTCGCTGCTGCTGGTGCACCTGGAGCGCGCACGCCGGGGACGCGTGGCATAACACGAGCGCGGTAGATGCCATCCACGCATGGCGTGGATCTACTGCAATGCTGCGCGCGATCCGCTGTTCCGCATACAGCATCGGCTACAACTACGAACCGTAGCGGGTAGTGCCGGCCGCTGGCCGGCAATCGCAGAACTCCAGACACGCCCATGAGGTTGCCGGCCAGCGGCCGGCACTACCCTGCGGTGCGCGCGCGGCGTGCAGACCACGCAGGTATCATCGTCGTGAACGCCCTGATTTCCGGAGACTTCGATGAACCCGCTGCGCCCCTTCCGCGACAAGATGCCCGTCCTCGGCGAACGCGTGTACATCGATCCGGCCTGCACCATCATCGGCGACGTGGAGCTGGCCGATGACGTGTCGGTATGGCCGGGCACGGTCATCCGCGGCGACGTCAACCATGTGCGCATCGGTGCACGCACCAACGTGCAGGACGGCACCATCATCCACGTCAGCCACCACAGCCCGTACAACAAGGCCGGCTACCCGACCCTGATCGGCGAAGGCGTGACCGTTGGCCACGGCTGCATCATCCATGCCTGCACGATCGGCGATTACAGCCTGATCGGCATGGGCGCCTGCATCCTCGATGGCGCCCGCGTGGAGCGCCATGGCTTCGTCGGCGCCGGTGCGGTGATCGGCCCCGGCAAGGTGGTGGGCGAAGGCGAGCTGTGGGTCGGCAACCCTGCACGACCGGCACGCACGCTCAGTGACAAGGAGATCGAGGCGCTGCATTACTCGGCCGACCACTACGTGCGGCTGAAGGACGAATACCGGGGCTGAGCCCCCGTCGCTGCCATGCGGCTCTGCTAAAGTCTTGGCCCGACCAGGACCTGTCGAGACCCCCATGCCTGTGGCTGCCCGCCGGAGAGGACTCCGGCGCCCACAACGAAGGCCATCGCGCTGATGGCCGCACCGATGCTCGATACCTACCGCGAGGTGGTGACGCCGGAGGGTGTGCCGCTGCAGTTGCCTGCCGCCGGCCCGGTACCGCGGGCGATGGCCTGGCTGGTCGATCTTGGCGTGCGCATCGCGGCACTGGTGCTGGTGTCCATTCCGCTGGCGCTGCTGGACAAGTTCGGCTCCGGCCTCTACCTGGTGCTGATGTTCCTGGTCTACTGGGCCTACCCGATCGTCTGCGAAGCGTTGTGGGGGCGCACGCTGGGCAAGCGTGCGCTGGGGCTGCGCGTGCTGTCCCGCGATGGCGCGCCGGTAGGCTGGATGGCGGCGATCACCCGCAACCTGCTGCGCACGGTGGACATGCTGCCGTTCGGCTATGCGCTGGGCCTGATCAGCAGCCTGTTCGATCCGCATGGCCGCCGCCTTGGCGACCTGGTGGCGGGCACCGTGGTGGTGCACGCACCCGCGCTGTACCTGCCACCGCCGCCGACCATCGACAGCGTGCTGGCCCCGCCGCAGCCGCTGCGACCAGAGGAACAGGCTGCGTTGATGGCCTTCGCCGAGCGCGCGCCACGGTTGTCGGCGGCGCGCCAGCAGGAGCTGGCCGGTATTGCCGAGCCACTGACCGGCACCCATGGCCAGGTCGGCGTGCTGCGCCTGTATGCGATGGCCAACTGGCTGCTGGGGCGGCGATGAAGCAGGAACAGTTCGTCGCCCGCTACCAGCAGGAATGGCAGGACCTGGAGCAGTGGCTGCTGCTGCGTGCCGGTGCCTCACGCCGCACGCGCCGCAAGGCCAGCGGCCTGGCACTGGACGACACCACCTTCCCGCAGCGCTACCGGCGGCTGTGCCAGCAACTGGCACTGGCCCGCGAACGCGGCTACAGCCCGCAGCTGGTGCAGCGCCTGCAGCAGCTCATGCAGCAGGGCCACAGCGTGCTGTACCGCACGCCGCCGACGCGCTGGCGGGGTGCCCTGGAGTTCCTGGTGGCCGATTTCCCGCTGCTGGTGCGCAGCCAGGCGCGCAGCATGTGGGTGGCGCTGGCGATGTTCGCGCTGCCGGCGGTGGCCTGCTTCGTGCTGGTGCAGGTCTATCCGGACCTGATCCACATGCTGATGGACAACCGCCAGATCGCCGAGATGGAGCGCATGTACGATCCCGCCGCCGAGCGCCTGGGGCGTGACAGCGGCACCGACTGGATGATGTTCGGCCACTACATCATGAACAACATCAGCATCGCCCTGCGCACCTTTGCCAGCGGGCTGCTGGCTGGGCTGGGCACGCTGCTGGTGCTGTTGTTCAACGGCGTGATCATCGGTTCGGTGGCCGGTCACCTGCAGCACATCGGCCATGGCGACCCGTTCTGGCGCTTCGTGGTCGGCCACGGTGCCTTCGAGCTGACCGCGATCGTGATCGCCGGCGGTGCCGGTCTGCAGCTGGGCATGAAGCTGCTGGCACCAGGCCGGCGCAGCCGCCTGGATGCACTGGTCGAAGGCGGCCGCATCGGCGCACGGCTGTGCCTCGGCGTCGCCTTCATGCTGCTGGTGGCCGCCTTCATCGAAGCCTTCTGGTCCTCGCTTGCCGAAGTACCGGCGTGGGGCAAGTTCAGCGTGGCCGGTGTGTTGTGGGCCGGCGTGCTGCTGTGGCTGTGGCGCGGCGGACGTGGGGGCGGCCATGCGCATTGACCGCCTGGACGTGGCGCTGCGCGCCCGCAGTGGCTGGGAAGCGATGGAGCTGGGCACCGCCCTGTCCCGCCGTCACGCGCGTGCGCTGTGGGGCAGCTGGCTGCTGGCCAGTGCACCGCTGTTCGTGATCTTCAACGCGCTGGGCTGGTGGCTGGATGCCTTCGGCTGGGCCTGGCTGGCGATGTGGTGGTGCAAGCCGCTGTTCGAACGCGCGCCGCTGTACGTGCTGTCGCGCGGCATTTTCGGTGAGCCGGTCGGCACGCTGGCCGCCCTGCGCGCGCAGCGCCACTGGGGCAACACCGGTTTCTGGGGCTACCTGGGCTGGCGTCGCTTCAGCGTGCTGCGCAGCCTGTGCCTGCCGGTGAACCTGCTGGAAGGCAACACACCGGGCCAGCGCGGCCCACGCCGTCGTGCGGTGGCAGCCGGCGCAGCGGGCGCGGCACTGGTACTGACGGTGACCTGCCTGGCGTTCGAAGCCGTGTTGGTATCCGGCGCGATCGGTGCGGTGTTCATGTTCATGCCACTGGAGCTGATGTCCGAATCGTGGCGTGCGGCGTGGGACATGATTGGCAAGGACACGCCCGCATGGGCACGGCTGGGCTTCAACCTGGCGTGCTGGCTGGCCTCGGTGCTGATCGGCCCGTTCTTCGTCGGTGCGGGCTTTGGCCTGTACCTGAACCGTCGAACGCAGATGGAAGCCTGGGACGTCGAAATCGCCCTGCGCCGCCTACGCGAGCGGCTGCTGCCGGCAGCATCGACGCTGGCGCTGCTGCTGTGGCTGGCACTGCCGCTGGTGTCCGCACCGGTGCATGCGCAGGACGCGCAGACGGTCGCGGAGCAGGCCGGCGATGCCGAAGAGGACGAAGACAGTGCAGAAGAACCGGCCACCGCGGCCAACGACCCCGCCAATACGCCGGCAATGATCTTCGGTACAGCGCCGGTGGACACCGCCGGTTTCCGTCAGGCAGTGAACCGCGCCTATGAAGACCCGCTGCAGCGCCCGACCCGCCAGGTGGCCCGCTGGAAGCCGATCGAGCAGGCCGAGGAAAAAAAGAAGGAAGACAAGCAGCTGCAGCGTGACACCAGCAGCAAAGGTGAACGCAAGGCGCGCAAGGACGGCATCGCCTGGCTGGCACGGCTGGCCGAATGGGGCCTGTGGGGCCTGCTCGGCATCCTGCTGCTGGTGCTGCTGCTGACCGCGCGGCTGTGGCTGCCGTGGCTGCGTGGCAGTGGCCGGCGCAAGGCCGACGCTGCACCGAAGGTGCTGGAGGAGCAGGTGGAGTTGCCGGTGGTGCTGCCGCCGGACGTGGCCACCCAGGCCGGCCTGCTCTGGGACCAGGGCCGGCCGCGGCAGGCGCTGGCCCTGCTGTACCGCGCCAGCGTGCGCACGGTGGGCGAGCGCAGCGGTATCGCGCTTCCACCCGGTGCCACCGAAGCGCAATGCCTGCGCGCATCGCGACGCATGCCCCAGGCCAGCGACCGTGACCTGTTCGCGCGCATCGTGCGCATGTGGCAGTACGCCGCCTACGGTGGCCGCCTGCCCAGCCGCGCCGATTTCGATGCGTTGGCCGATACCCTGCGCCAGCAGTACGGGTGGCAGGCATGAGTCCGCGCCTGTTCTGGTCGCTCCTGCTCGGTGCGCTGGTGCTGTTCGGCGTACCGCTGACCATCCTCTACCTGCGCACGCACGAGCGGGTGACCGAGACGATCCGGCTGCCGCCACAGGGCGAGGCCGCCTACAACCCGCTGTACGTGCTCGGCCAGGCCCTGCGCGCCGATGGCATCGACGTGCATTCGCGACCGCGGCTGGAGTTGCAGCAGATGACGCTGGGGCGCCACGACACGGTAGTGCTGCTGCAGGACAGCAGCGAACTGCCGCCGCCCATCGCCAGCGCACTGCTGGACTGGGTCGACGGGGGTGGCCACCTGCTGGTACGTACGCCGCCGCCGGCCGAGGACGATGCCGGCAGCACGCAGGGCCCCCTGCTGGACCGGCTGGGCGTGGACAGCCTGTTCCAGCGCAGCGACTGCCAGGCCTTCCATGTCGACGACGATCCGGGCCACGTCGAATTCTGTGGTGGCCGCCGCTTCACCCTTGGGTTTGCGGCCAGTGCGCAGGCCGAACGCCGCTGGGGCACTGATCGCGACCTGGTGTTCGCGCGCCTGCGCCACGGCCAGGGCAGAGTGAGCGTGCTGGCCGACATGGAGTTCATGCGCAGCGAAGTGGACTCACCGGCAGCGCGCCAGGCGTCGGCAGGTGGCGGGGCCAGCGACGGCCTGCACGACGCGTCGCATCGCGACCTGACCCGCTACCTGCTCGATCCGAACTATGGCAAGGGTGCGGTCTGGCTGGTCTATGCCAGCCGCCCGCCGTCGCTGTGGTCGCGCATGTTCTATCAGGGCTGGCCGTTGTGGGTGCCGTTGCTGCTGGCCTTGCTGGGCTGGCTGTGGGGCCGTTCACAGCGCTTCGGCAGCCTGCTGCCGTCGCCGGTGCTGGAACGTCGTTCACTGCTGGAGCACGTGCGTGCCAGTGGCGAACTGCTGCTGCGCTTCGGTCACGGCATACGCCTGTACGAGGCCGTGCTCGCCCTGTTCCTGCACCGCCTGCGCCTGCGCGCACCGATTGCCGCCGCACTGGATGGTGCGCCGCGCGATCAGGCCATCGCCGAGCTGCTGAAGTGGCCGCAGGGCCGCGTCGCCAGCGCACTCACGCCCCCACCGCCGCACGATTCCTCCGCCCTGCGCGAGCGCATCCGCTTGCTGCTCCAGATGAGATCCCTGCTATGACCGAAGTCCCCGAGCTGCCGGCGGCCGCCAACGCCCGCCTGATCGAACGCGTCGATGCCATCCGCGATGCCGTCGGCCACGCCTTCATCGGCCAGGCCGATGTGCTGGACCAGATCCTGGTGGCGCTGCTTGCCGGTGGTCACGTGCTGATCGAGGGCGTGCCCGGGCTGGGCAAGACCCTGCTGGTGCGCGCACTGGCACAGGCCCTGGAGCTGGATTACGGGCGTGTACAGTTCACCCCCGACCTGATGCCCAGCGACGTCAGTGGCCACGCGGTGTACGACCCGAAGAGCGAGAGCTTCAAGATCCGCCGCGGCCCGGTGTTCACCAACCTGCTGCTGGCCGACGAGATCAACCGTGCACCCGCCAAGACCCAGTCGGCGCTGCTGGAAGTGATGCAGGAAGGCCAGGTGACCATCGAAGGCAAGGCCTTCACCCTGGCGCCGCCGTTCATGGCGCTGGCCACGCAGAACCCGCTGGAGCAGGAAGGCACCTACCCGCTGCCGGAAGCACAGCTGGACCGCTTCCTGCTGAAGGTGCTGATCGACTACCCGCAGCTGGAGGACGAGAAGCGCATGGTGACCGCGATCACCAGCGGCCGCGCCGCCAGCGATTTCGACCTGAGCCAGGTGCCACGCGTGCTCGGTGCTGGTGAGCTGCTGGAACTGCAGCGCGCCACTGCGGCGATCACCGTCGACGACGAAGTGATCGACTACGCGGTGCGGATTGTGGCGGCCACAAGGCAGTGGCCGGGTATCGCGGTCGGCGCTGGCCCGCGTGGCAGCATCGCGCTGGTGCGTGCCTCGCGCGCGCAGGCGGTGCTGGCCGGTCGTGATTTCGTCACTCCGGATGATGTGCGCGACATCGCGCGCCCTGCGCTGCGCCATCGCATCGCGCTGGCACCGGAACTGCAGATCGAAGGCCAGGACGCCGACGACGTGCTGGGCGCACTGCTGGCCAAGGTGGAAGCGCCGCGTCGATGAGACCAGCACCGCTGCTGCTGTTGCTGCTGCTGGCCTGGGCCGCGCTGGGCGGCCTGGTGCTGGGCGGCGTGCTGCCGCGCTGGAGCTGGGCGCTGGCGGCGCTGGCGATTGCTGTGCCAGCGTTGATCGATCTGTGGCGGCAGACGCGGCGTCCGTCGCCGCAGGTGCAACGCGAGCTGCCCGAGGCGCTGGCACTGGGCGTGCGTCGCGAAGCCGCGCTGCGCCTGCAGGCCGGACAATCGATGACGGTGCAGGTGTTCGACCTGGTGCCCGGTGGCTGGCCGCTGGAATCACTGCCGCAGCGCGTGCGCCTGCAGGGCGGCAGTGCCTCCACCCTGCACTACCACCTGCAGCCGCTGCAGCGTGGGCACTTCCGCTTCGAAGGCGTGCACCTGCGCATGCGCTCGCCGTGGCGGCTGTGGTGGCAGCAACGCACGCTGCCGCCCGCACTGGACGTGCGGGTCTATCCGAACTTCGTGCCGCTCACCCGGTTTGCGTTGTTCAGTGCCGACCAGGCCTCGCGGCTGGTCGGTGCACACGTGAAGCGCCGCCGCGGTGAAGGCACCGACTTCCATCAGATGCGCGAGTACCGCATCGGCGACAGCCTGCGCCAGCTCGACTGGAAGGCCACCGCGCGTGCGCGCAAGCTGATCTCGCGCGAATACCAGGACGAGAAGAACCAGCAGCTGCTGCTGATGCTCGACAGCGGCCGGCGCATGCTGGCCAGCGAAGGCGGGCTCTCGCACTTCGACCATGCCTTGAACGCCTCGCTGGTGGTGGCTTACCTGGCGTTGCGCCAGGGCGACGCCGCCGGCCTGTTCGCCACCGGTGGCGAGCGCCGTTGGGTGGCGCCGCAGCGCGGCATGGGCACCGTCGAGCACCTGCTGCGCGCCAGCTACGACCTGCAGCCACGCGCGGTGGCCACCGACTACCTGGCCGCCGCCACCGAGGTGTCGCTGCGCCAGCGCCGGCGTGCGCTGGTGATGCTGGTCAGCAATGTGCGCGACGAAGACATCGAAGACCTGCTGGCGGCGGTGCGCCTGCTGCAGCAGCGCCACCTGGTATGCGTGGCCAGCCTGCGCGAGCGTGAGCTGGACGGTGTGCTGGACAGCGAAGTGCAGACACTGGAAGACGCCACCCAGGCCGGTGCAGCGGCGCTGTACCTGCAGCAGCGCGCGAAGGCGCATGAGGCGCTGCGCAGCGAGAAGGTGATGGTGCTGGACGTAACCGCCGATGCCCTGCCCGGTGCGCTGGTGGAACGCTACCTGGCGGTGAAGCGCGAAGGGCTGCTCTGATACCAGCGATCGCTCTGGTGGGGGCCAACAACGGTTGCCGGCCAGCGGCCGGCACTACCCCTGCAACAGCCGACGCATCGCTCTGGTAGGTGCCAACCTTGGTTGGCACAAACCCACAGCGCCGACCAGGGTCAGCATCTACCAACAGCGGTAGCCGGCCAGCGGCCGGCACTACCCCTGCAACAACCGACGCACCGCTCTGGTGGGTGCCAACCTTGGTTGGCACGAACCCACAGCGCCAACCAGGGTCGGCATCTACCAACGGCGATTGCCGGCCAGCGGCCGGCACTACCCCTGCAACAACCAACGCATCGCTCTGGTGGGTGCCAACCTTGGTTGGCACGGAATCAACGGCGCCGACCAAGGTCGGCATCTACCAACGGCGGTTGCCGGCCAGCGGCCGGCACTACCCCTGCAACAACCGACGCACCGCTCTGGTAGGTGCCAACCTTGGTTGGCACGGAATCAACGGCGCCGACCAAGGTCGGCCACTACCCACAGCGGTTGTTCTACGACCGGCGTCGGTTGCCCACGCCGGCCCGGTTGCGCCGTACCGTCATCAGACGTAGATCCGCGTCGGCGCTTCATCAACGATCGCGTGCGGCACGAAGCGCGCGCTGTCGCGGGTGATCGCGCTGTCGTCCTCGCGGATGCCGATGCCGCAGGCGTGGTCACCCACCACCCAGCTGCCGATCAGCGGGTAGCCGCCTTCGAAGCGGGTCAGCGGATGCGCACGCTGGATGATCGCCGGGCCGTCGTAGGGACCGTCGCTGCGTTGGGTGCTGCCATCGGCCAGGTGCATCTCGATGTTGGCGCCTTCGCGCGAGAACAGCGGCTTGCGCACCCAGCCCGACGCCAGCGTGCTGCCGTCATCGAAATGCGCTTCCAGCAGGTTCGGATGGCCCACGTTGCGCTGCCACAGCAGCGGCAGGATGCCCTTGTTGCTCAGCACCGCCTTCCACGCCGGTTCCAGCAGCTGCACGCCCGAGCCGGGCAACGCGCGGCCGAATTCCTCGGCCATCAGGTCTTCCAGCGGATACAGCTTGAACAGTGTGCCGATCACCGAATCGTCCAGCGCGGTGAAGCGGCCGTCCTCGGACAGGCCGATATCCTCGATGGCGATGGCCTGGCCATGCAGGCCGGCCTGCGACGCACAGTCGCGCAGGTACTCCACGGTGCCGCGGTCTTCTTCCGAACTGCCCACGGCGCTGAAGTACAGCGGCGGCGGCAGCTGCGTGGCCAGTTCGCCGAAGCGTTCGACCAGCGCTTCGTGGATCGCGTTGAACTGGTCGGCATGCTGCGGCAGGCGACCGGCATTGCGCTGGTCTTCCAGCCATTGCCACTGGAAGAAGCTGGCCTCGAACAGCGAGGTCGGCGTGTCGTAGTTCAACTCGTACAGCTTGGCCGGGCCGGTACCGTCGTAGGCCAGGTCCAGGCGACCGTACAGATGCGGCTGGCGCTGGCGCCAGCTGTCGGCGATCCAGTCGCGGTAATGCGACGGAATCGCCAGCTGGTCCATCAGGCGTTCGCTGCCGATGACATCGCCGACCAGGTCCAGCGCCATCTGGTGCAGCTCGGCGCTGGGGTCTTCGATGTCCTGCTCGATCTGGCGCAGGGTGAAAGCGTAATACGCGCTTTCATCCCAGTACGGCTGGCCGTCGATGGTATGGAAGCGGAAACCCGCCTCTTCCGCGCGTGCCCGCCACTGGGCACGCTCGGCAATCCGGATACGCTGCATGGGTCGATCAGCCGCCGTAGCTGCCGCTGGTGCTGCGGTGTGCGCTGGTGTTGCCGAAGCCACCACGGCTGGCGGTGACCGCACGGTTCGGTTCGCTGGTGACCGGCGCCAGGCCCGCCTTGCCGGCGCCGATGCCGCTGGCGGTGTTCAGGCCACCGGTACCGCCCGGTGCCGGACGCGCCCAACCAGCGCTCTTGTCCTGATAGGCCGGCGACGCCGCCGGCGCCTGCGGCGCGAGGCCGCCTCGGTTGCTCAGCATCTGCGACATGAAGAAGCCCATCATCATCGGGCCGATGAACGAGGTACCGGCCGAGGTGTGCTGCTGCACACACTGTTCCGGCTTGTAGTCCTTCTCGCAGGCTTCCTTGCTGGCGTACTTCGGCGCCGCATCGGCGGCCTGCTTCTGCGCTTCGGCGAACGCATTGCGGCACGACGACGGATCGCCGGTGGCCTCGGTGCAGGCCTCCACCGAGGTGTACAGGCCTTCCTGCACCTTCACCTCCGGCTCCTTCTGGCAGGCGGTGAACAGCAGCGGTGCGGCGCTCATCAGCAGCAGCGCGGTGGTGCGGGAACGTTTCATGGCCTCATGCCCTGTCGACGGATCAATGCCCCAATGATGCCAAATCCGGACCAGCAACCGGAATCGGCAAAGTCCGAAAGATGAACGGACTTTCATTTTCGTCGTTCCCCATCATCCACGCATGGCGTGGATACATCGTGTCGACCAAGGTCGACACCCACCAACAGCATTGGGAAAGTGTCGAAGGCGGGGTGGGTCCGGTTGCGGGGGCGTGAGCGCCATGGATGGCGCGACCGAGGCTACATGGACGTACTTGCGCCGTCCCCCGCAACCGGACCCACCCCGCCATCCCACGGATAGGCCAGCTGTTGCCGTTGCTTCGGCCGTTGCATTAGCACTTGCTTCGGCAGGTGCAGGGCGCAGCCCTGCCGAATCCTACCCGGTGGTTGCAGCAGCAACCGAAAAAATTGGCCATGATCGGCTGACCCCCACGTTGTACGGCCCGCCCGTTCCGCCAGCCATGCCTGAATACCGCTCCCGCACCTCCACTGCCGGCCGCAACATGGCCGGCGCCCGCGCCCTGTGGCGTGCCACCGGCATGAAGGACGGCGACTTCCACAAGCCGATCATCGCCATCGCCAACTCCTTCACCCAGTTCGTGCCCGGCCACGTGCACCTGAAGGACCTCGGCCAGCTGGTCGCGCGCGAGATCGAACAGGTCGGCGGCGTCGCCAAGGAATTCAACACCATCGCCGTGGACGACGGCATCGCGATGGGCCACGACGGCATGCTGTATTCGCTGCCCAGCCGCGAGATCATCGCCGATGCCGTGGAGTACATGGTCAACGCGCACTGCGCCGACGCGCTGGTGTGCATCAGCAACTGCGACAAGATCACCCCCGGCATGCTGATGGCCGCGCTGCGCCTCAACATCCCGGTGGTGTTCGTCTCCGGCGGGCCGATGGAAGCGGGCAAGACCAAGCTGTCCGAGCACAAGCTGGACCTGGTCGATGCGATGGTGGTGGCCGCCGATGACAGCGCCTCCGACGAGAAGGTCGCCGCGTTCGAGCGCAGCGCCTGCCCCACCTGCGGCTCCTGCTCGGGCATGTTCACCGCCAACTCGATGAACTGCCTGACCGAAGCGCTGGGCCTGTCGCTGCCGGGCAATGGCACCACGCTGGCCACCCATGCCGACCGCGAGGCGCTGTTCCGCCGCGCCGGCCGCCTGATCGTCGAACTCTGCCACCGCTGGTATGGCGGCGAAGACCCGAGCGCGCTGCCGCGCGGCATCGCCACCCAGGCCGCGTTCGCCAATGCGATGACCCTGGACATCGCCATGGGCGGTTCCACCAACACCATCCTGCATCTGCTGGCTGCCGCGCAGGAAGCGGAGGTCGACTTCGACCTGACCCACATCGACGCGCTGTCGCGGCGCGTACCGCAGCTGTGCAAGGTGGCGCCGAACACGCCGAAGTACCACATCGAGGACGTGCACCGCGCCGGCGGCGTGTTCGGCATCCTCGGTGAACTGGACCGCGCCGGCCTGCTCGAAACCACGGTGCCGACCGTGCACAGCGCCAGCCTGGCCGAAGCACTGGAACGCTGGGACGTGGTGCGCAGTGACAACGACACCCTGCATACCTTCTTCAAGGCTGGCCCGGCCGGCATCCCCACCCAGGAAGCCTTCAGCCAGGCCACGCGCTGGCCGACGCTGGACGTAGACCGCGCCGAGGGCTGCATCCGCTCGCTGCAGCACGCGTATTCGCTGGAAGGCGGGCTGGCCGTGCTGCGCGGCAACCTGGCCATCGATGGCTGCGTGGTGAAGACCGCCGGCGTGGACGAGTCGATCCATGTGTTCGAAGGCCCCGCGCGCGTCTACGAAAGCCAGGACGCCGCCGTCGCCGGCATCCTCGCCGACGAAGTGCAGCCGGGCGAGGTGGTGGTGATCCGCTACGAAGGCCCGAAAGGCGGCCCCGGCATGCAGGAGATGCTGTACCCGACCAGCTATCTGAAATCGAAGGGGCTGGGCAAGCAATGTGCGCTGCTCACCGATGGCCGCTTTTCCGGCGGAACCTCGGGCCTGTCGATTGGCCACGTCTCGCCGGAAGCCGCCAGCGGCGGTGTCATCGGCCTGGTGGAAAACAGCGACCGCATCCGCATCGACATCCCGGCCCGCCGCATCGACCTGCTGCTGGATGAGGCCACGCTGGCCCAGCGCCGCGCCGACGCCGATGCCCGCGGCTGGAAGCCGCGCGCACCCCGCCCGCGCAAGGTCACCAGCGCGCTGAAGGCTTACGCGCTGCTCGCCACCAGTGCCGACAAGGGCGCCGTACGCAACACCGCGCTGCTCGGCGATTGACCCCCGTGCGGTAGTGCCGGCCGCTGGCCGGCAGCCTCATCGATGTGGGCCATCGCGGTGCAGGTGCCGGCCAGCGGCCGGCACTACCCCTGCAACAACCGCCGCATCGTTCTGGTGGGTGCCAACCTTGGTTGGCACGGAACCCACAGCGCCGACCAAGGTCGGCATCTACCAACAACGGTTGCCGGCCAGCGGCCGGCGCTACCGATCCGGTACGCTGCGCGGCATGACCCATCGCCCGCCGCGCCAGCCCCTCATCGATGCCCTGCGTGGGTTCGCGTTGCTCGGGGTGTTCCTGGTCAACCTGCGCTTCTTCTCGCTCGATGCGTTGATGACCGAGGCCGCGCAGCAGGCACTGCCCAGCGCGGCCCTCGACCATGCCATCCGCACCGGCATGGCGTGGTTGGTGGACATGAAGGCGATCACCCTGTTCTCGCTGCTGTTCGGCATGGGCGTAGCAATGCAGATGGACGGCTACGCTCCCGGTAGCATGGCCGCGCACCTGCGGCGGATGGCAGTACTGCTGGTGATCGGCCTGCTGCATTCGGTGCTGGTCTGGTGGGGCGACATCCTGCTGGTCTATGCGCTGGTGGGCCTGCTGCTGCCATTGTTCCGTCACCTTGGTGATCGCGCACTGCTGTTCATTGGGATGTTCATCGCCCTGTTGCTGCCACCGCTGCTGTCGCCGTGGATCCGCGAATGGGTCGCCCTGCTCACACCGCGCGCGCAGATGAACGCCATGGCGCTCGATGCCCTTGCGCACGGCACGCTGGCGCAGGCGTGGTGGCACAACCTGCAGCTGGCCGCATGGCTGAAGCTGAGCAACTGGGCGCTGTTGTTCTTCGTGCTCGGCCGCTTCCTGCTGGGCTACTGGGCCGGCCGCCGCGGACTGCTGCAGCAGCCGCAGGCGCATCTGCCGCTGCTGCGCTCGATCGCCATCGGCAGCCTGCTGCTGACGGCGGTGTTCCTGTGGATCGATGCCCAGGCCGATGCGCTCAAACAGGCATGGCCGGCGCTGCGCGCGGGCGTGCCCGGCTACCTGCTGCGCGTGTCCTATCGCGTTGCGCCGCTGGCACTCGGCATTGCTGCGGCGGCGATCTTCACCCTGCTCTATCTGCGTCCGTGGGCCGAGCGCATGCTGCGCGTGTTCGTGCCGGCCGGACGCATGGCACTGAGCAACTACCTGCTGCAAAGCGCGATCTGCGTGCCGCTGTTTGCCGGCTTCGGGCTGGGCATCGGCTCGCAGTACGGGCTGTGGCCGGTGCTGCTGGTGGCAGCGGTGGTGTTCCCGCTGCAACTGTGGGCGAGCGCGTGGTGGCTGCGTGGCCATCGCTTCGGGCCAGTCGAATGGCTGTGGCGCAGCGCCAGCGAAGGGCAATGGCTGCCGTTACGGCGCTAGCGACCGGAGACGGCGGTGATGAGGTCGTTTGTGCCACTTACGACTTAATTCCCTCCGTCCCCTTTTTGCCGGCCAGCGGCCGGCACTACCGGTCAGCCGATCACGCGCTTGAACGGTGGCAGCGCGTCGATGATGCGCTTGCCGTAACGGCGGGTCAGCAGTCGCGAATCAAGAATGACCACGCGGCCGGTGTCGGTGGAGGTGCGGATCAGGCGGCCGGCGAACTGGGTCAACGTGCGCAGCGCATGCGGAATGGCGATCAGGTTGAAGGCGTTGAGCCCGCGCCCCTCGAACCACTCACTGAGCGTGGCGGTCTGCGGATCGGTCGGCACCGCGAACGGCACCTGGGTGATCACCACGGTGGTGCAGGCCTCACCGGGCAGGTCGAGGCCTTCGCCGAACGAATTCAGCCCGAACAGCACCGAGCCTTCGCCTGCCGCCACGCGCCGCAGATGCTCGTCGATCAGCCGGGTCTTGGACATCTCGCCCTGCACCAGCACCTGCTTGCGGCGCGCGGCCGACATCAGCCCGGCTACCTTCTCCATCTTCCAGCGCGAGGTGAACAGCACCATCGAGCCCTTTGCCCAGTCCAGTTCGGTGTCGAGGTAGCGCGCCACTTCGCGCGGGTGGCCTTCGCGGTCGTCCGGCGTGACCGGGAACTTCGGCACGATCAGCTCGGCCTGGTTGGGCAGGTCGAAGGGCGACGACAGCGAGACCATCTCGGCCTCTTCCGGAATGCCGTTGTCGATTGCCAGCGACTGGAAGTCGCCACCGCCGGTCAGCGTCGCCGAGGTCATCACCACCGAATCCACTTCATCCCACAGCAGCTTGCGCAGCACGTGCGCGGCCGACACCGGTGAGCCATGCAGCACCAGGTCGCCGTCGCGGGTGGCGGTGACCCAGCGCGCCATCGGCGGCGCGCCGTCCTTGTCCTCGCGGCGCCAGGCCTGCCACAGGTTGTACTGCTGCTCGATCATCTCCAGCGCCATGCCCAGGTTACGCTGCAGGCGCTCGCGCGCGGCATCGTCCGGCTTGCCCTTGGCGACCTGCGCGGTGGCGGCATGCGCCCAGTTGTAGAGGCTGCGGGTGTCGTCGGCCAGCGCTTCGATCGGCTCGCGCCAGGCCTCGGGCAGGCGTCCATTGGCGGCGCGCCACATCGGCTCTTCGTCCGCCGGCGCCGGCATCCACACGCGCTCGATATGATCGCGGAACGCGCGCAGCTGCTTGGCCACGTTGCTGGCCACCTCGATCGCTTCATTCGGCAGCAGGTTGCCGAGGCGATCCTTGTCGACCGCGCGGTAGGCGCCGGCGATCAGGATCTGCAGGCGACCGGTACGCTTGGCCATCTCGTCCAGCGCCAGGCTGGCCGCGCCCTGGTCGATCGCCACGTTGCCGATGTGATGGCCTTCGTCCAGCACCAGCAGCATGTCCGACGGCGGTGCGATCAACGGCTGGCCGTTGTCGCTGTCGCCGATCGACAGCGCCGACAGCAGCAGCGCGTGGTTGGTGACCACGATCTGCGCGTCACGCACGGTGTTGCGCGAACGCAGCACCGCGCACTGTGCCGAGTGCGCACAACGGCGCCCGGCGCAACCCGAAGCCGGCGTGGTGATGCGGCTGCGCAGGCCGGGGCTGATGGTCTCCGGTGCGTTGTCGATATCGCCATCCCAGCTGCCGCTGGTGAAGGCGTCGGTCAGGCGCTTGGCGATGTCCATTTCGATCGGCGCCAGCGGCCGGTCGAACAGCGGCGCGTCATCCTCGAACATGCCGCCCTGCGAGCCCTCGCCCTGCGCCTCGGCGGCATTGCGCGTGCAGAGGTAACGGGTACGGCCCTTGGCCAGCGCCACGGTCGCTTCCAGGCCGGTGGCCTTGAGGAAGTTCGGGATATCGCGCTCGACCAGCTGCGACTGCAGCGCCACGGTGCCGGTGCTGATCACCAGCTTCTTCTTGCTGGCCAATGCGATCGGCACGCCTGCGGTGAGGTAGCCCAGGCTCTTGCCGACGCCGGTGGGCGCCTCGACCACGCCGACGCCACCGCTTTTCGACAGCGCACGCGACACCACGCCGATCATCTGGCTCTGCGAGCGACGGGTGGAAAAGCCGGGGGTATTGGCCTGCAGCGTCGTGTACGCCTTGCGGATCGCGTCCTTCAAGGTGTCATCGAGGGTGCGCGGAGCGGCGACGGTTTCGGTCACGCCGGGAATTACCGTAGCTGGATCAGGCCGGGCATTGTCGCATGGCCGGCCGCATTCACCGCCGCTGGGACCCTGAACGGGCCAGCGACGACGCCCGCTGGCGGTCCCGGTCCAATGGCCGGACCATCCCAGGGGCAGATACGCCGGGCATGGCCCGGCGCGACCGGTCAGGCGGCCGGGAGCGTACGGGTACGCAGCAGGCGCACCAGCGCCCACACCAGCAGCACCACGCCGATGGCCTCGACCATCGCCAGCGCGAAGTGCAGCACGCCAAGGATGGCACTCATGCCCGAGATGGCGTCGAAGTTGCCGCTGTTGATCAACCACATCGGCAGGATGCCGGCGGCCATGCTGCCGAGGCTGGACAGCAGCAACAGCACCAGGCCGACCAGGGCGCCGGTGCGGGTGGCATCGCGCGGTGCGCCGACCACCCAGACCAGGCCCACGCACAGTGCGATCAGCACCGGCAGGCGCACGCCCACGATGCTCAGCACCGTCACCATCAGGGTCGTGTTGTCCATCGATCAGTCCTCGCCGGCCAGCACGGCCGAGCCCTGCCGCAGCGTCTGGTAGACCTCGTCGGTCTGCGGACGCACACCGTGCCACTGCAGGAAGCTCTCGGCGGCCTGCTCGACCAGCATGCCCAGGCCATCCACGGTATTGCGGCAGTTCGCTGCGCGCGCCCAGGCCAGGAAGGCGATGGCGGCCTCGCCGTAGTTCAGGTCGACGGCGGTGGTCATCGAGTTGACCAGCGACAGCGGCAGCTTGAACTCGACGTCGCGGTCGCGGCCGGCCGAGGTGGCGTTGACGATCAGTTCGAAGTCGCCCAGCTCGCGCAGGTCTTCCCAGTAGCGGCTGATCGCGCGGCCCGGCTCGCCCATCGCGTCGATCAGTTCATCGGCGCGTTCCGGCGTGCGGTTGACCACCACCAGCTCGGTGATGCCGGCATCGAGGAAGGCCGGAGCGACGCTGCGCGCGGAGCCGCCGGCACCGATCAGCAGCATGCGGCGGCCACGCAGGTCCAGGCCATGGCGGTCGGTCAGGTCACGCACCAGGCCGATGCCGTCGGTGGTGTCGCCATGCCAGCGGTCGCCCTTGCGCAGCAGCGTGTTGACCGAGCCGGCGCGGCGCGCACGTGCAGTCAGCGTGGTGCACATCGAGAACGCGGCTTCCTTGTGCGGCGAGGTGACGTTGGCACCGACACCGCCGTCGGCGGCGAAGGCTTCCAGGCCGGCCAGGAACGCATCCGGGGCCAGGTCGATCGCGCGGTAATCCACCGCGATGCCTTCCTGGCGACCGAACGTCGCGTGGATCTGCGGCGACTTCGAGTGGGCAACGGGGTGTCCGAAGACGGCGTAACGGTCGGTCATGGAATCCTCAAGCTGGCTAGACTGATGCTCTTTCGTGCACGGACCCGGATGATGCGCATCACCCCGCCCCTGCTGGTGCTTGCCGCCAGTCTACTCTCTGCCCCCGTGGCGATGGCGTTGAACGAGTACGGCATCGAAGGCATGGGCGTAGTCTCGACCCGTGCCGACGAGGGCCGCGCCACGATCAGCGCCGATGGCCAGCGCATCGTTTTCGCCCGCCGTGGCGAGGCCGGTTGGGGCCTGTGGGAGGCGCGCGTGGTGGACGGCCGCTGGCAGCAGGCGCAGGCCTTGCCGGTAGGCGTGGCCGGTGAGGCCCATGATCCCTACTTCAGCCGCGACGGCCGCTGGCTGCTGTTCGCGGCCGGCCGCGAGGGCGCGTTGGCGATGTATCGGGCCACTCTCGCCACCGATGGCCAACTGGGTACCGCGCAGCTGCTGGCGGGCGACGCGGGCCGCCGGGAAGAGCGCGGGCCGGCCCTGAGCGCGGATGGCAGGCAGCTGTTGTTTGCCCGCCAGCAGGGCCGTGGCGCCGGCTGGGACCTGTTCGTGGCGACGCTGGATGCGCAGGGACTGCGTGGCCCGGCCAGCGCACTGAGCGCGTTGAACAGTGCCGACGACGAGACCGACGGCGACTGGCTGGGGCATGACGGCGCCGTGGTGTTCAGCCGCGGCAACGGCACGACCACGCAGGTGTGGAGCAGCGGCTGTGCGTGGACCGGTGCGGCGCTGCAGCCATTGGGGCTGTCGTTCAACCAGGCCAGCGGCTGGACCGGCGCGCCGGTGATCGACAACGCCAAGCCCGGCGAGATGATGGTCGCCAGCAGTGCGGCGAAGGCACCGCGTGCCGGTGGCGTGGATGTGTACCGGTTGGCCGCGCCGAAGGTGGCGGCGGTTGCGGGGTGCGTGCCGGGCGCACGGTGACGGCAAACGCCAACCAAGGTTGGCGGCTACCCGGGCGATGGAGGCGCCAGGTGCGTGCGGTAGATCCACGCCGTGCGTGGATGGCCGCTTGGTAGATGCCAACCTTGGTTGGCAGGCGGGAAAGTGCCAACCAAGGTTGGCACCCACCCGTCAGCGCGACAACACCTTGGCGCGCTGCTGCTCGTACTCGATCTCGCTCAGCTGGCCATTGTCCTTGCGCTGGTTCAACGCGGCCAGTTCGGCCTGCACGCTGTCCGGCAGGGCCTGCTCACGGGCGACATGGCGGGCGGCGGAGAGCTGCTCCGGCGGGCGCTTGCCGGCCCGCCAGGCCGCGATGAAGACACCGACGATGATGGCGCCGAACACCAGCGTACCGATGCCCCAGATCAGCCATTGCATCCATCCCAGTTCGGGTCCCATCGCGTAATCCTCCGTCTATCGTGGCGCTATTGTCAGCGCTCGCGCAGCCATCGCGCCACCTGCGGCGCGAAATAGGTCAGCACGCCATCGGCGCCGGCCCGCTTGAAGCCCAGCAGCGACTCCAGCACGCAGGCGCGCTCGTCCAGCCAGCCGTTGGCGAAGGCGGCCTTCATCATCGCGTACTCGCCACTCACCTGATAGGCGAAGGTCGGCACGCCGAATTTTTCCTTCACCCGGCGCACCAGGTCCAGGTACGGCATGCCCGGCTTGACCATCACCATGTCAGCACCCTCTTCCAGGTCCAGCGCGATCTCGCGCAGGGCCTCGTCGCCGTTGGCAGGGTCCATCTGGTAGGTCTTCTTGTCGGCCTTGCCGAGGCTGGCGGCGCTGCCCACCGCATCACGGAACGGGCCGTAGAACGCCGAGGCGTACTTGGCCGAGTAAGCCATGATGCGCACATTGATGTGGTTGTCGGCATCCAGCGCACGACGGATCGCGCCGATGCGGCCGTCCATCATGTCCGAGGGCGAAACGATGTCGACACCGGCTTCGGCGTGCGATACCGACTGCTTGACCAGCGCCTCGACGGTGATGTCGTTCAGCACATAGCCCTTGTCGTCGATGATGCCGTCCTGGCCGTGCGTGGTGTACGGGTCCAGCGCCACGTCGGTCATCACCCCCAGCTCCGGGAAGCGTGACTTCAGCGCGCGGATCGCACGCTGCGCCAGGCCGTCTTCGGCCCACGCCGCCGACGCGTCCAGCGACTTCAGCGAGGGGTCGATCACCGGGAACAGGTCGATCACCGGAATGCCCAGCTCCAGCGCCTCTTCGGCCACCTTCAGCAGTTCTTCGATCGACAGCCGCTCCACGCCCGGCATCGACGGTACTGCGGTGCGGCCGGCCAGTTCGTGCACGAACACCGGGTAGATCAGGTCGTCGGTGGTCAGCGTGTTCTCGCGCATCAGGCGGCGCGAGAACTCGTCATGGCGCATGCGGCGCGGGCGGTAAAGCGGGTGGGACATGGCAGGCTCCGAGGAGTGGCTATTGCAACAGGTAGCCCTGCGGCAGCAGGGGTTCGGGCAATGGGCGTTCGCCGAGCGCGTCGAGCTGGTCGATCTCGATCGTGCGCACCAGCGCGTCCAGCGGCAGGTCGTTCGGCTCCAGGCCGAACGGGTCTTCCATTTCTTCGCCCAGCTGGTCCAGGCCGAAGAAGGCATAGGCCAGCACCGCCGACAGCACCGGCGTGCCCCAGCCCAGCGAACTGGCCAGGCCAAACGGCAGCAGCACGCAGAACATCCACGCGCAGCGGTGCAGCAGCAGGGTGTAGGCGAACGGCAGCGGTGTGGTGAGGATGCGCTCGCAGCCGGCCTGGATCGACGACATCGCATGCAGGCGCTCTTCCAGCTGGGTGTAGAGGATCGGGTCGAGGTCACCGGCGCGCAGGGCCTGCGCCAGTTCCCCAGCGATCATCGAGAGCAGCGCGTCGGGCACGTTCTCGCGCTGCCCGAGTTGTTCGCGCTGGCGCTTGTCCAGCCACGGCAGGGCCATCAGCGCCACGATGCGCCCGCGCAGGCGACCGGCCAGTGCATGAGCGAAGGCGGTGGTGAGGTAGGCGATGCGGCGGCGGCGGCCGGTGTTATCGGCCAGCAGCAGGTTCACCTGGCGGGCCAGCGAGCGCGATTCGTAGACCAGCTGGCCCCACAGCTTGCGGCCTTCCCACCAGCGCTCGTAGCAGGCGCTGTTGCGGAAGCTGAGGAAGATCGACAGGACCAGGCCGAGCAGGGTGAACGGCGTGACGGAAACGCGTTCGATGCCGGTGGGCGGCGCCAGTTCCACCACCGCAGCCACGGCAATGGACAGGATCAGGATGGCCAGCACCTTGGGCGCGATCGCTTTGACGATCGAGCCGCGCAGGATGTAGAGCAGTTGCCAGCCGTGGGGACGGGGTCGGATGATCATGGGGCTGCCGCGCCGGGCGCGGATTCACAGGCACGCGGGGGGCTCGCGCAGCCATTCATTGTACGCCCCTGCCCGGCCATGGACCGTGCGCCTGCGACGCCCTGTCGCACCCGGGTGCGGGCTCAGATCACGCCGCCACCCAGGCCGAGCCGGAGGATGCCCACCACCACCACGATGCCGTTCAGCACCAGCCCGGCCCAGGCCCGGCCACGCTTGCTCGGGTGGGTGAACAGGATGCCGAGCGCGGCGATGACCGCGCCCACCGCAGCGAACGGGATCAGGAACCAGTTGCCCCAGCCCAGCAGTGGAATCAGCGCCAGGATCATCCACAACAGCGCCAGTACGCCCCACAACAGACTGATCACACCCATGCCGCTCTCCCGCAGTTGGTTCCTGCCCCAACCATAGACGTTCCCGCTGCCGCCGCCTACTGCCATTGGCGGGGCTGTCACCCCCGCCGTGCTAGCGTGCTGCCGTGCGTGCCCTGGCCCGGGTGTTGGCGCCGATTCAGAGTGGCCCGCCGATGATCGCAACCAGTCCTACAGGGGTCGTGCCATGAACATCCGTTGGGCCGCGTTGGCGGCCATCCTGCTGGTCGCCGCTGGCTGTGCCAGTACCTCCAAGGTGATGCTGGGCCGCGCCCGCGCACCGATCGATCCGGCGCTGGTGCAGATCTATTCGACGCCACCGGCCGGTTCACAGGAAATCGCCCAGCTGGAATCGGCGTCCGCCGTCGGCTTCGGCACCCAGGGCCAGACCGATGCCGCCGTGGCACGCCTGAAGCGTGAGGCCGCCGCGCTCGGCGCCAATGGCGTGGTTTTGATGGGCGTGGGCAGTAGTGGCTCGCCGGTGGGCATGTCGGTCGGCGCCGGCACGTTCGGCTCGCACGTCGGTGGCGGCGTCGGCATCGGTATTCCGACCACGCAGAAGCGCGCCGCCGGCGTCGCGATCTGGGTGCCGAATCCGGCACCGCCCGCGCGGTTGCCGACACAAGTGATTACGCCGCAACCGCAGCGGTGACCCGAGAGGGTCACCGCCGGTAGTGCCGGCCGCTGGCCGGCAACCTCAGAAATCCTCTTCGCCCAAGGGAAATGCCGGCCAGCGGCCGGCACTACTCCCTGCAATAACCGACGCATCGCTCTGGTAGGTGCCAACCTTGGTTGGCACGAAACCCACAGCGCCGACCAAGGTCGGCATCTACCGACGGCAATTGCCGGCCAGCGGCCGGCACTACCCCTGCAACCACCGACGCATCGCTCTGGTAGGTGCCAACCTTGGTTGGCACGAAACCCGCGGCGCCGACCAAGGTCGGCATCTACCAACGGCAATTGCCGGCCAGCGGCCGGCACTACCCCTGCAATAACCGACGTATCGCTCTGGTAGGTGCCAACCTTGGTTGGCACGAAACCCACAGCGCCGACCAAGGTCGGCATCTACCAACACCGGTTGCCGGCCAGCGGCCGGCACTACCCCTGCAACAACCAACGTATCGCTCTGGTAGGTGCCAACCTTGGTTGGCACAAACCCACAGCGCCGACCAAGGTCGGCATCTACCAACGGCGATTGCCGGCCAGCGGCCGGCACTACCCCTGTAACAACCGACGTATCGCTCTGGTAGGTGCCAACCTTGGTTGGCACGAAACCCGCCGCGCCGACCAAGGTCGGCATCTACCAACACCGGTTGCCGGCTAGCGGCCGGCGCTACCCCTGCAACAACCGACGTATCGCTCTGGTAGGTGCCAACCTTGGTTGGCACGAAACCCACAGCGCCGACCAAGGTCGGCATCTACCAACGGCAATTGCCGGCCAGCGGCCGGCACTACCCCTGCAATAACCGACGCATCGCTCTGGTAGGTGCCAACCTTGGTTGGCACGAAACCCGCAGCGCCGGCCAGTGGCCGGCACTACCGGTGATGCTCAGCGCTTGTACTTCGGCACGAACACCTTGTTCACCGCATCGGCCAGCTGGTCCGGCGGCAGCAGGCCCTGGTCGAGCAGGAAGTTGTTGAACGCCAGGCGGTCGAACTTCGCGCCCAGTGCCAGCTCGGTCTGCATGCGCAGTTCCAGGATGCGGGTGTAGCCGTAGAAATAGCTGCCGGCCTGGCCCGGCATGCGCACCATGTAGCGATCCAGTTCCTGGGTGGCCATCGCCTTGGACAGTCCGACCTGCTCGATCAGCACGCGCTCGCCGTTGGCACGATCGGTCAGGCCAAGGTTGAGCATCGGGTCCAGCATCGCGCGTGCGGCGCGCAGCAGGCGGAACTGCAGGGCGATCATCTGCCCGTCCAGCGGCTCGTACGGCACCATCTCGGCTTCGGCATACAACGCCCAGCCTTCCACGTTCACCGAATTGAACGCGAACATCGTGCGTGCCAGCGACACGCCGCGCTCGACCATCGCGGTGAACTGCAGCTCGTGGCCGGGGCGACCTTCATGCGCGCTCAACGTCCACGCCGCCGCACCGAAGTTGAAGTCGTCGTACTGCGCACCCGGACCGGCGGCCGGATTGCCCAGCGGCAGCACGAAGGTGCCCTGCTGCCCGGTGTTGTTGACCAGCGGCGCCGGCAGGAAGTGCGGCGCCGGGCTGGCGGCGCTCTCGGCGGCCGAACCCAGTCGCATCTGCATGGCACGCTTGGGCACGTCGACGATGGCGTGCTCGCGGATCAGCGGATCGATCGCGTCGATCACCTTGCGGTAGTGGCCTTCCAGATGATCGTCGGCAATCTTGTCGGCCTTCAGCGCGCGGATCACCGCCACCGGGTCGCTCGGGTCGGCCACCTTCAGGCCCTTGTCCTTCGCCACCAGCGGCGCCAGCTGCTGCATCGCCGAGCGGGTTTCCATGAACTCCAGCTGCGCGCGCTGCATCAACAGCTTCGGGTCGATGTCGATGCCGACCTGCTTGAGCTGGTACGCGTACAACGGTGCCGGCAGGCGTGCGTCGGTGCGAGCCTTCGGCAGCACGGTGGTGCGCGTCCAGCTGGCGTAGTCCTTCATCTGCCCGGCCAGCGCCTTCATTGCTTCATCGGCACCGGCGATCTGGTACTTCTTCAGCAGCGACTCGATACCGGTGATGTAGGTCTCGACGTTGTCCAGCGACTGCTGCACTTCGATCTTCGTCGGCTGCAGCAGGCTGCTGTCCTTCAAGCGCTCTTCATAGCGCTGGCGCGCCAGCGTGGTGAAGGCGGTGCCGCCCGGCTGCAGGCCGGCGTAGGCCTTGAGGCGGTCGAGCGCCTTGGCCCGGCGCTCGGCCGGCACCTGGTCGGACAGCAGCAGGTTGAGGCCGCTGAACACCGTCTGCGGCGCATCGCTCCACGGCAACAGGTACTTCTCGTTGAGCTCGCTGCCTTCGATGTTCTGGCTGGCGGCGTGGATCATGATCTCCAGGTCCTGGCGGACATTGGGATCCTGCTCGGTGGCCAGCTTCGCCTTCAGTTCGTCGCGGGCCTTGGCCATCGCGGCGCGGTAGCGCTTGCCGTTGTCCGGGCCGAGGTCGGCCACCTTGTCGTCGTAGCCGGGAACGCCGAAGAAGCCGGTTTCCTCCGGCTGGAACGGGCCCTGTGCATCAAGCAGGATCTGCGCCAGTGCATTGCTGCGGGCGACCCAGGCAGGGCTGGCGGGAGTCGCGGCCTTGGCAGCCGGCGCGGCCAGGGCCGGCGGTGCGGACAGCAACGGGGCGGCAGTCAGGGCCAGGGCAACAGCGAGCGCAATCGGCTTCATGGGACACTCCAGCAAAGGGTTGCCCGCAACTTACGCGCTCACGGCGATGGCGACAATCGGCTGGAGGTCACGGCGCGGCTGATGGGTAGAGTCGACTGTCAGTCGACTATCGCGCGCAGCGCGGGGTTTTCAGGCGTCTTGTGGAGAGCAGTCGACTAACAGTCGACTCTACATGGCCGCCCTAACCCGGCCGCGCGACCTGCGGTCACAGCGCGGCGGTCAGCGGGCATTCGCCACGCTCACGGCAGGCCTGCAGCTCGCACTCCCCCGCAGCCTCGTCGTCATCCAGTGCAGTCAGGTCGAAGGTCTGCTTGTCTTCGGCCAGTACATACATCACCGGGTAATCCCAGACTTCATCGCGACGGCTGCCCTGCACGAACAGCCGGCCGTGCGCGTGCGGTCCTTCCAGGGCCACGGTCAGGCCGACGTCGCGCTGGCCGTTCATCGCGGTCTGCATGCTGCCCAGCGGCATCGATTCGATATGCAGCGGCTCGCCAAAGGCTTCCACCAGTTCGATGCTGCAGCCCGCGCGGCGCAACGCTTCGCGCATCGGCGGGCTCTCGCGTGCCGCCTCGCTCCAGCGCAGCACGCTCCAGGTCACCACGCCACCGGCGCCGCCCAGCACCAGCACCACCGTCAACGGCATCGCCCAGCGCCAGTGACGGCACCACCAACCGGTGGAGGCCTGTCCAGGGGTGGGAATCGGTGGTGGCAGGGTCATGACGGGCTCCTTCCCGGCAGGTGATCAGGGTTTCAGGCAACGTCCCAGGAAGGCTTCGGCGACGCGGTAGCGATGCAACGCATCGGCACCGGACAGGCCGTGCTTGGCACCCGGATAGGTCATCAGTTCGAACGGCTGTGCACGCTTCTGCAGCGCACTCATCAAGCTGGTCGAGTTGGTGAACAGCACGTTGTCATCGGCCATGCCGTGGATCAGCAGCAGCGGCGAGCGCAGGCCGTCGATATGGGTCAGCACGCGCGCTTCGCGGTAACCCGCTTCGTTGCGCGCCGGCAGGTCCATGTAGCGTTCGGTGTAGTGGCTGTCGTACAGGCCCCAATCGGTCACCGGCGCACCGGCCACGCCACAGGCGTACTGGTTCGAGGCCTTGGCCAGCAGCATCAGGGTCATGTAGCCACCGTTGGACCAGC
Organism: Stenotrophomonas sp. 86428_Sma; assembly: GCF_056481585.1. Classification (NCBI taxonomy): domain Bacteria; kingdom Pseudomonadati; phylum Pseudomonadota; class Gammaproteobacteria; order Lysobacterales; family Lysobacteraceae; genus Stenotrophomonas; species Stenotrophomonas sp. 86428_Sma. The sequence continues at coordinate 4,703,838 of NZ_CM151156.1, forward strand.
CCTGCACGCCGATGCGCGCCGGGTCCACCCACGATTGCTGCTTCAGCCAGGTCACGCCGCGCAGCTGGTCGGTCACTTCCACCGTGCCCTGCTTGCCGTACAACGCGCCACCGAAGTCACGGCCACGGCGCGGGGTGCCGCGGTTGTCCAGCGAGAACACCACGTAGCCCTGCTGGGCCAGGTACTGGTTGAACAGGTGGTCGCCACGGCCGGGCCAGCTGTCGGTGACGGTCTGGCTGGCCGGGCCACCGTAGACGTACACCGCCACCGGGTAACGCTTGGACGGATCGAAGCCGGCCGGCTTGATCAGGCTGTAGTTGAGCGGGGTCTTGCCGTCGGCCGCGGTCAGCGTGCCGAACTCGATCGGGCGCTGCGCATCGCGATAACGCGCATACGGATGCTTCGGGTCCGCCAGATCGTTCTCGAGCAGGGTGGCGATCTTCTCACCATTGGCGCGGAACAGTTCGATCTGCGGCGGCGTGGTGCTGTTGGACCAGCTGTCGACATAGACGCTGGCGTTGCGGGCGAAGCTGGCGCTGTGCATGCCCGGTGCCTTCGACAGGCGCTGCGGCTCACCGCCCTGCAGCGACACCGCGTAGATCTGGCTTTCGCGCGAGGTCTCGATGCCGGCGCGGAAGTAGGCCTTGCCAGCCTTCTCATCGACCGCCAGCAGTTCGTCTACCGGCCAGTTGCCGTGGGTCAACGCGGTGGCCTTGCCCTTGCTGTCGATGCGGTACAGATGCTGGAAACCGGTGCGCTCGGACGACCAAAGCACGCTGCCGTCATCGAGGAAACGCAGGCTGTTGTGCAACGGCACCCAGGTCGGGCTGGTCTCGTGGGCGAGCACGCGCTGGCGATTGGAATCGAGCGCCACTTCCACCAGGTCCAGCTGCTTCTGGTCGCGCGACTGGCGCTGGAAGCTCAGGTGCTGCGCATCGCGCCAATCGACACGAGCCAGATAGATGTCCTGTTCCTTGCCGAGGTCGACCCAGCGCGGCTGCGCATCGGCGGCCGGTGCGATCACGCCCAGCTGCACGCGCACGTTGGCGTCGCCGGCGGCCGGGTAACGCTGCTCGATCACGTCGGTGCGGTCGGCGTAGACCTCGTAGCGCTTCTGCACCGGCACCGGTGCTTCATCGATGCGCGCGAAAGCGATCGCCGAATCATCCGGCGCCCACCAGTAACCGGTGTGGCGGTCCATTTCCTCGTCGGCAACGAACTCGGCCACGCCGTTGCCGATGGTGGTGCTGCCGTCGCGGGTGAGCTGCAACTGCCTGCCGCTGACCAGGTCGATCACCCACAGGTTGCGGCCACGGATGAAGCTGACGAAACCGCCCTTGGGCGACAGCTTGGCGTCGGTGGCGAAGCCCTCGCCGTGGGTCAGCTGGCGCACTGCGGCCTGGCCCTGCTGCTTGAGGTCGTACAGGTACAGCTCGCCGCCCAACGGGAACAGCAGGCGCTGCGCGTCCGGCGACCACTGGTAATCGACGATGCCGGTCATCGCAGCGATGCGCTGGCGCTCGCGGCGGGCCTTTTCCTCATCGCTGAGGGTCTCGGTGCCGGGCAGCACCTCCTTCGAATCCACCAGCAGACGGGTCTGGCCGCTGCCGATGTCGTAGGTCCACAGGTCCAGCTGGTTGCGGTCGCTGTCCTTGCCGCGCAGGAAGCTGACCTGCGAACCATCGGGGGCGACCTTCGGTTTCATCAGGGTCGGGCCGGACAGCGGCAGCGGGCCGGTGATGGCTTCCAGGGTCAGCTTTTCAGCGTGGGCGGCGGTACTGGTGGCGAGCATGAGGGCGAGCGAAGCGAACAGGTGGCGCATGGAGGATCCCGGCAAACGGCAGGTCCGCCACCGCGATGGACGCGGGGCGGTCAGCCTCCATCCTAACCAAGCCGGTGCGGGAAGGCAGCATGACCTTCTGCCCATGAGGCGTGCCGACCAACGGTCGGCACCCACCGTTCCGGGTCAACGCTGGCCGAACAGGTGCTTGCGCTCTTCGTCGCTGAGCGGCTTGCCGGCGTTGGGGTTCACCTGCTGGCGCAGGGCATAGGCGCGCTGGGTGGCCGGGCGTGCAGCAATCGCTTCGTGCCAGCGCTTGAGGTTCGGGAACGCGGCGAAATCCACCGGCAGCTTGTCGTAGGCACCGATCCACGGGTAGCTGGCCATGTCGGCAATGGTGTACGCGTCGCCAGCCAGGAAGGCGTGCTGGGCCAGTCGCTTGTCCATCACCCCGTGCAGGCGGCGCACTTCGTTGTCGTAGCGCTCGATCGCGTAGGGGATCTTTTCCGGCGCATACACGTTGAAGTGGCCCATCTGGCCGCTCATCGGGCCCAGGCCGGCCATCTGCCAGAACAGCCACTCCAGAGTGGTGACGCGGCCGCGCGGGTCGCTGGGCAGGAACTGGCCGGTCTTCTCGGCCAGGTACAGCAGGATGGCGCCGGACTCGAACACGCTCTGCGGGGCGCCGCCATCGGCCGGGGCGTGGTCGACAATCGCAGGCATCTTGTTGTTGGGCGAGATCGCAAGGAATTCCGGCTTGAACTGGTCGCCCGAGCCGATGTTGACCGGATGGATGCGGTACTCCAGGCCGGCTTCTTCCAGCAGCAGGGTCACTTTGTGGCCGTTCGGGGTGGGCCAGTAATACAGGTCGATCATGGCGGCGGCTCGGGGTGCGGAAAGGAACCTGAAGTCTAGTGCGAGAGTTGGGTTGGCACCGTCACGACGGGCCGGTAACCTCGCGGCTCCCCCGAAACGCACTGTCCTGCATGAGCCACAGTCCTCGCCCCTTGTCCCCGTTGTCCTCGCTGATCTTCGCCTCGCGCTGGCTGCAGCTGCCGCTGTACCTGGGCCTGATCCTTGCCCAGTGCGTCTACGTGTTCCTGTTCGGCAAGGAACTGTGGCACCTGCTGTCCCACTCGGTCTCGATGGGCGAACAGCAGATCATGCTGATCGTGCTGGGCCTGATCGACGTGGTGATGATCTCCAACCTGCTGGTGATGGTGATCGTCGGTGGCTACGAGACCTTCGTCTCGCGCCTGCGCCTGGAAGGCCACCCGGACCAGCCGGAATGGCTGAGCCACGTCAACGCCAGCGTGCTGAAGGTGAAGCTGGCAATGGCGATCATCGGCATCTCCTCGATCCACCTGCTGAAGACCTTCATCGCCACCAGCGCGCTGAAGGGACTGCCGCTGTGCAAGCCGGAACAATGGGCAGCAGCAGTGTCGTCGGCTTCGACCAGCTTCTACAACGCTGGTGTCGATACCTGCACGACCATGACCCAGGAAGGCGTGCTGTGGCAGACCATCATCCACTGCGTGTTCATCCTGTCGGCGATCGGTATTGCCTGGACCGACAAGCTGATGTCCAACAGCCACAGCAAGTCGCACGACCACTGATGCGGCAACCGGCAGCGGTCCTTCGCCGCTGCCCCATCCCGGCCCCTGCCCCTTGTACGCGGCGGTGGCCGGGATGCTAGATTGCACCCTCGCCGTTGCCGGCGGTGGCGTCGGGAAACGTCATCGTTCCGCGCCCGGACCACAGGTCCCGGCCATGCGTATCAATGATTTACGTCACGTCGTCTTCTAGAGGGGAGCAGGATGTCGCACGTCTCAACGATCACCGCCGCGCGCCGGTGGCTGCCGGTTGCTTTGGCACTGGCGCTGGCCGCCTGCTCGGGAAAGGAAGAATCTGCAGCACCGGCCCCGGCCGCCGCACCCGCCACCGCTGCACCGGCCGCACCGGTGGTCGCCGCCAAGGTGCAGTCCATGGGCACCGAACAGCTGCGTGAATCGGCCAGCCAGGCACTGCGCGAGAACCGCATGTACGCGCCGGCCGGCGACAACGCCATCGAGTACTACCTCGCCCTGCGCGACAAGACACCGGACGACGCGTCGGTGAAGAGCGCGCTGACCGACCTGCTGCCCTACACCCTGATCGCCGCCGAGCAGCACCTGGGCCGCGAGGACTACACCGAGGCGCAGCGCCTGGTGGCACTGATCGAGAAGGTGGACGCCTCCGCTCCCGCCCTGCCGCGCCTGAAGGAAGGCCTGGCCAAGGGCGTGGAAAATGCGGCCAAGCGCAGCGAGACCGAAGCCGAGAAGGCCAAGAAGGACGCCGAAGACCGGACCAAGCAGCAGGCCGAACAGCAGCGCCTGACCGAGCAGCGCGCCAAGGAAGCCGATGCGGCCAAGCAGATTGCCGCGCAGCAGGATGCCGCACGCCGCGACAACGAGCGCCAGGAGGCGGAGCGCCAGGCCGCGGCCCGTCGCGATGCCGAACAGAAACAGCAGCAGGCCGCCGCCCAACAGGCCAGCGCCGCACGCCAGGCAGCCGCCGCGGCAGCGCCCACCCTCCGCCCGGTCAGCACGCCGGCGCCGCGCTATCCGGCCGAGGCACTGCGTTCGGGAACGTCGGGCGAAGTGCTGGTGGAGATCACCGTCGGTACCGACGGCTCAGTGGTCAGCGCCCGCGTGCTGCGCGCGACGTCGGGACGGACCTTCGACCGCGAAGCCCTGAACGCGGTCAAGCGCTGGCGCTTCGAGCCGGTCAACGCGCCGGTCACCACCCGCCGCACCCTGGTGTTCGCACCGGGCGGCTGACCGCAAAAAAGGGGACGGAGGGGATTAAGTCGTTTCTGCCACCTCCATGACGCCAAGGCCCGGTCCGTCCGGGCCTTGTCCGTTTCAGGCCGCGCCATCAATCAGGCGCTGCAACGCCGGATCGCGCGCGGCCAGCACCTGGAACAGGCCCAGCGCATGCAGGCCGGGCAGCAACGCGCGCAGGTCGGCTTCGGCAGTGGCGCGGGTGGCGTGATCGCTGGACGGATCCTGCCAGTCGCGGACGCTGGCCAGGAAAGCACCCACGCTGCCCTTGCGCACGGTGAGGCCGTTCACCTGCACGTCGTTCTGATGGTCGGGAAGAATGTCCTGTGGCTGCATGGGGAAGCGCTCCGTTGAAGTGGGCTCCAGTGTCGGAGCCCGGACGCGACGTTTCTGCCGTATAACTGCCAATCGATATGGCAGATCAGACAACCACCGCATTGATTGACCCGGCGCTGGCCAATGCCGCCGACGGGCCTGCATTGCTGGGGGCGCAGCTGCGCCTGCCGGGTCCGCGCCGCACGGCACGCCACCAGCACGCCCGCGGGCAGCTGCTGGGTGCACATCAGGGCCTGCTGCGGATCGAGGTCGGCGACCTGCACTGGCTGCTGCCGGCGGGTCATGTCGCCTGGATACCGCCTTCGCTGCCCCACGCACTGGCCAGTACCAGTGCGTTCGACGGCTGGAGCCTGTACTTCAGCGCGCAGGCCTGCACCGACCTGCCTGCAGCCCCTCGCATCTTCCAGCCGGGGCCGCTGCTGCAGGCCGCGGTGATTCGGGCGCTGCAGTGGCCGCATGTTCCACTGGATGCCACACAGGCACGACTGGCCGGTGTGATCGCCGATGAGATTGCCGCCAGCAAGCCTCTGCCGCTTGCCCTGCCACAACCGCGTGACCGGCGACTGCAGAAACTTGCCGCCGCACTGGCGCGCGCACCGCACGACAACCGCAGCATCGAGGACTGGGCCGCCAGCAGCGGTCTGTCCAGCCGCAGCCTCGCCCGCCATTGGCTGGCCGAGACCGGCCTGTCGCCAAGCCAGTGGCGGCAACGCCTGCGGGTGCTGCTGGCACTGCCACGCCTGCTGTCCGGCGAGCCGGTGATCAGCGTCGCGCTGTCGATGGGCTACGACACACCCAGTGCCTTCATCGCCGTGTTCAAGCGCGAGATGGGGGTGACGCCTGCGCGGTATGGAAAAGGGGACGGAGGGGATTAAGTCGCTTCTGCCCTCCCCCACATCAACTCGCGGCATCGCCTGATGCCCTTCGCGGTCACGGAGGCGGCAGGCTGATGATTCCTTGAAACCCCTGAACTGCCATGCCTCGACAAGCACGCCTGATGTTGGCCGAACAGCCGTATCACGTAACCCAGCGCGGTGTGAACAAGGGGGCGATCTTCGTTGACGATATCGACCGCCAGCTGTTTCTGCACCTTTTGCACAGCGCCTTCCTGAAGCATCAGGTCGCGCTGCATGCCTATGTATTGATGGGCAATCACGTCCATCTATTGGCCACACCCTCCACTCAGGCCGGCTTGGCCAACGCGATGCGGATGCAGGGCAACAACTATGTCCAGGCGTTCAATCAGCGGCATGAGCGCAGCGGACCACTCTGGCAGGGCCGCTTCCATTCTTCGATGGTGGACAGCGACGCCTATCTGCTCAGCGTCTATCGCTACATCGAACTCAATCCGGTTCGTGCAGGCATGACAGGCGCCCCGGAAGATCACCCTTGGTCGAGCGTGCATGGAAACCTGCAGCGCCGCGATGATCCGATGCTGACAGAACATCCCGCCTTTCGGGCACTGGCCTCGACCAAGCGACAGCGGACGACGCTCTATGCGCAGTTCCTGCGGGACGTGAACGCGTCCGCCGACCTGCCGGCAATACGCGCGCACAGTGCCGGGCAGCATCCGTTGGGAAATGCAGCTTACCTGCGGATGGTGGAACAGACACTGGGCCGCCCCGTGGTGCTGCGCAAGCGGGGGCGCCCTCAGAAGAAGGGGGCGGAGGGTTAAAAACGACTTAATCCCCTCCGTCCCCTTTTTGCAGTCAGCCCGAGATCGCCAGGCGCTCGTTGTGGTAACGGCGCACGGCGGCGAACCACAGCAGTGCGGCCAGGCCGAGGCTGGCACCGAGATAGATGGCCCAGACCGACGGCGTGATGGTCTCGTGGCGGATCACCTTCAACAGCATCTGGTTCTGCGACAGGAACGGCACGGCGTACTGCCACAGCTCGCTCTTCAGCGGATAGGCCACCAGCGCGTAGCCGGGCATCATCGGCAACAGCATCAGCCAGGTCATGTGGCTCTGCGCTTCCTTCATGCTCTTGGCCGCCGCCGACAGGAAGGTCAGCAGCGAGGTGCCGATCATCAGCATCGGCAACATCACCAGCAGCATCTGCAGCATCGAACCGACGTTCATGTTGAACTGGCGGCCGATGTTGCCGGGCGCGATCTGTGCGCTCACCTTGAATGCGACCAGGGTCAGCAGCAGTGACACGAAGCCGACCACGCAGGCAGCCGCGATCTTGCCGCTGACGATCGCGCTGCGCGAGCCGGGCGTGGCCAGCAGCGGCTCCAGTGACTGCCGCTCGCGCTCGCCGGCGGTGGCGTCCATCACCAGGTAGGCGCCGCCGATGAACGAGGTCAGCGTGAGCAGCACCGGCAGCAGCATCGACAGGATCATGCCGCGCTTGGCCTCGGCACTGGCCAGGTCCTGGCGCGCCACGTCCAGCGGCCGCGCCACCTGCGCGTCGATGCCACGCGCCATCAATCGCAGCGCGCCCACCTGGCCGTTGTAGGTGGCCAGCGCCGCCTCCAGACGCGCACTGGGTACTTCTGCGGCGCGACGGGTACTGTCCTTGATCACCTCCACCAGCGCCGGCTTGCCATCGGCCCAGTCCTTGCCGAAGTCATCGCTGATGCGCAGCGCCACGTCGATCTCCTGGCTGCGGATGGCCTCGGCCAGGTCCTTCGGTGCCGGCGCGGTGTTCAGCCCCTGCGCGGCGAGGAAACGCACCAGGTTGGGGGCGTTGTCCGCACCGATGGTCGGAATCTGCAGCGGCTGCTCGATCTGGGTGCGTACCCGGCTCTCGGCCAGCTTGCCCATGCCCAGCAGCAGCACCGGGTACAGCAGCGGCCCGAACAGCAGGGTCAGCAGCAGCGTGCGGCGATCACGGGAAAGGTCGCGCAGTTCCTTGCGCATCACCGTCATCAGGGTCGACATCATGCTCATGCGTGCAGGCCCTCTTCGCTGCCGATCAATTTCACGAACGCGTCTTCCAGGTTGGATTCGCTGGCTTGCGCACGCAGTTCATCGGCGCTGCCGGCAGCCATCACCGTGCCCTTGGCGATGATCACGATGTGATCGCACAGCGCGGCCACCTCCTGCATGATGTGGCTGGACAGGATCACGCAGCGGCCCTCTTCGCGCAGGCCCAGCAGGAAGCGGCGCAGTGCGCGCGTGGTCATCACGTCCAGACCGTTGGTCGGCTCATCCAGAATGACGTTGCGCGGGTCGTGCACCAGCGCGCGGGCGATCGCGGTCTTGGTGCGCTGGCCCTGCGAGAAGCCATCGGTCTGGCGGTCGAGGATGTCACCCATGTCCAGGGCATGCGACAGCACTTCGATGCGTTCGCGGATGCGCTCGGCCGACAGGCCATGCAGCTCGCCGAAGTAGGCGATGTTCTCGCGCGCGGTCAGGCGCTTGTAGACGCCACGCGCATCGGGCAGCACGCCAAGGTGGCGGCGTACTTCCACCGGATTGCGTGCGGCATCGACACCATCGACGCTGATGCTGCCCTGGTCCGGGGTCATCAGCGTGTACAGCATGCGCATGGTGGTGGTCTTGCCGGCACCATTGGGGCCCAGCAGGCCGGTGATGCGGCCGTCCTCGGCGCGGAAGCCGACGTTGGAGACCGCCTGGATGCGGCCGGTGCGGGTGTCGAAAGCCTTGTGCAGGTTGTCGGCGACGATCATGGTTCCCATCCGTTGAACGAGGTGAACGCCGGCACGTAGCTCAGCGTGTCCAGGCAGCCGGCATCCAGCGCCTTGGCATCGGTCTTGTCGATGAACTGGCCGAGCAGGCGCGGCATGCAGCCGGCACTCAGCGTGCCGTGGCCCTGGCCGCGGGCGACCAGCGCGCGGCCATTCGGCAGGCCCTTGAGGACCTGTTCGGCATAGCGCGGGGGTGTCACCGGGTCGAGTTCACCGGACAGCAGCAGCGCCGGTACGTCGCTGCGCAGCGGCACGGCATTGGACGCTGGCGCCGGCTGGTGCGGCCATACCGGGCAGGCCGCGAAGAAGGCACTGGCCACGTCGTTGCCGAACAGTCGCTCCGGGTCCTCGGCCGGCGCCTTGTAACGCGGCGCATCCTCGCTGCAGATCACCGACCACTGCATGCCTCGGTTGATCTGGAAATCCATGCTGCGGTTCGCACCGCGTGCCAGTGACGCCAGCGGTGCATAGCGGCCATGCGCGGCTTCATCGAGCACCAGCGGCAGCAGCGAGGAATACTGCGGCACATAGGAGAAGGCGAACGCCAGGCCGATCACGCTGTCCGGACTCAGCACATCCTGCCGGGTCTGGTTGGTGCCGGGGTCGCGATACTCCACCGAGACCGGCGCACGGCGCAGGGTCTCGACCACGCTGCGCAGCTGCGCGCGGGTGTCGGTCGGGAAGCGTTTGCTGCAGGCGGCATCCTTGCGGCACTGCGCCGACTGCAGGGCGATCGCATCCTCGAACGTCGTGGCGAAGTCGCCGCCCACCACCAGTTCATTGGGCACTACGCCATCGATGACGATGCTGCGGGTGTGCTGCGGATAGGCACCGGCATAGCGCTGGGCCACGCGGGTACCGTAGGAGCCGCCGACCAGGTTGATCCGGTCCACGCCCAAGGCCTGGCGTACCGCATCCAGGTCGGCGATGGCTTCGGTGGTCGTGTAGAAGCGGGCATCGGCACGCCCCTGCAGCGAGGCCGCGCAGCGCTGCGCGTAGTCGCGCAGCGACGCCTCGGTGGGAGCGGCGTCCTCGTCCATCTGCAGGTCCTTGCCGTCCGCGCCGAGGCAGCTGAGCGGGTTGGAGCCACCGGTACCCCGCTGGTCGACAAGGAAGATGTCGCGCTGCTTGCGCACCTGGCGCAGCGCGGTATCGACGATGACCGCCACTTCGCTGGCCGCCTGGCCGGGACCACCGGCCAGGAAGAACACCGGGTCGGGCTGGCTGGAGCCGCTGCTGCCCGATTCCAGCCAGGCGATGCGCAGGCCAATGCGTCGGCCATCGGGCTGGGCCCGGTCCTCCGGCACCTGCAGGGTGGCGCACTGCGCTTCCACGTTGGCGCTGGCGCCTTCGGTGGACAACGTGCAGGGCTGGAAGTCGATCGTGCCGAAACGGCGGCTGGGTGCATCGCTGGCGCTTTCGGCGCCGGGTGACGGTGACTGGCTGCAACCGGCAAGCATCAGGCTGGCCAACGCTGCGGCCAACGCGAGGTGGTGTCTTTGCATCGTGCTCGTTTCCCCTGGAGGACGTTCCTGGCAACCACGACGGGCTGCCGCGGAAGATGTGACTCAACTTACACGGGCACGGCGTCGTCGGCGATGGGCAGACGCGAAATCTCCGCCGGCGTGGCGCAGGCCAGGCGGTCGCGGCCTGCGGCCTTGGCCCGGTACAGCGCCGCATCCGCCGCTGCCAACAGCGTGGACAGGTCGCCGTGGCCGTCGTCCATGGCCAGGCCAATGCTGGCGGTGACCATCACCGGCCCGGTACCCAGCCGCGCCGGCTTCTGCTGCAGAGCGGTACGGATCGCCGCGGCCCGCGCCATCGCTTCACCCTGTGTGCTGCCGGCCAGCACCAGCACGAACTCCTCGCCACCGTAGCGGCCCAGCAGCGTGTCGTGGCCCTGCAAACCATGCTGCAGCAGCGCAGCGAAGTGACGCAGTACCTGGTCACCGGCCAGGTGGCCCCAGCGGTCGTTGATCTGCTTGAAGTGATCGACGTCGACCAGCAGCAGGGCCAGCGGCCGGCCCTGCCGACGCAGCCGCTGCAACTGCGCCTGGCCATCGGCCAGCACCGCGCTGCGGTTGAGCAGCCCGGTCAGGCCATCGGTGCGTGCCGCACGCCGCAGATCGACCAGCATGCGCTCGACCAGCAGCAGTACCATCGCGAAACATCGCGCCAGCTCCAGCATCACCCCGGCAATGTAGGTGACGAACATCGGCGTGCCGGTGCGCATGATGTCCTCACCGGCATCGGGCGCCACCGGCAGGAACAGGCGCACCGCGTACAGTGCCGCCTCGGCCAGGAACACCGCCGCCGCCAGACGGCAGCTGATGCGCTGCTGTACGGGGGCATGCCGCAGCAGCAGCCAGGCGATCCAGCCATCGACCAGCAGCGTGAACACACTGAACACCTGCAGGCGCACGCCCAGGTCCGGCCAGAGCACCAGGAAGGCGAAGATGCAGGCCATGAACGCGGCTGCCATCAACAACGGCCGCCACAGCGGCAGCGGCTGTTCCAGATGCAGCGCCACGCCGCGCAGCATCAGCACCGCGCAACCGGCCATCGCCGCATTCCCGGCCAGTATGGCCAGCGCCAACGGCAGGTAGGGGCGCAGCGCCAGCAGGGTCACGCCCAGGGTCAGCAGCCACAGGCTGGCGGTCCACAGGCGCAGCACCGGTTGCCCGCGCAGCACCACCAGCAGCAATGAGAACCCCACGGCGATGCCGATGCAGAGCAGGAAGCCAAGCACGGTGATGGTGGGGAAATCCAGGGACATGCGGCGCTCATCGGCCGGGGCGGCGCGCGCATCTTAGCGCCTTGCGGTGCGATCCCCGTGGCACTGCCTGGCCCGATGGCGATGCCGGGTCTGAAAACGGCGAGCATGACGGCCGGTGCATGCGCAGAATCCGGGGAAAACCAAGGAGACGCCCATGCATGCGTGGTATCTCGGTGGCCTCGACCACCGCCCCTTCCAGCACCTGTTCGAGAAGAGTGACACCGCGCTGGCTGCGCTGGGCATCCAGCGTCGCTGGGCCGGCGAAACAGGAGGACACCCCTGCCGGATCGGCCTGAGCGATCCGCCCAGCGGCAGCGAGCTGCTGCTGTTGTCCCATGTGCACCTGCCGCTGCACTCGCCCTATCACGCCTCGGGCCCGATCTTCGTGCAGCGTGGCGTAACGCGCTGCGTGCTGCCGCCGGGTGAGGTACCCGCCTATGTACAGCGCCGTACGATCTCGTTGCGCGCCTATGACCAGGCTGCATTGATGCTGGCCGCAGAGATCAGCGCGGGCACTGATGTTGCCGCCCGGCTGGACGCGCTGTTTGCCGACCCTGCCGTGGCCTTCGTGCAGCTGCACAACGCGGCCCACGGCTGCTTCTCGTGCCAGGCAGATCGAGTGGGTATGGCGCCGACGTAGCAGGATCTCCACGACGTGATCGATGCCACGCCGATCCCGTGACCGCCAACGCATCCGTTCAGTCCCGCGTGAAGCCTGCGGGAAGGGCTTCACACCCCCAGTCACGGATCGGCGCTTCGGTGGTTCCTCAGCCTGCATCGCGACTCGATACTCGCCGTGGTGCCGCCGAAAGTCCGCCGTGCAGCGCAGCTCCTGCGGTCACCGTTCTCTTTCGACGACCACAAGGAAGCGCCATGTCATTCCGATCCACACCGCTGTTGCTGGCCACCTCGTTCGCCGCTGCGGGCCTGTGCCTGGCCGGCAACGCATTCGCCCACGGCACCATGACCATGCCGGTCAGCCGCGTCTATGCCTGTTTCCAAGGCAATCCGGAGAACCCGACCAACCCGGCCTGCGCCGCCGCGAAAGCGGTGGGCGGTTCGCAGGCGTTCTACGACTGGAATGGCATCAACCAGGCCAATGCCAACGGCAACCACCAGGCCGTGGTGCCCGACGGCAAGCTGTGCAGCGGCAATAACCCGACCTTCCGCGGGCTGGATGTAAACCGCAGCGACTGGCAGACCACACCGATCCAGCCAGACGCCAACGGCAAGTTCACCTTCGTGTTCAAGGCGACCGCACCGCACGCCACGCGCGACTGGCGCTTCTTCGTCACCCGCGACGGCTGGCAACCGGGCAGCCCGCTGCGCTGGGCCGACCTGCAGGAGTTCTGCACGCTGGGCAACACGCCGCTGTCGGCCGATGGCACCTACAAGCTGCAATGCACGCTGCCACAGCGCAGCGGCCAGCATGTGATCTACAACACCTGGCAGCGCTCGGATTCGACCGAGGCGTTCTATACCTGCATGGACGTGCGCTTTGAAGGAGGCGGTGGCAGCACCCCGCCCGCAGCGCAGTGGCAGGATGCCGGCCCGGTCACCGCGCGCGGCGAGCTGCCGGTCGGCACCACCCTGGCGTTGCGCGTGTTCAACGCCAACGGCAATGATGTCGAACGCGTGGAAGCGACCCTGGCCAGTGGCCAGACTGCGGCCGCGCAGTGGCCGTTGGCGCTGGCCCGCAAGGTCAATACCAGCGCCCAGCACGCACGCGTGGGTGTGCTCAGCAATGGCGTGATCACACCGACGGCCTCGGCCACCGCCAACCGCGTGTACCTGAAGGATGGCAACCGCTTCCAGCTCGATACCCAGGTGCCCGACCCCGGCACGCCATCACCGGGCGGTGATTTTGACCACGTGTATCCCGCCGGTATCGGCAGCTACGTGCCGGGCCAGACCGTGGTGAAGGGCGGCGACGGCAAGCTTTATGCCTGCCGCCCGTTCCCGGAAGGTGCATGGTGCAACGTCAACGCCGAAGCCTACCGGCCGGGCGTGGGTGCAGCATGGCGCGATGCGTGGATCGCGTACTGAGGCAGTGATGCGGGAGGCGGTGCACAGTGCACCGCCTTTCGCCCGGATGGCGGCACAGTGAGCACCGTGTTGCAGATCGAACACAGCCGCCATCGATTTCAAACTTGTCCGATGTTGCCGACGGCCCTGCACGTGAAGACTGCGCGAGGTTTCCCACACTTCGCAAAGGAGTTCCTGCATGCACCTGTCCCACCGGGCAGTCCTCGCTCTGTCCGTCGTTGCCGGCCTGGCCCTGTCCGGCAGCGCCCTCGCCCACGGCACCATGTCCAAGCCGCTCAGCCGCGTGAAGCAGTGCCACGAAGGCAATCCGGAAAACCCGACCAACCCGGCCTGTGCCGCGGCCAAGGCCATCGGCGGCGCGCAGCCGTTCTATGACTGGAGCGCGATCGCCCACGGCAACGCCAATGGCAACCACCGCGACCTGGTGCGCGATGGCGAGCTGTGCAGCGCCAGCATCCCCAAGTACCGCGGCCTCGATCTGAATCGCAGCGACTGGCCGACCACGCCGATGCGCGCCGATTCGCGTGGCCGCTACACCTTCGAATTCCTGGCGCCGGCGCCGCACGCCACCCGCGAGTGGAAGTTCTACGTCACCCGTGACGGTTGGCAGCCGGGCAGCCCGCTGCGCTGGGCCGACCTGCAGGAATTCTGCACCCTGGGCAACGTGCCGCTGTCCGAAGGCGGTGTCTACAAGCTGGACTGCCCGCTGCCCAAGCGCACTGGCCAGCACATCATCTACAACACCTGGCAGCGCTCGGATTCGCAGGAAGCCTTCTACACCTGCATGGACGTGCGCTTCGAAGGTGGCGGTGGCGTGGTTCCGCCGCCGCAGTGGCAGGATGCCGGCGCGGTGACCGCCAATGGCGCACTGGACGTGGACAGCACCGTGACCCTGCGTGTGTTCAATGCCAACGGCAACGATCTGGAGCGCGTGGAAACCAAGCTGGCCGCTGGCCAGACCAGCCCGACGCAGTGGCCGCTGGCCCTGGCCCGCAAGGTCAATGCCAGTGCACAGCATGCGCGCGTGGGCGTGATGAAGAACGGCGTGATCACGCCGGTCGCCTCGGCCACCGACAACCGCGTGTACCTGAAGCCGGGCAACCGCTTCCAGCTGGAAACCCAGGTGCCGGGGCCGGGGCCGATCGATCCGGTCGATCCGCCGGGCGGCGACTTCGACTTCGTGTACCCGGCCGGCCTCGGCAACTACACGCCGGGCGAGACCGTGGTGAAGGGCACTGACGGCAAGCTGTATGCCTGCCGCCCGTTCCCGGAAGGCGCCTGGTGCAACATCAATGCCGATGCCTATCGTCCGGGCACCGGCTATGCGTGGCGCGACGCCTGGATCGCGTACTGAGGCAGGACACCGGGGGCGGCGTGATGCCGCCCCTGGTTCATGGGCTGCCGGCCAGCGGCCGGCACTACCAGGGTCCACGCGGTTGCCGGCCAGCGGCCGGCACTACGCAGGCTTACTTGCTGCTGACGTACTTCTCGCGGCGGATCTGCGGGTTGCCCAGCCCCGCGCCCTTCAGCAGTTCGGCACAGGCGTCGACCATGTCCGGGTTGCCGCACAGGTAGGCAATGTCGGTGGCCGGGTCCGGGGTGAAGCCGGCCAGCGCCTGCTGCACGTAGCCGTGCTGCACGTCCGGATGCGGATCAGCCGGCAGTTCACGCGACAGGCATGGAACATAACGGAAGTTCGGGTGCTTTTCGGCGAAGCTGTAGAAATCTTCGCTGTACAGCAGCTCACCCGGGCTGCGCGCGCCCTGCAGCAGCACGATCTGCACGCCGCGCTCGGCCATGGCCTTTTCCAGCAGCGGCAGCATCGAGCGGTACGGGGTAACGCCGGTGCCGGTGGCGATCAGCAGGTAGCGGGCATTGTGGTCACCGGGATTCAGGCAGAACCGGCCATAGGGGCCGGACGCACTGATCTGGCCGCCCTGCTCCAGCGCCTCGAACAGGGCCGTGGCGGCGCCACCGGGGACGAAACTGACCGCGATATCCACCGCCTCGCCCGGGCCCAGCGCGTGGTCGTGGATGGTCGCCAGCGAGTAGCTGCGCTTGGTTTCGGTGCCGTCGGCGTAGCTGAAATGGACCTGGATGAACTGACCGGGCTGGAAATCCAGCGGCTGCCCATCGTCACGCACGAACTGGTAGTGGCCGACGGTCGGGGCCAGCATGCGGCAGCCGACCAGCTTGAGGGGGAATTGAACAGGCACGACTTTTCGGGACAGTGTGTAGCCGGGGCAAGCCCTCGGGGTCTTCTATAATAGCCCCTCCCCGCCCCTCTCCAGCGCCAGCCCATGGGCGCGAAGGCTTCGAGCTTGGCATCCCAGAACGATACGGCGCCCGCCCTGCGCGTGCGCGACCTGCGCAAGACCTATGACAACGGCACCCAGGCCCTCAAGGGGGTTTCCCTGGAAGTGGCCCCGGGCGACTTCTTCGCCCTGCTCGGCCCCAACGGTGCCGGCAAGTCCACCCTGATCGGCATCATCAGCTCCCTGGTCAACCTCAGCGAGGGCCAGGTGGAAGTATTCGGCAGCGACCTGGTGCGCAACCGCAGCGCCACCATGCGCCTGATCGGGCTGGTGCCGCAGGAAATCAACTTCAACCTGTTCGAAAAGCCCTTCGACATCCTGGTGAACTACGCCGGTTTCTATGGCGTGCCGCGCGAGGAAGCCGAGGAGCGTGCCGAAGAGGAACTGAAGCGGGCGCACCTGTGGGAAAAGGCACAGGTGATGAGCCGTACGCTGTCCGGTGGCATGAAGCGCCGGCTGATGATCGCCCGCGCGATGATGACCCGCCCGCGCCTGCTGATCCTGGACGAGCCGACCGCCGGCGTGGACATCGAGATCCGCCGCGACATGTGGCGCGTGCTGAAGGAGATCAACGCCGCCGGCACCACGATCATCCTCACCACGCACTACCTGGAAGAAGCCGAGTACCTGTGCCGCCACCTGGCGATCATCAACCATGGCCAGATCGTCGAGCAGGGGCCGATGCGCACCCTGCTGGCCAAGCTGGACGTGGAAGGCTTCCTGCTGGACATCGACGGTGACCTGCCGGCGCAGCTGCCGGTGATCGAGGGCGCGACGCTGACCGCACCGGACCCGCACACGCTGGACATCGACATGCCGCGCGCAATGGACCTCAACCGCGTGTTTGCCACGCTCAACGAGTCCGGTATCCGCGTGCGATCGATGCGTACCAAGAGCAACCGCCTGGAGGAGCTGTTCGTGCGCCTCACCGGCAACCTGGAGAAGCCTGCATGAGCACCACCGAGCTGACCGACGGCCAGCGCAACCGCATCGCACTGATGACCATCGTGCGCCGCGAAGTCGCCCGCATCATGCGCATCTGGGGCCAGACCCTGGTGCCGCCGGCGATCACCATGACCCTGTACTTCCTGATCTTCGGCAACCTGATCGGGTCGCGCGTGGGGGACATGGGCGGCTACACCTACATGCAGTTCATCGTGCCGGGCCTGGTGATGATGAGCGTGATCCAGAACAGCTACGGCAACATCAGTTCCTCGTTCTTCGGTGCCAAGTTCGGCCGCCACGTGGAAGAGCTGCTGGTCAGCCCGATGCCGAACTGGGTGATCCTGTGGGGCTACGTGGCCGGTGCGGTGCTGCGCGGCCTGATGGTGGGCGTGATCGTGCTGATCATCGCGATGTTCTTCACCCCGGTGCGCATCCCGCACCCGCTGGTGATGCTGACCACGGTGATCCTGGGTGCGACGATCTTCTCGCTGGCCGGTTTCATCAACGCGGTGTATGCGAAGAAGTTCGATGACGTGGCGATCGTGCCGACCTTCATCCTGACCCCGCTGACCTACCTGGGCGGCGTGTTCTATTCGGTGAAGCTGCTGCCGGGCTGGGCGGAAGCGGCCACGCACGCGAACCCGATCTTCTACATGGTCAATGCATTCCGCTATGGCCTGCTGGGCAGCAGCGATGTGCCGCTGCCGGTGGCCTACGGGCTGATGATCGGCTTCGTGGTGGTGCTGACGGCGCTGGCGCTGTGGTTGCTGCGCCGTGGCGTGGGCATGCGCAGCTGAGGGGTGCCTGCAGGGCCTGCGGCACTGCGGCCCTGCACCTGCACCTGCAGTGGTAGTGCCGGCCGCTGGCCGGCAACAGCAACAGCCAAGGCGGAAGCATCACGAGTTGGGCGGGGCGGTGTGAGGGTGCAGGACACGCCGTAAACCCGTCCGTGGGGGCTCGATGGCGCCATCCATGGCGCCAACGGTCCTGCACCCCCACACCGCCCCACCCCTGACAGTTTCCGGTCGCTGTTGGTAGGTGTCGACCTTGGTCGACACGATGGATCCACGCCATGCGTGGATGGAGCGTTCACGGTAAGACCGATGCTTGGCTCTTTTCGTTTCGGATTACGGCTAGGCTGTGGCGATGAAGATCACTTCCATTGCGTTGGACAAGGCCGTGTCGGATGGTCCGATCGATGCGTTCAGCCACGTCCTGCTGAGCGATTCGCCTACGATGGATGAGGTGCTGGGTTGCCTGGCCTCGCTGCAGACGGCTGATCCCCGCCTTCGTTATCTCTGCACGCTCGACGATGTCGGCCAGTGCCGCTACACCAGCATGCACGCGTCCGACGACGAGCGCATCGCGCTGTACGAGGACGAAGACCCGGCGACGCCGGAAGATGCGTTGGCGGCACGCGAGCGGTTGCTGGCGCACGTCGTCGCGCAGCTCGAGCATTCCACGCATCGGCTGCAGTGGACAGCGCTGGCGGGTACGTTGATGTGCAGCGACGAGGACATCGAGGCGCTGGTCGCTGCCAATGCGAAGCCGGATCTCATCATCGATGACGTGGTCTGCGTGCAACAGGTACCCGTAGCCAGTGACGACCTGCTGATTGCCGCCCTGCCCAACGGTTACTTCAGCGCGGACTGGGACCTCTTCCAGAACCACGCCCTGATCCGGCATCTGCAGGAGCGCTACGACTACCGTCTGTTCGGACTCGGCGCATCGTGGCTCGGTTTCCAGCGCGACAGCGCACCGTCGCCTGCAGAGGCGGGCGCGTTGGTCGCGGACCTGCAGCGCATCTACGCGGCCGGAACGCACGACACCTGGTCACAACTGGCTGCAACGCTGGCCAACCGCACCACACTGCTATTGGGCTACACCGAAGACTTCAGCGAACAACTACCCTGAGCACCGCTCTACACGAGCTCGCGCAGCGAGCGACCCGCTTCCGCTCTTGATCTGCTTTCCGTGGTGGCCGCGCCCGGAACATGTCCGTGGCCGGACGGGTAGGTTGCGCAGGGGCGTGAGCCGCATGGATGCGGCGACCGAGCTTACAGGGACGTACTTGCAGCGTCCCCTGCGCGGCCTACCCGCCCGGCCTACCCCAATGAACAGTGCTTTCCGCGAACCACCACGAGGGGCTCCGCCGTTGGCCGCAATCTCCGGCACAATCGCACTCCTGATTCCCCAGAAAACGGTGAACGTGCAATGCGCATCCTGATCCTCGGCGCCGGCGGTACCGGCGGTTACTTCGGCGGTCGCCTGGCTCAGGCTGGCGTGGACGTGACCTTCCTGGTGCGCCCCGCACGCGCCGCCCAGCTGGACCGCGATGGCCTGGTCATCCGCAGCCCGCTCGGCGACGCCAGCTTCCCGGTGCAGCACGTCACCGCCGACGTCCTTCCCGCGCTTGCCGCACAGAAGCCGTTCGACCTGGTCATCCTCAGCTGCAAGGCCTACGACCTGGACAGCTCGATCGATGCCATCGCTCCGGCCGTGGGCGCGAACACCACCGTGCTGCCGATCCTCAACGGCCTGCATCACTACAAGGCGCTGGACCTGCGCTTCGGCCGCGACGCCGTGCTCGGCGGCCTGTGCTTCATCAGTGCCACCAAGGCCCCCGACGGCGCCGTGCTGCACTTGGGCAAGCCGGCCAAGCTCACCTTCGGCGAGCGCGACAGCGGTGCCATCTCCGAACGCGTGCGTGCCTTCGCCGCCGCCTGCGTGCAGGCCAACCTCGATCATCTGGCCAGCGAGCACATTGGCCAGGAACAGTGGATCAAGTACACCTTCCTGACCGCGCTGGCCGCCTCGACCTGCCTGCTGCGCGCGGATATCGGCAGCATCGTCGCCACCGATGATGGCGAGGCGATCGTGCGTGGCCTGTACGACGAATGCCTGGCCGTGGCCGAAGCTGCCGGTGAGCCGATTCCCGATGCTGCGCAGGACACCGCACGCGGCACCCTGACCCAGGCCGGCTCTGCGTTGAAGGCTTCGATGCTGCGCGATCTGGAAGCCGGCCAGCAGGTGGAGGCAGAACAGATCGTCGGCGACATGCTGGCGCGCGCGCGCAAGGCCGACCAGGAAGCTCTGCTGCTGCAGGTCGCCTACAGCAGCCTGCAGGCCTACCAGGCGCTGCGCAGCGCGTGAGCGCCGCGTTGCAGACCAACGCGCTGCCGGCGCGGGTGCTGATCCTCGGCATGGGCTGGAGCGGGTGCGTGCTGGCTACGCATCTGCGGGCGTTGGGCGTACACGTGGCCGGCACGGCGCGCGACCCGGCGTCGGCACCGCACGATGGCCTGCCGCGCCATCAGCTGCGAGCTGACATGCCACCGTCGCCCGCCCTGCTCGATGAGATCGCGCAGGCCGAGGCCGTGCTGTGCAGCGTGCCGCCCGATGCCGAGGGTGACCCGGCACTGCGTCTGCTGCTACCGGCACTGCAGGAAAGTCCGGCACTTCGCTGGGTGGGCTATCTGTCATCCACGTCGGTCTATGCCGATCGGGCCGGCGGCTGGATCAACGCAACCAGCGTGGCCGATGCCACTGAAACGACCGGCATGCAACGCAGACGCGCCGAGGACCAGTGGCGTGCGCTGGCGGAGCAGCGCGGTATCGCCTCGGCGGTATTCCGCCTGCCCGGCCTGTACGGGCCGGGACGCAATGCGCTGCTGCAGCTGGCACAGGGACGTGCGCGCCACGTAGTGCGTCCAGGGTTGGTGTTCAACCGCCTGCACGTGGATGACCTGGCAACGGTCGTTATCGCATCGATGCAGCGGCCGTGCGTGGATGGGCTGTATCTGCCAGCCGATGACGAGCCGGCACCATCGCAGGAGGTACTGGCCTTCGCCGCGCAGCTGGGCGGCTTTGCGATGCCACCTGCCATGGCCTGGGACGACCCTGCGCTGAGCCAGACGCTGCGGCGCTTCTACGAGAGCAACAAGCGCATCGACAGTCGTGGCACGCGTGAAGCGCTTGGGTGGCAGCCGCGCTTCCCAAGCTACCGTGAGGGCCTGCGCGACCTGCTCCGGTAGTGCCGGCCGCTGGCCGGCAACCGCGCGATTTTTGCGGCGTTCATGCTGCTGCCGGCCAGCGGCCGGCACTACCTGATCAACCCGCGTCGGGCAGGCGGAAGAACGTACGCGTCGCGGCAGTTGCATTCGCGGCGGTCACCGCCACGTCCTCGCCACGGTCACGCGCCAGTTCTTCCACGATGTGCGAGAGGAACATCGGTTCGTTGCGGCGGTCCTTCGGCATCGGTCTCAGCGTGCGCGGCAGCAGGTACGGCGCGTCGGTCTCGATCATCAGGCGGTTGGCCGGGATGTTCTTCACCAGCTCGCGCAGGTGCGCGCCACGGCGTTCGTCGCACAGCCAGCCGGTGATGCCGATGTACCAGTCCTGGTCCAGGTAATCAAACAGCTCGTCACGCTCGCCGGTGAAGCAATGCACCACCGCCGGGCCGATACGGCCTTCGAAGTTCTTCATCTGTGCCATGAAATCGGCATGCGCGTCGCGCTGGTGCAGGAACAGCGGCTTGCCGTTGTCTGCGGCCAGCTGCAGCTGGCGCTCGAACGCGCGGTGCTGGGCCGGGCGCGGCGAGAAGTCACGGAAGTAGTCCAGCCCGCACTCGCCCACAGCCACCACTTCCGGGTGGGCATGCAGCGCGCGCATCTCGGCGTCGCATTCCTCGGTGTACTCCACCGCATGATGCGGGTGCACGCCGGCGGTGGCATACAGGAAGCCCGGGTGCTGCTGCGCCAGCTGCAGGGCCAGTGGCGAGTGCTCGCGGCTGGCACCGGTGATGACCATCTGCACCACGCCGGCCTGCCGTGCGCGTTCAAGCACGGCATCGCGGTCACGGTCGAAGGAGTCGTGGGTCAGGTTGGCGCCGATATCGATCAGGTGCATGGTCATCGCGGGGGAAAAGTGCCCGCGCATTGTACCTGCGACCGCCGTGGCCCCTTATCCTTTGCACATGAACGCCCCGCTCTTCCCGATTTCCCCGCTGCTGCCACAGATCCAGCAGCATCTGGCCGCGCAGCCGCGGCTGGTGCTGGAGGCACCGCCCGGCGCCGGCAAGACCACCCAGGTGCCGCTGGCGCTGCTCGATGCACCGTGGCTGCAGGGGCGGAAGATCATCCTGCTGGAACCGCGCCGGGTCGCCGCGCGCAGCGCCGCGCTGTTCATGGCGCGGCAGCTGGGCGAAGAGGTCGGTGGCACCGTCGGCTACCGCATCCGCTTCGAGAACAAGGTTTCGGCACGCACCCGCATTGAAGTCGTCACCGAAGGCATCCTGACCCGCATGCTGCAGGACGACCCGATGCTGGAAACCGTCGGCGCGATCCTGTTCGACGAATTCCACGAACGCCACCTCAGTGGCGATCTGGGCCTGGCGCTGGCGTTGGACGTGCAGGCACAGCTGCGCGATGACCTGCGCCTGGTGGTGATGTCGGCGACGCTGGATGGTGAGCGCCTGGCCCGTTTCCTGGATGCGCCGCGGCTGAGCAGCGAAGGCCGCAGCTACCCAGTGGCGATCAGCCATTTCCCGGCGCGCCGCGATGAGGCGCTGGAGCTGCAGGTGCGCCGCGCGGTGCAGCAGGCCCTGGCTGAACATCCCGGTGACCTGCTGGTGTTCCTGCCCGGCCAGCGCGAGATCGCGCGGGTGCAGGCCGGGCTCCAGGAATCGCTGGATGCCGGCGTCGAAGTGCTGGCCCTGCACGGCGAACTGCCGGTGGAGCAGCAGGCGCGGGTCCTGCAGGCGGCCAGTGATGGTCGTCGGCGCGTGGTACTGGCCACCAACGTGGCCGAGTCTTCGGTGACGCTGCCCGGCGTGCGCGTGGTGATCGACAGCGGCCAGGCGCGCGAACCGCGCTACGACCCCAACAGTGGCTTCACCCGGCTGGACGTGGTGGCCATCGCCCAAGCGTCGGCCGACCAGCGCGCCGGTCGCGCCGGTCGCGTGGCCGAAGGCGTGGCGTGGCGGCTGTGGCCGCAGTCGCAGCGGCTGGAGCCGCAGCGCCGCGCCGAAATCGATCAGGTCGAGCTGGCCGGACTGGCGCTGGAACTGGCCGCCTGGGGCAGCAGCGACCTGCGCTTCCTCGATCCGCCACCGGCCGGCCCGATGGGTGCCGCCCGCGAACTGCTGCAGCGGCTCGGCGCGCTGTCCAGCAGCGGTGCGATCACCGCACTTGGCCGCCGTGTGCTGGCGCTGGGCACGCATCCGCGGATGGCGGCGATGCTGCTGGCCGCGCCCGATGCCCGCGCACAGGCGCTGGCCGCCGATCTGGCCGCCCTGCTGGAGGCGCGCGATCCGTTGCGCCAGGGCGGTGATGCGCTGGCCGCGCGTTGGCGTGCGCTGGCGGCGTTCCGCAATGGCCGCGCACCGGGCGACGCCAACCGCAGCGGCCTGGCCGCGATCGATGCCGCCGCCAAGCAGTGGCGTCGCCGCCTGCGCTGCGAGGCCGCACCACCGGCCAGCATCGAGGCGCACGAAATGGGCGACCTGCTCGCGCACGCGTTCCCGGACCGCATCGGTGTCCAGCACCCCAGCGACCCACTGCGCTACCTGCTGGCCAACGGTCGCAGCGCACGCCTGCACGATCTGAGCGACCTGCGTGGCGAGCCGTGGCTGGTAGCCAGTGAACTGCGCTTCGAGGCACGCGACGCGCTGCTGCTGCGTGCCGCACCGGTGGACGAAGGCCAGCTGCGCAAGGCCTGGCCGGAGCGCTTCGTGACCGAGGACGTAGTGCGCTGGGACAGCGAGCGTCGCGCCCTGGTGGCACTGCGCGAGACCCGTTTCGACCGCATCGTGCTGGACAGCCGCTCGGCAGGCCGGGTCGATCCGCAGCACGCCGCACAGGCGCTGACCGACGCGGTGGCCGAACTCGGCCTGCAGGCGCTGCCGTGGACCGAAGGCCTGCGCCAATGGCAGGCACGCGTGGAGTCGCTGCGGCGCTGGATGCCCGAACTCGGCCTGCCCGACTGCAGCGACGACGCCCTGCTGGCCACGCGTGCGCAATGGCTGCAGCCTGCGTTCGCCGGCAAGAGCCGCCTGGATGCGCTGGACGAGTCCAGCTTCGGCGAAGCGCTGAAGTCGCCCCTGGAATGGTCACAGCGTCAGCTGGTCGAGCGTCATGCACCGACCCGCATCACCGTACCCTCCGGGCTGGAGCGGCCGATCACCTACGCGCTGGACAGCGAGAGCGGCGAACCGCTGCCGCCGGTGCTGGCGGTGAAACTTCAGGAACTGTTCGGCCTGGCCGACACGCCGCGCATCGCCGATGGCCGCGTCCCACTGACCCTGCACCTGCTCTCGCCCGGTGGCCGCCCGCTGCAGGTCACCCAGGACCTGCGCAATTTCTGGGAAAACACCTACGCGGAAGTGAAAAAGGAAATGAAGGGCCGCTACCCGCGCCATCCGTGGCCGGATGACCCGTGGACGGCGACGGCCACCCATCGGGCCAAGCCGCGCGGGACCTGACCGGTGGGGCCGGCTGCGGACCCTGCCTGATCCTGAATGGCTGCGGTAAAGTCACGCCACGTGTGACCTCGACTGACATACCGTTTACGGGCAACACGCGACACTGGACTTCGACCCGAGGCAAAGGACCCCCGCATGAGCAAGCTGACCGTAATCACCGACCGCGCTCTGGAGCGCGCCCTGGAGCTGGCCCACACCGCCGGCGATGGCCTGAAGAGCGCCGGTGGCAGCCTGCGCAATGCGGACTGGATCAAGACCGGCGCCGCCATCGGCGCAGTGAAGACCGGCGGCAAGGCCGCAACCAAGTTCGTGCGCCGCAATCCGGCAGTGGCCGTGGCCGCCGCTGCGGTCGGTGTAGGCCTGCTCGGCTACGCGCTGTACCGCAAGCAGCAGAAGAAGAAGGCCGCCAATGGCCACGTGGTGAATGGCCAGGCGCAGCGCATCAACGCACGTGACCGCCGCAACGACACCGTGGTGGACGAGCACAGCGATATCGGCAGCGACGCCTGAGCCTGCCGGGGTCGGATCCTTTCCACAGGAAGGACTCTGACCCCAAGGCACTACATGAGGGCCGGACACCGGAAGGTATCCGGCCCTTTCTGCATCAACCGATCTGCCGCCACTGCCCCGGCTGCAGGTCGTCCAGCCGGTAAGGCCCCATCGACACGCGGACCAGCCGCAGCGTCGGCAGGTTCACCGCCGCGGTCATCCGCCGCACCTGCCGGTTGCGGCCTTCCCGGATCGTGATCGCCAGCCAGGCGTCGGGCACGGTCTTGCGGAAGCGTACCGGCGGATCGCGTGTCCACAGCGACGGCGCCGGATCGAGGCGCTCGATCTTCGCCGGCAGGGTCGGCCCGTCATTGAGCACCACGCCCGTGCGCAGCTGCTGCAGCTGTTCGTCGCTGGGCATGCCTTCCACCTGCACCCAGTAGGTCTTGTCAGCCTTGTGCCTCGGGTCGGTCAGCTTGTGCGCCAGCGTACCGTTGTCGGTCAGCAGCAGCAGGCCTTCGCTGTCATGGTCCAGGCGACCGGCGGCATACACGCGCGGCGGCAGGCCGAACCCGGCCAGGGTCGGCCGCGGTGGCACGCTGCGGTCGGTGAACTGGCAGAGCACGTTGAAGGGCTTGTTGAAGGCGATCAGCATTGCGGGCACGGCAGGCGGCGGGTGGGGCATTGTCCCATGCCGCGTGCGGCGGCTCGAAAGGTGCCGGTCAAGTCGGCCGGCATAGCCCATGCCCGGCTGCGCTTTCCTGCGACCACGAACACGAAGGGCTCAGCCGAATACCTTCCACTGCAGCAGGAACGACCCCAGCACCAACACGAAACCGCATGCCGTGACGACATTGGCCCGGCGACGCAGCGCCGCGGGTGGCGGACAGGTCATGCGGGCGCGTTCGTCCAGCACCCCGCCAAAGAACAGCACCGCAAAACCCGTCGCTCCCAGCAGGTCGTAAGCATGCCCACCGTGGTACACAAAGTCATACAGCCGCGGCAGCACCAGCACCGCGATGACGATATACAGCACCTTCTTCAACGGTCCATGTCCTTGAATTCGATTGGACTCCGGCGCATGGCCGGACCTGGGGCCAGCCATACGTTGCGCTGCGCGCGGTGAGCGTGGTTGCGGCTGCGCTTTCCTGCCGCCCCAATCTCGGCCGGCTCAGCCGAAAACCTTCCATTCCAGCAGGAACGAGCCCAGCACCAGTGCGATGCCGCACGCGGCGATGACATTGGCCCGCCGCCGCAGGCCTGCGGCCGGCGGGTCGGCCCTGCGCGAACGTTCCTCCAGAAGGGCACCCGCGAACAGCACGGCAAACCCTACCGTCGCCATCAGATCGTGGGCATGACCACCGTAGAACACAAAATCGATCAACCGCCCCAGCACCAGCACCGCGACAGCGATGTAAAAGACCTTCTTCAACAATTCATGTCCTTGCATACGATCGAATTCCGGCGCATGGCCGGTTGGGACCAGCCATGCGCCGCGCTACGCGCGATGAGCCGAGCAGGAACGATGTCGGCCGTCCTGACCGGCACCCCTCTTACGGCTTGATGAAGCGCAGGGTCATGCGGTCGCTTTCGCCGATCGCCTGGTATTTCGCATCATCAGCCTTGTCGTGCTGGTTGGTCGGCGGCAGCGTCCACACGCCGTTCGGGTGGTCCTTGGTGTCCCGCGGGTTGGCATTGACCTCGCTGCGCGCGTCCAGCTTGAAGCCGGCGGCCTCGGCCATCGCGATCACCTGCTGCTGGCCGACATAGCCGGTGTCATCGTCGTCGGCCACGTCGGCCTTGGCGCGGTGCTCAATCACACCCAGCACACCGCCCGGCTTGAGCACGTTGAAGAAGCCCTGGAACATGCCCTGCGCCTGGCCGGCCTTGCGCCAGTTGTGCACGTTGCGGAAGGTCAGCACCACGTCGGCTGAACTGGCCGGGCCGAACACCGGCTTGGCCGGATCGTAGGCGACCACGGCGGTCTTGCCGAACTGTGCCGGCGCACCGGCGTACTTCTTTTCCAGGCTGTCGCGGCTGCGCTGCTGGTAGTCACGGCCGCGGCCCTCGGGCACCGCCATCGGGTCGACCACGGCGGCAACATAGTGGCCCTTGTCCTGCAGCAGCGGCGCCAGGATCTCCGAGTACCAGCCGTTGCCGGGGGTGATCTCGATGACGGTCTTTTCCGGCGTCACCTTGAAGAACGACAGCGTCTGCGCCGGATGACGGAAGCCATCGCGCTTGACGTTGTTGGCATCACGGGTCGACGCCTTCACCGCCGCATCGATGGCCGGTGACACCTGGATCTTCGCCGGTGCCACCGTGGCCGGTGCGGCGAACGCGGGAACAGCGGCAAGCAGGGCCGAAGCAAGCAGCAGGCGGCAACCACGCAGGGACGAAGCAGGCATCATCGGAGCGACTCCAGCGGAAGATGCGGCGAGACTAGCAGCCGCAGCGTCCCAGGTGTTCACAAAACGTTAGCTGCGTGCGCATCGCGGAACACTGTTTTGTGGTCACCGCCGCAGCACGGTCACACAACGCGTTTTATTCTGGAGCACTTCCCCCAAGGAGTCCGTGCCCATGACGGCAACCCGCGAACTGGGCCGTTCCGGCCTGCATGTACGTCCGCTCGCCTTCGGTGGCAACGTGTTCGGCTGGAGCGCCGATGAGAAGGCCAGCTTCGCCCTGCTCGATGCCTTCGTCGATGCCGGCTTCAACCTGGTCGACACCGCCGATGTGTATTCGGCCTGGGTGCCGGGCAATGCCGGCGGCGAATCGGAAACGCTGATCGGCAAGTGGTTTGCCCGCAGCGGCAAGCGCGACAAGGTGGTGCTGGCGACCAAGGTGGCCAAGTGGGCCGAGCGCCCCGGCCTGACCCCGGACAACATCAACGCCGCGGTGGAAGATTCGCTGCGCCGCCTGCAGACCGACGTGATCGATCTGTACCAGGCCCACGAGGATGACGAGTCAACGCCGCTGGAAGCGACCCTGGCCGCATTCGGCCGGCTGATCGAAGCCGGCAAGGTGCGTGCGATCGGTGCGTCCAACTACAGCGCCACGCGCCTGGCCGATGCGCTGAAGGTATCCACCGACTACAAGCTGCCGCGTTACGAAACCCTGCAGCCCGAGTACAACCTGTACGACCGCGCCGGCTACGAGAAGGAGCTGGAACCGCTGGTGCAGCGCGAACAGATCGGCGTGATCGGCTACTACGCCCTGGCCAGCGGCTTCCTCAGCGGCAAGTACCGCACGTCGGCCGATGCGGCCAAGAGCCCGGCACGTGGCGAGAACGTGGTGAAGCGCTATCTGAATCCGCGTGGCCTGCGCATCCTGCAGGCGCTGGATGACGTGGCCAGCAAGCACAGCGCCAGTGCCGCGCAGATCGCACTGGCGTGGCAGATCGCACGGCCGTCGATCACCGCGCCGATCGTCAGCGCCACCAGCGTCGAGCAGCTGCACGATCTGCTGGCCGCAGCCAACGTGTCGCTGAGCGTGCAGGATGTCGCGCAGCTGGATGCCGCCAGCACGGAAGCTTGAGACCCGGTAGTGCCGGCCGCTGGCCGGCATTGCACAGTCCGGTAGTGCCGGCCGCTGGCCGGCATTGCGCGGTAAAAGAAGAAAATAATTGAACAAAATGGTTGCGCGCGAGTAAATCGTGGTTTATCGTGCGCACCTCGTTTCAACAACCACTGGAAACTTCCCTTGAACGCGCATTCCGTCGCCATCGCCAAACTGCTGCCATGCCTGCGCATGGACGTGCTGGCGCGCGTGTTCGGCAAGGAAGTCCAGCTGACAACGGCCTGATACCCGCCCTGCGGAGATCGGCCACCCCGATCTCCGAGGCTTGACGACGCCCTCGGAACGCAAGTCCCGGGGGCGTTTTCGTTTGCGTCGGCACAAGGACCCGCGATGCCAGAACTGCACCCCGCGCGGCAACCCGCCGCTCACTGACACAGGTTTTTTCCGCTCCGCCGAAGGATTTACTTCGCGCGAGTGGCGACGCCTGGACATTATCTGCATCGCATCAAAACATTATCGCTCGCGATAATGTCGATGGCCTGCACCCTCGATTCTCCAACGGTCCCGTTTCCACCACGGGCTGGTGCGCGCGGCGTTGCCGTGGCGTATGCCGGAGGTCTCGAACATGCCATCGCCTGGATCGCCTGCTGGAAGCAGGCGCCGGTTCGCCGGTACGCGGTTCGATTCCGCGCGGTCCCCAACTGGATAGCTCAGCTTGGTCAGAGCAACGGATCCTTAATCCGTCTGTCGTGGGTTCGATTCCCACTCCAAACCACATGACCTGTCACGTCATGACTTGAAGCAACACCCGGGGCGCAAGCCCCAGCGGCCATCGTCGCCGTCCACGGACAACGCCTTCGGGCAGGAACGTGGAAGGCAACGGACCGCACGCCGGGCCCCGGCCCGCCGCCACTGCCAGCCACGTTCCGCACCGGTGCTGCCTGCCGGGAACGACGACGGCAGCAGTGCCGGTGCACCGAAGGCTCCGCGCGTGGACCGTCCGCCGATGGCCGCCCTCTTCCGCTGCCTGCACGTCGTGTGCAGGCGGCCTCGCCACGACCTGATCGGCCCGGGTCATGGCGATTCATCCGCAACGGGTCGAACCACCAGAGCCATACAAGGAGAGACTCCCATGTTCTGGACCATCAAGGTCGTGATCGGCGACGGCGAGCGCGGCCTGGTGTATCGCAACCGTCGTTTCCAGCAGATCCTGCTGCCGGGCGTGCACCGCCTGTCGCCGTTCGGCGGCCGCCCGCACGTGGACATCCACACCGCATCGAAGGGCGCGGCCTATACCGGCAGCGACCAGGACAGCCTGATCGAAGCGCTGGGCACCGAGCTGGACACGCACTTCGTGCTGGCCAACGTCGGCGCCAGCGAGGTCGGTCTGTTGCTGCGCAACGGCCGCATCGATGAAGTGCTGCCGCCGGGCAGCCGCCGTCTGTACTGGCGGGGTTCGGTCGACACCCAGGTGCGCGTGATGGCGCTGGGTGACGAGCCGCGCATTCCGGCGGACGTGCAGCAGCGCCTGGGCCAGTTGGGCGTGCTGCCGCGTGTGGCAGTGATCAGCACCGTGCCGAGCGAGTCGGTCGGCCTGCTGTTCATCGATGGCACGCTGCGACAGACGCTGGACGCCGGCCTGCACGCGTTCTGGAACTTCAATGGCAACGTATCGGTGGAGCGTGTGGAGCTGCGTGCACGTTCGCTGGACGTGTCCGGCCAGGAACTGCTCAGCCGCGACAAGGTGACCCTGCGGGTGAACCTGGCCGCGACCGTGCAGGTGGTCGACCCGGTGCGTGCACACCGTACGCTCAGCAATGCCGACGAGTTCGTCTACCGGCAGCTGCAGTTCGGCCTGCGCCAGGCGATTGCCGCGCGCAGCCTGGACGAGCTGCTGGGCGACAAGGCGGCACTGGACGGCGAGATCGCCGCGCATGTGCAGGCGGCGATCGAGGGCCACGGCGTGCGCTTGCTCGGCGTGGGCATCAAGGACGTGATCCTGCCGGGTGAGATGAAGGAGATCCTCAACGGTGTGGTGCTGGCCGAGAAGCAGGCCCAGGCCAGCGTGATCCGCCGTCGCGAAGAGGCCAACGCCACGCGTTCGCAGCTCAACACCGCAAAGCTGATCGAGGACAACCCGGTGCTGATGCGCTTGAAGGAGCTGGAGGCACTGGAGAAGGTCACCGAGAAGATCGACAAGCTCACCGTGTTCGGCGGCCTGGATGGCGTGCTGAAGCAGCTGGTGACGATCAGGTAGGGGGTCGCGGCGGCGCAGGGACGCGCCGCCGGCCCATCAAGGACAAACACGAAGACATGGACACTCAACACAACTATCAATGGCTGCACGCCGAGGGCACCACGCCGATCAAGGGCTGGGTCAACGGTGTGCCGCTGGAAGCGCAGGCGCATGAGCAGCTGCGCAACATCGCCGCGATCCCGTTCGTCGGGCCGTGGGTGGCCGTGATGCCGGACGTGCACCTGGGCAAGGGCGCGACCGTGGGCTCGGTGATCCCGACCCGCGGTGCGATCATCCCGGCGGCGGTCGGCGTCGACATCGGCTGCGGCATGGCCGCCGTGCGCACCACGCTGCGTGCCAACGACCTGCCCGATGACCTGCGGCAGCTGCGCAACAGCATCGAGCGCAGCATCCCGGTCGGCAACGGACGCGGCGGCGAGCACCACCGCATGCCCGACAGCATCCACACGCGGCTGGTGCAGTCCGGGCTGGCCGCCGGCCTGGAGAACATCAAGGACAAGCACCGCAGAATCCGCACCGACAAGCTGGACCGCCAGCTGGGTACGCTGGGCGGCGGCAACCACTTCATCGAACTGTGCCTGGACGAGACGGACACGGTGTGGGTGATGCTGCACAGCGGATCGCGCGGCACCGGCAACCTGATCGGCACCTACTTCATCGAGAAGGCGCGCGAGGAACTGGCCCGGCGCGTGCTCGGCTTCCATCTGCCGGACAAGGACCTGGCGTTCTTCATGGAGGGCGAGCCGCTGTTCGATGACTACGTCGAGGCGGTGTCGTGGGCGCAGGACTATGCCCGGCAGAACCGCGAGGCAATGATGTCGCGGGTGCTGGCCGAGATGCGCCACCGGCTGCCGAAGTTCCAGCTGGCAACGATGGCGGTGAACTGCCATCACAACTACGTGCAGAAGGAGACGCACCACGGCCAGGAACTGCTGGTGACGCGCAAGGGCGCGGTCAGCGCGCGCGAGGGCGAGCTGGGCATCATTCCCGGCAGCATGGGCACGCGCAGCTACATCGTGCGTGGCAAGGGCAACGCGGACAGCTTCCACAGCTGTAGCCACGGTGCCGGCCGGGTAATGAGCCGTGGCGCTGCGCGGCAGCAGATCACGCTGGCCCAGCACCGCGAGGCCACCGCGCATGTGGAATGCCGCAAGGACAGCGGCGTGCTGGATGAGTCGCCGGCCGCGTACAAGTCGATCGACGATGTGATGGCCGCGCAGCTCGACCTGGTCGACGTGGTGCACACGCTGCGGCAGGTGCTGTGCGTGAAGGGATGATGGAACGGTGCCGGCCTCGGCCGGCACCTGCTCGACGGGCACGGGCGACTGGATGCCCGGGATCCGTAGCGTCGAGCTTGCTCGACTGCTCTTCCACGCCATGCGTGGATGAAACGGCGCCGACCAAGGTCGGCATCTACCAGAGCAGCACGTCGCGTCGGGGGTCAGCGCGGCACGCTGTCCTCGGCCACCAGCGCATGATGCACGCCGATCCCCGCACGCACGCCCTCGGCGGTGGCCAGGGTGATGTTGCCGACCGTGGTCGCATCGCCTGCGGCATACACGTTCGGCACCGAGGTCTGCTTCATCATGTCGACCTCGATCAGCACCCCCAGCGGGCTCTCGACCAATGTGCACCCCAGCTGCTGCACCAGCGGCGTGGCCATCGCCTGGGTAGCCGGCACGAACAACGCACGCTGTGCGATACGGCGGCCATCGGCCAGCTCCACTTCCAGCCAGGTAGGCTGGTCGCCCTGCACACCCAGCACGGGTGACGTCTCGATGTGCACGCCACGCTGCTGCATGGCGGCGCGTTCCTCATCGGTGATCTCCAGACCCATGCTGAAGAACGTGACATTGCCCCAATCGGCGAACAGCGGCGCCTTGCTGGCGGACATCGGATGGCCGCCGAGCAGGCCGATGGCACCACCACCGACTTCATAGCCGTGGCAGTAGGGGCAGTGCAGCACGGTGCTGCCCCAGCGCTCGGCCAGTCCGGGCAGTTCCGGCAGCTGGTCGGCGATGCCGCTGGCCAGCAGCAGCTTGCGCGCGGCCAGCACCTGGCCATCGGCGGTACGCACTTCCACACCTTCGGCGGTGGTGCGGGCGTGCTCCACTTCGGCATGCACCCAACGCACCGTGGGGTAGTCCAGCAGCTGCTGACGCGCGGTCTTCAGCAGCTCGGCGCCACTGATGCCATCCAGCCCCAGCACCCCGTGCGAATGACTGGCGAAGCGATTGCGCGGTGAACCGGCATCGATGACGGTGACCGGGCGACGGGCACGGGCCAGGATCAGGCCGGCGGCAATGCCGGCGTAGCTGCCGCCGACGATGAGCACATCAGGATTCATGGTGACCTTCCAGGGAACGGTGATGGGCAAGATGGCGGGCGAAGTCGGCGCCGAGCTGGTCCAGCGTGGTCGCCTGCAGGCGCTGCTCAAGCAGCCGCTGCGCCTCGCGCGCGCCTTCGAGCAGGGCGCTGTTGACCAGCTGCTGGATCGGGCAGCCACCGCCGGAATCGCGAGCGCCGACCTGGACCAGCGGCGGTGCTCCCACCGCCAGATAGATGTCATGCAGGGTGATCGCCGCGGCATCGCGTGCCAGCAGGCTGCCGCCGCCGTGACCACGGGTGCTGCGCACCAGGCCGGCCTTGTGCAGCTGTGCCAGCAGACGACGGATCACCACAGGATGGGTCGGCAGGCAGGACGCCAGCTGTTCGGACGTGCGCGGGGCGGCATGGCCGACCAGATGCGCCATCACGTGCAGGGCGTCGGAGAGGGGGTTCGCGGATTTCATGTAACAACATTAGTTACATTTAATTCCTCTGTCGAGGGTCTGCTTTCGTTCCATATGGACACATCTGTCCTATGAAACATCTCCTTCACATCACTAAACGAAACGCGAATGTGATCAACATCCCACTTCAGGGCGTGCGCAGCGGGTCGATACCGCAGTGCCCCTTCCCGAGAGTTCTTCCCCATGAATGCGTCTGTCCGTGCTCCGCGCCTGCAGTCCAAGCTGCTCGGCGCGGTTTCTGTTGGTCTGGCTGTGGTCCTGCTGTGCGCTCTGGCCGGCCTGGCCTCCGCCTGGTTGAAGTTGTCCACCGAGGTTCCACCCGAAGTCGCGCACAGCCGCGATGCCGAACGCCTGCAGCGCGAGTTCCGCGGCCAGGTGCAGGAATGGAAGAACGTGCTGCTGCGCGGCCACGACGACGCGTTGCGCCAACGCCACCTGGACGCCTTCGACAGCGAGGGTCGTCTGGTCGAGCAGCTGGCCAAGGGCCTGGTCAGCAGCCCGGATGCACGCACGCGCGAACTGGCGCAGGCCTTCATCGGCCTGCATGCGCAGCTGCAGCAGGACTATCACGCGGCGCTGCAGGCGTTCGCCGAGGCCAGCTACGATCCCGCCGCCGGCGACAACCTCGTGCGCGGCAAGGACCGCCCGGTGGCAACCGCGCTGGATGCGTTGAGTACGCACGCCACGCAGGTGGCCGAAGCGGCGGTAGCGGCCCGTTCGCAGCAGGCGCGGCAGACGCTGCTGCTGTGCGCGGCGCTGACCGTGCTGGCCGCCGTGCTGCTGCTGATGGGCCTGGGCTGGTGGCTGCGGCGTGCGGTGGTGCAGCCGGTGCTGGCGGTGGAAGCCGCTGCGCGTGCAGTGGCCGCCGGTGATCTGCAGCATGTGGTGCAGGTGCGCAGCCGCGATGAGATCGGTCGGCTCGCGCAGGCCATGCAGGCGGTGCAGTCCACACTGCGCGGCGTGCTCGATGCGCAGGCCACGATGGCACAGGCGCATGAAGCCGGCACCATCAGCCACCGCATGGATGCCAGTGCCTTCCCCGGCGCATTCGGCACGATGGTGGCCGATAGCAACGCGCTGGTCGATGCGCACATCCAGGTGAAGCTGCGCGCGATTGCGATCATGGGCCGTTACGCCATCGGTGACCTCAGCCAGGACATGGAACGCCTGCCCGGCGAGAAGGCAGTGATCACCGACGCACTGGATACCGCCAAGGTCAATCTCGGCATGATCAATGGCGAGATCCGCCGCCTGGCCGAAGCCGCTGCCATGGGTGACTTCGGCCAGCGTGGCGACAGCGCGCGCTTCGAGCATGACTTCCGCGCGATGGTCGACGGCTTGAACCGATTGATGCAGACGACCGAACTGAACCTCGGCGAGGTCTCCAGCATGCTGCGCGCGATTGCCGATGGCCGCCTCGGCGCGCGCATGCATGGCGATTTCCAGGGCGTGTTCGCGCGCATCGCCGGCGATGCCAACACCACCGCCGCGCAGCTGGCGACCATCGTCACCGACATCAAGCACGCCTCCGGCAACATCCACACTGCGGCTGCAGAGATCGCCGCCGGCAACAATGATCTGTCGCGCCGTACCGAGCAGCAGGCGGCCAATCTGGAAGAAACCGCCGCGTCGATGGAAGAACTGACCTCCACCGTGCGCCAGAACGCCGAGCATGCACGCCAGGCCAACCAGCTGGCGATCGGCGCGCACACGGTCGCCTCGCAGGGCGGCAGCGTGGTCGGCCAAGTGGTGGCGACGATGGGTGCGATCGAGACCTCGTCACGGCAGATCGACGAGATCATCAGCGTGATCGATGGCATCGCGTTCCAGACCAACATCCTGGCGCTGAACGCGGCAGTGGAAGCCGCGCGTGCCGGCGAGCAGGGCCGCGGCTTCGCGGTGGTCGCCAGTGAAGTACGCACGCTGGCGCAGCGCTCGGCGGCGGCCGCGAAGGAGATCAAGGCGTTGATCGAAGCCTCGGTTGAGCAGGTCGGCCACGGCGCGCAGCGCGTGCGCGAGGCCGGTGACACCATGGCCGAGATCGTGGCATCGGTGCAGCGCGTGACCGACATCATGGCCGAGATTTCAGCGGCCTCGCAGGAGCAGAGCGCGGGCATCGAACAGGTCAGCCAGACCGTGATCCAGATGGACGGCACCACCCAGCAGAACGCGGCGCTGGTGGAGGAAGCCAGTGCCGCCGCACGCAGCCTCGAACAACAGGCGAACCGGTTGATCGACGCGGTGGATGTGTTCGATCTGTCGACCACAACAGCGGCGAAGGACGCGTTGGCGCGTGCGGCCTGAGTGATCCGGTTGCCGGCCAGCGGCCGGCACTACCCGTGCGATGTGCCGGCCGCAGGCCGGCAGCGTCCACCGCCACTTGGGTAGCGCCCGACCGTTGGTCGGGCGACGGCAGGATCAGTGCGGACCAACGGTCCGCACCCACCAGAGCGGCCGCGCCCACCGGCGCGTGCGGTAGTGCCGGCCGCTGGCCGGCAACCTCCGCCCCAGCATGGGTAGCGCCCGACCATTGGTCGGGCGACGGCAGGATCAGTGCGGACCAACGGTCCGCACCCACCAGAGCGGCCGCGCCCACCCGCGCATGCGGTAGTGCCGGCCGCTGGCCGGCAACCTCAGCGCACGTAGTCGCTCTGCGCCATCGCGTCGGCCAGGTAATCCACGAACGAGCTGATCCGCGACGACACGGCGGTGTTGCGGTAGTACACCGCATGGATCGGCTGGTACACATCCAGCGTCTGCGCCGCCAGCACCTGCACCAGGGTGCCGGCGCTGCGGTCGCGATCGGTGACGAAGTCAGACAGGCAGGTGATGCCCACACCTTCCACCGCCAGCCGGCGCAGCGTCTCGCCACTGGATACGGCAATATCCGGGCGCACCAGCAGCAGCCCATCCGACTCTCCGGGCAGCGGCCAACGGTTGAGTGATTCCGGCTCGTTGAAGCTGACCAGCGTGTGCTGGCCCAGCGCGGCGACGCTGGCCGGTTCGCCGTGCCTGGCCAGGTAGTCCGGGCTGGCCACCAGCCGCAGCTGGCAGCGGCCCAGCAGCCGCGCATGCAGGGTGGAGTCGGCCAGCGGGCCGATCCGGATCGCCAGATCGGTGCGCCGTTCGAGCAGGTCGATGTAGCGGTCGGAACTGTTCAACTCCAGCTGTACTTCCGGGTAACGCGCGCGATAGCCGGCCACCAGCGGCGCAATCACGTGCAGCACGAACGGCATCGCCGCATCCACGCGCAGGCGCCCCGCCGGGCGCTCGCGGCGCGCCGCCATCTGTTCCTCGGCCGATTCCACCGCATCGATGATCGCGCGCGCATGGCGCAGGAACGCCTCACCCTCGGCAGTCAGGTGCAGGCGGCGGGTGGTGCGGGTCAGCAGGGTGATCCCCAGCTTGTCCTCCAGCCGCCCCAGCGCGCGGCTCACACCCGAGGGCGTCTGCCCCAGCTGCTCGGCGGCAGCACTGATCGAACCGCTGTCGATCACCGAAAGGAACGCCTGCATTTCATCGAGAGTGGTCTTCATGCCCTTATTATTGACTGCACGGCAATAGTGATTGGCGTGAAGACCGGTTTTTCAGCAAAGGTCGGCGGCGCAGACTGCGCAGCCTCTTCCTCCTGCTGGACCCTGTCATGATCCGTGGCATTCCCCTCGCCCTGCTGGCGTTGACCCTCGGTGCCTTTGCCATCGGCACCACCGAATTCGTCATCGTCGGCCTGATCCCGACCATCGCCGGCGACCTGCAGGTCAGCCTGCCCTCGGCCGGCCTGCTGGTCTCGCTGTACGCGCTGGGTGTGGCCATCGGTGCGCCGGTGCTGACTGCGCTGACCGGACGCGTACCGCGCAAGCAACTGCTGGTGGCGCTGATGGTGTTGTTCACGCTCGGCAATGTCGTCGCCTGGATGGCACCCGGCTATACCTCGCTGATCATCGCCCGCATCCTCACCGGCCTGGCGCACGGCGTGTTCTTCTCGATCGGCGCGATCATCGCCACCGCCGTGGTGCCGAAGGAGAAGGCGGCCAGCGCGATCGCCATCATGTTCACCGGCCTGACCGTGGCGCTGGTGACCGGCGTGCCGCTGGGCACCTTCATCGGCCAGCATCTGGGCTGGCGCGCGACCTTCCTGGCGGTGGCCGGCCTCGGCGTGGTCGCCCTGATCGGCGCGCTGCTGTTCGTACCGCGCAACCTGCCGCAGAGTGCGCCGGCCAGCCTCCGCCAGCAGCTGGCAGTGCTCGGCCAGCCACGCCTGCTGCTGGTCTATGCGATGACCGCGCTGGGCTACGGTGGCACCTTCCTGGCCTTCACCTACCTGGCGCCGATCCTGCAGGACGTCACCGGCCTTCCGGCCAACGCCGTGAGCCTGGTGCTGCTGGTGTACGGCGTGTCGGTGGCGATCGGCAACCTGTGGGGCGGGCGCATGGCCGACCGCTTGGGCCCGGTGCCCGCGCTGAAGCGCATCTTCGGACTGCTGGCATTGGTGCTGTTCGTGCTCAC
Source organism: Stenotrophomonas sp. 86428_Sma (assembly GCF_056481585.1). Classification (NCBI taxonomy): domain Bacteria; kingdom Pseudomonadati; phylum Pseudomonadota; class Gammaproteobacteria; order Lysobacterales; family Lysobacteraceae; genus Stenotrophomonas; species Stenotrophomonas sp. 86428_Sma. The sequence goes on from NZ_CM151156.1 coordinate 4,741,556, forward strand.
GTTCACTGCCTACAACACCTGGTTGATGCTGCTGACGGTGCTGGCGCTGGGTGCGGTGGCATTCGGCAACGTGCCCGGCCTGCAGGTCTACGTGGTCAAGCAGGCGCAGCGCTATGCACCGCAGGCCACCGACGTGGCATCGGGCCTGAACATTGCCGCGTTCAACGTCGGCATCGCCATGGGCGCCTCGCTGGGCGGTCTGGTGGTGGAGCACATCGGCCTGATGCATACGCCCTGGCTGGGCGCGCTGGTGGTCGTACTGGCCTACGCGCTGACCGTGCTCAGTGGCCGCCTCGACCGCCGCGATGGCGTCGACCACCGCGCCGACGGCATTGCCGCCACCGCGCATTGATCCATGCAATGCACCGTTGCCGGCATGCATACGGTGCCTGTCCTAACCTCTTCCCTCTGCTACTCCCTTCCCCCCGTTGGAGCTTCCCATGACTGTCCCCGCTTTCGGTCTCGGCACCTTCCGCCTCAAAGACCAGACCGTGATCGACTCGGTGCGCAACGCACTGGAGGTCGGCTACCGCGCCATCGATACCGCGCAGATCTACGGCAATGAAGCCGAAGTCGGCCAGGCCATCGCCGAGTCGGGCGTGCCGCGTGATGATCTGTACCTGACCACCAAGGTGTGGATCACCGAGTTCAAGCGCGATGCGCTGCTGGCCAGCCTGCGTACCAGCCTCGAGAAGCTGCGCACCGACCGCGTCGACCTGGCGCTGATCCACTGGCCGTCACCGAATGACAAGGTCGATGTGCCGATGGAGGAATACCTGCCGGCACTGGCCGAAGCCAAGGCGCAGGGGCTGACCCGCGAGATCGGCATCTCCAACTTCACCATCGCGCAGACCCGCAAGGCGATCGAGATCCTCGGCGCCGAAGCCATCGCCACCAACCAGATCGAGATCCACCCGTACCTGCAGAACCGCCTGCTGGTGAAGTTCCTGCAGGACAACGGCATCCACATCACCGCCTACATGAGCCTGGCCTATGGCGAAGTGCTGAAGGACCCGGTGATCCAGGCCATTGCCGGCCGTCACCAGGCTACGCCGGCGCAGGTTGCGCTGGCGTGGGCGCTGCAGCAGGGCTTCTCGGTCATTCCGTCGTCGACCAAGCGCGAAAACCTGGCAGCCAACCTCGAAGCAGCGGCCGTACGCCTGACCGACGAAGACATGGCGCAGATCGCCAAGCTGGATCGCGGCCATCGCCTCGCGAATCCGGAAGGGATTGCCCCGGCCTGGGATTGAGGCATTGTTGTAGAGCCGAGCCCACGCTCGGCTCCGGGCCGTCTGCAGCCGAGCATGGCTCGGCTCTACAGGTAGATGCCGACCTTGGTCGGCACTGGCCTCTGGTCAGTCGATGACACATCGTGCCGACCAAGGTCGGCACCTACCAAAGGCAGCGCTATCCCTCGCCTTGCAGCAACCACCCACGCATGGCCGCACTGACCTCGTCCGGCTTTTCCATCGGTGCCAGGTGCCCGCAATCGGGCACCACCACCAGCTGCGAGTGCGGCACCAGGGCGTGCATCTCCTCGCTTACCGCCAGCGGCGTGATGCGGTCGTTCGCACCGCAGACGATCAGCAGCGGATCGCGGTAGCCGGCCAGCACGTCATGGCCGTCGCGGCGCTCCAGCGCGCTCTGGCGCAGGAACACTTCGGCGCCCAACCGCGCGGTCATGTCGCGCACACGCTGCACCAGCACGTAGTCATCCAGCCGAGAAGCATCGATGTAGCTGCGCATCAGCACGTCACCGAAGCCGTGGAATTTTCCCGGAAGACGCACGCTGGCACGTTGGCTGCGGCGCTGCTCGGCACGTTCCGGCGAATCGGCATGGATCGAGGTATCGATCAGCGCCAGCTGCAGCACACGTTCCGGCGCGATGCGCAGGATCTGCTGGGCGACGAAACCGCCCAGCGAGAAACCGGCCAGCGCAAAGCGCTCCGGCGCCTGCGCCAGCACGTCCTCGGCTACGCCCTGCAGGGTTTCACCGCGGGTCTGGTCGCCCACCGTGCAATCGGCGATGTCGGCCAGGTCAGCCAACTGTGAGCGCCACAGCTCGGCATCGTTGAGTAGGCCGGGCAGCAGCAACAGGGGGATACGGTCGGTCATGGGGCTATTGTCGCGCCATCACGGTGACGGAGCCATGCCAGCGACCGCGCAGAGCGCGGGGACGTGCCCCGGATGAGCCAGGCACGCCGGACCGGCGCCCGCTTCTGGATACCCTGTGGGACGCCAGTCAGACCGATGCCGCGCCTGCTTCCTCGGCATCGGAAGCAGGCGCCGTCGACGCCTCACGCTGTGGCCGCACCTCCTGGACGATCCGCCCCTGCTCCATTATCAGGACACGGTCGGCGCTGCTTATGGTCTCCGGCCTATGGGCCACGATCACCTTGGTCAGCTTCATACGTTGCACGGCTTCGTTGACCAAGCGCTCGCGCATGACATCAAGATGGCTGGTGGCCTCATCCAGAAACAGAATCCGAGGCCGGCGGTAGAGGGCACGGGCCAGAATCACGCGCTGTTTCTGACCGCCTGAAAGCGAGTTGCCCATGTCTCCGATAAGACCGTGATAGCCCATCGGCAGCCCCGCGATATCGTCGTGCACGGCTGCCATCCGAGCAGCTTCCTCGATGCGCTGTTCATCGAAGCCGCTATCGAAGCCGCTGATGTTGTCGGCAATGCTTCCGGCAAACAACTGGTCATCCTGCATCACCGCTCCGATCATGGAGCGGATGCCACGTGGACCGTGCTTCTGGATATCTACCCCGCCGATGCTTACGCTTCCTTCGCTGGGCTTGAGCAATCCGAGCAGCAGTTTAATCAGGGTCGACTTGCCGCAACCCGATGCGCCCACGATGGCCACTGCTTCACCCTGTTCCACGCGGAAGGAACAGTTGCGGACGATCCAGGGCTCACCTTCGGCGTAACGGAAGGAGAGATTCTCGACCTCGATGGAGGACGAAATTGGTACCACTGTCTCGATTTGATCGAGATCCTGGTCAGGTTCACTCAGAACGACATCCGCCAATCGCTCGCCATGCAGCCGAAGCATCCTGAACTCGACGGCCTTGTCGATCAGACCGGCCATTCGTAGTGCGAACTGGTCCTTGTACGCAAGATAGGCTACCAGCATGCCGACCGAGAACAGATTGTTCATGGTCAGCACCGCGCCAATCCAGATGACAGCAATCCTCTCGACTCCGAAGATCAGCTGACTGGTAACGGTGAAGCCGAGCGTCAGCTTCGAAAGCCTAACTTCCTCATTGACCGTGCCAACCATCAGGTTCTCGTAGGCTGCCCTCCGCATCGGCTCCTGGACGGCGATCTTGATGCTCTGCATGCCGCGGATCGACTCAAGCAGATGCGATTGCTGCTTTGCACTGGCAACGAGCTGGCGCTCGGTACGATTGCGAACTGGCGCGTACGCGGTGGCGCGGACCAAGGTGTACAGCACCACCGCCGCCAGCGTCACCAACGCCAGCTTCCAGCTGTAGAGAACCATGACTCCTAGCGTGACGATCGCCATCAGGCCATCGATGAGCGCTTCGACGAAACTGGTCGTTAACGTCTTCTGGATGGATTGCACCGACGAGACCCGAGAAATGATATCGCCCAGGTGTCGCTTCTCGAAGAAGTCCAACGGCAATCGCAGCAGATGCCCGATAACATTCCCCATCCATCTCAAGCCCAGAGTGGAGGAGAGATAAATGACAGACCAACCGCGCAACAGCCCGATGGCCACCTGCAACAGCATGGCAAGCCCGAAGCTTATCCCCAGTACCGTAAGCAGATCCCGATCTGCCGAAACCAGTGCCTGATCCACCACCCACTGGGTATAGAACGGCGCAAGGACCACGAAGATCTGGAGTGCGACCGAGAGAAGCAGGACCAACGCCAGTGAGGGCCACAGACCGTTGATCTGCCCCGTCAGCTGCCGTAGTGAGATCGGGGCCGGCCGGGCCTCCTTCTGGAACTCCGCAGTGGGAGTCAGCTCAAGCGCCACACCCGTGAAGTGCTCGGACACTTCCTCCAGTGCAAGCACCCGCTCACCGATGGCGGGGTCAAGAATCCTGAAACCGCTGCGGCCCACCTTTACCAGCACCACGTAGTGGTTCAGATTCCAATGCAGAATACAAGGCAGCTTGAGTTCGGAAAGGTGCTCCATCTCAAGCCGCAAGGGCCGCGAAGACAGTCCCAACTGCTGTGCAATGTGGATGAGCTGGCCCAGCTTGGCACCCTTGAGCGACAACGGATAGCGTCGGCGAATCTCGCTTAGGCCGATCTTCTTTCCATGAAAGTCGGCGATCATCGCGATCGACGCCAGTCCACACTCCGTTGTCTCCGACTGCAGTATCGCTTTCATTCCGATGACAAGCCCAAGATCCCAGTCAATCTGAAAAAGACGCGGCTGGTGCAAACTTCAGTACCAATGGCCTATACCAAGTACGCCGCATGTTCGCCCTCGGCCGCGTGATTGCCCCACCGCGCACAGACTTCAATGCGACGTATGATTTTTCTGAATCCGCTTGCGTCTTGTATCAGCGAATCTAGCGGTAGCTACCACAACCGCACCAGCACAGAGAAGTGGCCATATCCGGCTGTCTGAAGATGCCGCGATCACGGCCAGGCAGCACACACAGATGGCGAAAGTCCTTTGGTCGATACCCGGAAACTTCATGATCTTTTCTCCTCGTGCCAGTTCATTCCAGAAGCGTGTGCCTCCAAGCAAACTGCGTAGGAGTGCACGAACACACCTGCACGGGTTAAGTGCAACGGCGATTCCACCTCCGATGCACGCACCGGCAGCGGGCCCGGCAGGACCGCCAACTAGCGCACCGGCACCGTTGATGCAAGCAGCTTCCCCCTCGACTTCGAAAGCTTCATCCGTGGTCAGTTCACGCACAGTGAGTCTCCCTAGAATTGGCACACGTTCATTGTGCATGGGCTGCCTTAGCCAGCGACACGATGTCTCATCCAATGCTGCAGTCATTGCCCGAATACAGTTCCCTTGATTGAGTAGATAGGCTCAAGGGCCCACTCAAAGAACGATCTCGTCTCACCCAGAACATCTGCATCCACCAGCATTCCGGGCTTGAGTGACTCGGGCTTGCCGTATGCGCTTACGGTTTGCGATGCGAGAACGACCGTGATTCGATACATCGGTTCTGTCGCGCCACCGTTCTGTGTTGCACCCAGTGTGCTTCGACTAATCCGTGAAACCCGCCCCTCATGGTGTCCAAATTTCTGGTAAGGGTATGCTTGGTATCTGAGCAGGACCTTATCATCGGGCTCTATGAATCCTACCGCGCGGCTAGGAACGAGCAGCTCCGCCTCCAAATGACCATCCCCAGGCAGCACGCTCATGATCGGCTGGCCGCTTTGCACGGCTTGGCCGGCCTTGATCTGCTGGCTGGCTACAATTCCAGAGACTGGCGCGACAATAGCCAACCGTCCGCGCGCGACATTCTCCACACGTTCCTGCTCAAGCAAGGCGAGATCCTGCTGGAATGTCGCTTCCGCGGCCTCATGCTCGCCAGGCAGCTCATTGAGCGCCTGGATGATCTGCTCGATCATCCTGCGCGTGGCAATGGCCTGTCGCTGCAATGCCTGCATCTCACCCTTCTGTGTGAGCGCTGCAGATTCCTGCTGCTTGATCTGGAGGAGGCTGACGTAACGATCCTCTTCAAGGAGCCGGAGGCGTTCCAGCGTCTCCTCTGCAATCCTGATCTGATCCCGTCTTGTCAGCACTTCGGCGTCGAACTGCGCCAGCTCCCGCTGTGCGTTGGAAAGCTGCCTACGCAATCCCTTCTGCTGCGCGCTCAACCGCATCTTCTTGGCAGTCTGTACCGCCCCAAGGCCGGACGTCCTGCGCTCGAAGCGAGATTCCATCGCAGCCAGCGTATCCCCATCAGTGGTGGTGGCTCGCGGAACAGTCAGGACCGCAACTACCTCACCCGCTTCGACGTACTCGCCTTCGGCACTTCTGACTTCCGACATGAACCCATTGGCGGGCGCCATGACCTGCGCGATTCCATTGACTGGCACAAGCTGTCCACCCACGTGCGAACGGTGGGTATAGGTGCCAAATGTAAGCAGCAGCACTACTACTAGTGCGGTGGAAGAGGCTACGATGGCAAAAACCCAAAGCCTGAGCGGTTGCGTGATGGAAATCGACCCCAACCAACCGGCGCGCTTTCCTTGCAGAACTTCCCTGCGAAACAGATCTGAAGACACTCTTAGAAAGTAACTTTGCCCGCGTTCATTGGATGATAGCGAGGTCTCTTCGCAGAGTTAAAGAGCGAAATGCGTCAGCTCTCCTCCCATACAGTGACCATGATTCATTCATCTCTTCCGAGAGAAGCACCAACTACTCAGCGCACCGACGCGCAGGGCCATCCGCGCGCCGTCCAGGATGGCATACGCCGTCGTCGTGGTCCGCGTTCAGCCATCAGAACAACCGGCGTCAACGCTCTGATCGGCACGCGTTACGTCACCACCCAGCATGATGACCGGACGATGTTGTAGAGCCGAGATCCTATGTTCGTGGTAAGGCCCGCTGGAAGTGGGCTTTACCCACCTTCAGCATGGCCGGATCGAAATCGCGGCCACTCTTGAAGACATCCCAAGCGATCCTGGCCAGCTTCCTTGGCAGAAGGTTGAAGATGGTGCTGCAGGGGTGACCGCGTTTTGACAGTTCATCGTAGAGCGGTTGCCCCCGGCGACACTGCTTGAGGCCCATCGCGGCCATGTAGAGCATCTGGCGCAGCATCTGCGTACCCTGTTTGGACAGCCGACGCCGCCCACTTCTGCCGCCAGACTCATTGGGCCGGGGATCCAGGTCGATGCAGGCGATCCATACGTCGACGTTAGCCAACGGCCAGCGCGTCATGTAGTAGATCAAGTGAGCCACGACGGCAGAGCCGACACCAGGAGTGGTCACCAGACGCTTGTAGAGCGCGCAGTGCCCTCCATCGCGACTCAAGCGCCACAGCGCGCTTTCAAGCTCGGCTAGCGTCCCAGCTAGGGCGCGGAACAGATCTGACAGTTCTCTAGGGGGCCACTTCCGCTTACCCCGAAGGATTGCTACGAGCGCACGCGTGTCTCCACCCGGGCCCGCCGCTTGTGCAGCAAATCGTGCATCAGTTGCTGCTCGTCGGTACGCGGTACGTATTCACGCAGACGATCGCTCTCCTTCTTCACGTAACGGGCGGTCGCTTGGGATGCACTGAACAATCGTTGCTGAGTGCTGGATTTCCAGCACCAGAATGCTCCTAAGTCATCAGCCGCAGTGGGTTGCCATGTCCTTTCGTGCTCGAAGTGCCCCTTCCGAGCACCTCGAGACGGATTGATCCCTATGCCAGCAGTAACTGCCAGTGCACCATCCACAGATTGCACAGCGCAAACAATGTCAGCTGCATGGATGGCTTCTCAACGTGTGCCTCTATTGTCTCTCAGGCTGCCGGCCAGCGGACGGCACTACCGAAATAGTTGTTCAGAGCGTCCGCAGATGCAGGCCATGAGGACGACAAATCTCGCACAGCCATGAGTGATCAATGGACTAGAAATAAACCAATCTATAGATACAGAACGCTAGTCATCCCTCTCGACCTGGACATCGACCTTATCCCGAAAAATAGCTGAGATGAAAGACAAGAGCAGAGCTGGAAGTGCCAGAAGCAGCACGAACGAAAAAGGCGCACCAAACGACCATAGAGCAGCAGAAAATACGACAGCCGAAACCCCAAGCAGCAGGAACGAGCACTTAACTTTCTTTATTAACAGGTAACTTGCCGTCGAACACAGCAGCGAAAATGCGGCAACGAAAACTCCAACCTCTTGAGGAACCTGCAAAGGCGCAGCACCCCGAAGCGCCGCCACCAGCATCAGCGCTGAGGCAGACGCCATTGCTACCAAGGAAATAAAATAGAACTTTCCATGTCGCCCATCAAATCCACCAGTAATTTTCATATCAACCCTCAAAGAATCGCAGGGCAAAAGCCCTGCGATCCAGCTAACTATTTACCAAGCCATCTGATAAAACTGATAACCCGCATAACCAGCACCAGCGATACCAACGCCGGCAACAAAACCTTTACCAAACGCGATTCCAATCCCAATGACGACCGGCACAACTGCACCGTCGACGCTCTCAATTTCAAGACCGGTCAATTCACGCACATCATTCTCCCGCTTTGAATTGGACATCAAACTAGTTATTTTGCATTGTATAGAACGGAACCACCGATGCCAATTCCAGTCATCGTGCCGGCCATGAACGCAACACTGGTCCAACTTACCTGGGAAAGAGCAACTGCGCCAACGAACATCAAAGGCAGCACCGCGCCATCAACATTATTAATCTCTTCCATGGTCATTTCGCGCATAGTACAACTCCTTCTTAATACGTGCATTTCCACGCACGGGGATCCGGGACGATTCCCGGAAATTTGAATCGGAGGTCAGTTGGCACTTACTTTTCACAGCAAGAGCATTCGCTAAGGAGCTTCTGAACAGCTTCCTGCGAACTGTGCAGTAGTGCCCGCCACAGATTGCCGCTTTGGGGGGACACTATTTAGCTGCGTAGTGGAATGCATCATACGGCTGACATTTGGGGATGCGCAGGGCCTGCGCAAGCGCAAGCAGACCCGGCGCGATATTTTCCTTTACGAGATGGACCAGATAGTGCCGTGGAAGGCACTGCTGGCCTAGATTGAGCCGCATTATCTGCGTCCCGGTCGCGCGGTTCGGCCACCGTATGCGATGGAGACGACACTGCGCATCCACCTGCTGCAGTGGTATGCCTTGAGCGATCCGGACATGGAGGAAGCCCTGCACTAGATTGCTTCGATGCGGCTGTTCCACCGGCTCAGCGGGCTCGATGCGATCCCGGATGAGTCCACGATCATCAACTTCCGTCGTCCGTTGGAGAGGCATAGGCTTGCCGCAAATATGCTGGAGGTGATGGACGTTAATCTCGCACGCAAAGACCAGAGTCTGCGCGCCAGCTCGATCGTGGATGCCATATACGCCCCTAGAACCGAGAACCAAACAGCAGTCAACACCGAGAGTGCGGCAAACAGAGTAAACGCCCAAAGCCCCAAGGATTGGGTGAGCACAATTCCACTCAACCAGCTACTTCGCTTTGCATCCAACACTTGGTTTCTAAACAACGAATCCGACATCCCGTCTCCGAACGCTGTTGGCGGGCGCATCACCCTAACGTGTACCAAACCGTAGCGTGACTTGCCGCAGAGATCCAAGAGGCATTTGCGACATCAATGTAAGCCATCCACTTCGTTCTATGCGGATGAGAAATCGACTTCTCCACAAGACTCGTAAGGAATACCTGATGTTGGGAGTTTTCTAAACAACTCCCTGCGAAATATGGGGCAGTGCCCGACCCAGATTGCCGCATTGGGGGACACTATCGAGCCATGTAATGACCCATCGGTTTCTGCTCAGGTCATGGGGTTAATGTAGCGGTATAGGCCGCATCTGCGGTCATCATCTTCAGCGCACTGATGAGTGCGCTGTTGGTCGTCGAAGGCGATGCAGTCAGTGATTAACCGTGTAGCGTGCATCTGGCTTTCGAAACGATGCCAGTGCACGCATTGCTCTTCCAGCGTTCGGATCACTCGCTCCATCAATCCGTTCTGTTGCGGGCAGTGTGGCGTGATGAACTCCTGCTTCGAGCCATAGCTGCGCATCAGTCGCGTGTAGTCGCGGCCGCTGAACACCAAGCCATTGTCAGATCGCAGCAGGATGCGCACGGGTGTCGATCCCCGGCCGACTACGACAAAGCCACCGCCTGAAATCCCCTGTCTACGTGTCTACCAAAACTTGACCACGACAAGTGGTATCGCACCGGCGTTAGCTTGCCTACATCGACAATCCCCTTTGGGCGCCGTGCGATCCCCTATCGACGTTCGTGTGCGGGATGGGGATCGCTCGGCTCGTCTGTCGGCTCGTCTGTCGGCTCGTCTGTCGGCTCATATCCGCAGATCCATGCTCGTCAGTCCCTCCACACCGGCTCCTACATACCGCGTAGGAGCCGGGAGGAACATACAAGGAACATACAAGCCCGTGCTCGGCTGCCTCTGGAACATCCGAGCGTAGCCTCGGTTCTACATCGGGGTTTGCGGTACTTCGACCTGCTGCACCGGCAGGGTCACCATCATCACCGTCGGATCGTCTGGATCCAGCCTGGTCTTGAAGCCCAGGCTCTGGCACATCGCCAGCATGGTGCTGTTCTCGCGCAGCACCTGGCCTTCGACCACGTCCAGGCCCAGCCACTTGGCGTACTCGATCATGATCGCCATCAACCGCCAGCCGATGCCGTGGCCCTTCAGGTCCGAACGGATCAGGATGCCGTACTCGCCACGATGGTAATCGGCATCGGCGTGCAGGCGCACCGCACCCAGCATTTCGCCGCTGCGCGGTTCGATCGCCACCAGCGCGATCGAGCGTGCGTAATCGAGCTGGGTCAGGCGCGCGATGAACTCGTGGCTGAAGTGCTTCACCGACTGGAAGAAACGCAGGCGCAGATCCTCGTCACTGACGCGGGCGAAGAACGCACGGAACAGTGCGTCGTCCTCCGGCCGCACCGGGCGCACGAAGGCACGGCCGCCATCGGACAGCTCGATGGTGCGCTCCCACTCCTTCGGGTACGGGAACACCGAGAAACGCGGATGGCCGCGGCCCTTGTGCAGGATGCGCGACGGCGCCACCGCTACGCGGGCATCGAGGGCGAGGATGCCCTTGCCGTCGACCAGCAGCGGGTTGATGTCCAGCGTGCGCACCTCGGGGATATCGGCAGCCAGTTGTGCAAGCTTCACCAGCGCCAGCGCCAGTGCGCGCTCGTCAGCCGCCGGCACGTCACCGTAAGCCTTGAGGATGCGCGAGGCGCGGGTCTGGCCGATCAGCTCGTGGGCCAGGCGCAGGTCCAGCGGCGGCAGCGCCAGCGCCTTGTCATTGATCACTTCGACGGCAGTGCCGCCGCGACCGACCACGATCACCGGACCGAACGTCGCGTCATCGGCGATGCCGACGATCAGTTCGCGCGCCTTCGGGCGGACGATGGTCGGCTGTACCAGCAGGCCATCGATGCGTGCATCCGGCCGCAGCTGGCGCGCGCGCGACAGGATCGCATGGGCCGCGCTCTGCACCGCCGGCAGCGCCGCCAGGTTCAGGCGCACACCATCCACTTCGGACTTGTGCGGAATATCCGGCGACAGGATCTTCAGTGCGACCGTAGCACCGCGTTCCAGCAGCGGCTGCGCCAGGTCCATCGCCTCGTGCGCATCGCGCGCATGCATCACCGGCGCGGACGGAATGCCATAGGCCTTGAGCAGTTCATGCGTGGCCAGCGGGTCCAGCCACTGCTGGCCGTTGGCCAGGGCGGCATCGACCAGTGCGCGCGCGGCGGCCGTGTCGACACTGAAATCCTGCGGCAGGCTGGGTGGTGTTTCCATCAGGGCGTTCTGCGCTTCGCGGTAACGCACCAGATGCTGGAAGCCGCGCACCGCTTCGGCCTCGGTCGGATAGGTCGGCACCCGTGCCGCGTTGAGCGTGGCGGTGGCCTGGTCATCGTTGCCCAGCCACACCGCGAACACCGGCTTGTCGCGGTAATGGCGCGGGCGCAGTCCGAGCGTGCGGGTAAGCGCCTGTGCGGCGTCTGCGGATGAAGTGAATGCGGTCGGCACGTTGACCACCATCACCGCATCATTCTCGTTGTCGGCCAGCAGCGCCTCGATGGCGGCGGCATAGCGATCACCATCGGCGTCGACCACGATGTCGACCGGGTTGCTGCGCGACCAGCCCTGCGGCAGCACGGCGTCGAGTTTCTCGACCGTGCTGTCGGACAGGTTGGCCAGCGTGCCACGCAGTGCAATGAGCTGGTCCACGGCCAGGCGGCCGACACCGCCACCATTGCTGAGAATGGCCAGGCGACGACCGGGGAAGGTCCCCAACCGGCCCAACGATTCGGCGGCCGTGAACAGTTCGTCCAGCGCGCCCACGCGCAGCAGGCCGGCGCGGTTGAAGGCTGCACCGTACACATCGTCGGCGCGGGCCAGGGCCTGCACATGGGTATCGCGGCTGCCCGGCTGCACGCGCTCGGCGCGGCCGGACTTCACCACCACCACCGGCTTGGCGCGGGCGGCGGCACGCGCGGCCGACATGAACTTGCGCGCATCCTTGATCTGCTCGACATAGAGCAGGATGGCGCGGGTGCGGTAGTCGGTGGCGAAGTAGTCGAGCAGGTCACCGAAGTCGACGTCCATCGTGTCGCCCAGCGAGACCACGGCGGAGAAGCCGACCGAGCGCGCCACACCCCATTCCACCAGCGCCGCCGCAATCGCCGAGGATTCGGAGATCAGCGCGAGGTCACCGGCCTGCGGGAAGTGCGCGGCGATGCTGGCATTGAGCCGCGCATGCGGTGCGATCACACCCAGGCAGTGCGGGCCCAGGATGCGCAGGCCATGCTTGCGCGCCACCGTTTCCACCTGTTCCGACAACGAGCCCGGGCCTTCGCCCAGGTGCGCGGTGAGGATGATCGCGGCCTGCACGCCGCGTTCGGCTGCGGTACGCACTACCTGCGGCACGATCGCCGCCGGTGCGGTGATGACGACCAGGTCCGGTACCCAGTCCAGATCCTTCAACCGCTTGATCGTGCGGATGCCATCGATCTCGGCATGCCGCGGGTTGATCCAGGCCACCTTGCCGGGGAAGCCAGTGCCACGCAGGTTGCGCATCACCGCGCGCCCGGCCGAACGCTCACGCGGACTGCCGCCGATCACCGCGACCGACTGCGGACGGAACACAGACTGCAGGTGGTAGGTACTCATGCGCCTACGGTAACCAAATTCCATGGCGATGGGGTCAGGTCCCTTTCCCCAGGAAAGGGATCTGACCCTTGCGTGCCGACCAAGGTCGGCAACTACCGGGGCACGGTGCTTCAGGGGTCAGAGCCCTTCGCTGCGCGAAGGGATCCGACCCCTTAACCGACCCCGGTTTACAACAGTGTGCCGTGCAGGATCATCGCGGCGATGCTGAAATAGATCACCAGTCCGGTCACGTCCACCAGGGTGGCCACGAACGGCGCCGAAGCGCTGGCCGGGTCGAAGCCGAGCCGTTTCAGGATGAAGGGCAGCATCGAGCCGGACAGCGAGCCGAAGGTGACGATGCCGACCAGCGCGGCGCCGATGGTGATCGCCAGCAGGATCCAGTGCTCGCCGTAGTCGTGCAGGCCGCCCAGCTGCCAGATAACGATACGCACGATGGCCAGGCAGCCAAGGATCGCGCCCAGCACCATGCCGGTGGGCACTTCGCGCAGGGCCACCTTCCACCAGTCACGCAGGCGCAGTTCGCGCAGTGCCAAGCTGCGGATCAGCAGCGAGGTAGCCTGCGAGCCGGAGTTGCCGCCCGAACTCATGATCAGCGGAATGAACAGGGTCAGCACCACGGCGCGCGCCAGTTCATCCTCGTAGTGCTGCATCGCGCTCGCGGTCAGCATCTCGCCCAGGAACAGCACGCTCAGCCAGCCGGCGCGTTTGCGCAGCATCTCGAAGAAGCCGATCTGCATGTACGGCTTGTCCAGCGCTTCCATGCCGCCGAACTTGTGCGCGTCTTCGGTGGACTCCTCGATCAGCGCATCGAGCACGTCGTCCACGGTGACGATGCCAAGCATCTGCTGCTGGTCGTCGACCACCGGGATCGCCAGCAGGTCGTGGCGGCGGATCAGCCGCGCCACTTCCTCCTGGTCCATCAGCGCATCCACGGTCACCGGCGGGTTGACCTGGGCCACATCCAGGATCGATTCCTCGGGCAGGCCGGTGATCAGCCGGCGCATGGTCACTACCTGCTGCAGCTGCTGGCTGGCTGGGTCCAGCACGTAGATCGCGTACACCGTCTCGCGGGTGCGCTCGACCTGGCGGATGTGCTGCAGGGTCTGCGCCACCGTCCAGCTGGCAGGCACCGCCACGTACTCGGTGGTCATCAGCGCACCGGCAGTGTTCGGTGGGTAGCTGAGCAGCTTCTGGATGGCCTGGCGGGCGTCGGTGCCCAGCAGCGGGATCAGCCGCGCGCGTTCTTCCTCATCCAGCTCGTGGACGATGTCGGTGGCGCGGTCATCGGCCATCAGGCCCAGCAGCGCCGCAGCCCGCGCCGGCGGCAGCGCGGCCACCAGCTCGCCGCTGCGGTGCAGCTCCGGTGCTTCGAGCATCTTCACCGCGCGCGGCAACGGCAGCGCCGCCAGCGTTTCCGCAGCGCGCGTCAGTTCCAGCGTATTGAGGAATTCCACCGCGTCGGCGGTGTTGTAGTTCGCCAGGGGTGCGGCCAGTGCGGCGGCATCGGCCACCGGGCGCAGCAATTGCTTCTGGTTCATCGGTTTTGCCTTGTGGGGGTGCGACCTCGCGCAACACCAACGCAGGCAAACCGTCCCGATGTCAGGCGGTGGCCATCGCTGGCGTCGAACGAGGTCGACTTCTACTGTCGCTGGACATGGGTTGGGGACTCCGGGATGCGTGTGCTGGCGGACGCGCCGCCAGCGGCGGGCAGTCTGGACCCGTGGGCCATTGCAGGTCAACCCGGCAGCCTTGCGCAGGGCGCCTGCCCGGCAGGTTGTTCTCGTGCATACACAGGCCGGCGCGCATAATGACGCGGTGGCACTCGCCTCCCCTTCCCCCACCCGAACGGACGCACTGCGGGCTTCCCCGATGACCAGGTATTCCCATGCATAGCGGTGGTCTGGAACTGGCCCTGGTGCTGCTGCTGGCGGCGGTCATCGCCGTGCCGGTGTTCAAGAAGTTCGGCTTCGGCGCGGTGCTGGGCTACCTGGCGGCCGGTGTGGTGCTGGGCCCGGACGGGCTGGGCTTCGTGCAGGACGCCGACCGCATCCTCGGCGCCGCCGAGATCGGCGTGGTGATGCTGCTGTTCGTGATCGGTCTGGAACTGTCGCCGGCCCGCCTGAAGGTGATGCGGCGCTCGGTGTTTGGTGCCGGTGCGGCACAGGTGGCGCTGTCCGGGCTGGTGCTGGGCGGCCTGCTGCTGCTCGACCATTTCCAGTGGAAAAGCGCGCTGGTGGTGGGCGTGGCGCTGGCGCTGTCATCCACCGCGGTCGGCCTGCAGCTGCTGTCAGAACACAAGTCGATCAACAGCGACCATGGCCGGCTCGGGTTCGCCATCCTGCTGTTCCAGGACCTGATCGCGATTCCGCTGCTGGCGGCCATCCCGCTGCTGGGCGGGGTAAAGAACGAGACCCTGCGCTGGGAAGACGCCGCCGTGGCCCTCGGCGCGCTGGCGGTGGTGATCCTGTGCGGGCGACCGGTGCTGCGCAGGGTGTTCGGCATCATCGCGCGTACCCGCAGCCCGGAAGTATTCACCGCCACCGCACTGCTGGTGGTGCTGGGCACCGCCTGGTTCATGCAGGAGGCCGGCCTCAGCCCCAGCCTGGGCGCGTTCCTGGCCGGCGTGCTGCTGTCCGATTCGGAGTTCCGGCACGAACTGGAAGCGCAGATCGAGCCGTTCAAGGGGCTGCTGCTGGGCCTGTTCTTCATTGCGGTGGGCATGGGCATCGACCTCGACCGCATCGTTGCCGAGCCGTGGCTGATCGCCGCCGGCGTGGCGATCCTGCTGGTGGTCAAATTCAGCCTGCTGTACGTGATCGGGCGCATCGCAAAGCTCAGTTCACGGCACTCGCTGCTACTGGGCAGCGTGCTGTGGCTGGGCGGCGAGTTCGCCTTCGTGGTGTTCAACGAAGCGCAGCGCGCGCACCTGCTGGGCAACGCCAACCATGACCGCCTGGTGGCGATCGTCGGCCTGTCGATGGCGATCACGCCACTGCTGATGATCGCGCTGCTCAAGCTGCTCGGCCAGGAGAAGGCAACGCCGCGCGAGGCAGCCGAGGCCGACAAGGTGGCGCCGGACAACCGGCCGAAGGTGCTGATCGCCGGCATGGGCCGCTTCGGCCAGGTCATCGCGCGCCTGCTGACCGCGCAGAAGGTGCCGTTCGTGGCACTGGAAGCGAACCCCGATACCGTGGCCGACCTGCGCCGCTTCGGCAACCAGCTGTACTACGGCGACCCGACCCGGCCGGAGATGCTGCGCGCGGCCGGCGGCGAGCACATCGATGTGTTCGTGATCACCGTGGACGACCCGGAGACCAACCTGCGTGCAGTGCGCATGGTGCGCCGGCTGTACCCGGACGCGAAGGTGCTGGCGCGTGCACGCAACCGCCAGCATGCGTGGCGCCTGATGGACATGTCGGCTGAGCCGTTCCGCGAAGTGTTCGGCACCAGCCTGGAAATGAGCGGGCGCGTGCTGACTGCATTGGGTGTTGCACCTGAAGTGGCTGAACGCCACGTGCAGCGCTTCCGTGAGCACGACGAGCAGCTGCTGCGCGACCAGTACCTGGTGTACGACGACGAGGCGGCGGTGATCCAGACCTCGCGCGATGCACGCAACGACCTGATGCACCTGTTCGAGGCCGACGCGGAAAGCGACGGCAAGTAGGCGTGCCGACCAACGGTCGGCACCCACCACAGATTGCGGTAGTGCCGGCCGCTGGCCGGCAGCCTCGAGATTCCGGTGGTTTCATGAGGTTGCCGGCCAGCGGCCGGCACTACCCATTTCCAGCGATCAGCCGTTGTCGCGCAGGAACCGCGCCATCGACGAAACGCCCGGCACGCGCGGCTCGAACTCGCCGGCCACATCAATGAAGCCACGCATCACCGCGATCTCGCGCGGGCTGCGGTTGAGGCTGTCGCGCACTTCCGGATCGGCACCGGCGCGCAGCAGGCGCTGCACCAGCAGTGGCAGGCCGTGCAGGGCGGCCAGATGCAGCGGGCCGAAACCGCGCGGATCACGCACGTCCAGGCTCACGTCCTCGTCCAGCAGGCGCTCTACCGCCGCCATCACCACCTGCTCGTCGCAGGCGGTACCCGGCTCGGCACGCGCACCCAGCAGCAGCAGCAGCGGCGTGACCGAACCGGCGGCGGCCTGGTCCGGTTCGGCACCGGCCAGCAGCAGGGTGTCGAGCAGGGCCAGCAAACGCGAGCGGTCGCGGGCACTGAAACCGTACAGCGCGGCACAGTGCAGCGGGCCCAGCTGCTGCGCGTCACCGGCATGCACGTCGGCACCGGCGGTGAGCAGGCGCGCGACGATGTCCGGCAGGCCCAGCGCCGAGGCCAGCATCAGCACGGTCACCCCACCCGGCAGGCGGTGTTCCAGCTTGGCGCCGGCATCGAGCAGGGCCGACACGATATCCACTTGGCGCATGCTGACCGCCGCCGACAGCGGCGTCGCACCACTGGCCGCGGCATGCTGCGGATCGGCGCCACGCGCCAGCAGCAGGTCGGTCACCGCCAGGTGACCACCACCGGCCGCACGCAGCAGCGCAGTGCAGCCCTGTGCATCGACCGCGTCAACAGCAAATCCCAGATCGATCAGGCGGCGCACCGCATCCACATCACCGGCCATCGCGGCGGCCGGCAGATCGGCCTCGCGCAGAGTACGGCGCGGCAACGGCCACACCCGCCAGTCCAGCCAGTCGGCCAGGTCACGGCGACCGATCGACAGCGCCACGCCCAGCGGCGTCTGGCCGTCGGCGGCACGGGCTTCCGGCGAGGCACCGTGCTGCACCAGCAGCTTCAGCGCGCCTTCGCGGGCCAATGCGGTGGCCAGATGCAATGCGGTCATGCCATGGCTGTCACGCGCTTCACGATCGACACCGGCCTTGAGCAGGGCCTGCTGCAGGCGCAGCCAGCCCAGGCGCACTGCCAGCGACAACGGCGGGTCACCCGCCGGCGAGGCCGCGAACGGATCGGCACCACGTTCCAGCAGTTCCAGCGCCAGCTGCTCCAGGCCGCGGGCGGCCTGATCGTGCTGTGCGCAGGCGGCAAGGAAGCGCGCCAGGCCACCGCGTCCGGCTGGCGACAGGCCGCGCTGCAGCATGACCTGCAACGCCGGCACCGCATCGATGCCGCGCGACAGCAGCGCGAACATCGGCGTGTCGGAGCAGGCGTCACGCACGTAGGGATCGGCGCCGTGGCCCAGCAGCCAATCGACCGCACGCGGCTCCAGTGCCAGTTCCGGATCGAGCAGCAGGCCACCCAGTTCTTCCGGCTGGCACAGCTTGGCCAGCGCGGCCATGCCATCGGTGTTGCCGAAGCCCAGCGCTTCGCGCAGCAGGGTCAGCGGCGGACGGTCCGGCAGCAGGCCACTGGCGCTGGCGGCTTCGCCGCGCTCGGCCAGGCCATCACTGACGGCGGCCGGCAACGGATAGGACGGGTCCAGCAGGGCCACAATCGCCCAGCGACCGGCTTCGGCGGCGTAGTCCACCGCACGGCGGCCAACCGGATCGGTGGTGTCGGCGGCGATGCCCAGCTCGACCAGGCGCTTGATCAGCAATGGCGAGACATCCTCGGCCATCGCCGCCAACTGCACCGCATTGCGGCCTTCGCCGTCCACCGCAACCAGATCCGGCTTGTGCGGCAGCAGATGCTCGACCACGGCAGCGCGACCGGCACGGGCAGCTTCCAGCCACGGCGTACGGCCCAGCGCATCGCGCGCTTCCAGATTGGCACCGGCACCCAGCAGCACGCCGATGATCTCGACGTGGCCAGCCAGTGCGGCCTCATGCAGCGCGCTGCGGCGCTGGCGATCACGCGCGTCAGCCCGCGCCTTGTGCTTGAGCAGCAGCTGCACGCCGGCCGGATCGTCGTCTTCGGTGGCGGCGGCGGCCAGCAGCACCGGCGTACCCTCGGCCGGTTCGCTGCGCGCACCGCGTTCGAGCAGGAAGCGGGCCAGGCGCCAGTTGCCGACCTGGCAGGCCACGGCCAGCGGCGACCAGCCCTCGTTGTTCAGCGCGTCGACTTCGGCGGCGGCATCGCGCAGCAGCGCGGCCACGCCCGGGTCGGAACTGCGTGCGGCATGGTGCAGCGGGGTGTTGCCATCGCTGTCGATGGCACGCGAATCGGCACCGTTGGCGAGCAGGGTCATCACCGCTTCGGGACGGCCGTGCCAGCTGTCGCGGGTGGCGGCCAGCAGCGGGGTCATGCCCCGGTGCGGCGCATTCACATCGACGCCGCGGGCGATCAGTTCGCGCAGCAGGCGCAGGTCCGGCAGCACCGCCGCCAGCACCGCCAGGCTGCGCTGGTCGCGCCAGTTCGGGTCCGGTAGCGCATACGGATCGGCACCGGCCTGAAGCAGCTGCAGGCCGCGGTCGATGCGACCCTGGCGCGCGGCTTCATACAGCGCCGGTGTCAGTTCCTGCGGCGCCATCGCCTCCAGCGGCGCGGTTTCGGCCGCAGCGGGGAACATCGGTTCCTGTTCGCTGCTGGCCGCTGCGAACGGGCTGGGGCGCAGCGACACCAGCGGCGCGGGCGCGACCCGCTGCAGCAGCAGGTGCAGCACCGGCGACAGCAGCACCACCGCCAGCGCGGCGGGCCAGCGCGCGCCTTCCGGCAACAGGCCCGGCCAGGCCGGCAGCACCACCAGCGCGGCCAGCGCGATCACCAGCGCGGCGACACCGAGACCGCGCCAGGCGGTCAGGTCGCGTCCGGCCAGCGCCTGCCAATGCTGGGCGAGATTGCCATCCAGGCGTTCGACATCGTTCCACAGCGGCCAGGTGCGCCAGGCCGCCAGCAGGCCGGCACTGACCAGCACGCTCAGGCCCAGCACCGCGGCCAGGCTGCCGCTGTCACGCAGCGCCGCCAGCGGCCAGGCCAGCAGCAGCGCCAGCAACAGCGGCGCTGCCGTCCACAACGCCAGCAGCGCCGGCAGGTCCTGGCGCGCGACGATCTTCAGCGGCAGCAGCGCGCGGCTGCGACGCCACCACGACACACCCAGCGCGAACGCCGGCTGCGCCAGTGCCGCAAGGATGGCGCCTGGAACGCCGCCCACAGCGGCGCCCAGCGCCAGCACGGCACCCACGGCGAAGGCGATCGACAGGGCGCGCGGACGGGACGTGTCAGTCATAGTGGCGCGGCATCAGGCTGGCCACCGATGGCGGCACCTGCAGGTAGAACCCGCGCTCGCTCATTTCGCTGCGGACCTTTTCCGGATCGGCCTGGGCCAGGCGGCGCTGGGCATCCAGGGCCACGTCCAGGACGAAGGCGAGCGTCCCCAGCGAGGTGAGCAGCGGCGCAGGCAGCGCGCTGAAATCATCGCGACGGGGAACGTAGACGTAGGTGTCCGGCTTGAGTTGGCTTTTATAGACGTAGGCGTGCATGTCCGCGGGACGATAACCCGGGAAGAGCCATGATTGTGTCGGAAAGCCGACACCGGGGAAAGCCGTCAGCCGACGATGGCGGCGTGATCGGCGGCGTTTCCCCGGCGGGATTCAGCAATGTGGCGGCGGCGTTCAGCCAACGCCGCCGCCGCACGGGCGCTTACTTGACCTTGGCGTAGGTGCCCTTCAGCGCGACACCGGCGAGGATCGCACCGGCATAGCATTCGTAGTTGGTGCTGCTCTTGAACTCGTTCTTCTTGTAGTAGCTGACGATGTCGACCACGGCGTTGGCACCGCGCGACTTGGCACCGTCCTGCAGCGCGCGCAGCGCCGACAGCGCAACCCAGCGGCAGGCCTCGGCGTCGCTCTTGTTGGCGGCGTTGGTCTTCTTGTTGGTCACGTCTTCGCCCAGGCGCTGCTGCACGCTGACCGGCTGGCCGGCCAGGTAGAAGCGGACGCTGCCGTCGATGCCGGCGTCCTTGGCAGCCTGCGAGCTGACCAGTTCCTGCAGGGACTGCTCCACGCGGGTGTCGCGGGCGGAGGCGGTGGAGGTCAGGGCCAGCAGCGCGGTGGCCGTGGCGATCATCAGGGTGCGGCGCATCGGAACATCTCCTTGTCGAGGGTGCGGGTAGGTTGCGGGAACAGCGGTGGTGGGGCGGTGGATCACTCGCTCCAGCGGCGGAACACCAGCGAGGTGTTGATGCCACCGAAGGCGAAGTTGTTGCTCATCACGTACTCAGCCTGCAGTTCACGGCCCTGCCCGGTGATGAAGTCGAGCTGGCCGCAGCGTGGATCGACCTCGGCCAGGTTCAGGGTGGGCGCGAACCAGCCGGCGCGCATCATCTCGATGCTCATCCAGGCCTCGAACGCACCACAGGCGCCCAGCATGTGGCCGACGTAGCTCTTCAGCGAGCTGATCGGCATGCGGCTGCCGAACACCTGCGCGGTGGCCTGGGTCTCGGCGATGTCACCGTGGTCGGTGGCGGTGCCGTGGGCGTTGACGTAGTCGATCTGCGCCGCGTCCAGCCCGGCATCCTCCAGCGCCAGGCGCATGGCCTGGGCCATGGTGTCGGCACTGGGCTGGGTGACGTGCTGGCCATCGCTGTTGGTGCCGTAGCCGACCACCTCGGCAAGGATGGTGGCACCGCGCGCCTGCGCGTGCTCCAGGTCTTCCAGGATCAGCGTGCAGGCACCCTCGCCCAGCACCAGGCCATCGCGGCCGGCATCGAACGGGCGCGGCGTGGTCTGCGGCGCATCATTGCGCACACTGGTGGCGAACAGGGTGTCGAACACTGCCGCGGCAGTGGCATCGAGCTGCTCGGCACCGCCAGCCACCATCACCGTCTGCTTGCCGCTGCGGATCGCTTCGTAGGCCGCGCCCACGCCCTGGCTGCCCGAGGTGCAGGCACTGGAGGTGGTGTAGACGCGCCCGGACAAACCAAAGAACACACCGATGTTGACCGGCGCGGTGTGGCTCATCATCTTCAGGTAGGTGGTGGCACTGATGCCGTCGGTGGTGAACTCGTTGAGCATGCGGCCGAATTCACCGGTGGCCTCGTGGCTGCCCGAGGACGAACCGTAGGCCACGCCGGTACGGCCACTGCGCAGCACCGGGTGCTCGTGCAGGCCAGCCTCGCGCAGTGCCACCTCGGTGGCGCGCACCGACATGATCGCGACCTTGCCCATCGAGCGGGTGGTCTTGCGGTTGTAGTTCGGCGGCAGCTCGAAGTCCTGCGCCGGCGCGGCCAGCTTGGTGTTCAGGCCGGCATAGACATCCCATTCGGGCATCGTGCGCACGGCATTGCGGCAGCTGCGCAGGTGCGCTTCGATGGTGGGCCAGTCGTGGCCGAGCGGACTGATGGCGGCCGCACCGGTGACCACCACGCGACGATCGGCAGCCATCAGAGCATGCCTCCGTTCACCGAGATCACCTGGCGGGTGATGTAGCCGGCCGGCTCGGACAGCAGGAACGCCACCGTGGCCGCCACTTCGTCGGGACGACCGACGCGGCCGGCGGGAATCAGCTTGAGCGCGTGTTCGATCACTTCATCGTTGAGCATTTCGGTCTCGATCAGGCCCGGGGCCACGCAGTTGACGGTGATCTGGCGGCTGGCCAGTTCCAGTGCCAGCGCCTTGGTGGCACCGATGATGCCGGCCTTGGCGGCACTGTAGTTGACCTGGCCGCGGTTGCCGGCCAGCCCGGACACCGACGACAGGGTGACGATGCGGCCCGGCTTGCGCCGCCGCACCATCGGCATGATCAGCGGATGCAGCACGTTGTAGAAGCCATCCAGGTTGGTGTGGATGACCTGGTCCCAATCCTCCGCCGACAGCGCCGGGAAGGCGCCATCACGGGCAATACCGGCATTGCAGACCACGCCGTAGTACGCGCCGTGCGCTTCGACATCGGCCTCCAGCGCGGCGCGTGCGGCCTCGCGGTCGGCTACGTCGAACGCCAGCACGCGGGCCTGCTGGCCCATGGCCTGGATCTCGGCCACCACGGCCTGTGCCTCTTCCAGGCGGCTGCGGCAATGCACCACCACGTCGAAGCCATCGCGCGCGATGCGCAGCGCGATGGCCCGGCCGATGCCCCGGCTGGCGCCGGTCACCAGCACGCTTCGATTCCCTGTCATGCCTGTCCACTCTCCAGATAGGCCATCGCGTCGGCCGGTTCGAACACCGACACGTTGGCTGTCGCCCATTCGTCCTCGCCCGCCAGGATGCGGCAGGCGAACATCCCCAATCCATTGTCACCCAACAGCTCGCAGCGCGCCTGTACGCGCAGCCGCGAACCGCTGGGGAAGCTGCTGCGCGCGCTGCTGTAGCGGCGGCTGCCGAGCAGGAAGCCCAGCTGCTGCGGCTTGCCGGCCGCACGCGCGCGGCAGCCGGCCCAGGCCGCGATGGCCTGCGCCATGTATTCGATGCCGACCCACGCCGGCACTTCGCCGTTCTCCACGAACAGGCCGGATTCGGGCACCACCAGTTCAGCCTCGAGGGTGTCCTGGTCCCACTGCGTGATGCGCTCCAGCAGGCACATGTCCTGGCGGTGCGGCACCACGTCCTCGATCGCGTACAGCGTGTTCATCGACGCTCCAGTGCCAGCACGGCATTGCTGCCGCCGAAGGCGAACGAATTGCTCAGCACCCGCCGCGGCGCCTGCGCCAGGCAGGAGCCCGGCGCGACCAGCGGCAGCACCGGCAGTGCGGGGTCGGGCACGCCGTCCCACCAGTGCGGCGGCAGCTGCTGCTGTGGGTTCTCGGCCAGCAGGATCCAGCACAGCGCCGCCTCGATCGCGCCCGAGGCACCCAGCGTATGGCCGGTCAGCGGCTTGGTCGAACTGGCCGGCACGCCGTTGCCCAGCACCTGCGAGACCGCCAGGCTTTCCATCGCATCGTTGTGCCCGGTGGCGGTGCCATGCAGGTTCACGTAATCCACTTCGTCGGCGCCCCAGCCGGCGCGCAGCAGCGCCTGCTGCAGGGCGTCGATGGCCCCCATCCCCTGCGGATCGGGGGCGGACATGTGATGGGCATCGGCCGATTCGCCCCACCCGGCCAGGCACACCGGACCCGGCTCGCGGGTAAGCAGGAACAGCGCGGCGCCCTCGCCGATGTTGATGCCGGAGCGGTGCTGCGAGAACGGATTGCAGCGCAGTGCCGACACCGATTCCAGCGCGCTGAAGCCGGCCACGGTGAAGCGGCACAGCGAATCGGCACCGCCGGCAATCACCGCATCGACGATGCCGGCGCGCAGCATGCGCGCGGCCGACATCAGCGCCTTGGCGCTGGACGAGCAGGCGGTGGACAGGGTCCATGCCGGCCCCTGTGCACCACTGCGCTGGCGCACGAACTGCGCGGCGGTGCCCATTTCCTGCTGGGCGTAATCGAAGCCCTGCGGCCACTGGCCCTGTTCGGCGTGGGTGCGCAGGGCCTGCTCGGATTCACCAATGCCCGAGGTGCTGGTGCCCAGCACCACCGCCACACGCTCGGCACCATGGCGGGCGATCGCGGCGGCCACCGCTGGTGCGATCTGCGCCAGTGCCACGTCCAGCAGGGCGTTGTTGCGCCCGCGCAGGGCCACCGGCAGGTCCTCCAGCGCCGGCAGCGGCGTGCGCACCTCTCCCAGCGCCAGGGTGCGCCCCGGCAGCAGGCTGTCGTTGTCGCTGAGCCCACCCGGCACATCAGCGAACATCGCCGACGCGACCGCGGCGCGGCCATCGCCGAGCGCACAGACCACGCCCAGGTCGTTCAGGTAGATCGGTGCACTCATCGGTCCTGCCCGGCCATGTCGATCGATTCGATGCGCAGGGCGTAGCCTTCGGCGCGGTTGTCCAGCTGCACGCTGCCATCGTCCAGGCGCTGCAGCTGCAGCCACACCGTGCCGTCGCGCGACAGGCTGCGCTGCCGGCGGTCATCGCTGACCTGCCAACCTGCCGGCAACGCGGCGGCAATGGCCGCGGTCGGCCACAGCGCGAACTGCAGGTCATCCAGCACGCGCTCGGCACGCACCTGCGGCGGCAGCCACGGTGCGCGCTGCTGGGTCAGCTGCTGGCCGTCCCACTGCAGGCGCACGCCGGTCTGGCCCATCGCCTGCACCGCCAGCTGCACCTGCTGCGCATCGGCTTCCAGCAGAGCATCCAGGTCGCGCTCATGCGTACCGAAACGGAAATGCAGCTGCTGCTGCAATGCCAGCGGCGCCGGCAGGCTGGCCGGCGACAGGCGCAGCGGCGGCAGTTCCACCAATGGCTTGGGCATGCGGCCGGCACAGGCGGCCAGCAGCAGGCACAGCAGCACGGCCGCGGTACGGGCGATCAGGCGCTGCACAGCTGCTCCAGCACGCGCATGCGGCGGCCGCTTTCGTCGGCCACATACGGGTTGTTGGTGTCCCAGGCGTAGCCGGCCAGGATGGAACTGATCATGTCGCGTACTTCGGGCTGCTGCTGCGGGTGGTAGATGATCTTCTGGAAGCCGCCCTCGTACCAGCTTTCAACGAAGCGGCGGAAGGTCTTCACGCCGGCACGCAGCGGGATCGAGAATTCAGCTTCCCAGTCGACGGTTTCGCCGGCATAGCGGCGCGCCAGGCATTCGCTGGCCAGCTGCGCGGACTTGAAGGCGATGGTGACGCCGGAGGAGAACACCGGGTCGAGGAACTCGCCGGCATTGCCCAGCAGGGCGTAGCCCGGGCCCCACAACGAGCTGACATTGGCCGAGTAACCGGTGATGCGGCGCACCGGCAGCACCGCCCATTCGGCGTTGGCCAGCAGCCGGGTCAGGTTGGGGTCCTCGCCGACGATGGCCTGCAGCTTCTGCAGGTCGTCGCCCTCGTAGCGCTCGAAGAACGACGGCTCGGCGACCACGCCCAGCGAGCAGCAGCCGTTGGAGAACGGGATCGTCCAGTACCAGACGTCGATGTGCTCGGGATGGGTGGTGATCAGGATCTTGTTGCGATCGAAGTCCGCTTCGGCCGGAATGTTGTCGCGCACGTGGCAGAAGATCGCGCCGCGCACCGGGAAGTTGGACGGCGATTCCAGCTGCAGCAGGCGCGGCAGCAGGCGTGCGAAACCGGATGCATCGAGGATGAAATCGGCTTCGATGCGGTACTCGCTGCCGTCCGGACGGCGCACGGTCACCGCCGGCTGCTCGCCCGCTTCAACCGACAGCACTTCATCACCGAAGCGCAGCGTGGTGCCCATGCGTTCGGCGCCGCGCGCCAGCACGTTGTCGAAGTCGGCGCGCTGCACCTGGTAGGTGGTGCCCCAACCTGGCGAGAACTTCTTCCTGAAGTCGAACGCGGTGCGCGCCTCGCCATGCACGAACGCGGCGCCGTTCTTGTGCTGGAAGCCCGCTTCGACCACGTCCTGCAGCAGGCCTGCCGCTTCGATGTACTCCATGCTCTGCGGCAGCAGGCTTTCACCGATCGAGAAGCGCGGGAACTGCTGGCGCTCCAGCATCAGCACCTGGCGGCCCTGCTGGCGCAGCATCGCCGCGGCCACCGAGCCGGCCGGGCCCGCACCGATGATCAGGATTTCAGTACGTTCGACAGCATCCACAGCAGTATTCATCGGTGCGTCCTTGTTGCTCGATCAGGTGGAAAGAAGGAAGTCGGAAGACAGGTTCAAGCTGGCGGCAGGTCATGTGGCGGCGGCCGGAACAGCGGCGAGATCAGCCAGACCAGGCCGATGCCGAACAGCAGGGTCAGGCCGAACGCGCGCAGCGCTGGGGTCTGCGACAGGCCCAGCAGGCCGAACGACAGCCAGGTGCTGGCCGCGCCCACGCACACTGCCAGCCAGGCGCTGGCATCGCCACGGTGCTCGATCAGGAAGATGCCGTAGTCAATGCCCATGCCCAGCAGCAGCATCAGTGCCAGCACGTTGAACAGCTGCAGCGGCTGGCCGAACAGACCCAGCAGGCCCAGGGTCAAGGCACCGGCAATCAGGGTCGGTGCGAACACGCGCCAGGCCTGGCGGCGGTAGCGCAGCCACAGCGCGCCGAACACCAGCGCGATGCCGACCAGCAGCAGCCCACCCATCAGCTTGCGGTAGTGGCCCAGCAGCGTGGAGAAGTCGGCAGTACGGTCCACCCAGCGCACGCCCGGCAGGCCTTCGGCCGCACCCTGCAGGGTGGCCAGCGCATCGGCACGCGACAGGTCATCGACCATCACCACGCTGATCATCTGCTCACCGACCTCACCCACCCACAGGTGACGGAACGGCTGCGAGGCCGGCGAGGCCAGGAAGGCTTCGGCGCTGAGTGGTGCGGCCGCGAACTGCGGTCGCTGCAGCGGCTCGCCCACGGCCTCGGACACGGCCGACAGCACGCCGGGTTCCACCCTCGCGGTCAGCGCGGCATCGGCCTGCTGGCGCGACGGCGACGGCAGCCAATCGCTGATCGCGCGATAGCCACCAATGCGCTTGTCGTTGGCCAATACACGCAGGCGTTCGGTCAGCGCTTCTTCGCGCTGCAGCAGCTGCGCGGCATCGGCACCCTGCACCAGGTAGAACTGCGCCGGGCTGGGCATGCCCAGCAACTGGCTCAGGCGGATCTGCTGCGCCATCAATGCCGGCGGCGACGACTGCAGGCTGCGCAGGTCGTCGTTGCTCTGCAGGCGCGCGATGCCGATGGCAGACAGTGCCAGCGTGATCACCACGAACATCGTCACCGCGCGGCGGCCATGCAGGCGCGGGAAACGCTCCAGCGTGTTGCCCAGCCACTGCGAGAAGCGGGTCTGGCGGATCTCGCCACCATCCAGCCACGGGAACCAGAAGATCACCGTGAGGAAGGCGGCAGCCAGGCCGACCACCGAGAACAGCGCCATCTGGCGCAGGCCCGGGAACGGGGCCAGGCCCAATGCCAGGTAGGCCAGCGCACTGGTCAGCAGGGCCAGCCACAGGCCAGGCAGCAGATGCCGCAGCAGTTTCCAGCGACGATCGGCCGGCTCGGCCTGGCGCGAGGCGAACCAGTGAATGCCGTAGTCCTCGGCCACGCCCACCAGCGATGCACCGAACACCAGGGTCAGCACGTGCACCTTGCCGAACACCAGCACGGTCACCGCCAGCGCCACGCCACAACCGATCAGCAGTGAGGCGGCGACCAGCAGGATCGGCCGCAGCGAGCGGAATGCCAGCCACACCAGCAGCAGCACCGCCGCCAGCGACCCCCAACCGATGGTGTTGATCTCCTGGTTGGCCTGCACCGCGGCGGCCTCGGCATGCAGCGGCACGCCGGCGTGCAGGATTTCCAGCTCCGGCGCCGCTGCTTTTGCGGCCTGCCCGGCACGTTCCAGCAGGCCATCGAGATGGCGCTCGCCATCCAGCTGGAACGCCGAGCCGGGCGTATCGAACTGCAGCACGGCCCAGTGCCTGCCCTCGGCTTCAAGCAGGCCGTCATCGCCCAACCGCAGCCCCGACCCCTGCGCCTGCTGCTGCCACCATTGCGGCCACAGCGACAACGGGTCCTGCCGCCAGTCGGTCAGGCGCGGCGCGCCCATCGGGCCGTACAGCGCGGCCAACGCCTGTTCGGCCAGCGCGCCCGGCTCGCTGCCCTGCAGCTGCTCGCGCTGGGCCGGGGTCAGCAGGCGGTCACGGTACGGCGCGTAGAACGCGCGCGCCTCATCGAACCAGCCTTCGATCGAGCCGCTGGGTACCAGCAGGGCGTGATCGGCGTCCTTGGCCATGGCTGCAGCAAACGCGGCCTGCGCACGCTTGGCGGCAGCGCCGTCCTTGCCGCCCAGCAGCACCACCACCTGCCGCGAACTGCCATCGGCAATGCGCCGGGTGACATCGCTCAACAGACGGTCGTGTGCATCCTGCGGCAGCAGGGCGAGGATGTCGGTGTCGATCCGCGATTGCTGGCTCCACAGGTGCCACTGCTGCGCGCCCAGTACCACCAGCACCAGCAGCCAGGCGATGCCCAGCCAGTGCCACCAGCGCCGCAACCGGTCCGGCGCGTTCGATGCTGCACCCTCACTCAAAGCGGCGCGCCTCGTCGGCGTTGAGCGTGGCCGGTGCCTCGCTCAATGCGCTGAACTGGATCTGCGTGCGGTCCTTGTTGGCCTCGACGATCTCGACCTGGCGCACGTAGCGGTCACCCTGCAGGGTCAGCGACTGGAACGCCTTGGCCAGCATCGCCGACTTCGGCGTCAGCCGCAGCCGCCAGCCCTGCCCTTCACGGCTGGCCGCCACGTTGAACTGGCTGGACAGCGCCTGCACGTCGCCACTCATCAGCGCGAACATGATCGCGTTCACCGAACGCATCGCCGGTTGCTGCCGTGCATCGAGTTCGACGCGGGTGCTGCCATCGCGCTGGCGGCTGAGGATGCGGTCGGCGGTGACCACCACCTCGGAGGGGAACGGCTTGAGCGTGGACCAGATCACGCCGTGCTGACGCGCGACCACGAAGCGGCCCTGCGAACGCAGCGGATTCTTGAAGCCGCTGACCTGCTTTTCCTGGCTGAACTGGCCACGCAGCACATCCGGCCGCGCCACCGCCTGGGTGATCGCATCGATGGCCGGATCGGCGGCCTGCACCAGCGGTGCGGCCACCAGCAGCAGCGCGCACAGCAGCGCACGGGCGAAACGGTTCGCTCGGCTCATGGCGCAGGCACTCCCAGGCGTTCCCACAATACCGGCGGGCACTGGTACAGCATTTCCTTGCTGGCAGCGTCCACCGCAACCTGGATGGTCATCGCGCGGGTCAGCACCTGGCCGCTCTGCGCATCGACGATCTCGTACTCGATCTTCAGCCGGTTCTCCCATTCCACGATGCGCGCGATCACGCGCAGGGCCTGGTTGAACAGCAACGGACGCACGTACTTCACCCGCGCATCGACCACCGGCCACAGGTAGCCCGATTCGAGCATCTGCGGGTAGTCGTAGTCGTAGCGGCCGAGCAGCGCGCAGCGCGCGATCTCGAAGTACTTGAAGTAGTTGCCATGCCAGACCACGTTCATCGGATCGCAGTCATGGAAGGCCGGGGTCAGCGAAATCTCGCCGGCCCGTTCGATTGCTTCATTCACCGGCATACAGCTCCCAACGTTGCGCGCGGATCTCCACCAGCAGTTCCCGCAGTTCGCGATCCAGCGCGCGGTCTTCTTCAACCAGGGCGATGCGCTGCCCCAGGTCGGCGTACATGTCGGCCAGACTGCCATGCAGCTGCGCGTTCAGGCCAACCCGTTCGCGCAGCGCCAGGCCCTGGCGGGCAGCGATCAGCATCGCGGCCACTACCTGTTCAGTCAGCTCGATCACGCGCAGGCAATCGCGCGCGGCAATGGTGCCCATGCTGACCTTGTCCTGGTTGTGGCATTCGGTGGAGCGCGAGAACACGCTGGCCGGCATGGTCTGCTTCAGCGCTTCGGCGGTCCATGCCGAAACGCTGATCTGCAGCGCCTTCAGGCCATGGTTGATGGCCGCGCGCGGGCCGGTGGCCGCCGACAGGTTGGCCGGCAGGCCGTGGTTGTAGCGGGCATCGACCACCAGCGCCAGCTGCCGGTCGAGCAGGTCGGCGACGTTGGCCACGGTGTTCTTCAGGGTGTCCATCGCCAGCGCGATGTGGCCGCCGTAGAAATGACCGCCGTGCAGGATGCGCTCGCCGTCAGCATCGATCAGCGGGTTGTCGTTGGCGCTGTTCAGTTCGGTTTCGATCAGCTGGCGCAGGAACGGCAGGCTGTCCTCCAGCACGCCGATCACATGCGGCGCGCAGCGCAGCGAGTAGCGGTCCTGCAGGCGCTGTTCATTGCGCGGCGGACGCTCGCTGTGCAGGTCGCTGCGCAGGCGCGCGGCGATGCGGCCCTGGCCCGGGTGCGGCTTGGCGGCGAACAGGGTTTCGTCGAAGTGATGCGCGTTGCCGTCGCTGGCCAGCACGTTGAACGCGGTCAGCCGCGTGGCCATGCGCGCCAGGTAATCGGCGCGCTGCCAGGCCAGGCAGGCCAGGCCGGTCATCACCGCGGTACCGTTCATGATCGCCAGGCCTTCCTTCGGCCGCAGCTTCAGCGGGGTCATGCCGATCTTCGCCAGCACATCCGCCGCCGGCTGCACGCGGCCGTCGTGCAGCACCTCGCGCTCGCCGCACAGCACCGCGGCCACGTACGACAGCGGGGTCAGGTCACCACTGGCACCCACCGAGCCCTCGGCCGGAATCATCGGCAGCACGTCGTGCTGCAGCAGTGTGGCCAGGCCTTCCAGCAGCGGCACACTGACACCGGACATGCCACGCACCAGCGACGCCAGGCGCGCAGCCAGCACCGCGCGGGTCTCGACCGGGTCCAGGTAACGGCCCAGGCCACAGCCGTGGTAGGTGTACAGGTGGTGCGGCAGTTCAGCCACCAGTGCCGGCGGGATGTTCACCGTGCACGAATCACCATAGCCGGTGGTCACACCGTAGATCACGCCATCCTCGCGCAGCAGGCGGTCGAGGAAGTCGGCACCACGCTGGATGTGCGCGCGGAACGCCGGCGCGTCGCTCAGCGCGGCCTCGCACTGGCGCTGGGCCAGGGCAACCACGTCTTCGATGGTCAACGGTGCATCGCCAAAGCGGCACACGGGTACGGCGTCAGTCGTCATGCGGAGCCTGATCCCAGAAGGGGAAGAAATTGAACCAGTCCAACGGGGACTGGATGACCTGGAGTTCCAGCCAGCGCGCGAAGCGCTGTGCCTGTTCTGCCAGTGCGGCGTCGCGCGAACCACGCGGCAGCACGATGCGTTCGGCGAACTGTTCAAACGCCACGCGATAGCCCTCGCCCTGGTGCAGGCAGGCCATGGTGTAGACCGGGCAACCCAGCGCGGCGGCGAGCACATAGGCGCCGATCGGGAACGGGGCGCGGTGGCCAAGGAAATCGGCAGTGACGCTGCGGCCGCCCTGCACCGGCGTGCGGTCGCCGACGATGGCGACGAAGCCACCGGCCGCCACGCGCTCTGCCAGCATCACCGCCGTGGCCGGGCCCATTTCGGTTACCTGCACCAGCTCCACCGCCGCCAGCGGGTCCAGCCGCTGCAGCAGGCGGTTGAAGCGCTGCGCATGCGCGGTGTGCACCAGCACAGTGATGCGGAACCCAGGCACCTGTTCGGCCAGCACCTGGCACAGTTCCAGGCAGCCGATGTGCGCGGTCAGGATCAGCCCGCCTTCGCGGCGCGCGATCTTTTCCAGCACCAGGTCGCGATGCAGGTGGATGCGTTCGGCCGGATAGCGTCCGCCCAGGCCGAGGATCTTGTCCAGCATCGTGTCGGCAAACGCGAAGAAGTGGCGCAGGCTGTCACCCCGGGTCGGCGTGCGGCCGAGCACGCCGCTGTATGCCTGCAGCCGCTGCAGGTACTGCATCGAGGCCTGGCGGCCAACGCGGTTGCCCAGCCAGTGGCAGGCCACCACCGGCCACACGCACAGGCGGAACGGCCAGCGCCCGAACCAGCGGTGCACCCAGCACAGGAACAGCACGCCGGCCACCGACGTCGATTCGCCGATGTCGGCCCAGTGCGGGGCCCCCTGCGCGGCCGCCATCTCAGCGCTGCCCCCGCAGGCGGCGCCACAGCAGGCGCGGTGCGCGCCAGAGCATGCCGAAGAACAAGCGGGTGTGCATGCGGCTGATGCGCACGTTGTCGCGCCACACATCGAAGTGCGAGACGCCATCGGATGGATAGGTCACGCGCGTGGCCAGGTGCTCGACCGGCAGGTGCCGCCAGTACAGGCGCACCATCACTTCGGTATCGAAATCCATGCGCCGGCCGATGGTCTCTTCGCCGACCAGGCGCAGCACTGGCGGCAGTGGATACACGCGGAAGCCGCACATGGTGTCGCGCAGGTGCAGCGACAGTGTGTTGATCCAGACCCAGATGTGGGTCGCGTAGCGGCCATACAGGCGCGCCTTGGGAACGCTGGCGTCGTAGGCCGGAATGCCACAGATCACCGCCTCGGGATGGGCGCGCGCCGCTTCGATGAAGCGTGGCAGATCGCGGGTATCGTGCTGGCCGTCGGCATCGATCTGCAGCACGTGGCTGTAGCCTCGCGCGCCGGCTTCGGCGAAACCGGCCAGCATCGCCCCGCCCTTGCCCTGGTTGACGTCCAGGCGCAGCAGGTCGACGCCCTGGCGCTGTGCCAGCGAACGCAGTGCTGCCGCGCACGCCTCATGCGAGCCATCGTCGACCAGCAGGCACGGCAGGCCGGCGGCCTGCACGCCGTCGACCACCGCCGCGATGGCGTGCTCGTGGTCGTAGACGGGAATCACCACCAGTGGCGCGAACGCGGCACCGGCACCGGCCGGATCAGTCCGCATCGGCGAAGACCACTTTGCCGCTGGCATGCACACCGTGCCTGGAGGTGTAACGGAAGGCCATCACGTTGCGTGCGGCATCCCAGTCCAGCTGCAGGGTCAGCTCATCGCCCGGGCGGGCCACGTGCTGGAACTTCACCGCATCCATGCGCAGGAACACTGCCGGCATGGCGAACACCTGGCGGCCAAACCGCACCGCCCAGTCCAGCTGGGCCACGCCGGGCAGGATCGCCGCCTGCGGGAAGTGGCCCTGGAACGGCCGCAGCGCCGGGTCCAGGGTCATCCGCAGCGTGGCGCTGGCCGCATCGCGGTGATCCCAGACCGGCACCGGCATCAGCGGCTGGAACAACGCTGCCAGTGCCGCCTGGGTGACCTTGCCCTGTGCGTTGATCGGCAGCGCCGGCACCAGCCGCCAGCGGCGCGGCCGGGTGACCGCGTCATGAGCCTGTGCCAGGCGTGTGCCAAGGCGCTGGCCCAGCGCGCGGCGCGCGGCCTCACCGCCCTCCAGCAGCGTCGGGTCGGCCGGTACCACCACCGCGGCCAGCTGCTCGCGCTGCCCGGGCAGCACCAGCACGCGCACGTCATCCACTTCGGCGTCTTCGCGCAACGCACGTTCCAGTGCATCCAGCGAAACGCGGCGCTCTTCAATCTTGACGATGCGGTCGGCGCGGCCCAGCAGGCGGAAGCGGCCATCGGCCAACGCTTCAACGCGGTCCTGGGTACGCCACCAATCCGGGGTTTCCAGATGTGCGGAGGCCACCGCCAGGCAGCCCTCCTCGATGCGCCACTGCACGCCGGGCAGCGGCTGCCACGGCGGCAGGTCGGTGTCCCAGCGGCGCCAGGCGATGCCGCCGGTCTCGCTGCTGCCAAAGACCTCGGTCGGTGCCACGCCCAGCCACTGCCGCACCTGGCGTGCGGCTTCTTCCGGCAGCGGGCCGCCAGAGGAGAATACCGCGCGCAGGCGGCCATGCAGGCTGGCCCAGTCGAGCTGCCCGGGCAGGCGCTTGAGGTGGGCCGGGGTCGCGACCAGCACCGTATCGGTACCGGCCAGCGCACCCACCAGATCTTCGTGGAAGAACCGGCGTGGATGGATCAGGCGGCCGGCAGCCAGCGGCCACAGCACGCGGAACAGCAGGCCATAGATGTGCTGGTGCGACACCGTGCCATGCACCTGCACGCCTTCCAGCTGCGTGCCGAACGCAGCCTGCAGTGCGTCCACCTCGCGCGTCAGCTGGTCCATGCGCTTGTTGATCGCACTGGGCTGTCCGGTGCTGCCGGAGGTGAACACGCACAGCTCGCAGGCGCGCTCGTCCAGCGCCTGAAGACCCTCGTCCGGTGCGGCGTCCAGCGCCGCCAGCGGACGATAATCGGCGGACACATCGCCTGCGAAACCACTCACCTGCGGCTGCAGCGCCTGCAGCGTGGCCGGCAGATTGTCGGCAGCCAGGAACACCCGCTTGCCGGCATGCCAGGCACCGAACAACGCAGCGGCAAAGGCCACCGCATCATCGAAATACAGGGCCCAGTCACGGCCTTCGGCCGCCGCAAACGCGGCGCGCCAGGCCAGTACGCGCTGGCGGAAGCGGGCGTGGTCGATCACCTCGCCATCGCAGACGCCAACGCTTCGATGCCGCCGCGCCTCCAGCAGCAGCCGGTCCAGGGCAATCCACTCAGCCATGCGCGTGCGCCGCCTTCACCCGCCGCCGCACCAGCCACTCACCTGCGAACAACACGCCCATCATCACGTACGCCAACAATCCGTTGTAGAGCATCCAGACCCGGTCCGACGCGTACAGCGCGGTCAGCAGGGCCAGGCTGCCGTTGAGAACGAAGAAGCCGCACCACACCTGGGTGACGCGGCGGGTATAGGCCACCGCGAACGGGGGCAGGTCCGGTTCCTGCAGCCGTGCCAGGCGTTCCACCAGCGGCGGGCCGAAACGCAGGCTGGTGCCGAATACCGCCAGCATCACTGCGTTGACCAGCGCCGGGTACAGCTTCAGCGGCAGGGCCTGGTTGAGCACAGTGGCCAGCACCGCCAGCAGGCCGGTGCCGGCGGCCGCGGCCCACCACAGCGGCTGACGCGTACTCAGCGCGCGCAGCAGGGCCAGGGTGAACAGCAGCAGCGACAACCAGCGTGGCTCGAAGCGGCCCATCGCCAGGTACACCAGCACCGGGTAGGCCAGCGAGATCGCAGCCACCACGACCGTGCGTGCGCGTGCCATGGTGGAGCCGCCGGCGCTGCGGTCAGGCGGCTGCCTGGTCCGGCAGCAGCCTGTGCACCACATCGACGATGTCCTGCACGGTACGCACAGCCTTGAACGCTTCCGGCTGCAGGTTGCGGCCGAGCAGCGGCTTCAGCTGAACGATCAGGTCGACCGAGTCGATGCTGTCGATGTCCAGGTCGTCGTACAGGCGGGCCTCGGGGGTGATCCGGGCGGTTTCGATCTCGAAGCTGTCGGTCAGGATGCTGACGATGCGTTCGAACAGTTCATTCTTGGTCATGGCAGGTCCTGGCACCGTTACGACTGGCGGGCGGCGACGAACTCGCCGAGCGCGCGCACGCTGGAGAAATGGCGACGGGTTTCTTCCGAATCGGCCGAGAGGCTCACACCGTACTTCTTCTGCAGCGCCAGGCCCAGCTCCAGCGCGTCGATCGAATCCAGGCCGAGGCCCTCGACGAACAGTGGGGCGGTCGGATCGATGTCCTCCGGCGTGATGTCCTCCAGCGAAAGGGAGGAAATGATCAATTCCTTGATCTCGTGCTCAAGTGCTTGCACGGTTCGGATCTCCAGACAGGTCGAAATAACGAGAAAGGTGCTCGTTGACGCGACGGGCTGCCAAGGCATCCCCCCTTGGCGAGTCGTCTTCGGCCAGAAATGGCGCGATCGGGATATCTTCGCCGATCTGCAGCCGAACGTGAAAGCGACGTGAGGGGACACGATACCACTTCTGCCCCTTGGTCAGCGTTGGCGGGCTGCAGGTAATCCGCACCGGGGTGACGTCCAGGCGGCCCCGTACGGCGATGTTGGCGGCCCCGCGCTGCAGCCGCGGCGGCTGGCCCGGCACGCTGCGGGTGCCCTCCGGGAAGATCACCAGGGTGCCGCCGGCATGTACCGCCGCCACGCAGTCATCGACCAGGCCGGCGCCATCGTCATTGGAGATGTAGCCGGCGGCCCGTACCGGGCCACGCATGAACGGGTTGCAGGCCACGGCCCGCTTCACCACGCAGTCGGCGTTGGGCAGCAGCGAGATCAGGCAGACCACGTCGATCAGGGTCGGGTGATTGGCCAGTACCAGCAGGCCGTCGCGCTGCAGGCGTTCACCGCCCTCGATCTCGTAGGTCATCACCCCCAGCCCGCGCATCAGCCGCAGATGGCTGGCGAAGGCGGCCTGGACCACGCGGCGGGCCCGGCGGCGGCGGACCACCGGGTCGCGCATCAGCAGCAGTACCGGCATCACCAGAACGCCGAGCAGCAGGCCGCCCAGGCCAAATGCGACAAAGCTCAGGCCGGTGCCAAACACCCGCCAGGCATGGTCGAGGCGGCGCAGCAGCTCAGCCACGGCGGCTCCAGCGCCAGCGCTGGCCGTGGGCCACGTGTTCCAGCGCCGGCGCGCCGGACAACAGGAACCGGTGCAGGTCCAGCGCATGCGGCAGCAGGCCGGGCGCAGTGCTGGCCTGGGCGTCGGCCGGCTGCCACTGCAGCGACAGCGTCGGCCGGCCCTCTGTCGGGGCGGTCAGGCGCCAGCACCAGGCAAAGAACGGGTCGGGTTCGTCGGCGAACGTCGCGTAAATTTCCGGAAGTGGCGACTCATAGACCACCACCCGCACCTCGCGGGCACCGTCGGCCAGCAGGCCGACGGCCTCCAGGCAAGCCGTCTCCACCGTGGCCTGGCCCGCCGCCAGCGCCAGGTAGTTGCCGCGGTGGCCGCGGGCGATGGAATACAGCGCGGCAATCGCGTTGTGCACGGACAGGCCGAATCCGGTCGGCGACAACGGCTGGTCGCCGACCAGCGCGCCCAGCAGGTCCATCGAACGGGCCACGTCGCCGTGGCGGCTGGCGAACACCAGCGGCACGTCACTGTCGGCGCCCTGCCCGTCCTCGCACCAGCACGCGGCCTGGATCGCCATCCGGCCCAGCCGCTCGATGCGGCGGCGCTGCATCGCCGGCACTTCGGCCAGCGCCGGCGTGTCCGCGCCATGCGGCGGGTACGGCGCATCGGCCCAGCCCAGCCACTGGCTACGCTCACTCAGGCCGGGCGCCCAGGCGGCCCAGTCGACGATGGAGAATTCGATCATTTAGCGATGGTGCTTCAACGGGAGAACGATAGGCACGAGCCATTACGGCGACGCGCGGCGGCCCCCCGTTCCTGCAGCCGTGCGTCCGTCCAGGACGTCGCCGGCTGCCCCCCTGGCCGCCGGAAAGGAGCGCACGCTAGCACGTCCCGCGCAGGGTGTGCAGGTTTCACATTCCCCAACAGGGGGCCCGGCACCGGCAGGCCCCGTGTTCAATCGATCAGTGGTAACCGGTGTCGGCGTGCACCTTGCCGCGGAATACCCGGTAGGACCACGCCGTATAGCCGAGGATGACCGGCAGCAATATGACCAGCCCGACCAGCGTGAAGCCCAGCGACGACGCCGGCGCGGCGGCCTGCCACAGGGTCATCGACGGTGGCAGCAGATAAGGCCACATGCCCAGCACCAGGCCGAGGAAGCCGAGCACGAACAGGGCCAGGCTGAGCAGGAACGGCGGCAGGTCACGGCGCGGGTGGGTGGCACTGCGCCACAGCGCGGCGGCTACCGCCAGGGTCAGCAGCGGCACCGGCGACAGCCACCAGAAGTTGCCGTCGCTGAACCAGCGATCCATCAACCGCGAATCGAGGAACGGCAGCCAACTGCTGACCAGGCCCATCGCCGCGATCACCGCCACCACCAGTGGCCGGGTCATCTGCCGCGCCAGCGCCTGCACGCGCCCTTCGGTCTTCAGGATCAGCCAGGTGCTGCCCAGCAGCGCATAGCCGGCCACCAGCGCGGCACCGGTCAGCATCGCGAACGGGCTGAACCAGGCAAACGGCCCGCCCTGATAGACACCGTCCACCAGCGGGATGCCCTGCACCAGGGTGCCAAGGATCACGCCCTGGGCAAACGTGGCCAGCAGCGAACCGAGGCCGAACGCCACGCTCCACAACCGGCGCGATCGATGCGCCTTGAAGCGGAACTCGAAGGCCACGCCGCGGAATACCAGCGCCACCACCAGCAGCAGCACCGGCAGATACAGCGCCGACAGCAGCACCGCATAGGCCTTGGGGAAGGCCGC
This sequence comes from Stenotrophomonas sp. 86428_Sma, assembly GCF_056481585.1. Taxonomy (NCBI): domain Bacteria; kingdom Pseudomonadati; phylum Pseudomonadota; class Gammaproteobacteria; order Lysobacterales; family Lysobacteraceae; genus Stenotrophomonas; species Stenotrophomonas sp. 86428_Sma. The sequence continues at coordinate 4,779,857 of NZ_CM151156.1, forward strand.
CAGCAGGCCAGCGCCACCGAGCACCAGCCAGGTCTCGTTGCCGTCCCAGATCGGCGCGGCGGTGTTCATCATCAGGTCCAGTTGTTCCTCGTCCTCGGCGAACGGGGCAAGGATGCCGATGCCGAGCACGAAGCCGTCCAGCACCACGTACATCAGCACGCCGAAGCCGATCACCGCGAACCACGCCACCGGCAGCCAGGTCATCAGGTCCATGTCAGCGCTCCTCCAGCGGTTCATCGGCGGCCGACAACGGACGTGCCGGGGTATGGCTGCCATGGTCCAGCGACGGCCCCTCGGCATACGGCTGCGGCCCGTGGCGCAGGATCTTCACCAGGTACCAGATGCCCCAGCCGAACACGAAGGCATAGCCAACCACATAGACACCCAGCGACAACGCCGTCATCCACGCACTCTGCGGGCCGACCGCATCAGCGGTGCGCAGCACGCCATACACCACCCACGGCTGGCGCCCCATCTCGGTGACGAACCAACCCGACAGCAGTGCGATGAAACCGCTGGGCAGCATCCAGTTCCAGCCGCGCAGCAGCCACGGCGAATCCAGCAGCTTCCTGCGCCACAGCTGGAAAGCCGACACCCAGGCCAGCAGCAGCATCAGCGTGCCCAGCCCAACCATGATGCGGAAGGCGAAGAACACCGGCGTCACCGGCGGCCGCTCGCTGGCCGGCACCGAGGTGAGCGGATCGAAGGTGCCGTCCAGGCTGTGGGTGAGGATCACGCTGCCCAGCTTCGGGATGGCGACTTCGAAGTCGTTGCGCTCTTCCTTCTCGTTCGGCAGCGCGAACACCACCAGCGGTACGCCCTCGCCTTCCTGGGTTTCATGCCAGTGCGCTTCCATCGCCGCGATCTTCATCGGCTGATGCTTGAGCGTGTTCAGGCCATGCATGTCGCCGACGAAGATCTGTACCGGCACCGTCAGCGCCGCGAACGCCACCGCCGCGATCAGCATGCGCCGTCCGGCCTCGACATGTGTGCCCTTGCGCAGGTACCACGCGCCGACGCCACCGATCACGAAACAGGTGGTGATGAACGAGCCCAGCGCCATGTGGGCCAGGCGATAGGGGAACGAGGGGTTGAACACCACCTGCCACCAGTCCACCGGATGCACGATGCCGTTGACCATCTCGTAGCCGGCCGGTGTATGCAGCCAGCTGTTGGACGACAGGATCCAGAACGTGGAGAACAGCGTGCCCAGCGCCACCATGCAGGTGGAGAAGAAATGCAGGCGCGGCGAGACCCGGCCCCAGCCGAACATCATCACGCCGAGGAAGCTGGCTTCCAGGAAGAACGCGGTCAGCACCTCATAGGTCAGCAACGGACCGATGACCGTGCCGGCCACCTCGCTCAGCCGCGGCCAGTTGGTGCCGAACTGGAAGGCCATGACGATGCCGCTGACCACGCCCATGCCGAACGACACGGCGAAGATCTTCTGCCAGAAGAAATACAGCTCGCGCCACACGGGCAACTTCGTGCGCAGCCACCGCCATTCGATGAAGGCCAGCCAGCTGGCCGTACCGATGGTGAAGGCGGGGAACAGCACGTGGAAACTGATGACGAATCCGAACTGGATCCGGGACAACAACAACGCGTCCAAGGGACGCCTCCTGCCTGTGACCGGTGGGATACCGGACCACTTTAGGAGGATTTCGTTAAGGTGGGATGCGACCGGGTGACGCGCTGCTTCACTTTGTCGCAGGGAAGCTGGATGACAGGATGAACGGGCTACAGGGGCTTCAGCAGGGTCAAGGGCGGCTCCTTGGCGATTCGCAGGGCCCGGGGTACCAGTGCAGTCAAGCAGGCCGCCATCACCAGCACGACAGCGCTCGATATCGATAACCACAGTGAACCTGTGATGCCATCCTGTGGCGGCCCTATCCACTGCAACGACAACGCGCCGAGCAGGGCGCCCAGTGTGGTGAACAGTGAAACTTCGAACATGATTTCGGCAAAGATCACTGAGCCGCGAGCACCGAGTGTCCGTCGAACCCCAATGGAGTGCCGGCGCCGATCAAGCCAGGCGCCTACGACTCCGGAAACCCCGGCCATCAGCACACCGAGAACGATGGCCGTCATGACCGCGAGCACGGTCGTAGCGAAGCGATCAGCTTTGACGTAGGCGTCGCGATATCCCGCCAGCGTCTCGACACCGGTCGAATTCACGATCCGATAGGGCCGCTGTAGCGCATCGACAGTGCGATCAAGCGATGAACGATCAACCTCCGACTTCCACTTCGCCAGATAATAGCGACTGGCGCCCGTGGGAAGGCCCGGAAGCAGCGCCCATTGCGAGTCCCGCTCATTGCCTCCTGGTGCCGGTCCAGCAACAGACGCAAATACGCCCACGATGACCCGGCTGCTGCCGGGGCCGAAATACAGGTGGCGGCCAACAGCACTCTCCGTTCCGAACAGACGGGCAGCCAGCGCTTCACTGATCAGCACTACCGGAGCACCTTCAGCCATGTCGTCCTCTGTGGCATCCCGTCCCAGGACGATTCCCGCGCCCAGCATCGCCAGCAAGCCAGAACTGGCAGTTGCCACGGGAATGCGATCACATCCAGCAACGTCTGTCGTACCCGCGTTCATCGAGTACGCCATGGCCGACTCGCTGGTGCACACGCCGTATCGATGGGCTCTTCCCCCGAACGGAACAGCGTCGCTCACAACCGTGTCCTGAACACCGGGCAGCCGGATCGCGGACAGGTCTGCCCGCAGCACTGCAGCATCAGCGCCTTCTTCGACATCCGAGACCCTGACCACACCAATCGATACTGCGTCCCGGATGCTGCGGGTGTTCAATCTGGCGAAGCTGTCCAGCACAGATTGCAGTGCGAACGCACATGCCAGGCTTGCAAGCGCAGCCTGCACTGCAAGCAGTGCGGCGCTTCCCAGATGTCGTCGAGTCTCCCTCATTGATTCGAACATTTCAGGCAGCCCCCTTCGCGAAGGCACTCGACAGTGAGCTGACCCTGCAGATTTCAAACGATGGGACCAATGAACAGAGCAACGTCGTGACGACTCCCAGACCAGCCGCCATCAGCATTGCCCCGGCATGCATCGCTGTTATCGCGCTGGGCAGAACGTCTCCCGCAGCAACCACCCGTATTCCCAGCGTATAGGTGACGACAGCGAGCGCACCGCTTGCGACGCCCGCCGCGATGGATTCCCACATGAGCTGGATGAACACGTCTCGGCGTCGTGCTCCCAGTGCACGTCGTATCGCGAGCTCCCGCCGACGGCGCCCCAGACTGAAGCTCAGCAGCGCCGCCGCGTTGACGATGCACACGCCGAGCAGGATCAGCGACAACCGAAGCTGCATCCTGGCCTGCTCCGGAACCAATCCCAGCCTGTCCAGCCAATCCATCAACGGCCAGAGTGCCACCTGCTGGGCGCCTGGCTCGATCCGAAGCCCCTTTTCATGCGCATAGGCGTTCAGACTCGCGCGGTAAGCGGCGACATCGTCTGCGGTGGGCAGCCACGCCCACAATTGAAGCCAGGAAACATTGGCCCCTGCAGGATCCGTGTCCTGGTCACCACCCCAGATCGCCGTCCCGTCCACAACGGTCAGCTTGTCTGCGATTGCGGTTTCAAGCGGCAGGTAGATCTCGTCAGGCTCCACAAACGGTCTGCGCGCGAGGTCTCCCTGAAACATAGGCACCGGATGCCAATCCTCCGCGACACCCACCACGGTATAGGTGCGTCTGCCCAGGTCCAACTGATGACCAACACAGCCCTGTGCACACTCGCGCTCTGCGAGCGCACGCGACAGAACCACGATTCGACTCGCAGCATGCCCCTCCTCGGCGGTCCATGCGCGCCCTTGAACAACGGCAATGCCGAGGACACTGAAGACTTCGGACGTGGCGAACCTGGCGCGCAATCTTGCGCTGGGCTCTCCCGGCCGGGAGAGCGTCACCGCGCCCCCTGCCATTGCTGCCTGCTTCCACGTCCGGCCTTGGTTCAGAAGCACCTTCGCGTCTGGCCAGGTCAGTGACTGACCAGGATCCGGAGAGCCACTGCGCAGTGCATCTGGACGCGCGTCAAGGTAAGGGCGGAACAGTGCCGAGCTCCGGCCTGGAGCGGGATCCGACGATGCCTGGAGAACAATGGAAAGCATCACGGTGGTGATCCCTACCCCCGCACCCAGCATGAGAGCGATTGCCAGATGAGTGCCGACTCTCTGCTTGAATCGGGCAAGCGAAAGCTGGACGTAGTAGAGCATCATCCAACTGCATCCGGCATTGGCTTACTCGCGCACCTGTCCACGTGATTCTCACTCCATGCCTTTGGAAGCTGATGGTTGAGAATCTCTGTTTGTGAAACTTCGCCTCAAGTGGAGACATGGAATTTGCAACTTTCTTCAGGAAACACACGCAGCTCGTAGGTCCTGGATAGAGCCACCGACACTGATGACGAGACCGAGGTGACGGAATCTGACGCGGAAGACCAACTGTCGATTTGCAGACAACGCCCGATGCCTGGCCATCTGATCAGGTGTTGGAGGAAAAAGCGTCCAGAATCAGGTGCAGGCGTCAGCGTTCTTCTAGACCCAGAAATACCAGGCTGCGGCAGCCACCAACGCCCCCAACAACACCACCTGCACCACCACATAGCCCACGCCACTATCGCGCGATTCAGCGGCAATGCGCTTCTGCAGCGCCTCGCTCACATCCGGTGTTTCTTCCTGCTGCGTCTGCTCACGCAACGCCTGCGCCAGCGCGCGTTCTTCCGCATCGCGAGGGTCAGTCGATGGGCTCACAGCAGTTCTCCGGCGGCGGCATGTCGCGTCAGTTCCTGCTTCAGGACCTGGCGCGCGCGGTGCAGGTGGCTCTTGATGGTACCGCGCGCCAGCCCGGTCACCTGCTCGATCTCGGCCAGATCGAAATCCTCCAGGTAGTGCAACCCGACGATCAGCCGCTGTGGCGCACTCAGCCGTTCCAGTGCCGCGCCCAGCTGGCGCCCGGCCTGCAGCATCTCGCTCAGTTCGGCCGGGCCCGGGCCTTCATCACCGATGCCAAGTTCTTCCGGCACCTCCACCGCAACCATCCATTGCGCTTCCAGGCGTCGCCGTCGCAGGTGCTGCAGCGCGGTGGTGTAGGCCACCCGCGAAACCCAGGTACGCAACGAAGATTCAAATCGGAACCGGTGCAACTGGCGGAACACCGCCAGGAAGGTTTCCTGCAGCAGATCGGCCACCTGGTCGCGGTCGCCCACCATGCGACCGATCACGTGCGCGCAGGTGCGCTGATGCGCCTGCACCAGCTGCGCGAACGCCGGCTGCGAACCATCGATGATGGCGCGGACCAGAGCGCGGTCGTCATCTGCGTCGGGTATGGGCTCGGCGGGGACGTCGCGGCGACGCCCCCGCAATGCAGCCAATGCTCCACCCAGCAGGCTCATGCGCGGGGCGCCCCCTGTGCCCGTGGCATGCCTGCCTCAGCCCTTGCGCGCGGCGGGGCGGGTGAAGTGCCAGGCCAGCAGCTGGCCCAGGCCAGCACTGCCGACCAGCGCGGCGGCGGCACCGAAGGTCAGGTCACGGGCACCGATGGCTTCCAGCAGGGCCATGGCCAACGCCAGGCAGACCAGACTGATGCCCCAGCGCAGCGCCCCCTGGCGGCGGCGTTCTTCTTCCAGCACGGCCAGCGAGCGGATCACTTCCTCCGGCACGTGCGGGGCCACCAGCTTGCTGCGGGCGCGTGCATCGGCAATGGCATGGATCGCGTAGGCGATGCAGATGAAGAGGGTGATCGGGATCAGTTCCTGCATGGTCGGACTCCTGTTCGGTGGATGATGCGGGTTCAGAAGAATGGATGCGCAACCCCGGCCACCGGTTGCACCACTTTGCCAATCCCGCCGCCATGACCTGTGGCCCCTGCCCCGGGCCCTTGCGGCTGCTACGCTTGGCCGGTTTCCTCTTCTGGTGCCGTCCGCCCATGTCCCGAGTGCTGCCCCTGTCCCTCCTGCTTTCGGCCGTGCTGGCCGCACCGGCTGCGCATGCCGCGCCGACGCCGATCACCATCGAACAGGCCATGGCCGACCCGGACTGGATCGGTCCGCCGGTCGAGAAGGCCTGGTGGTCGTGGAACAGCCAGCAGGTGGAATACCAGCTCAAGCGCAGCGGCAGCCCGGTGCGCGATACCTTCCGCCAGCCGGTGGCGGGTGGCGTGGCCGCACAGGTGGCCGATGACCAGCGCGGCACCCTGGACGTGGCCGAGCCGGTCTACGACCGCAGCCGCAGCCGCAGCGCCTTCGCCCGCAATGGCGACGTGTTCGTGCGCGACCTGCGCAGCGGCGCGCTGACCCAGCTGACCCGCAGCAACGAGCGCGCGGGCAACGTGAACTTCGCTGCCGACAATGGCGTGATCTGGCGCGTTGGCCAGAACTGGTTCCACTGGACCGCCGCCAGCGGCGTGCAGCAGGTGGCCAGCCTGAAGGCCGAGAAGGATCCGCGCACGCCGCCGAAGGCCGACGTGCTGCGTGACCAGCAGCTGCGCACGCTGGAAACCCTGCGCCGCGACCGTGACCAGCGCGAAGCACTGAAGGACCAGGACCAGCGTTGGCGCCAGGCCGACCCGACCCGCGCGCCGGGCCCGGTGTACCTGGGCACCGACGTGGAGATCGCCGACAGCGTGCTGTCGCCGGACCTGACCCACCTGATCGTGGTGACCAAGCCGAAGGACTTCGATGACGGCCGCGGCGGCAAGATGCCGCTGTACGTGACCGAGTCGGGCTACGAGGAAACCGAAGACACCCGCACCCGCGTCGGCCGCAACGGCTTCGAACCGCACACCCTGTGGTATGTGGACGTGCGCACCGGCAAGGCCGAGAAGGTCTCGCTGTCCAGCCTGCCCGGCATCGCCACCGACCCGCTGGCCGAGCTGCGCCGCAAGGCCGGCAAGGATGCGCTGAAGGGCGACCGCAGCGTGCAGGTGATGAGCGACTTCATGGGCGGTGGCATCCGCTGGAGCGCCGATGGCCAGCAGGCCGCGGTGATGCTGCGTGCCAACGACAACAAGGACCGCTGGATCATCAGCGTCAACGCTGCCGATGGCCGCGTGCAGAACCGCCATCGCCTGACCGACAACGGCTGGATCAACTGGGGCTTCAACGATTTCGGCTGGATGGCCGATGGCCGCACGCTGTGGCTGCTGTCCGAGGAATCGGGCTTCTCGCACCTGTACACCCAGGCCGGTACGGCCAAGCCGCAGGCGCTGACCAGCGGCAAGTGGGAAACCTCGGCGCCGGTGCCGTCGGCCGATGGCAAGGGCTTCTATTTCCTGTGCAACCAGCAGGCACCGCATGACTACGAAGTCTGCGCGGTCGACACCGGCAACCGCCAGGTGCGCGAGCTGACCAGCCTCAACGGCGTGGAAGACTTCTCGTTGTCGCCGGACGGCCAGCAGCTGCTGGTGCGCTATTCCGGTGCCTACCTGCCGCCGCAGCTGGCCGTGCTGCCGAGCACCGGTGGCCAGGCCCGCGTGCTGACCGACACCCGCACCGCCGACTACAAGGCGCGCCAGTGGATCCAGCCGAAGCTGGTGGCAGTGCCGTCCAAGCATGGCGCCGGCGTGGTCTGGGCCAAGTACTACGAACCGGAAAACAAGGAACCGGGGAAGAAGTACCCGATTGTGATGTTCGTGCACGGCGCCGGCTACCTGCAGAACGTGCACCAGCGCTACCCGGCCTACTTCCGCGAGCAGATGTTCCACAACCTGCTGGTGCAGAAGGGCTACATCGTGCTGGACATGGATTACCGCGGCAGCGAGGGCTACGGCCGCGACTGGCGTACGGCGATCTACCGCAACATGGGCCACCCGGAACTGGAAGATTACAAGGACGGCCTGGACTGGCTGGTCGACACCCAGCAGGGTGACCGTGACCATGCCGGCATCTACGGTGGTTCCTACGGCGGCTTCATGACCTTCATGGCGCTGTTCCGCTCGCCGGGCACGTTCAAGGCCGGCGCCGCGCTGCGCCCGGTGGTCGACTGGCACCAGTACAACCACGGCTACACCAGCAACATCCTCAACACCCCGGACATCGATCCGGAGGCGTACCGCGTGTCCTCGCCGATCGAGTACGCGCAGAACCTGCAGGACAACCTGCTGATTGCCCACGGCATGATGGATGACAACGTGTTCTTCCAGGACTCGGTGAACCTCACCCAGCGCCTGATCGAACTGCACAAGGACAACTGGTCGATCGCACCGTACCCGCTGGAGCGCCACGGCTACGTCCGCGCCGATTCCTGGCTGGACCAGTACAAGCGCATCCTCAAGCTGTTCGAGCAGAACCTGAAGTGAGCAACGCCGCGGCCACGATCCACATCGTGGCCGCGGTCATCCTGGATGACCGCGGCCGGGCGCTGGTGGTGCGCAAGCACGGCGCTGACCGTTTCATCCAGCCGGGCGGCAAACCCGAAGCCGGCGAAGCACCGCTGCAGGCGCTGGCCCGCGAGCTGGACGAGGAACTCGGCGTGCAGCTGCACGCCGAAACCGCCATCGCGCTGGGTACGTTCCAGGACTGGGCGGTGAACGAGCCCGGCCACCGCGTGCAGGCCCAGGCCTGGTGGGTGCAGGTGGACGGCAGGCCACAGGCACGCGCGGAGATCGCCGAACTGGCCTGGGTGCCGCTGCAGCCACCGCACGGCCTGCCCTTGGCACCGCTGAGCGAACACCATATCCTGCCGGCCGTCGCCACCCGGGTGACGGCCCGCTGAGCGCGCGGGCACCGATTGCAAGGACACCGGATGTCAATGTCGATCCCGCCGATTCCTTCGCTGGTCCAACCGACCTATCACGCTTGGGTGCGCCCGATCGCACACGCCTCGTTCTGGCTGTCACTGCTGCTCACGGTCTACTTCGTGATGCAGGGACTGCTGCTGTGGCCGCTGCACAACCTTCCGATCTGGCACCTGGTTGAGAGGGAAGTACAACTCCAGCACCTGCACAGCCTGATCTGGCTTCTGGCGCATCCGGTGGCCGCGTCGATGATCGTCGCACTGCTGTGCCTTGCCTCGACGCTGGCCAGCTGGGGACTGCTACGCGAGCGCAGCTGGGGCCTGTGGAGCTTTGTGGCCATCCTGCTGATGAGTGCATTGACCAACTTTGCGATCGCCGGGTGGCTGGACGTGTTCATGCGCGACGTCATCCCGTTTCTCTCCGACGACGCCGTCCTGCAACAGGAACTCCATCTGAAGCGCTGGTTGATCACGCTGACCATGGTGGCCATGTCATTCGTACTCCTCGGCCTGCAGGGTTGGCTGGCCTGGCGACTGCTGCGACCAGACATCCGCTCGCACTTCCACTGAGCCACACCCCCTTTTCCGCACGACAAGGACAGTCGCATGCGCTTGCTGACCCTTCTCCCCGCGCTGCTGCTGTTCGCCGCGCTGCCTGCCGCCGCCGATGCGCTGCGCTGTGGCGAATACCGCAGCACCGACGGTGGCATGGCGCTGATATTCACATCACCCAGCAGCGGCTACCGCCGCGACGACGGCAGCGAGCCGGAGCCGCTGTGGGTCGATCGCAGTGCGGCGCAGGCCCGACTGGTCATGCTCGACGATGGCGTGGCACTGCCGGTCCGGATCAGCGCCGATGGGCAGCGCATCGAAGACGAGGTTGTGGTGGTCTACACGCTGCGCCAGTCCCGGGACTGCGCCAGCGAACCCGCCGCGATTGCCGGCAGCTGCCGCGCCGCCGGCAGCCACTGCATTGCGCAGCTGCCCACGGCGTCGCCCGGCCAGGCCCAGCGCGCATGCAGCGAAGGCGTTGGCGCGGGCTGCTCGGCGCTGCTGCGACAACTGCGGGATGGCAGCCCAGCAAAGGCCACCGACGACGTCGGTGCCACGGGCTTTGATCGCCCACCTGCCTGCCGCGAACACACGCCCGGGCATGACCCGCAGGCCTGCGAGGCGCTGACCAATGATGCATTGGCTGCCGCCATGCAGCGGGTGAATCAACGCCTGCAGCAGGAAGACGAAGACACGCTGGATTCGCCGCTTCCGGCCGCTGCACGCGATCAGCTGCAGCAACTGTGCCTGCAGCACCGCAGTGGCCGCTTCTGCGTGGAAGTGGCCGCGCAGCAATTGAACGCGCTGGAACCTGCGTTGGCAGTGCAGGCCCTGCAGGTGGTCTGCGATGCGGGCCGCGTCAGTGCCTGCGAACGTACTGCACCGCTGCGTGAACTCGGCACCGACCTGCGCCTGGTTCCGCTGCAGCAGGTGCCGTGCGGCCGTTACCAGGCCGACGGTGGCGTGATCGACATGCTCGACTTCGGTGATGGCGCGCATGCCCGCCTGCATGAAGGCGCCGTCCAGCTGCAGCAGAACGGCGAAACCCTTGTGCTGCGCCAGCTCGGCAACGGCGACCTGCTCGGCATGGATACCCAGACCGGCTACCAGCGTTACCGGCCACTGCGCGACGCGGCACAATGCACGCCCCCGCGCGAGGGCCAGGGTTCGCCGTAGCGCCAGGAGCTTCCCGTTCGATCGTCAAGGAGACGACATGCATTCACCCGCACCGCGCCGCCGCTGGCTGGCCTGGGCCCTGCTGCTGGCCGCGCCGATGGCCGCCGCACAGTCACCACAATGCGGCCTGTTCAAGGCCGACGAAGGCAGCGGCACGCTGCGCATCAGCTCACCGAACCGCGGCGAGCAGAAGCACTTCGGCAGTGCGCCGTCTCCGGTCGCGTTCCAGCAGATCGACGGAAAGCTGCAACTGGTGAACCTGGAGTACGGCCTGCCCAGCGCGCTGCAGGTGCGCGATCGTGGCCGCACGGTCGAGGTGGATGGCACGGTCTACCTCCTGCAGGCGCCCGCACAGTGCGCCGCAGCCGCCACGCCGGCTGCAGGCAGCTGCCTGGCTGATGCGGCGGCGTGCCTGGACAACCGTCGCGAAGCGACCCCGGCCGCCCTGGAAGCGGGGTGTCGGGAAGGCGTGCCCGGCATGTGCCTGCAACTGGCTGATCGTTGGCATGAGGAAGCCAAACCCACGGTCGAGGCCGATCCCGCTCTGGCAAAGGCAGCGCTCGACGCCGCCCTGTCCGGCATCAAACTCCCCGCCGCCTGTGACAACGGTGGCTTCGAACAGGGAACCCCGGCGTGTGCCGCCGCACTCGAGGCCGACCCGGCAGTGCAGGAGCAGCTGGTCAAGGCCGCGATGACGGCCGCCATGACCGAAGCCATGGTAACGATGACGGCACCGACCGTGCCGGTGATCATTCCAGCTGAGCGGCGGCAACAGTTGTTGCGGTTGTGCCGCGAGGTACCGCACGGCGGCTTCTGCACCCGCGTGGCTGAGCTGTCCTGGGACGCGGGAGATCCCCAGCAGGCGGTGCAGGCCCTGGCTGCGGCCTGCACCCCCGGCAATGACACCGCCACCTGCGAGCGCCTGCCGGCGTTGCAGGCAGTGGGCGCATCGCTGCGACCGCAGCCCGCGACAGCATTGCCCTGCGGCAATTACCGGTCCGACGGCGGCCTGATGGATACGCTGGACTTCGGCGATGCCGGCCTGGTTGGCGTTGGCTGGAGCAGCCATCTTCGCGCACGCGTCGAAGCGGGCGACATCCGCATCCGCCACGACAGGGGCGGCGACTTCGTGCTGCGCCCGCTGCCCGGCGGCCAGTTGCTGGGCCTGGATAACTGGACCCGCTTCCAGGTGTTCGTCCCCACCGGCGAGGGCCCGACACGGTGCAGTGCACCGAAGCAGTTCAAGGTGCTGCCACTGCCGCAGGATTGCCCGCTGGCGCTGGCCAACGAGGGCGGTGCCGAAGCCTGCTGCGCGCAGGGCAAGCTGCAGGGCTGCAACATTCTCGGCAACCGCCTTGCGCTGTCCGGCGACTGGCTGCAGGCTGCCGGGCACTACACCACGGTCTGCCGCGCCGGCGTGCGCGAAGGGTGCGAGAACCTGGTGACCGCACAGGGCAACGGCGCGGAACTGGACGCACGGTCAACCCTGGAGCAGCTCTGCAAGGCCGACCGCAGCGGCCTGCACGTGGCCTGCGACGTGCTCGGCACCCAGAACTGGGAGCTGATCACGCTGGGTGGTGCCCTGCAGAAGGCGGTTGATGAGGCAGCCGAGGACGACGCTCCGGCGCCGCGCAACTCCAACCGCAAGCGCTGAGCCGGCCAGGGCCTGCCCGCAGCTTCGGGCGGGCCCTGCGGTAAAGTACGCGCCATGAACGAATTCGAGCGCGTGCGCGCCTACCTCACCGACCTGCAGGACCGCATCTGTGCGGCGATCGAGGCCGTCGATGGCCAGGCCCGCTTCCAGGAAGACCTGTGGCAGCGTGCCGAGGGCGGTGGCGGGCGTACCCGCGTGCTGCGCGACGGTGCGGTGTTCGAGCAGGCCGGCATCGGCTTCTCCGACGTGGCTGGCAGCCGCCTGCCGCCATCGGCCTCGGCCAACCGTCCGGAACTGGCTGGCGCCTCCTGGCGTGCCACTGGCGTGTCGCTGGTGTTCCACCCGCTCAACCCCTACGTGCCGACCACGCATGCCAACGTGCGCTTCTTCCAGGCGCAGCGCGACGGCGAAGTGGTGGCCAGCTGGTTCGGCGGTGGCTTCGACCTGACCCCGTTCTATCCGTTCGACGAGGACGTGCAGCACTGGCACCGGGTCGCGCGCGACCTGTGCGCCCCGTTCGGCGAAGAACGCTATGCCGCGCACAAGCGCTGGTGCGACGAGTACTTCTTCCTGCGCCACCGCAATGAAACGCGCGGCGTCGGCGGCCTGTTCTTCGACGACCTGCACGGCGACTTCGAGCGCGATTTCGACTATCTGCGTGCGGTCGGCGATGGCTTCCTGGATGCATACCTGCCGATCGTGCAGCAGCGCAAGGACACCGCCTACGGCGAGCGCGAGCGAGAGTTCCAGCTGTACCGACGCGGCCGCTATGTGGAATTCAACCTGGTCTACGACCGCGGCACGCTGTTTGGCCTGCAGAGTGGTGGCCGCAGCGAAAGCATCCTGATGAGCCTGCCGCCGCGGGTGCGCTGGGAGTACGGCTTCACCCCGGAAGCGGGTAGCGCCGAGGCATGCCTGGCCGATTACCTGGTGCCGCGCGACTGGCTCTGACCTTCCGGCGCCACGCCTGACGCGTGGCGTCTTCTCCTGCCTGTGGCGCGCCCTGCACCGGACAGGTCCTGCTTTGCCTCCTTCAAGGATGACCCCATGCCTGCTGCTGTTTCCCTCCGCCCCCGCGCTGCGGGCTGGCGCTCCCTGCTGTTGCTCGCGCTGGCCTCGGCCAGTCTGCCGGCTGCCGCGCAGTCGATGGCCTGCGGCACCTACAAGGACAGCGACGGCACTATCACGCTGACCATCGAGAGCGAAGGCCACGCCTTCCTGTCCGGCCCCTACCAGGCCACCGAGGAGCTGCGCATCGCCCGCCAGGAAGACGTGCTCGGCACCGGCAACCTGTCCACGGGACGCCTGGAAAACTGGTTCTTCTCGGACAACGACCGCACGATCAACACGCCCTATCGCGAGTTCACCCGTGAGCACGCCGCCGCCTGCAGGACGATGCCCGAGCCCATCGAAGATGGTTGCGTGATGAACACCTCCGAGTGCCTGGAGGCGCTGCCCGAGGCCGCACCGGTGAAGCTGCACGCCTGGTGCGTCGAGGGCGTGGGCGCGGCCTGCTCCCAGCTGTTGGAGACCTACCAGCAGCAGGCCAAGGACGCTGCCCCGGCGCCTGCACGGGCCGAGCCGCCGAAGCCGGAGATCTGCAAGGAGGATTCCGCGTCCTTCAACGCCGAGGGTTGCAGGGCGATCGCCGAGGTGGTCGGGCTGGAGATGATCGGCAAGTCCCTGCTCGGGCTGCAGCATTCGGTTGATCCCGTGTTGCCGTCCGCGCAGCTCGATGAGCTGGCCGCACTGTGCCGGCAGCAGCACGGCGAGACCTTCTGTGCCGACGTTGCCGAGGTGCTGTGGAGTGGCGGGCGCCTGTTGCAGGCCCACGAAGCGCTGCAGCTGTCGTGCGCGCAGCGCGCGGACGGCGTGGCCTGCGGCCGCGCCAAGGCGCTTGCCAGCCTGGCCGCTGCGCCGGTCGCTTCACTGGCTCCGGTGCCGGCCACTGCGCTGCCGTGTGGGAGCTATGAAGCCGAGTACGGTGTGCTCTCGCAGCTGCGCTTCCTCGATGGCGGCCTGGTTGAGGCCGAGGGCCGCGACCAGCGCCTGCGCGCGCGCCTGCAGGACGGCCGCATCCTCATCCGTCCCGATGTCGGCAGCGACTTCGTGCTGCAACCGCTGAAGAACGGAAACCTCGCCAGCGTCGACGGCGGCAACCGCTTCGCCTACTACGAGCGCAAGCTCGCCGCAGGCAATGCCAGCTGCACGCCGCCGGTGGCGTTCGTGGAAATTCCACTGCCACTGGATTGCCCCACCCTGGCACGCAAGGACGGCGCCAAGGCCTGCTGCACCGAGGGCAAGCTGCTCGGCTGCAAGGTTGCCGGCGAAGCGCTGTTCGAGGCCGAGAAATGGGCCGCGTCGCTGCCCTATTTCGAGACGCTGTGCGGCGCCGGTGTCCGCGAAGGGTGCCTGGCATTGGCAGCGGTGTACTCGCACACCGCCGACCCGAAGATCCCGCAGGCCATGGCAGCGATCTGCGCGAAGGATGGCGAGGGCACGCATGTAGCCTGCGATGTGGACGCCACCCGCAACTGGCCGGCACTGAAGGCCGAAGCCGCGCTCTGAGGGCGCGGGAAGGGGTACCCGTAGCGTCGAGCCTGCTCGACGCTACACGTCAGGTGCTCTTCCTGGGGATGATGGTGATGTGCCCGTTGATCTCCAGCAGGGCCAGCTCGACATCCTCCACGCCCAGGCAGCCCTGCTGGCGCATGGCGGCCTCGAAATCGGCGCGGGTGACCTGCTCACGGCGCAGAACGGCGTCGAACAGGCGCCCATCACGCGCGATCACTACCGGTTCTCCTTCCACCAGGCGCTCGATGCGCCGGCTGCGGGTACTGACCCAGCCCACCCCGTAGTTGAGCAGGATCAGGGTCGCGGCCAGCAACAAGCCACCGCCCAGCGAGGTATCGGTGCCGAGCAGTGCGTTCTGCACGGCATTGCCCAGCAGCACCACCAGCAGCACGTCGAAGGGGGTGATCTGCCCCAGCGGACGTTTGCCGCTGAGCCGGACCATGCCCAGCACCACGACATAGACCACCACCGCGCGCAGGATGAACTCCCACCACGGCATCGCCAGTGCGAACAGGTCGGGCATTGTCTTCCCCTGCGGAGCGGTGGCCCAGCGTGGCGCAGGCCACGGCATCTGGCAACGGCACAAATAAAAAGCCCCGCTGACCAGGGGGAGGTCAACGGGGCCGGGGAACGGGCACTTGGGGAGGAGTCCCCGTTCCGAGATCTGCTCCAGGGGATGGGAGAGATCCACAACAGGCGTTGCGCCTGTCGAGAGTTATAGAAGCACTCCGAACACTAACGGTTCGTGAAGGGGCCCAATTTAATGAACCTCCATCAGGGCAACATTCATGATCGAGTCAGAAACCTCTGACGAATGAACGAATTCACGTCGTTTTCGGCCTGAAACACCCTCAGTGTGCTTCGTCCCAGTTGTTGCCGATGCCGGTATCGACCACCAGCGGCACCCGCAGTTTGGCCGCTTGCGACATGCGCTCGACCACCTGCAAACGCAACTCTTCGACGAAATTGCTTTCGGTTTCGAACACCAGTTCATCGTGCACCTGCAGGATCATCCGTGCCGGTGCGCCGCTGTCCCGCAGCCACTGGTCCACGTCCACCATCGCGCGCTTGATGATGTCGGCGGCGGTGCCCTGCATCGGCGCGTTGATCGCGGCGCGCTCGGCACCGGCGCGCAGGCCCTGGTTACGTGCATGAATGTCGTTCAGGTACAGGCGGCGGCCGAACAGGGTTTCCACATAGCCCTGGTCGCGGGCCTGCTGGCGCATCCGCTCCATGAAATCACGCACGCCCGGGTAGCGGCTGAAGTACAGCGCCACGTAGTCCTGCGCCTGGCCACGGTCGATGCCCAGGTTGCGCGCCAGGCCGAAGGCGCTCATGCCGTACATCAGGCCGAAGTTGATCGCCTTGGCCGCGCGGCGTTCGTTCGGGGTCACTTCCTCCAGCGTGCGCCCGAACACCTCGGCGGCGGTGGCGCGGTGCACGTCGGCGCCCTGCTCGAAGGCACGCACCAGGCCCGGGTCCTCGGACAGGTGGGCCATGATCCGCAGCTCGATCTGCGAATAGTCGGCCGCCAGCAGCTGGAAGCCCTCCGGGGCGATGAATGCACGGCGGATGCGGCGGCCATCCTCGGTGCGGATCGGGATGTTCTGCAGGTTCGGGTCTGACGAGGACAGGCGGCCGGTGGCGGCACCGGACTGGTGGTAGCTGGTATGCACCCGGCCGGTGTCCGGGTTGACCATCTCCGGCAGCTTGTCGGTGTAGGTGCTGCGCAGCTTGGCCAGGCCCCGGTAGTCCAGGATCACTCGCGGCAGCTCGTGCTGGTCGGCGATCGCCTCCAGCGCCTCTTCATTGGTGCTGGGCTGGCCCTTCGGGGTCTTCACCACCGCCGGCAGCTTCAGCTCATCGAACAGAACCGCCTGCAGCTGCTTGGGCGAATCCAGGTTGAAGCTGCGGCCGGCCAGCTCGGTGGCCTTCTGCTGCGCGGCCAGCATGCGCGAGGACAGGTCCTGGCTCTGCCGGCGCAGTTCATCGGTGTCGATCCGCACGCCATTGGCTTCGATGCTCGTCAGCACCGGTACCAGTGGCATCTCGATGTCGCGGTACACGCTGTCCAGCGCCGGTTCGGCCAGCAGCTGCGGCTGCAGCGCGCGGTGCAGGCGCAGGGTGATGTCGGCGTCCTCGGCCGCATAGCGGCTGGCTTCGTCGATGCCCACCTGCGAGAACGGAATCTGCTTGGCGCCCTTGCCGGCCACGTCCTCGAACTTGATGGTGTTGTAGCCCAGGTAACGCAGGGCCAGCGAATCCATGTCGTGGCGGGTGGCGGTGGAGTTGAGCACGAAGCTCTCGAGCATGGTGTCGTCGTGGTAGCCCTGCACCTCCACGCCGTGGCGGCGCAGCACATGCAGGTCGTACTTGCCATGCTGGCCCAGCTTCTTCTTCGCCGGGTCCTGCAGCACCGGGCGCAGTGCGTCCAGCACCTGCTGCATCGGCAGCTGCGCCGGCGCGCCCGGGTAATCGTGGCCGACCGGAATATAGGCGGCCTTGCCCGGCTCGACCGCCAGGCTGATGCCCACCAGGCGCGCACGCATCGCGTCCAGCGCATCGGTTTCGGTATCGAAACTGATCAGGTCCGCCTGCTGCAGGCGCTCGACCCAGGCCTGCAGCTGCTCTGCGGTCAACACGGTCTCGTATTCACCCGGCGCGGCCAGCGCCGGATCCAGCGTGCCGGCGGCCGGTGCCTCGGCGCTGCCACGGGCGAACCCGGCGGCGGTGCCACGCAGGCTCGGCGTTGCTTCGCTGGCGGCCGTCGGCGCCGGCAGCGGTGCACCCAGCTCCTTCAGCGCCTGGGTGAAGCCATAGCGCGCATACAGCTCGGTCAGCTCCGGCACGTCCTGCTCGCGCAGGGCCAGCGTGGTCGGGCTGGCGTCCAGCTCCACGTCGGTGCGGATGGTCACCAGCTCGCGGTTCAGCGGCAGGCGCTCCAGCGCGGCGCGCAGGTTTTCGCCGATCTTGCCCTTCATGGTCGGCGCGGCGGCCATCACCCCGTCCAGGTGCTGGTACTCGGCCAGCCACTTGGCGGCGGTCTTCGGCCCGCATTTCTCCACGCCCGGCACGTTGTCGACGGTGTCGCCCATCAGCGCCAGCAGGTCGATGATCTGATCGGCGCGCACGCCGAACTTCTCCATCACCGCGGCATCGGAATCCATGCGGCTGCCGGTCATGGTGTTGACCAGCTCGATGCCCGGGCGCACCAGCTGGGCAAAGTCCTTGTCGCCGGTGGAGATGGTCACCTTCAGGTCCTGCGCCACGCCCTGCAGGGCCAGCGTGCCGATCACATCGTCGGCCTCCACGCCGGGAATGCGCAGGATGCTGATGCCCAAGGCTTCGACGATGCGGCACATCGGCTCGACCTGGCTGCGCAGCTCGTCGGGCATCGGCGGGCGGTTGGCCTTGTACTGGTCGTACAGGTCATCACGGAAGGTCTTGCCCGGCGCATCGACCACGAACGCCACGTAGGCCGGGCGCTCCTTCAGTGTCGAGCGCAGCATGTTGACCACGCCGAACAGCGCGCCGGTGGGTTCGCCCTGTGCATTGGACAGGGGCGGCAGCGCGTGGAACGCGCGGTACAGGTAACTGGACCCGTCGATCAGGACTAATCTGCTCATGGCTCGATTCTACGCGCCCGTGCCTGCACTGCGACGACACGGCACAGCCGCGGCGATGGGGCATAATCAAGGCTCTTTCCAGGCAAAGGCCCCCGCCGATGAAGACCCTGATGCTGGCTTCCCTGCTCCTGCTCGCTGGCTGCGCCAGCATGGGTGGCGCGGGCGCTCCCCCGGTGGACGTCAAGGGCGCGGATGTGTCCAAGCGCACCATGGACAACGGCGATGTCATCGAGGAATACCGCGTGTCCGGCCAGCTGCGCATGGTCAAGGTGACCCCGTCGCGCGGTGCCCCGTTCTATATGTACGACAAGAACGGCGATGGCCGTTTCGACAACGACAAGGACGGCGTGTCGCCGGTGTACTGGAAGCTGTACAGCTGGTGATGTGACCGGGGTCGGATCCCTGCGATTCAGTAGATCCACGCCATGCGTGGATGGGCCCCTGCCGGCCCCTACAAAAGATGACGCCGGCGCGCATCCTGCGGCCGGCGTCGGGTCCCCTCCCCGGGAACGCTTGTATCAGCGGATGACCAGCACCGGCAGCGTGCTGCGTGCCAGCACTTCGGCGGTCTGGCTGCCCAGCAGCACACGGGTCACACCACGGCGGCCATGCGAGGTCATCACGATCAGGTCGCTGTTGCGCTCGCCGGCGGTCTCGATGATGCCGTCAGCCGCATAGCGGTCCAGCACGTGCACCGGGTTGGCGGTAATGCCCTGCTCGGCGGCCTTGGCCAGCGCCGGCTGCAGCACCTTCTGCGCACCTTCCTCGCGGTCGGCCTTGTATTCAGGGCTGTTCATGTAGCCCACGCTCCAGCCCATGGCGTCGTACATGCCGACGGCCCACGGCTCGGAAACGGTCACGATATCGACCTCGGCGTTGAGGTCCTTGGCCAGCTCCAGACCCTTGGCCAGGCCCTTGTCGGCCAGCTCGGATCCGTCGGTGGCAATCAGGATGCGCTTGTACATGGTGGGGCTCCGTGGCGGTCTGCCAGATGGGAACAACACCATTGCACACCGGATGTGCAGGGCGCGCCTTGAGCAGAATCAATCCGGCGCCGTGCAGGGGCGTGCGCACCGCCCGCTTGCACGCACCGGTCAGGCGGCGCATGCTCGGCGGGCGGCGCACTGCCGCGCCCAAGGACGACCGACATGCAGGACAACAAGCCGCCCGTCTGGAGTTCCCAGAAGTCCATCATGGTCGCCGCGATCATCGCCTTGGCGGTGCTGTTCGGCGGCTACCAGATCGGCAAGGACATGGCGCTGCGCGACAACGCCCTTCAGGCAGCGGGCAAGTAACCTGCTTCTGTAGAGCCGAGCCCATGCTCGGCTTCGGGTGCATGAGCCGAGCATGGGCTCGGCTCTACAACAACGTCGCTCAGGCGATCTGCACCACGCGTGCGTTCTGGCACAGCGGATAGCTGGCCACGAATTCGGCAATCGCATCACGCATCGCTTCGAACGATTCGCCGTACATGTACAGCGCCGTTTCGGTCGGGCCCTGCCACCAGCTGCAGATCTCGCCCAGGCCATCGATGCGCTCGGACAACTGTTCGAACACGTGGTTGGAATCGCACTGCTCGTAGACCTCGTCCGGCAAGGTCAGGCCGTCCAGGTAGATGCCCAGGCCTTCGGTCACGCCGAAGCCTCGATCAGCCTCGCCCGCCCCCTGCAGTTGCGAACCCTTCGGCGCGCCCAGCTGTTCCAGCAGGTCGATCAGCTTCGGCACGCCCGCAACGTCCACCAGCGCCACTTCGATATCGCCGTATTCGACCTCGCCGAGGTCGGACATCGCGGTGCCGCCGCCGGTCAGCTCGCCCACCTGGGCCGCCTGCAGCAGCGCATCGAGCGGATCCTCGAACAGTTCATGACGATGCTCGGGCTGCAGCTTGGCGTTCAACTTCACGGTGACGTGCAACGTGGGTTCGGTCATCGGGGCGTTCCTGGAAGATGTCAGGCCCCATTGTAGAGTCGAAGGTAGCGGCAGGAGCCGCTGCCAACGTCGCTTGCGACGGCCCGAAGGGTGCCGGTCAGGACGACCGGCATAGCCATGCTCGGCTGTTCTTCCAGCCAGAAGCAGCCGAGCATGGGCTCGGCTCTACAACAGCCAGTCAACGCAGGAACGGCGCCACCTTGCGCTTGAGCAGCTCCACCAGCACCGGGTCCATGTAGTCGTAGTCGTCGGGGATATCCAGACAGATCACCCGCTTGCCGTCCAGCCATGCCTTGTAGCGGCTGGACAACCGGTTGCGGTGCGCCTTCTCCATCACGAACACCAGGTCGGCCCACTGCAGCAACTCGGGGCTGAGTACTTCCTCGGCGTCGGCCAGCAACCCGGCCGAGGCGGTCTCGATGCCCGGCCAATCGGCAAATACCTGCTCGGCGGTGGGGCTACGCAGGCGGTTCTGACTGCAGAGGAAGAGCACGTTGCGGGTCATGAGTACTCGCCCTTGTAGAGCCGAGCCATGCTCGGCAGCGTTTTTCCGCACCAGGGGCAGAGCCCTCCCTGCGGGAGGGATCCGACCCCTCGACGGTGATCAGATCACCGTC
Source organism: Stenotrophomonas sp. 86428_Sma (assembly GCF_056481585.1). Classification (NCBI taxonomy): domain Bacteria; kingdom Pseudomonadati; phylum Pseudomonadota; class Gammaproteobacteria; order Lysobacterales; family Lysobacteraceae; genus Stenotrophomonas; species Stenotrophomonas sp. 86428_Sma. Next base: position 4,800,740 of record NZ_CM151156.1, read on the forward strand.
AGGTTGGCATACGCCATCACCAGCCACTTGCTGCCGGCGTCGGCGAACTCGACCTGCACCCGGGCGTGGGCACCGTTGCCTTCGTAGTCGGTCACCATGCCTTCGCCGAACTTGGGATGGGTGACCAGTGCGCCGAGCTTGATCGGCGGCGCCTCGATCGAGGCATGGCCCATTACCCGGCTCGCGCCCATCGAGGCCGGCCGCGAGACCTGCACCTTCGGCCGCACTTCGTGCAGCAGCTCGCGGGGAATCTCGCGCAGGAAGCGCGACGGCAGGCTGTAGTTGTCCTGGCCGTGGATGCGGCGCGATTCGGCGTAGCTCAGCACCAGTTTCTGGCGCGCGCGGGTGATGCCGACGTAGGCCAGGCGGCGCTCTTCTTCCAGCCGCCCGCTTTCCTCCAGCGAACGTGCGCTGGGGAACAGGCCTTCTTCCAGGCCGGCCAGGAACACCAGCGGGAACTCCAGGCCCTTGGCCGAGTGCAGGGTCATCAGCTGCACGCCGTCCTCGCCCGCCTGCGCCTGGCCCTCGCCAGCCTCCAGCGCGGCATAGGCCAGGAACGCGACCAGCTCGTCCATGTCCTCGCCCACTTCCTCGATGTCATCGGCACGGCGCACGAAGCGAGAGGCCACCGAGACCAGTTCGTCGAGGTTGTCGGTGCGCGATTCCGAGTCCAGCGCGTTGCGGCTTTCCTTGCTCCAGTGCTCGCGCAGCTGCGAGCGGGCCAGCACGTGGTCCACGCGCTCGGCCAGGGTCATGTGCAGGGTCTGCGCCTGCAGCTCGTTGACCAGCACCAGGAAGCCGGCCAGTGCATTGCGCGCACGTGCGGCCAGCGCGCTGCCCTGGGTGACCAGCATGGTCGCTTCCCACAGCGAAATACCCTGCGCGCGCGCCTCGCGGCGCACTTCGTCCAGCGTGCGGTCGCCGATGCCACGGGTGGGCGTGTTGACCGCGCGCTCGAAGGCGGCGTCATCGTTGCGGTTGGACAGCAGGCGCAGGTAGGCCAGCGCGTCCTTGATTTCGGCGCGCTCGAAGAAACGCATGCCGCCATACACGCGGTACGGCACCTGCTCGCTCAGCAGGGCTTCTTCCAGCGCGCGCGACTGCGCATTGCTGCGGTAGAGCACGGCCACTTCGGTATAGCTGCCACCGTCTCGCACCCACTGGCGCGCGCGCTCGACGATGTAGCGCGCCTCGTCCATCTCGTTGTACGCCGCGTACAGGTCGATCGGCTCGCCGTCGCCGCTGTCGGTCCACAGCTGCTTGCCGATGCGGTCGGGGTTGTGCGCGATGACCGCGTTGGCGGCACCGAGGATGTTGGCGGTGGAGCGGTAGTTCTGTTCCAGGCGGATGGTCTGCGCGCCCGGGAAATCGCGCAGGAAGCCCTGCACGTTCTCGACCTTGGCACCGCGCCAGCCGTAGATGGCCTGGTCATCGTCACCGACCACGAACACGTGGCCGGAATCGCCGGCCAGCACGCGCACGAAGGCGTACTGGATGGCATTGGTGTCCTGGAACTCGTCCACCAGGATTTCGCGGAAGCGCGCGCGGTAGTGCGACAGCAGCGCCGGGTTGTCGCGCAGCAGCTCATGCGCGCGCAGCAGCAGCTCGGCGAAGTCGACCAGGCCGGCGCGGTCGCAACGCGCCTGGTACTCGATGTAGGCCTGGCGCATGGTTTCCAGCCACGCGTCGTGCGGTTCGGGCTGGATGTGCTGCGGGCGGCGGCCTTCGTCCTTCTGCGCGTTGATCCACCACGCGATCTGCTTGGCCGGGTACTTGCCGTCGTCCAGTTCCAGCGCCTGCACCACGCGCTTGACCAGCCGCAGCTGGTCGTCCGAATCCATCACCTGGAAGCCTTCCGGCAGCTTCGCGTCCTGCCAGTGCAGGCGCAGCAGGCGGTTGGCCAGGCCGTGGAAGGTGCCGATCCACATGCCACGGCTGCCATTGGGCAGCTGTGCGTCGATGCGGTGGCGCATTTCGCCGGCCGCCTTGTTGGTGAAGGTCACCGCGAAAATGCCGTGGGTCGGCACGCCGTCGACTTCATGCAGCCAGGCGATGCGGTGGGTGAGCACGCGGGTCTTGCCGGAACCGGCACCGGCCAGCACCAGGTGGTGGCCGGGGGGAGCGGAGACGGCTTCGCGCTGGGCCGGGTTCAGGCCATCAAGCAGGTGGGAGACATCCATGCCCCCATTTTACGGCATCGCCGTCGCGGCTCCTGCGACCACCTGGGTTGCCAGTGCCTGCGCCTGCTGACGCAGTTCAGGCACCGCCAGGCTTTCCCACAGGCTGCCGATGCGCAGGCTGCCGAGCACGCCCAGCCGTGCCTGCGGCTGGCCACCGGCGGCACGCAGGCGGTCGCCCGGGACCGTGCTGTCCAGGCCCAGCCCATGTGGGCCGGGGCGCACCATGCCATCGGCCTGCAGCTGTTGCAGCAAGGGATTGCGTAGTGCGCTGGCGCGGGTCTCCACGCCGGTGGCGTTGATCACCCCGCTGATCGTCCACTGCTGTTCATTGCCCGAGGCATCGCGGCCGGACAGCTGCAGCGCATTGCCGTCGCGCCAGACGCGTTGCAGGCGGGACCGGTGGATACGCAGCTGGCCGCTGTCCTGCAGCGCCTGCAACTGCGCATCCACTTCTTCGGCGATGCGGTGGCGATGCACGTCCCAATAGCGCACCACATGGCGCAGGAAGCGACGCTGGTCGGCCTCATCGAGGCTGCACCACAGCGCCTGCCCGTGCGGACGGATGCGGTCCATCACGCCCTGCCACGGCAGGCCGTCGGCCTGCGCCTGGCGCGCGAAGCCACGCAATGCGCGCAGGCGCTGGCGCAGGTTCATCGGCAGCAGCGTGGCCGGGTCGAACGTGGGCAGACCCCCGTGCGCATGCGGCAACGGCAGCAGGCCATGGCGCGAGATCACGTGCAGCGGTCCGGTGTGGCCGGCGGCGACCAGCGCCAGCACGGTGTCGGCCATGCTCAGGCCGGACCCGACAATGGCGACAGCCTGCTCGCCAGCCAGGGTGCGTACGCCGTCGTAGTCCCAGGCCTCGATCACATCATCGGCAGGCAGCGCCTCGGCACCGGCCACCGGCAGCGGGCGCATGCTGTTGCCGGTGGCGAGCACCGCCTGTGCGGCGTGCAGCGTGTGGCCATCGCCGAGTGTCAGCTGGTAGCAGTGGTCATCCGGCTGCAGGCCCAGTACCGGCTGCGCGATCACCTGCAGCTGCGCCGGGCTGGCTGTGGCGGCGTCCTGCAGGCGCTGCTGCAGGTAGGCGGCGAAATAGTGGCGGCACACGTAACGCTCGCCCAGCACCTCGCGCGCCTCGCCCGGGTAGGCGTTGGCGGCCATCAGGTAGTCGAGGAAATCGCCGGGCTGGTCGGCAAACGCACTCATCTTCGCCGCCGGCACGTTCAGCAGATGCTCCGGCCACGGCGTGGCATAGGCGATGCCCTGGGCCAGCTGCGAGGCGGGTTCGAAAATGGCCAGCGCCAGCGGCGCCTTGGCCTGGCGCAGTACCTGGATCGCCACCAGCACCCCGGCCGCACCACCACCGATGATTGCCAGGTCCAGTTCGCCATTACGCGGTGAATCAGTCATGTGCCGATTGTAGGCCATCGGCGATGACAGGCCGGATTGCCGAAATGGGCGGGATGGGCGCTTCTTCTTGTTTCAGATCGATCCTGATGAAGGATCTACCTGGCCAAGTGCCTTCAATTGGCAAATTCGATTACTGAACATCGCTGTCAGTAGACGCTTGCTGACTGAATCTATGTCGTCAGCGATCTCGTTGAGATCGGAAACTGAGTAACCCTCCGAAACCGCCGCGGCGAAGCTCGAGGCAACTTCAATTGCGGCCGCTGCAGGGGCGTTCATCCTTTCTACGTCTAGAAGCTTCAGGGCCAAAGCGAGGTACTGGTCAGAATGCACTCTATAGAGCCGTTCGCTATCGGTTGCCTTTCGCGCCCAAACGTCGTGCTGAACTCGGTTCCGAGCATCCCGAACCTTATCCAGTGCACTCAGCAGCTCAACTACATCTTGAAGAGCTGCGCCATCAAGGGTCTCTGTAGCAATCTTTCGTGCCGCTTCGGAAGCCGACTTTGCCGAACGATGTTTTTTGAGAGAACTCTTCACCAGCTCCGGCGTTGTATTGATAAGTACGGCGAGTAGGCAGAGAAGATTCACCTCGGCTTGAGCCCAAGCTGTGGCGATGGAGCCTATTGCAGCGCCAAATTCGGGGCGATCCACCACAACATGCGGCCCGACCTCGACCAAAGAGCTTCCGCTCTCATCGAACACCTGCAACCCATGCTTGCCCTTTCCCATAAGCTCCCCGCATTCAGCTACTTTCGATTCGATTTCTCACATCAACGCATCGGCCAGCCGTGCGATGCCTTCGCGGCTGCGCCGCCACGTGGGGCGGCTGCGCCACTGCTGCAGATCCAGCTGCCGCGACTCACGCAGATAACCATCCTCGATCTCGCACAACTGCTTCACCAGCGCGCGGTCGTAGCAGATCAGGCCGATTTCGGCATTCAGCGCGAACGAGCGGATATCCATGTTGATCGAGCCGAGCACGGCGATGTCCTCGTCCACGCTCATGTGTTTGGCGTGCAGGAACTGCGGTTCGTACAGGGCGATGCGCACGCCACAGCGCAGCAGCTCGTCGTAGTACGCCTCCTGCGCCCACGAGGTCAGCCGCTGGTTGTTGCTGGCTGAGAGGATCAGCTGCACCTGCACACCGGACAACGCCGCAATGCGCAGCGCGCTCAACGTGGCCTCGTCGGGCACGAAGTACGGCGTGACCATCACCAGCCGCCGCCGCGCCAGGTGGATCAGCGCGGCCACCGCATCACGCGCGTTGCTGTACGGGTAGGCCGGGCCGCTGGGCAGCAGCTGGGTGGCGATGTCATCGCTGCACTCGGGCACATCGGCGATCACGTCCAGGCGCTGGCCGGTTTCCATGTACCAGTCGCTGGCGAACACGGCTTCCAGATGCGCCACCGCCGGGCCGCGCACGCGCGCCACCAGCTCGCGGTTCGGGTGGCCGGGCACGAACTGCGGGCCCGCCAGGTTCTGCGAACCGACATAGGCCACCTCGTTGTCGATCACCGCGATCTTGCGGTGGTTGCGCAGGTCCATGCGCCCGCTGCGGCGCCAGCGCAGGCCGCCGGGCAGCATCGCGCGGACTTCGATGTCGCGCGCCTGCAGGCGCTTGCGATAGGCGCGCAGGCCGCGCTTGGCACCCACTGCGTCGAGCAGCACGCGGCATTGCACACCACGCGCCGCTGCGCGCTGCAGCGCCTCGACCACCGCCTCGCCCACCGCGTCGTCAAACATCAGGTAGTACAGCAGGTGCACGCGGTCTTCGGCCTGGTCGATGTCGGCGATCAGCGTGTGCAGCGATTCGTCGTAGTCGGTCAGCAGGTCCACCGCGTTGCCGTGCACCGGCATGAAATCGCCCTGGCGCTGCACCAGCGGCACGATCTCGGCGCAGGCAGTGTCCGGCTGCGGGGTCCAGCGCAGGCGATGCTGCAGCGCCTGTTCCTCGCGGATGACCTGCGAAGCCTCGGCCTGGCGGCGGATGCGCTCGCGCGACAGCCACGGGTGGCCGAACAGCAGGTACAGCGGCAGGCCCAGCAGCGGCACGAAGCCGACCAGCAGCAGCCAGCTGCGCGCCGCCCCCGGCGTGGTGCGGGTGGGGATCCAGCACAGCGCGACCAGCCGGATCAGCCAGTCGATCAGCAGCAGGTAGGAACCCAGCAACCACTCGAACAGCATCGCGTCGCCCGTCGGGAGGTGATGGGCCATTCTGCCCAGCGGGGTGTGTAGAGTCGAGCCACGCTCGACTGCTTTGAAGCCGTGTGCCAACCAAGGTTGGCAACTACCGGGCCCACCGCCAGGCATGGCGTGCTCAGCTGTGGCGCTTGAGCCCCACAAACTCCAGCATCAAATGGTGGCAGGTGAAGTCTTGGGGATATGGTTTTCCGGGGGGAGCCATCCGAACGTGATAGGACATCCTGTGCGCCCGCGTCGACGAGGGGCCACCCACCGGGTGCAGCGTGCACCCCAACTTCTTGCCGATGCCATCCAGTGCTTCTGATGTGTCCCCGCTCAGCAAGTATCCCAGCATGGCTGCCGAGCCGGAGAAAGGCGCGTACCGGCAGGTAAGGAACTGCTTCCTGACGTCCTCTAGGTACTCCGAGATCCTTCCAGCGGTCTCCAGCACCTTCGCCTCCAGGGGCCACATCAACCGTTCGTCCGACCGCAGCACAAACGCGATGTCGTACTGGGGCGGTTGCGCCGGTGGCGCAGCCATGGTCTCGTGTTCATAGGCGCCATGCTGAACTCGAAAGGGTTCATCACCCGACATCGCATCGTTGATGCGGGCTTCCAGTCGCTGGGTGATGCTGCGTTCCAGATCGCGCGTGTCAATAGTTGGCGGCGACGCCCGCATGTCGTCGTAAGCCGTCCAGACGAGGGCTAGAAGCGTGTCTGCGGGTGCTTGCATCCACGCTCGGGCCAAGGCGATAAAGACCGGGTCTGCGGGCATCGTCATTGGATGGATCGCTTCGTACCGTCTTGCTGCTGCATTCGAAACAAATCCAGCGAGGCTTCGTCCGCGTCGTTCAGGGCCGTGGACCTTGTCCAGTAGCGATGCACGTTGGGTTTGACGATGATGATCATCGGAACGCCATGGCTGGCGTCATATAGGCGCACCACGCGCTTGGTATAGATCCCCAATCGGCCGCCAGTGTCTTTACCGTCCTGCAGATCAAGGCGTTCCAGTTCGTCCAGAAGCGCCAGGGTGGTCATCTTCCGCAACTCGACGGGAGGGACGGACGAACGGCCCAGTTCAATGGATACCATCTGATACGGCAATGCCTTGTCGTCCGGCGTGCAGAAAATGGTCGCACTCACGGCCTTGTTGGCACCAAAACCCGCCTTGAGCACACGCATGAAGTAGATGCAGTAATCCTGGAGGTTGGCAGCTGACGGGATTCGCTCTTCCATACGCTGCCCCCTGACCTTTGTACGTCCCTTCTTCTCTTGAAAATCGGCGAGTGCCAATTCGCAAAGATCCTCGACGAGCACCTGCTCCGCATCCTTCAGCGCGAACGCGCGGTACACGATCTCGTCGATGTCCTCATAGTTTTCTGCCTTCTTGGTCCGAGGCGGCAGTGGGTAAGGGATCGGGATATCCAGCAGTTCGTTGGTCAGTGCTGCGGGACGGTAGGCGGCAATCCGTCCGCTGGTGAGCTTGAGGAAATAAACGGCCAGCAGGCTGTTCACGGCGAGGCAGGCGGCGTCAAGGAACGCTTGGGGGCCATGGATCGAAACGTAGTTGTCATTGAACACGGCCGCCGCTCTCCTGTTCGATTGGGCCAAGCGGGCCTGGAATCTGGCATGTCCCTTCTGCAGACCTTTCTTGAGAATGAGCTGGGGCCATTCGAAGGCTGCGAAGTTGGTGGAGTCCTTGGAATGCAGGCGAAGATCGCGCGCCGGAGCCAACCGGTCCGTGTTCAGGTACATCAAAGATCCGTCGGGAAACGTAACTTGGTCAAACAGAGGCCGTCCATCCAAGTCAGGCTGGAGTCGGGTCCGGTCACCATAGATGAAGCCTTGCCGCGTCAGCACCTCGATCGACTCGCCAGGATTGGAAATTGTGGGGTATCCCACCAACCGCTTGAGCAGGGCGCGGTCGCGAGGGGAGCCCCACATGAGTACCGTCCAGATGGTCGGATCTTCCAGGGCTTCATGGACATACAAGGTACGACAATCCTGGGGTTCAACCACGATGGTGAACTCGTCGGTGAGGGGTTTGAGCCGCTTCGGACTGACGTACGAGATGCGGTCACTCCATGCCGGTCGGCCGGGTGCCAGGACTACGATGCACGAAGGCGAAATGGACGTCTTGGTCGTGTGTGACTTGCGCTTAAATACCTCGAATCGAAGCGCTGCCAGATTCACCACCTCCTCGACGCGGTATGTCTGGAACAGCTGACGGCGGAACTCGCAGGACTTGACACTCGTGTTGAACAAGAAGGCGCTTGCCGACTGAATCATCGCCACGCGCCCCGTCGGTTTCAACAGCTGCGCTGCCTTGGTCAGGAAGAGTCCCCCGATGTCCTTGTTCGCGACCGTCCAGTTCCTCCCGTCGGTATGAGCCCATTCCTTTGCCTGTGCAGTCACGAGATCCTCGCCCCATGGTGCATTGCCAACCACGAGGTCATAGCCCTGTGCGCTGGTCTGCGTGTTGATGGCTGGGTTCTGCTCTGCAAAGAAGTCGCTGCACAGCAACCGTCGGCCTCGCATGCTCGGAAACACGACCTGTGTCCAGTAGTGGCGCGGCTCGATTTCGTCGCACATAGCCAGATAGAGGCTAAAACAAGCGACGCGCACGGCGTGTGGGTCGATGTCCACGCCAATCAGGTTGCGCTCAAGCAGTCGCCGCAGTAGCTCGGTGCGCACCGGCTGACCTGGGTTGGCCAGTTTCCAGCGATGGACCAGACGCTGGAAGACCTTGACCAGAAAGATTCCGGACCCGCACGAAGGGTCCAGCACTTTCAGGTCCCAATCCATCCCGTCCCAGGGCAGCACCTTGTCCAACACGAAATCGACCAGATGTGGCGGCGTATAGAACACGCCGCCGTCGGCCGCGCGTTCACCGACGAAGGTCTCGTAGATGCTGCTGATGAACTCCAGCGGAATGACGTCGAAAGAGTACTTCGGCCACAGGCAATGCTGGCCGGAAGGCATGTCAACATTGCCCCGAATGAAATCGGCCAACAATGACAAATGCTTCTTGTTGACGATGCGCTTTTCCGCAGCCCAGCCTTCTGCGCGGGCTTGCAGCGTATCGCCCTTCCCTGGGAAGAGGTCGCCATTGAAGCGTTCATTGAGCCAATCGAACAACGCGTAGGTGTCCGTGTAGCTCGAAAGAATACTATCGAAGCCTGCATGGGGCTTGCTCAGCACGCCTTCCATATGAAGCCGAGCGAGTTTGGATGCAGTAAGGGCTGGTTTGCCGTCCACGTCCTTTCGATCAAACAGGAACTGGACAAAAATGATCCGTGCCAGCAGATCATGGCAGACGTCGTCGTCGTCCAAGCCGATCTCTGCCAGAAGTTGTCTGACGTGCCTCAGATTCCCCAGCAGCAACTGATCGGCGCGTCCGTCCCGATCGAAACGCCCGGCATGTTTAGAGAAAAACACCCCAGACACCAGATTGATCCAATGTAAGGACTGCGCTGCAATGCGCTCAAGCGCCAGGGCCTGCGATCCGGCAAGCTCGTCCGCCGTGATCGTGTGGACTACCCGGTCCGTGGGGCGCTGATCGGAGACAGGCGCCTCACAGCATGTCCACACGCGCACTAGGCTAGGTTCGACGGTGATCAGGGCCGGACAATGAGAGAAGTTCCAGGCCAACCGGTGAAGCTCACTGAGCGTGTCCTCCGAAGCCGGTTGCGAAAACTCGACCACGATCGCGATGGGTGGTTCGGTACTCGCAGCGCTCGGCACGGCGGCGAGCACACCAATGCGATACCCTTGGCCCGCGTCCTCCCCAGTCAAAGCACGGCCGACCTTCTCTTGCACCAAAGCCGCAAACTTCGCGGCACCCGCGCCGTCCGGTCGCAGGATCTGCTCGGGGCGGTTCCAGCCTAGACTTGCATGGAGCCAGTCCAGGGTGAAAACAGGCTGCTTGATCACGATGGCAGCTCCAATTGCTCTTGCTTGTCGCCGCCGAAACGGCCAGGCTTGGCCGCGCCCCTTGGCTTCTTGGGCGTCCGGTCGATCTTTGCCAGCACTTCTTCGAAGTCGATGCCGCGCCCTTTCAACTCCGACAGCAACGTGGCAATGACTGCTAAATGGGTGGGCACCCTGCCGGCACTGGAGTAGTTCGACACGGAGTTCTTGTTCATCCCTATGAGTTCTGCAAACGCACGCACTGTGAGTCCAGCCAGGGCCAGCTCAGCAAGGAAGGCATCGTAGGTCATCCAGCGGTCGTGCCCGTCAGAATACACATTATTTTATGACGAAACGCACACAAAATAGTGTGCAACTACGCCAATATCCCTCTTTGGGGCCGTATTGACAAGCTTGAGCTCACGGGCGGGGGCGGGTAATGCGGCACTGGAGTCATGGTGAAATGAAGAAACCCGCCACGAGGGCGGGTTTCTTCAGAAGCGACCAACAATCCTAACGGATTACTTGATCTTGCCTTCCTTGTACGGGACGTGCTTGCGCACGACCGGATCGTACTTGGAGAATTCCATCTTCCCCGGGGTGTTCTTCTTGTTCTTGTCGGTCGTGTAGAAGTGACCGGTACCAGCGGTCGAAATCATACGGACCTTATCGCGCTTGCCTGCCATGATCGTCTACTCCTCAGACCTTTTCGCCGCGCGCACGCAGCTCAGCCAGAACGGAATCGATGCCGTTCTTGTCGATGGTGCGCAGTGCATGCGCGGAAACACGAAGCTTCACCCAGCGGTTTTCGCTGGCAACCCAGAAGCGGCGCTCGTGCAGATTCGGCAGGAAACGACGACGGGTCTTGTTGTTGGCGTGCGAGACGTTGTTACCCGTCTGCACTCGCTTGCCGGAAACCTGGCATACGCGGGACATTGCGCACCTCGATAGTAAGTTGTGTCAGCCCGTAGCCCGGGAGACGGCGGCCTCGATGGTTGCCCACCACACGTCAAGAGAATCAAAGGGTTACGCTGGCGTTGGGCGGCCGGGGACGTGCTCCCGGAGGCGCCGCCCGGTAGAAAACCGGACACAGCGAGCCGCGCATTATGCACGGGTTCAAGCACTTGCGCAAGTTACCCACAGGCTGGGGCTGAACCGGGAGGGCCGGGAGCCCACCAACCGGCATACTGGCCCGGTTCACTGCGGAGCTTTCCATGCGGCTGCTGGCCCTGACCTACGGAACCGAAGGCGATACGCGTCCGCTGGCCATGCTCTGCCATGGGCTGATTGGCGCAGGCCACGAGGTGACACTGCTGGCCGATGGCGGCACGCTGGGCAGCGCGCAGGCGCTGAATGTGCCCCATGCGTCCCTGGAAGGTGACATCCATGACGAAGTGGTCGCGCTGGTCTCGCGTGGCAACGGTGTTGCCGCCGCCAGTAGCGGACTGGCACGGATGGCGCTGCAGCATGTCACTGGCTGGATGCGGCAGGCGGACGCGGCGGCCGAGGGTTGCGACGCGATTCTGACGGGTGGGCTGGCGGCCTTTGTCGGCATGAGTGTGGGCGAACGCCGGGGTCTGCCGGTGATCGGGACCGGCATGATTCCACTGACCCCGACGCGTGCCTTCCGCTCCCCGTTCCTGCCGCCGGGACGCTCGCCGGGCTGGTTGAACCGGGCCAGCTATGGGCTGGTCAACGGCCTGATCTGGCGCCAGTTCCGCCAGCCGATCAACGAGGCCCGCAAGCAGCTGGGGCAATCGCCGCGCCGCTCGCTGTGGTCCGGCCTGCCGATGCTCTATGGCATCTCGCCGCAGCTGCTGCCGCCACCGACGGACTGGCCGGCCGACCACATCGTCTGTGGCCAATGGCGGTTTCCTGATGCGCCCTGGACGCCGCCGGCCGATCTGCAGGCCTTCCTCGACGCCGGACCGCCGCCGGTCTATCTGGGCTTCGGCAGCATGACCGGCTTTGATCGCGAACGCGTGTTGCCGGCCCTGCTGCAGGCGTTGGCACCGCGCCGTGTCCTGCTGTTTCCCGGCTGGGTGGGACTGCCTGCGATGCGCTTGCCCGATTCTGTCTTCGTCCTGGGCCCGACCCCACACGAAGCGCTGTTCCCGCGTTGCGCATTCGCCATCCACCACGGTGGCAGCGGCACCACGCATTCGGCCTGCCGCGCCGGCATTCCTTCACTGGTGATGCCGTTCGCCGCAGATCAGTTCTTCTGGGCCGATCGCCTGTATCGGTTGGGCGTAGCACCGGCACCGTTGTCACCGAAGCGACTGGATGCAGCAGCGCTGGCAGCAGCCATCACCTTCGCTGCAACCGAAGCAACACGCGCACGCGCGGCGGCCTTGGGCGTGGCGATGAGCAGTGAGGACGGGGTGGCATGTGGCGTGGCAATGATCGAGCGCTGGTTGCGGCCGATGTAACGGCGACCAGGCCTCAGCGCAGATGCGGAATCACCTGGGCCAGTAGATGGGCATCCTTCAACGCGCCGTGCAGGCCGCGCTGGCTGGGAATGCGCAGGCGCTGCAACACGTCGTCCAGTTTATTGCCCTGGCCTGGCCAGCGCCCGCGCGCCAGCTTCAGGCTGCAGGTGATGCGGCAATGCTGGGCCAGCGTGCCGGGGATGCCAGCCAGGCGCAGCTCGTTGTCCAGGAAGCCCACATCGAAGGTGGCGTTGTGCGCGACCATCTCGCTGCCACGCAGGAACTCCAGCAGCTCGGCGGCCTTGCTGGAGAACAGTGGCTTGCCCACCAGCATCGCGTCGCTGATGCCGTGCACGCGCTGCGCGCCCCAGTCCACCTTGCGCTGCGGCTGCAGGTAGGTGTGGAACTGGCGGCCGGTGAGCTGGCCATCGATCAGTTCGACGGCACCGATTTCGATCACCCGGTGCCCCAGGCGGTGGGAGATGCCGGTGGTTTCGGTATCCAGTGCGACGATGCGGCTCATCAGGGTGTGCGTTCTCCAGTACGTGCAGCCGGATTTTCGCACGCGACCGATGCACTCACCCCAACGCTTCCACCACCCAATCAATGAACACCCGCAGCCGCTGGCTCATGTGCCGGTTGGGCGGGAACATCACATGCATCGGCATCGGTGGCAGCTGCCAGTCCCGCAGCAGCGGCAGCAGCTCACCACGCGCCACGTGCGGTTCGGCCATGTAGCTGGGCAGCGCCACCACGCCGAGCCCCGCCAACGCAGCCGCCAGATAGGCGTTGCCGTCGTCGAAGCCGACCGTATAGCGGCCCTGCACCTCGACGCGCTCATCGCCACGCTGTGCAGTGAACACGCGGGCGCGGCCACTGCGCGGGCTGAGGAAGCCGACCATGTGGTGATCGGGCCCTTCCAGCGCGCGCGGGTCGGTCGGCACGCCGAAGCACTGCACATAGCCCGGGCTGGCGTGGAAGCCGATCGGCAGCGCAGCAAGCGGCCGCGCCACCAGCGCCGGGTCGGCTGGAGTGCCACCACGGATCACGCAATCGACGTTGTCGGCGATGACGTCGACCTCGCGGTCACTCACGCCGATGTCCAGCTGGATCTCCGGGTAGCGCGCCTGGAAATCCGGCAGCGCCGGTACCAGCCGCAGCCGCGCGTAGGGCCCCGGCACATCCACGCGCAGTCGCCCGCGTGGCTGGGTGGCCGCGTCGCCCAGCCCGCCCTCCACTTCTTCCAGCTCGGCCAGCAGGCGGGCGATGCGCGGGTAGTAGGCCGCGCCGTCGGCGGTGACGCTGACCCGGCGCGTTGTGCGGTTGAGCAGGCGCAGCCGCAGGTGTGCCTCCAGCTGCTGCACCAGCTGGGTGACCGTGGTTCGGCTGATCTGCAGGGTCTGCGCGGCGCGGGTGAAGCTGCCGGTTTCCACTACTCGGGCAAAGGCGCGCATCGCCTCGAAACGGTCCATGGCTGGCGATAATTGTTTGGAATTGGCGATCAATCTAGGCCGATCATCGCGGTTTATCCAGACAGCGCTGGCGGGGAGGATGGCGTTCTTTCCCACGGGTTCCTTCCCATGTCACAGCGCGATGTCGTTTTCCCCGCCGGCCGCCAGGCCCTGTACGAGCGCAACCGCTACTCGCCAGCGATCCGATCCAACGGCTTCCTGTTCGTTTCCGGCCAGGTCGGCAGCCGCGAGGATGGTTCGCCTGAGCCGGACTTCGAAGCGCAGGTGCGCCGCGCCTTCGAAAATCTCAATGCGGTACTGGCTGCCGCCGGCTGCAGCTTCGATGACGTGGTCGACGTGACCGTGTTCCTGGTCGACCCCGAGAAGAACTTTGAGAAGGCCTGGGCGATCGTGCCCGAGTACTGGGGCGAGGCGCCGCACCCGACCCTGACCGGCATCGGCGTGACCTGGCTGTACGGGTTCCAGTTCGAGATCAAGGTGATCGCGAAGCTGCCTGCAGACCGGTAGTGCCGGCCGCTGGCCGGCGATGGCAGGCGATTGCCTGCGCTCGTGAGGTTGCCGGCCAGCGGCCCGCACTACCCAGACGAAGGGCACTGCCCCCGCGCGGCCATCATTCCGCAGCAAATTCCAGTGTCCGACGCCAACGCAATGGCTTGGTCGCACGCGCCGGGTCAGGGCCGAACTGGCTCAACCAGCCAGCGGCCATTGCACGGGCACGCAAGCGTTCGCCAACGCCTTCGGCGACTTCCACTTCAACGCGGGTTACCTTGCCTTCGGCATCCACGTCCAGCACCCAGACCAGCTTGCCCACCCATTCGGCCGCCGGGACGGACGGGTCGTAGTTCGGGCGGCCAGCAACGTAGGGGCCGTCGTGCCCTAGATACAGCGGAGACTCCTCCAAGCGGTGATCGACACGAACGGCGGCTTTGCCGGTCCGGCCGTCGCCAAGAACGGCATCCACCGTCCACGTGCCGGCCGTCCCCGCAGTGCCAAGGTCCGCTGGGAAACAGGTCTTGCGGCCACGGAAACCGTCATGCCGGACCTGCGAGATGCGAACGCCATTGGCGTCGCGAATGGTGAGTTCCAATCCGCCCACATCGGCGTCTTCTCCACCGGCGGCAACGCAGATGCGGTGGTCGTGCAGTCCATCGGCAACGAACTGGTAGGCCACTGATCGCGCGATGGCGTCCGCGGGTGTCGGCGACCACAGTAACTCGACGTAGACGTCATCCGAAGCCTGGACAGCGGGGCTGACCAACACCATCAGCAGCCCAACAGCAGCGACGCGTGCGTTCATCGTTCCCTCCCTGGTGACGAATCCCGATCGTCACCGAAGGCGTTGCAAGGTGCAATGGACCGCCCGTGCAAGGGCAATCCGCAGTGCAGGACGCCACCTGAACGGGAGGTTCCGACGAATTCCCGAGGTCACCATTGATATTGTATCCGGCGAAAACCGCTTGCTAGCCTCCCCTCCATGCGCCGGATCACCCGCCAACTGCGTACGTACCTGATGATGCTGCTGATGGCGGCATTCGTGGTCGTGCCGGTGGCCGACGCACTGGTGTGTGCGGTGGAACCGCATGCCAGCAGCGCCCATGTCGAATCCCTCGCGGACGACGCAGGCGGTGACAGCGACAGCGACAGCAAGCACACGGGTGCCTGCACGCATAACCACTGCCACCACTCCACGCTGAGCCTGCCGGCGAACGATTTCGCCGCCTTCGGTACGCCGCTGCCGGCGCGCTGGATGAATGCCGGCGACGTGGCGACCTATGCGGTCGCCCAGGATGAATTGACGCGTCCCCCCCGGGCGTGAGTTGAGCGCGTCCCGCAATCGCGGGCTCCCGTTTCACTCACAACCGGAATCCCCCTATGTCGATCCTGACACCTCGGTCGCCGCGCGCGGCCGGGCTGGTCGTCGCCGTGTTGCTGGGCCTGGCCCCGGCGGCATCGGTGATGGCGCAAGCCGCCCCCTCCTACGACACCCTGCTTGAACGCCTGGACCAGCTGCCCGGTACCCGTGTGGGTACGGCACTGGCCGAGGCCGCCGATGCGCGTGCCGACCAGGCCCGTGCGTTGCCCAATCCTTCCCTCTCCTACTCCGCCGAAAACGCCTGGGGCACCGGCTCCTATGGCGGCATGGGCAAGGCCGATACCGTGCTCACCCTGTCCCAGCCGCTGGAGGTCTGGGGCCAGCGTGGCGCGCGTGTCCGTGCCGCCCGCGCCGAGGCACAGGCCGCCAACCTGCGTGGTGCCCAAAGCCGCAGCGACGTGGCCAGCCAGCTGGCGGTGGTCTACGCACAGGCGGAAAGTGCACTGCGCCGCTACTCCCTGGCCGAAGAGGCGCTGACCCTCACCCGCGATGACGCCAATGCGGTCAACGCGATGGTCAAGCAGGGCCGCGAGCCACAGCTGCGCGCGGTGCAGGCGCAGAGCGAAGTGGCCAATGCCAGCGCTGCGCTGGATGAAGCGCAGGCCTTCCGCGATGCCGCGCTGGCCCGCCTGGCCGGTGCCGCGCTGCTGGATGCACCAGTGCAGTCGATTGACGACAGCCTGCTCGACCGGGCCCCGCCGCTGCCGCGTGGCGCCACCGACGTGGCACTGGCGGTGCGCATCGCCGAAGCCGAAGCCGATGCGGCCGGCAAGCTGGTCGACGTGGAGCGCAAGCGCGCCCTGCCCGACCTCAGTGTCACCGCCGCACAGACCCGCTTCCGCGAAGGCGGCGAGCGTGCCTACAACCTCGGGGTCAGCCTCAGCATCCCGCTGTTCGACCGCAACCGCGGGGGCATCCGCGCCGCCAATGCCGACCAGCGCGCGGCCGAGGCCCGCCTGGACCAGCAGCGCCGCGACAGCGAGGCGGCACGTCTCTCCGCCGTAGCCGGACTGAAAGCCGCCGGAAGCCGGACCCGCGCCGCCGATGAAAGCGTGGTCGCCGCCGAAGAGGCGTATCGCCTGGCCCGCGTCGGCTTCGACGCCGGACGCATCTCGCAGCTGGAACTGCGCAGCACGCGCAGCGCCCTCATCGCCGCCCGCGGCACCGCCGTGGATGCGCGCCTGTCGCGCGTCGGCGCCGAAATCGATCTTGCCCGCCTTGAGGGGCGCGCACCTTTTGTGGAGGCCAAATGACTCTCTCCCGTACTTTCCCGCTGATCGGCGGCGTGCTGCTGACCGTCCTGCTTGCCGGCTGCGCCGGCAACGCGCAGACGCCTGCCAATGAAGACCCCGCTGCGGCCAAGGCCGGCACCGACGATGGCCACGGCCATGCCGCCGACAGCAAGGAGGCCAAGGCGGAAACCGTCAAAGCCCCCGCCGACGCCGATGAAGGCGTGGTGCAGCTGACCCAGGAACAGATCAAGGCCTCCGGTATCGAAGTGGTCGCGATCGGTCGCGGTGGCGGTGGCTCGACCCGGCTGTCCGGCAGGGTCGAGCCCACCGTGGGCGCCCGTGCTTCGGTGGCCTCCACGGTGACCGGCCGCGTCGAGCGCGTGCTGGTCGCGCCGGGCACGGCGGTGAAGAAGAACCAGGCACTGGCCATCGTGGTCAGTGGCGAGGCCGCGGTGTTCCGCGCCAATGCGCTGGCCGCCTCGGCCGAAGCAGAAGCCGCGCGCCTGGCCTATGGCCGCGACAAGGCGCTGGTCGACCAGGGCGTGGTCGCCCGCCAGGAAATGGAAACCTCGCGCGCACGTTCGCTGGCGGCACAGGCCCAGGCCGCCGCCGCGCAGGCCCAAGCCGCCGCCAACGGTTCGCCGGACAGCAGCGGTCGCGTGCGCATCACCAGCCCGGTAGCCGGCATCGTCGGCAACGTGCAGGTCACCCCGGGCGGCGTGGTCGCTGCCGGCAGCGCGGTGGCCGATGTCGCCGATCCGGCGATGAACGAACTGGTGTTCACCGCGCCGCCCGCGCTGGCCGCACAGGTCACGCCCGGCATGAAGCTGGAAGTGAGCGTGCCGGGTGGCAGCTTCACCGCCACCGTTACCGGATCGGCCGCCGATGTGCGCCAGCAGGGCGGCGTCGCGGTGATCCGCGCCACGCCGGTGGACGCTTCGCTGCCGCCGGCCGGTTCGCCGGTTTCGGCGGTGGTGGTCACCGAAGGCCAGGACGGTTCGCTCAGCGTGCCCGCCGATGCGGTGCAGAACGTTGATGGCGGCAGCGCGGTGTTCGTCGCCGTCGACGGCGGCTTCAAGGCGCAGCCGGTGCTGGCCGGGCGCCGTGCCGGCGACCGCATCGAGATCCTCGGTGGACTGACCGGCAACGAGCGCATCGTCGGTGCCAACGCCTTCCTGCTCAAGGCCGAACTGGCCAAGGGCGAAGCCGAGCACGGCCACTGAGGAGGCGACCATGTTCAAGCTGATCATTGAAACAGCGGTGCGCCACCGCTGGCTGGTGGTGTTCATGGCGGCGCTGATCGCTGCCGTGGGCCTGTTCCAGCTGGGCAAGCTGCCGATCGACGCGGTGCCGGACATCACCAACCGCCAGGTGCAGATCAACACGGTGGCACCTGCACTGACCCCGGAGCAGATCGAACGGCAGGTGACCTACCCGCTGGAAACCGCGCTGGCCGGCATTCCCGGCCTGACCACCACGCGTTCGCTGTCGCGCAATGGCTTCTCGCAGGTCACCGCGATCTTCACCGATGCGACCGACATCTACTTCGCGCGCCAGCAGGTGGCCGAACGCATGCGCGAGGCATCCGAAGACCTGCCCGATGGCGCGTCGCCGATGCTGTCGCCGGTCACCACCGGCCTCGGCGAAGTGCTGATGTGGACCGTGGACTTCACCATGTTCGATCCGGCCAGGCTGGCCAAGCCCGGTGAAGCCGGCTGGCAGGCCGGTGAGGTCTACCGCACGCCGGAAGGCAACCTGCTGCGCACGCCGGAAGAACGTGCCACCTACCTGCGCACCGTGCAGGACTGGATCATCGCGCCGCAGATGCGTTCCAGCCCGGGGCTGGCCGGCGTCGATACGGTCGGCGGCTACGTCAAGGAATACGGCGTGCATCCGGACAGCGCCCGGCTGGCCGCGCACGCCCTCGGCCTGGCCGATCTGGTCACTGCCCTGCAGCGCTCCAACGTGCAGGCCGGTGCCGGTTTCGTGCAGCGTGCCGGCGAAGGCCTGGTGGTACGTGCTGACGGCCTGGCGCTGACCACCGAGGATCTGGCACAGGCCCCGGTGGCCACCCGCAATGGCGTGGTGGTGCGCGTGGCCGATGTGGCCGAAGTCGAGCTGAGCCGCGCGCCGCGCCTGGGTGCGGCCAGCCGCAACGGCCATGAAGCCGTGCTGGGTACCGCGCTGATGATCGCCGGCGGCAACAGCCGCACCGTGGCCCAGGCCGCAGCCGCGCGCCTGGAACAGGTGAACAAATCGCTGCCGGCCGACATCGTGGCGGCACCGGTGCTGGACCGCAGCGTGCTGGTCAATTCCACCATCAAGACCGTGGCCAAGAACCTCACCGAGGGCGCGCTGCTGGTGGTGGTGGTGCTGTTCCTGCTGCTGGGCAACCTGCGTGCGGCAACGATCACCGCGCTGGTGATTCCGCTGTCGTTCCTGTTCGCAGTAATCGGCATGAACCGCTTCGGCATCAGCGGCAACCTGATGAGCCTGGGTGCGCTGGACTTCGGCATCCTGGTGGACGGTGCGGTGATCGTGGTCGAGTCGACCCTGCTGATGCTGGGCCAGCGCCGCGCCGAACTGGGCCGTGCGTTGACCGCGATGGAACGCCTGCGCGTGGCCGCCGATTCGGCGATGAAGATGGCGCGCCCTGCGGCCTTCGGGCAGCTGATCATCCTGCTGGTGTTCGCGCCGATCCTTACCCTGGAAGGCGTGGAGGGCAAGACGTTCCACCCGATGGCGGCCACGTTCATGCTGGCCCTGATCGGTGCCTTCATCTTCTCCTTCACCTTCGTGCCGGCGATGGCCGCACTGCTGGTGCGCGAGCCGAAGGTGAAGGACGGCGATGCACATGCTGACGATGGCGAGCACGAAACCAAGCTGATCCGCGTGCTGCGTGCGCGCATCGAACCGGTGGTGCGCAAGGCCGTGGCGCATCCGCGCACGGTGCTGGCCGGTGCGGTGATGATGATGGTGGTGGGTATCGGTTCGTTCTCGCTGCTGGGCCGCGAGTTCATGCCGACGCTGGACGAAGGCAACGTGGCGATGCAGGCCCTGCGCGTGCCGTCGACCTCGCTGGAGCAGTCGCTGGCGATGCAGCTGGCACTGGAAAAGGCGATTGCCAAGCAGCCGGAAGTAGAAACCGTGTTCTCGCGCACCGGTACCGCCGAGGCAGCGATCGACCCGATGCCGACCAACATCTCCGACAGCGTGATCGTGCTGAAGCCACGCAAGGACTGGCCGGATCCGAAGCTGGGCAAGGACGCGCTGGTGGCACGCTTCGAAAAGCTGGCCGGGCAGCAGCTGGGCAACAGTTTCGAGTTCAGCCAGCCGATCGAACTGCGCTTCAACGAACTGATCTCCGGCGTGCGTACCGACCTGGCGGTAATGATCTTCGGCGATGACTTCAGCCAGCTGCAGAAGGTGGCCGACCAGGTGGCGTTGAAGCTGCGTGCGGTGAACGGTGCGGCCGACGTGCGGGTGGAGCAGATCTCCGGCCTGCCCACGCTCAACGTGGCCATCGACCACGTGGCGGCGGCGCAGTACGGCCTGACCGCGGCGGATGTGAGTGACGCGCTGGCCACCGGCATCGGTGGTACCGCCGCCGGCAAGATCTTCGAAGGTGATCGCCGCTTCAACGTGGTGGTGCGCCTGGACGATGCCTCGCGCAATGATCCGGACCAGCTGGCTTCGCTGCCGATCGCCACGCCTGCGGGGCTGGTGATTCCGCTGTCGTCGGTCGCGCGCATCACGGTCAGCGAAGGACCGAACCAGATCAGCCGCAACAACGGCAGCCGCCGCGTGGTGGTGCAGGCCAACGTGCGTGGCCGCGATCTGGGCGGCTTCGTCGGCGAGGCACAGGCGGCGGTGGCTGATGTTGCGTTGCCGCCGGGCGCCTACCTGACCTGGGGTGGCCAGTTCGAGAACCTGCAGCGTGCGGAGAAGCGGCTGGCGACGGTGGTGCCGGTGGTGTTCCTGCTGATCGGCAGCCTGCTGTTCATGGCCCTGCGCAGCGGCAAGGAAGCCATTCTGGTGTTCAGCTGCGTGCCGTTGGCGCTGGTCGGCGGCATCCTCGCGCTGCTGCTGCGTGGCATGCCGTTCTCGGTGTCGGCGGCGGTCGGCTTCATCGCCGTCTCCGGCGTGGCCACCTTGAACGGCCTGGTGCTGATGCAGGCGATCCGTGAGCGCCTGGATGCCGGCGACCTGCCGCTGCAGGCGGCGATCAACGGTGCATCGAGCCGCATCCGCGCGGTGCTGACCACGGCGCTGGTGGCGATCGTCGGCTTCATTCCGATGGCGATCGCCAGCGGTTCCGGTGCGGAAGTGCAGAAGCCGCTGGCCACGGTGGTGATCGGTGGCCTGATCACCGCCACCGTGCTGACCCTGCTGGTGCTGCCGACCTTTGCAGCACGCGTGGCCAAGCCAAGGGCGGTGGGCTGAAAGACCACGGGGTCGGATCGTGCGATCCGACCCCGTTTTCCGATCCCTGGTAGTGCCGGCCGCTGGCCGGCAATGTCCAACGTTTGCGGTGCATGCGGGTTGCCGGCCAGCGGCCGGCACTACCCTTGCACGGTCAGGCCTTCTTGCGTTCGGCGATGTAGGCCTGGATCTGCTGTTCCAGCACCGGCAGGGGCACCGAGCCCTGCTTGAGCAGGGTGTCGTGGAAGCCCTTGATGTCGAACTTGTCGCCCAGCTCCTTCTCTGCCTGCGCACGCAGGCGCACGATGGCGATCTCCCCCAGCTTGTAGCTCAGGGCCTGGCCCGGCCAGGAAATGTAGCGGTCCACTTCGGTCGTCACTTCATGCTCGCTCAGCGCGGTGTGGTCACGCAGGTAGGCCAAGGCCTGCTCGCGGCTCCAGCCCTTGCTGTGCACGCCGGTGTCGATCACCAGGCGCGTGGCGCGCCACATCTCGTAGGTCAGGCGGCCGAAATCCTCATACGGGGTTTCGTAGATGCCCATTTCCACGCCCAGCTTCTCGCAGTACAGCGCCCAGCCTTCGCCATAAGCGGAAATATAGGCGTTGCGGCGGAACTCGGGCAGGTTCTTCTGCTCGGCGGCAATGGCACCCTGCAGCGCGTGGCCCGGATCGGATTCATGCAGGGTCAGCGCCGGCAGGTTGTACAGCGGGCGCGACGGCAGGTTGTAGGTGTTGAGCCAGTAGGTGCCCATGCCACCGCGGCCGGCGGTCCAGAACGGCGCGATGTCCGGCGGCACCGGCACGATGGTGAAGCGCGCGCGCGGCAAGGTCATGTACTTGCCCAACTGACCGTCGGCCCGCTTGGAGATCCATGCGGCGCGCGACAGCAGCTCTTCCGGCGTCTTGGCATAGAACTGCGGATCGGTACGCAGGAAGGTCAGGAACTCGGCGAAGCTGCCCTTGAACTTCACCTGCTTGATGATGTCGTTCATTTCCTTCTGGATGCGTGCGACTTCATCCAGACCGATGCGATGGATCTCGTCCGGCGACAGGTCCAGCGTGGTGTATTCGTGGATCTGCTGCTTGTAGTACGCCTTGCCGTCCGGCATCGCTTCGGCGGCCAGGGTGGTGCGCGCCTGCGGCACGTACTCGTTGACGAAGAAGGTGCGCAGCTGCTGGAACGCCGGCACCACCTTGCCGCTGATCGCCGCGCGCGCCTGCGCCTGCAGCCTGGCCTGTTCGGCCGCCGGGATGCTGTTGGGCAGCCTCTTGAACGGCGCGTACAGCGGCGATTCGGTCGGGTCCTTCAGTTCGGCAACGGTGGCGATGGACACCTCGCGACCATCGAGCACGGCACGCGGCACGCTGAAGCCGCGTTTGAGGCCGGCGCGCATGTTTTCGGTCTGCTGGCCGAAGTAGCGCGGCACATCGTTCAGGCGGGCGATGTAGTTCTGGTAATCCTGCGCGGTCTTCATCTCGCGCCGGGCCATGAAGGACAGGTTGGACCAGAACGAGGAGTCGGCGTTGAACGGCATCTCGTAGCCACGCAGGCGCACTTCTTCGGCCAGGTTGAACACCTGATCGCGGTAGATCGCGTAGTTGATCTGGTTGTCGGGCGAGAGCGTCTTCGGGTCGATCTTCTTCAGTGCAGCCAGGGTCTCGTCCCACACCTTCAGGCGCGCCTGCTGCGCGGCCGGGCCGACGTCGGGCATGCGGGTGGCGTTGGCTGGCGCGTCTTCGTCCTCGCTGGCCTCACCACCGCCCTGCTGGCGCCACTTCCATTCCTTCTCGTACAGCGCGCGGAAGGCGGCATCGGCGGGCGATTCGGTGGCCACGCTGGCCGGTGCGGCGGCGGCGGGCGGCGCGGCCAGGGCTACGGCAGGGGCGGACAGGGCGATCAGCAGGGCAACGGCAAGACGGGTTTTCACGAGCACAGGTTCCCGGGAAGGCAGACCCCGATGATGGCACCGCCCACGGCCCGTGGCATGGGACGAAGGTCCTGCCTGCGCAGCAGACCGGGGCCCCGGTAGCGGCCAACCTTGGTTGGCCCCCCAACCCAGCGCCGACCAAGGTCGGCATCTACCGTAGCGTGGCAGACCGGGGCTCCGGTAGCGGCCAACCTTGGTTGGCCCCCAAACCCAGCGCCGACCAAGGTCGGCAGCTACCGGATGAGGCCCCGAAGACCTAGTGGCTGGCCTTGTCCCGCTTCCAGCCCCGGTGCTTGATGTCGAGCTGCAGGCTGTACAGCGCGGTGAATGCCGGGAACAGGTTCTGCAGCACGCCTACCGAGTCCTGCTTGGCCGAGAACAGGAAGTAGCTCAGCGTCATCAGGCTGCCAACCACGCTCATGTACCAGAACAGGCGTGGGATCACCGGCTTGCCCGCACGCTTGGAGGCGATGAACTGGACCAGCCAGCGGCCCCCGAACATCAGCGCGCCGGTATAGCCGATCAGCTTCCAGCCGGTCACATGCAGGCCGGTCCAGTACAACCAGGTCAGCGGCTGGTCGAGCCAGTGCAGCTCCAGATCCATCAACGCTCCTCCACCGCGGTGCGCTTGCTGCGGGTGATCAGCCAGGCCACGCCACGCAGGTCACGGATGCCAACCAGGGCGCGGCCGAGGTTGTTGTACTTGGAGACACCGGCGGTACGGTGGCGGTGGTTGACCGGCACGCTGGTGGTCTTCCAGCCGGCGCGCTGCATCAGCGCCGGCAGGTAGCGGTGCATGTGGTCAAAATACGGCAGGTCGAGGAACGCGCTGCGCTCGAACAGCTTGATGCCGCAGCCGGTATCGGGCGTATCGTCGCGCAGCATGCGTGCACGGATGGTATTGGCCCACTTGCTGGCCCAGCGCTTGCTGCCGCTGTCCTGGCGGTTGACGCGCCACCCGGCAAACAGCTTCACCTGCGCCTCGGCCGCATCGCGCGCCGCCAGCAGCTTGGGAATGTCGGCCGGATCATTCTGCCCGTCACCATCCAGGGTCGCGATCCACGGCGCACGTGCGTGCTTGACGCCGGTGCGCACGGCGGTGCTCTGCCCGCTCTGGTTCACATGGTGCAGCACCCGCAGTTCCGGGGTGGTCGCCTTCAGGCCCTGCAGCACCGTCAGGGTGTCATCGCGCGAGTGGTCATCGATGTAGACGATCTCGAACGGAAGCCGCCCACGCAGTGCGGCGGTGATTTCGGCAACCAGCGGGGCGACATTGTCGCGTTCGTTGAACACCGGGACGACAACGGAAAGCTCGGGTTGGCTCATAAGGCACTCGGCCAAAGGGGGACAAAGACCGCGCATTCTCCGAAGCCGAGGTTATCCGAAGATGAATCCGGCTGTGTGAGGATCCCTCCTCAGGCGCGGTCGCCAAAATACTCGCGGCACCACTGCACGACGGGGGGCAACCCTGCTTCGATCGGGGTCACCGCGTCGAAGCCGAATGCGTCATGGGCGCGCCGGGTATCGGCCATCGTGCGCACCATGTCGCCCGGCTGCATCGGCTTGTAGACCTTCTGCGCAGGGCGGCCGGCAGCCTGCTCGATCACGCTGATGAAGCGCTCCAGCTCGACCGGCGTATGGTTGCCGAGGTTGAACACCCGGTGCGGTACCGGACCATCGGCCGGATGCGCGAGCGCGCCGAGAATACCGGACACGATGTCGGAGACATGTGTGAAGTCGCGCTGCATGCGGCCTTCGTTGAACACGTCGATCGGCCGCCCGGCCAGCACCGCGCGCGAGAACAGCAACGGTGCCATGTCCGGCCGGCCCCACGGGCCATACACGGTGAAGAAGCGCAGGCCGGTGGCATGCAGGCCGTACAGCTGCGCGTAGGTGTAGGCCATCAGCTCGTTGGCCGCCTTGGTGGCCGCATACAGCGAGCGCGGCTGGTCCACGCGCTGGTCCTCGGAGAACGGCGGCGTGGCCGAATCACCGTAGACCGAGCTGCTCGACGCATACACCAGATGCTGCACGCCACGGTGGCGGCACAGCTCGAGCATGTTGACGAAGCCGACCAGGTTGCTGTCGACGTAGGCCTGCGGATTTTCCAGCGAATAGCGCACGCCGGCCTGTGCGGCCAGGTGGATCACCGCAGTCGGCTTCACTTCATCGAACAGCGCCGCCAGGCCTTCGCGATCGGTCAGGTCGAGCGTGCGCAGGTCCAGCGCCGGGCACAGCGCGGCCACGCGGTCGCGCTTGATCTGCGGGTCGTAGTAGTCGTTGAAGTTGTCCAGGCCGACCACCGGCTGGCCCGCCTCCAGCAGCGCGCGGGCGGTGTAGGCACCGATGAAGCCGGCAGCGCCGGTAAGCAGGATGGTCATGGCAGGGGCCCGGAAGCAGAAATTCAGGCCCCTGATGTTACCGGTCTCAGAACAAACCGAAACGCTTCCTGGCGACGTTGACCCGGCCCGGCTCGATCACATCGTTGATCTGCTTCGCATCGAAGCGGTCGAGCAGGGCGTCGGCGCCCTTCTTCAGCTTCAGGTCCATCTCTTCCGGATACAGCGGAACCAGGCTCATGAAGCTGATGGTCCTGCCATCCTCCAGCTCCAGCGTGGCGAAGTCCTCCGGAGCAGTCACCGGCATCAGCACGATGGCACCGTCGAAGCCTGCTCCGGGCGCATAAGGCTCGCTGGGATGGCCGTTGGGAATGGTGTGGCCGAAGCCCAGCCACGTGTCGTACTCGTGCGGCAGCCGCGCCATGCCCTTCAGCAGGCGCACCGGCCAGTAATTGCGCTCGTCCTCGAAGGCGTCCTGGGACATCGGCCAGTCGGCCGGCAGGGTCACCATCAGCTCCATGTAGCGCGGCACATCCGCGTCCACGTCGGCGGGCACGGTCATCGGCAGGTCGCTCATGCCGGAGGTGACCAGGCGCAGGTACGGGCAGTGGTCATTGGCCGGCACCACGTGCACGTCAATGTGCACCAGGTCGGAAATGAGTTCGTGCAGGACCGTGGCGATCGGTCCGAGATGGCGCTCGATATGGCCGCTGATCGCTTCGATGTGCTGCTCTTCGCCGATGGCGAGCACAAAGTCCTTTTCGCGCCGGTGCCTCAGTATCTGGGTACCGTCCGGGCTGACGTCCTCGTACTCGTATTCGTTGCTCATGTCCTGCTCCCTGGATGGGCCACGGGCCGGAGAGCAGTGCATCCCCCGGCGCGCGCGGCGGTGCGTTCCCTGTCAATTACAGGACGCGGCAGGAACAGGCCGCCCCCCTGTCTTTGCGCCGGGCTCAGCCCTGGCGCGTACGCAGCTTTTCCAGCACACCGTCCAGGGTATCCAGGTCGGTGTAATGGATGATCAGCTTGCCCTTGCCACCGCGGCCGTGGCTGATCGCCACCTTGGCCCCCAGCGATTCGGACAGTTCGGTTTCCAGCGAGGCGATGTCGGCCTGCTGCACCTTCGGCGTGGCCACCGGGCGGTTGCTCGGCACCTTGCCGGCGGCGAAGGCCTGCGCACGGCGCTCGACCTCGCGCACCGACCAGCCTTCATCGGCTGCTTCCTGGGCCAGCTTGCCGGCCAGCTCGGGAGCCAGGGTCAGCAGCGCGCGGGCGTGGCCCATTTCCAGGCGGCGGGTTTCCAGCAGCAGACGGATCGCCACCGGCAGCTCCAGCAGGCGCAGCAGGTTGGACACCGCCGCGCGCGAGCGGCCGACGGCCTCGGCGGCCTCGGCATGGGTCAGGGTGAACTCGCTGATCAGGCGCTGCAGCGCCTCGGCTTCTTCCAGCGGGTTGAGGTCTTCGCGCTGGATGTTCTCGATCAGCGCCATCGCGATGACGGTGCGGTCTTCCAGCTCGCGCACCACCACCGGCACTTCATCCAGGCCAGCCAGCTGCGATGCGCGCCAGCGGCGTTCGCCGGCAACGATTTCGTAGTTGCCCGCGGGCAGCTGGCGCACCAGGATCGGCTGGATCACGCCCTGCGACTTGATCGAGTCGGCCAGCTCGGAGAGCTTGCCCTCGTCCATCTCGCGACGCGGCTGGTACTTGCCCGGCTGCAGCTGGCCCACGGCCAGCTTGCGCAGCACTTCACCCGGCAGCGGCTCGATCACCGCAGTAGTGGCCTGCACCTGGCTGACCGCACCCTTGGGACCCAGCAGGGCATCCAGGCCACGGCCGAGGCCTCGCTTCTTGGCTGCCGGCTTGCTGCTGGTCATCAGACGGTCTCCACGGCCTTGGCGGCCTTGTTGCGTTCGTTGTTGCGGCGGATGATCTCGCCGGCCAGGCCCAAGTAGGCCACGCCACCGCGCGAGGCACGGTCGTAGCCGACGATGCTCTGGCCATGGCTGGGTGCCTCGGCCAGGCGCACGTTGCGCGGCACGATGGTGCGGAACACGCGGTCGCCGAAGTGCTCGGTGAGCTCGGCCGAGACCGCGTTGGCCAGGTTGTTGCGCACATCGAACATGGTGCGCAGCACGCCTTCGATCTCCAGCGCCGGGTTGAGGTTGGCACGTAGCGCTTCGATGGTTTCCACCAGCGCGCTCAGGCCTTCCAGTGCGTAGTACTCGCACTGCATCGGTACGATCACCGAATCGGCGGCGGCCAGCGCGTTGAGCGTCAGCAGCGACAGCGCCGGCGGGCAGTCGATCAGGATGTAGTCGTACTCGTCGCGGATCGGTGCCAGCGCGCGCTTCAGGCGCTGCTCGCGCTCGCTCTGCGCCATCAGCTGGATCTCGGCCGCGGTCAGGTCGATGTTGCCCGGCAGCAGGTCGTAGCCTTCGGCCGTCTGCACGCGCACATCGGCGGCGCTGGACTCGCCCAGCAGCAGATCGTAGGTGGAGGAGACCAGCTCGCGCTTGTCCACGCCACTACCCATGGTCGCGTTGCCCTGCGAATCCAGGTCGACCAACAGCACGCGCTTGGGTGCGTTGGCCAGGGAAGCGGCCAGGTTGACGGCGGTCGTGGTCTTGCCGACGCCACCCTTCTGGTTGGCGATGGCGATGATGCGGGCCATGCGGGTGTGCCTCGTCGACGTGTGCTGGGACCGGTCATTATGCGTACAACCGGGCCCTTGCGGAAATCGTGGATCGCCAACCTCTTGTTCCACAAGGGGCTGGCGACGGGAATCAGGGACCTGTAACAGTGACCAGGTGGCGTTCGCCGGCCAGGCCGGGCACGCTCAACGGGGTCACCTCGCGCACCTGCCAGCCAGCCGGCAGCTCCGCGATCTCTTCATGCGGGTAGACGCCCTTCATGGCCAACAGCACGCCGCCGGGGCGCAACAGATGGCCACCGACGCGGACGATGCCGGCCAGGGTGTCCATCGCACGCGCGGTCAGCTGGTCGTAGTGGCCAGCTTCGTCCAGCGCCTCGGCGCGCGATTCGGCCACGCGGGCATTGCCCAGACCGAGCTGGCGCACGGCCTCGCGCATGAAGCGCGCCTTCTTGCCGTTGCTCTCCACCAGGGTGACCTGCAGGCCCGGGCAGGCGATCGCCAGCGGGATGCCGGGCAAGCCGGGGCCGGTGCCGAGGTCGGCCAGGCTGCCATCGGCCACGAACGGCTGCATCGCCAGTGAATCGAGCAGGTGGCGGGTGACCATCTCCTGCGGATCGCGGATGGCGGTGAGGTTGTAGGTGCCGTTCCAGCGGTGCAGCAGGGCCAGGTAACGCAGCAGCGGCGGCGCCAGCGCGGCGTCCAGGCCCATGCTGGCCAGGCCCTGTTCCAGCGTGGCAGCCACGCTGGCGGGAAGTGGGTGTTCGCTCATGCCGCCATTATCGCCGGTTTTGCGCGCTGATTCCCCGCTTCAGTGTGGATACCAGGCCAATGCCGCACGGAACTGGCCGGTGGCCTGCCATTCGTGCAGGTGCCAGCGCGCGGCCTCGCCCAGTTCCGGGTCGCACCAGCGCAGGTGCAGGGCGCCATCGGCCCCCGGTGCCAGCTGCAGGCGGTGCAGGCCGAACGAGATGCCCTGCCCGTGCGCCTTCAGGATGGCCTCCTTGACGCACCACACGCGGAAGAACCAGTGCTCGCGCCCGGCCTCGTCCAGGCTTTCCAGCCAGGCCACTTCCTCGGGGTGGAAGAAGCGCTGCACGATTTCCAGAAGACGCGGCCGCGGGCGCAGCAGTTCCAGGTCCACGCCCAACCGCACGCCCTCGCCCAGCGCCACCAGCAGCACCTCGCCGCTGTGGCTCCAGCCGGTGCCGTAGTGGGCCAACGCGCCGCTCAGCTCCGGCCGGCCCTTGTCATCGCGGACCAGCGGCAGCGTGTCCGGGTCGGCGCCCAGCGCCTGCGCCAGCACCTGCCGCGCCTGCGGTTCGCCGCGGTGGCCCGGCACGTGCGGGCGCCGCCAGACCGTCACCGGACCGAAGCGCCACGGGCCGTCAAGGGTGGCTGGCAGGCTCATCCGCACGCGCCCATCACGCAATTGCACGACGGGTTCACGGCCGTGCGCGTCAACTGGTCACAGTTCCCCACCGGAGGTTCGATCATGGGCATCATCATCTGGCTGATCGTCGGCGGCATCGTAGGCTGGCTGGCCAGCATCATCATGAAGCGCGATGCCCAGCAGGGCATCATCCTCAACATCGTGGTCGGCATCGTCGGCGCGCTGATTTCCGGCTGGCTGTTCGGCGGCGGCATCAACGAAGCGATCACCATCCGCACCTTCCTGTTCTCGCTGATCGGTGCGGTGATCCTGCTGGCAATCGTCAACCTGTTCACCCGCAAGAGCATACGGTGATCTGATGGTAGTGCCGGCCGCTGGCCGG
The DNA here is from genome assembly GCF_056481585.1 of Stenotrophomonas sp. 86428_Sma. Lineage (NCBI taxonomy): Bacteria > Pseudomonadati > Pseudomonadota > Gammaproteobacteria > Lysobacterales > Lysobacteraceae > Stenotrophomonas > Stenotrophomonas sp. 86428_Sma. The sequence continues at coordinate 4,830,542 of NZ_CM151156.1, forward strand.
CAGACGTTTCAGAACGGGCCCGGCAATCGTCGGGCCCCGTTCTGTAGAGTCGAGCTTGCTCGACTGCATGGGAGATCAGTCGAGCAAGCTCGACTCGACTTCCACCCACGCCGGCGCATGGTCGCTCGGGCGTTCCCAGGTACGCGGCTCGCGGTCGATGCCCGAGGCCACCGCGCTGCCCTTCAGCGCATCGGAGACCAGGGTCAGGTCGATGCGCAGGCCCAGGTTGCGGCGGAAGCCGGCCGCACGGTAATCCCACCAGCTGAACACACCGGCCTCGTCGTTGTGCAGGCGGAAGCCATCGTGCAGGCCCAGCTGCAGCAGCTTGTTGAGTGCGCCGCGCTCGGCGGTGGAGGTCAGGATGTGGTTTTCGTTCCACACCTCCGGGTCGTGCACATCGCGCGCGTCCGGGGCGATGTTGAAGTCGCCCATCACGATCAGCTTCGGGTGCCGCTGCAGTTCTTCGGCGATCCAGGCATGGACCGCTTCCAGCCAGCGCAGCTTGTACTCGTACTTGTCGGTGCCGATGTCCTGGCCGTTGACCACGTACAGGTTGATCACCCGCAGGTCGCCGAAGGTACCGGCGATGACGCGCTTCTGCTCGTCCTCGAAGCCGGGAATACCGATCTGCACGTCCTGCGCCGGCTCACGCGACAGCAGCGCCACGCCGTTGTAGGTCTTCTGGCCGGCGAACACGCTGCGGTAGCCCGCGGCGATCAGCGCCGAATCGGGGAACTTGTGGTCCTCCAGCTTGGTTTCCTGGATACCGACGATGTCCGGGCCGAAGTCCTTGAGCCACTGCTCCAGGTGCGGCAGGCGGACATTGAGCGAATTGACGTTCCACGAGGCGATCTTCATGGGGGCATTCTACCCGGGTGGGCCTTGATGGGCGCCCCTATACCCCGGTAGACGCCAACCTTGGTTGGCGCCAGCAATCACCGTGTGCCAACCAAGGTTGGCAACTACCGGTAGTGCCGGCCGCTGGCCGGCAACCCCATGAACCGTCGGCAAGACCCTGCAGTTGCCGGCCAGCGGCCGGCACTACCGAAGCAGCAGCTTCAACAACCCCGCAAGCTTCGAATACGGCGGCCGCAGCCGGTCGCTGGCCGCCCAGCGCGACTGCCACAGCACCGGCAGCCGCTTGCTCATCGCATCGAACCCGGCCCGGCCGTGGTACGCGCCCATGCCGCTGGCCCCTACCCCGCCAAACGGCAGGCCATCGGCGGCGAAGTGCAGCAGCGTGTCATTCACTGTCACCCCGCCGGCCACCACCTGGCCGAGGATGCGCTCCACCGTGGCCCGGTCATGGCTGAAGGGATACAGCGCCAGCGGCCGGTCGCGCGACAGCACGTCGGCCAGCGCCGCATCCAGATCCGGGTACGCCCGCACCGGCAGGATCGGCCCGAAGATCTCCTCGCGCATCAGGTCCAGGTCGTCCGGCGGGTCCAGCACCACAGTGGGCACCAGCAGCCGCTCGCGGTCGGCGCGCGCATCATCCACCTGCGCCAACGGAATCACCGGCACGCCGCGTTCGCGCGCCTGCGCCAGATAGCCCTGCAGGCGCCGGTACTGGCCTTCGTTGATGATGCGCGTGTAGTCGTCGGCGCTGCTGAAATCGCCGTAGCGCTCGCGTACCTGCTGCTGCAGCGCCTGCACGAACTCACGCTGGCGCGCGGTGTCGATCAGCACGTAATCCGGCGCGATGCAGGTCTGTCCGGCGTTGAACCATTTCCCGGTGGCGAGCCGCGCGGCGGCTTTGTCCAGCGGGAAATCGCGGCAGACAATCGCCGGCGACTTGCCGCCCAGCTCCAGCGTGACCGGCACCAGATGCTCGGCTGCGGCCGCCATCACCTTGCGGCCAACCGCCGTCGAGCCGGTGAACAGCAGATGGTCCAGCGGCAGCGAGGACACCGCCGCCGCCACATCCGCCCCACCCTGCACCACCGCCACGCGATCGGGCGGGAACACACTGGCCAGCAGATCGGCCAGGAATGCACTGGTGCGTGGTGTGTGTTCCGAGGGCTTCAGCAACACATGGTTGCCGGCGGCAATCGCGGTGGCCAGCGGCACCAGCGCCAGCGTGACCGGGTAGTTCCAGGGCGAGATCACCCCGACCACGCCCAGCGGCGTCGGCCGCAACTGCGCGCGCGCCGGCCACAGCCGCCAGCCGGCGCCCACCCGCTGCGGCTTCGACCAGCTGCGCAGGTGGCGGCGCAGGTGATCGATGGCCGACAGCACGCTCATGCCATCGGCCAGCTTTGATTCGGTGTGGGCGCGGTGGCCGAAGTCCTCGGCGATGGCCTGGGCCATTTCGTCCAGGCGCGGCTTCAGCGCCTCGCGCAGGCGGCGCAGGTCGGCGTCGCGCTGGTCGAGCGAAGGGCGCTGGGCCTGCCAGGCGCTGCGCAGGGTGTGCAGGAGGGCGGGAAGGTCGGCGGGGGCGGTGGTGGTCATGGGCCGATTGTAGGGTCGAGACGTGGTTGGCTCGCATGCCGACCTTCACGCCTTCGCACGGGGTCTCATTCGGACACCTCCCGACCGGCTTGCATACGTTCACCCTCGCATGCAAACCCGTCCATCACTAGGTCTTCTGCTGGTCGGTACGGTGTGCCGGGCATGACTGCGGCTCCGGCAATTGCAGCGGGGTCTTGATCGGGTACTCGGGGCTGCCGTAGGCATAACAGGAGGTGGTGACCTGAATCTCATCACAGGGCAGGAAATGCACGGTGATGCCACAGACGTCCTGGCCGGTGTAATCCGGGACGGGGACGACTTTGCTGTGCCTGCGCTTTTGCGCCAGGATTTTCTTCTCCCACTCCAGAACTTTTGACCAATCCTCTGTCCCAGGAAAATCTCCCGAGCTTCCGGCACCCGTTTCCCAGTCAACCCGCACCTTCAGCCCCGGATACCAGTGCTCTGGTGCGCCGTAGCAGCACCCTCCACCGCCACCTTGGTACGGCCCAATGATGTCAACGGCTGAACGGCCATCGACACTGAACCGGTTGATCGCCCAATGAGTGTGGTTGACGCCATAGATCGCACTGGCATCCACGGCGTAGGAAGATAAGAGCAGAGGTGGGCCAGCAAGAAATGCCAGCGCCACGCGCTTCAAAACAAACATCATTGAAACTCCATAATGTATAGCCCTCATTTCTTGTCCGAGGGCACCAATGCCCTACTCAGGCGCAAACTCCCGCCTCCAGTCACGCAGGATCTCAACGTCCCGCGCGATCAGCGCCGATTCTGCTGCGGGCGCGTCGAAGAACTGTTCGCCCGACATCGGATTTCTCCTCAGGGGGAAGTTCCGATCACCTACGAAGAAGTGGGGCGTAAAGCAGTAGGGCTCATCGCCCGACTCCGTGGGCTGCTTCACCAACGTCGCGAACACGGCATTCGTTGGAGCGCTCGGTTTGGCGGCTGAACACCACGGATGCGACGAGACGATGTCCTGAATCCGCGCACCAGCCCGACGGAACTCCGTGGTACTGAAAACCTTGCCGAGAGAGACGCGATGCACCCGAAAGGTGCCGACTTCCGGTTGCGCCTCGACAAGCCATCCTGAGTTGTCATGCGATGTGCAACCGCAGTCGCAGGTCACCAATGTTGCGCTTGGTACGGCGTTGTTCCAGGACAGCCAGACATTCTCTGTCTTGCATAGTTGTTTGATCACGGGCGATCTTTCCTCGACTCGCAGGCTTCCCTGCGGTGCCGCACCGTCGGCAGCTACATGCGTTTCTGCGTCGGGCGATGACGCTGAGACAGTGATGATCGCTGCCAGAAGTACGCTGCGCATGCCCAGATCCGATTCGATGAATCGCCCATGCTATGGGACGCACTGGCGAACAAAGGGAATTCGGGCCATTTGCGTCATAAGTTGGCAGTTCTTGCTAGAAGCCCCAGTGTTCCGTGTGGCTGGATACGTCACCTCGCACCGGTACGATTGAGTACTGGGCTGATATGTAGATTCGTACTTGTTTCATTGCTTCACGACGTCAGCGTGCTGAAGGTGGTGTCCCACCTCCAAAAACATGCGTAGATGCGACGCGTATTTGCATTTCTGACCGGATGTCTTCTCATGCCCGGAGTTTCCGATGCCAGCGAGCAGTCCATTGATGTCGCGGCAATCGATTTGAACACCGAGCACGAACACATCCCATTGGTGGGCGACAGCCTGGCCGCCGTGGTCGGCGAGCTCGAGGGCGATGCCACACCCGGTGCCAGTATTGGCAGGGTGCTCGAGGCGCTTGCAGAGAGGCTTGAGCGTTCGACCTGCCGTGTACAGACCCCTGTCAATGACAGCTCACGGTCGTCCGGCGTGATCTGCAGCGGACCCGATGTAGACAGCCTCTTCCCGTATTACACAGCATTGCGGCAGGCGAAGACACCTGCAGAGCACGATAGTCGGGGCCGTCGCTTTCTGGAAGCCTATGCCACCTTGCTCAGGGATGCACCGGATGTCGCCCTCACGCGACCGAGCGAAGACGAGGCTGCAGATGGGTTGTTACATGTGCTCTTTCCGTTCGCGGCCTGGGACGAGAAGCTGAACATTCCACGCCATGACGTGCACTTCCCATTTGTTCCTGGGTGCAACCTCGTTGTCGCCCGCGCTGCGCGCTGCCCGGAAGCCGACCAGTTGCGCAGGCAGATCCGCCAGGCAGGCGATGAGAGCGCGCAGCGTCGGTTCTGCATCGAAGCGTTTTCAAGGCGGCAGTTTGAGCAGAGCGATGGATGCCCGGAGTAGCACGTCCTGCGGTCGGGGTCAGAGCCCTTTCGCATGCGAAAGGGATCCGACTCCGATCGCCGGCACATAAACAGAAAGGCCGCGGTCTGCACCGCGGCCTCTCCTTCATCCAATGAACATCATTCCTACTTGGTGATATCCACGTCCTTGGTCTCGCGCAGGAACAGGCCGCCGATCACCACCGACATCAGCGCGATGATGATGGGGTACCACAGGCCGTAGTACAGGTTGCCGGTACCGGCCACCAGTGCGAACGAGATCGCCGGCAGGAAGCCACCGAACCAGCCGTTGCCGATGTGGTACGGCAGCGACATCGAGGTGTAGCGGATGCGGGTCGGGAACAGTTCGACCAGGTAGGCGGCGATCGGGCCGTAGACCATGGTCACGTACAGCACCAGCAGCCACAGCATGAAGATCGTGCCGGCGATGTTGATGCGTGCGCCATCGGCCTTGGCCGGGTAACCAGCGGTGGTCAGGGCGGTCTTCAGCTCCGCACCGAAGGCATCAGCCTTGGCCTTGCCGTCTTCCTTGGTCAGGCCAGCGGCTTCATACGAAGTGACGCTGGCACTGCCCACGTTCACCATCGCCAGCGAACCGGCGGCGGCGGGCTGCACGTCGTACGGCACGCCGGCCTTGGTCAGCGCGGCGGTGGCCACGTCGCAGGAGCTGGTGAACTTGCGCAGGCCCACCGGATCGAACTGGAACGAGCAGGTGGCCGGATCGGCGACGACCAGCGCCGGCGAACTGCTGCGGGCTTCTTCGATGGCCGGGTTGGCGAAGTGGGTCAGGCCCTTGAAGATCGGGATGTAGGTGATGGCCGCCAGCAGGCAGCCGGCCAGGATGATCTTCTTGCGGCCGATGCGGTCGGACAGCCAGCCGAAGAAGATGAAGAACGGCGTGCCCAGTGCCAGCGCTGCGGCGATCAGCAGGTAGGAGGTGGTGGCATCGACCTTCAGCATGCTGCTGAGGAAGAACAGCGCGTAGAACTGTCCGCCGTACCAGACCACGGCCTGGCCAGCCGCCGCACCGAGCAGGACCAGCAACATCAGCTTCAGGTTGCCGCCCTTCAGGCTGTCGCGGAACGGGGTCTTGGAGCCCTTGCCTTCAGCCTTCATCTGCTGGAACAGCGGCGATTCGCTCAGCTGCAGGCGGATCCATACCGAAATGCCCAGCAGCAGGATCGACACCAGGAACGGAATGCGCCAGCCCCAGGCTTCGAAGGCCTCGTTGCCCAGTGTCATGCGGCAGGCCAGGATGATCAGCAGCGACAGGAACAGGCCGAGCGTGGCGGTGCACTGGATGAAGCTGGTGTACAGGCCACGCTTGTCGTCCGGCGCGTGCTCGGCCACGTAGGTGGCGGCACCGCCGTACTCGCCGCCCATCGCCAGGCCCTGGGCCAGCCGCAGGATGATCAGGATCACCGGCGCGGCGAAACCGATCGAAGCGTAGTTGGGCAGCACGCCGACCAGGAAGGTCGAGATGCCCATGATCAGGATGGTGACCAGGAAGGTGTACTTGCGGCCGATGCGGTCGCCGAGGCTGCCGAAGAAGGCCGCGCCGAACGGGCGTACGAAGAAGCCGGCGGCGAACGCCAGCAGGGCGAAGATCATGCCCGTGGTTTCATTGACGCCACTGAAGAACTGCTTGGCGATGATGGCCGCGAGCGAGCCGTACAGGAAGAAGTCATACCACTCGAACACCGTGCCGAGGCTCGATGCGAAGATGACCTTCTTGTGGCCCTTGGTCAGGGTGCCCGCTGGATTGTGCGGGCTTGATGCAGTGCTGGACATGGGACGTTTTCCCTCTGTAGATGCCGGCCTTGGCCGGCATTCAATCTAGGTAGGTGCCGACCGTTGGTCGGCACTCGATCAGAAGCTGTACTTCGTGGTGAACTGCAATCGGGTGATGTCACCCTTGTTGCCGTTCTCCACTTCGCGACGGCCGTACATCAGCTCCGCACCGATATCGACCTTGGGCAGCGGCGAGTAGAAGATGTTGCCGCGGATGCTCTGCACGCTCTTGGTCACCAGCGGGCCGAGGATGCTGTCGTTGTCGTAGTCGCTGCGCGCGTAGATCAGGTTGGTGCGCAGCTTCGGCGAGAACGCATGCCGCCAGCCCACGTAACCGGCCAGCACGCCGGTGGGGTTGAGCTCGTCGCGGGCCACGTCGTAGGCGCTGTCGGCGGTGATGCCCAGGCCGATGTAGCGGGCGATGCCTTCGCCGCCGGTCAGCTGGTAGTGCAGCGAATCGCTGTCGCCCATCACCCACTTGCCGCCCAGTGTCAGGCCGCCGGCCACCTTGTCGGCCTTGGCGCCGGTGGCCTGGTTGTCGACCTTCAGCTGGCGGACGATGCCGCCGACACCGAAGGTGCCCCAGTCGCCCTTCCAGCCATAGCGCATGGTCAGATCAGGCAGGCTGCCACGGTCGGAGTTGGCGCTGGCGTTGGTCCAGGCGCCGGTGACCGGGTTGCGGGTACCGGTGAGGGTGGTGGTTTCCGGGTTTTCCAGCGCGACGCTGAAGCCACCCTGGGTGTAGCGCACCTGCGCCTGGCGCACGAAGATCACGCCGTCGGTGGGACCGACGAAGTCGACCGCTTCCGGCAGTGCGGCCGCGTCCATGAAGTTGGACCAGGTCTGGCCGGCCATCCAGTTGTTCCAGTACATGTAGGCGTGGCGCAGGGTCACACCGTAGGTATTGGTCGCGGTCTGGTTGCCCAGCGAGTTGCCGAAGAAGTCCATCTCGAAGAACGCACCGGCCTTGTTGCCCGATTCGCTCACGTTGTCGATGCCCAGGTTGAAGCGCGAGAACTTGGCGTGGGCGTTGAAATCGGTGCCCGAACGCTTGCCGCTGCCGCCGGCGCCTTCCACCGGGGTCTGGCCCGGCAGGTACAGCGAGCGGCCGGTGGCGTCGTCGGCCAGCTGGCCATCGCTGGTCTGGGTGGCGAGGAAATCGGCCTTGATGAAGCCGCCGATCTTGACCGTGGTGCCCGGCGCGGCGCCCGGGGTGATGGTGGTGACCTGGATCGGCTGCTTGCCCGCCGGCACCGAGGCGACCGGCTTCTGCTCGGCCTGCACCGTGCGGACTTCGGTCACCGCCTGCTGGGTCTGGCTGATCTGGGTCTGTTGTTGTTGCTGCGAAGACAGCAGCAGCTGGACCTGGCGTTCCAGTTCGGCAACGCGTGCTTCCAGCGCTTTCTCTTTGGCGGTCTCAGCGAACGCCATGCCCGGTGCGACCAGGGCGACCAACAGGCAGGCCGCCAAAGGTTTGCGCACGGCTTTCAACGTACGGTGGCTCATGTTGCCCTCTCTCCCAAGTGGCAAGGTGATGCCGCGCGTGGGGCACGGTCGAGCCGAGACTGCGGGGCGATTATGTATAGCGGCTATTCGCCATTGGTCGAACCCGGCCCTGCTGGGCGCTCACTTTCGACCATGGTCTAACCAGAGTGGTGACGCGGCCGGGGGTGGATGGGGCAAACTGAAGGGGATCGGTCGCTGCGATGCTGCGACCGCACATACAAAGTCAACGTGCAAGTGAGGGTGCCATGGCTGATATCTACCCCGTCGATCCGCAGTTCGCCGCCAAGGCACGCATCGACAAGACGTCGTACGAACAGCAGTACCAGGCTTCGGTGACCGACCCGGATGGTTTCTGGGGCAAGGCCGCCGAGCGCCTGGAGTGGATGCGCAAGCCGACGAAGATCAAGAACGTCAGCTACGACCTGTCCGATTTCCACATCAAGTGGTTCGAAGATGGCGAGCTCAATGCCAGCGTGAACTGCCTGGATCGCCAGCTCGAGACGCGCGGCGACAAGACCGCCCTGCTGTTCGAGCCGGATGGCCCGGATGCACCGGCGCAGCACGTGACCTATCGCGAGCTGTACGAGCGCACCTGCCGCCTCGGCAACGCGCTGCGCAATCTCGGCGTCAAGAAGGGCGACCGCGTCACCATCTACCTGCCGATGATCGTCGACGCCGCCGTGGCCATGCTGGCCTGCGCGCGCATCGGTGCGATCCACTCGGTGGTGTTCGGTGGCTTCGCACCGAACTCGATCGCCGACCGCGTCAGCGACTGCCAGAGCAAGCTGATCATCACCGCCGACGAGGGCCTGCGCGGTGGCCGGAAAATTCCGCTGAAGGCCAACGTCGATGCCGCGCTGAAGCTGCCCGGCACCAATACCGTGGAAACCGTGCTGGTGGTGCGCCACACCGGCGGCGCGGTGGACATGCAGGCCCCGCGCGACCGCTGGTTCCACGATGTGGTGGACAGCCAGCCGGCTACCTGCGAACCGGAACGCATGAACGCGGAAGACCCGCTGTTCATCCTCTACACCTCCGGTTCCACCGGCAAGCCGAAGGGCGTGCTGCACACCACCGGCGGCTACCTGCTGTACGCGGCCTACACCCATGAAGCGGTGTTCGATCTGCGCGAGGACGACATCTACTGGTGCACCGCCGACGTCGGCTGGGTCACCGGCCACAGCTACATCGTGTACGGCCCGCTGGCCAACGGCGCGACCTCGCTGATGTTCGAAGGCGTGCCGAACTATCCGGACACCTCGCGCTTCTGGAACGTCATCGACAAGCACAAGGTGAGCATCTTCTACACCGCCCCGACCGCCATCCGCGCACTGATGCGCGAAGGCGAGGAGCCGGTGAAGAAGACCTCGCGCGCGTCGCTGCGCCTGCTCGGCAGCGTCGGCGAACCGATCAATCCGGAAGCCTGGCGCTGGTACTACGAGGTGGTCGGCGACAGCCGCTGCCCGATCGTCGATACCTGGTGGCAGACCGAGACCGGCGGCATCCTGATCTCGCCGCTGGCCGGCGCGATGGACCTCAAGCCGGGCTCGGCCACCCTGCCCTTCTTCGGCGTGCAGCCGGCGCTGGTCAATGCCGATGGCGAGATCCAGGACGGCCCGACCGAGGGCAACCTGATCATCCGCGATTCCTGGCCGGGCCAGATGCGCACGGTGTACGGCGACCACCAGCGTTTCATCGATACCTATTTCCGCACCTACCCGGGCAGCTACTTCACCGGCGACGGTTGCCGCCGCGACGAAGACGGCTACTACTGGATCACCGGCCGCGTGGACGATGTGATCAACGTGTCCGGCCACCGCATCGGCACCGCCGAAGTGGAAAGCGCTCTGGTCTCGCACCCGAAGGTGGCCGAAGCGGCCGTGGTCGGCTTCCCGCACGACGTGAAGGGCCAAGGCATCTACGCCTACGTCACCCTGGTGGCCGAAGAAGCTCCGAGCGACGAGCTGCAGAAGGAACTGGTCGCCTGGGTACGCAAGGAGATCGGCCCGATCGCCACGCCGGACCACCTGCAGTGGGCGCCGGGCCTGCCGAAGACCCGCTCGGGCAAGATCATGCGCCGCATCCTGCGCAAGATCGCCGAGAACGCACCGGACCAGCTTGGCGACACCTCGACCCTGGCCGATCCGTCGGTGGTGGCGTCGCTGGTGGACGAGCGCAAGGTGCGCTGATGGCGTGACCGCAGGCGCAGGACGCGCCAGGGACGTGGCCGGGAGGAGGGACCCGGCCGTGTCCGACCCGTCCTGCACCTGCCATCACGTCGCTCTTTTTCCTGATCGATAAGCTCGACCCATGACCACCCTCCTGATTGCCGATGACCACCCGCTGTTCCGCGAAGCCCTGCGTGGGGCGGTACAGCGGGTCATCCCCGGCGTGCAGCTGTTCGAAGCCGACAGCGTGGAAGCGCTGTACGCGCTGGCCGACCAGCACAACGACGCCGACCTGGTCCTGATGGACCTCAACATGCCCGGTGCGCAGGGTTTCAACGCGCTGGTGCACATGCGCTCGCTGCATCCGCAGCTGCCGGTGGTGGTGGTGTCCGCGCGCGAAGAAGCCACGGTGATGCGCCGCGCGCTCGACCACGGCGCGCTGGGCTTCATTCCGAAGTCTGCGGATTCGGACACCATCGGCCACGCACTGGGCACCATCCTCGATGGCGAGACCTGGGCGCCGCCGGAAGCGCACAACGTGCCGCCCACCGGCAGCGAGGAACGCGAAGTCGGCCAGCGCCTGCGCGAGCTGACCCCGCAGCAGTTCCGCGTTTTGCAGATGCTGGGCGCCGGTCGCTTGAACAAGCAGATCGCCTACGACCTCAACGTGTCCGAAGCGACGATCAAGGCCCACGTCACCGCCATCCTGCGCAAGCTGGGCGTGACCAACCGCACCCAGGCCGTGCTGATGGCCGGCAAGCTGGCGATCGACGACGACGCCATCGTGCTGCCGCCGGAAGAAGACTGAAGGTAGTGCCGGCCGCTGGCCGGCAATCCCCTGAAACGCGCGACATCATCTGAACCCGCATTGGTACAAGCTGGCGATCGACGACGACGCCATCGTGCTGCCGCCGGAAGAAGACTGAAGGTAGTGCCGGCCGCTGGCCGGCAATCCCCTGAAACGCGCGACATCATCTGAACCCGCATTGGTAGGTGCCAAGCTTGCTTGGCACGCTTTTGATGGTGCACCTGCCGGCCAGCGGCCGGCACTACCAGGCACCGCTGCGCTCTCGATATAGCCATCGCTATACAAACCAGCCCTGCCTGCGCGTTTCGCTGGAAATGCGCCGCGCGTGAATCGCGATGCTAAGCTGCGCGTCCCCTTGGGGAGTAGCCGGATTCCTACGCAGGAATCGTCCACGTCAACATACTCGGCCAGTGCGCCGTGGCGTGGACAACCATGATGGTTGGCGAGACCAGCGGCCCGCGCGCGCAACGTCAGGTTGGGCGCGAGCGCAGGCCGTGCGTCCGTCCTAGCCCGACCTCAGCCGCCGCCCATGTCCCCCATTTCGATCCTCCTGATCGGCTTTGCCATGTCCACCGATGCCTTCGCCGCTGCAATCGGCAAGGGTGCGGCCATGCGCAAGCCGGTATTCCGCGACGCACTGCGTGCCGGCATCATCTTCGGCGTCATCGAGGCGATCACGCCCATCATCGGCTGGCTGCTCGGCCGTGCCGCCCTGCAGTACGTCGAAGCCTTCGACCACTGGATCGCCTTCGGCTTGCTCGGCGCACTGGGCATCCACATGATCTACAACGGCCTGCGTCCGGACAGTGCCGACGAAGACGAAGACCCCTCGCAGCACCACGGCTTCTGGAAGCTGGCGCTGACCGGTTTCGCCACCAGCATCGACGCGATGGCGGTGGGTATCGGCCTGGCTTTCATGGACGTGCATATCGGCGTGATGGCTGCAGTGATCGGCCTGTGCACGCTGACCATGGTCACCGTCGGCATCATGCTCGGCCGCGTGCTGGGCAGCATGGTCGGCAAGCGTGCCGAGATCATCGGCGGCGTGATCCTGGTGATCATCGGCGCGACGATCCTGTACGAACACCTGCACGGCCTGGGGTAACGCTTCCGCGATTACGTGGTTGCCGGCCAGCGGCCGGCACTACCTGACGTCACATCCACGCATGGCGTGGATCTACTGCGCATCGCGCAGCGCGCCCAGGAAGGCGCGCAGCGAGGCCGGCTTGATCGGCTTGGTCAGCACGCGGTAGCCGCGTTCGCGCGCCATCCGCTTCAGCTCGTCGCGACCATCGGCGGTCAGCAGTGCGCCCGGCAGCGGGTAACCGGCCGCCTCGCGCAGCGCTACCAGCGCATCCAGGCCGTCCATGCGGTCGTGCAGGTGGTAATCCACCAGCATCACCTGCGGGCGCTCGGCGATCTTCTCCAGCGCCTGGTCGACGGTGGCCGCGGTGATCACCTGCACCTGCCAACGGCCCAGCAGCGCGCGCATGCCGTCAAGGATCTCCTCGTCGTTGTCCACGCACAGCACGCGCAGGCCCGCCAGCGAATCGCTGCGTACCGGTGCGGCCACCGCCTGTACCGGCGTGGCCAGCTCGGTGTAACCCGGCAGCGGCGCCACCCGCGGCAGGATGATCGAGAACATCGAGCCCTTGCCGACCCGGCTGCGTGCGTTCAACCGATGGTCGAGCAGGCGCGAGATGCGCTGGCAGATCGACAGGCCCAGGCCCAGGCCCTGTTCGCCCCAGTCGAATGGTTGCTGGTAGCGGTGGAACTCGTCGAAGATCTGACGCATATGGTGCTCGGGAATGCCGGGGCCGGTATCCCACACCTGCAGTTCCACTTCATCGCCGCGCTGGCGCACGGCCAGCACGATGCGACCCTGGCGGGTGTAGCGCAACGCATTGGCCAGGAAGTTCTGCAGCACGCGGCGCAGCAGGCGGCGGTCACTGCGCACCCACGCAGGGCGTGCGAACAGGTCCAGGCGCAGGCCGCGGCCAGCCGCGACCGGGGTGTACTGCGCGGCCAGCTCACGCATCAACGCGCTCACGTCGAACTCGCCGATCACCGGATGCAGGCCGCCGGCATCCAGCCGCGACACATCCAGCAGGCCATCGAGCAGCTCTTCGGCCGCACGCAACGAAGCGTCCACACGCTCGGCCAGGTGCTTCTGCTCGTCGCTCACGTGATCACTGTCGCGCAGTGCCGAGGCGAACAGGCGCGCCGCGTTCAACGGCTGCAGCACGTCGTGGCTGATCGCCGCCAGGAAACGGGTCTTCGACTGCTGCGCGACCTCGGCCTCATGCGAGCGCTCGGCCACGCGCTGTTCCAGCGTCTCATTGGCTTCCAGCAGCGCCTTTTCCGCATGCTTGTAGTCGGTGATGTCGTTGTAGCTGGTCACGTAGCCACCACCAGGCAGCGCCTGGCCACGCATCTCGATCACCTTGCCATCGCTGCGGGTGCGCTCGAACACGTGCGGTGAGCCGGCACGCATGTAGCCGATGCGGCGATTGATCTGCACCTCGATATCGCCCTCGCCCAGCTCGCCGCGCTCGGCGTTGTAGCGGATCAGGTCGGCCACCGGGCGGCCCACGTAGAGCATGCCGTCGGGGTAGCCGAACATGTCCTGGTAGCGGCGATTCCATGCGGTCAGCCGCATGTCCGGATCGACCACGCTGACCCCGGCGCTGATGTTCTCCAGCGTGGTCGACAGGATTTCGCGGTTGAAGCGCAGCTCCTGCCCGGCTTCGTCCAGCACGGCCACCACTTCGCCCAGATCCATGCCCGAGCCACGCAGCAGGCTGGTCAGCAGCAGGCGTGCCGACGCCGCACCGATCGATGCGGCCAACAAGCGCTCGGTGAACTGCACCCACGGCCGGTCCGCAGGCGCCGAGGATTGCAGCTCACGGCCCAGTGACTGCGCCTGTTCGAAGAACGAACGTCGCGCATGGCGTTCACCCACTACGCGCGAAGCCAGCGCCAGCAGATCGCCCACATGCACGTGACCCGGCCAACCACCCGCCACCGACGGGCGCTCGGCATATGGATCGAGGAACGGCGCGGCGCGAAGCCGCTCATCGACACCGGGCCGCCAGCGCGCGGACACCAGCATCATCGTCGCCGCGTTGACCAGCAGTGACCAGAAGGTGCCGTGGGTCAGCGGATCCCAGCCGGTCATGCCGAACAGCTGCTGCGGGCGCAGCCACTCGATGCCGAACGGGCCGTGCTGCACCCATGCGGCGTCGACCCAGCCGGCCATGGTCATCGCCGGCAGCAGCAGGGTGTACAGCCAGGTGGCGAAGCCGAGCAGCATGCCCACCTCGACGCCGCGCCGGCTGGCACCGCGCCAGTACAGGCCGCCGATCAGGCCGGGCGCGAACTGCGCCACCGCCGCGAACGCCATCAGGCCGTACGAGGCCAGCGTGCTGTCGTTGCTGCTGGTGCGGTAGTAGCTGTAGGCCATCAGCGCCAGCAGCAGGATCGCCAGGCGGCGGATCCACAGCACGCGCGAGGCGACGTCGGCGGCCTCCTGATGGTCGCCACTGCGACGCAGCAGCACCGGCATCACCAGATCGTTGCTGACCATGGTGGCCAGCGCGATCGACGACACGATCACCATGCCGGTGGCCGCCGAGAAGCCGCCCACATAGGCGATCAGCGCCAGCGCGTTGCGGCCCTCGGCCAGCGGCAGGGCCAGCACCATCGAGTCGTCGGCGACGCTGCCACCGGTGCCGAACAGGGTCACGCCGGCGGTGGCGATCGGCAGCACCATGCCCGAGATCAGTACCAGGTAGCCGCCGAACATCCAGCGCGCGCGGCGCACATCGCGCACATCGCCGCACTCGACCACGGCCACGTGGAACTGGCGCGGCAGGCAGATGATGGCGAGGAAGCTGAGCAGGGTCTGCGAGATGAAACCCACCGGCGGCAGGCCGGTGAACAGCGTATGCACCGATTCGACCACCGCGTCGGTGCGGTTGCTCAGCCACAGGTAGGCGAACACGCCCACGGCCAGCATCGCCAGCAGCTTGATCACCGATTCGAAGGCGATCGCCAGCATCATGCCGTGGTGGTGCTCGGTGGCATCGACCTGGCGGGTACCGAACAGGGTGGCGAACAACGCCATCAGCAGCGCCACGTACAGCGCTGGATCGGTGAAGAAGCCGGTCGGGCCGGTGTTGCCGGTCAGCACCTGCAGGCTCATCGCCACCGCTTTGTACTGCAGGGCCAGGTACGGAATGATGCCGATCAGCGCGATGATGGCCACCAGCGCCGCCAGCCGCCGCGAGCGGCCGAAGCGCGAGGAAATGAAGTCGGCGATGGACACCACGTTCTGGCTGCGCGCGATCAGCGCCAGGCGCTCGATGATGCGCCAGCCGAACAACAGCAGCAGCAGCGGGCCGATGTAGATCGGCAGGTAGCCCACGCCGTTGCGCACGGCGGTACCGACCGCACCGTAGAACGTCCACGACGAGCAGTACACGGCCAGCGCCAGGCTGTAGACCACCGGCCGCAGCCACGGCCGGTCGGGGTACATCGGCCGACGGTCACCCCACCACGCCACGCCGAACAGCAGCGCGGCATAGGCAACCGAGACCAGCAGCAGGATCCAGCTGGAGACCACGCGCGCGTTTCCGTCGGAAGAACCCGCAGTGTAGGCCAGGCGTGGCCGGGGGTGCGGGCTCGTTGGGGACAACCACCCCCACCAAGGTGGGGGCCTACGCGGTGCGGGCCACGACCATTGGTCGTGGCCGGCTTCTTACTGGGCCGGCACGCCCATTTCCTTCAGCAGTTCCGGCGCCGGGTAGACCTTGGCCAGCAGCCAGCGCAGGTAGCGCATGTCCACGTGCACGGCGCGCTTGTAGCGCGGGTCGAACCACCAGCTGGCGCTGACCGATTCCCAGTTGCTGTCGAAGTTCAGGCCGATCAGTTCGCCCTTGGCGTTGAGCACCGGCGAGCCGGAGTTGCCGCCGGTGGTATCCAGGTTGGTCAGGAAGTTGACCGTCTGGGTCTTCAGCGCCGGGTCGGCGGTGCTGCCGAAGTCACCCTTGGCGATCGCCGCCAGCAGCGGCTTGGGGGCATCGAACGGATAGGCGTTGGTGTTCTTCTCGACGATGCCGGCCACGGTGGTCACCGGCGAGTAGGTCACGCCGTCGCGCGGATGCAGCGCCTCGACCTTGCCGTAGCTGATGCGCAGGGTACGGTTGGCATCCGGGTACACCGCGCGGCCCTGCTTGGCACGCCAGGCGAACAGCGCCTGCATGTAGGCCGGGCGCAGGCGCAGCTGCTCGCCTTCGCGGGTCTTGCTTTCGTTCTCGATGCGCAGCTGCGCGGCCACCAGCGGGGCGGCCACGGTGATCAGCGGATCGGCAGCCAGCGCCTTGCCTTCGCGCGCAGCAGCGAAACGGGACAGGCGCTGTGCCTCCTCACCCAGCTGGGTGCCGGCGTACAGGGTGTCCAGTGCCTTCGCCAGCTGCTCCGGGGTACGGCCGAAGGCCGTATCGAACTCGGCCACGCGCTGCGCGTCCGGCAGCTGCTGGTAACGGGTCAGCAGGGTGGTCAGCAGCGCCTTCTCGACCTCCGGCGCGTAGCGGCGCTGGACCTGCTTGAGCACGCCTTCGATCATCGCCTGGTCGCGCTGCTGGAAACCACTCTCGCGCTGCGCGTCCGGCTTGGCCGATTCGATGCGCAGGCGTTCCAGCAGCAGCGCCGAGCGCAGCAGCTGGCTCTGTGCGGCCATCTGGTCCAGCAGCAGGTCACGCTCGCCCACCGCCGCACCCTGCGACAGGTTGGTCAGCAGCGCCTTGATGTCGCCTTGGTACTTGCGGTCGGTGGCAGCCAGCATCGCCGTCTCGTCGGCGGCACGCTGGGCCTTGGCGTCGCTGCGCAACAGGCCTTCCAGCTCACCAGCGGCGCGCTTGCGGTTGTTCTTCAGCGACTGCAGCTGCGAGGCGTAGCGGGTGCGCGCCTGCGCGTCCTTGACGCTGGCGGCCTCGATGGTGTCGATCATCTGCTGGAACACCGATACGCGGCGCGGCAGCACGGTATCGATCTGGCCAGCGAATTCGGCCGCGGTACGGTGGCGATAGGTGATGCCCGGGTAACCGGCCAGCATCGCGTAGTCACCTTCCTTCGGACCTTCCACCGACATCTGCAGGTGCGCCGGCGCCTGGTAGGGCACGTTGTCCTTGCTGTACGCGGCCGGCTTGCCGTCCTTGCCGACATAGGCGCGCAGCAGGGTGAAGTCGCCGGTGTGGCGCGGCCACATGAAGTTGTCGATCTCATCGCCGTAGTTGCCGATCGCACGCGGCGGCGCATACACCAGGCGCACGTCGCTCAGCTCCAGCTGGGCAATGCGGTAGAAATCGGTGCCGTAGTACATGTTGGCCACCGAGCAGCGCACGCTGCCGTCCTTCTCGCACTCGGCCACGATCTGCTTGCTGGCCGCATCCACCGCATCGAAGTAGGCACGGCCGGTCTTGCCACGCGCCTGCGCCAGCACCTGGTCGGTCACCTTGTCGAAGCCGACGGTGACCAGCACGCGGAAGTCCGGGTTGGCCGGGCGCTCGTCGGCGCGGTCCCTGGCGATGAAGCCACCATTGATCAGGTCATGCTCGGGCGAGCTGTTGTACTGGATCACGCCCATCGCCACGTGGTGGTTGGTCAGCAGCAGGCCGTCCGACGATACGAACGAGCCGGTGCCGCCACCGGCACGCACCACCGCGCTCAGCGGCGGTGCGGTGACATTGGCCAGGTCGGCCGGATTGCCCTTGAAGCCTGCGGCCTGCAGCGGCTTGGCCAGCTCCGGCAGCTGGGTCGGCATCCACATGCCTTCATCGGCGTGGGCGCCGGCGGCGAGGGTCAGGCCCAGGGCCAGGGCGGTGGGAAGGGCTTTGCGTGGTGACATGGGGCAATCCGGTACGACAGAACAGCCCGGGACCATAGCCGCTGGGGCCGGAAGGGGCAACGGCCGATGGTTGGGGGCGTCGTGCACGGTAGTGCCGGCCGCTGGCCGGCAACCCACGCAACTCGGGAGATACGGTGCAGTTGCCGGCCAGCGGCCGGCACTACCGCATCGTTACTTCTCCCGTCGCCAGTTGATCGAACCGCGGTTTTCCACCGTGCTCGATTCCACTTCCACGTCGAAGCCGCGACGCAGCAGGTACTTCAGCGTGATCACCGAACCGGCACCGACCAGCGACACGCCGTAACCGACGTACAGCTTGGGCGAGATGTACTTGCCGACGCCGATCACCGAGCCACCCAGCGCGCGCGACTGGCTCACGCCGGCATCGTCCAGGCCCAGCTTGGCACCCAGCTGCGAGGCCAGCAGGCCGCTGCCGGCCGACAATGCCGCCGAGGCCGCATTGACCTGCTGCGTCTGGTCGCTGCTGGCGCCGGTCAGGCTGCGTCCCAGCACCAGATAAGCCAGGGCTTCGGACTGCGACATCGCCGGGTCAGACCACACGTCCGCACGCGGCTGCTGCGCACGCCCGGTCACGTCGATACCAGCAGTGACATCACCGATCCGGCGCTCGGCACGGATGTTGATGCGCGGGTCGGACACCGCGTTGTAGTTCCAGGTGAGGTTGCCGCGGGTGATGGTCAGGTCCTGCCCGTACGCCTTGTAGCGGCCACTCACTTCCAGCCCACCATTGGCGGTCATCTCGCGGCCAGGCTTGGCCCAGACCTGCATCTTGCCGGTCAGCGCGCCCTTCAGGCCGAAGCCGGTCATCTTCACCTTGTCACCGAGGCTGACGGTCAGCTCCATATCCAGCGGCGAGGTACGCGACTCTTCCGGATCGGCCGGGTCGAGCACCACCACGTCTTCGGACACCGAGGTGCCGCGGTCCAGGCGCTCCAGATCGATGTCGGCCTCGGGCACGTGCACGGTGCCACGCAGCTCCATCGCGGCCTTGGCCAGGGTGAAGTCGAGGTTGGGATTGGCGACGATGCGCAGCTCGCTGGTGTTGGACAGCAGCACGTTGTCGCCGTGGATCTTCAACTGCAGCGGCTGTGCATCGCCGAACCACGACAGGCCACCATCCACGTACAGCGCGCCCTGGCCGGAGTTGGCCTGCGCGGTGATCTTGGCCGAACCATCGGGCTGGGCCACGAAGCTGCCCTTGCCCTGGTCGAAGGTCAGGCCCAACGCCGGGAATTCACCCTTGAAGTTGCTCAGCTGCGCGTCACCGCCCAGCGACGGCTGGCCACGCGTACCGCGCAGGCTGACGTGGCCTTCGATCAGGCCGGTCGGTCGCACGATGTCCGGCGAGAACAGCTCCAGCCAGTACAGCCGCGACATGTTGAGGTAGAGCTCGCCGTTCAGCGGTGCGCTGGCTTCCCAGCCGGTCTGCATCCTGGCGTCGACGAAGCCGTTGCCCTGGAAGCCCATGCCCAGGTAGCCCTTGATGCTGGCCGGGGTCATGTCGAGCTTGAGCGAGAACTGGTCGTAGCGCACCAGCTCGCCACGGGTGGTGTCCCCAACAGCATTGCGGTTCTCACCCAGGCGCACGCCGCCTTCCTTCGAGCGCACTTCCACATGGCCTTCCCAGGCGTTGCCGCGCGGGCGGATCTGCGCATCCAGGCTGACATCGCCACGCAGGTAGATGCGACGGCCGGACTGCGGCGGCAACCACGGCTGCACCAGCGCCAGTGGCAGCGCATCACTGCGCACCACCAGGCCTTCGCGCGGCCAGTTGGCCTGTGCGCACAGTGTGCCGCTGCTGGCGGCGGCCAGGCAGGCTTCGCCCAGCGTGTAGGTGCTGCCGTTGATCGCGAACGCCGCCGGTGCACGCAGCGACCAGGCATCGCCCTTCACCGGTGCGATGCGCAGCGCGGCCAGCTCGCCGCGCCACTGCGCGCCCTGCTGGCGCACGCTGCCCTGCAGCTCGATCGCGCCCATCTCGTTGCGGGTCTGCGCGGCCAGGCGCAGGTTGGAGACACTGCCCTGCGCATCCACATTCAAGCGTTCCAGCAGCATGCCGGCATTGACCTGCTGGCCCTGGATCGCCAGCGTGCCGCTGTCGCCACGCCACGGCAGGTGGCCCTTGATGCTCACGCTCTCGGCGCCGTAGCCGTCCCAGTTGAGGTTGTTGCCGACCAGGTCGGCGGTGATGTCCGGCGCATCGCGCGGGCCCTTCACCTGTACCTGGCCACGCAGGCCGCCATCGGCGCCCGGCAGCAGGTCACTCAGCTGCAGCGGTTCGAAACGCGCATCGATGTCGAGGCGGTCACCGACCTTGCCCGAAGCGGTCACCCGGCTGCTGCCCAGCGACAGCTTCAGGTCACCCTGGCCCTGCGCGCCCTGCAGCGCGAACTTGCCCTGCGCGTCCAGGTTGCGCTGACGCAGCACGCCCTTCAACGACGGCAGATCGACCGTGGCTTCCAACGTGCCGGCGGTACCCGGCGGTGCGTTTGCCGGCGGCGGCAGCTGGCGGCCCTTGGAGGCCAGGTTGCCGGACAGGCGGCCATTCCATCCCGGCACGAAATAGCCGGGGTCGAAGTCCTTCAGCGTGGCCTTGGCATCCCAGTCCAGCTGCGGTGCCCACGCCACCTGGCCTTCCACCTGCAGCTGGCCACCCGGGGTCTGCGCCTGCAGCTGGTGGATCGACGCGGCCTGATCGTTGCCGCGCACATCGAAGTGCAGCTGTGCCTTCTGCGCGTCGCGCTCGACCTCGGCGCGGCCGATCGCCGCCCAGGCCTTCAGGGTACCGGCCAGGCCGAAGCGTGCTTCCTTCAAGGTGACCGGCACCGGGGCGCTGCCGGCGGTGTTCGGGTCCGCCGCTGGCACGTAGGTCAGGT
The DNA here is from genome assembly GCF_056481585.1 of Stenotrophomonas sp. 86428_Sma. Taxonomy (NCBI): domain Bacteria; kingdom Pseudomonadati; phylum Pseudomonadota; class Gammaproteobacteria; order Lysobacterales; family Lysobacteraceae; genus Stenotrophomonas; species Stenotrophomonas sp. 86428_Sma. The sequence goes on from NZ_CM151156.1 coordinate 4,851,356, forward strand.
CATGTGCGACCACCGAGAAGTTGAGCTTCTGCTGGTCTTCCTGGCTGAAATCGGCGGTGCCTTCCAGCCGCGCCTCACCGCCAAGACCCTTCACCAGCAGCGGTGAGACTTTCAGCACCTGGTCCTGCAGCGACACCACCGACGGTGCCAGTTCCAGTTCCTGATCGCCCTGTTTCACCTTGCCACGCAGGTTGGCGTTGCCGCCCTTGCCGGCGGCGGTGAAGTCCAGTGCCAGCGGCGCGATCGCCGAGCTGGCCAGTGCCGGCGACAGCAGCGCCAGATCCAGCTCGTCACTGCGGATGCTGGCGCTCCAGCTCGGATCGGTGCGGCCATCGAACACCAGCATCGCGTGCAGCGGCTTCGGCGCGCGCCCGGCTACGGCCACTTCCATGTGCGACAGGTCACCGCGGGCGACCAGGCCGACGGTGGCGGCCGTGCGGCCACGCGGCGCCGGCAGCACCGCGGTGACGGTTACATCGGTGTCGTAGTCCTTGGCCGGGATGTAACGACCCTGGGCGGTGAAATTGCCCATGTCGCTGTCCACCAACAGTTTGTGTGCCTGGAACTCGCCATTGGCGATCTCGATGCCGCCGCGCACGCGACTGATGTCGATCACCGGCTCGTTGGCCTGGCTGATGCGGAAGCCGTCGATGGCGATGGCATCGGCCTGGATCGCCAACGGCATTTCGATCTGCGGCAGCGAATCGGGCCACGACGGCAGCTTGAACGGCTCGTCACTCTTGGCCAGGTTCAGCGTCGCGTTGGTCAGCTCCAGCTTGTCCAGCAGCAGCTTGCGGCCCAGCAGCGGGCGCAGGTCCGGCTCCAGATGGGCGCGCTCGGCGTGGAAATGGATGTCGTCGTAGCGGAAGTCGACGTTGTACAGGGTCAGCGGACCGGCCACCGGGCCGTCCACCTTGTCCCAGGTGAAGCTGGCGCCCACCGGCAGCCGTGCCACCACCTGCGCCAGCAGCACGTCACGGCCGGCCACGGTCTGCAGCAGCCAGTACACCGCCAGCAGGGCCAGCAACACCAGGCCCAGCACGCCCACACCGGACCAGGCCCAGAAGCGGCGGCGGCGGTAGAAGCGCACGCGCGGCGGCGTGGTCGGGTTCGGAGTGGGTGCGGGCGTACTCACAGGTCCGCTCCGATGTTGAGGTACAGCTGGAACTGCGAATCCGGGTTGTTCAAGCCATGCGCGATATCCACGCGCACCGGGCCCACCGGCGATTTCCAGCGCACGCCGAAGCCGACGCCGGTATGCAGATCGATGGTGTTGTCGAAGGCGCTGCCGGTATCGACGAACACCGCCGCACCCCAGGGGCCACCATTGAAATAATGCTCGTACTCGGCCGAGCCGATCACCAGGTTCTTGGCGCCCAGCGCGTACTTGTCCGGTGCCGGGGTCCGCGGGCCCACCTCGCGATAGGCATAGCCGCGGATGCTGCGGTCACCACCGGCGAAGTAGCGCAGGCTGGGCGGCATCGCCACCAGATCACTGGTCCAGGTGGTGCCACCCTCGCCGCGCAGGATCAGGCGGTTGCTTTCGCCCACCGGGATGTACCAGCGCAGCACGGCATTGGCCTGCACGAAGCTGGTGTCCGAACCGGCACCCTCAACGCCGGCACGCATCGTCGCAGTACCGCTGATGCCCTTGCGCGGGAACAGTTCGTCATCGACGTTGACGTAGTCGGCGACCATCTGCGGGTACACCAGCGTCGAGGTGTTGTAGACCGCGTCGGTGAATTCGGTGCCGGAGGCATAGCGCCAGCGCTCGCGCAGCGCGTTGATCGAGGCGATCGCGGTCCAGTGTTCGTTGATCTCGCCGCTGCGGCTGGCGATCAGCTTGAAGTTGCGCAGGTCGATGTAGTCGGTCTGCTCGTCGTAGGCGCTGGCAGCGAAGGTGTACCAGCCATCAAGCCAGTTGAAGGCCGGAATGCGGTAGCTGGTGACCAGGCTCTTGCGCTTCTGCGCATAGTCCAGCTGCGTGTTCATCTTGTGGCCGCGGTTGTTCAGCCACCGCCGTTCGATGCCACCGCGCACACCCGGGCCACTTTCGCTGCCGTAGCTCAGACCCGCGGTGTAGATGGTGCGCTTGGCACGGGTCAGCTTCACATCCACCGGCACTTCGCCGTTCGCATCGGCCTGGTCGGGCCGCGGCTGGATGTCGATCACGCTGAAGTAGTCCAGCTTGGTCAGCGACTCGCGCAGCCGGTCCAGCTTGCCCTCGTGGAAGTAGCTGCCCTGTTCCCAGTACACCAGCGGATCGAACAGCTTGTCGACGAAGTAGTCCTGCTCGAAACGCACCGGTCCCATGTTGTAGCGGCGGCCGCTGTCCCAGGTCAGGTCGATGTCGGCGGCGTTGTCGGCACGGGTGATCTGCACCTGACGCTGGGTGTAGTCGGCATCGAAATAGCCACGTTCGGCCAGGCGGCGGGTGACGGTGATCTTGCTGGCTTCGTACTGCGTATGTTCGAAACGCTGGCCCTTGCGCGGCTTGAACGCGGCCAGATCGTCCTGCAGGTACTGGTCGTACATCGCCGGCCCGGTGATGTCGATGTGCTCGCGGCGGACGGTCACCGGGGTGCCCTTGTCGACATGGATCAGCACGCGCACGTGCTCGTCCTCGCGCGGCGCCTCGACCTTGATCACCGGGTTGTAGTACCCGAACGGTTCCAGTGCCTGGCGGGTCTGCCGCTCGGCCTGTGACAGCAGGTACTCCAGGCGCGATTCGCCCTGTTCCTTGCCGATCGTGTCGTACAGCGACAGCGATTCCTGGATGTTCTCGATGATTGCGGCGTCGTCGCCCTTGTCCAATCCCTTGATGTCCACCTTGTCGATGGTGCCGCGCGCGTGGGCCACGGAGGTGGCGGCCAGCGACAGGACCATCAGCGGCAGGGCGTATTTCTTTGGCTGCATGCGGCACAGCATACCGACCGAAGGTGACGATGCGAAATGCATCACGTCATTGGGGATCGGTTGTTAAGTGGCGGTCAAAATACGCGCCTTTGTGGCGATCGTCGTGATCGCAGCCGAGGATGCCGGCATCGTGCGCGATGCCGGCAATGACCCCGATGGACATCCGCCGGCGATGATCCGGTAGTGCCGGCCGCTGGCCGGCAACCCACAGATCGATCCGATGCGCGGTGGCAACGCCGGCCAGCGGCCGGCACTACCGATACGGGCGTCAGCTCGACAGATGCTCGATCGCTGCCACCTTGCCCAGGCGCTCGCCCAGCATCGTCAGCAGCGCCAGGCGGTTGCCACGCAGCGCCGGATCTTCCGCATTGACCATCACGCCATCGAAGAACGCGTCGACCTGCGGGCGCAGGCGCGCCAGGCGTGCCAGCACAGCCACATAGTCCTTGTGCTGCAGGCTGGCGCCGGTGTCGTCGATGGCCGCGGTGACCGCTTCAGCCAGCGCGCGCTCGGCGTCTTCCTGCAGCAGCGCCGGGTCGATCTGGGCCGGGATGTCGCCTTCGGCCTTGCGGAGGATGTTGCGGATGCGCTTGTTGGCCGCAGCCAGCGCCTCGGCTTCCGGCAGCGCGGCGAAGGTGCCGATCGCATCCAGGCGGCGGTCGAAGTCGTACAGCGAGGCCGGCTTCAGCTCGGCGACGGCGTTGAAGTGCGTGGCCGGCACGCCCTTGTCGGCGTAGTAGCCCTTCAGGCGGTCGAGGATGAAGTCGTACAGCTCGCCGACATCGGCCTGCACGTTGCGTGCGGCCAGGCCGGCGTTGGCGCTGGCCAGCAGCGCGCGCAGGTCCAGCTCGAAGCCGCTTTCGATGATCGTGCGGGCCAGGCCCAGCGCGTTGCGGCGCAGCGCGAACGGGTCCTTGTTGCCGGTCGGCTTCAGGCCTGCGGCGAAGCCACCGGCCAGCGTGTCGACGCGCTCGGCGATGGCCAGCACCTTGCCCAGCGGCGACAGCGCGATGTCATCACCACCGAAGCGCGGCTGGTAGGCCTCGTCGATGGCCAGCGCCACCTCGGCCGATTCGCCACCGGCCACGGCGTAGTGGCGGCCGGCGATGCCCTGCAGCTCCGGGAACTCGTTGACCATGCGCGACTGCAGGTCGTTCTTGGCCAGTTCGGCAGCCCGCTTGGCCTGCGCGGCATCGGCGCCAACCTGGGGTGCGATCACTTCGGCCAATGCAGCCACGCGCGCCACCTTGTCGGCCACGCTGCCCAGCTTGGCCTGGTAGGTCACCGTCTTCAGCCCCTCACCCATCGACACCAGGCCCTGCTTCAGGTCCTCGTCGAAGAAGAACTTGGCATCGGCGAAACGCGGACGGATCACCCGCTCGTAGCCCTTGGCCACTTCGGCCACGTTCTTCGATTCGATGTTGGCGATGCCGATGAACTTCTCGGTCAGCGTGCCTGCGGCATCCAGCACCGGGAAGAACTTCTGGTTGATCTCCATCGTCTCGATCAGCGCTTCCTGCGGCACCGCCAGGAACGCGGGCTCGAAGCTGCACAGCACCGCCGACGGCCATTCGACCAGGTTCACCACCTGCTCCAGGTTGTCGTCGGTGATGCGGGCGCTGCCACCGGCCTTGGCCGCAGCGGCCTCGACCTCGGCGACGATGCGCGCGCGGCGCTCGCTCGGGTCGACCAGCACGAACGCGGCGCGCAGCGCTTCAACGTAGTCCTGCGGCTGCGCCAGCGACACCGCCTGGTCATGGTGGAAGCGATGGCCACGGCTGACGCGGCCGGCCTGCAGGCCGAACAGTTCGGCCTCGACCACGTTGGCGCCGTGCAGCAGCACCAGCCAGTGCGCCGGGCGCGCGAAGCCCCAGGCGTGGTCGCCCCAGCGCATCGGCTTGGGAATCGGCATCGCCGCGATCGCCTCGCGCAGGATCTCCGGCAGCAGGCTGGCGGTGCTCGCGCCCGGGGTCACCGCGCGGTGCACGAAGCGCTCACCCTTGTTGTCGGTGGTCTTTTCCAGCGCGGTCCAGTCGATCCCGGCCTTGGCGGCGAAGCCCTGCAGGGCCTTGGTCGGCTGGCCTTCGGCATCCAGCGCGATGTTCAGGTACGGGCCCAGCACTTCGCTGTGCTGTTCCGGCTGTTCCAGGCCGACGCCCGGCAGCAGCACGGCCAGGCGGCGCGGAGTCGACAGCGGGCGCGCATCGCCCAGTTCCAGCGCGACGCCGCGCTTGCGCAGGCCGTCGACAACGCCATCGAAGAACGCCTGGGCGAGGCCCGGCAGCGCCTTGACCGGCAGCTCCTCGGTGCCCAGTTCGATCAGCAGGGGGGACAGTTGGCTCATCGTTTCAATCCTGTGGTGGGGGCGCAGCGCGCGACGCGTCCGGCGCCCCGGAGTAAGGGGGGGAGCGGCCGTCAGGCCTTCTTCGCGCCCGGGAAGCCCAGCTTCTCGCGCTGCTCGTAGTACGCCTTGGCCACCGCCTGGGCCAGCGCGCGCACGCGCAGGATGTAGCGCTGGCGCTCGGTCACGCTGATCGCGCGGCGCGCATCCAGCAGGTTGAAGGTGTGGCTGGCCTTCATCACCTGCTCGTAGGCCGGCAGCGGCAGGTTCACTTCCACCAGCTTCTGCGCTTCGCGTTCGCAGGCGTCGAAACGGTGGAACATCTCTTCCACGTCGGCGTATTCGAAGTTGTAGGTGCTCTGCTCCACCTCGTTCTGGTGGTAGACGTCGCCGTAGGTCACCGGCTGGCCGTCCGGGCCGTAGGTCCAGACCAGGTCGTAGACGTTGTCGCAGTTCTGCAGGTACATGCACAGGCGCTCGAGACCGTAGGTGATCTCGCCCAGCACCGGGCGGCACTCCAGGCCACCGGCCTGCTGGAAGTAGGTGAACTGGGTCACCTCCATGCCGTTGAGCCAGACTTCCCAGCCCAGGCCCCAGGCGCCCAGCGTCGGCGATTCCCAGTTGTCCTCGACGAAACGCAGGTCGTGCACCAGCGGATCGATGCCCAGCGCCTTCAGCGAATCCAGGTACAGCTGCTGGATGTTGTCCGGCGCCGGCTTCATCGCCACCTGGTACTGGTAGTAGCGCTGCAGGCGGTTCGGGTTCTCGCCGTAGCGGCCGTCGGTCGGGCGGCGCGAGGGCTGCACGTAGGCCGCGTTCCAGCTCTCCGGACCGATCGCACGCAGGAAGGTGGCCGGGTGGAAGGTACCGGCGCCCACCTCCAGGTCGAGCGGCTGGATGAGCACGCAGCCCTGCTGGGCCCAGAACTGGTTCAGGGTCTGGATCAGGCCCTGGAAGGTGATCGGAACGGTCGGGGTCGCGGACATGCGTACGAGTCTTGGCCGGCAAGGGGGGTGCGTTAGTATAACGGCCGACCTGCGGGGCATTCCGTACCCGGGAGGAGCAGGCAGATGGAACATCGGCTGCCGGTGGGCACGCCCGGCGAGGCTGGCGGCGTACCGCTGCCGTGGGGTCGCCTGCAGTTCGAGCAGATTGCCGCGGCCCTGATCGCCGATGGCCTGGTGGCCGAGCAGGACCGCGAGCGCATGCGCTTTTCCGCGCAAGGCGCACGCAACGCCAGTGAAGTGCACCCGCTGGTGCTGCTGTCCAACCTCAAGCTGGCCGCCAACGGCGGTGGCGAACTGACCCTGGAGCGCCTCACCGAGTGGCTGGCGCAGCGCACCGGCAGCCGCTACCTGCGCATCGACCCGACCCGGGTCGACGTCGCCGCGGTCACCGCGCTGGTCTCCCATGCCTACGCGCGCCGCCACCGTTTCCTGCCGTTGGCGGTGGATGCCGAGCGCGTGCTGGTGGCCACCAGCGAGCCGCTGGTGCAGGAATGGCGTCGCGACCTGCAGCACCTGACCCGCCGCCGCATCGAGCTGGCGGTGGTCAACCCGCTGGACCTGCACCGCTACACCATGGAGTTCTACGGGGTGACCCGTTCGGTGCGCGGCGCCCGTGGCGACGTGCGTGGCGAAGCCAACACCACCCTGCCCAGCTTCGAGCAACTGGTGGAGCTGGGCCGCACCGGCGACGTCAATGCCGACGACCAGCACATCGTGCATATCGTCGACTGGCTGCTGCAGTACGCCTACGAGCAGCGCGCGTCGGACATCCACCTGGAGCCGCGCCGCGAGATGGGACGCATGCGCTTCCGCATCGACGGCGTGCTGCACAAGGTGTTCGAGGTGCCGCCGGCGGTGATGACCGCGGTGGTCAGCCGCATCAAGGTGCTCGGCCGCATGGACCTGGCCGAACGCCGGCGCCCGCAGGATGGCCGCATCAAGACCCGTTCGCCGGGCGGCCGCGAGGTCGAGATGCGCCTGTCGACCATGCCCACCGCCTTCGGCGAGAAGTGCGTGATGCGCATCTTCGACCCGGATGCCGCCTTCAAGAGCATCGACCAGCTCGGTTTCAGCCCGCAGGAGGCGGCGGGCTGGAATGCACTGGTCGAACGCCCGCACGGCATCGTGCTGGTCACCGGCCCGACCGGCTCGGGCAAGACCACCACCCTGTATTCCACGCTGAAGCGGCTGGCCACGCCGGACCTGAACGTGTGCACGGTGGAGGACCCGATCGAGATGATCGCGCCCGAGTTCAACCAGATGCAGGTGCAGACCAACATCGACCTGGATTTCGCCAGCGGCGTGCGCACGCTGCTGCGGCAGGACCCGGACATCATCATGATCGGCGAGATCCGCGACCTGGAAACCGCGCAGATGGCGGTGCAGGCCTCGCTGACCGGCCATCTGGTGCTGTCCACCCTGCATACCAATGACGCGCCCTCGGCGGTCACCCGCCTGCTCGACCTGGGCGTGCCGCACTACCTGCTGGCCAGCACCCTCAACGGCATCCTCGCCCAGCGCCTGGTGCGCACGCTGTGCCCGCACTGCAAGCAGCCGCACAGCCTCGGCGCCGCCGACTGGGCGGTGCTGGCTGATAGCCATGCCGCATATCCAGATGCCGCCACGCCCTGTCGGCCGGTCGGTTGCCTGGAGTGCCGGCGCACCGGATTCCTCGGCCGCATCGGCCTGTATGAGTTGCTGCCATTGGGTTCGCGGCTGCGCGGGCAGATCCGCGCCGACATGGATCTGGCCGGTTTCAGTCGGGCTGCGCGGGCTGAAGGCCTGCGAACCCTGCGTCAGGCCGGGCTTGAAAAGGTGGCGCAGGGGCTGACTACAATCGAGGAAGTCCTGTCAGTACTGCCGCCCCCGGATGAACCCAGCCCCGTTCCTGATCCTTGAAACCGGCCGACCGGTGCCGTCATTGCGCCGCTACGGGCGCTTTCCGCACTGGATCCGCGTCGCCGCCGGGCTGGAAGAACACGAGACGGTGGTGGTCGATGTCGAGCACGGTGGCGCCCTGCCCGACCCTCATGCCTTCGCCGGCGTGCTGGTGACCGGCTCGGCCGCCTTCGTCACCGACCATGCCGACTGGAGCGAGCGCAGCGCCGCGTGGCTGCGCCAGACCGCCCACGACGACCTGCCGGTATTCGGCATCTGCTACGGCCATCAGCTGCTGGCACATGCGCTGGGTGGCGAGGTGGCCTACAACCCGGCCGGCCGCGAGTCCGGCACGATCGAACTGGAACTGCAGCCGCAGGCCGCGCAGGACCCGCTGTTCCAGGGCCTGCCGCAGCACTTTGCCGCCCATGCCACCCATCTGCAGACCGTGCTGCGCGCGCCCGACGGCGCCGAGGTGCTGGCCCGGTCGCCGCTGGATGGCTGCCATGCCTTCCGCTGGGGCCGCCAGGCCTGGGGCGTGCAGTTCCATCCGGAGTTCGCCACCCACCACATGCGTGGCTACGTGCGTGCCCGCGCCGACTGCATCGGCCGCCACGGCGGCTGCGCCCGCAGCATCGAGCGCGCGGTCAGTGCCGCGCCGCTGGCCCGCCAGCTGTTGCGCCGCTTCGTCCGCCAGGCACGGCTGTCTTCAGCCCAGCCGGTGGCAAAACAGGGATAATCGGCGGCACGGGCAGCCGCCCGGCCCCCTCCTGTCCTTCCCGGATGTCCATGAAAGAGATTCGCAAGCTGCCGGCTTCGGCGGGCGCCCAGTGGTTGCTGGATACGTTCTCCCTGTACCGGCGTGCGCCGCTGCAGCTGGCCCGGATCGGCCTGGCCTGGCTGCTGGTGAGCTGGGTGGTGACCCTGCTGTCGACCTTGATTCCCGGCGCCGCCGGCATGGCCGTGCAGCTGATGACCCTGGCCATCTCGCCGATCATGTTCGGCGGCATGCTGTACGCCGTGGGCGAGATCGACGAAGGCCGCCCGGGCCTGGCCTCGCACCTGCTGCAGCCGATCCGCGACCACCGCGTCAGCCACCTGCTGGTGCCGCTGGCGATCCAGGTGCTGGCGGTCCTGCTGCTGGGCGCGCTGTTGTTCATGATGATCGGCCGCGAGGGCTTCACCGCCTTCAGCGAGGTCATGACCAAGATGGAAGAGATCAGCCGCAGTGGCCAGCAGATCAAGCCAGACGACGCGGCCGCGCTGGTCGCCAACCTGCCGGCCAAGCGCATCGCGCTGTGGATGCTGCTGGTGTTCCTGAGCGCGGTGGCGCTGTCGCTGGCGATGTTCACCCAGCCGGCCCTGGTGGTGTTCGACAAGCAGAGCGGCATGCATGCGCTGCGCCTGAGCCTGCAGGGCTGCATCGAGAACATCGGCGCGATGTTCGTGTTCGCCGTACTCGGCCTGATCGCCGCGTTCTGCATGTACATCCTGTTCGTGATCGTGATCCAGATCGCGATGCTGATCGGTGGCCCGCTGGCTGCGGCCTTCATCGCCCAGCTGGTGCTGACCACGGTGCTGATGCCGCTGTATGTCGGCGCGGTCTACGCCGCGTGGAAGCAGATGTTCGTGCATCGCGGCAGCCGCGCGGCCCCACCGATCCCGACCACGCCGACCTCAAGCGACGTGTTCCACGCCTGACGGAAAAAGGGGACGGAGGGGATTAAGTCGTTTATGCCCAGTGTGTGCAGCTAACGACTTAATCCCCTCCGTCCCCTTTTTTTCTTTCAGGCGGCGGGTTTCTTCACTACCGACGACGGCACCAGCCAGCGTGCGGCGTGGATGCCCAGTTCGTAGAGCAGGCACATGGGAATCGCCAGCATCAGCTGCGAGACCACGTCCGGCGGGGTCAGCACCGCCGCCACCACGAAGATGCCGACGATCGCGTAACCGCGGCCTTCCTTGAACTGCTGCGGCGTCACCCAGCCCAACAGCACCAGGATCACCATCGCCACCGGCAGTTCGAAACTGCCGCCGAAGGCAAAGAAGATCGCCAGCACGAAGTCCAGGTAGGCGTTCGCATCCGGGGTGATCGCGATCACGTCCGGGCTGAAGGTGGTGAGGAAGTGGAATACCGCCGGCAGCACCAGGAAGTAGGCGAAGGCACAGCCGGCGTAGAACAGCAGCACCGACGACACCAGCAACGGCACCGCCAGGCGCTTCTCGCGCGCATACAGGCCGGGCGCGACGAAGGCCCACAGCTGGTACAGCAGCCACGGCACCGCCACGAACAGGGCCACGAAGAAAGTCAGCTTCAGCGGGGCGAAGAACGCACCGGCCGGGTTGGTGGCGATCATCGTCTGCCCGTTCGGCAGCTGCGAGACCAGCGGTTCGGCCAGCGCGTTGTACAGCTTCTGGGTGAACGGCAGCAGCGCCAGCAGCACCACGCCCAGGCCCAGCAATGCGCGCACCAGGCGGCCGCGCAGTTCCACCAGATGTTCGACCAGCGAGCTTTCGCCGAAATCCTGTTCACTCATGGCTGGCGCTCCGGGCTGCTCTGCGGCGGCGGCGCACCGGCTTCAGGGGGTGTCGCCGGCGTCGGCTCGGGAGCAACGCTCTCCTGTGCCGGCGCATCGGTGTCGGGCACGGCGCTCATGTGCGGCGGAAGATCTGCGGGCGCCGGCGCGCGTACTTCCTGCGCCAACGTATCGCCCTGCTGCTGGGCCTCCTGCGCTTCGCGACGGATCGCTTCACCGCTGGCGCGCAGCTGGTTCTCGGTGTCCTGCATGCCCTGGCGCACGTCCTGCATCTGCCGCTTGATGTCCTCGGCCTGCAGTTCGCGCTCCAGTTCCTGTTTCACCGAATCCCACTGATTACGGGCACGTCGCACCCACAGGCCGGCGAAGCGGGCCGCCTTGGGCAGGCGCTCGGGACCGAGCACCACCAGGGCGACCACTGCAATCACCAGCAGCTCGCTGAAGCCGATATCAAACACCGCGACCGCTCCGGATCAGCGAGCGTTACGGTCGTGCTCGTCCTGCGCGGCGCGCGAGGCGTCCTGGCTGCGCGATTCATCGCCCAGCTGCGCGTTCGGCTTGTCCTCGTCGCGCATGCCCTTCTTGAATTCCTTGACCGCCGAACCGAGATCCTTGGCGCCACTGGTCAGGCGCTTGGTGCCGAACACCAGCAGGACGATGGCCAGCACGACCAACCAATGCCAGATGCTGAAACTGCCCATAAAGACGCTCGTTACGTTAGTGATCAGGCTGTCGAGCATAGCGCACCGGGTGTTAGGCGGCGCGCGTGACGAAAGTCAGTTTCCGCCCAGCGTTTCCGTGCGGATTTCGCCGTCGTTGACCGGCTGGAAGCCCTGCTGCTGCGGCGGCGGGTTCTGCGGCACGTTCTGCAGCGGTGCGGTAGTGGCTTCGGCCGGGGCGGCCGGCGCTGCCTGAACAGGCGCCGGAGCAACCGTCGGGGCCGCTGCCGGACGCGGCGCGTTGCCACCGTTGCCGTTGCGGTTGTTGCGCGCGGCGTAGGTGGCCTCTTCCAGGCGGTCGCGGAACGTGACCACATCCATCGACGGCGAACCGGCGGCGCGGCCTTCGAAGATCATGCGCGGCGTGGTGTTGCTGCCGTAGGCGTCCAGGTTGGCGGCATCGTCGATCTGCAGCACCGCACCATCCAGGGCGACACCGGCGAACAGGCCGCGGGCGCGCGACCAGGACCAGATTTCGGCCTTCAGCTGACCGTCGGTGGCGGCGGCGGCATTGCGGCCGACCGGGCCGGCGGCGACACCCGCATCGGCGCCCAGCGTGAACTTGCCGTTGACCAGGTTGTCCAGGCTACGGTCGTTGCGGAACACCAGCACCACATCGGAGGACTGCACGCCGGCCTGGAAGCCGATGCTGCCGCCGGTGAGCTTCACGAACACCGGGTTGGACCAGGCACCGTTGGGCATGCGCACGGACATCAGGCCGTGGCCACGACGACCGCCAATGACCAGACCGGCCTTGATCGTGTCGGGAATGACGATGACCGCGCGGCCTTCGTCGAGCAATTTATCCGGAATGCCCTGTTCAGGGATTTCCTGGATTTCAGCCAGCACGCGCACGGCATTGCGGGCACGCTGGTCTTCCTGCGGTCCGGCCATGGCCTGGCTGGACAGCAGGCTGGCGGCGATCAGCAGGGCTTGGATCGGGCGACGCATGGCAGGCTCCAGAAGTCAGTCCATAGGAAGATATAGCAAGTGACTGAAATTAGTAGTGTTGTCATGAATCCCCAATGAGCGTTCCCTGCTCACATTGATGCGCGCTATGCCTGCAATCCGAACCCTGCATCCCGGCGCGGCACCGGATCGGCGACAATACCGCTCATGCTCGACGCACCCGATACCGCCGTGCTGGCGGTCAACCTAGGCACGCCCGAGACGCCGACGGCCCCCGCCGTACGCCGTTACCTGGCTGAATTCCTGTCCGACCCCCGCGTGGTCTCGATCCCGGCACTGCTGTGGCAGCCGTTGCTGCGCGGACTGATCCTGCCGCTGCGCAGCAGCCGTTCAGCGGCCAAGTACGCCCAGGTCTGGCTGCCGGAGGGCTCTCCGCTGATGGTGCATACGCGCCAGCTGGCGCAGGCCATGCAAGCGCTGTTGCCGACCCTGACGGTGCGCCATGCAATGCGCTATGGCGAACCAGCGCTGGCCAGCGAACTCGACCGGCTGGCGGCCGACGGTGCGCGCCGCATCGTGGTGGTGCCGCTGTACCCGCAGTACTCCACCACCACCACCGCCTCGGTCGAAGACCGCGTCGATGCCTGGCAGCGCCGCAACCCGGGCGTGACCGTCAGCCTGGTCCGCGACTATTCGGTCGATCCGGGCTGGGTCGACGCCGTTGCCGGCTCGATCCGCCGCTACTGGGAACAGCACGGTCGTGGCCAGAAACTGATGTTCTCCTTCCACGGCATTCCGCAGCGCCTGGCCGATGCCGGCGATCCGTATCCGCAGCGCTGCGAGGCCAGTGCGCAGGCCATCGCCAAGGCGCTGGAGCTGGGCAGGGACGACTGGCAGATGGGCTATCAGTCGCGCTTCGGCCGCGAGCGCTGGCTGCAGCCGTATGCCGAGCCCAGCCTGTGGGCGCTGGCCGAATCCGGCGTGAAGCAGATCGACGTGGTGTGCCCGGGCTTCGCCACCGACTGTCTGGAGACGCTGGAAGAAGTGGCACTGGGCTTCACCGAAACACTGGCCGAGCGCGGCGCGACGATGCGCTACATCCCCTGCCTCAACGCCGAACCGGAGCACGCGCGTGCGCTGGCACGGCTGGCCGTGGCGTCACTGGCATGAGCCTGCAGCCGTTTGAACTCGAGGTCGGTGGCGCGCGCGTCGCCGGCCTGCGCAACCACGGTGATGGCCCGCGCGTGCTGGCCCTGCATGGCTGGCTCGACAACGCGGCCAGCTTCGTGCCGCTGGCGCCGCACCTGTCGTCGTTGCAGCTGGTGGCCATCGACCTGCCCGGCCACGGCCACAGCGCGCATCTGCCGGCCGGTGCCAGCTACACCACGGCCGCCGCCATCTGTCACGTACTCGACGTCGCCGACGCGCTGGGCTGGGACCGTTTCAGCCTGCTTGGCCATTCGATGGGCGCCGGCATCGCCAGCCTCACCGCCTCGGTCAGCGACCGTGTCGAACGGCTGGTGGCGATCGAAGCACTCGGCGGCCTGCGTGGTCCTGAGGAAGAAACCGCCAACCGCCTGCGCGAGCATGTGAATGCCACGCGCGCACTGGCACGCAAGCAGCTGCGCGTGTTCCCCGACCTCGCCGCGCCGATCCGCGCGCGGATGATGACCAACCAGCTCAGCGAGCGCTGTGCACGGCTGCTGGTCGAGCGCGGCGTGGAGCCGGTCGAAGGTGGTTACCGCTGGTGCAGCGACCCGCGCCTGATGCTGCCCACTGCGATCCGCCTCAGCGAAGGCCAGATCGACAACCTGCTGCAGGCCATCGCCTGCCCGACGCAGGTGATCTACGCCACACCGGCGCAGTCGTACTATCCCGAGCCGATGCGCAGCGATCGCCTGCAGCACCTGCGCGATGGCCGTCTGGCGGTGTTTGCCGGCAACCATCACCTGCACATGGAAGACCCGGAACAGATCGCGGGCGTGATCCTGCACTTCTTCAGCAACGGCAACGCCGGCTGAGCAGAAGTATCCGCGCGCTTCACTCCGCGCGTTTGCGGCCGATACATCAGTTGCGGGCCCCTGCGTCCGCAGCACGCAGGTCCGGTCGGGCCTGCGGCGTGTGTCTGGTCCTGCAAGGAAGTCCGCATGCCCGCTCTGCTGCACCGTCACCCACAGGATGTGGCCACGGTGTCCCGTCTCCGCGTCGCTGATCGCGCCGCATTCCCCGAATTCCCGGCTCGCGCCCTGCTCACGCACTCCTGCGTGCGCCGCGGCGTGGCTGTTGTCGTTTGCTGATCCAGGAGTCGCCGATGTCCGTTGCATCCTCCCGCCCCCCCGATACCGCCCGCATGCCGCATCTGCAGCAGCTCGCGCGCCGCGCTGACCGTCGACTGCTGATCGGCAGCGCGGCGTTGGCTGTGGCTGGCCTCGTGCTGGCCCTGCGTGGGCCCCACGTACCGGGCGCTGCGTTGGCCGCGGCCGCCGTACTGCCCGCCCTCTGGCTGGCCGGTCCACAGGCGGGCCGGGCCGTCGCCCGCAATGGCCTGGCATTGCTGTTGTCGCTGCAGCTGGCCTTGTTGTGCGCGATCGTCAGCCTGTCACCGGCATTGCCGATTGCGCTGTTGCTGGGCGTGCTGCTCAGCCACCGCGATCGCCTGCCGGTATGGCTGGCCGGTGGTGTTGGCACCCTCGCCCTGCTGGTACCGCTGCTGCACGGCGCAGCCGTGGGACCGACGTTGCTGCAGGCGGGCCTGTTCGCCAGCCTGACCGTGTTCCTCGGCCAGGTCGCGCTGCGCCTGCAGCAGCAGACCGAGGCACTTGGCCACGGCCCACGCCGCCTGGCGGCACTGGCGCGCGATATCGCGACGGGCACCGATCTGAGCGCACATGCGGATACCGCGGCCTATGCACCCGGTTCGCTGGCCCATGCGCTGGCCGATACCGCCCGCCACGTGCAGGCGCAGCGTGGGCGCGAGGCTGACGCGCATGCCGAGAATGCGCAGATCCGCCAGGCGCTCGATGCCTCGCGCACCGCGATGATGATTGCCGACAACGACCACGTGATCCGTTACGTGAACCGCTCGGTGGTGGCCCTGCTGCGCAACCAGCAGGCAACACTGCGCCAGGCCTTCCCCGACTTCGATGCCGAGCGCCTGGTCGGCAGCAGCATCCACCGCTTCCACGCCAACCCGGATCGCATCCGCGCGATCCTCAACGGCCTGCAGGTCACCCATAACGGCAAGGTGCAGATCGGCCCCGTGCACTTCGCGCAGGTGGTCACCCCGGTGTTCGATGCGCAGGGCGTGCGCCTGGGCTTCGCCGTGGAATGGCATGACCGCACCCATGAACTCGCGCTGGAAAACGCCGTGGCCGGCATCGTCGCAGCGGCAGCGGCCGGTGATCTCCACCAGCGCCTGCAGGCCACTGAAGGTGCCAGTTTCCTCGATGGGCTGACCGGTGGCATCAACCAGCTGCTCGATACGCTCGGCAGCACCGTCAACGAAGTGCGGCAGATGCTCTCGGCACTGGCCAATGGCGATCTGGACCGGCGCATGCACGGCGAGTATCACGGCGCTTTCGCTGCCATCCAGCGCGATGCGAATGCCACGGCCGGTCAGTTGGCACGCATGGTCGGTCGCATCCAGGAATGTGCGGCGTCGATCAGTACCGCCGCCAGCGAGATTGCCGCCGGCAACGGCGCGTTGTCCGAGCGCAGCGAGCGCCAGGCCGCGCACCTGCAGGAGACCGCAGCATCGATGGAGGAACTCACCGCCACCGTGCGCCAGAACGCCGCCCATGCGCGTGAGGCCAGTGCGTTGGCAGCTTCCACGCAGAGCGCTGCCAGTGACGGCAACACGGCCATGCAGCGGGTGGTGAATACCATGCAGGCCATCGAAGGTGCCTCGAAGCGGATCGGCGACATCACCGGCGTCATCGACGGCATTGCCTTCCAGACCAATATCCTGGCCTTGAACGCAGCCGTGGAGGCGGCACGCGCCGGCGAACAGGGCCGAGGCTTCGCGGTCGTGGCCAGCGAGGTGCGGGTACTGGCGCAGCGCTCTGCGGCGGCGGCCCAGGAGATCAAGAAGCTGATCGACGAAGCCGGCCGCCAGGTGGGTGAGGGTGCCCAGCTGGTAGCTGACGCCGGCCAACGCATGCAGGGAATCGTCGGCGGCGTGGAGGATGTCAGCCACCTGATGCGCGAGATTTCCGCGGCGTCGCAGGAGCAGTCGATCGGCATTGAGCAGATCAACCAGACCGTGGTGCAGATGGATCAGGCCACGCAGCAGAATGCGGCGCTGGTGGAAGAAGCCACCGCCGCCGCACGCGAGCTGCAGAGCCAGGCCGGCACACTGACCGAAGCGGTTTCGGTGTTCCGCCAGCAGGAACCGCACGAGGTCTCGCAGGCCGCCTGATCCGGGCCTTCAGTTCGATCCTGATCAAGACGGCGCCCGCAGGGCGCCGTCTTTTTGTTGCGTAGGCCTTGCTGCCAGTAGCTGCCAACCTTGGTTGGCGCTGTGGCTACCCGCGGAGAATATCCGCGTATGGCCTGGATCTAACGGGCGATGTATCGCCATCGGGTTGCCGGCCAGCGGCCGGCACTACCCGCATTTCGCGCGCACAAAGAAAAACCCCGCTGCGTAAGCAGCGGGGTTTTGGGTGTAAACCCTGGCGATGGTGGTAGAGAGTCGACCGTCCACTCCGGTCCTCTCGTACTAGGAGCAGCCCCTCTCAAATCTCCAACGCCCATGGCAGATAGGGACCGAACTGTCTCACGACGTTCTGAACCCAGCTCGCGTACCACTTTAAATGGCGAACAGCCATACCCTTGGGACCGACTACAGCCCCAGGATGTGATGAGCCGACATCGAGGTGCCAAACACCGCCGTCGATATGAACTCTTGGGCGGTATCAGCCTGTTATCCCCGGAGTACCTTTTATCCGTTGAGCGATGGCCCTTCCATACAGAACCACCGGATCACTAAGTCCTAGTTTCCTACCTGCTTGATCCGTCGATCTTGCAGTCAAGCACGCTTATGCCTTTGCACACAGTGCGCGATGTCCGACCGCGCTGAGCGTACCTTCGAGCTCCTCCGTTACTCTTTAGGAGGAGACCGCCCCAGTCAAACTACCCACCATACACGGTCCCCGACCCAGATAATGGGCCCAGGTTAGAACGTCAAGCACGACAGGGTGGTATTTCAAGGATGGCTCCGCTGCAGCTAGCGCCACAGTTTCATAGCCTCCCACCTATCCTACACAGACGAACTCAACGTTCAGTGTAAAGCTATAGTAAAGGTTCACGGGGTCTTTCCGTCTTGCCACGGGAACGCTGCATCTTCACAGCGATTTCAATTTCACTGAGTCTCGGGTGGAGACAGCGCCGCTGTCGTTACGCCATTCGTGCAGGTCGGAACTTACCCGACAAGGAATTTCGCTACCTTAGGACCGTTATAGTTACGGCCGCCGTTTACTGGGGCTTCGATCAAGAGCTTCGCCTTGCGGCTGACCCCATCAATTAACCTTCCAGCACCGGGCAGGCGTCACACCCTATACGTCCACTTTCGTGTTTGCAGAGTGCTGTGTTTTTGATAAACAGTCGCAGCGGCCTGGTTACTGCGACCCTCTTCAGCTATAGCTCGCACGAGCCACCAAAAAGGGTGCACCTTCTCCCGAAGTTACGGTGCCATGTTGCCTAGTTCCTTCACCCGAGTTCTCTCAAGCGCCTGAGAATTCTCATCCTACCCACCTGTGTCGGTTTACGGTACGGTCTGCGTAAGCTGAAGCTTAGGAGCTTTTCCTGGAAGCGTGGTATCAGTGACTTCGCCTTAAAGGCTCGTCTCGGTGCTCGGTCTTGAAGGATCCCGGATTTGCCAAAGATCCAAACCTACCGCCTTTCCCCAGGACAACCAACGCCTGGTACACCTAACCTTCTCCGTCCCTCCATCGCACTTACGCGAGGTGCAGGAATATTAACCTGCTTCCCATCGACTACGACTTTCGTCCTCGCCTTAGGGGCCGACTCACCCTGCGCCGATTAACGTTGCGCAAGGAAACCTTGGGCTTTCGGCGTGCGGGTTTTTCACCCGCATTATCGTTACTCATGTCAGCATTCGCACTTCCGATACCTCCAGCAGACTTCTCAATCCACCTTCAACGGCTTACGGAACGCTCCTCTACCGCGCATACAAAGTATGCACCCCAAGCTTCGGTTCACTGCTTAGCCCCGTTAAATCTTCCCCGCAGACCGACTCGACCAGTGAGCTATTACGCTTTCTTTAAAGGGTGGCTGCTTCTAAGCCAACCTCCTGGCTGTCTGTGCCTTTCCACATGGTT
>NZ_CM151156.1:4885000-4942445 GCF_056481585.1 Stenotrophomonas sp. 86428_Sma
ATGCACAGTGGAGAGACGGCAATGAACATGCAGGTGCGGCAAGCGTGGTGGCGCGACCTTTCAGTACCGGCCCTCGTTGCCGGCTTCATTACTGTGCTGGTCGGCTTCGCCAGTTCGGCCGTCATCGTGTTCCAGGCTGCACAAGCCGTCGGTGCCAACCAGGCACAGATCGCCTCATGGATGTGGGCACTGGGACTGGGCATGGGTGTCACCTGCATCGGGCTGTCGCTGCGCTATCGCGTGCCGGTGGTGACCGCGTGGTCAACCCCGGGCGCGGCGATGCTGGTGGTCGGTGCAGGCGGTGCCTCGCTCGCTGAAGCCACCGGTGCATTCCTGCTCGCTGCGGTGCTTGGCATGCTGGCAGGCTTCTCCGGCATCTTCGCCCGGTTGATGCAGCGGGTGCCGATGGCGCTGGCCGCCGGCATGCTGGCCGGGGTGCTGCTGCGCTTCGGCCTGGACGTGTTCGTGGCCATGAACACCCAACTGGTACTGGCGCTGGCCATGTTCGCCACCTGGCTGGGCGGACGCCGCCTGTTCCCGCGCTATGCGGTCATCGCCACCCTGCTGGTCGGCATCGCGGTGGCGGCCAGCCGTGGCCTGCTGCACGCACAGCAGGTGCAGCTGCAACTGGCGGTACCGCAATGGGTGACCCCATCCCTGTCCTGGACTGCAGTGGCTGGCATCGCCCTGCCCCTGTTCGTGGTCACCATGGCCTCGCAGAACATTCCGGGCGTGGCGGTGATGCGCGCATCCGGCTACGACGCCCCGGTGTCGCCGCTGATCGGCTGGATCGGTGTGGTCAATACGCTGCTGGCACCGTTCGGTGCATACGCACTGAACCTGGCGGCAATCACCGCAGCGATCTGCATGGGCCGCGATGCGCATGAGGACCCGGCACGACGCTATACCGCAGCGATGGCGGCAGGCGCCTTCTACATCATCATCGGATTGTTCGGTGCCACCGTGGCGGCACTGTTCGCCGCCTTCCCGAAGGAACTGGTGGCCTGCGTGGCCGGGATCGCGCTGTTCGGCACCATCGCCAACAGCCTGGCCAGTGCGCTGGCAGTAGAGCGGGACCGCGAGGCGGCACTGGTCACCTTCCTGGTCACCGCCTCGGGCGTCTCACTGGCCGGCATCGGCTCGGCGTTCTGGGGCCTGGTGGCCGGTGCGCTGTGCCTGCTGGTGCTGCGGCCCCGTCAGGGCCGCTGACCTGCCCTATCCCGCCAGTGCGGCGCCGACGGTGCTCAGCACCACCGCGATGACGATGGCGATCAGTGTGGCGACCACGCTGGTGCCGCCACGCGCTGTCAGCTCGCTGCGCAGCCGTGCATCATCGTCGCCGGTGACGGCACGGGCCTGGGCGATCAGGCGCTGGCAGTGCGCCAGGTACCAGCTGTTGCCAAAGATGCCGGTGGTGATGCTGAGCGCGAAGGTGATGACCAGCGACAGGCCATCCGGCACATCCAGCCAGGTCTCCACCACGCTGATCAGCAGCAGCAGGCCAGCCCACATCGCCGCCAGGCGGTACATCCTGCGGTACATCATCCAGATCAGGCCGAGCAGGAAGGCCGGCCAATGCCAGGTGCCACTGCCCGTGGCAACGCCCTGATCCAGCCGCCAGCGCTGGCGATAGATCGGGAAGTTGCCGCCGACCACGCTGGCGTACAAGGCCATCTCGCCCTCCAGCCCTGCAGCCGCAGCCACATCCGGTGCAGCGACCGGCGCACGATAGGGGTCGGACGGATCGCCGACGCTCGGCGCAATGCCCTCAGCCGCAGGCGCTGCGTCGATATCCAGGACCGGAGCCACCTCGACCTGCGTTGAGGCCTGATCCAGCTCCGCCAACGGCCGCCATGAGGGCATACCTTCGCACCAGAGCAGGGTGCGCGCCGTAACCGTCCCTTCCTGCTGCAGCTGGCGAAGACCGGCCAGATCCACCGGCCCACTGCTCTGCCTGCCATTGGCGTACCACCATTGTGCTTCCTGCATGTTTTCCGTCCTTGCTACCTGCATCGACAAACTGAAATCGTTGCCCGCGCCTACAGCGCGGTACTGCCCAGGGTCTGCACCAGCTGATGGCGCGCACCCGGCGCAAGCGTAATCTGCTCCGGGCCTGCGTTGGCCACTTCCAGGCATACGTAATCGCGCCAGCCCTCGCCGACATCGGCCATTTTCGCTGCCGCCTCCGCACCGGGATTCCAGGCCACCAGCGTCTGGCTGCCTTCGCTGCGGATCTCGATCCGCCTCTGCAGTACGGGATCACGCAGCACGTAATGGCCGCCGGCACCGGTATAGATGCGATCGCTGCGACCGGGGTCACGCGGATCGCGCAATGACCACGGTCCCTGTTGCAGGCGAAGCTGCGCATAGTCCTCGTACTTGTCCAGGTACTGCAGGCCGTCAAGGCCCTCGACCTCGATCTGGTTGGCATCGCCCACCCGGAAATAGCTGTGCAGGGCCTGGGTGAAGGTCACCGGCGAGGTTCCGGTGTTTTCGGTGACGAGCTGCTGACGCAGCTGGCGGCCGATGCGCAACTGCATCTGCAGGCGCAGGCCGGGATCGGCGCAGGGTGCAGGTGCCAACTGCAGCTCGACCTCACCGTCATCGCTCTGGCTGGCCTGCAGAAGCTCCCAACGCGCGGTGCGCACCAGGCCATGCGCGGGCACATCATTGTTCTGGCCCTGGCGGCCGAACCACGGCCAGCACACCGGGACGCCACCGCGGATGGGCGTGGGCAGCTCGGCGCGCGTGGGCGAAAGCCACAGTACATCGGGCTGCCCATCGGGAATGAACGACAGCAGCTGTCCGCCGAACACGCTGATGACCGCCGTCGCGCTGGGGGTGCGCACGTGCCAGGCCTCCAGCCCGTGATACAGGCCGCTGCTGATGTCCGGATCCGACTGCATGCGATGACGCTCCTTGAAGACCGCGGCGATGATGTCGCGGTCAGCGTGCCTGGGGCAAGGCCTTCTGCGCAGCGGGTGCGATGGCGGCCGCCTCTTCCTGCAGCGCGCGCAGGATGCGTTGGCCGGCACGCCCATCGGCATTGGCCCAGCCCAGGCGCTGCTGCTCGGACTGGATCGCGCGACGGGTGGCGGTACCGATCATGCCGTCGGCGGTACCGATGTCGTGGCCACGCGCCAGCAGCAGGGTCTGCAGCTGGCGGCGTTCATCGCGGCCGATGCCGGGATCATCGGTCGGCCAGACGGTGGCCAGGCCGGTGCCGCCACGCAGCTGGTCGGCCAGCGTGGCAATCGCCAGCGCATAGCTTTCGGCGGCGTTGTAGCTGTAGATCGCGTCGTAGTTGCGGAACACCAGCAATGCCGGGCCCTTGATGCCCGCCGGCAGCAGCAGCGCCGCGCGCGCGTCGGCCGGGAGGTTGGCCGGTGCCAGCGCGCTGCCATCCAGCGCGGTCACGCCCTGCGCGCGCCAGTCGGCCAGGGCGCGACGCTGGGTACGCCCCGCCTGGCTGGCATTGAAGCCCGGTGGGATGCGGACTTCCATGCCCCACGGCTCGCCACTGCGCCAGCCGGCGCGCTTGAGGTAGTTGGCGGTGGACGCCAGTGCATCGGGAATGCTGCCGACCAGATCGCGGCGGCCATCGCCATCACCGTCCACGGCGATGCGTGCGTAGGTGCTGGGCATGAACTGCGTATGCCCGAAGGCACCGGCCCAGGAACCGGTGAGGCCCTGTGCCTGCAGGTCGCCGCGGTCGATCAGCTTGAGCAGTGCCAGCAATTCACCGCGGAAGAAGGGTTGGCGACGGCCGGCGCAGGACAGCGTGGCCAGTGACTGCAGCAGGGGGCGCTTGCCGAACACGCGGCCGTAGTCGCTCTCCACGCCCCAGACCGCGACGATGGTGGCGGCATCGACACCGTACTGCGCCGACACCCGATCGAGCAGGTCGCGATGCTGCTCCAGCATGGCGCGACCATCAGCCACGCGCTGGCGATCGACCAGCGCGGCCAGGTAGTCCCAGATCGGCGTGGTGAATTCCGGCTGCGCATCGAGCAGGCCAAGCACACTGGGGTCCGGGGTGAGCCCGGCGGTGATTTCATTGAAGCGATCGGCACTGATGCCCTGGCTGGCGGCCGTGGCCTGCAGGCCCGTCAGGCAGCGGCTGAAGGCCGGATCGACGCTGGCATCCGGTGCTGCAGGCAACGCGGGGGGCGAGGCGAGAGCGGCCGCCAGGCCGAGCGTGGTCAGAATGGGCATGGCGTCCTCCGTGTTGCCGTTGCACGGCCATCTTAGGGGCACCGGCGTCGCTGAACCTGAAGCGGCACCCGCTGGCCGTCCGCCCTAGACGGTGCGCAGCAGGCGCAGGCCATAGGCGGGACTGTCGGCGTCCCAGCGCTGCATGACCTGCAGGCCCGCCTGCTGCAGCAGCGCTTCGAAGCTGCCGTCGGTGTACTTGTGGCTGTACTCCACGCGGATCGGTTCGTCGGCGGCAACGTGGAAGCTGCGGCCATCCAGATGCACATCCTGCGCCCAGCGGCTGACCAGATCGGTTTCGATGCGCAGCCGCGCGGTGCTGTAGCAGGCACGGTGGTGGAAGCCGTCGAGGTCGAAGTCGCTGCCGATCTCGCGGTTGAGCCGGGCCAGCAGGTTGAGGGTGAATGCGGCAGTGACGCCCTGCGCATCGTTGTAGGCCGCTTCGATCAGCGCCGGGTCCTTGTGCAGATCGATGCCGACCAGGGCCAGGCCGTCGCGGCCCATCGTCTGGCGCATCGCCCGCAGCAGTGCGACCGCGTCTTCGCCTTCAAAGTTGCCCAGCGTGGAACCGGGGAAGAACAGCAGCCGTCGCGCGGGTTCGCGCTCGGGCATGGGAACGGCGACGGGGCGGGTGAAGTCGGCACAGACCGGCAGCATCTCCACCTCCGGCAACGCCGGCGCCAGATGATCGATGCTGGACAGCAGCGCGGCCCGCGAGATCTCGATCGGCGTATAGGCCACCGGGTCGTGAAGTGCGGCCAGCAGCAGCGCGGTCTTGCGTCCGCTGCCGCTGCCCAGCTCCACCACGTGCAGACGCGGGCCAACGCTGCGGGCGATGTCCGGCAGCACACGCTTCAGCAGGGCCAGCTCGGTGCGCGTGGGGTAGTACTCGGGGGTCTGCGTGATCTGCTCGAACAGGCGCGAGCCACGCGCATCGTAGAAGTACTTGGACGGCAGCTGCCGCGGCGTACGTGAGAGCCCGGCCACCACGTCGGAGAGGATCTGCTGCCGCCCGGGGGTGAGATCGGTCAATGCCTGCAGCGCGTTATGCACGGTGCTCATGTGAGGTCCCTGGCCAGGCGCAGCCCGGAGAACTGCCAGCGCGCCGGCGGCATGAAGAAGTTGCGGTAGCTGGCGCGCACATGGCCGCGGGGTGTCGCGCAGCTGCCGCCACGCAGCACCCACTGCCCGCACATGAACTTGCCGTTGTACTCACCCAGGTTGCCGGCGAACGGGCGGAAACCGGGATAAGCGCCGTAGGCCGATTGGGTCCATTCCCAGACATCGCCGAACAGCTGGCGCAGTCCACTGCCCTGCCCCGCCAACGGGTGCAGGTGGTCATCCTCGGCGAAGTGGCCGCTGACCGGTTGCGACGTCGCAGCCGCTTCCCATTCGAACTCGCTGGGCAGGCGTGCGCCGGACCAGCGGGCGCAGGCATCGGCCTCGTAGTAGCTGAGGTGGCAGACCGGCGCGTGCGGATCCAGTTCGCGCCAACCGCCCAGGGTGTACTCGCGCTGCAGGGCGTCATCCCAGTACAGCGGATGCCGCCAGTCCTCGGCTTCACGCAATGCCCAGCCTTCACTGAGCCACCAGCGCGGTTCACGGTAGCCACCGGCGTCGATGAAGGCCCGATACTCGGCATTGCTGACGGGACGCTCGGCCAATGCGTGCGCGGGGAGCAGCACGCGGTGCGCTGGCGATTCGTTGTCGTAGGCGAACGCGGCCTGCTGCGGCCATGCCGCGGCGCCGACGGTGACGATGCGCTCGGGTGATTCGATCCAGCCCTGCGCACTGGCAGCGCTGGTGGCAGGCTGCAGGTCCTCGCGGTAGGTGGGCTGCAGCGGGTTGCACCAGAACGCATGCTTGATGTCGGTGAGCAGCAGTTCCTGGTGCTGCTGCTCGTGCTGCAGGCCCAGCTGCAGATGTTGCAGTGCCTGTTCATCGAGATCGCCCGCCGCCAACCTCGATTGCACCTGCGCATCGACCTGCTGGCGGTAGTCGCGCACCTGCTGCAGCGACGGGCGCGACAGCAACCCGCGCTGTGGCCGCGCATGCGCCGGACCGATGCTCTTGTAGTAGCTGTTGAACAGGTAGTCCCAGCCCGGGTCATGCGCCGGTGCAGGTGGGAAGCCGGCCAGCACGAAGCGTTCGAAGAACCAGGTGGTGTGAGCCAGGTGCCATTTGCTCGGGCTGGCGTCAGCCATGCTCTGCAGCATGGCGTCCTCGGCGCTGAGCGGCGCGGCCAGCTGCAGGCTGCGCGTCCGTACATGGGCGAACTGGCGGGCGAGATCGTGCTGCGGGGCAGCGACGGCGGCGGGTACGCTGTCCATGTGGGCAGCATCGGCGCTGGACGGTGAGTGCGACGTCATGGTTCGGCGTCACTTCGTTCACATGGATGAGCCTGCCGCATTCAAGAAGCCACCACGAACGCCGCTAACGGCAATGCTGCGGCCGCGTCGTCACCGCGCTGGAATTCCTGCTTGCCCCTGCATCCGCTCCGCCAGCCTGCGCATTACCTGTTCGTGCTGCCTGCCGTGCTGGTTGCCGTGGTGGTGTGGACCGCATTGGATACCGCAGACGTAGCCAGCCCGGCGCAGCGCATCCTGCCCTGGCTGCTGGCCTGCCTCGGTGCCGGCCTGGCCCTGCTCTACCACCAGGTGCGCACGTTGTGCCTGCTGATGGTTGTGGCGGTGATGTTCGCGCTGCTGCACCAGGACGTCGCTGGCTACCTGCGCAATGGCCATGTCACCACGCTGACACCGCTGCGCTTCCACGCCATCTCGGCCTGGTTGCCGCTGTTGTCTGCCGGCCTTGCGTTGTGGCCGGAGCGCGGACGGCGGCGCCAGGACCTGCTGCTGCGCGGTATTGCCATCGGCACCGCGGTGATGATCTTCCTGCTGCTAGCCACACAGCAGCCGCGCGGCATGCACGATCTGCTGTCGAACCGTCACTGGGCCTGGATTCCCGCCGACTGGAACGCGCTGGCGCAGCTGCCGGCGCTGCTGTTCCTGCTGGCGACCGCAGCGTTGGGCTGGCAGGCGTGGCGGCACCCGCGCCCACTGCATACGGCGATGCTGCTGGCCCTGCTGTGCCTGTGGTGGATGCTGCCACGGGTGTTCCTGCACCCGGTGCTGCTACCGGCGCTGAGCAGTGCCGCCCTGCTGCTGATGCTGGGTGCGATGCTGCAGGAGTCCTTCCACATGGCCTTCCGCGATGAGCTGACCGGCCTGCCCGGACGCCGGGCATTCAACGAGACCCTGCAGCGGGCACGCGGCACCTACAGCATCGCGATGGTGGACGTGGACCACTTCAAATCATTCAACGACACCCATGGCCACGACACTGGAGACGATGTACTGCGCCTGGTGGCCTCGCGGCTGGCGCGGGTGGGCGACGGTGGCCGTGCATTCCGCTATGGCGGTGAGGAGTTCGCGGTGGTGTTCCTGGACCGCCCTGCGGCGGCCTGCATGGATGCCGTGGAGGCGCTGCGGCAGAGCATCGAGGAGACCCGCATGCAGCTGCGCGACCGCAGCACCCGCAGCCGCGATGACGAAGCCGGCCGCCAGCAGCGCGGACGCGGTGGCAGCGGCCAGGTGGTACAGGTGACGGTGAGCATCGGCCTGGCCGACAGCCATGTGGATCCGCGCCCGATGGCAGTGGTCAAGGCCGCCGACCAGGCGCTGTACGTGGCCAAGGACGGGGGGCGCAACCAGGTGCACGCGCACGGCGGTCAGCGCGTGCTGGCCGTGCGTGGCGGCTGAGGCTCAGACCGCGTCGAGGTAGTACCAGCGGCCGTCGATGCGCTGGAAGCGGCTGTGTTCGGTCATCTTGACCGCACTACCGCCGCCGATGCGATAGCGCGCGGTGAAGCGGACATCGGCGCTGTCAGCACCGGTGACGGTGTGCTCGTGCACGGTCAGGCCCAGCCAATGGGTACGCTGGCCGGGCGCATCATCCAGCGACAACTCGGCCGGACGCGTGTCCGGATGCCAGCTCTGGCGCAGGTAGTCAGCCAGACCGCGCACGTAGGCGCTATAGCGCGAACGCATCAGGCGCTCGGCATCGGGCGCGGGTTCACCGGCGTGGAAACGGCCGCAGCAGGCGGCATAGTCGGCGGGCAGGCCACAGGGACAGGGATCGGCGGGCTTTCGGCTCATGCCGGCATTGTCGCCGGGTTGCGCGGATTGATCCACGCGCGGCACGGGCCAGCTGAAGCAGGACAGGCGTATGCTGTCGCGCCCCCACCTTGATTGATCGCCGTGCTGGAACTGGTTCCCCCTGAGTTGTGGTGGCTGGTGGTGATCGCCTTCATCGCCGGCCTTGTGGATGCCGCCGTGGGTGGCGGTGGCCTGGTGCAGCTGCCCGGCCTGTTCACGGTGCTGCCGCAGCAGACGCCGGCGATGCTGTTCGGTACCAACAAGTTCAGTTCGATGTTCGGCACCGGTGCGGCTGCCTGGCGCTATGCGCGCAACGTGCGCTTCCCGTGGAAGCCGGTGCTGTTCGCGGCCGGCACCGCCTTCATCTTCTCCTTCGCCGGGGCCACCGCGGTGAGCCTGCTGCCCAAGGACGCGGTGCGCCCACTGGTGCTGGTGCTGCTGATCGCGATGCTGGCCTACACGTTGTGGAAAAAGGACTTCGGCGCGCTGCACCGGCCGCAGGAAGTCGGCCGCCGCGAGCTGGTGATCGCGCTGGCGATCGGTGCGGCGATCGGCTTCTACGATGGTTTCTTCGGGCCGGGCACCGGCAGCTTCCTGATCTTCCTGTTCGTGCGCTTCTTCGGCCTGGATTTCCTGCGCGCGTCTGCCGCGTCGAAGGTGGTGAACCTGGCGACGAATGTTGCAGCGATCTCCTTCTTCGTGCCGACCGGCAACATCCTGTGGCTGTTCGCGCTGCCGATGGCGGCGGCCAACATCATCGGTTCGGTGGTGGGCACGCGGTTGGCGCTGAAGGGCGGCACGCCGTTCATCCGCAAGCTGTTCGTGGGGCTGGTGGTGGTGCTGATCGCGCGGATGGCGTGGGATACGTAGCGCGGAGCGTGAGTGCGGTTGCCGGCCAGCGGCCGGCACTACCGGGTCATGAACCCCGCCCATGGGTAGTGCCGGCCGCTGGCCGGCATTCCCATTCAATCGGCCGGGTCAGGCCTCGGCTTCTTCCGGTTCGTTGGCCTGCTGGCGGCTGCGCTCGGGCAGCTTCAGGCGCTTGCCTTCTTCGTCGTACTCGATCAGCAGCACGCCGGAGTCGTGGCGGCCGCTGATTTCGACGAAGCAGGCGCCACCGATGAACGGCTCCAGCGTCATCACCGACTTCAGCGGGGTGGCCACCACCATCTGGAAGCCGAAGTTGTCGAAGATGTTCATCGCCAGTGCGGTGAACTCGTTGTCGGCCTTGTCGAAGGCTTCGTCAAGCACGACCGCGGCGTAACTGGGCAGCTGGCTGTCGGCACCGCCAAGCTGGTAGCGCAGCGCTGCCGCCAGGCAGGTGGTAGCCAGCTTCTGGCGCTGGCCGCCGGACTTGCCGGCGCCGCTGCGGTAGATCTCGACCTGCTGGCGCGTTTCCGCATCCAGCTCGACGCCGATGAACTCCACGTGCATGCGCACGTCCAGCACCAGCTCGCGCCAGCGCTTGTCCTCGCCTTCCTGCGAGCCGAGCCGGTTGACCAGCTGGCGCAGCACGGTGAACTGCGACTCGGCCAGCTCGCGCTGCTCGGTCTGCTGCTGCGACAGCACCTCACGCAGCTGCAGGTGGAATTCGCCGACTTCGGGCAGGCGGCGGTCGCTCAGTTCGATGGTCAGCAGCGTGCCACGGTTGAACGGCACCTGCTCCAGGCTGGCGTTCACTTCGTCCAGGCGCTGGCCGATCGACTTGCGTGCCTCTGCACTGTGGCGCTGCAGGGCCAGCAGGTTGTTCTTGCTCTGGTTCTGCAGCAGATCGAAGAAGCGCTCTTCGTGCTGCGGCAGGCCATCGCGCTCCAGGCGTTCGAGGCGGGCGAGGAAGTCCTCGGCCGAGGCCACCGAGACGGTGAAGTCGCCCGATTCCTCCGGCCACTGCTGGATGAAGCGACGGAAGCAGCCGATCAGCTGGTTCTCGATGCGGTTGAGGTCCTGCTGCGAGGACGACAGCTGCTCGTTCAGCGCGTTGCTGACCTGGCGCATGTGCGCTTCCAGCGTTTCCAGGCTGAGCGGGCCCTGCTCCTGCAGGCGCTCGGCGAGGCCGGCTTCCTGCTCCTGGGCCAGGCTCGGCAGCACCAGCGCACGGCTCTGCTGGCGGGCGCGGTCGAGGCGATCACGTTCCTTGACCAGCTGGCCACGCTCGACACGGACGTCTTCATAGGTGCGGCGGGATTGTTCGATGTCGGCGCGCACGGCGTCGATCTGCTTGGCCAGCTTGGCGAGATCGGCATTGCCTTCGCGCAGGTCGCGCAGGGTGGCTTCGATATCGGTCAGGCGCTGCTGCGGGGCAGCGATGTCGATCTCGTTCCAGCTGATGCTGACCAGCTCGTGGCAGGCCAGGCGACGTTCGTTGTCGCGGTCACGCTGGCCGCGCAGGCGCGCGATGTCGGTCTCGCAGCTGGCGATGCGCTTGGCCAGTTCCTGCGCTTCGCGCTCGAAGGCGCCCACCTTGTCGTGGTTGTTGAAGCCGAGGATCCAGCGGCGACGGTCGCCCACCGCACTGCGGTCGTCCTTCTCGAAACGGTCGCCCGGATGCTTGACCTGGCCTTCGCGGGTGATGCCACGGTCGACGTTGCGCAGCTGCTTGGCATCCACGCATTCGTAGTCAAAGCGCTTGCCGAGCTCGCGCCGCAGCCAGCTTTCGAACACATGCTCGCGCAGCTCCAGCTTGTGCAGCAGCGACTTCGCCGACGGCTCGCGCGCGAACGCATCATCGTTGCGGCGCACGCGGTAGTAGGTGAAGCGCATGCCCAGGTGGGTACGGTTCACCCACTCGGCGACGTCGTTGTAGTGCTTGTCATCGACCAGCAGTGACAACGCGAAGCCGCCCAGCACGCGCTCGATGGCGCCCTGCCAGCCCTGCTCTTCCGAGCGGACCTGGATCAGCTCGCCGACGAACGGCAGCGCCGCTTCAGCGATGCCGGTTTCCTCGGCCAGGCGCGCGCGCAGCTTCTGCATCGGCGCCGGGATGTTGGAGGGCGTGCGCTGCATCGCTTCGAGTTCGCTGCGCACTTCACCGAAGCGGCGCTCGTCATCGCGCTTGC
This sequence comes from Stenotrophomonas sp. 86428_Sma, assembly GCF_056481585.1. NCBI lineage: Bacteria > Pseudomonadati > Pseudomonadota > Gammaproteobacteria > Lysobacterales > Lysobacteraceae > Stenotrophomonas > Stenotrophomonas sp. 86428_Sma. Next base: position 4,896,426 of record NZ_CM151156.1, read on the forward strand.
CGCCGAGGCGATCGCTGATCGCATCGTCCAGTGCTGCCGAGGCACGCTGGCGGTCCTGCAGTTCGTTCTGCGCGCGCTCGACCAGCTCGGCGAAACCATGGGCATCGTCGGGCAGTTCGGCCTGCAGCTGCTGTGCCGCCTCCTGGGCCTGGTCACGCTTGGCCTTGCGGCGGTCGCGCTCGGCTTCGGCGCGGCCCTGCTCGCGCTCCAGTTCCTCGATACGCTCACCGCCCTGCTGGCGGCGCTGCAGTTCCAGTTCGGCCAGGCGCTCGGTGTGGTTGTCCAGCGCGGCGCGGCGCTGGGCCTCTTCGCCGAGCAGGCCACGGTCACGCACGTCCATCTCGCGCAGGCGCGCTTCGATCAGCGCCTGGCGGCGGCTTTCGCGGAAGCTGTCGACGCCGAGCTTCAGTGCTTCGTCGTCGCCGCGCTGGCGGTGCATTTCCTTCAGGTCGTTGTAGTAGGCGCGTGCAGGCAGCAGGGTTTCCACCTGACGTCGCGCGGTGACCACGGCCTGGTGCGCGCCATCGAGCTCGGCGAAGTCGCTGACCAGGCGCTCGGCGGCGTCGAAGGTCTTCGGCGTGTCGAGCATGAAGTCGCGCAGGAAGACGTTGAGGTCGCCCAGGTTCTTCGCCGACTGCGTCTTGTGCAGCAGGCGCAGCGCCATCTCGTTGTCGATGCCGAGCAGGTCGCGGAAGCGCTCGGCGTAGCCGGAGAAGGTGTCGAAGTGGTGCAGGTCGGACAGCTTCTGCTTGAGCTTGCGCAGGTCCAGGTCGAAACCGCCAAGATCCTTGGCGATGTCGAACGGGCGCTCGGCAATCATGTAGTGCTTGCGCACGTCACCGGCCGAGGTGCCGTTGCCGGAGATCCACAGCAGGCGCACCAGGCTGACCACGCGGCCATCGCCGGCGCGGTATTCCAGCACCAGTGCGGTCCAGGTCGCGCCCTTGCGCAGGTACTGGGTGGCGATTTCGCCGGTGCCGCTGTCCTGCTGGTCGGCCCACGCGCCACGCACGTAGGACACCAGGTTGCGGTCGCGGCCGCTGCGCTCGGCTTCACGCGCGGCGGCGTTGAAGTCGACGATGGCCGGCGGCGTCAGCAGCGCGGACATGGCGTCGAGCAGGGTCGACTTGCCCGAGCCGGAACGGCCGACGAACAGGAAGCCGCGCTCGGCGATCGGCACTTCGGTCAGGCCGTTGAAGGTGCCCCAGTTGTGCACCTGCAGGCGGCGCATGCGGAACTGCTGCAGGCGCGGGTCCGGCAGGCCTTCGTTGAACAGTGCGGGAGTGTGCTTGGAGATAGCCATGCGATGGTCGGGTCTCTCAGGCCTCGGCGGCCGGGGTTTCGCGCAGCTGGCGGTACACCGCCGAAAGCTGGGACACGTCTTCGGCGGAGAACAGCAGCTTCAGCGCCGGCGAGACTTCGTGGCGGTCTTCCTGGCCGCTGAGGCGGGTCAGGATGTGGTTGTCCTTCATCTTCTGCACCGCCGAGGCGACGCGGCGGTTGAAGCCGGCGCGGTCGGTGGACAGGTTCTTTTCGTAGATGGCCAGCGCTTCGGCCATCTCGGCGTCTGCGACCACCGCGCGGTTGCCGCGCGCATCGGCCTCGGCCAGCTGCTGGCGCAGGTACAGCAGCAGCACCGAATCGATGAAGGTCAGCGGCGAGGTGCGCAGCAGTACCGGCGCATCAACGTCTTCGGTATCGGCCTGGCGGGTGAACGCCACGCCGCTGTCGCGGTCGAGCACCAGTTCCAGGAACAGGTCCGCCAGCGACGAGCGGATGGCCGCCTCGCTGCGGATCAGCGCCGGCCACAGCTTGGCGTGGCGCAGCTGGTCGATGCTGGGGCCGATCAGCAGCTGGCACAGCGCGCGGCGCGCATCCAGCGGCAGGCGCCCGGTATCACCGAGGTAGTACACGTCGTTGCCACGGCGGGGCTGCGCCACGGCCGCCACCGGTTCGGCTTCGTAGGCGTCGTCCGCCACATCGGCCTGCGGTGCGTCGATGGGATCTTCATGCCAGCTCATGGCGTCTCTCCTGGGTAAACCAAACCAGCGGGATGCGGGCGCGACGGATCTGGCCGTCGCCACCACGCCATTCGGCAAGCTCCTGCTCGCCGGCGATCACGTTGCCGAAGCGCGTGCCCAGCGACAGGTAGCCGATGACGCTGCCCAGGCCCTGCGGCGCTTCACGCTGCGACAGCGCCTGGGCGATGCTGAGCCGCGGCTGTGCATCGAGCAGGTCGTGCAGGTCGCGGCGCAGGGTGCGGAAGTCGATTTCGGACGAAGCGACCAGATCGCCGACGCTTTCCAGGCTGATCGCGGCCGCGTCGTTGTACTCGACGTTGCCATCGACCTGGGCGCTGCGTGGATCGTGCAGCCTCCACTGCGACCACGAGCGCAGGCGGCTGGTGGTCAGCTGCAGGTCACGGCCGATGCCGCGCTGTGCGGGGAACTCGTCGCGCAGGGCCAGTGCTTCGGACTGCGCCTGCTTCAGCAGCTGGTTGAGGCGGCGCTGTTCCAGGTAGCCACGGCTCTGCACGAAGCCACGCAGGCTGCGCGCGAAGTTCTGCAGCACATCGTGCACCTGGCCACCGCGCTCGAGCATGGTGCTGGTAAAGCCGCGCAGGAAGTTGCGCTCGTTGCGGTCCAGGCGGCGCGCGAAACCACGCGCCAGCACCGCTTCCAGCGCAGCATCGAGCTGGGCGCTCTGTTCGGCGTCGTTGAGCAGTCGCCAGAACGCCTGGAAGCTGCGGCCGGCATCGCTCTCGCCGATCACGTCCACGCCTTCGAACAGCTGCGACAGCACATCGCCGCGCTCGCCCTCGTCGTCGATGATGCGTTCGCGGAAATCGCGGTTGAGCTGCTCGAAGTCGTCGCGCACGCGGCGGAAGTCCTCGGTCAGCTCGTCGGCCAGGCCGATGATCTGGCGCGCACGTTCCAGCGCGCGCTTGCCGTCCAGTGCGATCACACGGCCGGCACCAACGCGGGCGATCTCGGCGTCGATGCGGTCGCGCTCGTCGCGCAGCGCCGACAGGCGCGCGTCCGGATCGGATTCGGTCTGCGCGGCCAGCTGCGAGAGCTGTTCGATGACCAGCGCCAGGCGGCTTTCAGTGGCGGCCACGCGGGCCTGCTCGAGGCCATCGGCGAAGCGGATCGCCTGCAGCGCCGCGGTCGACAGTTCGTACTGCTCCTGGTCGGCACCTTCGGGCAGGCGGCGTTCCAGCCAGCCCTGGGCCAGCCAGTGCGCGATGTAGGCCTGCGCGGTACGCGGCAGGTCGCGCGACAGTTCGTCGCCGTTGAGCTGGTCCAGCGCACGTTGCAGGCGCTCGTTGAGCACCGACGACGACAGCGTGCGCTCGCCGTCCATCAGCAGCCCCTGCAGCAGGCCGATGATTTCCGGAGCGTGGTCGGCGGCGAGCAGCTTCCATTGAGGCTGTTCGCGCAGATGGCGGTAACGGGAGATGCGTTCGCGATGCTTCATGCAGCGAAAGGAGTCATGAGGGCTGGCGGGGACGAGCAGCCACGCACGGCGGCCGCGCGGGCAGCCGTGGGCATGCCGGCCCGCAGGGGCCGGCGGAGTGCGGGCAAGCGGCTCAGCGCTTGCCGCCCACTTCGATGAAGCGCAGGAACTCGGCGCGGGTGCGCGCGTCGTCGCGGAAGCTGCCCAGCATCTTGGAGGTGACCATGCTGACGCCGCGCTTGTGGATGCCACGGGTGGTCATGCATTCGTGGGCGCCTTCGACGACCACGCCGACACCGATCGGCTGCAGCACATCCTGGATGCACTGGGCGATCTGCGCGGTCATCTTCTCCTGCACCTGGAAACGGCGGGCGTAGGCTTCAACGACGCGGGCCAGCTTGCTGATGCCCACCACCTTGCCGGCCGGCAGGTAGCCGACGTGCACGCGGCCGATGATCGGGGCCATGTGGTGCTCGCAGTGGCTTTCGTACTCGATGTCGCGCAGGACGATCAGCTCGTCGTAGCCGGCCACTTCCTCGAAGGTCCGCTCCATGTAGGCGCGCGGGTCGTCGCGGTAACCGCTGAACCAGTCGCCATAGGCTTCGGCGACACGGCGGGGGGTATCCAGCAGGCCTTCACGGGACGGGTCCTCACCGGCCCAGCGCAGCAGGGTGCGCACGGCATCCTCGGCCTGGTCCTGGGTCACGTCGCCCTGCGGGGCGGCCTTTTCGTTGTTCTTGCTCATTGCGTACAGCGTCCCGAACGGGGGGCGAGCATCGTACCCGACCGGGGGGTGGGTCGTCCTGTTGGGACGGTTCATCGGGGGTCTGGCGGCGCCTGCCTGTTACGGGTCTGGATGGGGAAGGGCGGCAGGGCAGGACACGCCGTAAACCCCCCTCCGGGGTCCGGCCCAGCCGCTGGCGGCTGTGCGTTCGAGCGCTTGCGAGGCATGCCTCGCAGGCAAAGCGCCCTCACCCATGGGGGCTCGATGGCGCCATCCATGGCGCCAACGGTCCTGCGCAGCCCCCTCTCCCCCTCCCTGACGGTTTCCTGCGGGCGCGGCCGGACCGCCCGAAAGCGGGGTCAAGAGCTGGGTTTCATGGCTTCGGAGAGTACGCAGGCTGCTGCCCTGGTGGGTGCGGACCGTTGGTCCGCCCTGCTTCTGCCTTTAAAGAGCCAACCCACCGCGCCCGCGGGGTGATGGGCGGGCAGCGGGGGCCGGGCGGGGCAGGACCGTCCGCGGCATGGGTCCGAGGCATGCCTCGGGCGGGTTGGGCAGGACGCCCAACGCCGGTCTTGCCGTGTGCGCAGGACGCGCACACGAGCAAGCCGCGGCCGAGCTCCCAAGGATGGGTTCACGGCGCGTCCTGCCCCGCCCGGCCCCCGCTGCCCTACCCGTAGCAACGTGGCGCAACGCTTTCCTCACTACACCCCGCCCATTCAGAAAAACCCATTGATAGGAATGAAATTAGTAGTATCCTATCTATCTCTTATGGACCGACCCCTCGACGAACGCACCGTGCTGCAGATGCAGCTCAGCTCCGGCCTGCTTTACGCAGGGCGGCAGTGGCAGCGCCTGGCCGACAGCCGGCTCGGCAGCTACGGCATCTCCACCGCCTGCACCATGCCGCTGCTGATGATCGGTCGCTCCGGCGGTGGCATCCGCCAGGTGGCGCTGGCCCAGCAGCTGGGCATGGAGGGTCCTTCCCTGGTGCGCCTGCTGGACAAGCTGTGCGCCAGCGACCTGGTCCGCCGCGAGAGCGACGCCAGCGACCGCCGCGCCAACCTGCTGTGGCTGACCGACGCGGGACACGCGCTGGTCAGCGAGCTGGAAGACCAGTTGATCGGCCTGCGCCAGGACGTGTTCGGCGAGCTTTCCATGGATGAACTGCACGCCGTGCTGAAGGCATGGCGCCTGCTGGCCGAGGCCGCCGACCGCATCACGTAAGAGCGCTGCCCCCGAATACCGCCGCTGCCGTGCACACGCCAGCGGCTTTTGCCCGTTGCTGTTGTTTCGTTGTTCCTCCCCTCCCCCACCTCGCCCCCGCCCCTACCGATGCCCGGTGAATTCAGTCTCCACGGAGTGTTCGTCCCGACCCTGCTCGGGTTGATGTTGTTGGCCTATCTGGTCAACAGCGGCCTGCACGCGCTGCTGCAGCGTGTCGGCGCCTATCGCCATGTATGGCACCCGGCGCTGTTCAACCTGGCGCTGTACGGGATCGTGCTTGGCCTGCTGTTCCACCTCCTGCGTTGGATGCAATCGTGAACAAGATCGTGAAGAAGACCCTGCCGGTGCTGCTCACCAGCGCAGCCGTGATCGTCGCCCTGCTGGTGCTGCGCCAGCTGTGGGTCTATTACATGGATGAGCCGTGGACCCGCGATGCCCATGTCGGCGCCGACGTGGTGCAGGTGGCGCCGGACGTATCCGGGCTGGTGGAAACGGTGCTGGTGGCCGACAACCAGGCGGTGAAGAAGGGCGACCTGCTGTTCGTGGTCGACCGTGCCCGTTACCGCATCGCGCTGGAACAGGCCAAGGCCAGCCTGGGCGAGCGCCAGGCCTCGGTGGCACAGCTGCGCCGCGAGATCGGCCGTGACCGCAGCCTGCAGGACCTGGTCGCCGCCGAGGACGCCGAAGTACGCCGCGCCAAGCTGCAGGCCGCACAGGCCGCGCTGGCCACCGCACAGGCGGCGGTCGACCTGGCCGAGCTCAACCTGGACCGCACCGAGGTGCGCGCGCCGGCCGATGGCCGGGTCAACGACCGCACCCTGCGCGTGGGCGACTACGTGGTGGCCGGCAAGCCGGTGCTGGCGCTGCTGGATACCGGCTCGTTCCGCATCGATGGCTACTTCGAGGAAACCCGCCTGCGCGGCGTAGCTCCGGGGCAGAGCGTGGACATCCGCCTGATGGGCGAGTCGGCCCCGCTGCGTGGCCACGTGGAAAGCATCGCCGCCGGCATCGAGGACCGCTACCGCAGCAACGGCAGCACCCTGCTGCCGAACGTGACCCCGGCCTTCGACTGGGTGCGGCTGGCACAGCGCATTCCGGTGCGCATCGCCATCGACGAAGTACCCAAGGGCGTGGAACTGATCGCCGGCCGCACCGCCACGGTGACCGTGGACACCGGCCGCCATCCGCACAACGACAAGGCCGGCACTGCGCCGACACAGGCGGGCCTGTGAACGCCGCCCTGCCCCGTCTCGGTCTGATCGTTGCGCTGGCCAGCCTGGCGGCCTGCAGGACCGTCGGCCCGGACTATGCATTGCCGGAGGGCTCGGCGTTCAAGCGCCCGCAGGCCAATGCGGCCTTCATCGATACCCAGAACCCGCAGATCGCCGCCAACCAGGCGCTGCCCGACCGCTGGTGGTCGCTGTACAACGACCCGATGCTGGATGGCCTGATCACCCAGGCGCTGCGCGACAACGTTGAACTGAAAGCCGCCGATGCGCACCTGCGTCGTGCGGCGGCGGTGTACGAACAGGCGCTGGACGCCGGTGGCTTCGAGTACGAGGCCGAGGCCGGCGTCAGCCGCGCGCAGCTGTCGGCCGAATCGTTCCTGCAGGAACACGAGCTGCCGGTGATCAACCTGGCCGATGGCAAGTTCGCGGTCAGCTACCAGTTCGACCTGTTCGGCAAGCTCAAGCGCGGCGCCGAAGCGGCGCGTGCCGACGAGCAGTCGGTCGCTGCGGCGCGCGACCTGGCCCAGGTCAGCGTGGTCGCGCAGGTGGCCGACAGCTACCTGGAAATCTGCCACGCCAACCACGAACTGCACGTGGCCGAGCATTCGCTGCAGCTGCAGCAGCGCAGCCGCACGGTCACCGAGCGCCTGATCGCGGCCGGCCGTGGCACGCCGCCGGAACTGGCCCGCGCCAATGCCCAGGTGGCGCTGCTGGAAGCTGCACTCCCGCCGCTGCAGGCGCAGCGCTCGGCCGCCGCCTATTCGCTGGCCGCGCTGCTGGGGCAGACCCCGGGCCAGCTGCCGGCCGGTGTGATCGACTGTGCACATGCCCCCAGCCTGGCGCAGCCGCTGCCGGTCGGTGATGGCCGCGCGCTGCTGCAGCGCCGCCCGGACGTGCGCCAGGCCGAGCGCAAGCTGGCCTCGGCCACGGCGCGGATTGGTGTCGCCACCGCCGAGCTGTACCCGGACATCCGCCTGGGTGCCTCGCTCGGTGCCGCCGGCCTGCTGGAGGACTTCGGCACGCCGATGACCCAGCAGTGGTCGATCGGCCCGCTGATCTCGTGGACGTTGCCGTCGTCGGGCACCCATGCGCGCATCCATGCCGCAGAGGCCGGCGCCGATGCCGCACTGGCCGAGTTCGACCACACCGTGCTGCAGGCGCTGCGCGAGACCCAGACCGCACTGGACCGCTACGCACAGGACCTGCGCCGCCTGCAGTCGCTGCGGATCGCGCAGGAGCAGGCCGCGCTGGCCGCCGAGCAGAACCGCCGGCTGTACCAGGGCGGCCGCACGCCGTACCTGTCCAGCCTGGATGCCGACCGCAGCCTGGCCACCAGCGACGCCACCCTGGCCGCCGCCGAAGCGCAGGTCTCGCGCGACCAGATCCACCTGTTCCTGGTGCTGGGTGGCGGTTGGCAGGCCAGCGCCGCCGCGCCCAACGCCTCGACCGCAGCGAAGTAAGCCATGAACGCGCTGACCGACCGCCAGGCCTGGCTGTTCTCGATCAAGACCTACCTGGCCGCGGTGGCCGCGCTGTACATCGCCATGGCCGGCAACCTGTCGCGCCCGTACTGGGCGATGGGCACGGTGTACATCGTCAGCCAGCCGCTGCTGGGCCCAACCCGGGCCAAGGGCGTGTACCGCATCGTCGGCACCCTGGTGGCCGGCCTGGCCACCCTGCTGGTGCTGCCGGCTCTGGTGGAGACGCCGCTGGTGCTGAGCGCGGCAATGTCGATCTGGCTGGCCGGCTGCCTGTTCATGGCCCTGCTCAACCGCGGGCCGCGCGGCTACGCGTTCCTGCTGGCCGGCTACACCACCGCCTTCATCGGCTTCCCGGCGGTGACCTCGCCGGAAACCATCTTCGACACGGTGGTGGCACGCAGCGAGGAGATCATCCTCGGCACGGTGGTGGCGGTGCTGTTCGCGTCGCTGCTGTTCCCGGCCTCGGTACGTCCGATGCTGCGCGCGCGCATCGGCAACTGGATGGAGGACGCTGCGCAGTGGTGCCGGCAGATCCTTGAACGTGGCCGCGCGCATGCGCCGCGCAACCGGCTGGCCGCCGACCTGGTGCAGTTCGAGGCGCTGATCGAGTTCCTGCGCCGCGATGATCCACGCCATGCCGGTTCGGCGGTGTCGATGGAGCGCCTGCGCGAGCGCATGCTGCTGCTGTTGCCGGTGCTGTCCTCGATTGCCGACCGCCTGAGCGCGCTGCGCAGCGATGGCCAGGCCCTGCCGGAAGGACTGCCGGCACTGGTCGACGATATCCATGACTGGCTGGACGGGCCGACCAACGCCAGCGAATACGCCCGCCTGCGCGCGCGCATCAGCGCACTGAAGCCGCAGGTGGACCGCGACCTGCAGCACCTGCAGCTGGCCAGCCTGCTGCTGCGCCTGGAGGAACTGGTGGACCTGTGGCAGGACTGCCGCACCCTGCAGCACGCGATCGACCACGGCACCGCGCCGCTGGACCGCGCGCACTACCGCATCCGCACCGAACGCGTGGCCGCCGACAAGCACGTCGACTACGGCATGGCCCTGTTCTCCGCGCTCAGTGCCGGCGTGGCGCTGATGAGCTACTGCGTGCTGTGGATCGCGCTGGGTTGGGAAGGTGGTGGCAACGGCGCGATGATGGCCGCGGTGACCGCTGCATTCTTCGCTGCACAGGACGACCCGGCACCGAGCATGGTGTCGTTCCTGGTGTGGGCGATGGTCGCCTCGGTGGTGGCTGGCGTGTACCTGTTCGGCGTGTTCCCGGCGGTGCACGACTTCGGCCTGCTGGCATTGGTGCTGGCGGTGGCGTTCCTGCCGCTGGGCTTGATGCTGCACCACCCCAAGAGCGCATTGTTCGCGTTGCCGTTGACGGTGAACCTGGCCGCGCTGCTGAGCCTGCAGAACACCTACAGCGCCAACATCCAGACCTTCCTCAACTCGTCGATTGCGATGTTCATCGGCATTGGCTTTGCGGTGGTGATGACCCGCCTGTTCCGTTCGGTGGGTGCCGAGTGGACCGCACGCCGCCTGGTGCGGCAGGGCTGGACCACGCTGGCCGAGGCCGCCGAAGGCCGTGGCCAGCAGGACCGCCAGCGCTTCGCCGCACGCATGCTCGACCTGCTGGGCCTGCTCGCACCGCGCCTGGCAGCGACGCCCGAGGGCAGCGACATCGCCTCGGTGGACATGCTCAACGAGGCGCGCATCGGCCTGAACATCCTGCAGTTGCGTCGCGCACGGCTGGAACTGCCCGAGCGCAGCCGCGAAGCGGTCGAGCACATCCTGGAAGAAATCGCCGTGCATTACCGCCGTCAGATCGCCGCGCGCAAACCGATTGTGGCGGCCGAGGCGCTGCGCGAGCGGCTGGATACCTCGCTGGGCCGGGTCGGCAGCGTGGCCGCCTGCAAGGCGCGCGACGAGGCGCTGATGGGCTTGATCGGCCTGCGCTTCGCGCTGTTCCCGGAGGCGAAGGCGTTGGCGCCGGGGCTGGCGGATGCCAACACTGCATCGGCCTGATAATGAGCACTAGCGCCGGGCGACGCCCGGCAGCCTTTCACCACGCCCGCAGGACGGTTCAATGAGTTACGACATGATGGTGTTCGAGGCCAGCACCGCTCCACGTGAGGCGGCGGCCTTCATCGCCTGGTTCGAGAAGCAGACGCAGTGGAACGAACGCCACGAGTACGACGACCCGGCGGTCAGCAGTCCCGCGTTGCAGGCGTGGTTCGCGGAGATGGCACAGGAATTTCCGCCAATGAACGGGCCGTTGAGCAATGACGACGATGATCGTGCTGAGGTGACCGAGTACAGCATCGGTAGTCAGGTGATCTACGGCGCGTTCGCCTATTCGGTGGCCGAGCGCGCGCATGGCCGCGTGCAGGACCTGGCCGAGAAGCACGGTGTGGGCTTCTTCGACGTGAGCGCTGATGAAGCGGCGATCGTGTTCCCGGATGGCCTGGTACTGATCGCGTAGATCCACGCAATGCGTGGATGAACCCCGAAGCGATCAGGACGCTCTTTTGTAGAGTCGAGCCATGCTCGACTCCATGGCCCATCAGCCGAGCATGGCTCGGCTCTACATTATTGCGGCGCAGTCGAGCATGGCTCGACTCTACAGGGGCGCATCGCGCCCGTTTCAGAACAACGTGCCCTGCACCATGGGCTGTTCAATGCGCGCCGGCTCTTCGGCCACCGCTTCCGCGCCCAGCCGCCAAGCCAACCCACCCAACCGGCTGGCATGGCGCTTCAACGCCGCCTGCAGCACGTCGGCGCTGCCGGCCACATGCAGCACCTGGCGGGCGCGGGTCAGGCCGGTATAGACCAGTTCGCGTGACAGCACGCGGCTGTCCTGGCGCGGCAGCTGCAACCACACTTCATCGAACTCCGAGCCCTGTGCCTTGTGCACGGTCATCGCAAAGGCGCTTTCGTGCGCGGGCAGCGCCGCTGGATGGAAGGCGCGCGGCTGGTCGACGCTGTCGCCGGGGAACCAGGCCACCATCGCGCCGCTGCCATCGCGCAGGCAGATACCGATATCGCCGTTGAACAGGCGATGACGGTAGCTGTTCTCGGTGACCAGCAGCAGGCGACCCTGGAAGTAGCCGGGGGTGTTGCCGGCCAGCAGCTGTTCGATGCGGCTGTTGAGCCCGCGCGCGCCCTGCGGGCCTTCGCGCAGTGCGGTCAGCACGCGCAGGCGCCCGGCCTGCTGCAGGGCAAGCACTGGATCGGCCGCGTCGGCCAGTGCACGCCAGTGGCCCAGCAGGTGCTCGCGCTGGCCACGCAGCGGATCGGCTTCGCCTTCGTGGAAATGCACGCCGGCCAGTTCACCACTGCGCAGCAGCTGCAGCGCGGTGCTGCTGTCGCCCTCGCGCACGGCATGGGCCAGCGGTGCCAGGTCCAGCGCATTGCTCTGCCGGTAGCCGCGCTGCAGCTGCACGCGGCGCCCGGCGAAGGCGCGTGGTGCCGCCTGCGGCTGCAGCGTGGCCGGAAGCAGCAGATCATGCAGTGCCTGCGCGTCATCGGCGCGGGTGCCGATGCCATCACCGCTGGCGCGCAGGATCGCACTGAGCACGTCGCCGGCCTCGACCGAGGGCAACTGATCGGGATCGCCGAGCAGGATCAGCCGGGTGCCGCTGGCGATCGCGTCGACCAGCTTGGCCATCATCGGTAGATCGATCATCGAGGCTTCGTCGACCACCACCACGTCCACCGGCAGCGGATTGTCGGCGTGGTGGCGGAAGCGCGGTGAATCGGGAATCACGCCGAGCAGGCGATGCAGGGTGGTGCCGGTACTGGGCAGCGCCGTGCACAACGCCGGGTCCAGTCCTTGTTCCTGCAGCCGTTGCACGGCGACGCGAAGGCTCTCGGCCATGCGCTCGGCGGCGCGCCCGGTGGGCGCGGCCAACGCCACCTCGGGCAGCGGCTGGCCGACGTGCCGGGCCTGCGCGGCCAGCAGCAGCAACAGGCGCGCGATGGTGGTGGTCTTGCCGGTGCCGGGGCCGCCGGTGACCAGTGCCAGCGGATGGCGCAGGGTCACGCCGGCAGCGCGTGCCTGGTGATCCTCGCTGCCCGATGCCTGCGGGAACAGCTGCGCGAACAACGGTGCCAGCGCCGCCATATCCGGCGCCGGCAGCGGATGCCGGCCGATGCGCTGCAGCCCAGCCGCCAGCTGACGCTCGTACTCGCGATAGCGGCGCAGGTAGAGCAGGCCGTTCTCCAACACCAGCGGCGCATCCTCGGCGATGGCGTCGGCCTGCTCCGGCGTCGCTACCCATGGCGATGCACGCAGCTGTGCCAGCCAGTCCTGTGCGGCAGGCCACTCGGGTACGCCTTCCAGCAACCGTTGCGGTTGTGCCGGATCGAATGCAGCGTGGCCTTGCGATACCGCCAGCGACGCAAGCGCAGCCGCCAGCGCCACGCTCTCGGGCGTGTCGTCGCGCAGCCGCTGCAGGCTGGTCGCCAGTGCATGGTCGAGGGTGCGCAGCAGGCCCTTCTGGTGCAGTTCCTTCAGCAGGCTCATGCACTGGCTCCACGGGCACGCGCAGCCAGTTCGGCCTGGGCCTGTTCGCCACCGGCGAACAACGCATCCAGGGCATCCACCAGCGCCAACGGGAAGCGGTCCACATGCACACCGTTGCCGGCGGCATCCAGGCCACGGCAGAACAGGTAGCGGATGCCGCCCATGTCGCGCTCGTAGTCGTAGGCCGCACCCAGGCGGAAACGCAGCCAGCGATGCAGGGCCACGGTGTAGATCAGCGCCTGCAGGTCGTACTCGCTGTGGCGCATGGCAATGGCCAGCAGGTCCGGGCTGTAACCAGGCAGGCGGTTGGACTTGTAGTCGAGCACGTACCAGCGCCCGTCGCGCACGTAGGTCAGGTCGATCATGCCGGTCATCAACCCTTCCAGGCGGCGGCGCTGGCCGAAGCCGCGTCGCGTGCTGGAAACACCGTGCGCATGCAGCACCTGCAGCAGCGCCGGCACCGTGGTCGGCTCGATGGCGAAATGGAAGTCGATTTCCGCGCGGCGCTCGCCTTCACCCAGGCTGTGCAGCGCGCCGCCTTCGGGTAGCGGCACGGTGAGCGTGTGGCCGACCAGCGGCACCAGCACCGCCACGCCATCATCCAGGTCGACGTCGGCATAGCCTTCGTCGTGCAGCGCCTTGCGCAGTACCTCGGCCTGTCCCTCAGGGGCTTGCAGACCTGGCTGCCAGTCACCCCATGCGGCGAAGTCGACGTTCTCCATCGCCTCGTGCAGCACATTGCCGAAGCGACTGCCCATGAAGCGCGGGTCGATCGGTGTGCTGTCTTCGGCCGCCGCGGCGGGTTCCGGCAACGCCGGTTCCAGTGGCAGTTCCGGGCCAGCGGGTTCGTCGGCAGCGGGCGCCGGCAGCTCGGTGGCGGCGGCTTCGATATCACTGCCCGCGCCGGCATCGGCGTGGGCCAGCTGGGTGAAGCTGTACACCCACCAGTCGTGCGGGACGCGCCGGGTCAGGGCACGCACCGCCGGAAGGTCGCCTTCCACTTCGGCCGCCAGCTGCGGCAGCGCGGCCGCTGCCTCACTGTCATCGATGTGCACATCGGCGCGCGCGCGCAGCGCCTGCAGGTCACCCAGCAGCGGCGCCAGCCGCGTCTTGCCGAGCCCGGCCAGATCACCCACGGCGATCCACAGCGCATGCTCGGCACGGGTCAGTCCCACATACAGCAGGCGTGCATCCTCGGCGCGCTGCTCGCGCTCGCGCTGGGCACTGGCCGCTTCCCAGGCTTCGTCCTTGTCCAGCTTCCAGTGCAGCTGGCGCTGGCCATCCACATGCACCGTGCAGTGCGACGCCGTGTTCGGCGCGCCGCCGTCGATGCCGACGAACGGCAGGAACACCAGCGGGTACTCCAGGCCCTTGCTCTTGTGCAGGGTGATGATCTGCACGCGGCGCGCATCCGATTCCAGGCGCAGCAGCTGCTGCTCGTCATCCTGGTCGGCGCTGGCCATCTGCCCCTGCAGCCAGTCCAGCAGGCCATGCATGCCCAGCGCCTGCGCCGAGGCTTCCTGCAGCAGTTCACCCAGCTGCAGGTAATTGGTCAGGCGGCGCTCGCCATCGATCAGCGCCAGCAAGCGTTCGCCCTGTGCAGCACAGACGTCGGCGATCACTGCGAACGGTCCGCCGCGCTGCCAGCGCTCACGCCAGTTCAGCAGCTGTGCCTGGAACTCGCGTTGCAGGTCGCCCTCGCGCTCCATCGCGGCGATCGCACTGGCCCGCTGGCCAAGCAGCACGGTGGCCAGCACCGCACGCAGGCGGCCTTCGTCGGCCGGTTGCAGCAGCGCCAGCAGCAGCGCGCGCAGATCACGCGCTTCGGGGGTGGCGAACAGGCTCTGCTTGCCGGCCGCCACGGCGGGAATGCCGACCGCGGCCAGCGCGCGCTGCACCAGCGTCGCCTCGCGATGCGAGCGCACCAGCACCGCGATGTCACCGGGCTGCACCGGGCGCCCACGCAACACGGCATTGCCCGCACGCGCCTCGACCAGGATCTGGTGAATCGCAGCCACGCAGGCCTGGGTCGCGGCATCACGCGAGGCGTCCGCACTCATCGCCTTGTCACCGCCACTGCGCAGCACGCGTAGGGTGAGTGCCGCGGCGGCATGGCCATCACGCTGGTAGTCCTCGTCGATGCGCACGCCACCGGGCCGCACCGGCTCGAACTGGATGTCGCGTTCGAGGAAGGCGTCTTCGCCACCGTTGTCGTACAGCGCCTGCAACGCGCGCAACACAGCCGGTCGCGAGCGGAAGTTCTGGTCCAGCACCGGCGCCTGCTGCGCCACCTGCTTGGCCTTCAGGTAGGTGTGGATGTCACCGCCGCGGAAACCGTAGATCGCCTGCTTGGGGTCGCCGATCAGGAACAGTGCCGGCGCCAGGCCGAGTTCGCGCACCTCCGGCGAATCGCCGAACACGGTGTGGAAGATGCCCCACTGGCGATCGTCGGTGTCCTGGAACTCATCGACCAGCGCGATGCGGTACTGCGCACGCAGTTGTTTCACCAGTGTCAGCCGTTGCGGGCCTTCCAGCGCCACCGCCACGCCATCGATCAGATCGTCGTAGGTCTGTACCCGGCGCGTGCGCTTCAGCGCCTGCAGGCGTTGCATGGCTTCGGCGCGAAGCGCGTGCAGGAAGTTCAACGCGGTACCACGCAACCAGGCATCGCGTTCGGCCAGCAGCGCGACATAGCGCGCCAACGGCGCCTGCAATGGCGACGATGGCGTGCGATCGGGGAATTTCTTGTTAGTCTTGTCGGCCAGCACCTCCGGCAGCAGTGCCGGCAGGCGCTCGCTGACCAGCAGCTCGCGCGGGTCGCCGCGCTCGGCCCAGGCCAGCATCTGCCGGCCCAGCGGATGCAGCCAGCCCAGCTTGTAGGACACGCCGTTGAGCCACTTGTTGTCGACCGCATCGCAGAGATCGATGAAGAACTGCTCGCCATGCTCACGCACGCTTGCGGACAGTGCTTCCGCCGCACTGTGCAGGGCCGGGTGTGGATCGGCCAGTGCCACCGGCTGTGGCAACGGGTGCAGTGGCGGCGTGCCCAGCAGCGCGCGCAGATCAGCGGCCAATGCATCCGGGTTGGACCACAGCCAGGTCAGCGGTTCCAGCGTGGCCGGGTCATTGGCATGCACGCGCCATAGATCAGCGGCCAGCTCCTCCAGCAGTTCACGATCGCTGGCCAGCAGTTCCGGCGGATCAAAGGTGTGGCCGCTTTCCAGCGCATGCTCGCGCAGCACGCGGGTGCAGAAGCCGTGGATGGTGAAGATGGATGCCAGGTCGATCTCGTCGGCAGCCACCTGCAGGCGGCGTTTCAGTGCGACCGCGCTCTCGGTTCCGCCCTGTAGATGACGCTGCAGCACGTCGCGGGTCAATCTCGCGTCGGGTGCTTCACCCTCGGCCGGTTCCAGATCGACCAGGCGCGCGGCCAGCGCCAGGCGCTCACGGATGCGCTTGCGCAGTTCCTGGGTGGCCGCATCGGTGAAGGTCACCGCCAGGATCTGGCCGATGCGAAGGCCCTGCTCCACCACAAGGCGGGTGAACAACGTGGCCAGGGTGAAGGTCTTGCCGGTGCCTGCGCTGGCTTCAATCAGGCGGATGCCGTCCAGCGGCAGGGCCAGGTAAGGATCGCCCGCCATACGCTGGGTTTCCTGATCGGCGATGGCGGTGTTCATGCGTTGCCCTCCTGGCGTGCTTCGGTACCGAGAGTGCGGCCTTCGCGCACCGCGCTGAAGACCACCTGGCTGTTGCGCAGCAGCTCGGCATAGCTGGCATCGGTGGCGAACGGGTCGGCACCGCGCAGCAGCAGCTGCCAGGCGTCGCTGCTGGATTCGCCCCAACTGCGGTCGCTGCCATGCCACTGCTTCCAGCCTTCGCTGCGCTGTTTTTCTGCCGGTGCGTTGTACAGCACCCAGCCGGTATACGGGGCAAAGCGCAGCGGCTCACGCAGGCCGCGCTGGCGCAATTGCAGCAGCGCACGCAGCGCCGCGCGTGCAGCGGGGGCGCTCAGTGCTGGCAGCACATGCGGGCCGGGACCGGCGTCACCGCCATCGTGGAACTGCACCAGCGGCAACGCATCGCCGGCGGCGTTGGCCAGCAGCCAGTCCAGGCCCTGGCGGATCACTGCATTGCCATTGAGCGTGCCGGCCCGCAGGCGCACCAGCCCTTCGGGATGCCGATCAGCCACGCGGCCGTGCAGGCGCACGCCGTCGATGTCCACTTCGTAGCGACGGCTTTCCAGCGGTTCGCCCTGCATCCAGCCCAGCAGCGCACTGGCATACGGGCGCGTCTTCAACTGCTCCACCTCGAACTGGCGCTCGCCCAATGGACCCGATGGCAGCAGTCCACGCGCGCGCAGCCGCGGGTACAACGGCTCGGTATCGCCGCTGAGCGTGGCACGCACCACCGCCGCCTGCACGCTGCGCTTTTCCGGCCCGCGCGATGACAGCACCAGCGGTTCCAGGTCATCGACCTCCTCGATATCGTCGGCCAGGCGCAGGCCCAGCGACTGCGCGAGGAACTGCCCGGCCGGATCGCACAGGAAACGGCGCAGGGTATCGAGTGCGACGTCGTCCTCCACCGCATCGTCGAGCGGCGGTGGCAGCGGTGCGTCGAACCACGGCTGCAGTCCACCGCGCTGGCCAGTGAGGCGACCGGCCGCCGGATGCCACTGGCGGCGATAGCTGAAGCGGCGTGGGTCGCCGTCACCGAACGCGGCGGGCGAGAACGGCTGCAAGGCATGGCGCACGGTGAAGTCGCGGACCGCCGCAGGCGGATCGAGGTGATACGCAGCGGCGGCATCGATCAGTTCACTGACCAGCACCGACGGCTCGCGCACGCTGCCATCGCGCGGATCGGCACCGAGGTAGCTGAGGTAGAACACCTCCTGCGCGGCGGCGAACAGCTGCAGGAACAGGAAACGGTCGTCTTCGCGGGTGGAGCGGTCGCCCGGTCGGCGGCGCGGCGTGTCCAGTTCGGCGGTGAGCTGGTTGAGACCGGCCGCCGGGTCACGGCGCGGGAAATCGCCATCATTGAGGCCCAGCACGCAGATCACCCGGAACGGCAGCAGTCGCATCGGCACCATGCGGCCGAAACTGATGCCACCGGTCAGCAGCGGTGCGCGCGTATCGGCCTCGCCCAGCGCGCCGGCGAAGTGCGCACGTACCACCTCCGGCGGCACGCCTTCCGCGAAGCCGGCCTTGGCAGCATCCTCGGCGAACTGGTTGAGCAGCTTGCGCAGGCGCTCCAGGGCACGCTGGCTGTTGGGCGAACTCGGCGCGGTCGGCAGCAGCGCATCGAGCAGCGACAGCAGGCGCTGCCGCCACTGCGCCGGGGTCAGCAGCTCACCGAGGCGACGCTGATAGACCGCCAGCACGCGCAACAGGCGCAGCAGCCGGTCCAGCGCGTCCAGTGCACCACCTTCCAGTTCGATCCACGGCGCGACACCGGCCAGGTCGGCCTCGCTGCCGGTGGCGTGACCGAGCACCAGGCGGTCCAGTGCGAACTGCCAGGTGTAGGCGTCGTCGGCCGGCGCCTGGTGCTGGTGGCGGTGCTTCGCATCCAGGCCCCAGCGTGCACCGGCCTGCTGCAGCCAGCCATGCAGGCGGTCGAAGTCCACCGCTTCCAGCCCGGCCGCTTCGGCCAGCGGCGCGCTGGCCAGCAGGTCCAGCACTTCATTCAGGCCAAAGCGCGAGACCGGCAAGCCCAGCAGGTGCACGAACACATCGGCCAGCGGTTCTCCGGCCAGCGGGCTGCTGTCGGCCAGCGCATAGGGGATGTGCTCCTCCTCGCCACCACGGCCGCCGAACACCGCTTCCAGGTACGGCACGTAGGGATCGATGTCCGGCGCCAGCACCGCGATCTCGCGCGCCTGCAGCGGCGGGTCGAAGCGCGGGTCCTGCAGCAGGCTGCGCAGCTGGTCGTGCAGCACCTGCAACTCGCGCAGGCGGGTATGGCAGGCGTGTACCTGCAGGCTGGGGTCGTCGCTGCGAAGCCCGTCGCGCAGCTCGCCCGAGGGCAGCGCGCGGCGGTGGAACAGATCGCGCTGCAGGCGATGCAGCAGGCTGTCGGACAGGCCGCCTTCGTCCAGGGTCGGCCGGGTGTCGTCCTCCGGATCGGAATAGGCGGCGATTTCGCCGGCCGGATGCACCACCTCGTAACTGCCCAGCACCGCCATGAAGTCGCGCCCGGCCGCGCCCCAGGCTTCCAGCAGGCGGTTTTCGCCGGCTGCTTCGCCGAAGGGATCGGGCGCGCCGCTGCGCAGGCGCTCGGCCAGGGTCTGCAGATCGCCCCAGTACGACTGCACCGGGGTGGGCATATAGAAGTGCAGCTCGCCAACACGTGCCTGGGTGGCCATCACCCGCAGCACATCGGGCGAGATGTTGAGCGTCGCGAACGCAGACATGCGCGGTGGCAAGCCCTTCGGCAAGGGTTGGCCGGCCCCTTCGAAACGGTCCAGGTATTCCTGGATGCGGCGCGCGCGGTAGTCGTGGCCGTGGGTGATGGTGCGCCACAGGATCGCCTGCGGATCGGACGGTTCGGCACCGGCCGCCCAGCGCAGCAGCCAGTCGCGGCGCCACGCCTGGTACTTCTCGAACACCGAGGCCAGCTCGCCAGCCAGCGCCCACGGCTTCAATGCGTCATCGCCGGCAAGATAGGACTGCAGCGCGCGCATCGGTGGCTGCGCCAGCAACGCCGGGTCGCGCAGGGCCTGGTACAGCTTCCAATGCAGGCCGGCCGCGTCCAGGTCGTCCTGCTCGCCGCTGACGTTGGCCTTCAGCGCGCGCGCCACGAACTCACCCGGGGTGAGGAATTCGAGGTTCGCAGCCACACCGAACTCGGCGGCCAGTGTCGCTTGCAGCCAACGCCGCATCGCTACCTGCGGGATCAGCACCACTTCCGG
Source organism: Stenotrophomonas sp. 86428_Sma (assembly GCF_056481585.1). Lineage (NCBI taxonomy): Bacteria > Pseudomonadati > Pseudomonadota > Gammaproteobacteria > Lysobacterales > Lysobacteraceae > Stenotrophomonas > Stenotrophomonas sp. 86428_Sma. The sequence continues at coordinate 4,915,966 of NZ_CM151156.1, forward strand.
TGCCAGCAGCGGCTGGCCAGGAACGGGCGCACGCACATTGCGCGCCAGCAGCGCGGCCAGCACGTCCAGGGAGTTGGAATGGTAGAGGCGGAAATCGCTGCCTGGGTCACTCATCATGCACAGTGTGCAGGACAGCAGGCAGTATTCAATGGCTGGGCCGCGAGCGGTACGGATTGTTCCGGGACGCCAGCCGATTGTCCCGGCCTCCGGCGAGGCTTGTCGTGCAACAATACTGCACCGTCCAGTCTGCTTATGTTCAGCCGACGGGCCCGATCCTTCGATGTCTAAAAAACGTTAATGGTGCCCATGTCGGCTTCCACCTCCAGTCTGGTGCAGTTATCCAACGTCCGCATCGACCGGAGCGGACGCACGATCCTGCGCGACGTGTCGCTGCAGGTGCCCAAGGGCAGCATCACCGCCGTTCTGGGTCCGTCCGGCAGCGGCAAGTCGACCCTGCTGGCGGCGCTGACCGGCGAACTACGCCCGGTCGCCGGCGAGGTCACCCTGTTCGGCAAGCCGATTCCGCATGACAGCGGCGCGCTGCTGGAAATGCGCAAGAGCGTGGGCGTGCTGCTGCAGGGCAACGGCCTGCTGACCGACCTGACCGTGGCGGAAAACGTGGCGCTGCCGCTGCGTACGCACACCCGCCTGCCGACCGCCGTGCTGCGCCGGCTGGTGCAGATGAAGCTGCATGCGGTGGGCCTGCTGGCCGCCGCCGATGCCTGGCCGCGCGAGCTGTCCGGCGGCATGGCGCGCCGCGTGGCGCTGGCCCGTGCACTGGCGCTGGACCCGCCGCTGATGATCTACGACGAGCCGCTGACCGGGCTGGACCCGATCGCCTCGGGGGTGATCATGAGCCTGATCCAGCGCCTCAACCACAGCCTGGGCCTGACCAGCATCATCGTCAGCCACCACGTGCACGAGACCCTGCCGATCTGCGACCAGGTGATCGCGATCGCCAATGGCGGCATCGTGTTCCAGGGCACGCCCGAGGCACTGCAGTCCAGCCAGGACCCGCTGCTGCGGCAGTTCCTGCACGGCCAGCCCGATGGCCCCATCCCGTTCGATGCCGCGCCGCGCGCGAGGGTCGCCTGATGCCGTTCGTTCAAGCCACCCGCTCGCTGGGTCGTGCCGGCCTGTTCTCGCTGACCGTGCTGCGCGGTTCGCTGCCGACCCGTGATTTCCTGGCCGAGTTGACCCGCGAGATCTACAAGATCGGTGCGCGCTCGCTGCCGATCATCGCCGTCGGCGGTGCCTTCGTCGGCCTGGTGCTGACCCTGCAGGGCTACCGCACGCTGACCACCTTCGGTGCGGCCGACGCACTGTCGACCCTGCTCGGGCTGTCGCTGTACCGCGAGCTGGCACCGGTGCTGACCGCGCTGCTGTTCATTGGCCGCGCTGGCAGCTCGATCGCCGCCGAGCTGGGCCTGATGCGTGCCACCGACCAGATCAAGGCGCTGGAGCTGATGGCGATCGACCCGGTGGCCAAGGCGGTGGCGCCGCGCTTCTGGGCGGCGGTGCTGACCGTGCCGCTGCTGACCGGCATCTTCTGTTCGCTTGCAATCAGTGCCAGCTACTTCGAAGCGGTGCACGTGCTGGGCCTGGACAATGGCGTGTTCTGGTCGGCGCTGCGCAACAGCGTGGACTTCTGGGACGACTTCGGCGTGGCAATGCTGAAGTCGGCGATCTTCGGCGGCACTGCCGCGCTGGTTGCCGCCTATGTGGGTTTCCACGCCGAGCCGACCATTGAAGGCACTTCGGTGGCGACCACCCGTGCGGTGGTCAACGCTTCACTGCTGGTGCTGATGTTCAACTTCGTGCTGTCGGCAATGTTGTTCACCTAACCTCTCCACCGGCGGTGCGCAGGCGCGCGCGGCCACAACGACTCGATCAGGTAATCCACATGGCCATCCGCGGTCCCAGACTCGAATTTTCCGTCGGCGCCTTCCTGCTGCTGGCCCTGGCCTCGCTGATGGTGCTGGCCGTGGCCTCGACCAACCAGCGCTGGAGCTGGGGCAGCGAAGGCTACGACCTGAAGGCACGCTTCTCCCAGGTCGGCCAGCTGCGCAAGCAGGCGCCGGTGAAGATCGGCGGCGTCACTGTCGGCCAGGTCGCTTCGATCGACCTGGACCCGGTGAAGTTCGAATCGATCGTCACCCTGCGCATGGACAGCAAGGTCAAGGACCTGCCGGCGGACACCTCGGCCGGCATCTTCACCAGCGGTTTGCTCGGCGAGAGCTATATCGGTCTGCAGCCGGGCGGTGATCCGGACGTGCTGAAGGCCGGTGACGAGATCGTCTTCACCCAGCCGGCGGTGGACCTGATCCAGCTGGTCGGCAAGTACATGTTCAGTGGCGGTGCCGGTGGCGGCGCTGCTCAGAAGCCCAACGATGGCGCGCAGGCGCCTGCAACGGAACCGCAACCATGAAGATGAAACTGATCCCGGCCCTGCTCGCCTCGGCGCTGCTGGCGGCCACCCCGTTCCTGGCCCAGGCCCAGGCCGCTGCGCCTGCCGCTGCCGCAACGCAAAGCCAGGCCGGCAAGGTGGTGATCGATGCCAGCAGCCGCATCCTGTCCACGCTGCAGCAGCGCAAGAGCGAGTTCACCAGCAACCCGGCCAGCCTGCGCAGCTACATCGACAGCGAGCTGACCCGCACCTTCGACCGCGACTACGCCGCGCGCCTGGTGCTGGGCCCGCACGCCCGCGGCGCCTCCGACGCCGACATCAAGCTGTTCGCCGATGCCATGGCCGACAGCCTGATGCAGCGCTACGGCTCCACCCTGCTCAACATCCAGGGCAAGCCGAGCTTCCGCCTGAAGGGTGAAAGCCCGCTGCCGGGCAATCGTGGCGTGCGCGTGAGCACCGAACTGGTGCGCGCCGGCAACGAACCGACCCCGGTCGAGTACTGGATGCGCAACGTGAACGGCCAGTGGAAGATCTTCGACGTCAACATCGAAGGCATTTCCTACGTGCAGACCTTCCGCAACCAGTTCGACACCCCGCTGCGCCAGAAGGGCATCAAGCAGGTGGCCAACGAACTGCACAGCGGCAGCATGCAGGCCGGGCCCGCGGGCAATGGCAAGTAACGCACTGGCGCTGCTGGAAGGCGACACCCTGCGCCTGCGCGGGGTGCTCGACCGTGCCGCGGTGATCGCACTGTGGCCGCAGCTGCAGGCCCTGCCGGCAAAGCTGTCACGGCTGGAGCTGAGTGAGGTCGAACGCGTGGACAGCGCCGGCCTGGCGCTGCTGGCCGAGCTGGCCGCACGTGCGCGCAAGAGCGGTCACCCGCTGGCAGTCTCCGGCGCGCCGGCCGGCTACAACGAGCTGAGCGCAGCCTACCGGCTGTCGCCCGACCTGGATTTCAACGCTACTTCTGCTGCGAGCTGACATGAACGTCGTACGCACTTTCCCCCTGATCGTCCTGGCCACCGCCCTGACCGCCTGCGCCGGCAAGCCCGCACGCAGCGATGCGCCCGCAGCCAGCACCGTGGTCCCGGCCAGCACCATCGCCGAGGCCTCTGCCCCCACCGCCGATACCGCTACGGTCGATGCCGCACCGGCAACAGCCGTGGTTGCCGCACCTGCGCCGGCCACGCCGCCATCCGCACCGGCCCGCAGCGCCGACACCGATGCGGCCAGGGCCGCGGCGGCGACCGCCCCCGGTGGTGACGACGACTTCGATGCCCTCTACGGCGGTGCCGGCAACACTGGCAGCGCGGCAGCCTACGATCCGTGGGAACCGTTCAACCGCAAGGTGCACACGTTCAACAACGCGGTTGACCGTGGCATCGCCCGCCCGCTGGCCACGGCCTACACCCACGTGGTGCCGCGCTTCGCCCGCACCGGCGTCAGCAACTTCTTCAGCAACCTGCGCGCACCGGTGACCATCACCAACCAGCTGCTGCAGGGCCGTGGTGCCGATGCGTGGGACAGCCTCGGCCGCTTCCTGATGAACAGCACGCTGGGTATCGGCGGCCTGTTCGATCCGGCCAGCAAGGCGATGGTGCCGCGTCGCAATGAGGACTTCGGGCAGACCCTGGGGGCCTGGGGCTGGCGTCGTTCGCGTTACGTGGAACTGCCGTTCTTCGGCCCTCGCACCGTGCGCGATGTGTTCGGCCTGGCCGGTGACATTCCGCTGTCGCCGATCCGCCGCATCGAAGAGGACAAGATCCGCATCGGCCTGCAGGGCATGCAGCTGGTCGATACCCGCGCGCAGCTGCTGGCAATCGACGACCTGCGTGACACCGCCGTGGACGAGTACTCGCTGGTACGCGATGCGTGGATGCAGCGCCGCAACTACCAGATCGAGAACGATCTGCGCAGCAAGCGCGACCGTGGCCACGACGATGCCAATTCGCCGATCCCGGTCGATGCGATGCCGATGCCGCAGTGGACGCACTGAGTCCGGTCTGCAGCGCATGAAAAACCCCGCCTCGGCGGGGTTTTTCTTTTCCGGTAGGTGCCAACCTTGGTTGGCACGCTTTCCTCAGGCTGCCAGCGCTGCCTCGATGGCCTCGCGCAGGCGCGCGTCATCGGCAGCCACGTCCGGGGCGAAACGCGCGATGACCTTGCCGTCGCGGCCAACCAGGAACTTCTCGAAGTTCCACAGCACCGCCGGTGCTGCGTGGATCGGGATCTCCTTGCTGGCCAGGCGCTCACGCAGCGGGCCTTCGCCGATCGACTGCGGCTGGGCGGCGGTCAGCTGCTGGTACAGCGGATGGGTATCGTCACCGGCCACGCTGATCTTGGAGAACATCGGGAAGCTGACGTCGTAGGTGAGCTGGCAGAACTGCTGGATCTCCGCCTCGCTGCCCGGCTCCTGGCCGAGGAAGTTGTTGGCGGGGAAGCCCAGTACTTCCAGACCCTGCGCGTGCTTTTCCGCATACAGCGCCTGCAGGCCTTCGTACTGCGGTGTCAGGCCGCACTTGGAGGCGACGTTGACCAGCAGCAGTACCTTGCCCTGGTAGTCGGCAAGCGAGGACGGCTGGCCGTCGATGGTGGTGAGGGAAATGTCCTGGATCGGGGTGCTCACGCGGGGGCTCCGGCAACAGCGGGGAATGGCCCACCAGCATAGCGCCGCGCGATGGCGGTAGTGCCGGCCGCTGGCCGGCAGTCGTGCGACCGTTCGCAAGGGTTCATGCGGTTGCCGGCCAGCGGCCGGCACTACGATCAGTCCACGCAGATCGTGCCCTGCGCCTTGCCGTCATCAATGCGCTGGCGGCAGCCGAAGTTCTGGCGCACATCGCGCTGGCAGGTACCGGTAGCGGCGCTGCCAGCGCCCACCTCGGGACCGGCCAGGCACTGGCCCGTGCAGTCGCTTTTGCGGCTGCAGGCCTTGCCGGCATCGGCATAGGGAATCACGCACTGCTCGCGTTGCAGCCGGCCCAGCCGTTGCAGGCTGCCGCCGGCGGCCTGGCAGTCAACGTCGCGCGCTTCGCGATACGCCTCGGCCGCTTCAGGGCTGGTGGCTGCGGCAGGTGCCGCGGTCGTATCGGCAGCCGGTGGTGCGCTGCTGCAGGCGGCAAGCAGCGCGGTCAGGACAAGGCTGGTGAAGCGGCGCAGGCGCATGACGATACCTGATCGAGGCGGACAGGCCGCCAGCATACGCATCGGCGATGCAGGCGGCGTGTCAGCGTGGCTCAGGCCTCGTCGCCGTCACTGCCTTCCTCTGCTGGCAGCGCGTCCGGCAGCAACTGGCGGCTCTGCTCAACCGGCAGCGACTCGACATCCCTCAGCTTGCGGGCGATCGCGCGGGTGCGCACCCCGGTCTGGTCGATCTGCTTGCTGGCCTGGTCCAGCTTGGCCTTCACGTTGTCCAGCACATCGCCGAACTTGCCGAACTCGGTCTTCACCGCACCCAGCAGGCTCCACACCTCGCTGGACCGCTTCTCGATGGCCAGCGTGCGGAAGCCCATCTGCAGGCTGTTGAGCAGTGCGGTGATCGTGGTCGGCCCGGCGACCACCACGCGGTGGTCGCGCTGCAGCAGATCGACCAGGCCGGGGCGCCGGATCACCTCGGCATACAGGCCTTCGGTAGGCAGGAACATCACCGCGAAGTCGGTGGTGTGCGGCGGCACGATGTACTTCTCGCAGATCGACTTGGCCTGCACCTTCACCGCACGCTCCAGCTGCGCACCCTGCACGCGTACCAGTTCGGCATCACCCTGCTCCTGTGCGTCCAGCAGGCGCTCGTAGTCTTCGCGTGGGAACTTGGAGTCGATCGGCAGCCACACCGGCGTGTCATCGCTGCTGCGGCCCGGCAGGCGCACGGCGATGTCGACCATTTCGCCACTATCCGGGCGTACCTTCACCCCGCGCGCGTACTGCTCCTGGATCAGGGTCTGCTCGAGGATGTTCTCCAGCTGTACTTCACCCCAGCTGCCGCGCGTCTTGACGTTGGTCAGCACGCGCTTGAGGTCACCGACGCCGGTGGCCAGCTGCTGCATCTCGCCGAGGCCGCGCTGCACCTGTTCCAGGCGCTCCGAGACCAGTTTGAAGGACTGGCCAAGGCGTGTTTCCAGGGTGGACTGCAACTTCTCATCCACCGTCACGCGCATCTGTTCCAGCTTCTGCGCATTGTCGCTCTGCAGCGCGCGCAGCTGCTCTTCCAGCGTTGTGCGCATCTCGGCGATGCGCTGCTCGTTGCGCTGGGTCAGTTCCTGCAGGCGCAGGCCAAGGCTTTCAGTCAGGCGCTGCTGCGACTGCGCGCCCTCCTCGCGGCCCTTGCGTGCATCGTCCACCAGGGTCTGCCGCAGCGCGCCGAGCTGGGTATCGGTACGCCCGGTGAGCTCCTGCAGCTGCTGGCCAAACGCATGGATGCGGGCTTCCTGCTGCTGGCCGAAGGTCTCCAGCTGGCCGCGCAGCTCCTGCAGCCGCTGTCCCATCAACGCCGCGCCGCGCTGCTGGCTCTCGGCCGCTTCGGCGCGCGCCTTGCGGGCATCTTCGCCCAGCGCTTCGCGCAGCAGGTCCAGGCGCTGGTCGGTGCGGGTGGACAGATCGGTCAGCGCGCGGGCGAAGCCATCGAGCTGTTCGCGCAGCTCGCTGCGCCCGGCCCGCGCCTCCTCGCGCACCGCCTGTTCCAGGCGGTCATGCGGCGGGCGGCGCAGCAGGGCGACCAGCTGCAGGATGAGCACGGCCAATAGAAGGCCGCCAATGAGCAGATATTCGGTTTGCATGGGGCAAGTGTAGGCTGGCCGAGTCTCAACTGCTGCGTCAGGACCATGGTCGTCCTCTACGGAAAGCCCACCTCCATCAATGTGCGTAAAGTGCTGTGGCTGTGCGCGGGGCTGGATCTGCCCCTGCCCCACGAACCGGCCCCCTCGCCGGACCTGCTGGCCACGCTGAACCCCAACCGGCAGGTGCCGGTGCTGCGTGATGGCGACTTCGTGCTGTGGGAATCCAACAGCATCTGCCGCTACCTGGCCGCACGCGCCGGTCGCGAGGATCTGCTGCCACATGCAGCAAAGGACCGGGCCCGGGTGGAGCAGTGGATGGACTGGCAGGCCAGCGACCTCAACAGCGCATGGCGCCATGTGTTCATGGCGCGCGTGCGCCAGCATCCGGACTATCCGGATGACGCCCGTGCCGAGGCCAGCCTGGCGCAGTGGAACCGGCTGATGGGCGTCCTTGATGCACAGCTGGCCACTACCGACGGCTACGTGGCGGGCAACACCTTCACCCTCGCCGACATCGTGCTCGGGCTGTCGACCCAACGCTGGCGCAGCACGCCGGGCAGCAAGCCGGTACTGGCACACGTAGATGCCTGGTTCGAACGCCTGCGCCAGCAGCCCGGTTTCGCCGAGTACGTCGACAACGGTGTGGCCTGAGCAGTGGCTTCCGCAGCTGTTGGCAGGTGTCGACCTTGGTCGACACGGCTGATCCACGCCATGCGTGGATGAAGCGCTGTAGAGCCGGGCGCAGGCTCGGCTCCACAGGAAAAACCGGGCCTTACCAGCCTTCCAGCACGATCTTGCCCTTGGCGCGGTGGCTCTCCAGCAGCGCGTGGGCACGCCGCAGGTTGGCCGCGTCGATGCGCCCGAAATGCTCGCCCAGGGTGGTCTGCAGCACGCCTGTGTCGATCAGCTCGGCCACCCGGTTCAACAGGTCATGCTGGCGCTGCATGTCGGCGGTCTTGTAGAGCGGCCGGGTAAACATCGACTCCCAGTGCAGTGACAACGCCTTGCGCTTGAGCGCCACCACGTCGACCTGGCCGGGATCATCGATCAGCCCCAGCTGGCCCTGCGGCGCCAGCAGTTCCACGATCTGCGCGTAGTGCTGGTCGGAGTGGGTCAGGCTGGCCACATGCTGCACCTCGCTGATGCCGAGCCGCGCCAGGCCCTCGGCCAGCGGCAGGCTGTGGTCGATCACATGGTGTGCGCCCATTGCGTACGCCCAGTCCTGGGTATCCGGACGCGAGGCGGTGCCGATCACCGTCAGTTTCGTCAGCTTCCGCGCCAACTGCACCAGGATCGAACCGACACCGCCGGCAGCGCCGATCACCAGCAGGGTCTGGCCTTCGCCGCCGCCCTCGGGAATTCTCAGGCGGTCGAACAACAGCTCCCAGGCGGTGATCGCGGTCAGTGGCAGCGCGGCGGCGGCGGCATCGTCGAGGCTGGCCGGCTTGCGGCCGACGCTGCGCTCGTCCACCAGCTGGTACTCGGCATTGCTGCCCGGGCGATCGATGACGCCGGCGTAGTAGACCGCATCGCCGGGCTGGAACAGGGTCACCTCGCTGCCCACCGCGTCGACGATGCCGACCGCATCCCAGCCCAGCACACGTGGGCCATCGGTGGCCACGCCGCGACGGACCTTGGTGTCGACCGGGTTCACCGCCACCGCGCGCACCGCCACGCGCAGGTCACGCGGGCCAGGCTGCGGCAGCTCCAGTTCGATGTCGATCAGGGCCTGGGCATCATCGATCGGCAGGCCGGCTTGGGTGTAGGCAATGGCGCGCATGGCAGCGGTCCAGTGGGGAAGGAGGCGACAGGTTGCGCCGCACGCGCTCCCGCAGAAAGGCGCAGAATCGGGCAGCACTTTCACTCTGGCAATGAAGATGATCCGCTTCGACGATCTGCAGCTGTTCGTCCGCACTGCCGCACTGGGCAGCTTCTCGCAGGCGGCGCGCGAGGCCGACCTGCTGCCCGGGCAGGTCGCCGCGGCGGTGGCGCGGCTGGAACGCGAGCTGGACCTGCGCCTGTTCGTGCGCACCACCCGCAGCCTGCGCCTCACCGGCGAGGGTGCGCTGTACCTGCCGTATGCGCAGGAGGTACTGGCCACCCTGCGCGAGGGACAGGCGCGCGTGCAGGGCGAGGACACCGAGCTGCACGGCACCCTGCAGCTGTCGGCGCCCTCGGACCTCGGCCGCAACCTGCTGCTGCCCTGGCTGAGCGCCTTCCGAGCTGCGCACCCGCGGCTGCGCCTGCACCTGCGCCTGTCCGACGAGGTGGCCGATGTATTCCGCGACCCGGTCGACGTGGCCATCCGCATCGGCCACTTCGACGACGCCAACTACGTCGCCCTGCCGCTGCTGGAAGGCAATCGACGCGTGCTGGCCGCCTCGCCCGGCTACCTGCAGCGGCGTGGCACGCCCACCCGCCTGGAGGATCTGCGCGAGCACGACTGCCTGGTCTATCAACTCAACGGCCGCGCCTACGATCGCTGGTCATTCGAGGTCGACGGGCGTCGCAGCGTGATTCCGGTGCGCGGTCCGCTGGTCTGCGACGACGCCGATGTAGTGCGACGCTGGGCCGTGGCCGGCGAAGGCATCACTTACAAGTCCTGGCTGGACCTGCGCGAGGACGTGCTGGCCAGGCGCCTGCAGCTGCTGCTAGATGGTGTTGGCAGCAGCATCCCGCTGCAGCTGGTATGCCCGCACCGCAAGCAGTTCTCGCCAGCGGTACGGCAACTGCATGCGCAGCTGCGCCAGCACCTGCAACCGCTGCTGTCTGGCATGCCCACTGGCCTCATCCGCCCCCTGTCGCCAACGGCGGCACTGGCCGACAATGGCGGCCCCCCGTAACAAGAGAACGCCGCCATGCCGTGGATGGGCATCCAGGACCTGTGGACGTTTCTGGTCGCTGTGCTGGTGTTTCTTGCCCTGCCCGGCCCCGGCACCTTCACCCTGCTGACCGCCACCGGCCGTGGCGGCGTGCGCGGCGGCTACACCGCGCTGGCCGGCCTGCTGGTCGGCGACCAGATCCTGATGTGGCTGGCGTTGGCGGGCGTGGCGGCGCTGCTCAAGGCCAACCCGCTGGTGTTCCACGCGGTGCAGTACCTGGGTGCGGCCTACCTGGTGTGGGTCGGCATCAGCCTGCTGCGCACGCCGAAGCACGAGGGCGGCGACGCCGGTCCGATCCGCATGCAGCCGGGCCGCTACTTCCAGCAGGCGATCCTGGTCAGCCTGCTCAATCCGAAGGCGATCCTGTTCTACATGGCCTTCCTGCCGTTGTTCATCGATCCGAAGGCACACCAGGGCATCGCCACCTTCGCTGCGCTGGCGGGCATCATCCTGGTGGTCAGCATCGCCTACTGCTCGATGTTGATCGGCGTGGGCAACCTGGCCCGCCGCCGCCTGATCCAGCACCCGCGAATCAGCGATGCGCTGCGCCGCGTGGCCGGCCTGTTCCTGGTGGGGTTCGGCATCCGGTTGGGGCTGAACGGATGAAACCCTGGCCGACGGCGATGGGCGCCCTGCTGCTTCTGGCCAACACGACCGCCCCGGCGGCCACCGCACAGGACCATCGCTGCCTGAGCGGCGGCCGCAATGACGGCATCCATCTGGAATGGCGTTGGCTGGATGACGGCCAGGCCGACGTTCGCTATGCCGGGCAGCGCGAACGCCTGCTGCTGCGCCGGGTTTCAATGGAGACCACGGTGCTGGCCGAAGACCGCCCCTACCAGTTCGACAGCGTCTGGGAAGAGCGCATCAACGGGCGCCTCAACGGCCGCTACCTGCTGAGCACGCAGGGCGCGCTGGTGCTGGACCTGAGCTACGAGCGTAGCCGCGACGGACGTCGCACCACCTTCCACGATGACGTCGAGGCCTGGCAGGAAGACGGCTGCCGCTGGCCCGGCAAGGTGGCCGAGTGAGCACCATGGACGACGACACCCTGCTGGAGCGCAGCTGGGAATATCGGGAGGAGACGCTGTACCGGCGGTTGTTCGGCGATACCGGGCCGGGGATCTATCCGATCGACATGGATCTGCTGCGCAACGTCTTCAAGCAGGACCAGATCGACCCGCGCTGGCTGCATGTCGGCGTCAATGCCTGCCCTCCGCACGGTGATCGAAGGCACTGGATCTATGTCAGCTCCGGCCTGTCCAACCCCTGGGAAGGGCGGCACGAAGATGGCGATTCGGGGTTGGGCATCGAACTGATGCTTGAGACGCAGGAAGAAGCGACCTGGGCACTGACCACCTTGCGCTGGTTCACCGCGTACCACCTGCTGCTGTGCCACTCACGCATGCCCGGCAATCCGTTGGCGCCATGGGACCGGCTGAAGCTGGGGGGGCCGGTGGATCACGCAGGGAGCATGCTGCAGGCGGCCGTCTTCGTTCCGTCACTGCATTTTCCTGGACCCCAGCAACTGCCATCGGGACGATTCGACTTCCTGCAGCTGCTGCCATTGACCCTGGACGAGCATGCGTTCGGCCGCGCCCAGGGCTTCGAAGTGCTGGTGGCCCAGTTGAGAACCCAAGGTGCGGCGCCGGTGGTCGATCCGCAGCGGGTCAGCATCGATCTGGCCCCTGCTCCCACGCTTCAAGCGCCTCCCGGCTCGCCTTGAGGGATCGAATCATTTCGAATCCTGCCGGCATTTGTGCCGATTCCGGCAGAATGCTCGGAGTACAGCCGCGCCGGTGACGCATCTGACACTCGCATGACCCCCGTCAGTGGTAATGCTGCGCTGCGTTCGGTCACACTCGGGAACTTGTCGTTCTTAGTCACCCCTTCCGAGGCCTGCATGTCCCTGTTCCGGCGCAAGTCCCTAGATTCCGTCACCGTCCACGAAGCCGGCAGGCGCCTGATCCCGACGCTCAGCTGGCCGCACCTGATCGCGCTGGGTATTGGCGCCATCGTCGGTACCGGCATCTACACGCTGATCGGCGTCGGTGCCAACCTGGCCGGCCCGGCCGTGCTGATCTCCTTCGCCATCGCCGGTGCGGTCTGCGCCTGCGCGGCACTGTCCTACGCCGAGCTGTCGACGATGATGCCGGCCGCCGGCAGTGCCTACACCTACAGCTACAGCGCGCTGGGCGAGGTGTTCGCCTGGGTGGTGGGCTGGAGCCTGATCCTGGAGTACTCACTGGTGGTGAGTACGGTGGCGGTGGGCTGGTCCGGCTACTTCGTCGGCTTCCTCGAATGGGTCCACACCCAGTTCGGCTGGAACGTGCACCTGCCAGCGTGGCTCGCAGCCGGCCCGCACGTGGAAGGCGGCATGATCAACCTGCCGGCGATCGTCATCACCTGGCTGGTGGCCGGCATGCTGATGGCCGGCACCAAGGAAAGCGCCACCCTCAATGCCATCCTGGTGGTGTTCAAGCTGATCGCGCTGGCCATCTTCGTGGCCGTGGCCCTGCCCGCCTTCGACAGCGCCAACCTGCAGCCGTTCATGCCGTATGGCTTTGCCAAGTCGATGGGCCCTGATGGCGTCGAACACGGCGTAATGGCGGCGGCAGCGATCATCTTCTTCGCCTTCTACGGCTTCGATGCGATCTCCACCGCCGCCGAAGAAACCAAGAACCCCGGCCGCGACCTGTCGATCGGCATCATCGGTTCGATGATCGGCTGCACCATCGTCTACGTGCTGGTCGCGCTGGCCGCGGTCGGTGCGATGAGCTACGCGGTGTTCGGCCACAGCGCCGAGCCGCTGGCCCTGATCATGCGCCAGCTGGGCCATCCGACCGCGGCGATGGTGATCGGCGTGATCGCGATCATCGCGCTGCCGACGGTGCTGCTGGCCTTCCTGTACGGCCAGAGCCGCATCTTCTTCGTGATGAGCCGCGATGGCCTGCTGCCGCGTGGCCTGTCCAAGGTCAACGCACGTACCGGCACGCCGGTGGCGACCACGCTGTTCACCGCGGTGGTGGTGTCGGCGCTGGCCGGCGTGGCCCGCCTGGACGAGATCGCGGCGCTGGCCAATGCCGGCACCCTGGCCGCGTTCACCGCCGTGGGCATCTGCCTGGTGGTGCTGCGCCTGCGCGAGCCGAACCGCGAACGTACCTTCCGTACCCCGCTGGCCTTCGTGGTTGGTCCGCTGGCCGCGCTGGGCTGCATCTATCTGTTCCTCAGCCTGCCGCACAGCACCCAGCTGTACTTCCTGCTGTGGAACCTGGCCGGCCTGGTGCTGTACTTCCTGTACAGCCGCCGCCACGCGCTGATCGCGAAATAACCGGATCACCGGTAGTGCCGGCCGCTGGCCGGCACCTCGCATCCTGTTGATACGGGCAATGCCGGCCAGCGGCCGGCACTTCCGCAGGGCGGTCAACCGCCCTGCTTTGCAGCGTAGTCCTGCGCCTGCCGCATCACCCGCAGCAGGTTGCCGCCCCAGATGCCGGCAATCTGCTGCTCGGTATAGCCCTTGCGCAGCAGCCACGCGGTGATCTTCGGCAGCTGGCTGACATCGGGCAGGTCGCTCAGGCCACCGCCGCCATCCCAGTCCAGGCCGATGCCCACGTGCTCGGGGCCGACCACCTTGAGGATGTGCTCGAAGTGGGCGAAGAAGTCATCGAGGCTGGCATGGCGCACCGGGTGCTCGTGGTCCAGCGCCTGCTCGGCCTTCAGCAGGGCAACGCCCTGTTCGATGCCCATGCCTTCCCAGCCACCCAGCTGCTTGCTCAGCGCTTCCTCGGCCTGCTTGCGCTCGGGCGTCTTTGCGGTGTCGATCAGGTAGCCGCCATAGGCGTTCACCTGGATCACGCCGCCGGCCTTGGCCAGCTTGCGCAGGCGCGCGTCATCCAGATTGCGCGGGTGGTCGTAGACCGCCTTGGCCGAGCTGTGCGACAGCACGAACGGCACCGGCATCATCGCCAGCAGGTCGTCGAACACCGCGTCGGACGCATGCGACTGGTCGATCACGATGCCCAGCTTCACCGCCTGCCGCACCAGGTCCTTGCCGGCCGGGCTCAGGCCTTTCCACTCCGCACCCTTGGGATCGGTGGCCGAATCGGCAAACTCGTTGTTGGCGAAGTGCACGGTGCTGAGCAGGCGCAGGCCGGCGCGGTGGTAGAACGACAGCAGGCTCGGGTCTTCCACCAGCGGGCTGGCGTTTTCCATGCTGATGTAGACCACGCGCTTGCCGGCGGCCTTGATCCGCGCCGCGTCATCGGCGGTCAATGCCAGCGCGAAGCGCTCGGGGTTGGCCGCCAGCATTTCGCGGATCTCCAGCAGCCGCTGCAGGCCATGGTCACGCTCGGCGAGGTGCGCAGCGGGGCTGCGGTCGCCCTGATCGGTGTAGATCGCCCAGAAACCGCCGTCCAGCGCACCTTCGACCATGCGCGGGTAGTCGACCTGCGAAAGCGCATTGCGGTCGTGACGCTGCTCGATGTCGAAGCCGGTTCGGCCGAAATTGGCCGGCGTATCCAGGTGGCTGTCGAGGGTGACCAGGCGCTGCTGCAGGGCCTTGGCGCGCGCCAGCTCCTGTGCGCTGAACTCGATGGCATGAGCCGACAGCGGCGCGCACAGCGCCAGGGCAAGCACGACGGACAGGTGGCGCAACGATGGCATGGGCTCTCACCGGCAATGGGAAGAGCCCGACCATAGCGCTGCGGACCGCGGATTTGTAGAGTCGAACTGTGCTCGACTGATCAGGCACCGCGAGTCGAGCATCGCTCGACTCTGCATCTGGAAATCAGTCCACCACGCGGCAGAACACGGCCTTGAGGTAACGCGATTCCTGCACGTGGGCCATGAACGGATGATCCGGGCCGGCGCCGGCCACCTTCAGGATCTGGATCGTGCGGCCGGAGAAATAGGCCGCGCGGCGCAGCATGTCGAGGAACTGGTCCTCGGCCACCAGGCCGGTGCAGGAGAACGTGGCGAACAGGCCGCCCGGCTTCACCACGCCCAGCGCCAGCTTGTTCATGTCCAGGTACTTCTTCAGCGCAGTGATCACCTGGTCGCGGTCGCGGGTCATCTTCGCCGGGTCCAGGATCACCACGTCGTACTGCTCACCGCGGTTGGCGGCGTCGCGCAGCCACGGGAAGATGTCGGACTGGACGAACTTCGGGCGCACGTTGTTCAGGCGCGAATTGCCCTTGGCGATCTGGATGACGTCTTCATCGATGTCGATGCCGACCACTTCAGTGGCACCACGCGCCGCCGCGTACACGGCGAAACCGCCGGTGTTGCAGCACAGGTCGAGCACGCTCTTGCCTTCCACCTGCTGGCTCAGCCACTCGCGGTTCTCGCGCTGGTCGGCAAAGAAGCCGGTCTTGTGCGCACCGGCCGGGTCAGCGCGGAACTTGATGCCGTACTCGGTGATCACCGCCGCTTCGGTGGTGGTGTTGCCGTGGAAGTCGAAGCTTTCCTGCTTCTGCACGTGCTCGTCGGCGAAGCTGTGGAAGCGGCAGCCCGGGAACTGCTCGCGCAGGGCGTCGTAGATCCACTCGCGGTGGCGGAACATACCGGCGGCGAAGAATTCGACCACCACCAGATCGCCGTAGCGGTCCACCACCAGGCCGGACAAGCCATCGCCCTCACTGTGCACCACGCGCCAGGCGTCGGACACCGCGTCGAGCTTCAGCACCTCACGGCGCAGCGACACCGCCTGGGCGATCTTGCGCGAGAACCAGCCGGCATCCACCGGCACGTTCTGGTCGGTTTCGAGGATGCGCACGGCAATGCGCGAGTGCCCGTTGTAGAACCCGCGGCCGATGAACTCCCCGTCCACGCCGACCACGTCGACGATGGAACCGGGCTTGGGCCGGACGGTCGGCTTCTCGACCAGTTTCTGGAAGATCCACGGGTGGCTGGAACGCCACGCATTCTTGAGGCGGACAATCGGAAGGGGGGTATTCATCCACCTATTGTAGCCGGGGGGCGCTTTCGTAGAGTCGAGCTGGCGCGACGGGCGTTGCTGAACGGCCCGGGCAAGGCGTGCCAACCAAGGTTGGCACCTACCAGGGCGGGCCGGCCGGCGTGCCAACCAAGGTTGGCACCTACCAGAGCGGGGGCCCCGGCCGCCCGGCATTTGACGGCAGCCCGGCCAGGCCGCAGAATCGGCGCCAGAAGGGGAGTAGCTCCCAGACGTTGTCGCCGTCATTTCGAGCCCGCAGGCTCCGGTGCAACGGCAGTTCCAGCCGACTGGAACTGCGAGCGAGACCTTCGCCGTACTGGCGAAGCTCTGTCCCTGGATCCCCCTCCCGATCCTCCGTTGCAGATCCTCGCCGTCCGGCCTGGCATTCATCTTTCCAACGGACATTCCCAATGCAGACGATCGGTAACGTGTGGTTGTGGGGCGGCTTCGCAGCGGTGGTGGTCATCGCCCTGCTGGTCGACCTCGTGTTGATGCGCCATGGTGGGCCGCACAAGGTCACCTTCAAGGAGGCCCTGTGGTGGTCCATCGGCTGGGTCGCGCTGGCCCTGCTGTTCAATGCGGGCCTCTGGTACTACCTGAATGAGACCGCGGGCCAGGTGGTGGCCAACAAGGTCGGCCTCGAATTCCTGACCGGCTACCTGGTCGAGAAGGCGCTGGCGGTCGACAACATCTTTGTCTTCCTGATGATCATGAGCTACTTCGCGGTGCCGGAGGAGCAGCGCCAGAAGGTGCTGATCATCGGCATCCTGGGCGCGATCGTGCTGCGTACGGTCATGATCTTCGCCGGCAGCGTGCTGATCACCCAGTTCCATTGGCTGCTCTACGTGTTCGGCGCCTTCCTGCTGTTCACTGGCTGGAAGATGTGGTTCGCCGCCGGCCAGGAGCCGGACCTGGAGGCCAACCCCGCCCTGCGCTGGATGCGCAAGCACCTGCGCCTGCTGCCGGATTACGCCGGCAACGCGATGAGCGTGAAGCGCGACGGCGTGCGTTGGTTCACCCCGCTGTTCGCGGTGCTGATCCTGATCGCGGTGACCGACGTGATCTTCGCCGTGGACAGCATCCCGGCGATCTTCGCGATCACCACCGACCCGTTCATCGTGCTCACTTCCAATGTGTTCGCGGTGCTGGGCCTGCGTGCGATGTTCTTCCTGCTGGCCGGCATGGCCGACCGCTTCCACCTGCTGCCGTACGGCCTGGCGCTGGTGCTGGGCTTCATCGGCATCAAGATGATGATCATCGACCTGTTCAAGATCCCGACCCCGATCTCGCTGGGCGTGGTGGCGGTGATCATCGCCGCTACCGTGGTGTTGAGCCTGAAGTACCCGCCGAAGGAAGGCGAAGGCCAGGCCTGAGCCTGACCCGCTGGATGGCGCGGCCGGTGGGATTGTCCCGCCGGCCGTTTCCACTCTCCCGCAGCGGTGGCCTTGGTTTCGCGCCAACCACCGCCATTGCTGAGGTATGAACAACAACGCGCCCCTGCCCGCTGGCGACGTGCCGGCCCCCCGCAATGACCGCTCGCGCATCCTGCGGGCGTTCAATGTCAGCCTGGCCGCCGTGCTGGTGCTGGTGGCCGTGTTCGCCCTGCAGGGCACGTTCGACTGGCGACCGTGGGCAGTCGCGCCGCTGGAAGCCAAGGGTCTGCTTGGCCTGATCGGCGGCCCGATGCTGCATGCCTCGGTCGAGCACATCGCCGCCAACAGCATCGCGATCCTGATCCTCGGCACGCTGGCCGGCAGCGTCTACCCGAAAGCCACCGTGCGCGCCCTGCCCCTGCTGTGGCTGGGCTCGGGCATCGGCGCGTGGATGCTGGGCAATCCGGGCAGCGTGCACCTGGGCGCCAGCGGCGTGACCCACGGCCTGATGTTCCTGCTGGCCAGCCTGGGCCTGCTGCGCCGCGATCGCGCGGCCATCGCCACCGGCCTGATCGGCATGCTGTTCTACGGCGGCATGCTGATGACCATCCTGCCGCACGCCGATGGTGTGTCCTGGCAGTCGCACATGGGCGGCGCCTTCGCCGGCATCATTGCTGCGCTGCTGTTCCGCAACGCCGACCCGCTGCCGCCGCGCCCGCGCTACAGCTGGGAAGACGAAGAAGAAGACGTCGAACCGCTGGCCGACGACGAGCTGGAGCCGCCGTCACCGCAGCGCGTGCCGGTGCTGTGGCAGCCGCGCGAGGGCCAGGACTACGTGGTGATCCCGTTCCGCCGGCCGGACGAGCCGCGCGGCTGAGCGATGGTAGTGCCGGCCGCTGGCCGGCAACCTCATGACCCGGTAGTGGCCGACCTTGGTCGGCGCTCCCGCTGCATGCCAACCAAGGTTGGCAACTACCAGAGCATTCCGTCACATCCGGTAGCGCCGGGCCATGCCCGGCGGCATTGGCCGGTCAGTTCGCCGCATTCCCCGCCGCGCCCATGCCATCCACCGCCTGCCGGCCCAGTGCCGGGTCATCGGTGAAGAAGGCATCGATGCCGGTGGCCAGATAGGCGCGCATCTCGGCAACCGACCCCTCTGCATTGCGCGCGTTGTCGGCGCCCTTGCGCAGGTTGCTGGCCTGGAAGTGGTTCTCCGGACGGAAGGTGTACGGAATCACCATCAGGCCCACTGCATGTGCGTCCTGTACCAGCGTGGTCGGAGTGCTCAGCGCGCCCTTGGCGTCCAGCGGAATGATCGAGCGCAGTTCCGGGCCGATGCTGTCGGCGTAGCTGGCGATGTCCTTCAGTCCTGCCGGCGTCATCATCTGCGCGTAGGTCAGCTTGCCACCGGCCTTGGCGATGTCGGCCGGCTGGGTGTCGCCCTTCCACAGCAGTTGCAGCAGGCGGATGTTGCTGCCGCGCGGGATCTTGCCGCGCAGGTAGCGCAGGTTGGCGGTCTCGAACGACTGGATGGTGACCGGGCCGACATTGGTATAGGCATTGCCACGCAGCGCGGTCAGGAGCTTGTCTTCCATCGGCAGGCCGATCGACTGGAAGTAGGTCGGGTGCTTGATCTCCGGTACCAGGCCGATGCCGCGGTTGGCACGCCCGGCCTGCTGCACCAGGAAGGCCAGGATCTCGTCCAGGCTGGCGATGCGGAACTGCCCGTCGTAGGCGGTGCTGCGCAGTTCCGGCAGGCGCTCGCGCGCATAGAGGGTCTTCAGCTCGGCCAGTGTGAAGTCTTCGGTGAACCAGCCGTCGACCTTCTGACCATCGATCACCTTGCTGGTGCGGCGGCTGGCGAACTCTGGATGCGAAGCGACGTCGGTGGTGCCGCTGATCTCGTTCTCGTGGCGGGCCACCATCACTCCGTCCCTGGTCATCACCAGATCCGGCTCGATGTAGTCGGCGCCATCGGCGATCGCCTGCGCATAGGCGGCCAGGGTGTGCTCGGGCAGCAACGCGCTCGCCCCGCGATGGCCATAGACCGACACCTTGTGCGCGGCCGGGGTGGAGGATTCAGCACTCATGGCCACCGATGGTGCCACGGCCAGCGACAACAGCAACGCACAACCCCACGACTTCACTGCGACTTCCCCAAGCGGTATGTGATGGGCGTCAGTATGCGGCGGCAATGTGACAGGTGGGGGACCTGGGGTCGGATCCCCGCAGGGGCTCCGACCCCGTAGCGATCCCGAGGAGCTCGTTCGGCTGGGTTGCCGGCCAGCGGCCGGCACTACCAAGGCTTACTTCCCGATGCAGAAACTGGAGAAGATCCTTCCCAGCAGGTCATCGGCGCTCATCTGCCCGGTGATCTCGCCCAGCGCGTCATGCGCCAGCCGCAGTTCCTCGGCGGCCAGCTCCAGATGCTCATGTGCCAGCTCACTGTCGGCGCGCTGTGCATGCTCCTGCGCACGCTCGATCGCATCCACATGGCGCGTGCGCGCAGAGAATTCGCCGTCCACCTGCTCCCCCGCCCCGGCCGAAGCGATGCTGCGCAGGCGCGCATGCAGATCTTCGAGCCCGGCGCCGGTGGCGGCCGAGACGAACACGCGGTCCGGATCGTCCAGCGACGGCAACGCCTCCAGCAGGTCCGACTTGTTGTGGATGTAGACCTTGTGCGGCACCGCCGCCACGGCATCGCCCAGCGCCGCATCACCCGCAGCCGGATCGCGCGCATCCAGCACGATCAGCGCTAGGTCGGTGCGTTCGATTTCCACGTGCGCGCGGCGCATGCCTTCGCGTTCGATGGCGTCGCCGCCGTCACGCAGGCCCGCGGTGTCGACCAGGGTCAGCTCCAGGCCGTCCAGGCGGATGGTCTCGCGCAGGGTGTCGCGGGTGGTGCCGGCGATGTCGGTGACGATGGCGCGCTCGCTGCCGGCCAGCGCATTGAGCAATGAACTCTTGCCGGCATTCGGTGGCCCGATCAGCACCGCATGCAGGCCATCGCGCAGGCGACGGCCGCGCTCGGCATCACGACGCAGCAGGGCAAGATCGCCGCGCGCCTGCTCCAGGCCACGCCGCACCTGTGCCCCACCAAGCGTATCCAGCGGTTCGTCGGCGAAGTCAATCGCTGCTTCCACATGGATGCGCAGCAGCACCAACTGCTCGACCACCGCGTCGATGCGGCGGGAGAACACACCATCCAGCGAACGGCGCGCAGCGCGCGCGGCACGGTTGTCGCCCGCGGCGATCAGGTCGGCGATGGCCTCGGCCTGGGCCAGGTCGAGCTTGCCGTTGAGGAATGCCCGTTCACTGAACTCACCCGGGCGCGCCTGGCGCGCACCGAGCGCGATGCAGCGCGCGACCAGTTGCTGCAGCAGCACCGGGCTGCCATGGCCCTGCAGCTCCACCACCTCTTCGCCGGTGAAGCTGTTCGGTGCCGGGAACCACAGCACGATGCCATCGTCGATGACCTCGCCGTCGGCATCACGCAGGCGCGCGTAGTGCGCGTGGCGCGGACGCAGTGCAGGTGCACCCAGCGCATTGGCAATCGCTGCAGCGCGCGGGCCGGACAGGCGCAGCAGGCCGACACCGCCGGCGCCGGGCGCACTGGCGATGGCCACGATGGTGTCGGTGCGGATCGCGTCGTTCATGGCTCAGAGTTTCTCCAGCTGCGCACGCGCCTGGGCCGCGCCGCTGCCCTGCGGCTGCAGCGCCAGGTAGGTGGTGTAGGCCTGTTTGGCCTTGGCCTTGTCGCCGGCGTTGAAGTAGGCGTCGCCCAGGTTGAGATAGGCCACGGCGCGCGAGGGGTCGATCTTCAGTGTGTTCTCCAGCCAGCGCGCCGCTTCGGCATAGCGCTGCTGGCGGTAGTAGACGAAGCCGAGGTTGTTGGCGGCCTGGGCGAAGTCCGGGCGCAGCTTCAGCGCTTCGGTGAACTGGGCTACTGCTTCGTCGTACTGCTTCTCGCGGTACAGCTGCAGGCCACGGTCATTGGCCTGCTGCGCGCGCTGGCGGTCGGACGCCGGGCCGGCGGTGGGCACCACCAGCTTGGCCTTGCCACCCTGCAGGTCGGCCACGGTTACCGGTGCCTGGCTGCCCTTGGCCTCGCTGGCCGCATCCACCTTGTTGTTCAGCGCGATCGCATCGGCGGTCAGCTGGCGCGTATCGGCGTTGAGGAATTCCTGGCTGTCCGGCACCTGGAACACGAACTCGCCGCCCTGCGAACCGGGCAGGCTGCCGAAGGCCGGGGTCTGGTGCGAGACCGCCGAGACCGCCGGCGCCACGTAGGCGGCCAGTTCGGTACCGGTGATCAGGCCGTCGCCGTTGAGGTCGCCCTTGCCGGCCAACGCCTGCAGCAGCACCCAGGTGAACACCGAATGGCCGTTCGGGCCGGCATCGGCCACCTGCTGGTCGGCACCACCGGCGGTCAGCATCTGCCGCGCGCTGCGTCGCGCGTTCTCGCGCAGGAACGACGACGACGAGGGACCGCCACGGGTCAGGCCCAGGCCGCTGTAGCAGGCATCCATCACGAACATCACATGCTTGGCCTGCATGCTTTCGGCGATGTTCTGGATGTCGGTCATCGCGATCGCGTCGGTGGCGAATTCCTTCGGATCCGAATCGACCGGAATGATGTAGCCGAGGTCGCGCCCGGAGGCGAGCTGGCGGGTCGCGCCATGGCCGGCGAAGAACACGAACACGCGGTCGTTCTTGCCGGTGCGGTCATCGGCCAGGCGGTCGTGGAAGGCGGCCAGGATGTTGTTGCGGGTGGCCTGCTCGTTCTTCAGCACGATCACCTGCGAGGACGGGAAGCCGAACTGCCCGGTCAAGGTATCGGCCACTGCCTGAGCATCATGGCTGGCGTATTCCAGCTTCGGCCACTTGGCGTAGGTGTCGATGCCGACCACGATCGCCCACGACTTCTCGTAGCCGGTGGTGACGGTGGCGGCACCGGCGTCGCCCTTTCGCGCACGGGCGACGGTGAAGTCGCGGCCATTCCAGCCGGCGAACTGGTAGCCATCGGCGATCAGCCGGTCGAGGATCTGCGGCAGCGCCTTCACCGCACGATCGTGGATGTCGTGGAACAGGATGATGCCGCGCTGTTCCTTGTTCACCTGGTCGAGCACGCGCTGCACGATCGACTCCGGTACCGGGTCGGCCCAGTCCATCGAGTCGATGTTCCACATGATCGACTTCAGCCCGGCCTCGTTGAGCAGCTGCAGGCCTTCGGCGTTGCGCGCGCCGTACGGGAAGCGGAACAGCGGCGCGCGCTTGCTGTCCACGTCCTTCAGCAGCGTGTCGGTGTCGAGTACCTGTTGGCGCAGCGCATCCCCGGTGGTGCGCGACAGCTGGGCGTGGGTCAGGCTGTGGTTGCCGACCGCATAGCCCTCTTCCATCAGGTTGCGGCTGATCTTCGCCATCGGGCCCAGGCTGACCTTGCCATCGGCCTCGACCTTGCCCAGGTTTCGGCCCACTTCGAAGAACACGCCCGGCACGTCGTAGCGCTTGAGGATGGCCACCACTTCATCGGTGTAGGCCTTGTGCGGGCCATCGTCGAAGGTCAGCACCACGGTCTTGGCCGGCAGGTCGCGGCCGAAGATTTCGCGGTCGCTGTCCTTCATGGACATCGGGTACGGCTCGATCACCCCGTAGTCGCGCAGGATCGCTTCGCGGCTGTAGTCCTTGTGCAGGTGCGCGATGTAATCGTCCCACTTCTCGCGCTTCAGCTCGATGGCGCGGGTGCGCTCGAAGCGGCTGAAGATGCGGGTCAGTTCCTGGTTGTAGTTGCGTTCGATCTCGTCGAGCGCCTCCAGGTCCTCGCCGATGCGCTGGTGCAGCTTCACCGCCGGCAGCGACGAATCGGTACCGACCCGCTCATGCAGATCACGCAGCACTTCGCGGAAGGCCAGGCGGTCGGCATCGAACAGTTCCGGCGCGGACTCGATGTAGTCCAGCACGGTACCCAGGGTGGCGAAGCGCTGCGGACTGGAACCGCGCAGCAGGGTGTCGAACTGCGCGGCGATGGCCGTACGTTGCTCCAGGCCATCATGGAACAGCTGCTGGCCCACACGCGTGGAGGTGCCGCGGTCGGCGGCCGACTGCTGTTCTTCGTCGGCCAGCAGCACGATGATCCGACGGTAACCGTCGAGCTGCTTCTGCAGCGCAGCCAGCAACGGCGCGGCGGCCGGGTCGGCGGCGGCCGCGGCCTGCGCGCTGGGCTGGGTCACGCCGGTTACCGGTGCCTTCGCGTCCTTGTCGCCACAGCCGGCAACGACCAGGGTCAACAACAGCGAGGGCAGGAACAGGCGGAACGACGACGCACGCGGCATGGCGGACTCGATGGATGGAGGAACGGTGTGCCGGCGATTCTAACGCCGCATGCGAAAAGCCCGCCTTGCGGCGGGCTTCTGCGGGTCGGTCGGGGCTCAATGGCAGTCGACCAAGGTCGACTCTACAAAGCCGGCGACCTGCCGGTCGGATTACTTCTTTTTGACCGGGGCCGGGGCGGTGGTGGCCGGGACCGGCTCGCCGCCATGGCGCTTGGTCATCCACCACTGCTGCAGCAGGCCCAGGCCGCCGTTGACCACCCAGTACAGAACCAGGCCGGACGGCATGAAGGCCATCATGACGCCGAACACCAGCGGCATGAACTGCATCATCTTCTGCTGCATCGGGTCCATGCCCGGTGCCGGGGTCAGCTTCTGGGTGAACCACATCACCGCCACGTTGATCACCGGCAGGATGAAGTACGGGTCGCGTGCGGTCAGGTCCTGGATCCAGCCGAACCAGGGCGCCTGGCGCAGTTCGACCGATTCCACCAGCACCCAGTACAGGGCGAAGAAGATCGGCATCTGGATGAGGATCGGCAGGCAGCCGCCCATCGGATTGATCTTTTCTTTCTTGTACAGCTCCATCATCGCGGTCTGGAACTTCTGGCGGTCATCGCCATAGCGTTCCTTCAGCTGCGCGATGCGCGGCTGGAAACGACGCATCTTGGCGCCGCTCTTGTACTGGGTCGCCGACAGCGGGTACAGCACCAGCTTCAGCAGCACCACCAGGCCGACGATCGCCCAGCCCCAGTTGCCGACCAGCTTGTGCACCTGGTTCAGCACCCAGAACAGGCCCTGGCCGATCACCGCCATCATCGAGAAGCGGCTGTAGTCGACCACGCGGTCCAGGCCCGGCACGTCTTCCTTGGCAATCAGGTTGACCAGCTTCGGGCCGACCCACAGGCGGGCTTCGGTGCTGGTGGACTGGCCCGGGGCCACAGTGAAGGCCGGACCACGCGCTTCGATCAGGTCACGACCGGCCACCTGCGACAGCACGTAGTGTGCGGTCTGGTCCTTCTGCGGGATCCAGGCGGTGAAGAAGTGGTGCTGCAGCATCGCCAGCCAGCCGCCGGTGATGTTCTGGTTCAGCGTGCCGTCTTCCAGGTAGTCCTTGAACGCACGACGCTGGTACTTCTTGTCGTTGTCGTACCAGGTGGCACCGTTGAAGCTGAAGGAATCCGGGTTGGTCATGCTCCGCGACAGGATGGTCGGGGTGCGGTCCAGGGTGCGGTAGACGTAGCCGTTCCACGGCGCGGCGCCGGCGTTGCTGACTTCATCCTTGAAGCGCACGGCATACTCGTTGCGCGAGACGGTCAGCGTGCGCTTGATGGTCACGCCGTTGTCGGCGGTCCACACGAACGGGATCTGCAGCTCGTTCTGGCCCTTGGCCAGCACGAAGTCCTTGGTGTCACCGACCAGCTTGAAGCCGTCGGCGCCGGGGACCGGGGTGTTCTTGTCTTCGCTGGCCCAGCCACTGATCGCGCTGTACGGGTGCGCGGGGTCTTCGGTCAGCAGGCGGACCGGCGGGCTGCCTTCGTCCTTGGTCTGCGGGAACTGCAGCAGCTCGGCATCCAGCACGCGGCCGCCGTCGAGCACCAGGCGCAGCACGTCGGTGGTGACGGTCACGCGCTGGCTGGCCGGGGTGGCGCTGGCCTGGGCCTGCACGGCGGCCTGGCCGGGGGCACCCGGCACCTGGGCGCTGGGGATGGCGCCCGGGGTTGCGCCCGGAACGCTCTGTGCGGCGGCCGGGGCCGACGTGGTCGTCGGTGCCGGGGTCGGAGCAGCCTTTTCACGGCTCCACTCCATCCACAGCAGCACGGCCACCATCAGCCAGGCAAAAATGAGGAATACGCGGGTCTGGTTCATCAGCGGACAGGCTCGGCGGGGCCGGGACGCGATGCCGGCTCGGTCAAAGAAGGAGTTGCGATGCCATCAGGCGGCGGCATTGTGCCGTCCACGCCCGGCGTGGGCAATGCACGCAGGCGACGCAGCAGGCGCAGGAAGGCCTGGCGGATCTCGTCGTTGCTGGCGGAACGCGCAGCACTTCGAGCCACGACGACAAAGTCGCCTGGCTGGATGTCGGTACGTGTCTGACGCAGGATGTCGCGCAGGACGCGCTTGATCCGGTTACGCCCGACGGCGTTCGGATCAACCTTGCGGGAAACCGCCAGACCCAGCCTGGCCGGCCGGTCAGCCGGCAGCCAGTGCAGGGTCATCAGCGGATCGGACACACGGCGGGCGCCGTTGAAGACCGTTGAGTATTCGGCACGCGTGCGAACCCGCGCAGAGCGAGGGAATCGCTTGCGCGGGTCTGCAGTATTCACTGTCGAAGGGATTGCGTCTGCCGCGATGTGCGGCATGGCAATCAGGCGCTCAGGACTTTGCGGCCCTTGGCGCGGCGACGCGACAGGATCTTGCGGCCGTCAGCGGTCTTCATACGGGCACGGAAGCCGTGGTCGCGCTTACGCTTGAGGTTGCTGGGCTGGTAGGTGCGCTTCGTGGCCATTGGGGGCCTCTCGTATGAATGGGACGGAAAGAACCGGAAATTCTAGAGAGGTACCCCGCCCCAAGTCAACCCCTGGCAGCTACGCGAATTCACTGGGCTGTGCAATAGCTGTGGATGTTTTTGTGAATAAGTAGGGGACAAGCATTCCGAAGGCGGGCGCTCGGTGGTAGTCTGAGCCATCCATTTCCCCCCTTTCCGGCCTGTGTTTGGGCGCCTTGTCGCGTCCATGCCCCGGCCACCGGACGATTATTGCTG